>NZ_JAVQLT010000001.1:0-4800000 GCF_051188035.1 Mycolicibacterium sp. Y3 | reverse complement strand
ACCGCCGGGCTGGAACCACCGTTGGCCGCCCAAGCCGAACGCGGTGAGGCGACGGTGCCGATGTGGGCCAAAGACGGCATCTTCGCCCCGACCGCGCACCCCAACCGCCAGATATCCATCCACCTGCCCGGAGAGGTGACGCTGGGTCCGGCGGCGTGGCTGCCCGGCGGGGACGGGGTGTACGGCTCACCCGATGTCGACTACACCGTGGTGCCCTATGCCGGTGGCGGAGTGGATATCACGGTGACCCGCAAGACGGTGTTCTCCGCCTCGACCATCCCGTTCGGGATCAAACTCCCGGCGGCGACGCATCTGCGCCAAGGCCCCAACGTGGTGTTGGTCGAGACCGATGCTGTTCCTGGTAACCCATCGCGGGTGATCGGCACCTTCTCGATCCCTACGGCCACCGACGCTCACCAGGCACCTTTGTCGGTGACACCGACGTTGGGGCCGGGCTTTCCACCGGGACAGTCGAATCTGACCATCGATCTGGGGCCCGCGAACATTTTTGCTTTCCCGGTCACCATTGCCCTGTCCTACCGCGCTTCCGATGTGCCGACCACGGGTGCGCCCAACCCCAACTGGACCGGAATGCCGGCCGGGGTCAACGTGTCAGTCGCACCGATTGACGGGCACTGCACCGGCGGCCCTGATGCCTACACCAGCGCTGACGGCCGGGCCGCGAACTTCGCGGCGGCGTGTGTGACACAGCAGCAATGCCTGACCACCGCCCCGGCCTACACGTCGGTGGACTCCTGCAACAACCGCTTGTTGGCGCACATGTCGATCCAGTGCACCACCGTGTTCGGTCAAACCGGAGACGACTACGACGCCTGCACCCGTGCCGCCGCCGACTACGTCACCTGGACCAAAACCAACATGACCGGCGGAGCACCATGAGTCGACTGGTCACCGCTGGGCGCGCGAGCAGGCATCCAGAGTCGTTCAACGAGTGGGATGGCCGGCGATGGCGGCCATGAGGCGACGGTTGACGTCGATCCCGCCGCGCTATCGACGGCTGTTCGTAGTCCCGGCGCTCCTTGCTGTGTTTCTCGCTGCGGTCATCACCACCACCAACGACCATGGGGGGTCAACGATATCGGCACTGCCCGGGGCGACCGCTGATCCAACCGGCCCCACTGGAGGGCCAGGCGGTGACGGAGGCAACGGCGGCCAATTCCAGCCACCCGGGATGCCCAGTCCGCCAGGGGCATACAACGGCGGCTCTTATCCCGCGCCGGGTCAGTCTGACTACGGCGTGGACATCAACTCGCCGTCCGTGCACGCGCCCGACTACAGCGAGGCTGCGCAGTACCCGCAACAGTCCTACCCACAGCGCCAGCAGCCGGTACACGGCACCCAGCCGCCGGATTACGACCGACCGCTCCAGTCGGCGCCATCCCAGGCGCAGGTGCAGCAGAGCCAGCGGGATGTTCCGCAGCCATCGGCAACGGCAGAACCTCAACAGTCGTCACAACCCGAGCAAGACCGGCAGTCGGACTGCACCCTGAACACGTCAGCGGTGACCAACGGGCAAGTGGTGTACGCGGCGAGCCCCGAGGCGGCGGCGGCCGCGGGGCAGGCTGCTCAGGAATGGGTGAATGCGGGCTCGGTTCCCATCACTGAGGCCAGCGCGACCGGAGCCTCACCGACGGTGGTGATCGAGTTCTCCCGCGATCCCACGGTGGGCATCGCCGAATACACCTCCGGCAGCGATACGACCCCTGCGCGAATACGGGTCAATCCGGACAACTTGTCTGTGCAGGAGTTGGCGTCGGTGTTGGCCCATGAACTCGGCCACGCCCTCGGTCTGGCGCATTCGGACGATCCTGCGGCGTTGATGAACCCTGGTGGTCAGCCCCAGGGTGGTCCGCAAGCTGCCGATATCGCGGCGCTGCAACAAGCCTGCACAAGCGGACCAAAAACCCCCAATGTTTCCGAACAACAGACCTGGGGAGCATGCGGGCGCACCTCACCGGAAGACAAGACCGTGCGCACCTTCGCCCGCGCACCCATCAACACCCCCGGCCACGCCATGGTCGAAGGCACCTCCACCCTGTATTGCGGAGATCTTAAAAACGGGTACCGCCACATAGCCGACGGCCACGAAGGCGATTGGGATCGAATCGACGGTAGATACAATTGGCGTGACAACGCTGATCACAGCATCGAAGTTGCGCTGCAACACCCGATGACCGTCTGCTACGCAGAGTCCAACGGGACATTCGTCATCGGCTACCTGCTCTTTGAGAAGAACATCCTCAAAAACGGAGAACTGACCGGGAAAACACTGTGGGCGAACGTCATAATTGACGGTGGCGGCGGGAAGATCATCACCGCCTACCCTTCGTCTGCTCCGAGAGGGTGCGCATAGACATGTCCGCCACCCAACGCAACACGCTACGCAACAGCATCCTCGCCTTGATCATGATTGGAGCGGTCCTTATGGCCACGAGTTGCGGTGACAACAACTCCGGCGGTGGCGACCAGCCGGCCGTGAGCGCACCCGACCTGCCGACTTGCGCGCAGATTGGCGATGCGCTTCACGGCCTAGTCGCCAACCTGGAACCGGTCAACCTAAACCGAACCCAAGAGGACATCGAAAACGGTGCCATGTGTCGGTGGGAAGACAAGCCAACAGGAAAGAGCATTCTCATCGGAGCGAAATATGGCCCGATCGATGTGCAGGAGATATACGACCAGAAGGGAGTCTGGGATCCGTCCACTTCCATGATGCCGGTGTACTCGCTGGCCAAGCCAGACGGCCAGGAACGTTCGGATGCGGTCTTCGTCATCTATGACGGCAGCGCTGAGCGGTACGAGCCAGGTTGCGAGGTGAACTTGACCTATTTCACTCCAACGTTCAAGGTGCAATTCATCGGCGATGAGTACGTGATCGATCAGGCCAAGGATGCAACGCTGCGGGTGGCGGATTTGATGCGATGAGTCCCACGCTGTGCAATAGGGAATAGTGGCTCAGTGTGGGTCGTGGCCGGCTCTGGTGTGGGTGAGGCGGTAGCAGTGATGCCGGTTTGACTCGTGGCGAGGTTGTCAAGGTCGCGTTCCTGCTGTCGCAGAACGCTTCCTCCATCACCGGATCGACGCTCGACGTGGCCGGCGGGTGGATGCGATGATGCGCACGGAACGGAACGGGGACCCGATATGACCGACTATGGACGAGAGCTCCGTTTCGGGGTGTTCGTGACCCCCAGTCCAGACCTCCTCGACAACAGTTATGCGATCGCCGATCTCGCCGACGAACACCTGGACTTCATTGGGGTACAGGACCATCCGTATCAGAAGCACTTCCTTGACGCCTGGGCGTTCATGGCGACGCTGCTGGCGCGCACCGAACGGGTGCGGGTGGTACCCGACGTGGCCAACCTGCCGCTGCACAATCCCGCCGTCATCGCCAAGGCGGCGGCGAGCCTGGATGTCATCTCCGGCGGCCGGATGGAACTGGCTCTGGGAGCCGGGGCGTTCTGGGACGCCGTCGTTGCCATGGGTGGTCCGCGGCGCTCGCCGGGGGAGGCCGCCCAGGCGTTGCGCGACGCCGTCGAGGTGACGCGGCTGATGTGGTCGGGGCAGCGGTCTGTCAGTTACGGCGGGGAGTTCTACCGGCTCAAGGGTCTACACCCGGGGCCGCAGCCGGCCCACGACATGCAGATCTGGCTGGGCGTCGGCGGACCAAAGCTGCTGCGCTACCTCGGCAGCCATGCAGACGGGTGGCTTCCGTCGAACTCCTACTTCCCGCCAACGGCACTTCCGGCAATGAACGCCCAGATCGACCGCGGTGCCGCCGAGGTGGGCCGCAATCCAAGTTCGATCGTGCGGGCCTACAACGTGTTCGGCGAGATCGGCACAGATGCATCCGGAGATCCGTTCCGGGGACCGCTGTCGCAGTGGACCGACAACCTGACGACGCTCGCCGTCGAGAGCGGAATGGACACCTTCATCTTCGGTGCGCCCGACGACGACTTCACTCAGACGCGACGCTTCGCCGAGGAGGTCGTGCCCGCGGTGCGGCAAGCGGTCGCCGAGCATCGCCGGTGAGGCGACTTGGGGTTCCGCGCAACGATCGCGCGATTCGCCCGGCGGCCCAAAGTCCGTAGAGGGCTGCGTGTTTGGACACCAGGCCGGAGACGGGCGCGAGGACTACGTGGCGCAGCCCGGAATCGCCGAATGCCCGCAACTTGGCCGCCACCTGTGGGGGAGTTCCCCAGAGCAGGGGGCCCTCGGCCATGAGGGTGGCTGGTACGGCGGCGATGGCCTCGTCGATGGTCCGACGGTCGTAGCGGTCGGGCACGAACTCGACGAGGGCGTTGAAGTGCTCGCCGAACGGGTGCGCGGCGCCGGCTTGGCGCCACACCTCGGCGGGCGCCATGAGGCCCAGCGAGCGGATCGCCTTCGTCTCGAGCATGGCCCGGGCTTCGTGCTCGGTGTGAGCGATCACCGCGAAGCGATGTAGTGCGGGCGTGATCGCGGCGGGGTCGCGCCCGGCGTCGCGTGCCGCGGCTCGTACGGTCGCGAGTTTGGTCGCGTACTCATGTGGCGACACCACGGCAGTCGGGTACCACCCGTCCCCGTAGCGTCCGGTCAACCCGAGCATGCGCGCACCGTGCCCGGCGACCCAGATCTGTGGTGTCCTGCCCCGCGCGGGTTTGAGCTCCATGCGTGCATGGTCGAGGCGGAAATGCTTGCCGGAAAAAGTGATTGGTTCATTGGAGCTCAGGCACAGTCGAATGATCTGGAGTGCCTCCTCCAAGCGGGTGACCGGATCGGAGGCGTCCAGACCATAGGGGTCGATGTTCATCCGCTCCCCGGCACCGATGCCGAGGATCGGAGCTCTCTGGGTGAGGTGCGACAGCGTCATCATGGCCTGCGCGATCAGTACCGGATGACGCCGGATCGGCTCGGTCACCCCGACGCCCAGACGCAGTCGCCCCATCCGCGATGCGAGGTAGCCGAGCAGCACCTGGTAGTCGAAGAACTCGTGCGGTGTGCGACGTTGCCTGGCCAGCCAGGTCAGGTCCTCATCCCAGATCGCGCTCGGGAAGATGTTCTGGAAGTGGTCGATGAGCATCACCGAGTCCAGCCGCATCGCGCGCGCCCCGAGCAAGAACGCACGGGTGACGCCGAGCGGGGGTTGAGTGCCCAGCTGAAGTCCGACCGCGATCCCCGGGCCGGTCACGATGGCCTATCCGCGTTGTCCCGCAGTTGCGCGTGGCGATGTGCGATGACCACCTTGTAGACCTCGAACCAGGCGACGCCGATCATCCCGGCCACGATCGCCGCGCCCCACTGGGCGAGCGAGACGGGACCGAAGTTGAAGGCATGGCGCAATCCTGGAACGGAGAGAACAGCGGCGAGTAGCAGCGCGGCCCCGCCTAGAATCCACTTCACCATCGGATTGCGCCGCTGTTGGAAGGTCCGCCACACCGGTAGTCGCCACGAGCGATTCACCAGGATGAGCGCCAGATTGCCGATGACCAGCGTGGCGAAGGTGACCGAGCGGGCCACGTCGTCGGGTTGGCCGCCGAGGACGGCCCACAGATACACCGCGACGGTGGCGACCAATACCGACAAGCCCTGTAGCGCAGCGACGGCCAGCACCTGCCTGTCGAACATCGGCTCATGCAGTCCGCGTGGCGGTGATTCCATGATGTTCGGATCGATCTGCTCGGCCTCGAAGACCACCGAGCAGGCCGGATCGATGATGAGCTCGAGGAACGCAATCTGGACGGGCAGCAGGACGAGGGGCCAGTCCGCGATGAACACCGGTATGAGAGACATGCCCACGATCGGTACGTGCACCGCGATGGCGTAGGACATGGCCTTGCGCAAGTTGCCGAAGATGCCACGGCCCTGACGTACGCCGCCCACGATCGAGCTGAAATCATCGTCGGTGATCACCAATGCGGCAGATTCCCGGGCGACGTCGGTGCCGCGGGCACCCATCGCGATGCCGATGTCGGCGGCGCGTAGCGCGGGAGCGTCGTTGACCCCGTCCCCGGTCATTCCGACCACCTCGCCGTTGGCCTGCAGTGCCCGGACGAGCTGAAGCTTCTGCTCGGGCACCATCCGGGCGAACACATTCGTCGACTGAATCCGCTGGGCCAGTTCACCTTCGGACATCCCCTGCAGTTCAGCGCCGGTGATGGCCCCGGCGCTGACATCGAGCCCGATCTCGCGGGCGATGGCCAGCGCGGTGCCGGGATAGTCACCGGTGATCATGATGGTCCGGATCGCTGCGCGTCGGCATTCGGCGACGGCGTCGGCTACGCCGGGGCGAACCGGGTCTTGCAGGCCGACCAATCCCAGGTACTCGAATTCGAAATCGTGCTGCTGAGCGGGCAGCGCATCGTCGGCGTCGAATCGTGCGCAGGCCACGGCAAGTACACGCTGGCCGCCGGCGGTGGTGTGCTCTACGTGCGTGGTGAGCGCCGCAAGTCGGTCGCCGTCGAGGTGACACAGATCGGCGATCGCTTCGGGCGCACCCTTGGCGGCGATGACGAAGTGGTCCTGAGTCGGTGAGCGCCACACGTGTGAGAGCGCCAACAGTCGTTCGGATAGTGGGTATTCCCGGACCAGTTCCCAATCGGTGTGCAGGTACGGGGTCCCCGACAGGTACCGCTCACCGAGCTGCTTGAACGCCTTGTCCATGGGATCGAAGGGATCGATCGGGGAGGCGAGCACGGAGAACTCCACGATGGGGTGAAACACCTCAGGAAGTGGGTGCTCATCACAGGTGAACGTCTGTCCGTCGACGATCAGTTGCTGCACCGTCATCTGGTTCAACGTCAAGGTGCCGGTCTTGTCCACGCACAAGACGGTCGCCGATCCCAGTGTCTCGACCACCGGGGGCCGGCGCGTGAGGACATGCTTGCGCGACATCCGCCACGCGCCGAGTGCCATGAATACGGTCAGCACGACCGGAAACTCCTCGGGCAGCAGCGACATCGCGGTCGCGATGCCGGCCAGCAGCCCGGCCAGCCAGTTGCCGCGAGTCAACCCATAGACGGTGACCACGACAATCGCGGCAGCCGCGCCGAAGCCGGCCAATACCCTTACCAACCGGTCTATTTCGCGTTGTAGCGGGGTGCGCTGCGGCTCGATGGTCCGCAGCGCAGCGCCGATCTTTCCCAACTCGGTGTTCACGCCGGTTGCGTTGACGACGGCCAGGGCGTGCCCTTTGACCACCAGGGTCCCGGAGAACACCCAGGGTGTCGCGTCGCCACCAGCCCGCCCCATGGTCGTCGAGAGCGCTGAAGGCTCGATCGCCACCTTCCGGACCGGCACGGACTCTCCGGTCAGCGCTGATTCATCGACCGAGAAGTTGGCGCATTCGACCAACGCCGCGTCGGCGGGCACCCGATCGCCCTCGGCCAGCAGCAGCAGGTCGCCCCGCACCACCTCCCGGCCTGTGACGCGTCGTTGCTCGCCGTCTCGGACCACCAGCGCCCGTGGCGACGACAATTCCCTCAGCGCGGCCAAGGCCCGTTGTGTCTTGTGCTCCTGGTAGATCGTGATCGTGATCACCACGATCACGAAGGCCATCAACATCGCGCCGTCGAGCGGGTCGGACAGCAGGAAATTGACCGTGCCCGCGGCCAGTAGAAGCAGGAGCATCGGCTGACGGATTACGCTCCAGGCTTCCCGGAATATGTTGCGCTGCTTGGCGGTCGGTAACTCATTCGGTCCGTCGGCCGCCAGCCGGATCGCGGCCTGCTCCGACGTCAACCCGCTGACCACGTCGGCAACGGTGGCCGACGAATCGCACTCGGCGCTCGTCATTGCCCCGGGAGAAGCACGGTGCGAAGCCCTGGGGGCAGTTGTTCCGAGGCTCTCTCCACGTGCGCCACCGGCAGGTGGTGCAATGCTCCGGCCGTGGTCACGGCGGCCGCCTTCGTCGCAATCGACATGAACTGACTCCTTCGCACCGGCACTGCCGCAAGTCAAGCCAGCCCTCGACCTGTCGAGCTAGTGCCAAAAGTCCTGAACCGGCTCCCTGATGGCCGGAATCCCCAGCGGCTAGGGACTTCTGTCCCTAGCCGCCGGGGCGTGGGGAAGTCCAGGCTGAATTGGCAAATGCAGGTCGCCGGCGGTGAAAAGCGACGCGACAAGGGCGGGCAGATCCGGATCGCGGAAGCGCTCACGCCGCATCGATCCCGACGGCGGTCCATCGCCTGAAACAGGGAAAGGGAACATCATGAACCGCGAAGTGTGCAAATTCTTCTCCGGATCGTTCGCGGCGCTGGCATACGCGCACGCCGCATATGCCGTGGCCACGTCACGGGGCATCGTCGACGAGCCAGTCTTCCTCGGCAGGAGGTGGGGTGTCGGATACATGTGGACCGAGGCCGCTGTCTACTCAGCCGTCAGTCTGGCACTCGGGTACGTTGGCTGGACCTCCAACGCGCGAGCGCAGCTGCAGGAACCGCCGACCGCGGCGACCGAAGGACAGAGCAAGCAATCTGAGGGTGCTGGTGGCCCGTCGCTCGTGACCCACTGATCCGTGTCGAAAGCCCCAGAGCCGGCCCGGCTACTGCTCGACCAGCTACGCGACGAACGCAGTCGCCGCGTCGTCTTGATATCGCACTGCCTTTTGAACGAGAACACCCGTTACGCCGGTGGAGCTACCCGGCCCGGGGGGGGGGGGGGGGGGGGGGGTGGCCGAGCTCATCGATGAGCTGATCACTTCGGGCTATGGCATTCATCAACTGCCGTGCCCGGAGCGGCTGGCGTGGGGCGGCGTGCTCAAACGCCGCAGCCTGCGGCTCTACCACTCCAAAGGCCGACCGCTGTATGCACTGCGCGGTGGATTGCTCACCGTGTTCCTCTGGTGGACCAAGGCCGTTTACCGGCGTCTGGCGTGGCGGGTCGCACACGATGTGGCCGATTATGAACGGGCGGGCATCACGGTAGCCGGCATCGTCGGGATCGGCGCCTCGCCGTCGTGCGGGGTGTGCACCACCCTCGACATGCGCGCTTCGCTGGAGGTGGTCGCCACCTGCCCGGCGACGGCGCTGACGCGAGATGTGATGAACGAGCGTGCCGTTCTGGGGTGTCGCCGCAGCGGCGAGGGCCTGTTCATCGCGGCGCTCGGTAGGGAGCTGAAGCGTCGAGGATTGACGCTGCCGGCACTCGAACATGATCTCGCCGCAGAACTGCGAGGGGAGCGCCAGACGGTGTTGGTCACCCCGCCACCGCGGGTCCTGGGCGTGCTCTCGCAGACCCCACGTACTGCTCAGTTGAGGGAAGACGGATAGCGCACGTGTGCGGGCTGACGTATGCCGGTGTGTCGTGGGACGCCCATCGTTGCATCCGTGAGGGGCGAGCGGGCATCGAACGACGTCAGCGACAGCGCCTGCAAAAGATCGTCGCCTACGCTCGGGCGCACTCCACATATTACGGCCGCATCTACCGCAATGTGCCTGAATTACTCTCCGGCATCGGTGAATTGCCCGTGGTCACCAAGGCCGAGCTGATGAGCCACTTCGATGACTGGGTGACCGACCCGGCGGTGACCAAGGCACGAATCGAGGTGTTCCTTGCCGATTCGGGCAACGTCGGGCGCGACTTTCTGGATCGATATGTGGTGTGTACGACGTCCGGAGCAACCGGCATTCCGGCGATCCTGCTGCACGATCACACCGCGCTGGTTGTCTACAACGTGTTGGGGTACGTCCGATCTCTGTCGGTGTTTTGGCATTCGCGGGGACTGGCGTGGGCGCTGGTGCGCGGGCGTGGCCGACTTGCCGCGGTTTTCGTCACCGGAGGGCACTTTCTCGGCAACACGATGATGGCTCGACGCATCCGGAAGATTCCGTCGCGAAGGAGAATGCAGCGCATCTTCTCAGCCCTGGAACCGCTTGCCGAACTGGTTTCAGACCTGAATGCCTTTGCACCTGTCGTACTCGGCGGCTACCCCAGCGCGCTGGAAACGCTGGCCCACGAGCAGCGAGCCGGGCGGCTACATATCCACCCTGTGCTGATCAACGCCGCCGGCGAGACGCTGGCGCCCGCCAAACGTCAGCTGATCGGCACGGCGTTCGACTGTCGGGTGGGCAATTACTACGGATCTTCCGAAGCTGTCGGCCTGACCTACGAATGCACCGCGCAACGGCTGCACATCAACAGCGACTGGTACATCGTCGAACCCGTCGACGCGGGCAACCGTCCCGTTCCGGCTGGGCATCTCTCCGACGGTGTGCTGATCACCAATCTGGCCAACAGGATTCAACCGATCATCCGCTACCACATGGGCGACCGAGTGACGATGGATGCAGTCCCGTGCATCTGCGGGAGCCCTTTTCCGTCGATTGACGTGGTCGGTCGCACCGACGACATCCTGACGTTTCCCACACCGCAGGGCCACGAGGTCCAGATCCTTCCACTGGCCATCGCGACAGTGGCCGAAGAAACTCCCGGCGTGGCTGGCTGCCAGCTCATTCAACGCACACCGTTGAGTCTGACGGTGCGTCTGCGCGTGAAGGACGGCGACGATCAAGAAGTGGTATGGGCAGAGTTACGAAACCGATTGGCGGCCTTCTTGTCTGCTCACGGGGCGACCACGATCACGATTGAGAAGGCGGACGAGTTGCCCGCGCCGCATCCGCTCAGCGGAAAGTTCCGCCAGGTCTACTCCGAGCTCACACCTCGGCGTCAGTGAGCCGACGACGCACAAGCAACACCTGGCGGATTCCTTGTGTGGACACCCCGTGTCAGGCCGACGGCGCGGTTGCGGCACCGATCGTGGACAGAATGGTCTCGCGGGCGTCGGGGTCGCTGATCACACTGCGCGCCACCGCGGTCAGGTGAACCCGGTGGGCCTGTGCGTAGCCGCGCAGCAGGCCGAACGCGTTCTCGACCGAGACGTGCAGCCGCTCGGACAGGAAACCCTTGGCCTGCTCCACCACGACGCGACTGGTCAACGCAGTCTGCAAGCGTGGCACCACGGTCGCCGGCGTGGGTGCGTGATCCTGCAGGATCGCCACGCACGCGACGTGGGCCAGCGTCTGGGCCACCAGCAGGTCGGCCTCGTTGAGGTCGCCGGTGTCGGCACCGAACAACCCGAGTGCGCCCAACACCGTGCCGGCCGCGCGCATCGGTACGGCATGGACGGACGCGAATCCGGCCTCGGTGGCTGCCGGCACGAACCGTGGCCACCTGTGCGCCTGGAGAGGAAGATCCGGGACCGAAACGGGTCGTCCGCCGGCAAAGCAGTCCAGGCAGGGACCTTCCTCGGCCTGCAGTTGAAACAGCTCCAGATCGCTGGACTGCTCTGAGGTGGCGGCCATCAGGTGCAACTGCCGGTGCGGGTCGGCGAGCAGCAGACCGGCCGCATCCACGTCGAGAAGCGCCGCGCAACGGTGGGTGAGGTCGGTCAAGTTCTCGACTAGGTCGAAATCATCGAGCAGGCTGTCCACCAACGACACCACTGCTTCGAGAACGCGGGTCTCCCGCGGTGCCTCGGTCATGACAGGTCCCTTCCCGCGCCGGTCATCAGTCGGCCTCCAGTCGCAGTCGCCGGGCCAGAATGTCGCGGGCCACCTCGGTGGCGCTGCGATTGGTCGCGTACGCATGTGCCCGCAGCCGAACGAGCGCAGTGTGGGCCGGGATATTGAGTTGCGCCATGATCATGCCGGTGGCCTGGCTCACCTCCGCCCGGGTCAGCACGTTGAACTCCGACCACGCGTCGCTCCCGGGGATGACGGCCGCGTCGTGCAGCTTCCGATCGAGCAGATCAAGCATCGGGATCCGCGCCAGTTCGGCGGCCGCCACCACTCCGGCCACCTGCTGGGGCGCCAACCCGATCGGGTCTGCCTGGAAGAAGTCCAAGGCACCGACGAACTCGCCCGCCACCACGATCGGCATGGCGTAGACCCCATGTATGCGATTGGCGAGCATTGCCGGACCGTATGCAGGCCAACGAATTTCGGAAGGATCAGCCAGATCGACGGACACCACCGGCGCGCGGCGGGCGACGGCGTCCAGGCAAGGTCCTTCACCGTAGGTGAACTGCGCTTCGTCGTACCGGCGGGCCGCGGCACCGCTGGCGCCGAGCGTCCCGTGATTGGTGCCGTCGAACACCAGGGATATCGCCGCGGCGTCGATGCCCAGTAGTGCCACACACGACTCGCACAGCCGATCCGCGGCAGCCGAGCCGCGATGGTCACCCATTGCAGCCAGCAGCGATTCCTCGATGGTGGCCACCGTCAGGCCACCGCGCCCGAGCCGTGGAGAACCGCGATGCACTTCGCCATCATCGTCCCTCGATTCACGTGCCCTCTTTGCAGGCTACTCGTCACCGGCGGTAGGCCGGTGGTGGGAATTCGGCGGCGATCAGTGCCTGCGCGACGTCGACCACCTTGCTGTTCGATATCTGGGACAGGCTCTTCAGCAGTTCGAAAGCGCGGACGGCATCGACGCGATACCGCTCCATGATCATGCCCTTTGCCTGACCGATGAGGTCGCGGCTGGCCAGTGCGCTGCGAAATTGCTCCTGACGCCGTACGACTGCCCATGCGAACGAAACGTGGGTGGCGAAGATCAGTCCGAGTTCGATTGATTCGTCGTCGAACGCGTGCGGCTGTTCGGCGTAAAAGTTCAAGGCACCCATCGTGGGACCGTCGGCGAACAACTCGAAGGCCATCACCGAGCGGATGGGACTTTGGCTCAACGCATCGTGGCGGTAGCGGGGCCAGCGATGATCCGTCTCGAGGTCGTGGATGTGCATCGTGGCGTGCTCCCAGGCGGCCGAGACACAGGGGCCTTCCTGGTAGCGCTGCTGGATCTCGTCCAACAGCGCGGGATAACGATGCGAAGCCGCCACCGTGGTGATGCCGGCCGCACGGTCGGCCACCGTGATGCCCGCATACTGGGCGCCGGCCACGTGTTGGCATGCGCTGTCGATCAGATCGCGAAGTCCGGCGGCCTCCGGTGCGGTACCACGATGGACCTCAGCCACCAGCGCCGCGAGCTGTGCGGCGATGGACTGCGGGTACGTGGGCACACCGTCACTCTAACGGTCTGGTCGCAATGGAACCGATGGTCAGCGAGAAGAACAGTGCCAGAACATATTCAGCCGTTCAGCGTACAGGTGACGGCGTGGTCGTGATGGCAATCCGCGAACTGAAGTCGATCATCCCTCCGCCGCGAGATCCGGCGAAGCGGAACCAGTTGCCGATTCACCTGTCTACGATGAGCGGCATCTCATCACAGGGGGCACGCATGACCGAACTCCGTTCCGCCGAGCGAGCCCGCAATCGCTGACCTCGTTTCGAGTGACGGCGGCACCGGGTGGGTGGAGCCCGGGGTCGCTGCAACGTTCACGTTGTCCGATCTGATTGCCGGGATTGAAGAGCGCCGACAGGTCGAGATTGCGATCGGGGTGCTGATGGCCTTGTGCAATTGCTCGCAGGACGACGCGCTCACGGACTTCGGTGATGCGGTGCGCGAATCACGGGTGAAGGCGATCGACCTCGCCACCGCGCTGATAGAGGCCGCCGACGGCACCCTGCCTCCAGGGTGTGGCGCCGAGGTGCATCGCCGCTGGGGTCATTTGCTGTAGGGGAGAGAACGCGCCGTCACAACCGGATTCGTTTCCCTGTGGTCCCGAGCGGTGTGATCGCCGCATTCGTGTCGCGGTGTCCGGTCCGCCAACTGACATCGACGAAACCATAGGTGCTGCAAAAGGTTTGGTCTGGCCTTCGGCTCGGCGGGGCGGTCATGGACCTTGCGTCTGCTGCGCTGTTGCCGCTCGGCGTATACTGGACGATATCGGCGGTATCCCGCACACCTGGCCAACTAGAGCCGTGTCATCGCTGATCCGAAGTATCTGGCTGATCGCCAAGAATGGACCGTCGTCATGACGTCACACCAGTCACGCAAGAATGATTCGAACGGAACGGTTCCGGCGGAGACGCCGCGACTGCGCCTGAAGCCCAAGGCGCCCCCGCAGGGCCGGTCGGACGGGGCGTGGTGGCCGCACGACGGCGACCTTGCTGCCGAGTTGCCTGATCTGTTGGCAGTGCTGTCGGTTCGTCTCGGTCGTATCGAGCGAGTGTTGTACAACGTCAATGAGTGGACGGCGCCGCCACGCAAGCTCGTCACAGGTGGCCGAACCGTTCGTCTCGACGGATATGTGCGGCAACCTGCCGGCACGATCGAGATTCTCGGGCTGGACGGGGAACGCGTGATCGTGGAGGTCATTCCGCCGGGTGAGGAGGCTGGTTCCGCGCACAGCAAGATGATGGCTGCGGCGCAACCAGCCGATGTGGATGCGTCTGAGGCCATACAGCGCCCGTCGGCCACACAGCGTCCATCGCTGATGGCGATGGGAACTTGACCGGCGCCCACCGATGCTGCCGGCGACGTATTCGTTCTCGCGCGAGATCATCTGTGTACCAGTTGATTCGATGAGCCGGCGGGACTGCACTCGGTCCCGGTCGGCGATGTGTCACATGCAGTGTCGCCAGGGAGTAGCGTAGAGAGTGTTGAGCGGTGTCATATTTGACCTAACAGGCTTGACGGAACAGGACGCCATGAACGCCCCGACAACCATCCGTACGCCCTACCAAAGGCGCGTCGAACTCGTCAAAGAGACTCTGCTGACCTCGGCGACCCTCGATGACGACAGCGCCGGCAAGCTCGCCGTGCAGGTGCTGCATGCGCTCGACACCATCCCCGAGAAGATCCGCTAGAGCGATCGCACTGGGCCAGGAGTGGTGCCCTGACCGCCTCTGGCGCTCCGAAAATGTGTTTGCGCAGGTCAGATGTTGTTTTTGAAGATCGGCCCCGACCACAGGTCGGGGCCGATCCTTCTTTCATCGGTCCGTAGCGGGCGTGCCACTGCTCGCCTCGCTAAGGTGAGCCGGAATCAAGCATGTAGGCGTGGCACTGTCGGCACGCCGCCGTAGCAGTTCTCGTGAACATATGGATCGGCGGAAACCATCAGCATTCTCATCCGTGAGGTCGGAGCCCATCTCGACGTGGACATCGCCGCCCCGGCTGCCCTGGAGTTTCAAATTGCCGTCGCTCCGCATCCCGGAGCGCAGGTATCGGAGTCGTTGACCTTCGTCTTGAACGGACAGTCGGTCTGTCCGGAGGAGATCACCGGTGTACACGGCAACAGGATCCACAAACTGGAAGCAGCCGCGGGCTGGCTGACCGTCGACTACGCCGCGACGATCGTCGGCCGGAGCGAACCCGCACCGGTCACCGATTACGACCTGTCCCAGTATCTGCGGCCGAGCCGATACGCCGAATCGGACAAATTCTTCGGTTTCGCCGGGTTCGAGTTCGGTCAATTCAGCGACAAGGCAACGCTGTTGGCCAAGATCTCATCCTGGGTCGGGGCCCGTTTGAGCTATGTGCCCGGATCCAGCGACCCCATCGACGGCGCCGAGGACACCTTGCTGGCGGGCGCGGGAGTGTGCCGCGACTACGCCCATCTGGTCGTCGCGCTGCTGCGGGCGGTGAACGTCCCGGCCCGCCTGGTCGCGGCGTACGCGCCGGGTTGCGTCCCCATGGATTTTCACGCCGTCGCCGAGGCTTTCGTGGACGGGCAGTGGCGCGTCGTGGATGCCACCTGCCTGGCGCCGCGCCAGACGCTGGTCCGGATCGCCACCGGACGCGACGCCGCGGACACAGCCTTCCTCGACAATCACGGCGGTTCGATCACCCTCACCAACATGGTGGTGACCGCGACGACCAATCAGGACCTGCCGTTCGACCCCCTCGATGAGTTGGTGTCGATCGGTTGATGGCCGGACGGTCGGGTCTGCCTTCGATCGCCATGCCCCGGCCCGCGCTGCGCGCCGTCGTTGACGATGTCTAGATCAGGCGGCTGGATGAGACGGCTGGATTAGAACCCGCCGCTCCTGGGTATCCCATCCTTTGTCGGAGTCGTCAATAACTTTAGGAGCGTCAGGTGATCGTCTTAGGCATCATCCTCATCGCGATCGGCTATCTTTTGCCGGTCCCGGCCGTTATCGCCACCATTGGCTGGATCGTTCTGGTCGTAGGCCTGGTGCTATTGGTTCTGGGCCAGATCGGGCGCCCGATCGGGGGCCGAAAAGTCTGGTATTGATCGCGCGGTAGTGCCGCGCGACCGTCGTATACCGAAGTGCCCTCAGCGTTCTGGCCGGGGGCACTTCGGCACGCGGATGACCCGAAGCCCGTGTGCGGCCACTCAACCCGTGTTCACTCCGCCGGCCCGTGACTCGGCAGCGGCCTTCTTGTCCGCGTACATGAGCTCGTCGGCGAGGGTGAGTAGTTCATCCAGGGTGGGTGAGGACTCCGGATGGGTCAGGGCCAGGCCCACACTCGCAGACAACCGATAGGGGCGTGCCTGCGTCGTGTTGAACGTCCCGAACGCCTCGGCCAGACGATCCTTGAGTCCGGCCGTGTCTCGGCCGGGTTCGGTGACCAGCACACAGAACTCGTCACCACCTATCCGGGCAAGGATGTCCGACTCGCGAAGCATGGTCCGCAGCACCTCACCCACGTCGGCGATGAGTGAGTCGCCGGCGTCATGTCCCAGCTCGTCGTTCACCCGTTTGAGCCCGTCGACATCGATATAGGCGAGCAGACAGTGGTGGTTGTTCCGGCGGGCCGCGCGCAGCGCGGACTCGCCGAGAAGGTAGAAGCCGCGGCGATTGGTGAGCCCAGTCAGGTCGTCGGTGAGGGACATCTGGTGGATCTCCTCGTTCGCCCGCTCGAGATCGGCGGTGCGATCACGCACCCGCTGCTCCAACTCCGCGTAGATACGCACGTTCTCCATGGCGATCGAAGTGGAGTCCGCGAGGGCCTGCAACAGGGACACTTCGCGTGAGGTCGCGGCACGTTCCTGAGCCCAGTAGGCGCCGATCGCCCCGACCGGGTCGAGTGTGCGGATCGGTACCATCACCAGGCTGTGGACGAAGGTCGGGCGGTACGCGGCGTGCGGGATACGGGCATCGGCATAGATGTCCGGGATGACGACGGCGGCGCGGTTGAGCATGACCCACCCGCTGATACAGGTCGTCATGGGAAAGCGGCCGCCCTTCCACAGCGGGGCAAGGGCGTCCTCGTCGGCGTAGTAACACATCCCGTCGTCGCGCAGCACGAAGGTGGTGCCGTCGCAGCCGATGAGCTCGCGCGCCGAGGTGCGCACGATCCGCTGGATGTCGGACAGGCTGCGCGCGAGTGACAATTCCTGCACCGCATGCACCAGGCGTTCCATGCCGCGTAGATAGTCGACTTCGGTGAACCGATCGTCGTACCCGTCGCTCGGCCTGGGCGATACCAGCGGGGCGTTCAGACCCACCTCCTGCGGGCTTCGATTCTGCTTGCGGTGGGGGACAGCGCCAACTGCGAAGTCACCTTACCGGCGGTTCGCTGAGATGGCGCGCGGCCGCGGAAGGCTGCGCCATCGTGTGGTGTCACATTGTGTGAACGGTTGCCGAAGCCCGGTCGGCGTGCGCGGCTGCCTGAGTCGGCGTTGCTTAGGTTAGCCTGCACTGCATGGGAACCGCGCAGGGTATCGTCACCGAAGTCAGCGATATCGGCCCACATATCCGCCGGGTGGTGTTCGAGGTGCCGGATCTGGACTCGCTCGGATTGCCCGACGCCGGCGACGCCGCACTCGGCATCTACTTTCCCGAGCCGGGGCAGCCCGGTCCGCCAGAGATGGACGGTGAACCCGAGGGCCGCAATTACAGCGTGCGTCGCCGTGACGGACGGGAGGTCACCTGCGACTTCGTCCTGCATGAACGCGGGCTGGCCACCCGATGGGTACGGCGGGCGACCCCGGGCCAGCGGGTCGCGGTGGACCACGCGCGCAGCTGGTACCGACCCGAGCCGGCCACCTCATGGCAGCTGCTGGTGGCTGACCTGTCCGGCCTTCCGGCACTGGCCCGCATACTGGACGAACTTCCGGCCGATACCGAGGCCGCAGCGATCGTGGAGGTCGTCGACCGCGCCGATCTGAACTATCTGCCGCAGCGGTCCGATATTCCCGTCGTGGTCACCATCGGCACCGGGAACGGACTCGCCCCCAGCAGGCTGCCCGAGCTGGTCCGCGCCCACCCACATCCCGGCGGCCGGGGATACTGCTGGTTCGCAGGGGAAGCGCAGGCCACCCGCATGGTCCGCAAGTACCTGCGCAGCGAATATGGTTGGGTGGCAGACCAATACGACATCGTCGGCTATTGGCGCTTCGACTCCGAGACCTGGGATCGCAAGTACGAGGCGGTCAGTGTCGAGGTCGAAGCCATCTACGAGCGTGCGTTGGCCGAGGGTAAGAGTGCGAAGGCCGCGGCCGAGGAATACGACCTGGCGCTCGAGCGCGTGGGTCTGTAGGCAGCTGTAGCTCATGGCGATAGCGACCGCGGAACCCGAACTCGGTGCCCCGCAGCGCAGGCGTCTGGCCGGACTGGCGTTCTGTGCTGCGGTGCTGCTGCTGGTGTGCGTTCTGAGCCTGGCCGTCGGCACACAAACCGTCGATCTGTCCACGGTCTGGCACGCCGTGACCGACTACACCGACACCGGCAACCAGTGGATCGTGTATGAACTGCGCATCCCGCGCACCGTGTTGGGCATCGTCGTCGGCATCGCGCTCGGCCTGTCCGGGGCGCTGATCCAGGGCATCACCCGCAACCCGTTGGCCGACAGTCAGATCTTGGGCCTGGAAGGGGTTGCCGGGCTGTTCGTGGTGTCGGCGATCGCGTTCTTGGGCTTTCACTCGCTGTCGAGTTACCTCTGGTTCGCCTTTCTCGGCACCTTCGTGGCGATGCTCGCGGTCTACGGGGTGGCCGCGTCCGGCCGGCTGACGGCAACGCCGGTGCGGATGCTGTTGGCCGGCGTCGCGATAGGCGCGGTGGCCGACGGGATCTCGTTCGCCATCCGGCTGCGTCACCCGCGGGCCTTCGACTCGATGCGATTCTGGGACGCCGGCGCGCTCGACGGCAGGCCATTGGAGGTCGCCGCCACGGTCGTCCCGTTCGTCATCGTCGGTGCGGTGCTGTGTCTGTACGTCAGCCATGGGCTCAACGCCGTCGCGCTCGGCGATGATCTCGCGGTGGCCATGGGCGGCAACGTGGTCCGCACCAGAGTGCTCGGGCTGCTGGCGGTGACCTTGCTGACCGGCGCTGCGACGGCGGCGGCCGGGCCGATCGGATTCGTGGGGCTGATGGTGCCGCACGCCGTGCGATGGTTCACCGGGCCGGACTGGCGCTGGATCTGTGCCTACTGTGTGCTCGCCGCGCCGGCGCTACTGCTCGCAGCCGATGTGGTCGGTCGGATCGTGGTGCCACCGGGGGAACTGCCCGCCGGCATCGTCACCGCGTTCATCGGTGCCCCGGTGTTGATCTGGCTGGTCCGTCGTACCAAGGCGAGCGGCCTGTGAATCGGCTCGAGCCTGTCGATTTCGGGCGTCCTCAGCTGGTGCTACGCCGTGAACCGACACTGGCACTGCGGGCATCGTGGCGCAGCATTGTCGTGCTCTCGGCACTCGGGTTCGGGGCCTTGGTCCTGGCGGTGCTGGCGCTCGGCGTGGGGGAGTACCCGGTGTCACCCGCCGAGGTGATCGGCGTGCTGACCGGTCGGGAACAGGGTTTCGTCAATGTCCTGGTGCTGCAATGGCGACTGCCCAGAATTGTGCTCGCCCTGGTGATCGGTGCGGCCCTGGGCATGTCGGGCGCCATCTTCCAAGCGCTGACCCGAAACCCGCTGGGCAGTCCCGATGTCATCGGGTTCAACTTCGGCGCCTACGCCGGTGCGTTGGTGGTCATCGGCGCCTTCGGCGGCGGGTACTACCTCACCGCCCTCGGTGGGGTGATCGGTGGCCTGCTCACCGCGGTGGTGGTCTACCTCCTGGCCTACCGCAACGGGATGGCCGGCTTCCGGCTGATCATCGTCGGTATCGGCGTGGGCGCCATGCTCAGCTCACTGAATCAGTGGATCATCCTGAAAATCAAATTGCACCAGGCGATCACGGCGGCCGTCTGGCAGCAGGGCACCCTGAACGGGCTGCGCTGGGAACAGGCTGTGCCCGTGCTGGTGTGTGTCGCGATCGTGGTGGTCATCCTGGTGCCGATCGGCCCGCAGTTGTCGATCCTGCAGTTGGGTGACGACGCGGCCGGAGGTCTCGGACTTCAGCCCGAGCGAGCCCGCATCGCCTATTTCGGTGTGGGCGTGCTGCTCATCGCGGTGGCCACTGCGGCGGCCGGGCCCATCTCGTTCGTGGCGCTGGCCGCACCCCAACTGGCCCGTCGGGTGGTGGGCACACCGGGTGTCGGGCTGATCTCGTCGGCGGTCATGGGCGCGTTCCTGCTGCTGTCCAGCGATCTGATCGCTCTGAGAATCTTTGCCCCGGCCGAACTTCCGGTGGGCGCGGTCACCGTGGTGGCCGGCGGGGCGTATCTGATCTGGCTGCTTGTCATGCAGGCCCGGCGGCAGTAGAGGGGAAGTGCAATGACGGATCTGGGCGCACGCGGCTTGTCGCTGGGGTACGGCGATCGTCGCATCGTCGACGGATTGACGGTGGATATCGCCGAGGGCGCCATCACCGCGATCGTCGGGCCGAACGCCTGCGGCAAGTCCACCCTGTTGCGGGGGCTGGCGCGGTTGCTGCGTCCGGTGGCCGGTCAGGTCGTTCTCGACGGTGCCGATATCGCCGGGCTGCGGACCAAGGATGTTGCCCGCAAGCTGGGGCTACTGCCGCAGACCTCCATCGCCCCCGAGGGCATCACGGTCGCAGACCTGGTGGCACGCGGCAGGTTTCCGCATCAGCGGGTGTTACGGCAGTACTCGCGTTCCGACCAGCAGGCGGTGGCTGACGCCATGGCGGCCACCGGTGTCACCGCGATCTCCGGCCGGCCCGTCGATGAGCTCTCCGGCGGGCAGCGGCAGCGGGTGTGGGTGTCGATGGTGTTGGCGCAGGACACGCAGGTGATCCTGCTCGACGAGCCGACCACGTATCTGGACATCGCCCACCAGATCGAACTGCTGGACCTCTTCGTGGAACTGAACGCCGCCGAGGGCCGCACCATCGTGGCGGTGCTGCACGATCTGAACCATGCCTGCCGGTTCGCCGACCGGATCATCGCCATGAAGTCGGGTTCTATTGTGGCCCAAGGTGATCCGGACGCGGTGATCACCGCGGAACTGGTCGAGGAGGTCTACGGCCTGAGATGTCAGATCATCGACGACCCGGAGACCGGGACGCCGTTGGTGATACCCCGGGCATCCGCTCGCGACAAGGAGCGGGCGGACACCCGGGGTACGCGTTAAGAATTCGACAGGTCGGTGACCGGCTTGCCCGTCAGCGCGTTGCTCAGCTGCGGGGTCAGCACGTTCAGCGCGTACAGCAGCGCTTCGGGTCCGCTGTAGGTCAGCGCGCCACTCAGCGTGGAGTCCGAACCGGCATACAGCGTGCGGCCGTCCTGTACGACCTTCAGCCGGGAGAACGCCGGAGATCCTGCGACCTGTTCCTTGGAGAGGCCGTTGACGAACAGCACGTCACCCTCCAGCAGGGACAGTTTCTCGTCCGACACGTCACCGGAGTCCTGCTGGGCCTTGAAGCCCATCGCGTCGAACAACTGACGACGCGGATCGCCGGCCGGGAGCAGGTACTGCGAGTTCAATTCGGTGGTGTAGTCGGCGACCAGAGTCTTGTCGGCGAACTCGGGGTGCGCGGTCTTGGTCTCGTCGATCTTCGCCTTGACCTTGTCGACGAGGGTCTGCGCTTGTGTCTCCTTGCCCAGGGCCTTGCCGATCGTCAGAAGCTGCACGTCCCAGGGGGTTTCCTCGTCGGCGTACTTGTCGGATTGGACCACGGTCGGCGCAATTTGCGACAACTGGTCGTAGGTCTTCTTGTCGATGGTCTCGTAGATGGCGAAGATGACGTCCGGCTTTGCCTTGGCAATGGCCTCGTAGTTGATCTCGTCGCCCGGGATGACGGGCACACCCTTACCGTCGGTGGCCTCCTTCACCCACGGGAAGTCGTTGTAGTTGTCGAAAAAGCTGCGGGTACCCACCGGCACGACGCCGAGGGCGAGCACATCGTCCTGGTCGTTCCAGCCCACCGTGACCACCCGCTGCGGGTTGGCGGGAACCTTGGTTTCGCCGAATTTATGTGCGATGGAGACGGATTCCGCAGCCGCCGTGGTGCTGGAAGCGGCGTTCTCGTTCTTGGCGGTCGTCCCGCCGCAGCCGACCAAGAGGCCGGTGCCGAGCGCCGCAGCGGCCAACATGATGGTGGTACGCCGGAAGACCATTCCGAGGTTTGTAAGCGACATAAGGTTAGGTTAACCTACGCTCCGTGGCTGACTGCCAATCGGGTGCGAATTAACTTAACAACTGTTGGAGGGACATATGTTCCGAACCATGCTGGGGGGCAAGGTGCACCGCGCCACCGTCACCCAGGCCGATCTGCACTACGTAGGATCGATCACCATCGACCAAGACCTGATGCGAGCCGCCGATATCCTCGAGGGCGAGCAGGTCGACGTCGTGGACATCACCAACGGTGCGCGCCTGACCACGTACGCGATCACGGGAGTGGCCGGCTCCGGGGTGATCGGGATCAACGGGGCGGCAGCGCATTTGATCAATCCGGGCGACCTGGTCATCATCATGTCCTTCCGGACCCTCGACGACCGGGAGATCGCCGATCACGCACCCCGGGTGGTGCACGTCGATGAGCGCAATCGCATCGTGGCCCTGGGCTCCGACCCTTCCGAGCCGGTGCCCGGTGCGATCAACCAGATGGCGGGAGCCTGATGTCCTTCAGTTCCGGAAATGGCGATTCTGGCAACGCGATAGGCCGCGTGCTCGACGTTGTCGGCGTGGGCTTTGGCCCGTCGAACCTCGGTCTGGCAATTGCGATCGAGGAACACAACCACGACCGGGGCCCCAATCCGGCCATCGCCGCCGAGTTCATCGAGGCAAAGCCGGAATTCGGCTGGCACACAGGAATGCTCATTCCCGGCACGACGATGCAGATCTCGTTCCTGAAGGACTTGGCCAGCCAGCGCAACGTGCGCAGCAGGTACACCTTCCTGAGCTATCTGACCGACCGTGGCCGACTCAGTGACTTCATCAATCACCAGACGTTCTTCCCGACCAGGCTCGAGTTCCACGACTACCTGGAGTGGGCGGCGGCGCGGGTCGCAGCCACGGTGCACTACGGCACCCGCGCGCTGGCGGTGCGTGATGAGGGAGACTGGCTCGCCATCGATGTCGTACGCGATGGTCAGTCATCCACGCTGCGGGCCCGCGCCGTGGTGCTCGCAGGCGGGCTGCGGGCGCAGTTGCCGATCGGGGTCACCGAGACTGCGCGGCAGTTCCACAATCACGAGCTACTCACCAAGCTCCCGAAGGTACCCTCGACGACCAATCACCGGTTCGTCGTGGTGGGGGCCGGCCAGAGCGCGGCCGAGGTCACCGATTATCTGCACGTCACCTACCCCGATGCGGAGGTGCACGGGGTATTCGCCAAGTACGGCTACAGCCCGGCGGACGACAGTCCTTACGCCAACCGCGTTTTCGATCCCGCCGCAGTCGACGATTTCTACATGGCCGCGCCGACGGTCCGGCAGCGGCTGATGGACTACCACCGGGCCACCAACTACTCGTGCGTGGATCTGCCGCTCATCGAGGAGCTCTACACCCGCGAGTACGCCGAGCGGGTCGCGGGTAAGCGCCGGCTCTTCTTCCGCGGTGCGTCGAGCGTGCAGGGCACCGTGGAGCACGACACCGGTGTCCGGGTGACGATCGAGCATCACCCCACTCGCACGGTAGAGGTGTTGGACTGCGATGCAGTGGTCTACGCGACGGGCTTCATCCCGATGCCGTTGCCGGAGATACTCGGCGACCTGTACCAGGCGGGCGAATTCGGGGTGGATCTGCCCGAATTGACCCGCGACTATCGGTTGCGGACGTCCCGGGACATCTCCGGCGCCATCTACCTGCAGGGCGGCACCGAGCACACGCACGGACTGAGTTCATCGCTGCTGTCGAATGTCGCGGTCCGCAGCGGTGAGATCGTCGAGTCCATCGCGCGCCGCGTGGAGGCCGGTCGGCGTACCCACGATTTGGTCGGAGGTCGCTGATCGTTCGGAGGGCACTGACCCGATCGCGAAAGCGCTGGCACGGTAGCGGGGTTGGAGAAATCCAACCCCGCTACCGGAGGTTCACGGATGATCGGTCAGGTACCCGCCGCCGCGCCCGAAGTACTCCAGGGCGGGCAGTTCGGTACCGTCGTCCAGGCGAACCCGGTGGATCACCAGGCCGGGCTCCTGTCCGCGGTGGGCCTGGGCTCCGGTGACGATCACCATGCCGTCGCCTTCGGCGATGAAGACGCGACCCGGTGTGCCTCCGTATCGGTAACGCGATACCGCGGCTTTGAGGATCCGGATTCGTTCACCGCGGTAGTAGGTGACCGCATTCGGGTAGGGGTCGGACAAGGCGCGCACGAAGCGGTCCAATTCCACTGCGGACCAACGCCAGTCGATGAGACTGTCGCGTGCCGAGCGCTTGTGGAAGAACGTGCGCTCATCGAGGTTCTGGGGTGTCCAGGTGGCCGCGCCGCGTTCGATGAGGTCGAGGGACTCGATCAGCACCTCGGGAATGAGGTCGATGGTGGCGCGCACCAACTCGGTTCCGGTGTCCGCAGGACCGATCGGGATGGCGCGTTGCAGCACGATATCGCCGGTGTCCAGGTCGTCGTCCATCCGGTGAGCTGTCAGTCCAACCTCGTTGGCACCACTGATCATTGCCCAGATCACCGGCGAGAATCCGGTGAACCGGGGCAGCATCGAATCGTGCAGGTTGAGCGTGCCGTGCGGTGGTAGGTCGAACAACTCGCGCGGCAGCCAGGTCCGCCAGTTGTTGGCCACCATGATGTCGGGCTGCGCGCTGCGGACCCGCTCGATCAGGGCATCATCGGGTCGTTGGGCCAAACACACCGGAATACCGTGGTCGCGGGCCAGATCTTCGACGGAATCCGCCCAAATCGATTCGTAGGGCTGATCACTCGGCGGGTGGGTGACGACCAGCACGACTTCGTGAGGTGATTTGATGAGTGCCTCCAGGGTCTTGTGTCCCCAGGTCTGGTACCCGAACATTGCTACCCGCATGTCTCACCTTCTGTATCCGGCTGTCTTTGGCAAGCCTAACCTTTGATAGGGTGTCCAGGTTCAGGCGGGCGTGCCACAGGCACGCCGACAGCCACGCACTGCTGAGGAGACTTTGTGTCGGGCAACCCCTTTGACGACGAGACCGCGACGTTCTATGTGCTGGTCAACGACGAGGAACAACATTCGTTGTGGCCCACGTTCAAGCAGGTGCCGGGTGGATGGACCATCGCCTTCGGCGCCGATGGCCAGACCGGCCGCCAGGCCTGTCTGGATTACGTCGAGCAGAACTGGACGGACATGCGGCCGAAAAGCCTTCGGCTGCGGATGGCTGCGGCGGACGGCCCGGCGCTGGGTGACGGCTCATCGTAAGCACCGGCGGCGCAGTGCAAGAGGCGCAACGCACCCGCACCGGCCTGGCCATCCTGTGGCGCACCGTCACCCGTAACGCCCGCCTGCTGACCAGCGGGTCCCTGCTCATCTGCGGTCATCAGCTGTGTGAGGCCATGGTTCCGGTGCTCATCGGCGTGCTCATCGACCGCGCCGTGAAGCCCGGCGACGCCACGCAACTGCTGCTGTGGATCGGGGTACTCGCGGCGCTGTTCGTCGCACTGACCATCTGCTATCGGCTCGGCGCGCGGCACCTGATGCGGGCAATCGCCACCGAGGGACACCAACTGCGGGTCGACCTGGCCGCCCGGATCCTGCACCCGCAGCGACTGCGCACCACCCAGCGCACCGGTGAACTCCTGTCGATCGCCAGCACCGACGCCGACAACACCTCGTACCTGCTGGACTACATTCCCCGCATCGCCGGTGCGATCACCGCGATCGTGGTGTGCGCAACGGTATTGCTCACCATTGACATTCCGCTCGGCCTGGCCGTCCTGCTGGGTACGCCGGTCATCCTGTTCGTTCTGCACTTCGGCGGACCGGTGATCACCCGTCGGGTGGCCGACCAGCAGGAGCTCGCCGGTGAGGCCACCGCGATGTCGGCGGACCTGATCGCGGGGCTGCGGCCGTTGCGTGGGATCGGTGCCGAGCAGGCGGCCGCGCAGCGCTACCGCACGGTCAGTCGCGACGCGCTCGCGGCCAGTATCCGCGCGGCCCGCACCCAAGGTGTCTACCTCGGCTTCTCCACCGCGCTGAGTGCTCTGCTGGCGGTCGGGATCGCCGTGCTCGCAGGCTGGTTCGCGCTGCGTGGGGATATCACCGTCGGGCAACTGATCACCGTGATCGGGCTCGCGCAATTCCTGCTGGAGCCGTTCGGCACCATGGCCGAGGTACCCAGCTGGATCGCGGAGGCGCGAGCCTCGGCCGAACGTGTCGGCTGGATCGAGGATGCGCCGCTCACACTGTCGCCCGGCGGTGGCACGCTGGGCGCCGGCCCGCATGGAATCGTCCTGGACGGGGTGCGGTACGGCACCCTGGAGGAAATCACGCTGTCCGTCGAGCCGGGCCAATTGGTCGGGGTGGTGACCACCCGGGCCAGTGACGCCGACGCGATTGTCGGAGTGCTGTCCGGTCAATTGGCGCGCGAGGACTACTCCGGAGAGATCCGCCTCGGCGGCAGAGCGCTGGAAGAGCTCGATCTCGCCGAAGCCCGGCGGGTCCTGTTGGTCGAACCGCACAAAGCCGACCTGTTCACCGGATCACTGCGCACCAACCTGGTTGTCGATGGCGCGGGTGCGCCGAGGCTGGAGAAGGCGCTGCAGGCGTCCAGCGCGGTCGATGTGATCGATGTGCACCACGACGGGCTCGATCACCGCGTCACCGAGCGCGGTTCCAGCCTGTCCGGCGGTCAGCGCCAGCGGCTCACCTTGGCACGCGCGCTGCTGCAGGCGGCGCCCGTGCTGGTGTTGCACGAACCCACCACGGCAGTCGACGCGGTGACGGAAAGTGCGGTGGCCCAGGGCATCGCCGAGTTGCGGCATGGCCCGGAGACGGGCGATTTCACCACCGTCATCGTGACGAGCAGTCCGGCCCTGCTGGCGGTGGCCGATCGTGTGGTGCTGGTCGACGGTGGGCGAGTGGTCGTCGAGGGGACCCACGAGACGCTGCTGGACCGCCCCGACTACACCTCGGCGGTGCTGCGATGAGTCGTTCTGGCGAGGAGCTCCAGGAGCAGCTGACCGAATCCGAGAACAAGCAGATCCTCTCCGTCGCGACCGGCCGCGAGACCTGGATCTGGCTGCGCCGTGAATTGCGTTCCCGCACCGCCGCATTGAGTGCCACCCTCCTGGTCGGCATTCTGGCGGCCGCGGCCACCGTACTCCCGGTCTACGTACTCGGGGTACTCGTCGACCGGATCATCGACGGATCGCCGTCGTCGGTCATCACCGTCGCACTGGTACTCGGAGCTGCCGCACTGGTGGGCGGTGCCGCCACCGGATGGTCGAACTATCTGATCGGCCGGCTCGGTGCGGTCATGCTCGCCGATCTGCGGGAAACCGGAGTGAACCGCGCGCTGGCCCTGCCGAGCACGACTGTGGAACGAGTCGGGCGGGGCGACCTGCTGTCCCGGGTGAGCACGGATGTGGCGACCATCGCCAAAGCCGTGACGGACGTGTTCCCGACGATGTTCTCCGCGCTCATGCTGGCAGCGCTGACCTTGGTGTCGATGCTGGGCCTGGACTGGCGTCTCGCTCTGGCCGGTGCGGTCTCCATCCCGTTCTACCTGCTGGCGCTGCGCTGGTATCTGCCGCGCTCCGCGCCACGATACGCCCAGGAGCGCAGGGTGATCGCGGAGCGATCGCAGGTGTTGATGGAGAGCATGCTGGGCGCTCCCACTGTGCACGCCTACCACGCCCACACCGTCCATCAGGACGGTATCGAGGATGCCTCGGCCCGGGTCCGGGATATCTCGATCGGCGTATTCACGTTCTTCACCCGGTTCGTGGGACGGATCAATCGCGCCGAGTTCATCGGTCTTTCGGTGATCCTGGTGGCCGGCTACTGGCTGGTGCAGCACGGTTCGGTCACCGTCGGACAGACCACCGCGGCGGCCCTGCTGTTCCACCGGCTCTTCGGACCGATCAGCATGCTGTTGTTCACCGTCGACGAGGCCCAGGACGCGGGGGCCAGTCTGGCCCGGCTGGTCGGCCTGGTGAGCATCCCGCAACCGCCGGCTGTCGAGCATCCGAGCCGTGCACCGCGAGATACCGCGCTGGATCTGACAGATCTCGAATTCAGCTATGACGGTCAGCATCCGGTCCTGCACGGCGTGACCGTGCGAGTGGAGCCCGGGCAGCGGGTGGCGCTGGTCGGATCGACCGGTGCCGGCAAGTCGACCGTCGCCGGCATCGCCGCGGGAGTGCTCACCCCGCAACACGGCAGCGTGCGCATCGGCGGCACCCCGCTGGCCGACCTCACCCCCGAGCAGCGGCGCAAACATGTCGCGATCATCAGCCAGGACGTGCATGTGTTCGCGGGCACGCTGGCCGACGACCTTCGGCTGGCCAAGCCCGACGCCACCGACGCCGAAGTGCTTGCGGCACTGGATACGGTCGGCGCCGGGGACTGGGTCGCCGCGCTCGAAGACGGTGTGCAGACGGTGGTGGGCGAGGGTGGGTATGAGCTGACCTCGGCCCAGGCACAACAACTGGCGCTGGCACGGCTGCTGCTTCTCGATCCGGCGGTCGCCATCCTGGACGAGGCCACCGCCGAGGCGGGCAGCCTGGGCGCTCGCGACCTGGAACGCGCCGCGGCAGCCGTCACCGAGGGGCGCACCACACTCGTCGTCGCCCACCGTCTCACGCAGGCGGCCACCGCCGATCGGATCGTGGTGATGGCGCACGGCGACATCATCGAAGAGGGGACCCACGCCGAGCTGATCTCGGCGCAGGGTCGGTACGCCCAGCTGTGGCGTGCCTGGGCGGCGCATCACACGTATGCGGAGAGGACGGACGCGTGACCACGATCCCGGGTATCGACGACGGACTGACCCCCGATGACCGCCTGGACCTGTTGCGGCAGTGGAACAACGACACCTGGCCGGCGGCCACCACCACCGTGCCCGAGCTGTTCGCCCAACAGGCGCGTCTGACCCCGGATGCACTGGCCGTAGTGGCCGGTGACACCAGGCTGACGTATCGCGGCCTCGCGCTGCGCGCCTACCAGCTGGCCCATCGCCTTCGCGCCGTCGGCGTGACGCACGAGCAGGTGGTCGCGATCGCGGTCCCGCGCTCGCCCGAGATGGTGGTCGCAGTGGTCGCGACCCTCGCCGCCGGCGGTGCGTTCGTGCCCGTCGATCCCCAGTGGCCCGCCGAGCGCCGCAGTCAGGTGCTGGCAGACACGAAGGCCGCGGCGGTACTCGTCGCGCCCGGCGACGGGCGCGACGACGACCCCCATCCGATCGAACTCGACCTGGACAACTGGGCTTTCGAAGACCAGCCCGCCATCGCTCCGGTCCTGGACATCGATGACAGCCAACTGGCGTACGTCATCTTCACCTCGGGGTCGACCGGCAAGCCCAAGGGCGCGATGATCCGGCACGAAGCCATCTGCGAACGCCTCAACTGGCAGGCGCAGGAGATCTTGGGCTTCGGGCCCGGCGACGCGTCCCTGTTCAAAGCGCCACTGTCCTTTGATATCTCGATCAACGAAGTGCTGCTGCCGCTGGTGTCCGGAGGCTACGTGGTGGTGGCCGACCCGGGCGGGGAACGGGATCCGCAGTACCTGCTCGATCTGATCGCCACCGAGAAGGTGACGTTTGTCTACCTGGTGTCCTCGATGCTCGATGTGCTGCTCGAGCTCGCCGACGGGACCACCCTGCTGTCCGGCCTCAAGCATGTCTGGTGCGGCGGTGAGGTGCTGACCCCGGCGCTGTTCGACCGCTTCCGGTCCCAGCTGTCCACGACGCTCTACCACGGTTACGGTCCCGCCGAGGCGACCATCGGTGTCTCCCATGTCATCTACCGCGACAGCGCCGAACGTATCGAGACCTCGATCGGACGGCCCAATCCGCACACCCAGCTCTACGTCCTCGACGACGACCTGCACCCGGTCCCGGTCGGGGAGGGTGGCGAACTCTACGCGGCGGGCTTCCTGCTGGGCCGCGGCTATGTCAACGCTCCCGGACTCACCGGTGCCCGGTTCATCGCGAACCCGTTCGCGCAGGACGGATCCCGCATGTACCGCACCGGCGACCTCGCGAGGTGGACCGCCGATGGCGTGCTCGAGTTCTTGGGCCGCGTCGACAACCAGGTCAAGATCCGCGGGATGCGAGTCGAGCTCGAGGAAATCGAGGTCATCCTTGCCGCCCACCCGCAGGTGCGCCACGCCGCGGTGATTCTGCGTAAAACTCCCGCCGGCGGCGCACAGCTCACCGGCTACGCCCTGTCCACCACGGGTGCCGATCCCGACGAGTTGCGGGCCTGGTGCGCACAGAAGCTGCCTGAGCACATGGTGCCGAACTCGGTCGTGGTCCTCGACGAATTCCCGGTGACCGCCAACGGGAAGATCGACCGGCGGGCGCTGCCCGAACCGGCTCTCGCCGCACCCGGCGCCGACGCACCGGTGACCGACCCACGCGTGCAGGCGATCTGCGATATCTACGCCGAACTTCTCGGCGTGCCGTCCGTCGGAGCCGATACCGACTTCTTCGCCCTCGGCGGCGACAGCATCGCCGCCATGGGACTGGTCAGCCGAGCCCGCCGGATGGGATTGCGCGTACGGCCGCGCGATGTCCTCACCCTGCGTACCCCGGCCGAACTCGTCGCCGCGGTCACCGATATCGCGGGACCCGCCGCGACACCGCTGGATGGCACCGGTGAGATCGAGCCAACCCCGATCCTGGCCTGGCTGGACGAAATCGGCAACGGCACAGACGGTTTCTTCCAGTCCGTCACCCTGCACACCCCGGTGGGGCTCACCCTGCCCACGTTGACCGCGATGCTCGACGCCCTGCTGGACTGCCACGACCTGTTGCGGGCACGGCTCGGCGCCGGCGCGGGACTGACGGTGCCACCGGCTGGGGCGGTGACCGCGGCGGAGTTGCTCACCCGTGTCGACGGATCCGCCGATAACGTGACCGAACGTGACCGTGCCGTCGCGCGGTTGGCTCCCGCGGCGGGCCGCATGTTGCAAGCGGTGTGGCTGGACGCCGGCGCGGGCCGTCCCGGCCGGCTGCTCCTGGTGGTCCATCACACGGTGATCGACGGGGTGTCCCTGCGGGTACTCGCCGAGGATCTGGAGTCGGCATGGTCGGACGTCACCGCCGGCCGCCCGATCACCATGGCCACACCCGACACCACCTTCCGGACGTGGGCGACCGAGCTGCGGGCCGCGTGCGCGCGGGGCGAGTTCGCCGCCGACGAGCAGTACTGGCTGCGAGTCGTGGCGGTCGACGATCCGCAGCTGGGCAGCCGTCCGCTGGACCCGGCCGTCGATACCGTAGCCACCGAGGCCAGGCTCACGGTGCGGCTGGACGAGGACGTCACCGCGCGGCTGCTCGGTCCGGTGCCCGCCGCGATCCGGGGCGGGGTCAACGATGCACTCGTCGCTGCACTGGCCGCCGCGGTGGCGCACTGGCGGGGCGGCACCGGTGGTGTGCTCCTCGAACTCGAGGGACACGGCCGGGAGACCGACCACCTCGGCACCGCAGGTGATCATCTCGACCTGTCCCGCACCGTGGGCTGGTTCACCACCTTGTTCCCCGTCCACGTTCACCCCGGTCCCGCAGGCTGGGCCGACCTGATGACGGGCGGACCGGCGCTCGGCGCCGCGGTCAAGACCGTCAAGGACCAACTGCGTGCCGTACCGCGCAACGGACTGAGTTACGGTGCGCTGCGCCACCTTTCCGGGCGCTCGGACCTTGCCGTCGCCCCGCAGATCCTGTTCAACTACCTCGGCCGGTTCACCGGTGCCGGGGAGCTGCCTTGGGCCCCGGCCGATACCGGCCACGACGCGGCGATCGGCGAGGACCGCGACCCGCGCATGCCGCTGCCGCGTGCCCTCGAGATCAATGCGATCGCGGTGGCGGCCGGCGACGGTGTGTGTCTGGAAGCCACCTTCAGCTGGCCTGCCGGTGTGCTCGACCGCGACCATGTCTCGCGGCTCGCGCGGTTGTGGACCGACGCGTTGACCGCCATCGCACACAGCTCCCACGTCGCCGGTCCCACACCGTCGGACTTTCCGCTGGTGACGCTCACCCAGGCCGACGTCGATGCGCTACCGGCGCCCGTGGTCGACGTGCTACCGCTGTCACCGCTGCAGGCCGGCATCTACTTCCACTCGACCTATGCCGACGCCGATCCCTATGTGGTGCAACAGATCATCTCCTATACCGGGCCGGTGGACCCGGTCCGGATGCGCCACGCCGCCGACGCCGTGATCGCGCGGCACCCGAACCTCGGCGCGGCCTTCCGCCCGCTGGCCGACGGCAGCCTGGTGGCCGTTCTCGGTGCCGCGCCCGCCGTGCGATGGAACTACCACGACCTGAGTGTGCCGGCGGGTGCGGACACCCGAACCCGCATCGACGAGATCGCCGAACAACAGCGCACCGAACCCTTCGACCTCGCCGCACCACCGCTCATGCGGTACACCCTGGTCCGCCTGGCGGCCGATCGGCACGTACTCATCCAGACGGTGCACCACATCATCGCCGACGGCTGGTCGGTACCGATCGTGCTGCGGGAACTGGCTGCCCTGCACGACAATCCCGATACCCACGCCCTGCCGGCGCCGGCCCGCTACCGCGACCACCTGGACTGGCTGCACCGCAGCGCGTCAGTCCCGTCGCAAGCCGCGTGGCGCGCCGCGCTCGACGGTATCGACGAACCGACCCGCCTTGCCGACGCACTGCCGCCGCATGACCGCGGCGACACCGGATTCGGCAAGGTGAGCGCCGACATTCCGGCCGAGATCGCCGACGGGATCGCGGACTGGGCCACCGGACACGGCGTCACCGTCAGCGCGGTACTCGGCGCGGCCTGGGGTATCACCGTCGGCCGGCTGACCGGCCGCACCGATGTGGTCCACGGCAGCACCGTCTCCGGTCGCGGCAGTGACGTTCCCGGCATCGACGATATGGTCGGCCTGCTGATCAACACGGTGCCCGCGCGTACCGGCTGGACACCGTCGGACACCCTCGCGGACGTGGTGCAGCGCCACGCTCAGGCACAGGCCGCCCTGTTCGAGCACCACCACGTGGCCCTGGCCGACATCCAGCACGCCGTCGGGGTGTCAGAACTCTTCGACACCCTGGTGGTCATCGAGAACTATCCCGCCGCCGACAACCACACCGCCGCGATCCACGTGACCGGCATGGAAGTCATTGAGGCGCCGCACTATCCGCTGACCCTGATGCTGAAGCCGGGGAGGGATCTGCACGTCGCGCTGACCCATGACCGTGCGGTGCTCGACACGGCGACCGCCGAGCAGGTGCTCGCCCTCTTCCGTCGGACGCTGGCGGCTGTCATCACCGAGGGCGACACGACCCGGTGCAACGACATCGACGTGCTCGACCCGGCCGATCGCGATGAGGTGCTGCGCGCAGGCGCCGGTGCGCCCGCGCGTACCGGGACGGTTCCGGAACTCTTCGACAACCAGGTCCGCCGTACCCCCACCGCCGTCGCCGTCAGCGACACCGGCACGCGGCTGACCTACCGCGATCTCGACGACCGATCGGCCGCCCTGGCCGGGGCCCTGGTGGCTGCGGGCGTGCGACGCGGTGACCTCGTCGCCGTGGCCACCAGCCGGACCACGTCGATGGCCACCGCCCTGCTCGCCGTGTTACGAAGCGGCGCAGCCTATCTGCCCATCGACCCCGGGTATCCGTCGGCGCGGATCACCTACGTGCTCGACGACGCGCAACCCAAGGTCGTGCTCACCGACGGCACGACACTGCCCGACCACGGACTCCCGGTGGTCAGCACCGACGCCGCGGGCCGGCCATGGCGCGACACCGTCCTCGATCCGGATGACGCCGCATCGGTGGTCTACACCTCCGGCAGTACCGGGCGCCCGAAAGGTGTCGTCGGCACCCACGGTGCACTGACCAACCGGCTGTCGTGGGCCAGGACGGCGTGGTCCCGCGACCGCGACGATGTGCGCATCGCCAAGAGTTCCATGAGCTTCATCGACGGCACCACCGAGTTGCTCGGCGCACTGGTCGCCGGAGCCACCACGGTCGTCGCCGATGACGCCACCGCCAAGGACGGTGCCGCGCTGGCCGGACTGGTCGACGACGTCGCTGCCACCCAACTGCTGGTGGTACCCAGTCTGGGCTCGGCGATGGCCGAGGTCGCGAGCAACAAGTTCGGGACGGTGGCACGCTGGATCTGCAGCGGTGAACCACTGGACGCGGCCACTGTCGCTGCACTGCAACAGGTGTCGCCAGAAGCCGAGATCGTCAACTCCTACGGTTCCTCCGAGGTCACCGGCGACGTGCTCGCCGGAGCGGTGACCGGAGCCGTCACGCTCGGCCGGCCGGTCCCGGGCTGCCGGATCTACCTGCTCGGACCGGACCTGTCGCCGGTGCCGCCCGGCGCCGTCGGCGAAATCTATGTGGGCGGAGCGCAGGTGGCCCGCGGGTACCTCGGTCAGCATGCCAACACCGCCGCCCGGTTTGTCGCCGACCCGTTCAGCGCCGGCGGTGAGCGCCTCTACCGCACCGGCGATCTGGCGCGCTGGACGCCGGAGCGCACGGTCGAGTATCTCGGCCGCGCCGACAATCAGGTCAAGGTCAACGGGTTCCGCGTCGAACTCGGCGAGATCGAGACCGCACTGGCCGGGCTGCCCGATATCGCCGAGGCGGTGGTCACCGCCCGCCGGCAACGTCTGGACGGGTATGTGGTCGCCCGCGCAGGATGCCAACCCGACCCGGAAACCGTCCGGGCCGCACTCGCCGGCGTCCTGCCGGCCCACATGATTCCGGCCACCGTCACGGTGCTCGACGCGATCCCGTTGCTGCCCAATGGGAAACGGGACCGCTCGGCGTTGCCTGAGCCCGCGCGCACCGTTTCCCGCACGGCGCCGCGCACCGCCCAAGAGGAACTGATCTGCGCGACCTTCGCCGAAGTACTGGGCACCGAGGACGCCGGAATAGACGAGGATTTCTTCGCACTGGGCGGAGACAGTCTGCTGGCGCTACGCGTGGTCAACAGGCTGGCCGGGGCCGGACTGACGCTGGCCACCAGCGAGCTGTTCCGGCTGCGCACCGCACGCGCGCTGGCCACCGCGCTGGGCGCGGAAGCCCCTGCCATCGCTGCGGTGACACCGCAAGCATGGCACGGACTTTCCGAGGACGAGTTGGCCCTGCTGACCGCGTCGAGCCCCGTCGAGGTGGCCGAGGTGTGGCCACTCTCGCCGCTGCAGGAAGGCGTGTACTACCAGTGCACCTACACCGACGACGTCAACACCTACCTGGCACAGAATGTCTTCGACTTCGACCATCGGCTCGACGTCGACGCCCTGCGGGTCGCGTTCGGGGCCCTGCTGACCCGTCACGACAACCTGCGTGCCGGATTCACCAGCGATGACCTGCCTCGGCCCGTGCAATACGTGGGACGGTTCGTACCCGCCGCGGTCGCCGAGGTGGACCTGTCGAACCTGACCGCCGATGCCGCCGAAGCTCAGCTCGCCGTGGTGATGCGCACCGACAGCGAAACCCCCTTCGATCTGCGGATGCCACCGCTGGTGCGTCTCACCGTCATCCGGCTGCCCGACCGCGGTGACCGGCTGCTGTTGACCTGTCATTTCCTGCTGTGGGACGGCTGGTCGCGTGAGCTGGTCCTGCGCGAGCTGTTCGCGCTGTACAACTCCGGCGGTCTGCGCGGCGCGCTGCCCGCGGGTACCGCCACCTACGCCGACTACCTGCGGTGGGTGAGCGCGCAGGATCGCGCCGTCTCGGCACGGGCGTGGTCGGAGGCGCTGGCCGGTCTCGACCAGCCGACCCTGGTCGCCCCGCCGGAGGGCACCGGTGCCGAACCGGTGATGCCGCAGCGGGTCTACGGCGAACTGTCCGCGGAGCTCACCGCACTGCTCGACCAGCACGCCCGTCGCACACAGACCACGGCGAACACCGTGCTCACCACCGCACTGGGCATCGTGCTGGGCTATGAGACCGGAAGCACCGACGTCGTCTTCGGCACGACGGTGGCCGGGCGCCCACCGGTGCTGCCCGGTATCGAACACGTGATCGGACAGTTCCTCAACACCGTCCCGGTCCGGGTGGACATGGCGCCGACGTCGACGGTGACCGAACTGCTGCGTGCCGTGGAGGATTTCCGGCTCGACCTGATGGCCCACGACTACCTCGGCCTCGGCGATATCACCCGCGCCACGGGCCAGCAGCAGCTCTTCGACAGCCTCTATGTGCTGCAGAATTTCCTGGACGACGACACCTTCACCGAGTTCGAACGTGAGCAGGGCATCGTCGGCGTCGACTTCGTCGACACCACGCACTACCCGTTGACCTGGGTGCTCACCCCGGGGGAACGGTTGCGTATCAAGCTGGAGTACCGGCCCGATGTGATCGATGCCGACACCGCGGCGGCGATGGTCGCCCGGCTCTGCCGCGCGGTGGAATTGCTCTTGACTCAGCCGGACTCCCAGGTCGGGTCGCTCGACCTGACGCTGGCCACCGAACACGAAACCCTGGTGAGGCAGTGGGACAGTGTCGAACACGAGATCGGCGGGGAGACCATCGCCGATCTGCTGGCCGACCGCGCCGCGTCGTGCCCTCAGGACATCGCGCTGGTCTTCGGCGCCCAGCGCCTGACCTATGCCGAACTCGACGAGCGGATCAACCGGCTGGCACGGCTGTTGATCGCGCACGGCGCCCGCCCTGAACGGGTGGTGGCACTGGCATTGCCCCGCTCGGTGGACATGGTGGTGGCGCTGTTCGCGGTCCTGCGTACCGGGGCGGCCTATCTGCCGCTGGAGCGCGACTATCCGCTGGCCCGACTCACCGGGATGCTCGACGACGCGCGCCCGGTGCTGCTGGTGTGCCCGGAATCGAGCACTGAACTCGCCGCGCACCAGACCCGCCTCGGCGGCGCCGTCGTGAGCCCGAACAGCGCAGCGGTGGTCCACGCACTGTCACAGACATCTGCAACTGCCCTGTCCGACAGTGAACTCGGTGCCTTCGTGGGAGCGCGGCGGCTGGAGTATCCGGCCTACGTCATCTTCACCTCGGGCTCTACTGGACGCCCCAAGGGCGTGGTGACGCCTTACCGCGGCCTGACCAACATGCAGCTGAACCACCGGTCCGAGATCTTCGCACCGGCGATCGCCAAGGCCGGTGGCCGGCGGCTACGCGTCGCGCACACGGTGTCGTTCTCCTTCGACATGTCGTGGGAGGAACTGCTGTGGCTCGTCGAGGGGCACGAGGTGCACATCTGCGATGAGGAGTTGCGCCGCGATGCCACCGCGCTGGTGGCGTACTGCCACCAGCATCGGATCGACGTCATCAACGTCACCCCGAGCTATGCGCACCACCTCTTCGAAGAAGGCCTGCTGGAGGGGGACGGCCACGCGCCGACCCTGGTGCTGTTGGGTGGCGAAGCGGTGTCCGAGGAGGTGTGGAACCGCCTGCGGGACCGGCCGGACAGCACCGGTTACAACTTGTACGGCCCCACCGAGTACACGATCAACACCCTGGGCGGCGGCACCGACGACAGCGTCACCCCGACCGTGGGCCGGCCCATCTGGAACACCCGTGCCTATGTCCTGGACGCGTGGCTGCGCCCGGTACGCGACGGTGTGATCGGCGAGTTGTACATCGCCGGTGCGGGTTTGGCGCGGGGCTACCTGAACCGGGCCGGTCTGACCGCCGACCGCTTCGTCGCCGACCCGAACCTCCCGGGCGGCCGGATGTACCGCACGGGCGACCTGGTGGCCCGGCGCGCCGACGGCAGCGGGATCCTGGACTTCTTCGGCCGCAGCGACGATCAGGTGAAGATCCGCGGATACCGGGTGGAACTCGGCGAGGTGGCCGCGGCGCTGCAGACCCTGCCCGGGATCCGGCATGCCGTGGTGATCGCCCGACCAGCGGGCTCCACCAAACAGCTAGTCGGTTATGTGGTGCCCGAAACCGATTCGGAGCCAGGCGAACTGGCCGCCGAGCTGCGCGCGGCACTGGCCCGGACGCTGCCCGACTACATGGTGCCCGCGCTGTATGGCGTGCTGGACACCGTCCCGCTCACCGTCAACGGCAAGCTCGACACCAAGGCACTACCCGAACCCGTCACCCCGGCAGCCGGTGCTGCGCGTGCCCCGCGTGACGGGCGCGAAGTCCTGTTGGCCGGCATCTTCGCCGACGTCCTCGGGCTCCCCGAGGTCGGTATCGACGACGACTTCTTCACCCTCGGCGGGGACAGCATCTCGTCCATCGCGGTGTCCGGGAAGGCCCGCAAGGCCGGCCTGGCGCTCACCCCGCGGGACATCTTCCGGCGCCGCACGGTATCCGCATTGGCCGCATCCGTCACCGAGACCACCCCCGCCGCCGTCGTCGCCGACAGCGGCGTGGGGCTGATCTCGGCGACGCCGATGCTCGCCGAAACCGCACAGTCCGGCACACCGCTGGACAATTTCCACCAATCGATGGTGTTGGCCACCCCGGCCGGAATCACCGGCGAGCAAATCGAACTCGTGCTCGGTACGGTGCTCGGGGCGCACGACATGCTGGGCGCCCGGCTGGACCGAACCGGCGACGGCTGGACCCTCACCGTGCCCGAGCGAGTGCTGCCGGCCGTGGTGACCCGCCGGACCGGTGCACTCACGGCAGCCGATATCGATGCCGTCGTGACCGCCGCGGCCGCCGAACTCGACTCCGCCGCCGCCACGATGGTGCGGGCGATCTGGTACCCGGGCACCGGGAATGGCCAGGGCCAACTGCTGCTCGTCATCCACCACCTGGTGATCGACGGAGTGTCCTGGCGCATCCTCACCGAGGACCTGACCCGTGCCTGGTCGGACGTGACGGCCGGGCGTACCCCGGTCGCAGAGGACGTTCCGACCTCCTTCCGTACCTGGTCTGAAAACCTCTGTGCCGCAACGTTCACCGACGAGGTCGAGTACTGGAACCGGGTGCTGGCCACCCCGGATCCCGATCTGGGCCACCGCCCCCTCGACCCGGCCGTGGATATCGCGGAAACGGTGACCAGCCATACCGTCTCGCTGCCCGCGCAGATCAGCGCGGCACTGCTGACCAGTGTGCCCGCCGCCATGTACGGCGGTGTCAACGATGTACTGCTGACCGGTCTGGGTCTGGCCGTGGCCCAGTGGCGCGCCGACCGCGGCCACGGCGACACCACGGCCACCGTGCTGAGCCTGGAGGGGCACGGCCGCGAGTCCGATCTCGTGCCGGGCCAGCTGGACCTGTCCCGCACCGTCGGCTGGTTCACCTCCATCTACCCGGTGGCGGTCGACCCCGGCGCGGTGTCCTGGGCGGACGTGCTGGCCGCCGGTGCACCGCTGGCGGCGGCGGCCAGGGCCGTCAAAGAACAGCTGCGCGCGGTACCCCATCGCGGCTTGGGCTACGGCGTGCTGCGCTATCTCGACCCGTCGGCACCGATCAGCGGTGCCGCACCCCAGATCCTGTTCAACTACCTCGGCCGCTTCGCCGGGGGAGCGGGCCGGGACTGGGAGCCCGTCGACGAGATCGGTGCGTTGCGCGAGGGCGTCGATGACACCAATCCGGCGATGCCCCTGGAGATCAACGCCATGGCCGAGGATCGGGCCGACGGCACGGTGCTGACCATGACCCTGTCCTGGCCCGCCGGGTTGATCGACCCCGCAGACGTCCACGAACTGGCCGATATGTGGTCGCAAGCGTTGGACGCCCTGACCCGTTGTGCGGCTCTGCGCGGGCACACCCCGTCTGACTTCGGCCTGATCAGCGTCAGCCAGGACGACCTGGACGACTGGGCGCAGCTCGGCGAGATCGAGGACGTCCTCCCGCTGCTGCCGCTGCAGGAGGGCATGTACTTCCACAGCGCCTTCGTCGATGCGGCCTCGGGCGACACGGACACCTACCGCGTGCAGCAGATCGCCGAGATCAGCGGACCCGTCGATGTGGAGACGCTGCGCGCCGGCGTGATCGCGACCGTGCGGCGCCACCAGGCACTGCGCGCCACATTCCGCGAGATGCGGGACGGCCGGATCGCGCAGGTCATCTGGACGGATGCCGCGGTCGAGTTCACCGCCACCCGCGGTGAGGTGACTCGTATCGCCGAACAGCAGCTGGCGCGGCCCTTCGTGCTGTCGGACGCGCCGCTGGTGCGCTACACCCTGGTATCGCTCAGCGATACCGAGCACCGGCTGATTCAGACGATGCACCACATCGTCGCCGACGGCTGGTCCTACCCGGTGATCTTCGGCGATATCGTCGCCCACTACAACGCGGGCCTCGGCGCGGCCACCGGATTGCCCCCGGTGATCGCCACGCTGCGCGACCACGTCGAGGCGGTCACCGCCGGGGGACAGCACCACGCGGCCGCCCGCGCGGCCTGGTCGTCGGCGCTCGCCGGGGCCGAGTCCACCATCGTGTTCACCGCCGACCGGGCCACCATCGGCGCACACCGCAGTGTCGTGCGCCGATTGTCACCGGAACTGACCGCCGCGCTCACCGCCACCGCCCGGGAGCGAGGTGTCACCGCGAGCACCGTGCTGCACGGTGCGTGGGGCCTGCTACTCGGCCGGCTGCTGGACCGCAACCAGGTGGTCTTCGGATCCACGGTGTCCGGTCGCGGGGGAGAACTGGCCGGAACCGATTCCCTTGTCGGACTGCTCATCAACACCTTGCCGGTGCCGATGAGCTGGCAGCACGACACCCCGATCGGCACCGTCATGGCACAGCTGCAGGAGCAGCAGAGCGCCCTGCTCGACGCCCAACAGCTGGGGCTGGCCGAACTTGCCAGGCTGGCCGGAGTACGCGAATTCTTCGACACCATGGTGGTGGTCGAGAACTTCCCGACCACCGCCACCGGCACGCCCGACGATCCGCGGGCGCTGACCTTCCACCGGTTCACCGGCACCGACGCCCCGCACTATCCGCTGTCCTTCGTGGCCTATCTCGACGAGCGACTGGGCATCGAGATCAAATACGACGCCGACGTGGTGACCGAGGCGCAGGCAGCGCGGTACGCCGAACGCGTCGAACACCTCCTGGCCGCCTTCACCGAGGACCCCGACGCCCCGGTCTCCACCGTGGACCTGCGCACCGAGGCCGAACGCGCCAGGGTCGCCGCCGACGTGGCCCGTTCCGGTCCGGACCGCACCCTCGTCGACACTTTCGCCGAGGTGGTGCGCCGAGCGCCGGACGCCATCGCCGTCAGTTGCGGTTCCGAGCGGCTCACCTACGCCGACCTCGACGCGCGATCCTCGGCCGTCGCCGCGGCCCTGGGCGAGGCCGGCGTCGCCCCGGAATCCCGTGTCGCCATCGCACTTCCACGCTCGGTCGACCTGATCGTCGGTCTGCTCGCGGTACTCAAAGCGGGCGGCGCCTACGTCCCGTTGGACATCGACTCACCGGCCGCGCGACTTCAGCACATCGTCACCGACTCCGCTCCGGTGTGCGTGCTCACGGATGTGCCCGACCGGGTGCCCACCGGATCGGCCCGGACGGTGCTGCTCGCCGACGCCGCCCGCCACACCGGACCGGCCCCGCGCACCCGGGTCGACGCCGACCATCCCGCCTACCTCATCTACACCTCCGGTTCCACCGGTGTGCCCAAAGGCGTGGCCGTCGCGCACCGTCAGGTGGCCGCGCTGTTCGATGGGGCCGCTACGCTGTTCGACTTCGGCCCGTCGGACGTGTGGACCATGTTCCACTCCGCGGCCTTCGATTTCTCGGTATGGGAACTGTGGGGCGCGTTGCTGCACGGCGGGCGGCTGGTGATCGTCGAGCAGGCCGTGGCCCGGGACCCGGACCGCTTCGTGGACCTGCTGACCGACGAGGGCGTGACGGTCCTCAATCAGACGCCATCGGCGTTCTACCCCCTGATCGAGGCCGACCGGCGTCGCCGGCCGGCGTTGTCGCTGCGCTATGTGATCTTCGGTGGGGAAGCCCTGGACACCTCCCGACTGTCGGGTTGGTATGACCGGCATCCCAGCGATGCACCGCGGCTGGTCAACATGTACGGCATCACCGAGACCTGCGTGCACGTCTCGTTCCGGCCGCTGTCCGCGACCGATGCGGGTGCGCCCCAGAGTGTGATCGGCGGGCCCATTCCCGGCCTGCAGATCCATCTGCTGGATGGTGCCCTGCAGCCGGTACCCACCGGTGTGATCGGCGAAATGTACATCGCCGGTGGGCAATTGGCCCGCGGCTACGCCGGCCGGCCCGGGCTGACCGCGACGCGTTTCGTGGCCAACCCGTTCGGTGGCGAGCGGCTGTACCGCAGCGGCGACACCGCGATGTGGACCGAAGCCGGTGAACTGGTCTACATCGGACGCTCTGACCAGCAGGTCAAGGTGCGTGGCTACCGCATCGAACTGGGGGAGGTGGAATCCGCGTTGGCGGCCCTGCCCGGGATCACCAACGCGGCGGCCGCCGTGCACACCGATGCGGCCGGCCGGGCCCGGCTGCTCGGATACCTGGTGGGCCCCGCCGAGATCGACATCGCCGCCGCGCGTGACGAACTCGCCACCCGGCTGCCCGGATACATGGTGCCCTCGGCGCTGATCGCTCTCGATGCCCTGCCGCTGACGGTCAACGGGAAACTGGACCGCGCCGCGCTGCCGGCGCCATCCGAACCGGCACAGCAGGACGCGCCGGTCCCGGCCGCCGACGGCACCGCCGCGGTGCTCGCGGCACTGTGCACCGAGATCCTGGGCACCGCCGTCGGTGTCGACGATGATTTCTTCCGCATGGGCGGTGACAGCATCGTCGCCATCCAGTTGGTGAACCGCGCACGCCGGCAGGGGGTGCGGATCACGCCCCAGCAGGTGTTCACCGCGCGCACGCCGGCCGGCCTCGCCGAGGCAGCCGGAGCGCGGGCGCCGCAGCCCGCGGGATCCGACGATGCGGGGCCCGACCTCGGCGAGGTCATGCTGACCCCGATCGTGCAACGGCTTGCCGAGCTCGGCGGCACCGTATCGCGGTTCAATCAGAGTGAACTGGTGCGTACACCCGCCGGCGCCACCCACCGGCAACTCGAAACGGTGGTCAACGCCCTGGTGTCCCGCCACGACGCGCTGCGGCTGCGTCTGCACCGCCCGGCGCCGATGCTGTGGTCGCTGGAAACCATGGCGGGCCAACCCGTTCCGGTTCGGCATGTGGACGCCACGGCATACGGGGACGAGGAGCTGCGTGGACTGCTCGGCGCGGAGTCCGACGCCGCGGCCGACCGATTGGACCCTGACACCGGCGTCGTGGTGCAGGCCGTCTGGTTCGATCTCGGCGCCGATCGCCAGGGCCGGCTGCTGCTGGTGGCCCACCACCTTGCCGTCGACGCGGTGTCGTGGCGCATCCTCATCGACGATCTCGGCGAATGCTGGAATCAGATTCAGCACGGCAGTCCGATCGTTCTCGATCCGGTGCCGACCTCGCTGCGTACCTACGCCCGGGCGGTCAACGAGAACGCCCAGCAGGCAGCCCGATTGGCCGAGTTCGAACACTGGACCGCCACCCTGGCACCCGGCGGCGAACTCGACCCGCAGGCCGGCACGGTGGCGCTCAGCGTCGGGTCGACCCGCGATCACGAGATCCGGCTGACCGCCGCCGAGTCGCTGCCGCTGGTGACGACCGTGCCCGCCGCGGCGAACGCGGATGTCAACGAAACCCTGATCGCGGCCCTGCACATCGCGGTGCAACGCTGGCGTGGGACGGCTGCGCCCCTGGTGCTCGACCTGGAGCGACACGGCCGCGACGGATGGAGCGAAGAACTCGACCTGTCCCGCACGGTCGGATGGTTCACCGCGATCGCGCCGGTCAGGCTGGAACCTGTCGACGGCGCGACGCTCCTCGACGTCCTCAAGGACGTCAAGGAACGACTCCGCGCCGTCCCCGGCCACGGGCTGGGCTTCGGCCAGCTGCGCTACTGCAACCCGCGCACCTCGGCGGTGCTGAGCCGGCTGGCCACACCGCAGGTGTTGTTCAACTACCTCGGTCGGTGGGCGTCGGAGTCCGACGGTGACTGGGCTTCGGCGCCTGAGGTCGATGCCCTGCGCGTCTCGCCAAACCCCGATCTGGGCACGCCGTACCTGCTGGAGATCAACGTCACCTGCGATGAGACGCGGGACGGACCGCGGCTGCGCGCCACGCTGACCTATCCGGACGGTGAGTTCGACGAAGGTGTGGTCACCGACTTGGCCGACCACTGGGTCGCGGTACTGCGCGAGTTCGCCGAAAGTACGACCGGCACCGCGGGAGCGCTGACACCCTCGGATCTGCCCCTGGTCGACCTGACCCAGCAGCAGATCGACCGGATCACCGAAAGCACGGCGGTGCAGACGATCTGGCCGCTGTCGCCGTTGCAGGAGGGCGTCTATTTCCAGGCGCGCTACTCCGATGCCGCGGTGTACATCGTGCAGAACGTGTTCGATTTCGCCGATCCGGTGGACACCGCCGCCCTGGGCATCGCGTTCGCCGCCGTGATGCGCCGCAACCCGGTGCTGCGATCGGGATTCCGGGCTGATGACCTGGCGCAACCGGTGGCCGTCATCGCCGAAAGCCCGCTCTGTGAACCGGAAGTCATCGATCTGTCGGCCTTGACCGCTGCGCAGGCGCAGGACCGGATCGAGGAGATCACCGCCGCGGACCGGCTGCGTACCTTCGACATCGCCGAGCCGCCGCTGGCCCGGTTCACCGTCGTCCGCACGGCGGGCATCGACCGGCTGATCTTCAGCTACCACTTCCTGCTGCTGGACGGCTGGTCGCGCGAGCAGCTGCTGCGCGAACTGTTCGCCGAGTACGCGGCCGCCAAACACGGTGCGCCGTCGCCGCATCTGCCCGAGCCGGTGGCACAGTTCACCGACTACCTCAGATGGCTGTCCGGACAGGATCGCGACGAGTCCGGCAGGCAGTGGGCACGCGCCCTGGCCGGTCTGCCGGCGCCCACCCTGCTGGTTCCCGACGCGGTCGGTACCGCGCCCACACTGGCGCTGCGGCTGGACTTCTTCCTCACCGAGGAGCAGACCGCCCGGCTCACCCAGACCGCGCGGGACTGCGGTGTCACGCTCAACGCGCTCATCAGTACCGCGCTCGCGTTGGTCCTGGCCTACGAGACCGGTGCCGAGGACGTAGTCTTCGGTTCCACCGTGGCCGGGCGGCCCACCGATATCGACGGGATCGATACGGTGATCGGGCTTTTCCTCAACACCGTGCCGACCCGGGTGCGGCTGCGGCCGCAGACGACGATCGCCGACGCCATGCGTGCGGTGCAGACCGACCGCCTGCAGTTGATGGATCACGAGTACCTCGGGCTGGGAGACATCCAGCGCGCGGCCGGGATTCAAGGCGCCCTGTTCGACAGCCTCTACGTGCTGCAGAACTTCCTGGACGACGACACCTTCACCGATATGGAGGCCGAGTACGGCATCGTCGGTCACGACTCCGTCGACGCCTCGCACTATCCGTTGACCTGGGTGGCCTCACCCGGGCGCCGGTTGTGGATGAAGCTGGAGTACCGGCCCGACGTGGTGGACCGCGCGCACGCGCAGCGTCTGCTGGACCGGCTGCGGCAGGTCCTGATTCACCTGGAACCCGAGGACACCCTGGCCGCAGCGGATCTGGTTCTCCCGCAGGAGTCCGGTGCCCTTAGCGCCCGCGGCGACGCGACTCGGCACCGCCTGCCCGCGACGACGGTGGTGGACCTGCTGGCCGAGCGCAGCGACGCCGCGAGCGATCTCACCGCCTTGGTCTGCGGTGCCGAGAGCATCGACTACCGACAGCTCGACGCCCGGCTGAACCGGATGGCCGGATTGCTCCGGGCCCGCGGGATCGGACCGGATACCACGGTCGCGCTGGCCATCCCGCGATCCATCACCGCCGTGGTGGCGCTGTTCGCGGTGTTGCGGTCCGGTGCGGCCTACCTGCCGCTGGAGCTGGACTATCCGGACGACCGGCTGGCCGTCATGCTCGCCGACGGTGCGCCGGCCTGTGTCGTGACCACCCGCGAGGTGGCCGGCCGGATCGGCGCGGTCGCCCCGGCGACCTGCCCGGTGCTCATCCTCGACGACGCCGACACCGCCGCCGAACTCGCTGCGACACCACCGGTGTGGGACGGTCACCGGCCGGGCCTGGACGATCCCGCCTACGTCATCTACACCTCCGGTTCCACCGGTAAACCGAAGGGTGTGCTCACCCCGCACCGCGGGCTGACCAATATGCACCTGAACCACCGCGAGGCCATCTTCGCGCCCGCCATCGCCAGGGCCGGCGGGCGGCGCCTGCGCATCGCCCACACCGTGTCGTTCTCCTTCGACATGTCGTGGGAGGAGCTGCTGTGGCTGATCGAGGGCCACGAGGTGCACATCTGCGATGAGGAGTTACGCCGCGACGCCTCGGCATTGGTGGCCTACTGCCACCAGCATCGGATCGACGTCATCAACGTCACCCCGACCTATGCGCAGCTGCTCTTCGAACAGGGCCTGCTCGAAGGGGCCGGCGGGCACGCACCCGTGCTGGTACTGCTCGGCGGTGAGGCTGTCTCGGCCACCGTGTGGAACCGGTTGCGCGACAGCGACACCAGCTACGGCTACAACCTGTACGGCCCCACCGAATACACCATCAACACCCTCGGCGGCGGTACCGACGACAGTGCGACCCCCACGGTCGGCACGCCGATCTGGAACACCCGCGGCTACATCCTGGACGCCTGGCTGCGGCCGGTGCCGGACGGGACGCCGGGTGAGTTGTACATCGCCGGGGCCGGGCTGGCCCGCGGGTACCTGCGGCAGCCGGCCCTGAGCGCGAGCAGATTCGTCGCCAACCCGTTCCTGGTCGCCGGGGACGAGGACGCCCGGATGTACCGGACCGGTGACCTGGTGGTCCGCCGTGCCGACGGCAACCTGGACTTCCTGGGCCGCACCGACGATCAGGTCAAGATCCGCGGCTACCGGGTGGAACTCGGGGATATCGAGGCCGCGCTCACCGCGCACCCGGAGGTCACGCAGGCCGCCGTCATCGCGCGGCCCGACCCGAACACCTCCGGCTCACACCGGTTGATCGGCTATCTCGTCTCGGCCGCCGGTCATGATCCGGACCTGATCCGACGGGTGCGCAGCCACCTCAAGGCCGGGCTGCCCGGTTTTATGGTGCCTTCGGCGATGGCAGTGCTCGACGCCCTGCCGATGACCGACAACGGCAAGCTCGACACCCGCGCCCTGCCCGAGGTCGAGCATCAGCGGGCCGCGAGCCGACCGCCGCAGACGGCGACGGAGGAGACGTTGTGCGCGCTGTATGCCGAGGTGCTGGGCCTCGACCGGGTGGGCGCCGATGACGACTTCTTCGACCTGGGCGGACATTCTCTGGTCAGCATCCGGCTGATCAACCGGGTGCGCGCGGCCCTCGGCGTCGAGATGTCCCTCCGGGATGTCTTCGACGCACCCACCGTCGCCGAACTCGCGGTACTTCTGGACGGCCGGCCCCGAGTGATCCCACGTCCCGACCTGACCGCGATGCCACGGCCCGAACGGATTCCGGCGTCACCGGCTCAGCAGCGGCTGCTCATGCTGGACAGGCTCGGTGGGACCACCGAAAAAGGTTCTGTCGCCTACAACTACCCGCTGACCTTCCGCGTGGAGGGGGAGTTGCGGCTCGACGCCCTCGACGACGCGCTGGCCGATGTGCTGGCCCGCCACGAGTCGCTGCGCACCGCGTTCACCGAACACGACGGGCGTTACTTCCAGCACATCCTGGCGGCCGGCACGCGGGCACCCCTCGAGGTGATCGATTGTGCGGCAACCACCATTGACGATCGAATCGCCGCTGCGGTGGCACGCCCATTCGACCTGAGCGCCGAAATCCCGCTGCGGGTCACCGTGCTGCGAACCGGACCGCAGGACCACACCGTGGTGGTGCTGCTGCACCACATCGCCACCGACGAATGGTCCGACGGCCCGTTCATCGCGGACCTCAACCGCGCCTACGCCGCCAGGCGCAGCGGCGCCCCCACCCCGCTGCCCGACCTGCCGGTGCAGTACGCCGATTACACGTTGTGGCAGCGGGAACTGCTGGAGCTGGTCTGCCCCCGGCAGCGCGAGTTCTGGCGCGCCACGCTCAGCGGCGCACCCGATGAGCTGACCCTGCCGACCGATCGACCCCGGCCGGTACACCCCAGCGGGGCCGGCGGTGTCACGTACTACGACATTCCGGTGGAAACCGCTGCGGCGCTGCGCAATCTGGCGGCACGGCATCAGGTCAGCCCGCTGATGGTGCTCCACGCCGGTGTCGCCGCGCTGCTGCACCGCCTCGGTGCCGGCGAGGATATCGTCGTCGGCACACCGGTGGCCGGCCGTGACGAAGCCGCACTGAATGAGGTGATCGGTTTCTTCGTGAACACGTTGGTGCTGCGGGCCGATATCTCGGGCAATCCGACCTTCGAGGAGCTGCTGGCCCGGGTCCGCACCGCCGATCTGGCCGCCTTCGCGCATCAGGAGCTGCCCTTCGACCAGCTCGTCGAACTGCTCAATCCGCCTCGGGTTGCGGGCCGGAACCCGTTGTTCAACGTGTTCGTCGGATACCATCTGCGCGACAGTGGCAGCACCGATATGTTCGGGCTGCCGACCCGCTGGAGCGAACCGGACGTGGCGGCCGCCATGTTCGATCTCGGGTTCACCCTGATCGACGACCGGGCCGACGGCGGCGCCACGATCATGGCCGAATACAGCGCGGACCTGTTCGACGCCTCGTCGGTCCGCACCCTGGCGGGCCGACTGGTCGCCGCCCTCGGACATTTCGCGCAGGACACCGGTCTTGCGGTGGGCGCGGTCGATCTGCTCGACGACGACGAACGCGCAACGGTGGCGGCCCGGAACGCCACCGACCGCGCGCTCGCCCAGATCGGGCTGGGCGGATTGGTGTCCCGGCAGGCCGCAGTGACCCCCGATGCCGTCGCCGTTCGGTTCGAGGGTGAGGACCTGAGCTACGCGGAGCTGGATGCCTGGTCGGACCGCTTGGCCGCCACCCTGGATGTGGGGGCGGACAGTATCGTCGGGGTGTCACTGCCACGGTCGGTGGAACTGATCGTCGCCTTGGTGGCGGTGGCCAAGTCGGGTGCGTCCTATCTGGCGCTGGATCCGGACTACCCGCCGGATCGGTTGCAGTACATGGTCGCGGATGCGAAGCCTGCCGTCGTGCTCGCCAACCCCGCGGTGATCCGTCTCGTGCGCACCGAACCGGCGCGCCCGCCGCTACCCGAGATCGACCCGGCGACATGGGCGTACGTGCTCTACACGTCCGGGTCCACGGGTCGGCCCAAGGGCGTGGCCGTCACGCATGCCGGCATCGTGAACCGGATCGCCTGGCTGCAGGACGCCTATGCGCTCACGGATCAGGATCGGATGCTGGTGAAGACACCGATCAGCTTCGACACCTCGGTGTGGGAGGTGTTCTGGCCGCTCAGCGTGGGCGCCACGCTGGTGATCGCCAGGCCCGGCGGCCATCGGGACCCCGCTTACCTTGCGGAAACCATTGTCGCCCAACGTGTCACGGCGGTCGACTTCGTACCGTCGATGCTCGAGCTGTTCCTGGACGAGCCGCGCTCGGCGCAGTGCCGGTCACTGACCCGGGTGACGGTCGGTGGCGAGGCGCTCACCGATGACCTGGCCGCCCGGTTCGGCGCCGCCCTGGGGGTGCCGCTGCACAATCTCTACGGTCCGACGGAGGCGGCCGTCGACGTCCTGGGCTGGACCGCGGACGGTGGCCCGGTGGCCCTTGGCGTTCCCGGCTGGAATGTGCGCGCCTACGTACTCGACGGCTACCTCAACCCGGTCCCGGACGGCGCGCCGGGAGAGCTGTACCTGGCCGGTGTGCAGTTGGCGGACGGGTATCTGCACCGCCCCGGCCTGACCGCACAACGCTTCGTCGCCGACCCGTTCGGCACCGGCGCTCGGCTGTACCGCACCGGTGACGTGGTGCGCTGGCGCGGCGACGGCCAGCTCGAGTATCTGGGCCGCAGCGACGATCAGATCAAGCTGCGCGGGGTACGCATCGAACCCGCCGAGATCGAGACGGTGCTGGCCGCTCATCCCGGGGTGGCCTCGGCGCGGGTGGTGGTTCGCCACGACCGGCTGGTGGCGTACTACCTGCGGGCCGCCATGTCGACCCCGGACGCGCTGCGCGAACACGCCGCGGCGGCCCTGCCGATCCACATGGTGCCCTCGGCATTCGTGGAACTGACCGAGTTCCCGTTGACCCCCAGCGGCAAGCTGGACCGCAATGCGCTGCCGGATCCGCAGATCACCGCGGGCACCGGACGGCCGCCGCAGACACCGGAACAACACCGGCTCTGCGCACTGTTCGCCGATGTCCTCGGCATTGAGGTCGCCGACATCGACGATGACTTCTTCGCGCTCGGCGGGCATTCGCTGCTCCTGGTGCGTCTGGCGGCGGCGATCCGGCGCGAGTTCGGCGTCGACGTTGCGGTGGCGGACCTGATGGTGAGCCCGACCGTGGCCGATATCGCGCCTCTGCTGCGCGGCGACGCGGACCGTGGCTCGGCCGGCCTGGCGGCGGTGCTACCCCTGCGCGCGAACGGATCAGAGCCACCGCTGTTCTGTGTGCATCCGGCCAGCGGTCTGAGCTGGCAGTTCGTCGGACTGAAACGATATGTGCCGGAAAGCATTCCCCTCTACGGACTGCAGTCTCCACTGTTCTCCACCGGCCGGCTGCCCGGCACCATCGCCGAACTCGCGAGTGATTACGCAGATTCGGTGGAGCGGGTGGCGCCGAACGGGCCGGTCCGGTTGCTCGGCTGGTCGTTCGGCGGTTCGATGGCGCTCCTGATCGCCGGCGAGCTGCACCGCCGGGGCCGCGAGGTCGGCTTCGTCGGCATGCTCGATGCGCGTACCGACGTCACCCCGGACACCGCCTTCGATGCCGACGCCGTGTTGGGCAGCCTGCTGCGTGAGATGGGCTTCGCCGTCCCACCCGGTATGCGGCTGACCGTGGCCGATGCGGTGACGCTGGTGCGCGGGAGCGGTGATGCCGTCGCGATGCTCGACGACACCCGGATCGCGCAGGTGATCGAGAACTACGTCGCCGCAGAGCGTTTCACTGCCGGAGCCGACTACGGCCGGTTCGACGGCGACGTGTTCTTCGTGGACGCCGCCATCCTGGAGATGGACTTGCACGGCGTCGCGTCACACGGCTGGCGAGCGCACGTCGGTGGCCAGTTGGAGGTGGTGTCGCTGAACTGCCGGCATTCCGAGCTGATGGACGCCGACACCCTGGAACATCTCGGTCCACTCATCGCGGCGCGACTGCACGGCGATCGGGACGTGTGACAATCTCCCGGTGGGGAAAGTAGTCGTCATCACGGGCGCCGGTAGCGGTATCGGCCGGGCCACGGCGCGGGTGCTGCTGGACGCCGGTCATCAGGTCGTGCTGGCCGGCCGCAGACCCGAACAGCTGACCGAGGCGGCCGCCGGCCGGCCGAATGCCAGGGTGGTGCCGACCGATGTCACCGATTCGGACTCGGTGCGGGCGCTGTTCGCGGACACCGTCGCCACCTTCGGACGGGTCGATGTGCTGTTCAACAACGCCGGAGTGTTCGGGCCCGCAGCGTCGATCACCGAGATCGACGTCGAGCAGTGGCACACGGTGTGGCGGACCAATGTGGACGGGTCGGTGTTCTGCGCGCGCGAGGCCGCCCGCATCATGGCCGCGCAGCTGCCGCGGGGCGGGCGGATCATCAACAACGGTTCGCTGTCCGCGCACCGTCCACGCCCGCACAGCCTGGCCTACACCGTCACCAAACACGCCATCAGCGGTTTGACGGCATCGATGTTGCTGGATCTGCGTGCCCTCGATATCTGTGTGACGCAACTCGACATCGGCAACGCGGCCACCGATATGACGGCCGGATTCAGCGAGACACTGCAGGCCGACGGAAGGCTGGCCGCCGAGCCGACCTTCGACGTGCACCACGTGGCGGGGGCCGTGGCGCATATCGTCGACCTGCCGCTCGAGGTTTCGGTACCGGAGCTGACGGTGATGGCGCGTGCCATGCCGTACTTCGGGCGAGGGTGAACCATGCCGGCGCGCTACGTCGTCAACTGCTCGATACTACTCACCGAACACCCGCTGCTCCAGCGCCCGCAGGTCGCCCGGGACGCGGGCTTCGAGGCGATCGAATTCTGGTGGCCGTTCACCGAATCCGTGCCGCCCGATGCCGAGGTCGACGCCTTTGTCGGGGCTGTCGCCGACGCCGGCGTGCGGCTGGTCGCGTTGAACTTCGCCGGTGGTGACATGGCGGCGGGGGAGCGGGGCCTGTTATCCGATCCCGGCCGCCGCCAGGAGTTCCGGGACAACGTCGACGTGGCCGTCGGCATTGCGGAAAGGTTGGGCACCAAGGCATTCAACGCGCTCTACGGCAACCGCGTCGACGGCATCCCGCCCGGGATTCACGAGGAGAACGCGACGGCCAACCTCGCCCATGCGGCCCGGCGGGCAGGCACGATCGGTGCGGACATCCTCGTGGAACCGCTCAGCGGTGTGCCCGGTTACCCGTTGCGGACGGCCGCCGACGTGATCGCGGTCCTCGACCGCGTCGGCATGCCGACGGTGCGATTGCTCGCGGATCTGTACCACCTGACCGTCAACGGTGATGATCTCGCCCGCGTCATCGAGGCGTATACCGAGCGGATCGGGCACGTTCAGATCGCGGACGCCCCCGGCCGCGGCGCTCCCGGAACCGGTGGCATCGATTTTCACGGTCATCTGACGCACCTCGCCGCCCGCGGTTACCGCGGACACGTCAGCCTCGAATACCGCGCGGACGGCCCCGACCCCTTCGGGTGGCTGCCGCCCGCCCGACGTGGCGGCAGCCCGTGGGGGTAGCGCAAAAGAAATCAGAGCCGGGGCCCGAAGGCCACCGGCTCTGTTCTGCGAAATCGGATCAGCGCAGCGAGTCCTCGAACTCGTACCGCTGAGCCACGGCGATCAGTTCTTCACGAACCGTCGAATCGGGCATTGCGTTGATCCGCGCGTAGAGGCGTCGCCGGCTGTTGGCCCGCTTCACATCGGCGCGAAACTGCGCGAAAGACATTTTCTTCACTCCTCGAAAGTTCCCCGGGTCGCGGGGACTCAGTTGTTGTCGGTGCCCACGGGTCGGGGATCACCCGATATGTGGAACACCTCGATGCTCCTTGTTAATTCTGTGTAACGCAACTTTCGCGGTGTGAGATTCGCTACAGCCCAGGTGATTTGGGTCCGAAAACGTGGCGCCCGCCACAATCCTCAGTCCAGGATGCGGCGCGCCACGTTGGTGGTCATCAGGTCGAGCAGTTCGTCGGCGCGCCCGGCCATGATGGTGCGGATCGCGTACAGCGAGAAGCCCTTTGCCTGCTCGACGGTGATGGCCGGCGGGATCGACAGTTCCTGACGGGCCGTCACCACATCCACCAGGGCTGGACCGTCGTAAGCCAGCGCCGCGCCCAGGGCGGATTCCAGGTCGGCGGGGTGCTCCACCCGGCGAGCGAACAGTCCCAGCGACTCGGCCACCGCGGCGAAGTCGGGATTCTTCAGGTCGGTGCCGAACGTGACGATGCCCGCGGCTTTCATCTCCAGCTCCACGAAGTTCAGCGACGAGTTGTTGAACACGATGAGTTTGACCGGGAGCCGGTTCTGAACGAGCGTGATCAGCTCGCCGAACAACATGGTCAGCCCGCCGTCACCGGCGAACGCAACCACCTGGCGGTCCCGGTTGACGGTCTGCGCGCCGATCGCCAACGGCAGTGCGCACGCCATGGTGCCGTGGTTGAAGGACCCGAGCAGTCGGCGCTTGCCGTTCATGGTCAGGTACCGCGCCGCCCACACCACCGGCGATCCGACGTCGACGGTGAACACCGCGTTGTCGGCAGCCAGCCGGTCGGCCACCGCCGCCACGTACTCGGGGCGGATCGGGGTACGGTCCCGGTCGTTGACCGCCAACTCGTCGAGTCGGTGCCGGGTCTTGCGGTAGTGGTTGCGCGCGCGGTCCAGGTGCGTGCGGTCGTGCCGCGCGGTGAGCAGCGGCGCCAAGGCGGTCAAGGTGTCGGTGACCGTGCCGACCAAGCCGAGATCGACGGGGGTGCGCCGACCCAGGTTCCGGCCCCGGATATCCACCTGGATGACGGTCGCGTTCTCCGGGTAGAACTGCCGATACGGGAAGTCGGTGCCGAGCATGAGCAGCACATCGGCTTCCTTGATGGCCTTGTAGCCGGAGGCGAACCCGAGCAGGCCGGTCATCCCGACGTCGTACGGGTTGTCGTACTCGACGAACTCCTTGCCGCGCAGGGCGTGCACCACCGGTGCCTGCAAGGTCTCGGCCAGCGCCACCAGCTGATCGTGAGCGCCCTGCACACCGGCCCCCGCGAGGATGGTGATGTTGTTGGCGCCGTTCAGGATCGCCGCCGCGCGGCGCAGCTCGTCGTCGGAGGGGCGGATCACGGGGTGTGTGGGCATCACCGGGGTGACGCGCACATCGCCGATCTTGGACAGGAAGATCTCACCGGGGACGACCACGACGGCCACCCCGTTCTCCTCGACCGCCGCCCGCATCGCCATCTCCAGGACACGCGGTGCGGACTCGGCGGTGGTGACCAGCTCGCAGTACACGCTGCACTCTCGGAACAGCTCCTGCGGGCGGGTCTCCTGGAAATACTGTGACCCGATCTCGGACTGCGGGATGTGCGCGGCGATGGCCAGTACCGGAACGCGGCTGCGCTGGGCATCGAACAGACCGTTGATCAAATGCAGGTTGCCCGGACCACAACTGCCCGCACACACCGCGAGTCGTCCGGTGAGCGCGGCGTCGGCAGCGGCGGCAAATCCGGCCGCTTCCTCGTGCCGCACATGCTCCCAGGCGAAGCCCTCCGAGCGCCGGATCGCATCGGTCAATCCGTTGAGGCTGTCTCCAGGCAATCCATAGACCCGTTGCACGCCGCTGGCGCGCAGGGTGGTGATGACGTGATCGGCGACGGTGGTCATGGCGTCAACCCTAGGTGCCGTGCCCAGGTGACGGGCGGCCCACTCCGGAGCGGGCCCACCACCCACGCCGAGCAGCGCAAACGCGCGATATCCAGCCGTTCGGCGGACGAATGTTGGGATCGGTAGCGATCGGCGCGCACTGTACTTGCCCTCACAGCGACGCCACCGCGGCGGCGCACCATGAGAGGAACTCCGAAGACATGAACATCGTGCCCGCCCGTATCCAGGAACAGATCAACCGCGTCGACCGCTCCCGGGCCATGGTGCTCGGAATCGTCGCCGGGCTGACCGTGCTGTGGTCGGTCTACCGGCTCGTCTGGCTGGTCTACTCCGCCACCGTGTTGGCCGGTGTCGGATGGTCGCCCATCGCACTGGTCTTCCCGTTCGTCCTGTGGACCGCCATCGGCGTCGCCGCGGCGATCGCCGCCCTGGCGTTCCTGAATCGCTACAAGCAACCCGAATGACGCCGGTCAGCGACGCGAGTATCTGGAGACGTGGTCGGTCATGGTCTTGAGCTGGTAGACCGACACCTCGTGGGCCGTCTCGTCCTCGGCGAACACCGAGGAGACCATCACAGTGTCATCGCGGTCGTAGAAGCCGATCTCGGCCAGGCCGCCGAAGAACTCGTCCCAGTTGATGTCGCCGTCACCGATCTTGAGGTGCTGGTGTACCCGCACCGGGTTGCCCGGCGGATTGGTGATGTAGCGCAGACCGTGGCTGCGGTGGTGGTCCATGGTGTCCGCCACGTGCACCAGGCGCAGCTTGTCCCCGGCGGCCCGCATGATCTCGGTCATGTTGCCGCCCATGTGGTAGGTGTGGCACGCGACGTAGACCATGCCGATGTTGGGGGAGTTGACCCCGCGGATGATGCGCACCGCTTCCAGCCCGTCCTCGACGAAATCGTCGGGGTGCGGGTCGATGCGCACATCGAGGCCTTCGCGTTCGATGATCGGCAGCAGTTCTTCCAGGGAGCGGAAGAATGCCCACTCGGATTCCTCGGCTTGCTCGGGGCGCCCGGAGAATTCGGTGTTGATGACGTTGACGCTGAGGTCGACGGTGATCTGGATGACGCGTTTCCAGTTGCGCACGGCGGCCTCACGGGCGTCGGGGTCGGGACTGGACCAGCGCAGTACCGGAAGCACCGAGGCGATCCCGACACCGGCGTCGGCGCAGGCCCTGCGGAACTTGGTGACCAGTGCGTCATCGGCACGCGGGTGGTTGAAGAACGGGATGAAATCCCGATGCGGGGTCAACTGCAGGTACTCATACCCCAACTCCGCGGCCACCCGCGGCAACGCCAGCAGCTCGTAATCATGATGGAACGGCGTGGGATCCAGCGTGATCTTCACCGTCATGCTCCCTTGATGGACTCGCGGGCGACCATGCGGACGTCGACGGGCTCACCGCTGTTCAGCGACAGCACGCCCGCTTCGCAGACCGCGGCCGCGGCGTAACCGTCCCACGCCACCGGCCCGTCGGTGTAGTCGCCGCTGGTCGCTCCGGCGTGCACGGCATCGACCCAGCGCTGGAATTCGGTGTCATAGGCCTGCCCGAACCGCTCCCGGAAGCCCGGGGTGATCTGCCCGCCCCACATACCGGTGGCCGTCTTGCGGACCAGGCCGACGTCGAGACCGATGAACGCCGAACCCTTTTCGCCGACCAGTTCGGTGCGCACCTCGTAGGCCACCCCGGTCGTGACGAACAGTTCGACGTCGATGTGCTTTCCCGATGCGGTGCGCATGACGGCGATCTGCGGATCCTGGATACCTTCGGGTGCTCCGGGATTCGTGGCCGGGCGGATGATCTGGATCGAGGCGATCTCCTCGTCGAACAGGAAGCGGGTGACGTCCACCTCGTGCACCAGTGAATCGCGGACCACCATCGCCGAATCGAAAGTCGGTGGAACCGCGGGATTGCGGTGCACGCAGTGCAGCACCAGCGGGCGGCCGAACTCGCCGGCGTCCAGCATGGACTTCAGTTGCGCGTACTCATGATCGAAACGGCGCATGAAGCCGACCTGGATCAGTCGCTTGCCCAGTTCGGCTTCGCGCTTGACCACCGCGAGTGAGGTCTCCGCATCGGTGGTCAGCGGCTTTTCGCACAGCACCGGCTTGCCGTGCTCCAGGCACGCCAACAGTTGCTTCTCGTGGCTGGGCCCTGGGCTGGCGATCACCACCGCGTCGACCTCGGGGTCGGCGATGGCGTCCAGGGGATCGCCGACGGCACGGCAGTCGGGGATGCCTGCGGCGATGGCCCCGGCCTTCTCGGCGAGGTAGTCGTTGACCACGACCACCCTGGCCCCGGAGATACGGGAGGTGATCCGCGCGACGTGGTCGGCGCCCATGATCCCCACGCCGAGGACGGCAATCTTGATATCGGACATGAGTTTTCGGCTCCTAGCGGAAACGGACGGAGGGAATGCCACACGAGCTCAGGTAGTTCTGAGTGCGCTTGGCGATGGGCAGGGGAGCGTCGGCCTCGCAGGGGTACATGTCCTGCTCGACGATCGCGAAGACATCGATACCGAGCCTGTCGATCTCGGCGAGCAGCGGTGGCATCTCCGGAATGCCCAGCGGCGGTTCGGTCATGGCGCCGAGCTTGACGGCCTCGCCGAACGGCAGGTCCTCGGCCTCCACCTTGGCGCGCACCTCGGGGTCGACCTGCTTGAGGTGCAGGTAGCCGATGCGCTCCGGGGCTCGCCGGATGATGGCGATGTTGTCACCGCCGCAGTAGCTGATGTGCCCGGTGTCCAGGCACAGGTTGACGAACTCGCCGTCGGTGCCGTCGAGGAAGCGGTAGACGTTCTCCTCGGTGTCCACATGGCTGTCGGCATGCGGGTGGTATTGCGCACGCACGCCGTACTTCTCGAACATGGCCTTGCCCAGTTCGTTCATCCCGCGTGTCTTCTTGTGCCACTGCTCGGGGGTGAGGTTGCGGTCCTCGAGCACTGTTCCGGTGGCCGGGTCGCGCCACATCTCGGGAATGACGACGACGTGCTTACCGCCCACGGCGGCGGTCAATTTCGCGACATCCTCGACCTGGCTCCAGACCGAGTCCCAATTCTCGGCCGCAAGAGGTCCATCCCGATGTAGGTGCTCGAAGACCGTGCCGGCGGACAGTTTCAGGTTGCGCTGGGCCAGTTCGTCGGACAGCTGCTTCGGGTCGGTGGGCAGGTAACCGAACGGGCCCAGCTCGATCCACCGGTAACCGGATTCGGCGACCTCGTCCAGGAACCGGGTGTACGGGGTCTGATTCGGGTCGTCGGGGAACCACACGCCCCAGGAGTCGGGTGCGGAGCCGACAAGAATCGTGCTCATCGGGGAATGTCCTTTCGCTGATCAGTCGCGGAGGGTGTACCGGCCCTCGAGGCGCTCGTCTGTTGTCGGCATCGGGTGCGCCACTCCGCCGATCTAACGCGCGTTAGTAACGCGCGTTAGAGCTACTATGGGTGCCTCGACGGGGATGTGTCAACCATCACGTCATCCAGGAGGTGAGATGCCCCAGGCGCCACGTGATGCCACGTCGCCGCGCCGCCCGACGATGGCCGAGGTCGCCGCACGCGCCGGTGTCTCCCGGACGCTGGTGTCGTTCATCCTCGACGGCAAACCGGGCGCCAGCGAGGAGACCCGGCGACGCGTGCTCGACATCGCCGAGGAGATCGGTTACCGGCCCGATTCGGCGGCCCGCGGCCTCGCCCTCGGGCGTAGTCGCACGCTCGGTGTCTTGACCGATGTCCGTCAGCTGTTCCAGGCCGAGTTGGTGACCGGTATCTACCCGGCCGCCGAAGAGTTGGGCTATGAGGTGCTGCTGACGACGAACCTGTCCGACCGCCCCGAATCGGTACCGGTGAATGCGCTGCTGAGTCACCGGTGCGGCAGCGTGGTGCTGCTGGCGCCCACGTCCGGAGTCGACTATCTGACCACCCTGGCGTCCGAGGTGCCCGTCGTCGTGGTGGGCCCCCGGCTTCCCGCCGAAGCGTTGCGCGACGGGCTGAATCTGGCCTCAGTGCGCACCGATGACGCCCAGGGTACGAGGGAAGCGGTCGACTATCTGGTCGCCTTGGGGCACAAGGACATTGTGCATGTCGACGGCGGCGAGGACTCGGGCTCGCCTGAGCGTCGCCGTGGTTACCGTGCCGCCATGCAGGCGCACGGCCTCGGTGACCGAATCGACGTCATCGCCGGCGCGCACACCGAGGAGGGTGGCGGCGCAGCCGCGCGGGAACTGCTCGCCCGCCCGGACCTGCCGACCGCCGTGCTGGCCAGTAACGACCGTAGTGCACTGGGCCTGCTCGACGTCCTGACCCGCGCCGGCGTCGACATCCCCGGGGATCTCTCGCTGGTGGGATTCGATGACAGCCGGCTCTCGGACTATCCGCGGATCGACCTGACCACGGTGCATCAGGATGCCCCCGGCTTGGCCCGGCACGCGGTGCGGCTGGCGGTCGAGCTGCTGGAGCAGCGGTGCAGTGGGCCCAAAGAGATTGTGCTGGAAGCCGAACTCGTCGTCCGCGGTACCAGCGGCGTGCCGCCCTCACGAGCCCGGCGGTAGTGTCCCTGTCATGGTGAACTTCGCGCTGCGGTCCTGTGGCCTGCGCGGGCACGCGACGTTCGCGCCCGATGAGCCCGAATTGCGGGAACGGCTTCGGGTGGACACCCCGGTCGGTGAGGCCTGGCGATGCCTGCGCTGCGAGACGTTCGTGGTCGGCCCGCCGCGGGGGCATGGTCCCGCCGATACCGCGCCCGAGGTGCCGCGTGGCCGCCTGCTCCGGGACCGGACATTGATGCGGATTCTGGCCGCCGAACGGGTGATCCGCGCGCTGCTGCTGCTCCTGGCCGCCGGCGGGGTGCTCAAGGTTCGCGGTGAACGGGAGCACCTGAAGCAGGCCTTCGAAGACGAGCTTCCGTTGTTGCGCCCCTTGGCCGATCAGATCGGCTGGAATCTGGACGATTCCAAGATCATCCGTCATATCGGTGACGCCTTCTCCCTGTCGTCGACCACGTTGTTGTGGATCGCGATCGGGTTGGTCGCCTACGCCGGCACCCAACTGGTCGAGGCGACCGGTCTGTGGTTGATGAAGCGCTGGGGTGAGTATTTCGCGGTCGTGGCGACCAGTGCTTTCCTGCCACTGGAGATCTACGAACTGACCGAGAAGGTGACCGTGCTGCGGGTGGCGGCGGTGGTCATCAACGTGATCGCAGTGGTGTGGCTGCTGTGGAGCAAGCGGCTGTTCGGCCTCAACGGCGGGGCCGCGGCGTACTGGGCCGAGCACCACACCGAGAGTCTGATGAGCGTGGAGCGGGCCGGCCTGGAAGGCGCGACGCGGTAGCGCGGTGCGGCGGCAGGCTCAGCCCAACCGCGCCCGCGCATACTGCCGCACAGCCTCTTTCGCGATCTTGCCGTTGCTGGTCAGCGGCAGGGACTCGACGAACAGGACATGTCGGGGGCGTTTGAATCCGGCGCGGCTGCCGCGCACCAGCTCGACGAGATCCGCGGCGCTCACCGCGCTGCCGGACCGGGCCACGACCACCGCACAGATCGCCTCGCCCCAATAGGCATCGGGTACGCCGACCACCGCAACCTGCTCCACGTCCGGATGCCGCGACAGCACGTCCTCGACCTCCCGGGAGGACACGTTCTCCCCACCGGTGATGATCACATCCTTGAGGCGATCGGAAACCACCAGGCGACCATTCTCATCGAGCTGGCCGATATCCCCGGTGTGCAACCAGCCGTCGACCGTGGCCGGCAGATCCGGCCAGTAACCCGCGGCGACCTGTTCGCCGCGCACCAGGATCTCGCCGATCGGCCCGGGGCCGGCGATGCGTATCTGCACCCCGGAGTGCGGATGGCCGGCGGTCGCCAGAATCGCCGGGTCACCGGACCGGTGTTCTTCGGGTCCGAGAAAGGTGATGTTGCCGCCGGTTTCGGTCATCCCGTAACCCTGATGAAATCCCACCCCGAGGCGGGTGACGGCCCGGTACAACAGGTCGGCCGGGATCGCGGCCGAACCATAGGCGATATCGCGCAGGGTGGGCAGCTCGGTCCCGGTGTCCTCGAGATGGGCCAGCAGGGCGTGCAACATCGTCGGGGCGAGCGAGCAGGATGTCACGCCGTGGGTGTTGACCGCATCGGTGAAGGCGTCCGGCCGAAACGCCGGTACCGGAAGCACTGTCGAGCCGGCCGCATGGTGCACCAGCATGTTGTAGCCGGCGATGTGACACATGGGGAAGGGCAACAGGTAGACCCCGCCGGCGCGGACCGACCGACCGGCAATGGTCCCGCGTACGGCGGCCAGCAGTGAACGGTGGGTATGTATGACACCCTTGGGTTTTCCGGTTGAGCCGCTGGTGAACAGCAGCCAGGCGGGATCATCCGGCGCGACCACCGCGGTGGCCGGCGGATCCGGAAGATCGTGGCACCGCATGCTGTCGAACGGCACCAACTGGTATCCGCTGCCGGCCAGGGGTGCCAGGTAGCCGGGATCGCCGAGCACAAGGGCCGGCCGGACCGATGCCAGCTGGTCGAGTTGTTCGGTGCTGCTGAGCCGTTGGTTGATCAGCACCAGCACGCGACCGCTGCGCGGGACCGCGTAGTACACCCTGGCATAGTCGGCACCGTTGTCGGCGATGACGGCTATCCGGTCACCGGAGCTGCTGTGGGCCGCCACCCACGCCGCGGTGCGGCAGATCTGGGTGTCGAACTGCGCGAAGCTGATTGAGGTCCCGTCGGGGCCGATGAGGGCGGGCCGGTCGGGTGTCTCGGCGGCGACCGCGGTGATCAGTTCGTGCAGGAGCGCGGTCACAGGTCATCGATGCTGATGATGCCGTCCTGAACGGCGCGGGCCACCAACGCGGCCTTGGTCGGCGCGGGCCTGCCTGCCGCGGCGTACTTGACCCGGACCCGCTGGAGGTGGGTGCGGACGGTGGCCGGGGCAATGTTGAGTCGACCGGCGACCAGATCCTTACTCTCGGTCTGAAACCAGGCCATCAGCACCTCCTTCTCGCGCGGGGCCAGGGCCCGGCGGTCCGTATGCCTGCGGGAGACGTCGTCGAATGTGGTGTCCATGCTGCGCTGCATTCTGACCGAGCCGGAGCCTGGGTGCAGGGGCAATCGGGCTCAGGTCAGTCGCTGTCGGGCAGCAGCAGCGACAGCATGGTGTCGAGGCGGTCCGCCATGGCGTGATAGCTCATGACGCGGGTCTGCACCTGCAGCAGCGCGCCCCAGAAGAGCGTCTCGCAGGTGTCCATGACCTCCGGCCACGCGCCCATCCCCAGGGCCGCGGCCATGCGCCGGCGTACTTCGGCGGCGACACGGGTGCGAATCGCTGCCACCGCATCGTCGTCATCGCGCAACAATGCGCGGGCACAGGCCGAGGCCAGCAGAGGTTCCTCGGCCAGCACCAAGGTGAGCGCGCGCAGCTGCGTGCCGACCCGGGCACGGACGTCGGCGTCGGTATCGACGATCAGCGGCAGCTCGTACACCCGGGCCAGATACAGCTCGGCGAACATCGCGTCGACCGACGGGAAATGTGCGGACACCGCCGACGGCGCGACGCGGGCGCGGGCGGCCAGCTCGCTGAGTGACAGCTCGGCGCGCGCATCGAGGATCGCGGCGGCGGCGCCGAACACCTGCTGGTGTGTCTGCTTGAGCCGAACGATCGGATCGTGAACGCGATCCTGCAGGAAGGTGACATCAGCCACCGCTGGGCTGGACATGTGTCCAGAATATAGGCGCACCGTCTGATTGGCAATCGCTCGCCAAAAATACGTCTTTACATGCTTATTTGGGTACTGTCTCCGCTTTCTCGGCTCCGCTGCGCTGTGTCATGGGTTACGTCCAGCTAGGATTGCCGGACAAGTGTCCAGTAATGTTCGGGTGACGCTGAAGGGGATGTCATGAGCTACGTGATCACGCAGAACTGCTGCAAGGACGCCAGTTGCATACCGGTCTGCCCGGTCGACTGCATCCGTCCCGTCGAGGGCGATGACACGGACATGCTCTACATCGACCCGGACTCGTGTATCGACTGCGGGGCATGCTTCGACGAGTGCCCGGTCGATGCCATCCACTACGAAGACGACCTCCCGCCCGGGCAGGAGCGCTTCCGGGATATCAACGCCGCGTACTTCGAGCGGCATCCGCTGCAACCCGATACCGCGCCGCTGCGGCCGTCCCGGCCCGCCGTCCCGACCGGCGCTCTGCGGGTCGCGATCGTGGGTGCCGGACCGGCCGCCTGCTACGCCGCGGCCGAGTTGATCGCCATCGACGGTGTCGAGGTCAACCTCTTCGAACGACTGCCGACACCGTTCGGTCTGATCCGGGCGGGGGTGGCTCCCGATCACCAGCACACCAAGTCGGTGGTGAACATCTTCGAACGGGTCTTCACCAATCGGCGCTTCGGTTGTCATCTCGGCGTCGAGATCGGCCGTGACCTCACCCATGAGGATCTGCTGGCGCATCACCATGCCGTCATCTATGCGGTCGGCGCCGCGACCAGTCGGGCGCTCGGCATCCCCGGTGAGAACCTTCCCGGCAGCCATCCGGCCGCCGATTTCGTGGGTTGGTACAACGGTCATCCCGATCACGCCGGCCGGGCCTTCGATCTCGACACCGAACGGGCCGTGATCGTCGGCAACGGCAATGTCGCGTTGGACGTCGCACGCATGCTGCTGATGGACCGGGGCGCGTTGGCCGCCACGGACATCGCCGAGCACGCCCTGGAAGCCTTGCGTGCCAGCGCGATCCGGGAAGTGGTGATTCTGGGGCGGCGTGGAATCGCCGACGCCGCCTTCTCGGTGGGGGAGTTCCTCGCGCTCGGGCACCTCGACGGGGTCGATATCGTCATCGACGGCGACCTCTCCGATCCAGCCGACGGTGAGCGAAGCGACGGAGCGAGATTCGGCGCGGCGCTGAAGGTCGACATCGCCCGCGAATACGCGGGTCGGGCGCAGACACCTGGGAACAAGCGAATCGTGTTCCGCTTCAACACGACTCCGCAGGAGATCATCGGTAGCGGCGTGGCGCAGGAGTTGCGGGTCGCCCGTGACGGAACCACCGAGACACTGGCGACCGGATTGATCCTGCGGTCCATCGGCTATCGCGGGCTCGCGGTCGACGGGCTCCCGTTCGACGAGGCCGCCGGCGTGGTGCCCAACGAGGACGGCCGGGTGTCCGGTGTGCGGGGAAGTTATGTCACCGGCTGGATCAAACGCGGTCCGCGGGGCGTCATCGGGACCAACCGGACCTGCGCCGTGCAAACCGTCGACGCGCTCTGGCAGGACCACCTCGACGGTGCGTTGCAGCGCGATGTGGCCGAACCCGCAGCGTTGCGAAAGCTGCTGGAGGAACGCGGGATCCGGCCTCTGGACTGGTCGGGATGGCGGGCGATCGACGGAGCCGAACGTGACCGCGGCGCCGCGGCATCACGTCCCCGGGTGAAGTTCATCGCCATCGAGGACCTGCATGCCGCGGCGCTGGCCGACAGCTGATCAGCGCCTCGTGAGCTCGGCGTAACGCGCCAGATGGTGGTCGGTGGAGCCGAACTCGTACTGCACTGCGGTGAGCCGCTTGAAGTAGTGGCCGATGGCGAGTTCTTCGGTCATGCCCATCCCGCCGTGCAACTGCACCGCGTTCTGGCCGATGAACCGGGCGGCGCGACCGATGGTGGCCTTGGCCGCCGATACCGCCCGGGCCCGCTGGTCGGCGTCGGCCGTCAGATTGAGCACGGCCAGGTACACCGCCGCCACCGACTGCTCGAGCTCCATGTGCATGTCGACCATGCGGTGCTGCAGGGCCTGGAAACTGCCGATCGCGGTCCCGAACTGCTGACGCTGCTTGCTGTATTCGACGGTGTCGGCCAGCACCTTGCGCATATTGCCCACCGCTTCGGCGCATACCGCGGCCGCGCCCTCGTCACGGGCCTGGGCCAATGACGGCCAGGCGGCCCCGTCCTCGCCCAGCAGAGTCGCCGGAACCCCGTCGAACTCGATATCGGCCGCCCAGCGGTCATCGACAGTGCGGTACCCGTGCACGGTGAGACCGGCCGGCGGGTCGGCCACGTCGACCAGGAACAGTGACAGTCCCGCCGTCGTCGTCGCGGTGACCAGCAGGTGTGTCGCCAGCCGTGCACCCATCACCATGATCTTTGCGCCGTCGAGCACCCAGCCGTCGCCGTTGGGGCGGGCCGTGGTGGCTGCGTCCTGCCAACGTTCCCCGGACTGTGCCTCGGTGGCGGCCAGCGAGATGACAGCCTCACCCGCGACGAGTTGCTCCAGCAGCTCGTTCGCCCTGGACAGATTCCCCGTCGCTTCGCTCGCCCCGGATATATTTCCCGTCGCTTCGCTCGCCCTGGCCCGCAGCAACAGCCCGCCCGCCACCACCACGGTGTCCACATACGGTTCGACGACCAGTGCCTGCCCCAGCGCCTCGGCGATCACCATGACCTCGACCGGGCCGCCGCCGATTCCGCCGACCTCCTCGGGCAGCGCGGCGCCGAGGATGCCGAGTTCGTCGGCGAACGCGCGCCAGATCTCGGGTTGCCAACCGGCTCCGATCTTGGCCGCGGCACGGCTGGACTCCAGCTGGTAACGGGTCGACAGGAATTTGGTGAGGCCGTCGCGCAGGAGTTCCTGTTCATCGGTCAGTGTGAAGTCCATTTACAGTCCCAACTCTGCCTTGGCGAGGATATTGCGCTGAATCTCGTTGCTGCCGGCATAGATTGAGCCGGCCCGGTCGTTGAAGTAGCGCAGCGGTGCGACCGCCTGCCACGGCTCGCCGGTGAGGTAGCCGTCCTCGGGCACGAGGAAGTCGGCGATGGGTCCCCCCGGGCAGGTTCCGTGCGGCTGGTAGGCCCGGCCGCGCGGCCCGGCCGCCTCCATGGCGAGTTCGGTGAGCACCTGGCTCAGTTCGGTGGAGATGATCTTGAGCATCGAGGACGCCGCACCGGGATGTCCGCCACCGGCCAGCGCCGCCAGAACCCGGTACTCCAGGATCTCCAGCACCTCGGTGCGGATCCGGGCATCGGCGAGCTTGCGGGAGAAGGACGGGTCGTCGATCAGCGAGCCCCCGGCCGGCCCGGGCTGGGTGGCCGCTGCCTCGGCCACCTGTTCGGCCATCACCTGCAGCGCCGGTGCGGTGGCACCGCCGCCGCGCTCGAACTCCAGCAGATACTTCGCGACGGTCCAGCCGTCGTCGATCTGTCCGATGACGTTTGCTTTCGGAACCCGGACCTCATCGAAGAAGACCTGACTCTGCACCTCCTCGCCGGAGGTCATCACCAGTGGACGGATCTCGATCCCCGGGGTGGTCATGTCGATCAGCACGAACGTGATGCCCTGCTGCTTCTTGCCGGTGCGTGAGGTGCGCACCAGGGCGAACATCCAGTTGGCCTCGGTGGCGTGCGTGGTCCAGATCTTGCTGCCGGTGCAGACCAGGTCGTCGCCGTCGTGCACGGCGGCCATCGTCAGTGCGGCGAGATCGGAGCCGGCCTCGGGTTCGGAATAGCCCTGGCAGAAGAACACCTCGCCGGTGAGGATGCGCGGCAGGAAGAAGTTCTTCTGTTCGTCGGTGCCGAACTTGACGATGGCGTGGGCCACCATGCGGATTCCCATCGGGGACAACGACGGCGCACCGGCGAGCTGGGATTCCCGGCTGAAGATGTAGTGCTGGGTCAGCGTCCAGTCGCACCCGCCGTGGTCAACGGGCCAGGCGGGAGCGGCCCAGCCACGTTCGTGCAGGATCCGCTGCCACTCCATGCTGGCCTCGTGATCGCTGTACACGCTGGTCATCAGGCGGCCGGCCCGCCGTAGTTCGGGTGTGAGCCGGGCCGCGAGGAACTCGCGCACCTCGTCCCGGAAGGTGGCATCCGCCTCCGACCAACTCAGGTCCATATCTCCGTAACCTTCCCTCGGCTATCTAACTACGTAATATAACTAGAGCCTTCGCCTCGGCGGTACCGAAGGTTTTGATCGGGTCGACAGGGTTGCGGACACGTGGTCGGCGCACGATTCTGCACAGCTGTTCCGACGGGTTGGGTGCTATCTTCTTCTGGTTGCCGCGGTCCATGCTGGCAAACCCCCTCGATCCCTCGCGTGGACCGCGGCTCCTCTTTGCGAAAGTGTGCTGGCGCGGGGCTGTGTGCGTTTCGGTTGATTCCTTCCACAAGTGTCAATACTGTGGGGAGCCCCGACTTCCGGGTCTGCCTGAACGCATCGCCTCTGTTGCTCACAGCCACACTGCGTACGCGGCGGTTCAAGATTGAGCAACGGTGAGGTCACTAACGAGCCATGTGGGACGACGAGGTCGAAATCATTTCGGTAGGTGCAGGCCCGGGGGGCCTGGCCTACGCGGCGGCCGCCGCCGACGCCGGGCTGGACGTCCTGATCGCGGCGCCGCCGCGGCGCACGGACGTCCACGCCGGTGACGCTGCGCGCGGCTGGCTGCCCGCCGTCAGCGATCCTCTCACCGACGAGTACCTGACAGAACTGGTCGCCGGGGCGACTGCGCCGGCCGCTGCCGGCGCTCCCGACCTGCCGGTGCGCACGCTGTACAGCCCGCCCGTGCAGCGCACGCGAAAAGCCGTCGTGGAGACCTTCGTCGGTCCTCGCCTGTCCGTCTGGGCCGGCGCCTGCCTGGCGTCCTCGTTCGGCGCGGTGCTGACGACGGTGGACCACTGGCCGGCCACCATGCGCACAGCCGAGGGTCTCTCGGTGGGAGTTGCCCCGATCGGCGCGGCGGACGGCCGCGCACTGGACGATTGGCTGGCCGAGGCGGTGCACGAGCGGGAGATCTCCACCCTCGAAGACGCCACGTTGCAGCGCCTGGTGTTCGAGGACGGCCGGGTGATCGGCGTGGTCTTCGACACGCCCGACGGCGAGTACGCGGTGCAGGCCCGCCATGGCGTGGCGTTGACGCCGACCGAGCCGATGCCCACCGCGCCGGTCCCCGCCGGCGGCGATATCGCGCTGGTCGGGCTGGCAGGAAGCCGATTCGTGCGGCTTGAGTTGGTGCACACCGGGGATGCCCCGGACTGAGGCCGCGGCCGGCGTCGAGAGATCGGCTAGGGCCGCAGGCCCGTCGAGAAATCGACCGAGACCCGGCGCTGGCGCAGCAGCGCCTCCATGGCGTCGCTGGAGATCGGGCGCGAGAGCAGGAATCCCTGCGCGCGGTGGCAACCGTGGCGCAGCAGCGTCACCGCGGCCGAATCCGTCTCCACCCCCTCGGCGATCAGTTCGAGCCCGAACGCCTCCGCGAGCGCGATGATGGCGCGCACGATGGCGAGGTCACCCGGGCTGGCGCCGAGGTCCTGGACGAAGCTCTTGTCGATCTTCAGCGCGTCCACCGGCAGCGACTTCAGCAGCGACAGCACGCTGTAACCGGTCCCGAAATCGTCGATGGCCACCTGCACCCCGACATCGCGCAGTCCGGCCAGGGTGATCCGTGCGGTATCGATGTCCTGGACGACGACGCTCTCGGTGATCTCCAGGCACACCGAGCTGCGCTCGAGTCCGAACTCGTGCAGGATGCCGGCGACCGATTCGACGAACCCGTCGGCCACCAGCTGCACCGGTGAGACGTTGATCCGCAATACGGTGTCCTGGCCGACGCCGTTGGCCTGCCATCGGGCGAAGTCGGCGCACGCGGTACGCATCACCCAGCGGCCGAGTTCGCCGGCGAGGTTGATGGATTCGGCCACTCCGATGAAGGAGTCGGGGGAGAGCAAACCACGCGTCGGATGCTGCCATCGCACCAGCGCCTCGGCGCCGAGAATTTTCCCGGTCCGCATATCGATTTCAGGTAGGTAGCGCAGGAACAGTGCGCCCGTCTCCACCACGTTCTGCAGGTGCAGTTCGATATCGTTGCGGAACTCGTTCTCCAGTTCCATCGCGTCGGAGAACACCGCCACCTGATTGCCGCCGGAGTTTTTCGCGGTCAGGACCGCCTGATCGGCGCGTCGGAGCAGATCCGAGGTGGTGTCACGGCCCGGGATGCCGAGCGCGACGCCGATGCTCACGGTGCGCGTGAGCATTTCACCGTCGATCGGTACGCGTTCGCCCAATACGGTTTGCAGCCGGTAGGCCAGCTCTTCCGCCTCGACCGTGGACATCGCCACCGCCGGGATCACCACGAACTCGTCGCCGCCGAGCCGCGCGATCATGGCGGGTCCGACTGCCGCGGCCAGCCGCTCGGCGAGCACCCGGATGAAGCGGTCGCCGGCGATGTGGCCGAGGTAGTCGTTGATCGCCTTGAGCCGGTCGAGATCCAGGAACAGCGCCGTCACCGGACCCGGTCGTCGGGCTCGTAGCCGCTGGTCCAGGTGCGCGGTCAGGGCCCGCCGGTTGTGCAACCCGGTCAGGTCGTCGTGTTCGGCGAGGAACCGCAGCCGGTCCTCGGCGGCGACCCTGGCCTGCACCTGCGCGAACAGCGAGGCGATAGCCATCAGGGCATTGAGTTCCTCGTCACTCCACTGCCGCACACCGATCTTGACGAAGCCGAGGACGCCCGTGGTCACCTCGCCGGACAGCAACGGCACGCACGCCATCGACGTGGTGGGGATATGCCGCCCCGACTCGATGGTCCGCTGGTAGTCGAGCGTGCTGTTGGGATCGAATACCTTGGGCGCTTTGAGGGTTTCGGCGAGCTTGAACACCGGGTCGGCATCGGCGAAGTAGACGAGCGCGAGGGGATCAGGCCCCTCGCTCTCCGGCCTCGGCGGCCACTCGGCGATCAAGCGGGTCGCATGAATCGTGTGGTCGTTGTGTCGCAGGAAGCTGAAGTCGACGTCGAAGTACTTGACCAGTTCGGCCAGGACCTGCCTGCTGACCGAAGCGGCGGTAGCGGCGTCGACGGCGATCAGTCGGGTGGCGACCGCTGTGACGAGTAGCTCCAGACTGGGGGGCGACACCTCTACCTCTTGTCCGGGCGTCGCCGTCACGGCGACACGGTCTGGCGGGGTGGACTCTGACGGCGGCTCCGCACCGAGGGAGGCGGGGCTTCGGTGAATCGCAACACCAATGCCTGTGCCTCCTGCGGTTCGGCGCCGATCAGCTTGCGGAAAGTGTATTGCAGGGAACGCAGTTCACCGGTGAAGGTGGGGGTCAAGGATGCCAGTTCGTTGTCATCGTGGGCGTAGAGGAAGGCGGGGGAAACGGGTTGCACCGCCAGTCCGTGCAGTTGGGCGGTGATCCAGACCGCCTCGACGGCCTCGCCCGCCCGGGCGTAGTCGGCCAGCGTGCCTCCGGCAAACGACACCACCGCCAGGGCCGAACCGGCGACGACGCGGTCGCGGGTGTCAGTGCCGAGCACACCACCGGCGTCCCAGCGGGCCAGCTGTGCCATCACGTCCGCGCGGCGCAGCACGTCCAGGACCGCCAAATCCGACGCCGGTAACTCCAGGCCGCGCACGTCGATCCCATACTCCGGAGCGGGATCCCCCGGCCACCAGAGCTCGGAGAACATCTCCGAGTGCAATGTCGGGGTGAGATAGCGGAGGCGGTCCGCGGCGGCCAGAACCGATGCGCCCGCTTCGATTTCGCTTCTGGCGGTGAGCAGGTGCAGGCGGACGCCGAAGTGGGAAGCCTTGGCCCGCAACAGTTCTGCAACGTGCGGCGAGATCTCGGTGCCGGAGCCCCGATGTCTGTTGGTGGCGCGGTCGAGCATCGGTGCGTACAGCGCCGCCAGCTCGGGGTCGGCTGCGCCGGACAGAGACACGACCGCTTCCAGCGGTGAGCGATCGCCGCCGCCGGTAACGGTCACCTCGGTGCCGTGGCCGCGCGACGCGGCGGCCACCCTGGCGTTGAACACCGCGGCGCCGAGGGCGACCGCGCTGCCGCGGAATTCGACGTCCATCATGGTGGTGCGGGCCGGATCGATGCGCACCGTCAGCGAGTCCCGCCCCGTCTCGATCTGCCAGGGTTGTGCGTTGCCGCCGGACGGGGCGCGTGTGGCGGCCGCTGCCATGACTGCCGGCACGGAGGCGAACTCGCCCTGGTCGAGGTCGGGGATCACCTCGTCGGCGTGATCCTGCTGGGCGCTATACGGATCGGTGGAATGCGCCATTTCCGCCCCGATATCGATGCGCACCCGGCCCGACGGCAGAGTTTCACCCAGGCCGATCCGTCGCACCGCTTCGGTGATGAGTGACGCGCCGAGCGTCACCTCACCGGCCAGTTGCGGCCAGGTCGACAGGGTCTCGCCCACCTCGCACAGCGACGCCGCCATCCGCGCGGACAATTGGCCGGCATCGAGGATGCCGAGCACATGGGGCACCTTGTCCGCGCTGGTGAGACCCGCCAGCCCCGCGGTCTGAACGTCTCCGAGCAGCCCGTGCAGAATCGGTCGGGCCGGATCCAGATCGAATCGCTCGACGTCGACGAGACCGCGATCGCTGGTGGCCATCAGCACCGGGATGTGGCGGGCCCGCGCGGCCTCGCGCAGCAGCACCTTGGTGTCCAGGGAGTCACAGACCTCGACGACGATGTCGAGGCCGTCGAGGAAGGCGTCGATCGTCTCGGGGGTGAGCCCCGAGGTTTCGGCGCGCACGGGCAGGTACGGATCCAATTCGGCGATCCGGCGCGCGGCGACGATCGCCTTGTTGTGGCCTTCGTCGAACACCGTGGCGGGCACCCGATTGAGATTGCTGAGCTCCAGATCGTCGAAATCGGTGAGTCGCAATTCGCCGCAGATGCCCTGAGCGGCAAGAGTGTGTGCGATCACATGACCGACGCTGAGTCCGACGACGCCGATGCGCAGCTCCCCGAGCCGGTTCTGCTCGTCGAGGGTGATGAGATTGCGATTGCGGTCCAGCCGGAGCCGGCGGAACGCCCGCGGACCGAGCATCGCCAACACCGATCGCCGCCACGGGAAGTAGATCCAGTGCGGGGACTCGGCGAGGATGTGCTCGGTCGGTTCGGGCGTGAGCTTGAGCAGAGCGGCGCGTTGTCCGGCCAGATTGTCGATGAACTCGATATCCGGCCGGGCGCGCAGTTGCCAGAGCAGCTCGGCGTGGCCGGCCTCGTCATCGGACAGAATGATCGCGTTGCCCGTTTCCGTCACGCGTCGCTCCCGGCTGCGGTGTCGTCGGCATCCAGCCCGGCCATGAGCGGCAACAGAATTCGCGACTCGGCCAAGATCGTCGAAATCTGCTGCGGTTCGGCTGAGCGGGCGAATTCGGCGCGATCCCACCACATCATCTTCGTCTGGTACCTGGCATCGGGATAGGGGGTGGCGGGTATGCGAGACACGACGATACCGCCGGAGGACCGCCAGCGGTCCAGTACATGCGCCGCGGCCGTCGCCATGGCGAATTTGGCTCCCAGGATCGCGGTGGCGTGCAGCGGCATCCGTGCGAGCGCGGCGGTCAGATTTCGTCCTCGGTCGTGCTTGGCGGTCCAGGCCGTCTTGATCTCCACGACGCCGAACGGTAGGCGGTCGCCGATCATTTTGCGGACGGCCGTCAGCCCGGGCTGGCCGTCCCACTCCACGACGGCGTGCGACTCTTCGACCGCACCGTAGGGGCCCTGGGCGCGCACCCCACCCACGACCGTCCCGGTGGAGTCGAGTGCGGTGAGGAAGAGCGACGTCATGGCGGGGTCACGCAGGACATCTTCGTCGATCGCGCGTTCGGCGCCGTGCTCCCGGTAGCTGTACAGCGCGCCGTCGATGAAGTCGTCCCACAGTTCGGGCTCGGCTCCGGGCGTGCTCATCACGAGGGTGCAGTCGGTACCGACGTCCCACCATTGCGCGGTTTCGATTGCGCCCGGTGCGGTAGTCACCGCGGCCAAGGAAGTGGTCATCGTGAACCCCGATCGAGTAGCCGGCATCGCAGCTGCGATGTGTGCATTTTCATGCCATTTCAAATAGGTCGATTAAGTATCGCCATATCCTGGGGTTATTCCAGGGGAATCTTTTGACCGTAAATGCCAACCATTTGCTGTAACGAAAACCCTGACTGAACAGCAATGACCCGGCCATGGTCATTTATTATGTTTTGCGTCAATTAATGGGGACGAACCATAGGATACGGCAAAAATTTCGCATTGTGTCAATAATTGCCTGCGTGATCGCGGCCGACTGGCCGTCTCGGGGCCCAGATTGCCGTATTCGGCCGAAGGCGACGAGTTCGCGCTTCGGACCCGGTCGTCGGGCCGTCCTCCCAAGAGGCTATGTATGAAGCGTTACTCGAGAGGAGAAATGGTGAAAGTCTTCAAGGATCTTGCCGAGTTGGTGGCCGGTGTGGGCACTGAACTCGGGCCCACCGAATGGCTGGAGATTACCCAAGACCGGGTGAATCTGTTCGCCGACGCCACCGAGGACCACCAGTGGATTCACGTCGATCCGGAGCGGGCTGCTGCCGGGCCGTTCGGCGGGGCCATCGCTCATGGCCTGCTGACGCTGTCGCTGTTGCCGCACTTCTCCCATCAGCTCTATGGCGTCGAGGGTGTCAAGCTGGCGGTCAACTACGGCTACAACAAGGTGCGCTTCATCAGTCCCGTGAAGGTGGGTGCGAAGATCCGCGCCCGTGGCGTGCTCACCGATGTCGCCGTACCCGCCCAGGGCACCGCGCAGGCGACGGTCACCGTCACCATCGAGATCGAGGGGTCGGACAAGCCTGCCGCGGTGGTCGAGTCGATCGTCCGCTACATCAGCTGAGCGAGGCGCGCTGACGAGCAGCGGCTTTGACGAGGGCGCCACCGATGATGAGCCGCTGGATCTCGCTGGTGCCCTCGTACAGGCGCAACAACCGCACCTCGCGGTAGATGCGCTCCACTGCCACCTCGCGCATATATCCACTGCCACCGTGGATCTGGACAGCCGAGTCGGCGACCTGTCCGGCCATCTCGGTGCAGTACAACTTGGCGGCCGACGGTGCGATCCGCCGGTCCTCGCCGGATACCCACAGCCGAGCGGCGTCGCGGACCAGGGCGCGGCCGGCCATCACGCCGGTCTGCTGGTCGGCGATCATCGCCTGTACCAGTTGGAAATTGCCGATCGGCGTGCCGCCCTGAGTGGCGGTGGCGGCGTACGACACCGATTCGTCGAGTGCGCGCTGAGCGGTGCCGACCGCCAGTGCGGCGATATGGACGCGGCCGCGGGCCAGTGACGTCATGGCGGCGCGGTAGCCGATGTCCTCGCTGCCGCCGACGAGGCTGGCCGCACCGACACGGACATCGTCGAAGCTGACGTCGGCAGTCCAGGCGCCCTCCTGGCCCATCTTGGCGTCCTTGGCCCCGATCACCACGCCCGGGGTGTCGGCGGGGACCAGGAATACCGCGATTCCGGCACCGTCGGCGTCGGCCGGACGGGTGCGGGCGAACACCACGAACAGGTCAGCCGTCGGAGCATTGGTGATGAATCGCTTCTGGCCGTTGATCACCCACTGCGAACCATTCTTGACCGCCTTGGTGCGCAGGCCCGCCGGGTTGGACCCGGCTCCGGGCTCGGTCAAGGCGAAGGAGGCCACCACCGCACCGGAAGCGATGTCCTCCAGCCAGCGGGTCTTCTGCTCGTCGGTGCCGAAGCCGACGAGCACCTGTCCGGCGATGCCGTTGTTGGTGCCGAACATCGACCGCAGCGCCAGGCTGGTGTAGCCGAACTCCATGGCCAACTCGACATCCTGGGCCAGGTTCAGCCCCAGGCCGCCCCATTCCTGGGGGATGGCGTAGCCGAACAGACCGAGGTCCCTGGCCTGTTGGCGGATATCGTCGGGCACCTTGTCGGCGGCCATGATCTCCAGCTCGCGGGGTACCACCTGAGTGCGGATGAACTGCCGGGTGGCGGTATGGATATCCGCGAAATCCTTGTCGCTGACCTCGCTGGTGACGGCTGATGACATGGGTCGATCTCCTTGACTGCTACCCGGGGGAACTCAGACTTGATGCAAGAAATATCATATTTTATGTTGTGTCCAACAGCTGCAGAGGAAGGAGCAGGCGCGATGGCCCTGCTAGACGGACGCACCGCGGTGATCACCGGTGGTGCCCAGGGGATCGGATACGCAATCGCGGAACGATTCATCGCCGAGGGGGCCCGCGTGGTCCTCGGTGACCTCGATCTCGAAGCGACCGAGGCGGCGGTGGCCCGGCTCGGCGGCACCGCTGTCGCACATGCGGTGCGTGCCGACGTCACCTCGGCCGCCGAGGTGCAGGCGCTCGTCGCATCCGCCGTCGACACCTTCGGCGGCCTGGACATCATGGTGAACAACGCCGGAATCACGCGGGACGCCACCATGCGCAAGATGACCGAGGAACAGTTCGATCAGGTCATCGACGTCCATCTGAAGGGTTGTTGGAACGGCACCCGGCTGGCCGCGAACATCATGCGTGAGGCCAAGAGCGGCGCCATCGTCAACATCTCGTCGATCTCGGGCAAAGTCGGCCTGATCGGTCAGACCAACTACTCGGCGGCCAAGGCCGGCATCGTCGGCCTCACCAAGGCCGCGGCCAAGGAGGTCGCGCATCTGGGCGTCCGGATCAACGCGATCCAGCCCGGACTGATCCGCTCGGCGATGACCGAGGCCATGCCGCAACGCATCTGGGATCAGAAACTGGCAGAGATTCCGATGGCGCGCGCGGCGGAGCCGAGCGAGGTGGCATCGGTCGCGGCCTTCCTGGCCTCGGACATGTCCTCCTACATGACCGGCTGTGTGCTCGAAGTGACCGGCGGGCGGCACATCTAGATGGCGCACTCTGTCAATGACACGGTGGTCATCTGTGAACCGGTGCGCACCCCGATCGGCCGCTACGGCGGGATGTTCTCGTCGCTGACGGCCGTGGACCTCGGCGTGGCGGCATTACAGGGCCTGCTGCAGCGCACCGGGGTGCCCGCCGACGCCGTAGAGGACGTCATTCTCGGCCACTGCTATCCGTCCAGCGAAGCACCGGCCATCGGCCGGGTGGTCGCATTGGACGCCGGTCTGCCGATCACGGTGCCCGGCATGCAACTCGACCGTCGGTGCGGATCGGGCCTGCAGGCCGTCATCCAGGCGTGTCTGCAGGTCGGTAGCGGCGCACACGAACTCGTCATCGCCGGCGGCGCCGAGTCGATGAGCAACGTGGTGTTCCACTCCACCGATATGCGGTGGGGCGGATCGCGCGGCGGCATCACCGTGCACGACGGCCTGGCCCGGGGGCGGGTCACCGCCGGCGGCAAGAACTACCCGGTGCCCGGAGGGATGCTCGAAACCGCCGAGAACCTGCGCCGCGAGTACGGCATCTCGCGTCTGGAACAGGACGAGCTGGCGGTGCGCTCGCACCAGAAGGCGGTGGCCGCCCAGGCCAGCGGGGTACTCGCCGAGGAGATCATTCCGGTCACCGTGAGCTCCAGGTCCGGCGAGCAGGTCATCGACACCGATGAGCATCCGCGTGCCGACACCTCGGTGGAGACGCTGAGCAAGCTGCGTCCCGTTCTCGGCAAGACCGACCCGGATGCCACGGTCACCGCGGGTAATTCCAGCGGGCAGAACGACGCCGCGTCGATGTGCATCGTGACGACCACCGAGCGGGCCGCCGAACTCGGCCTCAAACCCCTTGTCCGGCTGGTCTCCTGGGGCCTGGCCGGGGTCGCGCCCAAGGTGATGGGTATCGGGCCGGTACCGGCCACCGAGGTGGCGCTGCGCAACGCGGGGCTGAGTCTCTCGCAGATCGACATCATCGAGCTCAACGAGGCCTTCGCCGCACAGGCACTGGCGGTGCTGCGGGAATGGAAGTTCACCGAGACAGACCTGGAGCGCACCAACGTGCGCGGATCCGGAATCTCGCTCGGACACCCGGTGAGCGCCACCGGCGGGCGCATGCTCGCCACGCTGGCGCGCGAACTGGACGCCCGCGGTGCCCGCTACGGACTGGAAACCATGTGCATCGGAGGCGGGCAGGGGCTGGCCGCCGTATTCGAACGGATCGCATCATGACCAAACTCGCACAGACGCTCGGATTGACCGAGGTGCAGGCCGAAATCGTCTCCACGGTAAGGCAGTTCGTGGACAAGGAGGTCATCCCGAACGCCCAGGAGCTGGAGCACTCCGACACCTACCCGCAGGCCATCGTCGATGGTATGCGCGAGATGGGATTGTTCGGACTGATGATTCCGGAGGAGTACGGCGGGCTGGGGGAGTCACTGCTGACCTACGCGCTGTGCGTGGAGGAACTGGCCCGCGGCTGGATGAGTGTCTCCGGGGTGATCAACACCCACTTCATCGTGGCCTACATGCTGCGCCAGCACGGTACCGACGAGCAGAAGCAGCGCTATCTGCCGCGGATGGCCACCGGCGAGGTGCGCGGTGCCTTCTCCATGTCCGAGCCCGAACTCGGGTCCGATGTCGCGGCGATCCGCACCAAGGGCGTGCGCAATCCGGGTGGTGGTTACACCCTCAGTGGCCAGAAGATGTGGCTGACCAACGGGGGCAGCTCGACACTGGTGGCCGCGCTGGTGAAAACCGATGAGGGAGCGGCCAAACCGCACCGCAACCTGACGGCCTTCCTGATCGAGAAGCCCGCCGGGTTCGGCGAGGTGAAGCCGGGCCTGACCATCCCCGGCAAGATCGACAAGATGGGTTACAAGGGCATCGACACCACCGAGCTCATCTTCGACGGTTATGTCGCCTCCGACGAGGACGTGCTCGGTGCGGCGCCCGGGCAGGGTTTCTTCCAGATGATGGACGGTATCGAGGTGGGTCGGGTGAACGTGTCGGCGCGGGCCTGCGGTGTGGGTATCCGGGCCTTCGAGCTGGCGGCGCGTTACGCCCAGCAGCGAGCCACCTTCGGCAAGCCGATCGCCGAGCATCAGGCGATTGCCTTCCAGCTGGCCGAGATGGCCACCAAGGTCGAGGCCGCGCACCTGATGATGGTCAACGCCGCGCGACTCAAGGACTCCGGTGAACGCAACGATGTGGCGGCCGGGATGGCGAAATACCTTGCCAGCGAATTCTGTTCGGAGGTGACTCAGCAGAGCTTCCGGATCCACGGCGGTTACGGCTACTCCAAGGAGTACGAGATCGAACGGCTCATGCGGGATGCTCCTTTCCTGCTGATCGGCGAGGGCACCAGCGAGATCCAGAAGACCATCATCAGCAAGAATCTGCTCGATGAGTACCGCATCTGATTCCGGCGGGCGTGCGAAGCGACGGGGAGAGCCGGACTTCGCGGTCCGCCCGCAACTCTCCGACGATGTGGCCCGGGTGGTGCGGCGCCGTATCTTCCACGGCACCTATCCGGCCGGGATCTACCTGCGCCTGGATCAATTGGCCGACGACCTCGGGATCAGCGTCACGCCGGTGCGCGAGGCGCTGCTGAACCTGCGCGCCGAGGGGCTGCTGGTGCAGCACCCGCGGCGCGGGTTCATGGTGCTGGAGGTCACCGCCCGCGATATCGCCGATGTGGCCAACGTGCAGGCCTACGTCGGTGGTGAGCTCGGTGCGCGGGCGGCCGCGAACATCACCGATGAACAGCTGGCCGAGCTCACCGGCATCCAGGACGAGCTGGAAAAGGCCTACGAACACAACGATCTGGACCGTACGGTGCGGCTCAACCATGAGTTCCACCGGCTGATCAACGTCGTCGCCGATTCGCCGAAGCTCACCCAGGTGATGTCCGGGGTCACCCGCTATGCACCGGAGTCGGTGTTCCCGACCCTGGAGGGCTGGCCGGCCCAGTCGATCAAGGACCACCGCAACGTGATCGCCGCGCTGCGACTCCGGGACGGTGAACGGGTCCGGGCGGCGATGGCCGAGCACTTCACCATCGGCGTGCAGCCGCTGACCGAGCATCTGACGGAGCGGGGCGTCATCGCACCCGATTGACGTGTGTCAGAAATCATTGACGTGTGTCAGTTGGCTGGTAGGGTCCCCGCCATGCAGCGAGCGCAGCCACGCACCGCGGTGATCGGTGCGGGCATCAGCGGGTTGACGGCCGGCAAGATGCTCAAGGACTACGGCGTCCCGTACACCACGTTCGAGATCTCCGATCGCATCGGCGGCAACTGGGCGTTCGGCAATCCGAACGGTCTGTCCAGCGCCTACCGCTCCCTGCACATCGACACGTCCAAACATCGGTTGTCCTTCAAAGACTTTCCGATGCCGCGGGACTATCCGGCCTTCCCGCATCATTCGCAGATCAAGGCCTACCTGGATTCCTATGCCGATGCATTCGGGTTGTTGGAGCACATCGAATTCAACAATGCGGTGGTGTCGGCCCGCCGGCGCCTGGGTGGCGGCTGGCTGGTCGAGGACCAGGCCGGGAACAGCCGGGAATTCGATCTGCTGGTGGTGGGCAACGGTCATCACTGGGACGCGCGGTGGGCGGAATTCCCCGGCACGTTCGACGGCGAGACGATTCACTCGCACCACTACATCGACCCGCAGACGCCGCTGGCGCTGACCGGCAAGCGGATCCTGGTCGTCGGTATCGGCAACAGCGCCGCCGACATCACCGTCGAACTCTCGTCGAAGACACTGCAGAACAAGGTCACCCTGTCGACTCGTTCGAGTGCCTGGATCGTGCCGAAGTTCCTTGCCGGCGTACCGGGTGACAAGATCTTCAAGACCTCACCGCACCTGCCGCTGTCCTGGCAGCGCAAGATGGCGCAGCTGCTGGTCCCGCTGGTGGGTGCCGACCCCACGAAGTACGGGCTGCCCGCACCCAATCACAAGCTGTTCGAGGCGCATCCCACCCAATCGGTGGAACTGCCCCTACGGCTGAGCTCCGGAGACGTGACCCCCAAGCCGAATGTGTCGCGACTGGACGGCGCCACCGTGCATTTCGAGGACGGAACCTTCGACGAGTTCGACGTCATCGTCTATGCGACCGGTTACAACATCACCTTTCCGTTCTTCGACCCGGAGATGATCAGCGCCCCCGGCAACCAGATCCGGCTCTACAAACGCATGTTCAAGCCGGGATTCGACGATGTGGTCTTCATGGGATTCGCCCAGGCGGTGCCGACCCTGTTCCCCTTCGTCGAATGCCAGGCTCGGCTCCTGGCCGCCTACGCGGTGGGGCGCTACACCCTCCCGCCGACGGACGAGATGGAACGGGTCATCGATGCCGATCAGCGGCTGCACGCGGGGCACTGCACCGATCGCCCCCGGCACACCCAACAGGTGGACTACTTCGTCTATGAACATGATCTGCGTACGCGGGAGCTGCCCGCGGGGATGAAACGAGCTGCGACAGTATGAGATCACCGACCGACCGCAGGCCCGTCGTGCGCAGCGATATGCGCCGTGAGGCCATCCTCGACGCGCTGGACGAATGGTTGCGGGCATCGAGCCTGGAGGCCGTCAACATCGCCGAGATCGCCAAACAGGCCGGGGTGTCCCGGTCGGCGTTCTACTTCTACTTCGAGAACAAGGCGGCAGCCGTCGCGGCGTTGATGGAGCGGATCATCGACGAAGTCGACATGGTCAACACCGAATTCGTCGCGGGTGAGGCGAACCCCAGGGACCGGGTGCGCACCATGCTGGACGGGTTGTTCGATACCTGCGACCGGTACCGTCACGTGTTCGCCGCCATGCTGGAGGCCCGGGGTTCCAGCGCGGCGGTGCGCGAGATATGGGATTCGGCGCGGGAATCGTTCGGCCCGTCGGTCGCCGAGCTGATCGCCGCACAGCGCCATTCCCCGTCGCTTCGCTCGCCCCTGGAGGCCGAGCCGGACCCGCGGGTGCTCGCGTTGGTGCTGCTGGAGTTCAACGACCGGATCATCGAACGGTTCATCCTGGGTGGTCCGTTGTCGCGCGAGGAGCTGACGGATGCGGCTGCCGCGGTGTGGCTGTCCACGGTGTACGGAGTGGGCCGGTGACCGTCCAGGAGATGTCCTTCCGCGAGCTGACCTTTGACTCTGAGGGAACGTCCTGTAGCGCTTGGCATTTCCCGGCAGAAGGTTCCGCGCCGCGGCCGGCCGTGGTGATGGCCCACGGTTTCGGGGGCACCAAGGATTCGGGTCTGCAGCCGTTCGCGCAACGGTTCGCCGCGGCCGGTATCGACGCGCTGGCCTTCGACTACCGGGGGTTCGGTGCCTCCGGGGGCGATCCACGACAGACGATCTCACTGGAGCGGCAGGTGCGCGACTACCACCGCGCCGTGGACGCGGCCGTCGCGCTGCCGAACGTGGACCGCATCGTGCTGTGGGGAGTGTCGATGTCGGGCTGCCATGTGCTGCGGGTGGCAGCCGAGCGCGAGGATATCGCCGCGGTGATCGCGCTGACGCCGATGACCGACGGCCTGGCCGCCGGGCGAACCGCGATCGCCGGGCCGAAGGACCTGCTGCCCGTGGTGCGCTGGACCGCGGCCGGACTACGCAACAAGGTCGCGGTGACCCGAGGCGCGGCAGCGACGTTCATGCCGATCGTCGGGAGGCCCGGCCAGGCCGGGGCCCTGACCCTGGCCGGAGCCTACGAGAGCTACCTGGCGATGGCCGGGCCGACGTGGCGCAACGAGATCGACGCCTCGGTCGGACTGGAACTGAGCCGGATGAGCACCAAGGCCGCGGCCCGTAGGCTGGGAGTCCCGGTGCTGGTGCAGATCGGCGACTTCGACCGGTTCGCCCCGGCATCGGCGGCGGCCAAGACCGCGGAGCAGGCCCGCGCCCAGGTGCATCACTATCCGTGCGACCATTTCGACGTGTGGCCGGGCAATGACTGGTTCGACCACGCGGTGGGTGACCAACTGGCGTTTCTGGCCCGCACCGTGTGAATCAGCCGAGGCGGACCGTGCCGTCCGCCTCGACACGCCAGCCCGGATTGTGGGCGATCTCCCAGATCGCTCCGTTGGGGTCACGGACGTGCGCGTGGAAGACGCCCCCGAACTGTCCGGGTTGCGGGGGTTTCAGTACGGTGCCGCCGGCGCTTGCCATCACCTCGACCACATGTGCTACATCCGCACGGCTGGCCACGTTGTGCGCCAACGTGATTCCTGAGACGTGAGCGGCCGCGTCATCGGGTGCGAGGCCGAGGTCGGCGTTGAACTTCTCGGCGAGGAAGAATCCGAGCACCTGGCCGGGCGCGGTCTGATAGAAGACGATCTCGCCCGCCACGTCCAGCAGCGGAAGCCAGCCGAGTGCGCCGTAGAAGCGACGGGTGGCGTCCAGGTCGGCGGCGGCAATGGTGACGAAACTGAGCTGCTGATCCATGACACGACGGTAGCGCGCAGGCGGGGAGGTCGTACTGTAATACTTACAGTCTGTACTTCGATGGAGGTGACGACGCGATGCCAGGTGTGCTGGACGGCATCCGGGTGCTCGACTACGGACGCTTCATCGCGGCGCCCTGGTGCAGCGCGATCCTGGCCGATATGGGCGCCGAGGTGTTACGGGTGGAAAAGCGCGAAGGCGGCGAGGATCGCTGGGTACAAGCCGTCACCGAGAGCGGGGAGGGCGGCACGTTCTTGCAATGCAACCGCAACAAGCGCTCTCTCACGCTGGATTCCACCACGGTCGAGGGAACGGAGATCACCCGCCGTCTGGTGGCGCGGGCCGATATCGTCATCGCCAATATGCCCGCCGCGGGGATGCGTGCCAATAGTCTGGACTACGAGACTTTGCGCGCGGTCAAACCCGATATCATCTTGGCCAGTGCCACCGCCTACGGGGAGGGCGGGCCTTACAGCGACAGGATCGGATTCGACGGGGCCGGGCAGGTGATGTCCGGCGCGGTGTACCGACAGGGCCTGCCCGACATGCCGATTCGCACGGTGGTGCCGTACGCCGACTTCGGCACCGCGCTCACGCTGGCGATCGGGGTGATGATGGCGCTGTATCACCGCGACCGCACCGGGGTGGGCCAACATGTGGAGGGAGCACTGCTGCCGACGGCGTTGATGCTGTCGAACGCGTTCCTGATCGAACGTGAACTGTTGCGGGTGGACAAGCCGCGGATGGGGAACAAGGGCGCCTCGGTCGCCCCCTGTGACCTGTACAAGACCGCCGATGAGCAATGGGTGCTGCTGCAGGTCGCCGGCCAACCGATGTTCAAACGGTGGTGCCGGTTGGTCGACCGCCTGGATCTCTTCTCCGATCCCCGCTTCGGCGACGACGATGCCCGCTGGCGGCACGGCGACATACTCAACGACATCATGGCCGCCTGGTGTGCCGACAAGACCAGGGCCGAGGTCCTCGAGTTGCTGGAGAAGGCGAAAATGCCTGCTGCGCCGCTGTATTCCACCCAGGATGTGCTCGACGATCCGCATGTCCGGGCGATGGGGTATCTGCGAAGGGTGCCGTTCCCCGGGGCGTCCCGTGAGGTGCCGATCGTCGAGACCCCGTTCCGGATGTCGGCCACCCCGGGCACCATCCGGCGCCGCGCGCCACTGCTCGGTGAGCACACCGACGAGGTGCTCGGTGAGATCGGCTACGGCACAGCAGAAATCGATCGCCTACGGGAGGGCGGCATCGTCTAGGTCCGGATCCTGGCGGACCAGGTCGACCAGCGAGTCAGGCGAAATGTGCGCGGACGGCGCCGAGATCGGCCTTGCCGGAGGGGGTGCGCGGGATCACGTCGACGATGGCGATATCGGTGGGGATCTCGTAGCGGGCCAGCCTGACGGTCAGGAACTCGGAGAGCTCGTCCGCGGTGGCCTGCCCGTGCAATTCGACCATCGCCACGGGTGTTTCGCCCAGACGTTCGTCGGGACGCCCGATCACCGCGGCGCCGCGCACCGCGGGATGGGCTTCCAAGGCGGTGCGGACATCGTCGGGCATCACCTTGAATCCGCCGCGGATGATGGCTTGGTCGGCTCGGCCGAGGATCCAGACGAAACCGTCGGCGTCGATACGTGCCAGGTCGGTGGTGCGCATCCACTCGGCGGTGTCCAGCTGGGCGGGGATGACTTCGAGCAGACCTTGCTGGTCAGGGCCCAACGGTCGGCCGTCGTCATCGACGACCCGCAGCCGGGCCCCCGGGTTGGCCCGGCCCACACTGCCGCGTTTGGCAGCCCAATATCGTTCGTGGTCGGCCAGGGTCCAGCCGGCCACCCCGCCACCAAATTCGGTGGCCGCGTAAGAGGTCAGGACCGGGACACCGAATTTCGCGGTGAACGCGTCGGCGTCGTCGGCCGACAGGGGCGCGGTCCCGGACGTGACCGCACGGACACCGGCCAGATCGTCGCGGGTGAGATCGGAATGCAGCACCATCCGCAGTGCCGCCGGCACCAGGGACACCGCGCGTGGCTGGTGTTCGCGGACCGCATCGGCCCACTGGGTGAGGTCGAACTTCGGCAGCAGCACGAACGGTCTGGCCTCAGCGAGGCACAGCAGTATCCGGAACACCCCGCCGACGTGGACAAGCGGAGAGTTGACGATCGCCACGCCGCTACGCAATCGCGTCGGTGCCGGAGAGCTCTCGGGGTCGCGGCCCATGACGCTGCGGGCCAGCATGGAGTAGGTGAGGTCGACGCGTTTCGGCGGGCCGGTGGTGCCGCTGGTCAGCATCCACACCGCCACCGTGGGCCGGCCGGTGTCGGGCGCCGGCTCACCTCGGACGGCCGGTTCGGTGTCCAGGCCGTCGATGGTGACCAGCATGGTGCCTGCTGACGGCGGGGCGAGCGAAGCGACGGGGGAAGGTGGCGTGACCAGATTGGCGAGATCGTCGGCGCGCCCGACGATGACGGGTAGGCCGAGTGCGACGATATCGGTGCGGGTGCGCTCATCACCGCGGGACGGGTTGATGACCACGACGGTGCCGCCTGCCTCAAGCACGCCGAGCAGTGCCGCCACGTGCGCCGGGGTGTTGCGCAGCATCACCCCGACGCGACGCGCACCGGTCAGCGCGCCGATGCGCCGTGCCGCGCGGCCGACCTGGCCCCAGCTGGCCCACCGGCCGTCGTACTGGATGGCCCTGGCCGCCGGGTCGAGGTCCAGCACCTGGCCGATGCGCAGCGAAAGGGGATGGGACATCAACGGATCCGCGGTGTAGCTGTGGAGATCGGCCGGTCGGCCAACTCGGCCTTGGCGATCGGGTTGCCCAGTCGCGTGTAGATCAGACCCTGATCCATGGCGGCGCGATAGGGCTTGTCCAGCGATTCCCAGATGGCTTTGACGGTGCCCTGGGTCGCGGTCGGTGGTTTGGCGGCGATGGTGGCCGCGATCTCGTGGGCGCGGGCCCACAGTTCGGCGCGGGACACCACCTCGGTGACCAGACCGATCCGCAGCGCGGTATCGGCGCCGACCCGTTCGTCGTTGCCCATCAAGGCCATCCGCAAGGTGTCGCCCAGCCCGACGCGGCGCATCAGGCCGATCGGTTCCAGCGCCGACACCAGTCCGGCACTCACGTGTGAGTCGAAGAAGGTGGCGTCCTGCGAGCAGATCACCACATCGGATTCGTTGACGAAGTACAGGGCGCCGGCGGTGCAGATGCCCTGAACGGCGCACACCACCGGTTTCCACATCTTCTGCCACTTCGGGCTCAGCAGCTCACCCGGATCCTCATGATTCCACACGATCTCGGGTTGTCCGTACGAGGATTTGATGTCGAGCCCGGCGCTGAACGCGCGGTCGCCGGCGGCGCGCAGCACGACGGCGTTGATGCTCTCATCGTCTTTGATGGCGTGCCACGCGTCGCGCATCTCGTGACACATCGCGCGGTTGAACGAGTTCATGGCGTCGGGTCGATTCAAGGTGACGGTGGCCACCCGCGAGCCGTGGTCCAGATCGAGCAGGACGGTGTCCATCGTCGGTTACCGCGCCTGCCAGTTGGGCTTGCGTTTCTCCACGAACGCCCGCGGTCCCTCCAAGGCGTCCTCGGTGCGAGTGACACGTTCCCGGAATGTCTCGGCGAGGATCTCACCTTCGTGCAACGGTAGATCGAGGGTCTTGTGGATGGCCAGCCGGGTGCCGCGGACCGCCAGTGGCGCATTGAGATTCAGCGTGTCGGCGATCTCGTGCGCGCGTTCCACCAGGTGAGCGTGTTCGACGATCTCGGTGATGAGCCCGAGGTCGTACGCACGCTGCGCCGACATCCGTTCGTGCTTGCCCATCAGTGCCATCCGTAACGCCACCGACCGGGGGAGTGCGCGGGCCAGCCGTACCATCTCGCGCGCGGCGACCAGCCCGATACTGACGTGTGGATCGAAGAAGGTCGCCTGGTCCGAGGCGATCACGATATCACCGGTGGTGACCCAATCCAGTCCTGCGCCGCAACAGATTCCGTTGACCGCGACGACGACGGGTTTGGTCATCGTGCGAAAGGGCGGGGTGCCTTCCTGCGGCGCCTCCCACTGTTCGTAGGTGGACAGGTAGGGCCGCTCATTGACCACCTTGCCGTCGCCGGGGATCTCCTTGACGTCGGCACCGGTGCAGAACGCCCGCCCGGCGGCGGTGACGATCGTGACCCAGATGTCGTCGTCGTTCTCGGCCTCGTGGTAGGCGGAGCGTAATTCGGTGATCATGTGCGGGGACAGCGCATTGAGGGCATCCGGCCGGTTGAGGGTGATGGTGGCCTTGTGGCCGTCCACCTCATAGATGATCGTCTCGTAGGACACGTGTCGTTCCCTTTCAGAAGCCCTGGTAGTCGGGGTCGCGGCGCTCCCGGTAAGCAGCCAGGCCCTCCTTGAAATCCGCGGTACGGCAGGACAGCTCAAGATTGGACAGTTCCTGGTTCATCGACTGGGCCAAGGTGGCGGACTGTCCGTAGGCCAGGGCCTGCTTGGCCAGCCCGATCGCGACGGTGGGGCCGGCGGCGAGTCGGGTCACGAGCTCATCGGCGGCGTCGGTCAGCTCATCGGCGGGGACGGCGGTGTGGATCAGCCCCCAGTCGGCCGCGTCGGCGCCGGTGACCTTCTCGCCGAGCAGCAGCATGCGCTTGGCCCGGGCGACGCCGGCGAGCCGCGGCAGCAGCCAGGTCGCCCCGGAGTCGGGGCTGAACCCGCGCTGGAGGAAGGGCTCCCAGAAGGTGGCCGCGGTGTCGGCGACGGTGAAGTCGGCGGCCAGTGCCAGATTGCACCCGAGTCCGACGGCCCAGCCGCGCACCGTGCACACCACCGGCAGCTGGATCGTGGCGATCAGCTCGACCAGGCGGTGTGCGGTGTGTGGGATCCGGCGCACCAGATCGCCCGTGCGCGGCCGCTTGTTCTCGGCGTTGGTGGCGACCCAGTCGGCGCCGGCGCAGAAGTCGTCACCGGATCCGGTCAGCGCGACCGCGCGCAACGAGTCGTCGTGCGCGGCCGTACCCAGAAGTCTGACCAGATCGTCGATCATGTTGTGGCTCAGAGAATTACGCCGATCCGGTCGATCGAGTGCGATCCGCAGGACCGCGTTGTCGACAGAGGTGGTGATCACCTGTGATCCGGCCTTTCAACGTGCATACAGTTGACCATACGGTATGTCATGCAGTTACTATTCGGTACAAGTTAGCAAGGAAAACCCCCAGGGGGAACAGGAGAGTGCGGGTGCCGCGCATACGTCAGCCGAAGGTCGCGGCGGTCAACGCTCGCCGCCGGAACCGACAAAACGATTGAAGCGAGGCTGATTTCGCATGACTGACGACCGGGTGCTGTTCGAGGTGGACGCGGACCACCGCATCGCCACCATCACCTTCAACAATCCCGCCCAGCGCAACTCCTATGACGCCGCGATGCGCGACGAGATCGCTCGTTACCTCGACATCGTCGCCGAGGATGACGACATCACGGTGGTGTTGTTGCGCGGCGCGGAGGGCGTGTTCAGCACGGGGGCGGATATGAACAACGCCTACGGCTGGTACGGACAGAAGGAGGGTGCCGACGAAGCCGCCAAGAAGTCCCGTCCGAGCCAGCGGCGCCGACTTACCGTGGACCGCAAGTCATTCGACTTCTATCACAACTTCCTGGGCTTCCCGAAGGTCACCGTCGGGGAGATCGGCGGCTACGCCCTCGGTGGCGGTTTCGAGATGGCGCTGATGACCGATATCTCGGTAATCGCCCGCGATGCCAAGATCGGCATGCCTGCCACCCGTTTCCTCGGGCCGGCGCTGGGCAGCCTGCACATGTTCTTCCACCGGCTCGGTCCGGTGCTCGCGCGGCGGATGCTGCTCACCGGCGACATCATCGAGGCCGGTTCGATCGAACACCTTGGCATCTTCACCGACACCTGTGATGCCGCCCAGGTTCCGGCCCGGGCCCGGTACTGGGCGCAGAAGGCGGCCAAGATGCCCGCCGACGGCGTGGTGATCGCCAAGGAGGCGTTCCGCTTGGTCGAGCAGAGCCAGGCCTACCAGGGGGAAGAGGTCGCCAGTTACATCTTCCACGCGTACGGCACCAATCTGCAGTTCTCGCCGGGGGAGTTCAACTTCGTCAGGACCCGGGCCCAGCACGGCACCAAAGAGGCGTTCCGGCTGCGTGACGAGCATTTCCACGTTCCGGAGCCGCAGTAGCCAACCTCGCAGCGGGGCACCTAAGCTAGGTGCTACGTTTACACAATCACTGGATATCGTAAAGGCGGAGAGATATGCCCCAACCCGTTGTCGTCGGTGCTGCCCGCACCGCCATCGGCCGGTCATTCAAAGGGACGCTGGTCAACACCACCCCGGAAGACCTGATCACCACGGTGCTGCCCGAGGTGGTGCGTCGCGCCGGTATCGCGCCGGAGGCGATCGACGACCTGATCTTCGCCGAATCCAACTACGGTGGCGGCGATATCGCCCGTTACGCTGCCGACGCGCTGGGCTGGGAGTCGGTTCCCGGTCAGGCCGTCAACCGGCACTGCGCGGGCAGCCTCACCGCGATCGGCAACGCCGCCGCGCAGATCGGTTCCGGGATGGAACGGGTGCTGCTGGCCGGTGGTGTGCAGTCGCTGTCCTCCTCGCCGCTGATGAAGTGGCGGGTGCCCGGGCCGGAGCTGACCTTCATCGAGCCGTGGATGACCCCGACCCACGTCGAGACGCCGGACTCGCCGATGCGCGATATGTCGATCACGGTCGGCTGGAACACCGCGCAGGCTGCCGGTATCACCCGTGAGGAGATGGACGCCTGGGCCGCGCGGTCGCATCAGCGCGCGATCGCGGCGATCGACGCGGGCAAGTTCCTCGACGAGATCGTGCCGCTGAAGGTGACCCAGGCGGACGGTTCGGTCATCGAGTTCAGCGTCGATGAGCATCCGCGTCGCGGTACCACCGCGGAGAAGCTCGCCGAGCTCAAGGTCCTGCATCCGGAGATCGAAGGATTCTCCATCACCGCGGGCAACAGCAGTGGCACCAATGACGCTGCCGCCGCTGTCGCGCTGGTCGCCGACGACTACGCCGCAGCGGAACATCTCAACGTGCTGGCCAAGGTCCGGGCCTGGGGTTCGGTCGGCGTTGCCGCCAAGGACACCGGCCTCGGCGGGGTCAAGGTGATCGGGCACGTGCTCAAGCGCGCCGGCCTCAAGCCCTCCGATGTCACGCTGTGGGAGATCAACGAAGCGTTCGCCTCGGTGCCCATCGCCGCGGTCCGTGAGTACGGTATCGACGAGGAGTTGGTCAACTTCTCGGGCAGCGGCTGCAGCCTCGGCCACCCGATCTCGGCTTCCGGCGCGCGGATGGTCACCACCTTGATCTACGAACTGCAGCGCCGGGGCGGCGGCATCGGCGTGGCCGCGATGTGCGCCGGTGGCGGTCAGGGCGGCGGGCTCGTCATCGAGGTCTAGGCACCGGACGTCGAACGTGAACTCGTGCGGGAGTTCACGTTCGACGTTTCGCCTTCGGCGGGCTGAGCTTGGCCGCGGCGTGGTCCAGGATGCAGGTGAGCCCGTACTCGAAGTTGCCTTCGTCGGCGGCACCGAACGTGTGTCCCGCACCGGTGACCTGGGCCAGCAGCGGCGCCACCTCGGGATCGATGACCAACGTCTGGTCGTAGGCTCCCGGTCCGTCCTCCTCGTCGGCCTGATTCTTCTCGGCCAGCCGCTGCAGTACCACTGATCCGCGGACGTGCAGGGTCACCGCGGAGTAGGTGTCGAAGGCTTCTTCGGGGCTCAGGCCGGCCTCGACCAGGCCGGAGATCGCCTTCTCCATCTCCAGCACGCCGAGCTTGGCCGCGCGTGGGCTCAGCGCGGCCCGAATCAGGATGAGGTCGCACAGAATCGGGTTGCCCACGAACGTCTTCCGCATGGTGCGGGCATGGTTGCGCAGCGTCTCGCGCCAATCCTTGGCCTCCACGTACGGGGTCGCGAAGACATACTCGCTCAGTGCCCGGTCGGTCATGGCGTTGAGCAGGTCGTCCTTCTTGCGGAAGTACCAGTAGATGCTCGTGACGCCGACGCCGAGGTGCTTGCCCAGCAGCGGCATGCTCAGGTTGTCGATGCCGACCTGCTCGGCGAGTTCGAAGGCGCCCTTGATGATGTCGTCCGGATTGATGGACCCGCGCTCCCGTCGTTGCCGCTTCTCGGCCACCGGTTGCTTTGCCACCGCAGACACCTCCATCTGTTTTCCCGCCACCACATGCGGTGGGAGACCGTCAAGCTTACCGGTAGGCATACCGTGACGCGGGGTTCGCACACTTCCGGCCCGGTTATCGAAATGGCTATAGTAAGTTTTTCCGGGTGTCGGCTGAACCGGCATTCACGGTGACCGAATCAAGGCGATAAGCGAGGGATGAGCGTGGCGGACGAGATCCTCACCGAGCGGCAGGGGCGCACCCTGGTGATCACCATCAACCGGCCCGAGGCGCGCAACGCGTTCAACCTGGCGGTGGCCCAGGGCTTGGCGGCGGCGATGGACGAGCTCGACGACAGCCCGGAGCTGTCGGTGGCGATCCTCACCGGGGCGGGCGGAAACTTCAGTGCAGGTATGGATCTCAAGGCGTTCGCATCCGGCGAGCTGCCCTACGTCGAGGGTCGCGGAATCGGTTTCACCGAGCGCCCGCCGCGCAAGCCGGTGATCGCCGCGGTGGAGGGCTACGCGCTTGCCGGCGGCACCGAGATGGTGCTGGCCACCGATCTGATCGTGGCCTCGCGCACCGCCAAGTTCGGTATCCCCGAAGTCAAGCGCGGTCTGGTGGCCGGCGGCGGCGGACTGCTTCGTCTACCACACCGCATCCCCTATCAGAAGGCGCTCGAATTGGCGCTCACCGGCGAGAATTTCACCGCCGAGGAGGCGGCCGCGTGGGGCTTCGTCAACAAGCTCACCGAGCCCGGCGAGGCCCTGGCCGGGGCGCTGGAGTTGGCGGAGAAGATCACCGCCAACGGCCCGCTGGCGGTGGCGGCCACCAAAGAGATCATCGTCAAGTCGGGCGAGTGGAGCCGGGCCGAGATGTGGCAGAAGCAGAACGAGATCATGGCCCCGGTGTTCGGGTCCAAGGACGCCATCGAGGGCGCCACCGCGTTCGCGCAGAAGCGCGCCCCGAACTGGACCGGTAGCTAGCGCCGCCGGCGGGCGGGGGCGAAGCGACCAGGGGATCGATTCACCGTGGATCTCGGGTTTGACGGGGCCAGCGCTGTCGTCGTCGGCGGCGGTCGCGGTATGGGCCTGGCCACCGCCAGGTGCCTGGCGCAGGACGGCGCGAAGGTCGCGATCGTCGGGCGATCCCGGGACGTCCTCGATACCGCCGCGCACGAGCTGACTCGATTGGGCAGTCCCGATGCGGTGGGTGTCGTCGCCGATATCGGCGACGACACCGATGTACATCGGGCGTTCGACGAGATCGGCCGACGCTGGGACGGCACGCTCAATGCCCTGATCAATACCGTGGGCCCTGCTGCGGCAGGCGATTTCGAGGCACTCACCGACGGCGAGTGGCAGGCCGCGTTCGATGCCGGTGTGATGGGCATGGTGCGTTGCGTGCGGGCCGCCCTGCCATTGCTGCGCCGTGCCGAGTGGGCCCGCATCGTCAACTTCTCCGCGCACTCCACGCAGAGGCAGAGCACCCGGCTGCCGGCCTATACCGCCGCCAAGGCCGCGGTCAACAGCGTGTCGAAAAACCTGTCGTTGCTGCTGGCCAAGGACGAGATCATGGTCAATGTGCTGTCCCCGGGCAGTATCTCGTCGGAGGCGCTGCTCGGCTGGGCCGATTCGGTGGGGATCGACGGCACCGACCCCTACCGGCTGATGTCGGCCATCGACGAGCACTTCGGCCACCCGGCGCACCTGCCGCGCGCGGGCCTGCCCGACGAAATCGGTCCGGTGGCAGCGTTTCTGGCGTCCAAGCGCAACTCGTATATGACCGGGGCGAACATCAACGTCGACGGTGGCAGCGATTTCGTCTGACCGGGCACGCCCACAGCGGTGACCACCCGGATTCGCGCTCGCTCCAAGCTGAACTTCCGGCCGTCGCGAAGCCCTCGCGTGGCGGGAGTTTTCCGCTGGTAGCGGGGCATACAGTGGCTTGCGGAATGCATTACCGATAGGTATACAGTATCTATGGCCAGTGACACGTCGCCCAGTGATGCGGTCCTGTATGAGGTCACCGATACCGGCGTCGCGGTCATCACCCTGAACCGGCCCGAGCGGTTGAACTCCTGGGGAGCCGATATCTCCGCCGGGGTGTACGCCAGGTTCGACCGCGCCGAGGCCGATCCTGCGGTCCGGGTCATCGTGCTGACCGGCACCGGCCGGGGGTTCTGTGCCGGCGCGTACATGGGTGCGATGCGGGATCTGGGTGCATCGATCAGCGGCGACACCGACGTCAGCAAGATCGTCGGGGAACGTCATCCACACTTCCTGACCACCTTGGGCAAACCCGTCATCGCGGCGATCAACGGTGCCTGCGTCGGGATCGGACTGACCCACGCACTGATGTGCGATGTCAGGTTCGCCGCGGCCGGCGCGAAGTTCGCGACGGCCTTTCCGCGCCGTGGGCTGATCGGCGAGTACGGCATCACCTGGATCCTGCCGCGACTGGCCGGCTGGGGAGCGGCGGCGGATCTGCTGCTGTCCGGGCGCACCTTCTACTCGGAGGAGGCTCACCAGCTCGGTTTGGTGAAAGAGGTTGTGGCGCCCGAGGATCTGCTGAAACGCGCGCTGGAGTATGCCGAGGACCTGGCCCGCAACTGCTCGCCGGCGTCCATGGCCGTGATCAAGGGACAGCTCTACGGCGACGCCACCGATGAGGTGGTGAACGTCAGCTCTCGCGCCGAAGCCCTGATGCACGAATCGATGGTCCGGCCGGATCTTGTCGAAGGCATCACCGCATTCTTCGAAAAACGCCCCCCGAATTTCCCGCCGCTTGCTTGATTGGAAGGAATGACCATGACCGATACACCCGAGCGCTTGCCCTACTTGGCCGTCGATGTCGACAACCACTACTACGAGCCGATCGACGCGTTCACCCGGCACCTGCCCAAGGAATTCCGCAGCCGCGGTGTCCAGATGGTGCAGGACGGCAAACGCACGCTCGCCGTGTTCGGTGGCACGGTCAACCACTTCATCCCGAACCCGACCTTCGACCCGATCATCGAACCGGGCTGCCTGGATCTGCTGTTCCGCGGCGAGATCCCCGAGGGTGTCGATCCGGCCTCGCTGATGAAGGTCGACCGGCTGTCCGACCATCCCGAATATCAGAACCGGGACGCCCGGCTGTCGGTGCTGGACCGGCAGCGGTTGGAGACGGTGTTCATGCTGCCGACCTTCGCCTGCGGTGTCGAGGAAGGTCTCAAGCACGATATCGAGGCCACCATGGCCTCGGTGCACGCGTTCAACCTGTGGCTGGACGAGGACTGGGGATTCGAGCGACCCGACGGCCGCTTCGTGTCTGCACCGATCATCTCGCTGGCTGACCCCGTCAAGGCGGTCGAGGAGGTCGAGTTCGTGATCGGCCGCGGCGCCAAGATCGTTTGTGTGCGACCGGCTCCGGTGCCGGGGGTGGCCAAGCCGCGTTCGTTGGGTGACCCGTCCCATGATCCGGTCTGGGCGCGGCTGGCCGAGGCGGGCGTCGCCGTGGTCTTCCATCTGTCCGACTCCGGGTACATGGCGGTCCCGGCGTTGTGGGGCGGTAGCGGCGTGTTCAAGGGATTCGGTAAGCGCGATCCGCTGGACATGGTGATCATGGACGACCGCGCGATCCACGACACGATGGCGTCGATGATCGTGCACCAGGTCTTCACCCGGCACCCCGAACTCAAGGTCGCCAGCATCGAGAACGGTTCGTATTTCGTCTACCGGCTGATCAAGCGTCTGAAGAAGGCGGCCAACAACGCGCCGTATCACTTCAAAGAGGATCCGGTCGAGCAACTGCGCAACAATGTCTGGATCGCGCCGTATTACGAGGATGACGTCAAACTGCTCGCGGCCACCATCGGCGTGGACAAGATCCTGTTCGGTTCGGACTGGCCGCACGGCGAGGGGCTCGCCGACCCGACCACCTTCACCGCCGATATCCCGCAGTTTCCCGAGTTCAGCCTGGAGGACACCCGAAAGGTGATGCGCGACAACGCACTCGAACTCCTTGGTGATATGCACCGAATCGCGCCCGGTGTGGCACATCTGACGGTGCCGGCCTAGTCCCCGCCGTGCCCGAGTGGACCATCGGCGCCGTCATCGACGCCATCGCCGACGCGGTTCCGGACCGTGAGATGACGGTGTGCGGATCGCGGCGCACCACCTTTGCCGACGGTGCGGACCGAACCCGCAGGCTGGCGAACTTCTTGGCCGCCAACGGACTCGGTGCGCACACCGAACGCGGCGAGCTGAACCGGTGGGAGTGCGGCCAGGACAGGGTTGCCCTGTTGATGCACAACGACCTGTACCCGGAGGTGGTCATCGGCGCCCTGAAGGCGCGCACGGTGCCGGTCAACGTCAACTACTACTACTCGCCCGGTGAGGTCGCCGACCTGCTGACGTACCTGGCGCCGCGGGCGGTCATCTATCACCGCTCGCTGGGTGCGAGGTTCGCTTCTGTGTTGCGCGATGCGGCACTGAGCGGCGATCTGTTGATCTCGGTCGACGATGGGGAAGGCCCCGAGCTGGCGGGTTCGATCTCACTGGATGACGCACTGACCCAGGGTGATACCGATTGCGTGGGTCCGGTGTCACCGGACGACCTGCTGATGATCTGTACCGGCGGCACCACGGGCCGTCCCAAAGGGGTGCTGTGGCGTCAAGGGGATATCTACGTGTCGTCGATGAACGGGGCCGATCACGACGCGGTCGTGGAGATCCACACCAAGGTCACCCATACCGGGCCGCCCTGGTTCGCGGTGTCCCCGCTGATGCACGCCGCCGGTATGTGGACCGCGTTCTCCGGTCTGCTGTCCGGGCAGACCGTGGTCCTGCACGACACCAAGACCAAGTTCGATCCGCGCGTCGTACTGGAGACCGCCGAGCGGGAGAGGGTCGGACTGATGACGATGGTCGGCGACGCCTACGCCGCACCATTGGTGGAGGAATTGACACGGCGGTCCTATGACCTGTCATCGATGTTCGCGATCGGCACCGGCGGTGCCGCGACCAATCCCACACACCAACGGGCGCTGTTGGAACACATTCCGCAGATCACCATCATCAACGGTTTCGGTTCCTCGGAGACCGGAAACATGGGGTTCGGGCACACCCGGCGTGAGACCCCCACCGCCGATACCTTCCAGCTGCGGGCCGGCGGTTTGGTGCTCGCCGAGGATTACTCCCGGTTCCTGACGCCTGGAGAGCCCGAGATCGGCTGGGTGGCTCGTAACGGGCGAATACCGTTGGGCTACTTCGACGATGCGGACGCCACCGCCCGCACGTTCCCCGAGGTTGCCGGGCAGCGGGTGGTGGTCTCGGGTGATCGTGCGGCCCTGGAGTCCGACGGGTCGCTGCGGTTGTACGGCCGGGATTCGCTGGTCGTGAACACCGGTGGTGAGAAGGTTTTCGTCGAGCAGGTCGAAGAGGTGCTGCGTGCGCACCCCGGCGTTGCCGATGCTCTGGTGGTGGGTCGGCCCAGCGAACGCTGGGGTCAAGAGATCGTCGGGATCGTCTCGATACGGCCGCGGACCGAGGTGGGTACCGAGGAGCTTCGCGAGCACTGCACGACACGGTTGGCGCGCTTCAAGATCCCGAAGGACGTGTTGTTCGTCGAGCAGATACGCAGGCTCGGCAACGGCAAGGCCGACTATCGGTGGGCCAAAGAACTCGCGGTCGGAGGAGTCAAGACGTGACAAGTGTTGCCCGTCCGGTCATCGACTGTCTGGCCAACGTGCATTTCGGTGAGACGGGGAACCAGCCTGCCTTCATGACGAAGGTGCGCGACGACTATTTCAAGGGCCCGAAATCGATGTACGACCCCATCGATCTGGCCGAACTGCTCGACGAGATGGACACTCACGGTGTGCGGCACGCCATCCTGATGGACTCGCTGGCCAAGCCGTCGGTGACGGCGCGCAAGTTCGTCGATGCCCATCCCGACCGCTTCGCGCTGGCGATGGGCGGGGTGAACCTGCTACGGCCCATCCCATCGCTGCGCGAGCTCGCGGCCATCGTCAACGATCTACCCGTCGCGTATGCCGTTGTCGGACCGAGTTTCTGGGGCGACGGACAGTACCCGCCGAGCGACGCGGTGTACTACCCGCTCTACACCAAGTGCGCCGAACTGGAACTGCCCTTATGCGTCAACACCGGTATCCCGGGACCGCCGATCCCCGGCGAGGTGCAGAACCCGATTCACCTGGACCGGGTCTGCGTACGGTTCCCCGAACTCAAGCTGTGCATGATTCACGGCGCCGACCCGTGGTGGGATATCGCGATCCGGATGTTGATCAAGTATCAGAACCTTCGGTTGATGACATCGGCGTGGTCGCCGAAACGCCTGCCGGAGAGCCTGTTGCACTACATGCGCACGCGTGGCAAGGGCAAGGTCATCTTCGCCTCCGACTTTCCGGTGCTGCGGATGGAGCGGGTGGTGCCGGAGGCGCTCGCCCTCGATCTTCCCGCCGACGTGCTGGACAACTACCTGTTCAACAATGCCGCGGAGTTCTTCTTCGGCGAACGGCCAGAGAAGGAGAAGTGATGGATCGCTTCGAACTGCGCAGACTGGATTACAGCCTGACCGCGGACCATGTCGATCTGCAGACCGCCTACCGGCAGTTCTTCAAGTCGCACTGCGATATCGAGACGGTGCGCGCCGCCGAGCCCAGTGGCTTCGACAAGAGTCTGTGGGAACGGTTGTGCGCCATGGGTGCCACCACGATGGCGCTGCCCGAGTCCGTCGGGGGCGATGGTGCCACCCTTGTCGATCTCACCCTGGTGGCCGAGGAGATCGGACGGGCGCTGGCGCCGGTGCCGTGGATCGATCATGTGGTCGCGTCCCGGCTCCTGGCGCGGTTGGGAGCGCTGGACTCGCAGGAGATCGTGCAGGGAACGCAACTTGTCGCGTTCGACCCGCAGCAGGTCCCGCCGTCGGGCGCCCGGCTGATCCCGGCTGGATCCCTCGCTGACCGGGTGATCATCCGTGACCGCGAAGAGGATGGAGCGATCGTGCTCCTCGAGTTCTCGAGTCTGCCGGCGAAGGTGGACAACATCGGCAAGTTGCCGATGGCGTGGGTGGACCCGGCCGCCGCGGACAACCGGGTGGTACTTGCCAGCGGTGACACCGCCGTCGTCGAATATCAACGCGCACTGGATGAATGGAGTCTGCTGACCGCGTCGGCATTGGTCGGCCTGGTCGAGGAGACCATGACCATCGCCGTGGAGTTCGCCAAGTCCCGCTACACCCTGGGTGTGCCGATCGGGACGCTGCAGGGGATCTCGCACCCGCTGGCCAATATCGCGATCACCGTGCAGAGCGGTCGCGGTCTGGCCCGGCGGGCCGCGTGGTTCCTGGACAACGAGCCGGCCGAACGGCCCGAACTGGCACCGTCCGCATTTGTGTTCATGGCCGAGGAGGCCGCCAAGGCGGCCACCATGGCCGTGCACGTGCAAGGTGGGCTCGGGGTGTCGGCGGAGGCCGCGGCCACCGCCTACCTGGTCCGCGCCCGCGGCTGGGCACTGGCCGGTGGTGACCCCGGCGCCACGGCGATACACATCGCCCAGATCGTCACGGCCCGCGAGAGCCGGTCGGCCCAGAAGAAAGAGGGTTAGGCATGGATTTCTCCCGAGTCGAACTATCCGCCGAGGACGAGGCCTTTCGCACCGAGGTGCGCGAGTTCCTGGCTGCCGTGGTGACCGAGGACGTCATCCGTCGCGACCGGGAGACCGGTGACAACTTCGACGAGGGTGTGCATCTGGCCCTCGCCGCCGCCGGGTATCTGGAAAAGGAATGGAAAGCCGAGGCCGACGGCGGGCTCACCCGGGTCCGTCGCCGCATCTGGGAGTTGGAGAAACGCCGTGCCGAGGTGCCATGGGTGACGTGGGGAACCACCTCGATGGTGGCCCGGTCGGTGGCGAAATTCGCCCAGCCCGAGATCCGTGACGAAGTGCTGCGTGGGGTGTTCGACGGCACGGTGCGGCTGTGCCTGGGCTACACCGAACCGGAGGGCGGCTCCGACGTCGCCACGTGCAAGACCCGTGCGGTGCGCGACGGCGATGGATCGACGTGGATTATCAACGGCTCCAAGATGTTCACCACCGGCGCGCACAACTGCAAGTACGTCTTCCTGATTACCAACACCGACCCCGACGCGCCGAAACACAAGAGCCTCACCATGTTTCTGGTGCCCCTGGATCTGCCGGGCATCGAGATCCAGGGTATCCGCACCGTCGACGGCGACCGGACCAACATCGTGTACTACTCGGATGTCCGCGTCGAGGACAAGTACCGCATGGGCGAGGTCAATGGCGGCTGGACGGTCGTGCGGGAACCCCTGGACGCCGAGCACGGCGCGGTCGCGGCCGCCGATGACGGGCTGACCGATGTGTCGATCATGATGCACCAGGCGGGATTCATGGTGGAGGCCGCCGACACCATCGCCGCCCTGGTCGGGGCGCGGGCCACCGAAGACACCTCGGTCGGCTATCGGCTGGGCCGCAGCATCGCCCGGATCGAGGCGTCGCTGTCCGCGTCCAGCATCTTCGGACGGGTCGCGTTGGCGCAGACCATGCGGGATGTGGCACCTGATCTGATGGATATCGCCGGACCGGCCGCCGCACTGCCCATCGGAGCCGAGGGCGGGCTGGACGACCGCAGCGAGTACGTGTACCGCTTCGCACCGTTGGTGGGGATCTATGGCGGGACGCTCGAGGTCTTCCGCAATATGATCGCTCAACACGTGCTGGGGCTGGGTAAGCCGGCCTACGCGCCGCCGCGCCAGAAGGTTTCCTGACGACCTCTCAGTCGGTCGAGTTGTCCCGCCCCGACCGTGCGGCCCGGCGTTGCATCTCGGCGCGCTCGCGGCACCGTCGGCGGAATTCTTCTTCGGCACCCGGATCGGTGATCGGCTCGTCGGGTGCACTCCGATCGGGCGATGGGCGCCCCGCGATACACCACGCGAGCGCGCCTGCCACCGGAACGAGGGCGACCAGCAACGTCCACTGGGTGCGGGGGAGTCCGCGGATGCGCGCTTCGTCAGCGCGGGCGATGTCGACGATGGCGATCACCATGAGCGCGGTGACCAGCAATCCCAGGTAGGGCACGGGCAGCGGTCCTCTCGTAGGCCGGCGGTCAGTAACGTGATCGACCGGATGGCGCAACGATGGGCCGACTCATATGCTGCGAATCTAGCAAACGCCGCGCAGAAGCGCGCCGCAGGACGGCCTGACCTGCGCAGACGTCACCCCCGGTCAGTTGCCGGTGGTGGTGGTTCGAAGGGTGGGTACCACCACCATTGGGCGCGTTCGCCGGTCGGTCCGGGGTAGGGCGGGACTGACGGTGGTGCTGTGGTGGGTGGGCGGGCGGCGCGCGACGTCGGAATCCCAGCCGGCCTCAACCAGGCTCATCAACGCATCCACCCGCGTCGGGAACGCTTAACCGGCGTCGCCCTTGGCTTCGGCGATCAGGGCGTCGTGGTGGGACTGCAGGGCGGCATCGAATTTCGCGGCTTCCAGCCGGGGTAGCCGGATCCGGTAGGTGGTGTACCGCTCCCCGGTGGAGGTTGTGGTGACCTCGGGTCCTGATTCGGGCGGTGTCTCGGGATCGGGTCGCGGTTCCATCGTGATTGCGGTGCGCAACTGGCTGACGGTGGCCACCGCGGCGAGTTCGGCGTAGTGCGCATCGGAGCCCTCGGCGGCGCGTTCGGCGATCACCCCGACCTGATCCAACGACAGCCGCCCTTCGCGCAGGGCTTCGGTGCAGCGCGGGAACTCCTGCAGCCGCCGTGCGATCGCGACGACGGTCTCGGCGTTACGGGGGGCGACCCCGGTCTTCCACGCCACCAACGCGGACATGGAACGTGCGCCGGTCAAACCGGCGAGATCCTCGCGCTCCAGTTCGGCGACGATCTGTACCAGGCGCCCGTCGATGGCATTGCGTTGTCCGCACAACTCGGCGATCTCGTCGAACAACACCTCCAGCCGCTGTCCGGCGGCCAAAGATGTTGCGGTACTGGACATGACACCATCATCGCAGAGGGGACCGACAAGGTGGAGCTAGGGAAGTACCCTGACCGGCACGTGGCTCCAGCCCGCGACGTTCTGCATGTTGACGCGTTTGCAGCCGGTCCAGTCCACCTCGTAATGCGGCATGAAGTCCAGCATCCGCTCGAGTGCCACCACGCTCTCCATCCGGGCCAGCGCCGCCCCCAAACAGCTGTGGATTCCGTAGCCGAACCCGAGATTCTGCGCCTGGGTGCGGTCACGCGTGATGTCGAATCGGTCGGGATCCGTCCAGGCCTGGGGATCTCGATTGGCCGAGCCGCCCAGGAGGAAGACCGGCTTGCCTGCGGGAATGGTCACGCCGTGCAGTGTGACGTCCCGAAGCGCCCGGCGGACGTTGTACTGTGCGGGCGCTTCGAGGCGCAACAGCTCTTCCACGGCGAGCGGGATCTTGCTGCGGTCGTCGAGCAGCTTCTGCCATTGATCCGGGTTCTGCACGAACACGACGGCCGCGTTCCCGAGCAATTTGGTGACGGTTTCGGCGCCGGCGCCGCCCAAAAGCATGGCGAATTCGGTGATTTCGATGTCGGTCAGCGGTTCCATCGCACCGCCGTCGCGCTCGATCTCGGCGGCGATCAGGGTGCTCAGCAGATCGTCACCGAGCTCACCGCGGCGCCTCTTGACCAGCCGGTAGTAGTAGACCGCCATGTCCACCCCGGCCTTCAGACCGGACTCGCTCATGTCGACCTGGCCGGGGTCCCGGTGCAGGAGATCGTCGATCCATTCCCGGACCTTTTGGCGGTCCGGCTCGGGCACGCCCTGCATGATGGTCATCACGTCGACCGGGAACCGCGCCGAGAAGTCCTGGACGAAGTCGAACCCGCGCGGGTCGATCGCCGCCAAGTGCCGCTCGACCGACGAGGTCACCAACTCGCGGCGCGCCTTGATGGCGCGCGGGGTGAAGACCTTGTTGAGCAGGCTGCGCATCCGGCGATGTGCCGGCGGGTCCATGGCGATGATCGACCCGTGTTCAGTCACCACACCTTTACGTACCTGCGCCAGATCGACACCGTACACGGAGGAGAAGGTTTCGTAATCCTTGAACGCCGCAGCGACGTCCTCGTGCCGGGACAGCGCGTAGAAGTCGTACCGGTCGCTGTAGTAGACCGGGGTCTCCTGCCGCATCCGGCGATAGATGTCATACGGATTCGCGAAGAAGTCCTCGGAGAACGGGTCGAATTCGACCTTGGGTGAGGTCGCCGTGGTCATGGTTCAGATCTCGGCCAGGGCGGGCGGCTGCGCCGCGGCGGGGTCGGGATTCGCCAACGGCAGGCCCATGAACCGGCGCGCGTTGTCACCCATGAAGTCGTAGGTGCGACGTACGTCCATGCCTTCGGCGTATTTCCAGAAGCCCTTAGGCTCGGCAAGCCCCTCCGGGTGTGGGTAGTCCGAACCGAACATGACCTTGTCCCAGCCCACGGTGTTCACCACATCGGACACACAGCCCTCCCAGAACGGGCTGACCCAGATATTGCGCCGGAACACGTCGTGCGGGTGTTCGGGGAAGTTCTGCGGCATCTTCTTCTGCAGGTCCTCGAAATCGTTGAACAGCGGGAAGATCCAGCCACTGCCGTTCTCCACGCTGGCGACGCGCAGCTTGGGGAACCGGGTCAGGGTGCCGTGGCAGATGAGAGCGGTGATCATATCGGCGATCTCGCGGTGGCCCAGCACCATCCAGCGGAAGGCGCTCTGCGTCATGAAGTTCTGCGTGTACGGCGGTTCCCACTTGCCGACGTAGTCGTCCAAAGGTGGATAGCTGGCGTGCAGCACGATGGGTAACCCGGCCGCTTCGACATCACGCCAGAACGGGTCGAATTCGGGTAGAGCGGGGGAGCGCCAGCCGTGCAGGCCGTTGACCGGACCGGGTTTGATGAGCGCCACTTTGGCGCCGCGCTCGAGCAGCCAGGCGAGCTCGCACTGGGCGGCATCGACCTCGGACAGGTTGATGATCGGTGTGGTGAACACCCGGTTCTCGTAGTTGAACCCCCAGTGCTCATGAATCCACTCGTTGAGCGCGTGGATGATCGCCAGGGTCAGGGCCGGGTCATCGGCGCTGGAGTGCTCTACCAGGCTGCCGAGGGTGGGGTAGTTCAGTGCTTCGGTTACCCCCTGGCGGTCCAGCTCCTTGAGTCGTGCGACCGGATTCCGGGTCGCCTCGGGTGCATCGATGGCCTGGCCCTGCATCTCGCGCAGGGTCTGGCCTTCGGTGTTCTCACCCGCGAAGAACTTCTCGTGAGCTCCGGGGGCGGCCACCCGTTCGAAGGTGGGGTTGGGGATGAAGTCGGTCACGCAGTTGTTGATCACGATGCGGGTCTGCTTACCGAACTGTCCGTACTGCACGGCGCGGCTGTACTTCTCCGGTAGGAATTTCGTCAACGCGTCGCCGGTCTCGTACATGTGTTGGTCCGCGTCGAAGATCGGTGCGTCCCGGAACTGTTGGGTCATCGGGGTTTGCCTTTCTCAGGATGCCGAGATCGACGAAATGGCCGGATCTACTCGCACTTTGCGGCCCATGTGTTCATTTCGGCGGGGGGTCAGAGCGTCAGGACGGTGGCGCCCGCGGTGCCGGGGGCGCCGTAGAGCTGGGCGAAGCCGACTCGCGGTGTGCCGGGGACCTGACGATCACCGGCCTCGCCACGGAGCTGGCGCACCAGTTCGTGGATCTGCCGCAGACCGGACGCGCCGATCGGTTCGCCGTTGGCGATCAATCCGCCGTCGGTGTTGATGGGCAGTGCGCCCCCGATCTCGGTGGCGCCGTCGGCGAGGAGCTTCTCCTGGTCGCCGTCGCCGCAGAATCCGCATTCGGCCATGTGGATGATCTCGGCGCCGGCATCGGTGTCCTGTAGCTGCACGACATCGACGTCCTCGGGTGCGACACCGGACTTTTCGAATGCGGCTCGGGCGGCGTACACGGTGGGTGCCACGTCCTCTTCCACCGGCGCGCACGTGGTGTTCACTTCATAGGCCCCGTAGCGGCGGGTGCGGACCTCCACGGCCTTGAGGTACACCGGCTTGGAGGTGTAGCGGTGCGCGATGTCGGCGCGACACATGACCACTGCGGCGGCGCCTTCATCGGGCGCACAGAACATGTACTGCGTCAGCGGATAGTTGAGCATGGCCGAGTTGAGGATGTCGTCCTCGGCGATCGGCTTGCGCCGGAAAGCATTCGGATTGAGTGCGCCGTTGCGCAGGTTCTTGTTGGCCACCCTGGCCAGCGTGCGCGCCGAGATGTGATGGTCGTGCAGGTAGCGGTTGGCCTTCATGCCGAAGAACTGGGTGGTCAGGTATTGGCCGTTCTCTGCGTACCAGCTCGGCATCCCGACCAGCGCCGGATCCTCGGTGAATGCGCCGCGCGGGTGTTTGTCCAGTCCGATAGCGATGCCGATGTCGTAGTCGCCGAGCCGGATACCGTCGGCGCACATCTTGATCGCCGACGCGGAGGTGGCGCACGCGTTGAACACATTGGTGAACGGGATTCCGGACAGCCCCACCATGCCGACGATGGCGTCGGGGTTGGCGACCGTCCAGCTGCCGCCCGTTGCCGCTTGGATGTGGCGCCATTCGACTCCCGCGTCGGCGACGGCCGCGAAAATCGCGTCCACTCCCATTTCCATGGCGGACTTGCCCTCGAACCGGCCGAACGGGTGCAGACCGACCCCGATGATCGCTACGTCGTTCACGCCGGCGCTCATCAGTCCTCCTGCACAGGGGCGAACGCGAACGTGATGATGTCGTTGCCCTCGGCATCGGTGGCCAACGGCACCATGGTCAGTTCGACGTGCTGGCCGAACCGCAGTGCGGCGGGGTCGTTCTCGGTCAACCGGCCCTCAACCCGGACCACATCTCCCAGCTGGACCAGCCCCACACCGAACGGCACGAAATCCTTGCCGGTCGGACCCTTGTACGGCGGGCCTGGCGGGAAACCCTGGGTGGTCCAGGCCACCAGGGTGCCGCGGCGGGGCAGCGGTTCAGCGGTCATCGTGTCACTGCTGCATTTCGGGCAGCGGTGCTGCACCGGGAACGTGGTGGCGGCGCAGGCGCCGCAGCGGCTGCCGATCAACGCTGGATCGGCAGCCGGCCATGTCGAGCTCTCCGGTGCCAGTGCTGTCTGCATGGGCGCGCCTCCTGCCGATTCGCTGAACTGTAGAAGCCAACTGTAATTCTTACAGTATCGTATATCGGGTCTGGTCGGTAAGGCCACGAAGCCGGGGTGAGGGAGGTTGTGGTGAGCGAGCTCGTCGCAGAGCAGAGCACGAGCGTGGAGATCGGGCGGCGTGCAGCGAGCCGTGCGGAGAAGCGCATGTTGATCGATGGTCGGTTGGTGGCGGCCGCCTCCGGCGCCGAGTTCGACAATGTCAGCCCGGCGACCGGGCTGGTGCTCGGCGCGACCGCGGCGGCCGATGCCGAGGATATGGACGCCGCGATCGGCGCCGCCAGGCGCGCCTTCGACGAGAGCGAGTGGTCGACCAATCGTGCACTGCGCCGGCGTGTGCTGCTGCAACTGCAGGATGCCATCGAGGTCGAAAAGGAGTATCTGCGTGAGGAACTGATCGCCGAGGTCGGATGCCCGGCCATGACGACGCAGAACGCACAACTGGACTGGCCGCTCGCCGATGCGCTGCGCTACCCCGCCCGGCTGATCGATGAATTCGAATGGGAGCGCGCACTCGTGGGGGGCGGCCTGTTCGGTGAGCGCAACGCCCGGACGGTGGTCAAGGAACCGGTCGGTGTGGTCGCGGCGATCACGTCGTCGAACTTCCCCATCGAGGTCATCCTCAACAAGCTCGGCCCGGCCCTGGCGGCCGGTAACACGGTGGTGCTCAAACCGGACCCGAACACGCCCTGGAACGCCACCCGGCTGGGTCGTCTGATCGCCGAACATACCGACATCCCGCCAGGTGTGGTCAATGTGGTGCCGACACCGTCCAACGAGGTGGCCGGCCGGCTCGGCACCGACCCGCGCGTGGACATGGTGTCGTTCACCGGGTCGACCGCCGTGGGCAAGCACCTCATGCGGGTCGGTGCAGACACCATGAAGCGCACATTCCTCGAATTAGGCGGCAAGTCCGCGATGATCGTGCTCGACGACGCCAACCCGGCGCACATCATCCCCGGCGCCATCGGCGCCTGCGTGCACGCCGGTCAGGCGTGTGCGGCCAACACCCGGATGCTGGTGCACCGCAGCCTGTTCGACGAGGCCGTCGCCGAGGTGGCGATGGCCTTCGGCGCGGTGCCGGTGGGCGATCCGGTACTGCCCACCACGCTGGTGGGCCCATTGATCAGCGCGGCCCAGAAACAGCGGGTGCTCGACGCCATCGCGGGCGCGCGCCGTGACGGAGCGGAGATCGTGGTGGGCGGCGCTGTGCCCGACGGGTTGCCGGCTCATCTGGCCGGTGGACACTTCGTGGCGCCCACGGTCATCGTCGGGGCGCATCCGTCGTCGTCGATCGCGCAGGACGAGGTGTTCGGTCCGGTCCTGGTACTCATCCCGTTCGACGATGACGACGAGGCGGTACGGCTGGCCAACGACAGCGCTTTCGGCCTGGCGGGAGCGGTGGTCTCCGCGTCGTCGGAGCGTGGCATGGCTGTGGCACGCCGGATCCGGAGCGGCGCCGTCGGTGTCAACGGCGGCATGTACTACGGAGCCGACGCTCCGTTCGGCGGCTACAAGAACAGCGGTGTCGGCCGGCAGTGCGGTATCGAGGGCTTTGTGCAGTACACCGAGACCAAGACGATCGGATGGCGACTGCCCCGGCAATCCGCAGAGCAGAAAGAAGCCACGAATAGGTAAGCCGGACAACAAGGTTGTCGTCGTCGGCCGCGGCGCTGGCTAGATGACCGGTTCGAAGGTGACGGGGATGGCGGTGGGTGAGCGGAACGGTTGCCCGAAGATATGCGGATCGGTGCTGGTGTCGAGTTCGATATCGGTGACACGGTTGAGCAGGCATTCCATCGCCACCCGGGTCTCCATCCGGGCCAGGTGCAGGCCCAGGCACGTGTGCTCGCCGGCGGCGAAGGTGATGTGCGGCAGGCGCGTGCGGAAGATGTCGAATTCTTCGGGTCGCTCCCAACGGGTTTCGTCGCGGTTGGCCGAGCCGATACACACGTCGATCACCGCGCCCGCGGGCAGCTTCACCCCATCGAGCTCGGTCTCGACATTGGCCGAACGTTGCACGGTGGTCAGCGGTGTCTCGAACCGCAGCGCTTCCTCGATGGCCTGGCCGAGCAGTCCCCGGTCGGCTTGGACGGCCGCGAACTGCTCGGGATGGGTCAGCAGCAGATACAACAGATTGCCCGACGAGCGGTAGGTGGTCTCCAGTCCGGCGGGTAGCAGCAGTCGCAGGAAGGAGTAGATGGCTTCGTCGGTGAGCTTCTCGCCGGACACCTCGGCGGTCACCAGGTCTCCGATGATGTCGTCGGTGGGCGAGCAACGGCGCAGTTCGATCTGGTTGAGGAAGTAGTCCTTGAGCGCCGCGGACGCCTCGAAGGCGCGCTGGTATTTGACTGTGTAGCTGATCAATTCGACGGCACGCGCGCGGAACCAGGCCAGATCCTCTTCGGGCAGACCGAGCAGATTCGAGATGACGCGGGTGGGGAACTCGAAGGTGAAATCACGGACCAGATCCGCGCGCCCGGTCTCGATGAACTCGTCGATCAGCGCCTCGCAGATGGGCCGCACGATCTCGGGTTCCCAGCGGGCCAGCGACTTCGTCTTGAATGCCGTGGTGACGAGGTTTCGATGGTCCCGGTGCGGCTTGCCCTCCATGGCCAGGATGGACGGTCCGATGAACAGACCGATGGTGGCGTCGTAGATCTTCGAATTGAAGGACTTGCCGTCCCGGAAGACGGTGCTGACCGCATCGAACGACACTGCGGCGAATTGATGCTCGGCGCGCAGCGACTCGGGGGTCTTGCGCCAGTCCATGACACTGCCCTCGAACACGCCGTTGCGGGCGCGGTGATACGCGAACAGGGGATACGGATCCCGCAAGAGGTTGAAGGATTCGCTCAGGACGTCCGGGGTACCGGTCGGATCCTCGATCTGGCTTTCCACGCCTGCTCCCCGCTGTGGTGCGATCGAATGCAATCGTTATTACGGTAAAGATTACAGTAGATGATGCCGGTAGGTCGAAACGCCTCGCTTTCCAGTGGGGATGTCGCGGGACGGCGTCAGCGCATTGGGAGGGCGCGGGCTGCTACCGTGGCAGCCACCGGAAGGGAGTGGGCGGATATGGGCACGACCGACGAACGGGTGAGCGGCCGGGTGGACATGCGTGCCCTGCTGGACCGTCAGCGGCGCTCTTTCATCGCCGACGGACCGCCGGACGTCGCGGTCCGGCGGCACCGCATCGACCGGTTGCTGGCCTTGGTGCTCGACAACACCGACGAGTTCGCCGACGCGATGGCGGCCGACTTCGGCACCCGGTCCCGGTCGGCATCACTGTTCACCGAAGTCGTCGGGATCATCCCGGTGATCGAACACACCAGAGCCCATGTGGCGCAATGGATGCGGGCGACCAAGCTGATGCGTGCCGCCCGGGTGGCGGGCCTGCGAGCCGAGGTGGAGCCGGCGCCGCTGGGTGTCGTCGGCATCATCGGTCCATGGAACTTCCCGCTGAATCTGGTGGTGCTGCCGGCCGCGGCCGCGTTCGCCGCAGGAAACCGGGTGATGATCAAGATGTCCGAGATCACCTCGCACACAGCAGAGGTGATGTGCGCGAAGGCGCCTGACTATTTCGCCGAAACCGAACTGGCCGTGCTGGTCGGTGGTGCCGAGACGGCCGCGGAGTTCTCGACGCTGCCGTTGGATCACCTCTTCTTCACCGGCTCGCCCGGGGTCGGCGCCCTGGTGCAGCGTGCTGCATCGGAGAACCTGGTCCCGGTGACCCTCGAACTCGGGGGCAAGAACCCGGTGGTGGTGGCACCCGACGCCGATATTCGCCGCTCGGCCACCCGGATCGCTCAGGCACGCATGGTCAACGGCGGACAGGTATGCGTCTGTCCCGATTACGTCTTCGTGCCAGATCACAAGATCGTCGAGTTCGTCGACGTCGCCCGCCAGACGTTGCGCACCATGTTCCCGTCGATCATCGCCAACGGCGATTACTGCTCGAGCGTCAACGACGCCAACTTCGACCGGGTCGTCGGGCTGATCGATGATGCGCGCACCCGTGGGGCCACGGTGGAAGCCGTTGCGCCGCCGGGCGAGCCGCTGCCGGACCGGACGAGCCGCAAGATCGCACCGACCATCGTGCGCGATGTCGACGACACGATGAAGATCGCCCAGGAGGAGATCTTCGGACCCGTCCTGGTGGTGCACGGGTACTCCACGCTGACACAGGCGATCGACTACATCAACGCCCGCCCCGCGCCCCTGGTGGCCTACTGGTATGGACCCGACGGCACGGCGTTCCGGACCTTCGTGAGCCACACCCGCAGTGGTGGTGTGGCCCGCAACGACGTTGCCGCGCAGATGATTCCGTCGGCGGCACCATTCGGTGGCGTCGGGCGCAGCGGTATGGGCGCCTATCACGGCAGGGCCGGCTTCGATGCGTTCAGTCACCAGCGCACGGTGGTGGGTACCGACCTGCCGTTCAGCATGACCGGTAGCGCGGCGCCGCCGTTCCGGCGCGGACTGCGGTTGTACGCCGACGCCACCCTCGCCATCGCGCGCCGGCGCACCCATCGCAGGCTCAGGAATCGCTGAGGGATTTCCCGTCGCTTCGCTCGCCCAGGCTCGCCTGTTCGCGGGCCCACCGGTAGTCGGCCTTGCCCGCCGGGCTGCGCTCAAGGACCGGCCGGAACACCACGGCTTTGGGCAGTTTGTAACGCGCGATGGACTTCTCGGCGTGCCGGATGAGCTCCTCGGCGTCGACATGGGCGCCGTCTGCCAGCGCAACCACCGCGACGACCTCGGAGCCCCACCGCTCACTGGGCCGGCCGGCGACCACGACATCGGCCACCGCGGGGTGCGAGGCGATCGCGGATTCGACCTCTTCGGCGAAGATCTTCTCGCCGCCGGAGTTGATGGTCACCGAATCCCGGCCGAGCAGTTCGATGGCGCCGTTGTCCAGATGGCGCGCACGGTCACCCGGCACCGCGAAGCGCACGCCGCCGATGACGGGGAAGGTCGCCGCCGTCTTGGCCGCGTCCCCCTTGTAACCCAACGGGACGTAGCCACGCTGAGCCAGCCAGCCCAGACCGTCGTGCGCCGGCGCCAGCACGGAACTGAGATCCTCGGCCACCACACAGGTATCGGGTCCCGCGTTGAAGGTGCCGGTCGAGACGGCGCCGGGAGCCGACATGTGGCTCATCTGCGCACCGGTCTCCGAGGAGCCGACGCCGTCGATCACGATGAGTCCCGGTTTGGCGTCGATCAATCGCTGTTTGACGTACGGAGTGAGCTGCGCGCCACCGTTGGCGACGACAGCCAGGCTGGAGACATCTGCGGTGCCGGTTTCGATCGCGGTCAGGAGCGGCCGGGCCATGGCATCGCCGACGACGGTGGCCACCAGCACCTGTTCGCGCTCGATGGTGCGTACCACGTCATCGGTGTCGAAACGATCGACGACACTGGGGAAGACCAGCGTCTGACCGGTGGTGATCGCCGTCATGGCGGCCCACTGGGCGGCGCCGTGGATGAGCGGCGGCAGAATCAGCAGCTTGGTGCCGGGGTTCTCGGCCGCCCGTTGTGCGATCTCGTCGACCGAGCCGGTCCGCTCGCCGGTCACCATGTTGCGGCCGCCGAAGGCGGTCATGAAGATATCGTGCTGGCGCCACAAGACGCCCTTGGGCATGCCGGTGGTGCCACCGGTGTAGAGGACGTAGAGATCGTCGGGGGAGGGCTGCACCGGGGGTGCCGGGACATTCTCGGCGACAATCGACTCGTAGTCGACCGCGCCGTCGAGCAGCTCATTGCCGGAGCTGTCCGCGATCTGGATGAGCACCTTGAGGTTCGGCAGCTCAGCCCGGATCTCGGCGACCCGGGGTGCGAACGCCGCGTGATACAGCAATGCCGAAGCCTCGGAATCGGCCAGCAGATACTGCAATTCGTTCTTGACGTAGCGGTAGTTGACGTTGAACGGCGCCACCCGGGCGCGGAAGGAGCCCAGCAGTCCTTCGACGAACTCCGGCCCGTTGTACGCGTAGATGCCGAGCAGATCCTGGCCGACCTGATGACCTGCCAGCGCATCACGGTCGGTGTGGCAGCCCAGACCGCGTGAATGCAGGTAGGCCGCCAGCCGATTCGACCGATCCACGATATGGCGATAGCTGTACCGGCGCTCGCCCTGGCTGACCAGGGTGCGGTCCGGTATGGCGGTTGCGACCGATTCGGCCACGGCAGTAACGGTGAATTGCGTTGCTGCGTCAGGCATGTGTGCTCCAAGTCGCGATCAGATCATCGGTGGTGGTGACGGTGGCAAGTAGGGACAGACTGTTGTCGATGACGGCCGCACCGTACTCGGCCGGGAATCCCGCGACCGCGTCGCGCGGGAGCACGACCCGGTAGCCGGCGTTCACGGCGTCCATCACGAGGTTGGGGATGGCGATGTTCAGCGAGACGCCGACGGCGACGATGGTGGTCACACCCAGATTGCGCAGGATCGCGTCCAGATCGGTGCCACCCATCGGGCCGACGCCGTGCCAGCGTGACAGCACCAGATCCGCGGGCTCCGGACCGAATTCGGGCAGCAGGGTGGCACCGGCGCTCCCGGGGGTGATGTCGACGGAGCGCTTACCCGCGGCGAACAGCCGGGCATTGTGATTGGAGCCCAACCCATCCGGCCGGCGCTGCACCAGGCAGTGCACGATGTGGTGGCCGGCGGCACGGGCCGCGGGCAGCAACCGGGCGATGTTGGGCAGTGCCACCCGCTGCGCCTCCTCGGCGAGCAGGGCCAGCCCGGCGTCGGGCCCGACCACCGCACCCTGGAGTTCCTGGGTGATGACGGCCGTGGTCACGCGTCCACGCCGACCTCGTAGAACTGGGTGGCCCACTTACGCATGGCCATATAGGGTTTCGCGTCGATCTTGGACAGCGACGGCCGTTCGACGTATTTCTGGTAGCGCCAGATCTCCAGGTCGTCCCAGACGGTGACGAGGTACTGCTTCTCCACCCGCTTACGGACCTCCTCGGGTGGGATATCGGAGGTGTCGCCGGGTTCTTTGGGCCACCAGATCGAATAGAACATGTTCGACACCTGGTCGTCGACGGGTGTGCACGCGAAGATCAGCCGGTGGTTGGAGGCGCCTTCGAAGACGCTGATGGCGAAGCCGAGGCCGGAGAAGTGGCTGTGGATGTAGAGCGCCATCCGGTCGGCGTCGGCACTGCGCGCGTCGGGCCACCCGGTGAGGAATCGCCACTCGTTGTCGACCACTTTCCAGTCCAGGCACACCGGGGTGACCGTGGCGCGGTGCACATAGCGGAAATGTGCGCTGTCGGGCCCGTTTTCGGCGACGATCTGTGGATGCACCGGCTCGTTCTCGGCGAACCGGGAGAATTCGGGAAACGGGCGGTAGTACCCGTCTGGGTCGGTGGGGAACTGAGGGAACTTGTCGAAGATGTCGGGCAGCTCCCACTGCGGCGGCGTCCCGTGCGGTTGATGCCACATGAACACCACACCGTGTTGTTCCCGCACCGGGTACACGCGCAGGCGGACTCCACGGTTGGGCCGGTCTGGTTGATAGGGGATGAACCTGTTGGCGCCGTCGGGTCCCCAGCGCCACCCGTGGAAGGGGCACTCCACGCAGTCGCCGACGATCTTGCCCCCGTGGCCCAGGTGGGCGCCGAGATGCTTGCAGTGCGCCTCCATCAGGTGCAGTTCACCCGACTCGTCCCGCCAGGCGACGAGGTCTTCACCGAAGTATCGGAGGGCCCGGGTTTCGCCGGTGAGGAACTCCGCCGACCAGCCGATGACGAACCAGCCGGTGACCTTCCAGGTGAACGGAACCTTCACGATCAACCTCCGCGATCCGGCCGAGATACTGAACAGCTTACAGTAGTATCGTCCGCAATTGCCGTGAAATGCAAAGGAGCACGATGCCAGGGTTGTTGACCGACAAGGTCGCGTTCATCACCGGAGCGGCGCGTGGCCAAGGGCGTGCGCACGCGGTCCGGATGGCGAAGGAGGGCGCAGACATCATCGCGGTCGACATCGCCGGACCGCTGCCACCGAAGGTGCCCTATCTGTCGGCCACACCCGATGAGTTCGCGGAGACGGTCGACCTGGTGAAGGCCGAAGGCCGGCGGATCTTTCACCGCGTGGTCGACGTCCGCGACCACGACGGCCTGAAAGCCGCGGTCGCTGACGGTGTGGCCGAATTGGGGCGCCTCGACGTCATCGTCGCCAATGCGGGTATCACCATCCCCGAGGCATGGCACGACATCACCCCGGAGTCGTTCCGCGACACCATCGACGTCAACGTCATCGGCACCTGGAACACCGTGATGGCCGGCGCCCAGCACATCATCGACGGCGGCCGGGGCGGCTCGGTCATCCTGGTGAGTTCGCTTGCGGGCGTGAAGATGCAGGCGTTCATGGTGCACTACACCGCCAGCAAGCACGCCGTCACCGGAATGGCACGCGCGTTCGCCGCCGAACTCGGTAAGCACCACATCAGGGTGAACAGCCTGCACCCGGGTCCGGTGGCGACCGCGATGGGTACCGGTGACATGGTCGTCGCCCTGAACAAGGCCTTCGAGACCAACCCGGCCCTGGTGCAGATGGGCACGCCGTTCACCCCGAATTGGATCGTCGAGCCCGAGGACATCGCCGCGTCCGCGGTCTGGCTGGCCTCCGACGAGGCCCGGCACATCAGCGCGGTGGCCCTGTCGATCGACAACGGAATGGCACAGTTCTGAACATGACCGATGACGTCGAGGCGATCCGCCAGCTCAAGGCCCGCTACTGCAGGTTCCTGGATACCAAGGACATCGAGGCATGGAAGACGGTGTTCGCACCGGACGTGGTGGTCAAACTGGACATGGCGATCTCCACCGGGGGAGCCGACGGACAGACCGCGCCGGATCTGCACGGCCTGGACGAATTCCTGCCCGTCGTGCTCGGCGGGGTGGAGGGCGCTCAGACCAAACACCACTGTCACACCCCGGAGATCACGCTGACCTCGGACACCACCGCCAGCGCGATCTGGGCGATGGAGGATCTGCTGCTGTTCCCGAACGGGGGTGAACTGTTCGGGGCCGGCCACTATCACGAGACGTACGAGAAGCGTGCGGGCACATGGGTGATCACCAGCCTGCATCTGACGCGCACCATTCTGCGGTTCACCGCGGGCGGTGCTGACGGTTAGACGCGCGCCGGGAGGGCGCCATGCCGATGCCGTCGGTGGCGACCGGTTCCTGAAGTCGGTCAGGGTGCCGGTGCGTAGCTTGAGATCAGCCGTGCCCGAACGCGGTTGATCTCGGCGTCGAGATCGTGATCCTCGGGGACCACGATCCACTGGAAGGCGATCCCGAACACCGACGCGGTGATGTCCTCCCGGGCGCTGTCGATATCGATATCGGGCCGGATCGATCCGTCGTCGATGCCGGTGCGCAGGCCGGCCTCGATCTTGCCGGCCGCTTCGCGCAGCTGGGTGCGGACGGCCTCGCGCAGCGGGGAGACGGTCTTGACCGCCTCGAACGCCGACACGAACATGGCCCGCATGAGTGCGGGGTCCACCGCGTGGATCTCCTGGATGCGCTCGAAATGCGCGAGCACCTGCGCCAGACCGTCGGCGTCGGGCTCCGGATCGGGGTTCAGCCGGGCCACGTAGGTCTGCTGGAACGCCGCCAGGATGGCGTCCTTACTGCCGTAACGGGCGTGCACCATGGCCCGGCTGTACCCGGCGCGCCGCCCGATCTCCGCCGCCGTCGTTGCCTCCCAGCCTTTTTCGACGATCAATTCGGCGGCCGCGATGAGCAGCCGCTGGGAGGACATCTCGACGCGTTGTGGTTGGGTCAGGCCCTGGGCGGGGGACGGCACCCTTGCATATTAGTGGGCCGACAACTAACTTAGTTGTTCAGCGTCAAATTTCCCGAAAGGTCAACGATGACTTCGGTGCTGCCGTCCGGTATCGGTGAGGTGACGGCGGCCTGGCTGTCGGAGGCGCTGCCCGGCACCGTCACGGCCGCGCGGGCCGAGCGAATCGCCGAGGACACCGGATTCTCGGCACTGCTCTACCGGTTGCAGTTGACCGGGACCGATGTGCCCGAAACCGTGATCGTCAAACTCCCCGCGGAATCCGAGGCGCGCGGCGGTATGGCGCTGCTGGGCGGATACCGGCGAGAGTTCGACTTCTACCGCCACATCGCAGCCGCGGCGCCGTTGTCCGTCCCGGCCTGCCACGCCGCGCTGATCTCGGGCGACGATTTCGTGCTGGTGCTGGAGGATCTGCGGGACTGGGAGAACGCCGACCATCTCGCCGGCCTGTCGTTGCCGCGGGCCCGGACCGCCCTGAACGCACTGGCAAGCCTGCACGCGTGGTCCGAGACGGATGCCGAAGAGGCTTCCCTGCAACGCTTTCCGGTGATCGACGATGTGCTGACCAGGGATCTGTTCCTACCCGCCTTCGCCCCCGGCTGGCAACTGTATCTGGACAGGACCGACCAACCGGTACCCGACCAGGTCGCCCGGTTCGCCGAGCGGTTCGGTGAACTGGCGCCGCAGGCGCTGACCGCGCTGACCGAACGGGCGATGTTGCTGCACGGCGACATCCGCGCCGACAACATGTTCTTCCGCGACGACGCTCTCAAGATCGTCGATTTTCAGTTGGCGGTGCGCGGAGCCGGGGCAGCCGATATCGCCTACCTGGTCAGCCAGGGCCTGCCGACCGAGGTTCGCCGCGGCAAGGACCGTGACCTGGTGCGCGAATACGTGACACAACTGAAATCCCATGGAGTCGACGACTATTCGTTCGAGCAGGTATGGCGGCACTATCGATTCGGCGTCGCCCTCCTGATGTACATGCCGGTGGTCGCCCTGCTCACCTGGGATATCGTGCCCGACCGGTCGAGGCGGCTGTGTGTGACGCTGATCGACCGCGCCGTCGCGGCGATCGAGGACACCGGTGCGCTGGAGGAGTTCCGGTGAGATCTGCACGGGAAGTGGTGGAGCAGTACAACCTGGTGGTGTGGAATGAACGTGACTTCGCGCTGGCCGAAGAACTGCTGGGCGAGCAGGTGATCCGGCACGACGTCGGGGAGTCCACCACCCTCACCCACGCCGAAGCGATCCAGCGGGTGGTGGACCACTGGGCGATGTTCGACACCATCCGGTTCGACCTGAACCTGGTGGTGGCCGGCGATGACGGTGAGCACGTCGCGATCGTCTACCAGTCTCCGATGACGCTCAAGGACGGCGCCGCGACCACCATCAGCAGCATCGAGATCTTCCGGGTGCGCGACGGCCGTATCACCGAGGTGTGGAATTGTGGCTACAAGCAAGGAGTTTGGGCGTGACGTCCGGCGGGCAGGAGCGAAGCGACATGGGGATCGGCGCAGCAGTACTCGACGAACTGGGCTACTACCTGCTGGCCGGCGCCGGGGGTGAGGGTCCGGCGACGCTGATGGACGAGGCGCGCCGGGGCGAGGAGCTCGGATTCGGTACCGCGTTCATCTCCGAGCGCTGGAACGTCAAGGAGGCCTCGTCGCTCACCGGTGCCGCGTGCGCGGTGACGAACCGGATGCAGATCGCCACCGCCGCCACCAATCACCACACCCGCCACCCGTTGATCACCGGATCCTGGGCCACCACCATGCACAAGCTGTCCAGGGGTCGGTTCACCCTGGGCATCGGGCGGGGGATCGCAGCCATGTACCACGCCTTCGGCGTGCCCGCGGTGACGACCGCGCAGATGGAGGATTTCGCGCAGGTGATGCGCCGGCTGTGGCACGGCGAGGTGATCTTCAACCACGACGGACCGATCGGCAAGTACCAGGTGCTGTTCCTGGATCCCGATTTCCGGGAGGACATCCGATTGGCGATCGTGGCGTTCGGGCCCCAGACGCTGGCCCTGGGTGGCCGCGCCTTCGACGATGTCATCCTGCACACCTACTTCACACCGGAGACATTGCAGCGCGCGGTCAAGACGGTCAAGGACGCCGCCGAGCAAGCCGGCCGAGATCCCGCGAGCGTGCGGGTGTGGTCATGTTTCGCCACCGTCGGTGACCACCTACCCGAGGAACTGCGGCTGAAGAAGACCGTTGCCCGCCTGGCCACGTACCTCCAGGGCTACGGCGATCTCCTGGTCAGCACCAACAACTGGGATCCTGCTGTGCTGCAACGCTTCCGCGAGGACCCCGTGGTCACCTCGATCCCCGGCGGAATCGACCACAAGGCCACCGCCGAACAGATCGAGCACATCGCCACCCTGATCCCCGACGAATGGCTGGAGCCCTCGGCGACCGGATCGGCGCGCCGGTGTGTGGACCGGATCCGAAACGAGTTCGGGTACGGCGCCGACGCGGTCATCCTGCACGGGGCGACCCCGGACGAGCTGGAACCGATCGTGGCGGCCTACCGGCAGTCCTGAGTCTTCGGGCGCCCCCACACCCGCACCACGTCCTCAGGGCAGGATGACGGTGCGCTGCACCGGTTCGGCGGCCGCCTGGCGGGACCGCAGTCCCCGCCGCAACGCGTCGAGCAGTTGGTCGCGGGTCTCACGTGGGTCGATGAGTTCATCGAAACCGAGATGCCCGGCGGACCGGAACGAGGCCGTGAGTTCGGCCTCACGCAGCGTGGCGGCCAGATCCTCCTCGGCGTGCGAGGCCTTAGACAGCGCCGCCGCGCTCATGGCGCCCATGGTGGCGCCGGGGAAGGCGAAGGTGGCCTCTTGCCCGTCGAATCCGAGCAGGGACATCACCATTGAGCCGAAGCCGTACGCCTTGCGCAGCGTGACATGCAGTTTGAGCGTGGTGGCGGCGGTCTGCGCGGCGAACATCCGGGCGCCGGCCCGCAGCACACCGGAGCGCTCCGAGCGGCTGCCCGGCAGCATGCCCGGGTTGTCGGCGAAGAACACGATCGGCAGATGGAAGGAGTCGGCCACCATGATGAAATGTGCTGCCTTGTCGGCGGCATCGGCATCGATGGATCCGGCCAGCACGTTGGGCTGGTTGGCGACCACGGCGACCGGATGCCCGCCCAGGTGCGCCAGTGCACAGATGATGGCCTTGCCGAAATACGGCTGGACCTCGAACCAATCGGCGTTGTCGAATACGACGTCGAGCACCGAGCGCATGTTGTAGACGCGCCGATTGTCGCGGGAGATGATGTCCAACAGCTCAGGGGTCGGCCTGGGCGCGGTCTGCTCGTCCTCTGCGACCTGTTCCGGATAGGACCACGCGCTCGACGGGAAGTACGACAGGTAGCGCCGGATGTCGTCGAGGACGGCCTCGTCGTCTTCGCCGAGGTTGTGGACCACTCCGCTGTAGAGGGCGACGTTCGGACCGCCGAGGTCTTCCTTGGTGATGTCCTCGCCGGTGGACTCCTTCACCACCGGGGGACCTGCGGTGAAGATGGCACCTTGGCTGCTCATGATGCGGAAGTCGCTCACCGGTGCCACCAGCGCGCCGTGTCCCGCCGACGGACCGAGCAGAGCGGCCACCGTCGGCACCCGGCCTGAGCACTGTGCCTGGGCCAGCAGATCGGTGGGGGTACGTCCGTAACGCTCGCCGCTGGCACGGTGGCCGGCGCCCTCCAACAACATGACCAACGGAATCTTGTCGCGCAGAGCGAGTTCGGCCACCCGGTACCGCTTGGCGTTACCCGATGGCCCGATGCTGCCGGCCAGCGTGGTGAAGTCCTCGGCGCCCACCATCACCGGTGAGCCGTTGATCAGCCCGGAGCCGGTCACGATGCCGTCGGCGGCGATATCCTCGCCGGCGAGCATGCCGAGCTCGCGGAACGAACCCTTGTCCAGCAGGCGGTCCAGCCGGGCGCGCACATCCAGCTTGCCCTTGGCATGGTGCTTGGCGACCCGCTCGTAGCCGCCCATGCCGAGTGTGTGCCGTCGTCGCCGATCGAGATCGTCGAGAGTTTCCTGCCAGTCCGAAGCGTTCGCCATCACCGGTCCCTGTCTGCTGCCGTTGACCATACTGAATTGCTTACTGTAGCGTCCCCGGCATGGGTAACCGCGCCCGGCTCGCCATTGATCGGGGCATCCCCAGCGACCTGCATGAGGTGCCCGCTGTGGCGCGCACGCTGGAGGAACAGGGCTACGACGGGTGCTGGACCGGTGAAATCAACCATGATCCCTTCCTGCCGCTCGTTCTTGCCGCCGAGCACACCACCAGGATGCAGCTCGGCACGAGCATCGCGGTGGCTTTCGCACGCAATCCGATGATCGTCGCGGGTCTGGGTTGGGACCTGCAGTCCTATTCGCAAGGCCGATTCATCCTCGGTCTCGGCACCCAAGTACAGGCGCATATCGAAAAACGGTTCAGCATGCCGTGGGGGCAGCCGGTGCGCCGGATGGGCGAGTTCGTTGCTGCGGTGCAGGCGATCTGGGCCTCCTGGCGCGACCACAGCAGGCTCGCCTTCGAGGGTGAGTTCTATACGCACCGGCTGATGACCCCGATGTTCACCCCGCGGCCGCATCCGCATGGCCTGCCGAAGATCCTCCTGGCCGCCGTCGGCGATGCGATGACACAGTTGTGCGGCGAGGTGGCCGACGGGCTCATTGCGCACGCCTTCACCACCAGGCGTTACCTCGACGAGGTGACCAGCCCCGCGATGCAGGCCGGGTTGGCGCGGTCCGGTCGGGACCGATGCGCACTGGAGGTGTCCTGCCCGGTCTTCGTCGTGACCGGCGAGACCGAGGAGCAGTTCGCCGCCGCGGCCGCCGCGCACCGCAAGCAGATCGCCTTCTACGGATCCACCCCCGCCTACCGCAAGGTGTTGGACCTGCACGGCTGGGGCGACCTGCACACCGAACTGCACCGCCTGTCGCGGCTGGGGGAATGGGACACCATGGCCGGGCTGATCGATGACGAGGTGCTGAGGGCGTTCACTGTGGTCGCACCGCTGCCGGAGGTGGCCGCTGCCTTGCACCAACGTTGCGCCGGGATCATCGACCGGGTACTGCCCGGCTTCCCCGCCGGCCTGTCGGAGGCGGCGATATCCGATGTGCTGCAAAAACTTCGGATCCTGGCGAGGAGTTAGAACGTGGACAATATCAGCGGCCGCACGGTGGCCATCACCGGCGCGGCGCGGGGGATCGGCTACGCGACCGCGCAGGCGCTGCTCGCGCGTGGGGCGTGCGTGGTCATCGGCGATCGCGACGTCGCCGCCCTGGAGTCGGCGGTGACATCACTGGGCGGGCGGGTCAGCGGTCACCCGCTGGATGTCACTGACCGCGCGTCGTTCTCGGGCTTTCTGGCCCGCGTGCGCGCCGACGGCGGCGGCCGGGTCGACGTACTGATCAACAACGCCGGGGTGATGCCGATCGGCGGATTCCTGGAGCAGGGACAACGGGCGTTGCGCTCGGCGATCGAGGTCAACTTCTACGGCGTCGTCACCGGCTGTCAGCTGGTCCTGCCGGAGATGATCGAGCGCCGTCGCGGTCACATCGTCAACGTGGCGTCGCTGGCCGGCCTGATGCCGGTGCCCGGCCAGACTGTCTATGCTGCAACGAAATCCGCCGTGATCAGCCTGTCCAGTGCCATGTCCGACGAGTTCGCCGCCCGCGGTGTGCAGGTCAGCGTGGTGATGCCCCCGTTCACCCGCACCGAACTGATCTCCGGCACGGCGCAGACCAGGACGAACCGGCCCGTCGAACCCGAGGCCATCGCCGCGGCGATCGTCAAGACGCTCGACAGGCCCAAGACGCATGTCACCGTGCCCGGCGGAATCCGGTTCGTACTCGGGCCGCTCGGTCTGCTTGGACCGCGGGGCCGGCGTTGGGTGGGCCGCCGCTTCGGCACCGACACGGTGTTCCTGGAGTTCGACACCGCCGCGCGTCAAGGCTACGAAAACCGGGCGCAGGCGGCGCTCGGGGTGGTGCACGGCGCGGATCGGGAAGCCCGGGATGTTCCACGGTAGTGCTCACAGCAATGTCAGCAATCAATCTTTCAGCAGCGAGGAGCCGCCGGTGAGCACGCCGACCATGGACGAGGCCGCAAAGGTTCTTGCAGACCCGAAGGCCTACACCGACGAAGCCGGGCTGCACGCCGTGCTGACCCAGCTACGGGCCAACGCCCCGATAGCGTGGGTCGAGGTACCCGACTACGCCCCGTTCTGGGCGATCACCAAGCACGCCGACATCATGGAGATCGAACGCGCCAATGAGGTCTTCACCAACTCGCCACGGCCGCTGCTGATCACCAGGGAGGGTGACGAGCAGCAGGCCGCGATCGGGATCAAGACGCTGATTCACATGGACGACCCGCAGCATCGCGATTTCCGGGCGATCGGGGCGAACTGGTTCCGGCCCAAGGCCATGCGCGCGTTGAAGGACCGCGCCGACGAACTGGCGGCACAGTTCGTCGACAGGATGGCGGCGAAGGGACCCGAATGCGATTTCGTCCAGCAGGTGGCGGTCAACTACCCGCTCTACATGATCATGACGCTGCTGGGTGTGCCCGAGGCCGACTTCACCTCACTGCTGCGCTGGACCCAGGAACTCTTCGGCAACGATGACGAGGAATTCCAGCGCGGGACCAGTATGGAGGAACGGGGCCTGGCCCTGCTGGAGATGTTCCAGTACTTCACCGAGCTGACCGCCGCACGACGAGCCAATCCGACCGAGGACCTCGCCTCCGCGATCGCCAACGCCACCATCGACGGCGAACCGCTCAACGATATCGAAACCGTCTCGTACTACGCCATTCTCGCTGCGGCCGGCCATGACACATCGAGCGCGAGCATCTCCGGTGGTATGCATGCGCTGCTCGAGCACCCGGAGGAACTGGCGCGGTTGAAGCAGAATCCGAGTCTGATGCCGCTGGCGGTCGAGGAGATGATCCGCTGGACCACGCCGGTCAAGGAGTTCATGCGGACGGCCCAGCGTGACTATGAGATCCGCGGTGTGCGGATCGCCGCCGGTGATTCGGTGTTGTTGTCGTATGTGTCCGGTAACCGCGACGACGAGGTGTTCACCGATCCGTTCCGGTTCGATATCAGCCGGGATCCCAACAGGCACATCGCCTTCGGTTACGGCGTGCACTTCTGTCTGGGCGCGGCACTGGCGCGTCTGGAGGTGAACAGCTTCTTCTCCGCACTGGTACCGCGACTGGAATCGATCGAATTGGCCGGCACCCCGGAACACGTCGCCACCACCTTCGTCGGCGGTCTCAAGCACCTGCCGATCCGGTACCGGCTGCGCTAGCAGCAGCGGGCGCCCGGGTTGGTGTCGGCGGCCGCGTGGCGCATCCGCCAGTACTCCCGCTCGCTGAGCATCGGCTCGTCTGGATGGGTGCGCCGACGGTGCTCGACGTAACGCTGATAGTGGTTGTCGCCCATCAATGATGAGCAGTACCAACTGATCTTGTGGATGAGGGAGGTAAGGCGTCCCACTGTTTCTGCACCTCCTTTTCGGCGGCGGTCGGGATCAGGCCAGAGGGGGCGAACAGCCGGGACGGCACCGGATCGTCTGCCGAGAGCGGCCGGCCGGCCCCGCGCAGGGTCCGCAGCGCCACCACGAGGCCGGCGAGGAACACGATGAGCACCAGCACCGCGAAGATGATCGACAGGGTGCCCTGGATGAACGTGTTGCGGATGACGGCGTCGAGCTGATCGACATTCTTGGCGGCGCCGAAGGTCGTCTTGCCGACGTCCTTCGCGGCGACGTACTGCGCGTGCTGGGTCCAGTAGCCCACCTTCGGATCGCCGGAGAAGATCTTCTGGAACGAGGCGGTCATCGTCACCGCCAGGTCCCACAGCAGCGGAACACCGGGGATCCAGGCCCACTTCACCAACCCGCGTTTGATGATCACCACCGTCACCACGGTCAGTGCGATCGCGGCGAGCAGCTGGTTGGCTATGCCGAACAACGGGAACAACGTGTTGATGCCACCGAGCGGATCGGTGACACCCATCAGCAGGATGCTGCCCCACGCCGTCACGACGATGATGCTGCAGAGCCACGCGCCGATGCGCCAGCTGGGGTCGCGCAGGTTCTTCAGCGGCCCACCCAGGTTGGCCAGCCCGTCGGACAACATGAACCGGGCCACCCGGGTGCCCGCGTCGACGGTGGTCAGGATGAACAGGGCCTCGAACATGATCGCGAAGTGGTACCAGAACGCCTTGAGGCTTGCGCCGCCGAACACCTGGTGCAATACCTCGGACATCCCGAAGGCCAGGGTGGGGGCGCCGCCGGTGCGGGAGACGATCGACTTCTCGCCGACACTGGTGGCCGCGTCGGTGATCTCACCCGCGGTGATCGGCTGCCCGGACAGGCCCAGGCCGTTGACGTAGTCGGCCGCGGTCTGTGCCGTGGTACCGGTCTGGGCCGACGGTGCGTTGATGGCGAAGTACAGGTGCTGGTTGAGGATCGCCGCGGTGATGAGCGCCATGATGGCCACGAACGACTCGGTGAGCATGCCGCCGTAGCCGATCAGCCGCATCTGAGATTCCTTCTCCAGCAGCTTCGGCGTGGTGCCCGAGGAGATCAGCGAGTGGAAGCCGGACAGGGCTCCACACGCGATGGTGATGAACAGGAACGGGAACAGTGCGCCGGCGAACACCGGGCCGGAGCCGCTTCCGGCGAAGTGCGAGACCGCCGGGGCCGCCATCACCGGTCGCGCGAGCAGGATGCCGATGGCCAGCAGCACGATGGTGCCGACCTTCATGAACGTGGACAGATAGTCCCGCGGGGCCAGCAGCAACCACACCGGCAGCACGGAGGCGGCCAGGCCGTAGACGATGATGCACCACGACAGCGTCACCTTCGACAGCGTGAACCAGTCTGTTCCCCAGTCGGTTTCGGCGACCCAGCCGCCCGAGACGACCGCGAGCAGCAGCAGCACCACCCCGATCAGCGATACCTCCGACACCCGGCCGGGCCGCAGGAACCGCAGGTACAGCCCCATGAAGAGGGCGATCGGGATGGTCATGGCGATGGAGAACACGCCCCACGGGCTCTCGGCGAGGGCGTTGACCACCACCAGCGCCAGCACGGCGAGCAGGATCACCATGATCACCAGCACGCCGACGATGGCGGCGACGCCGCCGATGCTGCCGAGCTCGTCACGCGCCATCTGCCCCAGGGAGCGGCCGCGGCGGCGCACCGAGATGGACAGCACGAGGTAGTCCTGGACGCAGCCCGCGACCAACGCGCCGACGATGATCCAGATGGTGCCGGGCAGATAGCCCATCTGCATGGCCAGCACCGGCCCGACCAGGGGGCCCGCGCCGGCGATCGCGGCGAAGTGATGCCCGAACAGCACCCGCCGATCGGTGGGCATGTAGTCGGTGCCGTTCTCGAAGATCTCGGCCGGGGTGGCATGGTCATCGCGCGGGCGCACGATCTTGTTCTCGATCAGCCGCGCATAGAACCGGAAGCCGATGACGTAGGTGCAGATGGCGGCGATGACGAACCACACCGCGTTGACCGTCTCGCCGCGCACGAAGGCGATGAGCGCCCAGGCCACCGCGCCGAGCAGGGCCACGACGCCGAAGATGATGCGGTGCCGCACGGTGATCGGGGAGCGGTCGATGATCGCGACCGGCGGTAGGTCCTGCTCCGTCCGGATATAGGTGATATCGCCCTTGTGCTCTTCGAGCCCACGCGCAGAAGGTGTAGAAGGTCCGGCCATACCCCGATCCTTGCATCGCGCAAATCCGGACTGTGACCGAACTGTGGAATTCCCGCGTCCGATCGTGAGTCCCGCAACTAGTCGACGCAGGGAATCTGCCCGTTGTCGATGGGTTTGCCCGGGTTGGGTACGTCGGGCGTGTCTGAGCCCGACGTGGACACGGCCTCGGTGGATCCGGCCGCGGTGACGGTACCGGGTGGCACGTAGTCCGCGCCGAGGACGATCCGGATATGCCCGGCGCCGACAGCGTCATCAGGGGTGGGCGTGGAGTCGATACCGAGCAGCGTTCCGACGACGTGCACGTCGGTCCCGGTGCCTGCGCCGCCGTCCACCGCCGTGGCGGTCGGATCCGCGGCCGTCGCGTTGCGGACGTCGCCGATATTGAAGCCCTTGGCGCGCAGGGCATCCGAGACGGTGGCCGCCAGTCCTGCGGTGCCGCCGGCGTTGATCACGTCGACCGTGCTGGTGGGCAGTGCGGTGAAGTCGGGCAGATCACCCGAGAAGGCGGCGCTGACCTCGGCCTTGATCGCCGCGGGGTCGATGATGTTGACGGCCTGGCCGTCGACATTGTCATAGCGCAGGACCGGCAGGGTCTGGAACTCGACATGGCCGCCCGCAAGCTCGGCCACCCGGCGGAACTGGTCCGCGCCCCAGCCGTTCGACAGCACGATGTCCTTGTGCGCGACCCCGATGAGGCTCTGGAGCTTGCCGACATCCGCCAGCGCTCCGCTGTCCTGCAACTGGCGCATCACCGATACCAGGAACGCCTGCTGGCGGTGGGTGCGGTCGAGGTCGCCGTTGTCCAGGCCGTGGCGTTGCCGGACGAACTCGACGGCCTGTTCGGCATCCAGAGTCTGGTTGCCCGCCGGGAACTGGGCGCCCGAATAGTCGTCGGACACCGCCGAATTCAGGCACACCTGGACGCCACCGAGACTGTCGGCCAGGTCGTAGAAACCTGCCAGATTGATCTCGGCGAAATAGTCGATCGGGACCCCGGTCAGGCGTTGTACCACTTTCAGCGTCGCCGCCCGGCCGGCCTCGCGACCCTTGGACTCCAGTGTGGACTGATCGCCGACCCCCTCGTTGACGAGGGTGTCTTCGGCGGCGGCCTTGGTCAGGCCGTACGCCTCTTTTATCTTGATGTTGTCGTTACCGGGCACGATGCCGGTGACGTCGACATAGTCGTCGCGGGGAATGGAGAACGCCGTGACGTGATCGTCGGGGGAGATGTGGACCAGGATCAGCGTGTTGGTGTTATAGCCGCCGGAATCCGAGTCGCCGGCGTGCAGCTTGTCCAATAGTTCCTGGGGCAGGTCGTTGCCGTTTTGATCCTTGCGCGAATCCAGGCCGATCAGCAGGACATTCATGGCGCCGTCGGTGGAGTGTGCGGTGACACCCAGGGCGCCCAGCGCATCGGACACGGTGATGCCGCCGACCGCGCGATACACCTGCCACCAACCGGCACCGGTCAGCACCAGGACGAGCGCTGAGACGACGCCGATCGCTTTACGAATCATGCGTGGTCATCTCCGCGGCGGGGTCGTCATCACCGAGATGATCGCACCCGTAGCTGTGAGCGTCCTCGCAGCGTGCTGGGGGGTATGGGGTCAGTCGGCCCGTTGGAACAACGCCCGCACGGTGTCGATGGTGTCGGCAGCACCGGCCGTCTTGTCGTCGCGATAACGCAACACCCGGGCGAACCGCAGCGCCATCCCGCCCGGATACCGCGTCGAACCCTGCACGCCGTCGAAGGCGATCTCGACGACCTGTTCCGGGCGTACCTCGACCAGATAGTCGTCGGTGCCGTGGACGGCCAGCTCGGAGAACCGCCGGGTCTGCCAGTCCAGCGTGGCGTCGGTCATGCCCTTGAAGGTCTTGCCCAACATCACGAATCCGCCCGTCGCCGGATCTCGGGCCCCGAGGTGGATGTTCGACAGCTTGCCGGTGCGCCGCCCCGAACCCCATTCCACGGCGAGCACCACCAGATCCAGGGTGTGCACCGGTTTGACCTTCAGCCACCCGGATCCGCGGCGACCGGCCTCATACGGTGCGGTCGGCGATTTCGCCATCACCCCTTCGTGCCCCGCGCTCAGCGTGGCATCCAGGAACCGTGCCGCTGCGCCTGGATCGGCGGTGATCAGCCGGTCCACCCGCTGCGCGGCGGGTACCACCGCATCGAGGACGGCCAGACGTTCGGTGGTCGGCAGATCGAGCAGATCGGTGCCGTCGTGATGCAACAGGTCGAAGAAGAACACCGATAACGGCTGTTCGCCTCGACCCGTCCTGCCGAACCGCGAGGCGGTCACCTGGAACCGGTGCGGGCGTCCGTCCGGCCGTAATGCGATGGCTTCCGCGTCGGCAATGAGATCGGTGACCGGCAGGGCGCGTGCGGCCTCGACGACCTCCGGCAGGCGCGCGGTGACATCGTCGAGGCTGCGGGTGTACACCGTCACGTCGTTGCCGCGGCGGTGGATCTGAACCCGGGCGCCGTCCAGCTTCGCTTCGAAAACGGTGTCGCCACCCAGCTTTTCGAGAGCGTCACCGACACCGGTGGCGGTCTGTGCGAGCATCGGCCCGACCGGTCGTCCGACGGTGAGGGTGAACCGGGCCAGACCGGCGGCGCCCTCGGACAGTGCGGCCACCGCGACTGCGGACAGATCGCCGGCCAGCATCGCGGCCCGGCGGACGTCGGCTGCGGGTACCGCGGCGGCCCGGGCGATGGCGTCCGCCATCACCCCGGCGAGTGCACCCTGACGCAGTTCGCCGGACAGCAGCCGCCGCAGGAAGGTCTGTTCGGCGGCGGTGGCCGCGGTGAACAGCTCGGCGAGCAGCTGGGTGCGCAGCGCCTGCGAACCTTTGCCGGTAGTGGTCTTGATCCTGCTGAGGGTGTCATCGACGCCGGACACCGTCAGCTCCGGAACGGCGGCGGGTTCAGGCAGCATCTTCAAGGCGGCCCACCCGACACCGATCTGGCGCTGCGGAAGCTCGCCCGCCAGCCAGGACACCACGATGCCAACGACGTCGGGATCGGAGTGGGCCAGCAGCGTGGCCACCCGCGCCGCTTTGGCCAGCCGCGAGGACGACGCCCCCACCTCGGCCGAGGCATCCGCCACTGCGCTGAGCAACATGCCTCCACGGTGCCACGAGGCACCGACAATTCGGGACTTTCGGCCCTGTGTGCGACGCCGCCGGGCGCGCAGAGTGTCACCAGGAGAGAGAGGCGGCGAAAATGTCGAACACACACGAGCTGGATGTGCTCAACCGACGGCAATGCCTGGACCGGTTGCAGAGCACCCGCGTCGGTCGGCTCATCTTCACCGAGGGGGCGCTGCCCGCGGTGCAACCGGTGAATTTCCGGCTGTGGCATCACGATGTGGTGATCCGGGTCGCCGGCGGAGGCAAACTCGCCGCTGCAGCCGACCATCAGGTGGTGGCCTTCGAAGCCGATGACCTGGACCAGGACCTCCGTTCCGGATGGAGTGTGACCATCGTCGGCCATGCGGAGCCCATCACCGATATCGATGAAATAGTCGAGGTGGCAGGTACTTTCGTCACGCCGTGGGTGACCGGCCGGCGCGACCACTTCATTCGGATCAAGACCGAACAGATGACCGGGCGTGAGTTCCGCGACCCGGCCAGCCCGCACTACCACGCGGCCGCCGTGTCGGAGCCCGCTCAGTAACCGCCGAGCGCCGCGCGACCGGTCCGGGTGGACTGTTTCGTGCCGGTCAACTTCGTCCCGGTCAACCCAGTGGGACGGCAGTCATCTCGGTGAGCACGTTGAAGTCGAACGCGTCGGCTTCGGCCAGATACGTTCTGGGCGCCGTGTGTCCGGCGTCGAGGCGTTGCACGCCGCGAGCGCATTCGTACACCAGCGAATTCGACAGCGTGGTCATCACGTTCACGTCGAGCGTGCCCGCGGTACGCGCGAGCGCCGCCAGCAGGTGCAATCCCTCGTAGCACGATTCACCCATCGTCCCCACCAACGGGGCGTCAGCGCCGAACCGGCGGGCGTACCGTCCGACGAAGTCGAGACTGTCGGAGGTGCACAGCGACGAGAAATAGCCGGCGCCGACGTACAGGTCGCGGCAACTGTGATCGCCCGCGGCCAGGAGCATGTTCTCGTCCATCAGGGGTGTCAGGCGTACCGCCTTGGCGTCCAGTTCGCGTGCGGCGTACTGCCGGTGGAATTCGACGGCGTCCTGCCCGACCAGCAGAACGACCACCGCCGTGGCGGTCGAGCGCTCGAGCCGGTCGAGCTGAGCGTCGAAGTTCGATGTGCCCAGCGGAACGTACATCTCGTCGACGAGGGTCCCGGATCCTGTCGTGGCGAGATGCCCTCGGATGGTGTTCGCGGTGCCGCGTGGCCACACGTAGTCGTTGCCGACCAACGCCCAGCGGGAGATGCGCCTCTCCCCGGCGAGCAGTGTCATCGCGGGCAACAGCTGCGTTTCCGGAGTCTCGCCGGTGACGAAGACGCCCGGGCGCCGCTCGCCACCCTCGTACAACGAGTTGTAGATATAGGGGATCGCGCCACCGATGGCCGATGCCAGTGATTCCCGCACGGTGGACGTGTGTACGCCCGCGACCGCTTGTATTGTGCCTGCCATGGCGAGTTCAAGCACCTGCGCTCGAACTTTGTGCACCTGCGCACCGCCGTCGACGTGCACGAGTTTCACCTCGCGGCCGAGTATGCCGCCCTCGCGATTGATCTCCTCGGCGGCCAGTTCCGCACACAGTTGCGCCGACGGACCGATGATCCCGAGCGGTCCCTGCAGCGGATTGACCACGCCGACGACGACGGCGTCCGATCCCGTCCGTGCGTTGCTGTTCATGCGGCCCATCTCCACCACCAGGTCGGGGTTGTCGTTTGATTACCCTGAACCACCCGCTACGGTAATTCACGGCGGGAGGTAACGACAGTTGGGAACCGTGAGCCAGGCTGCGCTGGCGTTGAGTGCGATTCAGAACTCGCTGCTGGAGCGGGTTCGTGAGGTGCTCGCCGCAGGGGGATGCACCCTGGAGGAGTGGCGGATTCTGGATTGTCTCAAGGACTCCGGGGCCCTCGCCATGTCGGAGATCAGCGAGACGACATCGATTCCGCCGTCGGCGCTGACGAAGATCGTCGACCGCATGGTGGCCAACAACCTGGTGTATCGCCGGACGGACAACGTCGACCGGCGCAAGATCAATCTTCGGCTGACCTCGCGGGGCGCCAGTTCGTACCGGCATCTGGCCGAAACCGTGGATCGCTGCGACCTGCTGTACGACCAAGATCAGCTGCAGAAGTTGACGGCGTTGTGCGACTTGGTGCGTGACGTGGCGGTTTCCGCCCCGAGCAAAGGCGGGATCCCGGCGTAGGGATCCCGCCGCCGGGCTCGGTCACCAGGCATAGATCTCGTCGTAGATCGCCGCGATGTCATCGGCGTCGGGAACGAGCGGATTGTTGGCCGGGGACCCCGAGGCCAGGGCTTGCTCGGCCATGGTCGGGATGAGCCGATCCCAGTCGGCGCGAGAGATGCCATAGTGCTGGGGCGTCGGCACGGTGAGGTCGCGGCACAGTTCGGATATTCCCTCGACGAACTTCGCGGCGGCGACCGCGCTCGGATCGTGCTCGGTGGCCAGACCCATGGCACGGGCGCAGTCGGCGTACCGATCGGCGGCACCGTCGATCGAGTACCGCGTCACCGCGGGAAACAGCATGGCATTTGAAAGGCCATGTGCCACATGAAAATGCGCGCCGATCGGCCTGCTCATGCCGTGGATCAGGGCGACGCTGGAGTTCGAGAACGCCATTCCGGCCTGCGTGGCCGCGATCATCATGGCCGCACGTGCTTGCTCGTCGTGCCCGTCGGCGACCACCCGCCGGATGTTCTGGCCGATCGCGCGGATGGCAAGGAGGCACAAGCCGTCGGAGAACGCGTTGGCCTTGCGGCTGACGTATGCCTCGACGGCGTGGGTGAGTGCGTCGATACCGGTGTCGGCGGTCAGTCGTGCGGGCATCGACATGGTGAGGCGGTAGTCGATGATCGCGGCGACCGGCAGGAACGACGTCCCGATGCAGAGCATCTTCTCGTCGGTGGCACTGTCGGTGATGACGGTGAACTGAGTGGCCTCCGATCCACTTCCGGCCGTGGTCGGGATCGCCACGATCGGTAGCGCGGGACCGGTGTAGACGTTGGGCGCCTTGAACTCTCGCATCGGCTTGTCGTTGACGCCCAGCACGGCCAGTGCCTTGGCGGTGTCCATCGGGCTGCCTCCACCGAAACCGACGACGCTGTCGGCGCGATGTGCAGCCAGCGCCGCCTTGGCGGGGGCCAACGAATCCGTGGTCGGATCGGGCACGGTGTCGGAGTACACGGCGACGCTCGCCCCGGCGGCTTCCAAGGCTGTGACGAGTCTGTCGACCAGGCCGGTGCTGACCAGGAACGCGTCGGTCACTATCAGGGGACGCCGGGCGCCGAGGTCGCTGAGCACCGCACCGGTCTCGTCGACGGACCCGCCGCCGATCCTCATGGTTCGCGGCACGGAAATGGCATGTGTCATAGGTGTCCTCGATCTCGATTGCTGACTCGGTTCGTAGCAGTTCGGGCCCGTGGCCCGCGCCGACCGACAAGGGAATCGGTATCAGCTTCATGGGCGAAAATGCACCAGTCAACAGTCAGATCTGCACGTTGACCGTGCAGATCTGCACGGCAAGATGGGGGCATGGAATCTGCCGACAACCTCCGGTATCTGCTCGAGGTCACGCGCTCGGGCTCACCGCAAGATGCCGCACGACGCCTCGGGGTCGACCGCACGACCGTGACCCGCCGCATCGCAAGCTTGGAGCGGGCGTCTGGAGAACGGCTGTTCGATCGCTCCAGCGGCGCGTGGCAGTTGACCGACGCCGGCCGGCGGATGCTGCCGCATGCGGAGGCGATCGACGCGGCGGTCGTGTCGGCTTTTCAGGATTCCGATCGGCATCAGGGCCTGCGCGGACAGTTGCGGATTGTCGCGTCCGACGGGTTCGGGGCTTATCTGCTGACCCCCGGTCTGTTACCCCTGACCGACGAACATCCGGATCTGGAGGTCGCCGTGGTCACGGCCACCGCTCACGGTGTGCTCACGATGCGCGATTTCGATCTGGCCATCACCTTGGAGGAACCATCGCCCCACGCGGGAGTGGTGCGTCCGCTCGCCGACTACGAGCTGGGCCTGTATGCGGCCTCGGCGTACGTCGGCGAACACGCCGAAGTGCGCAGTCTCGGTGACCTCGCTTCGCACGTCGTCATCTGGTACGTCGAGGCCTTGCTCGACGTTGCCCCGCTGCGGTTCCTGGGTGGTCTGCTACCCGGTATCCGTGCCCGTGTGCAGACCACCAACATCACCGGGCATCACCACGCGGTGCGCGCCGGTTTGGGTATCGCGCCGCTGCCCACCTATATCGGTGACGCCGACGACACGCTGACCCGTTTGCTGCCAACGGAATTCGCTGTCACCCGGCACTACTGGGAGGTCGTTCCGCGCGAGATATCGCGGCAGGCGCGCGTGCGTGCGTTGCGCGCCCTGTTGGACGACTTGGTCCTGGTGCATCCCCAGCTGAGGCCGCCCAGGCGCCGGTCACGCCTCGATGGGTCGTCAAGAAAATAGTTTCTAGAAAACTAAAACTGCACTTCAGCGAATTAGATGTAACACAGACGAAACATACTAGGGAGTAGTTTACCTACACGTAACACAAATGTCTTCAGTGTTGATCGTGAACTGGCTAGCGTGTGCCTTCGATCACGAGCGGACCGGGACGCAGATTCCCGGCCGGAAAGGTTCACACGTGAAAGACATTCAGGTCGCCGCCGTTCAGTTCGAGCCGACATTGTTCGACAAGCCGGGCAACATCGACCGCGTCGCAGAGCTTGTCACCCGCGCGGCCGCCGGCGGCGCCGAACTGATCACCGCTCCCGAGATGTGCACCACGGGTTACTGCTTCTTCGACCAGCGTGAGGCCGAGCGGATGGCAGAGCCGGTGCCCGGTCCCACCACGGACCGGTTCGCGCAGATCGCCCGTGAACACCACTGCTACATCGTGTTCGGGATGCCGGAGCGTGATGAGGAGACCGGCTTGCTCTACAACACCGCGGCGTTCGTCGGTCCCGATGGGTTCATCGGAAAGCACCGAAAGACGCACGCGTACATCGCGGAACCGAAGTGGGCGGCCCCCGGAAACCTCGGACATCAGGTATTCGACACCGAGATCGGGCGCATCGCCGTGCTCATCTGCATGGACATCCACTTCGTCGAGACCGCACGACTGGCCGCGGTGGGCGGAGCCGAGGTGATCTGTCATCTCAGCAACTGGTTGGCCGAACGCACCCCAGCGCCGTATTGGATCTCGCGAGCCTACGAAAATGGTTGCTACGTCATAGAAAGCAATCGGTGGGGCTTGGAGCGGGGCGTGCAGTTCAGTGGTGGGAGCTGCGTCATCGCGCCTGACGCCACCATTCTCGACCAGATCGATTCCGGCGACGGCCTCGCCACGGCGACCATCACCGTCGATGCTGCACAACAGGATTGGGCGGATCGTCCCGCACTACGCGCGCGGCGGCCCGAACTCTACCGTCAGTTGCAGATCAACAGTTACCTGTGGAATCCGAAGGACTTCTTCGGTCTCTACGGCCACCGCGGACTGCCGGAGGGCAAATCGGCGACGGTGGCGGTGGCACAATTCCGTCCGGCGCCCGATCTTGACGCCAATCTCGCCACGATCAGCCGGATGTTCAGGTCGTCTGTCACCGAACGCGGTGCCGAACTCGTCGTCTTTCCGGAGTTGTCGCTGACCACCCGGGCGGTGACGCTGCAGGATCGAGCTGTCGGACAACTCATGCAGGCGGCCGCCGCGGAATCGGCGTGGCTGGTCGTGGGTCTCGCAGAGTCCGATCCCGTCGAGGGGCGGCAGTACAACTCACTGGTCCTGATCGGTCCCGACGGCATCGAGGCAGTGCACCGCAAGATCCACCTCCGAGACGGTGAACGTGCGCTGTTCGAAGCGGGGTCAGCCTGGACCTATGCAGACATCCCGCTCGGCCGCGTCGGACTACTGCACGGCGACGACCTCCTGTTACCGGAATCCGCCCGGATCCTTGCCCTCAACGCCTGCGATGTCATCGCGGGAAGTGCCGACAATCGCGAGCGAATCATGATGGGCCACAGCGGAAGCACAGTCGCACAGAGCTATCCGATTCCCACCGGGCCGTCGTTGACGCACTGGCACCACATGCGGGTGCGAGCGGGTGAGAACAACGTCTACCTCGCCTTCGCGAACACCGTGGGCGCCGACGGAGGCGGTGGGTGCTCGGGCGTGTTCGGTCCGGACACCTTCGCGTTCCCACGTAACGAACAGGTGTTGGCCGGTCAGGAGGGCGTGGCCGCCGTGCGCATCGACACGAGCGACGCGGCCTCGGTCTACCCGTCGAACGTGGTGCGCCGCAAAGATCTCGTCACCATGCGCTTGCCGCACTGGTACGGCGCGCTGTCGGGCCCTGACGCGCTGGTGCGCGACGCCGGCGCCGAGCTCGACGACTGGCGGGTTCACGAACCGAGCCCGGCAGCGATCGCCTAACCCCGATGCCGCACGGGTGTGGACGCCACCGGCGGCGTCCACACGGTCCCGTCGTGTCAGTTCATGCCGACGGTCGCTACGTCACACCCCCCAAAGGGGTGTCCATCCGAAGAAGGTGAATCCTTGTCCCTCAAAAGCTATTTCCAGGGTCCTGCGACAAGTCTCGACGAGCAGGTCGAGAGTTATGCGACCACCCGCGTGCCCGACGATCAACGGTGGCGACGCCCCGCCGTGCTCCTCGTCCTGAGCGGCAACATCACGGCGATGTTCTGGTTCGCCCTGGGCGGCCAGATCGGCTTCCTGGTGGGCTGGCCGATGTTCCTGATTCCGGTGGCCTACATGGTGATCGGCGCGACGATCATCGGCGCGCTGGTGATGCGCATCGCCAGCCAGGAGGGCCTGTCGCTCACCTTGTTGTCGCGGGGCCTCGGCTTCGGCGCCAAGGGTTCGGCGATCGCCTCCATCGTGTACGCCGTCAACTATGTCTTCTACTTCGTCTTCGAGGGCAGCATCGTCTCGCACGGCCTGAGTCACCTGCTGGGTATCCCGATCGACTCGGGACAGGCGACGGTGGTCTTCGCCGTGATCGCCGCCGCGGCACTGTATTTCTCCTGGCGCGGAATGCACTCCATGAACCTGCTGCAACGCTTCGGGCTGCCGATCTTCGTCATCCTGTTCGTGATCGGCATGGTGATGCTGGCGAATGGCTACGTGCTGGTGGGCCCGGGGGAGTGGGCGGCGCAGGGCGGGCTGACCGCGACGTCGATGTGGCAGGCGATGAGCCTGGCCAATGGCCAGGTGGTTTTCCAGGCGTTGATCGCGACCGACTATGGCCGGTTCGTCAAGCGTTCGGTCGGCTATGCCGGCACTGCGGGCCTCATGTTCGTCGAGCTGGCCATGATCGTGGTCGTCATGTTGTTCGGTGTGCTGCTCGGCTTCACCATGCTCGGGCACTTCGACGGTACGGATACGCAGCGTCAGCTCTCGGCAACCGATCCCGGCCTGATCTTCGCGGTCGTGATGGGAGTCTTGGGAGTTGTCTTCGCCGTCATCACCCAGGTACGCATCAATGTCATGAACCTCTACTCCGGCTCACTGGCGCTGTCCAACGCATGGGATGCGCTGGCGTCCAAGCGGGTTGGTCGGCAATGGTGGATGGTGGCGTTGTGCGTCGCCGGCATCGCCTGCTACCCGGTGAACATCCTGCAGTACACCGGGGAGTTCCTTGCGGTCACCGGGATCATGACCAACACCTGGATCTTCATCCTGCTCAGTGACTACTACGTGTGCCGCAAGCTGCTCAAGTTGGCTCCCGCCCAGGACATCGAATATCGGGACGGATCGGTCAAGGACTGGAACGTCTGCGGCATGGTGGCACTCGGATCCAGCCTGCTGGTCGGAGCGCTCGGTGTGGCGGGGTTGTACCCGATGTACCTGGCATCGTTTGCCGCCATGCTGCTCGGTCCGGTGATCTACATTCCGCTGACGATCGCTACCCGGGGTCGCCAGTACGGGGTACGGCTCGAGCAGTCCGGCGAGGTGCGCCAGGACACGGACGCGCGAGTCGTCGACGGCGTCTAGCCTTTCACCGCGAAGTCGACGCTGTGCCAGCCGGTCGCCCCGTCTGGCACCACGTCGGCGAGGTCGGCGGTCTGCACCGCACCGGTGTTGTCGGTGGCGCGCACCGTGATGGTGTGTAGGCCGGGTTGCTCGGCCTGCCAGTCGAAACTCCACAGCCGCCAGGTGTCGTTCGAGTACGCGGCCCCCAGGGCGGCCGGCTGCCAAGGCCCCTCATCGATGCGTACCTCGACGGCCCGCACCCCGCGATTCTGTGCCCAGGCCACCCCGCCGAACCGGGTGGGTCCCCTCGGTACGTCGGCTCCGCTGCGGGGCACGTCGATGCGGGACTCAGTCTTGATCGGGCCTTTGGGAGACCAGCCCAGCTTGGTCCAATAGGCCTGTGCGCGGTCATATCTGGTGAGTTCGAGGTCGACCACCCACTTGGTGGCGGAGACGTACCCGTACAGTCCTGGCACCACCAGGCGTACCGGGTAGCCGTGTTCGACGGGCAGGGGCTGGCCGTTCATGGTGATCGCCAGCAGTGCGTCGCGGTCGTCGGTGAGGGCCTGCACCGGGGTGCCCGCGGTGAAGCCGTCGCTGGAGGTGGACAGCACCATATCGGCGTCGGGATGGATACCGGCGGCGGCCAGCAGATCGCGCACCCGGTAGCCGGTCCACACGGCGTTGCCGATCAGGTCGCCACCCACCGGGTTGGACACACAGGTCAGCGTGACCATCTTCTCGATGAGCTCGAAGGACGCCAGATCATCGAAGCGGTAGGTCTTTTCGTGATCGACCATGCCGTGGATGCGCAACTGCCAGTCGCCTCTGGCCAGCTGCGGGACCGACAGTGCGGTGTCGATCCGGTAGAAGGCGGCGTTATCCGTCACGAAGCTGGGTAGGTCCACACCGGGTGGCTGCACACCCGGTGGGACCGGTGGTGCGGGTTTGGCCAGCGGCGGCGGGGTGAAGGATTTCCGGTCGCCCGCCACCGAATTCAGCCGTCCGCCGTACACGGACCCGAGTGCGGTGGCCAGGGTCCCCAGACCGAGCAATCCCAGTGCGGCCAGGGATAACCGGCGGCCCGGATCGGTATCGGTGGTGCTCGCCGCGGCGCTGGCGGCCCCGTCGAGCAGCCGTCCCGAGATGAGGAACCGCAGGGCCGCGATTCCGGCCACCGCGCCGAGAATGGTGGGGAGGAGGTCCAGCGGGCCGGCGCCGGTGCGGGTCAGCACTGCCGCGCAGCCGGCTACGCCCGCGGCGGCGAACATCACGCTGCCGATGGGCACCCGGCGGCGCTCCAGCAGCCCGGCCAGCGCGGCCAGTATCGCGATGACGACGAGCACCGCTGACATGAGGAACGGCTTGTCGAAGGTGGCGAAGGTCTGGATCGCCCATTCCTTCACCGGGCCCGGAGTGCGGTCGATGACGGTCGATCCGACGGCGGTGCGGGCGTCGGCGGACGCGCCCAGCGGGATCGCCGCCAGCGCACTGACACCGAGGGTGATCGCCGCGGCGGAGATTCCGCAGAGCATTCGGGTACCGGGGGCGATGGCTGTCACAGAACCACGCTAGCCCAGCGAGGTCCCCGAAAGGCTTACCGTAAAGTGTCGCCGGAAGGTCGGCGTTACAGTTTGACCATATTTTGGAAACATGACCGCGAAAGGGAGCTAGATGGAGATCTCGGGTAAGAAGGCCATCGTCGTCGGTGGGGCCTCCGGTTTCGGTCGCGCCACCGCGGAGGCCTTGGCCAAGCGGGGGGCCGCCGTCGCCATCCTGGACCGGCCGCAATCGAAGGGCAAGGAAGTGGCGCAGCAGATCGGCGGCGCCTTCCACGAGGTGGACGTCACCGACTTCGACGGCACCGAGACGGTGTTGGAAGCTGCGGTCGAGGCCCTCGGCGGCCTGCACATCGCGGTCACCACCGCAGGCGGCGGTATCGGGGAGCGCACCGTCAAGAAGGACGGGCCGCACAGCCTGGAGTCGTTCCGCAAAACCATCGACCTCAACCTCATCGGCACGTTCAACATCAGCCGACTGTCGGCATGGCACATGAGTAAGAACGAGCTTGTCGACTCGGAAGACGGCGGAGAGGCCGAGGAGCGCGGCGTCATCATCAACACGGCGTCCATCGCGGCGTTCGAAGGCCAGATCGGCCAGGTCGCCTACACGGCGGCCAAGGCAGCGATCGCCGGAATCTCGCTGACCATGGCACGCGACCTCGGCAGCCTCGGCATTCGCGCGCTGGCCATCGCGCCCAGCCTGTTCGCGACCGGCCTGACTGAGGGCATACCGGACGAGTTCGCCACCGTGCTGACCAAGGATGCCGCCTTCCCGAAGCGCCTGGGCAAGCCCGAGGAGTACGCCAAGCTCGCGGTGGCGATCGTCGAAAACCCGATGCTCAACGGCCAGTGCCTACGGCTGGATGCCGGCCAGCGGTTCGCGCCGAAGTAGACCCGAGGATATCGGTGTGATCGGTTGCGGTAAGCGCAGCCGACCACACCGAAATCGCTGATAAAACCCGCCCACCAGTTGCGGAGCCTTTTCCAAGCCAATTCCAAGCCGGCGCACTACTGTTTGCCCATGCTCAAGCGAATCACCGCGGCGTGCGCCGCCGTCGTGATGGTGGCCGCGTGCGGTAGCCCCAAGGTCGAGATCCCCAAATCCTCGGCCCTGGCCAAACCGGACACCAGCGGCATCAAGCTGCAGGGTGAGGCATCGGGCCCGCTGAACCAGCTGGCGATCGAGGCCATCGCCGACCTGCAGGAGTTCTGGGGCAAGCAGTTCCCCGACCTCTACGGCAAGGAGTACGAGCCGGTGGCCGGTGGTTTCTTCGCGGTGGACCCGTCAACCGGTGAAACCCCGCCGTGCGCCGCGAGTCCCGACGATGTCGCGGGCAACGCCTTCTACTGCGGCTCCAAGGACGTCGTCGCCTGGGATTCCAGCGGCCTGTTCCCCGATCTGCAAGCCAAGTACGGCGATTTCGTCATCCCGATCGTGATGGCGCACGAGTGGGGACATGCCATCCAGGAGCGGTCCAATTTCACCGCCCGCACCGTCACCCGGGAATTGCAGGCCGACTGTTTCGCGGGGGCCTGGGCTCGACATGCCAAGGACGACAAGGTGTTCGAGGTGACCAGCGGCGAACTGGACACCGCACTGGCGGGCATCCTGGATCTGCGCGACCCGGTGGGCACCGACAAGCTGGATCCGTCGGCGCACGGCAGTGGCTTCGACCGCGTCGGCGCGTTCCAGGACGGTTTCGACAACGGCGTCACGAAGTGCAAGGACTACCGCGACGACGATCCCATGGTGCTCGCGTTGCCGTTCAACGATCCCGAAGATGCGGCCAACGGCGGTGACGCCCCGTACGACTCGATCGTCAACGGCGTGCCGTACGACCTGGAGGACTACTGGACCCACGTGTATCCCGAGATCGCCCGCGGAAAGGCGTGGCCACCGGTGCACGGACTGGAACCGTTCGACCCTTCGAGTCCACCCAACTGCGGTGACCAGTCCGCCGAGGGGTTCTCACTGTTCTACTGCGTGCCCGACGATTACATCGGTTGGGACAACGCGCAGACGATGCCGCGGGTGTACAAGCAGGGCGGCGACTATGCGGTGGCCACACTGCTGGCGACGCAGTACGGGCTGGCCGCGTTGACGCGCCTGGGCGACGAGTCCGACGAGAAGACCTCGACCGCGCGGGGTGACTGCTTCGCCGGGGCCTATACCGCCAGCGTCATCCTGCACAACCGGGCGGAGACCAACTCGTGGTCGATCTCGCCGGGTGATCTCGATGAGGGGATCAAGGCGCTGCTGGTGTTCCGCGGTGCCGACGACGCCGACCGCCAGGGCGCGGGATTCGACCGGGTGCGTGCCTTCCGTGAGGGCGTCATCAACGGTGCCGAGGCGTGCCTGGATTACCAGCACTGACGACACCCAGCAATAGGTGGCTTCAGCGGTAGGTGTCGTAGCCGAGTTTGACGGCCAGGCCCAGCCCGGCGAGGGCGATGAGCAGGCGCAGCGGAGTGGCCGGGGCGTGGCGTACCACGACGGGCCCCAGTCGTGAGCCGATCAGGCAACCCAGTCCCAGCGGCACCACGGCGGCCCAGCTCACCGGGGCGAACACGATGAAGCCCAACGCGGCCACGGCGTTGGCGACGCCGAGCACCACGTTCTTGGTGGCGTTGGCGTCGGCCAGGGTGGCGCTGCCGGTGCGCAGGAACAGCGCCAGCAGCAGCACTCCTGCGGCGGCTCCGAAGAACCCGCCGTAGACGCAGATCGCCAACACCAGGAGGGCCTGCAGCACCAGGTGTCCGGTGTGGCGGGGCCGGTCGGCGTTGTTGCGCACGGGTAGCGCGATGACCACCGATGACGCCGCCAGCAGCACCGGCACCACCTTCTCGAACCCCTCGGCGGGGATGGACAGCAGCAATGCCGCGCCGGCCGCTCCGCCGAGCACCGCCGTCGGGACCATCCTGCGCAACTTGGCGCCCTGGCCGCGCAGCTCGGGCAGCGAACCCCACACCGAACCGATGCCGTTGAACACCAGTGCCACGGTGTTGGTGACATTGGCGGTCACCGGCGGCAGCCCGACGAGCAGCAGCGCTGGATAGGTGGACACCGACGCCAGTCCGGCGATGCTGCCGGTCAGTCCGCCGCCGATTCCGGCGGCGAACAACAGCAGCATCTCCGACCACGTCACCGGCCCATCCTGGCCCAGCACTCCCGTGCCGGCGGAATCCCGCCCCCGCCGATACGGGGGCGGGATTCCGGTGCGGTCTTGCTACTTCTTCTTGGGCGAAACCAGTGCGTCAGCTGGGTCGGGAGCGCCTTCACGATCACGCACCACCCGGTAGGCGATGTACCCGACACTCAAGGTCAGTGCGACGAAGATCACCGCGAAGTACTGCAGGAACCACGAGTCGCCGGCCGGGTTGTAGACCTCCTGACGGGGCCAGCCGATGTTGACCACCAGCAGCCCGCCCATCACCACCGCGACCAGGTTCACCGGGATGCCCCAGCGGCCCAGATCCATCACCGGTTTGCCATGGGACAGGCTGGTGCCCCGCAGCCGGTGGATCAACGCCGGCACGGTCACCATCAGGTAGGCCAGATAGACGATCACCACCGAGACCGACGCGATGGCCGCGAACACACTCGCCTGCCCCAGGTTGACCAGCAGAACGCCGATGGCCAGCAGGCTGACCGCCACCCCGGTGATCACGGGGGTGCCGGTGCGCTTGTTCACCTTGGCCAGGAACGCGCCGAACGGCAGCCGGTTGTCGCGGGCCATGGAGAACATCACCCGGGAGGCGGAGGCCTGGATGGCCAGCGTGGCGGAGAACATGGCGACGGCGACCAGTCCCAGCAGGGTCTTGCCCAGCCAGGTGTCGAGCTGGCTCTCGATGACCCAGGCCATACCGCCGGTGGCGAGGTCGTCACCGAGTGCGGGAGCCGACATGAGGGCCGCGACGATCATCAGCCCACCGCCGACGAACGACACCAGCAGGGCGTTCACGATCGCTTTCGGGGCGGTGCGTCGCGGGTCCTTGGTCTCCTCGGAAAGCTCTGCGGCGCTGTCGAATCCGTACATCACGTAGGCGGCCATCAACATCGAGGCCAGAAAGGCCGGCAGGTAACCGATACCGGAGCCGTGGCCGCCGGTGTCGGCGACGGCCTGGACGGGACTGCGCTCGGCGGTGAAGAACATGGCGCCGATGATCAGGATGACGCCGATGATCTCCAGGGTGACGCCGGTGACGGTGATGCGCGCCATGAACCGCACCCCGGCCGCGCTGATGATGGTGCACAGCACGATCGTGACCGCGCCCAGGATGATGCCGTTGGTGGCCCCGTCCACCGACAGGGGATCCATATCGGTGCCGACGATCTGGAATCCGCTCCAGATCGGCGGGAGCACCGTCTGCATGGCGATGGCCAGCGCGGCGATCGACACGATGTAGCCGATCAGCATGAACCAGCCTGCGAACCAGCCCACGGCGTTACCGGCGAGCCGCCGCGACCACTGGTAGATGGCGCCGGCAACCGGGAACTTGCCGGACAGTTCGGCGAAGACGAGGCACACGCAGAACTGACAGATGAACACGATGGGCCAGGTGAAGAAGAACGCCGGCCCGCCGAGTGCGAAACCGAGCGGGAAGAACGCGAACACGGTGGTGAGGATCGACACGAAGGAGAAGCCCGAGGCGAAAGCGGCGTAACCGCCGATGCCGCGGTGCAACTCCTGCGTATAGCCGAGCTCCTCCAGGGTGGCGGCGTCCTCCTGTGAGGAGATCGCCGGATCGAAGGTGGCGGACATACGGTGCTCCTGGGGTGAGGGAAAGCTGGATGGAATAACTATCGTGCGATAGAAATTAGCTTGTGTTTTTGATCCGCGCATTTCGAAGCTGTCACATCTGTGTGACCTGCACCGGGGGAGCAAGCGAGTGACAATCGAGTCCGTGCCTCCAGAAAGTCCCGACACCCCCGCCGGTCACGGTATCGCCGCAGCCCTCGGAGTCATCGATGCAGCAGGTGACGAGGCCGCGTTGCGTGCGGGTGTCAGTCAGGCCCGGCAGGCCGTGACCGCGGAGCTGGCGGCGCACACGCCGGCTCCGGCCCTGGCCGCGGGCTGGTCGGAGGTGTTGCGCGGCGGCGTCGCGGCAGCGGTCCGGTTGACAGCGATCGACGGTGCCCCGGACTGGAGCTGGTTCGTCTCCGGCAGCGTTGCGCGCGGTGAGGCCGCGCCCGGTTCCGATGTCGAGACCATGGTCGCCCTGTCCGACGCCGTCTCCGACGAGCGCAAGGTCGCTCTGATGGCGCGGGCCGCCGAGGTGCACGCGCTGCTGGAACGCTGCGGCATCCAGGGCGACGGCAACGGGGTACTGGCCAGCCGGCCGCGGTTCTGCCGCCGGATGGCCAGCTGGACCGACGGCATCGAACGCTGGGCGGCCGACCCGCGCGAGGACCGCGGGGTGGTGATGACCGGACTGATGGCCGACGCGGTCGGGGTGGGACTGGCCGACGCGGCCGTGGTGGGACGGCACCCTGGAATCGCCGAGGATGTACTGCGCGCCCACGCGGTCGAGGCGGCGCGGCGCCACTACCCGGCCCGCCAAGCGATGCTCGACGACGCCACCACCCTGCGCGCCGGTTTCCCGTCCCGGCTGCGCATCTTCTCCCGGCACGCCGACACCGTCGACATGAAGGCGGCGATGGTGGATCCGGTGGTGAAGATCGCCCGCTGGGCCGGCCTGTCTGCGGGATCGGTGGCAGTGTCCACCCTCGGTCGCCTGGACGCCGCGGGTGCGGCCAATATCCTTGATGTCGAGGATGTTTCGACCCTGCATGAGTGCTTCCTGTGGCTGACCCGGTTCCGCTGGCGGTTGCGGGCCGGTCCCTGGCTGCAGGGCAGGCCGGTGTCGGACGTGGTCACCCTGGCCGACATCGCCCCGCACGAACGGGCGGTTCTGCGGGGCGTGCACCGCGAGGTGGCAGGGATCAGCCGCAAGCTCACCTTCCTGGCGTCGACGTCGGCGTTCCGGTAGTGGAAGGCGGCGCGGTGCGCCAGACCGTCGCCGCGCAGCGGCTGGAGGGCTGGCGGCCCACCGATGAGCAGCTGGCCGACCTGGGTCGGCTGGCGCGTGCCGAGCTGAGTTTCGGGGAGTATCTGGCCGGCTACCGGGCCCGGTATCCACCGCCCGCGCCGGCACCGCGGCGCTGGGTGCTGCGACGTCGTATCCCGTACCTGATTCCGGGAACGACGTTGTTGCGCAACAATTTCGGTGTCACCGAGCCGTCGGCGTTGATCGAGCTGGAATTCACCGCGACCGCGGGCCGTATCCTCGGGTGGCAGCAGCGGCTCGCCGCCGGGCAGGTCGGCACCGGCGATCTCGATGCGCGGGTGATCCACCAGCAGGTGTTCGGTGACGTGTACGCATGGGCAGGGGAGTACCGGATCACCGAACTGCGCCGCGGTGACGTGGCCTTCGGATGGCAGGCCGATATCGGCGCCCGGATGGACGAGATCACCGAGCACGCGCGCGCGTTGGTGACCGACCGGCCGCCCGACGCGCCGGCGCTGGCCTATGAGCTGTCCCGGCTCTATGCCGACTACAACCAGGTGCACCCCTTCCGCGAGGGCAACGGCCGCACCGGGACCCTGCTGCTGCACACCGTGGCGGCCCAGTGCGGGTATCCGCTGGACCTCTCCGGAATCACCCGCGCCGACTGGTACAGCGCATCGGCGGACAGCATGCCGTTCCGCCGGGACGGGCGAGCCAACCACCGGCCGTTCATCCCGCTGCTGGTGCGCGCGGTCGGCGACCCGTAAAAGGGTTGCGCGGACCCCGAACCTGCGGCTAACCTCGCCCACGTGCATCGCATTGTCGTAGTAGCTCTCCGCAGCGGGGTCTGATCCAGACCGACCCCCCGCTGTGGGTCGCACGCTACTACCCGTCGGTCGCTCCCGAAGAGCCGAAAGACCGAGACCATGCACACCACCACCCTCACCGGCCCCCGCTTCGCCGACTTCTTCGACACCCCGCTGCCGCGCGGCCTGCGCGAGCTGGCCGGCGACATGTCCTGGGATGACGTCGCCGCCACCTTCTCGGGTGCCGGACCGCTGGGTCTGGACGACCGAACCGCCGCGGCCCTGGCATCCGCGCCCGCCCCGCTCGCCGCTCTGACCGCCCGGCTCTACGAGCAGGGCTGCGCCGTCGAGATGCTCAACTTCCACCAGCTGCGCGCCGGCGGGCAGACCGCCACCTTCATCCGTGGCACCGACGGCGCCCGCACCGAATGGGCGATCGGCTGGTCGGAGTCGCCGACCGAATCCGCGTTGCGCGCGTTCGTCGCCTGCGCGAACCGACTCTCATAACGCCGAAAGGCCGGTTATGGCACGCATTTTCGTGAAACGTGTGCCATAACCGGCCAGTCGAGACCGCTCAGCGAATGGGGCGGAGCACGATCGGCATACCGTCGATCGGCACGGGCATGCCGCCATAGTCGTAGTGCGGCTTGTACCCGGGGTGGGTCAGCTCGAGGCGGTAGCGGCGCAGCAGGCGGTGCATGACGGTCTTGATCTCCAGCTGGCCGAAGACCATGCCGATGCACTTGTGCGCACCCCCGCCGAACGGCGCGAACGCGTACCGGTGCCCCTTGTGCTCATTGCGCGGCTCGGTGAAGCGGTCGGGATCGAACTTCTCCGGGTTGGTCCACAGCTCTTCGAGCCGGTGGTTCATCGACGGCCAGGTCATCACGTTGGTCCCGGCCGGTAGGTAGTACCCCAGCAGATCGGTGTCACGCACGGTCTGGCGGAAGTTGAACGGCAGCGGGGTCTGCATCCGCAGGGCCTCGTTGATCACCAGATCGTAGGTTTCCAGCTTCTCCAGCGCCTCGATGTCCAGCGGGCCGTCCCCGATCCGCTCGGACTCCTCCCGGCAGCGCTCCTGCCACTCCTGGTTGGCGGCCAGGTGATACGCCATCGTGGTCAGTGTGGACGTCGAGGTGTCGTGGGCTGCCATCATCAGGAAGATCATGTGGCTGACGATGTCCTCGTCGGTGAACCGCTGACCGTCCTCGTCCTCGGCGTGGCACAGCACGCTGAACATGTCGGTGTCGCCCGACGCGCGCTTCTCGGCGAGGCGGCTGTTGAAGTAGTTCTCCAGCGTCTCGCGGGCCTTGATCCCGCGCCACCAGCTCAACGGCGGAACCGGCTTGCGCACGATCGCGTTCCCGGCGCGCGTGGTGGTGGTGAAGGCGTGGTTGACGGTGGTGACCAGTTCCCGGTCGGCACCGGGTTCGTGGCCCATGAACACCACCGAGGCGATGTCCAGCGTCAACTCCTTGACCGCGGGAAAGAACAGGAACCGCTTGTCGTTGGCCACCCAGTCATTGGCCAGCACGTGGCTTGCCACCGAGTCGATGTGCTCGACGTAGCCGGTGAGCCGGCTGCGGGTGAACGCCTCCTGCATGATCCGGCGGTGGAACATGTGGTCGTCGAAGTCGCGCAGCATCAGGCCGCCCTCGAAGAACGGCCCGATCACCGGATCCCAGGCGCGCTGTGAGAAATCCTTGTTGCGGTTGGAGAACACGGCCTGGGTGGCATCCGGCCCCAGTGCCAGCACCGCGGGCAACACCGGCGAGAACATGTAGTGCACCGGGCCGTATTTGCGGTACAGGTGCAGCAGGAAGTCCGGACCGCCGCGGAACATCTCGATCATGTGCCCGAACACCGGCAGGCCGGCGTCGCCCATGACCGTCTTCAATCCGCTTTCCGGCGGCGCGGGAGCCAGCGGGAACTCATCCCACTCGTGCGCCAGCAACCGCTTCTCGATGGTGCCCATCCCGGGGATGGTCACCGGGGTCGGGGTCATGCGGCGCCTGGCCTGATCGAGAAGATAGGCCGGAGTGCTGATGGCGGGTTTGGTGTTGGTCGACACTGCGGAGCTCCTGAGAAGATCGTCGGGCTAACAGACGTGTGGTCGATGTCACTCGTGGAAGTCATCCTGTATGCCAGACTTGACGCATGTCAAGTTTTGCAATGGCGCGCCGCGATGCAAAGGTCTAATTCATGACTGCACAGCCGGAATCGGTGCCGGATCCGCCGGTCCGTCGCAGCCGGGGGGACCGGCAACGCGATGCCATCGTCGCCGCCGTTCGCGAACTGCTTGAGGAGAAGCCCTTCGCCGATCTGTCGGTGAGCATGATCAGCGAGCGCGCCGGCGTCGCCCGGTCGGGTTTCTACTTCTACTTCGACACCAAATATGCGGTATTGGCCCAGATCCTGGACGAGGCGACGCGCGAACTCGAGGAGCTCACCCAGCATTTCGCGCCCCGCGGACCCGAGGAGACCCCGGCGGCCTTCGCCAAGCGGATGGTCGGCAGCGCCGCGCTGACATTCGCGCACAACGATCCGGTGATGTCGGCCTGCTACGCCGCCCGTGCCACCGACGCCGAGATCCGCCGCATCCAGGACGAGCAGATGCTGACGGTGATCGAACAGATCATCGCGGTGGTCGAGGGCGAGATCGCCGCCGGTAACGCGCATCCGATCTCCGAGGACATCCCGACGCTGATCCGGACCCTCGGCGCCACGACGGTGATGGCGTTCTCGGGTGACCTGCCGTCCCTGGGGCCCGGCAATGACCGGGACCGCATCGTCAGCGTGCTGGAGAAGTTGTGGCTGCATGCCCTGTGGGGCGGTAACACCGTCTGACCGGTACCGCCGGTAGCATCTGGACCATGCCGGATACGTTCGCGGGCAAACGCTGCCTCCTGACAGGGGCGGCGAGCGGTATCGGTCGCGCCACCGCGCTCCGGCTGGCCGCCGACGGCGCCGAATTGTTCCTCACCGACCGGGATGCCGACGGGCTGGCGGTCACCGCCGCCGACGCCGAGGCGCTGGGCGGCAAGGTGCTGCTGCACCGGGTGTTGGACATCTCCGACTTCGACGCGGTCAGCGCCTTCGCCGCCGATATCCACGCCGCGTACGGCTCGATGGACCTGGTGTGCAATATCGCGGGCATCTCCGCGTGGGGCACCGTGTCCACACTGACCCATCAGCACTGGAAGTCGATGATCGACGTCAACCTGATGGGGCCGATCCACGTCATCGAGACATTCCTGCCGCCGATGGTGGCCGCGCGCCGTGGCGGGCATCTGGTCAACGTGTCCTCGGCGGCCGGCATCGTCGCGCTGCCGTGGCACGCCGCCTACAGCGCCAGCAAGTACGGGTTGCGGGGGCTGAGCGAGGTATTGCGCTTCGACCTGGCCCGGCACCGCATCGGGGTGTCGGTGGTGGTGCCGGGTGCGGTGAAAACTCCTCTGGTGCAGACGGTTCAGATCGCCGGGGTGGACCGTGACCATCCTCGGGTGGCGAAATGGGTGGACCGCTTCTCCGGGCATGCGGTGTCCCCGGAGCACGCCGCCGCCAAGATCCTGCAGGGGGTGGCGCGCAACCGGTTCCTGATCTACACCTCGACCGATATCCGGGCGCTGTACTTGTTCAAGCGGCTCGCGTGGTGGCCCTACAGCGTGGCCATGAGACGGGCGAACCTGTTGTTCACGCGGGCCCTGCGGCCGGGCCGGTTAACCGACCACGACTGATGCCCGGGGCGTGGGCCGTGATGACGAACAGATGGGTCAGCGTTTACCCCAGTCCCAGGCCGGCGCGGTGAGCAGGGTCTGGCCTTGGACCCGGGTCTCGCCCCACTCCTTGTACAGCGCCACTTCCGAATCCGCGGTCAGCCGCTGCACCAATGCGGCGGCATGGGTGATGACGACGACCTGCGTGCGGGTGGCGGCGGAGCGGATCATCTCCGCCAGCGGTGCGACGAGATCAGGATGCAGGGAGGTCTCGGGCTCGTTGAGCACCATCAGCGAAGGCGGCCGTGGCGATGTCAACGCCGCACCCCAGAGCAGGAATCGCAGTGTGCCGTCGGATAATTCGGCCGCCCGCAGCGGGCGCAACATGCCTTGCTGGTGCAGGTGAAGCTCGAACAGTCCGTCGTGGACGGCGACGGAGATGGTGGCCCCGTCGAAGGCGTCGGCCACCGCCCGGGCCAGATCGTCCTGGCCGACCTCCAGGATGGTCTGCACGGCGGCGGCCAGATCGGTGCCGTCGTCGGAGAGTACCGGGGTGCGGGTCCCGATCTGGGGCCGTCGCGCAGGCGCGGCGGCGTCCACCCGGAAGCCGTCGTAGAAGCGCCAGCTGCGCAGCCTTTCTCGGACGGCCGCCAGCTCGGGATGTGTTCCCGGATGCGCGAATTCGGACAACACGCTGTGGTAGCCGGGTAGTCCGCGGGTCAACGGGTCGAAGCCGCGGCCGGACTCCGCGCTCACTTCGGCGTACTCACCGGCACGCCGGATCAGGACGGCACTGCGCCGGGCGACGGGCCCGGCGAACACCGCCTCGCGTTTGATCTCCGGATCGCGGGCGAAGGCGGAGCTCGGCCCGGCGTACTGCGGCAGGCCGAGGTCGATCAGATAGCCGAAATCATCCGAAGCGAACCCGAGTTCCAGTGCTACCGGGCGGGTACGGGTGGTGCCGGTGCTCTCGCCGGTGCGACGGGCGCCCGAGGTCTGTTCGGGTCCGGCCCAGAGCACCGACTCCAGTCCGCCCTCGCGGGCCAGTGAACCGATCACCGCGCCGCGGCCGCAGTCGGCCAGCAGGCGCAGCGCCCGGTACACCGAGGATTTTCCGGTGCCGTTGGCGCCGGTGATGACCGTCAACTGACCCAGGGGCAGCGCGATATCGCGCAGCGACCGGTAGCCGCGGACCGCGATGGTGCTCAGCACGGCATCTCCAATTCCAGCCGTACCCCGAGCAGGCGGATGGGGCGGTCCAGGTCGAACTCGCCGAGCAGTTCCAGCGCCGTCGCGGCGATGGGGCCGGGGTCGGTGCCGGCGACGGCCAGCTTGCGAATCTTGGTGCGGGTGAAGAAGGTGTTGGTTCGCACCGTGACCGCGACCCGGGTGACGGTGCGTCCGGCCTCGACGACTTCGGTGAGGGTGCGCTGCGCCAGTTCGGTGACGGCGGTGTCCATCTCGGCGCGGTCGACGAGATCGTGCGGGAAGGTCACCACATGACTGCGTGAGCGGGGCACCCACGGTTGGGTGCTGACGGTGTCGTCGCCACCACCTTTGGCCAGCAGCAGGATCCAGAGTCCGGTGCTGGGCCCGAAGGCGGCGACGAGGGTGGTCGCGTCCGTGGACGCCAGGTCGGCGACGGTGGTGATACCCAGGGTGGCAAGCTTTTTCGACGTCTTGGGCCCGACACCCCAGAGGGCGTCGACCGGGCGGTCGCCCATCACGGTCATCCAGTTGGCGTCGGTGAGCTGGTACACGCCGGCCGGCTTGCCGAAACCGGTGGCCACCTTGGCACGTTGCTTGTTGTCGCTGATGCCGACCGAACAGGACAGGCCGGTCTCGGCGGCGATCACCGTACGGATCCGCTCGGCCAGGTCGAACGGATCGTCCACGGCGGCTGCGAGGTACGCCTCGTCCCAGCCCCACACCTCGAGGGGATGGCCGAGATCGCGCAGCAGGCCCATCACCTGTTCGGAGGCCTCGTCATAGGCGGCCGGATCCGACGGCAGGAAGGTGGCGTCGGGGCATTTCCGGGCCGCGGTGCGCAGGGGCATGCCGGCGTGCACGCCGACCTCGCGGGCCTCATATGAGGCGCAGGTGACCACTTTGCGGGGTTCGGTCGGATCGCCCGAGCCGCCGACGATCACCGGCAGGCCGGCGAGTTCGGGGTGGCGTCGCAATTCGACCGAGGCCAGGAACTGGTCCAGGTCGACGTGCAGAATCCAGGGTTTCACGTGCCACAGAGTTTGCGGGCCACGCACTCCCACGCATCGCCGAGGCGGTCCAGGTCCTGGCCACGGTCATGGATCTGGTGTTCGACGTAGTCGGCGTCCAGCAGCGCCAGGAGCGCATCCGCTTGGGCATCGAGATCGCCTGTGGTTCCCGCGGATTCGAGCAGCATGCGAACGTGCGTATGGTGCAGCGTGGCGGGGGAGTTGAAGCGCATCTGCGGGTCGCGGTTGGCATCCGAGAGCAGCGCGTGGTGCGTGCGCACGAACCGCAGCCGTTCCCGGCCGTAGGCGAGCAGGCGTGTCAATGGTGGGGCCCCGGGGCCCAGCGGGGGTGGGCCGAACATGAAGGATTGTTGTTCGGCTTTCTCGTCCTCGTCGAGCAGGACGATCATCAGGCCGGCCCGACTGCCGAAGCGCCGGAACAGGGTGCCCTTGCCGACCCCGGCCGCGGCGGCGACATCGTCCATCGACATCCCGTCGGCACCGCGTTCTGCGATGAGCCGCCGTGCCGCGTCCAGTAGGAGGGCGCGATTGCGCGCGGCATCACCCCGTTCTTGCGGGGCGGCGCCGGTCAACGGCAACGCGATGAGAGGGTCAGGGGCGCCCATACCTGCACTTTAACTCAGCCGGAATTATTCGGACCACAGTCCGGTTAAGGTATGTGACGATACGAACGACCGTACAGACTGGGGAGTGAAAATGTCGGATACCAAGGTTCTGGTTCTGCTGGGCAGCCTGCGTGCCGCGTCGGTGAACCGCCAACTCGCCGAGCTGGCCGTGGAGTCCGCGCCGGACGGGGTGGACGTGCGCCTTTACGAGGGGCTCGGGGAGCTGCCGCACTACAACGAGGACATCGACAACGAGGATGCGCCGGCTTCGGTGGTGGCGCTGCGTGAGGCTGCGGCCGGTGTCGATGCCGCCCTGGTGGTCACGCCCGAGTACAACGGCAGCATCCCGGGCGTACTCAAGAACGCCATCGACTGGCTGTCCCGCCCGTTCGGCAGTGGCGCGCTCAAGGACAAGCCGCTGGCCGTGATCGGCACCGCATTTGGGCAGTACGGCGGCGTGTGGGCGCACGACGAGACCCGTAAATCGTTCGGGATCGCGGGCCCGCGGGTGATCGAGGAGAAACTGTCGATCCCGGCGAAGGTGTTCGACGGTAAGCACCCCCGCGAGAACGCCGACGTGGTGGCCAATGTGCGCGATGTGGTGGGCAAGCTGGCCGCTGAGGTCGGCTGACCCAGTTCGCCATCCCGCCACCGGCCCCTCGTCGAGGCAATAGACTGCCGTCTCGAGGGGCCGTCGCATTCGGCTCGGCTCCCAAGCGTGGGATGTTGACGTGCGACATTCACAGGACCGGCCGACCACAATCCTGGCGTACACCTCTCCGGCGCTGGGCAATCTGTACCCGATTGTCGCGCTGCTGACGGAGCTGCGCCGGCGCGGCCACCGGATCGTGCTCCGCACCCTGACCGCCGGCGTGCCGATCGGCACAGCCGCGGGTTTGGACACCGCGGCCGTCGATCCCGGAATCGAAGCGGTCGCGATGACCGACTGGACGGCGCGCACCGGGCTGGGAGCTCTTCGGCGCGGATTCGAGGTCTTCGCCGAACGCGCGGCGCTCGAGGTGGAGGATGTGCGCCGGGCCATCGAGGCCGTGTCGCCGGATGCCGTCATCCTCGACACGAATTGTTGGGGTGCCCCGGTGGCCACCGAAGCCGCGGCGCTGCCCTGGGCGACGTTCTGGCCCTACCCGCCCTATCTGTCGTCGCGGACCAGTCCGCCCTTCGGGCCCGGGCTGGCGCCGAGATCGGGAGTGCTGGGCCGCTGGCGTGACGCCGCGGTGGGCGCGATGACCCGCCGGCTGCTTGAGCGCGAGATGCTGGAGCCGGTGAATCGACTGCACCGGTTGCTCGGCACCACACCGCTCACCTCCGGCGACGACTTCGTGCTGCGTGCGCCGCTGGTGCTGGTGGGCACCGCAGAGCCGTTCGAGTACCCGCATCCCGACTGGGACGAGCGCGTCGTCCTGATCGGTCCGTGCGAGCATCGATCCGCCGGCCCACCCACCGAGGTCTTTCCCGGACCGACAGTCTTGGTGACCACATCCTCGGAACGCCAGGGTGACGACGCCTTGCCGGTCACGGCCCTCGCGGCGTTGGCCGACGAACCGGTACGCGTCGTGGCGACCTTTCCCTGCGGAGTGCCCGCCGGTGTCGACGTTCCTGCCAACGCCACCGTCCGCCGTTTCGTCGACCACGGGGCCGTGCTCGACCACGCGGTGTGTGCCATCACCCACGGCGGTATGGGCGTCACCCAGAAGGCCCTCGCCCGCGGGGTTCCGGTGTGTGTGGTGCCCTACGGCCGCGACCAGTTCGAGGTGGCGCGCCGGGTCCAGGTGGCCGGGTGCGGCAGCCGGCTGTCGGCCCACCGGCTCAACCCGTCCCGATTGCGAGCGGCCGTCGCGGAGGCGATGGCGATGCGCGCGGGCGCCGAGCGGGTGGCCGCCGGGTTCGCCGCGGCCGGTGGCGTCAGGCGTGGAGCGGACCTCGTGGAGCGGCGGCTACTCGACGTCACCGCGGCGGAGGGATGAGGGGTGGGCGCGGCCTGTGCGCAGTGCGGGACCGCGCCGCGTGCGGGCGCGAGATTCTGTGACGCCTGCGGCACCCCGATCACCCCGGTGTTTCATCACCCCGAGTTCAAACAGGTCACCGTGTTGTTCGCCGATGTGGTCCGGTCGATGGACCTGGCGGCGGCACTGGGCACCGAACGCCTGCGCGAGGTGATGAGCGAACTGTTCCGTCGATCCCGTTGTGTCGTCCAGCATTTCGGGGGTTCGGTCGACTTCACCGGAGACGGCATCATGGCCACCTTCGGTGCACCGATCGCCCTCGAGGACCACGCCGTCCGGGCCTGTCTGGCCGCGCTGGACCTACAGACGGAGGCCGCCGCGCTGGCCGCCGAACTGCACGGGCGTGACGGGGTCCGGCTGAAACTGCGGGTGGGACTGAACTCCGGGCAGGTGATCACCGGCGATATCGGTGCCGGTCCGGGTAATTACACCGTCATCGGCGCTCACGTGGGGATGGCGCAACGGATGGAGGCAGCGGCCCCGCCTGGCGGCGTGCTGCTCAGCGGCTCGACGGCGCACCTCGTCGAGGGCATCGTCGAACTGGGCGCACCAGAGCAGTTGCGTGTCAAGAACTCCGAGGTGCCGGTACCGGCGCGACGGCTGCTGTCCGCCGGGGCGAGCGTCGCGGCCGGCGTGCGGTCGCAGTCCACGCTGGTGGGGCGCGAGGCGGAGGTGCGCGCGTTGAGCAGGCATCTGGATGCGGCGCTGACCGGTGCGGGCACCGTCGTGGGTGTGGTCGGCGCACCGGGCATCGGTAAGAGCCGGCTGGTGGCCGAGGTGCTCAGGCGCGGCGCGGCCCGCGGTGTCGGTGTGGTCTCCACGGTCTGCGAATCACATGCCCACGACGTTCCGTTCCATGCGGCGGCGCGACTGTTCCGCAGCCTCACCGGGGTGGAGAACCTGCAGGGCCACGCCGCGCGCGACCACGTCCGCAGACAGCTTCCCGCGGCGGATCCGGCCGACCTGGTGCTGCTGGACGACCTGCTGGGTATCGCCGAACCCGGGATCGACGTGCCCGTCATCGATCCTGATGCGCGCAGGCGTCGCGTATCGGCATTGCTGACCTGTGCGTCAGCCGTCCGGAGCGCCCCGGATGTGTACGTCGTCGAGGATGCGCACTGGATGGACGAGGCCAGTGAGTCGACCATCGCCGACTTCCTGTCGGCACTCACCGGGTCGATGGTGTTGATCACCTATCGGCCCGAGTATCACGGCAAGCTGGTCCAGATCACCTCGCTTGACGCGATCACGCTTGGTCCGCTGGATGATTCGCAGGCCTCAGTGCTGATCGGCGAACTCGTGGGTACCGATCCGTCGGTGCGATCGCTGGCCGCCGAGATCGCCGAGCACGCGGCGGGTAATCCTTTCTTCGCCGAGGAGATCGTGCGCGATCTCGCCGAACGGGGTGTCCTGCAGGGCAATCCGGGATCGTTCGTGGCCGGTGCCGATGCCACCGTGACGGGTGTGCCCCCGACGTTGCAGGCCACCATCGCCGCGCGCATCGACAGGCTCGGCGATGCGCCCAAGGACGCACTGAACGCGGCGGCGGTCATCGGGACGCGGTTCTCCGGTGATCTGCTGGCCGGGCTGGTCGAACGGTTGTGTGTCGAGGAATTGCTCGAAGCCGACATGATCGAGAAGGTGGATGGCGACGGCGGTGTCGAATACGGCTTCCGTCATCCGTTGATCCGGACGGTCGCCTATGAGTCGCAGTTGCGTTCGGAGCGTGTCCGACTGCACCGTCAGCTGGCCGCGACGATCGAGCGGGACGGGCCCGGCACCCCGGATGCGAATGCTGCGTTGATCGCGACGCACCACGAGGGCGCCGGCGACCTGGCCGCCGCATTCGGCTGGCAGATGCGGGCGGGAAACCGGTTGGCGCTGCGCGATATCGATGCCGCCCGGGCCAGTTGGCGACGTGCCGCGCGGTTGGCGGGGCGGCTTCCGGTCGACACCCCGGATCGGCTGCCCATGCTGATCGACGTCGGGACGGCGTTGTGTGGCACTGCCTGGCGCATCGGACTTGCGGAGGCGGAGCAGAACTTCGACGAGCTCCGCAGACTGTGTGCCGAGCATGATGACCGGCGATCGTTGGCCATCGGGATGTCGGGCTACATGATGGCCCTGACCATGCACAATCATCCTCGGGTGGCCTCCGAGCTCGCCTCCGAACTGCGGCGGTTGCTCGAGAGCATCGACGACACCGCTCTGGCGGTGGCGGCGTCGTTCGGCATTCTGGCGGCCAAGTGGGAGACCGGGGAAGTGCGCGACGTCCTCGCGGTGGCGCAGCGCGTCATCGACCACGACACCGAGACGGCCGAGGGCATGAAGTTCGTGAGCTCGCCGCGAGCGCTGGCGATGGCGTTGCGCGGCGTCGCCGGGATGTCGCTGGGCCTGCCGGGGTGGAAGGACGATCTCGACCGTGCCATCGCCACGGCACGTGAGCTCGATCCGCTGATGTATGTGGTCACCAATCTGCACAAGTACGCGCAGATCGGTCTGGGCGCGCTGCAGTCCGGTCCTGATGCGTTGCGCGACACTGCGTCGGCACTGGCTGTGGCCGAACGATCCGGTGACGATTTCACGGTGGTGCACGCACATCTGGCGCGGGGGATCGTGCTGGTGGCCCGGGACGGTGCTGAGCGCCATGCGGGGTATGAGCACCTGCGTCGAGCTCGCGAGGCTGCGCTGCTGGGCTGTGGCAACTCGTCGATCGTCCTGATCGCCGATATCCACCTCGCGCATCAGCGGTACGCGCTCGGTGAGGTGGACGGCGCGGTCGCGCTCGCGTCGGCCACGGTGGACGAACTGTTCGCCCTCGGCTCGGTGGTGTGGCGTGGTCCGGCCACCAGCGTGCTGATCGAGGCGTTGCTCGGCCGTGGCGGTCCCGGCGATCTCGAGGCTGCACGGGCGGGCATCGCGCGGCTGGACGGGGATCCGGTGGACTCCGGGTTCGTCCTGCACGAGGTGACGCTGCGCCGACTGCGGGCTCTGCTCGCGAGGGCCGAGGGTGACGAGGACGGGTACCGGCGGTGGACGGCGGGCTATCTGGCGCTCGCCCGAGCGTGTGATTTCGACGGCCATATCGCCGTGGCGTCGGCGATGGTGTGAGACTCGGCACCCTTTTGCTGCCCGGTCGAGGTGTGCCGGACTTGTCGGTGCCTGGTGATAGACCGGAGCGGTGACCCGACACACCCCGGATGTGATGTGCGACACGCCGGGCGTGTCGCGGTCTGCAGGGCTTACGACCAGGGAATTTCATGAATGTTGTTCAGAACATCTGGTATCTGTTCGGTTTGTCGGACACTAGGTGTAGTGTTTGGCGAACCGACAGACCCCAAGCAGTACGGGTCGGCCGGGGCCCCGGAACCGACGATCGACCGGATGGAATCCGCTGGAATCGGGGCCTTGCGAACCGGAATGGCCGGGTCCGCAGGAACGCTTTAACAACTAAGTTGCCCGTCCCATTCGCAGAGGAGCCACGCAGATGAAGGTCACCGTGTACACCAAGCCGGCGTGCGTGCAGTGCAACGCCACCTACAAGGCCCTCGACAAGGCCGGTGTCGCCTACGACGTGATCGATATCAGCGTTGACCCCGAAGCCCGTGACTACGTGATGGCTCTGGGCTACCTGCAGGCCCCGGTCGTCGTGGCCGGCAACGAGCACTGGTCGGGTTTCCGTCCGGACCGCATCAAGGCGCTGAGCGCGGCGGCTGTCAGCGCCTAGTCACCGCTGATACACCGGGAGGGGGTTGACGGATGACCAGCTTGGTCTATTTCTCCAGCGTCTCCGAGAACACCCACCGCTTCGTCGAGAAGCTGGGCATCCCGGCGACCCGGATCCCGCTCAAAGGGCGGATCCAGGTCGATGAGCCCTACGTGCTGGTACTGCCCACCTACGGAGGGGGCCGTGCGACACCCGATGTCAGCAATGGTGGCTACGTCCCCAAACAGGTCATCGCTTTTCTGAACAACGAGCACAACAGGTCGTTGATCCGCGGCGTCATCGCTGCGGGCAACACCAACTTCGGTGAGGAATTCGCCTACGCGGGCAAAGTGGTCTCCGCCAAGTGCGGTGTGCCCTACCTCTACCGCTTCGAACTCATGGGAACTCCGGACGACGTTGATGCCGTCCGTGCGGGATTGCAAGATTTCTGGAAGGAACAGACGTGCCACCAACCGTCACAGCTGCAGAGCCTGTAACCACCGGCGCGCATGCGCTCCCGGGGGAGACGGACTACCACGCGCTCAACGCGATGCTCAACCTGTACGACAAAAACGGCAACATCCAGTTCGACAAGGATGTGCTGGCCGCGCGGGAGTACTTCCTGCAGCACGTCAACCAGAACACGGTGTTCTTCCACTCGCAGGACGAGAAACTCGACTACCTGATCGAGAAGGAGTACTACGAGCGCGAGGTGCTCGACCAGTACTCCCGTAACTTCGTGAAGTCGCTGCTGGACCGCGCCTTCGCCAAGAAGTTCCGCTTCCCGACCTTCCTGGGGGCGTTCAAGTACTACACGTCCTACACGCTGAAGACCTTCGACGGGAAGCGCTACCTGGAGCGCTTCGAGGACCGGGTGGTCATGGTGGCGCTGACGCTGGCCGCCGGGGACACCGAGCTGGCCGAGAAGCTGGTCGACGAGATCATCGACGGCCGGTTCCAGCCGGCCACCCCGACCTTCCTCAACTCGGGTAAGAAGCAGCGCGGCGAACCGGTGTCCTGCTTCCTGCTGCGCATCGAGGACAACATGGAGTCCATCGGGCGCTCCATCAACTCGGCGCTGCAGCTGTCCAAGCGCGGCGGCGGAGTCGCGTTGCTGCTCACCAACATTCGGGAGCACGGCGCGCCGATCAAGAACATCGAGAACCAGAGCTCGGGCGTCATCCCGATCATGAAGCTGCTGGAGGACTCGTTCTCCTACGCCAACCAGCTCGGCGCCCGCCAGGGTGCCGGTGCGGTGTACCTGCACGCGCATCATCCCGACATCTACCGGTTCCTCGACACCAAGCGCGAGAACGCCGACGAGAAGATCCGGATCAAGACGCTCTCGCTGGGGGTCGTGATCCCGGACATCACCTTCGAGCTGGCCAAGAAGAACGAGGACATGTACCTCTTCTCGCCGTATGACGTCGAGAAGGTCTACGGTGTGGCCTTCGCCGATATCTCGGTCACCGAGAAGTACTACGAGATGGTCGATGACGCCCGGATCCGCAAGACCAAGATCAAGGCGCGTGAGTTCTTCCAGACACTGGCCGAGCTGCAGTTCGAATCCGGCTACCCGTACATCATGTACGAGGACACGGTGAACCGGGCCAACCCCATCGCCGGCAAGATCACCCACAGCAACCTGTGCTCGGAGATCCTGCAGGTGTCCACGCCCTCGGAGTTCAACGAGGATCTGTCCTACGCCAAGGTGGGCAAGGACATCTCGTGCAACCTGGGTTCGCTGAACATCGCCAAGGCGATGGATTCGCCGGACTTCGCCCAGACCATCGAGGTGTCCATCCGGTCGCTCACCGCGGTGAGCGACCAGACCCACATCTGGTCGGTGCCGTCCATCGAGCAGGGCAACAACAGCTCGCACGCCATCGGCCTGGGGCAGATGAACCTGCACGGCTATCTGGCGCGGGAACGGATCCACTACGGCTCCGAAGAGGGTGTGGACTTCACCAACATCTACTTCTACACGGTGCTCTACCACGCGCTGCGCGCCTCGAATCTCATTGCGATCGAACGGGGTACGCGCTTCGGTGGGTTCGAGCAGTCGAAGTACGCCTCAGGTGAGTTCTTCGACAAGTACATCGACCAGGTGTGGGAGCCGGCCACCGACAAGGTGCGACAGCTGTTCGCCGATGCGGAGATCCACATCCCGACCCAGGACGACTGGAAGCTGCTCAAGGAGTCGGTGCAGAAGCACGGCATCTACAACCAGAACCTGCAGGCCGTTCCGCCGACCGGTTCGATCAGCTACATCAACCACTCGACCAGCTCGATCCACCCGGTGGCGAGCAAGATCGAGATCCGCAAAGAAGGCAAGATCGGTCGGGTGTACTACCCGGCGCCGTACCTCACCAACGACAACCTGGACTACTACCAGGACGCGTACGAGATCGGCTACGAGAAGATCATCGACACCTACGCCGCGGCCACCCAGCATGTCGACCAGGGGCTGAGTCTGACGCTGTTCTTCAAGGACACCGCGGACACCCGCGAGGTGAACAAGGCACAGATCTACGCCTGGCGTAAGGGCATCAAGACGCTGTACTACATCCGGCTGCGCCAGATGGCTTTGGAGGGAACCGAAGTCGAGGGTTGCGTCAGCTGCATGCTGTGACGCGGATTCGTTGAGGTCGCAGGCCAGGAGAGACTTTTCTCCTGGCCTGCGCCTATTGTCGGCGACAACGCCACAGCGGGGCATCCACCGCAATCACCCGCATTGCGGGCGATCATCTGCTCACTACTTCAGCGTCGGGAGTGGTTTGTGCTCCCTGGCGTAATCCAGCACGCCCTGCACGCATCCGCGTCTGAGTTCGCGGTTGCGCCGCAACCGGGGATTGTCGCCGAGCTTGATCTTTCCGAGCAATGCCAGGTCGCAGGCGCCGTCCACTGACGACCCCACCAAGGGGGTGTGGTAGCCGATGTCATAGCCCTCCTGATACCAATCAGGCGAGGTGTAGTTCTGGGCCAGGAAGTACCAACCGATCCCGCCTGCCACCAGGATCACGGCGGCGATCAAAGCCATCCAGTGGGTGCGTCGCTTGTGTGCCGCTTGAGCCGCTTGGACCTCAGCGAACCACGGCATCAGTGCACCGGTCGATACCGGAGCGCTCTGCGCGGAAACGGCCGGTTGACGGTGCTCAGTCCATTGCCGGCCGTCCCACCATCGCAGGCCGCCCGAGAGCGGATCGGAGAACCAGCCCGGGGGTGTGCTCTGAGTTTCGGGCATCGTCTATCGCTGATTCGTGCCGACGTAGGTGTGCCACCAGAGGGCGTACTCCCGTGCCTGTTGCGCGTCTCGGTTCAGCCGTTTGCGTGCGTTCGAATTGTATAAGAGCGCAACCCAATTCAGGATCAGGATCGAGAAGAAGCTCCACCAGCCGAATATCAGGTTCTGGGTCTGGGCCGACCGCAGCGCGGAATCGCATTGGGCGTAGCTGCCCTGAACGGTGCGGCGTTGGTTGAACCAGAAGATCAACGCGCCGACGTGACTCATCGTGGTGACCTGAAAGGTCGGTACCTCGGGAGGCGGCGGGTAGGACGCGTACGGATTCGCCCGCTGGTTCGTCGGCGCAAAAGGTTCTGACATGGATTCCCCCTGTATTCGTGTTCTCCCCACTGCGCAGCATAAGGGAGAGTTGAGGGTGTGTCGGACACTGATTCTCGACACTTCGGGTGCACTCGCACAGGTGGCTGCGTCTGGTGGCACCGATCAGAAAATATGTTGCCCACCAGATATCCGACGCTCATCATGGGTGAGCGCCGCTGCGGCTCAACGATGTTGGACGGAGAAAGCCAGGCGTATCCACGAAGGGAGGCAGGACGATCATGAAATTGGCTGAGGCGTTGTCGCTACGTAGCGCGACGCTGCGGCATCTGGAGGCGTTGCGCACCCGCATCGCCGACAATGCCCGCTTCCAGGAGGGTGAGGAGCCCGCCGAGGATGCGGTGGCGCTGCTGATCGAAGCCGAAGCGGCCGTGAACGACTGGCAGAACCTGATCCAGGCGATCAACCGCACCAACGCGGCCACCGAAATGGGATCCGAGGGCACCTTGACCGATGCGTTGGGCCGTCGTGACGCGCTGCGGTGGCGGCGGCACCTGCTGTCCACGGCCGCCGACGCCGCGGCCGGCAGCGGTAAGCAGCAGGGTTACGCCCGGCAGCTGCGGTCGGAGCTGAAGATGCTGGCGGCATTGCCCGTGGCTGAGCTGAGGGCCCGGGCTGATGCCACCGCACGGGATCTGCGCGAGCTCGATGTGCGGATTCAGCAGAAGAACTGGGAAGTCGATCTTCTCGAACAGTGAGGTGGAGCAGGTAGTCGACACGGAGGCGTGCACGCCCCGAACCGGCGGGTCAGCCGGTTTTCTGGCGCGCGCAGGGCAGCGCTGAGGGTTCGAATCCCTCGTCACAACGCAGCTCCGCATCGTGCACCGCTGACAGGGCAAGGCGCACAACACATCACCATGTGCAGATCCGTGACGACGAGGGTGGGCACGGGGACACACCTCTCAGCAGCGCTCGGCGGGTCGGATCGTGATCGATCCGGCCCAGCCGGGCGCCTCAAACCGGGCAACTGCCGCCATGCGCGGTGAATGTCTTCGGAGGTATGGGGTGAATCGCGCTGTCTATGTGCGTGGATATCCGAGCGCTGCGCGGACCTGCAGGATGTGATCAAGATTGGGCTGTTGCGGTGTGCCGGCAACGGTGATGTAGCGGCCGCCGTCCCTTGCGACGAACCCAATCTGCTCGTCGATGACATCTGTATTCAGCGGGATGTCATCTCGTACATAGGTGAGCCAGCCAACCAGAACCTCCGGCGGCCTGTGGCCCTGCGCGCGTTGCACTTTGCGGTCCGCCGCAGCGAGGTGGTCAGGCTCCCACGCGACGACGAGGGCACTCAGATAGCGGATCAACGTCGACTCATCCGTGTCGCCAACTTGGAGGAGTAGGTGATTGAACGGCTCGGGTGTGCCGACGAAGCCGGCCCGAACGGTGTATTCGAAGAATCGTCGATCCGCTGTACGATCCGCGCATTCCCGCGCGAACTGGATGTGATACCCCGGTGCCGTCATCGGGCCGGCGTTCACACGTTCGGTGGTCGACGTGATCGCGGACTCTACAGCGGCGATATCGTCGAGATCGATCGGCACAAGCTCGTTTGACTCCGATGCAGCATTGCGCGACTCCCACACGCCCCACGGACCGTAACAATCCTCGGGGGGCATCAACTCGATCGACAGTTGGACTCGCTCTGCGCAGTGCTGCAGATTGTCATGACGGTTGCCCCACGCGCCGATCAGTCTCACAGTCACAGGTTCCTCCTCATGCCGCTGGAACCACAACTACACGAATGTCGTTGCCATACCTGCGCAAATCCGCAGCGATCCGTCGCCTGCCCTATCCAACCGCGGTGGTGTGGTGGTATTCGGCAGCGCGCCGGGAACGTCCGCTCAACCCCATGTCACGACCAACGTCAGCGCGACGCCGAACACCACTGCGGGGGCGGCCATCGCGGCGAGGAACGCCAACCCGAACCGCCGACCGCCTGACGCGAACGCCAGGATGACCTTCACCAGAAGGTTGGATCCCAGTGCGGCGGCCACGCCGATCAACGCGGCGTCGACCGTGACATCGCCTTTGGCGGCCAGGCTTGCGGCCGCGACCGCGCCGGCATGCGCGTCGGCCAAACCCGCGGCGAAGGTCGCGAGCACGAGCCCGTTGGGACCGAGCATGTCGGCCGCCCACCGGCTGACGAGCAATGCCAGCGTCAGCACGGTGGCCAGCGCCAGTGCCGGCCGCAGGGCGAACGGCCGCATGGTTGGCTCGTCGGGGTGGTCCTGATGCTCGGCTGTGGTGTGGTCGGGCCGAGTGCCACCGCGGTACACGAACGCGGCAACGCCGACGAGGACGAGAGCGCCCGCCAGCACTGGGGGCCACAGGCGGCGCAACACCTCGATGTCGACCACGCCGATCACCAGGAGCAGCTGCACGAAGGTGGCCAGGCTGGCCACGAGCGCGCTGGCCAGCGAGGCGCGCAGGCCCGTCTCGGTCTTGCTGAGTCGGCCCATCGACGCAGTCGTTGCGCTTGCCGAGACGAACCCACCGGCCAGGCCCGTGACAAGCAGGCCGCGTTGTGGGCCGAGCGCCCGCACGCCGATGTACCCGAGCCAGCCGATGCCGGTCAGCAACACCACCAGCAGCCATATCTTCGACGGGTTGAGCACGCCGTAGGGCCCGATCGGCTGGTCAGGCAGCAGTGGCAGGATCACGAAGGCTACGACGAAGAACTTGATCGCGTCCTCGAGTTCCACCTCGCTGACGATCTCTCGGGCAAAGCGGTGAATGCGAGCCTTCGACACCAGTAACACCGCGACCACCACGGCGAGCGCCACCGCCTCGGCTGGGCGAGTGTAGGCGATTGCGCCCAGCAGGTAGGCGACGAGACCGGCGATCACGGTGGTGGTTCCCGGGTCGTCGGCCCTGGTGCGACGATAGGCGACGGCCAGCAACACCGCGACGCCGATCGCGCCGGCCGCCACCACCCTGGCGTCGATACCGGCGGCGATCGCCCCGGCCAGAGACAACAACGCGAACGAGCGTGAGCCGGCGGGCAGATCGCGGGTGTGGCTGCGTTCCCGCTCCAGGCCGAGCAACAGCCCGACGGCCAGCGCCACCAGGAACGGCTCGAAGTGCTGCCAGTTCACACCGTCTCCTCGTTGCCCCGACGGTCTCGGTCCTCCGGTCCGTCACCGAGATCACGCGCGAGGTAAAAACCCTAGATGGCAACCTATCTCGGCGAGCAGATCGGTTGGTTCAATACGGCCGAGGCGGGGTGACCTCTCCGCTTCGACGACGGCGGCGACGCCGCCGGCGAATCAGTTGTCGCGGGCCTGTTCGGCACGCAACGCCTTCAGACGACGCTCCTCGCGCAGCACGTTCTGGTAGCTCTCCTGTTCGGCGACCAGCCAGTCCGGCTTTTCCTCGAGCAGCGCATCGATCTGCTCGGTGGTGAGCGCATCCTCGACGCCGCCGCGCGCGAGGCCGGCGATCGAGACGCTGAGCTTGGCTGCGACGAGGTTCTTCGGGTGCGGTCCGTTCTTGCGGAGGTCTTTGAGCCACTGCGGCGGATCCGCCTGCAGGGCGGCGAGTTCGGTGCGGGTGATCGGGTTCTCCTGGAACTCCGCAGGCGTGGCGGGCAGGTACACGTCCAGCTTCTTCGCCGCGGTGGCGGGTTTCATGGACTGCGCGTTCGGCCTGCTCATGGCACAGAGCTTATCGGTAGCTGCTTATCGGTAGCCTGAGGCGGTGACCCCGCTGTCCCTCACCCTCGGGTATGTGCCCGGCGGGACGCCCGCGAAGTGGGCCAAGATTTGGGCGGAGCGCCATCCCGAGGTGGCGCTGCACCTGCGCGCCGTTGCCGCCGCAGACGCGGCCGCCGAAGTGCGGGGCGGCGCCATCGACCTGGCGGTGCTCCGGACGACGGCCGATACCTCTGGCCTGGCCGTCATCCCGCTCTACGAGGAGATGACGGTGGTAGTGGTGCCGGCCGATCACCTTCTTACCGCGGCCGACGAGATCGCCGCCGCGGACCTCGACGGAGAGCCGACGCTGCTCCCACTGGACGACGTCGTCGCCTGGGCGGGCGCCCCCGGCATACCGATCGAGCATCGACCCGAAACCACTGAGGATGCAATAGAACTCGTCGCTGCGGGGCTCGGCGCACTCATCGTTCCCCAATCGCTGGCCCGGCTGTATCACCGCAAGGACCTGACGTACCGCCCGATCACCGACGCGCCCACCTGCCCTGTGGGGCTTGCCTTCCCGGAAGGCCCGCCGTCGGCACTGGTCGAGGAGTTCACCGGGATCGTTCGTGGCCGCAAACCCGGTTCCTCGCGGGGGCAGGCCGAGCCGGCGCCGAAACGCACCGCACGGGAGAAGACGCTGGCCAAACAGGCCGCCCGGGCGGCCGCGGGCAAGGTGGCTCGCAAGCCGGGGCCGACCAAACGCGGGCGGCGCTGAGCCCGCGAGTGTGGGGGTTGTGTACGTCCGCGGCCGGTTTCGCGTGCGTAGCACCCACAGTCGGCGCGACGCCCGACCGTAACTGCCGCGTGACGCGGTTTTACCTGGTCAACACACATGCTCGGAAATACTTGCAGCCATGACCGTGCTGAACCACGTTCCGGCCACCACGTCAGCGGCCGACCTCGCCGACCACCTGCGCCGCGACGGCTATGTCATCGTCGACGATCTGGTTCCGGACTCGTTGATGGACAGCATCAGTGTCGAACTGGCGCCCTACCTCGACGCGACACCGATGGGCTACAACGCGATGATCGGTCGCAACACGCGGCGTACCGGTGCCCTGATCGCGCGCTCGCCGGCGTGCCGCACGCTGATCCAGGATCCGACCGTTCTCGGTGTGTGCAAGGACTTCCTGGGACATGCGAGCGCCTTTCAGTTGATGCTGACCCAGGTGATCTCGATCGAACCGGGGGAGTCGGACCAGGCGTTGCATCGCGATCAGAATGCCTTCGATTTCTACCCGTTCCCCGATGACTACCACGTGCAGTGCAACACGCTGTGGGCGATGACGGACTACACCGCGGAGATGGGTGCGACCCGGGTGGTGCCGGGAAGCCAGGTCGGCGACAAGAAGCCGACCGACTACGCCGACGACGAGTGCGTACAAGCCGAGATGTCTCGCGGGTCGGTGCTGCTGTATTCCGGCAAGATCGTGCACAGCGGTGCAGCCAACCGCAGCGACCGGGTGCGCCGTGCCATCAACATCAACTACTGCGTCGGCTGGGTGCGCCAGGAGGAGAACCAATTCCTTTCGGTACCACCCGAAGTCGCGCGCACCCTCGACGACGATCTGCTGAGACTGATCGGCTATCAGGAGGGTGCGTGGGCGATGGGCTACTTCCGGGACTTCGAGGATCCGCTGCGTGCGATCCGCGGTGACGAGGTGGCTTACGGCTTCGACGCGGCCAAGCTCAACGGCGATGCCGGCGCGGCATTCGCGGACCAGATCACGCACAGTCAGTGAGGGCGCGGCGTGAAGCGTGTTCAGATTTGACGGATTGCGTTGCCGCCGAAACGTTTCGCATCGAACATCGCCTCGTCGGCGCGCGCGATGGCGTCATCCAGCACGCCGGCCGGATCCGCGTCCGGAGCCGTAAGGTGCTCGTGGGCCACGTTGGCGACACCGAGGCTCGCCGTGACACAGGGGTATTCGCCAGAAGCGGCGATGGCGTGTCTGATCCGCTCGGGTAATTCGTCGGCCAGGTACGGGTCGGCAAGATGAACGACGACGAATTCCTCACCGCCGATCCGGGCTACCAGTGCCGAGTTGTTGTCGACCGTTGCCACGATGCGCCGGGCGCATCGGATCAGCACCTCGTCGCCGGTGGCGTGGCCATACGTGTCGTTGATGTCCTTGAACCGATCCAGGTCGACGACGATCACGGTGAGGGCCGCCGCGGCGCTGCGATTCATGACCAGCAGTCCCGCGGAGTGCAGGTGGAGGCCGCGACGGTTGAGAAGCCCGGTCAGCGGGTCCGTGACCGATTCGTTGGCATCTCTGCGCAACATCCAGATACCGAGCTGGATACCCAGCGGCGCCAGGATTGTGGGTAGCGCGGCGCCGAGGATGGTGGCGGCCAGGCTCGCTTTGGTCAGGTGGTCGTCGACGGAGAGCTGGGTGATGAAGGAGGTCGTCGCGGCGAGGATCAGCGCGGTGTGCAGGGTGAGTGCCTTCGCTCCGTCGAAGAACAACAAGTACGCGGAGACGAGCGCGAAGCAATTGAGAGCGAACAGCCCGGTGGACCAGGTGGGGCCGACGAGGGCGACCATGGTGATGCCGACGTCCGCGGAGAGGACGAATGCCCGTGACATGCGTTGCGAAGGCCATGCGCGGGTGCACCATACGACGGCCCACCCGGTCGCCAGCGCCACGAACAGTCCGACGGCGACGTGCGCCGCGGACGAAGTCCGTCCGGCCCCGGGTAGCAGCACGGCCAGCGCTATGAGCGCCATCAGACCTGCACCGGTCCCGATCAGCACGCGTATCGCGCTGGCCAGCGAGCGGCGCGCGAAGTACTGCACCTGACCGGGGTAGTCCACGGGTTCGCGCCACCATGTGGCGACGCCTCGTGCGAACACCCGACAGCTGCGAAGAACCCCTACCACGACCCCGCTCTCGTTTCGGCGACTTGGCTGCCCGCAACCTTCGCTAAGAGTGACCAGTCAGCAACCAACAGGTGACCGAACTCTGGTCGATGGTATGCGCCTTGTGCGGGGCTTACTCGGGCGGGGGCTTCCGGTTGGGCAAAATTGCGCGAGCGTCAGTAGGGTGTCGCACGCTCAGCGGTCGGCGGCCCGCATCGTCCCGACTCTGCCTCACCCCGGGCGAATATTCGCTGGCGATTGCCAGCTTCGGTCGCCACTCTCGTAGGTATGAAGGTTCGACTCCATCCGTCCGAGCGCGAGTTCGGCGCGGTCGTCGATGTGGTGTATCGCCCCGACCCGGTGGCCTACACGGTCGAGTTGACCACCCTCCGGGTGCCCGCCGCCGATGGTTCGCGGATTCTGCTGTCGGTCGCCGACGGCGACGCCGCGATCGGCGCGGCGGTACAGGTGAGCAACGCCGCGCTGCTCACCAGTGGTCTGGCCCCGGCGCACGCCACCGATGTCGCCGCGGCGCTGGCTGACGATCATCCGCGCCTGCCCGCCGTCCGTGGAACGCGGTGCAGCTCCACGGCGTTCGTGGCGGCGTGGAGTGCGCTCACGGGCGCGGCGGTCGAGCTGACCGATGTGGAGCCGCTGTACCGGCTGGTCGACCTCGCGGCACCGTCCCGGGTAGCGGGGGAGAGCCGGCTCGCGGTCGGCCGCGAGGTGGAATTGCTTGTCGACTGGCTCGACGCGTTCTTCGTCGAGGCGTTCGGCTTGGCATCCGATCGAACTGCACGACGGGCCTACCTGGACGAGATCGCCGTCGCCGACGGGGACATCGTCGTGTGGACCGCCGGATCGGCTCCCGTCAGCATGGCGCGCGTGCACGCCCCGCTGGCGGGCGTGTCCCGCATCGGCCCCGTCTACACACCGCCGGAGCACCGCGGGCACGGCTACGCCGCGGCGGTGACCGCCGCGGCCGCCCGGCATGCACACCGGCGGGGTGCCGACGAGGTCGTGCTGTTCGCCGATGCGGCCAACCCGCTCGCCAATCGCGTCTATCAGCGGATCGGGTTCACGGCCGTCGACGAGCACCTGCAGTACGCGTTCACACCTTGTGGTGGTCGGGACCCTGCGCCTTCTTGTACAGCGACCTGAGCAACCGGTCCCGGAACGCCGCATTGTCGATCAGCTTGATGCCGGCGTCGGCGACCTTCGGGTATCCGATGAGCTTGTGCATGTAACGGCCCCGGCGGTACTCGCGGCCCCACGCGGCTTCCATCCGCTGCGCGTAGTTGGTGAAGTCGTCGGGGCCGCCGTTCTGCAGCGCCGCGATGGCGCATTCGCCCGCGGCCAAGCCGGATTCGAGGGCCTTGGAGATGCCCGCCCCGGATGCCGGCTTGCCGGCCCCCAGGGAGTCGCCGGTGAACAGCACACCCGGGCGCCACGGCGGCCAGGCGGTGAAGCCCATCGGCAATCGCCATGCCCGCACGCTCTTGTTCTTCTTGAGCTCCTCGATCGGCGGCAGCTCCCAGCCCTGGGGCAGTGAACGCAGGAACTCGCCGAGGAACTGGGTGGCGTTGATGGATTGCCAGTTCTTGTAGCTGTTGACGTAACCCAGCCCGATGTTGAACACGCCGTTGCCCATCGGGAACACCCAGCCGTAGCCGGGCAGCTGGTCACCCTGGAACTGCAGCTTCAGGTAGATGTCCATGCTGTCGCCGTCGGGACGGTTGGCGGGCATCTCCGAGCGGATCGCGATGGCCGAGTACCCGTTGTACTGCGAATCCAGCTTGAGCGCCCGCTTGATGGGGGAGTACGCGCCGTCGGCCGCGATGACGGCGTCGCCGAGCACCTTCTCGCCGCTCTTGAGCACGACGCCGACGACCCGGCCGTTGGCGTCGAACTCCGGCCCGGCGACCTCGGCGCCCTGGCGCACCTCGGCGCCGGCCGACTCGGCATGCTTGAGCAGTTTGAGATCGAGGTCGGTGCGGCTGGCGGTATGACCGTGGTCGGGCATTCCGGGGCGGCGCGGAAACGACAGCTCCCACGCGCTCGGGCTGTACACCGTGACCTTGTTGATGCGGTGGTATTTCGCCACCTCGTCGGCCAAGCCCATCTTCTGCAAATAGCTGACCGCGCGTGCGGTCAATCCGTCACCACAGGGTTTGTCCCGGGGGAAATCCGCCTTGTCCAAGACGATCACCCGAGCGCCCGTCTGCGCGGCCTGCCATGCGGCCGCTGAACCGGACGGGCCCCCACCTGCGATGACCAGGTCGTATCTGGCCGTCATCTTCCGCCTCGTTGAAAGGGAGTGTGTCCAATCGATGTTACCGAAGCTATTCGTAGCTGATCTGCCGGCGGATCGCACTCGGTGCGCGCGGAACAGGTCAGAGACGGTCAGCCCGGTACAGTAGGTGGGTGCGCAGACCATCTCTTCCCGCCATTCCGCTGCCCGGTGGGCAACCCGGAGTGAAGGTCGATGCGCGCAGTGAGCGGTGGCGGGAGCATCGCAAGAAGGTGCGCGCCGAGATCATCGACGCCGCATTCCGGGCGATCGACCGGCTCGGCCCCAACGTCAGCGTCCGGGAGATCGCCGAGGAAGCCGGCACCGGCAAGCCGAAGATCTACCGGCACTTCACCGACAAATCCGATATGTTCGCCCAGATCGGCGAGCGCATGCGGGACATGCTGTGGGCTGCGGTCATCCCGTCGATCGACATCGAGAACGATACCGCCCGCCAGATCATCGGCCGGGCCGTCGAGCACTACGTCGAGCTCGTCGACCAGCACCCCAATGTTGTCCGCTTCCTGCTGCAAGGCCGGTTCGCCGACCAGTCGTCGGCGGCCATGAGCACGGTCAACCGCGGCCGCGACATCACCTTGGCCATCGCCGAGATGGTCAGCGGCGAGCTCGAGGACATGCATCTGGACCCCGAGGTGTTCGAGCTGGCCGCCTTCGCGCTGTTCGGGACCGCGGCCGCGGCCACCGACTGGTGGCTGGGCGCTACCGACGAGGGCGTCCGCCGCATGCCGATGGACAAGTTCGTCGCGAATATGACGACGATCATGATGGGCGCGGTCAACGGCACCGGGGAACTCGTCGGTGTCGTGATCGATCCCGACCAGCCGATCAGCAGCGCCGTGAAGCTCCAGCAGATCGATCTGCGCGCCTGACCTGGGGTTGTTGCACCCCGGCGCGCGCAGTCTGAATACTGGTTTGCGGTACCGCCGTTCCCGGGAAAGGCCGTGAGCTATGTCCGCCGTCGTCACGCGCGCGCTGATCATCGGGTCCGGATTCTCCGGGCTCGGAATGGGCATCGCCCTGCAGAAACAAGGCTTCAAAGGGGACGACTTCCTGATCCTGGAGAAGGCCGACGAGATCGGCGGCACCTGGCGGGACAACACCTACCCCGGGTGTGCGTGCGATATCCCGTCGCACATGTACTCCTTCTCGTTCGAGCCGAAACCCGACTGGACCCACATGTGGTCGTTTCAGCCGGAGATCTTCGACTACCTCAAGGGCGTCGCCGCCAAGCACGGGCTGCGCCGCCACATCCGGTTCAACACCCACGTGGATCGCGCGCACTGGGACGAGGGCGATGCGCGCTGGCATGTCTTCGACAAGTCGGGCCAGGAGTTCATCGCGCAGTTCCTGATCTCGGGGGCGGGCGGGCTGCACATCCCGTCGATTCCCGAGGTCGAGGGTGCCGACACCTTCACCGGCGCGATGTTCCACTCCGCCCAGTGGGATCACAGCGTGGACCTCGCCGGCAAGCGGGTGGCGGTGATCGGTACCGGTGCCAGCGCCATCCAGATCGTGCCGGCGATCATCGACCAGGTGGCCGGGCTGGATCTGTACCAGCGCACCCCGGCCTGGGTGATGCCCCGGCCCAATAACGCTTTCCCGCAATGGATCCGGAAGCTGTTCACCTATGTTCCGGGCACCAGGGCGCTGATGCGCGCGGGTATCTACTGGATTCACGAGGGTGTCGGTTTCGCGATGACGAAGCAGCCGCGGCTGCTCAAGATCGGTGAACTTCTGGGCCGCTGGAACATCAACCGCAGCATCAAAGATCCTGTCCTGCGCCGCAAGCTGACACCGAGCTACACCGCCGGGTGTAAGCGAATCCTCAACTCCGACACCTATTACCGCGCGATCGCCGACCCGAAGGCCGACGTCCACACCGAGGGCATCGCCCGGATGACACCGACCGGCATCGTCACCCGCGACGGAGTCGAGCATCCCGTCGATGTCGTGGTGTGGGCCACCGGCTTCCATGTCACCGACTCCTACACCTATGTCGACATCAAGGGCGCCGGTGGCGAGGATCTGGTGGACCGCTGGAACAGGGAGGGGATCGCCGCGCACCGCGGTATCGCCGTGGCCGGCATGCCCAACCTGTTCTTCCTACTGGGGCCCAACACCGCGCTGGGACACAACTCGGTGGTGTTCATGATCGAATCGCAGATCCGCTATGTCGCCCAAGCGATCACCGCCGCTGACGCGGCCGGAGCCAAGGCGTTGGCGCCCACCCGGCGCGCCCAGGACGATTTCAACAGCCAGTTGCAGCACGATCTGGCCGGCACGGTGTTCAACACCGGCGGTTGCCAGAGTTGGTATCTGGACGCCCATGGTGTCAACCGCACCCTGTGGAGCGGGATGACCTGGCAGTACTGGCTGGCGACCCGGCATTTCGAGCCCGCGGAGTACGAGTTCAGTCAGTAGTTCCCGCGACACGACACCACAAGTTGTTGTGTTGCGCCGCGTCGCCGCCCCCCAGTTGTAGTGTTGGGGCAGTACTCGTCACGTTTCGAATTGGGGTCCAAGGTGTCCGATGGAATGAAGCTGATCGACCGGGTCTCGGCCATCAACTGGAACCGGCTTCAGGACGACAAAGACGCGGAGGTGTGGGACCGCCTGACCGGCAACTTCTGGTTGCCCGAGAAGGTGCCGGTGTCCAACGACATCCCGTCCTGGGGCACCCTGACCGCCGCCGAGAAACAACTCACCATGCGGGTGTTCACCGGCCTGACCCTGCTGGACACCATCCAGGGCACCGTCGGCGCCGTCAGCCTCATCCCCGACGCGCTGACCCCGCACGAGGAAGCCGTCTACACCAACATCGCGTTCATGGAGTCGGTGCACGCCAAGAGCTACAGCAACATCTTCTCCACGCTGTGCTCGACGAGCGAGATCGACGAGGCGTTCCGCTGGTCGGAGGAGAACCCGAACCTGCAGCGCAAGGCGCAGATCGTGATGGACTTCTACAAGGGCGACGACCCGCTCAAGCGCAAGGTGGCCTCCACACTGTTGGAGAGCTTCCTGTTCTACTCCGGCTTCTACCTGCCGATGTACTGGTCGTCCCGGGCCAAGCTGACCAACACCGCCGACATGATCCGGCTGATCATCCGCGACGAGGCCGTGCACGGCTACTACATCGGCTACAAGTACCAGAAGGGCCTGGCCCTGGTCGATGAGGCCAAGCGCCAGGAACTCAAGGACTACACCTACGAGCTGCTCTTCGAGCTGTACGACAACGAGGTCGAGTACACCCAGGATCTCTACGACGCCGTCGGACTGAGTGAGGACGTCAAGAAGTTCCTGCGCTACAACGCCAACAAGGCGTTGATGAACCTCGGCTACGAGGCGCTGTTCCCCAAGGACGAGACCGACGTCAACCCGGCGATCCTGTCGGCGCTGAGCCCCAACGCCGACGAGAACCACGACTTCTTCTCCGGCTCGGGCTCGTCGTACGTCATCGGCAAGGCCGTCAACACCGAGGACGAGGACTGGGACTTCTAGTCACGCAGGTGTCAGAAGCGATCAGGTCGCGGCAGCACGCTCACGTGACCGGGATGGCGACTTCGTTGCGGCGACGGCACGGCAGGGTCCACGGCGGGTCGTAGAACCAGGCGGTCGCCTCGCCGGCCGGTTCGAAGCCGGTCTCGCGCAGGATGTTCCGCAATTTCTCGGTCTGTTCGGCGACCCTTCGCGTCCCGTAGCCGCCGCTGAACCTGAGCACCGCGTACTTCTCCGGCGCAACCACCACCAGCTCGACACGGTCGTCGTCGGGTTCCGGCAGCGTCTCCAGAGTCCACTTCGACGGCATGAAGAAGCGGATGACCCACTCGCCCGCGTCACGGTGCTGGGCGACCGGGGCTGTCATGGCGATGCTGGTGCCGTTGGCCCGTCCGGTCTGCACCGCCACCGGAGCGGTCATCGAGATGCTCTGACTGCCGTGGTTGGCGCCGAAGATGTATTTGGCCAGCCGCCGGAACCCGGTGGACCGGGCTTGGTCCTCGGCAAGCGCTGGCACCCTGGTCTGGGCCGCGATCCGTTCACCGTACTGGCGCACCTGCGCGCCCCGGGCCAGCTCGACGGCGTCGAACCGTGGTTCTTCGAGGCCGAACCTGATCCCGGCCACCGAGCCGATGGTCTCCACCAGCTGCTTGGCGATGGTCTGTACATCCGCCATGGCAACTCCCTTCCCAGAAAGCGGCTGCCGGCGTCGCTGACCCGACAGATTCCCTAGGTATTCGGAGTCGACCAAGGGCCGGATTGCGTGTCGATGGTTGCTGTCGTCGTCACCCCGGGCCCGAACCGGCCCGCAATGTGTTTGTCGTCACTGTCAAACGGGCACTTCTCAGGGAGTTCACGGGTTCTATTGAAGGTCCTCCTCCATTGGGGGCGGAACCTCAATGGTGACGGTTGAACGACCGGCACGAGGAGGACAGACATGGCAATGAACAGAGTCGACACCAATGTCGTCGAACTCGCGCCCCGCCGCGCCCGCCAGAACATGCGCGCGCTGCTCCAGGCGAAGCGCAGGCACCCGTCCTCGATCGGCAACGTGGCGATGGCACGTCCGACGCCCGTGCCCGCGCCGGTGACCGAGCACATCTGCCAGGTGCTGCCGTTCAAGCGCTGAGCGGGATCCTCGCGGTGACCGTGGTACCCGTGCCGACCGGGCTGACCACGCCGAACTCACCGGACAGCGCCTCCACTCGGTCGCGCAGACCCACCAGACCCGACCCAGCGCCCGCCACCGCACCACCGGCCCCGTCGTCGCTCACCGACAGCCGCAGGGTGGCGTCATCGGCGACGACACACACCGTGACCGCGTCGGTTTTCGCGTATTTGGCCGCGTTCGTGAGGGATTCGGCCACCACGTAGTACGCGGCCACCTCGACCGACTCGGGTAGGCGCCCCGTCACCCGCAAATCCAGTTCGACCGGGACGGGGGACCGGCGCGCCAACGTCTTGATCGCCGGGGCGAGCCCGCCCTTGGACAGGATGGCCGGATGCAAGCCCCGGGACAATTCCTGCAAGTCCGCATACAGCCCGGCCAGCCCTTCGATCGACGCGGTCAACTGCGCACGCATGGCACCGTCGGCGCCGGCTTCGATGGCGCGCAGCTGCAGGCTCAGCGCGACGATCCGTTGCTGTGCGCCGTCGTGCAGGTCCCGCTCGAATCCGCGCCGGGCCTGGTCGGCGGCCGCCACGATGCGGGCCCGCGACGCGGTGAGCTCGGCGCGGGTCTCGGCATTGGCGATCGAAGTGGACACCAGGTCGGCGAAATCGCGAATATGCGCTTCGGTGTGCTCGGGGATCGCGTGTGCTGCCGGCCAGGCGACGATGAGCGCACCCCGGATCTCGCCGTCCACGATCACCGGAGCACCGGAGCCCGAACGCATTCCGTGCTTGCTGACTGCGGTGGCTACCTCGCCGGTCGCCGTGCTGTAGTCGTCGATACGGGCTGCCGCACCGGCACTGCGGATCCGGGCACTGACATTGTCGCCTTGGGTCGAGAACCGTTGTCCGACAGCGAAAATCCCCGGATCGCTGGCGGCGAGCACCACCGCGTGTTCGTCGGATTCGTAACGCAGCAGCGTGACGTGTTCGGCCCCGAGACTGTGCGCCAGCTCGGAGACGGCGACGTCGTACACATCCGACGAGGCCGCGCCGCGGGCCACCAGGGTTGCCACCCGACGCAGCGCGGCCTGCTGATCGGCCAGCGCCGAGGCCTCGCGGCGGCGTTGTTCGGCCTCCGCGGTACGCAGGCGCGCCTGTCCGACGAGCACATTGGTCACCAGGGCAAGGGTGAGGAACACGCCGACCGCCGGGGCCAGGGTGTCGCGCCCGTCCAGATGGAAGTAGACGTAGACCAGTGCGCTGGCCACCGACGTCGCCAGCGCCAGCCCGAACCCCCACCCGGCCGACACCACCAGCACCCCGAGCAGGAACACCGCGCCGAACGCATCGTCGGGTGCCACCTTCTTGAGCGCCAGCACCAGCAGCGTCTCGGCCGCGATGAACGCGGCCGCGACGACGATGCCCCAGCCCACGGGGCGCGCGGTCGGCCGCACGATCATCGCCAGGAGCCGAGTTGACCACGAACGCCAGTTCACCCCGCAGATGTTATTGCGGATGTTCACAGAAACCTTTCCGGCTAGCGGGAATGCCCGCGGACCCCGATCCTGCCAAGCTCGAGTCATGTCCGGTTCCCACATCGTGCGCGCGTTGATCGTCGATGACAGCGCGGCCTTCCGCGATGCGGCGACCACGATGCTGGCCCACGGCGGAATCACCGTGGTCGGCACCGCCACCGACGGTGCCGGCGCACTCGACGCCAGCCGCGCACTGCGGCCCGATGTCGCACTGGTGGATGTGGACCTCGGCGCCGACAGCGGCTTCGACGTGGCCGAGCAACTCACCGACGTCCCGGTGATCCTCATCTCCACCCACGACGAGCAGGACTTCGCCGATATGATCGCGACCAGTTCGGCCCGCGGGTTCCTGCCGAAGTTCGCGTTGTCGCCCGACGCGATCCGCGGCCTGCTGGTGCGCTGAGCTCAGAGCGAGTCGAGGTAGACGATCACCGCGCGCACCCGCCGGTGATCGTCCCCGGTTTCCGGCAGGTCCAGTTTGGTCAGGATGCTGCGCACATGCTTTTCCACCGTGCCCTCGGTCACCCACAGCCGCCGGCCGATACCCGCATTGGACAGGCCCTCGGCCATCAGGGACAGCACCTCGCGTTCGCGGGCGCTCAGGGCGGCCAGCGGATCATTGCGTCGCCGGGCTGACACCAGCTCGGTGACCAGAGCCGGGTCGATGACTGAGGCCCCCGCGGTCACCCGGTTCAAGGTGTCGACGAAATCCTCGACATCGGTGACGCGGGTCTTGAGCAGATAGCCGATGGCGCGGCCACCGGCGAGCAGCTCGGTGGCGTGTTCGACGTCGATGTGCGCCGAGAGCACCACGATCCCGGTGTCGGGGAACTCGGCGCGGATGGTGCGCGCGGCGTCGAGCCCCTCGGTGCTGTGCGCGGGTGGCATCCGGATATCGGTGAGCACCAGGTCGGGCCCGTGTTCACGCACCGCGGCGAGCAGCGTTTCCGCGTCGCCGGCCTGCCCGGCCACCTCGAAACCCGACCGCTGCAAGAGACTGGCGAGCCCCTCACGCAGCAACACGTCATCGTCTGCGATGACAACTCGTATAGCCACCCGCACGCCCTTTCAGGTGCTGCCGTTGCAGCCGCGACATTCTCGCATCTCGCCGCGCGCGCGTCAGGATGCGTGCCCGATATGGGGGCTGGCCCTACCCGGCCGGTACGGCGAGCGCTCCCGCGGTGTTGGCAGCCAGCACCGCAGACGCCGTGGCGGTGGAGGAGGAAAGTGAACTCGTCGAAATCAGTCACCGAGGAGATCGCCATGACCACATCACTGACCCGCAGCGCGCACACCTTGTCTCTGCTCGACGGCGAGATCGTCGAAGAGAACGAGCTGGGCTCGATGCGCCGCGTCACCGCCGACAACCTGCCCATCCTGAATCGACTGTCCATCAAGCGGGTGGTGTTGAACCCGGGCGCCATGCGCACACCGCACTGGCACGCCAACGCCAATGAGCTGACCTACTGCGTGTCCGGTACGGCTCTGGTCTCGGTGCTCGACAACTACAGCGAGTTCTCCAGCTTCGTCATCACCGCGGGGCAGATGTTCCACATCGACTCCGGCTCGCTGCACCACATCGAGAACATCGGCGACGAGGCGGCCGAATTCATCATCGCCTTCCGCAACGAACGCCCCGAGGACTTCGGGCTCGGTGCCACGTTCGGCGCCTTCACCGATGCCGTCCTGGGCAACACCTATGACCTGCCGTCGTCCGATATGGCCAAGATCCGCCGTGACACCCGACGTACAGATCACAAACTCGCCGCCCGGATCGGCGATCCGGAGATTCCCTCCGGCGCGTACTTCAAGGATCCCCACAAGTTCGATATCGAGGGCCAGCCCGCCGGGTTGACCTACGCCTACGGCAACGCGCGGTTCGCCCGGGACCAGTACTGGCCCGCGCTGAAGGACATCTCGATGTACTCGCTGCGGGTGGCCGAAGACGGGATGCGGGAACCGCACTGGCACCCCGCGACCGCCGAGATGGGCTATGTGCAGCACGGTGACGCGCGCATGACGATCATGAATCCCGATGGGACGCTGGACACCTGGAACATGACGACGGGGGACATGTACTTCATCCCGCGCGCGTACCCGCACCACATCGAGAACATCGGTACCGATGACTGGCACTTCCTGATCTTCTTCGACCAGCCGTTCCCCGCCGATATCGGCTACCGCGCCTCGGCGAGTGCGTATTCCCGGGAAGTGCTGGCCGCGACGTTCAACACCCATATCGACGACCTGCCGAATTTCCCGTTCACGCCGGCCGATCCGCTGATCGTCCGCAAGAGCAACCCCGTGGATTAGATCGGTTCGGGGTATCGGATGAACCCGCGGTGAATGACGGGAGAACTATGTCATCGGTGGTAGCGCATATCGGCCGGACCCGAGAAACTTGTCGCGTGACCACCTCGACTTCGCTCGTCGCCCGAATTCTGGACTGGCTGCGCGCCGGTTACCCCGAGGGCGTGCCCGGTGCCGACCGGGTGCCGCTGCTGGCGCTGCTGCGTAACACTCCGCTGACCGAGGATCAGGTCAAGGAGGTGGTGGCCCACATCACCGCCGCCGATTCGTCCGCGCTGGCCGACGGCGAGATCGACAGGGACGAGATCGAGGCGTTCATCGCCGAGGTCACCCATCACGACGCGGGCCCGGAGAACGTACGCCGGGTGGCGGCCAAGCTCGCCGCGGCCGGCTGGCCGTTGTCGGGAGTCGAGGGACTCGAGGAGACCGAAAACTAAGAGCCGATGGCGCGGGCCGTGACCCGGCCCCCGCGGTGCGGGGTCAGCACGACGTGCTTGACGCGTTGGCGTTCGCCCGGCTCGGTGGTGGTCTCCCACTCGACGCGCCGTAGCACCTCACGGAGCACGACACGCATCTCCGTCAGGGCGAACGTGGCACCCAGGCAGCGCCGGTTACCGCCGCCGAACGGCAGCCAGGCGGTGGGACCAGGCGTCGTGCCGACCATCCGCTCCGGGTCGAAACGGCCGGGGTCCGGATAACGCGCCGCGTCCGCGTGCGCCAGCCCGATCCCGGGCGCCACCATGACACCCGCAGGCAGGCGGTAGCCGGCGATATCGACCGGCTCGGTGAGCACCCGGCCGACGTCGAAGACGACCGGCCGGATGCGCAGCGTTTCCTTGGCCACCGCATCCAGATAGTCGTCGTCGCCGGTCTGGGCGGCTCGGGTGGCGCTGGCCAGGATCTCGGGGTGGCGGGTGAGCCGCTCCAAGGCCCACGAGAGCGCCGTGGCGGTCGTATCGTGGCCGGCCAGGAGCAAGGTCATCAGCTGGTCGCGCAGTTCACGGTCGGTCATCGCACGACCGTCCTCGTCGGCCGCGCGGATCAGCATCGCGAGCGCGTCGGTACGGTCGGCCAGCGCCGGATCGGCGCGCCGTTCGGCGATCTCGGCGTAGAGCAGCCGGTCCGCCGCAGCGATCCGGTCCCGCACACCGCGCCACGGCCTGCGCTGTTGTAGACGGCTGTCGGCGATCGACAGGCTGTCGAAGGCGGTGAGGTTCAGCAGGCGCGGCAGCACCGTGCGCAGCTCGGCGAGTCGGGCCGGGTCGCTGGCGCCGATCACCGTGCGCAGGATGACCTCGAGGGTGATCGCCGACATCCGCGGCGCCACCGCGAAACTCCGTCCCACCGGCCATTCGTCGATGGCTCGCGCGGCGATCTCGGCCATCGCGGCGCCCTGGCGGTCGACGGCCGCGCGGGTGAACGGGGCCATCATCAAACGGCGCCGGTCGGCGTGCACCTCGTCGTCGATGACGAGTACGGAGCTGTCGCCGAGGAGCCCGCTGAGCATCGAATTCGCTTCGCCCGCATGGAAAACGTGCGGGCTGCCGGCGAACACCGCCTTGATATCGGCGGAGTCGGCCAGGTAGACGATCGTGCCCAGTGAGGACACCCGCAGCGTGAACGCGGGACCGTAGCGCCGGTGGCACGCCGCCACGAACCGTGGCCAGTACCGCGCCAGCAGGGCCGCCTGTACCGCCCGGGGAAGAGGAGGCCCGGGCGGCAGGGCGGCGGTGATGCCGGTCACACGGCCATGGTAACGCCGTGCACGGCGGCCCCTTTCGTCGGCGGAGTCGCCCCGGAGCGGGTGGCTCCGGGGCGAGCGCGGGCGGCTAGATGGTGGACGCGTCGATGACGAAGCGGTAGCGCACGTCGGAGGACAGCACCCGCTCGTAGGCCTCGTTGACATACGACGCGTCGACGACCTCGATCTCCGGGGTGACGTCATGCTCGGCGCAGAAGTCGAGCATCTCCTGGGTCTCGGGGATGCCGCCGATCATCGATCCCGAGATGCTGCGACGTCCACCGGCCAGCGGGAACGCCGGAACCTCCAGGGGATGCTCCGGGATGCCGAGCTCGACGAGGGTGCCGTCCACCTTGAGCAGGCCCAGGTAGTCGCCCATGCGCAGGTTGGCCGACACGGTGTTGAGGATGAGGTCGAACTTGCCGGCCAGCTTGGTGAAGGTGTCCGGGTCCGAGGTGGCGTAGTACTCGTCGGCGCCCAGGCGCAGACCGTCTTCCATCTTCTTGAGCGACTGGCTCAGCACGGTGACGTGCGCGCCCATGGCGTGGGCCAACTTGACGCCCATGTGGCCCAGGCCGCCCAGACCGATCACGGCCACCTGCTTGCCCGGGCCCGCATTCCAGTGCTTCAGCGGGGAGAACAGGGTGATGCCGGCGCACAGCAGGGGAGCAGCCTTGTCCAGCGGGATGGAATCCGGGATGCGCAGGACGTAGTTCTCGTCGACGACGATGGCGGTGCTGTAGCCGCCATAGGTGGGGCTGCCGTCACGCTCGGTGGAGTTGTAGGTGCCGTGCATGCCGTACTCGCCGGTGCAGTACTGCTGCAGACCGGCCTTGCAGTTGTCGCATTCGCGGCAGGAGTCGATGAAGCAGCCGACGCCGACGTGATCGCCGACCTTGTATGTGGTGACCTCGGAGCCGACCTCGGTGACGATGCCGGCGATCTCGTGTCCCGGTACCACCGGATAGTTGGGGGTGCCCCATTCGGCTTTGACGGTGTGGATATCGCTGTGACAGATACCCGCGAACTTGATGTCGAAGGCCACATCGTGCGGGCCGACGGCGCGGCGCTCGATGGTGGTCTTGGTCAGATGGCCGGACGCCTCGTTGGCGGCGTAGGCGGAAACGGTGGTGGTCATGGTGTGGTGATCCTCTTCTTCTTCGACATGCCTCTTTGAGTGCGCATCACATGCCTTCGCTCAACGCTAGCGAAGGTGACCGAGCATGGCTCGGTGACGGGCGCGACTTTGCACCGCCGGTCGGTACAACAGCGGCCTCGCGGGGTCTAGTCCCGGTTCACGGTGTGAATCGGGTTATAGACCCGGCGCCCGGAATCCGGCGTTGACACTGACCCGGTCATACCGTGCCACACCGGCCTGGGTGTACGGGTCGGCGGCGGCGAGGGCGTCGGCCTCCTCGGCGGACATATCGCCGGTGATGAGCACCGCACCTCGGGTCTGCGTGCGTCCGGCGAGCCGGATGCGGCCCGCGGTCACCTCCTCGGTCAGCCAGGCCAGGTGAGCCGGCCTGGTCGCATCGACGACGTCGTCGGGCTGCAGGTAGGTCAGGTTCAGCACGTGAAAAAGTCCGGACACGTCGTGAGGGTAACCGGCGTCATCGCCCAGTCACATCCGTTGCACGGCGTTAACGCGCCGCCGGGGATCGGTTACGCCGTCGCAACCATGGAGTCCGTCCCGCCCATCAAACTGTCGATTGACAGAAATGATGCCGACTGGGGGGAGTCCGGTGAGCAGCGACGCCGGCACTGTTCTGATTGCCAACCGGGGTGAGGTCGCCGTCCGGTTGATCCGCGCCGCCCGCGCGCTGGATCTGCGGACCGTCGCGGTGTTCTCCGACGCCGACCGCGCGGCACCGCACGTGCGGATGGCGGATACCGCGGTCCGGCTGGGCCCGCCGGCTCCGTCGGAAAGCTACCTGCGGGTGGACGCGATCCTCGATGCCGCGCACACCACCGGCGCCGGGATGATCCACCCCGGCTACGGATTCCTTTCCGAGGACGCCGAATTCGCCGCCGCGGTGCAACATTGCGGTTTGGTGTTCGTCGGCCCGACACCCGAACAGCTGCGGGTGTTCGGGGCCAAGCACACCGCTCGGGCGGCCGCGGTGGCCGCGGGTGTCCCGGTATTCGCCGGGTCGGGACTGCTCGACGATGTCACCGCGGCGCTTGCCGCCGCTTCCGATATCGGCTACCCGGTGATGCTCAAGGCCACCGGTGGTGGCGGCGGTATCGGCATGCAGGTGTGCCGAGACGCGGCCGAATTGCGCGCCGCCTACGACCAGGTGTCGCGCCTGGCCGGGCGCAGCTTCGCCGCGGCCGGTGTGTTCGTCGAGCGGTACGTCGCCGACGCCCGTCACGTCGAGGTGCAGATCTTCGGCGACGGGACCGGGCGGGTGGTGTCCCTGGGGGACCGGGACTGCTCCCTGCAGCGGCGTAACCAGAAGGTGATCGAGGAGGCACCGGCCCCGGACCTGCCCGATGAGCTACGGGCCCAACTGCATTCGTCGTCGCGGGTGCTCGCCGCGGCGGTGTCCTACCGATCCGCCGGCACCGTGGAGTTCATCTACGACCCCCGAAGCCAGGAAGCGTCCTTCCTGGAAGTCAATGCCCGCCTCCAGGTCGAACACCCCGTCACCGAGGCGATCACCGGAATCGACCTGGCCGCGTGGATGTTCCGGCTGGCCCGCGGTGAACGCGATCTGTTGGACGGTCAGCCGTCCGCGATCCCGACGTCCGGCCACGCCGTCGAAGCCCGTATCTACGCCGAGGATCCGTCCCGGGAGTACCGCCCGAGCACCGGGACCCTCACCGCGGTGGCCTTTCCCGCCCGGGCCGGGATCAGGGTGGACACCTGGGTGGAACAGGGCACCGAGGTGTCGGCATCCTACGATCCCTTGCTGGCGAAGGTGATCGGCACCGCGCCCGATCGCGCGGCGGCCCTCGACATCCTCGACGCCGCCCTCGCCGACACCGTGCTGCACGGTATCGAGGTCAACATCGGCAGCGTGCGTGCCGCGCTCGGGCACGACGACGTGCGGGCGGTCCGGCACACCACGGCAACACTGGCGGCCGTGGCGGATCCACGCCCGCGGATCACGGTCGAACGGCCGGGGCTGCTCACCACCGTGCAGGACCTGCCCGGGCGGGTGGGGCGGTGGGATGTCGGTGTCCCGCCCAGTGGTCCGATGGACGACTTGTCCTTCCGGCTGGGTAACCGAGCCCTGGGAAACGCCGACGGGGCACCCGGATTGGAGTGCACCGCAACCGGTCCCGCGCTGCGCTTCACCCGGCCGACGACGGTGTGCGTCACCGGGGCGCACTGTCTGGTGACCATCGACGGGGTGCCGGCGCCGATGTGGGAACCCGTCGAGGTCCCGGCCGACGGGCTGCTCGACATCGGCGCGGCCGAGGTCGCGGGGCTGCGCACCTACGTGCTGTTCGCCGGTGGGCTGGACATCCCGCGCTACCTCGGCAGTGCGTCGACATTCACCCTGGGGCGCTTCGGCGGCCACGGCGGACGGCAGCTCGTCACCGGTGACGTGGTGCGCGTCGTCCCGCCGGCCGGCGCCGTGCCGTCCGCGCCGGTGCCGGCCGAACTGCGTCCCGCGATGCCCTCGGACTGGGAACTCGCGGTCACCGAAGGTCCGCACGCGGCACCGGAGTTCTTCACCCGCACCGATATCGACACCCTCTACACGGCCCGCTACCGGGTGCATTTCAATTCCGCCCGGACCGGCGTGCGCCTGGAAGGGCCCACCCCGCAGTGGGCGCGCGGCGACGGCGGCGAGGCCGGACTGCACCCGTCCAACATCCATGACACCGCCTACTCGGTCGGCGCACTGGATTTCACCGGTGACACCCCGATCCTGCTCGGCCCCGACGGTCCCAGCCTGGGCGGCTTTGTCTGCCCGGTGACGGTGATCTCGGCGCAGCGCTGGAAACTCGGGCAGCTACGCCCAGGGGATACCGTGCGATTCGTACCGGTCCGGGCCCAGGACGCGCCGTCGCGCACCGATATCGGCATCAACCGCGGCGCCACCGGCCCGGTGGCCCGCACCGGTGGCGACCGGGACGACGGCATCCTCGCCCGCCGCGCCCCGGGCGACGCACCGGCAGTGGTGTACCGGCGCAGCGGCGACGACAACGTGCTCGTCGAGTACGGCGAGATGGTGCTCGATCTGGGCCTGCGGGCTCGTGTGCATGCCCTGCACGGGCGACTGGCAGACGCGGTGCGCGACGGATCGGTCACCGGAATCGTCGACCTGACCCCGGGAATCCGTTCCCTGCAGGTGCATGTCGATCCGGACATCCTGCCCGTCACCCGGCTGCTCGGGCTGCTGCGCGAGCTCGAGGACGACCTGCCCGCCCTGTCGGATCTGGTGGTGCCCAGCCGTTCGGTGCGGCTCCCGCTGAGCTGGGACGACCCCGCGACCCGCGAGGCGATCGAACGCTATACCTCCGGGGTGCGCGATGACGCGCCGTGGTGCCCGTCGAATATCGAGTTCATCCGCCGGGTCAACGGTCTGGCGTCCCAGGCCGAGGTGATGGACATCGTGTTCGCCGCCGAGTACCTCACCCTCGGCCTCGGTGACGTGTATCTCGGTGCGCCGGTGGCCACTCCGCTGGACCCGCGGCACCGATTGGTGACCACCAAATACAATCCGGCCCGCACCTGGACCGCGGAGAACTCCGTGGGCATCGGCGGGGCCTACCTGTGCATCTACGGGATGGAGGGGCCGGGCGGCTACCAGTTCGTCGGCCGGACCACGCAGGTCTGGCGCCGCTATCCGCGCTCTGCCGATGAAAATCCCTGGCTTCTCAGGTTTTTCGACCGCATCTCGTGGTACCCCGTCAGCCCGGAGGAACTGCTGGACCTGCGGGCCGATATCGCCGCGGGCCGCGGCACCGTCGACATCACACCGGGCACCTTCTCACTGGCCGAGCATGAACGCTTCCTCGCCGAACACGCCGAGGACATCCAGCGGTTCCGGTCGGTGCAGACTGCGGCGTTCGCCGCCGAACGGGCCGCGTGGGCCGCGGCAGGGGAATTCGACCGGGCCGAGCGCGCCCAGTCGCGGGCCACGACGACCGCGGATGACCTGGTGCTCGACGATGCGGCGCACCGCGTGGACGCCCCGTTCTCCTCGAGTGTGTGGAAGGTCGATGTGGCGGTGGGGGAACGCGTCGTCGCGGGCCAGGCACTGGTGGCATTGGAGGCGATGAAGATGGAGACGGTGCTGACCGCACCGTCCGACGGGGTCGTCACGCATGTGTTGGTGGAGGCGGGGCATCAGGTGGAACCCGGGACACCGCTGGTGGTGGTCGGTCAGCTCTGAGCGTGCAGTTCGATCAGCTGCCGGCTGCGGTCCCGTAGCTCGGGTGTCGTCGCATCGCCGAGCACCCGCAGGCATGCGTCGGCCACGTGTACCGGCAGTTCGGAGCGCTCCGGGCCGTGCGGCACCGACCACATGTTGACCAGTGACTCGACCAGCCGGAACGGCAGATCGGCGGCGGCGGGGTGGACCCCGGTGCGGTCCAACACGGCCCGGCTCAGTGCCAGGTAGTGCAGCCGGAGGCGTTCCCGGTCCGACCAGAACGGCTCCAGACGAGCGTCGCGCAATTCGGGAAGCAGGTACAGCGCGCCCAGATTCCAACTCCCACTGAGCAGTTGATCGCCGTCGAACGCGGCGAGCGCGTGCAGGTGCTCGGCCGCGGTCAAGGCGGGCGTGGCGCCCAGCAGGGTCGGGATGAACGACAGTGTCGGTGTGACGGTCTGGCTCAGCAGAGCGCACAGGATGTCGTCCTTGGTCTTGAAATAGTGATACAGCGAGGCCTGCCGGATGCCGACCGACTCGGCGATACTGCGCGTGGATGTGCCCGCGTAACCCGTTGTGGTGAACAATTCGCTTGCCGCATCCAGGATTTCGTCGCGGGCCGTCATACCGGGGCGCCGCTGCGTCTGCAGTCGGGGCCGGCCTGCGCGGGTGAGCGGCATGGTCCCATCGTGACCCATGACCTACCCGATCGGTACGCACGAGCGTATCTGTCACACGACAGAAACGCGCGATACGCCTCGGTTACCTACGGCCCCGAATTGGTTACGCCAGCGACACCCACCGAGCCTGCTTGCCGTGAAAACTGTCAACTGACAGGCCAGCCATGGCACCGCGAACAACCCGGGAGAGCGCTCATGGGCATCGTCGGTTCCGCGGTCGATGTGGAGCAGGTGCACTCCGCGGCGCCGCCGAACGTTGATCCCGTCGCCGCCGTCGGCGACCTGCATGTCACCTTCCGCCGCAACGGCACCGACGTGCACGCGCTGCGCGGGGTCAGTCTGGCCGTGGCCCCCGGCGAGATCCTCGGACTGGTCGGCGAATCCGGCTCGGGGAAGAGCGTGCTGGGTTTCGGCCTGCTCGGGCTGCTGCCCCGGCAGGCCCGCGTCGACGGCACCATCTCGGTGGTCGGTTCGGACATGGTGCACGGCGACGCCAAGATGTTGCGCAAGGTGCGCCGGCTCGACCTCGGCGCAGTGTTCCAGGACCCGATGACCTCGCTGAACCCCACCATGCGGATCGGCAAGCAGGTCGCGGAGGCCGCGGGCAGCGAAGAGGAAGCGCTGCGCCTGTTGACGGCGGTGGGCATCCCGGAGCCGGCCCGGCGGATACGTTCCTATCCGCATGAGCTCTCCGGCGGCCTGCGCCAGCGGGTGATGATCGCCATCGCCATCGCGGGTGACCCCGAACTCATCATCGCCGACGAGCCCACCACCGCGCTCGATGTCACCGTGCAGGCTCAGGTGTTGACCCTGCTGCAGGGACTGCGCGACGAGATCGGCTGCAGCATCGTCTTCATCACCCACGACCTCGGCGTGGCCGCGCAGATCTCGGACCGCATCGCGGTGCTCTACGCGGGCCGCATCGCCGAGATCGGGCCGACCGCCGAGGTTCTGCAGGCGCCCGCCCATCCCTACACCCGCGGCCTGCTGCGCTCCCGGCTGACGCTGCAGACCGTGCGGGACCGGCGGCTGGCCGCGCTTCCGGGGTCGGTGCCGAGCCCCCTGGTGCCGCTGCCGGGATGCGCGTTCGCGCCCCGCTGCGAACTCACCACCGACGACTGCACGAAAACACCCCCGGATCCGATCTCGGTGGCTCCCGGGCGGGTCAGCGCGTGCCTGCTGCCGCCCGAGCGGCAGGCGGTGACCGAGGCCACCTCGGACGGCGGACCCTTTGCCGAACAAGCGGTTTCGCCGCCGGACGCCGAGCCGCCCTGCGCGATCGAACTCGCCGATGTCCTCAAGACCTTCGCGGTCGCCCGCCGTGGCAAGCTGCAGGCACTGCGCGGGGTCACCCTGCGGGTGGGGCACGGCGAATCGGTGGCACTGGTGGGGGAGAGCGGGTCGGGCAAGTCCACCCTGCTGCGCGTGATCGCCGGTCTGGAGAAGGCCACCTCCGGCACCGTGAAACTCGCCGGCGAGCAGCGACCGCAGATGGTCTTCCAGGATGCGGGCGCGTCGCTGACGCCGTGGCTGTCGGTCGGTGAACTCATCGCCGAGCGCCTGCGTGGCACGAAGATGTCCCGGTCGCAACGGCGCGAGGCCGTCATCGAGGTGCTCGAACGGGTCGGGCTGCCCGCCGAGGTGGCCACATCGCGAGCCGGTCAGCTCTCCGGCGGTCAGCGGCAACGGGTTTCACTGGCCCGGGCCACCGTCGTACCCCCTCCGGTGCTGCTGTGCGATGAGCCCACCAGCGCCCTGGACGTCTCGCTGGCCGCCTCGGTGCTCAACTTGATCGGCGACCTTCGCCGCAAGCTGGACATGTCCGTGGTGTTCGTGACGCACGACCTGTCGGTGGCCCGGGTGGTCGCCGACCGCATCGCGGTGATGTACCTCGGCCGAATCGTCGAAATCGGCCCTGCCGAGCAGGTCATCGGCGATCCAGCCCATCCCTACACTCGGGCGCTGGTCGACTCCATTCCCGACCTGGGCCGCGAATCACGCGTGCTGGCAGGCGAACCCGCCAGCCCGCTGTCACCACCGACCGGATGCGCGTTCCACCCGCGGTGTCCCATCTCCGTCGACGCCTGCAACGGTGACGAGCTCGACGTCCGCCTGGAAGGCTTCCCCGGCGATCCGCACCAGGTCGCCTGTATCGAACGGAAAGCGGTCTGATGGCCATCGCGATCTCTGCTCCCGGCCTGGTCCGCGGTGGCACGCGCTGGCGGCCGTCCCTGCCGCAGTCCCGGTCGGCGATCGTCAACTGGACCGGATTCGCCCTGGTGATCGTGGTGACCCTGGTGGTCATCGCGGTACCCCTGATCGCACCGCACGACCCGCTGACCCCGGTCGGTCTGCCCCTGCAGGCGCCGGGCAAGAACGGGTTTCTGCTCGGCACCGACAGCGTCGGCCGCGACATCTTCTCCCGGGTGCTCTACGGTGCCCGCTCGAGCTGGTTCGCCGCACTGGCGGTGGTGGCGCTGGGGCTGTTCCTCGGCGGGCTGGTCGGCCTCGTCGCCGGTGCCACCGGTGGCTGGGTGGACGCCACCCTGATGCGCATCACCGACGGCTTTCTGTCGTTGCCCGCACCCGTGCTGGCGATCGCGGTGGTGGCCGCACTCGGACCGGGTTTCCTGCACACGCTGATCGCGGTGTCCATCGTGTGGTGGCCGTTCTATGCCAGGCTGGTCCGCGGGGAGGTCGCTCGGCTGGCCGCCCGGCCACATGTGGAAGCGGCGAAACTGGCCGGTGTCAGCAGATTTCGGCTCGCCGGCCGGCACCTGCTGCCGGGTGCGGTACCGAACGCACTGGTGGCCGCCAGCCTCGATATCGGCACCCTGATTCTCACCCTGGCCGCGCTGTCCTTCCTCGGACTGGGCCAGGCGGCGCCGGCACCCGAACTGGGTGCCGACTCGGCCCGCAACCTCAGCTACTTCCTGCAGCAGTGGTGGATCCCGGTGATGCCCGGTCTCGGTGTCCTGGTGCTGGCGCTGGTCGCCAACATCGCCGGTGACTGTCTGCGCAACCTGATGAAGACGAGTTGACCATGAAGACCTTCATAGCCTCCCGGGTCGGTGCCATGGCGGCCATCCTGGTCGCCCTCACCGCGGTGCTGTTCGTGTTGCAGAACATCTCCCCGCTGGATCCGGTCAAGGCGCAGCTCGGGGCACAGGCCTCGGCCCAGGCCGTGGCGGCCCGCCGCGAAGCCCTGGGGCTGAACGACCCTGTCCTGGTGCAGTTCTGGCACTATCTGTCCGGCGCGGTGACCGGCGATCTGGGCACCTCCTACCGCACCCGGCACGCGGTGATGTCCGATCTCGGCTCGTTCTTCCCCGCCACTTTGGAACTGGCACTGAGCGGCTTGGTGATCGCGATCCTGCTCGCGGTGCTGCTGGCGTTCAGCACCACCCTGAAATGGCGGGGCGCAGGGGTGCTGCGGGCGGTGCTGTTCACCGGGTCGTCGGCCCCGATGTTCCTGCTCGGCATCGTCGGGCTGATCGTCTTCTACCAGACCCTCGGCTGGGTGCCCGCCAACGGCCGTATCGCGGTACCGAATCCACCCGACGGGCCCACCGGACTGCTCACGGTGGACGGTCTGCTGCACGCCCGGTTCGACGTCGTGGCCGACGCCGTGCACCACCTGATCCTGCCGGCGCTGGTCATCGCGATCGGCCCGGCCGTCGCGATCGGGCGGGTGCTGCGCAGCAGCCTGATGACCGATATCGACAGCGACTACGCCCGCACGGCCCGGGCCAAGGGCCTTTCCGAGGGCCGGATCATGGCCAGGCACGTGTTGCGCAACTCGGTGGGCGCAGCGCTGTCCATGACGGGATTGCAAGTCGGCCTGATGTTCTCCGGTGTGCTCGTGGTGGAGCAGGTGTTCGGTTGGCCCGGTATCGGTCAGTACATCGCCCAGAGCATCCCCGTCGCGGACTTCCCGGCGATCGCCGGAGTCACCCTGATGCTCGGTGCCCTCTACGTCTTCATCAACACGGCCGTGGACCTGCTCCAGGCCGCCGCAGATCCCCGTATCGCAGTCACAGGAGGTTAGGTGCCGAAACAACCACTCATCGTGGGAAATCCCGTGCTTGTCGTGGTCGACATGCAGGAGTCCGGCGATATGCCCGTCGAAGAGGTCGGTATCCCGCACATGGCCGGATACGCCGACCGGATCGGCCGGGCGCGGCAACTGATCGCCGGGGCGCGGGCGGCCGGCATCCCGATTGTGTTCTTCCAGGAAGTGCACCGTGCCAACGGGATCGACTTCGGCCGCGAACTCGACGGTGTCGAGGGTCCGCACTGTATCGACGGCCGGCCCGGCACGCCGCTGCATCCCGAGCTGCTGCCCGATCTCGACGGGCCCAACCGTGAGTTCCACATCGTGAAACGGCGCTACTCGGGTTTCATCGGCACCGAATTCGAGATCGTGCTGTCCGGTCTGAAGGCGGACACGTTGATCCTGATCGGCGGGCTCACCGACGTGTGCGTGCACTACACCTTCGCCGATGCGCACCAACGCGACTTCTACGTGCGCGTCGTCGAGGACTGTGTCGGCGGCTCCTCGGAGTATCGCCACGACGCGGCGCTGGATGCCATGGAGTACCTGCAGACCGGTGCGGTACGCACCACCGAGGAAATCCTCGACGCGTTTGCCGGATGTCGCCGCCAGAGCGGCTCCGGCGCCTCCCTGACCACCCCGGTACTCGAAGGAGCCGCACGATGAAGAAACTGCGCACCATGGTCGCCATCGGCGCGGCGACCGCCCTGATGCTGACCGCCTGCGGCGGATCGAATTCCGGCGGTAGCAGCACACCCAATGCCGCCCCCACCGACAAGGTGCTGCACCTGTCGTTCCTGCAGGACCCGGGCCAGCCACCGGACCCCGACATCTACTACGCGGGGCAGGGTCTGCTGCTGACCACCAACACCTATGAAGGGTTGCTGCAGTACAAGAGCGGTACCGACAAGGCCGAATTGCAACCGCTGCTGGCCACCGAATGGACGGCCTCGCCGGATAACAAGGTGTTCACGTTCAAACTGCGCGAAGGGGTGAAGTTCCACGACGGCACGCCGTTCACCTCGGCTGCAGTCAAGGCATCGTTCGACCGACGGGCGGCGGTCAATCAAGGACCGGCCTACATGGTCTCCGATATCGATTCGGTGACCACGCAAGGTGATTACGGTGTCACCGTCACGCTCAAGGCACCCAACTCGGCGTTCTTGGATTACCTCGCCTGCCCATACGGGCCGCGGATGCTGAGCCCCGAGGGCCTGAAGAAGAACGCGGGCACCGACAACGCCCAGGGCTATCTGACCAATCACGACCTGGGCACCGGCCCGTACACGCTGACCGCCGCCGAGGTGGGCTCGAAGTACGAGCTGACCGCGTTCGGTGACTACTGGGGCACCAAGCCCTATTTCGAGAAGGTCGAGCTCCCGGTCATCACCGACGTGTCGGCCCAGCAACTGCAGTTCAACAACGGGCAGTTGGCGGCGATCCTGCACGACCTACCGTCCTCGGCGGTGCAGTCCTACCTGGACAACAAGTCGTTCGCGAACTACTCGCTGCCGACGATGATGTCGAACTTCGTCTACATCAATCCCAAGAAGGGCATGATGGCCGACGTCAAGAATCGCAACGCGGTGATGCAGGCCATCGACGTCGACGAACTGGTGAAGCAGACCTACTTCGGGCGCGGTAAGAAGGCCGAGCAGATCTACCCGGCGAACATGATGGCCCCCGAGTTCGGCAAGCAGTCGGTGCCCCATGATCCGTCGGTGCTGACCGGTATCGCCGGTAGTCTGCCCGCCGACCAGAAGTCGGTCACGATCGGGTACGACTCGTCCAACCCGGACAACCAGCTGATCAGCAACCTGATCCAGACCCAGTTGGCCGCAGCCGGTTTGAACGCCAAGGTGCAGGCCTACCCCACCTCGGAGATCTACGGCTGGGTCGGCGGTGACGGGCAGGCGGCACCGGAGATCATGACCTACCTCGGCTGGCCGGACGCCCCGTCGCCGTACACCTGGGGTCATATTTCCTGGGATGCCGACGGCGGACTGAACTTCTTCGGATGCTCGTCGCCGGGAATCAAGGATGCGCTGGCCAAGGGGCTGCCGACCGGCTCGGACGCCGACTTCTCCACAGCCGGTGAGGAAGCGGTCAAGACCGGTTGCTGGCTGAACGTCGCGAACGTCAACGACTTCATGGTGGCGCAGCCGTGGCTCAAGGGTGTCGAGCAGGCGCACGTGGTGACCGATCCGAACACCCTGCGGCTGGCCGCACTGTCGGTGGGCTGATGGCCACGCTGGTCCGCAAGAGCGGGGTGCGCCGGATCATCCTGCTGACGCTGGGTTGGGAGGAACTGCCGAAGTCGGTGTCGGTGTACGGCGCCCCGCCCGAGGAACGGATGCGCGAACCGGTGCCCGGTGTGCTGTTGCAGACCGACGGTGGGTGGGTGTTGCTGGACACCGGTTTCAACACCGCGCTGGTGCGGGACCCGGCGCTGTACCGGCGGTTCTTCCCTACGGTGGAGTACCGCCCGGTGCTGCCCGGGCCCGGCGAGCCGATCGAGCAGCGCCTCGCCGAGGTCGGGGTGGATTTCGATGCCATCCACACCGTCGCAGTCAGCCACCTGCACCATGACCATGCGGGCGGGCTGAAGTTGTTCGCCGGCAAGGTGCCGGTGCACGCCCAGCGTCGGGAACTCGAGTACGGCCTGTCGAATCATCCGGAACCGGAACGCCATGCGATCGTGCGGGTGGACTTCGACGACCCCAACATCGAGTGGCGCCTGGCCGACGGCGAGGCCGAGATCGCCCCCGGTATCACCGCCGTGCCGACCTACGGGCATACCCCGGGGCATCAGAGCTTCGTGGTGGAGCTCGACGAGTCGGTGGGTGGTGACGGTTTCGTGTTTGCGTTCGACGCCGCCGATCTCACCGAGAACATCGAGCACGAACTGGCCATCGGTGGATTCATCGATGTCGATCCGCAGGACACCGTCGAGCCGATCCGCAGGCTCAAGAGGCTGGCCGCCGACAAGGGCTACCAGCTGATCCCCGGCCACGATCCGCACGTGTGGCCCGAGCTCACCCAGCATTTCCACGACAGGTTCGGGCCGGTCGGAAGGTGAGGGAGTGCGTCCTGCGCGCGGACCGGGTGCTCATCGACGGGCACCTGGTCCCGGCGTCGGTCGGGATCGCCGGCGGGCAGATCGCCCGCATCGATGCCCTCGACGCAGATCATTCGGCGGCACAGGACATCCGGCTGCCGCACGATGCGGTGCTGCTGCCGGGATTCGTCGACACCCACGTGCACATCAACGATCCCGGCACCGACTGGGAGGGCTTCGCCAGTGCCACCGCGGCCGCCGCCGCGGGCGGTATCACCACACTTGTCGATATGCCGCTGGACTCCGACCCGGTGACCACCAGCGTGTCCGCCTTGAACCTCAAAAAGGCGGCCGCGGAGGGCAACTGCCTTGTCGACATCGGGTTCTGGGGTGGTGTCGTCCCGGACAACCTGGACCGACTCGCCTCGCTGGTGCAGGCCGGCGTGCGGGGTTTCAAGTGTTTTCTCGCCGACTCGGGCAACCCGGACTTCGGCCACCTGAGTCCCGCGCAGTTCCGTGCCGCCATGGCCCGCATCGCCGACCTGGGCTCGCTGCTGCTGGTGCACGCCGAGAGTCATGCGGTGATCGACGCCGGCCCCCGCCCGGTCGGTCGTTCCTACCGATCGTTCCTGGCGTCACGACCCGATGCCGCCGAGGAGGACGCGGTCGGCCTCGTCGTCGAGACCGCGCGCGAGACCGGAGCCCGGGCGCATATCGTGCACGTCTCCAGCGCCCACGTGGTGCCTATGGTGGCCGAAGCCAAAGCCGAAGGCTTGGCCCTCACCGCCGAAACCTGTCCGCATTACCTGACTTTCGATGCCGAGACGGTGCCCGACGGCGGCACCGAGTTCGCCGTGTGCCCGCCGATCCGCGACGGTGCCAATCGCGAACTGCTGTGGTCGGCGCTGGCGGACGGACCCTTGGACCTGGTGGTGTCGGATCATTCGCCGTGCGCCCCGCGCGATAAGGCGGCCGGAGATTTCGGACGCGCCTTCGGCGGTATCAGCTCGTTGCAGCTCGGTCCGCGGGCGGTGTGGACCGAGGCCGCCCGACGCGGTTTCGGGATCGCCGAGGTGAGCCGGTGGATGTCGCAGCGGCCCGCCGCACTGGCCGGATACGCCGACCGGGGCCGGATCGAGGTGGGCCTGCGGGCCGACCTGTGTGCCTTCGACCCCGACGCGTACGAGACGGTGCACGCCGGCGCACTGCGGCACCGGCACCCGGTGAGCCCGTATGAGGGTGTCAGTCTGCGGGGTGCGGTGTTACAGACGTGGGTGGCCGGTGTACCGGCCCTGACTCGGATAGGAGAGCCGGTGTGAGAATCCTGGTGCTCAATCCCTCTCTATCTGTCGGCGGTCGGGGTGATGGATGTCGTGACGCGGTCGATCCGCGCAGCCACTGGCCGCTCTCGGGATCGTTGAACCTGTGACCGACGTGGATCTCGCCTCCCGCGTCGTCGGTGGCAGTGTGGTGGCCGCCAGCGACGAATCCTTCGGGTTCAAGGAGCGGCTCGTCGACCCGTCCGAACCCGCCTTCGTGCCGGGCACCTATGACCTGCGTGGTGAAGTGGTCGACGGGTGGGAGACCCGCCGGCACGCCGGGCCCGGCGGTGACTGGGTGATCATCCGGCTGGGCGCGCCCGGTCGCCTGCACACCGTGGACGTCGATACCCGATTCTTCTCCGGAAACCATCCGACCGCCTGCGCGGTGGACGCGTGTGCCCTGGACCGCACCGATGATCCGGCCGGACCTGCGGTGGTCTGGACGCCGGTGGTGGAAACGACGGCGCTCAAAGCGGATTCGCACAACCTGCTGGCCGTGACGGATCGGCGCCGGTGGACGCACCTGCGGCTGCGACTGCGGTCCGACGGCGGTGTCGCCCGGTTACGCGCCTACGGCGAGGTGGTGCCGGACCCGGCGTTGTGGGCCGATGTCACCGTCGAGGTGTCCGGCCTGGAGCAGGGTGGGTGCGTCGAATGGTGCAGCGACAGTTTCTATTCCAGCGCCGCCTCGCTGGTCGCCCCGAACCGGCCGCACAATATGGGCGACGGCTGGGAGACCCGCAGGCGCCGCGATATCGGGCCCGAAACCCATGATGCGGTGATCATCTCCTTCGCGGTACCGGCCGACCTCCGGCAGATCGAGGTCGACACGTCGTACTTCGTGTTCAACGCGAGTCCAGAGGTGTCGGTGTTGGGTAGCCGGTGTACACCCGATCGTGAACACGGCTGGGGGCTGGTCGCATTCGACGTGCCGGTGCTGTCGCGCACCCGGTTGATCCCCGACGCCCGGCAGGTGTTCTGCGTCGACGTGCCCGCCGTGACGGCGCTGCGGGTGCAGGCCTACCCGGACGGCGGAATCGCCCGGGTACGGGCGTTCGGTGTGCCCACCGCCGACGGACTGCGCACTCTGCGGGATCGATGGGAGGAAAGTTCGTGACGGTCCTGATGACCGACTGCGTCGGGCTGTGGCGGCGCACCCTGCTGATCGAGCCGGACGGCACCCGCAACACCGAACCCGGTGTGCTGTGGCTACAGGGCCCGACGGCCTATGTCGACTCGCGTGGCTTCGCGGGCACCCTGCACCAGAACGGCGACATCTTCGAATGGCACCGCGCCATCGACGTGCAACCCCCGGGGCCGTTCCCGGATGCGGGCGTGATGACGTGGGACGGCGACACCCTCATCGAAACCGGTGTGCACGAGGACTACGTCGAGCACTGGGTCCGTGATCCGGGCGCGGCCACCCCGGCCGGAGCGCTGCACCTGTCCGGGCCCGACGGGGCGCAGGCGCTGCTGGTTCGTGCCGGTGCACTGTTCGGCTGGGCCGACCGCACCCAGGTGGTCATCGGTGCCGACCACCGGGCCCTCGGAATCGTCATATCCGGCAAGGACATCCAGGCCAACGGCGTGCGCTGGACAGTGGAGAAATCGGAAGGGAACGTGGATTCATGAGTGGCGTCACGTCATTCACATCGGTGCCCGTCATCGATATCAGTGGGTTGTACTCACCGGAGCGCACCGAGCAGGAGCGGGTGGCCGCCGAGATCGGCCGGGCGGCAGCGGAGGTCGGCTTCTTCTACATCAGCGGCACCGGTATCGACGAGTCGCTGTTCGAGCAGATGCTGGCTGCGGTCAAGGAGTTCTTCGCGCTGCCGGTGGAAGAGAAGATGCGCAACTACATCGGGCTGTCCCGGTGTCACCGCGGCTATGTGCCCGTCGGTGAGGAAGGACTGGAGGGCACCACCCCGGATCTGAAGGAGGCGTTCGACACCGCGCTGGACCTGCCCGCCGACGATCCGGATTACCTGGCCGGCAATCCGATGCTGGGCCCCAACGCCTGGCCGGCACTGCCTGGTTTCGCCGAGGCGGTCACCGCCTACTACCAGGCGCTGCTGGGAGTGGGGCAGCGGCTGCTGTGGGCGTTCGCGGTCGCGCTCGGTGAGGATCCCGAGGTGTTCTCCCGGCACGCCACCAAGACCCCGAGCCAGTTACGCCTCATCCATTACCCGCACAATCCGGATGCGAAGGACAGCATCGGGATCGGTGCCCATACCGACTACGAGTGCTTCACCCTGCTCAAACCGACCGCCCCCGGACTGGAGGTGCTCAACGGGGCGGGCGAATGGATCGACGTCCCACCGGTGGCGGGGGCCTTCGTCGTCAACATCGGTGACCTGCTGGAGCTGTGGACCAACGGCGCGTTCGTGGCCACCAGCCACCGCGTCCGCAAGGTCGCCGAAGAGCGCTACTCGTTCCCGTTGTTCTTCAACGTCGACTACCACACCGAGGTCAAACCGCTGCCGCAGTTCGCTTCCGCGGATGCCAAGTCCCGCCCGACATTGCGGGCCGGGGAGCACCTGTTCGCGCAGACCGCGCAGACCTTCGCCTATCTGCGGCGCCGGATCGAGACCGGGGAGCTGGTGCTGCCCGAGGGCTCGCTGGGCCTGGGTCAGTTCGGCCAGCAGGCGTTGCAGGGCGTCGAATGACCCGGCGCGCGGTCTAGTTGATCGGTGCGTTCAGCCAGCGCAGGTCATCGAGGATGCCGCGCGCGGCCACCACACCGCGCCCGGTCTGCCACACCTCGTTGTTGACGATGAACACCCGGTTGTCCCGGTTGGCCGAGAGCTTGCGCCACGCCGGGCTGTCCAGCACGCTCGCCGCGTGCTCCTTGGCGGCGGGGGAGTCGAAGGACAGGTAGACGATATCGCCGTCGGCGGCGGACAGATCGGCATCGGGTGCCAGCTCGATGTACGGCTTGTCGGTGAAGCGTTGGGCGGCAGGGCGATCCACGCCGACCGCGTGCAGCACGCTGGCCGGGAAGTTGTCGGCCCCGTAGACCCGCACGGTGTTCTCGGTGAACTGCACCACCGATGCCTGGAAATGCGTGGCGTCGTTCTGTTGCCCGGTCTTGCGGGCGTCCTGGGTGAACTCGTCGAGCACCCGGGCCGCCGCTTCGGGTCGCCCGACCGCCGCGGCGACGGTGCGCAGGGTGTCCTGCCAGCCCGCCCCCGACGCCCCGGTGAAGACGGTGGGCGCGATCCGGTTCAGCGCGCCGAAGTCGGTCGGTGTCAGCGCCGACGAGCCGAGAATCAGGTCCGGGGTGGCCCGCCCGACGGCAGCCAGATCGGGTGACGCCGGATCACCCACGCCGGGCGAACCGTGGATCACCGCGCCCAAGTAGGAGGGTTGCGGCTGCGGCGTCCCGACGATCCGGCCCTGCAGGCCCAGCGCGCACAACGCGTCGAGCTGATCGCCGGACAGCGCCACGATGCGTTGTGGGTCGCCCTGTACCTCCGTCGTGGTGGGCACACCGGCGGCCGGGGCGTTACCGACCTGTCGCGGAGCGGGATCGGCCGGCGCCGGCTCGGCGGCGCACGAGTCATCGGGGCGGCGCTGGTTGCCCAACACCCCGGCGCCGGCGATGCGTGTGGTGCTGGTGACCGGCGCACCCGGGGCGGGGCCCGGCCCGGCCTGCTCCTGACTGCCACAGCCGGTCAACAAGGTCAGTGCCACAGCCGAAACGATGGAGGTGACCCCGACGACCCGGCCGGTGAGCCGGGCGATGCGCGCGGAGGGAAACAGCACGTCGCCGACGGTAACATCCAGCCGTCGAAGCGAAACTACGACAGTTTGTAGGACCCATGCCGCCGTGGGCGGTGATGGGGGATAAGATCACGAACAGACCAGTGCCGGGATGACCCGTCGACTTTTTATGGAGGATCTGTTGGTAGCCGAAGCGCCCCCAATCGGAGAACTCGAGGCACGGCGTCCGTTCCCGCAGCGGATGGGCCCCAAGGGCAACCTGATCTACAAGCTGATCACGACGACCGATCACAAGCTGATCGGCATCATGTACTGCGTCGTCTGCTTCATCTTCTTCTTCGTCGGCGGCCTGATGGCGCTGCTGATGCGCACCGAGCTGGCGTTGCCGGGCCTGCAGTTCCTGTCCAATGAGCAGTTCAACCAGCTGTTCACCATGCACGGCACGGTGATGCTGCTGTTCTATGCGACCCCGATCGTGTTCGGCTTCGCCAACCTGGTGCTGCCGCTGCAGATCGGCGCCCCCGACGTCGCGTTCCCGCGGCTGAACGCCTTCTCCTTCTGGCTGTTCCTGTTCGGCGCGCTGATCGCCATCGCCGGCTTCATCACCCCCGGTGGCGCCGCCGACTTCGGCTGGACCGCCTACTCGCCGCTCACCGACGCCATCCACTCCCCGGGCGCCGGTGGCGACCTGTGGATCATGGGCCTGGCCGTCGGTGGTCTGGGCACCATCCTCGGTGGCGTCAACATGATCACCACCGTCGTCTGCATGCGTGCCCCGGGTATGACGATGTTCCGGATGCCGATCTTCACCTGGAACATCCTGGTGACCTCGATCCTGGTGCTGCTGGCCTTCCCGCTGCTGACCGCCGCGTTGTTCGGCCTCGCCGCCGACCGTCACCTGGGCGCACACGTGTACGACCCGGCCAACGGCGGTGTGCTGCTGTGGCAGCACCTGTTCTGGTTCTTCGGGCACCCCGAGGTGTACATCATCGCGCTGCCGTTCTTCGGCATCGTCTCCGAGATCTTCCCGGTGTTCTCCCGCAAGCCGATCTTCGGCTACACCACGCTGATCTACGCCACGCTGGGTATCGCGGCCCTGTCGGTGGCGGTGTGGGCGCACCACATGTACGCGACCGGCGCGGTCCTTCTCCCGTTCTTCTCGTTCATGACGTTCCTGATCGCGGTGCCCACCGGTATCAAGTTCTTCAACTGGATCGGCACCATGTGGAAGGGACAGTTGACCTTCGAGACACCGATGCTGTTCTCGGTCGGCTTCCTGATCACCTTCCTGCTCGGTGGACTCTCCGGTGTGCTGCTGGCCAGCCCGCCGCTGGACTTCCACGTCACCGACAGCTACTTCGTCATCGCGCACTTCCACTACGTGCTCTTCGGCACCATCGTGTTCGCCACCTACGCGGGCATCTACTTCTGGTTCCCGAAGATGACCGGCCGGTTGCTGGACGAACGTCTGGGCAAGCTGCACTTCTGGCTGACCTTCATCGGCTTCCACACCACCTTCCTGGTGCAGCACTGGCTCGGTGACGAGGGCATGCCGCGCCGCTACGCCGACTATCTGCCCACCGACGGGTTCACCACGCTGAACGTCATCTCGACCATCGGCGCGTTCATCCTCGGTGTGTCGACGCTGCCGTTCGTCTGGAACGTGTTCAAGAGCTGGCGCTTCGGCGAGCCCGTCGTGGTCGACGATCCGTGGGGCTACGGCAACTCGCTGGAGTGGGCCACGTCCTGCCCGCCGCCGCGGCACAACTTCACCGAACTGCCCCGGATCCGTTCGGAGCGACCGGCATTCGAGCTGCACTACCCGCACATGGTCGAGCGGATGCGCGCCGAGGCGCACATCGGCCGGGCACACGGTCCTGCCGACGGCGACGTCACCCGGCTCGACGACGAGAACGTCCGCACCTGAATCGGTGAGTAATTCGAAGGTGTCGGTCCTGATCACCGTCACCGGACTCGACCAGCCCGGCGTCACATCGGCGCTCTTCGAGGTGCTCTCTCGGCACCACGTCGAGTTGCTCAACGTCGAGCAGGTGGTGGTCCGGAGCCGGCTCACGCTGGCAGTGTTCGTCTCCGCACCCGCCGAGGTGGCCGACGGCACGGTGTTCGCCGACGACATCCGAGCCGCCATCCACCGGGTGGGGCTGGATGTCACCATCGAGCGCAGTGCCGATCTGCCGGTGATGCGCGAACCGTCCACCCACACCATCGTGGTGCTGGGCCGGCCGATCACCGCCGAGGCATTCGGTGTGGTGGCCCGCAAGGCCGCCGGACTCGGCGTGAACATCGACACCATCCGGGGCGTGTCCGACTACCCGGTGACCGGTCTGGAACTGCGGGTGTCGGTGCCGGCCGGCGCGGCGTACGGCCAGTTGCAGGCGGCGATGGCGCAGGTCGCCGTCGAGCTGGGCATCGATATCGCGCTGGAGGACTACAGCCTGTCCCGGCGGGCCAAACGGCTCATCGTGTTCGATGTCGACTCGACCCTGATCCAGGGCGAGGTGATCGAGATGTTGGCCGCGCGTGCCGGCGCAGAGGCCAAGGTCGCGGCGATCACCGAGGCTGCCATGCGTGGCGAACTGGATTTCGAGGAGTCGTTGCGTGAACGCGTCTCCACCCTGGCCGGGCTGCCCGCCGAGGTCGTCGACGAGGTGGCCGACGAGCTCGAGCTGACCCCCGGGGCCCGCACCACCATCCGCACCCTGCGTCGGCTGGGTTTTCACTGCGGTGTGGTGTCCGGCGGATTCCGCCAGGTCATCGAACCGTTGGCGCACGAACTGATGCTCGACTACGTCGCCGCCAACGACCTGGAGATCGTCGACGGCAAGCTGACCGGACGCGTCGTCGGACAAATCATCGACCGGCCGGGCAAGGCCAAGGCACTGCGCGACTTCGCTCAGCAAGCCGGCGTCCCGATGGAGCAGACGGTCGCGGTCGGTGACGGCGCGAATGACATCGACATGCTCGCGGCCGCCGGACTGGGAGTGGCGTTCAATGCCAAACCCGCCCTGCGTGAGGTCGCCGACGCCTCGCTGAGCCACCCCTACCTGGATACGGTGCTGTTCATCCTCGGGGTGACCCGCGGGGAGATCGAAGCCGCCGACGCGGTCGACGGCACCGTCCGCCGGGTCGATATCCCGGACTAGCAGCGCTATTGCGGCGCGGCAGGGGTCGGGCCTTTACAGTGGAGGCATGTTGTTGGTGAAACGGACGATACTTCTCGGTGCGTGCGCGGCCGCGATCTCCGGTGGGGCGGTCGTGCTGGCCGCGCCGGCGTCGGCGGACTGCCCGTGGGGTACGCGGCCGAGCCACTTCGAGGGTGTGTGCGTCGCCGGAGCCGGCAAGGGCAGCAGCACCAGCGGTAACGCCGTGGTTCCGCCGCCGGATGCCTCGCCACCGCTGGTGCAGACCCTGCCGGGCGGTCAGCTGTCGTCCGTCGCCGGTATCCCGTGCACCCCGGAGAACATGGGCCGGTGCATCGCCCTGCAGCAGAGCCAGGGCTAGCTACACCACCACCGCATGCGATTCGGGCTCGACCGCACCGGTGATCGAACCCCAGGCCCGTGCCATCAGGTCGACCGCCTCCTCCAGCGCAGCCTCGGGCAGCGCATAGGGGACCCGCACGAACCGCTCCAACGTGCCGTCCACCCCGAACCGCGGCCCGGCAGGCAGATCCAGACCCAACCGTGACGCCGAAGCCGACAACGCCGTGCTCATCGGTGCGGGCAGCTTGACCCACAGCGAGATCCCGTTCGGCCCGGGCCCGGGCTGCCAGTCGGGTAACCGGCGCGCCAGCAGATCCAGCAGGTAGGCCCTGCGGGTGCGCAGCAGTCCTCGTCGTTCCGCGAGCACCTCATCGCGCTGTTCGAGAAGCCTTGCCGCCGTGAGCTGTTCGAGTATCGGGGTGCCGAGGTCCACCGACGGCCGGATGGCCGCGATGGTGGCCAGGGTGTGGCGTTCGGCCCGGATCCAGCCGACCCGCAACCCGCCCCAGAATGATTTGGACATTGACCCGACGGTGAGCACCAGATCACGGCGGGTCACCGTGGCGGCCAGCGGTGCCGGGGGAGCCTCGTCCATCCACATGTCCATGATCGACTCGTCGATTACGGTACGCGTGCGGGTGTCGGAGATGATGTGCCCCAGCCGGATTCGCTCATCCGCCGGCATGGTGAAGCCGGTCGGGTTGTGGTTGTCCGGGATCAGGTAGGCCAGACTGGGGGCGAGTTGCCGGATGGCCGCGTGCATCGCGTCCAGCTCCCAGCCGTCGTCGGCGAGGGAGACGGGTACGGCGCGCGCCCGGGCGGTCGAAATGGCCGACAGCGCACCGTGATACGTCGGTTGTTCGACGAGCACGCGGTCGCCGGGCTCGGTGAACGCGGCCAGGATCAGCCCGATGGCATGCTGGGCGCCGCTGGTGATCATGATCTGGCCGGGGTCGGTCGGTAGTCCGCGTTCGCAGTACCGCTGGGCGACGGCGGTGCGCAGGGCGCAGACCCCGGTGGGGTCGAGGCCGGTCTCGCCGAGATACGGGGTGATATCGCGGGTGGCCGCGGCGAACGCTTCCAGGACCGCCCCGCTGGGAGCCGACATCGCCGCGGCGGCCAGGCTGACGTTGGCGCCCGCGGCAGGTTCGGCGGGGCGCGCCTCGCGCGCCTCGGGTCGCGGTGGTAACGCGGCAATGCTGCGCGCACCGCGGCGGGCCAGTAGGTAGCCGTCCTCGCGGAGCTGGGTGAATGCCGCGGTGACCGTGGTGCGCGATACCCGCAGGGCGTCGGCGAGGGCGCGTTCGCTGGGCAGCCGCGATCCGACGGGCACCCGGCCGTCGACGATCAGCAGCCGGATGGCGTCGGCCAATCCCGAGTACGCGGGTCCGCTGGTACTGGACGTCCGCCAGTTACCCAACTCGCGGGCCAAAAGGTCCTCATCGAGTGATCTGGCCGCCATTTCTATCGACATTGATGCCAGTATTGCCGAACTGGCTATTGAAGGGCAAGCCAATCTGGCCCGAAACTGGGTGCATGAGGAAGAACTGGCTATCCCGACTGGCCTCGAAGTATCCCCGCTCCGGGCCCGACAACCGCGTCACACGCAATGACACCGACGCCCGCCGGGTGCACAGCGAGCTGGACGCCATCCGCGCCCGTTTCCCGGACCACTCATGAGGGGCCTGACTCGCGGGTCGCTGCTGCTGATCGGACTCATCGGCTACGGCCTGTCGATGGCGATGATGGTCCGCGCCGGTCTCGGCCTCGACCCATGGGACGTCTTCCACCAAGGGTTGACCCGGCACACCCCGATGACGATCGGCATCGCCTCGGCGGTGGTCGGTGTCGTCGTGCTGCTGGCCTGGATCCCGCTGCGCAACAAGCCGGGTGTCGGGACCATCGCCAATGTCATCGTCATCGCCGTGACAGTCGACGCCGGCCTGGCCGTGCTGACCGCACCGGGCTCGCTGCCCGCCCGCATCGCGTTGATGCTCGGCGCCGTCGTGCTCAACGCCGTGGCCACCGTCCTCTACATCGGCGCCGGATTGGGTCCCGGCCCGCGGGACGGCCTGATGACCGGGCTGGTGGCTCGCACCGGATTGTCGGTGCGGCTGGTGCGCACCTCGATCGAGGCGGGCGTGCTGACGGTGGGCTGGTTGCTCGGCGGCACCGTGGGCGTGGGCACGGTGGTGTACGCGCTGGGAATCGGTCCGTTGGTGCAGCTGATCCTGCGGATCATGCCGCGCCGGCTGCTGTTCCACGACTTCGGCGCCGCGGGGCGCTCCCGAGCCGGGCGGGGCCCCGACACTACGATGAGCGAGTGCCCGACAGTGAACGTGAAGCCGATCCAGACCTGCTGATCGATTTCGCCAGGGTCACGCTTCGCCGCGGCGGAAAGACCCTGGTCGGGCCGCTGGACTGGGCCGTCGAACTCGACGAGCGCTGGGTGGTGATCGGGCCCAACGGCGCAGGCAAGACCTCACTGTTGCGGATCGCCGCAGCCGTCGAACATCCCTCGTCGGGAACCGCGTTCGTGCTGGGTGAGCGGCTCGGCCGCACCGACATGGCCGAACTGCGCAGCCGCGTCGGGCTGTCCAGCTCCGCCCTGAGCCAGCGGGTCCCCGACGACGAAGTGGTCCGCGATCTCGTCATCTCGGCCGGGTACGCCGTGTTGGGCCGCTGGCGCGAGACCTACGAGGACGTCGACTACGAACAGGCCGTCGACATGCTGGAGAGCGTCGGCGCCGAGCACCTGGCGATGCGCACCTACGGCACGCTGTCAGAGGGTGAGCGCAAGCGCGTGCTGATCGCGCGGTCGCTGATGACCGATCCGGAACTCCTGCTGCTCGACGAACCCGCCGCCGGTCTGGACCTCGGCGGCCGCGAGGAACTGGTGTCCCGGCTGGCCGACCTGGCCGCCGACCCGGACGCCCCGGCCATCGTGCTGGTCACCCATCACGTCGAGGAGATCCCGCCCGGCTTCAGCCACTGCCTGCTGCTGTCCGAGGGTGCCGTCGTCGCCTCCGGCCTGCTGACCGATGTGCTGACATCGGAGAACCTGTCCACCGCCTTCGGGCAGTCGATCGCGCTGGAAGTGGTCGAGGGACGCTATTTCGCGCGGCGCGTGCGCAGCCGCGCGGCACACAGGAGGCGTGCATGACCGAAGTACCCCTACCGGCCCGGCCGGCCGCCACGGTGATGCTGGTCCGGGACACTCCGGGCGGTATCAACGTGTTCCTGATGCGCAGGCATATGAACATGCAGTTCGTCGCCGGGACCACGGTGTTCCCGGGCGGCGGCGTCGACGACCGTGACCGCAGCGCCGATATCGCGTGGCACGGTCCGAATCCCGCGTGGTGGGCGCAGCGCCTCGGCGTGGACACCGACCTGGCGCTGGCGCTGGTCTGCTCGGCGGCCCGCGAGACGTTCGAGGAGTCAGGGGTGCTGTTCGCCGGGCCCGCTGCCGATCCGGACAGCATCGTGGCCGATGCCTCGGTTTACCGCGAGGCACGCAAGGAGCTCGACGCCAAGACGCTGTCCTTCGGTGAGTTCCTGCAGTCCGAGAAGCTGGTGCTGCGCACCGATCTGCTGCGGCCGTGGGCCAACTGGGTGACGCCCAAAGAGGAACGCACCCGGCGCTATGACACCTATTTCTTCGTCGGCGCCCTGCCGGAGGGCCAGCGCGCCGACGGTGACAACACCGAGACCGACCGTGCGTACTGGGCCACCCCGGAATCTGCGCTCGACGACTTCGCCGAGGGCCGCACGTTCCTGTTGCCCCCGACCTGGACGCAGCTGGACTCACTGGCCGGCCACGACGTCGCCGAGGTGCTCGCGGTGCAACGTCAGATCGTGCCGGTCTCCCCGCACCTGGTGGTCACCGACGGCAACTGGGAGATCGAGTTCTTCAACAGCGAGCGGTACAACGAGGCCCGCAACCGGCGGGCACCGGACGGGTACGCCAATTCCGACGTGTTGCCGTCGTGAGGGAGTTCGTCACCACCGCGGTGAACGACGGGATCGGCACCCTGGTGCTGTCCCGCCCTCCGGGCAACGCGCTGACCAGGCAGATGTACCGGGAGATCGGCGAGGCGGCCACGGAGCTCGGCGGCCACCCTGGCGTCGCCGCGGTGATCCTGTTCGGCGGCCACGAGGTGTTCTGCACCGGCGATGACGTCCCCGAACTGCGCAGACTGCATCCCAGTGACGCCGAGAGCGTCACCGCCGCCTGCCGCGCCGCGATCGCCGCGGTGGCCGGCATCCCGAAGCCGACGATCGCCGCCGTGACGGGGTACGCGCTGGGCGCGGGGCTGGCCCTGGCTCTGGCCGCCGATTGGCGGGTGTCGGGCGACAACGTGAAATTCGGTGCCACCGAGGTGCTGGCCGGATTGCTCCCCGCTGCCGGGACGGCCGGCCTGGTCCGCGCGATCGGGGTCAGCCACACCAAGGACCTGGTGTTCAGCGGCCGGTTCGTCGGCGCCGAGGAGGCGCTGGATCTCGGGCTGATCGACGAGATGGTGGCACCGGACGGCGTCTACGACGCGGCGCTGGTCCGGGCGCGCCGATTTCTGGAGGCACCCGCACATGTGCTCGCGGGCGCCAAGGCGATGGTCGATCGCGCTGATGACGGAGTGCGGCACTACGTCGAAGTCTTCGGAACGGTGGCCGGCAGTTAGGCTGCCCATATGACGAGCACGGACCACACGCCAGACGTTGCTGCTGACGCCGACCTCAAACCCGATGTCGCCGCCGGAGCGGCTCCGGCCCCCAATCCGCACGCCACGGCCGAACAGGTCGAGGCTGCGCTGAAGGACACCAAGCTGGCGCAGGTGCTGTACCACGACTGGGAAGCCGAGACCTACGACGACAAGTGGTCCATCTCGTATGACCAGCGCTGCATCGACTACGCGCGCGGCCGGTTCGACGCCATCGTCCCCGATGAGGTTCAGCGTGAGCTGCCCTACGACCGGGCCCTGGAGCTGGGCTGCGGCACGGGCTTCTTCCTGCTGAACCTGATCCAGGCCGGGGTGGCCCGGCGCGGATCGGTGACCGACCTGTCCCCGGGCATGGTCAAGGTCGCCACCCGCAACGGCCAGGGCCTGGGCCTGGACATCGACGGTAAGGTCGCCGACGCCGAGGGCATCCCGTACGAGGACAACACCTTCGACCTGGTGGTCGGCCACGCCGTGCTGCACCACATCCCCGATGTGGAGCTGTCGCTGCGCGAGGTGGTCCGGGTGCTCAAGCCGGGCGGCCGGTTCGTCTTCGCCGGGGAACCGACTAGCAAGGGCAATGTCTACGCGCGCAACCTGTCCACCCTGACGTGGCACCTGTCCACCAACATCACCAAGCTGCCGGGTCTGGAGGGCTGGCGTCGCCCGCAAGCCGAGCTCGACGAGTCGTCACGCGCCGCGGCGCTGGAGGCCGTGGTGGACCTGCACACGTTCGAGCCGTCGGATCTGGAACGGATGGCCACCAACGCCGGCGCCGTTCAGGTCGCCACCGCCAGCGAGGAATTCACCGCCGCGATGCTCGGCTGGCCGATCCGCACCTTCGAGGCGTCGGTGCCCCCGGGTCGATTGGGTTGGGGCTGGGCCAAATTCGCGTTCAACAGCTGGACGTCGCTGAGCTGGGTGGACGCCAACGTGTTGCGCCGGGTGGTGCCGAAGGGCTGGTTCTATAACGTCATGGTCACCGGGGTCAAGCCGTCGTAGCCTGGACCGTCGACGATGTCGCCTACCTGCGCAGCGACGCAGGCCGGGCGGCATTGGTCGAAGTTGGTGGCTACCGGCTGACTGACTCCTCGCGGGTCGCTGATATCGCCTCCGCGCGAACACGTTTCGGAGACCGAACAGCCGTGCTGGTGGAGACGGTGCTCTTGCGCCGGCGCGCCGCGGCCAAGTTCGGCGACCCGTCGGGATGGTTGTTCACCGATGACGCATTGCAGCAGTGCACCGCCGAACCGGTGGCCCGGCACCGCGCCCGGCGGCTGGCCGGGGCGCGCGTGCACGATGTCACCTGCTCTGTCGGCGCGGAGCTGGCCGCACTGCGGGACACCGCCGCGCTGGTCCTGGGCAGCGATCTCGACCCGGTGCGACTTGCCATGGCCCGCAACAATGTTGGGGGAGTGGACCTGTGCCGTGCCGATGCGCTGGTGCCGGTCACCCGCGACACCGTCGTGGTGGCCGACCCGGCCCGGCGCAGCGCGGGACGGCGACGGTTCGACCCGCGCGATTACACGCCGGCGCTGGACCTGCTGCTCGATGCGTACCGCGATCGCGACCTGGTGGTGAAATGCGCGCCGGGAATCGATTTCGGCCGGCTCGGTGAGCTCGGCTTCCACGGCGAGATCGAGGTGTCCTCATTGGGCGGCAGCGTGCGGGAAGCCTGCTTGTGGTCGTCGGGCCTGGCGACGGCCGGACGGCGGGCCACTCTGCTCGATCGTGGCGAGGAGGTCACCGACACCGATCCCGACGAATGCCGGGTGGCCGCCGTGGGCCGGTGGATCGTCGACCCCGACGGGGCCGTGGTGCGGGCCGGACTGGTGCGCCAGTACGGGACGCGGCACGGCCTCTGGCAGCTCGACCCCGATATCGCCTACCTGTCGGGGGACGAACTGCCGAACGGCGTGCGGGGTTTCGAGGTGCTCGCGCAGATCGGCTTCGACGTGAAGCTGCTGCGCCGCGAACTCGCCGCGCGCGACGCCGGCGCGGTGGAGATCCTGGTACGCGGTGTGGACGTGGACCCGGATGCTTTGCGGCGGCGTCTCAAACCGCGGGGTGCCGCGCAGCTCAGCGTGGTGATCAGCCGGCTCGGTGCCGGGGCGCACAGTCATGCGGTGGCGTTCATTTGTCGGCCGTCGCGTTAGCGCCACAGGTACCCTAGCGGCGGTGGCGCCGATGCCGCCCTGGCCCCGGAGGATTCACCCGATGCGCGTTCTCACGCTGGCTGTATCTCTTGTGCTGCTGGGGTCCGCCAGCACCGGGGTGGCTGCCGCCGCCCCACCGAAATGCTCGGACGTGGGTGGTACGGCCGGCGCCGGGGCGACCTGCGTCATCACGGCCAACGATCCGGCCTACACGCTCAACATCTCCTTCCCGACCGACTTCCCGAACCCGAACGCCGTCTTCGATTACGTGAAGCAGACCAGGGACGGGTTCATCAACGTGGCCAAGACACCCGACTCGCGCGGTATGCCCTACGAGTTGGACACCACCACAACCCAGTACAGCTCGGCGGTGCCCCCACGCGGGACACAGACGGTGGTGTTCACCACCTACCAGAACGTCGGCGGCGCGCACCCGCAGACGTTCTACAAGGCGTTCAACTGGGATCAGGCCTACCGCAAGCCGATCACGTTCGAGACTCTGTTCCGGCCGGACACCCAGCCCCTTCCGGTGATCTTCCCGATCGTCGCGGCCGAGCTGGCCAAGCAGTCCGGACTGCCCGACCCGGTGTCACCGACGGCGGGTCTGGACCCCACGAACTACCAGAACTTCGCGATCACCAATGACGCGATCATCTTCTTCTTCAGCCAGGGCGAGTTGCTGCCCGAAGCCGCCGGAGCCGTTCAGGTCTCGGTACCGCGCGGCCCGATCGACGCGATGATCGCCTGATTCAGGCAGGCGCGAATCCGTATACCTGACCGTCGCTGGTCGCCGTGATCACGCGGCGGTCGTGGCCCACCGATACCCCGACCGGCCAGCCGGTGGCCTCCGGCAGGGGATAACGGTTGAGGGTGTGTCCGTCGGCGGGGTCGAAGGCCAGCAGTGCCTGGCCGTTCGCCCCGTCCCGGGTGACGGTGTAGGCCACGTGCTCGCCGGCCTGGCTCGAGGTGGACAGTGGTTCGACATCCGAATGTGACCAGGCGATCTTGCCGTCGGGGGTGACGCCGACGAGTGCGGCGCCCGGCCCGCCGCCGGACACGATGACACCCTGCGGTGACACCGACGGCGGTGTCTGCGGCTGATAGTCCAGTGGCACCGACCATTTCGGCTTACCGTCGGCGGTGTTCACCGCCCATAGCCTGCGGTCGCGGCCGTTGACGTAGACGGTGCTGCCGTCGGCCGAGAGCACCGGGCCGGCGATCGGGCCGCCACCGACCGCGGTGCTCGTCCATTCCCGGGTCAGCATGGGCGTGCGATCCGGCCGGTAGCGCAGTCCCACCAGAATCGGGGCGGCCGCGTTCGGCTCCCACAGGGTGGTCACCACGATGTCGGTGGCTGCCGAGAACGCGGGCGCCGCCGCCACCGGGCAGCCGCTGCGGCCCTGCGGGCAGTCCTGCAGGCCCCGTTGCGCATCGGTGGGGTCGACACCCTCCACCAGGTCCAGGGGTGTGCCGATCACGGTGCCGCGGTGCGCGTCGAAGACCAGCACCTGCCCCAGGTGGGTGATCACCAGCAGTTGGCCGGGGTCGAGCAGTCGCGGGGTGGTCGGCATCCCGATGACCGGCTGACGCCAACGGATCCACTGCGTCGGAGGGAAGGACATGATGCCGCCGGGCTGGCCGATGTAGAGGTTGTCGAATCCGTCGATCAGCGGGCTGGAGAGGGCGGCACCTGGTCCGCCCTGCCACAGCCGCGTGCACCACCGCTGGCGGCCGTTGTTGTCGCTCTCCCACAGCATCAGCGAGCAGCCGTCGGAGGTCTGCGCGTTGGCGGCCAGGTAACCGCCCGCGCCGAGCGCCACCTGGGCGCCGAGTCGGCCCTTGACCGATCGGCTCCACTCCAAGGTGAGGGGGTTCGCACCGTCGACCGGGGTGTAGCTGCTGTTGGCGGCGTCGGCGTACTGGGCCGACCAGCCCTGCGCGGCATGAGCCTCCACCCAGGTGTCGGTGTTTCCGCAGGCAGTCGCGGTCAGTACCGTGATCCCCAGCATGGCGGCCAGCCGGCGCATCGTCGTCGTGGAAGCAGGCATCGAGGTCCGAGACTAGTCTGTGCCACCCTCGGATAGGCTGACCGGCCATGACGACGATGTGGGGCGCCCCCCTTCACAAGAGGTGGCGCGGTTCGCGGCTGCGTGATCCGCGTCAGGCGCGATTTCTGACCGCCGACTCGCTGCGCTGGGTGCTGAAGAACAAGGCCTACACCCCGTGGTACCTGGTGCGGTACTTCCGGCTGCTGAAGTTCAAGCTGGCCAACCCGCACATCATCACCCGCGGCATGGTGTTCCTGGGCAAGGGTGTGGAGATTCAAGCGACCCCGGAACTCGCCACGATGGAGATCGGCCGGTGGGTGCACATCGGGGACAAGAACACCATCCGGTGTCACGAGGGGTCGCTGCGCATCGGCGACAAGGTGGTGCTGGGCCGCGACAACGTCATCAACACCTATCTCGACATCGAGCTGGGCGACTCCGTGCTGATGGCCGACTGGTGCTACGTGTGCGATTTCGACCACAAGATGGACAGCCTGGAGTTGCCGATCAAAGACCAGGGCATCATCAAGAGCCCCTTGCGGATCGGACCGGACACCTGGGTCGCCGCGAAGGTCACCATCCTGCGTGGGACGTCGATCGGCCGGGGCTGCGTGCTCGGTGCGCACGCGGTGGTCAAGGGTGACATCCCGGACTTCTCCATCGCGGTCGGCGCGCCCGCCAAGGTGGTCAAGAACCGCAAGGTGGCCTGGGACGCGTCGGCCGCCGACCGTGCCGCGCTGGCAGAGGCGCTGGCCGATATCGAGCGCAAGAAAGCCGCCCGCTAGCTCGAAAAACTCGACCACACCGAAGGTGGCCGACATCGGTGTGGGCGAGATCACCGTTCGGTTTGGCGCGCTACCGACGACTCACCTGTGTGCACCGGGCGACCGCTTGGTGAGGTGGGGGGGCCATGTGGACGGGTCGACATTGCGCAACCGCGGGATGATGCCGCGAAGCGTTGTCGCGGCGATCGCGGTGGCGGGCGCACTCACCGGCTGCGGCTCGTCGTCTGCGCCGGCTCCCGAGTCGGCGCCCGGCTGTCTGCCGGTGACGGGGTCGCAGTGGGCGTCCGCGCCGGACACCGCGGGACATCCGGTGCACGTGGAGCTGCCGCAGCCGCCGGGGTGGAGTGCCAGCCCCGAACTCGCCGGACAACTCGTCGCTGCGCTGACCGAGGCGGGTGGCGCGCCGGCGCCGGTCAGCGTGCTGGCTCTGGTCGGGCCGGAGATCGGCGAGAGCGCCCCGACCCCGACGGTGGTGGCCTCGGTCTTCGACATCACCGCGACGCGCGGCGCGTCAGCACCGCAGGACTATCTCGCCACCGAGATCAAGGACTACGCCGATGCGATCGCTGCCGGCGGTGGCAGCCGCCTCGACGCGCAATCCGCGACCACGTTGTGCGGCTATCCCGCCCGCTCCTATGTGACCCACCGTCCGCCCGGCCCGCTGCAGCCACGTCCCGGCGTGACGTTCGACATTCGAGCGGTGGTGCCCGCCGAGGGGCGCAGCTACGAAGTCCAGGTGGGATTGTCACCGCACGACAGCACCGCGGCAGTCCTGCGCACCGATTTCGCCACGATCCTGGCGGGTATCCGGGTCATCACTCGGGGAGCGGACTGATTCACCAGACCGGGCGTGCCGGTCCAGCTGGATCTCAGCGGTCGGGCAGCGCGTGCTCGACGATCGGCCGGCGCGGAAGCGGTTCGCGTTCACCGCGTTTGGCGGCCAAATACACCTGAGCGGTCTCGGCCGCGACGGTGTGCCAGTCGAAGTCGTGGTTGAGTCGCTCCCGCGCGGCGACCGCGCGCCGCTGTGCGGCGGCGGGATCGTCGAGCACGGTGCGCACCGCCGTCGCCAGAGCGGCGACGTCGTGTGGCGGGAAGGACACCCCGGTCTCACCGTCGATGACGGCCTCGCCGAGTCCACCCACATTGGAGGTGACCAACGGCGTCCCGGTGGCGGCGGCCTCCAGCGCCACGATGCCGAATGGTTCGTAGTGGCTGGGCAATACGGCCGCGTCGACGGTGTGCAGCAACTGCACCAGCTCGGCGTGGTCCAGGCGTCCGACGAAGTCGACCGCTTTGAGCACCTTGTGCTTACGGGCCTGCTCGCCGAGCCAGTCCCGCTGGGTGCCGTCGCCGGCGACGACCAACCTGGTGCCGGGGTGCGTGCGCCGGATCCGGGGGAGTGCGGCGATCGCGTCCTGCACACCCTTCTCGTATTCCAGCCGTCCCAGGAACAGCAACCGGGCCGGGCCGTCGTGAGCGGTGCGCCGCGCGAACGGCCATGCGGCCGAATCGATCCCGTTGCGGATGACATGCGTTTCGGCCAATCCGGGACCGAACAGCTCGACGATCTCGTCGCCCATGGACGCCGAACAGGTGATCAGCGAATCGGATTCGCGCACCAGCCAGGACTCGGCCGCATGCACCTGCCGGCTGATCGCGCCCGACACCCAGCCGGAGTGACGGCCGGCTTCGGTCGCATGGATGGTGGAAACCAAAGGCACATCGAAGAATTCGGCCAAGGCGATGGCGGGGTGGGCAACCAGCCAATCATGGGCGTGCACGACATCGGGATACCAGGCGTGTTCGCCCCGAGTGCCGAAGGCCAGCCCGGCGCGGGTCATGGAGTGACCCATGGCCAGTACCCAGGCCATCATGTCGGTGCCGAAATCGAATTCGTGCGGGTCCTCCGCGGCGGCGACCACGCGCACGCCCTCGGACATCTCGTCGGTGGACGGATGTGTACTCGGATCGGTACCGGTGGGCCGCCGGCACAGCACGACGACCTCATGGCCGGCTTCGGCCAGGGCGGTGGCGAGGTGGTGCACGTGCCGGCCGAGTCCGCCGACCACCACCGGCGGGTACTCCCAGGACACCATCAGGATCTTCATGCGAGCGCACCGTCGGCCAGTGACGAACGTGCGCAAAGTGCACGGTGTGCACGGCGTGTCGGTGTCCAAACACGCACGCTCGCGGGCGATGTGCTCATCGCGGCAACCTCCTGGCATCGAGTGCGCCGAAGAGTCCGTCGGCGCGGTTCCAGTCATCGGCCAGGCGCTGGGCCTGATCACGGCGCCCCGACGCCAGCGCCCCGGCGATCTCGCGGGTGGCGTGTGCGTGCAGATGGGCCCGGTAGCGGGCGTATTCGGCCGCCGAGTCCTTGCTCACCATGAACGGCCAGTCGCTGGACACGGTGAGCAGGGTTTCGCGCAGGATCTGGTCGGCGACCCGGTCGCGGGTGTGTGGTGCGTCGGTCTGGTCCAACGCCTTGTCCACCGCGGCCAGCGCGGTGTCGACCACCTCGGCGTTGAGGCGCACCAGGTCGGCCACCTTCTCGCCGTTCCAGACTTGCCAGTTCTTGCCGGAACCCCAAGAGCTGGACGGCAATTCGACCGGCGCGCCGACGAATCCGTCCGCGATGGCGTCGGACAGCGTGCCGACCCGGACGCCGGCCTCGGGCAGTGCCCGCAGCAGTCGCTCCAGCCACAGCGGGCCCTCATGCCACCAGTGGCCGAATAGTTCGGTGTCGAAGGCCGCCACCACATGCGCCGGGCGCCCGGTGCGGTCGGCCTCGTCGATCAGCCTGCGCCGCACCACCTCCACGAAATCGGCCACATGCGCATCCACCGCGCGATCGGCGCGCTGCGGGTCGTAGGGGGCTTTCTCGGCGGAGGGCACGTTGCGGCCGGTGACCCGTGCCGGCTTGAGACCGGTCAGGTGGTCGTACGTGTGGAAGTCGCGGTAGGCGGCGTGCCCCGGGTAGCCGGATTTCGGTGACCACACCCGATAGCTGACCTGCAGATCGCGGCCGAAGGCGACGACATTGGACGTGCCGACCGGACGGCCCACCGCGGTGTCACCGTGCAGGGACGGGCCGTCGACCATGAAATGACTGACACCGGCTGCGGCATAACCGGTTTCCATCCCGGGCGCGTAGGCGCACTCGGGGGCCCAGATGCCGGTGGGGGTGTGCGCGAACCGGTACTGGGCATCGGCGAGGCCCTCGCGCAGAGCGAACTCGCGCAGCCGCGGATTCAGCAGGGGCTGGAACGGGTGGGCCAGCGGCCCGCCCAGCAGTTCGATGGTGCCGGCGTCGATGAGCTGACGCAGCAGTGGGCTGGCACCGTGGGCCCACAGTGAGGTGAATTCGTCGAGGGCGCGCCCGGCCGCTTCGAACTCATGGATGCCGAACTGCCGCATGGCTTCTGGGGCGGCGAAGGCGGTGCCCGAGGCGACGGTGGTGGCCTCCAGGGCGCGCAGCTGCCAGTTGGCCAGCCAGTGGTGCATCCCGGTCAGGCAGTACGGGTCGTCCAGCTGGGCGGTGACCACCGGGGTCATGCCGAGGCTGACCAGGTGTCCGCGCCCTTCGGCGGCCAGCGTGCGCAGCACCCGCATCAACGGCAGGTACGCCGCCGCCCACGACTGGTAGAGCCACTCCTCACCGACCGGCCAGCGGCCGTGATGGGCCAGCCACGGTAGGTGGGTGTGCAGGACCAGGGTGAACAGCCCCGGGGTCTGCTCCCCACTCATGGCCTGATCGCGATCGCCACCAGGTCCAGGCTGTCATCGATGGGGCGTGCGTCGGTCAGATCGAAATCGTCGCTGCGCACCGCGGCGACATCGGCCAGCAGCTCGTCGGACCACGGTGCGTCGGCGACCGCGCGGGCGATCTGCGCGTCGATGATCGATCCGCCGTGCCGGGCGTCGATGGCCGAGAGGCCCGCCCCGTGGAAGACCCCGAGCATGGCCTCCATCGCGAAGCCGCCCTCGGTGAGCAGTTCGGTCAGCTCGTCGGCATTGAGCTCGCGGGTGTGGAACGGGTTGAGCGGCGTATCGCGACCGGGGGAGAAGGTGATCCGGTTCGGGGTGGACATCAGCAGCACACCGCCGGGCCGAAGTACCCGGAAACACTCGGCCACGAACTGGCCCTGATCCCAGAGATGCTCGATGACCTGGAAGTTCACCACCACGTCCACGGAGGCGTCGGCCAGGGGCAGGTTGGCGAGATTCCCCAGGTGCATCTGCACGCGCGGGTAGCGGGCGCGGATGTGCGCCACCGCGGATTCGTCGTAGTCCACCCCGATGACCTGGCGGGCGACACCGGCGATGAGATCGGCGCCGTACCCCTCCCCGGGGCCGGCTTCCAGAACGTCGAGACCGGCGCAGCGCTCGGCAAGGCGCTGGTAGACGACCTCGTGCCGGCGAAACCAGTAATTCTCCTCGGCGAGGCCGGGGATGGTGCGTTCACCGGTCAGCGGCAGTGACGGCTGCGCGCCCGGGTTGTCGACCGAACCGAATGTGCTCATTGGAAGGCAGGCTAACCCGTGATGACGTGTTCGCGAACGGATGCCCGGCGACTGTGGGGTCTGAATGAGTGGATTGACCAGTTATGGTGTCCTTGCGCGCCGTCAAAGTTACCGAGCAGTAACCTGGTGGCCGTTACGCATTACGTGATATGCCCAGGCCGGCTGCCGGCCTCATCGAGGAGGACGAACCACAGTCATGACGAACATCGTGGTCCTGATCAAGCAGGTCCCTGACACCTGGTCGGAGCGCAAGCTCACCGACGGCGACTTCACTCTCGACCGGGAAGCGGCCGACGCCGTTCTCGACGAGATCAATGAGCGCGCCGTCGAGGAAGCGCTGTTGATCAAGGAGCGCGAGGGCGGCGACAGCACCGTGACCGTGCTCACCGCTGGTCCCGAGCGTGCCACCGAAGCCATCCGTAAGGCCCTGTCCATGGGTGCCGACAAGGCGGTTCACCTCAAGGACGACGGTCTGCACGGTTCCGATGTCGTCCAGACCGGCTGGGCGCTGGCCCGCGCGCTGGGCACCATCGAGGGCACCGAGCTGGTCATCGCCGGCAACGAGGCCACCGACGGCGTCGGCGGCGCGGTTCCCGCGGTCATCGCCGAGTACCTCGGCCTGCCGCAGCTGACCCACGTGCGCAAGCTGAACGTCGAGGGCGGCAAGGTCACCGCCGAGCGTGAGACCGATGAGGGCGTCTTCGGCCTCGAAGCCACGCTGCCGGCCGTGGTCAGCGTGAACGAGAAGATCAACGAACCGCGCTTCCCGTCCTTCAAGGGCATCATGGCCGCGAAGAAGAAGGAAGTCACCGTCCTGACGCTGGCCGAGATCGGTGTCGAGGCCGACGAGGTGGGCGTGGCCAACGCCGGCACCAAGGTGCTGTCGTCCACCCCGAAGCCGCCGAAGACCGCGGGCGAGAAGATCACCGACGAAGGCGAAGGCGGCACCAAGATCGCCGAGTACCTGGTCGCCCAGAAGTTGATCTAGCAGCTGACCCCTCAGACACACACTTAAGGACATATTCATGGCTGAAGTACTTGTGCTCGTCGAGCACGCCGATGGTGCGCTGAAGAAGGTCAGCACCGAACTCATCACCGCCGCCCGTGTGCTGGGCGAGCCGTCTGCCGTCGTGGTGGCCGGTCCCGGCACCGCCGCCGGCCTGACCGACGGTCTGAAGGCCGCCGGAGCCGCCAAGATCTACGTCGCCGAGTCGGCCGATGTGGACAACTTCCTGGTCACCCCGAAGGTCGACGTGCTGGCCGCGCTGGCCGAGTCGGCCGCGCCGGCCGGTGTGATCATCGCCGCCACCGCCGAGGGCAAAGAGGTCGCCGGCCGGCTGGCCGCGCGCCTGGGCTCGGGTCTGCTCGTGGACATCGTCGAGCTCAAAGAGGGCGGCGTCGGCGTACACAGCATCTTCGGTGGCGCGTACACCGTGGAGGCCCAGGCCACCGGTGAACTCCCGGTGATCACCATCCGTCCGGGTGCCGTCGAGGCCGCCCCGGCCGACGGTGCCGGCGAGGTCGTCAACGTCGAGGTCCCGGCCCAGGCCGAGAATGCGACGAAGATCACGTCTCGCGAGCCGGTCGTCGGTGGCGACCGTCCGGAGCTCACCGAGGCCAGTGTCGTGGTCGCCGGTGGCCGCGGTGTCGGTAGCGAGGAGAACTTCAAGGTCGTCGAGGATCTCGCCGATTCGCTCGGCGCCGCCGTCGGTGCCTCGCGCGCCGCGGTGGACTCGGGCTACTACCCGGGCCAGTTCCAGGTCGGTCAGACCGGTAAGACCGTGTCGCCGCAGCTCTACATCGCGCTCGGCATCTCCGGTGCCATCCAGCACCGGGCCGGTATGCAGACGTCCAAGACGATCATCGCGGTCAACAAGGACGAAGAGGCGCCGATCTTCGAGATCACCGATCTCGGCATCGTCGGCGACCTGTTCAAGGTGACCCCGCAGCTCACCGAGGCCGTCAAGGCTCGCAAGGGCTAGTTCGTCGGCTACTTCGTCGGCACTGCCGAAACTGCCCCGAAACCTCGGTTTCGGGGCAGTTTTGCTGGGGGCACCTCCCTTTGGGGGATTGCGAACGGTGTTCACGTGGCGTGCACAGACACGTCACGCCTGCGATGCCACCTCGAGACCCGGCTGGGCGACGGTGCTGACTATGAGCACCGCATCTGTACTCATACCGGCCGATGACACCGATCAGATGACCGCTGGGGGTTCTCGGGCCGCCGCGGCCCACGGACCGCGCTACACCCTGTTGCTGTCCACCGACGCCGACGATATCGACGCCGCGCAGCGTCTCCGCCATGAGGTGTTCACCTCCGAACCCGGCTTCACCCTCACCTCGGCGAGCCCCGGCTTCGAGGAGGGCCGCGACGCCGACCGCTTCGACCAGTTCTGCGATCACCTGCTGGTGCGCGAGGACGGTTCCGGCGACCTGGTCGGCTGCTACCGGATGCTGCCGCCACCCGGCGCCATCGCGGCGGGCAGCCTCTACACCGCCACCGAATTCGACGTCCGGGCGCTGGACCCGCTGCGTCCGTCGCTGGTGGAGATGGGGCGTGCGGTGGTGCGCGCCGATCACCGCAACGGTGGTGTGGTGCTGCTGATGTGGGCCGGCATCCTGGCCTACCTGGACCGCTGCGGCTACGACTACGTCACCGGCTGCGTGTCGGTGCCCACCCATGTGGACGGCGAGGTGCCGGGCAGCCAGCTGCGCGGCGTCCGGGACTTCGTCCTGCGCCGCCACGGCGCGCCGGAGGAGTTCACCGTGCGTCCGTACCGCCCGGTGGTCATCGAAGGCCGTAGCCTCGACGAGATCGAGCCGCCCGCCCGGGTCGGTGTGCCCGCCCTCATGCGCGGCTACCTGCGCCTGGGCGCCGAGGTATGCGGTGAACCCGCGCACGACCCCGACTTCGGCGTCGGTGACTTCCCGGCGCTGCTGGACAAGCGCAAAGCCGACGTGCGGTACCTGAAGCGTCTGCGATCTGTGTCGCAGGCCACTGGGTCGGGAGAAGCGATGGGTGACGCACAATGAGCCACTCGTGGCTCCCGCAGGCCTCCTGCGACGCCAGTTGTATGCACGCCGGGTCCGCGCCGGTGGGCCCCCGGCCGATGGTCTGGCTGCGGACCACGTTCCGGGTGACCGCGGCCCTGCTGCTGATCCTGGCGGTGCCCTTGCTGGCGGTGCCCCTACCCGGCCGTTCCCACGTCCAGCGGGCCTACTGCCGGCTGATGCTGCGCTGTATCGGGGTGCGAATCACCGTGTCCGGTGGGCCGATCCGTAACCTGCGCGGTGTTCTGGTGGTCAGTGGGCACGTGTCCTGGGTGGATATCTTCGCGATCGGCGCGGTGATGCCGGGCTCGTTCGTGGCGCGGGCCGATCTCATCGACTGGCCCGCACTCGGTGTGCTGGCCCGGATCATGAAGGTCATCCCCATCGAGCGGGAGAGCCTGCGCCGGCTACCGGCCGTGGTCAGCGCGGTCGCCGCCCGGTTGCGCAACGGGCAGACCGTCGTCGCGTTCCCGGAGGGCACCACCTGGTGCGGCCTGGGTTACGGCGAGTTCCGGCCGGCCATGTTCCAAGCGGCGGTGGACGCCGCGCGACCCGTGCAGCCGCTTCGGCTGACCTACCACCACCGCGACGGCAGCCCGTCCACGGTGCCGGCCTATATCGGCGACGACACGCTGCTGGCGTCGATCCGGCGCCTGGTCACCGCCCGGCGCACGGTGGTGCACGTGCGGGTGGAATCGCTGCAGCTGCCGGGCGAGAGCCGGCGCGACCTTGCGGCACGCTGTGAGGCCGCGGTGCGCGGTGACATGGGCCGCCGTGCGCATGGGCACGCCTTGGTGGCCTGACCTGCGGAGGCAGGGGCCACTGCGGGGGCGGTTATCCTGGACAGGCTATGACCGCCGTCTACCTCGATCACGCCGCCACCACCCCGATGTACCCCGCTGCCATCGAGGCGATGACCGCCGTGCTCGCGACGGTCGGTAACGCCTCCTCGCTGCACACGGCGGGGCGTGCGGCACGGCGCCGGATGGAGGAGGCGCGCGAAGCGCTGGCCGGTGTGCTCGGCGCCCGGCCGTCGGAGGTCATCTTCACCGCAGGCGGCACCGAGAGCGACAACCTCGCGATCAAGGGCATCTACTGGGCCCGCCGCGCGGCCGAGCCGCAGCGGCGCCGGATCGTCACGACGCCGGTGGAGCACCACGCCGTGCTCGACGCCGTCGAATGGCTGGTGGAACACGAAGGTGCCGAGGTGACGTGGCTACCGGTCACCGCCGACGGTTCGGTGTCACCCGAGGCGTTGCGCGCCGTGCTCGCCGAGCACGACGATATCGCGCTGATCACGGCGATGTGGGCCAACAACGAGGTGGGCACCATCCTCCCGGTCGCCGAATTGGCCGCTATCGCAGCGGAATTCGATATACCGATGCACAGTGACGCGATTCAGGCCGTCGGGCACGTTCCGGTCGATTTCGCGGCCAGTGGACTGTCGGCGCTGTCGATCGCCGCGCACAAGTTCGGGGGACCGACCGGGGTGGGGGCGCTGCTGTTGCGCCGCGATACCGCGTGCGTGCCCTTGCTGCACGGCGGCGGACAGGAGCGCGATGTCCGTTCGGGCACACCGGATGTGGCCGGTGTGGTCGCGATGGCGACCGCGGCGAAGGTGGCGGTCGACGGTCTCGAGGTCAGCAGCGCCCGCGTTCGGGCGCTGCGTGACCGGCTGATCGACGGGGTGCGCACCACCATCGAGGATGTGGATGTCAACGGTGCGCTCGGGGACGGCCGGCTGCCCGGTAACGCGCACTTCACGTTTCGCGGTTGTGAGGGTGATTCGCTGCTGATGTTGTTGGATGCCAAGGGAATCGAGTGCTCGACCGGCTCGGCGTGCACGGCCGGGGTGGCCCAGCCTTCGCATGTGCTGCTGGCGATGGGCGCCGATCCGGCCACCGCTCGCGGGTCACTGCGACTGTCGCTGGGACACACCAGCACCGACGCCGATGTCGACGCCGCCCTGGACGCGCTGCCCGCCGCGGTACAGCGGGCGCGGGCGGCGGCGCTGGCCAGTGCGGGGGTGCTGTGATGCGCGTCCTGGTCGCGATGAGCGGCGGAGTGGACTCCTCGGTGGCGGCGGCCCGGATGGTCGACGCCGGTCATGACGTCGTCGGGGTCCATCTGGCGCTGTCCAGCACGCCGGGCACCCTGCGCACGGGATCGCGCGGGTGCTGTTCGAAGGAGGACGCCGGGGATGCGCGTCGCGTCGCCGACATCCTCGACATTCCGTTCTATGTCTGGGATTTCGCCGACCGTTTCAAAGAGGACGTGATCGACGATTTCGTCGACTCCTACGCACGCGGTGAGACCCCGAACCCGTGCGTGCGATGCAACGAGAAGATCAAGTTCTCCGCGCTGTCGGCCCGGGCACTGGCGCTGGGCTTCGACGCGGTGGCCAGCGGGCACTACGCCCGGCTGTCCGACGGCCGGCTCCGGCGCGCGGTGGACGCCGACAAGGATCAGTCCTACGTACTGGCTGTGCTGACGGCCGATCAGCTGCGTCACGCGCTGTTTCCGATCGGGGACACCCCCAAGCCGCAGATCCGCGAGGAGGCCGCCCGGCGCGGGCTGGCGGTGGCCGACAAGCCGGACAGCCACGACATCTGTTTCATCCCGTCCGGTGACACCCAGGCGTTTCTCGGAGCCAAGATCGGCATCCGGCCCGGCGCCGTCGTCGACGCCGGCGGCGCGGTGCTCGCCGAGCATGACGGTGTGCACGGTTTCACCATCGGTCAGCGCAAGGGCCTGGGTATCGCCGGGCCGGGTCCCGACGGGGCACCCCGCTACGTCACCGGGATCGACGCCGCGAGCGGCACCGTGCGGGTGGGTCCGGCCACCGACCTCGACATCTCCACACTGCGCGGCGAGAAGCCGGTGTTCACCTCCGGCACGGCGTTCGTCGGGCCGGTCGAATGCGTGCTGCAGGTGCGTGCCCATGGCGGTCTGGTCGACGCCGTCGTCGAGGTGCGCGACGGTGCGCTGCACGCCGACCTGCGGACCCCGTTGCGCGGTGTGGCCGCCGGTCAGACGATGGTGCTCTACCGGCCCGATCCGGCCGGGGACGAGGTCCTCGGCAGCGCGACCATCGCGCGCTGACGCTCAGCGAGGCCCGCATTCCCGCAGGTTAAGCCATCGAATACTGTTGGCCGCGTGAGTATTTTCGGCACTGCGACCGGCATCGGATCCTGGCCCGGCACGTCCGCGCGCGAGGCGGCCGAGGTGATCGTCGGCGAACTGCACGCGCTGCCGCACCTCGCCGAACTCCCCGGCCGCGGAATCGGTGCCGATCTGATCGGTCGGGCGGGCGCCCTGCTGGTCGATATCGGTATCGACACCGCCCCCCGCGCCTACCGCATCGCCCCTGGTCGCAGTGCCGTGCAGCGCCGCGCGGCGAGCCTGCTCGACGAGGATGTCGACGCGCTGGAAGAGGCCTGGGAGAAGGCCGGACTACGCGGCGTCCAGGGACGCACGGTCAAGGTGCAGGTGCCCGGGCCGATCACCCTGGCTGCTCAGTTGGAGCTGTCGAACGGGCACCGCGCGATCACTGACGCCGGTGCAGTGCGCGATCTGGCCGCATCCCTGGCCGAGGGGGTCGCCGTGCACCGTGCCACCGTGGCCCGGCGCATCGGGGCCGAGGTGGTGGTCCAGTTCGACGAGCCGACGCTGCCCGCGGCGTTGGCCGGCCGGCTCACCGGGGTGACGAGCCTGTCCTCGGTGCATCCCGTCGACGCGCCGGTGGCGGGCGGGTTGCTCGACGAATGTGCCCGACGCGTCGGGGGTGCCGTCGTCGTGCATTGCTGTGCTCCCGACCTGCCGTGGAAGCTCTTGCGGGACAGTGCCATCGATGCCGTGTCCGTCGATGTCGCGGTGCTGGGCGCGGCCGATCTGGATGGGGTCGGGGAGTTCGTGGAATCCGACCGCACGGTACTGCTTGGCGTCGTCTCGTCCACCGCGCCGACCACGCGGCCCACAGCCGATCAGGTGGCGGCCGCCGCGGCGAAGGTCACCGACCGGTTGGGGTTTCCGCGCGCGGTATTGCGCGACCGGATCGGCATCACACCGGCGTGCGGCCTGGCCGGCGCCACCGTGGACTGGGCGCGGACCGCGATCTCGCTGGCGCAGAAGGCCGCGGACGGACTGCATCAGGATCCCGACGCGATCTAGCCCGCAAACATCGGTTCGCAGTATGGTGAGGTTCGAACGCGGGGGAGACTGTGGATCGAGCGAAGCGGGCCGTAGCAGCGAGCGCTACCGCGCTCGCCGCCTTGGTGCTGGTCGGCGGGCCGACAGCGACCGTCGCGGCGGCCGCGCCGGGCGATTCCAGTCATTCGCACGGCGGCCAGCACGGCAACCGTGGCGGCGATCATCGCGGTGAGCGTGGGCCCCGCAGCGATTCCGGTGACGGTCGGGCCGGTGCCGACAACCGCAAGAGCAGTGTCGCCTACACGACCGGCGACAGCGAGACCGCCCGTCGCACCGATACCGCCACCGTGAGCCGCGCGCCGCAGACCGCGGCGAGTACCGGCGATTCGGAGTCGTCGACTGCGACACCGACCCTGTCCATCGCCGGGGCGCGGACCTCCTCCGGTTCGGATATGCCCCCCGCGGCCCCGGTTTTCGTCGCCCCGAAGGTGACCTTCGGGGATGGCCGTACCCCCGTGGACGGCGCGCGCCAACCGGTCGTGTCGGTGCCGCAGCCCGGGGTCGCGATCGCCCTGCCGCCGGTGGTGGTGGCGGTACCCGCGTCGCTCGGCATTGCGCCCGCGTCGGCGCCGCCGAGTGCGCCGCTGGACCTGTCCGCGTTGCACGGCTGGGACTCCGCCCGGCCCGGGCAGCCGATGACGTCGTGGTTCGGCCTCGCCGGGCTGCTGTTGATCCCGCTCGCCGGTGCGGCACTCGGTTACCGGCAGGCCCGCGCCGCCAAAGCGGCGTCCACCCTGGCCATTCGCTGACGGGTTCGGGCAAAACCCGCATGAGTCGATACCACCGGTACTGGATACCGTAGGTTGTACCCATGGAGAACCCGCCCGATCTGCCCGGCGTGCAGCACCGCTACCTCGATCTCGGCGACGGCGTGACGATTCACGTCGCCGAAGCCGGTCCCGAAGACGGACCGCCGGTGATGCTGGTGCACGGATTCCCGCAGAACTGGTGGGAATGGCGACGCCATATCGCGCCGCTCGCCGCCGACGGCTACCGGGTGTTGTGCCCCGATCTGCGGGGGGCCGGGTGGAGCTCGACTCCGCCGGGGGATCACTACTTCAAGAACGACCTCGCCGATGACCTGGCCGGTGTCGTCGATCGCCTCGGTGTCGGTCCGGTCCGCCTGGTCGCCCACGACTGGGGCGGTCCGGTCGCGACCATCTTCATGCTGCGCCATCCGGAGAAGGTGGCGTCATTTATGGGCATCAACACCGCGGTGCCCTGGCTCAAACGAGACCTCACGGCCTTGGTCAACATCTGGCGGATGTGGTACCAGGTTCCGATGATGCTGCCGGTCGTCGGCCCGCGCGTGATCGCCGACCCGAAGATGCGGTTCTTCCGGCTGCTGGGTTCGTGGGTGGGCGGCGACTTCGAAACCCCGCAGGAGGACATGGATTTCTACCGGGCGTGCCTGTCGCGGCCGGCGTACGCCCTGGCCGGCTCGAAGTGGTACCGCACCTTCCAGACCCGGGAGGCGGCGCGGTGGATGCGCGGCGAATTCGACCGATACCACGTGACGGTGCCGGTGCGCTGGCTGCACGGCACCGAGGATTCGGTGCTTACCCCGGAACTGCTGCGGGTGCTGCCCGAACACTGCTCGAACTTCGACCTCGAATTGGTGCCCGGCGCGGGACACTGGATCATCGAGGAACGCCCGGAACTTGTACTCGACCGGTTGCGCACCTTCCTGACCCTGGGCGCCGACGCGGGTAAATCTGCCTGAATGAGGTTGCCGCTCAAGCCTTTTCGTCGAGCTGCCGGATCAACTTCTTGGATGCCACGAGCCTAAAAGAGGCATCGACGAGTTCGCGGACCTCGCCCCAGTCCACCGTGCCCGCCGTCAGATCCAGGCCCAGCCAGCCGAACGGGCCCATATAGGCCGGGAAGAAGAACCGGCTGTCCGCCTCCAGTGCCCGGCGATCGGAATCGTCGACCTTGACCAGGAGTGAATAGGGATAGGCGACCATCCCGTCGGTGCTCTTGAGGTTGCCGCCGAACATCGTGAACATCTTCGGCGCGCAGAACACGGGCCGGCCCCACGAGACCTTCTCGAACGCGGTGGGAAAGCCCAGCGCGATCTCGCGGATCTCGGCCAGTCCGAAGTCGTCATCTCTGAACATCACGGGGTGCGGCACGGGAAGCAGTCTATTCCGCGGGCAATTGAGTTAGGCTTACCTAACTTATGCAGATGAGGAGGGTGATATGCCCACATCGTGGCTCGACACCGTGGTGCGCCAGACTCGGCGCGTCAGCGATATGCCCTATCCGCACTGGGTCTCGATCTTCCTGAACAACCCGGTCCGGCGTGTCATCGGTCGGCCCGGCGCCGTCATCGACGGGCTGATGCTCGGCGGTGACGAGCGGGTGCTGGAGATCGGGCCCGGCCCGGGCTACTACAGCACCGAGATCGCCAAGCGGGTGCCGCACGGGCACCTGCATCTGTTCGATGTGCAACCGCAGATGCTGGACAAGGCACGCCGCGCGATCGAGGGCGCGGGCTGCCGCAACGTCGAATCCCACTCCGGCGATGCCGGCGCCGGGTTGCCGTTCCCGGAGGACACCTTCGATGTGGCGTTCCTGGCGGCGGTGCTCGGTGAGGTGCCCGACAAGGAGATCTGCGTCCGTGGGTTGGCGCGGGTGCTGCGCCCGGGTGGGCTGCTGGTGTTCGTCGAAGGATTCGGGGACCCGGACCGCCAGAGCGTGCAGAGTCTGCGTGAACTGGTCGAGCCGCACGGTTTCGTGCTGCAGGGATGGGAAGGCACCACCTGGCGCGATGTGGTGCGGTTCCGGCTCTGGCCGCCCCTCTGAGCCTGCCAAGACCTGTCGGCGGGCTCGACTAGCCTCTTGGGCGTGAGCTCATCCGACTCTGAGGTACGCGGCCGTTGGCAGGAACTGGCCGAGGAGGTGCGGGGGCATCAGTTCCGGTACTACGTCAAAGACGCGCCCATCGTCTCCGACGCCGAGTTCGACACGCTGCTGCGCGAACTGGAGGCCCTGGAGGAGGCGCATCCGGAGTTGCGTACCCCCGACTCGCCGACCCAGCTGGTCGGCGGTGCCGGCTTCGCCACCGACTTCGCCTCCGCCGACCATCTGGAACGGATGTTGTCGCTGGACAACGTGTTCGACAGCGACGAACTGTCGGCATGGGCGGCCCGGATCAGCGCCGAGACCGGTGAGACCACCGAGTATCTCTGCGAACTGAAGATCGACGGTGTCGCGCTCGCGCTGGTCTACCGCGACGGCAGGCTGGTGCGTGCGGCCACCCGGGGTGACGGCCGCACCGGTGAAGACGTCACCCTCAACGCACGCACCATCGAGGACATCCCCGAACGGCTCATCGACTCCGCGGAGTTCCCGCTGCCCGCCGTCCTCGAGGTGCGTGGTGAGGTGTTCTTCCGGCTCACCGATTTCGAGGACCTCAATGCCGGTCTGGTGGCCGAGGGCAAGCCGCCGTTCGCCAACCCGCGAAACAGCGCAGCCGGGTCGCTGCGCCAGAAGAACCCGGCCGTCACCGCCCGGCGCCGGCTGCGGATGATCTGCCACGGGCTGGGCCTCGTGGACGGCACGACGTTCGCCTCATTGCACGACGCCTACCGCGCGCTCGGTCAGTGGGGGCTGCCCGTCTCGACGCACACCACCCGCGTGCAGGGCATCGCCGCGGTCGCCGAGCGGATCTCCTACTGGGGTGAGCACCGGCATGACGTCGAACACGAAATCGACGGCGTGGTGGTCAAAGTCGACCAGGTGGCGTTGCAACGCCGGCTCGGTGCGACATCGCGCGCACCCCGCTGGGCGGTGGCCTACAAGTATCCGCCCGAAGAGGTCACCACCAAACTGCTCGACATCAGGGTCAATGTCGGCCGCACCGGCCGGGTCACCCCGTTCGCCTACATGGAGCCGGTCAAGGTCGCCGGATCCACCGTCGGACTGGCCACCCTGCACAACGCCTCCGAGGTGAAGCGCAAGGGCGTGCTGATCGGCGACACCGTGGTGATCCGCAAGGCCGGTGACGTCATCCCCGAGGTGCTGGCGCCGGTGGTCGATCTGCGCGACGGTACCGAACGCGAATTCGTCATGCCCACAACATGTCCCGAGTGCGGCACCCCCCTGGCGCCGGCCAAGGAGGGCGACGCCGACATCCGGTGCCCCAACACGCGCAGTTGCCCGGCCCAGTTGCGCGAGCGCGTGTTCCACGTCGCGGGCCGCGGTGCCTTCGATATCGAAGGGCTCGGGTACGAAGCGGCGGTGGCGCTGTTGGCTGCCGGCGTGATCGATGACGAGGGCGACCTGTTCACCCTGACGGCCGACGATCTGTTGCGCACCGATCTGTTCACCACCAAGGCCGGCGAACTGTCCGCTAACGGCAAACGGCTGCTGGCCAATCTGGGTAAGGCCAAATCCCAGCCGCTGTGGCGTGTCCTGGTGGCGCTGTCCATCCGCCATGTGGGGCCGACGGCGGCGCGCGCGTTGGCCGGTGAGTTCGGCAGCCTCGACGCGGTGATGGCGGCGTCCGAGGAGCAGCTCGCCGCGGTCGAGGGTGTCGGTCCGACCATCGCCGCCGCCGTGATCGAGTGGTTCACCGTGGACTGGCACCGGGCCATCGTCGACAAGTGGCGTGCCGCAGGGGTGCGGATGGCCGATGAACGCGACGCGGGCATCGAACGGACCCTGGAAGGCCTGTCCATCGTCGTCACCGGGTCGCTGACCGGGTTCTCGCGCGACGAGGCCAAGGAGGCCATCCTGGTGCGTGGCGGCAAGGCGGCCGGCTCGGTGTCGAAGAAGACGGCTTATGTGGTGGCCGGGGACGCCCCGGGGTCCAAGTACGACAAGGCCATCGAACTCGGGGTGCCGGTCCTCGACGAGGACGGCTTTCGCGCACTGCTGGAGAACGGCCCGGCGCCGGCGGACTAACGCAGGATGGTGGCCACGATGCCGGCCAGGTAGCCCAGCCGCGCGACCTCCGACGGCCGGAAGGCGGGCCCGCCCGGGCGGCCCAACAGGACCGCGGTGCCGTGATCGCCCAGTGGGGCGGCGGCCAGGGTGGTGTCGATATCGCGCCAGACCTGAGGCACCCACGGCGCGCTGCCGTCGAGGACCGCGGCATGCTCGATCGGCAGCCAGGGCGCGGTCTGCGCAAGCGTTTCGGGTGCCCCCGGGCTGCCGACGATGGTCTCCAGCCCGTCTTCGGTCAGCCGCACGACGCTGCACCAGCCCACGCGCAACACCTTCGGGGCCTCGTCGGCGAGCATCTGCAGCTTGTCGCCCGCCGCGGCGATGTGGTCGATCAGCTCGAGTTCGCGGTGCGCCTCCAGCAGCCCGGTATGCGGCCGGATGCTGTCGACGTAGACACCCTGGATGTGTTCGGCGGCCGTGATCAGCGAATCGGGCATCGCACCGACCGGCAGGTCGACGACCAGATCGTCGATGGCGTAGCCCGCTCCGCGCTCGACCACGTCGAGGGACAGGATGTCGGCGCCCACCGAACCGAGCGCGACGGCCAGCGAGCCGAGGCTGCCCGGTCGGTCCTCCAGCTGGACCCGCAGCAGATATGACGGCACGCGTGACACCTTGTCACAGCGGCAGGTGCGCGGCGAACCGGCGGGCTGGCAGCGCAAGCGACCGGGGGATGACCCGGCGGGCAGGAGCGCAGCGACCGGGGGATTAAAAGGGGTGGAGCGCAGCGACTAGGCTTTCCAGTCGTGTCACAGATCTCCCGGGACGAGGTAGCCCACCTTGCGCGGCTGGCCCGGCTCGCCCTCACCGATGGCGAGTTGGACAGTTTCGCCGGTCAGCTCGACGCCATCCTGGCCCACGTCGGCCAGATCCAGTCCGTCGACGTCACGGGCGTCGAAGCCACGGACAATCCGCTTTCGCGGCGGCCCGGACAGGCGGAGTCGGGTGGCTACGCCAATGTGACGAGGCCGGATGAGGTCGTGCCGAGCCTCACCCAGGACCAGGCCCTTGCCGCCGCCCCGCGCGCCGAGGACGGTCGCTTCGCGGTGCCCCGCATCCTGGAAGAAGAAGAATGACCGAGTTGATCCGCGAGAACGCCGCCACGCTGGGCGCCAAGATCGCCGCGGGGGAGGTCACCTCGACCGAGGTCACCACCGCGCACCTGGACCAGATCGCCGCGACCGATGAGCGCTATCACGCGTTCCTGCACGTCGGCGCCGAGCAGGCACTGGCCGCGGCCGCCGAGGTCGACCGCCAGGTCGCCGCCGGTGAAGCGCTGCCGTCGCCGCTGGCCGGGGTGCCCCTGGCCCTCAAAGACGTCTTCACCACGATCGATGCGCCGACCACCGCCGGATCCAAGATCCTGGAGGGCTGGCGGTCCCCGTTCGACGCGACGGTCACCGCGAAGCTGCGGGCGGCCGGTATCCCGATTCTGGGCAAGACCAACATGGACGAGTTCGCGATGGGCAGCTCGACCGAGAACTCCGCGTACGGCCCCACCCGCAACCCATGGGATGTCGAGCGGGTGCCCGGCGGCTCCGGCGGCGGTAGCGCCGCCGCGCTCGCGGCGTTCCAGGCCCCGCTGGCCATCGGCACCGACACCGGTGGCTCGATCCGCCAGCCGGCCGCTCTCACCTCGACCGTCGGCGTCAAGCCGACGTACGGGACCGTCAGCCGGTACGGACTGATCGCCTGCGCGTCATCGCTGGACCAGGGCGGGCCGTGCGCCCGCACGGTGCTCGACACCGCGCTGCTGCACCAGGTGATCGCCGGCCACGACCCGCGCGACTCCACGTCGATCGACGTCCCGGTGCCCGATGTGGTGGGCGCCGCCAAGGCCGGCGCTCAAGGCGATCTGAAGGGTGTGCGGGTCGGCGTCGTCAAGCAGCTGCGTGGCGAGGGCTATCAGGCCGGCGTGCTGGCGTCGTTCCACGCCGCCGTCGAGCAGCTCACCGCCCTCGGCGCGGAGGTCATCGAGGTCGACTGCCCGAACTTCGACCACGCGATGGCGGCCTACTACCTGATCCTGCCCTCGGAGGTGTCGAGCAACCTGGCGCGCTTCGATGCCATGCGCTACGGCCTGCGGGTCGGCGACGACGGCACCCACAGCGCCGAAGAGGTCATGGCGCTGACTCGGGCCGCAGGGTTCGGGCCGGAGGTCAAGCGCCGCATCATGATCGGCACCTACGCACTGTCGGCGGGCTATTACGACGCCTATTACAACCAGGCCCAGAAGGTCCGCACGCTGATCGCCCGCGATCTGGACCGGGCCTACGAAAAGGTCGACGTCCTGGCCACCCCGGCCACTCCCTCGACGGCATTCCGCCTCGGGGAGAAGGTCGACGACCCGCTGGCCATGTACCTGTTCGACCTGTGCACCCTGCCGCTCAACCTGGCCGGGCACTGTGGCATGTCGGTGCCGTCGGGATTGTCGGCCGACGACGGGCTCCCGGTCGGACTGCAGATCATGGCCCCCGCCATGGCCGATGACCGGCTCTACCGGGTGGGTGCGGCCTATGAGGCGGCCCGGGGATCGCTGCCGACCGCGCTGTAAACGGGTTAGATAGGCGGCATGCGTATTGGCGTGCTGACTGGTGGTGGTGACTGTCCGGGGCTGAACGCCGTGATCAGGGCGGTGGTGCGGACCTGCGACCAGCGTTACGGATCCACGGTGGTCGGCTTCCTGGACGGATGGCGCGGCCTGCTGGAGGACCGACGGATCCAGCTGGCCAACGATGACCGCAACGACCGGCTGCTGGGCAAGGGCGGCACCATGCTGGGCACCGCACGGGTCAATCCCGACAAACTGCGGGCCGGTCTGGACCAGATCAAGCAGACGCTGGAGGACAACGGCATCGACGTGCTCATCCCGATCGGCGGGGAGGGCACACTGACCGCGGCGCACTGGCTGTCCGAGGAGAACGTGCCCGTGGTCGGGGTCCCGAAGACCATCGACAACGACATCGACTGCACCGACGTCACGTTCGGGCACGACACCGCGCTGCAGGTGGCCACGGACGCCATCGATCGGCTGCACAGCACGGCGGAGTCGCACCAGCGGGTCATGCTCGTCGAGGTGATGGGCCGGCACGCCGGCTGGATCGCGGTGAACGCGGGCTTGGCCACCGGTGCACACATGACTCTGATCCCCGAGCAACCCTTCGATGTCGAGGAAGTATGCCGGCTGGTCAAGAAGCGGTTCCAGCACGGCTCCTCGCACTTCATCTGCGTCGTCGCCGAGGGCGCCAAACCCGCCGAGGGCACCATGCAGCTCCGGCAGGGCGGCCTCGACGAGTTCGGCCACGAGCGATTCACCGGTGTGGCCCAGCAGCTGGCTCTTGAGGTGGAGAAGCGCATCAAGAAGGAGGTGCGCGTCACGGTGCTCGGCCACGTGCAGCGCGGCGGCACCCCGACGGCCTATGACCGGGTGCTGGCCACCCGGTTCGGCGTCAACGCCGCCGACGCCGCCCATGCCGGCGAGTTCGGCATGATGGTGTCGCTGCGCGGGCAGGACATCGGGCGGGTGCCCCTGGCGGACGCGGTGCAACAGCTCAAGCTGGTGCCGCAGAGCCGCTATGACGACGCTGCGGAATTCTTCGGCTGAGCTGCCCCCATTAGGATCGACGGCATGTCTGTCGATACCGCCGAACTCCTGGACTACGACGAGGTCATCGCCGCTTTCGATCCCGTCATGGGGATGGAGGTGCACGTCGAGCTGTCGACCGCGACGAAGATGTTCTGCGGTTGTGCCAACCAGTTCGGCGGCGAGCCCAACACGCAGGTGTGCCCGGTGTGCCTGGGTCTGCCCGGCGCACTGCCGGTGCTCAACGGATCGGCGGTGGAGTCGGCGATCCGGATCGGGCTGGCGCTGAACTGCGAGATCGCGCCGTGGGGCCGGTTCGCGCGGAAGAACTACTTCTACCCGGATCAGCCGAAGAACTACCAGATCTCGCAGTACGACGAACCGATCGCCGTCGACGGGTACCTGGACGTCCCGCTGGACGACGGCACCACCTTCCGGGTCCAGATCGAGCGTGCGCACATGGAGGAGGACACCGGCAAGCTGACCCACCTGGGCAGCGACACCGGCCGGATCTCCGGGGCGACCACCTCGCTGGCCGATTTCAACCGCGCCGGGGTGCCGCTGATCGAGATCGTCACCCGGCCGATCGAGGGCACCGGAGAACGCGCACCGGAGATCGCCCGCGCGTATGTCACGGCGTTGCGCGATCTGCTGCGCGCACTGGACGTCTCCGATGTGCGGATGGACCAGGGTTCGCTGCGCTGCGATGCCAACCTGTCGCTGAAACCGAAGGGCGCCAGTGAATTCGGTACCCGCACCGAGACCAAGAACGTGAACTCGCTCAAGAGTGTCGAGGTGGCGGTGCGCTACGAGATGCGCCGCCAGGCCGCGGTGCTGAGTGCCGGGGGCACCGTCACCCAGGAGACCCGGCACTTCCACGAATCCGGCCACACCACACCCGGGCGCAGCAAGGAGACCGCGCAGGACTACCGCTATTTCCCGGAGCCGGACCTGGAGCCGATCGCGCCCACTGCTGAATTGGTGGAGCGGCTGCGCACCACCATCCCGGAGCTTCCGTGGTTGGCGCGCAAGCGGATTCAGCAGGAGTGGGGCGTCTCCGACGAGGTGATGCGCGACCTGGTGAACAACGGTGCCATCGATATGGTGGCCGCCACCGTCGCGCACGGCGCCTCCAGCGAGGCCGCACGTGCGTGGTGGGGCAACTTCCTGGTGCAGAAGGCCAACGAGATCGGGGTGGCCGTATCCGATTTGGCCATCACGCCCAAGCAGGTGGCCGCGGTGGTCGAACTGGTCGACGGCGGCAAGTTGTCGAACAAGCTGGCCCGCCAGGTGGTTGAGGGTGTACTCGCCGGCGAGGGCGAACCCGAGCAGGTCATGAATGATCGCGGACTTGTTGTGGTGCGCGATGATTCACTGATCCAGGCCGCGGTCGACGAGGCCCTGGCCGCCAATCCCGATGTCGCCGACAAGATTCGGGCCGGCAAAGTGGCTGCGGCAGGCGCAATAGTCGGCGCGGTGATGAAGGCCACCAAGGGCCAGGCCGACGCCGCGCGGGTGCGCGAACTGGTGATCGCCGCGTGTAGTTAGGTCAGCCCGCCGCCATCACGTCTTGTCGGCGTTGCTGCGCGGGAAGCCGCCACCCGACGGGAACAGCGGGAACACCACGTCGTCGAGCTTCTCGGCGTCACCTGAGGTCTTGTTGATCGTGCCGCCCCAGACGTTGCCGTCCGGGGACACCGCGAGCCCCCAGGCGTGGCCGTGCTGATCCTGGCGCACCACCTCGGGCTCACCGGTCACCGCTCCGGTGTCGGGGGCCATCCGCACGGCGACGGTCTGTTTGGTGTTCACCAGATTCACCAGGACGGCGCCGTCGAGGGCGGCGCAGCCGGCCACCCCGGGCTTGTCCGGCCAGGACCACACCGTGGACACCTTGGAGTCCTTGGTGATCTTCTGCAGGCGGTCGCCGGTCGGGGTGCGATCGGTGATGTAGAGCGACCCGTCGGCCGGATCGGTGCACATCGAACCGGCCGCGCCAATCCCGGACAGGGCGGTCGTCGGCGGGGCCTGGTCGACGGTGGTGGGTTGCTCGATGCGCAGGATCTTGCCCGCCAGCGAGGCCGGGTCGTTGGCCAGCGCCGGGTTCCCGGCGTCGCCGGTCTGAACCACCAGCGTCGTCGGGCTGGTGAAGATCAGTGATCCCGCGTTGCCGGTGGTGCCCTTGGGGATTCCGGTCAGCAGCGGCTTGGGCACATCGCCGTCGGCGATGCGGATGACCCGGTTGTCGGTCGGGGTGCTGACGTAGGCGTACATCAGCCGGTCCTGTGAATAGGTGGGCGACAGCACGATGTCGAGCAGGCCGCCGTCGCCGGACGGGTCGACGGGGATGACGACCTTGACCTTCGGTTCGGCCTTGGTCGACACGGTCTTGACCGCGCCCGTCGTGCGTTCGGCCACCAGCGCGGACTGGCTGTCGGGAAGCATGATGAGGCCGCTGGTGCTCTCCAGGCAGCCCTGCATCACACCGGGGGCGGGGCACTCTTTGGGAAACGGTGCACCCGGCAGCGGCGGGGGAGGCGGCGGCGACGACGAGGGCGGGGCCTCCATCTGTGGCTCGGTGGTGAACGGCTGCGACTGCGCATCGTCGAACCGGGCGCATCCGACCGCTGCCACCATCACCGTGCACAGCACCGCAGCGCCTCGAAGCGCCGTCAGCGTAGGCCCGCCCTGTCTCATGCAGGCCAGACTACGGATGGATGCGCCGAACGCGCCAAGAAGGTGTCGGTCGCAACCCTGTGTCACGAGTGTGTATCGGTGTGGATACGTGCGCGTTTGTGTCGCGCCAATACCGAGTTACGGCGTGTCTTGCATTTACCCTGGCAACCGTGACCGCTGAACCTCATGGCATGACCGACTGGCAACGGCCGGCGTCGGCCCGGCTGGTCGACCCTGAAGACGACTTGCCCTCGTCGACGTACGGGGGCGATTTCGAGACTACGGCCATCCCGCGGTACGACACCGAGGGTTCCGCCAAACCGGAGCAGTCCGGTTATTCGCTGCTCGGCGAACCCGAACCCCTGCCCTATGTGTCCCCGGCGGCGCCGAACCCCTACGCGGCCGCACCGGCGGTGCCGACCGAGATCGGGCCGCACGACGCTGACCAGCGCATCCGCGCGGCGGGTCGGCGCGGTACCACCGACCTGGGCCTGTTCCTGCTGCGTGCCGGGCTGGGCGTGCTGCTCGTCATACACGGACTGCAGAAGGCGTTCGGTTGGTGGGGCGGCGCGGGCCTGAGCGGTTTCGAAGGTTCGCTCAACGAGCTGGGCTATCAGCACGCCGGCCTGATCACCTATGTCGCCGCGGGCGCGCAGGTCGGCGCGGGCGTGCTGCTGGTGCTCGGGCTGTTCACCCCGCTGGCCGCCGCGGCCGCGCTGGCGTACCTGATCAACGCGCTCCTGGCCGCCATCGCCGCGGCACCCGACCACAGTTTCGTCAGCTTCGTCGTACCGTCGGGCCATGAGCACCAGGTCACTCTCGTGCTGGTGGCGGCGGCGCTGACGCTGACCGGTCCGGGACGCTACGGGCTGGATGCCGGTAGGGGCTGGGCCCGTCGGCCGTTCGTCGGCTCGTTCCTGGCGCTGCTGCTGGGGATCGGTGTGGGCGTCGGCTTCTGGGTCCTGCTCAACGGCGCCAATCCGATCGCGTAGTTACTCGTAGGGGTTGGGCACCCGGCCACCGCTGGCCGCGGTGAGCAACGGCAACGTCGAGAAGGTCACCGCGGGCAGGACGAGCTCACTGCCGTCGGTGAGACGTGCGCGCGCCCAGGAACTCCTGGTGAACCGCAGGCCGTCGATCTCTTCCCAGCGCACCGTGCGGCTGCCCAGTAGCGTGCGCACCCGCACGTGGTCCCGGTCGGCCACCGTGCGGTATCGGAAGACGGCCGCCGCCAACAGGATCGGCAGGATCAACAGCACGGCGGCATAGCCCGGCCACGCGAAGATCAGGGCGAGCAGACCCAGGGTGAAGAAGCCCACCCCGAAATAGGCCATCGGGGAGATGCGGATGACGACGTCGGTCTGCGCACGAGCGGAACTCACCACGCCATCTTTGCACCGTGCCCGCATCGCGAATCCGGGCGTCGGGGACCGGTCAGGGCAATTTGACCTTTGACCAGTGCGCGGGCTACCGTCACTTGTTATGCAGAAGTCCGAGATTTCCGTAGTACTTGGTTGGCGCGTTGATGCCGCGCTGGCCCTCACTCGGGCATAGCACACAGCATCGACGCGCCAACCCTCGTACAGCGGACTCCGCTGACGGGGGTTTTTTCTTGCCCAAGTACCAGAACCGACAGATAACCAACCCGACGAAGAGGACATCGTGAGCGCTCCCACCACGCGGCCCCCCGAGCCCGCCCAGCGCGCAAACTCACCCGTGGCTGCGGCCAATCCCGTGACGCAGCCGAAACATGTTGCGCCCGTTGAACTCACCGGCGCGCAGTCGGTGGTGCGTTCGCTGGAAGAGATCGGCGTCGAGGTGATATTCGGTATCCCCGGCGGAGCGGTGCTGCCGGTCTACGACCCGCTGTACGACTCGATGAAGCTGCGCCATGTCCTGGTGCGGCACGAGCAGGGCGCCGGGCATGCCGCCAGCGGCTACGCCCACGCCACCGGCAAGGTCGGTGTGATGATGGCCACCTCGGGTCCCGGTGCCACCAACCTGGTCACCCCGCTGGCCGACGCCCAGATGGACTCCATCCCGGTGGTCGCGATCACCGGACAGGTCGGCCGCGCCCTGATCGGCACCGACGCCTTCCAGGAAGCCGATATCACCGGCATGACCATGCCGATCACCAAGCACAACTTCCTGGTGCGCGACGGCGACGACATCCCGCGGGTGATCGCCGAGGCCTTCCACATCGCCCAGTCGGGGCGACCCGGCGCGGTGCTCGTCGACATCCCCAAGGACATCCTGCAGGGCCAGTGCACCTTCTCCTGGCCGCCGGTGATGGACCTGCCCGGCTACAAGCCGAACACCAAGCCGCACAGCCGCCAGGTGCGCGAGGCCGCCAAGCTGATCGCCGAGGCCCGCAAACCGGTGCTCTACGTCGGTGGCGGCGTCATCCGCGGTGAGGCGACCGCCGAACTGATGGATCTGGCGGAACTGACCGGCATCCCGGTGGTCACCACCCTGATGGCCCGCGGTGCGTTCCCGGACAGCCACCCGCAGCACATGGGTATGCCGGGCATGCACGGCTCCGTCTCCGCGGTCGCCGCGCTGCAGAAGAGCGATCTGCTGATCGCACTGGGCACCCGCTTCGACGACCGGGTCACCGGCAAGCTGGACTCGTTCGCCCCGGATGCCCTGGTCATCCACGCCGATATCGACCCCGCCGAGATCGGCAAGAACCGGCACGCCGACGTGCCGATCGTGGGCGATGTCCGCAACGTCATCACCGATCTGCTGGAGGTGCTGCGCCGCGACGGCACCAACGCGGCGTCGCTGAAGCTGGACAACTGGTGGGAATACCTGTCCAGCATCAAGTCGACCTACCCGCTGAGCTACGGCCCGCAGAGCGACGGCAGCCTGAGCCCCGAGTTCGTCATCGAGAAGCTGGGTCAGATCGCCGGACCCGACGCGCTCTACGTCGCCGGCGTCGGCCAGCACCAGATGTGGGCCGCCCAGTTCGTCAAGTACGAGAACCCCAAGACGTGGCTGAACTCCGGCGGTCTGGGCACCATGGGCTTCGCGGTCCCGGCGGCCATGGGCGCCAAGTTCGGCCGGCCCGAGGCCGAGGTGTGGGCCATCGACGGCGACGGCTGCTTCCAGATGACCAATCAGGAACTGGCCACCTGTGCCATCGAGGGTGCGCCGATCAAGGTCGCGCTGATCAACAACGGCAACCTGGGCATGGTGCGGCAGTGGCAGACGCTGTTCTACGAGAAGCGGTACAGCCAGACGGATCTGTCGACGCACAGCCGCCGGATCCCGGATTTCCTGAAGCTGGCCGAGGCGCTGGGTTGCGTCGGATTGCGTTGCGAGCGTGAAGAAGACGTCGAAGATGTGATCAACCAGGCCCGTGCCATCAACGACCGGCCGGTGGTCATCGACTTCGTCGTCGGCAAGGACGCCCAGGTGTGGCCGATGGTCGCCGCCGGGACGAGCAACGACGAGATCCAGGCCGCCCGCGGAATCCGGCCGCTGTTCGACTCCGAAGAAGGGCACGCGTGATGAGCGCTTGCGCGAAGAACCGAGGAATCTGATGACCATCTCCACCCACACCCTGTCGGTGCTCGTCGAGGACAAACCCGGCGTCCTGGCGCGCGTCGCCTCGCTGTTCTCCCGGCGCGGATTCAACATCCAGTCCCTGGCGGTCGGCGCCACCGAGCAGAAGCACCTGTCCCGGATGACCATCGTCGTCCAGGTCGAGGACTTCCCGCTCGAACAGGTCACCAAGCAGCTCAACAAGCTGATCAACGTGATCAAGATCGTCGAACAGGACGAGGCTCAGTCGGTCTCGCGCGAGCTCGCGCTGATCAAGGTGCGCACCGATGCGACCACCCGCAGCCAGGTGATTGAAGCGGTCAACCTGTTCCGTGCCAAGGTGGTGGATGTGTCCACCGAGTCGCTGACCATCGAGGCCACCGGGACGCCGGAGAAGCTCGAGGCGTTTCTGCGGGTGCTCGAGCCGTACGGTATTCGGGAAATCGTGCAGTCCGGCATCGTCTCGCTGTCGCGCGGACCGCGCGGGATCGGCACCGCCAAATAGCTTCCATCGACACAGCTTCAACACGACCGAAAACAAGAGAAGGAAAAGTAAGTGGCAATCGAACTGTTCTACGACGACGACGCGGATCTGTCGATCATCCAGGGCCGCAAGGTCGCGGTGATCGGCTACGGCAGCCAGGGCCACGCCCATTCACTGTCACTGCGTGACTCGGGTGTGCAGGTCAAGGTCGGCCTGAAAGAGGGCTCGAAGTCCCGCGTCAAGGTCGAGGAGCAGGGCCTGGAGGTCGACACGCCGGCCGAGGTCGCCAAGTGGGCCGACGTGATCATGCTGCTGGCGCCCGACACGGCGCAGGCCGAGATCTTCAAGAACGACATCGAGCCGAACCTGGAGGACGGCAACGCGCTGTTCTTCGGCCACGGCCTGAACATCCACTTCGGTCTGATCAAGCCGCCGGCCAACGTCACCGTCGGCATGGTCGCCCCCAAGGGCCCCGGCCACCTGGTGCGCCGGCAGTTTGTCGACGGCAAGGGCGTGCCCGCCCTGATCGCCGTCGACCAGGACCCCAAGGGTGAGGGCCAGGCGCTGGCGCTGTCCTACGCGTCGGCCATCGGTGGCGGGCGTGCCGGTGTCATCAAGACCACCTTCAAGGAAGAGACCGAGACCGACCTGTTCGGTGAGCAGGCCGTGCTGTGCGGTGGCACCGAGGAGCTCATCAAGACCGGGTTCGAGGTCATGGTGGAGGCCGGTTACGCCCCCGAGATGGCGTACTTCGAGGTGCTGCACGAGCTCAAGCTCATCGTCGACCTGATCTACGAAGGCGGCATCGCCCGGATGAACTACTCGGTGAGCGACACCGCCGAGTTCGGTGGCTACCTGTCGGGCCCGCGGGTCATCGACGCCGACACCAAGAAGCGTATGCAGGACATCCTCAAGGACATCCAGGACGGCACCTTCGTCAAGCGTCTGGTCGCCAACGTCGAGAACGGCAACACCGAGCTCGAGGCCCTGCGCAAGGCCAACGCCGAGCACCCGATCGAGGTCACCGGCAAGAAGCTGCGCGACCTGATGAGCTGGGTCGACCGGCCGATCACCGAGACCGCGTAGGCTCTCCCAGCCCAACGGCCAGTTATTGCACGACGAACTCGAAAGAGCGTGCAATAACTGGCCTTTCGGCGTTCATGGGGTGGCTTCGTGGCCGTCGCGGCCCTTGGTGCGACGGTCCTCTTTCATCTCCGCCTCGTACACGTGACGCTTGCCGTCCATAAGGTCGTCACGGACCCTCTTCTCGTGTGCACGCAGGCGCGACCAGTAGTCGTCATCGAATTCCTCGACCACCTGGAATGTCCAGCGGCCCCGGATGACGTTGCGGCCGACCATATCCTGCGACAATCGGTCGGCGACCGCGCCGTGCCCGGCTTCGCGCAGGTCGTCGCACGCCTGCCCGAGCAGCAGGTCGGCGTGACCCATCAGCTGGTGAAACGAGTACAGGTGACCCCGCGCCCGTTCCACGTACTCGAGGGCCTCGGACACCTTGCCGACGGCCGCCACCGTCGCATCATCCACACCCGGTGGCCGGGCGTGCGCATCGTCGAGAGTGCTCACCGCAGGGGTATACCCACAACCTCCGGGCGGCTCACGGGGCCAGGGCCGGCAATTCCGCGATGCCGAACTCACGTCTGAGCACCGTGGCGGCCGCGTAGTACCCGGCCATCCCGTGCACACCGCCGCCGGGCGGGGTGGCCGAGGAACACAGATACGCCTTCGGGATGGGCGTGCTCCACGGATTCAGCCGCGGCGTCGGGCCGGCCAGTGCGCTGATCATGTTGTTGCCGCCCACCCCGATATCGCCGCCGACCAGATTCGCGTTGTGGTGGGCCAAGCGGGACGCCGGCACGCTGCGCGTCGCGACGACGATATCGCGGAAACCCGGGGCGAACCGCTCGAAGATCCCGGTCACCGCCTCGGCCATATCGCGCGACGAGCCATGCGGCACATGTGCATACGTCCACAGTGGACGCCGGCCCGCGGGGTCGATGCGACCCGGGTCGGCCACATGCGGCAGCGCGGCCAGCACCATCGGCCACTCGGCATGCCGGCCCGCCGCGATCTCCGCCTCGGCCAACGCCATCCGTTCCCGGCTGCCGCCGAGGTGAAGTGTCGGCGCCTGCGCCAGACGCTCGTCGCGCCAAGGGATTTCACCGGAGAGCACGAAATCGACCTTGGCCACTCCCGGCCCGTACCGGTAGCGCTGCAGGGCCCGGGTGTAACCGGAGGGCAGGGTGTCACCGTAGAGGGACAGCAATGCGGTGGGGGCGGTGTCGTAGAGCACCACACCGGCAGGCGGCGTGGTCACCTCCTCGCCGAGCACGAGTTCACCGCCGTGGGCGTGCAGGTCGGCCAGCAGCGCATCGACGATGGCCTGTGAGCCGCCGACCGGAATCGGCCAGCCCACCGCATGTCCGAGGGTGCCCAGCATCAGGCCTGCGCCGCTGGACACCAGCGACGGCATCGGGGCGATGGTATGGGCGGCGACACCGCTGAACAGGGCCCGGGCGTCGTCGCCGCGCAGCGTGCTCCACAACCGGCTGCCCTGGGCAAGCAGGCGAGGAGCCACCTTCGCCGCGGCGGAAAGCGGTGGCACCGAACGTTTGTTGCCGAGGATCAGCCGCACCACGGCATCGCTGTCGTCGACCAGCGGTCCCAGCAGCCGCCGCCACGACGGCCCGTGCTCGAGTTCGGCGCAGGTGCGGCCGATATCGCGATACCCGATCGCCGCGGGGCGGTCGGGCAGCGGGCTGGCGTAGGAGATCTCGGGCACCGCCAGCCGCACACCGCGTGCGGTGAGGTCGTAGTCGGCGAAGAACGGTGACGCCAGCGCCAGCGGATGCACCGCCGAACAGATGTCGTGGGTGATGCCGGGGAACTCGGCGTCGGGCAGGGTGCGCGCGCCGCCGCCGGCGGTCGGCTGGGCTTCGATCACTCGCACCGCGAGCCCGGCCCGGGCCAGGATCACGGCGGCGGACAGGCCGTTGGGTCCGGAGCCGACGACGGTGACGTCCATGGCACCAGAATGCCCGGTGTTTCGTCGATATTGCAGCCCACTATCCTTACCGCGTGAGTCTTCCCGTTGTACTGATCGCCGACAAGCTCGCCGAATCGACCGTTGCCGCCCTGGGTGACCAGGTAGAGGTCCGTTGGGTGGACGGCCCGGACCGCCCGAAGCTGCTGGCCGCGGTCACGGATGCCGACGCGCTGCTGGTGCGTTCGGCCACCACCGTCGACGCCGAGGTGCTGGCCGCCGCACCCAAGCTCAAGATCGTCGCCCGTGCCGGTGTCGGCCTGGACAACGTCGACGTCGACGCCGCCACCGCGCGCGGGGTGCTGGTCGTCAACGCGCCCACCTCCAACATCCACAGCGCCGCCGAGCATGCGCTGGCCCTGCTGCTCTCGGCCGCGCGCCAGATCCCGGCCGCCGATGCCACGCTGCGTGAGCACACCTGGAAGCGGTCGAAGTTCTCCGGCACCGAGATCTTCGGTAAGACTGTCGGCGTGGTGGGGCTGGGCCGTATCGGTCAGCTCGTCGCGCAGCGGCTGGCCGCCTTCGGCGCCCACATCACCGCGTACGACCCCTATGTCTCCCAGGCCCGTGCCGCGCAGCTGGGCATCGAACTGCTGCCGCTCGACGATCTGCTGGCGCGCGCCGATTTCATCTCGGTGCACCTGCCCAAGACCAAGGAAACCGCCGGCCTGCTCGGCAAGGAGAATCTGGCCAAGACCAAGCCCGGGGTCATCATCGTCAACGCCGCCCGTGGTGGCCTGATCGACGAGCAGGCCCTGGCCGACGCGATCACCAGTGGTCACGTGCGCGCCGCCGGGCTCGACGTGTTCGCCACCGAACCGTGCACCGACAGTCCGCTGTTCGAACTGCCCCAGGTGGTCGTCACCCCACACCTCGGCGCCTCGACCGAAGAGGCCCAGGACCGGGCCGGCACCGATGTGGCGGCCAGCGTGAAACTGGCCCTGGCCGGCGAGTTCGTGCCCGATGCCGTCAACGTCGGCGGTGGTGTGGTCGGCGAAGAGGTGGCGCCGTGGCTGGACCTGGTGCGCAAGCTCGGGTTGCTGGTCGGCTCGCTGTCCGATGGCGCGCCGGTATCGCTGGCCGTCCAGGTGCAAGGCGAGCTGGCCTCCGAGGATGTCGAGATCCTTCGCCTCTCGGCACTGCGCGGCCTGTTCTCGGCCGTCGTCGACGAGCAGGTGACGTTCGTCAACGCCCCCGCGCTGGCCGCCGAGCGCGGTGTGACCGCCGAGATCTCCACCGCGACCGAGAGCCCCAACCACCGCAGCGTCGTGGACGTGCGTGCGGTCTACGCCGACGGCAGCGCACTCAACGTGGCCGGCACTCTGTCGGGCCCGCAGCAGGTACAGAAACTCGTCCAGATCAACGGCCGCAACTTCGACCTGCGTGCCGAGGGTTTCAACCTGGTCGTCAACTACAGCGATCAGCCCGGTGCGCTCGGCAAGATCGGCACCGAACTCGGCGGGGCGGATGTCAACATCCTGGCCGCCCAGCTGAGCCAGGACGCCGGCGGTGAGAGCGCGACCATCATCCTGCGCCTGGATACCGATGTCCCCGAAAACGTGCGCGCCGCAATCGCCAAGGCGGTCGGCGCCACCACACTGGAAGTGGTTGACCTGTCGTGAAACTAGCTGTCATCGCCGGCGACGGTATCGGTCCCGAGGTCATCGCCGAGGCGCTCCAGGTGCTCGACACGGTGTTGCCGGGGGTGGAGCGCACCGAGTACGACCTGGGCGCACGGCGCTACCACGCGACCGGTGAGCTGCTCACCGAAGAGACGATCGAGGAACTGCGCGGCTACGACGCGATCCTGCTCGGTGCGATCGGTGATCCGTCGGTGCCCAGCGGCGTGCTGGAGCGCGGGCTGCTGCTCAAACTGCGTTTCGCGCTGGATCATCACGTCAACCTGCGTCCGGGCCGGTTGTACCCGGGTGTCACCAGCCCGCTGTCCGGTGTGACGGGTATCGACTTCGTCGTCGTGCGCGAAGGTACCGAGGGGCCCTACACCGGTAACGGCGGCGCGCTGCGTGTCGGTACCCCGCACGAGGTGGCCACCGAGGTGAGTGTGAACACCGCGTTCGGCGTCGAGCGTGTGGTGCGGGATGCGTTCGCGCGGGCCCAGTCCCGGCGCAAGCACCTGACGCTGGTGCACAAGACCAATGTGCTGACCTTCGCGGGCAGCCTGTGGTCGCGGGTGGTCGCCGAGGTCGGTGCGGAGTTCCCGGATGTCGAGGTCGCCTATCAGCACATCGACGCGGCCACCATCCACATGGTCACCGACCCGGGCCGGTTCGACGTGATCGTCACGGACAACCTGTTCGGCGACATCATCACCGACCTGTCGGCCGCGGTATGCGGCGGCATCGGACTGGCCGCCAGCGGCAACATCGACGCCACCCGCACCAACCCGTCGATGTTCGAACCGGTGCACGGCAGCGCACCCGATATCGCGGGCCAGGGCATCGCCGATCCGACTGCGGCCGTCATGAGTGTCGCCCTGCTGCTGGCCCATGTCGGCGAGGACGCCGCCGCCGCGCGGGTCGACAAGGCCGTCGCCGAGCATCTGGCCACCCGTGGGGACGAGAAGCTGTCCACCGCAGCAGTCGGCGAGCGGATCCGCGCGCTGCTCTAGCGGGTTTTGTAAGGTCCCCGTCATGGAGCAGGCCGGCTGATGGCCGACGTCGCAACGCTGCGCCGGCAGTGCTGGTTGTTCGCGGTCGGTTCCAGCTTATTCGCGGTCGGCACGGCACCCGGATTCACGGCGGTCGCCGGCGCCGGTGCGACGAATGTCCTGTGCTTCGCCGGATCGTGGTTCTTCACCACGGCCGCGTGGATGCAGCTGCGGCTTTCCGAACGCGGGACCGCGTGGTGGTCCTCGGCCATCCAGTTCGCCGGCACCATTCTGTTCAACGTCAGCACCGGCGCCTCGGTGTGGGCGCACACGGTGCACGGCGAGCGGCGCTATGTGTGGGCCCCGGATGCCACCGGGTCGCTGGCCTTCCTGATCTCGGGTGTGCTCGGGGTGATCGTGGTCGGCCTATGGGCGCCCAGATCGGTTGACTGGCAAGCCGAATGGATCAACCTGGTGGGCTGCGTCGCGTTCGGTGTGTCCGCAGTGGCGGCTTTCGTCACCAAGGCCGGGACGACCGAGGACATCGGGCTGGCCAACCTCGGCACTTTCGCCGGGGCACTCTGCTTCCTGGCTGCGGCGCTGCTGATCCTGCCGGGCCGGCGCGGGCTCAGACCGCCGCCAGCGCATCCGCCGTCGACAGCGCCTGGGCCACACCGGAGATGATGGACGCCAGCCGGATCGCCTCGAAGATGACGGTGCGGTCGACGCCGGCATCACGCAGCACGGTTTCATGCGCGGCCAGGCAGTGCCCACATCCGTTGATCGCCGAGACGGCCAGCGACCACAGCTCGAAATCCTCTTTGGCGACGCCCGGATTGGCGATGATGTTCATCCGCAGCCCGGCCCGCAGGTCGTCGTAACGCCCGTCGAGTTGGCCCTTCGTGCGGTAGAACACGTTGTTCATCCCCATGATCGCCGCGGCACCCAGCGCGGCGTGGTAGGCCTCGCCGGACAGGATGTCCAAGGCGTCCTCGGAGACCTCCCGAAGCAGGCGCTGCGATTTCGAGGCTGCGGCCGTCGCCACCAGTGCGCCCCACAGCTGCTGCTCGGACAGTTCGGTGCTGCGCGCGATACTGCCGAGGTTGAGCTTGAGGTCCTTGGCGTATTCGGGCAGCGCCTCTTTGATGTTGTCGAGCGACATGATCAGACCGCCTCTGCCAGCAGTTCGCCGGCATCGATGGTGGGATCGCCCTTGCGCCAGTTGCAGGCGCACAGTTCATCGGACTGCAGAGCATCGAGAACCCGCAGGACCTCGTCGACATTGCGCCCGACCGAACCCGCTGTCACAGAGACGAACTGGACCTCGTTGTTCGGGTCGACGATGAAGGTGGCGCGGTCGGCGACACCCTCGGAGTTGAGTACACCGGTGGCGGTGGCCAGTTCGCGCTTGAGGTCCGACACCATCGGGAAGGGCAGGGTCTTGAGGTCCTCGTGCTGGGCGCGCCACTGGAAGTGCACGAACTCGTTGTCCACCGAGACGCCGAGCACCTGGGCGTCTCGGTCTTCGAACTCGTCGTTGAGCTTGCCGAACGCCGCGATCTCGGTCGGGCAGACGAAGGTGAAATCCTTGGGCCAGAAGAACACGATTCGCCACTTGCCGGCATGGTCGGCGCTGGTGACCTTGGTGAAATAATCGTCGGGCTTCTTGGCGTCGACCTTGGAGAGGTCACCTCCGATGACGGCGGTGAGGTCATAAGCCGGGAACTGATCACCGATCGTGAGCAACGTCATCTGAACGTCCATCCCTTCCAAACTGGAATAATTCCAATATCTGCTGGACTCGATTCTGCGCGATCCGCCGCGGCTCGACAACATCTACCCTCGTGATTGTCGACACATGCGCGGCTTGAAAAGCAATGTGTGAATGCCTGTTTCGGTACCCCGATGACTTTCTCCGACGCGCCGGGTCTGACCATCATGGGACTGATTCAGATCGAACTCTTCGCCAGCCTCGACCTCGTCGGCCAGGCGCCGGGCGGCCCCGACGAGGATCCGGTGGGATTCGCCTTCGGTGGCTGGCAGGCCCCGCTGCTCGATGACGTCACCGGCGCACAGGTGGCTGCCGCATACGAAGGCACCGACGCCTTGTTGCTCGGAAGGCGGACCTATGACATCTTCGCGGCCTACTGGCCGCACCAGGACGGCGACTTCGCCGATCTGTTCAATCGCATCCCGAAGTACGTAGCCTCCCGCGGCAAGCCGAACCTCGCCTGGCCCGGGTCGACACAGCTCGGCCCGGATCTCGCCGGCGCGGTGCGCGAGATCCGGGACCGGCACGAGCACATCAGCGTCGTCGGCAGCCTGAATCTGGTGCAGACGCTGCTGCGCGAGAAGCTCTTCGACCGGCTCGATCTCTGGGTGCACCCGATCCTGCTCGGCTCCGGCAAGAAGATCTTCGACGGCGGTGCGGTGCCCTCGAACGTCACGCTGCTCGAACCGCCGGTGGCCGGTGCCAAGGGCACGGTGTATCTGCGCTACGGCCTGGCCGACGGCATACCCGCGACCGGGGATATGAGCGGTTAGTTCGGCGGGGGATCGGCGGGCACGAGCGGGATCGCGGCGACCGGGAACAGCGCGCAGACGGCGAAGGCCGCCGGATAGCCGAACACACCGATCAGTGCGCCGAACAACGGTGCGGCGGCGGCGGACGCCAGGTGCTGGCTGGTGTTCTGGGTGCCCAGTGCGCGGCCACTCCAGAACGGGCCGGCGATCTCCGCGATGGCCGTGAAGGCCAACCCGTTGTCGGACACCGTGATCACCGAGGCGATCACCACCAGTGCGACGCTGATGGGGGAGTGCAGCCAGTCGGTGACCGCGAGCAGTGCCATGGACGCCGCGGCGCCGGCGGCGATGGTGCGGATGGGTTTCAGCCGTGACCCGGCCACATCCGACCACCGGCCGGCGGCGATCCGGCCCGCGGCCCCCAGCACCTGAGCCGATGTCACCAGCAGACCGGCCGAGGCCGCCGACCAGCCGCGCGTGGTCATCAGCCACACCAAGGTGAACGTCCAGACCACCGACTGCGGCACCACCAGGAGTACGGACACGGCGTGGATACGCCAGAGCATCGACGATCCGCGATAGGGATTGGCCAGATGCTCGTCGAGGGCCTCGGCGCGCGGCGGCCGGGGCGGGTCGATGACCCCCACCAGACACATGCCGGCCGCCAACGCGCACACCACGGCTGGGAACAGCAATGCCGTTGCCACGCCTTGTGATTCGGCCAGTCGCGGGATCACCAGTGCCCCCAGTCCGACGCCGAGCGGGGTGGCGGTCTGCCGGATGCCCATCACCAGGCCGCGTTGTTCGGGCGGAAACCAGCCGACCACCAGCCGGCCACTGGCCGAATTGCTACTGGCCGCGGCCATTCCGCCGATCAACAGAAACGCGCCGACGGCGACAAGTGACTGCACCGAGGCCGCGGCGAAGGCCGCCCCTGCGGTCAGGGCCGAGCCCAGGCTCAACACCAGTCGTTCGCCGAACCGGTCGACGACATAGCCCCACAGGATCAACGTCGTCACCATGCCCAGGCTGGGCATCGCCGACAGCGTGCCCGCCCGCGCGAGATCGAGACCGCGTTCGGCGTGCAGTGTCGGGATGAGGAACGCGGCACCGTTGATGAAGACGTTGGCGCATGTGGTTGCGGTGAGCGCGATCACCAGCATGGACCAACGACGGACGGTGCCTATCGTCGTGGAGGGCATGCGGCCATGGTGCCACGCGCTTCCCAAAATATTGAATAATTTTCTCATTATATGGAACACGCGACACGTGTCCTAGCCTGGCGTGGTGAACCTGTGCAGTGTGACCGCCGTATTGCTGGCATTCGGGATCGTCGCCGCCACCCCGGCGGCCGCGGCGACCGACTCAGACTGGTCCGGGCTGGACGCGCGCCACTACGACGCCCCGATTCCGGCGCCCGGCAACCTGATCACGTCGGTGCCGCTGAATCCCGCGCTGAGCGTCCCGGGGGCGGCGCACGCATATCGGATTCTGTATTCCACAGTGAACCAACATGATTCGCCCGCCGTCAGTACAGCCGCGGTGTTCGTGCCGCGCGGCGAGGCGCCCGACGGTGGCTGGCCCGTGATTGCGTGGGCGCACGGCACGGTCGGGTTGGGCGATGACTGCGCGCCGTCCGTGCAACCCCGCAGCGAGCGTGACGACGAATACCTTTCGCACTGGCTCGAGCAGGGTTACGTGGTGGTCGGGTCGGACTACGCCGGGCTCGGCACGCCCGGCCTGATGAGCTATCTCAACAGCGTGGCCACCGCACACGGCGTCGTCGACTCGGTGATCGCCAGCCACCAGCTGGATCTGCCGCTGTCGCCGAAATGGGCCATCGTCGGCCAGTCCCAGGGTGGCGGGGCGGCGGTCAACAGTGCCCGCTGGGCCACCCAGTTCACCCGTGGCACCGGCCTGGACTACCGCGGCGTGGTCGCCACCGGGACACCGTTCAACGTCGAGAGCATCGTCGCCCAGGCGGGACCGCAGATGGCACTGCCACCGAACCTGGGGCCGGCCGCCAACAGCTACACCGCCTACATCCTGGCGGGCCTGCGTGACGCCCGGCCGGACCTGGACATCGACAGCGTGCTGACCCCGGCCGGGCGCGATGCGGTGCACAAGGCGCAATCTCTCTGCAAGGGTCAGCTGGATCAGGCCTTGGCGGGTATGACGCCGCCCGCCTTCTTCGATGCGCCGCTGGCGACCCTGCCCGGTGTCGCCGACGCGCTGGACGCCTATATGGGAACGCCCACCAGCGGCTATGACCGGCCGATCTTCCTCGGAGTGGGCCTGCAGGACAAGGACGTACCGCCCGCGCTGTCCATCCAGCTCGATGACCGGCTGCGGGCGCAGGGCCAGGACGTCACGCTCAAGATCTACCCGGACGCCGACCATTCGGGCACCGTGCTGGCATCGATGGCGGACTCCACCCCGTTTCTGCAGGCCCAGCTCGCTCACTAGGCTGGACCAATGCGTCTTGGTCGAATCGCCAGTCCCGATGGTGTCGCCTTCGTTGTGATCGAAGGCGACCCCAACTCCGATGCGGTGTGCCGCGAAATAGCCGAGCAGTACCTGTCCCGCAACCCCACCTTCACCGGCCGCAGCTGGCCGTTGGCCGATGTCCGGCTGCTGGCGCCGATCCTGGCCAGCAAGGTGGTCTGCATGGGCAAGAACTACGCCGCCCATGCCCGCGAGATGGGGGGCGAACCGCCGGAGGATCCGGTCATCTTCCTCAAGCCGAACACCGCCATCATCGGGCCGAACGTGCCCATCCAGCTGCCCGCCGACGCCCATCCGGTGCACCACGAGGGTGAGCTCGTGGCGGTCATCGAACGGCCGTGCAAGGACGTACCCGCCGCCAAGGCCGCCGAGTACATCCTCGGCTACACCATCGCCAACGACGTCTCCGCGCGCGATCAGCAGGCCAAGGACGGCCAGTGGATGCGGGCCAAGGGGCACGACACCTTCTGTCCGGTGGGACCGTGGATCGAGACGGCGGTCGACCCGTCGGGGCTGGACCTGCGCACCGAGGTCAACGGAAAGGTGCGCCAGGACAGCAATACCGCGCTGCTGCTGCACGATGTCGGGGAGATCATCGAGTGGGTGTCGGCGGTGATGACACTGCTGCCAGGCGATCTGATCCTGACCGGGACACCGGAGGGTGTCGGCCCCATCGAGGATGGGGACACCGTCAGCATCACCGTCGAGGGTATCGGTACCCTCACCAATCCCGTTGTGCGCAAGCAGAAGTAGAGGCCCATGTCGATTCCGTCCGTACGCGTCCGCTTCTGCCCCTCGCCCACCGGCACCCCACACGTCGGGCTGGTACGCACCGCGCTGTTCAACTGGGCCTACGCCCGGCACACCGGGGGCACCTTCGTATTCCGCATCGAAGACACCGATGCCGCCCGTGACAGCCAGGAGAGTTACGAGGCGATCCTGGATGCGTTGCGCTGGCTGGGCCTGGACTGGGACGAGGGCCCCGAGGTGGGCGGCCCGCACGAGCCCTACCGTCAGTCCCAGCGCGCCGAGATCTATCGCGACGTGATCGCCAAACTCCAGGCTGCCGGCGAGGTGTACGAGGCGTACTCCACTCCCGAGGAGGTGGAGGCGCGCCACCTCGCGGCGGGCCGCAATCCCAAGCTGGGCTATGACAACTTCGACCGCGACCTGACCGATGAGCAGCGTGCCGCGTTCGCGGCGCAGGGCCGTAACCCCGTGCTGCGGTTGCGGATGCCCGACGAAGACCTCACCTGGAACGACCTGGTGCGCGGTCCGGTCAGTTTTCCGGCCGGCTCGGTGCCCGATTTCGCGATCACCCGGGCCACCGGAGATCCGCTGTACACCTTGGTCAATCCGGTCGACGACGCCTTGATGAAGATCACCCACGTGCTGCGCGGCGAGGACATCATGCCCTCGACGCCCCGTCAGATCGCGCTGTACCAGGCGCTGATCCGAATCGGCATCGCCGAGCGGGTTCCCGAGTTCGCGCACTTGCCAAGCGTTCTCGGCGACGGCAACAAGAAGCTGTCCAAGCGCGACCCGCAGTCGAACCTGTTCCTGCACCGGGACCGCGGGTTCCTGCCGGAGGGGTTGCTCAACTACCTGGCGTTGCTGGGCTGGGGCATCGCCGACGATCACGATGTGTTCAGCCTGGCGGAGATGGTGGCCGCGTTCGACGTCGCCAACGTCAACTCCAACCCGGCCCGGTTCGACCAGAAGAAGGCCGACAGCATCAACGCCGAGCACATCCGGCTGCTCACGCCGGAGGATTTCACCGCGCGGCTGAGCGCCTACCTGGCCGCGCACGGTCACTCCACCGGCCTCGACGAGGCGGGTTTCGCGGAAGCGGCGGCGCTGGTGCAGACGCGGATCGTGGTGCTCGGCGATGCCTGGGACCTGTTGAAGTTCTTCGACGATGACTCCTACGCCCTGGACGAGAAGGCGGCCGCCAAGGAACTCGGGCCGGATGCCGCGCCGGTGCTGGACGCGGCTCTGACGGCCCTGACGGCCGTGGGGGAGTGGACCACGCCGAACATCGAGGCGGCACTGAAGACGGCGCTTCTGGAGGGTCTTGAGCTCAAGCCGAGGAAGGCCTTCGGCCCGATCCGGGTGGCGATCACCGGTGCGACGGTCAGCCCGCCGCTGTTCGAGTCGATGGAACTACTCGGTGCCGAGCGCAGTCTGGCCAGGTTGCGGGCGGTACGGGGTGGGGTGTGAAAACCGGCCCGGAATCTTTGGTAGTCTGCTCGTCGGCCCGGAAAGTGAAAGCGGGATGACCCCCGCCGAGTGATCCGGTCCAATATGCCCGTGACCAGCGGTGATGGGCATATATTGGGGTATGGTGTAATTGGCAACACTAGGGATTCTGATTCCCTCATTCTAGGTTCGAGTCCTGGTACCCCAGCCAATCCGGCGATTAGGTCAGCACAAGCTCCTCGGCTATGCTTTCTCACCGGATTAAGTTCTAGCCCCCGTCGTCTAGCGGCCTAGGACGCCGCCCTCTCACGGCGGTAGCGTGGGTTCGAATCCCATCGGGGGTACCACCAGAGGTCCCGGGACTCATACGAGAGTCCCGGGACCTTTTTCGTCAGAGGAACCCGATGCTCTTGCGCCCGGGGCCCACCGACGGTTCCGGATCACTCGCGAGCGTCTTGCTGAGCAACTCGTGATAGATGTCACGGAAATCGGTCGTGGTCTTCAGGTCCCCGTCGGCCAGATCGGTCAGGCTGGGCTCGTCGCCGTAGAAGCCGCCCTTGACCCGGGGGCCGGCGATGAACACCGGGCCGGAAGTGCCGTGGTCGGTGCCCTGGGACGCGTTGGCCTCGACGCGCCTGCCGAACTCCGAATACACCATCACCACCACATTGCGGCCGCGCTCGCTGCGCCGCATCTGCTTCAGGAAGGGCGCCAGCGCCGAGTCGAGGGCCGTCAGCAGGTGCTGATGGTCATCGCGCTCGTTGGCATGGGTGTCGAAACCCCCGAGCGTCACCATGTACACCTGGGTCGGCACGCCGGAGTGCACACACGTGGCCACCAGATCGAGATCCTCGGCCAACTGCTTGCCGGCATCATCGATGGCGTCCGGGGACGGGCTGTCGGTGAAGCTGCTGAACGTCGAATCCGTTGTGGCGCAGTCCCGATAGTTCGCCCGCACCGCCGCCATCGAGGGGGTGTCGTGGGAGTCCGCGGAGCTCAAGGCGCTCAGGGTGCCGGCGACATCGGTGGGGATTCGCGGAATTTTCACCGAAAGTCCTGTGGCGACGTGCTTCTCGCCGATGGCCAGCGGCGGCAGCACCGATCCGACGTTGACCGCCCGCAGCGGGTCGTCGCCCCCTGCGTCGAGCCAGCGCCCGATCCAGCCCGTCGACACGGGTGCGTCCGGCGAGGCGGTCTGCCAGATGTCCATGGAGCGGAAGTGGCTGCGGTCCTGTTTCGGATACCCGGCCCCGCGCACGATCGCGAGCTCCTTGCTGTCCCAGATGTCCTTGAGGCCGGATAACGCCGGGTTCAGGTGCAGGTGCCCGTCCAGGTCGAGTGTCTCGTGCGGTGCGAAGGAGAGGTCGCGGCGGGCGTCGTGATAGGCGTTGTCGTTGACGGGAATCACGGTGTTGATCCCGTCGTTGCCGCCGTAGAGCGTGACGATCACCAGGATGCCGCTGTCCTTGGCGAGTGGGCGCTGCTGTCCCTGATCGAGCAGGTGCGGCAGCGTGACGGCGGTCCCGGCGAGCAGGCCGGCGGCGCCCACACTGGCGATCAGGAAGTTGCGGCGATTGAGCTCGGGCATCGGTATCTCGCTAGGACGTCAGGTATTCGGGCGTGTTGACGGCAGCGGCGACCAGCCGGACCGGGTTGTCGTGCAGCGGTTTCAGGGCGGCGGCGGTGCTGTCGGACCAGGCGCCGATGCCCAGCAGATAGCCGGCTGCGTCGACGCGGTCGGTCGGAGCGGCCTCTTGGACCACCGAGATGTCACCCATCGGGACGAACTTGTCGGCGGCCCACACCCGGGCGGCGGTACTGGTGCTCGACAGCCACACCTGGCCCCGTGGCCAGCCGCCGACATCGTAAGGAAAGAACGGTCGCTGGCCCATGACGGTGAGGACGACGTTGGTGCCCGCGACGGCGTCGGGACTGCCCAACGGCACGGCCAGCGAGCGCAGCATTCCGACGAGCCACTCGATCGGTTGGGTGACCATACTTCCGGCGCTCGCCGTGAACGCGGGGTCGAGGAAGACGGCTTTGGTGAGCGCCTTCAGATCCCGGTTCGGTCCGTAGGCCCCCACCAGGCGGTCCAGCACGTCGGGCGGAGCGGGAGTATCGGAGGCCAGCAGACGCCAGAGCTTTCCCGCCACGAAGCCGGGTGAGCCCGGCTGGCTGAGCACGATGTCGCAGAAAGCGGTGTCGTCGTGGTTTCCGGTGACGCCGAACACCGTTTTCGCGGCGGTGTCGTGGTTTTCCGGTGCGATGACGGTCTGTGCACCCGGGATGACATAGCGGCCGGTGAGGGCGCGGGCACCCTCCTTCACATCCGCCTCGGTATAGCCGTTGTTGTGGCCGAGCGTGAACAGCTCCATGAACTCCCGCGACAAGTTCTCGTTCGGCGCGGCCTTGGTGTTGCGCACGGCGTCGAGCCACAGCGCCATCGCCGCGTCGATGAGCATCGCGTAGGCCAGCTCACGGAAGTCGCCGAGTTTGAGGGTGCGCAGCTTCTGGTTCTGCGCCGCCATGAGTTCGGCGGCGAGCACCTTCTCGGCCGAGGTGGCGAAGTGGTTGTGCCAGACCAGGGTCAACTTCTCGTGGATGGGCTCCTGCACGGCGGCCATCCGCCGGGTCCACCAGGCGCCCAGATCCAGCATCTGGCCGGACAGCACCTTGATGAACTCGGTGCGCACCGGTAGGGGTGCGCTGTCGGGCGGGATCGGTGGTGTGACCGGCGCCGGTATGGGGGTGGCCAGTGCACCCGGATCGGAGTCCGGGTCCATGTTCAGGGCCTTGTCCAGATAGACCGACCAGTCCTGTCCGACGACGGCGTCGATCTGGGGACCGGACGCGCCGAAACCGGCCCGGCGCAGCATGCGTGCCGTGGCGAGCCATTGGGGTGACTGCGAAGCCGTGGTACCTCCTCGGGCCGAACTCGGCGGCCGTCTCTCAAGGAAGGATAGAGCCAATCACGCGTTTGCTAAAGTCGCGGCCCAACTGTGCAGGTTCACAGCTTTTTTGGAGCGAACGGTGTTTGCCCGATTCGGCAGTGCCCGGTGGTTCACAGCCGCCGGGTCAGCGCCTCGGAGGCGGCCAACAGATCGGCAGCCCAACGGGCTCCCGGGCGGCGACCCATCCGATCGATCGGCCCCGACACCGACACCGCGGCGATCACCGCGCCGCGGCCGTCGCGCACCGGTGCCGAGACACTGGCGACCCCGGGTTCGCGTTCGGCCGCACTCTGCGCCCAGCCGCGCTTGCGGACTTCGGCAAGGGTGCGCTCGGTGAATATCGCCGACGGCAGCACCGCCTGCTGGGTCGCCGTATCGCTGAAGGCGAGCAGCACTTTGGCGCCGGATCCGGCGGTCATCGGCAACCGGGTGCCGATCGGCACGGTGTCCCGCAGCCCGGCCGGCGGCTCCAGCGCGGCCACGCACACCCGTGCGGTGCCCTCGCGTCGATACAGTTGCACGCTCTCGCCGGTGATCTCGCGCAGGCGAGGCAGCACCGCGGCGCCCGCGGCCACCAAGGGGTCGTTGACATGTCCGGCGAGTTCGGTCAGGGCCGGGCCGAGTCGCCACCGGCCTTCCGGGTCGCGGGCCAGCAGACGATGTACTTCGAGGCCGGCGGCCAGACGGTGTGCGGTGGCTCGCGGCAACCCGGTCCGCTCGCACAGTTCGGCAAGGCCGCAGGGTGATTCGGCCACCGTGTGCAGCACGCCCACCGCTTTGTCGAGGACGCCGATGCCGCTATCCTGTCTCATAGGGAGATACTAGCGTTCCGTATCGTGAGATAGCCAGCCCGTCACGGCAGGACGCCCCAACACGAATCGAGACTGTCATGGAGCAGACCACGAAGCCGAAGACCCTGGCCGAAAAGGTGTGGGACGACCACGTTGTGGTGCCCGGCCCCGGCGAGGGAGCGGCCAAGGAACCCGACCTCATCTACATCGATCTGCATCTGGTGCACGAAGTCACCAGCCCGCAGGCGTTCGACGGTCTGCGGCTCGCGGGGCGCCCGGTGCGCCGGCCGGATCTGACGATCGCCACCGAGGACCACAACGTACCGACCATCGACATCGACAAGCCGATCGCCGATCCGGTGTCACGCACCCAGGTGGAGACGCTGCGGCGCAACTGCGAGGAGTTCGGTATCCGGTTGCACCCGATGGGCGATGTCGAACAGGGCATCGTGCACATCATCGGTCCGCAGCTGGGTCTGACACAGCCCGGTATGACGGTGGTGTGCGGTGACAGTCATACCTCCACCCACGGTGCGTTCGGTGCGATCGCCATGGGCATCGGCACATCGGAGGTCGAGCATGTGCTGGCCACCCAGACGCTTCCGCTCAAACCTTTCAAGACCATGGCGGTCAACGTCGACGGTGTGTTGCCCCCCGGCGTGAGCGCGAAAGACATCATCCTGGCGGTCATCGCGAAGATCGGTACCGGTGGCGGACAGGGGCATGTCATCGAATACCGGGGTAGCGCCATCGAATCGCTGTCGATGGAGGGCCGGATGACGATCTGCAACATGAGTATCGAAGCCGGTGCGCGGGCGGGCATGGTCGCACCCGACGAGACCACCTACGAGTTCCTCAAGGGTCGTCCGCACGCCCCGACCGGTGCCGACTGGGATGCCGCGGTGGCGGCCTGGAGTCGGTTACACACCGACGAGGGCGCCGAATTCGACACCGAGGTGTACCTGGATGCCTCGACGCTCAGCCCGTTCGTCACCTGGGGTACCAACCCCGGGCAGGGCGTTCCGCTGTCGGCCACCGTGCCGGACCCCGAGCTGATGTCGGGTGACGATGAGCGTCAGGCCGCGGAAAAGGCATTGGAATACATGGGCCTTCGGGCGGGTACCCCGATGCGCGAGGTGGCCGTGGACACCGTGTTCGTCGGATCGTGCACCAACGGGCGCATCGAGGATCTGCGGGTGGTGGCCGAGATCCTGGACGGCCGCCGGGTCGCCGACGGGGTGCGCATGCTCGTCGTCCCGGGATCCATGCGGGTGCGCGCACAAGCCGAATCCGAAGGCCTGGGGGCGATCTTCACCGCCGCCGGCGCCGAGTGGCGGCAGGCGGGCTGTTCGATGTGTCTGGGCATGAATCCCGATCAGCTCGCGCCGGGGGAGCGTTGCGCATCCACCTCCAACCGAAATTTCGAAGGCCGTCAAGGTAAGGGCGGGCGCACCCATCTGGTGTCGCCGGCCGTCGCCGCCGCCACCGCCGTTCGCGGCACCCTGTCCTCACCCGCCGATCTGCCTGCCGCGCAGAGCCGCTAGAAGGAGATTTCGTCATGCACGCTTTCACCACTCATACGGGAATCGGCGTTCCGCTGCGGCGGTCCAATGTGGACACCGATCAGATCATTCCGGCGGTATATCTGAAGCGGGTCACCCGAACGGGTTTCGAGGACGGTTTGTTCGCCGCCTGGCGCAATGATCCGTCCTTCATCCTGAACCTGGCGCCCTTCGACAAGGGTTCGGTATTGGTGGCCGGCCCCGATTTCGGCACCGGCTCGTCACGGGAACACGCGGTCTGGGCGCTGATGGATTACGGGTTCCGGGTCGTGATCTCGCCCCGATTCGCCGATATCTTCCGCGGCAATGCGGGCAAGGCGGGTCTGTTGGCGGCCGAAGTCACACACGATGACGTCGAACTCCTGTGGAAACTGATCGAGCAGAATCCCGGGCTGGAAATCACTGTGAATCTTCAAGATCGGAATATCACCGCCGGAACGGTCCTGCTGCCGTTCAAGATTGACGACTACACGGCCTGGCGGCTACTCGAGGGACTCGACGATATAGGCCTTACGCTGCGGAAACAGGCTGAAATCTCGGCCTTCGAGCAGGGCCGTCCGAGTTTCAAACCGACCACTCTGCCGGTCTGAAATCGGGCCTCCCGGGGGCCCAAATCCCGCCCGGCAACCACATTCTCGGACGCCCGTACCACCGCTCAAGTGGGGCAACCGAATCCAGAAATTTTTCACAGCTATGCCTGAAACTGCGCGTGGCTCTTGGAAATCTGCAGCATGTGGGTTTACCGTGTCCTCTAGTCGGTCCAGAGTGGACCACTGACTTCGGAGGGTTTGCATGAACAAAGCAGAGCTCATCGACGCACTCACAGCCAAGTTGGACACCGATCGTCGACAGGCTACTGCGGCGGTTGAGAACATCGTCGACACGATTGTGCGGGCTGTGCACAAGGGTGAGAGCGTCACCATCACAGGCTTCGGCGTTTTCGAACAGCGTCGGCGCGCCGCACGCGTGGCGCGTAACCCGCGCACCGGCGAGACCGTCAAGGTGAAGCCGACCTCGGTTCCGGCCTTCCGTCCGGGTGCGCAGTTCAAGGCGGTTGTCGCTGGCGCGCAGAAGCTCCCGGCCGACGGCCCGGCCGTGAAGCGCGGTGTGGCTGCGGCTCCCGCCAAGCGGACTGCGGCCAAGAAGGCTGCTCCGGCTGCCAAGAAGGCTCCGGCCAAGAAGGCCGCTCCGGTCAAGAAGGCCGTGGCGACCAAGGCTGCTCCGGCTGCCAAGAAGGCTCCGGCCAAGAAGGCTGCCCCGGTCAAGAAGGCCGTGGCGACCAAGGCTGCTCCGGCTGCCAAGAAGGCTCCGGCCAAGAAGGCCGCTCCGGTGAAGAAGGCCGTCGCGGTGAAGAAGGCTGCTCCGGTGAAGAAGGCCGCTCCGGTCAAGAAGGCCGCTCCGGTCAAGAAGGTCGTCGCCAAGGCTCCGGCCAAGAAGGCTCCGGCCAAGAAGGCTGCTCCGGTCAAGCGCGGCCGCAAGTAGCGAGAACTTCTCTCAACACGACAACGCCGTGGATCCTCGCGATCCACGGCGTTTTCGCGTCCGTGTGTCTAGTCTGAGACCTCAGTCATCGCTGGCGAGCGGGCTGCTGATATGGTCGGCGGCCACCAAGCGTTCGTCGGCCAGGGACAGGACCCAGGTGCTGCCTTTGCGATTCCGTGATTTGTCCGGTTTGACGCCATCGCGCTCGCACCACCATGCGATCAGGTCCGGGATCACCTTGCCCTGGGTGCAGATCACCGGAATGCCGCCGGCAGCGGAGGACTCGTTGGCGATCTCCAGCACGCGGGAGCGGCCGGGGCCGCGGCGGTCGCTGTAGGCCTCCTCGGTGAGTGTCGGCTCGTCGTCGACCGGCACACCGAGTTCCTCGGCCAGGGGAGTGAGTGTCTGATGACAACGGGTCCGCGGCGCGGCGAAAAGGCGATCGCCGCCGAAGGCAAGCAACTGTCCCACCAGGGATTCGGCCTGTGCGCGACCGTGCTTGTCCAGCGGGCGCTCCCGGTCGTCGCCCTTGTACCGGGACCGCCGGCCCGCCCGCCCGTGCCGGACGATCAGCACCGTGCTGGTGTGCGCCGGCACTTTGGTGAAGCGTCGCAGCACCTTCCGGTCATGGGGGTAGTGCAGGCGTTCCAGTGCCTCGGCGGCCGGAAGCCAGAGCAGTTGATCGACCTCATCATTGGGGATGAATTCCCCGTCGAGGGTGCGCGCCGCCCAGTACTGCACCTTCTTGGTGTCCTCGACCACCGGGTAGGTCACCGCGGCGAGCCGCCGGCCGAGTTGACAGGCGTACCCGGTCTCTTCGAGGATCTCCCGCACGGCGGTCACCGGTTCCGTCTCACCCGGGTCGACCTTGCCCTTGGGCAGTGACCAGTCGTCGTAGCGGGGCCGGTGCACGACGGCGACCTCGACCGAGGGCACACCGTCGGTGCGCACACCGCTTTCCCGCCACAGCACCGCGCCCGCCGCGTAGATCGTCGTCGGGCGGGTCACCGTGTTCTGCACATCAACTCCTGTGGTTCGTGCGGCGACCGGCGCGAGAGGAATCCGTCAGGGATGTCGATGACGTTCCATCATCGACACCTGATGGTCGCGCACGGTCTGACCTTCGAGTGGCATTGCCGTCCAGTGACCGTCGGCACGCAGTTCCCAGCATCGGGTGGCCGGATCCATTGCGGACTCGAAGATGTCATCGAGCTGCGCGGTGAGCCGGGGATCCTTCACCTGGGCCATGACCTCGACACGGCGGTCGAGATTACGATGCATCATGTCGGCGCTGCCGATCCAGAACTCGTTGATGGCATTGAAGTGAATAATTCGCGAGTGCTCCAGGAACCGCCCCAGGATCGACCGGACGACGATGTTCTCGGAGAAGCCGGGAACGCCCGGCTTGAGCGCGCAGATTCCACGCACCACGACCTCCACGTGCACACCGGCCTGCGAGGCGCGGTACAGCGCATCGATCACCTGCTCGTCGACGAGTGCGTTGGCCTTCATGCGAATTCGGCCCCGGGCGCCGTCCCGGGTCGCGGCGATCTCTCGCTCGATCCGCTCGATGATGCCTCTGCGCACGCCGAACGGCGCGACCAACAGGTTGCGGTAGGACTCCTTGCGTGAGTACCCGGTCAGCGAGTTGAACAGATCCGTCAGATCGGCGCCGACCTCGGGGGAGGCGGTGAGCAGGCCGACATCCTCGTACAGCCGCGCGGTTTTCGGGTTGTAGTTGCCGGTACCGATATGGCAATACCGCCTTATTGCCGAGCCCTCGCGCCGTACCACCAGCGCCGTCTTGCAATGGGTCTTGAGCCCGATCAGGCCGTACACCACGTGCACACCGGCCTGTTCCAGCTTCCTGGCCCACTTGATGTTGGCCTGCTCGTCGAAGCGCGCCTTGATCTCGACGAGCGCCACCACCTGCTTGCCGGCCTCGGCGGCATCGATGAGCGCGTTGACGATCGGCGAATCGCCGGAGGTGCGGTACAGCGTCTGCTTGATGGCGAGCACATTGGGATCAGCGGCCGCCTGTTCGATGAACCGCTGCACAGTGGTGGAGAACGAATCGTAAGGATGATGCACCAGGACGTCGCCGTCGCGCAGCGTGGAGAAGATGCTCTTGGGCGTCTCCCGCTCGCCGAAAGCCGGTGGTGTGGCGGGCACGAACGGGCGGTCCTTCAGGTCGGGCCGGTCCACGCCGTAGATCTGCCACAGCGAGGACAGATCCAGCAGACCGGACACCTGGATCACATCGCCGGGATGGACGTCGAGTTCGCGTAGCAGCAGTTCGAGCATGTTCTCGGTCATGTCGTCGGCCACCTCGAGGCGCACCGGTGAGCCGAATCGACGCCGGGCCAGTTCCCGCTCGAGGGCTTGCAGCAGATCCTCGTCGCGGTCCTCGGCCACCTCGAAGTCGGCATTGCGGGTGATCCGGAAGGCGTGGTGCTCGACGATGTCCAGCCCGGGGAACAGCACCGGGAGGAACGCCGCGATGAGTGATTCCAGCGGCAGGAAGCGGACCGGCCCGGCCGTGCCGTCGTCCAATTCCCGGGCGGGCAGTTCGACGAAGCGGTCGACGTTGTCGGGCACCTTGATTCGCGCGAAGTGCTGGGTGCCGTCATCGGGCTGGCGCACCGTGATCGCGAGATTGAGACTCAGACCGCTCACGAACGGGAAGGGATGTGCGGGGTCGACGGCCAGTGGAGTGAGGACCGGGAAGACCTGTTCGTGGAAGTAGGTCGACAACCGGTCGCGCTCGTGCTCGTCGAGATCGTTCCAGGTGACGATGATGATGCCCTGCTCGGCGAGTCCGCGCCGCACCGACTCGAGGAAGACGTGGGCGTGTCTGCTGGCGAGCTGCTGGGTACGTTCCCCGATTCGGCGCAACTGCTCACGAGGGGACAGGCCGTCGGCGGAGCGCACCGACAATCCCATCTCGTCGCGGCGCTTGAGGCCCGCGACCCGAACCATATAGAACTCATCGAGATTCGAAGAGAAGATGGCGAGGAACTTGGCGCGCTCCAACAGCGGTAGCGAGCTGTCGGCGGCCAGCGCCAGCACCCGGGCGTTGAAATCCAGCCAGCTCAGTTCGCGGTTGAGGTAGCGATCCTCGGGCAGGGCGTCCGCGGGCGAATCCGCGGTCGCCGCGGGCGGCGCGTCGGGGGTGTTCTCGGGTGACGTCCACTCGGCGTCGGCGGGTCGCGTGTCGGCTTCGGTCATGTACCGATCATTGCGCATCGCCACGGCGCATTCCAGTGCGGCGCGACTAACAGTCGGTGCCCGTACACGCCAGCTTGCCGATCACCCGGCTGGTGGCCGGGCCGACGCCGAGGCGCAACGCCGCGGCGAGATCATCGGGGGTGTCGATATCGCAGCGTAGGCCCGGCCAATCGCCGGTGAGTTCGACCGCACCCGAATCTGCGTGGCGGCGTGCGGAATCCGTGCCGAACCGCGGGTCGAGCGGTGCGCCGAAGGCGAACAGTGCGGAGGTGCCGGTGCCGTGGCGATCGCCGACGAAGCTGCGCCGGTGCGCTGCCGCCGCGGTGATGGCATCGCTCAGCTCGTCGGTGCGCAGTGCCGGCAGGTCACCCTGAAGGATCATCATCGCCTTTGTCGCACTGGACCTTTCGGCGGCTGCCAGGGCATTGTTGAGCGGGTCGAGATGGCCGTCGGGGGTGGGATCGGCGAGTGCCTGGGCGCCGAGTTCGACGGCGGCGGCGGCCGCCGCCGGGTCCGGTGTCACCACCGTGATCGAACTCACCGCGGGCACCGCTGCCGCCGACGAGATGGTGTCGGCCAGCATGGCGAGCACCAGACGCTCACGCGCCGCCGCCGACAGCACCGGCGCCAGCCGGGTCTTGGCGGCGTTGAGCCGCTTGACCGCGATCACCAGGCCCACCTGTGTCCCCACCCCCGCCATCCTGCCAGCCGGCCGGCGCACGGGGGTGATCGCGCTAGGGTGAAGCGTGGTCGAAGCCGCGGTGATGGGTGCCGGTGCATGGGGAACAGCGCTGGCGAAGGTGCTTGCCGATGCCGGTAACGGCGTGACGTTGTGGACGCGCCGTCCCGAGCTCGCCGAGGAGATCAACGCGACCCACCGCAATCCGTTCTACCTCGGGGACACGTTGCTGCCGGAGAGCATCCGGGCCACCTGCGATCCGGCCGAGGCGCTCGACGGTGCCTGCACGGTGCTGCTGGGGGTGCCGTCGCAGACGCTGCGGGCCAATCTCGAGCACTGGAAGCACCTGATCGGTGCCGACGCCACGCTGGTGAGCCTGGCCAAGGGCATCGAGTTGGACACGCTCATGCGGATGAGTCAGGTGGTGGTGCAGGTCACCGGTGCCGACCCGGCGCGGGTCGCGGTGGTGTCCGGGCCCAACTTGGCCAAAGAGGTCGCCGACGGGCAACCGGCGGCCACGGTGGTCGCCTGCAGCGACTCCGGCCGGGCGGTGGCCCTGCAACGTGCCCTGTCCACGCCGTACTTCCGGCCGTATACCAATGCCGATGTGGTGGGCGCCGAGATCGGCGGCGCCTGTAAGAACGTCATCGCGCTGGCCTGCGGCATGGCCGCGGGTGTCGGGCTGGGGGAGAACACCTCGGCCGCGATCATCACCCGGGGTCTGGCCGAGATCATGCGGCTGGGAATCGCGTTGGGCGCCAAAGGCGCCACCCTGGCCGGGCTGGCCGGTGTCGGTGACCTGGTCGCCACGTGCACATCGCCGCGGTCGCGCAATCGCACCTTCGGGGAGCGTCTCGGGCTGGGCGGTTCGATGGAATCCGCGCTGGCGGCCGCCGAAGGGCACGTCGCCGAGGGGGTGACCTCGTGCCGGTCGGTGCTCGCACTCGCGTCCAGCTATGACGTGGAGATGCCGCTCACCGATGCCGTCCACCAGGTCTGCCACCGCGGGTTGTCCGTCACCGACGCCGTCATGCTGCTGCTCGGGCGCAGCACCAAACCGGAGTAGGCCGGCATGGGCGGGACATACGGGGATTCCACCCGAACGGTCAAAGTCGTTGGCGGCCATGCGAGTCCGGGTGCTCCGATCGCACCCGCGCCGGTTCCGGCCTCGGCCTACCACCTGGCGGCCGACGAATCCGGGGATCTGGACACCTATGGTCGGGTGTCGAATCCGACCTGGCGTCAACTGGAATCGGCGTTGGCGGAGTTGGAAGGCGCGTCCGCCGCGCTGACCTACGGCTCCGGGATGGGTGCCATCACCTCGGTGCTGCGGGTGCTGACCGGGCCGCAGACCACGCTCGTGGTGCCGGCCGACGGCTACTATCAGGTCCGCCGGTACGCGGCCGAATACCTTGCCCGGCAAGGGGTCAACGTTGTCGAAGCGACCGCGGCGCAGATGTGCGATGCGGCCGAAGGGGCCGATGTGGTGCTGGCCGAGACACCGGTGAACCCCACGCTGGATGTGGTCGATCTGCACCGCCTGGCCACCATCTGCCGGGGCCGCCGGAGCACTCTGGTGGTGGACAACACCGCCGCGACACCGTTGGGTCTGCAACCGCTGTCGCTGGGCGCGGACCTCGTGGTCGCCAGCGCCACCAAGGCGCTGTCGGGGCACAGCGACCTCTTGGCGGGGTACGTGGCCGGATGCAACGACGAGCTGATGGCCCGGATCGAGCGGGATCGGCTGCTGTCCGGGCCGGTGCTCGGGCCGTTCGAGGCGTGGTTGGTGTTGCGCAGTCTGGGCACCGCGGGTCTGCGGATCGAACGGCAGTGCCGCAACGCCGCGGCGGTGGCCCTGATGCTGCGCGATCACCCCGCCGTCCGGTCGGTGCGCTATCCCGGCCTGCCCGGTGACCCCTCGCATCGGGTCGCGGCCGAACAGATGAAGCGCTTCGGCGGTCTGGTGGCCGTCGAACTCGAGGACGCGGCGGCCGTCCACGCCCTGGTCGAGCGCAGCTCGCTGTTGGTGGCGGCGACGAGCTTCGGCGGCATCCACACCTGCGTGGACCGCCGGGCCCGCTGGGGTGACCCGGTCGGCGAGGGCTTCGCGCGGCTGTCGCTGGGTATCGAGGACACCGACGACATCGTCGCCGATATCGAGAGCGCGCTGGGCTGAAACTCCCCGCCGCGGCGCCAGCCGGTAACGTCTCCTGATTGTGAGTGCCCGTATCCGCGTCGCCGTCGTTTACGGCGGACGCAGCTCTGAGCACGCGATCTCGTGTGTGTCGGCCGGCAGTATCCTGCGCAACCTCGACCCGGAACGGTTCGAGGTGGTCGCCGTCGGGATCACGCCCGAGGGATCCTGGGTGCTCACCGACGGCCGCCCGGAGACCCTGGCCATCACCGACGGCACGCTGCCCGAGGTGACCGGAGCCTCCGGAACCGCCCTGGCGCTGCCCGCCGATCCGCTCCGCCGGGGTGAGCTGCTGTCCCTGGACGAGTCCGCCGGTGACCTGCTGGCCGCCGTCGACGTCGTCTTCCCGGTGCTGCACGGTCCCTACGGCGAGGACGGCACCATCCAGGGGCTGCTGGAACTGGCGGGGGTGCCCTATGTCGGCGCCGGGGTCCTGGCGAGTGCGGCCGGTATGGACAAGGAGTTCACCAAGAAGCTGCTGGCCGCCGAAGGCCTGCCGATCGGTGACCAGGTGGTGCTGCGCGCACACCACGCCACGCTGGAGCTGGAGGACCGGGAACGACTGGGCCTGCCGGTGTTCGTGAAGCCGGCGCGCGGCGGGTCGTCCATCGGCGTCAGCCGCGTGACGGCGTGGGACCAGCTTCCCGCGGCCATCGCCCACGCACGCACGCATGACCCCAAGGTGATCGTCGAGGCCGCGGTGCCCGGCCGCGAGCTCGAATGCGGGGTGCTGGAGTTCCCCGACGGCCACCTGGAGGCCAGCACGGTGGGCGAGATCCGGGTGGCCGGTGTGCGTGGCCGTGAGGACGGCTTCTACGACTTCGCCACGAAGTACCTGGAGGACGCCGCGGAACTCGACGTGCCGGCCAAGGTCGACGACACCGTCGCCGAAGAGATCCGGCAGCTGTCGATGCGGGCCTTCCGCGCCATCGACTGCCAGGGCCTGGCCCGGGTCGACTTCTTCCTCACCGAGCAGGGGCCCGTGATCAACGAGATCAACACGATGCCCGGGTTCACCACCATCTCGATGTACCCGCGGATGTGGGCGGCCAGCGGCGTGGACTATCCCACCCTGTTGGCGACGATGGTCGAGACGGCCGTCGCCCGCGGTACCGGCCTGCGCTAGCGCGGCGGGGCGCTGTTGAGCCTCAGGCCGGCGGGCCACTGTTGAGCCTCAGGCCGGCGGGCCGGGATTCAGCGGCTGCGCCGGCATCACCTGCGCGATCGTGCGTGACATCAGCTGGATCGGCGTGGGTCCCGACCCCTGCGGCAGCGTCAGCGCCACGTAGGTCCCGCGGTCGACCGCGAACCAGGTGCTCGAGCCGTCACCTTTGACCTCGAACCAACTCACCTCGTCGACCACCTGCAGCGGCGCCCCCACCACGAAATCGGCGGGCCGGTCCAGTCCGCAGCGCAGGATCACCGGTTCGGTGTTCGCGGACTCCTGCTGCCAGGCGGCGGCACCCGCGGGCACCGGCTCGACGGCCACGGCGCGGTGGTAGTCACCGAGTTGGTCGGGCAGGCTCGCGAGCAGCGCCGCGCACTGCGGTCCGTCGGCGGCCGGGGCCGGGGCGGCGGCGATCGCCACCGGACGGGGAGCCGGATCGGTCTGGCGGATGGCGGCGAGGCTGAGCAGCACGACCACTGCGGCCAGCGCGACACCGGCCGCCGCGATGATCAGGCCCCGGGGCGGACCGTCCTGGATATCGGGATCGGGCACCCCGCAACTCTATGGGGCGGCCCCGTCGGCGATCGGGCAGGTCAGGGTGCGGGTGATACCGGTCACCTGCTGCACCTGTGCGGCAACACCGTCATGCAGTTCGGCCATGGTGGCGGCGCCGATCCTGGCGACCACGTCGTACGGCCCGGTGACGTACTCGGCGGAGAGCACCCCGGGCAATCCGGCAAGTTGTTTGGCGACGACCTCGGCACGGCCCACCTCGGTTTGAATCAGCATGAAAGCCTCCACCACCGGGTGTCCCCTCCATTCCAGTACATAGACTCGGCGTCGCAGGGACCAAACGTACCGCAGGTCGCGTGACTGTTCAGGGTGGAGACAGGTGAGATGACGGACAGGGAGCCCACCCTGGCGCAGGTCGGGGAGTTCACCGTCATCGACCGGATCGTGGCGGGACGTGCGCAACCGCCGTCGGTGGCCCTGGGCCCCGGCGACGACGCGGCGATCGTGCTGGCCGGCGACGGCCGCACCGTGGTGTCGACCGACATGCTGGTGCAGGACCGGCACTTTCGGCTGGACTGGTCCACGCCGTACGACATCGGCCGCAAGGCGATCGCCCAGAATGCCGCCGATGCCGAGGCGATGGGCGCCACCCCGACGGCGTTCGTGGTGGCATTGGGGGCCCCCAAGGAGACGCCGGCCGCGGCGGCGGTCGCCATGAGCGACGGGATGTGGGCCGAGGCCGCGAAGTTCGGCGCCGGGATCGTCGGCGGCGATCTGGTGAGTGCACCGCTGTGGGTCGTCTCGGTGACCGTCCTGGGTGACCTCGGTGGTCGCGAACCCGTACGCCGGGATACCGCACGGCCCGGTGACATCGTGGCGGTCATCGGCGAGCTCGGCCGCTCGGCGGCCGGGTATGCGTTGTGGCTCAAGGGAATCTGCGAGCCGGCCGAATTGCGCCGGCGGCATCTGGTGCCGGAGCCGCCGTACGGGCAGGGTGCGGCTGCCGCGCGGGCCGGCGCCAGCGCGATGACCGACGTGTCCGACGGGCTGGCCGCTGATCTGGGGCATATCGCGGCGGCCTCCGGGGTGCGCATCGACCTGTCCGGGCAGGCGCTGCGAGCCGACCACGACGCGCTGGCCCCGGTGGCCGCCGGCACCGGCGACGACGCGTGGGACTGGGTGCTCGGCGGCGGTGAGGACCATGCGCTGGTGGCCACCTTCGCCGGGGCGCCGCCACCTGGCTGGCGCACGATCGGGCGTGTGCTCGACGGCGCCGCCGGCGTGGACCTCGACGGTGAGCCGTGGCGTGGAAGCGCGGGCTGGCAGTCGTTCTGAACGCGAGACACGCTAGTTTGGGCGTTCGTGACACCACGCCCTCTGACCGAACTCGTCGAACCGGGATGGGCGCGCGCGCTCGAGCCGGTGGCCCCGCAGATCACGGCACTCGGGGAATTCCTGCGTGAGGAACTGGCCGCCGGACACCGTTATCTGCCGGCCGGCGAGAACGTCTTGCGGGCGTTCACCTTTCCCTTCGAGGCCGTGCGGGTGCTCATCGTCGGCCAGGATCCTTACCCGACGCCGGGGCATGCCGTGGGTCTGAGCTTCTCGGTGGCACCCGATGTCCGCCCGGTACCGCGCAGTCTGGGCAACATCTTCAACGAGTACAGCACCGACCTGGGGCACCCGGTACCCGCGACCGGTGATCTCACCCCGTGGGCGCAGCGGGGCGTGATGCTGCTCAACAGGGTGCTCACGGTGCGGCCGGGCAGTCCGGCCTCACACCGCGGAAAGGGCTGGGAGGCGGTCACCGAACGGGCGATCCGGGCCCTGGTGGCCCGGCCGCAGCCGCTCGTCGCGGTGTTGTGGGGACGCGATGCCGCCACCCTCAAGCCGATGCTGGCCGAGGGTGACTGTGCGGTGATCGAGTCGGTGCACCCGTCGCCGCTGTCGGCGTCCCGCGGATTCTTCGGCTCCCGGCCGTTCAGCAGGACCAACGAGCTGCTGACCGGGCTGGGTGCCGATCCCATCGATTGGCGTCTGCCGTGAGGCCAGGGCGAGCGAAGCGACGGGGTATTTTGCCAGGGCGAGCGAAGCGACGGGGTATGAGGCAGGCACGCAAATAGGCCGGCGGACCGAAGTCCACCGGCCTATCGACGCGGAGTGCGGCCTAGATCAGCCGCGGGCGACCTTGCCCGCCTTGAGGCAGGAGGTGCACACGTTCAGGCGCTGCTTGTTGCCACCCGGACGGGCGACGGCACGCACGGTCTGGATGTTCGGATCCCAGCGACGGTTGGTCCGACGATGCGAGTGCGACACCGACTTGCCGAAGCCGGGGCCCTTCGCGCAGATATCGCACACGGCAGCCATATCGAGAACTCCTTGTATCAGTACTTGGGGGGTCTGGATGCTGCGCCGCCAAAGCGTCGCGAGTCGACCCGACAACCTGACCAGGATACCGGCCGGGGTGACGGATCGCCAAAACGTTCCACAACCTGTGCAGCAGCGCGCCGGATTGTCGGGTGCGGTGGCTAGGCTGGCGCGGTCTGAACGTGCGTCAGTGGAGGTGAGGTGGCCGAGATTTCGGGAGTTCGGCTCGACGCGGCCGGCCTGCGGGATTGGGCGCACCACGCCGTCGGGCACCTGATCACCCATACCGACGAGATCAACGGCCTCAACGTCTTCCCGGTGGCGGATTCCGACACCGGGACGAACATGCTGTTCACCATGCGGGCCGCGGTGGTCTGGGCCGACGACCGGATCGGCCAGGACATAGTCACCGGGGCCACCGGAGTCGCCGGTGTGGCCGCAGCACTGTCCGACGGCGCCCTGCACGGGGCCCGCGGCAACTCCGGGGTGATCCTCTCGCAGATTCTGCGAGGCCTCGCCGAGGTCACCGCCGGGCTCGGCCTCGCCGAGATCGACGGACCGGGGTTGGCCGAGGCGCTGCGCCGCGCCGAGGGGTTGGTCGTCGCCTCGATGGGCCAGGAGGTGCCCGGCACCATCGTGTCGGTGTTGCAGGCCGCCGCGGGCGCCGCCGAGGACGCGGCCGCGTCGGGCGCCGAGGTGGGCGTGGTCGTGGCATCGGCCGCCGACGCGGCGGCGATCGCACTGGAGAAGACCCCCGACCAACTCGACGTGCTGGCCGAGGCGGGCGTCGTGGATGCCGGCGGCCGGGGTCTGCTGGTGCTGCTGGATGCCATGACCATGACCCTCACCGGCACCGCGCCACGGCGGCAGCGGTACGAACCGGCGACCCCGCCCGTCGAGGTCTCCGCCGGGTCGGCCACTCCCCGGTTCGAGGTGATGTATCTGCTCAGCGGATGCGGCCAGGGCGATGTCGACAGACTGCGCGGTGCACTGGACGAGCTGGGGGATTCGGTGGCCATCGCCGCGGCCGCCTCCAGCGGGGCCGCCGGCAGCCATTCGGTGCACGTGCACACCGACGATGCCGGGGCGGCCGTGGAGGCGGGGCTGGCGGCCGGCGTGCTCAGCCGGATCCAGATCGCCGCGCTGACCGGGGCCCACCCGAATGCGCACCGGAGCCGGGACCGCGCGGTGCTCGCGGTGGTCGACGGTGACGGCGCCGACGAACTGTTCGCCGGTGAGGGCGCCCGGGTGTTACGGCCCGACGACGGCGCGCCGATCAGCGCCCAGCGGTTGCTCCGGGCGCTCGTCGAGGCCGATGCCGAACAGGTGATGTTGTTGCCCAACGGCTTTGTCGCCGCTGAGGAACTCGTCGCCGGCTGCACCGCGGCCACCGGCTGGGGTATCGACGTGGTGCCGGTGCCGGCCGCATCGATGGTGCAGGGTCTGGCCGCGTTGGCGGTGCACGACGCGGGCCGCCAGACCGTCGATGACGGATACGCCATGGCGCGGGCCGCGGCGGGCGCCAGGCACGGTGCGGTGCGGGTGGCCACGGAGTCGGCGCTGACGTGGGCGGGTGCGTGCAAACCCGGCGACGGTCTCGGCATCACCGGTGACGAGGTGCTCATCGTCGCCCACGATATCGGCTCGGCTGCAACGGGTTTGGTTGATCTGCTGCTGGCGTCCGGCGGCGAACTGGTGACCGTCCTGATCGGTGCGGGGATCGACGACGCGGTGGGTGAGCAGTTGCGCAGGCATGTGCACGAGCGACATCTCGGTGCCGAGGTGATCAGTTACCGCACCGACCACCATGGGGACGCACTGCTGATCGGGGTGGAGTAACGGTGGTCGCACTGGGCGAACGGCTGGTCAACGTGCTGGGGGCCAAGGCCGCCGACAAGCTGGAGGAGGCGTTCGGACTCCGCACCGTCAACGACCTGTTACGTCATTTCCCGCGTAAGTACAGCGACGGCATGTCGGTCAGCGGGGAGGGTGAGGAACTCGAGCTTACCGAGGGCGACCATGTCACCCTCGTCGACGTCATCACCGACGCGGTGGCCAAACCGATGCGGCGCCAGCCGGGTAAGCGGCAGCGGATGTACCTGCGGGTGACACTGGGCAACCGCCGTCCCGAGGTGACCGCGACCTTCTTCAATGCCGATTACCTGATCAAGGATCTGGTGCCGGGCACCCGGCTGATGATGTCGGGGGAGGTCAAATTCTTCCGCCAGACAGTGCAGTTGGACCATCCGGCCTTCCTGGTCCTCGACTCGCCGAGCGGGCGCACCATCGGCACCAAGTCGCTGAAGTCGATCGCCGACGCCTCCGCGGGGGATGACCTGCTGGCGGCCTTCGAGCGTGACTTCTTCCCGATCTATCCCGCAACGGCGAAAGTGCAGAGCTGGGATGTCTACGGGTGCGTGCGCCAGGTGCTCGACGTGCTCGATCCGGTCCCCGAAGTCCTCCCGGAAGCGATTGTGCGGCAATGGGATCTGATCTCCGAGGACCAGGCGTTGCGGGCGATTCACCTGGCGGAGAACGCGGTCGAACGCACGCGGGCCCAGGAACGGCTGGCGATCGACGAGGCCGTCGGCCTGCAATGGGCGCTGGTGTCCCGGCGCTACAGCGAGCTCGGTGAGACCGGTCCGGCCGCCCCGAAGCGAGATGACGGGTTGGCCGGGGCGCTCTTGCGGCAGTTGCCGTTCGAGCTGACCGGCGGCCAGCGTGAGGTGCTCGAGGTCATCTCCGCCGACCTCGCCGAGGCCCGCCCGATGAACCGGATGCTCCAAGGTGAGGTCGGCTCCGGTAAGACCATCGTGTCGGTGCTGGCGATGTTGCAGGTGGTCGACGCGGGTTACCAGTGCGCGCTGCTGGCCCCCACCGAAGTCCTTGCGGTGCAGCACGCCCGCTCGGTGCGGTCGGTGCTCGGACCGCTGGCGACGGCCGGCGAACTCGGCGCCCCCGAGGGTGCCACCCGGGTCGCGCTGCTGACCGGGTCGATGTCGCCGCAGCAGAAGCGTCAGGTCCGCGATGAGATCGCCACCGGCGCGGCGGGCATCGTGATCGGCACCCACGCCCTCATCCAGGAGTCGGTGGAGTTCCATCAGCTCGGCATGGTGGTCGTCGACGAACAGCACAGGTTTGGTGTCGAACAGCGAGACCGACTGCGGGCCAAGGCAACCGGTGGGATCACTCCGCATCTGCTGGTCATGACGGCCACGCCGATCCCGCGCACCATCGCACTGACCGTGTTCGGCGACCTGGAAACCTCGGTGTTGCGTGAGCTGCCCCGCGGCCGTCAGCCGATCACCACCAACGCGGTGTTCACCACCGACAAACCCGCCTGGCTGGATCGGGTGTGGGCGCGCATCGTGGAGGAGGTGGCCGCCGGCCGGCAGGCCTACGTGGTGGCCTCCCGCATCGACGAGTCCGACAAATCGGAGAACGAGCAGGGGCCGCCGCCCATCACCGTGCTGCAACTGCTGGAGTTCCTGCGCAACGGCCCGCTGTCTGCACTGCGGCTGGGGCTGATGCACGGCCGGCTGCCCGCCGACGAGAAGGACGCGGTGATGAGTGCGTTCCGGGCGGGCCAGATCGACGTGCTGGTCTGCACCACCGTCATCGAGGTCGGGGTGGATGTGCCCAATGCCACCGTCATGGTGGTGATGGACGCCGAGCGATTCGGGATCAGCCAATTGCACCAGCTGCGCGGACGGATCGGCCGCGGCGAGCATCCGAGCCTGTGCCTGTTGGTGTCCAGGACGAAGGAATCGACCAAGGCCGCCGACCGGCTGCGTGCGGTGGCCGGCACGCTCGACGGTTTCGCCCTTGCCGATCTGGATCTGCAGGAGCGCCGTGAGGGAGATGTGCTGGGCTACAGCCAGTCCGGCAGGCGAATGACCCTGCGGTTTCTGTCCCTGGCCGACCACCAGCACATCATCGAGGCGGCCCGGGAGTTCTGTCAGGCTGCCTACCAGGACAATCCGCGCCAACCCGGGCTCGACGTCCTGGCCGCGCAGTTCACCGACACCGAACGAGTGCAGTACCTGGACATGTCGTGAGACGGCTGTGGCCGCTGGCGGCCGGGGTGGTGCTCGCGGTCATCGTCGCGGTGCAGGTGCTCACCCAGACCGACGCGGGCAGGCTCGCGCATGCCGATATCCCCACCGTCGCAGCGGGTGTGGACATCCTGTCGGGGATCCCCGAGATCCCGGCGCGGGTCCGGGGTAACGACTATCGCCGCGCGGCGTTCGGCGATGCCTGGGATGACCTCAACGACGCTCCGGGTGGGCACAACGGGTGCGATACCCGCAATGACATCCTCAACCGCGACCTGGTCGACAAGACCTACGTGGCGATCAAGCGCTGCCCCCAGGCGGTGGCCACCGGCACGCTGCACGACCCGTACACCGACAACGCGATCGCGTTCGTGCGCGGCAATCAGGTCGGTGCGGCGGTGCAGATCGACCACATCGTGCCGTTGGCGCTGGCCTGGGATCTGGGTGCGCGGAACTGGACGGATGCGCTGCGGCTGCGCTTCGCCAACGACCCGGCCAATCTGATCGCCGTTGAGGGGCAGGCCAATCAGGACAAGAGCGATGCCGAACCCGCGCGCTGGATGCCGGCCAATCATGCGTTCTGGTGTCAGTACGCGGTGCAGTTCGCCGCCGTGCTGCGCGGCTATGGACTACCGGTCGACATGCCCTCGGCTGCGGTGCTGCGGGATGCGGCTGCCACCTGCCCGAAGATCTGAGCCAGTGCGCCAGTCGCGCCCACTCCCGTGTTCTGCTGTCAGTACGTGGTTCAGTTCAACGCCATGCCGCGTGGCACTACATGCGTAACGCGCCGGCGATCACGGCGGCCTGCTCGATCACCGCGCTCTGCCACGGCTGCAACAGGTGCGCGGGTGAGGAGTCGAAGCTCTGTGCAAACGGATCCGGTACCCCGCTCTCGTGCCCGGTGAGCGCTTCGAGCACCGCCAGTCCGCAGAACGGCACGTGCACCGGCGAGTAACCGCCCTCGTGCGAGAAGACGATCTTGCCGCCGCACACGGTGCCGGCCAACTCGACCAGCAGCGCGGCGATGTTCTTGAAGCCACCGGAGGTGACCGTCATGCAGCCCAGCGGATCGACGGGGCTGGGGTCGAATCCGCTCGATACGAAGATGATCTCGGGTTCGAACGCCGTGATGGCTGGGATGGCGACACGCTCGATTGCGCCGATGTACGCCCCGTTGCCGGAGCCGGCCGGCAGCGGCACGTTGATGTTGGTGCCGTTGCCGGTATCGGTGACCGATCCGGTGTCCTGCGGGAAGAGCCGATCCTGGTGCAGCGAGATCGTGAGGACGGCGTCGTCGTCCCAGTAGATGGATTCGGCACCGTTGCCGTGGTGCACGTCATAGTCGACGATGGCCGCTCGCCGCACACCGAGGTGGTGGCGTACGTATTCGATTGCGACGCAGACATTGGAGAACAAGCAGTAGCCCATACCCATGTCCCGGCGGGCATGGTGTCCGGGGGGACGGACCAGCGCGTAGGCGTTGTCCACCGCCCCGGTGAGCACAGCTTCGGCGGCGGCGATGGTGCCGCCGGCGGCCAGCCGGGCGATGTCGTAGGACCCCGGTCCGAATGGGGTGTACCCGTCCCCGCCGTCACCACCGCGGTCGGCACTGTCGCGTTCGACGCGGTCCACGTAGCCGGAGTCGTGCACCCTCAGCAGGTCCGCGCGCGATGCCAGCCGCGGCTTGATCCGGACCAATTCGTCGATCATTCCCGAGACTTCCACCAGTCCAGCCATTCTGGACTTAGATTCGGCGCTCTCGAACGTCATGTGCGGCTGGTTGAAGCCACCGGCGGGCGCGATCCCGACATGGGTGCCGGTGTCGTGCCAGGCGTAGCGCTCGTGCCAGATGTAGCCGGTCCTGCGTTGTGCGGTCATTGTTCCTGAACCATTTCCGGGGCGTGGAGTGAGTCGAAAAGCCGGTCGACCCTGAGCTTTTCGTCAGGTGAGGAGGGCAGTAGGTAGGACACGCCGACATAGACGGCGAAGTTGACGGCCAGCGCGGCGATACCCGAGGTCAGGCCGCCGAGAGGCGGGATGGCGATCGGATACATCAGTTGCAGTGCGCAGGCGGTCGCGAAGCCCAGCACCATGGCCGAGCAGGCCGCCACCGCGTTGCCGCGCCGCCAGAAGATGCCGAGCAGCACCGTCGGCGCCAACTGCACGATGCCTTGATAGGAGATCTGGGCCAGGACCACCATGCCGGAGGACAGCGCGTCGGTGGTGGCCGCCGCCACCGCACCGGCCACCAACGTCAGGATGCCGACGGCGATCTTGCCGGTGCGGGCATCCTCGACACGAGCGCCGCGGGTGACGCCCACGATGTCGTTGGCCACCTGGGCGCCGAGCGCCTGCAGGTTCGCCCCGACATTGCCCATGGTCGCAGCCAGCACGCACAGCCCAGCCAAGGTGAGAATCACCGGTCCACCCACTGCAGCGGCGAGAAACCACACCTCGTCACGCGCATCGGAGACCCCGGGCAGCGTGGAGGCAGCCATGGCCAGCAGGCACAGCGAGGAGCCGAAGATCAGCAGCAGCGGTGAGGCCAGCACGGCAGCTCGCTTGATGGTGCGGGTGCTGTTGGAGGCGAATAGCCGCACGAAGATGTCCGGCCAGCACCAGCCTCCGAGGGTGCCCGTGGCGATCAGGGCGAACAGGTACAGCGGTCCGTCGTCGCTGCCCGGGCCCGGCAGCGTGAAGAACGCGGGTGGCACCTCAGCGAAACCGTGGCCGTTGGTCACCAGCCAGGTGAGCAGGCCGACGATGAGCGCCGTGCCGACCAGGTAGGCGAGGATGCCCTGCACCAGGTCGCCGGTGACCAGGCCGCGCGCGCCGAGCCGCACCGTCCACCATTGCCGCAGCATCAGTACGGCGATGCCGATCAGGGTGGCCGCGGCCGCGGGCACCGCACCGAAGGACAGGTAGCTGAACACCAGCGTCAGCGACTGCATGCCGAGCACGATCCATGGGAACGACGCGATGACACCGATGACCGCGGCGACGACCCGCACCGTGGTGGATCCATAGCGAAGCCCCAGCAAGTCGGCCTGGGTGCGTAGGTCGAACTGCTTGCCCCACCGGTGAACCGGCTTGGCCAACAGGAACATCAGCACCACGGCCAGGATCGAGTAGGAGACGAAATAGAAGCCGATGGCACCCGCGCTGGCCGCATAGCCCGCGAAGGCGATGAAGATGGTGCCGGGCAGCCAGGTGTTGACGAACGCCATGGCCGAGAAGACCGGGCCGAAAGATCTTCCCGCGGTGGCATATTCGCTGAAGCTGGTGCTGCCTTTGGTCCGTTCGAGCACCACGAACAGAATCCCGAGGAAGGCGATGACGCCGCCGTACCCGATGAGGATGTTCATGTCAGTCCTCGCCGGCGGAGCTGTCCAGGACGTACATGATCGGCAGGGAGATCACCGCGATGAGGGAGGTGATCAGGAAGTACCACACCGCGCCGTGCCCGAGGACCCAAGTCAGGGGTGGGAACTGCAGCAGCACGAAATCGAGGGTGGCGATCGCGATGATGATCTTCGCTCGCCGGGTCTTCGGGGGGCGCACGGCGCCGTGGGACATCATGTCTGCCTCCTTGTGCCGGAACGTTCCGGCATTCGTTGAGACTGGTGGCCCGAGGCGCCGGTGTCAAGTGCAGCGCTCGAAATCGTCGCCTGGCTACCATGAGGTCATGACTGCACGGCGGGTGACGATCATCGAGGTCGCCCGCCACGTCGGCCTCTCGAAGACAACGGTGTCCGACGCGCTGCACGGCGGCGGACGGGTTTCCGCCGCCACCGCGGCACGCGTCGCCGCGGCCGCCCGCGAGCTCGGCTACGTCACCAATCGCGCCGCCCGGCAATTGCGCGGCAGCAGGCTCGGCGCGTTCGGTATCTACATTCCGCCGATCGCGCGGAACTTCCACTTCTACATGGAGTTCGCGTTCGGGGCCGCCCACGGTTCGGCCGAACACGACGCCGATCTGACGTTGTTCGCCCGCGAGGCCGAGGTCGGGCCACGGCATTTCCAGGTAGACGGGGTGCTGGCCGTCGACCCGTTGCCCGGTGATCCCATGCTCGAGCGCTTGGCCGATGCCGGCATCCCCATGGTGACGGCGGGGCGGCCACCCACATCCCTGGCCGATGCGGTCGTGGCGGTCATCGAAGCCCCACACGGCGAACTCACCCGTATCGTGCTCGACCATTTGCACGAAAGTGGCTTCCAGCGGCCGGCTTTCGTGGGTTCGAATCGGCAGTTCTATTCCTCGTGGGCCGACGATGTGCGGCAAAGCTACCTGGACTGGTGCGTGGCCCGCGCGGTGGAACCGTCGGCGTTCGATTGCTCGCTCGACGCCAACGCGGAAGAGTTGAGCGCCGCCGTGCGCTCGGCCGTCACCCCCGCCGGCGTGGACGCGCTGGTATGCGCTCCGCAGGGCTTCGCGGGGCGGGCGATCGGCATCCTCGAGTCAGGCGGCACGCCGGTCGGTCCGGGATTCGGGTTGGCGTCGTTGAGCGCCGATCCGGCAACGGAATTGGGGAATCCGCGGATCACAGCGGTGGACCTCGCGCCGTGGACTTTCGGCCGCGACGCGGTCAATCTGCTGGCCGCCGTGGTCGCCGGAGAACCTCGGCCCTACCTCAACCGGTTCGAGGACGTCGCTGTCCGCAAAGCCGGTGAAGCGGTCGGGCGGTCCCGGGAGCCATCGGGGGAAGCGTTGTAGGGGTGGGGGCAGAACCGGCCGTTTGTGGGTACCGCGCGGCGACTACCCGCTACCTGAAGTGGGGCGAATGACGTTGAATCGCAACGTCACCGACTACCACGCCGAGATCGAGCAGGCGGCCTTCGAGCCGAACAACCTTGTGCCCGGCACCGGGTTTGAGTCCGGACAAGATGCTGCTGGCCCGTGGTTTGTCCTACGGCCATGCGCACCGATACCGACCCGGTGTATGCGCCGAACTCGACGGGTGGGCCCGGGGTAGATCCCACCCGCACCGCCCTAGGCCTTAAGCGCGGAGGACGACGACAGGGGCCAGGCCGGCACGACGGTGTGCGACGTTCTCGGCGATGATGCTCGGGAGCGATTGGCGCAACGTCGACCCCGATCTGGGCAAGAAGGTCGAGGAGGGCTGTCGACGGACGCGTTAACGCCCCACCTTGGACGTCGGCGATGGACTGGGCGTCGGCGGCTCCTCGCCCAGGCCGAGGCACTCGTACGAGTTCTGTCCGGTGCACGGGATACCGTCCACCTCGGGCAGCGGATCGGGTCCCGAGCCGAAGGTGATCTGCGGTGAGTTCGGCACCACATGCGGCATGCACACCCCGGTGTACAAATCCTCGACCTCACCGCCCGGACACATTGCCGACGGTGCCGCGGCGGCCACCGGCAACGCCACCGCCACGATCGCCAGGGCGAGGCTCGCGGCCCCTGCGCGCACCGAAAAACCCACCGGCGCAGGTAACTCCACCGAGATGTCCGCGCGATGAACGCTAGGTGCCGGTGTAGGTGGCCGGATCCGGGCGATACCGGGTGCCGTCGTCGAGCGAGCTCAGCGTCGCCATGTGCGTCGTGGTCAACTCGAAGTCGAACACGTCGACGTTCTCCGCGATGCGCTCGGGTGAGGACGACCGGGGAATCACCACGTTGCCCAGTTGCAGGCTCCACCGGATCAGCACCTGTGCCGGGGTCTTGCCGTACTCTGCGGCGATCGCGGTGATGGTCGGGTTGCTCAGCAGCTTGCCCACCCCGAGCGGACTGTAGGCCTCGGTGACGATATTGCGTTCGGCGTTGACCGCACGCAGCGCCGCCTGATTGAGCAGCGGGTGCAGCTCGATCTGGTTGACCACCGGGCTGTTGTAGGTGAGATCGATGATCGTGGCGAGTTCCTCTGCACCGAAATTGCACACACCGATCGACTTGACCAGCTTGTCGGCGCCCTGCAGGCGCATCAGCGCACCCCAGCTGTCGACGTACTTGCTGGTGTCCCCGGCCGGCCAGTGGATCAGGTACAGATCGAGGTAATCCAGACCGAGACGCTCCAGGCTGGCCTTGGCGGCATCCTGCCCGGACTGGAACCCTTGGTCGGCCGTCGCCAGTTTGGTGGTGACGAAGATCTCGGCACGCGGGATGCCGGATGCGGCGATGGCGCGCCCGACTCCCGCTTCGTTGCCATAGGCGGCAGCGGTATCGATAAGGCGCACACCGATTTCCAGTGCCGCCGCGACGGCGCGCTCGGCTTCGGTGTCGGAGAGCTCACCGACACCGATACCCAGCGCCGGAATGGTGTTGTCATCGCTGAGCCCAACATTGGGCACAGCAGCTACCGAGGTCATGTCTACCTACCCTGTGAAATTGAACGTGCGTGGATCGGGACCCAGCCGTGTGCCGTCGTCGAGCGTGGCGATGGATGCGATGTCGTGGCTGCTCAGTTCGAAATCGAACACGTCGAAATTACTCGCAATCCGGTCAGGGTTCACCGACTTCGGGATCACGATATTACCCAGCTGGATGTGCCATCTGATGAGCACCTGGGCAGGTGTTTTGCCGTGCGTGTCCGCCACGGTGGTCACCACCGGGTCGCTGAGTAGTCCGCCCTGGCCCAGCGGGCTCCAGGCCTCGGTGGCGATGCCCAGCTCCACGTGCACCTGCCGCAGTTCCTGCTGCGGCAGACGCGGGTGCAATTCGATCTGATTGACGGCGGGGACGATCCCGGTATCGGCGATCAGCGTGCGCAGATGCTCGGGGGCGAAGTTGCTCACCCCGATGGACCGAACCCGGCCCTGCTCGCGCAGGTGTGCCAGCGCCTTGAAGGAATCCACGAACAGGTTGGCCGCCGGAACGGGCCAGTGGATGAGGTACAGGTCCACGTAGTCGACGCCGAGACGCTCGGCACTGACGTCGAAAGCCTTCAGACCCTTGTCGTAACCCTGGTCGGCGTTCCACAGTTTGGTGACCAGGAACACCTCCTCGCGCGGCACCCCGGAGGCCTTGATCGCGTGACCGACCTCGGACTCGTTGCCGTACACGGCCGCGGTGTCGATGTGCCGGTAGCCCGTCGACAGGGCCGCTTCGACGGCGCGTTGCGTCTCTTCCGGCGGCGTCTGCCAGACTCCCAACCCGACGGTTGGTATGGCATTGCCGTCGTTCAGCACGATCGTGGGTTGCGTAGGAGGAGTCATGACGCAAAGTCTGCCAGCATGGCGGAATCCTGGGCGGTTACGTCTGCGGGCCGCCAGCACGGCCGGCCGGATCGGCGTACCGGTGATGGCCAGAATCCCCGACCCGGTGAAACGGCTGCTGCTGGGGCGGCGGGCGATCACCATCGACGGCAACACCCTGGACACGTCGCTGCAGCTGATGCTCGCGGCGCAGCACCTGACCGGGGTGCGTGGGTTGAGCGCCAGTGACGACATTCCCGTTTCGCGCCGGCAGCTGAGCAGGGCGGCCGCGGCGTTCCGGACGCCGGTCGTGGTCCCGGTCCGCGACTTCACGGTTCCCGGGCCGGCTGGTCTGATCCCGGTGCGTCATTACCGGTCCGGTGACGGTGCCGCGCTGCTGGTCTTCTACCACGGCGGCGGCTTCGTCGAGGGTGGCATCGACACGCACGACGCGCTGTGCCGACGCCTCTGTCACGACGCCGGCGTGCACGTGTTGTCCGTGGACTACCGGCTTGCGCCCGAGCACAAGGCGCCCGCCGCGGCCGACGACGCGGACGCCGCCTACCGCTGGTCGCTGGAGCATGCCGGTGAACTCGGTGCCGACCCCGGTCGGGTGGCCGTCGGCGGTGACAGCGCGGGCGGGAATCTCGCCGCGGTTGTCACGCAGTCGGCCCGGGCCGCCGGCGTGCGATTGCCGGTTCTGCAGGTGCTGCTCTATCCGGTCACCGATTTCCAGGGCTCGACGGTGTCCAAGACCCTGTTCGCGGACGGGTTCTTCCTGGCCAAGACGAATATGGACTGGTTCCGGCACCACTACCTGGCCGGGTCGGCGACCGACCCCGGTGATCCGCGGGTGTCGCCGCTGCTGGCCTCCGATCTGTCGGGCCTGTCACCGGCGCTCGTGGCCACCGGCGGGTTCGACCCGCTCCGTGACGAGGGCCGGTCTTACGCGCGGGCGCTGGCCGCCGCCGGGGTCGCGGTCGACTGGCGGGAGTACGGCTCGCTGGTGCACGCCTTCGCCAATTTCTTCCCGCTCGGGGGTGGGAGCGAGGCCGCCGTGGCCGACCTGACATCGGCGCTGCGGGCCCATCTGAGCCGGACCTGAGAACGTCCGCGCGGGGCGCCGGTAGGCTGCACCCCGTGGCGAACAAACCCAAACGTCCGGCCAGCTATGACCTCAAGGCCGCCGACCGCAAGCGCAATCTGCTCATCCAGATCGGATTGACCTCCGTGGTCGTCGTGTTCGCCGTGGCGCTGGTCCTCTACATCGTGATGTCCGGTGACAAGAAGGCCCCCGCCGGTGAGGCCAAATCCGTCCGGGTGACCTCGAGCAAGCTCATCACCAAGGACGGCACCTCCGAACCGAAGGCGGTGCTGTCGCTCTACGAGGACTTCCTGTGCCCGCACTGCGGCGCGTTCGAGAAGCAGTTCGGTCCGACGGTGAGCAAGCTCATCGACACCGGCGCGGTGGCCGCCGACTACTACATGGTCGCGATCCTCGACGCCCCGAGTAACCAGAACTATCCGTCCCGGGCCGGCGGCGCCGCCTACTGCGTGGCCGACGAGTCCATCGACGCGTTCCGCCGCTTCCACGCCGCGATGTACGCGCAGCAGCCGAACGAGACCGCGCAGACGTTCCCGACCAATGCCCAGATCATCGAGACGGCGCGCCAGGCCGGTGCGGCCGGCAAGGTCCCGGACTGCGTCAACAAGAACAAGTACGTCGACATGGTGCAGGGTCTGGCTCAGGCCACCAAGATCAATTCCACGCCGACGGTCCGGATCAACGGCGAGGACTACCAGTTCAGCACTCCCGAAGCGCTGGTCGCCAAGGTCAAGGAGATCGTCGGCAATGTGCCGGGGCTCTGATGACCGCCGCAGCCGCCACTGACGAGCCCGACGTCGAGGTACCCGACGACGGGGTGCGCCCCGCGAGTGCCTGGTGGGTGCTCATCGCCGGCGTCGTCGGATTGGCGGCGGCGCTCACGCTGACGATCGAGAAGATCGAGCTCCTGATCAACCCGGCCTACGTGCCGTCGTGCAGCATCAACCCGGTGCTGTCCTGCGGGTCGGTCATGATCACCCATCAGGCGTCGGTGTTCGGTTTCCCCAATCCGCTGATCGGCATCGGTTCCTTCAGCGTCGTGGTGGTCACCGGTGTGCTCGCGGTGGCGAAAGTGCGGCTCCCGCGCTGGTACTGGATCGGGCTGACGATCGGCAGCGCCTTGGGCGTGGTGTTCGTCCACTGGCTGATCTTCCAGAGCCTGTACCGCATCGGTGCACTGTGCCCGTACTGCATGGTGGTCTGGTCCGTCACCATCCCGCTGTTCGTCGTCGCCGCGTCCATCGCCCTGCGTGGGGAGGCCGCGACCAGCACTGTCGGCCGTCTGCTCTACCAATGGCGCTGGTCGCTGGTGGCGCTCTGGTTCACCTCACTGCTGCTGATGATCCTGGTGAGGTTCTGGAATTACTGGTCAACGCTTCTGTAACACCGGGGTTACGGCGGGAAAGTTAGGGTTCACCTCGTGATTTCCAAACTCTTGGTAGCCAACCGCGGTGAGATCGCCATCCGCGCATTTCGTGCGGCATACGAACTCGGTATCGCCACCGTCGCGGTGTACGCGTACGAGGACCGCAATTCGCCACACCGCCTGAAGGCCGACGAGTCGTATCAGATCGGTGAGGTCGGGCATCCGGTGCGGGCCTACCTGACCGTCGACGAGATCATCCGGGTCGCCAAACACGCCGGGGCGGATGCGGTGTATCCCGGCTACGGCTTCCTCTCGGAGAACCCGGAACTGGCGGCGGCGTGCGCGCGGGCGGGCATCACGTTCGTCGGTCCTGGTGCGCACGTCCTGGAGCTGACCGGTAACAAAGCCCGTGCCATCGACGCCGCGCGCGAGGCCGGGCTGCCTGTGCTGGCCTCCTCGGCGCCGTCGGCGTCGGTCGAGGAGCTGGTCGCGGCGGCCGCCGAGATGGAATTCCCGTTGTTCGTCAAGGCGGTGTCCGGCGGCGGTGGCCGCGGTATGCGGCGCGTGGTGGATCTCGGCGGGCTGGCCGAGGCGATCGAGGCGGCCTCGCGAGAGGCCGAATCCGCGTTCGGTGATCCCAACGTGTACCTGGAACAGGCAGTGCTCAACCCGCGCCATATCGAGGTGCAGATCCTGGCCGACGCCACGGGCGAGGTCATCCACCTGTTCGAACGGGACTGCAGTGTGCAGCGCCGTCACCAGAAGGTCATCGAGCTCGCCCCCGCGCCGAACTTCAGCCAGGAACTGCGGGACCGGATCTGTTCGGACGCAGTCGCTTTCGCCCGCGGCATCGGGTATTTCTGTGCGGGCACGGTGGAGTTCCTGCTCGACGAGCGTGGCCATCACGTGTTCATCGAGTGCAATCCGCGGATCCAGGTGGAGCACACGGTGACCGAGGAGATCACCGATGTGGACCTGGTGTCCTCCCAGTTGCGCATCGCCGCGGGGGAGACGCTGGCGCAGCTGGGCCTGGCGCAGGACACCCTGACCATCCGCGGGGCGGCCATGCAGTGCCGTATCACCACCGAGGACCCCGCCAACGGGTTCCGCCCGGACACCGGCCGGATCACCGGGTACCGCTCCCCGGGCGGTGCGGGCATCCGACTCGATGGCGGCACGAACCTGGGTGCCGAGATCGGCGCGCACTTCGATTCCATGCTGGTGAAGCTCACCTGCCGCGGCCGGGATTTCGGCGTGGCGGCGGCCCGCGCCAAACGTGCGTTGGCGGAGTTCCGGATTCGCGGGGTGTCGACCAATATCCCGTTCCTGCAGGCCGTGGTCGACGATCCCGATTTCCGCGAGGGACGGGTGACGACCTCGTTCATCGACGACCGGCCGCAGTTGCTGACGGCCCACATTCCCGCCGATCGCGGTACCAAGATGCTCAACTACCTGGCCGAGGTGACGGTCAACTCACCCAATCGGGACCGTGAGCGGGTCTACCCGCAGGACAAGCTGCCCGATGTCGACGTCACGTCGGGCCAGCCGCCGGCAGGGAGCAAGCAGCGGTTGGTGGAGCTGGGTCCGCAGGGGTTCGCCGACTGGCTGCGTGATTCGCCGGCTGTCGGCGTCACCGACACGACGTTCCGCGATGCGCATCAGTCGCTGTTGGCCACCCGCGTGCGTACCACCGGATTGTTGGCCGTCGCGCCGTACATGGCGCATATGACGCCGGAGTTGTTGTCCGTCGAATGCTGGGGTGGGGCGACTTACGATGTCGCGCTGCGGTTCTTGAAGGAGGACCCGTGGGAGCGGCTGGCCGCCCTGCGGGAGGCGATCCCGAACATCTGTCTGCAGATGCTGCTGCGGGGCCGCAACACGGTGGGCTACACGCCGTACCCGGAGATCGTGACCAACGCGTTCGTCCAGGAGGCCACCGACACCGGGGTCGACATCTTCCGCATCTTCGATGCGCTGAACAACGTCGAATCGATGCGGCCCGCCATCGACGCGGTACGCGAAACCGGTTCGGCGATAGCCGAAGTCGCCATGTCCTACACCGGCGACCTGTCCAATCCGGCCGAGCAGCTCTACACCCTGGACTACTGGCTGCGCCTGGCCGAAGAGATCGTCGACGCCGGGGCGCATGTGCTGGCCATCAAGGACATGGCCGGCCTGCTGCGCCCGCCCGCGGCGGCGACATTGGTTGCCGCACTGCGGTCGCGGTTCGATCTGCCGGTGCACGTGCACACCCATGACACGCCCGGCGGGCAGCTGGCCACCTACACGGCGGCCTGGCAGGCCGGCGCGTCGGCGGTCGACGGTGCGGCTGCACCGCTGGCGGGCACCACCAGCCAGCCGGCGCTGTCGTCGATCGTGGCGGCCGCGGCGCACACCTCGTTCGACACAGGATTGTCCCTGGACGCCGTCTGCGCCCTGGAGCCGTACTGGGAAGCACTGCGAAAGGTCTACGCGCCTTTTGATGTTGCGGCGTCTGGTCTTGTTTCCCCGACCGGCCGGGTCTACACCCACGAGATCCCCGGCGGCCAGCTGAGCAACCTGCGCCAGCAGGCCATCGCACTGGGGCTCGGTGGCCAGTTCGAGCAGATCGAGGGTGCCTACGCGGGCGCTGACAGGGTGCTCGGCCGGCTGGTGAAGGTCACCCCGTCGAGCAAGGTGGTGGGCGATCTGGCGCTGGCGCTGGTCGGCGCCGGAGTCACCGCCGATGAGTTCGCGGCCGACCCGGCCCGATTCGATATCCCGGACTCGGTGATCGGCTTCCTGCGCGGCGAACTCGGTGATCCGCCGGGAGGCTGGCCGGAACCGTTGCGCACCAAGGCTCTTGAGGGCCGCGCGCCGGCCAAGCCCGAGGTCGCCCTGGCCGTCGAGGACGAGAAGCTGCTGGCGCAGCCCGGGCCGGTACGGCAGGCGACGCTGAATCGGCTGTTGTTCCCTGGCCCGACGCGCGAGTTCGAAGCCCATCGCGAAATATACGGCGACACTTCGGGTTTGAGCGCGAATCAGTTCTTCTACGGTCTGCGCCACGGTGACGAGCACCGCATCCGGATCGAGAAGGGTGTCGAGCTGATCGTCGGCCTGGAGGCCATCTCCGAGCCCGACGAACGGGGTATGCGCACGGTCATGTGCATCATGAACGGGCAGCTGCGCCCGGTGCTGGTACGCGACGAATCGGTGGCCGCCGAAGTTCCGGCCGCCGAGAAGGCCGACAAGACCAATCCCGATCATGTGGCGGCCCCGTTCGCCGGGGTGGTCACCGTCGGTGTCGCGGTCGGGGACGCCGTCGAGGCCGGGCAGACCATCGCCACCATCGAGGCCATGAAGATGGAGGCCGCCATCACCGCGCCCAAGGCCGGCACCGTGGCGCGCGTCGCCGTCAGTGCCACGGCACAGGTCGAAGGCGGCGACCTACTGGTGGTGGTGGGGGGAGCGACCTGACCCGGATCGTCGCCGGAGCCTATGGCGGGCGCCGCATCTCGGTGCCCGCCAAAGGGACCCGGCCCACCACCGACCGGGTCCGCGAGTCCCTGTTCAACGTGCTGGCGGCGCGGATGGACTTCGACGGTGCGCAGGTGCTCGACCTGTACGCGGGCTCGGGGGCGCTCGGGTTGGAAGCGCTCTCGCGTGGGGCGGCCGGGGCGTTGTTCGTCGAATCGGACCGCAAGGCCGCGGCGGTGATCACCGACAACATCGCCGCGCTGCGCGCCGCGGGCACCGTGCGATGCGCGCCGGTGGCCAAAGTGCTCGCCGGTGGCGCCGGTCGGCCGGCGGATCTGGTGTTCGCCGATCCGCCCTACGAGTTGGGGGCCACCGAGGTCGAGGCGGTGCTTGCCGCGCTGCTGCGGCACGGGTGGGTGGCGGCCGGTGCCGTCGCCGTCGTCGAACGTGCCGCCGGCGGTCCCGCACTGAGCTGGCCCGACGGCTGGGAACCCGTCGACGATCGGCGCTACGGCGACACCCGGCTGGAGTTCGGCATCGCGTAGCGTCTTGGGGCATGAGTGGCGCCGTTTGCCCAGGATCCTTCGACCCGGTCACCCTCGGTCATATCGACATCTTCGAGCGGGCGGCCGCCCAGTTCGACGAGGTCGTGGTGGCGGTACTGGTCAACCCGAACAAGAACGGCATGTTCAGCGCCGAGGAGCGCATCGAACTGATCCGGGAGTCCACGGGCCACCTGTCCAATCTGCGGGTGGAGGCCGGCAGGGGCCTGGTGGTCGACTTCGTCAAGGAACGCGGCCTGACGGCCATCGTCAAAGGGCTGCGCACCGGGACCGATTTCGAGTACGAGCTGCAGATGGCGCAGATGAACAAGCACGTCGCCGGGGTGGACACCTTCTTCGTGGCCACCACGCCGCGCTATTCGTTCGTCTCGTCGTCGCTGGCCAAGGAGGTGGCCGCACTCGGCGGTGATGTCAGCGACCTGCTGCCGGAGCCGGTCAACGCCCGGTTGCGCGCCAAGCTGAACAGCTGACCGCGCGACACACCGTACGACAAACCCAGTCACAGGCGTAACACCAGGCACACTGGTCACTAACAACTACGCCTGGAGGGTGTTGCCGTGTACCGAGTCTTTGAGGCGCTTGACGAACTCAGTGCGATCGTGGAAGAAGCACGCGGCGTGCCGATGACGGCCGGTTGCATGGTGCCCCGCGGTGACGTCCTGGAACTGCTCGATGACATCAAGGACGCCATCCCCGGCGAACTCGACGACGCCCAGGACGTGCTCGACGCCCGGGACGCCATGCTCAACGAGGCTCGCGAGCACGCCGATTCGACGGTGTCCTCGGCCAATGCGGAGGCCGACTCCCTGCTCAACCATGCGCGCAGCGAGGCCGACCGGATGATGGCCGAGGCGAAGTCGGCCGCCGACCGGATGGTGCACGAGGCCCGCGCACACGCCGACCGCACGGTGACCGAGGCACGCGAGGAGGCCGCGCGGATCAACGCCGCGGCCAAGCGCGAATACGAGGCCAGCACGGTCCGGGCAAAGTCCGAGGCAGACCGGCTGATCGAGAACGGCAACATCTCCTACGAGAAGGCCGTGCAGGAAGGCATCAAGGAGCAGCAGCGGCTGGTCTCGCAGACCGAGATCGTGCAGACGGCCACCGCCGAGGCCACCCGCCTGGTGGACTCCGCCCATGCCGAGGCGGACCGCCTGCGCGGGGAATGCGATATCTACGTCGACAGCAAGCTCGCCGAGTTCGAGGACTACCTCAACGGCACCCTGCGCTCGGTGAGCCGTGGCCGGCATCAGCTGCGCACCGCCGCCGGCACGCACGACTACGTGACGCGCTCGGCCTAGAGCTGACCGTGCCGGGGCGGCAACGTCCCGGACAGCGTGTAGCGGCCGATGTGCTGCACCTTCCAGCGGGTCGGATCGTGCAGGGTGTGCGTCCGCGCGTCACGCCAGTAGCGGGACAGATTGGCTGTGGCCGAAGCACTTCGGGTACCGCCGAGTTCGAAGAGCGTGCTGGCCGCCTCCAACGACGCACGCGTGGCGGCCACCTTGGCGACCGCCACCGCGATCGACGCCTCGGCCGCGCTGTCGGCGTTCAGATCGGCGGTGGCCCGGTCCACCGCCCGACCGGCCTCGGCCAGCAGTGCCTGCGCGCCTCGGACCGTCACGGTGAAGTTCCCGGCGACCTGGATCAGCGTCGGATCATCCACGGCCGCCGACTCTTCGGACTCGAAATGCGGCCGCGCCTTGGCGGCCTGGCGGACGCCCTCGGCCAGGGCGGCCGTGGCGATCCCGACATCCAGCGCGGTGTGTAACAGCTGCGCCCGCGCGCCATAGACGCTGGGGCCGGCGAAGATCGGCGTGAACGGAATCACGTGGGCGGCGGGCACCACCACATCGTCGAGGGTGACCGTGCCCGACGCGGTGGTGCGCTGACCCATCCCGTCCCAGTCGTCGACCACCGTCAGCCCGGGCGCGCCGGCCGGGACGAAGGCCACCGCCTTCGGCGTCGACGAGGTGGGAGCCTGCGCGGGATCCTCCGGCACGGAGGCCCGCACGATCACCCAGTCGGCGAAAAGTGCACCGGTGGAGTAGAACTTGCGGCCCGACAACAGGTAGTCACCGGATGCGGAAGGCACCAGGACCGTGGTGTCGACGTCGATACGACCAGAGCGTTCGGACTGCGCGTTCGCGAAAAGTGCGCCGTCGAGCACCAACGCGTAAAAGAACTCCTGCTGTGCCGGGGTGCCTTGCAGGCGCACCGCTTCCAGGAACGTGTAGTGCGAGTGCGGTATCTGCGCCAGCGACGCGTCGGCGTGCGCCAGCAGCCGGAACACCTCGGCGATCACCGACGCCGGTGCGTCGATCCCGCCGAACGCGACCGGCACCGACAAGGCGAGCAGCCCGGCATCTTTGAGGGCCTGCACCTGCTCGTGGGGGAGTTCGCGTCCCGCGTCGCGCACCCCGGCCCCCTCGGCGAACGCCTCCGACAGCGCCGCGGCCACCACCAGTGCGTGGTCGGCATCGAGGATGCGGGTGACGGCCCGGGTCACCGTGCCGAGCCCACGAACGGGATGGACACGCTCGGCGCCTCCGAGGCGCCCGCGTTGAAGAGGCCGCGCTGCCGCAGGAGCGGCACCACACCCTCACCGAACCAGAACAGTTCCTCCAGGTGCGGGTAGCCGGAGAAGATGAACTCGTCGATGCCGATCTCGGCGTATTCGGCGATCCGGTCGGCCACCTCGGTGTGGCTGCCGACCAGCGCCGTGCCCGCCCCGCCGCGCACCAGGCCCACGCCCGACCACAGGTTCGGCGCGATCTCCAGGCTGCGGGCATCGCTCCACGTGCCGTCGGCCCGGTTGGCGGCGTGCAGGGCCAGCATCCGGCGCTGGCCTTCGGACTGGCTGCGGGCCAGGCCGGCCTGCGCGGCGCGCACGGTGTCCTCGTCGAGGGCGGCGACCAGCTTGTCGGCCTGTGCCCAGGCCTCTTCGGAGGTGTCGCGCGAGATGGTGTGTAGCCGGATCCCGAAGCGCAGCGTGCGGCCCTGCGCGGCGGCCTCCGCACGGATCCAGGCGATCTTCTCGGCGACCGCGGCCGGCGGTTCACCCCAGGTGAGGTACACATCGGAATGCCGGGCGGCCACCGGGCCGGCCGCTTTCGAGCTGCCCCCGAAGTACAACGGCGGCACCGGATTCGGCGGTACCGCCAGCGCGGCCTCTTCGATATCGAGGTATTCACCCTTGTGCGTGACGGTCTCGCCGGCCCACAGGCGGCGCACGACGTCGAGGAACTCATCGCAGCGCCGGTAGCGGGCGTCCTTGTCGAGGTGGTCGCCGAAGGCGCGCTGCTCGTGCGCCTCGCCCCCGACGACGACGTTGAGCAGGATGCGGCCCGGCGCGTGCCGGGCGAACGTGGCGGCCATCTGAGCCGACAGCGTGGGGCTAACCAGACCGGGACGGAACGCCACCAGGAATGACAGCGACGTGGTCTCGCGCGCCAGCAGCGCCGCGGTGATGAACGCGTCCTCGCACCACGCGCCGGTGGGGATGAGGGCTCCGGTGAAGCCGAAGCGCTCGGCGCTGCGCACGATCGAGGCGAGGTAGTCGATGGTGGCCTCGCGATCGCCTCCGGCGGCACCGGCCGGCGTGCCGTGGCCCCCGCCGACGATCAGGCGGCTGTCGCCGTAGGTGGGCAGGAACCAGTGCAGCTTCACAGTCACGGGTCGAGTATCGGCGGCCGCGGCCCGGGAAAACGCCACCACCTGTGCGCGATGCGCGACGCAACCGATCTCACCGGCCACAGCGGCGCCGGTGAATAAAAATCTCGATGATCGAGGATCGGCCCCGATGGGCGCCCAGCCACACCAAAGTAGGATCAGCGGCATGGCCGCCTCGAATCCGCTCGTCATCGACATCTCGCGGTTGGGGCGCCGTCCCGGCTCGATGATCACGGTGGCCGAGACGGTGCCCTCGCCGTCCCGGATCGGTTTGGACCTCATCCGCATCGAGGCGGGCGCACCCATCGAGCTGGATCTCACGCTGCAATCGGTGTCCGAGGGTGTCCTCGTCACCGGCACGGTGTCGGCGCCCACCACCGGTGAGTGCGTGCGCTGCCTGGAACCGGTGACCGGTCATGTGGCCATCGACCTCACCGAACTGTTCGCCTATCCCGGCAGCACCACCGAGAAGACCACCGAGGAAGACGAGGTCGGTCACGTCGTCGACGACCGGGTGGATCTGGAGCAGCCCATAGTGGACGCGGTCGGGTTGGCGTTGCCGTTCTCCCCGATGTGCCAGGACGACTGCGCCGGATTGTGCCCGGACTGCGGTGTCGCGCTGGCCTCGGCCGAGCCCGGTCACCGGCACGACAAGATCGATCCGCGTTGGGCCAAGCTGGCCGCGCTGAAAGACGATATTTCCGGTCCCGGAGCGGATGCGTGACCGTCGACCGCGCCCCTTTACTCCGCTCGCTCGGCGTCGCCCTTTCCGACGATCTGCTCACCATCGCCCTGACCCACCGCAGTTACTCCTATGAGAACGGCGGTCTGCCCACCAACGAGCGCCTGGAGTTCCTCGGCGACGCCGTGCTCGGGCTGACCATCACCGAGGAGCTCTACCACCGGCACCCCGACCGGGCCGAGGGTGACCTGGCCAAGCTGCGCGCCAGCATCGTCAACACCCAGGCGCTGGCCGATGTCGGGCGGGGACTGGGCGAGCAGGGGCTGGGGGCCTACCTGTTGCTGGGCAAGGGCGAGGAGAGTTCGGGCGGCGCGGACAAGTCCAGCATCCTGGCCGACGGGGTCGAATCCCTTTTGGGCGCAATCTATATCGAGCACGGCAACGTGACGGCCCGGGAAGCCATCTTGCGGTTGTTCGGTGAGTTGCTCGACACCGCACCGACACTCGGGGCCGGCCTGGACTGGAAGAGCAGCCTTCAGGAACTGACGGTCGCCCGCGGTATGGGTGCGCCGTCGTATGCCGTCACCTCCGAGGGCCCCGACCATGACAAGGAGTTCACCGCAGTCGTCGTGGTCGCCGCCGTCGAGCACGGCAAGGGCGTGGGCCGTACCAAGAAAGAGGCCGAACTCAAGGCCGCCGCGGCCGCGTGGAATGCACTCAAGGATGCCTGAGCTTCCCGAAGTCGAGGTGGTACGGCGCGGGCTCGACGCCCATATCGTCGGCCGCAGGATCGCCGAGGTTCAGGTACTGCATCCGCGGGCGGCGCGCCGCCATGAAGGTGGCTCCGCCGACCTGGCGGCCCGGCTGCGCGGTACCACGATCGCGGGCACCGGTCGGCGCGGAAAGTACCTGTGGCTGACCCTCGACAGCGGTGATGCGTTGGTGGTCCATCTGGGGATGAGCGGGCAGATGCTGTTGGGTCCGGTTCCTAACCCCGGGCACCTGCGCATCGCCTCGGTGCTCGACGACGGCACCGAGTTGAGCTTCGTCGACCAGCGCACGTTCGGCGGCTGGATGGTGACGGAATTGGTGAGTGACGATGGCGGAGCCGATGGGGTGCCGCTACCCGTCGCGCATATCGCGCGCGACCCGCTGGATCCCGCCTTCGACCGCGACGGTGTGGTGACGGTGTTGCGGCGCAAGCATTCCGAGATCAAACGGCAGCTGCTGGATCAGACCGTGGTGTCCGGCATCGGCAACATCTACGCCGACGAGGCGTTGTGGCGCGCCCGGATCTATGGCGGCCGGCTGGCATCGGGGCTGCCGCGCAAGCAGCTGGCCGAGGTGCTCGACGCCGCCGCCGAGGTGATGACGGCCGCACTGGCCCAGGGCGGCACCTCATTCGACTCGCTGTACGTGAACGTCAACGGCGAGTCGGGGTATTTCGACCGATCCCTGGATGCCTACGGGCGGGTGGACCTCCCGTGCCGGCGCTGCGGCGCGGTGATGCGGCGGGAGAAGTTCATGAACCGGTCGTCGTTCTACTGCCCGAAATGCCAACCGCCGCCCCGAGTGCGGCGGTCGGCTCTCTGATTCACTGCTTGCGGTTGAACTCCGTGGCGGCGGACATGCAGACTTTCCACTGGCCGGATTCCTTGCGGAAATAGGCGGTGTCGAAGGGGCCGCCGGTGTTCATCCGGGCCGACGCCACATCGCCTTTCACCTTGATATCGGTGGCGGTCACGTCGGCCTTCGGTGCGGTGCTGGGAGCCTCGATACCCTGCAGGATCTCGCCGAGCTGGCTGAGCGCGCCGAACATCCCGGCCTCGGCCTTGCAGAAATACTGCGCGATATCGGAGAACTTGCCCGTGCTGCCCGCGGCGTTGAAATCCTTGACCAATTGCTGGATTTCGGATTCGTCCTTGGACGCCTGCGTGACGCCGCCCGAGCGGAAGACCACGATGCCGCCGATGACGAGCGCGATGACCACGACCACGGCGGCGACGGCGCCGCCGATCAACCAGCCGCGTCTGCGCTTGGGCGGCGGTGCCGGATACGGGTACGGATACTGATATGGGTAGCCGTATCCCGCTTGAGGCGGCACGCCGTATCCGGTTTGAGGCGGATAGCCATACGGCGGGGGCGCGTCGTACGCCGGGTAGGGCACGGCGGGGGCCTGCTGGGGATTCCAGCCCTGCGGATCCCAGCCCTGGGGGCCGGGCCCCTGCGGCCCCGGCTGTTGGGGCGGGTAGTACGTCACGGTCATCGCTCCTGGAGGTGTTGCACTTCACCCTAACGCGGGGTGGGGTCCGCAGCGGGGAACCGCACGTAGCGGGTAGGAATGACGTCATGACAGAACTGTGGGTGGAGCGCACCGGGGTGCGCCGCTACACCGGTCGCAGCTCCCGCGGCGCGGAGGTACTCGTCGGGTCCGAGGACGTCGAGGGTGTGTTCACCCCCGGCGAGCTGATGAAGATCGCGCTCGCCGCATGCAGCGGCATGAGCAGTGATCAGCCACTGCGGCGCCGGCTCGGCGACGACTACGCCGCCACGTTGCGGGTATCGGGGGCCGCGGACCGCGACCAGGAGCGTTACCCGCTGCTCGAGGAGACGCTCGAGGTCGACCTGTCCGGGTTGTCCGAGGACGAGGTCAAACGCCTGCTCGTGGTGGTGGAACGCGCCATCGACCAGGTGTGTACCGTCGGGCGCACCCTCAAGTCGGGCACCGAGGTGAAGTTCGAGGTCGGCGATGAGCCGCTTGCCCGAAGAGCATCGGGGTCCGGTGGACGCCGGCCCTGACGTCCGGCTGAATGCCTGGGTGCACGGTCATGTGCAGGGCGTCGGCTTCCGGTGGTGGACCCGGTCCCGGGCCCTGGAACTGGGCCTGACCGGTTTCGCGTCCAACCGCCCCGACGGCAGGGTGTACGTGGTGGCGCAGGGGCCGCGTCCGGCGTGTGAACGGTTGCTGGAGTTGCTGCGCGGCGGCGGCACGCCGGGGACGGTGGACACCGTGGTCGCGGACTGGGCCGACGCGGGCGAACAGATCCCGGGCTTCACCGAGCGTTAATCCCCTCGACGGTAGGGTTATCCGTCATGCATTTGAAGAGTCTCACGCTGAAGGGCTTCAAGTCCTTCGCTGCGGCGACGACTCTGCGCTTCGAGCCGGGGATCACCTGCGTCGTCGGGCCCAACGGGTCGGGTAAATCCAACGTCGTCGACGCCCTGACCTGGGTGATGGGCGAGCAGGGCGCCAAGACGCTGCGCGGCGGCAAGATGGAGGACGTCATCTTCGCCGGCACGTCCTCGCGGGCGCCGCTGGGCCGCGCCGAGGTCACGCTGACCATCGACAACTCCGACAACGCCCTGCCCATCGAGTACTCCGAGGTGTCGATCACCCGCCGGATGTTCCGCGACGGAGCGGGTGAGTACGAGATCAACGGCAGTAGTTGCCGGCTGATGGATGTGCAGGAACTGCTCAGCGACTCCGGCATCGGCCGTGAGATGCACGTCATCGTGGGGCAGGGCAAGCTCTCCGAGATCCTGGAATCGCGTCCCGAAGACCGTCGCGCCTTCATCGAAGAGGCCGCCGGGGTGCTCAAGCACCGCAAGCGCAAAGAGAAGGCGGTCCGCAAGCTCGACTCGATGCAGGCCAATCTGGCCCGGCTCACCGACCTCACCACCGAACTGCGCCGCCAGCTCAAGCCGCTGGGCCGCCAAGCCGAGATGGCGCGACGCGCCCAGACCATCCAGGCCGATCTGCGGGACGCCAGGCTGCGGCTGGCCGCCGACGATCTGCTCACCCGACAGACCGAGTTCAACGACACCAACCAGGCCGAGACCACGCTGCGCCGCGAGCACGACGCGGTGAACACCAGGCTGGAGGCGGCCACCCTGGAGCTGACCGCCCATGAGTCGGCCGTGGCCGAACTGTCCGAGCGGGCCGACGCGGCGCAGCAGACCTGGTTTCGGCTGTCCGCGCTGGCCGAGCGGGTGAGCGCCACGGTGCGTATCGCCTCCGAACGCACCCAGTTGCTCGACTCCGCGCCGGAGGCGACTCCCGGCCGGGACCCGGAGGCCCTGGAGGCCGAGGCCGATCTGGTCGCCGAGGAGGAACGCCAGCTGCTGGAGGAGCTCGAGGAATCGCGGTACGCACTCGAGGCGGCCCGTGCCGAGCTGGCCGAGCGCGAACGCGTGGCCGCCGAGGCCGAACGGGCGCAGCGCGCCGCGGCCCGCGCCGAGGCCGACCGCCGGGAAGGGCTGGCTCGGCTGTCCGGGCAGGTCGAGACGATGCGGGCCCGCGTCGAATCGACCGATGACGGTATCGCCCGGCTGACCGCGCGTATCGAGGAGGCGGCCGCCCGGGTCGAACACGCCCAGGCCGAGTTCGAGCTGGTCCAGGCCAAGGTGGGTGAACTCGACGAGGGCGAGGTCGGCCTGGACGACCAGCACGACCGGTCGGTGACGGCGCTGCGGCTGGCCGATGAGCGGGTCGCGGAGCTGCAGGCGGCCGAGCGGGGCGCCGAACGTCAGATGGTGTCGCTGCAAGCCCGTATCGACGCGCTGTCGGTCGGCCTGGCCCGTAAGGACGGCGCGGCATGGCTCGCTGAGAATCACAGTGACGGTGGTCTTTTCGGCACCGTGGCCAAGTTGATCCGGGTACGTCCCGGGTTCGAGGTGCCGATCGCGACGGTGCTCGGCTCCGCCGCCGACGCGCTGGCGGCGGAGAACCACGGTGCCGCACGTGCGGCGGTCGCCGCCCTCAAGGAGGCCGACGGCGGCCGGGCCGCGATCGTGCTGGGGGACTGGCCGGTTCGGCCGCGGACCGACACCGGCGCGTTGAACCACGGCGCGCAGTGGGCCATCGACCTGGTGGAGGTCCCGGACCGGCTGCGCGGCGCGATCACTGCGATGCTCGCCGATGTGGCGGTACTGGACGACCTCTCGGCTGCCCTGGATCTCGTTGCCGCGCAGCCGCATCTGCGGGCCGTCACCCTCGACGGCGACCTGGTCGGGGCGGGCTGGGTCAGCGGCGGGTCCGACCGCAAGGTGTCCACGCTGGAGATCGCCTCGGAGATCGACAAGGCCCGCGCCGAACTGACCACCGTGGAGCGGCAGAGCGGCGAGCTGACGGCGGCACTGGCCGGGGCGAAGCAGGAACAGCAGGCCCGCCAGGACGCCGCCGAGCAGGCGCTGGCCGCACTGAACGAATCCGATGCCGCCATCTCGGCGATCTACGAACAGCTCGGCCGGCTGGGCCAGGAGTCCCGCAACGCCGACGCCGAGTGGCAGCGCCTGATCAAACAGCGCGACGAGTTGGAAGCCACCCGGGACGCGACGGTCGAGGAACTCACCGAGCTCGAAACCCGGCTGCACAACGCCCAGCAGGAACCGATGTTCGAGGTCGAGCAGGTGGACCGGCAGGAGCACACCGTGGCCGCCGATGCCGCGCGCGCCACCGAGGTCGAGGCCCGGCTGGCGGTACGCACAGCCGAGGAAAGGGCGAATGCCGTTCGTGGCCGGGCGGATTCACTGCGCCGGTCCGCGGCTGCCGAGCGGGAGTCACGGGCGCGTGCGCTGCGGGCCAGGGAGGCGCGCGAGTACGCGGCGACCGTGGCGGCCGCGGTGGCCGAGTCGGGTCGCCTCGTCGCCGCCCGGCTGGGGGCCGCGGTGACCGCGGCCTCCCGGGTCCGGGACGAGCTGGCCACCGAACGTCAGATGCGCGCCGAGGCGCTGAGCCGGGCCCGCGCCGAGGTCACCGAGCTCGGTGCCCGGATCACCGCGCTCACCGATTCGCTGCACCGCGACGAGGTCGCCAAAGCGCAAGCGGCCCTTCGGATCGAGCAGCTGGAGCAGCAGGCGCTGGAACAGTTCGGGCTGGCGGCCGCCGACCTGATCGCCGAATACGGCCCGCAGGTGCCGCTACCGCCGACCGAACTGGAGATGGCCGAATACGAGCAGGCCAAGGAACGGGGTGAGCAGGTCACCGCGCCGGCGCCGATGCCGTTCGACCGGCCCACCCAGGAACGCCGGGCGAAGAAAGCCGAGCGTGAGCTGTCCGAGCTGGGCCGGGTCAACCCGCTGGCGTTGGAGGAGTTCGCCGCGCTGGAGGAGCGCTACAACTTCCTGTCCACGCAGCTGGAGGACGTCAAGGCGGCCCGCAAGGACCTACTGGATGTCATCGAGGACGTCGATGCGCGGATCCTGACGGTGTTCGCCGAGGCCTACGCGGATGTGGAACGCGAGTTCACCCAGGTGTTCGCCTCGCTGTTCCCCGGCGGGGAGGGCCGCCTGCTGCTGACCAATCCGGAGGACATGCTCACCACCGGTATCGAGGTCGAGGCGCGCCCGCCGGGCAAGAAGGTCAAGCGACTGTCGCTGCTGTCCGGTGGCGAGAAGTCGCTGACGGCGGTGGCCATGCTGGTGGCCATCTTCCGGGCCAGGCCGTCACCGTTCTACATCATGGACGAGGTCGAGGCGGCGCTGGACGACGTGAACCTCCGCCGGCTGCTGGGCCTGTTCGAGCAGCTGCGGGAGAAGTCCCAGCTGATCGTCATCACCCACCAGAAGCCGACCATGGAGATCGCCGACGCACTCTACGGCGTGACGATGCAGGGCGACGGCATCACCCAGGTGATCTCGCAGCGGATGCGCGGCCAGGAACTGGTCACCACGCCGTAGCGCTCACGCCGATATCGCGCAGCACCGAAAGATCGGCCGCGCCGCAGCCGTGCAGGCAGATGCGCAGCTCCGCGATGAAACGCTGCAGCCAATCCTGCACGGCCGCAGCGGATTCGATCGCCGGCACCAGGAGCGGCCGGGCAATGGCCACCACGTCGGCGCCCAGCGCGATGGCCTTGGCGGCGTCCATGCCGGTGCGGATGCCGCCGGAGGCGACCAGCGGCATACCCGGCAGCGTGCGGCGCACCTCCACGAGAGCCTGAGCGGTGGGGATACCCCATTCGGCCAGCTCCGGATCGTTGATCCGGCCGTAGCGGACGAACTGTTCCACCCGGGCCCACGAGGTGCCGCCGGCGCCGGCCACGTCGACGGCGGCGATCGGGATGCCTTCCAGTTGCGCCGCCGCGGCGGCGCCGATCCCGTGGCCGACCTCCTTGAGCAGTACCGGATACCCGATGGACGCGGCGAGTTCGCGCAACCGATCCACCGACCCGGTGAAATCGGTGTCGCCATTGCGTTGGACCGCTTCTTGCAGCGGGTTGGTGTGCACGGCAAGGGCATTCGCGCCGACCTGGCCCAGGGCGTCGGTCAGCTCGGGTAGCACCGCAGGGGTCAGCTGGGCCAGCCCGATATTGCCGACCAGCAGCACGTCGGGGGCCACGTCGCGGACCCGGAACGTCGGCGCCAGATCGTCGCCGAGCATGATCCGCTGCGAACCGAGCATCATGCCGATCCCCAGCGCCTGCGCGGCCGCGGCCAGGTGGCGGTTGATGGTCCCGGACAGCTCGGAGCCGCCCGTCATCGAACCGATCAACACCGGTGCCCGCAGTCCGACGCCGAGGAAATCAGTGCTCAGGTCGATCTCGGCGAGGCTGGTCTGGGTGAGCGCGTTGTAGGGCAGTCGGTAGCGCTCCAGGCCCGTTCGCACCGTCTGGTATTCGACAGGCTCGGACAGACACACGTCGATATGGCGGCGTTTGCGTATCTGAATGCCGTCACCTGGGCCGGACGAGAAGCCGGGGCCGATCGTCATGAGGCCGCCCTGAGACAATGGCGGCGTGTCAGATGCTCTGTGGATCGCACTTGCGGTCATCGCCGTTCTGGTTGTCGCTGCGCTGGTTGTCGGGCTGGTGCGCTACCGGCGCCGGCAGATCACCCTATCGAAGCAGGACACCGCCACCCCGATCGATCGCTCCGGCGGGTACACCGCTGCCTCCGGGATCACCTTTGCCGAGGCGCCTCAGACCTCGACGGGGACCGGCTCGCCGGGGGTGGGCGATGACGCCGCGGTACCCCGCGACGCACCGAAACGCACCATCTCCAATGTGCAGCTGCCCGAGCCGCCGGTCGAGGTGGCCGAACCTGCACCCGTCGCCGAACCCGAGCCCGAGCCCGCGCCGGTCGTCGAGGAGATCGCCCCCGCCCCGGTTGATGGCGGCGTCATCGCGCCGACCTCGGTGGATGGCGGCGCCATTGCGCCGACCGAAGGCCGCCTGGAGCGGCTGCGCGGGCGGCTGGCGAAATCGCAGAACACGCTCGGGCGCGGTGTGCTCGGCCTGCTCGGCGGCGGCGACCTCGACGAGGAGTCGTGGGAGGAGATCGAGGACACCCTGCTGATCGCCGACCTCGGCCCGGTGGTCACCACCTCCGTGGTCGCGGCGCTGCGCGAGAAGATGGCCAGCTCCGGGGCCCGCACCGAGGCCGACGCCCGCGCCGTGCTCAAGGAGGTGTTGGTCGCCGCGCTGCGGCCCGAGCTGGACCGCTCGATCCGGGCCCTGCCGCATGCGGACAAGCCGGCGGTGTTGCTGGTCGTCGGGGTCAACGGCACCGGCAAGACCACCACGGTGGGCAAGCTGGCCCGTGTGCTGGTCGCTGACGGCCGCCGCGTCGTGCTGGGCGCGGCCGACACCTTCCGGGCGGCCGCGGCCGACCAGCTGCAGAGCTGGGCGGTGCGGGTGGGCGCCGAAGTGGTCCGCGGAGCCGAGGGGGCGGACCCGGCCTCGGTGGCCTTCGACGCCGTAGACAAGGGCATCGCGACCGGCGCCGACGTCGTCGTAGTCGACACCGCGGGACGCCTGCACACCAAGACCGGTCTGATGGACGAGCTCGGCAAGGTCAAACGCGTGGTCGAGAAACGCGCCAAGGTGGACGAGGTGCTGCTCGTGCTGGACGCGACGATCGGCCAGAACAGCCTCCCGCAGGCCAAGGTTTTCGCCGAGGTCGTCGACATCACCGGTGTGGTGCTGACCAAACTCGACGGAACCGCGAAGGGCGGCATCGTGTTCCGTGTGCAGCAGGAACTCGGTGTTCCGGTCAAGCTCGTCGGTCTCGGCGAAGGCCCTGACGATCTGGCCCCATTCGAGCCGTCGGCGTTCGTCGACGCACTCCTGGTGTAGGTCATCAGCCGGTAAACCTGCAGCGCGTAACACCGGAGAAACGAAACCGGTCGATCCGTTCACGTGCACGAAACGCCAGCGCGTCGTCGGCGAAACAACTACTCGCCAGAGTTCCCTACCAGGTCAACGGTGCCTAACCGTGGCATGTCGAAGGAGGATGCTGGGAGTGGACGGATTTCCGATGATGGGTATACCGGACACCGGTGATACCGCATGGATGCTGGCCAGTGCCGCACTCGTGTTGCTGATGACGCCAGGTCTGGCGTTCTTCTACGGCGGCATGGTGCGAGCCAAGGGCGTGCTCAACATGATCATGATGAGCATCAGCTCCATGGGCGTGGTGACGGTGTTGTGGGTGCTGTACGGCTACTCGCTGGCCTTCGGCAACGACAAGTTCAACCTGTTCGGAGATCCCACTCAGTACTGGGGACTCAAGAGCCTGATCGGCGGCACCTACCTGCAGCTGCACCCGGAGGACGCGGCGGTCTCCATCCCGTTGGCCGGCACCATCCCTCAGACGGTGTTCGTGGCTTTCCAGGCGATGTTCGCCATCATCACCGTCGCCCTGATCTCGGGTGCGGTGGCCGACCGCCTCAAGTTCGGCGGGTGGTTGCTGTTCTCGGGGCTGTGGGCCACGTTCGTCTACTTCCCGGTGGCGCACTGGGTCTTCGCCTTCGACGGAGTCACCGCTGAGCACGGTGGCTGGATCGCCAACAAGCTCAAGGCGATCGACTTCGCCGGTGGTACCGCGGTCCACATCAACGCCGGTACGGCAGGTCTGGTGCTGGCGATCATCCTGGGCAAGCGTCTCGGCTGGCCCGGAAGCCCGATGCGGCCGCACAACCTGCCCTTCGTGATGCTGGGCGCCGGCCTGCTGTGGTTCGGCTGGTACGGGTTCAACGCCGGCTCGGCGGTGGGCTCCAACGGTATCGCCGGTGCGACGTTCATCACCACGACCGTGGCCACCGCGGCGGCCATGCTCGGCTGGCTGGTCACCGAGCGTATTCGCGACGGTAAGGCCACCTCGCTGGGTGCGGCCTCGGGCATCGTGGCCGGTCTGGTCGCCATCACCCCGTCCTGCTCCTCGGTGAACGTCGTTGGCGCACTGGCCATCGGTGTGATCGCCGGTGTGGTGTGCGCCCTGGCCGTCGGCCTGAAATTCAAGTTGGGCTTCGACGATTCGCTCGACGTCGTGGGTGTCCACCTGGTGGGCGGCATCATCGGTACGCTCATGGTGGGCCTGGTCGCCGCGCCGGAGGCACCCGCGGCCGTCGCCGGCCTGTTCTACGGCGGAGGCTTCGATCAGCTGATCAAGCAGGCCATCGGGGCCGGCGCGGTTCTTGCGTATTCGGCCATCGGTACGGCTATCTTGGCGTTGATCGTGAAATACACCATTGGCCTGCGTCTGGACAAGGAAGAGGAGGCCTCCGGCATCGACGAGTCCGAGCACGCTGAAAGCGGTTACGACTTCGTCGCTGTCGGAACCGGTTCCGTTCTTGGTCGCCACGGCGCGGAGGGATGAGGAAAATGAAGCTGATTACTGCGATCGTCAAACCGTTCACCCTGGAAGACGTGAAGACCGGTCTCGAGCAGACGGGCATCCTCGGGATGACCGTCAGTGAGGTCCAGGGTTACGGGCGTCAGAAGGGCCACACCGAGGTCTACCGCGGCGCGGAGTATTCCGTGGATTTCGTGCCGAAGGTGCGAGTCGAGGTCGTGGTCGATGACTCCGCCGTCGACAAGGTGGTGGACGTCATCGTTCAGGCCGCCCGCACCGGCAAGATCGGTGACGGCAAGGTGTGGGTCAGCCCCGTGGACACCGTCGTGCGGGTGCGCACCGGTGAGCGGGGAGCCGACGCCCTCTGACCGCACGCTGAGCTGAGGGGGTCTCTCCCGGCCAATTGCAGTAATTGACCGTTTGTTAGGTATGGCCGGGGGAGGACCGAATGACAGAGCAGACACCAGATCCCGCTGCCGGAGCGTCCCGATGGGAGGCGCCGGCAGCGGGATCGCTGCGTCCGGCAACGGATCTGGCCAAGGCGTCCGAACAACTGCTGACCGCCGGTGGGCGCCAGCTCGATTCGGCTGCGCTGCGGGCCGCCCTGCTTGATCTCAACGAATTCTGGCTCACCACCAAGGCCACCGAGATCGGCATCACGGCCACGAGTGGTTTCGCGATCGTCGCGACCGGCGGCCTCGGCCGCGGTGAGCTGTTGCCCTACTCGGATCTGGATCTGACGCTGCTGCATGACAACATGCCCGCCGAGATCGTCAGCCAGCTCGCCGACCTGCTGTGGTACCCGTTGTGGGATGCCAACATTCGTATCGACCACAGTGTGCGCACCGTGCCGGAGGCGCTCAATGTGGCCGCCGAGGATGTGACCGCCGGACTGGCGATGCTCGATGCTCGGCATATCGCCGGCGATCAAGAGCTGTCCACCCTGCTGATCGGCGGGGCGCGACGGCAGTGGCGCACCGGTATCGCCCCTCGATTCGAGGAGTTGGTCGAACACGCCCAGGCCCGCTGGCAGCGCAGCGGGCAGATCGCGCACCGTGCCGAACCGGATCTCAAGAACGGCCGCGGCGGCCTACGTGACGTCCAGTTGCTCAACGCGCTGGCGATCGCGCAGCTCGCCGACGTGTATCCCAGCCGGATGCTGGCCTCGCCCACCGGCACTTTGGGTGGCGCGCATCTGGCGCTGCTGAATGTGCGCACCGAGCTGCACCGCATCTCGCGACGCGGTCGGGACCAGGTGCTGGCCCAGTATGCCGATGAGATCGGTGCCTCGCTGCGCATCGGGGACCGCTTCGATCTGGCCCGGATGCTCTCCGACGCGGCCCGCACCGTCAGCTACTACGTGGACGCCGGTATCCGCACGGCAGGGAATGCCCTGCCGCGGCGCGGGTTCGCCGCGTTGCGTCGACCGGCCCGCCGGCCGCTCGACGAAGGAGTGATCGAATTCGCCGGCGAGGTGATCCTGGCCCGCGACGCGCGACCGGAACGCGATCCCGGGCTCATCCTGCGGGTCGCGGCCGCCTCCGCCACCACCGGACTGCCCATCGCCGCCTCCACGTTGAGCCGGTTGGCCGGCGCCGCACCGGAACTGCGTACACCGTGGCCGCGTGCGGCGCTGAAGGACCTACTGGTCATGCTGTCGGCCGGCCCCGCCGCGGTGGCCACCGCGGAGGCGTTGGACCGCACCGGTCTGTGGGGCCGGTTGTTCCCCGAATGGGGTGCGGTGCGCGACCTGCCGCCCCGCGATGTGGTGCACATCTGGACCGTCGATCGTCATCTGGTCGAAACCGTCTCACGGGCAAGTGCTTTCACCACCCGCGTGGCTCGGCCGGATCTGCTGGTGCTGGGCGCCCTGCTGCACGATATTGGCAAGGGACGCGGCGGCGACCACAGTGTCATCGGGGCCGAGCTGGCCACCCAGGTGGGCACCCGGTTGGGGTTGTGGCCCTCGGATATCGAGGTGCTGTCCAAGATGGTGCGGTATCACCTGCTGCTCCCCGATACCGCCACCCGCCGCGATCTGCAGGACCCCAAGACCATCGATCACGTGGTGAACGCCCTCGGCGGTGACCCCGTGCTACTGGAGTTGCTTCAGGCGCTGGCCGAAGCCGATTCGCTGGCCACCGGCCCGGGTGTATGGGGAGACTGGAAGGCTTCGCTGATCGGCGATCTGGTGCGGCGGTGCCGGCTGGTGATGGCCGGTGAGTCGCTGCCGCAGCCCGACCCCATCGATCCGCGTTATCTCTCACTGGCATCGGATGCGGGTGTGCATGTCGACCTCGTCCCGGGCGACGGTGCGCATATTTACAACGTCACGATGATCGCGCCCGATCGCCGCGGACTGCTGTCCAAGGCGGCCGGGGTCTTGGCGCTCAACTCGCTGCGCGTGCACTCGGCGTCGGTCAACAGTCACGACGGCATGGCGATCAACACGTTTGTGGTGTCACCGCATTTCGGGTCGCCACCGGCGGCCGGACTGTTGCGTCAGCAGTTCATCCTGGCGCTCGACGACGAACTGGATGTCATCGAATCGCTGGAACACCGTGATCGGGATGCGGCGAGCAACACCAGGGCGGGGGAGGTCGTGTCCGCCGTCCCGGTGAACCAGGTCAGTGCTCCGCCGCGGATCTTGTGGTCGGAGGGTTCGGGCCCGAACGAGTTCATCGCGCAGGTGCGTGCCGCTGACCGGCCAGGCCTGCTGGCCCGCCTGACCGCGGTGATCGAGCGCGACGGGCTGGATATCGCCTGGGCCAAGGTCACCACCCTGGGCTCGGCGGTGGTGGACGTCTTCTGTATCACGGTTCCGGTACTGACCGAGGAGACGGCTGCACTCCGCCGCGAACTCGAGCGCGACCTGTACGGGGTACTCCCCGCTCCACCGAAGCCGGTGTCCGAGGCCAGCTAACCCGTATGTCGGAGATCGGCCCGGGCGAAGCAGCTCTCGGCCAGCGCATCCAGTGACAACGGCAGCACGCGGGCCAGTGCCGCGATGGTGCTGAACGCCGGGGTGGCCAGCCGGCCGGTTTCGATCTTGCGCAGTGTCTCCGGGGAAATGGCCGCGGCTTCGGCGACTTCGGCGAGGGTGCGGTTGCCCCGCGCCTGACGGAGTTGTTCGCCCAGGCGCTTGCCGGCGGCGAGTTGTTCTGCGGTCAGCGGGAGGCGCACCATGCGGTCAGCCTACCTCGGACTCGGTATGAAAATACCGATCGCTCGGGTACGGTGGTATTTTCATACCGCTCAGGAGGCATGGCTTTGGTGGAGTTGAAGACGGCACACGAGATCGCGGCGATGGACGTCACCGGGACCTTCATCGCCGAGCTGCTCGATGACCTCGCCGGCCGCGCACGGCCGGGGGTGAACCTGCTCGAGCTCGAGGAGCGAGCCCGGGTGCTGATCGCCGAGCGCGGCGCCCAGTCGTGCTACTGGGATTACGCACCGTCGTTCGGGCGCGGGCCGTTCCGCAATGTCATCTGCCTGTCGGTCAATGATGCGGTGCTGCACGGGCTTCCCCATGACTACGTGCTCGCCGACGCCGACCTGCTGACCATGGACATCGCGGTCTCCATCGACGGGTGGGTGGCAGATTCGGCTCGCAGCATCATCATCGGCACCCCGCGAGCCGAAGATCGGCGCTTGATCACGGCCACCGAGGAGGCGCTGGAGGCGGGTATCGCGCAGGCGCTGCCCGGGAACCGACTGGGGGACATCTCCGCCGCGATCGGCGAGGTGGCTGCCGACTACGGATATCTGGTGAACACCGAGTTCGGTGGACACGGCCTGGGGCGGACCATGCACGAGGATCCGCACGTCCCGAACATCGGACGCCGCGGGCGCGGTCTCACCCTGCGTCCCGGGCTGACGCTGGCACTGGAGCCCTGGTTCGCGGCAGGCACCGACCGGATCGTCTTCGACCCAGACGGGTGGACGCTGCGGTCCGCGGACGGTTCCCGCACGGCGCACAGTGAGCACACCATCGCCGTCACCGACGGCGCTCCGCTGGTGCTCACCTCGCGGCACTAGCACTGTCTCTCGGTCGGCGCAACGTCGAATCATGTTGTGCGGGTGGATCTGTGGATGGTTTCTGGGGCTGTGGATAACGTCTGATCTTGTCGGTGGTTCGTACTAGTGTTCGAGTCATGGAGGGTGTGGTCGATCTGGAGGCGGTGCTCGACAAGTTGTCGGGCGCGGTGTTCGACGATGCCTCGGTGGCCGAGTTGCTGGATGTTCAGACCGTGTTGGAGCGGGTGTATCGGCGGGTTCCGGCGATTCAGCATCGGGTGATGGCGGCGGTGAAGGCCCAAGCCAGTCCGGCTGATGTGGGTGCGCGGAGTTGGCGGGATGCGTTGGGGATCCGGTTGCGGCTCTCCCCGCAGGAGGCTGGGCGCCGCCTGGCCGAGGGGGAACTGCTGGCCCCACGGCGGTCGGTGACCGGGGAGCCGTTGGCGCCGGTGTATCCGGGCACTTCGGCTGCGCAGGCGCGCGGGGAGATCACCGGCGAGCATGTCCGCATCATCACCACGACGATGAAAAAGATTCCGTTCGCCGTGGATGAGCCGACCCGCGCCGATGCCGAGGCCCGGCTGGCCGGGTATGCGAGCGCCCATGATCCGGATACGTTGCGCGCGCTGGCCAAGCATCTGCTGGCCGTGCTGGACCCGGACGGGCCTGAACCGAATGAGGATGAGGATGCTGAGCGGGGTGTGGAGCGCCGGACGTTTGTGCTGGGCCCGCAGGACGAGGACGGCAACAGTGAATTCCACGGCACGGTAACTGCGCAGGGGCGGGCGTATCTGGAACCGGTGCTGGGCAAGCTCGCCGGACCGGGCATGTGCAATCCCGCCGATGAGTCCCCGTGCATCAAGGGCGCCCCGTCGCAGGAGACGATCGACGCCGATACCCGCACCCGCGGGCAGCGTCAGCATGACGCGTTGATCACCGTCGCCCGCCATGCGTTGGCTTCGGGTGAGTGGGGTGAGCACAACGGGTTGCCGGTGACGGTGGTGGTGAGCACCACTCTCACCGAGCTGGAAGCCGCGGCCGGGCACGCGGTCACCGCGGCCGGCAGCCGGGTGCCGATGCGTGATCTGATCCGGATGGCCGGGCATGCCCGGCACTATCTGAGCATCTTCGACGAGCACACCGCGGTGCCGTTGTATCTAGGTCGGACCAAGCGGATCGCCTCACCGGGGCAGCGTCTGGTGCTCACCTACCGCGACCGCGGCTGCACCTTCCCTGGATGCCGGGTCCCGGCCTATGGCTGCCAAACCCATCACGCGGTGCAGGATTTCGCCCAGGGCGGCAGCACCGATATCGACCAACTCGTGCTGGCCTGCGGCCCGCACAACCGCCTCGTCAAAGACGGCAGCTGGACCACCGTCATCACCACCACCGGCCACGTCGAATGGATCCCACCACCACTACTGGACACCGGCCAAGCCCGCACCAACCTCTACCACCACCCCGAACGAATCCTGGACGGGTAGCCGAGTCAGCCGGCGGTGACGGTCACCCAGGTGTTGTTCACCGCGGCCGTCCCGGTGAACGCGTCCACCTGATCGGGGTCGTGAAGCGCATTGACGTTCGCCCCGGGCAGGGTGCTTGCGTGCCGCCAACCGGTGTCCTGATGACCCCAGCCGTGCGGCACCGCGACGGCGCCGGGCCGGATGTCCTCGCTGATGTCCAGCGGCACATCGATTTCCCCGACGGCCGAGGCGACCCGGACGGTGTCACCCTGGGCAAGTCCGCGGGCCAGCGCGTCATCAGGGTGCATCAGGACGGTGCACTTGTTGTTCCCGCCGGTCATCGTCGGCACGTTGTGTAGCCACGAGTTGTTGCTGCGCAGCTGACGACGGCCGATGAGCTGCAGATCGTACGTGCGCTCGGCACGGTCGGCGGGCTCGCGCAGGTACGCCGCAGCGCCCTGCACGAACTCTGCCGGCGCCAGCGCGACCTTGCGGTCGCGGGTGGCGATGACCTCACGCAGGCGTGGCTGCAGGGGACCCAGGTCCAGTCCACCCTGGCTGGACCGCAGGTCATTCATGGTGATCCCGTTGCGGCCCCGCCGCAGCCGACCGTACGGTCCGGTCGCCAGCACCAGTGTGGCGACCCGCATCGGGTTGATCGCGTCGATCAGCCGGCCGCGCAGTGCCGCGGGCATCCGCCGCAGCGGGGTGGGCAGCAACTCCAGTGCCAGCCTGGTGAGAATCTCCCAGTCCTCCTTGGCGCCTGCCGGCGGGGCGAAGGATCGGTGCTGATACCGGACGTTGTTGCGCACACTGAAAACGGTGGTCAGCAGACTGACGTCCGCGCGTTCCAGCGGCGACACCGGCGGCAGGATGAAATCGGCGTGCCGGCTGGTCTCGGTGACGTACATATCCACTGCCACATAGAGATCCAGTGTCGACATGGCCTCGTCGAGGCGGCCGTTCTGCGGGATGGACGACACCGGGTTACCGGCGTAGGTGATCATCGCCCGGATCTGGCCGTCACCCGGGGTGAGTATCTCGTCGGCCATGGCCACCGCGGGCAATTCGGAACGGAACGACTTGTACCGTCCGGACCGGTCGGTGAACTTCCCGTGCTTGATGGGCAGGCGCTTGGCCAGGCGGGGAGCGTCGACGACCGGTGTGGAGAACATCGTCCCGCCCGGCCGGTCCAGATTGCCGGTCACCGTGTTGATCGCCATGACCAGCCAGCTCACCAGGGTGCCGGTCTCCTGCTGGCAGATACCGATCCGGGCATAGATCGCCGCCGATTCCGCCGCGGCATGCTCACGCGCGAGGGTGCGGATGGTGTCGGCGTCCACCCCGGCCCGCTCGGCGACGGCCTCCGGGGTGGCCGAGGCGACCAGCCGCCCGAGCTCGGCCCAGCCGGTCGCCTGTTCGGCGATCAGGGCGGTATCGCAAAGGTTTTCACTGACAAGGACATTCAGCATGCCCAGCAACAGGAACACATCCCCGCCCGGGCGCACCGCGACATGCTGATCGGCCAACCGGGCGGTTTCGGTCCGGCGCGGGTCGATCACGACGACCTTCCCGCCGCGGTCGCGCACCGCTTTGATCCGCCGTTTGGCTCCGGGCATGATCGACAACGAACCGTTGGACACCGCCGGGTTCGCACCGAGGACCACCAGCCGGTGCGTGCGGTCGATATCGGTGATCGGCATCAGCACGTTGGAACCGAACACCCGCCAGGCCGCGTACTCGTGTGGCATCTGGTCGATCGAGGAGGCCGTGAAGAAATTCGGCGTCCGCAGGGCCATCCGCAGCAGCATCCCGTAACCGGCACCGGAGCTGTGTGCGGCCGGGTTGCCCAGGTACATGCCCACCGACCGGGGCCCGTGGAGCCGGCGGACCCGGCGCAGCCGGGCACCGATCTCGGCGAACGCCTCGTCCCAGCCGATCGGCTCGAACCCGTCGCCGACCCGCCGCATCGGGGTGCGCAGCCGGTCCGGATCGTCGTGCAGACCGCCCATCGCCGTGGCCTTCGGGCAGATGTAGCCCTTGGACAGCACGTCGTCGGGATTGCCCTCGATGCGGCTGACCTTCCCGTCGGTCACCGTCACGTGGATCCCGCAGTGCGCCTCACACAGGGTGCACTGACTGAGATGAGTGGTGCTCCTGGCCTCGTGCGACGAGTTGCGGACCTCGGGCAGGGGGACGTCGATCGCTGTCATGGGGCCTCCGGCGACTTGGTCAGCGTGCGCTCGCAGACTAGCGCGGGCACCCCGGCCTGCGGGCGCAGTCCGCGTGAGTTCCTCGCCCACGCGCCCGACCGTTAGGCTTACCAGGTGTTTGAATCGCTGTCTGACCGGTTGACCGGTGCACTTGCTGGCCTGCGCTCGCGGGGTCGGCTGACCGACGCCGATATCGACGCGACCGCGCGCGAGATCCGGCTGGCCCTGCTCGAGGCTGACGTCTCGCTGCCCGTGGTGCGCGCGTTCGTCGGGCGCATCAAGGACCGCGCCAAGGGCGCGGAGGTCTCCGGCGCCCTCAACCCGGCCCAACAGGTCGTCAAGATCGTCAACGAGGAGCTCGTCGGCATCCTCGGTGGCCAGACCCGCCAGATCGCCTTCGCCAAGACCCCGCCGACCGTCATCATGCTGGCCGGTTTGCAGGGTTCCGGTAAGACCACGCTGGCCGGCAAGCTCGCCAAGTGGCTGAAGGCCAAGGGGCACACCCCGCTGCTGGTGGCCTGCGACCTGCAGCGCCCCGGCGCGGTCCACCAGCTGCAGATCGTCGGTGAGCGCGCCGGTGTCTCGGTGTTCGCGCCGCATCCCGGTGTGTCACCGGACGGGGTCTCGATCGACCAGATGACCACCGGCGACCCGGTGGCGGTGGCGGCCGCGGGCCTGGCCGAGGCCAAGGCCAAGCACTTCGACGTCGTCATCGTCGACACCGCCGGCCGCCTCGGCATCGACGAGGAACTGATGGCCCAGGCCGCCGCCATTCGCGACGCCGTGCAGCCCGACGAGACGCTGTTCGTCCTGGACGCCATGATCGGTCAGGACGCCGTCAGCACCGCCGAGGCCTTCGGGTCCGGCGTCGGCTTCACCGGCGTGGTGCTGACCAAGCTCGACGGCGACGCCCGCGGTGGTGCGGCACTGTCGGTCCGGGAGATCACCGGTGTGCCGATCCTGTTCGCCTCGGCGGGGGAGAAGCTCGAAGACTTCGACGTCTTCCACCCGGACCGGATGGCCAGCCGCATCCTCGGCATGGGTGACGTGCTCACCCTCATCGAGCAGGCCGAGCAGGTCTTCGACCAGCAGAAGGCCGAGGATGCCGCCGCCAAGATCAGCTCGGGTGAGCTGACGCTGGAGGACTTCCTCGAGCAGATGCTGGCCATCCGCAAGATGGGTCCGATCGGCAACCTGCTGGGCATGCTGCCCGGCGCCGGCCAGATGAAGGACGCGCTCGCCGCCGTCGACGACAGCCAGCTGGACCGGGTACAGGCCATCATCCGCGGTATGACACCGGCGGAGCGGTCCGATCCGAAGATCATCAACGCGTCCCGCCGCCTGCGCATCGCCAATGGCTCCGGTGTCAGCGTCTCCGAGGTCAATCAACTCGTGGATCGGTTCTTCGAGGCCCGCAAGATGATGTCGCAGATGGCCGGGCAGATGGGAATGCCGTTCGGTCGCAAGAACTCTCCGCGCAAGGCGGCCAAGGGCAAGAACAAGCAGGCGGGCAAGAAGAAGGGTCGCGGCCCGACGCCGCCGAAGGTCGCCAATCCGCTCGGCGTGGGCGGTCTGCCCGCGGGCTTCCCGGATCTGTCGAATATGCCCAAGGGTCTCGACGAACTGCCGCCGGGTCTGGCCGACTTCGATCTGTCCAAGCTGAAGTTCCCGGGCCAGAAGTAGCCCATGGTGCTGCACGTTCGCGGCCGGGGTCTGCCCGACGGCGAAGAGGTGCAGTGGTGGATCCACCAGGGGGTGTTGTCGGCGGAACCGATCGCCGGCGCCCACACCGTTTTCGGGGCTGACGGGGCCGGCGGCTGGATCATCCCGGGGCTGGTCGACGCCCATTGCCACGTCGGGCTCAAGCCCGGTGGCGCCACCACGTTCGATGAGGCCGTCGCACAGGCCGAGGCCGAGCGCGACGCCGGCGCGCTGCTGCTGCGCGATGCCGGATCCCCGGTGGACACCCGTGCTTTCGACGACCGGGAGGACCTGCCGCGGATCATCCGTGCCGGCCGACACCTGGCCCGGCCGAAGCGCTATATGCCGGGCCTGCCCATCGATATCGAGGATGAGTCGCAGCTGCCCGCCGCCGTCGCCGAACAAGCCCGTTGGGGCGACGGCTGGGTGAAGTTGGTCGGCGACTGGATCGACCGTGGGATCGGTGATCTGGCCCCGCTGTGGTCCGACGACATCCTCGTCGAAGCCATCGCGGCCGCGCACGCCAACGGAGCCCGTGTCACCGCGCACGTGTTCGGCGAGGACGCATTGCCCGGCCTGATCAACGCCGGCATCGACTGCATCGAGCACGGCACCGGCATCACCGAGGACACCATCGACCTGATGCTGAAGCACGGTACGGCGCTGGTACCCACCTTGATCAACATCGAGAACTTTCCCGGGATCGCCGATGCGGCAGGCAAATACCCGTCCTACGCCGCCCATATGCGCGAGCTGTACGCGTCATGCCATCAGCGCGTCGGCGCCGCCCACGAGGCCGGGGTGCCGATCTTCGCCGGTACCGACGCCGGTGGAATGATCGCGCACGGCCGGATCGGTGACGAGATCGCGGCACTGCGGACCGTGGGCTTGAGTGCCACCGACGCTTTGGGCGCGGCCTGCTGGGATGCCCGCGCCTGGCTGGGCCGGCCGGCGCTGGAGCACGGCGCATCCGCGGACCTGTTGTGCTTCACCGAGGATCCCCGGCTGGCCGGTGTCGGGCATCCGGATGTGGTGATCCTGCGTGGGCGGGTCTACTAGTAGACGTCGCGCACGTAACGATGTGACTTCACGAGGTCGTTGACGTAGGTATGTGCGGCGTCGGCGTCCATGCCGCCGCCACGTGCCACGACCTCGTGCAGGGTGGCGTCGACATCCTTGGCCATCCGGTCGGCGTCGCCGCACACGTAGACATACGCGCCGTCGGTCAGCCAGCTGAAGAATTCCTCGGCATTCTCCGACATCCGTTGCTGCACATAGACTTTGGCATCCTGATCGCGGGAGAACGCCAGGTCGAGCCGGGTCAGGGCGCCCGAGTCCAGGAAGCCCTCCAGTTCCGCGCCGTACAGATAGTCGGTGGCCCGGCGGCGGTCGCCGAAGAACAGCCACGCGCGGCCTGTCGCGCCGGTGGCCTCGCGTTCCTGCAGGAAGGCGCGGAACGGGGCGATACCGGTGCCGGGCCCGATCATGATGATCGGCACGTCGGGGGCGGGCAGCCGGAAGTTGTGGTTGGGGCGCAGGTGGACGCGGACGCGGTCGGCGCGATCGGCCAGGAAGGTCGATGCGACGCCGCTGTGATCACGGTCGGCACCGGGATAGCGCACCGAGGCCACCGTCAGGTGGATGCGCTCGGGATGGACCAGCGGGCTGGAGGCAATCGAGTAGTCGCGGAATCCCAAGGGGCGCAGAGTATCCAAGACGTCCTCGGTCTTGAGGCCGCCGCGCTTGATGAGGTCGAGGACATCCTCCCCGTAGGCGGCCGGACCGGCCACATCCTGCAGCGCGCGCGACGGCGTGCGGATCTCCAGCCGCTCGGTCAGCAGCACACCGAGCGGTTCGTCGTGGTCGGGCACCATGTGATCGGGTCCCACGCCGAGCTCGGCCAGGATGAGTGCGACCAGTGCCGGGTCGTTGGTGGCATGCACCGCCAGGGAATCGCCGGCCTGGTAGGCGAGGCCCGACCCGGCGAGATCGACCTCGTAGTGGCGCACCTCCTTGTCGGATTCGGCGGCGGTGAGCAACCTGTTCACGACCAGCGCCGCCTCGAACTCCTCGTGGCGTTCCCGGGCGGCGGCCGGCGCCGCGACGGCCTCCGTGGGTGCGGTGGCGCCGCGCTCGGCGGTCAGGATCTTCACCACATCGGCGGTCCACGCCTTGGCCGGCTGTTCGTAGAAACCGTCCACATCCACCCGGTCGACGATTCGGGTCGCCCCCAGCTGCTCCAGCTTCGCGTCGAGCAGTTTTCCTGCGTTGCAGAAGAATTCGTACGAGCTGTCGCCGAGCGCCAGAACCGAGAAGCTCAGATTCTCCAACCGCTCGGTGCTGGATTCGAGCGCCTCCCAGAAGAGCGTCGCGCTATCGGGGAATTCGCCCTCGCCGAAGGTCGACACGACCGCGAGGAAATGGGTGGCCGACTGCAGTTCGGAGACCTCGACCTGGTTCAGTTCGATCGCCTCGGCCTGGATGCCCAGCGGGGCGACCGATTCGGCGAAGGTCATCGCGGCATCCTCGGCATTGCCCATGTCCGTGCCGAAGGCGACGATCATCGATATCTCTGCAGTGCCGGTCAACTCGGTTCCCCTCGATGTGCGTTCGCAAAATTAGGGTCACCTTACTTGATATGCGGTGCTACGCGGTGGCCACCCTACGAGGACCGGCTGAAACCCCAGTCGAGCAGATCGATCGCCTGTCCGTACAGATCCCCGTTGCCGTACATCTGGACCACCACCAGCCGGCGGTCACCCCGCTGGGCGGCGCCGACGTAGGTGTGCTGGGCCAGGTTGGTGTATCCGGTCTTGCCGCCCAGGTCGCCCGGATAGCGACTCAGCAGCTCATTCTGGTTGGTGAGCACGCGACCGGGGAACTGCGCCGAGGGCTCCCGCATGATTTGTGCGATGAGCGGATAGGTCAGGGCGGCGCGGAAGATCACCGCGAGATCGTGCGGTGTGGTCACCGTCTCCCAACCGGGACCGTCCAGCCCGGAAGGGGAGGACGCCTTGGTGTGCCGGGCGCCGAGCTGTTGTGCCTTGGCATTCATCCGCGCCACCGCCACCTTTTGACCGCCCAGCATATCGGCCAGCATGTTCGCCGCATCGTTGCCGGACACCATCAGCAGCGCTTCCAGCAGTTGGCGTGTGGTGTAGGCCTGGCCGGGTTTCAGTCCGACGCAGGAACATTCGACCTTGGTGTGGGACGCGTTGGCGCGTGCGAAATTGTCCGGCCGCAGATTGTCCAGTACGACGGTGGCCAGCAGCACCTTGATGGTGCTCGCCGGGGCGTAGCTGCCGTAGGGATCCTGGGCGGCCAGCACGGCCCCGGTGTCCAGGTCGGCGAGCAGCCAGGCCTTGGCCGGGCCGTTGGCGAACGCCTGCACGCCGGCGAGTTCGGCGTCCGGGGCCGCATAGGCGACCCCAGCGCTCAGGGCTGTGGTCACGGTGAGCAGCGTCGCCGTCAGGAGTCTTCGCACGCGCGTCGAGATTACGGCGCACAGGACTCGCTCAGCGCGCGGTGAGGTTGCCGTTCTGCATCATCTACAGCGCGCCGACGGAGCTGCCGTGACCTTGGGCGAATCCCCAGTCCAGCAGCGCGGACGCCTGATCCCAGTACGTCGGTCCGCCCTCATGGATCAGCCCGTGCATCAACACCACCACCAGACGCCGGCCGTCCCGCTGCGCCGCGCCGACGAAGGTCTTTCGGGCCAGATCGGTGAATCCGGTCTTGCCGCCCAGCATGCCGGGATAGCGGGCCAGCATCTCATCCTGGTTGACCAGCACCCGGTCACCGGTCCTGCTCGGGAACAGCGCGGTGGGCGCAGCGGTGATCTCGGCGAACACCGGATGTGCCAGCGCGGCGCGGAAGATCGCCGCCAGGTCGTGCGGCGTGGTCCAGACGTCGATTCCCGGGCCGTCGAGTCCGGACGGGCTGCCGGCGGTGGTCCCGGTCGCGCCGACGGACACCGCTTTGGCGTTCATCTTGGCGATCGCGGCATCGCGGCCACCGAGCATGGTGGCCAGGGTGTTGGCGGCGTCGTTGCCCGACACCAGCAGGAGCGCCTCGAGCAGCTGGCGTGTGGTGTAGGTCACGCCGGGTGCCACCCCGGCGCAGTTGCATTCGACCTTGGTGTCGGCGTCATTGGCGACGACGGTCGCGTCGAGCGGAAGGTCGTCGAGGACTGTCAGGGCCAGCAGGACCTTGATGGTGCTCGCCGGGGCGTACCGGCCGAATTCGTTGCGGGCGGCCAGCACCTCGCCGCTGTCGATATCCGCGACCAGCCAGGCCTCCGCCGGTCCGTCCGGCGCGGGCGCGGCGCCGACGGGTATCTCCAGATCCGCCGAGGCCGGCGGCGGCCCCGAGGTCACGACGAGCGCCAGGCAGGTGAGCAGCACGGTCAGGAATGGCCCCATGGGTGCATCAGCCTAGCGCGGAGCGCCCACTGTGATCCGGGTCGCGGGTTTGAAGCCGTTCCAGGCGGGTACCCGTGCTCGCGGGCGACGTATCGCGCTAGCACCATGCTCGGTCGCCCCTGAAAAGGAAGAGGTGGTTCACGCCATGTGCGGCATCGCGGGCGAGATCGCTCGCGGACGGGCAGCAGATATCGGAGCCATCGCATCGATGGCTGACACCATGGTCCCGCGCGGACCCGACAGCGGCGGAGTCTGGGCCAAGGACGGGGTGGCCTTCGGGCACCGGCGCCTGGCGATCATCGACCTGTCCAGCCATGGTCACCAGCCGATGCACGACCCCGAGCTGCACCTGACCGTGGCCTTCAACGGCTGCATCTACAACTACCCGCAACTTCGCGATGATCTGATCGCGAAGGGCTACCGCTTCTTCTCGCACAGCGACACGGAGGTGGTGCTCAAGGGCTTCCATGCGTGGGGCGAGGGTGTGGTCGACCGCTTGTACGGGATGTTCGCCTTCGCGGTCACCGACACCGACACCGGCGCGGTGGTGCTGGCGCGGGACCGGCTCGGGTTGAAGCCGCTGTACTGGGCCGACATCCCCGGGGCGACCGGCGCCTTCCGGTTCGCGTCCACGTTGCCCGCGCTGGTGGCCGCAGGCGGAGTGGACACCTCGATCGATCCGGTTGCGCTGCACCACTATCTGAGCTTCCACTCGGTGGTCCCCGCCCCGCACACGATCCTGCGCGGTGTCCACAAGCTCGCCCCGGGCACCGTCATGCGGATCGATCCGGAGGGCCGACGGGTGGAACGGACCTATTGGTCCCCGGTCTTCGAGCGCGTGCCGGAGCGCGCGTCCTGGTCGGAGAACGACTGGGAAGAGGCCGTGCTGGCCTCGCTGCGCACCGCGGTGGAGCGGCGCCTGGTGGCCGACGTGCCGGTGGGTTGCCTGCTGTCCGGCGGACTGGATTCCAGCCTCATCGTCGGGCTGCTGGCCGAGGCGGGACAGCATGGGCTGCAGACCTTCTCGATCGGCTTCGAGGCCGCGGGCGGCGAAGAGGGCGACGAGTTCAAATACTCCGATGTCATCGCCCGGCACTTCGGGACCGACCATCATCAGATCCGCATAGACACCGCGCGGATGCTGCCCGCACTGTCGGGGGCGATCGGGGCGATGAGCGAGCCGATGATGAGCCACGACTGTGTGGCCTTCTATCTGCTCTCCCAAGAGGTCAGCAAGCACGTCAAGGTGGTGCAGTCGGGCCAGGGTGCCGACGAGATCTTCGCCGGCTACCACTGGTACCCGCCGATGGCGCACGCCGGCGACAGTGACATCGACGGCGCCCTGCAGCGATACCGCACCGCCTTCTTCGACCGCGACCACTCGGGCGTGAACGCGCTGCTGCAACCCCAGTGGCGGCTGGACACGGACGTGGCAGGCGATTTCGTGCGCTCGCAGTTCGCCGCCCCCGGTGCGGCCACCGCGACCGACCGGGCACTGCGGCTGGACACCACCGTGATGCTGGTCGACGACCCGGTCAAGCGGGTGGACAACATGACCATGGCGTGGGGACTGGAGGGTCGGGTGCCGTTCCTCGACCACGAACTCGTCGAACTGGCCGCGACCTGCCCGCCGAGCCTGAAGACCGCCCATGACGGCAAGGGCGTGCTGAAAGAGGCTGCGCGCCGGGTCATCCCGGATGCCGTCATCGACCGGCCCAAGGGTTACTTCCCGGTGCCGGCGCTCAAACACCTGGCAGGGCCCTACCTGGACCTGGTGCGCGACGCGTTGCACAGCGACGCCGCCCGCTCCCGCGGATTGTTCGACGCCGCGGCCGTCGGCGACCTGCTTTCCGACCCGAACGGAAACCTCACTCCGCTGCGCGGTAATCCGTTGTGGCAGATCGGATTGCTGGAGATGTGGCTTGCCGAGCACATCGATGGAGGCCGCAGTTGACCATGTCGGAGACACGGGATGACGTCGGAGTGGTGCAGGACCTCGGCTGGGGCCGGCTGGTCTTCGGCCAGACGTTCGACGACCCTGCGGAGTTCGGCACCGCGTTGCGGGCCGAGGCCAGCGGCCGCCGCGATATCGGCATGTACCTCGATGCCCCGCACGTCTTCGTGGCCCTGCACCCGCAGGAGTTCTTCATCGACCCCAGCTTCACCTACCGGCTCACATTCGACGACCGCGGCGAATTCTGGCCGGGTGAGGTGCCCGGGGTCGTGGTGCGCCCCGTGCAATCGCCGGCCGACTGCGCCGCGATCAACGAGATCTACCTGCGCTGCCGGATGGTGCCCGCCGATATCGACCTGATGTGGAACAACGTCGAGCATGAACGGCACATGGTCTATCTGGTGGCCACCGACGAACACACCGGCGCACTGATCGGCACCGTGACCGGTATCGACCATCGGCAACTGTTCGGGGACGCCGAGAACGGCTCAAGCCTGTGGTGCCTGGCGGTGGACCCGTCGGTGTCGCGGCCCGGTGTCGGGGGCCTGCTGGTGCGCTCACTGGTGGAGGAGTTCATCCGGCGGGGCCGCGCCCAGATGGACCTGTCGGTGCTGCACGACAACGAGGGCGCGATCGCGCTGTACGAACGGATGGGATTCCACCGGATTCCCACGCTGGGCATCAAACGCAAGAACGCCATCAACGAGAAACTCTTCGCCCCGGTGCAGGAGGAGGAGGGCCTCGCCGAGTTGAACCCGTACGCCCGCATCATCGCCGATGAGGCCATCATGCGGGGGATCCACGTGGAGGTGCTCGACGGCAAGGGCGGCTACCTGCGGCTGACCCACGGCGGAACCAGTGTCGTCACCCGAGAGTCGTTGTCGGAGTTGACCAATGCGGTGGCGATGAGTCGCTGCGACGACAAACGCGTGGCGCGCCGAGTGGTGTCCGAGGCGGGTATCCGGGTGCCGCGGGGCCGGACCGCGACCTTCGACGACGAGGACTACGCCTTCCTGCGCGAGGTGGGGTCGGTCGTGGTCAAGCCCGCACGCGGCGAGCAGGGGGCCGGTATCACCGTCGGGGTCACCAAACCCGACGAGCTGGACCGGGCCTTGAGCTGGGCCGCCAAGCACTGCCCCGACGTGCTCATCGAAGAGCGTTGCGAGGGTGAGGATCTGCGACTGTTGGTGATCAACGGCAAGGTGATCGCGGCGGCAGTCCGGCGCCCACCGGAGGTGTTGGGCAGCGGTAAACACACCGTGCGGCAGCTGATCGAGGCGCAGAGCCGCCGGCGGTCGGCGGCCACCCACGGCGAATCCGTGATCCCGATCGACGAGGTCACCGCCGACACCGTGCGGGAGGCGGGCTGGGAGCTCGACGACGTGCTGCCCGTCAACGAACGGCTGACCGTGCGGCGCACCGCGAACCTGCACACCGGCGGCACCATCTGTGATGTCACCGACGAGGTGAACCCCACGTTGGCCAGGGTGGCCATCGACGCCGCCGACGCGATCGGCATTCCCGTCACCGGTATCGACCTGATGGTGCCGGCGGTCGACGGTGAGGAATATGTGTTCATCGAAGCCAACGAGCGCCCCGGGTTGGCCAATCATGAACCGCGCCCAACGGCAAAGGCCTTCGTGGATCTACTCTTTCCTCGTACCGCGGCCACACCGTGGGCCTGGCAGCCCGAACCGGTCGATCAGGGCTAGGCCGCCGGGGTTGCCTGATGCGACCCCGATTCGAGGATGGGAAGAGGAGACATGGAGTCCGAACGTGCCGCGATGCCGGAGGCGACCCGCGCGTGGATGATCGACACACTGCTCGGTCTGTTGCAGACGCCGAGCCCATCGGGACGCACCGACGCCGTCATGCAGCTGATCGGCGATGTCCTCGACGACCTCGGGGTGCCGTTCACCCTGACCCGTCGCGGCGCGCTCACCGCGGAACTGCCCGGCGAGTCGAAGACCACCGACCGGGCGGTCGTCGTGCACGCCGACACCATCGGCTGCATGGTGCGGGATCTGAAGGACAACGGCCGGCTCGAGCTCATCCCGGTGGGAACGTTCTCGGCGCGCTTTGCCACCGGTGCGCGGGTGCGCATCTTCACCGACGATCCCGAGGAATTCTTCACCGGAACCGTGATGCCGCTCAAGGCGTCCGGGCACGCTTTCGGCGACGAGATCGACACCCAGCCCACGGACTGGCCGGGCGTTGAGGTCCGGATCGACCGCAAGGTCGCCACCCGCGACGACCTGAAGCGCCTCGGGTTCAACGTCGGTGACTTCGTCGCATTGATCGCCGCGCCCGAGCTCACCGCCGACGGTTTCATCGTCTCGCGACACCTGGACGGTAAGGCCGGCGTCGCCGTCGCGCTGGCCCTGGCCAAGACCGTCGCCGAGGGTGGCATCGTGCTGCCGCACAAGACGACGATCATGGTCACCATCACCGAGGAGGTCGGCCACGGGGCCAGCCACGGGTTGGACCCGGACGTCGCGGAACTGGTGTCGGTCGACAACGCGGTCTGCGCGCCGGGCCAGCACTCCATCGAAGACGGCGTGACCATCCCGATGGCCGACCTGCACGGGCCGTTCGACTACCACCTCACCCGCAAGCTCTGCCGGCTGGCCGACGAGCGCCGGATTCCCTACGCGCGCGACGTGTTCCGCTTCTACCGTTCCGACGCCGCGGCAGCCATCGAGGCCGGGGCCAACACCCGGGCCGCGCTGGTCGGTTTCGGGCTGGACGGCAGCCACGGCTGGGAGCGCACCCACATCGACTCGCTCGAAGCCGTCTACAACCTGCTGTATGCGTGGCTGCAGACTCCGCTGACATTCGCCAAGTGGGACGCCAAACCGTCGGGCAAGCTGCGCGATTTCCCGTCGTCGAAACAGCCCGCGCCCACCGAGCAGTGGGTGCCGCTCTCGCGCGGTGACCATGCCGAACCGGGGGAGTGGTCCGGCGAACACTGGCCGCCGGCCGAAGGGCCGCAAGCCTGACCTGTCCGGGCCACCGCGGTGGTTCAATCGAGGCGTGCTGAGCATCGAAGAGATCTCCGACCGTCTGGAAATCCAGGATCTGCTGGTGGCGTACTCGACGGCCATCGACAACCGCCGGTTCGACGACCTGGATCACGTGTTCACCGAGGACGCCTATATCGACTACCGCGCCATGGGCGGGGTGGACGGCCGGTTCCCCGAGGTGAAGGCGTGGCTGGCTCAGGTGCTGCCGAACTTCCCGGCGTACGCGCACATGCTGGGGAACTTCGATATCCGCCTCACCGGCGACACCGCCAGTTCGCGGACGCTGTGCTTCAACCCCATGGTGCTCGGAGCCGCCCCGGCGGCGACATCGGCATCCGGCGGCGATTCGCCACAGGTCCTCTTCTGTGGGCTCTGGTACGAGGACGAGTTCGTGCGCACCGCCGACGGCTGGCGGATGACGCGGCGCGTCGAGGTGAAGTGCTTCGACCGGGTGGTCTGACGGGGATTTGGGCTGGCTGTCGCCGTTCTGGCACAATGGTCGGCTGTCCGCGTGCGACACGTTAGATGCGCCGCACCCCGGTCACACACGCAAAGGCAAAACCGGATCCCGGCAACCCGCCCGGATCGCTGAATTGCCAGCGTGGCAATCACAGGAGAAACGCTTCACCATGGCTGTCAAGATCAAACTCGCCCGCTTCGGCAAGATCCGCAACCCCCAGTACCGCATCGCCGTCGCCGACGCGCGCAACCGCCGCGACGGACGCGCCATCGAGGTCATCGGCAAGTACCACCCCAAGGAAGAGCCGAGCCTCATCCAGGTCGATTCCGAGCGCGTGCAGTACTGGCTGAGCGTCGGCGCACAGCCCACCGAGCCCGTCCTGGCGCTGCTGAAGGTCACCGGTGACTGGCAGAAGTTCAAGGGCCTGCCGGGCGCCGAGGGCACCCTGAAGGTCAAGGAGCCCAAGCCGTCCAAGCTGGATCTGTTCAACGCGGCCCTGGCCGCCGCGGACAACGAGCCCACCGGTGAGGCCACCCAGCTGAAGAAGAAGAAGGCGCCCTCCAAGAAGGAGGAAGCCGCCGAGGCCGCTCCGGCCGAAGCCGCCGCCGAGGCCACCGAGACTGAAGCCCCCGCCGCCGAATGAGCTCTGTAGTCGTCGACGCCGTCGAGCACCTCGTTCGCGGGATCGTCGACAACCCCGATGACGTGCGCGTCGACCTGGTGACCAACCGGCGCGGCCGCACCGTCGAGGTCCATGTGCACCCCGAGGACCTGGGCAAGGTCATCGGCCGTGGTGGTCGCACGGCCACCGCGCTGCGCACCCTGGTCGCCGGCATCGGCGGCCGGGGCATCCGCGTCGACGTGGTCGACACCGACCAGTAGCGATGGATCTCGTCGTCGGTCGGGTCGTGAAGGCCCACGGCATCAGCGGCGAGGTCGTCGTCGATGTCCGCACCGACGATCCGGACGCCCGGTTCACCCCGGGCGCCCGGTTACGCGGTTTCAAGCGTGGCGGTGCGCAGCGCGAATTCGTCATCGAGGCGGTGCGCGAGCACGGCAACCGGCTGCTGGTGCGGCTGGCCGGAGTCAACGACCGCAATGGCGCCGACGACGTCCGCGGCACGGTGTTCCTGGTGGACACCGACGATCTACCCCCCATCACCGATCCCGACGAGTTCTACGACCACGAACTCGAGGGGCTGGCCGTGCGGACCGTCGGCGGTGCCGCGGTCGGCACCGTCGCCGAGGTGTTGCACACCGCGGCCGGCGAGTTGCTGTCGGTCACGACCCCGGAGGGCGCCGAGATCCTGGTGCCGTTCGTCGGAGCCATCGTCACGTCGGTGTCGCGGGACGACCAGCTCATCGAGATCGATCCGCCCGACGGATTGCTCAATCTCGAAGATCTGTAATCGCCATGCGGATCGACGTCATCACGATCTTCCCCGCCTATCTGGAACCGTTGCGCCAGGCGCTGCCCGGCAGGGCCATCGACGCGGGCATCTACGACGTCGGTGTGCATGATCTGCGCCGGTGGACTCACGATGTGCACCGCTCGGTGGACGATGCCCCGTACGGCGGCGGCCCGGGGATGGTCATGAAGGCGCCCGTCTGGGGTGAGGCGCTCGACGAGATCTGTTCGCCGGAAACACTTCTGGTGATCCCGACGCCGGCAGGGCGGCCGTTCACCCAGGCCGTCGCGCAACGCTGGAGTGCCGAATCGCATCTGGTGTTCGCCTGCGGCCGCTACGAGGGGATCGACCAGCGGGTGGCCGATGACGCCGCCCGCCGGATGCGCGTCGAAGAGGTCTCCATCGGCGACTATGTGCTGGCCGGCGGTGAAGCCGCGGTACTGGTCATGGTGGAGGCCGTGGTGCGGCTGCTCCCCGAGGTGCTCGGCAATCCGCAGTCCCACCTTGAGGATTCGCATTCTGACGGCTTGCTCGAGGGGCCCAGTTACACCCGGCCGGCGGTCTGGCGCGACCTGGAGGTGCCGCCGGTGCTGCTCTCGGGCGATCACGCCAAGATCGCGGCGTGGCGGCACGAGCAGGCGCTGGCGCGCACCCGTGACCGTAGGCCGGACCTGCTCGACGAGGTCTAGATATGCCCGCCGGGGAAGATCGTGGCCACCGCCTGGGTGATGGTCTGGCGCGCCTTGGTGGCGTCGGCGGCCTGCATCGAACTGATCGCCATCACGTAGCGCCGGTCCGGGCCGATCACACCGGTGGACAGGTGCATCCAGTCGGCGCCGATGCAGCACATCCACCCTTGTTTCACCGCAACGGGTTCCGCGGGTAGTCCCTCCGGGATCCCGAAGCGCTGCGGGTACACCCCGCCGGGCACCATACCGTCGGGGGCGGTGGGTGTGGATTCGGCGAGATTGGACAGGATGATGCTGGCGTCGGCCAGCGGCAGTCCACCGGTGCCTGCCAGCAGCATGTCGTAGTAGCGCACCAGATCGGTCACCGTGCTGGTGGTGTTGTACCAGCGGCCGTTACCCGGCGGTCGCGTCGCCGACAGCCCGTAGCGCGCGACGACCCGGTTGATGATCGCGCTGCCACCACTGCGATTCCAGAAGACCTCGGCGGCGCTGTCATCCGACGAGCGCAACATGACATCGAGCATCCGGCGGTCGTCGGGGCTGAGCGTGGTCTGGCCCTTGGACTCTTGCAGCAGCAGATCGTCGGCGATGAACAGCTTCACCACCGAGGCGATCGCCACGGTATCGGCTGCGCCGTTGGTGACCAGCTGGCCGGTATTGCGGTCGAGGATGGCCACGGTGATATCGGCGCCGGATCTGGCGGCTTCCGCAGTGGCCTGTCGGATACGCATGTCCAGCCCGTCGAATGCGGCGGTCGGCTGGTCGGGCGGCGTCTCGGGCAGCGGGGCGGAGTTGCCCAAAGGCGCGATGACGGTCAGCTGGGGTGATTCGGGGGGCGGGGGCGGGGTCCCGTAGACCTTGGCCTCGCAGGCCGATACCAGCGCGCCGGTACAGAGCACGATCGCGGTCACCGTCATGAACTTCGACGGCCGCGCGCGCATAGCTCTCCTCCTTGACGTGGCTAGTCAGTAACCGGATGAACCGCTGGGTAAACCGAGGTTCTTCGGCCCGAGCTCGGACCCCTGGATGCCGGTCGTGACGTTTACGTAGCCTAACGGCTGGGTGCCGTTGCCGCGCAGCTACCGACTCCGGGCGTTTCGTGCCCGTATACGGCGATTTCGTCGTATGCGTGCCGTCTGGCACAATTGAGCAGTTGTCTGCGCACGGCCTCGCCTGTGAAGCGTGAAGCCTGCTGCGTGACGCAGAACCCGATACACCCGAAATACCTCGGCTCGACCGCGCCCGGCGTGGTGTGACACGAGCCGCTAACAGCAAGGAAGTGTCACCGATGAACACGCTGGACTTCATCGATCAGGCGTCGCTGCGCGAGGATATCCCGGCCTTTGGCCCCGGCGACACGATCAATGTGCACGTCAAGGTCATCGAGGGCTCCAAGGAGCGCATCCAGGTCTTCAAGGGCGCCGTGATCCGGCGCCAGGGCGGCGGCGCCCGGGAGACCTTCACCGTGCGCAAGGAGAGCTACGGCGTCGGCGTCGAGCGGACCTTCCCGGTGCACTCGCCCAACATCGACCACATCGATGTCGTGACCCGTGGTGACGTGCGTCGCGCCAAGCTGTACTACCTGCGCGAACTGCGCGGCAAGAAGGCGAAGATCAAGGAGAAGCGCTGACGCGCCCTGCCAGGGTTCGCGTCATGACGCTGATTACCCTGATGCCGTGACCGACGACAAAAAAGAAGGCACGGCGGAAGACTCCGTCGAGGATGTAACCGAAGACGGCGACGAGCCCAAGCGCAAGGGCGGTGCCCTGCGTGAGGGCGTCATCCTGGTCACCATCGCGCTGGTCATGTACTACGTGGTGCTCACCTTCGTGGCGCGCCCGTACCTGATCCCGTCCGAATCGATGGAGCCCACCCTGCACGGGTGCGCGGGCTGTGTCGGGGACCGGATCATGGTCGACAAGCTGACCTACGACTTCTCCAAGCCCGAGCCCGGCGATGTGATCGTCTTCAAAGGCCCGTCGAACTGGAATATCGGCTACAAGTCGATCCGGTCGGACAATCCGGTGATCCGCTTCGCGCAGAACGCGCTGTCCTTCGTCGGTTTCGTGCCCCCGGATGAGAACGACTTGGTCAAACGGGTCATCGCGGTCGGCGGCCAAACCGTCGAATGCCGGGCGGCCACCGGGCTGACCGTCGACGGGAAGAAGCTCAACGAGCCCTACCTGGACCCGACGACGATGATGGCCGACACCAACGTCTACCCCTGCCTGGGCAACGAGTTCGGCCCGGTCAAGGTGCCCGACGGCCGGCTGTGGGTGATGGGGGACAACCGGACCCATTCGGCCGACTCGCGCGCCCACTGCAGCAATCTGCCTGCCGATGCGCAGAAGGGCCTGTTGTGCACGGGCGACCCGGTCGCAGGCACGGTGCCCGTCGACAACGTCATCGGTAAGGCCCGGTTCATCGCGTGGCCGCCGTCGCGTTGGGGTGGCGTGCACAGCGTGAACCCGCAGACGGCTCCCGCCTCCTAGGAGCTGCGGCGTTGCCGGCGAGCTGGCCCCCGAGGACCGTGATCCGCAGATCCGGCCTGCGCACCCTGGAGTCCGCGCTGTACCGCAGCGGACTCGGCCCGGTGGCGGGTGTGGACGAGGTGGGGCGCGGTGCCTGTGCCGGTCCACTGGTGGTGGCCGCGTGCGTGCTCGGTCCGAACCGGCTTTCCAGTTTGGACGCCCTCGACGATTCGAAGAGGCTGACCGAGGCCGAACGGGAGCGGCTGTTCCCGTTGATCCGCCGGTACGCCGTGGCCTATCACGTGGTGATCATCGGATCGACCGAGGTGGATCGACGCGGGGTGCACTTCGCCAATATCGAGGGGATGCGCCGCGCGGTCGCCGGCCTACCGATGCGTCCCGGTTACGTGCTCTCCGACGGCTTCCGGGTACCCGGCCTGGCGGTTCCGTCGCTGCCGGTGATCGGCGGTGACGCGGCCGCCGCCTGTATCGCCGCGGCGAGCGTGCTGGCTAAGGTCAGCCGCGACCGGATGATGGTCGCCATGGAGGCCGAGCACCCCGGATACGGTTTCGCCGAACACAAGGGCTACAGCACGGCGGCCCATACCGAGGCGTTGGAGCGACTGGGCCCGTGCCGCCAGCACCGGTTCTCGTTCGCCAACATCGCACGCGTTGCGGGATCGGTCGAGGCGACGCGTCCGCGGTTGGATACCGAAGCGCAGTGCGGAATGATGGACCCCAACCTAGACGAAGGACAGCAGAGCAGATGAGTGCCGAGGATCTCGAGAAGTACGAAACCGAGATGGAGCTCTCGCTGTATCGCGAGTACAAGGACATCGTCGGCCAGTTCAGCTACGTGGTGGAGACCGAGCGCCGGTTCTATCTGGCCAACAGTGTGGAGCTGGTGCCGCGGAACGCCGACGGTGAGGTCTACTTCGAACTGCGGCTCGCCGATGCCTGGGTGTGGGACATGTACCGCCCGGCGCGCTTCGTCAAGCAGGTCAGGGTGATCACCTTCAAGGATGTGAACATCGAAGAGGTGGAGAAGCCCGAACTGCGGCTGCCCGACTAGGTCCGCAGGTGTTCGCCGAAGAAGGTGAACACCCGCGTCCAGGCATCCGAGGTGGCGGCCTCGTTGTAACCGAACCCGGCGACCCGCAGCAGCGGCTGTGCGGGCAGTTGGTTGGCGAAGCTGTGCCCGGCTTCCGGGTAGACCTTGATATCGGCGGTGATGTGGTGGGCGTTCACGGTTCGCCTGAGCTTCTCCGGCGCCCCGATGCCCAGCACATCGCGGCGGCCGAAGCTCGCCACGATGGGGCAGGCACCGGACAGCGTGCGGTCCAGGTTGCGTGGCAAGGGTACGCCGTAGAACGGGGCTGAGGCACCGAATCCCTTGGGGGAGAGGATGAGTGCGAACTGCCCACCCATGCAGAAGCCCGCGATGCCGACCGCGCCGGTGCACTCCGGCAGGGACAGCAGATGGTCGCGCGCGGCCAGGATGTCATCGAGCGAGCGCCCACGTTGGGTCAGCAGTTCCCGCATGACGCGGGTGATACAGCGGGCTCGGCCGCCCCGTGCGTACAGGTTCGGGGTCAGGGCCAGATAGCCGGCGTCGGCGATCCTCTGGGACACCGCCTCGTTGTCCGGCCGGTATCCGAAGGCGTCATGCACGACCACCACCCCCGGCCACGGGCCGGGCCCCGTCGGGGTGCTCAGCAATGCGTCGATGGGACCGGCAGGGGTATCGAGCGTGATCGAGGGCACCGCACCAACGTAACGTGACCGGGGTGACTGACGCACCTGAGGCGCTCCGGCCGTTGGCCGGTGTGCGCATCATCGAGATCTCCAGTTTCGTCGCCGTACCCCTGGCCGGAATGACGCTGGCCCAGTTGGGCGCCGAGGTGATCCGGGTGGACCCGGTGGGCGGGGCCGCCGATTACCGGCGCTGGCCGGTGACCGATGCCGGTGAGAGCATCTACTGGGCCGGGTTGAACAAGGGCAAGCGGTCGGTCGCGGTGGACATGCGCTCGGAGCAGGGACAGGACCTGGTGGTTCGGCTGATCGCCGAGGCCGGTGTGCTGATCACCAATGTGGCTGGGCGGCAGTGGCATTCGTACGACACGCTGGCGGCGGTGCGGTCCGACCTGATCCATGTGGAGATCTCCGGTCGTGCCGACGGCGGCACCGGGGTGGACTACACCGTCAATGCCGGGCTGGGATTTCCGCTGGTGACCGGGCCCGAAGGCCTCGACGTTCCGGTCAATCACGTCCTGCCGGCCTGGGATGTGGCCTGCGGTCTGTACACCGCGCTGGCCGTCACCACCGCGTTGCGGCACCGCGATGCCACCGGGCAGGGCCAGCGGGTGTCGATCCCGCTGGAGAACGTCGCCCTGGCCACCGCGGGCAACTTGAGCTTCCTGACGGAGGTGATGATCAACGGCACGGATCGGCCCCGGATCGGCAACTCGATCTACGGCCAGTACGGACAACAGTTCACCAGCGCCGACGGCGCCGCATTCATGATCGTCGCGTTGACCGGGCGGCATTTCCGGGACCTGGCCGAGGTCACCGGTAACACCAAAGCGGTTGCGGCACTCGGGGAATCGCTCGGTGCCGATTTCACCGACGAAGGCCTGCGCTACCAGCATCGTGAGGCGCTGACCGGGCTGTTCACCCCGTGGTTCAGCGCGCACACCGCCGAGGAGATCAGCGCCGCGCTGTTGGGCACCTCGATCCTGTGGGAGCGCTACCGCAGCTTCGCCGACGCCGCCGCCGCCCCGTCGGTGACCGACAACCCGCTGTTCACCACCCTGGACCAGCCCCGCATCGGTAGCTACCTGGCGCCGGGGCTGCCGGTGGCCATCGACGGCAGCTACCCGCCCGCGGTGCCGTCACCCGCGCTCGGTGACCACACCGCGCAGGTGCTGGCCGACACGCTGGGGCTCGAGGCAGACGAGGTCGCCCGCCTGACCGAAGCCGGCACGGTGGCATGAGCGCACTTGCGGCACTGCTCGACCTCACGGAGGCAGGTCATGACGCGTGGACGGGCGTGGCCAGCGGGCCCGAGGGTAAGCGGGCCTTCGGCGGACTGATCGCCGCCCAGAGCCTGGCCGCCGCCTGCCACACCCTCGACGCGGCATTCCAGCCCACCAACATGCACCTGCAGTTCCTGCGCGGCGGGGATGCCGGCGCGGTGCTCGACCTGCGGGTGGATCGGATGTACGACGGGCGCACCGCTGCCGCCCGCCGCGTCGAGAGTCGCCAGGGCGGTCGGCTGCTCACCGCCGCGACGGTGTCGTTCACCGTGCCGCTGGCCGGCCCCGAACACGGGGTACGCACCGTGCTGCCCGCGCACCCGGACACTTTGGCGCCGACCGGCCCGCCCGGTCCGGCTCCGTCGTTGCCGTTGGAGGAACTCGACATCCGGATCGAGGACGTCGGCTCCGGAGCGGATTTCGTCCGGCGGATGTGGTGGCGAGTGACCGCGCCGCTGCCCGATGTGCCGTTGCTGCACACGCTGATCGCCGTGTACATCACCGATCTGTACGGGGTCGACCCGGCCTCGCAGGTGCACGGCCATTCCATGAGCGACCGCACGCACCGCACCGGTACCACCGATTCGTCGATCTGGCTGCATCAGTCGGTCCGGGCCGACGAGTGGAATCTGCTGGAGTCGTCCTCACCGGCGGCGGCGCGGGGGCGCAGCGTCATCACCGCCAGCCTGGTGCGCGCCGACGGCGTCATCGCCGCGACCCTGGTCCAGGAAGGGCTGCTCGCCGACCGAGACGCTTAGCCGTGCTCTTGTAGCGCATTTCGCGGGTCGACCCATTCGACCACGTCACCTGCATCCCGCCGGTGGATGAAGTAGTCGAACGTGCCGTACCCCGGTGCGCGGTCTCGCGCCAGCCGTGGGGGCAGGGGCAGGCGGTAGAGGCCGGCGCCGCGCGCATCGGTGTCGACCAACTGCGCGCCGGACACGCCGACGAGTTGCTCGAAGGTGAGGTACCGCAACGCGATTGACCGTTGATCGGCGTTCCGGAGGCCGGCGACGGCCTCGATGGTCATCTCGCGGCCGACGATCCGCTGATAGACCGATTCGTGGAATTCGGTGCCGTGCAGATAGTAGATACCCGATCCGTCAGACCATTCGATGGCCGGGCGGCCGGTATCGTCGTGCAGCACACCGGCACTGCCGTCGGCATAGCGGACCGTGGGCATCGGCACCAGAAGCACTTCCCGGTGAATCGGGACGATCCAGCCCAGATCGAGGTCCCGGGCGCGGCGCATCGACTGCGAGAACCGGGCCCACCTGCTCACGGACACCACGCTGATCGGTGGCAGCCACCGGGCATCGGGCATGGCAGCAACGAAGCGGCTGTAGAGGATGTCCCGCAGATCGTTCGGCACGATGGCCCCGGGGGCAGCGCCGGTGTCGTCATTGCCCGACCAGCGGGCGATCCGGGACCATCGCTTGTCCGGCCCGATCAAGGACGCGATCCGCAGGGCCCGGTCCAATTGCGGGATGACCGAGTACTTGGTGCCCAGGTACACATCCCGCGAGATACAGAACTCCGTCACCAGATCCAGGGCCGCATCGGCATCGAACGAGCCGATGCCGGGGGAACGCCTGGTGGGGAGGTCGAGATCGACGTAGGACGCCATGTCGAAAGTCATGGGCGCAACGTAGCGCGGAGGTCCGACAAGTCCCGGGACACGTGAGCCGGTCCGCGCAAAGTCTGCGCGTTGTCGTAGCGAATCCATAGGATCGAGCAATGAAGCCGATTGCCCTCCTCCTGTTCAGTGCGTCTGCCGTTTTCGCCACAGTCACGGCCCCGACCGCAGCCGCGGCCGACCCGTGTTCGGCGAGCGGTCTGGCCAGCACCGCCAGCGGCGTGCTCGCGCAAGCGGGGAGCTACCTCGATGCGCACCCCGGCGCCAACGATGTCCTGACCGCCGCAGGCAATCAGGACACCGGTGATGCGTCCGCGGCGATCAGGGGCTATTTCACCGGACACACCGGCGAGTTCCTGGACCTGCAGAACATCGCTCGCCCGCTGACCTCGCTGCGCAGCCAGTGCGGTGTCTCGGTGTCGCCGGGCAAGCTGGCGGCGCTCTTCGACGCGCTGGCCTGAAACCGAGTACCCGCCTACTCAGCTTCTTAGAAGGGGGTCACCCTAACGTGGTCGGGATGACCACGTGGGTGATCTCGATCGACATGGCAGCGGACGGCCCATTGGGTGAACAGCACGACACGGTGCTCTCTTCGGTGTTGCCGTTCCTGGAGTCCTTACCGCGACGAGCTGCCAGCCGTGCCGGCAATGTGTTGGCCTCGGAACTGCTGAGCTCCACAGGTATCCGTGAAACGAACAGATACCTGCTGCTGGTGGACGTGGACAAACCGTCACCACGGTCACTGCGCATGCTGGCCGAGGAGCTGACCACGGTGCTGCCGGCCGGGACGAACGTCTCGGTGCTGGGTGAGTTCGACTCCGTCGCCCGGGCGTCGAAATCGCAGTTACTCGCTTGGTAGAAGGCCGGTTTCGGCTGCCGCCTGTGGATGAATCGGTGACTGTGGATAACTAGCCGTTTTCGGTGCCGGCGTGGGTGGTGTTGTCGGTCGTGCGGTTGATCCTCATACCCATGGAGACATGGAGTCGCGCCGAGATCGGTGCGTTGGGGGAGCGGTTGGCGGTGGAGCATCTGGAGGCCTTGGGTTTGCGGGTGCTGGAACGTAATTGGCGGTGCCGGTACGGCGAGCTGGATGTGATCGCGGCGGAGGGTTCCACGGTGGTGTTCGTGGAGGTCAAGACCCGGACCAGTGATGCTTTCGGTGGGGTGGCGCAGGCGGTGACGCCGGCCAAGGTGCGGCGGTTGCGGCGGTTGGCCGGGGTGTGGCTGGCGCAGCAGCGGGGCAGTTGGGCCGGCGTGCGCATCGATGTGGTCGGGGTGCGGATCGGGCGGACTCGGGTGCCGGAGTTGGCGCATGTGCGGGGAGTTGGCTGATGGCGCTGGGGAGGGCGTTTTCGGTGGCGATCCGTGGGGTGGCGGGGGTGATCGTCGAGATCGAGGCGGATATCACCTCTGGTCTGCCGGGGGTGCATCTGGTGGGTTTGGGGGATGCGGCGTTGCAGGAGTCGCGGGACCGGGTGCGCGCGGCGATCACCAATTGTGGCAATACCTGGCCGATGTCGCGGTTGACGTTGGCGTTGTCACCGGCGACGCTGCCCAAGAACGGTTCGGCGTACGACTTGGCGCTGGCGGCTGCGGTGTTGTCCGCGCACGGGAAGAAGGACTGGCCGCGGCTGGAAAAAGCCTTGCTGCTAGGGGAGTTGGCGCTCGATGGGCGGGTGCGGCCGGTCACCGGGATTCTGCCGGCGGTGTGGGCGGGCAAGAACGAGGGGTGGCCGGTGGTGGTGGTGCCCGAGGAGAATCTCGCCGAGGCCAGCCTGGTGGATGGTATCGAGGTGTGGGGTGTGCGCACGCTGGGTCAGCTGCAGGCGTGGCTGGCGGGCAAAGGTGGGTTGGCCGCTCGTCTGGAGACTGTGGCGCCCGCGCCGGCGGTGGTGGCTGATCTTGCTGATGTGGTCGGGCAGACCCAGGCCCGGTATGCGGTCGAGGTGGCGGCCGCCGGTGCGCATCATCTGTTTCTGTCGGGGCCGCCGGGGATCGGTAAAACGATGTTGGCGCAACGGCTTCCGGGGTTGTTGCCGCCGTTGACGGAGCAGGAGGCGTTGGAGGTGACGGCGATCCATTCGGTGGCCGGGTTGCTGACCGGGGCCACGCCGTTGATCACCGAGCCGCCGTTCATCGCGCCGCATCACACTTCCAGTGTTGCGGCCATGGTCGGTGGTGGTTCGGGTATGGCCCGCCCGGGTGCGGTCAGCCGGGCGCACCGCGGCGTGCTGTTCCTGGACGAGTGCGCCGAAATCGGTACCAGCGTGCTGGAAGCCATGCGGACGCCCCTGGAGGACGGCGAGATCCGGCTGGCCCGCCGCGACGGGGTCGCGAAATACCCGGCGCGGTTCCAGCTCATTCTGGCGGCCAACGAATGTCCTTGTGCGCCGGCCAATCCCCGCGATTGTGTGTGTCCGGCCGCGGTGAAGCGGCGTTACCTGGGCAAGCTGTCCGGACCGTTGATGGACCGGGTCGATCTGCGCGTCAAGATGCATCAGGTGCGTGGCGGGGCATTCGGCGACCAGGTCCCCGAACCCACCGCGGTGGTCCGGGAACGGGTGGCCAACGCCCGGGCCGCGGCGGCGCACCGATGGCAGGCGGTCGGGGTGCGGACGAACGCGGAGGTGCCCGGGCCGATCCTGCGGCGCGCGTTCCGGCTCAGCCGCGAGGCCATGGCACCGCTGCGCACAGCGCTCGATCGCGGCACGCTGAGCATCCGCGGAGTCGACCGAACCTTGCGTGTCGCCTGGTCCATCGCCGATCTGGCGGGCAAGGAATCGCCGACGGTGGTGGACGTGGGCACGGCGCTGAGCTTCCGCGATGAGGTGGTCAACGATGGCCGATGAACAGACCCGGCGGGCGTGGGCCTATCTGTCCCGCGTGACCGAACCACCCTGTCCCGCACTGGCCGAGTACGTCGGCGTGCACGGTCCGGTCGAGGCGGCCGCGAGGATACGGTCGGGCACGGAGCCGCCGTCGCTGACCGATGCGGTGGCGGGGCGCCGCGATGTCGACCGCTCGGCAGACGATCTGGCGATGCTCGATCGTCGCGGCGGCCGGCTGATCACGCCGGACGATGACGAGTGGCCGTACCTGTCATTCGCCGCGTTCGGGGCGGAAGACGTCAGGAGGAAACAGGACGGGCGGGTGCCGATGGTGCTGTGGGCGATCGGGCCCGCTCGGCTGGACGATATCGCCGACCGTGCCGCGGCCATCGTCGGCACCCGGGCGGCCACCGCCTACGGCGAACATATGGCCGCGACCCTGGCGGACGGGCTCGTCGAACACGATGTGGCGGTGGTCTCGGGCGGCGCGTACGGGATCGACGGCGCAGCACATCGAGCGGCACTGGCTGCCGAGGGCTGCACGGTGGCGGTGCTGGCCGGCGGTATCGACGTGCCGTATCCGAGCGGTCATTCGGCTCTGCTGCACCGGATTTCACAGACCGGATTGCTGCTCACCGAGTACCCACCCGGCGTGCGTCCGGCCCGGTTCCGCTTCCTGGCCCGCAATCGTCTGGTGGCCGCGCTCGGGCGTGCCACCGTCGTCGTGGAAGCCGGGCTGCGCAGCGGGGCGGCCAACACCGCCTCGTGGGCCGCGGCGATGGGACGAGTGGTGTGTGCGGTGCCCGGACCGGTGACGTCCTCCGCGTCAGCGGGTTGCCATGTGCTGCTGCGGGGCACGGCGCTGCTGGTGGACCGGCCCGACGAACTGGTCGAGATCGTGGGCAAGGCCGGGGAGTTTGCCGACGAGCCCGAACATCCGGTCGCAGCACTGGACGGGCTGTCCCGGCCCGAGCGGCTGGTGTACGAGGCGCTGCCGGCGCGGGGGTATCGCAGCCTCGAGGAGATCTCGGTGGATGCTGCCCTTCCCGCGGAGTCGGTCCTCGGGCCATTGGCGCTGCTCGAGGTGTCGGGCTTGGTGCAGCGAAAGGAGGGCAGGTGGCGGATCGTGTCGCGGTCCACGCCGGCGTAGCCGACCGCCGCCGACCGGCCACTCGTACAGTGGTGCGGAGATCGTCTAACAGAACGGGGAGGCACTGTGGCGGGACGTCCGGTCCACACCTTCGAGGTGATCAGCTCCACGCAGCTGACACCGCACATGATCCGGCTGGTGCTCGGTGGCTCCGGGGCGGGGCAGGGTTTTGACACCTTCACCCCCAGCGCGTTCACCGACTCCTATGTCAAATTCGTCATCGTTCCCGACGGCGCCGATGTGAGCGCGCTCCCGCGGCCGCTGACCCTGGACAGTTTCAACGAGCTGCCCGAGGATCAGCGCCCGACGGTGCGCACCTACACCGTCCGCCGTGTCGATACCGAAAAGCGTCAGATCACAGTCGATTTCGTGGTACATGGTGAGCAGGGGGTGGCCGGTCCGTGGGCGGCAAAGGTCCAACCCGGCCAGCCGGCCTACCTGATGGGCCCCAGCGGGGCCTACGCGCCGGACCCCGCCGCGGACTGGCACCTGCTGGCCGGCGACGAAGCCGGACTGCCGGCGATCAGCGCCGCACTGAACGCCCTACCCCCGACCGCGGTCGGGCAGGCGTTCATCGAGGTGGCCGGACCCGAGGACGAGCTCGACCTGACCGCCCCGGCGGGTGTCGCGGTGCACTGGATCCACCGCGGCGGCCGTGCCGATCAGGTGCCCGATTCGGTCGCCGGTGACCACGCGCCGCTCATCGCGGCGGTGCGCGCCGCCGAATGGCTGCCCGGTCAGGTGCAGGTTTTCGTGCACGGCGAAGCGCAGACCGTCATGCACAATCTGCGGCCCTATCTGCGCAAAGAGCGCGGTGTCGAGGCGAAGTGGGCGTCCATCTCCGGGTACTGGCGCCGCGGGCGGACCGAGGAGACCTTCCGGCAGTGGAAAGCGGAGCTGGCGAAAGTCGAAGCGGGCCAGTCAGACTGACCCCATGGCATTCGGCGACTATCAGCTCGAGATCTACTTCCAGGGCCTTTCCGGGGTGGTGCCCACCCTCCCGATCGGCTACGCCGAACTGGAGGCCAGGGCCGAGAAGGCGATGTCCCCGTCGCTGTGGTCGTATGTGGCCGGGGGTGCCGGCGACGAACGCACCCAGCGCGTCAACGTCACCGCGTTCGAGAACTGGGGCCTGATCCCGCGGATGTGCGTCGGCGCCACCGAACGCGACCTGACGGTGAACCTGTTCGGGCTGACCCTGCCGTCGCCGCTGTTCATGGCGCCCATCGGGGTGATCGGGCTGTGCGCTCAGGACGGCCACGGCGATATCGCCTCGGCCCGCGCGGCCGCCAGGACCGGCGTCCCGATGGTGGTCTCCACGCTGACCGCCGATCCGCTGGAGGCCGTCGCCGCCGAATTCGGTGAGACCCCGGGTTTCTTCCAGCTCTACACCCCGAAAGACCGTGAGCTGGCGGCGAGTTTCGTGGCCCGCGCCGAGGCGGCCGGGTTCAAGGGCATCATCGTCACGCTCGACACCTGGGTGCCCGGCTGGCGGCCGCGCGACCTGACCACCTCGAACTTCCCGCAGTTGCGCGGGCACTGCCTGACCAACTACACCAGCGACCCGGTGTTCCGGGCCGGGCTCGCGCAGCCGCCGGAGGAGAACCCACAGGGCGCGATCCTGAGCTGGATCCAGAACTTCGGCCAATGCGTCACCTGGGACGACCTGGCCTGGCTCCGGACCTTGACGACGTTGCCGCTGCTGGTCAAGGGCATCTGCCATCCCGATGACGTGCGCCGCGCCCGCGACGCCGGGGTCGACGGCATCTACTGCTCCAACCACGGCGGCCGCCAAGCCAACGGCGGCCTGCCCGCCATCGACTGCCTGCCCGACGTGGTGGCCGCCGCCGACGGGCTGCCGGTGTTGTTCGACTCCGGGGTGCGCAGCGGCGCCGACATCGTCAAGGCGCTCGCGCTGGGCGCCACCGCGGTCGGCGTCGGGCGGCCGTACGCCTACGGGCTGGCGCTCGGCGGCGTCGACGGCGTGGTGCACGTTTTGCGTTCCCTGCTCGCCGAGGCCGACCTGATCATGGCGATCGACGGTTACCGGTCACTGGCGGATCTCACCCCGGACACGCTGCGGCGCGTCACCTAGACAGCGCGCGTGCGGCTGAGCACGGTGGGGGAGTGCAGATCGAGCCCCTTCTGGAGGAATTCGACGAATTCCTGGAGCTTCAGCGTGGCCGCTCCGCGCACACCCGCCGCGCCTACCTCGGTGACCTGCGATCACTGTTCGAATTCGCCGGCGGCGGGCTGGACAGCCTGAACCTGATCACGCTGCGCTCCTGGCTGGCTGCGCAGGCCGGTGCGGGGGCGGCGCGCACCACGCTGGCCCGGCGCACCTCGGCGGTCAAGACGTTCACCGCGTGGGCGTGCCACCGGGGGCTGCTGCGCACCGACCCGGCGGCCCGGCTGCAGACGCCCAAAGCGCACCGCACCCTGCCCGCGGTGCTGCGCCAGGATCAGGCGCTCGACGCGCTGGAGGCGCTCAATTCCGGTGCGCAGCAGGGAGATCCGCTCGCGCTGCGGGACCGGCTCATCGTGGAGCTGCTCTACGCCACCGGTATCCGGGTCAGCGAGCTGTGCGGGCTGGACATCGACGATGTCGACACGTCGCGGCGGGTGCTGCGGGTGCTGGGCAAGGGCAACAAACAACGCTCGGTGCCGTTCGGGGAGCCGGCCGCGGTGGCCCTGAACGCCTGGCTCACCGATGGCCGTCCCGAACTGGCCACCGAGAAGTCCGGGCCGGCCCTGCTCCTCGGTGCCCGCGGCGGCCGGGTGGACCAGCGGCAGGTCCGCACCGTCGTGCACGACACCATGACCGCGGTCGACGGCGCACCGGATATCGGACCGCACGGTCTGCGGCACAGCGCGGCCACCCACCTGCTCGAGGGCGGCGCCGATCTGCGCATCGTGCAGGAACTGCTGGGACATTCCTCACTGGCCACCACGCAGCTCTACACCCATGTCACGGTGGCGCGACTGCGGGCGGTCCACGACCAGGCGCACCCGCGAGCCTGACCGGTTTGAGCCGGATGGGTGTCTCGCCGATCAGCCCCAGCGGATCGACATAATCGGCGCGGGCGGCCGGGCCCCACATCGCGCCCCAGTGCAGGCACGCCGCGGCGGGACAGCCCACATGCCCGGCGATCAGCACACCGATCGGGGTTCCGGCGGCCACCAGCTGACCTGCCCGCACCGTCGCGCGCACCGGCTCGTAGCTGGTGCGCAGGCCACCGGGGTGGCTGATGGACACCAGCGGCCGGCCGGCCAGTTCGCCGGCGAACACCACCGTGCCGGCCCCGGCGGCATAGACCCGCCGCCCGGGTGCCCCCGCGAGGTCGACACCGCGGTGGCCGCGGTTCCAGTTGGGCGCCGGGGCGTCGAAGCCGCGGGTGACCGCCGGGTGGGGCTGCAGCGGCCAGCCCAGCCGGGTGGTGTCGGCGTGCGCCGGGGCGGCCGCGGCAAGCATTGCCGACAGCACGGCGAGAAACCTCATCACCCCAGTTCAGCGGCCCGCCGCCGGTATGGGAAGCCGGTCGCCGGAGAATGTGGATGAGGGCCCGACTGTGGATAACTGCGGTGGTAAAAGCACCGGTATCCACGGTGTAAACTGCTACCCGCAGCTCACTTTTGTGGGCTGACTTCGCGCGCCTGCTTTGCAATCGCTGCTTCCTCCGGGAACGAGGGTTGCACCAGCTTGCCGGGCGGTCCCGCTTCGGGAAACCGAAACGGGTCCGGCAACAGCGGACGCCAGGGTCCGGTATCACCCGATGCCGGGCGACAACCGATATATAAGTGAGGCACCATCGTGGCCGTAGTGACCATGAAGCAGCTGCTCGACAGCGGCACCCATTTCGGGCATCAGACCCGGCGCTGGAACCCCAAGATGAAGCGGTTCATCTTCACCGACCGCAACGGCATCTACATCATCGACCTGCAGCAGACGCTGACCTACATCGACAAGGCCTACGAGTTCGTCAAGGAGACCGTCGCCCACGGCGGCACCGTGATGTTCGTCGGCACCAAGAAGCAGGCCCAGGAGTCCATCGCCGCTGAGGCGACGCGGGTCGGTATGCCGTACGTCAACCAGCGCTGGCTGGGCGGCATGCTCACCAACTTCTCCACCGTGCACAAGCGCCTGCAGCGCCTCAAGGAGCTTGAGGCCATGGAGCAGACCGGTGGGTTCGAAGGCCGCACCAAGAAGGAAATCCTCATGCTCACGCGTGAGAAGAACAAGCTGGAGCGCAGCCTCGGCGGTATCCGGGACATGCAGAAGGTGCCGTCGGCCATCTGGGTCGTCGACACGAACAAGGAGCACCTGGCCGTCAACGAGGCCATCAAGCTCGGCATCCCGGTCATCGCCATCCTCGACACCAACTGCGACCCCGACCAGGTCAACTACCCGGTCCCGGGTAACGACGACGCGATCCGCTCGGCCGCGCTGCTGACCAAGGTCATTGCGTCCGCCGTGGCCGAGGGCCTGCAGGCTCGTGCCGGTGCCGGCAAGACCGAAGCAGCCGAGGCGGCCGAGCCGCTGGCCGAGTGGGAGCAGGAGCTGCTGGCCGGCGCGACCACCGGCACCGAAGCCGCTGCCGAGACCACCACCGACGCTTCCTGATTTCTCAGTTCAAGGAGAACCGCTTTCATGGCTAACTACACCGCTGCCGACGTCAAGCGCCTTCGGGAGCTGACCGGCGCCGGCATGCTCGACTGCAAGAACGCCCTGACCGAGAGCGACGGCGATTTCGACAAGGCCGTCGAGGTACTGCGCATCAAGGGTGCCAAGGATGTCGGCAAGCGCGCCGAGCGCGCGACCGCCGAGGGTTTGGTGGCCGCCAAGGACGGCGCGCTCATCGAGCTGAACTCCGAGACCGACTTCGTCGCCAAGAACGCGGAGTTCCAGGCGCTCGCCGACCAGATCGTCACCGCCGCGGCAGCCTCCAAGGCCGCTGACGTCGACGCTCTCAAGGCTGCCAAGTCGGGTGACACCACCGTCGAGCAGCTGATCGCGGACCTCAGTGCCAAGATCGGCGAGAAGCTCGAGCTGCGCCGGGTGGCGTACTTCGACGGTCAGGTCGAGACCTACCTGCACAAGCGGTCGGCCGACCTGCCGCCGGCCGTCGGCGTGCTGGTCGAGTACACCGGCGCCTCGGAGGAGGCCGCGCACGCGGTCGCCCTGCAGATCGCCGCGCTCAAGGCCAAGTACCTGACCCGTGAAGAGGTGCCCGCCGATGTCGTCGCCAACGAGCGCCGCATCGCCGAGGAGACCGCCAAGGAGGAGGGCAAGCCCGAGCAGGCGCTGCCCAAGATCGTGGAAGGTCGCGTCACCGGTTTCTACAAGGATGTCGTGCTGCTCGATCAGCCGTCGGTGTCGGACAACAAGAAGTCCGTCAAGGCGCTGCTCGACGAGGCCGGCGTGACCGTGACCCGGTTCGTCCGGTTCGAGGTCGGCCAGCAGTAACAGCTCGGCCCATTGTGGCCAGAAGAACCCCGCGTCGCCTCCGCGACGCGGGGTTCTTTGCGTCGGGAACCTCCCAGCGACGTGGTACGTACTGGTACCGTCGGGCTCATGACACGTGTGCACGCTTTCGGCGATGACGCCCTGGGTGATCTGGATGCGGTCGGGCTGGCCGCTGCGTTGCGGGCCGGCGACGTCTCGCAGGCCGAACTGGTCGAGGCCGCGATCGCCCGGGCCGAAGCCGTCAATCCGGCGTTGAACGCGCTGGCCTACCCGGCATTCGACCGAGCCCGCACGGCCGCACCTCGCAACGGCTTCTTCGGTGGGGTACCGACGTTCGTCAAGGACAACTCCGACGTCGCCGGGATGCCGACGATGGAGGGCACCGACGCCTGGATACCGCGGCCGGCGCCCGTCGACGGCGATTTCGCCCGCAGCTACCTGGGCGCCGGTCTGGTCGCCCTGGGCAAGACCCAGCTCTCCGAGTTTGGCTTCAGCGCCTCGGCCGAGCACCCCCGCCTCGGGCCCGTGCGCAACCCGTGGAACACCGCACACACCGCCGGGGCGTCATCGTCGGGATCGGGCGCCTTCGTGGCCGCCGGGGTGGTACCGATCGCGCACGCCAACGACGGTGGCGGATCCATCCGCATCCCGGCCGCCTGCAACGGACTGGTCGGGCTCAAACCGTCCCGTGGCCGGCTGCCGCTGGACAAGGCTATGCGCCAGATGCCGCTGCGCATCGTGGCCAACGGGGTGCTCACCCGGTCCGTGCGTGACACCGCCGCGTACTACCGCGAGGCCGAACGCCTGCAGCGGAACCCGAAGCTGCCGCCCATCGGCGACGTCACCGGGCCCGGCGGCCGGCGGCTGCACATCGCGGTGTGCACTGAATCGATTGCGCGGGAATCCAGCCCGGAGATCCGCGAGGTGACGATGAAGACCTCGGCACTGCTGGAGAGTCTCGGGCACCGGGTCACCGAGATCGCCAACCCGGTGCCGGCGTCGTTCATGAACGACTTCCTGCTGTACTGGTCGCTGCTGGCGTTCGCGCTGGTGCGCGGTGGGCCGCGCACGTTCGGCCCCAGCTTCGACAAGACAAAACTGGACAACCTGACCCTCGGGCTGGAACAGCTGGCCGGCCGCAACCTGTTGCGCATGCCGCTGGTGATCGGCCGGCTGGCCCGGACTCGCCGCACCATCGCGCGGCTGGCCGCCTCCTACGACGTCCTGCTCACGCCCACCCTCGCCGACGTGACGCCCCGGATCGGGCACCTCGATCCGAGCGCCCCGTATGAGCAGATCATCGACCGGCTCATCGACTGGGTCGCCTTCACCCCGCTGCAGAACGTCACCGGGGACCCGGCGATCTCGCTGCCGCTCGGCCAATCCGCCGACGGCCTGCCCGTCGGGATGATGTTCGCGGCGCCGGTCGGGCAGGAACGTCTCCTGCTGGAGCTGGCCTACGAACTCGAGGAGGCCCAGGCGTTCCCCCGCATCCAGGAGTGACCGCTCTATGCTGTGAGGCGGCTGGACGGGGAAGGCCGCTGGGCGGGAAATAAATTTGGGGGGATGGATGGAATCCGGGTCCGACGACGCGCCCGAGCGCCCACCGGGGCCGCGAGGTTCCATGCGCTATCAAGACCCCGGCTCGACAACACCGCGGCCGCCCACCGTCGCCGAGGCCCGTCAGCGCGATAAGGCGCGCCGGGCCCGGGAAGCCGCCGAACATTTCGCCGCCCTGCAACGGGAGAACGCGGAGAAGCGCGCGGCCACCGGGAAGAAAGTCCTGATGGGCTCGGTGGCCGTCGTCGGCGTCGTGGGGGCCATCGCGCTGGGCTACCAGGTACTGCACGAAGACACGGTCTCGGCCACCTGTGTCGCCGACGGGAGCAACCAGGTGGTGCCGGACAGCTACTGCAGCAGCGGTTACGCGGGCACGGGTGGGCTGTTCATCTTCGCCGGCTCGCCGTACCGCTACTACTACGGCGGCAGCAACGGCGGAATCGGGACCACGGCGCGGGGCGGCACCCTCGAACTCCCCAAGGGCACCACCGGCAAGACGAGTTCGGGATCGTCGATCTCGCGCGGTGGCTTCGGCTCGTCCAGCCATGGAAGCTCGGGCAGCTGAATGCGCCGTGAGCACAGTTCCCCGCGACCGGGCTGGGAACGGATCGTGGCCGAGCAGGGCATGTGCTTCGGCACCCCGGCGCGTGATTCGGTCGGTGCGGATCGGCCGTATTGGGACGAGTCGGTGCACTACGTCTTCGATATGGACGAGGTGCTGTCGCTGGAAGCCTCTGTCGAGGTGCTGCATTCGATGTGCCTGGATGCCGTAGAACACGTGGTGCTGACGGAGCGCTACCGAGACTTCGGCCTGCCCGAGTGGACCTGGGAGCACATCGAGAAGTCGTGGCGCCGCAGCGATCCGCACCTGTACGGGCGATTCGATCTGCGCTACGACGGACGCAGGCCACCGGTGCTGCTGGAGTACAACGCCGACACCCCGACCTCGCTGCTGGAAGCCGCGATCCTGCAGTGGCACTGGAAGACCGACGTCTTTCCCGCCGACGACCAGTGGAACTCGCTGCACGAACGCCTGGTCGTGCGGTGGGGTGAGATCCGGGATCGGTTGCCCGGCAAGGAAACTCACTTCACCTGGTCCTCGGCCGACGCGAGCGGTGAGGACAACGTCACGCTCGGCTACATCCAGGAGTGCGCGGCCGAAGCCGGCCTGCACACCGTCGGCCTCTCGATCGAGGACATCGGGTTCGACCGGGACCTGGGCTGCTTCGTCGATCTCGAGGAAGCCCCCATCGCGTCGCTGTTCAAGCTCTACCCGTGGGAGTGGATCCTCGACGACGATTTCGGGCGGCACGCCCTGGACCTGCTGCCGTCGACCATGTGGGTGGAACCGCTGTGGAAGACGCTGCTGAGCAACAAGGCCATCCTCGCGGTGCTCTGGGAGATGTACCCGGGCCACCCCAACCTGCTGCCCGCCTATCTGGACAGCCCGCACGAGCTCACCGAATACGTCCGCAAACCCAAGCTGGGCCGCGAAGGGGCGAATATCAGCGTGGTCGGGGCGGGGCAGGATATGGAGACCGGCGGGGTCTACGGCGAAGAGGGCTACGTCTACCAACTGCTGGACCCACTACCGAAATTCGACGATATGCGGCCCGCGCTGGGTGCGTGGATCGTCGGCGACGAATCCGCCGGGCTGGGCATCCGGGAGACCTCCGGCCTCATCACCGATGACGGCGCCGCATTCGTCCCCCATCGTATTCCGCTGTGACCGGAAGGATCCGTCAATGAACCGCGCCACCCTCTCGGCCCTGGGGCCGGACTACTGGTCCATCGTCGGCCACGGTGCGTCGGCGATCGTGCTGTACACGATCGTCGGCATCGCGCTGATGGTCCTGGGCTTCCTCGTCATCGACTGGACCACGCCCGGTCCGCTGCGCGCCTTGGTGCAAGCCGGACGACCCAACGCCGCCGCCATCACCGCCTCCGGAGTCCTGTCGATGGCACTGATCATCGTGCTGGCGATCTACAGTTCCACCGGTGATCTCGTCGGCGGGTTGATCAAGACCCTGGTGTTCGGTCTGCTGGGCATTGCCGCGCAGGCGTTCTCGGTCCGCCTGGTCGGCGTGATCAAGGGTGTCGACATCGGCCGCGTGCTTGCCGAGGAGCGCTTCACCCCCGAAGTGCTGGTCGTGGCGGCGTCGTATCTGGCCTTCGGACTGATCATCGCGGCCGCGATTCTCTGATCCGACGACGAAATCCGTTGTCGTCGAGACACCTTGTTGTAATCGCAAGCAGTCTCCGTTAACGCGGCATATACCACAGATAGCGTTCGACGAAACACAGCGCGCCCACCATCCCTTCCGTGGAGTCCGCTGCACCACCCACGATCACGCGACCACCGGAGATCGCCACCGCGTCCGGTAACACCTTTCTGTGCCTGGTCCGGTTCGCCCTGGCGAACATCAGGCGCCGGCCCGAACGATTCGTCCTGTCCGTCCTCGGTATCGCGCTGGCGATCACATGCGTCACCGTGGTGCGCACCATCGCCGCGAGTTTCGCCATCACAGGCGCGGATTCGGTCACCGATGTGATCGGCGGCGCGCAGCTGTGGGTGGTGCCGGCCGCCGGGGTGCACTATGACACCGCGGCTCTGGCCTTGGTGGCCGACGGCCCCGCCTCCGCCATCACCGTCGTGCCCGCCGACTGGTCGGCCGTCCGCACGCTGTCCGGAACCACCTCGATCAACGGTATGACGGTGTCCGTACGCGGCAACGACTCGGTGGCCCCCGGCCACGCCGCGGTGGGGGAGCAACTCGCGACCCGGCTGGGCGTCAGCCCCGGCGACCGCGTGGTGATCGGTGGACAGAGTCTCGTGGTGGACCCCTCTGGCCCGGGCGAATCTGCCACGGTGTCAACCGATCTGGCGCACAGCGTGGTGGGTGACAACGGGTGGTGGACCATCACCGCGCCCGCAGGTGAGCAGAAGCGCCGCGACCTGGCCCAGATCTTCGGCGCGGCGACCGGGCTGCCCACCACCACGGATCCGGCGGTACAGCCCGACCACAACGGATCGGGACTGATCTATGACACGGTGGGCGGGGTGGGGCCGCTGACCTTCGAGCAGAACTTCTCGGCGCTGTTCTCCGGCAAGGTGACCGGGTCCACGCTGGGGCTCATCTCCACCATCGGCCTCATTCTCGGCTTCGTGATCGCGGTGTCCTCCTTCCTGGCCGCCGTCGCCGAACGCAAAAGGGAGTTCGGCATCATGTCGAGTATCGGACTCGCCGACGAGGTGCTGTATTTCTTCCTCGTCGAGTCGGCCATCGTCTTCGTGGTCGCCTATCTGGTCGGTGTGCTGGGTGCGGGAGCGGCTGTCGCCCTGGTGATTCCGGGTATCGCGACCGTGACCGCGTGGGCACAGGCCGCCGGTATGGTCGCGGCGTTCATCCCCGCCATGGCGATCGTCGGGGCGTTGATCCCGGTGCACCGGCTGTTGCAACAACGGCCCGTCGACCTCTTGGGGGGCAGGTAGTCATGCGCTACGGACTGTCGTACGGCTGGCTGGCGGCGCGGCGCCGGCTCGGTGAGATGATCCTGCCCGCCATCACCACCGCCACGGGTGCCTTTTTGGTCGTCATCGTGTTCGGGATGTCGGAGGGGATCCGGGCCCAGTCGGCATCGCTGGGCCACGCCGACGAGATCAGTGCCGCTGTGGTGCTCATCGCCGTCACCGTGTTGCTTGTCGGTGTGGTCGAGGTGGCGGTCGCCACCACCCGGACGGTGGCCCAGCGGACCAGGGAACTGGGCGTGTTGGGGGCCAACGGAATTCCCCGCGCACCTGTCGTGGTCGCGCTACTCGTCGAACCTGTCATCGCCGCCCTGCTGGGGGCCGTCGGCGGGGCAGTGCTGGCGATGGTCGCCGGACTGGTGCTGGGGGCCGTCGGCTTCGTCCCGACCGGGGTGGCGATCGGCGGCCTCGCGCTGGGGACCGCCATCGCCGTCGCGGTCAGTGTGGTCGCCGCGCTGGCCACCAGTGTCGTCCCCACCTGGAATGCGGCGTCTCGCCCACCCATCCGATCGTTGAGCACGGGATAGGAAGACATGACTGCCATCAACGAATCCGCCACCGATTCGGTCGCGGTGGCCGACGGCGCATCAGCCGGCGCGGCGCCGGTCATCGAGATCTCCGATGTGTGGAAGCTGCACAAACTGGGGGACGAGGTCGTCAAGGCGCTGATCGCCGTCGAGCTGAAGGTCATGCCGGGCGAATTCGTCTGCCTGATGGGCCCCAGTGGAAGTGGCAAGTCGACGCTGCTCAACATCATCGGCGGCCTGGATCGCCCGACGAAGGGCGCCGTCCACGTCGCGGGCCAAGACACCTCGACGATCTCGGAGAGCCAGTTCGCCGCGCTGCGGCACGACACGATCGGGTTCATCTTCCAGAGCTACAACCTGATCCCCTTCCTGTCTGCCGTCGAGAACGTCGAACTACCACTGATGTTCGAGCCGTATGACCGTAAGGCGTTGCGCAAGCGCGCCACCGAACTGCTCGAACTGGTCGGATTGGGACACCGGATCAATCACCAGCCGACGAAGATGTCCGGCGGCGAGCAGCAGCGCACCGCCATTGCGCGTTCGCTGATCAGCAATCCGACATTGGTACTGGCCGACGAGCCGACGGCCAATCTGGACCACCGCACGGGGGAGACGGTGGTGCGCATGCTGCGCGACCTGTGTTCGACGCTCGGCGTCACGGTCGTCGCGAGCACACACGACCCCACGGTGGCCGACGAAGCGAGCCGTGTTGTCCGGATGCGAGACGGACAGATCGTCAACTGATCCAACGGTATTGGGAGACTAGTCATGACACAAGAACTCGAACACTCGGCCACCGCCGAACGCGACAAGCTGATGACCACCGAACTGGTACCGGAACAGATCCTGCCCAAGGTGATGAGCACATTCGGCCTCACCGCCGCCTATGTGTTCATCATCTGCTGGATCACCGGTTCCTCGGTGATGGCCACCGGTGGGTGGACCGCCATCCCGATGTGGATCCTCGGCATCCTGACCTTCCTGGTTCCCGCCGGCATGGCCGTCGTCGAACTCGGCAACCTGTGGCCCGGCCAGGGTGGTGTGTACATCTGGGCCACCCGGACGATGGGTGAGACGTGGGGCTTCATCGGCGGTTACCTGTCCTGGGTGCCGGTGATCCTGAACGCGGCGTCCTCCCCGGCGGTGGTGCTCTCGTTCCTGTTGCTGGCGTTTCACACCGAACTCGGGGTGATGACGAGCGTCATCCTGCAGCTGGTCATCATGTGGGTGGTGGTCGGGCTGGCGCTCGCCAAACTCGCCGCCAACCAGCGCATCATGAACGTCGTCTTCGTCGTGTTCGGCATTCTCGCGCTGACCATCTTCATCTGCGGCTTGCTGTTCGCGGTGAAGAACGGCTCGGCGACCCCCTTCAACTGGCACGACGCCGTGATCCCGAACTTCGCGGTATCGGGCTTCCTGTACGGCACGGTCCTGCTCTACCTGCTCGGCGTGGAGACGCCGTACAACATGGGTGCCGAGTTCCTGTCGGTCCGCAAGAGTGGCCCGCGGATGATCCTCTGGGGTTCCGCCGCGTTGGTGGCCATCTACCTGCTGACGACCCTGGGCACCATGATGGCACTGCCCACCGATCAGATCGACGCGGTCACGGGTGTGATCGGCATGCTGGGCGTCTCGGGATTCCCCGGCCTGATGGAGATCTGCGCGGTGGTGCTGGCCTTGATCATCGTCGTGGCGCTGATGACCTACCAGGTCGCCTACTCCCGGCTGATCTTCGTGTCCGGCCTGGAACGCCACCTGCCGCGGATCTTCACCCACCTCAACCCGCGCACCCGCAACCCGGTGAGCGCCATCCTGATCCAGGGTGTGCTCTCCTCGCTGCTGATCATCGGGCTCTACTCGCAGAGCAGCCTGGTGAACACGACGATCTTCCTGCAGGGTGGCCTGTCGACGGTGTGGCTGCTCTCCGGATTCTTCTTCCTGATCCCCGTCGTCATCGCCCGCAAGAAGTACGCCGATCGCTATGCGAGCGAGACGTTCTGGCGCATCCCCGGTGGCATGGTCGGCGTCTGGATCACCGTGATCGTGGGCACCATCGGCACCATCGCCGGCGTCTACTACTCGTTCGCGAAGTCCTGGCTGACCAGTTCCGGCGTCGGGGACGGTGAGTGGATGACGTGGGTCGGCAGCATCAGCGTCGGGATGTTCGCGCTCGGCCTGGTCGTCTACATCTTCGGCCGACGGTCGGCGCACAAGGTGTCCCAAGACGATGCCCTGGCCCATCTCGCGGTATTCGATCTCACCAAGGAAGCAGAGGAAACCGCCAAGTGACCATGGAAGACACCCGCGCGACGGGCACTGCCAGTGACGCCACGTTCTATCCGCTCGACCCGCTGTCGGGCGCCGAGATCGAAGCCGCCGCGGCGGTCGTCACGGGGTGGGAATATGCCACTCCCACACTGAAATTCGTGATGATTCAGCTCGCCGAGCCGGACAAGACCGCCGGGCTGAACTTCGAGGGACTCGAAGTCCCGCGGTGTGCGTTCGTGAGCATGTACGACGCGGCCGCCAAGATGATCTATGAAGCGGTCGTCGACCTCGGCGCCCGAGTCATCGAATCGTGGAAGGGGGTGCCCGGCCGGTTCCCCTCCTACCTCGTCGAACACATGACGGGTGTAGAGGAGAAGGTCCGTGAGGACCCGCGGTGGCAGGAGGCGATGCGCAAGCGTGGCGTCACCGACTTCAGTCTCGCGATGATCGACCCCTGGCCTGCGGGCTATTACGGCGCGGGCGACCATTACGAGAACTCGCCGCTGATCTGCCGTCCGTTGACGTTCATGCGCGCCGCACCGTCCGAACACGGGTACGCGCGACCCGTCGAGGGGCTGATCGTCACCTTCGACCTGGACACGATGACGGTCATCGATATCGAGGACCACGGGGTGGTTCCCCTGCCGCCGACCGCGGGCAACTATTCCGAACAGTTCATGTTCTCACCCGACAACCGGCCGGCGTTCACGCAGTTCCGCGATGACGTCAAGCCGATCGAGATCACCCAGCCGGACGGCCCGAGCTTCACCGTGGACGGGTGGAAGGTGCAGTGGCAGAAGTGGTCTCTGCGTATCGGCTTCAATCCCCGCGAGGGTGTGACGATCCATGAGGTGACCTATACCGATCGCGGCGAGACACGCCCGATCCTCTACCGCGGGTCGCTCTCGGAGATGGTGGTGCCCTACGGCGACACTTCGCCGACCCACTGGAACAAGAACGTGTTCGACATGGGCGAGGTCGGGATGGGCTTCTCGGCCAATCCGTTGACGCTGGGCTGCGACTGTCTGGGCGAGATCCACTACTTCGACGGTACGGTCAACGATTCCAACGGGAACGCGGTGGTCATCCCGAACGCGATCTGCATGCACGAGGAGGACTTCGGGATCTCCTGGAAGCACACCGACTTCCGCACGGGCGAAGTGGAGGTGCGCCGCTCGCGGCGGCTGGTCGTGTCGATGATCTGCACGGTGGGCAACTACGAGTACGGATTCTTCTGGTACTTCTACAACGACGCCTCGATCGAGGTGGAGGTCAAGCTCTCCGGTGTGCTGACCACCGGTGCGGTGCCCGAGGGGGAGACGCCCCGCTGGGGCAAGATGGTGGCCCCCGGCATCTACGGTCCGAATCACCAGCACTTCTTCAACTTCCGGCTCGACATGAGCATCGACGGCGCCGGGAACAGTGTGTACGAGGTCGACTCGGTGCCCGAGCCGGATCCGGCACTCAACCCGCACCACAACGCGTGGATCACCCAGGACACGTTGGTGGCGTCGGAGGCCGAGGGCGCCCGGGACTGGAACTGGGAGACCGGCCGGTACTGGAAGGTGACCAATCCGTCGAAGGTCAACGAACTCGGTGCACCGGTGGCCTACAAGCTGGTGCCCAAGGAAATCGTGCCGGTGATGGTGCAGGAGGGCTCCTACATCTACGACCGGGCCCGATTCGTGCAGCACAACCTGTGGGTGACCAAGTACGACCCGTCGGAGATGTTCGCCGCCGGTGATTACATGTACCAGTCGGCCGACGTCCAGGGCCTGCCCGAGTTCGTCGCCGACGATGCGCCGCTGGAAGACACCGATGTGGTGCTCTGGTACACCCTCGGTGCCCATCACGTGGTGCGCCCCGAGGACTGGCCCGTGATGCCGTGTGCCTACACGGGCTTCCATCTCAAGCCGATCGGCTTCTTCGACGGTAACCCGGCGCTGGATCTGCCGCCGTCCCCACCGAAAGCGTGCCACCAGCACTGACGGGGTGGCGGTCGCCGGCGGGGGGCTTCTGAACGCCTACTCGCCGACGGCCGCCAGGATCCGTTTCAGCTGGGAACGCTCGTCTTCGGCGAGGTTGCCCAACACCTGTAATTCCGCGGCGCGCACACCGGAGTCGGTTCGGCTGAGTATCGCCACGCCCTCCCGGCTCAGCTCGGCGGGCAGCGCGCGTCCCGAGGCCACGCTGGCCGGACGGGAGACCAGCCCCCGGTCTTCAAGCCCGCGCACCACCATGTTCATCGCCTGCGGGGAGACGTTGAGTTGGCGCGCGAGCTCGGCGTTGGAGCTTCCCGGAGCCTTGGACAGGATCCGCATGCACAGGTACTGGGCGAAGGTCAGATCCAGGGGCTCCAGGACGGAGGTCGTCACCTCAGACCGCAACGCCATGGCAGCTCGGTGCAGCAGGTAGCCCAGCGGCAGATCGTCGAGTGCGTCACCCATGTCAAGCATATTGACACATATCAACTACGTTGATATACCGGAGACATGACCACGCCACAACAGATGTTCGAATCGGCCTACCGCGGCGAGGCACCGGATTTCGAGGGTGCCCGGCCGCCGTGGAGTATCGGGGAACCGCAGCCCGAGATCGCCGCTCTCATCGCCGCCGGACGCGTGCACGGTGACGTGCTGGACGCCGGATGCGGGGAGGCGGCCACCGCCCTGGATCTCGCCGCGCGGGGCTTCACGACCGTCGGTCTTGACTCATCGCCCACCGCGATCGAGCTGGCCCGTGCCGAAGCGGCCCGGCGAGGACTGACCAACGCCACCTTCGACGTCGCCGATATCAGCGCCTTCACCGGATACGACGGGCGGTTCGGCACCGTCATCGACTCGACGCTGTTTCATTCGATGCCGGTGGAGCTGCGTGAGGGTTACCAGCAGTCCATAGTCCGCGCGGCCGCGCCCGGCGCGTCGTATTTCGTGCTGGTCTTCGATGCCACCGGTATGCCCACCGACGGCCCGGTCAACCCGGTCACCTCCGAGGAACTGCGCGACGTGGTGGGCAAGTACTGGGAGATCGACGAGATCCGGCCGGCCCGAATCCACGCCCAGGTGCCGCCGGAGCTCGGTGACTTCGGTGCGTTCGCCGGAGCGGACGTCCGCGACGAGCCGAATGGACGCAAATCGGTGGGCGCCTGGCTCCTGGCCGCGCACCGCGCGTGATGGGTCCGGCACACCGCGCCTGACCAAATCCGCAGGACGCCCCGGCCACCCCGACGTGGCCGGGGCGCCGTCATGAGGCAGGATGGTGGCGATTCTGTGTCGGAAGCGAAGGAGCCTGATGACGGAGGGACAGATCCGGCCGGCGTACTCCCGAGTGCTCCTCAAACTCGGTGGCGAGATGTTCGGCGGTGGACAGGTGGGCCTGGACCCCGACGTCGTCGCGCTGGTGGCGCAGCAGATCGCCGAGGTGGTACGCAGCGGCGTGCAGGTGGCCGTCGTCATCGGCGGTGGCAACTTCTTCCGCGGTGCCCAGTTGCAGCAGCGGGGTATGGAACGCACCCGTAGCGATTACATGGGCATGCTCGGCACGGTGATGAACAGCCTTGCGCTGCAGGATTTCCTGCAGAAGGAAGGTATCGACACCCGCGTGCAGACCGCCATCACGATGGGGCAGGTCGCCGAGCCCTACATCCCGCTGCGCGCCCGGCGGCACCTGGAGAAGGGCCGGGTTGTCATCTTCGGCGCCGGCATGGGGCTGCCGTACTTCTCCACCGACACCACCGCCGCGCAGCGCGCGCTGGAGATCGGTGCCGACGTGGTGTTGATGGCCAAGGCCGTCGACGGTGTGTTCACCGCCGACCCGCGTGAGGTGCCCGACGCCGAATTGCTGACCGTGATCACCCACCGCGAGGTGATCGATCGCGGACTGAAGGTTGCCGATGCCACCGCCTTCAGCCTCTGTATGGACAACGGCATGCCGATGCTCGTGTTCAATCTCCTCATCCACGGCAATATCGCGCGAGCGGTCGCAGGTGAGAAGATCGGAACACTGGTCACCAGCTGACAGCCGCGCATTGTGATTGAGATGCTGGGCGAGCGAATGCGACGGGAGATAGTGAAGTGATCGACGAAACCCTCTTCGACGCCGAAGAGAAGATGGAGAAGGCGGTGACGGTGGCGCGCGACGACCTCGCGTCGATCCGTACCGGCCGTGCCAACCCCGGCATGTTCTCCCGGCTGAACATCGACTACTACGGTTCGCCGACGCCGATCACGCAGCTTTCCAGCATCAACGTGCCCGAGGCCCGCCTGGTCGTCATCAAGCCCTATGAGGCCAATCAGCTGCGCGCCATCGAGGACGCCATCCGCAACTCCGATCTGGGCGTCAATCCGTCCAACGACGGCAACGTCATCCGGATCTCCGTCCCGCAGCTCACCGAGGAGCGCCGCCGCGAGCTGGTGAAGCAGGCCAAGTCCAAGGGTGAGGATGCCAAGGTGTCCATCCGCAACATCCGCCGTAAGGCGATGGACGAGCTGGCCCGGATCAAGAAGGACGGCGAGGCCGGCGAGGACGAGGTGGGCCGCGCGGAGAAGGACCTCGACAAGAGCACCGGGCAGTACGTCGCCCAGATCGACGAACTGGTCAAACACAAGGAAGGCGAGTTGCTGGAGGTCTAGATGACCTTTCAGCACCCCAGTCCCGTGGCACAGACCGAGCCACCCAAGAAGACGTCACGCGCCGGCCGCGATCTGCCTGCTGCCATCGCGGTCGGGGTGGTCCTCGGCGCCATGGCCATCGGCACCCTGCTGTTCGCGCCGATCTGGTGGCTGCCGCTGCTCGCCGTCGCGATCGGGATCGCCACCCACGAGGTGATCCGGCGCCTGCGCGAACACGGCTACGCGCTGCCCACCCTGGCGCTGCTCGTCGGCGGTCAGGCCATGATCTGGCTGACCTGGCCGTTCGGCGTGGCGGGTCTCCTGGGCGCCTACGGCGCGACCATCGTCGTCTGCATGGTCTGGCGGCTCGTCGGCCAAGGTCTGGACCAGCAGCCGGTCAACTACCTGCGCGATATCGCTGCCACCGTGCTGCTGGCCACCTGGGTCCCGATGTTCGCCGCGTTCACCGCGCTGCTGATCTTCGCCGACCACGGTGGGGTGCGGGTGTTCACCGTGATCGTGACGGTCGTCTTCGCCGATATCGGCGGCTACGTCGCGGGGGTCCTGTTCGGCAAGCATCTACTGGCGCCGGCGATCAGCCCCAAGAAATCCTGGGAGGGCCTCGGCGGATCGCTGCTATTCGGTATCACCGCCGCGGTGCTGTCGGTCACGTTCCTGTTGGACAAGCCCGCCTGGGTCGGCGTGCCGCTCGGTGTGCTGCTGGTCGTCACCGGCGTGCTCGGTGACCTGGTCGAGTCTCAGGTCAAGCGCGATCTCGGCATCAAGGACATGGGCACGCTGCTACCCGGTCACGGCGGGATCATGGACCGCATCGACGCGATGCTGCCGTCCGCGGTCGTCGGCTGGATCGTGCTCACGCTGCTCGCCTAGTCCCCGCGCGTTCAGCCAGCACGCCACCGCTCCGAGCACCAACCCGACGGCGATCCCGACGGTGACCCGCTCGCCGAGCATCAGCCACGACAGCACCCCGGCGACGGCGGGAATCACACAGAACAGCATCGCCACCGACGACGCACCGTGATGGCTGATGGCCCGCACGTACAGCGAGACGCCGAGGGTGGCGTTGAGCAGCACGACGCCGGCGACCGCGAACACCGCGTGGGTCATGTTGTGCACTTCGATCGGCGTGCTCAGCGCCAGCGCCAGGGCCGGCACGAACGCCACGGCGTTCTGCACCGAGGTGGAAGCGCGGAAGTCGATATGGGCGCAGAACCGCTGCTGATAGACCCCACCTGCGGCCAGGCCGAGCAGAGCCACCATCAGGAGTCCGACCACGGGGTCGACCCCGCCGGTCGCGATGAGGCGGGTCGCGCACGCCGCGAGCACGGCGGCGACGCCGAGCACCAGGGCGATGACGCGCCGTGAGGTCAACCGGTCCCGCAGGAACGCCGCGGCCAGCAGTGCGGTGGCCACCGGGTTCATCGCGATCACCACCGCGCACAGCACAGCCGGGGCGCCGTGCTGGATGGCGATGTAGAGCGCGCAGAACTGCACGGCCTGCATCAGCAGCCCGGCCACCGCGACATGGGCCAGGGTGCGCCCGGTCGGGAACCGCACGCCGGACAACGCCGCCCACGCCCCGAGGATCGTGCCCGCCAGCCCGAACCGGAACGCCAGCACGGCCATCGGGGACAGTGCGTGCACGGCCAGGTTGCCGATCGGGTAGCCCAGCGCATAGAAGAACGTCACGGTCGTCGCGGTACGCAACGGCATCGGGGTCATGAGGTCCATGGTGGGTTGCCGGAGGATGCGCGGTCCAACGAATATCGGCTATCACGATTGATCGTGAATACTGATCGATATCTGGGAATAGCTGCACGATCAACCGTCGAAGGCTCGTTTTTTGATCGTATGCACTGATCGGAGTACCTTGACGGCATGGGTCAGGTGCTGGACATCGCGCCGCTGCGCAGCGTGGTGGCGGTGGCCGACTGTGGTGGGTTTCACCGCGCCGCCGCGGTGTTGCACATGACGCAGTCCGCGGTCAGTCAGCATGTTCGGCGGATCGAGGCCGTCGTCGGCGGCCCGGTGGTCGAACGCTCCGGCCGCGGCGTCGCCTTCACCGAACTGGGACACCGCGTGCTCGGGCACGCCCGGACCATCCTGGCCGCACACGATGCGGCGCTGACCGACCTCGGTGCCGCCGAGGAGCGGGTGCTGCTGATCGGCGCCACCGAACACGGTGCCGATGTCATGCTGCCGGGGCTCACCGCGGCGCTGGGCGAACGGTTACCCGACTGGCGGCTGCGCTTCCGGCTCGATCGCAACGTCATGCTGGCCGACGCCATCGAACACGGCCTCGTCGACCTCGCGGTGATGCTCGACGGATCCGGTCTGGATCCGGCGCATGCCTCCGGAACGCTTGCGCTGAAATGGGTCTCGGGTCGCAGTTTCGCAGCGCCGGCCAACCAGCCGCTGCCGGTCGTGATGTTCTCCGAACCGTGCACCCTGCGCGAACCGACCTTCGCCACGCTGGACCGGATGAAGATCGGCTACCGCATCGCCGCCGAATCCGCCGATCTGTCCGGCCTGTTCGCCGCCGTGCGCTCGGGGCTGGGGGTGGCGCTGCTGCCGATGATCGGCCGGCTGCCCGACGGACTCTGTCTGGCCGAGGGGCTGCCTCCGGCCAGTCGCGCGTCGGTGTTCGTCCGTGGCCGGGCCGGGGTCGACGCGGGCATCCTCGACACCGTCGAACAGACCGTGCGTGACGTTCTCGCCGGACAAGACTGATACTGGAATCGATCATGAAGCAGGAACTGGTTTTCGAAGCCCCCCGCCGCGGTATGCCGCCGCGGCATCTGGCCGATCTCGACGAAGCCGGGCGGGTGGCGGCCGTCACCGAGCTCGGGTTGCCGAAATTCCGGGCCAAACAGCTGGCCCATCAGTACTACGGGCGCCTCATCGCCGATCCGCACCAGATGACCGACCTGCCCGCCGCCGTGCGCGCCTCGGTGGCCGGCGAGCTGTTCCCGACGCTGATCTCGCCGGCTCGCGAGATCCAGTGCGATGCCGGCGAAACCCGCAAGACGCTGTGGCGCGCACTGGACGGCACCACCTTCGAATCGGTGTTGATGCGCTATCCGCAGCGCAACACCGTCTGCATCTCGTCACAGGCCGGCTGCGGTATGGCGTGCCCGTTCTGCGCGACAGGACAGGGCGGGCTCAAACGCAACCTGTCCACTGCGGAGATCCTGGAGCAGGTGCGCGCCGCGTCCTTCGCGATGCGTGAAGAGCATGACGGCCGCCTGTCCAACATCGTCTTCATGGGCATGGGTGAACCGCTGGCCAACTACAACCGGGTGCTGGCTGCCGTGCGCCGGATCATCGCCCCGCCGCCGGACGGCTTCGGGATCAGCGCCCGCTCGGTGACGGTGTCCACTGTCGGGCTGGCACCGGCCATCCGCAAGCTCGCCGACGAGAAACTCGGGGTCACCCTGGCGGTGTCCCTGCACACGCCCGATGACGAACTGCGCGACACCCTGGTCCCGGTGAACAACCGCTGGAGCGTCGACGAAGTCCTCGATGCCGCACGTTATTACGCCGATAGCACCGGCCGTCGGGTGTCCATCGAGTATGCCCTGATCCGCGATGTCAACGACCAACCTTGGCGCGCAGACCTTCTCGGCAAGAAGTTGCACAGCAAGCTGGGGTCGCTGGTGCATGTGAACCTGATCCCGCTGAACCCGACCCCGGGCAGTGAGTGGGATGCCAGTCCCAAGCCGGTCGAGCGCGAGTTCGTCAAACGGGTTCTGGCCAAGGGGGTCTCGTGCACCGTCCGAGACACCCGCGGGCGCGAGATCGCGGCCGCGTGCGGCCAGCTGGCGGCCGAGGGCTGATCAGCCCGGTTCTCGACAAGCCGGTATCGGCCGGCCGCTTTACATGGTCACGTTGAAGTGTCACGATTTGGCGATGTCGCCCAGCCCCGTGACCGACGAGCAGAAGGTCACCTACTGCCGAATCTGCGAGCCGATGTGCGGTCTGATCGCGACCGTCTCGGCCGGCCGGCTGGTTTCACTGCGCCCGGATCAGGATCATCCGCTGTCCAAGGGGCGGGCATGCCCGAAGGGGATCGCCTTCACCGATGTCCAGAACGACCCGGACCGTGTCCTGCATCCGATGCGCCGCCGCGAGGACGGCACCTTCGAACAGGTCGCCTGGGATACCGCGATCGACGATATCGCCGCACGGTTGAGCGCCGTCGTCGCCGAACACGGCGGGGCCTCGGTCGGGCAGTACTTCGGCAACCCCGCCGCATTCGGCTACGCATCCAGCGTGTGGTCGGGCATCTTCATGGCCCGCATCGGATCTCGGCACCTGTACTCGGCGGGGTCCCAGGACATCAACAGCCGCTTCGTGGCCAGCAAGCTGCTCTATGGTGCGGCCAGCCAGCTGCCGTTCCCGGATTTGCCGCGCACCGACTTCCTGCTGATGCTGGGCGCGAATCCGCTTGTCTCGCATGGCAGTGCGGTCCGTGCGCCGCGCATCAAGGACGACTTGGCCGCGATCGTCGGTCGTGGCGGACGGGTGGTGGTGCTCGATCCGCGCCGTACCGAGACCGCCCGGCATTACGAGCACATCGCGGTGCGACCGGATTCGGATGCGTGGCTGTTGCTGTCGATGCTGCATGTGCTGTTCGACGAGGGCGTGCACGCCGATATCGGCCACCAGGCGCGCGGCCTTGAGACGCTGCGGTCGCTGTGCGCGCCCTTCCCGCCCGAGCAGACGGCGGCACGCACCGGCGTGGACGCGGCCATGGTGCGCACCCTGGCCCGTGATTTCGCCGCGGCGCCCAGCGCCACCGCCTACGGCCGCACCGGAGCCTGCCTCGGCAGGCACGGCACCCTGGTCAGCTTCCTGCTGGATGCCCTCACCGCGGTGACGGGGAACCTGGACCGGCCCGGCGGCACGTTGATGTCGCACTCGGTGATCCCGCTGGAGGAGATGGGGGAGCGGGTCGACAGCTTCAGCTACGGCAAGACCCGTTCGCGGATCGGTGGCTTTCCCGACGTCCTCGGCACCTTCCCGGCCGCACTCATGGCCGACGAGATCACCACCGGGGGCGAAGGACAGCTGCGGGCGCTCTTCGTCGTCGCCGGCAATCCGGTGCTGTCGGTGCCCAACAGCGCGGCCCTGGAATCTGCGCTGCGCCGTCTCGACCTGTTCGTCTCGTTCGACCTCTACATCAACGAGACGAACCGGTTGGCGGACTACGTATTACCTGCCACCACCATGCTGGAGCGCGACGACCTGCCGATCGCGTTCGCGGCCTGCTCGCCGACACTGTTCGTCCAGTCGTGCGAACCCGTGCTGGAACCCTACGGGGAGGCCAGGCCGGAATGGGAGGTGTACTCCGAGATCGCCCGCCGGATGGGTATGGCGTTGTTCGCCACCGGCCCGCTGTTGCGGTTCAACCGAGTACTGGCCTGGCTGGACCGGAGCGGTATCGGGCGGATGACGCCACGCCGGCTGATGGGGCTGCTGCTGCGCACCGGCCCGCACGGCGACCTGTTCGGACTGCGGCGCCGGGGACTGAATCTCACACGACTCGGCGAACACCCGCACGGTATCGTGCTGGCGCAGCACGCCCCGACCGGAATCCTGGCCGATGTGGTGCGCCATGCCGACGGCAAGGTACACCTGGACCCACCGCAGATCGCCGCGGAGATCGCCCGGCTGGGTCGCAACCATCCCGCCGATCCACGGTTTCCGTTGCTGGCCATCGGTATTCGTGAGATGCGATCGCAGAACTCGTGGATGCACAACAGTCCCACCCTGATGAAGGGGGACCGTCGGCACAACACCCGGATCCATCCCGCCGATGCCGCGGCCGCCGGCCTCGTCGACGGGGGCCGGGTACGGATCGTCTCCGAGCACGGGAAGATCGAGACGGGCGTGCTGGTCACCGACGAGATGGTGGCCGGCGCCGTCGCGATCCCGCAGGGCTGGGGACATCGGGGTGGGGGCTGGCACCTGGCCAACGCGGTGCCGGGCGCCAACGTCAACGAACTGACCTCCAACCGGCCCGAAGATCTGGAGGCGCTGGCCGGGATGGCCGTGCTCAACGGGGTCGCGGTGCGGTTGGAGAGCGTGTAGCGCGCGCTGGTCCTAGTCGGACTGGCGGATACCCACCGCGTGTCGCAGCTGGGCCAGGAACTGACCGTCGTCATCGCTGCGCACGATGTAGTGGGAGATCGCCACCCGGATGGCGGTGGCGGCGCGCACCGGCCCGTTCGGGCCGGGGATCAGTTTGAGCAGTCGGGCGCGCATCAGCGGGATGATGTGGGACAGCTGCCCGATCACCACCTCGGGTTCGATGTCCACCACCCGCACCCCCGAATAGGACTGCTGGTATTCCACGATGAATCGTAGTGCGGCATCGAGCTTTTCATTGCCGCGCAGACCCGAGGTGACCCGGCTCATACCGGTGTCGAACATCTCGCGCTCGTACTGGCCGAACGCGGCGAGCAACTCTTCCTTGGAGGCGAACCACCGGTACAGCGTGGGCCGGGAGACACCGGCCTGAAGCGCCACCTCGGACAGGCTGAGCTTGGTCTGTCCGCTGCGCCCGAGTACCTCTGCCGTGGCCACCAGAATCCGCCGTCGCGTCGAGGTGTCCTCACTCGCATCGGTGGTCAATGGCTTGTTCACATCCCTGATGGTAGTTGCTGGTGCATTACAAATTCGCCTGCAGTGTCTTGACCGTGTCGAGATCGTCGAGTGCCGCGACCGCACGGCCCAGGCCTTCGAACGCGATCGTCTCGTCCTGCATGCCACCCATCCCGGCCGTGATGAGGGTGGCGACATAGGCGTACAGCGCGGCCTGGCGGTACCGGTCCCACAACTCGTCGCCGTCGAGTTCGGGACCGCCACCCGCGGCCAGGGCGCGCCGGTACACATCGAGCAACTCGCGTTGATGGTCCACCCGGTCGGTCGACGTCATGCTGGTGATCAACGTGTAGGACAGCTCCCGCGAGGGATGCCCGCGGCGCACCGCCTGCCAGTCGAGCAGACCAGCTTTTCCGTTGCGGAAGTACACGTTTCCGGGGTGTGCGTCCCCGTGCATGACGGTGTGCGGGGCCGCGTCGATGAGCGCCGCGACGGCGCGGTAGTGGTCATTGATGAAGCGGCCGTTGTCCACGGCGATGGTGGTCCGGCCGGCCAGCCGGCGAACCGAGGTGCGGGCCAATGACCCGGTCAGCAGGGCGGTGGCGTCACCGGAGGCGGAGTACGTCCACGAGGGCACTCGCTCCCAGAAGGTGGCGTGGACGCGGGCCAGCAGTTCGACGATGAGTGCCGCCTGGTCGACGGACAACGGATGCAGGGTGTCGGGGAACTCACACCGGTCGACCGTCAGATCCTCGAGCACCAGCACGAAGCGTCCGGTGAGGGCATCGAAGATCCCGCCGTGACTCACGGGCACCTCGGGCAGACGGGGGGCGAGGTCGCGATAGAAGCGCACCTCGGTGTCGGCCAGCCTGCCGAGCTCGCCCATCAGCCGGGTCGCGGCGGTCTCGGCCGGCATCTTCACGAACACCGAGGCGGGCACACCGGCGCCGGTGAGCGCCAGCCTCGCACGCGACGAGGTGCCGGCGTCACCGCCGATCACCGCCACCGACTCCACCTCGCGGCCCAGCAGACCGGACAGGAACGCGGCGTCCAGATCACCGATCCGGCGCGGGACTGTCCGCATCCGCCCGATGGCGGCGTCGGTTGCGATACGTTGCACACCGCGGCCGAGATGAGCGGTCAGGCCGAGGACGGGTGTGACGCGCCGGCGCAGCGAGGGCATCCGTCGATGTTTACAAATGTGCGTTTCCTTGTAAAGGGGTGTCATGGACGGGCCGATGGACGGATTCACCGTGGTCGAACACGGTGTCTGGGTGGCCGCACCCGCGACCGGTACCATCCTGGCGGACTGGGGCGCCGACGTCATCAAGATCGAACCCCCGGCCGGCGACCCGGCCCGCACCTTCGCCGCGATGATGGGCCTCGACGGTGAGGTGAACCCACCCTTCGAGATGGACAACCGCTCCAAGCGCAGCATCGTGTTGGACCTCGGCACGCCCGCGGGGCGTGACACTGTCGTCGAGTTGCTCAGCACCGCAGATGTTTTCGTGACCAATCTGCGTCCAGCGGCCCTGCACCGGCTCGGCCTGGACCACGAGTCGGTGGCCGCGATCAACCCGCGGCTGGTGTACGGACTGATCACCGGATACGGCACCGAAGGCCCCGACGCGGATCGCGCCGCCTATGACGCTGGCGGCCGCGGTGTGCGCGGCGCTGCTGGCCCGGACGCGGACCGGCGCCGGGCAACTGGTGACCACCTCGTTGTACCGCCAAGGTGCCTACACCGTGTCGTTCGATCTCAACACCCTGCTGCTGACCGGGCAGCAGGTGGCGATCGGCGAGCGCGAGTCGATGGCCAATCCGTGTATGAACAACTACGCCGCCGGGGACGGCAGGCGGTTCTGGATCGTCGGTCTGCAGGGGGAGCGGCACTGGCCGGCGCTGTGCCGCGCGGTCGACCGCACCGACTGGCTGACCGATCCGAAGTACGCCAAGCCCCGGGACAGGTTCGTGCATGCGCGCGAATTGATCGCCTGCCTGGACGAGATCTTCGCGATGCGACCGCTGGCCGACTGGGCGACGGTATTCGACGGGGAACGGGACTTCTTCTGGTCGCCGATCAACTCGCTCGACGATGTCGTCGCCGACGAGCAGTTCCACGCCGCCGGGGGAATCGTCTATGTGCCCGAAGGGGATTCGTCCATCCCGATGGTCGCCACCCCGGCCGACTTCTCCGCCACGCCGTGGGCGCCCCGGACCGTGGCCCCCAAGCTGGGGCAGCACACCGACGAGATCCTGGCTGAGCTCAGGGCGCGCGCCGATCGTTGATCTCGACCAGTAACGCGGCCAGCCGGTCCCGGGTCAGCCGGCCACCGCTGAAGCCGACGAGCCGGTTCAGCGGGGTGGACGCGATGATCGCGAGAAGTTCGGGGCTCATCGCGAGGCCGGTTGCTGCGCCCGGCAACTCGGCCATCGTCGCCGCGATCAACGCTGCGGCCGAGGGGTCTGCCCACAGCTCACCGAGGGTCGACTCGGCGGTGAACGGCACGGGTTGCTCGTCACCGGCCAGTGTCACCGTGGCGTGCAAGCGTAGATCGCGGCTGGACGCCCCGGTCCACAGCGTGTAATCGCCCGCCTCGACGGTCCAGCGATCGGCCCAGTACGCGAGGTCATGCCGGGATATCGCTATCTCGACCACACGGTCTTCGCCGGGATCCAACGTCACCGACCCGAATCCCACCAGCCAGCGCGGGGCACGGCTCACCCGGGATGCGCTCATGCCCGCATAGACCTGCACCACCTCGCGGCCACGCCGGGTGCCCGTGTTGGCGACGGTGACGGCCACGGCCAGTCCGTCGCCGTGTTCGGTGATCTCCATACCGCGGTAGCCGAATGTGGTGTAGGACAGGCCGTGTCCGAACGGATACGTGACGGGCAGCTCGCGCGCGTCATACCAGCGATAGCCGACGAAGATCCGTTCGGCGTAGTAGGTGTGACCCCGTTCGGACGGAAAGTTCAGAAATGCCGGCGTGTCCTGCAGTCGCACGGGCACCGTCTCGGCGAGCCGTCCGGACGGATTCACCACGCCGAACAGCACATCGGCGATGGCACCGCCACCGGCCTGCCCGAGCAGGGCACCGTCGAGGACGGCCGGAGCCAGCGCACTCACCTCATCGAGGCGCACCACCCCGCCGTGGGACAACACCACCACCGTCCGCGGCTGTACCCGCAACACCGCACGGAGCAGGGCGATCTGCTCTGCCGGCAGATCGATATGCGGGCGGTCGAAGCCCTCGGATTCGTCCTCGGCGCTCAGGCCAAGGAACACCACGGCCGCATCGGCGGCCGCGGCGTGAGTCGCGTCATCCGAATACGTCACCTCGTGATCCCCTGCGAGCCTGCGGATCTCGTCCAGTGCAATGTCCAGGCGCGTCGGATTCACCCGCGAGCTACCGCCACCCTGAAAGCGGGGTTGCTCGGCAAGGCGGCCGATCACCGCGATCCGCGACGGCGCCAGCGGGAGCAGGTCGGCGTCGTTCTTGAGCAGCACGATGGAGCGGCCCGCGGCCTCGCGGGCCAGGGCGTGATGCACCTCGATATCGAACGACGTTGGGGTGGAGGTCTGTTCATGTGTCCTCCCGGCCAGGCGGGCGACCCGCTCGGCGGCCCGGGTGACCACGCCGGCCGCGAGCCTGCCCTGCTCGACCGCCTCGACGACATCGCGGTCCGACGCGCCACCGGTCGCCGGCATCTCCAGATCCAGCCCGGCGGCGACCGCCGCGACCCGGTCGGCCACCGCGCCCCAATCGCTGACCACCACCCCGTCGAAACCCCACTCGTCACGCAGCACGTCGGTGAGCAGCCAGGTGTTCTCCGCCGCGTACACACCGTTGATGCGGTTGTAGGAACACATCAGCGACCACGGTCGGGCCTGGCGCACCACGAACTCGAAGGCCCGCAGATAGATCTCCCGGAGGGTGCGCTCGTCGATATCGGAACTCGCTCGCATCCGGTCGAATTCGGCATTGTTGGCCGCGAAATGCTTCACCGACGCGGCCACGCCGCGGCTTTGCACACCGCGCACCCAGGCCGCTCCGAGCACCCCGGACAGCAGAGGATCCTCGGAGAAGTACTCGAAGTTGCGCCCGCACCGCGGATCTCGCTTGATATTGATGCCGGGGCCCAGCAGCACATGCACTCCCAGCACCCTGCACTCCTCGCCCAGGGCCACCCCGATCCGCTCGACCAATTCCGGATCCCAGGCCTGGCTCAGGCCCACCGCGGGTGGGAAACACGTCGCAGGCGCGCTCTCGCCGAGGCCCAGATGATCGGAGCCGCCGCCGAACTGCCTGCGCACGCCGTGCGGACCGTCGGTGAGCACCATGGCGGGGACCGGTCCGACCGCCTTGGTGGCCCAGAACGTGGCGCCGCTGCCGAGCGCGGCTGCCTGTGACACATCGAGTCCACCGAGATCGGCCATGGCGTCAGGCTACCGACGCGAACTGTGCGTCCTGGCCCTCGTGGCGTGTTGCAGCTGGGCCAGGAAGTCATCGCCGTCATCGCTGCGCACCAGGTAGTGCGACACGGCGACCCGGACCGCGGTGGCGGCCGCGACCGCCGCCTCGGGGCCGTCGGTGAGCCGTTCCAGGCGTTCGCGCATCAACGGGATGAACTGCGCCAGCCGGGCAATGACCTGTTCCGGTTCGATATCCACCATCCGCAGGCCCGGGTAGGACTGCTGGTATTCGACGATGACCGCAAGCGCGGCGTCGAGTCGTTCGGCGGCGGGCAGCCGCGCCACGACGGCCGCGACGGCTCGCTCATAGTGTCTGCGCTCCCAGACGACGAACGCGTCCAACAATTCCTGTTTGGACGCGAACCAGCGATACAGCGTCGGACGCGACACGCCGGCCTGGGCTGCGACCTCGGACAGGCTGAGCTTGGTCATGCCGTAGTTGCCCAGGACTTCGGCGGTCGCGGCCAGGATGCGTTCGCGCGTGCTGTTCGCGTCCGCGGCGAGCACTGGTTCGGCCATCCCCACAGCTTTACAAACTATCGCACAACTGTCACGCTCAATCTGTCGCGACATCGCCGTCGCAAGCCCTGTAGGAGGGAACGCCCCGTGACCGTCGCCAGCACGCCGCAGGCACGCGAATACAGCCCGTTCGACATCACGTCGCACGATTTCTGGAGTCAGCCGTTCGCCTTGCGGGAGGACACATTCGCCCGGCTGCGAGCGGCGGACGGAGTCTCCTGGCACCAGCCGATGCCCACCCTCTTCGATGTCGAGGAGCCCGGCTTCTGGGCGCTGACCCGCCGTGCCGACATCCAATTCGCCAGCCAGCACCCCGAGCTGTTCACCTCGGAGCGCGGGGTGGCGCTGGATCCGATGCCTGCCGAGGTGCAGAAGTTCGCCACCTTCTTCCTGACGATGGATCCGCCCACGCACACGGTGTATCGCAAACTGATCAGCGCGGCGTTCACCCCGCGCCACGTCCGCGAGATCGACGAACAGATACACCGTGACGCGGTCGCGGTGGTCGATGACCTGATCGGGGCGGGTGATGTCGACTTCGTAGAGGCCTGTTCGGCGCGGCTGCCGATGGTGACCATCTCCTCGATGCTGGGGGTGCCCAAGGCCGACCAGCCCGCCCTGGCCAAGGCCGCCGAGAAGTTGTTCAGCATCAGTGACGACGAATTCTCCACGCTCGAAGAACGCGCCATGGCGACCATCAACGAGATCATGTTGATCTCCAATACGGGCATCGAGTTGGCCAAGTTCCGCCGCGCGAACCCCGGCGATGACCTGATGACCAGCATCGTCAACGCCGAGGTGGACGGTCATCGGCTGACCGATGAGGAGATCGGTGCCTTCCTGATCCTGCTCGCGTCAGCCGGTAACGACACCACCAAACAGACCACCACGCACGCCATGATGGCGCTGGCGGCCAACCCGGAGCAGCGGGACTGGTTGATGGCCGACTTCGACGCCCGGATCGGCACTGCCGTCGAGGAATTCGTGCGCTGGTCGACACCGGTGCTGCAGTTCGCCCGCTTCGCCACCGAGGATGTCGAGATCGCCGGGCAGACGATCAGCGCCGGGGACAAGGTGGGACTGTTCTACTGCTCGGCCAACCGCGACGAGTCGGTGTTCGACGCGGCGGGCCGGTTCGACCTGAGCCGCTCACCCAACCCGCACGTCGGCTTCGGCGCCGGCGGCCCCCACTTCTGTCTGGGCAATCAACTGGCGAAGACCGAACTGCGGAATCTGTTCCGCGAGTTGCTCACCCGGCTCACGACCATCGAGTTCGGCGAGCCGGACCTGCTGTACAGCTCGTTCGTGCACGGCATCAAGCGCGTGCCGGCGCACATCCGGTGACGGGGATGCGCTAAGGCAACGGATGCGCGGGCAGGGCCGACAAGATCGAATCCTCCCAGCCGTCGCGGAGCGCGGGCGCCACGCTCATCCAGGTGACGATCTCCGCGGGCGGGGCGTCCTTCCAGGACGGGTAGTGGTTCTCGAAACAGGCCCAATCCCCGTCCAGCGCCCAATAGTGGATGACCTCGTTGAAGCGGAACGTCGTGATGAACGACCCCAGCCAGCGCTTGCCGGTGGACTCCGACCACGGCACGTACAGCCGTTCCAGTTCGCGGATGTAGTCATCCTGACGGCCGGGTTTGGTCTGCATGATCTCCTGGATCACCAGGCCCGCACCGAAATTCGCCGCTTTGAGCTGGCTCAGCGTCTTGTTGTACTTGCCGGCGTACATGATCCTGCCCTCGCCGTGGGCCCCGGCCTCGGCCAGGTACTCCGACCACTGGCCGGCGGCCTTGGCGTGGCTGCCGCCGCGCGCCTGCGCGCGCCCGATCCTGGCGTAGTCGGCGAAGGCGTCGATCTCCCAGATCACGGTGACCTGGGGCCAGTGCCCGTTGTAGGGGGTGCTCTCCCAGAGGGCGAACAGCCGTGCCCCGAGTTGTTCCATCATCGGCTGGTAGACCTCGGCGAAGACGTCGCAGAACCGGTCACTGCGGCCCAGGGAAATCGTCTCGTGCAGATACAGCAGGGTGTGGCCGTAGTACTTCTTCATGCTCATGGTGGCGCGGCTCCTGTCTCACTCGTCGACGGCTGGTCAGCCTCGCGGACCGAAATCCGGTAGGGTGTAACCCGATTCGGTGGCGAGCACCGTCGCGATCGCTCCGTAGGCCAGCTCGGCCGCGGTCTGCCAGTCCCGGTCGGCGTCGACCATGAGGGCGGCAGTGAAGTGCGGGCTCAGATGTGCGGTCACCGTGGTGTTCAGCGCCGGCGGCGGGTCGGCCGCGCTGCCGGTGGCCTGCCAGAGCGTGCGCGTGATGGCTGTCATGGCGCCACGGAACTCCCTGCGCCGCAGGCGTTCCGCGGCGGCCAGGTCGGGCGGGAGGTCGCGGCGTGAGGCCAGCTCGAAGAAGCCGGGACCGATGGTCGCGTTCATGTGGTGCGCCGTCTCGCAGGTGGCCCGCAGCCAGGTGCCCGGATCGCCGAAAGGATACCCATATTCGGGCAGTTGGCGAACGTAGCCGCTCATACCCGCTTCGAACGCGGCGCCGACCAGCTTCTCGCGGGTGTCGAACAGGCGGAAGAGCGTCCGCCGGCTCACTCCGGTGGCCGCGGCCAGCTGATCCATCGTGACGTCGAGACCGTCGTGCAGGACCAGTCGTCGTGCCAGCGCCAGGATGTGGTCGACGGTGGCTTGGCGTTTCGCCTCGGCCACCGTGACGGGAACGGGTTTCGGCACAGGGGAGAGTCTAGCGCCGAAATCGCGCTATTGACACTCATGAGTGCCATGAAGAACACTTCTGGGTGTCAAGACAGGGAGAGTTCATGGGCGGTAGGCATCTGGTCACCGAGTCGATCGTCGGTATCGATGACGCGACGATCGCCGCGGCACTCGACCACCTCTCGGTGCCCGCCCTGATGGCCTCGGTCGTGCAGATCACCGGCGATCCGGATTTCGTCCGCGGACCGATCCGCCCGGTGCAGTTCGTCCAGAACGAGTTTCAGGGCATGCTCCCGGAGGGCGACAGGCAACAGCTGCGGCGCCAGGCGCTCACGGCGATCTGCGCGTGGCGTGATGCGGGTTGCCCGTCGGCACCGCCGATGGGCGACCGCCTGATCCGCGAGGTGATGGACTGGATCGCCTGCGAGCCGGTGCCCGAGGACAACGCCGCGCTCTACATGGAGGAGATGGACCTTCGCGGCCATAATCCCCGTGCCATCGCCGGGCCGGGCGCTCTGGCACCGCCACCCGGCTTCTCGGTGCTCGTCATCGGTTTCGGAGCGTCCGGGCTGCTCGCCGCCATCCGGCTGAAAGAGGCCGGTATCCCGTTCGAGATCGTCGACAAGAACCTCGATGTCGGCGGCACGTGGTTCGAGAACACCTATCCCGGTTGCCGGGTCGATGTGGCCAGTCACTATTACTCGTACTCCTTCGAACACGTCGGGGATTTCACGGCTTACTACACGCGCCAGCCGGAACTCCACGCGTACTTCCGAAAAGTCATGGCGGAACACGAGATCGAGTCGCATGTGCACTGGGGACTGGAGGCCGAGCGCGCCCAGTGGGATGACGACACCGCCCGGTGGTCGGTGACGCTGCGCCACCGCGACGGACGGACCGAGGTGCGCACCGCGTCGGCGGTCATCTCCGGTGTCGGATTCCTGAACCGGCCGTTGATCCCCGATCTCCCCGGCTTGAAGACCTTCGGCGGGCCGGTCTTCCATTCGGCCCAGTGGGATCACGCGGTGGACCTGAGCGGTAAGCGGGTGGCCCTCATCGGGGCCGGGGCCAGCGGTTTCCAGATCGGGCCGGCCATCGTCGACGATGTCGACCACCTGGCGGTCTTCCAGCGCACCCCTCAGTGGATGGCGCCCAACCCGCGCTATCACGCCGAAGTCGGTGCCGGCGAACGGTGGGCGATGCGCCATCTGCCGGGTTACTCGCGCTGGTATCGGTTCATGTTGATGTGGCAGTCCAGCGACAGATTGTTGGAATTGGTGCGCGCCGACCCGGATTGGCCGGACTTTCCGCACACCGCCAATGCGGCCAGTGCGGCTCGACGCGAGATCTTCGCCACCTGGATCGACGATCAGGTCGGCGACCTTCCGGAGCTGGCGCGCAAGGTCACCCCGGACTACCCGCCGATGGCCAAACGGATGCTGCAGGACAACGGCAGTTGGCTGCGCTGCCTGCGGCGAGACCATGTCGATCTGGTGAACGACCCGATCACCGGCATCGACCGAACTTCGATACATACCGCGACAAGCCGGCACGACGTGGATGTCATCGTGCTGGCGACGGGCTTCCGTGCCTCCGAGGTGTTGTGTCCGATGGAGGTCATCGGACGCGGCGGGATGCCCCTCTCGTCGGTCTGGAACGGCAAACCCGGTGCGTTCAACGGGATCTCGGTGCCCGGCTTCCCGAACTTCTTCATGATGGCCGGGCCGGGTACCGGACTGGCCCATGCGGGCAGCGTCATCTTCATGCTCGAATGCCAGATGCGCTATATCGGGGCGGCACTGCGGATGACGGTGGAGGCGGGCAAGCAGACGATCGAACCGACCGAGGCCGCGTATGCGCGCTACCACGGTGAGCTCCAGACCGAGGTGGCCACGTTGATGTGGGGGCACCCGTCGATCGAGCACTCCTGGTACAAGTCGCCCGACGGGGGTGTGTACGTGCTGAACCCGTTCGGCTGCGTGGACTACTGGAAACGCACGCGATCGGTGTCACCGGCAGACCACGTGCTGCGCTGACCGCGCGGGGTCAGCGATTCTGCCTGCGCCGCACCAGGACCGACTGCTGAATCGCGCCGACGGCGCCGTGCTCGTCGAACAAGGTCCCCCGGGTGGTCCCGATCCCATCCGGTCCGTAATCGGTCTCGGCGCGGATCCCGATCCACTCACCGTCGGGTATCCGGTGGATGTGCACGGCAAGGTCGGTGTTGAGGAAGGTGAACGCGCGGATATCGATCTTGGCGCCGATCCCGTTGGCATCGTCGGCCACCGTGAACAACCGCTGCAACGGCGTGAGCGCCTCACCCTTGACCAGGTCCACCGTCGGGGACAGCCAGGACTCTCCCGGTCCGTCACCGAAAGGCATTGTCAGCCAGCGCCAGTCGATACTGTGCAGGTAGTTCGGATCCCAGTGCTCGGCCATATCGCGGCTGCGGGCCTGCGACAGCGGGCGCAGTGGGGCCTCGGCGGCATGCACCACATCGGCGGAGTCCTGTTGCTGAAATCGCCATCCGCTGGCCCGCGCCACCGGGCGAACCGCGCCGTCCGGACCCGGTGCAAGCATCTCGGCGGTGATGAGCTCGATCTGCCTGCCGGCTCGCTCGCGGGCTGCGCGGACCCAGAAGTCACCCGTGGCCGGCACCGGTCCGAGCAGGTCCACCAGTACCCGGCTCAGCCGGGTGTCCTCGCGCTGCTCGCACCGCTCGAGCGCGCGGACCAGCAGGGCCGACGGCGGGGCGCCGTGCTGGATGTCCGCCGACCAGGTGCTGCGCACCATGTCGGTGGCCCGGAATCGCTCGCCGGTGGCGTCGACGTCGATCAGTTCGTAATAGCAGTCCGACATGGCTCCCTTTCAGGTTCTGGTGCAGGTCAGGGGGCGGGGATGTCGACCATCACCGCGTCGAGCCGGGACAGTGTGGTGCCGATCAGGCGCTGCGGATAGGCCTCGGTCGAGGACAGCAGAAACAGGGTGCGGTCTTCCGGCCCGCCGAGTGCACAGGAGATCGCGGTGCGCCCGTCCAGTTCGATGCGGTCGGTGACGGTGTGGGCACCGGTTCCGTCGCCGAGGATGCGGTCGAACCGGTGCGCCAGCGTCATGGCCACCCAGACACCGCCCGCGGCGTCGACGGCCATGCCGTCGGGCGGGCCGTCCAGCCCGTCGGCGAACACCCGGCGGTCGTGCACGTCGCCCGCTTCGTCGAGGGTGAACGCGGTGAGGCGACGGGCCGTCGACTCGGCCACGATGAGGGTGCCGCCGTCCGGTGTGATGACCATGCCGTTCGGGAAGTCGAGATCGCCCGCGGACACGTGCACGCTGTCGTCGGTGTCGATCCGCACGAGGACACCGCCGGTGCGGGCCTGCGAGCCGAGATAGACCCGACCATGGGCATCCACCACCATATCGCCGAGATCGGCGGGCACCAGCTCACTGAGATCGGCCAGGACGGAGACGTTTTCGCCGTCGTATCGCAGCACCTGGCGCGCCTGTGTCGAGGCGATCAGCAGGGTCCCGTCGGGCCGGAATCCCAACCCGGACGGGGCATGTCCCGGTAGCGGCAGGGTGGACATCTCGCCGGACAGTGTCACGGTGTGCACCGCTTCGCCCAGCATGTCGGAGAACCACACCAGGCCCTCGAACCACCGTGCGCCCTCGCCGAAGCAGAATCCGTTGGCCAGCGACTGCACCGTCATGTGGCCACGATAGCCGACGAGTGCCCTGCACCTTTACAAAACACGACGAAAATGTCACGCTCGGGAGGTGCGACAGTCCGCCGGCTCTGCCTCATCAGACTTCGCCTACGATCCGTTCGATCCCGCGGTCATGGCGAATCCACTGCCGTACTACCGGGTGCTGCGCGACCGACACCCCGTCTACTACCTGCCGAAGTGGGACACCTACGCGTTGTCGCGGTTCGCCGACATCTGGGATGTGCTGGCGATCAACGACGGCACGTTCGTGCCCTCGGAGGGAACGCTGCCCGCCGCAACGGTTCTCGCCCGGCATCACGACGGTCCGGTGCCCGACCCGCCGCTGCACCCGATGCCGTTTCACGCCAACTTCGACTCACCGCTGTATGAGGATGTCCGCCGGTGCACGTCCGGGCAGTTCCGGGCACGCACCGCCGCCGGCTTCGCCGACCGGATCCGCCGGCTGGCCAACGACCGGCTCGACGCGTTGCTGCCGCTCGGCTCGTTCGATCTCACCCAGGACTACGGTGGGATAGTGGCCGCCTCGATGGTGTGCGAACTCGTCGGTCTGCCGGTTGAGCTGGCCCCGGATGTGCTGGCCACGGTCAACGCGGGCAGTCTGGCCGAGCCCGGCAGCGGGGTGGAGGTGGCCAACGCCCGCCCCGGTTACCTCGAATACCTCACCCCGATCATCGAACGCAGGCGGGCCGGTGCCGGGCCGCCGCTCGCGATCGCGGACAACCTGGTCGACTACCGGTTGCCCGATGGGTCGGGGTTCACCGATATGGAGGCGGCGGTGCAGATGCTCGGCGTGTTCATCGGGGGCACCGAGACGGTACCCAAGATCGTCGCGCACGGTCTGTGGGAGCTGCTGCGGCATCCCGGGCAGCTGGCCGCGGTGCGCGCGGACCTGGATGCCAATGTCCCGGTCGCCCGCGAGGAGATGATCCGCTACTGCGCGCCGGCCCAGTGGTTCGCGCGCACCCTGCGCAAACCGTTCACCCTGCACGGCACCACCATCAATCCCGGACAGCGGATCATCACTCTGCTCGGATCGGCGGCGCGAGACGACCGGGAGTACGTGAATCCCGATGATTTCCACTGGGATCGGCGCAGTGCCAGGATCCTGTCCTTCGGCCGCGGGACACATTTCTGCCTCGGCGTTCACCTGGCCCGCCTGGAGATCACCATCCTGGTGACCGAATGGCTCAAGCGAGTACCCGAGTTCACGGTGCGGGAAGAGGCGGCGTCCCGGCCACCGTCCAGCTTCCAGTGGGGATGGAACTCTGTTCCCGTCGACGTCGGCGTGGCGGCGTGATGTGGGGTTACCGCCTCGTCGCGCCGTACACGTTCGCGCGTATCGATCTTGCCGAGCCCGCCGGTCTTGCGGACGGCCAGGTGCTGATTCGGTTCCTGGCGGCCGGCATCTGCGGTAGCGATCTGCCCGGCTTCCGGGGGACGCAGGGCAAACTGCCCGGCGACACCGGCTGTTGTGCGGCGGAGATGGACGGCTTTCCGATCCACGAGATCGCCGGCGAGGTCCTGGCCAGTGCGCACCCGGATCACGCGCTCGGGGATCGCGTCGTGGGCTGGGCGTCCGGATTCGACGGCCTGATGGCCCAGGTGATCGCCGATGGCGACGGATTGACCTGTTACGAGCCGAGTTTGACGCCGCAGCACGCGATCGGCCTGCAGCCGCTGGCGTGTGTGCTCTACGCCGTCGAACAGCTGGGCGACCTGACCGGCAAGCGGGTCGCCGTGATCGGGCAGGGCTCGATCGGGCTGCTGTTCTCCTATGTCGCCAAGGCGTTCGGCGCCGCGCACGTCACGGGTGTGGACCCCGTCGACCGGTCGGCCCTCGCCGGGACCTTCGGTGTCGACACCGCCGTGCGGTCCACCAGTGACCGTTGGGTGCGCCACCTCGATCCCGCCGCCCGGCCCGATGTCGTCATCGAAGCCGTCGGACACCAGGTGGCGACCCTCGGCCACGCGGTGGAAGCCGCGGCCTTCGGGGGTACGGTGTTCTACTTCGGGGTGCCCGATGACGACAGCTATCCGATCAGCATGCGGATCATGTTGCGTAACAACCTCACCCTGAAATCCGGGGTGACCCTGGACCGGCGGCGGGTGTTACAGCGTGCCGACGCCTTCGCCCGGGCGCATCCCGCGCTCTTGCCGGCCTACCTGACCCACACGTTCCCCGTCGCGCAGGTGCAGCAGGCCTTCGAGCTGGCCTGCCGCCCGGATCCCGCGCGGGTCAAGATCGCGTTGGTGGCATGAGTGGGAACCCAGGCATGAGTTCGCGACTACAGGATGCGCTGGCGGCACAGTGACAGATCTGGGGCGGCTGGGTGGTCGGCCCCACCATGCTGGGCCCCGAGGAGTTCGCCCACGCCGGTTATGACTATGTCGGATTCGACGCCCAGCACGGCTATCTCGACGATGCCGATATCGCGCTGCTGCTGCCCCGCCTCGAGCACGTCCCGATCGCGACGGCGGTACGCCTGCCCTCGGTCGATCCCGCACCGATCGGCCGGGTGCTCGACGCCGGTGCCGACGCGGTGATCATCGCGATGGTCGAATCGGCCGAACAGGCCGCCGCGGCGGTCGCCGCCACCCGCTATGTCCCCGCCGGTGTGCGCAGCTTCGGGCCGTTGCGCGCCGGCCTCGGCCACGACATCGCCGAACTAGAGTCCAGGGCCGGTGTGTACGTGATGATCGAGACGGCACGCGGGCTGGCCGCGCTCGACGATATCTGCGCCGTACCCGGAGTGACCGGCCTCTATGTCGGTCCCGCGGATCTGGCCATCTCGATGGGGTTGCGCGTGTCGGACGCCTGGACCCACCCGCAGGTGACGGACGCGATGACGCGCATCCAGCGCGCCGGAGCCGCGGCCGGGTTGATCACCGGGGTGCATGCGGGCACGGGCACGCTCGGAAAGGCTGCGGCGGCAATGGGTTTCCGGATGATCACCCTGGCCTCGGAATCCCAGGCCCTGCGCCGGGGTGCGGCCGCCCACCTGGCCGAGGCACAAGACGGGGCAGCAATCACCGACGAATCCCGGGGGTACGTATGACCACGGCACCGGTCGCCCTCGTCACCGGCGCGGCCGGCGGGCAGGGTGCCGCCATCGTCGCACGCCTGCACGCCGACGGATACCGGGTGGTGGCCGGCGATGTGCGCATTGACGAACTCCGCACCAGCACAGAAGATTACGGTGACGGCATCATCGCGATGGCGCTGGACGTCACCTCGGAAGAGCAGTGGGCGGCCGCGGTGGCCGCCGCGGTCGACCGATTCGGGACGCTGACCACGCTGGTAAACAACGCCGGCGTGCTGCACCGGGCAGCGCTGGCCGACGAGACGGCGGCCGGCTTCGAGGCCAGCTGGCGGGTGAACTGCCTGGGCCCGTTCCTGGGTATCCGCGCCGCGCTGGCGGCCCTCACCGCGGCCGACGGCGCGTCGATCGTCAACACCTGCAGCACCAGCGCCGTCCGGCCGTTCCCGCACCACGCCGCGTACGGATCGTCGAAGTGGGCGCTGCGCGGTCTCACCCAGGCCACCGCGGTCGAACTCGCTCCGTCCGGTATCCGCGTCAACGCCGTGTTCCCCGGGCCGGTGGCCACCCCGATGCTCGATGACCGCACCCAGGATCGGCTGGCCGCGCACGGTCGGCTGGGGACGCCTGCCGAGATCGCGGACGCGGTGGCGTTCCTGGTCTCGGCGCAGGCGTCGTTCATCACCGGTGCCGAACTCGTCGTCGACGGCGGTCAGATCCTGAAGATCGGCTGATCCCGGTGGGTATCGATGAGCGGCTGGCCCCGGCGCTGCGGCATCTGGCCGGGGCACGCACCGACCTGTCGGCCGAAAAGCTCACCGCGGTAAGGGCTTCCCTCGACGCCCGTCGTCGGGAGACGGCCCGGCTGCTGGACTGTACCGGCGTCGAGGTCACCGATGAGGTGGCGTGGGGGACCGGTGTGCGGATCTACCGAGGAGGCGGCCAGCCCGCTGTCGTCTTCTGCCACAGCGGCGCCTTCGTGCTGGGAAATCTGGACACCGACCATCACCTGTGCGTCGAGCTGGCCCGGCGGGCGCGGTTGACCGTGATCTCCGTCGACTACCGGCTGGCCCCGGAGCACCCGTACCCGGCCGCCCTCGACGACGCCGGCCAGGTGCTGGACTGGGTGGTCGAGAACGCCGCCGTGCTCGGAATCGACCCGGGCCGGGTCGCGGTCGCGGGCAGCAGCGCCGGCGGCTCGCTCGCCGCCGAGCTGGCGCACCGGGCGGCGGCGGGTGCGGCTCCGCCGGTCGCCTTCCAGCTGCTGCACCAGCCGGTACTCGATGACCGGCTGACACCCTCGAAGGACGAATTCGACAGCACCCCCGGATTCGACGGCCCGGCAACACGATTGATGTGGCGGCACTACCTCGGCGGCGCCGGGGCGGCGCCGGCCGGCGCGGTGGTGGGTCGCCGCGACGATCTCGCCGGCCTGGCACCCGCCTTCGTCAGCTGTGCCGAACTCGACCCGTTGCGCGACGAGGCCGTCGACTACGCGCTGCGCCTGATGTGGGCCGGCGTGGCATGCGAATTGCATGTCTTCCCCGGCACCTGCCATGGCTTCGAATCGCTGCTGCCGCAGTGGGAGACCAGCGGGCAGCTCTTCGCCCTGCAGGGAGCTGCCCTGCGGCGCGCACTACACGGCTAGTTCGCGTGCGACCGCGGCGTGATAGGCGTCGATATGGGACGGGTTGACGATGCGGAAGAACCCGTCCGACATCGGCGCATCCCGGTAGGCCTCGATGGTCATCGTCCTGGTGAACAGGGTGAGGTCCGGTCCCGGCGTGCTGAAGTGGTACTCGATGGTCATCCGGCCGTCGAAGCCGACCTCACCGGCGCTGTCGGCGGACAGCCGGCCGATCGAACTGAACACCCACAACCTGGGCCTGGTGGCGATGGCCAGCTGCCAGGTGAAGGTGCGGTCGGCCGTCGGATGCGACTCCTGCCAGGTGTCACCGACGCGCAGCGGGAGGGTGCCGTCGAGACCGCTGATGCGTGGGGCGTTCGGGTAGGTCTTGGTCCAGTTGGCCGGGTTGGTGACGAAGTCGTAGATCGTCTCGGCGGAGTGCGTGAAAGTGGTTGACGAGCTGGTGGTCACGATGCCCACGGAGGTTCCTCTCGGGTCGGTGTCAGGTGGAGCAACCGCAGTCGCCGTGGCTGCCACCGGGTAGTTCGGCGAGCACCTCGGTGCGGGTCTCGTCGAAGCTCAGGAAGCCCGCGATCGGGGCCGATTCGGGCAGCGGCGTCTCATAGCTCCAGGCGATGTCCTCGATGACCGCGTCACCGACCACCGCCGACCAGTACGTCGCATATCCCTTGTAGTTGCAGTATGCGGTGGTGGCCGAGCGGCGCAGCAGGTCCGTGCGGACCTGAGTGGGGTGCACGTACAGGCGCGGCGCCAAGGCCGTCTCGAACAGCACCGTCGATTCGGCGGTATCCACCAGGGTGGCGCCGTTGACCGTCACCCGCAGCCCGCGGTGGCCGGGCCGGCAGTCGACCCGATGGTAGGGGTTCGGCGGATAGTGCACCAGGGTGCGACCCTCTTCGAGCCAGGTGTCCACGGCGTCCCACGGGACGTGCACATGGTCGGGCTTCTCGGGCAGTGGCGTGGTGGGGAGATCGGCGGTCTCGCCGAGGGGGAACGCGTAGGCGAGAGGGTGGCCGCGACGGTGGACCATCAACGCGGCTTCGGTATCAATGACGATGCGGCCGTTGACCACTGCCTGAACGCGGCGAGGATGTGGCTCGATGAACACGACATCGTCGGGCAGCGGCGGAAAGCACCACCCCGCGGGATCGGGGCCCAGTGGGCCGCGACCGGCGTAAAGACTCATGACGGCACTCCACGAACGAGGCGATGGGGCGGACAGCTGACCCACAGAGCTTTACAGAAACGGTACAAAATGTCACGCTGTGGGTATGGCGATGCCCTCCCGGCCTGCCCGCCCGCCGTCCGAGTCCCGTCCCCAAGGAGTGAGACCGCATGAAAGCCCGCTCATTTCGCCTCGACGATGCCCACCCGCTGCACACGCGGCTGTCCTATGAACTCTCGGTGGTCGCGGTCGATCCGCTGGACGCGGTACGCGCGGCCGGCGGCTGGATGTTCGACCGCGTGCGCGCCGGATGGAAGGTCAAAGTGCTTGTGCCGCAGCGCTATGACTCACGCCCATTGGATATCCTCGGTGTCCGGCCGTGCGCGCTGGAAACGAATTTCGACCTCGTGACCGGTGATCCCGCGGCGCTCGCGGTGTCGGCGCAAGCCTGGGGGATGGATGCCCGGATGCGCCGCGACGTGGTGCGGGCAGTGGAACGACGGGCCATCGAGGTGTCGGTCTGGGGATCGCAGCCGTCGGAGATGGCGGGCAGGGTGGAGCCGGTGCAGCACCGACTCAGTCCTGCGGCGCGGGCATTCAAGGCGCACGCGATGGCCGCCGCCGGGGGCGACCCGGCCACCGTCACGGCCACGGAGGAATTCCACAGCTGTGCGTTGTGGTATCCATCGGACGGTCCTGATCTCATATCGGTTAGCTAGCTTTAGTATTCGGGGATGACCCCACTGCTCGACCGGCTGGCCTCGACCGTCGGCGCCGGGTACGTCAGCGCCGATCCCGAGGTGCTGGCCGGGCGCGCGATAGACCACACGGGCCGCTACCGCGGTCACGCGCAGGCCCTGGTGCGCCCCGGCACCGCCGCGGAGGTCGCGGCCGTGCTCACGGTGTGCCGGGATGCCGGAGCCTGTGTGACGGTGCAGGGCGGCCGGACGTCCCTGGTGGCCGGCACGGTGCCCGAACACGACGATGTGCTGCTGTCCACCGAGCGGCTGACCACGCTCGGTGAGGTGGACATGGCCGAACGCCGGATGACCGTGGGCGCAGGAGTCACCCTGGCCGCGGTCCAGCGTGCGGCCAACGCGGCCGGGCTGCTCTTCGGGGTCGATCTGGCCGCCCGCGATTCGGCGACGATCGGCGGGATGGCGTCGACGAATGCCGGCGGGCTGCGCACCGTGCGCTACGGCAATATGGGCGAGCAGATCCTGGGCCTGCAGGTGGCCCTGCCCGACGGCAGCGTGCTGGCCCGGCACAGCCAGGTGCGCAGTGACAACACCGGCTACGACCTGACCGCCCTGCTGGTCGGCGCGGAGGGCACCCTCGGTGTGCTGACCGAAGTGGATCTCCGGCTGCATCCCGTACCCGCGCACCGGGTCACGGCCATCGCGGGTTTCGACGACCTGGCCGCGCTCGTCGAGGCCGGCCGTGTCTTCCGGGACACCGACGGTATCGCGGCGCTGGAACTGCTCGACGCCCGTGCCGCCGCACTGACCGCCGAGCATCTGGGTGTCGCGGCGCCCGTCGGGGGCGCGTGGCTACTGCTGATCGAACTGGCCGCCGACCTGGATCCGACGGAGCGATTGGCCGACCTGCTCGACGTGCCCGGCGTACGCGGGGAACCCGCCGTCGGTGTGGACACCCTTGCCCAGCAACGACTCTGGCAGGTTCGCGAAGCGGTGGCGGACATCCTCGGTGTGTACGGTCCGCCGCTGAAGTTCGACGTGTCGCTACCGTTGCACGCCATCGCGAGCTTCGCCGAGGATGCCACCGCACTGGTGGCCGAGCACACGCGCGATGCCATCCCGGTGCTGTTCGGCCACGTCGGGGAGGGCAATCTGCATCTGAACCTGGTGCGCTGCACCCTCACCGGGGAACGGGAGCGCGCCCTCTACGCGGCGATGATGACCCTGATCGCGGCGCACGGCGGCAACGTGTCCTCAGAACACGGCGTCGGCAGCCGCAAACGTGACTACCTGTCCATGTCGCGCACGGACGCCGACATCGCGGCGATGCGGGCGGTGAAGACGGCTTTCGATCCGACCGGCTATCTCAACCCGGCGGTGCTTTTTCGCTGATCCTGGACGCGGTCAGCGGTACCAGCCGGCGCGGCGGGCCCACCAGTCGCGGGCCACCACGCCCAGGATGCCGATGGCGAAGAGGATCAGGAACACGTCCTCGACATGGCCGACGTGGTTACCGCGCAGCATGCACAGCAGGAAGATGGCCGACAGGATGCCGCCGATGTGGATCCAGGTGTGGTTCTCCTTCGACCAACCCCACGCGGCGGACGGAACTTCTTCCACGTCGACACCGGTGTGTCGCTCGACCTCGGTGTTGGCCACGGTTGCTCCTCGTCGGTCTACATCTGGTCCAGACTTGTCTGGTTCGACATTCTGGCACACCCGGGCGATCCGGCCCGACCGGCCGTCGATTGTGGGTACTTTCCCAAGATGGCAGGCAGTCGAGTCAAATCCGTCGAGCAGTCCATCGCCGATACCGACCAGCCCGGAACCCGGCTGCGCAAGGACCTCACCTGGTGGGACCTCACCGTGTTCGGGGTGTCCGTCGTCGTCGGCGCTGGCATCTTCACGGTCACGGCCTCGACCGCGGCCAACATCACCGGCCCGGCCATCTCGGTGTCCTTCGTCATCGCCGCCGTCACCTGCGGCCTGGCCGCGCTGTGCTACGCCGAGTTCGCCTCGACGGTGCCGGTGGCCGGCAGCGCCTACACCTTCTCGTATGCCACCTTCGGCGAGTTCGTGGCCTGGATCATCGGCTGGGATCTGATCCTGGAGTTCGCGATCGGGGCGGCGGTGGTGGCCAAGGGCTGGTCCAGCTACCTGGGCACCGTGTTCGGGTTCGCCGGCGGAAGCGTCGACATCGGTCCGCTGACGCTGGACTGGGGTGCACTGCTGATCGTGGCGGTGGTGGCCACCCTGCTGGCCTTCGGCACGAAGCTGTCCTCGCATTTCAGTGCCATCGTCACCGCCGTCAAGGTGGCGGTGGTGCTGCTGGTGGTGATCGTCGGTGCGTTCTTCATCAAGGCGGCCAACTACACGCCGTTCATCCCTGCCCAGGAATCGGCGGACGCGACCGGAACCGGCCTGGATCAGTCGGTGTTCTCCCTGCTCACCGGCGCGGCGGGCAGTCACTACGGCTTCTACGGCGTGCTGGCGGGGGCTTCCATCGTGTTCTTCGCGTTCATCGGCTTCGATGTCGTCGCCACCACCGCCGAGGAGACCCGCGATCCGCAGCGCGATGTGGCCAAGGGCATCCTCGCCTCGCTCGCGGTGGTCACCCTGCTCTATGTCGCGGTATCGGTGGTGCTGTCCGGGATGGCGTCCTACGCCGACCTCAAGCAGGCCGGGAACGGCCATCCCAACCTGGCCACGGCGTTCGAGCTGAACGGCGTGCACTGGGCGGCGAAGGTCATCTCGATCGGCGCCCTCGCCGGGCTCACCACCGTGGTGATGGTGCTGCTGCTCGGACTGTCCAGGGTGCTGTTCGCGATGTCGCGGGACGGCCTGCTGCCGCGCCGGCTGGCCCACACCGGCACCCGCGGCACCCCGGTGCGCATCACCGTCCTGGTGGCCGTGCTGACCGCGGTGGCGGCGGCGGTGTTCCCGATCGGCAAGCTGGAGGAGATGGTCAACGTCGGCACCCTGTTCGCCTTCATCCTCGTCTCGGCCGGCGTGCTGGTGCTTCGTCGCAGCAGGCCGGACCTGCCGCGCGGATTCCGCGTGCCGTGGGTGCCGCTGCTGCCGCTGGCCTCGATCGCCGCGTGCGCCTGGCTGATGCTCAACCTCACCGGCCTGACCTGGCTGCGGTTCGGGATCTGGATGGCCGTCGGTGTGGTGGTCTACCTGGCCTACGGACGGCACCATTCGGTGCTGGCGCAGCGCGAGCAGGCGCTGCGCTGATGCAGTTCTGGAGTGGCACCGCGTTCATGGACACCGCCGCCGCGTTGCGGCTGGCGCCGTTGCTCGACGAAGCCGGGTTCGACGGCTTGATCAGCGCCGACCATCTGGTCTATCCGCGCGAACTGAAATCGAAATACCCTTCCCCAGACGGGGTTCCGCCGTGGCAGCCGGAGACGGCGTGGCCCGACTCCTGGGTGCTCATCGGGGCGATGGCGGCGCTGACCAAGCGGCTGCGATTCTCCAACGCCGTCTACGTCGCCCCGTCGCGACCGCTGGTGGCGGTGGCCAAACTGGTGGCCACCGCCTCGGTCATCTCGGCGGGCCGGGTGTCGCTGGCCGTCGGGGCGGGGTGGATGCGCGAGGAATTCGAACTGCTGGGCCAGGATTTCGGCACCCGCGGTGCACGCCTGGACGAGATGATCCCGGCGCTGCGCGAACTGTGGCGCGGTGGGTGGGTGTCCTGGCACGGCGAGCACTACCAGGTGCCCGAGTTGATGCTGGAGCCGCACCCGCCCGCGCCGGTGCCGATCCTGTGCGGCGGCGAGTCCGAGGTGGCGCTGCGCCGCGCGGCCCGGCTGTGCGACGGCTGGGTCGGTACCGCCTACCGGCTCGACGAGGCGGTGCGTTACGTGGACCGGCTCACCGTGCTGCGGCGCGAATACGGCCGGGAGAACCAGCCGTTCGAGATCATGCTGGCCCTACTCGAGGTGCCGACGCTGGAGGTGTTCCAGCGGGCCGAGGAGGCCGGGATCACCGCGGTGATGTGCGCTCCCTGGTTCGGCTCGGACGATATAGCGGGGGCGATCGCCCGCTTCGCCGACGAGGTCATCATCAAGATGCGCTGACGCCGCCCGGCGTGCGACATTACTTCCGTGACGTACCCCCGCGACATGGTCGGCTACGGGCCGCACCCACCCGACCCGCAATGGCCCGGCGGGGCCAACATCGCCGTCCAGTTCGTGCTCAACTACGAGGAGGGTGCGGAGAACTCCGTGCTGCACGGTGACGCGGGCTCGGAGACTTTCCTGTCCGATGTCGTGGGCGCACAGTCGTTTCCGAACCGGCACCTGAGCGTGGAATCGTTGTACGAATACGGCTCGCGCGCGGGGTTGTGGCGGGTACTGCGGACGTTCGAACGTCGTGGGCTGCCGTTGACGATCTTCGGGGTGGCCATGGCGCTGGCCCGCAATCCCGAGGCCGTGGCGGCGTTCACCGCCCGCGGCGACGAGATCGCGTGTCACGGCCTGCGCTGGCTGAGCTACCAACTGACCGATGTCGACGTCGAACGCGACCACCTGGAACGGGCCGTCGCACTGATGACCGAGCTGACCGGCTCGGCGCCGCTGGGCTGGTACACCGGCCGGGACTCCCCGCAGACCCGGCAGCTGGTCGTGGAACACGGCGGCTTCCTGTACGACTCGGATTCCTACGCCGACGACCTGCCGTACTGGACTCGGGTCGGCGGACGCGATCACCTGGTGGTGCCCTACACCTTGGACACCAACGATATGAAGTACGTCTCCACCAGTGGGTTTCCCAGCGGGACAGAGTTTTTCACCTACCTGCGGGATGCGTTCGATGTGCTCTACGCCGAAGGCGAAGCCGGTGCGCCGAAAATGCTGTCGGTGGGCCTGCACTGCCGGTTGGTGGGCCGGCCCGCCCGCATCGCCGCACTGGAACGGTTCCTCGACCATGTGCAGTCCCATGACTCGGTGTGGATCGCCCGCCGGGTGGACATCGCCCGGCACTGGATCGAGCGCTTCCCGGCTCAGTGATCGACCGGCGCGGTGTTGACCCTCCCGCAGGGGGAGACCGCAGACTGGCCACATGCCTGACTCCTCCGACACGGTATCCATCGGTGACTTCTCCCGGATGACGCAGTTGAGCGTGAAGACGCTGCGGCACTATCACGACATCGGGCTGATGGCGCCCAGTCATATCGATCCCGGCACCGGATACCGGTACTACTCGTACGACCAGCTGCCCACCGCGGCGGTGGTGCGCCGGTTGCGCGCACTCGATATGTCGATCGCCGACGTCAAGGCGGTGCTGGCCGCCGACCCCGCCGGTCGCAACGCGCTGATCGGCACCCACCTGCAGCGGCTGGAGGCGCAGCTGGCCGATACCCGGGCCGCGGTCGACGCGCTGCGGGACATTCTCGACCCGCCGCGGGGTGCGTGGAAGCTGGAGCATCGCAGCGTGCCCACGACCGCCGCGGTGGCGGTGCACGACAACGTGGACCGCGACGACCTGCCGACCTGGTGGGAGGGCGCCGTCGCCGAACTGCAGGCGACCGTGCGCACCCAGCACCTGACCCAGACCGGCCCGCCCGGAGCCCTTTTCGGTTTCGGGATCTTCGACCGTGACCACGGACCGGCCACCGTGTTCATCCCGGCGACCGGACCGGTCCGTCCGGTCGGGCGGGTGGCCGAGTACACCGTGCCGGCCGCCGAGCTGCTGGTCGTGCGTCATGACGGACCCCATGATGACGTCGACCTCGCCTACACCGAACTGGGCAGTTACGCGACCCGGCACGAGATCAGCGTCGACGGACCCCTGCGCGAGTATTACGAGCGGTTCGCCTGGGACACCCCGGATCCGGCGCAGTGGCGAACCGACCTGTGCTGGCCGATCTTCCGCTCCGACCGGGGCGGCCGGCGATGACCGCGGGTCAGCGCCGGGCAGTTGTCACGGGTGCCACGAAGGGCACCGGGGCCGCGGTGGTGCACTGGTTACAAGAGCGCGGTGTCTCGGTGACCGCCGTGGCGCGACACCGCCCCGAGACTGTCACCGCCGACCATTTCGTCGCCGCCGACCTGACCACTCCCGAGGGTGCGGTCGTCGTCGCCGACGAGGTCGGCCGCCGCGGCGGCACCGACATCCTGGTGCACGTCGCGGGCGGTTCCAGTGCTCCCGCCGGTGGGTTCGCCCACCTCGGTGACGACGACTGGGCCCTTGAATGGCAACTCAATCTGATGGCCGCCGTCCGGCTGGACCGGGCCTTGCTGCCGGCGATGATCGCCGCCGGCGGTGGGGCGGTGGTGCACGTGGGATCCATCCAGAGCCGCCTGCCGCTGTATGACGGCACCCTCGGCTACGCGGCGGCCAAGGCGGCGCTGCGCGCCTACAGCAAGGGATTGGCAAACGAGCTGGCGCCCAAGGGGATCAGGGTCAACACCGTCTCGCCGGGTTTCATCCGGACCGAGGCCGCAGACGCCCTGGTGGCCAGGATCGCGGAAGGGGAGGGCACCGACCGGGACGCGGCGCTGAAATCCCTGATGGCCGCACTCGGCGGCATACCGCTGGGCCGGCCGGCCCAGCCCGCCGAAGTGGCCGAGGTCATCGGCTTCCTGGTGTCGGATGCCGCCGGATCGGTCGTCGGCGCCGATATCGTCGTCGACGGCGGGACCGTCCGCACGGTGTGAGCTCACCGGTCGTCGAGACGGAACACGGCCAGCCGCCCGGCCAGTGCCTCGAACTCCTCCGGTGTGCCGTGCACCACGAGCCCGGACCGTTTGGCGAACCCCACCCCGACCGGCACCTTCCGCGCGAACGCGCGTAACACGGGCCGGGACTGCTCGGCGGTCAGCTCGACGATGCGTACCCGGCGGGCGCGCCGGCCCCTGGTCAACACGCCTGCGCCGGCGGCGCGGGCATTGGCCGCCCAGTCCGCACCGGGGTAGCCGGCCACCGTGTACAACGCACCGCCGTACTCGAACGGCGTCATGGGTGTGCTGCGCGGTTGCCCGGTTTTGCGTCCCGGCACCGTGAGGACCTGAGACGGTCCGGCCGGTACCCCGAGCCGGCCCAGGGCGACCACCAGCTTGTTCATCGTCTTCAGCCAGCTCGGCGGTGTGGGGTCATCAGACATGATCTGCTCCTTGATATTCGGCGAACAGGGCGAGGTTGGCGCCGACCCACCGGGCGAAAGTGGTGGCGGGCCGGCCGAGGATGCGCTGCACCTCGTCGGTGACCGGTGCCGGCCGGCCGACCCCGGCCTCGAGCAGGCCGATATAGGCGTCGGCGAATGCGGCGGGAAACCCGATGGCGGCGAACCGCTCGCGCACCGCGTCGGGCGGCAGCTCGACATAGCGCAGGTCGCGGCCCAGCGCGGCGCCGATCACCTGCACCAGTTCGATATTGGTCAGCGACTGCGGGCCGGTCAGTGGGATCCGCGTTCGGTCGAGGGCGTCGGTCAGCAGTGCGACGGCCGCCACCGCGGCGATATCGGCTTCGGCGATCACCGCGGTGCACGCCTGCGCGTACGGCCCGCTGACCACGTCCCCGGCTCTGATCTGCCCTGCCCACATCCCCGCGAAATTCGAGGCGAACACCGTGGGCCGCAGGCTCACCCAGTCCAGGCCGGAGGCGACCGCGAGCTGTTCACACTCGCGGTTGCGATCACCGCGCACCCGCGAGGGCTGGCGCGCATCCTCGTCCTCGGCGTTGATCGCCGACAGCGCCACCAGCTTGCGCACCCCGTGCGCCCGCGCCAGTTCCACGGTGGCCTCGAGTTCGCCGATGAGTGCGCGCGAGTTGAGGAAGACGGCGTCGGCGCCCGGCATCCCGGCCGCGGCGGTCGGCACCGCGGTGACCGACGGCGGGAAGGGCGAGGCCGAGCGGGTGACGGCGCGGACCGCCACCCCGGCGTCGAGAAGATGTGCGACGAGGGGGCGGCCGACATTACCGGTCGCCCCGGTGACCAGAATTGTTTTCATGCCACCAAGGACGGAACCGCGGGGCGGAAAGTTACCCGTAACTTTTCCCGGTGCGAGATCGTCATAACACCATGACCGACTCGATCGACACCGTCTGGCGCGAGCAACACGCCTACCTGGTGAACCTCGGCTACCAGATGCTCGGCGATATCGGCGACGCCGAAGATGTTGCGCAGGAGGCGTTTCTGCGGCTGGCCCGGGCCGGTGAGCTCATCGAGGACGTGCGGGCCTGGCTGACGGTGGTGACGGGCCGATTGTGTCTGGATCTGCTTCGCTCGGCGCGGGTGCGCCGCGTCCACCTCGGCGGGGACAGCGCCACGGCCACGGTCCCCGACCCCACGCCGGGCCCCGCCGACCGGGTCACGCTGGACGACGAGGTCAGCGCGGCACTGCTGGCGGTACTGCGCATGCTCAGCCCGGGGGAGCGGGTGGCGTTCGTGCTGCACGACGTCTTCGGGGCGCCGTTCGAGGAGATCGCCACCACCGTGGGCCGGCCGGTGGGCACCTGCCGGCAGCTGGCCCGCCGGGCCCGGGCCAAGGTCACCGGAGCGGGACCCGGCCTGGTGGAGGTGACCCGGGCCGAGCACCGCCACGTCACCGAGGCGTTCATCACGGCCTGCGCCAACGGCGACCTGACCGCGCTGACCGCGGTGCTGGACCCCGAGGTCTGGGGGGTGGGCACGGTGCTGGCCGATCCGCCCGTGCCCGCGCAGGTGAATCACGGTCGGCACGACGTGGCGGTGAACCTGCTGCGCCACCTGGGGCCGGGTGCCACCGTGGTGTGCGCGGCCGAACCGGTGCTGCTGGCCTTCGACCGTGGCCGGTTGTTCGCGGTGGTGGTGCTGACCTTCCGCGGCGAGCGGGTCGTGAAGATCGAAGCCACCGCGGACCCGGCCGCCCGTCAGCCATAGGTGAACGAATACGCCTGCAGGCCCTGGGATAACGTCACGTCGAGATGCCCGGGCCCGGCGGAGTCGCCCGCGACGATCTGCCGCATGTTGGGCGGTCCGCGCACGGGGATGCGCCGGGTGCCGCCGGAGGTGGTCACCTCGACGGTGCCGGTGCCGCCGACGACGAGATAAACGTTGCGGGCGTGGTAGTTCAGCGCGATCTGGGCGCCGTCGGCCGCGGCGGTGGCGCCCTGGTAGTCGAGTCGCCATGGACCGCGCAGGGCGAAGTTGTCGTCGGCCAGACGGGCCGGGAGATCGAAGGTCGCGGTGCCCTGGTCGTAGGTGCCGGTGCCGCCGTAGTTCACCACTTTCCCCACGCTGAGGTAGGTCTCCGGAGTCAGCTGCGACCGGGGGGTGGTGTCGGGCGCGCCGGTCGGCGGGGGCAGGGCACGGTCCGGATGTGCCTGGGAAAGCAGCTCTCTGATCAGTTTCTCGGTGACGTCATAGTCGCCCTCGCCGAACTTCACGTGCCGGACGGTGCCCTCGGCGTCGATCAGGTAGTGGGCGGGCCAATAGCGGTTGCGGTAGTTGGTCCAGGTGGCGTAACCGTTGTCCAGCGCGACGGGGTAGGTGATGCCCAGATCGCGGGCCCCGCCGGCGACGTTGGCCGGAACCCGTTCGAAGGCGTACTCCGGGGTGTGCACACCGATGACGACGAATCCGGCGTCGCGGTAGGCGCGGTACCAGTCGGTGACGTGCGGGATGCTGCGTTGGCAATTGATGCACGAATAGGCCCAGAAGTCGATGAGCACCACCTTGCCGCGTAGCGCCGCGAGGTCGACAGCGGAGTTCCCCGGCGTGTTCAGCCACGCCGTGATGCCCTTGATACCCGGTGCCGGGCCGCAACTTTCGAGTTCGGGTGCACCGTCGGAGCAATTGGACAGCCCGGCATTCTGGTCGTTGACGATCCCGCCCAGGTTGAGTGTGTCGCGGATCTGCCGGTCGCCGCCGACGGCATCGGACAGCGCTGCCGTGTAGTCGGGTACGACTCGCTGCAGGTGGGCCGGAAGATCGAACACCAGGGCCACCGCCAGTGCGAGGGTGACGAGGCCGGCCGAGACGCGGATGCCACGCTGGCGGCGGCGGAAGGCGCCGACGCGTTCGCTCACCCGCCGCCCGGCCAGCGCGAAGAAGAGCAGCGGCAGTGCCGCGCCGATCGCGAACGACGCGGTGAGCGCCACCGTCGGCAACCCGATGTTGCCGGTGGCGCCGGCCAGGATGATCGCGGTCAGCACCGGCCCCGCACAGGGCACGTACAACACCCCCAAGGCCAGACCGAGACCGAAACCCGAAGTTCCGGAACCGAATTGCCGTTGCGGCAGGCGGGCGAACGGTTTCTCCAGAATCGCCTCGAACCAGGGGAAGATCAACCCGATACCGATGGCCGTCAGGGCGGCCAGCGCCACCCACCGCAGCGCGTCCTGCGGCAGATTCAGCAGCGACAACACCGCCGAACCGGTCAGGGTGACGGCGGTGAAGCTCAGCACCAGGCCGGCGATCACCAGATAGGGCCGGCGTGCGGAGGTGGGTCCACTCTGGGTGCCGGAGAAGAAGATCACCGGGAGTACCGGCAGGATGCACGGCGAGATGCCGGTGATCAGACCGCCGAGAAGTCCGATGGCGATGACGGTGAGCATGCGCGTGACTTCCCGATCGGTCCAGGCACGTGCGGCGCCCCGAGTGCCACGGGGGGGTGCGAATCGGGACGCCGCACGTGGGTTCTGTTGTGCTGCAGCTGGACTCAGGCGGGGGGCATGAGCACGGTGTCGATCATGTAGACGGTGGCATTGGCGGTCTTCACGCCGCCGCACACCAGGCCCGCGTCGTTGACCTTGAGCCCCGGACCGGATCCGGTCACGGTGACGGTGCCGCCCTGAAGCGTCTTGTGCTGTCCGGTGACCTGCATGGGGCTGGCCTGCCCCTCGACCACGTGATAGGTGAGGATCTTGGTCAGCAGATCCGAATCGGTCTTGAGCTTGTCCAGGGTGGCCGCGTCGATCTTGGCGAAGGCGTCATCGGTCGGCGCGAACACGGTGAGACCGGGGTTGCTGTTCAGCGTGTCGACCAGGTTCACGTTCGGATTGAGCTTGCCCGACAACGCAGAGGTCAGCGTCTTGAGCATGGGGTTGTTCGAGGCGGCCACGGCAACCGGGTCCTGTGCCATACCGGCGACCGAACCGGGCCCGCTGGGTACCTGCTGCGCGTAGGCGGCGCAACCGTTGCCGACCAGACCGGCGGCGGGATCGGCCATCGCCGAGGTCGCCGCAGGCGATGTCATCGGGGCCATGCTCGCCGAGGTGCTGGTTTCCGGTGCGGTACTGGCGTTCGTGGACGAATCCTTCGAACACGCAATACCTCCGAAGAGGGTGACCGCCGAAAGACCGATCACCGCGAGTGTTTTCGATTGAGCTTTGTTCATCACTGTTGTCACTCGAATCTGTTCCGGAGCGGTCTTTTGGGCCGCCCTCACCGATGTATTCGGTGCGGTGTGCGGACCGGATGGGTGACCTGTCGAGCCGGCGTGACACGACGCATCCGGCGTCGATTCCGCCGAGGGTGATCCCACGCGGCACAATGGGACGGTGACGAACGTCGGAGGGCAGGAACGCGTGCGGGTGCTGCTGCTGGGCAGCACCGGTTCCATCGGTACCCAGGCGCTCGAGGTCATCGCGGCCAACCCGGATCGCTTCGAGGTCGTGGGTCTGGCCGCCGGCGGCGGCAACGCCGAGCTGCTGGCCCGGCAGGCCGCCGAGACGGGGGTGCGCAATGTGGCCGTCGCCGACCCCGACGCCACCATCGAGGCCGCCTACCGCGGGCCCGACGCGGCCACCCGCATCGTCGAGGACACCGAGGCCGACGTGGTGCTCAACGCCCTGGTCGGTGCGCTCGGACTGAAGCCGACCCTGGCCGCCCTGCACAGTGGGGCCCGGCTGGCACTGGCGAACAAGGAGTCACTGGTGGCCGGTGGCCCCCTGGTGCTGGCGGCCGCCGCGCCCGGACAGATCGTGCCGGTGGACTCCGAACATTCGGCGCTCGCGCAGTGCCTGCGCGGCGGTAGCGCCGACGAGGTCGCCGCCCTGGTGCTGACCGCTTCGGGCGGGCCGTTCCGCGGCTGGTCGGCGGAGGCGCTGACCAGCGTCACCCCCGAACAGGCCGGTGCGCACCCGACCTGGTCGATGGGACCGATGAACACCCTGAACTCGGCGTCACTGGTCAACAAGGGCCTGGAGCTGATCGAGACGCATCTGCTGTTCGGCATCGATTACGACCGCATCGAGGTCGTGGTGCATCCCCAGTCGATCGTGCACTCGATGGTGACGTTCACCGACGGCTCGACGCTGGCGCAGGCCAGCCCGCCCGATATGAAACTGCCCATCGCGCTGGCTCTGGGCTGGCCGGACCGGGTGGCCGGGGCCGCGCAGCCCTGCGACTGGAGCACCGCGTCGACGTGGACGTTCGAACCGCTGGACGCGCAGGTGTTCCCCGCGGTGGAGCTGGCCAGGGAAGCCGGCCGGCGGGGCGGCTGCCTCACCGCGGTCTACAACGCGGCCAACGAGGAGGCCGCCGAGGCCTTCCTCGCTGGGCGTATCGCTTTCCCCTCGATTGTGCGAACTGTTGCCGACGTGCTGCACGCCGCAGACCAGTGGGCCGCCGCACCCGCTACCGTGGAAGAAGTACTCGACGCGCAGGACTGGGCCAAGGCCGAGGCCAGGCGCCTGATCCGCACCGAATCGACGCAGGAGGTCACCGCAGCCCGATGATGTTCGCTATCGGCATCGCGCTGTTCGCGCTGGCCATCCTGGTCTCGGTGGCCCTGCATGAATGCGGGCACATGTGGGTGGCCCGCGCCACCGGCATGAAGGTGCGTCGCTATTTCGTCGGCTTCGGTCCCACCCTGTGGTCGACCATGCGGCCGAACAAGCTCGGCTACACCGAGTACGGCGTCAAGGCCGTCCCGCTGGGCGGCTTCTGCGATATCGCCGGCATGACCTCGGTCGAAGAGCTCGCCCCCGACGAGCAACGCCACGCGATGTACAAGCAGAAGGTGTGGAAGCGCGTCGCCGTGCTGTTCGCGGGCCCGGGGATGAACTTCGCCATCGGCCTGGCGCTCATCTACGCCATCGCCGTCATCTGGGGCCTGCCCAACCTGCACCCGCCGACCACCGCGATCGTCGGTCAAACCGCTTGTGTGGCACCGCAGATCAGCAAAGGCGGGGACAACCCGTTCGGGCCGTGCCCGGAACCGGGCCCCGGCCCGGCCGCGCTGGCGGGCATCGAGGCCGGCGACACCATCGTCAAGGTCAACGGCACCGATGTGGCGACCTTCGCGGATATGGCCGCCGCCATCCGTAAGCTCTCCGGCCCGGTGCCGATCGTCTACGAACGCGACGGTGAGCGGATCGCGACCGTCGTCGACGTCACCCAGACCCAGCGCTTCGCCGACAAGGATGCCGACAAGACGATCGCCGTCGGCGCCATCGGGGTGAGTGCGGCGCAGCCGCCGGGCCCCACCCGGTACAACCCGCTGACCGCCGTCCCGGCCACCTTCTCCTTCACCGGTGACCTCGCCGTCGAACTCGGCAAGTCGCTGGCCAAGATCCCCACCAAGGTCGGCGCGCTGGTGCACGCCATCGGCGGCGGCGAGCGCGACCCCGAGACCCCGATCAGCGTGGTGGGCGCCAGCATCATCGGCGGCGACACCGTCGACCACGGCCTGTGGGTGGCTTTCTGGTTCTTCCTGGCCCAGATGAACTTCGTGCTCGGCGCGGTGAACCTGATCCCGCTGCTGCCCTTCGATGGCGGTCATATCGCGATCGCGGTGTTCGAGAAGGTCCGCAACATGATCCGCACGGCGCGCGGCAAGGTGGCCGCCGCGCCGGTCAACTACCTCAAACTCATGCCCGCCACCTATGTGGTGCTGGTCTTCGTCGTCGGATACATGTTGTTGACCGTCACCGCCGACCTGGTCAATCCCATCAGACTGTTCCAGTAGTCGGACCCCGAAGTTTGGAGATGAAGTGACTTCCATCGGCTTGGGTATCCCAGCCCCGCCGCCGCCCGTTCTGGCGCCGCGTCGCAAGACCCGCCAGCTCAAGGTGGGCGATGTGGGGGTGGGTAGCGACTCGCCGATCTCGGTGCAGTCGATGTGCACCACCAAGACCCATGACATCAACGCGACGCTGCAGCAGATCGCCGAGCTGACCGCGTCGGGCTGCGATATCGTCCGGGTCGCCTGCCCCCGGCAGGAGGACGCCGACGCGCTGCCGATCATCGCGAAGAAGGCGAACATCCCCGTCATCGCCGATATCCATTTCCAGCCGAAGTACATCTTCGCCGCCATCGACGCGGGCTGCGCGGCGGTGCGGGTGAACCCCGGCAACATCAAAGAGTTCGACGGCCGGGTCAAAGAGGTGGCCAAGGCCGCGGGGGCGGCGGGCATCCCGATCCGGATCGGGGTCAATGCCGGGTCGTTGGACAAGCGGATGCTGGAGAAGTACGGGAAGGCCACCCCGGAGGCTCTCGTCGAATCCGCGCTGTGGGAGGCCTCGCTGTTCGAGGAGCACGGCTTCGGCGATATCAAGATCAGCGTCAAGCACAACGACCCGGTGATCATGGTGGCCGCCTACGAACAGTTGGCCGCCCGGTGCGACTATCCGCTGCACCTGGGTGTCACCGAGGCCGGCCCCGCCTTCCAGGGCACCATCAAGTCCGCCGTCGCCTTCGGTGCGCTGCTGTCGCGCGGTATCGGCGACACGATCCGGGTGTCGCTGTCGGCGCCGCCGGCCGAGGAGATCAAGGTCGGCAACCAGATCCTGGAATCGCTGAACCTGCGTCCGCGCGGCCTGGAGATCGTGTCCTGTCCGTCCTGCGGGCGCGCCCAGGTCGACGTGTACACGTTGGCCAATGCGGTGTCGGCGGGACTGGACGGGCTCGATGTGCCGTTGCGCGTGGCGGTGATGGGTTGTGTGGTGAACGGCCCGGGCGAAGCCCGCGAAGCGGACCTCGGTGTCGCGTCGGGCAACGGCAAGGGTCAGATCTTCGTCAAGGGTGAAGTGGTCAAGACGGTGCCTGAGGCGATGATCGTGGAGACCTTGATCGAAGAGGCCATGCGCATCGCGGCCGAATTGGACCCGGGGGCAAGTGCCAGCGGTTCGCCCGTTGTCACCGTAAGCTGAATCAGGCCCCTGTGAGCGGGGTCACCCTCCGGCTCCGGTAGCTCAGAAAGAACCTTCATGTCGGCTCCGCCCCTCTACCGCCTCACCGATGAGCGCCGTGTCTCGGTGGTGCGTGACCTGGATTCGGTACGTGTGGTTCTGGACGATGACCCGGTCGGCGCCTGTATGGTCGCGTGCCGGGTCCTCGAGTACGGTGTCGACCCGAATGCCATCGGGGGAGAGTTGTGGACGCGGCGCCGCGTCACCGAATCACTGTGTTACGCGGGGGCCAATCTCATTCCGCTGCGCGGCGGTCCGGACGATATTGCCGCGTTCGCCGACAAAGCGCTCAGCGCGCCGCGGCGATGTTCGTCGCTCGTCGGACGGGCCGAAATGGTGTTGCCGCTGTGGCGGCGGCTCGAAGCGGGCTGGGGAGCGGCCCGCGATGTGCGTGACGAGCAACCGCTGATGGCGCTGTCGGCTGCGCCACTGTGCGCCGTCGACACCGCGGTGCGGCCCGTCCGGATGGAGGAGCTCGACGCCTACCTGGTGGCCGCCATCGAGATGTTCATCGGCGAAGTGGGGATCGATCCGCGGACGGGTGACGGCGGACGCGGCTACCGGCGTCGAGTGGCCGGTCTGATCGCGGCGGGCCGGGCGTGGGCCCGTTTCGAGGACGGTCAGGTGGTCTTCAAGGCCGAGATCGGTTCGCAGTCGCCGACGGTGGGCCAGATCCAGGGTGTCTGGGTGCATCCGCAGTGGCGGGGGCGGGGACTGGGCGCCGCGGGCACCGCCACCCTGGCCGATGCGGTGTTGCGCAGCGGCCGCATCGCCAGCCTCTACGTCAACGGTTACAACCACGTCGCCCGCGGCGCGTACGCCAAGATCGGCTTCACCCAGGTGGGCACCTTCGCGACCGTGCTCTTGGACTGACAGATCCGCAGCGCGCGCCTCCATCTCGAACCCATCACGGTCCGGTCTCGGTGCGCCTCCGCCTCCGGCGGTCGCCACAGTTTTAACATTTGCCTCAATGGCAACTATCACCACACCGGTCTCGCGCATTGCGGCGGCCGTCATGGCCGTCGTCGCGACGGCGACGACGCTGAGTGCCTGCACCCCCAAGCCGAATGGTCCCGAGCCCACCGCCGAAGCGTTCTTCGCGGCACTGGCCACCGGGAACACCACCGCCGCGGCAGATCTGGCCGATCACCCGGCGCAAGCCCAGGCCGCGCTGAATGAGGCGTGGTCGGGGCTGCAGGCCAGCCGGCTGGACACCCAGATCCTGGGCTCCAAGTACGCCGAGGACACCGGCACCATCAAATATCGCTACAGCTGGCACCTGCCCAAGGACCGGGTGTGGACCTACGACGGCGAACTGAACATGATCCGCGAAGAGGGGCACTGGCAGGTGCGCTGGAGCGCCACCGGGCTGCATCCCCAACTGGGCGAGAATCAGACCCTGGCGCTGCGGGCCGACCCGCCCCGGCGGGCCTCGGTCAACGAGCGCGGGGGCACCGATGTCCTGGTTCCCGGCTACCTGTACCACTACGCGCTCGATGCCCGGGTGGCCGGCGCCGCGCTGATGCCGACGGCCCGGGCCGTGGTCGATGCGCTGCGACCGTTCGACAACACCTTGGACCCGCAGCGGCTGGCCGAAGAGGCCAGCTCGTCGACCTCCCCGCTGGACCTCATCACGCTGCGCACGGATGACAACGACCGGGTGTCGGCGGCGATCGCCCGGCGCCCAGGGGTGGTCATCACCCCGCAGCCCGAGATGATGCCCACGGATGCGAAGTTCGCACCGGCCATCGTCTCGGAGGTCAAGAAGGCGGTGTCCACCGATCTGGTGGGCCAGGCCGGGTGGCGGGTGGTCAGCGTCAACCAGAACGGCGTCGATGTCGACGTCCTCAACGAAGTGCCCGGCACTCCGGCGCCTTCGGTGACGATCAGCCTGGACCGCGCGGTGCAGAACTCGGCGCAGGACGCGGTGAACATGGTCGGCAAGAAGGCGATGATCGTGGCGATCAAGCCGTCGACGGGCGAGATCCTGGCCGTCGCCCAGAACGCCGCCGCCGACGCCGACGGGCCGACCGCCACCATGGGCCTGTACCCGCCGGGATCAACCTTCAAGATCATCACCGCCGGCGCCGTCGTCGACCGGGATATGGCAACGCCGAACACCTTGCTGGGCTGCCCGGGGTCACTGGATATCGGACACCGGACCATCAACAACTACAACACCTTCGACCTGGGCACGGTGCCCATGTCGCGGGCGTTCGCCAACTCGTGCAACACCACGTTCGCCGAGCTGGCCAGTACGCTGCCACCGCGTGGCCTGAACCAGGCCGCCGCCCAGTACGGCCTCGGTTCGGACTATGTGGTGGACGGCATCCCCACGGTGACCGGTTCGGTGCCCCCGACGGTGGATCTGACCGAGCGCACCGAGGACGGCTTCGGCCAGGGCAAGGTGTTGGCCAGCCCGTTCGGGATGGCCTTGGTCGCGGCCACCGTCGCGGCCGGGAAAACACCTGTGCCACAACTGATCCTGGGGCGCCAGACGCAGGTCAACGGGACGGCGGCGGCGATCTCGCCGAAGATGCTCGACGCGCTGCGGCCGATGATGCGGCTGGTGGTGACCAACGGCACCGCCAAGGAGCTCAACGGGCTGGGCGATGTCCGCGGCAAGACCGGTGAGGCCGAGTTCAACGGCGGGTCGCATGCCTGGTTCGCCGGCTATCGCGGGGATATGGCCTTCGCCGCGCTGATCGTCGGTGGTGGCAGCTCGGAATACGCGGTCCGGATGTGCCGGGACATGCTCAAGGGTCTGCCGCCGGACTACCTGGCCTGATCTCGCGCCGCCCGCGCAGTAGCCTGACTGCTGGAGGATGCAGGGGCGATGACAGGTATTGACGATTACGCGACCATGCGGGTGTCCGATGCGGACCGCAACGGCACGCTGCGGCGGCTGCACAATGCGGTGGCGCTCGGGCTGATCGACATCGGCGAATTCGAGGAGCGCTCGGCGCTGGTCTCCCAGGCCCGCCTGCACACGGATCTGGACGCCCTGGTCGGTGACCTGCCCGGGCCCGGCGCCATCGTCACCTCGGCCGCCGACCGGGTGGAACTGCGCGGTGTGATGGGCTCGCTGAAGCGGCAGGGGGAATGGGTGGTGCCCACCCGGCTGGCCCTGCACCGGCGGATGGGTTCGGTGGACCTGGACCTCACCCGGGCGCGCTTCGCCGGTCCGATGATCGTGGTCGAACTCGACCTCAAGTTCGGCGGACTCGACATCCGGCTGCCCGACGGCGCCAGCGCCTCGATCGACGATGTGGAGGTGGTGGTGGGCAGCGCCAACGACCACCGCCGGGACGCGCCGGCCGAAGGCACGCCGCATATCGTCTTCACCGGCAAGGTGGTCTGCGGTTCGGTGGATATCCGCGGACCGCGGCGCTCGTGGTCGCCGCCGCGGTTGCGGCGCCGCACCTAGCGCGGCTCGAGCACCGCGAACGTCAGGGTGGCCCTGGCCGCCAGCCGGTTCCGGTCGAGATCGGTGACATCCACGGCGGTGACGATGAGCCGTCGGCCCGCCCGCACGATCGTCGCCTCCGCACGCGCCCGGCCCATGACCGGCGCCAGGAAGTGGATGTTCAGGTCGGCGGTGGTGACGTCGTGGCCGACTCCGGTGTGCCGCCCGGCGAGGATGCCCGCGGCGATGTCGATGAGGGTGGCCACCAGGCCGCCCTGCAGCGCGCCGCGCACATTCGCCAGATCGGGACGGTTGTCCATCTCCATCACGAGCCGGTCCCCGGTCGACTCGACCTCGACGTAGTCGAGCCGGTGCAGGATGTGCTCGTCGTTCACCGCCGTACGGTAACACCATTACCGCAGATGGAGAGTCGGGTTCTACCCGGGGTGTCCGGCCTGACCCCGGTGCCGGCCGCGATCTCGGTAGGCTGACCGCCATGCCTGTTCGCGCGCCCCTTCGGTCCGGCGAGTTGTCCCCGACCCTTCCGGTGCCCAAGTCGATCCCGCGCCCGGAGTACGCGTGGAAGCCGACCGCCGTCGAGGGCCACGAACCCTGGGTGCAGACGCCCGAGGTGATCGAGAAGATGCGGGTGGCCGGCCGGATCGCCGCGGGCGCACTCGCCGAGGCAGGGAAGGCGGTCGCCCCCGGCGTCACCACCGATCACCTGGACCGGGTGGCCCACGAGTACATGATCGACCACGGCGCCTATCCGTCCACGCTGGGCTACAAGGGATTCCCGAAGTCCTGCTGCACCTCCCTGAACGAGGTGATCTGCCATGGCATCCCGGATTCCACCGTCATCGAGGACGGTGACATCGTCAATATCGACGTCACCGCCTATATCGACGGGGTGCACGGGGACACCAACGCCACCTTCCTGGCGGGAGAGGTGTCCGAGGAACACCGGCTGCTGGTGGAGCGCACGCACGAGGCGACCATGCGGGCCATCAAGGCGGTCAAACCCGGCCGCCAGCTCTCGGTGGTCGGCCGCGTCATCGAGGCCTACGCGAACCGCTTCGGCTACAACGTCGTTCGCGATTTCACCGGGCACGGTATCGGCACCACATTCCACAACGGTCTGGTGGTGCTGCACTATGACCAGCCCGCCGTCGACACGGTGATCGAACCGGGCATGACGTTCACCATCGAGCCGATGATCAACCTCGGTGCGCTGGACTACGAGATCTGGGATGACGGCTGGACGGTGGCCACCCGGGACCGCAAGTGGACCGCGCAGTTCGAGCACACCCTGGTGGTCACCGCGGACGGCGCCGACATTCTCACCCTGGTGTGAGTGCACTGCTGGTCGCCGGGACCACCTCCGACGCCGGTAAATCGATGGTCGTCGCCGGGCTGTGCCGACTGCTGACCCGCCACGGGATGCGGGTGGCCCCGTTCAAGGCGCAGAACATGAGCAACAACTCCGCCGTCACGATCGAGGGCGGCGAGATCGGCCGGGCTCAGGCGATGCAGGCCCGCGCCGCAGGCCTGGCGCCCAGCATCCGGTTCAACCCGATCCTGCTCAAGCCCGGCAGTGACCGGACCTCGCAACTGGTGGTGCGCGGCCAGGTCGCCGGCACCATGGCCGCCGGCGACTACTTCACCCGCCGCAGCGAGCTCGCCGGTGTGGTCGCCGACGAATTGGCCGCACTGCGAGCCGAATTCGATGCCGTGATCTGCGAGGGTGCGGGTTCGCCCGCCGAGATCAACCTGCGCGCCAGTGATCTGGCGAATATGGGCCTGGCGCGTGCGGCCGGGCTTGCGGTGCTGCTGGTCGGCGATATCGATCGCGGGGGCCTGCTGGCGCACCTGTTCGGTACGGTGGCGGTGCTCGAACCCGAGGACCAGAAACTGATCAGCGGATTCCTGGTCAACAAGTTCCGCGGCGACCCCGCGTTGCTGGCTCCCGGACTGGACCAGCTCGAGGCGCTGACCGGACGGCCCACCTACGGCGTGATCCCGCACCTCGACTCGCTCTGGATGGACACCGAGGATTCGCTGTCGGTGACCGCCGGTGCGACCCTCGGCGAGCCGGCGGCACCGCGCGGGTCCGAATGGCTGCGGGTGGCCGCGGTCCGGTTACCGCGCATCTCCAACTCGACCGATGTCGAAGCGCTGGCCTGTGAACCCGGTGTGCTGGTGCGCTGGGTCGCCGACCCCGGCGATATCGGCGACGCCGACGTGGTGGTCCTGCCGGGCAGCAAGGCCACGGTCTCGGACCTGGCGTGGCTGCGGGAGCGTGGATTGGCGGCCGCGGTGGTGGCGCATGCCGCGGCCGGCCGGCCGGTGCTGGGGGTGTGCGGCGGATTCCAGATGCTGTGCCGCCGGATCGACGACCCCGTCGAGTCGCGGTCCGGGACGGTCGAAGGCCTCGGACTGCTGGACGCCGATATCGTGTTCGACCCTGCGAAGACGTTGCGGCACTGGGAGACTCCGCTACACGGGTACGAGATTCACCACGGTCAGGTGCGCCGGTCCGGTGAACAGGACTGGCTCGGGGTGGGGATCCGCCGCGGCGCCGTGTTCGGTACCCACTGGCATGGCCTGCTGGACAACGACGATGAGCGCCGGGCCTGGCTCACCGAAGCCGCCGCCGCGGCGGGCCGCACCGGATTCGTCGTGGCCGAGGACACCGACGTGCGGGCCCGGCGCGACGCCCAGCTGGACGTGATGGCAGATGCGCTGGCCGCGCATCTCGACCTGCAGGCCGTTCTGGGTCTGCTCGGTGGGCCACCGCGGCGGGCGGTCATCGCCAGCGCGCTCACCAGTGGTTAATGTGGGCCGATGATCGCACGCCTGCTGGTCCCGGCGATGCTGATCGCGCTCATGCAGAGTGGATGCGCCCACGTCGTGGCGGGGAGCGCTACCTGGCCGGGCGCACGGCTGGAGTCGGTACTGCTCACGTCGGCGGACTTCGCGCCCGGAGTGCGCTATGACCGGATCGTCGAACGACCCGGCGAACCTGACGGCACTGGCGGACCGCCGGCGATGCTGTCCACCCCGCAAGGGTGCAGTGACGGTTTCACCCGGGTGATCGCCGCGACGGCCGAACGCGGCCCGGGTAGCGCGGCCAAATACACCGTCAGCTACGACGGTGTCCGCATGCTCGTCACCGTGCTGAGCCGGCAACTGGATCTGGACGCGATCGCGGCGACGGCGCAGCGATGCGCGCACTACGAAACCTTCTTCGACCGGTCGTCCCCGGGAATACCGATGACCACCACCGGTCTGCCCACCGAGCGGCCGGGCGCGCTCGTCTTCGAACAGACCATGCAGCTCGGCGGCGAGCGCACCAGCGTGTACTCCTCGTTCGAAAACGTGGACGGGATGGCGGTTTTCGCGGTCGGCTTTCCGACGCCCGACCCAGCCATCACGGCCAAGGGCACCTTGCCGCAGACCTTCCTGCAGGTGACCGGCAAACAGGCCGCCCGCATCGGGCAACGCTGACAGCCGGTGCCAGACCGGCCAAAACGGCCGCGCCGGACCGGGACATGTCCTAGCGTGACGCAATGCCCTCGACCATGGTGACCGTCGACGGGGTGCCTGTCGCTGTCGAGGTGGCGGGGCCCGACAAGGGCGGGGTGGTGGTGCTGCTCGGCGCCGCTGCGCCCGGTGCCCGCGCCTACGACGCCGTATGCCAGCGCCTGCACACCGCCTCGCTTCGCACGATCGTGATCTATCCCGACCCCCAGTTGACGGCCAAAGCGGTGGTGGGGGTGCTCGATGCCCTCGGGGTGCGCTGGGGTCTGCTGGTGGGCGACCGGTTCGGTGGCGAACTGGCCTGGGAGCTGGCGGCGACGCGGCTGGATCGGTTCATCGGGCTGGTGGTGATCGACCGGGGACATCCACGGGTCGCCGACCAGTCCGGCGTCGTCCGTGACGAACAGTGTCCGCCGGTGGAACTGAACACCACTGTGCTGGTGAGCAATCCGGCCGCGCGTGCGGTGGCACAGGCCAGCCAGCGATACGTCTACGGTGAGTACCGGCAGGTGGAACTGGTCAGCCGGCGCAACGCGGGTGAGTCCACCGCCCAGGTGGCCGCGGAGATCGTGATGCGCACCAGCACGTGGTAGGCGAGCGCAGCGACGGGGCCGGTCAGGCCCCGTCCTCGACCAGCGCATCGCCGCTGAGGTCGACCTGCTTGACCGGTCCGGTGAACCAATGCCGCACCGACAGTTGCCAATAGATCGCGAGCAGCAGCAGGACGACGCCCACCAGAATCGGGGTGTAGTTGACGAACTTCAACTCGAAACTGGGATCCCAGGGTGCGCCGCCGATCGAGGTCGGGAACATCGCGATGATCGAGGTGACGACGATCTCGGCCAGCGCCAGCGGCGCCATCCACTTGTGGTGGCCGCGCAGGTTCCATTTGCCCAGCGGGAAGTCGTCGCCGGCCTTCCAGCGGTAGTAGATCGGCACCGCGAAGCACAGGTAGAGCCCGACCACACCGATGGACACCACGGCGAAGAACGCGACCGGGACCGGTGCGCCGTTGATGTCGACCTTGACCAGCGCGGGCAGCGTGATGATCGCGGCGATCACGGCGGTGACGATGACGGCGTTGGCCGGCACCCGCTTGGCGTTGACCTTGGACCACAGCTGGTGGCCGGGCACCGCACGGTCGCGGCTGAACGCGAACAGCATTCTTGAGCTGCTGGTCTGGCAGGCGGTGGTACAGAACAGCTGGCCCGCCGTCGAGATCAGCAGCACGATGCCGACCCACTTCGAGTCCATGGCCTGGGTGAAGATGGTGGCGACCGCGCCGCCGCCCGCCGTCACCCCGTCGACATCCTGGACCGCGAACAGGAAGGTCAGCAGCAGGATCCAGCCGCCGATGGCGGAGTAGAAGATGGATCGCCAGATGCCTTTGGCGGCACCGTCGGCCGCGCTCTTGGTCTCCTCGGACAGGTGGGCCGACGCGTCGTATCCGGTGATCGTGTACTGCGTGAGGATCGCCGACATCGGCAGCACGAAGAACAGGAACCCCAGCCCCGAGGTCGACCCGCCGAAGAAGCCGGTGTTGTTGACCGTGGTGGCGAACACGGTCGAGAGGCTGGCGTGGCGGGTGGGGATCAGCCACAGGATCGCGATGACGATCACCGCGCCCGCGACATGCCACCACACCGAGATGTTGTTGATCACGGCCAGCAGGTGCGAGGAGAAGATGTTGATGGTCGCGACGATCACCAGGATCACCAGGAACATGACGAAGACCCTGGTCAGGCTGTATCCGGAGGCCCATGTCTCGCTGAAGGTGCTCAAGGTCAGGTCGAGGAAGGTGGCGCTGCCGTACGCCACCGACGCCAGGATGGCGATCAGGCCGACGAGATTGAGCCAGCCGGTGTAGTAACCGGCCTTGGGGCCACCGAGTTTGGCTGCCCACCAATAGATTCCACCGGAGGTCGGGAATGCCGAGACCAACTCGGACATACACAGCCCGATCATCAGGATGAAGACCGAGATGATCGGCCAGCCCCAGGCGATGGCGGCCGGACCGCCGTTGTTCCAGCCGAGCCCGAACGAGGTGAAGCAGCCGGCCAGGATGGAGATGATCGAGAACGAGATGGCGAAGTTGGAGAACCCCGACCAAGACCGGTGCAGTTCCTGGGCGTAACCCAGGCTGGCGAGATGCCTCTCGTCCTCATCGAGTAGTTCGTGGCCTTCTGGCACGGTGTTCTCCTCAACGTCGTCTATCGGGGCAGGCCCCTTGATCTAGGGGGAGAATAGGCCGCTATTGGTCTGCTGTCCTACCTTTGGCGTGACAGATGTGTAAATCTGTAGGTGAATGATGCTGCCCTGCGCTACTCACATGGCGGCAATGGTTGACTTCTCGTCGTAGAGAGGACGTCATGCTGACGCAGATCGAACTCGAACGTCTCGTCGCCGACGGTGAGGTCGACACCGTCATCGTCGCGTTCACCGATATGCAGGGCCGTCTCACCGGCAAACGAGTGTCGGCCCGGTTGTTCGTCGAGGACGTCGCCGCCCACGGCGCCGAATGCTGCAACTACCTGCTGGCCGTCGACGTGGACATGAACACCGTCGACGGGTACGCCATCTCCAGCTGGGAAACCGGCTACGGCGATATGGTCATGACGGCCGATTTCAGCACCCTGCGACTGCTGCCCTGGCTGCCCGGTACCGCCCTGGTGATGGCCGATCTGTCGTGGGGTTCTGGTGGGTCCGACGGTCGTCCCGTGGTCCAGGCGCCGCGCACCATCCTGCGCAGGCAGCTCGACCGGCTCGCCGACCGGGAGCTGGCCGCTTTCGTCGGCACCGAACTGGAATTCATGGTGTTCGACGACAGCTACCGGGCCGCCTGGGCGGCCGACTACCGCGGGCTGACGCCGGCGACTGACTACAACGTCGACTACGCGATGTTGGCCTCGACCCGGATGGAGCCGCTGCTGCGCGATATCCGGCGCGGTATGGAAGGCGCCGGGATGTACTGCGAGGGGGTGAAGGGGGAATGCAATCTCGGCCAGCAGGAGATCGCGTTCCGTTACGCCGACGCGCTGGTCACCTGCGACAACCACACGATCTACAAGAACGGTGCCAAGGAGATCGCCGACCAACATGGCAAGTCGCTGACGTTCATGGCGAAATACGATGAGCGCGAAGGCAACAGCTGCCACATCCACCTGTCGTTCCGGGGTACCGACGGCACCGCGGTATTCGCCGATGACGCCGACGGTGACGGCATGTCGGCGATGTTCCGCAGCTTCGTGGCCGGCCAGCTGGCGACCCTGCGTGAGCTGACGTTGTTCTACGCGCCGAACATCAACTCCTACAAGCGTTTCGTCGACGGCAGCTTCGCGCCCACCGCGGTGGCCTGGGGTATGGACAATCGCACCTGCGCGCTGCGGGTGGTCGGGCACGGCCACGGCATGCGGATGGAATGCCGCGCGCCCGGCGGCGACGTGAATCAATATCTGGCCGTCGCCGCCCTCATCGCGGGCGGCCTGCACGGTATCGAACATGGGCTGGAACTGGAGCCGGCATGTACCGGTAATGCCTACAGCGGTGGGGCCCTTCGCCTGCCCACCACCTTGGCCGAGGCGGCCGATCTGTTCGCGGGATCGGCGGTGGCCCGGTCGGCCTTCGGCGACGACGTCGTCGACCACTACCTCAACAATGCGCGTGTCGAACTGACGGCCTTCAACGGTGCCGTCACGGATTGGGAAAGGAGACGCGGCTTTGAGCGGCTCTGACGCCGGAACGAGACCCGTCATCGGGTTGACCACCTATCTGCAGCAGGCGCAGACCGGGGTGTGGGATGTGCAGGCCAGTTTCCTGCCGGCCATCTACATCGAGGGTGTCAACCTCGGCGGCGGGACGGCGATGCTGCTGCCGCCGCAGCCGGCCGGCACCGCAGTGGCCGAGCGGGTGCTCGACGGTGTCGATGGACTGATCATCACCGGCGGCCGCGACGTCGACCCGCAAAGCTATGGCCAGCAACGGCATCCGGCCACCGACGAGCCGGCCGGCCCGCGCGACGACTGGGAGTTCGCGCTGCTGGCGGTTGCCCTGCGCCGCGGTATGCCGGTGCTCGGCATCTGCCGCGGCGCCCAGGTGCTCAATGTGGCTCTCGGCGGCACCCTGCACCAGCACCTGCCCGATGTGCTCGGCCACAGCCGCCACCAGCAGGGCAACGCGGTGTTCTCCACCTCCGCCGTGCACACCGTTCCCGGAACCCGGCTGGCCGCCCTCATCGGCGAGTCCTCGCACGCCCAGTGCTATCACCACCAGGCCATCGACCGGCTCGGTGACGGATTGATCATCAGCGCCCAGGAGACCGCCGACGGGGTGATCGAAGCGGTCGAGCTGCCGGGCGAGCAGTTCGTCCTCGCGGTGCAGTGGCATCCCGAGGAACGGCTCGATGACCTGCGCCTGTTCGCCGGCCTGGTGCAGGCCGCCACCAGCTATGCGTCGGAAAGGGTTTCATGAGCGTCACCGAGGTCGTCAATCCGGCCACCGAGGAGGTGCTGCGCACCGTCGATCTGCTCGACGGCGCCGCGGTCGATGACGCGGTGGCGCGCGCGGTGTCGGCTCAGCGGCGCTGGGCCCGGCTGGCGCCCGCGGACCGGGCCGCGGGATTGCGCGCTTTCGCCGCGACCGTGGACGCCCATATCGACGAACTCGCGGCGCTGGAGGTGTCCAACTCCGGGCATCCGATCGGCCAGGCCGAGTGGGAGGCCGGCCATGTGCGCGATGTGCTGACCTACTACGCGGCCAGTCCGGAACGCTTGTCCGGCAAGCAGATTCCGGTCGCCGGTGGCCTGGACGTGACCTTCCACGAGCCCCTCGGTGTGGTCGGGGTGATCACCCCGTGGAACTTCCCGATGACCATCGCGGCCTGGGGGTTCGCCCCGGCGCTGGCCGCCGGGAACGCGGTCGTGCTCAAACCGGCCGAATGGACGCCGCTCACCTCGATCCGGCTCGGTCAGCTGGCCCTAGAGTCAGGGCTGGACCCCGACCTGTTCCAGGTGCTGCCCGGGGCGGGCACGGTGGTGGGGGAGCGGTTCGTCACCCACCCCGAGGTGCGCAAGGTGGTGTTCACCGGTTCCACCCGGGTCGGCACCCGGGTGATGGCGGGGGCGGCCGCACAGGTCAAACGCGTCACGCTGGAGCTGGGCGGCAAGAGCGCCAACATCATCTTCGACGACTGCGATCTGGAGCGCGCCGCCGCCACGGCGCCCTACGGGGTGTTCGACAACGCCGGCCAGGACTGCTGCGCCCGCAGCCGGATCCTGGTGCAGCGCAACGTCTACGACCGGTTCATGGAACTCCTCGAACCGGCCGTCAAGGGCGTGGTGGTCGGTGACCCGACCGTCCGCGCCACCGAGATGGGACCGTTGGTGTCCAAACCGCACTGGGAGTCGGTGTCCTCCTACGTCCCCGACGATGCGCCGGTGGCCTTCCGCGGATCGGCCCCTGCGGGCGCCGGGTACTGGTTCGCGCCCACGGTGCTCACCCCGGAGCGCACCCACCGCACGGTGACCGAGGAGATCTTCGGGCCGGTGGTGACGGTGCTGCCGTTCGAGGACGAGGCCGATGCGATCGCCCTCGCCAACGCCACCTCCTACGGGCTTTCCGGGTCGATCTGGACCGACAACGTGTCGCGGGCCCTGCGGGTGTCACGCGCGGTGGAGGCGGGCAACCTCAGCGTCAACTCGCACTCGTCGGTGCGCTACACCACCCCGTTCGGCGGCTTCAAACAGTCCGGCCTGGGCCGCGAGCTGGGCCCCGACGCGCCGCTGTCTTTCACCGAAACCAAGAATGTCTTCTTCGCCGTGAGCGAAGCGGACAGCTGAGCCAGCAGAGGAGTGCCAGATGGATCTGACCCAGCGACTGAAGGACAAGGTCGCCGTCATCACCGGGGGTGCGAGCGGTATCGGATTGGCGACGGCCAAGCGTATGCAGGCCGAAGGCGCCGTCGTCGTCATCGGCGATATCGACCCGGTCACCGGGCAGGCCGTCGCCGATGAACTGAACGTCACGTTCGTGCAGGTCGACGTCTCGGACGAAGCCGCGGTGGATCGACTCTTCGACACTGCCTTCGAGGTGCACGGGGGAGTCGACATCGCCTTCAACAACGCCGGGATCAGCCCACCCGACGACGATCTGATCGAGAACACCGAGCTGCCGGCCTGGCAGCGGGTGCAGGACATCAACCTCAAGAGCGTGTATCTGTGCTGCCGGGCGGCCCTGCGCCATATGGTGCCCGCGCAGAAGGGCTCGATCATCAACACCGCGTCGTTCGTCGCGGTGATGGGTTCGGCCACCTCGCAGATCTCCTACACCGCGTCCAAGGGCGGGGTGCTGGCCATGTCACGCGAGCTCGGGGTGCAGTTCGCCCGCCAGGGCATCCGGGTCAACGCCCTGTGCCCGGGACCGGTGAACACGCCGCTGCTGCAGGAGCTGTTCGCCAAGGATCCCGAGCGTGCCGCGCGCCGGCTGGTGCACGTGCCGGTGGGCAGGTTCGCCGAGCCCGAGGAGCTGGCGGCCGCGGTCGCGTTCCTCGCCAGCGATGACGCATCGTTCATCACCGGATCGACCTTCCTGGTCGACGGTGGCATCAGTGGCCACTACGTCACTCCGCTCTGAGCCGGCACAGTAAGTTTCGACAGATGTCCGAGCCCGATCCGCTGCCCGCCAGTGAGGCCCTCCTGCGCCCGGTCCGGCTGGGCAACGCCTTCGAGGACACCGTCGGGCGGCTCCTGGAGACCATCCGGCTCGGTGTGCTGGCGCCGGGGGAATCCCTGCCGCCGGAACGGGAACTGGCAGCGCGGCTCGGGGTCAGCAGGGACACCGTCCGCGAGGCCATCAAGTCCCTGGCCGACGCCGGCTATCTGGTCTCCAAGCGCGGGCGCTATGGCGGCACCTTCCTGGCCACCGAAATGCCCGTCCTGCCCACCGGCGCCGAGCGGCCGGGGATCACCCGGGAGGAGATCGACGACGCGGTGCGGCTGCGGGAGATCCTGGAGGTCGGCGCGGCGCGGATGGCGGCGGGGCGCAGCCTGACCGCCGTCGACAGGGAGGGACTATGGTCGCGGCTGCGCGACGTGCGCGGCGCCGACCCCGACGACTACCGCAGGCTGGACTCCCGACTGCACCTGGCCATCGCCGAGGCCGCGGGATCACCGTCGCTGGTACCGCTGGTGGCCCAGAACCGGATGCGGATCAATGCCCTGCTGGACCAGATCCCACTGTTGTCGCGCAATATCGCGCACTCCGACGAACAACACGAGTCCATCGTGATGGCGATCCTGGCCGGGGACGCCGAGGGTGCCGCGGCCGCGATGGCGGCCCATATCGCCGGCTCGACCGCGCTGCTGCACGGTTTCCTGGACTGACGTTCACTACGATTCATCGGGTGACCGATACCGGGGACCCCGCCGTCGTGCAGCGCGCATCCGCCGCGCTGTCCGATGTCGACACCGGTGGCTGGGCCCGGCGCTTCGATCTGCTCTCCGATCAGCATCGCCTCGAGATCCTGCTGTCGCTGCACCGGGCTCCCGGCATCTGCGTCAGCGATCTCGCCGCCGCACTGGGGCGTTCGGAGAATGCGGTGTCGCAAGCGCTTCGGGTGTTGCGCGATCAGGGCTGGGTCACCAGCACCCGGGTCGGCCGGATGGTGACCTACCGGCTCGACGACGATGTGGTGCACGACCTGCTGCACTGGATCGGCGCCCGGCACTCCTGATCATCTGTTCATCTGGACAGGTGTCACCGGGCGTCCTACGCTCCGTTGATGGCCTCGCGCTTCGATCGCTCCGACGTGATCTCGATCGCCACCATCGGCGGTGTGGTCCTCGCGCTCCACGTATTCGGCTGGGGCGTGCTCATTTTCGGGGTGGCCCCCCAGCACATCACGTTGGGCTCGGCCGGTGTGTTCGGGGTGGGGCTCGGACTGACGGCGTACCTGCTCGGCGTTCGGCACGCCTTCGACGCCGACCACATCGCGGTGATCGACAACACCACGCGCAAGCTGGTGGGTGAGGGAACCCGGACCTTGTCGTCCGGGTTCTGGTTCTCGCTCGGGCATTCCAGCGTGGTGTTCGGCCTGGCGTTTCTGCTGGCGCTCGGCGTGCGCGCCGTCATCGGCCCGGTACAGGACGAGGGCTCGGCGATGCTGCAGACCTTGGGCCTGATCGGCTCGGTGGTCGCGGGCACCTTCCTCATCCTGATCGGCCTGACCAACCTGGCGGCGGTGGTCGGTATCACCAAGGTGTTCCGGGCCATGCGCAACGGTGAGCTGGACGAGACCGAACTCGAGCGGCAGTTGCACCGCCGCGGCTTCCTGGCGCGGTTGCTCGGCAGGGTGATGGACCGGGTCAGCAAGCCGTGGCACCTGTACCCGGTCGGCCTGTTGATGGGTCTGGGATTCGACACGGCCACCCAGGTGGCGCTGCTGGTGCTGGCGGCCGGGGCGGCAGCGTTCACCCTGCCCTGGTACGCCGTCCTGGTGCTGCCGGTGCTGTTCGCCGCGGGGATGAGTCTGTTCGACAGCCTGGACGGGATCTTCATGGCCCGCGCCTACGGCTGGGCGCTGCTCAAGCCGATCCGCAAGGTGTACTACAACCTCACCGTCACGGTGCTCTCGGTGTTCGTCGCCCTGGTCATCGGCGTGATCGTGCTGACCGGTCTGCTCGTCGACCGGCTGGGCATCACGTCGGGCCCGCTGGCCGTCGTCGGTTCGGCCGACCTGGAATTCGTCGGCTTCGTCATCGTCGGGCTGTTCGTGGTGACCTGGCTGGTCTCCCTGGCGATCTGGCGTTTCGGCCGGATCGAGGAACGCTGGGAGGCCGTGCCGGGAGCCTGACCACTCCGGTCCGGGTCAGAGCAGGCCCAGCAGCGCGTTCTCGATCACCTCCGGCAGGGCCGGATGGATCCAATACTGCTTGGTGGCAACCTCTTCGGCGGTCTGGCCCAGGCTCATCGCCTGGATCAAGGGCTGGATGATCGAGGAGGCCTGGTACCCCAGGATGTGCGCACCCAGGATTCGGCCGGTGCCACGCTCGCCGATCAGTTTGGCGACACCGACGGTGTCCTCCATTGCCCAGCCGTACGCGGTGTCCCCGTAGTTCTGCACCTTGACCACGATGTCCAGACCGGCGTCTCGCGCCTCGGATTCGGTGAGGCCGACCATCGCCATCTGCGGCTCGGTGAACACCGCCGAGGGCACGAACCGGTGATCGCTGGCCACCATCGCGGCGGTGTCATCCCAGTCCTGGAGCAGGTTGTGCCGAGTCACGCGCATTTCGTGATTGGCCACATGTTTGAGCTGAAACGGCGAGGACACGTCGCCCAGCGCGAAAACGCCGCGCGCCGTGGTGCGCTGGTACTCGTCGACCACCACGCTGCCGTCCTCGACGGCCACCCCGGCCGTCTGCGCGTCCAGTAGGTCCCCGTTCGGGATCCGGCCGGTGGCGACCAGCAGCACATCGGTGTCGATCTCGGACCCGTCGTCGAGTTCGAGCACCGTGCGTCCCGCCTCGGTCCGCGCGCCGGTCACGTTGACGTGGGTGCGCAGATCCCACTTCTGCTTCGCCAGCTCGGTGAAGCGATGGCAGATCGTCTCATCGCAGTGGGTGAGCATCCCCGGCCCGCGCACCACGACGGTCACCCGCACCCCGAGCGCGGAGAACACGTGCGCGAACTCCGCGGCCACGAAACCACCGCCCACGATCACCAGATGCTCGGGCAGTTCCTCGATCCGCATGATGGTGTCGCTGGTGTGGTACGCCACGCCGCAGTCGTGGATCGCCGGCGGCACCGTGGCGCGCGAACCCGCCGCGATGACCACCCGATCCGAGCTGAACTCGTCACCGGCCTCGGTGCGCAACAGATAGCGGCCGTCCCGCACGCCGGTGAACCGGGTGTGGCTGCCGTACACGTCGATATTGGACAGCCCGCGTTTGTAGGCCTCGCCGCCGGCCGCGATCGGGTCGATACGGCCGAAGACCCGGTCGACGATATCGGGCCAGCGGACCCCGTCGATATGCGCATCGATGCCGTAACGTGCCGACGTCCGCACCGTGTGGGCGACCTCGGCCGCGTAGACGAACATCTTCGTCGGAATGCAGCCGACATTGAGGCAGGTGCCACCGAAGGTGCCCTGCTCGCAGAGGGCGATGCGCATATCGCCGTAGCGGGCGTCGAAGCCGGGGTCGGGGATGCTGTTGCCCGAGCCGGTACCGATGATGGTCAGGTCGTAATGCTGCACGCGGTTGCGCCCTATCCGGATTGTGTTGTGAATGAACGATTCTGGTTACTCAAGTACCAATCCAACCAGGCGTCGAGCTCCCGGTAGGCGGCGGCCCGCGGCCCGGCCAGGGACAGGAACACGTCGTGCTTGGCGTCGGTGATCGGCACCACGGTGACGCGGTTGCCGACACAGCCGGCCCACCGCGCGATCTGGGCGACATCGAGCACCGCGTCCCCGCGCTGGATGAGGTCCGGGTCGGAGGACTCCGCGACGCTGTGCCCCGACCGCAGGATCAGCGAGGGCACCCCGACATCCAGGCCGCGGTGCAAGCGCGCCTGCGCACGCCGGATGGCGTTGATCCAGCCGAACGTCACCGGGAACCCGCCCAGCGGTTTCCATTCCAGGTCGTAGTCGAATTCCCCCGCGTGGTCGCGGTGCAGGGTACTGCCGTAGCCGCCTTCGGCGACGGGCCTGCGGATCACCTGCATCTTGCGCAGCCGGGCCAGGGCGATCAGTGCCGCCGAGGTCGGCGCGCTGCGCAGGATCGCCGGTCCGTGCAGATCGAACCACGGGCTGTTGAGCACCAGACCCGTGATGCGCCCGGCCGCGCCGCGGCGGCGCAGCCGGTCCAGCCACAGCGTCACGATGAGCCCACCGGCCGAATGGCCGTACACCAGCACCTCGGCGGCATCGATATGCCCCAGCGCGGCCTGCAACGCGGAGTCGTAGCGGGCCAGGTCGGTGGTGAAGTGCGGGGTCTGCCCCTCCAGCCGGGACCGGCCGCACTTGGGCAGATCCAGGGCGTAGACGTCGAACCCGCGGGCGGCGAAGCGGTCGGCGAGCTCGGTGTGGAAGAAGTAGTCGGTGAACCCGTGCACTACCAGCACGGCCCGGGCGCGCGGGTTGTCCCGCTCCCGGTGCACCAGGGTGGCCACCAGGTCGCCCTCGCCATCCGGGTCGGCTCCCAGCGCCAGGGTGAGTGCCCGGTAGCCGGGCAGGACGTCGGGCTTCCATTGCGCATGCGAATGGCCCTGCGATGCCGTCACGGCTTCACCCTATCCGCACGCCTATCCGCACAGGTGACCGAAAGCACCCGACACGGCCCGTTACCCGGTGGACCCGTCGCGATAACCTGAGAACCAGAAGAACCGTCGCGTACCACCTGCGGCGGGCCATGCGACACGAAGGACCAGCCAACGGTGTCTGACCCCAAGGTAGCCAAGACCGACGTCGTGCTCGTCGGTGCGGGAATCATGAGCGCCACCCTCGGCGCGCTGCTGCGACTGGTCGAGCCCAGTTGGTCGATCACGCTGATCGAACGCCTCGACGGCGCCGCTGCCGAGAGCAGCGACCCGTGGAACAACGCCGGCACCGGGCATTCGGCGCTCTGCGAGCTGAACTACACGCCGCAGAAGGCCGACGGCACCATCGATATCGCCAAGGCCGTCACCGTCAACGAGCAGTTCCAGGTCTCCCGCCAGTTCTGGGCCTACGCCGTGGAGAACGGCATGCTGCCCGACGTGCGCAACTTCCTCAACCCGATCCCGCATGTCAGCTTCGTGCACGGCGCGGCCAACGTCGCCTACCTCAAGGCCCGCCGCGAGGCCCTGGTCGGCAACCCGCTGTTCGCCTCCATGGAGTTCATCGACGACGCCGACGAGTTCGCCCGCCGGTTGCCGTTGATGGCGGCCAAGCGGGACTTCTCCGAACCGGTCGCGCTGAACTGGACCCAGTCCGGCACCGACGTCGATTTCGGCTCGCTCTCGCGCCAGCTCATCGGGTACGGCGCCGCCCAGGGCATGACGACGCTGTTCGGCCACCAGGTGCGCAACCTGCGCAAGGAGTCCGACGGCACCTGGACCATCAGCTATGTCAACCGGCGTACCCGCGAGAAGTACAAGATCAACGCCAAGTTCGTCTTCGTCGGCGCCGGTGGCGGCGCGCTGCCCCTGCTGCAGAAGGCCGGTATCCCGGAGGCCAAGGGGTTCGGCGGGTTCCCCGTCGGCGGCCAGTGGCTGCGCACCGACAATCCCGAGCTCGCGGCGGCGCACCAGGCCAAGGTGTACGGCGCGCCCCCGCTCGGCGCACCGCCCATGTCGGTGCCGCACCTGGACACCCGGGTGATCAACGGCCGGTCCTATCTGTTGTTCGGTCCGTTCGCGGGCTGGTCGCCGAAGTTCCTCAAGCAGGGCAAGGTCACCGATCTGCCGCTGTCGGTCAAGCCGAACAACCTGACCTCGATGCTCGGCGTCGGCTTGACCGAGACGAGTCTGCTCAAGTACCTGATCGGCCAGCTGCTCTTGAGCGAGGCCGACCGGGTCGAGACATTGCGCGAATTCGCGCCCAGCGCACGCGATTCCGACTGGGAACTCGATATCGCGGGCCAGCGTGTGCAGGTGATCAGGCGCCAGGGTGCCGGTGGGGTGCTGGAGTTCGGCACCACCGTGCTCTCGGCGGCGGACGGCTCCATCGCCGGTCTGCTCGGGGCCTCGCCCGGAGCGTCGACCGCGGTGCCCGCCATGCTGGAAGTGCTGGAGCGCTGCTTCGGGGACCGGTACCCGTCCTGGCAGCCCAAACTCAAGGAGATGGTGCCGTCGCTGGGAACCAAGCTGTCCGGCGAACCCGGCCTGTACCGCGAGGTATGGGATTGGGGCACCAAGGTGCTGCAGCTCGACACTCCGGCAGCCGTGTGACGACGGTGCGCCGATGACGGTCGCGCTGCGCCGGAGCTGGGCGCAGGATCTCGACGCCGCCACCCTCTATGAGCTTCTCAAGCTGCGCGTCGAGGTGTTCGTGGTCGAGCAGGCCTGCCCCTACCCGGAGCTCGACGGCCGTGATCTGCTCGCCGAGACCCGGCACTTCTGGCTGGAAAGCCCTGACGGACAGGTGATTTCGACGTTGCGGTTGATGGAGGAGCACCCCCGCGGGGAGAAGGTGTTCCGAATCGGGCGGGTGTGCACCAAACGCAGCGAACGCGGGAACGGGCACACCGCCCGGCTGATGCAGGCCGCCATCGCGGAGGTCGGCGACTATCCGTGCCGGATCGACGCGCAGACCTACCTGCAGGAGATGTACAGCGCGCACGGTTTCGTCCGCGACGGTGACGAATTCCTGGAGGACGGCATTCCCCACGTGCCGATGATCCGGCCGGGCTTGGGAGCGGGACAGCAATAGTGACCTCGACAGTGAGCTCTACGATGGCGAACTACCCGTTCAGCGCGCTGGTGGGCCACGACCGGCTCCGTCTTGCGCTCATCTTGTGCGCGGTGCGCCCCGATATCGGTGGGGTGCTGATCCGCGGCGAGAAGGGCACCGCCAAATCGACCGCGGTACGCGGCCTGGCGACCGTGCTGTCCCAGGTCGACGACGAGGCGCGGTTGGTGGAGCTGCCGATCGGTGCCACCGAGGACCGGGTGGTCGGATCGCTGGATCTGCAACGGGTGCTGCGTGACGGCGAGCAGGCCTTCCAACCGGGTCTGCTGGCCCGGGCCCACGGCGGGGTGCTCTACGTCGACGAGGTCAATCTGCTGCACGACCATCTTGTCGACGTACTGCTGGACGCCGCCGCGATGGGCCGCGTGCACATCGAGCGGGACGGTATCTCGCACAGCCACGACGCCCGGTTCGTCCTGGTGGGCACCATGAATCCCGAGGAGGGGGAGCTGCGCCCGCAGCTGCTGGACCGGTTCGGGCTCACCGTCGACGTGGCCGCCTCGCGTGACGTCGATGTGCGCGTCGAGGTGATCCGGCAGCGGCTGGCCTATGAAGCCGACCCGCGGGGGTTCGCCGACCGCTACGCCGACGAGGACGCCGCACTGGCGGCCCGGATCACCGCCGCCCGGGCAGCGCTGGTCGATGTCGTGTTGCCGGACAACGAGTTACGGCGGATCGCCGCCCTGTGCGCGGCCTTCGACGTGGACGGGATGCGCGCGGATCTGGTGGTGGCCCGCACGGCGGTGGCACACGCGGCCTGGCGGGGGAATGTGACCGTGGCCGAAGAAGACATCCGGATCGCCGCGGAACTGGCGCTGCCGCACCGCCGCCGCCGTGACCCGTTCGACGATCCGGGACTGGATCAGGACCGCCTCGACGAGGCGTTGGCCGCGGCCGATCAATCGGAGCCGGAACCGGATCCCGACCCGCCGGGTGGCGGAGGGGCCGAGGCATCCGATGGCGCCGAGGCGTCCGATGGCGCCCAGAGTCCTGCGCCGCAGAAGAATTCGGGCAACGGTGCGAGCCGTCCCAGCGCGCCGCCCGCGGCGACCTTTCGGACCAAGGCGCTGCTCGTCCCGGGTGTCGGTGAGGGCGCCCCGGGCCGCCGTTCGCGGGCGCGCAACCGCACCGGCGCCACCGTGGCGGCCACCGACGTGCCGGGCGACGGTCACGGGGTGCATGTCTTCGCCTCGGTGCTGGCGGCCGCGGGCAATCAGCGCCGGGCCGGCCGGCCGCGCATCGGGCCCGAGGACGTCCGGCGCGCGGTGCGTGAAGGCCGGGAGGCCAACTTGGTGATCTTCGTGGTCGACGCCTCCGGGTCGATGGCCGCGAGGGACCGGATGTCGGCGGTCAGCGGTGCCACGCTGTCGCTGCTGCGGGACGCTTACCAGCGTCGCGACAAGGTTGCGGTGGTGACCTTCCGTCAGGACCGGGCGCAGGTGCTGCTGCCCCCGACCTCCTCGGTATACATCGCCGGACGACGACTGGCGCGCTTCGACACCGGGGGCAAAACCCCGTTGGCGCAGGGCCTGCTGGCCGCACGCGACGTCGTGCTGCGGGAGAAGGCCCGGGACCGGTCCCGGCGCCCGCTGGTGGTCGTGCTCACCGACGGGCGGGCCACCGGCGGTGCCGATCCGCTGGGCCGCACCGAGACGGCCGCCCGGTTACTGGTGGCCGAGGGTGTCGCCGCCGTGGTGGTGGACTGCGAGACGTCCTACGTGCGACTGGGGTTGGCCACCCGGCTGGCTCAGCAGCTCGATGCCCCCGCGGTCCGTCTGAGTCAGTTGCAGGCCGGCGAGCTGACCTCGCTGGTCAAATCAGCAGCCTAGGAGATGTCTCATGCCACAAGGGCAACCGCTCACGGTTCCGAATGACGGGCTGACCACCAAGGCGCGCCGCAATGCTCCCTTGCTCGCGGTGCACACCGGTCCCGGCAAGGGGAAGTCGACCGCAGCCTTCGGTATGGCGCTGCGCGCCTGGAACCAGGGTTTCGATATCGCGGTGTTCCAATTCGTCAAGAGTGCCAAGTGGAAAGTGGGCGAGGAGAGCGCCTTCACCGCCCTGGGCCGGATGCACGACGAGCACGGTGTCGGCGGGCCGGTGCAGTGGCACAAGATGGGGTCGGGCTGGTCGTGGACGCGTAAGCACGGGTCCGAGGTGGACCACGCCGAGGCGGCCCGGGACGGCTGGGCCGAGATCCGCAGCCGGCTCGCGGATGCGCGCCACGACTTCTACGTCCTCGACGAGTTCACCTATCCGCTCAAGTGGGGCTGGATCTCCGTGGAAGAGGTAGTCGAAGTGATCCGTTCGCGCCCCGGTAACCAGCACGTGGTGATCACCGGCCGCGACGCTCCGCAGCGACTGCTGGAGGCCGCCGATCTGGTGACCGAGATGACCAAGATCAAGCACCCGATGGACGCCGGCCGCAAGGGCCAGCGGGGTATTGAATGGTAGGCGTGGTGGGCGTTCCCGCCGTCATCATCGCCGCCCCCGCCTCGGGCAGCGGTAAGACCACGGTGGCGACGGGCCTGATGGGCGCGCTGCGCCGCGCCGGACACCGGGTCGCCCCGTTCAAGGTGGGCCCCGACTTCATCGACCCGGGCTATCACGCCCTGGCCACCGGGCTGCCGGGCCGGAATCTGGATCCCGTGCTCGTCGGGGAGGACCTGATCGGCCCGCTGTACCGGCATGGCAGCGCGCACGCCGATATCGCGGTCGTCGAGGGCGTGATGGGCCTGTTCGACGGCCGTATTGCACCCGACCCCGGGCCGGCCCGCGGATCCACCGCCCAGGTCGCGGGCCTGCTCGGTGCGCCGGTGGTGCTGGTGGTCGACGCGCGGGGCCAGAGTCAGAGCATCGCCGCACTGCTGCACGGCTTCTCGACCTTCGACAGCGGCCTGCGCTTCGCCGGGGTGATCCTCAACCGGGTCGGCTCGCCGCGCCATGAGCAGGTGCTGCGGCAGGCCTGCGAACAGGTCGGCGTACCGGTGCTGGGCGCCATCCCGCGCGCGGGTGAACTCGAGGTGCCGTCCCGCCATCTCGGCCTGGTGACCGCCGTCGAGTACGGCCGGCACGCCGAACGGGCCGTGGCGGCGATGGCCGATCTGGTGGCCCGCCACGTCGACCTGGCCGCCGTGGTCGCCGCCGCCGGGTCCGGGGTCACCGCCGCGCCGTGGAGTCCCGCGGTGGCCGAACCGGCGCGCGGGGTGACCGTCGCCCTGGCCGCCGGGCGGGCCTTCAGCTTCGGCTACGCCGAACACCGGGAACTGCTCGTGGCGGCCGGCGCCGATGTCGTCGACTTCGACCCGCTGGCCGACGAACTGCCTGCCGCGGCGACCGCCGTCGTCATCCCGGGCGGTTTCCCGGAGCAGTTCACCGCCGAACTCTCGGCCAACGAGACGGTACGGGCCCAGATCCGGGAGCTGGCCGCCGCGGGCGCCCCGGTGCACGCCGAGTGCGCCGGGCTGACCTATCTGGTCGACGATCTCGACGGGGTACCGATGTGCGGTGTGCTGGCGGGCACGGCGCGGTTCACCGAACGCCTCACCCTGGGTTACCGGGACGCGGTGGCGGTCACCGACTCGTCGCTGCACCGGGTCGGCGAGCGGGTCTCCGGGCACGAATTCCATCGCACCGCAGTCACTTTCGCCACCGACTATGAGCAGGCCTGGGCCTATCGGGGCGGGCTGGGCCGCGACGGCGCCGTGCACCGCGGCATCCATGCCGGCTACCTGCACACCCACCCGGCCGCACACCCGCAGGCCATCACCCGGTTCGTGGCCGCCGGTGCAACCTTTAAGCTCGCCGGGTGAGTTCAGAGAACGCCTACCTCGTCGGTCTGCGCCTGCAAGGGCGCAAAGTTGTCGTCGTGGGCGGTGGCAGCGTGGCCCAGCGCCGGTTACCGCTGCTGATCTCGGTCGGGGCGGATGTGCATGTCGTCACCCGATCCGCCACCCCGGCGGTCGAGGCCATGCACCCGATCACCCTGACCCTGCGCGACTTCCGCGATGAGGATCTGGACGGCGCCTGGTACGTGCTGGCCGCCACCGACGATCCGGACGTCAACGCCGCCATCGTCGACGGGGCCGAGCGGCGCCGCATCTTCTGCGTGCGCGCCGACGCCGCGCGGGACGGCACCGCGGTCACCCCGGCCTCCTTCGAGTTCGACGGCCTGTCGGTCGGCGTGCTCGCCGGCGGGCAGCACCGGCGGTCGGCGGCCATCCGCACCGCGATCCACGAAGCGCTGCTGCGCGGCCTGATCTCCGGGCAGGCGCCCGACACCGTGCACGAGGGGGTCGCGCTGGTCGGCGGGGGACCGGGTGACCCCGAACTCATCACCGTGCGGGGACGGCGGCTGCTGGCCCACGCCGATGTCGTCGTCGCCGACCGGTTGGCCCCGCCGGAACTTCTCGCCGAACTGGCCCCGCACGTCGAGGTGATCGATGCCGCCAAGATCCCGTACGGGCGGGCCATGGCACAGGAGGCCATCAACGAGGTCCTCATCGACCGCGCCAAGGCCGGCAAGTTCGTGGTGCGGCTCAAGGGCGGTGACCCGTTCGTCTTCGCCCGCGGCTACGAAGAGGTGCTCGCGTGCGCCGAGGCCGGAATCCCGGTCACCGTGGTACCGGGTGTGACCAGTGCCATAGCGGTTCCCGCGCTGGCCGGTACGCCGGTCACGCACCGCGCCGTCAACCACGAGTTCGTGGTGGTCAGCGGCCATGTTGCGCCCGAGCATCCCGAATCGTTAGTGAATTGGAATGCGCTGGCCCAGATGACGGGGACCATCGTGTTGCTGATGGCCGTCGAACGCATCGAACTGTTCGCCGATGTCCTGCTGGCGGGCGGCCGACCTGCGGATACGCCGGTCCTGGTGGTGCAGCACGGATCGACGGCCGCCCAGCGGACGGTGCGCGCCCGGCTTTCCGACGTTGCCGAAACGGTCCGCAGCGAGGGAATCAGGCCGCCGGCGATCATCGTGATCGGGCCTGTGGCCGGTTTCGGGAGTTAAAGGATTCTTAAGATTACTGTAAGGTAACCCGTATGACGGCTCTCAACGACGCAGAGCGAGCGCGCGGGAACAACCGCGCGCTGCCTGTTCGCATCGAGCATGACGGGGCGCAGCGCGGCGGTCGGCTTCCGGCCTGGTTGCCGTCCTGGAACTTCATCGCCGCGGTCATCGCCATCGGCGGCATGCAGCTGCTGGCCACGATGGACAGCACCGTCGCGATCGTCGCTCTGCCCAAGATCCAGGACGAACTCGGGCTCTCGGATGCCGGCCGCAGCTGGGTGATCACCGCCTATGTGCTGACCTTCGGTGGACTGATGCTCCTCGGCGGCCGCCTCGGCGACACCATCGGGCGCAAGCGCACCTTCATCGTCGGTGTCGCGCTGTTCACCATCGCCTCGGTGCTGTGCGGTGTGGCCTGGGACGAGGCCACCCTGGTCATCGCCCGCCTGCTGCAGGGTGTCGGCTCGGCCATCGCCTCACCGACCGGGCTCGCGCTGGTCGCCACCACGTTCCCCAAGGGCCCGGCCCGCAACGCCGCGACCGCGGTGTTCGCCGCCATGACGGGCGTCGGCTCGGTGATGGGTCTGGTGGTCGGCGGAGCACTCACCGAGGTGTCCTGGCGGCTGGCGTTCCTGGTCAACATCCCCATCGGCCTGGTGATGCTCTACCTGGCGCACACCACCCTCAAGGAGACCGACCGCGCCCGGATGAAGCTCGATGCTGCCGGTGCGATCCTGGCCACCCTGGCGTGCACCGCCGCGGTCTTCGGCTTCTCGATGGGCCCGGAGCAGGGCTGGCTGTCGCCGCTCACTCTGGCCTCCGGCGCCGGCGCGGTGCTGTTCGGGTCCGCCTTCTTCTACGTGGAGCGCTCCGCGGAGAACCCCGTCGTGCCGTTCTCGCTGTTCCGGGACCGCAACCGTGTCGCGACCCTGGCCGCGGTGTTCCTGGCCGGCGGTGTGATGTTCACGCTGACCGTGCTGATCGGCCTGTATGTGCAGGACATCATGGGCTACAGCGCGCTCAAGGCGGGTATCGGTTTCATCCCGTTCGTCATCGCCCTCGGTATCGGACTCGGCGTCTCCTCGGTGCTGGTGTCCAAGTTCGCGCCGCGCTGGCTGGTCATCTCCGGTGGTGTGCTGGTGCTCGGTGCCATGATCTACGGCTCGACGCTCAATGCCGGTATCCCGTACTTCCCGAACCTGGTGCTGCCCATCACGGTCGGCGGTTTCGGGATCGGCATGATCGTCGTCCCGCTGACCGTCTCGGCCATCGCCGGTGTCGGTTTCGACGAGATCGGTCCGGTCTCGGCCATCGCCCTGATGCTGCAGAACCTCGGCGGGCCGGTCGTGCTCGCGATCATCCAGGCCGTGATCACCTCGCGTACCCTCTACCTGGGCGGTACCACCGGCCCGGTCAAGAACATGGATGCCGCCCAACACCACGCGCTGGACCAGGGTTACACCTACGGCCTGTTGTGGGTGGCCGCGGTGGCCGTCCTGGTGGGCGCCGTCGCGCTGTTCATCCGCTACACGGCCGAAGAGGTCGCGCACGCGCAGGAAGTCAAGGACGCGCTGGACGCCGGAGAGCTTCAGCTCGACAATTGAGCACCGGAGAGCTCGACGGTTGAGCGGTCAGTTGCCTCACAGGCAGCCGTTCTAGCCTGACGCCGTGACCCGTATGCCCGCGCCCGCCGTCTGACGGTGTGGCACTTCCTCGGCACCGTCTCGCTGACACACGGTTTTCTGCCCCCTCTGATCGAGATCGCCACGCTGGCCCTGGTGGTGCCGGCCGCGGTGCGTCGGGGACGTCGGCGCGTGCTCGCGCTCGCCGCGGTCTGTGGGGTGGCGCTGGCGGGCGGTGCGCACTCCTATATCGCGGCCATCGGCATCGCCGGTGATCCAGCGCCACGGCCGTTGTGGCTGTGGATCGCGCTGACCGGATTCTGTGCTGTCGTCGCCGTGCTCGGCTGGGTTCGGAGCCGGTGGTGGCGGCGCATGGTGTCGGTTGCCGCGGTGCCGGCCTGCGGGCTGTGCGCGGTGCTGATGATCAATGTCTGGGTGGGGTACTTCCCGACGGTGAACAGTGCGTGGACCAGGCTGGCAGCCCCCGCGGTACCGGATCAAGCCGACCGGATGACGGTCACCGAACTGCAGTTGGCGCACGCACATCCAGCGCACGGGGTGGTCCTGCCGGTGACGATCAGCGCGGCAGCCTCCCGTTTCGCCCATCGTGACGAGTTGGTCTACCTGCCGCCCGCCTGGTTTGCCAGCAATCCGCCGCCCAAGCTGCCGACGGTCATGATGATCGGCGCGCAGTTGAACACCCCGGCGGACTGGCTGCGGGCCGGCGACGCGGCCGCCACGATCGATGCCTTCGCGGCCGCCCACGGCGGGACCGCACCGGTGTTCGTCTTCGTCGACCCCACCGGAAGCTTCGACAACGACACCGAATGCGTCAACGGGACGCGGGGAAACGCTTCGCTGCATCTGACCAAAGACGTGGTGCCCTACATGATCTCGAACTTCGGGGTGAGCCCCGACCGGAGCAGGTGGGGCATCATGGGCTGGTCGATGGGCGGTACCTGCGCGGTCGAGCTGAGTGTGCGGCGCCCCGAGATGTTCAGCGCTTTCGTCGATATCGCCGGTGACCTCGGCCCCAACTCGGGCACCAAGGAGCAATCCATCGACCGCCTGTTCGGTGGCGACTCCACCGCGTGGGCCGAATTCGATCCGGCGACGGTGATGGCCCGCCACGGTCGGTACACCAACCTGTCGGCACTGTTCGTGGTGCCCAGCGGGGGACCGGGGCATGACCCGTTGGCCAACCCCGAGGGGCAGGATGTCGCGGCGAACACGCTGAACGCCCTCGCCCACACCCACGGGATCGACGGCGCCGTGCAGACCTGGCCGGGCCGGCATGACTGGGCGTTCGCATCGCGGGCATTCGCGGCGACGTTGCCGTGGCTGGCGGACCGGCTCGGCATCCCCGGGACGCCCAATCCCGCCACCCACGCCGCCTGACCATCGTCCCGGTAGCCGGTGCGCGCCGAAGGTAGGGTCGGGTGGCATGTCAGCGTCAGACCGTGGCATCGCGCGCCTGTCGGACAAGGTGATGGGTGTCGCCATCGTCGCCATCACCGGCATGCAGCTGATGTCGACCCTGGACGGCACCATCGTCATCGTCGCGCTGCCCCACATGCAGGCCGAACTCGGCATGACCGATGCGGCCAAGAGCTGGGTCATCACCGCCTATGTGCTCACCTTCGGTGGTCTGCTGCTGCTCGGCGGACGGGTCGGCGACGCGATCGGGCACAAGCGGGCGTTCATCTCCGGCGTGGGGGTCTTCACCATCGCGTCGCTGGTCTGCGGGCTGGCCACCGAGCCGTACACCCTGATCGCCGCCCGCGCGGTGCAGGGTGTGGGTGCCGCCGTCGCGGCGCCGACCGGACTGGCGCTGATCGCCACCACCTTCGCCGTCGGCCATGCCCGCAATCAGGCGCTGGCGGTGTCGGCGGCCATGCAGGGCCTCGGTTCGGTGCTGGGGCTGGTGCTCGGCGGTGCCTTGACCGGGTTGTCGTGGCGGCTGGCCTTCCTGGTCAACGTGCCGATCGGCATCGTCATCGTCTGGATCGCGGTGACCAGGCTCGCCGAGACCAGGCAGGAGCGGCTCAAACTGGACGTCACCGGCGCCCTGCTGGCGACCATGGCCTGCACCTGCGCCGTGCTGGTGTTCACCCAGGGGCCGCCGCTGGGCTGGACCGACCCCTGGGTGATCGGCGCCGGGGTGGCGGCCGCGGTGTTCTTCCTGGCATTCCTGATCGACGAGCGGGGTGCCGACAATCCGCTGGTACCGCTGTCGATGTTCGACGACCGGAACCGGGTGGCCTCCTTCGCCGCCTATTTCCTGGCCGGCGGCGTGATGCTGACGCTGAGCGTGATGATCGGCCTGCTGGTCCAGGACGTGCTCGGCTACTCGCCGCTGCGGGCCGGGATCTGCTTCATGCCGTTCGCCCTCGCGTTCGTGGCCGGGAATGTCGTCGCGACCCGGCTGGCGCCCCGGGTGGCGCCGCGGTGGGTCATCGTCGGCGGCGGCCTGCTGGTGCTGGCCGCGATGCTCTTCGGCTCCACCTTGGACAGGTCGATCCCGTACTTCCCGGACCTGTTCGTCCCGGTGGTGGTCGGTGGCGCCGGGATCGGCGTCATCTCGGTGATACTGCCGCTGTGCACGCTGGCCAAGGTCGGACCGCGCGATATCGGGCCGGTGTCCTCGGTGACGTTGATGGTCTACAACCTGGGCGGCCCGCTGGTCCTGGTGGTCATCCAGGCGGTGCAGACCTCGCGCACCCTCTATCTCGGCGGCACCACCGGGCCGGTCGGGGCCATGACACCGGCCCAGCTGGACGCGCTCGGCCACGGTTACACGTACTCGTTGCTGTGGGTGGCGGCCATCGCCGTACTGGTCGGGGTGGCCGCCCTGTTCATCGGATTCTCGGCCCGCGATATCGCCCAGGCACAGCACACCAAGGAAGCCGTGGACGCGGGGGAGCTATGACCGACGCAGCACTGCCCAGCCGTCAGCAGATCTCCGATGCGGTCGGCGCGCTGGGCTGGCGATTGGTACTCGGGGCCCTCCACACCGAGGTGCGGGTGCCCTCGCTGACGGATGCCGCCGCCGTCGCGGTGACCGCGGCGTCGGCCGACGGCGCACAGGACCGCCTCGGCGTCGACATCAGGGCCGACCGGGCGGTGCTCCGCGTGCGCTCGGCGCGCGGGGTCACCACCGAGGACATCCGGCTGGTACAGGCGATCTCGGCCGCCGTGGCCGCGGGTGGCCGGGCCACGACGGTGGGTGCGGTGTCGATTCAGGCCCTGGAGATCGCCATCGACGCGCTGGACATCCCGGCGGTGCGGCCGTTCTGGAAGGCGGTCACCGGGTACATCGACGAGTCCGGTGCGTCCGACCTGACCGCCGGGCTGGTCGACCCCGCCGGTCGCGGTCCGGCGATCTGGTTCCAGCAGATGGACGCGCCGCGGGTGCCGGGCGGGCAGCAGCCGCGGAATCGCCTCCACCTCGATGTGGACGTCCCGCACGACGAGGCGCCGGCCCGTATCGGGGCGGCGCTGGCGGCGGGCGGCGTGCTGCTCAGCGACCGCAGCGCGCCGGCGTTCACGGTGCTCGCAGACGCCGAAGGCAACGAGGTGTGTGTCTGCACGTGGCAGGGCCGCGATTAAGCTGGCCCGCTGTGATCACCCGGATGTCCGAACTGTTCCTGCGAACCCTGCGCGAAGACCCCGCCGATGCCGAGGTGCCCAGCCACAAGCTGCTCATCCGCGCCGGCTATGTCCGCCCGATCGGGCCCGGGCTGTACAGCTGGCTGCCGCTGGGCCTGCGCGTGCTGCGCAAGATCGAGGGCATCGTCCGTGAGGAGATGAACGCGATCGGCGGCCAGGAGATCCTGTTCCCGGCGCTGTTGCCGCGCGCCCCGTACGAGGCCACGAATCGGTGGACGGAGTACGGCGACAACCTCTTTCGCCTGCAGGACCGTCGTGGCAACGACTATCTGCTCGGCCCCACCCACGAGGAACTGTTCACCTTGACGGTCAAGGGCGAGTACTCGTCCTACAAGGATTTCCCGTTGCGGCTCTACCAGATTCAGACCAAGTACCGGGATGAGGCCCGCCCCCGGGCGGGCATCCTGCGTGGCCGCGAATTCGTCATGAAGGACTCGTACTCCTTCGATGTCGACGACGAGGGACTCAAGAACGCCTACCACGCGCACCGCGAGGCCTATCAGCGCATCTTCGGCCGCCTCGACATCAAGTACGTGATCGTGTCGGCGGTGTCGGGGGCGATGGGCGGCAGCGCCTCGGAGGAATTCCTGGCCGAGAGCCCGATCGGCGAGGACACCTTTGTGCGCTGCCTGGAATCGGGGTACGCCGCCAACGTGGAGGCGGTGATCACCGCGGTCCCTGAATCCCGGCCGATCGACGGGCAGCCCGAGCCCGTCGTGCACGAGACCCCGGACACCGCGACCATTGCCGCGCTCGTGGACTGGGCCAACCAGGCGCTGCCCGGTGCGACCACCGCGGCCGACACGCTCAAGAACGTGCTGCTCAAGGTTCGTGAGCCCGGCGGTGACTGGGAACTGCTGGCCATCGGCATCCCCGGTGACCGGGAGATCGACGACAAGCGCCTCGGCGCGGCGCTGGAGCCCGCCGAGTACGCGCTGCTCGACGATGCCGACTTCGCCAAGAACCCGTTCCTGGTGAAGGGCTACATCGGGCCAAAATCGCTGCAGGCCAACGGTGTTCGCTATCTGGTGGACCCGCGGGTGGTGGACGGCACGGCCTGGATCACCGGTGCCGACGAACAGGGCAAGCATGTGGTGGGTCTGGTCGCCGGCCGCGATTTCGTCGCCGACGGCACCATCGAGGCCGCCGATGTGCGCGACGGTGACCCGTCGCCGGATGGCGCCGGCCTGCTGACCTCGGCGCGCGGCATCGAGATCGGCCACATCTTCCAGCTCGGCCGCAAGTACACCGACGCGTTCGCCGCGGACGTGCTCGGCGAGAACGGCAAGCCGGTACGGCTGACCATGGGCTCCTACGGTGTCGGGGTGTCGCGACTGGTGGCGGTGATCGCCGAGCAGAACCACGACGAGATCGGTCTGCGCTGGCCGGCCTCGGTGTCGCCGTTCGACGCCCACGTGGTGATCGCCAACAAGGATGCCGCCGCCCGGACCGGTGCGATCGAGCTGGCCGGCGAGCTCGATCGCCTCGGTGTCGAGATTCTGCTCGATGACCGCACCGCCTCGCCCGGGGTGAAGTTCAAGGACGCCGAACTGCTCGGCGTCCCGTGGATCGTGGTGGTGGGCCGCGGTTGGTCCGACGGCGTGGTCGAGCTGCGCAACCGCTTCACCGGCGAGACCCGGGAGATCGCGGTGGACGGCGCGACGGCCGAGATCGCGGCCGCGCTCACCGGATAGGCCCTACTCGGTGCCGCCCGGGAACGCGAGCGTGACCGGGGCGGTGCCGAGCACCTGGCTCCAGCGTGCGGCCAGCACCGCGCATTGGGTCAGGGCGGTCACCGCGAACGTGCGGTCCGCACCGGTGGTGGCCTGTTCGAGCACCGCTCGCCAGGCCACCGCCGCGTCCTCTTCCATCCGGACGGCGAGCTGGGCGGCCTGGGTGGGATCGGAGACCTCCAGCGGTAGCTGATAGCCCACGGCGGGCTGCGGCGCCGGCACCGACCGCGCGGCGAGCAGGGCGATCGCCTGCTCGCGCCGCTCCCGGTGCTGGGCCATGGACTCGGCCACCAGGTCGTTGTCGTCGGGGGTGGAGTGCGCGGATACCACGCCGTAGCCGTAGATCACGCCGTGCTCGGTGGCGACCGCGTCGAACAACGCGCCCTGGGCCGCGTCGGTGGGCCGATTCGGGTCCGGGGTGGGTGTCGAGCTGCTCCGGGCCGTGGTGGTGGTGGCCGGTGTGGTGGTGCTGGGCGGCGGCGGCGTCGGTTGCGGGGAGGTCATCGGGCCTGTCCTGGGTCGGCGAGGGCCACCTGGTAGGACGCCGTGCACGCCGCGGCGATCGAGCCGAGGAGTCCGGCGCGGTAGCCGGAGAGCTTCACCGCCAAGCGTGCGGCGTCCTCGGCCGAGGCCTGCAGGGCTGCGGTGACGTCGGCCACCGTGGGCGCCGGGACGGCTCCGGATGCGGTGGACGTCGGGGCCGCCGATGTCGGTGCCGACTGCGTGGTGGGGGTCTGGCCGCCGGTGAGCCGGGTGATCTCGTCGCCGAGTGCCCTGGCGTGTGCGGCGCGCTCGGAGGCGACGGTGGTCAGGATGGGGGCGATCCGGGGTCGTGCGGTGGTGGCGGCCAGCCCCGCGAGCCGGCTGTCGGCGTGCGCGCGTTCGAATTGCCCTACCAGATCGGCGAGTTCGGGTGGCGGCGGCGGGGGCGCGCACGCGGCTGCCGAACCGAGCACGGTCAGGGCCATCCCTGCGGGCAGTGCCGTGGCCAACAGCCGCCGGCGGGTGATCGTGGGCAAGGCGCTCGGCACGCCCACATCCTGCCATGGTGGGTGGGGCGGTTCGCTGCACTGCGGTTCGTTTGGCCAAAGCGCAGCCGCGCCTGGCGTATCGTTTGGTAACCGATTACTCGGTCACACCCAGCCTGGAATGTGTCCGCACAACTCAAGATGAGGAGCTCGCCGTGGCACCGGACGTCCCGCTGCTGCCGACGCAGAAGCAAGTGCTCGAGCTACTCGACGGTGAGTTCGCGCGCGCGGGTTACGAAATCGAGGACGTCGTGGTCAACTCGTCGACCCGGCCGCCGCGCATCACGGTGATCGCCGACAGCGATGACGGTCTGGACCTGGAAGCCATCGCCGCCCTGTCGCGGATCGCTTCGCCGCTGCTGGACGCACTCGACAGTGCCGACACCGCACCCTACGTGCTGGAGATCACATCGCGCGGCGTCGATCGTCCGCTGACCGAGGAAAAACACTTCCGGCGGGCCCGCACGCGCAAGGTCGAGGTGGTGCTCGAGGACGGGTCCGCCGTCACCGGGCGAATCGGCCCTGTCGGCGATGGCGCCGTACGCCTCGTGATCGCCGATCGGGGCAAGCTCTCGGTCCGGGAATTGAAATTGTCTGAGATCGCCAAAGCTGTTGTACAAGTTGAATTTTCGCCACCCAATCAACGTGAATTGGATCTGGTGGAGCAGTCTGGAAAGGGGGGCGACGCGTGAATATCGACATGGCGGCGCTGCATGCCATCGAAGCCGACAAGGGCATCTCGGTAGATGTGGTCGTCGAGACCATCAAGTCGGCTTTGTTGACGGCCTATCGGCATACCGAGGGCCACGAGGCGGACGCACGGATCGACGTCGACCGAAAATCCGGTGTGGTCAAGGTGATGGCCCGGGAGACCGACGATGACGGCAATCTCATCAACGAATGGGACGACACCCCAGAGGGATTCGGGCGTATCGCGGCGACCACCGCGCGTCAGGTGATCCTGCAGCGGTTGCGCGACGCCGAGAACGAGCAGATGTACGGCGAGTTCGCCGCGCACGAAGGCGATATCGTCGCCGGCGTCGTACAGCGCGACGCCCGGGAGAACGCCCGCGGCAACGTGGTGGTGCGCGTGGGCACCGAGGCCAAGGGATCCGACGGCATGATCCGTCCGGCCGAGCAGGTGCCGGGGGAGCGCTACGAGCACGGCGACCGCTTGCGCTGCTATGTCATCGGCGTCAGCCGCGGCGTGCGCGAACCCAAGATCGAGCTGTCCCGTACCCACCCGAATCTGGTGCGTAAACTCTTCGCGCTCGAGGTTCCCGAGATCGCCGACGGATCGGTGGAGATCGTCGCGGTGGCCCGGGAAGCCGGCCACCGCTCCAAGATCGCCGTGGCGTCGAAGGTGTCCGGGCTGAACGCCAAGGGGGCGTGTATCGGCCCCATGGGGCAGCGGGTGCGCAATGTGATGAGCGAGCTGTCCGGCGAGAAGATCGACATCATCGATTTCGACCCCGACCCGGCACGGTTCGTGGCCCATGCACTGTCCCCGGCCAAGGTGGTGTCGGTGAGCGTCATCGACGAGGCCACCCGCGCCGCCCGGGTGGTGGTGCCGGACTTCCAGCTGTCGCTGGCGATCGGTAAGGAAGGGCAGAACGCCCGGCTCGCGGCGCGGCTGACCGGCTGGCGGATCGATATCCGCAGCGACGCCGCCGAGCCCGGAACGGGCTGAGCGCGAGCCACCCCGACACGCGATTCTGTCTGGGCGAACGGTGACGGTAGACTGAGCCGTGATCCAGCGCGAGACTCCGACTTCCCAGCCTCGTGCGCACCGAAGCCCTGATGGGCCGGTGCGAACGTGTGTGGGGTGCCGGAAGCGAGAGTTGGCCGTCGATCTGCTTCGGCTGGCCGCTGTCCTCGACGGGACCGGTCATTGCGCCGTAACCGTCGACTCAGCGGGTAGCCTGCCGGGGCGGGGTGCATGGTTGCATCCCGACCGGCAATGCCTCGAAGCGGCGATCCGGCGGCGGGCATTCGTCCGAGCGTTACGGATCACCGGTTCACCGGAAGTTTCCGGGGTGGTCGAGTATGTCGAAGGAATTCGGCCGCCCGATCATCACGGTCAAGAGAACAGGTAGCGAAGAACATGAGCACACCGTGAAGTCCCGATGACCATGCGTCATAGCTAAACCCGAGGCGCGGCCCCACCACCGCTGTCGCCTCCAGATGAGGAGATGTAGTGGCAGCCCCAGGTAAGGCCCGTGTACACGAGTTGGCTAAGGAACTCGGTGTTACCAGCAAGGAAGTGCTCGCCCGACTGAGCGATCAGGGCGAATTCGTCAAATCGGCATCATCGACGGTCGAGGCCCCCGTGGCCCGCCGTCTGCGGGAATCGTTCGGCGGCGGCAAACCCGCCAAGTCCGCGAGCCCCGCCGCTCGGCCGTCGTCGCCCACCGGTGGCACGCCGACCCCCGGACCCCGTCCCGGCCCCAAACCGCCGGTCCCGGCCGCCCCGGCCCCGGCAGCTCCGCCGCCGGCACCCGCGGCTCCGCCCGCAGCTCCCGTCGAGGCCCCAGTGGCCGACGCGGCGCCTGCCCAGCGTCCGGGCCCCCGGCCCGGCCCTGCACCGGCCGCCCCCGAGGCGCCGGCCGCACCGGCCCCCGCTGCCCCGGCGGCGGCTGCCGCCTCGGCCGCCCCGTCTGATGCCCGTCCGGGTCCGCGTCCCGGTCCCAAGCCGGCTCCGCGGGCACCCCGCGTCGGCAACAACCCCTTCTCGTCCCAGCAGCCGGTCGAGCGTCCGGCCCCGCGTCCGCAGGCCGGCCCGGGCGGTCCGCGCCCCGGCCCCGGTGCCGGTGGCCCGCGTCCCGGCGCACCTCGTCCGGGCGGTGCCTCGCCCGGCAACATGCCCCCTCGCCCGCCCGGCGCCCGACCCGGCGCAACGGGTCGCCCCGGCGGTCCCCGTCCCGGTCCCGGCGGCGGTCCCCGCCCCGGTCAGGGCGCGCGTCCCGGTGGTGGCGGCGGCGGTAACTACCGCGGCGGCGGCGCCGGCGGTGGTGCCGGCGCGGGTGCCGGTGCGGCCGGTGGATTCCGCGGTCGTCCCGGTGGTGGCGGTGCGCCCGGTGCCGGTGGTGGCGGCGGCGGTGGCCGTCCCGGTCAGCGCGGCGGTGCCGCGGGTGCCTTCGGCCGTCCCGGTGGTGCGCCCCGTCGTGGCCGCAAGTCGAAGCGCGCAAAACGCGCCGAGTACGAGAACATGCAGGCCCCGGTCGTCGGTGGGGTGCGGTTGCCGCACGGCAACGGCGAGACCATCCGGCTGGCCCGCGGCGCGTCGCTCTCCGATTTCGCCGACAAGATCAACGCCAACCCGGCCTCGCTGGTGCAGGCGCTGTTCAACCTCGGTGAGATGGTCACCGCGACGCAGTCGGTGGGTGACGAGACCCTGGAACTGCTCGGCAGCGAGATGAACTACGTCGTGCAGGTCGTGTCCCCGGAGGACGAGGACCGCGAACTGCTCGAATCCTTCGACCTCACCTACGGCGAGGACGAGGGCGGCGAAGAGGACCTCGAACAGCGTCCGCCGGTGGTCACCGTCATGGGTCACGTCGACCACGGCAAGACCCGCCTGCTCGACACCATCCGTAAGGCCAACGTCCGTGAGGGCGAGGCCGGTGGCATCACCCAGCACATCGGCGCCTACCAGGTCGCCGTCGAGCATGACGGTGCCGAGCGGCTCATCACCTTCATCGACACCCCCGGTCACGAGGCGTTCACCGCCATGCGTGCCCGTGGTGCCAAGGCCACCGATATCGCGATCCTGGTGGTCGCCGCCGACGACGGTGTCATGCCGCAGACGGTGGAGGCCATCAACCACGCGCAGGCCGCCGATGTGCCGATCGTGGTCGCGGTCAACAAGATCGACAAGGAGGGTGCGGATCCGCAGAAGATCCGGGCCCAGCTGACCGAGTACGGGCTGGTCGCCGAGGACTTCGGTGGCGACACCATGTTCGTCGACATCTCGGCCAAGAACGGCACCAATATCCAGGCGCTGGAGGAAGCGGTGCTGTTGACCGCCGACGCGGCGCTGGATCTGCGGGCCAACCCCGATATGGAAGCCCAGGGTGTGGCCATCGAAGCGCACCTGGACCGCGGTCGCGGCCCGGTCGCCACGGTGCTCATCCAGCGCGGCACCCTGCGGGTCGGTGACTCGGTCGTGGCCGGCGACGCCTACGGACGTGTCCGCCGCATGGTCGACGAGCACGGCGAGGACGTCGTGGAGGCGCTGCCGTCGCGGCCGGTCCAGGTGATCGGTTTCACCTCGGTGCCGGGTGCCGGCGACAACCTGCTCGTCGTCGACGAGGACCGGATCGCCCGGCAGATCGCCGATCGGCGCAGTGCGCGCAAGCGCAATGCGCTGGCCGCCCGTAGCCGCAAGCGCATCAGCCTCGACGATCTCGATGCCGCGCTGAAGGAGACCAGCCAGCTGAACCTGATCCTCAAGGGCGACAACTCCGGCACCGTGGAGGCGCTGGAGGAAGCCCTGCTGGGGATCGACATCGGCGACGAGGTCGAGCTGCGCGTTATCGACCGTGGTGTCGGTGGCGTCACGGAGACCAACGTCAACCTGGCGTCGGCCTCGAATGCGATCATCATCGGCTTCAACGTCCGGGCGGAGGGCAAGGCCACTGAGCTGGCCAACCGTGAGGGCGTCGACATCCGGTACTACTCGGTGATCTACCAGGCCATCGACGAGATCCAGGCCGCGCTCAAGGGCATGCTCAAGCCGGTCTACGAGGAGAAGGAGCTCGGCCGCGCCGAGATCCGGGCGATCTTCCGGTCGTCGAAGGTCGGCAATATCGCCGGCTGCCTCGTCACCTCGGGCATCATGCGGCGCAACGCCAAGGCGCGCCTCATCCGCGACAACGTCGTGGTGGCCGAGACGGTCACCATCTCGTCGCTGAAGCGGGAGAAGGACGATGCCACCGAGGTCCGCGACGGTTACGAGTGCGGTCTGACGCTGACGTACAGCGACATCAAAGAAGGCGATGTCATCGAGGCGTACGAACTGGTCGAAAAAGCGCGCGTCTGATGAGCGGAGCGAAGAAGACAGATAAGGCGGACGTCTAGTGGCTGATCCCGCACGCGCCAAACGGCTCGCCAAGCGGATCTCCACGATCGTCGCCTCGGCCATCGAGTACGAGATCAAGGATCCGCGACTGGCGGGTGTGACGATCACCGACGCCAAGGTGACCGCGGACCTGCACGACGCCACGCTGTACTACACGGTGCTGGGGTCGACACTGGAGGACGAGCCGGATTATGCCGGCGCGGCCGCGGCGCTGGAGAGCGCCAAAGGTGTGCTCCGGTCCAAGGTGGGCGCCGGCACCGGGGTGCGATTCACCCCGACGCTGGCGTTCGCCCGGGACACCGTGCCCGATGCCGCCAACCGGATGGCGGAGCTGCTGTCGCGGGTCCGGGAGGCAGACGCCGACTTGGCCCGGGCCAGGGAGGGTGCCGTGCCGGCAGGTGACCCCGACCCGTACCGTGTGACTGGGGTGGAGGGTGACCGTACGACCAGCACGGCTGAGGACACCAGTGACGACGACCGATCCGAGGGCTGAGGTAGCGCTCACCGGTGCGCGGGTCGACGCGCACGGCGCGGCAGAGCTGTGCGCTGCAGCCCGCTCCATCGTGGTGGTCTGTCACGTCTATCCCGATGCCGACACGATCGGCGCCGGGCTGGCGCTGGCTCAGGTCGCGGCCGGGTCGGGGATCGACGTCCAGGTCGTCTTCGCGACCCCGGCCGAGCTCCCGCAATCGTTGCGCAGCCTGCCCGGCGTGGACCTGCTGGTCGCGCCGGACCGGGTGCGCCGCGATGCCGATCTCGTCGTCACGGTCGACATCCCCAGCGTGAACCGGCTCGGCAGCCTGTCCGAACTCGTCGACGGTGAGCGCGGTGTGCTGGTGATCGATCACCACGCATCCAACGCGCTGTTCGGCACCGCCAACTACGTCGATTCGTCGGCCGATTCGACCACCATGATGGTGGCCGAGCTGTTGGACGCCTGGGGTAAACCGATCGACGGTGCGGTCGCGCACTGCCTGTACGCCGGGCTGACCACCGATACCGGCTCGTTCCGGTGGGCCACCGGGAGGGCGCATCGGCTGGCCGAGCGGCTGCTGGACCTGGGCGTCGACAATGCCGGGATCAGCCGCACCCTGATGGACACCCATCCCTTCGCGTGGCTGCCGATGCTCTCGCGTGTGCTCGGTTCGGCTCAGCTGATCGCCGACGCCGCCGACGGCAGCGGACTCGTGTATGTCGTGGTGTCACACGACGAATGGTCCAAGGCGCAGTCGGAGGAAGTGGAGAGCATCGTCGATATCGTGCGCACCACCGCCGAGGCCGAGGTGGCTGCGGTGTTCAAGGAGATCGAGCCCGGGACGTGGTCGGTGTCGATGCGCTCGAAATCGCTCGACATCTCCCTGGTGGCCAGTGAGTTCGGCGGCGGCGGCCATCGTCGCGCGGCCGGCTACACGGCCACCGGCACCGCCGACGAAGTGGCCGCGGGGCTGCGCCGCGTCCTCGGCTGAGCGATTTGTCCGACCAGCCGGTCACCGCACGGCGCATCGCCGGTCTGGCGCTGCCCGCCCTCGGGGTGCTCGCCGCCGAACCGGTCTACCTGCTCTTCGATATCGCCGTGGTCGGGCGGCTCGGTGCGCTGAGCCTGGCCGGCCTCGCGATCGGCGGTCTGGTGCTCTCGCTGGTCAGCTCCCAGCTGACCTTCCTGTCATACGGCACCACGGCACGCTCGGCCCGCTTCTTCGGTGCCGCCGACCGCCGCGCCGCGGTGGGTGAGGGCGTACAGGCCACCTGGCTGGCGCTGGGGCTGGGGCTGCTGGTGGTGCTCATCGTGCAGATCTTCGCCGTGCCGCTGTGCAATGCCATCTCCGGCGGCGGCGAGATCGCCGCCGCGGCGCTGCCCTGGTTGCGGATCGCGATCCTGGGCGCCCCCGCGATCATGGTGTCGATGGCCGGTAACGGCTGGCTGCGCGGTGTGCAGGACACCGCCCGCCCGCTGCGCTATGTGCTTGTCGGCTTTGGTGTTTCAGCGCTGCTGTGCCCGACCTTGGTGTACGGCCTCCTCGGGGCTCCGCGGCTCGGGCTGGCCGGATCGGCGGTGGCCAACCTGGTGGGGCAGTGGCTGGCCGCCTGCTTGTTCGTGCGGGCCCTGCTGGTGGAGCGGGTACCGCTGGGCATCCGGCCACCGCTGCTCAAGGCCCAGCTGGTGATGGGCCGCGATCTGGCGCTGCGGACGCTGGCGTTCCAGGCTTGTTTCGTCTCGGCGGGGGCGGTCGCGGCTCGCTTCGGCGCGGCCGCGGTGGCTGCCCATCAGGTGGTCCTGCAGTTGTGGAACTTCCTTGCGCTGGTACTGGATTCGCTGGCCATCGCGGCGCAGTCGTTGGTGGGTGCGGCGCTGGGGGCGGGCCGGCTGGGCCACGCCAAAGGGGTGGCGTGGCGGGTGACGGTGTACTCGACGGTGGCCGCCGCGGTGCTGGCGCTGGTGTTCGCGCTCGGGGCGCCGATGCTGCCCGGGTTGTTCACCTCCGATGCGGCGGTGCTCGACGAGATCGTCGCACCCTGGTGGTTCATGGTGGGGCAGTTGACGGTTGCCGGGGTGGTGTTCGCCCTCGACGGTGTGCTGCTCGGCGCCGGGGACGCGAAGTTCATGCGCAACGCCACCCTGATCAGTGCGCTGGTCGGGTTTCTGCCGCTGATCTGGTTGTCGCTGGCGTTCGGTTGGGGTTTGGTGGGGATCTGGTCCGGGCTGAGCACGTTCATGGTGCTGCGCCTGGTTTTCGTCGGCTGGCGCGCGTTCTCGGGACGCTGGCTGGTGGCGGGCACCGGCTAGGGGCGTCAGTACGTGGTGTCCCCGCTGCCGGCGCTGGTCAGCAGCGCACGCGAGCCGGACACCCCCAGCCGGGTGGCCCCGGCGGCCATCATCGCCACCGCCTGTTCCATGGTGCGCACCCCGCCCGAAGCCTTCACCTGCAACCCGGCGTCGCGCACGGTGCGGTGCATCAACTCCACCGCGTGCACGCTCGCCCCGCCGGCGGGATGAAAACCGGTGGAGGTCTTGACGAAATCGGCGTCGGTGGCCACCGCGGCGCGGCACACCTCGACGATCTCGTGGTCGGTCAACGCCGCGGATTCGATGATCACCTTCAGGACGGTCGGTGCCGGAGCGGCCGCGCGCACGGCGGCGATATCGGCCTGCACCCGGTCGAATGCCCCCTCCTTGGCGGCGCCGACGTCGATGACCATGTCGATCTCGTCAGCCCCGTTGCGCACGGCCTCGGCCGCTTCGGCAGCCTTGACGGCCGAGGTGTGCTTCCCGCTGGGAAACCCGCATACCGCGGCCACTTTCAGGCGTGCGGGCACCGTGATCGGGAGCATCGACGGTGACACGCACACGGAGTAGGTGCCCAGTTCCTCGGCTTCGGCGACCAGTGCGGCGACGTCGGCGGCCGTGGCTTCCGGCTTGAGCAGGGTGTGGTCGATGACGGCCGCGACGGCGGGGGCGGTGGGCGTAGGGGAGATGCTCATCGGGTTCCTTCGGGGTGTGGTCGTGAGGTGCGGTCAGGCCGCGCTCTTGGACTGGCGGTCGAGCAGGTAGTTCATGATCAGTGCCGCGATCAGGATCAGGCCGGTGACCAGCATCTGGAAGAACGAGCTGAGCCCCAGCAGATTGAACAGGTTACGCAGCACCGACAGCAACAACACGGCGATGAAAGTGCCCATCACCCCGCCTTTTCCGCCGAACAGGCTGGTGCCGCCGAGAACCACCGCGGCGATCGCGTCGAGTTCCAGGCCGGTGTTCGCGGTGGGCTGGCCGATGGTCAGGCGTGCGGTGAGCAGCACGCCGGTCAGCGCCGCCAGGCCACCGGAGATGACATAGGCCGAGGTGGTGATGCGTTGCACGGGCAATCCGGACAGGCGGGCCGCCTGCGGATTGCTGCCGACGGCGTAGAGGTGTTCACCGAAGGTGGTCCGCCGCAGCACGAGCCCGACGATCACCGTGGTGAGCACGAAGATCACCCCGACCACCGGGATGCCGGCAATGGACCCCGCGCCCAGGAACCGCAGCCCCATCGGGATCTCTGCGGTGGTGGGGGTGCCGTTGGTGGTCAGGTAGGTCAGGCCACGGATGCTCTGCATGCCGGCCAGGGTCACCATGAATGCCGGGAGTGCCAGGTAGGCGCTCAGGCCGCCCATCACGCCGCCGAGCACGAGCCCGGCGCCGATCGCGAGCGCCATGGCCACCGGCCACGGGATACCCGCGCCGATGAAGATCGCCACCAGCATGCCCGACAGCGCGGCGACACTGCCGACCGACAAATCGATACCGGAGGTCAGGATCACCACCGTCATCCCGATCGCGACGATGCCGGTGAGGCTGGACTGCTGGAGCAGGTTGGCCATGTTCTGGCTGGTGAGGAACTGCGGCGCGGACACCGAGGCCACCACGAACAGTGCGATGAAGATGAACAGCAGGTTGAACCGCATGATGATGTTGCGGCGCTGAGCTTTTGCGACGGCGAGGGGGCCGGGGGTTCCGGATCGATCCATCAGGTCAGTCATGGGTGGGCTTCGTTCCTGTGACGATGCAGCGGGCGATATCCGCTGCCGGGGTGGTCGCTGGTTGGTACTGGGCGATGTTGCGGCCTTCGTGCATGACCCAGATCCGATTGCAGTTCTCGGTCAGCTCACTGAGCTCACTGGATGCCATCACGACACCGACACCGGTATCGGCGAGCGCGTGAACCTGTTCGAAGAGGTCGTCTTTCGCTCCGATGTCCAGGCCGCGGGTGGGTTCGTCGAGCAGCAGCATGTCCACCCCGCGGGCCATCCACTTCGCGAGCACCACCTTCTGCTGATTGCCGCCGGAGAGCTGGCCGACCGGTTGGCCGATATCGGCGAACTTGACGCCGAGACGCTGCAAAGGCGGTACGCACACCTGGCGGGCATGCGCCAGCGGATTGAGCCGCAGCGGGTGCAAGGTGGCGATCGCCGCATTGCGCAGGATCGACTGCTCCAGGAAGAGGCCTTGGCGTTTGCGGTCTTCGGGCACCAGGCCCATGCCCATGCCGACGGCGCCCCGCGGGGTGAGTGCGGTGACGTGCCGGCCCGCGAAGGTCATGTCGAGATCGGCTCGCCGATCGCCGAACAGGGCGGCGAGCAGGGTGGACCGGCCAGATCCGCCGAGACCGGCCAGGCCGACGATCTCGCCACGGCCGACGGTGATGTCGCGGACGTCGATGAGGTTCGGCACCACCGCGCGGCGCACGCGCAACAACGGATCTGCCACGGTGTCGTGAACGCGGCGCGGAGGCCGCACCGCCACCGCGCGGCCGATCATCGCCTCCACGAGTTGCTCTTTGGACACCGAGGCGACGTCGAACACGCCGACGGTGGCGCCGTCACGCATGACGGTCGCCCGGTCGCCGATCTCCTTGACCTCGTCCAGTCGGTGCGAGATGTAGATGACCGATTTCCCGGCCGCCGTGAGTTCGCGGATCACCCGGAACACCGCGGCCAGGTCGTGTTCGGTGAGGGTCGCGCTGGGTTCGTCCATCACCACGATGCGGGCATCGGTGGTCAGCGCCTTGGCGATCGCCGTGAGCTGTTGGTCGGACACCGAGAGCTGACCGACGATGCTCGACGGGGCGAACGTGCCCCCGACCCGGGCAATCGCCTTGGTGGCCAGCCGGTCTCGCTGTCTGCGGGCGACGAAGGGTCCGCGCCGGGGCTCGTGGCACAGGAACAGGTTCTGCGCCACGGTCATATCCGGTACCAGATCGAGTTCCTGGTAGATCGTGTTGATGCCGGCGCGCACCCCGTCCAGCGGTGAGCCGAACACCATCGTCCGGTCGCCGAGTGTGATGGTTCCGGCATCGGGTGTGTACGAGCCGGACAGGATTTTCATCAGGGTGCTCTTGCCTGCGCCGTTCTCGCCGAGCAGACAGTGCACCTCACCCTCGGTGACCTCCAGATCGGCACCCTTGCAGGCCCTGGTGCCCGGGAAGGTCTTGACGATGCCCGTCATCTTCAGGGCGGTCGGGCGTACCGCCGAGACGACCGGCGGCCTGGGATGCAGCGATGTCATGTCATGCCTCCAACACCGCGCTCTGTTCGAGAACGGTGGTCGCGGTGGGTTCGTCGGTGATCAGCACGGTGCACAGCCCGTTGCGTAGCGCGGCGCGGACCACGGGCACCTTGTCCGGGCCCGCCGCCACGGCGATCGCGCAGTGGGCGTTCTTGACGTCGTCGAGGCCGAGCCCGACTGTCCTGCGGTCGATCCCGGGATGAGCGATCTCGCCCGCGGCGGTGATGTAGTGGGCCAGCACGTCCCCGCACGCGCCGAGGGACTCCAGCTCACGCAGCTCGCCGGCGGTCACCGCGCCGGATTCGACGAGTACCGAGCTGGGCCCCAGCGCTCCGAGGGAGAACAGCAGCGCGTCGGCCCGGCGGGCGACGCTGAGCACGTCGACGACGAATCCCTCGGTGTAGAGCGCGTCGCGCGTCTCGATCCGCTCGACGATGGCCGGCACCGGTAGCAGGGTGGCCCGGCCGTTGCCGCTGTGCGCGATGCTCGTGGCGATATTGGCTGCGGTGGTGGGCCGTACCGAACGGCTGACCCCGCCGTTGGCCTGGATCACCTCGATCCCGCTGGTCCAGCCGGCCGGCAGCACGGCAGCGATGTGCTGCAGGGTGTTACCCCATGAGACGGCCAACGTGGTGATCCACGATGCGTTGGCCTTGAGGTAGCCGACCGCCGCGGCGGCGATATGCCCGTCGGAGCCCGGCGTTTCGGGGCCGGGCACCACGATGCATTCCCGAAGCCCGAACTCGCTGCGCAGTGCCACCTCGAGGTGGGCGCGGCGGGCCTGCGGATGCACGATCTTGATCTGGACGATGCCGACCTCACGCGCCTCGTCCAACAGGCGACCCACCTTCCAGCGGGTCAGGTGCAGTTCGTGCCCGATGTCCTCCTGGGTGCGCCCGTGCTCGTAGTAGCACTGGGCGACGTGCAGGAGCAGTTCGATGTGGCTGCGGTCGGCCGGATGGACCATCAGCGGATCAGCTCGATGGGCCGTGCCGGCGTGGCAGCGCCGGGAGCCGGCCGATGGGCGCCGTCCCTCGTGAACTGCGCGACCATGGCGGTCAGGCGCTGATAGTCCCGGTAAGTGTCCTGGTAGACGGGAATTCGTTGCGAATCCGGTTCGAGGGTCCGCACCTGAGGCGCGAACAGCCGGGATCCTTCCATGAGGGAGGCGGTCACCCCGGCGCCGGTGGCGGCGATCGCCGCGCACGCCCGCAGCGTCAGGTTCGCGCCGACGACGAATTCGGCCGGTCGGCCCAGTACATCGACGGTGACCTGCTGCCACAATGGGTTTCGTTCGATACCGCCGGAGAACACCAGGCGCCGGCAGGACACCCCGGCGCGTTCGAACGAGTCGATGACCGCGCGGGTGCCGCAGGCGACCGCCTCGACCATGGCTCGGTAGAGCTCCGCCTTGGTGGTGCCCAGCGACAGGCCGAGGACGGCGCCGCGCAGCGTCGGGTCACGATGCGGTGTGCGGTTGCCCATGAAGTAGTCCAGTGCGCGCAGGCCGTGCTGTGCGGGATCGACCGCGGTGGCTTGCGCGATCAGTCCCGGCAGGTCGGCCCTGGGCACTCCCATGATCGACTCGCCGGTCCACTTGAGGACGGAGCCGCTGGTGACCTGACCACCCTCGACCAGCCACTTGCCCTGGCGCAGGGCGTGCGGGTACGGGCCCCAGATCTCGTGGGTGTCGGTGGGCACGTCGACCTCGGCGATGATCGCCGAGGAGGTGCCCGACACCAGGGAGACCAGCCCGTCGAGGTCATCGCCACAGGACAGCAACGACACGTGCGCGTCGATACCACCGACCGCCACGACGGGACTGCCGGAGATGCCGAGATCGGCTGCGGCGGTGGGGGACAACGTACCGGCGACCCCGCCCACCTCGACGATCCGATCGGGCAGTTTGGCGGCCAGATCCTCGACTCCGAGCGCGGCGTACAACTCGGTGGGGAACCGCCCGGCGATGGTGTCGTAGTTGTACTTGCACACCGCGTTCATCTGCGAGCCGACCCACTGGCCGGTGAGGCGGAACGTGAGGTAGTCCACCGCCTCCACGATCCGGTCCGCCCGGCGATAGTTCTCCGCGTCGTGTGAACGTAACCACATCGCTTTGGGTACAAGCCATTCCGCGGCATCGGAGCCCCCGGACCAGTCCAGGATCGGGAACTCGGCAGAGATCTTCGCGGTGCGTTCGGATTCCGCGCTGCTACGGCAGTCCATCCACAGGATGGCCGGTCGCAGTGGCACGCCCGCGGCGTCGACCACGGCCACGGTGGACGCCGTGGTGGCCGCCGCGATCGCCACCACGTCACCCGAAGCCCGGCACTCGGCGGTGCTCAGCAGTTCGCGCGTGGCTCCGGTGAGGGCTTCCCACCAGTCCCGCGGATCCTGTTCCGCCCAGCCCGGTTTGGGGAACTGGGTCGGATAGGTCCGGTGCGCCTCACCCAGCGCGCGTCCGTCCTCGGTGAACGCTCCCACCCGGGCGCCTTCGGTGCCCAGGTCGATCGACAGCAGGATTCCCATGATCAGTCCTCGTTGGGCAAGAACAGAACCTTCGACGAGAAGATCGATCGTTCGCCGAGTTGGTGCATGGTCTGCGGCAGGGCCGACAACGGCAGCTCGTGGGTGATCATGAAATCCCATCTCAGTTGCCCGGTGGACATCAACTCGGCCGAGGTGCGCCATTCATCGCCGGGGAACGGCGCGGAGAACGAGTTCCACGATCCGTGCAGGCTGGCTTCCAGACGCATGAACCGGTTGAAGGTGTCCTTACCCAGCGGCACCGGGGCGTGCGGGATGCCGATGAACACCGCGTGCCCGTGCGGCCCGGTCAGGTTGGCCGCCATATCGGCCGTCACGGGCACGCCCGCGGATTCCAGCACGATGTCGAATCCGCGCCCGCCCAGGGCGCGGGCTTCCTCGGCGCTCTGCACCGCCGCCGTGGCGCCGGCTTCCCGTGCCATGGCGGCCTTCTCCTCGCTCAGGTCGACGGTGACGACTTCGGTCGCGCCGTGCAGTCGGGCCCACTGGACGGCGAACAGGCCGATCGGGCCCGCGCCGATGACCAGCACGCGGTGCCCGGCGCGCAGCCCCGTCTTCCACAACCCGTGCAACGCGATCGCTGCGGGATCGATCATGGCTGCGGCCCGCGGGTCGATACCCGCGGGCATCTTGAGCAGATTGCCCACCGGCGACACCACGTACTGGGCGTAGGCGCCGTCGCAGCGGCTACCGAAGTAGTCGTAGTTCTCGCACAGCCCGAACGCGCCCTTGAGGCAGAAATCGCAACTGCGGCAGGGGATCAGCGGCGGCACCGAGACGAGTTCGCCGAGTTCGAAACCGGTGACGTCCTCGCCCAATTCGACGACCCAGCCGGAGAATTCGTGGCCACAGATGATCGGCATGATGTAGCCGCCGTTGTGCAGCATCCGCGGGATGTCCGAGCCGCAGACGCCGCAGGCGGCGACTTTGAGCAGGACCTGCCCGCGCCCCGGCCTGGGCACCGCGACATCCTCCACCCTGATATCGCCCGGAGCGTGCATGACGGCGGCGGTCATGGTCTGCGGGATGACGTCATCGTCGGCCAGATCACGGGTGGGTGCTTCGGTGGTCATCGGTGTGAATCTCCTGGAGTCGAGGTGGCAGTGTCGGTGCGGATCAGGCCGGTGGCGCCGGCGCCTTGGCGAAGGTGGTGTCGCCGACCAGCGATGCGGCGTTCGTCTTGTCGACCAAACCCGTACCGGCGTCGATGAATTCGGGGACCGATTCACCCCTGGCCACCTTGACGGCGGTCTCGACGGCGAGCTGCCCTTCGATATTGGGGTCGTTGAGCGCGGTGGCCACGTATTGCTTGCCGTCGGCGATGGCGCGGACGGCTTCCATGAGCCCGTCGACGCCGAACACCAAGACGTCACGGCGGTTGTTCTCGGCGAGCACCTGCATCGCCCCGAGCGCCATGTCGTCGTTCTGGGCGTAGACGGCCTTGACGTCCGGGTGCGCCTGCAGCAGGTCCTGCATGGCGGTGACGGCCTTGGACCGGATGTAGTCGCTGTACGGTCCGTCGACCACGGTGACGTTGGGGTGGCCGTTGACCGCGGCGGCGAACCCGTCGTGGCGGTCGCGGGCGACCGCGCCGCCGGCGTCGCCCTGGATCTCGATGATGGTCCCGCCGGCGGGTCCGAGTGCGGTCACGGCCGCCTCGCCGACGGTCTGACCCATGGCCTTGTTGTCCCGCCCGACGAAGGCGGCCGCGCCGCTCTGGACGGGGCGGTCGACGGTGACGACCTTGATGCCCGCCGCCGATGCGGCGGCGATCGACGGAGCGACGCCCTTGGGGTCGACGGGGTTGATCACCAGGACGTTGATCCCGCGGGTGATGAGATCTTGGACGTCGTTGTTCTGCTTGGTGACGTCACCGTTGGCATCGGCGAAGAAGAGCTCGTTGCCATCCCGCTGGGCGGTCTGCTTGGCGGCGTCGGTCAGGGCGACGTAGAACGGGCTCTGTTGGGTCGCCTGGCTGAACCCGATCTTGACCGCGCCGTCGCCGGCCGTGTTGCCGCCGGTGGCGCCCTTGTCCCCGGGCATGGTGCAGGCGGTGGAACCGATGGCCACCGTGGCCGAGATTGCCAACCCCGCCGCAACTCTTGCCAGTCTCATCGCTACTCCTAACTTGTGCCTCGGCGTCGAGGCGCGTGACGGCCATCACGTTAGGAAGGGCAAAGAGACCGCGTCAACACATGCGCATATTTTTGCTCATATGAGCAACGGCTAGGGGCGCACCTGCTCGCGGCCGCGCTCGAACACCGAGGCCCGGCTGGCGGCGATATCGTCACCGGAGGTGTCCGCCATCCAGGCCCGCGCCGACTCGGCCTCGATCCACAGACCGGCCTGGGTCTGCTCGGCATCGATTCGGTGATACGAATCCAGAAGGGCGCGAACGGCTTTCTGGTTGTTGCCGACGATCGAGGCGGCGACCTTGCGCGCCGCGGGCAGCAACTCGTCGTGGGCGACGACCTCGGTGACCAGCCCGGCGCGTAGCGCGTCGGCGGCGGACAGGTAGTCCCCGGTCAGGCTCATCCGCCGGGCCAGCCCGACGCCGACCTTCTGCGGCAGCCGCACCGACAGGCCCCAGGTGGGCAGCAATCCGACCCGGGCGTGGGTGTCGGCGAAGCGGGCCTGTTCGGAGGCGATGAGGATGTCGCAGTACAGCGCGAGCTCGAGTCCGCCGGTGACCGCGGCACCGTTGATCGCGCCGATGACCGGTTTCGTCATCGGCGGCCACTTGGGGGAGATATCGGGCAACTCGGTGGTGTCGCCGAGCTCCTTGAGGTCCAACCCTGCGCAGAACACCGGGTCGGCGCCGGTGAGGATCACCACGTCGACAGCGTCATCGGCATGGGCGGCGCGCAGCGCTGCGTAGAACGCGGTGCGCAGCTGCGCCGAGAGCGCGTTGCGCGCCTGCGGCCGGTTCAACGTCAGCGTGCGGACACGGTCGGTCGTCTCGATGAGAAGGACGTCAGCAGAGGTCATCGCATGAACATATCGTGGGGGTATGTGCCGAAACATCACCGAGTTGCGCGGTCTGGAACCGGCCGCCACCGCTGAGGAGATCGAAGCCGCCTCCCGGCAGTTCATCCGCAAGGTCAGCGGTATCATCCGACCCACCGCCGCCAACGAAGCGGCATTCGAGACGGCGGTCGCCGAGGTCACCGAGATCACCACCAGGCTGCTGCGGCAACTGCCGCCCCGCCGTCAACCGCCCAAGACGGTGCCGCCGCTGCGCCGTCCCGAGGTGCGGGCTCGCCTGGCGGCCAAGTGAATTCACCTGCTCTCAAGGAGTGGAGCGCCGCGGTGCGAGCCCTGCTCGACGGCCGCCAGACGGTGCTGCTGCGCAAGGGCGGTATCCACGAGAAACGCTTCTCCCTCGATCCGGCGGCGGCCGCGGCACCGTTTCTGCTGTTTCCCACGGTGGCGCACAGCCATGCGCAGCGGGTACGCCCGGAGCATCGGGACCTGCTGGCCCCCGGCGGTCAAGAGGCCGACAGCACCGAGGAGGCGGTGGTGCTGCGGGCCGGGGCGAAGGTGGTGGCCGCGGTGCAGGTGAATCGGCCCGAGGCCATCGAAGAGATTGCCGACCTGCACATCTGGACCGCCGGGTCGGTGCGGGCCGATCGGCTGGATTTCCGCCCCAGACATCGCCTGACGGTGCTGGTGGTGCAGGCCCACCCGCTGGCGGTGCCGATCCGGCTGCCCCGCACACCCGAATACGCAGGCTGCGCCAGTTGGGTACAACTCGCCGTATCGCAGGATTTCGGCGCGCCGGTGCACGATGCGCAGACCCTGGCGGCGATCGCCGGACGGGTCCGCGATTCAGTCGGCTGACGGGGTCGGGCGACCCGCCGGCAGGATCAGCCGCGACCGGTCGTCGTGGGTGATGGTGTGGGTCGCCGGGCGCAGAGTCTGACCGGTCTCGGTGGGCTCGCCGGTGCCCAGATTGCGGGCGAACCGCGGATGCGAACCGCCCGCCACCACGACCCGGATGCGGGTACCGGCGGCGAAGCGGTGGGCGATCGCGTCGAGTTCGATCCGTACGACGTCCTCGGAGCGGCCGGTGTACCGCCGGAATCCATCGGTGACGTTTCGCGACCGCCCCCGTGCATCGACCTCGCTGACCCGGATGGACAGGTCGTGATGCGGATTGTCGGTGTGGTGGGCCAGTTCGATCGCCGGAACTCCCACCGCGTACAGATCCGCCGGCAGCGGGGCTCCGGTGAAGGTCAGGACGTCGGCGCGGGTGCCCAGCGCGGTGTCGTCACGGTAGCCGCCCTTGGCGGAGAGCAGCCGTCCGCCGATGGTGGGGGTGGGGTCGGCGGGATGGTAGGTGAAGCTCGAGGTGAGACCACCCCGTCCGGGTCCGTCCGAGAGCCCGCCCGCGGCCTGCAGATAGAGCGTGTGGTCCGTCGAGGCAGGCGGCCAGTCCGGCAGATCGACCCAGCCGTCCCCAGGGGCACCGCCGTTGATGTGTATCCGCACCGGACTGCGAGGGGTGCTGGGCCGGCCCGCCAGATGGGTGCCCAGCCAGTCCAGCGTCTCGCGCAGGACAACCGAGGCGCCCCGCTGCATCAACTGGGTGTGCGTCCAGGACCCGACGGTCAGCGCGGTGTCGACGCCGCGCTCGCGCAGACGCCGGTACTGCGCCAGGGTCTGGTCCAGAAACAGATCCTGCCAGCCGCTGATCAACAACACCGGGACGGCCACCCGGTCCAGCGCCTCGGTCACCGCCAGGCGGGCCCACAGCTCGGGGTCTTCGTCCGGCGGCTGCAGCCAGGACTCGTACCAGGGTGCACCGTCGCCCAGGAGCCGCCGCCCGGCCGCGCCCACCGGCAGATCCATCGTCGCGGCGCCGACGCGCTGGCCGGCCTGGGCCTGCCGCATGACCGCCCGCACCAGGTTCGGGTCCTCCTGGTGGGACATCATGTGGCTCCAGCCGAGGAAGTCGTTGAGCGAGAACGATCCGGTGCCCCAGGAGGATTGCGCGAAGTCATGCGGACCGACGCTGATCACCGCGGTGACCAGTTCCGGTGGGGGATCGGTGAGCAGCGCCCACTGGGTGAAGCCCAGGTAGGACAACCCGATGGTGGCGAATGTCCCCGTGAACCAGGGCTGTTCGCGCAACCAGGCGGCGGTGTCGATCCCGTCGGAGACCTCGTTGACCATCGGCGTGAACGTGCCACCGGACCCGAACGTTCCACGCACGCTTTGGAATACGACGTGGTAGCCGCGGGCGGCGTAGATGCTGCCGAAAAAGATGGTGAACGGGAATCGGCGTCCGTACGGGGCCCGAACCAGCAGGGTGCCCGCGGGGGTGGGGGTCAGCGGACGGTAATGGTCGGCCAGCAGCTCCACCCCGTCGCGCATCGGTACCGGCAGCGCCCGGTGCACGGCGTAGTCACAGATCGGAGGAGGGAGGTGAAGGGCGCGGCCGAGGGCGTGCCGGGACAGCTGCGAGAGTCTGGAGCTCACCTAACGAACATTACCCACGCCCGCCGGCTCAGAACTTGTAGTACGGAACCAGTTCGTTGGCGCGCTGCAGGTTGGTCTGCAGGCAGTCCGGGCGATCCGGTGAATCGACCGGCGAGTAGAACACCGATTGCTGCAGGACGCCGTAACTGGTCTTGAAGGCGATCATGCAGGTGATCCACCAGCGGTCGTTCCAGTCGGTGGGCTTCATGATCCAGAACTGCGCCGCGCGGTGGCCGCCGATGTTCAGTTCGACCGCATCGGCGGGCAGGGACTGCTCATAGGTCCGCCAGACGAAGGCTTCGATGGCCATCTGGTAGTTGCCGGCGTCGTAGTGGCAGCGCAGTCCGTCCTCCGGGGTGGGCGGGGTGAAGGCCAGCCCGATGCGCTGCACCACATCCAGCGGAATGTCCCGGCAGGGGTCGAACGGGGACGGATCGGTGGTCTCGATGACCGGCCACTTGATGGTCGTGGAGACGTTGGTCAGCGGCAGGTCTGCGGCGCGGACCTGCACGGGAGCGCCGGCCGGGTTGGCCTGCCACACCACGATCACCGCGGCCACCAGCGCGCACAGCGCCGACAGCAGACGCAGTTTGGCAGCCATCACACCCCCTCGAACTTCGCAGTGCGTCCCAATCGAGCACTGCGGGGGAGTGTACAAGGGTGGATCGGGCGTCCGGACGGGAAATGAGAACAGGTTCTAGTTGCTCGGCGCGTGCTCGCCCGGAGGGCCGCGGGTGGCGCAAGTAGGCTGATCCGTTGTGTCCGCGACGTCACGAGATCAGCGCCGGCCGGTGCTGTGGGCCATCAGCGACCTGCACACCGGTCACACGGGGAACAAGCCCGTCACCGAATCGCTCTACCCGTCCTCGCCCGAGGACTGGCTGATCGTTGCCGGTGACGTCGGTGAGCGCACCGACGAGATCCGCTGGGCGCTGGATCTGCTGCGCCGGCGGTTTGCCAAGGTGATCTGGGTGCCGGGCAACCACGAGTTGTGGACCACCAACAAGGACCCCATGCAGATCTTCGGGCAGTCCCGGTACGACTACCTCGTCACCATGTGCGACGAGATGGGCATCGTGACCCCGGAGCACCCGTTCCCGGTGTGGAACGAGGAGGGCGGTCCGGCCACCATCGTGCCGATGTTCCTGCTCTACGACTACTCGTTCCTGCCCGAGGGCACGGCGACCAAGGCCGAGGGACTGGCGGTGGCCCGGGAACGCAACGTGGTGGGTACCGACGAGTTCCTGCTGTCCGCCGAACCGTTCGCCACCCGCGATGCCTGGTGCCGGGACCGGGTGGCCCAGACCCGCAAGCGCCTGGAGGATCTGGACTGGATGAACCCGACGGTGCTGGTCAACCATTTCCCGCTGGTGCGCGAACCCTGCGACGCCATGTTCTACCCCGAGTTCGCGCTGTGGTGTGGCACCACGGCGACCAAGGACTGGCATACCCGATACAACGCCATCTGTTCGGTGTACGGGCATCTGCACATCCCGCGCACCACGTGGTACGACGGCGTGCGGTTCGAGGAGGTCTCGGTCGGCTATCCGCGGGAATGGCGGCGCCGCAAGCCATATCGCTGGTTGCGACAGATCCTGCCGGATCCGAATTACGCGCCCGGCTACCTGAACGAATTCGGCGGGCACTTCGAGATCACCACCGAGATGCGCGAGAACGCCCAGAAGATGCAGGATCGCATCAAGACCCGGCGGGGGTACTGACCGTGAGTTTATTGCGTGCGGTGGTACCGGAGGTCGTGGTGTCCGCCGAAATCTATGACGATCCCCCCGGCCTGGCACCGTTACCGGAAGAGGAGCCGTTGGTGGCGCGTTCGGTGGCCAAGCGGCGCAACGAATTCGTCACGGTGCGGCACTGTGCCCGTCAAGCCCTCGGTGAACTCGGGCTGGCGCCCGTGCCGATCCTCAAGGGAGACAAGGGTGAACCGTGCTGGCCCGACGGGGTGGTCGGGAGTTTGACGCACTGCGACGGGTTCCGTGGCGCGGTGGTGGGCCGCAGCGCCGAGGTGCGCGCGCTGGGGATCGACGCCGAACCGCACGACACGCTGCCCAAGGGTGTGCTCGACGCGATCAGTCTGCCCGTGGAACGCCTCGAACTCGGCGGCCTGCCGGGGGGACTGCACTGGGACCGGATCCTGTTCTGCGCCAAGGAAGCCACCTACAAGGCGTGGTTTCCCCTGACACATCGCTGGCTGGGATTCGAGGATGCGCACATCAGGTTCAGCACCGACTCCTCGGGTTCGGCCGGCACCTTCGAGTCGAGGATCCTCATCGATCCCGCCGCCGAGTCCGGGCCGCCGCTGAACGTGCTGGCCGGGCGGTGGACTGTGCGAGACGGTTTGGCGCTGACGGCGATCACACTGTGACCGGCGCAGCGGGCCGCAGCGTGATCCCGCCGGGCCTGGTGATCGTCGACAAGCCGGCCGGGCTGACGAGCCATGACGTGGTGGGCCGCTGCCGAAGACTCTTCGGTACCCGCAAAGTGGGACATGCGGGGACACTGGATCCGATGGCCACCGGCGTGCTGGTGGTCGGCATCGAACGGGCCACCAAGATCCTCGGGCTGCTCACCGCCACCGACAAGTCCTATGCCGCGACCATTCGGCTCGGCCGGACGACATCCACCGAGGACGCTGAAGGCGAAGTGCTCCAAGACATCTCCGCGACGCATATCACCGATGAGCAGATCGAGTCGGCGGTCGCGGTCCTGCGCGGAGACATCTCCCAGGTGCCCTCGTCGGTCAGCGCCATCAAGGTCGACGGCCAGCGGGCCTACAAGCTGGCCCGGGAAGGGCAGACGGTCGAACTGCCCGCGCGGCCGGTGCGCATCGACCGGTTCGAGGTGCTCGCCGTGCGCAGATCGGACGCTCAGGCCGCGGGGCCGGCGGCCGGCGAATTCGTCGATGTCGACGTCGAGGTGGACTGCTCGTCGGGTACCTATATCCGGGCGCTGGCCCGCGATGTCGGCGCCACCCTGGGGGTCGGCGGGCACCTGACCGCGCTGCGGCGCACCAGGGTCGGACGCTACGGCCTGGACGAGGCCCGCACGCTCGACGAGTTGGCCGACGCCGCGCGGTTGTCCTACGGGCTGGACGAGGCCTGCCTGCTCGGGTTCCCGAGACGTGATCTCACCGACGCCGAGACCGAGGACGCCCGGCACGGCCGGGCGCTCGCGCCCGCGGGTATCGACGGGGTGTACGCGGCCACCGCGCCGGACGGCCGGGTGATCGCGCTGCTGCAGGACGGTTCCGTTCGTACCAAATCGGTCGTCGTGCTGCGGCCGGCCACGCTGTAGCGCGCCGCGCCAGGCCTCCACAGCCCCAGGAGCCACATCCGAAACACGTGTCCAGCGTGTTGTGGTTCATCCCGGGGTCGTGACCAATTCGAGATCAGCACCACAAGAATTCACGGGAACCGCGGTCGTTCGGCTTGCGTTGTTACAGATATGACGATGCAGCTGCCCGCTCATCCCTCCGAGTGGTTCGGATACGCCGCAGACCACACCGACGGACGGCGCCTTGTGTCGCGACGAGACCGCGCACGGATCTTCCCGCACCGCGAACGTGAAGCGCCCGTCGGCTATATCGATGCTTCGCAACATCTGTCCGCTTCCCCTGCAGCGGTGTGGCAGGTACTCACGGACCCCCGCACCTGGGGGCAGTGGTTCACCGTCCACGACAGCTGGGTCACCCAGCCGCCCTCCAGCGTAGCCGCGGGTACCCGGCTCAGCGCCAAGCTGCGCATGCTGGGCGTCACCAACACCCTGGACTGGGTTGTCGAGTCGGTCGACGAGGGCACCCGAATCGAATTGGCCGCCACCGGCGCTGAAGGTCTGTCGGTGCGGTTGATGTTCCGCGTGTCGCCCGCGGGCTCGGGATCGTGGATCACCGCCAGCGGACAGTTCAGCGGCGCGTTGCTGAGTCCGGCGCTGCTGGAGGCCGTCGAGGCCGACGGCGTCTGCCGGCTGGTGGACAGCCTGGCCGGGCTGGATATGCGCGCCCGCGAAGTGCAGGCCCGCGAGGCGTCGGCACGCCCGCAGTTGCGCCTGGTGCGTTAGCCGGCCGGGTCACCGAAATCGCTAGGGAACAACCCAAATTGCCTGTGCCGCAGGGCTTCCCAGATCCACCGTAGCCTGACTGCCGTCCTCGGTGCCGTCGCCTTCGATACCCACCGAGATCATGCCGGCGAAGTCGCGCCGGGCCAGTACGCGTAACCGCGAGTCCAGGCTGATGCCCACACTGTCGAAGTAGCGCAGCATCTCCGGGTCGGCATCGGAGATTCGTGCCACGGTCCCCGTATCGCCGTCGTTGCATGCCGACAACTGGCGGGCCGGCGGCGTGGGCACCCTGCCGTCGGCGGCCGGGATCGGATCTCCGTGTGGATCACGAGTGGGGAAGCCCAGCTTCGCGTCGATGCGGTCCAGCATGCGGTCGGATACCGCGTGCTCGAGGATCTCGGCCTCGTCGTGCACCTCGTCCCAGCCGTAGCCGAGCTCGCGCACCAAGAACGTCTCCATCAATCGGTGTCGGCGCACCATCGCCAGCGCGGCACGCCGGCCGGCGTCGGTCAGTGTCACCGCGCCGTACTTCTCGTGATCGACGAGGCCCTGATCGGCGAGCTTGCGGATCGATTCGGACGCCGTGCTCGCCGACACACCGATCCGTTCGGCGAGCAGCTTGGTGCTCACCTTTTCCCTGGACCACTCCTGCGCGGTCCAGATGACTTTCAGGTAGTCCTGAGCAACCGTCGTCAGGTCGTGCGGGTTGCCGTTGGGACTCACGTGGACCTCACACCGAGAAAGTTTAGGCAATCATCACCTGATCCGGGGATCCGGAGCAGACGGCGAGGCGTGCGCGCCGTAGGCTTGCGTTGTGCAACGGTGGCGGGGCCGGGAAGACATCCCCACAGACTGGGGACGATGTGTCGTGACCATCGGGGTGTTCGACGGTGTTCACCGCGGACACGCCGAATTGATCAATCATGCGGTGAAATCCGGCCGCTCGCGCGGTGTGCCGACCGTGCTCATGACCTTCGACCCGCATCCGATGGAAGTGGTCTTTCCCGGTAGCCATCCGGCGCAGCTGACCACGTTGACCCGGCGCGCCGAACTGGTCGAGGAGACCGGAATCGACGTCTTCCTGGTGATGCCGTTCACCGCGGATTTCATGAAACTGACCCCGGAGCGCTACATCCACGAACTGCTCGTGGAAAGCCTGCATGCCGTCGAGGTGGTGGTGGGGGAGAACTTCACCTTCGGCAAGAAGGCGGCGGGCAATGTGAACCTGCTGCGCAAGGCGGGTGAGCGGTTCGGCTTCGCCGTCGAAGGGATGACCCTGGTGTCCGAAGTGGCCGAACCCGGTCTGGGTGAGCGCAGCGACGGGGTGTTGCTCCGGGACGAGACCGTGACGTTCTCGTCGACCTACATTCGGTCCTGCGTCGACGCCGGTGACGTGGTCGCCGCCGCCGAGGCGCTGGGCCGGCCGCACCGGGTGGAAGGTGTGGTGGTGCGCGGTGACGGGCGCGGCCGCGTGCTCGGCTTTCCGACCGCCAATGTCGCCCCACCCATGCATTCGGCCATCCCCGCCGACGGGGTCTACGCGGCGTGGTTCACCGTGCTCGGGCACGGCCCGGTGGTCGGCACCGTCACACCCGGACAGCGCTACCAGGCGGCGGTGTCGGTGGGCACCAACCCAACCTTCTCCGGGCGCACCCGCACGGTCGAGGCCTTCGTGCTGGACACCGAGGCAGACCTGTACGGCCAGCACGTCGCCGTCGATTTCGTGGCGCGCATCCGTGGCCAGGAGAAGTTCGACTCGGTCGACGACCTGGTGGTCGCCATGCAGGGCGATACCGCCAAGGCGCGCACGATTCTCGCTGCGCAGTGAGGTGCTGCTAGACTTCGCGGCGACCCAGCGCGTGCTGCAGTTCGCGGCGGCCGTGCCTCAGATAATCCTCGCGGACCTTTTTGATGGAGTTGTTTCGTGGCGCTCACTGCCGAACAGAAGAAGGAAATCCTCGGCCAGTACGGCCTGCATGACACCGACACCGGTTCGCCGGAGGCTCAGGTGGCCCTGCTGACCAAGCGGATCTCCGATCTGACCGAACACCTGAAGATGCACAAGCACGACCACCACTCGCGGCGGGGGCTGCTGCTGCTGGTGGGTCGTCGGCGCCGGTTGCTCAAGTACGTCGCACAGGTCGACGTCGAGCGCTACCGGTCGCTGATCGAGCGCCTCGGTCTGCGTCGCTGACGCGGCGGGCCGCGGCCGTGCTGGCCGCGTTCTGTTTTCTCGCGGGGGGACTCACCACCGGTTGTTCGTCGGCTGCGGCCGCGGATCTGGAGCCCGGGGACTGCCTGAAAGTGGGCGGTCCGCCGGACCGCCCGGAGGCCATCAAGGCGCAGTGCGGAAGCCCCGAGTCGAACTACAAGGTCATCGCCACCGTCGCCACCGGCGACGAGTGTCCGACCGATGCCGACTCGTACTACTCCATGCACAGCACCTTCGGTGATGGTGGCGGCACCACCTGCATGGATATCGACTGGGTGCCCGGCGGTTGCATGAGCATCGATCCGGAGCACGGCCGCGACCCCATCCGGGTGGATTGTGGTGATATCACCCAGCCGCATCGCCAGCGCGCCACGCAGATCCTGCAAGGGGTGGCCAACGTCGATCAGTGCGGGAGTGGCCTGGGCTACCCGTACGACCAGCGCAAGTTCACCGTGTGCGTCGAGGACGTCTCGTGACACTGCTTGCCAGTGGCAGTTTCGTCCCGGTGTAACATGGGGGTGTTTTAGGCCACTGGGCCCTGACACTTGGTGCGGTTCGCGTGTTTCCGCGCGCACCGTTCCTGTGCGTCACCGCACCGTTCGAGGTATCGGGCGGTCTTCGGTAGTGGCTGCCGGGAGTTCATCCCGGCCGCTTCGATCGACGGCCGTAGCCGTATCCGGGACGGGTCTCACGTTCGCTGACGCGCGAAACAGTTGAATACCCGATCAAGAGAGGCTGTACGGACACCTATGTCTGCAGTTGAAACCGACGAAGGCGTGTTTGAATCCACCGCCGTCATCGACAACGGGAGCTTCGGCACCCGCACCATCCGCTTCGAGACCGGCCGGCTGGCCCGTCAGGCCGCCGGCTCCGTCGTCGCCTACCTCGACGACGACACGATGCTGCTGAGCGCGACCACCGCCAGCAAGTCCCCGAAGGACCATTTCGACTTCTTCCCGCTGACCATCGACGTCGAAGAGCGGATGTACGCCGCGGGCCGCATCCCCGGGTCGTTCTTCCGTCGTGAGGGCCGCCCGTCGACCGACGCGATCCTGACCTGTCGCCTGATCGACCGCCCGCTGCGCCCGACGTTCGTGTCCGGCCTGCGCAACGAGATCCAGGTCGTCGTCACCATCCTGAGCCTGGATCCCAAGGATCTGTACGACGTGCTCGCCATCAATGCCGCCTCGGCGTCCACCCAGATCTCCGGCCTGCCGTTCGCCGGCCCGGTCGGCGGCGTCCGCGTGGCGTTGATCGACGGCCAGTGGGTCGCTTTCCCGACCGTCGAGCAGCTCGAGGGTGCGGTGTTCGACATGGTCGTCGCGGGCCGTAAGGCCGGCGACGATGTCGCGATCATGATGGTCGAGGCCGAGGCCACCGACCGGGTCATCGAGCTGGTCGCCGGTGGCGCGGGTGCGCCGACCGAGGCCGTGGTGGCCGAGGGCCTGGAGGCCGCCAAGCCGTTCATCGCCGCGCTGTGCACCGCGCAGGAGGAACTGCACGCGGCCGCCGGCAAGGAAACCGCGGAGTACCCGCTGTTCCCCGAATACCAGGAGGACGTCTACGGCCAGGTCGCCGCGGTGGCCACCGAGGCGCTGTCGCAGGCACTGACCATCGCCGGCAAGGCCGAGCGCGATGAGCGCACCGATGAGATCAAGGGTGAGGTGCTCGAGCGCCTGGCCGGCCAGTTCGAGGGCCGCGAGAAGGAGATCGGTGCCGCCTACCGATCGCTGACGAAGAAGCTTGTCCGCCAGCGCATCCTGACCGATCACTTCCGCATCGACGGTCGCGGTGTCACCGATATCCGCGCCCTGAGCGCCGAGGTCGCCATCATCCCGCGGGCGCACGGCAGCGCGTTGTTCGAGCGCGGCGAGACCCAGATCATGGGTGTGACCACACTCGATATGGTCAAGATGGCCCAGCAGATCGACTCGCTGGGACCGGAGACCTCCAAGCGCTACATGCACCACTACAACTTCCCGCCGTATTCGACCGGTGAGACCGGTCGCGTCGGTTCGCCCAAGCGCCGCGAGATCGGCCACGGCGCGCTGGCCGAGCGGGCCCTGATGCCCGTGCTGCCCTCGGTCGAGGAGTTCCCCTACGCCATCCGCCAGGTGTCAGAAGCCTTGGGCTCCAACGGTTCCACCTCGATGGGCTCGGTGTGTGCCTCGACCATGTCGCTGCTCAACGCCGGTGTGCCGCTGAAAGCGCCGGTAGCAGGCATTGCTATGGGTCTGGTCTCTGACGACGTGGAGAATGAGGCCGGGGAGTCCGAACGTCGTTACGTCACCCTCACCGATATCCTCGGCGCCGAAGATGCGTTCGGCGACATGGACTTCAAGTGCGCAGGCACCAAGGACTTCGTCACCGCGCTGCAGCTCGACACCAAGCTCGACGGCATCCCGTCCAAGGTGCTGGCCGGTGCGCTGGCCCAGGCCAAGGACGCGCGCCTGACCATCCTCGACGTGATGGCCGAGGCCATCGACGAGCCCGATGAGATGAGCCCGTACGCACCGCGGATCACCACGATCAAGGTGCCGGTCGACAAGATCGGCGAGGTCATCGGGCCCAAGGGCAAGATGATCAACTCGATCACCGAGCAGACGGGTGCGTCGATCTCCATCGAGGACGACGGCACCGTGTTCGTCGGCGCCTCCAACGGCGAGGCGGCCCAGGCCGCGATCGACATGATCAACGCGATCGCCAACCCGCAGCTGCCCAAGACCGGCGAGCGCTTCCTCGGCACGGTCGTCAAGACCACCGATTTCGGTGCGTTCGTGTCGCTGCTGCCGGGTCGCGACGGGCTGGTGCACATCAGCAAGCTGGGCCGCGGCAAGCGCATCGCCAAAGTCGAGGATGTCGTCAAGGTCGGTGACAAGCTCCGGGTGGAGATCGCCGATATCGACAACCGCGGCAAGATCTCGCTGGTGCTGGTCGCCGAAGAGGGCGAGGCCACCGGAGATGATTCGGCGGAGCCCGCAGTCACAGATGCCGCGACCGCTGACGCCTAAACCCGCATTACGCCGCGGAACTCGCGGCGAAGACACCTCCGAGGCAGTGCGGGTCACCGCACTGCCCGGAGGGTTGCGGGTGGTCACCGAGTACATCCCGTCGGTGCATTCCGCGTCGGTGGGGGTGTGGGTCAACGTCGGATCGCGTGACGAAGGCCCGTCGGTGGCCGGCGCCGCGCATTTCCTCGAACATCTGTTGTTCAAGTCGACACCCACGCGCTCGGCGGTCCATATCGCCCAGTCGATGGACGCGGTGGGCGGCGAGCTCAACGCGTTCACCGCGCGCGAGCACACCTGCTACTACGCGCACGTGCTGGACGCCGATCTGGAACTCGCCGTCGACCTGGTTGCCGACGTCGTGCTGCGCGGCCGTTGTGCCGCCGAGGATGTCGAAGTCGAACGCGATGTCGTGCTCGAAGAGATCGCCATGCGCGACGACGACCCCGAGGACACCCTCGGTGACGTGTTCCTGACCGCGATGTTCGGTGATCACCCCGTCGGGCGCCCGGTGATCGGCAGCGCGGAGTCCATCGAGGCGATGACCCGCGCGCAGCTGCACTCGTTCCATGTGCGCCGCTACACCCCGGAGCGCATGGTGCTCGCGGTGGCCGGCAATGTCGACCACAAGCGGGTCGTCGCCCTGGCGCGCGAGTATTTCGGCCCGCATCTGGTCCGTGGGCGCACCGCGCTCCCGCCCCGCAAGGGTGCCGGGCGGGTGCCCGGACGGCCGGGTCTGCTGGTGGTCAACCGCGACGGTGAACAGAGCCACGTGCTTGCCGGTGTGCGTACCCCCGGCCGGTACTGGGAACACCGCTGGGCGATGTCGGTACTCAACACCGCACTCGGTGGTGGTCTGAGTTCCCGTCTGTTCCAGCAGATCCGGGAGTCCCGGGGACTGGCCTACTCGGTGTATTCGACCATCGACATGTTCTCCGACGCCGGTGCGCTGTCGGTGTACGCGGCCTGCCTGCCGGAGCGCTTCGATGAGGTGGTGCGGCTGGCCACCGATGTGCTCGACGAGGTGGCCCGCGACGGTCTCACCGAAGCCGAGTGCCGGATCGCCAAGGGCTCGTTGCGTGGTGGCCTGGTGCTGGGCCTGGAGGACTCGGGGTCGCGGATGCACCGGATGGGCCGCAGCGAGCTCAACTACGGCGCACACCGCACCATCGCCCAGACCCTGGAACAGATCGATGCCGTCACCCTCGACGAGGTGAACGCGGTGGCACGCAAACTGCTGAGCAAACCGCTCGGCGCCGCGGTCTTGGGGCCTTACAAATCGAAACGCTCACTACCGCAACGTCTTCGTCATATCGCGGGCTGATGGGTACAGTCGGAACATGCGGTTGTCCCGGCGAACTGTCCTGATCGGCGGCTTCACCTTCGCGGTGGCCGCGTGCAGTGCCGAACGCGTGCACGCCGACCCCGCCGAACCGCTGCCGCCGCTCGACCAGCAGATCGGTGCGTTGGAGCGCAGGCACAATGCCGTGGTCGGTCTGTCGGCTGTGAACCTGAATTCCGCGGGGGCGGTGGCGCATCGGGCCGACCAGATGTTCGCGATGTGCTCGACCTTCAAGGCCTATGCCGCGGGTCGGGTGCTTGAGCAGGTCGGCAGCGGCGAATTGGCGCTGGAGGCAACGGAGTTCGTCGACCCGAGCGCGGTGGTCGCGAACTCGCCGGTGACCGGACCCAGGGCGGGCAGCCAGATGACGCTGGCCGAGTTGTGTCAGGCGGCGTTGCAGCGCAGCGACAATACGGCCGCCAACCTGTTGCTGAGGCGCCTCGGCGGCCCGCCCGCGATCACGGCGTTCGCCCGCAGCATCGGCGACGACCGCACCCGGCTGGACCGTTGGGAGACGGAGCTGAATTCGGCGATCCCGGGCGACCCCCGTGATACCAGCACGCCGGCGGCCCTGGCCGGCGGGTATCGCGCACTGCTGACCGGGGATGTGCTGGCTCCACCGCAACGGCTGCTGCTGGAGCAGTGGATGCGGGCCAATCAGACATCCAGCATGCGGGCCGGTCTGCCGGCGGGCTGGGCGACGGCGGACAAGACGGGCAGCGGCGACTACGGCAGCACCAACGACGTCGGTATCGCGTTCGGACCCGAGGGGCAGCGCGTGCTGTTGGCGATCATGACGCGCTCAGCGGTCGACGATCCCAAGGCCGACGCCCTGCGGCCGCTGATCGGTGAGCTCGCCACCCTGGTGTTGCCCTACCTGCTGGATCCGAATCACCCGTGACATACACATCGCCCGGCCGGAGAATTCCAGCCGGGCGACGGTGGGGGTGAGGTATCAGATCAGGACGGTCGACGGGTCGGTGAACGGCAGGTCGAGGTCGTTGGCGACGTGCTCGTTGAGCAGCGCGCCCTCGTGCGTCGAGAGTCCCTTGGCCAGTGCGGCATCCGCGGCGCACGCGGCCTGCCAACCCTTGTCGGCGAGCTTGAGCACGTACGGCATGGTGGCGTTGGTCAGCGCGTAGGTCGACGTCCGCGGCACCGCACCCGGCATGTTGGCCACGCAGTAGAACACCGTGTCGTGCACCGCGAAGGTCGGGTCGTCGTGGGTGGTGGGCCGGGAATCCTCGAAGCAGCCACCCTGGTCGATCGCGATGTCGACCAGGACCGCACCGGACTTCATCTGGGCGACAGTCGAGTTGGTGACCAGCTTGGGCGCCTTCGCGCCGGGCACCAGGACCGCGCCGATCACCAGATCGGCCTGCTTGACCGCATCTTCGAGATCGAGGCTCGAGGAGTAGCGGGTCTCGATGGCGCCGCCGTACTCGGCATCGATCTTGCGCAGGGTGTTGACGTTGAGGTCGAACACGGTGACGTGCGCGCCCATACCCCAGGCGACGGCGGCCGCGTTGTCACCGGCCATACCGCCGCCGATGACGACGACCTTGGCGGGGGCGACACCGGGGACGCCGCCCATCAGGACACCGCGGCCGCCCTGGGTGCGCATCAGGTGGTAGGCGCCGACCTGGGCGGACAGCCGGCCCGCGACCTCGCTCATGGGGGCCAGCAGGGGCAGCGCGTTGTCGGCAGTCTGCACGGTCTCGTACGCGATCGAGGTGGTACCCGAGGCCAGCAGGGCATCGGTGCACGGCCTGGACGCGGCCAGGTGCAGGTAGGTGAACAGGGTCTGGCCCTTGCGCAGGCGCGAGTATTCCGCCTCGATGGGCTCCTTGACCTTCAGCAGCAGGTCGGCCTCGGCCCACACCTCATCGGCGGTGGCGACGATCTGGGCGCCGACGGCCTTGTAGTCGCTGTCGGACAGTGCCGAACCCTCACCCGCGCCGGCCTGGATGAGGACCTCGTGGCCACGGCGGGTCAGTTCGGCCACGCCGGCCGGGGTGATGGCGACGCGGAACTCGTTGTTCTTGATCTCAGTCGGGATGCCGACGCGCATTTCATGCTCCTGTGTGAACCGGTAGATACGGTGGATGCTGCGTCCAATTGTGAAGAACCTTCGACCCAACAGCAATCACTATGATGTTAATTCGCTAAGATGCCGTCATGCGTGAACAATCGACGTCACCGCGAGCGCGTCTGGCGCCCGCGCCGAAGGATGTTCGGCCGGCGGAGCTCGATGATATCGACCGGCGCATGCTGCTGGCCCTGCACGCCGACGCCCGCATCTCCAACAGCGCGCTGGCCGATATCGTCGGCATCGCCCCGTCGACCTGTCACGGCCGCTTACGCCGCCTGCAGGACATCGGGGTGATCCGCGGGTTCTATACCGATATCGATCCGGCGGCAGTGGGGTTGACGATGCAGGCCATGATCTCGGTGAGCCTGCAGTCCAACGCGCGTGGGCGAATCCGGGACTTCATCGCCAACATCCGCAAGCGCCCTCAGGTGATGGACGTGTACTTCCTCGCCGGTGGGGACGATTTCATCCTGCACGTGGCCGCGCGTGACACCGATGACCTGCGCGCGTTCGTGGTGGAGAACCTCAATGCCGATGCCGATGTGGCCGGTACGCAGACCTCGTTGATCTTCGAGCATCTGCGGGGCGCGTCACCGCTGTAGGTGGACCGGGGGCGCGAGGGTGGGTTCGGCGGCGTGGCAGGCGAATTCGCGCAGCCAGTCGAACCACGCCGACATGCCCGCCCCGGTGCGCGCGCTCAGCGGAAGCACCAATGCGTGCGGGTTCACCTGATGCACGTGGTCGACGTAGGTCGCGACATCGGCATCCAGATGCGGTTCGAGGTCGATCTTGTTGAGCAGTACCACGTCCACCGAGCGGAACATGACCGGGTACTTCAGCGGCTTGTCCTCACCTTCGGTGAGCGAGTACACCATCACCTTGGCATGCTCGCCGACGTCGAATTCGGCCGGGCAGACCAGGTTTCCGACATTCTCGACGATCACGAGGTCGAGGGCGGCCAGATCGAGTCCGGCCAACGCCCGGTTCACCATGGGCGCATCCAGATGGCATTCGCCGCCAAAACCGTTGCTGGTGTTCAGAAGTGACACCTGTGCTCCGCGGCCTGCAAGTTTGGCGGCGTCGAGGTCGGTGGCGATATCGCCCTCGATCACACCGACTGAGATATCGCCGCGGAGCTCGTCGAGCGTGGCGGCGAGCACCGTGGTCTTGCCCGAGCCCGGTGAACTCATCAGGTTGAGCGCGCGGACGCCGTTGGTCTCGAAGGCGGCCCGATTGATGTCGGCCCGCACATCGTTCTCGGCGAAGATCGACTCCAGCACGTCGATACGCTGCGACCCGGTGTCGTACCCGCTGTGGTCACCGTGGTCGTGGCCGGCCTCGTGGCTGTGCACCGTGCCGTCGTCGTGACGGTGGAATCTACCCATTTTGAACACCTTCCGTTGATCTGACCGCAGGCAGATCGCCGATCTCGATCGATGTGACCAGAAACTCGTGGCCGTGCACGACGTCGACGTCGGCGCTGCCGCACTGCGGGCATGCGACAGAGAACCGTGATTCGATCTGCGAACCCGCCCCACACGCTCGGCACGACACCTCGGCGACCACCAGATCCAGTTCGAGCTCGGCCTCGGCCAGGTCCTCGAAGTCGCGCAGCAGCGTCCAGCAGAACGCCAGCGCATCGGGTACGACTTGGCGGAGGGCACCGACTTGAACCCGCACGACGCTCACGCGCCGCCCGGCGGCGTGGGAGTTCACGACACCGGCTATTGCTTGGCACAGCGACAGCTCATGCACAGCGAGGCGCTATCGGTCTGGGTTCGTCGTTGATACTGCGCACTTTAATCCTCATGCGGATGGACCGATAGCCGAACCGGCATCAGGAAACGGGTCTAGCCTTGGGAGGCCGGTGCGCGCCGACAGCCCAATGGCGCGATCGGCGTGCTCTGTTCGGGAGGCCCATGAAGCGTGTTCTACCGTCGCCTGGCACGACGGTGCGGACGAGGGTCGACATCACCGGCGTAGTCCAAGGTGTCGGGTTCCGTCCCGCTGTGGCGCGGATCGCCGACGCGCGCGGTGTGACCGGATTCGTGTACAACGACTCCGGCTCGGTGCACTGCGAATTCGAGGGTGTCGACGTCGACGTCGACGGCGCCGTGGAGGATATCCGCCGCGCGCCGCCACCGATGGCGCGCATCGACAGCTTCGTGCTGACAGTCCTCGCGCCGACCGGTGCCGGTGACTTCCGCATCATCGACAGCACTCCGACGGGGTCGGGCCGCACCCTCGTGCCCCCCGATATCGCCAGCTGCGCCGATTGTCTGCGCGAGATGCGCGACCCCACCGACCGGCGCTACCGGCACCCCTTCATCACCTGCACCAACTGCGGCCCGCGCTACACCGTCATCACCGACCTGCCCTACGACCGGCCCGCCACCACGATGGCGCAGTTCGCGATGTGCGCCCAGTGTGCCGCTGAGTACCGAGATCCCAGGGATCGCCGATTCCATGCTCAGACCATCGCATGTCCCGACTGCGGCCCGGTATTGCAGTGGTCGGGGCCGGGTGGCGATGCGGACCCCATCGGCGCGGCCGCCGCGATGATCGAGACCGGCGGGATCGTCGCGGTGAAGGGGATCGGCGGCTACCACCTGGCGTGCCGGGCCGACTCGACTACGGCCATCGCCGAGCTGCGACGGCGAAAATCGCGGCCGGCCAAGCCGTTCGCGGTGATGGCACCCGATCTCCAAGCCGCCCGTGGCATCGCGGAGATCTCCGATGCCTCGGCGCGGCTGTTGTCGTCCGCTGCGGCGCCGATCGTGCTGGTGCCCCGATCCGGTGCCGGCGTCTGTTCGCTGGTGGCGCCCGGCCTGCGCGATATCGGGGTGATGCTGGCCTACTCGCCGATCCATCACCTGCTCTTCGAGCGATTGGGCACGACCGCACTGGTGATGACCTCTGCCAACGCGGGTGGGTCACCGATCGTCTTCCGGGACGGCGACCTGAGTTGGATCGCGGGGCTTGCCGACGCCGTGCTGTCCCACGACCGGCCCATCCACGTTGCGTGTGAGGACTCGGTGCTGACCGTCGACGATCGGGGCGCCACGCTGCCCTTGCGCCGGTCCCGGGGATACGCGCCATTGCCGGTGTCCGTTCCGGTTGCCGACGGACCCGTCCTCCTGGCGACGGGCGGTGATCTCAAGACGACCTTCTGTCTGCTGGGGTCCGACGGACATGCGCACCTGTCATCTCACCTGGGGGATATGGCGGACCCGCGCACGCAGTCCTGCTTCTCCGCGACGCTCGAGCATCTGGCGCGCATGACGGACCGGCGCTACGGGCGCATCGTCTGCGATATGCACCCCGGATATGCGACCACTCGCTGGGCGCAACGCCGGGGTGGACCCATCAGCTATGTGCAGCATCATCATGCCCACGCGATGTCGCTGCTGGCCGAGCACGCCCGCCTCGGCAGCCCGTTGCTTGCGGTCACCTACGACGGAACCGGCTACGGCCCCGACGGCACCATCTGGGGCGGTGAAGTTCTGTTGCTCTCGGGTGCATGCGGATTCACCCGGGTGGGACATCTGGCACCCTTCGCGTTGCCCGGCGGTGACGGTGCCGTACACCAGCCCGCCCGGATCGCACTCGACCTCCTGCACCGGGCGGGTGTCCGGTGGGATACGGACCTGCCTCCGGTCTCGGCCGTGGGCGAGACCGGCCGACACGTACTGGCCCAGCAGATTCCGCGCGGGATCGGGTGCGTCGCGACGACCAGTATGGGGCGGCTGTTCGACGGCGTGGCCAGCCTGCTGGGCGTCTGCCAGCAGGTCACCTACGAAGGCCAGGCCGCCATCGAGCTGGAGCAATTGGCGCGCGCGGGCGGGCCGGGAGCGCGGGCCGTGGATTTCGAGATCGGCGACGGTGTCATGGACCCGACGCCGGCGATCATCGGATTGGTCGACGGTTTACGTGCGGGTGCGGCTGTGCCGGAGCTGGCGTGGGCGTTCCATCAGGCCGTGATCAGGGCCACCGTCGGAGTGGCCGCTGAGAGTGCGCTGGCCGCCGCGATCCCCACCATCGGGCTGACGGGTGGGGTCTTCGCCAATCGTCTTTTGCTCGAAGGCATTCGAAACGATCTGGCCGATCGTGGCTTCGAAGTGCTCACCCACAGTGTCGTGCCGTGTAATGACGGCGGCCTGGCCCTGGGCCAGGCCGCCGTCGCGGCCGCAGACAGGCGATCCTCGACAGAAGGAAGTGGCATATGTGCCTCGGAATCCCCGGCAAGATAGTCGACATCTGGGAGGAGTCGGGTACCAGGATGGCCACGGTGGATTTCGGTGGTACCACCAAGAAGGTCTGCCTCGCTTACCTGCCCGACCTGCAGATCGGGGAGTACACCATCGTGCACGCCGGATTCGCCCTGAACCGGCTCGATGAGGAATCCGCCAACAACACCCTGAACATGTTCGCCGAACTCGGCATCCTCGAAGAAGAACTCGCGGGTGTCCAGCCGTCGGCGCACACCGGAGAACGTCGGGAGCCGGCGTGAAGTACCTCGATGAATTCCGTGACCCCGTTGCGGCCCGGGCGCTCGTCGACCACATCAAGCGGCGAGCCAGCCGTACCTGGACGATCATGGAAGTCTGCGGTGGACAGACTCATTCGATCATCCGTAACGGTATCGACCAACTACTGGGCGACGCCGTCGAGTTCATCCACGGCCCGGGTTGCCCGGTGTGCGTGACGCCGCTGGAATTGATCGACAGGGCCCTCGAGATCGCCGGGCGCGAGAACGTCATCTTCTGCTCATTCGGCGATATGTTGCGCGTACCGGGCAGTCACGAGGACCTGTTCAGCGTGCGTGCCCGCGGCGGGGATGTGCGGATCGTGTACTCGCCGTTGGACGCCACGCAGATCGCGGCGGAGAACCCGGATAAGGATGTGGTGTTCTTCGGGGTGGGCTTCGAGACCACCGCCCCGGCCAACGCCATGTCGGTGGTGCATGCCCAACGGCTGGGCCTGAAGAACTTCTCTCTGCTGGTATCGCATGTGCTGGTGCCGCCGGCGATGACGGCCATCTTGTCCTCGCCGACCAATCGGGTCCAGGGTTTCCTCGGCGCGGGCCACGTGTGCACCGTGATGGGCACCTCCGAGTACGGGCCGCTCGTTGCGAAGTTCGGCATCCCCATCGTGGTGTCGGGTTTCGAGCCGCTCGACCTGCTCGAAGGAGTCCGCCAGCTCGTCGAACTGCTCGAAGACGGTAAGGCCGAACTGCGTAACGCCTACCCCCGGGCGGTCACCGCGGCCGGGAATCTGGTGGCCCAGCAGACGTTGAACGACGTCTTTGTGGTCACCGACCGATCGTGGCGGGGTATCGGCATGATCGAAAAATCGGGCTGGACGCTGTCACCGCGCTACGCGGAGTTCGACGCCGAGAAGAAGTTCGGGGTCGGCCACCTACAGGTCGCAGAATCCGCCGAATGCCACAGTGGTGAGGTGTTGCAGGGCCTCCTGAAACCCAATGAGTGCCCGGCTTTCGGGAAATCCTGCACTCCTCGCACGCCGCTGGGCGCGACGATGGTGTCCAGTGAAGGGGCGTGCGCGGCGTACTACCAGTTCCGCAGGCTGGATCTTGCCCATGTCTGAGGTGACCGCGATCGATCCGGCGGACTGGGTGTGCCCACTTCCCCTGCGGGAGACCAAACGCATCGTGATGGGCCACGGTGGCGGCGGCATTTTGTCCGAGGAGCTGATCGAGAACCTCTTCCTGCGCGCGTTCGGCGCCCGGGGACCGTCGCGCGATTCGGCGGTGCTGACCGTGCCCGCCGGCCGGATCGCGGTCTCCACGGACTCATATGTGGTGCAGCCGTTGTTCTTTCCCGGAGGCAACATCGGCGACCTGGCCGTCAACGGAACCATCAACGACCTCGCCATGAGCGGTGCCCAGCCGCTGGGTCTGACGGCCGGCTTCATCCTCGAAGAGGGTCTCGAACTCGAAGTGCTCGGCCGGATCGCCCAGTCGATGGGCAAGGCGGCCGACCATGCCGGGGTCGGGATCGTCACGGGCGACACCAAGGTGGTCGGCAAGGGCAGCGCGGACCAGCTCTTCGTGAACACGGCCGGAGTGGGGGTGATCCCGGCCGGGGTGGACATCGGACCCGAGCGGGCATGCGTCGGTGACGACATCATTGTTTCCGGCGCCGTCGGTGAGCACGGCGTGGCGATCATGAGTGTGCGCGCGGGTATTGATTTCGGCACCGTCGTCACCACTGACAGCGCACCGCTGCACCGGTTGGTCGCCGCAATGCTGGCCGCGGATGCGCCCACCGGCGGTATCCATGCCCTGCGGGATCCGACCCGCGGCGGCCTGGTGGCCGCGGTGGTCGAGATCGCCAAGGCGGCGGGGGTCGGGATCGCGCTCGACGAAGCAGCGATCCCGGTGCCGGAGGCGGTGGCGTCGGCATGCGGATTCTTGGGCCTGGATCCGCTTCAGGTGGCCAATGAGGGCAAGTTGGTGGCGTTCGTGGACCCGGCGGTCACCGAGGCAGTGTTGGCGGCGATGAGAGCCCGGCCGGACGGGGTCGGCGCCGCTGTCATCGGCCGGGTCGTCGCCGAACATCCGGGCATGGCGGTTGGGCGCACGTCGTTCGGCACCACCCGGGTCATCGAACGTGAACTGGGCGAACAACTACCGCGCATCTGCTGACCCGACGCAGTCAGCGTCGCAGGGTTTGCGATGGTGACTCGCCCCAGCGCTTGCGGTACTCGACACCGAAACTGCCGAGGTGGTGAAACCCCCATCGTTCGGCGACCGATGTCACCGTGATGCCGTCGGCCGGTGTGGCATCCATGAGTTCCTCATGGACCCGCTCCAGGCGTCGCTCTCGCAGATAGGTCATCGGCGTCATACCGAGCTGCTCGTGGAAACCCTGTTGGACTGCCCGCACACTCATGTGCACGGCTTCGGCGACCGAATTCATCGTGACGTGCTCGGCGAGATGGTCGTCCAGGTACTCGACAGCTGCCTGAACCACCGCTTTGCGTTTGGCCGTGCGCCCCGGTGACGTGAATTCGGTGTGGTAGTTCGACGGTTGCAGGTGCAGCAGACTGCTCATCACCAGATCCTCGACGGCGCCGATACCCTGCCCACGCCCGACCAGCGAACCAGGGTGGAACACCTCGGTGTGAATAAGCTGTACGGCAGCATGCCAACGCATCGCGGCCTCGCTGGTGAGGTCGAATTGGGGTTCAAAAGCCAGGGGCTGTGCAAGGCTGCGTCCGATGATCCGGGTCAGGTAGGCCGTCATCGCCGGCTCCTCGATCCGGATGACCAGCTGTGGGGAGTCCAGATCGAGGCGCATGGTCAGCGGGTCGCCTGGGCTGCATACCGCCGAGCAGATGCTGTTCGCCTCGAAGGTGTTGCCGCGGTGGCTGACCAGTGCGCTGCCGTTCATCGGCATGTGCACGGCGACATAGTTGCCCAGTCTCGGGATGTCGATCGTGGCGGGCACGTGCAGGTCGAAGTACAGCATGCTGACATTGCGCAGGCGTACCCCGTGCATGCCTGCGGCGAATCCGTCGGTGTGCTCGTCGGCAACGTGCAGTGCCAACGGCGACAACGCCTGGCCCAGCAACGTGGTGGCCTCGTGGATGTTCTCGGTGTAGAAGATCTCGTTGCCGGTCAAGGCGGGAGGCACGCCGCGCGACCGGACTTTTCGCCGAACCGGGTCTTCGGTGTGGCGGACGTCGATGAATCCGAGGCGCTTCAGGCGTGACATCGTGGCCACCCGGCAGGCGTTGACTGCATAAGCAGAGGCTCACCTAAACGATCGACGGCTTCACGCAAGTGTGCACCAATCCCGCTGCGCACCAGCGTATTGAAGTGTGCGCAATCCTGACAATAACTGCGCGATAGCGATAGGCGCAGCCCGTTCGGAGAGCTAGCTTGTGAACGAGGCCATATCTTCAGGCACGGAGGCACACATGACAGCGAACGGCCAGGTTCTGTACGTGTCGCCCGCCGATCAAGTCCGCGCCAAGCTGGACGATCCCCGGGTGGCCGCAGCGCTCAACGATCTCCTCGAACACGCCGATCTCCTGGCAATTCTGGTGTCCGGCCTCGACGGACTGGTGCGCCGCAGCGATGAGATCAGCGATTCCGTGACTTCGGCGATCGGTGAGTTCAAGGGTGAGGTGAACACGCCGCTGAAATCGGTGGACCTGGCGGGCTTGGCGGGTACTTTCGCGACGCTCTCGGGAAAGGTGATCGAGGCGACGCCCGCGCTGAATTCTCTTCTCGGGTCAAGCCTGGTCGATCCGCGGGCGGCCGAGGTGCTCGGGCAACTCGGTGCGGCACTTGTCGAGGCGAAGTCTGCCACCGCGCGCAATCCCCAGGGCCCGAAGGGATTCTTCGGAATCCTCAAATCGGCCAAGGACCCCGATGCGGTCCGCGGCCTCGGCTTCCTGCTGCAGGTGGCCAAGGCATTCGGCAGACAACTGGCCACCAGATGACACCCGCATGACCAGACCCCGGTGCGCCGGGGGCCATCAGGAGAGGAGTGTGCATGGCTTCGGTGCTGTGGTTTCAAGGAGGTGCGTGCAGTGGTAACACCATGTCGTTCCTCAACGCCGACGAGCCCAATGTCGTCGACCTGATCGTGGATTTCGGGCTCGATCTGCTCTGGCATCCATCGCTGGGTCTTGAATTGGGTAAGAACGCGCAGAAGGTCTTCAACGACTGCGCGAGCGGCGAACGCCCACTTGACATCTTCGTCTTCGAGGGCAGCGTCATCGAAGCGCATGGCGGACGGATGGACATGTTCGCCGACCGGCCGATGAAGGACTGGGTCACCGACCTCGCCGGCGCTGCACAGATCGTCGTCGCGATCGGTGACTGCGCCTGCTGGGGTGGTATACCCGCGATGGAGCCCAACCCGTCACAGTCCACCGGACTGCAATTCCACAAGCGCGGCAAGGGCGGCTTTCTCGGCCCGGACTTCAAGTCGAAGATGGGTTTGCCCGTCATCAACATTCCCGGTTGTCCGGCCCATCCGGACTGGATCACCCAGATCCTTGTCGCCTTGGCCACCGGCCGTGCCGGCGACCTGACGCTGGACGAACTGCACCGGCCCGAGACGTTCTTCAAGACCTTCACCCAAACCGGTTGCACCCGTGTGCAATTCTTCGAGTACAAGCAGTCGACGATGTCGTTCGGCGAAGGAACCCGCACCGGGTGCCTGTTCTACGAGTTCGGCTGCCGCGGGCCGATGACTCATTCGCCGTGCAACCGGATCCTGTGGAACCGCCAGTCCTCCAAGACGCGGGCCGGGATGCCGTGCCTGGGCTGCACCGAGCCGGAGTTCCCGCACTTCGATCTGGCGCCGGGCACCGTGTTCAAGACGCAGAAGGTCAGCGGGGTCATTCCCAAGGAGGTGCCCGAGGGCACCGATCACCTGACGTACATGGCGCACGCCGCGGCGGCCCGCATCGCCGCACCGCAGTGGTCCAAGGAAGACATGTTCGTGGTCTAGCGGCGGCGCAAGGCCGCGCAGTCCATCACCACCGGAGTTCATGGAAGGACCACAGCAAAAAATGACCGCACTCGACCTCTACGTCAGCCCACTCGGGAGAGTCGAGGGTGACCTCGACGTCCGGGTCACCGTCGAAGACGGCGTCGTCACCTCCGCCTGGACCGAAGCCGCGATGTTCCGTGGCTTCGAGATCATCCTGCGCGGCAAGGACCCTCAGGCCGGGCTCGTTGTCTGCCCGCGCATCTGCGGGATCTGCGGTGGCAGCCATCTGTACAAATCGGCGTATGCACTCGACACGGCGTGGAAGACGCACATGCCGAACAATGCGACCCTGGTGCGCAATATCTGTCAGGCCGCCGAGACGCTGCAGTCGATCCCGCGGTACTTCTATGCGCTGTTCGCGATCGACCTGACCAACAAGAACTATGCGAAATCGCCGCTGTACGCCGAGGCGGTGCGGCGCTTCGCCCCCTACGTGGGGACGAGCTATCAACCGGGCGTTGTGCTTTCGGGTAAGCCGGTCGAGGTTTACGCGATATTCGGTGGGCAGTGGCCGCATTCGAGCTTCATGGTGCCCGGTGGCGTGATGTGCGCGCCGACACTATCGGACGTGACCCGCTCGATCGCGATCCTCGAACACTGGAAAGACGCGTGGCTCGAAGGACAGTGGCTGGGCTGCAGCGTCGACCGCTGGCTGGAGATCAAGACCTGGGAGGACATGCTCGCCTGGGTCGACGAGAACGAGTCCCAGCACAACAGCGACTGCGGGTTCTTCATCCGGTACTGCCTCGACGTCGGCCTCGACAAGTACGGGCAAGGAGTGGGCAACTACCTCGCCACGGGGACCTACTTCGATCCGGTGCGCTATGAGAACCCGACGATCGAGGGGCGCAATGACGCCCTCATCGGCCGTTCCGGCATCTATGCAGGAGGTGACTGGCACCAATTCGATCAGGCCAAGGTCCGGGAGGATGTGACGCATTCCTTCTACGAGGGCAGTCGGCCCTTGCATCCGTTCGAGGGAGAGACCATCCCGATCGATCCCGAGGCAGGCCGAGGTCTTGGCAAGTACAGCTGGGCCAAGTCGCCGCGCTACGACATCGGCGGCGGACTTGGCAACATCCCGTTGGAGGCGGGCCCACTGGCCCGTCGGATGGCCGCGGGCGGTCCGAATGCGCTGCCGCACCAGGACAACGACCCGCTGTTCCCCAACCTGTACAACTCGATCGGCCCTAGCGTGTTCGTCCGCCAGATGGCGCGCATGCATGAAGCACCCAAGTACTACAAGTGGGCTCGTCAGTGGCTCGACGATATCGATCTGAAGGAGAGTTTCTACACCAAGCCCACCGAGTACGCCGAGGGTAAAGGCTTCGGCGCCACCGAGGCGGCTCGGGGAGCGCTGGCGGACTGGATCGTCATCGAGGACTCCAAGATCAAGAACTATCAGGTGGTGACTCCGACAGCGTGGAATATCGGCCCTCGAGACGGTGCAGATGTCCTTGGCCCGATCGAGCAGGCGTTGGTCGGTTCACCGATCGTGGATGTCGAAGACCCGGTTGAACTCGGGCACGTGGCCCGCAGTTTCGACTCGTGTCTGGTGTGTACCGTGCACGCCTACGACGGTAAGACGGGCAAAGAGATGTCGAAGTTCGTGATCAACGGGATGGTGTGATCCTGACGGCGAATGAACCGGACACCGGGGTCATCGATCTCGAGCCGCCGGGCTGCGAGGTGCTCGTGGTCGGCTGTGGCAACCTGTTGCGCGGTGACGATGGCGTGGGCCCCGTGCTGGTGCGCCATCTCTGGGAATTCGGCGTGCCCGACGGCGCACAGATGGTCGATGGCGGAACCGCCGGCATGGATACCGCATTCCGGATGCGGGGCGCGCAGCGGGTTGTCATCGTCGATGCCGCGGCCACCGGAGCGAAGCCCGGCACGGTGTATCGGGTGCCTGGCGAGGAGTTCGCCGAACTGCCGCCGCTGCAAGGGTTGCACACCCATTCGTTCCGGTGGGATCATGCCATCGCCTTTGCCCGCTGGGCGTTGGGAGATGCGTGCCCGGCCGATATCACGGTGTTCCTCATCGAGGTGGCCGGCGTCGAGTACGGGGCCGACCTGTCCGAGCCGGTGCGGGCCGGGATGCAGACCGTCATGGACATCATCGAGCGGGAGTTCCTTTCCGCGCTGCGGCCGGCGACGGCCGCCGAGGTGACCGTCGAGTTCACCGAGGACGGGTATATCCGGCTCGATGCGGCACTGGCCGCGAGTAGGTTCGCCTCCGACGCGGTCGCGGCCGTCGTGCGCGATGACGACTTCTGGCTGATTCCGTTGCGCGGCCCGCGCAGCGGCGGCCTGCTGCTCAAGCAGCGCAACCCGGCGGGGGACCGCAGTGCACTCATTCACGAAGTGCTCCACGGTCGCATTCCGATCGGCACTCGCTGTGCCTTCTGGGATGACGAGCGCGGCGCGCTGCGGGTTCCCCTCGAACCGGCCACGTGATGGTGGTCATGAGTTCCGCTGAGGAGGCGCACGCCGTCTACACCCTGGTGGTCGAGGAGCGCGGGCAGTTCGCCGTCGACATCGCGGTGGTATTCGCCGACGGCGTGGTACGCAAGCGCATCAACACCTACCGCACCCGCCGGCGGGCCGAACTGGCGGCCGGGCTGATCAAGCGTGCCGCCGAGCGTGACCTCAACGAGCCCAGAAGAGGGTGATATCGATGGGAGGGCCGTGACCGATACTGCGATCGCCGAGACTTCGGCGAAGCTCGCCGTCCGTCCACAACCGCTCGGTGCGTTCGGCCTTCCCCTGGGCTATCTGTTGATCCCCGCCGGTGCGGACACCGAACCGGCCCGCGAGGCGCTGCTGGCGGGTTGTGTGCCCGAGGATTGGCCGTCCCGTCTCGCCGCGCACCGGCACGCGTTGGCCGGCGACCGCGACGCTGCCTTGGCCGCGCTGGACGGAACCGATCCGGTGACCCGGTACAACCGTTTCGTGCTCGACCCAGACCTCGAGGACGTCGACAGCCTGCGGTCGGTGCTCGGCGAGTTCGCACCACTTGTCGACGTGGTCTCGTTCGCGCTGGGCCGTGTCGACGAACCGCCCGACGTCGGTGCCGCTGATGGCGAGTTGGCCGCCGTCGTTCTCGCGGCCCGCGCCAGCCACCTGTTGACAGACGATCCGCCGGCGGCCATCGCCACCCTCGACTCGGCCATCGAGATCGCGCGCAGCGTCTCCCGGCCGCTGACAGGGATCCTGCTTGGTGCGTCGGCTTCGGTCTGCATGACAACCGATGACCCGGGCGAGGCGCATGAGCGCATGGAGAAGGCCCTGCGGCTGCTCGACGATGCTGACGGCCTGCGCGTCGAACGCGCCGAGTTGCATCTCACCGCCGCGGGTCTGCTGCACGAGCAGGCCCAGGAGAATCCGGGCCTGATCGCGCAGGCCGTGCCGCACTACCACGCGGCTCTGCAACTGGTACGGCGCGAGGACGCACCGTTGCTGTGGGCGTCGGCACATGCCAATCTTGCGACCGCCTACCTCACCATGCCGATGGTCGAGGCTTCCAGCCGGCTGCGACTCGGTGTGGCATCGCAGTCGCTGCGGTCGGCGCTGACGGTGTACACCCGCGAGGAATATCCGGAGCAGTGGGCGAGTGTCCAACTCAACCTTGCCAATTCGTTGGTCTACTCACCGTCGAAGCATCAGGCCGACAACCTCGTCGAGGCTGTGGAGCTCTACGAGGCGGTCCTCGAGGCCAGGGACCGCCATACCGACCCACTCGGCAGGGCGCGGGTCCTGGCCAACCAGGGCAATGTGCTCGCTCATCTCGGTGCGTTCACGGAGGCCAAAGCCAAGTTGTACGAGGCGCGGTCGCTGTTCGAGGAGTTGGGTGACGGGGAATCGGTGCGTGCGGTGCGCGGTGTCCTCGACGAGGTGGCCCGCCAGATCACGCTGAATCGAACCGAGGTACCGCCCAGATGACCACCGTGGCCGAACAATCCACTGCAGGCGGTGTCGACGAGCCGGAATTCGAGAAGCTCGCCAAGCGTGTGGACGATGCGATGCGTGCGCTGGCGGGGCTGGACCCGATGGCGCGGGCCATCGCCGAGGAGGTCAAGGCGTCCGTCGAGGCGATTCACCGGGCCGGACTGGTCAGCATCGTACGCAGGCTCAAGGCCGACGAGGCGACTCGTGCGGCATTGTTCGAACTGGTCGACGACCCGGTGGTGCACCTGCTGCTGTCGATTCATGAGATTGTCCGGCCCGATCCGATGACGCTGGCCAATCGTGTGCTGGCGCAGGTGCGGCCGCAGTTGCAAAGTCATGGCGGCGATGTCGCCTTGGTGCGCATCGAGGACGGCACCGCGTTCGTCCGGCTCGAGGGCGCGTGCAATGGCTGCTCGATGTCGTCGGTGACGCTGCGCACCCTGGTCGAGGGTGCGCTCACCGAAGGCGTCCCCGGCGTGCACGTGGTCGAAGTGCTGCCTAACGAACCGTCGCCGACCCTGATATCGGTGGAGTCGTTGACCATCGGGCTGAAACCGGCCAACGAAGGTTGGGTGCGGGTAGGCCCAGTCGCCGATGTGACCGACGGGAACATCACCGCGATGAGCCTGACGGCCGACTCCGGTGCCTACGCAGAGGTCGTGATCGTCAACGTCGGAAACAGAATCACCGCGTACCGAAATGAATGTGCCCATGAGGCACTGCCTTTGGACAATGCGGTGCTTGATGTCAGCAACGGGACACTCACCTGTCCCTGGCACGGTTTCTGTTACGACGCGACATCGGGTGAGTGCCTGACCGCACCGGGTGCCCAGTTGGAGCAGCTGCCGCTACGGGTCGACGACGCCGACGTCTGGGTTCGAGTCGGGCGGGGATGAGCTGACAACATGAGCCGCTACACCGTCCGCATGAATGTCAGCGGACGACCCGACCGGCGCGATATTGCCCCCGAGGTTGATCTGCGTGGCGGCTGGTCACCAGAGGTGTGGCTGGGCGCGCCCGCCCCCGGTGGCCTGGCGCTGCCGTCGGCGACCCCGACGATGGCCTGGATGTACTCGCCTCGGGGAGTTTTCCTCGGCGAGAACCTGGTCGTGGTAGCAGATTCCGGCAACCATCGGGTGCTGATCTGGCACGGCATACCCACCGATGATGAGCAACCTGCCGATGTGGTGCTCGGTCAGCCCGACGGTACGACCGAGGGCCGGGCGGCCAACGGGCGTGGGCCCGAACGCGGGATGAATCTACCGACCGGGGTGCTGGTGCACCGGGGGCGGTTGATCGTCGCGGACGCCTGGCACCACCGCATCCTGGTGTGGGATGAGGTTCCCATGCTCAGCGATAAGGCCCCGGATCACGTTCTCGGGCAGCCTGATTCGTCCAGCGTTGCCCCGAATCGTGCCGGTGAGTGTTCGGCGTCGACATTCTACTGGCCGTTCGGCATCGCCATCGTCGGTACCCGCTTCTGGGTTGCGGATACCGGTAACCGGCGGGTGCTCGGCTGGCATGGGGGCATCCCCGATCCTGGATGTCCGGCCGATATTGTGCTCGGGCAGCCTGACGGCACCCACCGCGAGGAGAACCGCGGTGGCGCGGCGGGCCCGGCCAGTTTCCGCTGGCCGCACGACATCGCCGGCGACGATGACCAGATGCTGGTCGCCGATGCCGGCGACCATCGGATACTCGGCTGGTCCCCACATCCCGAGGCCGATCGCCCGGCGGATATCGTCGTCGGCCAGCCGGACTTCACCAGCGCGGTCGAATGGCCGTACGGACCGCACACCGGCGACCGGTTCCGGTTCCCCTATGCGATCGGCCTGGACGGCGGGCGCCTGGCGATCGCCGACACGGCGAACAACCGGATTCTGTTGTGGGATGACGTGCCAACCGACGGCCGTGCGGCGGATCACGTTCTGGCGCAACCGGACTTCGCGTCCAACGGCGAGAACCGGTGGACGTCAGTACAACCGGACACGTTGTGCTGGCCGTATGGGATCTCGTTGCGGGGCGACCGGTTGGCGGTCGCGGACTCAGGCAACAATCGCGTGATGATCTGGCGCCGCTCGTGAGGCCCCGGATCGTCCAGGACGACGGTCAGTTGGGCTTCTTCTGGGTGACGGCGCGCGGCGCGCCGATATCGCTGCCAGCCCTGGTCGCCGCTGATGACGAGCCGGACCGGCTGGTTGCCACGCACCTCGAGGCGATCGATGACGCGCTGATCATCGCCGCCGGGCGATTCGGTGAGATACTCGGCGGCGGCCGGCGCCCGACCCGCGACGAACGCGATGACCTGCGTAGCCTGCATCGCGCCCTCGATCGGCTGTGCCACGAGTATGCGACTGCACTGCAGGCGACTGTGTGCACCGCCGATCTTCGGGCGGGCAAGATCATCGGCACCGCGGCGCTGTTCTCCATCCTGGCCCGCGAGCCGCTCGGACTGCTCGGGCCCGCACCGTTCGACGGCGAGCTCGACGATCCGGCGGTCGGTGTCGTCGGCGGGTTCGGTGAGTTGGTGCAGGTCGACCCGGACCGGCCGTGGCTGGGAGCTCGTTGGGTTGTGAGAACTGAAGCAGGACAACGCTATCCGTTGACATTATCGATGCTCTTGTTCGACAGCTCGGGGGTGAACAAGGAAGCGTCGCGCAAGGAACACCTGGAAGCGCTGCGGACCGTGGTCAGCGCGGCCACGGCCGCCGGTGCCGAACCGATGACAGTCACCTGTGCGCTGGACTGGCTGCTGTACGACTGGCTGATGGCGCACCGCGACGGCCCGGACAGTGCCGAGATTGTGTTCCCCAAGGGTTACGAGTCGGATGCGGTCCTCATCGTCGCGGCGGCGGCGGCCTCGGCCGCGGCCAGGGCGACATTCGATCCCGGGTTGCTCGGCCTCTAGTTCCCGACCAGCTCGGGGTGGAACTTCGCGACCATTCGGCGGATACCGTCACGCCAGTCCACCGCCGTGCCGCCGACGAGTTCGTGCATCCGCGTCGTGTCGGTCGGACCGCCACGCAAGGCCTGCTCGCTCTCTTCGAACACCGGCTCGCTGCCGACGAGTTCGCCGATGTAGGTGCACCATTCCTGCAGGCTGACCGTCTGATCACCGCACCAGTTGACCGTGGTCGCGGGTACCGACGCCGCGGCGAGCATCTTCGGTAGCGTCGCGATGATGTCGTCCTCGTGAATGGGGTTGTAGCGCGCGGGACCGCCGGGCGGGACGGGGATCGGCATCCCGGCGCGCATCATCTCCATCTGATAGAACGGCCAGCCGCCGTTGTCGCCATAGGGCACGTTGAGTCGGGCGATCACCGTCGGCACACCGAGCGCGCGGGCCATCGTGCGGGCGACCACCTCGCCGGCGATCTTGGAGATCGAGTACGTCGGAAGCAGTGACTTGTGATTGTCGCCGAGTGCTGCCGACTCGGTGCGCGGCTCGTCATCGGGCGGGTCGTACACCGTGGCCGACGAACAGTGCAGGAACGCCTTCGCGTCGGCGCAGTGCGCCATCAGCAGACCCACCGATTCGGCATTGGCCCCCAGGTCCTTGTCCCAGCGTCCGCTCTTGGCGACCGCGAGGTTGAGGACGTAGTCGAAATCGGACGGGATGCCGCTGAAGTCGCCCGCGGCGAGGTTGACCTTCTCGCAGCGAATCCCCGCGCTTTCCAGACTCTCTCGGGCCGCGGTGTCGGTGAATCGGGCGATACCCCACACCTCGTTCTCGGCTGCCAGCGATAACGCCAGGGGTGCCGCGACCTGTCCGGTCGGACCTGTGATGAGGATCTTCGAGCCGCGCATGGCCAGATGCTACTCGGCGCGCAGCACCAATCCGGTGCCTTCGGCGCCGGTCAGTGTCAGGCGATCGCCGTCGATCGACGCCTGGACCGGGCCGTGGAGCACGCGCAGGATCGACCGTTCGAGATCGCCGAGCTCACCGTCGCATACCGGCCCGCTGGTGTTGAGCGGGCCGAACGTGACCGTATCGCCGACGATCTCGGCGCGACCGTAGAAGGTGTGGCAACCCGTCCACCCGGTGACGGTCCGATCGGGGCGGAAGGTCAATCCGGGCTTGGCCTGCTCCAGCGCCATCGACGTCATGGCGGCCTGCCCGGTCACCAGCGTGTCCACCCGCCAACCGGTGCCGACGAGCGGACGGTCGGGGTCCAGGACCGACTTGTCACGCAGCGTGACGGTCGCGGTGGCGGTGCTCAACGTCAGCGTGTCCGCTGAGATCGGCCGGGCCGGACCCGCGGTTGCAGCCGGCGAACGCCGAGAGCCGACCGTCGGCGAAACCCAGCGTCAACGGCCCGTTGCCGGGGATCTGCTCGCCCGTGACCGCCACCGACACGAAGGTGCGGCCTTCGGGTGTGGGGGCCTCATCAGCCGTCGAGGTACAGGCGCTGCCGGCCACGGCCAGCACGGCGACAAGGAACGGGACAAGGCGCATGGCTCCACGGTACGGACCTCGCAGTAGGCTTCCTCCATGCGAGTTGCGGTGCTGGGTGCCAAGGGCAAAGTCGGTGCGACCATGGTCGCCGCCGTGCGGGATGCTGCCGATCTGGAGTTGTCGGCCGAGGTCGATGCGGGTGACGCGCTGTCGACGCTGACCGACAGCGGTACCGAGGTGGTCATCGACTTCACCCATCCCGATGTGGTGATGGACAACCTGAAGTTCCTGATCGACAACGGGATTCATGCCGTCGTCGGGACCACGGGCTTCACCGAGGAACGCATCGCCCAGGTCCGGGCCTGGCTCGATGCCACGCCCGGGTCGTCGGTGCTGATCGCCCCGAACTTCGCCATCGGTGCCGTGCTGAGCATGCACTTCGCCAAGCAGGCCGCGCGGCACTTCGAGTCCGTCGAGGTCATCGAACTGCATCACCCGTACAAGGCCGACGCGCCGTCGGGCACGGCCACGCGCACCGCCAAGCTCATCGCAGAAGCACGAAAAGGTCTGCCGCCCAACCCCGATGCCACCAGTACGGGCCTCGACGGTGCACGCGGTGCCGATGTCGACGGGATCCCGGTGCACTCGATCCGGCTGGCCGGATTGATCGCGCACCAGGAGGTGCTGTTCGGCACCACGGGGGAGACGCTGACCATCCGCCACGACAGCATGGATCGGACGTCGTTCGTCCCGGGGGTACTGCTCGGGGTGCGCAAGGTGGCCCAGCGCCCCGGCCTGACCATCGGCATCGAACCGCTCCTCGACCTGTAATGGCCGGCTCGGACAGACAGTCAGGCGTGCGCAGCCTGCGCATCCAGCTCCTGATCGGCCTGATGTGCGTCGCGATGGTCGTCTACTTCGTCATCCTCGGCAGGATCGCCGTGGCGTTCATCGTCTCCGGCAAGGCTGCGGCCATCGGGCTGGGGGTGGCGTTGCTCTTGCTGCCCATCGTCGGACTGTGGGCGATGGTGAGCACTCTGCGGGCCGGATTCGCACACCAGCGACTGGCCCGCCTGGCCCGCGAGGCAGGGATGGAGCTGGACGTCAGTTCACTGCCGAGGATGCCGTCGGGCCGGATCGACCGCGATGCGGCCGACGGGCTCTTCGAGACGGTCCGAGAGGAACTGGAAACCGACCGGGACAACTGGGTGCGGTGGTACCGGCTGGCCCGGGCCTATGACTACGCCGGCGACCGGAGCCGGGCCCGCGAGACGATGCGCACGGCGGTCGATATGGAACGGGCCGTGGAACGCGCGTGAAGCTGCTGGTCGTGCACCACACCCCGTCGCCGCACTGCCAGGAGATGTTCGAGGCGGTGCTTTCGGGTGCGACGGATCCGGAGATCGAAGGCGTTGAGGTGGTGCGCCGTCCGGCGCTGACGGTGTCGCCGGTGGACATGCTGGAAGCCGATGGGTATCTGCTCGGCAGCCCGGTCAACCTGGGATATCTGAGCGGGGCGCTCAAACATGCCTTCGACGAGTCGTACTACCAGATCCTCGATTCCACCCGGGGCAGGCCGTTCGGACTATGGCTGCACGGCAATGAGGGCACCGAGGGTGCCGAGCGTGCCATCACCGGGATCACTGCGGGACTGGGCTGGGTGAAAGCGGCCGAGTATGTCGTGGTTTCGGGGAAACCCACCAAATCCGACCTCGAGGCGTGCTGGAATCTGGGCGCGACGGTCGCGGCTCAGCTGATCGATGGGAGAACCTGATATGGCGGTGTTGGTCAACGCCGACAACTTTGTTCGTGCCGAGACGCACAGGATGTTCGCCGATATCCAGCGCGACGCGGGCGGGGTCAATGTGTTCCGGCACAACCGCCTACCGGCGTCGATCGACGAGCAGACCGTCATCCGCCTGAACCGGGACACCTTGTACAGCTTTGCCATCCTCGACCTTGCGGAACCGGCCTGGCTCTCCCTACCCGACTCCGGCGGGCGGTACATGTCCGCGATGGTGGTGAACGAGGACCACTACATCAACGTCATCCTGCACGAGCCGGGCCGCCACCTTCTGACACAGGAGCTGAGTGGATCGCGGTACGTCATGGTCGGTGTCCGCACCCTGGTCGATCCGCTCGACCCTGACGATGTCGCTGTGGTAAGCGCCCTGCAGGATCGTATGAAGCTGGAAACGAGCTCTTCGGAAGCTTTCATCGCGCCGGATTACGACCGCGCAAGTCTGGACAAGACACGCGAAGCCCTGCTGAGCCTGGCCAGTGGTCTGACCGCATTCGATCGGACATTCGGACGTCCGGACGAGGTGGATCCGGTCCACCATCTCATCGGCACCGCCGCAGGATGGGGCGGGTTGCCGACGTCGGAGGCTTCCTATGTCGGTGTCGACCCGGCGTTGCCACCGGGCGAGTACGAGCTGACCTTCAAAGATGTTCCGGTGGAGGCATTCTGGTCGGTCTCGGTGTACAACGCTGCGGGTTTCTTCGAGCCGAATCCACGAAACCTATACTCGGTCAACAGTATTACCGGAGTGCCGAACGAGGACGGCTCGATCACCGTGCGCCTGCGGGCCGAGGTCGGCGACGACGCTCCGCCCAATTGCATCGTCACACCGATTGGCTGGAACTACCTGATTCGGCTGTACCGCCCGCGCAGCGAGTTCTTCACCGGCGCCTGGACAGTACCTGCGCTCACCGGCGGATGAATCAGCCGCCGAACACCATCGGCACGACGAGCGGCCCCCGGATGGCCGGCGTGTTCCGCCACCGCACCGCCCCGTGCAGAACGGGTTGGCGGGCAAGGATCTTCGGCAGGGCGATCGAGATCTCGAGGACCGCCAGCGCGCCGCCCAGGCAGTAGTGGGCGCCGTATCCGAAGGACAGGGGCGCCGGTGCCGTTCTGTCCAGCCGGAAGCGGTCGGGTTGCTCGAACACGGCGGGGTCGCGATTGGCGGCAGCGATCACGACCAGGGTGCTCTCGCCGGCCGCGATCTCGACACCGTCGAGTTCGTGGGGCTCGGTGGCGGTGCGGACGGTGGATTGCACCGGCGCGTCGAGGCGGAGCAGTTCGGTGACCATCGCCGGGTCCGCAGCGTCGATGCGGTCGGCGATGCGGGTGCCGTCACCGTCCGGGGTGAGCAGCGTGACCATTGCCGCGCCCAGGAGATTGGCGGTGGTCTCGTGTCCGGCCACGGCGATGAGGATGGCTGTCATGACGACTTCGTCGAGCGACAGGTCGGGATCGCCGGCGAGGAAACTCAACAGATCGTCACCCGGGTGCACCCGTCGGTCGGCCGCGGTGGGCAGGAATCGGGCCATCAGCCTCGCCGAGGCGGTGGCAACCGCGGCCATCTCGGCCGGGTCGGCCAGGGTCCCGAGCATGCGGATGATGACGGGGGAGACCTCGCGCAGCAGTTGGGCGGCCTCGGCATCGAGGTTCAGCCACGCGCTGACCACCGCGATGGGCAGCGGGAGGGCGATATCGGCCATGAAGTCGAATTCGCGTCCGGTGGGCGGATGGCCGATCAGATCGTCGGCGAGGGCCTCCACGCCCGAGTCGAGGTTCTCGATGAAGCTGCGGGTGAAGACGTCCCGGACCGACCCGCGTAGTCGGCGATGGTCGGCGCCGTCGGCGAAAAGCATGGATCTGCGCGAGAACTCACGGCTGACGGCATCCGAGGACGCCTGGGCCAGCGCGTTGGCGAACGGATCGCTGGTCCAGCCGGTGCCACCGAGCACCTGACGGGCCGCGTCATAACTCAGGATCAGCCAGGCTTGGGCGGCCTCGTCCCACACCACACTGCCCTCGGCGCGGCGCGCCTCGTAGAACTCGTACGGATCGGCGGCATCCCACGGCAGGCGGGCACCGGTGATATCAGCGCTGGTCATGGCGATCCAGTCCGAACGGGAGGCCGCGCTCTTTGACCCAGGCGACATGCCTTCGCCCAAGATCGCTCATGGGTTCGGCTATCCCGTCCATATCGTCGACCGAGGCGCGGGCGTGGAAGGTGGCGTGCAAGACGGTGAAGATGGCGTTCATCGACAGGTTGAGCCGGGAGAAGAACACGAAGTCGGGCGGTACCGACATCCGGCGCATCGGGTGATCGGCGGACCGCACGTCGATGAGGTACTCGATGGCGCGTGCGGAGGCCGCTTCGGTGTACGCGGCCGGCTGCGGGCCGAGCAACTCGTGGATGATGCCCGCGTACCACTGGAAGGCGTCGTCGGCGGTGAGCGTGGAATCTTCTGCGAAGAAACCACTTTCGATCATGGAGGCGCGCAGCTCGTCCTTCCTGCACGTCATCGCGGCCTGCAGCATCGTGACGATCATCTGGCGGGTGCGCTCGGTGAGCACCTTCACGCAGCCGAAGTCGAGGAATCCGACGGTGCCGTCGGAGCCGAACCGGTAGTTGCCGGGGTGGGGGTCGGCGTGGAACAGATTGCCGTGTCGGTACGAACCGGTGAGGAACCGGCTGATCACCTCGGCCCAGGTGTTCTTGAGATCCTGGTCGGCCTGTTGGGCTGCGGCCCAATCCAGTCCATCGAGATACGTCATGGTCAGCACACGGTCGGCCGAGGCCTCGGGAATCACCTCGGGCACCCGGATGAACGGATGGCCGCGATACAGCTCACCGAAGGCATCGATGTGGGCGGCTTCCTGCCGGTAGTCGAGTTCTTCGGAGATGCGCGCCGAGATCTCGGCGGCGGCCTCCCCGATATCGGGCATCGCAGCTCCCAGCGTTCCCGCCGCGCCGGCAGCGAACCGGAAGACGGTGGAGAGCAACTCGGTATTGGACAGGTCATCGCGGATGGCCTGCGCCACGCCCGGGTACTGGATCTTGACGGCCACCCGACGGCCGTCATGCAGGACGGCACGGTGTACCTGGCCGATGGAGGCCGCCGCGACCGGCTCGGCGTCGAACTCGGCGAACACGGCATCGACCGGCCTGCCCAGCTCATTCTCCAGTGTGCGCAGCGCCAGCGTGCTGTCCATGGGCGGGGCATCGGCCTGCAGGCTGGTCAGGGCTTTCTGATACGGCGTGAGCTCACCCGCACCTATCGCGCCGGCGTCCACCATCGACACCAACTGGCCGGCCTTCATCAGGACACCTTTGGAGCGGCCGAGCAGTTCCACGTACCGCTCGGCGGTGCGCTCGTGGAACCGTTCCACGGCGCCGGTGTTGCCCGCCTTCTCCCGCAATGTGGCCACCACCCGGCCGCCGGCGGCCCGAGCGGTGAACCCGGCCACCGGCATCGTGCGACGGACCCGGCCGCGCGGGACTGCGCGATCGTCACCGGACATCAGGGTCCTCCTCGGGCGGGCCGCTTGCTATAGTGCAGTCATACCAAATATATGTACTCACTTATGGACGGTCAAGGGTGGACGTATCGACCAAGGAACGACTGGTCAATGAGGGCATGCGGCTGTTCGGCGAGCAGGGTTACCGGGCGACCAGCATCAACCAGATCGAGAAAGCGGCCGGCCTTGTCCCGGGGTGCGGCGCGCTCTACAACCACTTCAAATCCAAGGAAGCCCTGCTCACGGCCGGCATCGACCGCCAGCTCGACAGGCGCCGGGCGATGCGCGACATCAGTGCACTGTTCGCAGGTCTGGGTGATCTGCGCACGGAGCTCACCCTGCTGTGCCGCTACCTGCTGAGCGTCCTGGACCAGGAGAGTGAATTCCTCCAGGTGGCGGCGCGGACCCCCGCCGCAGACTCCGCCCGCGTGCACGATGCCTATGCCGCGCTCGTCGACGGACTGTGCACCGAACTCGCGGACTGGCTCACCGCCTGCGCGCCCAACCTGGCACCGGCCGATGCCCGCCGGATCGCGACCTTCGGTGTGAACGCCCTACTGGGAAAACGGGTCAGCAGCATCGTGTTCCGCACACCGCAGCCCGGTATCGCGGACGAGGACTATGTCGCGGAGTGGACCGTCATGCTGGCCGACCGCATCGAGTCCCTGCGTCAAAACTGACGCGGGCGGTAGGCTCCCCGCTATGCCTGGGATCGCTGAACTCGCACTTGGCGCCGCCCCGATCGCCGGTGGGGCCATGTTGGGCGTGATCGCGGGGAACCTCAAACCGCCGGACATGCGTGGCCTCATCGCCAAGGATCTCGACCTGCTCGAGCGTATTCCGCCGGATCAGGTCGAGCGCAAAGCACGGCTGCAAGCCAGCATCGACATGCGCATCGACGAACTGATCAGCGCGGGTGAGCGCAGCCGTGAGATCCGCGAGGCGGCGTTGTCCTACCGGGGTAACTGGCGCGACATCGTGGTGTTTCTCTGTGCCGTGCTGTTCACCATCGTGTGGTGGAACGTCAGCCATAGTCGCGCCAACTGGCTGGTGATGTTCATCGCGATGATCATCGTGTCGGTGGCCGCCGGCATCTACGCCGGCCGAGGTGTGCTGCGGGCGGTGCGGACCTTCCTGCACCGCGACGACACTCAGTAGTGGAAGGTGTCCGACGGCGCGGGAATGTGATCGGGATCGTCGCCGAAGTCGGACTCGTGGATGCCATAGGCCTTGGCCAGATCCAAGATCTTGTTGGCGCGCGCGATACGCGGCAGATCCGAGCCGTTGCGGATTTCGCCGCCGTCCCGCTGGAACTCGGTGAAAAACTCTCGGGCCCAGCTGATTTCCTCTTGTGAGGGGGACAGCCCCTCGTTCACGGTGGGGCACTGCTCGGGGGTCAGGCAGATCTTGCCCGTCATCCCGAACTCCGCCGACACGGCGGTCGCCTCGCTGAGCTTGCGGGCGCTCGACCCGACCGTGGGCCCGTCGATGGCACTGGGCAGCTGTGCGGCCTTGGCGGCGATGGTGAACCGCGACCTGGCGTAGGCCAGCGTGGCCGGGTTGTCCCCGAATCCGGTGTCGCGGCGGAAGTCGCCGATGCCGAAAGCCAGCCGGAACGTACCCTTGGCCGCCGCGATCTCGGTGATGCGTTCCAGCCCGCGGGCCGTCTCCACCAGTGCCACGATCGGCACGTCGGGCAGGCGCCGCGCGGTCTCGGTGACATGGTCGACGGACTCGACCATGGCCAGCATGACACCGCCGACCGAGGTGCCGCTCAGCATCTCCAGATCGTCGGCCCACCACGGTGTGCCGAATCCGTTGATCCGGACCCAGTCGGTGTTGCCGTCGCCCAGCCAGCGCACCACGTTGCCGCGGGCGTGATCCTTGTCCTTCGGGGCCACCGCGTCTTCGATGTCGAGGATCACGATGTCCGCGCGGGACTGGGCGGCCGCCGCGAAACGGTCGTACTGGGCGCCGTTGACCAGCAGCCAGCTGCGCGCGAGTACCGGGTCGATCCGGAATCCGGGCTCGGCGGGGTCAGGTTCGAAGGTGCTGGGCTGGTCGTACACGCCGTCAATCGTCGCTTACCGGCTACGCCGAGGCGAAAGCGGCCCCGAATACTCGCTCGGTGTTCGCCCAGTGCCGCTGGGCGGCCGCCTCGTCGTACACCGCCGCGTTGTCGGGCACCGCGAAACCGTGCGCGGCGGAATAGAACTCGATGGTGTGTTCGACGGCGGCGCCGGACAGGGCGTCCTCGAGCCGCTTGGCGTCGTCGGTGGTGAAGGAGGCGTCGTTCTCGGCGGCGCCGACATAGACGACCGCGGTGATCTTGTCGGCCAGCAGATGCGGGCTGTCTGGATCGTCCTCAACCGCCAGCCGGCCGCCGTGAAACGACAGCGCCGCCGCGACGCGCTCGGGTACCCGGGTGGCCACGATCAGGGAGGCCCGCCCGCCCATGCAGTAGCCGGTGGTCCCGAACTTGTCGCCGGCGACATCGGGCCGGGCCGCCAGATAGTCGAAGAACGCCTCGGCATCTGCCGCGAACTTCTCGGGGGTGAGCGTGCCCATCAGCTCGAAGAGCTGCTTGCGCTGCTCCTGGTCGGTGAACACGGTGTTGAGGTCGAAGGGGCCCCAGCCCGGGGTGCGGTAGTAGACATCGGGTACCAGCACCACATAGCCGAAGCCGGCCAGTTGGGCCGCCATCTGGTCAAACGTGGGACGCAGGCCGCCGGCGTCGGGGAACATCACGACAGCGGGCCAGGGGCCGGTCCCGTCGGGGGTGGCCACGGTGACGGTGCAGGTGCCGTCGGCAGTGGTGATGGTGTCTTGGGTGATCGGCATGGTGTCCGTTCTACCTCAGGTGTTCGGACGTAAACTGTGCGCGTGCCGATTGCCACCCCGTACGAGGATCTGCTGCGTCTGGTGCTGGAGCGGGGCACGCCGAAGTCCGACCGCACCGGTACCGGAACGCGCAGCCTGTTCGGCCACCAGATGCGTTATGACCTCAACGCGGGCTTCCCGCTGATCACCACCAAGAAGGTGCACACCAAGTCGATCGTCTACGAATTGTTGTGGTTCCTGCGGGGTGACTCCAATGTGCGCTGGCTGCAGGAGCACGGCGTCACCATCTGGGACGAATGGGCTTCCGAAACCGGTGATCTGGGCCCGGTCTACGGCGTGCAGTGGCGGTCCTGGCCGACGCCGTCCGGCGAGCACATCGACCAGATCAGCCAAGCTCTGGAACTGCTCAAGCGCGATCCCGACAGTCGCCGCAACATCGTCTCGGCCTGGAACGTCGGCGAGATCCCGCAGATGGCCCTGCCGCCGTGCCACGCGTTCTTCCAGTTCTATGTCGCGGACGGGCGGCTGAGCTGCCAGCTCTACCAGCGCAGCGCCGACCTGTTCCTCGGCGTGCCGTTCAACATCGCCAGCTACGCGCTGCTCACCCACATGATGGCGGCCCAGGCCGGCTTGGGGGTGGGGGAGTTCGTATGGACGGGCGGGGACTGCCACATCTACGACAACCACGTCGATCAGGTCGCCCTGCAGCTGTCGCGGGATCCGCGACCCTACCCGGAACTCGTTCTGGCCCATCGTGATTCGATCTTCGATTACACCTATGACGATATCGAGATCAAGAACTACGACCCGCACCCGGGGATCAAGGCCCCCGTGGCGGTATGACGACAGCGCTGATCTGGGCGCAGTCCACCTCGGGGGTGATCGGCCGGGACAACGGAATCCCCTGGCGGCTGCCCGAAGACCAGGCCCGATTCAAAGAGTTGACCATCGGTCAGACCGTGATCATGGGCAGGCTGACCTGGGAGTCGCTGCCCGCCAAGGTGCGCCCACTGCCCGGGCGCCGCAACGTGGTGGTGACCCGCGACGCGAGCTATGTGGCCGACGGGGCCGAGGTGGTCACCGCGCTGCCCGATGACCTCGACGGTTGGGTGATCGGCGGGGCCCAGCTGTATGCGCTGGCGTTGCCGTTGGCCGACCGCGTGGAGGTCACCGAGATCGAGGTCGACGTCGACGGTGATGCGTTCGCCCCGGTGCTCGACGACTCCTGGTCGGTGAGCCATGGCCCGTGGTTGACGAGCGGCTCCGGGCTGCGCTACCGGTTCAACGGTTACCGCCGCTTGTCGGTGGCATAGGGCACGATGACCCGGTGCCCTCTCTGACCGTTGCGCAGGCCCGTCGTATCGCCATCGCCGCGCAGGGCTTCCACGAGCCTCGTCCCGCGGGCGCCGTCACCCGTGCGCATCTGAAGCGATTGATCTCCAGAATTCAGGTGCTGCAGCTGGATTCGATATCGGTCGCGGTGCGTGCCCACTATGCGCCGGTGTTCAGCCGGCTCGGCGGCTACGACCGCGATGTGCTGGACCGGGCCGCCTGGAGCCACAGTGCGAAAAGTCCGCGGTTGCTGGTCGAGTACTGGGCGCACGAGGCAGCGCTGATGGCGGTCGAGGACTGGCCGCTGCTGCGCTGGCGCATGCGGGAATACACGCACGGCCGGTGGGGTACCGAGATCGTCCGCAAGAACCAGCAGCTGGTCGAGGACGTCCTCGCCGCCGTGGACGTGCTCGGGCCGTCCACCGCCGGTCAGATCGAGGCGCACCTGGAGTCCGAACCGCGCGGCCGCAAAGGTCCCGCCAAGAAGGAGATGTGGGATCGCAGCGATACCAAGTGGGTGGCTGAGGCGCTGTTCGCCTCCGGCAGGCTGACCACGGCGACCCGGGTGGGTTTTGCGCGGCACTACGACCTGGCTGAGAAGGTGCTGCCGCCGGACGTGGTGGCCCGTGAGGTCGATGATCAGGAAGCCTTGCGGGAGTTGATCTTGCGTGCCGCCGGTGCCCTCGGGGTGGCGACCGAGACGGATCTACGGGACTACTTCCGGCTGAATCCCAAACAGAGCAAGCCCACCGTGGCGGCGCTGGTGGCCGAAGGCGAACTCGAGCCGGTCGAGATCGACGGAACGCCCGCCTACCTGCGGGCCGGGCAGAAGGTGCCGCGCCTCGACCGGGGCACGGCGCTACTGTGCCCGTTCGATCCGCTGATCTTCTTCCGGCCCCGGGTGGAGCGCCTGTTCGGCTTCCACTACCGCATCGAGATCTATGTACCCGCACCGAAGCGCCAATTCGGTTACTACGTATGGCCTTTCCTTCTCGACGGTGAGCTGGTGGGCCGGGTGGACCTCAAACGCACCGACAACGCGCTGCATGTGGTCGGGGCGTTCGCCGAGGACGGTCAGGACCGGTCCCGGGTGGCCGCCGCCCTTTCCGTCGAGCTGCAGGCGATGGCCGGCTGGCTGGGCGTGGGCGGGGTGACCGTGGGGGATCGCGGGGACCTGGCCGTGCCGCTGCGCCGCGTGGTCGGGAGCTAGAGCGTGCATGATGAATGGGGTAGCCGGGGGATGATGGTGCGCAAGTCCGCTGCGGCGCAACGACGAACCCGGAGGCTACCTAGTCGATCCGGAGCCTGTGAATGGCGAGTTGACGAACCAGAGATTATCTTCGCGGAGATCGCTGCTTCGCCATCCCGAGCGGGTTCGGATGAGGGTGTGATGGTAATAGCCGCCGCAGTAGCTCATATCCGGGATCCCGGGGAACTGCATGGGGTTGTAGAACTGCGCGCGCGCATATGCGGTGTCGCCCTTGATCTCGGTGTACACATTTGTGACGTAGTGCATCGTCATCGGTATGACCGACAGCGACTCGCGCAGCCACTCCACGATCTCGTCGCGTGATCCCGCGATTCCGAAAGGGGCCGACGTGTAGTCCAACCGGGCGTCCTCGGTGAACAGCGAGCGATACAGCTCCCAGTTCCTGGTGTCGACAGCGTACGCGTAGCTGGACAGCAGCCTTTCAATCTCGAGGGTGTCGCCAGTATGGCTATCGTCCATCGAAGTTCCTTGTCTCGTAGGGTAATAGAGTCAATTCTGGTGCGTACAGCGTGCTTACGCGTCTGCGGTGAGCACCGCAGACAGGGTTGCCACCAGCTCCTCAGTGGCCCGCTTGCGGCCGCGGGGTGAACCGAGCTCGCCGCGCCGTTCGTAGTCGGCCATCAGCGCGAACATCGTGGTCACCATCATGCGGATTCGGCGTGTCTGTCCTGAGCGATCGATACCGGCCATCCGCGTGTTGAGGCGCTTGGTCAGCGTCATCACCGCAGGCCATCTCTCACCGGTTGGCACGGCCTGGGAGATCACTGGGTGGGTGCGGATCTGCTCGACAAACCGCGCATAGTGTGTGGCGCCCTCGATATACGGAATCTCCAGGGCCGGTTCGACAATGGCGCGCAGCACATCGGTCAAGGTGAAGTCGGAGCGCGAATCGAGTTCCGCCAGCAGGTCTCGCCTGCGCTGTTCCAATCCAACCATGCGCCTTTCCAGGGTTGCCTTGATCAGGCCGTCGTAGTTTCCGAAGTGGTAGATCACCGCCGAGTTATTGCGTTGCCCAGCGGCTGCCGCGATCTCGCGCAAGCTGACCGTCATCCCACGCTCGGCAATGAGGCGCTCAGTGGTGTCCATGAGCAGTTCGCGCGCTGGCGTTGCGGTCAACATCGACCTCGACCTTCCGTTTGTCGATGGCTACCCGGCAATTAAAGCACATGGTATGTTCCCATGGGTAAAGCATGTGCTTTAGGAGGCCGGCGGCATCGGCATCGTCGACAGACCATGAATCGGAGTATTGTCTTGCAGTGCAATGAAATTCCCCTCGATCCAGATGAGTTCGACCCGGCGTTGATGCAGCGACTGATCAACAGCAAGTATCCCGAGGTCACTGTCGACACGATCCGGATCGTCGATGCTGCACTCTCCAGTGAGGGCGAGGAGAAGGTCTCGACGGCACGTCGGATCGGGGTCGAGGTCGGATACGGCACTGATGCCGGATTCGACCTTCCCAGACGTGTGATCGTCAAGGTCGCCCGGCCCGGAATGGGCGCCTTGCCGCTGTACGACAACGAGGTCAACGTCTACTCCAGGCTCGGTGACGAGCTGCCGATCAACACCCCCCGTTGCTTCGGCGCCGTGCGCGATATTCCGAGCACCTCGTTCGGACTCGTCCTGGAGGACCTGCGGCCCCGGGGAATCGAGTTTCCCTCCGTGCTCACACCGACGACACCCGGCGATCTGAAGAAGCTCCTCGACCAGTTCGCCGCACTGCACGCCGCCTATTGGGAATCGCCGCGTTTCGATGAGGACATGTCCTGGGTGCACCCCCATGTCAGCGGGCCCATTCATGAGCTGTTCAACCACGAGGGCGGGGTGCCCATGCTCGTGAACTGGGAGGTACAGACCCAGCAGTTCAAACGGGAGCTGATCCAGTCGGTCGAAGAATCCACCGGCTCACTGTTTGAGAAAGTTGCCGTCGCACAAAGGCATCAGGCCACATTGCCGCGCACGCTGGTCCACGGTGACGCCCACATCGGCAACACCTACCGCATGCCCGACGGCAGTCATGGCCTTCTCGACTACCAGTTGACCGCGCACGGTTTCTGCATGCACGACGTCGCCTACATCATCATCACCGGCCTGTCGGTAACGGACCGTCGCGCTCACGAACACGAACTCATCGCCTACTACCGTGATCGACTGATCCAAGCCGGCGTCACCGACGCTCCTTCGCTTGCTGATCTGGAGCAGGAGTATCGGTATGCGGCCGCCTGGTGCTTCTACATCGGCTGGCTGACGACACCTTTGGAGAACTACGGCTGGGAAATCAACGTCGCCAACCATATTCGTCTGGCTACCGCGTACCGCGACCTTGACAGCAACAAGGCCCTGTCCGGCTTGCGCGGATAGCCCGTCCGCCACGGCCCGCCCGTCACGCAGGCGGAGTCGATGGCGCCAGACCCGGCGTCAAGAATTGTCCAACGAACTGGCTGAGTTCGTCTCGGTTATCAGGGCTGATGTACTGGCTTGGCACAGTGCTCAGGGATAGGACGATTCGCGCTACCCACTCTCCCGCCCAATCCAGCGGCACATCTGATCGCACTTCACCGCGGAGCTGTGCCTCATGTACGTAACGACGCCAGGTGGCATCCAGCCACGGAATGAAGTGCTGCATCCCGATCTCACTGACCGCGGCGAATGCTTCGGGTTCGGTCTCGCGAAGATGGACAAGCAACGGACGTTTCTGCATGGTCCGTGCCAGCAGCACAGACTCCACGACCGTGTCGACGAGGGTGTTCGCCGCTCGCACACGCGCGCCTTCGGCCTCCCAGTGAGCGTTGTCGATGCGCACCATCACTGCACCCAGCAGTCTGGTTTTGTCCTGGTAGAGCCTGTAGAGCCAGGCCCGCGATACCCCGGCCGCCGTTGCGACATCAGACATCGTCGTATTGCGGATGCCGCGGTCGCGTAGACAGACCTCGGCGGCGTCGAGAATGCGGTCGCGGTCGTCGCTGGTGGCCGACCGCGCCGCATCCCGTTTCGTCTTCATTCAGCCATTGTGCCGAGGGGCTCAGGGCTTGACGTACCCGGTCACCGGTGGCAGCTCGGCCAGTGTGACAATCCCAGGACGTGCGGCGACAACGGCGGGCACGGCGTTGGTCACGGGTAAGGCGGTGTAGATCATGCCCATCTCCATCCACTCTTCGGGCTTGTCGTAGCCGCGCGGCGGCAGGCAGTGGATGACGGTGCGCATGTTGGGCATGCCGAACACCTGAATGACATGGCCGTCGGCCAGTGGCTTGGGCGGCACGACGTGGCCCATGGTCCAGTTGAACCCGACGCTGACCACGTTCCGATCACCGACCCAGCCGCGGTGGTAACCGAACACGCTGGCCACACTGCCCTTGGGAATCTTGATGAACCCCAGGTCAGCGTCCTCGGTGGCCGGCGTGAATGTCACGTCGAAGGTGAACCTGTCCAAGGTGACCCCCAGCGCATCGGCCATCATCGCCGCAGACTCAGCGAACACCTCGGATTCGCGCCGGGCCATCTCGGCCAGACCCGGTTCGTCGGGATCGTGAGCGAAGCCCATCGCGGCCATCGTGCCGCCCGACTTGTACGTGGAGCAGTCCACCGACTCGGTGATTCGTATTTCGTCCACACTCTCACAGGCGGCACTGAGCACCATGCCGACGGTGTTGGTGATGCCGGGGTGCGCGCCGCTCCCAAACATCGTCGAATTGCCCTTTTCGCAAGCCTTTTCGATGCGTGCGCGATCGGTGTCGGAGAGCTTGCCGCCGGTGATCCACGCCGCTGTCGACGCCACGTTGACCCCGGCTGACAACAAAGCCTCGAGCTCATCGACGTTCGGCCACAGCGGGTTGTAACAACACGCGTCGGGCTTCAACGCTAACAGTTCACTGATGGTGTTGGTGGCCCGGACGCCGGTGGGTTCGGACCGTCCACACAAATCGGCGGCGTCCACACCGACCTTGTCCGCACCATGCGCGTAGACCCCGACCAGCTCCATGTCCTCACGCTCGATGATCGCGTGCAGCGAACGACGCCCGATGTTGCCGGTCGTCCACTGGATCACCCGAAGCGGGCTCGAACCATTCCACCTCATGCGCTGTTGCTCCCATCTCTCCGCCGCGTCACTGTAGACATCTGGCGGTTATTGTCTACAGTGGAATGGCGTACGTTTCAAGCCCGGGCACTCCCGGTACGCCGGACTGGGCAACGGAAAGGACTCGATGTGACAGCCAATCAGCGCCTCTTCGGATTCATCACAACGAGCTTCGGCACCCGCGTGGAGCACGCGGCCGTCCGCTGGCTGGGCTACTCACCGATGACCCACCTGTACGCCCGCACGAACGGCGTTGCCTACAACCATCCACTGCTATTGACGACGACGGGACGCAAGTCGGGCCGCAAGTTCTCCGTCGTCCTGCCTTGGTTCGGCTTCAACGGCAACATCGTCATCGTGGGTTCTCGCGGCGGCACCTCCCGAGATCCCGACTGGGCCTTAAACCTTCGCTCAAACCATCTGGCCGAAGCCATCATTCGATGCAGGTCGCACATCGTCTCGGCCCGAGAACTCCAGGGGCCGGAGCGTGCCGAATGCTGGGATCAACTGATAACGCGGGTCCCGGACTATGCCACCTACCAGAAGCGAGCAAGTCGACACCGAACGATCCCCGTGTTCGTCCTCACCATGATGGGCGGCAACTCCGGCGTGAAACCGTAGTCGCCACGGAGCCGCCGTCTCGTGCCGCCGGGCGGCGGCGCCGGCCACCCTCCTTGGCTTACATCTGCTCCGTCGCAGTTCGCGGCTTCTGCAGAACGGCGATGAGCTGGCGTGGCGTCTGATTGGTGTGCACGCTCTTCCCGTTTCAAGCCGGATATGTGGACGAACGAGATTATTTGTCTACGGGCGTTGCCTGACAGCACTCCAGGACGACGTCAACGAGCCCTAGTCGGCACTCTCGTGCGAGGTGCTCGTCGACTCGGAGCTGCGGGCCTCGGACGCCTCAGGCTGACGGTGGGTTGCGGCGCCCTGCTCGGTTGACGGTCCGGTGCGCCGCGGCGACGTGGTGGACGCTGTCGAGGATGTCGACTCATCGGCGGTCGCCTTGGTGGGCTTGGTCCGCTTGGTCTTCTTCGGCGGCTTGGGGGTCTTCGTGGGCGTCGACGCCGTCGTGGTGTCGGACGCCGCATCGGTATCGCCCGCCTTGGTGGTCGATGAGGTGTCCGTCGACCCCGAGGTGCCGGAATCCTTCGCGGTATCCGTGGTGGCGGCGGTGTCCGTCGTAGTGTCGGCGGTCGGGGGCGTCTCCGCCGTGGTGGCTGCCTTCTCCTCCGTGGTGGTAGCCGTGACGGTGTCGGTCGACGCCGTCTGAGTCGCCGCGGATGCCGCGACCGTCGCCGAGGTTTCGGATACCGCCGATGTTGCTGATGTCGTGGAGGTTTCGGATATCGCCGTCGTCTCTGCGGCGGTGGTATCCGCCTCGGCGGTGACTGTCGAGGCCACCGTGGCCGATTTTGCCGTCGCCGCCAGGGCGGTGGTGCCGGTGGTCGTCGATGTGGTCGATGCCTTGGCGGCCGACAGTGCCGTCGTGACCGCACTAACCACGCTGTTCAGTGCCGTGGCAACGCTGGTCTGTACGTTGCCCACCGCCGTCGAAAGACTGTTGGCCACCGCGGTGGCGATCACCTTGATGCTCGTCAGCTGCGCCCACGCGGCGCCGAACGTGGTGCCGATCGTGGCTTTGATCGAGACGATGAACTGCTGCAGGTTCTTCACGAATCGGGTGTACGCGTTGCCGCCGTCGGTCTCGGTGGGGAAGACGGGCGTGTACCCGGCTTCGGCCAGGGTGGGGTTGGCTGCCAGCCAGGCGGCCAAGACAGCCGCCGCATCCTTGGCGGTCCAGTCGTCGGTGTACAGGCCCCAGTTGTCCTCGATGTTGCCGTCGCCGGTGTTCTGGTCCACCAGTGAGTAGACGAACATCGGTCCCACGCCGGACAGCGTCGACCACGCCTCGAGGAAATCCTGGAGAAACTCCGATTGCATTGCCTCGGTGTACGAGCCGGAGGTGGGCATGCCGTACTCGGTGGCCCAGATCAGCTTGTCCGTATCGCCATTGGCATCCATCAGGGCGCGGATCGCCTTTACCTGCTCGATGGCCGAATCGACCGTGCCGGTGCCGGCGCTGAATTCACTCGCCAAGCCGTAGGGGTGGATTGACAGCGCGTCGAAGTAGTCGGCCGCACCGGCGGCGTACATCTGCTCGATGAAGTCGACGGCATTGATCGTGTCCGTACCCAGCGAAACTCCGGAGCCCACCACCCCGCCGATAACGGTGGCATCGGGGTCGGCTTTCTTGATGGCGGTGTAGGCCGCTTTGAGAAGTTCGGTGTAGTCCTGCGCCGACGGCGTCGGTGACCATCCCAGATATCCGTTGGGCTCGTTCCAGATCTCGTACGCCGAGATCAGCTGGTTTCCGTCATTGGCACTGGCGCCGTACCGGGTGGCCAGTGCACTGACGAACGACGCATAGTCCGTGTAATCGGACGGTTCCCCGTTGGCGACGGTGTAGCCGTAGTCCGAGGCCCAGGTCGGGGTACTGGTGACACAGGCGGTGACGGCGATCCCGCGTTCGGCGGCAGCGGCGATGACGGTGTCGAGACTCGACCAGTCGTACTCGCCCTCGGTAGCTTCGATGTTGCGCCAGGGCACCAGGATGCGAATCTGAGTGACACCCAGCGAGTCCAGGCTGTCCATGGCGGAGGCGAGGTCGTCAGCGGACATGTAGTAGAAGTCGGATTCGGCGATGCCCGCCGCGGTCGAACTGGTGTCGACCGTGGCGGTCAACACGTAGGGCGACGAGGCTTGCCGGATGGCAGGGGGTTCCGGCGGCGTAGACAGATGCGCGCCTGCGGTCACCACGATCGCGGCCAACAGTGGGGCGCCGAATTTGACCGAATCAGTGCCACAGCGGCCAAGGATCTTCTTCATTGCCATGACTCCAGTCACTCTCTACTAAAAGTGCTCCAGCGAATGCTGCAGACCTTAAGCAGGTTGACAGGAATTGTCAGTATTTCCCAGCGAATTGTGTGCGCAACTATTAACACAGTGCGCACATATATTCCTCATAGGAGGAAACAATTATTCGAATTCCGGCAAACTGTCCGCGCATGCCATTCGCCAATTGAACCGACGGGACCAATGTGCAAGACTGGTATCAATTCACCTGTGATTGAACAGTTTCGGCGATAGATGTCGATACCCTGACTCCTGTATGCGGCAAAGCAAACTTGCGGTTGCAAACGTAGTAAATATCCGCCAGTCATTCGGTACGACCGAACCAGTCCGATTGGCCCGGGTTGCCAGCCCATTTGCTGAGGAATTTCACAGCTGAAGAGGTGAGCGGGGTCGAATGCGGCGGTGCGGCTATGTCTTTCCCGGGTAGCGGCGCGGCGCCGGGCCCGAGCGCTCGAGAGTGGAAAGCGATACCGCCAGCGATCGCCGGCGGTATCACTTTGCGCGGTTGACTGGCGGCGGTTACGCGTCGTGGACGGGGACCGATGCGCGCCGGCCGCGTACGACGTTGACGCCGAAGACGATGGCGCCGATCGCCAGCCACACCAGGCCGCCGATCTTCGCCAGCGGATCGGCATTGAACAGGACGTAGGCGATGATCGTGAAGCCCACCGCGGGCACCACCAGGTGCAGCAGGTAGTTCTTCGACTTCTGGCGCACCAGGTAGTACCAGGCCACTGAGATGTGCAGCAGGCAGAACCCGAACAGGGCGCCGAAGTTCACCAGTGAGGAGATCAGCCCGATCTGGCCCACGAAGAACAGCACCAGCACCAGGCTCAGCGCACTGACCACCAGGATGGCGGCGAACGGCACCCGACGTGAGCTGATGATGGACAGGAATGCCGGCAGCTGACGGTCCCGGCTCATCGAGAACAGCAGCCGGCTGGTCGCGGCTTGAGCCGCCATGGCGTTCGCGAATCCCACGGCCAGCACGTTGACCACGAAGAACGCGTTCATCCAACCGGTGTTCGAGGCGGCCTGCACCAACAGGAAGAAGGCGTTACCGACCTCGTCGTCGCTGAAGGATTCGCGGCCGCCGGCGAGCAGGCTGGCAAGCCAGGTCTGGGCGATGAACAGGCCGGCGACGACGAACAACGCGATGATCATCGCGCGGCCCGCGGGATTGCGCTTGCCCGTGGATTCCTCGGCCAGCGTGGAGATCCCGTCGAAGCCGAGGAAGCTCAGCACGGCGATGGACAGGGCGCCCGCGATCAGCGGGGCGCTGATGGCGCCCGAGTTCCAGATCGGTGTCGTGCTCCACATGACATGGGGCAGGGTCTGGCCGTTGATGGCGCGCACCGCGATGACCACGAACACCACCAGGAACACCAGCTCGATGGCCAAGAACAGTCGGTTCACGATCTTCAGCGACCCGACGCCCAGCAGGTTGATGACGGTGTTGACGACCACGAAGACGACGGCCCACACCCAGCGCGGGGTACCCGGGAAGATGCCGATCATGGATTCTGCCGCGAACACGTACAGCAAGGTGGGGATCAGTAGATAGTCCAGCAGGATGGCCCAGCCTGCGAAGAACCCGAGTCCGGGGTGGATGCCGCGGCCCACGTAGGCGAACACCGAGCCGGCCAGCGGAAAGGACTTGGCCATCTGTGCGTACGCCAGTGCGGTGAACACCATGGCGACCAGGCCGATGAGATAGACCAGCGGCACCATGCCGGAGGCGCTGTTGTACACGGTGCCGAAGATGGTCCACGGCGCGATGGGCACCATGAACACGAGCCCGTAGACGATGAGGTCGACGGTCGACATCGACCGGTTGAGTTCCTGTTTGTACCCGAATGATTCGAGGCTGCGTTGCCCCTCACCGGTGGTGAGGTGGGCAGAGGTGGTGGCCATGGGTGTGTCCTGTCGGATTGGTGGTGGGGATCAGACCCGGGCGTCGGCGGCCAGATCGTGCAGGGCCAAGAAATCCGCGATCACCGCGCGGAATTCCTCGGGTTTCTCCAGGTGCGTGCAGTGACTGCTGTCGGGGAAGACGTGACTGCGGGCGTCGGGGATGTGGTCGACGTAGGGCTGCCACGTCGCCGGGGTGGCTTCGTCGAATTCGCCGGCGACGACGAGCACGGGTGCGGTGATCGAGGGCAGGCGCTCGATCACCGTCCAGTGGCGCATCGTGCCGATGACGTGAAACTCGTTGGGGCCGTTCATGGTGTGGTAGACGGTGGGCTCGTCCAACATCTGTGCCTCGCTGTCGGCGAAGTCCTTGGGCATCGGCACCACCCGGCAGACGTGGCGGCGGTAGAACTCTTCGGTGGCGGCCAGGTATTCGGGATCGGTGACGGTGCCGTCGGCCTCGTGGCGGTGCAGGGCGGCTTGCGTGTCGGCGGGGAGCTGCGCCCGCAGTTCGGCTGCGCCCTCGACCCACAGTTGCATCGACGCCGGGGAGTTGCAGATGGACAGCGACGCCAGCCCGTCGGGTCGCAGGACGGCGATCTCGGCGCCGAGCATGCCGCCCCAGGACTGTCCCAGCACGTGGTAGGACTCGATGCCCAGCGCGGTCCGGACGGCGTGGAATTCCTCGACGAACAGTTCTGGGGTCCAGAAGTCGGTCGGCGCGTCGGGCAGATGGGTGCTGCGGCCGCAGCCGATCTGGTCGTAGTGCACCACGGTGCGGCCGGTCTCGTCGGCGAGCGCGGCGATGTTGGCGACGTAGTCGTGCGCCATCCCGGGTCCGCCGTGCAGGACGATCAGGGGCAGCGCCGCGGGGCGCGGGTTGTCGGGGGTCGTGATCTGGACCCAGGTCTCGTGCTCGCGGAACGGGACCATGCGGGTGAAACGTGGCATGAGGCTCATGCATGGGACGTTAAAGGTCTCGCTGCAAGACCATTAATCAGCTTTTAACATTCGGTATCGATACTGTGGGCAATGAGTGTGGAAGGGAGTGCCGCGATGACCCGGTCGGTCGGCGTGGGCATGCCCGGACTCTTGGAGAGCCGACTTCAGTCGCCTTCGCGGGTGGACGAGATCACCGATCGGCTGGTCACGGCCATTGCCATCGGGGAGTACCTGCCCGGGGCGCGGCTACCGTCCGAACGAGATCTCGCCGCGGCCCTGTGTGTCGGCCGGATGACGGTACGTGCGGCGCTGGCCCGGCTGGTCGAGCGGGGACTGGTCGAAACCAGGCGGGGTCGCGGTGGCGGAAGTTACGTGCTGTTGCAATGGCCGGAATCCTCCACCGACTCGGTGGGGCGCACGCTGACCATCCGGGTCGGGGAGCTAAGTGACCGGTGCGACGCCATCTGCCGGCTGCACGGCGCGGTCTGCCGGGCGGCGGCCGAATCCCGTTCGGAAGGCGATATCGCCATGCTGCGGGACCGGCTGGCCGCGTACGGCGATGCCGAGAGCGGACTGGCGGCACAACAGGCCGACAGTGCGCTGCACCTGGCCATCATGGACGTGGCGCACAACGCCGTCCTCAAACAGGTGCTGCTGGAACTGGAGGCCTCGGTGAGCATCGGCGCGCCCGCGCACGTGTGGGGTGAACCCGAGACCATGCGGCAGATGGAGATTCGGGCCTTGCGTGAGCACGAGCAGCTCATCGACGCCATCGCGGACGGTCGCGGTGACGATGCCGAGGCGCTGGCGCGTGCGCACGTGGCCATCGACTTCGAGAACATCTCCACGGCGATGCGCCGCGCCGGCGTGCTCGTGGAGTGAGTCGGGTCGGGCCGTTCTCGGCCGGGCCCGCTCGCCGCTAACTCAGCGGAATCTCGTTACCGCCTTTAGATTCCTGGTACTGCACCGACAGCACGGCATATCGGTCCTCGATCAACTGGCGCCGGGCCAGCAGCTCGGTTCGCAGCGGTTCCTCTTCGGCGGACACCAAATCGGGGATGGAGTACGCCGTCCAGAACGCATTGGTGCGTCGATAACCGCCGGGCTCCAGACCGAAGACCTCTTTCAGGATCAACAGGTCGTGGGGGATGGCGAAAGCATCCCGGGAGTCCTCGTGGCTGAAGAAGTAATAGAAGTTGTCGAAACCAGCCCAGGTGATCGCCGACATGCACATCGTGCACGGTTCATGGGTGGACACAAAGAGCAGTTCTGCCGTCGGTGGATGCTGGGGGAGCTCGTAGAACTGCTTGAGAGTGTGCACCTCGCCATGCCACAGCGGATTACTTGTCTCGTCATTGGTCCCCGCGATCACGAGGGACAGGTCGTCCTTGCGCAGGATCGCCGCGCCGAACACCTTGTTCCCGGCGCTCACACCTCGCTCGGTGAGCGGAAGCACATCGAGATCGATCACGTCGAGCAGACGGCGGGCAAGGCTCATGCGCGACCCTAACGCCGCGTCGGCGGGCCCGCAGGGCCGGCGTCCGGCTCTGACCACCCCCGGGATGCATAAATGGGACCTACCACCGGGTAATCTTGCCCCCGTGAGCACCACCGGAATCGACGTCAGCGCGCGTTTGGGCACCCTGCTGACTGCCATGGTGACGCCGTTCGGCCCGGACGGCTCGCTTGATCTGGCCGGTGCGAAGAAGGTGGCCAAACATCTGGTCGACTCCGGGTGTGACGGCCTGGTGATCTCCGGAACCACCGGGGAGTCGCCGACCACCACCGACGACGAGAAGGTCGCCCTGCTTGAGGCCGTGCTGGAGGAAGTCGGGGACCGCGCGCGGATCATCGCGGGTGCCGGCACCTACGACACCGCCCACAGCGTTCATCTGGCCCAGGCCAGCGCCGCCGCAGGCGCGCACGGTCTGCTGGTGGTGACGCCGTACTACTCGCGGCCGACCCAGCGCGGTCTGGTGGCGCACTTCACCGCGGTCGCCGACGCCACCGACCTGCCGGTCATTCTCTACGACATCCCGCCGCGCTCGGTGGTCCCCATCGAGTGGGACACCATCCGTACCCTGGCGGCGCACCCGAACATCGTCGCGGTCAAGGACGCCAAGGGCGATCTGCACGGCGGCGGTCAGATCATCGCCGAGACGGGTATCACCTACTATTCCGGCGACGACGCGCTCAACCTGCCGTGGCTGGCGATGGGTGCCACCGGCTTCATCAGCGTCTGGGGCCATGTGGCTGCCGGGCAGCTGCGAGAGTTGCTGTCCGCCTTCAACTCCGGCGATATCGCCACCGCGCGCAAGATCAATGCAGGATTGGGGCCGCTCTGCGAAGCGCAGGCCCGGTTGGGTGGGGTGACGATGTCGAAGGAAGCGTTGCGTCTGCAAGGCATCGAGGTCGGCAATCCACGGCTGCCGCAGGTGCCCGCCGAACCGGCCGAGGTCGAGAAGTTGGCCGCTGATCTGCGCGCCGCCGGCGTGTTGGCATGATGGCTGATCTTGCTCCGCCGGGGCCGTTGGCTCCGGGTGGTCTGCGAGTGACCGCGCTGGGTGGTATCGGCGAAATCGGTCGCAATATGACGGTTTTCGAACATCTCGGCCGGTTGCTGATCATCGACTGCGGGGTGCTGTTCCCCAACCACGACGAACCTGGGGTGGACCTGATCCTGCCGGATATCCGGCACGTCGAGAGCCGTCTCGACGAGATCGATGCCGTCGTGATCACGCATGCACATGAGGATCACATCGGGGCCATCCCGCACCTGTTGAAATTGCGGCGCGACATCCCGATCGTGGGTTCGAAGTTCACGTTGGCGTTGATCGCCGAGAAGTGCCGTGAGCATCGCATCAAACCAGTGTTCATCGAGGTCGCGGAGGGACAGCGCACCACGCACGGGGTCTTCGAATGTCAGTACTTTGCGGTGAATCACTCGATTCCCGGTTGCCTGGCCGTCGCGCTGCACACTGGTGCGGGAACCGTGTTGGCCACCGGTGATATCAAACTCGACCAGATGCCCCTGGACGGGCGTCCCACCGACCTGCCCGGCATGTCACGGCTCGGCGACGCCGGCGTCGACTTGTTCCTGTGTGACTCGACGAATTCCGAGCATCCCGGCGTCAGCCCGTCGGAGAGCGAGATCGGACCGACGCTGCACCGGCTGATCCGCGGCGCCGACGGCCGGGTGATCGTGGCGTGCTTCGCCTCCAACGTGGACCGGGTGCAACAGATCATCGATGCCGCGGTCGCGTTGGGCCGCAGTGTGTCCTTCGTCGGCCGGTCCATGGTGCGCAACATGGGCATCGCCCGTGATCTCGGATTCCTGAAGGTCGACGACTCCAAGGTCATCGACATCGGCGCGGCCGAACTGTTGCCCGCAGATCGGGTCGTGCTGATCACCACCGGTACCCAGGGCGAGCCGATGGCCGCACTGTCGCGGATGTCGCGCGGCGAGCACCGCAGCATCACGCTGACCGCGGGGGACCTGATCATCCTGTCGTCGTCACTGATCCCCGGCAACGAGGAGGCGGTGTACGGCGTGATCGACTCGCTGTCCAAGATCGGTGCCCGCGTCATCACCAATGCTCAAGCGCGCGTGCATGTCACGGGTCACGCCTACGCCGGTGAGCTGATGTTCCTCTACAACGGGGTGCGGCCGCGCAATGTGATGCCGGTGCACGGCACGTGGCGCCACCTTCGCGCGAACTCCAAGCTGGCAGTGCTCAGTGGGGTGCCGGAGGAGAACATCATGCTGGCCGAGAACGGTGTCAGCGTGGACCTGGTCAACGGCGTGGCATCGATCGCCGGTGCCGTGCCGGTGGGCAAGATGTTTGTCGACGGTCTGATCACCGGCGACGTCGGCGAATCTGTTGTCGGCGAACGGCTCACCCTCGCTTCCGGTTTCATCGCCGTAACGGTGGTCGTGCATCGGGGCACCGGCAAGCCGGCAGGCCCCGCCCATCTGCACTCACGCGGCTTCTCCGAGGATCCCAAGGCGCTGGAGCCCGCCGCGTTGAAGGTGCAGCAGGAACTGGAACGCCTTGCCGGCGAGCAGGTTACCGATACCGGGCGCATCGCCCAGGCGGCGCGGCGAGCCGTCGGCAAGTGGGTCGGTGAGGTGTACCGCCGCCAGCCGATGATCGTGCCGACGGTGATCGAGGTCTGATCAGACCCGCACCGCCACCGCGGCCCACTCGATGGGCGAGGCGGCCAGTTTCCGTCCGGTCGGACGGATGTAGGTGTCGCGGTAGTAGCTCGGCCCGGCCTGCTCGATCAACCGCCACCCGTAGCCGGCCAGGATCTCCTCGACCCGTTCCGGCACGAAACCAGATTTCCACACCTGGCGGCGTTCGCGGAACCGGCGGTGCAACGATCGCGCGCCGTACAGGTTGGCGCCGTCGAGGAAGTCCTGCCGGATGTAGGTGAAGATCATCCGGCTGCCGGGTACGACGGCACGCAGCTGCTCGAAGGTCGCGTGCAGGGCTCCCGGAGTGAGGTACTGGGTGACCCCCTCCCAGATGAACAAGGTGTGGCCGGTGTCGTGGAAACCTGCGGCGGCCAGCGCGGCGACCACGTCATCCCGCTCGAAATCGACGCTCACCAGGCGTACCGACGCCGGTACCGAGCCGAGAACCCGTTGTACCGTGGCGGTTTTGCGGTCGATGTTGAGCTGCTGATCGACCTCGAACACCGGGAGATCGCTGTAGCGGGCAATTCGGTAGGGGCGGGTGTCCAGGCCCGCACCGAGGATGACGACGGTGTCGAACTCGGTGACCGGATCGGAGACGCGTTCGTCGATATAGCGTTTGCGGCAGGCGATGCTGGCCCACAGGCCGGGACCGGACCGCTCAGATGCGGCGATCACCGCCCGGCGCAGCACGCCGAGGCGCAGCAACCGGACCACCGTGCGCATGCCACCGGGCAGAAAAGATTGCGCCAGATCGTCGTCGACCAACCGGCGTTGCGGCGCCTCATGGTGCTCGATCGCCGCGAGCACCATGGGCCCGAAAGCCGTCTGCGCCTCCGGATTCCCTGCCATCGGCCGCCCCCCTTTATTTGTGCTCAGCGTTTGTTGACGTACCCCGCATCCACCGGGAGCGCCACCCCCGTCACATAGCGCGCCGCGTCGGACACCAACCAGTACACCGCATTGGCAATGTCCTCGGGTTCCAGCGTCTGCACCGGCAGGGCATTGGTCATATCCGGTCCGCGAAAGGACTGCTGCGCCATACCCTCAAGCCAGGACCGAGTGAACTCGTTGTCGATCATCGGGGTGTTCACCCCCGCGGGATGCACCGAATTCACCCGGATATTGAACTGCGCCAGGAAATTCGCGTAAACCCGCATCAGGCCGACGACACCGTGTTTGGCCGCGGCGTAGCCCACCGACCCGCCGACCGGCGAGCCCAGACCGACCAGTCCGGCCACCGAGCTGGTGAGCACGATCGCCCCGCCGTTGCCGAACTTGATCATCGGCTTCATCGCGACGTCGACGGTGTGGTAGACGCCGGTGAGGTTCACGTCGAGCACATCCTGCCAGGCGTTCTCGTCGGCCATCGGCGCGATACCCGCGTTGGCGATCACGATATCGAGTCGATCGCCGAGCGCCTCGGTACCTGCCCGCAGCGCGGTCTTGAGGGAATCTCGGTCGCGGACATCGGCTTCGGTGGCGAAGATGCGCGCGCCGGACTCTTCGACGAGCTTGACGGTGGCCGCCATGTCGTCACGGGTGGCCAGCGGGTAGGGGACCGACGCGATCTGATCACACAGATCGACGGCGATGATATCGGCGCCTTCGGACGCCAGTTTCAGCGCGTGCGCGCGACCCTGGCCTCGCGCGGCGCCGGTGATGAAGGCGACTTTGCCGGTCAGGGCGGCCACGGGTGCCCTACCGCAACTTGCCCTTGGCGGGATCGCCGGCGACCACCGGCGCCAGCATCTTGATATCCGGTGCGCCGTCGAGGTGCTCACCGATGGTGCCGAACAACGCGCCGATCGCGGGCGCGGTGCTGTGCGTCTTGAGCGCCTCCTCATCGGCCCACTGCTCGACGAAGACGAAGGTGCCATTGGCCTCATGAAGCGAGTACAGCTCGCAGCCGGGCTCGGAATGGACGGCCTCGATCGCCGTCTTGGCGGCGTCACGAACGAGGTCGATGGACTCAGGCTTGGCGGTCAGGGTGGCGACGACGACAACAGGCATGACTAGGCGGCTCCTCGATGAGTGTGACCAGACAGCTGTCCAGTCTACGTTCATAGCTCACGAGCGCAGCGACCCGGGACATTTCCGCATGTGATGACGCATCGGTAGGCAATCGAGACCCATTTGTGACAGGTGTGGCAGATGTTGAATCTGAGGCTATTGCGACTAGGCTTGAGGCCATGGCCAACAAGACCGCAGCCAGGTCCTCGACCCGTTCGACCAGGTCAAAGGCTGGTTCGGCGAGCAGCACCCGCGGCGCCGCCAAGCCCGCGCGTCCCGCTGCCCCTCGCAGAAAGCCCGCGAAGTCGGGCCGGCCCGCGCCGCGCCGGAACTCGTCGCCGCTGGCGACCGCGGGTGCCGCCGTCGGCCGGGGCACCCGGGCGGGCTGGCTGATGCTGGCCAAGGGCGCCGGCTCGACCGCCCGCTCGGTGGGACGTGCCCGCGAGCTCGAGCCGGGGCATCGCCGGGACGGCATCGCGCTGGCCCTGCTCGGTGTCGCGGTGATCGTCGCGGCGAGCTCGTGGTTCGACGCGGCCCGTCCCGTCGGCGGCTGGGTCGATATCGCGGTACGCACGGTGATCGGTGGGGCCGTGGTGCTGGTGCCGCTCATCCTCGGTGTTGTCGCGGTGGTGCTGATGCGCACCGAACCCGATCTCGATGCCCGCCCGCGCCTGATTCTGGGCTCGGTGATGATCGCGTTGCCGGTGCTGGGTCTGTGGCACATCTGGTCGGGCGGACCCCAGGATCCCGACGCCCGCCGGCATGCCGCGGGTTTCATCGGCTTCGCGATCGGTGGCCCGCTGTCCGACGGGCTCACCGTGTGGATCGCCACCCCGCTGCTGGTCATCGGGGTGCTGTTCGGTCTGCTGTTGGTGACCGGCACGACGATCAGAGAACTGCCCGACACCTTGCGGGATATGTTCCGCACCAGGGCTTTTGACGATGAGTACGACGAATACGACGACGAGTACGACGACAATCGCGCAGCGTCGGACGAGTACGCCGACGACTTCTCCGACGGTTACTACGACGATCCCGCCACCTACGGTGACGGCGATATCCAGACCTGGCCGACCGCCGAGCTGACTCGCCCGGCTGGTACGCCGATGGACAATTACCCGCTGCCGGAACCGATCTCGGATGACGACGGGGCGAGCGCAGCGACGGGATATGGCGGGGCGAGCGCAGCGCCGACCCTGCCGGAGCCACGCGCGATCGAAGCGTCCAAACCGGTCCGCAAGAAGCTGGAGACGCCCAAGAAGAAGCAGGACGACACCCTGGTCGTGGACCGGGTCGTCGAGGGGCCGTACGTGCTGCCGGCGTTGGACCTGCTGATCGCCGGCGAACCGCCCAAGAAGCTCACCGCCGCCAACGAGCACATGACCGATGCGATCACCTCGGTGCTGCAGCAGTTCAAGGTCGATGCCGCGGTCACCGGTTGCACCCGTGGGCCGACGGTCACCCGCTACGAGGTCGAGCTGGGCCCCGGCGTGAAGGTGGAGAAGATCACCGCGCTGCACCGCAACATCGCCTACGCGGTGGCCACCGAGAGTGTGCGCATGCTGGCGCCGATCCCGGGCAAGTCCGCCGTCGGTATCGAGGTGCCCAACACCGACCGGGAAATGGTGCGCCTGGCCGACGTGCTCACCGCGCCGAGCACCCGCCGCGACCATCACCCGCTGGTGATCGGGCTGGGCAAGGACATCGAGGGCGACTTCATCTCGTGCAACCTGGCCAAGATGCCGCACCTGCTGGTGGCCGGGTCGACCGGCTCGGGTAAGTCCAGTTTCGTCAACTCGATGCTGGTGTCGCTGCTGGCCCGGGCCACCCCGGAAGAGGTCAGGATGATCCTGATCGACCCGAAGATGGTGGAGCTCACGCCGTACGAGGGCATCCCGCACCTGATCACGCCGATCATCACCCAACCGAAGAAGGCCGCCGCGGCGCTGGCCTGGCTGGTCGAGGAGATGGAACAGCGCTACCAGGACATGCAGGCGTCCCGCGTGCGCCACATCGACGTCTTCAACGAGAAGGTGCGTTCGGGGGAGATCAGCGCACCCCTGGGCAGCGAGCGGGTGTACAAGCCCTATCCCTACATCCTGGCCATCGTCGATGAGCTCGCCGACCTGATGATGACCGCGCCGCGTGATGTCGAAGAGGCGATCGTGCGGATCACCCAGAAGGCGCGCGCGGCCGGTATCCACCTGGTGCTGGCCACCCAGCGTCCCTCGGTGGACGTGGTGACGGGCCTGATCAAGACGAACGTGCCGTCCCGGCTGGCGTTCGCCACCTCCTCGCTGACCGACTCGCGCGTCATCCTGGACCAGCCCGGAGCAGAGAAGCTGATCGGCATGGGTGACGGGCTGTTCCTGCCGATGGGTGCCAACAAGCCGACCCGTATGCAGGGTGCGTTCATCACCGACGAGGAGATCCACGCCGTCGTCGAGGCCACCAAGGCCCAAGCCGAACCCGAATTCATCGACGGCGTCACCAAGGCCAAGCCGACCGGTGAGCGCACCGATGTCGACCCCGATATCGGCGACGATATGGACGTCTTCCTGCAGGCCGTCGAGCTGGTGGTGTCCTCGCAGTTCGGCTCCACCTCGATGCTGCAGCGCAAGCTGCGGGTCGGCTTCGCCAAGGCGGGCCGGCTGATGGACCTGATGGAGACCCGTCAGATCGTCGGGCCGTCCGAGGGATCCAAAGCCCGCGAGGTGCTGGTCAAGCCCGACGAATTGGCCGGGACGCTGGCACTGATCCGCGGTGGGGCCGACGCCAACGGCGCCGATGCCGACGACGAGGACTTCTAGAGCGGCGGGCTCTCAGAGCGTGAGCAACATCCGGGTGTTGCCCAGGATATTCGGTTTCACGTAGGACAGGTCGAGGAACTCGGCGACACCGGTGTCGTAGGAGCGGCACATCTCCTCGTACACCTCGGCGGTCACCGGGGTGCCCTCGATCTCGGTGAACCCGTGGCGGCCGAAGAAATCGGTCTCGAAGGTCAGCACGAAGATGCGCTGTAGGTGCAGTTCGCGCGCGACATCGAGCAGCTGCGCCACCACCCGGTGCCCGACGCCCGCGCCGCGCACCTTCGGGTGCACCGCGACCGTGCGCACCTCACCCAGATCGGCCCACAGGACGTGCAGGGCACCGCAGCCGACGATCTGGCCATCGAGCTCGCCGACCCAGAACTCCTGGACGGCCTCATAGAGGTTGACCAGGTTCTTCTCCAGCAGGATCTTCCCTGCGTAGATGTCGACGAGCGCTTTGATGGCCGGTACATCGGACGTCCGGGCCCTGCGCACAATCAGGGGATCGACCAGCTGATCAGGCGCCTCATTCACAGCAGCGAGAGTATCGGCATGCGCAACCGATATTCTGATGCCCGTGCCGGGCCAACCAGATATCGATCCAGCGGTACCCCGCGCGTCCGTCGCCAATATCGCCAACCTGCTGACGGGCGTGCGCCTGGTCCTCGTGCCGGTGTTCGTCTACACCCTGTTCATCGGTGACGGCCATGAAACGTTCTGGCGGACAATCGCATTCGTGATCTTCGCGGTGGCGGTCATCACCGATCACTTCGACGGCGCGCTGGCCCGCAGCTACGGCATGGTCACCGAGTTCGGCAAATTGGCCGATCCGATCGCGGACAAGCTGCTGATCGGCGCGGCCCTGGTCGGTCTGTCGATGCTCGGCGATCTGCCCTGGTGGATCACCGTCGTGATCCTGGTCCGCGAGATCGGTGTGACGGTGTTGCGGCTGGCGGTGCTGCGGCACGGGGTCATCCCGGCCAGCCGCGGTGGCAAGCTGAAGACGCTGGTCCAGGCGGTGGCGATCGGCCTTCTGATCCTGCCGTTAACGGCGTGGCCGCCCATCTGGTTCTCGACGGCGACCGTGATCATGTGGGTCGCGGTGGTGCTGACGGTGCTGACGGGCATCGACTATGTGATCTCGGCCATCAAGGATTCCCGGACACGTTCCTGACTTCGGGAACCGACGGCGCACCGGTCGCGTTGATCCGAGTAGGTCAACCCGCCCGACGTTGAAGGAGACCGCGATGACGACGACATTGCTGCGCCAGGTGATCGGCGAGGTGCTGCGGCATGCGCGGACCGCCCAGGGCCGGACCCTGCGCGACGTGTCCGACGCCGCCCGGGTCAGCCTGGGCTACCTGTCCGAGGTGGAGCGTGGCCGCAAGGAGCCGTCCAGCGAGCTGCTCGCCTCGATCTGCGAAGCGCTCGACGTGCCGTTGTCCAGCGTGCTGTTCGACGCCGGTGAACAGATGGCGCGTCAGGAGGCGGGTGCGGGCTACGGCGTCGGACGTATCGACGAGACCACGAAGGTCGTCATTCCTCAGGTTGTGTCCATGGCGGTGGCCTGACGCCCTGGTTAACCGATAGGTTGGCACCAAGCAAAAGCGCAATCTCGACAGATACGAAGGCGGAAACGTTCCCATGGCCAATCCGTTCGTCAAGGCGTGGAAATACCTCACGGCGCTGTTCAACTCCAAGATCGACGAGCACGCCGACCCGAAGATCCAGATCCAGCAGGCCATCGAAGAGGCGCAGCGTCAGCACCAGGCGCTCACCCAGCAGGCTGCCCAGGTCATCGGCAACCAGCGGCAGCTGGAGATGCGCCTGAACCGTCAACTCGCCGATATCGAGAAGCTGCAGGCCAACGTCCGCCAAGCCCTGACGCTGGCCGACCAGGCCACCGCCGCCGGGGACGCCGCCAAGGCCACCGAGTACACCAACGCCGCGGAAGCGTTCGCGGCGCAGCTGGTGACGGGCGAGCAGAGCGTCGAGGACCTCAAGGCCCTGCACGACCAGTCCTTGCAGGCCGCCGGCCAGGCCAAGAAGGCGGTCGAGCAGAACGCGATGGTGCTGCAGCAGAAGATCGCCGAGCGCACCAAGCTGCTCAGCCAGCTCGAGCAGGCCAAGATGCAGGAGCAGGTCAGCAAGTCGCTGCAGTCGATGAGCGAGATCGCCGCGCCCGGCACCACCCCGAACCTCGACGAAGTGCGGGAGAAGATCGAGCGCCGCTACGCCAACGCGATGGGCGCCACCGAGCTGGCCCAGAACTCGGTGCAGGGCCGCATGATGGAAGTGCAGCAGGCCAGCGTGCAGATGGCCGGGCATTCCCGGCTGGAGCAGATCAGGGCGTCGATGCGCGGTGAGGCACTCCCGTCCGGCGGCGCTGCTGCCGCGCCGGCCGGGCCGGCCGTCAACCCGCCGGCGGCTGCTCCCGAAGACCGGCTCTCCCAGTAGGTTTCGCACATGATGGGGAGTTCGCAGTCGGGCCGCCGGGAGACCATCTCGGGCCTGATGCAGCGCGGTATCGACACCGCTGCCGAGTTCTCCGATGTGCTTGCCCAGAAGCTGGCCGCCGCCGCCGACCCGCGCGCCAAACTGCTGCGTAAGCGGCGCTGGGCGCGGCGGCTGGCGTGGTTCTTCGCGGCCACCACCGGATTCTGGATCCTGGTGACCGGCGTGCTGGCGTCCTGGAGCACCCCGGTGTGGGCGCTCATCGTCACCGGTGCGATCGCTGCTGCTGCCGCTTTCCCGACCACTCTGCTGTTCCTGCGGTATCGCTGGTTGCGGCGTGAACCGCTGCCGGAGACCGCCGCGCCGCGACGGCTGCCGCCCCGCGGGTCGGTGTCCCGCGCACCGATGGCGGCGCTGGCTTCCTCCGAACGCGGACTGCTGTCGCTGCTGGGCGTGCTGTCGCGATCGCGGCTGCTACCCGACGGCGAACTGCGCGAGATTTCCATGGTGGCGGCTCAGACGGCGTCGACCATGACCGCGACGGCAACCGAGGTGGTGGCGATGGAGCGGGCCGCCGCCGTGTCACCGCAATCGAGGACCCATCTGGCGCCCACCATCGACGCGTTCACCGTCCAGTTGCACGCCGGCGCTCGACAGTATGGCGAAATGGTCACCGCTGCAGCGCAATTGGTGTCGGCGGTCAACGCGCCGACGACGGCCGCGCGCTACCGCGACGAGCTGACCGGGGCCACCGACCGGCTGCAGGGCTGGGCGCAGGCGTACCACGAGCTGGGCCAGTTGCGCGGCGCCTAGATCGCCTAGATGTCGTGCGTGCCCGTCTCGGCACCGTCCGGGCGTGGCCCGAACCGCTCGATGTAGGACCGGTGCTTGTCGGCGTCTTTTTCCCGCTGGATCTTGTCGATCAGATGCGGGTCCAGACCGTGCACCCGAAGCATGTGCTTGCGCCAGATCTTGTTCAGCGCGTGCGAGAAATAGATGAACGGGATGAGGATCGGGATCGTCATGCTCGCCCGTGTGACCAAGTCTGTGGGGACGAACCAGAACGGGATGAGGATCAGCACCGCCGGAACCAGCACGCGCACCATCACACGCCGGGTCGCGCCCGGTCCGGTCAGGTCGTTGCGGACCCAGTCCAGCATCGAATCGGGCAGTCGCCGGTTGCAGCAGTAGCCGATCAGCTGGAACAGATTGGGTGTGGTGCGTTCGCTCATGTCAGCTGGGGACGCAGGGCGGGGATCACCGCGCCGAGCACGCCGCGCACGATGGCCTTGGCGAAGTCGAACTGGTCGAAGTAGTCGCGCCACAGGGTGATGCGGCCGTCGTGCACCTCGAACACCCCGCACACCCAGAACTGCAGCCGCACGGGGCCGAAGATCAGCACATCGGTGCGTTCGTTGAGCACGGACGCACCGTCGGCGGCCGAGCGGTGGATCGACACGTCGAAGCCGAGGCTGGGCCGTTCCATGGCGCGGAACAGCTTGATGGCACGGCGGCGGCCGTAGACGGTCGGGAAGCCGACATTCTGGTAGACGAGATTCTCGTCGAGAAGTTCGGCGGCGGCATCCAGGTCGGGTGCGCGCAGTGCGTTCAGGAATGCCTCGACGGTGGCGATGTTGTCGGCCCCCGCCCGGTGCTCGGCGGCCACCTGCTGCTCGGTCATGTCTCTCAGGGTAGAGGGTGGCGCGTGTGGCAGGGTGGGCGCGTGCGCGTCGCGGTGGTCGCCGGGCCTGATCCCGGACATGCATTCCCGGCGATCGCACTGTGCCTGCGCTTCCTGGCTGCCGGCGATGCACCGACGCTGCTGACGGGCGCGCAGTGGCTGGAGACCGCCCGGGTCGCCGGAGTCGATGCGGTGCTGCTGGCCGGGCTGGATCCGCAGGACGGCGAGGACGACGGCGACGCCGGCGCGAAGATCCACCACCGTGCGGCCAGGATGGCGCAGCTCAATATGGTGGGATTGCGTTCGCTGGCGCCGGACCTGGTGGTCTCCGATGTCATCACCGTGTGCGGGGGGATGGCGGCCGAACTGCTCGGGCTGCCGTGGGTCGAACTCAACCCACATCCGCTGTACCTGCCGTCGAAAGGCCTGCCGCCGTTGGGCAGCGGCCTCGCCCCGGGTGTGGGATTGCGCGGACGGGCCCGGGACGGGCTGATGCGGGCCCTGACGGCACGGTCGGTCCGAGACGGGGACCGGCAGCGGTCCCTGGCGCGCGCCGGAATCGGGCTGCCGGCAGCAGATCCGGGTCCGTTGCGCCGGCTCATCGCCACCCTTCCGGCCCTGGAGGTGCCCCGCCCGGATTGGCCGGCGGAGGCCGTGGTGGTCGGGCCGCTGCATTTCGAGCCGACCTCGCACGTGCTGCACCCTCCGGCGGGTGACGGGCCACTGGTGGTGGTCGCACCGTCGACGGCGACGACCGGGACCGCCGGCCTGGCGGAGGTCGCGCTGTCGGCGTTGAGGCCCGGGCAGAATCTGCCCGGGGGCACGCGGGTGGCGGTTTCCCGGCTGGCCGGCGCCGATATGGAGATCCCGCCGTGGGCGGTGGTGGGGCTGGGCCGCCAAGACGAACTCCTGGCCCAGGCCGATGTGATGGTGTGTGGTGGTGGGCACGGGATCGTGTCCAAGACCTTGTTGCACGGCGTGCCGCTGGTGACGGTACCCGGCGGCGGCGACCAGTGGGAGATTGCCAATCGTGTTGTGCGGCAAGGTAGCGGGCCGCTGATCCGGCCGTTGTCGGCGGAAGCGTTGGTGACGGCGGTGTCCGGGGTGCTGTCGGGCCCGTCCCATCGCACCGCGGCGCAACGGGCTGCGGCGAGTGCCGGCACGGTGGCGGATCCGGTACGGGTGTGCCATGACGCGCTGTCGGCTGCTGGGTAGGTTGGTGGCGTGCGGCTCACCGAATTCAACGAACGTGTCACCGGGCAGTTCGGCGCGGCCTATGGCGCCTCGGTGCTGGTGGACCACGTGTTGAGTGGGATCGGGCGTACCGCTGCGGAGGCCATCGAGGCCGGCGTCGATCCGCGCGACGTGTGGCGGGCACTCTGTGCGGACTTCGAGGTGCCGCGCGACGTGTGGTGAGCCCGCGCCGCCGCGACCAGTTCCAGTGTCGTGGCGGTGGCGGTGTCCAGTGCGGCGCATTCGGTGTCATCGAGGATCCCGCACACCCAGTCCCAATGCGCGGAGACGGCCTCACCCGGTACCGGCCGGGCCACCAGCGCCACACCGTCGCGGCGCCACCGGACGTGTTCGGGGACAGGCGCTCCCAGCCGGAGATCGCCGTCGGTGAACGTCAGCGGCCGCGACAGCATCAGTACGTGTTCGTCGGTGACCGATACGACCGTTCCCCAGCGGATACGGCAGTTCTGCAAGACGCGCAGCGGTGTCGCCGGGTCGCGATCGAGCAACCGGATCCAGGGATAGACCGCGAACACGTGGAAGCTGTGGTGGGCGAGCACCCCGGCCGGATCCAGCGGGGCCGTCAACATCCCGCTGGCCTGTCGGTGAAACGCGGTGCGCAGCCGCTGCAGCAGCTCCCGGGGGTCGACGTCAGCCAGCAGGGCGCCGCCCACCCAGTAGGCGCGGACCACCTCGGCGTCGAGCGGATCGTCGAGGCCGGCCGCGTCCGCGAGGGCTCGCAGGTACGGCCAGGCGCCGTCGAATTCGACGGCGTGGCCGGCGAGTCCTGAAGGGCCGCGGGCATCCGGATTCACCGGCCCGCAGTAACCCAGCTCGTTGGGCGGATAGGCGTACCGGGCGAACAGCGCGTGGCCCGGCGGTATGTCGTCGTGCGCGGTATCCGGGCCCATTCAGCAGATCCGCGGTAGCTGTTCACCGATGGGCAGGTCCACCACCCGGGTACCGCCGAGTGCGGTCCGTGCCACCACCATGCCCGGATGGTCGGGAACGCAGTGACCGATCACGGCGGCGTGCGCACCCAGCGGATGGGCGCGCATGGCGGCCAGCACCCGGTCGGCGTCGGCAGGGCGCACGAATGCCAGCAGTTTGCCCTCGTTGGCCACCTGCAGCGGGTCCAAGCCGAGCAGTCCGCACGCGTCGCGCACTTCGCCGGGGATGGGGAAGTTGCGTTCGTCCAGCGCCACCCCGACGCCTGCGGCCGTGGCGATCTCGTTCAAGGTGGCGGCCACGCCGCCGCGGGTGGGGTCGCGCAGCACGTGCAGATCGGCACCGGTGTCGAGCATCGCGGACACCAGACCGTGCAGCGGCGCGGTGTCACTGGCGATGGTGGTCGCGAACTCCAGGCCCTCGCGGCAACTGAGCACCGCCACCCCGTGTACCCCGATATCGCCGCTGACGATCACCACATCGTCCGGGACCGCCCGCTGTGGACGGATATCGGCCCGGTCGTCGACGACGCCGATACCGGCGGTGTTGATGAAGACGCCGTCGCCGTGGCCGGCGTCGACCACCTTGGTGTCTCCGGTGACCAGCCGGACCCCGGCGGCCAGCGCGGCGGTGCCCAGGGCGCTCGCCACGTGGGCGATGTCCTGCAGCGCGGTGCCTTCCTCCAGGATGAACGCGGTGGACAAGGCCAGCGGTTGCGCGCCCATCATCGCCAGGTCGTTGACCGTTCCGTTCACCGCGAGATCGCCGATCGTGCCGCCGGGAAAGACCAACGGCCGCACCACGAACGTGTCGGTGGAGAACGCCAGCCGCACACCGCCCAGCCCGATGACCGCGGCATCGCCGAGCTCCGCGTCGGCCGCCGTGCCGTAGGCGGGCAGGAAGAGATGTTCGATCAACTCCGCCGACATCGCACCACCTCCGCCGTGCCCCATCACGATGTTGGGCGCATCGCGCAGCGGTGCGGGGCACACCCACGATTCGAGGTCGATCGATACGTCAGACATGGGTCACCTCCAGTCGTCGGTAGAGGTAGTAGGCGGCGCAGGCGCCCTCCGAGGAGACCATCGTCGCGCCCAGCGGATTGCGGGGGGTGCATTCGCGGCCGAACGCCGCGCACTCATGTGGTGTGATCAGGCCCTGCAACACCTCACCGGACCGGCAGATCGCCGACTCGGCGGTGTGGATGCCGCTCACCGAGAACCGGTGTTCGGCATCGAAGTCGCGGTAGGCGCGCGACAATCGCCAACCGCTGCGCGGGATCATGCCGATGCCACGCCAGGTGCGGTCGGTGACGTCGAAGACGTCGGCCAGCATCGCCTTTGCGGCGACATTGCCCTGTTCCTGCACCGCGCGCGGATAGGCGTTCTCCAGTTCGTGACGGCCGGATTCCAGCTGGATCACTGTGCGCCGGATGCCTTCCAGGATGTCCAGCGGCTCGAACCCGGTGACCACGATCGGGATCCGGTACTTCTCGGTCAGCGGCGGGTACTCGCCGGTGCCCATCACACAGCACACGTGCCCGGCGGCAAGGAAGGCCTGCACCCGGCACGTCGGCGACTCCATGATCGCCGCGATCGCCGGCGGCACCAGCACATGGGACACCAGAAGCGAGAAGTTGCCGATACCTTGGCGTTTGGCCTGGTACACGGTCATGGCGTTGGCGGGTGCGGTCGTCTCGAAGCCGATGCCGAAGAACACCACCTGCCGATCCGGGTTCTCGCGCGCAATGGTCAGCGCATCCAGCGGCGAGTACACCACCCGGACATCGGCGCCCTCGCTCTTGACCCGGAACAGATCCTTCGCGCTGCCCGGTACCCGCAGCATGTCGCCGAACGAGCAGAAGATCACCTCGGGTCGGGCGGCGATGTCCAGGGCCTTGTCGATCATCTCCAGCGGTGTGACGCAGACCGGGCAGCCGGGACCGTGGATCATCTCTATCTCATCGGGCAGCAGCTGGTCGATGCCATGCCGGATGATCGAATGTGTCTGTCCACCGCAGACTTCCATGATCGACCAGCGTCTGCTGGTGGCCACGCGGATTTGTTCGACCAGCTTGCCGGCCAGTGCGGGATCGCTGAACTCATCCAGATATTTCATGGTGTCACCTCGGTGGTTGCCGTGCGCTCCGGCGGGGTCAGCCCCGCCTGTCTTGCCGCGATCTCGAATCCGTCCCCGAATTCCTCGTCGAGCACCCCGAGGTGCTCGAACTCCGCCAACGTCCGCTTGGCCGATTCCTCGTCGAGGCGCTGGATCGCAAATCCCACATGAACCACGACGTAGTCGCCGACCGCCGCGTCGGGGATGTACTGCAGGCAGACTTCTTTCTGGATGCCGCCGAAGTCGACCAGCGACATCAGGGTGCCGTCCCGGTCGGCAAGGTTGAGGATCTTTCCCGGAACTGCCAAACACATGGCTCCTCCTTCTTTCAGCCGACATCTCTCACGACGAGTTCCCCACCAGCAACTGGCCGAGCGCGATACCGCCGTCGTTCGGCGGCACCCGGTGGTGGGTGAGGACCTCGAAACCTCGGGCGTCCAGGCCGTCCACGGCGAGGCCGAGCAGCAGCGCATTCTGGAACACCCCGCCGGACAACGCGATGACCGGTGCAGTGCGGGCGGCGGTCCGGGCGAGTTCGATGATCAGGTCGGCGACCGCCCGGTGAAAGCGCGCCCCGATCACGCCGGTCGGCACACCGAGTCGCGCGTCGGTGAGCACGGCGGCCAACACCGGGCCGGGGTCGATGACCGCCGGGTCGCCCGCTTCGATGGGGAAGACGTACGCCGTTGAGCCGCAGGACCTGTCGCGTGAGTAGCCTTCCAGTTCGATCGCGGCCTGGGCCTCATAGGCGACCACCTGGCGTACTCCGGCCAGTGCCGACACCGCATCGAACAGCCGGCCCATACTGGACGTCGGAACGCATCCGAGTCCGGTCTGCAGCTGGTGGGCCAGTACGCGGCGTTCATCGTCCGGGCAGGCGCGCACGGGGGCCAGGTCGTCATCCCAGGGCAGGCCGGCCGCCCACAGGTGTGCCAGTGCCATCCGGTACGGACGCAGCACGCTGATATCCCCGCCGGGCAGCGGCACGTACTTCAGCTGAGCCAGCCGCCGGTAGCCCTTGTAGTCGGCGAGCAACACCTCACCGCCCCAGATCGCGCCGTCGGGGCCGTAACCCGTTCCATCGAAGGCGAACCCGAGAACCGGCTGCGCACCGTCCAGACCGTGCTCGGCCATCACCGCGGCGATATGGGCATGGTGGTGCTGCACGGACCGGACCGGCCGGCCCGCGGCGTTGCGGCGCGCCCAGGCCGTCGACCGGTAGCCGGGGTGCGCGTCGGCGACGAGGATCTCCGGCGTCACACCGGTCAGCGCCTGCAGATGGTGTCGGGCCGAGTCGAACGCCGACAGGGTGGCCAGATCGTCCATATCGCCGATGTGCTGGCTCAGCCAGGCGTACTTCCCCGCGGCCACGGCCATGGTGTTCTTCAGGTCGGTCCCCACCGCCAAAGTCGGCGGTACCGGTGCCGGGAGCGCGACCGGCAGCGGTGCATATCCGCGGGAGCGGCGGATGGGTATCTGACGCCGCGCACACACCCGGACCACCGAATCGTCGCACGGTGCCAGGATCGCTCGGTCGTGCATCAGCCAGCCGTCGGCGAGTGGCCCGAGCCGGTCCACCGCATCGTCATCGGTGAAGCAGATCGGTTCGCCGCCGAGGTTTCCCGACGTCATCACCAGTGCGGTCGGGCCGGGTTCGTCACCGGGCAGCCCGAACAACAGGAGGTGCAGCGGTGTGTACGCCAGCATGACACCGAGGTCGGGGAGGTGCGGCGCCACGGCGCCGGCCACCGGGCCACCGGGCCGGCGGGGTAGCAGCACAATCGGGCGTTGCGGGCCCGTCAGCACCCGCTCGGCGGGGAGGTTCACCTCGGCGATGGTGTGCGCAGTCGCCAGGTCGGCGACCATCACCGCGAACGGCTTGTCGCCGCGGCGTTTTCGGATCCGCAGTTCGGTGACCGCTGCGCTGTCGGCGGCATCACAGGCCAGGTGATAGCCGCCGATACCCTTGACGGCCAGGATCCCGCCGCGGCGCAACAGGTTTCGCGCCCGCCGCAGCCCGTCCTCGCCGAGGGTGCGGTGCCCGTCGTGATCCTGGAAGGCCGGCGTCGGTCCACAGTCGGGGCAGCAGATGGGTTGTGCGTGGAAGCGCCGGTCGGCGGGGTCGGCGTACTCCCGGGCGCATGCGCCACACATCGGGAAGGCCGCCATGGTGGTGGCGGCGCGGTCATAGGGCAGGGACGCCGTGATGGTGAAACGTGGACCGCAATTGGTGCAGTTGACGAAAGCGTGCCGGTATCGCCGGTCGGTGGGATCGCGCTGTTCGGCGACGCAGTCATCGCAGATCGCCACGTCAGGGGAGGCCAGCGTGCGGCCCGCACCGGAGTGGGTGGTGTCGCCGATGGCGAAACCAGTGCCACCTCGCGGTGGAACATCCTGTGTCTGAACGGCTTCGATCACCGCCAGGGGTGGCGGCCGATCCTGCAACATGGTCAGGAAACCGGCCACGTCGGCGGCGTCGCCTTCGATCTCGATGATCGCGCCGGAGCTGTCGTTGCGCACCGATCCGGCCAGGCCCAGCGCGGCCGCGGTGGTGTACACGAACGGCCGGAAGCCGACGCCCTGGACCACGCCGTGCACCCGGATGTTCAGCCGGCGGCGCCGATCGGTGGCCGTCACGGCCCGGGCCCGTCGGTGCCGCTGCCCATCAGCTTCAACCCGTCCAGTGCGGCGTGCGCACCCGCGGAGTCGGTCTTCTCGACCACGAAGCCCATGTGGATGATCACCCAGTCACCGGGGCCGAACGTCTCCTCGGGCAGCATGCCGACGTTCACCTTGCGCGGTTCGCCCGCCACCTCGACGAGCGCGAGCTGATCGCCGTAGCCGTCGAGCGTCCGGATCACCCGGCCCGGTATCCCCAGACACATGATTCAGCCCTCCCGCGCCGGGATGCGGGCCAGCAGGTCTGCGATGACACGGTCGACGGCACCGACCGCACCCGGGATGGCGGCCGCCACCGGGCCGGACAGGCCGATGCCGTCCTCGACGCTGTCGGCTTCGCAGCCGATGACGACGGTGTGCGGTGGCGTTCCACCGAGTGCTTCCAGGCTGGCGAACACCGCGGCGGGATCCATCGCGTGCGCGTCCAGACCGGTGGTGGTCAAACGTGATTCGTGATCGGCCTCGAAGATGTGCACGGTGCCCGGTTCGCCCCGGCAGGGCAGGGCGTCGACGAGCACCAGCGCGTCCCATTCATCGAGCAGGTCGTAGGCCAGGTGCATACCTCGGATGCCGTAGTCGACCAGGCGCACGCCCGGTTGCGCCGGGTGGGCCTGGCGCAGTACCTCGGGGCCGAACCCGTCGTCTCCGAGGAAGATGTTGCCGATCCCGGCTACCAGAATTCGTGGCGTGATCGCCGCCTCCGTCACATCCGGCGCATGCGCAGGTAGCGCCGCGCATCCGGGATGGAGCGCAATCCGAGGACGACTCCGGCCACCACCACCACCACGGCGACCGTCACGGCCACCCAACCCACTACTTCCATTTCGGTTTCCCTTCGATCATCGGTTCGACACTCGGCGGTTCGACATTCAGTGGTTCGACCTCATCGGGTGCGAAGTAGAGATGGCGGCCGTACCAGTCGTGCAGGTCGGCGCCCGGGTCATCCTCGATGACGACGCCGATCTGCCGGTCACCGTCGACGGTCTCGTGCACGGAGGTGACCCGCGCGATCTTGCCGGCGAAGAAGATGTCCTGTGCGTCGGCCCGCCGTGCGGGCCGCAGCCGGACTCGGCTGTCGCGGCTCACCCGCACCCCGCCGACCAGGACTGCATCGATCTCGGGGTCGACGGCGTTGTCCGCCAGCGGATCCCACCAGTCGACGCCGTCCGGGATCTCCGGTATGAGCGCTGGTGCCGCGCCGGCACCGCGCGGATCGCGCAGTACGCCGTGCAGGTTGAGCAGCGCCTCCGGTGACATCGCGTCGCAGCGGTCGATGATCTGCGCGGCCAGCGGATCGGTGGCCCGGGCCTGTGCCTTCTCGTCATCGGTCATCGTCATCACCCGCAGCGTCAGGATCTCGTCGATCTCGGTCGAGTCGTAGAGTGCTCCTTCGCTCTGTTCGGCGATCTCGGGGTGGTCGTAGAGGATGATCGGCGAGACCAGCATCACGGAGGTGTCGCCGGGCGGGCCCGCCAGCACGGGAAAACACCGGTACTGCCGGCAGCGGCCGGCTGCGTCGACAGCCGATGCCGGCGGCTCCAGCAGTGACACGAAATCGCCGCCGCTCACCCGGGCGATGAGGTGCGTACCGATCAACGAGGCCGCGATCGCGGTGTCCTTGTCCGCCGGTGGCGGCCCGATATTGCGCAGGGACAGACTGATTCGTTGCAGCCCGCCATCGGTTTCGGTACGCACGGTCAGCTCTGCGTGCAGCTCCGTGCGGGTGCGCACCAACCGGCCGCCGTCGATCTGTTCGGTGTCACAGCCGGCGGGGACGACCACCGGGAGGGTCTGCGGGACGGCCAGTGCGGATCGGTCCAACGGCCCGAACGACCGTTCGCATTCGACCGCTTCATCCCAGGTCAGCCACGATCGAGCGGCCGCGGTGAGTTCGGCGACGGGTTCGAATCCGTCGCCGGCTCGACGTTGCACCGCACGGTGCTGCAACTGCAGGAACCGCACGGTGACCGTGAGCGCGACATCGGGTCCGGGTGCCAGGAGCAACTGGGCCGACAACGTGTCGTCCTCGCCGATGCTCCGTTCGGCCGCCCGCGCCGGGCCGAGCACGCCGAACTGCCAGCGGGACTGGTTCTTACCCGAGGTCGCCCGGTAGGGGTAGAGCAGGTAGCCCTCGTAGAGCACTGCATCGGCGACGGTTCTGACCCGATCTGCCGCGGTGCTCATCGGGCGTCCTGCACGGCGGTCTCCAGCAGCGCGGTGATGGCGGCGTCCAGTCCCAGCATGCCGTGCGCGGATTTGTAGGTGACCAGTGCCTTGATGGTGTCATGGTCCAACCGCACCCAGCCGGTGTTCGGGAAGTGCAGATCGATGAGCTCACGCCACACCGAGACCGGCATATCGTAGTGGTCCTCGCGGTCCCACGGGATCTGTTGGACGGCGAAGTTGTGGTGGCCCTTGGTGAATACCGTGCCGCTGAACAGGAATTGCAAAGGGATGACGTCGTCCCGCAGGGCATGGAGGTACTTGGCCGCGGTGACCTCAAGATCGTAGGTGCACACCAGGGGGAGTTCGATCTGCGTGGTGCCGGAGAACCCCGGCACCATCGCGGTGGTGTGTTGCCACAGGAAGCTGTGTTGGGTGGAACTCCACCGGTCTCGGGTGCCGAACAGGTCGAGCAGGCCGGCCGCCTCGTCGTCGGTATAGCCACGGCGCAGCGGTTCGATACGCACCTGACAGCGCAGCGCGATGGCGTGCACGGGTTCATCACCGCCGGCGGCGATCCCGATTCGCGCGGTGAGCAACGGGGTCACCGCGTACGGCTCGGGAGCCACCGCCAGCACCGCGAACGTCACATCGCTCACCGCAGGACCACCTTGCTGCGTGCGGCGACGTGAGCGAAGAACTCGTCGACGAACCGGCGTACCTGTTGGCCGCCGTCGAAGCCGTGCCACAGCATGCGCAGCCGGCCCACGAACTCGTAGCAGGCATCGATGGGCACCAGATAGCTCTCCAGCGGCATCACGGATTCGTCGGGTACCCGCAGGATGAGCGCCTCGGTGTCCTCGGCAAGCAGGTCGACCCGCGGGTCCGCGGTGCGGATCTGATCCCAGATCGTCAGGTCCAGCTCGGACTCGGTCGCTCCCGCCGGGCCCGGATAGAACGCCACCGTGCGCTCCAGCGCGGAATTGTCGAAGAAGAACGCCAATCCCACCGGGATCTGGAGCAGTTCCCACTCGCGGCGTCCGAGCGCGAAGTCGGGGAAGGCCAGATACCGGTCCGGCACCGCGCGGTAGCGCAGCGCCGCGGTGGTGTCGGTGAACAGCAGATAGCAGCCCCGGCAGACGCACATCAGTTGCCGGCCTTCGATATTGACCACGTGCTGGTGTTCGCCGGTGATCTGCTCGGAGCACATCTCGCAGCGTTCACCCGCCGGGACGGGCTCGGCACGGTTGGACCGGATCCGCGCCAGCACATCGTAGGCGCCGGTCATGAGACACCCGCGGCGATGGACAGCACGCCGTCGCGCACCAGTACCGGCATCGGTTCGAGATGAATGGTGGCGCTGTCGGTCCCGTCGATACACGCCCCGGCACGGACGACGTCGAAATGCGCGTGGCAACGCGGACAGCGCAACACCGGGTCGGTGGACGCCATCCGGCGGTGCAGTGCCGCACCGGCCAGGGAACCGCCGCAGTTCGCGCACCGGTCCCGGTAGGCGAACACCTCGTCGCGGACCCGACAGGCCAGCACCGTGGCGTCGGACACCCGGAATCCACCCACCTCGCCGTCGCCGAGGTCGGCGAGTTCCGGCACGGGATACCAGACGGCCTGGGTGCGCGCACTGCGGTGGACCCGGCTCAGCAGCGATTGCGCCGGGATGACACCGGTGGTCGCTGCGCCATCGGCGGGCGCCATCTCGATCGCCGTGACCTCCGGAGCCGCGGCATGGATGGCGTCCTCGACGGCGAGCTCCAGCGTCACCGCCGAGGATGGGCAGCTCTTGCAACTGCCCGCGAACTGTAAGCGGACCACGGCGCCGCCGGGTGTGTCGGTGACGCCGAGCAGGGTGACATCGCCGCCGTGCGAGCCGAGGTAGGGCCGGACCTTGTCGAGGGCGTCCTCGATGCGCCGAGTCATATCGTGGGGATGAAGACCATGGACCAGCAGCAGGCTGGCGATCAGATCGTCGGCGGCGAATTCTTCGGTGAGTGCGGAATGCGCGGCGCCGGTCAGCCGCATGATCCGTTGCAGCGCAGCCCCGTACAGGTCGGTGATCTCACCTGCCAGCTGCTCGGCGCGTTCGCGCGCCAGGGGACCGCCCGTCGCGCTGGCGTCGAGCAGGGTCTGTATCCGATCGCCCGCTGTGCGCCAATAGGCGTCGTCCTGGGTTTCCTCGGGCGCTGACAATCCAGGCGGGCCCATAGGCTATTCCCCGGTGACGGACTGGGTGGGCGAGTGCAGCTTGTCCAGCGTCTTCCCGTCACCCAGATACATGTGCACCCCGCAGGGCAGGCAGGGATCGAAACTCCGGACCGTGCGCATGATGTCGATGCCCTTGAAATTCTCCCGGTCGTTCTCCTCGAAGATCGGTTGTCCCTGCACCGCATCCTCGTAGGGCCCCGGGGTGCCGTAACTGTCCCGGGGGTTGGCGTTCCATGGGGTCGGCGGGTACGGGTGGTAGTTGGCGATCTTGCCGTCCCGGATCACCATGTGGTGGCTCAGCACACCCCGGACGGCCTCGGTGAACCCACAGCCGATCGCCTCGTCGGGAACGTCGAAGCGCTCCCAGGTCTTGGTGCGGCCGGCGCGGATCTCGACGAGTGCCTTCTCCGCGAAATGCAGTGCGCACGCCGCCGCATAGGCCTGGAAGTAGGTGCGGGCACGGTTGCGTTCGATGGTGTTGCTGCCGTGTACGGGGATCTTCCACTCCAGCTCGACCGGCCCCTTCAGGATGGTCTTGGGCAGGTTGATCTGCACGCTGCGCCCGGTCGACTTCACATAGCCGATATCGACGAGCCCGGCCAGTGCGGTGGACCAGAGCCGGGCCAGTGGACCACCGCCGGTGTCCAGTGCGAGGTGGTCTTTGCCGTCGAACCAGCGCGGTGACATCACCCAGCTGTACTTGTCGTCCATATCCCGCTTCTGCGGGTGCGGGTTGGTGTGCTGGTTCCACGGGTGCCGCCGGTCCACCGGATTACCCAGGGGATCGTTGCGTACGAAGGTCTCCTGGTCGGTCCAGTCGTCGTAGTACGAACTGCCCAACAGGATCCGGATCCCGAGATTGATGTCCACCAGCGAGTGCGTGACCAGCTTGCCGTCCACCACCACACCGGGGGTCACGAACATCGCGTCGCCCCAGCGCTCCATGTCCTTGTACGCGAAGTTGCACACCTCGGGATCCTGGAAGGAGCCCCAGCAGCCGAGCAGCGTGCGGCGCAGCCCGACCCGTTCGTAGCCGGGTAGCGCTTCGTAGAAGAAGTCGAACAGGTCGTCGTGCATGGGGACGACTTTCTTCATGAACTCGACATAGCGCATCAGCCGGGTCATGTAGTCGGTCATCAGCTGGATGGTGGCAACGGTGCCGACGCCGCCGGGGTACAGCGTGGACGGATGCACGTGCCGGCCTTCCATCAGGCAGAACATCTCCCGCGTCCAGCGACTGACCTGCAGGGCCTCCCGGTAGAACTCGCCGGTGAACGGATTGAGCGAGCGCATGATGTCGGCGATGGTCCGGTACCCATGGGCCTCGGAGCGCGGCGCCAGGGTGTTCTCGGCCTTGGCCAGCACACTCGGATTGGTCTCGGCGACCATCTTCTCGCAGTAGTCGACGCCGACCAGGTTCTCCTGAAAGATGTTGTGGTCGAACATGTACTCGGCGGCCTCGCCGAGATTGACGATCCACTCGCCCAGATGCGGCGGTTTCACGCCATAGGCCATGTTCTGCGCATAGCAGGAGCAGGTGGCGTGGTTGTCACCGCAGATCCCGCAGATGCGGCTGGTGATGAAGTGCGCGTCGCGCGGATCTTTGCCCTTCATGAAGATCGAGTAGCCGCGGAAGATCGACGACGTGCTGTGGCATTCCACCACCTCGCGGTTCTCGAAGTCGATCTTGGTGTAGATGCCGAGGCTGCCGACGATCCGGGTGATCGGATCCCAGGCCATCTCCACCAGCTGGCCAGGCTCGCGCTTCACCTCTGAGGGCTCCGGAATGATCGTTGTCATGGACTTCGCTCCCTCGATGAACCTCTTCGCAGTGACGGATGCCGAGCCGCAGCCGTCCGCAGTCACCAGGTGCGGGTGGCACCCGATTCGAGCGTGGTGCCCCGGTGCCGCCAGCGTGGTTCCTGGTCCACGGTGTGTCCGGTGATGTGCCGCAGGCTGCGGATGACGGAGCCGTACAGGCCCGACGCCGCGGTGGACACCTTGCCGCCCGGCGGCTCGTCCATGAAGGGCATGAACTTGTCCGGGAACCCCGGCATGGTGCAGCCGATACAGATACCGCCCACATTCGGGCAGCCACCGATCCCGTTGATCCAGCCCCGTTTCGGCACGTTGCATTTCACGACCGGACCCCAACAGCCAAGTTTGACAATGCATTTGGGTGAACCGTACTCACGGGCGAAATCGCCCTGTTCGTAGTATCCGGCCCGATCACAACCCTCGTGCACAGTCGCCCCGAACAGCCACGTCGGCCGCAACGCCTCGTCCAGCGGGATCATCGGTGCTTGGTCGGTCGCCATGTACAACAGGTACGTGAGCGTCTCGGACAGGTTGTCGGGATGGATCGGGCAGCCCGGGACGCAGACGATGGGGATACCCGCCTTGCTCTTCCAGTCCCAGCCGAGGTAGTCGGGCACACCCATCGCGCCGGTCGGGTTTCCGGCCATCGCATGGATGCCGCCGTAGGTCGCACAGGTACCCACGGCCACCACCGCGGTTGCCTTGGGAGTCAACCGATCCAGCCATTCGCTGGTCGTCATCGGTTGTCCGGTGGCGGGGTCGTTGCCGAACCCGCACCAGTAGCCGTCGTCGTGCAGCTGCTCGTTGGGTATCGATCCCTCGACGACCAGCACGAACGGCTCCAATTCGCCGCGGTCGGCTCGGAAGAACCACTCGAGGAAGTCGTCGGCGCCGCCGGCCGGGCCGCATTCGAAGTCGATCAGCGGCCAGTGCACGGCAATCTTGGGCAGGCCGGGAAGGGCGCCGAGCGCGATCTCCTCGATGCTGGGCTGGGTGGCGGCAGTCAACGCCACGGAATCGCCATCGCAACTCAGGCCGGCGTTGATCCAGAGCACGTGGATCAACGTCTCTTCTGCTTTGACTGCTGCCGAAGTGGGCATAGCGCAGTTCTTTCCGGGACGGGCTGGGCCCCTGCGTCGATCTTCCCGGGGATGAGCTGGATCCCCGCCACCGCAGGAGTCGACGTACGGCCCGTTGTGCGGTGCTGTTACTCGGTTTACTCCGAGGGGTTTGCCTTGTCAATGGATCGGGTGGACCCGGACCTCCGCTCGCCCAAAACGTCAGGGCCGGAGTCGATCCAGTCGTACCAGGCTCTCATGCCCTGGCCCGTCGCCGCCGACAGCAGCAGGACGTCCGCAGTCGGGTTCACCGAGCGCACCGCATGCCCGAAGGCGTCGAGATCGAAGTCCACGTAGGGGTGCAGATCGACCTTGTTGACGATGATCAATCCCGCCGCCGCGAACATGTGCGGATACTTCAGCGGCTTGTCCGCGCCTTCGGTGACCGAGATGACGACCACCATCGCGCGCTCGCCCAGGTCGAACAGCGCCGGGCAGACCAGATTGCCCACGTTCTCGATGAACAGCAGTGAATTCGGCTCAGGGGCAAGGGTATTCAATGCACTCTCGATCATCTGCGCATCGAGATGACAGCCCGCCCCGGTATTCACCTGCACGGCCCGCGCACCGGTGGCCCGGATGCGTTCGGCATCGAGCAGGGTTTCCTGATCGCCTTCGATGACGGCGATGGTGCGATGCGGGGTCAGCCCGCTGATGGTGCGTTCGAGAAGGGTGGTCTTGCCGGCCCCCGGTGAACTGGTGATGTTGAGGGCCAGGATATTTCTCTCCGCCAGCCGGGCCCGATTCAGGTGGGCGATGTGGTCGTTCTTCGCGAGAACCTTCTGTTCCAGCGAAATGGTCTCGGTATGGGAGTGGCTGTGTGGGTGGTCGTGGGAATGTGGATGGTCGTGCGAGTGGTGCCCGGGCAGGGTGATGGTCGCCGCGTCCTCGCCGCAGCCACAGGTGGCGCACATCTCAGCTCACTTCCATCGAGAGGATCTTGAGTTCTCGGCCGGTGAGTACCTCGACGTCGGCGCTGCCGCAGCGGCACAGCAGGATCGGGTCGGTCACCGCGAAGCGTGCGCCGCATCCTCGGCAGTGGGCCAAGCCGGGTGGGATGTCCAGGTCCAGCCGTGCGCCGTCGGCGACGGTCCCCGCGGCGGCCAGGTCGAAACAGAACCGCATCGCATCGGGTACCACCGCGCACAGTGCGCCGACCTCGACGCTGACGCTGTGCACCCGGCGGCCCGCGGCATGCTCGCATACCGCATCGACGACGCTCTGGGTGATGGACAACTCGTGCACATGTGCCCCGATTCGGGCTGGATCAATCCACGATAGGTCCAGATCGGCGCAGGCACAACGGAGCCGTCCGCGCCGGGCGGTCACGGGTCCTCCCGCCACGGGTGCGGCGTGTCACCTTGCCTTCGAACACCTGTTCGCTAATGTGGTGGGCAATCGACTGAGCGGACTTGTCGGTGGTTTGTCTTAGTGTCACGCCCAACCGACCGGAACACCGGTCAACCGCACGACTACCGGAGAGGTATCACCATGGCGCCACAGGCACCGGATCGCGAAAAGGCACTCGAACTGGCGATGGCCCAGATCGAGAAGAATTACGGCAAGGGCTCGGTGATGCGCCTCGGTGAGGAGGTGCGTCAGCCCATCTCGGTCATCCCCACCGGGTCGATCGCGCTGGACGTGGCGCTGGGTATCGGTGGCCTGCCGCGAGGCCGGGTCGTCGAGATCTACGGCCCGGAATCCTCGGGTAAGACCACCGTCGCACTGCACGCGGTGGCCAATGCCCAGGCCGCCGGCGGTATCGCCGCCTTCATCGACGCCGAGCACGCGCTGGACCCCGAATACGCCCAGAAGCTCGGCGTGGACACCGACGCACTGCTGGTGTCCCAGCCCGACACCGGTGAGCAGGCCCTGGAGATCGCCGACATGCTGGTGCGTTCCGGCGCGCTGGACATCCTGGTCATCGACTCGGTGGCCGCCCTGGTGCCGCGCGCCGAGATCGAGGGCGAGATGGGCGACAGCCACGTCGGCTTGCAGGCCCGCCTGATGAGCCAGGCGCTGCGGAAGATGACTGGTGCGCTGAACAATTCGAACACCACCGCGATCTTCATCAACCAGCTGCGCGAGAAGATCGGCGTGATGTTCGGTTCGCCCGAGACCACGACCGGCGGTAAAGCGCTCAAGTTCTACGCCTCCGTGCGTCTGGACGTCCGCCGGATCGAGACGCTCAAGGACGGCACCGACGCCGTGGGTAACCGCACCCGGGTCAAGGTCGTCAAGAACAAGGTGTCCCCGCCGTTCAAGCAGGCTGAATTCGACATTCTGTACGGGCACGGCATCAGCCGGGAGGGCTCGCTCATCGACATGGGTGTCGAGCACGGCTTCATCCGCAAGTCCGGCTCATGGTTCACCTATGAGGGCGAACAGCTCGGGCAGGGTAAAGAGAACGCCCGGAAGTTCCTGCTGGAGAATCCTGATGTCGGCAACGAGGTCGAGAAGAAGATCAAGGAAAAGCTCGGCATCGGTGCCGTGGTGACCAGTGATGACGTTCTGCCCGCCCCAGTCGACTTCTGAGACCGGGCCGGCCGAGGGACCCAAGCGCGAGGAGCAGGCGCGGGATGTGTGCCTGCGTCTGCTCACCGTGCGAGCCCGCACCCGGGCCGAACTCGAAGCGCAGCTGACCAAGCGGGGCTACCCGGACGATATCAGCGCCCGGGTGCTGGACCGGCTCACCCAGGTCGGGCTCATCGACGACACCGCCTTCGCGCAGGAGTGGGTGCGCTCCCGGCGCGCCAACTCCGGAAAAGGCAAGCGCGCGTTGGCCGCTGAGCTTCGCACCAAAGGAGTGGACGCCGAGGTGATCGCCGAGACGCTCGACAGTGTCGACGCGGGGGAGTGGCGGGTGCAGGCCGAGCAGCTGGTGGCCGCCAGACTGCGCCGGGAGAATCTCGACGACGAAGCCAAGGTCACCCGCCGGCTGGTCGGCATGCTGGCCCGCCGCGGCTACCACCAGACCATGGCTTTCGATGTGGTCAAGACGCAGCTGGCGCAGGAGCGGGCCCGGCGGGTCGTCTAGCGGACGTCCGTCGTCTAGACCGCGGAGCCGTCCTGTACCAGCGGTCGGGCGGCCAGCGGTTCCGGCCCCTTCTTGGACCGGCGTAAGCGGGCTTCCAGGCGGGTGGCCAGCGCCGACAGGGCGAAGTTGAGGCTGATCATCAGCGCTGCAATCACCATCAGCGCCGGGATCAAGTTGCCGTACGACGTCCCGACGCTGGTGCCCTGGCGGACCATCTCGACAAAGGTGATCTGGTAGCCGATCGCGGTGTCCTTGAGGACCACCACCATCTGCGATACCAGCACCGGCAACATCGAGGTGATGGCCTGCGGCAACAGAATCGAGCGCATGGTCTGCCCCCACGTCAGACCCAGGGCCGAGGCGGCTTCGCCCTGCCCGCGGGGAAGGGCGTGCACACCGGTCCGGACGATCTCGGCGATCACCGCACTGTTGTACAGCGTCAGCCCGGTGACCACGCCCGCCAGTGCCAGCTGTTTCGAGGGGAACACGTCGTACGCCGCGAACAACGCATACGCGAACAGCATCATGATGAGCACCGGCACCGCGCGGAAGAACTCCACGAACGTCGCGCACGCCCAGCTCACCACGGGCACCGGGGATAACCGGCCCACGCCCAGTACACAACCGAGCGCCAGCGCCAGCACGATGGACAGCGCCGCAGCGGTCAAGGTGCCCTGCACACCCTCCAACACGTAGTTCTTCCAGAGGTTTGCGGTCAGGAACGGCTCCCACTTGGCCGCCGTGAACTGTCCCGCGGCGGCGAACTTCCAGATCAGCCAGCCGAAGATCAGGGCGAACACCGCCACCGTCGCCACGGCGAGAATCGCGTGCCGCACCCGGGCCCGGGGGCCGGGGGCGTCATAGAGAACGGACCCGCTCATCGCAGCACCGCCCAGCGTTTGCCGAGCCAGCCGAAGAGCAACCCCATGGGCAAGGTCAGGATCACGAATCCGGCCGCGAAGATCCCACCGACGACCAGCAGCGCCGAGGAGTTCTCGATCATCTCCTTCATCAGCAGCGCGGCCTCGGCCACGCCGATCGCCGAGGCGATGGTGGTGTTCTTGGTCAGCGCGATCAACACCGAGCCCAACGGGATGATGACCGCACGAAACGCCTGCGGCAGCAGGATGATCCGCAGATTCTGGCTGAACGTCAGACCGAGTGATCGGGCCGCTTCGGCCTGCCCGATGGGCACGGTGTTCACCCCGGACCGGATCGCCTCACACACGAACGACGCCGTATAGACCGTCAAACCGAGCACCGCCAGCCGGAAGTTGCTGTCGACGATCGACGTCGGCGACTTCGGATCGGTCAGGGTGATGTGCAGGGTATTCGCCAGCCCCAATGAGCAGAACACCAGGATCAGCGTCAGCGGGGTGTTGCGCACCACGTTGACATAGGTGGTGCCCATCGCGCGCATGATGGGCACCGGCGACAGCCGCATCGCCGCGAGCAGGGTGCCCAGGATCACGGCACCGACCGCGGCGTAGGCGGTCAGTTCGACCGTCGTCGCGAACGCGCCGAGGATGTTGTAGTCGCGCCCGCCGAAATGCAGCACCGGCTGCCCGCCTACTTGTCGACGGTCGGCGGCGTCGGTGTGGCGATACCGGCCGGACCGAGATTCTTGTCGAAGGCCGCCTTCCAGGCGCCGTCGGCTTCCATCTTGGTGATGGCGTCGTTGATCTTGGTGCGCAGTTCGGTATCGCCCTTCTTCAGGCCGATGCCGTAGCGCTCCTCGGAGAATGGCTTGCCCACGATCTTGAAGGTGCCCGGGCTCTGGGCGGCGTAGCCGGCCAGGATCACCTCATCGGTGGTCACCGCGTCGATCGCACCGGTCTTGAGCGCCTCGACGCAGGCCGAGTAGGTGTCGTACTGCTGCAACTGCACGCCGGGGTACTTGTCCTTGATGCGCTGCGCGGGGGTGGAGCCGCTGACCGAGCAGAGCTTCTTGTTGTTCTGCAGCGACTCGGGGCCGGTGATATCGGAGTTGTCGGCCTTGACCAGCAGACTCTGCCCGGTGATCAGGTAGGGCCCGGCGAAATCGACCTTCTCCTTGCGGGCATCGGTGATCGAATAGGTGGCCACGATGTAATCGACCTGATCGTTCTGGATCAGCGTCTCGCGCTGCCCCGACGGGGACTCCTTGAATTCGATGTCCTCCGGCTTGTATCCGAGTTGGCCGGCGACATACGTCGCGACGTCCACGTCGAAACCGCTGTAGGTGCCGTCCGGATTCTTCAGGCCCAGGCCGGGCTGGTCGAACTTGATGCCGACGGTCACCTTCTTGCTGTCGTTGCCCCCGCCACCGCAGGCGGCCAGCGACAACGGCAGGGCGGCGGCCACCAAGAGGGCGGCGGCTACCCGGATTCGCGATGACATGAGCGCTCCTTACTGATTCAGTGGTTCAGGATCTTGCCGAGGAAGTCTTTGGCGCGGTCCGACTGCGGATTGGTGAAGAACTGCTCGGGTTCGGCATCCTCGACCACCGCGCCGTCGGCCATGAACACCACGCGCTGCGACGCCCGCCGGGCGAATCCCATCTCATGGGTGACCACCAGCATGGTCATCCCCTCGGTGGCGAGGTCGGTCATCACGGCCAGCACCTCTTTGATCATCTCCGGATCGAGGGCACTGGTCGGTTCGTCGAACAACATCACCTTGGGGTGCATCGCCAGCGACCGCGCGATGGCCACGCGCTGCTGCTGGCCGCCGGACAACTGCGCCGGATACTTGTCGGCCTGGCTGGCGATCCCGACTCGCTCCAGGAGCGCCTGCGCCTCGGTGCGGGCCTTGTCCTTGTCGGTCTTACGCACCTTGACCGGCGCCAGCATGACGTTTTCCAGAATTGTCTTGTGCGCGAACAGATTGAACGACTGGAACACCATGCCGACGTCGGAACGCAGCTGCGCCAGTTTGCGTCCCTCCTCGGGGAGTACGCTGCCGTCGATCGCAATGGTGCCCGAGTCGATGGGTTCGAGCCGATTGATCGTCCGGCACAGCGTCGACTTGCCAGAACCCGATGGTCCGAGGATCACCACGACCTGCCCGCGCGGCACGTCGAGGTTGATGTCCTTGAGGACATGCAGGGAGCCGAAGTGTTTGTCGACCCCCTGTATCGAGATCATCGGGACCGAGGTCGCGGTGGTCATGGGTTCTGACCCTACCCAGGGAACGCTCAGCTTGGGGCGTATCGACACCCCCGTAACATGATTGTCGTGACTTCCATGGTGGCGCGCGAGGGCAAGGCGTCCGTAGGCGCTGATTCGACCCCACGCACCTACCAGGTGCGCACGTACGGCTGTCAGATGAACGTGCACGATTCCGAACGGCTTGCCGGGCTGCTCGACGCCGCCGGCTATGTTGCGGCCGAGGAGGGCGCCGACGCCGACATCGTGGTGTTCAACACGTGCGCGGTGCGCGAGAACGCCGACAACAAGCTCTACGGCAACCTCAGCCACCTCGCGCCCCGGCGCAGCGCCGACCCCAACATGCAGATCGCTGTCGGTGGCTGCCTGGCGCAGAAGGACCGCGACGCGGTGCTCACCAAGGCCCCGTGGGTCGACGTGGTGTTCGGCACCCACAACATCGGGTCACTGCCGGTGCTGCTGGAACGGGCCAGGCATCAGCGTGCGGCGCAGGTGGAAATCGCGGAGGTGCTGCAGGAATTCCCCTCGGCGCTGCCGGCCTCGCGTGAATCCGCTTATGCGGCATGGGTTTCCATCTCGGTGGGGTGCAACAACACGTGCACGTTCTGCATCGTCCCGTCGTTGCGCGGCAAAGAGGTCGACCGCAGGCCCGGCGATATCCTGGCCGAAGTGCAGACGCTGGTCGACCAGGGAGTGCTCGAGATCACCCTGCTGGGGCAGAACGTCAACGCCTACGGTGTGTCGTTTGCCGACCCAGACGTTCCGCGCAACCGCGGCGCGTTCGCCGATCTGCTGCGCGCGTGCGGGCGTATCGAGGGCCTGGAACGGGTCCGGTTCACCTCCCCGCACCCGGCCGAATTCACCGATGACGTGATCGAGGCCATGGCCACCACCCCGAATGTCTGCCCGACCCTGCACATGCCGTTGCAGTCCGGTTCGGACCGGGTGCTCAAGGCGATGCGCCGGTCCTACCGGGCCGAGCGCTACCTCGGCATCATCGACCGGGTGCGTTCGGCGATCCCGAACGCGGCGATCACCACCGACATCATCGTCGGCTTCCCCGGCGAAACCGAGGAGGACTTCCAGGCGACCCTGGATGTGGTGCGCCAGGCGCGATTCGCCGGCGCGTACACCTTCCAGTACTCCAAGCGGCCCGGCACGCCGGCCGCCGAACTGCCCGATCAGCTGCCCAAAGCCGTTGTCACGGAACGCTATCAGCGCCTGATCGCGCTGCAGGAGGACATCTCCTGGCAGGAGAACAAGGCACAGATCGGCAGCACGGTCGAACTACTGGTCGCGGCCGGCGAAGGGCGTAAGGATGCGGCCACGTCCCGAATGTCCGGCCGGGCCCGCGACGGTCGCCTGGTGCACTTCGCCCCCGGTGCGGCGCAGATCCGGCCGGGTGACATCGTGACGACGGAGATCACCCGGGCAGCGCCCCATCACCTGGTGGCCGACGGTGCCGTCCTGAGTCATCGCCGCACCAGGGCCGGGGACGCGCATGCCGCGGGACAGCGCCCGGTGACCGGGGTCGGCCTCGGTATGCCCGGTATCGGCGAGCCGGCGCAGGCGCCGGCACAAGCGGGGTGCTCGCGATGAGCGACAAGAATTTCGACGCCTACAAGGACGATATCGAGGCCGCCGAGCGCCGCGTGGCCTCCGAGATCGACCCCGGTGCACGAGCTGTCGTGGTCGCCGTGCTGGTGTTCGTGGTGGCACTGTCGTTCGTGCTGCCGCACATGGGCGGCACCCGCGGACTCGATGTGCTGACCGGCGACCAGACGGCCATCAACGACGGCGTGGCACTGCCGTCGCGGGTGTTCGTCTGGCTGGCCCTGGTGTTCGGTGTGGGCTTCTCCATCGCGGCACTGCTGACCCGGCGCTGGACGCTGTCCTGGATCGCGCTGGCCGGCACGGCGGTCGCATGCCCGGCCGGCATGCTGGCCGTGTGGTCGCGCCAGACCGCCACGCACGGACATCCGGGACCGGGTATCGGGCTGATCATCGGCTGGATCGCGATCATCCTGCTGACCTACAACTGGGCGCGGGTGGTTTGGGCGCGCACCGCCGTTCAGCTGGCCGCCGAGGAGCAGCGCCGCCGCGCGGTCGCGCAGCGGCAAAGCAAGGGCCTGCTCGACGATTTCGGCGGCGACGATCCGCCGGCGACGGAATCGGACTGAGTCGACCGCCTAGCGCTTCTTGTGCACGGCCTCGGCGGCGGTCCCCGCCCATTCGCGCCACTGCGCGGCGCTGGCTCGGGCCTGCTCGGCGTCCTTGGTGCGGCCGGCAGCCTCCGCCTTCTCGGCCTGCTTCTCGAACTGTTCGGCGCGCTCGCGGAACTGGTCGGCGCGGGCCTGCGCCTCGGCGTCGACATGGTTCACCGCACTGGCGTCGCGGACCTTCTTCTCGGCCGCCCGCATCCGGCGTTCGAGTTCGGCCGAACGTTCGCGCGGCACCTTGCCGATGGCGTCCCACTTGTCGCCGATCGCGCGAAATGCCGCCCGCGCAGCATCGGGATCGCTGACGTCGAGCGCCTCGGCCTCGACCAGTAGTGCCTCCTTGGCCGCCGCATTCGCCCCGAACTCGGCGTCGCGCTCGGCATTGATGGCGTTACGGGCCGCGAAGAACGTGTCCTGGGCGGCCTTGAACCGGGCCCAGAGCGCGTCGTCGACATCCTTGGCAGCCCGGCCGGCGGCCTTCCACTGGGCCAGCAGATCGCGGAAGGTCGACGCGGTGGCGGCCCAGTCGGTCGAATCGCTGAGTCGCTCGGCCTGCTCGCACAGGGCTTCCTTGGCCTGCCGGACACCGACACGTTCCCGGTCGAGTTCGGCGAAATGCGAACCTCGGCGCCGGTTGAACGCCTCGCGGGCGGCCGAGTACCGCTTCCACAGGGCGTCGTCGGTCTTACGGTCCAGCCCGGTGATGGTGCGCCACTCGTCGAGGATCTCGCGCAGCCGGTCCCCGGCGGCCTTCCACTGGGTGGAGGTGGCGGCAAGCTCCTCGGCTTCGGCGGCCAGCGCCTCCTTGCGGGCGGTTTGCGTGGCGCGGTGTTCGTCGCGCCGCGCGCGTTCGGCGGCCGCGGCGTCGCCGGCATGCTCGACGATGGCGGTCAGCCTGGCGTGCACGGCATCGACGTCGCCGAGCACGGCGGCGTTCGGCAGCCCCTCCAGCAGGCCGGCCGCGGCCGTCTTGATCTTGCGGGCGTCACCGCTGCCCGAGGCAAGTCGCGTCTCGAGCAGGGCGACCTCGGTGTGCAGATCGTCGTAGCGGCGTCCGAAGTGGACGAAAGCGGCCTCGGCATCACCGGCTTGCCAGGAGCCGATGACCCGCTCACCGTCGGAGGTGATCAACACCACGGTGCCGTCGGGGTCGACGCGCCCGAACCGGTGCGGATCGACGGCACTGGTGGCCGGGGCCGGGGCGACCGGGACCGCGGCGGGTGCGGCGCTCGGATGGGGGCCCGGACGTGGGCCCGGCCTCGGCCCGGGGCGCGGCGCCGGCTTGGGAGTATTCGAATCGCTGGTCGTCATCACTGTTCCTCACACCTCCGCGCGGTGTGATCCGCGCACCTGCCGCGCGACGCGGCGCCCAATAGCTTCCGCACGCTATTGAAGCAGGTCACCGGCGGACATGCGCACGCCTTCGCGATGCGTGCCCGTTGTCGGGTTCCCGGACCGCCCGATTCGGCGGAGGCGCGACGCCGATATCGCCGCTCCGCCGGCACTCGCCGCGCTGGTCGTCGCGGTGCCGGCCCGCGGTGGGGCGGGTTGGGCGGCGGAGCCCACCCGCCGCTCGCGCTAACGTGGCTGGCGTGTTGGCCGCCATCGCAGTGATCCCGTCGGCTCCTGTGCTGGTGCCGGAGCTTGCCGGCGCGGCCGCCGCCGAACTGGCCGATATGCGCACGGCTGTCATGACGGCGGCCTCGGCCCTGCCGTCGCGCTGGATCGTGGTCGGGACGGGCCGCGACACCGGGCTGATCGGGCCCGGTGAGCTGGGCACCTTCGCCGGTTACGGGGTCGATCTGCGGGTGCGTCTGTCGCCCGACGCGGCCGGCCCGGTGACCGAGCTGCCGCTGTGCGCGCTGATCGCCGGGTGGGTGCGGGCGCAGGTGGCAGCGCAGGCATGCGCCGAGGTGAGGGTGTACCGCGACGATCTGGATACGCCCGCGGCACTGGCCGCCGGGCGTGAGCTGCGCGCCGCGATCGACCAGACCGGCGACGCCATCGGCGTGCTCGTCGTCGCCGACGGTATGCACACCCTGACCCCGTCGGCCCCCGGTGGGCACGACCCGGATTCGCCTGCCGTCCAGCAGGCGCTCGACGATGCCCTGGCCACGGGTGACACCGCAGCGCTGGCCCGGCTGGACCCGAATGTGGTGGGCCGGGCGGCCTATCAGGTGCTGGCCGGGCTGGGGAAACCCGCCGTCGCCCAGGAGCTCTACCGCGGGGCGCCCTACGGGGTGGGGTACTTCGTGGGGGTGTGGCGTCCATGACCCGACCGGTCGCCGTCATCGGACCTACCGGCACCGGCAAGTCGGCGCTGGCGCTGGACCTGGCCGAACGGCTCGGCGGGGAGATCGTGAACGCCGACGCGATGCAGCTCTACCGGGGCATGGACATCGGCACCGCCAAACTTCCCGTGGCGCAGCGCCGCGGCATCCCGCATCACCAACTCGACGTCATCGACGTCACCGTGAACGCCTCGGTCGCGCGCTACCAGGAGAGCGCCGCCGCCGATATCGAGGCGATCATGAACCGCGGCGCGGTACCGGTGATCGTCGGCGGATCGATGCTCTACATCCAGTCGCTGTTGGATCAGTGGTCGTTCCCGGCCACCGACCCGGTGGTGCGGGCCCGCTGGGAGGCGCGGCTGGCCGAGGTGGGTGTCGCTGCCCTGCACGCCGAACTCACCCGGGTCGATCCGCAGGCCGGTGCTTCCATCCTGGACAGTGACGGCAGGCGCATCGTGCGCGCGCTGGAGGTGGTGGAACTCACCGGCCAGCCGTTCGCCGCCTCGGCGCCCCGGATCGGCACACCGCGCTGGGACACCGCGATCATCGGATTGGACTGGGACACCGCTGTTTTGGACGAGCGGCTACAGGAACGCACCGAGACGATGTTCGATGACGGGCTGGTCGCCGAAGTGACGGGACTGATCGCCGAGGGGCTGCGCACGGGCGTGACGGCGTCGCGGGCGCTGGGTTACGCCCAGGTGCTGGCCGACTTGGACGCCGGCGGCGACGGATCGTCCGCGCGGGAACCCACCTTCGTGGGTACCCGCCGCTATGTGCGCCGGCAACGGTCCTGGTTCCGCCGCGACCACCGGGTGCACTGGCTCGACGGTTCGGCGGCGGACCTGGCCAAGGCCGCAGTGGCTATCCTGGACAAATGAAGTTCGCGAAGGGGCACGGTACGCAGAACGATTTCGTGCTGCTGCCCGACCTCAACGCCGCCCTGGATCTGACACCGGCCGCGGTGTCCGCATTGTGCGACCGGCGCCGCGGACTGGGGGCAGACGGCGTGCTGCGTGTCACCACCGCCGGCGCGGCATTGCGCGCCGGGGTCTTCGATGCGCTGCCCGAAGGGGTGGCCGCGCAGGACTGGTACATGGACTACCGCAATGCCGACGGTTCGATAGCCCAGATGTGCGGGAACGGGGTCCGGGTGTTCACCCACTACCTGCGGGCCTCCGGGCTGGAGCGACGCGACGAGTTCGTCGTGGGATCGCTGGCCGGGCCGCGCCCGGTGGTGGTGCACCACGGCGATGGCGTCAACGCCGAGGTGACCGTCGATATGGGCAAGGCGAACGTGGTGGGAAGCGGATCGGCCGTCGTCGCCGGGCGCAGCTTCGACGGGCTGGCCGTCGACGTCGGCAACCCGCACCTGGCGTGCGTGACCGACCTCAGCACGACGGCGCTGGCGGTGCTCGATGTCGCGGCTCCGGTGTCCTTCGATGCGGCGCAGTTCCCCGAAGGCGTCAACGTCGAGGTGCTGACCGCGCCCCAGAAACTCCCCGAGTCGCGGCGCTCCGGCCCGCCGGTCGACGGGTTCGTCTCGATGCGCGTACACGAACGTGGTGTCGGCGAAACCCGTTCCTGTGGAACGGGAACGGTGGCCGCAGTGGTCGCAGCCCTGCAGCACACCGGGGCGAGCACCGGTTCTCTGCTGGTGCGGATCCCCGGCGGCGAGGTCACCGTCACCGTCACCGAGGCCACCAGCTACCTGCGCGGCCCATCGGTGCTCGTCGCCCACGGCGAGCTCGCCGACACCTGGTGGGATGCACAGATTTGAACCGGGCCCGATCTTCGGCATCGCCGAAAACGGTTCGCCAATCGGCAGCCGGGCGTGCCACCATCGGTATCACTCATGACTGAATCTCCGCATCGCGACCCGACCGTCGGCGAACTCGCCCTCGAAGACCGCGCCGCGCTGCGCCGCGTGGCCGGCCTGTCGACCGAACTGGCCGATGTCACCGAGGTCGAATACCGCCAGTTGCGCCTCGAGCGGGTGGTGCTGGTGGGGGTGTGGACCGAGGGCAGCGCCGCGGATGCCGATGCCAGCCTGGCCGAATTGGCCGCCCTGGCCGAGACCGCCGGCTCGGAAGTGCTCGAAGGGCTGGTCCAGCGCCGCGACAAGCCGGATCCGTCGACCTACATCGGATCGGGCAAGGCACAGGAACTGCGCGAGATGGTGCTGGCCACCGGTGCCGACACCGTCATCTGCGATGGTGAGCTGTCCCCGGCCCAGCTGAACTCGCTGGAAAAGATCGTCAAGGTCAAGGTCATCGACCGCACCGCGTTGATCCTGGACATCTTCGCCCAGCACGCGACCTCCGCCGAGGGCAAGGCTCAGGTGGCCTTCGCGCAGATGGAGTACATGCTGCCCAGGCTGCGGGGCTGGGGCGAGTCGATGTCGCGGCAGGGCGGCGGCGCCGGCGGCAGCAGCGGTGGGGTAGGCACCCGCGGTCCCGGTGAGACGAAGATCGAGACCGACCGGCGCCGCATCCGCGAGCGAATGAGCAAGCTGCGCCGTGAGATTCGCGATATGAAGAAGATTCGCGATACCCAGCGGGGCAAGCGGCGCTCGGCCGACATCCCCGCGGTGGCGATCGTCGGCTACACCAACGCGGGTAAGTCCAGTCTGCTCAACGCGCTGACGGGTGCCGGGGTGCTGGTGGAGAACGCGCTGTTCGCCACCCTGGAACCCACCACGCGGCGTGGGCAACTGGCGGACGGTCGCCCGTTCGTGCTCACCGATACCGTCGGATTCGTGCGGCACCTGCCCACTCAGCTGGTCGAGGCGTTCCGCTCGACGCTGGAGGAGGTCGTCGATGCCGATCTGCTGGTGCACGTGGTCGACGGCTCCGATGTGAATCCGATGGCTCAGATCAGTGCCGTGCGCCAGGTGGTGCGCGATGTGTACGCCGAGCATGACCGGCCCGTGGCGCCCGAACTCGTGGTGGTCAACAAGATCGACGCCGCCGGGGATCTGGCCCTGGCACAACTGCGCCGTGCGCTACCCGACGCGGTGTTCGTGTCCGCACGCACCGGCGAGGGACTCGACCTGCTGCAGCAGAGGTTGACCGCCCTGGTCGAACCGACCGACGCGTTCGTCGACGTGACCATCCCGTACGACCGCGGTGACCTGGTGGCCCGGGTGCACGCCGACGGGCGTATCGACACGACCGAGCACACCGCGGACGGCACCAGAATCACCGCGCGGGTGCCGGTTTCGCTGGCCGCGAGCCTGCGCGAGTACAGCAGCGGATAAACGCGGACGGGTCAGGCCGCCGCCGCGGCGGTCGAGTTGCTGTCCTTGGCGGCCGCCGGTGTGCTGGATTCTGCGGTGGTGCTCGGGGTTTCGGGCTTCGATTCAGGTGTGGTGTCCGGTTTGGTCGCAGGCTGGGTCTGCGCGTCGGTGCCGGTCTTGGTGGTGCCGGAGGTGGTGCCGTGCTTACCGGTCACGGTGTCGTGGAACTGACGTACGAGCTGGGCCAGCGGCCCGGAGCCGATCGGCCCACGCACCTTGGGCCGGGGTGTGACGGGCGTGCTCGGCGGCTCGGTCTTGGTGTCGGTGGCCTCCGGGCTTTCGGTCTTCTTGTTGTCGCCGGGATCGGTGGCCTCGGTCTTGTTGTCCACCATGGTTTTCGGGGCTTGTTGAGCATCCTTCTTGGCGGTCGCCAGGTTGTTTGAGGTGGCATTCGCCGCAGCCAGGTTGGTCGAGGTGACAGGTGCGGGCTTCGGCGGTGCTTTGACGCCGATATCGGCGAGCGCGGCCTTGACGCCTTCGCCGAGGGCCTTGACGACATCGCCGGTGAGCTTGACGGGGTTGATGTTGAGCGGGATCAGCCGGAAGGGGGCCGGCACGCCGGGGCTGAGGCTGCGGTCGTACCCGGTGTCGATGAGCACGCGCAGGACCGGTTCGAGCAGGTCCACGATCGGTTTGACGATGAAGCTGGTGTGGGTGAACCCGCCGAATTCCAGGAACGGCCGCACCAGCGGCAGCGTCTTGGTGGGGATGGTGATGTAGCGGGTGTCGCCGTAGTCGCTCCAGTTGGCCTGGTTGTCGAGTTCAGCTTTCAGCTCGGCTTCGGTGTATCCGTCGGGTAGTTCGTTCGGATCGGTGCGGCCATTGGGTGCCAGGTAGCTGCCGTGGACGTACCAGAAGCCGGCCAGGGCGTTGAGGGTGGCCAGTGCGTTGAGCGGATAGAGCGGGAAGTCGGATACGCCGTCGTACTCGAACGCGATATCGGTGGCGCAGCGCTCGTCACAGGTGTTGGTCGGCGCGGGCAGGCCGAAGGTGGCGTCCAGGATCGGTACGTGCCCCAGGAGGGCGAGCCGTTCGAACAGTCCGCCGTTGGGCCGGTTGGTGTTCCCGATCATCACGAATGAGATGGCGTCCGGATTGGCGCCCAGGTCACCGAGATTGCGCTTCTCGCGGCTGACGATATTGCCGCCTTGCGAGTACCCGAAGATGACGATCGGGGTGTTCGGTGTTCCGGGTGGCGTCGGATGCAGTGTCCCGTCGAGTGTGGATTCGAGAGTGGCCAGGCCCTTACCCGTCGACACATCCCACTTGGCGCCGCTGAGGCCGCCCCACCCGGCCAGCGGGATGGGCCAGAACTGTGCCGGGTAGTCGATGGGTTTCACCGTGCAGTCGGTCGACGTGCTCGAGCACGACGGTGTGTAGGGCGCGACGTAGTAGTCCAGCGCGTGGGCGATGTAGTTGTCCACCTTGGTCGCATCCGGGACACCGGTGCCGGGCACCAGGAGCACGGTCGCGGCCAGGGCGACGGCCATGCTCATCGTCGCACCGATGGCGACGAACACCGCCGTCAGCAGCGCCAGCACGGTCAGTACGGATCGTTTTGCGATATCCATCTGCTCACCTTGTCGTCCGACGGCAGCGTCCCGCACGAATCGTCGCACCGGGGCGCGGTAACGGAGACGTTAATAGCGAAGTTGCCGCGGCGACCCGCGATCCAGGCGGCTTCCTTTGCGGAGGAATTGAAAGTAGAATCTTATTCTACTAATGTCGCCTGGGCTGGAGAAGGGAGCGTCGCATGGGATTGCGGGGCGAGGCCGCCATCGTCGGCTTCCACGAGTTGCCGGCCACCCGGAGGCCGACCGGTGCACCGGAGTTCATCCTCGAACAGTGGGCCCGGTTGGCCGCGGCGGCGATCGCCGACGCGGGACTGTCGGCCGATCAGGTCGACGGCCTGGTGACCTGCGGAGTGATGGAATCGCAGCTGTTCGTTCCGTCGACCGTCGCCGAATATCTGGGGCTGGCGGTGAACTTCGCCGAAATCGTCGACCTGGGCGGCGCCTCCGGTGCGGCGATGGTCTGGCGCGCCGCGGCGGCCATCGAATTGGGGATCTGCCAGGCGGTGCTCTGCGCGATCCCCGCCAACTACCTCACCCCGATGTCGGCGCAGCGGCCGTATGACCCGGGGGACGCCCTGTACTTCGGTGCGTCCAGCTTCCGCTATGGGTCCCCGCAGGCCGAATTCGAGATTCCCTACGGCTACCTGGGGCAGAACGGCCCCTACGCGCAGGTCGCCCAGATGTACGCCGCCGCATACGGTTACGACGAGACGGCGATGGCCAAGATCGTCGTCGACCAACGGGTCAACGCCAACCACACCCCGGGGGCGGTGTTCGAGGACAAACCGCTGACCGTCGCCGATGTGCTCGACAGTCCCATCATCGCGTCCCCGCTGCACATGCTCGAGATCGTGATGCCGTGTATGGGCGGTTCGGCGGTGCTGGTCACCAGCGCGGAACTGGCCCGTAAGAGCCGTCACCGGCCGGTGTGGGTGAAGGGCTTCGGCGAGCGGGTGCCCTACAAGTCACCCGTCTACGCGGCAGACCCGTTGCAGACGCCGATGGTCAAGGTCGCCGGGTCGGCCTTCGGCATGGCGGGACTGACTCCCGCCGATATGGACATGGTGTCGATCTATGACTGCTACACCATCACCGCGCTGCTCACCCTCGAAGACGCCGGCTTCTGCGAGAAGGGCAAGGGGATGCAATTCGTCACCGACCACGACCTCACGTTCCGCGGCGACTTCCCGATGAACACCGCGGGCGGCCAGTTGGGCTACGGCCAGCCGGGCAATGCCGGTGGGATGCACCATATCTGCGATGCCACCCGGCAGTTGATGGGTCGCGCCGGCCAGACCCAGGTGTCCGACTGTCACCGCGCCTTCGTCTCGGGCAACGGCGGTGTGCTGAGCGAACAGGAAGCGCTCGTCTTGGAGGGCGACTAGATGACCATTCCGTTGGGCAGGCCGCTTCCGCTGGCCACGCCGACCTCCGCGCCGTTCTGGGGTGGGTTGCGGCGCCACGAGATCTGGATCCAGTACTCGCCGTCGTCGGACGCGTACGTGTTCTACCCCCGGGTCCTGGCACCCGGCACCCTGGCCGATGACCTGGAATGGCGCCAGATCTCGGGCGCGGGAACGGTCGTCAGCTTCGCTGTCGCGCAGCGGCCCGTCGCGCCGCAGTTCGCCGACGCCGTGCCGCACCTGCTCGGGGTCGTGCAGTGGCGGGAAGGGCCGCGGGTGGCCACCGAGTTCGTCGGCATCGATGCCGACGCCCTGCGGGTGGGGATGCCGGTCACCCCGGTGTTCACCGACATCCCCGGCGACGAACCCGACGCCGGGGTGACACTCTTGCACTACACCGCAGGTTAGGGAGGGCCCACACTGTGGCATTGGCGCTGACCGACGAACAGGTGCAGATCACCGACGCGATGGCAGGTTTCGCGGCCAGGCACGGCGGCCTGGAGCTGACCCGGTCGCAGTTCGACGAGCTCGCGGCCGGCGGGCGGCCGGGGTTCTGGGCTGCGCTGGTGGATCAGGGCCTGCACGCGGTACACCTGCCCGAACACATCGGGGGACAGGGTGGCGGCCTGGCAGAGGCCGCCTGCGTCATCGACGCCGCCGGCTACGGCCTGCTTCCCGGACCGCTGCTACCGACCGTGATCGCCGGGGCGGTGGCTGCGACCGCGGAGCCGGGAACCGCCGCCGAGCGGCTGCTCGGCGATATCGTGGCCGGCCACCCGGCGACGCTGGTCCTGCCGCAGGCCGGGCAGCTGCGTGCGGCGGCCACCGACGGCGGCTGGTTGTTGTCAGGTGCCGTCGGCCCGGAGATCGGCCTGTGCGGGGCCGAACGGGTCATCGTCAGTGCGGGCACCGATTCCGGTGCGCTGCACTGGTTCGTCCTCGACACCGGCACGGCCGGGGTGCACGTGGCGGCGCAGACCCCCACCGACCTGACCCGTGATGTGGGCATGCTGCAGATCGACGGTGTACGCGTCGGCGTCGACGATGTGCTCACCGGTATCGATGCGGTGCGTGCCCGGTGTGTCGCCGTGAGCCTGCTGGCGGCCGAAGCCGCCGGTATCGCCCGCTGGTGCGTGGACAACGTGGTGGCCTACCTGAAGGTCCGGGAACAGTTCGGCCGACCCATCGGGTCGTTTCAGGCCCTCCAGCACAAAGCGGCGATGCTGTTCATCAACAGTGAGCTGGCCGCCGCGTCGGCGTGGGACGCGGTCCGCGCCGCGGACCAGTCCGTACCCCAGCACCACATCGCCGCCGCCGGCGCCGCCATCGTGGCCGTCTGCCGGCTGCCCGAGCTGGTGGTCGACGCGCTGACCATGTTCGGCGCCATCGGCTACACCTGGGAGCACGATCTGCATCTGTACTGGAAGCGCGCGATCAGCCTGGCCGCCGCCGTGGGATCGCGCACCGAATGGGCGCACGTCTTGGGCGATCCGAGCTGGCCCGGACGCGATTTCAGCATCGAGATCGAGGACGTGGAACCGGATTTCCGGGCCATCGTCGCCTCGACGCTGGATCGTGCGGCGCAGTTGAGCAATGACACCCCGGGCCGGCAGAACCCGGAATACGCGGAGTTCTGGACCGGGCCGCAGCGGACCGCCCTGGCGGCCGCGGGCCTGGTCGCGCCGTACCTGTCCGCGCCGTGGGGACTGGATGCCAGCCCCGTCCAACAGTTGATCATCGACGAGGAGTTCGAGAAGCGGCCGAATCTGGTCCGCCCGTCACTGGGCATCGCGCAGTGGATCCTGCCTACCGTGCTGGCCGCCGGATCCGATGCGCAGCGGGCGCAGTTCGCCGATCCGACACTGCGCGGCGAGATCGGCTGGTGCCAGCTGTTCTCCGAGCCCGGCGCGGGTTCCGATCTGGCGTCGCTGTCGACGCGGGCCACCAAGACCGACGGTGGCTGGCTGGTGAACGGGCAGAAGGTCTGGACCTCGTCGGCGCAGCGTGCCGACTGGGGTGCACTGCTGGCCCGCACCGATCCGGATGCCAAGAAGCACAAGGGAATCGGGTACTTCCTGGTGGACATGACGACACCGGGCATCCGGGTGCGGCCGTTGCGCACGGCAAGCGGTGAAGAACACTTCAACGAGGTGTTCTTCGACGACGTCTTCGTGCCCGACGCCATGCTGGTGGGGGAGCCGACCGCCGGCTGGTCGCATGCGCTGGCGACGATGGCCAACGAGCGGGTCGCCATCGGGGCCTATATCAAGCTGGACAAGGAGAGCGAACTGCGCACGTTGGCGAGCAGGTCCGGTGCAGATGCGGTCCGGCAGGCTCTCGGCGAGGTCAGGGCCGGGTCGAATGCCATTGGCGCGCTTGCCGTCCGGGACACCCTCAATCGCCTGGCGGGACACGGCCCGGGGCCGGCCTCCAGCGTCGGCAAGGTGGCGACCGCGCAGATCGTGCGGCGGGTCACCGCCGATGCGCTGGCCTTCAGCGGGCGTGCGGCGATGGTGGGCGGTGGCGAGCACTCGGCTGTGGCGCAGAGTCTGATGATGCCCGCCGAGGTGATCGGAGGTGGCACCGTCGAGATCCAGCTGAATATCATCGCGACGATGATCCTGGGACTGCCGAAGAATTGAGGCCCGATGACCACGAGCACGGACTTGCCGGGCTACAAGCAGGCGCGCCGGTCGCAGATCGTGGCGGCGGCGCTGGCGGCGCTCAAGGTGCACGACTATGAGCAGATCCAGATGCGTGACGTCGCCGTTGCGGCCGATGTCGCGCTGGGCACGCTCTACCGCTACTTCAGTTCCAAGGAGCACGTCTACGCCGCCGTGCTGATGGAGTGGGCGCAGCCGGTGTTCGACGACAATGCCCGGGACAACCGCCCGGCCGAGCGCCGGGTGCGGCAGAAGGTGCGCGACATCATCACCAGCTTCGAGCGCTGGCCCGCCTTCTTCAAGGTGTGCATGCTGTTGCAGAACACCACCGATGCCAACGCCCAGCCGTTGATGCAGCAGTTCGCCGAGACCGCTCAGCGCACCCTGGCCGCGGACTTCGCCGCGCTGGGGCACCAGGAGTCGTTCGACACCGCAATGATGTTGTGGGGCATCATCAGCACCATGCTGTCCGGGGCGATCCACAACGGCTACCCGATCGGGGACGCCTACCGGGTGGCCGACGCGTTCATCGACCTGGTGGCCCCTCGGCTGCCCGCCGATCAGCGCTCGGCGACCACCGGAGGCTGATGAGCCCGCACCGGTGGTAGGGGCCCGGCGAATTTCTCCACCTGCACCAGCACATGCGCGCCGGTGCAGCCCCGCGCCAGGGCGGATGTGCCGACGTCGTCGGTGAGCACGTTCGGGTTGCCGTGCACGCACAGCGCATCCGGGTCCGCCGGGTCCAGCGGGTCGTACCAGGCGCCCGTCGACAGCTGGACCACGCGGGGGCGCACACCGGCGTCGGTCACCACCCCGGCCAGACATGCGCCCCGGTCGTTGTACACCCGCACCACGTCGCCGTCGGCCAACCCGCGTTCGTCGGCATCCTCGGGGTGCATCCGGATCGGTTCGCGCCCAGATACTTTCGATCCCTGGCTGAGGGCGCCGGTATCGAGCTGGCTGTGTAGGCGGGATGCGGGCTGGTTGGCCAGCAGATGCAGGGGGAAGGTGGCGGCCCGCCTGCCGCCGAGCCATTCGGTGGGTTCGAACCAGGCCGGATGGCCCACGCAGTCGGCATAACCGAAACCATCGATATCGGCCGAGAAGATCTCGATGCGCCCGCTCGGGGTGTGCAACCGGTGGGTGTGCGGATCGGCGCGGAAGTCCGACAGCAGGGTCAGCCCGGGCTCGGTGGGCAGCCGGAGCTGACCGTCGGCCCAGAACTGGTCGAAGGTCGGTGCCGCGAAATCGAGCCCGGCCGACCACTTTTCGTACATGTGCTGCAGCCATTGCCGCGCGGTGCGGCCCTGGGTGAATTGGTCGCCCACACCGAGGCGCTCGGCCAGGGCGGCGAAGGTGTCGTAGTCGTCCCGGGACTCGGCGTAGGGCTCGGTCAGCGCGCGCATCGCGACCAGCAGTGGGTCGTTACGCGACCCCGAATAGTCTTCGCGCTCATAGGCGGTGGTCGAGGGCACGACGATATCGGCGTGTTTGGCCATCGCCGTCCAGTACGGGTCGTGCACGACGACGGTGTCCGGCCGGGCCAGGGCCCGCCGCAGCCGCGGGATGTTCTGGTGGTGGTGGAACGGGTTCCCGCCCGCCCAGTAGACCAGCCGGATATCGGGGTAGGTCAGCCGCAGCCCGTTGTAGTCGTACTCTTCCCCCGGGTGCAGCAGCATATCGCTGATCGCGGCGACCGGGATGAACGTCGACACCGGGTTGGGGCCCTGGGGCAGCACGGGCAGCCGGTATCGCAGCGGGGCCAGGCCCGGTTCGTTCATCGACCCGTAGCCGTGCCCGAATCCGCCACCGGGCAAGCCGATCTGGCCGAGCATCGCGGCCAGCGTCAGGCCCATCCACGGGGCCTGTTCGCCGTGCCGGATGCGTTGTAGCGACCAGCTGACGGTGACCAGGGTGCGGGCGGCAGCCATCCGGCGGGCCAGCGCGGTGATGGTCTCGGCGGGCAGTCCGCTGAGGGCCGACGCCCAGGCCGGTGACTTCGGGACGCCGTCGTCGCTGCCGAGCAGGTAGCGCTCGAACCGGTCGTACCCGGTGCAGTAGCTGGCCAGGAACTCCCGGTCCGCGAGATTCTCGGTGGCCAGCACATGGGCCAGCGCCAGCATGATCGCCACATCGGTACCGGGTACCGGCGCGTGCCACTCGTATTCGCCCTCGACATCGTCGTGCAGCGGGGAGAAGGACACGATCTGCCCGCCGCGGTCGCGGAACCGGCGCAGTGCCGCACGGGCCGGATGTGCCGTGGTGCCACCGTGATTGATGCCGGTGTTCTTCAGTGCGATACCGCCGAAGCAGACCAGCAGCTCGGTGTGCTCGACGATGACATCCCATCCGGTGGAACGTTTGAACAGGTCGTCGTGGGTGCCGACCACCCGCGGCATGATGACCCCAGTGGCGCCCAGGCTGTACGAGTGGCGCGACGAGGTGTAGCCGCCGAGCAGTTTGAGGAACCGGTGCACCTGGCTCTGGGCGTGATGGAAGCGCCCGGCGCTGGCCCAGCCGTAGGACCCGCCGTAGATGGCCTCGTTGCCGTGGATGTCGATGACGCGGCGCAGTTCGTCGGCGAGGAGTTCGGTGAGTTCGTCCCACGTGACCGCGACGAACTCGTCGGCACCGCGGGCACCGCTGGGCCCGGGCCCGTCGTCCAGCCAGCCGCGGCGCACGGCCGGCCCCGCCACCCGGGCCCGGTGTCGCAGCGAACCGGGGAGGTTCGCCAACAGTGGTGAGGGGTCGATGTCGGTGGCCATCGGAGTCACGGCCGAGATGTCACCGGCGCTCAGTTCGGCGGTGAAGGCACCCCAATGCGAGTGGCTGGCACGTGACACGCACCAATCCTAGGGTGGTGGGCCCGCCGTCCGACCAACCATCTGGTTGGTATGTTGGGCGCCACACACCCGAAATCCAGTACCGGAGGTCACACCATGGGCGTCGTCAAGTTCGAGCGCACCCTGTTCGAACCGGAGCATGACCTGTTCCGCGAGTCCTACCGCGCATTCCTCGACCGGCATGCCGCACCGTTCCAGGAAGAATGGGAGAAGGCCAAGATCGTCGACCGCGAGGTCTGGCGCGAGGCCGGTAAGCAGGGCTTTCTCGGTATGGCCGTACCCGAGGAGTACGGCGGCGGTGGCAACCCGGACTTCCGCTACAACGTCGTCGTCACCGAGGAGACCAGTGCGGGGCGGCACAGCGGTCTGGGCTTCACCCTGCAGAACGACGTCATCGCGCCCTATTTCCTGGAGCTCGCCGATGAGGAACAGAAGAAGCGCTGGCTGCCCGGGTTCTGCAGCGGCGAATTGATCGCGGCGATCGCAATGACCGAACCGGGCACCGGAAGTGACCTGCAGGGCATCAAGACCCGGGCGGTCAAGCACGGCGACCACTACGTGCTCAACGGTTCGAAGACCTTCATCACCAACGGTATCCACGCCGACCTCGTCATCGTGGTGGCCTGCACGGACCCGGACAAGGGGGCTCAGGGTTTCAGCCTGCTGGTCGTCGAACGGGGGATGGCGGGTTTCGAACGGGGCCGTCATCTCGACAAGATCGGGCTCGACGCGCAGGACACCGCGGAGCTGTCGTTCACCGATGTGAAGGTGCCCGTCGAGAACCTGCTCGGGCAGGAAGGGCTCGGCTTCATCTATCTGATGCAGAACCTGCCGCAGGAGCGGATCAGCATCGCCGTCATGGCGGCCGCCGCGATGGAGGCGACGTTGGAGGCGACACTGCAGTACACCAAGGAGCGCAAGGCGTTCGGCAAGCCGATCGGCAGCTTCCAGAACAACCGATTCGTGCTCGCCGAGCTGGCCACCGAGGCCACCGCGGTGCGGATCATGGTCGACGAGTTCATCCGCCTGCACCTGGACCACAAGCTCACCGTCGACCAGGCGGCGATGGCCAAGTGGTATTCCACCGAGGCTCAGGTCCGGCTGGTCGATCGCTGTCTGCAACTGCACGGTGGCTACGGCTATATGCGTGAGTACCCGATTGCCAAGGCCTTCCTGGACTCCAGGATCCAGACCATCTACGGCGGTACCACCGAAATCATGAAGGAGATCATCGGCCGCGGCCTGGGCGTCTGAGGTCCGATGCCGACGCTCCGCCGGCCCGACACGCGTTCTCTACAGGTCGCGATATCCCACGAGATGGCGCCCGGCTGACGCAAAGTTGACGAAAGCGATACTTTTCTCATGCTTTGCACGAGTTGGGGAGGACTGATGACCAGGCAGCGAACCCGGCTGCGTACCGCCGCCGGGCGAGCGTTGCTAGGGCTGGCGGCGCCGATGATGGTGGCGGCCGGCGTGATGGCAACGGTGCTCGCGGCACCGGCTTTGGCCACGCCCGAGAGCGACGCCGACGCGGCGATCAGCGCCGCGTGGGACGGTGCCGGTGGCGACACCGGACCCCTCGGTGGCAAGGACGGCGACGTGTACACCGTCGGTGCGGGCTTCGGACAGAACTTCGCCGGAGGCAAGATCTTCTTCACTCCGCAGACCGGTGCGCACATCATGGCCGGTGCGATCCTGGACAAATATCAGTCCCTGGGCGGTCCCGCGGACAGCGATCTGGGTTTCCCGACGATCGATGAGGGACCGGGCCGGGCGCCCGGCAGTCGCAACACCACCTTCAGTGCAGCGGACAACCCCGTCATCTTCTGGACACCGGACAACGGCGCCAGGGTGGTACGCGGGGCGATCAACGCCGCGTGGGACAAGCTCGGTGGATCCGCCGCGGTGCTCGGCGTGCCCACCGGGGACGAGACTTCGCGCGGGGATGTGATCTCCCAGCAGTTCACCGGCGGTGAGGTGTCGTGGAACCGTAAGACCAAGGCCTTCACCACGACACCGCCCGAACTCGCCGATCAACTCGCCGGCCTGGAGGTCCCGTCCGACGCCACCTCGGAGATCGCGGCGGCCCGCCGCGCTGCCGGTGGGGCGCTGGGTCCGCTCGGTGCCCCGGACGGCGGTCAGTACGCCATCGGTACCGACGGTGTCGGCGAGAACTACGCCGGCGGCAAGATCTTCTACAGCCCGGCCACCGGCGCCGACGTCGTCACCGGTCAGGTGCTGGCCAAGTACGAGAGCGTCGGTGGACCCACTGGCGATCTCGGCTTCCCGACTGCCAGCGAATCCGACGGCGGGCTGGCCCCGGCCAGCCGGTTCGTGCCCTTCGCCGCCGCGGACAAGCCCGTCATCTTCTGGACTCCCGACTTCGGCGCCGTGATCGTCCGTGGTGCCATGAACGCGGCGTGGGACAAACTCGGCGGTGCGACCGGGGATCTGGGTGCACCGAAGAGTGATCAGACCCAGAACGGTGATGTCATCACCCAGCAGTTCAACGGCGGCAGCATCTCGTGGGACCAGTCGACCCATAAGTTCACGACGGAGCCCGCGAATCTGCAGTCGCAACTGGCCGGTCTCGAGGTGCCCGGTGCCGATGCGCCCAAGGCCCCCGCCGCAGAGCCGAGCAGTGCCGCCGGCAAGAAGTGGTACGCGTGGAGTTGGTGGTGGCTGCTGGGCCTGATCCCGATGCTCGCACTGGTCGGCCTCATCATCACGGCGGTGCTGCGCAACCGGCGGTCACGGGATGACCATTTCGGCGAGCACTACGGTGAGGACGAGTACGCGGCCGGCTACCGGAGCCCACACGATTCGGGCTACGACGGCCGCGCCGACTCACACGAGCCCGACGAGTACGAGAGTGGGCCCGCCGCGTTCGGCCAGGAGCCCGGCGGATACTCGCCGCAGAGTCCCTGGGCGCTGTCGGGGCTCGGCGCCGAAGAGCACGACGAAGCCGGCGAACCGGCCGAACCCGATGCCCACGAATCGCTGGAATTCGACTCCGATGCCGACTCTGTCGACACGGCCCCCACCCGCATCCAGTCCGATGTCCCCGAGGATGACGACGCGCGCGGGGACGACGACGGCCTCGGTGATCACAATGACGTCGGCGATCACGACGAGGTGGACCACGAGGGCGAGGTGGACCATGACGACGAGCCCGAACCGGAGACTGCCGCCGTACCCCTGGTGGCGGGCCTACCGCCGATTCCGCGCTCGACCTACGAACCCGACTTCCCCAGCGGACGCCATGCGGCGATCCATATCGAGGAGCCGGATCCCGCAAATACCTCGATGCGCCTGGCGGGTAGCGACCCGTACCGCGCACCCGAGGGCTACCTGATCAAGGCGCACACCGGTACGGGCCAGTATTGGACGCCCGGCACGCCCGGCTATGACCAGACACCGGCTGAGATCTGGTTCGTCAATGAGGAATTCGCGGTGACGAACGGATTCGTTCGCGCCAACTGATCTCCGTCAGATCTTGCGGATGACGGTGACGACCTTGCCCAGCACCACTGCGTCGTTGCCGGGGATCGGATCGAACACCGGGTTGTGCGGCATCAGCCACACCTGACCCCGGGTGCGCTTGAACGTCTTGACCGTGGCTTCGCCGTCGATCATCGCCGCGACGATATCGCCGTTCTCGGCGACGTTCTGCTGGCGGATGACCACCCAGTCGCCGTCGCAGATCGCTGCGTCGATCATGGATTCGCCGACCACCTTCAACAGGAACAGCGACCCTTCGCCGACGAGTTCGCGGGGCAACGGGAACACGTCCTCCACGGCCTCCTCGGCCAGGATCGGGCCACCGGCGGCGATCCGGCCCAGCACCGGCACGAACGTCGGCTCGGGAAGCGCGTCGGATCCGGCGACGTCGGTGGCGACGATCGGCGTCACCGTATCGTCGGAACCCCGGACGTCCACCGCGCGAGGACGATTGGGATCGCGACGGAGATAGCCCTTCTTCTCCAATGTCCGGAGTTGGTGTGCGACAGACGAGGTCGACGTCAGACCGACCGCGTCGCCGATCTCCCGAATGCTCGGCGGGTAGCCACGGCTGGTCACCGACGCGCGGATGACCTCCAGAATGGTGCGCTGCCGCTCGGTGAGTCCTGAACGCGCCTCAGGGGTGTCGGTGTGCTCGCTCATGGCGCCGAATCTAGTCGCCCCGGCACCATTAATCAAACATGTGTTCGAGGCGTGTCGGCGTGCACCGCCACTTGTCGGTGGGTGCCTTTATCGTTTGCAACAGTTCGATCACATGTTCTATCCATCGAACACATGATCGACTATCTTCGAACACACAAGCGAACGATCGGCAGGCCCACTCGGCGAAAGGCGGAGAAATGACCATTCTGGAGACTCGATTCGACACCCAGTTCGACCGCGAGTTCGATCGCGAGTTCGAATCTCACTTCGACGCGCGCCCCGTGGGCCGCGGCCAGGTCGAGGTCCGGCGGCGCGCCGCCGCCGAGGTATGGCCGTTGCCGCGGGATGTGGTCGTGCGCCGCCGTCGCCCGCAGGTGCGCCGGCCCTCGGGTGCCCCGCTCGGGCACCGCGGCACCGGCGTCCTGATGTCACGGGCCTCGCACCGCCGCCGCCCGATCACCCCGGTCACCACCGTCGTGCTGGCGCTGATCGCCGCCGCGATCACGGTGTGGCTGGGTCTGGTCGCCCAGGTGGGCGGCGACGTCGGCCAGGCTGCGGTGCAGGTACCCACCCGGCTGTCGGTGGTGCAGGTCGAAGCGGGGGAGACGCTGCAACATGTGGCGCAGCGGGTCGCTCCCGACGCACCCGTCGACTCGGTGGTCGACCGGATCAAGGAACTCAACAAGCTCGACTCCGCTGCGGTGGCCGCCGGGCGGACCCTCATCGCGCCGATCGGCTGACTCGTGAGTGGCCAAACGCGCTGCCGCCCAATGTCGGCGGTGCCCGGCCGGCCGCCCGTCCAGCGCCCAATCAGGACAGACGAGCGACGCCTGCGGGTGGTGCAGGTAGGCTCGGAGTCGTTCGAAGTGGTCGACATTCGGTGCGGCGAAGGAGCGGTGATGCACTGTCCGTTCTGCCGTCACCCTGATTCACGGGTCGTCGACTCGCGCGAGACCGATGAGGGGCAGGCCATCAGGCGCCGCCGCTCCTGTCCCGAGTGCGGGCGCCGGTTCACCACCGTGGAGACCGCGGTGCTCGCCGTGGTGAAGCGCAGCGGCGTCACCGAACCGTTCAGTCGTGAGAAGGTCATCAAGGGTGTCCGTCGCGCCTGCCAGGGACGGCAGGTGGACGACGATGCGCTCAACCTGTTGGCCCAGCAGGTCGAGGATGCGGTGCGGGCCGCGGGCTCGCCCGAGATTCCCAGCCACGAGGTCGGGCTCGCCATCCTCGGGCCGCTTCGCGACCTGGACGAGGTCGCCTACCTCAGATTCGCGTCCGTGTACCGGTCGTTCAGCTCGGCCGCCGATTTCGAGCGCGAGATCGAGGCGTTGCGCGCCCATCGCCGCGTGACGAGCACCGGCTGAGCCCGCTCATTCGACCACGGTGTCGCTGTCGCGGGTCACGCGCCCGGCGATCTTGACCCAGCCCTGCGGATCCCACCAGGTGTGTATCTCCGAGCCCTTGCCCTGGGTGATGTGCAGATCCCGGCTGAGATAGTCGGTCATCCGCACCGCGGCAGCGCCGGTCGCCTCGTCCTCGACGATTCCCACGTGTGGGGCGAACACCCTCGACCGCAGCGCCCCGTCTGCGGCGCTGGTCCAGGCCCACACGTAGTGCCCGGTGTCGCCGGGGTAGTCCGACGGGTCGGCGTCGCGCACCTCGGCCACCGAATCCAGCTCGTAGATCGCGAATTCCGGTGCCCACTCGGCACGGGCGCTGACGGCGGTGAGACCGTCCTCGGTGTATTCGACCTGCACCAGGCCGGCGGGTACCGACAGGGTCCGCACCGGGGTGCCGCGGTCACGCAACCACCAGGCCGCACCCACGGTGGGATGCCCGGCGAACGGCAGCTCGGTGGTGGGAGTGAAGATATGGGCGCGTGCAGTCGTCGCACCCGGTTCCGGAATGTCGATGAAAATGGTTTCGCTGTAACCCAATTCGGTAGCCAACCGTTGCCGGTCGGCCGGATCCACGGCTGCGGCGTCCACCACGCCGAGCGGATTGCCGAACTCGCCTTCGGGACTGGTGAACACTCGCAGCACGCTGACCTCGACCGCCATGACGTCGATGGTAGTCAGGTGGCGCTTCGCTCGTCCCCGCCGATCGCATCGAGCACGGCGACTCGGGTGTCAAGTGGCCCGGTGATCGCCTTTTCGCTGATGCCGGCCCGCAACAGGTCCCGGAGGAGTTCCTGGTCGTAGGGGGCCGGCTGGGTGGAGTCGATGAAGCGCTCGACGATCTCGACGAAGCGGTCGGGATCGTCGTGGAACGGGAAATGCCCGGAACCGTCGAAGATCTCCAACTTCGATCCGGGCATCGCGGAGTGTGCAAGGTGGGCGTGACTGACCGGGATGACGGAATCCTTCTTGCCCCAAACGAGCTGAACGGGAACCGATTCCGTCAAATAACATCGGTCCAGCATGGTGACCACCTGGCCGCGCCAGTCGACGACCGCCCGCAGGGTGCGCGCGAACGCCGAGGACGCCGTCGGCTCGGGCAGGTCGTTGAGCACCCGCAGCATATCGGGCAGATCACGCCCGACTCCCGTCGAACCGAACAGTGCGCCGCCGACCCGCCCGGCCATCTGAAGGGCGGGCAGCACCAACGGCAGTCGCAGCAGCGCCAGCGCCTCGCTGCCCATCGGCATCGAGGCGATCCGCAGGGCGACGTTGACATCCTTGGTGACGCCGCCGGAACCGACCAGCACCAGCCGGTCGACCAGCTGGGGGAATTGGTAGGCGAACTGCATGGCCACCCCACCGCCGAGCGAATGGCCGACAACCGTCACATGGTCGATGTCCAGCACGGACAACAGATCGCGCATGCCGTTGGCGTATGCGGCCACCGAGTAATCGGCGCGCGGCTTATCGGACTGGCCGTGACCGAGGAGGTCGGGGGCGATGACGGTGAACCGCTGCGCCAACGCGGTCTGCACGGTGTGCCACGTCGTGGAGTTGTCACCGATCCCGTGGATCAACAGGATCGCCGGCCCCGACCCGCAGATGCGGAAGGCACGCCGGTACCCGTGGATGGTGCGGAACTGCAGGGACGGCGTACTTTCCCGCACCGAGTGCAGCTTGGGTTTCCGTTCGGTCATCTCCGCCACATCCTCCCAAGCCTCGTCATCGAAGCTGTATCGGCTAGCTGTCGCCCTCGTCTTTGTCGTCAGCTTGCTGTGCCAGGAACCGCTCGAATTCTGCGCCCAGTTCCTCGCCGCTGGGCAGGTTCTCGTCATGGGCCAGCAACGAGCGGTTTTCCTGTGCGGCGACGAATGCATCGTACTGTCGCTCGAGTGCCGTCACCACCTGAGCGACTTCGGCGCTCGCCGTCACCTGCTCGTTGATCTTGGTGTGCACCTCTGCCGCGGCTTCGCCCAGCGCGGTGAGCGGGATCTGCAGTGTTGCGGCCCGGGCCACCTCCGCCAGCAACGTCTCGGCCGCCGGTGGGAAGGGCGTTTGCGCGAGGTAGTGCGGGACATGCACGGTGAAGCCCATCGCGTCGTGACCGTGTTGTCCCATCCGGAACTCCAGCAGGTTCGACACACTGGCCGGAACCTGCACCTCGCCGACCCACGGCGTGTACTCCTTGATGAGGTCCTTGTTCGTCGAGTGCGCGGTGAGCGTCACGGGCCGAGTGTGCGGCACAGCCATCGGGATGGTGCCGAGTCCGATCACCTGACGGACCCCGAGCCGCTCCGCCAGCAGGCGCACCGCGGTGATGAACCGCTCCCAGCGCAGATCCGGCTCAAGACCGGCGAGCAGCAGGAACGGAGTGCCCGCGGTGTCACGCAGCGCGTACAGGTTGAGTTCCGGCTGCTCGTAGCTGGTGAAATGGTCGGTCTTGAAGGTCATCAACGGACGCCGGGATCGGTAGTCCAGCAGTTCGTCGACCGCAAACGACGCGACCAACTCGGTGTCCAGGGTGTCCTTCAAGTGTTGCGCGGCCAGCTTGACCGCGTGTCCCGCGTCCGAGAACCCCTCGAGCGCGTGGATGAGCACCGGTCCCCGCCCATCCGACGAGGACAGCTGGGGGGCCGGAAACTCCAGCTCGTACATGCCGGTCTGTTCGGGCTGGTAGCGCGGATCCGGATGACCTGTCTGATCGTCCATGTGCGTCACCTCCTCTTCACCTAGTGTCTCGCATTTTGTCGCCCGGCCGGCGCGGGGCCCCGGCCTACACGCTCCCAGCACTTTCAACAGGTTTCTCGGGCAGGATCATCTCGTGCGCATGACGGTGAGGGTAGTGGTGGTGGCAGTGACGGGTGCGCTGCTCGCCGCGTGCGCCGCCGCGCCCCAGATAGTGCACAGTTCGGCCGTCGCGACCGGCACCCCGGAGGCGGCCCCGGTCGCGCCCGACCGGCGCATCGGCGCGCTGTTCGTCGGCGGGGGCGACCTGCACGCGTGCACCGCGGCGGTGCTGGATTCACCCGCCGGGGACCTGATCCTGACCGCGGCACATTGTCTGGACGGGGGCGCGGACGCGAACTTCGCGGCCGGATTCGCCGGGGTGGCCTCGGCCGACGACCTGTGGCATGTCGACGCCGTCTACCTGGACCCGCGGTGGAGCGCGAACCAGAACCCCCGCGCCGATTTCGCCATCGCGAGGGTCAGCCGGGCCGGTGGCGGATCGTTGGCCGCGTCGGTCGGGGGCGGGCTGCGGCTGGGTACGGCGCCGGCGTCCGGCACTGATGTCGCGGTCACCGGCTATCCGATGGGGGTGGGGGGCGGTCCGATCGGCTGCCGCGGCACCACGACCACCACCAAGGCCGGATTCCCGCTCCTGCGCTGCGGCGGCCTGGTCGACGGCACCAGTGGTTCACCGTGGCTGGTCGGCTCCACCATCACCGGGCTGACGGGTGGGCTCGATGGCGGTGGATGTGCCGAAAACCTCTCGTACTCACCACCTTTCGACGAGGCGCCGGAAGATCTGCTGATCCGTGCCGAGGAGCGTGGGCCGGGGGATCAGACCCCGGCTTCCCCGGAGGTGGACTGCTAGCGCTTGAACTGGCTCAGCGCACGCAGCTTGTTCATCACGTCCAGCGCCGCGACCTTGTAGGCCTCGGAGAAGGTGGGGTAGTTGAAGACCGCATCGACGAGATACTCGACGGTGCCCCCGCAACCCATCACCGCTTGGCCGATATGCACCAATTCGGTGGCCGCACTGCCGAAGATGTGGACGCCGAGGATCTTGAGATCCTCGGTGGACACCAGCAGCTTGAGCATGCCGTAGGAGTCACCGGCGATCTGGCCGCGGGCCAGTTCCCGGTAGCGGGAGACGCCGACCTCATACGGGATCGAGTCCTTGGTCAGGTCGACCTCGGTGAGGCCGACATAGGACACCTCGGGAATCGAGTAGATCCCGATCGGCTGCAGGTCCATCATGCCCTTGGTAGGCTCGCCGAACGCGTGGTAGGCGGCCAGCCGCCCTTGTTCCATCGACGTCGCGGCCAGCGCGGGGAAGCCGATGACATCGCCGACGGCGTAGATGTGGTCGACCTTGGTGGCGAAGTTGTCGTCGACGAAGATCCGGCCACGGGCGTCGGCCTCCAGGCCGGCGTTGGCCAGGTCGAGGTGATCGGTCTGGCCCTGGCGGCCCGCGGAGTACATCACCGTCTCGGCCGGGATCTGCTTACCGCTGGCCAGGGTGGTCACGGTGCCGGCCGCACCGACGTCGACGGCGGTGACCTCCTCGCCGAACCGGAACGTCACGGCCAGATCGCGGAGATGGAACCGCAGCGCCTCGACGATCTCCGGGTCACAGAACTCCAGCATCGCGTCGCGTTTCTCGACGACGGTCACCTTGGTGCCCAGGGCGGCGAACATCGAGGCGTACTCGATGCCGATCACCCCGGCGCCCACCACCACCATGGAGGTCGGGATGGCCTTGAGGTCAAGGATTCCGTCGGAGTCCAGTACCCGGTTCTCGTCGAACTCGACGCCGCTCGGGCGGGCGGGTTTGGTGCCGGTGGCGATGACGAAATACCGGCCGCGCACCGTGATCCGTTCCGCGCGGCCGGGATCGTCGATCGCCACGGTGTGGTCGTCGACGAACCGGCCGTGCCCGACATAGAGCTCGACCCGGTTGCGCATCAGCTGCGAGCGCACCACGTCGATCTCCTTGCCGATCACGTGCTGGGTCCGGGCCAGCAGATCGGCGGGGGTGATCTTCTCCTTGACGCGATAGCTGGCGCCGTACAGTTCGCGCTGGCTCATCCCGGTCAGGTAGACAACGGCTTCGCGCAACGTCTTCGACGGAATGGTGCCGGTGTTGACGCATACGCCACCCAGCATCGCGCCCCGCTCGATGACCGCCACCGACTTGCCGAGCTTGGCGGCGGCGATGGCCGCCCGCTGGCCGCCTGGGCCGGAACCGATGACGACGAGGTCGTACTCCTGCATGGAACCCATGTGTGAAGTCCTACGCCGGTTCCGGCGATCTCGCACGCCGACGGCGGGTAATGGCGTGTGAACAACAGTCGATCAATCCACAGTTACCGATTCATCCACAACCGGTGCCGCCGGGGCCCGTTTAGCGCCTCGGGTGACGGTGTGGCCTGTGACGGTCTGGATATGACCACACAACCTCGCTTCACAGATCTCGACCGCCCTGCCGCCCTGATCGCCGCGCTACCCGCGGTCCTCGGTTTCGTCCCCGTCCACTCGCTGGTCCTGGTCACCCTCGACCGTGGTGACATCGGCCCCGTTCTGCGGGTGGACCTGCGCGCCGCTCTCACCGCGGGCACCGAGCATTTCGCGTCGGTGGTGGCGTCGTCGTGTCCGGACGCGGCGATCGCCGTCATCGTCGACGAGAACATGCCGGACTGCAGCGCCTGCGCCGGTGATCACCTCGACCTCGCCGACCGGCTGGCGGAGTCGCTGGACGGGCACGCGATTACGCTGCTGGCCGCGCTCGTGGTGGACCGGGTCACCCCGGGCGGACGATGGCGCTGCGCCGACGGGTGCGGTGCCGGCGGCGTGATCGACGATCCCGCATCGTCGCCGATGGCGGCGGCAGCGGTGCTCGAGGGACGCAGGCTCTACGGCCGGCGTGAGGAGCTGGAACAGGTCGTCGATATCGTCGACCTGGACCGCTGCGACCGGCTGACCGAGCAGATAGCGCGTCGCGCCACAGGTGACCCGACCCCTGCCGCGGAGGCGGTGCGGTTGGCACTGCGGATGGCCGCACAGATCGGTGCCGGGACCGATCCCGACGATGCCGAGGTGGCGGCGCTGGCGTGCGCGCTCACCAACCCCCTGGTCCGGGACACGCTCTATGCGCTGGCGGTCGGTGAGCGGGCCGCCGAGGCCGAATCGCTGTGGACGCGGCTGGCACGCATCCTGCCGCAACCGTGGCGGACGGAGGCCCTGGTGCTGGTGGCCTTCTCGGCCTACGTGCGCGGCGACGGCCCACTCGCCGGGATATCCCTGGAAGCGGCGCTGAAATGCCAGGCGACCCATCGGATGGCCGGCATGCTGGACCAGGCCCTTCAGTCGGGGATGCACCCTCGGCAGATACGCGAACTGGCGCTCACCGGTTATCGGACCGCAGCGCAACTCGGCGTGCAACTACCCCCGCGGCGCGCGTTCGGTCAGCGCGCCCGATGACCTGGTCAGGCCTTCTCCACCTTGACGGCGTGGGCCATATGGTGCGGTAGCTCGACTTCCTGATGCCCGGGAATCAGGATCAGCACGCCGCCCTGGCCGCCCGGTTCGTCACTCACCTGCACGGTGACCCTGGCGTTGGGGACGACGCCGGCGTCCTTGAGTCGGCCGATCAGCTCGACATCACCCTGCACGTGTTCGGTGAGCTGGCGCACCACCACCGCGACCGGCGATCCGGCCGGCAATTCGGTGAGGCGCACCAGGTTTGCGTCCTCGGGTATGCCCGATTCGCCGTAGCCCAGCTCGGACAGCCCGGGGATGGGGTTGCCGAACGGGGACGTGGTGGGGTTCTTGAGGACCTGCAGGAGGCGGCGCTCCACGTCCTCGCTCATCACGTGTTCCCAGCGGCAGGCCTCGGCGTGCACTTCCTCCCAGGGCAGGCCGATCACGTCGACCAACAGGCGCTCGGCGAGGCGATGCTTGCGCATCACCGAGACGGCCAGGTAGCGGCCCTTCTCGGTGAGTTCCAGATGGCGGTCGCCCGCGACATGCAACAGGCCGTCGCGCTCCATCCTGGACACGGTCTGACTGACGGTCGGCCCGCTCTGCTCAAGGCGTTCGGCGATACGGGCACGCAACGGCACCACGCCCTCTTCCTCGAGGTCGTAGATGGTCCGCAGATACATCTCCGTGGTGTCGATCAGATCATTCATGCGCTACCTTCCAGGCCCTCCGTCAGCTGCCGAGTCTACCGGTCTGGCCGCCTGAACAGGGCTCCAACATCCCCCTTGCGAACAGTGTGATGCCCGCCGCGCGAACGCGACGGGCATCACCTGAGGAGGAAACCTAGCTGGCGTAGGAGCGCAACCGCTCGGCACGCTCGCCATTGCGGAGCTTGGCCATCACTTCACGTTCGATCTGGCGCACCCGCTCACGGGACAGCCCGAACAGCTTGCCGATCTGGTCCAGCGTGCGCGGCTGCCCGTCGTCCAAGCCGAAGCGCAGCCGGATGACCTGCTGTTCGCGCTCGTCCAGCGTCGCGAGCACGTACCGGATATCGGTGTGCAGCAGCTCGGCGATGACCGCGTTCTCCGCCGACATGGCCTCGGCGTCCTCGATGAAGTCGCCCAGCGGGGCCTCTTCGTCGGTTCCGACCGGCATGTCCAGGCTCACCGGGTCGCGGCTGTGCTCCAGCAGGTCGTTGATCTTCTCCACCGGGATGCCCGACTCTTCGGCGAGCTCCTCGTCGGTGGCCTCGCGGCCCAGGTTCTGGTGCATCTCGCGCTTGATCCGGGCCAGCTTGTTCACCTGCTCCACCAGGTGCACGGGCAGCCGGATGGTGCGGCTCTGGTCGGCCATGCCGCGCGTGATGGCCTGACGGATCCACCACGTCGCGTAGGTGGAGAACTTGAACCCCTTGGTGTAGTCGAACTTCTCCATGGCGCGGATGAGCCCGAGGTTGCCTTCCTGGATCAGGTCCAGCAGCGGCATACCGCGACCGGTGTAGCGCTTGGCCAGCGACACCACGAGGCGCAGGTTGGCCTCCAGCAGATGGCGGCGGGCGGCATCGCCGTCACGCACCACCGCGGCCAGATCCTTCTTGCGGGCATCTCCGAGACGTTTGCGGGTGTCGAGTACATGCTGGGCGTACAGGCCCGCCTCGATGCGCTTGGCCAACTCGACCTCGTCTGCGGCGGTCAACAGCGCGGTCTTACCGATGCCGTTGAGATACACCCGGACGAGATCGGCGGCTGGGCTCTGAGCGTCCAGATCGCTGTCGACACGACTGATGCTGGCGATCGCCATTTACAGGCCTCCTGATCGGCTGGAACTTTCACTGCGTTCAACGTCCGTACAGTGCCCAGAGTTCCCGCTGGTTCCCGATGTCACACCTATTGACCTGCGGTTTTTTCGCGGTGACCTGAGAATGTCCTGAGAAGTGCGCAAGAAGGGCGCTCAGGTGGGAACGCAGCGATCAGGAGGGTTCGGTGTCGGGGTCCCGTTCGGTGCGCGGCGCGTGTTCCAGTGCGGGACGCTCGGCGGTGGGGAACAGGGGAGTGCGGCGTGGGCCCCCGGCCGCGTAGCGGCGCGGCTCCGTCGCCTTGCGCGGCGGGCGGTCGTTGGCGATCAGCACGGCCATCCACGGCAAGGGGACGGACAACACGATGATGCCCAGTGAGATGAGCCCGTTGTGCCAGATTCCGTAGGCGGCGGCGGCCAGCACCAGGGCCGGGATCCGGAACGCCATCAGGGTGAAATACTTGCGCATCCTGGCGCGATGCTGCTCTTCATAGGGTAGGGCGGCGCGGGTGATCAGGATCGGTCGACCGTCGTCGTCGAAACCCAGCTCCGGGCCGTGTTTCATAACTTCCACTCTCCCACATCTTCGCAACGCCGGACCCGGCCAGGCACAATGTACGGATGCAGACCCAGACGATCGAACGCCCGGATACCGACGAACGTGTCGATGACGGAACCGACGACGACGCCCCCAAGGTCTTCCATTACGTGAAGAAGGAAAAGATCGCCGAAAGTGCGGTCATGGGTACGCATGTCGTCGCGCTGTGCGGTGAGGTGTTCCCGGTGACCAAGGCCGCCAAACCGGGCTCGCCGGTCTGCCCGGACTGCAAGCGGATCTACGAACAGCTCAAGAAGTAGCCGCGTCGTCGCCGCTGCGGCTGTCGGCCTTCTCCTCGATCCACTCCCGCAGCCGGCGCGCATGGGTGTCCGGGGCCGGCCACTCCTCCTGGATCGCCGCGTTCAGCTCGGCGCCGATCATGATGGCGAACCCCAGCAGGAACGCGAACAGCAGGAACGCGATCGGTGTAGCCAGGGCGCCATACGTATAGCCGGTCGCCGTGATCCAAGTCAGATAGATCCGCAGGCCCACCGTCGCGATCAGGAAGACGGCCGTGGCCAGCACCGCGCCCACCACCAGCCGGTGTGTCGGCAGCGGCGCAGGCAGTGAGACCCGGTACAGGATCGTCACCGCCACGATCAGCACGACCACCAGCACCGGGTAGTAGCCGTACTGCAGCACGTTGTCCCAGCTCTCCGGGATGGACTGGGAGATCTTGCGCGGGCCGAGCGCGATGAACGGCGCGGTCAGCACCGCAGACATCAGCATCACCACGTAAAGGCCCAGGGCGAAGAAACGCTGCCGCACCGGGTGGCGAAGCTCGGTCTGGTCGTGGGCCTCGACCACCGAGTCGACGAACGCGGAGATCGCCGACGACCCGGCCCACAACGAGATGACGAAACCCAGGGACACCACCTCGCCGCGGGCGCCTCGCACGATGTCGTAGATCGTCGGCGCGATGATCTCGCTGACGACGTTCTGCGAGAAGAACCGGCCCGACGTACTGATCAGCTGGTTCTCGATGGTCGGCAAGGTGTCCGGACCGAACAGCGGTGCCAAGTAGGCCAGGCTGCCCAGCATCCCCAGCAGCAACGGCGGCAGCGATAACGCACACCAGAAAGCGGCTTGGGCGGCCTCGGAGAAGATCGAATCGTCCCAGGCCTTGGACAGGGTGCGCCGGGTGATCGGCCAGATGTGGTGGCGCGTCGGTTTTGCGGGGGGCTGGTCGCTCATGACCAGTCCAGCATTCCCTATGCGTCGACCGACTTGACCTCCAGCACCGCGGCCAGCTCGATCAGCTTGGCTTCGTGCTCATTGGCGTGGTGTTGGCAGAACAGAAGTTCGGCGCCCGACGGAAGCGTTGCGCGCACTTGCGCAGCCGCACCGCAGCGGTCGCAGCGATCGGCCCGGGTCAGCTCCGGACTGGTCAGGATTGCGTTCACGGCACGTCCTCCGTTCTGCTTGTTGCGTTGTTCTACTGTGTCAGACGTATGGGGTTCCGGCCTTGTTCCCTTGGGGTTTACCGGTGTGTCGTGTCTCACTGGCCACTCGGATTGCAGGGCGGGCAGGCTGGGCGCATGATTCGCGACCCTGAGGCGTTCGTCCATCTGTGTGCAGCGCAGGAGTGGGAAACCGCGCAGCGGGCGGGTGAACATCGCCCGTCTTCGTTGGCGGAAGTCGGCTTCGTTCATCTTTCCGCACCTGAACAGGTGCATCTGCCCGCCAATCGGCTGTACGCCGGACGCACCGATTTGGTGTTGCTGAGCATCGACCCGGCTAAGTTGGCCGATCCGGTGCGCTGGGAACCGGGCGTACCGACCGATCCGGAATCGATGCTCTTCCCGCATTTGTACGGGCCGCTCCCGGTGACCGCTGTGACGAGTGTCACCCGATACCTGCCCGCTGCCGACGGGCGGTTTGCTGAGTGGCCCGCGCGATGACGGGCGGGCCAGTCGCGGTGGTGACCGGTGCCAGCAGGGGTGCCGGCCGCGGTATCGCGGCGGCGTTGAGCCGCCATGGCTGGCGGGTGTACGCCACCGGCCGGACCATCTCGCAAGCCCCGCCCGGCGGTGTCGCGGTGCGGGTGGACCACGCCGACGACGATGCTGTCGCCGAGTTGTTCGCGCGCGTCGATTCGGCCGAGGGCGGCCTCGATCTGCTGGTGAACAACGCCGCCGTCGTCCACGATGAGCTCACCGGTTCGAAACCCTTCTGGGAGAAGCCCATCGGCTTGGGTGATGTCCTCGATGTGGGCCTGCGGTCGGCGTATGTCGCCTCCTGGCATGCGGCGCCACTGTTGGTGCGCCGTGAGCGTGGGCTGATCGCGTTCACCTCGTCGCCGGGTGCGGTCTGTTACATGCACGGCCCCGCGTACGGCGCACAGAAGGCCGGCATCGACAAGATGGCCGCCGATATGGCCGTGGACTTCCGCGGTACCGGGGTTGCCTGTGTGTCGATCTGGATGGGCATCTTGTTGACCGAGCGATTTCGCGCCGCGTTCGACGGTCATCCCGACGCCCTGGCGAAGACCGCCGCGCACGCGGAGACCCCAGAGTTCACGGGCCACCTGATCGACGCGCTCTACCGCGATCCGGACCTGGCCGATCTCAGCGGGCACACCCTGATCGGTGCCGAGCTCGCGCAGCGCTACGGCCTCACCGACGAGGACGGCAGAAGGCCGCCGTCGCACCGCGAAATGCTCGGTGAGCCGCGAGAACCCAGTGAGGTGGTGATCCGCTGAGGTACCCCGGCGGCCCAGGCACAGGGTGACAAATGCACCCCATTTCGTAAACTGACCCACCGTGGCCATACTGTCGGGTTTCGCGCCGTGGATCGTCTACTGGGTTCTGGTCGGGAATGTCCCGTTCGGGGTCGCCGCACTGGCCGCACTCGCGGTCGCGGTGGCGTCGTCGACGGTGAGCTGGATCAGGGGAGTCGCCTGGCGCACCCTCGAGGTCGGTGCCCTCGCGACGTTCGTGGTTCTGGCGGTGCTGACGTTCACCCTGGACGAGGTATTTCTGGAGCGCTGGATCCAGCCGCTGAGTACCGCCGCCATCCTGGTCGTGGCGCTTGCCGGGCTGCTGGCCGGCCGACCGTTCGTGCGGGAACTCGCCGAGGCCGATCAGGCGCCCGATGTGCGCAAGAGCGATCTGTTCGGGCCGATCACCACCAGGATCACCTGGATCTGGGTCGGTGCCTTCGCCGCCATGACGGTGTCGGCGGCCGTCCCGCCGATCGTGTCAGGCACCGCCGGCATCCTGGACGCCGGGACACCGTTGTCCTACCTCTGCTCCTGGGTGGTGCCGTTCGTCGTGTTCGGTGGCGCCGTGGTGGCCTCGCGTGCCCTGACAGAACAGCTGATCGCCGAGGCGACCAGCCCGCACACCGTGCGCAAGACCACGTTCGTGGCATTCAAGGAATTGGAGATCGATCAGCTGTACTACCTGGCCAGGGAGAAGGCCGATCGTGAGGCGGGCGCCGAGATGGAGGCCTACGACGTGAAGCTGGGTTCCCAGGGTGTGCCACTGACCGGGGACGAGTCCCGCGAGTCGTGGCCCGCCTCATACAAATTGCGGCCACGTAGACACTGACGCGGCACCGCTCCTGTCAGTTTGCTGGGAGTCGGTACGGATGGGCTACCCGCCGACGCCACCGATCTCTGATAATTCAGCGTCAGCACCGTCGATTTGGGTCCTCCCAATTCGTTCTACCGAGTAGAGGATCCATGGCGCGTCGAGCACGGCACCGGTCCCCGCGTCAACGATCCGGCGGGCGCCGGGAACCCTTTGCCTGGCTCGGCGCCGGGGCCGTGACGTTGGGGGTGGGTGCGGCACTGGCCGCCGGCCCGGTCGTCGCGCGCGCCGATGACACGAGTTCCTCGTCGGCCACGTCATCGCCAGCCACGTCAGCCACGTCGGCCGCTTCGACCACGCCGGCGACGTCCGGTGCCACCGAAACGAGCCGGCCCACCTCCGTTCATGTGTGGCACCTGCCCACCCTGAGCGTGCCGAGGAAGCCGCACCATTCCGCGTACTCCGGCAATCCGTCTGCTGGCGCGGCGACTCCGAAGACGTCGACAGGGTCCACCGCCGCGGCGGATACCCCTTCGGCACCACCCGCCCGGCATGGCGAGGCCGCCGCCGAGCAGGACGCGCTCACACCGGCGCGCCCGGTTCCGGCCGCCGCGCCCGCGGAAGTGGCCGCGGTGCGGGTGAATTCGGTGACGCCACACGTCGTCCCGGGGCTGACCCAGACGTTCCGCGCCGTGGTGCGCGCCTTGACGGCGCCGTGGACGGTGAGCGGGTCGGGCCGCGGTACGCCGGCGGAGTCGCCCGCGGTATGGGTGCTCGCCGCTGCCGCTCGCCGCCAGGTCGGGGCGACCGAGGACACCGTCGTCACACCGGTCGCGGCCACCGCGACCTTCAGCGCGCTGGCCGTGGCGACCGCCAATGCCGATCCGGTGTTCGGCACGGCGACGGTGGGCACGCCCAACAGCAGCACCGGGGTGGTGACCGGGAAGGTCGTCGCCACCGACGCCGACAAGGACACGGTGACCTATACCGCCGCCGCGCAGAGCATCGCGGGCGGCACCGTGGTGCTCAACTCGTCCACCGGGACCTTCACCTACACCCCGACCACCGCTGCCCGGCACGCGGCCGCGGCCATCGGTGCGACGACGGCGACCTCCGACACCTTCACCGTCGACGCGTCGGACGGCAACGGCGGCACCGCAACCCAGACGGTGACCGTGAAGGTCGCGCCGCTCAACACCGCGCCGGTGCTCGCCGCGACACAGGTGGCCGGCGCGGTCACCGCCACCGATGCCGACGGTGACACGTTGACCTACAGCGCGACACCGACGAAAGGCAGCATCGCCTTCTCGTCGACGGGTGCGTTCACCTACACCCCGACCGCGGCAGCCCAGCACGCCGCGGCAGCCACCGGAGCGTCGTCCTCGGTGAAGACCGACACCTTCACCGTCACCGTGGCCGACGGCCACGGTGGCACGGTGGCGACCAAGGTGACGGTGACGGTCACCCCGGCCGATACGGCCCCGGTCATCAGCACCGTCCCGACCGCGAGTGCACCGAACGCCGCCACCGGTGTCGTGACCGGCACAGTCGCCGCCACCGACGCCGACAACGACAAGCTGACCTATGCGGCCACCGCGGCCAAAGGCAACGTCAGCATCAACACCGGCACGGGCGCGTTCACCTACACCCCGACCGCCGCCGCCCGGCACGCAGCGGCCTCCGATACCGCCACCGACGCCGACAAGTCCGACACCGTGACGATCACCGTGTCCGACGGCCACGGCGGCACCGTCACCAGCGCCGTCGACGTGACCGTTGCCCCGACGGACAGTGCGCCGAAAGTCTCGACCACCGTGGGCAGTCCGAACTCGGCGACCGGAGTGGTGACCGGCACGATCAAGGCCACCGACGCCGAGAAGGACACCGTCGTCTACAGCGTGACCGCTGCCACCGCAAAAGGCACCCTCACGCTGGACGTGAGTTCCGGGGCGTACACCTACACCCCGACCACCGACGCGCGCCTGGCCGCCGCGGCCAAGGGTGCCAGCACCGCCGCCACGCACGACACCTTCACCGTCGCGGTCGACGACGGCCACGGCGCCACGGTCACCAAGACCGTCACGGTGTCGGTGTCCCCGTTGGGGGATAAGCCGGTCGCGGGCACGCCGAGTGTCGGCTCGGCAGACTCGACCGGAACCGTCACCGGCGCAGTCGAATTCACCGAGCCCTACACACAGCTGCCGCTGACCTACGCGGTCACCACAGCGACCACCAAGGGCACGATCACCCTGGATGCGGCCACCGGTGAATTCACCTACACCCCGAACACGGTCGCCCGCCTGGCCGCGGGAGTCTCGACCACACCGGTCACCGACAAATTCACCGTGAGCGCCGCGAATTCGATCACCTCGACCACCGAGACCGTCACCGTGACGGTCGCCCCCGCCGTGCTCGGGGTCACCGACAGCACCGGCACGGGTGGTACCCCGTTCGTACGGACCGGCACGCTCAGCCCCGACGGTAAGACCGCCTACGTCGCGAACGCGAGCGCGGGCACGGTGTCGGTCACCGATATCGCGAGCAACGCCGTCACCGGAACCATCACGGTCGGAAAGAATCCCGGCGCCATCGCAGTCAGTGCCGACGGTGCCACCGTCTATGTCGCCAATGCGGGTTCGGGCACGGTGTCGGTGATCAACACGGCCACCGACACCGTCATCAAGACCATCAGGGTGGGCAGCACGCCCTCGGGGCTGGCGCTGCGGCTCAACGGCAGCAGGCTCTATGTCGCCAACGCGGGTTCGGGCACGGTGACGGTGATCAACACCGCGACCAGGATCGTCACCAAGACCATCAGGGTGGGCAGTGAACCGGTCGGGCTGGCGATCAGTGCCGACGGCAGCGCGCTGTATGTCACCAACACCGGCGCCGACTCGGTGTCGGTGATCAACGCGGCCACCAACAGGCTGGCCGTCACCACCGGACTCGGTGTCGCGGTGGACACGCTGCTCAGCGGCTCCGGTGCCACCCTCTCCGTCACCAACGGTGTCGACACACCGGTCGCGGGAACCATCACGGTCGGCACGCCCAGAACCACCACCGGTGCGGTCACCGGCACCGTCTCCTATACCGACCCGTCCGGAAAGACGTTGACGTACAAGGTGATCACCGCGCCGGCCGACGGCACGGTGAAGGTGACGTCGACCGGTGCGTTCACCTACACCCCGACCGTCGCCGCCCGCCTGGCCGCCGCATTGACCAGTGGCAGCACCGACACCTTCACCGTGGTGGCCACCAACGGCCTGGCGACGACCGCCCAGACGGTCACCGTGCCGGTCTCGGGTGAGGTCAACGCGTCCGTCGCGCTGAAGATGGTCTACGGCACCGAGCCGGTGATCCACATCTCGGTCAACGGTGGGCCGAGCGTGCCGGTGCTGGTCGACACCGGATCGGTGGGTCTGGTGATCACCTCCAAGTACGTGGGGACACAACAGGACCTGGGTACCTCGACGGGATCAGGAGCCAGCGGATACTCCGGTGGACTGAGTTACACCTTCGACACCTACACGACCACAGTGGATTTCGGCAACGGGATTGTCTCCGGGCCCACCTCGGTCGATATCGTCAGTGCGGCCTCGCAGTCGGCGTTCGCCTCGTTCGCCGCCCGCGACGGGGTGGTCGGCATCCTGGGGATCGGGCCGAATTCGTATGGGCCGGGTCCCAGTTCGGTGATCTCCGCGCTACCCGGTGACCTGAACTACGGCGTGCTGATCGACGAGCAGGACGGTCTGCTGGAATTCGGGCCCAACCCGCGCTCGGCTCTGGTGACGCTCAGTGGGGCACCCTGGACGACGCTGGAGGTGCAGGTCGGCACGGGGGTCGTCACGCAGGTGTTCACGGTGATCGATTCCGGCGGCGTCTACGGCACCATCCCGTCGTCGTTGGTCGGGGGAGGGTCGAGCGTGCCCGTCGGCACGGTCATCAAGGTCTACACGAGCGACGGCACGACGTTGCTGTACTCGTACACGACGACGTCCGGGAACCGTCCGACCGTCACGTCGGATACCTATATGAACTCCGGTACGGCGCCGTTCGCGCTGGGGCCGATTTACATCTCCTACACGGGTTCCAGCGCGGGCCAGACGATCTTCGACGTCTAGACCGACGGTGGCCGGCAAACGGTGTGCGGCGAAGGCCGGTTAGCCCCGCGGCGACCGGCGAATGTTTGCGTGTACATCGAGCGACGGGAGGCTTACATTCGATATGGCGCGTGAAGGGTCTGACTGATCCGAGAGCCGACTTCGCGTGACTTCCCTGAGCGGCTCAGCCCGTCACAGCCGAATATCGGATCGGCGGAAGGAACGGCAATGTCAGAGGAACAGGACAACATCGAACTCGTCACACGGGGCTACCAGGCCTTCGCCAGCGGCGACATGGACACCGTGATGGCGTTGTTCGACGACAACATCGAGTGGGTGCAGCCCGGCAACAGCACGATCAGCGGCACCTACCACGGCAAGGGTGAACTGGGTCAGTACCTGGCCAGGCTGGGCGAGAAGAGCCCGACGGTGACGATGAACAAACTGCTCGCCGACGGAGACACGGTGGTGGCGCTCACCGAGGTCGCCGCCGCAGGTGAAAAGGCGCGCGACGCCGAAGTTTTCACCATTCGCAACGGGAAGACGATCCGGGTGGTGGTACATACCGATACCGCGATGATGGAGCGCGTCTACGGGTCCAAACAGCACGCGGCCCACTAGAACGGCGAATGGCCGCCACCCCAGATGGGTGGCGACCATGTCGTCGTTCTCGCGAACCTAGTCCAGGTAGTCCCGCAGCACCTGCGAGCGGCTCGGGTGCCGCAGCTTCGACATGGTCTTGGACTCGATCTGGCGGATGCGCTCGCGGGTCACCCCGTACACCTGCCCGATCTCGTCGAGGGTCCGCGGCTGACCGTCGGTCAGGCCGAACCGCAGCCGCACCACACCGGCTTCGCGCTCCGAGAGCGTCTCGAGAACCGACTGCAGCTGATCCTGCAGCAGAGTGAACGACACCGCGTCCACCGCCACCACGGCTTCGGAGTCCTCGATGAAGTCACCGAGCTGCGAATCGCCCTCGTCGCCGATGGTCTGGTCCAGGGAGATCGGCTCACGCGCGTACTGCTGGATCTCCAGCACCTTCTCCGGCGTGATGTCCATTTCCTTGGCCAGCTCTTCGGGCGTGGGTTCGCGACCCAGGTCCTGCAGCAGCTCACGCTGGATGCGGCCGAGCTTGTTGATGACCTCGACCATGTGCACCGGGATACGGATGGTGCGGGCCTGGTCGGCCATCGCGCGGGTGATGGCCTGGCGGATCCACCAGGTGGCGTACGTGGAGAACTTGTAGCCCTTGGTGTAGTCGAACTTCTCGACCGCGCGGATCAGACCCAGGTTGCCTTCCTGGATCAGGTCCAGGAATGCCATACCGCGGCCGGTGTAGCGCTTGGCCAGCGACACCACCAGACGCAGGTTGGCCTCCAGCAGGTGGTTCTTGGCGCGGTCACCGTCGCGGCAGATCCACTGGTAGTCGCGGCGCTGCGCGGTGGTGAGCTTCTCGCCCTTCTCGGCGAACTCGACCATCAACTGGGTGCAGTACAGGCCGGCCTCGATACGCTTGGCGAGCTCGACCTCTTCCTCGGCGTTGAGCAGCGCGACCTTGCCGATCTGCTTCAGGTACGCGCGGACCGAGTCGGCCGATGCCGTGAGTTCGGCGTCCTTGCGGGCCTGGCGCAGGGCCTCGGATTCCTCCTCGTCCCAGACGAAGTCACCGGAGGCCTTGTCCTTCTCCGTCGGTTCCGGATGCTCCTCGTCGGCGGCCTTCGCAGCCGGCTTGGCGCCCGGCACGACCACCGCGACGATCTCGACCTCGCCGTCGACCTCGGCGTCTTCACCGTCCTCGTCGCCGTCGGTGCTCTCGTCCGCGTCGTCGGTGTCGAGGTCGTCGTCGATCTCGACCTCCTCGACCTCGAGATCGTCGCCCGGCTCCGCCTCGAGATCGTCGGTCTCCAGATCCTCGGCGAGGTCTACGACGTCGGTATCGGGGTCGGGTGCACCCGCAGCCTTGGCTGCGGCCTTCTTGGCGGGAGCCTTGGTTGCGCGTTTCGCGGGGGCCTTGGCAGCTGCGGCCTTGGCGGGAGCCTTTTTGGCAGGAGTCTTGGCGGCGGTGCGCTTCACCGGCTCGTCGGTTGCCGGGCTTGCTTTTGTCGCTGCCACGTACACCCTTTCGGTCTTGCGGATTCCGGCGCGCACGCATGCGTCACCGGAAAGCGTCGGCTGTGTCGAATATCGGCGATGATCTCTGCTCGGAAACCCGCCGCTATTTCGGTAGGCGGCCGCCGTTGACCATTGTAACGACAGTGTGAGATACGGCTGTGCCGTGCGGCAAATTGGCCGTCTCGCGCGCGTCGCGTCAGGCGGTGCCGTGCGCCGTGTCGGCGGCCAGCGCGGCACCGACGATGCCGGCCTCGTTGAGCAGGGTCGCGGCCACCACCGGGGTGCGGTTCTTCAGCAGCGGGATCCACTTGTCGGCCTTGCGGCTGATGCCTCCACCTGCGATGAACAGGTCCGGCCAGATCGCATTCTCGATGGCCACCAGCACCTTGGTGACCTCTTCGGTCCAGCGCTCGTAGCTCCATTCCTTGCGTTCCTTCACCGAGGACGCGGCCCGGTGCTCGGCCTCCTTGCCGCCGACTTCCAGGTGGCCGAACTCGGTGTTGGGCAGCAGCACGCCGTTGTGAATCACCGCCGAACCGATCCCGGTCCCGAAGGTCAGCAGCACGATCACCCCGGTTTTGTCCTTGCCGGCGCCGAACCGGGCCTCGGCGATTCCGGCCGCGTCGGCGTCGTTGAGCACCGTCACGACCTGCCCGCCCAACTCGTTGCCGATGATCTCGGCGGCGTTGGCGCCGATCCAGCCCTTGTCCACGTTGGCCGCGGTGCGCACGATCCCGTCGGTCACCACACCCGGGTAGGTGACACCGAGCGGGCCGGTCCAGCCGAATTCGCGGACCACGGCGGCCACCGTCTTGGCGACGGCCTCCGGGGTGGAGGGCTGCGGGGTCAGGACCTTCACCCGATCGCCGATGAGGGCGCCGGTGTCGAGGTCGACGATGCCGCCCTTGATCCCGCTGCCGCCCACGTCGACGCCGAATCCGCGGCGGGGGGTGCTGCTACCGGCTTCGGCGGCGGGCGGTTCGGTGGCGGTCATAGAACGCTCCTCGTACAAGGTCCGGCAGGTGCGACGCGCCACACACATTAGTGCCCCGAGACGTGCTGTGTTGCGATGGTCGAGTGGAAACCAACAACTGTGATCCGCTGACTTTGCGCGCCGTGGCCGAGCAATTGGCCACCGAGGCCGCTGCTTTCGTGGTGCGCCGCCGCGATGAGGTGTTCGGCGACGACGCCGGCGCCCCCGGCCCCGACGGTCCGGTCCGTACCAAGAGCACGCCGACCGATCCGGTCACCGTGGTGGATACCGAGACCGAACGGCTGATCCGCGACCGGCTCGCGGTGCTGCGGCCGGGCGATCAGATCCTCGGTGAGGAGGAGGGCGGGTCCACGGACGTCGAACCGGGCCGTCCGGTCTGGGTGATCGACCCCATCGACGGCACGGTGAACTTCGTCTACGGGATCGCCGATTACGCCGTGTCGGTCGGGGTCCAGGTCGACGGCCGGTCCGTCGCGGGCGCGGTCGCCAATGTGGCGACCGGAGAGCTGTACTCGGCAGCACTCGGGCACGGCGCCACCGTGACACGCCACGGTCGGTCAACGGCGTTGCGCTGCAACGCTATCGACGACCTGTCGCTCGCGCTGGTCGGTACCGGTTTCTCCTACGAATCGCAGCGGAGGGCCCGGCAGGCGCAGGTGCTTGCCGGGTTGCTGCCGGATGTACGTGACATCCGCAGGATCGGCTCGTGTGCGCTGGATCTGTGCATGGTGGCGGCCGGCCAGTTGGACGCCTACTACGAGGACGACGTGCACGTCTGGGACTGGGCGGCCGGGGTGCTCATCGCGACCGAAGCCGGTGCCGTCGTCGACTTGCCTGACCCGGACCTGCTGTGCGCGGCCGCCCCTGGGGTGGCCGCCGCGCTCGGCGACGCACTGCGGATCCTGGGCGCCCGCTAGGTCAGCAGGCGGCGCCGTGGATGGTGCGCAGCAGCGCCGGATCGGGCGGCTGGGTGGCGTCCGGGCGCAAGCTGGCCAGCATCGCGTCGATATCGTCGTTGTGGCTCAACTCGCCGAACTCGGTGCCGATCGCCAGGTCGACGGAGTCGTCGGTGCGCTGGTCCTGGAACAGCTCCGTGCACGGCGCCACCAGCCAGACCGCCGCGGCGGCCGCGCGGCCGGCCGGGCCGAACCGGATCTGGCCCTGGCACTCCAGCCGGGTGCCGGCGTAGATGGGGTCGTTGGACGCGGTCGGCTGGGCGAAGCCCAGATCACGCAGGGCGCTGGACACCTCGGCGGCCTGACCGCCCTGGCCGCTGGCGTTGAGCACCTTGGTCTTGGTGTCGGCGAGCTTGGCCGGCACCACCTCGGTCATGGTCTCGCGCGACACCTGCTGGCCGAGTTTCGGCTGATTCGGGTCGGTGGCCGCCGGGGGAGCGTTGCAGACGACGGCTTCGTGGACAGCGGTCGGCCGGTTCAGGGCGATCACCCACACCACGCCGGTCGCTATTGCCAGCGCCAGGAACAGACACAGGACGGGAATATGGTTCCGTTTGCGGAACGGGCGACCGTGTTTGTCGAACGCCGTGCCGTCGGTGATGAGAGCGACCACCCCTGCACCTTAAGGGCACATACCGGCACCGTCCCCTACCTGGGGATTTGGTATGTGATATAAATCACACCCGTTCTGAGGGGATTCGGGGCACGAATCATTTGGTGTAGGCGTTCGACGCTGGTACAAAGCTCTGCTGCAAGGTAACGGAGGGGATGAGATGGCTACCGACTACGACGCTCCGCGGCGTTCAGAGACCGATGACGTGTCCGAGGATTCGCTTGAGGAGCTCAAAGCGCGGCGTAACGAGGCTCAATCGGCGGTCGTTGACGTCGATGAATCCGAGTCCGCGGAATCGTTCGAACTGCCCGGCGCGGATCTGTCGGGTGAAGAGTTGTCGGTGCGTGTCGTGCCGAAGCAGGCCGACGAGTTCACGTGCTCGAGCTGTTTTCTGGTGCATCACCGCAGCCGACTCGCGAGCGAGAAGAACGGCGTGATGATCTGCACCGATTGCGCGGCCTGAACTACGAGCGAAGGGCTGCCAGCACCCGGTCCGGGTGCCGGCAGCTCACCAACCAGTACGGGGTGGGGTCGTCCGGATCATCCAGGACGACCAGAACCATGGGCCCTACCCAGGCCCGGTGTAGGACGTAGGCGGCGGGGTCGAGCTGGCGACCAAGGGCCGCCGATTTCGCCGACTTCGGCACCTCCGCCGACCGGGAGATGACACCCACCGGCAAGTGCGCCTGTCCGGCCCACAATTCGGCTTCGGCCCGGCCGTCGGCGCCGTCGACGACCCGGACCTCCCAGCGGCTCATCCAGAGCAGCGTGGCGGCGGCCACCGGCAGCAGGACCGCGAACGGCACCCAGTCGGGGAGGGCGGCGACGCCCATGTTGACCTCGGTCGCGATCAGGGCCGCCAGGCCCAGGGCCGGCGGCCAGAACCACCACGGCACCCGAAGCCGTTCCCGATAACGGACCGATTGGGTGGCTGCGCGCGTGTCCGACACGTGCCCAAGAGTAATCGCCGCGGTTGTAGAGTAAGCCGTCGTGTCAGCCACTTTGGCGGTCGTGCGTCTGGACCGCGAGCTACCGATGCCCAGCCGGGCCCACGACGGCGACGCAGGCGTGGACCTGTTCAGCGCTGTCGACGTGGATCTGGCACCCGGCCACCGCGCCCTCGTGCCGACCGGGATCGCCGTCGCCATTCCGCACGGGATGGTCGGGTTGGTGCATCCGCGTTCGGGTTTGGCTACGCGCGTGGGGCTTTCGATCGTGAACAGTCCCGGCACCGTCGACGCCGGGTACCGTGGCGAGATCAAGGTGGCGCTGATCAATCTCGACCCGGACCAGCCGATAGCGATCAAGCGCGGTGACCGCATCGCCCAACTGCTGGTGCAACGGGTCGAACTTCCCGAGCTGGTCGAGGTGTCGTCATTCGACGAGGCCGGGCTGGCTGACACTTCCCGTGGCGCTGGTGGCCACGGTTCCTCCGGCGGACATGCGAGTTTGTGATGGCAGATAACGACGAAGATTCCCAAGACGACTTCGAGGGCCCGTTCGATATCGAGGACTTCGACGATCCCGAGGCGGCCACGGTGGCCCGCCTGGACCTCGGCTCCGTGCTGATCCCGATGCCCGAGGCCGGGCAGGTACAGGTCGAGCTGACCGAGCAGGGGGTACCCAGCTCGGTGTGGGTGGTCACCCCCAGCGGCCGGTTCACCATCGCGGCGTACGCGGCGCCGAAGTCGGCCGGGCTCTGGCGTGAGGTCGCCGGCGAGCTGGCCGATTCGCTGCGCAAGGACGGCGCGAAGGTGCGGATCGAGGACGGACGCTGGGGCCGTGAGGTCGTCGGCGTCACCGCGGCTCCACAAGGTCAGGGCACCGGCGTGGTGCGCTTCATCGGCATCGACGGCTACCGGTGGATGATCCGGTGCGTGGTCAACGGCTCACCCGAGACCATCGACGCGCTTGCGGTCGAGGCCCGGGAAGCGTTGGCGGATACCGTGGTTCGGCGCGGCGACACGCCGCTGCCGGTGCGCACCCCGCTGACCGTGCAGCTGCCGGACCCGATGGCCGAACAGCTGCGCGCGGCCCAGGCACAGGCGCAGGCTCAGGCCGGGGAACCGGCAGAGCCGGCGCCGGATGCCCGGCGCACCGCGATGTCGGCGATGCAGCAGCTGCGCAGCACCATCACCGGCGGCTAGAGATCCAGGAGGGCGCCGACACACGCCGCGCCCAGTACGCCCGGGTCGGTGCCCATCTCGTGCAGGGTGACCGTGCGCAGCGCGGCGTGCGGTGCCGCGGCCACCCACTCCAGGGCCACGTCGACCGGGTGGATGGGATCGTCGGTCGCCGCGGCCACGCCCATCGGGACCGTCAAGGTGGCCAGTTCCGCGCTGGTGGGCGAGACATGCCCGGCCGCCGCATCCATCGCATCGGGCAGTGCCGGCCACTGCGCCAGCCAGGACCGGGTGAGTTCCTCGGCCAGCCAGGAGGGGCTGGAGGCGCGCATCGTGGCCACCGTTGCGGCTAGCCCGTCGGTGCGCAGCAGTTGCGCGGTGTGCCGGGCCGACAACGCCGCCGGCGCGTTGTCGGGCGGTCCGGTCCACGCCGGCAGGGCGGCGAGCACCGCGACCGTGTGTGCCGGATGGGCGAGGGCCCAGGACGTCGCGACGGCTGCACCGATCGACACGCCACCGACGGCGATAATGTTGCGTTCGTCACCACGCACCGCCTCGTCCAACGCGGCCAGGTATCCCGCGATGAGCTGTTCGGGTTGCGGCGGCGGGGTCACCAGCACTGCGCCGACCTCGTGCAATGCACCCGAAAACGCCCGGTACACATAGTCGTCGTCGGACCCGGTACCGGCCAGCAGGACCGTCGTCACCCCGCGCAAATTCACTGCCACCACATGATGGTGCACCCATCGGTGCGACGCGCCCGACGCGACGTGGCGATTCGGACCCAAGAGGTCTACCGTGGCGACAGTCAGGAAGTAAATCCACGACGGATTTACGGCAAGGGAGAGGCCATGGCTACGGCCGAAGGGTATCTGCGCCGGCTCACTCGGCGGCTCACAGAAGACCCGGAGCAGCTCGACGTCGAAGAGCTCAGTGGCGAGGCGGCGAGCACCGGCGCGCAGCGCGCAATCGACTGTCGTCGCGGTCAAGAAGTCACGATGGTCGGCACCCTGCGTTGTGTCGAGACCAACGCGAAGGGTTGTGGCAGCGGTGTCCGCGCCGAACTTTTCGACGGCACCGATTCGGTGATGCTGGTCTGGCTGGGGCAGCGCCGTATCCCCGGTATCGAATCCGGCCTCACCCTGCGGGTGCACGGCCGCCTCGGCACGCTGGAGAACGGCGCCAAGGCGATCTATAACCCGCACTACGAGATTCAGAAGTGACCCACCCCGAACAGGGGACAGAACAGAACAACGCACGCGCGGTTCTCGACCAAATGGGCGGCATCAGCGGCCTGATCTACTCGTCGCTGCCGGTGGTCGTCTTCGTCCCGGTATCGACCACAGCGGGCCTCATGCCCGCCATCTTCGCCGCACTCGGCGTGGCGGCCCTCGTTCTCATCTGGCGGCTTGTCCGTCGGGAATCGCTGCAGCCCGCGGTGTCCGGTTTCATGGGCGTCGGAATCAGCGCGCTGATCGCCTACCTGGTGGGCGCCTCGAAAGGCTATTTCCTGCTGGGAATCTGGTCTTCGCTGGTGTGGGCCGCGGTGTTCGCCCTGTCGGTGCTGATCCGGCGGCCCATCGTCGGTTACGTGTGGGGCTGGATCAACGACCACGGGCGGGGTTGGCGCGAAGTGCGCCGCGCCGTACTCGCTTTCGACATCGCCACCCTGGTGTGGGTGGCGGTGTTCGCGTCACGCTTCGTGGTGCAGCACCACCTGTACGACTCGGATCAGACCGGCTGGCTCGGCGTGGCCCGCATCGCGATGGGATGGCCGCTGACGGGAGTCGCCGCGGTGGTCACCTACTTCGCCATCCGGTTCGCCCAGCGTGCCGTGCACGCGCATCACGCCGCACTGAGCGAGTCGGCGGAAAGCTAAGCCCGCTCGGGGCGCAGCAGCAGTTCGCGCAACTCGGTCTCGACTTCGGCGACCGCCACGAAGATCAGCTCATCGCCGCCCTCAAGCGGTTCGTCGCTCTCCGGGACGATCACCCGCGACCCGCGCAGAATCGTCACCAGCGAGGCGTCACGCGGCAACTGGAGGCGTTTGACGGCCTTGCCGCCCCACGGGGTGTCGTCGGGCAGGGTGATCTCGACCAGATTCGCCTGTCCCGTGCGGAAACTCATCAGCCGCACCAGATCACCCACGGCGACCGCCTCTTCGACCAGTGAGGCGAGCATCCGCGGCGTGGACACCGCGACGTCGACGCCCCAGTTGTCGTCGAACAGCCACTCGTTGCGGGGGTCGTTGACCCGGGCCACCACCCGCGGTACCGCGAACTCGGTCTTGGCCAGCAGGCTGAGCACGACGTTGGCCTTGTCGTCGCCGGTCGCGGCGATCACCACGTCGAACTCCTCGAGCTTCACCGATTCCAGCAGGCTCAGTTCGCAGGCGTCGCCGAGCCGCCACTGCGCGGCGGGGATGGCGTCGACGTCGATGTGTTGAGGATCACGTTCCAGCAGGGTGACGTCGTGGCTCTCGACGAGCTCGCGGGCGATGGAGCGGCCGACGGCGCCGGCACCGGCGATGGCTACCTTCATCAGTTCTCGTCCTCGCTCGGCGGCAGTGCGGAGATCGCCATGGCTTCGGCGATATGGCCGGAGATCGCGGCCAAGAACACGTGGTCGCCGGCCTGGATGACGGTCTTGGCGTCCGGGAGCAGTCCCGTCCCCAGGCGGAGCAGGAAGGCGACCCGGCCGCCGGTGGCGGTCTCCAGCGCGGTGATCGGCCGGCCCGCCCACTCCTCGTGCAGCGGCAGTTCTGCCACGCCGACGTTGCCGGACGGGTCGCGCCACTTGGTGGTCTCGGTTTCGCGGGTCAGCACGTTGAGCAGCCGGTCGGTGGTCCACGGCACGGTCGCCACCGTGGGGATGCCGAGGCGCTCGTAGACCGCGGCGCGCTTGGCGTCGTAGATGCGGGCCACCACGCGCTCCACCCGGAACGTCTCCCTGGCCACCCGCGCCGAGATGATGTTGGAGTTGTCGCCCGAGGACACCGCGGCGAACGCGCCGGCCTCCTCGATACCGGCTCGCAGCAGCACGTCCCGGTCGAAACCCATTCCGAGCACGCGCTCCCCGGTGAACTCGGGGCTGAGCCGGTTGAAGGCCGTGCTGTCACGGTCGATCACAGCTACCTCATGGCCGATCCGGGACAACCCGTCGGCCAACGATGCGCCCACTCGGCCGCATCCCATCACCACTACCCGCACCCTGGGTCCTCTCGGCCGTCTGCCAGGAACAGCGTTTCATCCACAGTCCATTCAACCCTGCGCACCCGGAACGCTACAGCCAATCGCCGGTGGGCTTAGTCTTGGCACTCGTGTCCAAGCTCTCGACCGCCGCGCGACGGCTGGTCCTCGGAAGGCCGTTCCGTAGCGACAAGCTCGCGCACACGCTACTGCCGAAGCGGATCGCGCTGCCCGTGTTCGCCTCCGATGCGCTGTCGTCGGTCGCTTACGCACCTGAGGAGATCTTCCTGGTGCTGTCAGTGGCCGGGCTGAGCGCTTACACCATGGCGCCGTGGATCGGGTTGGCCGTCGCCGCCGTGATGCTGGTCGTGATCGCCAGTTACCGGCAGAACGTGCATGCCTACCCGTCCGGCGGTGGTGACTACGAGGTGGTCACCACCAACCTGGGCGGCACCGCGGGCCTGACGGTGGCCAGCGCGCTGCTGGTCGACTACGTGCTCACGGTGGCGGTGTCGATGGCCTCGGCGATGTCGAACATCGGGTCGGCGGTGCCGTTCATCGCCCAGCACAAGGTGCTGTTCGCGGTGGCCGCCATCTTGATATTGGCCTCGCTCAACCTGCGCGGTATCCGCGAATCCGGTACCGCCTTCGCCATTCCCACCTACGCGTTCATGATCGGCATGTATCTCATGCTGGCCTGGGGGTTCATCCAGATCTTCGTGTTGGGCCATGAACTGCGCGCCGAGTCGGCCGGTTTCGATGTGCACTCCGAGCACGGCGACGTGCTCGGGCTGGCGATGGTGTTCCTGGTGGCCCGCGCGTTCTCCTCGGGATGTGCGGCGCTGACCGGCGTGGAGGCCATCAGCAACGGCGTGCCCGCATTCCAGAAACCCAAGTCGCGCAACGCGGCGACCACGCTGCTGCTGCTCGGCGGCATCGCCACGACGCTGTTCCTCGGCATCATCGTGCTGGCCAAGGAGACCGGCGTGAAGATGGCCGAGACCTCCGATCAGCTCATCGGGGCACCGTCGGGGTATCACCAGAAGACGTTGGTGGCGCAGCTGGCCGACGCCGTGTTCCACGATTTCCCGATCGGCCTGTACGCCATCGCCGGTGTCACGGCGCTGATCTTGGTGCTGGCCGCCAATACCGCCTTCAACGGGTTCCCGGTGCTGGGCTCGATCCTGGCCCAGGACCGCTATCTCCCGCGGCAGCTGCACACCCGCGGTGACCGGCTGGCGTTCTCCAACGGCATCCTGTTCCTGGCGTTCGCGGCCATCGCCTTCGTCATCGCGTTCCGCGCCGAAGTGACCGCGCTGATCCAGCTCTACATCGTCGGCGTGTTCGTCTCGTTCACCCTCAGCCAGATCGGCATGGTCAAGCACTGGACCAGACTGCTGCGCATCGAGACCGATTCGGCGGTGCGCAGGCACATGATGCGGTCCCGGGTGATCAACGCCATCGGTCTGGTGTGCACGGGCACCGTTCTGGTCATCGTCGTCATCACGAAATTCCTTGCCGGCGCCTGGATCGCGATCCTGGCGATGTCCTCGCTGTTCGTCATCATGAAGCTCATCCACAAGCACTACGACACGGTGGCCCGTGAACTGGTGGCTCAGGAGGAGTCCGAGGGCGACATCGTGCTGCCCAGCCGCAACCACGCCGTCGTGCTGGTGTCCAAGCTGCATCTGCCGACCCGGCGTGCACTGGCATACGCGCGAGCCACCCGCCCGGACGTGCTGGAAGCCATCACCGTCAGCGTGGACGACGCCGAGACACGGCAGCTGGTGCACGAATGGGAGGACAGCGATGTCACCGTCCCGCTGAAGGTGATCGCGTCGCCCTACCGGGAAATCACCAGGCCGGTACTCGATTACGTCAAGCGGGTCACCAAGGAGTCGCCACGGACGGTGGTGACGGTGTTCATCCCAGAATATGTGGTGGGGCATTGGTGGGAGCAGGTGCTGCACAACCAGAGCGCCCTGCGGCTGAAGGGCCGGCTGTTGTTCGAACCCAACGTGATGGTGACCTCGGTGCCGTGGCAGCTGAGCTCGTCGGAACGGCTCAAGAAGCTGGCTCCGCAGTCGGCGCCCGGTGACGCGCGCAGAGGGTTCCTCGATTGAGCGAGTCGACAACCGAGCTGACCCTGACCACGGGGCCCGCGGCCAACGGTGGTAGCTGCGTGGCGCGCCACGACGGCCGAGTGGTGTTCGTGCGGTACGCGCTGCCCGGTGAAACCGTCCGGGTACGGGTCCGTGCCGAACGCGGATCCTATTGGCACGCAGATGTTGTCGAGGTGCTGGAAGCATCACCCGACCGTGTCGAGGAACTGTGCCCGATCGCCGGGGTGGATGGTGCGGGGTGCTGTGACCTGGCCTTCGCCGCACCGGCGGCCGCTCGCCGGATCAAGGGTGAGGTGGTGGCCAACCAGTTGGGCCGCCTGGGCGGCTACGAATGGTCGGGGGCGGCCGAGCAGGTCGGCGCGGTGGGATCCACCGGTTGGCGCACCCGGGTCCGTCTCGACGTCTCCGCATCCGGGCACGCCGGGTTTCACCGCTACCACAGCACCGAGCTGTATCCCGAACTGAACTGCGGTCAGCTTGCGCCGGGGCTGGTGGACGGTGTGGACGGATCGCGCTGGCCACCCGGTGCGCAGCTGCACATCGCGGTCGACGACGACGGTGTGCGCCACATCGTTCAGACGGGACCAGCCAAGCAGACTCAGGTGGTCGAGGGACAGTACGAGGCGCTGCAGCGGATCGGGGACCGCGAGTGGCATGTGCCGGTGACGGCGTTCTGGCAGGCGCATCGCGATGCGCCTGAGGTCTACAGCGCGTTGATCCGTGATGCCGCGCGGCTGGAGCCCGGCATGACGGCGTGGGATCTGTATGGCGGCGCAGGGGTTTTCGCGGCGGCGCTGGCGACCGAAGTGGGTGAGACCGGGCAGGTGCTGACGGTCGACACCTCGCGCGGCTCGGCACGTGCGGCCCGGACCGCGCTGGCCGATATGCCGTGGGTGTCAGTGGTGACCGACTCCGTGCGCCGGGCGTTGACCGGGCGGCGTGACAGCGCGGATGTCGCGGTGCTCGACCCACCCCGGACTGGTGCCGGCCGGGAGATCATCGACCTGATCGCCGGGGTGCCACGGGTGATCCACATCGGTTGTGAGGCAGCATCATTCGCCCGCGATGTGGGGGAGTACCTGCGGCACGGCTACACCGTGGAGCAGCTGCGGGTGTTCGACGCGTTTCCGTTGACGCATCACGTGGAGTGCGTGGCGGTACTGACCCGCTGAGTCATGCCGCCCTGCGTGGCATGACGATATGGATGTCGCGGGTGAGTACCCGCATACCGCCGGCGATCGGTGGCGCGGTGGACCGGTAGACCGCACCGGTGGGGGTGGTGTATTCGGCGGTATGCCGGCCGGATTCGCCGGGAACCACGCGGACCGCCCAGCCGGACTGTTCTTTGACGTAATTGCACCGTTCGCACAGGCCCTGCCCGTTGACGGCAGTGGTCGGTCCGTCCCGATGGGCTGGGTGAGCGTGGTCGATGTGCCGGATGGGGGTGTTGCAGTACGGGGTGCGGCACGTGTCGTCGCGGAACCGGATGAACTGGGCCAACGCTTTCGGGAACGTGCGCGACTTCGACTCCATGGCGACCAGGGCGCCCCCGGCCGGGCTGGCGTACAGGCGACGCAGGGCGACCTCGCCGTCGTTGTCGAGGCCGTCGGTGATCAGCGAGCGCGCCACATCGGCCGGGACCGGTCCGTAACCCTCCACGGTGGCTGCGTCGTCGCCGCCGTCGACCAGGGTGTCGTCGGAGAGCACCACATTCACCGTCACAGGGACGGGTTCTTCGGCGGGCCGCCCGGTGACGCGTTCGACCAAGGTGTCGGCCATGACCTGCCCGCGGGTGCGGTCATCGGCGTTGGTCTTGACGGCCTTGTCGAGGGTGGCGTACACGGCGACGCCTTGTGGCATCGGCACACACGCCGTCACGTAGGTCATGCCCTCCGGCGCGGGACGGACGGAGACGTACCGATCATTGGGGGCTTTGGCGGCGCGGTCGACCACGGCCTGCGGGTCGAGTCGGTAGGCGATCTTCTTGGCTTCGGCGGTGATTCGAGCGTCCCCGAACCCCTCCAGGGCGTTCGGGTCGGCGCACAGTTCGTTGTCCAGCCGGCGGCGGTCTTCGACGGTCAGGCAGGCCGATTCCCGCACGATCAGAGTGGCGCGCCACTCCGAGAGCAGCCCCGCCGTCAACAGCGCCAAGGTGTGGGGCATCTCGTGGACCAACGCCTTGGCCAACCCGAGCAGTTTGGATCCCTGGTTCGGGGACTCACGGCGGGCGAGCGCGATCTCGCTGCCGAGGCCGCGACCGCGTTTGGACACGGGCACGCCGGCCGTGGCTTCGGCGGTCCGGCGCAGTTTCTCCCACTCCACGCTCAGGCGGGCCTGCTCGGCCGCCGCGGCCGACTTCTGTCGTTCGAGCTCGGCGATGCGGTCCCGCAAGGCTGCCTCGCGGGTGCCTTGATCCACCAATCGATCGAACATACGTTCGATATTACTCGTGATTCTGGTGCGTGTCGAGTAGGCGGTTTAGGCTCGGCCAGCCGCTGACCACCCGTGACCGCGGCTTCAGGCTCTATAGGGAGGACGTCGTCACTCGCCTGCGACTCCGCTCGTGCTTGCCAGTAACTCATCGATGCGCGCGGAATCGAGCCAGTGGGATGCCCAGGTGGCGTATGCCATCAGGGCAGCGACGATGCACCCGTTCCCTTGCCAGCCTTTTGACCGACGCATCACGGTGTCGATGCGCAAGGCCAGCAGGATCGCGATGATTACGGCCAACGCACCCGGGATCGCGCTCCATCGTGGGCTTTTCACCACGTCACCCGAGGTTGCACGATCTGAATGATCTGCGGTCCGATCGGCGGGCTCTCACAGGCTAATCAAGGTTGAATGATTGCTGTCGGAGTCGCTCAAGAGCCCGACCGTCGGCGAGTTCGACCCTGTCGTGTGGGTTCTGCCAGTAGTGGCGCATCATCCAGAACAGTGCCGTCCCGCCGGGCGTATACAGGTCGGCGCTCTCGATGACATCCTCGCCGCCATCGCGAAGCTTCAGCACCAACGCCTTCCGTGTGTGCCTCTTATTGGAAGTAGCCGCTACGCCACCGATGTCATCCCAACTATGGGTTGTTGTAAAAGCGATGTTGGCGTTCACGATCCCGGTCGGCGTCAATTTCAGGTACCCGATGCCGCCGCGCCGCACTGCGCTGAGCACACCCGTGATGGCAGCTATTACGCCGAAACCCATTCCGATAGGGGAGAAGATCTGCCAACCGCGCGACATCGGGATGTCCACCTGGCCTGTCGGTGTGAAGATTACGAAGAGGATCCCAGCTGGAATGAAGAGAGCGATGCCGACAAAGAACAGCGCAGTGGATCGTCGATCGGGACGGATGGTGAATCCTGTCGCGTCACTGGTCACGTTCAGCCTTGTGTGGCCGAACGACACGAGAAGCAACGCGATGACGACGGCTGACGGAAAGGCCATGACGCCAAAGATGATCGCTGAAGTCAGGTAGTGCCCCCGGGTAAAGGTGATGCAGCCCCACGCCAGCGAAAGCCCGACAATGAGGCTAAAGCCGAACAAAACCCATCTCACGGTCCGTTTGCCTTCTCGCCACTCCGCTGGTTCGTGAAGTCCTAGTACGGACAAATGACACCTCCGACGAACTTTCCGAGATCGGCCGCGCCGAAACCCCCGGCAATTCCGCCGATGACGGCGAGGGCTGGTATCGCGATCGGGGCGGCGGGGCCGGTGTAGGCCCCGATGAAGGCACCCAATTCGACGCCTCCCCACCCGCCGGCAAATCCTCCTGCTCCCGAAACTGCTGCGATGCAGGCTTCCTGGCCTGAATCTGCCATTGCCATGTCGAACACGGTCGTCGCGACGCTGAGAGCGGGACCGCCGAACTTGGTTGCCCTATGGACATCTTCAATGGATTCCGCGGTGAGCATCGGCAGCCCGCCACCATTCACGATGTGCTTCTCGAGACCCGAGATTGCGCCACCTGTGTACTGAGAAATATCGTCGATGAGGTCCACGGGAACTGCCTGATGTCTGCCGGAAGGTGTGGTGAACCCCGCGGACCTGAGTCCAGTCGGGTCCCTGGACATGGTGAAGTTCGAACCATCCGGCCAAGTGATTGACGTGTAATCACAGTCCGACCCGAGGTCGTGCCACGAACTCGACTCGGAAACTTCGTTTCCGTTCTTGTCGAATTGTTCGACCGTGATGAAGTTCTGCTTGGTGGGAAAGTCGATCCAGTTGCGCTTAGTGATGACCTGCTTGCTGCCATCTTGCATGGTGACGGCGGTGACTTCCTCCCCGTGTTGGTTCACCGACTCGGCAACCTCGCGTATCGACACCGACTGGTCACCTGCCCGGATTGCCTCTTGGCCAAGCATTCCGACGGTGGTGTGCGGGTTCGGGACCTGATCACCCGGTCTCTGTAACGGTGGCACCAGCAATGAACCAAGGTCAGAAGTCATCGGTCCAGGTTCGACGAACCCGAATTCATGGCCAGCGGCGATCAATGCGTTCGCCGTCGCGTCATCGGCGTCGCCGACTGCACCGAGCATGCCGTTGATTGCTGCCTGCTCCTGCGCTGCCAGCGCCTGAAGCTGAGCGAACTTGTCGGCGGACATCCGGACAGGATCGATGAGGACCACCCATTGGTCGGTGACGGTGAGCTCGCCGCTGTCCACTTGTTCGGCTTTGTTGAGCAAAGCGGATCGGGCGGGACCGATGGTCGCGGCTCCTTCGGTCAAAGCCGTCGATACCGCGTTGGTGTAGCCCGCGAACCTCGTTGCGGTGATGTTCGCGCGCTGAAACATGGCCGCGGCAGCGGCGTGGGATCGCCCCGACCAGGCCTTTGTTTCTGGCATGCGTTGACACGCCGTGTCGATACCCAGGACAGCGCTCGCGACAGAGGTACCACCGGCTCTTATCGACGACGCGGACCCGGCGAGAGCATCCGGGTTCCAGCTCTTCAGGGTTGGTCGGGAAGGGAGCACGAGCTAGAACAGCCCGTCGAAGGAGCCGGCCAAGGATTCGTCCTCGACTTCGAAGCTGTCAGCAGCACCTCGGACGGCTGTGCCCAACTTGGAAACGTCGCCGGCAAGTTGATCCGCAGTCTTTGCAAGATGTTCTCCCACGGCGCGAGTGGCCCATTGGGTGGTCGAGCCGGGTAGTGAGTCGGCGCCGCACACGCACTCTGAACCGATCTTCGTGCCGGTGATAGCTCCAGATGCAGACGCGACCTGCTGTGCAAGGGCGCGAAGGACGTCGGGATCAACGAGCATGGTCAGAACACCCCCGGACCGTGAACAAGGCTCGTCTGAGTCTATGGCGTCGATTGCGGCGGCTTGCGCACCATTTTCGAGAAGCGGCCCGGGCGCATGGTTGACTAAAAAGTGGTCGGAGCGGCTGACGCGCGTCGTCGCTTGCGGTCGAGACACGGCGAGCTGGAGGTGCGCACGATAGCCTTGGGCGCGGGTGTGCCGGGAAGTCTGGTCGGCGTCGCTGACTGCTGACCGAGGAACGAGATGATCACGCGCCGACTGTTCACCCGCAGCTCCTGGCCGGAGACCAAGCGGCTCACCGAAACCCTGCGCAGCGAAACCGTCGGTGGCGTCCTGCTGCTCATCGCGGCGGGAGCGGCGCTCATCTGGGCCAACTCGCCATGGGCGGCGAACTACAAAGAACTGTCGGACTTCGTCCTCGGCCCAGAGAAGCTCCATCTGAATCTGTCCGTCAGCGCGTGGGCGGCCGACGGCCTGCTGGCCATCTTCTTCTTCGTCGTGGGGGTGGAGCTCAAACGGGAGTTCGTGGCCGGCGACCTCCGCGACCCCGCCCGCGCCGCTCTGCCCATCGCGGCCGCCATCGGCGGCATGATCGTTCCGGCCGGCATTTTCCTCGCCGTCAACGCGCATCACCGGGAGAACCTCGGCGGCTGGGCGGTGCCCATCGCCACCGACATCGCGTTCGCACTCGCGGTGCTGGCGGTGCTATCCACCCACCTGCCGACAGCCCTGCGAACCTTCCTGCTCACCTTGGCCGTCGTCGACGATCTTCTGGCGATCACCGTGATCGCCGCCTTCTACACCGACCACCTGGCGCCCGGGCCGCTGCTCGCAGCCTTGATACCCATTGCGCTCTTCGGGCTGGCCGTGCAAAAAGGCATCCGGCATCCGGCACTGCTCGTCCCGCTCGCCGTGACGGCGTGGGCGCTGGTGCACGCCAGTGGTGTGCACGCGACGGTGGCCGGCGTGCTGCTCGGGTTCACGGTGCCTGCACTGGGCCGCCACGCCGCGGCCGAGACAATCGAGCACACGATCAGGCCGCTGTCGGCGGGGGTGGCGGTGCCGGTGTTCGCGTTCTTCGCCGCAGGTGTCACCGTCGGCGGATTTCACGGCTTCGCCGATGCCCTGACGCATCCTGTGACGCTCGGTGTCATCGCGGGTTTGGTGGTGGGTAAGCCGATAGGTGTGTTCGGCACCACATGGTTGTTGGCCCGATTCACCAAGGCGAGCCTCGACGACGAGCTGGCCTGGCGTGATGTGCTCGGCGTCGCGCTACTGGCGGGGATTGGGTTCACCGTGTCGCTGCTCATCGGTGAGCTGGCCTTCGAAGACGGCAGCTTGGCCGATGTCGATGTGAAGATCGCGGTGCTGTCCGGATCTGTGCTGGCCGGGGCGTTGGCGGCCGTCGTGCTGGCCAGCCGCAACGCCGCATACCGGCGGATCCATGTGCTGGAAACCACCGATGCGGACCACGATGGCGTGCCCGACATCTATCAGGCTCGACGGGACTGACACGTGTTGCGTGCGTAAACTGGCGGGATGCTTGAACAGATCCGCGGCCCCGCAGATCTGCAGCACCTTTCCCAGTCGCAGCTCGACGACCTGGCCGGTGAAATCCGTGAATTCCTGATTCACAAGGTTGCTGCAACCGGCGGTCATCTCGGCCCGAACCTGGGCGTGGTCGAACTGACCCTTGCGCTGCACCGGGTCTTCGACTCCCCGCACGATCCCATCATCTTTGACACCGGCCATCAGGCCTACGTGCACAAGATGCTCACCGGACGTTGCGCGGACTTCGTGAATCTGCGGATGAAGGGTGGCCTGTCGGGCTACCCGTCCCGCGCCGAGAGTGAGCACGACTGGGTCGAATCCAGCCACGCCAGCACCGCACTGTCCTACGCCGACGGGCTGGCCAAGGCCTTCGAGCTGTCCGGCCACCGCAATCGCCACGTGGTCGCGGTCGTCGGCGACGGCGCCCTCACCGGCGGTATGTGCTGGGAGGCGCTCAACAACATCGCCGCTGCCAACCGGCCCATCGTGATCGTCGTCAACGACAACGGACGCAGCTACGCGCCGACCATCGGTGGGCTCGCCGACCACCTGGCCACCCTGCGGCTGCAGCCGGGCTACGAGAAACTGCTGGAGAAGGGCCGCGACACCGTGCGCGGTGTGCCGTTGATCGGCGAGCTCTGCTACCAGTGCATGCACAGCGTCAAGGCGGGTATCAAGGATGCGCTGTCGCCGCAGGTGATGTTCACCGACCTCGGCGTGAAGTACGTCGGCCCGATCGACGGGCATGACGAGCGTGCGGTCGAGGCGGCGCTGCGCAGCGCGCGCGGGTTCAACGCCCCGGTGATCGTGCATGTCGTCACCCGCAAGGGCAACGGGTATTCGCACGCCGAGAACGACGAAGCCGAACAGATGCACGCCACCGGCGTCATCGATCCGCACACCGGTCGGCCCACGTCGGTGGCGGCGCCCGGCTGGACGGCGGTGTTCTCCGACGAGCTCATCAAGAAGGCCGCCCGGCGCCGCGATATCGTCGCGATCACCGCGGCCATGCCGGGCCCGACGGGGCTGAGCGCGTTCCGCCAGGAGTACCCGGACCGCTTCTTCGACGTCGGGATCGCCGAACAGCACGCGATGACATCGGCGGCCGGGCTGGCGATGGGTGGTATGCACCCGGTGGTGGCCATCTACTCGACATTCCTGAACCGGGCGTTCGACCAGTTGATGATGGACGTCGCGCTGCACAAGCTGCCGGTCACCATGGTGCTCGACCGCGCCGGTGTCACGGGCAACGACGGTGCCAGCCACAACGGCATGTGGGACCTCTCGATGCTGGGCATCGTGCCCGGTATCCGGGTCGCCGCGCCGCGTGACGCGGCCCGACTGCGCGAGGAGTTCGGCGAGGCGCTGGACGTCAAGGACGGCCCGACCGCCATCAGATTCCCCAAAGGCGCAGTGGGCGAAGACATTCCGGCGCTGGAGCGGCGCGCCGGGGTCGACGTGCTGGCGGTACCGGCCGACGGTCTGTCCACCGACGTGCTGCTCGTCGCGGTCGGTTCGTTCGCGGTGATGGGACTCGCCGTCGCCGAGCGTCTGCAGCGGCAGGGCATCGGTGTCACGGTCGTGGACCCGCGCTGGGTGATCCCGGTTCCCAAAGCGCTGCACGCGCTGGCCTCCGCGCACAAACTCGTGGTCACCCTGGAGGACAACGGCGTCAACGGCGGGATCGGTTCGCTGATCTCGGCTGCGTTGCGCCGCAACGAGATCGACGTTCCATGTCGCGATGTCGGGGTTCCGCAGGAGTTCCTGGAGCACGCGTCGCGTTCAGAGATCCTCACCGAGATCGGACTCACCGATCAGCATCTCGCCCGGCAGATCACCGGCTGGGTGGCGGCGCTGGGCAGCCCGGTGGGCGACCACGTCAGCGAACAGGTCGACTGAGCGACAGTCCCGCGCGCTCAGCTCACGTCGATGGTGAGCGCTGCCGTCAGCGCCGGCCCGGTGAGTTCGCGCTGCCATGGTCGTGCCCCGGCCTGGGCCAGGAACTCGTCGACGGCGGTTGCCACGTCGGGGACCGGCTGCCAGTCCCAGCACAACCGGCGCAGCGTGTCCGGAGTCAACAGGTTCTCGGCGGGAACCGAAACCCGTTGGGACAGTTCGGCCAGTCCGGCGCGCGCCTTCTCCAACCGCTCGGCGGCCTCGGGCTTGCGCCGCGACCACCGCGACGTCGGCGGCGGGCCGTTGACGGGTTCGGTGCCGGTCGGCGGATCGGGATCCTGACGGGCCCGGGCCAGCGCATCCAGCCAGACCTGTGCACTGCGCCGCTGTCGACTTCCGCCGAAAATCGGTAGTGCGGTGAGCTTTTCGATGGTGTCCGGATCGGCGGTGGCGGCGCTGATGATCGCCGAGTCGGGCAGGATCCGGCCGGGCGCGATATCCCGGCGAGCGGCGATGTGATCGCGCGTGGTCCACAATTCCCGCACCGCGGCCAGGGCCCGCGGGTTGCGGACCTTGTGGATACCGGAGGTGCGGCGCCACCGGTCCCGCCGGGTCGGCGTCGACTCGACATTGCGCAGGTACTCGAATTCCTGTGCAGCCCAGTCGGATTTGCCCTGTTCCTCAAGCACCGCGGCGACTGCGTGGCGCAGTTCCACCAGCACCTCGACGTCCAGTGCGGCGTAGTTCAGCCATTCCTGGGGGAGTGGCCGTTTGGACCAGTCGGCCGCGCCGTGCCCCTTCACCAGGCCCAGCCCCAGTAGCCGACGGACTTCCTCGGCAAGGTTCACCCGCTCGAAGCCGGCTAGCCGGCCGCCCAGTTCGGTGTCGTACAGCCGTGGTGGCGTCATCCCGAGCTCGGCCAGGCACGGCAGATCCTGATCGGCGGCGTGCAGTATCCACTCGTCGGTGCCGAGTACCTGGGCGACCGGTGCCATCACGTGCAGGGGGTCCCCGCCGTGGTTGACCGGATCGATCAGCACGGTGCCGGCTCCGGCGCGCCGGATCTGCACCAGGTATGCCCGGTTGGAGTAGCGGAAACCCGACGCCCGTTCGGCGTCGATGGCGAACGGGCCGGTACCGCCGGCCAGCCGTTCGGCAGCACGGGCGATATCGCTCGGATAGATCGACAGCGGTGGCACGCCCTCGGCGGGGGCCAGGAGGGGAATCGCCTCTGGCTCGACGCTGTCAGCGACTGCGCCGTCAGGCTCGGGGTCGGTCTCGGTCATCAGGCGCGGGTGCGGGAGCCCAGGCTGGTGACTCCCGCCGGCGGAAGGCCGGCCGCATGCTCGAGAACCTCACAGAACGCCTGCACATGTGGACCGAGCTCGAGGTTGGTGGCAGTCCACGACGCGCGCAGCTCCAGCTGGTGGGCCCGCGGCGGGCCGGAGATGTCGCCGTAGCGCACCGACGTGGTGGCGGTGACGGTGCCACCCAGCGCGGTGACGGCCTCGGCGTGCGACTCCAGGGCGTCCACCAGCCAGCTCCAGGCCACTTCGGGCAACAGCGGATCGACGGCCTCGGTGGAGTCCAGGTCGGCCTGGATATAGGCGACCAGGCGCATGGTGCCGTCCCAGGCCTCGGCGCCCTCGGGATCGTGCAGCAGGATCAGCCTGCCGAAGGCGTCACCCTCGGAACGCTCGGGGACGATCGTCGTCTCAGGGTGGCGAACCTCGGCGCCCAGCGCGTAGCTGAAGGGGGCCAGCCGTTGCGGCGGCCTGATCGGGCCCAGCTCGATTTCCGGCCGCACCGTCGCAGCATTCATTGCTGCGACCGCGGTACGGAACTGGGCCGGTTCGGCGGACGTCACACCAAATCACGCTAGACCCAACCGGCCCCGGGGGTGCGCAGGCGCGCCGGATTTCTGCGTCGAGGCACGCCAGAGTCCGGTGCAGACCCCCGCGGCTAACATGGGGGTCGATGAATACCCGCCGTGACCTGCCCGAGTCTCCTTTTCTCGCCGCTGCCGCCGGACGTACGCCCTCGCGTATACCCGTGTGGTTCATGCGCCAGGCGGGTCGTTCGCTGCCCGAGTACCGGGAGTTGCGCGCCCACCACAAGATGCTCGATGCGTGTTTCGACCCGGAGTTGGTTGCCGAGATCACCCTGCAGCCGGTGCGACGCCACGGCGTCGACGCGGCCATCCTGTTCTCCGACATCGTGGTGCCACTGCGAGCCGCCGGCGTCGGGCTGGACATCGTGCCCGACGTCGGTCCGGTCATCGATCACCCGATACGCACCCGCGCCGACGTCGACGCCTTGAAACCCCTTGAGCCGCACCAGGTCGCGCCCGTCTCCGACGCGGTCAAGCTGTTGGTGTCCGCCCTGGGCGAGGTGCCGCTGATCGGTTTCGCGGGCGCCCCGTTCACCCTGGCGTCTTATCTGGTGGAGGGCGGGCCCAGCCGCAACCACGAGAAGACCAAGGCCATGATGCTCGGTGACCCGGACACCTGGCATGCGCTGATGACGGCGCTCACCGACCTGACCATCGCCTTCCTGACCGCGCAGCTCGCCGCCGGCGTGGACGCCATCCAGGTGTTCGACTCCTGGGCGGGCACCTTGTCGCTGGCCGATTACCGGGCCTCGGTGCTGCCGCACAGCTCACGGGTGTTCGACGCGCTCAAGGGCGAAGGCGTGCCGATGACGCACTTCGGGGTGGGAACGGCCGAACTGCTCGGCGCCATGGGCGAGGCCGGGGCCACCGTGGTCGGCGTGGACTGGCGGACCTCGCTGGCCGACGCCGCGACGCGGGTGCGACCGGGCACCGTCCTGCAGGGCAACCTGGATCCGGTCGTGCTGCTCGCGGGCTGGCCGGTGGTGGAACGTGCGGCACGCGCCGTCGTGGCCGACGGCCGCCGCGCCCAGGAGGCCGGCGCGGGTGGGCATATCTTCAATCTCGGTCACGGCGTGCTGCCGGCCACCGAGCCCGGGGTGGTGACCGATCTGGTGGAGCTGGTGCATTCATTGTGAAATCGGCGTACTGCGTTGTCGGCGGCGGCATTTCGGGCTTGACCGCCGCGTATCGACTGCGCGTTGCCGCCGGGCCGGATGCGTCGATCACCCTGTTCGACCCGGCCGACCGCCTCGGCGGGGTGTTGCGCACCGAACAGGTCGGCGGTGTGCCGGTGGACCTGGGCGCCGAGGCGTTCATCGCGCGGCGGCCCGAGGTGCCCGCGCTACTCGACGAACTCGGCCTGGCCGGCCGGCAGGTCGCCAGCACCGGGGCGCGGCCGCTGCTGTTCACCCAGGGCCGGTTGCACCCGGTCCCCACCGGAACCTTGCAGGGCATCCCGGCGCAGGCCGCGTCGGTGGCGGGTCTGGTCGACGACGCGACGGTGGCGCGTATCGAGGCCGAACCCGGGCGGCCGTTGCACTGGCGTACCGGCGCGGATCCGTCCGTCGCCGAGCTGATCGGGGACCGATTCGGCGAGCAGGTGGTGACGCGTTCGGTGGAGCCGCTGCTCACCGGGGTGTACGCCGGCTCGGCCGAGACCATCGGGATCCGCTCGGCGGTTCCCACCCTGGCCGCCGCACTGGATCGGGGCGCCCGCAACCTCAGCGACGCGGTGCGCGATGCCTTGCCGCCGCCGCGGGACGGCGCGTTGTTCGGCGCCATCGCGGGCGGCTACGGATTGCTGGTCGACGAACTGGCCCGGCGGGCCGGTGTGCGCTGGGTACAGGTCGGCATCGAACGGGTGATGCGGTCGGCGCGCGGCTGGGATCTGGTGGACGACGAAGGCGGCCACTGGAGTGCGGACGCGGTGGTGCTTGCGGTACCGGCGCCGCGGCTGAGCAGACTGATCGAGCACGTCGCGCCGCGCAGCGCCGCGGCGGCACGGCGGGTGACGGTGGCCTCGTCGGCCGTGGTCGCCCTGGCCCTGCCCGGCGGCACCCCGCTGCCCCCACAGTCCGGTGTGCTGGTCGCCGGCGGAGAAGCCTTGCACACCAAGGCGATCACGCTCACCTCGCAGAAGTGGGGACGGCGCGGCAATATCGAACTGGTGCGGCTGTCGTTCGGCCGCTACGGTGATCAGCTGGCCCGCAGCGTGGGCGACGACCGACTGCTGAGCTGGTCCCTGGAGGACCTGGACCGGCTCTTCGGGATCGTCGCCGACCCGGTTGACTGCCGGGTGCAGCGGTGGATCGACGCGATGCCGCAGTACGGTCCGGGACACGCCGATCTGGTGGCCGAAGTACGGGCCGGGCTGCCGCCGACACTGGCGGTCGCGGGCGCCTACCTGGACGGGATCGGGGTGCCCGCGTGTGTCGCTGCCGCCACCCGGGCGGCCGGGAAACTGGCGGGCCCCGGCGTGGCACGATAGCCCCATGGCCAAGCTCGATTACGACGCGCTCAACTCGATGACCCGATACATGATGATCTCGGTTTTCGCCGTGCAGCCCGACTCGCTGGACGCGGACCGGTCCGCGCTCGTCGATGAGACCGCGACGTTCCTCAAACAGCAGGAGGAGCGGGGTGTCGTGGTGCGCGGGCTCTACGACGTCGCCGGCTTCCGCGCCGACGCCGATTTCATGATCTGGACCCATGCCGAGCGGGTCGAGGACCTGCAGACCACCTACCGGGACTTCCGGCGCACCACCCTGGGACAGGCCAGTGATCCGGTCTGGAGCGTGGTCGCGCTGCACCGCCCGGCCGAGTTCAACAAGAGCCACGTCCCGGCCTTCATCGCGGGCGAAGACCCGGGCGATTACGTCTGCGTCTACCCGTTCGTGCGGTCCCTGGAGTGGTACCTGCTGCCCGACGACGAGCGCCGCAAGATGCTCGTCGAGCACGGGATGGCGGGCCGGGAGTACCCGGATGTGCGGGCCAACACGGTGCCCGCGTTCGCGCTCGGCGACTACGAGTGGATCCTGGCCTTCGAAGGCCCGGATCTGGGGCGCATCGTCGAGCTGATGTGGAAGCTGCGCTACACCGACGCCCGTCGCCATGTCCGGGAGGAAACCCCGTTCTTCACCGGCCCCCGGGTGGCGGTCGAGGATCTGCTGGCCCGTCTGCCCTGATCCCACGCCCAACCTCGGGCGCTGGCGACCACAATTTTGCTAGCCTCACGTCCGATGCCACGGTTCGCATGGGTAGCGAGTGCGGCGACGGTCACCACCGCCGCGTGGTGTGCATGGCTGATGGCGGGCTGGGGCGGACCCGACGTGGTGTCGGCGGCCGATGATCTCGGTTTCGTGGCGGTGTCCGGATTTGCGACGAGCTGCGCCGGTTACACCGCGTGGCGTGCTCTCGGTCGGCAACGGCTGGCGTGGATTTTCATCACGATCGGACTGTTCGGCTGGACCGTGGGGTCGGCCGTATGGGCCTACTACGAATGGTGGTTGGGGACCGCGCCGTTTCCTTCCCTCGCCGACGCCGGCTACCTCATGTTTCCGGTCTTCGTATGTGCCGGGCTGCTGGTCCTGCCCGTGGGTGCGTCGGGGTACACCTATACCCGCCTCGTCCTGGACGGCGTGATCGTCGCGGGCTCACTTTTCGTCGTCGCCTGGTTCGCCGTGGTGCGGCAGATGTTCGCGAACGGCGGGGCAACGACATTCGAAGTCGGGCTGTCGCTGGCCTATCCGCTCACCGATCTGGTGGTGGTGACGGTGGCACTGCTGGTGCTTGCGCGCGCCCGGCCCGGCAACCGTGCCCCGCTGGTGCTGTTGACCGCTGGTGTCGTGCTGATGGCCCTGGCCGACTGCGGCTGGGCGTATCTGATCTCCCACGACGACTACCGCACGGTCAGCGTCGTCGATCTCGGCTGGGCATGGGGGCTGCTGCTGATCGGGGTCGGCGCACTGCTGTCGTCGCACCTTCCGCGCTCCCATGTCGACGGGGCGAGCGCGCCGACAGCCGCTGCACTGTGGGTGCCGTATGTGCCGTTGGCCGTCGCGATGGTGATCGGCGTGGCCAATGTGGTGTGGGTACCGGAGCTGGCGCCGGCGCTGGTGGCCTTCGTCCTGTTGGTGAGTGCCGTGGTGTTCCGGCAGGTCATCGTGGTGGGGGAGAACCGCCGGCTGCTGGCAAATGCCGAGGCGCAGGCCATGCGCGACCCGCTGACCGGGCTGGCCAACCGGGCCCTGTTCCAGGACCGGTTGACTCACGCGTTGTTGCTGCACCGTCGTGACAAGCAGCCGGTCGCGGTGTTGTCGCTCGACCTCGACGATTTCAAGCTCGTCAACGACGGTCTGGGCCATCCGACCGGCGATATCCTGCTGACCAGCGTCGCCGAACGCATCGTGGGTGCCGCACGCAGCAGCGATACGGTCGCCCGGCTGGGCGGTGACGAATTCGCCGTACTGCTCGAAGGTGATGCCGAGCAGTCCATCCAGGTCGCGCAGCGCATCGCGGCCGGTTTCGGCGACCCGTTCGCCATAGAGGGCCACTACCTACCGCTGCGGCCCAGCGCGGGTCTGGCCATCGCGGCGCCTGAGGGTCCGGAACTGTCCGCGGAGGCACTGATGGAGCGTGCCGACGTGGCGATGTACTCGGCGAAGCGGGCCCGAGCGCGCGAGGTGCGGGTGTTCTCGGCGGAGATGCAGCGTGCGGAGGGGTGGTCGGCGACCCGGACTCCCGTGGACGGTGCCGCGACCCTGCAGATGCTCGGCGAGTTGCGCTCGGCGATCGACAACGACGATCTCATCCTGATGTATCAACCGAAGTTCGACCTGCGCGACGAATCCATCGTCGGTGTCGAGGCACTGCTGCGCTGGCCGCACCCCTCGCGCGGGCTGCTCGCACCGGACGAGTTCCTGGCCCTGGTCCGTGAGCACGGGTTGATACGTTCGGTGACCGAACTGGTGGTGACCCAAGCCCTGGATCAAGCGGCGCTGTGGCGCGATCACGGGTTCACGGTGCCAATTGCGGTGAACCTGTTCGCGCCATCGCTGGCCGATCTGACCATGTCCGACCGCATCGTGCGGGCACTCGACGAGCGTGGCCTGGCGTGCGAGACGCTCACGGTCGAGGTCACCGAGGATCTGTTGCTGGACAACGTCGACCGGACCCGCGCGGTGATCGAGACGCTGCGCGGGTCCGGTGTGCGGGTGGCCCTCGACGACTTCGGCAGTGGCTATTCGACGCTGGCCTACCTGCGCGATCTCCCGATCGACGAGATCAAACTGGACCGCGATTTCGTCAGCGCAGTGCGCGGTGATCGGCGGGCCGGGGTGATCGTGCGCACGGTCGTCGCGCTGGCGCACGAACTGGGCATGACAACGGTCGCGGAGGGGATAGAGAACGCCGAAACCGTTGCGCTGCTTCACGAATACGGCTGCCGCTACGCGCAGGGGTACTTCTACAGCGAGCCGCTTTCGGCCGCCGCGATGCTGGAACTGCTCACTGCGCGCCGGCGGGCACGAGGCGCAGTGATATCGAGTTGATGCAGTACCGCTGATCGGTGGGGGTCGGGTAGCCCTCGCCCTCGAAGACATGGCCCAGGTGGCTGTGGCAGTTGGCGCACAGCACCTCGACGCGTGTCATCCCCAAGGTGTCGTCCCTGCGCAGGATCACCGCCTCGGAGTCTTTCGGGTCGAAGAAAGACGGCCAGCCGCAATGGGATTCGAACTTCTCGGTGCTGCGGAACAGTTCTGCCCCGCAGGCCCGGCACTCGTAGACACCGGGGGTCTTGGTGTCGGTGTACTCGCCGGTGAACGGCCGCTCGGTGCCGGCACGGCGGAGCACCGCGAACTCGGCCGCGCTGAGCTTCTCGCGCCACTCGTCGTCGGTGAGCTGGATCTTCGGCTCGGTCATGACGCCACGCTAGCGCGTGGCCGGTCTTCCGTCATCCAGGGTGGATCGATACCGGAATCCAGCCGGCCTTCGGCCTTGGCGTCCAGGTAGCGGTAATACAGCACGCAGAACACCACCACCAGCAGCAGTGACCAGCCGTAGGTGATCTTCATGTACTCCAGGAACCGTCCGGTGGTCGGCCAGCGCCACATCAGCCAGCGGTCCATCGTGAGGAACCCGTACACACCGAGCCAGGCCGGCCAGTTGCGCACCACCGAGTTCGGCAGCACCACCGTCATCAGGAACGGGAACAACATCATCGAGTAGTAGCCCTGCGCCAGGGACAGCACCAGCCACGAGGTGATCAGCAGGACACCGGAGGAGGTCAGCATCCAGAACAGTGGATCGCGCACCCGGTAGTACCGGTACAGCAGCCACAGGCTGGCCGCGGCCAACACCAGCGCGATCACCCGCAACAACAGGATCAGCCACATCGGCAGCCCGTAGTAGATGCCGTTGCCCAGGATCGACGAATTGAAGTAGTCCCGGGTGGACAGGATGTACGGGACGGTGTTGCGGAGGAAACCCATCGGGTCGGCGGACAGGGGCCAGGCGACTGCGTTGAACACCAGCGGCACCGCGAAGGCTGTCACCAGGGCACGCCATTGCCGGTTGAGCAGCGGCAGCAACAACAGCACGGCCAGTAGGGGTTTGAGTACCAGCGTCAGTCCGATGGCCGCACCCGCCCACCACTGATGGCCCACCTTGCCGGACAGCAACCAGTAGAAGAACAGCACCTCGGCCAGCAGCAGGCAGCCGTTGATATTGGTGAAAACCAAGGTGTTGGTCACCGATTCGGTGCAGTACACGGCCAGCAACAGGGCGGGAAATGCCACCGAGGTCAGCGAGAACTTGAACAGCCGTACCAGGATGCCGCACGCGATGATGATCGCGATCGAGTTGAACGCGACGAACCAGAAGCGCGACGCGAACTCCGGCAGGAACCCGAACGGGGCCAACAGCAGGGTGCCGCCCGGGGGGTACAGGTAGTGCGGGTCGACGTAGTTGAAGTGCTCGTTGTAGATGTCCCAGTGCCGGCGGAAATTCGAGACCGCCCGGTACACCGCACCGAAGTCGTCGGTGATGTAGCCGTTGGTGGTGAGCACGTAACTGCGGTGGATGATCGACATGATGGCGATCGGCCACAGCGCGGACCGCACCACATTGGCGGTGGTGGGAGCGGACGTGCGAGGTCGAAAGACGCTCAGGATGGTATCGGTTGGCGCCACCAGCGCACCGTACACCGGAGTGTGGCGGGCTCCGTTCAGGCGGGGCAGAACGTGTCGTTGCCCGGCAGCTTCCCACTGTCCAGATAGCCCAGCACCGGCGCGAGGGCACACGGTGAGTAGATGCTGGCGCCATGGCCGATGCCCTGCCAGATCACCCGCTTGCTGGTGGCGCCGGCGTTGATCATGGTGGCGGCCACCGCGGCCACCCCTTCATTGCCGATGATCGGATCGTTCTGCACGCCGAGCAGCAGCACCGGGATCTTGAGATCCTTGGGGTCCTTCGGTGCGGTGCCGCTCGGCCAGCTCAGGCAGTTGACCATGCGCAGCGCGCCGACAGAACCGAACTGCGGGTACAACTTCGGCCAGGCGACGACGAGTTCCCGGACCCGGTCGGGGGTGGGCCGGTTGAGCGCGTCGCTGCAGCCGTTGACGAACTGACCATCGGTCTGACGCGTGGCGTCGGCCTGGCTGATCAGAGTGTTCAGTGCAGTTGCGTCGCCGCCGCGGGCCGAGGCGAGTGCCCCCGCAAGCGCATTGGTGGCCGCGACGCGGTCGCCGCGCGGAAAGGCCAGCGCGGTGCTGATCGCGTCGGAGACGGCGGCGACCGAGGCACCGCCGGGACCGTTGCCGGCTCGGGCGGAGGACAGGATCGCGTCGATGGCCCCCTTCGGATCCGGGCCGAGCGGGCAGTTCACGGCGGCGCATTGGGCGGCGAACGCATCCAGTGCGGCCTGCTGGCCCTTCACCTTCTGCTCGGCGGTGGCTTCGGCGTTGATCGCCAGCGGCAGCGGTGAATCCAGGACCAGGCGGGACACCTTGTTCGGATGGGATCCGGCGTAGGCGAGCGCCACCTGCGCGCCGTTGCCGACGCCCAGCAGTGCGATGGTGTCGGCGTCCCAGGTGCTGCGCAGCCGCTCGATGTCCTCGGCGGCGTGTGCGTTGTCGTAGGCGGAGTCGCCGGGGGCGATGGTGTCGGTGCAGCTGGTGGTGGCGGTCTGGGCGATGGCGCTCAGGTTGGCCACCGGGTCGTCACCGGACTCGAACTGGGCCTGGTCGATCATCTCCTGGCGGTCGAAGCCGTCGCGGCAGTTGATGGCCGCCGACAGGCCGATACCGCGGCGGTCGATGGCGACGACGGGATGTGTCTTGAGCACATCGGTGCCGCCGCGGGTCAGCCAGACCGGCAGCTGACTGGACGACGGCAGGTCGCTACCGGTGGTCATCACCAGCGGGCCGGCGTCGGCGGGGGTGTCGGCCGTGCTGGCCCGGACCACGCCGATGTCGATGCTGCCGTTGGCGCCGCTGATCGGGTCCAGATCGGCGTTGAAGGTGGCGCAGTCCAGTTTGACCCCGGGTACCGGGGCGGTCGACGCGGCGGTGAACGTCTGAGTCGTGCAATCCCGCCACTGCAGAGCCTGATCGTTCTTGGGCGCGGCGATCGGTGGCGGCCCGGCGACCGTGCTGGTGGTTGCGGGCTGGCCCTGTGGGCCGGCGCCGGAGTCGGTGGCATAGCGCGGGTTTGCGGCCAGCAACGGGGCACACGATGTCAGCAGCAACACCGCAGCCGAGATACTCGCGGCCCGAACCAGATGACGCATGCCGACCACAGTAGCGATGGTCACGCAGAGGACTCGTGCGCCGCACGGCTGTAGCGCGTGTAGAGGTAGCCCTCCGAATCGGTGAGCACATGCCGGCGCTGCATCCGGTGCAGCGCCTCGACCGGGCTGTCGGTGACCCGTTTGGCTTTACCGCCGACGACGAATGGCGCGATGGTCAGACACAGCTCGTCGAGCAGGTCGGCGGCGATGAAGGTGCCGAGCAGGCTGGGACCACCCTCGGTGAGCACCCGGGTCAACCCGAGCCCGGCCAGGGTGGCGACCATGGCGTGCGGGTCCACCTCATCGGGGTCACCGGCCGAACAGTCGTGCACCGCGGCCAGCCCGGACAGCCGGGTTCGGGCGTCGATGGCCGCGTTATGCGAGGTCAGCACGAGCGGTGGGATCTCGGTGTGGGTGAACACGAGCAGGTCGTGGTTCAGCTGCGCCGACCGGGTGACGATCGCGATGGGTGGCACCTCGGCCTGGCCACGGTCTTGGCGCGCGGCACGCTCGCCGGCGCCCAGCTGTGCGCCCGAATAGTTCTCGGTGCGGACCGTCCCGGCACCGACCACCACGACATCGGCGAGTTCGCGCATCAGTCCGAACAGTGCCCGGTCCCCGGCGCCCCCGAGCCCGCCCGAGCGTCCGCCGGTGGTGGCCGCGCCGTCCAGGCTGGTGACGAAGTTGGCCCGAACCCAGCAGGTGCTCAGGGCCCTAGAATCGGGCGAGGGGTAGGCATACTGCCTGGCCAGCCCGCCGTCGGTGGCGCCGTCGGCGGGTTGCAGTGTTGTGAGTTCCGTCCCAGCAGCGGCATCCGACATGGGGATCATTGCAGCACGTCGATAGGGTGCACGACATGCAAAGCGGCGCAGGCGTCGAAGCTCTGGTGGATCGGCATCCCAAGGTCACACCGGAACAGCTGGTCGCACGGTTGGTACCGCCGCCGACGTTCGCCGATGTCAGTTTCGACACCTACCGTCCAGATCCGGCCGAGCCGTCGCAGGCCGCCGCGGTGGTCAAGTGCCGCACGTTTACCGAGCAGGCGCTGGAGCGGCGCGCGGGCAAGAAGAAGCTGTTCGGCAAACGGGAGGTGCTACCCGGCGTCGGGGTCTACCTCGACGGTGGGTTCGGTGTCGGCAAGACGCACCTGCTGGCCTCCACCTACTACGCGCTGTCGAACGCCGAGGTGGCGCCGACGGCGTTCGCCACCTTCGGCGAGCTGACCCAGTTGGCCGGGGTGTTCGGTTTCACCGAGTGCATCGATCTGCTCGCCGAGTACGTGGTGGTGTGTATCGACGAGTTCGAACTCGACGACCCGGGCAACACCACGCTGATCTCCCGGTTGCTCTCGGCTCTGGTGGAGCGCGGGGTGTCGATCGCGGCCACCTCCAACACGCTGCCCGAGCAACTCGGTGAGGGCCGGTTCGCCGCGCAGGATTTCCTGCGCGAGATCAACACGCTGGCCTCGATCTTCACCACTGTGCGGGTCGAGGGCCCGGATTACCGGCACCGCGGGCTGCCGCCCGCTCCGGAACCGCTGTCCGACGAGGATGTGCGCGCCCGGGCGGTCGGGGTGTCGGGGGCGACGCTGGACGATTTCGACGCGCTGTGTGCCCACCTGGCGACCATGCACCCGTCCCGGTATCACGCCTTGATCGACGGGGTCGACGAGGTGTTCATCACCGGGGTGCACCCGATCACCGATCAGAGTGTGGCGCTGCGGTTGGTGGCGCTGACCGACCGGCTCTACGACGCGGGCGTGCCGATTCTGGCGTCGGGCACCAAGCTGGACACCATCTTCAGCGAGGAGATGCTGGCCGGTGGGTTCCGCAAGAAGTATCTGCGTGCCACGTCGCGCCTGCTGGCGCTGACCGCGGCCGCCCAGGTTTCGTAGCGGAGGGCAGGAGCGCAGCGACCCGGGAATGTTGCGGAGGGCAGGAGCGCAGCGACCCGGGAATCGTTACAGCGGGCGCACCATCACGTAGTCGTTCTCGACGTGGCCGCCCAGCCGGAACGTCTTGGTGCCGCTGACGGTGAATCCCGACTTGGCGTAGAAGCGTTGGGCCCGTTGGTTTTCCTGGTTGACGCCCAGCCACACGCACGCTGCCCCGAGCGCCGCGCTGCGGGCCAGCACCTCGACCATCAGCGCCGTGGAGACCCCGGCGCCGTGCACATCGGGCAGGGCGTACATCTTGGACAGTTCCACCGCCGGCCGCAGCGTGACCGCGCCGGCCACCTCGGGATCGTCGGGTACGCCCCGAATCAGCATGGCGTAGCCCAGGATTCGGGTGTCATCGCGTGCGACCAGCACCACCCGGGTGGGGTCGTCGAGATATTTCGCGAAGTGCTGCACCGCGAGGTGGTCCGCGACGAAGGCCGCGACATTGTCGGGGGACACCGCGGGTGGGCAGGCCAGCGGGAAGGTGGTCGCGGCAACCTCGGCCAGTTGGGGAAGATCCGCAGGGGTGGCCGACTCGACGCGCATGCGCCTTACGGTAGCGGGGTGCCGGGCTGCCAGATGTTCCACTGCGCCAGGTGCGTTCCCGTCTGCGGATTGAGCATCACCACGTTGGTCACCAGGCCGCGGTACACATCCCAGTAGATCGCGCCGTTGACGGTCGACCCCGGAGCGGCGTTGAGCAGCGCGGTCTCCAGTGAGTCCGGTGCGTCGGTGTGCTTGGCGGTGTAGGCGTCGGCGTAGGGGGTGACTCCGCTGAACGTGGTGGCGATCGCCAGCTTGTACGGGTTGGGCGCCGAGAGGACGTGCACGGTGATCGGTGCCTTCCACGGTCCGCCGGTGGCCCGCCAGCGCGGCGAGCCGTTCCAGGTCCAGCCCGGCGGCACATCCGTGGGGATGACGTCGTGCACGGTGACGTCGGCGGCGAAATCGTCGAACTGCACGTGCAGGGTGTCACCCAGATTGCCGATCGGGGTGATGGGAGCGGCGGCCGGCGGTGCGGCCGGGGCTGCAGGAGCCAGCCCCACGGCCATCACCGCCGTCAAACCAGCAAGCACCACCGACATCATCCGAAGCATGTCTGGCATCTTGGCACATGGTTTGCCGCCCGTCGGAGCTTTACTCCACCCAGGGGCCGTGGCCGCCGATCGAGTCGATGCGGATCCGGGTCAGGAAACCTTCGGGGGCGTTGGGCGGGGGGAAGTGTTCGTCGGAGCCCAGCAGCGCGATGGCCAGGTCCTTGAGCAGTTCCGGCGCCCCGCCCTCGACGATCCGGGCGGTTCCGTTCACCGACAGGTACTCGCGCTGCTGCCCGGGCTTGGGCGAGCCCAGGATGGTCACCGCGACGTTCGGCTCCCGGCGCACGTTACGCACCTTCTTGTAGCTGTCGGACAGGTGCGCGGCCACCAGTTCGTCACCGTCGGCGGTGGACTGAAGGGCCACCCAGACCACCGATACCTGCGGACTGCCGTCGGGGTTGATGGTGACGAGCGTGGCGTCGGCGCCCGCTCCGATCAGGGCACGTGCCGCGTCGTTGAGTGTCATGGCATCTTCTACTCCGTGGTGGCCTGATTCATTCCCGGTAGTGCGGAAAGCAACGCGACCACATCGGTCTCGGTGCGGACCTTGTCGATGCCGACGCTGTGCAGGGGACCGGTGCCGTCTTCGGATTCCAGCAATGCCAACAGCAGGTGCTCGGTCCCGATGTAGTTGTGGCCCAGCCGAAGTGCCTCGCGGAAGGTCAGTTCAAGGACTTTCTTGGCGGGACCGTTGAACGGGACCAGATGGAGTCTCTCGCCGGTGTCGGAAGGCAACTGCACCGCATCGCGGATCGTGGCGGTGTCGATGCCCTGGGCTTTGACGGCGGCGACACCCAGCGATCCCTCATCGGCGAGCAGTCCGAGGATGAGGTGCTCGGGGGTGATCTCGGTGTTGCCGGCGTCGCGGGCGGCATCCTGGGCGGCGACGACGGCAGCGCGGGCCCGCGGGGTGAATCGGGCGAAGCCCTCATTGGGGTCGATGGTGTCGCCCTTGGGTACGAAGCGCTTCTGTGCGGCCTGTTTGGTGACGCCCATCCGGGCGCCGATGTCGGTCCAGGAGGCGCCGGAGCGCCGGGCCTGATCGACGAAGTGGCCGATGAGGTGATCGGCCACGTCGCTGAGGTGTTCGGCGGCCAGCATGGCGTCGGCGAGTTGGTCGAGGGCGTCGCCGTGGACCGACTTGATGGCGCGGATGAGGGTGTCGAGGCTGACGGATGAGGTGGTGTCGCTCATGCGTCAACCGTAGGTTGACTCCCGCGGATCGTCAACTGGTGGTTGACGATTTCGGGTAGCCGCGTCGGACGGCGCGCTCCAGGATCCCCAGGGTGGCGCGTAGCGCGCTCTCCGAGATCACCGGAAAGATGCCGGCCTCACGCCATTTCGGGTCGATCTGTGACCAGTCGTAGAACGACGTGACGACCGTGCCGTCGGCGCCGGGCTCCAGACGGTAGCCGTAGACATGGCCGATCTGCGGTTTGAGCTGGCCCAGAATGGTCCAGGCGATCAGTCGGTCCTGCTCGAATTCGGTGATGCGGACGGTGACGTCGTAGCGGCCCAAGGGGAAATCGTTGAGTGACTCGCGATCCATGTGCACAGTGAAGGTGTCGTCGACCGCCATTACCCGCGGGCCATCGGCGTCCTGCAGCATCCCGGACGAGTCGATCGCCACGTGACCCTGCGGATCGGTCAGCACCGCGAAGATCGCGGCAGCGGGTTCGGCGATGGTGCGACTCACTTCGATGCGTTCTGTCATCGCTGCAGTCTGGCACCCGGCCCTCTCTTTTCGGGCCTACTGTGGAGGCGTGCGTTATCTGGTGATCGGTATCGGCGTGGTGCTGGCGTTCTTCGGAACGGTGTGGGCACTGCAGGGCTTCGGCGCGTTGCAGGGCAGTCCGATGAGCAACACGACCACGTGGTCGATCATCGGTCCCATCACGGCTCTGATCGGGGTGGGCATCGCGGTCTACGCGTTCCGATTGCGTCGTTAGCGTCGCGCCAGCGCGCTCTCGATTTCGCGCACCCGGGTGGCGTCCACGCCCCACGGGTGCGCTACACCGACGCGGCGATCCAGGTCCCACAGCACGCATTGCTCGCCCGGTTCGGCGACCAGCGACCACGCAATGACGGTGCGGCGCAGTTGTTCTGACATCGAGTCGCCGCCGGCGGGTGCGTCCCCGTCCGGGTGATGGTGCAGGAAGCGGCCGTAGGCCCGGTCGCAGAACGTCGCGTAGCGGGCGGTGCAGAGGATGAGCCCGTGCCAGGCCTCGTCGACCGCGTGTGACGGCATGCCGATCACCTGGCCGTCGCGCAGCGCGGCGCCACAACACCTGAGCCATTGCCGCAGACCGGTCTCGACCAGTTCCCGCGGCTGCCACGGACACGTTTTGAAGACGGCGTCGGGCAGGGACAACTCGGCCACCGCCGCACTGGTGTGCCCGAGGTGGGGTGGGCGCCGCTTTCGCACCGTCTCACGATAGTGCTCACACGGTGCCTCGGGCCGCCGTGAAGAAATGGTGACACCGTGGTGAATCGATTGCTGCGTCTGGGCAATATCGGGCTGAGACTGTGCACGGATGCTGAACACCGCCGCGCATGCCCTGCAGCCGGTTGCCGCCCACCGCGGTGACGTGCGCCAGGCCGAGTATTACGTGGATTTGCTCGATGAGCTGCGGGCGGCGGTCACCGAGGATCTCGCGCATCAGCGGGCCTCGCTGGCCAAACGGGAACTCAACCGCGTCGAGTTCGGCGTGAGCCGGCTACAGCGGGCCATCAAGATGAAGGAGGCCGAGCTCGCAACACTCAATCGGCTGGCCGACGCGATCGGTTCGAGGTTTCCGATGGTCTAGAGACCGTCGGAATTCATGCGTTCAGCGGGTAGGCCGACGGAACATCCGCGCGTAGCGTTCGTCCATGGGCGTCATTCTGGTGAGCGTCGTGCTGCTGGTGTGTGTGGCGGCAGCAGTGATGACGGTTCGGCGTCGACGTGCCGACCAACGGGCTCGGGAGACGCCGTTGGAGCGGTACCGCCGTGAGGCCCGCAATCTGCGGAGCACATCCCGTTATGGACGTGGTGCGGCCGGTGGCGCTGCCGGGTTCTGGGGCGCCGGTGGCGCGGGCGGGTCCGACAATGGGCATGGGCATGGGCACGGGCACGGGCACGGCGGATGCGGGGGTCACGGCGGGTGCGGTGGGGGTGGATGCGGTGGTGGCGGAGGTTGCGGTGGCGGCGGAAACTGAAGGCGCGCACAGCTGGTGACCATCGGGAAACGGGTCAGCGCGTTCGACTTCTGAGCTCAGGCGATGGCGCGGTCGTCGGCGCGTGCATGTCGCACGGTCCAGCCGGCTGAACGCAGGCGGTGGCTCAGGCGTTTCGATTCTCGCCGAACATCGCCTGCGTGGCCGAGGCTGGTGGGTTGGACGCTGATGGTGAACGGCCAGTACTCGAGGGCGTCGAAATGCGCCACCGCAAAGACTGTCCGGTGCTCGAGCCACAGGCTTGCAATGTGGCCTAACGGGCGCGGTTGGCCGGGGGCGAGGGCAGACACCAGCGCAGCCAGCGACGAGGGGCCGCTCACCTCGAGGAGATCTGTCATGGGCTCATTTTCTCGTGAAGACGCATGCGGACTCAACCGGTTTTCACTCTGCAATGCGCTGAGCCGCGCTGGAACCCTGGTCGGTGATCAGGAATGCACCTGCCCGGGCATGTAGGTGGGCTTTTCCGGGGGCTTGACGTGCCGACTTTGCGTCGGGTGCGGGGTTGTCGTCGACGGGGTGGTCGTCGCTGGCTCCTGGGAGGTCGGCGTCCACGGAGCCTCTGATGTCCAGGGCTCTTCGGTTGCCGGCGGTGCGGTCGTCGTCGGTGCAACCGTGGTGGCGGGTTCAACGGTGGTCACGGGTGCTTCGGTAGTCGATGGCGAGAGTGTGGTGGATGTCGGCTCCGTTGATTTCGGAACGTACGGAGGGGCGCTGGGTGAATGGAGGAGGACCAGCGCCACACCTCCCGCGACGACCGCGGCCGCTGCCGCGACCATCAGCCCACGAGCAGATACACGCCGTTTCAGCCAGTGACTCACGTTCCGAAGCACGGGCCTGAACTCTACTTCGTTGCGGTGATAATTGACTGGGTAGATGATTGCGACTCGGCCACCCTTTTTGGGCTTCAGCGGCCATCTGTGTGAGTGGTTTATCTATCTGATCAGCACGCGAATGAGGGCACCCACCAGGCCGGCGATCATGACCGCCCCGCTTGCCAGCCAGATGAGAAACGCGGCGAATCCGACTATTTCGCGAACGGGGTTTTCTCGATCAAAGAAGAACTGCATGGTCAGGAAGGAGAGCGCTCGGGCCTGCTGCGCCCCTCGGCATTCCGGGCCATCGACCTGACTCCATACCCCGGTGTTCGGTGATGATCGCGAGTACTGACATGTGTGGTCTCGGAGTGCGCGCGGCGGATGAACATCACGCCGGCCAAGGTGCGCGAGCTGGTACGCCGTCGTGTCCTGAGAGCCGTCGACACCGGGGTGGGTATCTGGGTTGAACCGGCGATCGTCACCGGCTCGGTGTAGTCCTCCCATGATGTCCGGACCGGGTTTGGGAGTCCGGTCCGGACACCTGCCGCGCCCCCGGCTGGCCTGTGCCCACCGCCCACTCCGCGATGTGGATGGCGGCGGGGGAGTCCCATCCGGTTTCTACGAGGCGGATGAATTTGTGACCGACATGGGCCGAGGATTCTGCATGTGACTGGCCACCTCTGGTAGCGCCATCAGTTCCTCGCAAATATCTGTCAGATGCGTCGCGACGCCATAGCAGTAGCTCAAGGCATCGGGTCCCTCGCCCCGAATGTTGTCGAACTTGGCGTGGCTCTTAGCCTCTGGGTTGGTCGGTAGGGGGACTCGCACCCCCCATCGACCGTCGAACCGATTCAGGTAGCACCCCCCACCGCCGTCAGCGAATGGGTCGTAGTGCATCACGCAGTCGCGGTAGTCCGTGAGTTTGGTTCCATGCTCCCTCCAACTTTGTTGCAGTGAGGCGGCGTAGTCGGCGGGCACGGAGTCCGACGTGAGCGCGGACTTTATCGATCGCCATCGACCCGTGTCTCCGCGCGGGGCTGCGTAGTGCTTCCAGAGCACTTTGCGGATCGATTCGTAGATCCGTCTCGCCGCGCCAAGGAACGCATCTAGCTCGTAGTAGATGCGTAACTCGGTGGTTGAACCGCTAATCGCGTCAGAACTGTGGTGCTCCTCAAACCGCGCTCGCACATTCACATACAGCTCTATCAGGCGGTTGAGATGGTAAAGCGCGGTCCGTAGGCAATAGGCCACGTCCTTCTCTTCGTAGAAGTGCCAGGCGCAATGGGACCCGTTCACCATGGACAGTTTCATTGCCCGGTAGTTGGGAAACGTGCCGGCCTGGTCGACAACCTCAAAGACGAAACCCGTATGCACTTTGCGCTGATTCGTCGCCAGCCGCAACAGACCGACAGGCGGCTCTGCGAGACCCTTCTGGGCCTCGATCCCGTGCTCGAATAGATCTGTGTACCGCACGATCCAATTGTGACCTCCTATGAACCGTCCCGGGTTCGATGCCGGCTTCATATTTGAGACATCGCCGGCTGGGACGTCGGTAGGTGAGCGTAGTAGACGCTCTCGAATTCCTCGGGTGGGACGTAGTCCAGGATGCTGTGCAGGCGGCGGTTGTTGTACCAGTCGACCCATTCCATCGTCGCGTACTCGACGTCGTCGAGGGTCCGCAACGGCCCGGACCGGAACGGGCTTCCTGCGCTAATGGCCTCGGTCTTGAACAACCCGATGGTGGTCTCGGCCAGCGCATTGTCGTAGGCATCACCGATACTGCCGATCGAGGCGGCAATTCCCTCCAGGACAAGGGTTCCGCGAATGCGATCGATGTGTACTGCGACCCGGCATCGCTGTGGTGGATCAAACCGTCCGCGACTTGGCGACCGTGATGGTCACGGCGCCACAGGGCCATCTTCAGCGCGGTGGTGACCATCGCGGTGTCCTTGACCTTGGACACCTGCCAGCCCACGATCGCCCGAGAGAAACAGTCGATCACCAACGCGACGTAGACGAACCCCACCCAGGTCGGCACGTAGGTGAAGTCGGTGACCCATTTGCGGTTCGGTGCGGTGGCGCTGAAGTCGCGATCCAGCAGATCGACCGGCCGAGCCGCGCCCTTGTCGGCGACGGTGGTGCGGTGTTTGCGGCCGCGGGTGATCCCCGACAGGCCTTCATCGCCCATCAGCCGTTCTACCGTGCATCGGGCGACCTGGTGGCCCTCTCGGCGCAGGTGGGCGGTCATCTTGCGCCGCCCGTACATCCCCTCGGGCGTGCCGACGGTAGCCAGCAGCGCGTCAGTGAGCTGCGCGTCAGAACGTGTCCGGGCCGAGGGGCCGGCGGTCTTCCAGTTGCGGTAGGTCCGTGGGGCAACCTGCACACCCTGCTCACACAGGATTGCGCAGATCCACTCGACCCGGTATCCAGCCGCCCGCATCTGGTCGATGAAACCGCAGATCAGCTGTGGCGCGGGTCGAGCTCCCGCGCGAAGAAAATCGAGGCCGATTTCAGAATCTCATTGGCCTCCTTGAGATCCCGGACTTCCCGCTCGAGCTCCCGGATGCGCTGCGCCTCAGCCGTCGTGACACCGGGCCGCTCGGCGGCATCAACCTGGGCCTGCAACACCCACCGGCGCAGCGATTCAACACCCACACCAACCTTCGGGCCGATCACCTGGCAGGCGGCATACACAGACCGATACTCACCGAGATGGTCGAGCACCATCCTCACCGCACGCTCACGCTGCTCGACCGGGTAATGCTTGGCCATACTCGCCATCCTTCTCACAGAAGGAAGCGGCATCAAACCCGGGACGGTTCAAACTTGGTCGGGGATCTGTTCAAGGTGACGATTATTTGCAAACGCACCACCGCGTAGCACGCTCAGTAGATTGGATCGTCATCCAAATTGGATTGATTCACACGCCAATGCCGCTGATATCGTTTCAGGATTTGACGGACCAAATCGCCGAACCAGGCCGGAGCTTGCGGGCTTACATAGACCGCTTCGATAAGAGTATTTAGGTCTACAGAGATTTTTATACCAGGCGGGTAGTCATACGTTTCAAAGTCGTTTCCACCGGCACCCGCATTGGTGCAGACGGCCCGTAGCTCCCTCTCGTGCTCAAAGCTCTTCCTCTTGCACATCACAGGATCGAATAGATTCGAGTTCGGGACGATGTCTGTTTCATAGTTGATGTAGGACACGGTACCCACAAATATCGAGGTCTCAGCCTTAAAACACTGGGTGAGGCGTTTGTACGTAGATTTGATTGCAAGGCCTTGTGGTTGGCCGCTTTGATACAGGGACCACATCGCCGCCGACTCATGTTCGTTCATGTGCCAACAGTTGAGGTATGTCCATCTGCGCCACAATGTTCGAACTTGCAACCTCTGGTCCCGCGACTGCTTTAGAAGGTGCTCCCGTATCTCGTCGGTAATATCGGGAATCTGGTGCATGGACGCCTGTAGGATGAGTTCATTCAACGTGTGTGTTGGCTTTGATATTGATCCCTCAAACTTGTCGGACATTTGAGTTACGGCCGAGAAATAGAGGGCTTCCGACTCAAGAAGCGAAAGAAACTTAGGTAGATCCATATATCGCCAAATTGCGATGTCGGGGTTGGTCGGAGCGTGAAATGACTCATGCGACTCGTGCACAAGTGCGAATTCTACAACTGGCCTCTGTCATATCGTGGCGATGACTTGCCGACCCCGACCGCCCTAGCCGCACGGAGCGCCGGCCGCCGAGGGAATTGAACCCCCCCCTAGTGGCCGGCACCCGCGTTCGGCTAAGCCTGACCCTCAAGTTTCTTGCGGAGCGGCTCTAGCTGCTCCCGCATCTGTTCATTGGTGAAACCAAGATGTCCGCCGTCGGTGACGCTGCCGTCAACGAACCCGGACTGCTCGTCGGTGACCTTGTAGACCCCGGGCTTGCGCTGGGGCCATGTAGGTCGGTTGAACGCCTGAATCGTCTTGTCGGCCTTGATGGCGCGCAACTCGGGGTGCATCAACTCCTGCTGCGCTGGTGACAGCAGTGCTGCGCCCCGCTGTGCGCGTATCCCAAGCTTTTTCGCCGCATCTTGCGCATCTGCGGTCTTCAGACCATGTATCCCGGCGATCTTCGCCATTGATATCCACCCTTGTGGCATGAACCACAACCTCTCAGTAAACGACGGAAAGCGCAGTTCACTGAGGGTGCGGACCATCCGCAGGCGTCACCGGATCACCGGAACCGCTGCGCGGCCCCGGTGAGGGTGTCTAAGCTCTTGGTGGTATCGCCAAATACACGCAGAGCCCTGACGGAGGAACCGCTCCGGCCAGGGCTTTCGCGTTTCCGAGCTGGCAATTTGCCAGCCAAGACAAGCGTAGAGCACACACCGACATTGGACGTGTCAGGTTTGAATTACAATTTTTATCCACAGGTATGTTTCACGGTGTGTTGTCGCAGGTCATAGGCCAAAAATGAGCCTCTGTGAAACATTTTGGCGAAAAGTCGATGTCGGGCACTGGGTGTATAGTGCGCGATTTTGTCGCAAATGCCAAGCATATCCGGCATTTTTAGCCAGCGCTTAGTTTCATCGCTGGTGGGTGCGCTTCTCCGATTTTCAGAGCGCCGGCCGCACGGCATTCCGTGGGCACCACCACGGTCGAGCGGCCGGCAGCTAGCTCAGGCGCCGGTACAGCTCGCGACTGACCTCCGCGATACGGTCAGCCGCCTCATCGAGTAAGCGCTCGCACTCCTCGGGGCTGAGCGTGTCCTTGTCGTCGTCGGTCACGGCTCGAAAGTATCAATGACGTGTCGCCGCGGTCGATGCATTTTGGGACGCAAACAGAACCACCCCCGGCCGTAAGGGCTGCCGGGGGTGGTCTGATCGGTGTTGGCTATGGGAGTTCTGGGTCCAGGCCCGCAAGGTGACGTCTCGCCGCTCTGATTGCGTCCGCTTCGGTGTCTCGACATTGAAGGGGTACCTCGACCCAGTTGTCGGATTGGGTGGGTGGTTCCCGCAAAACCCAACCGCCAAGGATTTCATGCGACGTGGTGGCTTTAAACAGCTCCTGGCGTTGCACCACAGGCGCCCCAGTTGGGTTGTTGGCCTTGGTGTTCCATCCGTCGAAATCGTTGCCGAAACAGACGCGGATCTCGACGTCGCTCACGTCCGCACTCATGCCCAAACCTCCACCGCTGGCGTTTCCAAAATCTGCTGGAAGTATGGCACGAGGCTGACCGCCGCCGGTGCGACAAACACCGACATTGCCCTCACTGGTCTGCCGCCGCGATCAGGGCCTCACCCAACCGTCGTGCGGTCTCCCGGGTGATCACCTCGCCGTTGTGGGTGACGCCCTTGAATGTGGTGCCGTCGTCCCGTGTCCACCCGCAGGTACCGACTGTGGCCGACCAGGACCACGGTTCGGTCTGCTCGATCGTGGTGACCGGACCGTCCCATTCGCAGTCGCGGGTAGTGGAGTCGACGGGATACGCCGTCCATGAGGCGTCGGTGTCGATCAGGGGAGTGGTCAAAGGTGGCCCTCTCGTTAGGGGCTACCCGAACCGCTGTTGCATGAATGTTGCATGCGATCTAGTGAGAAACTCTAACTAGTGCCGCTGACCTGCAAGGATCGTGGTGCGCGATACTGGGATTGAACCAGTGAAATTGCTTTGCTACCGTAGAGTGATTACCAGCGAAAACAGAGGATCTGCCTGCGCCATTGCTGGTCAGTGTAGCGGCAGTGTTCGGAAAGTTGTAGAGGGGTTGTTACAGTTTCTTAGCCCAAGTGTGGCCCACGCTGGCCCACGGCGCACTCGGATCTGTCCCTTCCATGAACGGGGTAGTACGTGACAACTCGCAAGAAGCGTCAGCCCGGCACCTTCGGCGCGGTCGAGACTCTTCCGTCCGGGAGAATCCGAGCGCGTTACCGTGGACCCGACGGACGCCGCTACACGGCCCCCACCCTGTTCCTGTCTGCGAAGGACGCACGCTCCTGGCTTGCCCTGCGCCAAGCCGACATCATCAAAGGCAAGTGGCTGCCACCGGGCGCGGCGGACAGGCCGCAGAAGATGATGACGTTCAGCGCCTACGCCGAGTCGTGGCTAGAGCACCGGGATCTTAAGCAGCGGACGTATGAGCACTACTCGTCGCTGCTCGACAAGCACATCCTCCCGACGTTCGAAGACATGCCGCTGGTGTCGATCACCCCCGACGACGTACGGGCATGGCACTCAGCGTTTGGCACCGCAACACCAACTCTTCGCAGCCACAGTTACGGGCTCTTGCGAACAATCCTTAATTCGGCGGCCAGTGACGGGAAGATCGCCACTAACCCGTGCACCATCCGCGGCGCCTCCAGCGCGAAGCGCGCGCACAAGATCAGGCCGGCCACCCTAGACGAACTTGCGATCATTACGCGGGAGATGCCCGAACACCTCCGCTGCATGGTTCTCCTCGCAGGATGGGGAGCGCTTCGCTTCGGCGAGTTGACAGAGTTGAGGCGCCAAGACTGCATCATCGTGGAGCCGACCGAAAGCGAAGTCGCGGACGCGAAAGCGAAGGGCGAAGATGCTCCCGAGCCCTACGGCATCATCCGCGTGGAACGTGCAGTAGTCCGGACGGAGAACGGTTTTGAGGTCACCACTCCAAAATCCGACGCGGGAATCCGCGACATAGAGCTACCGCCGCACCTCATCCCGGCGCTGAAGGACCACCTCGAACGGCTTACCGCACCTGGGCACGACTCCCTGCTGTTTCCCGCGCAGGGCGGACAACACCTTGCCCCCGCCAGCCTGTATCGACATTTCTATCCAGCACGTGAAGCTGCTGGGCGAAAAGACCTACGCTGGCACGATTTACGTCATTCAGGAGCCGTTCTGGCCGCAGTCGCCGGGGCCACCCTAGCGGAGCTGATGCAACGCCTCGGGCATAGCACCCCAGCAGCAGCGCTGCGGTATCAACATGTTTCAGCCGGACGCGACCGGCAGATTGCCAAGCTGTTGTCGGGGATGGCGGGCAACCCGAAGCAGTAGGCCGTTCGCGGTCAGGCTGCACATTTGTGCACCCTCCACTCGCACCGGCGACACGCTAGGAAACAAAGTGCGGTTTACTACGAACATTCGGCAGATTCTCGTGCTTTACTGAGAGCACGCCAACGTGGAGCGGTCAATCTACGGGCTAGCTCTATCGGGTTCACACCTGGTGCTAGCCATACGCCAACGCGAGCGGTCAATCGTCGGGGAGTGAGGAAAGCTAACCCGCTTTCCAAGCTCAGGGACACGCACCCCATGCGGTAGCTATACCCCCCCAATTGACCTTCTCACCCGTTGGAGTACACGTTTCATGGCAACATCGCCGACCCTAAACCGTCATACCCGACGACACCCGAAACAGCACGAAGACGCTGTCACTCAACGGCGTTGGGCATCTATGCAGCAGTGCGCCGAATACATGGGTGTCACCCTGCGCACAGTCCGCGAATGGATCACCCAGGGCAAAATCCAGGGATACCGAATCAACGCCCGCGTCATACGCGTTGACCTGAACGAAGTTGACGCAGCCTTCCAGCCGTTCGGCGGTGGCATCTGACATGTCCCTAGAGAACAGAAACGGCCTCGCTCCCAACGAGGCCGCCTCCACCGCACACCAGTACCCCAATCCTACGGCACCCGTGCGTTGCCGCCGCTGCAAGCGCGTCCTTCGCTCTGATGTGTCGGTAACCCGCGGATGCGGTTGGCGCTGCGCTGCGCATCTGCGCCACCAGCAGGGCGTGGCAGCATGACGCGCCACTTCGTCCGGCGCTTCGTCGGGTGCGGGATGACTCCGCAAGCACCCCAGGATCGCCTTAGCCAGTCCAAGCGGCGGCAGGAAGCCGCGCGGCGTTTGCCATCGCTCGACTGCGGCTGCGGACCGGACCCATGGCTCTGCCGCTGCACCGAACCCCCGCTGTCCGAACGCGCGATCAATGGATGGCGCGATGCAGCGCAATACGTCCTAGCGCAGGGCAAGACGCCCCTCGTACCGCTTGAGGCGTTGCGCGCGTTACATCGACGTGGCGGCCAGGACCGTGAGCTAGCAGTCCAGCTGTGGGATCTCACCAATGGGGAGGTCGCGTGAACGCGCCCGCAGAAGTAGAGACCTTGCTCTCGGGCTTACTCAATGCGGCGACGCTCGACCGCATGACATTCCCCGCACTCACTGAGCATGTGCCGGGCATCATCGTGGAGGGCTTCACGCTATTCGGTGGTCCACCCAAGGTGGGCAAGAGCTGGATGGTGGGCGCGATCGCGTGCGGGATAGCCAGCGGCGGTGTCGTTCTCGGGAAAATCCCAGTAGAGGGGAGGCCCGTCCTCCTCGCGTCGCTGGAGGATAGCCCACGGCGTTTGCAGTCGAGGTTGCGGAAAATAATGCGGGGCCAACCTCTTCCGGAGCGGCTGGACATACTCACCGATGTCAACCCGCTGGTCCTCCTAGCCACCATCACCGAGTGGTTGCAGCGGTGGGGACATCTGTCTCCGACGGTCATCCTGGACACCCTCGGGAAGGCCCGGCGTGCATCCTCCCCGAACGGAAACCAGTACCAAGAGGACTATGGGTTCGCGGGCAGTATCAAACATGCCATTGACGCCTTCCCTGGGTCCGCGCTCATCGCTGTGCATCACACGAGGAAGCAAGGCGCAGATGACTTCCTGGACACCGTGAGTGGTACGCAAGGCATAGCGGGTGCCGCCGACTCCGTTGTGGTGCTCTCCCGGAAGCGTAAGAGTGACGAAGGCATCTTGTCGGTGACCGGCCGTGACATTGAAGAGAATGAATACGCTGTCCGCACTGAAGCGGGGTTGTGGTCTCTTGATGGTGACGACATCGCAGCCGCGGCAGCGACGATCACGACCCGCAGGGAACAGGCCGCCCAAAACCGTATGGGGGATCGATCGTTTGATGCCTTGAAGTTCGTGAACAGTCGAGTGACTACGAAGCCGGCCGAGCTAGCCGAGCATCTCGGCATAGACAACAAGATCGCCGGGAATCTCTTGGCGAAGCTGTTCGACCGCGAGCAGATCACGAAAACGTCGTGGGGCACCTACGCGCCGATAAGTGGTGAAACGGGTGAAAGCAATGAAACCCCTGCTCGGGGCCTATTTGCCGATTCCAGCAATGTGGTGAAACTCGGAATTCACCACAGCGGTGGTGAAAACGAATCTGCCGATCGACCTGGGGATTCACCACATTCACCCGTTTCACCACCCACCTGTTCTTGCGGCGCAGCTCTCGTCCTAGAAGACTCACTGAAGTCCGGGCAGTGCATGGAGTGCTACATGTCCGGAGGTGCCCAATGAGCGAGCTGCATTACTGGCGAGAGCTCTCATCGGAGGCGCAGGAACAACTACGCCAGATCACCCCGAGGTTCGTTGGACTCGTCCCCGGTATCGGCCCGGACGGCACCGTCAACGACGGTGTAACCGTTGCCGCCCTAGTGGAGTTCCTCAACATGGAGGCCGCCCTCAACGAGGAGTACACCTACTGGCAGAGGCTCTACAACGAGGTGCTGGAGGCATTCGCCGACTGGCAGAGTCGCACCCGCCGCACGTATGTGCGGAATGGATGGCCCTGGACGACGGACGAACTGAATCGACGTTCCCGGCTCTGGGGGCACGAATGAGCAGCGCAGACTGCCCCCGCACACCGGCGGCTTCCGGCATATCCCCGTCACCGAAGTGCACGCGCGAAGGGACATCCCGTGACCACACCTGACCGGCCGCATATGACCGACTACGCACGAGCTGCCCGAATCTGCCTGTGCCTCATGGACCAAGACATCGACCGCTTTAACCGCATCATCACCGAAATCAACACCGAAGGCACCGGAAATCTACTGATCGCAACCTTCGCCGAGCTTCTCTACTCCAACATGCGACAGCCCGCGAAGACCATCGCCGAGATCCGCGCAGCGTGGGAAGGGGTTGTTGCGCTGGAACAGTTGGAGTCCGGTCATGACGGTTGACGGCAAAGAGCCGTGCCAAAACGGCAATCCGGGCGCCCGGTCGCTGGAATCGCGGATCACGCAGCGCATCACCCCCGACGGATCGGCCATCATCTCGCCGCGAATAGCGCGATGGCTTGAGCAGCGCGCCGGCATGACCGAGGACCGACGTATCCGACTGCGCGACACGGACCCGGAGGCATACGTCGCGTTCGCAGCGCTCCACCTCGCCGCCTGCCATTCCGACTGCGGAACAAATCAAGTTGCGGGACAACAGAACGCGGCAGAATCGGAGATGTGGTTAAGCACCAGACAAGCAGCCAAAGCACTGCACGTCACCGACCGTTGCGTCCGCAACTGGTGCAAAACCGGCCGGCTCCATGCCCAATTCGTCGGAGCCCGTTGGCTCGTCAACCGCAACAGCATCGCCCTAATCGCCTGAAAGAGAACACACCATGAGCCTCGAAGACCTCGATACCGAAGTCGCGGGATACCGCGCCCAAGCCGAACAACTCACCGACGAGTTCAAACTCGCACACGCCGAGATCGAATCAGACCCCCGCCTGTCGGCCGACGGCAAGCGGGAACAACTCGAACCGTTACACGCAGATGTCGTCGAACAAATCAACGCCCTCCGCGACCGTGAAAAAGCCGCTATCAGAGGCAAGAAAGCAAACCTAGAACGGCGACTCTTCGGCCTATCATCCACGGCCAGCAACGATCCCGCCAAGCTCGTCAGCTTCCGCGACGCACAATCCCGCGCCCGCCAACTCGAAGACGCCGACGACGCCGCCGAACTGTACGAATCGGCGAAACGCTCCGGCGACACCATCCTCGCCACGGCCGTACTAGAAAAGGCACTCGTACGCGGCTGGTCCAACATCAAAGAGGACTACTTAGCCACCAACACGACGGCGCGTAAAGACCTCGATGACCTCGCCGCCCTCGCCAAGTACACCGACAACAGCCTCATGAATCTGGTCCACTACGTCCCGCCCGCATTGGATCTCCCACACTCCGCGGGCTTCCCCAACGTCCCGGTCTTGCACGCCAGCCGGGCACCACAAGGACCACGCCCACTGCGCCCCGGGTTCGGGACTCGCTAACCCCGTCTCACCCAGACATCCAACGAACCAACGAAAGGTGACACACACATGACCGAGACAACCCGCCCAGACACTCGCCCGCACCGCGGCGGACCGCCACCCTACGACGGCCCCATGGTCCGGCTCCACAACCCACAGACCGGCGTCCAGATCCTCACCAGCGAAGACAAAGCCGCCCGGCTTATCTCCCAAGGAGACTATCGAGAAGGGGCACTACCGACTCTCAAAGCCCCGATCGAACAGCAAGCAGCGCGGTAAACCAAATGAACTACAGCGGCGCGGGCGTCAACCCAGTCAACCTTTCCCGGGAAGGCCGACCAAGACGGATGCGCGCACTAGGAATCCAGAGCCGGACCTGCGCCCCGCCGCTGCACTCACCACCACGCAAGCCTCTGACCTGCGGAAACACCTGGGGGAGGCCCCCTCACCGCCCGACCTGCGCGACCTCTCGGTGGGGTCGCGGTGTGTGTGTGACCCCCCCTACCCCCTACGGACTGAGAGGGCGGCTGAATGCCGAAATATGAGTCTTTGAATGAGGCGATGGCCGCCAGGGACGAGTTGGCGGAGGCTGAGATCCGCTACAGGCTGCTTGCTGAGACGTTCGAGGCGAAGCCGCAGTTGCGGGCGAATTTGAATCCTGCGTTGGAGCGGGCGAAGGCGGAGATTGTTCGGTTGCGGGCTGCTGTGCCGGCAACTGCGGGTGACCCGGATTCCGGCAAGGTTGTTGCGTTCGATGCCAACCGCTTCCGTAAGTCGGATGTGAAGGGAAAGGCGAACAATGGCTGAAGAACTGGGCTACTACACTTTACCGGTCATAGCCAGCTTCGATGGCATCGACAAGCAGGTCAACTCGAAGCTGTCGAAGGCTTTCGGGGTGGCTGGGAAGCAGGCTGGCGCCGAGATGGCCAAGGGTGCCGGCGAGGGCCTGAAGGTGCTTGAGGTTGAGGTTGAGAACGCGACGAAGTCGTATCAGAAGCTGCGCGATAAGGCTGCTGATGCACTGGGCAAGATCACTGTCGAGGAGGCGAAGCTCGCCAAGGCCCGTGATGCCGGTAAGGCCGATCAGATCACCGCGGCTGAGGAGCGGTTGGCGAAGGCTCGCCGTGATTCGGCCCGTGCTACCCGTGATGCTGAGGATGGGCACAAGTCCCTCATAGATGCCCAGAAACGACTCGGTGCAGGTACGGATGATCTGGGTGGCAAGTTCGGGAAGCTATCCGGGTTGGCGGGTGGTGCAGGCACGGCGATGGCCAGTGCTGGCGCTCTCGCTGGTGGTGCCGCCCTGGCTGGGATCGCCGCTCTTGGTGCTGGTGTGCTCACGGCCGGTAACCGCCTGTATGAGTTGGGCGCCCAGTTCGATGACCTGTCGGACACGTTGCAGACCAAGACGGGGTTGTCGGGGAAGGCTCTGGATGATCTGAAGGGGTCGGTCGAGAAGCTCGGCACGACGGATGTGCCGTCTTCGTTCGCGCAGATCGGCGATGTTGCCGCGGAGGTGACCCGGAACCTGCATTTGACGGGTAAGCCGTTGGAGGACATCACGTCCCGGCTGGCGAACTTGCAGCGGATGGGTAAGGACGTTGACATTCGCTCGTTTAGCAAGGCTGTCAAGGGTTTCGGGCTGGATGCGCAGGGGCAGGTGGGTGCGATCAATGCCCTGAACGAGATCAGCGGTAAGACTGGTTTGTCGATCGATGACATGACCGGGTCACTCGTGACTAACGGTGCAGCCCTTCGGACGTTGGGGTTGGATTTCGCGGATGGTGCCGCGCTGGTAACCACTTTCGAGGATGCTGGTCTAGACGCGGACACGATGCTGAAGGGCCTGAAGAAGGGTTCCGTCGAGTTCGCGAAGGACGGCAAGACCGCTTCCCAGGGGATCCACGACACCATCACCGAGTTGCAGAATCTGATTGCGGCTGGCGATGAGGTGGGGGCCCAGAACCTCGCGAACAAGGTGTTTGGGGCGAAGAACGGCCAGAACTTTTTCGACGCCATCAAGAACGGAAAGCTTGACCTTCAGTCGCTTTCGTCATCTTTGAGCCTGACCGGCTTGGATATCAACGATGTCTCGGCCAATACTGCGGATTGGTCGGAGCGTTGGCAGCTTCTGAAGAGTGACGTTGAGCTTGCGTTGGAGCCGTTGGCCGGTGAGGTTTTCGATGGTGTGAACGAGCAACTTACCCAACTGGCGGATTGGGTGAAGGGTCATAAGTCGGAGGTTATCGACTTCTTCACCGGCATTGGTGACGCGGCGATCACTGGTGCTGATTTCGCGCTGGACGCTGTCGGGCAACTGGCTCAGGGGGTCGGGCAGTTCATCGAACCGTTCGGTGACATCGAGGGCGCGATGCTGGACTTCCAGGCTTTCCAGGCGAAGATCCGCGGCGACTTTGACACTGAGCGTGAGTTGAAGGCGCAGGCGCAGGAGGCGTACGGGTGGGGTGAGAGCCTCGATAAGGCCGGGCAGTCGATGCGTGACTTCGATCCGCAGGCGTTGCGCGACAAGTTGCATGACGTTGCCGGTGATGCGAAGGCCGCCGCGGGTGAGAACGACAAGCTGAGTACGTCGATCGGTGGTGTCGGCGATTCGATCAACAAGCTCCCGAAGGAGTTGCCGACCTGGTTCGGGCCATTGGCGACGGGCACCGGTCCGGGGCAGACGACAAACCCGTTGGACGTCATCGGCGGCGGCCCTGGCAGCAGTGTCCTTCCTGGCGGCCCGCTGCTCGCGCCAAACGGAACACCTCTGCGGCCTTCTGGCAGCGGCAATGGCGTCGGACTGAACCTACAACTCGCCGCCGCGAACGCCGCCAACAACGAAGCGCTGTGGGACCGGATCGCAGTGCCCGAGTCGAGCGGCAACTGGCAGGACAACAACAGCGGCAACCATTCAACGAGTTCCGGTGCCCCCCGCGGCGGCCTGCAGATCACCGACGGCACATGGAATGCCTACGGCGGGCCGGAGTTCGCACCTACCGCGAATCAGGCGACCAAGGAACAGCAGATGGAGGTCGCCAACCGGATCGCCTTCACAGGCTACAAGGGGACCAAGCCGCAGGGGTTGGGTGCGTGGGAGACGGTTGCGAAAGGCATGGTGCCCGGGGTCTCGGTGGACACCAAACCTGACCCCGCGACGTCGCTGTCTGCTGCTCTGCCGCCCACCGGGAATCTGCCTGATGTACGTGGTGCGCATGAACAGCTCGCGGACGTCCTCGCCTTAGCGCAGGCACAGTTCCCGGGATTGCAACTGACGGCAGGCCGTGACGATCACTCGAAGGACGGTGGCTACCACCCCCGCGGTGAGGCCATTGACATCGGCGGTGACCCGGCATCAATGAATGCCCTGTCGAACTACCTGACGCAGAACTTCGCACCGTACCTCGCTGAGGTGATCCACAAGGGTGCCGGTGTCACCCAGAACGTTAAGGACGGGAAGCTCACCCCTGCCATCGACATGCCTGGGTCCATCTACTCGACCGCCCAAGCAGGCAACCACGACGACCACGTCCACATCGCAATCAAAGACGATATGGCCGCCGCTTTCGAACAGGCACTCGGTCTGGCCCCGGGCGGATCGACGACGCCGTTAACCCTCGGTTCGGGCAGCGCCTCGGGAGTGAGTCTGCTGAGCGCGGGGACGCCCGGATTCAATGAGTACGGGGAACCTGGCACGTATGTGACTGACCCGAAGGCGATCCGTCAGGCTCAGCAGGCGATCGATGATGCGAATGAGCGGGTTAAGCGCGCCGATCAAGCTGTAGCGGAAGCTGAGGCACGTAAAGCGGAGTTGGATGCCGACGCTTCGGAGTCGCAGAAATTGTCCGCCGAGAACGCGTTGGAGAACGCGAAAGCGGATGCAGCGAGGGCGCGTCGTGAAGCTGAGGACGCGAAGACTGACGCCGCGACGACCGCTCAGGGCAAGTTCACCGCAGCGAAGGAAGCCAAAAAGTCCAGTAGCGGTAAGGGTGGTTTCGATCAATTTGGTGGGCTCGGATCGATCTTCGGGTCCGCGCTGAAGGAGACCCTCGGCATCGACGGCTCATTCTTCCCGGACATCTCGAATTCCATGCCGATGCAGATGCTCAACGCCGGCCTCAACGCCTTCCAAGGCCCCCTGCAGGGCTTGGTGGATGGGCAGTTGGGGATTCAGCAGCCCGGATGGCAGCCGGGAATGCCCGTCAATGGTGTCGCTAACGACACCGGGATCGGCACGTCCAATGCGGCCTTCGGGATGCCTGATGTCGCGGTGCCCCCGATGCCGCCGGGTGACCAGCACATCGGCCCCGGCGGACCCGCCGCGCCAGGACCGGTGCAGAACATCACCGTCGACCAGTCGGTCCACGGGAACGTCGGATCCTCCCCTGAGGAACTGTTCAAGACGCGCGATCAGGGCCTCGCTAGGGCCATGCCGAGAATGCCGAACATCCGATGAGTGATTAGGGCGGATTTGATGTCATATCGAAGCCATTTCGGACTTGCGGGTGGGCGCTTGATGGATAAATTGTCCGGATGGGCGACGGGCAAAGTGAATCATGACCGCGTTCGTAGTCTATGGTCCGCTGATTCCCAGCCCCGGCCGCACAAGAATGACACTGGACGAACTTCGGGGGCTTGCGGGGCTCGACGCGGGCCGAATCGCCTTGCTGGACGAACTCGATCGGTTCACGAATCTCGTCTCAAAAGTGGTGCCCATATGTGCGATATGGGTATCGGGCAGTCTGCTCACAGACAAGCCGAACCCCAGTGATGTTGACGTACTCCTAGTGTTCAATGAAGACCATGTAGCGGCTCTGGCGGGCGTTTCCTCAAAACGCCTGGTCACAACACAGGGCCTGCAGGAATTGGCAACGCGCCGAGGTTTGAACGTGGATGCCTACGCCCTGGTTTGGAGAGCAAGGCCCGAGGTCAGCCCTGGACGAGCTGACGAGCAATACTTGAAGTACCGGGGGTATTGGGATGACTTTTGGATGAGACTGCGCACAGTCCCGAAGACCGAAAATCCAACTAGAGCGTGCGCACTTCCCCGGCGGGGGTATGTGGAGGTGATCCTAAATGGCTACGCCTGACGATGACTCTGCCTGGATGGACAGCTTCATGGAAGATCTCGCCGCGGCGCCGGCTGATCAGTTTCCTGACTGGGAGGATGGTAGCGACCTTGCACGGTTGCACGTGCAGGCATTTGTCCGTGACCACGCGGGAGGCTTTGAGCTTGGCAGTTCGCGAGGGGCCTTACGCCTTAGCGGCGGTGGGGTGCAGGGTCACACGGTCAGCATCAGTGATGCTGGTGTGATCCTGGCTAGTTTTCAGACGTTGGTCACATCTGCGGGAGCCTCGAGCGAGGGGGTAACCCATCCACGCGGCAGGGTGCCAGATGAAGTGCTGGCTCGGACGAAGCTGTTGTTGAACGCCTCTCCGGGGCCGGGATCTGTTGTCCTTGACTTCGAACCAGCGGTGGACGAGGCGGCGGAACGGTACCCCGATGGACAGGCCGCGGTCGAAGAGATCACCCCGTTGATCGAAACGAGCATGGACATCGCTTTCCAAGTATTGGAATTGGCGGGTAACGCAAATGTGGGAGAACTGGCAGACGAGAAGTTCAGGCAATGGGGTCCACGGGTGGCGTCAGCAGCACGCGAATTGGCAGATGCTGCGGCGAAGGCCGATATCGACATCAACGCTGCGTGGGAGAAACCGTCTGTTGGCCGTAGGCGGGTAAATGCAACTGCCGTTCAATTGGCGGCACTCAAAGCCATACTCAAAAGCCGTGGACTCGACAGCCCCGAGGAAGTGCTGGAAGGTGTGCTGCGGACCGTAAGCGATCGGCGGAAGATCGAGTTAGAGGTGCGGAGTTGGGCCGAATCCGACGACGAATCGGAGTCGGATTCGGCTGTAGATTCGACAGTCGACGATCAGGTGCGCGTCGTGCCAATTAAAAGGGGCACAGTGTCTTTCACTGGATTCAGCCTCGGCGACCGTGTGTCGATAAGGGTGAAAGTTAGAGTTTTGCACCGTCCCGGCAGCGCAGATATGAACGAGTACACCGCTGTGGGCGTACAGAGGGTCGGCAAGCCGACACTCCCCAAGTGACACGGTCGAACGTATGATCGAACGGTGGGTGAGCTGCAAGCCATCGGGTACAGCGGCCAACCCGTCCGCCCGGTGTTCCGGAAGGTCGACCCGCCCCACACGGTCCTGATCGACCTGGGTCGACTGTTCCCGCGGGAGCCGCACAGCACGGGTCGGTATCACCCGTTTGGGCTCCAGATGCACGGCATCGTGGAGGGTGAGTTGACGTGCTGGGGTGCCTGCGAGCAGGGCGCCTGGTGGGGCCTGGTGACCTACCCGATCAAGTTCGGGCCCACCTCTCGGCCCGTCACGCATTGGGTGCCGGCCTGGACGCTGAAGCTGAAGCCCTGACAACTAGATTGGCAAATCAATGTCGTTCGTTCGGTGGAATTCTGCGAAGTCTGCGCACAGTAATTAAGGGTTCTGGATAGCCTCCCCGGCTATGACTGCCGCGACATCACCAGGCTGGTATCCCGACCCCACCACAGGCCAGCAGCGCTACTGGGACGGCGCAGCATGGGGACCACCAGCACCACCAGCACGACCAGCAGAACGCCGATTCACCATCCACTACGGTTTCGCGCTACTAGCAATCTTCTCCCTCCTTGGCACCCTGCTATTTGGCCTCCCACTGCTGGCGCAGGCCGGGGACAAGGACACCGGCGGAGTCGCGTCAGGAATGGGCATTCTGTGGATGCTGTGGGGTGGGATGTGGACGGTGATATGGACGGCGTTTGCTATTCAGCACACGCTCCGCGGCCGACGCGGATAGCGCGCCGCTCAGGGGAGGCACTGTTAGTAACTTCGTGTCCGAGAAGTGCGAGCCGTGGCACTTTGTCGGTTGAGTGCAGGGGGCCCGATTTGAAATCGGGGAACCCACCGCGGAAGGGTGAGATTTCGGGATCGGACACCCTTGGGGGCGCACCCCATCCCGGACAGTGGTTGAGGATCGCATCTCAAATGCGACCAAAGTTCGGGGGGGCGCATTTGCGACCCCTACTGAACGACTCGGGCAGGACGGCAAGACCTATAGGGGACCGGGCCCAGGGGGTTGCTGAAAGGCGTTGACCAGTAGTTATGTTTGTTGCTGTTCGATCCTTTCTAGAACTTCGCGTATCGCCCGCAGCTCGGCGATCACGGCGGCGATATCGGCGCGGGTGGCGGGCATAGACTCCGAGCGCGGAATTTCCGCCATCGGTCCCGGTGGCTTGGGCCGAGGTGGTGGGGGTGCCGCTTGCATGTTGTATGGAAACTCGCTCATGCCGTCCAGCGTCGCACCGTCCGCAGTTCGCCCGCAGTGTGTTCGAGAAGTTCGAACCCTGTACCTGCCAACGCTGGTCAAGACTATTTTGTCGACGTCAGCAAGATTGCTTCTTTCCCAGAGCCGGGGAAGTTGTGTTCTATAGAACATATGCTTCGGGTTCTGTAGACACCCAAGCAAGTGACGACTTGTCACTGACCCCGCTTCCTGGGTCGCGTTTGAAACGCGACCCTTGCTCGGATCTGAATTCCGACCAAAATCCCTGGCCGGAACCATTTTGTCGACGTCAGCAAAATGATCCATCAGGGGTCGGGTTTGAGATCGGACCCTTTTTATCTGAACCAGTAAAAAGCCTGGCCAGCCAAAGTTGTCGGCGTCGGCAACTTGGTCCCCGGGCATCCGTGGTCAACCTGACCACGGATGAAGGGTGTCCGTTGTTTCGGACACCCCCGGCGGTCGAGCAGGCTCACGGTCTTGGTCGCGTTTGAAATGCGACCAAGCTGAACAAAGGGTGTCGGCGGCCATGGACACCCTTTGGGGGGTTAGCGGATTAAGACGCAAACAGAAAGCGGGGGCACTCAGTGAATACCCCCGCTACTGTCCGCTACTCCGATCTAGTCCTCTGGCTCCTTTGTCTGTTCGTACAGCTTCGATAGATGCTCCACCAACTCGCCGACGTCCAGGTCGGGAATCGCGCCGGTATTGAGGGCAAAGTGGGTGAGGAACCACTTGAGCCGCTCACGCTCCGCGTCCCAGTGGAGGCGGTTGGACACCCGGCAGCAGTCGACACAGGCCATGTCGAGCCACCACAGGCCGGTCTCCGCGTCCTCGTATTCGGTGTCGCTGAGCTGCTTGGCGACGACGTGTCCCTTCTTCTCGTTCTGGCTCCAGTTCTTGGGCTGATGCGGGTCGAAATCGATCGTGACTTCGGCACCGCACAGGGCAGTGACTTTCTTGTGCCCTTCGTCCCACGCTGTTTTCGCTTCGCTGGGGTAGTACCGGTGACGCAGGTACGGGTTTTGCGGGTGCAGCTGTCGGTACTTCCGTCGAAGCTCTTGAAGGTATTCCCCGGTGTACGGGTACTTGCTCTTGTCTTCGTCCCCCAGGGCGATGCGCTGGCGCTCCTCATCCCAGTCACGGAACTTGTCCTCATCGGCTCGCAGTACCGCATGGCGAGTGCGCTCTCCACACGCAGCGCACTTCAACGACTTCGTTTCACGCCACCCCTCAACCTTCCCCTGCTCGCTGTAAGCGCCGTTGGGATCCTGAGTTGAGGCGTAGTAATTCGCGCTGACCGTCCGCAGGTTGCCGCACGTGCAGCAGAGCGCTTGGACCTGAACGGGCCGGCGGCGATCCTTGGAGGGCTCGCTGCGAGCGATACGACGGGAGTGCGAATAGTCCAGCTCCCGGCCCTGTCCGCGGTTCGCCCGGCACAACTGGCCGGGGTCGGAGCGGCAGAACGGGCAGCGGTACTTGAGTGCCTGTTCTTGGGTTCGTCGCGCCTCCGTGATGTGGGGGGCTTCATACGTGGTCATCGCTGCACCCACCCGTCCAGCTCGGCGACGCAGGCCAATAACGCGGCAGCGAGTTCGCGCGCCTGGTCGATATTCAGCTTCGGTAGGCAATCACGGTCACCCTGGCGGACGTAGATCCCGGGCGACTCCAACGGGGTGTCTTCGATAGTGCCATCTGCCAGTTGAGTGACCGTCGCGTAGACGGTGGCCTCGTGATCGGTGATGTGACGGTCATAGCCGCAGATCAAGCGATAGGGCTGGTGATCCTCGATGTGGTTTTCCCAGTCGCCGATCATTTCGGCGCCGGGCGGGGGAGTGATGGACGGAAGTGTTGCGCCGTTTTCGCGCATAGCGGTACTCTCCTATTGGTTTCAGAGCGAATCCCCCGGCAAGGGGATGAAGTTCCAGAAGGCGGTTCCCCGGCAAGGGATCCGCCTTCAGTCATTTGAGGGGCAGCGGCAACCACCCCGGTCAAACGCGCAGACGACAAAGAGCAGTCAGTGACGAGGTGTCACTGACTGCCGAGGTTGGTGGTGCGCGAGCCCAGGGGAGTGGTGGCCGGGACATCGGGGGCTACCTTCCGCGTCGCCGGTAGCTCCGCAATCGGTTAGCCCATATCTGGCCCATTCGGCTTGTTCTCGTCCGGGGTTATGCGGTCTGAACTGTGCCTATTGTGGTGCGCGATACTGGGATTGAACCAGTGACCTCTTCCGTGTCAGGGAAGCGCTCTCCCGCTGAGCTAATCGCGCCGGGTCCAACTTGGAGGTGGAGACGGGAATCGAACCCGTGTGCACGGCTTTGCAGGCCGTTGCCTCACCACTCGGCCACTCCACCGCTGGGGTTGATGCCATTCGCACCTTCGAGCGGATGACGGGATTCGAACCCGCGACCCTCACCTTGGCAAGGTGATGCGCTACCAACTGCGCTACATCCGCGTGCCTCGGGTGAGATCGTCACCCGGTGCGGGATGGAACATTAGTCCAACCACACGACGAACTACAAATCACTTGGAACGGAACGGCAATCGGCCCTAAAACAGCTGGTAAACCTGGCGTGCGAGGGAGAAGCCATGGCCGGTGCGCGCGTCGCGGCAGGAGATGCCGTTCTCGGAGCTGTCGCAACTGAGTCGCCCGCGGGTGAGTGAGTCGCCGTAGGCAAGCACGTTCTCGCCACCGAGGGTGGTGTCGCCGGCACAGGCGAACGCGGGCCGCTCACCGGGGGCGATGCCGATGCCCTGGCCGTAGTCGAGTTCGCAGTCGGCGGGCCGTGGCGGAGGATTCCAGTCCCGGTCGATGATGTCGCAGCGCGCGTAATCGGTATCCAGGATGCAACCGACGTTGCCGCTCGGTGAGATGAAGGTCACCAGGTCGCCTGGTTCGGCGGCCGCTGTGGGCGCCGTCAGGGTCAGTAGCGACCACGATGCGATGAGGGCGACGGTCCGGCGCTTCATCGGCCAGACGCTACCGGCGGGGCGCCGTCCGGGCTGGGTAACGGCTGTGAAGGTGGGTCGGCCGGTGCGATTCGGTCGCGGCGGGGACCCGTGCTAATGTTCGACGTCGTTCCCCGGTCTCGTAGCTCAGGGGGAGAGCGTCCGCCTCACACGCGGAAGGTCACTGGTTCGATCCCAGTCGGGACCACCACAGAAACCCCAGACTAGCTGGGGTTTTTTTGGTTTCTGGCCGAAGTGTTCGGCACGTCTATCCGGCTTCTGGCGTCCCCGTGGGCCGCCGCCTAATTTCCGCGCTGACCTCGTGAGCGCTCGTAGGCTCGGGACCAGGGTCCAGACCAGCCCCTGGCGACGCATATTCCGAAAAGTGTCGCCATCGTCAGAGCGCGGCGACATTTCCCGGTCAATGTCGGGCGGCTCAAGTGTCGTCGTCCGTGCAAGATAGCGACACTTACTGTATAAAGTGTCGCTATAGTGGGTGCATGGCGACGTTTCCTCCACTCAGCTACGAGACGCTGCAATGGACTCCGATCCTTGACGGCAGCTACTCCAGGTCGTCTCGCCGGAGTGGGCCATACCGGGCGGCGATTCCGCCGACGATCGCCGACCTGCATCTGTCGCTGCCGTCGGATGTGTACGCCGCAGCCGAGGACGCCAGCCTCGCCATCACCCGATTCGATGCTGAACTCGGAGGCGAGATCGCCCCGTTCTCGGCCGTGCTCCTGCGCAGCGAGTCCGCGGCCAGTTCCCGCATCGAGAACCTGACTGCGTCCGCGCGCTCCATCGCCGAGGCCGAACTGCCCGGCGGCAGAGGAAAGGCCAACGCCGAGCAGATAGTCGCCAACACCGCAGCGATGACCGCCGCCGTCGAACTGTCAGATCGCGTCGACGCCGATGCAGTCTTGGCCATGCACGCCGCGCTGATGGCCGGCCAGTCGCGTCACACGCCGGGGCGGTGGCGTACCGAACAGGTGTGGATCGGCGGTGGGAACAGCCCGCACACCGCGATGTTCGTTCCGCCCCGTCACGAGCGCGTCCCCGCTGCGGTCGACGACTTGATCGCCTTCGCCGCCCGCGACGACGTCGCGCTGCTCGCCCAGATCGCCGTGGCCCACGCCCAATTCGAGACCATTCACCCGTTCACCGACGGCAACGGTCGCACGGGGCGGGCTCTGGTGCAGTCGATGTTGCGCAACAAAGGCTTGACCCGGCAGGTGACGGTCCCCGTGTCCGCCGGGTTGCTCTCAGATACCGACGGCTACTTCGCCGCACTCACCGCCTACCGTGCTGGAGATCTCGCGCAGATCGTCGAGCGGTTCGCCGACGCCAGCGAGCGCGCGGTTGTCAACGGACGCCAGCTGGTCGGCCAGTTGCGTGAGATCCGGGCGAGCTGGAATGACCGGATCTCCGCGCGGTCGGATTCGGCTGTATGGCGAGTCGCCGACCTGTTGACCCGCCGGCCCGTCATCAACGGCGTGCTCCTGCGCGAGGAACTAGGCATCTCCACCGACCACCCCCGCCGCTCCATCGGTCCTCTCGTCGAGGCGGGCATCGTCGTCGAGTTCACCGATCGAGCGCGCAACCGTGCGTGGCGCGCACCTGAAATCCTCGATGCACTGGACGATTTCGCCGAGCGGGCCGGACGACGCGGGTGATCGCGCGCGGCTCGATACACCCGCACCCGCCGGCAGTGACCGCAAGCGCGACAACGTCATCGGCGAGAACGACGTGGGCTGTCAGCTGGGCCGACGGCTGCACGATCGCCAGGGCAAGGACGACGCATCGCCGCGGCGCTGACTTGTCGGTGCAAAGTGGCAGATTCGCCACCGGTGTGGTGTGGGCGTGGGGTCTGCTGCACAAATAGGTGACATCTGTGAGTTGCCCTGGGCGGGTGAGCTGGAAGGATGCCCTTGTGCCCAGGCCTCACCCTTGTGAGGTCCGTGACGATGTCGTGCGGGTCGCCCGCAACCGCGACGATGGTGTGACGATCGAGCAGAAGATCGCCACGGATTTCGGTGTGCGCCCGACGGCGTCATCGAAACCCAGGTTGATGCGCGCGTGCGTCGTTTCCTTGGCGGACCGCGGCCGGAACATGATGGTGCTTAACCGGCGTGAACCGGAGATGCCAGGTCATCTTGACGATGGTGGAAACGAGTTGCTCGTAGTTTCTCAAAGCCCGGCCCCGGAAGAGCGCATCGGAACAACCGCCCCAATCACTTTGTCCTTCGCCAATCCTGGCTAAGGTGATGGCCTTTCGACATCTGCGTCATCGAGGACTGGCCGCTTCCCGATCCGGATGAGGACGAGGTGCTGAGCATGTTGTCGCCGCCAGGTGAGATACTGACCCTCTTACCTGAGCAGCCGGGCGAACAGGTCGACGGTGCTGCGGGGTGCGTCAGGACCGAAGAACCGCTGCAGGTTCTCTGCACTGCGCCGGGCGACCTCGGCGCTACGCGGGAAGAGCGCCTTCTCGTAAGCGGTCAATGCCCCCTCGATATCGGCGGGGTGCGTGGCGATCTGAAGGGCCAGCGCAGCCGCGTCGCACATCGCGAGATTGGCGCCCTCGCCTGCGAACGGCGACATGAGGTGGGCAGCATCGCCGATCAGCGTCACACCGGGCACCCGTTTCCAGCGATGTGTCGTGGGTAGGGCGTAGATCGGGCGCAGTAGGGGATCGCTCATATTGTCCAAGACCAGCGTGGTCAGCGCAGGGGCCCAGTGCTCGAAGCGCCGGGCCACCAGTGCCCGCATCGCGGCCGGGCCGGCGGTGTCGACGGAGGCGACCAGTTCGAGTGGGGCGTTGATGGCGACGTACCCGCTGAGTGTGTCGTCGGCGTTGTGGTGGGCCAAGATACCCTGCCCGGGGGCCACCGCCATAAGCGTGCCACGGCCGATGACCTCAGCGCTCTCGAGGGAGAGCAGTTGTCCACCGGCAGAGCCGATCTCGATAAAGCAGGTGCCCGTATAGGCAGGCTCAGCGGTGGAGATGCTGCGGCGCACTCTCGACCAGGCGCCATCAGCGCCTACGACGATCTCCGCCGTGATTGATGAGCCGTCGGCGAAGTGCACCGCAGGGCGGCAGCCGGGGGCGGTGAGTACGCCGACCGCCTTGCGTCCCCAGTGGATGGTGCCTTCAGGAAGCGACGCGATCAGCATGGTGCGCAGCTCGCCGCGGTCCACCTCGGGCCTGGTGCCGAGGTTGCTGCCGGCCCAGTCGAACAGGACGGTGCCGCTGCGGTCGGTGATGCGTTTGGCGTCGTGGCCTGGGCGGATGAGGCTGTGAAACGGCTCGAAAAGACCGGCCTCGCGTAGGGCCGCCTGCCCGGTGGGTGAGTGAATGTCCAGCAGGCCGCCCTGGGCGCGCACCTCGGCCGAGGCTTCGGCATCGTAAATTGCGGCGGGTATGCCATGGCGATGCAGTGTGCGGGCCAGTAATAGGCCTCCCAGTCCGGCCCCAATGATGGCTATCGATAACGACATTCAGCGCTCCTCGGTGACGGCGCGACGGGTGTCGGGCTGTTCGGTCAAAGGGCGCTGGGTTGTCGAGACTGTGGGACTCGGCGACCGTGTCGACGACCGGATGAGCGGTCGCTTTTCGCGTTGACCGCCAAGCTACACGCAGCCGATCGACCCGACAACTCGCGAATGCCTCGTGATGGCGATCCTGCTGTGCGTCGGCACATGCCGTGGCGCACCTATCCGCTGATCGGCCCGGCCAGCGCGGCGATCCTCCAGGCAGCCCACAGTGTGGTTCCCTGTGCGAGGACGCCGATCAGTGGTAGCCAGAACGCGATTCTGTTGCGCCCCAACTGAATGAGGCCAATACCGGAGAACAGACCGGCCGGTGCCATCGATGCGAGCGCGATCCACATGGCGTAGTTGATCCACTTCTCGTCGCCGCACTCTTGGTACGCGCAGTTGTCGATGCTCATCGGTATGGCCATGAAGCTCATGAACGCAAGCAGGGCCCCGCCAATCTGGACCGCGATCAACAGCAGACAGGCGGTGACATCAGCGATCCGGACGCCACGGGAGGGTGCGCGAGCGCGCTCCCTGGCAGCGATCGCGGCGGCGATCTCATCCCACACTTTCCTTGGTTGCTCGCCGTCGGCGCTCATCGCGTCTCATAATATTCGGAGTAGGCGACTGATCGGGCGGCAATCTCGGCGAGGTTCACTCTGTAGATGCGACAAGCAACGGCAACAGTCGGTAGTGCCCTGTTCTTCGTCGGGGTACCGGGCAGTGTTGCGGTCTTGGTGTCATGGTTGATCACCGGCTGGCGCATCGGCGATTCGTCGACAGTGCTCCGCATGGTCGCGGCAGCGATGATCTTCGTCGGTCTCGTGCCTCTGGTCTCGGCGTTCGTTGAATTCGTGAAAGCCGGTGGCACCCCATCGCCTAGCGCTGCGCCGGATCAGTTGGTGGTCAGCGGCTTCAATCGATACGTGCGAAACCCTATGTATGTAGGGGTCCTGCTGATCATCCTCGGTCAGTCTGTGCTGTTCAGCAGTTTGGGGCTGGTGGTGTATGCGGCGGTGTTCTGGGCTGCTGTTGCCGCGTTCGTCCGCTGGTATGAAGAACCCACCCTGAGCCGGCGGTTCGGCGATGCATACGACAGCTATCGGCGAGCGGTGCCGGCCTGGCGTCCCCGACTATGCCCGTGGTTCCCGGCGGCGTAGCCGTCATCAGGGTAGTGCCGCTGCCACTGGTGGCCGGCGTCAGCGGGCAGCCGCCAACGCCGGAACGGGAGCCGTCAGCATCGCGGCGAGCATTTCGATGACCTCGTCCAGACTTCCGGCGCAGGTCGACGGACTGCCTGCCGTTCGTTCGAGTTCCGCGAGCAGCGCGAACATCGCGGTTCCCAGTGCTGCGACCCGACGCCGGCGCGCCGAAGAGTCGGTCGTCGGGATCATGCGGGCCAGGCGGTCGAGAACCTCACTCCACGCCGAATCCTCGGCGCTGTCGGTATCGGTCGGCAAGTAGACCGCAGCCGCCCTGAGAAACTGTGCATAGCAGTCACTTTCGACCGTCGTCAGCGGCAGGACCAGCACTCTCAACAGGGCGTGCACGTCATGGCCGACGGCGGGCCCCAGCGCGTCGAGCATGAGCCGTCGTTCGCGTTCCATCGGCTGGAGTCGACGTTGCACCACGGCATCGATCAGCTCCTGGCGATTGCGGAAGTAGTAGTTGACCGCGGAGTTGTTGCGCTGGCCGGCGGCCTGTGCGATATCGCGCAACGGCACCTGGGCGCCGCGCTCTGCGATCAGCCGTTCGGCTGCGTCCAAGATTGCCGTTCGGGCCTGCTGACCTCGCCTCATGGGCAGAATTATAATCGCACCTGACAAAATAAGCATTTGTGCTTAAAGTGTGAGTTGCGGAAAGAGGAGGCGCCATCGTGGCTGCAGGCAACAACGACATCCGGGATGACGTCCGGGAGATCGACACGGGCGCGCCCATGGAACGCTTCGCGCGGGGCTGGCACTGCGTCGGATTGGCCGACGACTTCCGGGACGGAAACCCTCATGCCGTCAATGCATTCGGGACGCGTCTGGTGGTCTTCGCCGATTCGCGCGGCGACCTCCAGGTGCTGGATGCCTACTGCCGGCACATGGGTGGCGATCTCTCGCGGGGTTCGGTGAAGGGCGACTCGGTGGCGTGCCCGTTCCATGATTGGCGCTGGCAAGGCTCGACCGGCAAGTGCTCCCTGGTGCCGTACGCCAAGCGCACACCGCGGCTGGCCCGCACCCGGCGATGGCCCACCGGCGAGGTCAACGGCCAGTTGTTGGTGTGGCACGATCCCGAAGGTGCCGCGCCGCCGCCCGAATTGTTCCCCCCGACCATCGAGGGATACGACGAGGGGCAGTGGTCGCCGTGGTCGTGGAACTCGATCCTGATCGAGGGCTCGCACTGCCGCGAGATCGTCGACAACAACGTCGACATGGCGCACTTCTTCTACATTCACCACGCGTACCCGACGTACTTCAAGAACGTTATCGAGGGGCACACCGCCTCGCAGTTCATGGAGTCCAAGGCCCGTCCGGACACCACCAAGAATTACGAGAAGCTCTGGGAGGGAACGAAGCTGCGCTCGGAGGCCACCTACTTCGGCCCCGCCTACATGATCAACTGGCTGCACAACGATGTCGCCCCCGATTTCACGATCGAGGTCGCCCTGATCAACTGCCACTACCCGGTGTCGCACGATTCATTCGTGCTGCAGTGGGGCGTCGCGGTGCAACTCATCCCGGGCATGCCCGCCGAGAACGCCGCGAAGCTCGCTACGGCGATGAACAAATCGTTCGGCGAGGGCTTCCTGGAGGATGTCGAGATCTGGAAACACAAGAGCCGCATCGAGAATCCGTTGCTCACCGAAGAGGACGGTGCGGTGTATCAGCACCGGCGCTGGTATGAGCAGTTCTACGTCGACGCCGCCGACGTCACCAGCGATATGACCGACCGCTTCGAGTTGGAAGTGGACACCCAGCACGCCAACGAATTCTGGCACCAGGAGGTCGCGGAGAACCTGCAACAGGCAGAGGGCGTGAAGGCGGATGCCCACTGATGCCGGCGCTGAAAGACAAGGTCGCCTTCGTGACGGGCGCCTCGTCAGGTCTTGGGGCCGAGACCGCCCGCCTGTTGTCACGCCAGGGGGCAACGGTTTTCGGGATCGCGCGCGATGCCGCGCGGCTGGTGGAGGTCTTCGCGGACGTGGAGCGCGGCTCGCACGCGGTGGTCGACGTGACATCCGCTCAGGCCTGTCGCGACGCCATCGAGCAGTGCGTCACGCAATGGGGCGGTCTGGACATCTTGGTCAACGTCGCGGGGCGTCACCAGATGCGCCGAACGGAAACGCTCACCGACGAGGACTGGGCCGACGACCTCGCCGTCAATCTCAGTGGACCGTCCTATCTGTGTCGGGCGGCGTTGCCGCACCTGCTCGCTCGCGGCGGCAACATCGTCAACGTCGCCTCCATCGCCGGTGTCGAAGGCCAGGCGTACTCGGCCGGCTACTGTGCGGCCAAGCACGGACTGATCGGGCTCACCCGTGCGCTGGCAGTGGAGTACACCGCGGAACGCCTGCGGGTCAATGCCGTATGCCCAGGTGGCATGCTGACCCCGCAGATCGAGCAGTTCAGTCCGCCCGAGGATCCCAACTACGACCTGATCATGCGTACGGCGGCCCCGCGCGGCATGATGGCACCACTCGACGTGGCCAACGTGATCGCCTTCCTCGCCAGCGACGCCGCCGCTGCCGTCCATGGCGCGGTCTACCGCGTCGACAACGGCAAGGGCGCCGGATAGTCGGCACCGGCTGATGCGCTACTGAGGGTGCGCCGTGAGGTATTCGCCCACCGGGATCGGCGCGTCGGCGGCGTAGCCGATCGGTAGCAGTACGTCACCGGCGGTCGTCACGTAGTAGACGTCCCAACGGTAGAAGGTGGGGAACGCCGCCGGGTCGGCCGCCATGGCCGTGGCGTAGTCGTCGACCGCGCGGACGTACTCGTCGGCGTGGTTGTAGCGGAACAGCGCGCGAGCACGGTCGTCGGCAAAACCATTGGCGGCCAGGTATCGACCTGCCGCCATGATGCTGTCGCGCGGGGACCGGATATCACCGTCGCCGTAGGAGGCGAAGGTGGACGGCATGAACTGCATCGGTCCCTGCGCGCCCGCCACACTGTCCCCGGCGATGCTGCCGAACCGGGTCTCCACTAGGTTGATCGCGGCCAGGTAGTTCCACCCGACGCCGGAGGCGGCCTCGGATTCGCGGTAGTAATTCATCAGCTCGTCGGCCGGGGCGGGCGGGACGATGCGCCACGCGGGCACGGTGTCCTTGGGATGCGCCATCGCGGCGAGTTGCCGGCGGGCATCGATATTGCGGTCGTAGTCCTCCAGAAGGTCGGCCGGGATCCGCGGCCGGATGATCCCGTCCCATTCGGGGTGGCGGCCGATGGCCCGGTAGGCCACCTGCTGGCGCCGGGCGGCTTGCCTTAGCGCCGGTTCGGCCGTGGCCGGGTTGCGCAGCGCCCGTTCATCGGTGACCAGGTCGTCGGCCAGCTGCGCGGGATCGGCAGCCAACGGTGGTTGGGCCCCGGGTGCCGTCGTCGTCTCGTCCAGCATGGCGGCGCGTGGTGGGGAAGCCGCCGGCGTGGCCGGCGTCGGGACGGATTGCTGTGCGGGAGAAGCGCATCCGACGAAAGTGAAGGTGGCGAGCAGCAGCGGCGCAATGACTACCTGGCAGCGGCGCACAGCAGCAGTCTAGGTGCCGCCGAGAGACTTGAGCGCCGATTCCAGCAGCGCCACGGTCTGCGGTGGTGTCGAGGCGTGTGGCGAAAGCCTGACGTGTTCGCGCCGGATGGTCGCCGCGATGCCCGCCGCCGAGAGCGCGGCACCGACGTCGGGCGCCGAATGGCCGGGCATCGTGAACGCGAGGATTCCGGCGCGCCGCTGCGTCTCGGAGACGATCTGTGCGCCCAGGGACCGCAGCATCTGCTCCAATGCGGTCACTCGTTCGGCGATGCGCGCGGCGATCGCGGACACGCCGGTCCGCTCGACGAGTTCGAGGGCGGCCGCGAACGCACCGGAGGTCACCGGGCTGAGGTGGGTGATCGCCCACCCGGCTGCGGTGGGTTCCGGTGGGTGGACCGTGTCGTCGAAGACATCGGCGTCACGGGCACCCGTCCATCCCGACAGGATGGGTTCCATGATGTCGAGGGCACGATCGGAGAGCACCGCGAACCCGGTGCCCCATCCGGCGCGCAGCCACTTCTGGCCGCCGACGACGAGCACATCGGCCACTTCCCACGGCTCGTCGGTGATGCCGAAGCCCTGAATCCCGTCGATGACGAGCAGGCGGTCGCCGACGACATCGCGCAGCGCGGCGAGATCTGCCCGATAGCCGGTCCGGAAGTCCACGGCGCTCAGCGCGACGAGCGAGGTGCTCGGTGTCAGTGACCCGGCCACCAGCTCGGGGGTCGCAGGCCCGGAGTCCATCTGCCGTATCGCGAGTCGGCCTGCCTGTTCGGCTCGGCGCCACGGGTAGGTGTTGGCGGGGAACTCGCTCGGCGAGATGAGCACCTCGCTGCCCGCCGGTGCGTGAAACGCGGTCTGGAACAAGCCGAGGCTGGTGTTCGGCACCAGCACGACGTGGCCGACGTCGGTCCCGGTCAGCCGGGCGACGGCTGCTTTGGCCCGATTCTCCTGCCGCATCAGGTCATCGACGGTGTCCACGCCTGCGGTGGCCGCCCGCTGCAGCAGCTCTGTGGTGGTCTCCCTTACCGCGCGCGAGGGTGGCCCGACCCGCGCGAAGTCGAGGTAGCCGGCGGGTTCGTCGAACTGGCGCAGGTAGTCGTCGAGGATGCCGTCACTCTTCCACACGCTGGGGTGCAAGCTTCGGTAGCCGCCGTTTCAGGCCGGCGCTCTTGAGCATCCGGATGCCCAGATTGGTCGAGGTGAACATCGGGATGACGCCGAGGAACGTGCGTTCGGAAGGCCGTAGGCCGTGCAGATGTTCGAGGCTGCCGAACACGTAGAAGCAGCCGATGCTGAAGATGGTCAGGGGGATGCACAGCGCCAGGAACGACCCGCGATCGGTCACCGCCTGTCGTGCCAGCGTCACCTCCTCATCGGTCATCGGCTCACGTTTGCGCAGTTTGCGCAGCACCTCGGCGACCCCTCCGACGTCCTCGCTCAGCGGCAGGGTGGGCCGTCGCACCAGACGCGCCACGAAGATCGACGCCAGGATGGCGAAGACCATCAAGGCCCCGAAGGAGACGATCGTCAGGGTCGCCCATACGCTCATCGCCGCACCCCCGCGAAATCGGACGGGGCTCGCAGTGGCCGTGTGCGTACCAGCGTCGGCCACCAGAACCAGGGGCCCAGAATCCGGATCATGCACGGCACGATGAAGGACCGCACGATCAAGGTGTCCAGCAGCAGGCCGATGCACACCGTCGTACCGACCTGCCCGATGGTGCGCAGATCGCTGGTGAGCATCGCCAGCATGGTGAAGGCGAACACCAGCCCCGCCGAGGTCACCACGCCGCCGGTGCTGCCGAGCGCCCGGATGAGTCCGGTGTGCAACCCCGCGTGCACCTCCTCTTTGACGCGGGCGATCAGCAGCAGGTTGTAGTCGGATCCGACCGCGACCAGGATGATGAACGTGATCGGCAGCACCAGCCAGTGCAGGTGCAGCCCGATCAGGTGTTGCCACACCAGCACCGAGAGCCCGAATGCGCCGGCGAACGAGAAGGCCACCGTGCCGGGAATCACCAAGGCGGCGATCAGACTTCGCGTGATGAACAACATGATCAAGAAGATCAGGATGAATGCGGCGATCGCCACGATCAGCAGATCTGACGCGCCGTACTGCTTGATGTCCTTGTTGTTCGATCCCGCGCCACCGATATAGATGCGCGACCCGGCCAGCGACGTCTCCTTCAGCGCCGCCTTGATGGCGTCGGGGAACTGTTCGACGTGCTCGACACCCTCGGGCCCCATGGCGTTGCCCTCATGCGTGACGATGAACCGCGCGGCCTTGCCGTCGGGTGAGATCATCAGCTTCATCCCGGTCTTGACGTCTTCGTTGTCGAAGGCCTCCCTGGGCATGTAGAAGAAGTCGTCGCTGCGGGATGCGTCGAAATCGTTGCCCACGTTGATCATGTCGTCGAAGGTCTGATCGGTCTGGGTGGACTGCAGGTGTGAGGGGCCGTAGGAGTTCACGATGACGGCCTGCAGGGCCTGGGTCTGGTCTCGCTGGATTTTCAGCTGGGTGATCATCTGCGGCATCAGTGCATCGATGGCCTGGAAGTCGGCGGTCGCGTTGGCGATCTGGGCGTTGAGTGCGTCGATGCCGTCGAGCCCGTCGAACAGCGACTTGAAGGCGTAGCACACCGGAATGTCGAAACAGTGTGGCTCCCAGTAGAAGTAGTTCTTCAGCGGTCGCATGAAATCGTCGAGGTTGGCAACATCGGAGTTGACCTCGTCGGTGACCTGCTGCAGATTCTCGAAGGTGAGCACGGTGCTGTGCAGATCGTCGGCCATCTTCTGGGTGAGGTCGATCGTCTTGCCCAGCGTCGCGACGGTGTCCGCCTGGATCTGAGCCTGTTTATCGGTATCGCCGTTGGCCTGCTGGTTGAACGGCAACTGCTGGCCACTGCCGCTGCCCTGGGTGGTGAACAGGTACGGGATGCTGGCATGGTCCAGCGGCCGGCCCAGGGGCCGGGTGATGCTCTGCACCATCGCCACACCGGGCAGCCGGATCAGCGCCTTGGCCACCCGGTCCAGCGAGATGAAATCGGCGGAGTTGCGCAGGTCGTGGTCGGACTCGACCATCAGCATCTCGGTGAACAGCTTGCTCGGGGCGAAGTGCCGGTCGGAGGCGGCGAACCCCTGGTTGGCGGGTGCGTCGGCGGGTTGGTACGTGCGGTCGTCATAGCTGACCCGATAGGTCGGCACGAAGACCGCTCCCAGCATGACGACGGCGCAACTTGCGGCCAGAATCGGCACCGGCCAGCGCACGACACTGGCCGCGATCCGGCGGTAAAGATGGCCTCGGACAACCCGTTTCGGGTCGAACAAGCCGAAGAGGCTGCCGACGGTCAGGATGGCCGGGCCGAGAGTCAGCGCCGCCGAGATCGTCAGCAACATGGCGATGGCGACCGCCGGGCCCATGGTGTGGAAGTAGTCCAGTCGCGCGAAGCTCAGACAGAAGCCGGCGCCGGCGATGGTCAGGCCCGAACCGATGATGATGGGGGACACGCCCTTGTATGCGGTGTAGTACGCCTGCTCACGGGTCTCGCCGGCCTGGCGGGCCTCGTGATAGCGGCCCAACAGGAAGATGCCGTAGTCCGTTCCGGCGCCGAGCGTCAGCGATACCACCATGTTCACCGCGAAGGAGGACAACGGGATGACACCGAAGTGCCCGAGCGTGGACACCACGCCCTTGGCGATCAGCATCTCGAACAGCACGCTGGCCAGCGGCACCAACACGGTGCTCGGGGAGCGGTAGACGATCAGCAGCATCGCGATGATCAGGAAGATCGTCACGATGGTGATGTTGTTGAGGCTGGAGTTGGCGATCGACAAGGTGTCCGAGGCCAAGGGTGCCGCGCCGCTGACGTAGACCTTGAGCCCCGGCGGCGGGGTGTCCTCGGCGACGATGTGCCGCACGGCGTCCACCGATTGGTTCGCCTGGATCTGGCCGATATCGCCGGCCAGTCGCAGCAGCACATACGTCGCTTTACCGTCGACGCTCTGAGCGCCGGCCGCGGTGATCGGCTTGCCCCACAGGTCCATGACGTACTGCACGTGCCGGGTGTCGTGCTGCAGGCGCTGCACCAAGTCGTCGTAGTACCGGTGATCCTGCTCGCCCAACGGATGGTCAGCCTCCAACACCACCATGGTCAGGCTGGTGGACGTGGATTCCTGGAACTTCTCGCCGATGTGCAACATCGCCACCTGCGACGGTGCGTAGGTCGGGATCATCGGACCGGCCAGTTCGGCGGCCACATCCTCCACCTTGGGGATGAAGGTGTTGGTGGTGACCGCGACCAGTCCCCAGAAGACGATGATCGGGATGGCCAGCAGGCGGACCGTCCGCGCGAAGAACGGGCGCTTGGCCTGATGTGCACTCACGCGGACTTCACCCGGCAGGTGACATCCGCGTTCTCCCGGGTGGCCGACTGCTCATCACGGACCACACCGTTCACCAGCATGCGGCAGCCGACCTGGCCGCCCTTCACCTGAGCCGAGATGCTGCCGGACACGACGGTCAGCGTCGTGGTCTCGGTGTGTGACCATGGCAGTTCGGCGATGTCGACCCGGTGTGGGTGGGCGTCCAGGTCGACGTAGACCAGCATGCCGCCGCTGCCGAGGTCCCCGAACAACTCATAGGTGAGTTGTTTGGGGGTGAACTCCTCAGGAGCCTGCGGACCGTTGACCGCGATCACCGGTCCGGGGGCGGAGCTCTGGTGCACCTTCCACATGCAGACGGCGCCGACACTGACGGCGATGACGGCGACCAACGGTAACCAGGCCCGCTCCAAGACAACCCTGCCGACCGAACGCTGGCTCACTCGCACACCCCGATCCATGCCGCGGCCTATCCGCGCGCATCGAAATCTACATCGCATATGGGATCTAAAATTGTTCCGTGGGGCAACGCGTGCGGCGGGATTCACAGGCCATTGCCAGGAAAATTGGGATGTCTGCGTTTCCGTACCGTAAATTAAATCCCCATCATGATATAAATGCCAGGTGGCGGCCACTCCGATCGGCGATGACGCGGCAGCAGTGTCGGCGATGATCGAGACGAGTACCGACCTGATGTGGCGGTACCTGGTGGACCGCGACAGTCTGAGCGCCAGTGCGACCCTGGTACTCAACCGGCTGGACCGCGAGGGCCCGATGCGGCTCACGGCACTGGCCGAGGCCGAGGGATCCAGCCAATCGGGAATGACCCAGCTGGTGCAACGCATGGAGCGTCAGGGTCTGGTGGAACGCTGGAGTGATCCCGAGGACGGCCGAGTCTCGTTGGTGATGGTCGGCGCCGCCGGCCGGGAATTATGGGCCGGGCGCAAGGAGGTGCGCCTTGAGCGAATCGCCGATCTGCTGGACGGCCTGTCCGAGGACGACCGGGCGGCGTTGTGGCTGGCCGCCCGGGTCGCGTCACGGCTGCTGGGGGAGATGCGTGAGCTCGCCGACATCCGGTTGGAGCGCCACGCGGGCGGGCGCTAAGCCCGCTGCGCTATTCGGCAGCCCACTGCTTGGCCTGGTCTAATTCGTCCAACCCGAAGATCGGAAGCTCACCGGGGATCATCCACGCCAGGGCGTGCAGGGTGTGTTTGACCCACTCCTTGTCGGACACCACCGCGATCCGCTTGAACGCCGAATGATGCTGCAGCAGCGTGCCGAAACCCAACTTCAGATCCGCGGCCAGGCCACCCGGGCCGAACCCCGCATAGTCCGCTGCGATGACCTCGACAATCCGGATCTCGCCGGCGTTGCCGAGTTGTGCCATGGTCGGCTGGAAGGCGCGTAAATCGTCTCCGCTGATCCGGCCGGATACCCGGATCCCCGTCACGCCGTCGGGCATATCCTGCAATACCTCAATCATGTGAACTCCCTATGTATTTCACCGTGTGTTTCACCGTGCCAGATCCCACTGACCGAAATCGGGCGCCAGCACCTGGTCCTCGTCGACGTGCGTGCCGTAGCAGACCGCCCCGGGATCGGAACCGGCGAAGATGACCGACTGATACAACACCGCCGCCGGGACCCGTTCGCCGCGCGACCAGGCTCGGGTCTGCCAGGCCCAGCGATGGCCGACGGTGCTGGAGTACCCGATCACGCCGTCGGCAATCGCCCATGTGCATGCCCGGGCGTGACCATAGATGCCGGTGCGGGCCACGCCCAGCACCGCGTTGATACCGTGGAACCATTGCAGTGCAGTGCATTTCCAGGTAGCCGCGTCGATGTCCTCGTCGACACTGAAGAAGATCGGCGCCGAGTCGGGGCCGCCGGCGGCCGCATGCAGGCGTAACGCGGTCTGGGCGTCGGCCACGCCACCGTCGTAGCCGCGGGTGTAGTCCGACGGGTCGGGCCAACCAGGCTTGCCGTACTGAAAATTGCTCACGACGTGTAGACCGGCCGCGCGGAGGGAATCGGCATAGGGTCGCGTGACGGGCTTGAAATCGAAGTTCGCGCCCGGCCGGGACTCGGACACGAAGACCACGGCGCCGGCGTATCCGGCGGCGGCGATCTGGTCGGCCGGGACCAAGCGCTGTGCAAAGTCTATGAGCGTGGCGGCATCTGCCTGTGCGAGCGCGGCGGGCGTAACAGCGAGGGCCGGCGCAGCGAGTAAGTACCGGAGGATTTCACGGCGAGCGGGGTACCGCACGCCTCGCATCTTACGGACGCCTCCGGGGGCGGGCGTCCGGTTATAACGATTCCCACGCCCATTGGTTGCTATTCGGTAAGCGAGGCGGATTACAGAGTGTTGGCAAACTATGGTCGCCAAGTGGATCGTCGTACCGCCCTCAAATTGCCCCTGTTCCTGGCTGCCGGCGCTGCGCTGACCCAAATACCCCTTGCCTCGGCAGATTCCGCGCGGTGGACCGCTGATCGCGCCAATGCCTGGTACAAAGCTCAAGATTGGCTGGTAGGCGCCAACTACATCCCGGCAAACGCGATCAACCAGATCGAGATGTGGCAGTCAGGCACGTACGACCCGCGCCGCATCGACGGCGAACTTCGCGTCGCCCAGCAGATCGGCTTCAACACCATGCGGGTGTTCCTGCACGATCAGCTGTGGGTGCAGGACCGTCCCGGCTTCGCGCGCAAGCTCGCGCAGTTCGTCAGCATCGCGGCCAGCCACGGCATCAAACCGCTGTTCGTGTTGTTCGATTCCTGCTGGGACCCGCACCCCAAGCTGGGACCCCAGCACGCGCCCGTTGTCGGCGTGCACAATTCCGGCTGGGTGCAGAGCCCGGGTGCAGCGCTGCTGGGGGATCAGCAATACCGGAAAGTGTTGGTGGACTATGTCACCGGCGTGATCGGCCTGTTCCGCAACGACACCAGGGTCTTGGGCTGGGACCTGTGGAACGAGCCCGACAATCCGGCCAAGGTCTACCGCACATCGGAGCGGTCCGACAAGGTCGCGCTGGTGACGGCGCTGCTGCCGCAGGTGTTTCAATGGGCGCGGGCGGCCAACCCGGTCCAGCCCTTGACAAGTGGTGTCTGGCAGGGGAGTTGGGCGCCGGGCAAGCTCAGCGATATGGCACGCGTCCAGCTGGACAACTCCGATGTCATCAGCTTCCACTCGTATGGAAAGCCGGCAGACTTCGAGGATCGCGTCAACGAGCTGGTACCGCTGGGGCGTCCCCTACTGTGCACCGAGTACCTGGCCCGACCGGAGGGCAGCACCATCGAGGCCATCCTGCCGATCGCCAAAAGCCGCAATATCGGCATGTACAACTGGGGCCTGGTGGCGGGAAAGACGCAGACCTACTTCCCGTGGGATTCCTGGGACCGCCCGGACGCGGCCGAGCCCAAGCTGTGGTTCCACGACCTGCTGTACCCCGATGGCCGCGCCTACCGAGCCAGCGAGATCCAGACCATCCAGTCACTCACCGGGCGGGTCGGCCAGGCCTAGCTGGGCCAGGTAGTCCAGGATCGCCGCCGTCACGGCTTCGGGCTTGTCCACCTGCAGGAAATGTCCTGCGCCCGGGATGATCTGGACCTTGCTGCCGTTCGGTAGTTGCTTCTGCGCGTGCTCCAGATAACCGACCTGCATGCACCCGTCCTGGTCGCCGTGGAGCAATAACATCCCTACGCGGGGCAGGTCCAGTCGGTAACGGTGCAGGTGCCGGTAGGGTGCCGTGGCGGGCGTAAAGCGGGCGTTCGCCCGGTAGTACGCGACGGCGGCCCGGCGGTGCGCGGGCGTGGGCAGCGCGGCCAGCGTCGTGGCCACATCGCCGGCGACATCGGCGTGCCGCGGCGACCAGTCCCTCCACAACCGCGGGATCACCCGGCCCAGCACCCGCTCCGGCAGGAACGGAAGCTGGAAGAACAGGATGTACCAGCTGTTGCGCAGCTGGATCGCTGCCATCTTCGCCGTCCGGGCCAGGCCGAACGAGGAGCTGGCGATGACGCGGATCGGCGGCAGCGCCATCGAGATATGCGCGGCGAACGGCGAGTCGGGGTACGCGGCCAGCGCGTTGGCGGTCCAGCCTCCCCAGTCGTGGCCGATCAGCACGGCGTCCGGGGGAGCCCCGAGCGCGGTGTGCAGATCGATCAGGTCGGACATGAGTGCGCCCAAGTGATAGTCCCCGTCGGGCGCAGGGCCGGTCGGGGCGTAACCCCGAGCGAACGGTGCGATGACGTGAAACCCCTTGTCGGCCAGTGTCGGTGCCACAAGGCGCCAGCTGTGCGCGCTATCGGGGAAGCCGTGCACACACAAGACCAGCCTGCCGTCTGACGGGCCCCACTCCAATGCCGTCATGCGCAGGTGCGGCAGGTCGAGTTCCAGGACACGAGGGTCGGCCATTTGCTGACCATACAAGATCTGTGATGTGTGTTGTCGCGGTCTTGCTGCACAGTAGTGGCGCGCCGATCGGCATCGTCGTCGGTGCCGCGACGCGGCTCAGCCCTGACGTGTCGTCGCGATGAATATCGGCCCCTCCTAGCTGGGGTGATGTCCGTGCGTTGGCCGTAGGCCTGCCGTTGCGGTGGGTTGATGCGCCACGCGATCCACGTGCCGTTGTTCGACGCGTTGGCGATCGCGGGCATCGCTGCTGCAGCCGAGCAGTCTGGATCGACGGGCTGTTCGTGTGGGATCACGTGTTGAGCGCGGTCGAGGGCCGGTGGGAGATCGCTGATCCGTGGATCGCGCTGGCAGCGGCGGGATGCTCGATGACGGTACCGCTGTGGTTTGGCGCCGCATGCGCCGCCGGTAGACCGATCGACCGGGCCGCCCGCAACGACGGAATCTTCCCGTTCGGTGCAGATGCTGCGAAAGTCGCCCGTATTGCGGAGTCCGTCGGGCAGGCGCTGCATGCCTTTTGGCCCGGTCATCGACCGGATCAGGTGCTGCGGGTCATTGGCAGGGGGGCGCCGGGCTGAGGTGGCGTTTGCGCTCGGCGGCGAATTGCGGGTCGAGTTCTGAGGTGGTCTGCGGTGCGGGCACAATCCGGGCGCAGGCGGGGCAGGTGCCATCGAGGGCGAGTTCAGTGCCGCACTCGGTGTGGCGTAGGTGGATCGCAACAGGCTCATCGGCATCCTTACACCAGGTTTCGCCCCATGCGCGCAGTGCCAGCATGACCGGCAGAAAGTCTCGACCTTTCTCGGTGAGCCTGTAGTCGTAGCGTCGGGGCCGTTCACTATAGGCGTGACGGTCGACGATGCCGTCTGTCTGTAGTTGCTTCAGCCGTGCCGTCAACAGCTGGGCGGTGGCGCCGCTAAGGCGCTGAAGATCGTCAAAGCGCGTTGTGCCCAAGGTGAGTTCGCGCAGAATCAGCAGTGTCCAACGGTCACCTATCTCCGGAACGGAGCGCGCGACCGGGCACAACGTGTAAGGCATGGATCTGACCTTCGGCATCGCACCTCACATTCCTATCGACGGAGCATTCATACTATGATAATCATATCTGCGCTGGTGGTTGTTGGAACTCGCCACATCGCCCCGAGGAGGCTCCATGTCCGTTCTCCAGGTCGACCCTGCGCACACGGCGCTGCTGGTCGTGGATCCCTACAACGACTGGCTGGCCCTCGAAGGCAAGCTATGGCCCCGTATCAGTGAGATTGCGCAACAGATTGATTTGCTGAAAAATCTTTCGGCGTTGATAGGCGCGGCCAGATCCGTCGGCGCCCCGGTCGTGTACGTTCCGCATCGTCGTTGGGAGCCAGGCGATTACGAGGACTGGGTCTATCCCAACCCGACGCAGAATCTGATGCGGGCTGTACAGGCGTTCACCCGGGGAAGCTGGGGCGGACAGTGGCACCCTGATCTCGCCCCGTGCGACGGTGAGGTGGTTGCCAAGGAGCACTGGGCGCAAAACGGTTTCGCCAATACCGATTTGGACTTCCAGCTGCGCCAGCGCAGCATCGGCCGGGTCCTTGTGACGGGACTGTTGGCCAACACCTGTGTGGAGGCCACCGCGCGGGCAGCCATGGAACTCGGTTACCACGTCACCCTGATCACCGATGCCACCGCGACCTTCGCGGTAGAGATGATGGACGCGGCGCACGCCCTCAACGGCCCTACGTACGCCCATCAGATCACCACCACGGCCGACGCGCTCGCCGGAGCGGCCGCGCCCGTGCAGGCGCGGTAGGCATCCTCATCCGGCACGAGTGCGCGAGGCCGACAAACTGATGGTGAATTCACGTCAACGGTGTCTTAAGTGTGGCGGCTTTTCTTTACGGACGACGGTCACCGCGTTCGCTGCATGTGGCAGCATTGAGTGTATTGCCCACATCGGTATGCATGAGGACTCTGACGTTGGCCGACTCGCGACACGTGCCGATGATTCGCTACGACCAGACCGGAACAACGTACTCGGCAACTCGTCGCCCTGATCCGCGCATCGTCGAAGTCATCGACCGGACCCTGTGTGGCATGGTCTCGGTGGCGAATATCGGCGCGGGCACCGGTTCTTACGAGCCTCCGCAAACCCTGTTGGCAGTGGAACCCAGTCGCGTGATGATCGACCAACGGCCCACCGTGGCCGCCCCCGCAGTTCAAGCCGCCGCCGAACGCCTGCCGATCCGCAGCGACGCCGTCGACGCCGCGCTGGCGGTCCTGACGGTTCACCACTGGACCGACATCAGGGCGGGCGTGTCCGAGTTGCTACGTATCGCCCGCCGGCGAGTGGCCATCTTTACGTGGGATCACAGTGTCATCCGAGAATTCTGGTTGCTGCGTGACTATGTCCCGGCCGCTGCGGAAACTGATGCGCGGCTTGCTGTCCCGATAGGCACTCTGATCTCGCTGCTCGGTCAGGAGCGCGTGTCCGTGGTGAGGGTCCCCGTGCCGCACGACTGTCTTGATGGCTTTGGCGGAGCATACTGGCGCCGCCCGCACGCCTACCTCGATGACACAGTTCGAAACGGCATGTCGTTGTTCGCAATGACGCCGATGAATCAGGTCGAGGAGGGGCTCTCGCGCCTGAGCTCAGATTTGCAGACAGGAGTCTGGCAGCGTCGGCACTCCCACCTTCTCCAAATGCCGGAACTAGACCTCGGGTACCGATTGCTGATAGCCGAACTGAGTTGACGGCTCACGAGACCGTTGGTGGTGGCCCAGGTTCGGCGTTCGCCTGTCGGGATTTCATGCCGGGCCAGTGCCTTCTCCCCGGTCAGGACTAGGTCGCTGGCGACGTGAGGAGAGTTCGGATGAGGATCGCCGAATGCGGCGCCGCCCTCATCAGCGGGATTCAGAAAGCCTCTTGGACCGGTAACGACTGCCGCCCTCATCGACCAGTCGCGGAAAAAGAGGTGCTCCCCGCAGTGGGCGGTAGTCGGCGGCGGCGAAGGCTGCAGCGGCTGCCGATATCAACGCCAGGATGAGGGCCGGCTGGCGGCTGGCGTCGGCAGGGAAGTCGTAGAACAGCAGCCAGGCCAGTGTCACTGTCGTGATTACGCCAAGACCATCAGTCGCGCCGATGATCGAAACATCCGGCCTGTTCAGGCCGATCTGTCCGCCGGTGATCGCGGTGGTCAACGCACACCCGGCCAGGACCACGCAGAGCGGAAAAGTGAGCTTCCATAACCCCCACGCGACGCGATCGGCGTCCTGAACCTGGGCCCACGGCAGGAATAATGCGACGACCATCAAGGCGCCAGCTACGCCGCAGACCACCCGTCGAAGCAATGTAGTCATTTCGTCCTCCTCACGGTTCCTTCAGTGATCGTTGAGATCAAAGGTCGTGCTGTCGATTACCTAGACGTAATGGAGCCGCGAACCCGATGCGGCTACAGTCAGTGCGAATGGCAACGTTTGGCTCCGCTCCGCAGGTGGGGCCGCTACTGCGGGAGTGGCGGCAACGGCGTCGGCTGACTCAGCTAGAGCTTGCCCTCGATGCGGGCGTGTCGGCGCGGCATCTGAGTTTCATCGAGACCGGCCGCTCCAAGCCCGGGCGAGACATGCTGCTGCGCCTTGGAGAGCGGCTCGAAGTCCCGTTCCGTGAACGTAACCTGCTACTGCTCGCCGCTGGGCATGCTCCAGCATTCCCCGAGCATCCGTTCGGTGCACCCGAACTCGCTCCAATCCGCGAAGCGCTGGAGCGGATTCTGAAAAGTCACGAGCCCTATCCGGCTGTCGTTTTCGACCGTCACTGGAATCTGGTCGCCGCGAACGCGGCCATACAACCGCTCATAGCGACTATCGATCCTGCGTTGCTCAACCCGCCTGTCAACGTACTTCGCGTCGGTCTGGAGTTGATTCCGCAGATCATCAACGCCCACGATGTCATGACCTACTTTCGTGATCGCATTGAGCGCCAGCTTGCCGCCACCGCCGACAAGCAGCTCGCACAGCTTCTGGACGAGTTTGACAACTACCTGTCCGGCGAAGGCCGTGGTGCAGCAGGTGAATCCGACTTCGCGCAGAATCTAGGTCCGGTCAGAGTCCGGGCCCCTGGCGGCGGCGAGTGGTCGTTCTTCGGCGTATTCGGCACATTCGACATGCCGTTCGAAGTCACGATTTCCGAGTTGGCCATCGAGTTGCTCTTTCCCGCCGATCGTGCGACTGCCGATGCGTTTGAATCGCTTTTTCGAGATCGCGACGGAAGCTAGACGGACCCCGCTCGTGCGCCGGTCTGTTGAAATGGTTGCGGATAGCTTCGAGGCCTGTTCAGACTGCCGACCGAAGGTCTCGGAAGACTTCGCCGAGTCTGGTGAGAGCATCGCCAACGGTGGCCTCCGCGGCGGACCCGTAGCCGATGATCAGTGCGGGTGGGGCGACCGCCGGGCTGTGGAAGTGCCAACTGGCCCCTTCGATCACGATGCCACGCTCGCGTGCTGCGGTGAGCAGAGCAGCTTCGTCGCACCACTGCGGTAACTCCACGTAGAGGTGCAGTCCGGCGTCGATTCCCTTCACCGCGGCACCGGGCAATGCGGTCGCGGTCGCCTGAACGGCTGCGTCGCGCCGGTGGCGGTAGATGGGTCGCACTCGTCGCAGATGGCGTGTGAGGCCGCCGGTTTCGATGAACCGTGCGAGCGCACGCTGTTCCAAGACGCTGTTGCCGGTGTCGTCGAGCAGTTTCTGATGGACCACCGCGCCGGTCAACCATCGTGGTAGCACCATCCACCCGAGCCGAAGCGCAGGGCTGAGGGTCTTGCTCACGCAGCCGGTGTAGACGACGTGTTCGGGTGCGAGTCCCTGTAAGGCCCCCAGGGGCGCACTGTCGTAACGGAATTCGGCGTCATAGTCGTCTTCGATGATCACCATGTTGCGCTGTCGCGCCCAGCGAAGTAGTGCGGTGCGCCGCGGTGTGCTCAATACCGCACCAGTGGGGTAGGAGTGGGCCGGCGCGGTGAGGAGTGCGCCGACGTCGAGACTATCAAGGGCGTTCACGTGGAGTCCGTCATCGTCGACCGGCACGCCGGCGACGTTCAATCCGGCGTTGATGATGGCCTGGCGGTGTAGTCCGAAGCCAGGATCTTCCATGGCGATCGTTCGGACGCCGCGTGCGTGTAGTGCCCGGCAGATGAGAGTGATCGCCTGCGTGATCCCACTGCAGACGAGGATGTTCTCTGGTGCAGCGGCGACGCCGCGGATGCGGGACAGATAGTCGGCAAGTGCGTCACGCAGTTCTTGTACGCCGGCGGGCCCGGGATAGCCGAGGCGACCGTCGGGAAGCGCCTGGAGGGCGGTGCGGTAGTGGCGCAGCCACTCGGCGCGGGGGAATAGTCCTGGATCGGGAAGTCCGGCGAAAAGACTTATGGCAGAGGTGACTTCAGCTGATCGGGAGTCCACAGCGGGGCGGTCTAAGGATACGGGAAGCACACGAGTGCCGGATCCTTGGCGAGCGGAGAGGTATCCGTCGGCGATGAGCTGTTGGTAGGCGTCGACGACGACACTGCGGGCCACGTCGAGGTCGCGGGCCATGACGCGGGTCGGCGGAAGACGCGCACCGGCCGGTAGTCGACCGTCGCGGATCATGGCGCGCAGTTGTTGAGCGAGTTGTTCGCGCACGACACGCTGGGAGCGGTTCAGATGAATGAGTAGTTCGGGCGAGAAACCAGCCGATAAATTGGTCCGTTGGGATACATCCTGATTGGACCGTGACATAGACCAATTGTAGGCGTGATGCTATAGCGGTGGAAGAACCGAACATCGCAGCACGGCTGCTTGCGACACCGGTGATCGTGCCGTGGATACCGGGACCGAGCGCATCGACAACAGGCCCGGTAGTGTTAAGCGTCACCGAGTTTCGTGCAGCACACCGTCGCGATGTGCCGGGTGTCGCTGCCAGAGGTTGCCGGATGAGGATGGGCTGGTACGGCATGTCCGGCGCCGTGGGTCTATGGCTGTGGTCCCTTCCTGCCGCGTTGCGTGGCGGCTCGATATCGGTCTGGGAGGACGAGCAGAGCCTGCAGCGGTTCATCGACTTGCCTCATCACGTCGACATCATGAACAGCTACCGCACGCGCGGAACGGTTCGCGCCGACAGCTGGCCGGCTGAGTGCTTCGAGTCCGGTGCTGTTCTGGAGAGGGCGCGCGAGTGGATCGTCGAGGTGGCCCCGTGCGCGGGGTGACGGCTTATGCCTGTGCCCGGATTGGGTTCGGGATGGCCGCCCTCGTGGCGCCGGCAATCGTCGGAAAATCGATGACGGGCCTCAGCGGCGCAACCCCGGCGGCCGGCGTGTTTGTGCGTGGAATGGGCGCCCGCGAAGTCGGTATCGGGCTGAGTGTGCTTGGTGCCGAGCGCAATCGTGCGTCGATCAGACCGAACCTGCTTGCGGGCCTGATCACTGATGGCTGTGACTTGGCGGCGATCGTCATCGCGTGGCGTCAGCTACCGCCTGTCGAAAGGGCGTTGGGCCTGGCGCTTGCCGTCGGCGCCGGAACTGTCGGCGTCGCGCTGCTGGCCGTCACACCTGGATCGGAACATCGCCAGTAAGGCGCCACCTGGGCTGTTGCGGTGGCCGACCGGTGTGCGAAAGTACCCGTTCAATGGACATGTTGATTCGACGCGGAGCCGCAGTCGCCGCCGTGCTCGTCACGGTCGGCTGTTCAGCGGAGCCTGCTCATCACGCGTCCATCATGGACGTGCTCGCCAATCCGAGTTCGAGCGCCAAACCCACACCGACGGCTGCGGCGCCGGTGGCCGCACCTCTGGGCACCGCCGAATCCGCGCGGGGGATGACCGTGACACCGCGAGCGGACAATCTCGCGTTGACCCACCAAAGTCAAAGTGGCGACCTGGAACTCGGCATCGAGATCTCGATCCGGGGAGCTACCGCACCACTGGAGACCACCGGTTTCAACGCCGGGCTGCGTCTGGACACCAGCAACGGCGAGGAACTGCGCCCTGTGCCGCCGACCGTGCTGACGATGCCACCGTTGCCATCCCCGGTCAGCGGTGACGCTGACGGTTGGGTGTTCTTCCACGTCAAGCCCGACGCGCAGCCGACGCAGCTGCGGTTGATGGCCGCCGCGGCGGCCAGCTACTACGGCCCGTCCGGACAGCCGATCGGCATCTGGACCATGCCGGCCACGCTACCGAGCGCGGCGCCGGCGCCCGAGCCGGTTGCGCCCGAGCCTGCCGCCACCGACCCGGGCAACGCGCCCAGAACTGGCCCCCACCCGCGCCACAATTCCCCGTTCTGTCGCCTCACACACCTGTGCTGACCGATCAGTCGTGAGACACGCTGTCAGGTAAAGGGTTTGAGGACCTCTGAGCACAGGTGCGGCAGTCGGCCGATAGGAATCCAGGACACCAGAAGCCGACATGTGCTCACTGCCTGCGCCACCGGCCCACCGCACACCGGCCACGCCCCGATGCCTTGGGTTTGCAGCACATTTCGGGCCACTCTGATCTGTTCGCCCCGGCTTGCCGCAGACGGCGAACCGACACCGCCGTTCGACGCCCACGTGGACGGCGTGAACTGCAGACCGCCGTAGAAGCCGTTTCCGGTATTGGCGGACCAGTTACCGCCCGATTCGCACTGCGCCATGGCATCCCAATTGGGTTCTGCATCGGCGACCGGTACGGCCACGTTCAACGGAACGACACCGATCGCACCACCCACTGCGCCCGCCACGAGGGCCGTTCGCACGCTCATCCGAGTCTTCCCCTTAGACCTTCTGATCGATAACGGTGTGGTCGAGAAATATTCATTACTGCTCGCGTGTGTGGAGTTTACGGATGAGGCGAAAGATAAACAGACTGGCGGCTGATACTTAGTGTGCTCTATGGGTTGTATTACTTCTTGTGGGGCTGGTGAGTATGGAACTCGGGGTCGGGTGGTCCCGTCCACGCGCCGCGATCAGCCCAGTTCGGCGGGGTGATCACCCGTGCGGTGGCAGCTCTTCGTTCCGCCGAGACGGTCCGCGCGCAGAATCAATTTCCTCATGATTGGCCGCTTCGGCGAAATTGTGATGAATGAGGCTCGTGTGATTAATCGTGCCTGTGTGATCAATGTGGCCAATGTGGTTTGGACTGATTTCGGTTCGGCAACTCACCGATCACGATCGCGAATGCAGCACGGCCCCAGCGTCGTCACAGGGCTGCTCGGTACCGTCGGCCACATGCCGCCGTCCACCCGCCTGTTCACCGATCGTCGACGCGCCAATTCGTTCGGCGGGGCCGCGCAGCGTTACGACGCGCACCGGCCCGGCTACCCCGCACCGTTGGTCGACGATCTACTCGCCACCGGCGCGAAGACTGCACTCGACGCCGGTGCCGGCACCGGCAGGGTCGCGCGCCAACTGGCCGACCAGGGGCTGCAGGTCCTCGCCGTCGAACCCGACGAGCGGATGGCCGAACTCGCCCGGGCCAAGGGAATCGAGACCGAGATCGCGACCTTCGAGAGCTGGGAGCCGGCCGGCCGGCGATTCGATCTGGTCACCTTCGCGGCGTCGTTTCACTGGGTGGACCCGGCCGTCGCCCTACCGAAGGTGACCGAGATCCTCGGCGAGCGAGGCAGATTGGCGCTGCTGTGGAACCGGCTGCGCGCCGAGCGCCCCGTCGGCATCGAGATGGACGACATCTACCGGGACTACCTGGAGGTCTCCGCCTACTCCCGCACGAACGACACCGACGGTGTCACCGGCGCACTCAAGGCGGCCGGCTTCGCCGTCGCGCTCACGGAGTATCCGCGCACCTTGGCGTTCTCCGGTGAACAGTGGATCGAGCTGCTGTTCACCTACTCGAGCTTCCTGACCCTCGAGGAGGAAGCGGGCGTGGAACTGCGTCGCCGACTGGCCGAGCGGATCGGCTCGCGCGAACTGACCGTTGTCGGTGATTCGCTGGCGATCGTCGCGACGCCGCTCGGTCTCAGGTAGCGATTCCGGTGATCCGGTCGATGACCGCAAGGAGTTCGTCGTCGCCGGCGGACGGGTCCGGACGCCCGTCGACCGAGCGGTACAGCGCGTTGTAGTACAGGCCGTCGCCGATCAGTTTGACGGCCCGGGCCATGGCGAGATCGCCCAGTGTGACGTGCAGCAGGGCCAACCAGTTGTTCGATGCCTCTTCGATCGCGGCGCGGGCACGCGGATTGCCCGCCTGCTGTAGTCGCGAGACGGCGACGAGCACCCGATCCAGGGCGGTTCCCTCATAGCGTGACGTGCGCACGTAGTAGCGCGCCGGCCCCTCGGCCGCGCTGCGCATCTCATCGAGGTCCTCGGCGGCCAGCGCGACCAGCCGTTCGCACAATGCGTTGCTGAGTTCGTCCTTCGCCGGAAAGTGGTAGAGCAGGCCGCCTTTGGACACGTTCGCCTTGGCCGCGACGGCATCGAGCGTCGCGTAACGCTCACCCTCGAGTGCCAGTAACTCCTCATACGCGTCGAGGATGCGGTCACGTGCCGAACTCATCGCCAGAGCCTAACGGTAAATCGATTCCGTACTGTACCGTCTGGACGGTACAGTGCCGCAGGTGAAGGTGTACGCAGGTCTGTTCCGGACGCCGGCCGTGCTGGCCGTGGTGGCATCGCAGACGTTCGCGCGGTTGCCCATGGGCATGCTGTCGCTGGCGGTGCTGCTGCACATCCAGGCGAAGACCGGGTCGTATGCCCTGGCCGGAGGCGTGGTGGCCACCGTGAGTGTCGCCGAGGCGATCGCCATGCCGCTGATCGCGCGACTCGCCGGCAAGGCGAGCAGAACGGCGACCTTGATGATTGCGGCCGCGGTGAACGGTGTCTCGCTGGTCGCCCTCGCGGTGGCGGGGACGTCACCGGTGGCGCTCGTGGTGCTGGGGATGCTGATCGGCGCGTCGGTACCCCCGCTGGCGCCGGTCGTCCGGTCGCTGTACCCGTACATGGTGTCCGGGCCCGGCCTGCGCGCATTGTTCGCACTGGACACCACCGCCCAGGAAGTGTGTTGGGTCGTGGGGCCGCTTGCCGTGACGGTCCTGGCCTCGACGCTCTCGACCGCGCTGCCGCTGGTCGTGGCGGCGGTCATCACGGTGGTCGGGACGGTGTGGTTTCTGTTCAGCGCCCGCCGGGTGGGATCGGTTGCCGGAGGTGGCGGCACGCGCTTCGGCGCGATCCTGCGAAATCGGGCGGTCGTGCTCGCCATCGCCGCCAGCCTGCCGTTGATCGCGTCGTTCACCGCGCTCGAAGTGGGTGTCGTCGCCCGCTACGGCGTCGGGAGCCCCATGACCGGCGCGGCGATCGCGGTGGCCAGCTTCGGCTCGCTGGTGGGTGGTATCACGTTGGGGCACCGCACAATCGGCCTACGCGGCCTGTCCGCGGCACTCGCCACGGTCGCCGTCGGGACCGCACTGTTCGGTGTCATCGAGCAGCACGGGCTCGCGCTCGCGGTGCTGTTCGCGTCGGGTCTCGGATTCGCGCCCGCGCTCTCGGCGCTCTATCTCATGGTGTCGCGCGGGGTCGTTGAGCACGCGACGACGGAGGCCTTCGGGTGGCTCAACAGCGGAACGCTGATCGGCGGCGCGGTCGGTACAGCCAGCGCGGGCCTGGCCGCCGATGCGCATGGTTTCGTCGGGGCCATCGTGGTGTCGGTGGCACTGGCGGCGCTGGCCGCACTCAGTCCGGTGATCGCCCGCGTGGGTGGCCCGTTGGTGGGGTTGGGCGAGGAGCCCGCGGCCGACCTCGTGCAGTCCTCGATATGATCGCCGCGAGCCGCCGGTAGCGGCTCGCAGGCTGGGGGACTGTTGAACACTGAGCTCGACCCGGATGAGGCAGGCTCGGGCGTCGAACCGCCCGTCGAGCCGAGAGTGCGCCGGGCATTCGGGCTGCTGGAACGGTTCGCGCCGGGCTGGGGCGCCCGATGGGCGATCGAGCTGTGGTGCACTCCGCCGGAGGTCGACCTGAGCCAGCGCATGCCCCCCGGGGTGCCGCCGAGTCGGCCGATCGAAGCCGAGTGGGACGGCCACCGGATCGCCGGGGAGGCGTGGGGTGACGGTCCGCCGGTGTACCTGGTGCACGGCTGGGGCGGTTGCCGGGCGCATATGGGTGTCTTCGTCAAACCGCTTGTCGCGGCCGGATATCGCGTCATCGCCTTCGACCTGCCCAGCCACAACGACTCCGAACCCGGAGCGCTCGCAGCGGGTCGGACCACCATCCTGGAGTGCGCCGAGGCCGTCGGCGCCGTGGTGCGCGAACACGGTGCCGCCCGCGCGATCGTCGCCCACTCCCTGGGCGCCAAGGCCGCCGCACTGGCCGTAGCCCGGGGGACATCGGCCGAACGCCTGGTGTTCCTGGCGCCGATGGGGACTTCTCGCTCTACCTCGACCTGTTCGCCGACCGGCACGGCTTCGGCCCACGCATCCGCAGCCGGCTGCACCGTGGTCTGGACCGCCGTCTCGGCATGCCGCTGTTCGACACCGACATCTCGGCGATGGCGGCCCGGGCGGACAACCCGCCGCTGCTCCTGGTGCACGACCCGGACGACCGCGACAGCCCCTACGACACAAGCCGCCACATCGCAGCGATATGGCCGTCGGCGAACCTGATCACCACGCGGGGACTCGGGCGCCTGGCGCATTACCGCATCCTGCGCCACCGCCCCGCGCTGAACGCCGCAGTCGAGTTCCTCACCGAGGGGTGAGGGCTGGGGTGAGACTCAGTCCTCCTTGCGGATCAACCTGCCCAGCGCCACCCCGTCGGAGTTCAGCAGTTCGTCGATGCGGGACTGATTGACATCGGCGACGATGATCTCGCCGACCTCCTGATAGACGTTGCTGAAGATGCCGTGCTTCTTCATCTTCTCGGTCTGATAGATGTTGTCCTCGGTGGGCGTCACGTAGTAGACGATCTCCGGCTTGAACCGGTGGACGAGCCACAGGTGGATGACATCCATCAGGCGCTTCTTGCGCAGCTTCTCGGCGTAGGTGTTCTGGTCCCGCACGGTCAGGATGTTGCGGCCGTGCCGGTCCTTGATCGGGTCGACGACGACATCGGCCAGCTTCTCCTCACCGTCGCCGTAGATGCCGAGCTCCAGCACATCCGAACCGGCGCGGCGCGGGCGCAGTTGCACACGGAGTTTCTCGCCGAGCTGGTAGTGCTCGCTCCACACCGCCAGCCAGTCCTCCAGCAGCTTCTTGGGCACCTCGGTCTGCACCAGATGCTGATGCTGGGTGGAGCCCTTGCCCATGGACTTGGTGGTGGCGGTACGCCCCGACGACGCGGCCAGCGCGGCATCGCTGCGCGGCCCGCCGACCAGGGTTTGCGGTGTGCGGTAAGGAGATTCGACCAAACGCATCTTGCGTTGCAGCCGGGCCAGCGCCAGCATGCCGTCCTGGCGCAATGCCGTCGCGAACTCCTCGGCGGCCACGCCGTCGATCTGGTGACCGCCGTAGGTCATGAAGTTGAAGACGAACCCGAGCTTGCCGATCTCCTCGGGGAAGGCCCGCATTTCGTCATCGCTCATCCCGGTGGTATCCCAGTTGAACGACGGCGACAGGTTGTAGGCCAGCATCTTGTCCGGATACACCGCGTGGATGGCGGTGGCGAACTCACGGGCATCGGCCAGGTCGGCGGTCTTGGTCTCCATCCACAGGATGTCGGCGAATGGCGCGGCGGCCAACGACTTGGCGATCGCGTACGGGATGCCGCCACGGATCTGGTAGTAGCCCTCCGGCGTCTTCACCCGCTCCGGATCCCACGCCACATCGGCGCCGATTTCCTTGGCCTTCTCCTTGGCCACATACAACGGAGCGGTCTTGGCGAACTTGCGCCATTCCTTGGCGCTCATGGCGGGCTGATCGCCTTCGCGTTCCCGGAACTCCAGCAGGTCGGCGACCGCGTCGCCGTAGGTCTGCAGCCCGGCATCGTCCTGCCAGGCATCGACGAACGCCGACTCGACCTTGTCGAACAGCTTGTCCAGGGATTGGCGCGGGTTGTCCTTCCACGACGCGGCAGCGTCGGCGACTAGGCGCAGGATGCCCCGCTGGTCCAGCCAGGCCTCGGCGGTGGCGTACTCACCGTCGGGCAGCGCGTACAGCTTGTGCCCGTTGATCTCGGTGACACCCAGGTCGTAGAAGCGCCGCGTCAGCGCCAGGAAGCAGGACTTGTACGACGGGATCTTGACGTTGGTGACGCCCAGCAGGAACGGCTGATCACGCTCATCGGAACGGCCGTCGATGAGGTTGGCTGCCTCGGCATCGGTGCGGGCCACGATGATGCCGGGCACCCGCATGATGTCGAGCTGGAAGCGGGCGGTGTTGAGTCGCTTGATCTGCTCGTCGGACGGCACCAGCACCTTGCCGCCCTGATGGCCGCACTTCTTGGTGCCGGGACGCTGGTCCTCGATGTGGTAGCCCGGTACGCCCGATTCGACGAAGCGGCGAATGAGGTTGCGCACGTGGGGATCACCACCGTGGCCGGTGTCCGCGTCGGCGATGATGAATGGCCGGTAGTCCACCGGCGGCGGCGCTGCCGCAAGCTGTTCGGGGGTCATCTGCAGCCGCAGGTAGTGCTGGTTGCGGTCGGCGGTCAGCAGGGCGCGCACCAGTCCGGCGGCTTCGTCGGGCACCTGGCTGAGGGGATAGCTGGCGAGGTCGGGCCCCGGGTCCTCGCTGATCGACCCCTTCGCCGAGGTGGCCCAGCCACCGAGGTAGATGCCCTTGATGCCCATCCGTTTCATCACCACGGCCTGGCCGGGCGAGTAGGGGCCGAAGGTGGTGATGCTCTTCTTCTGGGCGAACAGTTCACGCAGGTACGGGAAGAAGGCCGTGGCGGCCTCCCGCGCGACCGGGTAGTCCGACGGGATGGTGCCGCGTTGCTCGACGACTTGGCGCGCCGAGTAGAGCCGGGTGATGCCCTCGAAGCGCTCGCTGTCGAAATAGGCCTGGGTGGCTGCGACGTCATCGTCGAATGCCGAGGTGAAAGTCACGTTGTTTTCGATCGCGGTCATATCAAGCGCTCCTCGTCGAGCTCGGGTCTGGATCCATCATTGCCGCCCGCGCGGGCCGTCGGACCCAGTTCGCTGAATTCATCTGCTCAGCCGACACGCAACACCGCCGCACCGGCGATCCGCCCTGCACTCAGATCGTCCAGTGCGGCGTCGGCCCGATCCAGCGGATACTCCGGACCGCTCACCTCGATGCGGTGCCGGCCGGCGAACGCCAGGAACTCGCGTGCGTCGGTGCGGGTATTCGACGTCACCGAACGTACCTGGCGTTCCTGGAAAAGATGCCGCTCGTAGTTCAACACCGGGATGTCGGTGAGGTGGATCCCGGCGATGGACAGCGTGCCGCCCCGGTCGAGCGCCTCCAGCGCCGGCAACACCAATTCACCCACCGGCGCAAAGAGAATCGCCGAATCCAGGGGCACGGGCGGGCGGTCCGCGGGGCCTTGTGCCGACGCGGCACCCAGTGCCATCGCGAGTTCCTGGGCTTGGTCACCCCGGGTCATCACATGCACCTCGGCGCCCTGGGCCAGGGCCACCTGGGCGGTGATATGCGCGCTGCCGCCGAACCCATAGATACCCAGACGTCCGCCCGGTGGCAGGTCGGCGCGCAGCAGTGACCGGTAGCCGATGATGCCCGCGCACAGCAGCGGGGCGAGCTCGGCGTCGGTGTAGCCCGACGGCAATTGGTGCACATATGGCGCTGGTGCGGTGACGAATTCGGCGTACCCACCGTCGGCATCCCAGCCGGTGTAGCGGGATTGCGTGCACAGGTTCTCCCGGTCTGCCAGGCAGTACCGGCAGGAACCGCAGGTGTGCCGCAGCCAGGCCACGCCCACCCGGTCGCCGACGCCGAGGTCGGTGACCGCAGGTCCGATGGCCACCACCTCACCTACCACTTCGTGCCCGGGGGTGACCCGGGGCCGGTGCACCGGCAGGTCACCCTCGGTGACGTGCAGGTCGGTGCGGCAGACGCCGCAGGTGCGCACGGCGATCAGAACCTCATCACCCGCCGGCTCGGTGACGGGGGTGGTGACGAATTCCAGAGGTCGGGTGCTCAGCGGTCCGGGCTTGCGGACCTGCCAGGCCTGCATGGTCTGTACAGCCATGGTGTCAAGCATGCCCCGGACCGCGGGCGAAGCGCCACAGGTAGCCCGGCAGCCGGCGCAGCGGCAGCGTCCGCGGCCAATCGTCGGTGCGGAAGAAGGCATCCGTGCCACCGTCGACGAAAATGATGCTGCCGCAGAGGAAATCGGCGGAATCCGACAGCATGAAGCAGATCCAGTCGGCCAGCTGGCCGGGGTCGCCGAAGCCACCGACGGGAATCGGGAACCTGCGCACCGCCGCACCTTCCCTGGGCGAGGCGAGCTGCGTTTCCAACAGCGGGGTCATGATCGCGCCCGGCGCCAGCGCGTTGAGCCGAATCCCCGCACCGGCCCATGCCGGTGTCACCGCCTGCCGGCGCACCCACCGGCTGACGGCGGTCTTGCTGGCCGAGTACATCAGCGCCGAACCGCTGCTGCCGAGCAGCCGGATGCTGCGCACCGCTTTGTCGGTGTCGTGCGCGAGCAGTGCATCGACGGTGCGACGGGGCACCGCAGGCACCGTGGTGGTCGAGTTGCTGGCCAGCACCACGACTTTGGCGCGGTCCGCCGCGGCCAACGCCGGACGCCAGGCGGTGAGCGGCTCGACCACGCCCAGGAAGTTCACCTCGGCGATCAGCCGGTTGCCGGCGCCCGGGCCCAGTCCGGCGGCCAACACGGCACCGTCCAACACGCCGCCGGCCGCGGCCAGCACCTCGGCGGCCGCGGCTTGCCGGCCTTGCGGTGTGGACAGGTCGGCGATCACCTCGGCGTCGTGTAGATCGACGCCGATCACGGTGTGCCCGCGGGCCCTGAGCTTCTGGGCGGTGTGATATCCCATCCCGGATGCCGACCCGGTGATCGCGTAGGTACCCATCACCGGGCCAGGAACGCCAGCACGGTGCTCTCGAATGCGGCCTTGGCTTCGATCATCGCCCAGTGCCCGCAGTGCGGGAAGACGTGTAGTTCGGCGTGCGGGATGGTGCGCATGGGGAGCAGAGCCATGTCCAGGGGGCTGACCCGGTCGTCACGGCCCCAGGTCAGCAAGGTCGGCGCGGAGACTTTGTGCATCTGTGCCCACGGCATCGGCGCGTCGGCGGCCCGCATGGCCGCCATCATCCCGGCGAAGGCGGCCTTGCCGTACATCCGCCGTGCCGCGGCAAGGGTGTCGGGATCGGTGGCCAATTGCCAGCGCTCCTCGATCAACTCCTCGGTCACCAGCCGCTCGTCGTACACCATCGAGCGCAGCCAATCGACCAGCCGCTGGCGGGTCGGATCCTCGGTGAACTCTTGCAGCAGGCGGATACCCTCGCTGGGGCCTGGGGAGAAGATATTGGTGCCGATACCGCCGATGGTCACCAACTTGCCGACCCGCTCCGGGTGGTGGATGGCGAAGTTGATGCCGACGCCGCCGCCCATCGAGTTGCCGATGATGTCGGCCCGATCCACCCCGAGCGCATCGAGGAACGGGGCCACCGCCGCCTGCGCCGTCACCATCGGGTGCCCGCGCACGTCGGGGCTCACACCGAAGCCGGGAAACTCCAGGATCAGGCAACGATGGTGCGCCGCGAACGCCGGGAGGACCCCACGAAAGTTGCGCCAGCCGGTGACGCCCGGGCCGGAACCGTGCAGAAACAGCAGTGCTGGCCCGCTGCCGCTGTCGTAGTAGCGCAGCACACCCTGCGGTGTCTGAATCTCCCGTAGCTCGGTCATACCCCCAACATAGGAGGTGGCTAGCTGGCCCGGGACTGCCGGGCGGGTTCGGCCAGACCCAGGTGATCGCGCAGCGTGGTGCCCGTGTAGTCGGCGCGGAACACGCCGCGCTCCTGAAGCAACGGCACCACCGTGTCGACGAACGGGTCGAGTCCGCCCGGGGTCACGTGTGGGACGAGGATGAACCCGTCGCTCGCGTCGGACTGCACCAGGTGGTTGATCGACTCGGCTACAGTGGCAGGCGATCCGATGAAGCTCTGTCGCCCGGTCACCTCGACGATGAGCTCACGGGTGGTGAGGTTCTCGGCTTCGGCCTTGGCGCGCCATTCGTTGGCGACGGCGACGGGGTCCCGGTGCATCCGCACACTGGCCCGGCCCTTGGCGATGGTGTTCTCGCCGACGAGCGGGTCCACCGAGGGCAGCGGGCCGTCCGGGTCGTGGTCGGACAGATCGCGATTCCACAGCTGCTCAAGGAACTTGATGGCCGTGGCGGGGCTGACCTGGGCCAGCCGCACCTCGTGGGCGATCTCGGCGGCCTCGGCATCGGTATCGCCGAGGATGAACGTGGCCGCGGGCAGGATGAGCAGCTGTTCGTGGCTGCGGCCGTATTTCGCCAGCCGGCCCTTCACATCGGTGTAGAACGCCTGACCGTCCTCCAAGGTGCCGTGGCGCGAGAAGATGGCATCCGCCGACGACGCGGCGAACTCGCGGCCGTGATCGGAGTCGCCGGCCTGGAAGATGACCGGCCTGCCCTGCGGGCTGCGCGGCACGTTGAACCGGCCGCTGATATCGAAATGCTGGTCGGCGTAGGAGAATGCGCCGGCCTGCGGATCGGCGAGGAATACCCCGCGCTCCTTGTCGGCGACCACCTCGCCGCCGTGCCAGGAGTCGAACAGGGTGTGCGCCGCGCGCAGGAAGCTCTCGGCCCGGGAGTACCGTTGATCCTCGGCGAGATAGCCGCCGCGGCGGAAGTTCTCCCCGGTGAAGGCGTCCCAGGATGTCACGACGTTCCAGGCGGCGCGGCCGTCGGACAGGTGGTCCAACGACGCGAATTGCCGCGCCACCTCATAGGGTTCGTTGAACGTCGAGTTGATGGTGCCGGTCAGGCCGAGCCGGTCGGTCACCGCGGCGAGCGCGGCCAGCACCGTGAAGGTGTCCGGCCGGCCCACCACGTCGAGGTCGTAGATCAACCCGTTCTGTTCGCGCAGCCGCAGCCCCTCGGCCAGGAACAGGAAGTCGAACTTGCCGCGCTCGGCGGTCTGGGCGAAATGCACGAATGAGCTGAACTCGATGTGGCTGCCGGAGGCGGGGTCGCTCCAGACGGTGGTGTTGTTGACACCGGGGAAGTGGGCGGCCAGGTGAATCTGCTTGACGGGCTTGCTCATCTAGACTCCTGCGTACCGGTTGGCGGGGCGGGACAAGCCGAGCAGGTCGCGCAGCGTGGAACCCTGGTAGTGGTCCCGGAACAGGCCACGGCGGCGCAGTTCTGGGACCAGAGTGTCGGTGATCTGCGTCAGGTCGTGCGGCAGGGTGGCCGGCCGCAGCCGGAATCCGGCCGCGCCGGCGGCATGCCACTGCTGCAGAAGATCTGCCAATTCGGCTGCAGTGCCGACGAATATCTCGGCTTCACTGCGGTATTCGGCACCGAGCCGCTCATCGAGGCGCGCTTTGCGGGCGTGGGCCGCTGCGGAGGTGTCGGCGAGGAACACCACCAGATCGGCGAACACCCGGACGGGGGCAAGCCCGGCGGGTCGCTGCGCGGCGATGGTGTCCACCAGGGCGGCGGTCTCATCGGTGCTGTGCGGGGTGACGAACCCCAGATCGGTACCGCCGGCGATCAACTGATACACGGGGTCGACATGCCCCAGCGCGGCCACGATCGGTTGACCCTGCGGTGGGCGGGGGGTGATGGACGGCCCCTTGACCGAGAAGTGCGCGCCTTCGAAATCGATGTAGTGCAGCTTGTTCCGGTCGATGAACCGTCCGGTGCGGACATCGCGGATCTCGGCGTCGTCCTCCCAGCTGTCCCAGAGCCGGCGTAGCACCTCGATGTAGTCGGCGGCCTCGCCGATCAGATCGTCGGTGAGGGCGGGGGAGCGTTCACCTATCTCGCGCCGCCCGAAATGCCCGGCGGCCTCGGGGCTCGCCGAGATCTGCACCCGGACACCGGCCCGGCCGGAACTCACGTAGTCCAGCGTGGCGATGGCCTTGGACAGGTGGAACGGCTCGGTGTGGGTGGTGATCGCGGTGGGGATCAGGCCGATATGCCGGGTGGTGGGCGCCACCCGGGAGGCGATCAGGACCGCGTCGAGTCGGCCGCGCACCCGGTCGGTGCGTTCGTCGGACCGCCAGGGATGGTCGGACTGCAGGGCCAGACCGTCCTCGAAGGTGACCAGGTCCAGCAGCCCCTGTTCGGCAGTGCCGACCAGATCGGCCCAGTACCCGGCGGTAAGCAGGTCATGGGGGCGGGCGTCGGGCTCACGCCAGGCCGCCGGATGCCATCCCGTGCCGTCCAGGGCGACGGCGAGATGGATGAGGTCTGGATCGGGCACAGTGTCTCGCTTTCCTATCCGGTTCTCACCGACAACGCGCACACCGGGAAGGCCATTCCACGCCGCTGTTGTCAGCCCGTCCAGTCTCCGGCGCTGTCCTGGGGGTTCAAGGGATCGGCGCACGCTGATGCCAATGGCCCGGAGGTGGTGCTGAGCCGGCCGGACGGTGCCGCGAGCGATGCGATCGCCGCGCACCACCTGCGCGACGTCAGTGCGCCAGCATCAGGATCAGCTGAGACTGGATCTCACCGCAGATGAAGCCGAGCGCAGCGCCCAGGACGACGATGATCCACTCGTCGTCCTTGAACGCCGGGCGCAGCAGGTTCTCATATGACTGGGAGTCCAGCACCATCATCTTCTCGACCATGACGTTCTCCAGGTCGAGTCGTTCGGCCGCGTATTGCTCGATATACGAGGAGGTTTCGGGAAGCTTCTCGATGATGGAGCCGGCGATCTGCAGCTTCATGTCCTGATACTGGCGACCGCCCACGGCGCTGATCACCCGGCCGGCGAAGCCCATCTGGCTGTCGATGGTGCGGCCGATCTCGGTTTGGATGATGTCGAAGAACTTGTCCGACATCGGGCCGGTGAGAAGGCTCTCCATGATGGCCTTCGGGGTGAAGATCTCGCGGGCCATCAGCGCCGCATAGCCGTGGATGACCTGTTCGCGTTCGGCCTGAAACACGCCCTGCCACTTGATCCCGGGGAACACGGTCCTGCGCTCCAGCGGCCGGAAGATCATCTGCAACGCGACGTAGTCGGTCAGACCACCAGTGAGCAGACCGAACAGCGGCAACGCCAGGTGCCAGCCGGTGACACCGAACACCAGCATCTGCACCAGGCCGATGATGAACCCGAAGTACAGACCCGACTTGATCAGGAACTTGAACGCCGGCTTGCCGATGTCCTGGAAGACGTTGTTGAGCGTGGCCTTGTCCCGTACCAGATTGGTGATGACCATGTGCTTGATATCGAAGATCTGGTCGACCTGACCGCGGAACTCGCCGAACATGCCGCGGGCGGCCGACGGGATGCGACTCTCCACGTTCTTGACGATGATGTCTTTGACCTGGTCGGGCATCGCGCGCCACACCTGCGGCTGGAACGACATCATCATGGTGTCGACGAGTTCCCTGGCGGCGTCGCGCAACGGCTCGCCCAGCTCGGCGACCAGTTCGTCGGGATCGATCTTGTCGAACAGTTCCTCAGGTTTGAGGATGCCCGAGGTGAGCGAATCCACCGCCACGGCAGCCATTTTCGGTGCACGCTTGGGAATCTGGCCCTGCCAGCCGAAATACGGCTTGATGCCGACGAACTCGACCTGATAGAACATCATCTTCAGCGCCAGGATCTTGGTGACCCAACCGACGAAGGCCGCCCCTAGCGGAATGGTGACGTACACCCACCACGGGTAGGTGAAGGCGTGCTCGAACCAGTCGCTCATTTGGCTGCCTCCCAGAGTTCCTGGCCCAGATCGCTGATGAATATGGTTCTGCGGATCACCCGGGCGGCCCGCATCCCGCGACGGGCCCGGCCCAGCGCGGTGGCCACCGTGTGGTCGGTCTGCAGCATCTCGTACTCGTCATACATCGATGACGCCTCCGGACCCAGACGCACCAGACCGAGGGCGAGCATCCGGGTCAGATACAGCGGGGTGTGCATGGGCAGCGACACACCTGACTGCCGGCCGACGGTCGACGCGTTCTTCAACACGAACGACGGGGTGTTGCCGACCCCGGGTTCGGCGATGTGGATCACCGGGTAGGCGGAGCCGTCGGACAATGCGGCGAGTATGCGCGCCTCGTCCGGAACCAGCGCCTGCAGCAAATTCAGATATAGCACGTCTCGGCTGCTGTCGGGGCTGGTGTACATGGACCGGTCGAGCAACGAGCGCAGCAGCAGCGTGGGTGTGGTGGGTGCCTCGTCCTCGGTCTGCTCGGTGAGGGCGGCGGCGGGCGGATCGAGTTCCTCCAGATGTTGACGGACCGCCCGCACCACCGACCGCTCGACGTCCGCGAGCAGCGGTAACACCTCGTCCGCCCGCGGCATCTGGTTCACGGTGCGTCCGACGAGCTGCAGGCCGCCGCCGATGAACTGCAGCCCGTCGCCGACGAGCTGTCGGCCGCCTGAGAACAGGCCTCCCAGGCTCATGCTGCGCACCCCTCCCACGTTTGCCGCGCCTCGCGCCCGGCCCGCGTGGGCGCAACTTTGCCAGCAGCCACGCGCGAAAGCCTAATTGGCCGCAGGTGCCCGAGCGGGCGAATACGCGCAGTAAGCACTGTGCTCAGCCGCAGGTCAGCGGCTCAAGGTGTGCGCGTGCTTGGATTGGGTATGGGTTACCGATGCGGGTAGGCACTTTCAACATCCTGCACGGGCGAAGACCCGGCGGCGGGGTGGACGTGGATACCTTTGCCGATTGCATCCGAGCCCTGGATGTCGACCTGCTGGCGCTGCAAGAGGTCGACGTCGACCAGGCCCGCTCGGGCCGGGCCGATCTGACGGCGGTGGCCGCCGACGCGATGGGGGCGGTGGCGCATCGGTTCGCGGCCACGATCTCCGGTACTCCCGGGGCCGTGTGGGCGGCGGCGACCGGGGCCGAGCAACCCGGCGCGAGCGCCTACGGCGTCGCTCTGCTGTCGCGCTATCCGGTGCGGGACTGGCATGTCGTGTACCCGCCCCGGATCCCGTTCCGCTTTCCCGCGTACCTGCCGGGCACGCGCCGGGTGATGCTGATGGATGAGGAGCCGCGGGTCGCCATCGCCGGATGTTTTGACACCCCGCTGGGGGAGGTCACCGCGGCCAGCACCCATCTCAGCTTCGTCCCGGGCTGGAATCGCTTTCAGCTGCGCCGGCTGTGCCGTGAGCTGTCCGCGTTACCGGGCCCGCGCCTGCTGCTCGGCGATCTGAATCAGCCCGTGGCGGCGGCCGCCCGATGGTCCGGCATGCGGTCACTGGCCGCGGCTCGCACCTTCCCGGCGCATCGGCCCACCCGCCAGCTTGATCATCTGCTGACCGACCATCCGCGGCTGCGAGCGCGACGGTGCAGCACACCGGAGTTGCCGATCTCCGATCACCGGCCGATGGTGGTCGAACTGGAGCTCGCGGAGAACGTGCCGGCGCAGAGTCAAGCGCTGGTAAACGAAGGAGAATGAGATGGCCAAGCACCGGGCGGACGCGAAATCCGAAGAAGACGTGACCGCCGATCCGCATGTGGCATCGAGCCGGGCGAGCGAGGGCGGCGACGGCGCCTACGTGGGTCGCACGACGCCCGAGGACGCGCTCGACGCCGAGGAGTCTGGAGCCGAGGCGCGCGGCGCGCAATCCGACTGAGCACCAACGAAATTCATCGCAGCGGTCAGTGCGGGAAGGTGAAGACCAACACGATGACGGCGACCACGATGACCATCCAGGCCGCCAGCGGTACCAGCACGCCGCCGCGCCGGCGCGCGGTGACGAACGACGCCACCACGGCCAGTCCGGCGACGGCCGGTACCCCGTACTGAATGAGGCTGAACCCGAGGGTGTTCAGCCGCGAGCAGTCGGGCTCACTGCAGCCCGCGGTGCCGAGTACCTGCATGTAGGCGAACCCGACCACCGCGGCCGCAGCGGGGATGGTGGCCAGGGCGAGCACCCAGTTGAGCACAGGTGACCTATCGGTCGACTTCGTCGATGAACTGGGTGACGCCATGATTCCTCCGGTGATAGCCCGAAATTACTTCCAGATCAACAGGTCCTGGCCACCATTGCTGTAGACCACGCTCTCTGGCGCCGGACCGGTGACGTCGAAGTAGATCTTGCCGGTATTGCTGGTACCGGCCTGCAGCGGAGCCGGGCTGACACCCGTTGCCGTCGGCGCGGGCACGGCGTGGTAGCTGGCACCGGTGGCGGTGCGTGCGTTGAAGTCGGTCACCACGGGTGTCGCGGTGCCCTCGACGGCCTGCACGGTCGCGGTGGCCTCATACAGGGTTCCGTTCACCGGCACCGGCAGGGTGTCGGTGCTCGGGTGCAGCTCATCGACCGTCCAGGCGGTCACGGTGCCGCCGGCGTCATCGAGTTTCTGCTGGTTGCCGTAACTTTCGCTGACCGGCGCGGCACCTGCCGCCGCTGCTGTCAGTACTGCGAGCGACAGGGTGGCGAAGGTGGTACCGGCGGCACCGGCGATCGTTTTGGCATGCATGACTTTTCCTCTCCTTGGGGGTTCGGACTCCCGAGGACTACCCGGGTCCGTGGAGAGGGAAACGTCAGATCTTGCGCTGCCAGGTCCAGCCGGTGATCGCGGGGTCGTCCTCGCCGTGTTCGCGGGTGTAGTGCTTGGCGGCCAGACGTGCGTCGACCATCTCCTGGCGCAGACCGGCGGCTGCGCTGCCCAATCCGGGTACCCGGTCGATGACATCCATCACGAGATGAAACCGGTCGAGGTCGTTGAGCATCACCATGTCGAACGGCGTCGTGGTGGTACCGCGCTCCTTGAACCCGCGCACATGCAGCTGAGCATGGTTGGTGTGCCGGTAGGTCAGCCGGTGAATCAACCACGGATAGCCGTGGTAGGCGAAGATGATCGGCTTGTCGGTGGTGAACAGAGCGTCGAACTCGTGATCGGGCAGCCCGTGCGGATGCTCGGACTCGGGTTGCAGCCGCATGATGTCGACGACGTTGACCACCCGCACGCCGAGGTCGGGCAGCCGGCGGCGCAGGATGTCGGCGGCCGCCAGGGTCTCCAGGGTGGGGACGTCACCCGCGCACGCCAGCACCACATCGGGCTCGCCCAAGCCATTCCCCGGGGTGGAGGAACTGGCCCACTCCCAGATCCCCGCGCCGCGGGTGCAATGCGCGACAGCCTCATCCATCGTCAGGTAGGTCAAGGCGGGCTGTTTGCCCGCCACGATGACGTTCACGTACTGGCGGCTGCGCAGGCAGTGGTCCCCGACCGCGAGCAGGGTGTTGGCGTCCGGCGGCAGGTACACCCGGACCACCTCGGGGCGTTTGTTGGCGACATGGTCGATGAAACCGGGATCCTGGTGTGAGGCACCGTTGTGGTCCTGGCGCCAGACATGAGATGTCAGAAGGTAATTCAGCGATGCCACCGGGCGCCGCCAGTCCAGATGTGCGCTGCTGGTCAGCCATTTGGCGTGCTGGTTGACCATGGAATCGACGATGTGGACGAAAGCCTCGTAGCAGTTGAACAATCCATGCCGCCCGGTGAGCAGGTAGCCCTCCAGCCAACCCTGGCACAGGTGTTCGGACAGCACCTCCATCACCCGTCCGCTCGACGCGAGATGCTCGTCGTCTTCGGAGATATCCGCCAGCCAGACCTTGTCGGTGGTCTCGAACACCGCCGACAGCCGGTTGGACGCGGTCTCGTCGGGTCCCATCAGGCGGAAGTTGTCCGGGTTACGCGCGATCACATCGCGCAGGAAGGTGCCCAGTACCCGGGTGGCCTCCGCCGACCCGTTGGCGGGCGAGCTCACCTCGACCGCGTAGTCGTGCATCGGCGGCAGGTCGAGATCGCGCAGCAGCACACCGCCGTTGGCATGCGGGTTGGCCCCCATCCGGCGGGTGCCCACCGGCGCCAGCGCCCGCAGTTCGGGCAGCAGCGCACCGGTGTCGTCGAACAGTTCTTCGGGACGGTAACTGCGCAACCACGTTTCCAGCGCCGCCCGGTGCGCGGGATTGGTGCGGGTTTCGGCCAGCGGCACCTGATGGGATCGCCAGGTGCCCTCCACCTTCACGCCGTCGACCTCGGCCGGGCCGGTCCAGCCCTTCGGTGTGCGCAGGATGATCATCGGCCACAGCGGCCGGCCCACCTCACCGTCTTCGCGCGACGCCCGCTGAATGGCGCCGATCTGGTCGAAGGCCTCGTCCAGCGCCGCCGCCAACTGCTGGTGCACGTCTGCGGGATCATCACCGGCCACGGTGATCGGGATGTAGCCGTAGCCGGTGAACAACGATTCCAGCTCTTGCTGCGGAATCCGCGACAGCACTGTGGGATTGGCGATCTTGTAGCCGTTGAGATGCAGGATCGGCAGCACCGCCCCGTCGCGGACCGGGTCGAGGAACTTGTTGGAATGCCAACTCGCCGCCAGCGGTCCGGTCTCGGCCTCGCCGTCGCCCACGACGGCCGCCACCACCAGGTCGGGATTGTCGAAAGCGGCGCCGAAGGCATGTACGAGCGCATAGCCGAGCTCGCCGCCCTCGTGGATGGATCCGGGCGTCTCTGCCGCGACGTGACTGGGGATGCCACCGGGAAACGAGAACTGCCGGAACAGCTTCCGCAACCCCTCGGCGTCCTGGCCGATGCCGGTGTACACCTCGCTGTAGGTGCCCTCGAGGTAGGTGTTGGCCACCAGCCCCGGGCCGCCGTGCCCGGGACCGGTGACGAACACCACATCGGAGTCGCGGTGCCGGATCACCCGGTTCAGGTGCGCGTAGAGCAGGTTGAGCCCGGGGGTGGTGCCCCAGTGCCCCAGCAGCCGAGGTTTGACGTGCTCGGGCTGCAGTGGTTCGCGCAGCAGCGGATTGTCCAGCAGGTAGATCTGACCCACCGACAGATAGTTGGCAGCCCGCCAGTACGCATCCAGCTGGGTGAGCTCGGCATCAGAGAGCGGTGCAGTGGTGGTGGTCATAACTACCGGCTTACCAGTTGTCTACGAGTGCTCGACAGGGGATTAGGTCCCGATGTTGACCGGCCCGACCCCCCAGATGTCGTCGCAGTACTCCTCGATCGCCCGGTCGGAAGAGAACTTGCCGCTGCGGGCCGTGTTCAGGATCGACATGCGCGACCACGCATCGCGGTCCTGCCACGCGGCACTCACGCGGTCCTGGCACTCGACATAGGAGGCGTAGTCCGCGAGCACGAGGAAGGGGTCGTCGTAGCGCAGGTTGTCGATCAGTGGGCGGAACACCTCGGTGTCACCGTGCGAGAAGTGGCCGCCGGCAATGAGATCGAGGACGGCCGCCAGTTCGGGGTTGGCCGCGACATAATCCGACGGCCGGTAGCCGTCGCGCTTGAGTGCCTCGACCTCGTCCACGGTGAGCCCGAACAGGAAGAAGTTCTCGGCACCGGCCTCTTCGCGGATCTCGACGTTGGCACCGTCGAGAGTGCCGATGGTCAGTGCCCCGTTCATCATGAACTTCATGTTGCCGGTGCCCGAGGCTTCCTTACCTGCGGTCGAGATCTGCTCGGACAGGTTGGCGGCCGGGTAGATCAGGTGAGCGTTCTGCACGTTGAAGTTGGGCAGGAACACCACTTTCATGAAGCGGTTGACCTCGGGATCGAAGTTGACCATGTCGCCGACGGCGGTGATCAGCTTGATGATGCGCTTGGCCAGGAAGTAGCCGGGGGCGGCCTTGCCGCCGAAGATGTAGGCCCGGGGCGCCATCTCGATGCCGGGGTTCTTCTTGATCCGCAGGTACTGGGTGACGATGTTCAGCACGTTGAGGTGCTGACGCTTGTACTCATGGATGCGCTTGACCTGGATGTCGAACAGCCAGGACGGATCCAGTTCGACGCCCGTCTCGGCGAGCACCAGTTCCGCGAGCCGTGACTTGTTGGCCCGCTTCACATCTCGCCATTCCGCCCGGAACCCGTCGTCCTCGATGAACGGTTCCAGCCCGCGCAACCGGTCCAGATGTGTCAGCCACCCGTCACCGATGGTGCGATCCAGCAGCTGGCGCAGTCCTGGGTTCGACAGCGCCACGAAACGACGTGGTGTCACACCGTTGGTCTTGTTCGAGAAGCGTTCCGGCCACAGCTCGTAGAAGTCCTTGAGGACGCTTTCCTTGAGCAGTTCGGAGTGCAGCGCGGCGACACCGTTGATCGCGTGGCTGCCGACGGTGGCCAGGTAGGCCATCCGCACGGTCTTGCCGCCCTCTTCGCCGATCAGCGACATCCGGCGCACCCGGTCCTCGTCACCGGGGAACTTGGCGCGCACCTCGTCCAGGAACCGGCTGTTGATCTCGTAGATGATCTCCAGGTGCCGGGGCAGGCTCTCACCGAAGATCTCCAGCGACCACTTCTCCAGGGCCTCGGGCAGCAGCGTGTGGTTGGTGTACCCGAAGGTGGCCACGGTGATGTCCCAGGCCGTGTTCCAGTCCAGCCGGCGTTCGTCGACCAGCAGGCGCATGAGCTCGGCGACACCGATCGAGGGGTGAGTGTCGTTGAGCTGGATGGCAAAACGCTCGGGCAGCTCCAAAATCGACAGATCAGCCAGATCATCGACGATGTGCAGAACGTGCTGCAGTGAGCAGGACACGAAGAAGTACTGCTGCAGCAGCCGCAGTCGCTTGCCCGCCTCGGGTTCGTCGTTCGGATAGAGCACCTTGGTGACGGTCTCGGAGGTGACCTCCTCCTCGACGGCCTTGTAGTAGTCGCCGGTGTTGAACGCCTCCAGCGCGAACTCGTGCACCGCCCGCGCGCTCCACAGGGTGAGCACATTGCACGTCTTGACCCCGTAGCCCTGGATCGGGGTGTCGTAGGCGACACCCTTGATGACTCGGGCGGGCACCCAGCGGATCCGGGACACGCCGGCGTCGTCGGTGTAGTGCTCGGTGTGGCCTTCCCAGTTGACCAGGTAGTTCACATCGGGCTTGGCGATCTCCCAGGGATTTCCGTTGTCCAGCCAATTGTCGGTCTTCTCGACCTGCCAGCCGTCCTGGATCTCCTGGTCGAAGATGCCGAACTCATAGCGGATGCCGTACCCGATCGCGGGGCGTGCCAGCGTCGCCAGTGAATCCAGATAGCAGGCCGCCAGTCGGCCGAGGCCGCCGTTGCCCAGGCCGGGTTCCTCCTCGCACGCCAGCACCTCGTCGAGGTCCTGGCCGAGTTCGCTCAGTGCGGCCCGGGCGGCCTGCTCGATGCCGAGGTTGAGCAGGTTGGCACCCAGCTGCGGCCCCATCAGGAATTCCGCGGACAGGTAGCAGGTGAGCTTGCTGCCGAGGTCCAGTGATGTCTGGGTGGAAGCGACGCGGTTGTCCTGCATGCGGTCCCGGACGGCCAGCGCCAGCGCCCGGTAGTAGTGCTCGGGGCGCAGGGCGGCGGCGGGACGACCGATCGAGTACCGCACGTGGTCGATGATGGCGCGGCGCAGGGCGTCGGAGGACAGGCCGGTGCGGGCACGCTCGGCGTTCGGGGAAGGCACATCGAGATCGGTCATGGGGAAAGTCTGGCAGGGGTGCGTGCACATCGCGCGCGCAATGAGCGTCGGACGGGTGAACGGATATGAGACGCTGCGGGCATGTCCGGTGTACCCGAGCTGGTCGACGTGTTGCCGCAGCACCGCATCGATGAGGCCGCACTGGGCCGGTACCTGCGTGGACACGGGATCGACGGGCCGCTGGAAATCCGCCAGTTCCAGGGCGGTCAGAGTAATCCCACCTTCCATTTGCGCACGGGCGCAGGAGAATTCGTGCTTCGTAAGAAGCCGCCTGGGGTGCTGTTGCCGCGTGCCCACGACGTCGGCCGTGAGCATCGGGTGATGGCGGCACTGGCCGGCTCCGGCGTGCCGGTACCGGTGATGCGGCTGATGTGTGAGGACGCAGAGGTCATCGGCACGCCGTTCTTCGTGATGGACCACGTGCCCGGTCGGGTGTTCCCGGACCGGGTGTTGCGCGACGGCACCCCGGCCGAACGGGCCGCGGTCTACGAGGACCTGGCCCGCGTGCTGGCTCGGTTGCACAGCGTGGACTGGCGCGAGGCGGGACTGGGAGACTTCGGCAGACCCGACGGCTACCTGGCGCGTCAGGTGGCGCTGTGGACGCGGTCGTGGGCGGCGGTCAAGGTCGAGGAATGCCAGGACATGGAGCGGCTGGCGGGCTGGCTGCCCGAGCATCTGCCGGCCGACGACCGGGCCACCATCGCGCACGGGGATTACCGGCTGGGCAATGTGCTGATCCATCCGAGCGAGCCGCGCATCGTGGCGGTGCTGGACTGGGAGCTGGCCACCATCGGCCACCCGCTGGCCGATCTGGGCTATGCCGCCATGACCTATCACCTGCCCGGTGACGCCGACCCGTTGATGGGGGTGGCCGGCGAGGACCTCGCCGGGACCGGTATCCCCACCCAGGACGAGTTCGTGGCGAGCTACTGCCGGCACGCCGGTGTGGAGGTGCCCGCGGACCTGGACAGCTATGTCGTCTTCTCGATGTTCCGGCTGGCGTCGATCGTGGCCGGAGTGTGGAAACGCGGGCTGGACGGTAACGCGTCCGACTCCCGGGCCGGTACCGACCTGTTTCGGGACCGGTATCGGGGCCTGGCCCGACGAGCGTGGGCGCTGGCCGGCGGACTGTGAAATCGACCCGTCGGGTAGTAAAGTTCTGGCCGGATGAGAATTGCATTCTTCAAAACGGATAGGGTCCTCTCATGGATGTTCGGCTCACCGGTGAGCAGCAACAGCTCCGGGACGCGGCCGCCAAACTCGCCGACGATCTCGGTCCGGGTGCGGTCGGCGAGTTGGATGACACCGAGCGGGTGGCGCGGTTGGAGAAGACCGTCGCCGCCACCGGGTGGCGCTCGCTGCGCTCCGACGGCGCCTCGGGTGTGGAGGTCGCGCTGGTCGCCGAGGAGTTCGGCCGCCGGCTGGTCGATGTGCCTTTTCTCGGGCCGCTGCTCGCCGACGATCTCGGGCAGGACGCGGCGACGATCGTCTTCGGTGCGCATGCGCCCGATGCGCGCGGCCTGAACCGCGGTGTGGTGCTCGACGGTGTCGCGCTCGGCGCCGTCACGCTGGGCGAACCCGCCCCCGGGGTGGACCTGACCCGTTGGCAGGCGCCGGCCGGCGAGGTCACCCCGGCCGGTGCCCTCGATACCGCGTCGGCGCAGCGCGCCCAAGCGCTGGCGCTGGTGGTGACCGCGGCGGACATCCTCGGCGCGGCGCGCGGTGCCTTCGACCTCGCTTGCGACTACGCCAAGGTGCGCGAGCAGTACGGCAAGGCCATCGGCTCCTATCAGGCCGTTGCGCACCTGCTCGCCGAAAGCCTGGTCCTCATCGAGGGCTCGACCAGCATCCTGCGCTACGCGGCCTGGGCGGTCGACGAGGAGGATCCGGACGTCGCGCTGCAGGCCGCCCGGGTGGCCAAGGTGTACTGCGCGAAATCCGCACACACCGTGTGCGAAACCGCCATCCAGGTCCACGGCGGTATCGGCAACACCTGGGAATGCCTGGCGCACGTGTACCTGCGCCGGGTGCTGGTGTCCACCGGTCTGTGGCCGGTGTCGTTGAAGGAGATCTCCGTTGGACTTTCGTGACTCCGAATCCGAAGCCGCCTTCCGTGGGCGTCTGCGGGCCTGGCTCGCCGAACAGGCCCCGACCTTCCCCAAATCGACCGAGGAGTACTGGGCCCGGCAGGGGGAGTGGCACCAATCCCTGCACGCCGCAGGGTTTTTCGGGGCAACCTGGCCCAAGGAGTTCGGCGGCCTGGAACTACCCCCGGTGTACGACGTCATCGTGGACGAAGAACTGGCCCGGGCGGGGGCCCCGCCCCGGCCCAGTCTCGGCTACCTGGTGACCGGGTTGGGCCGGCATGCGAGTAAGGAAGTGCAGCAGCGTTTCCTGCCCGGCATGATCGACGGCACGCAGCGTTGGTGCCAGGGCTTCTCCGAGCCCGGCGCCGGTTCCGACCTCGCCTCGCTGACCACCGCGGCCACCCTGGACGGCGATGAGTACGTCATCAACGGGCACAAGATCTGGACCAGCTACTCCGACGTCGCAGACTGGTGCCTGCTGCTGGCCCGGACCGACAAGTCCGTGCCGCGGCACAAAGGCATCTCGGCGTTCCTGGTCTCCATGCACCAACCCGGTATCGAGCAACGGCCGCTGAAGATGATCAACGGGGTCAGCAACGAATTCGGCCAGGTGCTGTTCGACGGTGCGCGGGTGCCCGCCAGTCAGATGGTCGGCAACCCGGGTGACGGCTGGGCTTTGGCGATGACCGTCGTCGGCCACGAGCGTGAGCCGTCCACGCTGGGTTACGCCGCGCGCTACGAGAAGACGGTGAACCAGCTGGCCCGCCGCGGCGCGCCGAGTGACGAATTGGCTTGGGCCACAGTGCAGGTGCAGGTGCTGCGGCAGCACGTGCGCCGGCGACTGTCCGAGCAGCTCGACGGGATCTCGCACGGTCCCGAAGGATCCATCGACAAACTGTTGATGACATGGGTCGAGCAGTCCGTCGGGCATGCGGTGCTGGCCCAGACCGGCACCGCCGACCCCGACCTGTTCAGCACCTACCTCTACAGCCGGTCCCAGAGCGTCATGGGCGGCACCTCACAGATCCAGAAGAACATCATCGCTGGCCGAATCCTGAGAATGGCGGTTTGACATGTACGACATGCCCGAGGAGATCCAGGTCGAGGCCGACGGCCCACTGCGCATCATCACGCTGAACCGGCCCGAGGAGCTCAACGCCGTCAACGACGATCTGCACGTCGGCCTGGCGCGGATCTGGAATCGGCTGAGTCTGGACCCCACCGCTCGAGTCGCCGTGATCACCGGTGCGGGCAAGGCGTTCTCCGCCGGTGGTGACTTCGCCTATATCAAAGAGCTCAGCGAGGATGTCGAGCTGCGCACCAAGACCATCATCGACGGCCGCGAGATCGTGATGGGCATGGTGCGCTGCCGCATCCCGGTGATCGCTGCCGTGAACGGCCCGGCCGTCGGCCTGGGCTGCAGCGTGGTGGCGTTGAGCGACATCGTCTACATGGGGGAGAAGGCGTTCCTGGCCGACCCGCACGTGCAGGTGGGTCTGGTGGCCGCCGACGGCGGACCGCTCGTGTGGCCGATGCAGATGAGCATTCTGCAGGCCAAGGAGTACGCGTTGACCGGTGCCCGGATCCCGGCGCAGAAGGCGGTCGAGCTCGGTCTGGCCAACCATGTGGTCGTCGATCCGCTGGCCGAGGCGCTGGGTGCGGCCAAGCGCATCCTGGAATTGCCGCAGAAGGCGGTGGAGAGCACCAAGCGCATCCTGAACATGCAGCTGGAACATCAGGTCCAGATCACCCTGGACTATGCGACCACGGCCGAGGAACTCACCTTCGACACCCCGGAGCTCAAGGCGAATATCGAGCGACTGCTGCAAAGCAAGTAGCAGATCACGGCTTTCACGCGCTCTATACTCACGCGATGAGCATCAGGGCGTGGCTGGCGGTCGCCGCCGGTGTCGTGGGGTTGACCGTCGCTCCGATGGTGGTGGCGATACCGGCGCACGCCGACGTCTGTGGCAGCGTCGGTGGCCGGCGCGGACACGTCAGCGTCGGCGGCTGCACCGATATCGCCGGCGTCATCGCGGACTGGGCGCCGCCACCGTCGATGTATGCGCCGCTGCCGGAGGACTTCGAGACGGCCCCGCCGCCTCCGCCTCCGCCACCGCCGATCGGGTCGAATGTCAGCGTGTGCGGCAATGTCGGCGGGCCCCGTGGACACGTCAGCGTGAGCGGCTGTACCTAGAGCTCACACCGCCGACAGGTACCGCTTGGTGATGATCCGTTGCGCCACAGCGGTGATCGGTGCGCCGAGCCGGCTCCACCAGGTGCCGTGCCGCGAGAACGCGATGACCTCCGCGAACACGGTGTCGGTGGTGGGGTCATAGCGCACGGTGAACAGTTCCTCGCCGGATTCCGGATGCCCGGGCAGGGTGCCGTAGGCGAACCCGCGGCGGTGGTCTTCCGCCAGCACGTACACCACCCGGCACGATGCGCGCAGCGGGCCGAATCCGACCACCACCTCGCTGCCCACCGCCGCGATATCGCCGTCGGCCCGCACCAGCACCCCGGCGCCGCGCTGCATACCCCAGTGCATGACCGCGTCGGCGGCGGCCTCGAAGCGCGCGCGCCCGTTCCCGATCGGCGCCACCGCGTGCACATGGTGATACCCGGCGGGCAGCGGGCCGTTGGTCGCGCCGACTTCGGGATAGGTCAGGTCCACCGGTTCACTATCGCAGTCAGGACGGCTGGTCGGGGGAAACCTGAGCCGTGCGGAACCTGTCGCGATATGCCTTCGGGGACAACCCCAACTGGGTGACGAACACCCGGCGCAGCGTTTCGGCGCTGCCGAAGCCGGCGATCTGCGCCGCGTCGGCCACGCTGTGCCCCGCGTCGAGCGCGCCCCGCGCGGTGTCGATGCGGACCTTCTCCACGTACCGGGCCGGCGTGGTGCCCAGCTCGGTGTGAAACAGCCGGGTCAGCTGGCGGGTGCTCAACGCCGCCACCGCGGCAAGGCGTTTCACGCTGTGGTCGGCACCCGGATCGGCGGCGATGGCGGCGGTGACCGCCCGCAACGCCGATTCCTGCGGCGGGTCGGCCTCCACCAGTGCGGAGAACTGCGACTGGCCGCCCGCGCGTTTGAGGTACACCACCAGGGAGCGCGCCACCGAACGCACCAGCTCGGCACCGTGGTCCTGCTCGACAAGCGCCAGCGCCAGATCGATACCCGCCGTGACACCTGCCGACGTGTAGACGTCCCCGTCGCGTACGAAGATCGCATCCGGTTCCACGCCGATCTGCGGGAACGCGTGGGCGAGCAGGGTGACGTGGCGCCAGTGTGTGGTGGCTCGCCGGCCGTCCAGCAGTCCCGCGGTGGCCAGGATGAACGCGCCGGTGCAGATGGACGCCAGCCGGCCGGTGCGTGGCGGCACCTCGCGCACCGCGTCGACGAGCGCGGGATCGATCGCGTGGGCGGTGAGGTTGTCGCCACCGGCGACCAGCACCGTGTCGGCGGATTCGATGTCCGCGAGCCGGTCGGTGACGGCGAACGGGGTCCCGATGGACGTGGTGACATCACGCCCGTCGGGTGAGGCGATCCGGAGCCGATACCGCGCCCCGAACCTGTTGGCTTCGGCGAAGACCTCGGCCGGGCCCGCGACGTCGAGCAGTTTCACGCCGTCGAAGACGACGATGACCATCTCCCGCGTTGTCACCTGCCCATTGTGTCGCATTCTGTGGGAAAGACGGCCGCTGCGCCATACGCGGTGCCCGGCTCCCGGATCGAGACTGGTGTCAGCAAGCCAAAAGGAGCTGCAGAACAAGGAGATTCGATCGTGAGCACTTCCACCGCCGAGACCATCGCGGACATCGTCATCCCGGACACCGCCTTGGTGCGCGATGTCACCGCCTATATCCGCGACACCGAGGACGACCTGCTGTACCACCACTCACGCCGGGTGTATCTGTTCGGCGCTCTGCATGCGCGCCGCCGTGGGTTGCGGCCCGACCTGGAACTGCTCTACACCGGCGCCATGTTCCACGACATCGGGCTGACCGACGGCTACCGCGACTCACAGCTGCGCTTCGAGGTCGACGGTGCGAATGCCGCCCGGGATTTCCTGCTGCAGCGGGGCATCGACGAGAACTCGGCCAAACTGGTGTGGTTGGGCATCGCGCTGCACACCACGCCCGGTGTGCCCGAATTCCTGGACCCGGAGGTGGCCTCGGTCATCGCGGGTGTCGAGACCGATGTGGTGGGCATCGGCCGTGACCTGCTGTCGGAGGAGCAGATCGCCGCCGTGACCGCGGCGCATCCGCGGCCGGATTTCAAGAACCGCATCCTGCAGGCCTTCGCCGACGGCAACGTGCACCGGCCGGCGAGCACATTCGGGAACATGAACGCCGATGTGCTGGCGCACTACGACCCGTCTTACGTGCGGGCCGATTTCGTCGAGATCATCCGGAACAACAGCTGGCCCGAGTAGGGCTCTTGACGTGAGAGCGGCCACAGACGTACTGTTGCCGCCATCACAAATTGAAACGTTTCAAAACGGGATGGGTGATGACGGAGCGAGTGTGCTTCCTGCTGAAACTGCGCCAAGACCGGGTGACCGAGTATCTGGACGCCCATCAGGTGGTGTGGCCCGAGATGCTGGCAGCGCTCAGCACGGCGGGCTGGCGTAACTACTCGCTGTTCGTCCGTCCCGAGGACGGTCTGGTGGTCGGATACCTCGAGACGGATGACTTCGACGCGGCCCAGGAACGGATGGCCCGCACCGATATCAACACACGCTGGCAGGCCGGCATGGCCGAGTACTTCGAGGCCGGCGCACCTGACGCCGGTATTCGCCCGCTCACGCACTACTTTCATCTCGTCTGACCCAGGAGCACTGCATGAAAATCGGAGCACGGTCCACCACCGGCTGGCGGGCGACCATCGCGGTCGCCATGTCCAACTACATCGAAGCCGGGTCGATCATCGCCATCGCGACGAGTCTGGGCTTCTGGCAGACCGCCTTCGGGATCAGCAATTTCGCCGTCGGCCTGCTGGCGGCGTTGAGCGCCAACGCTTTCGGCGCGGCCATCGGCGCCATCCTGGGCGGACCGCTGTGCGACCGATTCGGTCGCAAGGCGATCTACACCTATGACCTGCTGGTGTACATGGCCGGTGTACTGCTGGCAGCTTTCGCGGTGAACTTCGCGATGCTGCTGACCGCCTTCATCATCACCGGTATCGCGGTGGGCGCCGGTGTGCCGGCGTCGTGGACCTATATCGCCGAACAGGCGCCCTCAGCCGACCGTGCCAAACACGTCGGCACTGCGCAGCTCGCGTGGTCGGTGGGTCCGCTCATCGGCTTCGCGCTGGCGGCGGCGCTCGCACCAATGGGGCTGCTCGGTTCGCGGCTGATCTTCGTGCATCTGTTCGTGGTCGCCGCGGTGGTGTGGTGGGTACGCCAAGGCCTGGCCGAATCGCAGATCTGGACGGACGAGGGCCGCAACGAATCCGCTTCGCTGGCAACAACTGTCGGCAACCGTGGGCTGCGCGGCCTGTTCTCCCGCAAGGTCAACATCGCCGCGCTGTTGTTCCTCGGTGGCATCTACCTGTTCTGGAACACCGTGGCCGGACAGGCCGGTATCTTCATGCCCCGCGTCTACGACACCGCCGGCCTGCACAGCCCGGTCGCGCAGAACCTGTTGCAGGTGCTGGTCTGGGGCTGCACCGTGGCCGCGACGTACTTCGGTTTCATGCGCTACGCCGACCGGATGAGCCAGCGTCTGCTGTATGTGATCGGCGCAGCCCTGGGCATCATCGGCTGGATCGTACTGGTGGCGTTCACCGATGGCGGCGTGCCGACGATGCTCGTGTTCGCCGTGCTGTGGGGTGTCTCGGCCGGTATCGGTGCGCAGGCCTTCTACAGTTTGTGGGCCAGTGAACTGTTCGCCACCCCGTACCGGGCCAGCGCCCAGGGCGTGATGTTCTTCGTGGTGCGAACCGCCACCGGGCTGTTGAGCTACTTCTTCCCGACCCTGCTGGCCGCCACCGGTCTGACCACCGTCGGCATCCTGCTGGTCGCCCTGCTCACCGTCGCCCTGGTGATCGGCGCCGTCTGGGCGCCCGCCACCCGCGGAAAGACGTTGCAGGAGATCGAGGTCGAACGCTACGGCGCTTGCGTCTCCCCGTCCACCCCTGTCGAGAGGACCGCGGCATGATCCTGCACCCGCTGCTGGACAACCTGGCCATCGAACTGCCGTCCTGGGCATTCGGCAATTCCGGCACCCGCTTCAAGGTGTTCGGCACCCCGGGCACCCCGCGCACCATCGAAGAGAAGATCGCCGACGCCGCCACCGTGCACCGGCTCACCGGCCTGGCACCCGCGGTGGCCCTGCACATTCCGTGGGACACCGTCGACGACTACGCCGCGCTGGGTGCCTACGCCGCCGCGCAGGGCGTGCGGCTGGGGACCGTCAACTCCAACACCTTCCAGGACGACGACTACAAGTTCGGCAGCCTCACCCACATCGACAAGACGGTGCGGCAGAAGGCCATCGACCACCACCTGGCATGCATCGAGATCATGAACGCCACCGGGTCGCGCGATCTGAAGATCTGGCTGGCCGACGGCACCAACTACCCGGGCCAGGGCGATATCCGGGGCAGGCAGGACCGGTTGGCCGAATCGCTGGCGACGATCTACCAGCACATCGGCGAAAGTCAGCGAATGGTGTTGGAGTACAAGTTCTTCGAACCGGCCATGTACATGACCGACGTGCCGGACTGGGGTACCTCCTACGCCCAGGTCAGCGCACTGGGGGAGCGGGCGATGGTCTGCCTGGATACCGGCCACCACGCCCCGGGCACCAATATCGAGTTCATCGTCGCCCAGCTGCTGCGGCTGGGGAAGCTCGGCTCCTTTGATTTCAACTCCCGCTTCTACGCCGACGACGACCTGATCGTCGGCGCGGCCGACCCGTTCCAGTTGTTCCGCATCATGTTCGAGGTGATCCGCGGTGGCGGGCTGGATGCCGGAGGGACGGGGGAAAATGGTGGGTCGCCGGTGGCGCTCATGCTCGACCAGTGCCACAACGTGGAGGCCAAGATCCCCGGCCAGCTCCGGTCGGTGCTCAACGTGCAGGAGATGACCGCCCGGGCCCTGTTGGTCGATACCGAGGCGCTCACCGTCGCCCAGGAGGACGGCGATGTGCTGGGCGCCAATGCGATCGTCATGGACGCCTTCTACACCGATGTGCGTCCCGCGCTGGCACAGTGGCGGGTCGACCGCGGGCTGCCCGGCGACCCGATGGCCGCCTTCGCCGCCTCCGGCTACCAGGACACCATCAACGCCGCTCGCATCGGCGGAACCCAATCCTCGTGGGGAGCATGAGAGATGACAGACTCATCACAGAACAACACCGTTGCCGAGCTGATCGCCCGGTCCAACCGGCTCGGATCCGATCCGAAGAACACCAACTACGCCGGCGGTAACACCTCGGCCAAAGGCACCGATATCGACCCCGTCACCGGCGCCCCGGTGGACCTGTTGTGGGTCAAGGGTTCTGGCGGCGACCTCGGCACCCTCACCGAGAACGGGCTCGCCGTGCTGCGGCTGGACAGGATGCGGGCGCTGGTGGACGTCTACCCCGGTGTCGACCGCGAGGACGAGATGGTCGCGGCATTCGACTACTGCCTGCACGGGCGCGGCGGGGCCGCGCCGTCCATCGACACCGCCATGCATGGCCTCGTCGAGGCCGACCACGTCGACCACCTGCACCCCGACTCCGGGATCGCCCTGGCCACTGCCGCCGAAGGGGAGGCCCTGACCAAGCAGATCTTCGGTGACCGGGTGGTGTGGGTGCCATGGCGCCGTCCCGGGTTCCAGCTCGGCCTGGACATCGCCGAGATCAAGAAGCGCAACCCGCAGGCGATCGGCACCATCCTGGGCGGGCACGGCATCACCGCCTGGGGTGCGACATCGGCGCAGGCGCAGGCGCATTCGCTGGAGATCATCGAGACCGCAGAACGGTACATCGCAGAGAACGGCCGGTCCGCGCCGTTCGGCCGGGAGTTGCCGGGCTTCGGTGCCCTGCCCTGCGACGAGCGTCGGGCCAGGGCGGTCGCCTTGGCCCCGTTCCTGCGCGGGCTGGCGTCCACCGATCGAGCCCAGGTCGGGCACTTCACCGATGACCCGCGGGTGCTGGAATTCCTTGCCGGTGACGAACATCCGCGGCTGGCCGCGCTGGGCACCAGCTGTCCGGACCACTTCCTGCGCACCAAGGTCAGGCCGATGCTGCTGGACCTGCCCACCGATGCGCCTCTGCAGGATTGCAGGTCCCGGCTGGCCGAGTTGCACGAAACCTACCGCGCCGACTACCGGGCCTACTACGAGCGGCACGCCGGCCCGGACAGCCCGGCGATGCGAGGTGCCGATCCGGCCATCGTGCTGATCCCCGGGGTGGGCATGTTCAGCTACGGCAAGGACAAGCAGACCGCCCGAGTGGGCGGCGAGTTCTATCTCAACGCCATCAACGTGATGCGCGGCGCCGAGGCGATCTCCAGCTATGCGCCGATCGACGAGTCGGAGAAGTTCCGCATCGAATACTGGGCGCTGGAAGAGGCCAAACTGGCCCGGATGCCGAAGCCCAAGCCCCTGGCCACCCGCATCGCGCTGGTCACCGGAGCGGCCTCGGGTATCGGGAAGGCCATCGCCACCCGGCTCGCGGCCGAAGGGGCCTGCGTGGTGATCGCCGATCTGGACGCGGAAAAGGCCGAGGCCGCCGCGGCAGAGCTCGGTGGTACCGACGTGGCGATCGGGATCGCGGCCGATGTCACCGACGAGGCCGCCGTGCAGGCGGCCGTCGACGCCACGGTACTGGCGTTCGGCGGTATCGACCTCGTCGTCAACAACGCCGGACTGTCGCTGTCCAAATCGCTGTTGGACACCACCGTCGCCGACTGGGACCTGCAACACAACGTGATGGCCCGCGGGTCGTTCCTGGTGTCGCGCGCCGCGGCGCGCGCCCTGATCGAGCAGAAGCTCGGCGGCGACATCATCTACATCTCGTCGAAGAACTCGGTGTTCGCCGGGCCCAACAACATCGCGTACTCGGCGACCAAGGCCGACCAGGCGCACCAAGTGCGCCTGCTGGCCGCCGAACTCGGCGAGCACGGTGTCAAGGTCAACGGCATCAACCCCGACGGTGTGGTGCGCGGGTCGGGCATCTTCGCCGGCGGCTGGGGCGCCAAACGCGCCGCGGTGTACGGGGTGGCCGAGGAGGACCTGGGCCAGTTCTACGCGCAGCGCACCCTACTCAAACGGGAAGTGTTGCCGGAGAACATCGCCAATGCGGCGTTCGCGCTGTGCACCTCGGACTTCTCGCACACCACCGGCCTGCATGTGCCCGTCGACGCCGGTGTGGCCGCGGCGTTTCTACGATGAGCGTGCAGGTCGCCGCGGTCGATCTCGGCGCCACCAGCGGCCGGGTGATCGTCGCCGACCTGGACCGGTTTCAGATGCGCACCGTGGCCCGGTTCGCCAACGAACCGGTGACCATCTGGAACGGTGAGCGCCACGCCTTGCACTGGGATCTACCCGGAATCTACGGTCACGTGCTGGGCGGTTTGGCCCGCGCTGGGCACGAATGCGACCGGCTGGCCGGCATCGGGGTGGACTCGTGGGCGGTGGACTACGGACTACTGCGCGACGGCCGACTGCTGTCGGTACCGCACCACTACCGCGATACCCGCACGGAGCGGGGTGTGGCGCTGGTGCATGCGCAGATCGAGCATTCGGAGTTGTACGCCCGCAACGGTTTACAGTTCCTGCCCTTCAACACGGTGTATCAGTTGGCGGTAGAGTCGCTGCTGAACCAGGCCGACACCGTGCTGCTGATCCCCGACCTGGTGACGTACTGGCTCACCGGGCAACGGGTGGCCGAACGCACCAACGCGTCGACCACCGGGCTGCTCGGCCTCGATGGCCGCTGGGACACCGGCCTGATGACCCGGCTCGGGTTGTCGCCCAGCCTGTTCCCGGATGTCGTCGACGCGGGGTCATCCCGCGGCCGGGTGCTACCGGGACTCGGTTTCGACGCCGACGTGGTGTCGGTGGCCTCCCATGACACCGCATCGGCGGTCGCCGCGATCCCGATGGATGCGTCGGAGTCCGCGTACATCTCCTGTGGCACCTGGGGTCTGGTCGGGCTGGAGCTGTCGGGGCCCGTGGTCACCGAGGCCGGCCGGGCCGCCAACTTCACCAACGAGGCAGGTGCGGACGGCAGGAACCGGTTCCTGCACAACGTGATGGGACTGTGGCTGCTGACCGAGACGGTGCGACAGTACGAACGCGACGGCCAGAGTGCCGACCTGGCCACGCTGTTGGCCGCCGCCGCGCAGGCGCCAGCGCCCACGCAGGTGTTCGACACCAACGATCCGCGGTTCCTGCCGCCGGGCGATATGCCGGCCCGCATCGCCGACTGGTACCGCGAGCGTGGTCTGCGGGTGCCGGACGGCCCCGCCGGCACGGTGCGCGCGATTCTCGAAAGCCTGGCGGCTGCCTTCGCTTCCGCGGTGCGCGCGGCAGGGCAGCTGGCCGGCGTCGACGTGCGCACCGTGCATATCGTCGGTGGCGGGTCGCAGAACGACCTGCTGTGCCAGCTCACCGCCGACCGGTTGGGCCTGCCGCTGCTGGCCGGGCCGGTCGAGGCGACCGCACTCGGGAACATTCTGCTCACCGCGCGGTCGCAGGGGCTGGTCAGCGGCGATCTCGACGAGTTGCGGCGGCGGGTCGCGGAGTGGCTTCCGCCGCGCCGGTATGTCCCGCGCACCGATCGGGCCGCCGTGATGGTGTGATGTCCTGGTGGTGAGCATGCGGGAAGTCGCTGCCGCGGCCTCGGTGTCGGTCGGCACGGTCTCCAACGTGCTCAATGCCCCGGACAAGGTGGCCCCCGCGACCGTGGCGCGCGTGCAGGCGGCGATCGACTACCTAGGATTCGTGCGTAACGACGCGGCGCGGCAACTCAAGGCCGGCCGGTCCCGCAGCATCGGGTTGGTGGTGCTCGACATCGGCAACCCGTTCTTCACCGATATCGCCAGAGCGGCTGAACGCCGCGCCGGTGAACACAATCTCACCGTGCTCCTGGGCACCTCCGACGACGATGACGGCCGGGAACGCGCCTATATCGATGCCTTCGACGAACAGCGGGTGTACGGACTGTTGGTGTCGCCGGTCGGTGAGGACCTGCGCCGCTTGACTGCACTGCACGAGCGGGGCACCCCGGTGGTGCTCGTCGACCGTGACGGCAGCGGAACGCCTTTCGATTCGGTCGCGGTCGACGATGTGGCCGGCGCTGCGCTGGCGGTGGCCCACCTGTGCGCGACGGGCCGGCGCCGGATCGCCTTTGTGGGTGGCCCGGCCACGCTGCGCCAGATCCGAGACCGTCGGCTGGGGGCGGCCAAGGCGGTGGCGGAAACCCCTGGGGCGCAACTGGAGAGCATCGACACCCCGGCCCTGAGTGTGCTGGCCGGGCGGGCGGTGGGGGAGCAGCTGCGGGACCGGCCGGCGGCCCAGCGTCCCGATGCGGTGTTCTGTGCCAACGATCTGGTGGCCATCGGGGTGCTGCAGGCGCTCACCCTGATGGGTGATCTCCGGGTGCCCGACGACATCGCGCTCGTCGGCTACGACGACATCGATTTCGCTGCCTCGGCAGTGGTGCCGCTGAGTTCCGTGCGGCAGCCCACCGCCGACATCGGCGCCACGGCGGTGGACCTGTTGGTCGCCGCATCCGAGGGGAGTAGCAGTCGGGAGCCCAAACATGTGGTTTTCCAACCAGAGTTGGTGATTCGGGCCTCTACCGGTTAGGGCGTCACCGCGGGCAGAACGGCCCGAGAATCTGCGCGCAGTTCTCGCGGGTGATAAGCCCCGGTGGCGGTGGCGTATCGCCCTCGAAGATGTTCTGCGCGACATTACCCTGCCCGTGGTACAGGTACCAGTAGGTCTGCCAGATCTTGGCGTCCCAGACCACCGGAGCAGCGGGCCGGGCCTCGGCGCTACCCGCGGTCAAGCCCAGATCGGCCGCGGCCATGCCGCCGGCGATCAAAGCAGTCGTCGCAATCCGGATCAGGTTCATGGCACGACAATGCGGCGAACCCCTTGGGGAAGTCTCGGAACGCTAGGACACGATCAGAACGTCCAGCGTGCGTGGTCCGTGCACACCTTCGACCCGCTGCAACTCGATATCGCTGGTGGCGCTCGGTCCCGAGATGAACGTCAACGGCCGGGTGGGGTCCAGCGCCGCGAACCCCTGCGGCACCGTGTCCACGATCTGGTCGGCTCGCACCACACAGATGTGGTGGTCGGGCACCAGTGTCAGCGCGCGCCGGCCCTGGGCGAACCCGGCGTCCAGCACGATGGTTCCGGTGGCGGCGATGCCCACCGCGCAGCCGGTCAGTACCGCATCGGCGCGGTCGAGGGTGTCGATACCGAGTGCAGGTGCGTCACCGACGGTCCGCACACCCACCACCCATTCGGCGGGCAGATCGGCCGGGATCACCACGGTGGCGTCCGGCCCGACGAGTTCGGCCACGGTGGCCGAAATCTCGGAGACATCGGACACCAGGTGCACCCTGGCCCGGTACTCGGCCACCGCCTCGGCGAAGCGCTGTACATCGGCCGGACCGGTGAGCGGCTCGCGCGCGTAATCACGTGGCACCACGACGGGTTCCGGCGGGGCTGCGGCCAGCGCCGACCGGATCCGGCCCAGCACCGCCGATCTGGCATCACTCACTTCGCACCCCCGCGGGTCCGTTCCCACCATTGCCGGAAGGTCTCCTTCGGCGGCTCCGGAATATCGCGGCTGCTGGTCCATTTCGATGCCGGCCAGGGTAGCGCGCCGATGCGGTGATCCTTGCCCGCGATCAGCCGGCCCACCCCGAGTGCCTTCTCGGCCAGTGCGAAACGGTCAGGGGACGACATGGCCCAGCCCGCGGCCTTCATGGCCAGATCCTGCCCCGAAGGAAGGACACCTCTTACCCGCCCTTCTGCATCCACCTGTTCGGCCCGCAGATGCACCAGGATGGACGGGATGTCGATCTTCACCGGGCAGGCCTCGAAGCAGGCGCCGCACAGTGAGGACGCGTACGGCAGGCTGGCGTTCGGGTCGTCGTGTCCGGTGGTCCCCGTCAGCTGCGGGGACAGGATGGCCCCGATCGGACCGGGATACACCGATCCGTAGGCGTGCCCGCCGGTGCGCTCGTAGACGGGGCACACATTGAGGCAGGCGCTACACCGGATGCAGTGCAGCGCAGCACGTCCCACCTCGTCGGCGAGCACCCGGGTGCGGCCGTTGTCCAGCAGTACCAGATGGAACTGCTGCGGGCCGTCCCCGGGATGCACGCCGGTCCACATGGACGTGTAGGGGTTCATCCGCTCCGCGGTCGAGGACCGGGGGAGCAGTTGCATGAACACTTCCAGGTCCGCGAAAGTGGGGATGATCTTCTCGATCCCCATCACGGTGATCAAGGTTTCGGGCAGGGTCAGGCACATCCGGCCGTTGCCCTCGGATTCCACCACCGCAAGCGTGCCCGTCTCGGCCACACCGAAATTCGCGCCACTGACGGCCACGCGGGCGGTGAGGAACTTGCGGCGCAGATGTGAGCGGGCGGCCATCGCGAGCACCCGGGGCTCGTCGGTCAGCTCGCCGGCGTCGGGCATCTCCCGGCTGAAGATCTCGCGGATCTCGGCCCGGTTGCGGTGGATGGCGGGCACCAGGATGTGGCTGGGCTTGTCGTGGCCGAGCTGAACGATGAGTTCGGCCAGGTCGGTCTCGAATGCGGCTATGCCCTCGGCCTCGAGGTGTTCGTTGAGTCCGATCTCCTGAGTGGCCATCGATTTGACCTTGACCACTTCGTCGGAGCCGGTAGCCCGGATCAGTGCCGTGACGATCCGGTTGGCCTCGTCACCGTCGCGCGCCCAGTGCACCACTCCACCGCGTTCGGTGACGTTGCGCTCCAACTGTTCCAGCAGCTCGGGAAGGCGGGCCATGACGTCCTGTTTGAGGGCGCTGCCCGCGGCGCGCAACTGCTCCCAGTCTTCGCATTCGGCCACTGCGGCAAGGCGTTTGGCGCGGATGGTGTGTGTCGCGTGGCCGATGTTGCGGCGCAGCTGTGCATTGCCCAGGGCCTCGCGGGCGGCGTGCGGGAACGACACCTCGCCGCGCAGATTGCCCACCCCGGGCGTGCCGAGGAAGGTCATCCGTGGGCCGCCAGGATCTCGGCCAGGTGCACGGTGCGCACACCGACCCGCAACCGGCTCAGCCCGCCGCCGATGTGCATGAGACACGACGAATCTCCGGCGCTGCACACCTCGGCGCCGGTGTCGAGGATGTTGGTCATCTTGTCGGCCAGCATCGCGGTGGAGGTGTCGGAATTCTTCAGGGCGAAGGTGCCGCCGAAACCGCAACACGAGTCGGCGGATGGCAGTTCCACCAGGGTGAGGCCACGGACATTGCGCAGCAGACGCAATGGCTTGTCCCCGACGCCGAGCATGCGCAGTGAGTGGCACGTCGGGTGGTAGGTGACGTGGTGCGGGTAGTACGCGCCGACGTCATCCACCCCGAGGACGTCGACGAGGAACTCGGACAGCTCGTAGGTGTGGGCCGCGACGGCCTCGGCGCGGGCGGCCAGGGCGTCATCGCCGGCGCGGCGGGCCACCATGGCGTGCTGATGGCGCACCGAGCCCACGCATGACCCCGACGGGGCGACGATGGCGTCGCAACCGGCCGCCTCGAACACCTCGACATGATGACGCACCACGGCGGTGGCTTCCTTGAGATAACCGGTGTTGATATGCATTTGGCCGCAACAGGTCTGGCCGGCAGGAAACGTCACTTCGTGGCCGAGCCGCTCCAGCAGCGCGACAGTGGCGATCGCAGCGGGCGGGAACAGGGCGTCCGCCAAGCAGGTCGCGAACAGGGCGATTCGCATAGGTTCCTCAGGTTACCGCCGGCGCTGCCGCGGTGGCGGGGATCGTGCATTCAATAATTGAAACGTTTCAATAAACCGTAGTGTGACGGCAGTCATAAGTCAACGTGTACCGGCCTGGCAGCCAATTTCTGTGCACGGGAACCCGTTTGGCTGTCTGGGTTGTCAGCGGAGGGTGGTGTCGGGCCGACGAGCGCAACAGTGGTGCAGCAACCGGCGCATCCGACCGGCGCGCCCTGGGAACCTCCTGTGCAATAACGTGGCCGGTGTGGCCGACCCAGCAGCGCACTCCGGCGGTGGTTTCAACCCGCCCGAACCCACCGACAAGGGTGGGCCGGACTATGGCCGGTTCATCGAAGCGGTGCGCACGCTGCAGGACCACGCCCGCGCCGCCGACGCTCCCGACGAGGTGATCGCCGAGGCGGCTGACCTCGTCGAAAAGGTGTCCACGCTGCTGGCCCCCTACGAGGCCGACGAATGGCATTCCCCGTCCGGCCGGCGGATGGATCTGCCCAACCGGGGCAACATCATGTCGGTGCCGGTGGACCTGGTCGTCACCGAGGAGGGGCGGATCGGCGGGACCGCCCGGTTCCGGCGCTACCACCTCGGCCGCAACGGAGCCGTGCACGGCGGCGTCCTCGGGCTGCTCTTCGACTCGCTGCTCGGCTTCACCACCGCCAAACTGACCAAGAGCCCCTACCAGCGCACCGCGCACCTGGGCATCGACTACCGCAAGATCGTGCCGATCGGGAGGGAACTGCAGGTGGACGCCGGGATCGACCGGATCGACGGACGCAAGCTCTTCGTCAGCGGCCGGCTGCTCGACGGTGATGAGGTACTCACCGAGGGCGACGCCCTGTTCGTCAGGCTCAAGCCGGGGCAGCCGTGAGGTTCTCCGATATCAAGCGGCGCTGGGCACGCGGGCGCGACCGCCTGCGGGAACGTCCCGTCGCGGACTTCGTCTACCGGGTCGTGGTCGCGGTGGTCGGGACCGTGGTGCTGGCCGTCGGGATCGTCGCCATCCCGTACCCCGGTCCGGGTTGGGCGATCGTCTTCCTCGGCCTGGCGATCCTGGCCACCGAGTTCCGGGCGGCGCAGGTGGCGCTGCACTGGGTGAAGTTGCGTTACGAGGCGGTGATGGCGTGGTTCGCCCGTCAGCACATCGCCGTGAAGGCTCTCAGCGCGGCCTTCACCGGCCTGGTGGTGGTGGCCAGTCTGTGGGGTCTGGGCGCGCTTTACTGGGCCGGTGGTCTGATCGGCTTCGAACCGGCCTGGCTGCAGAGCCCGATCGGTATCGGATCGTAGGAACCCGCCCCGATAGCATGGTCGCGACCGCACTCGACCAGTAGGAGAAGTCCCGATGACTGCCGCCGCCAGCACCGCCCCCGCAGCCCCGATCCGGGTCGCTGCCGGGACCACCGCTGGGGCGGCCGTCCGCGCCGCCGGTCTTCCCGAACGCGGCGCCTCCGACGCCATCGTGGTCGTACGCGATGCCGACGGCCGGTTGCGCGACCTGTCCTGGACGCCGGACACCGATGTCGAGGTGGTGCCGGTGGCCGCCGATACCGAGGACGGCCGCAGCGTCATCCGGCACTCGGCGGCGCATGTGCTCGCACAAGCCGTGCAGGAGCTCTTCCCGCAGGCCAAGCTGGGTATCGGCCCGCCGATCACCGACGGCTTCTACTACGACTTCGACGTCGCCGAGCCCTTCACCCCGGAGGATCTGGCGAAGCTGGAGAAGCGGATGGCCAAGATCGTCAAGGACGGTCAGCTGTTCTCCCGCCGGGTGTACGAATCCAAGGACCAAGCCCGCGAGGAACTCGCGAATGAGCCGTACAAGCTGGAACTCGTCGACGACAAATCCGGTGACCCCGATGTGATGGAAGTCGGTGGTGACGAGCTGACCGCCTACGACAATCTCAACGCCCGCACCAAGGAACGCATCTGGGGTGACCTGTGCCGCGGCCCGCACATCCCCACCACGAAGTACATCCCGGCCTTCAAGCTGACCCGAAGCAGCGCCGCCTACTGGCGCGGCAACCAGAACAACGCCAGCCTGCAGCGCGTGTACGGCACCGCATGGGAGTCGCAGGAGGCGCTCGACCGGCACCTCGAGTTGATCGAGGAGGCTCAGCGCCGCGACCACCGCAAGCTCGGGGTGGAGCTCGACCTGTTCAGCTTCCCCGACGAGCTCGGGTCCGGGCTGCCGGTGTTCCACCCCAAGGGCGGGATCATCCGCAAGGAGTTGGAGGACTACTCGCGGCGCAAGCACGAGCAGGCCGGGTACCAGTTCGTCAACACTCCGCACATCACCAAGGAGAACCTGTACATCACGTCGGGTCACCTGGAGTGGTACGCCGACGGCATGTTCCCGCCGATGCAGATCGATGCCGAGTTCAACGAAGACGGCACCGTGCGCAAGCCCGGCCAGGACTACTACCTGAAGCCGATGAACTGCCCGATGCACCACCTGATCTACCGCTCGCGTGGCCGGTCCTATCGCGAATTGCCCTTGCGGCTCTTCGAATTCGGCTCGGTGTATCGGTACGAGAAGTCCGGTGTCATCCACGGCCTGACCCGGGTGCGCGGTATGACGCAGGACGACGCGCACATCTACACCACCCGCGAGCAGATGCGCGATGAACTGACCTCGCTGCTGGGTTTCGTGCTCGACCTGCTGTCGGACTACGGCCTCGACGATTTCTATCTGGAGCTGTCCACCCGCGACCCGGAGAAGTCCGTCGGCTCCGACGAGCTCTGGGAGGAGGCGACCGCCACGCTGCGTGAGGTGGCCGAGGCGTCCGGGCTGGATCTGGTGCCCGATCCCGGTGGCGCCGCGTTTTACGGCCCGAAGATCTCGGTGCAGGTCAAGGACGCGCTGGGCCGGCACTGGCAGATGTCGACCATCCAGCTCGACTTCAACATGCCCGACCGCTTCGAGTTGGAGTACACCTCCGCGGACGGCAGCCGGCAGCGGCCGGTGCTGATCCACCGGGCCCTGTTCGGGTCGATCGAGCGGTTCTTCGGGGTGCTCACCGAGCACTACGCGGGCGCGTTCCCGGTCTGGCTCGCGCCGGTACAGGCGGTCGGGGTGCCCGTCGCGGACAAGCACATCCCGTACCTGGAAGCGCTTGCGGCAGAACTCAAATCGCACGGCGTCCGGGTCGAGGTGGATGCCAGCGACGACCGGATGGCCAAGAAGATCGTCAACCACACCAACCAGCGGGTGCCGTTCATGCTGCTGGCCGGGGACACCGACGTGGAGGCGGACGCGGTGTCCTTCAGGTTCGGCGACCGCAGCCAGCTCAACGGGGTACCCCGGAAGGCGGCAGTGGCGGCGATCGTGGACTGGATCGCCCGGCGGGAGAACGCGACTCCCGATGCCGATCTGTTCAAGGTGGACTCGTGACCGACGGCATCGTCGACCGGGGTGTCGGCGATCCCGACCATCTGCAGCGGCTGTGGACCCCGCACCGGATGAGCTACATCGCCGAATCCCCGTTGAAGAAGGGGGCCGGTTCGGCGCTGTCGACGGAACCGTTCACCGATATCCCGCAGATGTCCGACGAGGACGGCCTGATGGTCGCGCGCGGCAAGTTGGTGTACGCCGTGCTCAACCTGTACCCGTACAACCCCGGCCACCTCATGGTGGTGCCCTACCGGCGGGTGTCCGAACTGGAGGACCTCACCGCGGAGGAGAGCGCCGAGCTGATGGCGTTCACGCAGAACGCGATTCGGGTCATCAAGGCGGTCTCCCGCCCGCACGGGTTCAACGTGGGACTCAACCTCGGGACATCGGCGGGCGGATCGCTCGCCGAGCATCTGCACATGCACGTCGTGCCGCGGTGGGGTGGTGATGCCAACTTCATCACGATCATCGGCGACTCCAAGGTGATCCCACAGTTGCTGCGCGACACGCGCCAGTTGCTGGCCGCGGAATGGGCCGCGCAGGACGGGGCGAGCGGAGCGACGGGGGATCAGACGGGGGCGAGCGGAGCGACGGGGGATCAGACGGGGGCGAGCGGAGCGACGGGGGATCAGGCCGGGGCGGGAGCTACGACGGGGCAGCCGGGCACATGAGCGACTTCTACCTGATGACCCGGGCGGCTTACACCAAGCTGTCCCAACCGGTCGCCAGGGCGGCGCTGCGCGTCGGCTTCACCCCGGACACCATCACCGTTCTCGGCACCGCCGGATCGGTGCTGGCGGCGTTGATCCTGTACCCGGTCGGCCAGCTGTGGTGGGGCTCGGTGGCGGTCTTCTTCTTCGTACTGGCCGATATGCTCGACGGCGCCATGGCCAGGGAGCGCGGTGGCGGTACCCGGTTCGGTGCGGTGCTCGATGCCACGTGTGACCGGATCGCCGACGGCGCGGTGTTCTGCGGCCTGGCCTGGTGGATCGCGTTCGGGATGCACAACGCTCAGCTGTTGGTGGCCACGCTGGTCTGCCTGGTCACCTCGCAGGTCATCTCGTACATCAAGGCCCGCGCCGAAGCCAGTGGTCTGCGGGGTGACGGTGGCATCATCGAACGGCCCGAGCGGCTGGTCATCGTGCTGGCCGGCGCCGGGCTGTCGGGGCTGTTCGGCCTCCCGCTGATCCTGGACGTCGCGATGTGGGGGCTGGCGGTGGCCAGCGTGGTGACCGTCGCCCAGCGGCTGCACGCGGTGCGGACCTCGCCCGGGGCCATGGACGCCATGCCGGCCGCCGATACCGCGCCGCCGGTGGGAGATGAGCAGTGAGCACACCGTCGGCAGGTCTGCCGCGGGTCCGCGGATTGCGCGTGCCACTGGGCGGCGAGCTGACCGATCTGGGCTACGCGGCGGGCTGGCGGCTGGTGCGCGCGATGCCGGAGTTCGCCGCCCGCAACATGTTCGACGCGGGTGCGCGGTACGCCGCCCGCGGTGGCGGGCCCGAGCAGTTGCGCAAGAATCTGGCCCGGGTCCTGGGCGTGCCGCCGGCGGCGGTGCCCGCCGACCTGATCCGGGCGTCGCTGGCGTCCTATGCGCGGTACTGGCGGGAGGCCTTCCGGCTACCGTCGATGGATCACGAGAAGCTCGCGGACCGGTTGCGGGCATTGGCCTTTGGCGAAGAGAACGTCGTCGACGCGCTGGCCGCCGGCCGCGGTGCGATCCTGGCGCTGCCGCACAGCGGCAACTGGGATATGGCGGGGGTGTGGCTGACCAACACCCACGGCAAGTTCGCCACGGTGGCCGAACGGCTCAAGCCGGAGTCGTTGTACCAGCGGTTCGTCGACTACCGCGAGAGCCTCGGCTTCGAGGTGCTGCCCCTGACCGGCGGGGCCCGCCCGCCTTCAGAGGTGCTCGCCGACCGGCTGCGCGGCAACGGTCTGGTGTGCCTGATGTCGGATCGCGATCTGACCCGCTCCGGGGTGCAGGTGGATCTGTTCGGTGAGCCCACCCGGCTGCCCGGCGGTCCGGCGCGACTGGCGCTGGAGACCGGGGCGGCGTTGCTGCCCACCTACTGCTGGTACGAAGGTGACAGCGCGGCCATCCGTATCCACCCGCCCCTGGACACGTCCTCCGGTGACGTGCAGGTGATCACCCAGGCACTGGCCGACCAGTTCACCGTCGATATCGCCACCCATCCCGCAGACTGGCACATGCTGCAGCCGCAGTGGCTGGCCGACCTGTCGGACGAGCGTCGCGCGCGGCTCGGCGGGCTGGAGCGCAGCGACCCGGGGTCTGAGCTCGGCGGGCTGGAGCGCAGCGACCCGGGGTCTGAGCTCGGCGGGCTGGAGCGCAGCGACCCGGGGTCAGACGTGGGGCAATGATGCGCATCGGGATGGTGTGCCCGTACTCCTTCGACGTACCCGGCGGGGTGCAGGCCCATGTCCTGCAACTGGCCGAGGTGTACCAGGCGCAGGGCCATCACGTGAGCGTGTTGGCGCCGTCAAGCCCACACGTCGCGATGCCGGACTACGTGGTGTCGGGCGGCAAGGCCGTGCCGATCCCGTACAACGGCTCGGTGGCCCGGCTGCGGTTCGGTCCGGCCACCCACCGCACCGTCAAGAAATGGCTCGGCCAGGGTGATTTCGACGTGTTGCATCTGCACGAGCCCAACGCACCCAGCCTGTCGATGCTGGCGCTGATGATCGCCGAGGGGCCGATCGTCGCGACGTTCCACACCTCGACGACGAAATCGTTGACGCTCAGTGTGTTTCAGGGACTTCTGCGGCCGTGGCACGAGAAGATCGTCGGCCGCATCGCCGTGTCCGATCTGGCCCGCCGCTGGCAGATGGAGGCGCTCGGTTCGGACGCCGTCGAAATCCCCAACGGGGTGACCGTGTCGGCGTTCGCGGACGCACCGCTGCTGGAGGGTTACCCGCGGCCGGGTCGCTGCGTACTGTTCCTCGGCCGCTTCGACGAACCGCGAAAGGGTATGGCGGTGCTGCTGGCGGCGCTGCCCCGGCTGGTGGCGGCCTTTCCCGATGTCGAGGTGCTGGTGGTGGGCCGCGGCGACGAGCAGGCACTGGCCGCCGAAGCCGGCGAACTGGCCTCTCATCTGCGATTCCTGGGCCAGGTCGACGATGCCACCAAAGCCTCGGCACTGCGCAGCGCCGACGTGTACTGCGCACCCAACACCGGCGGCGAGAGCTTCGGGATCGTGCTGGTGGAGGCGATGGCCGCGGGCACGGCGGTGGTCGCCAGCGATCTGGATGCGTTCCGCCGCGTGCTCGACAACGGCGCGGCCGGGCGGCTGGTGGCCCTCGACGACGCCGCCGCGCTGGGGGATGCACTGGTCGAGGTGCTCGGGGATGACGCGCTGCGCCGGCGTTACGTCGACACCGCCACCGTCGCGGTGCAGCGGTACGACTGGTCGGTGGTGGCCGCCGACATCATGAGGGTCTACGAGACCGTGGCGATGGCGGGGGTCAAGGTCCGGGTGACCGACTAGTGCTTGCTCTGTTGATCATCCTCGCGGTGCTGATCGGCGCCGCCATCCTGTTGACCGGGTCGTGGGCCTATCTGACCGCCAACCGGCTTGATCGCCTGCACGTGCGGTACGACCTGTCCTGGCAGGCGCTCGATGCCGCGCTGGCCCGCCGCGCGGTGGTGGCCAGAGCTGTCGCCGTCGACGCGTACGGAGGGGCGCCCGAGGGGCAGCGGCTCGCCGCGTTGGCCGATGCCGCCGAACGCGCGCCCCGCACGTCCCGCGAGGCCGCCGAGAACGAACTGTCGGCGGCGTTGGAGGCTGTCGCCCCGTCGGCGCTGCCGGTGGCGCTGGTCGCCGAGCTCGCCGATGCCGAGGCGCGCGTATTGCTCGCCCGCCGGTTCCACAACGATGCCGTCCGCGACACCCTGGCGCTGCGGGATCGCCCGATGGTGCGGTTGCTGCATCTCGGGGGGACGGCGGCGCTGCCCAACTACTTCGAGATCGCCGAGCGCGCAGGGCCGGCGGCGCGCGATGTCGGGTTGGTCAGCCGGCGGATCTCGGCCCGTGTCGTGCTGCTCGACGAGGCCGGCCGGGTACTGCTTTTCCGCGGATCGGACCCGGCGCGTGACGGCGAGGTTGTGCGGTTCTGGTGGTTCACCATCGGTGGCGCGGTGGAGCCCGGCGAAGAGCTCGCCGAGACGGCGGTGCGCGAGCTGGCCGAGGAGACCGGTCTGCAGGTGACCGCCGCCGAGCTGGTCGGCCCGGTGTGGCGCCGCGACGCCATCATCGACTTCAACGGGGCCGTGGTGCGCAGCGAAGAGCTGTATTTCCTGCACCGAACCCGCAGCTTCGAACCGGGCGCGAGCGGTCGCACACCGCTGGAACGGCGCTACATTCACGGCCACTCCTGGTGCGATGAGACAATGATCGCCGAGCTGGTCGCCGAGGGGGAGTCCGTGTATCCGCTGCAGCTCGGTGAGCTTCTGGCCCAGGCCGGTGAGCTCGTGGATGTGCGCGGCGCGGGACCGGGTACGCAGCCTCAACAGATTCGTTGAGCCTGCGGATCCAATTGATTTGGCACCACCTTTAGACTGAATCAGTAGTGAACTGGAGGAGATAGCGATGAATACCGCAGCGAATGGCAACCAGACCGGCACAGCCCGGGTGAAGCGCGGTATGGCCGAGATGCTCAAGGGTGGCGTCATCATGGACGTGGTCACCCCTGAGCAGGCCCGGATCGCCGAGGCTGCCGGTGCGGTCGCGGTGATGGCGCTGGAGCGCGTCCCGGCCGATATCCGCGCCCAGGGCGGAGTGTCGCGGATGAGCGACCCCGACATGATCGAGGGCATCATCGATGCGGTCACCATCCCGGTGATGGCCAAGGCACGGATCGGGCATTTCGTGGAGGCCCAGATCCTGCAGGCCCTCGGAGTGGACTACATCGACGAGTCCGAGGTGCTCACCCCGGCCGACTACGCCAACCACATCGACAAGTGGCGCTTCACCGTGCCCTTCGTGTGTGGCGCCACCAATCTGGGCGAGGCCCTGCGCCGGATCACCGAAGGCGCGGCGATGATCCGCTCCAAGGGCGAAGCCGGCACCGGTGACGTGTCGAATGCCACCACGCACATGCGCACCATCGGTGCCGAGATCCGCCGGTTGACCTCGCTGAGCGAGGACGAGTTGTTCGTCGCGGCAAAGGAACTGCAGGCGCCGTATGACCTGGTAGTCGAGGTGGCCCGGGCCGGCAAGCTGCCGGTGACGATGTTCACCGCCGGCGGTATCGCCACCCCGGCCGATGCCGCGATGATGATGCAGCTCGGTGCCGAGGGTGTGTTCGTGGGCTCGGGCATCTTCAAGTCCGGCGACCCCGCCGCCCGCGCCGCGGCCATCGTGAAGGCCACCACCTTCTACGACGATCCCGATGTGCTGGCCAAGGTGTCGCGCGGGCTCGGCGAGGCGATGGTCGGCATCAACGTCGATGACATCCCGGTGCCGCACCGGCTCGCCGAACGCGGCTGGTAAACACAACCTGTGGCGATTGAAGAGATCCTCGACCTGGAACAGCTCGAGGTCAACATCTATCGCGGTGGGGTGTTCAGTCCGGAGTCGGGCTTCCTGCAGCGCACGTTCGGGGGGCATGTCGCCGGCCAGTCGCTGGTGTCCGCCGTCCGCACCGTGGATCCGAAATTCCAGGTGCACTCGCTGCACGGGTACTTCCTGCGGCCCGGTGACGCCCGCGCGCCGTCGGTGTACCTGGTGGAGCGGTTGCGCGACGGCGGATCGTTCTGCACCCGGCGGGTGAGCGCCATCCAGCACGGTCAGACCATCTTCAGCATGTCCGCGTCGTTCCAGGCCGACCAGAGCGGTATCGAGCATCAGGATGAGATGCCCGCCGCACCCGGTCCCGAGGACCTGCCCGGATTCCGGTCCGGGGGAGCCTTCGACGACGCGGGGTTCGCCCAGTTCGCCGAGTGGGATGTGCGCATCGTGCCGCGCTCGCAGGTGGTGAAGGTGCCGGGCAAGGCCTCCCAGCAGCAGGTGTGGTTCCGCCACCGCGATCCGTTGCCCGACGACTCGGTGCTGCACATCTGCGCGTTGGCCTATCTGAGCGATCTGACGCTGCTCGGTTCGGCGCAGGTGAACCACCCGGACGAGCGTAAGCACCTGAACATCGCGTCACTGGATCACGCGATGTGGTTCATGCGGCCGTTCCGCGCCGACGAATGGTTGCTCTACGACCAGTCCTCGCCGTCGGCGTGCGGTGGCCGGGCGCTGACCCAGGGCAAGCTGTTCAACCAGTACGGGGAGATGGTCGCCGCCGTCATGCAAGAGGGGCTGACCCGCTACCAGCGGGACTTCACCCCGCCCGCCAAGTGAGTGTCCGGGTCGGGGTGCTCGCCCTGCAGGGCGACACCCGTGAGCATCTGGGCGCGCTGCGCGAAGCGGGTGCCGAAGCGCTGACGGTGCGTCGGCTGGCGGAGCTGGAATCCGTGGACGCGCTGGTGATCCCGGGTGGTGAGTCCACCGCGATCAGCCATCTGCTGCGCGAATTCGACCTGCTGGAGCCGTTGCGCTCGCGGCTTGCCGACGGGATGCCCGCGTACGGGTCGTGCGCCGGAATGATCCTGCTGGCCACCGAGATCCTGGATGCCGGCGTCGAAGGGCGGCGGGCCGAGCCGCTACGAGGCATCGATATGTCGGTGCGGCGCAATGCTTTCGGACGTCAAGTGGACTCCTTCGAGGAGGACATCGCATTCGAGGGTCTGGACACCGGCGTGCACGCGGTGTTCATCCGCGCGCCGTGGGTGGAGCGAGTGGGCCCCGGTGTCGAGGTGCTGGCACGCGCCGGCGGGCATCCCGTGGCGGTACGGCAGGGCCGAATGCTGGCGACGGCGTTCCACCCCGAGGTGACCGGTGACCGCCGGGTGCACAAGCTCTTCGTCGACTCGCTTGGGTGAACGTTCGCCCAACGCCGGCATGGAGTTTGCTGTCACAGCGGAGCCCGGTGGCACGCACAGCTTGTTCACATGTCACGCGTCCTCAATGGCTATGTGACAGCGACGACCCATGAGACGGCGACGACCCACAAGACGGCGACGTTCTTCGTACCGCCGACCCACACCGGACCGCAGCTGCCGCAGCCGGGCGATCTGCAACGCTGGGCGCTGCCGCTGCTGCTGATCGGCACCGCCGTGCTCTATATGTGGAATATCACCGTCAACGGGATGGGCAATCAGTTCTATGCTGCGGCCGCGCAGGCTGGGTCGGTGAACTGGGAGGCGTTGTTGTTCGGGTCGTTGGATCCGCACAACTTCATCACGGTGGACAAGCCGCCGGTGTCGCAGTGGGTGATGGGTCTGTCGGGTCAGCTGTTCGGGTTCAGCAGTGCGAGCATGCTGGTGCCCGAGGCGCTGATGGCGGTCGGCTCGGTGTGGCTGCTCTATGGGGCGGTGCGCCGGATCGGTGGGCGGTGGGCCGGGCTGCTGGCCGGTGCGGGGTTGGCGTTGACGCCGGTGGCGGCGTTGATGTTCCGGTTCAACAATCCCGATGCGGTGATGGTGTTGTTGATGACCGCGGCGGCGTATTGCACGGTGCGGGCCTTGGAGCGGAATGGCTTGCGGTGGATGGCCTTGGCCGGTGTCGCGCTGGGCTTCGCGTTCCTGGCCAAGATGCTCGAAGGGCTCATGTCGATGCCCGCGGTGGGGCTGGTCTACCTGATCGCGGCTCCGGTGGCAATGCGGTCGCGGTTGGTGCACCTGCTCGGGGCGCTGACCGCGTTCCTGGTCTCGGCGGGCTGGTACGTGCTGCTGACGCTGGCGTGGCCGGCGTCGTCGCGGCCGTATCTCGCCGGTTCCACCGATGACAACTTCATGAACCTGGTGCTGGGCTACAACGGGTTCGGCCGGTTGCTCGGGCACAACAACTACGGATTCCAGAACGAGGCACAGATCGGCGCCTCGGCCGGTCAGGCCGTGGCACAACCGCATCGCGGTATGGGCGGCTGGGGTGACCAAAAGCAGGGGCTGCCGCGGCTGTTCACCGGCGAGTTCGGTTATGAGATCGGCTGGCTGCTGGTGGGTGCGCTGCTGGCGACGGTGCTGGTGCTCGTGTCCCGTGGGCGTGCACCGCGCACCGACGTGGTGCGGGCCGGCACCATCCTGTTCGGCGGCTGGCTGCTGATCGACGGCCTGGTACTGAGCTTCATGAAAACCAATGTGCACCCGTACTACTGCATGTCCCTGGCACCAGCGGTGGCTGCGATGTTCGCCATCGGGCTGCAGGAGATGTGGCGGCGCCGCGCCGGCTGGTTCGGTCGCATCGGCCTGGCCGTGCTGCTGCTGAGCACCGGTGGCTGGAGTTGGTGGATCCTGGGCCGCAACGCGAGCTGGCTGCCACCCCTGCGCTGGGTCATCCTCGGGGTGAGCGTTCTCGCCACGGCCGCCCTGCTGTGGGCGCTGGCGTCGTCGCGGCGCGGACGGGTCGCGACGGTCGCGGTGACGGTGGCCGTGCTGGGCGGGCTCGCGGGTTCGGCGGCCTACTCGGTGGCCACCATCGGCCAACCGCACACCGGCGGGGGACCGTTGGTGGGTCCGGCTCAGGCCGGTGACCGGCACGGCGGCTGGGGCCAGGACATCGACAGCCCGCAACTGGATGCCATGCTCAAGGGCACCACGACGACGTGGTCGGCGGCGATCAACCGATCTTCGGCCGCGTCTTCGCTCGAATTGTCCAGCGGCACAGCGGTCATGGCGATCGGCGGATTCATCGGCAGCGACCCGGTGCCCACCCTGAGTCAGTTCAAGGACGATGTGGCGGGCCGCCAGATCACCTATTACATCCTGCCGGCCGCCAACGGTCACGGCGCCTTCGGTCGCAACGTGCACACCGATATCTCCGACTGGGTCCAGGCGCATTTCACGCCGGTCAAGGTGGGCACCGACACGGTCTATGACCTCACCGCACCGAAGGCCGGCGAGCGCTCAGACCACGGGCAGTAGCAGTCGTGACGACGAGGCGACGGTGTTCAGACTGCTGGTGCCCACACTCGCGTGCCGGAAGTTCATGATCGCGGGCACGTCCGGATCCTGATCGTCGCCGGCCAGCACCAGCTGGATACGGTGCCCCTTGCCGAAGCGCCGGGCGTTGGGTACCAACGGAATTCGATATTCGACGGGCTCGCCGATCGGGACCGCGATGGGTCGGCGGCAGGGTAGCACCGGGGCTCCGGGCGCACTCGCGGCCGGGTCCACCTCGCGCAGGCCGGCCCGTAACCAGCCGGCCGTCACATCGGTCACCTCGCCGTCGGGTGCCACATCCTGCAGGGTGGCCAGCCACGCCGTGTCGGCGGCGGTGGCCGACGCGGTGAGCCGCAGCTCGATCTCCCCGACGACATCCAGGTCGGCCGGCAGCTCCGGCGATGTCCAGGTGAGCAACGCCGGCGGGTCGAGCTCGCCGGCCTTGACCCGACCGGTCCCGGCGCCCAAGGTCATGTACTCCCTTGTGCCGGGCTGCCCTTCGTCCGCGCCGAGAACGCCGTCGGCGCGCAGCGCGAATTCGGTGGCCGTCGCTGCCGGCGGCCAGGACGTGCTGGTGTGCCATTCCGCAGGCTCGCCACCGGGAAGGGCGTACCGGACGCGGTCGCCGTCGAGGATCCCGGTGTCGCGACCTTTGAGCCAGTGGTCGTACCAGGCCAGCGCCTCGGTGTGCATGCTTTCCCACGGCCATGTCAAGCCGTACCGGTCGAGCATGCCCAGTTGCACATTCGGGTTGTGCGCCAGCGCTTTCCACGTGATGAACGTCGAGGGTAGGTGCAGCGGTACGTTCTCCCAGTCGCAGCCCAGATAGACGGGGATGTCGATATTGCCCAGCAGCGGTGTGAGATCCCGGTCGTCCCACCATTCGTCGCGCACGGGGTGGGTGACGAACACATCAAGCCAGAGGTCATCCCACGGGTGCGGGTCGTGCGGCAGCTTGAGCAGTTGGTGCATCAGCGTCACCGCGGCCTCGCCGTTCATGGTGCCGAACTTGCGGTGCAGCGGCGGCAGATTGAGCACCTTGCGGGCGATCTGGAGTGGCAGGCTGCGCCAGAAGTCGTCGCTGCGGGCGGCGGTCAACCCCATCATCGACAGGAACGGCGTGATGAAGGCCGAACTCACCAGGCCGTGGTGCGAGGCCGCCTCGAACAGGTCCGAGGTGACGGCCAGCGGGAAGATGGCCTTGAGGTGCGGAGGTCGCTCGACCGCGGCTTCCAGTTGGGTCATCGCGAAGTAGCTGATGCCGATCATCCCCACGTTGCCGTCACACCACGGTTGGGCCGCGGCCCATTCGACGAGGTCGTGCATATCGCGACGTTCCTGCCCGTCGAAGAAACCGAATTCGCCACCCGATCCGCCCGTCCCGCGGACGTTGGCGATCACGTGTACGTAGCCGCGCGATACCCAGAACGGGGTGTTGCCGGCCTCGATGAAGCCCATCGGTGCGCCGAGGTCCTGGATCTGACGCGGGTAGGGCGACGCGGCGATCAGGGCGGGGAAGCGGCCGTCGGCGTCGGGCCGGTGTACGTCGGCCATCAAGGAGGTGCCGCCGCGGACCGGCACGCCGACGTTGATGTCGTGCCGGATGCCGTACTGCGGCTCGCTGAGATTGCGGAACGTGCGGCCGGTGGTCTGCGGCCCGTTCAATGGAGCTTTAGTCATAGTCTCACGGTACGTTGAAATTAGTCTCAACGCAACGTGAAAATATTGATAGGGTGTCGCCATGGCGAAGAAGGCGGTGCCCCCGGGGCCGCGAGACGAACGTGGCGTCCTGCAGGCGCGCATCCTCGCCGCTGCCCGCGATGCGTTCGCGGACACCGGATACGCCGGGACGACGATCCGGTCGGTGGCGCGGGCGGCCGATGTCGATCCGGCGCTGGTCTACCACTACTTCGGGTCCAAGGATCGGCTGCTGGATGCGGCGACGACACCGCCCCCGCGCTGGTTGGAGAACGTCGCCAAGACCTGGGCGACACCGCTGCCCGAGCTCGGTGCCGCACTGCTACGGCTGATGCTCGGCGCGTGGGCCGATGACGAGATCGGGCCCGTACTGCGCTCGGTGCTGCAGACCGCGGCCCACGAGCAGAGCACCCGGGAGAAGTTGCGTCGCGTGGTCGAAGGTCAGCTGATGGGGGTGGCGCAGCTGGGTGCCGACGAGCGCGATCGCAAGGTGCGCAGCGGCCTGGTGTCCTCGCAGATCATGGGCTTGGCGATGATGCGCTACATCTGGCAGATCGAGCCGGTGGCGACCATGACCGAGGAGGAACTGGTCGCCGCCGTCGCGCCGAACCTCCAGCGCTATATCGAAGGGGACCTGTCCAAGTAGAGTGGACAGCCGGAGTTAGACCAGAAAGAGGGCGTACCTGCATGAGCGGCCATTCCAAGTGGGCCACCACAAAGCACAAGAAGGCGATCATCGACGCCCGTCGAGGCAAGAACTTCGCCAAACTGATCAAGAACATCGAGGTCGCCGCGCGGACCGGTGGTGGTGATCCGGGTGGCAACCCGACCCTCTACGACGCCATCCAGAAGGCCAAGAAGTCCTCGGTCCCCAATGACAACATCGAGCGGGCCCGCAAGCGGGGCGCCGGCGAAGAGGCCGGCGGCGCCGACTGGCAGACCATCACCTACGAGGGCTACGGACCCAACGGAGTCGCGGTCCTGGTGGAGTGCCTGACCGACAACAAGAACCGGGCGGCCGGCGAGGTCCGGGTGGCGATGACCCGCAACGGCGGCAATATGGCCGATCCGGGTTCGGTGTCCTACCTGTTCTCCCGTAAAGGCGTGGTGACGCTGGAGAAGAACGGGCTGTCCGAGGATGACGTGCTGGCCGCGGTCCTGGAGGCCGGCGCCGAGGAGATCAACGACCTGGGCGAGAGCTTCGAGATCATCTCCGAGCCCACCGACCTGGTCGCGGTGCGCACCGCGCTGCAGGACGCCGGGATCGACTACGACTCGGCCGAGTCCGGCTTCCAGCCGTCGGTGAGCGTCCAGGTCGACCTGGAGGCCGCCCGCAAGGTGCTCAAGCTCGTCGACGCGCTGGAGGACAGCGACGATGTGCAAGAGGTCTACACCAACGTCGACATCCCCGAGGATGTCGCGGCCGCGCTCGACGAGGACTAGAGCGCCTCGCTGATCGGGGTGCTGCCGCCGATCAGCTCGAACGTGCGCCCGGCAGTGCCCGGTGTGTCCAGCACCGCCAGCAGCACGGCGGCCACGTCGTCGCGGGGGACCGCGCCCCGCCCGGTCGACTCGGCGATGTGCACCAGGCCGGTGCCGGGTTCGTCGGTGAGCCGGCCGGGCCGCACGATCGTGGTCTGCAACCCGGCGCGGGCCCGCACGTTCGCATCCGCCTCGGACTTGGCCCGGATGTAAGCGCGGAACACCTCGTCATAGCCGGCGTCGAGGCTGCGGTCATCGGCGGACATCGCCGACACCATCACGTACCGCGCCACCCCCGCCGCTTCCGCGGCATCGGCGAGCAGCGCCGCGGCATCACGATCGACGGTCTCCTTGCGCGCGGCCCCGCTGCCCGGCCCGGCGCCGGCGGCGAACACCACCGCGTCGGCGCCGCGGACCACCTCGGCGACCTGATCGACCGACGCCTGCTCCAGATCGAGCACGACCGGCACGGCGCCGGCGGCCTCCAGATCGGCGGCCTGGCCCGGATTGCGGATGATGCCGGTGACCGCGTCACCGCGTTCGGCCAGCAGGCGTTCCAGGATGAGGGCGATCTTGCCGTGTCCACCGGCGATGACGACGCGCATGCCCTCCACTGTGCCATTCGCTGACACGACGGCCGACGCACAGCAAGATGTCTCCATGGCAGTGGTCACGGACCCCAATGGGGCGCAGTGGTCGGTGCATCGACGGTGGTGGCCGTTCCCGGACATGTCCGATGTACTGGATCTGGACTGGTTCACCTGGTTGCTGGCCGCGCCGTTCGTGCTGCTGTGGCCGTTCTGGTTGTTGTCCAAGGGGTTGGGTGCGCGATGGCGCATCGTCATCGAACGCAGTGGGCACGAAGTGGAGACCGAACTGGTGCGCGGCTGGCGACGGTCCGGCGCGCGCATCGACGAACGTGCCCGGGAACTGGCGCAGGGCTGGCGGTCCGGGCACTACACGATCTGATCCGTGCGTGTCCCTGCCCGGCGGTGACGGACCGGGCCGCTACGCTAATCGAACACGTGTTCTGTTCGGAGAAGGGGTTGGCGTGCGGGTAATGGGAGTTGATCCCGGGCTGACGCGCTGCGGTCTGTCGGTCATCGAGACCGGGCGGGGCAGGCATGTCATCGCCCTCGATGTCGATGTGGTGCGCACGCCTGCCGACAGTCCGCTGCACAAGCGACTGCTCACCATCAGCGACACCGTCGAGTACTGGATGGACACCCATCGCCCCGATGTCATCGCCATCGAGCGGGTGTTCGCCAACCAGAACGCCAACACCGCGATGGGCACCGCCCAGGCCGGCGGGGTCATCGCACTGGCCGCGGCCAAACGCGATATCGACGTGCACTTCCACACGCCCAGCGAGGTCAAAGCCGCCGTCACCGGAAACGGCCGGGCGGATAAGGCGCAGGTCACCACGATGGTCACCAAAATCCTTGCCCTGCAGCAGAAACCGACCCCCGCCGACGCCGCAGATGCCCTCGCGCTGGCCATCTGCCACTGCTGGCGGGCGCCGATGATCGCCCGGATGGCCGAAGCCGAGGCCAAGGCCGCCGAAGCCCGGCGTACCTACCAGGCCCGACTGAAGGCGGCCCGCGCATGATCGCATCGGTGCGTGGCGAGGTGGTCGACATCGCCCTGGATCACGCGGTGATCGAGGCGGCGGGGGTGGGCTACAAGGTGATGGCCACCCCGTCCACACTGGCGACTCTGCGCCGTGGCGACGAGACCAGACTGATCACCGCGATGATCGTGCGCGAGGATTCGATGACGCTGTACGGGTTCGTCGACGGCGAGGCCCGGGACCTGTTCGCCACGCTACTCGGGGTATCCGGAGTGGGTCCCAAGATCGCGCTGGCGACCCTTGCGGTCTACGACGCCCATGCGCTGCGCCAGGCGCTCGCCGACGGTGATGTCACCGCGCTCACCCGGGTCCCCGGTATCGGAAAGCGGGGCGCCGAACGCCTGGTCCTCGAACTGCGCGACAAGATCGGCGCGGTCGCCGGGGCGGGCCCGGCCGCGGTGGGCGGGTTCGGTGTTCGCGGCCCCGTCGTGGAAGCCCTTGTCGGGCTTGGCTTTGCGGCCAAGCAGGCCGAGGAGGCCACCGACAAGGTGCTCGCCGGTGACCCGGAGGCCACCACCTCCAGCGCGCTGCGCGCCGCATTGTCCATGCTCGGTAAGAAGTAGACATGGGTCGGTTCGGTGAAGACGCCGAGGATCCCGACGAGCGGGAGGTCTCACCCGCGCTGACGGTCGGCGAGGGCGATGTCGACGCGAGCCTGCGGCCGCGCTCGCTGGCGGAGTTCATCGGCCAGCATCGGGTCCGCGAACAGCTTCAGCTCGTCCTCGAGGGCGCCAAGAACCGCGGCGGCACACCGGATCACATCCTGCTGTCGGGGCCGCCTGGCCTGGGCAAGACCTCGCTGGCGATGATCATCGCCGCCGAGCTCGGTGCGGCGCTTCGGGTCACGTCCGGGCCCGCCCTGGAACGCGCGGGCGACCTGGCGGCGATGCTGTCCAATCTGGTCGAAGGCGATGTGCTCTTCATAGACGAGATCCACCGGATCGCCCGGCCCGCCGAGGAGATGCTCTATCTCGCGATGGAGGACTTCCGGGTGGATGTCGTCGTGGGCAAAGGTCCTGGCGCCACCTCGATTCCGCTCGACGTCGCGCCCTTCACCCTGGTCGGTGCCACCACCCGGTCCGGCGCACTGACCGGTCCGCTACGTGACCGGTTCGGCTTCACCGCCCACATGGACTTCTACGAGCCCGCGGACTTGGAACGGGTGCTGGCCCGCTCCGCCGGAATCCTCGGCATCGAACTCGGCGCCGAGGCCGGTGCCGAGGTGGCCCGGCGCTCCCGCGGCACACCCCGGATCGCCAACCGGCTGTTGCGCCGGGTGCGTGACTACGCCGAGGTCCGGGCCGACGGCGTCATCACCCGCGATATCGCCAAGGCGGCGCTGGAGGTCTACGACGTCGACGAGCTGGGTCTGGACCGGCTGGACCGTGCGGTGCTGTCCGCACTGACCCGCAGTTTCGGCGGTGGGCCGGTCGGGGTGTCGACGCTGGCCGTCGCGGTCGGGGAGGAACCCACCACCGTGGAGGAGGTCTGCGAGCCGTTCCTGGTGCGAGCCGGGATGATCGCCCGCACCCCGCGCGGCCGGGTGGCGACCCCGCAAGCCTGGACACACCTCGGTCTCCAACCGCCAGTCACCGGTCTGGGCGGGGTCGGACTGTTTGAATAGGCGACATGCTGACTGCCGGTGTGATCGTCGCGGGCCTCGCCGCGTTACTGCACGTCTACATCTTCGTGATGGAGTCGCTGACCTGGACCTCGGTCCGCACCAGGGCGACCTTCGGTCTCACGGCCGAAGAAGCCGCCGCCACCAAGGAACTCGCGTTCAACCAGGGGTTCTACAACCTGTTCCTGGCCATCGTGTCCGGCATCGGGATCGGCGCACTGCTGACGGGACACACCGCCGTCGGTGCGGCGCTGATCTTCGCCGGCGTCGGATCGATGTTGGCCGCCGCGCTGGTGCTGCTGTTGTCGTCGCCCGAGAAGGCGCGTGCCGCGGTCACCCAGGGTGTGTTCCCGCTGATCGCGGTGGTGTTGCTGGCGGCGGGGCTGGTTTAGGCGGCGGCGGGGCGTCCAGTTCGCGATATTCGATCCGGTTGCCACCGGCCCGTTTCGCGGTGTACATCGCCTCGTCGGCCAATTCGACGAGCTGATCCAGCAGTGATCGGATGTCACCGTCGGTGGCCGACGGGGTGCACGCTGCGCCGACGCTGATGGTGACGCGGTGCGGGAGGTGGTCCACCTCGGCGCGGACCCGCTCGGCCAGTGCCCGCAGACCGCCGCCGCCGACTGCCGTGGCGATCAGGAATTCCTCGCCGCCCACCCTGGCGGTGACGGCCGACTTACCCGCGACCCGGCGAAGAGTGGCAGCCACCGCGATCAGCACCCGGTCACCGGCCGCGTGCCCCTCGGTGTCGTTGATCCGCTTGAAGTCGTCGATGTCGACGAGCACGACACCGACACGAGAGGCGCGGTAATTGCGCGCACGGGTGATCTGCTCTGCGGCGCTCCGGTAGAAACCGCGCCGGTTGTGCAGGCCGGTCAGCGCGTCGACATCGGACTGCACCGCGCCCGTGCCCAGCATCTGCACCATGATCTGTCCTACCCCGGGCACGGTGACGATGCCCACCAGCACGATGATCGCCTTGCTCATTCCGCCCAGCGGGTCACCGAGCATGGCGATTTTGGCTGCGCAACCGGTGACGGTCGCCAGCGCGATCCCGCAGATGAGCGCCAGGTAGGGACTGGTGTGGGTGAAGGCGACCAGACCGGCGATGGCCGCGAAGATGCTGCACCCGATCAGACCGGCTTGGGGATCGGGCTCACCCAGACAGGCGGCGCCGACGCAGAGCGCCGAGCCGATCGCGAACACCCGGGACTGGGTGCGGGTGGGCCATCGGCGTAGCCACATCGCCGCCATGGCGAGACACAGCCCGGTCGCGGTGATCGTCACGATGACGGCGAGTACGCCCGACGGTCCAGGGCGACCGAGCTGTATCAATACCGGGATGGCACTGAGCACCGCGAGCGTCACGGCGAGGAAGATGCGAATCGGCCGTTGCTGGCCCTGTGACTCCAGATAGTCCGACAGCCAGTCGTAGTGGTCGGGTTGCCGCCACCACCTGCGTATCCAGTCCACCGTTAGCTCTTCGTTTGCGATTGGGGCATTCGGATTCGATAGTACGCAGCCGTTTGGGAGTTTGCTGCGACTTGCCCGATTGAGTGGCGCCAAGGGTGGGTATCCCGGTTCTGGACCGAGGAGGAGACATGACCGAAACGGTGGTGGCAGCCCGTCGCGGACGGCTGGCGATTCCGCGCAGCCGCGGCGCGGCGAGCGGATTTCTGGTGGTGCTGCTGGGGGCCTGGGGCGCGCTGGCGCCGTTCGTCGGTCCTTATCTGGATTTTGCGTACACCCCGGCCCAGGCCTGGACCTGGACCGCGGCCCGCGGCTGGCTGGAGGTGCTCCCGGGGGTGGTCGCGGTGGTGGGTGGCCTGCTGCTGCTGATGTCGGGTAACCGGGCGACGGCCATGCTCGGGGGGTGGCTGGGCGTGGCAGCCGGGGTCTGGTTCGTGGTGGGCAGGTCGTTCACCGCCACGCTGGCGATCGGTGACCTCGGCACCCCGACAGCCACGCTCAATGCCCAGGGCGTGCTGCTGCTGGAATTGGCGTTCTTCACGGGGCTGGGAACGCTGATCGCGGTGCTGGCGGCGATGGCGGTGGGCCGGCTGTCGGTACGCAGCGTTCGCGACGCCAGTTACGCGCGGCGGCCGGTCGCGACCGATGTCGACGAACCGCAGGACATGCGGGAGCCGCGGCCCCGTCGCCACTTCTGGCATCGGCGCACGCCGGTGCCGCACTGATCCGCGCTACCGAGGCATGTGGACCCGGTTGCCACCGGCTCGTTTGGCGCTGTACATGGCGTCTCAGAGTGCGGCGAGCGCCGCGGCCAACACGTCGAGTCCTTCGTGGAGCAGGTCATCCGAGATGGCCAGCGGGGGCAGGAAACGCAGCACATTTCCGTATGTCCCACAAGACAATACGATGACGCCCTGGGCGTGCGCGGCGGCGCACAGCGACTTGGTGAGCTCCGCGTCGGGCTCTGTCGTGCCGGCCTTGACCAGTTCGACGGCGATCATCGCGCCGCGGCCACGGACATCGCCGATGCGGTCGTCGTCGGCCTGGATCCGCCCCAGCCGCTCCTTCATCAGCGTCTCGATCTCGGCGGCGCGGGCCACCAATCCGTCGGCCTCGATGGTCGTGATGGTCGCCAGGGCCGCTGCGCATGCCACCGGATTACCGCCGTAGGTGCCGCCCAGCCCGGATACGTGCGGGGCATCCATGATCTCTGCGCGGCCGGTGACCGCCGACAGCGGCAGGCCGTCGGCGATGCCCTTGGCGGTGACGATCAGGTCGGGGTCGATGCCCTCGTGCTCGCAGGCGAACATCTTGCCGGTGCGGGCGAACCCGGTCTGCACCTCGTCGGCGATGAAGACGACATCGTTCTTGCGGCACCAGTCCAGCAGGGTGGGCAGGAAACCCTCGGCGGGCACGATGAAGCCACCCTCGCCCTGGATCGGCTCGATGATCAGCGCGGCCAGGTTGTCCGCGCCCACCTGCTTGTCGATCACACTGAGGGCACGCTTGGCGGCGAGCTCGCCGTCGGTGGCCAGTTCCTTGCCGAACTCCGCGTCGCGGAACGGGTAGGACAGGGGAGCGCGGTACACCTCGGGGGCGAACGGGCCGAAGCCGTGCTTGTAGGGCATCGACTTCGCCGTCAGCGCCATCGTCAGGTTGGTGCGACCGTGATAGGCGTGGTCGAACGAGACGACCGCCTGCTTACGGGTGTAGGACCGGGCGATCTTGATCGCGTTCTCGACCGCTTCGGAACCGGAGTTGAACAATGCCGAGCGCTTGTCCCCGGCCACCGGTGTCAGCCGGTTGAGCTGCTCGCAGACGGCCACATACTCCTCGTACGGGGTGACCATGAAGCAGGTGTGGGTGAACCGCGCGGCCTGGGCCGCCACCGCGTCGACCACGCGCGGTGACGCGTTGCCGATGGTCGTGACGGCGATGCCGGAGCCGAGGTCGATGAGCCTGTTGCCGTCGATGTCCTCGACGATGCCGCCGGCGGCGCGCGCGGCGTAGACCGGCATGGTGGTGCCGATTCCGCGGGACACCGCAGCATTCTTGCGGTCGGCCAGGGCAGATGACTTCGGCCCGGGGATGGTGGTGGCGAGATGGCGGGTCTGCTCGACGGCAGTCACGGTTGACTCCTGCTCGGTGTGCACGGCGGGGATGACACGCAATCGGAAGCCTAATCCGCCAACCGCTCACGCGGGTGAAAACAGAAGTTGAACAGCTGTGTGACTTCGGATCGAGTGTTGCGTGGTCTATCTTGCCACGATTTCCGTCGTGTTGAACGCATCCGGCAGTCGGTTTGCCGCGTCGGGCGGCCGCGGTGGCGCAGGCAGGGCGTCGCGGTTCCCGTCGGCGATGATGGCACACTGGGTGCGACGAGGCGCCGCGACCGAGCTCGCACAGCCATGCCCGCGCAACAATCACGAAAGACAGCCGTTTCATGGACTTGGTCGTATTCCTGCCGCTCATCCTCATCATGGGCGCCTTCATGTTCTTCGCTTCGCGTAAGCAGAAGAAAGCCATGCAGGCCACCATCGACCTGCACGAATCGCTGAGTGTCGGCGACCGGATCCACACCACGTCGGGCCTGCAGGGCACCATCACCGGCATCTCCGACGACAACATCGAGCTGGAGATCGCGCCCGGTGTGATCACCACGTGGATGAAGCTCGCGGTGCGTGACCGCATCGAGGACTCCGCCGATGACGAGGAGTTCGACCATGTCGACGAGGAGTCAGGTGCCGTGGAGCTCACGGACCGTCCGGCTCCCAAGGCCGACGGCAACTGACCGCAACCGGCTCAGGCTCACCGCGTACCCTCCCCGTAACACTCGCCCCGCGTAGACCGCATTCCAAGGAGACCCAACAACCGTGGCATCGACTTCGGCGCCGGTGCATCCTGCCCGCTATCTGGCGCTCTTTCTGATCCTCCTGGTCGGCGTCTACCTACTCGTCTTTCTCACCGGCGACAAGCAGGCCGAGCCCAAGTTGGGCATCGACCTGCAGGGCGGCACCCGCGTCACCCTGACTGCGCGTACCCCGGACGGCTCCGAGCCGTCCCGGGAATCCCTGATGCAGGCGCAGGAGATCATCAGCTCGCGTGTGAACGGTCTCGGTGTGTCGGGCTCAGAGGTCGTCATCGACGGCAACAACCTCGTCATCACCGTCCCGGGTAACGACGGCAGCGAGGCTCGCAACCTGGGGCAGACCGCACGGCTCTACATCCGCCCGGTGATCCACGCGATCCCGGCCCAGGGCAAGGGACAGCAGCCGCCCCAGGGCGCTCCGGGTGCTCCGCCGGGAGTGCCGCCCGGTATGCCGCCCGGTGGTGGCTTGCCGGCGTTGGCACCGGCCGAGCCTGAAGCCCCGGTCACCGCGCCCGGCCAGGCGGGTACGCCGGCCCCGGCCTCCCCACCGGCTCAGCCGCGCCCGTATCCGCAGGAACCCGCGCCGACGCCGGCGCCACCCGCACCCGGTACGCCCGCACCCGGCGCACCAGCGCCGGGTGCGCCGCCCGCGCCGGGCGCACCGGCCCCCGCGCCGCCGGGATCCAAAGCCGATCTGGCCCAACGCATCTCCGATGAGAAGCAGCTGCGACAGAGCACCGACCAGAGCATCCAGTTGCTGGCCCTGCAGTTTCAGGCCACCCGCTGCAATGACGAGGACGTGCTGGCGGGTAACGACGATCCGAACCTGCCGCTGGTGACCTGTTCCTCGGACCACACCACGGTGTACCTGCTCGACAAGTCGATCATGAGCGGCGAGCAGATCGAGAGCGCCAGCTCGGGGCTGGATCAGCAGCGCGGCGACTATGTGGTCGACGTGCAGTTCAAGCCGGAGGGCGCCAAGATCTGGGCGGACTTCACCGCCGCCAACGTCGGCACCCAGACCGCGTTCACGCTCGACTCCCAGGTGGTCAGCGCGCCGGAGATCCAGGAGGCGATCCCCGGTGGGCGCACCCAGATCACCGGCCGGTTCACCCAGGACTCGGCCCGGGAGCTGGCCAACGTGCTGAAGTACGGCTCACTGCCGCTGTCGTTCGAGTCGTCGGAGGCCGAAACCGTCTCCGCCACACTCGGTTTGACGTCACTGCGGGCCGGTCTCATCGCCGGCGCCGTGGGTCTGGCGCTGGTTCTGGTGTACGCGTTGCTGTACTACCGGGTACTCGGTCTGCTGACAGCTCTGTCCTTGGTCGCCTCCGGGGCCATGGTTTTCGCACTACTGGTGCTGCTGGGCAGATATATCAACTACACCCTTGATCTGGCCGGCATCGCCGGTTTGATCATCGGTATCGGTACCACCGCCGACTCGTTCGTGGTGTTCTTCGAACGCATCAAGGACGAGATCCGGGAGGGCCGCTCCTACCGGTCGGCGGTGCCGCGCGGTTGGGCCCGCGCCCGCAAGACGATCCTGTCGGGTAACGCGGTCACCTTCCTGGCCGCGGCCGTGCTCTACGTGCTGGCGGTCGGCCAGGTCAAGGGATTCGCGTTCACCCTCGGCCTGACGACCATCCTGGACGTGCTCGTGGTCTTCCTGGTCACGTGGCCGCTGGTGTACCTGACGACCAAATCGGCGACGCTGTCCAAGCCCGCATTCAACGGTCTCGGCGCGGTGCAGCAGATCGCTCGCGAGCGGCGTGCCGCGCACACCACGGGACGGGGATGACACATGTCGGCCAAGCACAGCACTGACAGCACCGACCTGGAAGACTCCGGCGCCGTCGAGGCACCGGCTCTGGATTCGGCCGAGTCGTCGAACCTGCCGCAGCACGGTTTCTTCGTCCGGCTCTACACCGGCACGGGTGCGTTCGAGGTCATCGGCAAGCGCAAGATGTGGTTCATCATCAGCGGTGTCATCGTGGCGGTGGCGATCGCCGCGATGCTGCTGCGCGGCTTCACCTTCGGTATCGACTTCGAGGGCGGCACCAAGGTGTCCATGCCCGTCGACGGGGTCAAGGCCCAGGCCACCTCGGAGCAGGTCGAGACCGTCTTCAGCAAGGCCCTCGGTACCGCACCGGAGTCGGTGGTGATCGTCGGCAACGGCGCCTCGGCCACGGTGCAGATCCGCACCGAGACGCTGAGCAATGCCGATACCGAGAAACTGCGCGTGGCACTGTTCGACGCGTTCGAGCCCAAGGGCTCGGACGGCAAGCCCAGCAAGCAGGCCATCAGCGACTCGGCGGTGTCGTCGACCTGGGGTGGCCAGATCACCAAGAAGGCGCTCATCGCGCTGGTGGTGTTCCTGGTGATCGTCTCGATCTACATCACCGTGCGCTACGAGCGGTACATGGCCATCGCGGCGCTGGCGGCCATGTTCTTCGACATCATCGTGACCGCCGGGGTGTACGCGCTGGTCGGATTCGAGGTCACCCCCGCCACCGTCATCGGTCTGCTCACGATTCTCGGCTTCTCCATCTATGACACCGTCATCGTGTTCGACAAGGTGGAGGAGAACACCCACGGGTTCGAGCACACCACGCGGCGCACCTTCGCCGAACAGGCCAACCTCGCGGTGAACCAGACGTTCATGCGGTCGATCAACACCAGCCTCATCTCGCTGCTGCCGATCCTCGCGCTCATCGTGGTGGCGGTCTGGCTGCTCGGCGTCGGCACGCTCAAGGACCTCGCGCTGGTGCAGCTGGTCGGCATCATCGTGGGTACCTACTCGTCCATCTACTTCGCGACCCCGCTGCTGGTCACGATGCGGGAGCGCACCGAGCTGGTGAGCGCACACACCAAGCGGGTGCTGCGCCGGCGCAACGCGGCGGCCAAGGCCGGCGCGGTCGCCGACGGCGCGACCGCCACGGAGATCGAGGATGCCGTCGCGGCGGATGTCGTCACCACGCCGGCCCCGGACAAGCCGGTTCCCGGTGCGCGCCCGGTCCGGCCGACCCGACCGTCGGGCAAGCGGCGTCGCTAGTGCGCGGACGGTCGATCGCACGAATCGGTGCGGCGGTTGCCGCGCTGACGTTGGTGGTCGGTACCTCGGTTGCCTGTTCGTCGGCCGACGACCACGTCATCGACTACGCCGTCGACGGCACGCTGATCACCTACAACACCAACACGGTGGTGGGTGCCGCATCGGGCGGGCCGCAGGCGTTCGCGCGCGTGCAGACCGGATTCACCTACCGCGGCCCCGACGGCCAGATCATCGGTGACCGCGACTACGGCAGTGTCGCGGTGGTCGGCCGCTCGCCGCTGATCCTGGACTACGAGATCAACTCCAACGCCGTGTATTCCGACGGGAAACCGATCACCTGCGACGACATGGTGCTGGCCTGGGCCGCGCAGTCGGGGCGTAACCCGGGCTTCGACGCGGCCAGCACCGCCGGGTACCGCGATGTCGCCACCGTCGACTGCGCCCCGGGTGCGAAGAAGGCCAGGGTCACGTTCGCCCCGGACCGTGGCGTCGTGGACTACGGCCAACTGTTCGGGGCCACCTCGCTGATGCCGTCCCATGTGATCGCCGACGAGCTCGGCCTCGGCGATGGCGCGGTGACCACGGCCCTGCAGAGCGGTGACGCCCCGGCCATCGACCGCATCGCCAAAGCCTGGAACACGCTGTGGAACCTCGGCCCCGATATCGACCTCAAGAAGTTCCCGTCATCGGGTCCCTACAAGATCGCGTCGGTGGCCAAGGATGGCGCGGTGGTCCTGACCGCGAACGACAAATGGTGGGGCGCCAAGCCCGTCGCCCAGCGGGTCACGGTGTGGCCCAGGGGAGCTGATATCCAGGACCGGGTGAACCGCGGCGCGTTCGACGTGGTGGACATCGCCACCGGTTCGTCGGGCACGCTGAACCTGCCCGCGGGTTACACCCGTACCGATACCCCGTCGGCCGGGATCGAGCAGCTGATCTTCTCCGCACAGGGTCCACTGGCGGCGCCGCCGGCCCGGCGTGCGCTGGCGTTGTGCACGCCGCGCGACACCATCGCCCGCAACGCCGGGGTCCCGATCGCCAACGTGCGGCTCAGCCCGACCGTCGACGACGCGCTGGCGGCCGCCGAAAGTGCGGGCGAGGCAGGACAGTTCAGCGTGGCCAACCCGGATGCCGCCCGCGCGGCCCTGAACAATCAGCCGCTGACGGTGCGCATCGGTTACCAGACCCCCAACGCCCGGATCGCCGCGACGGTCGGGGCGATCGCGCAGTCGTGCGCGCCGGCGGGGATCACCGTCACCGACGAGTCCGGTGACTCCGTCGGCCCGCAGAGCTTGCGCGACAACAGCATCGACGTCCTCATCGGCAGCACGGGTGGCGCGGTCGGCAGCGGATCCACGGGATCCTCCGCGCTGGACGCCTACGATCTGCGATACGGCAACGGCAACAATCTGTCCGGGTACGCCAACGAGCGTATCGACGGCATCATCGACGCGCTCGCGGCGACCGCGGACCCCAAGGAGCTGAGCAGGCTGCTCGGCGAGGCCGGGCCGATCCTGTGGGGCGATATTCCGACCCTGCCGCTGTACCGTCAGCAGCGCACCCTGCTCACCTCGAAGCGGGTGTCGGCGGTGCAGGCCAACCCGACCCGCTGGGGTGCGGGATGGAATATGGACCGATGGGTCTTGGAATAGTGAGCAGGTTGAGTCATGTCTAGTGCCGCCGCCGTGATCGCCGAACTGACCCGCAACGTCGCCGATTTCCCACAGCCGGGTGTCCAGTTCAAGGACCTCACCCCGGTGCTGGCCGACGCCCGCGGGCTGGCCATCGTCACCGACGCGCTGGCCGAGGCGGCCGACGGTGCCGATCTGATCGCCGGGATCGACGCCCGGGGTTTCCTGCTGGGCGCGGCCGTCGCCCTGAAGCTGGGCACCGGGGTGCTGGCCGTGCGCAAGGGCGGCAAGCTGCCGCCGCCCGTGCACGCCGAGCGGTATGAGCTCGAGTACGGGTCGGCGACGCTGGAGATCCCGGCCGACGGTATCGACATGGTCGGCCGGCGCGTTCTGGTGATCGATGATGTGCTGGCCACCGGAGGAACGCTGGCGGCGGCGGCCCGGCTGTTGGAACGCAGCGGTGCGCACGTCACCGGAGCGGCGGTGGTCCTCGAACTGACCGCCCTGCCCGGGCGTGCGGCGGTGCAGCCGTTGCGCGTCACCAGCCTGACCACGGTGTGAACGGCGTGGGGGATATCCTTTAATTTCAGGAGGTGATCATGCCCGACGAACCCGTCACAGGGCAGGCCGTCGCGGTCCCGCCACAGCCGGGGGATACCGCCGCGCTGGACACCTCCAAGACCAGCGCCTCGCGCCGGGTGCGGGCCCGGCTGGCCCGCCGGATGACGGCGCAGCGCAGCCTGGTCAACCCGGTGCTCGAGCCGCTGGTCGCGGTGCATCGCGAGTTCCATCCGAAGGCCGATCTGGCGATTCTGCAGCGGGCCTACGATGTGGCCGAGGAGCGGCATGCCGATCAGCTGCGCCGCTCCGGTGACCCGTACATCACCCACCCGCTGGCGGTGGCGAACATCCTGGCCGAGCTCGGTATGGACACCACCACCCTGGTGGCCGCGCTGCTGCACGACACCGTCGAGGACACCGGCTACTCGCTGGAGGCGCTGACCACCGACTTCGGCAGCGAGGTGGGACATCTGGTCGACGGGGTGACCAAGCTGGACAAGGTGGCACTGGGCACCGCCGCCGAGGGCGAGACCATCCGCAAGATGATCATCGCCATGGCCCGGGATCCCCGGGTCCTGGTCATCAAGGTCGCCGACCGGCTGCACAACATGCGCACGATGCGCTTCCTGCCGCCGGAGAAGCAGGCCCGCAAGGCCCGTGAGACGCTGGAAGTCATTGCCCCCCTTGCTCATCGACTCGGTATGGCGACGGTGAAGTGGGAGTTGGAGGATCTGTCCTTCGCGATCCTGCACCCGAAGCGCTACGAGGAGATCGTGCGCCTGGTGGCCGACCGGGCCCCGTCCCGGGACACGTACCTGGCCAAGGTGCGGGCCGAGATCGGTACGGCGCTGTCGGCGATGAAGATCAGCGCGAAGGTGGAGGGCCGGCCCAAGCACTACTGGTCGATCTATCAGAAGATGATCGTCAAGGGCCGCGATTTCGACGATATCCACGACCTGGTCGGCGTCCGCATCCTGTGTGACGACATGCGCGACTGCTACGCCGCGGTGGGCGTGGTGCATTCGCTCTGGCAGCCGATGGCGGGCCGGTTCAAGGACTACATCGCGCAGCCGCGCTACGGCGTGTATCAGTCCCTGCACACCACGGTGGTCGGGCCGGAAGGCAAGCCGCTGGAGGTGCAGATCCGCACCAACGAGATGCACAACACCGCCGAGTTCGGCATCGCCGCGCACTGGCGCTACAAGGAAGCCAAGGGCCGCAACGGTTTACCCGCCGGTCACACGGCCAACGAGATCGACGAGATGGCCTGGATGCGCCAGCTCCTGGACTGGCAGCGGGAAGCCGCCGACCCGGGGGAGTTCCTGGAGTCGCTGCGTTACGACCTTGCCGTGCAGGAGATCTTCGTGTTCACCCCGAAGGGCGACGTCGTCACGCTGCCCACCGGGTCGACACCGGTGGACTTCGCGTACGCGGTGCACACCGAGGTCGGGCACCGCTGTATCGGCGCACGGGTCAACGGCCGACTGGTGGCGTTGGAGCGCAAGCTCGAAAACGGGGACCAGGTCGAGGTTTTCACCTCCAAGGCCACCACGGCGGGACCGTCGCGGGACTGGCAGACGTTCGTGGTGTCACCGCGGGCCAAGGCCAAGATCCGGCAGTGGTTCGCCAAGGAGCGTCGCGAAGAGGCGCTGGAGGCCGGCAAAGACGGGATCGCCCGTGAGGTGAGGCGCAGCGGACTTCCGTTGCAGCGCTTGCTCAATGCCGAGTCGATGTCGTCGCTGGCCCGGGAGCTGCACTACGCCGACGTCTCGGCGCTGTACACCGCCGTCGGTGAGGGGCACATCTCGGCACGGCATGTGGTGCAGCGCTTGGTGGCCCAACTCGGTGGTGACGAAGAGGCCGAGGACGAGATCGCCGAGCGCGCCACACCGACCACCATGCAGGTGCGGCAACGCACCAGCGATGACGTCGGGGTGTCGGTGCCCGGGGCGGTCGGTGTGCTGACCAAGCTCGCGAAATGCTGTACTCCGGTGCCCGGCGACAACATCCTCGGCTTCGTCACCCGTGGCGGTGGGGTCAGCGTGCACCGCACCGACTGCACCAACGCGACGTCCCTGCAACAGCAGTCCGAACGCATCATCGAGGTGCACTGGGCGCCGTCGCCGTCCTCGGTGTTCCTGGTGGCGATCCAGGTGGAGGCCCTGGACCGGCACCGGTTGCTCTCCGATGTCACCCGGGTGCTGGCCGACGAGAAGGTGAACATCCTGTCGGCGTCGGTGACGACGTCCAATGACCGGGTGGCGATCAGCCGGTTCACCTTCGAGATGGGCGATCCCAAGCATCTGGGCCACGTGCTCAACGTGGTGCGCAATGTCGAGGGTGTGTACGACGTCTACCGGGTGACTTCCGCGGCGTGAGCCGCAGTTAGACCTGAGCGGCGTGAGCCGCGCGGCGGGTGGTCAGCGCGCCGACGCCCGCCGCGCCCAGGCAGGCGAGCGCCACCGCACCGGCGAACCACGGGAACACCGCGTGTAACTGCCACTGCGTGGCTGCCCAGCCGGCGACGATGGTGGGCACCGCCATCGCGGTGTAGGCCAGCAGATAGAACGCCGACATGGTCTCGCCGCGACGGTCGGCGGGCACCACCTCGGACAGGTGGCGCAGTGAACCGCCGAACCCGAGCCCGAAGGTGGCGCCCAGCAGCGCGGCCGCGGCGAAGACCAGCCACTGATTCCCGGTGGCGAGCACCGGAATGGTGATGACCAGCGCCACCGCCATCCCGATATCGCCGTAGATCGCGGCCCTGTGGGCCGGCACCCGGGCAGAGCATAACTGGGCCAAGGCGGCCGCGAAGGCGGTGGTACCCACCACGACGCCGCCGAACACCACGTTGTGCACGTGGGTCTGCTGGGCGGCCAGGGAGGGATACAACGACAGCAGCACGCCGAGCACCGACCAGGAGGCGGCCGCCCCCAGCGCGGCGAACCAGAAGTCGCTGCGGATGTGCGCGGGCACGGACGGGCGGGCGAGCCGGATGGGCCCACGGGTGCGGGCCAGGTGTGGTTCGCGCAGGGCGATCACCCCGATACCGACGAGGGCGACGACCGCCGCCACCACCGCGTACGGCGTGCGCATCGGGTGCGGTGCGTATTGCGCGAGGACCGACGACCCGACGATGGCGACGGTCATCCCGATGTTGAACGCGACACCGGACAACTGGCCCGAGCGCACCCGGTGGTGTGGTCGCAGATCCAGCAGAGCGGCGGCACCGGCGACCACGATGGAACCGACGGCGGCGCCGTGGATGACACGGGCAAGTAGGAGCATCGCCATGTTGTCGGCGATCAGGAACACGACGAGCCCGACGATCATCGCCACCAGCGCGCCCAGCAGCACCGGTTTGCGTCCGATCGCGTCGGAGATGCGGCCCGACACCAGCACCGCGCCCAGTGCGGCCACCGCGTAGACGGCGAAGATGACCGTGGTGGCCAGCGGGGTGAGGTGCCAGACCTCTTCGTACATCCCGTACAACGGGGCGGGCACCCCGGACACGCCCAGCGCCACGCCGCTGAGTACCAGCAGCAGGGTGTAGGCACCCCGCTGCACTTCGACGGGTGTGGCCGCGTCCGCCGTCACGATGTCTCCTCGGGGTGGGGGTCGACACAAGTTTCTCGTGCAACACGCGTGCCGCCGAACATCATCTCAACCAGCCGGGTGACACGGATCTCACAGGCTGCGATACTGCGACGATGCGCGCAGCCATGGCCGTACTCCTTGCTTCGCTGGCCCTCTTGGCGGCCGGCTGTGGTTCCACCATCAAGCCCGAGGGTGCCGCCGAACAGGTCGTCAAGGTGGTGTCCAAGACCGGGTTCAAGCCGACCGACGTGACATGCCCGTCGGGAGTGAAGGCCGAGGTCGGCACCCAGTTCGACTGCCACTTCACCGGCCCGGACGGCAACTACACCGCGCATATGAAGATCACCAAGGTCAGCGGCGACGATGTCGAGTTCTACATCCAGTCCAAGCGGGATTGAGCCCGCGGCTCAGATGAGCTCGATGGCCTCGGCGATCGACGGCAGCACGAGGCCCGGCCGGAACGGGTAGCGGGTGATATCGGCCTCGGTGGTCGAGCCGGTGAGCACCAGGATGGTCTCCAGGCCCGCTTCGATACCGGCAACCACGTCGGTGTCCATCCGATCGCCGACCATGACGGTGGTCTCCGAATGCGCGGCGATGCGATTGAGTGCGCTGCGGAACATCATCGGGTTCGGCTTGCCGACGAAGTACGGTTCGCGTCCGGTGGCCTTGGTGATCATGGCCGCCACCGAACCGGTCGCCGGGAGCGGCCCCTGCGCGGAGGGGCCGGTCACATCCGGATTTGTGGCGATGAACCGGGCGCCGTCCCCGATCAGCCGGACTGCTTTGGTGATGGCCTCGAACGAATACGTCCGTGTCTCGCCGAGGACGACGAAATCGGGGTCGGTGTCGGTCAGGGTGTAGCCGACTTCGTGCAGCGCGGTGGTGAGGCCGGCTTCGCCGATGACATACGCCGACCCGCCGGCGAGCTGATCATCGAGGAAGGTGGCGGTGGCCAGCGCCGAGGTCCAGATCGACTCCTCGGGCACGGTCAGCCCCGACCGGCTCAGCCGCGCAGCCAGATCGCGGGGGGTGAAGATCGAATTGTTCGTGAGGACCAGGAAGGGGCGCTCCTTCTCGGTCAGCCGCGCCAGGAACTCGGCGGCACCGGGAAGGGCGTGCTCTTCCCGTACCAGGACGCCGTCCATGTCGGTCAGCCAACACTGCGCCGGTACGCGCATTCGTGCCGTGGAGTCCCCAACGCCGGCAACGGCAGCCGTGCTGCGCATGAATTTCGTTCTCCTGGTTGATATTTCCCATGCCGCCAGCTGGCGGTACAGGTATCTTCACCCCAGCCTAGCCGTCGGTCGGCTACTGCACCCGCACCGTCGTGATGTTCACCGGATCGGCCGGCTTCCCGTCGTCACCTCCGCCGGCGACACCGCTCGCGGCGATCCGGTCGAGCACCGCCAGCCCGGGGGCCGCGATGGTCCCGAACGCGGTGTACGTCGGCGGCAGTTCGGAGTCCTTGTAGACCAGGAAGAACTGGCTGCCGTTGGTGCCCGGCCCGGCATTGGCCATGGCCAGGGTGCCGCGCGGATAGACCACCGGAGTCTTGGCGGCCGGATCGGTCAGCCGGTACTGGTTGGTCGGGTACTCGTTGGGGAACTGGTAGCCGGGTCCGCCCTTGCCGGTTCCGGACGGGTCACCGCACTGCAGCACGCCGAGGTCTGCGCCGACGGTCAGCCGATGGCAGGGTGTGCCGTTGAAATAGGCCTGTGCGGCCAGGCTGGCGAAGTTGTTGACCGTGCACGGCGCCTTGGCGTTGTCGAGCACCAGCGGGATCACCCCGCGGTCGGTGGTGATGACCGCGTCGACCGTCGCCGGGGTGGTCGGCACCTTGCCGACGCGGGGCGGGCGCACCGGCCGCACGGCAGCCTCGGTGGTGGCCGGATACTGGCAGTTGGCGCCGAGGTTGACCGGCGGCTGGAACGGGGGCAGCGGCTGACCGGCGGCGGGGGCGGCGGTGATGGTCGGATTCCACTCGTACCGGTCGAGCCCGTTGCGGAAATCCTGGAGCAGCAGCCGGGTCACCAGGATGGTGAAGACCAGCACCAGCGTGCCGAGCACGGTCACCACATACCCGATCACCAGGCCGGCGATCGCCATGCCGCGGCCCTCTTCGCCGCTGCGCTTGATCTGCGACAGCGAGATGTGGCCGAACACGATGCCCAGCGGCGCGATCAGGAACGCACAGATCAGCGAGGCGACCGCGAGGGCGTTGGTCGGGCGCGGCGGCGGTGGATAGCCGGGCGGCGGTGGTGGCGGTGCGTACCCGTACGGCGGGGGATAGCCGCCGTACAGCGGGGGGACCGTCACCGACTCAGTCCAGCTGAATGGACTTCACCGTGACTTCTTGCGCGGGCTTGCCGTCTTGGCCTCCGCCCGCCACGCCGGCCTTGGCGATCTTGTCCAGCGTCTCCAGGCCGGTCTGATCGATGGTGCCGAACACGGTGTAGTTCGGCGGCAGCTGAGAGTCCTGGTACACCAGGAAGAACTGGCTGCCGTTGGTGCCCGGACCGGCGTTGGCCATGGCCAGGGTGCCGCGCGGGTACAGCACGGGCTGCTGCAGCGCCGGGTTGTCCGGCTGGTACTGGTTGGTCGGGTACTCGTTGGCGAACTGGTAGCCGGGGCCGCCGGTGCCCTGACCGGTCGGGTCGCCGCACTGCAGGACCGCCAGCCCGCCGGTGGTCAGCCGGTGGCACGGGGTGTCGTTGAAGTACCCCTGCTGGGCCAGGCTGGCGAAGCTGTTCACCGTGCACGGGGCCTTGGCATTGTCCAGCTGCAGGCCGATATTGCCCTGATTGGTAGCCATGCTCGTGCTGATCTGCGCCGGGTCCGTCGGCACCTTGCCGGTACGCGGCGGGTTCACCTTCTTGGCGGCCGCCTCGGTGGTGGCGGGGTACTGGCAGTTGGCGCCCAGGTCCGCGGGGGCCACGAAGGCGGGCAGCTTGCCGTCGGCGGCCGGCTGCGGCGCGGTGGTGGCACTGGGTGAGGCCGACGCCGTCGCGCTCCCGGAGTCCTTGTTGGTGTAGATGACGGTGAACACCGCGGCGGCCACGACCGCGATGACGCCCGCCACCGAGGCGATGATCGTCAACAGACGCCGCCGGCGGGCCTGCGCGGCCCGGCGTTCGAGCTGCCTGTCGAGCTTGCGCTGGGCCGTTTCGCGTCGCTGTTTGTTCGTCGGCACCGCCGCTGTCCTCCTACGTCTGGGTCACACTCGGCAACGAGTCTGCCAGGCGTAACTGAGTGCGTGTGGCGCGACCCGCGGTCGCGTAACCCCGCATGGGAAAATGGGGGCATGTTCATCACCGGGTTCCCGACCGGAGCGCTGGCGTGCAATTGCTACGTCATCGCTCCGCACGAAGGTGCCGATGCGGTGATCATCGACCCCGGACAGCGGGCCTCGCGGTCTCTACAGCAGATTCTGGACCGGCACCGGCTCACCCCGGCGGCGGTGCTGCTCACCCACGGCCACATCGATCACATGTGGTCGGCGCAGAAGGTGGCCGACACCTACGGTTGCCCGGTCTACATCCATCCGGACGACCGCGCGATGCTCACCGATCCGATCATGGATCTGGGCGTGGCGGGCAAGGCGCAATCGCTGCTGTTGGGCTTCGGCAAGCGGGCGGTGGCCGCGTTCTTCACCGAGCCCCGGCAGGTCGTCGAACTCACCGGCGACGGCGAGCTGCTGGATCTCGGTGGTATCCCGGTCACGGTGGACCACACCCCGGGGCACACCCCGGGATCGGTCGTCTTCCGTGTCGGCGCCCACGAGCGTGGCGACGGGGGGATCAGCCCGGCCAGTGCCTTCACCGGTGACACCCTGTTCAAAGGTGCGATCGGCCGTAGCGACCTGCTCGGCAGCAGCGGACGTCAACTGCTCACCTCGATCGTGACAAAACTGTTGGTGCTCGACGATGACACCGTGGTACTACCGGGACACGGTGAGAAGTCCACGATCGGGCTCGAGCGCCGCACCAACCCGTTCCTCGAAGGTTTGCGATTGTGACTGATTACTGTGACTGATTACTGTGGCTGACTACTGTGGCTGATTTCAGAGCGCCCAAGGGCGTACCGGACTACCTTCCTCCCGACTCCGCGCAGTTCGTGGCGGTGCGTGACGGCCTGCTCGGGGCCGCCCGGCGGGCCGGGTACGGCGATATCGAGTTGCCGATCTTCGAGGACACCGCGTTGTTCGCCCGCGGTGTCGGCGAGTCCACCGATGTGGTGAGCAAGGAGATGTACACCTTCGCCGACCGCGGAGAGCGTTCGGTGACCCTGCGTCCCGAGGGCACCGCCGGGGTGATGCGGGCGGTCATCGAACACGGTCTGGATCGTGGCCAGCTACCCGTCAAGCTCTGCTACGCCGGACCGTTCTTCCGCTACGAGCGTCCGCAGGCCGGCCGCTACCGGCAGTTGCAGCAAGTGGGTGTCGAGGCCATCGGTGTGGACGATCCCGCCCTGGATGCCGAGGTGATCGCCATCGCCGACGGCGGTTTCCGGTCCCTCGGACTGGAGGGGTTCCGCCTCGAGATCACCTCGCTGGGTGATGACAGCTGCCGCCCGCAGTACCGGGAGTTGCTGCAGGAGTTCCTGTTCCGGCTCGACCTCGACGAAGAGACCCGCCGCCGCGCGGAGATCAACCCGCTGCGCGTGCTCGACGACAAGCGCCCGGCGGTGCGTGAGATGACCGCCAGCGCGCCGCTGATGCTCGATCACCTCTCCGATGTCGCCAAGGCGCATTTCGAGACGGTGCTGGGGCACCTGGACGCCCTCGGCGTGCCCTATGTGGTCAACCCGCGGATGGTGCGCGGGCTGGACTACTACACCAAGACGACGTTCGAGTTCGTGCACGACGGCCTGGGCGCCCAGTCCGGTATCGGTGGCGGCGGCCGCTACGACGGGCTGATGCGTCAGCTCGGTGGCCAGGACTTGTCCGGAATCGGGTTCGGCCTCGGGGTGGATCGCACCATGCTGGCTCTGAAGGCGGAAGGCAAGTCCGTCGGTGCGGTGGGACGCGTCGATGTCTACGGGGTCCCGCTCGGTGAGACGGCCAAACTGGAACTGGCCAAGATCGCGGCGGCGCTGCGGAACGCGGGGGCGCGCGTCGACCTGGCCTACGGTGACCGCAGCCTCAAGGGCGCGATGAAGGGCGCCGACCGTTCCGGGGCGCGCATCGCCCTGGTGGCCGGTGACCGCGATATCGAGGCCGGCACCATCGGCGTGAAGGATCTGTCCAACGGTGAGCAGACCGATATCGCCGCCGGTGACGTGGTGGCCGAGGTGCTGTCCCGGTTGGGCTAGGTGTGAGCGCTAGGGCCCGAACACCGCCGCGGTGAGCACGCGGTCCAGGTTACCGACGCTGCCGCCGAATGGGTTGCCGCGCTTGAGAATCCGCGTTCCCGTGGGGGTGACCGCCACCAGCATCGCCGAGCTGGAGGTGAGTTGTGCCCGGCACTCGAACCGCACCTGGTCCAACGGTGCCACCGGCCGGCCCGCACCGTCGCGGTAGACGCGGCGGGCTCGGTCGAACACCGCGACCGGGGTGAAGGCGCTGACCGGGGCCCGTCTGCGTCTGCGGATCGCCCCGGCCGTGCCGAGCGCTCCCACGCCGGCGGTCAGGCCCACGATCAGCAGCACTGCGCTGACGGCGAGCGGGACCTCCGTGGTGAACAGTGCGATCAACCCGAAGCCGCCACACACCAGAGTCAGGATCGCCAGGACGAACGTCGCGATCTGCCACCCGCCGCCACCGCGGTCGATCACCAGGATGTCGGGTCCGTTCTGCGCGATCACCAGCCCGCCCCGGTCGGCCAGGATGTGCGGCTGCGATGGTGCGCTCACCTCCACACCATAAGGTCAGGGCATGCGAGTTCTGGTGCAACGGGTGACCTCGGCCCGCGTGGTGGTCGAAGGCGAGATCGTCGGACGGATCGACCCGGAGGGGCAGGGACTGCTGGCACTGGTCGGCGTCACACATACCGACGACGCCGCACTCGCCGCGAAGATGGCCGAAAAGCTGTGGCGATTAAGGATTCTCGATGGGGAACAGGCTGCCGCCGACATCGCCGCGCCGATCCTGGTCGTCAGTCAGTTCACCCTGTACGCCAACACCGTGAAGGGGCGCCGGCCGTCCTGGAACGCCGCGGCACCCCGGCCCGTCGCCGAACCGCTGATCCACGCGTTCGCGGATGCGTTGCGGGGCCTGGGCGCCGAGGTGAGCACCGGGGTGTTCGGTGCGGATATGGCGGTCGAGTTGGTCAACGACGGTCCGGTGACGGTGCTGCTGGAGTTGTAGCCCCGCCTGCCGGGTAGTCGGTGCCGTCAGATGGCCATCGCGGCGCGGACCTCTGCTTCGGAGGCCGAGCCGCCGGTGCCCGACGAGGTGACCCGCCCGGACTCCAGGATGTAGTACTGCTGTGCGGATTCCAGCGCGAACCCGATGTGCTGCTCGACCAGCAGCACGCCGAGGTCACCGCGCGCGGTGAGTGCGGTGATCGCGGCCTCGATCTCCGCCACCACCGAGGGCTGGATGCCTTCGGTGGGCTCGTCGAGAATCAGGCACTTGGGGCCGGTGATCAGCGCGCGCGCGATGGCCAGCTGCTGGCGCTGCCCGCCGGAGAGCAGCCCGGCCCGCCGGGTGAGCAGTTCCTTGAGCGCGGGAAACAGATCGAGCTGCTCATCGATGAGTGCCTTGCCGTTCTTCCGGCCGTCGGCCACGACCTGCAGGTTCTCCGCGGTGGTGAGTTGGCCGAAGGACTGCTGGCCCTGCGGCACATAGGCCAGGCCTTTGGTGACGCGGGCACTGGGCCTCAGTTTGGTGATATCGGCGCCGTCGAAGCGCACCTTGCCCGCCGTGCATTTCAGCAGTCCGACCGCGGCCCGCAACAGGGTGGTCTTGCCCGCGCCGTTGTGCCCCATCACCGCGGCCACCCCGGCCGACGGCACCTCGATGCTGACCCCGTGGATGACCTCGGAACGGCCGTAACCGCTATGTACGTCGATCAATTCGAGCATCAGGCGTCCTCCTCGGAGAGGCCGGCCGCGGCGGTACCGAGGTAGACCTCCTGCACCTTCGGATTGGCCTGCACCTCGGCGACCGAGCCTTCGGCGATCACCTGGCCGCGGGCCAGCACGGTCACCGACGTGGCGAAGGCACGCATGAAATCCATATCGTGTTCGACGACCACCACGGTGCGTTCACTGCCGATGCGGCGCAAGAGATTTCCGGTCTCTTCCCGTTCCTCATGGCTCATGCCCGCCACCGGCTCGTCGAGCAACAGCACATCGGCGTTCTGCACCAGCAGCATGCCGATCTCCAGCCACTGTTTCTGTCCGTGTGCCAGCACCCCGGCCGGCTTGTCGGCCAGGGCCGTGAGGCCCGTCGTCTCCAGGGCCTCCTCGATCGAGGGCAGGATGCCCGACCGGCGCCGCAGCAACGTCCACGGGGACCGGCCCGCCCCGGCGGCGATATCGAGGTTCTGCAGCACGGTGAGCTGCTCGAAGACCGTGGCGGTCTGGAACGTGCGTCCCACCCCGAGCCGGGCGATCTGATGGACCTTGCGGCCCAGCAGTTCCTTCCCGGACTTGCTGACTGAACCGGTGGCGGCGACGAGGCCGGTGATGGCGTCGATCACCGTGGTCTTGCCGGCGCCGTTGGGCCCGATCAGGAAACGCAGGTCACCTTGGAACAGGGTCAGATCGACATCGCTGACGGCCTTGAATCCGTCGAAATCGACGGTCAGGCCCCGTACCTCAAGGTACTGCGTGCCCATGCCCACGTTGCCGCCGGCCACCGGCTCGGTGGCGGTCTCGGCCTTGGTGTCGGTCATGTGGCGGCACCCACCTTCTCGGGTTCTGGATCCGGGCTGGGATCGGGTGTCGGTGCGGCGCGCCGGCGCTTGAGGAACACCCCGAGCCCGGCCAGACCGGCCGGGAAGAATCCGACGACGACGATGAACAGCAGCCCCTGGGCGTAGGTCCAGGCCGACGGAAACTGTTCGGAGAACGCGGTTTGCGCCCAGGCGACGCCGATGGCGCCGAGCACCGGGCCCAACAGCGTGGTGCGTCCGCCGATCGCGACACCGATCAGGAACGCGATGGAGGGCACGATGCCGACCTGCGCCGGGGTGATGAATCCGATGATCGGTGCGAAGAGGGCGCCGGCGATGCCGGCGAACAGTGCCGCCGTGGTGTACGCCACCACCTTGATATTGGCTGGGTCATAGCCCAGGAACCGGACCCGCTCCTCGCCGTCGCGGACCGCGACCAGCAGTTCGCCGTAGCGGCTCTGCATCAGCTGGCGTACCACGGCGACGACGATCAGCAGTACCGCCGCGGCGATGAAGTACAGCATTTGCCGGTTCACCGGATCGGACAGCCGGAAGCCGAAGAAGGTCCGGAAGCCGTTGAGCCCGTTGCTGCCCCCGAGGGTGGCTTGTCCGACGAGCAGGATCGCCAGGGCGGCGGCCAGGGCCTGCGAGAGGATCGCGAAGTAGGCACCCTTGACCCGGCGCTTGAACACGCCCAGACCGAGCAGTGCGGCGATGGCCGTGGGCACGATGAGGATCGCCAGCATCGTGAATGCGGGGGAGGCGAACGGTTCCCAGTAGGCGGGCAGCGTGGGGATACCGGCGATCTGCATGAAGTCCGGCACCGTCTGCTTGCGGATCTCGGCGTCGGCGATCTTGAGATGCATACCCATCATGTAGGCGCCGAGACCGAAGAAGACACCCTGTCCCAGGGTCAGCATTCCGCCACGGCCCCAGGCCAATCCGCTACCGGCAGCAACGATCGCATAGCACAGGTACTGGCCGAGCAGGCCCAGCCGGAAGCTGGACAGCACCGCCGGTGCGACGCCGAACAGCAGTGCCGCGGCCACGGCGAACCCGGCCCAGGTCTGCCAGCGGCCGATCAGTGTCCTCATACGAGACTCCTTGTCCGCACGGTGAACAGACCCTGGGGCCTGGCCTGCAGGAAGATCACGATCACCACGAACACGATGACCTTGGCCAGCGACGCGGTGGTGCTGTACTCGATGAACGAATTCAGCAGACCGAGGCTGAAGGCCGCGATGACGGTGCCCTTGATCTGGCCGAGTCCGCCGACGACCACCACCAGGAACGCATCGATCAGGTAGCTCTGCCCGGTGGTGGGACTGGTGGACCCGATCAGGGTCAGTGCCACACCGGCCACCCCGGCCAGACCGGAGCCGATGAAGAAGGTGGTGATATCGGTTCTGCGCGAGGAGATTCCACTGGTCTCGGCGAGGTCGCGGTTCTGCACGACGGCGCGGATACGCCGTCCCATCGGGCTGGCCTTGAGCACCACGGCCAGCACGGTCACGCACAGGACGGCCAGCACCAGGATGAAGATCCGGGTTCTGGGCACCACGGCGCCGAGGATCTCGACGCCGCCGGACAGCCAGGTGGGTGCGCCGACGTTGACCGCGGGTGCACCGAAGATGTCGCGCGCCACCTGCTGCAGGATCAGGCCCACGCCGAAGGTCACCAACAAGGTGTCCAGCGGACGGTGATACATCCGCTGGATCAGGGTGGTCTCCAACAGGACTCCGAGCAGGCCGCCGACGACGAACCCGACCAAGAGCGAGATGAGCAGTGAGGCACCGGCATTGGAAACCAGTTGCTGTACCAGATAGGCGGTGTAGCAGCCGGCCATGATGAACTCGCCGTGCGCCATATTGATGACGCCCATCTGCCCGAAGGTGAGTGACAGGCCCAGTGCAGCCAGCAACAGGATCGAGCCGAGGCTCAATCCCGTTGCCAGCTGTCCGATCAGGACATCCACGGGTTTATCCGGACAGACCGGCAGCCCAGGGGTAGGACTTGAGGTAAGGATCCGGCTTGATCGGACCCTTGGATTCCCAGATGGTGTAGATCAGGCCGTCGGGGTGGATCTCGCCGATCCGGGCGGTCTTGGTGATGTGGTGGTTCTCGCCGTCGATGGTGACCAGCCCTTCGGGGGCGTCGAAGGTCACGCCACCCGCATTGTCCTGAATGGCCTTGGTGTCGAAGGCCTTCGCCTTCTCCACCGTGTTCTTCCACAGATACACCGAGACGTAGGCCGCCTCCATGGGGTCCGACGTCGGCTTGTTCTCGCCGTAGGCCTTCTTGTAGGCCGCGACGAACGCCTTGTTCACCGGGGTGTCGATGGTCTGGTAGTAGTTCCAGGCGGTGAGCTGTCCCTCGATGTTCTTGGCGCCGATTCCGGTGACCTCTTCCTCGGCGATGGACACCGACACCACGGGCATCTTCTGCGGGGTCAATCCGGCGTTGGTGTACTCCTTGAAGAAGGCCACGTTGGAGTCACCGTTGAGGGTGTTGAACACCGCACCGGCATTGGACGCCCGCACCTTGTTGACGATCGTGGAGAAGTCGGTCGAGCCCAGGGGGGTGTAGTCCTCGCCCTTGATCTCGATCCCGTTGGCGCCGGCGTAGGCCTTGATGATCCGGTTAGCGGTCTGCGGGAAGACGTAGTCGCTGCCCACCAGGTAGAGCGACTTGACGCCCTTCTCCTTGAGGTAGTCCAGCGCCGGCACGATCTGCTGATTGGTGGTGGCGCCCGTATAGAAGATGTTCTTGCTGGATTCCAGACCCTCGTACTGCACCGGGTAGTACAGCAGCGAGTTGTTGCTCTCGAAGACCGGCAGCATGGCCTTGCGGCTCGACGACGTCCAACCGCCGAAGACGGCCGCGACACAGTCGTCCTTGATCAGCTTCTCGGCCTTCTGGGCGAAGACCGCGGGATCGGAGGCGCCGTCCTCGCCGACGATCTGGATCTGCTTGCCCTGCACGCCGCCCTTGGCATTGATCTCCTCGACGGCCAGTTTGATGGCGTCGCGCACCGTCACCTCGGAGATGGCCATGGTGCCCGACAGCGAGTTCAGTGAGCCGACCTTGATGGTCGAACCGGAGGTGTCCACGCAGGACGCGGCCGCTGCGGTGCTGTCGCTCTCGCTGGCCTTGCTGCCACATCCCGACAGCACGAGGGCGGCCGCTGCGACCACACTTCCGGCTGCCAGGACCGACCTGTTGAGTCGCATCTATTGCCTTTCCATCGATTTCGCGTATCGCGAGGGAATCGCGGGCTCACGTGCACACGCAGGAGGCGTGTCGAATCGGGACGTTAGAGCTGGCAGGTTTCTGTGGAATTTCTGTATGTGACGAACAAATTAACCTGTTGGTCGATCGGTATTGGTCCGTCGTTAGCCGGGGGCGCCGAGGTGCTGATGTGGCAGTTGTAACGATCGGGTAGCGTCCGGCGATGTGACGGACATGCGAAAAGGTATGAGCAAGGTCGGAGCGGTGTTGATCTCGGGCGCGGCCCTCGTGGCGACCACCGGCGTGGCACACGCCGAGCCGGCGGCGGGGCACCAAGTGCGCTACACCCTCACCTCAACTGCCCCGTATGACTTCCAGGTGCTGTATCTGACGGCCCAGCCGGCCGACAAGGCCGCCTACAACGCCGATGCCTACTCCTATGTGAAGCGCGAGACCATCAACGTCGCGCCGGACCGGCCGTTCGTTTTCGAGACCACGCTGGCCGATCCGCAGTGGGCGATCTTGCAGGTGAGTAGCACCACCAAGGGTGGGGTCGGTGCGCCGAACCCGCATTGCGATGTCGCCGTCGACGGTCAGGTCATCGTGGCCCAGGATGCGCCGTACAGCGTGGTGTGCCAGGGCACGCAGTGGTGACTGCGCGCTGATCGGATCTTTGCTCGAACGGTTCCGTCGGGGTACGGACGCGAGTAGCTTCGACGTCGTCCATACCTATGGGCGAAGGAGCCCGCGATGGCCATCGACGAAGACAAGCTCCAGGCGTTTCTCGGTCGCGCAATAGGCGATCTCGGCGCGGCGATGAGCGCCATGCTGGTGCTGATCGGCGATGAGCTCGGGCTGTACTCGGCACTTGCCGAGGGGGCCTGGTCCTCTGCCGGACTGGCCGAACGGACCGGTACCGACGAACGCTACGTACGGGAGTGGCTGGCCAATCAGGCCGCGGGTGGGTACGTCGAGTACGACAGCGCGGCGGACACCTACCACCTCACCGAGGAACAGGCGCTGTGCCTGGCGAATCCGGACGGGCCGGTGGATCTGCCGGGCGGTTATGCGGTGGTGGAGGACCTGTTTCATGTCAAGGCGCGCGCCGTCGAGAACTTCCGCACCGGTGCGGGCATGGAGTGGGGTGAACACCATCCGTGTCTGTTCCGCGGGACTGAGCGGTTCTTCCGGGCGGGCTACCACGCCCACCTGCTGTCCTCCTGGCTGCCCGCGCTCGACGGTGTTGTGGAGAAGCTCAGGGCCGGCGCCCGGGTGGCCGATATCGGCTGCGGGCACGGCGTGACGACGATCCTGATGGCGCAGGCGTTTCCGGACTCCCGGTTCGTCGGTGTCGACTACCACGAGGCGTCGATCGCGACGGCGCGCGAGCATGCGGCGCAGGCGGGTGTCCCCAACGCGACGTTCGAGGTGGCCGACGCGACCACCTACGGTGGCGGGGAGTTCGACCTGATCGCGTTCTTCGACTGCCTGCACGATATGGCCGACCCCTCCGGCGTTGCCCGTCACGCACGGCGGTTGCTCAAGCCCGACGGCCACTGTCTGCTGGTCGAACCCTTCGCGGGGGATGTCCTGTCGGACAACCTGAATCCCGTCGGCCGGGTGTTCTACGGCGCGTCCACGCTGATCTGCGTGCCCGTCTCACTGGCGCAGCGGGGCCCGGCGCTGGGCGCCCAGGCGGGGGAGCGCCGACTGGCCGAGGTGATGGTCCGCGACGGAGGATTCACCCGGTTCCGTCGCGCCGCCGAGACGCCGTTCAACCTGGTGTTCGAGGCGCGCCCTTGACAACTGCCATCGAACAATTGTTCGATATACCGCATGCGGTGGGACGGACAGAGCGTACGCGTCGATGACGGTGCCCTGCCCGGCCTGCAGCGTATGGGCCTGGTCCGTAGCGTGTGCACCCCGCAGTTCGACGGGATCACCTTCCACGAGGTGTTGTGCAAGTCGGCGCTGAACAAGGTGCCCGGCGCATCCATGCTTCCCTTCCGGTACACCGTCAACGGCTACCGAGGTTGCTCCCACGCCTGCCGGTACTGCTTCGCCCGGCCCACTCACGAATACCTGGAGTTCGACTCCGGAGCCGACTTCGACACCCAGGTCGTCGTCAAGACCAACGTGGTCGCCGTGCTGCAACGTGAGCTGTCCCGGCCGTCCTGGACCCGGGAGACGGTGGCACTGGGCACCAATACCGATCCGTATCAGCGGGCCGAGGGCCGGTACGCCCTGATGCCGGGCATCCTGCGAGCGCTCGCCACCTCCGGCACCCCGTTCTCGATCCTGACCAAAGGCACCCTGCTGCGCCGCGATCTGCCGTTGATCGCCGAAGCCGCCCAACTGGTTTCGGTCAACGTGTCCCTCTCGCTGGCCATCGGGGACCCCGAGTTGCACCGGGCAGTCGAGCCGGGCACCCCGTCGCCGCAGGCGCGGCTGGGCTTGATCTCCGCGGTGCGCGAGGCCGGGCTGGACTGTCATGTGATGGTGGCGCCGGTGTTGCCGCGGCTGACCGATTCACCCGAGCAACTGGACGATCTGCTGCGCCGGATCGCCGAGGCCGGCGCCACCGGGGTGACGGTCTTCGGCCTGCATCTGCGCGGTTCGACACGGGGCTGGTTCATGCAGTGGCTGCAACGCAGCCACCCGGAGCTGGTGTCCGATTACCGCCAGCTCTACCGTCGCGGCGCGTACCTCCCGCAGGACTATCGCGACATGCTTCGTACCCGGGTCGCACCGTTGGTGGCCCGGTACGGGTTGACTGGGCGAGCGCCCATGGCGAGCGCCGGTGCCGTTTCCTCCGAAGTCGCGGCACCGGCGCACCCCACCCTGTTCTAGGTGCGCCCGCGTTTGACCTGATTGAACGGCACCCCGCGGTCGGCGGCGGCCTCGCGCGGGAAGCCGAGCACCCGTTCACCGATGACGTTGCGCGCCATCTCCGAACTGCCCCCGCCCAGTGAGCCGGTCTGCCGGGACAAGTAGCGCACCCCGATATCCAGCAGGCCCGATCCCTCATCCACGACACCGGCCGTCCCGGAGATCGCCAGCGCGGTATCGATCTCGAGTTCGGTGGTCTCCGCGTGGAACAGCCGGATCAGCGTGCCCGCGTTCGGGGGCAGCGAGCCGTTGGCGATGGACGCCGAAACATGATCGATCAGTTGACTTTTCACGGTGCGTCGGACCAATGCCCGGCCCGCGAGGTTCTGCACCATCGGGTCGTCGAGCTGTCCGGTGGCCGCCGCCAGGCCCACATGGTCGGGCGGCATCTCGTTGGCGTTCTCGGCGCCGGTGCCACTGGCGAACTCGGATCCGCCGCCGACCGCCCGGCGCTCGTGATGCAACTGGCGCGTTGCCACGGTCCAGCCGTCGTTGACCGCACCCACCACGGCGTCGTCGCCGAGCTCCAGACCGTCGAAGAATTCCTCGCAGAACTCCTCGTTGCCGTTGACCTCGGTGATCCGGCGCATCGTGATACCCGGTGCATTCAGTGGGACCAGGAACATGGTGAGGCCCTCATGCTTGGGCACCGTCCAGTCGGTGCGGGCCAGCATCAGTCCGTAGTCGGCGGCGAACGCGCTGGTGCTCCAGGTCTTGGCGCCGTTGATGATCCACTTGTCGCCGACGCGGTCGGCCCGGGTGAGGACCCCGGCCAGATCGGATCCGCCGCTGGGCTCGGAGAGCAACTGGCACAGCACCTCGTCGCCGCGGATGGCGGCCGAGATGCGCGCGCGCTTCTGCTCCTCGCTGCCCATGTCGAGAATGGTGGCGCCGCAGATGGTGAACGAGGGGGTGTTCAGGATCAGCGGCATCTCGTAGCAGCGGCACTCGGCGTTGAAGGCCTTCTGATAGGCGTCGTCCAGACCGAGGCCGCCGTACGCGCGCGGGAAGCAGATGCCGGCGAAACCGCCCTCATAGAGCCGCTTCTGCAGGTGCCGGGCGCGTTCCCAGGACTTCTCCTCGGCGCGTACGGAGAACGGCGGGTTGTCGGGATCGATGCGCGGCATGTTCTCGGCCAGCCATGCCCTGGCGCGCATGGTGAAGTCCGCCACCGACTCGTCGGTGCCCGTCGAGATCGCCGTGTCTGTCATGCGAACGCCTCCTCGGGCTGTGTGCGGCTGAGTTCGAACACGGCGCGGTGATGGTCTTCGGGGGAGCCGTACATTGCCCGGTTCAGCACCGTGCGCCGCAGATACAGATGCAGGTCGTGTTCCCAGGTCACCCCGATACCGCCGTGTAGCTGCACGCAGTCCTGCAACATCATCGGCGCGCGATCGGCGACATAGGCTTTCGCGACACTCACCAACATCGGTGCCTCCGGTGAGCGCGCGCCGACGGCTTCCACCGCGCCCGCGGTGGTGGCCCGGCACGCTTCGAACCACATCTTCATATCGGCGAAGCGGTGTTTGAGCGCCTGGTAGGAAGCCAGCGGCCGACCGAAACTGTGCCGGTCCAACAACCACTGATTGGTCATCGCCAGAACGGCATCCAGGATGCCGACGATCTCGGCGCACTGCAGTATCAGGGCCACCTGGCGCTGCCGCTCGATCACCGCGCCGGTCTGCTCGGCGCTGCCGAGCACCGCGGATGCGTCGATGTCGACGCCGTCGAATTGCACTCTGGCATAGGTCTTCACCAGGTCGACGGACTTCTGCGTCGTGACGCTCACCCCGGGTGCGTCGGCGGGAACCACGAATTGGCGCAGCGCACCGTCGGATTCGGCGACGACCAGGAACATGTCGGCCTGCGTCCCGGCCTCGACGCGGTCCTTGACGCCGTCGATGCGATACCCGCTCTCGGTGCGGCTTGCGGTGGTGTGCGCGGACGCCGGTTCGAACGGGCGGTGCGGCTCATAGACGGCCCAGGAGGCGACCGTTTCCCCGGACACCAGCGCCTCGATGAGGTCGGTATGGCCGTCCGGTGCCTCGACCAGGCCGCTGAGCACCACGCTGACCGGGTGCAGCGGACCGGGTGCGACGGTGCGTCCGGCTTGTTCGGCGACCAGGGCAAGGTCGGCCACCCCGGCGCCGGACACACTTCCGCCACCGAGTTCTTCGGGTACCAGCAGGCTGGTCCAGCCGAGCTCCGCGGCTCGCTGCCACCAGCCGGGTTCGAAGGAGACGCCCCGCGCATGCAGATCGCGGACCGTGCCAAGGGATGCCTCTTTGTCCAGGAATGCCCGCGCCGTCGAGGCGAACAGCAGCTGTTCGGGGTTCGTCATCAGCCGGCGCGGAAGACCGGGTAGTCGAGGATGCGTGAGGGCATGTCCGCCTCCGGGAAGTCTAGTTATCCTATATTGGTAATGAAGTTACCATTTGGGTGTGGCGAGAGACACCAGCGTGGGCGCCATTGCTGAACCGGGACGCGACGGTGTCGAGGATGGCCAGCACCGACTTCGTGAACCGTATTGTGCGATCAGCGAGAATGGCGTTACCGTTTTTGTAGAGCGAGTATGCGGGCCTGCCGCTGCCAGGAAGGACACATGACGAACTCGGACACCACAGCGGAGCGGGCGACCGACGAGGTGCAGTGGACCCTGGAAGGTCTGCTCGACCTCTTCGAGCCGGCCGCCGACGGGCCGAACCGGTTCCTGGCCCAGACCGGTCTGGCCGGCGCCGACGACCGCCAGGTCGTGGAGGGCACCCAGGTGCTGGCACAGGCGATCGTTGCGGCGGCCGCACGCTTTCCCGACAAGTCGGTGCGCTCGGTGCACGCGGTGTTCGCCCGGGTGGTGCTGGTCGGGCCGCCGGTGGAACTCGATATCGACGTGGTGGCGGAAGGGCGCTCGACGGCGACGGCGGTGATCTCCGCCTCCCAGCACGGAAAACGGTGTATCACCGTCACCGTGCTGCTGGATGTGCCGTCCGGCGACGTCATCCGGCACCACCTGCCCAAACCGGACGTGGCGGCCCCGGCCGACGCCCACGTCGGGCATATGCCGATGACCGGCCGGGAACTGCGGCTGGTCGATATCGTCGACGTCAACAGCCCCGACGAGGTCGGACCGCCGGAGCTGTATGCCTGGCTGCGCTACGATCCGGTTCCGCCGCGGGCCGACCTGGCCAAGGCGCTCATCGCGTATTTCACCGGACACCTGGGGATTTCGACAACCATGCGGGCACATGAGGGGATCGGCACGGCCCAGGCGCACCTGACGGTGTCCACCGCGCCGATGACCGTCTCGGTCAGCTTCCACGAACCCGTGGAGTGGAAGGGCTGGTTGTTGTACGGCCACGAGAGCACCCAGGTCGGCGCCGGGATGTCCTATGTGCGCGGCACCGTGCACACCGAGGAGGGGGAGCTGCTGGCCTCCTTCACCCAGGACGCGCTGATCCGGCCACTGCGCACCACAGATACCGACATCACCCACCAGTCGCGGTTGTAGCTCCGATCTTGCGGTGGCCCTGTGATCAGTCACCCGACTGATGGCAAAGGCCGTGCCGGCTTGAAGACTGCCACCATGACCCGATCCGCCAAACGCAGCGCCGACCGGGTGGTCGACGTCCTGACCGACCACGGTGTCCAGTACGTCTTCGGCGTCCCGGGCGCCAAGATCGACGCCGTGTTCGATGCCCTGCTGGACGGCGGACCCGAGGTGGTGGTGTGCCGGCACGAGCAGAACGCGGTCTTCATGGCCGGTGCGATCGGCCGGCTCACCGGACGCCCCGGGGTGGTGCTGGTGACCTCCGGTCCAGGCACCGCGAACCTCGCGACCGGACTGCTGACCGCGAACACCGAGCAGGATCCGGTGGTGGCGCTGTGCGGCGCCGTCAGCCGCGGCGCCCGGCTCAAGCGCACCCATCAGTCGATGAACGCCGCCGCCATGCTGCGGACCGTGACCAAGTACACCGGCGAGGTCGATGATCCCGACGATGTCGTCGAGGCGGTCGTCACCGCATTCCGCGCCGCCACGACCGAGCCCTACGGGGCGGCCGCGGTGGTACTTCCGTCGGACGTGCTCGCGGCCGTGACGGCGTCCACGCTCGCCGGAGCCCGCCCGGTACCGGAGCTGGGCAGCGCACCCGACGGCGCGACGGGCGCTGCGGCCGAACTCATTCGCCGGGCTCGGCGCCCGGTGGTGCTGGTGGGTATCCGCGCCGCCGACCCCGGCAGTTGTGCGGCGGTACGCGCCCTGATCTCGGCCACCGGACTTCCCGTCGTCGAGACCTTCCAGGCGGCCGGGGTGATGTCGCGGGACCTCGAGGAGCACTACTTCGGAAGGGTCGGCCTGTTCCGCAATCAGCCGGGGGACGTTCTGCTCGCGCACGCCGATCTCGTCCTCGCCATCGGCTACGACGCCGTCGAGTACGACCCGGCACTGTGGAACTCCGATCCCGGCCGCGCGATCATCCACATCGACACGGTCGGCGCAGAGATCGACGAGCACTACGAACCCGTCGCCGAGCTGCGCGGATCGGTGGCCGCCACCCTGGGTCGGTTGGTACCGAAGTTGTCCGGAGTGGCGCCGTCGGAGGAGTTCACCGCCGAGTTGGCCGGGTACCGCGCCGATCTCGGGGCAGCCGACGACGCCGCCCGCGCGACACCGGCGACCCCGGCGGGGATCGATCCCGCCAGGCTCGTCCTCGCGCTGCGCGACGGACTGGACGACGACGCCACCGTCGCATGCGATATCGGCTCGGTCTACATCCACATGGCCCGGCACTTCCGCGTCTACCAACCGCGGCACCTGCTGTTCTCCAACGGTCAGCAGACCCTCGGCGTCGGCCTGCCGTGGGCCATGGCCGCCAGCCTGGTTCGGCCCGGCACCCAGGTGGTCTCGATCTCCGGGGACGGCGGCTTCCTGTTCTCGGCCCAGGAGCTGGAGACCGCCAAGCGCCTCGGCCTGACGTTCACCCATGTGGTGATGCGCGACAACTCCTACGACATGGTGGGCTTCCAGGAGGTGCTGAAGTACGGGCGCAGGTCAGGGGTTCAGCTGGCCGATTACGATATCGTGGCCTACGCCAAGGCATTCGGTGCTCGGGGTTACCGCGTGCACACGCTAGAGGAGTTCACCGCCGTGCTCGCCGACGCCCTGAACCAGGACGGACCTACGCTGATAGACGTGCCCGTCGACTACAGCCGCAACATCGAACTGGCCGCCCACCTGCACGACGACGTCTTCGAATGACCGACGCCCGTTCCGGATTCTGGGACTGGGCCCGGTCGGTGGTCGAGCACCGCCGCGCCCAGTCGCCGGCGGCCCTACCCGGGCAGCTGTATCAGACCTCGACGATGGACGCCCTGCTCGCCGGCGTCTACGACGGCGATGTCACGGTCGCAGAACTGTTGCGCCACGGCGATTTCGGCCTCGGCACGTTCAACGGGCTCGATGGTGAGATGGTCGTCCTCGACGGGACGTGCCATCACCTGCGCGCCGACGGGACCGCGGTGTCGGCCGCGCCCGACGAGCGCACACCCTTTGCCGCCGTCACCCGTTTCGTACCCGGCCGCACCGTCTCGCTCACCGAGCCCGCGAACTGGGCCGAGGTCACCGCGCGGATCGACGATCTGGTCGGCAGCGACAACGTGATGTGCGCGGTCCGGATCCGCGGCGACTTCGCGGCACTGGAAACCCGCACCGTGGCCGCCCAGCACCACCCCTACCCGCCGCTGGTGGAGGCCACCGCGAGCCAGGCGAAAGCGCGGTTCACCGATGTCTCCGGCACGCTGGCCGGGTTCCGGATGCCCGAGTTCGAGGAGGGTATCTCGGTGGCCGGGTATCACCTGCATTTCCTGACCGCCGACCAGTGCCGGGGCGGGCACTGCCTGGACTTCCAGATGTCCCGCGGGACCATCGAGGTCGCTCAGCTCAGCGAGTTGCACCTGTCCGTGCCGCAGACCGAGGCGTTTCGCGGCGCGGCGCTCAACGCCGCGGACACCTCCGACCAGATCCGCCGCACCGAGGGCGGCCATTGACGCCGGCGGCGATCAGGGTCAGAAGAGTTCGCCGGTGACGTCCCAGGCGTGGTGCGCGATATCGTGCAGGTGATAGAGGGCGATGGTGGCGATGGTGAATTCGCTTCCGTTGCTGCGTAACCCGCGCCGCGACCAGGCATCGTCGGGGACGGAGCGATAGGTATCCGACACCGTGCTGGCGGCATCGAACAGCTCGAGCGCGACCACCGCGGGATCCTGGGCGCCGTAGTCGTCGGCCAGCGCGGTGGCATCCTGATCCCAGTTCGGGAATCGGGGTACGTCCTCGGTGAGCATCAGCCGGACCCGGTGGGCGAAGATGCGGTGCACGTCGCGGATGTGGCAGCCGTATTCCAGGATCGACCACACACCGGGCGCCTGGCGCTGCCGCACACCGGAGCGGGTCAACCGGTCGACCCAGTGGGTGGCATCGGTGGCGATGCGCTCGGCTACTTCGGTGGGGGCCACCCGCGCCGGGTCGAATCCGCAGTCCGGACAACGGCGGTCCAGCACCCAGGTCCAGTCTTTGGTGTCCGGTGTGATCGGATCGGTGCTCATCCCAGGTCGCGGGCGGCGAAGGTGTCGCACTTCTTCGGATCGCCGGTCTGATAGCCGGTGGTGAACCACTTCTGTCGTTCGGCAGAGGATCCGTGCGTCCACTGTTCGGGGTTGATCTGGCCCGTCGACGCCTTCTGGATGCGGTCGTCGCCGACGGACGACGCCGCCGACAGTGCGTCGGCAATATCCTTGTCGCTCAACGGCTCCAGGAACGGAACGCCGGTGCTCTCCTGTTTGGTGACCGACGCGTAGTGCGCCCAGATGCCGGCGTAGCAGTCGGCCTGCAGCTCGGTGCGCACCCCATTGCCCTCGGCACCGCCCGGGCCCTGCTGGGCGCGGCCCAGGTTGCCGAGCAGGTCCTGCACGTGGTGGCCGAATTCGTGGGCCACCACATACTCCTGGGCCAGCGGGCCGCCGCTGGAACCGAATTGGTCGACCAGCACCTGGAAGAAGTCGGTGTCGAAATAGGCAGTCTTGTCCGCCGGGCAGTAGAACGGGCCGACGTCGGTGGTGGCCGGCCCGCAACCGGTGTCCACGCTGCCGGTGAACAACCGGACGTGGGGCCGGGTGTAGCCCTTCAGCAGTTGTGACCAGACCCCGTCCACCGAGTTACCGGTGGCGATGATGCGGCAGCCCAGGATGTCGTTCGCGTCGGCGCCGGTCTTGCACTGGGACACGTCGAACCCGGGGGTGACCGACTGCTGGTTCTGGGTGACCTCGTTCTGCCCGAGCACGCTGTTGGGGTCGACTCCCAGGAACATCGCCACCACCACGATCAGCAGACCGCCCAGGCCGCCGCCGATCGCGATGCCGCGGCCCGGACCGCGGCCGCCACCGCTGCTGGAGGTGGTGCTCGTATCGATCTGCATGCCTTCGTTGAAGGTCATTTCCCCCACCAACTCCCTCTGCATCGTCGGCAACCGGCTGGGCTCAGCTTCCCACACTACGATTGCGGTGTGTCTCTCGTCGCTGAACTCCCGACGATCGTGGCGACCTCGCACGGCAAGCTGCGCGGCAGCACCGAAGGCGGTGTCGGGGTGTGGCGCGGGGTCGGCTACGCCGAACAGCCGTTGGGGGAGCTGCGTTTCCGGGGGCCTGCGCCCCTGCAGCCGTGGTCGGGGGTGCGCGACGCTCTCGAGCACGGTCCGCTGCCGCCGCAGGGCCGGTCCTTCGTGGGGGGTGGCCGGGACGACCCCAAGATGCGGGACGAGGCCTGTCTCACGGTGACCGTGTGGTCGCCGGACGTGTCGGGCTCGTTGCCGGTGATGGTGTGGATCCCCGGTGGCGCGTTCGTCTACGGTGCCGGGCAGCTGCAGTTGTACAACGGGTCCAGGCTGGCCCGTAACGGCGATGTGGTGGTGGTCAACGTCACCTACCGGCTCGGGGTGTTCGGTGGCTTCGAGCTGGGCGACCTGGGCGACGGCTTCGACGACAACCTGTGCCTGCGTGACCAGATCGCTGCGCTGCAGTGGGTGCGCGACAATATCGCGGCGTTCGGCGGTGACCCGCAGCGTGTCACCGTTTTCGGCGAATCTGCCGGTGCCACATCGGTATTGGCGCTGCTGGCCAGTCCGGCCGCCGAGGGATTGTTCACCAGGGCGATCGCGCAGAGTCCCGCGCTGCCGCTGATCGCCGACCGGCAGACCAGGGCGCGGCAGGCGCAGACCTTTCTCGAGGAGCTCGGCGCCGACGTCGACCATCTCAAACAGCTGCCGCAGCGCCGGTTGCGCCGCGCCGCCGGTGTGGTGCAGGCGGCCAGCGCCGCCGACACGCCGACGCTGGCCTTCGGGCTCACCCACGGTGTCGACCTGCTGCCACGGCATCCCATCGAGGCGGCCCGGGCCGGCGCGGTGCACGCCATCCCGCTGATCATCGGCACCAACAGTCATGAGGCGTCGATGTTCGCGTGGGGCAAACCCCCGATGCTGCCGACCACGCTGGAGTCGATCGACGGATTCTTCGCGCGCAGGGCGCCGCAGGCACGCAATCGGGTGCTCGGCGCGTACCCGGCCTATCCGCGCCGCCGGGCACTGGTGGATTTCGGGTCCGATGCCATGTTCGGCGCCCCGACCTGGGCGTTCGCCGACGCCTACAGTGCCCATGCGCCGGTGCACATGTACCGGTTCGACCACACCACCTGGACGTTGCGTGCCCTGGGCCTGGGCGCCACGCACGGCAGCGAGATCGTGCACATTCAGCACAGCTACGGCTCCTATCTGGGCCGTAAGCTGCACCCACTGGGCCGGCGGGTGCAGCCCGCGGTCGGCCGGCGGATGCAGCGTTCGTGGCTGGAGTTCGCCAGGGGCGGGCTGGACGAGTGGCCGTTCTACGACGCGCAGCGCCGGGCCACCCGGCTGATCGGCAGCGCACGGGACGTGACGGTGGAGGACCCCGACGAACGCCGGCGTGCGGCCTGGGCCGGCGTGTACTAGCGGGCGTAACGCCGGTCGGTGTACCGGCGCAGGTTGTGCAGGAATCGCTGGAACAGCCAACCCATCACCGGGCGGCCCGCGGTCATGCCGAGACGGGCAGCGGTGCCGTTGGGCTTCATCGCCATCACCCAGGTCAGGTTGCAGCCGCCTTCGGTGGGCACCACCCAGTAGTCCTCGGCGAACGCCGCGATGCTGTTGGTCGAGGCCTGATTGAACCGGAAAGCCATATGGCTGTGCGGTTCCCAGGACAGGAACTCCTCATCGCCGATGATGCCGCCACGCATGTGGACGGTGCGGGTGGTGCCGACGCCGTACGGCTGCGGGCTGGTCCAGGTCACCTTGGTGATCACGGAGGCCCAGTGCGGCCAGGATTCGGCGTCGGAGAGCACCTCGAACACCTGCTCCGGTGTGATGGCGAGGTCGACGGTGCTGACGAAACGGAACGGTGCCTCGGAGATGAAGTCCAGATCCACGGGTTCGCACGGATACATTTTCGGCACCCGTCGACCCTATCCGGGGTGGTCCGGGGAATGCTCATCGTGTAGCGGTGTCGGGACGAGCCGATCGCACTCTCTAGACTGGCTCAGTCGTCCCACCCGTCTTCATGAGGAGTTTTAGTGCTGCGCAGCCATGCCGCCGGTTCGTTGCGGTCCACCGATGCCGGTCAGACGGTGACGCTGGCGGGCTGGGTGGCGCGCCGACGCGACCACGGCGGCGTCATCTTCATCGACCTGCGTGACGCATCCGGGGTGTCCCAGGTGGTCTTCCGTGATGCGGCGGTGCTGGAGCAGGCGCACCGGCTGCGCGCCGAATACTGCGTCGCGGTGACCGGCACCGTCGAGGTGCGGCCCGAAGGTAATGCCAACACCGAGATCCCCACCGGCGAGATCGAGGTCAACACCACCTCGCTGACCGTGCTCGGCGAAAGCGCACCGCTGCCGTTCCAGCTGGACGAGACCGCCGGCGAGGAAGCCCGGCTGAAGTACCGGTACCTGGACCTGCGCCGGGAGGGCCCCGGCAACGCAATCCGGTTGCGCTCCAAGGTCAATGCCGCAGCCCGCAATGTGCTGGCCGAGCACGATTTCGTCGAGATCGAGACCCCGACGCTGACCCGGTCCACCCCGGAGGGCGCGCGCGATTTCCTGGTGCCGGCCCGGCTGCAGCCGGGTTCCTTCTACGCGCTGCCGCAGAGCCCGCAGCTGTTCAAGCAGTTGCTCATGGTCGCCGGGATGGAGCGTTACTACCAGATCGCCCGGTGTTACCGCGATGAGGATTTCCGCGCCGACCGTCAGCCGGAGTTCACCCAGCTGGACATGGAGCTCAGCTTCGTCGAGGCCGACGATGTGATCGCGGTCTCCGAGCAGGTGCTCAAGGCGATCTGGGCGCTGATCGGCTACGACCTGCCGTTGCCGCTGCCGCGGATCGGCTACGACGAGGCGATGCGCCGCTTCGGCTCCGACAAGCCCGACCTGCGGTTCGCCGTCGAACTCGTCGAGTGCACCGACTATTTCAAGGAGACGCCGTTCCGGGTGTTCCAGGCGCCCTACGTGGGTGCGGTGGTCATGCCGGGCGGGGCGTCGCAGCCGCGGCGCACGCTGGACGGCTGGCAGGAGTTCGCCAAGCAGCGTGGCCACAAGGGCCTGGCCTATGTGCTGATCGGCGAGGACGGCACGCTGAGCGGCCCGGTGGCCAAGAACCTGACCGACGCCGAGCGTGCGGGACTGGCCGCGCACGTCGGGGCGAAGCCGGGGGACTGCGTCTTCTTCGCCGCCGGCACCCCCAAGGCGGGACGCGCCCTGCTCGGTGCCACCCGGATCGAGATCGCCAAGCGGCTGGACCTGATCGACCCGACGGCGTGGGCGTTCACCTGGGTGGTGGACTGGCCGCTGTTCGAGCCCGCCGACGATGCCACCGCCTCCGGTGACGTGGCGGTCGGTTCCGGTGCCTGGACGGCGGTGCACCACGCCTTCACCGCACCGCAGGCCCAGTCGGTGGACACCTTCGACACCGATCCCGGTACCGCGCTGGCCGACGCCTACGACATCGTGTGCAACGGCAACGAGATCGGTGGCGGCTCGATCCGTATCCACCGCCGCGACGTCCAGGAGCGGGTGTTCGCGATGATGGGCATCGATCACGCCGAGGCCCAGGACAAGTTCGGATTCCTGTTGGACGCCTTCACTTTCGGCGCGCCGCCGCACGGCGGTATCGCGTTCGGCTGGGACCGCATCACCGCGCTGCTGGCCGGGGTGGACTCCATCCGCGAGGTCATTGCGTTCCCGAAGTCCGGCGGCGGCGTGGACCCGTTGACCGATGCGCCGGCCCCGATCACCGCGGCCCAGCGCAAGGAGTCGGGAATAGATGCCAAGCCCAAGACGGCTGACTCCACACATGAGTGACATCGACAAGGAAAAGCTCGTCGCCGACCCCGCGGCCCTCGGCGAGTTCAACCGCAACATCATCGAAGAATTCCGCGCGAACGCCGGCAAGGTGGCCGCGTTCGAGGGTGGCAACCTGTTGCTGCTGCACAGCATCGGCGCCAGGACCGGCCATCCCCGGGTGACGCCACTGGCCTACCTGACCATCGACGGCCGGATGTACATCGTGGGTTCGTATGCGGGTGCGCCGAAGGATCCCGCGTGGGTGCACAACCTGCGGGCCGATCCGCACGCCAGGATCGAGGTCGGCACCGACGCGTATGACGTGGCGGTGCGCGAGCTGCCGCTGCCCGAGCGTGACGAGATCTATCCGAAGATCGCCGCCGCGGCGCCCGCGTTCGCCGAGTATCAGGCCAACACCAGCCGGGTCATCCCGCTGTTCGAGCTGCAGCGGGTCTGACTCCACGCCCGAGCAGGGGCGATGGTCGCGAACGTGATTGCGACGGTCACCGCATCACCCCGAAATCAAAGTTCGGGGCTCGAAACCGGCAATTGTCACGTTTGCCGTTTCCGTTCGCGCATTCCCAGTTTTCCCTTAGGGTGGCAGTAACAGTGCTGCATACGACGCCGACGAAGTAGTTGGCGGCCGACTCCCGGAATGTCCTGCTGGGTCGCTGACTACCGGGCTCGACTCACCACTTCCCATGGGGGGATTTTGGAGACTCTGTCAGAACGCGTTTTCTCTGATCGTGCGCCACGGCGCGCCGACAACACGGTGGCCTATATCGACCAGGCGTCCTACGTGGGCCTGCGCGCACTGGGTCGCGGCCCGGTCATCCAGTTCACCTGGATCTACGAGCGCGGTGTCGATCTCGACGGGTTGCGCCGGCTCTGCCGCAATCTCGGGCAGACGATCCTCGGTCGCCGGTTGGAGCGGTCCCCGCTGCCGTTCGGCAGGCACCGCTGGGTGGCGGCGCCGCCTCCCGGCGATATCGAGGTGATGGCCGTCGAACGCACCCGTGAGTCCATCTGGGAATGGGTGAGCGCGCGTGCCGACAAACCGGTGGACCCGGAGACGGGACCCGCATGGCATCTCGCGGTGCAACCACTGACCGGTGGTGGCGATGCGGTGTCGCTTGCGGTGTCACACACCGTGTCCGATGCCGGCGGGATCATCATGTCGATTGCGGAGGCACTCGACGGCACCGCGCGCGATCTCGGCTATCCGCTGCCGCGGTCGCGCTCGTTGCCCACCGCGCTGCGTCAGGATCTCGGCACGACGCTGAGCACGCTGCGCCGAGTCCCGTCGGCGGTGATCGGCGCGGCGCGGATAGCCCGCGAACAGAAAGACGAGCTGGCCGATTCGGCGAAGGCGGCTCAGCCGGTGCGCCCCCACGTCGCAGACTCGGTCACCGTGCCGACGCTTGCGGTCAATGTCGACCTCGCCGAATTCGATGCGGTGGCCTCGGCGCTCGGTGGCACCCGCAACGTCCTGTTCGCCGCGGTGGCCGCGCGGCTGGGCCAGCTCATCGGACGGGTGGACGGTGCGGGCCGGGCGATGTTGTCCTTCCCGGTGAGTGAGCGCTCCGAGGGTGACACCACGGGTAACGCTCTGAACACCATCACGGTGCTCGTCGACCCGGCCACCGTCCTCGACGATCTCCGCGGGCTGCGTGCCGAGATGAAGCGGGCGTTGGTCACGATGGGCGAGCGGCGCGACGCCCTGATGGCCCCGCTGCCGTTGACGCCGTTCATCCCGAAGTTCGCGGTGCGGCGCCTGGAGAAGATGGTGCTCAAGGTCGGGGGACCGATCGGCTGCTCGAATCTCGGCGATCTGCCGGATCAGCTGAACCGCCCGGACGGCAACCACGCGGACTACTTCGATGCCAGGCTGGTCGAACCCGGTGTCACCGCAGCCGATTTCGCGGGTCGTGGCGGCCTGCTCTGGCTTGCGGTGGCCTTCCTGCACGGCAGGATGTCGCTGAACATCAGGTCGTGGTCGGTCGACGGCCCGAATTCCGTTGCGGGACTGTCCGAAGCGGTGATCGGAGCGTTCGCGGAATTCGGGCTGTCGGCCGTGATCGAGCACTGAGGGCGGCCGAGTACTAGAGCCGTTCGATGATGGTGGCGTTGGCCATGCCCCCACCCTCACACATCGTCTGCAGCCCGTAGCGGCCGCCGCGTTGCTGCAGGGCATTGACCAGGGTGGTCATGATCCGCGCGCCACTGGCGCCCAGCGGGTGGCCGAGGGCGATGGCGCCGCCGTTGACGTTGACCTTGGAAAGAAGATCGACGCCGGTGCCTGATCCGACCTCCGAAGCCCAGCTCAGCACGACCGGCGCGAAGGCTTCGTTCACCTCGAACAGGTCGATGTCCGACAGTGCCAGTCCGGCCTTGCGCAGCACCTTTTCGGTGGCCGGGATGACGCCGGTCAGCATGTACAGCGGATCGGAACCCACGACGGTGGTGGTGTGGATCCGGGCCAGCGGTGTCAACCCCAGCCGCGCGGCGGTCGCACCGCTGGTGATCATCACCGCGGCACTGCCGTCGGACAGCGGTGACGAGTTGCCGGGGGTGATCTCCCAGGCGATCTGCGGGAAGCGCGCGGCGTAGGCCTCGTTGTAGAACGCGGGCCGCAGACCGGCCAGGGTTTCCACGGTGGTGCCCGGCCGGACGATCTCGTCGGTGCTCAGCCCGGCGAGTGGGGCCAACTCGTTGTCGAACAGGCCGGCCTTCGTCGCGGCCGCCGCCTTCTCATGGCTGCCCGCCGAGAACTCGTCCAGCTGGGCGCGCGAGAGCTGCCACTTCGCCGCGATCAGCTCCGCGCTGATGCCCTGCGGGACAAGGCCGTCCGGGTAGCGGGCCGCCATATCGAGGCCGAAGGGGTCGCTTCCGGGTAGCACCGACGAGCCCATCGGCACCCGCGACATGGACTCCACGCCCGCGGCGATGACGATGTCGTAGGCGCCTGCCAGCACGCCCTGGGCGGCGAAGCTGATGGCCTGCTGGCTGCTGCCGCACTGGCGGTCCACCGTGGTACCGGGCACCGTCTCCGGGAACCCCGCGCCCAGCAGGGCGTTGCGGGCGATGTTCACCGCCTGGTCCCCGACCTGGGTGACCGCGCCGGCGATGACGTCGTCGACCTGAGCCGGGTCGACGCCGGTGCGGGCGATCAGCTCGCGCAGGCTGTGCGCCAGCAGATCGGCGGGCAGCACGTCGTGCAAGGCGCCGTTGGCCTTGCCCTTGCCGATCGGGGTGCGTACCGCACCGACGATCACCGCATCGCGACCTGAGTATCCGGACATGTTCGCTCTCCTCGCCACTGAGTATTGCTTTCTATACTCAGATGTAACACCTGGGTATATCTACATCAACCCAGCGGTAGAGTGATGTGCATGACAGTTCTGCAGGGAGTGCTCGCAGACCGCGATGCCTGGTCGGCGGTGGGGCATTGCCCCATCGAGAAGGCGATGGGGCTGATCGGCACCAAGTCGGCGATGTTGATCATGCGTGAGGCCTTCTACGGCACGACCCGGTTCGACGACTTCGCCCGCCGGGTCGGGATCACCAAGGCCGCCGCGTCGGCGCGGCTGTCCGAACTGGTCGACGCCGGGCTGCTGACCAAGCAGCCCTATCAGGAACCCGGTCAGCGCAGCCGGGACGAATACGTGCTCACCGAGGCGGGCACCGACCTGATGCCCGTGGTGTGGGCGATGTTCGAGTGGGGTCGAAAACACCTCAAGGACAGCGGCCTGCGGCTCACCCATCTGGACTGCGGGGCCGACGCGGGGGTGGAGGTGCGGTGCGCGGAGGGGCACCCGGTGCCGCCGGGCGAACTCGGTATGCGGCTGGCCAGAAGGGGCACAAGCCGCACATAGCAAACGCTCACGCCATCCACCGGGATGTCATATGCTCCTCGCGGAATTCGAGATCACGTGAGCCAGGGGGGCCCAGCCGCGTGCCGATCGAGCAGCCACGGCGAGAAAGGCCCCCACACCGGTATGACGCTCCCGCCTGACAACACGCTGGCCTATATGGACCAGGGCTCCTATCTCGCCCTGCGGGCGCTGGGGCGCGCGCCGGTCATCCAATACGTCTGGATCTACGACCGCGGTGTCGACCTGGCAGGCCTGCGGACCTTCCACGCCAACCTGCACGACGGTTTGCTGGGCCGCCGGCTGGAGCGGTCGGTGGTCCCGTTCGGCAGGCATCACTGGGTCCGGTCGGACAACCCGGAGAGCCTCGACATCGCAACCGTCGAGCGCAGCCGCGAAGAGGTCTGGGACTACGTCGAGGAACGGGTGAACGTGCCCGTCGACCCCGAACACGGGCCGCCCTGGCATCTCGGGGTGCAACCGCTGATCGGGGGCGGCGCGGTCGTCACGCTGGTGGTGTCGCACACCGTGGCCGACGCCGGTGCGCTGATCGACTCGATCGTCGGCGCGGTCTCGGGCACCAGCCGGAACCTGAACTATCCGGCGCCGGGCGCGCGGACGCGTCGGCAGGCGTTCGGGGCCGACCTGCGCACCGCGTGTCGCGCGCTCCGGGAGGTTTCCGGCGCCCTGGCCGGGGCCGCACGGCTGGCCCGCGAGCAGTCGGGTGAGCTGTCGGCCTCGGCGCGTTCGGCGCCGACGGTCCGGACCCGGCGGTCGGACCGCCCGATCGGGCTGCCCATGGTGGCGGCGGCGGTCGACCAGACCACCTGGGACGAGCGGGCCAAAGCGCTTGGCGGAACCAGCAACGTGCTGCTGACCGGTCTGGGTATCCGGGTCGGGGTGCTGATGGGGCGCGTCGCCGCCGACGGGCAGGCGATGTTGTCGTTGCCGGTCAGCGAGCGGGTCGAGGGGGATACCCGGGGAAACGCCCTCAACTCGATCACCGTCCACACCGGCGCCGCCGCGGTCACCTCCGATCTCGGGGAGGTGCGGCGCGGGATCAAGACCGAACTCACCGAGTTGGCCGGGAAGCGGGAGTTGTTGCTGGCGCCCCTGCCGCTGGTGCCCTACACCCCGAAATTCCTGCTGCGCCGCCTGGAGATGGTGGCGCTCAAGGTCGGTAAGCCCATCGGGGTGTCGAACATGGCCGACCTGCCCAAGGAGGTCAACCGTCCGGACGGCTCGGAGGCGGACTTCTTCACCTCGCGGTTGGCCGAGCCCGGTCTGACCGAGGCCGATCTGGACCGGATGGGTGGCCGCATGATGCTCGCCTCGGGCAACGTGGCGGGCAAGGTGTGCCTTTCCGTGGTGGCGTGGGAGCCCGGTGCCGCGAATACCAAAGCGGCACTCGTGGAATCGGTGCGGCAGGCGCTGACGGACTTGGGTCTGAGCGCCGACGTGGAGTAGCGCCGGCGGGCGCCGGATAGCCTTCAGGCGTGCTGCAGATACGGGTGATCGCGCCGGCGGAACTGACCGAGTCGGTGCTTGAGCTCTGCCGGCACACTCCGGGCGTCGCGCATGTCGTCGTGCACCGCGGTGCCGCCGTCGAACCGGCCGGCGACCTCGTCGCCGTCGACGTGGCGCGGGAGTCGGCCGACAGGATGGTCGGCCGGCTCAAGGCGCTCGGCTTGACCGACGACGGCGCCATCACCCTGGAGGCCCTCGGCACGGTGCTGTCCAAGGCCGGGTTCAGGGCCGACGACGAGGCCGAGGGCGACGGGGCCGACGCGGTGTTGTGGGACGAGTTGCTGGCGCGCACCCGCGAGGAGTCCAGTCTGTCGGTGACCTTCCTAGCTTTTCTGTGCATCGCCTGCTTGCTGGCCGCGGTGGGTGTGCTGACAGATTCGGCCGTCACGGTCGTCGGCGCCATGGTGGTGGGTCCGGAATTCGGTCCGCTGGCCGCGTTGGCGGTGGCGCTGGTGCGGCGCCGCGCAGCCCTGGCGCGGCGGGCGGCCGCGGCGCTGTTGATCGGCTTTCCGCTGGCGATGGTCCTGACGGGTGTCGCCACCCTCGGTTTCGAGGCGCTCGGCTGGGTGGCACTGACCAGCACCCGGAACCTCGAGCAGGTCGACTTCATCTTCCAGGTGGGCCCGTTCTCCTTCGTGGTGGCGCTGCTGGCTGGAGCTGCCGGAATGCTGTCGCTGGTGTCTGCCAAATCGGCTGCCCTGGTAGGGGTTTTCATCTCGGTCACCACGGTGCCCGCCGCGGGCTTCGCGGTGGTTGCTGCCACCGTCGGCGATTGGGACATCGCGGCGTACTCGGTCTTGCAGCTGATGGTCAATCTGATCGGCATCGTGGCGGCCGGCGTCGTGGTGCTGGCAGCACACCGGAGGCTGCACGACGCGTAACCGTGCTGCGCGGGTCCCTGTGGTGTGGTGGGATTCCCGTCATGGGAATCAAGGTGGCGCTGGAGCACCGCACCAGCTACACGTTCGACAGACTCGTGGAGTTGTATCCGCATGTGGTGCGGCTGCGCCCCGCCCCGCACTCCCGCACCCCGATCGAGGCCTACTCGTTACAGGTCGAGCCGGCCGACCACTTCATCAACTGGCAGCAGGACGCCTTCGGAAACTTCCTGGCCAGGCTGGTGTTCCCGAACCGGGCCAGCAGCCTCACCATCACCGTCGGCCTGATCGCCGACCTGAAGGTGATCAACCCCTTCGACTTCTTCATCGAGGAATGGGCCGAAACGGTCCCGTTCACCTACTCGCGGGCGCTGGCCGAGGATCTCAAGCCCTACCTGCGCCCGGTCGACGAGGCCGGCGCCGGCACCGGCCCCGGTGAGCTGGTCGAAGCCTGGGTGAAGAACTTCCACGTCCCCGACGGCACGCGCACCATCGATTTTCTGGTGGCGCTCAACCGCGCCGTGAACGCCGACGTCGGCTACAGCGTCCGGATGGAACCGGGTGTGCAGACCCCGGACCACACGCTGCGCACCGCGATCGGTTCCTGCCGCGATTCGGCGTGGCTGCTGGTGTCGATCCTGCGCCAGTTGGGCTACGCCGCGCGGTTCGTCTCCGGCTACCTGGTCCAGCTGACCTCCGATGTCGAGGCGCTCGACGGTCCGTCCGGCCCGGCCGCCGACTTCACCGATCTGCACGCCTGGACCGAGGTGTACGTGCCCGGCGCCGGGTGGATCGGCCTGGATCCCACCTCGGGTCTGTTCGCCGGGGAAGGTCACATCCCGCTGTCGGCCACCCCGCACCCGGAGTCCGCCGCGCCGATCACCGGCTCGACCGGGAAGTGCGAGACCACGCTGGAATTCTCCAACGTCGTCACCCGGGTACACGAGGATCCGCGCGTCACGCTGCCCTACACCCCGGCCGCCTGGGCCTCGATCATCGATTTGGGGGAGAAGGTGGACGCCCGGCTGTCGGCGGGCGATGTCCGCCTGACCGTGGGCGGCGAACCGACCTTCGTCTCCATCGACAACCAGACCGATCCCGAATGGACCACCGAGGCCGACGGCCCGCACAAACGCCAGCGGGCCTCGGCGCTGGCTGCCCGGCTGAAGAAGGTGTGGGCACCGCAGGGACTGGTGCAGCGCAGCCAGGGCAAGTGGTATCCGGGAGAACCGTTGCCGCGCTGGCAGATCGGGTTGTTCTGGCGGGTCGACGGTGCGCCGCTGTGGAGCGACCCGTCGCTGCTCGCCGACCCCTGGGGCCAGACCAATCCCGAGCCGGCCCCCGACGGGGCCGACGCCGCGTTGCTGGGAGCGGTCGCCGACGGGCTGACGCTGCCGGCCAGCCAGGTCCGGCCGGCCTTCGAGGATGCGCTGAGCCGGTTGGCGGGTGCGGTGCGGCTGCCCGCCGGTGACCCGGTCGACACGGCCGACGACCTGAGTGCCGACGATGCGGCGTCCCGCGCCGCGTTGCTGGCCCGCCTCGACGAATCCGTCGTCGAACCCGCCGCGCACGTGCTGCCGCTGCACCGCCGCGACGACGACTCGGGCTGGGCCAGTGCGGACTGGCAGCTGCGGCGCGGCCGCATCGTCCTGCTCGAGGGGGATTCACCCGCCGGTCTGCGCCTGCCGCTGAACGCCATCAGCTGGCATGCGCCGCGACGGACCTTCGAGGCCGACCCGCTGACCCAGGACGGCACCCTGCTACGGGGCCCGGCCCAGCAGGCCGAGGCACCCGTCGAGCCGACCGAGGATGCACCCCCCACCGCACTGGTGGCCGAGATCCGGGACGGTTTCCTCTACGTCTTCCTGCCGCCCACCGACACCCTGGAGGACTTCGTCGACCTGGTGTCACGGGTGGAAGCCGCGGCGGCGGCGATCGCGTGCCCCGTGGTCATCGAGGGGTACGGGCCACCCCACGACGGCCGGCTGACGTCCATGACGATCACCCCGGACCCGGGCGTCATCGAGGTCAACGTGGCGCCCACGGCCAGCTTCGCCGACCAGCGAGCACAGCTGGAGACGTTGTACGAAGAGGCCCGGCTGGCGCGCCTTTCCACCGAGTCGTTCGACGTGGACGGCACCCACGGCGGCACCGGCGGTGGCAACCACATCACCCTGGGCGGCATCACCCCGGCGGACTCGCCGCTGCTGCGCCGTCCCGATCTGCTGGTGTCGCTGTTGACCTATTGGCAGCGCCACCCCGCGTTGTCCTACCTGTTCGCGGGGCGCTTCATCGGCACCACCTCGCAGGCGCCGCGGGTCGACGAGGGCCGCTCGGAATCCCTGTACGAATTGGAGATCGCGTTCGCCGAGATCGCCCGGCTGGCCGAGATCGGTGCCGCCAAACCGTGGGTGACCGACCGCGCGCTGCGGCATCTGCTCACCGATATCACCGGCAACACGCACCGGGCCGAGTTCTGCATCGACAAGCTCTACAGCCCCGACAGCCCGCGTGGCCGGCTCGGCCTGCTGGAGCTGCGCGGGTTCGAGATGCCACCGCACCACCAGATGGCCATGGTGCAGTCGCTGCTGGTGCGCTCGTTGGTGGCGTGGTTCTGGGATGAGCCGCTGCGCGCCCCGTTGATCCGGCACGGGGAGAATCTGCACGGCCGATACCTGTTGCCGCACTTCCTGATTCAGGATATCGCCGATGTCGCCGGTGATCTGCGCGCGCACGGGGTCGACTTCGACACCAGCTGGCTGGACCCGTTCACCGAGTTCCGCTTCCCGCGGATCGGCACCGCGGTGTTCGACGGCGTCGAGATCGAACTGCGGGGCGCCATCGAGCCGTGGAACGTGCTGGGGGAGGAGTCCACCGCCGGGGGCACCGCACGGTATGTCGACTCGTCGGTGGAGCGCGTGCAGGTGCGCCTGATCGGCGCGGACCGGCACAGGTACATCGTCACCGTCAACGACCAGCCGATCCCGCTGCTGGCCACCGACAAGGCCGACGTCCAGGTCGGGGGTGTGCGGTTCCGCGCCTGGCAGCCGCCCAGCGCGCTGCACCCGACCATCACCGTCGACGGCCCGCTCCGCTTCGAGCTCATCGACACCCTCACCGGTTCGTCGAAGGGTGGCTGCACCTACCACGTGGCCCATCCCGGCGGCCGCGCCTACGACAGCCCGCCGGTGAACGCCGTCGAGGCCGAATCGCGCCGCGGACGCCGGTTCGAGGTGGCCGGATTCACTCCGGGCCGGCTGGATCTGTCCGATCTCCGGGAGAAGCAGGCGCGCCAGTCCACCGATATGGGTGCGCCGGGGATTCTTGACTTGCGCCGGGTGCGTACCGTTCTGCGGTAATGGTCCTTCGCGCAAACGGCTCACCGGAGCCGAATATCGGTGTGTCCGGCACCACCTCGGTTTCGACCGACGATGTGCTGGTGGGGTACCGCGCTGCCCGCGCCCAGCAGGCGTTGTTCGATGTCCGGGGCATGGCGGGCAGCGGATACGACGAGTTCGTCGACCCCGCGGGCGGCGTTCGGCCCACCTGGCGTGAACTGGCCGAGTGCGTCGGCGAGCGCGGTCGCGACGGGCTGGATCAGCTGCGCGGTATCGTCCGCGGGCTGGTCGACGACGACGGCATCACCTACGTGCACGTGGATCCGTCCTCGCCGGCGAGTGACGGCGTCTCGGTGCCGTGGCACCTGGACGCGCTGCCCCTGCTGGTGTCGGCCGCGGACTGGAACCTGCTGGAGGCGGGCCTGGTGCAGCGCTCCCGGCTGCTGGACGCCGTACTGACCGATCTGTACGGCGAACGCCGGTCCATCACCAGCGGCGTGCTGCCGCCCCAGTTGCTGTTCGCCCACCCCGGCTATGTGCGTGCGGCACACGGTATCGAGGTGCCGGGCCGCCACCAGTTGTTCCTGCACGGCTGTGATGTCAGCCGCGCCGCCGACGGCAGCTTCCGGGTGAACGCCGACTGGACCCAGGCGCCCTCGGGCGCCGGATACGCGATGGCCGGGCGGCGCGTCATCGCGCACGCCGTTCCCGATCTGTACGAGCGGGTCGGTCCGCGCCCCGCATCGCCCTGGGCGCAGGCGTTGCGACTGGCACTGATCGACGCGGCTCCCGAGACCGCCGAAGAACCGGTCGTGGTGGTGCTCAGTCCGGGTGCGCATTCCGAGACCGCCTTCGACCAGGCGTACCTGGCCACCGTGCTCGGTTTCCCGCTGGTCGAGAGTGCCGACCTGGTGGTGCGCGACGGCCGGTTGTGGATGCGTTCACTGGGCACCCTCAAACGGGTCGACGTGGTGTTGCGCCGGGTCGACGCCGAGTACGTCGACCCACTCGACCTGCGTGCCGACTCGCGCCTGGGGGTGGTCGGTCTCGTCGAGGTGCTGCGCCGCGGGGCCGTGACGGTGGTCAACACGCTGGGCAGCGGTATCCTGGAAAGCCCTGCGCTGCTTCGCTTTCTGCCCGAGCTGGCCGAACTGCTGGTCGGCGAGGTGCCCCAGTTGCACAGCGGTGGGGTGTATTGGGCCGGCTATGCCAACGAGCTCTCACACATCCGGGCGAACCTGGCCACGCTGCTGATCAAACCGGTCGACGGCGGTCGCACCATCGTCGGCCCGACCCTGCCGCCGGCTCGTCGCGACGAGCTCGCTGACCGGATCGCCGCCACGCCGTGGCGATGGGTGGCGCAGGAACTGCCCGAGTTCTCGTCCGCGCCCACCGATTACTACAAGGGTGGGCTGTCGGCGGCCAGTGTGGGTATGCGGCTGTTCACCGTGGCCCAGCGCGGCGGCTATGCACCGATGATCGGTGGACTGGGATTCCTTCCGGCGCAGGGAAGTTCGGCGTACACGATGAACACCGTGGCCGCCAAGGACATCTGGGTGCGCACCCCGGACCGGGTCAGGGCGGTGCCGGCGCCGTCGATCGAGCTGGCTCCGGCGTATGTCGCCGCCGGAGCGGCTCCGGTGATGACACCGAGCCCGACCCGCGCGGTGAGTTCGCCGCGCGTGCTGTCGGATCTGTTCTGGATGGGTCGCTACGCCGAGCGCGCGGAGAACATGGCGCGTCTGCTGACGGTCACGCGCGAGCGGTATCACGAATACCGCTACCGCCAGGACATGGACGGCAGCCAGTGTGTGCCGGTGTTGCTGTCCGCGATCGGTGCCATCACCGGAACCGATATCGGCGCGGGCAGTGACGATCACGAGATGATCGCCATCGCGCCGAGCACGCTGTGGGCGGTGACCGCCGACCGGCGGCGCTCCGGGTCGCTGGCGCAGGCGGTGGAACGGCTGGGCCTGGCCGCCCGCGGTGTGCGCGACCAGATGTCCAACGACACCTGGATGGTGCTGGCCTCGGTGGAGCGGGCCGTGGGACACCGGGCGGCCACCCCGCCCGAATCACAGACCGAGGGTGACGCCTACCTGGCCGCCGCGCACAGCAAGACCCTGGCCGGCATGCTGGCGCTCTCCGGGATGGCCGCCGAGTCGATGGTGCAGGACATCGGCTGGACGATGATGGACATCGGTAAGCGCATCGAGCGCGGCCTGGGCCTCACCGCGTTGCTGCGGGCCACCCTCACCGAGGTGCGCAGCCGGGACGCCGAGCAGACGGTCACCGAATCCACGCTGGTGGCCTGCGAATCGTCGGTGATCTACCGGCGCCGGATGCTGGGCCAGGTCAGCCTTGCCGCGCTGACCGAACTGGTGCTCTTCGACGGCGAGAACCCGCGGTCGTTGGCCTATCAGTTCGAGCGGTTGCGCGCCGGCCTGAAACGGTTGCCGTCCGCGTCGGGTGCCTCGCGACCGGAACGGCTGGTCGAGGAGATCGCCACCCGGTTGCGTCGTATCGACCCCCTGGATCTGGAGGTGGTCGCTGCCGACGGTACCCGCGCCGAACTGGCCGAACTGCTCGACGGGATACACGCCAGCCTGCGTGATCTGTCCAACCTGATCACCGCGTCGCATCTGTCCCTGCCCGGCGGTATGCAACCGCTGTGGGGACCCGACGAGAGGCGGGAATTACCGTGAGCTCCAGGGGCTACGAGATCACCCACCGCACCACCTATCGGTACTCCGACGTGGTGACCAGCTCCTACGGCCGGGGTTTCCTCATCCCGCGCAGTTCGTCACGGCAGCGCTGCCTGGCCCACGAACTGCTCATCGACCCGGATCCCGCCGACAGCTCCACCAGCCGGGACGCCTACGGCAATATCAGCTCCTACTTCCACGTCACCGAACGCCATCGCACGTTGACGGTGACCAGTCGCGCGGTCGTCGAGGTCGACGCGCCACCGCCGGACTATTACACCGATGCCGACCTACGGGTGCCGTGGGAGCAGGCGCGCCCGGTCGGGTTGGCCTGCGAATTCGCCATGGATCTGGTGCCGCCGGAGATCACCGATGAGATACGTGCTTATGCGGCACCGAGTTTCACGCCGGAGCGGCCGCTCATCGAGGTGGTGCGGGAGCTCACTTCGCGGATCTACCACGATTTCACCTACCTGCCCGGGTCCACCACGGTGTCCACCGGTGTCGCCGAGGTGCTCGCCGAGCGCGAGGGCGTGTGCCAGGATTTCGCCCGGTTGGCCATCGCCTGCCTGCGCGCCAACGGGTTGGCGGCGAGTTACGTCTCGGGCTATCTGGCCACCGACCCGCCGCCGGGCAAGGAGCGGATGGTCGGGGTCGACGCCACCCACGCCTGGGCCTCGGTGTGGACACCGGGGGATCGGTGGGTCGCCTTCGATCCCACGAACAACCAATTGATCGACGAACGCTACGTCGTCGTCGGCTTCGGCCGCGATTACGCCGATGTTCCCCCGTTGCGCGGCATCATCTACACCGACTCGGAGAGTAGCGTGATAGACGTCGCGGTCGACGTCGCGCCGTACTAGGGGGAGGGTTCATGCGGGATTTCACGTGCCCGAACTGTGGTCAGCACCTGGCTTTCGAAAACTCGGTCTGTTTGTCCTGCGGTGCCGCGCTGGGATTTTCGCTCGAGGACAAGGCGCTGCTGGTGATCGCGTCCGCCGAACACAGCGGGCACGCCGGCGCGGTGGCCAGCAGCGAGTATCAGCTGTGCGCCAATCTCCATGTGGCCGAATGTAACTGGTTGGTCCGAACGGCCGGGCCGCCGCAGCTCTGTGCCTCGTGCATGCTCACCCGGACCCGGCCCAGTGACGGCGACGAAAAGGCGTTGGCGTCGTTCGCGGGCGCGGAACGGGCCAAACGCCGACTGTTCGTCGAACTGTACGAGTTGCACCTGCCGGTGGTCGGGCGCGATGCCGACCCGCAGTACGGCTTGGCGTTCGATCTGCTCTCCAGCGAGCAGGAGAAGGTGCTCACCGGTCACGTCAACGGCGTCATCACCCTGGACCTGGCCGAGGGCGACGATGTGCACCGCGAGCAGTTGCGTATCGAGATGTCCGAGCCGTACCGCACCCTGCTCGGGCACTTCCGCCACGAGATCGGGCACTACTACTTCTACCGGTTGGTGGGACCGTCACCCGACTACCGGACGCGGTTCGAGGCGCTGTTCGGCGATCCCGACGCCGACTATCAGGCCGCGCTGAACCGGCATTACACCAACGGAGCGCCGCAGGGCTGGGAGGAGACCTACGTGTCCTCCTATGCCACCATGCACCCGGCCGAGGACTGGGCCGAGACCTTCGCCCACTATCTGCACATCCGCGACACCCTGGACACCTCTGCGGCGTTCGGGTTCGCTCCGGCCAGCGCCACCTTCGATCGTAAGATGTTGGGCCCCAGTGGCTTCGACACCATCATCGAGATGTGGCTGCCGCTGGCCTGGGCGCTGAACATGGAGAACCGGTCGATGGGCAAGGACGATCTGTATCCGTTCGTGCTGCCCCCGGCCGTGCTGGAGAAGATGCGGTTCATCCACACCGTGGTCGACGAGTCGACCTCGGCCAAGCCGGCCGAGCTCAGCGCCTCGACGCGCTGAGCTCGAGCAGACTCTGGGCAGTCGCGGTGACCGCATCGGCCGCCGAACGTGGCTGCCAGCCCAGCATTTCGGTGGCCTTGGCGTGCGACACCTGTTTCGGCTCGCCGAGCAGACCGGCGAAGAGCGCCAGCTCCGGGCGGGTGGCGGCGACGGCACGGAAGTCGGCATCGTCGACGACGAGTTCGGGCACCTGCGCCGCGCGATCACCCAGCCGGGAGCGCAGCGTCGCGGCGATCTCGGGCAGCGTCACCGCGGCACCGGCACTGGCCAGGTAGCGCTGTCCGGCCGCCACCGGGCTGGTCATGGCCCGCAGGTGCAGGTCGGCCACGTCGCGGACGTCGACCACGGCGAAGGATGCCCGCGGCAGCGGTGCCGGTCGACCGCTCAGCAGCATGGCGATGATGCCGACCGAACTGGACAGCTTCGACCCGAGAACCGGCCCGAACACGCCCACCGGATTGATCACCGTCAGCTCGGGTGCCCCCGGCGTGGCCGCGACGAAGTCCCACGCGGCCCGTTCGGCGAGGGTCTTCGACAGCACATACGGGCTGTTGTCGTCGGACGGGTCGGTCCAGTCGGATTCGTCGTAGACCCATCCCGCCGGTCGGGGGCTGTACCCGACGGCGGCGAAGGATGAGGTCAGCACCACGCGCCGGACACCGCCCGCCGTCGCGGCGCGCAGCACCCGCAGGGTTCCTTCCCGGGCCGGCACGATGAGATCGTCGGGATCGTCGGGCTGCTGCGGGGGAAAGGGCGACGCCATGTGCAGCACATGGCCGGCACCGGCCACCGCCTCGGCCCAGCCGGTGTCCTCGGTGAGGTCGGCCGCGACGAAGCTCAGCTCGGTGGTGTCCGCGCCCGCCCTGGTCAGGGTGTCGCGCACCTCGGCTTCGCGGGCGGCCGATCGCGCCGTGGTGCGCACCCGGTGTCCGGCCGCGAGCAGTTGCGCAATGGTGTGTCCGGCAAGGAATCCCGATCCGCCGGTGACCAGGGTCAGCGCCGTGGGTTCAGTCATGGTGTGTCGCCTCTTCCTCAAGTAGCCGGTTGCCCAGCGCGATGATCTCCGGGATCAGGCGTTGTTCGGCGTCGTCGTCACCGCGTTGGCGGGCCGCCCACATATCGGCCTTGGCCGCGACATAGCGCCGGCGCACCTGCAGTCGGCTGATCTCGTCGCCCAGGCGCTGTGCGTGTGCGGCGAACAGCCGCTGCTGGTCGGCCGCCGAGTCGGGGCCGCCGCGCATGTTGTCGACGTAGTTCCGCATATCCCGCACCGACATCCCGGTGCCGCGCAGGCAGGCCAGTGATTCGATCGCCGTGACCAGCTCCGGCGGGTACCGGCGGTGCCCGCTGCTCGGGTCGCGGGGAACCGGGTCGAGCAGCCCGATGCGCTCGTAGTAACGCAGCGCCGACTCACTCAACCCGGTGCGCCGGGCCACCTGTTGGATGGTCAGGTCGGCGAGGACGGTGACGGACAGGTCGATGGGCATGCCTGCACTCTGCCGAACTTGAACCGCTTCAAGTCAAGTGTGGTTCGCCTCACTGGTCACGGTCCGGTGACGCGGGCATGTCGCAGCGGCGCTGCGGTGCCCGCCGTTCCTAGCATCGCGCGGGTGAGTGATCGTTACGGTTCCGACATCCTGGCCCGAAACCCGCACACCCCGAAGCGGGTTCGCTCGGTGGAACATCCCGCGGACAAGGGCCTGGTGGTCGAGGAACCGACCAGTGGGTTCGTCGGCGCGGTGGTGCGGGTCGGGAACAACCGGGTGGAGCTGGAGGACCGCAACGGCCGGGTCCGGTCCTTTCCGATGGGCCCGGGATTCCTGGTCGAGGGCAAACCCGTCATCCTGACGGTGCCGAAGGTGGTCAAGGCCCCGGTGCGCACGGCATCCGGCTCGGTCGCGGTGTCCGGGGCGAAAGCCAAGGTGGCGCTGGCCAGCCGGATCTACGTCGAGGGCCGCCACGATGCCGAGCTCGTCGAGCAGGTGTGGGGCGCGGACCTGCGGATCGAGGGTGTGGTCGTCGAGTATCTGGGTGGTGTGGACGATCTGGCCGGGATCGTGGCGGAGTTCCGGCCCGGGCCCGGCCGCAAGCTCGGGGTGTTGGTCGACCACCTGGTGCAGGGATCCAAGGAGTCCAGGATCGCCGACGCCGTGCGCCGTGGGGCCTGGGCGAGCGAAGCGACGGGGAAAGGTTCCGCTGGTGAGCATGCCCTGGTGGTCGGGCATCCGTTCATCGACATCTGGCAGGCCGTCAAACCCGAACGACTGGGCATGACGCAGTGGCCGGTGATCCCCCGGGGCACCGACTGGAAGCACGGGATCTGCGAGGCGCTGGGCTGGCCGCACGCGACGCAGGCCGATATCGCCGGGGCCTGGCAGCGCATCCGCGGCCGCGTGCGGGACTGGAACGACCTGGAACCTGCACTGATCGGCCGGGTGGAGGAACTCATCGACTTCGTCACAGTGCAGCCCTGAGCTGCGGTCGGTGCGGCGTGGTAAGCAGAAGGCGTGTCTGACAGCCTGTTCGACGTACCGGGTGGGGAGCAGTCGTCCTCGGCCGGCATCGACGCGCCGTCGGCCGCCAGCCCGCTCGCGGTGCGGATGCGTCCCGCCACTCTCGACGATGTCGTCGGCCAGCAGCACCTGCTCAAACCGGGTTCACCGCTGCGCCGCCTGGTCGAGGGCTCCGGTGCCGCGTCGGTCATCCTGTACGGGCCGCCCGGCACCGGCAAGACCACGCTGGCGTCCCTGATCTCCGGTGCCACCGGCCGCCGGTTCGAGGCGCTCTCGGCGCTGTCGGCCGGCGTCAAAGAGGTCCGCGCCGTCATCGACAAGGCGCGCCACGCCCTCATCAGGGGCGAGCAGACGGTGTTGTTCATCGACGAGGTGCACCGGTTCTCCAAGACCCAGCAGGACGCGCTGCTGGCGGCCGTCGAGAACCGGGTGGTGCTGCTGGTCGCCGCCACCACCGAGAATCCGTCGTTCTCCGTCGTCGCGCCGTTGTTGAGCCGGTCGCTGATCCTGCAGTTGCAGCCGCTGGGCGCGGCGGACATCCGCACCGTGATCCGCCGGGCCGTCGCCGACCCGCGCGGCCTAGGCGGCGCGGTCGGGATCGACGACGACGCGGTGGAACTGCTGGTGAAGCTGTCGGCCGGCGACGCGCGCCGGGCGCTGACCGCCCTCGAGGTGGCGTCCGAGGCGGGCGAACAGATCACCGTCGCGGTGGTCGAGCAGTCGCTGGACCAGGCCGCGGTGCGCTACGACCGCGACGGGGACCAGCACTACGACGTCATCAGCGCCTTCATCAAATCGGTGCGCGGCTCCGATGTGGATGCCGCGCTGCACTACCTGGCCCGGATGCTGACGGCCGGAGAGGATCCGCGGTTCATCGCACGCCGGCTGATGATCCTGGCCAGCGAGGACATCGGGATGGCCGATCCGACCGCCCTACCGACCGCGGTGGCCGCGGCGCAGACCGTGGCGCTGATCGGGCTGCCCGAGGCTCAGCTGACGCTCGCACACGCCACCGTGCACCTGGCCACCGCGCCGAAATCGAACGCCGTCACCACCGCGCTCGGGCAGGCGATGGGCGATATCCGGGCGGGCAAGGCCGGCCTGGTGCCGCCGCACCTGCGTGACGGGCACTACTCCGGGGCGTCGAAGCTGGGCAATGCGGTCGGCTACAAGTACGCCCATGACGCGCCGGGTGGTGTTGCGGCCCAACAGTATCCACCGGATGAACTGGTGGGAACCGACTACTACCGGCCCACCACGCACGGCGCCGAGCGCGAGATCACCACCCGGCTGGACAAGTTGCGCGCCATCGTGCGGCGCACCCGCTGACGGGCCGGTCAGACCAGTTCGGGCACCCTCAGGTGGGCGACGGCCAGTTCGAACTCGGCCTCGTCGACCTCGGACGCCCCGGCCGCGCGCATCGACGCCATCTTCAGCGCGGTGGCCTGGTCGCGGTTGTCCACCATGGCGTCGTGGCTGCTGAACGACACCGACGAGACCCCGCGCCCGGTGGCCCGGTCGATCATCAGGCTGGCACTACAGAACCCGGGCAGATGCTCCACCTGCGGCAGGACCGCGCCGCGGAAATAGTCGATCCCGGCGTCGATCAGATCCAACGGCACCGACACCCAGGTGGCCCGCACACATGCCCGCCGGCTGTCGGAACTGTGCGTGCGGTGCAGGACGGCGATCTCCCAGTTCTCCGTCCACGCGGTGCCGCCGAACTCGTTGGCAACCTGGTTCCGCATCTGCGCCGTCTCCTCGAAACTGGAGCGCATCGCCTCCTCGGATTCCCAGGCGGTGGTGACGATGCACCGGCCGGACTCGCGGTCGACCATCAGAGACAATCCGACCCAGCCGGGCAGTTCCGGCAATGCGGTCATGACCTCGTCTCGGACGTGAGCGATGCCGGCGTCGATCTTGTCCAGGCGCGCCATCACCGTGGTAGAACGTGCGAACACGGTCCACCCCCTCTTGGTTCGGGGCAGCGCCCCGGCGGCGCCACCGGTCACCCACCACTGTCCTCCCGCGCTGCGCCACGCACAATAGTCATTGGCTGCGCACCGCGCAGGCGGTCAACACGGTTCCCGGTAGTGTTATGCGGTCGACCACCGGCCCAGCGAATGAAGGACAGCAGCACGTGCAAACACACGAGATCAGGAAACGTTTCCTCGATCATTTCGTGAAGGCGGGACACACGGAGGTGCCCAGCGCCTCGGTGATCCTCGATGACCCCAACCTGCTGTTCGTCAACGCCGGCATGGTCCAGTTCGTCCCGTACTTCCTGGGTGCCCGCACCCCGCCGTACGAGACCGCCACCAGCGTGCAGAAATGCATCCGGACCCCCGATATCGAAGAAGTCGGTATCACCACCCGGCACAACACCTTCTTCCAGATGGCGGGCAACTTCTCGTTCGGCGCCTACTTCAAGAGGGGTGCCATCGAGTTGGCCTGGTCGCTGCTGACCAACCCGGTGTCCGAAGGCGGCTACGGGTTCGACCCCGAAAAGCTTTGGGCGACAGTTTATCTCGATGACGACGAGGCGATCGGCCTGTGGCAGGAGGTCGCCGGCCTGCCGGCCGAGCGTATCCAGCGCCGCGGGATGGCCGACAACTACTGGTCGATGGGCATCCCCGGGCCGTGCGGACCCTGTTCGGAGATCTACTACGACCGTGGGCCCGAGTACGGCATCGACGGCGGTCCCGAGGCCAACGAGGACCGCTATATCGAGATCTGGAATCTCGTGTTCATGCAGAACGAGCGGGGTGAGGGCACCTCGAAGGAGAACTTCGAGATCCTCGGGCCGCTGCCGCGCAAGAACATCGACACCGGTATGGGTATCGAGCGCATCGCCTGCCTGCTGCAGAACGTGGACAACGTCTACGAGACCGACCTGGTCCGTCCCGTCATCGACGTCGTCGCCGATATCGCGCCCCGCGGATACGGGCAGGGCAACCACGACGACGATGTGCGCTACCGGATCATCGGCGACCACAGCCGCACCGCGGCCATCATCATCGGCGACGGGGTCACCCCCGGTAACGAGGGCCGCGGCTACGTGCTGCGCCGGCTGCTGCGCCGCATCATCCGGGCGGCCAAACTGCTCGGCGTGGAACGCCCGATCATGGCCGAGCTGATGGCCACGGTGCGCGACGAGATGGGGCCGTCCTACCCGGAACTGGTGACCGATTTCGAGCGCATCAACCGCATCGCGGTGGCTGAGGAGACGGCGTTCAACCGCACCCTGGCCGCTGGGTCCCGACTGTTCGACGACGCCGCGGCGGCCACCCGGGCCGCCGGGAAGTCCACGCTGTCCGGTGATGACGCCTTCACCCTGCACGACACCTACGGCTTCCCGATCGACCTCACCCTCGAGATGGCCGCCGAGGCCGGCCTGACCGTCGACGAGGAGGGTTTCCGCGGCCTGATGGCACAGCAGCGCCAACGCGCCAAGGCCGACGCCGCTTCGCGCAAACAGGCCCATGCCGATCTGTCCGCCTACCGCGAGCTGGTGGACGCCGGTCCCACCGAGTTCACCGGATTTGACGAATTGTCCTCGCAGGCAAAGATTCTCGGCATCTTTGTGGAGGGTAAGCGGGTTCCCGTGGTGGATCACGAGAGCGCGCGGGGCCATCGGGTCGAGCTGATCCTGGACCGCACCCCGTTCTACGCCGAATCCGGCGGGCAGATCGCCGACGAGGGCGCCATCAGCGGAACCGGCTCCTCGAGCACCGCCAAAGCGGCCGTCACCGATGTGCAGAAGATCGCCAAGACCCTGTGGGCGCACCGGGTCACGGTGGAGTCCGGCGAGTTCGTCGAGGGCGACACCGTCACCGCCGAGGTCGACCCGCAGTGGCGCCACGGCGCCACCCAGGGCCACTCGGGCACGCATATGGTGCATGCCGCACTGCGGCAGATCCTGGGGCCCAACGCCGTTCAGGCCGGCTCGCTGAATCGGCCGGGCTACCTGCGGTTCGACTTCAACTGGCAGGGTGCGCTCTCCGAGGACCAGCGCACCGAGATCGAGACGGTGGCCAATGAGGCGGTGCAGGCCGACTTCGCGGTGAACACCTTCAACACCGGACTCGAGCAGGCCAAGGCCATGGGCGCGATGGCGTTGTTCGGCGAGAACTACCCCGACGAGGTGCGGGTGGTCGAGATCGGTGGACCGTTCTCGCTGGAACTGTGCGGCGGCACCCATGTGCGCAGCTCCGCCCAGATCGGTCCGGTCACGCTGCTCGGCGAATCCTCCGTCGGGTCGGGTGTGCGCCGCGTCGAGGCCTATGTGGGGCTGGAATCGTTCCGGCACCTGTCCAAGGAACGCGCCCTGATGGCCGGGCTGGCGTCCTCGCTGAAGGTGCCGTCGGAGGAGGTGCCGGCCCGCGTCGCCAATCTGGTGGAGCGGCTCAAGGTGGCCGAGAAGGAACTCGACCGGGTCCGGCTGGCCAATGCCAGGGCGGCCGCGGTGAACGCGGCCGCGGGCGCCGAGACCGTCGGCAGGGTGCGCTTGGTGGCCCAGCGGATGGCCGGCGGGATCTCCGCCGGTGACCTGCGCAGCCTGGTCGGCGATATCAAGGGCAAGCTGGGCACCGAACCCGGTGTCGTCGCCCTGATTGCCGAGGGCGAGGACGACACGGTGCCGTTCGTGGTGGCGGTCAACGCGGGTGCTCAGGACCTCGGGTTGAGCGCCAACGACCTGGTGAAGCAGTTGAGTGCGGCGGTCAACGGCCGTGGGGGCGGCAAGGCCGATCTGGCACAGGGTTCCGGCAAGGGGGCGGCGGGTATCGACGCGGCATTGGCCGCGCTACGCGCAGAGATCGCCCGGAGCTGAGCCGGGTGGGAGAAGGTACCGAGCGTCTGCCGGACCGGCCGGGTCCCGATGATCCCGGCCGCGGTCGCCGGCTCGGTATCGATGTCGGCACCGTCCGCATCGGTGTCGCCGTCTGTGATCCCGACGGCATCCTGGCCACTCCGCTGGAGACCGTCCGCCGCGAGCGCGACGGACGTCACCTGCGCCGGCTGGTCAAACTCGCCACCGAACACGAGGCCGTCGAGGTCGTGGTCGGACTGCCGCGTACGCTCGCCGACCGGGCCGGCTCCTCGGCGCACGACGCCGTCGAGCTGGCCGACACCATCGCCGCACGAATCGCCCCGACACCGGTGCGCCTCGTCGATGAGCGACTGACTACGGTGAGCGCACAACGTTCACTGCGGGATGCAGGTATCCGAGCCAAGAACCAGCGGACCATGGTCGATCAGGTTGCCGCAGTAGCAATTCTGCAGACCTGGTTGGACCAGCGCCGGTCCGGACTAGGGGTTGCCGATGACTGACGACTGGGGTACCGACCGTCACGAGCCCGTCGCCGTGGGACCGCCGCGACGGCGGATGAGCCGCGCCTCGCGGGCCCGCGCGCGCCGCATGCAGCGGCGCCGGCGGTTCTACAGCGGTATGGCGGTGGTGGTGCTCGTCGCCGTCGTGCTCGTCGTGGTGTTCCTGGGCTCACGGATGTGGCACGGCATGTTCGGTTCGAGCAGCGATTTCGCGGGTGACGGCACCGCCGACGTCGTCGTCGAGGTGCACAGCGGGGACTCGACCACCGCGATCGGCCAGACGCTGCAGCAGCAGAACGTGGTGTCCTCGGCCAAGGCGTTCGTCGAGGCCGCGTCGGGTAATCAGGCCATCGCGGCGATTCAGCCCGGCTTCTACAAGCTCCGCACCGAGATTCCCGCATCCGGGGCGGTCACCCGGCTGGCGGACCCGAAGAACCGGGTGGGTCAGCTGGTGATCCCCGAGGGCCGGCAGCTCGACGATGTCGCCGATGTGAAGACCAATGCGGTCACCGACGGCATCTTCACGCTGATCTCGAAAGCCTCCTGCGTGGATATCGACGGTGACCACAAGTGTGTGCCGGCCGCGGATCTCAAGAACGTCGCCGCCACCGGGAATCTGGCGGCGCTGGCGGTGCCGAACTGGGCCACCGCCCCGGTGACGGCGATGGGAGCCGACCACCGCCGGCTGGAGGGACTGATCGCGCCGGGCAGTTGGAACGTCAACCCCTCCGGCACGCCGCAGGACATCCTCACCAGCCTGATCAAGGCGAGTACCGCGCAGTACGAGGCCAACGGCCTGCTCGACGCCGCGGCCGCCACCCATCTGACGCCGTACCAGATCCTGGTGGTCGCGTCGCTGGTGCAGCGCGAGGCCAAACCGCAGGACTTCGCCAAGGTGGCCCGGGTGATCTACAACCGGCTGGCCGAACACCGCAAGCTGGAGTTCGACTCCACGGTCAACTACTCGCTGGACCGCCAGGAGGTGGCCACCACCGACGCCGATCGCGAACGCGTCACACCGTGGAACACCTATGCCTCCGAGGGGCTTCCAGCCACTCCGATCTGCTCGCCGGGACAACCCGCCCTGGCCGCGGCCGAGAACCCGGCACCGGGGGACTGGCTGTACTTCGTGACCATCGATATGCAGGGCACCACGCTGTTCACCCGCGACTACGAGCAGCACCTGGCGAATATCGAGCTGGCCAAGCACAACGGTGTCCTCGACAGTGCACGGTAGCCGGGCCGGCCGAAAAGCAGCGGTTCTCGGCTCACCCATCTCGCATTCGCGTTCGCCAGATCTGCACCTGGCGGCCTACCGTGCGCTGGGGCTGACCGACTGGACCTACGAGCGCATCGAGTGCACCGCCGAGCAGCTGCCCGCCCTGGTCGCCGGTCTGGGCCCGGAGTGGGTCGGGCTGTCGGTCACCATGCCCGGCAAGTTCGCGGCGCTGCGGTTCGCCGCCGAACACACCGCGCGCGCCGCGCTCGTCGGCTCGGCCAACACCCTGGTGCGCACACCCTCGGGATGGCGGGCCGACAACACCGATATCGACGGGGTGGTCGGCGCGCTCGAGGGTGTGGGCGAGCGAAGCGACGGGGGATATGCCCTGCCCGGCGCGCGTGCGGCGGTGCTCGGCTCCGGTGGCACGGCCCCGGCCGCGGTGGTGGGCCTGGCCTCCCTCGGGGTCCGCGATATCGCCGTCGTCGCCCGCAACGCGGACAAGGCGGCGCCGCTGGTGGCGCTGTCCGAACCCCTCGGTGTGACCGTGCACTGGGTCGAACTGGGCACGCCGATCAGGGCAGATGTGGTGGTCAATACGCTGCCGGCAGAGGTCGCCGCCGCCTACGCGCCCAGCGTCGCGGGGGTACCCGTGCTGCTGGACGCGATCTACGATCCGTGGCCCACCCCGCTGGCCGGCGCGGTGTCGGCAGCAGGCGGCCGGGTGATCAGCGGGCTGCACATGCTGCTGAACCAGGCTTTCGCCCAGGTGGAGCAGTTCACCGGGCAGCCGGCCCCGAAAGAGGTGATGAGGCAGGCGCTGGCCGGCCTTTAGCCTCGAGAGGTGGCGGCGCTGGTGGCGGGGTGGCTGATCGCCTTGAGCGCCTTCGATATCCGGCAGCGCCGGTTGCCCAATGTGCTGACACTGCCCGGGGCCGTCGTGGTGCTGGGTGGCGCTGCCACGGCGGGCCGGGGCTGGCCTGCACTCGCCGGTGCGGCGGCGCTGACGGCGGTGTACCTGCTGGTGCACCTCGCCGCGCCGGCCGGCCTGGGCGCCGGCGACGTCAAGCTGGCGATCGGGGTGGGCGGGTTGACGGGGGCGTTCGGCCCCGACGTGTGGATGCTGGCCGCCGCGGGGGCCCCGATGCTGACCGGACTCGTGGCGCTGACCGCTCTGGCCACGGGCCGGCGTGATCCGGTGCCCCACGGGCCGTCGATGTGCGCGGCCACCGCAGCATCGGTCGCCCTGGTGTGGGTGTAGCCCTGGAGGCGCGCCTGTGCCGGCCGGGTTAACGGATTGGGTCGCGCGGATACCCGCATGGGAGAATGACACCTGTGTTGCGTTGGACTACCGCTGGTGAATCCCATGGCCGTGCCCTGGTCGCGATGGTTGAAGGCATGGTTGCGGGACTGTCCGTCACCTCCGACGATATCGGGACCCAACTGCAGCGCCGCCGCCTCGGCTACGGCCGCGGCGCGCGGATGAAGTTCGAGAAGGACCAGGTGACGGTGCTCGCCGGGGTCCGACACGGGGTCACGCTCGGCGGTCCCATCGCCATCGAGATCGGCAACACCGAATGGCCCAAATGGGAGACGGTGATGGCCGCCGACCCCGTCGACGCGGACCGGTTGGACGGTGACGCGGCGCGCAACGCCCCGCTGACCCGCCCCCGCCCCGGCCACGCGGATTACGCGGGCATGCTCAAGTACGGCTTCGACGACGCCCGCCCGGTGCTGGAACGGGCCAGCGCCCGCGAGACCGCCGCCCGGGTGGCGGCGGGCACCGTGGCCCGCGCGTTCCTGCGCCAGGCCCTCGGCGTCGAGGTCATCTCCCATGTCATCGCCATCGGCGCCGCCAAGCCGTACGACGGCCCCTCGCCGTTGCCGCAGGATCTGGATCGGATCGACGCGAGCCCGGTCCGCGCCTTCGACGAGCAGTCCGAAGCGCTCATGATCGCCGAGATCGAGGCGGCCAAGAAGGACGGCGACACCCTCGGCGGTGTGGTCGAGGTGGTGGTCACCGGTCTGCCGATCGGGCTGGGTTCGTTCACCAGCGGCGACAACCGCCTCGACAGCCAGTTGGCTGCCGCGGTGATGGGTATCCAGGCCATCAAGGGCGTCGAGATCGGCGACGGTTTCGAGACCGCGCGCCGGCGCGGCAGTGTCGCCCATGACGAGATGTACCCCGGTCCCGACGGCGTGCTGCGGTCCACCAACCGCGCGGGCGGTCTGGAGGGTGGCATGACCAACGGTCAGCCGCTGCGGGTACGCGCCGCGATGAAACCGATCTCGACGGTGCCGCGCGCGCTGGCCACCGTCGATATGGCCACCGGCCAGGAGGCGGTGGCCATCCACCAGCGCTCCGATGTGTGCGCGGTGCCCGCCGCGGGTGTCGTGGTGGAGACCATGGTCGCGCTGGTGCTGGCCCGGGCCGCGCTGGAGAAGTTCGGCGGCGACTCGCTGGACGAGACGAAGGCCAATATCGAGAGCTACCTGGCGGCGGTCCGCGAACGCGAACCTCAGGCGGGATAGCCCATGGCGCCCAAGGCTGTGTTGGTGGGGATGCCGGGTTCCGGCAAGTCCACCATCGGGCGGCGGCTGGCCAAGGCACTGCAGGTGCCGCTGCTGGACACCGATGCCAAGATCGTGGAGACCACGGGCCGCAGCATCGCCGAGATCTTCACCGAGGGCGAGCAGGAGTTCCGCCGGATCGAAGCCGACGTGGTGCGTGCGGCACTGGCCGAACACGAGGGTGTGGTCTCGCTCGGCGGTGGCGCCATCACCACCCCGGCGGTCCGCGAAGCGCTGGCCGGGCACACCGTCATCTATCTGGAAATCAGTGCGGCAGAAGGCATTCGCCGCACCAGCGGCAGCGGGCGACCGCTGTTGGCCGGTGATGATCCGGGGGAGCGGTACCGCACGCTGATCGCTGAGCGGGTCCCGCTGTATCGCGAGGTGGCCACCATGCGGGTCAACACCAATCGGCGCAACCCCGGTGCCGTGGTCCGCCACATCGTCACCAGGCTGGACGGCTGCGGCCAGAATCACCGTTCACGCCGGCGCCGGCGCCCCGCGTGGCGGCGGCCCACCATCCTCAACCCGGCACCCACCACAGATGCGCCGCCCACCCCCGCGGCGCTGGCCAAACGAGCAGAGGCGCGCAATGAGTGAATCCGTGACAGACCCGGTGACCGTGGATGTCCTCGTGGACCGGCCGTACCCGGTGATCATCGGCACCGGCCTGCTCGAGGATCTGGGCCGGGTGCTGGCGGGTCGGCACAAGGTGGCGATACTGCACCAGCCCACGCTCACCCAGACCGCCGAAGCGATTCGTAAGCACCTGGAAGACAAGGGAATCGATGCGCACCGCGTCGAGATCCCGGATGCCGAAGCCGGTAAGGAACTGCCCGTCGTCGGCTATATCTGGGAGGTGCTCGGCCGCATCGGGGTGGGCCGCAAGGACGCCCTGGTGAGCCTCGGCGGCGGGGCGGCCACCGATGTCGCGGGCTTCGCGGCGGCCACCTGGCTGCGTGGGGTGGACATCGTGCACGTGCCCACCACGCTGCTCGGCATGGTCGACGCGGCCGTCGGTGGCAAGACCGGTATCAACACCGACGCGGGCAAGAACCTCGTCGGCGCCTTCCACCAGCCGCTGGCGGTGTTGGTGGATCTGGCGACCCTGCAGACGTTGCCCCGCAACGAGATCGTCGCCGGTATGGCGGAGATCGTGAAGGCCGGGTTCATCGCCGACCCGGTCATCCTGGACCTCATCGAGGCCGACCCCGAAGCCGCGATCGATCCGTCCGGATCCGTGCTGCCCGAGTTGATCCGGCGCGCGATCGCGGTCAAGGCCGAGGTGGTCGCCGCCGACGAGAAGGAATCGGCGCTACGCGAGATCCTCAACTACGGACACACCTTGGCACACGCCATCGAACGCCGCGAGCGCTACAAGTGGCGTCACGGTGCCGCGGTGTCGGTGGGACTGATCTTCGCCGCCGAACTCGGCCGGCTCGCGGGGCGTCTCGACGACGACACCGCCGACCGTCATCGCCGGGTGCTCACCGCCCTCGGGCTCCCGGTGAGCTACGACCCCGACGCGCTGCCTCAACTGCTGGAGTACATGGCGGGGGACAAGAAGAACCGGTCCGGCATCCTGCGGTTCGTCGTGCTCGACGGCCTGGCCAAGCCGGGACGTCTGGAAGGACCCGATCCCAGCCTGCTGGTCGCGGCGTACTCGGTGGTCGGAAGCTAGTTCTTCTCGATGGCGGTGGTGGGCTCTTCGCCCGTCTCGGATAGTCTTCCCGTCGCTTCGCTCGCCCCGACGGGCGCGGGTGCCACCGCGGCGAACACGTCGGTGTCCGCGCGGTCATCACCTTCGCGGCGGCGCTCGTACGGCGGCGCCTTGCGGTCGACGTTCCACCGGCCGATGGTCACCGCGACGACACCGGCCAGGAAGACCAGCAGGGCGGTGAACGCGGCGAACGAGGTCAACTCACTGATCAGATTGCCCGTGTAGACCGCCGGGTAGATCAGCCCGATGAACCAGGTGACCAGGTCGCCCAGCAGGCCGGCCACCAGACCGGCCAGCAACCAGACCATCGCCAGATCGGCGCGGCGGTCCGGGTCGGACTGCGCGTTCGCGTCGGCGCGGCCGTCGAAATATGCCCAGACCAGAGCGGGGACCGCCAGGAACAAACCGAGCGCGGGGCTGATCAGACCGGCGTGCGTCGGGAAGGCGTCGACCAGCGCACCCTGGATCAATCGCAGGACAACCACCAACGCCGCGAACACGAGTCCACGCAGCAACCACTTACTCATGAGGGCACAGCGTAGCGAGTACCGTCAGCGGTCGTGACGATTTCGCAGCGCAGGGATCGGTTGAGGCAGCGGCTGGCCATCGCGAAGCTGGACGCGATACTGGTAACAGACCTGGTCAACGTGCGCTATCTGTCGGGTTTCACCGGTTCCAACGCCGCGCTGCTGATCCGTGCCGACGACGACACGCCGCTGCTGGCCACCGATGGCCGCTACGTCACGCAGGCCGCGGCGCAGGCTCCCGACGCGGAATTGGTGATCGAACGCGCCTGCGGACCGCATCTGGCCGGCCGCGCCGCCGCCACCGGTATCCGCCGCCTCGGTTTCGAAAGCCATGTGGTGACCGTCGACGGGTTCGGTCTGCTGGAACGGGCCGCCGAGGGCATCGAGTTCGTCCGGGCGGCCGGCATGGTGGAACGGCTGCGCGAGATCAAGGACGCGGGGGAGATCGCGATGCTGCGGCTCGCGTGCGAGGCCGCCGACGCCGCGCTGCGCGAGCTCGTCGAGGACGGCGGGCTGCGCGCCGGGCGCACCGAGAAGGAGGTGGGCCGTGAGCTGGAGTCGCTGATGCTCGACCACGGCGCCGACGGGGTGTCCTTCGAGACGATCGTGGCCGCAGGGGCGAATTCGGCGATCCCGCACCACCGCCCGACCGATACGGTGCTGGCGCCGGGTGACTTCGTGAAGATCGACTTCGGCGCGCTGGTGGCCGGCTACCACTCGGATATGACGCGCACCTTCGTGCTGGCCCCCCTGGCCACCTGGCAGCGCGAGATCTACGACCTGGTCGCCACCGCCCAACGGGCCGGCCGCGAGGCACTGGTGCCCGGCGCCGCACTCAAGGATGTCGACACGGCATCGCGGCAGGTCATCGCAGATGCCGGGTACGCGGAGAACTTCGGGCACGGGCTCGGACACGGGGTCGGGCTGCAGATCCACGAAGCGCCGGGAATCAGCGCGTCATCCGTCGGTACACTGCTTGCTGGCGCTGCGGTGACCGTGGAGCCCGGCGTCTACCTGCCCGGCCGGGGCGGTGTCCGCATCGAGGACACCCTGGTCGTGGGCAGCCAGGACGCACCCACACCCGAGTTGCTCACCCGGTTCCCCAAGGAACTGGTCGTCGTTAACTGATCTAGGAGCTGTACAGACCGTGGCATCAACCGCCGACTTCAAGAATGGACTCGTCCTCAACCTCGAGGGCCAGTTGTGGCAGATCACCGAGTTCCAGCACGTCAAGCCAGGTAAGGGCCCGGCCTTCGTGCGTACCAAGCTCAAGAACGTGCTGACCGGCAAGGTCGTCGACAAGACGTTCAACGCCGGGGTGAAGGTCGAGACCGCGACCGTCGACCGCCGCGATGCCACCTACCTGTACCGCGACGGTGCCGACTTCGTCTTCATGGATTCGGAAGACTACGAGCAGCACCCGCTGCCCGAGGCGCTGGTCGGTCGGCTGGCCGGCTTCCTGCTCGAGGGCATGGTGGTGCAGATCGCCTTCCACGAGGGCGTACCGCTGTACCTGGAACTGCCGGTCACCGTCGAACTGATCGTCACCCACACCGAGCCCGGTCTGCAGGGTGACCGGTCCAGCGCCGGCACCAAGCCCGCCACCGTCGAGACCGGCGCCGAACTTCAGGTTCCGCTGTTCATCAACACCGGCGACAAGCTGAAGGTCGATTCGCGTGACGGCAGCTACCTGGGAAGGGTCAATGCCTGACGTCCTGGGAACGGGTGTCCTGGGCGGGCGGAGCGACGGGAATGTCTGACCGCAAGGGCGACCGCGGTCGGCATCAGGCCCGCAAGCGCGCCGTCGACCTGCTCTTCGAAGCCGAGGCCCGTCACCTGACGGCCGCCGAGGTGGCCGACGGGCGCAACGCCTTGTCCCACTCTCAGGCCGATATGAATCCGCTGAACCCGTACACGGTCACGGTGGCGCGTGGCGTCACCGACAACGCCGAGCACGTCGACGAACTCATCTCGGCCCACCTGCAGGGCTGGACGCTGGACCGGCTGCCCGCCGTGGACCGCGCCATCCTGCGGGTGGCGGTGTGGGAGCTGTTGCATGCGCAGGATGTGCCGGAGCCGGTCGCGGTGGATGAGGCCGTCGAGCTGGCCAAGGAGCTGTCCACCGACGACTCACCCGGATTCGTCAACGGGGTGCTGGGCCAGGTGATGCTGGTGACGCCGCAGATCCGGGCCGCAGCCGCGGCGCTGCGCGGGCCCCAGGAGCACTAGACGCGATGAATGCACCTCAGGACTGGGCGCCCTATATGAGCGTGCAGGACGCTGCGATGGTGTATCTGCGAGACCCCGAGCTGGCCCTGGAACAGCTGAAGTCAGTCGTCGAATTCCCCGGTATCGCGTCGTTCATCATGTCGCGCGGCGAGAGCGAGGAGTCCTGGGGCAGCGCCCTGTGGCAGGAAGTGGTCGCCACCGACGGCCGTCGGCTGATCATGTGGCGCGCCGATGACGAGTACCGCGACGATCGCCGGCAGCTGGCGTCCTCGGTGCGGACCATCCTGTTGTCGACGATCACCGACCACATCCTGAGCACCGAGTTCGACGTGCTCGACGACGGGACCCGCAGGCTCTCGGAGGTCCGGCTGCGGATGTACACCCAACTGGTCACCCGGGCCCGCCAGACGTCGGCGACCGAGAGCGATCTGTACTGCGAGTCGTTCCGCTATACCAAGTCGGTCGGAAACGGCGGGCTGGCGCAGATGGAGCGGCTGCTGCAATTCGGCCGGGTGCTGTCGCGGTCGATGTGAGCGCCCAGCGTTAGGCTCAGCACGATCCGAACTGCCGGTGGCGCCGCGCAGGTGGCGCAATAGCACCATCGCCGAGATTTAGGGCTGGTACGTGGCAGGTATCCGTCCCGGTACAGGCGGCGCAATCGGTTCTCGCGCGCATCGCAGCCGCTCAGCGCCCCGAAACCGGCCCCGCGGCACCCTTACGGTGGGTGGGTGCCACCAGCCCCCGAGCCCACTCCGATCCGCCGGTCCCGCGCCGACCAGGCCCGGTTGGTCGCCGATGTGCTCCGCCACCACATCCACGCCGGCGGCTATCCGGACGGATTGCCCGCCGAGGGCGAACTCGCCGCGGATTTCTCGGTGTCGCGCAACGCCATCCGCGAAGCGCTCACCGTGCTCAAAGACGAGGGGCTGATCGACCGCGGCACCAAGGTCGGCACCCACGTCGCGGTGCGCAAATACGACCACGGACTGGACGCACTGGTCGGGCTCAAGGAGACCTTCAAGGACTACGGCGAGGTGCGCAACGAGGTACGCGCCGTGCTGCGGATGGCCGCACCGCCGGCGGTGGCGCGCAAGCTCGCCCTGGCGCCGGGCACCCAGGTGGTCTACATCGAGCGGTTGCGCTACCTCGGCGATCTGCCACTGTCCCTGGACCTGACCTATCTGGTGCCCGATATCGGCGATCTGGTGGTCGAACACCCCCTGGAAAGCAACGACGTCTTCACGCTCATCGAGCAGGTCAGCGGCCAGCGATTGGGCTCGGCAACCCTTGCCCTGGAGGCGATTTCGGCTGACCCGCATTCCGCGGCGACCCTGGCGGTACCCGACGGCGCGGCGCTGCTGATGCTGGAGCGGCTCACCAGCCTGAGTGACGGGCGTCCCGTCGACCTCGAGTACATCCGCATGCGTGGTGACCGGATCACCATGCGCGGCAATCTTTTCCGAAACTAGCCGATCAGGAGCTGACATGGCTTTGGTGAACACCCGCGTCGATGTGCCGGTGACCATCGATGAATCCCTCTGCATCGAGGGCTGCACGCTGTGCGTCGAGATCTGTCCGATGGATTCGCTGGCGATCAACCCGGACAACGGTAAGGCCTACATGCACGTCGACGAGTGCTGGTACTGCGGGCCGTGTGCGGCCCGCTGTCCCACCGGTGCCGTCACCGTCAACATGCCCTACCTCATCCGTTAGCCGCCAAAGGACCTGCCATGAAGAAATCTCTCGCGGTGCTGCTTGCTGCCCTGACGTTGTCGGGGTGCTCGCTCGACTCGACCGCCAAATCCGATGATGTCGTCGACGTCGTCATCGGCTACCAGTCCAAGACCATCAACACCGTCACCGCCGGGACGCTGCTCAAGGCGCAGGGCTACCTGGAGCACCGGCTGGCCGACATCACCACCCGCACCGGCACCAAGTACCAGGTGACCTGGCAGGATTACGACACCGGAGCGCCGATCACCGCGCAGATGGTCGCCGAGAAGATCGATATCGGATCAATGGGCGACTACCCGATGCTGATCAACGGGTCCAAGACCCAGGCCAACGAGCGCGCCCGCACCGAAATCGTCTCGGTCACCGGATACAACCCCAAGGGTGCGCTGAACATGGTTGTGGTGCCACCTGATTCGACCGCCCGCACCCTGACCGATCTGGCCGGGAAGAAGGTCTCCGCCAGCGTCGGCTCGGCCGGGCACGGCACGCTGGTGCGGGCACTCGCGCAGGCCGGTCTGGACCCCAAGACCGGTGTCGAGGTGCTCAACCAGCAGCCACAGGTCGGGGCCTCGGCGTTGGAATCCGGTCAAGTTCAGGGACTTTCACAGTTCGTGGCGTGGCCGGGCCTGTTGGTGTTCCAGAACAAGGCCAGGTTGCTCTACGACGGCGCACAGCTGAACTACCCGACGCTGCACGGAGTGGTGGTCCGGCGGGACTACGCGGGCAAGCACCCCGAGGTGCTCGACGCCTTCCTGCAGGCCCAGCTCGACGCCACCGACTTCCTCAACACCAAACCGCTGGAGGCGGCGCGGATCGTCGCCGAGGGCAGCGGATTGCCGCAGGAGGTGGTGTACCTCTACAACGGTCCGGGCGGCACCTCCTTCGACACCACGCTGAAGCCGTCCCTGATCGAGGCGCTCAAAGGTGATGTGCCGTATCTGAAATCGATCGGCGACTTCGCCGAACTCGATGTCCCCGGATTCGTCGAGGACGGACCGTTGCGGGCCGCGTTCGCCGAACGCAAGCTCGACTACGACACGGCGATCAAGGCGACGAGTACCCCGGCGACCGGCGAACTCTGGCTGCAGGGCGCCGACACGACCCAGTCCGTGGCCGGCCCGACACAGCTATTGCGCGCGGTGCGTGAGGCGCAGGCACGTGGGGCCACGGTGCGGGCCGCCTATGTGCCCGACACCGAATTGGGCACCCGCTGGTTCGCGGACAGGTCCACCTGGGTGCGCGACGGGCAGAACTACCTGCCCTTCGACACCCCGGCCGGTGCCGAGCGCTACACCGCGGCCCACCCCGGCAGCAGCACCGTGGACTACCAGCAGGCGCTCGCAGGGGCGATATGACAGACCTGCTGACGCGGCCGAAGGCACCCGTCGCGGCGCCGCGCGGCACCGGTGGAGGTCGGGTCTGGCGGCACCGGGTGATCCAGGCGCTGTCCGTGCTGGCTGCGATCGGCCTCTGGCAGGTGTTGACCGCCAACGGGGTTCGGCTCTGGCTGCGCTTCGACACGCTGCCGACCGTCACCGAGATCGGGTCGGCGCTGGCGCACCGACTCGGCACCGGTGAGTACTGGCTGGATCTGGGGCAGTCGCTGATCCGCATCCTCACGGGGTTCGGGCTGGCCGCGGTGGCCGGTGTCATCACCGGAATCCTGCTCGGCCGTTCGGCGCTGTTCGCCGATGTCTTCGGCCCGATCACCGAACTGCTGCGCCCGATCCCGGCGATCGCCATCGTGCCGGTGGCGATCCTGCTCTTCCCGAGCGACGAGACAGGCATCGTGGCCATCACCTTCCTGGCCGCCTACTTCCCGATCATGGTCAGCACCCGGCACGCCGTACGGGCCTTGTCGACCATCTGGGAGGACTCGGTGCGCACGTTGGGCGGCGGTCGCTGGGACGTGCTGCGCCAGGTGGTGCTGCCCGGCATCCTGCCCGGACTGTTCGGCGGCCTCTCGGTCGGGATCGGGGTGGCGTGGATCTGCGTCATCTCCGCGGAGATGATCTCCGGCAGGCTCGGTGTGGGCTACCGCACCTGGCAGGCCTATACCGTGCTGGACTACCCGGGCGTGTTCGTCGGGATCATCACCATCGGTGCACTGGGTTTCGGCACGGCGGCGGCGATCGAGCTGATCGGGCGCCGCGCCACCCGCTGGCTGCCGCGCGGTGAGGAGAGTTCGCGATGACCACCGCCTCGGCCACCGGCCTGCTGCTCGAGCTGGACGAGGTCACGTTGTCCTACACCGGGGCGCCGGTGCTGAGTGGACTGACGCTCGCCGTGCGGCCGGGGGAGATCCTGGTGCTGACGGGCTCGTCGGGCTGCGGTAAGTCCACGGTGCTGCGGGCGCTGGCCGGCCTGCTGGTGCCGGACGCCGGCCGGGTGCGTGCCGATGGCGCGCAGATCACCGGGACGTCACGTGACCGCGGCATGGTGTTCCAGGACAGCGCCCTGCTGCCGTGGCGCAGTGTGCGCTCGAATATCGAACTGGCCCTTCAACTCCGGGGCGAGCCCCGGTCGACGCGGCGGGCCCGGGCCGAGCGCTGGATCGACGAGGTCGGACTGACCGGTTTCGCCGACTACCTGCCCAAGAGCCTGTCCGGCGGCATGCGACAGCGGGTGCAACTGGCCCGCGGGTTGGCCGGCGCGCCGCGCGCGGTGATGATGGACGAACCGTTCGGGGCACTCGACGCCCAGACCCGCGCCGCCATGCAGCGGCTGCTGATCGCCACCTGGCGGGCGCATCCGACCACCATCGTGTTCGTCACCCACGATGTCGACGAGGCGCTGATCCTCGGCGACCGGGTGGCGGTGTTGGGTGGCGGCGGCCTGCGTGTGCTGCAGGACATCCCCCAGCCCCGCACCGAGAACGTCGACCGCAGCGCGTTGCGCACCGAGATCATTGAGGCATTGGACAATTCATGACCGAGATTCCCGACCTTGCTGTGCCCGATTTATCTGCCACCGTGCGTCTGAATTGCGATGTACTGGTGATCGGTGGTGGCACCGCGGGCACCATGGCCGCGCTGACCGCCGCCGAGAACGGAGCCCGGGTCCTGTTGCTGGAGAAGGCGCACGTGCGCCATTCGGGCGCGCTGGCGATGGGCATGGACGGGGTGAACAACGCCGTCATCCCGGGCAAGGCGGAGCCGGAGGACTACGTCGCCGAGATCACCAGGGCCAACGACGGAATCGTCAACCAGCGCACCATCTATCAGACGGCGACCCGTGGTTTCGCGATGGTGCAGCGGCTGGAACGCTACGGCGTCAAGTTCGAGAAGGACGAACACGGCGAATACGCCGTGCGCCGGGTGCATCGGTCGGGGTCCTACGTGCTGCCGATGCCGGAGGGCAAGGACGTCAAGAAGGCGCTCTACCGGGTGTTGCGGCAACGCTCGATGCGGGAGAAGATCCAGATCGAGAACAGGCTGATGCCGGTGCGGGTGCTGGTTTCGGAGGGGAGAGCAGTCGGGGCGGCCGCCCTGAATACCCGCACCGGCGAGTTCGTCGCCGTTGCAGCCAAAGCCGTCATCCTGGCCACCGGTGCCTGCGGGCGGCTCGGCCTGCCCGCCTCGGGCTATCTGTATGGCACCTACGAGAATCCGACCAACGCAGGCGACGGATACGCGATGGCGTATCACGCCGGGGCAGAGCTGTCCGGTATCGAATGCTTCCAGGTGAACCCGCTGATCAAGGATTACAACGGGCCGGCGTGCGCGTATGTGGCCAACCCGTTCGGCGGCTATCAGGTCAACGCGGCGGGCGAGCGGTTCGTGGATTCGGACTACTGGTCCGGGCAGATGATGAGCGAGGTCCGCAGCGAGATCGAATCTGCCCGCGGTCCCATCTATCTCAAGGTGACGCACCTGCCGGACGAGACGCTGTCCGCGCTGGAGAACATCCTGCACACCACAGAGCGGCCGACCCGCGGCACCTTCCACGCCAACCGTGGGCACGACTACCGTACCCACGACATCGAGATGCACATCTCCGAAATCGGCTTGTGCAGTGGGCATTCCGCGTCCGGGGTCTGGGTCGACGAGCATGCCCGCACCACCGTGCCCGGCCTGTACGCCGCCGGCGACCTGGCGTGCGTGCCGCACAACTACATGATCGGTGCGTTCGTCTACGGCGATCTGGCCGGTGAGCACGCCGCGTCGACCCTGGCCGACACCGACGCGCCCGCCGAGCTGCCTGCCGATCAGCTGGCCGATGCCCACGAATTGATCTACCGCCCGCTGCGACAGCCCGACGGCCCACCGCAACCGCAGGTCGAGTACAAGTTGCGGCGCTTCGTCAACGACTATGTGGCACCACCGAAGACGGCCCCCAAACTGTCCATCGCGGTGCAGACCTTCGACCGGATGCGCGATGAGGTGGCCGGGATCGGTGCGCGCACCCCGCACGAGCTGATGCGCGCGGCGGAGGTCTCGTTCATCCGGGACTGCGCGGAGATGGCGGCCCGGTCCTCGCTGACCCGTACCGAATCGCGCTGGGGGCTCTATCACGAGCGCTCGGATGTGCCGGAGCGTGACGACCAGCAGTGGAACTACCACCTGAACCTGCGTAAGGGTGCCTCCGGGGAGATGGAGTTCCTCAAACGCCCGGTCGCCGAATACTTCGTTCCGGTGCCCGGTCTGGAGCATGTGCCGTCGGACAAGCCCGTCGTACCCGTCGAACAACCCCCGTTGTTCGGTGGGAGGGCGCCGGCATCGGTGGTGTCCCGGGTGGCGGCGGCTCCCGCGCCACCACCGTCGCCACGGATCGCTGCGGTGCTGGCCCTGCAGGAGCCGACGGTCGCGGATCTGGCCGAGTTCCTCTCGGACACCGACGCCGGGGTGCGGCGTACCGCGGTCGCGACACTGGTCGAGAACCTGCCCGAAGGCTACGGTGGTGCTTTGCTGACGGCGCTGGCCGACTCCGACGCCGGCGTGCGCCACGAGGCGGCCGATGCGGCCAGGGAACTGGTGGAGGTGCTGCCTTCACCGGAAGCCATTGCCGGACAGCTTAATTCGCCGGATGCGGTGGTACGGGCAGTGGCGTTGTATGTGACCAGCTCACGCCGGGTGCCGGCGGACTTCCGGGCCGCACTGGGCGATGGCGACCATAGGGTGCGGATCGAAGCGGTGCGGGCCCTGGTGTCCGTCGATGACGCCGACGGGGTGGCACTGGCGGCCGCCGACGACAACCGCGAGGTCCGGATCACCGCGCTGAAGGGGCTCGCCACCCTCGGTGCCGGTGTCGAGACGGTGCGGGCCGGCCTGATGGATGACGATCCGCTGGTCCGTGCCGCCGCCCTGAGCGCGTTGGGCAGTCTCGGCGGAGACGCCGGTGACGTCGCGTTGATCGAGCGGGCGCTGGGGGAGTCGGCCTGGCAGGTCCGCGAGGGCGCGGCGCGGGCGCTGTCCGGGGTGACGCCCGATATCGCCGTGCCGTCGCTGTCACGCACCCTGGCCGATTCGCATCTGGATGTGCGCAAGGCCGCGGTGCTCAGCCTCACCCGGTGGGCGACCTCGGAGTCTGCGGCCCGGGAGGCACTGGGGTTGGCGCTGGCGGATGCCGACGCCGATGTCCGGGCCTATGCGCGCCGGGCGCTGGATGCGGTGGGTGTCTGAGAGTGGATCGCGGCCATCCAATGGTGTTGCGGGCGTGGGGTTGTGGATAGTTTCGAGCCTGTGGATAACTTCCGTCTGGTGTCGGCGGGTCGTTGTAGTGTGAACATATGTTCGATCTGGCCGGTGCGGATGACGCGGCACTGATCGAGGCGCTACGAGCAGCGACCCGGGCTGAGGCGGTGGCCGCGGCGCAGCGGTGGGCGATCATCGCCGCCCTGGTCGACTGGCACTGCAAGGACGAAGACCAGGCGCAGGCCTCTGCCGCGCTGGATGGGTGGGAGTACGCCGCCGCCGAAGTGTCGGCGGCCTGTGGGTTGTCCCGGGAGAGCGCGGCCGGGCAGATGCGCATCGCCCTCGCGTTGCGGGATCGGCTCCCGAAAGTGGGGGCGCTACTGGAGCACGGGGAGATTTCGGCCAAAACCGCGGCCGCGATCACCTGGCGGACCCGGCTGGTCACCGACCTCGAGGCGTTGGCGTTGATCGACGCCGCCCTGGCTGGGGTCGCCCCGACGTTGGGGGTGCTCTCCCAGAAGAACACCGAGGCTGCCATCGATGTGTGGATCGAGAAGTTCGATCCGGTCGCGGTGCACTGCGCCCGCACCGCGGCCCGGTCCCGGTGTATCGAATTCGGTTCCCAGGAGGATCCCGCCGGCACCGTCGCGGTGTGGGGGCGGCTGTTGGCCACCGACGCCGCGGTGTTGCGGGCCCGGCTCACCGCCCTCGCCGACACGGTGTGCGACGCCGATCCGCGGACTGTGGGGCAACGCCGCGCCGATGCCATGGGGTTACTGGCCGTCGATCCGAACGCCGACCGGCTGGCGTGTTTGTGCGGGGAGCCTGACTGCCCGGCCGCCGGGGTGGATCCCCGCTCGGCCGCGGTGACGGTCTATGTCCTCACGGAGACTGTGCCTCACTCCACCGACGAGGGCACACCAGCTGCCCCTGATCCTGAACCCGGGCCGCCGCCGCGGGACCCCGGTGTGCACGGTGACGACCTGCAGGGCCTGCGCGCCCCGGCCGCGGTGACCGGTTCACCGGCGGTCATTGCCGGTGGCGGTGTCCTGCCCGCCCCGCTGGTCGCCGAACTCGTCGCCACCGGCGCCCGCGTCAACACCCTCACCGACACCGCGGCACTGACCGCTGAGCCGCGGTACCGGCCCTCAGCGAAGCTGGCCGCCTGGGTCCGCACCCGCGACTTGACCTGTATCTTCCCCGGCTGCCACCGCGGCGCCCAGCACTGCGACCTCGACCACAGCGTGCCGTGGCCGGGCGGGGCCACCCACCCCGGAAACCTCTGCGCGCTGAGGGTGTCGCACGAATTGGTGGTGTGAGTCGGTGGTGGCGTGCGGCTGCGGGTCCGCTGTGCGGTTTGTACTCAGGCGGGGATTGCGCGCTGAAGTTTGAGCATGTTGTGGACCGTGCAGATCAGGCGCCACTCACTGTGCACTCCGGCGTGTCCGCGGAGGGAGAACCTGCGGAATCCGAGGTTGGCTTTTATGTTGCCGAAGACGGGTTCGATGCTGACGCCGCGCCTGCGGTAAAGCGCGGCGTTATCAGGATGGGATAGCTTGTCGTTCATCATGTTTCGAGCAATCGTTGGGTCGATGCCTTCGCCTCGGACATGTGCGAGCATCGATTTGACACGCGTGACCGAGACGTCGAGTTGGTCACGGGCGGCGCGCATCGAGATCTCGCCGGCTGCGACGCGTTCGATGACCGGAATCCACTGCGCGGGTTCGGGTTCGGCGCTGCGCGTGATGCGCTGTCCATCACGGCCGAAGTAGCGCTTGGTCATGTCCCGCACCCAGGTGTAGGAGACGCCGAGAATCGCACCGGCCTGACGTTGAGACAGCTCACCGCGATTGACCCTTGCCAGCACCGCCAACTTGTCATCGCCGGGTTTGTCGGCCTTGCGCCACGAGGGCTTTCGCGTCGCGATCAGCACGTCGGCACCGACGTCGGTGGTGCCGTTGGCACTGGTCCAGTAACCCGCATCGGCCACGATGGTGCCCGCACCATCGCGGTGCCCGGCCTTGATGAGATTATCGATCGCCGCAGTGGCCATCGGCACGAAGTGAGGCTGATCGTTGGTGGTGTTGCTGATCTCGGCGGCCACCACAATGTGTCCCGTCGTCGCAGCTGCTTGCGCGTTATAGCCCTGCAGCACGCCTCTGGAGGCGTGCGGGATGATCCGCGAATCCGGATCAGTCGTGTTCGCCCGCCGCGGGCGCGATCGCCGCGCCGCTTCAGCGCTGGGTTTGGGCCCGGTCAGCGAGCGGCCCAGCTCGGCTTCCTTGCGCGAACGATCAGCCATCCGAGCCTCGAAATCCCGCGCCTTCTGCGATTGGAGTTCCTCAAGAGCAGCCCGGATCCGCGAACGTCGATCCCGACCGCCAGCCCATCCCGCCGGCATCCGCCTGAGCTGGTCATTATCGCCGCGCTCGTCTTCGGCGGCATCGACCTGCTCGGCTTCGGCCAAGATTTGTTCGGCCACACGACCAGCCGCCACGGCAGCGTCCTGCGCCACAGATCCGCCAAGTTCGGCGGTGAGAGCGTCCTGATCACGATTGGCGAAGAACGAGGCATTGGCAGCGATCTTCGTCCCGTCGATCGCCACCACGCCGGCATCGACGAGACCAGCGTTCACGCACAGGCCCAGGACCTGCCCGAACAGAGCCGCTATAGCGTCCTGGTGGCGCCGGCGGAACCGCGCCAACGTGGCGTGATCAGGCCGCTGATTGGCCGCGACAACCCGCACAGCGACATCCTCGACCAGTCGGCGCTCAATCCGACGCGAAGACCGTTCCCCGGTGCAATAGGCATACAACAGGACCGACAGCATCATCGCCGGGTCATACACCGACCCGCCCCTACCATCGACGCGATACGCCGCATAAAACGCGCTCAGATCCAGCTCAGCGACGACGTCGAGGACGAAAAACGCCAGATGATCCTCAGGAAGCCACTCCCGCACCGAGGGCGGCATCATCAACAACTGATCGACATCGCCGGCACGCACATTGACAGACACCTCGAATCATCGCACGCAGCAGTAACTTTCACCCGAAATGACACGAACAAAAGCGCCTCACACCACCAATTCGTGCGACACCCTCCGCTGTGCCGCACCCATCACCTACTCAAAACCTTCGGCGGGTGGACCACCCTCCAGCACCCCGACGGGACACACACCTGGACCAACCCCACCGGGCACACCTACACCACCGTGCCGCTGACCCGGATCCTGTTCCCCGACAAACGCCTTCACACCCCGCCACCACCACCGACACCAGTCCCCACCGGCATCGGGGATCGAGGGCTGGCCATGCCCCGACGCCGGCGCACCCGCGCCCACACCCAAGCCGCCCGCATCAACGCCGAACGCCGCCTCAACCAACACACCCTCGAACAGAACGCGAAACCACCACCGTTCTGAACGGCGCTCAGTATTCCGGCAGCGCAATCGAATCGGCGGTGGTGAACCACTTCCGCTCGGCGATGGGTCGCAGCGGCCAGCGTTGCATCCACTTCATCACCGCGGCGGTCACCGCGATATCGCTGTTCGATTTCGGCAGGTAGCCGTCGATACCGTTGGCCAGTGTCTGGCAGCGGTCGATATACGGACGCATCACCGTCTCGTAGCGTGCCAACGCCGCCGGAAGTGTCTCAGCGGCAAACAGATCCGCCGGACCCAGCTCGCCGGCCAGCACATACGCACCGACCAGGGCCAAGCTGGTACCCATCCCGGACAGGGGTGAGGCGCAATACCCGGCGTCGCCGACCAGTGCGACGCGCCCCCGGGTGAACGAGTCCATGTGAACCTGCAGGAACGCGTCGAAGTGGAAGTCATCGGCTTCGGCCGCGGCCGCCAGCAGTTGCGGACAATGCCATCGCGCCTCCGCGAAATGGCTTCGCAGCAGGTCGATCTGGGCTTCGGTATCGCGGCGGTCGTAGTCGAGTGGACCGGACCGGAAGGCCAGCCCGGCCTTGGCCACCGCGGGATCGTGGGAGGGTCGCATCGAGGCGTTCAGGCCGGGCTCCTGGTACAGCAGGTACCAGCCATCGAGCCCCACCGTATCCGGGGCGCTGAACCATGCGTTGTAGCCACCGAGCGGCGTGGTGAACCGGTCTTCGGGACCGAATACCAGGCGGCGCACGGCCGAATGCGGTCCGTCGGCCCCGACGATCACATCCGCGGTGACGGTGCTGCCGTCACTGAGTGTGGCGGTGGTGTCGTCGATCTCGGTGATGCGGGTGCCGAACCGGTAGTCGGTGCGCGCCCTGGTGGCCTGGTAGAGCACGTCCACCAGGTCCCCGCGCAGGATCTCCAGCTTGGAGACCAGGCCGTTGCCGTGAAAGGCCGTCACCGGCATCTCGGCGCGGCGGGAGCCGTCGGTGCGGACCCAGGCGGCCCCGCGCTGTTCCAGCGCCTTCGCCGATACCGCCTCGAGCAATCCCATCCGCTCGGCGACATCGTGACCGGCGCCGCGCAGGTCGACGGTCTGCCCGCCGGAACGTACCTCGGGCGCGACCTCCACCACCACGACGCGGTAGCCGGCGCCGGTCAACCAATGCGCGAGCGCAGGACCGGCGATCCCGGCGCCACTGATCAACACGGTGGGCATGGGCGGCTACAGGCCCAGTCCCTGGTACGTCCGGCGCACGAACTTCGGTTGTGCCGACTGAAGTTTCGCCATCGAGGTGTTGCCGCGCACCGCCGCGACGTCCGCGCTCAGGTCGGGGAAATTCTGGATCAGATACAGCAGGACGACATCGTTCGCCGGGTCGGCCTGCCACCAGGTTCCGTAGGCGCCCGGCCAGCCGAAGGTGCCCAGCCCGCCGGGCCCGAAGAATTGCCGGGACTGATCGGGGTCGGTCACCACGGACATGCTCAAGCCGAAACCGCGGCCGATCCAGAACGGGCCGCCGAGGAAGTTCTGCTGTTTCTGCTCATCGGTCAACCGGTCCGTGCGCATCAGGCGCACCGACTCCGGTGAGAGCACCCGCACGCCGTCGACGGAGCCGTCGCCCAACAGCATCCGGGCGAACTGCAGATAGTCATCGGCGGTCGACATCAGCCCGGCGCCGCCGGCGCAGAAGTCCGGCGGGGTCAGCGGGGGCGGACCCATCACATCATCGCGCAGCCGAGCACCCTCACCGAGGGCGTACATGGTGGCCAACCGGCGCCGCTGCACCAGCGTGAGCGCAAAACCGGTGTCCGCCATGCCCAATGGTGCGAAGACCCGCTCGGCGAGCAGCTCGTGCAGCGGTTTGCCCGCGATCCGTGCCAGCGCGATACCCAGCACGTCGGTGCCGTGACTGTAGGTGACCCGTTCGCCGGGCTGGTGCGCCAGCGGCAGCTGCGCCAGCTCGGCCAGCCACCGGTCCTCGTTCTGCCGGTACGACAGCCGTGCATACGACCGCGCCAGCGGGCCGGTCACCGAGAACGGGTAGGCCAGCCCGGACCGGTGGGTCATCAGGTCCTCGAACGTGATCGGCCGGCGCAGCGGCACTGTGGCCTCCACCGGCCCGTGGGGCTGGGCCAGCACCCGCACCCCGGCGAGCTCAGGCACCCAGTGCGCGATCTCGTCGCGAAGGGCGAAACGGCCCTCTTCGACCAAGGTCATCGCCGCGGCCACCGTCACCGGTTTGGTCATCGACGCGATCCGGAACACCGTGTCGCGTTGCATGGGTAACCCGGCCGCGATGTCCCGATGGCCCAGTTCGTTGACCTGGACCACCTCGCCGGCGTGCCACACCAGGGTGACCGCACCGGCCAGCAGCCCGGCCTCGATCGCCTCGGTGATGGAGGCGCCGTTCGCGTCGAGATTCATCCGCGTCACGATACTGGGCGGACCCGGTGGGTTTGCTGTGCGGGCGATTCGAGTAGCCCGATACTTATCACTGTGCGGCGTGCCGCCGACACAGTGGAGGCATGACCGGTCATATGAGCCTCCGGGAGCGTGCCCTGCGCACCCTGTCAGCGCCGTACTCACTGGGTTTGCGTTTGCGTGAGGCAGGGGTGGCCCCAGAGGTGATCTGCGACTACCTGGACGTGGAGCTGGACAACCTGGATGCTTTCTACCGGCTGGCCGACGCCAAACTCGCTGCGGCGGAGAGCCGGATCGCCGTCCCGAAGTCGGCGAAGACCCCACTGTCCGATCGCACCAACCGGTGATCAGTCGGCGGCGTTGGCAGCCGCCGCGGCCCGGGCCAGTTCGGCCAGCAGCGGCGGCACGTCATCGCGATCGACGACCACTTCGATGACGGCCATCCGGTCTCGGTGCTGCGCGGCCGCCGCCAGGGCGGCCTCCAGTTCGCCCACGGTGTGGGCGCGCACCGCCAGCGCGTCGGGTACACCGAGCGCGGCGGGCAGCTCCTGCCAGCGCCAGCCCACGATGTCGTTGTAGTACGCCTGCGGGCCGTGAATGGCCCGCTCCACGGTGTAGCCGTCGTTGTTCACGACGATGATCACCGGCGCGATGCCCTCACGGGCCATCACCCCGATCTCCTGCACCGTCAGCTGGGCCGCCCCGTCGCCGATCAGCAGCACGATCCGGCGCTCGGGGTGCGCCAACGCCGCTCCGAGCGCGGCCGGCAGGGTGTAGCCGATCGATCCCCACAACGGCTGTCCGATGAACGTCACCCCGGCCGGCAGCCGGTGCCCGGCCATCCCGTAGAACGAGGTGCCCTGGTCTGCCAGCACCACATTGCCCGGGGTCAGGGCCTCACACACCTTGTCCCACAGCACCTTCTGCGTGAGTGCGGTGTCTGGCGGCGGGGCCGCGGTGGGCGCTGGTACGACGGCGGCCGGTACGGCAGGCGAGGTGATACCCCGGTCGGTGAGGATGCCCGTCAGGGCCTTCAACGCGGCGTCAATATCGATCGGGGCGTACACCTGCCCGGCGACCGTCGACTGCACCGCGCCCACGTCGATGGTGCGGGCCGAATCGATCTGCTGGGAGAAGAAGCCGCTGACCATATCGGTGAACTGCACGCCGGCGGTCACCAGCACGGGCGCGTCCTCGACGGCGCGGCGCACCGGTTCGGCGCTGGCCGCTCCCGCGTAGATGCCCAGATAGCTGGGGGAGCTCTCGTCGAGCAGGCTCTTACCCCACATCAGCGTCGCGTACGGCACGGTGTCGGCGGCCAGCAGGCCGTCGAGCGCGTCGACCGCATTGAGCCGGTGCACCAGCAGATCGGCCAGCACCGTCACCTGATGGGTGCCGATGAGCCGGCGCGCCGCCTCGGTGAACAGCGCCAGGGCCCGCGGGCTGGTGCCGTTGCCGTAATGCGCCAGCGGTGCCGACGGCGGGTCGACGGGGAAGCGGGCCACATCGGTGGCCAGCAGCAGGTACCCGGGGCGCTTGTGTTCGCGGACCTCCAGCAGCACCCGGTCGATCTCCCTGGTGGCCGTGGCCGGAATGAGATTGGCCTGGGCGCAGGTGATCTCGCGAGCCATCCGCAAGAAGTGCTCGAAATCGCCGTCGCCGAGCGAGTGATGCACCACGCGGCGGGCCCCCTGCGCGTCCTTGGAGGGCGCACCCACGATGTGCACCACCGGTACATGTTCGGCGTAGCTGCCGGCGACGGCGTTGGCCGCCGACAGCTCACCGACACCGAAGGTGGTGACCAGAGCCGAGATTCCGCGCAGTCGCCCGTACCCGTCGGCGGTGTAGCCGGCGTTGAGTTCATTGGCCCCGCCCACCCAGCGCACGGTGTCGTGCGCGAGCACGTGGTCGAGGAACTCAAGGTTGAAATCGCCTGGCACACCGAATACCTCGGTCACTCCGAGCTCAGCCAGCCGGTCCAGGAGATAGTCGCCCACGGTGTACTCGGTATCGGCCATCACCCGAGCCTACGCAGGAGGGCATACTGCCCGGGTGACGACTGCACACCAGGAGCCGGTGGCCGCCCCGATGAAGAAGGTGGCCTTCGCCAGCTTCGTCGGGACCGCCATCGAGTTCTACGATTTCTACCTCTACGGCACCGCCGCGGCGCTGGTGTTCCCGAAGATCTTCTTTCCCAACCTCAGTCCGACGATGGGCACCGTGTCCTCGCTGGCCACCTTCGCCGCGGCGTTCCTCTCCCGCCCGGTGGGTGCGGCGGTGTTCGGGCACTTCGGGGATCGGCTGGGCCGCAAGAAGACCCTGATCGCCACCCTGCTGATCATGGGGATCTCCACCTTCGCCGTCGGGCTGGTACCCGCGGCGGCCTCCATCGGTGTGCTGGCCCCGATCCTCCTGCTCACGCTGCGGCTCTGTCAGGGTTTCGCCGTCGGCGGGGAATGGGCCGGATCGGCGCTGCTGTCCGCGGAATACGCCCCGGCCGACCAGCGCGGCAAGTACGGCATGTTCACCCAGCTCGGCGCGGGCGCCGGGCTGGCGGTGAGCAATCTGGTGTTCCTGCTCGCCAACGTCACCATCGGTGAGAAGAGCCCGGTGTTCCTGGAGTGGGGCTGGCGGGTGCCGTTCCTGTTCAGCGGGCTCCTGGTGATCGTCGCGCTCTACGTCCGGCTGAGCATCGACGAGACGCCGGTGTTCGCCGCCGAGAAAGAGAAACAGCGCGGCGGCGTCGTGCAGGCGCCGCTGAAAGAGCTGCTGCGGACCCAGAGCGCGCAGGTGCTGCTGGCGGCGGGCTGCATGGTCGGCATCTTCACCATGAGTTTCCTGGGCGGCACCTATCTGCTGAACTACGCCGCCACCAAGATCGGGCATCCGCGCAGTCTGGTGCTGACCGTCGGGGTGCTGGCCGGGGTGGCGTTGATGACCTTCACCGCCATCTCGGCCGTGCTGTGCGACCGGTACGGCCGGCGACGGATCATCCTGGCCGGCTTCCTCGTCGCGCTGCCGTGGGCATTCCTGGTGATGCCGATGATCGACACCGGCTCACCGTGGCTGTTCGCGCTGGCGATCGGCGGCATGTTCGCCATCTTCGGGACGTCCTACGGTCCCATCGCCTCGTTCCTGCCCGAGATCTTCGCCACACGGTACCGCTACACGGGCGCCGGGCTGGCCTTCAACCTGGCCGGCATCGTCGGTGGCGCGGTGCCGCCGCTGATCGCCGGGTTGCTGGTCAGCGCCTTCGGTCCCTGGTCGGTGGGAGCGCTGATGGCGGTCTTCGTGGTGGTCAGCATCGCCTCGACGGTGCTGTTGCCGGAGACGAAAGGCGCGGCGCTCATCGACGACGCGGCCTGCTAAGCTCTCCGGCAGTTCGACGTCCTTTAACGATCCGTCCCGAGAGGCGGAGAAGGAGGTCCAGGTTAACTGTGGGCAATCCTGATGCCGCACACGCAGACCGGGAATTGATGTCCGCCGCTGATGTGAGCCGGACCATATCCCGCATCGCGCACCAGATCATCGAGAAGACCGCGCTGGACGCGGCGGACGCCCCGCGCGTCATCCTGCTCGGCATCCCCACCCGCGGGGTCATCCTGGCCCGCCGGATCGCCGAGAAGGTCAACGAGTTCGCCGGCGTGGAACTGGCCCACGGCGCGCTGGACATCACGCTCTATCGGGACGACCTGAACTCCAAACCGCCGCGCCCGCTGGAGGTCACCTCCATCCCGGTCGGCGGTATCGACGGCGCCCTGGTGATCCTGGTCGACGACGTGCTCTACTCCGGGCGCTCGGTCCGCTCCGCGCTGGATGCGCTGCGCGATATCGGCCGTCCGCGGGCGGTGCAGCTGGCCGTGCTGGTCGACCGTGGCCATCGGGAACTGCCCGTCCGGGCCGACTACGTCGGAAAGAACGTCCCGACCTCCCGCAGCGAGAACGTCAAGGTTCGCCTGCAGGAGAACGACGGCTACGACGGTGTCAAGATCGCCCCCTACGGAGGACCGGCTCGGTAATGAAACACCTTCTCTCCGCCTCCGATCTGTCCCGGGACGAGGCGACCGCCATCCTCGACGACGCCGACCGGTTCCGCGAGGCGCTGCTGGGCCGTGAGGTGAAGAAGCTGCCGACGTTGCGCGGACGCACCGTCATCACCATGTTCTACGAGAACTCCACCCGCACCCGGGTGTCGTTCGAGGTGGCCGGTAAGTGGATGAGTGCCGATGTCATCAACGTCAGCGCCTCGGGCTCCTCGGTGTCCAAAGGTGAGTCGTTGCGCGACACCGCGCTGACGCTACGCGCCGCCGGTGCCGATGCGCTGATCATCCGCCATCCGGCTTCAGGTGCGGCACAACAACTCTCGAAGTGGACAGTGGAACCCGACGGGACCGGTCCGAGCGTCATCAACGCCGGCGACGGCACCCACCAGCACCCCACCCAGGCGTTGTTGGACGCACTGACCATCCGGCAGCGGCTCGGTTCCATCGAGGGCAAGCGCGTGGTGATCGTCGGCGACATCCTGCACAGCCGGGTCGCCCGGTCCAATGTCGAACTGCTGGCCACCCTCGGTGCCGAGGTGGTGCTGGTCGCCCCGCCGACGCTGCTTCCGGTGGGCGTGACGGGCTGGCCGGTCAGCATCTCCCACGAACTGGACGCCGAACTGCCCGCCGCCGACGCGGTGCTGATGCTGCGGGTACAGGCCGAACGGATGAACGGCGGGTTCTTCCCGTCCACCCGGGAGTACTCGGTGCGTTACGGGCTGTCGGAGAAGCGGCTGGCCACGCTTGCCTCCGACGTCGTGGTGCTGCACCCCGGCCCGATGCTGCGCGGTATGGAGATCGCGCACTCGGTGGCCGACGCCCCGCAATCGGCGGTGCTGCAACAGGTTTCCAACGGTGTGCATGTCCGGATGGCGGTGCTGTTCCACCTGCTGGTGGGGGCGGAATCCGACGAGGCGGGGGTGGTTTCATGACGGTTCTGATCAAGGGTGTGCGGCTTTACGGTGAGGGTGAGCCGGTCGACGTGCTGGTGGCCGACGGTCAGATCGCGCAGATCGGCGCAGGCCTGACGGCGGACGGTGCCGAGATCGTCGACGCCACCGGACAGATCCTGCTGCCCGGTTTCGTGGACCTGCACACCCATCTGCGTGAACCGGGTCGCGAATACGCCGAGGACATCGAAACCGGTTCGGCCGCAGCTGCACTGGGTGGCTACACCGCAGTCTTCGCGATGGCCAACACCGATCCGGTCGCCGACAGCGCGGTGGTCACCGACCACGTGTGGCACCGTGGCCAGCAGGTCGGCCTGGTCGACGTGCACCCCGTCGGCGCGATCACCGTCGGGCTGGCGGGCAAGCAGCTCACCGAGATGGGCCTGATGGCCGCCGGTGCCGGGCAGGTACGGATGTTCTCCGATGACGGCATCTGCGTGGATGATCCGCTGGTGATGCGCCGGGCCCTGGAATACGCCAGCGGACTGGGCGTGCTGATCGCCCAGCACGCCGAGGAACCGCGGCTGACGGTGGGCGCTGTCGCCCATGAAGGTCCCCACGCCGCCAAGCTGGGTCTGGCAGGCTGGCCGCGCTCGGCCGAGGAGGCGATCGTCGCCCGCGACGCCATCCTGGCCCGCGACGCCGGCGCCCGGGTGCACATCTGCCACGCATCCACCGCCGGCACTGTCGAACTGCTGAAATGGGCCAAACAGCAAGGTATCTCGATCACCGCCGAGGTGACCCCGCATCACCTGCTGCTCGATGACGGGGTGCTGGCCGACTATGACGGCCGTAACCGGGTGAACCCGCCGCTGCGCGAGGCCAGCGATGTGGCCGCGCTGCGGCAGGCGCTGGCCGACGGCGTCATCGACTGTGTGGCCACCGATCACGCACCGCACGCCGAACACGAGAAGTGCTGTGAGTTCTCGCACGCCCGCCCGGGCATGCTCGGGCTGCAGACCGCGCTGTCGGTCGTGGCGCAGACCATGGTCGAGCCGGGCCTGCTGACCTGGCGCGATGTCGCCCGGGTGATGAGCGAGGCGCCCGCGGCGATCGTCGGCTTGCCCGATCAGGGCCGCCCGCTGGAGGTCGGCGAGCCCGCCAACCTCACCGTCGTCGACCCCGACGCCACGTGGACGGTCAGCGGACCCGCGCTGGCCAGCCGCTCGGACAACACGCCGTACGAGTCGATGACGCTGCCCGCCACGGTGACGCTGACCCTGCTGCGCGGCAAGATCACCGCGCGGGATGGGGCTGTCTCTTGAACACTCCCACACTGATCGCGTCACTGATCATGGCCGCGCTGCTCGCGGTGCTGATCGGTTTCCTGATCCGGCAGATGCTGCGCGGCTGGCTGCACCGCGCCCAACGCCAGGCCGACCTGATCGGGGTGCTGCCGTCGCTGCCGGACACCGTGGGACCGGCGCTGATCGGGCCCACCAAGGGGCTCTATGTCGGCAGCACCCTGGTGCCGGACTGGAACGACCGGATCGCGGCAGGCATGCTCGGCTTCCGTGCCAAGGGTGCGCTGACCCGCTATCCGGAGGGAATCATGGTGCAGCGCAGCGGCACCGGACCCATCTGGATCCCCGACGAGTCCATCGTGGCCATCCGCACGGAGCGGGCCATCACGGGCAAGGCGCTCACCCACGACGGGATCCTGGCGATCCGCTGGCGGCTGCCGTCGGGTACCGAGATCGACACCGGCTTCCGGGCCGACGACCGCAACGAGAACCTGAAATGGGTCAAGGAGGAAGCAGCGTGAGCAAAGCTCTGCTGGTACTGGAGGACGGCCGGGTGTTCACCGGCACGCCGTTCGGCGCGATCGGCGAGACGCTCGGCGAGGCGGTGTTCTCCACCGGGATGTCCGGCTATCAGGAGACGCTGACCGACCCGAGCTACCACCGACAGATCGTGGTGGCCACCGCCCCCCAGATCGGCAACACCGGCTGGAACGGCGAGGACGGCGAGAGCCGCGGCGACAAGATCTGGGTGGCCGGGTACGCCGTGCGCGACCCCTCGCCGCGGGCCTCCAACTGGCGCGCCACCGGCACCCTCGACGAGGAACTGGTGCGCCAGGGCATCGTCGGCATCGCCGGTATCGACACCCGCGCGGTGGTCCGGCATCTGCGCACCGCTGGTTCGATGAAGGCGGGCGTGTTCAGCGGAGCCGCTTTGGCGGCGACATCAGGCTTGAGTGAGGCGTCCGTCGAGTCCCTCGTGGACCGGGTGCGCAGCCAGCCCTCCATGCTGGGCGCCGACCTGGCCGGCGAGGTCAGCACCCAAAGCCGTTATACGGTCGAACCCGTCGGGCAGCACCGCTTCACGGTCGCGGCCATCGATCTGGGTATCAAGACCAACACCCCGCGCAACTTCGCCCGCCGCGGAGTGCGCAGCCACGTGCTGCCGTCTGCGGTCAGCTTCGACGAGATCGCCGACCTGCGCCCGGACGGGGTGTTCCTGTCCAACGGGCCCGGCGACCCGGCCACCGCCGATCACATCGTCGAGGTCACCCGGGCCGTGCTCGGCGCCGGTATCCCGTTGTTCGGCATCTGCTTCGGCAACCAGATCCTGGGCCGGGCGCTGGGCCGCTCCACCTACAAGATGACCTTCGGACACCGCGGCATCAACATCCCGGTGATGGATCACGCGACCGGCCGGGTCGCGGTCACCGCCCAGAATCACGGGTTCGCGCTGGAGGGTGAAGCGGGCGAGGAGTTCGACACGCCGTTCGGCCGCGGCATCGTCAGCCACACCTGCGCCAACGACGGTGTCGTCGAAGGCATCAAACTCGTTGACGGCCGGGCGTTCTCGGTGCAGTACCACCCGGAGGCCGCCGCCGGGCCGCATGACGCGGAATACCTGTTCGACCAGTTCATCGACTTGATGGCTTCGGGGGAGAAGTAATGCCACGCCGTTCCGACCTCAACCACGTCCTGGTGATCGGGTCCGGCCCGATCGTCATCGGCCAGGCCTGTGAATTCGACTATTCGGGCACTCAGGCCTGCCGCGTGCTGCGCGCCGAAGGCCTGCAGGTCAGCCTCATCAACTCCAACCCGGCCACCATCATGACCGACCCGGAGTACGCGGATCACACCTATGTCGAGCCCATCACGGCGGCATTCGTGGAGAAGATCTTCGCCCAGCAGGCCGAGCGCGGTAACAAGATCGACGCCGTGCTGGCCACCCTGGGCGGGCAGACCGCGCTGAACACCGCCGTGGCGCTGTACAACGAGGGCATCCTGGAGAAGTACGGCGTCGAGATGATCGGTGCCGACTTCGACGCCATCCAGCGTGGCGAGGACCGCCAGAAGTTCAAGGACATCGTCGCCAAGGTGGGCGGGGAGTCGGCGAAGTCCAAAGTGTGTTTCACCATGGACGAGGTCCGCGAGACCGTCGCCGAGCTGGGTCTGCCCGTCGTCGTGCGGCCGTCCTTCACCATGGGTGGGCTGGGCTCCGGTATGGCGTATTCGGCCGAGGACGTCGAGCGGATGGCCGGCGACGGCCTGGCCGCCTCGCCGAGCGCGAACGTGCTCATCGAGGAATCCATCTACGGCTGGAAGGAATTCGAGCTCGAGCTGATGCGCGACCACCACGACAACGTGGTGGTGGTGTGCTCGATCGAGAACTTCGACCCGATGGGCGTGCACACCGGTGACTCGGTGACCGTCGCCCCGGCGATGACGCTGACCGACCGCGAATACCAGGTCATGCGTGACCTGGGAATCGCGATCCTGCGCGAGGTCGGCGTGGACACCGGCGGCTGCAACATCCAGTTCGCGATCAACCCGAAAGACGGCCGGCTCATCGTCATCGAGATGAACCCCCGGGTGTCGCGGTCGAGCGCGCTGGCGTCGAAGGCCACCGGATTCCCGATCGCCAAGATCGCCGCCAAGCTGGCCATCGGCTACACCCTGGACGAGATCGTCAACGACATCACCAAGGAAACCCCGGCCTGTTTCGAGCCGACCCTGGACTACGTCGTGGTGAAGGCCCCGCGGTTCGCGTTCGAGAAGTTCCCGGGCGCCGACCCGACGCTGACCACCACGATGAAGTCCGTGGGTGAGGCGATGTCGCTGGGCCGCAACTTCATCGAGGCGCTCGGCAAGGTGATGCGCTCGCTGGAGACCAAGCGCGCCGGCTTCTGGACCGCACCCGACCGCGACGCCACCCTGGACGAGCTTCTGACCGACCTGCGTGTCGCGACCGACGGCCGGATCTACGTCATCGAACAGGCCCTGCGCCTGGGTGGCAGCGTCGAGCAGGTCGCCGAGGCCTCCGGGGTGGACCCCTGGTTCGTCGACCAGATCGCCACCCTGGTGGCGCTGCGCGCCGAACTGGTCGATGCGCCCGTGCTGGACGAGACGCTGCTGCGCCGGGCCAAGCACAGCGGCCTGTCCGACGGCCAGATCGCCGCGCTGCGGCCGGAACTGGCCGGCGAGACCGGGGTGCGCTCACTGCGTGAACGCCTGCGCATCCACCCGGTGTACAAGACCGTCGACACCTGTGCCGCGGAGTTCGAGGCCCGCACGCCGTACCACTACAGCAGTTATGAGCTGGACCCCGCGGCCGAGACCGAGGTGGCCCCGCAGACGGAGAAGCCCAAGGTGCTGATCCTGGGCTCCGGGCCCAACCGGATCGGCCAGGGCATCGAATTCGACTACAGCTGTGTGCATGCGGCCACCACGCTGAGTGCGGCCGGTTTCGAGACCGTCATGGTCAACTGCAACCCCGAGACGGTGTCCACCGACTACGACACCGCCGACCGGCTGTACTTCGAACCGTTGACCTTCGAGGACGTCCTGGAGGTCTACTACGCCGAACAGGCCTCCGGCGCAGGTGGTCCCGGTGTGGTCGGCGTGATCGTGCAGCTCGGCGGGCAGACCCCGCTGGGGCTGGCCGAACGGCTGGAGCGCGCCGGGGTGCCGATCGTGGGCACCAGCCCCAAGGCCATCGACCTGGCCGAGGACCGCGGCGAATTCGGCGAGGTGCTCACCAAGGCCGGGCTGCCCGCACCGCGCTTCGGCACCGCCACCAGCTTCGACCAGGCCCGCCGGATCGCCGCCGATATCGGCTACCCGGTGCTGGTGCGACCGTCCTACGTCCTCGGCGGCCGCGGGATGGAGATCGTCTACGACGAGGAGACCCTGCAGGGTTACATCGCTCGGGCCACCGAGCTGTCGCCCGAGCACCCGGTCCTGGTGGACCGATTCCTGGAGGACGCCATCGAGATCGACGTCGACGCCCTGTGCGACGGTGCCGAGGTCTACATCGGTGGCGTAATGGAGCACATCGAGGAGGCCGGTATCCACTCCGGTGACTCGGCGTGCGCGCTGCCCCCGGTGACGCTGGGCCGCCAGGACATCGAGTCGGTGCGCCGCGCCACCGAGGCGATCGCGCACGGTATCGGCGTCGTCGGGCTGCTCAACGTGCAGTACGCCCTCAAGGACGATGTGCTCTACGTCCTGGAAGCCAATCCGAGGGCGAGCCGTACCGTTCCCTTCGTCTCCAAGGCCACCGCGGTCCCGCTGGCCAAGGCGTGCGCGCGGATCATGCTCGGTGCCACCATCGCCCAGCTGCGGGAGGAAGGGGTGCTGGCCGCCACCGGTGACGGTGCCACCGTGTCCCCGCATGCGCCGATCGCGGTGAAGGAGGCCGTGCTGCCGTTCCACCGGTTCCGCAAGGCCGACGGTTCGCAGGTGGACTCCCTGCTCGGGCCGGAGATGAAGTCCACCGGCGAGGTGATGGGTATCGACCGCGATTTCGGCACCGCGTTCGCCAAGAGCCAGACCGCCGCCTACGGCTCGCTGCCCGCCACCGGCACGGTGTTCGTCTCGGTGGCCAACCGGGACAAGCGCTCGCTGGTGTTCCCGGTGAAGCGACTGGCCGACCTCGGCTTCCGGGTGCTGGCCACCGAGGGCACCGCGGAGATGTTGCGCCGCAACGGGATTCCCTGCGAAGTGGTCCGCAAGAACTTCGAGGAGCCGGGGGAGGGCCGGCCCGCCCTGTCCGCGGTCGACGCGATCCGCGCCGGCCAGGTGGACATGGTGATCAACACCCCCTACGGCAATTCGGGGCCGCGTATCGACGGCTACGAGATCCGGTCGGCGGCGGTATCGGTCAACATCCCGTGCGTCACGACGGTGCAGGGCGCCTCGGCCGCCGTGCAGGGCATCGAGGCCGGCATCCGCGGTGATATCGGGGTGCGGTCGCTGCAGGAGCTGCACAGCCAGCTGGCCGAGAAATGAGGCCCTTCGGGGTGCGGCTGGCCGAGGCCGTCGCGGCGCGGGGCCCACTGTGCCCGGGCATCGACCCGCATCCCGAACTGCTCACCGCGTGGGGCCTACCCGTGAACGTGAGCGGCATCCGGGCGTTCAGTGACATCTGTGTCGAGGCGTTCGCGGGATTCGCCATCGTCAAACCACAGGTCGCGTTCTTCGAGGCCTACGGCGCGGCGGGGTTCTCGGTGCTGGAGGACACCATCGCCGGCCTGCGGGCCGCGGGAGTGCTGGTGCTCGCCGATGCCAAACGCGGTGACATCGGCTCCACCATGGCCGCCTACGCGCAGGCCTGGGCCGGCGACTCGCCGCTGGCGGCGGACGCGGTGACGGCATCGCCGTATCTCGGGTTCGAGTCGCTGCGTCCCCTGCTGGACACCGCCGCGGCCCATGGCCGGGGCGTGTTCGTGCTCGCCGCGACCTCCAACCCGGAGGGGGCCGGCGTGCAGCGCGCGACCGTGGCCGGGCGCACCGTCGCCCAGTCCATCGTCGACGCGGCCGGCGCCGAGAATCGGGCGACGGGCACCGGTTCGGTCGGGGTGGTGATCGGCGCAACACTGACCGAGCTGCCCGACCTGACCGGGCTCGACGGTCCGGTGCTGGCGCCCGGGCTGGGGGCTCAGGGCGGCCGTCCGGAGGATCTCGGCAGGCTGGGTGCCAAGGTGCTGCCCGCGGTGTCGCGTGAGGTCCTGCGTGCGGGCCCGGGCGTGGCGGCGGTGCGTGCGAGCGCGGAGCGGCTGCGCGACAGCGTGGCCCATCTGCGCTACTTGGCCTGACGGCGGCGCCGGCGGACCGCCGGTAACGGTTCGCGCACCGGCCGATCGCGGCACGGTCACGGCGGCTGGAATCCCGTCGGACCGCTCCGACACGCCGACACGCCATGACCAGCAAGAATTTCTTATCTGACCGCCAGAAACGCCGGACCGGCGACGGCGTCGCCCGCCCCTGGTGAACAGGAAAAGGCCCACCCGTAACGCAATAAGCCCTGGATATGCAGGTAGATCGCGTGCAGTGACGGTGGTCGCACCGTTGCGGGAGGCAGCTGCGGCGAACGCCGGGATCAGCCCGCGCGCGCCCTACACGCTGGTCTTTTGGCCCCATCAGCCGGGGGTGGGGTTAGCTTTCGTCAGGATGCGTGGGTACGGTCGTCGTCGCTGGCTGGTTACGTAATCCAGCCGTGATGAAACAACAGATGGCGAGAGACGGAGGAACCCCGTGGCCCTTCCCCAGTTGACCGACGAACAGCGCGCGGCAGCGTTGGAGAAGGCTGCTGCCGCACGTCGAGCGCGAGCCGAGTTGAAAGACCGGCTCAAGCGCGGCGGCACCAACCTCAAGCAGGTGCTTACCGACGCCGAGACCGATGAGGTCTTGGGCAAGATGAAGGTCTCCGCGTTGCTGGAGGCTTTGCCGAAGGTGGGCAAGGTCAAGGCTCAGGAGATCATGACCGAACTGGAGATCGCCCCGACGCGCCGCCTGCGCGGCCTCGGCGATCGTCAGCGCAAGGCCCTTCTGGAGAAGTTCGACTTCTCCTGAACACGGACCTGACGAACAAATGAAGAATGGTGGGGGGTCGGGCAGCGCCGCTGTCGTGGTGCTGTCCGGCCCATCCGCCGTCGGGAAGTCCACGGTGGTGCGCTGTCTGCGCGACCGGATTCCCGACCTGTATTTCAGTGTGTCGGTCACGACACGCGCGCCGCGACCCGGTGAGGTCGACGGCGTTGACTACCGCTTTGTCTCGACCGAGCAATTCCAGAATCTGATCGACGACGGCGAGCTGCTTGAGTGGGCCGAAATCCACGGCGGATTGCACCGCTCGGGGACACCCGCAGCACCCGTGCGTGAGGCGACCAGGGCTGGTGTGCCGGTGCTGATCGAGGTCGATCTGGCCGGTGCCCGCGCCGTGAAGGCCGCGATGCCCGAGGTCACCACCGTGTTCCTCGCGCCGCCCAGCTGGGAGGCGCTGGAGGAACGGCTGATCGGCCGGGGCACCGAGAGTCCCGAGGTGCAAGCCAGGCGGTTGGCCACGGCACGAGCCGAACTGGCCGCCCAGAAGGACTTCGATGTGGTGGTCGTCAACAGTCAATTGGAGTCGGCCTGCGCGGAATTGGTATCCTTGCTGGTGGCCCACTAACCGGACCGTGCCCAGACACGTTCCCAGGTCGTCACACAGACACCAACTGCATCTTCTCTAGCACTTAAATCTCAGGACTCCGTCCTGAAAACACTCCGGGAGAACCTTCGTGAGCACGCCTGTCGAGAACATCGACGCCGCCAATGCCTATGACACACCGCTGGGCATCACCAACCCGCCCATCGACGAGCTGCTCGACCGCGCGTCGAGCAAGTACGCCCTGGTGATCTACGCCGCCAAGCGGGCCCGCCAGATCAACGACTACTACAACCAGCTCGGCGACGGCATCCTGGAGTACGTCGGCCCGCTGGTGGAGCCGGGTCTGCAGGAGAAGCCGCTGTCGATCGCCATGCGTGAGATCCACGGCGACCTGCTCGAGCACACCGAGGGCGGCGAGTAACTCACGGCGGCGGCGCGAGACATGACCGACCGCAAGCGCATCGTCGTCGGCGTCGCCGGCGGTATCGCCGCCTATAAGGCGTGCACGGTCGTCCGCCAGCTGACCGAGGCCGGGCACTCCGTCCGCGTCGTCCCCACCGAGTCGGCTCTCAAATTCGTCGGCGCCGCCACCTTCGAGGCACTGTCGGGCAACCCGGTGCACACCGGCGTGTTCGAGAACGTCGACGAGGTGCCGCACGTCCGGATCGGCCAGGAGGCCGATCTGGTGGTGGTGGCCCCGGCCACCGCCGACCTGCTGGCTCGCGCGGTCGCCGGCCGCGCGGATGACCTGCTCACCGCGACCCTGCTGACCGCGCGCTGTCCGGTGCTGTTCGCCCCGGCCATGCACACCGAGATGTGGTTCCACCCCGCCACCGTGGACAACGTGGCCACGCTGCGCAGGCGGGGCAACGTCGTGCTCGAGCCCGCCTCCGGCCGGCTCACCGGCGCCGACACCGGTCCGGGCCGGCTGCCCGAGGCCGAAGAGATCACCACCCTGGCCGGCCTGCTGCTGGAGCGCGCGGATGCCCTGCCCTACGACCTGGCCGGGGTCAAGGCACTGGTGACTGCCGGCGGCACCCGTGAACCGCTGGACCCGGTCCGGTTCATCGGCAACCGCAGCTCCGGGAAACAGGGTTATGCGATGGCCCGGGTGTTGGCCCAGCGGGGCGCCGAGGTGACCCTCATCGCCGGTAACACCACGGGCCTCATCGATCCGGCCGGTGTGCACGTGGTGCACATCGGCTCGGCCAGTCAACTGCGTGACGCAGTGTCCAAACACGCCCCGGACGCCGGTGTGCTGGTGATGGCTGCGGCCGTCGCGGATTTCCGGCCGGCGCAGGTGGCGACCGCCAAGATCAAGAAGGGTGGCGCCGGCGAGCCCAGCTCCATCGACCTGGTGCGCAACGATGACGTCCTGGCCGGTGCGGTGGCGGCCCGCACCGAAGGCCAATTGCCGAATATGCGGGCCATCGTCGGGTTCGCGGCCGAGACCGGCGATGCCAACGGCGACGTGCTGTTCCATGCGCGTACCAAACTGAAGCGCAAGGGCTGCGATCTGCTCGTGGTCAACGCCGTCGGCGACGGTAAGGCCTTCGAGGTGGACGACAACACCGGCTGGCTGCTGGCCGCCGACGGCACCGAGTCGGCTCTGCCACACGGGTCGAAGACTTTGATGGCCAGCCGTATCGTGGACGCGATCGGTGCGTTCCTGAGGACGGAGTGATCCCGCTGGCATCAACCTGCGGGTAAGGCTTGCGTCGGCCCGGGGGGTGCGGGTTGGCTGCCAGTGAGCGTGTATACGATTCGACTACCTAACTACTTGGAGGATGACACTGTGAGCGCAGGTCGGCTGTTTACCAGCGAGTCGGTCACCGAAGGACACCCCGACAAGATCTGTGACGCCATCAGCGATTCGATCCTCGACGCGTTGCTGGCCGTCGATCCCAAGTCGCGCGTGGCGGTCGAGACAGCCGTCACCACCGGCCAGGTGCATGTCATCGGTGAGGTGACCACCTCGGCCAAAGAGGCGTTCGCCGATATCAACAACATCGTGCGCGAACGCATCCTGGAGATCGGCTACGACTCCTCGGAGAAGGGCTTCGACGGCGCGACCGCCGGCGTCAACATCGGTATCGGCCGCCAGTCGCCCGATATCGCCCAGGGCGTCGACACCGCACACGAGACCCGCGTCGAGGGTGCCGGCGATCCGTTGGACCTGCAGGGTGCCGGCGATCAGGGCCTGATGTTCGGCTACGCCATCAAGGACACCCCGGAGCTCATGCCGCTGCCCATCGCGCTGGCGCACCGGTTGGCCCGCCGGCTCACCGAGGTCCGCAAGAGCGGAGTGCTGGACTACCTGCGCCCGGACGGCAAGACCCAGGTCACCGTGCAGTACGACGGCACCACCCCGGTGCGACTGGACACGGTCGTACTGTCCACCCAGCACGCCGCCGGTATCGACCTGGACAGCACCCTGGCCCCCGATATCCTGGAAAAGGTCGTCAACACCGTGCTGGCAGACCTCGATCACGCCACGCTGGACACCTCCGATTTCCGGCTGCTGGTCAACCCGACCGGCAAGTTCGTGCTCGGCGGCCCGATGGGCGACGCCGGCCTGACCGGCCGCAAGATCATCGTCGACACCTACGGCGGCTGGGCCCGTCACGGCGGTGGCGCGTTCTCGGGCAAGGATCCGTCGAAGGTGGACCGCTCGGCCGCGTACGCGATGCGCTGGGTGGCCAAGAACGTCGTCGCGGCCGGCCTCGCCGAGCGCGTCGAGGTGCAGGTCGCCTATGCGATCGGCAAGGCGGCCCCGGTCGGTCTGTTCGTCGAGACGTTCGGGTCCGAGACCGTCGACCCGGCCCGGATCGAGAAGGCCATCACCGCGGTGTTCGACCTGCGGCCCGGTGCCATCGTCCGCGACCTGGATCTGCTGCGTCCCATCTACGCACCGACCGCCGCGTACGGCCACTTCGGCCGCACCGATATCGAGCTGCCGTGGGAGCAACTCAACAAGGTCGAGGAACTGCAGGCTTCCGTCTAGCCGTCACAGCGCTCGGGCCGCCACGAGTGCAGGGACGGCAACAGGGCCGTCTTCTTGTAGTGATGGTCCGCCATGCGTTTGAGGATGTCGTCGAGGACGCCGACGGCGTCCTCGATGTGCGGTCCCTTGTTCAACATCACGCACTCCGCGCGTTCGCTCATCGCGGCGTCGCTGATCTCGGCTCGTGACGGATTGCCGGTCCTGGCGAGTTGTTCGAGTACCTGGGTCGCCCAGATCACGGGCAGGTGCGCCGCTTCGCACAGCCACATGATCTCCTCCTGCAATTCGGCGAGGCGTTCGTAGCCACACTCCACGGCCAGATCGCCCCGCGCGATCATCACTCCGACGCGTGGGTGCCGCATGAGGGTGAGCAGCAGTTGCGGAAGGTGCTCGAACGCCTGGCGCGTCTCGACCTTGAGCACCACTCCCAGTGATCGGCCACCGAGGCGCGCCAGCTCATCGAGTAGCCGTGCGATATCGGAAGGTTCACGCACGAAGGACATCTCGACCAGATCGGCCAGCTCCACCACGGCCGCCAGGTCCGCGACATCCTTGTCGGTCAGTGCGGGGATTGCGAGTTCGATGCCGGGTACGTTCACCCCCTTGCCGGCGCGCAGACGCGACCCGCCGTCGGCGGCGTGCTCGATATGCAGACGCAGTACCGCAGGCCCGGCGCCGACGATCGTGCCCCGTATCCGGCCGTCGTCGAGGTGCACCGTGTGTCCGACGCGCGCGCGGTCGAACAGTTCGGGCAGGGTGCAGCCGATCCGGGGAACCCCGCCGTCCAGGACGGGCGCGGGCGAGCAATCCTTGGTCAGTTCGAGGATGTCACCGCGATGCAGGACCAGGCTCTGCTCGATAGGGGGGATATCAGCCAGCGGCGCGGCATCCTGGTCACCCTCGACCTGCAGCATCGTCGCGGCGCCGAGGTAGGTGGTCCGCTCGAAGGTGGCGACGAATCCCTCAGGTGCGCTTGGCGATCGGCCCGCGGAGCTCAGCACCATCCGGCGCTTGGCGCCGCGGGTGTCAATCAGATGCACGACGTCCCCGTCGTGGCGGCGGGTGAGCCACTGTTCGCTCACCGGTAGTGACACCATGCCCGGTTCCGTTGGTGCGGTGGGGGATTCGGCTGCGGTCAACCATGCCCTCGCTACGCCGACGACCTGACCGAGGGCGTTCTTGGGGGGTTTCAGCTTCACCACCCGCGGTCCCGGCTCAAGCGGGCCGGTCCGCAACTTGGGGCCACCCAGGTCCATGGCGATCATGCATGTCCGGCCGGTACTCGCGGCCGCCTGAGCGACGTGCTGCGCCATGGCACGCCACGCCGTCGCCTCGTCGTGCGCGCAGTTGATGCGTGCCACATTCATGCCCTGCTCGACCAACCTGCGCACCAGGGGGGCGTCGGTCGCCGCCGCCGGCGGCAGCGTGACCATGATGCGGGTTGCGCGATCGGCTGGGTCGGGTCCGAGCAACTCCCGCGTTCGCTGCTGCAACAGTTCCGGGCCCTGGTTGACCGGCACTCCAGCCACGATCGGCTGATGCCACACGTCGTCGAGCGTGGCGCAGATCGCCGCCCTGACCAAGTGCAGGGTGGCCTCGACATGTGGTTCGCTACGGCCCAGCGACGACAGTCCGAACGCCGACAGCCGGGCCTGCAGGTCGCGCAGATCGCATTGCCGTATCGCCCAGTAATGCACCATGTTTCGAGCGCTGGACTGGTACTGCGGCGCCACGTCCGCGAGCCAGTGCGACCATGTCGACTCGGCCTCCGGTAATCGTCGCAGCAGGGCGTCCACGTCGTCGCGGATCTCAAGCAACTGCAGCCGGACGTTCTCGCCGTCGCTCCGCGTCTGCGGCACGGGGTCATCACCGACCATGGTGGCCACTACCGGCTGCCTGGTACGTGTGCGGGGTGTGGCGGTAGGCATGCTTCGGCGTCATTCTTGATCTGCTGCAGCGTGGCCCGCAGGATGTGGGCCACGAATGGCCGGATGAACCACCAGTACCGCAAGAATCGGCGGCGCGAGCCGGGGTCGGTGGTCGACGTGCGGCACTCGTAACTCAACAACGAGGCCGACTCGCCGTACGGGCGCACCGACAGGTTCGCCGCGATCTTCCCCCAACCCGATTCGGCGAAGCTGCGGAACTCCTCCGGGGCAACCGGATGCCATTCGATGACGGGTTGCCAGAATCTTCCCACCGCACCGAAGGCAAACTCGCGGTCCGGCTGCACGCCGAGCACCGTCCATCCCGGTAGCGCCATGTCCTCAAGTACCAAGCGGGGCAAGGGCGCAGGGCTGCGCCCCGTCAATCGGGCGGGCAGCCCGCGAATCCAGAACGACAGTGTGAGCAGCGGCGTGCGCACGGTGAGCAGGTCCAACTTCCGAACGGCGGTGAAGGTGGTTCCCGGATCCGCCTCGACCACCGTGTGTTCGGCGATCACGACGTCATAGGTGGGCATCGCCGATTCGATCAACATTCGATGGATGTCGGCAGCGGCCACGCCCTAATCATCGACCGAGCCTGCGGGGCGTACCTAGGGTCCAAAGTCCCGATGTCGGGTGTTCTGCGTCACGTATCGGAGCCCTGCGCTTTGCTGATTCCGGGTCCCCGGGAAGCGGGCTATCTATTGGCGAAAAATGTTCAGGGACAGGTTGTTTGCCGTTCATCTGTAGTTCGGGTAAGGGTGTGGGAGAACGGCCGCATTAGGGACTTTGGACCATAGACCCGGCGAAACCGCTCACGCATGCTGGGCACATGAATGACACCTTGTCTCGGTTACGGCTGACGGGAAGACGAGCTCCGTCCGAGCACATCGACGGCGCGTGGTGGCCGACGTCGAAACGATTGGCAGACGAACTTCCCGCCCTGATGGCCGCGGTGAGTGACGCCATGCCGCACATCGCCATGGTGGGTTACCGTCGCGATGGCTGGATCGCCCCGCCGAGTCTCACGCTCGACGGCGCACACCCGGTGGAGCTGTTGGAGTTCGTCAGCAGCGAGCCGCCCACGCTGATCCTGATCGGCGAGGACGGCCACCACCTGACTTTGCGCGTCATCGATCCCGACACCGACGAGGGCCAGGCGCAGCGGTCGCTGGCCGAGATCCCCCGACGGACCGCGGATATCGCGTCGGCGGGCGGAGTACATGCCCGCTCGGTCCACGAGGTGGCGAAGAAACTAGCCGAACACGAGGGCCGCAACGACCCCGCACGCGACGCCCAGATCCTGCAATGGTGCGAGGATGCCGCCGTCCAGTTCGACGAGGCCCGCATCCAGACGTTCGTGCCCATTCTGGTCGAGCACATCGTCAACAATCGGATCCACGAGGAACATCACTCAGCGGTACCCCACCCGTCTGCCGAGGTGGACAAGACCCCGTCGATGTCGGGCGGCGCGGGTGATCCGCCTACCTGTGCAGCGCCGCCCGCAGGGCGGTGAGCCCGCGCTCGGTGGCCTCGGTCGCCGCGGGGGAGGCCAACGCCAGGCTGACGTACCCGTGCACCATCGTCGGTTCATTGCTGTACTGCACGGGAACCCCAGCGGCGGTGAGCAGTTCGGCGTATCTGCCGCCGTCGTCGCGCAGCGGGTCATGCCCGGCGGTGCCGATGAACGCCGGTGCCAGGCCGGCCAGCGATGCGGCGTTGGCCGGCGCCACATCGGTGGGCAGCGCGGCCGGATCGTCGAGATCGACCCCCGGCAGATACCAACTCAGGAACGCGTCGCTGACCGCCTGGTTGAGGATGTAGGCGTCGGCGTTCTCATGGAAGGACGGGGCGTTGCGGTCACCGACGGCGACCGGGTACCACAGCAGCTGGAACACCAGAGCCGGCCCGCCGGCGTCGCGGGCCCGCAGCGCCATCACGGCCGAGAAGTTGCCACCCGCGGAGTCGCCGGCCACCGCGATGCGCGCCGGGTCGCCGCCCAGCTCGGCGGCATGCTCGCTCACCCACCGCAGCGCCGCCCAGGCATCCTCGACACCCGCCGGGAACGGATGCTCCGGTGCCAGCCGGTAGTCGACCGAGACGACGATGGCCTCGGCACCGACCGCATGGGCCCTGGCCACGTGGTCGTGGGTATCCAGGTCGCCGATCGCCCAGCCGCCGCCGTGGTAGTACACGACCACCGGCAGATCGTCGTGCTGCTCCACCGGCGGCCAGTAGATCCGCACCGGGATATCGGTGAGCTCCCCGTATCCGACGGTGCGTTCCTCGATCCGCAGCTGCGGGAGCAGTGCCGACGGCGGTTTCACCGCCCGCAGTCGCTCGCGGGCCAGCTCCACCCCGTCCTCCTGGGTGAACTCCAGGGGCACGGCATCGAGCAGGGCCTTCAGGTTCGGATCGACATCGGGCCTCGTCGTGGACGTCATACGTCAGGCTAACGCGGCCCGCAGCGCGGCCAACCCGCGGTCGACGGCGTCGGTCGCGGCCGGCACCACCCCGTGATAGCCGAGGTAACCGTGCACCAGGGTCTGGGCGAGGTGGACCTCGGCGGGCACACCCGCGGACTCCAGCAACTCGCCGTAGCGCACACCGTCGTCGCGCAGCGGGTCGTAGCCCGCGACCGCGATATAGGCGGGTGCCACCCCGGTCAGGGATTCGGCGCGGGCCGGGACCAGCGTGGCCGGTGGGTTGCGCAGGTCGGTGTCGCCGGCGTACAGCAGGGAGAACCCGCCGATATCCCCCCGGCCCAGGATCGGGGCGTTTGCGTTCTCGCGGAACGAGGGGAGTGAGGTGTCCCAGGTGGTGGCCGGGTACCACAGCAGCTGCAACCGCAACGGGATGCCGGCATCGCGGGCCAGCAGCGCCACCACGGCCGCCAGGTTGCCGCCGGCCGAATCACCGGCCACGGCAAGGCGTTCCGGATCGGCCCCGAGCTCACCGGCGTGGGCGGCCACCCATTGCGTCACCGCCCAGACATCGTCGACGGCGGCCGGATACGGATGCTCGGGGGCCAGCCGGTAGTCCACCGACACCACCACCGCGCCGGTGGCGACGGCGTGTTCGCGTGCGGTGCCGTCATAGCTGTCCAGGTCGCCGACCACCCAGCCGCCGCCGTGGAAGAAGAGGGTCACCGGCGGGCGGGAGCGGAGCGACTCGGACTCTGGTGTGTCGGGCCAGTAGATCCGGACCGGCACGTCCGCGATGGTGCGGTCCTCGGTCTGCAGGTCCGGGTGCACCGGGCGGCGCGGCAACGCGCGGAACCGTTCCCGGGCCGCCTCCGGACCACCGTCCATGGTCAATTGGAACGGCACCGCTTCCAGTACCTTTTCCAGAATGGCGTCCAGGGCGGGTCTGTCGGTACCGGATTCAGGCATGGCAACACCGTACGCAGCGCGCGCGACCCGGCTGCTGTGGGTGCTGGCGCTGGTCGCGGGTGCGGGCTACGGCGTCTTTCTGGTGACGGTGGCGGCCCGGGTCCCCGCCGGCGCCGAACTGACCGGGCAGTTCGCGCTGCAACCCGCGGTCAAGGCCAGTGCGGCCGTGCTGCTCGCGGCGGCGGCACTGTGGCACCCGGTCGCCCGGGAGCGGCGCTGGCTGGTGCCGGCGCTGGGCTTCTCCGCGGCCGGGGACTTCCTGTTGGCCCTGCCGTGGTGGCCGCCGTCGTTCGTGCTGGGCCTGGCGGCCTTCCTGCTGGCCCACCTGTGCTTCCTGACCGCGTTGTACCCCTTGGCGCGGCGCAGTCCGGCGCGCCTGGCGGCCGCCGCGGCGGTGCTCGTCGCATGCGTGGCGCTGCTGGTGTGGTTCTGGCCGAGTCTGCTCGCGCAGGGGATGGCGGTACCCGTGGTGGTCTATATCGGTGTGCTGGGCGCGATGGTGTGTGCCGCGCTGCTGGCCCGGCTGCCGACGCCGTGGACGGCGCTGGGGGCGGTGTGCTTCGCGGTGTCCGACGGGATGATCGGCATCAGCAAGTTCGTGCTGGGGTCCGAAAAACTGGCGGTGCCGATCTGGTGGGCCTACTGCGCGTCGCTGTTGTTGATCACCGCCGGCTTCTTCTTCGGCCGCGAGCGGTGATACCCGCCGAGCACGAGCCGATCGCCCGGGTGCTGCCGATGCTGTCGGTACCGCACCTGGATCGCGAATTCGACTATCTGGTGTCCGCCGACCAGTCCGATGACGCCCAGCCCGGGGTCCGGGTCCGGGTCCGTTTCCATGGTCGGCTGGTGGACGCCTTCGTTCTCGAAAGACGTTCCGACACCGATCATTCCGGGAAACTCGGTTGGCTGGACCGGGTGGTCTCGGCCGAACCTGTGCTGACCCCTGAGGTGCGGCGGCTGGTCGACGCGGTGGCCGCCCGCTACGCGGGCACCCGGGCCGATGTGCTGCGGCTGGCCGTGCCGCCGCGGCACGCCCGGGCCGAGAAGCAGGTGACCGCCGAGCTGCCGCCGTTGGCCGAGCGGGTCATCGACGAATCCGCCTGGGAGGCGTACGGGCGCGGCGGCCAGTTCCTGGCCGCGATCCGGGAGGGCCGCGCCGCGCGTGCGGTGTGGCAGGCGCTGCCGGGGGAGAAGTGGGCGCAGCGGCTCGCCGAGGCGGCCGCGGCGGCTGTGCAGGGCGGGCGCGGTGCGCTCATCGTGGTACCGGATCAGCGCGATGTCGACGCGGTGCACACCGCTGCCCTCGAACTGCTGGCAGAACCCGAGGTGGTCGCGCTGTCCGCGGGGCTCGGCCCGTCGCAACGGTACCGTCGCTGGCTTTCGGTGCTGCGCGGTCAGGCCCGGCTGGTGATCGGCACCCGCAGTGCGGTGTTCGCCCCGGTCGCCGACCTCGGCCTGGTGGCCATCTGGGACGACGGTGACGACACCCTGTCCGAACCGCGGGCCCCGTACCCGCATGCCCGTGAGGTCGCCATGCTGCGCGCCCATCAACTGCGCTGCGCGGCACTGCTCGGCGGTTACGCCAGAACGGCCGAGGCGCACGCCCTGGTACGCAGCCGCTGGGCCCATGACCTGGTGGCCACCCGGGCGGTGGTGCGGGCCCGGGCCCCGCGGGTGGTCGCGGTCGACGACAGTGCATTCGACCAGGAGCGCGACCCCGCGGCGCGCACCGCGCGGGTCCCGTCGATGGCACTGCGGGCGGCCCGCACGGCGCTTGCGGCCGGGCATCCGGTACTGGTGCAGGTGCCGCGCCGCGGGTACATCCCGGCACTCGCGTGCGCCCGGTGCCGCACCGTGGCCCGCTGCCGGCACTGCACCGGGCCGATGTCACTGCCCGACCGCGACGCCCACGGTGCGGTGTGTCGCTGGTGTGCCCGCACCGAACTGTCGCTGCGGTGCGTCAGTTGCGGATCGGATGCGGTGCGCGCCGTCGTGGTCGGGGCTCGCCGCACCGCCGAGGAACTGGGCCGTGCGTTGCCCGGGTCGGTGGTCGTCACCTCAGGTGGCGATTCGGTGCTGTCCACGGTGCGCGAGGGCCCGGCCGTCGTCGTCGCCACACCGGGTGCCGAGCCCATCGCCCCGGGTGGTTACGGGGCCGCGCTGCTGCTGGACGGCTGGGCGCTGCTGGGCCGCCAGGATCTGCGCGCGGCCGAGGACGCCCTGCGCCGCTGGATGGCCGCGTCCGCCCTGGTGCGCAGCCGCGCCGACGGCGGCATGGTGGCCGTCATCGCCGAGTCGGTGATTCCCACTGTGCAATCACTGATCCGCTGGGATCCCTTGGGCCATGCCGAAACCGAGCTCGAGGCCCGCACCGAGGTGGGGCTGCCGCCGGCCGTGCACCTCGCGGTGCTCGACGGGACCCCCGACGCCGTCGCCGCCCTGCTGGACGCCACCACGCTGCCCGCCGGCGCCGAACCGCTCGGACCGGTGGACCTGCCGCCGGGCGCCCGTCGGCCGCCCGGTGTCGCGGTGGACAGTCCGATCAGCCGGATGCTGGTGCGGGTGCCCCGTGACACCGGCCTGGAACTCGCCGCCGCCCTGCGCAAGGCGATCAACACGATGTCCGCCCGCCACGATCAGCAGCCGGTACGTGTGCAAATCGACCCTTTGCACATAGGGTAGGGCACAGCCAATGCACAGGAGGTGGGTATGGGGCGACTGTTCCGATGGTCGATCCTGTTGGTGCTCATCATGTTTGGCTTCCTGTGGCCGGTGATCTTCAGCGGCGGCGCTGGCTCCGCGAGCACTGTCGACGACCCGGTGGAGATCGCCGACTACACCGCCTCTTACACGGTGGATGCTGCCGGCCGGCTCGAAGCGGTGGAGACCATCACCGGCGAGTTCCCCAGTGGCCGGCATGGCATCTTCCGCTACTGGGACGTCGCCAACCCCAACAGCCCCCGGGTACGCCAGGTGCCGCAGATCGAGTCGATCCTGATGGACGGCGAGCCCGCGCCGTACCGGATGCTGTGGGAGGACGGCGAGCGGTTCCGGGTGGCCAAGATCGGCTCGCCGGACGTCACCCTGGACTGGGGCAGGCATGTCTTCGAGATCCGCTACCACATCGACGGGGTACTGGACCCGGGAAAGGTGGGCGCGGACAAGCATTTCGCGTCGACGACCGGCCGGCCGCCGGCCGAGACCGCCTTCTACTGGAACGTGATCGCGCCGTCCTGGAACAACATCATCCACCGGGTGAACATCACGGTGACGCTGCCGGCGAAGGTCGTCGGTGCCCAGTGCTCGGTGGGTTACGGCACCGGGCGCGAGTGCACCGATCTGACGGTGCGCGGTGACACGGTCACGCTGCGGGCCACCGGATTGCAGCCCCGCACCCCGGTCACCCTGCGTGCCGGTATCGACATGCCCACCCCGGCGCGCACCGAACTGCTGTGGCCCTACCAGTACGACCGGGTGCTCGGGCAGTCGCCGGTCCGCGTGGTCGTGCTGATCGGGTTGGCGGTGCTCGCCGGTGCGGCCGCGGTGTGGGCCCACCGCACCACGGTGGAGCCCGCGCCGGGATTTCCGCTGCAGTACGCGCCCCCGCCCGGCCTGGGGCCGGTGCAGTGCGAATACATCCGCACCGAGGCCGTCCCGAAAGACGGTCTGACGGCGACGCTGTTCTATCTGGCCGAGCGCAAGCTGGTGGATCTGCGCCAGGTCAACCAGAAGCAGTGGAACGTGACCGGTATCGCCAAACCCGCCGACTGGGCGGACGTGGACCAGGTGAGCGTGGCGGTCGGTTCGGCGCTCAAAGTCATCGGGCAGGGCACCGAGTTCCAGGCCAAGAAGACGGCCACGGCGGGTAAGAAGCTCAGCAAGGCCAAGACCGATATGACCGAGGCTGTCCGCGAATGGGCGACCGACGACGGTCTGGTGGTCAAACGCCGGAAGGAACTGTGGGTGCGCGCGGCCAACGCGGTCGCGGCGATCCTGATGGTGTGCGGTTTCTTCCGGTGGGGTTTCCCGATCACGCTGTGGGCGTTGCCGTTCGTGGTGTTCTTCCTGCTGTCGGTGCGTTCGTGGGCCGCCGGTGTCGGCAGCCGGCGCACCGAGGCCGGGCGTCAACTGTGGTCGCAGGCCGGTGGTTTTCACCGCTTGCTGGCCACGGACTCGGCCGAGACGCGTTTCGACTTCGCGGCCCGCAAGGACCTCTACACCGCCTATGTGCCGTTCGCGGTGGCCGCCGGAGTCGCGGCGCTGTGGGCGCAGAAGTATCAGACGGCGACGGGAGTGGTTGCCCCGCAGCCGGATTGGTATCACTCGTCCTCGGATTCGTCGCGTGACTCGGCATCATTCTCCGGCTCGTCGGGACCGAATTTCGACAGTTTCGAATCGGCGTTGTCCTCGTCGATCGGTGCATACACCGCATCGCAGTCATCGTCCTCCTCGAGTGGCAGCAGTAGCAGCAGCTCCAGCGGGGGTGGCGGCGGCGGTGGCGGCGGCGGTGGCGGAGGTTCGTGGTGAGGAAAACATGGTGAGATTCCTGCTGATCTTGGTGCTGCTGCTCGCGGTGGCGGTGCTGATCGGATTCGTGGCGGGTTACAACAAGTTGCGCGGCGCGGATATCCGGGTGGCCGAGGCACTGTCCGGTATCGATGTCGAGTTGACCCGGCGGGCCGCCCTGATCCCCAGCCTGGTGCACACCGTCGGGTCGTTCGCCGCCCATGAGAAGGCGATCCTCGACCACGTGACGGATGCGCGCGCCGAACTGACCGCGGCCACCACCGGAACGTCGGTGACCCAGCGCAGCGCCGCCGAGCGGCACCTGGACGATGCGGTCGGTCAGGTGCTTGCGCTGGGGCAGAGCTACCCGCAGCTCAACTCGTCGAGCAACTTCCTGGATCTGCAGCGCAATCTCACCGACACCGAGAACAAGCTGGCCTTCGCCCGGCAGTACTACAACGATGCGGTGGCCACCGTGAATCGGCTGATCGCCACCATGCCGTGGATGTTCGTCGCGCCGCTGGCCGGGGTGAGCGAGCGGGAGTTCTATCAGGCGCCGCGCTAGCGGGCCCTAGACTGTCTCGGTGCGTCTCGTCTTCGCCGGTACTCCGGAACCCGCGCTACCGTCGCTGCGGAAGCTCATCGACTCACCTCGTCACCAGGTGGTCGCCGTGCTCACCCGCCCGGACGCCGCGGCCGGACGGCGCGGCACCCCGGCGCCGTCGCCGGTGGCGCAGCTGGCGGCCGAACACGGTATTCCCGTCCTCAAACCGGCCAAGCCCAACAGCGGTGAATTCGTATCGGAGCTGGCCGAATTCGGGCCGGAGGCGTGTGCGGTCGTGGCCTACGGTGCCCTGCTGCGCGACGAACTGCTCGCGGTGCCCACCCACGGCTGGATCAATCTGCACTTCTCCCTGCTGCCGGCCTGGCGCGGCGCGGCGCCGGTGCAGGCCGCGATCGCCGCCGGCGACACGGTGACCGGGGCGACCACGTTCCTGATCGAACCGGCACTGGATTCCGGACCCGTGTACGGGGTGGTGACCGAAACCATCCGGCCGACCGATACGGCGGGCGACCTGCTCGACCGTCTCGCCGTCTCCGGCGCCGGTCTGCTGGAAGCCACCATGGACGGGATCGCCGACGCCACGCTGGTGCCCAAGCCGCAGCCGGCTGACGGAATCACCGTGGCGCCCAAGATCACCGTCGAAGAGGCCCGGGTGCGCTGGGAGCTGCCGGCCCACGTCGTGGACCGCCGGATCCGCGCCGTGACACCCAACCCAGGCGCCTGGACCACGATCGGTGACACCCGCCTCAAGGTCGGGCCGGTGACCGTGGACCAGGACCGACAGGGCGAGCCCCTGGCCCCCGGACAGTTCGAGGTGGGCCGCCGCGATGTGTGGGTTGGCAGCGGATCACAGGCGTTGCGGCTCAGCTGGATTCAGCCGCCCGGAAAGAAACCGATGAAGGCTGCGGACTGGGCACGCGGTGCCCGGCTCGACGAGGAGACGCGCGCACAATGAGCCGGTACCACGACCAGAACAAGCCCAAGCAACGCAAGGGGCCGCCGCGCAAGCCGCTGGACCCGGCCCGGCGGGCTGCCTTCGATGTGCTGCGCGCGGTCAGCGAGCGCGACGCGTATGCCAACCTCGCCCTGCCGGCCCTGCTGCGTGAGCGCGGGCTTTCCGGCCGGGACGCGGCGTTCGCCACCGAACTCACCTACGGCACGTGCCGGACCCGCGGTCTGCTCGACGCCGTGATCGCCGCCGCGGCGGGCCGGCCGGTCGACCAGATCGACCCGGTGCTGCTGGATCTGCTGCGCCTGGGTACCTATCAGCTGCTGCGCACCCGGGTTGACGCGCATGCTGCGCTGGACACCACCGTCGATCAGGCCGGCATCGAATTCGACACGGCGCGAGCCGGTTTCGTCAACGGTGTGCTGCGCACCATCTCCGAACGCGATGAGCAGTCCTGGTTGGCCGAGATCGCCCCGCCGGCGGCGTCGGATCCGGTGGGCCACGCCGCCCTGGTGCATGCCCATCCCCGCTGGGTGGCCCAGGCGTTCGTCGATGCGCTCGGCGCCGACGCCGGGGAATTGGACGAGCTGCTGGCCAGTGACGATGCGCGACCCGTCGTGCACCTGGCGGCCCGGCCCGGGGTACTCACCGCCGCCGAGTTGGCGGCTCAGGTGGACGGCACCGTGGGCCGGTACTCGCCGTACGCGGTGTATCTGACCGGCGGCGACCCAGGTGAGCTGACGGCGCTGCGCGACCGCGCCGCCCAGGTCCAGGACGAGGGCTCACAGCTGGTGGCCCGCGCGCTGACCCTGGCCCCGCTGGAGGGCGAGGACGGCGGCCGCTGGCTGGATCTGTGTTCCGGGCCCGGCGGTAAGACGGCACTGCTCGCGGCACTCGCGGGCGACCATGCCACGGTGACGGCGGTCGAACCCACGCCGCACCGGGCCGAGCTGGTCGAGCACAACACCGTCGGCCTGGGCGTGCGCGTGCTGCGCGTCGACGGTCGCGAATCCGGGCTGGAACCGGGCAGCTTCGACCGCGTGCTGGTGGACGCACCGTGCACCGGGCTGGGTGCACTGCGGCGCCGGCCCGAGGCGCGGTGGCGCCGTCAACCCGGGGATGTGCCTGCGTTGGGCAAACTGCAGAAGGAACTGCTGGCCGCGGCGATCACCTTGACCCGTCCGGGCGGGGTGGTGCTGTACGCCACCTGCTCACCGCACCTGGCCGAAACAGTGGGCGTGGTCGCCGACGCACTGCGCCGCCGGCCCGTGCAGGCGCTGGACACCCGCGAACTGTTCGAAGGGGTGGACCGCCTCGGCGACGGGCCGTACGTACAGCTGTGGCCGCACCGGCACGGCACCGACGCGATGTTCGCGGCTGCCTTGCGGGTGAACGAAGCCTGACCAGTACGCTAACCGGCATGGCAGGCCCCTCTCCCGTCGCTTCGCTCGCCCCAGCCCCGCTCATCGCGCCGTCCATTCTGTCCGCCGATTTCGCCCGGCTGGCCGACGAAGTCGCCGCGGTGGCCGGGGCGGACTGGCTGCACGTCGATGTGATGGACAACCATTTCGTCCCGAACCTGACGCTGGGCCTTCCGGTGGTGGAGAGCCTGCTCAAGGTGACCGATATCCCGATGGACTGCCATCTGATGATCGAGAACCCCGAGCGCTGGGCCCCGCCCTACGCCGAGGCGGGTGCCTACAACGTCACCTTCCACGCCGAGGCGACCGACAATCCGGTGGCGGTGGCCCGGGATATCCGCGCGGCGGGCGCCAAGGCCGGACTGAGCGTGAAGCCGGGCACCCCGATCGACCCCTATCTGGAGATCCTGCGCGATTTCGACACGCTGCTGGTGATGTCGGTCGAGCCGGGCTTCGGTGGACAGAGCTTCATCCCCGAGGTACTGGCCAAGGTCGGCATTGTGCGCCGTCTCGTGGATGCCGGGGAGCTGCGGATCGTGGTGGAGATCGACGGCGGGATCAACGCCGACACCATCGAGGCCGCCGCCGAGGCGGGTGTGGACTGTTTCGTGGCCGGTTCGGCGGTGTACAACGCCGACGATCCCGCGGAGGCGGTGCGGCGGTTGCGCGCCCAGGCGGCAGCGGCGTCGGGCCATCTGACCCTATGACGTTCGAGGCCGCCATGCGCCAGGCCATCGAGTGCTCCGAGCAGGTGAAGGGGACCACGTACCCGAATCCTCCTGTGGGCGCGGTGATCCTGGACGCCGACGGGCAGGTGGCCGGTATCGGTGCCACCGAACCGCCAGGCGGTGCGCACGCGGAGGTGGTGGCGCTGCGGGGGGCGGGGGAGCGCGCCCGCGGCGGTACCGCGGTGGTCACCCTCGAGCCGTGCAACCACCACGGGCGAACCCCGCCGTGTGTGGACGCCCTGCTGGCCTCCGGTGTGGCCCGGGTGGTCTATGCGGTCGGCGATCCCAACCCCGAGGCGGCCGGTGGTGCCCAGCGCCTCGGTGCGGCCGGTGTCGAGGTCGTCGGCGGTGTGCTCGAGGCCGAGGTCGCCGCCGGCCCGCTGCGTGAGTGGCTGCACAAGCAGCGCACCGGAATGCCGCACGTCACATGGAAATTCGCGACGAGCGTGGACGGGCGCAGTGCGGCGGCCGACGGCAGCAGCCAATGGATCACCAGTGCTGCTGCGCGACTGGATGTGCACCGGCACCGCGCGGCGGTGGATGCCGTCGTGGTGGGCACCGGCACCGTGTACATCGACGATCCGACCCTCACCGCACGGCTGCCCGACGGCACCCTGGCCGAGAACCAGCCGCTGCGCGTGGTGGTCGGCGAGCGTGAGATCTCACCGGAATCCAATGTGCTCAACGATGATTCGCGCACGATGGTGATCCGGACCCGTGATCCCCACGAGGTCATGCGGGCGCTATCGGACCGGACCGCGGTGCTGGTGGAGGGCGGACCGACGCTGGCCGGGGCGTTCCTGCGGGCCGGGGTGATCGACCGGATCCTGGCCTATGTGGCGCCGATCCTGCTGGGTGGACCGATCACCGCCGTCGACGATGTCGGCGTGCTCAGTATTGCGGGGGCCCAGCGCTGGCGGTTCGACGGCGTCGACACGATCGGCCCCGACGTACGACTGAGCCTGGTTCCCCAGGTTTCCTGACGTTCCCCTTGTGAGCGACGGCACAGTTGCCCGGTCGGGGCCCCCGTGAAAATCGGCACGCCGGTACAATTTTGGCAAAGCACTGTCATCGCCGAGACACGCAGCGTGAACAAGGACGGAGACCATGACTGCCCTGCAGGACTGGCTCGGTATCGCCCCGCTGGCCCAGCGCACCGTGCGGTCATTCGTTTCGGGCGCGCTCCGTGCCACCACGCCGGCAGCACCGCCGCGCCGCGAGCCCAAGGCCATGCGGCGCGGCGTCGAGCGCTGCTGACCTACTTGGCGTGCCGCGGCGTGTCGGCCACGGGTTCGCTTGCTTCCGAATCGGTTTCGTCCTGATCGGCATGCTCGTTGCGGCCACTGACGAACAGTGCGAACGCCGCACCCACCACACACACCACCGCGGTGATCAGGAAAATGCTGGCGTACTGCATGGTGTAGGCCTCTTTGGTCGCCTGTCCCAGGCGCGCGCCCTGCGCGATGAGGATGCCGCCGGGCGTGTCGGCCTTCGGCGCGGGCAACGCGGCCAGTCGCTCCTGCAGATACTGGTTGAACTTGTAGAGGCCCCAGGCGCTCAGCGCGGCGATGCCGATGAGCATGCCGATCATCCGGGCGACAACCACTGCAGCCGAGGCGATCCCGTGTTCGGCGGCGGGCACCACGCGCAGGGTTGCCGAGGTCAGTGGACCGATCACCAGGCCCAGTCCGAGGCCGGCGATGGCCAGGTCGGTGCCGAATGTCGGGAGCGCGACGAAGCCCAGATCGTGATGTGCGGACAGCACATTGGTGTCCCAGTGTGACACCAGCCAATAGGCGAACGCGGCGATCAGCAGACCGACGAACGCCACCGAGCGGTCGCCGATCCGGGTGGCCACCCAGCCGCCTATCAGGGCGCCGATGGGCAGGGCGCCGAGGAACCACAGCAGCAGGAACACCGCTTCGTCCTGGCTCTTGCCCAGCACACCCTGGCCGAACAGTTCGACGTTGACCAGCGTGACCATCAGGGCGGCGCCGGCGCACAACGAGGCGCCGAGGGCGGCCAGGAATGGGCGGAAGTGCACTCCCGCCGGTTCGATCAGCCGGGTCTTGGCGAACTTCTCCCAGACGAAGAAGCCGACGGCCACCACCAGGGCGGCGATCAGGACGGGCGGCCCGTAGCTGGGCAGCACCTGCTTGCCGTCGGGGGACTGGTTGTACATGCCGACGACGGCGAGACCCAGCGCGACGGCCAGCAGCACGCCGCCGACCACGTCGATCTTCTCGGGCTCTTTGCTGCGGTCCCGCGACGGCAGGCTGAACTGGATCAGCACCATTGCGATGAGGACCAGCGGCACGTTGATCCAGAACACGTCGCGCCACGTGCTCAGCGCCCACACCACGGCCAGGCCGTAGAGCGGTCCGAGCACGCTGCCCAGTTCCTGGGCGGCGCCGATTCCGCCGAGCACGGTGGCCCGGTTACGGGCCGACCACAGATCGGCGGCCAGGGCGAGGGTCACCGGCAACAGCGCGCCGCTGGCGGTGCCCTGGATGACACGGCCGATGACCAGCATGGTCAGGTCGGTGGACAGCGCGGTCACCACCGACCCGACGGCGAAGCCGATCAGACTGGCCTGTAGCAGCAGCTTGCGGCCGAACCGGTCCGAGGCCCGGCCCAACAGCGGCATCGCGGCGATATAGCCCAGCAGGTACCCGGTGATGATCGGGGTGACCTGCTGAATCTGGTTCAGCGGGATGCCGATACCCGCGGGTGGGGCCGCCATGATGTCGCGGATCACCGCGATGACGACGTAGGTGTCGAGCGCTCCGAGCAGAACCGCCAGGCCGCCCGCGCCGATCGCGAGGCTGCGGTTGGTGCGGGCCGGCATCAGGCGGCGGGTTTGTCGACGGTGACGGTCTTACCCCAGTCCGACAGCGTCATCTGAATGCTCTTGCCCTCGGCGATGTCGAACTTGACCTGCTGCAGCTGGTGGTCGCCGTCCTCGCGGATCCAGGCGGTGCCGGGGATCGGTCCGGTGACCTTCAGTGCCGGAGCGATCTTGTTCATGGCGTCCGCGGGCACGGTCCCGGTGATCTTCACGGCGTCGGCGCCGTTGACCGACTCGCGGCCCTCGGCCTTGGCATCGGTGAAGCTGCTCAGGATGTTGGCCAGCCCGTTCTCCGGGCTCAGGATCGTCGAGATGTCGTAGATGTCGGCGGCGGGCCCGAAGTTCTCCATCGCGCCACCGGCGGTGATGGCCCCGTACAGGTTTCCGTCGGACACCACGAACTTGACGTCGGACAGCTTCTGGCCGAGGAACATGATGTCGGCCTTGCCCTGCGCGGCGACCGCGGGCTTGAGGGTCATGTCACCGGTGAGGATCGTGATCGGGAGCGACTTGATGTCCCCGGTCGTCGTCAGCACCACGTGCGCGCTCGTCTGGGCGCGGGTGGTGTCGGCGGACTGCTTCAGCAGCGTCGTGGCGTCGGGGAGTGGCGCGTTGTTGGCCTTCGGTGAGGACGAGCACCCGACGAGTCCCAGCGCGGCCAGGAATACGGCCAGGAAGGGGATCAGGAAACGGAAATGGCTGGCACGGCGTTGGCGCGTCTGCATAACCAGCATCGTATAGGTGCGGCCGGGATGGCCTGGTTCTACACCGATCACATCCCACTAACCTGGTAACCATGTTCACCGGAATCGTCGAGGAACTCGGCGAGATCATCGATATCGACAATCTCACCGATTCGGCTCGTCTGGTCATCAAAGGGCCGGTGGTGACCTCCGACGCCGGTCACGGTGACTCGATCGCCGTCAACGGGGTGTGCCTGACGGTGGTGGAGGTGCGGCCCGACGGCGCGTTCACCGCCGATGTGATGGCCGAGACCCTCAACCGGTCGAGCCTGGGCGCCATCGGTGTGGGGAGTCGGGTGAACCTGGAGCGGGCCGCCGCCGTCAACAGCCGCCTCGGTGGCCATATCGTGCAGGGCCATGTCGACGGCACCGGCCGGGTGATCTCGCGGTCGCCGTCGCAACATTGGGAGGTGGTGCGCATCGCACTGCCGTCCGAACTGTCCCGGTATGTGGTGGAGAAGGGTTCCATCACGGTCGACGGAATCTCGCTGACGGTGTCGGGTCTCGCGGGGGACTGGTTCGAGGTGTCGCTCATCCCCACCACGTTGGCATTGACCACGCTCGGCAGAGCGGCAGTGGGCACCCCGGTGAATCTCGAAGTCGACGTCATCGCGAAATATGTTGAACGACTACTCTCTCGGTAAACCGTTCTGAACAGTAGTTTTACTGGCTTGAGTCAAAGATAACAGATAGCACAGAGTTGCAAGTCTAAGTAACCGCTACGCTGTGCTGATGGCGGACTCGTTGCTGGCTGATCTGCTGCCGTCATGGCAGCTACACCTGAAGGCCGAGCGCAAGAGTGCTTCGACAGTGAGCGGCTACACGTGGAGTGTCCGCGTGTTTCTGAAATGGTGTGACGAGACCGGGACTGATGCAGTCCTGGATAAGGTCACCGTGCAGACGTTCCTCGTCTCGCTGGTGGATGGCGGCGCACAGGCAGCGACCGCCCGCACCCGCTATGCGGCGCTGCGGCGTTTCGCCGCGTGGCTTGCCGACGAGGGCGAGATCCCCAATAACCCGCTGGCCGACATGAAGCCCCCGAAACTCGATTCGAAGGTCACCCGGGCGCTCTCCGATGACGAATACGCCGCCCTCGTCAAGGCATGCCAGGGTAAGGACTTCCTCGATCGCCGCGACGAGGCAATCGTGCGGATGATGATGGCGACCGCTGTACGGGCCGGCGAACTGATCGCGATGCAAGTGTCTGACGTCGACCTCGTCAACGGGCTCGCAGTAATCCGCAAGGGCAAGGGAGGCAAGGGGAGGGTGGTGCAGTTCGGCCCGAAGTGCGCGGCTGCCATCGACCGGTACCTACGGTTGCGCCGCGGGCATCGACTAGCGGATAGCGGTGCGCTCTGGTTGGGCGGCGGCGGGCGGGGGTTTGCCTATCACGGCTTGAACATTGCGCTCAAGGGTCGCGCCGCTCAGGCTGGGATCGAAGGGTTCCACCTCCATCTCATGCGCTCAACGGCCGCGACCGCGTGGCTTCGAGGGGGCGGGAGCGAGCAGGGCCTTATGACGGTGGCCGGATGGTCTACCCGATCGATGCTTGACAGGTATACGCAGGCGTCTGCCGCCGAGCGCGCTACCCAGGAGGCCCGAGGATTGGGCATCGGCGAAGTATGACAAAAACTGTGATGACAATCACAAGCAAACCTGGGGGAGAAACGCGGACTAGCACAGAGTAGAGTTGCCGTCAATCCCGGGGAAAAATCCCGGCAGCGTCAACACCTACATCGTGCCGACCGCGCGCGCCCAATCCCCAAGGGGAGGGCGCGTTTTCTATTGCCCAACTACCCCCGAAGGCATTCATGACCATGACCGCAACCGAGCGCACGCTGCGCTCAAGTGAAGCCGCCCACACGTCGTGGGCGCGCACCGAAGACCGCACCGCCCGCACAGCGCCCGCGCGCCGTGGCCTTGATGCGAAGTTCCTACGCGAGGCCGGTGGCGACCGTGCCCGCGCCGAGTCGCTCCGGAAAGCCCACTACGCGCGCATGACTCGACTGTCCATCGCCGCTCGTCGCCGCCGCGCTACCAATGGCGCGAACACGCGACCGGCCGCGTGATGGACACAACCCGAGTAGAGACCAGCTACGGCCACGTGGTGCGGGTGTACGAGTCCACCGGCCCGATCGGGGTGTGCTGGCTGGGGATCTTGAAGGACTCCGACAAGATCGCAGCCCAATTGACCCTTGAGCAGGCCATTGCGGTGCGGGATAAGTTGTCCGCCTTCATCGAAGCGGCGCCGCAGCATGAGTTTAAGCCAACGGATTTGTACCCCTACGCCGGGGGTGGGTGATAAGTTTTTCCCGGTTGGGATTTTCTTATAGATCACCCGAAGTGGGTCGCGATTATGCGGCCCCATTTCAAACCTATGATCTGCAATAGCACGCACTTAGGAAGCGTGTTGTTGCAGGTTATACGTTTATCGTAATCCAATATGTCTGTTTTGATATTCTTATAGTAGAAGGAACTGAATGCCCCCGCCTCGTGTGTGGCATCCCTTTGTGCACGTTTTACCCGGCCGAGAATGGACCGAGCATGGACGTATCAGGGACCGTAGCCGCAATGAACTAGTCGACAGTCATCGGATGTTCCGATGGTTCTCTCGTGCCGATTTTCTGGCCTTTGAATGGTTCGGCGATCCGCCCGTGCATGCCTGCATTTATTGTGGTCACGGGCCAGCCTTTCGGCTTGTCCACCTCAACGGTGATAACCGTGATTGTTCACGCGCCAACTTGCAGTACGAACCCGATCTTATCGGGCTGGCCCACCATGAGACTGAGCACGCCGAAACCATGATTCGGCAAGTGCCGCCCCGACGCCGGCCGCTGTCTACTGACCGAGATATCGACGGGCGTTGGAAGCCACGGCCAGCCGACTATGTGATTGAAGCGCCGCCATCTATTTCCTTCGCCGGCAGCGACGGACCGTGCCATCACGTGCCGAAATGCAGCACTGATTGGTGTTTCCTGTCCGAGCGCGGGAACCCGTTTAAGCGCCGGCACGAGGCCACCATTCCCGAGCAATCACGGGCATCGAGGTTTCTGTCGATGCCGCTCGATAACGAATACTTTGTAAGAGGCGAACAATGAATATCTGCAAGAGCGGTCATCGGATTAATGGGCCGGCCGACCGGCTTACCAATGGACAATGCCGCCATTGTCACCGCGAAGCCTTGTCGCGTCACAGCGCTGCCAAGGTCAAGGGCCTGAAACTCTTGCGCGATATTGAGGGGCGCGCTAACCACATGCTTAGGAGCATCACATGAAAGTTATCCCGCGGGATTTCGATATCCGAATCGATCGGCGCGGCGGTCCGGCCGTCATCCTGACTATCACCGACATCGGCGGCACCGACTATTTCGTTCCGATCGGCCCAGACTATGCGGACGAGTTAGGCCGGCAATTGCTGGCCGGCGCCCTGGCGCTGAATGGCCGGCTGGCGTGACTCGATGGGTTACATGCGGCCTACCACGGTCAAGTTGCTCGGCGAACGACCGAAGCATCACACTCGGCTACCTCACGCGCTGATTCGCGATACCGAGGTCTCGGCCAATGGGTTCCGTGTCGCCGCCTATCTGCTCTCACTGGCGGATGGGTGGGAGGCCAGCCAGCGCCGCATCTGCGCCGCAACCGGCATGACCCGGGATGCGGTCAGCGGCGGAATCAAGAACCTAACCACAACCGGCTGGCTTACGCGGAACGAGTACCGCAATGAGAACGGCTATGTGTACAAGCACGAGTACGTGATGAACCGCTCTCACCGTATGGCCGGGAATCCGGACCACACACCCGACGAGGCTGACCAAGGTCGCCCAGCCGATCTATGGTCCTGAATTCCACCGTCATATGGCGGGAAATCCGGTCCATCTCTAAGAGAAATAGAGAATGAGGCTCCGTCAGGCAAGCCGTCGTGCGGTCTGATGGACGACGGGCCGGTGGACGCTTGGAGCGCATGACAGGTTGCGGTTGGCGTGGGGTGGAGTTCTGGGGGATCTCTGGTTGGCCTCGTGGTCGGCCTACCGCAACAGTTCCGCGGTCGTTAGCACCGCTAATAAATACTTCTAGGGGAACCATGAAACCAACCATTGCCTTCGGCACGGACGTCGTAGAACTGACCGAGGACGCTACGGGCTACATCGCCCGCGTCGACATCGCCGGCCAACCCCACCTCATCCACGTGACAGCAACACCCTGCGGGCCGCGCGTCGTCACGCCGGCCAAGTGGTGTGCCGGATGTTGATTGCAACTATCCCGGCCACCGGCGGTGAGCCGTACGAAATCCACGCGATGGGAAAGCTGCTGCGCCTTGAGCGGCTTTGCCGCCGTGGGCGCGCACGGATGGTGTTCGCGCCGGCCGACGTATACGCCGTGTGCAACGCCCTGACCGATCTTGCCGAAGAACTCAACACCAGATAACAAACTTCCGCTGCCCCGGCACCTCCTTCCCGCCCCGGGCAGCGGACCCCGGGCACCGGGTTGAGCGTCGGCCGCGCTCCCCGGTGCCCTCTGATCCTGCGGCAGCCATGGCACGCGAGAACGCCATCCACCCCGCAGAAAGCCCACTGGGTGCCACCGGTGGGTCCGTGAGCTGGTAGGCGCGCTGAGCCAGCTCACCCCAACTTGAATCTCCGCGCCCACCCAGTCACGCCACCTCAAGCCTTTTCGCCCGCCTATGCCTTGCTGCATCGGCGGCAATTGGCATGCCCGAAAGGGGAACCCATTGGCAAAAACGCCCACAGTCGGTGTTGCCGTCACCGCCAAGGTTGACGAGCGCGCCCTACAGAAGTCCGAACAGCAGGTACTTGCAAGTTCGCAGAAGACCGGTGCCAAGGCCGCGACCTCCCTACAGAAGGCGTTCGACGCCGTGCGGGTGGACCCGGCCAAGATGATGCCGACGCAGGACTACGCGCGTCAGGGCGCCAAGGCTGGCAAGGCCAGCGGCGACAGCGCGGCGGCGGCGATCGGTAAGGGTGATTTCGCAGGCGCGGCCACCACTGCCGCCCGCGAGTTCAGCATGACATTCGAGAAGCGCGCCCGCCCCAAGATCAACGTGGGCGACACACGGCGGACTGGACAGTCCGCGGGCGATGAGTTCGCCGATGGCTTCAGCGGTGCGGCTGGCATCTTGCGTCTGGCGGGCAAGGGCGGGCCTATCGCCACCGCGTTGATCGGCGGTGCGACTGCGGCGATTGCGGTAATCCGACCGATGATCCAGGACGCGATGCAGCTCCAAGCTGACATCAAGTTGAATCAAGCCAAGCTCGGCATCAGCGACGCCCAGATGGCAAGTACTGCAAAGGCAGCCGGTGATGCGTGGTCGGCCAACTTCGGCGAGAGCATCGCCGCGAACATGGACACCGCAACCACCGCGATCCAATCGGGCCTACTCAAGGCGACCGACGGCAGCGGTAAGCAAACCGAGGTCATCGAAGGTCTGCAAACGATCAAATCGATTCTCGGGGAGGATATTCCCGAGGTGTCGCGATCGGCCAGTCAGTTGCTTAGGACCGGCTTAGCGAGCGATGCTAAGCAGGCGTTCGACATCATCACCGCCGGTCAGCGTGAAGGGCTGAATGTCTCGGGCGACTGGCTCGACACCATCGATGAATACAGCACGCAGCTCCGCAAGCTGGGGTTGACCGGTGCTGATGCTATCGGCCTGCTTAGGCAAGGTCTGGAGGGCGGCGCGCGGGATACCGACATCGTCGCGGACTCGATCAAAGAATTCAGTATCCGTGCCGTGGACGGTTCGAAGACCACGCAACAGGCTTTCGAGGCGTTGGGACTCAACGCAACCGACACCGCCGGCAAGCTCGCACAGGGCGGTAGCGTCGCACGTGACGCGTTCGCCGAAGTGCTGGACAGAATCCGCGGAATTCAAGATCCGCTCGTCCAGAGCAAGATTGCGGTAGCACTGATGGGCACGCAAGCCGAGGATCTGGGCGCGGCGTTCAAAAAGATCGATCTGCACACCATCACCCAGTCAATTAAGGACGTTCAAGGCGCTACCCAGGACGCGGCGAACACCGCACTGAAGACTAGCCAGAACGAGTGGGCAACGGCCGGTCGCAACATTGAGTCAATGTGGAACGGCCTTAAGCAGAAGTTGAACCTTGACGGTCTGTTCAGCGGTATTCCCAAGGCGTTCAACGATTTACTTGCAGACACACCGAAGCTCACCCCCGGCGCCCCTGGCATTCCGGCCACGGGTCCGAGGCTACAAGGCCCTGGACTGCCGGGGTCGATCACGTTGCCGATTAACGGCGCGCCCGGGGTGGCCAGCGGCAACCCGTTGGACGCCATCACGGGCGGCGTGACCGGAACGAACTTTTACAAAAGCTGGTATGCGCCTGCGCCAACGCCCCCGCCGCCTACGCAGATCACGCCGAACGCACTCACGGACCCCTCGCTGGCAGACAGCGGCGGTGGTGCGAGCGACAAACTCAAGCTGCCGACCCTGCCCAACACCGGCCCGTCACCACAGGACTTCCTACAGCAGAACGGAATCCCGGTAACTTCGGGAACGTTCAGTGCTGCTCAAACAGTCCTGGAATCTCAGCAGCACATTGCGCAGCTCCAGTCCGACGTGAACACGCTGGAGAAGGCGAACGTTGACGATCAGGGCGACCTAATTTCCAAGCGAAACGAACTGCTGAAAGCAAGTCAGGATCAGACTAAAGCGCTTATGTCACTGCAGGATTCAGCGAAGTCGGCAACGGATTCACTGACCAAGACCGTAGGCGACGCGGCCGGCAACCTCTCCGACATTGGTGCCAGCCTAGACAAAGACCTCGGGCTGTCAAAGGGTCTCCCGGGGCTCGCCGACAACCTAGTCAAGTTCATTGCCTCGCTGGCGGCAGCACCAGTTATGGGCGCGCTTGCTCCCATTGCCGCCCGGGGCGATGGTTCGTACGGATTGCTGGGCATGGCCTTCGGTGGCTCCAGCCAGACGGCCAGCGCCGCAGCGCAGGGGATGAACGTCACCGCGAACGGCATACGGAGCGGATACCCGGGCGATCAAGCGCTGCTGTCCCAGATCCGCCCGGGTGACTACATCTCCCAGCCTGGCGTCGGTGACCTCACTAAGGGGATCGGGGACTGCACCAGCTCGATTGAAGATCTCGTCAACATCTTGGATGGCCGGTCGACCGCCGGCCGTTCAATGTCGACGGGCAATGCGGCTGAGTGGCTGACCGGACGCGGATTCGTCCCCGGCGCGGGTGGCCCTGGCGATTTCCGTGTCGCCTACAGCCCGTCACATATGCAGGCCACCCTCCCGGGCGGCACGCCATGGAACTGGGGCAGCCAGTCGGCTGCAGAAGCCGGCGGCGTGGGTGGTCTGGGTGCTGACGATCCGTCGTTGCCGACGCACTACTACCGGCCCGTGGCGCCGGCAGTGCCGTCTATTCCGCAGACAGGGCCGGCGCCCAGCCCCGTAGACATTTACGGACCGGCAAACACCGACCCGGCGCTGAATAACCCACTGCCGCCGCTGGGATCGCTCCCAGGTGGAGGTGGCCGCGGACCCGGCAACATGCCGCAGGCACTGCCCTTCGGAACCCCATACCAGTCCCAGGGGATCGACTACCAGGACCCGAGTTGGCAACCCAAGGGTGGCGGTGGCCTCGGCATCGGTGGTGGCCTCCTCGGAGGCGCCATTCAGGGTGCTATCGGCGCCGCTGGTTCTGGCGGAAGCATGTTCGGTGGACAGGCCGCTGCGGCGGCTGCGCAGATGGCCATGCAGGCGATCAACCGGACCATCAAGTTCGGTGGCCAGGCTGCGGGCATCTTGACCGAGGGCGCGTTGGACACGTTCTTCCCCACGAATCCGGATACGGGCAAAAACCCGATGAAGGACTCGTGGTTCTGGCGTGCCGCGGGTTCTCTCGCTGGTGCAACTCCTGCTATCGGCAGCGGCGGTGCCGGCCTGATGGACAAGGCCAGCAATAAGAAAGCCGCTGAGAACCAAGGCAACGCGCTGCAGCAGAACGGGCAGCAGTCACCGCAGCAGAGTGGTCCGCTACTGCACATCGAGAATTTCCACGGCGGCGACCAGAGCGCAAAAGCCAATGCCGTTGACCTTGCTGCGAACCTGCAAGCCCAGACCAACGAAGCGCAATTGGCGCGCGCATAACAGTCAAATACGAAGGGCGAGCACTCATCACGGGTGCTCGCCCTTCGCCATTCAAGGAGAACTACCTATGTCTGAGTATAAGCGTGCCCACTGGAAGCGGATAGGCCCTGTTGTTGAAGTCGATTGGCGCAGTCTTTTCGTGGATAGCATCCAACGGCAGTTCGGACGCGAGATCAATTGGCGAATATTCAATTTCGAGCTGGAGAAGGAATGTACGGCGCGACCGGCGGACGTTGTCCGACTTAGCGCATCCGCCGCACGTGACTTCGCCGCTGAGTTGACAGAAATCGCGGACGATTTGGATAGCGATGAAGCGGCCGAGGGTGTCGAGGGCCTTGCGCGCAGGCTCGTCGATGGGTTCGCGAGGCGATCGGATGGCCAATAAGCCATGTCTGCAGCCAGGCTGCCCCAACTGGGCGATGCATGGCCGTCCCCGCTGCGTTGCCCATGATCGGCAATGGCGTAGAGCCCGCTACGAGAATTCTGCATTCCGCGCGTGGGGCGACCCTGCAGGTGTATGTGCGCTACGCATCAAATGCAATGGTGCACTGGCCGATACGTGGGATCACATTGACGGCGATTCCACCAACAATGCGCTCTCGAATCGTCAGCCGGCATGCCGGTCGTGCAACAGTTCCAAGGGAGGCAACCCGTGAGCGACAAAGAGTTGCTGAACGATCTGCGTGCAGCGCTGGCCGAAAACCCAGACCTGCGCGCCAATCTATACGAGATCGCCGACGACGTAGCGCAGTGGGCTAAAGAAATTTCACCGCGCGATGAGGGCACGTTCATTGACTCGATCGAGGCGCGGCGCGTCAATTACAAGAAACTCGGCAAGACGACCCGTGTCGCCAAGATCGTCAGCACCGATGACGCGGCGAAAGTCGCGACCCTAATCCATGGCAGGTCTGCGGATGATCCTCACGGTGCAACGCCCAAGTACGACATCTGGAATCGGGTGGCCGACATGTTCAACTCGCCGCCCGATGACGAGTAGGTGGCAGCGCTTAAAGCCGGCCCGAAGACACGGAACCTCGCACCGCTACCGCCCAAACGCGCTGTGGTGCCGTGGATCGAACACGCCACTGGTCAGAAGCTCTACCCATGGCAGCGTGAGGTTCTCCGCGACCTCACCGGGCCGAAGCGTCCCCGTGTCGCCTACGTGCAGGTGCCACGCAAGAACGGCAAGACTCGGTTAGCGGCTGCGCTCGCAATAGTCGAGATCTGCCTCAAGACAGGTCGGCATGTCTATGCCATCGCAGACAGCGAGCGCAATCTCAACTCGGTCTTGATGCTTGAAATTCGCGAACTGATCCTCGGCAGCGAACACCTGCGGGATTCGATCCACATCTTTAAGGACAGGATCGAAGTACCGGAGACCGGCTCGTTCATCCAGACTCGCGCGTCGAACTTCAAAGCATCGCAGGGCATTAACCCGCATCTGGTCCTGTTCGATGAGGTCCACCTGCAGACGTCAGATTCCATCTGGTCTGGAATGCAGATGGCCGGCGCCGCTCGCACCGATGCCCTACTACTCGGGATCACCACACCAGGCTATGACTTGACGTCAATGGCGCACGGGCTGTACCAGGCCGTTAAGGCCGGCGATCCTACTGTCTACGGCAAGATCTACGAAGGCGAAGCGTCTGCTGCCCTGGACGATCGGGACAACTGGAACCGAGCGAACCCCTGCTATAGCCGGGGTGGCTTCGCCGACACGCTGGCCTTTGATGTCCAACGGCTACCAGCTCATGAGTTCCGCCGTTATCGCTTGGGGGAGTGGACTGCCACAGCATCGGCATGGCTGCCGTACGGGGTATGGGAGAACCTGACCCATCGTCGGGAGCTGCCACCCGCAGGCACCCGCGTGTGGCTCGGCTTTGACGGTTCGTACTCGGGTGACTCAACAGCGCTGGTGGGTTGCACGCATGAGGGTCACATCTTTGTGGTGGGCGCGTGGGAAAAGCCCGGTGCCAAAGAGTGGCGCGTCCCGCGCGACGATGTGATGCAGACCGTAGAGCAGGCGTTCGAGTACTGGGATGTAAGGGAATTGGCATGCGATCCGCCTTATTGGCAGGCGGAGATCGCGCAGTGGTCTGCACGATGGCGTGAGCGTGTTGTTGAGATACCCACCTATAGCCGTGCACGCATGGCGCCAGCCTGCACCGGGTTCTACGCCGCAGTGATGGATGGCGCGCTCACCCACGACGGTGACCCACGGCTGGCGCGCCACCTCGCCAACTGCCACGTCGTGAACAGCCCGCAGGGCGACGTGATCACCAAGGCCGATAAGGATTCGCCGGCCAAGATCGACCTCGCCGTTGCCGCAGTGCTGGCACACTCGCGCGCCAGCATCGACGTAGCAAAGCCGAAGGCAAAGCCCTTCGTCCTCTGGACATAGGCCATTCCCGCAGGTCAGCGACATGACAACGCTCGCAGGGCTCTGACCTGCGAAAAGTCTGCAGCCTGAACGCCCTGGTCGACCCCGGGAGGCGTTTTTTCTCTCTCTCACCCCGCCGGCAACCCCGGCTCAGCAAACAAAGGAAATCGATTGAACCTAATTCCCCGGATGTTCCGCGCGCCCGTTCCGCCGCACGAATCACCTGAGACCCGCAACTGGTCGGCCCCCGACCCAGAGATATTCCATCTGTTGGGTGCGGCACCCAGTCTGGCTGGCGTATCAGTCTCCGAGACGTCAGTGATGGGATTGGCGGCGGTCTACCGAAGCGTGCAGATCATTGCCGGCGGTATCGCCACCTTGCCGTTACGTGCTTTGCATGAGTCGGACGGCATTACCCAGCGGGTGCCCTCGTGGTTGGACAATCCCGGTTTCGGCCTGACCAGGTTCGAACTGATCGAAACGACGCTTGCGCACCTACTGTTGCACGGCAACGCCTACCTGGCGCACGTGTACAACGGTGCGGGACTGTTGCATTCGGTCAGCCCGATTCACCCGCTGTCGGTCGCTGTCGAGGTGGACAGGCAGGGCGTCAAGTCCTACCGGGTGAGTCTTAACGACGGCACGCAGCGGACGTTCACCGACGCGACGCTCACCCACATCAAGAACACCTCCCTGGACGGCATCCATGGACTGTCACCGCTGCAGTTGGCTCGACACGGCGCGTTCGGCACGGCGATCGCTGCCGACAAATCGGCGGCAAGCCTGTTCGGTAGAGGCCCCACAGTATCGGCTATCGCCACTGTGGATGACGATCTGGCCGAAGAGGACGCACCGGCGTTCCTTGAGGGGCTTAACCGTGGACTAACGGGGGAGGCCAACGCCGGGGCTATCGGCCTGATCAACCGCAAGGCCACCATTCACCCGCTGTCGATCAGCAATGAGGACAGTCAGTGGATACAGGCGCGCCAGTTCCAGAAGGCCGAGATTGCAACGATCTTCGGTGTGCCGGATTCGCTCGTTGGGCTAAATGACAAGGATTCGTCGTGGGGTACTGGTATCGCCGAGATGCACCGTGCCATGGTCGCGCACACCTTCAACCACTGGACATCACGTATCGCGGAACGGCTGTCGCTGCTACTCCCCAGCGGTCGCAAGGCCGAGTTCGATTACAAGGGCCTGCTCGCTCCCGATCCGAAAACCGAGATTGAGTTGCTGATCGCGCAGGTTGATGCCGGCCTGCTCTCGCACGCGGAGGCACGCCAGATCCTCAACCGCCCACCGCTTCCCGAAGCGGAACCGCCAGAGGAACCGGTGGCAGCGTGACGCTAGAAACACGATCTATCGAGATCCGTTCAGAGATCAGCGGCAACCGAATCACCGGCTACGCGTCGGTATTCAACGAGCCTGCGCTAATCCGCGGATCGTTCTGGGAGATCATTGCGCCTACGGCTTTCGATGCAGTTCTCAATGATCGGGCCACTGATGTGCGCGCGTTCCTCAACCACGATTCGGCGCAGCTGTTGGGTCGCCAGTCGTCGGGAACGTTGAGGCTCGCCACCGATACCCGGGGATTACATTTCGAGGTCGACCTCCCAGACACGAGCGCAGGCCGAGACGCACGGGAGCTGATCAGCCGGGGAGATCTCACTGGCGCATCGTTCCAGTTCTGGCCGGGTCAGATTCGTTCTGGTTCTCGCGATGGCCGAGAACTGCGTACGCAACTTAGCGTTTCGCGTCTGGTTGAAATCTCGCCGGTGTCATTGCCGGCATACGAGGGCACAACGGTCGCCCTTCGCAGTACCACCACCCCTGCGGAAGATGTCCGCACCCAAGTAGCGCGTATCCGCGCATACCGAAAGGTTAAGTAATTGAAGACCATTGAAGAGATTCAGGCAGAACTGCGCACGATCACCGACGCCGCGAAGGCAGAAAGTCGGGCCATGAGCGACGACGAGGTGGCCCGGTACGCTTCGTTGGAAGATGAGCAGGAGTCGGTGCGGCGTACCGAAGAGATCTTTAAGCGTCAGGCTGCCTACGAGGCTCCCAACGCGTCCCTGGCCGCTGCGGTGAACGTCGGCGCCGCGAGGCAGGAGGATGGCCTGGACGTCGCGTTCCGTTCGTTCCTGCGCACTGGTACGCCGAACGCAGACATCACCGAGCTGCGCGCGCAGAGCGCCGGCACCGATTCGGCCGGCGGCTACCTCGTTCCGCAGGGATTCCGAAACAAACTGGTGGAAGTCCAGAAGTCGTTTGGTGGCTTGGCGTCCCAGGTTGATCAGTACCCGACGGAGACCGGCAACACCGTCGAATACCCGTCGAACGATGACACCGCCAGCAGTGGCCAGATCACCGCAGAAGGCGCGAACTTCGCGGGCGGATCTGACTTCACGCTCGGCACCGTCAATCTTGGCGCATTCAAGTACACCTCTGCCGGCGCATCGAACGCCCCTCTGAAGGTATCGGTAGAGCTGCTGCAGGACAGCGCGTTTCCCCTTGAAGACTTCATTGCTCGCAAGCTGGGTGAGCGCATCGCGCGTAAGCAGGCGGTCGACTGGGTTACCGGTGTCGGCACTACCGCACCGTTTGGTATCGCACGTGCCGGCCTGACCGCGAACGCAACCCTTGCCGCTGGCAACGCGATTACGTATGCGAAGCTGCTGGAAATCGAGGCAGCGCTTGATCCTGCGTATGAGCAGAACGCTAAGTGGGTTATGTCCAAGGCGACTTGGACGGCTATCCGTGCCGTGGTCGACGGTGAGAACCGGCCCCTCATCCAAGAGGCGGCACAGGCTGGCATCGGCGCCGCGCCGGCCCGCAGCTTGCTTGGCTACGAGGTGATCATTGATCAGGCGTTCCCGTCGAACAGCACCCTCTCGGCGAAGTTCGCGGTGCTCGGTGATCTGCGCGAGGCGTATGTGATCCGCAAGGTTGGTTCGCCGGTGATCAGCGTCAACCCGTACAGCTCTGCCGCCAACGGTCAGGTGGAGTTCGTTGTTTGGGAGCGTGCTGACGGCACCGTGCAGAATCGCAGCGCGTACAGCCTCGCGGCAGCGAACGCGGCGTAGTCGTGGGTTGGCAGCCTGCTTACGCGAGCGCTGCCGACCTGGCCGGCTGGTTGGGGGTCCCAATCGACCCCCAACTGGCCATGGCCACAGAGGCAGCCAGTCGCGCCATCGATAAGGCAACCGGCCGGCAGTTCGGTCAGCTTTCCAGTTCCGAATTCCGTTGGTACAAAACCAAGTTCTACAACGGTCGACATGTAGTCGATATCGATGACCTGATGACCACCGCATCATTGAAGGTCGAAACGGTCGATGAGATGGGGATACCCGTCTCTGAAATCACTACCTACCTGCTGACCCCGCGCAACGCGGTGTCGGTCGGCCGGCCGTACACCCGCATCGAGATCCTGCCTAGCAGCTCTGTGAAGCCTGATCAGCATGGCGTGCAGGTGACCGCCCGGTGGGGCTGGTCGGCGGTACCGGAGACGATCAAGATCGCGACGTTGATCCAGGCCGGCCGATTCTGGGAGCGGCGCACCAACCCCGGCGGCGCGTTGGCGTCGGAAAGAGTTGACGATATCCAGCGCGATTGGTCAACAGCGGCCAGCCAAGACCTGGACCCCGAAGTCCTGGCGATGGTGAAGCCGTACCGGAAACCTCCGTGGGCGGCGGCGTGAGACCGTTCGGCCGGCAGACGATCACGTTCGTCAGCGTCACCGAAGACGTGACCGTGTTGGACAGGCTCAAGAAACCGGCCCAGGTGCGCGTCAGTATGGATGTGGCCGGCTGTCACTGGCGACCCCTGGCGGCCACCGACACGATCAGCGAGACCGGCGACGTGGTCACCGACCCATGGAAAGCCACCTGCCCACCGCTGCCTGCGGTACTCGCCGCGAAGGCCAAAGACGAGGTTGTCGTTGGCGGCGTGACCTACCAGATCGTCGGCGGACCAAGGGTGTTCGACAATGCGAACGGACCGTTCAAGTGCACGGTGATCTGCGAGCGGAAGGACGTGTGATTAGTTAATTAGTGCTTTGAAGCGGTGATCTAATAAGCCGTCTAAACCTGTCGCTGTGCCTTTCAACTTCATTTCATTCACCAATTCCTTTAGGTCACCGTCGTCCAGCGCGGTGACGAACCCACGATCATCTTTTGCCGTATCGCGTAGCGATTCAAGAATCTTACTCTTATCCGAGAATGCGCGATATACTAGTAACCCGTATTTACCGCGCGATGGTGAAAACCGCCCTGCGATCTGGTCGAATTCAGGATTCGCTAAGGGGCGGGAATAGTTTTTGCATTCGACAAAGATGTGCCCGCTGGGATGATGATTTGCCAGCCACCTAAAGAAGCCATCAACCGCCATGTTGGTATATGCGATGTCGATCCGCTTTCGGCCCTCATGGATTACAAATTGACGCTTTGGATTCACTAAGCTCGGGTAAAGGAGGGCGTTGAGGAGTGCTTCGACAGCTCGTTCGTACTGGTCAGCAGTGTCTTTGCCGGTCTCAATTGAGAGCACATCCTCGAGTAGGGCGTCGTAGTTCGGTTGCGGAGTTCCGGTTGTATTAGCAATTTCCTCGTGACTTAAGGCGGCAGGAGGGTGAGCGGCTTTGTCTCGCTTGAATTTGTCCAGGAGTTCGGCATTTTGGTCCGTAGCATCGAGGTTTATTCGCTTTAGCACCCCGAGTGCGTCACTTTCGTGCTTTGCCTTATACTTGGCTTCCACGTCTTTCTTGAGAACTCGTGGCTCGCCAGATTTGAGAAGCTGGACCAAAGGCGATCTTTTCCTAATTTCCTCATTTTGAAAAAAGGGCAATACGTAGTATCGATAGTATTCGTCTGGATTGTTATAGAGCCTACGTCGAACGATGCTCTTGGGAACGAGGAGTATTGGTTCGCCCCCCGCAATCGGTAGATCGTAGTACCGAGGCACATCCCACCGACGCTCCTGATTGTTCCAGCAGCTGCGGGTTGCGACATTAGGGGCAAGCGGAATTCTGTAGTAGTCCGCGGCGGATTGAGTGTACTCAATAAGTTGCCGGCGAATGATATTGGTTACGACATCGGATACACGGTCCTCCCGAACGCCTTCAATGAACAGCGCAGTGTCTTCTATATCGCGGATATACCCGGATTCTAGCGCTTGGCTACTTGATAGATCTTTGTAGAATTCTTCCGCCAGTTCGGCCCCGACGCCGCTTCCCTTGTTGCGGCTTGAATAGCCTAACCTAGTCGAATTGTCTTCCCCGAGATGGCTTAAGAGTGCCTTCGCCTTAATTTCGTCGCCGGCCAGAATGAGGTCGATTATGGCCTGGAAAAAGCCCTGTATCGAGCTTGTGCAATCGTCGGCCCATTCGGAGTTGACTGATGCGAGAACGCTCGGGTCGATGAACAGCGGGATGTCTCCGTCCACGTAGACATCTACGAAGTCCAGAGTGCCTTGCGTCTCGCCTAAGTCGAAGTACTCGGACACCCGTTGCGAATCGGCCACAAGGGGAACGATAGGGGAGACAAACCTGGCACGTGGGCATCTAGTTGACGCGTCTCGTGAAAGTCCGCCGAACGTGCGACAGGACCGTCGTACGTGAAGATCCGCGCCGGGCAGCTAGCGAAGCCGCTCAAACAGTTCGCGGCTGACCTCAGCGATACGGTCCGCCGCCTCGTTGAGCAGGCGCTCGCGCTCCTCGGGGCTGAGTGTGTCCTTCTCGTCGTCGGTCACCACTCGAACCTACCCGGCGCCATGCGCCGTGGTCGACGTATTTTGGGGAGCTACCGCACCGGCCGAACCAGCGCGGGAAGTAATACGCTAATGCGGTGTCACATCCCCATCACGAGTGGCTGGCGGATCTAAATCGGAGAGTGGTTGAGCAGTACAACCGCGACGTGGATTTGGCCAGGGAGCGCGGTCGAGCGCAACAGACCGGCCACCGGGTTGAGGGTAGGTGGGCGGCGGTACTGCACGAATGGCTGCCGCGCGGATATCAGGTGGTAACGCGTAAGTACATCTTGCTTGAGCAGCCCGTTGGCGGAAAGACGGTCACCGCAGAGACCGACCTCGTAGTCCTTCATCCGGCGTATCCGGACTCATTGCGAGATAAAGAGGAAGTGCTGGCAGGCGGCGTGGCGGCGGCGTTCAGTGTCAAGCGCACAGTCGCAAGATCTGAGATCGTTGAGGCGTGTGAGGCTGCAACTGAGCTGCACAGCGGCATGAAGATCCGCGGTAACACGGTCCGCGAAGAGCTTGTTCCACCGATCATTTACGGGCTGTTGGGAGAATCTCACGATTGGACATCGCCGGGTTCTGAGCCGTTGGAGAACGTTACGCGCACCTTGTCTGAGTACGACAACACCGTGCTCCGAACCCCACGTGAGGCACTCGATCTCGTCTGCATTGCAGATCTCGGCTGCTGGTCAAGGATGCGAGCCGGCGCCACCGTAGGCACCTATGTCGGGGTCGGCAACCCGGTCAGGCCAGTCAAGGTGCCAGGGGCGATCATGTCGATAATGTCCCAAGTCACGGCCAAAGACTTTGCACCTCTAACGGTTTTCATCACATCGCTGTGGCAGAAACTTGCGCTCAACGACCCGGCATTGAAGCCAATCGCTCAAGGCTTGAACGTGACTCTCGACTCCAGCGCCATGGCGGCGCCTAAGGTCTGGGCGTCAACTGACGTGCTTTCGGCGCAGACGATCCGACGTATTGAAAGAGGCGGACTTTACGGAGACGACTGGCAGAACATCTACGCCTGATTCGTCGATGGGAGAAGTCAGAACCGCCCCGGCCGAAGGGCGACCGAGGCGGTTCTCTGATTGCAAGCCTATCTGCCGAGCGGGTCGGCCTTGAGCGGCTTTTGGGACGTTGGGCGTTACGAGCGGTCGCGCTCCCATTGTTCCGCGCGCTCGGCGGCGTCGGCCTCGGATGCGAACCCGGAGGCTAGCGTTCTGAGCTGGCCATCGGCATCGGCGGAGACTGCGCACCATTTACCGTCAGTGCCTGGACCCGCGTTCACTATCCCGGTCAGGTACACGCGCTCGCCGGGGGCATCGGCTCGTTGGCGGAACGTGATGTTGAGATACCAGCCATGGGGCTTGTCTATCAACAGAGTTTGGTTTTCGTCGCTGGGGACATCTGTCCACCTCAGTTGGCTGCCATCGCTCATACCCATACCCCCATCGTTGACGTTGACGTCAGTAACCATAGTGCGGCGACATCCGCAGCAAGCAGCAGCCCGAACACGGTCCTCACTGTTCTGCCGCCGCGATCAGGGCCTCACCCAACCGTCGCGCGGTCTCCCGGGTGATCACCTCACCGTTGATGGTGACGCCCCTAAATGTGGTGCCGTCGTCCCGTGTCCAGCCACAGGTGCCGACCGTGGCCGACCAGGACCACGGTTGCGTCTGTTCGATCGTGGTGACCGGACCGTCCCATTCGCAGTCGCGGGTGTGGGTGCCGATCCCACCGCAGCATGCGCGGGTGGTGGAGTCGACGGGATACGGGTTGTCATGCTCGATGGGGGTGGCAGTCGTCATGGTTTTGCCTCTCATGCGAGGTTCGCCGAGAGGGTAGGGAAGTCAAACATAATTCGCACAACAAGGGTTCTCACCTGACCTCGTATCCGCTGCAATAGCACAAAGCAAGTGCTAACGCAATCGCGAAGTACGTCGAAAGGCTGATGTCGGCCCGATAGCGGCGGGCACGTCCCATTGCTGGTTTACACACAGTCGTCACTTCAGCAACAAGAACGTGTTGCAGGACGGGGTGTCGCGACGCGGCACATGTTTTTCTCAGGAAAAGCTGTTTTTGTATTGACGCTCGTGTTAACTTTCCCGGCAGTCAATTAAGAACCCGCTGGGTATGCCGCTGTCGAAGCGACCTCACGGTGGGCGGCCGGAAGGAACACGGGTGGCGACACATCGCAAGCGTTCAGCGAAGACGAGGAAGCGTGCTAGCGAGTTCGCAGTCGCTGCATTTCTCGGACTTTCCGTCGCAGCCGCTGCTCCCGCGATCGCCTCGGCCGACGCCGGCGACGCCAAGGCCCCCAGCGGGGATTCCCCGTCGGGCACGACCGGCGCGTCGACCGGCACCGGCTCGACGACCGGCACCACCGGCACAGGTTCGACGACCAGCACCGGCACGGGTTCCGCGACGGAGGAGACCACCGGAAGTACGGGCACCACCGGTGGCAGCACGGGTGGCAGCACGACCACCGGCTCGACCACCACCGGCACCACCAAAGAGGAGACGACCACCAGCGGGTCGACCGGCTCCTCGACCACGACGTCCACCAACGGTGGGCCGACCACCACGGTGAGCAGCTCCGGCGGTGCCCACACCTCGACGTCGGGGACCTCGACCTCCTCGACGTCCACCTCGACCCCCAGCACGGGCACCTCGACCCCCAGCACGGGCACCTCGACCCCCAGCACGGGCACCACCGAGACCCCTGAGGTCCCCGCGACCACGGGAACGACGGGGACGGGGACGGGGACGAGCACGACGGAAACCTCCACCGTCGAGACACCGGTCGTCACCACCCCCGTCGTCGAGACGCCCACCGTTCCCAAGTCGGACACCACACCAGGGGTGGCCGCGCCGGTGGTGGCCGCGACCGAATCCAGCTCCGGCACCTCGGCCGCCAAGACCTCGTTGTTCAGCGCCGCCGCCACGCCGGTCTCGGGTGCGGTGGCCGCCACGTCGCTGGCCGACCTCGTGCCGGCGCCGCCGGACATCCCAGCGTTCCGGCCGTTCGCCGCCTTCATCGAGCAGTTCGCGAAGGCCGTCGACAAGTTCTTCCCGGCCTACCCGGACAACCCGATCCTGGCCCCCTCGCAGGTCGCCGCCGGATATGTGGTCACGCTGCAAACCCTGCTGCAGGCGACCCTGTTCAACGGCGCGCCCACACCGTTGACCGTGCCGGTCTACCTGTTCCTGGCCGCGGCCTACACGCGCTACGAGCGGCTGGCCACCAACCACCTGCCCGGTACCCCGATCATCTCCGCCGGTCCGCTACCGGGCACGTACAAGCTCACCAGCACTGACCCCGACGGCGATCCGCTGATCTACACAGTCGGCCTCAACCAGCAGCCCAGCGAGGGACTCATCGTGATGGGTCTGGACGGCACCTTCACCTACGTGCCGTCACCGAGCGGTCTGGTCAACGGCGCGGACGTCACGTTCAAGGTGACCATCAACGACGGCCTCGGCGCGCTCGCACATCCGATCGCGCCCGACGGTAACGACGTCGAGTACGAAGTGAGTTTCCACTACGACGGCAGCCCGATCCTCGGCAACCAGGCCCCGGTCTTCGACACCGCGCCGAGCATCACCAACACCAACCACACCACCGGTGTGCTCACCGGCACGTTCCAGGCGCACGACCCCGACGGGGACGCGCTCAGCTTCACCGGACTCGGGGTGCTGGGCACCGTCGACGTCGCCGAGACGCCGGACGAGAACGGCTGGTACACGTTCACCTACACGCCGTACCTCCCGCACGCCGCGGCCGGCCTGAACCTCACCGACCTGGTGACCATCACGGCCTGGGACCCGGGTCTGCTCTCGGCGTCGAATACCTTCACGGTCAACCTGGCCAACGATGTGAACCAAGTGCCGGTGGCCAGCTACCAGAACACCGGCAGCAGCACCATTCTGGGCACGGTAACCGGCAAGATCAACGTGGACTCCGACGACGACATCGTGCATGCCTACTCGCCGATAGCGATCACCACGAGCAAGGGCACCGTCGTCGTGAGCGCACTGACCGGTGACTACACCTACTTCGCGAATGCGGACGCGCGCGCCGCGGCCAGCGTGGTGGGCGCCTCGGATGCCGCGAAGACCGATTCCTTCACCATCACCGTCGACGATCTGCACGGCGGGACCACCGACGTGCTGGTCACCGTCACCATCCCGACCACGAACCTGGCCCCGGTGTTCGACAGCACCCCGACCATCACCAACTCCAACACCGACACCGGAGTACTCACCGGCACGTTCAAGGCGCATGATCCCAACGGTGACTCACTGACCTTCACCGGCGTCGGACTTCTCGGTTCGGTGCACGTCGACACGACGCCGGCCGCCGACGGCACCTACACGTTCACCTACACGCCGTACACCCCGCGTCTGTCGTCCGGGTTGACCGATCTGGTCACGCTCACGGCGTCGGATGGCAACGTGCTCTCCTTTGACACCACCACCTTCCAGGTTCACCTGGCAACGGTGGTGAACCATGCGCCGTTCGGTGGGGTGGCGTCCAACATCATCGCCGACAGCAATGGCATCGTCCGCGGAAAGATCACCGGAGTCATCGACGTCGACGGCGACTCGTTCACCTACTCGATCAAGGGTGCGACGGGTGCCGACACGTCCACCTCGTACACCGGCGCGGGCGGCATCGCGCATGTGGACTCCGATGGCAGCTACACCTACATCCCGAAACTCGGTGGGGCGCTGGGCTATTACGACTCGTTCAGCGTCACGGTCAGTGACGGTAACGGTGGCACCACCGATGTGCTGGTGGGCCTGGGCGCGGTCATCGCTCCCACCCCGTCACTGGACAACGTGAACATCACCAAGACCAACGGGGCACCCGGAGTCACCACCGGCACCGTCAGCACAGGGTCGGCGGCCAATGACGCACTGTTCTCCGGCTACAGCGCGACGGGTGCCGGCTACGGCACCGTCACCTTCAACGGCACCGGTTACACCTACACGCGTACCGCGCCCGGACATGTCGGTGGCACCGACGACACCTTCGACGTGATGGGCACCGCCTACGGTCTGCAGATCAAGGTCGGGACCGTCACGGTCACCCCGATCATCGGCAACGCCGCACCCACCGCGGGCACCACCACCATCACCAGCTCCTCGGTGACCAATGTGCTCGGCGTGTACTGGCAGTCCTCCAACGGCAAGGTGACCCCCGCCGACGCCGACGGCGACGCCGTCTCGGTCCTGGGTGGAGTGCTGGGCAGCCAGTTGATCGGCACGAGTAACGGTGGCACGGTGACGTTCCGGGACGACGGCACCTTCACCTACACGATCGGCAAGACCTACGGCTACTACCACGGCGCATCGGCTGACGGGGCGACGGGGAACGCACTCAACGACACCTTCAACGTCACCGTCACCGACAGCTTTGGCGCCCACAGCACCCTCACCATCTCGATCCCGATCGAGCAGCTCAACAGCGCCCCGTCGGCGAGTGTGCCGACCAAGAACAACTCGACCGATGCCCTGGGCGTGGTGCGCGGCACCCTGAACGGTTCCGATGATGACGACGACTCACTGACCTACACCCTGGTCGGTGCGACCAACGGGTCGGTGAAGGGCAGCAACGGCGGCATCATCACCGTGTCGGGCAGCTCCTACACCTACATTCCGACGGCGGGCAAGACGACCGATACGTTCCAGGTGCTCGTCGACGACGGGCACGGCGGGACGTCGACCGCCACGGTCAGCCTCAGTGGCCTGTCCACCCCATCGCCGGTCACCCTCACCAACCCGTCCTCAGGCGTGCAGAACGTCACGCTGAACGTGCCGGGGGCCGACGCCGGCCTGCTGACCTTCAGTGTCGGAAGCCAGGGCACCAAGGGCACCGTGGTCCGCAATGCCGACGGCACCTACACCTACACCCGTACCGCGGGGCTGGGTCATACCGTCACCCCTGCGGACTCGTTCACCATCGTCGGCACCACCGCCGACGGTAAGACGGTGACGATCGCGACCGTCAATGTGGCACCGTCGATTCCGAACAGCGCGCCGGCGGCCAACGGCGTGACGGTCAGCACGTCCTCGCTGAACACGGTGGACATCGGTATCAACCGGCAGCAGACCACCACGGGAACCATCAACGCGACGGATGCCGACGGCGATGCCGTCACCTTCGCGGCGGGCACCTACGGCACCGCCAACGGTGGATCGGTGACCGTCTCCTCCGACGGCACGTTCACCTACACCTCGCCGAAGAAGCTCAAGAACACGATCTTCGGTGGCGAGGACTCCTACTGGCACAACGCGGCGGTGCCGGGTGCCCCCGGTGACACCTTCACGATCGCGGCCAGCGATCAGTTCGGCGGCACGAACACGTTGAGCTTCTCCATCCCGATCGAGAAGCTCAACACCACCCCGGATTCGAGTGTGTCGGTAGGCGGCAAGAGCACCGACGCGCTGGGCGTGGTCCGTGGCACCATCAGCGGTTCCGATGACGACAGCGACTCGCTGACCTACTCGCTGGTCGGTGCGACCAACGGGTCGGTGAAGGGCAGCAACGGCGGCATCGTCCAGATCAACGGCAGCTCGTTCACCTACGTCCCGACGGCGGGTAAGACGACGGATACGTTCCAGGTGCTCGTCGATGACGGCCACGGCGGAACGTCGACGGCGACCGTCAGCCTCAGCGGGCTCAGCACGCCATCGCCGGTGACGGTGACCAACGGTTCGACCGGTGTCACCAACGTGACGCTGAACGTTCCGGCCAACGACGCGTCTCTGCTGACGTTCACGGTCGGCAGCCAGGGCGCGAAGGGGTCGGTGGTCAAGAACGCCGACGGTACGTTCACCTACACCCGTACGGTGACCGGTCATACCCAGACCCCGGATGACTCGTTCACCATCACGGCCACCGACGCGTCGGGCAAGTCGGTGACCATCGCGACGGTCAGCGTCGCGCCGACGGTGTCCAACGCCAACCCGGCGGCCAGCACCACGACCATCACCAGCACGAGCCTCGATGACAACCGGGTGCTGGGGATCGGCACCTTGAAGCAGACCACCACGGGCACGCTGACGGCGACCGACGCCGACAGCGACGCGGTCACCTACACGTCAGGGTCGTACTCGACGACTAACGGTGGCACCGTGGTGATCAACTCCAACGGCACGTTCTCCTACACGATCGACAAGTCGTACTCGTACTACCACGGTGCGGCCAAGATCGGTGCCACGGGCACTGCCGTCGCGGACTCCTTCTCGGCGACGGTCACCGACGCGTTCGGGGGCAGCACCACGTACTCGGTGTCGGTGTCGATCTATGCGGTGAACAGCGCCCCGTCCCAGCCCAGCAGCGGTGTGTTCTGGGGGCTGGGGGCCAATGACTGGACTTCGGTCTCGTCCTCCGACGGTGACAGCGATTCGCTCACCTACACCATCACCAAGGCGCCCCAGCACGGCTCGGCCTCCTACGACAAGAGCTTCTCGACCCTGAACACCACGGGCACGCAATCGGGCGACACCATCACGCTCACCGTGACCGATGGTTACTACGTCGTCGGTGCCAACGGCGTGGTGACCTCCACGCCGGCGAGTAACTCCAGGACGTACACCGTCTGACGTTTCCGCAGGGACGTTTAATGCCCGCCGGTCCCTACGGACCGGCGGGCATTAAACGTCCTAGGGCGGTGGTTCATACTGAGGTGGAAATGCGAACGCTAGAAGGTGGCACCAGATGACGAGGCTCGATTCGATCGAGCGGGCAGTGGCCGACATCGCGGCGGGCAAGGCCGTCGTGGTCATCGACGACGAGGACCGCGAAAACGAGGGCGATCTGATCTTCGCCGCCGAGAAGGCCACCCCGGAGCTGGTGGCGTTCATGGTGCGCTATACCTCGGGTTACCTGTGTGTGCCGCTGGACGGCGCGGTCTGTGACCGCCTCGGCCTGCTGCCGATGTACGCGGTGAACCAGGACAAGCACGGCACGGCCTACACCGTCACCGTGGACGCCAAGCTGGGCGTCGGCACCGGTATCTCGGCATCGGACCGGGCCACCACCATGCGCGCGCTGGCCGACCCGGCCGCCGTCGCCGACGATTTCACCAAACCCGGTCACGTGGTGCCGCTGCGGGCCAAGGACGGTGGCGTGCTGCGCCGCCCCGGACACACCGAGGCCGCCGTGGATCTGGCCCGGTTGGCCGGTCTGCAGCCGGCCGGCGCGATCTGCGAGATCGTCAGCCAGAAGGACGAGGGCGAGATGGCCCAGACCGACGAGCTGCGTATCTTCGCCGACGAACACAACCTGGCCCTGATCTCCATCGCGGACCTCATCGAGTGGCGCCGTAAGCACGAGAAGCACATCGAGCGGATCGCCGAGGCCCGCATCCCGACCCGGCACGGCGAGTTCCGTGCCGTCGGGTACACCAGCATCTACGAGGACGTCGAGCACGTCGCGCTGGTGCTCGGCGATATCGCCGGACCGGAATCCGACGGCCACGACGTGCTGGTCCGGGTGCACTCGGAGTGCCTGACCGGTGACGTGTTCGGCTCCCGGCGCTGCGATTGCGGCCCGCAGCTGGATGCCGCCATGGCGACGGTGGCCCGAGAGGGCCGCGGCATCGTGCTCTACATGCGGGGCCACGAGGGCCGCGGTATCGGCCTGCTGCACAAACTGCAGGCCTACCAGCTGCAGGATGCCGGTGCCGACACCGTGGACGCGAACCTGGAACTCGGCCTGCCCGCCGATTCCCGCGACTACGGCATCGGCGCGCAGATCCTCGTCGACCTCGGGGTGCGCTCCATGCGGCTGCTCACCAACAACCCGGCCAAGCGGGTGGGCCTGGACGGCTACGGCCTGCACATCATCGAGCGGGTGCCGCTTCCGGTGCGCGCCAACGCGGAGAACATCCGCTACCTGATGACCAAACGCGACCGGATGGGCCACGACCTGGTGGGCCTGGAGGACTACGACGAAGTGTCGCCCCCCGGCGAATTCGGTGGCGCCCTGTGAGCGGTCACGGCGTCCCCGATCTGCCCGATATCGACGCCTCGGACATCTCGCTGGCCATCGTGGCCAGCACCTGGCACACCACCATCTGCGATGCGTTGCTGGACGGCGCGGTGCGCGCCGCCGCGCAACTGGGCGCCGTGGATCCCACGATCGTGCGGGTGCTCGGCGCGATCGAGATCCCGGTGGTGGCACAGGCGCTCGCCGCCAAGTACGACGCCGTGGTCGCCCTCGGTGTGGTGATCCGTGGTGAGACACCGCATTTCGACTATGTGTGTGACGCGGTCACCCAGGGCCTGACCCGGGTGTCGCTGGACGAGTCCACCCCGGTGGCCAACGGCGTGCTCACCACCAACACCGAGGCGCAGGCACTGGACCGGGCCGGTCTGCCGAATTCCAGTGAGGACAAGGGTGCGCAGGCCGTGGCCGCCGCGCTGTCGACCGCATTGGTGTTGCGCGACATCCGGTCATGACCGCCGCCAGCGAGCGGCCGGAGGCGGATGGGGCCTGGGACCTGGTCGTCACACCGCACCTGACCCCGTATTTCGTCTACCTGGCCGCATTTCTGATCGCCGCGGCGCACATCACGGTGGGCTTCCTGCTCAAGATCGGCTCCAGCGGGGTGCTGTTCCGCACCTCCGACCAGGTCGCGATGGGCGTGCTCGGCATCCTGCTCGGTGGTGTGGTGCTGTTGTTCGCGCGGCCCCGGCTGCGTGCCGGGGCGTGCGGGATCTCGGTGCGAAACCTGCTCGGGTACAAGCTGATTCCGTGGAGTGACGTGGCGGGAGTCTCGTTCCCGTCCGGGGCCAGGTGGGCCCGGGTGGATCTGGCCGACGACGAGTACACCCCGCTGATGGCGATCCAGGCGGTGGACAAGGAACGTGCCGTGGATGCGATGGATCGGCTGCGGGCACTGCTGGAGCACTACCGGCCCGATCTCAGCTCACGTCCAGCGACATCGTGACCTCGTCGAGCTCCCCGGCACCGCTCACGACGAAGCCCAGACTGTCGTAGACGGCGCGCGCCCGGGCATTGTCGACGTTGACGCGCAGCGTGACGTGGCGCACCCGCTGGGTGCGGGCCCAGCGCACCGCCTCGGCGACCAGGGTCCGGCCCAGGCCCCGGCCGCGCGCCGCCGGGTCCAGCCACAGCGAGTAGAGGTAGACGGCCTCGGAGCCCTGCCGCTGGGCGCCGATGAGACCGACCGGGTGGTGGTCCACCACCACGGCGAACTGGGCGTGTGCGCGCAGGCGCCGCCGCCACTGGGCGGCGGTGAACGTCGACTCCCGGCGGAACTGGGGATCGTCGGAGCCCAGCGAGTCGGTGAGCGCGCGCAGGCGCACACCCGCGAAGGCGCGCCAATCGGTCTCGGTCAACCGGGCCACCCGTGCCTCACCCATGCGTGTGCCTGTCCCGCCGTCGCGCCTCACACCGTCCAGTATCGCCGCTGATCGCTGCGGTAGTATCGGCATGTCGATGACTACTCTGGAGTTCGTATCAACCTCGGCTGACGGCCTATCCGAAAGCGCCACCCCGCTCGTCTCGGCAGCCGCGCTCCTCACGGGTCCGGGAACCCACCCCACGGTCACCCTTCCGGTGGTGCCCGGCCGCGCGCCCGACACCGAAGCCGTCTGGCGCTGGCTCGCCGAACCCGCGGACTTCTTCGGTATCGAGATGCCCACCATCGCGCACTTGCGGCGCGCCCTCACCGATTTCACCGACGAACTGCAGCGCCGGCACGGTCCGCGGACCGCCGTCGTCACCGTAGTGGTCGTGGACGCACACGTCGTCGTCAGTGGCGTGCCCATCAGGCCGGTACGCACCGAGCCCGTGCACCTGGCGCGGTGCGCGATGGCGCCCCCCATGCCCTCCTGGCGACAGATGGCCGCCCGCACCACCAGCCGCGCCGCGCAGCTGCGCACCGAGCGTGAGCTCGCCGACTCCGGTCACGCCGACGCGGTACCCACCGATTCCGGTCACCTCGGAGTGCCGCTGTTGGGCGCGCTGGTGTGCGATACACAGGGCGGTCGCGTAGGTCTCGGCGCCGCCCGGCTGGGCCGACTGCGCGCCGCCGGACTGCTCGGCGCGTCGACGACACTCACCGACGCGCCGCTGGAGCCGGCCGCGGTGACGCGGGCGTGGTGGGTGTCCCCGCGATACGAGACCCACCCTGTCGCCTCGATCGGGGAGCGTCGATGGTGAGCACATTCCGCCCGGAATCCTTCGACGCCCTGGTGATCGAGGGCTACGACGTCGTCGGCGGTGCCGACAATCCGGGCATCGTCGGCGGCGTGCTGAATCTGCACTACACCCTGCGCGGCCCGGATCCGGTCCGCTTCACCGAGGTGATCGACTTCGGCGCCGGTCTGGCGGGCGCGGCACCACATCCGAAGCTGACCGGGCTGCTCGCCTTGACCTGTGCGCTGAGCTATTACAAGGCCGCCGCCCCACCCAGGATCGAGATCGCTTTTCCGACAAGCGAATTCGAGAAGCGCTATCTTCGGACCCTGGTCGAGGGCGGGCTGGGTGAATTCGCCTATCGCAACGAGTTGCCGGGAGCGCTGAGTCCGGAGATCACCGGGCCGGATATCGCGCACACCGGGGACGTGGCGGACGCCTGGGATCCGGCGGGCACACCACTGGTACCGGTGGGCGGCGGCAAGGACTCGGTGGTCAGTATCGAGGCGTTCCGGCGCCACGGGGTGAAGCCGGTCCTGTTCAGCGTCAACAGGTATGACCCCATCGACCGCTGTATCGAGGTCAGCGGGCTGGACAGCGTGCACGTCCGGCGCAGAATCGACCGTGCGCTGATCGAGGCCAACGCCAACGGCGCCCACAACGGCCACGTACCCGTCACGGCCATCAACAGTGTGATCGGTCTGATCGTGGCCGACGCCAACGGTTTCGGGCCGGTGGTGCTGTCCAATGAGCGGTCCTCCAATGTGGGCAACATCGAGTGGCTGGGCCGCGATATCAACCACCAGTGGTCCAAGAGCCTCGCCTACGAGAGGCTGCTGCGGGACACGCTGTCGCATTACGGGCTGAACCCGGACAGGTACTTCTCGCTGCTGCGTGGGCTCTCCGAGTCCGAGATCGCCGACCGGTTCGCCACCTGTACCGAGTATTTCGATGTCTTCACCAGTTGCAACCGGCTGTTCGCCCTCGATCCGGCGCGCCGGGCCACCTCGTGGTGCGGGCACTGCCCGAAATGTCAGTTCGTCTTCGTGCTGCTGGCCCCCCGGCTGGGGCGGGCCCGCCTGGAGGAGATCTTCGGCGCCGACCTGTTCGACGACCCCGCCCAGTACGACGGGTTCGCCGATATCCTCGGTCTCGGCGTGCACAAGCCGTTCGAATGCGTGGGGGAGTACTACGAGGCCGCCGAATCGATGCTGGCCGTGCTCGACGACGACACCTGGGGCGGGTTGACCCTTGTCGACCGGTTCGCCTCGCGCCGTACCGAATTGGAGACCGTCGCGGCCGCCGAGACGGACCCGGCGCCCGTCGAACACCATGTGCCGGCGCGCTATGCGAAGCTGCTCGATGACTGATCTGACGGGTCGCGTCGTCGGTATCTGGGGGCTCGGCAAAGAAGGCCTGTCGATGGCCCGCACCGCCGCCGTGCACGGGGCCGCCCGCATCGTCGCGGTGGACGACCGCGCCGGTGAGCCGGTCGACACCGGTATCGCCGGGCTGTCCGTGCACTACGGTGCGGAGTCCGTACCGCTGCTGGGCGAGACCGATATCGTGTTCGTCAGCCCCGGTGTGCCCTGGCGGAATCCGTTGTTCGAAGAGCTGCGGCGCAGCGGTCCGCCGGTGTCGAGTGCGGCCGACTGGTACCTGGCCGCGCACGGTGCGCGCACCATCGGCGTCACCGGGACCAAGGGCAAGAGCACCACGGCGGCGTTCCTGGCGCATCTGCTCGCCGGACTCGGAGTGCCGGCCGTGGCGGCGGGCAATATCGGCACCCCGCTATCGGATCTGACGGCGCCGGACCGGGCACCGCACGACGGGCAGTGGGTGGTTGCCGAACTGTCCAGCCAGCAGTGCGCGCTGCTGCGCACGTCGCCCGCGGTGGCGGTGATCACCAACCTGTACCAGGACCACCTGGATTTTCACGGCGACATCCCGCGCTATTACGCCGCCAAGGCGCGCATCTTCGAGCACGGGGCCCGGGTGCTGATCACCACACCGGAGGTGGTGGCGGCGCTGGACCGGATCGGGATCACCGACCTGCCGCCGGTGCGGTTGGTAGACCCCAGCGAGGCGCGGGTTCCGCTGTCCGGCGGCGTGATGTCCTATGAACACAATGTCGCCAATGCGGCACTGGCCGCGCTGGCCGCCGCCGAGGTGCTCGGGCGACCGGTCACCGACGCCGAGATCGATCACGCCGCGGGCACCTTCGCCGGCCTTCCGCACCGGCTGCAGACGGTGCGCACCACCGGAGGGATCCGGTGGGTGGACGACACGCTGGCGACCACCGGTGAAAGCGTGGTCGCCGCACTGCGCGCGATGCCGGCCGGGGCGGCGGTGGCCCTCATCGTCGGCGGGATGAACCGCGGGCTCGACTACCAGGGCCTCGATGACTACCTGTGCAGCGGCGCCCGCCGGGTGACGCTGATCCAGGGGCCGTCCAACGGCGCGCTGATCGGGACCCGGTTCGCGCAGGAGCATGCCGATCGCACGCATCGGGTGGACAGCCTGGAGGCGGCCGTCGCCGCTGCCGCCGGGCTCGCCGATATCGACGTCGTGCTGCTGTCACCCGGCGCGGCCAGCTACGACACCTACCGCAACTACGAAGCCAAGGCCGCAGCGTTCTGCGGCTACATCGACACGCTCTAACCTGGACCCGTGCCCGATCCAGCGACGTACCGGCCTGCGCCGGGTTCCATTCCGGTGGAACCCGGTGTCTACCGATTCCGGGATCCGCACGGCCGGGTGATCTACGTCGGCAAGGCCAAGAGCCTGCGCAGCCGGCTGAACTCGTATTTCGCCGATATCGCCGGGCTGGCGCCACGCACCCGGCAGATGGTGATGACGGCGGGCAGCGTCGAGTGGACCGTGGTGTCCACCGAGGTCGAAGCGCTGCAGCTGGAATACAACTGGATCAAGGAGTTCGACCCGCGGTTCAACATCCGCTACCGGGACGACAAGTCCTACCCGGTGCTGGCGGTGACCCTCAACGAGGAGTATCCGCGGTTGTTCGTCTACCGCGGCCCGCGCCGCAAGGGCGTGCGTTACTTCGGCCCGTACTCACATGCGTGGGCCATCCGCGAGACCGTCGATCTGCTCACCCGGGTTTTTCCGGCCCGCACGTGTTCGGCGGGAGTGTTCAAGCGGCACAACCAGATCGACCGGCCGTGCCTGCTGGGCTACATCGACAAATGCTCGGCGCCGTGCGTCGGGCGGGTCAGCGCCGAACAGCACCGGCAGATCGTGCTGGACTTCTGCGACTTCCTGTCCGGTAAGACCGACCGGCTGGTGCGCGATATGGAGCGGCAGATGACCGCCGCGGCAGAGGATCTCGATTTCGAGCGGGCGGCGCGGCTGCGCGATGACATCGGTGCGCTCAAACGGGCGCTGGAGAAGCAGACGGTCGTGTTCGGTGACGGTACCGACGCCGACGTGGTGGCCTTCGCCGCCGACGACCTGGAAGCGGCGGTGCAGGTGTTCCATGTGCGCGGTGGCCGGGTCCGCGGCCAGCGCGGTTGGGTGGTCGAGAAGACGGGTGAACCCGGGCAGTCCGGTGAGGGATACCTCGTCGAGCAGTTCCTCACCCAGTTCTACGGCGATCAGGCCGAGCTCAGCGGTGACGGATCCGGCACTCAGGACGAGACCACCAACCCGGTGCCCAAACAGGTTCTGGTGCCGGTGCTTCCGGACAACGCCGACGAACTCGCCGACTGGCTCTCGGGTCTGCGTGGATCACGGGTGGCGCTGCGGGTCCCGGTGCGCGGTGCCAAGTTGGCGCTCGCGGAGACCGTGGGCCGCAATGCGAGAGAGGCGCTGACCCAACACAAGCTCAAACGTGCCGGCGACTTCAATGCGAGATCGGAAGCCCTGCAGAGCATTCAGGATGCGCTGGAGCTGTCCGACGCGCCGCTGCGCATCGAGTGCGTGGATATCAGCCACGTCCAGGGCACCGATGTGGTGGCCTCGCTGGTGGTGTTCGAAGACGGGCTGCCGCGCAAATCGGATTACCGGCACTACTCGATCCGGGAGGCGGCGGGCGGGGGCCGTTCCGATGATGTGGCCTCCATCGCCGAGGTGACCCGGCGCCGGTTCGCCCGGCACGTCGCCGACGCCGACCGGCCGATGGTGGCCGAGGGCAAGTCGCGCAAATTCGCCTACCCGCCCAACCTCTACGTCGTCGACGGTGGCGCACCCCAGGTCAACGCCGCCGCCACGGTGCTCGACGAGCTCGGTATCACCGATGTCGCCGTAATCGGGCTGGCCAAACGGCTCGAAGAGGTGTGGGTGCCGTTCCAGGACGACCCGGTGATCTTCCCGCGCAGCAGCGAAGGGCTGTATCTGTTGCAGCGCATCCGTGATGAGGCCCACAGGTTCGCCATCACGTTCCACCGCAGCAAACGGTCCAAGCGGATGACGGCGTCGGCACTGGACTCGGTGCCCGGCCTGGGTGAGCACCGGCGCAAAGCACTGGTCACCCACTTCGGGTCCGTGTCGCGGCTGTCGGCGGCCAGCATCGAGGACATCACCGCGGTGCCCGGAATCGGACTGGCCACCGCGCGCGCCGTCCTCGACGCCCTCGGCGAGGGTGCCGCCGGGTCGGGCGAAGCCGATTCCGACGCGCCAGCGGCAGTTTTCGACAATGATCGAACAGACCAAGATCAACAGGCATCGGGGTGACTGAGCAATATATGAGTGACGACCGGCGGGCAGGAGCGCAGCGACCCGGGGAATCAGACGGTCGGCGGGCAGGAGCGCAGCGACCCGGGGAATCAGACGGTCGGCGGGCAGGAGCGCAGCGACCCGGGGAATCAGATACTGGTATCGAGGTCGTCCTCGTCACCGGGCTCTCCGGTGCGGGACGCGGTACCACCGCCAAGGTGCTCGAGGACCTCGGTTGGTATGTGGCCGACAACGTGCCGCCGGAACTGATCGCCAGAATGGTCGATCTGGGGCTGGACGCCGGATCGCGGATCACCCGGCTGGCCGTCGTGATGGATGTCCGGTCGAAGGGTTTCACCGGCGATCTGGACTCGGTGCGTACCGAACTGGGCACCCGGGGTATCGCACCGCGGGTGTTGTTCATGGATGCCTCCGACGAGACGCTGGTGCGCCGCTACGAACAGAACCGGCGCAGTCACCCGCTTCAGGGAAACCAGACCCTGGCCGAGGGCATCACCGCCGAGCGGACGATGCTGGCGTCGGTACGGGCGGTCGCCGACCTGGTGATCGACACCTCGACACTGGCGGTGCCGGCCCTGCGCGAGAGCATCGAACGCGCCTTCGGTGAGGAGACCGTCGCCCACACCAGCATCACCGTGGAGTCGTTCGGCTACAAGTACGGCCTGCCCATGGATGCCGATACCGTGATGGACGTCCGGTTCATCCCGAACCCGCACTGGGTGGACGAATTGCGCCCGCACACCGGCCAGCACCCGGCGGTACGGGACTACGTGCTGGGCCAAGAAGGCGCCGCGGAGTTCCTGGACACCTACCATCGGCTGCTGGGAGTGGTGATCGACGGTTATCGCCGGGAGGGAAAGCGCTATATGACGGTGGCCATCGGCTGTACCGGCGGCAAGCACCGAAGCGTGGCGATCGCCGAGGCCCTGGCCGGCCGGCTGCAGGGCGGTGAGCAGTTGACGGTGCGGGTGCTGCACCGCGATCTGGGGCGCGAATGACGGCGCGCAGGCGAGCGTGCGCGCGGATCGCAGCGAGGAACGAGCGAGGACCGGAACGCGTGGGAGTCACGCGATGACGGCTCGTGTGGTGGCTCTCGGTGGCGGGCACGGTCTGTATGCCACCCTGTCCGCGGCCCGTCGGCTGACCCCGCATGTCACCGCGGTGGTCACCGTCGCCGACGACGGTGGATCCTCGGGCCGGCTGCGCAGCGAGCTGGATGTCGTGCCGCCCGGTGATCTGCGAATGGCGTTGGCGGCGTTGGCTTCTGACAGCCCGCATGGCCGGCTGTGGGCGACCATCCTGCAGCACCGGTTCGGTGGCAGCGGTGCGCTGGCGGGTCATCCGATCGGCAATCTGATGCTGGCGGGCCTCAACGAGGTGCTCACCGATCCGGTGGCCGCCCTCGACGAACTCGGCAAGATCCTCGGCCTCAAGGGCCGGGTCCTGCCGATGTGCCCGATCGCCCTGCAGATCGAGGCCGATGTCGCCGGACTGGAGACCGATCCACGGATGTTCCGGGTGATCAGGGGCCAGGTGGCCGTCGCCACCACGGTGGGCAAGGTGCGCCGGGTGCGGCTGTTGCCGGGTGACCCGCCGGCCACCCATCAGGCGGTGGACGCGATCATGGCCGCCGACCTTGTCGTGCTCGGCCCCGGGTCGTGGTTCACGAGTGTGATCCCGCACGTTCTGGTACCGCAGCTGGTCGCCGCATTGCAGGCCACCACGGCCCGGCGGGCCCTGGTGCTCAACCTGGCGGCCGAACCGGGGGAGACGGCCGGATTCTCGGCCGAGCGGCACATCCATGTGCTGGCCCAGCACGCGCCCGGATTCACCGTGGACGAGATCATCGTCGACGCGGCGAGGGTGCCCAGCGACCGGGAGCGCGAGCAGTTGGTGCGCACGGCGGCCCTGCTCGGTGCGGACGTGGAGTTTGCCGACGTGTCCCGGCCTGGTACACAGTTACATGACCCATCGATGCTGGCCGCCGCATTGGAGCGGGTCCGGCTGCGCGGCAGGGCATCACGTCCTGATGACAGCGATTCCACCGCTCCGCACCTGGCCCGGCCGGTTGGGGGAGCAGAGGGGCAATCGACGGTGAATGTATCGAGGGGTGACGATTCGTGGCGATGACCGCTGAGGTGAAGGACGAACTGAGCCGGCTGGTCGTGAATTCGGTGAGTGCACGCCGGGCTGAGGTCTCGTCGCTGCTGCGGTTCGCCGGTGGGCTGCACATCGTAGCCGGCCGGGTGGTGGTCGAAGCCGAGGTGGATCTGGGCATCATCGCGCGCCGGCTGCGCAAGGACATCTACGACCTGTACGGCTACAACGCGGTGGTGCATGTGTTGTCGGCCAGCGGGATCCGCAAGAGCACCCGTTACGTGGTGCGGGTCGCCAAGGACGGCGAAGCCCTGGCCAGGCAGACCGGTCTGCTCGACCTCCGGGGCCGACCGGTGCGCGGGCTGCCCGCCCAGGTGGTCGGCGGCAGCGTCAACGACGCCGAAGCCGCCTGGCGCGGTGCGTTTCTGGCGCACGGTTCGCTCACCGAGCCGGGCCGGTCCTCGGCGCTGGAGGTCAGCTGCCCGGGTCCGGAGGCTGCGCTGGCGCTCGTCGGTGCGGCGCGGCGACTCGGGGTCAGTGCGAAGGCCCGCGAGGTCCGCGGCAGCGACCGGGTGGTGGTCCGCGACGGCGAGGCGATCGGGGCCCTGCTGACCCGGATGGGCGCCCAGGACACCCGGCTGACGTGGGAGGAGCGCCGGATGCGGCGCGAAGTCCGCGCCACCGCCAACCGGCTGGCCAATTTCGACGATGCCAACCTGCGCCGCTCGGCGCGCGCGGCGGTCGCCGCGGCCGCCAGGGTCGAGCGCGCCCTGCACATCCTGGGCGACACGGTGCCTGATCATCTGGCACAGGCCGGCCGGTTGCGGGTCGAGCACCGGCAGGCGTCGCTGGAAGAGTTGGGCCGGCTGGCCGAGCCGCCGATGACCAAGGATGCGGTCGCGGGCCGGATCCGGCGACTGCTCTCGATGGCCGACCGTAAGGCCAAGCAGGACGGTATCCCCGACACGGAGTCGGCGGTGACGCCGGACCTGCTCGACGACGCCTAGCGGCTAGCTCGACGCTTTCACCGCGGCATGCTTGCCGCGGATGTGCTTGGTGCTCGGCTTCGGCTTGGCTGTCTTGGTCGCCGAGGTGTGAGCTTGGGTGGTGTCCGCCGCCGCCGTGGTGGTGGTGGTGTTCGTGGACTCGGCCGTCTTCGTCGACGATTCCTGGGAGACAGCGTTTTTCGTCGATGTCGATGCCGATGTCGATGCCGTGGATGCCGTCGATGTCGTGGTTGACGCCGGGGCCGATGTGACGGCGGTGGCGGTCGCCGACTTGGCCGTGGTGGTATTGGGTTTGGTGGCGGCCGCGGCATGCGGTGTGAGCATCTTCTTGATGCGTGCGGCCAGAGCCGTGATGGCCTTGTGCAGGGCGCCGGCCAAGGTGGTGACGGTCCGACCGGGCGCGGTGAGGACGGGGGCGGTGATCGGGTGCGCGGCGATCCAGGACTTGATGGTCGCGACGGCGGCCCGCGGTGTCCAGTTGCTGCCGAAGATTCCGTAGTTCCCGCCGGAGTAGGAGGAGTCGATGAGCGAGAAGAGGAACGACGGACCGACGCCGGTCAGGGTGGACCAGGTGGTCAGGAAATCCTGGATCAGCGTCGCCTGATTGGTCTGGCTGGCGGCGCTGCCGGAGGTGGCCGTGCTGCTGGTGGTCACCGGTGCCCCGTATTCGGTCGCCCAGATCAGCTTGAGCGCATCGCCGTTGGAGTTCATCAGTTTGCGCAGAGCTTCCAGTTCCTGCAGCGGCGAGTTCGCGACCGATGCGCCCGCGGAGAACAGGCTGTCGGCGTACGGGTGGAACGCCAGGGCATCGAAGTACCCTGCGGCGCCCGCGGCGTACATCTGCTTGAGGAACGTCACCGGGTTCTCGGTCAGTGATCCGATCGTGACGCCCGCTCCCAGAACGCCTCCCAGGACCGTCGCGGTCGGGTCGACGGACTTGATGGCGGTGTAGGCGGCTTTCAGCAGCGCGGTGTAGGCCGTGGCGTCGGGCTTCGGCGACCACCCGGCGAACCAGTTCGGCTCGTTCCAGACCTCGTAGGCCGAGATCTTGGCGTTCCCGTTGTTGGCGGTGGCGCCGTAGCGACTGGCCAGCGCCTTGACGAAGGTGGCGTAGTCGGCGTCCGAGGTGGGTGCGCCGTTGGGGATGAGGCCACCGTTGGTGGTGGCCCACGGTGGTGTGCTGGTGACGGAAGCGTCCACGGCGATGCCGTAGGACGCCGCCGTGTTGAGGAGCTGGTCGGCCGACGACCAGTTGTAGCTGCCTTTCGCAGGCTCCATCTGACGCCAGGGCAGGTATACCCGGATCTGGGTGACACCGAGCGATTGGAGTTGCTGCATCGCGGTGCCCAGTTGGTCCTTGGACATGAAGTACAGGTCGGATTCGGCGATACCCGTCGTGGTCGAGGACGAGTCGATGGTGGCGGAGAGCTCGACCGCCGCGGCCGCAAGCCTCGGTGCGGTCGGTTGCGGCGCGGGGTGCAGACTCACCGACGCGCCGAGGATGGCGGTCGCGAGCAACGGAACCGAAACTGCGTGGAACCTGGAAACGACGCGGCAGTGATGGTGTGACATGACCGACCCCCGATGTTGGGCGAACAAGGCTGGCCGAGTGGACCGAAATGGACTGTAACGCCGTGTTTTCGCGTCATATCGGTGTCCGTTGCCGCCAGGGGCCAGCGAACTCCTTCTGGTATCACTGACGGTCTCGACAATTGGTGGTCAGGCGTCGTCCTAGCGAATATCAGAAGCGTCCCACAGTATTAATTTATATTTCAAGATCTGTGCGTGAAATCCAGTTCACGACCATTGGTGTGGCCGGAAAGAGATTTGCGGGATATGAGATAAATGTGATGGCAGGCAATCTGATATTGATGGCACGATGGCGCCACCAGAATTTTCTCAGAAATCCGGACAGCGATCATGAAAACTACTCGCAGTTCCGCTATGACGGAAAATCGTGAGCCACCCTTAGGGTGGGTCACGAGCAGCACTTTGTGGACCGTGGTGGCAGTCGTAGCAATGGCGGAGTCGCTGCGCCCAGGTGTCAAGTGACGATGCGATACCGACAGCAGATTATGTGTGAATTCACAGGTGAAGGACAGCAATGACGGTCGCGGCGGCCGCCGCGGCTTGGCGGGTTTCGTGGCCCGCCGCAACGGTGTCGGCGTTGTACTGTGTGGCGACAAACTGGACGTCCACACCATGAAGAGGCGACGGTCGCGATGAGACTGATCCTTGAGCTGATCCGCCCCTACCGGTGGCTGGTGGCCGGCATCTTCGGTGTGCTGCTGATTCAGATCGTGATGGGTCTGGCCGCGCCCTGGCCGCTGAAGGTGGTGCTCGACAGTGTGGTCGGCGACCACCCGCTGCCGGGCTGGCTGCACGGGCTGCTGCAGCCGCTGCTCGGTGGCGAGGGCCGGATGCACATCGCCGGCCTGGCGGCCATCATGGTCATCGTCATCGCGGTCATCGCCGCCCTGGCCACCTACGCCGCGAACTACCTGACCGAGACGGTCGGCCAGCGCATCGGCAACGATCTGCGTACCCGGGCTTACCACCATCTGCAGCAGCTGTCGCTGAACTACTTCGACACCCACCGCGTCGGGCCGATCCTGAGCACGCTCACCGATGACGTCGACACGATCCAGGATTTCGCGTCGGCCTCCACACTCGGTATCGCGACCGATCTGCTGACCATCTTCGGCATGCTGGTCGTGATGCTGTGGCTGCAGTGGGATTTCACCCTCGTCGCGCTCGCGGTGGCGCCACTGCTGCTGCTGTTCGTCTCCCGGATTCGCAAGGCGGTGAAGGCGGCCACCCACGAGGTGCGTCGGCGGGAATCCGACATCGTCGCGGTCGCCGAGGAAGGCCTGCAGTCCATCCGCGTGGTCAAGGCGTTCGACCGGGAGGACCTCCAGGAGCGCCAGCTCGCCCTGGCCGGCCAACAGGCGGTGGACGCGGCCCTGAACGCGCGGCGGGTGAAATCGGTGGTGTCACCGATCGTCGCCGTCGTCGTGTCCGCCTGCACCGCGCTGGTGTTGTGGCGCGGCTCGGCACTCATCCTCGCCGGGGCGATGACGGCGGGCACCCTGACCGTCTTCATCTCCTATCTGGTGTCGTTCTTCAAACCGGTTCAGGATCTCGCCAAACTCACCAACACCATCGCGATGGCCTCGGTCGGGGTCGACCGGGTCAATGAATTGCTGACCGCCGAGACCACGGTCGAGGAGAAGCCGGACGCCGTCGAACCGTCCCGTATCAAGGGCGCCATCGCCTTCGAGCGGGTGGCGTTCAGCTACAACGCCGAAACCCCGGTGCTGCGCGATGTGACCTTCGAGGTGGCGCCGGGCCAGCTGGTGGGCGTTGTCGGACACACCGGCAGCGGGAAGTCCAGTCTGGTCAGCCTGATTCCGCGGTTCTACGACCCGAGCGTGGGTACCGTCCGGATCGACGGGGTGGACCTGCGCGACTACAAACTTCACGAACTGCGCCGCCAGATCGCCTACGTGCTACAGGACACGGTGTTGTTCCGCGGGACGATCCGCGACAACATCGCCTTCGGCCGGCCCGACGCCGATCATGACGAGATCGTCGAGATGGCCAAACTGGCCAATGCCCACGAATTCATCTCCGAGATGCCGCAGGGCTATGACAGTGCGGTGGGGGACCGGGGACTGACCCTGTCCGGTGGTCAACGTCAGCGCATCGGCATCGCCCGCGCGCTGATCCGCGACAGTCCGATCCTCATCCTCGACGAACCGACGGCGGCGCTGGACGCCGAGTCCGAGCATCTGGTGATGTCGGCGCTGCAGCGTTTGATGAAGGATCGTACGGTGATCACGATCGCTCACCGGCTCAGCACCATTCGCGACGCGGACAAGATCGTCGTGCTGGAAGAAGGTCGTGTGGTCGAAGAGGGCACGCACAATGACCTGCTCACCGCCGGTGGCAGATACGCCGACTTGCACCGCATCCAATACGAGGACGACACACCGTGACGCGTTCGCTGATCATCCTGCCCGACGACTCCGCGAAGCCGGTGCTCGACGCGATCCATGCGGCCACCAAGTCGGTGCGCATCAAGATGTTCGCCTTCAGCCACCGGCCGCTGCTGGAGGCGGTGGTGGCCGCGCACCGGCGCGGTGTGGACGTGAAGGTGATGCTCAATCCCGAACGACGCGACGGCGAAACCGATAACGACGCCGCCCGGGAGACGTTGCAGCAGTTCGGGATCGAGGTACGCGAGAGCAATCCCGCCTTCGACCTGACGCACGAGAAGTCGATGGTCGTCGACGATGAGCACGCCTTCGTCGAGTCGCTGAACTGGACCGAGGAGAACTTCACCCTCACCCGCGACTACGCCGTCGTCACGCCCAGCGCCTATGAGGTCGCCGAGATCATCGACTGCTTCGAAGCCGACTGGGCACGCGAGGATTTCGACCCCGGCGCCGGCGCCCACCTGATCTGGTGCCCGTCCAACGGCAGGCACCGGATCGCCGACTTCATCGACCAGGCCAAGCACACCCTGTTCCTGCAGAACGAGCGCTACCAGGACCCGGTGATCATCGAGCGTCTGGTCCGGGCCGCGCACCGCGGGGTGAAGGTGCACGTCATGGCGCGGGCGGCACATCATCTCAAGGACGGCAAGCTCGTCGAGGGGGTCAGCGGTATGCGCATCCTCGACGATGTCGGCATCAAGATCCACCGGCTCAAGCACATGAAACTGCACGCCAAGATGATTCTCGCCGACCACGAGCGGGCTGTCGTCGGCTCGATCAACTTCTCACCGGGCAGCTTCGACCACCGTCGCGAGCTGGCGATCGAGGTGACCGATCACGAGATCACCAAACGGTTGAACGAAGTGGCCCATCACGATTGGAAGCACTCCGAGCGGATGGACCTCTCCGATGCCGGATTGATCGCCGACCTCACCGGCCGGGGCCGGGACCCGCGCGACATCAACCAGCTCGCCCTGCACGACCCGGACACCTGACCGTTCAGGTCAACAGCAACCAACCGACGCCGAAGGCGGCGGCCAGCGACACCACCGTCAGCGGGATGCCGAACCGCACGAACGTCGCCGTCGTGTACCCGCCCGGGCGCATCACCATCAGATTCGACTGGTGGCTGAACGGGTTCAGGAACGTGAACGAGATACAGGTGCCGACCAGGATCAGCAACAGTGCAGGGTCCAGGCCGGTGCTGGCCGCGATCGTCAGCACGACGGGGGTCAGGATCGCCGCGGCGGCGGCATTGGTGACGATATTCGTCACACACGTGGTGCCCAGCGCGACCACCAGCACCACCAGCGCCGTATTGGATCCCGACAGGGCGATGATCGCCGATGAAATATGTTCGCCCAGACCGCTTCTCACCACGATCGTGCCCAGCCCGATGGAGCCGGCGATGATGGCCAGGATGTTCCAGTTGAGCGCACGCACCGCGGAGTGCGGGGTGAGCACCCCGGTGAGCACCATCATCGCCGCGCCCGCGACGGCGGCGATCTCGATGGGTGCCAACCCGAAGGAACCGGACACGATCACCGCGACCAGGATCGCCAGGGCGATCCATGTCTTGCCGGTCTGCGGTGCTTTGTCGGTGGCCTTCTGCCACAGCGCCACCAGTGGATGACGGTCCAGGGTGTGCACCGATGCCGCGGTCACCAGGCACAGTCCGCCCGGCTGCGCGGCGGCCCGGCTGAGCCGCTCGTCGGTCTGGGCGGCGATCACCACGATGGCGCTGCCCTCGCCGACCTCGTCGACATCCTCCTCGAGGTCGCGCACCGTCTTGTGCTCTTCGTTGGTGGCCACCGCGACCCGGTACAGCGGTTGCGGTGACTGGTTGAAGCGCGGGCTGCCCCACAGCATCCGAACCCCGGCCTCGGTGGCCCGATAGAGCATGATGTCGTCGGTCTCCAGGACGGCATCGCCGTCGATGCGCTGCCCCTGGCGCCGGATACCGAGCAGTGCGTACTCCGCCGTGGTGTGGATCCCGAGCGCGGCGGCGGTGCGGCCGACGGCGTTGGCCCCGGCGGCCAGCGGGATCTCGGCGCGCCAGGACAGGTCCGGCGTCTCGGCGGGCGCCTCGCCGCGCAGCATCAGCGGTGCGGTCACCAGCAGGACCGCCCAACCCACCAGCGCCACCGGTACCGCGATCGGCGCGAACGAGAACATCGTCAGGTGCACCCCCGCCGGCTCGGCCAGTGCGGCGATCAGCAGGTTCGAACTGGTGCCGATCAGCGTGGCCGAACCTGCCAGCGTGGTGGCGTGCGCGATCGGCAGCAGTACCCCGCGGGCAGGGACTCCGGATCGCTGCTGCAGTTCGGCGGCGGCCGGGATGAGCATTGCGACGATCGGCGTGGTGTTGATCAGAGCGGAGACGAACCCGACCGGGGGAATGAGCCGGCGTAGCGCCTGACCGGCCGTGCGTACGCCGTCGAGCAGCCGATACGTCACCCGTGACACCACCCCGGTGTGCAGCACACCCTTGGCGATCACCAGCATCGCGGCCACGGTGATGACACCGGCGTTGCTCAGCCCGGCGAACAGCTCAGCGGGAGTGGCGATCCCGATCAGGCCCGCGGCGACCAGCGCGCAGATGAGCGCCAGCACCGCCGGGGCGCGTCCGGTCGTCATCGCCACCAGGGTGAGAACGACGATGACCGCCGCGACGAGTGCCATGTAGGGCATTATCGGGACCAGTCCCGGCCGTGTCCTGACCAGCCCGCACGCGGGCGAAGCAGCACTACTAGGCTGACGTGCGAGCAGTTCACCGCGATTTCCCTCGACGATCTAGGAGAGACACTGTGACCATTCGGGTAGGCGTCAACGGCTTCGGCCGCATCGGGCGCAATTTCTTCCGCGCACTGGACGCGCAGAAGACTGCGGGCAAGAACACCGACATCGAGATCATCGCGGTCAACGACCTGACCTCGAACGCCACCCTGGCGCATCTGCTCAAGTTCGACTCGATCCTGGGCCGACTGCCCTACGACGTCACCCTCGAGGGTGAGGACACCATCGTCGTCGGCGACACCAAGATCAAGGCGCTCGAGGTCAAGGAAGGCCCGGCGGCCCTGCCCTGGGGCGACCTGGGCGTCGACATCGTCGTGGAGTCCACCGGCATCTTCACCAAGCGCGACAAGGCCCAGGGTCACCTGGATGCCGGCGCCAAGAAGGTCATCATCTCCGCGCCCGCCACCGATGAGGACATCACCATCGTGCTCGGCGTCAACGACGACAAGTACGACGGCAGCCAGAACATCATCTCCAACGCCTCGTGCACCACGAACTGCCTGGGCCCGCTGGCCAAGGTGCTCAACGACGAGTTCGGCATCGTCAAGGGCCTGATGACCACCATCCACGCGTACACCCAGGATCAGAACCTGCAGGACGGCCCGCACAGCGATCTGCGCCGCGCCCGTGCCGCCGCGATCAACATCGTGCCGACCTCGACCGGTGCGGCCAAGGCCATCGGCCTGGTGCTCCCGGAGCTCAAGGGCAAGCTGGACGGCTACGCGCTGCGGGTGCCGATCCCCACCGGTTCGGTCACCGACCTCACCGCCGAGCTGGCCAAGCCCGGCACCGTCGCCGAGATCAACGCCGCCATGAAGGCTGCCGCCGACGGCCCGCTCAAGGGCATCCTCAAGTACTACGACGCACCGATCGTCTCCAGTGACATCGTCACCGATCCGCACAGCTCGCTGTTCGACTCGGGTCTGACCAAAGTCATCGACAACCAGGCCAAGGTCGTTTCCTGGTACGACAACGAGTGGGGCTACTCCAACCGCCTCGTGGATCTCGTTGCGCTGGTCGGTAAGTCGCTCTAACGATGGTGGCGACACTCGACGACCTGTTGGCCGAGGGTGTGGAGGGTCGGGGCGTCCTGGTGCGCTCCGACCTGAACGTCCCCCTCGACGACAACGGCGTCATCACCGATCCGGGGCGCATCATCGCCTCGGTGCCGACGCTGAAGGCACTGGCCGACGCCGGCGCCAAGGTCGTCGTGACCGCGCACCTGGGCCGCCCGAAGGGTGCGCCGGAGGCGAAGTTCTCGCTGGCCCCGGTGGCCGCGGCGCTGGGGGAGCGGCTGGGCCGCCACGTCCAGCTCGCCGGTGACGTGGTCGGTTCTGACGCGCTGGCGCGTGCCGAAGGTTTGACCGACGGTGACGTGCTGCTGCTGGAGAACATCCGCTTCGACGCGCGGGAGACCAGCAAGGACGACGCCGAGCGCCTCGCGCTGGCCAAGGCCCTGGCCGGCCTGGTCGAGGGGGCCGACGGCACGCCGGGGGCGTTCGTCTCCGACGGTTTCGGTGTGGTGCACCGCAAGCAGGCCTCGGTGTACGACGTCGCGACCCTGCTGCCGCATTACGCGGGCACGCTGGTGGCCACCGAGGTCAAGGTGCTGCAGCAGCTGACCAGTTCGACCGAGCGGCCGTACGCGGTGGTGCTCGGTGGCTCCAAGGTGTCCGACAAGCTCGCGGTCATCGAGAACCTCGCCACCAAGGCCGACAGCATCGTCATCGGTGGCGGGATGTGCTACACCTTCCTTGCCGCGCAAGGGCTTTCGGTGGGTAACTCGCTGTGCCAGGTCGAGATGATCGACACCTGTAAGAAGCTGCTGGAGACCTACGGTGATGTGATCCACCTGCCGGTGGACATCGAGGTCGCCGACGGGTTCGCCGCGGATTCGCCGCACGAGACGGTGGCGGCCGACCAGATCCCGGACGGCAAGATGGGCCTGGACATCGGCCCGGAGTCGGTGAAGCGGTTCACCGCGCTGCTGTCGAACGCCAAGACGGTGTTCTGGAACGGCCCGATGGGTGTGTTCGAGTTCCCGGAGTTCGCCGCGGGCACCAAGGGGGTCGCCGAGGCGATCATCGGTGCCACCGCCAAGGGCGCGTTCAGCGTCGTCGGCGGCGGTGACTCGGCGGCCGCGGTGCGTCAGCTCGGCCTGCCCGAGGACGGTTTCTCGCACATCTCGACCGGCGGCGGCGCGTCGCTGGAATACCTCGAGGGCAAAACCCTGCCCGGCATCGATATCCTGAAATAGACGTACTGGAGTCGTAGAAATATGGCACGTAAGCCGCTGATCGCCGGCAACTGGAAGATGAACCTCAATCATTTCGAGGCCATCGCGCTGGTGCAGAAGATCGCATTCGCCTTGCCGGACAAGTACTTCGACAAGGTGGATGTGACCGTCATCCCGCCGTTCACGGATCTGCGCAGTGTGCAGACCCTGGTCGACGGGGACAAGCTGCGGCTCACCTACGGTGCCCAAGACGTGTCCCAGCACGATTCCGGTGCCTACACCGGCGAGATCAGCGGTGCGTTCCTAGCCAAGCTGGGGGTCACCTTCGCCGTCGTCGGGCATTCGGAGCGGCGCACCTACCATGCCGAGTCCGACGAGGTGGTGGCCGCCAAGGCCAAGGCCGCACTCAAGCACGGGCTCACCCCGATCGTGTGTATCGGGGAACAGCTCGATGTGCGCGAGGCGGGCAACCACGTCGAATTCAACGTGAACTCATTGCGTGGCTCGCTGTCGGGGCTGTCGGCCGAGCAGATCAGCCAGGTGGTGATCGCCTACGAGCCGGTGTGGGCGATCGGCACCGGGCGGGTCGCCAGTGCCGCCGACGCGCAGGAAGTGTGCAAGGCCATCCGCGACGAGCTGGTGACGCTGGCCTCACCGGAGATCGCCGCCGGGGTGCGGGTGCTCTACGGCGGTTCGGTCAACGCCAAGAACGTCGGTGAGATCGTCGGCCAGCCCGATGTGGACGGTGCGCTGGTCGGTGGTGCGTCGCTGGACGGCGAGCAGTTCGCCACGCTGTCCGCGATTGCGGCGGGCGGGCCCCTGCCGTGATTTCGGGCCCGGTAGGCTGACCGCCATGGAACTCGCTCTGCAGATCACCCTCGTCGTCACCAGCGTTCTGGTGGTGCTGTTGGTGCTCCTGCATCGCGCCAAGGGTGGCGGCCTGTCGACCCTGTTCGGTGGCGGCGTGCAGTCGAGCCTCTCCGGCTCGACGGTGGTGGAGAAGAACCTCGACCGGCTGACCTACTTCATCGTCGGTATCTGGGTGGTGTCCATCATCGGGATGGCGCTGCGCATCAAGTACAACGTCTGACGGCTAGCTCTCCCGGCGTCTAGCTCGCCCCGTCGTCTAGCTCCCAGTCGCCAGGCGCACGCCGAAGCCCACCAGGACCAATCCGGTCAGGGTGTCCAGCCGGCGGCGAATCCGCGGGGTCTGCATCCAATTCGCGATGGTGCCCGACGCGGCCACCAATCCCGCGCAGTAGCAGGCGGTCAGCACGATGAAGAGGCCGCCGAGAGCGAGCGTCGTCCAGCCGACCGGGTAGCCGGCCGGTACGAAGCCGGGCAGGAAGCTCACGAAGAACACCCCGACCTTCGGGTTGAGGATGTCGGTGAGAAATCCGGACATGAATCCGGGCTGCAGCAGGCCGAGCCTGGTGGTGTCCGGCCCGGTCGGCGGGCCCGCAAGCTCCGAGGCGCTCCGCCGCAGCGAGCGCAACGACTGCACGCCCAGCCACACCAGGTAGCAGGCGCCGGCGATCTTGAGCGCTTCGTAACCGACCTCGCTGGCCCGCAGCAGCGCCGCCAGCCCGAACGCCGCCGCGGCGACCCACACCGTGAGGCCGCACAGCACGCCCAGTGCCGTCAGCACCCCGCCCTTGGTGCCCCCGCGCACCATGCCGCGGACCACGACCAGGGTGTCCGGGCCGGGCAACAGCACCACGATCACCGCCGCAGCGGCGAAGGACATCACACTCATCAGCACCGGGTCAGCGTAGAGGAGCGGTACCGCCAGTCTCGTCATGCACAGGCACACGCTGCCGTCGATAATCGAGCACATGGCTGACAACGGACGTGTGGAAACGGTGCTGGAACCGATCGGATCGGTGCGGCGGACCCACGTGGGCCGTGAGGCCACCGAACCGATGCGCGAGGATATTCGACTGCTGGGTGCGATCCTCGGTGACACCGTCCGCGAGCAGCACGGCGATGTGGTGTTCGACCTGGTGGAGCGTGCCCGGGTCGGCGCGTTCCAGGTGCGCCGCTCCGAACTCGACCGGGCCGATCTGGCCGACCTGTTCGCCGGTGTCGACATCCATCTGGCGATTCCCGTCATCCGGGCATTCACCCATTTCGCCCTGCTGGCCAATGTCGCCGAGGACATTCACCGCGAACGGCGCCGGGCCGTGCACGTCGCGGCGGGTGAGCCACCGCAGGACAGCAGTCTGGCCGCCACCTACCTCAAACTGGACGCCGCCGGCCTGGATCCGGAGCACGTCGCCGAGGCGCTGCGCGGTGCGCTGGTCTCCCCGGTGATCACCGCACACCCCACCGAGACACGGCGCAGGACGGTGTTCGACACCCAGCACCGAATCACCGAGCTGATGCGGCTGCGGGCGCAGGGACACACCGCCACCGCGGACGGCCGCGATATCGAGACCGAACTGCGCCGGCATATCCTCACGCTCTGGCAGACCGCGCTGATCCGTCTGTCACGGTTGAAGATCTCCGATGAGATCGAGACGGGTCTGCGCTACTACCAATCGGCGTTCTTCGAGGTCATCCCGCAGGTCAACGCCGAGGTGCGGACCGCGCTGGAAACCCTGTTCCCCGGGGCCGACCTGCCGGCCGACCCCATCCTGCGGCCGGGCTCGTGGATCGGCGGCGACCGCGACGGCAACCCGAACGTCAACGCCGATATCGTGCGGCTGGCGACCGGGCGGGCCGCCTACACCGCGATCGCGCACTATTTCGACGAGCTCACCGCGCTGGAACAGGAACTGTCCATGTCGGCGCGGCTGGTGCACGTCACCGACGGCCTGCTGGGGCTGATCTCGATGTGCACCGAACCGGCCCGCGCGGACGAGCCGTATCGCAGGGCGCTGCGGGTCATTCACGCCCGGCTCACCGCGACCGCGGCGGCCATCCTGGACGAACAGCCGGAGGCGGTGCTCGATCTGGGTCTGGAACCGTATGTGACCCCGGCCGAACTGCTGGCCGATCTGGATATCGTCGACGCGTCGCTGCGGGCCAACGGAAGCGCGGTGCTGGCCGATGACCGATTGAGCCGGTTGCGGGAAGCCGTGCGGGTCTTCGGTTTTCACCTGTCCGGGCTGGACATGCGGCAGAACTCCGAGGTGCACGAGGAGGTCGTCGCCGAACTGCTGGCGTGGGCGGGTGTGCATCCCGATTACGCCTCGCTGCCGGAGGAGGAGCGGGTGGCGTTGCTGGCCGCCGAGATCGCCACGCGCCGGCCACTGATCGGCGAGGGCGCCGAACTGTCCGAGCTGGCACGCAAGGAACTCGGGATCGTCGCGGCCGCGGCGCGGGCGGTCAAGGTGTTCGGGCCGCAGGCGGTCCCCAACTACATCATCTCCATGTGCCAGTCCGTCTCCGATATGCTGGAGGCCGCGGTCCTGCTCAAAGAGGCTGGGCTGCTTGATGTTTCCGGTGATCAGCCGTACGCCCCGGTGGGTGTCGTGCCGCTGTTCGAGACCATCGACGACCTTCAGCGCGGGTCGGCCATCCTGGAGTCGGTGCTCGATCTGCCGGTATACCGCGCCATGGTGGCCGCGCGCGACGAGCATCAGGAGATCATGCTCGGCTACTCGGACTCGAACAAGGACGGCGGTTATCTGGCGGCCAACTGGGCGCTGTACCGGGCCGAACTCGATCTGGTCGAATCGGCCCGTAAGACCGGAATCCGGTTGCGGCTCTTCCATGGTCGTGGCGGCACCGTCGGCCGCGGCGGTGGACCCAGCTACGACGCGATCCTGGCCCAGCCGCCCGGGGCGGTGAAGGGTTCGTTGCGGCTCACCGAGCAGGGCGAGATCATCGCCGCCAAGTACGCCGAGCCCCGCATCGCCCACCGCAACCTGGAGACGCTGCTGGCTGCAACCCTCGAGTCGACACTGCTCGACACCGAAGGGTTGGGCGGCCTGGCCGAAGACGCCTATGCGGTACTCGACGACCTGGCTGCCCGCGCTCAGCGCGCCTACTCCGAATTGGTGCACGAGACACCAGGTTTCGTCGAGTACTTCAAAGCCTCCACACCGGTCAGCGAAATCGGGTCGCTCAACATCGGCAGCAGGCCCACCTCACGCAAGCCCACAACGGCCATCTCCGACCTGCGCGCCATCCCGTGGGTGCTGGCCTGGAGCCAGTCCAGGGTCATGCTGCCCGGCTGGTACGGCACCGGCACGGCGTTCGAGGACTTCATCTCGGCCAACGGCCCGCAGGACGAAGCCGCCCGCCTCGAGGTGCTGCAGGACCTCTACGAGCGGTGGCCGTTCTTCCGGACCGTGCTGTCGAACATGGCACAGGTGCTGGCCAAATCGGATATGGGCCTGGCGGCGCGGTATTCGGAGCTCGTCGGCGACGAGGAGCTGCGGGCCCGGGTGTTCGACAAGATCCTCGCCGAGCACGACCGGACCATCCGGATGCACCGGCTCATCACCGGCCAGGACGACCTGCTGGCCGACAACGCCGCGCTGGCCCGCTCGGTGTTCAACAGGTTCCCCTACCTGGAACCGCTGAATCACCTGCAGGTGGAACTATTGCGGCGCCACCGTGCCGGCGATACCGAGGAACTGGTGCAGCGCGGCATCCTGCTCACCATGAGCGGGCTGGCCACCGCGCTGCGCAACTCCGGGTAGGCCCGGTGGGCCGGGCCCGCGGCTCAGAGCTTGGCGGCGGCCGCCGCATCGAGCAGCCACACGGTCTTCTCCGTACCGATGGCGCCGGCGGCCGGGACGTCCACGGCAGCCGCGCCGCCGAGAGCGGCGGCCACGGCATCGGCCTTCTCGGCACCCGCGACCACCAGCCACACCTCACGGGCCCGGGCGACGGCGGGCAGCGTCAAGGTGATCCGCCGCGGTGGGGGCTTGGGGGAGTCGGTCACCGCGACCACGAGGCGGGTGGTCTCGCGCACCGCGTCGGTATGGGGGAACAACGAGTTGATATGTCCCTCACCGCCCATGCCCAACAGGTGCACGTCGAATTCGGCGGGCAGCAGGGCCTCATAGGCGGCCGCCGCATCCTCGATGGCGTCGCCGAATTCGCCGTCGCTGGCGGCGATCGCATGCACGTTGGCCGACGGGATGTCGATGCTCTCCAGCAACGCCTCGCGGGCCTGCTTGGAATTCCGGTCCTCGTCGGCGGCCGGCACGAAGCGTTCGTCACCCCAGTACAGCGTCACCTTGGACCAGTCGATATCGGTGCCGAACCCGACGACGTGGCGCAGCAGCTTGATCCCGACGGTCCCGCCGGTCAGCACGATCGAGGCCTCGCCGCGGTTGGCGATCGCCGAGGTGATGGCGCCCACCAGCCGGGCGCCGGCCGCCGCGGCCAGCTCGTCCGGGTCGAGGTAGGTCTCGATCACGCGCTCAGACATAGTCCACCTTGTCGATTCCCTGAAGTGCTTCGAAGTAGATCTCATCGGCGTCCAGCCGGCGCATATCCTCGGCCAGGCAGTCGCGGGTCTCCCTGCGGGCCAACGGGATCTGTGCGTCCGGCCGCCCGGTACGGGTCAGGGTCGCGGTGATGCCCTCCTGCGGGCGGCTCAGCACGATGGTCTCGCTCGCCCGGGTCAGTTCGACCTTGAGCTCGCCGACCGCGCGCGATACCGGGCAGTCCAGCCGGCCGGCCAGCCAGCCGGCCAGGATGTCCAGGGCGGGTTCGTCCTTCAGCCCCGACACCAACACCGAGGTGATGGGATCGTACGGCGCCTGATCCAGCGTCGCGGCCAACAGCGCCCGCCAGTAGGTGATGCGGCTCCACGCCAGATCGGTGTCACCCGGGGAGTATCCGGCCAGCCGGCTCTTGATACAGGCCAGCGGATCGGCGCCGTTGGTGGCATCGGTGATCCGGCGGATCGCCAGCTTGCCCAGCGGATCCTCGGCGGGTTTCGCCGGCGCCAGGTCCGGCCACCAGGTCACCACGGGGGTGTCAGGCAGCAGGAACGGCATCACCACGCTGCTGGCGTGATTGGCCAGCGGACCCGAAAGGTGCAGCACGACAACCTCGTTGGCGCCGGCGTCGCGGCCCACTCGCAGCTGGGCGTCCAGCCGGGCCTCGGTGGTCAGCCGGTCGCCGGGGATGACGACGATGACCCGGCAGGGGTGTTCGCGGCTGGCGGCGTTGGCGGCCTCGATCGACTCCTCCAGCAGCGATTCGCTGTCGGGCGCGACCACCAGCGTCAGCACCCGGCCGAGGGTGATCGCGCCACCCTCTTCGCGCAGTTCGACGATCTTCTTGTTGATGGCACCGGTATCGGTGTCCGGCAGATCCAGTATCACGCTAGGGACGCCTCCATTCGCGCCCGGTTCGGCGCAACATCTCGAACGCCGAATCGGGGCCCCACGTTCCGGACTCGTACGGATCCGGTTTGCCGTGGGTGGCCCAGTACTCCAGCGCGGGATCCAATATCTTCCAGGCCAATTCGACCTCGGCATTCACCGGGAACAGCGACGGCTCACCCAGCAGCACGTCCAGGATCAGCCGTTCGTAGGCCTCCGGGGACTCCTCGGCGAAGGCCGAACCGTAGGAGAAGTCCATGCTGACATCGCGGACCTCCATCAGGTGGCCGGGAACCTTGGACCCGAACCGCAGGGTGATGCCCTCGTCGGGCTGGACCCGGATCACCAGGGCGTTCTGGCCCAGCTCATCGGTCATGGTGTTGTCGAACGGCAGATGCGGTGCCCGTTTGAACACCAGCGCGATCTCGGTGACCCTGCGGCCCAACCGCTTTCCGGTGCGCAGATAGAAGGGCACACCGGCCCAGCGCCGGGTGTCGACCTCCAGCGTGATGGCCGCGAACGTCTCGGTGGTGGAGGTCTTCGAGAAACCCTCCTCGTCCAGCAGGCCGACCACCTTCTGGCCACCCTGCCAGCCTGCGGCGTACTGCCCCCGGGAGGTGGTCTCCTCCAACGGTTCCACCAACTTGGTCGCCGAGAGCACCTTGATCTTCTCGGCCTGCAGTTCGGCGGGGGAGAAGCTCACCGGCTCCTCCAGCGCCGTCAGCGCCAGCAACTGCAGCAGGTGGTTCTGGATCACGTCACGGGCCGCGCCGACCCCGTCGTAGTACCCGCCGCGCCCACCGAGGCCGATGTCCTCGGCCATGGTGATCTGCACGCTGTCGACGTAGTGCGAATTCCACACCGGTTCGAACAACTCATTCGCGAAACGCAGCGCCAGGATGTTCTGGACGGTCTCCTTGCCCAGGTAGTGGTCGATGCGGAACACCGACGACTCCGGGAACACGCTGTTGACCACGCCGTTGAGTTCCTCGGCGCTCTTGAGGTCATGCCCGAACGGTTTCTCGATGACGACCCGGCTCCAACTGCCCTCCGGTTTGTCGGCCAACCCGGACTTCGACAGCTGCTCGCAGACCTGGGGGAACGCCTTCGGTGGGATCGACAGATAGAAGGCGTGATTACCGCTGGTACCGCGTTCGACGTCGAGTTGGTGCAGGGTGTCCTTCAGCCGCTCGAAGGAGGCCTCGTCATCGAAGGTGCCCTGGACGAACCGGAAGCCTTCGGCGAGGCGGTCCCACACCTCCTGACGGAACGGGGTGCGGGCGTGTTGTTTGACCGCGTCGTAGACGATCTTGCCGAAATCCTCGTCCGCCCAGTCGCGCCGGGCGAACCCGACCAGCGCGAAACTGGGTGGCAGCAGGCCGCGGTTGGCCAGGTCGTAGATGGCCGGCATCAGCTTTTTGCGGGCCAGGTCGCCCGTGACGCCGAAGATCACCACCGCACACGGCCCCGCGATGCGGGGCATGCGCTTGTCGCGCTTGTCCCGCAACGGGTTACGCCATGCGGCAGCTGTGTCGGTGGCCACCGTCATTTCTTCGCAGCGTCCAGCTGTCCCTGGGTGGCCTCGAGCAACTCGCCCCAGGCCTTCTCGAACTTGTCGACGCCCTCGTCCTCCAGCACCTTGAACACGTCGGCCAGGTCGATGCCGATGGCCGAGAGCTTGTCGAAGACCTCCTGCGCCGCCGCAGCGGTGCCCGAGACGGTGTCCCCGGTGACGACGCCGTGATCGGCGACGGCCTCCAGGGTCTTCTCCGGCATGGTGTTGACGGTGTTGGCGGCCACCAGCTCGGTGACGTAGAGGGTGTCGGAGTAATCCGGGTTCTTCACGCCGGTCGACGCCCATAGCGGACGCTGCACCCGCGCACCGGATTCCTTGAGCGCGGCGAACCGCTCGCCGCCGAACACCTCTTCGTAGGCGGCGTACGCCAACCGGGCGTTGGCCACCCCGGCCTGTCCGCGCAGTGCCAGCGCCTCCTCGGTGCCGATCTTCTCCAGCCGGGCGTCGATCTCGGTGTCCACCCGCGACACGAAGAACGAGGCCACCGAGTGGATCTTGGACAGGTCATGGCCCGCTTCGGCGGCGGCCTCCAGGCCGGCCAGATACGCGTCGATGACCGCCCGGTGGCGCTCCACCGAGAAGATCAAGGTGACGTTGACCGAGATGCCCTCGGCGATCACCGCGGTGATCGCGGGCAGGCCGGCCAACGTCGCGGGGATCTTGATCAGCAGGTTGGGCCGGTCGACGATCTTCCACAGTTCGATGGCCTGCAGGATCGTCTTGTCGGTGTCGTGCGCGAGCCGCGGGTCGACCTCGATCGAGACACGGCCGTCGACGCCGCCGGAGGCCTCGTAGGCCTTGGCCAGCACGTCGCAGGCGTTGCGCACGTCATCGGTGGTCACGGTGCGGATGGTGGCATCCACATCGGCGCCACGCTCGGCGAGTTCTTTGACCTGCGCGTCGTAGGCGGTGCCCTTGGACAGCGCGGCCTGGAAGATCGACGGGTTGGTGGTGACGCCCACAACGCTGCGGGTGTCGATCAGCTGCTGCAGGTTGCCGGTCTGCAGTCGCTCGCGGGACAGGTCGTCGAGCCACACGGAGACGCCTGCGGCGCTCAGCGCCGCGAGATTCGGGTTCTGAGTCATGATTTCGCTCTTTTCTGGATTGTTGTCGGGCGACCGCGGTGCGGTCAGTTGTCCAACGAGCGTTCCGCGGCGGCGACGACGGCCTCTGCGGTGAAGCCGAACTCACGGAACAGCGTCTTGTCGTCTGCGGACTCGCCGTAGTGTTCGATCGAGATGATCTCGCCGGTGTCGCCGACGAGCTTGTGCCATGGCTGGGCGATCCCCGCCTCCACCGCGACACGTGCCGACACGTCCGGTGGGAGCACCGAATCGCGGTACTCCTTGGGCTGCGACTCGAACCATTCCACGCACGGCATCGACACCACGTAGGCGACGATGTCCTTGGCTGCCAACTGTTTCTGCGCCTCCACCGCGAGCTGCAACTCCGAACCCGTCGCGATCAGGAGCACGTCGGCATCGTCGGCGGGGTTGCCACCGCCCAACACATAGCCACCCCTGGCCACACCGTCGGAGTCGGTGCCTTCCAACACTGGGATGCCCTGTCGGGTCAGGATGAAACCCACCGGGCCGCTGCCGTTGCCGCGGGCGATGATGCTGCGCCACGCGTAGGCGGTCTCGTTCGGGTCGCCGGGGCGCACCACCGACAGATTCGGGATGGCGCGCAGGGCGGCCAGGTGCTCGATCGGCTGATGGGTGGGGCCGTCCTCACCGAGACCGATGGAGTCGTGCGTCCAGATGTAGATGGTGTCGATATCCATCAGGGACGCCAGCCGCACCGCGGGCCGCATGTAGTCCGAGAACTGCAGGAACGTGCCGCCGAAGGCGCGGGTCGGCCCGTGCAGCACGATGCCGGACAGGATCGAGCCCATCGCGTGCTCACGGATACCGAAGTGCAGCACCCGGCCGTAGGGGTCCGCGGTGTAGTCCGACGTCGAGATCGACGGCGGCCCGAACGACTTCACCCCGTTGATCGTGGTGTTGTTGGAACCTGCGAGATCGGCTGAGCCACCCCATAATTCGGGGAGCTTGGGGGCGACGTCGTTGAGCACCTTGCCGAATGCGGCGCGGGTGGCGACGGCCTTGGAGCCGGGCTCCCAGTAGGTCAGGTCGGCGTCCCAGCCCTCGGGCAGTTCGTTGGCCAGCAGCCGGTCAAGCAGCTTCTTGCGCTCGGGCTCACGCTGCGCCCAGGCGTCGAAACCGACCTGCCACTTCTCGTGGGCTTCCCGGCCGCGGTCGACCAGCTTGCGGGTGTGCTCGATGACCTCCGGGCGCACCTCGAAGGTCTTGTCCGGGTCGAAGCCCAGCACCTTCTTGGTGGCGGCCACCTCGTCGGCGCCGAGTGCCGAACCGTGCACGCCACCGGTGTTCATCTTGGTGGGGGCGGGGTAGCCGATGATGGTGCGCACCGAGATGAACGACGGCTTGTCGGTGACCTTTTTCGCGGCGGCCACCGCTTCTTCTATGCCGGTGACGTTCTCGCCGCCCTCGACCTCCTGGACATGCCACCCGTACGCGCGGTAGCGGGCCGCGACGTCCTCGCTCAGCGCGATATCGGTGTCGTGCTCGATGGAGATGTGGTTCTTGTCGTAGAAGACGATCAGGTTCCCCAACTGCTGGGTGCCCGCCAACGAGGAGGCCTCGCTGGTGACGCCTTCTTCGATATCGCCGTCGGAGGCGATCACATAGATGAAGTGGTCGAACGGGCTGGTGCCCGGCGCGGCGTCGGGGTCGAACAGGCCGCGTTCGTAGCGGGCGGCCATCGCCATGCCGACCGAGCTGGCCAGCCCCTGGCCCAGCGGGCCGGTGGTGATCTCCACACCCTTGGTGTGGCGGAACTCCGGGTGTCCGGGGGTCTTGGACTTCCAGGTGCGCAGCGCCTCGATGTCCTCCAGTTCCAGGCCGAAGCCGCCCAAGTACAGCTGCAGATACAGCGTCAGGCTGGAGTGTCCGCACGACAGGATGAACCGGTCGCGGCCCAACCAGTGCACATCGCTGGGGTCGTGCCGGAGTTGGCGCTGGAACAGGGTGTAGGCCAGCGGGGCCAGGCTCATCGCGGTGCCAGGATGGCCGTTGCCGACCTTCTGCACCGCGTCAGCCGCCAGAACGCGCACGGTGTCGACGGCGACCGAGTCGAGGTCCGTCCAGTCGTCCGGGTGGTTGGGGCGGGTGAGGGCGGAAATCTCCTCGGTGGTGGTCACTACGCGTGCTCCTAGCGTCTGCGAGATCAGCTCTTCTTTCCTCTAAAACACCCTAGTGGGACGGACTCGTCCGTGGCAGACCGGTTGGCGCACGTTTACTTGTCTGTTCACCCGAATTGACCCTGCGGTGTCGGGCTCACAGACCCGCGGTCTACCATCGTCTGTAGTACAAGCCCGCGTGACGCTGCCCGAGGAGTTATTTGCGTGAGCATTCGCGAGCGCCGGTCAGCTAGCGAAGCGCCCAGTCGGATCCGTACGACGTTTCTGGCATATCTGGCGCTGACCAAACCGCGCGTGATCGAGCTGTTGCTGGTCACGGCGATTCCGGCCATGCTGTTGGCCGACCGTGGCACGGTTGACCCGTTGCTGATCCTGAACACCTTGATCGGCGGCATGATGGCCGCGGCCGGCGCCAACACCCTGAACTGTGTTGCCGACGCCGATATCGACAAGGTCATGAAGCGCACGGCGCTGCGGCCGCTGGCCCGTGCGTCGGTGCCCACCCGGCATGCGCTGATCTTCGGGCTGGTGCTCTCGGCCGGCTCGTTCGCCTGGTTGTGGTGGACCACCAACCTGCTCTCGGGCGTGCTCGGATTGGTGACGATCGCGTTCTACGTGTTCGTCTACACGCTGCTGCTCAAGCGGCGCACCTCCCAGAACGTGGTGTGGGGCGGCGCGGCCGGATGTATGCCGGTGATGATCGGTTGGTCGGCGGTCACCGGGACGGTGCAATGGCCCGCTCTGGTGATGTTCTTGATCATCTTCTTCTGGACGCCCCCGCACACCTGGGCGCTGGCCATGCGGTACAAGGACGACTACAAGGCCGCCGGGGTGCCGATGTTGCCCGCGGTGGCCACCGAGCAGCAGGTCACCCGCCAGATCGTGATCTACACCTGGGCGACGGTGCTCACCACGCTGGCGCTGACCCTGGCCACCGGCTGGTTGTACGCGGCGGTGGCACTGCTGGCCGGGGTCTGGTTCCTGGTGATGGCGCACCAGCTCTACGCCGGGGTGAAGCGCGGCGAACCGGTGAAGCCGCTGCGGTTGTTCCTGCAGTCGAACAACTATCTGGCCGTGGTGTTCTGCGCGCTGGCCATCGACTCCGCCCTGGCTCTGCCGAGGGTGCTGGGCGGCTAGATTTGTCGGTATGAGCCGACTGGTCAGCCCGGACAATTTCGCGCGCGCCGAATCAGATGTCTACTTCTCCGGTATCGCCAAGAGCGGCGGGTTCGGCGAGCTCCTGCATTTCCGCGAGCTGACGCCGATGGACCACCAGGTGGTCATCCGGCAGAATCGCGACACCCTGTACTCGGCGGGCATTTTCGACCTGGACGCGGGAGACGTCACGCTCACCCTGCCCGACAGTGCCGGTCGGTTCATGTCGGTGCAGATCATCAACGAGGACCACTACACCGTCGAAGTGGCCTACGCGCCGGCCACGGTGATCTTGTCCCGCGACATCGTCGGCACCCGGTATGTGCTGGCTGCCGTCCGCACCCTGATCGACCCGAACGATCCGGCCGACCTGACCGCCGTGCACGCCCTGCAGGACGCCATCGAGGTGACCCAGCCGGAGCCGGGCAGCTTCGAGATCCCGGATTGGGATCCCGTCAGCCAGAAGACGGTGCGTGATGCGCTGATCACGCTGTCGACGACATTGACCGACTCGGCCCGGACCTTCGGCGCCGCGGACGAGGTCGATCCGGTGCGTCACCTGATCGGTTCGGCCTTCGCCTGGGGCGGCAACCCGGAGCGCGACGCGCTCTATCTCACCGTGGTGCCGCCGGCCAACGACGGTGCGACGGTGCACCGGCTGGTGGTGAAAGATGTTCCGGTGGATGGTTTCTGGTCCATCACGGTGTACAACAAGGACGGCTATTTCGAGCCGAACCCGCAGAACGCGTATTCGGTGAACAACATCACAGCAGTGCCGGATGCCGACGGCGCGACGACCGTCCAGTTCGGCGGTGCGGGTGCGGCCAATCTGCTGCCGATCACCGAGGGCTGGAACTACATCGTGCGCCTGTACCGTCCGCGGGCCGAGATCCTGAACGGGTCCTGGACGTTTCCGCCGGCGCAGCCGGTCTGACCTCGTCAGTCGACGCCGCTGAGATCCTCGGCCGACCAGCGCACGGCAGTGACGGGCCCCGCGGTGATGACATTGGCCAGCGCGGTCTCGATGGCATGGTCATCGCGTTCTTCGGCGACCACGATCGCGGTGATCCGCACCTCGCCACCGCCCCTCTCTGAGTCGACGTCGACCGCGGAGATGGACTGGATGGTGAAGTGCGGTTGGGTGATCGCCCCGACCACCAGGGCGCGCACCTCTCCTTCGGCTTCGACCTGACAGCGCACCTCGAAGCGGTACTCGGTGGGGCCGGGTTCGGTGCCCAGTGCGCGATGCCGGTCCAGGGCCCGGCTGACCGGACGCAACAGGACGTTGGCGGCGATGACCGCCGCGGTCCCGATTCCGGCCGCGCCGTACATCCCCGCGCCGACCAGCGTGCCCACCGCTGCCGATGCCCACAAGGTCGCGGCGGTGTTCAGCCCGGAAATGCTCGCACCCTGTTTGATGATCACGCCGGCGCCGAGAAACCCGATTCCGGAGGCCACCTGCGCGGCCACCCGGGTCGGATCACCGGCTCCGAACGCGTAGGCGCCCATCAGGACGAACAGCGCCGAACCCAGGCTGACCAGTGCATTGGTCCGCAGGCCCGCCATCTTCGAACGCCACTGCCGTTCCAGGCCGATGGCCGCGCCGAGGCCGGCCCCTGCGGCGATCCGCAGCGCGATATCGAGGGTGTCGATCACGTGAGGTTGGTACCACCCACGGGTGAACGGACCGCGGCGCGGGGGTGAACCGATCGATTCAGGGCACCAGCACGATCGACCCGACCGTCTTGCGGCCCTGCAGGTCGATATGGGCGCGGGCGGCTTCGGCCAGCGGATAACGCTCGCTGACCGTCACGGCGATCGACCCGTCGGCGATGGCGCTGAGCAGTTCACCTGCCCGCCAAGAGAATTCATCGGGTGTGCGGGTGAAGTCGCCCAGTTTGGGCCGGGTCAGGAACACCGATCCGGCCGCGTTGAGCCGCTGCGGATCCACCGGCGGCACCGGACCGCTGGCGGCGCCGAACAGCGCCAGGGTGCCACGCACCGCGAGGCTGGCCAGGCTGGCGTCGAAGGTGGTGGCTCCCACCCCGTCGTATACCGCGGCGACGCCCGCCCCGTTGGTGAGATCGCGGATCGCGGTGCCGAACTCGGTGGGATCGTCGGGATAGTCGAGCACCTCCACCGCGCCGGCCTGCCTGGACAGCGCGGCCTTCTCCGGAGTGGATGCCGTGGTGATCACCCGGGTGCCGATACTGGTCGCCCATTGGGTGAGGATCAGCCCCACCCCGCCCGCGCCGGCGTGTACCAGGATCGTGTCGTTGGGCTGTACCGGATAGACGGACTTGATCAGGTAGTGCGCCGTCATCCCTTTCAGCAGGGCCGAGGCCACCGACTCGGGCGCCACGCCGTCGGGCACATAGGCCACCCGGTCGCTCTGGGCGACGCAGAATTCGGCGTAGGCGCCGTCGGCGTCGGCGGTCACGACGCGGTCACCGACGGCCAGGGCCGCGACATCGTCACCGACGGCCGCCACCGTGCCGCACACCTCGGTTCCCACCACGAACGGGACGTCCCGCTTGTAGAGCCCGGACCTGAAGTAGGTGTCGATGAAGTTGACACCGATGGCCTCGGCCTTGATCAGGACCTGACCCGGCCCCGCAATCGGTTCGGGCTTCTCGACGTAGGTGAGGACCTCGGGCCCTCCGGTCTGGGCGACTTCGATGGCATGCATGACGCCTATCATCCTCTGGTGAAGCTGGCCCGCCCCGACGTGTTCCATCCGCGCCTCGTGTTCGCGAGCTGCCCGGCCCTGCCGGAAGGCGACAGTGACGACGACGGGCTGGTCGCGGCCCTGCGTAACCGGGGTCTGCACGTGCAGTGGAAATCCTGGGACGACCCGGCCACGCTGCAGGCCGATCTCGTGATCCTGCGCGCCACATGGGATTACGCAGACCGCCTCGACGAGTTCCTGACGTGGACCCGGCGGGTGCGGCATCTGCTCAACCCGCCCGAGTTGGTGGCGTGGAGCACCGACAAGCACTACCTGCTGGACCTGCACGCCGACGGCGTGCCGATCGTGCCCACCCGCTACTTCGGTGTGCACGACCCGGTGGCCGTGCCCGCCGGTGAGGTGGTGGTGAAACCCGCGGTCGGCGCCGGCTCGGCCGGGGCCCAGCGGTTCGCCGACGTGCCGGCGGCGCGGGCGCACGCGGCGGCGCTGCAGGCGCAGGGCCGGGCCGTGCTGGTTCAGCCCTACGACCCGCGGGTGGCCGCGGGGGAGACCGCGCTGGTGTTTCTGAACGGCGAACCGTCGCACGCGTTCACCAAGGGCCCGCTGCTGCCGCCGCCGGGCGGTGCGCCGGTCTTCGAGGAGACCGGCACCTTCGCGGCGGAGACGCTGTCCCCGGCCGACCCCGACGAGGAACTCTGGGATGTCGGGCACGCCGCTGTGGTGTCGGTGGCCCGCCGATTCGGGATCGCGCGCACGGACCTGCTCTACGCCCGTGTCGACATCCTCGGCGCCGACGATCCGCGGCTGCTGGAACTGGAACTGGTCGAGCCGTCACTGGGGTTCCGGCAGTTGACCGCCGAGGAGAAGGCGCGGGCCGAACGGGATTTCGCGCTGGGGGTCGAATCAGCCCTGGAGCGGCTGGGTCTCGGGCCCCTGTCGCATCGTGGTATGTCGCATGGAAGCCCATAGCGCCGCGGTGGCCGCGGTGCACGCCGCCGCGAATGCCACGTGCACGGCGACCAGCGCCGCGGGCACACCCGTGTAGAACTGCACGGCGCCGATCATGCCCTGGACGGCGACCAGTACCACCAGGACGACCCACCGGGTGCGCACCACCCGCGGTGCCCGCACCGCCAACAGGCCGAACCCCAGCCCGATCAGCAGCGCCAGGTAGGTCACCAGCAGCGACGAATGCACATGCACCAGGGTGGTGATCTCCACCTGCAGGCGGGGCACCACCCGGTCCAGGCTCTTGTCACCCGCGTGCGGGCCCGCGCCGGTCACCAGCGTGCCCGTCACCAGGACCAGCGACAGTACGACGGCGGACAGAAAAGTCAGCTGGCGCAACGGCTGCACGACCTGCTCGGTGACCCCGCCGGTATCGGGCTCGCCGATCTTGACGTAGAGCAGCACCGCCAGCCACACCATGATCATCGATGCCAGCAGGTGGATCGCCACGGTCCACCAGAGCAGGCCGGTGAGCACGGTGATGCCGCCCATCACGGCCTGCGCGACGGTCGAGGCCGGCATCAGCCAGGCGTACACCAGCACCTCACGCCGGCGCCGGGCCCGGGTGACGGCCAGCACCGCCAGCGCCGCGGTCGCCACCACGCCGAAGGTGAACATCCGGTTGGTGAACTCGACCGCCTGGTGCACCACCGCGACCTCGGCGTGCGGAACCGGGACGAAGCTGCCGGGGAAACACTGCGGCCAGGTGGGGCAGCCCAGCCCCGACGCGGTGACCCGGACGATCGCCCCGGTCACCGAGATGCCGCCCTGGGTGAGGATCACCAGGAAGGCGATCAGCCGCTGCGTACGCAGACCGGGCACGGGCAGCAGGTCGACGACTCTGAGAAACCACCGTCGGAGTGCCACGGCCTGATCGTAGAGCAGCGCTAACTACACGCCGTAGTAGGGGCTGGTCAGCACCAGATCGCGATCCGCCGGCCACGCTCGTCGACCTGCGGCGGGTCGGGCACGCTGTACGCCCGGCCCGCGGCGATCCGGGCGGCGCTCCACGATGCCGCCGCGGCGTCCAGCACGTCGTCGGCCGGCACATGCGCTGCCGCGCCGAGATCCTCCGGCAGCTCGATTCCGTTGTCGGCCAGCACCCGCAGCCGCGCCCGCTGCCCACGCCAGGACTTCTTGGTCCCGTCCTCGAATCCCAGGCCCATCTGCTGGAACGACAACTCCGGGTGCACCTCCCACAGTGGTGCGGCGCCTTCGTCGTACACCGTGTTGGCGTCGAGCAGTTTGGCCCGCAACCCCCAGGACTGGATGCTCATGCCCTTGCCCATCAACTGCCGGCTCAGGGCGCTGGCCGCGGCGTGGTCCGGCTGCTCCCAGCACGGCCCGGGGGCGATCTCGAACACGGTGGAACGCCGGCGACCGAGCAGGGCCCGGGCGGCGGTATCGGTGCCGCGCGTCCCGGCGGCCATCAACCCCAGCGGAATGTCCACCCCGATCGCCGCGGCATCGCCGATATCGCGGACCAGGTCGGCAAGTCGGCCGGCGACGACGATGCCGGCGTAGGCGCCGTCGCGCAACGTCACGCCGACCCAGCCACCGCGGTAGGCGTCGACGCCGGCGACCGTTGTCACGTCAGAGTTGTCACGTCAGGGCCCGGCGCGGCTCAGGTGAAGCGGAACCAGCGCAGCGCGCACAGGGCGGCCACGCCACCCCAGACCGCCAGCACGATCACGCCGAACCAGTCGACCGACAGGGTCATCGCCTGGGCCAGCGCCTCGGTGAGCGCACCCGAGGGGGTGAGGCGGGCGATCCAGGCCACCGCGTGCGGTACCAGCCCGCCCTCCAAGGTCAGCGCGCCGAGTCCGGCGAAGACGAACCACATCAGATTGCCGACGGCCAGCACGATCTCGGCCTTGCACGTCCCGCCCAGCAGCAGGCCCAGCGCGGCGAACGACGCGGTGCCCAGCGCGATGACGACGGCGCCGAGCAACAGTCCCGGCACCGCCGGGCGCCAGCCCAGTGCCACACCGATGGCGCCCAGCAGGATCGACTGCAGGAACACCACCGTCACGACCGCCAGCGATTTGCCCGCGATGATGCCCCACACCGGAAGGGCCGTCGCGCCAAGGCGTTTCAACGCGCCGTACCGGCGGTCGAAGGCCACCGCGATGGCCTGGCCGGTGAACGCGGTCGAGATGACGGCCAGTGCCATGATGGCGGGCGCGAACGTCCCAGCCCGGTCCGGGCCGAACGAGCCCAGCGGCATCAGGGTCAGCCCGACCAGCAGCGTGATGGGGATGAACATGGTCAGCAGCAGCTGTTCGCCATTGCGCAACAGCAACTTCAGCTCCAGCCCGTACTGCGCCGTCAGCATCTGGCGCACACCCGCCGGCCGCGGGTCCGGTGTGAAAGTGCCCGCGGCGAACCGGTTATCGGTCATGACCTCAGCTCCCGGCCGGTCAGATCGAGGAACACGTCCTCCAGGCTGCGTTGTTCGACGCGCATATCGGTGGTCAATACGTTGACCCGGGCGCACCACGCGGTCACGGTGGCCAGCACCTGCGGATCGATATGGCCCTCCACCAGATACTCGCCGGGCGCGGTTTCGGAGCTGCGGTACGTCTCGGGCAGCGCCGCCACCAGCAGCGACAGATCCAGTTTCGGCGGCGCGCTGAACCGCAGCTGGTTCTCGGCGCCGTTGCGGGTCAGTTCGGCGGGCGTGCCCGCGGCCACCGTGGTGCCGTGATCGATGATGACCAACCTGTCGGCCAGTTCCTCGGCCTCGGACAGGTGGTGGGTGGTCAGCACCACGGTCACCCCGTCGCGGCGCAGCGCGTCGATCAACTCCCACACCACGATCCGGGCGTGCGCGTCCATCCCGGCGGTGGGTTCGTCGAGGAAGACCAGCTCGGGGCGGCCGACCACGGCGCAGGCCAGCGCGAGGCGCTGTTGCTGGCCGCCGGAGAGCCTGCGGTAGGTGGTGCGGGCGGCCTCGGTGAGTCCGAGGGTGTCCATCAGCCACCGCGGGTCCAGCGGGTTGGCGGCGTAGGAGGCGACCAGGTTGAGCATCTCGCCGGCCCGCGCGGCCGGATAGCCGCCGCCGCCCTGCAGCATCACCCCGATGCGTTCGCGCACCCGGCTGTTCTCGGCGGCCGGGTCCAGGCCGAGGATCTCGATACTGCCCTCGTCGGGGCGCAGAAAGCCCTCGCACATTTCCACGGTCGTGGTCTTTCCCGCGCCGTTGGGTCCCAGCAGGGCCAGCACCTCTGCGCGCTGGACGTCGAGGTCGAGCCCGGAAACCGCGGTCGTCGACCCAAACCGTTTGGTCACCCCGCGCAGGCGCACGGGCACGGGCAATCCGGTGGTCACGGGGATTCAGCGTAAGCGCCCGCCCTGAGGACTCCGTCGTCGGGCGTTACCCGCCACGGCAGACGCCGCCAGGTCAGCGCGATGAGCAGCACCACGATGACGGCGCTGGCCAGGACGGCGTCCACGATCTGGAACAGGGCGAAGCGATCCCCGTTGGCCGTCGGGCCGAAGATGCCCACCACCAACGTGATCGCGATGGTGGACCCGCGGAATCCCGGCCGGGTGGCCCAGGTGGCCAGCGGGATGATGGCCCACAGCAGGTACCACGGCTGCACCACCGGGAAGAGCAGCACGGTGGCGCCGAGCGCCACGCCGAGGCCGCCCACGGGATGCAGCCGGCCACGGAACACGGCGAGCAGGAGCCACGTCACCAGGATTCCGATGATGATCACACCGATGCCACGGGTGAGCCCCAGCACCGCGGTGGTGTGGTCGCCCAGTCCGAGCAGGATGCCGACCTGTCCGGTGCCCAGGGCGATCAGCGTCGGCGGTGACATCCACGACCGCACCACGTTGGCGGTGCCCAGGGTGGACAACCAGCCGAAGCCCAGGCCGCTGGCCCAGCCGATCACGGCCATCACGAGCAGCGAGAGGGCGCCGAGGGAGAAGGCGGCGGCCAGGAAGGACTTGACGGTGCCGCCCCACCGCCACGCCAGTGCCATCGCGACGAAGCCGATGGCCAGCAGTGAGGGCAGTTTCACCTGGGAGGACAACGCGATGAGCACGGTGCCGAAGATCAGCATGCCCAGTGGTCGCGGCGCCAACCGCCAGCTGCCGTCGCGCACCCCGTCGATACCGCGCAGGGCGAATTCGGTGCCGGCGAGCATCAGCCCCAGCATCGGTGCTTCGTTGTGGATACCGGCGACCAGGTGCATGAACAACAGCGGGTTGCACGGTCCCAGCCACAGGGCGCCGACCTCGGTGACACCGCAGCGCCGGGCCAGCCGGGGGGTGGCCCAGACGATCAGGCCGACGCCGAGCAGCACCACCAGCCGGTGGCACAGCACCGCGGCGACGATGTTCTCGCCGGTCACGGTCGAGATTCCGCGCCCGATCCACAAGAACAGCGGACCGTAGGGCGCCGGGGTCTCGCGCCAGATGGTGGGCACCGACAGGGTGAATACGTGGTCCAGCCCGAGGCCCGGGGCGGGGCCGACCTTGTACGGGTCCAGCCCGATGCGGGCGATCTGGCTCTGCGCGAGGTAGGAGTAGACGTCCCGGCTGTACATCGGTGGGGCGATGAGCAGCGGCAGGGCCCACAGCAGCAGGGTGCGGTCCAGCTGGCTGCGCGACATCCGGTGCGGTCCCAGTGCGAAGCGTCCCAGCATCAGCCAGGCCAGCGTCATCATCACCGCGCCGGTGGTGGTCATGGTCAACGAGACGGTCTGGATGCGGGAGGGCAGATTGAGCAGACGCACCCCGAACGTCGGGTCCTGTACGACGGGGCGGGCACCGGCACCGAGGGCGCCGATCGCCATGAGTACGGTGCCGGTCGCGCCGAATACCCTGGTACGACGGAGCGAGGCGACCTCGGCGTCGTTGAGCGGGGAACCGACCGTTCTCTCGTCGGCATGCCATCGGGCGACCGCCGAGCTGAAGGACCCGAGCGCGGTCATCCCAGCAGCGTAGACGGTGGCCCGGTGAGCCTTTGCACAGTTAGGGTGCCCTTGCTGGAACCGCAGGTCGAATTCCGTCACAATAGTGTTGTGAAATTAAACCCGGAGGTAGGCGGCGCCGTTGCGGCTGCACCTGCGTCCACCGGGTTGGCAAGTCTGTCAGAAGGTCACACCCGGTCGGCCATCGTGCAGTTGCTGCTCGAAGGTCCGGTCACCGCGGGCGATATCGGCGAACGGCTGGGTATCTCGGCCGCCGGTGTCCGTCGTCATCTCGACGCGCTGATCGACGCGGGGGACGCGCAGGCCAGTGCCGCAGAGGCCTGGCAGCACACCGGTCGCGGCCGCCCCGCCAAGCGGTACCGCATCACCGCTGCCGGACGGGCCAAGCTGGCGCACTCCTACGACGACCTGGCCGCCGCCGCCATGCGGCAGCTGCGCGAGATCGGCGGTGACGAGGCGGTGCAGACCTTCGCCCGCCGGCGCATCGACGGCATCCTGGCCGACGTGGTCAACGCGCCGGCCGCCGCCGATGTGGCCGAAACGGCCGACCGGGTGGCCTCCGCACTCACCAAGGCGGGTTATCGGACCACCACCACACCGGTGGCCGGGCCGCTGTCGGGTGTGCAGATATGCCAGCATCATTGCCCGGTCTCACATGTCGCCGAGGAGTTCCCGGAACTCTGCGATGCCGAGCGGCAGGCGTTCGCCGAGATCCTCGGCACCCATGTTCAGCGGCTGGCCACCATCGTCAACGGTGACTGCGCCTGTACCACCCACGTTCCGTTGGGGCCTGACAAGCCCGCACCAGTTCGGCCCGCAGCCCGCGCCGAATCCACCACCACACAAGGAGTGTCGCGATGACCCTCACCCCGGAACAGCTGACTCAGGAGGAGACCATTGCCTCCCTGGGTACTTACGGCTACGGCTGGTCGGACTCCGACGCCGCCGGTGCCAGCGCCCAGCGCGGACTGTCCGAGGCTGTCGTCCGCGACATCTCGGCCAAGAAGAGCGAGCCCGAGTGGATGCTCGAGATGCGGCTGAAGGCGCTGCGCACCTTCGAGAAGAAGCCCATGCCGAACTGGGGCTCCGATCTCGAGGGCATCTTCTTCGACAACATCAAGTACTTCGTGCGCTCCAGCGAGAAGCAGGCCGCGACGTGGGATGACCTGCCCGCCGACATCAAGAACACCTACGACCGGCTCGGCATCCCCGAAGCGGAGAAGCAGCGCCTGGTCTCCGGTGTCGCCGCGCAGTACGAGTCCGAGGTGGTCTACCACTCGATCCGTGAGGATCTGGAGGCCCAGGGCGTCATCTTCCTGGACACCGACACCGCGCTGAAGCAGCACCCGGAGCTGTTCAAGCAGTACTTCGGCACCGTGATCCCGGCCGGTGACAACAAGTTCTCCGCGCTGAACACCGCGGTGTGGTCCGGTGGATCGTTCATCTACGTGCCCAAGGGCGTGCACGTCGACATCCCGCTGCAGGCCTACTTCCGGATCAACACCGAGAACATGGGCCAGTTCGAGCGGACGCTGATCATCGTCGACGAGGACGCCTACGTGCACTACGTCGAGGGCTGCACCGCGCCGATCTACAAGAGCGACTCGCTGCACAGCGCCGTCGTCGAGATCATCGTCAAGCCGGGTGGCCGCTGCCGCTACACCACCATCCAGAACTGGTCGAACAACGTCTACAACCTGGTCACCAAGCGGGCCCGGGCCGAGGCCGGCGCCACCATGGAGTGGGTCGACGGCAACATCGGCTCCAAGGTCACCATGAAGTACCCGGCGGTCTGGATGACCGGTGAACACGCCAAGGGCGAAGTGCTCTCGGTGGCGTTCGCCGGCCCGGGACAGCACCAGGACACCGGCGCCAAGATGCTGCATCTGGCGCCCAACACGTCGTCCAACATCGTGTCCAAGTCGGTCGCCCGCGGCGGTGGCCGCGCGTCCTACCGGGGCCTGGTTCAGGTCAACAAGGGAGCGCACGGGTCGCGCTCATCGGTGAAATGCGATGCGCTGCTGGTTGATTCGATCAGCCGCTCGGACACGTATCCGTATGTCGACATCCGCGAGGACGATGTCACGATGGGTCACGAGGCCACCGTGTCGAAAGTCAGCGAGGATCAGCTGTTCTACCTGATGAGCCGCGGCATGACCGAGGACGAGGCGATGGCCATGGTGGTGCGCGGCTTCGTCGAGCCCATCGCCAAGGAACTGCCGATGGAGTACGCCCTGGAATTGAACCGGCTCATCGAGCTGCAGATGGAAGGCGCGGTGGGATGACCGAGCCCACAATCGCGTTGGCCGACGCCAACAAGGGACAGGCGTTCACCTCGTTCGATGTCGACGCCTTCGAGGTGCCCGCCGGCCGTGACGAGATCTGGCGGTTCACCCCGCTCAAGCGGCTGCGCGGCCTGCACAACGGCACCGCCGGGGTGGACGGGAAGGCCACCGGCAGCGCGCTGATCGAGGTGTCCGAACGTCCCGGCGTCACCGTCGAGACGGTGCAGCGCGGCGACGAGCGGCTCGGCCAGGGTGGCGTGCCCGCCGACCGCGTTGCCGCACAGGCGTTCTCGGGTTTCGGTAACGCCACCGTCGTGACGGTCGGGCGCAACGCGCACGTCGACGAGCCGATCGAGATCACGGTGACCGGGCCCGGCGAGGGCGCCACCGCATACGGCCATCTGCAGATCCGGGTGGAAGAACTCGGCGAAGCGGTGGTGGTCATCGATCATCGCGGCAGCGGAACCTACGCCGACAACGTCGAATTCGTGCTCGGTGACGCCGCCCACCTCAAGGTGGTGTCCATCGCCGACTGGGCCGACGACGCCGTGCACGTCAGCATGCATCACGCCTCCCTCGGCAAGGACGCGGTGTTCCGGCATTTCGCCGTCACCCTCGGCGCCGAGGTGGCTCGCCTGACCGGACGGGTGCAGTACCGCGGCCCGGGCGGCGACGCCGAACTGCTGGGCCTGTACTTCGCCGACGACGGCCAGCACCTGGAGTCCCGGCTGCTGGTCGACCACTCCCAGCCCAACTGTCGCTCGCACGTGACGTACAAGGGTGCGCTGCAGGGGGATCCGTCCTCCGACCGGCCCGACACCCACACCGTCTGGATCGGCGATGTGCTGATCCGTGCCGAGGCCACCGGTACCGACACCTACGAGGTGAACCGCAATCTGGTGCTCACCGACGGCGCCCGCGCCGACTCGGTGCCCAACCTGGAGATCGAGACCGGCGAGATCGTCGGCGCCGGACACGCCAGTGCCACCGGACGTTTCGACGACGAGCAGCTGTTCTATCTGCGCGCCCGCGGTATCCCGGAAGACCAGGCCCGCCGGCTGGTGGTGCGCGGTTTCTTCGGCGAACTCATCGGCAAGATCTCGGTGCCCGCCGTCCGCGACCGTCTCACCGCCGCCATCGAACACGAACTTGAACTGACCGAAGGACATATCCACTCATGACCACACTGGAAATCAAGGACCTGCACGTCAGCGTCGTCTCCAAGGAGGACGGGACGGACATCCCGATCCTCAAGGGTGTCAACCTCACCGTGAGCTCGGGCGAGACACATGCGGTGATGGGCCCCAACGGATCCGGCAAGTCGACGCTGTCCTACGCCATCGCCGGCCACCCCAAGTACACCGTCACGTCGGGGTCGATCACCCTGGACGGCCAGGATGTGTTGGAGATGTCCATCGACGAGCGTGCGCGGGCCGGGCTGTTCCTGGCCATGCAGTACCCGGTCGAGGTGCCCGGCGTGTCGATGTCGAACTTCCTGCGCACTGCGGCCACCGCCGTGCGCGGTGAGGCACCCAAGCTGCGGCACTGGGTCAAAGAGGTCAAGGCCGCGATGACCGACCTCGACATCGACCCCGCGTTCGGCGAGCGCAGCGTCAACGAAGGTTTCTCCGGCGGCGAGAAGAAGCGCCACGAGATCCTGCAGCTCGGCCTGCTCAAGCCCAAGATCGCCATCCTCGACGAGACCGATTCCGGCCTGGACGTCGATGCGCTGCGCATCGTCAGCGAGGGCGTGAACCGCTACAAGGAGACCGAGCACGGCGGCGTGCTGCTGATCACGCACTACACCCGCATCCTGCGCTACATCCAGCCGCAGTTCGTGCACGTGTTCTTCGACGGGCGCATCGTCACCTCGGGCGGTCCGGAACTGGCCGACGAGCTCGAAGAGAACGGTTACGAGCGCTTCACTGCGGCCTCCGATCAGGCACACGCCGGAGCTTAGCGATGACCGCGTCAGTCGATCTGGATGTGACCAGGATCAGATCTGACTTTCCGATCCTGAGCCGGGTGATGCGCGGCGGAAACCAGTTGGCCTATCTGGATTCCGGCGCCACCTCGCAGAAGCCGTTGCAGGTGCTCGACGCCGAACGCGAGTTCCTGACCACCTCGAACGGTGCGGTGCACCGCGGTGCGCATCAGCTGATGGAGGAGTCGACCGACGCCTACGAGCAGGGCCGCGCCGATATCGCGGCGTTCGTCGGCGCCGACGATGACGAGCTGGTGTTCACCAAGAACGCCACCGAGTCGATCAACCTGGTGTCCTACGCGCTGGGTGATCGCCGGTTCGAGAACGCCGTCGGTCCGGGCGATGTCATCGTCACCACCGAGCTGGAACACCACGCCAACCTGATCCCGTGGCAGGAGCTGGCCCAGCGCACCGGGGCGACCCTGCGCTGGTACGGGGTCACCGATGACGGACGTATCGACCTGGACTCGCTGGAACTCGACGAGCGGGTCAAAGTGGTGGCCTTCAGCCATCATTCGAACGTGACGGGCGCCGTGGCCCCGGTTGCCGAGCTGGTCTCGCGGGCCAGGGCCGTCGGTGCGCTGACCGTGCTGGACGCCTGCCAGTCCGTGCCACACCAGCCGGTGGACTTCCACGCGCTCGACGTCGACTACGCGGCGTTTTCCGGGCACAAGATGCTGGGGCCCACCGGTATCGGTGTCCTCTACGGCCGGCGTGAGCTGCTCGGCGCCATGCCCCCGTTTCTCACCGGCGGTTCCATGATCGAGACCGTCACGATGGCGGCCACCACCTATGCCCCGGCCCCGCAGCGGTTCGAGGCCGGCACGCCGATGACCTCGCAGGTCGTCGGATTGGCCGCCGCCGCACGGTATCTCGGCGCGCTGGGGATGTCCGCGGTGGCCGCGCACGAGAACGAACTGGTCGCCGCGGCGCTCGAGGGTCTGGCCACCATCGCAGGGGTGCGCATCATCGGGCCGGCCACCCTGGAACACCGGGGTTCGCCGGTGAGCTTCGTCGTCGACGGTGTGCATGCCCACGATGTCGGGCAGGTGCTCGACGACGAGGGTGTGGCCGTCCGCGTCGGACACCACTGCGCCTGGCCGCTGCACCGGCGGTTCGGCATCGCCGCCACCGCGCGGGCCTCGTTCGCGGTGTACAACACCCACGACGAGGTCGATCGGCTGGTGGCGGGCGTCAAACGGGCGGTGGAGTTCTTCGGGTGAGGCTCGAGCAGATGTACCAGGAAGTGATCCTGGACCACTACAAGCACCCGCACCATCGTGGGCTGCGTGAGCCGTTCGGTGCGCAGGTCCACCACGTCAACCCGACGTGCGGTGACGAGGTGACCCTGCGGGTGGCGCTGTCGCAGGACGGCGAGACCGTCGAGGACATCTCCTACGACGGCCAGGGCTGTTCGATCAGCCAGGCCGCGACGTCGGTGCTCACGGATCAGGTGATCGGCCAGACCGTCGGCGACGCCCTCAAGACGGTCGCCGCGTTCACCGAGATGATCTCGTCCCGCGGCAATATCGAGGGCGATGAGGATGTGCTCGGCGACGGTATCGCGTTCGCGGGCGTGTCCAAGTACCCGGCCCGGGTGAAATGCGCCCTGCTGGGCTGGATGGCTTTCAAGGCGGCGCTGGCGGAGGCCAGGCCAGGGGTTGACGCTCTGGCATTCGATGAGGTGGAGGACAAACGATGAGTGAAGCCCAGAGCGAAGAGCTGTTGCTGGCCGACGTCGAGGAGGCCATGCGCGATGTGGTCGACCCCGAGCTGGGTATCAACGTCGTGGACCTCGGCCTGGTCTACGGGCTGAACCTGGAAGAGGGGGAGACCGGCAAGGTCGCGCTCATCGACATGACGCTGACCTCTGCGGCCTGTCCGCTCACCGACGTGATCGAGGATCAGACCCGCACCGCACTGATCGGCGCCGGACTGGTCAACGACATCAAGCTGAACTGGGTGTGGAACCCGCCGTGGGGCCCGGACAAGATCACCGACGACGGCCGCGAGCAACTGCGGGCGCTCGGCTTCACCGTCTGACGGACCCCGGTCCCGCAGGTCCTCCACCGGATCCGAACCGTTGTTTGCTGGCGCTCGATGAGCGCGTAGCGCACCGTCTTGCGCGGCGTGGTGCCCGACACGGATGGGGTGGGGAATGCGGTCCGAGCGGCCGGTGCCGGCCAGGGGCGCGTACGGGGCCGGCGCGGCAGGTGTTCACGTTGTCGAAACAATCACGTTGAACGACACCACGATTCGGCATTTTCGCGCGATCGGTCGGTGGTGGTGGCGGCGCCGTCTCGGCGTGCGCATTGTCGGTGACGTCAATTTGTCCGCCGACCGGATGACACGCGCTGTCCGCTGAAGATACAACAAACCAATTATTTGCCACTTTTGTCATGCCGCGGCACACCGGCTCGGCTTAACATCCGACCACGCCCCGGCCTGCCCGGTAGCGGTTCCGGCCCGAAGGCGGTCGGAGCAGGATCGGCCGGAGAGGAACCCGGGTGGTCGTCGAACCGAAGGACTTCGGCCGGTCGGTGGCCGCGCCTGCTCGGGACACGGCAACGCCACGCCTGGCGCCGCAGATCGGTACCAAGGTGCCGAGTGGTTTCCGTCCCGACATCGAGGGACTGCGCGCCGTTGCCGTGCTGGCCGTCGTCCTGTTCCATGCGGGCATCCCCGGATTCCGGGGCGGCTTCGTCGGGGTCGACGTCTTCTTCGTCATCTCGGGATTCCTGATCTCCGGGATGCTGTGGCGCGAGGTCGGCACGTCGGGCAGGGTCAGCCTGCGCCGATTCTGGGGTGCCCGCGCTCGCCGGCTGCTGCCGGCCTCCGCCTTGGTGGGCGTCGTCACCATCGCCGCGTCGGCGTTCATCCTGTCGCCCCTGCAGGTGAAGACCGTCGCCGTCGATGCCATCACCAGCGCGCTCTATGTGAGCAACTACTGGTTCATCTTCTCGGGGGTCAACTACTTCGGCAAAGACAGCCTGACCACCCCGACACCGTTTCAGCACTACTGGTCGCTGGGCGTGGAGGAGCAGTTCTACCTGGTGTGGCCGGTACTGATCATCGCGACGGCCTGGTTCCTGCGACGGGTACGACGGCGCGGTGGCCGCGACGCGTCCACGCCCGCACCGGGCCCGTACGTCACGGTGCTCGCCCTGGTCGCGGTGATGTCGTTCGCGATATCGCTGGTGCTGACCTACATCATGCCGCCGGCCGCCTATCTGTCGCTGCCCACCCGCGCCTGGCAATTGGCCACCGGCGGACTGGTGGCGCTGACCGTGGTGCACTGGCAGCGACTCGGGCGCGTGCCGGCCGCGGTGATCGGCTGGGCCGGACTGGGGACACTGTTGTTCGCCTGCGTCTGGGTGAAAGGCTCCTCCTCCGACTATCCCGGTGTGCTGGCGCTCCTTCCCACCCTGGGCACGGCGCTGGTCATCGGCGCCGGGTGCGCGAACGCCGAGCGGGGCTGCGGTCGCCTGCTGGGGCTGGCCCCGATGCGCTCGATCGGCCGTATCTCGTATTCGTGGTATCTGTGGCACTGGCCGGTGCTGGTGCTGATCCCGGCGCTGCTCGGGCACCCGGTGGGTCTGGTCATGAGACTGGCCGCGATGGCCTTCTCGGCAGTTCTGGCCGTGCTGACGTGGAAGTTCATCGAGAATCCGCTGCGGTTCTCCGCGCGCTTCCGCGGCTCTCCGCGCAACAGCCTCGTCCTGGGCGCCGCGGTCACCGCCATAGCGGTGGCTGCGGGAGCGATCACCTTGGTGGGGGCACCCGCGCCGGTCGGTCCCGGACCGGCCGCGCGGCCGCTGGTCATCGCCGCGGAGCCGACGCCGCCCGGCCTGCCGTTGCAGGTGTACGACACCGCGGTGCGCAACGTGTTCGCCCAAGTGAACGAGCAGGTCACCGCCTCGGTGGGGATGACCGCCGTGCCGTCGAATCTGAGTCCGCCGCTCACCGGCACCGCCGCCGAGGTCAAGTCGATCGTCGCCAACGGGTGCCTGCGCTCGCTGCCGTTCGACGGCAGCCAGCCCGAGTGCCTCAGCGGAAACCGGTCGTCGGAGACGACGATCGCCCTGATCGGCGACTCCCACGCCGCGATGTGGAACCCGGCATTCCGGCGGGCGGTCGATGACCGGAACTGGCGGATGCTTCTGATGGCGAAGGCCTCCTGTCCGATTGTCGACCTGCCGCTGACGGATCACCTCAACGAGATGTCGGAGGGGTTGCAACGCTGTGCGCAGTGGCGTTCCGGAATCATGGCCAGGCTGCGCGCCGACCCTCCGCAACTGGTGGTCGTGTCCGCGGTGCGAAGCTACGGCGCGGACGGCACCGCGGTGTGGGGTAAACCCGGATTCGACCCGTTCAACCCGGCCTGGATCGACGGATTGGGCGACCTGGTGCACGAGCTCCGCAGTTACGGCTCGAAGGTGCTGGTGCTGGGGCCCGAGCCGAAGCTCTCGTCCGTGGCAACCAACTGCCTGTCGGCGCACCTGGAGGACGCGAAGGCCTGCGAGGTCCCGTGGCGTGCCACCAACAACGCAGGTATCGAGGCCGAATCCTCGATGGTCCGCGGCAACGGGGGAGACTACGCGAACACCGTCGACTTGTTCTGCTCCGGCGACCGCTGCCCTCCCGTGGTCGGCAACACCATGGTGTTCTACGACGCGAGCCATCTGACGAAGGAATACTCCCAGGCCCTGGGGCCGGCCGTCGGGGCCTTGATCGACCGGTCGCTGGCCCACGATTGATCTGGGTGCGACCTCGCCCTCGGATCAATACCGGGCGCAGCTGCCCGCGATCTGCAGGATCAGCGACGTCTCCTGCTGCACCTCCGGGATGCCCTGCACGGACGCGATCATCTGCCGCCGCTTGGCCGGTGAGGCGGCGACCAGCTGCCGGATGAATCCGGTCGCCGGGGTGCCCGCGATGTCCTTGGCGACATCGGGCGCCTGGGCGTTGAGCGCCGCCATCACCTGTTCGTAGCTGCACGTCGAGTTGATGATCGCGCTGAGGTCCGGGGCTGCCGTTGCTGATGCCGCGGTGCCCACGCCCACCGTGAGCAATGCCGCCGCGAAGACGGCCGATCGACTGAGACGACGCATCCAGATGTTTTCCTTTCGGTGCCCGACCCGGTCCCCGACCACTGTCGCAGGGTACGGACGCCCGCTGAGAGGTTGCTGTTGCGGCGGCAGCTTTTGTCGGGGACCCGGAATCTGCCGGCCGCCGGTGCTGTTGGATCACGGCATGGCCGACCTCTTCAGTCCGCTGCGCATCCAGAACCTGACGCTGCGCAACCGTTTCGCCATGGCTCCGATGACCCGCCGGGCCTCGCCCGGCGGCGTCCCCGGCGCCGATGTGGCCGACTACTACGCACGCCGGGCCGCCGGCGGGGTGGGGCTGATCATCACCGAGGGCGTGCGCATCCCGCACCCGACGGCGGGCTATCCGTCGAGCATCCCCACCCTCGACGGCGCGGACAGCCTGGCCGGCTGGCAGGCGGTCACCGGCGCGGTGCGTGCGCAGGGCGCGGCGATCGCCGCGCAGCTGTGGCATCAGGGCGCCGAGCGTGATGACAGCGACGGTGTCGTCCCGGTCAGCCCGTCCGGTCTCAACAGCGTGGGGCAGGCCAGGGGTGTCGCGCTGGATGACGACGGACTGGACGCCATCCGGCAGGCCTACGCCGCGGCCGCACGCAGCGCACGTGCGGTGGGCTTCGACGCGGTGGAACTCCACGGCGCACACGGCTACCTGCTCGACGAATTCCTCTGGGACAAGACGAATATCCGCGCGGACGCCTACGGGGCGGACCGCACCCGGTTCCCGGCCGAGGTGATCGCCGCGGTGCGTGACGCCGTCGGTCCGGACTTCCCGATCATCCTGCGGTTCTCGCAGTGGAAGGCCAACGCGTACGGCGCCAGCCTGGCCGACAGCCCCGCCGAGTTGGAGCGGATCCTGGCCCCGTTGGTCGATGCCGGCGTCGATGTCCTGCATCCGTCCACCCGCCGCCACTACCTTCCGGCGTTCGAAGGGGAGTCACCGACCCTGGCCGGCTGGACCAAGAAACTCACCGGCCTGCCCGTGATCGGCGTCGGATCGGTTGGCCTGGCCACCGAATTCAAACCCGGATCGACGAGCAGGGCCCGCATCGAACCGGCCCCGGTGGACCGCCTGCGCGAACTGTTCGACGCCGGCGAGTTCGACGTGATCGCCATCGGGCGCGCCCTGCTGGCCGACCCCGGGTGGGTGAACCGGTTGCGTGACAACACCCTTGGCGAATTCACCGGATACGACGCCGAGAGCGCACTGGCCCGGTTGCACTAGCACGCCGCGCACCAGGCGGCAAAGATGGTCGTGAGAAGTCGAGAACGGAACAACCGGACTCAGGAAAACGTTAGGACAAACGTGGGTACACGAGACATCACCGCAGCCGAATTCAAGGGCATCCTCGACGAGAACGAGATCGTCATCGTCGACTTCTGGGCATCGTGGTGTGGTCCGTGCCGCGCCTTCGCTCCGACGTACGGCGCCTCCGCCGACAAACATCCCGATGTGGTGCACGCCAAGGTCGACACCGAAGCCGAGCCTGAACTGGCCCAGGCCGCCGAGATCCAGGCGATCCCGACGCTGATGGCGTTCAAGAAGGGCCACCAGGTGTTCCGCCAGTCCGGTGCGCTGGGCCCGGCCCAACTCGACGAGCTGATCACCAAGATCAAAGAGTTCGACATCGACGAGGCCATCGCGTCGCAGTAGCACCGACGAGGCGATCAGCCGCCAGGGGTGAGCCGGGCACGCGCTAGCGTGCACGTGTGACCGAGCCCACCGATTTCGTCCTCGTCGACCGACCGCAGCCCGGGGTGGCCGTGGTCACCCTGAACCGGCCCGAGCGGATGAACTCGATGGCCTTCGACGTGATGGTGCCGTTGCGCGCCGTCCTGGAGGAGCTCCGCCACGACAACGATGTCCGAGTGGTGGTGCTCACCGGCGCCGGACGCGGCTTCTCCTCCGGTGCGGACCACAAATCGGCCGGCTCGGTGCCGCATGTGCAGGGCCTGACCCGGCCGACGTTCGCGCTGCGGTCCATGGAGGTACTCGACGAGGTGATCCTGGCGCTGCGGCGGCTGCACCAGCCGGTGATCGCCGCCGTCAACGGCGCCGCGATCGGCGGGGGCCTGTGCCTGGCCCTGGCCTGCGATATCCGGGTGGCCGCGTCCGGGGCCTACTTCCGGGCCGCCGGGATCAACAACGGGCTGACTGCCAGCGAGCTGGGGCTGTCTTATCTGTTACCGCGGGCCATCGGTGCGTCGCGCGCCTTCGAGATCATGCTCACCGGGCGTGACGTCGACGCCGCCGAAGCCGAGCGGATCGGCCTGGTCTCGCAAGTGGTGGCCGAGGACGAGTTGCTGGCATACTGCTACGGCATCGCCCAGCGCATCGCGGCGTTTTCCCGGCCCGGAACCGAGTTGACCAAGCGAACGCTGTGGAGTGGACTGGACGCCGGCAGCCTCGAGGGGCACATGCAGGCCGAAGGGCTGGGCCAGTTGTTCGTGCGCCTGCTCACCGCCAACTTCGAGGAAGCGGTCACCGCGCGCGCCGAAAAGCGGCCGGCCGTGTTCACCGACGACAAGTAAGAACCGACGACAAGTAAGACAAGTACGAGGAGGCAGCAGCGTGATCACCGCAACGGACCTGGAGGTCCGCGCCGGGGCGCGCACGCTGCTGTCCATCGAGGGCGCGGCCCTGCGGATCCAGCCCGGCGACCGGATCGGTCTGGTGGGGCGCAACGGTGCGGGCAAGACCACCACCATGCGCATCCTGGCCGGCGAGGGTGAGCCCTACGCGGGCAAGATCGAATCCACCGGTGAGATCGGCTACCTCCCGCAGGATCCGCGCGAGGGCGACCTGGACGTGCTGGCCCGCGACCGGGTGCTCTCGGCCCGCGGCCTGGACACCCTGCTGTCGGATCTGGAGAAGCAGCAGACGTTGATGGCCGAGGTGGCCGACGACGACGCCCGGGACAAGGCCGTGCGCCGCTACGGTCAGCTCGAGGAGCGGTTCGCCGCGCTCGGCGGATACGCCGCCGAGAGCGAAGCCGGCCGCATCTGCGCCAGCCTCGGCCTGCCCGACCGCGTGCTGACCCAGCCGCTGCGCACCCTGTCCGGCGGCCAGCGCCGCCGGGTGGAGCTGGCCCGCATCCTGTTCGCCGCTTCGGAAGGAGGGGCCACCGGTGCGAATTCGTCCATGACCCTGCTACTCGACGAGCCCACCAACCACCTCGACGCCGACTCGATCGGCTGGTTGCGCACCTTCCTGCAGAACCACACCGGCGGCCTGGTGGTGATCAGCCACGATGTGGACCTGCTCGCCGATGTGGTGAACCGGGTGTGGTTCCTGGACGCCGTACGCGGTGAGGCCGATGTCTACAACATGGGCTGGCAGAAGTACCTCGATGCCCGCTCCACCGACGAGCAGCGTCGCCGCCGCGAACGTGCCAATGCCGAGAAGAAGGCCGGCGCCTTGCGGGTCCAGGCCGCGAAGATGGGCGCCAAGGCCACCAAAGCCGTTGCCGCGCAGAATATGTTGCGCCGCGCCGAGCGGATGATCGCCGAGCTCGATGCCGAGCGGGTGGCCGACAAGGTGGCCCGCATCAAATTCCCCACCCCCGCACCGTGCGGTAAGACACCGCTGGTAGCCAAGGGGCTGACCAAGACCTACGGTTCGCTGGAGATCTTTACCGGTGTCGACCTGGCCATCGATCGTGGTTCCCGCGTCGTGGTTCTGGGCCTCAACGGTGCCGGGAAGACGACGCTGTTGCGTTTGCTGGCGGGCACCGAGTCCGCCGACGCCGGCGCCCTGGAACCGGGACACGGTCTCAAGATCGGCTACTTCGCCCAGGAGCACGACACCCTGGACAACGAGGCGACGGTCTGGGAGAACATCCGGCATGCCGCCCCGGACACCGGGGACCAGGACCTGCGAGGTCTGTTGGGCGCCTTCATGTTCACCGGGCCGCAGCTCGAACAACCGGCGGGCACGCTGTCCGGTGGCGAGAAGACCCGGCTGGCACTGGCCGGGCTGGTCGCCTCCACCGCCAATGTGCTGCTGCTCGACGAGCCCACCAACAACCTCGATCCCGCCTCCCGCGAGCAGGTGCTCGACGCACTGCGCAGCTACCAGGGTGCGGTGGTGCTGGTGACGCACGACCCGGGTGCCGCCGAGGCGCTGGACCCCCAGCGGGTGGTGCTGCTGCCCGACGGCACCGAGGACTTCTGGTCCACCGAATACCGGGATCTCATCGAACTCGCCTGAGTTCGCTTCGGCTCCGAACTCGCCTGATATCGCGGCACTTTGCCCGAAATTCATACATCAGGTTTCACCGGTTCCTAGGCTGTGTACCCGCGGGATGCATTCGCTTAAGTGGGGAGACATCTGATGAACGAAAGCAGTAAGTCCCGAGACCAGGTACTCGACGACCTGCGCACCGCCTACGAGCGGGGTGCGAGTATCCGCTCACTGGTGGCGATCACCGGCCGCTCGTACGGGTCCGTACACAGCATGTTGCGGGAGTCCGGCACCACCATGCGCAGTCGTGGCGGGCCGAACCACCGGCGTGCCATGGGCTGACCGGATCAGCCGCGCTGGCGCACCGACTCCTCGACGAGGTCCAGTACCGCGCTGAGGTTTTCGGTGGTGTCGCCGGATGCCAGCCGGGCCACCAGCCCGTCGAGCACCAGATCCAGGTAGTTCTGCAGCACCGAACCCGGCACGTCGTCGCGCAGCCGACCCGCCTTCTTCTGCTGCCGCAACCGCTCCGAGGTCGCGGCGGACAACTCCGCCGACCGTTCCGCCCAGCCGGCATGGAAAGCCGGGTCGTTGCGCAACTTACGGGCGATCTCCAACCGGGTGGCCAGCCAATCGAACTGCTCCGGCGCGGCGATCAACTCACGCATCACCTGGATGAGACCCTCGCGGGAGGCCACCTCGGCCATCCGCTCGGCGTCCTCCCGGGCCAGCTCGAAGAACAGGGTGTCCTTGTCGCGGAAGTGGTGGAAGATGGCGCCGCGCGACAGCCCGATGGTGTGTTCGAGCCGCCGCACGGTCGCCTTCTCGTACCCGTATTCCGCGAAGCACCTGCGGGCACCGTCGAGTATCTGGCGCCGGCGTGCCGTCAGATGGTCGTCGGTGACCCGCGGCATGGTGTGCGCCGCTACCTAGTTCGACTTGAGCATGTTGCGCAGCACGTACTGCAGGATGCCGCCGTTGCGGTAGTAGTCGGCCTCACCGGGGGTGTCGATCCGGACCACCGCGTCGAATTCGACCGTCTCCCCGTTTTCCTTGGTGGCCGTGACCTTGACGGTCTTCGGGGTCTTGCCCTCGTTGAGCGCGGTGATACCCGTGATGTCGAAGGTCTCGGTGCCGTCCAGCTTCAGGCTCGCCGCCGACTCACCCGCCGGGAACTGCAGCGGGATGACGCCCATGCCGATCAGGTTCGACCGGTGGATGCGCTCGAAGGACTCGGTGATCACCGCGCGCACACCCAGCAGCGTGGTGCCCTTGGCCGCCCAGTCCCGCGAGGAACCCGATCCGTACTCCTTGCCGCCCAGCACCACCAGCGGGATGCCGGCCGCCTGGTAGTTCACCGAGGCGTCGTAGATGAACGCCTGCGGACCGCCTGGCTGGGTGAAGTCGCGGGTGTAGCCACCGGAGACGTCATCGAGCAGCTGGTTCTTGAGCCGGATGTTGGCGAAGGTGCCGCGGATCATCACCTCGTGGTTGCCGCGGCGGCTCCCCAGCGAGTTGTAGTCCTTGCGGTCCACACCGTGCGCGTCCAGGTACTGCGCGGCCGGGGTGCCCGGCTTGATCGCGCCGGCCGGGCTGATGTGGTCGGTGGTCACCGAATCACCCAGCAGGGCAAGAACTCTCGCACCGGTGATGTCCTTCACCGGCACCGGCTCGGCGGGCATGCCATCGAAGTACGGCGCCTTGCGCACGTAGGTGGAGCTGTCGACCCACTCGAAGGTGCTGCCCTCCGGCGTCGGCAGTGCGCGCCAGCGCTCGTCGCCCTTGAACACGTCGGCGTAGGAGTCGGTGAACATATCCCGGTTGATCGAGCTGGCGATGGTCTCCTGGATCTCGGCGGCCGTCGGCCAGATGTCCTTCAAGAAGACGTCGTTGCCGTCGTGGTCCTGGCCCAGCGGATCGGTCTCGAAGTCGAAGTCCATGGTGCCCGCGATGCCGTAGGCGATCACCAGCGGCGGTGAGGCCAGGTAGTTCATCTTCACGTCGGGGGAGATGCGGCCCTCGAAGTTGCGGTTGCCCGAGAGCACCGCCGTCACCGACAGGTCGTTGTCGTTGATGGCCTTGGAGATCTCGTCGGGCAGCGGCCCGGTGTTGCCGATACACGTGGTGCAGCCGTAGCCGCCCAGGTAGTAGCCCAGCTTCTCCAGGTACGGCCACAGGCCGGCCTTGTTGTAGTAGTCGGTGACGACCTGCGAGCCCGGCGCCATGTTGGTCTTGACCCACGGCTTGGAGGTCAGGCCCTTCTCGACGGCCTTCTTGGCCAGCAGGGCGGCACCGAGCATGACCGACGGGTTGGAGGTGTTGGTGCAGGAGGTGATGCCCGCGACCACGACCGCGCCGTGATCGAGCACGAACTCGCCGCGCTCCTCGGAGCGCACCGTGACCGGCTTGGACGGGCGGCCCGAGGCGCCGTTGGCCGCCGACGGGCGCGCGTCGACCGCCCCGTCGTCGGCGAAGGACAGCGATACGGAATCGCTGGCCGGGAAGGACTCCTCGACCGCCTCGTCCAGCTTGGTCTCCGGAGTCGGGTGGTTCTCCTCGACGTAGTTGTGGATGTCCTTGCGGAAGGCGTTCTTGGCGTCGGTCAGTTCGATACGGTCCTGCGGGCGCTTGGGGCCCGAGATGGACGGCACCACGGTCGACAGGTCCAACTCGATGTACTCGGAGAAGGCGGGCTCGTGATCGGGGTCGTGCCACATGCCCTGTGTCTTGGCGTAGGCCTCCACCAGGGCCAGCTGCTCCTCGGTGCGCCCGGTCAGGCGCAGGTAGTTGATCGTCTCTTCGTCGATCGGGAAAATCGCTGCGGTGGAACCGAATTCGGGGCTCATATTGCCCAGGGTGGCGCGGTTGGCCAGTGGCACCTCGGCCACACCCTTGCCGTAGAACTCGACGAACTTGCCGACCACGCCGTGCTTGCGCAGCATGTCGGTGGCGGTCAGCACCACGTCGGTGGCGGTCACGCCGGGCTTGATCTCACCGGTCAGCTTGAAACCGACGACGCGCGGGATGAGCATCGACACGGGCTGGCCCAGCATGGCCGCCTCGGCCTCGATGCCGCCGACGCCCCAGCCCAGCACGCCCAGGCCGTTCTCCATCGTGGTGTGGCTGTCGGTGCCCACACAGGTGTCGGGGTAGGCCACCCCGTCGCGAACCATGGTCACGCGGGCGAGGTACTCGATGTTGACCTGGTGCACGATGCCGGTGCCCGGGGGGACGACCTTGAAGTCGTCGAACGCGCCCTGGCCCCAGCGCAGGAACTGGTAGCGCTCGCCGTTGCGTTCGTATTCGAGTTCGACGTTGCGCTCGAAGGCGCCGGCGTTGCCGAAGACGTCGAGGATGACGGAATGGTCGATGACCATCTCGGCGGGGGAGAGTGGGTTGACCTTGTTCGGGTCGCCACCGAGGGTCGCGACGGCCTCACGCATGGTGGCCAGGTCGACGATGCAGGGCACCCCGGTGAAGTCCTGCATCAGCACGCGGGCGGGGGTGAACTGGATCTCGATGCTGGGCTCGGCCGACGGATCCCAGTTCGCGATGGCCTCGATGTGTTCCTTGGTGATGTTGGCGCCGTCTTCGGTGCGCAGCAGGTTCTCGGCAAGCACCTTGAGGCTGTAGGGAAGTTTCTCGGTCCCGGGTACCGCGTCCAGGCGGTAGATCTCGTAACTGTTGTCGCCCACGGTGAGGGTGTCGCGGGCCCCGAAAGAGTTCAAAGATGAATTGGCCGACGAATTGGCCGTATTTTCGTTACTCACATCAACTCCCGGCTAGTCTCGCCGCGACGGGCTGTGTCGACGGCGCCGATAATCCTAACAGTACGCTTGTCCTGGTAATCGACCCAGGGGCCCTCCCAGTCTTGTCTTCTCGCGCGCGTGCTGCCAGTCGGTTGGGTGAATTTCGCGTACCGTCTGGCACGTGACATCACCGCTCGTGCCTGCCTACATCCCGCCCGACGTCTGTTCCACCGTCGGTCTCGGCTTGGCGACCCCGGTCGACCAGTGCATGACGCAGGTGCTGACCGATGTGCGCGAGGACGGGGTGAGCGCACCCGCGTCGGCGGATCCCGCGGCACTGGCACAGGTGGTGGCCGACGCCAAGGCGCAGGGCATCGACCTCAAGCTGGTGGTGCTGCCGACCAGTCCGCCGATCGATACGCCGCTGCGCGATATCGCCACCCAGGTGGGTAAGGCCTACCCGGGATCGACGGTGCTCGCGATCAGTCCGGGGTTCGCCGGTACCTACAGTCCTGTTTATGACCGGGTCACCTTGGAAGCCGGTCAGGATCTGGCGAAAACCGGGGATGCTGTCCAATCTTCAAAGAATTTCGTGACGCAGTTGTCGACACCGGACTTTCCCTGGACACCGTTTACCGTCGCGCTGGTGCTGGGAGTAGCTGTGGCGGCGGTTGGCGTTCGTGTCCTGCAGGTTCGCAGCCGTCGCGGCGTTGCTGACGAGAAGGTCGCCGGTACCTCGCAGTAATGGCGCCTTTGACCTCGGTGAATTCGAATATCACCGTTCGGTCACGGCGCATTCAATTACATTCATGTAATTTGTTACTAAAGTTTCTTTAGCGTGAGCTGTGACGTACGGTGCAAACAGTGCTGCTGTTGCAACTGTGGTCCAAGTGGCAAATGTGACTACTGAGGTGACCGCAGAAGCGAGTGCACGCACTGCGTGATGTGCCGTGACGTTCGCGTCGAGCCCTAGGAGACTTGAGTCCAATGAGACGCACCCCTGGCGCCTCCCGACTGTGCGGGCGAGCGTGCGCCATTCCCCTTACCCTGGGCGTGCTGCTGGCCGGGACGATGCCCCACGGGGCCATCGCCGGCGCCGAGCCGAGCAGCCCGGAAGGGACCGCCGCGCTGGTTGCCGCGGTCGCCGACGCCGACCAGAAGTTGCAGGATCTCGGTGCGGCCGTGCAGACCCAACAGGAGAGCGTCAACAAGGCCCTCGTCGACGTCGCGAACGCGCGGGACAACGTCACCCTCGCCCAGCAGAAGCTCGACGAGACCCGCCGCGGTGTCACCGACGCCGACGCGCGAATCGCCGACGCCCAGAAGCGGTTCGACACATTCGCCGCGGCGACCTACGTGAACGGGCCATCCGCGTCCTACCTGACCGCCGCCGACCCGGCGGAGGCGCTGCGCACCGCCGCGGCCGGCCAGGCGCTGGCCGTCAGCTCCGAGCAGGTGATGGCGGATCTGCAGCGGGCCCGCACCGAGCAGATCAACCGCGAGTCGGCCGCCAGGTTGGCGAAGGAGGCCGCCGACAAGGCCGCGGCCGACGCGCAATCCAGCCAGGACGCCGCGGTCGCGAGCCTGACCCAGGCCAAGCAGACCTTCGGCACCCAGCAGCAGGAACTGGACAAGCTGACCGCCGAACGCGCTGCGGCGCAAGCGAAGCTGGCTGCGGCACGACCCCAGGCGGTATCCGCCGTGCCGTCCGCCGTCGCCTCGGGCCCGCCGGCGCCGTCGGCCGGTTCCTCGCCGGACTGGGACCGGGCACCGGGCAAGACCCCCGCCGTCGCGGATAGCAGCCAGTGGGACACCACGCTGCCGATGATCCCCAGCGCGTTCGTCAGTGGTGATCCGATCCAGATCATCAACGCGGTCCTCGGCATCATGAACTCCTCGGCCCAGATGACCGCGAACATGGGCCGCACGTTCCTGCAGAAGCTGGGCCTGATCCCGACGCCCAGCGGCTACACCAACAACGGCGCCATCCCGCGGGTGTACGGCCGGCAGGCCTCCGAATACGTGATCAAACGGGCCATGTCCCAGATGGGCGTGCCCTACTCGTGGGGTGGCGGGACCGCCGCCGGGCCGAGCCGCGGTATCGACTCCGGGGCCGGCACCACCGGATTCGACTGCTCCGGCCTGATCCTCTACGCCTTCGCCGGCGTGGGCATCAAGCTGCCGCACTACTCGGGTTCGCAGTACGACATGGGCCGCAAGATCCCGTCGGCGGAGATGCGGCGCGGCGATGTCATCTTCTACGGTCCCGGTGGCAGCCAGCACGTCACCCTCTACCTCGGCAACGGGCAGATGCTCGAGGCCCCCTACACCGGCTCCACCGTCAAGGTCTCGCCGGTGCGAACCGGCGGTATGACCCCGTACGTCATCCGCTACATCGAATACTGATCTAGGGATCTCTGTGATCTTCAAGCGCTCCAAAGCAATTCGACTCAAGCTGGCCGTCGCCTCGGTACTCGCCGGGACGGCGCTGGCGGTCGGCAGCGTGCTCTCCGGGGCGTCTGCGACGGCCGCGCCCGACGACGGCGGATGGGATCCCACCCTGCCCAAGATCGTCAGTTCCGGCGCCCCCGGTGACCCGGTGGCCATGGCCAACGCCGGCTTCCAGGTCAGCAAGATCGCGTTGGAGACCACCTCCAATCTGGGCCAGCAGTTCCTCCAGACGATCGGGCTGGCACCCAAATCCGCGGCGGCCCTGCCGGGCGGCCGGGTGCGCGGCCCCGCCGCCATCGAATACGTCATCCGCCGCGGTGGCTCCCAGATGGGCGTGCCGTACTCCTGGGGTGGTGGCACCCTGACCGGTCCCGGCCCGGGTGTCGACTACGACGCCGGCAAGATGGGTTTCGACTGCTCGGGATTCACCCGGTACGCGTTCGCCGGGGTCGGGGTACAGATCCCCAAGTACTCCGGCGACCAGTACAACTTCGGCCGGCCCATCGCACCGTCGCAGGCCAAGCGCGGCGACCTGATCTTCTACGGGCCCGGCGGCAGCCAGCATGTGACGATCTACCTGGGCGGCGGCAAGATGCTCGAAGCCTCCGGCAGTGCCGGCCGGGTGACCGTCAGCCCGGTCCGGATGGCCGGTATGTCACCGCACCTGGTGCGCATCATCGAATCCTGATCGCGGCCCACCCAACCTGAGGACAGCCTGAGCAGGGCACCCGGGGCGTCGACGGATCAGGAAGTGCCTGGAATAGTTGACGGCGGGCGTGTCGCCATACCGGCGGCCGCCCTCGTAGTCCAGGGTTAACCAGCATGACAACGACTGTGGGAGGAAGCTAGATGACGTCACCGAGTGGGCCGCCGCAGGGCGCCGGAGGCTACCCAGGCCCGGCCCCGACGCAGGGCTACCCGCCCGGAGCGCCAGCCCAAACGGCCCCGCAGGCTTCCGCGAACGCCTCGAACAATCCGGGGCTGCAGAGCGAGGTGCACACGCTCGAGCGCGCCATCTTCGAGGTCAAGCGCATCATCGTCGGCCAGGACCAGCTGGTCGAGCGCATGCTCGTCGGGTTGCTGGCCAAGGGCCACGTGCTGCTCGAAGGTGTGCCCGGTGTCGCCAAGACGCTGGCCGTCGAGACGTTCGCCAAGGTGGTCGGCGGCACCTTCGCCCGTATCCAGTTCACCCCCGACCTGGTGCCCACCGATATCGTCGGTACCCGGATCTACCGCCAGGGCAAGGAAGAGTTCGATATCGAGCTCGGCCCGGTCGTGGTCAACTTCCTGCTCGCCGACGAGATCAACCGCGCGCCGGCCAAGGTGCAGTCGGCCCTGCTCGAGGTGATGGCCGAGCGCAAGATCTCCGTCGGCGGCAAGACCTTCCCGCTGCCCAACCCGTTCCTCGTGATGGCCACCCAGAACCCGATCGAGCAGGAGGGCGTCTACCAGCTGCCCGAGGCGCAGCGCGACCGTTTCCTGTTCAAGCTCAACGTCGACTACCCGTCGCCGGAGGAAGAGCGCGAGATCATCTACCGGATGGGCGTGAAGCCCCCGGAGCCCAAGCAGATCCTCAACACCGGCGACCTGCTGCGCCTGCAGGAGGTGGCGGCCAACAACTTCGTGCACCACGCGCTGGTCGATTATGTGGTGCGCATCGTCACCGCCACCCGCGAGCCGGAGAAGTTCGGCATGCCGGATGCCAAGGCGTGGATCGCCTACGGCGCCTCCCCGCGTGCCTCGCTGGGCATCATCGCGGCCTCCCGGGCCCTGGCGCTGGTGCGTGGCCGTGATTACGTCGTCCCGCAGGATGTCGTCGAGGTCATCCCGGATGTGCTGCGCCACCGTCTGGTGCTCACCTACGACGCGCTCGCCGACGAGGTCTCGGCGGAGACGGTGATCAACCGCATCATGCAGACCGTCGGGCTGCCGCAGGTGAATGCGCTTCCGCAGCAAGGGCATTCGGCACCTCCCGGAGTTCCTGCCGCGGCGGCGGCCAGCGGTCGGTGACCGACACAGTGCCGGATCGTTCGGCTCAGCCGAAGGCTGGCCACAACGTCGATCTGCCGTCGCTGCGACGCGGCGAGATCCGTGACCCGCAGCTCTCGGCCGCGCTGCGCAAACTCGAGCTCACGGTGCGCCGCAAGCTCGACGGGGTGCTGCACGGGGACCATCTCGGGTTGATCCCCGGCCCCGGCTCGGAAGCCGGTGAGTCACGGATGTACCAACCCGGTGACGACGTGCGCCGGATGGACTGGTCGGTGACCGCCCGCACCACCCATCCGCACGTCCGGCAGATGATCGCCGACCGAGAGCTGGAGACCTGGCTGGTGGTCGACGTCTCGGCCAGCCTGGACTTCGGCACCGCGGGCTGCGAGAAGCGCGATCTCGCGGTGGCCGCGGCCGCCGCGATCGCCTTCCTCAACAGTGGCGGCGGCAACCGGCTCGGCGCGCTGATCTCCAACGGTGACACGCTGCGGCGCGTCCCGGCCCTGTCCGGGCGGCTGCACGAACAGGAACTGCTGCGGGCCATCGCGACCACACCCCAGGCGCCGCCCGGGGTGCGCGGTGACCTGGCCGCCACCATCGACGCGTTGCGCCGTCCGGAACGCCGGCGCGGGATGGCGGTCATCATCAGCGATTTCCTCGGACCCATCGACTGGATGCGGCCACTGCGGGCCATCGCCGGCCGGCACGAGGTGCTGGGGATCGAGATCATCGATCCCCGCGACGTCGAGCTGCCCGATATCGGCGATGTGATCCTGCAGGACACCGAAACCGGGGTGACCCGCGAATTCACCATCGACGCCAAGCTGCGCGACGACTTCGCCGCGGCGGCGGCCGCACACCGCGCCGAGGTGGCCCGCACCCTGCGCCGTTGTGACGCTCCGCTGCTGACCCTGCGCACCGACCGGGACTGGATCGCCGATGTGGTCCGGTTCGTCGCCAATCGACGCCGCGGCGCACTGGCTGCGCGATGAGCGCCCGCGCTAGATAGAAGGAAATGGCAAGCCGCACATGAATTTACCGCTGCTCGGACCGATGTCGCTGACAGGTTTCGAACACAAGTGGTTCTTCCTGTTCCTGCTGGTGATCGCGGGCCTGGTCGGGCTGTACATCGTGGTGCAGAGGGCCCGCAAGAAGCGCATCCTGCGCTTCGCCAACATGGAACTGCTGGAGAAGGTGGCGCCCAAGCAGCCCACCCGCTGGCGTCATCTGCCCGCGCTGCTGCTGGTGGCGTCGCTGCTGCTGTTCACCGTCGCGATGGCCGGGCCCACCCACGACGTCCGGATCCCGCGCAACCGCGCGGTGGTGATGCTGGTGATCGACGTCTCGCAGTCGATGCGCGCCACCGATGTGGCCCCCAGCCGGCTGGTCGCCGCACAGGAGGCGGCCAAGCAGTTCGCCGATCAGCTGACACCCGGTATCAACCTCGGGTTGATCGCCTACGCCGGTACCGCCACCGTGCTGGTCTCGCCGACCACCAATCGGGACGCCACCAAGAACGGCATCGACAAACTGCAGCTGGCCGACCGCACCGCCACCGGTGAGGGCATCTTCACCGCGTTGCAGGCCATCGCCACGGTCGGGGCCGTCATCGGCGGCGGTGACGAGCCGCCGCCGGCGCGCATCGTGCTGATGTCCGACGGCAAGGAGACGGTGCCGTCGAACCCGGACAACCCGAAGGGCGCCTACACCGCGGCGCGCACGGCCAAGGACCAGGGTGTGCCGATCTCGACGGTGTCGTTCGGCACGCCGTACGGCTACGTCGAGATCAACGACCAGCGCCAGCCGGTGCCGGTGGACGACGAGATGCTCAAGAAGATCGCCGACCTGTCCGGGGGAGAGGCGTTCACCGCGTCCAGCCTGGAACAGCTCAAGGCGGTGTTCACCTCGCTGCAGCAGCAGATCGGCTACGAGACCATCAAGGGTGAGGCCAGCATGGGCTGGTTGCGCCTCGGTGCGCTGGTGCTGGCGCTGTCCGCGCTGGCGGCGCTGTTGATCAACCGCAGGTTGCCCGGCTGAGCGCGAGCACCGCGATTTCTACGAACAACCGGCAGGACGATAGGTTTGTCGCCATGAGTGACGCCGTGATTTCAGAAGCCGCCACCCACCGCCCGGCTTTCGTGTCCCGTTCCGTGCTGGTCACCGGAGGAAACCGGGGTATCGGCCTGGCGATCGCCCAGCGGCTCGCCGAGGACGGTCACAAGGTCGCCGTCACCCACCGTGGATCCGGTGCACCGGAGGGGTTGTTCGGCGTGGTGTGCGATGTCACCGACAGCGACGCCGTCGACCGTGCCTTCAAGGAGGTCGAGGAGCACCAGGGTCCGGTAGAGGTGCTGGTGTCCAACGCCGGCATCTCCCAGGATGCCTTCCTCATGCGGATGACCGAGGAGCGCTTCGAGAACGTCATCAACGCGAACCTCACCGGGGCGTTCCGGGTGGCCCAGCGGGCCTCGCGCAGCATGCAGCGCAAACGCTTCGGCCGGATCATCTTCATCGGATCGGTCTCGGGCATGTGGGGTATCGGCAATCAGGCCAACTACGCGGCCGCCAAAGCCGGCCTGATCGGGATGGCCCGATCGATCTCGCGTGAGCTCGCCAAGGCCGGTGTCACCGCGAACGTCGTCGCCCCCGGCTATATCGACACCGAGATGACCCGGGCGCTGGACGAGCGGATCCAGGCCGGTGCCCTGGAGTTCATCCCGGCCAAGCGGGTCGGCACCGCCGAAGAGGTCGCCGGTGCGGTCAGCTTCCTGGCGTCGGAGGATGCGAGCTACATCGCCGGTGCGGTGATCCCCGTCGACGGCGGCATGGGCATGGGCCACTAGTAAGGCCACCGGAACTTCTCGAATTCGCGCGAACAGTAAGGACTTTCACATGTCAGGCATTCTCGAAGGCAAGCGGATCCTCGTCACGGGGATCATCACCGACAGCTCGATCGCGTTCCACATCGCCAAGGTCGCCCAGGAGGCCGGCGCCGAACTGGTGTTGACCGGGTTCGACCGGCTGAAGCTGATCCAGCGCATCGCGGACCGGTTGCCGAACCCGGCGCCACTGCTGGAGCTGGACGTGCAGAACCAAGAGCACCTGGACTCGCTGGCCGGGCGGATCACCGAGGTCATCGGCGAGGGCAACAAGCTCGACGGTGTGGTGCACTCGATCGGCTTCATGCCGCAGACCGGTATGGGCATCAACCCGTTCTTCGATGCCCCCTACGAGGATGTCGCCAAGGGCATCCACATCTCGGCCTACTCGTACGCCTCGCTGGCCAAGGCCACCCTGCCGGTCATCAATTCCGGCGGTTCCATCGTCGGTATGGACTTCGACCCGACCCGCGCCATGCCGGCCTACAACTGGATGACGGTCGCCAAGAGTGCACTCGAATCGGTCAACCGGTTCGTCGCGCGGGAGGCCGGCCCGTTCGGGGTGCGGTCCAATCTCGTTGCGGCCGGACCGATCCGGACCCTGGCGATGGCCGCCATCGTCGGCGGCGCGCTGGGCGCCGAGGCCGGTGACCAGATGCGGCTGCTCGAAGAGGGCTGGGATCAGCGCGCGCCGATCGGCTGGAACATGAAGGACCCGACGCCGGTGGCCAAGACGGTCGTCGCGCTGCTGTCGGACTGGCTGCCCGCCACCACCGGCAGCATCATCTACGCCGACGGCGGCGCCAGCACCCAGCTGCTGTAAGAACAGAATGGACTGCTCCCTTGTTTGACGCGCTGCTGCTGCTCTCCTTCGGCGGACCCGAAGGACCGGAGCAGGTCATGCCGTTCCTGGAGAACGTCACCCGAGGGCGCGGAATCCCGCGTGAGCGGCTGGCGTCGGTCGCCGAGCACTACCTGCATTTCGGGGGAGTGTCGCCGATCAACGGCATCAACCGCGCGCTGATCGAACAGCTGCGGCTCCAATTACCGGGCCTGCCCGTGTATTTCGGCAACCGCAACTGGGAGCCCTACGTCGAGGACACGGTCGCGGCCATGCGCGATGACGGGGTGAGCCGGGCCGCGGTGTTCACCACCTCGGCCTGGGGCGGCTACTCCAGCTGCCGGCAGTATGTCGAGGACATCGCCCGGGGTCGGGCCGCGGCGGGGGAGCGCGCGCCGGAACTGGTGAAGCTGCGGCAGTACTTCGACCACCCGCTGTTCATCGAGATGTACGCCGAATACGTCGGGGCGGCACTGGCATCCGCGTCGCCGGGGTCGCGGCTGGTCTTCACCGCGCACTCGATTCCGATCGCCGCCGACGAACGGTACGGCCCGCTGCTCTACAGCCGTCAGGTCGCCTATGCGGCGGGCCTGGTGGCGGCCGCGGCCGGCGTCGCCGACTACGACCTGGTGTGGCAGTCGCGGTCCGGGCCGCCGCAGGTGCCGTGGTTGGAACCCGATGTCGCCGACCATGTCCGGGCGCTGGCTCAGCGTGGGGTCACCGCGGTCACGGTATGCCCGATCGGCTTCGTCGCCGACCATATCGAGGTGGTGTGGGATCTGGACTCCGAGCTGCGCGAGGTGACCGACGAGCTGGGCGTCGAACTGACCAGGGCGGCCACCCCCAACGCCGATCCCCGGTACGCCCGGCTGGCCGTCGAGCTGATGGCAGAGCTGCGCGACGGCCGCGAGCCGGTGCGCGTCGTGGGCCCGGATCCGGCCCCGGGCCACGGATTCAGCGTCAACGGGATCCCGTGTGCGCTGACCTGCCCGCGGGATCTCTGAGTCTCAGCCCTGCCAGGCCGAGTCCAGGATCGTGCGTACGGCTGACAGCCGTGCCGTGCGCACCACCGAGGCCAGCGGCCGCAGGGTGTCACTGGCGATCTGCATCTCCGAGGACGTCTGCAGCCCGATGGGCATCAGCCCGGAGCTGACGGTGATGATGGCGTCGACATGCGCGGCGTTCTCCAGCACGCGCAGAGCACGTTCGGGGGCGTGTGCGGGTGCGCGGTGCAGACGGGTGGCCTCGAGCAGTTGTTCCACCATGCCCCTCGGGTCGTCCACATCGGCGGCGGTCGCGCCGGCGCGCAACGCACCGAGCGCATCGGCGGCCGAGCGCACCGCCGAGCGCAGGGAGTACTCGGCCTCGCCCAGGTCGGCGTGGTCGCTCTGGGCGGCCGCGGGCACCGAGTACACCGTCCAGGCAAGGGAAATGGGATCGGGTTCGAAGTCCGGGTCGTCGAGGTCCTCGTAGTCGAACTCGGGCACCAGCCCGACTCCGTTGGCCGGATCGCGGCCGACGATGATCGCCTCCCCGACGGTGATGGCGTCGCGCTGGAACTGGGTGCCCGCGGGCAGCCCGCGGACATCACCGGGGACGGGCAGCACCAGCGTCAGCGCCGGACTTCCGGCCGGCGGGCCGGCCGCGGTGCGCATCGTCTGCAGCAGCGACATGGTGCCGGAGTGGAACAGGTCCGGCCAGGGCAGGCCGGTGGACCCGGCGGCGACCGAGTCGTATGCGGTCACCGAATGCTTTGGCGCCCACTGGGATAACGCATCCAAGACGTCATCGGGCGCGGCGACCCCGGCAAGCCAGGAGTTCACCCAGACGGACAGCGAAGCACTCGGACACCACATGATGCTCGCAGTGTAATTGCCCATCGGGCATACGGTCGGATTGCCCGCGCCCGGGTCGGAAAACGCTAGGCTTCGGGGCATGCCCGCATTGATCTGGCTGGTCGCGGCACTGGCCCTTGCCGGCGCGGAAGCGTTGACGGGTGACTTCTTCCTGCTCATGCTCAGCGGCGGTGCGCTGGCCGCGACGGGTACCAGCTATCTCTTCGATTGGCCCATCTGGGCCGATGGTGCGGTCTTCCTGGTGGTGTCGGTGCTGCTGGTCGTGCTGGTGCGGCCCGCTCTTCGGCGCCGGTTCACCGCGGGGACCGGGCTGCCCGAGCCGGTGAAGGCGCTCGAAGGCAAGAGCGCACTCGTACTCGACACGGTGGCTCGTCACGAAGGCCAGATCAAACTCGACGGCGAGGTCTGGACGGCCAGGCCGCTGAACGACAACGATGTCTTCGAACCCGGCGAGCACGTCACCGTCATGCACATCGACGGCGCGACCGCCGTCGTCTACAAGTCCATCTGAGCTCGGGAAGGGATCTGCCATGGAGGGTGCTGTTGCCGGCCTCGTGCTGTTGGCCGTGCTGGTGCTGTTCGCCATCGTCGTGGTGGCCAAATCGGTGGCGTTGATACCGCAGGCCGAGGCCGCGGTGATCGAGCGACTGGGCCGTTACAGCAAGACGGTGTCCGGTCAGCTGACCCTGCTGCTGCCGTTCGTCGACAAGATCCGGGCCAGGGTGGACCTGCGTGAGCGGGTGGTGTCCTTCCCGCCGCAGCCGGTGATCACCGAGGACAACCTCACGGTGAACATCGACACCGTCGTGTACTTCCAGGTGACCAATCCGCAGGCCGCGGTCTACCAGATCAGCAACTACATCGTCGGTGTCGAGCAGCTCACCACCACCACACTGCGCAACGTGGTCGGCGGTATGACGCTGGAGCAGACCCTGACGTCGCGCGACTCCATCAACGGGCAGCTGCGCGGGGTGCTCGACGAGGCCACCGGCCGCTGGGGTCTGCGGGTCGCCCGCGTCGAACTGCGCAGCATCGATCCGCCGCCGTCGATCCAGGAGTCGATGGAAAAGCAGATGCGCGCCGACCGCGAGAAGCGCGCCATGATCCTGATGGCCGAAGGCAGCCGGGAATCGGCGATCAAGGCGGCCGAGGGTCAGAAGCAGGCCCAGATCCTGTCGGCCGAAGGTGCCAAACAGGCCGCGATCCTGGCGGCCGAGGCGGACCGGCAGTCCCGGATGCTGCGGGCCCAAGGTGAGCGTGCCGCGGCCTACCTGCAAGCGCAGGGCCAGGCCAAGGCCATCGAGAAGACGTTCGCGGCGATCAAGAACGGCCGTCCCACCCCGGAGATGCTGGCCTACCAGTACCTGCAGACCCTGCCGCAGATGGCCAAGGGCGAAGCGAACAAGGTGTGGCTGGTGCCCAGCGACTTCGGTGCGGCGCTGCAGGGATTCACCAAACTGCTGGGCGCCCCGGGCGAGGACGGCGTGTTCCGCTACACGCCATCGCCGGTGGACGACCGCCCGGCCAAGTCGGACGAGGACGATGCGGCCGAGGTGGCCGACTGGTTCGACACCCAGACCGATCCGGAGATCGCCCGGGCCGTCGCCAAGGCTGAGGCCGAGGCCCGGTCGAGCACCCCGCCGCTGGGCAGCAACCCGGCTCCGGCGTCGTTGCCGCCCACCCCGCCGGCCGCCGCGGTCGACGGTCCCACCCAGCAGTTCCCCGACCAGTTCCCCGGCGGGTCACACCGCGCGTAGCGGCGTACCCGGATCGGCTGGGCGGCCGGGCAAAGGCCACGCACGGCGGTTCGGTGGTCGGAGCTGGGGCTCGCGCGGCCGGTCCCGGCCGGGTCACGGAGGGGTGACCGATCTATGTGGGTTCACCGAGATTTTGCTGAACGCATCGATAATTTGCCCGCGGTGACATATCTTATGATTGCTGTTTAGGGTCAAGCAGATAGTGGCCGGTATTCGGCGACCGGCGAAACAGGGGTGGCATGTCATGACGCGTGTGCGCGGTGTTGTGGGCGTGTGTGCGGTGTCGGCCACTCTTTTTCTCAACGGTGCGGCACTGGCGGTCGCCGATACCGGCAGTGACGGCGGCACGTCCTCGCAGACCGGCACGAGCACCGGTGCCGCGCAGACCGGCGCCGGTGCCGGTTCGACGAACTCGACCACCAAGACCCCGCGGCCGGTCGGCGGTATTGCCGGCGCCCTGCAGGACAGGGTGCGGACCACGGTCCGTGACTTCACTGGCGCCCTGGGCGGGGCGGGCGGTATGCAGCCGGGTCCGAAGGTCACCATCTTCCCGAAGCCGCGCTCGCCACAGCAGTCCAGCGAATCCGGTACGGCTGGTTCGACGGTGAGCACGGCGACACCGTCAACGGCACCCACCGCGGCGGCCGAGCCTGCCCCGACCACGTCGGAGCCGACCGCGGCCACCACGCCCGCCGCCTCCGACACCACCGTGTCGCCGTCCGCCACGTCGTCGTCCACCACGTCGACGACCACCCCGACGACCGCGGCATCCACGGCGGCGGCTCTGGCCATCCCGAAACTTAAGCCGCCGCCGGTGATCCCGATCGCGGAGTCGGTATCCGGATCCGTGTACTCCGCGGCCAACTCGGTCAAGGACGCCGTCGATGCGCTGCCCGCGCTGCTCGCCGCGCTTCCCAAGTCCACCGACCCGGTCGGCGAGGTGTTGAAGACGGTGCAGTCCGTGTTGACGTCATTGGGGAATTCGGTCACCACCATCACCGAGATCCCCAGCGATCTCACGACGCTGCTCGGCTTCCCGACCCCGACGGACCCGGTCACCACCACTGTCGCCGGCGGCGTCCGGCTGCCCGCGGTCACCGCACCTGCCGCGGTCTCGCCCATCGACCTGCTGCCCGCCCTGCTGGCACCGGCGCCCGCCGATGCCACGGTCGCGGCCCCCGCCGGACCCGCCGCACCGGCGCCCACTTTCGCGGGTACCGTCTCGGCCGGGCTCAGCCAGGACCTGGCTCCGGCCACGCCGGTGTCGCTGCAAGGCGCCACCTCGGCCGGCTCGATGGCCTCGGTCCTGGAGCGTGCCGTCAGCAAGCTGCTCGTGCCGGTGTCCATCGCCGCACTCGCCGCGCTGGCGCTACCCGGTGTGGGTGGTCTGCTGGTGGTGAGCGTGCTCGGCGTACGGATCGGCTACCGGCAGGCTAAGGCGAACTTCGTGCTTCAGACCTCGGGGATCTCGCGGTTCGCGGGTCCGGGCCCGCTCGGGGTCGTCCGTTCGGGCTCGTTCATCGCCCTGCACACGCGCACCGCGCGTACCCGCACGGCCGCGGCCGTGCCGCTGCGGTCGGTTTCGACCGCCTTCGACCGCGCCGCCTAGTTCTGCTGCGCCTCGGCCGGATGGCTGTCGGGATCCTGTGATCGGTGGTGGTGCCGATGCGCCCGGATCTCGTAGACCAGGCCGCCGATACCGAGGCTCGCGGTACACAGTGACACCAGGAACAGCAGCGGGCTGATGTTTCCGGTCAAGGCGTCACCGAGGATCACGATGGCGGCGGTTCCGGGCGCCAGCCCGACGATGGTGGCCAGCGTGTACGGCACCAGTCGCACGGCGGAGACGCCGGCTGCGTAGTTGAGCACCGAGAACGGCACGGCCGGGATCATCCGCATCGACAGCACCGACACCCAGCCGCGTTCGCGCAACCTGGCGTCCAGGGTGGCCACCCGGGGATGCGCGACCAACCGGTTCAGCTGCCATCCCACCGCGCGTACCAGCACCACGGCCAGCACCGCGCTCAGCGTGCTCGCCACCACGGCGATGGCCACGCCCAGCCACGGGCCGAAGAGCAGGCCGGCCGCGAGCGTGAACGCGGTGCGCGGAAAGGGGAACACCGTCACCACCACATGTGCGGCGAAGAACGCCAACGGGAACCACGGACCGGCCGAGGTCGCCCAGTCGCGGAGCTGAACGGCAGTCGGCAGCGGGACCAGCACGGCCAGTGCGACGAGAATCACAATCGCGGCCGCGATGACCAGCACCCGCCGGCGGGGTAGCTGCGTCGCTGCCGACGTCACTGCGGCCCAGACCGTACGGAACGGGCTGCCTGCGGGTTTCACGTCTGCCAAGCCTACGGGGCGCCGCCCGGTGCTGCCGATGACGCTACTGATCAGTAGCCTTTGCCCGCCGTACCCTCCCGTGATACCGATCATTTAGCCTCAGGTGAAAGCGGCCCGTCACAGCTGGCTAGTCTCACTAAGTCAGACAGGCTGCCCCGAGCTTCATCCCAACCCGCGATAACCCCAGGAGCCGCGAGTGTCCTCGAGCGTCATTGAATCGGATCGCGCGCGCTGGCGCTCCGGAGTGGCCGGTGTGCTGGCGAAGAGCAGCCGCAAGGATCCTGCGGAGCTGCCCGCCGAGCCCGAACGTCTGCTCGACTCACCCACCTACGAGGGATTCCCGGTCCGTCCGCTCTACACCAGCCTGGACGGCCGTGCCGAGGCTCCGCTGCCGGGCCGGTGGCCGTTCACCCGGGGCGGCGACGCGCTGCGCGATGTGCGGGCCGGCTGGAAGGTCGCCGAGGTGTTCCCGCTGCCCGGACAGGCCACCGCGGCCGAAGGTAACGGTGCGGTACTGGGAGCGCTCACCGACGGCGTGAGCGCGCTGGTGCTGCGGGTCGGTGCCGCCGAACTGGATCGCCTGCTCGAAGGCGTGTTCCTGGATCTGGTGCCGGTGATCCTGGACGCCGGTGCTGAGTACGTCGCCGCCGGCGACGCGGTGCTGGCCCTCGTATCGGGCTTCGACGACGAGCAGCGCGCCAGATTGTCGATCGACTTCGGCGCCGACCCGTTGACTGCAGCATTGACCGGTGCCCCGTCGGCCACCCTCGACGAGGTCATCGCGACGGCGGCCAAGGCCGCCGAGTACCGGGGCGGGGTCCGGGCGATCACCGTCGACGGACCGGCCCAGCACAACCTGGGCGCCAGCGCGTCCTTGGAGCTGGCCGGCGCCATCGCGGCCGGTGTGGCCTACCTGCGCGCCCTCACCGAGGCCGGGATGCCGGCGACCGAGGCCGTCGCGCAGCTCAGTTTCCGGTTCGCCGCGGACGACGACCAGTTCCTGACGATCGCGAAACTGCGGGCCGCGCGGACCCTGTGGGCCCGCGTCGCCGAGGTGGTCGGGGCGGCCGACTCCGGTGATGCCACGATCCACGCGGTCACCTCGTCGCCGATGATGTCCCAGCGCGACCCGTGGACGAATATGCTGCGCACCACGGTCGCCGCGTTCGCCGCCGGTGTCGGAGGTGCGGACACCGTGCTGGTGCAGACGTTCGACTCCGCGATCCCCGGCGGACTCGCCGGCACCAAGACCAGCTTCTCCCGCCGGATGGCGCGCAACACCCAGCTGCTGCTGCTGGAGGAGTCGCACCTGGGCCGGGTGCTCGATCCCGCCGGTGGGTCCTGGTTCGTCGAAGACCTCACCGCGAGCCTGGCCGAACAGGCCTGGGCGCATTTCCAGGACATCGAGAGCCGGGGCGGATTCGTCGCGGCCCGGGATCACCTGGTCGGCCAGATCGCCGACGTCCGGGACCGCAGGGCCGCCGACATCGCGCACCGCCGCAAGGCCCTCACCGGCGTCAACGAATTCCCGAATCTCGCGGAAGCTCCTCTGCCCGAACATGATCCGGATGATTCGGTGGTGCGCTACGCCGCCGGCTTCGAGGCGCTGCGCGATCGCTCGGATGCCTACCTGCGTGCGCACGGCGCCCGCCCACAGGTGCTGCTCCTCCCGCTGGGCCCACTGGCCGAGCACAACATCCGCACCACCTTCGCCGCCAACCTGCTGGCCTCCGGTGGCATCGAGGCGGTCAACCCCGGCACCGTCGACGCCGCCGGAGTGGCTGCCGTGGCAGCCGGACTCACCACCGCCGTGCTCTGCGGTACCGATGCCCGGTACGGCACCGATGCCTCCGACGTGGTGGCGGCCGCACGCGCGGCCGGTCTGACCCGGATCTATCTCGCCGGGCCGGAGAAGGCGGTCGCCGAGGCGGCGGCCAAGCCGGACGATTATCTGACCGCGAAAATCGATGCGGTCGAAGCCCTTTCGAACCTGCTCACCGGATTGGGGGCCTGACATGACTGCCACGACAGGAATCGGGAGTTTCGCCGACGTACCGCTGCACAGCACGAACACGCCGGCCGCGCCCACCGCGGAAGCGGTCTCCGAGCTCACAGCGAACGCGGCCGCCGCACATGGTTACACCGCTGAGCAGCTCGTCTGGGCGACACCGGAGGGTATCGAGGTCAAGCCGGTGTACACCGCCGAGGACCGGGCCGCGGCGACCGCCGCCGGCTACCCGCTGGACAGTTTCCCGGGTGAGCCGCCGTTCATCCGTGGCCCGTACCCGACCATGTACGTCAACCAGCCGTGGACCGTCCGGCAGTACGCGGGATTCTCCACCGCCGCCGAATCCAACGCGTTCTACCGCCGCAACCTGGCCGCCGGCCAGAAGGGCCTGTCGGTGGCCTTCGACCTGGCCACGCACCGCGGGTACGACTCCGACCATCCCCGGGTTGCCGGCGATGTCGGTATGGCCGGGGTGGCGATCGACTCGATCCTGGACATGCGCCAGCTCTTCGACGGCATCGATCTGGGCACCGTGTCGGTGTCGATGACGATGAATGGTGCCGTGCTGCCGATCCTGGCGCTGTACGTGGTGGCGGCCGAGGAACAGGGGGTGCCGCCGGAGAAGCTGGCCGGGACCATCCAGAACGACATCCTCAAAGAGTTCATGGTCCGCAACACCTACATCTATCCGCCCAAGCCGTCCATGCGGATCATCTCCGACATCTTCGGCTACACCAGCGCCAAGATGCCGAAGTTCAACAGCATCTCGATCTCGGGCTATCACATCCAGGAGGCTGGGGCGACGGCCGACCTGGAGCTGGCCTACACGCTGGCCGACGGTGTGGAGTACCTCAAGGCGGGCCTGGACGCCGGCCTGGACATCGACAAGTTCGCGCCCCGGCTGTCGTTCTTCTGGGGTATCGGGATGAACTTCTTCATGGAGGTCGCCAAGCTGCGCGCGGGCCGGCTGCTGTGGAGCGAGCTGGTCTCGGAATTCGGATCGAAAGCCGCAAAATCCAGGTCCCTGCGCACCCATTCGCAGACCTCGGGTTGGTCGTTGACGGCGCAGGACGCGTTCAACAACGTCGCCCGCACGTGTATCGAGGCGATGGCCGCGACCCAGGGGCACACGCAGTCGCTGCACACCAACGCCCTCGACGAGGCGCTGGCATTGCCGACGGACTTCTCGGCCCGCATCGCCCGCAACACCCAGCTGCTGCTGCAGCAGGAATCCGGCACCACCCGGCCGATCGACCCGTGGGGCGGCTCGTACTACGTCGAGTGGCTCACCCACCAGCTGGCTGAGAAGGCGCGCGCGCATATCGCCGAGGTCGCCGAGCACGGCGGCATGGCGCAGGCGATCGGTGAGGGCATCCCGAAGCTGCGCATCGAGGAGGCCGCCGCGCGCACCCAGGCCCGGATCGACTCCGGCGCACAGCCCCTGATCGGGGTGAACAAGTACCAGGTCGCCGAGGATCAGGAGATCGAGGTCCTCAAGGTGGAGAACAGCCGGGTGCGGGCCGAGCAGCTGGCCAAATTGGAGCGACTCCGCGCGGAAAGAGATGAGCGCGCGACACAATCCGCACTGGCCGAACTGACCCGTGCGGCTTCGGCTCAGGGGCCGGCCGGCGAGGACGGGCTGGGCAACAACCTGCTGGCCCTGGCCATCAACGCGGCCCGGGCGCAGGCCACTCTCGGCGAGATCTCCGATGCGCTGGAGCAGGTGTACGGCCGGCACCAGGCCGAGATCCGGACCATCGCCGGGGTGTACCGCGATGAGGTGGGAAACGGTGGCAACGTGAGCACGGCAACGGAATTGGTCGAGAAGTTCGCCGAGGCCGATGGCCGCCGGCCGCGCATTCTGGTCGCCAAGATGGGCCAGGACGGTCACGACCGCGGCCAGAAGGTGATCGCCACCGCGTTCGCCGACATCGGCTTCGACGTGGACGTCGGCTCGTTGTTCTCCACCCCGGAGGAGGTGGCCCAGCAGGCCGCCGACAACGACGTGCACGTCGTCGGGGTGTCGTCGCTGGCGGCCGGGCATCTGACGCTGGTGCCTGCGCTGCGCGACGCGCTGGCCGCGGTGGGCCGGCCCGACATCATGATCGTGGTCGGTGGAGTCATCCCGCCCGGGGACTTCGACGAGCTCTACGCCGCGGGCGCGACGGCCATCTTCCCGCCCGGCACCGTCATCGCCGAGGCGGCGATCGGGCTGCTCGGCAAGCTCGCCGAGCGGTTGGGTTACCAGCTGAGCTAGTGGTAGCCGACACCGAAGCACTCGCAGCGGCCATCCGCAGGGGCGATCGCGCCGCCCTCGCGCGGGCGATCACCCTGGTCGAATCGACCCGTACCGATCACCGCGAACAGGCCCAGCAGCTGTTGCTGGAGCTGATGCCGGAGGCCGGTAAGGCGTTGCACGTGGGCATCACCGGTGTGCCCGGGGTGGGGAAGTCGACCACCATCGAGGCGCTGGGCATGCACCTCATCGAGCGCGGGCACCGGGTCGCCGTGCTGGCCGTAGACCCGTCGTCCACCCGCACCGGCGGATCGATTCTCGGGGACAAGACGCGGATGGCCCGGCTGGCCGTGCACCCCGATGCCTATATCCGGCCTTCGCCGACATCGGGCACGCTGGGCGGGGTGGCCCGGGCCACCCGGGAGACCATCGTGCTGCTGGAGGCGGCCGGGTTCGACGTGATCCTGGTCGAGACGGTCGGGGTGGGCCAGTCCGAGGTGACGGTGGCCAATATGGTCGACACCTTCGTCTTCCTCACGCTGGCGCGCACCGGCGATCAGCTGCAGGGCATCAAGAAGGGCGTCCTTGAGCTCGCCGACGTGGTGGTGGTGAACAAGGCGGACGGCAAGCACGCCGTGGAGGCCGCCGCGGCCGCGCGCGAGCTGACCGCCGCGCTGCGCCTCATCTATCCGCGCGAAACGCTCTGGCGCCCGCCGGTTCTCACCATGAGTGCGCTGACCGGGGACGGCCTGGCGCAGCTGTGGGACACCGTGGAGGCACACGGCAGAGCGCTCAGGCAGGCGGGGGAGTTCGAGGCCCGCCGCCGCGCCCAGCAGGTCGACTGGACCTGGGCGATGGTGCGCGACGCCGTCCTGGACCGCGTGCTGTCCCACCCGGCGGTCCGCCGATCGCGTGCCGAGATCGAGCGCCGGGTACGCGACGGCGAGCTGACACCGACGCTGGCGGCGCAGGAGATCCTGGACGCGGCCGACGGGCCGCGGGCCTGATTCGGGTTCGCCGCCAAGGCTTCTCGGTCGGCGCCATCGGCTACTGCGGGTATAGGATTCGGTTGCCGGTGATGAGGAATTTGTGCCTGTCCCGGCAAATGAGCCATCAGGTGCAGGGATAGCAAACTGAGAGCCGCCGAGATCCACGTCCCCACACCGCCAGAACTACCGACGCCAGCAACGATTTCTTTCTTTGGCTAAGCGCATGCGAATGTTTGACGTCCACGGCAATATGGTGACCCGCAGCTGTCCACGGTCGTTATCCCTCGGAGGTTCCAGGCGTTGACCCAAATCTTCCTTTCCACCTGGGGACAGAACGACAACATCGGGGATTCCATCCTGCGGCGCGGTCTGTTGCGCAGTTTTCAGGAGATGGACGGGGTTGAGCTGCACGTCCACGTGGGGCGGCGCGAACCCGGCGAGTCGAATGACGAGGGATATCTGAGCGCACTGGGCCTGCGCGGGGACGAGGTCCTCTACGACCGGACGATCGACTGGCTCAGGGGGGCCTCGACCCGGGTCTTCGCCAAACGCACCATCATCGTGCTGCCGGCCGGCGAGATCGTCTATCCCAAGTTCGGTAAGCGCATGGTGGCGGCGGGCAATCTGTTGATGGCGCTGGCACCGCGAGTCCGGGGTGGCACCGCGCTGCAGGTCGGTGCCGGGGTGCGGATGTCCTCGGTGGGTGAGCAGGCGAAAGCCGGTACTCGGCGGGTCAGCGATGTGGTGGCCGTCCCGATGCTGGAACGGGTTTCGCGCCGTGCGATGGCCATGGTGGCGTGGCGGGACTCCGCCACCCGACGTTCCTTCGGAGTCGGTGACGTGCTGCCGGACTGGGCGTTCGGGGAGGGCGCCGATCCGCGACTCGGCGGCCTCGGGCCCGCCCCGGCGCAGCGCAAACTCCTGGCCGTCACCACCCGGTGGGACCGGGGGGAGTTGACCGGCGACAAGATCGCGCAGTTGCACCGCTTGGCGGATCGTCACGATCTCACGCTCCAGGTGTACAGCCAGGTGCGCCGCGATCGCGAGCACACGGTGCGGCTGGCCCAGATGCTGCACCCGGGTACCGAACCCGTGCTGTTCGAGGCCCAGAGCCACGCCGAGTGGGAGCATCAGGTGCGCGCGCTGCATCGCCAGTCCGCCATCGTCGCCAGTGATCGTGCGCACGCGCTGATCATCGGCGCCACCGAGGGCGCCGTCCCGGTGGCGATCTCGAATTGGACCACGGAAAAGCCGGTGCGCACCGTGCGGGCAGGCGGTATCTCGGTGCCGCTGGATTCGGATTCCTCTGTCGAATCGGTCGAGACATATGTGGCTGCTCAGCTAGCGGAGCAGACCTCGATCGAGCGCCCGATCGTCAATGCGCGCGAGCAAATCGCGGAAGCCCGTATCCGAATGCGGGCGATTGTGAACAAGGCCGAATCCGCGTTGTGAGTTCGCCCGTCACCGGTGTTCGCCGTCGGCGGGCCGGGGGCGTGGCCGACCTTCGGTGCGGCCACGGGTGTTCGCTTGGGAAATGAAAGATGTTGTGCCCAAATTCTTTTCGCGCCATACGAGATGTCGCGACGGGGCGACCCGGCCCGGGCCGGGACTGGCCCGAAACCGCAGGCGGGTGCGGAATCTGCACGACCTCACGGATAGGTAACACCTCTCGATAGTTAGCTATGCATGCGAGTAAATTAGTTAGCTGTGACGTATGCAACAGACAGCGGGCGCAGTGTGGCGCCCCTGCGCGATGGCGATGGCGCCCTGCTGCCGGACCGGGTGCACGGGGCCGCCGACCCCAGCTTCGCCTGCGTGGTGCGGGCCTTCGGCCAATTGTTCGGACACCGCCACTTCGGTGGTGGCGCACTGTCGGTCTACCTGGACGGGGTCCCGGTCGTCGATGTGTGGACCGGCTGGTCCGACCGTCGGGGTCACCACGCCTGGACGGCCGACACCGGTGCGATGGTGTTCTCGGCCACCAAAGGCCTGGCCTCGACCGTCATCCACCGGCTCGTCGATCGCGGTCTCATCGACTACGACGCACCCGTCGCCGAATACTGGCCGGAGTTCGCGGCCAACGGTAAGGCGGCGATCACCGTCCGGGACGTCATGCGGCACCGGGCCGGGCTGTCCCAGCTGGGCTCCGTCACCAAGGCTGAACTTCTCGACCACGAACTGATGGAGGCGCGCGTCGCGGCCGCACGGCCGGGCCTGTTCCACGGGCGACCGGCCTATCACGCGCTCACCTACGGCTGGCTGCTGGCCGGTTTGGCCCGCGGGGTCACCGGCAGCGGCCTGCGTGAGCTGTTCCGCTCCGAGCTGGCCGCCCCGCTGGGCGTCGACGGTGTGTATCTGGGCCGTCCGCCCGCCGCGGCGCCGACGCAGCCGGCGCGGATCATCGGGCCCCAGGGTGTGTGGGAGAACCCGATCTTCAATGCGGTGGCGCCACATATCGCCGCTCTGCCCCTGTCCGGTGGCTTCGGCGCCATGTACTTCCCCGGGATGCGGTCGATGGTTCAGGGGGACATGCCACTGCTGGACAGTGAGATGGCGTCGGCCAACGGGGTGGTCACCGCACGTGCGCTCGCCCGCGTGTACGGAGCCATCGCCAATGGCGGTGAGCTCGACGGGACGCGGTTTCTGTCGCCCGCGTTGGTGGAGTGCCTCACCGGGCCGCCCAGCCTGCATCCCGACGGCGCCATGCTCATGCCGATGTCCTTTCATCTGGGCTACCACGGCCTGCCCTTTCCCGGAGTGCTCCCCGGATTCGGCCATGTCGGTCTGGGCGGCTCACTGGGCTGGGCCGATCCCACTTCCGGGCTCGCCATCGGGTACGTCCACAACCGCCTGCTGACACCGATGCTGGTCGCCGATCAGGCCGGATTCGTGGCTACCGCTGCGTTGATCCGGCGGGCGGCCGCGCAGGCACGCAAACGGGGTTTTGCCGCGATTCCGCAGTTCGGCACGCCTTTCGCGTGGCCCGCCTCGGCGGTCGGCTAGACCGTCTGCACAGCCGCTTCAAATTTTGCCTGGGCGTGAAACTAACTGTTCAGTAAGATCGCGGCCGAGTATTGCTGGGGCCCTGCGGGGCACCTGGTGGCGCATGTGTGCCGAGGCATCGGTGGCCGACGTCACTTCCGGACCTCACGAGGTTTCCTGGGCGTCGTCACCCTTCGATATTCGTTACCTACTGGTGAGTTGCCATCGACCGTGATCGAGGTAACCATGAGGCCGGCACGGTCCGCGGCGTGACGCGCACTTGGGGCGGATGTTACTCGTGTTTCTGCTGCTAGGTGCCATCTGCGGCAGCGTTTCGCGATGGGTGAACACTCGTTCGTGGCCGGCCCGTAATGTTGCGGCAAATAATTTACGTTAGCTGTTATTATTAGCTATAGTATGTCGTGGCTAATGTCGATCCCAGCTAAGTGACGTGCGCCACATTTACTGAAACGTCAATTTCTGCGTCTCCGCGCAGGTTACGGGCGTATCCGGAAGTAGCTAGGCGATCTTGATATTGCTCGTGTAGCCTGCGCGTCGCGGCGTTTGAAACTGTAGAGTCCTTAGAGGATTTGCTCGGTTTTTAACGTCATCGTCAACGGAGACGGCTACGCTACCGACTCACCGACACGTTTCGGCACTGGGGCGGAGAAAGGATCTGGGCAGCGCAGTGCGGCGCACATGAGGCACACATGGGTCCAAGAGCCGTATCTGATGCTCGCTCGTCTTTGAGAATTACCGTCCGAAAGAGGTTGTAACCACGTGGTTGAGACACCTGTCACAGCTGTCGCCGTCATCGGTATGGCGGTCCGGTTGCCTGGCGGAATCGACTCACCCGAGCAGATGTGGCAGGCGCTGCTGCGCGGCGACGATTACGTCACCACTGTTCCGCTCGAACGCTGGGATGCCGAAGAGCACTACGACCCCGAGGTCGGGGTCCCCGGGCGCTCGGTTTCCAAGTGGGGCGCGTTCCTCGACGATGTCGCGGGCTTCGATGCCGACTTCTTCGGCATCGGCGACCGGGAAGCAACCGCAGCCGATCCGCAGCATCGCCTCCTGCTGGAAACCGCATGGGAGGCGGTGGAACACGCCGGTATCGATCCCACGACCCTGGACGGATCGCTGACCGGTGTGTTCATGGGTCTGACGACCAACGACTACCAACTGATCGCCGCCGATGCGCACGCCATCGAGGGGCCGTACGGCTTCACCCACAACAACTACTCCATGGCCTCCGGCCGGGTGGCCTACCACATGGGGTTGCGCGGACCGGCGTTCACCGTCGACTCGGCATGCTCATCGGGTCTGCTGGCATTGCACATGGCCACTCGCAGTCTGCACTTCGGCGAGAGCGACCTGGTGCTGGCCGGCGGCGCCCACATCATCCTCGACCCGCGCAAGTACGCCTCGGCGTCCGCGCAGGGCATGCTGTCCGGTACCGGGCAGTGCCGGGCCTTCGACGAGAACGCCGACGGCTTCGTCTTCGCCGAAGCGAGCGCCGTCCTGCTGCTGAAGCGGCTGTCGGACGCCGAACGCGACGGGGACCGCATCCTGGCCGTCGTCCGGGGCACCGCCGCCAATCAGGACGGTCACACCGTCAACATCATGACGCCCTCCAACGAATCCCAGACGGCCGTGTACCGGGCGGCACTGGACTCGGGCGCGATCGACCCGGGCACCGTGGGCTTCGTCGAGGCACACGGCACCGGGACGCCGGTGGGCGACCCGATCGAGTTCAAGAGCCTGGCCGACGTCTACGGCGGCACCGGACCCATCGCGATCGGCTCGTTGAAGACGAACTTCGGCCACAGCCAGTCCGCGTCGGGCGTGGTGGGTGTGATCAAGAGCGTGCTGGCGCTGCAGCACGGCGTCATTCCGCCCAACCTGCACTTCACCCGCATGCCCGAGGAGATGGAACGCCTCGGCACCGAATTCTTCGTCCCCACCGAGACCACCCCGTTCCCTGACAAGGGCGGCCGTCCGCGCCGGGCGGCGGTGTCGGCGTACGGGATCTCCGGATCCAACGCGCACGCCGTGCTGGAGCAGGCGCCGCAGGCCGCCGACGTGCCCGCCGCCGACGGCGAACCGCGTTCCCTTCTCTTCGCGCTGTCGTCCACCTCTGCCGACGAACTGCGGCGAACCGCGGGCCGGCTGGCCGACTGGGTCGCCGCCCACCCGGATGTGGATCTGCACGATCTCGGCTACACCCTGGCCCGTCGGCGCTCGCACCGGTCGGTGCGCGCGACGGTGGTGGCCGATTCCACCGAATCGCTGATCACGGCGCTGCGCGAGGTCGCCGAAGGCGGAGCGCCCTACGAGGCCGCCGTCGGGGCCGATGACCGCGGCCCGGTCTGGGTGTTCTCCGGACAGGGTTCGCAGTGGGCCGGCATGGGCGCCGGCCTGCTGGCCACCGAACCGGTGTTCGCGGCCACCATCGCCGCTTTGGAGCCCTTGATCGCCGAAGAGTCCGGCTTCTCGGTCACCGAGGCGATGTCCGCGCCCGAGACCGTCACCGGGATCGGCAAGGTCCAGCCCACCGTCTTCGCGGTACAGGTCGCCCTGGTGGCCACCCTGAAGGCCTACGGGGTGACCCCCGGTGCGGTGATCGGGCACTCGATGGGTGAGATCGCCGCCGCGGTCGCGGCCGACGTGCTGTCCCTGGAAGACGCCGTCAAGGTCATCTGCCGCCGCTCGCAGCTGATGAGCCGGGTGGCCGGCACCGGGGCGATGGCTTCGGTGGAGCTGCCCGCCAAGCAGGTGCTCTCCGAACTGCAGGCCCGCGGTGTCAACGATGTCGTCCTGGCCGTGGTGGCCTCGCCGACGTCGACCGTCGTCGGCGGTGCCAAGGAGTCCGTCCTCGAGCTGGTGGCCGAGTGGGAACGCCGCGAGATCATGGCACGTGAGGTGGCCGTGGACGTCGCCTCGCACACCCCGCAGGTGGACCCGATCCTCGACGACCTCGCCGATGCCCTCGCGGACCTGGACCCGGGTGACCCGAGCGTCCCGTACTACTCGGCAACCATGTACGACCCGCGCGACCTGGTGGACTGGGATGCCGACTACTGGGTGGACAACCTGCGCCACACCGTGCGCTTCGCCGCGGCGGTGCAGGCCGCGCTGGAGGACGGCTACCGGGTGTTCAACGAGCTGTCCCCGCATCCGCTGCTGACCCACGCGGTCGAGCAGACGGCCCGTTCGCTGGACATCACCTTTGCGGCCCTGGCCAGCGTCCGCCGTCAACAGGAGCTCCCGCACGGGTTGCTGGGTGTGGTGGCCGATCTGCACAACGCCGGGGCCGAGGTCGACTTCTCGGTGCTGTACCCGACCGGTCGCCTCGTCGATGCTCCGCTACCGACGTGGACCCGGCGTCCGCTGATGCTGGTGCGCGATCCGAACGAGCTGCCCCCGGGTGGTGCCACGCTGTCGGTGCACCCCCTGCTGGGCGCCCACGTGCGGCTGCCGGAAGAGCCGGAGCGGCACGCCTGGCAGTCCGATGTGGGCACCGACACCCAGCCGTGGTTGGGCGACCACCAGGTGCACAACGTCGCCGCACTCCCGGGTGCCGCCTACTGCGAGATGGCCCTGGCAGCCGCCGCGACGGTGCTCGGCGACGGCGCCGAGGTGCACGACATCAGCTTCGACGAAATGCTGCTGCTGGAAGATCACACCGTGGTGTCGGCGGCTTCCACCGTCTCCGCGCCGGGTGCGGCCGACTTCCAGGTCGAGACCTACCACCAGGGTGAGAAGGTGCAGCGGGCGGCCGCCGTGCTGCGCGCCGGTGACGCCGAGGTGCCTGCCGGCCGTGATATCGACGCGCTGCTGGCCGCTCACCCGAAGCGTCTGGACGGGGCCGAGCTGCGGGTCTGGTACAGCCAGCGCGGTATCCAGTACGGACCTGCGTTCGCGGGCCTGGTGGCGGTCAACGTCAACGACGGGGAGAGCGGGCCGGACGACTCGGTGCTCGCGGAGGTGTCGCTGCCCGGGTCGATCCGGTCCCAGCAGGCCGCCTACGGTGTGCATCCCGCGCTGCTGGACGCCTGCTTCCAGGCGGTCGGCGCCCATCCCGCCATCTTCGGTGACGCCTTCGGTTCGCTGCTGCTGCCGATGGGTGTGGCCAAGCTCCGAAGCTACGGTTCGACGCGCAATGTGCACTACTGCCATGCCCGGCTGACCAGTGTCACGGCCGCGACGGTCGAGGTGGATCTGGATCTGCTCGACGAAGACGGCAACGTCCTGCTCGCGGTCACCGGACTGCGGCTGGGTAGCGGTGTGTCGGACACAGGTCGGCTGGAGCGCACCTTCAACGACCGCCTGCTGACCATCGAGTGGGGTCAGCAGGAGCTGCCCGAGGTGGAATACGCGAATCCGGGCAGCTGGCTGCTGATCAGCACCTCGGATGCCGCGGACCTGCTGGCCACCAAACTGGCGGACGCCATCAAGGCGCACGGTGTGGACGTCACCACGATGGTGTGGCCGCAGCATTCCGACCATGACGCCCAGGCCGGGCGACTGCGTGAACTGCTGGCCTCCAACGTCTTCGGCGATGTGCTGGTGGTGACCCCGCCGCGGCGGGGCGTCACCGATCAGCAGTCCGGGGTACGCGGCGGGGACACCGTCCGGCACCTGGTGCACATCGCCAGGGAGCTGCCCGAGGTGCCTGGTCAGGCGCCGCGCCTGCACGTCGTCACGCGTAACGCGCAGACGGTGCTGCCCGACGACTCCGCCAACCTGGACGAGGCCGGGCTGCGTGGCCTGGTGCGGGTGATCGGTACCGAGCACCCGCAGCTGCGGGTCACCCAGATCGACGTCGACGACTACACCGATGCCACCCCGGTGGCGGCGCAGCTGGTGTCGGGCTCGGACGAGGACGAGACGGCGTGGCGCGGCGGAAAGTGGTTCGTGGCCCGTCTGGTGTCGGGGCCGCTGCGTCCCGAGGAGCGTCGCACCACGGTGGTGAACCCGGCCCGCGACGGACTCCGGCTGCAGATCCGGACCCCCGGCGATATCGAGACCCTCGAGTTGGCCGCCTTCGAGCGCGTCGCTCCCGGGCCCGGTCAGATCGAGGTCGCGGTGACGGCGTCGAACCTGAACTTCGCCGACGTGCTGATCGCCTTCGGCCGGTACCCGAGCTTCGAGGGCCGCCAGCCCAAGCTCGGCGGTGACTTCGCGGGTGTCGTCACCGCGGTCGGCCCGGGCGTGGTCGGTCACAAGGTGGGCGACCGGGTCGGTGGCGTCTCCGCCGTCGGCACATGGGCGACCTTTGTCACCTGCGACGCCAACCTGGCCGTGACACTGCCGCCCGGCCTGCCGACGAATCGGGCCGCGGCGGTGCCGAGTGCACACGCGACCGCCTGGTACGGCCTGCACGACCTGGCCCGGATCGCCGCCGGTGACAAGGTGCTGATCCACTCCGGCACCGGTGGTGTCGGCCAGGCCGCCATCGCCATCGCGCGCGCCGCCGGTGCGGAGATCTATGCCACCGCGGGCAGCGAGGCGCGTCGGGAACTGTTGCGCGGCATGGGAATCGAGCATGTCTACGACTCGCGCAGCACGGAATTCGCCGCACAGATCCGCCGCGACACCGATGGCTACGGCGTGGATATCGTGCTGAACTCGCTGACCGGCGCGGCTCAGCGGGCCGGGCTGGAGCTGCTGTCGTTCGGCGGCCGGTTCGTCGAGATCGGCAAGCGCGACATTTACGGCGACACCCGGTTGGGTCTCTTCCCGTTCCGGCGCAACCTGTCGTTCTACGCCGTCGACCTCGCGTTGCTGTCGCTGACCAACCCGGACACGGTGCATCGCCTGCTCGAGGTCTGCTATCAGCAGATCGCCGACGGTGTCCTGCCGCTGCCGGAGACCACGCACTACCCGCTGGAGGACGGCGCCACCGCGATCCGCGTCATGGGTGCGGCCGAGCACACCGGCAAGCTCGTGCTCGACATGCCCCATGGCGGGCAGATCCAGGCGGTGGTCCCGCCGGAGGAGGCTCAGGTCCTGCGCGGCGACGGCGCCTACATCGTGACCGGCGGTCTGGGCGGGCTCGGCCTGTTCCTGGCCGAGAAGCTGGGTGCCGCGGGAGCGGGGAGGATCGTGCTCAACGGCCGGTCCGCGCCGTCGCAGCACGCCCAGGAGGTCATCGACCGGATCCGGCGCGGCGGTACCGAGGTGGAGGTGTCACTCGGTGACATCGCCGAGCAGGAGACCGCCGACCGTCTGGTGGTGGCGGCCTGCGCCACCGGCCTGCCGCTGCGCGGGGTGCTGCACGGCGCGGCGGTCGTCGAGGACGCCGCTCTGCTGAACATCTCCGACGAGCTCGTCGAACGCGACTGGGCGCCGAAGGTGTACGGCGCGTGGAATCTGCACACCGCGACGGCCAAGCAGCAACTCGACTGGTTCTGCATGTTCTCGTCGGCTGCGGCACTGGTCGGGTCACCCGGTCAGGGCGCGTACGCGGCGGCCAACAGCTGGCTGGACGCTTTCGCACACTGGCGGCGCAGCGAAGGCCTGCCCGCCACGGCCATCGCGTGGGGGCCGTGGGCGGAGATCGGCGCCGGCACCGGCCTGGCATCCGAGAGCGGCGAGGCCGCCATCGGGCCCGACGAAGGTGCGTACGCCTTTGACCGGCTGCTGCGGCACGACCGGGCCTACACCGGCTACGCTTCGTTGTCAGGGACGTCGTGGATCACCGCGTTTGCACAGAACACGCGGTTCGCCGAGGCGTTCCGGTCCACCGGGCCGCGAAGCGGCGGTACCAGCAGTGCGTTCCTGGCAGAGCTGCACGATCTGCCGCGCGAAGAGTGGCCGACCAGGATGCGCAAGATGGTCGTCGAGCAGGTCAGTTTGATTCTGCGGCGTGCGGTGGATCCCGACCGCCCGCTGACTGAATATGGTCTCGATTCCCTGGGGACTCTCGAGGTACGCACCCGCATCGAGGCGGAAACAGGTATTCGTATTGGTTCAGCAGATATCAGCACCGTTCGGGCGCTGACGGAGCGTCTCGTCGGCGCTTTGGCGCCCGACTCGCCAGTATCGGTCCCGTCGTGAGGACGGAGAGCGCATCGATGCGCACCCCGTCCGACGACGTCGTCCAGGTAGGAGACCAATAAGTGGTTGCGATGAAGCCGATACAAGAGTGGATCGGTGAACCAGGTGTGGTGATCTCTTGGCATCCGTCGCGCGCGTCGCTGGCGAAGGTGCGAGAGGCACCGGTCAGTGATGTGCCCACCAGCTATCAGCAGGAACAGCATCTGCTTGCCTATCGCAAGCATCTGGCCGAGGGCACCGATATGGCCCGGCTCATCATCCCGGGCTGGGATGTGCCCGGGCAGTGCGATGTGCGCGCGATGACGCATGTGATCAACGCCTATCTGCGCAGGCATGACACGTTCCACAGCTGGTTCGAGTTCGCCGGCGAGGGCGAGACCGGCGAGATCATCCGGCACACCGTGACCAACCCGCGCGATATCAAGTTCGTGGCGACCGAGCACGGCGAGATGGCGGCCGCGGAATGGCGCGACCACGTGATGTCGACCCCGGACCCCTGGCAGTGGGACTGCTTCCACTTCGGTGTCATCCAGCGGGCCGACCATTTCACCATCTACATCAGCGTCGACCACGTGCACACCGATGCGATGTTCATCGGGTTGGCGTTCGTCGAGATCCACATGATGTACGACGCGCTGGTGCGCGGCGAGGCGCCGTTGCAGCTTCCCGAGGCGGGCAGCTACGCCGAGTACTGCATCGCGCAGCGCCAGTACACCGCCGATCTGACCACCGATTCCGACGAGGTACGCGGCTGGATCGACTTCCTCGAACTCAACGGCGGCACGCTGCCCGGGTTCTCGCTGCCGCTGGGCGACGCGTCGGTCACGCACTCCGGTGACGTCATCACCCTGCAGCTGCTCGATCAGGACCAGACCGACAAGTTCGAGAAGGCGTGCACCGCGGCCGGTGCGCGGTTCAGCGGCGGCGTCTTCGCCTGCGGTGCCCTGGCACACGCGGCCCTGACCGGTGAGGACACCTACTCGGTGATCACACCGACCACGACGCGGCGCACCCAGCTCGACTTCATGACCACGGGCTGGTTCACCGGCCTGGTGCCGATCGCGGTCCCGGTGGACATCACCTCGTTCGCGGATACCGCGCTGGCGGCCCAGGCATCGTTCGACGGCGGGATGGACCTGGCGCACGTTCCGTTCGAACGCGTCCTGGAACTGGCGGCCGACGAGGGGGTTCGTCCGCCGGATCCCGGTACCCCGATGTTGTCGTTCATCGACGTCGGCATGCTGCTGCCGGGCGTCATCGAGCACTTCCAGAGCCTGGGCGGCCGGATCTACAGTGATCCCCGGTCCGCGTACCAGGTCGGCATGTGGGTGAACCGGGGGGGAGAAGGAGACGACGGTGACGGTCGCCTTCCCGAACAACTCGATCGCCCGGGAGTCGGTGCTGCGCTACGTCGAGTCGATGCGCGAGGTCTACCTGCGGGTGATCGACGGACTGGTTCCGGTGGAATCCTTCACCGACACCGATGCGGCCGACCTCGATCTCAAGACCGCCTGACCGCATTTCTTCATGGAGGTGACGGTGCGATGACGCGTGCCACCACAACGCCGGGCGCCACGAGCAATCCGGACGCCGCACGACAAGACGATGTGCTCTCGTTCACCGATCAGGTGATGTTCCTGGCCCTGCGCGCCACCGGCGCGGAGTCGGTGGTCCAGGCCAACTGGATCTACGAGCATCCCATCGACTACGACGGCCTGCGTAAGTTCTTCGACGGCATGGGCTACGGCCTGATGGGCCGATGCATCGAGCCGTCCCCGCTGCCGTTCGGGCGGCACCGCTGGGTGACGGTGCACGGACCTCAGCAGGAGCTGGAGATCGCCGAGCCACGTCCGCGTTCCGAACTCAGCGACTGGGTCGACGAGCGGACGGCGAGGCCGCTGGATCCCGAGCACGGTCCGAGTTGGCATATCGGCGTGCTGCCGATGACCGACGGTTCCACCGCGGTATCGCTGACCGCCTCGCACTGCACCGGTGACGGCAGCGCCGGGGTGCTGGCCCTGCTGGAGGCGGCGCACCAGGCCCGGCTGCATCACGGCTGGAACCCGCCGAAGAGCCGGACCCGGCGACAGGCCGTCATCGAGGATCTGCGCGTCACGGTGCGTGGACTGCCCGAACTGGGCCGCACCCTGGTCGCGGCCGTCAAACTCGCCTACGCCCGGCGCCACGAGATCTCCCGCTCCGGCGCGGTGCGGGTCGCGAAGCCGACAGGTCCCGATCACCTGGTGAAGGTGCCTGCGCTTTCGGTGTTCATCCCGACTGCGGAGTGGGACGCGCGCGCGGAAAGCCTTGGTGGAAACAGCTATTCGCTGGTGGCCGGGTTCGCCGCCAAGTTGTCCGAACGCCTGGGCCGGCACCGCGCCGAGGACGGTCTGGTGACGCTCAACGTGCCGCAGGCCGACCGGCAGTTCGGCGACACCCGCGCCAACGCGGTGAAACTGGCCGATATCGTCGTCGACCCGACCAAGGTGACCACCGACCTGTCCCACGCCCGTGCGGCACTGAAGGCGGGCATCACCGCGGCCCGCGAGGTGCCGGACGAGACGTTGCAGCTGCTGCCGCTGGTCCCGTGGGTGCCCAAACGCGCCGTGCACGCGGTGGCCGATGTGGTGTTCGGGTTCTCCGCGGATATGCCGGTGTCGTGCTCGAACATGGGCGAACTGCCCCCCGACGTCGCCCTGGCCGACGGTACCCCGGCCGAATACCTGTTCTTCCGCGGCGTGGACCGCACCATCACCCGGCACTCGCTGGAAAAGCGCGGTGGCCTGCTCACCGTGGTGGCCCTGCGACTCAACGGCACGATCGCGCTCAGCGTCGTCGCCTACAAACCCGGCGCGGAGAACTCCAAGCCGTGGTTGCGTGAGGTGATCCTCAGCACGCTCGCGGAATTCGGCCTGTCCGGCCCGGTCGAGTAACGGCAGATCTCAGGAGTGCAGATGGACAACCGCCTGGCCCTGTTCGACGAGGGCATGGTCCGGTCGTTGAACGCCACCGGCCGGATGCAGACGATCCAGTGTGTCTGGGTCTACGAGCGCCCTATCGACATGGAAGGCGTGCGGCGCTTCCACCGCAATTTCGGTTATGGCATGGCCGGCCGGCGCATCGAGCGTTCGCCGCTGCCGTTCGGCCGGTATCGATGGGTGGCCACACCGGGACCGGCGTCCCCGCTGGAGGTCAACGAGACGCCGATCCCGCGCGAAGACCTCAACGACTGGATCGATTTCCGGTCCCAGATTCACGTCGACGCCGAAGAGGGCCCGGGTTGGCATATTGCCGTCCAGCCGCTCGACGACGGCTCGACGGCGGTCTGTGTGGTGGGCACGCACTGCCTGGGTGACGGCGTCGGCGCCGCACTCGCGGTGTGGGCGGCCGTGATCGGCAACAAGATCGACATCGGTTATCCCGCGCCGTATTCCCGCCGCACCGGGCGCGCCATCGTGGCGGACCTGCGCGATACCGTGCGCGAGTTGCCGCAGGCGGCGCGGGCGGCGGCCAAACTGGTCAAGCTCGTCCGCGAAGGTGCCAAGAACGCCCCCGCGAATGTGGACGGGAGCGCCCCCGCGCCGAGGAAGAAGCCCACCGGCCCGGACGAGCCCGTCCTGGTGCCGTGGACGTCGGTCTGGATCGACCCCGCGCTTTGGGAGGAGCGGGCCCGCGCCCTGGGCGGTAACACCTACGCGCTGCTGGCCGGTTTCGCGGCCCGGCTGGGCGAGCGGCTGGACCGCCGCGGCCCCGACGGCAATGTGACGTTGATGATCGCCAAGGCCGACCGCGGTGACAAGGACTATCGCGCCAACGCGATGTCGCTGACCAACGTGAAGGTCGACCCGACCCCGGTGACCAAGGATCTGAGCGCCGTGCGGGCTGCCGTACGTGAGGCGCTCAAGACCAACGAGGAGACGCCCAATCCGCTCCTGGACGTGCTGCCGCTGGTGCCTCTGCTGCCGCGCAAGGCCGTCCGACTGTTGGCCGACAGCATCGTGGGTGCCAATGACCTGCCCGTGACCTGCTCGAATATCGGTATCATGCCCGAGGAGCTGGGATCGGTGGACGGCACGCCGGCGGATTGGTCCGTGTTCCGCGGCGTCGATCAGGGACTCACCCGGCACTTTCTCGAACTCAGCGGCGGCCAGTTGGTTGTGGTTTCCGTGCTGGTAGGTGGCAAAATCAACATCGGCGTCGAGGCGTACAAGCCCGGTGCCGAAAACTCCAAGGCGCTCCTTCGGGAGCTGGTCGCCGACACCCTGGCCGAATTCGAACTCACCGGCGAGATTCGATAGCACCGCGGCCGTGCTGACTGATAGAGCGTGATGACTGATAGAGGTTTATGCCCATGACACAGAGTTCTCTCGTCGGTGTGCTGCGCGAACGCGCGAGTCTGCAGCCCGATGACCTGGCATATACCTACCTGAACTACGAGATCGATCCCGACGGTGTCGCCGTCAGCCTCACCTGGGCGCAGCTCTACCGTCGCGTGCACAGCCTGGCCTGGGAGCTTCGACAGATTGCCGAGATCGGCGAACGTGCTGTCATCGTCGCGCCCCAAGGCCTCGAATACGTCATCGCCTTCCTGTCCACCCTGCAAGCCGGCTTGATCGGCGTTCCGCTATCGGTGCCGCAGGCAGGTAAGGGTGGCCGACACGACGAGCGCATCGCCGCCGTCATCGAGGACTCCGCACCGGCCATCCTGCTCACCACGTCGGCGGTCACCGAATCGCTGACCGAATACGCGGTCGCCAGCGAGGACCGCCCGGCACCGGTGATCGTCGAGGTCGACAAGCTGGACCTGGACGAGCGGCGCAAGAACCTCAAGTCCCGGGAGGAGTTCCCGGAGACGGCATACCTCCAGTACACCTCCGGCTCCACCCGCACGCCGGCCGGTGTGATGGTCACCAACGCCAACGTATCGGCGAACTTCGAGCAGTTCGTGCACGACCAGTTCGGGGCGTTCGGCCACATTGCGCCCGCGGGCACGACCGTGGCGATCTGGCTGCCCTTCTACCACGATATGGGCCTGCTCTTCGGGATCGGCTATCCCATCCTGGGCGGCTGGCACACCGTGTTCACCACCCCGATGGCGTTCACGGCCAAGCCGGCCCGGTGGGTGCAGATGATGGCGAGCTACCCGAATGTGCTGACCGCCGGCCCCAACTTCGCCTTCGAGCTGGCCGCGGGCCGCACCACCGACGAGGATATGGCCGGGCTCGACCTCGGCAGGGTGGCCGCCCTGGTCAGCGGTGCCGAGCGCGTGCACGAGGCCACGCTGCGCCGCTTCGCAAAGCGGTTCGCCAAGTTCAACTTCCATCCTGAGGTGCTCAAGCCGTCCTACGGCCTGGCCGAGGCCACCCTTTATGTCGCCACCCGTGCGGCCGGCAGTCCGCCGAACGTCGCCGCTTTCGACGCGGACAAGCTGGCCGCTGGGCACGCCGAGCGCTGTGCGCTGGAAGACGGCACCGCGCTGGTCAGCTACGGCACGGAGACCTCACCGCTGGTGCGCATCGTCGATCCGGAGACCGGCGTGGAATGCCCGGCCGGGATCATCGGTGAGATCTGGACCTACGGCGAGAACAACTGCCTCGGCTACTGGCGCAAGCCGGAGCAGACCGAGCGGGTCTTCAAGGCCGAGATCGTCGGCCCGACCGCGGGTACGCCCGCAGGTCCGTGGCTGCGCACCGGCGACCTCGGCGTCATCTCCGAGGGCGAGCTGTTCATCGTCGGCCGGATCAAGGATCTGCTGATCGTGCGGGGCCGCAACCACTACCCGGACGACATCGAGTCCACCATCACCGAGATCACCGGGGGCCGGGTGGCCGCCTTCGGGGTCGAGGAGGACAACACCGAGCAGCTGGTCGCGATCATCGAGATCAAGAAGCGCGAACAGATCGCCGAGGACGAGCTGGCGTCGATCAAACGCGATGTGGCGACCGCGGTGTCGGAGACACACGGGATCAGCGCCGCCGATCTGGTCTTCGTGCCGAGCGGTTCGATCCCGCTGACCACCAGCGGTAAGGTGCGTCGGTCGTCGTCGGCGGAGTTGTACCGTAATCGCCAGTTCGACCGGCTGGACGACAAAGTGCAGTCGGCCTGAGACCGTCGGGTTTCGTGACAGGGACAGACAACACCCTCGCCTATATCGATCAGACGTCGTTCCACGGACTGCAGGCCCTCGGCCGCGGACCCATCATGCAGTACACGTGGATCTACCGGCGGCCGATCGACATGGCCGGCGTGCAGCGTTTCCACCGCAATCTGGTGGGCACGCTGCTGGGCCGGCGCATCGAGTGCTCGCCACTGCCGATCGGCAGGCATCGCTGGGTGGCCCAACCGGAACCGCCCGGGATCGACACCTACGCCGAGCCGCGGACCCGCGAGCACGTGTGGGACTTCGCCGATGAGCACGTGGCCCTGCCGATCGACCCGGCGAGCGGGCCGGGGTGGCGACTCGGGGTCCAACCCCTGACCGACGGCGGCGCCGCGCTGAGCCTGACGGCGTCGCATTCGGTGGCCGACGGTCAGGGCTTCTCGATGGCTGTCGCGGACGCCGTCAAGGGGGTCGTACTGGATCTCGGGTATCCGCCCCCGGGGTCGCGCCCGCGCGGCAAGGCGCTGCGTGAGGACGGCGTGCAGGTGTTACGGGCGGTGCCGTCGATGGGACGTGCGATCGCGGCCGCCGTCGCGGTCGCACGCAGTGAGCGCGCGGACCTGGCGACCTCGTTCCGGACCGCGGCGCAGCCACCGCGCGACGGTGACGACCGCCCGGTGGTGGCGCCGAACGTCACGGCCTTCGTCGATATCGATGACTGGGATCGGACCGCGAAAGCCCTTGGCGGAACCAGTAATTCACTGTTCGCCGGGCTCGCGGCGCGGCTCGGTGCCCGGCGCGGCCGGGTGGCCGCCGACGGGCTGGTCAAACTCTCCTGGCCGGTCAGTGAGCGGCAGCCGGGGGATACCCGCGCCAACGCGCTCATCGCCACACATATGACCGCCGATCCGGCCGTGGTCACCGCCGAGCTCGCGGGCGTCCGCGCGGCCATGAAACAGGCGCTGTCGGAATCCGCCGAGATGTCGGCCCGGCTGATGGGGCCGCTGCCGCTGACGCCGCTCACCCCGAAGGCGTTGGTGCGCCGCCTCGAAGCCATGGTGGTGTCGGTGAACAGCCCGATCGGCTGCTCGAACATGGGGGAGCTCGACCCCGCGGTGAACCGGCCCGACGGCACCGACGCGGACTACGTCTCGCTGCGGCTGCTGGAACCGCGGATCACCTCACGCGACCTCAATCAGATGAACGGATACCTGGGGCTGGTGTCGGGCCGGCTGCACGGCCGGGTCTTCGTCGCGGCGGGCGGCTGGACCGTCGGCGGCGACAACTCGCGCGCCGCGATCCGGGCCGCCCTGGCCGGCGCCTTGGACGATTTCGGGCTCGCGGCGACCTTCTAGCTCTAGCCGGTCCGGACGGGGCGTGCCGCGTGCTCGATCAGATCGGCTGCCGAGGCCACGCTCTGCGCCGGCGTCGCCAGACCGGCGGCGAACTCCTGGGCCCGCCGGGCGACGGCCGGATCCAGCACGGTCCGCAGCGCGGCGGTGAGCGACTTCTTGTTCATCGAGGTGAACCGTTGTGAGGTACCGATTTTCAGCTTGCGCACGGCCCTCGCCCACACCGGCTGATCGGCGGACACCCACAACACCAGGGTGGGCACACCGGCTCGGGCGCCTGCGGCGGTGGTTCCGGCGCCACCGTGGTGCACGACGGCCCGGCAGGCCGGGAACACCGCGGAGTGGTTCACCGCGCCGACCAGCTTGACGTGCTCGGCGGCCGCGATATCGTCGAGATCCCAGACGCCGGCGCTGATCAGCGCGCGTTCACCCAGTTCGGCGCAGACCTGGGTGATCATGGCGACCGCGTCGGCGGGGGATTCCACCGGCATACTGCCGAAGCCGAAGTAGATCGGCGGGGTGCCGGCGTTGATCCAGGAGGTCACCTCCTCGTCGATGGCCGTCTCCAATCCGAGGGTGATCGCGCCGACCAGGGGACGCGTGCCGCCCCACTCCTGCGCCAGGCCGGGGAAGAAGGTCGGGTCGTAGGCCTGGATCTCCAGCGCCCCCGCCTCGACGATGCGCCGCGCCGACCGGATGTTGGTGGCCGGTAAGCCCAGGGTGCGGCGCTGGGCGTCCTCGGCGGACTTGCCGAGTCGCCACAGGGCCCACTCGCCGACCGCGAAGCTGGGTTTGATGGCCCACGACGGTAGCGGTACTGCCAGCAGGTGGCTGTTGGGCCGGGCCGGGAAGTAGTGCAGGGCCGCCATCGGGATGTCGTAGCGCTCGGCGACGTTGGCGGCCACCTCCTGATAGGTGGTCCCGGTCAGGATGAGGTCGGCGTCGGCGGCCAGCTCGGTGAGGGTGGCGTTCATATCCGCCCACCCGTCGGTGTAGTAGGCGATGCCCTCCTTGATGGCGGCCACCGGGTTCTTCAGCTTCCAATAGTTCTGGAACGCGTCGCTTTCCACCTGCTTCTGGGAGTCGACACCGTAGGCGACGGCGGGTCCCAGGCCGACCGACTCCACGAAGCCGATGAGATTGGGCGGCACGGCGATCCTGACCTCGTGACCCCGGTTGCGCAGTTCGCGCGCCACCGCGGCGCAGGGTTCGACGTCGCCGCGCGTGCCGTGGACTGCCACAACGATTCTCATGAGCGGGAAGTCTATTCGGTACCGGCGTAGGCCGGGTGGGCCGATCGGGCGGTCAGCGACTGGCTCTGCTGAACCACTTCGTCTTGATCCGCCAGGAGTGCGCCGAGGTCAGGGCGAAGCCGGCGGCGCACCCACAGGCGAAGATCCAGACCAGCGTGCCGCCGTCCCAGATCTGCAAGGGGACGACGTAGGCGGTGACGATCCGGATGGCACAGGCCAGGATGCCGCTCGCCGAGGCGACCAGATAGACATTGGCGATGGCCCGTGACTTGGGGTCTTTGCGCAGCACCAGCAGGGCGCGCACCCCATAGCCGAGCAGGTAGATCAGCATGCCGCAGACCATCAGCCAGTACAGGCTGAGCCAGAAGTCGGTGGGCACCTCGAAGAAGTCGGCGCGGTACACCGTGGCGCCGTTGCTCAGCGAGAAGGCGGCCAGCATCAGCGGGATGCACAGCGTGGCCGGACGCTCGATGTACTGCTTGAACGAGCTCTGCATGGCGTGGTCGTCCTGCAACCTGCCGACGGCGTTGTAGACGATGGCCGACGCCGCGACGATGTAACAGTCGTGGCCGATGTAGTCCTCGAGGTTCCACATACCGGTCATCGCGTGCAGCAGTTTGCCCAGGGTTTCCGAGGCCAGCGGCGACATCAGCAGAACAGCCAGGCCCTGTAACGCGATGTTGAGGGTCGCGGCAACTTCCCAGCGGCACGACCAGGTGACGCGACGGATCCACAGGCTCCACGCGATACACGCCAAGGTGATCGCGATGAGGATGGTCAGTTGCATCTGTGTCGCCTTCGAGCTGAATTATTGTCAGCAAATACTACTGGTTAGAGCGGGGGCGCGTCGCTACGCGGTGAGAGTTGGGACAGTCGTGGCGGGCGGGTCTGCCGCCGGGTGCCGACCTCCTCACGGACCGCTTCCTTCACCGCGGTGACAGTGAACGGCGTCGACTCGATGTAATTCCACACCTCTTGGCGGCTCATGAGGCCGAAACGCACCTGAAGGTCGGGATAACTCAAGGTGAAGCGATCGGCGACGCGGCGAAGTTCCTCGGCGTCGGGGTAGCTGGCCTCTTTGATCCGCCGGTAGTACGTGCTGCTGGAGATACCGAGGGCGTCGTAGATGTCCTTGGCCTCGACATCACCGTCGAGCAGGTAATCGAGCAGCGCTTTGAGTTGTCGACCGTTCTCATCGGTACGTGGCACCCACCCACAATAACGGCATCCCGCTATTGGGCGCCAGCAACCAAAAAACGGACATGAATTCCTTAATTGACACTGGCGTCACAGTTTCGGGAGTTGTGTCCCAATTTTGGGACACGGGCCGTAATGTGGTGCCCATGGTTGCTCCGCTATTCCGGAACAGAGTCGAAACCGGCGAATTTTCTCCCTCCGGCGTCGGGCGTGCACCCGATGACGTTGCCGCCGATCTGGGTGCCACCGTCATGATCACCGACTACGACGTCGACGACGCGCCGAAGCCCGATGATCTGCAGCGGGTGCAGGCGCCGTTGTCGGAGGTGCTCAGCGAAGAGCTCGAAGGCGCCGGCCGGCACCTGCGCGTGCCGGCCGAGCAGATCCTGCTGGCCGCGCTGGCCCGCACCGTCCACCGCACGATCGGCAGCGGCGTGGTTGCCGTCGACCTCGTGCGCCAGTCGACGGTCGAGACCACCGTGCACGCCGTCGGGCTGAGCTGCGCGTCGCCTTCCGAGGTCGACGCGACCGAGATGCTGACCGAGGTCCGAGCCGCGATCGAGGGCGCGACCGCCCGCCACGGCGCACACCCCGAGGCCGAGGTGGCGTTCAGTTACGCCGATCCGGCACCGGCGTGTGAGGTCATCCCCGGCCTCGGCCACGCGCTGAAGCTGCGGGCGTACCGCAGCGGCGACGTGCTCAACCTGGACTGGTGGTATGACACCCGCCGGTTCGAGGAGTACACCATCGTCGAGCTCACCGAGCAGTTCCCGCTGGCGCTCATCGAGATCGCGTCGGAGGCCGTGCCGACGGCGGTCGACGCCGCCTGACGTAAACTTCTCCCATCGGCATCGATCCGGCCATCACCGGGGAGCCTTCGGAAGAAAAGCCGGTAAGCGGCTCGGTAGAACCGAACGGGTGGGCCCGTCATCGCCCGCAACTGAGCGGCACATGTGTGTGGTGTGCAAGCGGGGTGGTACCGCGGCGCTCGCGCACCGGCGCGACGTTCGTCCCCGTGCCTGACACGCCTGGCACAGGAGACGACACCATATGTCCGCCAACGTGGACACCTACCCGAAGCTCACGGGCGGATCGCCGAACTTCCCGGCACTGGAAACCGATGTGCTGGCGTACTGGGCTGCCGACGGCACCTTCCGCGCCAGCCTGGACGGGCGCGCCGACGCACCCGAATACGTCTTTTATGACGGCCCGCCGTTCGCCAACGGCCTGCCGCACTACGGCCACCTGCTCACCGGCTACGTCAAGGACATCGTCCCGCGCTACCGGACCATGCGCGGGTACAAGGTGGAACGCCGCTTCGGCTGGGACACCCACGGTCTGCCCGCCGAGCTCGAGGTGCAGCGCCAACTCGGCATCGCCGACAAGGCCCAGATCGAGGCCATGGGTATCGGCGCCTTCAACGACGCCTGCCGCGCTTCGGTGCTCAAGTACACCGACGAGTGGCGGGCCTACGTCACCCGCCAGGCCCGCTGGGTCGACTTCGACAACGATTACAAGACCCTCGATCCCGGCTTCATGGAGTCGGTGATCTGGGCGTTCAAACAGCTGTGGGACAACGGCCTGGCCTACGAGGGCAACCGGGTGTTGCCGTACTGCTGGAACGACGAGACCCCGCTGTCCAACCACGAGCTGCGGATGGACGATGACGTCTACCAGAGCAGGCAGGACCCGGCGCTGACGGTCGGGTTCCGGATCGACGACAGCGCCGGGCCCGATCTGGGCGGGTGCTACCTGCTGATCTGGACCACGACACCGTGGACACTGCCGTCCAACCAGGCCGTCGCCGTCAACCCCGAGGTCACCTACGTCGTCGTCGAGGGACCCGACGGACACCGGTACGTACTGGCCGAGGCGCGGTTGGGCGCCTACGCGCGCGAACTCGGCGAGGAGCCGGTGGTGGTGGCGACCTACACCGGTGAACAGCTGCTGGGCCTGCGTTACGCGCCGCCGTTCCCGTACTTCCCCGATGCGGTCAATTCGTTCCAGGTACTCGGGGCGGACTTCGTCAGCACCGAGGACGGCACCGGCCTGGTGCACATGGCGCCCGCCTACGGTGAGGACGACAAGGCCACCGCCGACACCGCCGATATCGTCGCCGTCACCCCGGTGGATTCCAAAGGCCGATTCGACACGACGGTGCCCGACTACGCGGGCCTGCACGTCTTCGAGGCCAACGCGCAGATCATCCGCGACCTCAAGAACGGCACCGGCGCGGCAGCGGTCAACGGCGCGGTGCTGCTGCGCCAGGAGACCTACGACCACTCCTACCCGCACTGCTGGCGCTGCCGCAATCCGCTGATCTACCGGGCGGTGTCGTCCTGGTTCATCAAGGTGACCGAGTTCCGCGACCGCATGGTCGAGCTCAACCAGCAGATCACCTGGTATCCCGAACACGTCAAGGACGGCCAGTTCGGCAAGTGGCTCTCGAACGCCAGGGACTGGTCGGTCTCGCGGAACCGGTACTGGGGCAGCCCGATTCCGGTGTGGAAGTCCGACGATCCGGCGTATCCGCGTATCGATGTGTACGGCAGCCTGGACGAGCTGGAGCGTGATTTCGGAGTGCGGCCCGACAATCTGCACCGGCCCTTCATCGATGAGCTGACCCGGCCCAACCCCGACGATCCGACCGGCCGCTCGACGATGCGCCGCATCGAGGATGTCTTCGACGTGTGGTTCGACTCCGGATCGATGCCGTACGCCCAGGTGCACTACCCGTTCGAGAACGAAGAGTGGTTCAGCACGCATTTCCCCGGCGATTTCATCGTCGAGTACATCGGTCAGACCCGCGGCTGGTTCTACACGATGCACGTGCTGGCCACCGCGCTGTTCGACAAGCCGGCGTTCAAAACCTGTGTGGCACACGGCATCGTGCTGGGCAATGACGGCCAGAAGATGAGCAAGTCGCTGCGCAACTACCCGGACGTGTCCGAGGTGTTCGACCGCGACGGTTCCGATGCCATGCGCTGGTTCCTGATGGCCTCGCCGATCCTGCGCGGTGGCAACCTGATCGTCACCGAACAGGGCATCCGCGAAGGGGTGCGTCAGGTGCAGCTGCCGTTCTGGAACGCCTACTCGTTCCTGACGTTGTACGCACCGCGCCGCGGCACCTGGCGCACGGATTCCACCCATGTGCTGGACCGCTACATCCTGGCCAAGCTGGCCGCACTGCGCGATGACCTCACCGCGTCGTTGGATGGCTGCGATATCTCGGGTGCGTGCGAGCAGCTGCGCCAGTTCACCGAGGCGCTGACGAACTGGTATGTGCGGCGGTCACGTCAGAGGTTCTGGGCGGAAGATCCCGCCGCGATCGACACTCTGCACACCGTCCTCGAAGTGACGGGGCGGCTGGCGGCGCCGCTGCTGCCGCTGGTGTCCGAGGTCATCTGGCGGGGCTTGACGGGGGAGCGGTCGGTGCACCTGACCGACTGGCCCGAGGAAGGGCTGCTGCCCGCCGATCCGGAACTGGTGGCCGCCATGGATCAGGTCCGCGAGGTGTGTTCGACGGGATCCTCGCTGCGCAAGGCCAAGAAGTTGCGGGTGCGGCTGCCGCTGACGAAACTGACTGTGGCAGTGGAGAATCCGTCTGCTCTGGAGCCCTTCAAAGATCTGATCGCCGATGAGCTGAATGTGAAGGCGGTCGAGCTCACCGACGATATCGACGCTTACGGCCGGTTCGAGCTCGCGGTCAACGCGCGGGTGGCCGGACCGCGGATCGGCAAGGACGTGCAGGCCGCCATCAAGGCCGTCAAGGCAGGTCAGGGTGTGGTCAACGCCGACGGCACGCTCAGCGCCGGCCCCACCACGCTGCTGGAAGGCGAGTACACCGCCAAACTGGTTGCCGCCGAACCGGAATGGACCGCGGCGCTGCCCGACGGTGCGGGACTGGTGGTGCTCGACGGCACCGTCACCCCCGAGCTGGAGGCCGAGGGCTGGGCCAAGGACCGGATCCGGGAGCTGCAGGAGCTGCGCAAGTCCACCGGCCTGGAGGTATCCGACCGGATCGTGGTGGTGATGGCCGTGCCCGAGCAGTTCGCCGACTGGGCGGCCACCCATCGCGATCTGATCGCCGGGGAGATCCTGGCCACCAGCTTCGAGTTCGGTACGCCGGTCGACGGTACCGAGATCGGCGACGGCGTCACGGTCGCCCTCACCAAGGCCTGATCAGTACCGCTCGGTTCAGGGCTGGGCCACGCGGGCGCTGTGCCCGGCGAAACTCACCACATCGCCGGGCCGCAGTTGCCTGCCGCGGCGGGTGTCGACCTCGTCGTTGACGGTGACGAGCCCGTCGGCGATGACCGATTTGGCGTCGGCGCCGGTGTCGATCAGTCCGGAGAGTTTGAGGAACTGCCCCAGGCGAATCGTCTCGTCGCGGATGGGCACGTCGTTCATGGGTTGTCAGCGTAACGACGTCGGAGGCTGCACCTAGCATCGACAACTGTGGAGCGCTGGGTCCTGCATCTGGACATGGACGCGTTCTTCGCGTCCGTCGAGCAGCTGACCCGGCCCACCCTGCGTGGGCGCCCGGTACTGGTGGGCGGGCTGGGTGGGCGCGGTGTGGTGGCCGGCGCGAGTTATGAGGCCCGGGTGTTCGGCGCGCGCTCGGCGATGCCGATGCACCAGGCGCGCCGGCTGGTCGGCGCGCCGGCGGTGGTGCTGCCGCCGCGTGGTGCGGTGTACGGAGTCGCCAGCGGCCGGGTGTTCGACACCGTGCGGTCGGTGGTGCCGGTGCTGGAACAGCTGTCCTTCGACGAGGCGTTCGGTGAACCGGCCGAACTGGTCGGCGCGGCGGCGAGCGAGGTCGAACGATTCTGCGAAGCACTGCGCGCCAAGGTGTTGGACCAGACCGGGCTGGTCGCCTCGGTCGGCGCGGGCTCGGGTAAGCAGGTCGCCAAGATCGCCTCCGGTCTGGCCAAACCGGACGGTATCCGGGTCGTCGACCGCAGTGCCGAGCGGCTGCTGCTGGACGGCCTGCCGGTGCGCCGGCTGTGGGGTATCGGCCCGGTCGCCGAGGAGCGGCTCAACCGGCTCGGCATCGAGACCATCGGTGCCTTCGCCGCTCTCAGCGATGGGGAGGTCGCCGACATCCTGGGCGGTACGGTCGGCCCGGCGCTGCACCGGCTGGCCCGCGGGATCGACGATCGCCCCGTCGCCGAACGGGCCGAGGCCAAACAGATCAGCGCCGAGTCGACGTTCGCCGAGGACCTGCGGACGCTGGAGCAGTTACGCGATGCGACGGTGCCGATCGGTGAACACGCGCATCGGCGGCTGACCAAGGACGGCAGGGGTGCGCGCACCGTCACCGTGAAGCTCAAGAAGTCGGATATGAGCACCTTGACCCGCTCGGCGACGCTGCCGTACGCCACCACCGACGCGGCCACCCTGATCTCGACCGCCCGCCGGCTGCTGCTCGATCCGGTGGAGGTCGGTCCCATTCGGCTGGTCGGGGTGGGCTTTTCCGGGCTGTCCCTGGTGCAGCAGGAATCGTTGTTCCCGGACCTCGACCAGGTTCGCGACGAGGTCGCCGAACACCCGGCAACCCCGGCCACCGTCGCCGCGGCGCCGACCCCCTGGCGGATCGGCGACGATGTGTCGCACCGCCGGTACGGGCACGGCTGGTTGCAGGGGGCGGGCCACGGTGTGATGACGGTCCGGTTCGAGACGCGGGCCAGCGGCCCCGGCGTCGCCCGCACCTTCGCCGAGGATGACGACGAGATCACCCGGGCCGACCCGATCGACAGCCTGGACTGGCAGCCCTACCTGACGAGCCTGCAACAGAGCGCCGAATAGGCGGCCTGGCCGCATTGGACGGGCGCGTTCCCCGCCTCCGCGGCGCCGTTTGGGATGATGGACACGTGACTGACGAAAAAGCGGCTGCACCGGTGGCCCCAGACGGCGGGGCCGGCGCCGACGACACCGCCGGACCGCGCCCACGGCGGCGTCTGCGTCTGCTGTTCGTGGTCGCCGGCGTGGTGCTGGCACTGGACATCGTCAGCAAGGTGCTCGCCGTGCACCTGCTGACGCCGGGACAGCCGGTGTCCATCATCGGGGACACCGTGACGTGGACCCTGGTGCGCAACTCCGGTGCGGCGTTCTCCATGGCCACCGGCTACACCTGGGTGCTGACCCTCGTCGCGACGGGTGTGGTGATCGGCATCGTCTGGATGGGCCGCCGGCTGGTCTCGCCCTGGTGGGCCCTGGGCCTGGGGATGATCCTCGGCGGGGCCCTGGGCAATCTGATGGACCGGTTCTTCCGCTCGCCCGGTCCGCTGCGCGGGCACGTCGTGGATTTCCTGTCCATCGGTTGGTGGCCGGTGTTCAATGTCGCCGATCCCGCGGTGGTGGGTGGGGCGATCCTGCTGGTGGTGCTGTCGCTGTTCGGCTTCGACTTCGATACCGACGGCCGGCGCCAGCCGGACGGCGCCTCCGATACCGACGGCCGGCGCCGGCCGGAGGAACCTGCGAAGGAGTCGGCGCCCGTTGCGGGCGACGACGCGGACTCGCCGGAGTGACGACCCGATCAATGCCGGTGCCCGAGGGCTTGGCGGGAATGCGGGTCGACGCCGGACTGGCGCGGCTGCTCGGGCTGTCCCGCACGGCGGCCGCCGCGATCGCCGAAGAGGGCGGTGTCGAACTCGACGGGGTCGCCGCGGGGAAGTCGGACAAACTGACCGCCGGTGCCTGGCTGGAGGTGCACATACCGGATGCGCCCGCGCCGATCGAGAACACGCCCGTCGACATCGAGGGCATGACCATTCTGTACTCCGACGCCGACATCGTCGCCGTCGACAAGCCCGCGGGGGTGGCCGCGCACGCGTCGGTGGGCTGGACCGGACCGACGGTGCTCGGTGGGCTGGCGGCGGCGGGTTACCGGATCACCACCTCGGGTGTGCACGAACGCCAGGGCATCGTGCACCGGCTGGACGCCGGTACCTCCGGCGTCATGGTGGTGGCCATCTCGGAGCGGGCGTACACCCTGCTCAAACGTGCATTCAAGGAACGCACCGTGGACAAGCGCTACCACGCCCTGGTCCAGGGACATCCAGATCCGTCCAGCGGAACCATCGACGCGCCGATCGGCAGGCACCGCGGCCACGACTGGAAGTTCGCGGTCACCGAACAGGGACGGCACAGCGTCACCCATTACGACACGGTGGAGGCTCATGTCGCGGCGAGCCTGCTGGATGTCCACCTGGAGACCGGCCGCACGCACCAGATCCGGGTGCATTTCTCGGCGCTGCACCATCCGTGCTGCGGCGACCTGACCTATGGGGCCGACCCGAAGCTGGCCAAGAAACTGGGCCTGGAGCGTCAGTGGCTGCACGCGCGGTCGCTGGCCTTCGCCCACCCCGCCGACGGCAGGTGGATAGAGATCACCAGCCCTTATCCGGCTGATCTGCAGCACGCACTGGACGTGTTGCGTCATCACGAGCACTGAGGTGGCCGGGAGGCGATCCGGAGGGCAGGAGCGAAGCGACCCGGGGAATCGATCCGGAGGGCAGGAGCGAAGCGACCCGGGGAATCGATCCGGGTTGTTGTTCGGCGCGGGGGCTTACGGAATGTGGGGACTGTTCCCCGCCTTCTTCCCGCTGCTCAAGCCCGCGGGCGCGGGTGAGATCCTTGCGCATCGCATCGTGTGGAGCCTCATCCTGCTGGCCGTGGTGATCGTGCTGGTCGGGCGACTCGGCGAGTTGCGCACGATGTCCCGACGCACCTGGTTGTTACTGACCTGCGCGTCGGCGCTGATCGCGGCGAACTGGGCCATCTACGTGTACGCGGTGAACAACGGTCACGTCGTCGACGCGGCCCTGGGTTACTTCATCAACCCGCTGGTGACGGTGGCGCTCGGAGTGCTGATCTTTCGGGAACGGCTCAACCGCGCGCAGCTGGTGGCTCTGGCGATCACGGTGGTCGCGGTCGTGGTGCTCACCATGGAGATCGGATCCCTGCCCTATATCGGGCTGGGTCTGGCGCTGTCCTTCGCGTTGTACGGTGCGGTGAAGAAGACGGTCGACGTCGATCCCAGGATCAGCGTCGGTGTGGAGGCGGGGTTGGCCGCCCCGTTTGCTGTGGGCTATCTGCTGATGCTTCAGTCGGCCGGTACGAGCACCTTCCTCGGGCACGGAGCGACGCACGTCGCGCTGTTGATGTGCTCCGGTGCCCTCACCGCAATCCCACTGCTGTTGTTCGCTGCTGCCGCCCAGCGCCTGCCGATGGTGACGATGGGACTGCTGTTCTACCTGACGCCCGTCATGCAAATGTCGTGGGGTGTGCTGGTCGGACACGAGGCGATGCCGCCGGCACGCTGGCTCGGATTTGCACTCATCTGGGTCGCGCTGGCGGTGTTCAGCGTCGATGCTGTACTCCGTACGCGGTCAGCGCGTCGGTCGCTTGCTTCGGAGGGCAATGTATAAACAACCTGAGAAGATTGCTAGACGGCGCTCGGATTCGTACCGGCGTCGTCGACTCAGCTGCGGAAACCTGTAGCCTGGTCCGCAATGTTCAAACGTCCCAAGGTGAGCGCGCACGCCTTTTTGGCGGCTAGTGGCCGGCTGATCGTCCGTCACCCGCTGCTCGTGATCGCCACGTGGGTGGTCATCGCCGGCGCGTTGTTCGCTGCGCTGCCCCCTCTGGCGACCGTTGCCGCTCAGCATCCGCCGGATTTCTGGCCCAAGGATGCCCCCGTCCTGGTCGCCGGCAAACAGATGAAGGACGCGTTCAACGAGGCCGGCGCGAGCAACATGGTGGCCGTCGTGCTCGTCGACGAGAACGGGTTGTCCGCCGAGGACGAGGCCACCTACCGCCAGCTGGTCGAGAGACTGCGGGCGAAGACCGACATCGTGATCGGCACCCAGGATTTCGTCCACATCCCCGAGCTGAAGCCGGCGATGACCAGTAAGGACGGCAAGGCGTGGAACCTGCCGGTCAGCCTGAACGGCACCATGGGTACCGGCAAGGGGCAGCAGGCGTACCGGGACGCCATGAAGATCGTCAACGAGACCACGGCGGGCACCACGCTGACCCCGAGTGTCGTCGGCGCCGCGGCGACCATGCAGGACGTCACCGGGATCGCGATACGCGACCAGCACATCATCGAGCTGTCCACCGTCATCACGGTGCTGCTCATCCTGATCATCGTCTACCGCAACATCGTCGCGATGATCATCCCGCTGCTGACCATCGGCATCTCGCTGGCCACCGCGCAGCAGGTGGTCGCCGGGCTGGGTTTGATCGGCCTCGGCCTGGGCCCGCAGACCATCATGCTCATCACCGGCATGATGATCGGTGCCGGTATCGACTATGCCGTCTTCCTGTTCAGTCGCTATCAGGAGTATCTGCGCGGGGGAATGGAGTCGGACAAGGCGGTCGTCGCCGCGCTGGTGTCCATCGGGGAGGTGATCGCCGGCTCGGCGGGCACGGTCGCGCTCACCTTCATGTCGCTGATGTTCACCCAGCTGGCCGTCTTCTCGACGATCGGGCCGGCGCTCGCGGTGACCATCTTCGTCGGGTTCCTGGCGTCGGTGACGTTGCTACCGGCGTTCATCGTGCTGGCGGGCCGGCGTGGCTGGGTCAACCCGCGCAAGGACATCACCGGCCGTTTCTGGCGGCTGTCCGGCGTGAACATCGTGCGGCGACCCTGGCTCAACCTGATCTGCAGCCTCACCGTGCTGTTCGCGTTGGCCAGCTGTGCGCTGCTGGTCAACTTCAACTTCGACGACCGCAAGAACCTGCCGGTGAAGTCGGCGAGCAACGACGCCTACGAGACGATGAACGCGCACTTCCCGGTCAGCAACTCGATGCAGCAGTTCATCGTCATCCACTCCGATACACAGGATCTGCGGTCACCACGCGCGCTGGCCGATATGGAACAGATGGCTGCGCGGGTGGCTCAGCTGCCGAATATCGCGGCCGTCCGCGGGATCACCCGGCCCAACGGCGAGATGCTGACCGAGGCGCGGGCCACCCATCAGGCCGGCGAGGTCGGCGAGAAGATGGAAGAGGCCACCAATCTCATCTCGCAGAACGACAGCAATCTGACCGCCCTGACCGATGGCTCGCGTCAGCTCGCCGACGCGCTCGCCAAGCTCAGGGACCAGGTGCTGCAGTCGGCCGGCCCGCTGACCACGCTGTTGAACGCGCTGGTCGAGATCGACAAGAACTACGGTGGCACCGGGACGATCAAGCGGGCCAGCGCCAGCGCCCAGGTGGTGGACGGGCTGCACAACCTCGGCAAGACGCTCGGCGTCGGCATGGAGGGCGTGATCACCAACGTGGTCTGGCTGCAGCCGACCTTGCAGGTGCTCAACTCGGTGCCGTGGTGCTCGATCGACCCGGCCTGCCGCGCCGTGCGCACCGACCTGACCAGCCTGCTCAACTCGTACCAAGACGGCACCATGGACCAGATCAGGCTGGCGGCCAGGCAGCTGGAGACCACGGACGAAGCCTCCCTGCACGATCAGTTGGCCGGTATCGATTCCAGTCTGAACACCGCGCTGACCGCGGCCGACGAGTTGAAGGCCAGCGATCCGGCGGCGCTGAAGGTCCAGCTGGAGACGCTGGTCAAGGGCGCGAACCTGCTCGCCGAGTCCAGCGACAAGCTGGCCCAGGGCGTGAAGGTGCTGGTGGATCAGACCCGGCAGATGGGCGGCGGTCTGGGACAGGCGTCGGACTTCCTGCTGGCGATGAAGCGCGACGCGGCGGACCCGTCGATGTCGGGCTTCTACATCCCGCCGCAGATCCTCACCCGGCCGGAGTTCGAGAAGGCCGCGAAGCTGTTCATCTCACCGGACGGACACACGGCGCGCTACCTGGTGCAGACCGCGCTCGACCCGTTCGGCACGCAGGCCATGGATCAGATCGAGGACATCATCGGGGCGGCCGAAAGTGCTCGCCCCAACACGACTTTGGCCGATGCGAAAGTCACGATGGTCGGGTTCACCCGGGGCCAGAACGATATCCGCAATTACTACAACTCCGATATCCGCTACATCGTCCTGGTGACGCTGATCGTGGTGTTCTTCATCCTGGTGGTACTGCTGCGGGCCATCCTGGCGCCGCTCTACCTGGTCGTCACCGTGGTGTTGTCGTACATGTCGGCCCTGGGCATCACCGTCATCGTCTTCCAATTCATCTTGAAACAGCCGATTTTCTGGAACACCCCCGGCGTGACGTTCTTGGTGCTGGTGGCGGTGGGTGCCGACTACAACCTGTTGTTGATCTCCCGGATCCGGGAGGAGGCGCATCGAGGAATCCGGGCGGCTGTCATCCGTACGGTCGGTGCCACCGGCGGTGTCATCACCTCGGCGGGCCTGATCTTCGCGGCATCGATGCTGGCGCTGACCGTCAGCAGTATCGCGGCCATCGTGCAGACCGGTTTCATCATCGGTATCGGCCTGTTGCTCGACACCTTCCTGGTGCGCACCATCACCGTGCCCGCGATCGCGGTCCTCTTGGGTGACAAGAACTGGTGGCCGTCGGCGCCGCCCACCAAGAAGGTTTCGCTGAAGCGGAGGGCAGCCGCACCGGTGCCCGCCTACGCGGGCGCGGGCGGTCCGGGCAGTCGCGATGGGGATTGGCTCGACGACTTCGACGGGGATGACGCCGACACCGACTTCGGTCAGGCCACCGCCAATGCCTCGATGGTGACCAGGGCCTGGCGTATCCAGTAATTCTGGTAATTCACAGGTTCGGCAGTTTCGCTTGCAGAGGTGCTGAGTGCATGAGATTGTGGTGCCGTCGGTCGCCGACGAGCTGTCATATCTCGTAGCGGAGCGCTGTGATTGCCGTCTGCATGAGGGGACGGGGACGGTGACATTCTCGCTTCTGTGGATCGGCGCCGCCGTGCTCTGGGGACGGAATTACATTTCCGATTTCTCCAGATCTCCACGCACCGTGGTGTTTTCGTCGCTTTAGGGGTCGGGGTCGGTGCGATCTTGGCCGTCCGCGGCCTGCACTCGAGTTTCCTGTCCCACGACGACGGCATCACCATGCTCGGCGTCACGTGCAATCAGGGTCGCTATGCCGGTGGCACTCCCGCCCAGCAATGGGGGCCGGCCGGGGTGTGGCAGGACTACTGGCGACTCCGATTTCCGGGTTGCTTTGACCAGATCCGTTCGGACATGGCCAATTTCGACATCCATCCGCCGCTCTACTTCTGGGCGTTGCACGTTTGGTTCATCGCGTTCGGTGTCTCGCTTTCCAGCGCGCTGACGCTGAACCTGGTGTTCATCGGGGTGACGGCCGTCCTCATCATCGCCACCTGCCGCGTGCTGTCGGTGCCGGCGCCGGTGATCTACGCCGTGGTGCTGACTTGGGCGCTGACCATGGCGACCCGTGCGGCGGACGTGGCCGTCCGCCAGTACGCGCTGCTCGGGCTGTTCACCGCGCTGCTGTTGTTTCTGACGGTACTGTGGTTGCAGCACAATCGATTTGGCTACCTGGCTGCGATGGCGCCGGTGGTGGCGGCGGGCATCCTGACGCAGTTCTTGTTCGTGGTGCCCGCCGGGATGGTGTTCCTGGCGATCGGCACCACGGTGGTCACCGGTCGCAGGTACGGGGAACTGGCAGCGCTGGTCGCGTCCTATGCGGCGGCCGGGGCCGCGTTCATGGCCGCCGCCCCGGACTTCATCGAGTCGGTGCACCGAGGTGGTGCGCAGGCCCAGCCGTTCAGCTGGGGCGCCCTGCCGCTGCGCGCTGCCGCATCGGTAGCCGCCCTCGTCGAGACGTTCCTGCCGCTGGATCCGACGTATCACGCCGATGCGATGTCGGTGGCCGGATGGTTGATGACGGCCGCGGTGGTGATCCCGATCCTGGTCATGGTCGCGCGGTGGTGGTGGCGAAACCGGCACGACCACCACAGCATCGCGCTCACCAGCGGGTCTGTTCCGCTCCTCGTGTTCCTCGGTTCCTGGCTCACGATGGTCGCCTTGTTCCTGACCTTCATCGACCCGCAGCACACCATGCGTCCCCTCTATCTGTACTTCCTCACCCCGTTCCTGGCCGTCGGCCTGGCCGTCGCTGCGCAGCGGTCCGACGCCGCCATCCGCACGATCTCGGCATTGTTCGTCTTTCAGCTCGTCGGAGTGACGATCGCCACCGCAGCGTTCGTCTATCTGCAGAACCGTGGCGAGCGTCTGGTCCCGGGCGCCAATGCCGCGATCGTCCTCGACTCGGACCGGCGCGGGGTCGTTCCGGCCACCCTCTGGCCGGTGGCGTCGACGGCGCAGATCTACGCGGCGAGCCAGGACCAGTTGCTCGCCCGCTTCCCGGACCTGTCCGGTGCCGCGACACGCGAGCTCTACTACGTCAGCAAAGTGATGCTCGGCGATACGTACGGCAATACCGTGGGCAAGCGCAAGACCCTCCTGAAGGAATTCGCCGATCGTGGCTACGTCGTCCACTTCCTGGGGACCAGTGCCGCCATGGGCGACACGGAGGTGTACCGGCTCACCCGAGGCTGACCGGTCGGTCGCCTACCCCGACCGGGCGAACACGAAGAAGTCGCAGAAGCTCGTGTTGTCCGGGTCGTCCTCGGAGTACGGATAGGGATTCTGCACCCGTTCGACGAAGTCGAAATCGGGCTGATGTTCCTTGACCCATTGGGTGAAGTTGCGGTGTCGAACATGGGGTGACGACCAGGCCCGGTCTTCGTCGCTCGCGTACACCACGACGAAACGTGTTGCTGCACTGAAAAGCCGAGACATGTAGGTGTCGAAGACGGCGTCTTCGACCAAGTGGTAGATGACGTCCAGGGACAACGACAGTTCGGCCCGGTCCCGGTCGGTGACTTCACTGGTGTGCAGGAAACGGATCGACGGGTTGTCGGCGAACCTGCGTCTGGTGGCCGCCAGTGCCGTCTCGGACACATCGACACCGACGTATTCGGGATACGTCGCCAGGGCCAGTTGTGAGCCGTCTCCGGAGCCGAACTCGATCACCGACGAAATGTGGTTGACGGCTACGAAATCGTTCAGGAATGTCGCCTTGAAGCGGGCGAGCCGGTCGTATGACCCCGCGCCTGAATTTCCGCCGTGGCGATAACGCATCTCCCAGTAGTCCTGTGAGGTGCGGAAGTGCCGCGCTCCCCATAGATTCCATTTCAGTTGATCGATTCGCTGAGCGATTCCGGGCATGCCGTGCTCCTCACTGGTGTCTGGACATTCGGTGCGTCATTGCCCACCCGTGGTGATCAATCTCACTGACGATGCGCGGACCCTAGCAACCAAAAGTTGGTTCTACCAGGAGGTTCTTGGCTCAGCGGGGGTCTGATCGCCGTCCAGCCAACGCGTGCGGCTTTGCCGTGCAGACGCCGCTACGGCAATGCCCGGCGGTGAGCGTGCGTAATGTGGCTGATGTCACATTTGCGGTAATTACCTCCGCATCGGGAGATATCCGCACGCGGTGTGCGGTGCCGTCGTGTGATGTACTGAGCGGCGAACCAGCGCGCTGCGCGTGCTGCGAAATAGTCGACCGATGGCCCCTTCTAGAGCCTGGAGTTCAGCAAATGAGAATGAGCGTGATTGGGACGGGCTACCTGGGCGCCGTTCACGCCGCGTGCATGGCACAAATCGGACATGAGGTCGTCGCCTACGACACCGATGCGTCGAAGATCGCTGCGCTGGCGACCGGCAAGTCGCCGTTCTACGAACCCGGATTCGACGAGCTGCTCACGGAAGTGCTCGGCACCGGCCGGTTGCGGTTCAGTCAATCGGTGCAGGAAGCGGTCTCGGGCGCTTCGGTGCACTTCGTCTGTGTCGGGACTCCGCAGCTGGCCGGCTCTGACGCGGCCAACATCGCCTACGTCGACAGCGCTTTCCGGTCCGTCGCCGCCAGCGCCGACTGCGATGGCCTGATCGTCGGCAAGTCGACCGTCCCGGTGGGCACGGCCCAGCGCCTTGCTGCCGAGGTGGCCGATGCAGCGTCGGCCCACCACCTCGAAGTTGCGTGGAACCCGGAGTTCCTCCGGGAAGGAAAGGCGATCGAGGACACCCTGGCGCCGGATCGCCTGGTCTTCGGCGTCACGTCCGAATATGCGGAGAAGACCCTGCAGGAGGTGTACGCCTCCATCATCGAAGCGGGCACGCCGCACCTGACCGCAGACCTCCCGACCTCGGAATTGGTGAAGGTGGCCGCCAATGCCTTTCTTGCCACCAAGATCTCGTTCATCAACGCGATGGCCGAGGTGTGCGAGATCGTCGACGCCGATGTGGTGATGCTCAGTCGCGCGCTCGGGTACGACGACCGGATCGGTAAACGTTTCCTCAACGCGGGGTTGGGCTTCGGCGGCGGATGCCTGCCCAAGGACATCCGCGCGTTCAGCGCCCGGGCCGGTGAGCTCGGCGCCTCGGACGCGCTGCGATTCCTGCACGAGGTCGACAAGATCAACCTGCGCCGCCGCGAGAAGGCCGTCTCGGTGGCGCGCGCGGTCGTCGGTGGGGAGTTCCTCGGTAAGAGCATCGCCGTGCTGGGTGCCGCGTTCAAGCCGAACAGCGATGACGTCCGCGATTCGCCGGCACTGAACGTGGCGGCCGCGATGCACCTCAAGGGCGCCGACGTGCGCGTCCACGACCCGAAGGCCATCGCGAACGCCAAGGCGCGGTTCCCGACGCTGGGCTACTTCGACAGCGCCGAGGATGCTTGCCGCAACGCGGATCTGATCGTGCTGGCAACCGAGTGGGACGAATACTGCAATATCGATCCCGTCTCCTTCCGGTCGGTCGTCAAAGAACCGCGCCTGCTCGACACGCGGAACGCGATCGACCGCGAGTACTGGTCCAGCGCCGGGTGGCAGGTGTACTCGCTAGGCCGCGGCGGGTTGAACGGCTGATCCATGGCGGGGCAGACCATCGAGGTGATCATCCCTGTCCGGGATATGGCCGACCATCTACCGAAGCTGCTTCGGCCGCTGCTCGATCAGCTCGCCGAAGGTGATCGGGTCACCGTCGTCAACGACGCCTCGACCGATGACACCGAGGCGGTGGCACGTTCGCTGGGCGCCCACGTCGTGACGGTGACCGACAGTCGCGGCCCGTACTACGCGCGGCAGCTGGCCGCGAGCAGATCGGTCGCCGACATCCTGCTGTTCATCGACGGGCGCTGCCGTCCGCTGCCCGGTCTGCTCGACGCGCACCGCGAACTCCAGAGCCGGCCGGGAGTCGTGTTGTCGTGCACCAATGTGCGCACCGTGTCCGGGCCCACGCTGGCCGCCCGCATGGCGGCCAAGATGCAACCCTTCATGCTTCCTCGCGGCGGCGGTGCGATGAAAGCCACCATCGGGATGGTGCCGCCCAAACCCGACTACTACCCGACCGCCAATCTCGGTATCGACAGGATCGCGTTCACGAAGGTGGGCGGCTTCAGGGCGATGCGCGGCGGTGGCGACCTCGATATCTGCTGGCGGATCCAGGAACAGCCGCTGGGCACGATAGCGACCGACACCAGGGTCCTGATGGAGTGGGAACCGCGCACCGCGATGCGGGATCTGGGGAGCCAGTGGAAGCGCTACGGGCACAGCAACGCCTACCTGCGTTGGGTGCACCACAACGAACGCGGGCGCCACGGCGAGCACCCGGCGCCGCAGCACTCGGCGACCGAGGCGTGGACGACGCTGCGCGCGGAGTTGCGCCGGCCGTTCGGCGAACTCGCGGCCAACGCAGTGGTCGGCCTGGCGTTCCAGTACGGCTTCGTCTCGGCGTGGCTCAAACGGTCGGAGTTCGAGATGCCGGCCACCTTCGAGGTCACGCCCTGACGGCGGTTCAGCCGTTGACTTTGCCGCCCTCGACCGCGGCTTTGTACCCGCGCACGGTGGCGGGCACGAACAGCGCCGCGATCACCACGGCCCACAGCACGGTGAACAGCATCGGCTGCCACACGTTGCCGCCGGAGGACAGCGCGCGCATCGCCGCCGCCGCCGGTGCCACCGGCTGATACTGCGCCAGGGGGCGCAGCAGTGCCGGAAGCCGGTCGAGTGGGACGATCGTCGCGAAGGCCAGGCCCGTGCACAGCGTCTGCGTCCAGGTGAGGATGACCCGGCCCTGTGGCCGCAGGGCCAGCGTGATGACGATGGTGGCGAAGACGACCACGACGATGACCGGGACCAACAGGTAGACGATCAACTCCAGCCAGCCGCCGGAGAACCGGAAGCCCATCACGTATCCGGTGGCCACCACGACCGCCGACCCGGCGAAGGTGCGCACCGCCTCGGCCAGCAGCGCGCCGGTCAACGGCGCCGTCCGGTGCACCGGCATGATCCACAGCCGGGTCAGCAGACCGCTGTCGCGGTCATAGGGCACCACCAGTCCGGCGCCGATGGCGCCGGACATGGCGCCGGCCAGCGTGCAGACCGGGATCAGGACGTCCAGCCCACTGTTGCCGGTGAGGCGCACCATCGACTTGCCGACGAGTGCCCCGTAGATGATGAGCAGCAGGGTGGGGAACAGCAGCGCCTGCAGCGGCACCATCGGGTAGCGGCGCCACTGGATGAAGAGCCGACCGGCGAAGACCCAACTCTCCGTGAGCAGGGAATGCCGGTGCGCTGAATCGGAAGTCATGATGTTCGCCCCTGAAGTCGCACGGCAATGGGCCCGAAGACGACCAGCAGGCCGATGCACCAGGCCAGGCTGGTGGCGAGATTGCCGGTCGTGACGTGGCCGCTGGTGAAGCCGCGCAGGGTCTCGGTGATCTGCGAGATGGGCTGGTACCGCACGAAAGTCTGCAGCCATGACGGAAAGGCGTCGACCGGTGCGAGCCCGGTCGACAGCATCACCAAGAGCAACTGCGGGACCAGCAACAGCTGGCTGGCCACCTCGGTGCGGCCGGCCTTGCTGCCGGTCGCGTCCGCGCCCAGGGACAGCGCCAGGGTCAACGTCAGCGACATCAGCACAAAGGCTGCGGCGTAACCGAATCCGCTGTTCAGCCGAAACCCGAACAGATACGCGCCCAGGAGCGCGGCGGTCAGGGCCAGCACCCCGCGGATCAGGCAGTAGGCCATCCGGGCCAACAACGGCGCATAGGGCGAGATGGGCAGCGTGCGCATGCGGGAGCTGAGCCCGCTGGCCTTCTCCGAGGCGGCCCGGTCGGTCGTGGTGAGCGCACCGAACAGCATCGCCTGCACGACCACCGCGGGCAGGATGTACTGCGCGTAGCTCATCTGGCCGGTGGCGATGACATCACGGAGCAGGAACGTCAGGCCGATCAGCCCGGACATCGGCACCAGAACGGCGAAGACGAGATCCATCCGGCTCTTCCCGAGGATGCGGGCCGTCAGGAGTGCGAACGGCGTCACTTCGAGGTGACCGGGGAGGTGAGGTGCAGGAACACCTCGTCGAGGGAGGGCCTGCGCAGGGAGATGTCGATGAGCTCGACGCCGATCTCGTCCATCCGCCGGAACACCTCGGTCAGCGTGGCCACACCCTTGGGCGCCGGGACCGCCACCGTGGTCGCATCGGTGTCGACCTCGACCTCGTCGAAGTCGGCGAGCGCCGTGGCGATCCGCGACAGGTCGTCGGGATTGAGCGGGGTCATCTCGCAGTAGCTGGAACCGGTCTGGCGCTTGAGCTCGTCGGCGGTGCCGCTGGCGACGATCTGTCCGGCGTTGAGGATGACGATGGAGTCACTGAGGATATCGGCCTCTTCGAGGTACTGGGTGGTCAGCAGGACGGTGATGTCCTGCGCCTTCATCGAGGCCACCAGGTTCCACACATCGCGCCGACTCCGGGGGTCCAGGCCGGTGGTCGGCTCGTCGAGAAAGAGCACCTTGGGCAGGATCACGAGTGACACCGCGATGTCGATGCGCCGCCGCATACCTCCGGAGTAGCCGCTGACCTGACGGTCGGCCGCATGGCCCATGTCGAACTGGGTGATGAGCTCTTCGGCCCGGGCGCGGGCCTCGGCGCGGCGCAGGCCGCGCAGACGCCCGAACAAGATCAGGTTCTCCCGGCCGGTCAGCCGCGGATCGAGGGCGGCGTCCTGACCGGTGACCCCGATGCTGCGGCGCACCTGGGCGGGCTCGGTGGCCACGTCGTAGCCCGCGACGATGGCCCGGCCCGAACTCGGCTTGAGCAAGGTGGAGAGGATCTTGACGGTGGTCGTCTTGCCGGCGCCGTTGTGGCCCAGCAACGCGCACACGGACCCGGTGGGGACCGAAAAGCTCACGTCGCGCAGGGCGGGAACGCCACCGCCGAAAGTCTTGGCGACATTATTGAGCTCGATCACGGAGTCATACGATACAGCGGACCCGCGGTCCGCGAGTTCCGTGCCTGTGGGCCGAGCCGGGGCCCGGGAATCGGGTGAACCGACACCCGCGAAGACACGGATGCCGACACGCCGAGAAGTGTCGGTCGGCACCAATAGACTGGCGTCCCTATGAGCTCCTCCTTCGTGCACCTGCACAACCACACCGAATACTCGATGCTCGACGGTGCGGCGAAGGTCAAACCGATGATCGCCGAGGCGCAGCGCCTCGAGATGCCCGCGATCGGGATGACCGACCACGGAAACATGTTCGGTGCCAGTGAGTTCTACAACAAGGCCACCGACGCGGGTATCAAGCCGATCATCGGCATCGAGGCGTACATCGCTCCCGGGTCCCGGTTCAACACCAAGCGCATCACCTGGGGCGACCCGGGACAGAAGGGTGACGACGTCTCGGGTAGCGGTTCCTACACCCATATGACGATGGTCGCCGAGAACGCGACCGGGCTGCGCAACCTGTTCAAGCTGTCGTCGTTGGCCTCCTTCGAGGGGCAGCTCGGCAAATGGTCGCGGATGGACGCCGAGCTGATCGCCGAGAATGCCGAGGGCATCATCGCGACCACCGGTTGCCCGTCCGGCGAGGTGCAGACCCGGCTGCGGCTCGGCCACCAGAAAGAGGCGGTCGAAGCGGCGGCCAAGTGGCAGGACATCTTCGGCAAGGACAACTTCTTCCTGGAGCTGATGGACCACGGCATCGAGATCGAGCGCCGGGTCCGCGAAGGGCTGCTCGAGATCGGCCGCAAGCTGGGTATCCCGCCGCTGGCCACCAACGACTGCCACTACGTGACGCGCGAGGCCTCGCACAACCACGAGGCCCTGCTGTGCATCCAGACCGGCAAGACGCTCTCGGATCCGGCCCGGTTCAAGTTCGACGGCGACGGTTACTACCTGAAGTCCGCCGCCGATATGCGGGCGTTATGGGACCCGCAGGTCCCGGGAGCCTGTGATTCCACCCTGCTCATCGCCGAGCGGGTGCAGTCCTACGCCGATGTATGGACCCCCCGCGACCGTATGCCGGTGTTCCCGGTGCCGGACGGTCACGACCAGGCCAGCTGGCTGCGCCACGAGGTTCTGGCCGGTCTGAACCGCAGGTTCCCCGACGGCGTGCCGCCGGAGTACCTCGAGCGGGCCGACTACGAGATCAAGGTCATCTGCGACAAGGGCTTCCCGTCCTACTTCCTGATCGTGGCCGACCTCATCAGCTACGCCCAGTCGGTCAACATCCGGGTCGGGCCGGGCCGTGGTTCGGCGGCCGGGTCGCTGGTGGCCTACGCCATGGGCATCACCAATATCGACCCGATACCGCACGGTCTGCTGTTCGAGCGCTTCCTGAACCCGGAACGCCCGTCGGCCCCCGATATCGATATCGACTTCGACGACCGCCGCCGCGGTGAGATGGTGCGCTACGCCTCGGAGCGGTGGGGCAGCGACCGGGTGGCCCAGGTCATCACCTTCGGTACCATCAAAACCAAAGCGGCACTGAAGGACTCGGCTCGTGTGCACTATGGGCAGCCCGGGTTCGCGATCGCCGACCGGATCACCAAGGCGCTGCCCCCGCCGATCATGGCCAAGGACATCTCGGTGGCCGGGATCACCGATCCCACCCATGAGCGCTACAAAGAGGCCGCCGAGGTCCGCGCCCTGATCGACACCGATCCGGACGTCCGCACCATCTACGAGACGGCGCGCGGACTTGAAGGGCTGGTCCGCAACGCCGGCGTGCACGCCTGCGCCGTCGTCATGAGTTCCGAGCCGCTCGTCGACGCCATCCCGATGTGGAAGCGGGCGCAGGACGGCGCGATCATCACCGGGTGGGACTACCCGTCGTGTGAGGCCATCGGCCTGCTGAAGATGGACTTCCTGGGCTTGCGCAACCTCACCGTCATCGGTGATGCCCTGGAGAACATCAAGGCCAACCGCGGGATCGATCTGGACATGGATCACCTTCCGCTCGATGATCCGGCCACCTACGAATTGCTTTCCCGCGGAGACACTCTGGGTGTGTTCCAGCTCGACGGCGGACCCATGCGGGACCTGCTGCGCCGGATGCAGCCCACCGGGTTCAACGATATCGTCGCGGTGCTGGCGCTCTACCGGCCCGGCCCGATGGGCATGAATGCGCACAACGACTATGCCGACCGTAAGAACGGCCGTCAGCCGATCAAGCCCATCCATCCCGAATTGGAGGAGCCGCTCAAGGAGATCCTGGCCGAGACCTACGGCCTGATCGTCTACCAGGAGCAGATCATGTTCATCGCCCAGAAGGTGGCCTCGTACACCATGGGCAAGGCCGATGCGCTGCGGAAGGCCATGGGCAAGAAGAAGCTTGAGGTGCTCGAGGCCGAGTACAAGGGTTTCAAGGAGGGGATGACGGCCAACGGCTTCTCCGAGGCCGCGGTGAAGGCGTTGTGGGACACCATCCTTCCCTTCGCCGGCTACGCGTTCAACAAGTCGCACGCCGCGGGCTACGGGCTGGTGTCGTTCTGGACGGCCTACCTGAAGGCGAATTTCCAGGCCGAGTACATGGCCGGCCTGCTGACCTCCGTCGGCGATGACAAGGACAAGGCCGCGGTATACCTGTCGGATTGCCGCCGGCTCGGGATCACGGTGCTACCACCGGACGTCAACGAATCGGTGCACAACTTCGCCTCGGTCGGCCAGGACATCCGTTACGGCCTCGGGGGTGTGCGCAACGTCGGCGGCAACGTGGTGCAGTCGATCATCAACGGGCGCAAGGAGAAGGGGAAGTACACCGACTTCTCCGACTACCTGAACAAGATCGACATCACCGCGTGCAACAAGAAGGTGACGGAATCCCTGATCAAGGCGGGGGCGTTCGACTCACTCGGTCATCCGCGCAAGGGCCTGTTCCTGGTACATGCCGATGCCGTGGACTCGGTGCTGGGCACCAAGAAGGCCGAGGCGATCGGCCAGTTCGATCTGTTCGGCGGCGGCGACGCCGACACCGGGATCGAGTCGGTGTTCGCCATCCCGGTGCCCGACGGCGAGTGGGAGGACAAGCACAAGCTCGCCCTGGAGCGCGAGATGCTGGGTCTCTACGTGTCCGGTCATCCGCTCGACGGGGTGGCGCATCTGCTGAGCGCCCAGGTGGACACCCAGATCCCGGCGATCCTGGAAGGCGATATCGCCAACGACACCCAGGTGCGCATCGGTGGCATCCTGGCCTCGGTCAACCGTCGGGTCAACAAGAACGGATTGCCCTGGGCCTCGGCGCAATTGGAAGATCTCACCGGCGGTATCGAGGTGCTGTTCTTCCCGCAGACCTATTCGGCGTTCGGTGCCGATATCGCCGACGACGCCGTGGTGCTGGTCGGTGCCAAGGTGGCCATTCGCGATGACCGGATCTCGTTGATCGCCAATGACCTTGTGGTGCCGGACTTCTCGAATGCGCAGGCCGACCGGCCGCTGGCGCTCAGCTTGCCGACCCGGCAGTGCACGGTGGACAAGGTGACCGCGCTCAAGCAGGTGCTGGCTCGCCATCCCGGTGTGGCACAGGTTCATCTGCGCCTGATCAGCGGGGAACGCATCACCACTCTGGAGCTGGACCAATCGCTGCGGGTGACACCCTCCTCGGCATTGATGGGGGATCTGAAGGCCCTGCTCGGACCGGGCTGCCTGGGCGGCTGACGGCTTCCTGGGGGAGCCGGTCTTTGCGGTGCGAAAAATTAGACGGCGTAATGTTTGCTGTCGCAAGCAATATGCAGATATTGCCGTGGTGTCGGGGTACTGCTAAGTTCACTCGCCATAGCTGGTGTCACTGACTGGGGAGAGTCAGGGGCGGCATGCGCCTATCGGCACGGGGGGAGCTGCAATGTCCGTACGCACCGTGCGCATCATTTTCGTTGTCACCGTGCTGTGGGTTGTGATGCTGCAGTACGTCCTGTTCGGGCTCTGGTGCGGGGAAATATATCCCGCGCTGGCTTTGCCCGGCTTTCCGGCGAAATGCCCGGGCTGTCCGCTCGAAACCGGGGAGCCGACCGGCAAAGAACCCACACTGCGGGTTCTGTTCGCGGACGGGCACACTCAAGAGGTTCCGGTGCAGAATCTCATGCCGCCCGGACCGAAAGTGCGCCTCATGGTCGTCTTCTCCGCCTTCGAGGATGATTCGGTGCGGAAAGATCCGAACGCGGTGAACTGGTTCCGGTCGAGAATTGCCGAGCTGTTCCCCGGCGAACCGGCGGTCGGCGCGGATATCCTGTGGCGCAAGGCAACCTATAAAGCGGCCGACCCCTCGAAAACCGAATACCAACCGCTACACACGACGCGGATCGTGTTCGGGCCTTCGACATGAGAATCGCCGAGAGATTCGATCGATGGGTCGAGACCGGTCCGTTCACCTCGGCAGACCTGGGCATCTATCGCATCGTCTATGCGCTGTGCGCATTGTTCACCGCACCCGATATCACCTGGCTCGGCCGGCAGCCGGACTTCCTGTTCCACGCACCGCCCGGCCCGCTGCGCCTCCTTTCCGGATTTCCCTCACCCACCGCGCTTCTCGCCCTGGAAGTGCTCCGCTCGGCTGCGCTGATCCTGCTGGGGCTGGGTCTGTGGACGAAATTCGCCTCGATCTTCACGTGGCTGATGCTCTCCATCACGTACGGATTGACCTACTGCATGGGCAATATCGACCACAACATCTTGGTGGTCATCGCCCCGCTGGTGCTCGTGTTCGCCCATTGGGGAGATCGTTTCTCCCTCGATGCCCTGCGGTGTCGTAGAGAGCCTCTGCCGCAACGGCAATGGCCGCTGCGGCTACTGGCGATCCTGGTGGGGTGGGCCTGGTTCGCGGCCGCGGCCACCAAACTCCTGACGGGGTGGCTGTCCCTGTCGAGCGAAGCGGCGCGGGGTTATTTCGTCATCAAGTACCTGACCGTCGGCCGGCAGGTCGGATTGTCGGACTGGGTCGCCGTCCACGATTCGCGTGTCGCTTGGGAACTTCTCGACTGGGTGACGGTGATCTTCGAGTTCTCGATCCTGCTGGCGGTGCCGTGGTGGCGTGCGTTTCGCATCACCCTGGCCATCGCGACGATCTTTCATCTGAGCGTCCTGCTGATCATGAACATCGATTTCAATGCCGCCGTGGTGGCCTACGGCGCCTTCGTGTCGTGGACCGCGGTGGCGCGCAGGACGGGCGCGACCCGGCTGTTCGCCTCGGCGTGGGCGAGGGAGCTGGGCCGCGTGCTGGGTTCCGGCCGGCGCGCGTACCCGGTGCTGGCCCTGGCCGGGGTCACCGTCGGTGCGGTGGCGTGGTTTCTCATGGTCGACCCGGTGGGCAGCATCTCGACCGGGCTCATCGGCGGCACCGTGGTCATCGTGCTCGGAGCGGTGATCGGCGCGTCCTATCTGGCGATCGAGGTGAAATCGATGCTCGGCATCGGGGCGCGGGAACTCACTTCAGCACATTGACCGCGCGGGCGATGACCAGGGCGATCGTCGACATCGCGACCGAGGCCTGCACGGTCATCATCAACTTGGCCCAACGCGCCAGCGGCATGGTGTCGGTGGGGGAGAAGGCCACCACGTTGGTGAAGCTGACGTACATATAGTCGACGAAGGTCGGGCGCCAGTCGGGTTTGGCCTTGTCGGGGTCCGTCATCTGCGGGAACAGGAAATCCGGGTAGGGCTGCTCGACGGCGTGCCGGGCGAACGGCCCACCGCGGTCCAGCTCCCAGTACCACAACGCGAAGGCCAGGATGTTGGTGACGAAGATGGCCCCGCCACTGCCCAGCAGGACGGCCGCGTCGTTGCTGACGTCGCCCCGCAGGATCCAGTAGTCCAGCATCACGGCGGAGGCCGTGTTGTCGACGGTGATGGCGGCGGTCAGGGCAAGGCTGCCCCAGCGGGCGGCGGTGGTGCGCCGGGACAGCCGCAGCGGGTTGATCGCCACCAGGAGGACCACCAGCATCAGTTCCATCGCCAGCAGCGGCCAGCGCGGCACCACGGTGTAGCGGTCGGGCACGGCGCGCTGCAGCACGACGGCCAGCAGGATCGCCACGAGCACCGGCAGCCGGCTCTCCGGCTCACCGGGGCGCAACCACGACGGCACATGGTGCTCGGCGCCCGAGGCGATGCGCTCCGCCCGCTTGACGAACGCTTCGGCCGGCGTCGGCGGTGTCGGTTCCATCGGATCAGTGTGGCGGCTGATCCTGGGGATCAGTGCGTAACGGCGCCGAGCACGATCCAGGTGAACGCGGCGACGGCCGCCGCGGTCAGCACCGCGGGAGCCGCGCTCGCCGAGAGTGCGCCGACGACCACCAGTGCCAGCACGCCCAGCAGCAGCGCGATCAGCTTGTACGTGGGCCAGGGCACCCCGGCGATACGTACTTCGGGTGGTGCGGTCATACGTCAACGATAGCTCGCAACCCAGAGTTCGGGCAACCGAAACCTTGGATCGGGGGCCTCGTGTCGCGTGCCGTCCTGGCGCGACCCTGCGCAAACCGGTCCCGGTGGGTGATTTCCGCTGTCCGAGCTGCAGTGGCACCATGAAGCGGTGTCTGCCGAACTGAGCCAGGATTCCCGTCGAACGCCGCTGACCGTGTCAGCGGCGGATATCGATGACGCGGCTCAGCGAATTTCCGGCGTGGTCACCAAGAGCCCGCTGCAATTCAGCGATCGGCTGTCGGGCATCACCGGCGCGCAGGTGTATCTCAAACGCGAAGATCTGCAGGCCGTGCGCTCCTACAAGCTGCGCGGTGCCTACAACCTGCTGATGCAGCTGACCCCCGAAGAACTGGCCGCCGGCGTGGTCTGCGCATCGGCGGGCAATCATGCCCAAGGTTTCGCCCTGGCCTGCCGGTCCATGGGCGTACATGGCCGGGTGTACGTGCCGGCCAAGACCCCGAAGCAGAAGCGCGACCGGATCCGCTATCACGGCGGTGAGTTCATCGAACTGATCGTCGGCGGCAAGACCTTCGATCTGGCGGCAGCGGCGGCGGCCGACGACGTGGCTCGCACCGGGGCCACCCTCGTCCCGCCGTATGACGACCCGCGCACCATCGCCGGGCAGGGCACCATCGGCGCGGAGATACTGGCCCAGCTGCCCGACGAACCCGACCTGGTCATCGTGCCGGTCGGCGGTGGCGGCTGTATCTCCGGCATCACCACCTACCTGTCCGAGCGGACCACCGCCACGGCGGTGCTCGGCGCGGAGCCGGCCGGCGCCGCGTCGATGATGGCGGCGCTGGCGGCGGGTGAACCGGTGACGCTCGAGGATGTGGACCAGTTCGTCGACGGTGCGGCCGTGGCGCGCGCCGGCACCCATACCTATGCCGCGCTGGCCGCGGCGGGGGACATGGTGTCGATCACCTCGGTGGATGAGGGCGCGGTGTGTACCGCGATGCTGGATCTCTATCAGAACGAGGGCATCATCGCCGAGCCGGCGGGCGCCCTGTCGGTCGCGGCGCTGCTGGAGGCGGGCATCGAGCCGGGGTCGACGGTGGTGTGCATCATCTCCGGCGGCAACAACGACGTGTCCCGTTACGGCGAGATCCTGGAGCGTTCGCTCGTGCATCTCGGCCTGAAGCACTACTTCCTGGTCGACTTCCCACAGGAGCCCGGGGCGCTGCGCAACTTCCTCGACGGCGTCCTCGGTCCCAATGACGACATCACGTTGTTCGAGTACGTCAAGCGCAACAACCGGGAGACGGGTGAGGCGCTGGTGGGCATCGAGATGGGGTCGGCCACCGATCTCGACGGCCTGCTGCTGCGAATGCGCGAATCAGACTGCCACATCGAGCGTCTGGAGCCCGGTTCGCCGACCTACCGCTACCTGACCTAGTCGGTGCTGCGCAGCACCGCGAACGACTGTCCCGGCAGGCGGGTGCCGGTGCCGTCCGGCGTGGGATCCTCGGATGCCAGCACGGTGGCGCCGGCCACCGGAACCGTCACCGCGTCGGTGCCGAGGTTGCAGGCCACCGCCAGCGCGCCGCGGTACATGACGATCCAGCGGGCATCCTCGTCGTAGTCGACGCGCAGATGGGTCAGCCACGGGTCGGCGAAGTCGGGTTCGTGGTGCCGCAAGGCGATCAGGCCGCGGTAGAGCTCCAGCAGGCGGGCGTGCTCGCCGGTGGTCAGCTCGTCCCAGTTCAGCTTGGACCGCTCGAAGGTGGCCGGGTCCTGGGGGTCGGGGATCTCGTCGGCATCCCACCCGTGCGCGGCGAACTCGGCCTTGCGGCCCTCGGCGGTGGCCCGGCCCAACTCGGGCTCCGGGTGCGAGCTGAAGAACTGGAACGGGCTCGTCGATCCCCATTCCTCACCCATGAACAGCATCGCCGTGTAGGGCGAGCCAAGTGCCAGAGCAGCTTTCACCGCGAGCTGGCCGAAGGTCAGATTCTGCGACGGCCGGTCCCCGACGGCCCGGTTGCCCACCTGGTCATGGGTGAGGGTGTAGGCCAGCAGCCGGGTGGCGGGGATCGTGGTGACATCCAGCGGCCGGCCGTGCCGACGATGCCGGAACGACGAGTAGGTGCCGGCGTGGAAGTAGCCGTGCGTCAGGGTCTGGGCCAGGGTCTGCAGGGAGCCGAAATCGCCGTAGTAGCCTTGCCGTTCACCCGAGACCGCGGTGTGGATGGCGTGGTGGATATCGTCGTCCCACTGCGCGGTCATCCCGAGCCCGCCCCGGTCGCGGGGGGTGATCAGCCGCGGATCGTTGCGGTCGCTCTCGGCGATCAGCGACAGCGGACGGCCCAGTTCTTTTGCCAGCGCCTCGGTTTCGCCGGCCAGCTCTTCGAGGATGTGGATCGCGGTGGTGTCCACCAGTGCGTGCACCGCGTCCAGCCGCAGGCCGTCCGCACCGAAGACACGCATCCAGCGCAGCGCGCAGTCCAGGATGTAGCGGCGCACCTCGTCGGCGTCGGCGTCGGCGATGTTGATCGATTCGCCCCACGGGTTGCTGCCCGTCGACAGGTAGGGCCCGAACCGCGGCAGGTAGTTGCCGGACGGTCCGAGATGGTTGAACACGGCGTCGATCAGCACGCCGAGGCCGCGGGCGTGGCAGGCATCCACGAAGCGCAGCAGTCCATCCGGCCCGCCGTAGGGTTCGTGCACGGCGTACCACAGCACACCGTCGTAACCCCAGCCGTGGGTGCCGCCGAAGGCGTTGACCGGCATCACCTCGACGAAGTCGACGCCGAGCCGGACCAGATGGTCCAGCTTCTCGATGGCCGCGTCGAACGTGCCCGCGGGGGTGAACGTGCCCAGATGCAGTTCGTAGATCACCGCACCTTCGACGGACCGGCCGGCCCACGGGGCTGGAGCGGCCTGCGGTTCCCACCGGGCCGACGGCGCATGCACGCCGTCGGGTTGGCGTGCCGAGCGCGGATCCGGCAGCACCGTCTCGTCGTCGTCGAGGACGAAACCGTACCGGCTTGTGGGCCGGGCCGGCACGTCCGCACGCCACCAGCCGTCCGCACCGCGGGTCATCGGGTGCACTACCCCGTCGACATCGAGGCGGACCAGTTCGGGGCGCGGCGCCCACACGGCGAAGGCGGTCATGCGGCCCGCTCCAGCAGCGACACCGGCAGTTCGCCGAACAGTTCGGCCGCCGGCACCGTGCCGGTGAACGTCCGGCCACCGATCCGGTCGGTCCAGGTCCCCGGCGGCAGCGTGAGAGTGGTCTCACCCCAACCGGTTTCGCCAAGCCGGAGGGTCCACCTGGTCACCGCCACCAGGACATCGTCACCGCGCAGGTAGGCCACCACGTGATCGGCGGCCGTTCCCTGCGCCTGGAGCGGATGGTGGCCACCGGCCAGGAAGGTGTCCGGTTTGTCGCGGCGCAGCCGCAACGCGGCGTGCACCACCCGGATCTTGGGATCGCTCCCGTCGGCCAGTGCGGCCCGGCGGGCTTCGTAATCGACGGGGCGCCGGTTGTCCGGGTCGACCAGGCTGTCATCGGGCAGTTCGGTGCCCTGGTAGACATCGGGGATACCGGGCACCGTCAGGGCCAGCAGCTTCTGACCGATCGCGTCGCTGATTCCGTGTGGGCCCAGCTGCCCGACCAGCGCGGTCAACTCGGTGGCGACGGGGCCGTCGATGATCGAGTCCAGCCAGGCGTGCACCGCCGATTCGAACTCGGCGTCGGGGTCGTTCCACGTGGTGTGCGTGCCTGCCTCGCGGATCGCCTTTTCGGCGTAGGCGTGCAGCCGGTTGCGCAGCGCGTCGGTGACGTCTCCGTCGGCCGGCCACACCCCGAAGATGTTCTGCCACAGGAATACCGCAGTCTGCTCATCGGGTGCGAGTACCACGTGCGACCACCGCCGGATCCGCTCGGACCACACCTCGGCCGCCTGGGACAGTACGCCGATGCGGGCCCTGACGTCCTCGCTGCGCTTGGTGTCGTGCGTGGAGGTGGTGACCATGGCACGCGGCCACAGCCGGGCCCGGGTGGCGGACCGCAGATGGAATTCGGCTGCGCTCACCCCGAAGTCCTCGGGCTCACCACCGACCTCGTTCAGCGATACCAAGCGGGCGTCCCGGTAGAACAGGCAGTCCTCGACGGCTTTTGCGGTCACGGCGCCACACAGCTGCTGGATCCGTTTGTCCGCCTCGGCGCCTGCCGCCAGGGCTGCGGCGATGATCTGTAGTGGCTCCGCGAGTTCGGTTCGGGTGGCGGCGGTTTCGGCGATCGCGACCGGGCCGACCGCGGCCAGGCTCGGATAGTCGAACCGATACACCCCGATGTGGGTGAGCAGCGCGGTGATCGCCTCGGCCAGCAGCGGGTGATCGCTGCCCACCTCGGCGACGATCACCCGGCGCAATCGGGCCAGTTCGCTGGCCAGGGTGGTGGTGGCGGCCGACGTCTTGAGCAGTCGGGTCTGTGCGGCGTTGTCGGCCGCGTACAACGCGGTCAGTGCCGGTTCGCCCGTGGGATCGATGAACACCCCACCCACCTCGCGCAGGGCGTCGTACCCGGTGCCCCCGTCGACCGGCAGCGCGGTGTCCAGGGGTTCGTCGGGCGCCAGGATCTTCTCGATGACGATCCACGCCCGCGGGCCGACCAGCTCGCGCAACCGCACCAGATAGCCGGCCGGGTCGGTGAGGCCGTCCGGATGATCGATGCGCAGCCCGTCGACCAGCTCATCGGTGAACCAGCGCCGTACCTCGGCATGCGAGGCGGCGAACACCTGCGCATCTTCCTGCCGCAACCCGGCCAGTGAGGTGATCGAGAAGAACCGTCGGTAGCCGCAGAGGTTGTTGCGCCAGCCGATCAGCTTGTAGTGCTGCCGCGCATACACTTCGGCGGGGCTGCCCTCGGCGGTGCCCGGCGCGATCGGCCACACCCGCTCGCCCAGTCGCAGCAGCCCGCCGTCGATCTGCAGGCCGTCGACATCGTCATCGGAGCCCAGCACCGGCAGCACGACGCGGCCATCGGCCAGGTCCCAGTCGATATCGAAGTAGGATGCGAACGCCGACTTCCGGCCGTGCGTCAGTACATCCCACCACCACGGATTGTCCCGCGGTGACTCCACCCCGACGTGGTTGGGCACGATATCGACGACGAGGCCGAGCCCACGCGCCCGGGCCGCCGCCGAAAGTCGTTGCAGGCCTTCGCCTCCGCCCAGCTCAGCGGACACGGTGGTCGGGTCGGTGACATCATAGCCGTGCGTCGAACCGGCGTTGGCGGTCAGGATGGGGGACAGGTACAGGTGTGAGACCCCGAGCTCGGCAAGGTAGTCCAGCAGGTTCTCGGCGTCGGCGAAGGTGAACGAATCGCCGCGCAGCTGAAGGCGATACGTCGAAAGGACGGCTGCCACGGGCCCGCTCAGCTCGTCTTCTGCAGTACCAACAGGGACCGCGGCCGGAGCGAGATCTTCTCACCCGCGGCCGCGACGAGATCGTTGTGACCGCCGGGATCGGCGGTGTCCAGTGCGGTGGCCCACTGTTCGGCATATCCCTCGGCGGGCAGCACGAAGTCGAGCTCCTCGTCGTGGGCGTTGAAGCACAACAGGAATGAGTCGTCGGTGACGCGTTCGCCGCGGGAGTTCGGTTCGGGGATGGCGTCGCCGTTGAGGAACACCGCGATGCTCTTGCCGAAGCCCGAACCCCAGTCCTCCGGCGTCATCTCGGTACCGGCCGGCGTCAGCCAGGCGATATCGCGTTCCTGCTCGGCGGTGCGGATCGGCGTCCCGTCGAAGAACCGGCGCCGGCGGAACACCGGGTGGTTCTTGCGTAGTGCGACCACCTTGCGGGTGAAGTTGAGCAGGTCGGCGTTGGTCTCGCACATCGACCAGTCGATCCAGGCGATCTCGGAGTCCTGGCAGTACGCGTTGTTGTTACCGCCCTGGGTGCGGCCGATCTCGTCGCCGTGACTGATCATCGGTGTGCCCTGCGACAGCATCAGGGTGCCCAGGATGTTGCGCATCTGACGGTGCCGCAGGTCGAGGATGTCGGGGTCGTCGGTGGGACCTTCCACACCGCAGTTCCACGACCGGTTGTGGCTCTCGCCGTCGCGGTTGTCCTCGCCGTTGGCGTCGTTGTGCTTCTCGTTGTAGGACACCAGGTCGTTCAGCGTGAAGCCGTCATGGCACGTGACGAAGTTGATACTCGCACTCGGACGGCGGCCGGTCGCCTCGTAGAGATCCGAGGAACCGGTCAGCCGCGAGGCGAACTCACCGAGGGTTGCGGGTTCGCCCCGCCAGTAATCGCGCACAGTGTCCCGGTATTTCCCGTTCCACTCGGTCCACAAACCTGGGAAGTTCCCGACCTGGTAGCCGCCCTCGCCGACATCCCATGGTTCGGCGATCAGCTTGACCTGACTGATCACCGGGTCCTGCTGGACCAGGTCGAAGAACGCGCTCAATCGGTCGACGTCGTAGAACTCGCGGGCCAGCGTGGACGCCAGATCGAACCGGAAGCCGTCCACGTGCATGTCCAGTACCCAGTACCGCAGGGAATCCATGATGAGCTGCAGGGTGTGCGGGTGCCGGGCGTTGAGGCTGTTCCCGGTACCCGTGAAATCCTTGTAGAACTGCGGCTGTCCGTCGAGCAGGCGGTAGTACGCCGCGTTGTCGATACCGCGGAAATTGATGGTCGGACCGAGGTGGTTGCCTTCGGCGGTGTGGTTGTAGACGACATCGAGGATGACCTCGATGCCGGCGTCGTGGAATGACCGCACCATCGCCTTGAACTCGGCCACGGCACCGCCGGCGTGTTGGTTGGCGGCGTACTGGTAGTGCGGCGCCAGGAAACCGAAAGTGTTGTAACCCCAGTAGTTTCGCAGTCCGAGGTCGAGCAGCCGGTGATCGTGCAGGAACTGGTGCACGGGCATGAGCTCGATGGCGGTGACGTTCAGCGATTTGAGGTGGTCGATGATCACCGGGTGGGCTAGGCCGGCGTAGGTGCCGCGCTGCTCCTCGGGGATGCCCGGATGCAACTCGGTCATGCCCTTCACGTGGGCCTCGTAGATGACGGTCTCATGGTAGGGCGTGTGGGGTGCGCGGTCGGATCCCCAGTTGAAGAACGGGTTGATCACCACGCTGGTCATGGTGTGGCCCAGCGAGTCGACTCCCGGCGGGTGCCCGGGGATCTCCGGGTCCTCGGCGTTCAGGTCATAGGAGAACAACGCCTGGCTGAAATCGAAGTCGCCGTGAAATGACTTGCCGTAGGGGTCGAGCAGCAGCTTGCTCGGATCGCAGCGGTGCCCGGACGCCGGGTCCCACGGCCCGTGCACCCGGAATCCGTATCGCTGGCCCGGGGTGACAGTGGGCAGATAGGCGTGCCACACATATCCGTCGACCTCGTCGAGCGTGATGCGTTCCTCACTGCCGTCCTTGGCGATCAGGCAGAGTTCCACCTTCTCGGCGACTTCGGAGAATAGCGAGAAGTTGGTACCCGCACCGTCGTACGTCGCTCCGAGGGGGTAGGCGGTTCCCGGCCACACTGCGTTGACCATGTCACCACCAACCGGTCGCGGCGGCCATCTGACGCCCCAGCTCGTTGGTCATGGTGCGCATATAGGTCGTCGATATGTGGTGAGAATCGTGGTACATCAACACATTTCCCTCCACAACTCGGCAGATGTCTGGTCGGCACACCGCGTCACTCATGTCGAGTGGTTTGAGGTTCGGAAACTGCTGGACGAAATCGAGGGTCGGGTTGTGGTCGGACAGTACCTCAGAGCGCTTCATGCCGCACGAGATGGAATCGCCCCCGTCGGCGAGGCAATCCGCGGCGAAATAGGGCTTTCCGTCGCGCACCAACCACGGGGTGTCGCGCATCGCGAGCACGTTGATCCCGGCGTCGGCGAAGGCCTTCCAGATGCCGATATAGAAGCCCGGCATCACGTCACCGTCCTTGATGTTCCACGGGCGCGTCGAGGTGGTGAACACATAGTCGGGATGGTCGGCGAGCAGCTTGGGCATCACCTTCTCGTTCCACTCCCGGCAGTTCGGGTACGCCCGGTTGTCGCCCATGACAAGAGGATGCTCCTCTGTGGTCAACGGGCAACCCATCTTGAGATAGGTGACGATCTTGAAGTGGTGGATCCGGCCGAGCAGATCGAGCGCGGTGATCCAATGTTCGGCATGTGAGCCCCCCGCCAGGGCGATGGTCCGCGACGCATCCTTGTCGCCGTAGGTGCAGTTGAGAATGTCGACACTGTCGAAATCGCTGATACAGCCGTCATCGGTGGTTTCGGGCAGATCGTTCTTGGCTTCCAGCACGGTGGGGCGCATCGGCAACTTGGGCACTTTGGCGTTGTTGATCAGCGCCCGCGCGCCGGGATAGTCGCGCGACGAGAGCCCGGAAAGCTCCTTACCGTTGGCCCGCTGCACGGTGACGTGCTCGCGCCAGGTGAACGACGTCGCCGTCAGCGCCACCCCGAGCAGGGTCACCACCGAGCCCAGCGCGATGGTCGGCCGGCGCAGCCGGGTCCGCCAGGACAGGGCTATCACCGGGGCCGTGCGCGCCGCGGGAGCGCGGTAGCGCAGGGGTGTCTCCACATACCGCGTCGTCAGCCAGGCCAGCACGCCGGAGATCAAGAGCACGACGGACCCGTCGAGCAGACCGGCATGTGAGCCTCCGCTGTAGGCCAGCCAGAAGATCAACAGTGGCCAATGCCACAGATACAGCGCGTACGCCATCGAGCCCAGCGAGACGAAGGGCTTGGTGGCCAGCAGCCGGTTGGGTGCGGGCAGCGGTGCGTCGCCGCGGTTGGCCGCCGAGAGGATGAACAGCACGGTGGCGCCGACGGGGACCAGCGCCCACGGCCCGGGGAACTCGCGCACCCCGTCGATGAGAGCGCCGCAGCCCACGATCGCGGCCAGTGCGAGGGTGGCGATCGCCGTGCGCAGCCACATCGGCCAGCGCACCCGCGGCACCAGCGCGCCGGCCAGCACGCCCGCCGTCATCTCCCAACCGCGGGCGAAGCTGTTGTAGTACGCCGTGGCCTGATCGGCGTTGTGCGCGATGATCGCGTACACGAACGACGCGATGGTGAGTGCCCCGATGAGCACGATGAACGCCGTTCTCAGGTGCCGGCCCATGCGGTTGCGGAACAGGTACGCGAACCCGAAAACCAGCACCAGGAACGTGAGGTAGAACTGGCCCTGGACCGACATCGACCAGATGTGTTGCAGCGGGCTGACGGCCTCGCCGGCCCGAAGGTAGTTCGAGGCCGAGTCGGCCAGCTCCCAGTTCTGGTAGTAGCCCAGGCTCGCCAGGCTCTGGTCGGCAAACGTCTCCCAGCGCGTCTCGGGCTGCACCAGGATGGTGAGCACTGCGGCCGCTGCGAGCACCACGACCAGGGCCGGGAGCAGTCGCCGCACCAGTCGGATGACTTCGGGCGCCGGCCGCAACGAGGCACCCGGGCGCAGCGCGGTACGCAGCAGACGGCCGCCGAAGAAGAACCCCGACAGAGCCAGGAAAACGTCGACACCACCGGAAACACGGCCGAACCAGACATGGAACACGGCGACCAGGGCGATGGCGACCCCACGCAGCCCGTCCAGGTCGTGCCGATAGAAACCCGATGTGCGGGTGCCCATTTCGGCGCGCTTGGGAGCACCGGATGTGGAACCGACATGGGAAACGGAATCAGGCCGGTGGATGGCGGGGGTCTTCATGGTCGGTGACTTAATCTACCTAAGAACCCTGCAGAGCTCAGGTCGCGGGCGCCGAGTCACAGTCGCTGAGCAAAGCGATAGTGTCGGATCTCATGCCCGCGTTGACACCGTCCGAGATCAGCGCAATCGATACCGCACATGTGTGGCACCCCTACAGCACCATCGGTGCCGGGGCGCCGGCACCGGTGGTCGCCCTGGCCGCCAAGGGCGCCTGGCTGACGCTGGTGCACAACGGGAAGCCCGTCCAGGCGCTGGATGCGATGAGTTCGTGGTGGACGGCGGTGCACGGGCACGGCCACCCGGTGCTCGATGCGGCCATCACCGACCAGCTGGCCACGATGAACCACGTGATGTTCGGCGGGTTGACCCACGAGCCCGCGGCCCGGCTGGCTCAGCTGCTGGTCCACATCACCCCGGCCGGGCTGGAGACGGTGTTCTTCAGCGATTCCGGGTCGGTCGCGGTGGAGGTGGCCGCCAAGATGGCGCTGCAGTACTGGCGCAGTCTGGGCCGGCCCGCCAAACACCGGCTGATGACGTGGCGGGGTGGCTACCACGGCGACACCTTCACACCCATGAGCGTGTGCGACCCGGACGGCGGCATGCACGACCTGTGGACCGATGTGCTCACACCGCAGGTCTTCGCCCCGCGGGTGCCCACCGAATACGACGTCGCCTACAGCGCGGCCTTCGAGGCGCAACTGGCCGAACACGCCGATGAACTGGCGGCGGTGATCGTCGAGCCGGTGGTGCAGGGCGCCGGCGGCATGCGCTTTCACGACCCGCGGTACCTGACCGACCTGCGTGCGGCGTGCGATCGGCACGGCGTGCTGCTGATCTTCGATGAGATCGCCACCGGTTTCGGGCGGACCGGCGCCTTGTTCGCCGCCGACCACGTCGGCGTGACACCCGACATCATGTGTGTGGGTAAAGCGCTGACCGGGGGATACGTCACACTGGCCGCCACCCTGTGCACATCGGCGCTGGCGCGGACCATCAGCTCCGGTGAACCGGGCGCGTTGATGCACGGTCCGACGTTCATGGCCAACGCCCTGGCCTGTGCGGTCTCGGTGGCCTCGGTGGAGCTGCTGTTGGGCGGTGACTGGCAGGCCCGGGTGGCTGAGATCGAGACCGGATTGCGCAGCGGTCTGGAGCCGGCACGGGAGCTGGCCGGGGTCGCCGATGTCCGGGTGCTCGGTGCGATCGGCGTCGTCGAGATGGTCGACCCCGTCGACATGGCGGTGGCGACCGAGACGGCGCTGCGCCACGGGGTGTGGCTGCGCCCGTTCGGCCGGCTCGTCTACGCCATGCCGCCGTTCATCTGCACGCCCGCCGAGGTCGCCCAGATCGGTTCGGCGATGGTGGCCGTCGCGCATGCATTAACCTGAACGGTGTTCAATTGTCGGCTCCGCCGATGGTGTTCAAGTCGCGAAAGGAACCGCAGTGACGCGCACCGGACTCTCACCGCTGGCCTGGCTGGCCGACGTGGAACAGCAGCGCCGCGAGGCCGGTCTGCGGCGTGCGCTGCGGGTGCGACCGCCGGTCGGCGCCGAACTGGACCTGGCCTCCAACGACTACCTCGGGCTGTCGCAGCACCCCGCCGTCCTCGACGGTGGGGTCGAGGCGCTGCGCACCTGGGGTGCCGGTGCGGGCGGATCGCGGCTGGTCACCGGCAACACCGAACTGCACGAGGAGTTCGAGGCCGAGCTGGCCCGGTTCACCGGCGCGGAGTCGGCGCTGGTGTTCTCCTCCGGCTACACCGCCAACCTCGGCGCGCTGGTGGCGCTGTCCGGCCCCGGGTCGCTGATCGTCTCCGATGCGCTGTCCCACGCCTCACTCGTGGACGCCTGCCGGCTGTCGCGGGCCCGGGTGAGCGTCGCCCCGCACTGCGATGTCGCCGCCGTGGAGCGGACCCTCGCCGACCGCGCGGAAGACCGCGCCGTGGTGGTCACCGAGTCGGTGTTCTCCACCGACGGCGCGCTGGCCCCGCTGCGTGAACTGCATGGCGTCTGCCGCAGGCACGGCGCGTTGCTGCTGGTCGACGAGGCACACGGGATCGGCGTGCGCGGTACCGGCGGACAGGGTCTGCTGTACGAATCCGGCCTGGCCGGTGCCCCCGATGTGGTCATGACGACGACGCTGTCCAAGGCCCTCGGTGCGCAGGGCGGGGTGGTCCTCGGACCGGAGGCGGTGCGCGGGCACCTGATCGACGCGGCTCGTCCGTTCATCTTCGATACCGGGTTGGCGCCGGCCGCGGTGGGCGCGGCGCTGGCCGCCCTGCGGGTGCTCATCGCCGAGCCGTTTCGCGCCGCCACGGTGTTGCGCCGCGCCGCCGAACTCACCCGGATCTGCGGGGTGTCCGAGGAGCCCACCTCCGCGGTGGTGTCGGTCATCCTCGGCGAACCCGACGTGGCGGTGGCGGCCGCGGCGGCCTGCCTGGACCGCGGCGTTCGCGTGGGCTGTTTCCGGCCCCCATCGGTGCCCGCGGGCACGTCCCGGCTGCGGCTGACCGCGCGGGCCTCGCTCACCGATGACGAGATGGACCTGGCGCGCGCCGTGCTCACCGAGGTCCTGGCTTCGGCTCGATGAGGACCCGGTGAGCGTGCTGCTGGTGACCGGCACCGATACCGGTGTCGGCAAGACGGTGACCACCGCGGCGCTGGCGGCAGCCGCCCGACTGGCCGGCATCGACGTCGCGGTGTGCAAGCCGGTACAGACCGGCACGATCGAGGGGGATGACGACCTCGGCGAGGTGCGCCGGCTGTCCGGGGTCGCGGAGTTGCACGGCGGGTGGCGTTATCCCGAGCCGCTGGCCCCGGTCGCCGCGGCGCACCGGGCGGGTATGGACTTGCCGACCCGGGCCGAGCTGGTGGCGTCGGTGCGGGCCGCGGATCGGCCCGGGCGTCTCACCTTCGTCGAGGGCGCGGGTGGGCTGCTCGTCGAGCTCGGCGCCGACGGTGTGACGCTGCGCGAGTTGGCCGTCGATCTGGGCGCCCCGGTGCTGCTTGTCGTCGCGCCGGGTCTGGGCACCCTCAACCACACCGCGCTCACTCTGGAATCGCTTGCCGTTCATGATGTTCCGTGTGCGGGCCTGGTGATCGGCTCGTGGCCGCACGCCCCGGGGGTCGCCGAATCGGGGAATCGGGAAGCGCTGGCGGCTCTCGCGCCGGTGCGCGCCGTGCTACCTGCGGGGGCCGCCACCGCCCGCGATTTCGGGGAGATCAGCGCGGCGGCGTTCGACGCGGACTGGCTCGCGAGCCTGGTCTAGCGATGGCCCATTCGGTCGAGTTGCTGCTGGATCCCGAGACCGACGCTGCGATCCGCGGTATCTGGGAGGCCCTGGCCGAGGCGGGGATCCGCAGTCAGGCCGCGCACCGCGGGCCGAGTAACCGGCCGCACGTGACGATGACGGTGTCGGCCGGGATCGCCGGAGACGTCGACGCCGAGTTGTCGGCAGCGGCAACCGCGCTGCCGCTGTCCTGCCGGATCGGTGCCCCGGTGCTGTTCGGGCGTGGACCGTTCACCCTGGCGCGGCTGGTCGTGCCGTGCGTGGAGCTGCTCGAGCTGCACGCCGATATCTACCGGATCTGCCAGCCGCACATGCCTTCCGGTGCGTTCGCGCACGCGGCGCCGGGGCACTGGACGCCACATGTCACGCTGGCCAGGCGCGTCGACGCCGCGCAGCTGGACCGCGCGATGCCGTTGGCGGGGGCGGATATCGACGGGGCCTTGGTGCGTCTCAGGCTGGGACGGCGACGCCAGGAGTGAGTACCCGATCGGCTGACGGCTAGGGCTGCGGCTCGGTGAGCCGTCCCGACACGATCGCGTTCAACGCAGCGATATGGCCCAGGTAGGCGTGCCGTCCGGCGTCGGTCAACCGGGCCCGCACCCTGTGCCGGCTGCCCTCGAGCCGACGCTCGGTGTGCAGGTATCCGGCCTCTTCGAGGATGGTGAGCTGTTTGGACAATGCGGAATCGGACAGTCCGGCGCGTTCCTTCAGATATCCGAACTCGGCCCAGTCGGCCGCGGCCAGCGTGGCCACCAGGGTGAGCCGGGTGCTGGGATGGATCAGTTCGTCGAACCGCGCCGGTTCAGGCATGTGCCCACCGGCGCGTGACCCGCAGGATCTCCGGGCCGCCGAACCCGACGACGGCGGCGGCCACTATCGCCGCCCAGGTGCCGGCGTGCCGGACGCCGTCGGCGTGCAGCGCTAATCCCGTGACGACGGTCAGCACGACCAGGCCCAGCAGGATGCCGATCATCACGAGCGGTATTCGCGATCCCGCGGTGGCGGCGCTGACCTGCACCCGCCGGGACCGGTGCCGGCCGCTGAGCAGGCGCGACGTCACGGTGCTGTGGCAGACCGCGAACCCGGCCGTGGCCACCGTGGCCAGCCAACCCGGGCCGAGATCGCCCAGGAGTCCGAGCCCCACCCAGGCGGCGGCCATCGCCCACCAGTAACCGCGGGGCAGCCCGACCTCCGCGGCCACCTGCCGCCGTGCTCGCTCGGCGGTCTCGAGGGCGTTGCGCGCCCCCTCCGGTGTGATCTCGTCCATGATGCCTCCCCACTTTCCTTCCTGGAAACAAGGCTCCACTTTCCTGGTTGGAAAGTCAAGTGCCTCTGGAATGCTGGGGAGATGGACCGCGCTGCGATCATCCGTACCGAATCCGAGCGGCTGGCCGTCGTTCTCGCCACCGCCGAACCCGAGGCGACCTGTCCGACGTGGGTGACCGCGCCCGCACAGGATCTGGCGCTGTGGGCGTGGACGCGCGGCGGTTCGGTGTCGGTGACGGGGGAGAGCTCAGCCGAGGCGGCGTTGCGTGAGGTCGTCGCGAACGGTATGCAATAGCCCTGAATCGCCATGCGCGGCAAGGCCTTCGATCAGCACGGTGAGTCCGAAGGCGAAGCGGCGTGACGGTTCGGCGGTGAGCACGGACTGGCCGTCGGGCAACGTGGCCCCAGCGGCATCCCACTGCAGCCGGGACTGTTCGTCGGCGGTGAAGCCGAGCACGTAGTAGACGACGGTGCGGGCGGCCAGTTCTGCGTCCGAGCCCGCGACGCCGGCATCCGCGGCCGCCGCCGCGAGCCGGGTGACGATCTCGGTCATCGCCGCGGATTGGCCCGCGGCGAAGCTGGCCGACACCAACTCGGCACCGTCGGTGTGCGACAGCAGGGCATCCCGCAGCCGGTGGCAGCCCTCGGCGATCTGGTCGCGCCAGCCGGGTGGGACGTGCGGCTCCAGGGCCGGTTGCAGAATGCGGTCGGCAACCGCCCCGAGCAGCTCCTGCTTGTTGGCGAAGTGCCAGTACAGCGCGCCCGGGCTGACGGCGAGCTCGCGGGCGAGCCTGCGCATGGTGAGGTCGGCCATCCCGAAGCTGTCCAGGATCGCCGTCGCGGCATCGATCACGTCACGTTTGTGCAGCTGCACACCGTTACTCTAACCTGAACGGTGTTCAAGAGGCTGATGGAGGCGATTCGGTGAGCGACATTCTGGTTCAGGCACGCGAGCAGGTACTCGAACGCGGCGTGGGCCTCGATCAGGACCAGACACTGCAGGTGCTCCAGCTGCCCGACGACCAACTCGACGAGCTGCTGGCGCTTGCGCACGAGGTGCGCATGAAGTGGTGCGGACCCGAGGTCGAGGTCGAGGGCATCATCAGCCTCAAGACCGGCGGTTGCCCCGAGGACTGCCACTTCTGTTCGCAGTCGGGCCTTTTCGCCTCGCCGGTGCGCAGCGCGTGGCTGGACATCCCGAGCCTGGTGGAGGCGGCCAAGCAGACCGCCAAGACCGGCGCCACCGAGTTCTGCATCGTGGCCGCGGTTCGCGGCCCGGACGAGCGGCTGCTGGCCCAGGTGGCCGCGGGTATCGAAGCCATCCGCAACGAGGTCGACATCCAGATCGCCTGCTCGCTGGGCATGTTGACCCAGGATCAGGTGGATCGTCTCAAGGACATGGGTGTACATCGGTACAACCACAACCTGGAGACCGCGCAGTCGTACTTCCCCAATGTCGTCACCACCCACTCCTGGGAAGAGCGCTGGGGCACGCTGGAGATGGTGCGCGAGGCCGGTATGGAGGTCTGCTGCGGCGGCATCCTCGGTATGGGCGAAACGCTGGAGCAGCGCGCTGAGTTCGCCGCCAACCTGGCCGAGCTCAACCCGCACGAAGTGCCGTTGAACTTCCTGAACCCGCGACCCGGCACTCCGTTCGGCGATCTGGAGGTGCTGCCGGCGGCCGATGCGCTGCGGGCCGTCGCCGCGTTCCGGCTGGCGCTGCCGCGCACCATGCTGCGGTTCGCCGGTGGCCGCGAGATCACCCTCGGTGACCTGGGCGCCAAGCAGGGCATCCTCGGCGGTATCAACGCCGTGATCGTCGGCAACTACCTCACCACGCTGGGCCGCCCGGCCGAATCCGATCTCGAACTGCTCGAAGATCTGCAGATGCCGATCAAAGCCCTCAACGCCACCCTGTAGAACGGGTGGTGATGATCAGCGATTCGCCCGCCCTGCCCGCGCCCGTGGGTGCCGGCAATTTCAACGTCTACACCGGCGGTCCGGCGGGCAGCGTCAGCCCGACGACGGCGCAGCTCGGGCTGGAGCCACCGCGGTTCTGCGCCGAATGCGGGCGCAGGATGATCGTGCAGGTGCGCCCTGACGGGTGGTGGGCCAAGTGTTCGAGGCACGGGCAGGTCGACTCCAAGGACCTGGACACCCGCCGATGAGCCTCTCGGATGCGAATCCTGGTGATGCGCCCAAGGTTTCGCGGGCTGCCGCCGCGATCCGGGTCGGCGCGGGGATCGCACTGGCCGGGGTGCCGGCCGGTGCCCTGTGGGCATGGCTGACACCCCCGATCGGCGGCGTGGTCGCGCTGACCAAGAGCGGCAACCGGGTGACGGCCTATCTGGGCAACGAATCCGACAACTTCTTCCTGGGCGAGTTCCTGTTCGTCGGCATTCTGACCGTGCTCACCGTGGTGGCGTCGGTGCTGGTCTGGCAGTGGCGTGCGCACCGCGGGCCGGTGCTGCTGGCGGCGCTCACCGTCGGCGCGGCCCTCGCGGCCGGTGCGGCCGCCGGGGTCGGCGCGGTGCTGGTGCGGTGGCGTTACGGCGTGATCGATATCGCCGCGGCGCCGGTGACTCCGGAGCACCGGATCCACTACGTCACCGAGGCGCCCGCCGTGTTCTTCGGGCATGGTCCGCTGCAGATCGCCGCGACCATTCTGTTGCCGGCGGCGGTGGCGGCGCTGGTCTACACCCTGCTCGCGTTGTCGACCCCGCGCGACGACCTGGGGGCGTGGCCACCGGTCGAGTACGCCGGGGTGTACCCGCCGATTCCCGTATCGGTCACCCCCGGACAGGCCCCGTAACAGCACTTACGGCCGGTGGCTGCAGATCTCGCAAACGTAGCCCCCACAAATCGCGCCTCCATAGATACATTCGACTGGCTCATTGCTGTTTCCCAGCAAATCAGCCGCCGCGAAAATTATCTGGAGTGAGGTTTTGTCATGCGCATCGTGTCCTTCGGATTCCAGACATGGGGAGTGAAGACACTTCAAGCGTTGGTCGATCTGGGACACGAGGTCGCGCTCGCGGTCACCCACCCGGCCAGCGACGACTCCTACAAGGGCATCTTCTCCGACTCGATCGAGGAACTGGCGCAGAGCTTGGGCATCCCCGTCCACCTCACCGAGCGGGTGGACCACGAGACCATCGCGCTGGTCGCGCAGGCCGAACCCGACGTCATCGTGGTCAACAGCTGGTACACCTGGATGCCGCCCGAGCTGTATGAGCTCCCACCGCACGGCACGCTGAACCTGCACGATTCGCTGCTGCCCAAGGGCACCGGATTCTCACCGGTGCTGTGGTCGCTGATCAGCGGTGAATCGCAGATCGGGCTGACCATCCACCGGATGGACGAGAATCTGGACACCGGGGACATCCTGGTGCAGCACGCCTTGCCGATCGGGCCGAAGGACACCGGAACCGAACTGGTGGAACGCGGGATCGCGCTCATCCCGGGGGCCCTCAAAGAAGCGCTGGACGCGCTGCAATCCGGTACCCCGCAGTGGCGCCCGCAGAACAAGGCGGAGCGGACGTACTTCCACAAGCGTTCCGAGCGGGACAGCCTGCTCGACTGGAACTGGCCGGCCGAGGTCCTGGAGCGGCTGGTCCGGGCGCTGTCGGAGCCCTATCCGCCGGCCTATACGTTCTATCGCGGCGAGCGCATCGAGGTCCTGGAGGCGAAGCTCTCCGAGGTCCGCTACGGCGGCACCCCGGGCCGGGTGATCGTCCAGGAGGACGGCGGCGCGGTGGTCGCCGGACCCGAGGCCTACCTCGGTGGCAACCGCGGCCTGGTCATCACCCGGGTACGTTCCTCCGACGGTACCGAACACAGCGGGGACAAGTTCTTCCGCCACGGCGGCTACCTCACCAGCCAGGCGTGACCCGATGCCACTGCTGGAGTACAAGGCGACGCCGCCGTGGCTGCGGGCGGCGCGCCGGTGGCTGATCGCGATGGTGCCCATTCGCCTGATGCGGCACGCTCTCTATCTGATGATGATTCGCCGGCCGGGTGACTTCACCGAGCCGGAAACCTTCAACGAGAAGGTGAATTGGCGGATCTTCAACGACCGGCGGGACCGGATCGTCAAGGCCTGCGACAAGATGTGGATGAAGGAGATGGCCCGGCAGGCCTACCCGGGTGCGGATCTGCGCATCCCGGCCACCTACTGGTCGGGTACCGATCTGCGTGACGCCCCCGACCTGACGACGCTGCCGCCGTGGGTGCTCAAACCCAATCACAGCAGCGGGCAGGCACTGTTCGGGCCCGATCCCGGTACCGATCTGGACGGCCTGCTGGCCCGGACGGCGCAGTGGTTCGACGAGACGCCGCTGGAACTCGGCGAGTGGGGTTACAGCGAAGCCCGTCCGCTCTTCCTGCTCGAGGAACGCATCCCCACTCCCGACGGGCACCCGCCGGTGGACTACAAGTTCTTCGTCTTCGAGGGCCGGATCGAGCTGATCCAGGTGAACCGTGGCCGGTTCGGGACCCGGCAGACCGCGACCTTCCTGGATGCCGATTGGCGCCGGCTGCCGGTGCGCTGGCGGATTCAGCCGGTGGCCGACGAACAGCGGCCGGTGGAGCTGGACAAGATGATGGAGATCGCCGGCGTGCTCGGTGCGGACTGGGATTTCGTCCGGGTCGACCTGTACGCCGTCGACGGTGAGGTGTGGTTCGGCGAGTACACGCCGTACCCGGGCAGCGGTCTGCTGCGCTACAAGCCGATGTCCTTCGATCGCGAACAGGGGCGGCACTGGAAGCTGCCGACGCCGGCCGAGGTGCAGCGCGGCCGACCCTGACCGGTCAGCGGTCGAGCACCGACAGCGGGAGCCGGTGTACCGGTCGCCCGGTCAGCACCTTCGCGGTGATGACCGCCAGCCGCGCCATTCCCCGGTAGGTCGACGGGTTGAACAGCGTGGGCCACTTGGTGCGCAGCAGGTGCTCGCCGAGGGGGCGGCTGGCGAAGCGGTCGGACAGCCAGCGCAGCGCCATGGGCGCCGACATCGGATGCAGCAGCAGGTGCTCGCAGAACATGTCGCGGTGATAGGTGACCTTCGCGCCGCCGGAGGCGTAGGTGTCGGCGAGTTCGTCGATGCCCTCGACCGAGATGATCTCGTCGTGCACGGCCTGGATGATCAGCACCGGCGGGGTGGGCACGGCGACCCCGAGCTTGATGTCGTCGAAGACATACTGCACCTCGGGCGTGGACAAGATCTGCTCGAGGGGCTGGTCCAGCATGTCGCCCATATCGGTGCGCCACAGCCGCACGATGGCTTCGACGGTGGTCATGTGATGCAGCCGGTCGAGCAGGGCGCGGCCCTTCTCGCTGGCGTGCTCGGCGATGATCTTCTGCAGGCCGGGGTACACGTCGGCCAGGGCGGCGACGACGAGCGCGGGCAGTGCCGAGGCGAAGGTGCCGTTGAGCTTGCGGAATGTCCGGCCCAGGTCTCCGACCGGGGAGCCGAGCACGGCGCCGACGATGTTAAGTTCGGGTGCGTAGCTTCCGCTCATCTCGGCGGCCCAGGCGCTGGCCAGACCGCCCCCGGAGTAGCCCCACAACCCGATGGGGGCTTCCGGTGCGAGGCTCAGCTGCTCGGAGCTGATGGCCGCCCGCAGCCCGTCGAGGATGCGGTAGCCGGGTTCATACGGCGTGCCCCAGCTGCCGTTGACACCCTCGTGGTCGGGAACGGAGACCGCCCAGCCCTCGGCAATCGCCGCGGCGACCAGCAGCATCTCGAACTGCGGCACCGCGCCGGGTGCCACGGCGTGGCGGCGCAGCGCGTACGAGGGAAAACACCGCGAGGAGATCGCATCGATGGCGCACTGGTAGGACACCACCGGGCAGACGCGTTCGGGGCCGCGCTCGGCGGGGATCACCACGGTGGTGGCGGCAGCCTCGGGATTGCCGTTCATATCGGTGGTCCGGTAGAGCAGCTGCACGGCGCGCACCTGCTGGGGGATCAGTCCCAGGAAGGCCAGCTCGACCTCGCGGCTGCGCAACACGGTGCCCGGGGCGGCGTGTTGGAAGCCGGCGGGGGCGACGTAGAAGGGGTCGTCCTTCGGCAACTGCGGACGGGCGGAGCGGTCCAGCGCCTCGTGCGGGGCGGCGCCGATCCAGTCGGCGTCCGATACGGCGGCAGAGCTGCCAAAGTCCATTCGGGCATTCTTGCTTAAGAAGCGTCTAAGAAGCCAGTCCGACTCACCCTGGTGGCCGCAAAGCCGCGAATTCGTCGGTGACCCGGTACCGGGCCTCGGTGAAGTGGTACAGCGCCGCCGGACGTCCTCCGCTGCGGCCCGAACGTGCCGTGGTGCCGGTCCTGGTGATGACGTTGCGGCGCTCGAGTACCCGCTGCAGATTGGTGGCGTCCACCGGGTGGCCGAGTGCGGCGCTGTAGATGTCGCGCAGCGTAGACAATGCGAATTCCTTTGGCGCCAAAGCGAAGCCGATATTGGTATAGCTGAGTTTCGCGTTCAGCCGGGCGTGCGCATTGGTGACCATGGGCCCGTGGTCGAAGGCCATCGGCGGCAGGGCGGAGACCGGGTGCCAGCGGGTGTCGGGCGGTAGCTCCGGGGTGGCGGGGGAGGGCACCAGGCCCAGGAAGGTCGACGCGATGGTGCGTTCTCCGGGCACCCGTTGCGGATCGGAGAACACCGCAAGCTGCTCCAGATGGGCGAGTTCGCGCAGGTCGACTTTCTCGGCCAGTTGACGTCGAACTGAACTCGTCATGTCCTCGTCATGTCGCAGCCGTCCGCCCGGGAGCGACCACGCGCCTCGTTGCGGATCCATGGCGCGTTCCCATAAAAGCACGCTGAGCTGCGGTTTCTTGGTGGAAAGCTGGCGCACCTGGAACACGACGGCAAGTACTTCGTGGCCGGTGCTAGTATGTGACATGTTTTCGATTGTAAGTCGAAAACCTCGGTTGGCAAAAAGGAGACTGCCATGACGGTCCTGGATCGCACAGGGGCACGCACAGGGGCGTACAGCAGCGTGCTCGCCTCACGCATCACGGACGGCCCCGGTGGTTACACCGGCGTCGTGGGCGACGGCCAGTGGGCCGCCGAGATCCGCCGGCTTGCCGATCTGCGCAACGCGACGGTGCTGGCCCACAACTACCAGCTACCCGAGATCCAGGATGTGGCCGACCACGTCGGCGACTCGCTGGCCCTGTCCCGGATCGCGGCCGAGGCTCCCGAGGACACCATCGTGTTCTGCGGTGTGCACTTCATGGCCGAGACCGCCAAGATCCTGTCCCCGCAGAAGTCGGTGTTGATTCCGGATCAGCGGGCCGGCTGCTCGCTGGCGGACTCGATCACCGCCGACGAACTGCGCGCCTGGAAGGACGAATTCCCGGATGCGGTGGTGGTCTCGTACGTCAACACCACCGCTGCGGTGAAGGCGCTCACCGATATCTGCTGCACCTCGTCCAACGCGGTCGAGGTGGTGGCCTCCATTCCCGAGGACCGCACCGTGCTGTTCTGCCCCGACCAGTTCCTCGGCGCGCACGTGCGCCGCGTCACCGGGCGCCAGAACCTGCACATCTGGGCCGGCGAATGCCATGTGCACGCCGGCATCAACGGTGACGAGCTGGCCGACCAGGCCCGCAGCCACCCCGACGCCGAGCTGTTCGTGCACCCCGAATGCGGTTGTGCCACATCGGCGTTGTATCTGGCCGGCGAGGGCGCGGTACCCGAAGAGCGGGTCAAGATCCTGTCCACCGGTGGCATGCTCGACGCCGCCCGCGAGACCAAGGCGCGCCAGGTGCTGGTCGCCACCGAGGTCGGCATGCTGCACCAGCTGCGCAGGGCCGCACCGGATGTCGACTTCCTGGCGGTCAACGACCGGGCCTCGTGCACCTATATGAAGATGATCACCCCCGCGGCGCTGCTGCGTTGTCTGGTCGAGGGCGCCGACGAGGTGCATGTCGATCTGGAGACGGCGAAGCTGGCGCAGCGCAGCGTGCAGCGCATGATCGAGATCGGGCAGCCCGGCGGCGGAGAATGAACGCGCCCTCCTGCGGGGGAGTCGGGCACTGGCAACAGCGGGCCGATGTCGTCGTCATCGGGACCGGGGTGGCCGGACTGGCCGCCGCACTGGCAGCGGTGCGGGCGGGCCGCAAGGTCGTCGTGCTCAGCAAGGTGGCCGAGACCGCAACGTTCTACGCCCAGGGCGGGATCGCGGTGGTGCTGCCCGACGGTGATGACTCCGTCGAGGCCCATGTCGCCGACACGCTGGCGGCCGGTGGCGGGCTCTGTGATGTCGACGCGGTCCGTTCCATCGTGGCCGACGGCTATACCGCCGTCGCGGATCTGGTCGACGCGGGCGCGCACTTCGACGAGACCCGGCCCGGCCATTGGGCACTGACCCGCGAGGGCGGCCACACCCGCCGGCGGATCATCCACGCCGGCGGTGATGCCACCGGGGCCGAGGTGCAGCGCACCCTCGACCACGCGGCCACCCATCTGGACATCCGGCGCAATCATGTGGCACTGCAGATCTGCCACGACGGCGATCAGGTGACCGGGGTGCTGGTGCACAGCGCCGAGGGGCCGGGCGTCGTGCATGCGCCGTCGGTCATCCTGGCCACCGGCGGATTGGGTCACCTCTATGCGGCCACCACCAACCCGGACGGCTCCACCGGCGACGGTGTGGCGCTGGCCCTGCAGGCGGGTCTGGCGGTCGCCGACCTGGAGTTCGTCCAGTTCCACCCGACGATGTTGTATTCCGGGTTGTATTCGAGCCCCGGACGGGCCGGCGGGCGCCGCCCGCTGATCACCGAGGCGATCCGTGGCGAGGGCGCGATCCTGGTGGACAGTCGGGGCGAGTCGGTGACCGCCGGTGTCCATCCGATGGGTGACCTGGCGCCACGCGATGTGGTGGCGGCCGCCATCGATGCCCGGCTGCGGGCGACCGGCGATCCCTGCGTGTACCTCGACGCCACCCGGGTTTCCCATGTGGCACAAAGGTTTCCGACGGTCACCGCGGCCTGCCTGGCCGCGGGTATCGACCCGGCCCGTCAGCCCATCCCGGTGGTGCCCGGCGCCCACTACAGCTGCGGCGGCGTCGTCACCGATGTGTACGGGCGTACCGATCTGCCCGGTCTGTTCGCCGCCGGCGAGGTGGCGCGCACCGGAATGCACGGCGCCAATCGGCTTGCGTCCAACAGCCTGCTGGAAGGGCTCGTCGTGGGTGGGCGTGCCGGCGCCGCTGCCGCCGCACACGCCGGTAGTGCCGGGCCGGTACTGGCCCGCGTCTCGCCGTCCTTCCGCGCGCCCGCGCTGGACCGCGCCGAGTTGCAGCGCGCGATGAGCACGGACGCCTCCGTGGTCCGCGATGCCGACGGCCTGCAACGGCTCATCGGCATCCTTGCCACCGCGCGGCCGCGCACCGTCGACAACCGCACGGATTTCGAGGACGTCGCCTTGACCATGACCGCACGTGCGGTGGCCGCGGCCGCCGCCGAACGCACCGAATCGCGGGGTTGTCACCACCGCGCCGATCATCCGGAAACCGATGCGGCACAGGCGAAGAACATCACCGTACGGGTCGACGCCGCCGGACTGCCCACGGTGAGTGCACCGGCAGGTGTGCGGTGAAACCATCGGCCGACGAACTCGCCGAGGCCCGGGCCGTCATCGCCCGTGGTTTGGACGAGGATCTGCGCTACGGCGCCGATGTCACCACGGCTGCGACCGTTGCTGCCGACGCCACCACGGTGGCGTCGATGGCCACCCGGGAACCGGGCGTCGTCGCGGGGGTCGACCTCGCGCTGCTGGTGCTCGACGAGGTGCTGGGGCCCGACGGTTACACCGTGCTGGACCGCGTCGAGGACGGAGCCCGGCTGGCCGCCGGGCAGGCCCTGCTGACCTTGAGCGCACCCACGCGGGGGCTGCTGACCGCCGAACGGACCATGCTCAACCTGGTCTGCCATCTCTCCGGCATCTCGACCGCCACCGCGCAGTGGGTGGACGCGGTCGAGGGCACCCGCGCCAGGATCCGCGATACCCGCAAGACGTTGCCCGGCTTGCGGGCGCTGCAGAAGTACGCCGTGCGGGTCGGCGGGGGAGTCAACCACCGGATGGGCCTCGGTGATGCCGCGCTCATCAAGGACAATCACGTCGCCGCCGCCGGGTCCGTCCTGGCCGCGCTGAATGCGGTCCGGGCCGCCGCGCCCGATCTACCGTGCGAGGTCGAGGTCGACTCGCTGGAGCAGCTCGACGATGTGTTGGGCGCCGATGTCGAGTTGGTGCTGCTGGACAACTTCCCGGTGTGGCAGACCCAGATCGCCGTGCAGCGCCGCGACAGTCGTTCGCCGGCAACGAAACTCGAATCCTCGGGCGGTTTGTCGCTGGAATCGGCGACCGCCTACGCGGCCACCGGGGTGGACTACCTGGCCGTCGGGGCGCTCACCCACTCGGTGCGGGTGCTCGATATCGGCCTGGATACCTGAGCGCACCTAGTCTCGGTCCAGCAGTGCCCGTGTCGCCGCCTTGGCGGCGTGCAGCGCACTGGGCTCGCCGGCCACCCGGGACAGCAGCAGGGCGCCCTCGATCAGCGCGATGATCGTGCGTGCGGTCTGCTCGGCCTGCTCCGAGGGCCAGCCGTCGGCGCGCAGGCGGTCGGCCACCGCGGTGATCCAGCTGCCGAACGCCCTCGCCGACGCCGTCCGCACGGCCGGGCTGGCCGTCACCGATTCGGTGGCGAGCGGTTCGATGGGGCAGCCGTCGCGCTCATCGGTGCTGAGATTGGCGGCCATCACGTCCATCCAGCGGTCCACGATGTCGGCGGCCGGTGCATCGGTCGCCAGCAGTGTGCGCAGCAGGGCGCTGATATCTCCGCCGGCCTTGTCGACGACGGCGGCCGCCAGTTCGGCCTTGCCGTCGGGGAAGTGGTGATACAGCGAACCGGCCCGGACCTCGGCCACCTCAAGGATCTGGTTGATACCGGTGGCCGAGTATCCCTGCCTGCGGAACAACACGGCCGCGGTATCCAGCAGGGCGGCTCGGCTGCGGTCGGGGCGAGGCATGGTCGGTATGCTACCGGCGATCTAGAAAGGTCGATCAAGAACGCTGGGACGACCGCTGAACAAGGCGGTCCCCGCCGGGCGCTAGGCCGTCACACCCCGGCGCACGAACGACAGCACCACCGCCGCGGTGGCGAACAGCCCGGAGAACACCCGGTTCAGGATCGTCTGTTGGCGCGGGGTGTGCAGCCAGTCGACCAACCGCACGGCCAGGCCGGTATAGAGGCCCATCACCACGATGTCGACGATGATCATGGTCGCCCCGATGGCCAGATACTGCGGCAGCAACGCGGCGGTGGGCACGACGAACTGCGGCAGCACCGCGAGGAAGAACACCAGCCCCTTCGGGTTGGTGGCGTTGACCAGGAAGCCTCGGACCGTCAGGGCCAGCCGGCCGCCGTCGAACGACTTTCCGACCTGTTCGCGCAGGTCGGTGGTGGCGGTGCGCCACTGCTTGAACGCCAGGTAGGCCAGATAGGCGACGCCGATCCACTTGATCACCGTGAACGCGATGACCGAGCGGGTGACCACCGCACCCAGACCCGCGGCCACCAGCGCCAACTGCAGCATCAGCCCGATCTCCAGGCCGAAGATGCTCCAGTAGCCGCGACGCAGGCCGTGCGTCATCCCGGTCGCCATCGACTGCACCGCACCCGCTCCGGGGGACAGACTGATCGCGATCGCAGCGCCCAGGAACGCCAGCCATACCTGCCAGGTCATGGCTTCAGTCTCTCAGCCGGGGTCAAGTCGATATCAGCTGGTATCAGCTGGTATCAGCTGATATCAGCGACGAACACACCCGACCGCCGGGCGACCATCCGGGCCATCCGCGGCAGCGACGGGTCGTCGGTGCCCGCGGGGAGCACCCGCGGGTTGGTGATGTGGATGTCACCGCTGAACAGGTGCACATCGGCCTCACCGGCCGCGAGCACGTTCTTCACCCAGTTGGTCTTGCCGTGGATGAGGCCGATGGCCAGCGTGTTGCCCTTGCGGAAGCTGGTGACGGTCGTCTCGTACGGCGTGCCGGATTTGCGGCCCCGATGCTTGACGACGGTGAACCCCGGCAGCCGTTTCGCCAGCGGTGCGATCACCGGATTGATGTAGCGGATCTGGAAGTTCTCCAGCGCGGGCGGCACCAGCATCGGCACACCCGGTGCGTTGTTGGGATGTTCCTCGCGAGACTGCGCAGCGGACATGTCGGCTCCCCGAATTCGATTTGGCCTGCTCTGGGACAATAGACCCGTGAGTGCACCGCAACCCTTCATGGCCCGCATCGATCTGCGGGGCGCCGAGCTGTCGGCAGCCCGGCTGCGGACCGTCCTGCCCCGCGGTGGTGTCGATGTCGATGCCGTGTTGCCCAAGGTGCGGCCCATCGTCTCCGACGTCGCCGAACGCGGTGCCGTCGCGGCCCTGGAGTACGGGGCCTCCTTCGACGGGGTGCGCCCCGAGACCGTCCGGGTGCCCGTCGAGGAGATCGCCGCGGCGCTGTCGACGTTGCCCGCCGATGTTCGCGCCGCCCTCGAGGTGGCCATCGAACGCACCCGGGCCGTGCACGCCGACCAACGCCGTACCGACACCACCACCACACTCGCGCCGGGCGCCACCGTCACCGAACGCTGGGTCCCGGTGGAGCGCGTCGGCCTCTACGTTCCGGGCGGCAACGCCGTCTACCCGTCCAGCGTGGTGATGAACGTGGTGCCGGCACAGGCTGCAGGGGTGGACTCGCTGGTGATCGCCAGCCCGCCCCAGGCGGACTTCGGCGGCCTGCCGCATCCGACCATCCTGGCCGCGGCCGCCCTGCTCGGCGTGGACGAGGTCTGGGCCGTCGGCGGCGCCCAGGCCGTCGCCCTGCTGGCGTACGGGGACGCCGATCACCCTCCGGTGGACATGATCACCGGCCCGGGCAATATCTATGTCACCGCCGCCAAGCGGCTCTGCCGTTCGCAGGTGGGTATCGACGCCGAGGCGGGCCCCACCGAGATCGCCATCCTGGCCGACCACACCGCCGACCCGGTGCACATCGCGGCTGATCTGATCAGCCAGGCCGAACACGACGAGATGGCCGCCAGCGTGCTGGTCACCGACAGCGTCGCGCTGGCCGATGCCGCGGATGCCGAGGTACTCCACCAGTTGGCCACGACCGTGCACCGCGAGCGGGTGACTGCCGCCCTCACCGGCAAGCAGTCGGCGATCGTGCTTGTCGACGATATCGATGCCGGTGTCACGGTGGTCAACGCCTACGCCGCCGAGCACCTGGAGATCCAGACCGTCGACGCATCCGCGGTGGCCGGCCGGATCCGTTCGGCCGGAGCGATCTTCGTCGGCGCATGGTCTCCGGTGAGCCTGGGGGACTACTGCGCCGGCTCCAATCATGTGCTGCCCACCGCGGGTTGCGCCCGGCATTCCAGCGGACTGTCGGTGCAGACCTTCCTGCGCGGGATCCACGTCGTGGAGTACGACGAGGCGGCGCTCAAAGATGTGTCAGGTCATGTGATCACGCTGTCGCAGGCGGAGAATCTGCCCGCGCACGGCGAAGCTGTGCGGCGGAGGTTCGAGAAGTGACCACATCCGGTATCTCCCTTGACGACCTGCCACTGCGGGAGAATCTACGCGGCAAGTCCCCGTACGGGGCACCCCAGTTGCACGTGCCGGTGCGGCTCAACACCAATGAGAACCCGCATCCGCCGAGCCAGGCACTCATCGACGATGTCGCGGCCTCGGTACGCGACGCCGCATCGGATCTGCACCGCTATCCCGACCGCGATGCCGTCGGCCTGCGGACCGAACTGGCGGCCTATCTGACCGATCAGACCGGGGTCCGGGTCGGCGTCGAGAACGTCTGGGCGGCAAATGGTTCCAACGAGATCCTGCAGCAGCTGCTGCAGGCTTTCGGCGGTCCGGGGCGCAGCGCACTGGGATTCGTCCCGTCCTACTCGATGCACCCGATCATCTCCGACGGCACCCAGACCACCTGGCATCAGGCGGCCCGTGCCGACGACTTCGGGCTCGACACCGCCGTCGCGGTCGCCGCGGTCAAGGAATACCGTCCGGACGTGGTGTTCCTGGCCAGCCCGAACAACCCGTCGGGCCAGAGCATCACGCTCGACGAACTGCGCCAGTTGCTCGATGTCGCCCCCGGTGTGGTCATCGTCGACGAGGCGTACGGCGAGTTCTCCAGCCAGCCCAGTGCCATCGGGTTGATCGCGGAGTACCCGGCCAAGCTCATCGTCACCCGCACCATGAGCAAGGCGTTCGCCTTCGCCGGCGGCCGGCTGGGCTATCTGGTCGCCGATCCCGCCGTCATCGAGGCACTGCTGCTGGTCCGGCTGCCGTATCACCTGTCCTCGCTGACCCAGGCCGCCGCCCGCGCCGCGCTGCGCCACGCCGAGGACACCCTGGGCAGCGTCGCGCTGCTCATCGCCGAGCGCGAGCGGGTGTCGAAAGGCCTGTCCGAGATGGGCTTCCGGGTGATCCCCAGCGACGCCAACTTCGTGCTCTACGGCGAGTTCGCCGATGCGCCCGCGGCGTGGCAGCGCTATCTGGACGCGGGGGTGCTCATCCGCGATGTCGGCCTGCCCGGATATCTGCGCGCCACCATCGGCCTCGCCGAGGAGAACGACGTCCTGCTCGATGTGAGCGCCGATCTCGCCGAGTCCGGTACAGCCCTGAAAACCGAAGCCCCACAAGGAGCCTCATGAGCCGCCGCGCGAAGGTCGAACGCAAGACCAAGGAGTCCGATATCACCGTCGAGATCGATCTCGACGGCACCGGACAGGTCGACATCGACACCGGAGTGCCGTTCTTCGACCATATGCTGACCGCGCTGGGCAGCCACGCCAGCTTCGACCTGAAGGTGCACGCCAAGGGCGATATCGAGATCGAAGGTCACCACACCGTCGAGGACACGGCGATCGTGCTCGGCCAGGCACTCGGCCAGGCGCTCGGTGACAAGAAGGGCATCCGCCGCTTCGGGGACGCCTACATCCCGATGGACGAGACGCTGGCGCACGCCGCGGTCGACGTGTCCGGCCGGCCGTACTTCGTGCACACCGGCGAACCGGATTACATGGTCGAATTCACCATCGCCGGGTCCAGCACGCCGTATCACACGGTGATCAACCGGCACGTGTTCGAGTCGCTGGCCTTCAACGCCCGCATCGCCCTGCACGTGCGCACCCTCTACGGCCGCGACCCGCACCACATCACCGAGGCCGAGTACAAGGCGGTCGCCCGCGCGTTGCGCCAGGCCGTCGAATACGACCCCCGCGTCAGCGGGGTGCCGTCCACCAAGGGCACTCTGTGACGGCGATTTGCGAGCGGAGCGACGGGGAGTGACTTCGAAAAAGGTGGTGGTGCTGGACTACGGGTCCGGCAACCTGCGTTCGGCGCAGCGCGCGGTGCAGCGCACCGGCGCCGATGTCGAGGTCACCTCGGACGCCTCCGCGGCCTATGAGGCCGACGGTCTGCTGGTGCCGGGGGTCGGCGCCTACGAGGCCTGCATGGTGGGGCTGCGCGGTATCGGCGGCGAGCAGATCATCGAGAAGCGCCTGGCCGCGGGTCGTCCGGTGCTCGGGGTCTGTGTGGGCATGCAGATCCTGTTCGCCCGCGGCGTCGAGTTCGGGGTGGAGTCCGCCGGATGCGGGCAGTGGCCCGGCTCGGTCACCCGCATCGATGCCCCGGTGGTGCCGCACATGGGCTGGAATGTGGTCGATGCGCCCGCGGGCAGTACCTTGTTCCGGGGCCTGGACGCCGGCACCCGCTTCTACTTCGTGCATTCGTACGCCGCACAGGAGTGGCAGGGCCGGCCCGAGGCGCTGGTCACGTGGGCGACACACCATGTGCCGTTCATCGCGGCCGTCGAGGACGGCCCGTTGTCGGCGACACAATTTCATCCGGAGAAGAGCGGTGACGCGGGTGCGGCGCTGCTGACGAATTGGGTTGAGGGACTGTGAGTTTGATTCTTTTGCCGGCCGTCGACGTGGTCGGGGGCAAAGCGGTGCGCCTGGTGCAGGGCAAGGCCGGCAGTGAAACCGACTACGGGTCGGCGCTGGACGCTGCGCTGGCCTGGCAGCGCGACGGCGCCGAGTGGATCCACCTGGTGGACCTGGACGCCGCCTTCGGCCGTGGCTCCAACCGTGAACTGCTCGCCGAGGTGGTCGGCAAGCTCGATGTCGCCGTGGAGCTGTCCGGCGGTATCCGGGATGACGAATCGTTGAAGGCTGCACTGGCCACCGGCTGCGCTCGGGTCAATATCGGCACCGCCGCGCTGGAGAACCCCACCTGGTGTGCCGCGGCGATCGCCGAGTACGGCGACAAGGTGGCCGTCGGACTGGATGTGCAACTGGAAGGCGGCACCTACCGCCTGCGCGGACGCGGCTGGGAGACGGACGGCGGTGACCTGTGGGAGGTGCTGGAACGGCTTGAGCGTGAAGGCTGCTCACGCTATGTCGTCACCGATGTGACCAAGGACGGCACGCTGGCCGGGCCCAATCTGGAGCTGCTCGGCGAGGTGGCCGACCGCAGCGGCGTCCCGGTGATCGCCTCCGGTGGCGTGTCGAGCATCGAGGATCTGACGGCCATCGCCACCCTGACGGGTCGTGGGGTCGAGGGCGCCATCGTCGGAAAAGCCTTATATGCGGGACGTTTCACGCTGCCCGAGGCGCTGGCCGCGGTCAGCGGATAACGGTCATGGACGCCAACCGGCTGACCGCTCTGGTCGCCACCGCGACCGCCATCCTCGATGCGGCATCGGTTCAGTTCGTCGCGGGCCACCGAGCCGACTCGGCTGTCCGCAAACAGGGCAACGATTTCGCGACCGAGGTGGATCTCGCGATCGAACGCCAGGTCGTCGCGGCGCTGCAGGAGCAGACCGGCATCGGGGTACACGGCGAGGAATTCGGTGGCGAACCGATCGATTCCGAACTGGTGTGGGTACTCGACCCGATCGACGGCACGTTCAACTATGCGGCCGGCTCTCCGATGGCAGCCATCCTGTTGGGATTGCTGCACAACGGTGTGCCGGTCGCCGGGCTGACCTGGCTGCCGTTCATGGGCCAGCGTTACACCGCGCTGGCCGGCGGACCGGTGCGCGACGGTGGCGTGGTGCTGCCCCCGCTCGACGCGCCGACGCTGGCCGATTCGATCGTCGGGATCCAGACCTTCAACATCGACTCCCGTGGCCGGTTTCCCGGCCGGTACCGGGCCGAGGTGCTGGCCAACCTGAGCCGTGAGTGCTCGCGGGTTCGCATGCACGGCGCCACCGGGGTGGACCTGGCCTATGTCGCCGCCGGAATCCTCAGTGCGGCAATCAGCTTCGGCCACCACATCTGGGACCACGCGGCGGGCGTCGCACTGGTCCGGGCCGCCGGTGGTGTCGTCACCGACCTGGCCGGCGCGCCCTGGACGGCCGAGTCGAAATCGGCGCTGGCCGCCGCACCCGGTGTGCACGCCCGCATGCTGGAGATCGTCGCCTCGGCGGGCAACCCGGAGGATTACCTGTGATCAGTGATGTCGCCACCCGTGTCATTCCCTGCCTGGACGTCGACGCCGGCCGGGTGGTCAAGGGGGTCAACTTCGAGAACCTCAGGGATGCGGGCGATCCCGTCGAACTCGCGGCCGCCTACGATGCCGAAGGCGCCGACGAGCTGACCTTCCTGGATGTCACCGCGTCCTCCTCGGGGCGGTCCACCATGCTGGAGGTGGTGCGTCGCACCGCGGAGCAGGTGTTCATCCCGCTCACCGTGGGTGGTGGTGTCCGTTCGGTCGAGGATGTGGATACCCTGCTGCGCGCCGGTGCGGACAAGGTATCGGTGAACACCGCGGCCATCGCCCGCCCGGAGCTGCTGGCCGAGCTGGCGCGCCAGTTCGGGTCGCAGTGCATCGTGCTCAGTGTCGATGCCCGCACGGTGCCGGACGGTTCGGCGCCGACGCCGTCGGGCTGGGAGGTCACCACCCACGGTGGCCGGCGCGGCACCGGCATCGACGCCGTCGAATGGGCCACGCGCGGAGCCGAACTCGGGGTGGGGGAGATCCTGCTGAATTCGATGGACGCCGACGGTACCAAGGCCGGTTTCGACCTGGCGATGCTGCGTGCGGTCCGCGCTGCGGTCACGGTTCCGGTGATCGCCAGCGGTGGGGCCGGGGCGGTGGAGCACTTCGCCCCCGCAGTGGCAGCCGGCGCCGACGCCGTGCTGGCGGCCAGCGTGTTCCATTTCCGGGAGCTGACGATCGGTCAGGTGAAGGCGGCGATGGCGGCCGAGGGGATCACCGTCCGATGAGCGAAGCGAAGAGGACAAGTCGAGGTGGGGTCCGATGAGCGAGCTTGACCCCGATATCGCCGCCCGGCTCAAACGCAACGCCGACGGGCTGTTCGCCGCGGTCGTTCAGGAACACGGCACCGGTGACGTGCTGATGGTCGCCTGGATGGACGACGCCGCGCTGGCCCGCACCCTGGAAACCCGTGAGGCCACCTACTTCTCGCGCTCGCGGGGCGAACAGTGGATCAAAGGCGCCACCTCGGGCCACACGCAGCACGTGCACTCGGTGCGCCTGGACTGCGACGGGGACACCGTGCTGCTGGAGGTCGACCAGGTGGGCGGTGCCTGCCACACCGGCGATCACACCTGCTTCGACGCGGATCTGCTGCTGCCGCCGCAGGGTTAGCGTCTGTTCGAGTACCTGACTACTCGGCCGCCTGATCGGGGCTGCGCCGAGAATCGGGTGATGTACGCGACGAGGAATCCGGCGCCCGCAGCGCTGACGTCACCCGTGCCGCTGGCCGTGTGGTGGGCCACCGCCACGGTGCTGGCGGCTTGGTCGCTGCGGGGCTTTCCGGCCGGCTTCGGCGTGGCGGTGATCGCCGTGGTCGCGGTGGCCGCCGGCGTGTTGGCGGTATTGGTTCGACGATATCCGTTGTCCGGCAACCAGATCAGGGTGACGGCCTACGCGTGTGCCTTCGTGGCCACCCAGGCCGTCGGGGTGTTCAACGCCATCGCGGTGATGACGCCCGGCATCTCCTACACCCCGCAGGGCTTCGGTCCCCGGATCTTGATCGAGGTGTTCGGCGGCCCGGCACTGTCGGTCTGGACCTTCGTGCTGGTGCGCGCCTGGGTGATCGACAGTCGGGGGCTGCTCGCACGTCCCGCCGGCCGGAGCCGGTTCGTCAGGCTGAGCGGCGGCGGCGCCGCGGCCGCCGCTTCGCTGCTGGTGTTGTTCGCGGCGAACATCGGCTACCACACACTGATCGGGCTGGCGGCCGTCCCCGACATCGACTATCCGATGCACGCACACTCGACGGGACAGTGGTTGGTTCTCGCGCTGTCGCTCGCTCTGGCGGGTGTGGCGGAGGAACCGGTGTTCGTCGGCATCGCGGTGCTGTTGTGGCCGCGGCCGACCGGGCGCACCTTCGTTGCGCTGTGGGCGCTCACGGCACTGGCCCGTGCCAGCATTCACCTCTACTACGCCGCCGGTGCCGATGCTGCGACGGCGATGGCCGTGCTTCTCGTCGTCCTGTGGTGCGGGGTGTGGTCGGGTTTCAACCTGTTCCTGGTGTACCGCACCCGCCGGTTGTGGCCGGTGATCCTGGCCCACGGCCTGCAGAACACCATCGGATTCGCCGCGGCGCTGTCGATCTCCACTGCCGGCTCGGCCGACGAATTGCTACTCGTCGGCACCGCGGGTCTGATCCTGGCGACCATGCTCTTCATCGTGGTTGCAGTCGGGTGCTTCCTGGTGATGAGCGTGCGCCGGCTCTGGTTCGGCTACCGGCGGACCGATCAGGTGAAGGGCAGGAACTGCCCGTTGGTCCAGACACCCCAGTGCCCGCCGGAACCCCAGTCCCACCAGACCATCGGGTGACCCTGCCAGGCTTCGGCGGGTTTGCGCGGCGCGTTGGCGGGCGCTTCCAAGGTGGGTCCGCCGGGATCTACCGGCTGGGCGCCGGCCGTGGCCAGCCCGAGGCCCAGAGACGAGCCGATGATCGCGCCTGCGGCCAGTGCTGCCGCCACTGCTGACTTGCTCATGCCGAAAGCTTAGCCAATCGAAGCGATTCCTGGGTGACGACCCCGCCGCGACGGCGTGGTCTGCGCCGACTTGTCGGTGTGGTCGGACAGAATGGCCAGCGTGATCGATTCCGCCGGGGCCCGCAAAGCGCGCGGTGCCTTCTTCACCCCGCCGGAGATCACCCACTATCTGGCCCAGTGGGCGGTCCGCGACTCCGCGGACCGCGTCTTCGAGCCGTCGGCCGGTGAGGCGGCGTTCCTCGTCGCCGCGGCCCGGCGCCTCACCGACCTCGGTGCGGCCGCCCCGCTGCTCGACGGCGTGGAGATCCATCCGGCCAGTGCCCGCGCGGCCCGTAAGCGGGTGACCGCGGCCGGCGGCACGGCACGCATCCGCACCGCCGACTTCTTCGCCGTCGACCCGCAGCCGTCCTACACCGCGGTGATCGGCAACCCGCCCTATATCCGCTATCAGGACTTCCGGGGCCAGGCCCGCGCCCAGTCGCGGCGCGCCGCCCTGGCCGCCGGTGTCAGCCTGTCCGGGCTGGCGTCGAGCTGGGCGGCATTCACCGTGCACGCGGCGCTGTTCCTGCGGCCCGGTGGGCGGCTGGCCCTGGTCCTGCCCGCCGAGCTGCTCAGCGTCAACTACGCCGCGCCGGTGCGCAAGTTCCTGTTCGACCGGTTCGCCACGGTCGAACTGGTGATGTTCGACGAGCAGGTGTTTCCCGAAGCCGAGGCGGATGTGGTGCTGCTGCTGGCCGACGGTTTCGACGGCGGACCCTCGGGACATGCCGTCATTCACCGTGCCCGCAACGCAAAATCCCTGACATCGGAACTGGTGCAACGGCATTGGGCACCCCGCGATCCCGCCGACAAATGGGTCAGCGGCCTGGTGGGCGCCGCGCCGGTGGAGCAGCTGCACGCGCTGCACGACACCGGCAGTCTCGCGACACTGGACCAGTGGGGGGACACCACGCTCGGCATGGTCACCGGCAACAACGGCTATTTCGCGCTGTCGCCGGACCGGGTGCGTGAGCTCGGGCTGCGCCCCGGCGACCTGCTCCCGCTGTCGCCGCCGGGCAGTGCGCACCTGCGCGGTCTCACCCTCACCGGCGCCCAACTGCGCCGGCTGGGGGAGGACGGCAAGTCGATCCACCTGTTCCGGCCCGGCGGCGCCATCTCGGCGGCGGCGCAGCGGTACATCGAGGCCGGGCACGCCGCCGGTGTGCACCTGGCCTACAAGTGCCGGGTCCGCAGCCCCTGGTTCATGGTCCCTCTGCTGGCGCCGGCACACCTGCTGCTCACCTGTATGAACGCCGACACCCCGCGCCTGATCACCAACCGGGCGGCGGCCCATCACCTCAACTCGGTGCACGGTGTCTATCTGCGTGACGAGCTGACCGCGCTGGGGCAGGACCTGCTGCCCCTGGCCTCCTTGAACTCGGCGACGGTGCTGCACGCGGAGATCGTGGGGCGTTCCTACGGTGGCGGCATTCTCAAGCTCGAGCCGCGCGAGGCCGACCGGTGGCTGGTGCCGTCCGCCGAGTTGATCGCCGCCCGTGCCGGGCAGCTCCGCGCGGCACGGCGCGCGGTGGCGGGTCTGCTGGCCAAGGGCAGGTTGCTCGACGCAGTGCAGACCATCGACGGTGCGCTGGGGCTCGATGACGTGGATTCGATTCGCGCAGCGCGTGATTCGCTGGCCACCAGGCGCGCGGTAAGGTCTCGGCGTGCCCGCTGAACCGTCCACGAAAGCCACCGCGTGGGCCATCTTCGACAGAATCGTCGCCGATGCGGCGCCCCACGGAGAGCACACCAGTCCATGGCGGCGCAGCGGGGACACCGTGGTGTACGAACCCGACTTCAGGGTGCTGCGCCGGCTGCTCGGGGTGCCGCTGCATCTGGATGCACCGTCGACCACCGGGGTGCCCGCACTGGCGCTCGATGTCTGGCTGTCCTACGAGCTGCGTCGCGCCGGTTTCGACACCAACGCGGTGTGGCCGCGGGCCGTCGAGCCGCGCATCATGCCCAGTGCCATCGCCAATCTGCTGGAGGCGCTTCCGATCAAGGAACGTCAGCTCATCGAGCACCGGCTGCAGCGCTCGATGAAGGGGGTGGCCGGCTCGAGCGCCAGTGTGCTCGGCAAGCACTACATGAAACAGGTCGACATCGTGATGTCGGACTGGGACACCGGGCCCGAACTGCTGATCAGCACCAAGCGGATGGACTCCAGTTTCGGGAAGAACGCCGCCAACCGTGTGGAGGAGAGCTACGGCGACGCCAAGAATCTGCGGTTGCGTCATCCGCTGGCCGCGCTCGGATTCGTCTACGGTCTGCGGTCGACCATCCTGACCAGCGAGCCGGACAAGGCCGAATGGCTGATCGACCTGTTGGCCAAACTCGGCACCGAGGACGATGCGTACCACGCCGTCGCACTCATCATGATCGACTACGACGCGCCCGCCGCGGACACCACCGGGGACGAGGTCGACAGCCTCGAAAAGGCCGAACCGGATGCACTTTTCGAGATCGTCGATGTCGAGACCGCGGCCGTCGAGGAGGCGCTGACGGCGCTGCCGAACGTCGTGATCCGCCACGACACCGTTCCGCCGGCGCTGCAACCCGCCCGCTTTCTGGCCGTCATGGTGAACCGTGTGCTGGACACGACGCCCGTGACCCGGCACCGCGAGGCGCGCCGCCGCCGCCGCGACGCGTGACTGGGAAATCTTTGCCGCCTGGCTTGTGGAGGGTCGCAGGGCGATCTGGCAACGATGCTTGAGCCCGAACCGGGAGGTATCCCAATAACGCGAATGAGCTGCACGTATCCCGCGTCAGGGGTATATTGACGGCCACGTCAAAGAAGGGCGGCAAAATCATGTCGGTATCACACACTTTATCCCGCGCGTTTGCTGTGGGAATCCTGTGCGCGGCGGGGCTGGTGGCCGGGGCGGGCGTGGCGTCGGCGGATGACACGATTGCCTGCGAGCCGGGGCAGATCGTCATCGACGGGCAGTGCAACGTGCCCCCCAACCCGGCCAGCCACCCGGACGGCACGGCAGGTTCCGGTACGTCCGGTCAGTCCGGCGACAGCGGTCACCACTGAAACCTGGTCAGCGCACCCGCGAGCTCGCCTTGGCACGCGCGGTCCAGCGACCGTCCTGGAAGCCCACGGTGACCGGGTGGTCGAATGCCGCCGTGACGTGTTCGGTGGTGACGGTGTCGCGGGCCGGTCCGGCGGCCACCGTGCGGCCCTGGCCGATCAGCAGGGCATGGGTGGTGGACGTCGGCAACTCCTCGAGGTGATGTGTCACCAGGATCGAGGCCATGTCCGGATGCGAATCATCGAGCGTGTCAAGGGTTTCCAGTAACTGTTCGCGGGCGGCCACGTCCAGTCCGGTGGTCGGTTCGTCGAGCAGCAGCAGGCGGGGATCGGAGATCAGGGCGCGGGCGATCAAGGTGCGTCCCCGTTCGCCTTGAGACAGGGTGGGCCACACCGAATCCGCGCGAGTCGACAGCCCGACGGTGGTGATCAACTCCTCGGCGCGGGCCACCTGCTCGGCGGTGGGCATCCACCGCGCTGCGGTGTCGACGGTGGCGGTGATCCCGGTGAGCACCACCTCGCGCACCGTCAGCGGATACTGCAGCCGGTGCCGTGGGTTCACATGCCCGATATTGCGCCGGAGCACGGACAGGTCGGTCTGGCCCATCTGGGCGCCGAGCACCCGGACCGTTCCGGTGGTCGGAAACGTCACGGCCGCACAGAAACCTAGCAGCGTGCTCTTGCCCGCGCCGTTGGGGCCCAGCAGCGCCCAGTGTTCACCGGCCTGCACTGTCAGCGAGATGCCGTCGATGATCTGTTTGCCCTCGCGGCGGAAGGTGACATCGGTGATCTCCAGGACGGGGGTCATGAGAAGGACTCCATCAGTGCGGTCAGGTGAGTTCGGCTGGCGGCCGCGGCGGCCTCGGGGGAGCGGGTGGTGATGGCCTCGGCGAGTTCCCGATGGCAGGCGTGGTCCGCCGCTTCGGATGACACGGGGGCGATCTTGAGCATGTCGATCATGGCCGTGCGCAATCTCGGCAGGAACGCGTCGAAGAGCTGGATCAGCACCTCGTTGTGGGCCGCGGCGATCACGGCGCGGTGGAACGCCATATCGGCGTCCACGTGATCGGGCACCGATTGGCCCGGCACGCCGCGGGCGGCAAGCGCCCGGCGGATCTCCCTCAGGTCGGCCGGCGTGCGCCGGGTCGCGGCGAGTGCTGCGGCTTCGGCCTCGATGGCGATACGGGCTTCGATGACCGCGGCGATGGTGGAACGCCGCAGCACGGCGTCCCAATCCTCGCCGGCATCCAGTGCGGTGACGAACACACCCGCGCCCTGGCGGCTTTCCAGCACCCCCTTGCCCGCCAGTTCGCGGATGGCTTCGCGCAGGGTGGACCGGCCGACCCCGAGCTGCGCGGCCAGTGTCGTCTCGCCCGGTAGCCGGTGGCCGAGTGGCCATTCGCCGTCGCGGATCCGGGTCAGCAACAGCTGTGCGGCCTGGGCGGCCAAGGGGTGCCGCTGAACCTGGGTGACCATCACAACCTCTCTACTTGTCTGAGGAGTTGTGTACAGTCTAACCATCATGACGCGCCAGCTTCTCCTTAGCCGCCTCGGCAGGGCCTGACCGACCGGCCCCCTGTCGTGGGGCTGCGGTGCGCCGGTCGGATCCCTTCGGCCGAACAGGAACACTCATGATCTGGAATCGTCAACAACCGTCGCCGATGCCCTGGCATCGTTACAAAGATGTCTACGATCGCGTGGAAGTGCCTCTGCAGCAGCGGCATTGGCCCGACGCCCGGCTCACCGAATCGCCGCTGTGGGTACCGGTCGACCTGCGCGACGGCAACCAGGCGCTCGCCGAACCGATGGACCCGGCCCGCAAGAGACGGTTCTTCGAGTTGCTGGTGAGCATGGGCTACAAGGAGATCGAGGTCGGCTATCCGTCCGCCTCGCAGACCGACTACGACTTCGTCCGGCTCATCGCCGAATCGAGCATCGCCCCCGACGACGTGACGATCGTGGTGTTCACCCCCGCCCGGCGCGATCTGATCGCGCGGACGGTGGCATCGATCGACGGCATCGCCGGCGATGTCGTCATCCACATGTACACCGCCACCGCACCGGTATGGCGGGACACCGTGCTCGGTAAGGATCGCGACGAACTCCGAGAGCTGATCCTGGCCGGTGGACGGGACGTGCTGGAGTTGGCCGGCGACCGCCCGAACGTCCGGTTCGAATTCTCGCCGGAGGTGTTCAACCTCACCGAGCCCGACTACGTACTCGAGATCTGCGATGCGATGACGGCACTGTGGCAAGCCTGTCCCGCCCGGCCCGTCATCCTCAATCTGCCGGCCACCGTCGAGGTCGCCACCCCGAATGTGTACGCCGACCAGATCGAGTACATGCACCGCAACCTGGCCCGCCGTGACAGCGTCATCTTGTCGGTGCATCCCCACAACGACCGGGGCACCGGTGTCGCCTGCGCCGAACTGGCGGTGTTGGCCGGGGCGCAGCGCGTGGAGGGCTGTGTGTTCGGCAACGGCGAACGGACCGGCAACGTCGACATCGCCACCTTGGCGCTGAATCTGTACGCCCAGGGTGTCGACCCGAAGATCGACTTCTCCGATATCGACGAGATCGCCCGCACCGTCGCGCACTGCACCCGGATGCCGATCCACGACCGGCATCCGTACGCCGGCGCGCTGGTGCACACCGCATTCTCCGGTACCCATCAGGACGCCATCAAGAAAGGCTTCGCCGAGCACCGGGCCCGGGCGACCGCCGAAGGGCGCTCCGAACGTGAGGTCGATTGGCGGGTGCCGTATCTGCCGATCGACCCGGCCGATATCGGCCGCACCTATGAAGCGGTCATCCGGGTCAACTCACAGTCCGGCAAGGGTGGTATCGCCTATCTGCTGTCCACTGAGTACGGGCTGGATCTGCCGCGCTGGCAGCAGCAGGACTTCGCCCGCCACGTCCAGGCGCGGACGGACGCCAGCGGTGCCGAGATGACCGCGGCCGAGTTGTTCGAACTGTTCACGGCGACCTACGGGCTCACCGTGCCCTGAGCACCTCGAGGGCTTTGTCGGCGTGGGTGTCCATGCTGAACTCGCTGGAGATCACGGCGAGGACGGTGCGATCGGTGTCGATGACGAACGTGGTCCGCTTGACGGGCATCAGCTTGCCGAGCAGACCACGTTTCACCCCGAACCGTTCGGCGACCACACCCTCGGTGTCCGACAGCAGGGGGTAGTCGAAGTTCTGCTGGTCGGCAAAGCGGGCCTGTTTGTCCACCGCGTCGGTGCTGATCCCCACCCGGGACGCGCCGACGGCGGCGAACTCGCCGGCCAGATCGCGGAAGTGACAGGCCTCCTTGGTGCACCCCGGTGTCATGGCCGCCGGGTAGAAGAACAGCACCACCGGACCGTCGGCCAGCAAACCCGTCAAGCTGCGCGGCGTACCCATCTGATCGGGAAGTTCGAACTCCGCGACGGTGTCACCCGTCTTCATGGCAGTCATGGCTGCACACGCTACTGGCCGACAGGAGCGACGGGGGGATGTGCACGCCGAAGCCGTTACCGCCGTCTGGGAGGATTGGCCCGTGCAAGTACACGCCGAAACGCTCGCTTCGACCACCTCACGTGAGGACTTCCGGGCGCTGGCGGCCGAGCACCGGGTGGTCCCGGTGACCCGTAAGGTCCTCGCCGACAGCGAGACCCCGCTGTCGGCGTACAGGAAACTGGCCGCCAACCGACCCGGCACGTTCCTGCTGGAATCCGCGGAGAACGGCCGATCCTGGTCGCGCTGGTCCTTCATCGGCGCGGGCGCGCCGTCGGCGCTGACGGTGCGCGACGGTGAGGCGGTCTGGCTGGGTGCACCCCCGCAGGGCGCCCCGTCCGGCGGGGATCCGCTGCAGGCCCTGCACACCACGCTCGACGTGCTGGCCACCGCCGCGGTCCCCGGTCTGCCCCCGCTGTCCTCGGGGCTGGTCGGTTTCTTCGCCTACGACATGGTGCGCAGGCTGGAACGGCTGCCGGAGCTGACGGTCGACGACCTGCACCTGCCCGACATGCTGCTGCTGCTGGCCACCGATATCGCCGCGGTGGATCACCACGAGGGCACCATCACCCTGATCGCCAACGCGGTGAACTGGAACGGCACCGACGAACGGGTCGACTGGGCCTACGACGATGCGGTGCGGCGTCTGGACATCATGACGGCCGCGCTGGGTGAACCGTTGCCCTCGTCGGTGGCCACCTTCGCCCGGCCCGCGCCACAGCACCGGGCGCAGCGCACGGTCGCCGAGTACACCGCCATCGTCGACGGGCTGGTCGAGGAGATCAAGGCAGGTGAGGCGTTCCAGGTGGTGCCCTCGCAGCGCTTCGAGATGACGACCCAGGCCGATCCCATCGATGTGTACCGGATGCTGCGGGTGACCAACCCGAGCCCGTACATGTACCTGTTCAACGCTCCGAATGCCGAAGGAGGACTGGACTTCTCGATCGTCGGCTCCAGTCCCGAAGCCCTGGTGACGGTGCAGGACGGCAAGGCCACCACCCATCCGATCGCGGGCACCCGCTGGCGCGGGGACACCGAAGAGGAAGACGTCCTGCTGGAAAAGGAGTTGCTCGCGGACGACAAGGAGCGCGCCGAGCACCTCATGCTCGTCGACCTGGGCCGCAACGATCTGGGCCGGGTGTGCGAACCGGGCACCGTGCGGGTCGAGGACTACAGCCATATCGAGCGCTACAGCCACGTCATGCACCTGGTGTCGACGGTGACGGGGCAGCTGGCTCCGGGCAGTACCGCGCTGGATGCAGTGACCGCCTGTTTCCCGGCCGGGACGCTGTCCGGCGCCCCGAAGGTACGGGCCATGGAGCTCATCGAAGAGGTCGAGTTGACCCGCCGCGGCCTGTACGGCGGTGTGCTGGGGTACCTGGACTTCGCCGGCAACGCCGACTTCGCCATCGCCATCCGCACCGCGCTGATGCGTGACGGCACCGTTTATGTGCAGGCCGGCGGCGGTGTGGTGGCCGACTCGAACGGGCCGTACGAATACAACGAGTCCGCCAACAAGGCCAAGGCGGTGCTGGCTGCCGTCGCGGCCGCCGAGACGCTGGCCGTGCCGAATCCCGGGTCACTTAGCTCCGGCCCGCCGGTCCGATGATCCGGATCGCCCAGGCACTGCTGGCACTGGCCGCGCTGGCGCTGTGGGGGGCCTCGCGGCTGACATGGGTGCAGGTGTCGTCGTTCGACGGCCTCGGGCAACCCAAGACGTCGACGTTGACGGGCGGGCAGTGGTCGACCGCGCTGATACCGCTGGCGCTGGTGCTGCTCGCGGCGGCCGTCGCCGCGTTGGCCGTGCGGGGCTGGGCCCTGCGGCTGCTGGCGGTGCTGGTGGCCGTCTCGAGTGCGGCGATGGCTTACCTGGGCATCAGTCTGTGGGTGGTCCGCGATATCGCCGTACGCGGCGCTGACCTCGCGCAGGTGCCCGTCGCGGCGCTCGTCGGTTCCTCGCGGCAGTACCTGGGCGCCGGCATCACCGTGGGCGCCGCGGTGCTCACCCTGGCCGCGGCCGTGCTGCTCATCCGGTCCGCGGCGACCGCGCGTGGCACCGGCACCAAATACGTCGCACCCGCCGTCCGCCGCGAGGCGGTGACCGGTGACAGCGCCGAGGACGGGATGTCGGAACGGATGATCTGGGATGCCCTCGACGAGGGGTCCGATCCCACGGATCCGGACGCCGGTTCTGACACGAAGGGTCGGTGACGGGCCGTGCAGCGTCGGCGACTAGCCTCTAGGCAGACGAATCCGGGTGCGTCCCGGCTGACGGAAATGGACGGTGGCTCATGAGTTCGGGGAACGTGCTCGACTCCATCATCGAAGGAGTTCGCGCCGACGTTGCCGCTCGTGAAGCTGCGGTTCCGTTCGCGGACATCAAACAACGCGCCAAGGATGCGCAGCCGCCGCTGGATGTGATGGCAGCGCTGCGCGCACCGGGTATCGCGGTGATCGCCGAAGTGAAGCGGGCCAGCCCGTCGCGCGGTGAGCTGGCGTCCATCGCCGACCCGGCGCAGCTGGCCGGTGCCTACGAGGCAGGCGGCGCCCGCGTCATCAGCGTGCTGACCGAAGAGCGCCGCTTCCGCGGCTCGCTCGACGACCTGGACGCGGTGCGTGCCGCGGTGTCGATTCCGGTGCTGCGCAAGGACTTCATCGTCGGGCCGTACCAGATTCACGAGGCTCGCGCCCACGGCGCCGACATGCTGTTGCTCATCGTCGCGGCGCTGGAACAGCAGGCGCTCGAGTCGATGCTGGACCGCACCGAGTCGCTGGGAATGACCGCCCTGGTCGAGGTGCACACCGAGGAAGAGGCCGACCGTGCCCTGCAAGCCGGTGCGACCCTGATCGGGGTCAACGCCCGCGACCTCAAGACCCTCGAGGTCGACCGCGACTGCTTCGCCCGGATCGCCCCCGGCCTGCCCAGCAGCGTCATCCGGGTGGCCGAGTCCGGGGTGCGTGGCACCGCCGACCTGCTGGCCTACGCCGGCGCCGGTGCCGATGCGGTGCTGGTCGGCGAAGGCCTGGTCACCAGCGGTGACCCGCGCAGCGCCGTCGCAGACCTGGTCACCGCGGGTGCCCATCCGTCCTGCCCCAAACCTGCCCGGTAGATGGCCGATATCGCCGGCCCGCAACTGCCCCGCATGAGCGCGGCGGTGGCCGAAACCACACGTCATGACCCCGATGCCAAGGGCCATTTCGGCGCCTATGGCGGACGCCTGGTGCCCGAGGCGCTGATGGCCGTCATCGAGGAAGTCACCGCCGCCTACGACAAGGTGCGCCGTGATCAATCCTTCCTCGATGAGCTCGACCGGCTGCAGCGGCACTACACCGGCCGTCCCTCGCCGCTGTACGAGGCGGCCCGCCTCGGTGAGCACGCCGGCGGGGCACGGCTGTTCCTCAAGCGGGAGGACCTCAACCACACCGGGTCGCACAAGATCAACAATGTCCTCGGGCAGGCGCTGCTGGCCAAGCAGATGGGTAAGACCCGCGTCATCGCCGAGACCGGTGCCGGTCAGCACGGGGTCGCCACGGCGACAGCGTGCGCACTGATGGGCCTGGAGTGCGTCATCTACATGGGCGCCGTCGACACCGCGCGCCAGGCCCTCAACGTGGCCCGGATGCGGCTGCTGGGTGCGAAGGTCGTTGCGGTGGAGTCCGGTTCGAAGACGCTCAAGGACGCGATCAACGAGACGTTCCGCGACTGGGTCGCCCACGCCGACGACACCTACTACGCCTTCGGTACCGCGGCGGGGCCGCACCCGTTCCCCCTGATGGTGCGCGATTTCCAGCGGATCATCGGGTTGGAGGCGCGCGCACAGATCCTCGAGCAGGCCGGCCGGCTACCCGACGCGGTGACGGCGTGTGTGGGCGGTGGGTCCAACGCGATCGGTGTCTTCCACGCGTTCATCGACGATCCAGAAGTACGGCTGATCGGTTTCGAAGCCGCCGGTGACGGGGTGGAGACTGGGCGGCATGCCGCCACCTTCACCGGTGGTTCGCCCGGCGCCTTCCAGGGCTCGTTCTCCTACCTGTTGCAGGACGAGGACGGCCAGACCATCGAATCGCATTCGATCTCTGCGGGTTTGGACTATCCCGGGGTGGGTCCGGAGCACGCGTTGCTCAAGGATGTCGGCCGTGCCGAATACCGGCCGATCACCGATACCGAGGCGATGGACGCGTTCTCGCTGCTGTGCCGCACCGAGGGCATCATTCCCGCCATCGAGTCGGCGCACGCTGTGGCCGGCGCTCTGAAACTGGGTGTGGAACTGGGCCCGTCCTCGGTGATCGTGGTGAATCTGTCGGGTCGCGGTGACAAGGATGTCGAGACCGCCGCCAAATGGTTCGGGCTACTGGACGGTGATTCGTGAGCCGATTGGGGCATCTGTTCGACACGTGCCGTGCCGAGGGGCGTTCCGCACTGATCGGATACCTCCCGACCGGCTATCCGGATGTGGACACCTCGATCTCGGCGATGACCGCACTCGTCGAATCGGGTTGTGACATCGTCGAAGTCGGTGTGGCGTACTCCGATCCGGGCATGGACGGGCCGACGATCGCCAAGGCGACCGAGGTCGCGCTGGCCGGTGGCGTCCGGGTGCGTGACGCCTTGCGCGCCGTCGAGGCCATCAGCAGTGCCGGTGGGCGTGCCGTGGTGATGACGTATTGGAATCCGGTGTTGCGTTGGGGTGTGGACGCTTTTGCCCGTGACCTCGCATCGGCCGGCGGGTTGGGTTTGATCACGCCGGATCTGATTCCGGATGAGGCGGGGGACTGGGTGGCGGCGTCCGAGAAACACGATCTGGATCGCATCTTCCTGGTCGCACCCTCGTCCACCCCGGAGCGGCTGGCCGCGACCATCGAGGCCTCGCGCGGGTTCGTCTACGCCGCGTCGACCATGGGCGTGACCGGTGCCCGCGATGCGGTGTCCAACGCGGCGCCCGAGTTGGTGCAGCGGATTCGGGAGATCTCCGATATCCCCGTCGGCGTCGGGTTGGGCGTGCGCTCGCGTGCCCAGGCCGCCGAGATCGGCGCCTACGCCGACGGCGTGATCGTCGGATCGGCGCTGGTGTCCGCGCTCGACGACGGCATTCCCGCGGTGCGGGCCTTGACCGCCGAGCTCGCCGAGGGTGTGCGGCAGAGGATTCCCGCATGACAGAGACGGTTCTCGCGTACTTCCCGACTCCGGCCCAGGGCGTGTGGCATCTGGGCCCCGTGCCGATTCGCGCGTACGCGCTGTGCATCATCGCCGGGATCGTCGCCGCGCTGATCATCGGCGACCGCCGGTGGGTGGCGCGCGGTGGTGAGCAGGGCGTCATCTACGACGTCGCGCTGCTGGCGGTGCCGTTCGGCCTGGTCGGTGGCCGGCTGTATCACGTCATGACCGACTGGAAGACCTACTTCGGTGACGGCGGTGCCGGGCTCGGTGCGGCGTTCCGGATCTGGGACGGCGGTCTCGGTATCTGGGGTGCGGTGGCCCTCGGTGCGGTCGGTGCCTGGATCGCCTGCCGGATGCGCGGGATCCCGTTGCCCGCGTTCGGTGATGCGGTGGCGCCCGGCATCATCCTGGCGCAGGCGATCGGGCGGCTCGGCAATTACTTCAACCAGGAGCTCTACGGTCGCGAGACAACGCTGCCGTGGGGTCTGGAGATCTACGAGCGCCGCGACGCCAGCGGTGCGTTGAACACCTTGAACGGTGTGTCCGACGGACAGCTGGTGGCGGTGGTCCATCCGACGTTCCTGTACGAGCTGTTGTGGAACGTGCTGATCTTCGCGCTGCTGCTGTGGATCGACAAGCGCTTCAACATGGGTCACGGACGGCTGTTCGCGCTGTATGTGGCCGGATACTGCGTGGGCAGGTTCTGGGTCGAGCTGATGCGCAGCGATCCGGCGTCCATGCCCGTCGACGGCATTCGGGTGAACACCTTCACCTCGACGTTCGTCTTCGTCGCGGCGGTCGTCTACGTCATGGTCGCGCCCAAGGGCCGGGAGGACCCGGCATCGCTGCGCGGCAAACAGGATGACGAGTCGCCGGTCGACGACATCGTGGCCAAGGAGCTGGCGGCGGTCGGAGCGACCACCGGTGTGGTGGCGGCCGCGACCGTCGCGGGTGCTGCGGAGGCCGAGGACGCCGCCGCGGTGGGCGATACCGAGGACGCGGACATCGTCGAGGAGGCGGAAGCCGCCGACGAGGCCGAAGAGCCCGTGGATGCGGACACCCTCGAGGTGGCCGAGGAACCGGAGCCGGCCGAGGCCGTCGAGTCCGACGATGAGGCTGCGCAATCTGATCTCGGTGCCGAGTTGGAAGCGGCCGCGGAGTCGCTGGCAGCCGCGACGTCGCTGGTGGCCCTCAGGTTGACGAAATCGGCTGGTGCCGAAGCTGAGCCTGACTCTGAGTCCGAGGCTGAGCTGGCCGAGGGTGATTCGGCTGAGGACGTCGAGGAGCAGACGGCAGCGGGCGCTGCGGTCGAGGACGCCGAGGCCGCAGCCGACCTCCAGGGGGATTCGGCTGAGGCGGAAAGCGAAGCTCAGGAATCTGATCTCGGTGCCGAGCTGGAAGCGGCCGCGGAGTCGCTGGCAGCTGCGACGTCTCGGGCGGCTGCCGGGTCGACGACGTCGGCCGATGGCGGTGCGCCCGAACCGGCAGTCGAGGCCGGGCCCGAGCCCGAGCCCGAACCGCCGGCCACCCCAGCACCTGCGACAGCTGAACCGCGCAAGCCCCGTTGGTGGCGCCGGAACGGTTGAGACCTCGGCCTGCGTCATGGGTCGTCGTCGTCCTCGTTGTTGAGGAGTTCTTCGGGGTGGAAGTGGTGGTTGGTGCGGTCTTGGCCGGTGTCCAGTAGTGGCGGCGGGGTCCATTCGGCGCGGCCCGTGGTGGGGTTGATGCGGGTGCTCCAGCCGCTGGTGTAGGCCAGCCGGTTGTCGGGGCCGCAACCCAGAACGATGGTGTCGGCGTTGGTTTCACCGCCGGCGGACCAGTCGAGACCGGCGTGGTTCGCTTGGCAACGGTCAGCGGGTGCGAAGCAGCCGGGGCGAGTACAGCCACGGTCCCGCGCGATTGCGACCAAGCGCTGGGCTTTGGAAGCCAGACGTTTGGCGCGGCCGAGATAAAGCGGCTCGGCGGTGTGGTGCTTGAACACCAGCAGGTAGTGGTGGGCATGGGCGGCGAGCCGGATGAGGTCGGGGATGGGGATCTTGACTCCGCTGCTGGTGCGGGCGACCCCTGTGCCGTCCTCTAGTTCGGCCAGCGTCGTCGAGACGACCACGGTGACCGGCACCCCGTTGTGCTGGCCGAGCTTCTTGGACATCAGGATCTCCCGGCACACTGTTTTGAACGCATCGTGGCTGCGGCGGGCCGGGGTGCGGGTGTCTCGTTCCGCGGCTTCGACTTGGCGTTGTTCGGCGTCCATCTCCGGCGGCGCGTCGGAATCGAGCGGGTTGGGGCTGGGATTGGCGACGGGTTCGGTATCGGCGGGGTTGTTGACACCGGGTGCGGCCCAGACGGATTCGATGGTTTTGAAGTAGGCGGCGGTCTCGGCGTCGACATACCCAGACATGCGGTGCAGTCCGTCGGCGTCTTGGGGTCCGAGGCGCAGTCCGGGTTGATGGGCGGCGAGGTCGGGACTGGACCCGTCCTGATTGAGCAGGTACAGCATCTGGGCGCCGACGTCTTTGACGGTCTCGGGCGGGTTTGAAGCCGCGATCCGCACCAAGGTGCGTTCCCATTCGGCCCGGTCGGTGGCGGTGGTGTGGCGCTCGGATTTGCGCAGCACGTCGCGAATGTGGCCGGCGTGCTCGAGAGTGATCGCCCCGGAGGCCAGCGCTTCGGCACACACGGGCAGGACCGGCTCCAGCACGTCGCCGCCGATGACAAATCGCGGTCCGAGGTGCTCGGCATCTTTCACCCTGGCTTTGGCCTCGACCTGACTGATACCCAGGCGTAGCGCCAGGATGTCCGGCCAGGATTTTCCGCCCATCTCGCGGGCGGTGGCCTGGTTCTGCAGTGCGGCCAGGATCCGGTGGTCGGCACATGCGGTGATCCGGGCCTGACGTTCTCGGCGTGATTGCAGCTCCAGCAGCTCGGCAACCGAGAACGGAGTGAAGTCCATGCCTGCGAGCTGCTCGGCTGCAGCGTCGAGGGCATAGAAAGCGGCCAACACCGTCTCCCGATCGCCCACCGCATTCGCCAACATGTTCGAATGCTATCCGGGCGCGCCGACGACTGTCAGATGTTATCCACAGGACCAAAAGCTATCCACAACATCATGATTCGGTCTTGCGTCGACGCTCAAAGCGTGATCTGGATCTGCCCGTCCACCTCGGCCACCGGGTAGCTGCGCACCGGGTCGCCGCCGGCTACGTCCACCCCGGTAGACAGATCGAAGGTCGCACCGTGCAGCGGACACACCACCACGCTGTCGTCGGCCAGCCCGTCGGCCAGCGGTCCACCCTTGTGCGGGCAGACCGCTTCCAGTGCCCGCAACGACCCGTCCCGCAGCCGGAACACCGCGATCTGGGTGTCCTCGACAGCGAACGTCCGGCCCTCGCCGACGGGAACCTGAGTGACCGGCCCCAGATCCATCACCGCAGTCCTCGGCTCATCGCACCGGAACCTGGGGGAGCGGCAGCAGCGGAAGCGAACTCCGGAATTGACCCTCGCTCACCGGGTTCCGGCCATCCAGCCACGGATCCCGATATGCGTCAACGGATTTCTGCATACGCGCGTCCAGGCCTTCGGCCAACCCGAGCGTATCGTCGACCACCACCGTACGGATGTGGTCGATACCCACCCGGGGCACCCAGGCGTACGTGCGTTCCAGCCAGTTGGCGTCCTCCCGGTAGAACTGCAGGAAACGTCCGGTCAGCGTCATCACCATCGCCGCGTCGTCGACGGTGGCCAGCAGGTCGCCCTTGCGGATATGCGCACCTGCCGCCCCGCCCACGTAGATCTCCCACCGGCCGCCGTCGACCGCCACCACGCCCAGGTCCTTGCACAGGGCCTCGGCACAGTTGCGCGGGCAGCCCGTCACCGCCAACTTCATCTTCGCCGGGCTGGCCAGCCCCTGGTAGCGCTCCTCCAGCGCGATGCCCAATGCCGTGGAGTCGCCGACACCGTAGCGGCAGAAGTCGCTGCCCACACAGGTTTTCACGGTGCGGAAGCTCTTGCCGTACGCGTACCCCGAGGGCATGTCCAGATCGGCCCATACCGCGGGCAGGTCCTCCTTGCGGACGCCCAGCAGGTCGATACGCTGCCCACCGGTGCACTTGATCATCGGTATCGCGTACTTGTCGGCCACATCGGCGATCTTGCGCAGCTGATCGGAGTTGGTGACGCCGCCCTTCATCTGTGGCACCACCGAGAACGTGCCGTCGCGCTGAATATTGGCGTGCACCCGGTCATTGATGAAACGTGCATCGCGCTCATCCACGAACTCGTCGGCCCACATCATCTCCAGCAGCGAGGCCAGCGCCATCTTCGAACCGGCGTCGACCCGCCCGTCGGGTGCCAGGGCGGCGAACACCGAAGACACCGAATGTAACTGGAGCTCACGCACCAGTGTCATCAACGATGCCTTGTCGTACGGAACGCCCGGTACGTACCAGGACGCCGACGGATCCTCGGTGACCGCGCCGCCGGCCGCCCACTCGACGATCTGGCCGACCAGTTCCTTGCAGGAGCCGCAGCCTTTGCCCGCCTTGGTCTTGGCCATCACACCGGACAGCGATGTCTCGCCGGCCTGGACGCAGGACACCAGCGCGCCCTTGGAGACCCCGTTGCAGTTGCAGACCTGCGCATCGTCGGCCAGCTCCGAAACACCCACGGCCACCTCGGGAGTCCCGATATCGAACATCAGCGACACGCGCTCCTCGGGCAGCGGCAGTCCGCTGTCGAAAGCCTGCGTCAGGAACGACACCTTGGACACATCGCCGACCAGGGTCGCGCCCACCAGCTTGCCGTCCCGGATCACGATGGTCTTGTACACCCCGTGCCGGGGTTCGGAGTACTGCACGAATTCGTCGTCGGGCAGTTCGGGTGCCTTGATGCCCATCGACGCGACGTCGACGCCGGCGACCTTGAGCTTGGTCGCGGTGCGTGAACCGCGGTACGCCGCACTGGTGTCGGTGCCGGTCAGATGGTCGGCCAGCACGGTGGCCTGCTCCCACAGCGGCGCCACCAACCCGTACACCTGACCGCGGTGCTGGGCGCATTCGCCCACGACGTAGACATGGTCGTCGTCGACGGAGCGCATATGGTCATCGACCACGATGGCCCGCTCCACGGTCAATCCGGCGCGTTGAGCCAGGCCGACGTTGGGCCGGATACCCGCGGCGATCACCAGCATGTCGCAGTCGATGACGCTGCCATCGGAGAACACGATCCCGGACAGCTTGCGGTTCTCGTCGACCAGGACCTCGGTGGTGCGCTTGTCGGTGTGCACGGTGATGCCGATACCTTCGACCGACCGGCGCAGGATGGCACCGGCCGCGTCATCGAGTTGCGCATTCATCAGCGTCGGTCCGGCGTGTACGACGTCCACGGCCACACCGCGGTTCTGCAGTCCGCGCGCGGCTTCCAGGCCGAGCAGGCCACCGCCGATCACCACGGCCTTCGTCCGGTTGGCCGCCTCGTTGATCATCCCCATGCAGTCGTCCAGCGTGCGGAATCCGAACACACCGTCGGCCAGGTTCTTGTCGTCGGCCCACAGCCCCTTCATCGGCGGGAAGAACGAGCGGCTGCCGGTGGCCAGGATCAGGTCGTCATAGCGGATCGTCGACCCGTCGTCGGCATGCACCAGCCGGGCGTAGGTATCCAGTCGGACCACCCGCACCCCGGCCCGCAGATCGATCGCATTCTCGGTGTACCAGTCCAGCGCGTTGAGGTAGATCTCCGCCGAGTCATCGCTGCCGGCAAGCACATTGGACAGCAGGATACGGTTGTAATTGCCGTAGGGCTCGTCCCCGAACACGGTGATGTCGAAGATGTCGGCACCGCCGCGGGCCAGGATCTCCTCGATCGCGCGGACGCCGGCCATCCCATTGCCCACGACGACCAGCCGGCGTTTCACGGGATCTCCACCAGGCCCAGGTCCACCACAACCGTCCCGGAGATACCGGCCGGTGCCGCGACATAGAGCTCCAGCACCGTGTCCCCGAGCAGGTCCTCCACCACCCGCAACGCCACATGGGTGGCGCCCTTGGCGGCGATGGGGAAGTACCTCATCGGGGCGCCGTCGCGGAACAGCACCACCGTGATCAGTTCGTCGGTCGAGTTGCCGCCCCGGAAGTACACCGGCTGGGCGATGGCGCCGGCGGGCACCACATACCGCAGCGAGTCGTCGATCAGTTCCGGTTTGTCAAGTCCGGCCCCTTCGAAAGCGAAGGCGCCCTGCAGGAATCGTGGTGTACTGCCATCGCTCATGCTTCAGCGAACGTAGGGGGGCTTTGTTTCGGATTCGTTTCCACGGTGCAACGGCGGTGAATACCGTTGCGCACGAGGGGTGATCCACGCGGTGTGAGTAGGTGTTGACAAGCCCGACACGGTGGTGCAATGGGTGCGGAATGGCGCGGGCCTAGCTTTTGGGCAACCAACTTTTGAGCAACCAATCCGTACTGGGGAAGGACGCCGTGACCATGTTGACCCGCGACCGTGACATCGAGCACTGGGACGCCGAGGACGTCGACGCCTGGGAGGCCGGTGGGAAGCAGGTTGCGCGACGCAACCTCATCTGGTCCATCTTCGCCGAACACGTCGGCTTCTCGGTGTGGTCCATCTGGTCGGTGATGGTGCTCTTCATGCCGCAGAACGTGTACCACATCGACGCCGCCGGAAAGTTCTATCTGGTGGCCATCCCGACGCTGGTGGGCGCCTTCATGCGGATTCCGTACACCGTCGCACCCGCCCGGTTCGGCGGCCGTAACTGGACCGTCGTCAGTGCGCTGCTCCTGCTCATCCCGACCGTGCTCACCTGGTGGGCGATGAAGAATCCCGGGACGACCTACACCGAGTTCCTGATCATCGCGGCATTCGCCGGTTTCGGTGGCGGTAACTTCGCGTCCTCGATGACCAATATCAACGCCTTCTACCCGCAACGGCTCAAGGGCTGGGCGCTGGGCCTGAACGCGGGTGGCGGGAACATCGGTGTGCCGGTGATCCAGCTGCTCGGCCTGCTGGTCATCGCCACCGTCGGCAACACCGCACCCGAAATCGTCTGCGCCACCTACCTTGTGCTGATCGGCCTGGCCGCGATCGGTGCCGCGCTGTTCATGGACAACCTGCGCAACCAGAAGTCGAACCTCGGGGCGATGGTGGAAGCGATGCGGTTCAAGCACTCGTGGGTGATGAGCTTCCTGTACATCGGTACGTTCGGCTCGTTCATCGGCTTCAGCTTCGCGTTCGGGCAGGTGCTGCAGATCAACTTCCTCGCCGGTGGCTCCACCGCCGCGCAGGCCTCGTTGCACGCCGCGCAGATCTCCTTCCTCGGGCCGCTGTTGGGCTCCATCTCGCGACCCATCGGCGGCAAGCTGGCCGACCGTATCGGTGGCGGCAAGATCACGCTCTACGTCTTCATCGCGATGATCTTCGCGGCCGGAATCCTGGTGACCAGCGGCACCCTCGACGACGCGATGAAGGGCGCCCCCACCGGCGGCCAGATGGCTGCCTACGTCATCGGTTTCATCCTGCTGTTCATCCTGTCCGGGTTGGGCAACGGTTCGACCTACAAGATGATCCCGTCGATCTTCGAGGCGAAGGCCGCCGACCACGACGAGTGGAGCCGTGAGGAGAAGGCGTCGTGGGCCCGACGGATGTCGGGTGCCCTGATCGGCTTCGCCGGAGCGATCGGCGCCCTCGGCGGGGTGTTCATCAACATCGTGCTGCGGGCCTCCTATGTCAGCGACGCCAAGTCGGCGACCAACGCCTTCTGGGTGTTCCTCGGCTTCTACGTGATCTGCGCGGTGGTGACCTGGTTCGTCTTCCTGCGCATCGCGCCGGTCCAGCCGAAGATCAACGAGGAGTTGCCGGAATCGGTCGCTACCGCCTGAGCTGCGGAAACTCGGCCTCACAGTGGGCTCACCGAGGGGTGGGGTCGCCTGTGAGGTCGAGTTTTCGTCGCGCTAACGTCGCCTCAAAGGAACCGGAACACTGGCAGCAGACGATGTGCACATGTCGGTGAAAACGCGGACCGCGTGCTCGTACTGCGGGGTCGGCTGCGGCATCGAAGTCACCACCAAGGCCGACCCGTTCATCGGCCTCCCGGTGATCGCCCAGGTCAACGGGGACAAACTGCATCCGACCAACTTCGGCAGGCTGTGCACCAAGGGGGCCACCCACGCCGAGTTGATGGCCGCCACGGACGGCCGGCTGACCGCTGCGCTGGTGCGCGCCGAACGCGGCGCCGAGGCCGTCTCCACCCCGGTCGACGAGGCCGTCGCCGAGGCCGGCCGGCGGCTGCGCGCCATCATCGACGAGCACGGCCCCGACGCGGTGGCGCTCTACGTCTCGGGTCAGATGTCCATCGAAGCCCAGTACCTGGCCACCAAACTGGCCAAGGGCTACCTGCGCACCGTGCACATCGAGTCGAATTCGCGCCTGTGCATGGCCAGCGCGGGCACCGGCTACAAACAGTCCCTGGGAGCCGACGGCCCGCCCGGTTCCTACACCGACTTCGACCACGCCGACCTGTTCTTCGTCATCGGCGCGAACATGGCCGACTGCCATCCCATCTTGTTCCTGCGGATGGCCGACCGGATCAAGGCCGGCGCCAAGCTCATCGTGGTCGACCCCCGGCGCACCGCCACCGCCGATAAGGCCGACCTGTACCTGCAGATCAATCCGGGCACGGATCTCGCGCTGCTCAACGGGTTACTGCACTTGCTCGTAGAAGATGAAGCGAACGGTGCGATCGATCATCGATTCATCGCCGAACACACCCAGGGCTGGGCGGACATGCCGGCGTTCCTCGCCGACTACCCACCCGCCCGGGTCGCCGCGATCACCGGTATCCCGGAGGCCGACATCCGCACGGCCGCAACCATGATCGCCGAGGCCGGCGAGTGGATGACCTGCTGGACCATGGGCCTGAACCAGAGCACACACGGCACCTGGAACACCAACGCGATCTGCAATCTGCACCTGGCCACCGGTGCCATCTGCCGCCCCGGCAGCGGCCCCATGTCGCTCACCGGCCAGCCCAATGCCATGGGCGGTCGCGAAATGGGCTACATGGGACCGGGTCTGCCGGGCCAGCGCTCCGTGCTGTCGGCCGAGGACCGCGCGTTCTGCGAGGAGCAATGGGGACTGGAGCCCGGCACCATCCGCACCGACGTCGGTCCGGGCACGGTCGCGATGTTCGAGCAGGCCGCCGCGGGGGATATCAAGGCCTGCTGGATCATCTGCACCAATCCCATCGCCTCGGTGCCCAACCGCAGCACGGTGATCACCGGCCTGGAGACCGCCGAACTCGTGATCACCCAGGACCCGTATCACGACACCGCCACCAACAGGTACGCCGATATCGTGCTTCCGGCTGCCCTGTGGGCCGAGTCCGATGCCGTGATGATCAACTCCGAGCGCAACCTGACCTTGTTACAGCAGTCGGTCCCGCCGCTGGGCGACGCCCGCCCGGACTGGGAGCTGATATGCGCGGTGGCCGGAGCCCTGGGTTTCGGTGACGATTTCGACTACAAGTCCAGCTCGGACATCTTCGACGAGATCCGCCGGTTCGCCAATCCGCGTACCGGTTATGACCTGCGCGGTGCCAGCTACGAGCGGCTGCGCGAGACGCCGCTGCAGTGGCCGTGCCCGCCGGAGGACGCCGAGGACCGCCATCCCATCCGGTATGTGAACGACGGTGTGTCCCAGACCCTGTTCGTCGACGACGCCGGGAACCGGCCCCGGCTGGCCTTCGCGACGCCGTCGCGCAAGGCGGTGTTCTTCGCGCGGCCGCATATGGACGCCCGCGAGTTGCCCGACGACGACTACCCCATGGTGCTCAACACCGGACGTCTGCAACACCAGTGGCACACCATGACCAAGACCGGCCGGGTCGCCAAACTGAACAAGCTCAACGGCTCGCCCTTCGTGGAGATCCACCCCGATGACGCGGCCGCGCAGGGCATCACCGAGCACTGCCAGGTGGAGTTGACCTCACGTCGCGGGCGGGCGGTGCTGCCGCCGCTGATCACCGACCGGGTGCAGCCGGGCAGCGTGTGGGTGCCGTTCCACTGGAACGACGAGCACGGCGAACATCTGACCATCAACGCCCTCACCAACGACGCGGTGGACGCCGACTCGCTGCAGCCCGAACTCAAGGTGTGTGCGGTGGCGCTGCGCCCCGTCGCGCCGGCGCTGCCCACCGTGACGAGCCACCCACTGGCAGAAGCACTGGGACTGCACGGTGTCGCCGTGGACCTCACCGACGACGAAAAAGTCTACGTCGCAGGCTTTCTCGGCGGTCTGAGTGCCGGCCCCACCGGGACGCCGGTACTGCCCGGGACCGCACCCGTGCGCCCCGCGGCGCGGCTGTGGATCGATGGTCTGCTCGCCGGCATGTACTCCCGGACCGGCGCAGCGGTGGGCGATACCGCTGTGCTGGAGGCCGTGGCACCGGGCCCACTGGTGTTGTGGGCGTCGCAGACCGGCACCGCCGAGGAGTTCGCGGCACAGGTGGCCGGCCGGCTCACCGGTGCACGGTTGGTGACGATGAACGATGTCACGCTCGACGAACTGGCGACGGCCGGCGAAATCCTGATCGTGACAAGTACCTTCGGTGACGGCGGCCCACCGGACAACGGGGCCGACTTCTGGCAGCGCCTGGACTCGGCCGATGCCCCCGCACTGCCGGGGCTGCGCTACGCCGTGCTGGGTATCGGGGACCGGGCCTATGACAACTTCTGCGGGCACGCCAAGACGCTCGATGCCCGACTGGCCGCGCTCGGCGCCACCCGGGTGCTCGACCGCGTCGAATGTGAGGCGTACGACGACGCCCCGATGAAGGCCTGGGCCGAGCAGGTCGCCGGCATCGTCGGGACGGATACGCCCCCGGCGCCGAGCACCCCCGTGCTGACCACGACCACATCCGGCGCCGGGCCGGCGCCGCTCAGCCGGAACGCACCGTTGCTCGCGCCGCTGAGCCGCAATATCCGGCTCACCCCGGAGTCGGCACGAAAAGAGGTGCGCCAGTTCGGCTTCGACATCTCCGAACATGTCGCCGAACACGGTACGAGCTACGCGGCGGGCGACTCCCTGGGCGTGTTCGTCACCAATTCCGATGAGGCGGTGGCGTCCTGGCTCGCCTGCACCGGGCTGACCGGCAGTGAGATCGTGGAGGTCGACGGCGCCGACACCGACCTGCGCAGCGCGCTGGCATCCTCCTACGACATCTGTCGCATCACCCCCAACCTGCTGCGCTTCGTCGCCGAACGCCTGCCCAAGGCAGCCAGGCGGCTGCGCGGGCCCAAGGACGAACTCGACAAGTGGCTCGGCGGATGCAACGGACTCGACATCGTCGAGGAGTTCAGGGTCGACGCCGAGGCGCACGAGTGGCTCGACGCCCTGGTGCGACTCACCCCGCGGCAGTACTCGATCTGTTCGAGCCCCCTGGTCAGCCCTACCGAGGTACAGCTGACGGTGTCCGTCGTGCGATACCAGAGCGCGCGCGGAACACTACGGCACGGTGTCGCGTCGACCTATCTGGCCGACCGCGCGCACGCCGCGCCCGTCTTCATCCAGCGTTCGCCCAACTTCCGACCGCCCGCGGAGTCGCAGACGCCGATGATCATGGTCGGCCCGGGTACCGGGATCGCGCCGTTCCGGGGCTTCCTGCAGGAGCGGCGTGCGCTCGGTCACACCGGCCGCAACTGGTTGTTCTTCGGGGACCAGCACCGCTCCGAAAACTTCTACTACCGTGACGATCTGGAACACATGGTCGCCGACGGCCTGCTCAACCACCTGGACCTGGCGTTCTCCCGGGATCAGGCCGCGCGGATCTATGTGCAGCACAAGATGCTCGACGCTGGCGCCGAACTGTGGCGGTGGATGGAGGACGGCGCCCATTTCTACGTGTGCGGTGACGCCGCACACATGGCCAAGGATGTCGACGCGGCACTGACGACGATCATCAAACGGCACGGCGGGCTGTCCGACGAGCAGGCCCACGACTACAAACGTGAGCTGGTCGCCGACAAGCGCTACGTCCGCGACGTGTACTGAACGGCCCCAACCCAATAGACACCTCACCAGGCGAATAAATCCCGCGCCGTGATTGTTACTTCGACGTAACAGTGATCTATGCCCGAACCGCGAGGGCGGACCGGGGAAGGGGAGATATACCGATGGGTTGGCATCAAGGCGACGTCGTCACCGCTTGCCGGCAGATCGAGGAGATGGATGTGCCGGCCGTGCCCGAAGGCACCGAGGGCACCGTCGAGAAGACAACGGTGTTCGGCCGGCCGAAGAAGGTGTGCTTCACCGTGCGCACGATCTGGGGCAAGAAGCGGGCGTGCGTGAACGTGCACCGCGGAGACGTCGGATAACTGACGTCGGATAACACAAGACCGAGCGGTACCTGGCCGGCAATGATGCCGGTCAGGTACTTCTCTGTGTGAGGGCGGCTTTGCCGCTCGAATCGATTGTGGGTGTCCGAGGGGGGACTTGAACCCCCACGCCCGTTAATAGGGCACTAGCACCTCAAGCTAGCGCGTCTGCCATTCCGCCACTCGGACCAGCCCACCTCATCGTGTGGGGCGCTTAAGGCTAACGGATGCCCCCGGGTTGGCCCAAACCGAGTGCCGCGTCAGGTGGTAGGAAAGGGGACGTGACAAGACCCGAAGACGAAGTGGTCGATCTCGTCAGCAGCCTCATCAGGTTCGACACCTCCAATACCGGTGATCCGGACACCACCAAAGGCGAGGCCGAGTGCGCGCACTGGGTGGCCGCCCAGCTCGAGGAAGTGGGCTACGAGACCGAGTACATCGAAGCGGGCGCACCGGGGCGCGGGAACGTGTTCGCCCGGCTGCCCGGCCGTGACCGCAGCCGCGGGGCGCTGCTGATCCACGGTCATCTCGACGTGGTGCCGGCCGAACCGGCCGACTGGAGCGTGCACCCGTTCTCCGGGGCCGTCGAGAACGGTTACGTGTGGGGCCGCGGCGCGGTCGACATGAAGGACATGGTCGGGATGACGCTGGCCGTCGCCCGGCATCTCAAGCGCGAGGGCATCGTCCCGCCCCGGGATCTGGTGTTCGCGTTCGTCTCCGACGAGGAGCACGGCGGCACCTTCGGCTGCCAGTGGCTGGTCGACCACCGGCCCGATCTGTTCGAGGGCATCAGCGAGGCGATCGGGGAGGTCGGCGGGTTCTCCCTGACGGTGCCCACCCGGGACGGCGGGGAGAAGCGGCTCTACCTCATCGAGACAGCCGAGAAGGGGCTGTCCTGGATGCGTCTGGAAGCCCGCGGGCGCGCCGGGCACGGCTCGATGGTGCACGAGGACAACGCCGTCACCACCATCGCCGAAGCCGTGGCCCGGCTCGGCAAGCACGAGTTCCCGATCGTGCTCGCGCCGTCGGTGGCGGAGTTCCTCACCGCGGTGTCCGAGGAGACCGGCTACGAGTTCGATCTCGACTCCCCGGATCTGGACGGCACCATCGCCAAGCTCGGCGGGATCGCCCGCATCATCGGCGCCACGCTGCGCGACACGGCCAACCCGACCATGCTCAAGGCCGGTTACAAGGCCAATGTCATCCCCGCCACGGCCGAGGCCATGGTGGACTGCAGGGTCCTGCCCGGCCGCAAGGAGGCCTTCGAACGGGAGATCGACGAGCTGATCGGGCCGAACGTCACCCGGACCTGGGAACGCGACCTGCCCTCGGTGGAGACCACCTTCGACGGCGACCTGGTCGACGCGATGAACGCCGCACTGTTGGCGGCCGACCCGGGTGCCCGCACCGTGCCCTACATGATGTCCGGAGGGACCGACGCGAAAGCTTTCTCCCGCTTGGGTATTCGCTGTTTCGGTTTCGCGCCGCTGCGGCTGCCGCCCGATCTGGATTTCGCCGCGCTGTTCCATGGTGTCGATGAACGGGTACCCGTGGACGCACTACAGTTCGGGGCGAGAGTCCTGCACCAGTTTCTTACCAACTGCTGAAAGGCCGTGATGAGCACTTCGCCGTATGACAACCTGCCGAAGCTCCCGACGTTCACCCTGACCTCCGAGTCGGTGACCGACGGGCAGCCACTGAACAATGAGCAGGTCAGCGGAATCATGGGCGCCGGCGGTGCGGATGTGTCGCCGCAGCTGAGCTGGTCCGGTTTCCCCGAGGAGACCCGCAGCTTCGCGGTGACGGTCTATGACCCCGACGCGCCCACCGCATCCGGGTTCTGGCACTGGGCGGTCGCCGACCTGCCGGCCAGCGTCACCTCGCTGCCCGCGGATGCCGGCAACGGCGACCCGCTGCCCGGTGGCGCCGTCACGCTGGCCAACGACGCCGGCCTCAAGCGCTTCATCGGCGCGGCCCCGCCGGCCGGGCACGGCCCGCACCGCTACTACATCGCCGTGCACGCGCTGCCGGTCGAGAGCCTCGAGCTGCCCGACGGGGCCACCCCGGCCTACCTCGGCTTCAACCTGTTCGGCAAGGCCATCGCCCGCGCCGTCATCTACGGCACCTACGAGCAGAACTAGCCGCTACCGGGTCGCCGAGCCCACCGCATCGGACAGGGACGCGAACCCGCCGGCGCGCAGGCGCTCGGCGATCCCGTCGTGGATGTGCTTGGCCCACAGCCCGCCGCCGTAGATGAACCCGGTGTAGCCCTGCAACAGCGAGGCCCCGGACACGATGCGCTCCCAGGCGTCGTCGGCGGTCTCGATGCCGCCGACGCTGATCAGCACCAGGCGATCACCCACCCGGGCGTGCAGCCGGCGCAGCACCTCCAGGGACCGGTCCTTGACCGGCGCACCCGAGACGCCGCCCGCGCCCAGTTCGGCGACGCCGGGGGTGCGCAGCCCGTCCCGGGAGATCGTGGTGTTGGTGGCCACGATGCCCGCCAAACCCAATTCGACTGCCAGATCCGCAATCTCGTCGATATCGGAATCGGACAGGTCGGGGGCGATCTTGACCAGCACCGGTGTCGAGGTGGCGGCCCGGACCGCGGCCAGGATCGGACGCAGGGCCGACACCGCCTGCAGATCGCGCAGACCCGGCGTGTTGGGAGAGCTGACGTTGACCACCAGGTAGGCCGCCAGCGGGCCCACCAGGCGAGCGCTCTCGGCGTAGTCCTCGACCGCGCGCTCGGGCGGGGTCACCTTGGTCTTGCCGATGTTCACCGCGATCGGTACGTCGGGGGTGTGTCGGGCCAACTGAAGCGCCAGCCGGGCGGCCCCGTCGTTGTTGAACCCCATCCTGTTGAGCAGCGCCCGGTCCTCGGGCAGGCGGAACAGCCGGGGCCGCGGATTGCCCGGCTGGGCCTGGGCCGTCACCGTGCCGACCTCGGCGTAGCCGAAGCCCAGCGGGCCCCACACCCGCAGTCCGTGGCCGTCCTTGTCGAACCCGGCGGCCAGGCCCAGCGGCCCGGGGAAATGCACCCCGAGCACCGTGCTGGCCAGGATGGGGTCACTCGGGGTGAGACGGCGGGACAGCGCGTTGCGGCTCACGCCGAAGTAGGTGGCCGCCCGCAGGACGGCGAACACGAAGGTGTGGATACGTTCCGGATCGACGAGAAAGAACATCCGGCGCAATAAGGTGTAGATCACAGCGCCGGCTGATCCCCGAGAGCGGTCTTCTTGCGGCGCAGCAGCACCCGCCTGCTGCCGTCGGTGTAGAGCCGCACGCGGGTCAGCTCCCAGCCGCGGTATTCGGCCTCGATCGACAACCGGATCGAGGCCGACAACCGGGTCACGTCCGGGGGCAGCCGCAGCGGCACCCATTCGTACTCGTCGGAGAGCTCACCGGCCCAGCCCAGGGGCATCCGACCCCGTTGGACGCCGCTCATCGGGTGGCAGCTTTCGCGATCACCTGGACACCGGCTCCCGATCCGGACACCACATACAGGGTGCCGGACGCGTCGTCGTAGGCCAGATGGTCGGGTTGCTGGACGGTTCGATAGCGCACCTTCTCCACAGGTATTCCGGTGGCCAGATCGTAACCAACGACGGTGTTGGTGGCAGTCTGTGACACCCAGGCCAGTGTGCCGGATCCGGCCAGGCCGTACGGGGCGTCGTGCACCGGGTAGGCCTGGCGCAGGATCAGCGGCTCGGTTCCGTAGACCATCAGCGCACCGCCTCGGGTATCGGCGACCAGCACGCGTCCGGCCGGGTCGGCGGCGATGGTGGTGGCGCCCTCCCCGGCGCGTAACGCCTGTTCGGCCTTGGTGCCGTCGTCGTCCACCTCGGTCACCGAGGTCTGGCCGCGATCCAGCACCACCACCGAGTTCCCCTGCGCCACCAACCCGTCAACACGGGCGAAGATCCTCAGGTTCGCGCTGACGGAATCGGCGGAGTTCCCGGCGCCCAGTGTCACCAGCGCGCCGTCCGCGCTGCCCAGGACCACGCGCCCGTCGGCGCGCCGGGTGATGGCGGTGAACTCGGTATCGGCCTGGCCGGCGATGTCCACTCGAGACACCGCGCCGGTGGCGACGTCCACGTCCTGATACCCGCCCTTGGCGGCGAGATAGACATGACCGGCGCCGTCACCGGTCAGCGCGTGCGCCGGAGCGGGAAGCGCCACGGTGCGGGGCGTCGCCCCGAACACCGTCAGCCGGTCGGCCGGGCCGAGCACCGTCAGCGAGGCGGTTCGGGCATCGAACACGGCGGCCAGACCCGGGGTGCCCAGTGGCCGCACGACCCCGTCCGGAGTGCCGCTCACCGGCGGCGAGACCGCCGCGGAGGCCGGCGTGATCGTCGGTGGTGGCGAATCCACGGTGCTCTTCGAGCACCCAGCGGTGACAGCGACAACCAGGGCGAATACGGCACTGATGGAAGAAACGGCAGCGGATTTCGTATGCAACGGCCCGTTCGACTCCTCATTGCGTGGCAGCAGTTGTTTCGTTTTCAATTTTCGGGCAAACATCCGCAAGGCCGGACACGGTCACCGATAGGGCGGTATGGTGCCGCTATGGCTCTCGTGCCGGACTTCCTGATTGACGATGAGTTTGCCATCGAGGACATCTCGACCGGCGTGCACGCAAGCGGTTTCGGCATGCTCGCAGGTGGTCGCAGCTTTTCCTTCCGTGTGCAGGATCGTCAGTCGCTGGTGGTCGAGGTCTACCGGCCCAGGTTGAGCGGCCCCGTCCCGCAGCAGGAGGACGTCGTCGCGACCGCCGTCCGCAGCCTCACCGACATCGACCTCTCGGACGAGCGGAGTCTGACCGCCGCCGTGCGCGACGCCGTGGCGGCCGCGGGGCCCGTCGTTCGCACAGCACGCTGACAGCACTCCCACGGTACGGTCGTCCGCGTGACTGACGTGTCGTGGCTGCAGGTGGTCGTGTTGTCGATAGTCCAGGGGCTGACCGAGTTCCTGCCCGTGTCGTCCTCCGGGCATCTCGCGATCGTCTCCGAGGCCTTCTTCGGAAAGGACGCCGGCGCCTCGTTCACCGCAGTCATCCAGATCGGTACCGAGATCGCGGTCCTCATCTACTTCGCCCGCGATATCGGCCGCATCCTCAAGGCCTGGTTCGGTGGTCTGTTCGACGCCGCCAAACGCACCCCCGACTACTGGCTGGGCTGGTGGGTGATCCTGGGCACCATCCCGATCGGGATCGCCGGCCTGGTGTTCAAGCACTACATCCGCGATGACATCCGCAACCTGTGGATCATCGCGACCGCCCTGGTGGTGTTCTCCGCGGTGATCGCCGCCGCCGAGCACTTCGGCAAGCAGACCCGCGATATCCAGCAGTTCACCTGGAAGGACAGCCTCATCGTGGGCACCTCCCAGGCGCTGGCCCTGATCCCCGGGGTGTCCCGGTCCGGCGTCACCATCAGCGCGGGGCTGTTCCTGGGGCAGAAGCGCGAAGCCGCGGCGCGATTCGGGTTCCTGCTCGCCATTCCCGCGGTGCTGGCCTCGGGGTTGTTCTCGCTGCCCGATGCGTTCCATCCCGAAGGCGCGGGGCAGAGCGCGACGGGGCTCCAGTTGCTGGTCGGCACCGTGATCGCGTTCGTGATCGGCTACGCAGCGATCGCGTGGTTCCTCAGATTCCTGGTCCGGCACAGCATGTACTGGTTCGTCGGGTACCGGATCATCGTGGGCGTGACGGTGCTGATCCTGTTGGGCACCGGTGTGATCGCCGCATGACCGTCATCCTGCTGCGGCACGGACGCTCCACCTCCAACACCGCGCACACCCTGGCCGGCCGGTCCGAGGGCGTCGACCTCGACGACCTGGGCCGGGAGCAGGCCACGGGAGTGGTCGACCGGATTGGCGCCCTGCCGGTCAAGGCGATCGTGCGCTCCCCGTTGCTGCGGTGCGCCAGCACGGTGGCGCCGCTGGCGGCCGCGCTGGATCTGGAGCCGACCGTGGACGAGCGGATATCCGAGGTCGACTACGGCACCTGGACGGGCCGCAAGATCGGCGACCTGTTCAAGGAACCGCTGTGGACGGTGGTGCAACAGCAGCCCAGCGCGGCGGTGTTCCCCGACGGCGAAGGCCTGGCCCAGGTGCAGGCCAGGGCGGTCGCCGCGGTGCGTGAGCACGACCGCCGGCTGGCCACCGAGCATGACGGCGATGTGCTCTGGGTGGCCTGCACACACGGCGACGTGATCAAGGCGGTGCTGGCCGACGCCCTGGGCACCCATCTGGACAGCTTTCAACGCATCACCGCCGACCCGGCCTCGATGAGCGTGATCCGCTACACCGACAGCCGCCCGTTCGTGTTGCACGTGAACCACACGGGCAGCGGACTGACCGCGGCGCTGACCGCCAAGCCGGCCGCCGTCCCCGCCACGGACGCCGTCGTCGGCGGCTCCACCGACTGAGGCCGGGCCGATACCGGTATTTTGAAAGGTGCCATGCCTCGCGCAATTCACGTCTTCCGCACACCCGACCGCTTCGTGGCCGGGACCGTCGGGCATCCCGGAAACCGGACGTTCTACCTGCAGGCGGTGCACGACAAGCGGGTGATCTCGGTGATGCTGGAAAAGCAGCAGGTGGCGGTGCTCGCCGAGCGGATATCGGCCCTGCTGGTCGAGATCAACCGCCGGTTCGGCACCCCGATCCCGCCGGACACCGGCGTGGTGGACGATCTCAATCCGCTGGTCACACCCGTCGACGTCGAGTTCCGGGTGGGCACCATGGGTTTGGGTTGGGACTCCGAGGCGCAGACCGTGGTGGTCGAGCTGCTCGCGGTGTCCGAGACGGAGTTCGACGCCTCGGTGGTCCTCGACGATGCCGAGGAAGGGCCCGATGCCGTGCGGGTGTTCCTCACGCCGGAATCGGCCAGGGAGTTCGCCAATCGGTCCAACCGGGTGATCTCGGCGGGACGCCCGCCGTGTCCGCTGTGCGATGAGCCGCTGGACCCCGAGGGACACATCTGCGTACGGACCAACGGCTACCGGCGTGGCGCGTTCGGCGGAGCCGACGATGACCCCGACACCTGAGGACGAACGCGCGCAGCGGGTTCTCGCGCAGGGGGAACTGACCGTCATCGGACGGATCCGGTCGGCCAGCAACGCGACGTTCCTGTGCGAGGCCCGGCTCGACGACGACCTGGCGCACTGCGTCTACAAGCCGGTCGCCGGGGAGGCCCCGCTCTGGGACTTCCCGGACGGCACCCTGGCCGGCCGAGAGTTCGGCGCCTACCTGGTGTCGGCGGCGCTCGGTTGGAATGTGGTGCCCTACACCATCATTCGTGACGGTCCGGCGGGCCCGGGGATGGTGCAGCGCTGGGTTGACCAACCCGGGGACGCGCTGTCCGAGGAGGACGAACCCGCCCACAGCGATGGCCCCGACCTGGTCGACCTGGTTCCGGCGGGCCGGCTTCCCCAGGGCTACCTGCCGATCCTGCAGGCCTACGACCACACCGGTGACGAGGTGACCCTGGTGCACGCCGATGACGAGCGGTTGCGCCGGATGGCGGTTTTCGACGTGGTGATCAACAATGCCGACCGCAAGGGTGGGCACATCCTGGCCGGCGTGGACGGCGGCGTCTACGGGGTCGACCACGGGGTCAGTCTGCATTCCGAGGACAAGCTTCGCACCGTGCTGTGGGGCTGGGCGGGGAAGCCGGTGGACGACGCCACCCTGGGTGTGCTCGCGCGGTTGGGCGAACAGGTGAGCGAGGAACTCGGTGCACAACTCGGTGAGCACATCACCCGTCGCGAGGTGGCGGCGCTGCGCGCCAGAATCGTTGCCTTACTGGATGATCCGGTGATGCCGACGCCGGATCGGCACCGGCCGATCCCGTGGCCGGCCTTCTAGCCGCACGGTGGCGTCGGTGTCCGTTTCGGCGGCACGACATACTGAGCCGGTGAATCTTGCCGCACAGAGCGACGCCGAGGTGGCCGCCACGGTCGCCGCGGAAGCCGGCCGGCTGCTGCTCGCGGTGCGTGAGGAGATCGGTTTCTACGATCCGTACGATCTCGGCGACGCGGGGGACCGGCGGGCCAACACGCTGATCCTCGAGCGGCTGCGCGAACTGCGCCCCGACGACGCGGTGCTCTCCGAGGAGGCCGCCGACAATCCGGCCCGGGTGCATGCCGACCGGGTGTGGATCGTCGACCCGGTGGACGGCACCCGTGAGTTCTCGATGCCGGGCCACGCCGACTGGGCGGTGCACATCGCGCTCTGGCAGCGCGACAGAACCGCTCCGGCGGCGACATCGGACACCGAGGCCCAGGGGTCCATCACCGACGCGGCGGTGGCACTGCCCGCCGTGGGCGAGGTCTACCGCACCGACACGGTGACGCCGCCGCCCCCGCGCGCGGACGGGCCGATCCGGATCACCGCGAGTGCCTACCGCCCGCCGGCGGTGCTGTGGTGGATACGCGACCACCTCGATGTCGAGCTGGTGCGGATCGGTTCAGCCGGCGCCAAGGCGATGGCGGTGGTACGCGGCGACGTGGACGCCTACATCCACGCCGGAGGTCAGTGGGAGTGGGACTCGGCAGCCCCGGCCGGGGTGGTACAGGCTGCCGGGCTGCACGCGACACGGCTGGGCGGTGCGCCCTTGGTGTACAACCGCCGTGACCCGTACCTGCCCGATCTGCTGATGTGCCGGTCCGAGGTGGCCGGGGTACTGCTGGACACCATCAGATCCGCGACCTGATCCGGGAATGGAATGCCCGCCGATGTTGTCGGTATTCGTTGAGTACGGGCCGACGGGAGAGCACGCTGACCGCACACCTTAGAGTCGACGCCATGCAGTCGTGGCCGGCGCCGACCGTTCCCAAGTTGCCCGGGTCGGGCGTTCCGTTACGGCTCTATGACACCGCCGACCAACAGGTGCGGCCGGTGTCACCGGGGGAGACCGCGACCATGTACGTCTGCGGTATCACCCCGTACGACGCAACCCATCTGGGCCATGCGGCCACCTATCTGACCTTCGATCTCATCCACCGGCTGTGGCTGGATGCCGGTCATGGCGTGCACTACGTGCAGAACATCACCGACGTCGACGATCCGCTGTTCGAGCGCGCCGCCCGGGACGGTATCGGCTGGCGCGAACTCGGCGACCGGGAGACGCAACTGTTCCGCGAGGACATGACCGCGCTGCGGGTGCTGCCGCCGCGCGACTACGTCGCCGCCACCGACACCGTCGGCGAGGTCGTCGAACTGGTGGAGAAGCTCCTGGCCTCCGGCGCGGCGTACATCGTCGACGATCCGCAGCACCGCGACATCTACTTCCGCGCCGACGCCACCGCGCAGTTCGGCTACGAGTCCGGTTACGACCGGGACACCATGCTGCGGTTCTTCACCGAGCGCGGCGGGGATCCCGGCCGCGCGGGCAAGGCCGATCCGCTCGACGCGTTGCTGTGGCGCGCGCAGCGTCCCGACGAGCCGAGTTGGCCCGCCTCGTTCGGGCCGGGGCGCCCCGGATGGCATATCGAATGTGCGGCCATCGCGCTGAACCGCATCGGCAGTGGGATCGACATCCAGGGCGGCGGATCGGACCTGATCTTCCCGCACCATGAGTTCTCCGCCGCGCACGCCGAATCCGTCACGGGGGAGCGTAGATTCGCCCGGCACTACGTGCACACCGGGATGATCGGCTGGGACGGCCACAAGATGAGCAAGAGCCGCGGCAACCTGGTGCTGGTGTCGCGACTGCGCGCCGACGGGGTCGATCCGGCTGCGGTGCGGCTGGGACTGCTGGCCGGGCACTACCGCGCGGACCGGTTCTGGAGCAATGATGTCCTGGACGAGGCCATTGCCCGGCTGGCCCGCTGGCGGGAGGCGGCCGCACTGCCGGCCGGACCCGATGCCACCGATCTGCTCGCCCGGGTGCGCCAGTACCTGGCCGATGATCTTGATACTCCTAAAGCGCTTGCTGCACTTGATGGTTGGGTCACCGACGCGCTGACCTATGGAGGCGCAGACACCGGGGCGCCGCGTCTGGTGGCCGGAATCGCCGACGCCCTGCTCGGTATCGACCTCTAGGAACCGTTACCGGCGGTACGGGGTACGTTGGTCGCATGAGTTCGTTCAGCGGCAAAGTCGTGTTCATCACCGGGGGCGCCCGCGGTATCGGCGCCGAGGTCGCCCGCCGGTTACGGGCCAAGGGCGCCCGACTGGTGCTCACCGACCTCGATCAGGCCCCACTGGCCGAGTTGGCCGCCGAACTCGGCGGCGACGCCCACGTCCTCACCGCCCTGGCCGACGTGCGGGACCTGCCCGCCATGCAACAGGCCGCCGATGCCGCGGTGGCGAAGTTCGGCGGGATCGACATCGTGCTGGCCAATGCCGGCATCGCGAGCTTCGGATCGGTGCTCCAGGTCGATCCGGAGGCCTTCAAGCGGGTCGTCGAGGTCAACGTGGTCGGGGTGTTCAACACCGTCCGGGCCACGCTGCCCGCAGTGATCGATCGACGCGGCTACGTCCTGGTGGTGTCCTCGCTGGCGGCGTTCACGTCGTCACCGGGGCTGTCGGCCTACCACGCGTCCAAAGCCGGCGCCGAGTACTTCGCCAACACCCTGCGTCTGGAGGTCGCGCACCTGGGCGTGGACGTCGGCTCGGCCCACATGAGCTGGATCGACACCCCACTGGTGCAGGACGCCAAGGCGGACCTGTCGGCGTTCCGGGAGATGCTGTCCAAGCTGCCCACCCCGCTGAATCGGACCACCACCGTGGAAGCCTGCGGAGAGGCGTTCGTGAAAGGTATCGAGGGCCGCCGTAAGCGGATCTACTGCCCGGACTGGGTGGGGGTGTTCCGCTGGATCCGGCCGTTCGTCACCACCGCGGTGGTCGAACAGCGGATCGGGGCGCTCACCCCGCAGTTGCTGCCGAGGCTGGATGCCGAGGTCGCCGCACTGGGCCGGTCGCTCAGCGCCCGCACCGAGGCGCTGGAGAAGGACTGACGGCCTCGGCTGGCCTGTCGGCCGCTACCGGCCGCGTCTGCGCAGGTAGCGCTCGAACTCCGCCGCCAGGGCGTCCCCGTCGATCTTGCCGAGCGCCTCGTTCATGTCCACCTCGGCGTCCCCGCGTTCCTCAAGGGACTGGACGTACTCGGCGATCTCTTCGTCCTCGGCCGTCATCTCCGTGACCGCCTGCTCCCACTCCTCGGACTGGGTGATCAGATCGCCCAGCGGCACCTCGATGTCGAGGACGTCCTCCACCCGGCGCAGCAGCGCCACGGTGGCCTTCGGATTGGGCGGCTGGGAGACGTAGTGCGGCACGGCGGCCCAGAACGTGACCGCCGGGATACCGGCCTGTACACACGCGTCCTGGAACACCCCGGCGATACCGGTGGGGCCCTCGTACCGGGTCTCCTCCAGGCCGAAGAACTTCGCCGAATCGGACGAGTACGCGGCACCGGACACCGGCACGGGGCGGGTGTGCGGCGTGTCGGCGAGCAGGGCTCCCAGGATCACGACGGTGTCGACGTTGAGTTTGTCGGCGATCGCCAGCAGCTCGGCGCAGAAGGTGCGCCACCGCATGTTCGGCTCCACCCCGTGCATCAGCACGATATCCCGGTCGCTGCCGGGCGGGCGGCAGTGCGAGATCCGCATCGAGGGCCACACCAGTTCACGGGTGACACCGTCGACCTGACGGATCACCGGGCGATTGACCTGGTAGTCGTAGTAGGCCTCGTCATCGATCTCGACGATGGTCTCGGCTTCCCACATCGCATCCAGGTGTTCCAGGGCATCGCTGGCGGCATCGCCCGCATCGTTCCAGCCCTCGAAGGCCGCGACGATGATGGTGTTGCGCAAATCGGGCAGGCCATCCGACGGGGTCACACCATCAGCGTAAGCCCTGCCAGGTGTGCATGAGCGGCATCGCCCCGCCGTTGAGTTCGGGTAGACCGACTACTCTGTTGATGTGACTGCCCCTGTTGGACACTCCCATGACACCGACCTGGTCGAGGTGCTCGCGCAGCATGTCGTGATGGATGACGGCGCCATGGGTACCCGGTTGCAGGCGGCGGAGCTCAACCCCGATGAGATCGACGATCGCGAGGCCGGCGCCGACGCGAAATACGTTCGGTTGCAGTCTGGTTAACCAAGTGGCGACGATACTGCCGACAAGATCCGCGGGCTGTTGCTGCACGGAGCCGCGATTGCCGGGCGAGTCGAAGTCGGGCTGGGCGTGCAGACGTCGATCAGGTGACGACGTAGACTTTTCTGGTCGAGAGGCGTTGCAACGGCTATCCAGGGGCCCAGGTTCCCCTGGTATCCGCCACGCTCGGCAGAGTCAAGGACGCCTTCCGTTACGGAAGGACTTCACGTGAGCGCTGACGCGAACACCTTTACGCCGAACATCCGCCCGGACTGCACCGACGCGCTGACGGCTGCGCTGCGCGAGCGCATCATGGTGATCGACGGCGCGATGGGCACGGCGATCCAGCGGGACCGGCCCGACGAGGCCGGCTATCGCGGCGAGCGCTTCATCGAGTGGCCGACCGCCCTCCAGGGCAACAACGACCTGCTGAACCTGACGCAGCCGCAGATCATCGAGGGAATCCACCGCGAGTATCTCGAGGCGGGTGCCGACATCCTGGAGACCAACACATTCAACGCGAACGCGGTCTCGCTGGCCGACTACGACATGCACGAGCTGGCCTACGAGCTCAACTATGCCGGTGCCGCCCTGGCCCGTAAGGCCGCCGACGAGTTCAGCACCCCAGACAAGCCGCGCTACGTCGCCGGCGCCATCGGCCCGACGACGCGCACGGCGTCGATCTCGCCGGATGTCAACGATCCGGGCGCCCGCAACGTCTCCTACGACCAGCTGGTCGCCGCCTACCTCGAAGCCGTCAACGGCCTGGTCGACGGCGGTGCCGATCTGCTGATCATCGAGACGATCTTCGACTCGCTCAACGCCAAGGCGGCCGTCTTCGCCGTCGAGACGCTGTTCGAGGAGCGCGGCCGCCGCTGGCCGCTGATCATCTCGGGCACCATCACCGATGCCTCCGGGCGGACGCTGTCCGGTCAGGTCACCGAAGCCTTCTGGAACGCGATCCGGCACGCGAGGCCGCTCGCGGTGGGACTCAACTGCGCCCTCGGCGCGCCGGAGATGCGGCCCTACATCGCCGAGGTGGCGCGCATCGCCGACACCTATGTCTCCTGCTACCCGAACGCCGGGCTGCCCAACGCCTTCGGCGAGTACGACGAGTCCCCGGAGGCCCAGGCCGGCTATATCGCGGAATTCGCCGAGGCCGGCCTGGTCAACCTCGTCGGCGGGTGCTGCGGAACGGCGCCGCCACATATCGCCGAGATCGCCAAGGTCGTCGAGGGCAAGCCGCCTCGGACCCTGCCCGAGATCCCGGTGGCCACCCGGCTGTCGGGCCTGGAGCCGCTCAACATCACCGAGGACTCGCTGTTCGTCAACATCGGTGAGCGCACCAACATCACCGGCTCCGCCCGGTTCCGCAACCTGATCAAGGCCGAGGATTACGACACCGCGCTGTCGGTGGCCCTGCAGCAGGTCGAGGTCGGTGCGCAGGTCATCGACATCAACATGGACGAGGGCATGATCGACGGCGTCGCCGCGATGGACCGGTTCACCAAGCTGATCGCGGCCGAACCAGATATCAGCCGCGTTCCGGTGATGATCGACTCCTCCAAGTGGGAGGTCATCGAGGCCGGCCTGAAGAACGTGCAGGGCAAGCCGATCGTCAACTCGATCTCCATGAAGGAGGGCGAGGAGAAGTTCATCCGCGAGGCGCGGCTGTGCCGCAAGTACGGCGCCGCCGTCGTCGTGATGGCCTTCGACGAGCAGGGCCAGGCCGACAACCTGGAGCGCCGCAAGGAGATCTGCGGGCGCGCCTACCGGATCCTGACCGAAGAGGTCGGCTTCCCGGCCGAGGACATCATCTTCGACCCGAACTGCTTCGCGCTGGCCACCGGTATCGAGGAGCACGCGACGTACGGCATCGACTTCATCGAGGCCTGCGCCTGGATCAAGGAGAACCTGCCCGGGGTGCACATCTCCGGCGGCATCTCCAACGTGTCGTTCTCGTTCCGCGGCAACAACCCCGTCCGCGAGGCCATCCACGCGGTGTTCCTGTTCCACGCCATCAAGGCCGGCCTGGACATGGGCATCGTCAACGCCGGTGCCCTGGTGCCCTACGACTCGATCGACCCCGAGCTGCGGGACCGCATCGAGGACGTGGTGCTCAACCGTCGCGAGGATGCCGCCGAGCGGCTTCTGGAGATCGCCGAGCGGTTCAACTCCTCGGAGAAGACCGAGGACCCGAAAGCCGCCGAGTGGCGCAATCTGCCGGTCCGCGAGCGGATCACGCACGCCCTGGTCAAGGGCATCGACGCCCACGTCGATGCCGACACCGAGGAGTTGCGGGCCGAGATCGCCGGCGCCGGCGGGCGGCCCATCGAGGTGATCGAGGGCCCGTTGATGGACGGGATGAACGTCGTCGGCGACCTGTTCGGGGCGGGCAAGATGTTCCTGCCCCAGGTGGTGAAGTCGGCCCGGGTGATGAAGAAGGCCGTCGCCTATCTGCTGCCGTATATCGAGGCGGAGAAGGCGGGGGCGAGCGAAGCGACGGGGGATGGTCCAGCGTCCGGCGCATCCAGATCCAAGGACACCAACGGCACCATCATCATGGCGACCGTCAAGGGCGACGTGCACGACATCGGCAAGAACATCGTCGGGGTCGTCCTGCAGTGCAACAACTTCGAGGTGATCGACCTCGGGGTGATGGTGCCCGCGGAGAAGATCCTAGCGGCGGCCAAGGAGCACAACGCCGACATCATCGGGCTGTCCGGGCTCATCACCCCGTCGCTGGACGAGATGGTCAACTTCGCCGTCGAGATGGAACGCGAGGGGCTGGCGATCCCGCTGCTGATCGGTGGTGCCACCACCTCGCGCGCCCACACGGCGGTGAAGGTGGCACCGCGCCGCAGCGGTCCGGTGGTCTGGGTCAAGGACGCATCGCGTTCGGTGCCGGTCGCCGCCGCGCTGCTGGACGACAAGCAGCGTCCGGCGCTGCTGGAGGCCACCGAGAAGGACTACGCGTCCCTGCGGGAGCGGCACGCCCAGAAGAACGAGCGGCCGATGCTCACGCTGGAGAAGGCCCGCGCCAATCGCACGCCGATCGAGTGGGACGGCTACACGCCGCCGGTGCCCGCCCAGGGGCTGGGAGTACGAGAATTTCTCGACTACGACCTCGCCGAACTGCGCGAATACATCGACTGGCAGCCGTTCTTCAACGCCTGGGAGATGAAGGGCCGCTTCCCCGACATCCTGAACAACCCGGTCTCGGGTGAGACGGCCCGCAAGCTGTACGACGACGCCCAGGAGATGCTCGACACCCTGATCAAGGAGAAGTGGCTGACAGCCAACGGGGTGATCGGCTTCTTCCCGGCCAACGCCGTCGGCTCAGGTAGCGGGGAAGACGTCGAGGTCTACACCGACGAGACCCGCATCGAGGTGCTGACCACGCTGCACAACCTGCGCCAACAGGGCGAGCACCGCGACGGCATCCCGAACCGGTCCCTGGGCGACTTCATCGCCCCGAAGGACACGGGTCTGGCCGATTACGTCGGTGCGTTCGCCGTCACCACGGGCCTGGGCAGCCACGTCAAGATCGACGAGTTCAAGACGGCCAACGACGACTACAGCGCGATCCTGCTGGAGTCGCTCGCCGACCGGTTGGCAGAGGCGTTCGCCGAACGGATGCATCAGCGGGTCCGCAAGGAGTTCTGGGGATTTCAGCCCGACGAGCAGCTGGACAACGAGGACCTCATCGCCGAGAAGTACCGGGGCATCCGTCCGGCGCCGGGCTACCCGGCCTGCCCGGAGCACACCGAGAAGGCGACGCTCTGGAAGCTGATGGATGTCAGGGAGCGCACCGGTATCGAGCTGACCGAGTCGATGGCGATGTGGCCCGGAGCGGCGGTCAGCGGCTGGTACTTCTCGCATCCGCAGTCGCAGTACTTCGTCGTCGGCCGGCTGGCCCAGGACCAGGTCGCCGACTATGCCAAGCGGAAGGGCTGGACCCTGACCGAAGCTGAACGCTGGCTGGCCCCCAACCTCGGCTACTACCCGGAGGACTGAATGCGTGCGGTGCTGAACGCCGTCCTGTTCGATATGGACGGCACCCTGGTCGACAGCGAGAAGCTGTGGGATGTCGGCATGCATGCGTTCTACGCGCGCCATGGCGGGGTGATGACCGAGGAGTTCCGGGTGTCGACCGTCGGCGGCTCGGCCGAGGCGGTGATGACACTAAGCTATCGAGATCTGGGCCTGGAGCCCGATCCGGCGGCGATCACGATGTCGATCGACTGGCTGCACGCGTATGTGGGCGAACTGTTCGAGGGTGGGCTGCCCTGGTGCGACGGTGCTCGCGAACTCCTGGATGCGCTCCATGCGGACGGGATCCCGATGGCCCTGGTCACCAACACCCGCCGTCACCTCACCGAGAAGGCGCTGGACAGCATTGGCAGGCACTACTTTTCGGTGACTGTCTGCGCCGACGAGGTACCGCGTGGCAAACCCGCACCCGACCCCTACCGGCGGGCCGCGCACCTGCTAGGCCTGCCGGCCGAGCACTGCCTGGCCGTCGAGGACTCGATTACCGGAACGGCTGCCGCCGAAGCTGCGGGCTGTCCGGTGTTGGTGGTGCCCAACGACATTGCGGTGCCGACGAGCCCACGCCGGCATCTGGTCTCGTCGCTCGTCGACGTCGATGTGGCCACCCTGCGCGATATTCACTCAGGACTCGCCACCGAAGTGGCCTGACGCCGGTCCGGTCTGTGCGATGGTGAGGGTTGCACCCATCACGCAATGCCGCGGGGAAGGACTTTTCATGTCTCATGGTCCGGTAGGGGGAGACGGCCCGTCCGTCTTCGGTGACGAGAAGTTCACCTCGGGTACCAGCGCCGTGCGCATCGCCTCGGTGGCGGCCCTGGGCGGTCTGCTGTTCGGCTACGACAGCGCCGTCATCAACGGCGCGGTGGCGTCCATCTCGCAGGACTTCAACATCGAGGGCCTCACACTGGGCAATGCGGTCGCCTCGGCGCTGCTCGGCGCCGCGGTCGGAGCCATGACCGCCGGCCGGATCGCCGACCGCATCGGACGGATCACCGTGATGAAGATCGCCGCGGTGCTGTTCTTCATCAGCGCCATCGGCACCGGGCTGGCGCCGAGCGTCTGGGTCCTGGTCGTCTTCCGCGTCATCGGCGGCATCGCCGTCGGCATCGCCTCCGTCATCGCGCCCGCCTACATCGCGGAGACGTCGCCGCCACGGATTCGAGGCCGACTCGGCTCGCTGCAGCAGCTCGCCATCGTGTCCGGCATCTTCTTGTCGCTGGCCATCGACTACGTGCTGGCACAGATCGCCGGTGGCGCCAACGAGACCTTGTGGCTCGGCCTGGATGCCTGGCGCTGGATGTTCCTGGTCATGATGGTGCCTGCCGTCGTGTACGGGCTGCTGGCGTTCACCATTCCCGAGTCGCCGCGTTATCTCGTTGCCAGCCATAAGATTCCGGAAGCCCGCAAGGTCTTGAGCATGCTGCTGGGCGAGAAGAACCTCGAGATCACCATCGACCGGATCAAGGAGACGCTGGAACGCGAGGACAAGCCGTCCTGGCGCGACCTGCGCAAGCCGGGCGGCGGCTTCCTCGGCCTCTACGGCATCGTATGGGTGGGTCTTGGCCTGTCGATCTTCCAGCAGTTCGTCGGCATCAACGTGATCTTCTACTACTCAAATGTGCTCTGGGAGGCGGTCGGATTCTCCGAAGGCGACTCGTTCGTCATCACGGTGATCACCTCGGTGGTCAACATCGTCACCACCCTCATCGCGATCGCACTGGTCGACAAGATCGGACGCAAACCGCTGCTGTTGATCGGTTCGACGGGCATGGCGGTCTCGTTGATCACGATGTCGGTCATCTTCGGCACCGCGTCACTGGACGCGTCGGGCAAGCCGTTCCTGGGGGACGTGGCCGGACCGGTGGCACTGATCGCCGCCAACGTGTTCGTCATCGCCTTCGGCATGTCATGGGGCCCGGTCGTGTGGGTGCTACTCGGCGAGATGTTCCCGAACCGCATCCGCGCGGCGGCGCTCGGCTTGGCCGCTGCCGGGCAGTGGGCGGCGAACTGGTTGATCACCGTCTCGTTCCCGAAGCTCAGCGACCACCTGGGTGTGGCCTACGGGTTCTACGGCCTGTGCGCGGTGCTGTCGTTCCTGTTCGTCTTCAGGTGGGTGCGGGAGACCAAGGGAGTGTCTCTGGAGGATATGCACGCCGAGGTGTTGCACGAGGCCAAGAGCTGACGACGCCTCACAACAACCGCAGACCGCCGGTGACCGGGTCCAGGCGCTCGGCGGTATCCGGTCCGATGGCCGCGCAGGTGGGGGTGGGCACCCCGCCGAACTCGGTGCGGCCGGAGTCGACGATGCCGCGGGTGATCAGCCCCGCCGCCCGGGCCCTGGCCATCACCTCGGAGAGCTCTTCCGCGCTGCCGACGCCGACGCAGATCTTGGTGAAGTGGCTGTTCAGCCACTCGACAACACGCGGGTCGTTGAGGTTCTCCACCACCGCGGCAACCGCCGCGTGGGCGCCCTGAGCGACCATCTTGCCCTTGCGCATGTTCAGATCGGTGCGCATCACGATGATCTGTTTCACGGTGCCCATCATGGCCACCCCTGCAAATCGGGTGGCGCACGCATGAAAGAATCGCAGGTCGTGAAGACCTTCGACGGCCTGTTCGCCGAGCTCAGTGAGAAAGCGCAGACCCGTCCCGCGGGCAGCGGGACCGTGGCCGCGTTGGACGCCGGCGTGCATGGACTCGGCAAGAAGATCCTCGAAGAAGCCGGTGAGGTCTGGCTGGCCGCCGAGCACGAGAGCGATGCGGCGCTCGCCGAGGAGATCAGCCAGCTGCTGTACTGGACCCAGGTGCTGATGCTGTCCCGCGGTCTCACGCTCGACGACGTGTACCGGAACCTCTGATGACCACACTTCGCGCAAACGGCTCATCGGTGACGGATACGCTTCGCGTCGCCGTCCCCAACAAGGGCGCACTCAGTGAAGCGGCCGCCGAGATCCTGTCGGAGGCGGGCTACCGGCGCCGCACCGATCCCAAGGACCTCACCGTCGTCGACCCGGCGAACAATGTCGAGTTCTTCTTCCTGCGGCCCAAGGACATCGCCATCTACGTCGGGTCGGGACAGCTCGATCTCGGGATCACCGGCCGGGATCTGGCCGCCGAGTCGGACGCGCCGGTGCGCGAACGGCTGGCGCTCGGCTTCGGGTCGTCGACCTTCCGCTACGCCGCGCCCAAGGGCCGGGACTGGGCGGTCGAGGAGCTGGCGGGCAAGCGGATCGCCACCGCCTACCCGAACCTGGTCCGTAAAGACCTCGCCGACAAGGGGATCGAGGCCACGGTCATCCGCCTCGACGGTGCGGTGGAGATCTCCATCCAACTCGGGGTGGCCGATGTCATCGCCGATATCGTCGGTTCCGGGCGCACACTGGGACTGCACAATCTGGTCGCCTTCGGTGCGTCGCTGTGTGATTCCGAGGCGATCCTGATCGAACGCGCCGATACCGAACCGGATCCGGCACGTGATCAGCTGGCCGCTCGCGTGCAGGGCGTGGTGTTCGGACAGCAGTACCTGATGCTGGACTACGACTGCCCGCGCGCTGTGCTGGACCAAGCCACCGAGGTGACGCCCGGTCTCGAGTCACCGACCATCGCGCCACTGGCCGACCCGGGCTGGGTCGCGGTCCGGGCGCTGGTGCCGCGGCGCGAGGTCAACTCGATCATGGACCGGCTGGCGGCCATCGGCGCCAAGGCGATCCTGGCCTCTGATATCCGGTTCTGCCGATTCTGATTCGCCCGGCCACATCGACACCGAGCGTGTTAGCGTCCCGGGTATGACGGTGGTGGTGGTTCTGCTACTCGCGTTGTTGATCGGTATCGTCGCCGGGCTCCGGGCACTCACTCCACCCGCGGTGGTGGCCTGGGCCGGCGCGCTCGGCTGGATCTCACTCGACGGCACCTGGGCGCATTGGCTGACCCACCCGATCACCCTGACGGTGCTGACCATCCTGCTCGTCGTCGAGCTGGTCACCGATCAGCTGCCGTCCACGCCGAGCCGAAAAGTGCCGCCACAGTTCGGCGCCCGCTTGCTCACCGGCGGATTCGCCGCGGCGGTCCTGGTGACCGGAGCGATCTACCACGCCAAGACCGGCACCATCGTCTCCGGAGTCGGCGCAGGCATCATCGGCGCGGTGCTCGGCACGCTCGGCGGAGCCGAGGCCCGCACCCGGCTGGTGGCCCGCATCGGCGGCCGTGACCTGCCGATCGCCCTGACCGAGGACGTGGTGGCCGTGATCGGGGGCTTCGCCGTCGCCGCCGCCGCTTCGCTGCTGTAACGCTGGGACAACGAGATGCCAAGCAGTACCGAGTCTTTCGATGCCATCATCATCGGCGCAGGTCAGGCCGGACCGCCCCTGGCGGCCAGGCTGACCGACGCCGGACAGCGGGTCGCCGTGATCGAACGGAAACTGGTCGGCGGCACCTGCGTCAACAACGGGTGCATCCCCACCAAGACGCTGGTGGCCAGCGCGCACGCCGCGCACTCGGCCCGCCGTGCCGCCGAATACGGGATCGGCACCGGTGACGTCAGCGTCGATATGGCGAAAGTGAAGGCCCGCAAGGACAAGATCATGCTCGACGACCGCGCGGGCGTCGAGAGTTGGCTGGAAGGGATGGACGGCGCCAGCCTGATCCGGGGGCACGCCCGATTCGTCGATCCCCACACCATCGACGTCGACGGACGGTTGTTGCGCGCCGACCGGTTCTACCTCAACGTCGGTGGCCGCGCGTCGGTGCCCGACCTGCCCGGCCTCGACGGCATCGACTACCTGACCAATGTCTCGATCCTGGCGCTCGACACCGTGCCCGCGCACCTGATCGTCATCGGGGGCAGCTATATCGGGCTGGAGTTCGCGCAGATGTACCGCCGCTTCGGCGCGGAGGTGACGGTCGTCGAACGCGGGCCGCGACTGGCCTCCCGGGAAGACGAGGACGTCTCGGCGGCCATCCGCGGGATCCTGGAGGCCGAAGGGATCGCGGTATACACCGATGCCACCGATATCCGGTTCGAGAAGCGGGACAACGCAATTGCGGTGAGCCCGAACGTCGGGACCGAACCCGTCATCGGCAGCCACGTGCTGGTCGCGGTCGGGCGCCGGCCCAACACCGACGACCTCGGCCTCGAGCACGCCGGCGTCGAGACCGACGCCCGGGGCTATGTCGTCGTCGACGATCAGCTGCGCACCACCGCCGAGCACATCTGGGCGATGGGGGATTGCAACGGCAAGGGCGCGTTCACCCACACCTCCTGGAACGACTACGAGATCGTCGCCGCCAACCTGCTCGACAACGATCCGCGCCGGGTCAGCGATCGCATCACCACCTACGGACTGTTCATCGATCCACCGCTGGGACGCGCCGGGCTGACCGTCGAGCAGGTGCGCCGTTCCGGGCGCAAGGCGCTGGTGGGCAAGCGTCCGATGACCCGGGTGGGTCGGGCCGTGGAGAAGGGCGAGACCCAGGGCTTCATGAAGGTCGTCGTCGACGCCGACACCAAGGAGATCCTGGGGGTCGCCATCCTCGGCGTGGGCGGGGACGAGGTGGTGCACCTGGTTCTCGACGTGATGACCGCCAAGCTGCCCTACACCGCGATCTCGCGCACCATGCACATCCACCCCACGGTGAGCGAACTGGTGCCGACGATGCTGCAGGAGCTCACGCCCCTGCAGTAGCCGCCCGGCCGGCGAGCAGCTGCGCGGTGACCATCGTGACTCGGTGTCCGAGATGTTCGCAGGTGCTCACATCGGCCGGGTGCACCTGATCGGCATTCGCGTCGACATCGGTCTGCGCGCCCGCGCCGAGCCAGAAACCGAGCCGGTTCAGGTCGTGTTCGCTGCCGCCGGCACCGTTCCAGCCCGGGCGCAAACCCAAACTGACCCAATGCATATGGTGTTGGGCTGCGAACACCGACAACGAGATGAGGGCGGCTACCTTGTCGCCGCTCTTGGCGCCGGAATTGGTGAACCCCGCGGCGACCTTGTCGCGCCACGTGGCTTCCATGCAGCGCCGGCCGGTCTGCTCGGCGAAGGCTTGGAATCCGGCCGAGACGTTACCCATGTAGGTGGGCGTGCCGAAGATGAGGGCGTCGGCGCCGTCGAGGGTGCCCCAGTCGGCCGGCGTCAACGCGTCGACGTGCAGGAGACTGACCCGGCCGCCGCCCCGCCGGACCCCGTCGGCAACGGCGTGGGCCAGGGTGGCGGTGTGCCCGAAGCCGGAATGGCAGGCGATCGCCACCTGTGGGAAGACGTTGGTGGACATGACCTCTCCTAGCTGTTGATGGTGTCGGCGACTTCGCGGTAGCGCTGCTGCCAGTCGGGCAGTGGTTGTCCGGCCAGGTGAGCGGACAACCGGTCGAGAAAGGCGTGGGTGCCGGGGTGAAAACCCCTGGCGCCGGGCACCGACAGCCCGCGATGACTGAACCGCAGCAGCGTGCCGGCTCCGTCGGGGCTCAACTCGTAGCGGACCACGCCGCCATGGGCACCCAGGATCGGCTGCTCCCACACGTGTTCGAAGACGTGCGGCGGGTCCCAGACCAGGATCCGACCCGACACCCTGGTGCGCTCGGGTGGATACGGCGGGCCGTTCGGGGTCATCTCGATGAACCCGTCGGCGATGGTGGTGGCGCCCAGCCATTGGCCGCGCTGCACCGGGTCGGTGATCGCGGCCCACACGGCCGCGACAGGGTGGGCCAGTCGGCGTTCGAAGCGCAGGGTGGCCAGCTCGCCCTGCACGGTGAGTTCGCCTTCGTGGCAGCTCATTTCGCGCGCCCTTGATCCAGGTGACGCTCAAGGGCATCCAGATGAGCGGTCCAGAACTGGCGGTACTGCTCGATCCATCGATCCATCTCGACCAATCCGTCGGCCCGCAGCGCATAGACCCGGCGCTGGGCGTCGGCGCGGACCTCGACCAGGCCCACCTCACGCAGGACGCGCAGGTGACGAGACACCGTGGGCTGGGTCAGGTTCGGGAGGGTAGCGACGAGCTCACCCGCGGTGCGCTCACCGGCGCGCAGCGCGTCGAGCAGGGTGCGCCGACTGGGTTCGGCGACGGCCTCGAACACATCCATGATTCGAGTATTGCATTGCGTCTATATAGATGCAATGCAATATTCGGCGCCATGCCTTACCGCCGCTGCACCAGCAGCGTCTGGGCCGAGGTGCCGATGAAACCGTGCCGGTCGAAGATCTCGGCGTTGGTCACCCCGATGCCGTCGGGACCGATCGATCCGCGCGAGCGCAACGCGAAATCCGAACCCACCGGTGCGCGGTGCAGGTGCACGGCGGTGTCGGTGTTCATGAACACGAACTCGGTCGGATCCAGCGCGGCGCCCACCCCGTTGGCCGAGTCGACCACCATCGCCAGCCGCTGCAGATCGGTCAACGGCTCGGTATCGACGAGCGGCACGAGGGGGCTCATCCAGGACACCGCCGCCTCGCCGGGGGCGGTGCGCTGGGCGCGCCAACTGACCGTCTCCAGGTACCCCGGTGCACCGGCCCAGCCGTCCGGGTTGTCCACCGCCTCGCCCTCCACCAGCGGCGGATACCGGTCGGTCACCGCATCTCGGGTGTCGCTGGTGGACAGCAGCCAGGCGCTGACGGCGGCCACCGCTCGATCCGTCCCGTCCGGCCGGGTGGCGAGCATCTCGGCGTCGACCTTGGCGATGCGCGCGCCCGGGCGCACCACGCGGGCGCGCACCTTGACCGGCGCCACAGGGATGGCGCCCAAGATGTCCAGCACCAGCCTGCCGACCCGCAGTTCGGGGCGATCGGCGCACAGGTCCTCGATGGCCTTGGTCATCAGCGCCAGCGGTGGTGACCCGTGCTGAATCGCCGAATCCCAGTTGCTCGCCGTGCCGAGGGTGGATTCGAACACCGCGAGGTCGCCGTCCGAACCCGTCCGGCGGTAGTGGCAGTCGATCATGCAGGGGTCTCCGCCGGTCCGGTGTAGGTGGGCCAACCTGGATAGGGCGGAGGCGTGCCACCGAATTCCGGGCACCGCGCCTGATGGCTGCACCAGTCGCACAGCCGCGACGGCTGCGCGCGGAAATCGCCTGTCGCCCCCGCGGATTGGATGGCCCGCCAGATCGCCATCAGCGTCCGTTCGAAACCCGCCAGCTCGTCCATTTCGGGGGTGTAGTCGAGGATCTGACCGTCGGCAAGGTAGATCAGCCGCAGCCGGGCGGGCAGCACGCCACGCGAGCGCAGCAGCGCCAGCGCGTAGAACTTCATCTGGAACAGCGCCTTGGCCTCGGCGAAGGGCACCCGGCCGGTCTTGTAGTCGACCACTCGCAACTCGCCGGTGGATGCGACGTCGATGCGATCGACGAAACCGCGCAGCAGCGTGCCGTCGCTCAGTTCCACCTCGACCCGCTGTTCGCAGCTCTGCGGGTCGAACCGAGTCGGATCCTCCAGCCGGTAGTAACCCGAGAGCAGCTTGCGGGCGTCGGCCAGCAGACCGTCGCGCAGTGCCGGATCCAGCGAGGCGAGATCCGGCGACTCCGACAGCATCCGATCCCAGGCGGGCCCCACCAGTGCCAGCGCGGTGTCGGGGACCCGGTCGGCGGCGGGCAGACCGTAGAGCTGTTCCAGCGCGGCGTGCACCACCGACCCCCGAACCTGGGCGACCGACATGGGCTCGGGCAGGCGGTCGATGGCGCGGAAGCGGTACAGCAACGGGCACTGCTTGAAATCCCCGGCACGCGACGGTGACAGCGCCGGGCGCCGCAACGTCAGTGGCACGCTCATGGCCTCAGCCTAGGTTCGCCCACCGACAACGGTTGGCAGCCGGGACGGCGCGTCTGGCAGTCTGATACTCCGTGTCTATTACCGGTCCGTTCGTCGTCGGCGATCGTGTTCAGCTCACCGACCCCAAGGGGCGGCATTACACGATGGTGCTCGCGCCCGGCGCGGAGTTCCACACCCACCGGGGCGCCCTCGCCCACGACGACGTGATCGGGCAGCCCGAGGGCAGCGTGGTGAAGTCCGCCAACGGTGACGCCTTCCTGGCGCTGCGTCCGCTGCTCATTGACTACGTGCTGTCGATGCCGCGCGGTGCGCAGGTGATCTATCCCAAGGACGCCGCCCAGATCGTGCACGAGGGCGATATCTTTCCCGGCGCGCGGGTGCTGGAGGCCGGCGCCGGTTCGGGCGCCCTGACCTGCTCACTGCTGCGCGCCGTCGGCCCGCAGGGCCAGGTCATCTCCTACGAGGTGCGCGACGACCACGCCGTGCACGCTATTCGCAATGTGGAGACGTTCTTCGGCGAGCGCCCCGCGAACTGGGACCTGCGGATCGCGGATCTCAACGACCACAGCCGGGTACCGGGGGCGACTGAGGTGGACCGGGTGGTGCTGGACATGCTGGCGCCATGGGAGGTGCTCGGCACGGTATCCGAGGCCCTGATCGCCGGTGGCGTGCTCATCGTCTATGTCGCCACGGTGACGCAGCTCTCCCGCACCGTGGAGGCGCTGCGCGAACAGCAGTGCTGGACCGAGCCCCGGTCCTGGGAGTCGCTACAGCGGGGCTGGGACGTGGTGGGCCTGGCGGTCCGACCGCAACACAACATGCGCGGGCACACCGCGTTCCTGATCAGCGCCCGAAAGCTGGCACCGGGCACCGTGACACCGACGCCGCTGCGCCGCAAACGGCAGGCGCAGGTCGCCGCGGAGGTGGAGAAACGAGCTCAGGAAGCCGACGAGTAGTCGGCGCACCTCAGCGCGGCGGGGGTGTCGGTGTCGGCAGCGGGGTTTTCGTGCCCATCTCCAAGAGCTGATTGGCCGTGTCCCGGCTCATCTGCCAGCCGTTGGGTGTCGGGGTGAACCGCATCGGGTAGACGAACGGGCGCGGCTGCGGGTTGGGTGACGCGGCCGAGCTCACGGTCATGGTGGCCACCACGTCACCCGGTGCGTCGGGCGCCCAGGCCAGATCGGTGGCGGTGAAGGTCAGCGGCAACAGTCGGTTGTCGGACAGTGCCCGGCCGAAGTTGTCCAGTGCGGCAGCGTCATCGGGCGTGGCGTACTGCACCAGGGCGACCTTCTGCTCGCCGGGAACCGAAGTGTCGGCGAGCCGGGAGAGGACGTCGGTGAGCGCTTCGGGGGCGGGCAGCGCCGCTTCGCCGGGTGGGGCGGCGACGGAACTGACCGTGGCGGTCGGGGCCGGTGGCACGGGATCGGCACTGCATCCGGACAGCCCGAGTGCCGCCATCGAGATGGCGGCACTCAGCACTGCTACCGGGTGGCGGTACACCGATGACTAGGGGTCAGACGGCCGACAGCAGCGCCAGGGCGGAGTCCTTGGAGATCTGCCAGCCGGTGGGGCTCGGGCCTGCGACGAACGTCACCGGCTGCGAAGCGGACGAGCCGGTCGCCGCGGTGGCGGTGACGTTCGCGGTCGCGAAGCCCTCACCCTCGTCGATGTCGGTGAGGGCGAAGGTCAGCGGGAACTGACCCTTGGCCGCGGCGTTGCGATAGGCGCGATCGGCGGCGATCGTCTCGAAACGCCCCAGACCGCCCTGGATGTAGGCGGCTTTGCCGGAGAACGAACCGGGGCCGGCCAGGCCGTTCAGCGTCTGCACCAGAGGCGCCTCCAGCTGCGGTGCCGGCGTCTGCGGCATCGGGATGTCCCACACCACCGGGGTGATGGCGGGCACCGCTGCGGATGCAAGGGTCGTCACACCGCCCGCGGCCGCACCGGCAACGACAGCAGCGGCGGCAAGACCGGTCACGAGGGGTTTCAGGAACACAGTGGTCCTTTCGATTGGGCCAACTCGATAATGAGGTTAACAAGGGTTGCTGGTGTGTCGAATTCCTAGACCGCACACAAAGGCTGAATCGCCGGTAGCTTTGAAGTTGTTACTGCACCAACATTCGGTGCGGGAGGGAGCGCAACATGAGTGAGTCAGAGCGTTCAGAGGATTTCAGCGACGATCTGAGCACATCCATCTCCAGCGACGATGCTGCCGAACTAGAGCGCCTGCGCCGCGAAGCGGCCGCGCTGCGCGAACAGTTGGAAAACGCCGTAGGAGCGTCCAGCGGCCTGCGAACCGCCCGCGACGTGCACCAGCTCGAGGCGCGCATCGATTCCCTGGCGACCCGCAACGCCAAGCTGATGGACACCCTCAAGGAGGCCCGGCAGCAGCTGCTGGCCCTGCGTGAGGAGGTCGACCGGCTCGGGCAGCCGCCCAGCGGCTACGGCGTGTTGTTGGCCACCCATGACGACGACACCGTCGACGTGTTCACCTCCGGTCGCAAGATGCGGCTCACCTGCTCGCCCAATATCGAGACCAGCACGCTCAAGCAGGGGCAGACCGTACGCCTCAACGAGGCGCTCACCGTGGTCGAGGCCGGCGCCTTCGAGGCCGTCGGTGAGATCAGCACCCTGCGCGAGATCCTGTCCGACGGCCACCGGGCGTTGGTCGTCGGCCACGCCGACGAGGAACGCATCGTCTGGCTGGCCGAGCCGCTGGTCTCCGCGGAATTCCTGCCCGAGGGCGTCGAGGTGCAACTCGACGAGGACGACAAGCCCCGCAAGCTGCGGCCTGGCGACTCGCTGCTGGTCGACACAAAGGCCGGCTATGCCTTCGAACGCATCCCCAAGGCCGAGGTCGAGGACCTGGTCCTGGAAGAGGTGCCCGATGTGGCCTACAGCGATATCGGCGGCCTGACCAGGCAGATCGAGCAGATCCGCGACGCCGTGGAGCTGCCCTTCCTGCACAAGGACCTCTACCGCGAGTACTCGCTGCGCCCGCCCAAGGGTGTGCTGCTGTACGGCCCGCCCGGGTGCGGTAAGACCCTCATCGCCAAGGCGGTGGCCAACTCGCTGGCCAAGAAGATGGCCGAACTGCGCGGGGAGGATTCCCGCGAGGCGAAGTCCTACTTCCTCAACATCAAGGGCCCCGAGCTGCTGAACAAGTTCGTCGGCGAGACCGAGCGGCACATCCGACTGATCTTCCAGCGGGCCCGCGAGAAGGCCTCCGAAGGCACGCCGGTGATCGTGTTCTTCGACGAGATGGACTCCATCTTCCGCACCCGCGGCACCGGGGTGAGCTCCGATGTGGAGACCACCGTCGTCCCGCAGCTGCTCAGCGAGATCGACGGTGTCGAAGGCCTGGAGAACGTCATCGTGATCGGTGCCTCCAACCGGGAGGACATGATCGATCCGGCCATCCTGCGGCCCGGCCGCCTGGATGTGAAGATCAAGATCGAGCGCCCGGATGCCGAAGCGGCACAGGACATCTTCAGCAAGTACCTGACCGAGAATCTGCCGGTGCACGCCGACGACCTCGCCGAGTTCTCCGGTGATCGTGGGCTCACCATCAAGACGATGATCGAGAAGATCGTCGACCGGATGTACGCCGAGATCGACGACAACCGGTTCCTGGAAGTCACCTATGCCAACGGTGACAAAGAAGTCATGTACTTCAAGGACTTCAACTCCGGGGCGATGATCCAGAACGTCGTGGACCGGGCGAAGAAGTACGCGATCAAGTCGGTGCTCGAGACGGGTTCGCGCGGGCTGCGGATCCAGCACCTGCTGGATTCGATCGTCGACGAGTTCGCCGAGAACGAGGACCTGCCCAACACCACCAATCCTGATGACTGGGCCAGGATCTCGGGCAAGAAGGGGGAGCGGATCGTCTACATCCGCACCCTGGTCACCGGCAAGAGCAGTAGCGCCAGCCGTGCTATTGATACCGAGTCCAACCTTGGGCAGTACCTCTAGGGGCGCGGCGTGTCCGGCGACGTCTCGGTGAGCGACGGGGTGTTCGGCCTGCGCTACGGCGAGGTGCTGTTGGTCCACCTGACGGAGTCCGGTCCGGAAGCGACGGTCTACAACACCTTCCCGCTCAACGACTGTCCCGGTGAGCTGTGGGATCAGCTCGACGCCACGGCGATTGCCGCGGAGGCCGGGGCGGTCGCGGCGATCCTGAACGGGCCCCGGTACTGGCTGATGAGCGGTATCGGAAAAGCCGACAGGGAATCGATGCAGCGCAAGACGTTCGATGGCCTCGAGATGAACCGCCAGGCCACGGTGCAACTCGCGTCGATGAACCCGGCGGCCTACACCGAGAACAAGGTGGACCGCAAGGCCGTCTTCACCTTCGACGCGGGCCGCCCGGTGTACCAGCTGGTCGATCCGGACGGCAGGCGGTGGATCATGCAGACCTACAGCCAGACCGTCGATCCGACCCTCGGGCTGGACGATCTCGCCGGCCTCGCCGACCGGTTGTCCGTGCCGCCCGGTTGGCGCTACGAGACACACGTGCCGGCGTCGTCGATCGTCGTGGACACCACCACGCGGCCCGCGAGTGTGCTCCAAGACGACCTCGCGAACACCTACTCACTCATCGACTGACCGGCCACCCCGGCGGCGATCGCGCGAAGCTCCTCGAGCACCAGCGCGATGGCCGGCCGGGCGTCGGCGCCCACGCGGGTCACCGCTTCGACGCGCCGGGCCAGCCGGATGTCACCGATCGGCCGGCGCACCAGGTCACGGGCCAGCGTGACGTACCGCGGCATCAGCGCGATGCCCAACCCGGCCGCCACCAATTCCTCGACCACGCGGAAGTCGTTGACCCGCTGGGTGATCCGCACCGGCACCCCGGTGAGCGTGGCGATCGATTTGAACACGTCATCGACCATCAGCCCGCCCTCGACGCCGATCCAGTCGGCCGCGGCCAGATCGGACAGTTGGATCCGGTGCTGCGTGGCCAACCGATGCCCCGGGGGCAGCAGCACATCGAGCGGTTCGCGCAGCAGCGGGACGGCACTAAGCCGGGGCCCCCACTCGGCGATATCGCGATCATCGCGGTGCACCACCACCACGTCGAACTCGGCGAGTTGTTGCGGCGCCCGTGCGGCCGGGGTGTCGATATCGCGACCGACCACTTCCACGCCTCGTGCCCGGGCCGCAATGATCAACGGCGCCAACAGCATCGCCGCCCCGGACGGGAAGAACGACACGCTGACCTCACCGCGCGCGGTGGTGCGGTAGGCGTCCATATCGGCCGCGGCGCGGTCCAGCGCGGCCAGTACCGTCTCGGCGTGGCCGACGAGCACGCGCCCGGCGTCGGTGAGTCGCACCCGTCGCCCCGCGGGTTCGATGAGTGTCACGCCGGCTTCCCGCGCCAAGATCTTGAGCTGCTGGGACACCGCCGACGGGGTCATCGACAGCACGTCCGCGACGGCCGCCACCGTGCCGTGATCGGCCAGCTCGCGCAGCATCCGCAGCCGATGGGCATCCATGTAGGAATTCTACATGAATAGATAAGAATCATTAGATTGACTGATGTCTTGGCCGAAGCCAAGCTGGGACCCATGCGCCGCGTCGATCTCGCCCTGCTCGCGGTGGCCGTGGTGTGGGGTTCCAGCTACCTCGCCGCCAAGGAAACGGTCACCGCGGACTCCGTATTCGCCTTCCTGGCGGTGCGTTTCGGTATCGCCGTGGTGGTGCTGGCAGTGCTGACCCATCGCCGGCTACGGCGGATCGGCCCGGCCGAGGTGCGCTCTGGCGTGCTGTTCGGCGCCATCCTCACCGCTGTCCTGCTCTGCGAGACCTACGGAGTCACCATGACCTCGGCGTCCAATGCGGGACTGATCGTGGCGCTGACCATCGTCCTCACTCCGCTGTGTCAACGCGCCGCCGTGCCACCCGCCTTCTACGCGGCGGCCGCGTGCGCGGTGCTCGGTTGCGCGCTGCTGACCCAGTCGGGTGGATGGGCCGCCCCGGGCGCCGGTGATCTGCTGGTGGGGGTGGCCGCGGTGCTGCGAGCGGTCCACGTCACCGTCATCGACCGGACCACCGCGCGGCGCGAAAGTGACCCGGCGGCAACGACGTTCGTCCAGCTGGCGACGGTCACGGTGCTGTGTGCCCTGTTCGCCGCGGCGGGCGGCCAACTCGGGTCCCTCACCCGGGTGTCCGCGAGTGGATGGATCCTCACGGTGTACCTGGCGGTCGCGTGCACGGTGTTCGCCTTCTGGGTGCAGATGTGGGCTCTGGGCCGGACTTCACCGGCTCGGGTGAGCCTGCTGCTCGGCACCGAGCCGTTGTGGGCCGTCCTCGTCGGGCTCGGACTCGCCGGTGATCGCCTGTCCGTCGTGGGGGTGCTCGGAGCGCTCCTGCTGCTCGGCGGAACTGGTTGGGGCCGTGCGGTTCTCACTCGATTCCAGCTCCAGGTAGGCGTCCCGGCCGGCGAGGCTGACCGCGACATCGGCGATCAGCGGGTCGAAGAACCGTTGCCGGTACAGGGGGTCGACGCTGGTGCTGACGGTGAAGTACAGCCCGGACAGCACCGCGACGAACAGCGACGTGTGCACGACGGTCTGGGGTATCGGGATGTGCACGCCGAACCAGGTGCCGGCGCACGGCGGGGTTCCGACCGGGCAGCTCTGCTCGGCCGACCACAACACGGTCACGTCATCGGGGATCGCGATGATGCCCAGCGCCAGGAAGAAGGCGAACAGTCCCGCCGTGAACAGCACCACCTGAATCGCCTGTGACACCACCATGATCGCGACCACGTTGATGTTCTCGGCGCGCGACAGCGCGGTGCGTGCCGGTTGGTGCCCCGGGGCCGGTTGTAGTGGGGTCCCGGCGAGCAACCGCGCCGGATCGGTCTGCTCGGCACGGTCGTCGCGCAGTGCCTGGACCTCGTCGCGGATCGTGGTGACGACGAAGACCAGGGCCACCAGGGCCAGGAAACCGATTGTCTGCCAAAGCCGTTGCCGGGTCATCCGGGCCGCCAGCTGCCACAGTTCGCCGGTGAAATAGACGACCACCGTCAACATCAGCAGCGGTAGCGCACGACTCATCAGCGTGCCCAGCGCGCCCAGCTGAATCCAGGCGAACCGAAACGCCCAGGACGCGATGGACCCGAACCCCAGATAGGTGAGCCAGATCGCCAGCAGCGAGATCAGCACGAAAACCGGCGCCTCGGCGGCCGCCTCGCCGGTCCACCCGCTGACCGTCAACGGCATGACGGCCACGAAGATCGCCATCACCACCCAGGCCGCCGAGCGGCGGCCGGTCTCGCCGAGTCGACTGTCCAGCCGGTGCAGGCCCGTCAGCGCGAACGGCGCGGCCAGCAGCACGGCGGCGATCACCCCGAGGCGCAGCGCGTAACCGTGGTCGGGGGTCGCGCCGGTCACCTCGGCCAACAACATCGTCACCGCGGTCAGGGCTCCGACCGCGGAGATCATCGGGGCGGATCGCTCGACGAGCGCGCGGGACCGGACCCGCCGGGTCAGCACCAGCGGCAGGCCCCGGCGCAGAAACCAGTCGTGCACCTGTGCTTTGTCGGTTGCTGCGGCGGAGGACACCGCAACATTGTCGGCGATCTGGTGCAATCTGGGGGAGATGCGACGAGAACTTGTGCGCCCCGCCACCTGGGGGATATCGGCGCGGTCCGCGTTCGTCGCGGCAAGCGTGGTGTTCGTCGCACTGGGAATCGCGGGCCTGATGCTCTCCGCGGTGCTGTACCGCTCCATGCTCAGCAGCGCGGACAACGCCGCGGCCGCACGCGTGGCGCAACTGGTGGCACGGATCGCCGCGGGCGGTCCGCAGGCGGTCGGTGACCAACTGCTGATCACCGACGGACGTATCAACGCGGTGCAGGTCATCGACGACGCCGGAGTGGTGGTCCTGCGGTCTGCCGCGACACCCGCCACCCCGCTGATCCCGCTCGACGACATCGGCTCCGGCACGTCCCAGCACGTATCGCAGTACGGGCAGAGCAGATTCAGCACGCAGACCGTCGCCGATGTGCACGGCCACCGGTACATCGTGCTCGTGGGCGAGGACAGCGCGACGGTGACGGACACGCTGGGCACGGTGGCCATCGCGCTGGCGGTCGCGGCGCCGGTCGTCATCGCGGTCTCGGCGAGCGCCACCTACCTGCTGGTGCGACGTTCACTGCGCTCGGTCGACGATATCCGCTCCCGGGTCGCCGCCATCACCACCTCCGATCTGTCCGGCCGGGTCCCGGTACCCGACAGCAGAGACGAGATCGCCGCGCTCGCGCTCACGATGAACGAGATGCTGGCCCGGATCGAGGCCGGGCACGCGGCCCAGCAGCGGTTCGTCGGCGACGCCTCACACGAACTGCGCAGCCCCCTGGCCACCATCATCTCGGCGCTCGAGGTCGCCCAGGCGCACCCCGACCTGCTGAATTCGGAACTCGCCGACCACACGCTGCTGCCCGAGGCGCACCGGATGGCCGGCCTCATCGACGACCTGCTGCTGCTGGCGCGGGCGGACGAGCGTGGGCCGGCCGCGAGGTTCGGCGATGTCGACCTCGACGATCTGGCCATCGAGGCCGCCCGGACCCTGCGCCGCACCACCTCGTTCGAGGTCCGTTGTGAGGTGGCGCCGACCAGGGTGACCGGCGATGCCGAGGCGCTGGCCCGGGTGCTGCGCAATCTGCTCGACAATGCCGCCCGGCACGCGGCGTCGATGATCGAGATCACCGTCGGCGCCCCGGAGACCGCCGGCGGCGGTGCGGTACTCACGGTCGGCGACGACGGTCCCGGGGTGCCCGAGCCCGATCGGCTACGCGTGTTCGACCGGTTCGTCCGGCTGGACGGGGACCGCTCGCGCAGTGCCGGCGGTTCCGGGCTCGGTCTGGCGATCGTGGCCGAAATCGTTGCCGCGCACCGCGGGCGGGTCTGGATCGAGGAACGCCCCGGCGGCGGTGCCCGGGTGAAGGTTCAGTTGCCGCCGACGACGCGGTAGCCGACACCGCGGACCGTCTCGATGGTGTTGGTGCCGAACGGTGTGTCGATCTTGCGACGCAGGTAGCCGACGTACACCTCGACCACGTTGTCCGGTCCGTCGTAATGGGTGTCCCACACGCTGTGCAGCAACTCGGCCTTGGCCACGGCGACGTCCTTGTGGCGCATCAGATATTCGAGCAGGCCGTATTCCCTGGGGGTGAGCGCGATGGGGGTCTGTCCCCGTGACACCGACCGATGGATCGGGTCCAGTGTCAGATCTCCCGCGGTGATCAACGCCGGTCGCTGCGTCGCGCTGCGGCGCATCAGCGCCCGCAATCGCGCGACCAGCACGATGAACGAGAACGGCTTGGTCAGATAGTCGTCGGCACCGAGTTCGAAGGCGTCCGTCTGGTCGTAGTCACCGTCCTTGGCGGTGAGCATCAGGACGGGTGTCCACACCTCCCGGGTGCGCAGCCGGCGCAGCACCTCGTAACCGCTGAGACCGGGCAGCATGATGTCCAGCACGATGACGTCGAACTGCTGTTCCGAGGCCAGCCGCAGGCCCTGTACTCCGTCGGCGGCTTCGGTCACCGTGGCGCCCTCGGCGCGCAATCCGGCACTCAGGGTGGACCGCAACCGGGCTTCGTCCTCGACGATCAGAAGTTTCATGGCACTTCATGTCTACCTGTCCTTGGGCGGACGGGTTCGCAGCCGATAGCGGTCGCGCGCATCCAGCGTGAGGGTGAGGTCGTCGATCAGGGGATCCAGGAACTGGGTGCGGTAATCGGAGTCACCGGCGGCGCGGGCCGCGATGTACATGAACGTCAGGGCGCCGAGGAACATGCTCGTCTGGATCAGCGCCTGCGGGATGGGCAGCGTCATCCCGAGGATCACGCCGTCGGCGGCGCCGTTGCGCGTCCACTCCGACAGCAGTTTCGGGGTCAGCAGGATCAGCCCGAGCACCCCGAAGACGATCACGGTGACCACCGACACCGCCAGCACCTGCAGCACCTGGGACATCACCAGGACGAACACCACATTGACCCGCTCCAGCCGCGACAGGCGCACCCGCTGATCCGGGGCGGGCAGGCCGTGGAACGGCGTGCCCAGCAGCGCGCCGTCGACCTTCGGCGGGCGGGCCGCGGACAACAGGATGGGCCGCACCCGCTCGATGGTCGCCGTGGTGATGAACGCGACCGCGATCGCGCCGAGGAACCCCAGCGCCAGCCACATCCGGGGACGCGGCACATAGGCGGCCATCAGCCACACGTAGGTGTTGAAGAACACCAGCACCGTCAACAGGATCACCGGGAGCGCCCGGGCCAACAGACCGCCGATCTGCGCGAGGTTGCGCATCATCGCGCTCAGCGCCAGCCCGAGGATGGACCCGATCCCGGTGGCGGTCAGCGCCAGGATCACCGCGATGGCGGCCGCGGTCACCAGCAGGTTGGGCACCATATAGGGCGAGGGCCCGCCGACGATACTGCCGACCAGGCATACCAGCAGCGACACCACCGCCGCGATGGTGCGCCCGCGCAGGGTGGCGATCCGCGACACCCGCCACCCGACCGTCGCGGCCACCGGCAGTACCAGGACCAGCAGCACCAGGATGAACCACTCGTTGCGGCTGGGCCGGCCGTCGATGGTGATGGTGTGCTTGTGCGTGAGGGCGACGACGGCCATCGAGTTGGCCAGGAACACCGCCAGCACCGCGACCGCCGGGGCGCTGCGCTGCCAGAGGTGACGGGCCAGCACACCGGGCCGCAGCACGGTGGGCAGGCCACGTCGCAGAAACCAGGTGTGCGCCTCGACCAGGTCCAAACCCGCCTCCGTCATTCCGTCGCCCGCACGATGCCGGCCAGATAGGTACGTACGTAGCTCTCGAACATCTCATCACCGCTGCGACCTTCGGCGGCGGCCAGCGCCGCCCGCAGGGCCGGGTAGCCGACGCCGGGGGACGGGCCGGGCCCGCTGTCGGCGTAGTCGGCGGCATTCTCGTCGAGGATCGCCGCGCCGATGGTCAACGCGGTCACCCCGTCGACGATCCGGACGTGCAGGTGCGCGGGCACGCCCGAGTCGGCGAGGAACCGGCAGATGTGCTCGTACTCGTCGAACATGTGCTCGCGCGGCATGAATCGGGCCAGTAGCGGGGCGCAGTGCGGGTGCGCGACGATGCGACGACGCAACGCGACCGCCTGGGCCACCAGGTAATCCGTCCAGTCCGCGTCCGGCGCCAAGGCGCCGGGCGGTTCGGGCGTGGCGACCGCCCTGGCGACGGCGGCCAGCAGTGCGTCCCGGTCGGCGAAATAGTGATAGAGCGACGGCGCGCTGACGTGGAGGGCAGCGGCCACCTTGGGCATGCTGAACGCTTCCAGGCCGCCACCGCCGATCAGCTCGATCGCCGCGTCGACGACCATCTCCTTGTTCAGTCGCGCGGATTTGGGGCGCGCCATCGCTCAGGCTTCAAGCCGGGCCCGGACAGTCGAGAGTCGTTGGCGTAGTTCGGATTCGGTGATGATTCCGCGAGCGAGCAGCGAATGCGCCAGCGCGACGAGCTGATTCTCCGGGTAGGGCAGGTCGGCGTACACCGTGGCCGACAGCGCGTCCTCCTCGTCGCGGCGTTCTCGGAAACTCGGGACCGCGGTGTCGCACGACGCCTGGTCCAAGGCGTCGCACAGGCCGTCGAGGCTGGTCTTCCACGGCGGTACCGGGTTCTCGACGCCGTATTTGGCCGCCATGGCGGGCCACACCTGATGGCCTTCGACGATGGCGTTGAGGGTGTCGCTGTGCAGGGGATCAGAAGGGGTATGCACCGTGCTCCGATCAGTTTCCGGTCGGATGCGTGGCCGCGCGGGTCGCCGTGACGACGTTGGTCGTCACCCCGGGCTTGGGCAGCGCCACACCGATCAGGCAGTCGCGGGTGATGATCTCGGTCAGCTGATCCTCGGTCCAGCCGTCGGTGCCGGCCGGGCGCATCGGCATCACCATGAAGCGATGTTTCTGGTTGGAATCCTGCACCCGCACCTCGATGTCGTCGCCCAGGTAGAGGCCGAACTCGGAGAGCACCTGACGCGGCCAGCGCACCAATCGCCGCCGGTAATTGGGGGTGCGGTACCACTCCGGTGAATTGCCGAGGATCGGCCGCGGGTAGCAGGAGCACAGGGCACACACGATCACGTGGTGCACGGTCGGGGTGTCCTCGAGGATCTGGAACGCCGTGAAATCGCTGGGTGTACCGAAACCGGTGGGTTCCAGCCAGTCGACGCCGACCTCCTTGCTCGCCGTCATCGGCTCGCGCAGTGCCAACGCCTTGAAATCCGGGTCGAGCCAGGCCCTGGCCACCAGTCGGGCGGCCGGGGTGGGGCCGATCTGTTCCGCGAATTCGGTGAATCTGCGATGTTCCTCGGCGGTGAAGATGCCCTTCTCGATGCACAGTTCGCGCAGGGCTATCTCGAGCACCTCGAAGTCGGTGACCTCGTCGACCATCGGCTTCACCGTGCGGTCGTGATCGTGATCATGATCGTGGTCTGTCATGTTCATCCGTTCGGTGCGAGGGGACGGGCGATCAGCCGGCGGCTTGCAGCCAGCGCTCGGGGATCTCGGTCCGCAGGCTGTCGGCGGCCGGCCCGTTGAAGTCGTCCCACAGCTCGGACATGGCGAACTTGACCACGTAGAACCATTCCGGCTTGGCATCCGGGATGTCCCAGGTCTCGTCCTCGGCGGCGGGACTCTCGTAGGCGACCGCATCGACGACACCGCGGGCGCCCCGGACGTACTCCGGCGTGCGGGTGTAGAAGAGCACCGGAAGTTCCCGCACGACGACGGGATCGCCCACCGCGAATTTCGCTTCACCGGCCTTGCCCGCGTAGACCTGCGGATCGCCCTTGCCCTGGGCGTGCACGATATGGCTGTTGCGTGCGACGTGCGATCCGTCGCCCTCGAACCTGGGGCGGGCTTCGAGCGTCTTGCCGTCCAGCCCGCCGGCATAGCGCTGCGCCACCTCGGCCATGCGTTCGGTCAGCTCGGTCAGGCCGATGTGGTGCTTCTCCACGAGCACCCGGGCCACCGACAGCAGCCAGCGGCCGTAATAGGGGAACCCGAGATACACCGCACGCTGCACGTCGACATTGCCGATCCGGCGGCGTTCCTCGGACAACCAGATACCCCGCCAGGCAAGCACTTCGCACATGACATACGTCATGTGCTCCCAGTACTCGTAGTCCTTGTTCTCGTATTTCATCGGGGCGTCCGGTTCGCCGCCGACATCGTGGACCGGTTTCATGTACGCCACGAAGCGGGCGTGGTCGAGCAGGTCCGGGGTCGGTGCGTCGGGCAATTCGGGATACGCCGATTTGAGGCGGGCGACTAGGGCGAGTTGGTCGGCACGTTGCGCGGCAGTGCTCATCGGTGCACCCTTCGATGGGAACGAACCCGAACTCTTTATGACCTTTAAATTATCACCGCGGCCAACCGCTCACAATGCTGGATCTGCGGGAGGAGGGGGGCACCCCTCGGCGCGCCGCCGCGGCGGTGAGCCTAGGGTTGCACCTTATGCAACGGATCATCGGAACCGAGGTGGAATACGGCATCTCGTCGCCGTCGGACCCCACCGCGAATCCGATCCTCACGTCCACACAGGCGGTGCTCGCCTACGCCGCCGCCGCCGGTTTACAGCGGGCCAAGCGCACCCGATGGGACTACGAGGTGGAGTCCCCGCTGCGCGACGCGCGCGGCTTCGATCTGTCCCGGGCCTCGGGCCCGCCACCGATCATCGACGCCGACGAGGTGGGTGCGGCGAACATGATCCTCACCAACGGCGCCCGGCTCTACGTCGACCATGCGCATCCTGAGTACTCGGCGCCCGAGTGCACCGACCCGATGGACGCCGTGATCTGGGACAAGGCCGGCGAACGGGTGATGGAAGCCGCGGCCCGGCACGTCGCCAGCGTGCCCGGGGCCGTGAAATTGCAGCTCTACAAGAACAACATCGACAACAAGGGTGCGTCCTACGGGTCGCACGAGAATTATCTGATGAGCCGGCAGACCCCGTTCTCCGCGGTGATCACCGGACTCACACCGTTTTTCGTGTCCCGGCAGGTCGTCACCGGGTCGGGGCGCGTCGGGATCGGCCCCTCGGGTGACGAGCCGGGCTTCCAGCTGTCCCAGCGCGCCGACTACATCGAGGTCGAGGTCGGCTTGGAGACCACCCTCAAGCGCGGCATCATCAACACCCGCGACGAGCCGCACGCCGACGCCGACAAGTACCGGCGCCTGCACGTCATCATCGGCGACGCCAACCTCGCCGAGACGTCCACCTACCTGAAGGTGGGCACCACCTCGCTGGTGCTCGACCTCATCGAATCCGGTGCCGACCTCTCCGATCTGGCGCTGGCCCGCCCGGTACACGCCGTGCACGTCGTCAGCCGGGACCCGTCGTTGCGCGCCACCATCGCGCTGGCTGACGGCCGTGAGCTGACCGCTCTTGCGCTGCAACGCATCTACCTGGACCGGGTGGCCAAGCTGCTGGAGCGCCGCGATCCCGATCCGCGCGCCGACCACGTCGTGCAGACCTGGGCCGAGGTGCTGGATCTGCTGGAACGCGATCCGATGGAATGCGCGGAGATCCTGGACTGGCCGGCCAAGCTGCGCCTGCTGGAGGGTTTCCGGCACCGGGAGAACCTGACCTGGTCGGCCCCGCGGCTGCACCTGGTCGATCTGCAGTATTCGGATGTGCGCCTGGACAAGGGCCTGTACAACCGGCTGGTGGCTCGCGGATCGATGAAACGCCTGGTCACTGAGCAGCAGGTGCTCGACGCGGTGGACAATCCGCCGACCGACACCCGGGCCTACTTCCGCGGTGAATGCCTGCGCCGGTTCGGTGCCGACATCGCCGCCGCCAGCTGGGACTCGGTGATCTTCGATCTGGGCGGAGATTCTCTCGTGCGGATTCCCACCCTGGAGCCGCTGCGGGGCAGCAAGGCCCACGTGGGCGCACTGCTGGATTCGGTGGACAGTGCCGCCGAATTGGTGGAACAGCTCACGACGTAAGTACTTGCTATACCGGGCAGGACGCGTGCCGACCGGTAGTGTGAAAGAACCGATCGTGCAATCAGGAGGCGGCGATGGCTCAGGAACAGACCAAGCGTGGCGGTGGTGGTGGTGACGACGACGAAGTCACCGGTACGACGGCCGCCGGCCAGGAGCGTCGCGAGAAGCTGACCGAAGAGACCGACGATCTGCTCGACGAGATCGACGACGTGCTGGAAGAGAACGCTGAGGACTTCGTGCGTGCGTATGTCCAAAAGGGCGGCCAGTGACGGCCCGGTTCGACAGATCGTTCTCCACCGACCGCCTCGACCTCTCGTCCGCCCACCTCAACTTGTCATCGTTCAGCGAGTTCCTGAGCCGGCAGGCTCCGCAGCTGCTGCCGATGGCCGGTGACCGGGTGTCGGGGCACGGCGGGGACCTGCCGCACGGCACCACGATCGTGGCGCTCAAGTACCCCGGCGGGGTGCTCATCGCGGGCGACCGGCGGGCCACCCAGGGCAACATGATCGCCAGCCGCGATGTGGAGAAGGTGCATATCGCCGACGATTACACCGCCACCGGGATCGCCGGCACCGCGGCCATCGCCGTCGAGTTCGCGCGCCTGTACGCCGTGGAGCTGGAGCACTACGAGAAACTCGAAGGCGTGCCGCTGACGTTCCGCGGCAAGGTCAACCGCCTGGCCATCATGGTGCGCGGCAATCTCGGTGCGGCACTTCAGGGTTTCGTCGCACTGCCGTTGCTGGTCGGTTTCGACGTCGACGATCCCGATCCCGTCAACGCCGGCCGCATCGTGTCGTTCGACGCGGCCGGTGGCTGGAACCTCGAGGAGGAGGGCTACCAGTCCGTGGGGTCGGGATCGCTGTTCGCCAAATCCTCGGTGAAGAAGCTGTATTCACAAGTGACCGACGCTGATTCGGCGTTGAAGGTGGCCATCGAGGCGCTCTACGACGCCGCCGACGACGACTCCGCCACCGGCGGACCGGATCTGGTGCGCGGGATCTATCCGACCGCGGTGCTCATCGGTGCCGACGGCGCCGAGGAGGTCACCGAGGACCGGATCGCCGCGCTGGCCCGCGAGGTCATCGCGCAGCGGACCCGCGCGGGAGGCGACGCCTGATGAGCTTTCCCTATTTCATCTCGCCCGAGCAGGCGATGCGCGAGCGTTCCGAGCTTGCGCGCAAAGGCATTTCGCGGGGCCGCAGCGTCGTGACGCTGGCCTATGACGGTGGTGTGCTCTTCGTGGCCGAGAACCCGTCGCGCTCACTGCAGAAGGTCAGCGAACTGTACGATCGCGTCGGCTTCGCCGCGGTGGGCCGATTCAACGAGTTCGACAATCTGCGCCGTGGCGGTATCCAGTTCGCCGACACCCGCGGTTACGCCTACGACCGGCGCGATGTGACCGGTCGGCAGCTGGCCAACGTGTACGCCCAAACGCTGGGCACCATCTTCACCGAGCAGGCCAAACCCTATGAGGTGGAGCTCTGCGTCGCCGAGGTCGCGCATTTCGGGGAGAACAAGGCGCCCGAGCTCTACCGCATCACCTACGACGGATCCATCGCCGACGAACCGCATTTCGTGGTGATGGGCGGGACCACCGAGCCGATCTCGGCCGCACTCAACGAGTCCTTCACGGAGAACGCCACTCTGGCCGACGCCGTGAAGATCGCCGTCGATGCACTGCACGCCGGCGGCGACGAGAAGCGGATACTCGGACCGTCGTCCCTGGAGGTGGCGATCCTGGACGCCAAGCGTCCGCGCCGCGCTTTCCGGCGGATCACCGGCTCGGCGCTGGAGGCTCTGCTTCCGTCGGCAAGCACTCCCGAGTAGCTGGGGTCATATCGCCAGCAGGCGGCCGGTTTCGAGGTGATAATCACTTCACCGGCAGCGATGTGCTGACGGCCACAGTGACCTCCAAAAGGGGCCCGGCACCCAGATGACCACTTCGCGCCCACAGGCTTCGGTGTCGTGGTTGCGGCGATTCGCCCGCACCACCCCGGGCGCCGTGATCGTGATCGTCATCGTGGTGGTGGCGGGTGCCCTGATCGCCGCCGCCATCTCGGCCGCTCAGCTCAACGGGCGGATCGCCGAGCGGAACGCCATCCTGGAACGGTCGGAGCCGCTGGCGTACGCCGCGCACAATCTGTATGCGGCCCTCTCGGCCGCCGACGCCGCGGCGGTATCGGCATTCCTGTCCAACGAGATCGGCACCGGCCCGATGCGCAAGCGCTACCAGCAGGCGCTGGCCGATGCCTCGTCGGCGCTGGCCGACGCCACCGCCGGTGCCACCGATGTGCAGGCGCGCACCGCGATGGCCGAGATATCGGCCCGGTTGTCGGCCTACACCGGGTTGGTCGAAGCCGCCCGCGCCAACGACCGGCAGGGATTTCCCGTCGGCTCCGGCTACCTGCGTGAGGCGTCGGCCGTGATGCAGACCGAACTGCTGCCCGCCGCCGAACGCATCTACAGCCGCGATGCCGAGACCGTGGACGGGGACCAGCGCGCCGTCGGGTCGCTGCCGGTGCTGGGATTGGTGCTGATGGCCCTGGGTCTGATCGCGATCGTGGTCGGGTCGGTCGTCGTGTACCGCAGGACGAACCGGATGTTCAACATCGGACTGGTCGTCGCGGCGGTCGCGGTGCTGGTGGCCGCGGGATGGTTGGTGATCGCCACCCAGCTGGCCGCGGTGGATATCGGGCAGAGCCGGTCGGCGGGCACCGAACGGTTCGCTGCACTGGCGAAGGCGAGGATCCTGGCGTTGCAGACCAGGACCGTGGAGACCCTGCAACTGGTCGCCCGCGGTGATATCGGCACCAGCAACGCCACCTTCGACAAGAACGTCGCCGACCTGAACGGCCTGCTCGACGACGGACCGGCTGCCGCGGTCGACGGCGTCTCGAAATGGACTGCCAGCCATCGCAAACACACCGATCGCTATTCCTCGGGCGACTACGCCGGCGCGGTGGCCCAGGCGATCGGTGGCGCCCCCGATGCCTCGGCGGCGCAGTTCGAGATCGTGGACAACAGCCTGCGCACCGAGTTGGCGGCCACCCGGGCCACGCTGCGCGGTGAGGTCGCCAGTGCCGGCCACCGGTTGGCCTGGAGTCCGACGGCGGTGTTGGTGCTGCTGGTGATCGCCGCCGCGGCCGCCGTCGCCGGTCTGTGGCCACGTCTCAAGGAGTTCCTGTGAGAGCGCGAACCATCATGGCGCTGGCGGTGATCGGGCTCGCCGCGGGATGTGGATCGGTCAGCGAACCGGTACCGGTCAGCGTCCCGCCGGTCGAGGCCCGGCCGGCGGGGGTGACCGAGGTCAGTACCGCACCCGCGGCGGCCGGTGAGGACTGTGACAAGGAGGCCAGTCTGCGACCCGGGCGTGAGCCCGGTCCAGGCGCCATGCCCCCGGGTTCGACGATGGCGGCCATCGCCGCTCGCGGCCGGCTGATCGCCGGTGTGGACCAGAGCCAGTACCTGTTCGGGTTCCGCAACCCGGCCACCGGAGCGCTCGAGGGTTTCGATGTCGACATCGCCCGGCAGATCGCCGGCGCCATCTTCGGTGACCCGAACCGTGTCGAGTTCCGGGTCGTCGAGGCCGGCCAACGGGAGGCCGTCTTGCAATCCGGCGAGGTCGATGTGGTGGTGCGCACCTTCTCGATCAACTGCGCGCGCAAGCAGAAGGTGGCGTTCTCCACGGTGTACTTCAACGCCGACCAGCGCATCCTGGTACGCAAGGACTCCGGTATCGACTCCGCGGCGGGGCTCGCCGGTAAGCGGGCCTGCGCGGTGTCGGGGACGACGTCGCTGGCCAAGCTCTACGACCTGGATCCGCGCCCGGCCGTGGTCGGGGCGCCCACCTGGACCGACTGTCTGGTCATGCTGCAGCAGGGACAGGTCGACGCCATCGGCACCGATGGCGTGGTGCTCGCCGGCCTGGCCGCACAAGATCCCAATGTCGAGGTGGTCGGCGCCAGCCTCGGCGTCGAACCGTACGGCGTCGGCATCAAAAAGGAGAACGAGGATCTGGTCCGGTTCGTCAACGGCATGCTCGAGCGGATCCGGACGGACGGCACCTGGCAGCGCCTGTACGACGAGCGGCTGCAACCGCTGGGTCCGTCACCGGGCCCGCCTCCGGCGCGATATCAGGACTGAGATGACGGCACTGACCACCGAGGCCATCGACCGCGAACTGGCCACCCGCGCAGACGAGATCGCCGCCATCTCGGCGACGATGGTCGAACTCGACAGCCATCCGGGGTTGTCACATGTGCGGCTGTACCCGCCCACCGGGGTGACGGCGCTGCGCTGGGCGGCGGTGGAGAACGCGGTCGCACTGCTCTGGGAGGAGCTGGGCCGGATGACCTCCATCCTCGACTATGCGCGGGCGGTCCGGGCACGCCGGTCCAAGCCGTCCGATGCCGACCGGGCCGAACTCACCCACTGGCTGTGCGCACGTCCGCTCGAGGTGTCCCGGCACCGGATTCCCTTGGCGAAGCGCTCCCTGACCGGGGCCGGCGAGGCCGTCGAACACGCCGGCCTGGCCGACACCGCCGACCGGATGCGCGCGGCCTACCCGGCGGTGGCCGAATTCCTCGACGAGGTGGACCGGGTCAATTCGCTTGTCGTGCAGCGCCTTGCCCAGGTCCGGGACCGAGTCGAGGCGGTAGGAGCACCCGAGCCCGTCGGTGTCGCCGATCTGCTGGCCGCCGCGGCCACCGATCCACTGTCGCTGACGACGGACATCATCGACGCCCGGGTGCGGGCCATCACCGCCGAGGTCGACAGCCAGGTTGCGGAATGGGCCGCTCTGGCCGAGCTGCGCACCAACTGGGCTGCCGCGGTGGACAAGACGTCTGCGGCACTGGACGGTCTGCGTGACGCGGCCGTCCGGGTCGAGCAGGTGCGCCAGCGCGCCGTTGCGCATGTGCTGTCCGGCCCGTTGCCCGAGCAGCCGAACCCGGAACCCGGCCTGCGCGCGGAACTGGCCGCGCTGACGGCGGCAGACCCGGCCGCGCTTCGTGCGCTGCAGCGCCGGATCACGTTGGCGCAACATGCCGTCGGGGAGCGCGAGCAACTTGCGCAGGGCCTGCTGGATCGCCGTGCCGAACTGGCCGGCCGGCTCGAGGTGTACCAGACGAAAGCCGCCCGGCTCGGTCTGGGGGAGGACCGGGACCTGTTGGCGGCCGGCCGGATCGCCTCTGGTTTGCTCTCCCGGCGCCCGTGCGATCTGCGCGAGGTGACCCGGGCGATCGCCGATTATCAACAGATGCTCGTCCAGAAGCGGGAGGCGACCAGATGAAGTGCGCCGAGCCGGGGTGCGACGGAACGATCGTCGACGGGTACTGCGATCTGTGCGGCACCGCACCCGCGGTCGCACCGGCACCGCAGGAACCGGCCGCCACCGCCGCGGCACCGCGCGGCGGTACGTCATCCGCAACCCGGGGTAGCGCGTCGGTCCGGTCGGCACGCACCGCCCGCACCGGTTCATCGCGCTCGGGCAGTTCGCGTGGCCGTCTCGGCGCCGGTGTCGTCGCCATACCGAGGATTCCCAAAGGGGATCCGGCAGCCGCGATCATGGTCGATCCGACGGTGCCCGAGGGCAGCAGGTTCTGCGGAAACCCGGGCTGCCACAAGCCTGTCGGGCGTGGGCGGGACGGTAGCCCGGGGCGGCCGCAGGGCTTCTGCACCGCGTGTGGCTCCCGATATTCGTTTGTGCCGATGCTGTCGGCCGGCGATATCGTGGGCGGGCAGTACGAGGTCCAGGGCTGCCTGGCGCACGGCGGGCTGGGCTGGATCTACCTGGCGATCGACCGCAATGTGCACAACCGCTGGGTCGTCCTCAAGGGGCTGCTGAACTCCGGCGACAAGGACGCGATGGCCGCCGCGGCCGCCGAGGTACTGGCGCTGGCCGAGGTGGAACATCCGAGCATCGTCCGCATCTACAACTTCGTGCAGCATCCCGACCCCTCCGGGGTGCCCGTGGGATTCATCGTGATGGAGTACGTCGGCGGGACGTCACTGAAACAGATCCGCAAGGCGCGTGGGGGGCCCTTGCCGCCGGACCAGGCGGTGGCCTACATCGTCGAGATCGCACCCGCCCTGGACTTCCTGCACGGCCAGGGGCTGGCCTACTGCGATTTCAAGCCCGACAACGTGATGCAGACCGACGAGCAGCTCAAGCTCATCGACCTGGGCGCGGTCATCGCGATGGACGACCAGGAGAGTGCCATCTACGGCACGGTCGGCTACCAGGCACCCGAGATCGCGCGCACCGGGCCGACGGTGGCCAGCGATGTGTACACGGTGGGCCGGACGCTGGCCGTGCTGGTGATGGACGTGCCACAGGAGAAGGGACACTTCGTCGCCGAGCTACCCGGCCCGGACACCGTGCCGGTGCTGGCCAGGCACGAGTCCCTGCACCTGGCACTGCTGCGCGCCACCGATCCCGACCCGACCCGCCGGTTCTCGTCGATGGCCGAGCTGACCGACCAGCTCACCGGCGTACTGCACGAGATCGCCGCCGCCGACGGACGCGCCGCCCCCAGGGTCTCGCTGAACTTCAGCCAGCAGGGCGGGGCGTACGGAATCGGCAGGGCCACCCCGTCCGACCGCTCCGAGGTGATCGCGGCACTTCCGGTGCCCGCTGTCGATCCCGCCGATCCGGGTGCCGCGCTGCTGGCCACCACCAGCGGCACCCCACCGGCGCAGCTGGAGCAGGCGCTGCAGCTGGCCGGTGACCGGGCGGACTCGGTGGAGATCCCGCTGCGGCTGGCTCGCGCCGACCTGGAGATGCGCTCGCCGGCGGCGGCACGAAAACGCCTGGGCAAGCTGGACGCCCTGGTCCCCGGCGACTGGCGGGTGTCCTGGTATCGCGGCCAGATCGCCGTACTGGAAGGCAACTTCGACAGCGCCGCCGCCGAGTTCGAGACGGTGTTGGCCACCCTGCCCGGTGAGTTGGCGCCCAAGCTGGCGCTGGCGGCGGTCGCCGAACTGAGCGGGGCACTCGACGGCACGGCGGCCCGCTACTACGACATCGTCTGGAGTACCGATCACGGCTACGTGAGTGCGGCCTTCGGCCTGGCGCGGCGGCGGGCACGCGCCGGAGACCGGGCGGGCGCCATCGCGGTCCTCGACGAGGTCCCTCCCGCCTCAGCGTATTTCACCGCGGCGGGGGCCACGGCCATCGAGGTCCTGCTGGACGGTCGCACCGCCGCCGATCTCGACGAGCAGACTTTGGTCGACGCCGGCAGCCGGGCCTCGACCTGTGCGGTGGAATCCTCGTCCCGACGGGCACTGATCGACCTGCAGGTGCTGGGCGCGGCACTGGGCTGGCTGGAGGCCGGTCACACCCCGACCGCCGGGAGGTTGCTCGGGCATTCGTTCGACATCCCCGGAATCCGGTCGGCGATGGAGCGCTGCTATCGCGATCTGGCCCAGGGCACCCGCAGCATGTGGGAGCGCATCGACTGGGTGGAGAAGGCCAACACGATCCGGCCGAGGACGCGGGTATGAACGGCCCCGGGGGCGAGCGACGGGACGGGGGACCAACTCGGTGCCCGCGGTGTGGCCAGCCCGCCCATCCCGCCGACCGGTTCTGTGAAAGCTGCGGCGCCGCCATGGCCACGCTGGCCACCGTCGCGATTCCGCGGGCCGGCCGCACCGGCGGTCCCTGCGCGGATTGCGGCGGCCCGGTGGCCGATGACGGGTACTGTGCGGTATGCGGTCAGTTGCGGGCCGAACCCGACCGCGACGAGGCCACCCTCGGCGGTATCGCGGTGGTCACCGACCGCGGCATCAGTCACGCCCGTAATGAAGATGCCGCGGCCGCAGGCATTCTCACGCCTGTCCCGGACAGTCTCGACGGGCCGCCGCACGCGCTCGCCGTCGTGGTGTGCGACGGGGTGTCCAGTTCGATCAATCCGCAGGTCGCGTCCGCGGCCGCCGCGCAGGCCGGGGTGGCGTCGATCCTGGATTCGCTGTCGGGCTCCGGTGACGCCACGGCGGCCATGTTCGCCGGGCTGGCCGATGCGGCCCGGGCGGCCGCGCAGCCCGATCCGCGCACCGGTATCGCGGGATCGTGCACGTTCACCGCCGTCATCGTGATCCCTGCCGCCGGGGGCACCGCAACGGTCACCATCGGCAACGTGGGGGACAGCCGGTCGTACTGGCTGCCCGATCCGCCGGCGGTTCCGCAGCAACTGACCGTCGACGATTCCCTGGCACAGGAACTGATCAGCGCGGGCGCGGCGGCCCAGTCCGAGGCCGTGCTGCGCGGCGCGCACACGCTGACCCGCTGGTTGGGGGCGGACTCGGAACCGACGCCGTGGGCCGAGACGAGCGTGCGGACTCTCACCGTGACCGGTCCGGGGGTGCTCGTGGTGTGCAGCGACGGATTGTGGAACTACCTACCCGGGGCCGGGGCCATCCGCGAGTTCTGCACCGATGCCGACCTGCTGGCGGTGGCCCGCGCGCTCACCGACTTCGCCTTGCAGTCCGGTGGCCAGGACAACATCACCGTCGCCGTGATCCCGATCGGAGGAACCTCATGAGTTCAGTTGAACCCCAGCCTGTTTCCGTGGAGGTCGATCACAACCACTACATCGCGGAGGGGTCCGGGAACGTGGACGCGATCGTCAGCGTCACGGTACCCGAGGGGGTGACGGTCGGCGTCGACACCGATCGAGTCGAGGCGATCATCATCGACTGCTCGACGTCGATGCGTTCCCCGGCCGCCAAGTTCGACGAGGCCAAACGCGCTACCGCGGCGGCGATCGGCGAACTCGTGGACGGCACCTACTTCACCATCATCGCCGGCACCGAGCGCGCCACCTACGTGTACCCGGCGGACGGCTGGCCGGTTCCGGCCTCCACCGCGACCAGAGCGGAGGCGCTGCGGGCCGTCGATGCGTTGCGGCCCAAGGGCGGCACCGCCATGGGCACCTGGCTGGCGCACGTGCGCGGTGTCGTCGCCGCGCATCCCGGCGCGATCATTCATGCGATCCTGCTCACCGACGGGAAGAACGAGCACGAGACGCCCGAGGCGCTGGGGGAGCAGATCGGACTCGCCGAAGGCGAATTCACGTGTGACTGCCGTGGTGTCGGCACCGACTGGCAGGTCGAGGAATTGCGGGCCATCTCGTCGGCGCTGCTGGGCACCGTCGACATCGTGGCCGAACCGGCGGATCTCGCCGAGGACTTCGCGTCGATGATGCGGACCTCGATGAACAAGTCCATTGCCGGCCTGACGCTGCGGTTGTGGACGCCCGCGGGCGCCAGGGTCGTCTTCGTCAAACAGGTGGCGCCCACCGTCGAGGACCTCACCCACCGCCGGGTGGAGGCCGGCGCCCAGATCGGTGAGTACCCGTTGGGATCCTGGGGCGCCGAGGAGCGCGATTACCACATCCAGGTGGAGGTCGAACCCGCCGACATCGGCCGGGAGAAGCTGGCGGCCCGGGTGAGTGTCGTTGCGGGCGAACAGATCCTGGGCCAAGGACTGGTCAAGGCGGTATGGACCGCGGATACCTCGCTGTCGGCGGTGATCAGCCGCCGGGTGGCGCACTACACCGGGCAGGCCGAACTGGCGCAGGCCGTCCAGGAGGGCTTGAGTGCCCGCAAGGACGGTGACGTCAAGACGGCCACCGCGCGGTTGCAGCGGGCGATGGATCTCGCGGTGGAGTCGGGCAACGCGGGGACGGCCAAACTGTTGCGCGGGGTGGTCGAGGTGGACCAGCGCACCGGCACTGTGGCCCTTCGCCGCCAGGTGGCGGCAGCCGATGAGATGGCGCTGGACGCACGGTCCACCAAGACCGCCCGAGTCCGTAAAGAACAGGGGAAGGGCTGATGCCGACCTGTGTGGACGGGCACACCTCCGTCGCCGAGGACTTCTGCGATGTGTGTGGGTCGCCCATCGGAGAGCCGCCGCCGTCCGCTGCAGGCACGACGGTCCAGGCTCCCCAACACTGCCCGGCGTGCGCGGCACCGATCAGCGGCCGGTTCTGCGAAGCCTGCGGACACGACTCGGCCCTGCCGCCACCTGCGGAGCAGGCGCCGCCGGCGGTCACGGCCTGGACCGCCGTCATCGCCGCCGACCGGGCGTTCTATCAACGGGTGCTGGCCCGCGAGGGGCCCGACACCGTCGACTTCCCGGACTACTTCCCCGAACGGCGGATCCTCCTGGACCAGGAGGTCACCCTGATCGGCCGGCGCAACCCCGACAAGGGGGTGGACCCGCAGGTCGATCTCGCCCTGCACCCGGCCGACCGCGGGGTGTCCACCCAGCACGCGGTGCTGCGCCTGCGCGAGACGGGACTGACCATCACCGATATCGGGTCCACCAACGGCACCAGCCTCAACGGCAGCGACGACCGGCTGCCCGAAGGGCAGGAGACACCGCTGGCCGACGGTGACCGCATCCACGTCGGGGCCTGGACCACGATCACGGTGCTGCGCAGCTGATCCCCCGGGGCCCGATCGCAGGGCGAGTCCGGGGCGTTGACACGCTGCCCGCTGCGCCGCCTTGCCCACCGATACCGAGACCCAACCCGTAAGCTCGATTGTGTGCAGCGACGGATCATGGGTATCGAGACCGAATTCGGCGTGACCTGCACTTTCCACGGTCATCGTCGGCTCAGCCCGGATGAGGTTGCCCGCTATCTCTTCCGGCGGGTGGTGTCGTGGGGGCGCAGCTCCAACGTCTTTCTCCGCAACGGAGCCAGGTTGTACCTCGATGTGGGGTCACATCCCGAGTACGCCACGGCCGAGTGCGACAACCTGGCCCAGCTGGTCACTCATGACCGTGCGGGCGAGCGGGTGCTGGAGGACCTGCTGATCGACGCCGAACAGCGGCTGGCCGACGAAGGCATCGGCGGCGACATCTACCTGTTCAAGAACAACACCGACTCCGCGGGCAACTCCTACGGCTGCCACGAGAACTACCTGATCGTGCGCGCGGGCGAGTTCTCCCGCATCTCCGATGTGCTGCTGCCCTTCCTGGTGACCCGTCAGCTGATCTGCGGCGCCGGCAAGGTGCTGCAGACTCCGAAAGCCGCCACCTTCTGCCTGAGCCAGCGCGCCGAGCACATCTGGGAGGGCGTCTCGAGCGCGACGACGCGGTCCCGCCCCATCATCAACACCCGCGACGAACCGCACGCCGACGCCGAGAAGTACCGCCGCCTGCACGTCATCGTCGGCGACTCGAACATGAGCGAGACCACCACCATGCTCAAGGTGGGCACCGCGTCTCTGGTGCTGGAGATGATCGAGGCCGGGGTGGCGTTCCGGGACTTCTCGCTGGACAACCCGATCCGGGCCATCCGCGAGGTCAGCCACGATCTGACCGGGCGGAGGCCGGTGCGTCTGGCCGGTGGCCGCCAGGCCAGCGCCCTGGACATTCAGCGCGAGTACTACGGCCGTGCCGTGGAATACCTGCAGACCCGCGAATCCAACCCGCAGATCGAGCAGGTCGTGGACCTGTGGGGCCGTCAGCTCGATGCGGTGGAGAGCCAAGATTTCGCGAAGGTCGACACCGAGATCGACTGGGTGATCAAGCGCAAGCTGTTCCAGCGCTATCAGGACCGCTACGACATGGAGCTGTCCGACCCGAAGATCGCCCAGCTGGATCTGGCGTATCACGACATCAAGCGTGGCCGCGGCGTGTTCGATCTGCTGCAGCGCAAGGGCCTGGCCACCCGGATCACCACCGATGAGGAGATCGAGGCTGCGGTGAACACACCCCCGCAGACCACCCGGGCCAAGCTGCGCGGTGAATTCATCAGTGCCGCACAGGAAGCCGGGCGGGACTTCACCGTGGACTGGGTGCACCTCAAGCTCAACGACCAGGCGCAGCGCACCGTGCTGTGCAAGGACCCGTTCCGCTCGGTCGATGAGCGGGTCAAGCGCCTGATCGCGAGCATGTGAGTCCCTCCGGTTCGCCGTGAACCCGCCGGTGCCGGGTTCGGGGGTCGGCACGGCTTAGGATTCTGCGGTGGCGACATCCAAGGTCGAGCGATTGATGAATCTGGTCATCGCGCTGCTGGCCACCCGCAGCTACCTCACTGCGGAGAAGATCCGCAACTCGGTCGCCGGCTACGCCGACAGCGCCAGTGACGAAGCGTTCTCCCGGATGTTTGAGCGGGACAAGAACGAGCTGCGCGACTTGGGTATCCCGTTGGAGACCGGCCGGGTGTCCGCGTTCGATCCGACCGAGGGCTACCGCATCAACCGGGACGCCTACGCGCTGCCGCCGGTGCAGCTGACCGCCGACGAGGCCGCCGCGGTGGCGGTCGCCACCCAACTGTGGCAATCGCCGGAGCTGGTCACCGCCACGCAGAGCGCGGTGCTCAAACTTCGGGCCGCGGGAGTTGACGTCGACGCCGACGCCGACGTGGCGATCACCTCCTCGGCCAACCTGCCCGGGCTGCGCGGATCCGAGGAAGTCCTACGGGTCCTGTTGTCCGCCATCGATTCCGGGCATGCGGTGCAGTTCGACCATCGGCCCGCGCGCAGCGAGCCCTTCCGCACCCGCACCGTCGAGCCGTGGGGGGTGGTGACGCACCGGGGTCGGTGGTATCTGGTGGGGCACGACCGCGACCGCGACGACACCCGGACCTTCCGGCTGTCCCGGATCGCCCATGTGCCCACCCTGGTCGGACCCGCGGGGGCCGTGCACAAGCCGGTCGACGTCAACCTGCGCGAGGTGGTGGCCCGGGTGGTCACCGAGATCCCCACCGGCGAGCGGGCGCGCGTCTGGATCGCCGACGGCCGTGCCACCGCCCTACGACGCCAGGCCACCGACACCGAGCCGCACAGCTTCGGCGGCCGTCCCGGTGAGGTGATCACCGTCGACATCGGCATGTCCGATCGGCTGGCCCGGGAGATCGCCAGTTACGGCGTGGACGCGGTGGCACTGGAACCGGCGGCGTTGCGTGACGATGTGGTGAGCCGGCTGCGGGCGCAGGCGGGAGTCCAGTGACCCAGGTGTCCGAGCGGCTGGTCCGGCTGCTCAACATGGTCCCGTATTTCCAGGCGCATCCCCAGATCAGCCATGAGGAGGCGGCGGCCGAGCTCGGCGTCACCCGCAAGCAGCTGCTCGCCGACCTCAACCAGCTGTGGATGTGTGGGCTGCCTGGCGGCGGCCCGGGTGATCTCATCGACCTCGACTTCGATGGGGACAACATCGAGGTGATCTTCTCTGCCGGTATGGACCGGGCGCTGCGGCTCACCTCACCGGAGGCCACCGGCATCCTGGTCGCCCTGCGCGCACTGCTCGACGTGCCCGGGATGGTGGACCCCGAGGCCGCGCGCAGCGCGATCGCCAAGATCGAATCGGCGGCCGGCTCGACACTCGCGGTCGACGACCCCACGCCGGCCGAGAGCGCGTCGGCGGCCGCGGTGCGGGCCGCGACCCGCACCGGCAAGGCACTCTCCCTCGAGTACCACTCGGCCTCCCACGATGCGGTGTCCACCCGCACCGTGGACCCGATCCGGGTGGTGCTGGTGGGCGACAACAGTTATCTGGAGGCCTGGTGCCGAGCCGCCGAGGGGGTGCGGCTGTTCCGGTTCGACCGGATCGTCAGCGCTCAGGTGCTCGACGAGCCGTCCAACCCGCCCGAACCCGCGGTGGCGGCCGAACCCGATACCTCTCTGTTCGACGCCGATCCGGCCCTGCCGTCGGCGACGCTGCTCATCGACCGCTCGGCGTCCTGGATGTTCGACTACTACCCGTTGCGGGTGGTGCGGGAACTGCCCGGCGGCGCGTTCGAGGCCGCCATGACCTATGCCTCCGACGCATGGATGTCGCGGTTCGTGCTGGGCTTCGGCTCGGCGGTGCGGGTACTGGAACCGGCGGCCCTGGCGGCGCGGGTACGGGAGTCGGCCGCGGCCGCACTGCATGCTTATGAAGACGGGTAGACTCGGGTTCAATCTTTTGGAGGTGACTGAATGGGCGGTCTTCAACCCTGGCATTGGTTGATCGTCATCGCGGTGTTCGTCCTGCTGTTCGGCGCCAAGAAGCTCCCTGACGCGGCGCGTTCGCTGGGCAAGTCGATGCGGATCTTCAAGTCGGAGATCAAGGAAATGCAGGCCGAGTCGCACACCGACTCCACCGAGCCGGCCAAGCCGATCACCTCGGAGCGTGTCGATACTCCCGCGCCCGAGCAGACCTCCGATAAACGGCCGGCCTGACACCATCGCGCCCGTCTCTCGCGGCCTGATGCCGCGGTGCGCAGGCGTGTCCTGACCCATGTCCGGAATCTTCAAGAAGCTCGACCCGCGGAAGCGCCGTGCCCGGGTCAATCCCGACGGCACCATGTCGCTCGTCGATCACCTGGCCGAACTGCGCAACCGCCTGCTCATCGCGATGGCCGCGGTCGTGCTCACCACCACGGTGGGGTTTTTCTGGTACACCAACGGCTTCTTCGGCTTCCACAGCCTCGGTGAGTGGCTGCGCGGACCTTATTGCGCACTGCCGCCGTCGGCACGGGCGTCCATCTCGGCCGACGGCGCCTGCCGACTGCTGGCAACGGCACCGTTCGACCAGTTCATGCTGCGACTCAAGGTCGCGCTGACCGCCGGCATCGTGCTGGCCTGCCCGGTGTGGCTGTACCAGATCTGGGCATTCATCACCCCGGGTCTGTACAAGAAGGAACGCCGCTTCGCGATGTTGTTCGTGGGGTTCGGCGCCGCGTTGTTCATCACCGGTGCGGTGCTGGCCTACGTCGTGTTGGCCAAGGCGCTGAGTTTCCTGCTGACCGTGGGCAGCGACGTCCAGGTGACCGCGCTGTCCGGTGACCAGTACTTCAGCTTCCTGATCAACCTGTTGCTGGTCTTCGGTATCAGCTTCGAGTTCCCCCTGCTGATCATCATGCTGAACATGATCGGGGTGCTCACCTATGAGCGGCTCAAGGCGTGGCGGCGGGGGCTGATCTTCGGGGTGTTCGTCTTCGCGGCGTTCGCCACCCCGGGCTCCGACCCGTTCTCGATGCTGGCGCTGTCCTGCGCCCTGTCGTTGCTGCTGGAGTTCTCCATCCAGATCGCCCGCCTGCACGACAGCCGGAAGGCCAAGCGCAACGCCCTGGAGGAGGTGCCCGACGACCAGGCCGCACCGATCGGCACTGCCGAGCCGATCGAACCGCCGACGGCCGTGTCCTCGGGCTCGACGCAGTCCCCGACGCTTCGCTCGCCCGTGCAGGTCGATGACGACGCCACCTGAGTTGACCGTGCCACCTGAACTGAAGGCGTTCACCGCGCAGCTGCCGTTCCCGCTGGACGGATTCCAGATCAAGGCCTGCACCGCGCTGGAGGCCGGGCACGGGGTGCTGGTGTGTGCGCCGACGGGCGCCGGCAAGACCGTGGTGGGTGAGTTCGCGGTACACCTCGCACTCGCATCGGGCCACAAGTGCTTCTACACCACGCCGATCAAGGCGCTGAGCAACCAGAAACACGCCGACCTGGTGCACCGCTACGGGGCCGACAAGATCGGACTGCTGACCGGAGATCAGTCGATCAACAGCGACGCACCGGTGGTGGTGATGACCACCGAAGTGCTGCGCAACATGCTCTACGCCGATTCCCCGGCACTGCGCGGACTTTCCCATGTCGTGATGGACGAGGTGCACTTCCTGGCCGACCGGATGCGCGGCGCGGTGTGGGAAGAGGTCATCCTGCATCTGCCCGAAGAGGTCCGGTTGGTCAGTCTGTCGGCGACGGTGAGCAACGCCGAGGAGTTCGGCGGCTGGATCAAGACGGTGCGCGGTGACACCACCGTCGTCGTCGACGAGCACCGCCCGGTGCCCCTGTCCCAGCACATGATGGTCGGCAAGCGGTTGTTCGACCTGTTCGAGGGCACCGATCACACCCTCGTGGCACCGGAACTGCTGCGGCATATCGCACATCGCCGCGAAGCGGACCGGCAGGCCGATTGGCAGCCCCGCGGTCGTGGCCGTCAGCAGAACCGGACCAGCCTCAACCGGATGCCTACCCGGCCCGAGGTGATCGGCACCCTCGACGCCGAAGGATTGCTGCCCGCAATCACTTTCGTGTTCTCCCGGGCGGGCTGTGACGCGGCGGTGAAACAGTGCCTGCGCTCGTCGCTGCGCCTCACCGATGACGAACAGCGCGCCCGCATCGCCGAGGTCATCGACCGACGTTGCGTGGATCTCGCGGAATCGGATCTGGTGGTGCTGGGCTATCACGAGTGGCGTGAGGGACTGCTGCGCGGACTGGCCGCCCACCACGCCGGCATGCTGCCGGTGTTCCGGCACACCGTGGAGGAGCTGTTCACCGCGGGTCTGGTGAAGGCGGTATTCGCCACGGAGACACTGGCTCTGGGGATCAACATGCCGGCCCGCACCGTGGTGCTGGAACGGCTGGTCAAGTACAACGGCGAACAGCACGCGCCGCTGACACCGGGGGAGTACACCCAGCTGACCGGCCGGGCGGGGCGCCGCGGGATCGATGTCGAGGGCCACGCGGTGGTGCTGTGGGATCCCCGCGACAGTGCGGCCGAACCCGCTGAGGTGGCCGGGCTGGCCTCCACCAGAACCTTCCCGTTGAAGAGCTCGTTCGCGCCGTCGTACAACATGACGATCAACCTGGTGGGCCAGCTGGGCCCGAACCAGGCCCGCAAGCTGCTGGAACGGTCCTTCGCGCAGTACCAGGCCGACCGTTCGGTGGTCGGGTTGGTACGCGGGATCAGCCGGGGCGAGAAGATGATGGAAGAGATCGCCAAGGAGCTCGGCGATGGGGACAACCCACCCATCCTCGAGTACGCACGGTTGCGGGCGGACATCTCCGCGCGGGAGCGGGCGCAGACGCGGGCCTCGCGGCTGCAGCGCCGCCGCGCCGCCGACGAAGCGCTGGCCGACTTGCGCCGCGGCGACATCATCACCATCAGCCAGGGCCGCCGCGGCGGGCTCGCCGTGGTGCTCGAACCCGCGCGCGAGCGCGACGACCCGAGGCCGCTCGTCCTCACCGAACATCGCTGGGCCGGCCGGATCTCGTCGTCGGACTACTCGGGTGCCTCGGAGCCGCTGGGCTCGATGAGCCTGCCCAAGTTCGTCGAACACCGGCAGCCCCGGGTACGTCGGGACCTCGCGTCGGCGCTGCGTTCGGCCGCTGCCGGGCTGCGGGTGCCGTCCGGAAAGCGGACACCTCCCGGTGAGCGGGATGTCGATCCCGAATTGGCCGGACTGCGCGACCAGCTGCGCCGCCACCCCATGCACTCGGCCCCCGACCGTGAGGAACGGGTCCGGGCCGCCGAGCGCTATCTGCGCATCGAGCGCGACAACGACGCACTGCGGCAGAAGGTCTCGGCCGCAACGAACTCGCTGGCCCGTACCTTCGACCGCATCCTGGTCCTGCTCACCGAGCGCGGCTTCATCAAAGGACGGGACGAGGACACCACCGTCACCGAGGACGGCCGGCTGCTGGCCCGGATCTACAGCGAGAGCGATCTCCTGGTCGCCGAATGTCTGCGCAGCGGAACGTGGTCGGGTCTGGACGCCGCCGAACTCGCCGGCGTGCTCTCGGCGGTGCTCTTCGAATCCCGGGGTGACGGGCCGCCGTCGCACGGCGTCGACCTGCCGACGGCCGCCCTGCGCCGGGCACTGACCGCCACCCGGCGGGTGTCCTCGGACCTGCGTGCCGATGAGACCCGGCACCGCATCGCGCCCAGCCGCGAAACCGACTTCAGGTTCGTCGCCGCGATCTACCGGTGGGCCACCACCGGCAACCTGACCGCCGCTTTGCTGGCCTCGGATGTGAACGGCAATGGCTCACCGTTGTCGGCAGGCGATTTCGTGCGCTGGTGCCGTCAGGTTCTCGACCTGCTCGACCAGGTGCGCAACGCGGCGCCGGATGCGGCGCTGCGCACCACCGCCAAACGTGCCATCGCCGATATCCGCCGCGGTGTGGTGGCCGTGGATTCCGCCTAGATCCGGGCCGGCTCCGGCCAGAATCGGGCGGGCCGCGCTGGCTGCCGGTTACGCCTGCTCAGCAGCCAACAACGGTACTGTGTTGCCAACGGACCTCAACCAAGGAGAGACATGAGCGGACCGCAGGGACCTGACCCGACGCAGCCGTGGCCGGGTCAGCCGCCGCAGTCCGGCGGAGCGCAGCCGCCGAGTGAGCAGACCGCTTGGCAGCCGCCGTCCACGCCCGAACAGCCCACCACGGAGGCACCGGCCTGGCAGCCGCCGGCATATCAGACGCCGCAGTACCCGCAGTACCAGCCGCCCGCGCCGCCGCCGTACAACCCGCAGCAGTACGCGCCGCAGCCGGATCAGTACGGCCAGCAGCCCACCGCGTACGCCCCGCAGGGCTACCCGCAGCAGTACGGGCAGCCCCAGCCGTACGACCCGTCGGCCCAGCAGTACGGGCAGCCTCAGCCCTATGGCCAGCCGGGCCAGTACGACCAGCAGTATTCGCCCTACGGCGCGCCCGGCCCGGCCGAGGAGGGCTCGAAGAAGTCGCTTGCCGTGATCGGCGGTGTCGTCGGCCTGCTCGCCGCGGTCATCGTGGCCGTGGTGCTCGTGCTCGGCTTCTGGAAGCCGGGCTGGTTCGTCACCACCAAGCTCGACGTCGGCGCGGCGCAGACCGGTGTGCAGCAGATTCTCACCGACGAGGCCAACGGCTACGGCGCCAAGAACGTCAAAGATGTCACCTGCAACGACGGCAACAGCCCGACGGTGAAAAAGGGTGACAGCTTCGAGTGCGTCGTCAGCATCGACGGCACCAAACGTCAGGTGACTGTGACCTTCCAGGACGACAAGGGCACCTACGAGGTTGGTCGACCCAAGTAGCTCCGCTGTTCCGGACGGCCCCGAAAACTCCGAGTTTTCGGGGCCGTTCTGTGTTCACAGTCTGTCGAGCGCCTTCTGCAGCCGGGCGATCGCGGACGTCACACCCAATTCCCCGGCCAGTTCGGCCACTCGGCCGGGGTCCGCGGCCACCAGCGGCAAGGTGTCGGTCGCTGTCGACATCGTCACGGCGGCATCGGTGGCGACGCGCACCACCGGCTCGGCGGCGGTGATGTACTCCGTGGCGGCGAGCAGTTTCTTGCGCTGGGCACCAGGCAGTTTCGACGACGGGTCTGCCGCGGCCGCGACGATCGCTTCCAATGAGCCGTATTGGCCCAGCAGGGTGGCCGCGGTCTTCTCGCCGATACCCGCGACGCCGGGTAGCCCGTCGGAGGCGTCACCGCGCAGCAGGGCCAGTTCGGCGTAGGCCGGTCCGGCCCGCTCGATCGGCACGCCGTACGTATCGGCCACCTCGGCGGGGCCGAACAGCGTGGCCTTGGCCAGACCCCGGCCGATATAGAAGACGCGGACGCTCGGCGGCCCGTCGCCGACGAGTTGGAGCAGATCGCGGTCACCGCTGACCACGATCACCGGGTCGCGCTGTTCCCGCGCGGCGAGCGTGCCCAGCACATCGTCGGCCTCGAAACCCGGCGCGCCCGCGGTGGCGATCCCGAACGCGTCCAGCATCGCCATGATCATGTCGACCTGCGGGGTCAGATCGTCGGGCACCTCCTCGATATCCGGCTGCCCGGCCGGTTCCTCGACCGCAACCCGGTGCGCCTTGTAGGACGGGACGAGGTCCACCCGCCACTGCGGCCGCCAGTCCAGGTCGAGGCACACCACCAACCGCCCGGGCCGGTGGGTGGTGACCAGGGCGGCGATGTTGTCCAGGAAGCCGCGCAGCGCATTGACCGGCCGCCCGTCGGGGGCCGTGATCGAGGACGGCACACCGAAGAACGACCGGAACCACATGCTGGCCCCGTCGAGGAGCAGCACCGGCTCGCTCATGACTCGGCCTCGGCGTAGGTGTCGTGCTGGTCAGCCAGTTCACGGATGTCCCTCAGCATGGCCTGACAGTATCGCGAGGTATGACCTTCACCGTCGATCGCATCGATCACGTCGTGCTGAACTGCCGTGACCCCGAAACCACCATCGAGTGGTACGTCCGGGTGCTCGGGATGCGCCGGGAGGAGTTCGGGGGCGAGCGAAGCGACGGGGAGAAAACTGGGCCCGGACGGATCTCCCTCGCCTTCGGCCGACAGAAGCTCAACGTGCGTCCCACCGGTGCACCGAACTGGGTCACCGCGGCGGCCGATGTGCCCGGGTCGCAGGATCTTTGCTTCATCGTCGACGCCGGCGCCGACGAGGTCGGCGACCACCTGCGGGCCTGCGGGATCGAGATCACCGAGGGTCCGGTCACCAAGACCGGCGCGTTGGGTCCGATGTCCTCGCACTACTGCCGGGACCCGGAAGGAAACCTGGTCGAGGTCGCCACCTATCGGACACCCCTATAACCTGGCCACCATGACGGGCCGCTTCAGCACCGACGTATACGCACAACGGCTTCGGGTGGCCGCGGCCAGCGCCGCCGACGCCGGGCTGGCCGGACTGGTCATCACACCGGGATACGACCTGCGCTATCTGGTGGGATCACGGGCGCAGACCTTCGAGCGGCTGACCGCGCTGGTGCTGCCGGCCGACGGGTCGGCGCCGACCGTCGTGGTGCCGCGCCTGGAACTGGCCGCGCTGAAAGAGTCCGCTGTGCCGGATCTCGGTGTGACGGTGCGTGATTGGGTGGACGGGGAGAACCCGTACCAGCTGGTGGCGGACGCGTTGACCGGAAGTGCGGTCGCCGTCACCGATTCGATGCCGGCTCTGCATCTGCTCCCGCTGGCGGATCTTCTCGGCGCCGTGCCGGTGCTGGCCACCGACGTGCTGCGCCGGCTACGGATGATCAAGGACCCCGCCGAGATCGAAGCGTTGCGCAAGGCCGGCGCGGCCATCGACCGGGTGCACGCACGCGTGCCGGAGTTCCTGGTGCCCGGCCGCACCGAGGCCGAGGTTTCCGCCGATATCGCCGAAGCGATTGTCGCCGAAGGACATTCCGAGGTGGCATTCATCATCGTCGGCTCCGGACCCAACGGTGCGGACCCCCACCACGAATGCTCGGACCGGGAGCTTCGCGCCGGGGATATCGTCGTCGTCGATATCGGTGGCCCGTACGAGCCGGGCTACAACTCCGATTCCACCCGCACCTACAGCATCGGCGAACCCCGCCCCGAGGTGGCGCGGCAGTACGCCGTGCTGCAGCAGGCCCAGGCCGACGCGGTGGCGGCGGTGCGTCCGGGAATGAGCGCGGGGGCCGTGGACGCGGTGGCGCGCGATGTGCTGGCGGCCCAGGGCCTGGCCGAGGTGTTCGTGCACCGCACCGGGCACGGGATCGGGCTGTCGGTGCACGAGGAGCCCTACATCGTCGCCGGCAACGACCTGACGCTGGAACCGGGCATGGCCTTCTCGGTGGAGCCGGGGATCTATTTTCCGGGCCAGTGGGGGGCCCGGATCGAGGACATCGTGATCGTCACCGAGGACGGGGCCGAGTCGGTCAACAACCGTCCACACGACCTGATCGTGGTGCCGGTCTGAGCCGCGACACGCCCGTTGGACGCATCGGCGCGCGAAACTCGCCGAAGGTCTAGGTCGGTTCTCCGCGGTCCAGCAGGCTCGACGAACCCAGCACGCGCTGGACGCGAACCTCGATGACGACTCGGCGCGGGTTGACCCGCGGGGTGCGGTAACGCTGGGCATACCGCAGTTCGGCGTCACGCACATCGTCGGGTTCCGAGCTGACGGAGGCGGCGCCTTCCAGCGAGAGCCAGCGGGCCCCGTCGACCTGGCTGAGCACCGCGACCCCGCGTTCGGCGGCGTTGACCGCCTTCTGCGACCCGCCGGTGGTGATCACCCGGGCGATGTGGGTCTTGGGGTCGAACGTGAAGCCGACGGCCACCACGTGCGGCGAGTTGTCGCTGCGCAGGGTGGTCAGCATGGCCAGATGCCGCTCGGTCAGGAACGCCAAGGCATCGTTGGTCAGCCGGGTGGTGGTCTTGCGACCAGGTGTAGCCATCGGGGTCCACGCTAGCGCAGGCCATAATCGCAGCCATGGAGGACACACCGGCGGGCAGGAGCGCAGCGACCGGGGGAGTTGACCCGGCGGGCAGGAGCGCAGCGACCGGGGGAGTTGACCCGGCGGGCAGGAGCGCAGCGACCGGGGGATTGATACCGGCGGGCAGGAGCGCAGCGAGCCCTGTGGTGATTTTCGGTGGGCGAAGCGAGATCGGCCTCGAATTGGCCACCAGGCTGGCACCCGGGAACACCGTGGTCCTCGCGGCCCGGCGGGCCGACGCGCTCACCGACCAGATCGCCGCGCTGCGGGCGGCCGGTGCCGCCGACATCCATGTCCGCGAGTTCGACGCCGATGACATCCCGGCGCATCCGGCGGTGGTGGCCGCGATCGAGTCGGATGTCGGCCCCATCGGGACGGCGGTGCTGGCCTTCGGGATTCTCGGCGACCAGGAGCGCGCCGAAACCGACCCCGCGCACGCCGTCGCCGTCGTGCACACCGATTACGTGGCCCAGGTCAGCCTGCTCACGGTGCTCGCCGCGGGGATGCGGGCCCGCGGCCGCGGGCAGTTGGTGGTGTTCTCCTCGATCGCCGGGGCCCGGGTGCGCCGCGCCAACTACGTCTACGGTTCGGCCAAGGCCGGTCTGGACGGTTTCGCCTGCGGGCTGTCCGATGCGTTGCACGGCACCGGCGTGCGCGTGCTGATCGTGCGGCCGGGCTTCGTCATCGGCCACATGACCGAAGGTATGGAGCCCGCGCCGTTGTCCAGCACGCCCGAGCAGGTGGCCGAGGCGGCCGCCCGGGCGCTGGCCCGCGGCAAGCCGGCGGTGTGGGTGCCGTGGGCGATCCGGCCGCTCATCGTCGCGACGCGGTTGGTGCCGCGGGCGATCTGGCGGAAGATGCCGCGATGATCGTGGTGGTGGGCATCGGCGCCGACGGGATGAACGGGCTGGCGCCCCGCTCTGTGCATGAATTACGTTCGGCTACGGTAATTTACGGTGCGCCGCGGCAGCTCGAGCTGCTCGACGGCAGCATCACCGCGCCCCGGCGGGCGTGGCCTTCGCCGATGCTGCCCGCGCTGCCGACCCTGTTCGAAGGGTTCGACACCGTGCACGTGGTGGCCTCCGGGGACCCGATGCTGCACGGGATCGGCGCCACCCTGATCCGGGTGTTCGGTGCTGCCGCGGTCCGGGTGCTGCCGCATGTGTCCTCCGTGACGCTGGCGTGTGCCCGGCTGGGTTGGTCGGTTCAGGACACCGAGGTGATCAGCCTCGTGACGGCAGATCCCGACACCGCGGTGCGCCGGGGCGGGCAGGCGGTGGTGCTCAGCCGCGATGGTGGCACGCCCGCCACGCTGGCCCGGGCGCTCACCGAAACCGGGCGCGGCGCATCGGAATTCACCGTGCTCGAACAGCTCGGCGGCCCGGGGGAACGGATACACCACACGGTGGCCGAGCACTTCGACACCGTCGTCGATGACCTCAATGTGATCGGCGTGCGCTACCTGCCCGACGACCGACGGTTCCACACGCTGCCCGATGCGGAGTTCGCGCACGACGGGCAGATCACCAAACAGGGTATCCGGGCGGTCACCCTGGCCGCCCTCGGACCGCGACCCGGAGAACTGTTGTGGGACGTGGGATCCGGGTCGGGCAGTATCGCGGTCGAATGGTGCCGCAGTGCGCCCGGCCTGCGGGCGGTGGCCTTCGAGCGGGACCCGCACCGCCGCGACCGCATCGCCGCCAACGCGCGCGCCTTCGGCGTCGCCGTCGACGTCCGCGGCGCGGCACCCGAGGATTTCGCGGGCGCACCGGCGCCGTCGGCGATCTTCGTGGGCGGCGGGATCACCACACCGGGGCTGCTCGACGGCTGTTGGGCGCACCTGGTCTCCGGCGGCCGGCTGGTGGCCAATGTGGTCACGGCAGAATCAGAAGCCGTTGTCATCCAGAGGTATTCGACGATAGGTGGGCAGTTGCACCGATTCCAGCACTACCGCGGCGAACCCGTCGGTGGATTCACCGGGTTCCGCCCGGCGTACCCGGTCACCCAGTGGTCGGTGAGCAAGCCGTGACGGTGTATTTCATCGGTGCCGGGCCGGGGGCCGCCGACCTCATCACCGTGCGGGGCCAGAATCTGCTGCAGCGCTGCCAGGTCTGCCTGTACGCGGGCTCGATCATGCCCAAAGACCTTCTCGCGCTGTGTCCGCCCGAGGCGAAGATCATCGACACCGGCCCGCTGACCCTGGCCCAGATCATCGACGAGCTCGTGGCGGCCGACCGGGCCGGGCTGGATGTCGCGCGACTGCATTCCGGGGATCCGTCGATCTACAGTGCGCTGGCCGAGCAGTGCCGGCATCTGGACGATCAGGGCGTGCACTACGAAATCGTGCCAGGGGTTCCGGCTTTCGCCGCGGCCGCGGCGGTCCTCGGGCGCGAACTGACGGTCCCGGGCGTGGCACAGACGGTCACCTTGACCCGGGTGGCCACGTTGTCGACGGCGATGCCCGAAAAGGAAACCCTGACGGCATTGTCCATGCCCGGTGCAACGCTGGTGCTGCATCTGGCCGCGGCCCAGATCGATTCGATCGTCGAGGACCTGACCGCGGGCGGCTACACGAACGAAACACCCTGCGCGGTAGTGGCTTTCGCCAGCTGGCCGACGCAGCAGGTGCTGCGTGGGACCCTCGGCGACGTGGCCGGCCAGATGAAAGAGGCGGGTATCACCAAGACCGCGGTCATCTTCGTCGGCGATGTCCTGGCGGCCGAAGGTTTCACCGACAGCTACCTGTATTCGTCGGGCCGCCGGCGCGGGAGCAGACACTAGTGCGCGTCCTGCTCCTGGGGGGTACCGGTGAGGCCCGGGCGCTGGCCGCGGCCCTGCATCCGGATGTGGAGGTGATCAGTTCCCTGGCCGGGCGGGTGCCGGACCCGGCACTGCCGGTCGGGCAGGTGCGGATCGGCGGGTTCGGCGGGGTGGCCGGCCTGACCGGCTGGCTGCGGGAGCACCGGATAGCCGCGGTGATCGATGCCACCCATCCGTTCGCCGCGACCATCACCGCCCACGCTGCCGCGGCCTGCGCCGAGACCGGGCTGCCGCATCTGGTGCTGGCGCGCCCCGCGTGGCCGGCCGGGCGTGCCATCGTGGTGGGCTCCGATACCGAGGCGGCCAAGACCGTTACTGCTCAGGGGTTTTCGCGGATATTCCTGACCACCGGGCGCTCGGGCACAGCAGCATTCCGTGATGTCGACGCCTGGTTCCTGATCCGCGCGGTCACCGCACCGGACCCGGGCACGCTGCCGGTCAACCACCAGCTGCTGCTGTCCCGCGGCCCCTACGAATACGAGGCCGAGCTGGCGTTGTTGCGCCAGTATCAGATCGATGCGCTGGTCACCAAGAACAGCGGCGGAGCGATGACCGAGGCCAAGATCAAGGCCGCCGAGGCCGCGGATGTCCCCATCGTCATGGTGGACCGCCCGGCGTTGCCGCCCGGTGTCCGCACGGTGAGCACGGTGGCGTCGGCGGTGGCGTGGTTGTCCGGGCTGACCCCTAAATGAGCGCCAGCGTGTCGAGCTCGCGGATCGCTGCACAGGAGCGCTTGGCCATGGCGAGCATCATATCGTCGCCGCGATCGGTCGAGCTGGCGAACGCGGTGCCGAAGGCGATGATCAGCGGAGCCTGCACCATACCCAGACGATAGTCGCGCCAACAGGTTTCGCGGCTGTAGCCGGTGACGCCCAGGGCCTGGAGTTGCCCGTGGTAGGTGTCGACCAGCTGGTCCTCCGCCTGCGCGCGGATATCCGGATCCAGACTGGTCGCGATGAAGTAGGACAGGTCTCGCGCAGGTAGCCCGGACCCCAGCGTCTGCCAGTCCACGATGGTGATCTCGGTATGGCCGGGATCGAAAAGCATGTTGTCCAGCCGGTAGTCGCCATGCAGCAGCGCGAACCGATCGGGTTCGGCCAGCAGCCACGGCGTCACCACCGACAGCGCGACCTCCATCGTGTCGCGGTCGGCCGCGGTCATCCGGGCGCCGAGCTTTTCCAGGGTGATTGCGCTGGCCATCTTGGCCACCTCGCCCATCCCGAAGGCCATGTCCTCATCGGGTCGCGGCATGGCGATACCGGGGAAGTCGGTCCACTTCGGATCACACCAGCTCGGCGCGTGCAGCCCGGCCAGCGCCCGCACCGCCAGCAGGGCGTCGCCGGCCGAGCAACCGGCGATCTGGTCACCCTGCTCCGCGGGCGCCATGTCGGCGAGCAGCAGGGCGAATTCCGCACCCTCGTCTTCGATTTCGCAGTAGTAGCTGTGCGGAACGGGTATCGACACCAGGTCGGCGACGTCGCGGTAGAAGGCGTGTTCGGAGCGGTAGCCGATCGCGACGCGATCCCGCACCCCGTCGTCCTGGGAGGGCAGTTTGATGGCGAAGCTGGCGGGCAACCCCACCTCATCGGTGTAACCGACCGACAGTCGGTAGGTCGCTCCGGTCTGGCCGGTCCCGATCGGGTTGAGCTCGAGGGTGCGGACCTTGGTGCCGAGAACACCGCTGAGCCAGTCCGCCGTCACGTCATCGGGATTGCGCGGGATCACGAGCGGACAGTAAACCGGCTACTGACGCATGTCAACGATCTTTGACAAGCGTCAGCCCGGGTAGTAGCGGGGCGTGAACACCCGGTCTCCGTGCCACTGTGTTTGCGAGGACCCGATGATCAACATGCAGCGCATGTCCACTTCAGCGGGGTTCAGCTCGCCCAGTGTCACCACCCGCACCTCTTCGCGCGGACCGGCGACATCCCGGCCGATGACGACCGGGGTGACCGGGTCCCGATGGGCGAGCAGCAGCTCTTTCATCGCACCGACCTGCCAGGTGCGGGTCTTGGACGCCGGGTTGTAGACCGCGATGGCCATATCGGCCGCGGCCGCCGCACTGACCCGCTTGGCGATGATGTCCCACGGCTTGAGCCGGTCGGACAGCGAGATGACGGCGTAGTCATGCCCGAGCGGGGCGCCGACCCGGCTGGCCACCGCCTGCGCCGCGGTCATTGCCGGGATCACCCGTACCGGCACGTCCGGCCACGCTTTGGCCTCTTCCAGCACGGCGGTGGCCATGGCGAAGACACCGGGGTCGCCGGAGGACACCACCACCACCGCCTTGCCCTGCTGGGCCAGCTCGCAGGCCAGCCGGGCGCGGGCCGGTTCATCGGTGTTGTCGCTGGGATGCCGGGTCTGGCCGGTACGGACGCCGACCCGATCCAGATAGGGGAAATAGCCGATGAGATCGGTGGCCTGGGCCAGTTCACGGCGGGTTTGCGGAGTGATCCAGTCCAGATCGCCGGGGCCCAGCCCGACCACCGCGACGCTGCCTTTCGGGGCGAGCGGAGCGACGGGGGACCGACCGTTCCGCGGCTGGGCCGCCTCGCCGGGCACCATCACGATGGAGAAATAGGGGACCGATGCCTCGTCGACCTCGCCGGCGTTCAGCACGCGCTGCTGGTCGGTGCTGGCACGTTCCACATAGAAGGCGCGGTCCAGCCGCTTGGTGGCCGAAAGCGCTTCGCGCACTTCGGGATAGGACTTCCCGAGTTTCATGATGACGGCGGCGTCGGTATCGGCCAGCCGTCGGGTCAGCTCGGCGGCCGGGAGCGTGCCGGGCAGGATGGTCAGCACCTCGTCGCCCTGGACCAGCGGCGTGCCAGTAGCGGCCGACGCGGCACTCACCGACGTCACACCGGGCACGATGACGGCGTCGAAGCGCTCGGTCAGCCGGGTGTGCATGTGCATATACGAGCTGTAGAACAGCGGGTCGCCCTCGGCGAGCAGCGCGACATCGCGCCCGGCGTCCAGATGGGTGGCGATCCGCTCGGCGGCCTCGGCGTAGAAGTCCTCCATCGCCCCGGCATAACCGCCGGGGTGTTCGGTGGTCTCGGTGGTCACCGGGTACACCAGGTGCTCCTCGAGCTGGCCGTCGCGCAGATACGGCTCGGCGATCCGGCGGGCGATGCTGCGGCCGTGCCGGGCGCTGTGATACGCCACCACGTCGGCCGACCCGATCAGCCGGGCCGCCTTGACCGTGACCAGTTCGGGGTCACCGGGGCCCAGCCCGACGCCGTAGAGGGTGCCTTTGGTCGTCATTCGTGTTCACTCGCAATCGCATTCACCGCGGCGGCCGCCATCGCACTGCCGCCGCGCCGGCCGGTCACCACTAGATAGGACATCCCGCGCGGGCGGGCGATCAGTTCGTCCTTGGACTGCGCCGAGCCGACGAAGCCGACCGGACCACCCAGCACCGCGGCGGGCACCGGTGCGCCCTCGTCGATCAGCTCGAGCAGCCGGAACAGCGCGGTCGGCGCATTGCCGATCGCCAGCACCGCGCCGTCGAGCCGGTCGGCCCACAGGTCGACCGCGGCGGCCGAGCGGGTGCTGCCCAGCGTGGCCGCCAACTCGGGTGCCCGCGGGTCGGCGACCAGTGACACCACCTCGTTGTCGGCGGGCAGCCGGGACCGGGTGATACCCGCGGCCACCATGGACGAGTCGCAGAGTATCGGTGCACCGGCGGCCAGCGCGGTATGCGCCCGGGCGACGACGTCGTCGCTGAAGGCGACGTGCTCGCCGAGGTCCACCTGTCCGCAGGTGTGGATGAGGCGGACGACGACGCGCGACACGTCATCGGGGAAGCGGGTCAGGTCGGCCTCGGCGCGGATGGTCGCGAACGATTGCCGGTAGATCTCCGCGGCGTCGCGGACGTAATCGAGCACGAGATCACCCTACGGGTGACGGCCCTGGTAGCCGTGTCCGGTGGCGATCAGTACCTCTGCCCCCGAGGGACTGCCGCACGCCCGTGGGCAGCCAACGAAATGACGGTGAACCCCCGGCGCGCCGTCGTTCAGCGCCGCCGCTGCGTCAGCACGCACATCAGAGAGAGATTTGTCACACCCGGGCCGTCCCGTGCAGGCGCTCAGGCTCAGCCAGGGGGACGACTCGTCGAACACCAGACCCAGGGGGGCGAGCACCCGTAGCGCCGTGTCGGCGACACCTTCGTCGAGATCGCCGATGACCACCGAGCGCCACGGCGTGATGATCAGTGGCGCCTCGATGGCGGCCAGGAACTCGGCGACCCGGGCCTGCAGCACGCCCAGCGGCACCGCGGCGCCGAGGCTGACCAACCCGTCACGCTGGGTGATCCAGCCGACCGGCGGGCACGACACGGCGGGGAATGGTGGGCCGGCGTGAGCGCCGTCGAGCAGCACGGTCGCGTCGGCGAGTTCGGCGACGCGCCACGCGGTACCTCTGACCTGGACGAAGCGCTGCGCGACCGAGATCAGTGTCGGGACCGCCGCGCCGAACGGGATGCGCACGCCGCTGTCCCGGCCGGCCAGGATCACGGCGAAGGTGTCCGCACCGACCGCGTGCACCCCGACATCGGGGCGCAGTCCAGACACGTCGCCGCTGCCGTCGTCGAGGGCGAACTGGAACCGCCCCGGCAGGCCGGCCAGTTCCGGTGCGGCGCACAACGCGGCGTCCAGTTCGGTCACCAGTGGCCGGATGTCGACGAGGCCGCCACTGCGCCCGGACAGCGGGGAGGCGACGATGTTGCGCACCCGCTCATGGGTGGGCGACGGCAGCAGCCCGGCGGCCGTAATCGACGAGGCCACCGCGGCGGTATCCGTGATCGCCCTGATCTGGATATTGCCGCGTGAGGTGAGTTCCATTGCCGGTGAGCCGAATTGCTCGGCGGTGTGAGCGAGCGCGGCGAGTTGCGCCGGGGTGATCGCGCCACCGGCCAGCCGAATCCTGATCAGCGCACCATCGGCGGCCCGGTGTACCTGGAGGGCACCGGGGCACGCATCGTCGTCACGGACCCGGGCCACGCCTCTACCGTACGACCTGCGTACCGGCACCGGTATGCGGCCACAAATCGAGTACCGGTCTACGCAATCGTCAATACTGCCGCGCTCCTAGTTTTGGACCATGCCCGCGATTTGGGCAAAGAAGCACGGGAAGTGATCGACATGACCAGCTTGACCAGTCACCTACCTCTCCATCTGCCGCACCCGGACGTGCGCAGGCTCGCCGATGCGGCACATGCCGCGGGAGCAAAAATCCATGCCGCGGTGGAACCGCACGAGCACCACGAATGCAAACGCTACGAATTCCTCGAGGACGCGCTGTTGGCGCGGGAGATGGGCCGGCTCTAGCCGCTCAACCGGCCAGCCGTACCGGGCTGACCACCTCCGAGTACCGCGACGCGTCACCGGCCACCGCCCGGCTGGACTGGCCGTGGACATCGACCGGAATATCACCGGCCAGCGTCACCCGACTCAGGTAGCGGAACTGGTCGTCGTAGTCGGCCACCGCGTAGTGCTGGGTGGCCCGGTTGTCCCAGATCGCCAGGTCGCCGGGCGACCAGGACCACCGAACGGTGTTCTCCAGCTTGATGACTCGGGCCTGCAGCAGATTGAACACGGTTGCCGATTCGGTGGTCCCCAAGCCGATGAAGCGCTTGATGAAGTGCCCGAGCAACAGCACCCGCCGTCCCGTCTCCGGGTGCACCCGCACCACCGGGTGCTCGGTCTCGAAGTACTCGGATACGAACTCCTCGCGGTACTCACGGGTGTTGGCGGACAGTTTCTCCAGGTCGGCGGCGGCATCCGAGGCGTAGTCGTACTGATTGGTGTGGACCGCCCACAGGTTGTCCACCAGCGCGCGCAGCGGCGGCGGCAGCTGCTCGTAGGCGGCCTGGGTGTTGGCCCAGACGGTGGTGCCGCCGTATTCGGGCAGGGTCACCGCGCGCAGCAGCGACGCCTTGGGAATCCGGTCGACGAAGGTGACATCGGTATGCCAGCTGTTGGCCTTGTCGTAGCGCGAATCGATGGGCAGGATGTGCGCGCCCCGGGAGGTCACCGTCGGATGAGCTCCGGTCGGGGTGCCCAGCAGGCCGGCGAACGCGAGCTGGCCGGCGTCGTCGAGATGCTCCTGGTTCCCGAAGAAGATCACCTTGTGGGTGAGCAGGGCGTCGTTGATGGCCTCGACGGTGGGGCCGTCCAGATCGGCGGATAGGCGCACCCCGTCGATTCGGGCGCCGATATTCGCACCGAGTTTTGTGACGCTGATCGAATTGCGAGGACTCATCTCCCCATTGCGCCAGTCGGCGCGCGTCCCGTAAATGGTTTGGCTAGGGCCGATCAGAAAGCCGAACGGTGACGGCAAATACCAGTTCAACGGGTATCCCACGGCCAACATTGTGATGCGGCTCACGTCTGCGTGGCAGCTGTCTCGTCTGGCACAAAAAGCCGGTACCGGTGGTCCCGGGAAGTAGATTTCAGCCAGAAGAAAGGAGTGACCAATGGTTTCACTCATCGCCATCGGAATCGGTGTGGCCCTCGTGTTCGGTGCCCTCGCGACGCCGTATCAGGATTCGTGGTACGGCCGCTGGAGCCGCTCGGAGCGCTGACGGCGCTGACCGGGCAGCGCAGGTCGTCGTGCGGTACGAATAGACGGTGCCGTCTGTCCTGTTGCTGTCCACGTCCGATACCGACCTGATCACCGCCCGCGCCTCGGGCGCGGAGTATCGGTGGGCCAACCCGTCGCGGCTGCTTGAGGATGAGCTCGACGCCGAGCTCGCCACCCTGCTCGACGGTGTCGACGTCGCGATCGTGCGCATTCTCGGCGGATACCGCAGCTGGCAGCAGGGTATCGACGCCATCATCGGCAGCGGCGTCCCGACCATCGTGCTGTCGGGGGAGCAGTCGCCCGACGCCGAATTGATGCGGCATTCCACCGTGCCTGCGGGGGTGGCGCTGCAGGCGCACATCTATCTGGCCCAGGGCGGCACCGAGAACCTGCGTGGTCTGCACGCGTTCCTGTCCGACACCCTGCTGATGACGGGTATCGGTTTCGAACCGCCGGTCAGCATCCCCACCTGGGGTGTGCTGGAACGGGACGGCGCCGCAGTCGGTCCGACCGTGGCAGTGCTGTACTACCGCGCCCAGCATCTGGCCGGCAACACCGGCTATGTCGAGGCGCTGTGCGATGCCATCGACGCGGCCGGGGGCAGGGCGCTGCCGGTCTACTGCGCGTCGCTGCGCACCGCCGAACCCGAACTCCTGCAGCTGCTCGGCACCGCTGATGCGCTCGTCACCACGGTGCTGGCGGCCGGTGGCGCCACACCGGCCATGGCCACCGCCGGTGGTTCCGACGACAGCTGGAACGTCGCGCATCTTGCGGCCCTTGATATTCCGATCCTGCAGGGGCTGTGCCTGACCAGTTCACGGAACCGATGGGCGGACAACGACGACGGCATGTCCCCACTGGACGTCGCCACCCAGGTCGCGGTCCCGGAGTTCGACGGCCGCATCATCACCGTCCCGTTCTCCTTCAAGGAGATCGACGACGAGGGCCTGATCACTTATGCCGCAGACAAGGAACGCTGTGCACGCGTCGCCGGGCTGGCCGTCCGGCACGCGAAACTGCGTCACATCGCGCCCGCCGACAAGCGGGTCGCGCTGGTGTTCTCGGCGTACCCGACCAAGCACGCCCGCATCGGCAACGCCGTCGGGCTGGACACGCCGGCCAGCGCCGTCGCCCTGCTGCGCGCCATGCGCCAGGCAGGCTACGACATCGGCGAAGTGCCCGGTGTCGATGCCGGAGATGGTGACGCGTTGGTGCACGCACTCATCGAACGCGGTGGCCAGGATCCCGACTGGCTGACCCCGGATGCCCTGGAGGCCAACCCGATCCGCGTCTCGGCCAAGGACTACCGGGCCTGGTTCGCCACCCTGCCGCAAGATTTCGCCGAAGCGATCGTGAAGCACTGGGGCCCGCCGCCGGGTGAGCTGTTCGTCGACCGCAGTCGCGATCCGGACGGTGAGATCGTCATCGCCGCAATGCAGTCGGGCAACACCGTGCTGCTGGTGCAGCCGCCGCGCGGGTTCGGCGAAAACCCGGTGGCGATCTATCACGACCCCGATCTGCCGCCCAGTCACCACTACCTGGCGGCCTATCGCTGGGTGGATGACGAATTCGGCGACTCCTTCAAGGCGGATGCCGTCGTGCACCTGGGTAAGCACGGCAACCTGGAATGGTTGCCCGGCAAGACCCTCGGGCTGTCGGCGGGGTGCGGACCCGATGCCGCGCTCGGCGATCTGCCGCTGATCTATCCGTTCCTGGTCAACGATCCGGGTGAGGGCACCCAGGCGAAGCGGCGCGCCCACGCCACTCTGGTCGACCACCTGATCCCGCCGATGGCGCGCGCCGAAACCTACGGCGACATCGCGCGTCTTGAGCAGTTGCTCGACGAGCACTCCAATGTCTCCGCGTTGGACCCGGCCAAGCTGCCGGCCATCCGTCAGCAGATCTGGACCCTGATGCGCGCGGCCAAGATGGACCACGATCTGGGCCTGGAAGACCGCCCGGATGAGGACTCCTTCGACGACATGCTGCTGCACGTCGACGGGTGGCTGTGCGAGATCAAGGATGTCCAGATCCGCGACGGTCTGCACATCCTCGGCCAGGCGCCGGTGCGGGAGGCCGAACTCGATCTGGTCCTGGCCATCCTGCGCGCCCGCCAGCTGTTCGGCGGGGAGCAGACCGTGCCGGGGCTGCGTCAGGCGCTCGGGCTGGCCGAGGACGGCACTGCGGACAAGGCGAGCGTGGACGCCGCCGAGGCCCGGGCCCGGGCACTCGTCGCGGCGCTCCAGGCCAGTGGTTGGGACAGCGCGGCGGTCGACGGGCTGACCGAGGATCCGACGGTGGCCGCCATCCTTCGGTTCGCTGCCGACGAGGTGGTGCCCCGGCTGCGCGGCACCGACGGTGAGATCGACGCGGTGCTGCGCGCACTCGACGGGCACTACATCCCGGCCGGCCCCTCGGGGTCGCCGCTGCGCGGGCTGGTCAACGTCTTGCCCACCGGGCGCAACTTCTACTCGGTGGATCCCAAGGCGGTGCCGTCCCGGCTCGCATGGGACACCGGGGTGGCCATGGCCGAGTCCCTGCTGGAGCGCTACCGCACCGATCACGGCCGGTGGCCGGCCTCGGTCGGCCTGTCGGTGTGGGGTACGTCGGCGATGCGCACGGCCGGCGACGATATCGGCGAAGTGCTTGCGCTGCTGGGTGTCCGGCCGGTGTGGGATGACGCCTCGCGGCGGGTGGTGAGCCTGGAGCCGATCACGCTCACCGAGCTGGGACGGCCCCGGATCGACGTCACCGTCCGCATCTCCGGTTTCTTCCGGGATGCCTTCCCACACGTGGTCACCATGCTCGACGACGCGGTTCGGCTGGTCGCCGGCCTGGATGAGGCTCCCGAGGACAACTACGTCCGGGCGCACAGCCAGGCCGACATCGCCGAGCATCGTGACGAACGCCGGGCCACCACAAGAATTTTCGGGTCCAAGCCGGGCACCTACGGGGCCGGGCTGCTGCAACTCATCGACAGCCGCAACTGGCGCGACGACAACGATCTGGCACAGGTCTACACCGCCTGGGGTGGTTTCGCCTACGGCCGGGACCTGGACGGCGCACCTGCCGCCGACGACATGAACAAGGCCTATCGGCGGATCGCGGTGGCGGCCAAGAACACCGACACCCGTGAGCACGACATCGCCGACTCGGACGACTATTTCCAGTACCACGGCGGCATGATCGCGACGGTGCGGGCGCTCACAGGTGCGGACCCGGCGGCCTATATCGGCGACAACACCCGGCCCGACGCCGTGCGCACCCGCACCCTCAGCGAGGAGACCACCCGGGTGTTCCGGGCCCGCGTGGTGAACCCGCGCTGGATCAACGCGATGCGTCGCCACGGCTACAAGGGTGCCTTCGAGATGGCCGCCACCGTCGACTATCTGTTCGGCTACGACGCGACCGCCCACGTGATGTCGGACTGGATGTACGAACAGTTGAGCGCCTCCTATGTGCTGGACCCGGAGAACCGCAAGTTCATGTCCGAGTCCAATCCGTGGGCCCTGCACGGGATGGCGGAGCGGTTGCTGGAGGCGGCCGGCCGGGGGATGTGGGCGCAGCCGGAAGCGGACACCCTCGACGGGTTGCGCCAGGTGTTGTTGGAGACCGAAGGCGATCTGGAAGGCTGAGTTTCCCGGTGCTTCCGGGTGCCCACTAGATTCACAGTCATGGCACTTACCTTCGCCGACGTCGCCAAGGCCGAATACATCCTGCTGACCACGTTCACCAAGGACGGCCGGGCCAAACCGACAGCCATCTGGGCGGCGCCGGATGGGGACCGGCTGTTGGTCATCACCCAGGGCACGTCCTGGAAGGTCAAGCGGATCCGCAACACCCCGCGGGTCACGGTCGCGATCTGTGATCGCCGCGGCAACGCCAAGAGTGAGGCGGTCGAGGCAACCGCCGCCATCCTGGACCAGTCCCAGATCGGCAAGGTCTACGACGCGATCGGGGCGCGGTACGGACTGCTCGGAAAGACGTTCAACCTGTTCTCCAAGCTGCGCGGCGGCATGAAGAACAATGTCGGTCTCGAACTCCGTGCAGCCGTCTAGTCGAGGCGCCGCGCGGCACGCAGATATCGGAAGGTTGGTGCTGACCTGTCCCGACCGGGCCGGCATCGTCGCCGCGGTATCGACCTTCCTGACCCGTGCGGGCGCCAACATCATCTCGCTGGACCAGCACTCCACCCAGCCCGAGGGCGGAACGTTCCTGCAGCGCACTGTGTTTCATCTGCCCGGACTCACCGCCGCAAGCCCGGAACTGGATCGGGAATTCGCCGAGCTCGCCGCCCGGTTCGATATCGACTACCGCTTCACCGAGGCCGCCAAGCCCAAACGGGTCGCCATCTTCGCCTCCACTGCCGACCACTGCCTGCTCGATCTGCTGTGGCGCAACCGCCGGGGTGAGCTCGATATGACGGTGGTGATGGTGATCGCCAACCATCCGGAATTGGCCGAGCAGGTGCGGGCGTTCAACGTGCCCTTCGTCTACATCCCGGCCACCCGCGACACCCGCGCCGAAGCCGAGCAGCGGCAGCTGGAACTGCTGCGGGGCAACGTGGATCTGGTGATACTCGCGCGCTACATGCAGATCGTCACGCCGGAGTTCCTGGACGAGATCGGGTGCCCGCTGATCAACATCCATCATTCGTTCCTGCCGGCGTTCATCGGCGCCAACACCTACCGTCGCGCTCGGGAGCGCGGGGTCAAGCTGATCGGTGCGACTGCGCACTACGTGACGGCCGACCTCGACGAGGGCCCGATCATCGAACAGGACGTGGTGCGTGTGGACCACACCCACGCCGTCGAGGATCTGGTGCGCCTCGGCGCCGACGTCGAGCGGGCCGTGCTGTCCCGTGCGGTGCTGTGGCATTGCCAGGACCGCATCCTGCGCCATGACAACGAAACGGTGATCTTCTGACCGCATGGCTCGTCCGCGCAGGGCGCAGAATGAGCACATGGCCCCGACCTTCGACGACGTCCACCGCGAGAAGTACCTGCTGCTCACCACGTTCACCAAGGACGGCCGTCCCAAGCCCACGACCGTCTGGGGCGTGCCCCACGAGGGCAAGTTGCTGATCGCCACCGACGACGGGTCCTGGAAGACCAAGCGGATCAACAACACCCCGCGGGTCACCATCCAGAAGTGCGGCGTACTGGGCAAGGTCAAAGGTGAACCGGTCGAGGCCGTCGCCCGCAATCTGCCGAAGACCGAGACCCGTAGGGTGTTCGACATGGTCACCAGGCGCTACTGGTGGCACGCGTGGTGGTGGATCCCGCAGGCCGTCCTGCGCGGCGGTGTCGACAAGGTGCACGCCGCGATCGAGGTTCAGGCCGTCGAGGCTTAGGAACCAGTTCGCGCTCTCGTGCGTTGACCGGATATGGCAATGCGACTGTTCCTCGTCTACGTCCTCGTCGAACTGGCGGTGGTCGTGGGCTTGGTGTCGACCATCGGGTTCGGGTGGACGGTGCTGGCCCTGCTGGCCGTGTTCGGACTGGGGCTGGCGCTGGCCGGCGCGCAGCTGACCCGTCAGCTCGCTCGCCTGCAGGGGGCATTGCGAAGCCGTTCTGATTCCCGCTTCGTTCGCCCCGGCGCGAACGACCCCTCGCTGGCCACCGACAGCGTGCTGATCGCGCTCGGCACGGTGCTGGTGGCCATCCCCGGTCTGGCCAGCTCGCTGGTGGGGGCGCTGCTGCTGCTCCCGCCGACCAGAGTCGCCGCCCGGCCGCTGGCCAACCGCCTGATCAATCGCCAGCTCAGCCGCGCGGTGCCGGTCATGGTCTACAGCAGCACCACCGCGACCACCATGCACGGCGATTACGTCGACGGTGAGGTCATCGACGTGGTCGACGAGGTGATCACCCCGACCCCGCTGGACCGACGCGCCGACTGAGTACCCTGTCACCCTCGTGACCACTCTGCTACTCAACGGGCGCGTGCACAGCCCGGTCGTCCCCGATGCCACCGCCATGGCGGTGCGCGACGGCCTGGTCGTATGGCTGGGTTCCGATGACGCCGCCCGCAGCGAGTTCCCACTCGCCGAGGTGGTCGATCTCGCGGGTGCCTTCGTCGCTCCGGCGTTCGTGGACAGTCATGTTCACGCGACAGCCACCGGGCTGGCGCTGACCGGGTTGGATCTGCGCACCGCGCGGTCGCGTGCGGACTGCCTGCGGCTGGTCGCCGAGTATGCAGCCGCCCATCCCGACGGCATCGTCTGGGGACACGGCTGGGATGAGACGGGCTGGCCGGACGCGGCGCCGCCGACCACAGCCGATCTCGACGTCGTGCTGGGCGGGCGGCCCGCCTATCTGAGCCGGGTTGACGTGCACTCCGCCGTGGCATCGACAGGTTTGCGCAGCGCCGCCGCCGACCTGACGGCCGTACCCGGGTACCACCCGCAGCTCCCGCTGACCGCCGACGCGCACCACGCCGCGCGGGCCGCCGCCCGGGACCTGCTGTCACCCGAGCAGCGCAAAGGTGCCCAGCATGCCGCGCTGGATGCGGCCGCCGCCCTCGGCATCGCCGCCGTGCACGAATGCGCCGGCCCGGATATCGGTGGACTGGACGACTGGGATGCGCTGCGGTCCCTCGATCACGGTGTCGAGGTCATCGGCTATTGGGGTGAGGCGGTGGGAAGCGCCGAAGCGGCCCGAGCCCTTGTCGAACGCACCGGCGCGCGCGGGCTGGCCGGCGACCTGTTCGTCGACGGTGCCCTCGGGTCGCGAACCGCCTGGTTGCACGAGCCCTACGCGGATGCCCCGCACACCTGCGGCAACAGCTACCTGGACGCCGCGGCGGTCACTGCCCATCTGATGGCGTGCACCGAAGCCGGGATCACGGCCGGTTTCCACGTGATCGGCGACGCCGCCGTCACCACGGTAGTCAATGCCCTCCAGGTCGTGGCCGACCGCTTCGGGGGGCCTGCGATCGCCCGCTGCGGGCACCGACTGGAACACCTGGAGATGGTCGATCCGGACCAGGCCGAACGGCTGGGCGCCGTGGGCGTCATCGCGAGCATGCAACCCAACTTCGACGCCCTCTGGGGCGGGCCGGACGGCATGTACGCCCAACGCCTCGGGGTTGACCGAGCCGGCAAACTCAACCCCTTCGCGCTGTTAGCATCCCAAGGCGTGCCACTCGCCTTCGGCTCCGACAGTCCGGTCACCGGGCTTGACCCGTGGCAATCCGTGCGCGCCGCCGCCGAACATCGCACCCCGGGCAGCGCGGTGTCCGCGCGCGCGGCGTTCTCCGCGGCAACACGCGGTGCGTGGCGGGCGTCGGGTGTGCGCGACGGAGTCACCGGCACCCTGGTGCCGGGTGCGCCCGCGTCCTACGCGATCTGGGATGCCGGCGATCTGGAGGTGAGCATCCCGGCCACCGAGGCCGTGCAGCGGTGGTCCACCGATCCGCGATCCCGGGTGCCCGCGTTGCCGAGGCTGACACCGGAACGGTCGCCGCGCTGCCTGCGGACCGTGCACCGGGGTGTGGTCCTGCATGGCTGACACCGAGCCGGAAGTCGAGACGGAACCGGAGACCGAAACCGAGACCGAGACCGAGCCCGAAAGCAGCGGCCCTGGACGGCTGGCCCGACTCGGCGCCCGGTTGCGCCAGATCGCGCTGCCGCGGCTGCCCAGGTTTGCGGTGTCGCTGGTCGCCGGCCTGCTGATGTGTGCGAGTTTCCCGCCGTGGGGCTGGTGGTACTGCGCATTTCTGTCGCTGGCGCTGCTGGGCTGGGTGCTGACCCGGACTCAGACCACCCGCGCCGGCGGGTTCGGCTACGGGCTGGTGTTCGGGCTGGCGTTCTACGTCCCGCTGCTGCCGTGGATCGGCAATCTGGTCGGCACACTGCCGTGGCTGGCGCTGGCGTTGCTCCAGGCGCTGTTCCCCGCACTGTTCGGGCTGCTGGCAGTGGTGGTGCGCCGGCTACCCGGCTGGCCGGTGTGGTTCGCCGCGGAGTGGGCGGTCGGTGAATGGCTCAAATCCGTGGTGCCGTTCGGTGGTTTTCCGTGGGGTGTCGTCGGCTTCGGTCAGGCCGGTGGGCCGCTGCTGCCGCTGGCACAGGTCGGCGGCGCACCGCTGGTGTCGGCCGCCGTGGCGCTGGTCGGGTTCAGTCTCACCGCGATCGCACTGGAGATCGTGCTGTGGTGGCGGCGCAGTCACCCCGATCATGCCGCCGCGTCCTCCGACGCCGCCCGTCCCGAGGTCGTGCTGCCCGGCGTGTGCCTGTCCGTCGTACTCCTGGGCACTGCGCTGGTGTGGCCCGCGGTGCACAAGGCCGGCGCCGGTTCCGGTGAACACCCGTCGGTGACCGTCGCGGCGATCCAGGGCAACGTCCCGCGTCTCGGGCTCGATTTCAACGCCCAGCGGCGGGCGGTGCTGGACAACCACGTCAAGGAGACCCTGCGGCTGGCCGAGGATGTCCAGGCCGGCCGCGCGCCGCAGCCCATGGTCGTGATCTGGCCGGAGAACTCGTCGGATATCGACCCGCTGATCAATGCCGACGCCGGTGCGGAGATCTCCGAAGCAGCCCGGGCCATCCATGCGCCGATCTTGGTCGGCACCGTCCTGCGCGCCCCCGGCTTCACACCGGAAACCCCCGTCGCAACCAATACGGTGCTGGTCTGGGATGGGCTGACCGGGCCCGGGGAACGCCACGACAAGAAGATCGTCCAACCCTTCGGCGAATATCTGCCCTGGCGCAGTCTGTTCCGGCACATCTCGTCCTACGCCGATCGCGCCGGCTACTTCGTCCCCGGTGCGGGCAACGGTGTGGTGACGGCCGCAGGCATCCCGATCGGCATCACCACCTGCTGGGAGGTGATCTTCGACCGGGCCGCCCGCGAATCCGTGCTCAACGGTGCCCAACTGCTCGCCGTTCCCGCCAACAACGCAACGTTCAACGCCGCGATGAGTGCCCAGCAGCTGGCTTTCGCCCGGCTGCGCGCCGTCGAACACGACCGCTACGTGGTGGTGGCCGGCACCGTCGGGATCAGCGCGATCATCGCCCCGGACGGCCACGAACTGGCCAGCACCGAGTTCTTCGAACCGGGTTATCTCGACGCCGCGGTGCGGCTCAAATCCAACCTCACCTTTGCGACGCAGTGGGCCTCGGCCGTCCAGATCGCGCTTCTGGCGATCGGCGTTGCCGCTGTGATCGCGGCCATGCTGCACAATGGGAGCTTCGTGCCAAGGCGCCGGACCGCAGGATCCGGTGAAACAGATTTGCAGCCCGACGGGGGCCATGCAGACGAGCCCGATCCGGGCAGTAAGGACACAGGAAGCACATGACCACTCCTGGGACAGGAGCGGAGCGACCGGGCAACCCGGCGTCGCCGAGCCGGCGCACGCTGGTGATCATTCCGACCTATAACGAGCGGGAGAACCTCCCGCTCATCGTGGGCCGCGTGCACGCCGCCCGGCCCGACGTACATGTGCTGATCGTCGATGACGGAAGCCCGGACGGTACCGGCCAGCTGGCCGACGAACTTGCCCTGGCCGATCCGGACCGCGTGCACGTCATGCACCGGATCAGCAAAGACGGCCTCGGTGCCGCGTACCTCGCCGGGTTCGCCTGGGGGCTGGGCCGCGAGTACACGGTGCTGGTGGAGATGGACGCCGACGGCAGCCATGCCCCCGAAGAGCTGAGCCGGCTGCTCGAGGCGGTCGACGCCGGTGCGGATCTGGCGATCGGTTCGCGCTACGTGCCGGGCGGAACGGTGCGCAACTGGCCCTGGCGCCGGCTTGCGCTGTCGCGGACCGCCAACACGTATTCGCGCGTGCTGCTCGGGGTCGATATCAACGACATCACCGCCGGCTACCGCGCCTACCGGCGCGAGGTGCTGGAGAAGATCGATCTCGGCGCGGTCGACTCGAAGGGCTACTGCTTCCAGATCGATCTGACCTGGCGGGCCATCAATGCCGGGTTCACCGTCGTGGAGGTGCCCATCACGTTCACCGAGCGTGAACTCGGCGTATCGAAGATGAGCGGCTCGAACATCCGCGAGGCGATGTCCAAGGTCGCCGAGTGGGGGATCCGGGGCCGACTCGACCGGGCCCGCGGCATCGCCCGCTGACCACCTCGGAAGTGGCGTGCCCACCCATACCGGATGTGCACGCCACACCGCAGGTCAGGACCCGCGGCGGCGGGTCTTGATGATCTCCAGACGCTCCTTGAGCAGTTCGTCGAGCTCTTCGACGGAGCGACGCTCCAACAGCATGTCCCAGTGCGTGCGGGGCGGCTTCACCTTCTTGGGCTCCGGAACGTCACCTTCGATGAGGGTGCCTTCCATCCCGTTGCGGCACGTCCAGGTGCCAGGAATCTCTGCGTCGTCGGCGAACGGCACATCGAATTCCTCGCCGTTGTCGGTGCGGTAGCGCGCCACCTGACGCGGCGCCAGATCATGGTTGCGGTCGGTCTCGTAGCTCACAGCTCCGAGGCGGCTGCCTCTCAGAACGCGATCGGCCATCGTCAACACTCCTCTTGCCGGCTGTATTTCGTCCGCAGTTTCAACGCAGACGGTGCCCGCGAAGTTCCTGACTCAGCCAAAAAGGATAGCGTGCCGATCCTCAAAGTTGCTTGTCTCGTGTCTGCCTCTCGTGCCTGCCGTGCCAATTCCCGGGTCCGCTTCGCTCCTGCCCGCCGTGCCAATTCCCGGATCCACCGGCCCACGGGTCTACAGTCGGGATTCGTGACCGCAGCAGCGCCTTCTCCGGCATCCAGCCAGCCGCGTCGCCGCACCCGTGCGCAGCCGTGCCGGTGGTGCGGCCGTGAGGTCGCCGACGCCGGGATGGGACGGCGCCGCCAGTACTGCCGCCAGTCCTGCCGACAGCGTGCCTACGAGCAGCGGGCACAGGTCAAGGGCACCTCATTCGCACCGGACGCCGTGGTGCTGACCGCCGACGAGGCCGCCGACCTGTCCGACCGGGTCTACCAGGTGCGGTGTGCGGCCGAGGACATCGCGACCGCCTTGCAAGAGGGCGCAGACGGCGCCGAGCTCCGGGACCTGTGCGAGGTACTGATCCAGGCCGCCAAGGCCGCCGACGGCTGGCGCTGAGACCCAGGTTCCGCGGAGACACCCACGCAGGAGTCTCACAGCTACGATGGCGCGGTGTCCGCCCCCGCACCTGATGGCCCTGCCGGCGTGTGGCGATTCGACGAGTTCGTGCTGGACACCCAGCGTTACGAGCTGCGCCGCGACGGCGAGGTGGTGCGGGTCGAACCGCAGGTCTTCGATGTGATGACCCAGCTGGTGAGCAACCACGACAGGTTCCTCACCAAAGAAGAACTGTTCGACACGGTCTGGGGCGGCCGGTTCGTCGGAGAAGCGGCGCTGACCAGCCGGATCAAAGCGGCTCGCCGGGCACTCGGCGACGACGGCGAATCCCAGCGCTATATCCGTACCGTCCGCGGCCGCGGATACCAGTTCGTCGGCACCCTCACCGTCCCCGAGACACTCGCAGCCCCGGTCAGCGCACCGCCTCCGCGCCAACACATCGCGTTCTGCCGCGCCGCCGACGGCGTGCGGCTGGCGTACGCCGTGGCCGGGGAGGGCCCGCCGCTGGTGCGGGCCGCCAACTGGATGACCCACCTGGGCTACGACATCGAAAGCCCGGTGTGGCGACACTGGGTTCGCGACCTCGCGGCCCGGCACACCTTCATCCGCTACGACGAGCGTGGTTGTGGACTATCGGACTGGGAGGCCGTCGACTTCACCTTCGATGACTGGGTCGCCGACCCGGAGACGGTGGTGGAAGCGCTTGGGCTGGAACGCTTTCCGCTGCTGGGAGTGTCGCAGGGCGGTGCGGTGGCGGTGGCCTACGCCGCCCGGCACCCGGACCGGGTCACCCACCTGATCCTGTGCGGGGCGTACGCCCGCGGCCGCGCCGTCCGCGCGATGAGCGATGATGAGAGACGCGCCGCCGCACTGGATTTGGATCTGGCCCGAGTGGGCTGGGGTCGCGACGACCCGGTCTTCCGGCAGGTCTTCGCCGCCCAATTCCTGCCCGACGGCGCCCGTGCCGACTGGGAGGCCTTCGACGATCTGCAGCGCCGCACCACCTCACCGGAGAACGCGGTGCGCTTCCTCGACGAGTTCGGCCGCATCGACGTTCGCGACCTGGCCCGCGATGTGGCGTGCCCCACGCTGATCATGCATTCCGCCGACGACCGCCGTGTTCCCATGCGCTACGGCGAGGAGTTGGCGGCCCTGATCCCGAACTCCCGGCTGGTGGCGTTGCGGAGCAACAATCACCTACTCACCGAAGCCGAACCCGCGTGGCAGGTCTTCCTGTCTGAACTGACGGGCTTCCTGAGTTCCTGAGTCGGCGTGGGTTCTCCATGCAATCTCCACACAATCTCCATGTACTCCCGGCCGGCGACGACCATGCTGGTGGGCATGAGAAAGTTCTCCCGCACCCTCCTCGCCGGCGCCGCCGCGATGCTCGCCCTGGGCACCGTGGCCTGCTCCGGTGGCACCTCTACTCGGGCGGGGTCCCCATCGGCCACCGCCCCGTCCACCAGCACCGCCACCCCCTTCCCGCAGTCGGCCCGCTATATGGCTGACGCAGAGAAGGACGGCAAGAAGATGGCGATCGGTATCTCGGTCGACGGTGACTCCGTCACCGCCTACGCCTGCAACGGCACCGACGACGAAGCCTGGTTCTTCGGCAATCAATCCGCCGGCAGCATCGACATCACCTCGAAGTTCCGCGACACCCTGGCCGCCAGTTTCACCGGCTCCGATGTCACCGGGGCGCTGACCATGAACGGCGTCACCTACGACTTCACCGCCGCTCCGGTCTCGGCCCCGGCAGGCATGTACACCGCCGCACTCGACGGTGCGCGGGCCTCCTGGATCATTCGGCCCGACGGCTCGGTGACCGGCGTGCAGTTCAACGGCGGCATCAGTGGCCGCGACTTCGAGCAGGCCGAGCTGCAGCAACTCAACGCTGCGCAGTTCCAGGCCCAGGTCCGCAACAAGCGCAAACTGCAGCAGGCCGACCAGACCGTCAAACTGTCGGGCAACACCCTTACCTCGAGGATCAACGGGATCGAGGTCACCGGGCACCTGGTCACCGGTACCACCCGATTCGGCTGATACCCGGCACAGGCGAAAGGCTTCGGTTAACTCCTTGTTACCGAAGCCTTTTCGCGTTCCGCGCCCAAATGCACATTTGGGCGGCTATGTGCGAGAGGGCCCTGGCATTTCGTCGATCTCAGCAGCCTCAGCAGGACAGCCTGATCCCGATATCGGGTGGCGCCTGGACCGGGGCGAGGCAGCCGAACCCGTCCACGCCGGCGGGCCGCATCCGGGTCGCCGTCTGGTGGGCATGGTTGACGCAGATCACCGCGTCACCGTCTGCCCGGCAGGCGAAGTCACCGAACGCCAGCGTCTCGCCGGACGACAGGCCAGGGCCGTTGCCATCCACGAACGGCCCGGGGTCGCCGTGCAGCGAGCCGACGTTCACGCTCGTCCCGTCGAAGTCCACCCAGTTGCCCTTCCACATGATGAAAGCGTCGGGCGGCTTGGGCGGCGGATTGGTCAGTTTCACCAGACAGGCCAGCGCACCATCGTTGTACCGCGCGCTGCTGATGCAGCTGACGGTGTCGGTGCTGAATGCAACCCCGTGTACGTCGGTGGTGGTGCCATCGCGGCTGACCGAACCGAACTTCTCCGCGGGTACCGCCTTGCCGGCGTTCACCCACCGCGTCACCTCGGCGATCGGTGCACCGGGCGCCGGCGGCCGCGGTGAGGCGGAGGTCGGCGCGGTGGGGCTGGGTGCGGGCCTGGATGTGCCCGGCGTGATCGCGGTCAGGGGTGGCGGCGCAGGCACGGCGGCGCCCTTCATATCCTGCGAACACCCCGCCACCAGCGCGGACGCCATGAGCACCACTGCCATCCGCATGCGGCAAGGGTAGCCGTTCGCTACCGTCAGGCCATGCACGAACACACCGTCCGCGTGAAGATCAGCACCGGGACGATCGAGGGTTTCACCCGCAACGGGGTACACCGCTGGCGCTCGATCCCGTATGCGAAACCGCCGGTCGGTGCCCTTCGATACCGTGCACCCCGCCCCGCGTCGCCCTGGCCGGGGGTGCGTTACTGCCACGGATTCACCAACTGCGCCCCACAGCAGCGGATGTACACACTGCTCGGTGTCGGCAAATATCAGCCGATGAGCGAGGACTGTCTGACACTCAATGTGGTGGCTCCGCAGGACCCGGCAGACGACGGGCCCCTTCCGGTGATGTTCTTCATCCACGGCGGCGGCTACCTGATGGGCAGCTCGGCGACACCGATCTATGACGGGGTCGCCCTGGCCAAGGGTGGCTGTGTATACGTCTCGGCCAACTACCGCCTGGGCGCGCTGGGTTGTTTCGATCTGTCCGCATTGTCCACACCCGAGCACGAGATCGACGACAACCTCTACCTGCGCGACCTGATCATGGCACTGCGCTGGGTGCGGGAGAACATCGCGGTGTTCGGCGGTGACCCGGACAACGTGACGATCTTCGGGGAGAGCGCCGGCGCGCATGCCGTCGCCACCCTGATGGCGATACCCGAGGCAGAAGGTCTTTTCGCACAAGCGATTTCGCAGAGTGCTGCCAGCGGTATGGTGCGCAACCCGGACCAGGCCGCCATGTTCGCCGCGCAGTTCGCCGGTTTGCTCGGCGCGTCCGGCAAGGATGGGGCGCGCGCGGCGATGTCCGCGCGCCCGGCTGATCTGCTGGCCGCGCTGGACACCCTGATCGCCCGCGCGGGCAAGGAGATGCCCGGCGCGTTCCCGGTCGGTCCCACCTGCGGTACCGAGCTGTTGCCGGAGGACCCGGTCGTCGCGATGCGCAGCGGCCGTGCGCACCGGATCCCGCTGGTCGTCGGCAGCAATGCCGAGGAAGGCAGGCTGTTCACCCGTTTCATGCAGCTGCTGCCGACCACCGAGCAGAGCATCGAGATGCTCCTCTCGACCACCGGGACCGAAACCCGCGATCGCGTCATCGCCGCCTATCCGGACTATCCCGCCCGAGCCGCGTGTATCAGGCTGGGCGGTGACTTCGCGTTCGGCACCGCCAGTTGGGATATCGCGGAGGCGCACAGCCGCCACCGGCCCACCTACGTCTACCGCTACGACTATGCGCCGCGGATCCTGCACTGGTCGGGAATGGGCGCCACCCACGCGACCGAACTGCTGGCGGTATTCGGTGTCTACCGCACCCGCCTGGGCGGACTGCTCACGGCGGCCGCCGACGGCTCCTCGGCTCGCCGGGTCAGCAGGGAGGTACAGACGCGCTGGGGCACCTTCGGCAGGACCGGCAACCCCGGCGAGGGTTGGCCCCGCTATGACCAGGACATGCGTGCGGTGCTGGTATTCGACCGCAACACCCACCTGGAATACGACCCGGCGGCCGAGCGTCGCCGAGCCTGGGAAGGTTTCACGCTGGCCGTGGGTTGACGGTTCACTTTCCCGCAGGCCTTCCCAATGGCCTGCGCACCACCGCATGGTGTGCTTGCGTAGAGCGATGGCGCACCCTCTTGATCCTCTCGATGCCGACGAATTCACTGCTGTCGCCGCGATCCTCGGTGCCCGGCACGGAGTGCGCGCCCCAGGCTGGCGCTTCGCCTCCATCGAACTCGCGGAGCCGACCAAAGACGAGTTGCGCGCCTTCGCCGGCGGGGGCACGGCCCCGCCCCGCCGGGCGCTGGCAGTCTGCCTGGATCGCGCCCGTAACGCGACCTACAAGGCACTGGTATCGCTGCACGCTCAGACGGTGGAGTCCTTCGACCATGTTCCCGGCGTGCAGGCCAACTTCACCGTCGACGAATTCGTCGAATGCGACCAGGTGTTGCGCGCACACCCCGAGGTGATCGCGGCGCTGGCGCGCCGCGGCATCACCGACCTGGACAGCGTGTTCATGGATACCTGGACCTACGGGGACGCCGTCGCCCCGCCCGAGTTCCGGGACCGGAGGCTGGGTTGGTCGGACACGTGGCGTCGGGATGCACCAGGGGCGAACCCGTACGCCCACCTCGTCAGCGGTCTGCACTGTGTGGTCGACCTGAACACCATGGAAGTGCTCCGGGTGGAGGACTCGGGTCCGTTCGCCGAGGGGGCCGAACCCCCGGTGGTGATGGGCGAGTACGTTCCCCGCCACATCCCGGATCGGATATCGGCTGTGTCCCAGCGTGATCCGCTCACACCACTTCATATCACCCAGCCCGAAGGGCCGTCGTTCACGCTGGACGGTCACCTGTTGACATGGCAGAACTGGTCACTGCGAGTCGGTTTCAACTACCGGGAAGGGATGACGCTGCACGCGCTGACCTATCGGGACGGCGGCCGGATCCGTTCCGTCGCGCACCGGATGTCGTTTGCCGAGATGGTGGTGCCGTATCGGGACCCCTCGGTGGACCACTACCGTCGCACCGCCTTCGACATCGGCGAGTGGGGCCTGGGTTTCATGACGACCTCGCTGACCCTGGGATGCGACTGCCTAGGGGAGATCCGTTACCTGGATGCGGTGCTGCACAACAGCAAAGGCGAGCCCTACACCATCGCCAACGCCATCTGCATTCACGAGGAAGACGCTGCGGTGCTGTGGAAGCATGTGGATCACGACGCCGGCGCCGAGGTGCGCCGGATGCGCAGACTCACGTTGAGCTTCCATGTCACCGTCGCCAACTACGAGTACCTGGTCTACTGGCGGCTGTATCAGGACGGCAATATCGAGTGCGAGGTCCGGGCCACCGGCATCATGGTCACCACTCCGCTACCGCCGGGCGCTCCGAATCCCAACGGCACCCTGGTCGACGAGCGCACCTACGCACCGTTCCATCAGCACTTCCTGGTGGCTCGCCTGGACCTCGACATCGACGGCCCGGACAACACCGTCTACATGTCGGAATCCTTTGCCGAACCGATCTCGGAGGAGAACCCGCACGGTCTGTCGGTGGTGACCCGAAACATCCCGCTGCGCACCGAGAGTGAGGGCAAGCAGGACCTCAACTTCGCCACCCAGCGCACCTGGAAGGTGGTCAACACCAACGTCGTCAACGGCCTGGGCACTCATCCGTCGTACAAGCTGGTACCCACCGGGGCGCTGCCGGCGATGTTCGATCCCGACGCCCCGGTCCTGCAACGCGCCAACGTCATCGGGCACACCCTGTGGGTCACCCCGAACCGCGCCGATGAGCGCTGGCCGGCAGGCGAATTCGTCAACCAGTCGGTCTCCGACACCGGCCTGGGGGAGTGGACCAAGGCAGACCGCCCCATCCTCGACACCGATGTGGTCCTCTGGTACGTCTTCGGTCTGCACCACATCACCCGTCCCGAGGACTGGCCGGTCATGCCCGTCGACGTGGTGTCGTTCTGGTTGAAACCGTTCGGCTTCTTCGACCGTAATCCGGCCCTGGACGTCCCCCGTGACGAAAAACTTGACACCTGTCACATGTGATCGGCGCCACTGCTAAGTTCACTGGCGTGCACAGTGAACTCATCGAGCGTCCCACCGACCTGACCGACGACTGGCTCACCGCGGCGCTCGGCGCCGGTCGGGTCGAGGGCCACGATGTCGAGCGCATCGGCACAGGTCAGATGAGTGAGTGCTACCGGGTCACGCTGCGCTACGCAGACGGCGACAGCGGCCCCGCCAGCGTCGTCCTCAAGGTGGCCGCCGCCGATCCGAACAGCCGGACGACCGGCCTCGCCATGGGGCTCTATGAACGCGAGGTGCGGTTCTACGCCGAGATCGCACCGGCCCTGGGCGACAGGGGAACGGCGAGCCCGTTCGCCCCGTGCCTGCACCATGCCTACGATCCGGAGACCGGCGCCTTCGACCTCCTGCTCGCAGATGCCACGCCCGCGGTCGTCGGGGACGAGATCCGCGGCGCCACACCGCAGCAGGCGGCGCTGGCGCTGCATCAGCTGGGGCTGGTGCACGGTCCGCTGCTCGGCAACCCCGACCTGGCCGGTGCGGCCTGGCTGAACGGGGACGCGCCGATCAACCAGGCGCTGATCGCCGGACTGTACGCCGCGTTCTCCGAACGCTACGCCGACCGGATCGAGCCGCGACACCGCGAGGTGTGCGAGCGTCTGGTCGGGTCATTCGACGCCTACCTGGCTCAGGAAGCCGGGGCCGCAAAGGGATTGGTGCACGGCGACTACCGCCTGGACAACATGCTGTTCGGCGCTCCCGGCGCCGACCGGCCGCTGACGGTGGTGGACTGGCAGACCGTGACCTGGGGTCCGGCCCTGACCGACGTCGCCTACTTCCTCGGCTGCGCCCTCGAGCCGGAGGTACGCCGGTCTCACTACGACGAGCTGCTGGCGGCCTATCAGGGCGCTGTGGGGGACGGGCTGTCCCTGGACGCCGTGCGCGACGGGGTGCGCAGGCAGAGCTTCTTCGGGGTGATGATGGCCATCGTGTCCTCGATGCTCGTCGAGCGGACCGACCGCGGCGACCTGATGTTCATGACGATGCTGCAACGGCACTGCGAACACGTGCTGGACACCGATGCCCTCGCGGTGCTGCCGGATGCTGAGGTGCCGGCACCGCTGGCCCCGGAGGCAGGGGATGAGGCACCGCACGCGGCGGGCGTTGAGCCGCTGTGGAATGAGAGCTGGTACTTCGATTTCGCCGACGCCGCCCAGGGCATCGGCGGATGGGTGCGGCTGGGTCTGTATCCCAACCAGCAGAAGGCATGGGTCAACGCCCTGCTGTGCGGACCGGGCCTGCCGACGGTGGCGATCAACGACTTCGAGGTGGCCCTGCCCGCCGATCCCGCGCACATCGGTACCGATGACCTCGAGCTGTCGCTGGTGGCGACCGACCCGCTGCGCTCGTACCGCGTCACCGTACGGGGACGCGGCCAGGCCTACGACGATCCCGCCGGCCTGCTGCACGGTGCGACGGGCCAGTCGGTCGACGTCGCGCTGGATCTGGAATTCGCCACCGCGGGAACGCCGTACCAGTACCGGATCACGCCGCGTTACGAGATTCCGTGCACGGTCACCGGCACCACCACGGTGGGCGGCACGGCGTACGCGCTCACGGCCGTCCCCGGCCAGCGTGACCACTCGTGGGGTGTGCGGGACTGGTGGAGCATGGACTGGGTGTGGAGCGCCCTTCACCTGGACGACGGCACTCATCTGCACGGCGTCGACATCAGGATTCCCGGGCTCCCTCCCGTCGGTATCGGTTACGTCCAGAACGGCGGCCAACTCGTCGAACTGGAGTCGGTGACCGCGGAGAAGGCGTTCGGCGACAACGGATTACCGGTATCGACGACCATCAGCCTGAGTCCCGGCGATATCGAGGTCAGCCTCGACGTGCAGGGCCATGCGCCCGTTCTGCTCACCTCGCCTGACGGGCGGATCAGCCAGTTCCCGCGGGCCTGGGTGACTGTCACCGCCCGCGACGGCCGCCATGGCGTCGGCTGGGTGGAGTGGAACCGCAACCTCTGAGAAGGGCAAGCTGGTCTCATGCTCGCGCTGAAATCGGTGGCCTTGTTCGTGCTCGCGGCGGTACTCGAGATCGGCGGGGCGTGGCTGGTGTGGCAGGGCGTGCGCGAGCACCGCGGAGCGTGGCTGGTGGGTGCCGGTGTGATCGCCTTGGGCGCCTACGGATTCGTTGCGGCGTTCCAGCCCGATGCGCATTTCGGCCGAGTACTGGCCGCCTACGGCGGAGTGTTCGTGGCTGGCTCGCTGCTGTGGGGCGTGGTGGCCGACGGCTTCCGGCCCGACCGGTGGGATGTCGCCGGGGCGCTGGTCTGTCTGGCCGGGGTCGGGCTCATCATGTACGCCCCGCGCTAGGCCGACTACAGGGCGTCGTCGTCGAGCTCGTCTCGGTTCAGGCCCATCGGCGTGTCGGCGGGGACATCGCCGCCGGCCACCACCAGGCGGGTCAGGGGTGTCAGCGCCGCGAACAAGGTGCCCAGCTGCCGGTCGTCGAGGGCGTCGAAGGCGCGCAGCGCCAGCCGGTCCGTGCTGTCCTCGATCTGCGCCTTGAGGTCGGCACCGGCTGAGGTCAACGACCCACCGGCGTCGACCAGTCCGCGCGCGGCCAGCCCGTCCAACTGTTCCTGCCAATCGTCTTCGTCGTAGTCACGGCTGGGGGCGATCATCTCGCGTGGCACCCGGCCGGCCACGGCGTGCAGCACGTTGGATTCGCGCCCGCCGATACCGTGCGCGGCGAGCACGGCGACATGGCCGTCGCCGCGCTGCTCCCGCAGCAGGGTGGTGGCGTGCCACAGCTTGGCCACCGGCTCCTCGGGCCACGGTAGCGCCGCGTTGGCGGCGAACAGCGCTCGCCCGTGTATCGGGGCCGAGCGGGCGGCGATCTCGGCCAGATCGGCTGCGGTCCGCACCGTCTCGTCGTCGGTCATCCCGTAGCGCCGCAACGTGGCCACCGCCGCATCCTGGCGGGCGGCCAGCACAGCGGCCGGGGTGGCGATCTCCCACGCCGCGGGCAGCGCCTTGTGCACCTGACGCGAGGAGAAGTTGTAGAACAGCGCCGTGACCACCTCGGGTGGCACCGGCCCCAGGGGCGCCGACCGGGCGGCGAAGTAGCCCGACCAGAATCCGCGGTAGCCGAGCTCGCCGAGCGCGGCGCGGGATTCCGGCGCGAAGTAGGTGACGGCGTGTACCGGCTCCAGCCGGTCGAACAGGCGACGGGCAACCCTGGGCTGTCTCACCGGGACAGTCAAGCATCACGGGGTCGGCCGCGTGCGAGCACGGCCCCGGTATGGTTTTGTCCATGAGCGACGCGGCGGGATTCGGTTCTTCCGCACCGGCCGAAGCGACAAACCCGCAGCGGATACGCGATATCGCGATGGTCTGCTTTGCCGAGCGCGGGGTGTCGGGCACGTCCCTGCGGACCATCGCCGACGCGGCCGAGGTGAGCGTGGGTCTCATCCAGCACTACTTCGGCAGCAAAGCGGCTTTGATCGAGGCGATCGACGAGCACGTGCTGCGGGTGTGCGGCCGGATACTCGATGACAGTCCGGCCTCGCCAGAGACGGGGAACACCCCTGACGTCTATCGCGGCGGCACCGCGCAGTTGTTCATCGAGCATCCGGACGTGATGGACTACGTCGCTCGTGTTCTCACCGAAGGCGGAGCGACCGGTGCCGCGATCTTCGACGGTCTGGTCAAGATCAGCGAAACGCAGGGCGAGACGTTCATCGCGCGCGGTCTGGCCAGGTCCGACCTCGACCCACTGTGGTCGGTGCTGAACCCGGTGCTGGTGCGCGTCGCGGCCAGCGTGTTCCGCAGACATATCGAGCGGCACATCCCCGGACCGCTCTACAGCCGGGAACAGACACTGCGATGGGACGAGGCCACCACCAACCTCATCCGGCACGGTCAGCTCCGGGAAGCCGCGCGCGACGGATCCGGCGGGCGGGACACGTCCCGGCCCTGAACCTGGCGGCTTACCCTCAGGCGTCCTCGGCCACCGCTCTGGCGGCCTCGTCGATGATGGCCCGCATGGCATGTTCGGCACCCGACTCGTCGCGCAGCCGTATCGCCCGGGCCACCTCGTCGTGCAGTTCGATGGCGGCGGGGTTGGGCAGTTCGGGCATCATCCCGTGGTGAGTGCGTCCGGTGAGTACCTCGGCGACCACCGCGTTGAGCGCACGGAACATCTCGTTACCGCTGGCTTCCAGCAGCGTTTGGTGAAAGATCTTGTCGGCCTGCAGGTATGCGTCCAGGTCACCGGAGCGGCCGTGCATCACCATGTCGGACACCGCGGCGGCCATGATCCGGCAATGGTGTGGATTCGCCCGCCGGGCGGCCAGTGCGGCGGCGGCCGGCTCGAATCCGCGGCGTAACTCCGACAGCGAGATCAGCTGGGCGGCCCGGTCGCCGGATTCCAGACGCCACCGAATCACGCTGGGGTCGAACACATTCCAGTTGGATGAGGGCTGAATGGTGATACCGACGCGGCGTCGCGAGGACACCAGGCCCATCGACTCGAGTACCCGGATCGCCTCGCGGGCAACGCTGCGCGACACCCCGTGTTCGGCGCTGACCCCTTCGAGGGTGATCACCTCGCCCGGTGGGTATCTGCCGGACACCACGGCGGCGCCCAGGGCGGTCAGCACGTTGTCGTGCAGTGCGCTGACGTTTGACGACGGACCCACGCGTACATCGTGTCATAGCCGGCTTCGATTGGACTTAAAGCAGACGTATTTGTGATCCTCTTGCAATAGTATGACGTTTAAGTCATTCTGTGTGAGGTCAACCACAGTCAGGGAGGTGTAGCGATGCCATCACCGATCGTCGTGATGGGCGTCTCGGGGAGCGGGAAGTCCACCGTCGGCGCCGCGCTGGCGCAGCGGCTGCGCGTCCCGTTCGCGGATGCCGATGACTTCCATCCACCCGCCAACATCGAGAAGATGAAGGCCGGCCACCCGCTCGACGACGAGGACCGCAAGCCGTGGCTGGCGACCCTGGGCGACTGGCTGGGGGAGCACTGTGGCGACGGTGGCGTGATGAGCTGCTCGGCGCTCAAACGGCGCTACCGCGACCAGCTGCGTGCACACTGCCCCGGCATCCAATTCCTGCACCTGAGCGGGACACCCGAGATCATCGGGGCGCGCCAGGCCAGCAGACCCGGGCACTTCATGCCGGCCTCGCTGCTGGCATCTCAGTTCGACACCCTCGAACCTCTCGAGGAAGACGAGGCGGGCGTCGTCATCGACGTCGGTCAGAGCATCGACGCCATCGTCGACACCTACATCTCACTCACCGGAGGGGAACACCGATGAACGCCGCCGTGACACTGTTGGCCGACGCGCCCAAACTCGTCGAGCCGGTGGCCTCAGCCCCGCAGCTGATTCTGTCGTTCCTGGCCGGCATCGCCGTCATCGTCGTCCTGATCACCGTGGTGAAACTGCACCCGTTCCTGGCGCTCATCTTCGGCGGCCTCACCGTCGGCCTGGTCGCGGGGGAGAACCTGACCAAGGTGCTCAAGTCGTTCACCGACGGGTTCGGGTCGACGGCCGCCAGCGTGGGCATCCTCATCGCACTCGGCGCGATGTTCGCCAAACTGCTCGCCGATTCCGGCGGCGCCGACGAAATCGTGGACACCATCGTCGGTGCAGCCTCGCCGCGCATGCTGCCGTGGGCGATGGCATTGGTCGGCGCCATCATCGGCCTCCCGATGTTCTTCGAAATCGGTCTCGTACTGCTGATGCCGGTCATCTATCTCGTGTCCCGCCGGTCGCAGCAGTCCCTGATCACCATCGGTATCCCGGCGCTGGCGGGCCTGTCGGCCATGCACGGTTTCGTGCCCCCGCATCCCGGACCACTGACGGCGGTCGGCCTGCTCAACGCCGATCTCGGCGTCACGTTGGGTCTCGGGGTGCTGGTGGCGATCCCGACGGTCATCCTGGCCGGGCCGTTGTTCGGCAAGCTCGCCGGCAAGTGGGTGGTGGTGGACGCTCCCGACACCTTCGATGCCGACGAGACCAGGACACAGGACAAGCGCCCGTCGTTCGGGATCACGCTGTTCTCGGTGCTGCTGCCGGTCGCGCTGATGCTCGGCAAGGCCCTTGCCGATATCTTCATCGACAACGAAAAGCAATGGTTCCGAACCATCTTCGATGCCCTGGGCACTCCGCTCGTCGCGCTTCTGCTCGCGGTGATCGTGGGCATGTTCACCCTGGGCCGGGGGGCGGGCATGGACCGGGCCACGCTCACCAAGTGCATCGAATCGGGTCTGCCGCCGATCGCCGGCATCATTTTGATCGTCGCCGCCGGTGGTGGCTTCAAACAGGTTCTGGTGGACAGCGGTATCGGCACCATGCTCGCGCGGTGGGCCGAAGGTGTGCACATCTCGGTACTGGTGCTGGCCTGGGTGCTCGCCGTGCTCATCCGGCTGGCCACCGGCTCGGCTACGGTCGCCACCATCACCGCTTCATCGCTGATCCTCGGCTTGGTGGAGGGGATGAGCACCGGCCAGGTATCGCTGGTGGTACTGGCAGTCGGCGCCGGCTCGCTGTTCTTCTCCCATGTCAACGACGCGGGGTTCTGGTTGGTCAATCAGTACTTCCGGCTCAGCGTCGGGCAGACCATCAAGACCTGGTCGATCATGGAGACGGTGCTGTCGGTGAGCGGTTTGGCCTTCGTCCTGATCCTGGACATCTTCGTCTAGCTGCGCACACCCGCGAAACCCCTTGAACCCGTGGGGATTCCAGGGGAGGGCCGTTACGGGCTCTGCCGCGGCCGCGTGTCGACCTGGGGCACCTTCACCCAGCCGGGGTTGTTGACGAAATCCGACAAGCAGCCCGTGATGCCACGGCAGGCGATGATCGCGCCCGCGCTGGGCGCCGCACCGATGGCAGGTGGCGGGGTCACGACCAGATCGCAATTGTCGGTGTACGCACCCACCTGTTGCTTGCCGACCAGAATCCCTTGGTTGGGGCAGGTCGCCATCACGTCCGGTTGATGTGTTGCGGCCGGCGCGAGCAGCGACGTACCCACGGCGGCGACGAAGGCGCTCGCGGTGATCCACCGGGTCAGCGTGCCCATGTTGCTGAGAATACGCTGCGAACGTCAGCCTGGGTACAAGCCCGGAAACGGGCGCAGCCAGTCACGTGTGGGCAGTGGTCCCGACGGGGGTCGCAGGCGTTCCAGCACTGCCCGCAGCGGGGGCCAGTCCGCCCGCCCGCGTCGGGTGACCGCGTAGGTGGTCAGGACGACGCTGGGATCGGCGAGATCCAGCACCGTGACGCCCGCCATGGTGGGCCGGCCCAGCGGAAGCAGGCCCACGCCGTAGCCGCCGACGATGAGATCCTCGACGAGGTCCAGACTGTCGATCTGGTGTGAGATGCGCGGGGTGAAGCCCGCCAGTGCAGCCAGGGCCCGCAATGCCACCTCGTCGGCGCTGTTGCGCGAGTTCACAATCCACGGCTGGCCGGCATACGCGGAGATATCTGCCTGCCCACCGACCTCAGGTGCGCCCTGCGCCGGTACCCCGAGTCCCCATGGGATCTTCCACAGCGGGACGGCCTCCAGGACGGGGCTCAGCGCCGCAGGCGCGAGGTTGTAGTCGTAGGTCAGGGCGAGGTCCAGATCGTCATCGACGAGCAGCCGGAACGCCTCGACCGGTTCGTACTCGCTCACCACGACGTCGATCCCGGGATACCGCGCCGTGAGCTCGGGCACGACCGGCAGCAGCGATACCCGGATGCCGGTCGCGAAGCCACCGACTCGAAGCGTCCCGGCGGGTTCGGCGTGCGGATCCAGGTCGAGTCGGGCCGAGTCGAGGGCGGCCAGGATGGTGACGGCGTGATCGGCGAGCCGGCGGCCGGCGGGGGTGAGGCGTACCCGGCGGCCGTCCGGTTCGATCAGCGTCACCTTGGCTTCTCTGGCAAGTGCGGCCAGCTGCTGGGAGACCGTCGATGTCGTGAGGTGATGGGCATCGGCGACTGCCCGCATCGAGCCGAGCCGGGACAGGGTCAGCAGCAGCTGCAGTCGGCGGGGATCCATCCATCCATTCTGCGTCGGTACCCGTGAATCATGATTAGGTGGAAGCTCGCGTCTGGGGTCTCCGCTGATCCGCAGTGTCGTCACTACAGTTTCGCAGCCTCGGCCATCAACCGCGCGCCGATCTCGTTGATCTCGCCGATCAGCAAGGTACGCAACGGGTGTGCGGCCACGATCAACGCGACACGGCCGTGCTGGTCGAACACCGGCGCGGCGATGGTGGCCACCGGCCGGGTCTCGCTGCTCTCCAGCAGGCCGATCGCGGTGAACTCGACCAGCAATCGCTCCATCAGCTGCCGCACCGAGTCGGGCAGATCGGTGGCGGTACCCATCAGTTGCGCGGCCTGCGCCAGCGCCGGGGTCGTCCAATCGATGTCGAATCCGCGCTCACGCGTGTGGGCCAGCACCTGCTCCAGTCGCTGGGCCAGTTCGATATTCGAGGATGCCGCCCGCGCGATCCACTCCTGCCGAGCTTGCGGGGTGTCCCACGCCGCGAACGCCACCCCGAACGGTGGAGCGTAAGGGATGCGGTCACCGGGCGCACTGGCCGTGCCCCCTTCGAAGGCCGTGACGACCAAATCTTCGCCTACCCGCTCCAATACTGTTGCTGGATAACCACTATCGGACGAGATCCGCTGTATAGCGAGTCGCGCCGCGACCACGACGGGACGGGCCGCGTCCAGCCGGGCCGCCACCAGAGCCAGGGTAGGTCCCAGTGCGAACGTCTTGTCGACCGGATCTCGGCTGACCCAGCCGCGATCCCACAACGTCTTCAGGATCGCATGGGCGGTGGCTTGGGTCAGTTCGAGTTCGCGGACGATATCGGAGAATCGCAGCGTCTCGTTGCCTGGCCTGGCCAGCAGTTCGATCACGTCGAGCGCCCGACCGGTCGGCGCTGAGCTGGATCCGCGAATGTCTTGACTCCTCACTTCCGGCACGTTTAGCGTGTGGTCATATATTCGAGAGTATGTCTCGAATAGTCGAGAAGAGCAAGGGGCTGCGATGCGTGCGGTGCTCCTGCGTCACGGTGAACTCACCGTCGGTGACACACCGGATCCGGTTCCCGGGCCGGGCGAGCTGCTGCTTCGCACCCTCAGTACCGCGATCTGTGCCTCCGACGTGCACTTCATGGATCACCCGGCGCTCGCTGACGACCCCACCGGCCGCACTCTTTACGATGCCGAGCGCGATATCGTGCTCGGTCATGAATTCGTCGGTGAGGTCATCGGGCACGGACCGGGCTGCACCGACAAGTTCCCGGTCGGCACCCGCGTCACCTCGATTCCGATCAGGCTGGTCGCCCGGGGCGAGCGGAGCGACGGGGAAGAACCCCGCGGCGCAGACGGCGCCCACATCATCGGTCAGCATCCCGAGGCGCAGGGCAGCTTCGCCGAGAAACTGATCGTCAACGAGATGCTCGCGAAACCGGTGCCCGGCGACGTGTCCGACGACGCCGCCGCCTTGACGGATGCGTTCGCCGTCGGCGAGTTCTATGTGCGCTCGGCGGCGATAAAGCCCGGAGAGATCGCCATCGTCCTCGGGGCGGGCGCCATCGGCCTGTCTGCAGTGGCGGCCTTGCGGGCCAGGGATATTGAACCCATCGTGGTATCCGACTTTCAGGCCGATCGCCGTGCCCTCGCCGAGACCTTCGGTGCACACGTCGCCGTCGACCCCGCCGAGCAGTCACCGATCGAGGTCTTCCGGCAGCTCCGAGCTGAGCGCCATCTGCCGGGTCCGGCAATCGTTTTCGAGTGTGTCGGCGCCGGCGGGCTGATCCAACACATCGTGGAATCGGTGGAGATGGGCACCCGCATCTACTGTGCCGGGGGCTGGTACACGGGCGACACCCTCAGCATCACCGATGCCACTCGCCAGGGTGTCACCATTCAGTTCGGCGGTGGACCCATGCCGCAGGACTGGTACGGCACGCTTGACGCCATCGCCGGGGGACGGCTCGATCCACTGCCCGCTGTTGGGAAGATCATCGGCCTCGACGAGATTCCGCACGCCCTGGATCTCGCCCGCCGATCGGAAGGCCCACCCCGAATCCTGGTACACCCGAACGGAGATGTGCAGTGACCGATCATGCCCAGATAACCAATGTCCTGATCCGGTACGCCACCGGTATCGACCGCCGCGACTGGCCGCTGTTCCGCACCGTCTTCACCGCGGACTGTGCACTGGACTATGGCGAGATCGGCGCCTGGAACGGAGTCGACGCCGTCACGGAATTCATGGTGCTCGCGCATGCCGGCGCGGGACATACCCTGCACCGGCTGAGCAATATGGCCATCACGGTCACCGGCGACACCGCCACCGCCCGCACGTACCTCGACGCACTGATCCTGGCCGCCGACAACGCTTCCGGGGTGAACGCCATCGGGTTCTACGATGATGAACTCGTCCGCACGGGCGATGGCTGGTGTATTGCGCGGCGTCGATTCACCTCCGTGCGGATCGCGGTGATCGGGTCATGAGCTTCGCCGACAGGTACGGACCGTGGGCGGTGGTGGCCGGCGCATCCGACGGGGTCGGCGCATTGTTCGCCGAGGGGCTGGCCGAGCGGGGCGTCAACGTGGTGCTGGTGGCGCGCAGGCAGCACATCCTCGAACAGGTCGCCGAAGGGATCGAGGCCCGGACCGGCGCCCGAACCCGCACGTTGGCAGTCGATCTCAGTGACGATGCGGCCACCGCGGCGATCGCCGCGGCGACCGCCGACTTGGAGATCGGCTTCCTGGTGTACTGCGCGGGCGCCGATCCGAACTTCCGGCAGTTCCTCGACCAGCCCGTCGCAGCCGCCGAATCGATGGTGCAACGCAATTGCCTGGCACCACTTCGCTTGTGCCATCACTTCGCCGCACCGATGGTGGCCCGCGGCCGTGGTGGCATCGTGCTCTTCGGATCCGGCGCGGGCTTCGCCGGCGGGCCGAACATGGTCGCCTACGGCGCGAGCAAGGCTTTCGACATGGTGTTCGCCGAAGCACTGTGGGCCGAGCTGCACGACAAGGGTGTCGACGTGGTCGGCCTGATCCTCGGTAAGACCGACACCCCGGCATTGCGCAGTCTCGAACACAGCCGAGGACTACTGCCCGACGCCGATACCGCGCCCCCGGATGCCACCTCCGCCGCCGACGTCGTGGCGGAGGCCTTCGCCAGCCTCACCACCGGCCCCACCGTGCTGGTCGGCGAACAGATGAAAGCGGCCGCGCCGCTGCTGGCATCGTTGACCCGCAATGAGGCCGTCGCGTTGATCACGGCGGCCAGCGCGGCATCCATGGGCTGAGTCCGCGCTATGGTGCCCGTCATGGCGAGTACGAGCAGCGACGTCTGGGAAGTGCTGTCCACCGCGCGCACCATCCGCCGGTTCACCGACGACCCCGTCGACGACGCCACCCTGACCCGCTGTCTGCGGGCCGCCACCTGGGCGCCGTCGGGGGCCAACGCCCAAGCGTGGCGTTTCGTGGTGCTGCGCTCACCCGAACTGCGGGCGGCGGTGGCCCGAGCGGCCGCGGATGCACTGGCGGTCATCGAGCCGGTCTACGGGATGACCCGGCCGAGCACCGACGACACCGGCCCGGTGGCGCGCAACAATCGGGCCACCTACGAATTGCATGACCGGGCCGCAGAATTCACCTCCGTCCTGTTCACTCAAAAGAAGTTCCCGACGGCATCCGAACTGCTGCTGGGCGGGTCGATCTTCCCCGCCATGCAGAACTTCCTACTCGCCGCTCGGGCTCAGGGCCTGGGCGCCTGTCTGACCAGCTGGGCCTCCTACGGGGGCGAGGCCATCCTGCGGGAGGCCGTCGGTGTCCCCGACGACTATCTGCTGGGCGGGCACATCGTGCTCGGCTGGCCTAAGGGCCGGCACGGTCCGCTGCGGCGGCGGCCGCTGCGCGACGCGGTCTACCTCGACCGCTGGGGCACGCCGGCCGATTCGGTGCTCAAGGCGGACTGACGGCCTCCAGCTCGATGAGACTGATCGGCCCATCACCACCAGGCCACCGGGGCAGGGGCTGCGCTCCTGCGCAGAACCTGCCCTGTGCGACGATGCGGAAATGGCACGTCCATTTCATTTCGCCCAGACCGAGCAGGACACCTTCCTGCCCACCGCGTACGCGCAGAGCCATTGGGGTCCGGATCACCTCAACGGTCCGGCGCTCGTCGGCCTGGTCGCGCGCACGCTGGAAACCGCGTTCGGACGTCCCGAATTCCTGCCGGCCCGGCTGACGGTCGATCTTTTCAAGGCCGCCCGTGGTGTGCCGACCACGGCCAAACTCGCGCTGGTGCGCGACGGGCGCCGGGTGCGCAATGCCGAGTGCGAGCTGGTCCAGGACGGGGTGACGGTGGTCCGCGCCACGTTGGTGCAATACCGGCTCTCGGAACCACCGCGCGGCCGGGAATGGGTAGCCCCAATGACTTTCACCGGTCCCGTCGATCGCGATGACGCCCGCGGTATCGGCATCGGCAGCGATGACGCCGGCTGGACGGGTGCCATCGCCGATCACCAGAACACCTCACGTAAGCGGTTCGTCAACCGCACCATCGATGTGGTCGAGGGCGACGCGAACTCGCCGTTCGTGCGGGCCGCCATGGCCGCCGAGGGAACCAGCCTGGTCACCAACCTCGGCACAGCGGGCGTCGGCTACATCAACGGGGATCTGACCGTGGCACTTTCCCGGCTACCCGGTGACGAGTGGGTCGGGGTGCAGGCCGACTCGCACTGGGCTGCCGACGGGATCTCAGTGGGCGCCTCGACGTTGTTCGACAGTGCGGGCGCCTTCGGGACCGGAATGGTGACGGCGGTGGCCAACCCGGCCGCACAGATCGATTTCGCCAACGACCCGTTCCCCGAGCGCACCCGTTGATGCACCCCGCACGACGATCGAGTCACACCGGACATCACGATGGGTTAAGGAAAAGGCCTCGAAGATAAGGAAGATCGGCCATCCTGCGCACCGTCGCGCCACGGAACGCAAAACTGAGACCGAACTCACCGGAGTTTGCTGTAACGGCCGAAATACTGCTCGACGGCGCCGTTCGCGGTGTTTAGGAGTTTCCGTATGGTGGAAATCGGGTCGGGTCCCCAACAATTGACGACTCGAAGGAATCTCCACTCATCATGAAACTGAAGTTCTGCAATCGAATCGCTCTCTCCGTGCTGGCGGCGGGCGGTGCGCTCAGCGCCGTCGTGCTGGCACCGATCGCCTCCGCCGATCCGGTGGACTGCAGCCGGCAGTCGATCGACGCCACCGTGCAGCAGACCACCGGTGCGGCCCAGGGTTACCTGGGCGCCCACCCGGGCGCCAAGCAAGCCGTGTCCGTCATCTACACCCAGCCGCGGGATGTCGCGTCGGCGAGCATCCGGACGTACTTCACTGCCAACCCGCAGGAGTACCTGGAATTGAGGAGCATCTTGGCGCCGATCGGCGACAAGCAACGCGCCTGCAACACGACGGCCCTCTCACCCGAAATGGCCTCTGCTTACAGCGAGTTCATGGCCGGCTGACGGGGTTCGACTCTCGACGCTCAACCCTTGACGACCTGCGTCCCACCGGCCAGGTCGTCATGGGTGCCCTGTCGCCACGGGCTGTTCCTGATCGACACGGCGATCACCACGTAGGCGACGAAGGCGAGCAGGCCGCCGACGTAGGGCACGGCCGCCAAGAGCGTGAACGAGTTGCGGATCGCCGACTGTTTCAGATCTGGGTGCGGACGGCCGTGGGGTCCGCGCACATGCAGCCCCAACAGCTTCTTACCTGGTGTCCATCCGACGGACACTTCGAACGCCACGAAGTAGATGAACGTCAGCAGGCCCGAAAACAGGCCGGTGACAAGAATATTCGAGAAGGAATCAAGGGACACGACCGCGACGAGGCTTGCGGCGTTGACGATGACGCCGTCGATCACCCGAGCGAAGAACCGGGGACCGAGATTGCCGGGCACCGCGGACTTCGGCGCTTGGGACTGCCATGGTTGCGACACGTGGTCACCGCTGCTCATCACCTGAATCTACGCATACCCCGGGAGTCGGTCGCCATCACGACCTCTTCGAGCGGTCACAACCGGCACCAGACTGTTTGATAGATACGAACAATATGTCAGTCAAAATCACGTGGACATGAACGTTCTGGCTGCCGTTCAATGCAGAGATGACTTCCGCGACCGCCCGCAACGGTGCTTTCATGGCGATCGCCGCGATGTGCGCGGTGCAGCTCGGCGCCGCGATCGCGGTACAGCTGATCGACGATATCGGCGCCACGGGCACCGCCTGGCTGCGGTTGGCCTGGGCCGGACTGCTGATGCTGGCGCTGGTGCGTCCGCGCCGTGCGGCGTTCACCCGGTCGGCCTTCCGCACATGTGTGGTGCTCGGTGTGGTCACGGCCGGGATCACCCTGCTGTTCATGATGGCGGTGGCGCGGATCCCGTTGGGCACCGCCAGTGCGCTGGAATTCCTCGGGCCCCTCGGTGTTGCGGTGGCCAAAGGTTCGGGCCGTTATCGGCTGCTGTGGCCGGGGTTGGCGACGGTGGGCGTGCTGCTGCTGACCGAACCGTGGGCCGGATCCGTCGACCCCGTCGGGGTGCTCTACGCGCTGGGGTCGGCGGTGTGCTGGGGGATGTACATCCTGCTGACGCAACGGGTGGGGGATGAGGTCGCCGGGATCGCCGGCCTGGCCGTATCGATGCCCGTCGCCGGTCTCGTCGCGACGGCGGTGGCCGGGCCCGCGGTGTTCGGCCGTCTGACGCCGGAGATCCTGGTGATCGGGGCGGGGCTGGCGATCCTGCTGCCCATCATCCCGTTCGCGCTGGAACTGCTGGCGCTCCGCCGGCTCACCGCGGCGGCGTTCGGGACGCTGATGAGTCTGGAGCCAGGTTTCGCGATGCTGATGGGGCTTCTCGTGCTGCATCAGGTGCCGGCACCGCTCGCCGTCGTCGGCATCGTCGCGGTGGTGGGTGCCGGGATCGGGGCGGCCCGCAGCGGTGCCCGCGGCGAGACGCACGGTGCGCCGCCGGAGGTTAGCCTCGGTACATGTCGAACGGAATCTTCGCCCACCCAGTGACGCGTGCCGTCAACAAACTGGCCGTGGCCCTCACCGCCGTCCCCGCCATCGGCGACCTGGTCGGTCGCAGCCTGGTCGAAATCCGCTATACCGGCCGCAAGTCCGGGCGGATCTTCCAGACGCCGGTCAACTACCGACTGTCCGGTGATCAGGTCACCATCGCCGTCATGGCGCCCGATGCCAAGAGCTGGTGGCGCAACTTTCTCGGCGACGGCGGGCCCATCACCTTGCTGAACTTCCGCGGCGCGGACCGCACCGGCCTTGCCGTCGCCACCCGCGACGACAAGGGCCGGGTCAAGGTGCGCGTTCGGCTCGACTAGACCTCGATGCGCTTGCGCCGGTAGAGCGTTCCCACCCCGAGCAAGATCAGGCTGATCACCAGGATCGCCGTGGCCAGCACGTTGATCTGTGGTGGCACAGCCGCTTTCACCGCCGCATTCACATACAGCGGGTAGGTGACGGTGGATCCGCTGACGAAGTAGGTGATGATGAAATCGTCCAGGGACAGCGCGAAGGACAACATGCCCGCCGCGATGATCCCCGGCACGATCAGCGGCAGGGTCACGCGGAAGAAGGTGCGGGTCGGGCTGGCGCCCAGATCCATCGAAGCGTCTTCCAGTGTCCAGTCGAAACCGCGCACCCGGGCCCGCACCGTCATCGCGATGAAACTCACCTCGAACGCGACATGCGCGATCACGATGGTGGTGTAGCCCGCCGCCCAGTGCAGATCCAGAAACAGCGTCAGCAACGAGGCACCCATCACCACTTCGGGAGCGGTGAGCGGCAGCACCATGAAGGTGTCGACGGCCTTGCTGCCGCGGAAACGCTGACGCACCAAGGCGATCGCGAGCAGCGTGCCGAGCACCAGCGCGATCAAGGTGGACACCAACGCCACATTGAGACTGAGCTTGAGTGCGTCCACCAGTGCGGGGTATTTGAACGGGTGCAGCCAGTTGTCCAGGGTGAAGCCCTGCCAGCTGTAGTTGAACTTGCCCGCCGGGTGGTTGAACGAGAAGAGGATGATCACGAAGATCGGCAGGAAGAGGTACAGCAGCACCAGGCCGCCGACGATCCGCAGGACCAGATCACCCCATTTGGGCCTGGCCCGAACCTTTTTCACCACAGACTGCTCCACGGTGGCCGTCATACCAGGTCCTCGGTACCCAGGGCGCGGGTGTAGAGCAGCACGCCGATGACGATCAGGATCATCAGTCCCAGGCTCAGCGCCGCGGCGACGGGGTAGTCCTTGACCACCAGGAACTGTTTCTGGATGACGTTGCCGATCATCGTCGTCTGGGTGCTGCCCAGGTAGTCCGCGTTGATGAAATCACCTACCGCGGGGATGAATACCAGCATGCTGCCGGCGAGCACGCCGGGCAGTGACAGGGGCAGGATGACCTTGCCGAAAGTGCGCGGACTCGACGAGTACAGATCGCGGGATGCCTCCAACAGACGCGGATCGATCTTCTCCAGACTGACGTACAGCGGCAGGATCATGAAGATGATCCAGTTGTAGATCAGGCCGCCGATCACCGCCCAGCCGGTCGAGAGCAGCCGTCCCTCGCTGGGGATCAGGCCGATGGTGTTGAGGACGCTGACCACCCAGCCGTCGTCGGCCAGGATGGTCTTCCACGCCAGGGTGCGGATGAGGAACGTCACGAAGAACGGCAGGATCACCAAGCCCAGGATCAGATTCTTGAACCTGCCCGCCTTGAACGCGATCATGTAGGCCAGCGGGAAAGCCAACAGCAGGCACACCACCGTCGCCACGGCCGCGTAGCCGAACGACCGCAGGATCTGATCCTGATATTGGTGGAACGCCGCCGTGAAGTTGCCGACGTTCCAGTCGAAGGTCAGGGTCGGCAGGTACACCGACCCGCCCGCGGTGGACAGCGATGTGCGGGCCAGTGAAAACAGCGGCACCACAAAGAAAATCGCGAGATAGGCCAGCGCGGGCAAGATCATCAGGTAGGGCGCGATCTTGCTGCGCTGCCTGCTGCTGGAGGCGACTCCTGCCATGCGATCAGCCGCCGGTGACCGCGGCGTACAGGTTGTTGAACTGCTGGGTCTGCTCGTCGGTCAAGGCAGCCCAGTTCTTCAGCCGGCCGATGGTCTCGGGAGTCGGGTTGATCAACGGATTCTTGGACAACTTCGGATCGATCTTGTCCAACTCTTCTGCCATGTCGGACAGCACCGGCACGTACTGGGTGTGGGCGACCAACTTGGCATAGTTCGGACGGTCGTACACGTAGTTGATCCAGGCCTCGGCGGCTTTTTGGTTCTGGGTGGTGTAGGGGATCACCTGGGTGTCGATGAACCAGTCGCCACCGGACTCGGGCACGACGAACTTCAGGTCGGGATTGTCTGCCTGCAGCTGCACCACGTCACCCGAATACGCCTGAGCGATCGCGACATTGCCGGCGGCAAGGTCATCGGAGTAGTCGTTGCCGGTGAACCGGCGGATCTGGCCCTTGTCCTTCTGCTCACGCACCAGGTCGACGGCTTTGGTGATGGATTCGGTGGTCGGATTCTCCGGTGAATTGCCCTGGGACTGCATGATCATGCCCAGCCCATCCTGGACATCGGAGAACAGGCTGACTTTGCCCTTGAACGCGGGGTCCCAGAGATCGTCGATCTTGGTGATATCGCGGCCGGTGGCCGCCCTGTTGTAGGCCAGACCGACCATGCCGGTCATGTAGGGGGCCGTGTACTTACGTCCGGGATCGACCGACGAGTTCAGCAGATCGGGCCGCAGGTTCTTGCGATTGGGGACACCGGCCTCGCTGATCTCATTGAGCCAGCCGAGTCCCTTGATCCGGGCGGCCATGAACTGGGTGGGCACCACCAGGTCGGCGCCGATGTCCTGTTTGCGCGACAGCGGCTCCTTGACCTTGGCGAACCACTGCTCGTTGTCGTTGAAGTCTTCCTTGTAGTCGACGGTGATACCGCTCGCCTTCTGGAAGGCGGCGACGAATCCGTCGGCCATGTACAGCGGCCAGTTCGAGATCCGCAGGGTGCCCGATGCGGGACCACTGTCCTGCGTGCTGCTGCTCGACGACGAGCTCCCGCCGTTCGACCCGCAGGCCGCCAGGAAGGAGGGACCCAGGATCGCCGCTGCGGCCGCCGCCGCACCACCGCCGATGAAGCGCCGCCGGCTGGTCCGGTTGGATGCCAGGCGGGTGAGCAGGCGGGGATCGATCTCGTTGGACATGCGGGACCTTTCGTGAATTCTTGAACCGTTGGGGGTGGGGAGGAGCCGGCGACAGCTAGGAGTCGTCGAGCATCTCCTCGAGGTCCTCGGTGGTGGGGATATCGGCGGCGGGCAGCACGAGGGAGGCATCCGGGGTCCAGTTGACGTACACCTCGTCACCGGGTCGCAGCAGCGGCAGGTCCTGTTCCGCGCCGACGTGGGCAACCACGGTGGACTCGTCGGGCGCCACCAACGACAACCGCACCACAGGACCCTGGAAGGTCAGGTCGCGCACGGTCGTGCGCACCGCGACCACGTCTCCGGTGGGTGCTTCCACGCTCACCCGGACGCGCTCCGGTCGGATCATCAGGGTCGCCTGCCCGCCGGCCTCGATGGCGGTATCGCCTGGGCGGGATTTCAGTGTCGAGCCCAGCACTTCGATCTCCACGTAGTCGCGGTTGGCTCGCCCGGTCTGCTTACCGGCCCACAGGTTGGCCTGACCGATGAAGCCGGCGACGAACACCGTGGCCGGCCGGTCGTAGATATCGGTGGGTGTGCCGATCTGCTCGACATTGCCGACGTTCATGACCGCGATGCGATCACTCATCGTCAGCGCCTCCTCCTGGTCGTGGGTCACGTAGATGAACGTGATCCCGACCTCGCGTTGGATGCGCTTGAGTTCGAATTGCATGGCATGGCGCAGTTTGAGATCCAGCGCGCCCAGTGGTTCGTCGAGCAGCAGGGCGCTGGGGTAGTTGACCAGCGCGCGCGCCAAAGCCACCCGCTGCTGCTGGCCGCCGGAGAGTTGGCCGGGCTTGCGCTTGGCGAAATCCGTGAGTCGGACGATCTCGAGGATCTCATCGACGGCACGTTTGACTTCGGCTTTGTCCTTCTTGGCGCTGCGCGGTCCGTACGCGACGTTGTCCCACACTGTCATGTGCGGGAACAGCGCGTAGTGCTGGAAGACGGTGTTCACGTTGCGCTTGTGCGGGGGAACCCGGGAGACGTCGACACCCTCGAGGCGGATCGCCCCCGAGGTCGGTGTCTCGAAGCCCGCGATCATGCGCAGCGTGGTGGTCTTACCGCAGCCCGACGGGCCGAGCATGGAGAAGAACTCACCGGAGGCGATGGTGAAGTCCGCTTCCGCCACGGCGACGTAGTCATCGAAGCGTTTCGTCACATGGTCGATCTCGATGACCGGGGCCGCCGTCTTGATGGTGGTCCCGTCCTCACCCGTCGTGTGATCGGCGGCGGTGGTGTTTGTGCCGGTCAGAACCAGACCTCCTCGGCATTGTGGGCGTTGCGCGTTTAACCATTGCCCATCGGAAGGGCCTTCGCAAGCGATTCCGCAACGAATTTACATTTTGACAATGGAATCCATAGGAAAGATCGGAAAAATAGGCAGAATCCGGTGCGCCGACGGTGCCCATCCCGCCATCGGCGGTCAGGGGCGACGCCGATCGAGTCGATCGTGATCGAATGGTCGCATGACAGGTGGGGCAGTAGGCACGTTCCGAGGACTCAATGCAGAACCGTTCTCGGGGCGTACGCCCCGCGGAGCCGGCGATCTGTCGGTCGAGACGCACGGCATCGCCCCGGTCACCGCGGAGCAGCGCTACGGCACGCCCGCCCGGCTGTTCACCGTGTGGTTCGCCCCTCAGGTCAACATGACGGGCGTATTCACCGGAACCCTGGCCATCACGCTGGGGCTGGGATTCTGGCTGGGCCTGGTCGCCATGGTCATCGGCACGGTGCTCGGCGGGCTGGCGGTCGGCTATCTGTCGACCTGGGGCCCGCGCACCGGCACCGCACAGTTGCCGGCGGCGCGGCTGGCATTCGGGCCGAGCGTCCTGCTGCCCGCCGCGCTGCAGTGGCTGTCCTCGATAGCCTGGGACGCACTTGTCGGGCTGTTCGGCGGCGAGGCGCTGTCGGTGCTGCTGGGCATCCCGTTCTGGGCGGCGGTGCTGATCGTGCTCGCCGTGCAGGGTGCGGTCGGGTTCTTCGGCTACGAGCTGATCCACCGACTGCAGGCCGTGCTCACGGTGGTGTTGTTCGTGACGTTCGTCGTGTTCGCGGTGAAGCTGGTCAGCGGCCACCCCACCGATGCCGTGATCACACAAGCCACCGTGGCCGGCCCCGACCTGGTCGGGGCGTTCGTACTGGAGGTGACCATCGCCCTGAGCCTGTCGATCTCATGGGCCAGTTACGCCGCCGATTTCAGCCGTTACCTACCCGCTCGGTCGTCAGGGGCGAAGGTCTTCGGCTACACCTTCGGCGGAATGGTGCTCGCCTACGTCTTCGTCCAAGCCATCGGGATCGCCGCCGCCGGGGTGATCGGGGATCACACCGCCGCCGGAGTGCGCGACGTGATGGGCGGCGGGATCCTCGGCGCGGTGGCCCTGCTGGTCATCGCGCTGGCCTCGATCGGGTCGGGCGTGATGAACGACTACAGCGGCTCACTGGCCTTGCAGACCATGGGGGTGCGGGTCCGCCGGCCCTTCTCAGCGGCCCTGGTCACCGCGGTGGCTTTTTTCCTGATCCTGTGGCTGCACGGCGCCGATACCGCCACCCGCTTCCAGGACGTCCTGCTGCTCATCGGCTACTGGATCCCGGCATTCGTCGCGCTGGTGGCCATCGACTGGGTGCTGCGGACCAGGGGCCGGCTCGATCCCGCCGTGGACGTCACCTCGGAGCCCACCCGCCGCGGAGACGGGATCGCCGCACTGCTGGTGTTCCTCGCGTCCTACGCCGCGGCGATCCCGTTCATGAACACCACATTGATCCAGGGGCCGGTCGCCGTGGCCTGGCACGGCGCCGATATCGCCTACTTCGTCAACTTCGTGGTCGCTGCGGTGCTCTACGGCGGGTACCGGCTCCTCAGCAGCTCCGGGAGTTCCCGCCGGATCAGCGCACCGTCGAGAAGAACGTCCTGACATCGTCGACGAACAACTCGGGTTGTTCGAACGCGGCGAAATGCCCGCCGCGCGGCATGTTCGTCCAGTGCGTGATGTTGTAGGCGTTCTCGCACCAGCTGCGCGGGGTGCGCAGAATCTCCTTCGGGAACGCTGCGACACCCGTGGGAAGCTCGACCCGTTCACCCGCGCCGAAACTGGTGAAGCTCTCCCAGTACAGCCGCGCCGCTGACGCGCCCGAGCGCGTGATCCAGTACAGCATCACGTTGTCGAGCAGTTCGTCGCGCGTCAGGACGTTCTCCGGGTGGCCGTCGCAGTCGGACCACGCCCAGAACTTCTCCACGATCCAGGCCAGCTGTGCCACAGGCGAATCCACCAATCCGTAGCCCAGCGTCTGGGGCCGGGTGGATTGTTGCTTTGAATAGCCGGTACCCCACTTGCGGTGGTCTTTCATGGCCGCGAATGCCTCGAGGTCCTCGGCGGTGGGGGATTCCAGGCTGGCCGCGGGCGGGCGGCCGATCGGCATATTTGTGTGGATGGCCACGCATCCACTGATGTCGCCGCCGGAACGGCTCCGGGCACCGGCATTGCGGCCGATCTGCGTCGTCACGGCCGCGCCCCAGTCCCCGCCCTGGGCTCCGTAGCGCGCATAGCCAAGCCGGCCCATCAACGTGTCCCACGCCTGCGCGATCCGCTGCACACCCCAGCCGGTGGACGCCGGCTTACCGGAGAAGCCATACCCGGGCAGGGACGGGCACACCACGTGAAACGCATCCTCGGGCCGGCCGCCGTGTGCGGTGGGATCGGTGAGCGGACCGATCACCTTCGCGAACTCGACGACGGAGCCGGGCCAGCCGTGCGTGATCAGCAACGGCAGCGCATCCTCATGCGGTGAGCGTTGATGGATGAAGTGGATGTCCACACCATCAACCGCGGTGGTGAACTGCGAGAAGCCGTTCAATGCGGCTTCGCGCGCACGCCAGTCGTAGTCCTGCGCCCAGTACCGGGCCAGCTCGCGGGTGTACTCCAGCGGCATGCCCTGGCTCCAGTCCTCGACGCATTCCGGCTCGGGCCAGCGGGTACCGGACAGCCTGCGCGCGAGATCGGCCAGGTCGTCGTCGGTCACCGAGATGTGGAAGGGCGCAATCTCACTCATCACGCCATCGTGGCACGAACACCTTCGTCGGTTCGGGCCGCCCGCGCAGAACTTCCTCATGATGCGGGCACCAGTTGCGGCGTTCCGCATCGTCGGCGCGGTCGACGGCCGCACCCGAGCACGCGATACGCCCCGGGGTGGTTTTCGCCGCATCCGCCAACCGCGCGGCCTCGTTCACCGGATCACCGATGACGGTGTACTCGTAGCGGTTCTCCGCCCCGATATTGCCCGCGAACGCGGGCCCCGCCGAGACCCCGATGCCGTAGTCGAGTTCCTGGCGTCCGAGGGCGGCGGCCAGTGTGCGGGCGGCCGCGAGCGCCGAGGTGGCCGCCGTCTCCGAGGCGATCGGCGCACCGAAGACAGCCAGCGCAGCATCACCCTGGAACTTGTTGATCAGTCCGTCATGGGCGTCGACCGCCGCCACCACGATTCGGAAGAAGTCGTTGAAGACAGCGGCAACCTCGGCCGGGGTGCGGGTCATCGCCAGCGCGGTGGAGCCCGTCACGTCGACGAACAACACGGCCACCTCTCGGACATCGCCGGAAAGCACGTCATCGCCCACAACGCCTGCATGGCCCGTCATTTCGACGGCCAGACGCGCCACATCAGGTCCGACGTGGCGGCCGAACAGGTCGCGCAACCGGTCACGTTCCTGCAACCCTGTCACCATGCGGTTGAAACCACGCTGCAGCCGCCCGATCTCCGATTGCTCGTAGACAGCGACCTGCGTGCCGATGTGGCCCTGCTCGACCTCGGCCATCGCATCGATGATCTCGCGCAGCGGATCGGAAATGGACAGGGAAACCAGCATCAGGGTGCGCAGCCCGAGGAACACCGACACCATCGACAACAGCACCACCGGGACATCCACCGAGGCCGTGTCGGGGATCAGCCAGCCGTTGGCCCGACAGACCACCATGATCGCGATGGTCGCGCTCGGTAGGGCGGTGCTCAGCGTCCACATCAGCACCAGCCGCGCCTGGACGCCGGGAGCGGTGGCGCGGTTCTCGAAATCCCTTGTCGCCGCGGCGACCACGGGCCGCGTGACGCGTTGGGTGAACAGCAGACTGCTGCTCGCGGTGGAGATGCCGCCGAACAGCACCGACACCTCGATCAGCAGGATCGGCAGCCAACCGGTGACTCCGTTGGCGATGACGAAGACCACGCCGCTGAGCAACCAGATCGACATCAGCAGCACTGATTGGTTCCGGATGATGTTGATCGCCGCACGACGCTGGTCCGGATCGGGATCAAGACCGGCGTCGAACCACCGAAGCGCAGGCGCGATGATCCGGTAGCCGCCCGCGGTCGCCAGGACCGTGCCGAGCACCACCACGGCCAGCAGGGGCATCAGGTTGGCCTTCGGAACCAACGACTGCGCATCACCGGAACTCTGGTGACCCAGGGACAGCAGGACGATCACGACCTCGGCGGAGGTCAGCAGGTGAGCGAAGACCAGGCCCGAGACGAACCGGACCGCCCTATTGAGGGACATCTGTGTAGATCGCCGTGTAGCCGTCCGTCGAGAACGTGAAACCCTTACCGCTGGCCTCGCTGCCGCACGACACACCGCTGGCTTCCTGGACGTTGCAGCGGAAGCCGGCCACGGCCAGGACCGTCCCGAACGGCAGCGTGGCCGCCGGACCCGGTTGCAGCACGAACGGATCATCCTCTGCGGCAACGAATTGCGCATCGTCATCACGGTCGATCACCAGCGCGTTCGGCGTGACCTGGCTGCCGTCGGCGCGGGTCACCGCCGTCGGGGCGCCGGTGATGGGCAGGGCCGCGGCGCCGGCCGCCTGGCAGCCGGCCTGGGTGTGCGGGATGATCGCGCAGCGCCACCGGCCGCTGGGGGTGGTGAAGTAGTACGCCTGTTGGTCACTGGAGGTGGCATGGAACTCATCGGCCGTGGCCAGGTGGGCGTTGGTGGCGTACGAGGGCAGAGCGGGCCGCGGCGCCGACGTGGCGATGGGGGTGTGGGGTTCGCCGGTGTTGATGACGGTGGGGCCACTGCATGCCGATACCGCGAGCACTGCGCCCACCGGTAACAGCCAGGGCCGACGTGCGGCGTCTTTGCGGCGTGCCATGCGCCCAGCGTAGGGGATCGGCGGTCGTGGCCATTAACGCACGCTGAACGCAACCGGTGACGAGTCCGCCGGCGCCGGGAAGGCTGCTCGGGTGACCCGCGTAATCCGCTTCAACGCCTTCGACATGAACTGTGTCGCCCACCAGTCGCCTGGTCTGTGGAAACATCCCGACGACCAGTCCGCGCAGTACAAGGACCTCGAATACTGGACCGAGCTCGCCAAGCTGCTGGAGCGTGGAAGGTTCGACGGACTGTTCATCGCCGACGTGCTGGGCACCTATGACATCTACGGTGCCAGCGATGAGGCGGCCATCCGTCAGGCTGCGCAGATCCCGGTGAACGACCCTCTGCTGCTCGTGTCGGCCATGGCTCTGGTGACCCGAGACCTGGGCTTCGGTATCACCACCGGCACCGGCTTCGAGCATCCGTACCCGTTCGCCCGCCGGCTGTCGACGCTGGATCACCTCACCAAGGGCCGCATCGGCTGGAATGTCGTCACCGGCTACCTGCCCGCGGCCGCCCGCAACATGGGGCAGACCGATCAGCCCGCGCACGATGCCCGTTACGATCACGCCGACGAGTACCTCGAGGTGCTCTACAAGTTGTGGGAGGGGTCGTGGGAGGACGACGCCGTCGTCCGCGACAAGGACCGCGGCGTGTTCACCGATCCGAGCAAGGTGCACCATATCGGCCATGAGGGAACGCATTTCAGTGTTCCCGGGGTGCATCTCTCAGAACCCTCGCCGCAGCGCACGCCGGTCATCTATCAGGCCGGTTCTTCGCCACGCGGGGTCCGGTTCGCCGCCGAGAACGCCGAGGCCATCTTCACCGCGGCGCCGACGAAGGCCATCCTGCGCGAGACCGTGACGACCATCCGGCGCGAGCTCGAGATCGCCGGCCGCGATCCGTACGCGGTGAAGATCTTCAACCTGTCGACCGTGGTCACCGCGGCCACCGACGAGGAGGCACACGCCAAACACGCCGAGTACCTGTCCTACGGCGACCCGGAGGGCGCGCTGACGTTCATGTCCGGCTGGATGGGGGTCGACCTGGCGCGTTACGGGTTCGACGAGCCGGTGGGCAACGTCGACTCGAACGCCATCCTGTCGGCGGTGGCGGCGTTCCAGTCCGCCGATCCCGACGGCCGGGAGTGGCAGATCAAAGATATCGCCGAGTGGGGCAAGATCGGTGGACTGGGCCCACGGTTCGTGGGATCCGGTGCGCACGTGGCGGATTCGTTGCAGGAGTGGGTTGACGAGACCGACGTGGACGGTTTCAACTTCGCCTACGCGATCACGCCGGGATCGTTCGCCGATATCGTCGATCACGTGATCCCCGAGCTCACCGCGCGCGGCGCTTACCAGGCCGAATACGCGCCAGGAACGCTGCGCCACAAGCTGCTCGGTAGGGGAGACCGGCTGCCGCAGGAGCACCGCGGCGCCAGTTACCGGGTCGGCGGGAAGAATTCGACGATCATCGAACGGCCGTCGACCCTGCCGTCGTCGTCGGCATCGGTGGCCTCGCAGCCGACTCGCGGCCGCTAGTCGCACAGTGGCGCCGTAGGCTGGCCCGGTGGACGCTGCACGCCTCCGCCGGGCCACCGGCGCCGATCATGCCGCGGTGCACCGCCTGATCGCGGTGGCATTCGCCCCGTACGTCGACCGGATGGGCCGCCGCCCCGCGCCGATGGATGCGGATTTTACTGCGGCACTGAATGATTCATTGGTATGGGCGATCGAGGACGACGGCCGCCTGGACGCGGTACTGGTGCTCGAACACCATACCGACCATGTGTTGGTCGACACCATCGCCGTGGACCCAGCCGCGCGGGGACGCGGTCACGGTGCCCGGTTGCTCGATCGGGCCGAGTCGGATGCCCGTGAACTCGGGCTCCGCGAGGTGCGGCTCTATACCAATGAGGCCATGTCGGAGAACCTGACGTACTACCCCCGGCGGGGCTATCAGGAAACGGGGCGCCGCACCGAGGACGGCTATCACCGCGTCTACTTCCGCAAGAAGATTTCCCCTGCCCCTTTCAAGATATAGCTCACCCCGGGGCTTGCCGCAAGGCCCGGGGTATGCCGCACAATCGTCCATCCAAGGCTGTGAGCAGACCGATTGGATTGGGGGATTTGATGTTTGACGTGATCATCGCCGGTGCCGGGCCGACCGGACTGATGTTGGCCGCCGAGCTGCGCCGACATGGTGTGCAGGTTCTGATGCTGGACAAGGCGACCGAACCCACCTCGGTGGTGCGTGCCTTGGGGCTGCACGTGCGCAGCAGCGAGATCCTGGATCAACGGGGCATGCTGGAACCCTTTCTGGAGCACGGGCGCACACACCCGGTGGGCGGTTTCTTCGCCGCCATGGACAAGCCGGCACCCGGCGGGTTGGACACCGCGCACCCCTACACCCTGGGCATACCGCAGCCGCTCGTCGAACGGCTGCTGGCCGCGCACGCGCTGTACCTCGGCGCGGACTTGCGCCGAGGTGCCGAACTCGTCGGCCTGCACCAGGATGCCGACGGGGTGACGGTCGATCTGGCCGGTGGTGAGCAACTGCGCGCCCGGTTCCTCGTCGGCTGCGACGGTGGCCGTAGCACGGTGCGCTCGCTGACAGGGATCGACTTTCCCGGCGAACCCGCGACAGCCGAGACACTGTTGGGTGAGATGCGGCTGTCGGCCGACCCGGAGAGCGTCCTCGCCACGGTCGACCGGATCCGGCAGACCCAGAAGCGTTTCGGCACCGGCCCGCTGGGAGACGGTTTCTACCGGGTGGTGGTGCCCGCCGACGGTCTGACCGATGACCGCGCCGTCCCGCCCACGTTCGATGAGTTCCGGCAGCAGTTACGGGTCACCGCCGGAACCGATTTCGGCGCGAATTCACCGCGGTGGCTGTCGCGCTTCGGAGACGCCACCCGGCTGGCCGAACGCTACCGGTCGGCGCGTGTCTTCCTCGCCGGCGATGCCGCCCACATCCACCCGCCGGCCGGCGGTCAGGGCCTCAACCTCGGCCTGCAGGATGCCTTCAACCTGGGCTGGAAGCTCGCCGCGGAGATCAACGGGTGGGCGCCGGCCGGGTTGCTCGACAGCTACCACGACGAACGGCACCCGGTGGCCGCCGATGTGCTGAATAATTCTCGCGCCCAGATGGAGTTGATGGCCACCGCACCCGGGCCGCAGGCGGTGCGCCGGCTCATCTCGGAGCTGATGGATTTCGACCAGGTGAATCGCCACCTCGTCGAGAAGATCACCGCCATCGGCATCCGGTACGACGTCGGGCACGCTCGCTGGGGTCGCCGGCTGCGCGATATGCCGGTGGGCCGCTCCCGCCTGTACGCCTTGATGCACGCCGGTCGCGGACTGCTGTTGGACCAGACCGGCCGACTGTCGATGGCCGGATGGGGCGACCGGGTCGATCACGTCAGCGCCGATTGCCCGGAGTTGGACACCGCAGCGGTGCTGCTCCGACCGGACGGCCACATCGTGTGGTCCGGTGCGGATCAGCAGAGCCTCGCGGACCGGTTGTCGGCCTGGTTCGGCGCACCTACAGCGGCAGCAGGATGTTCTTGACGCTCGGATCGGTGGCCAGGAACTGTTGCACCGCCGGATCTTTGAACGTCTCGACCAGCTTCTTGATGTTCTCGGTGTCTGCCCACTTGGTACCGATGGTGAGCTGCCCGGCGAATTCGTCCGGCGCCGGGGGAGCGAAGATCTGCTGTGTGAGCGGCACCTTCGCGGCCAGGTAGTACTCGGTGTAGCCGACCGCGGCGTCCAGGTCGGGTAGCGAGCGAGACTGTGCGGCGAAGTCGAGGAGGGTGAACTTCAGGTGCTTCGGGTTGCCCTCGATGTCCTTCTGCGTCGCCTGCCATTTGTCCACACCGGGTTTCAGCGTGATCAGCCCGGCCCGTTCCAGCAGCCACAGGCCCTGGGCTTCGTTGGCCGGATCGGAGTAAAGCGAGACGTTGGCTCCGTCGGGCAGCTGGGTCACGTCGCTGTATTTGTCCGACCAGATGCCGAAGCCCCACCGGAACACCGGGGTGGCCGCGGTTTCCCGGAAGTCCGGGTTGGCTTCGAGCACCTGGCCCAGCCAGAGCTTGTGCTGATACACCGTGCCCGCGACCTCACCGTCGTTGACCGCCCGGTTGATGGTGTTGCTGTCGGACAGTCCACGGAACGCGACCTTGATCCCGTGCCGCGGCGCGACCTCCTTACCGATGTACTCGATCAGTGCCTGCTCGGCCGCGTTGCCCTCGTTGGTGGCGACCACCAGGGTCGCACCGGGAATTTCGTTGGCGGACTTCGTCTCGTTGAAGAACGCATAGCGCACGATGACGGCGCCGACGATGACGATCGCCAGGGCGAGCGCGATCCAGACCCACTTCGAGTTGCGTTTGAGTTCGAATCCGTGGTCGTCCTGGTCCGGCGCGGTGTCGGAGGTGGGTGTGGTGGTCATGCGGGGACCTTTCGGCGCAGGGGCGCAGCGCTGTGCGCCCGGCGGTGTGGGGTGGTGAAACGGACCAGGGCGTCGCCGGTCAGCTGAACCAGCGCGACGGTGATGACGAGGATGACGATGGTGGCCAGCATGACGCCCTGGTCGAAGCGCTGGTAACCGTATGTGACTGCGACATAGCCGATTCCGCCCGCACCGATGGTGCCGGCGATGGCCGAGTATTCGATCATCGCGATGACGTTGATGGTCAGGCCGCCGATGATGGACGGCACCGCCTCGCTGAGCTGCGCGGTGCGGATGATCTGCAGGCGGGATCCGCCCGAGGCTCTGGCGACCTGCACCACGGCGGGCGGCACCGAACGAAGCGAGTTCTCCACGATCCTGGTGAAGAACGCGATGCCGGCAAGCGACATGGGCACCACCGCCGCGGCGATGCCGATGTTCGTCCCGGTGATGAAGCGAGTGAACGGCATGATGGCCGCCATCAGGATGAGGAACGGCAGGGACCGTCCGATACTGATGACCCAGCCCAACGTGGTGTGCAGCGCCGGGTTCTCGAACAATCCGCCCGGCGCCAGATTGTGGATCAGCGCGCCCAGCGGGACTCCCACCAGCACCACGATCGACATCACGATCCCGACCATGATGAGGGTGTCCAGCAGGGCGGGGAAGAGCAGGCCGGGCAGCTCGTCGAACGGGACTTTCGTATTGGCCAGCAGGGTCTCGGTCACGCCACCACCTCCAGCTCGCGATCGGTACCGGCATCGGTGCTGACTGCCAGTCCGAAACGGGCCAGCACGCCGGGGACCCGCGCCCCGAGGTCGGCCGGGATGCCGAGCGTGGCGCCGCCGATCGTGACGCCGGCGACCACCTGGACCGACGCGCCGAGCACGGCCACCGGCACGCCCAATTCGCTCGAGGCACGCCCGATCCAATCCGCGGGCACATCGGGTGCGTCGTACACCACGTGCCACACCTGTTGTCCGGCAGCCGGTGTGGCGTCGACGCGGTGTGGTCGCAGTTCGGCTCCCAACGCAGATTGCGGATCGGTGAGCAGATCGATCAACCGACCTGATTCGGCGATGGTTCCGTGCTCCAGCCGGGCCACCGAGTCGGCGATCTTGAGCACCGTGTCCATCTCGTGGGTGATGAACACGATCGACAGATTCAGGTCGTCGCGCAGTTCCCGCAACAGTTCGACCACTGACGTCGTGGTGGTGGGGTCCAGGCCGGCGGTGGCCTCATCGGAGAGCAGCACCGAGGGTCGTAACGCGAGGGCCCGCGCGATGCCCACCCGTTGACGCTGACCGCCGGACAGCTGGAACGGATAGTGCTGGGCGCGCTGCGACAGGCCCACCCGGTCGAGCAGTTCGGCGACGCGCTTCTGTGCCTCGGCTGTGGTGACCCCGAGGTATTCCAAGGGCAGGGCGACGTTCTCGGCTGCGGTGCGCCGTTCCAGTAGACCCGAGGACTGGAAGACGGTGCCGATCCTGCGGCGGGCGACGCGCAGCTTACGATCTGACAGGGTGGTGAGGTCTTCGCCGTTGACCACCACAGCGCCGGAACTCGGCGGTGTCAGCAGGTTGATACATTGCGCCAAGGTGCTTTTACCGGCCCCGCTGGGACCCACCACGGCGAGGATCTCGCCGGCGTCCACACGGAAGTTGATCCGATCCAGCACCACCGTGCGCTGCTCACCACGGCCGTAGACCTTGGTGACGTCGGTGAGTTCGATCATGAGCGTCGACCCTGTCAGAACGGAATACGCTGGGACACCCTTGCACTCACGGTGAGCCCAGCTCAACCCGATTGGCGCCAGGCTGAGCGGAATCATTGAAGCTGAACCGCCACCCCGTGACACTCGGTGCGTTATGAGCATCGACGAATCTGAAGCCGGCACCGACACCTCGCACGGGTTCACCCTGCAGAAGCGCCGGAAGTGGCCCCTCATCGCCCTTGCCGTCGCGGTGGTGCTGGCCGTCGCCGGATACTTCGTGCTGTTCCGCCACAACGGAACTCAGTCGCCCAACCACACCGCCGGTGCCACGCTGCAGGTGGTGTACCTCGACTCCAACCCCGCCGAGAAGGCGATCATCGACTACATCGGCGAGCATGTCGCCCCCGATTACGACGTGAAAGTTGCCTCCGTCGGTCTCGGGGACAGCACCCAGATCAACAGCGCCATCAATGACGGCAGATACGCCGGCACGATATTCCAGCATCGGCACTGGCTGCAGCAGGTACTCGACGCCAATCCCGGGTTCAAGGAGCAGGCCGCGACCGGTCCGTTCTTCCACTGGGTGTTCGGGATCTGGTCCGACAAGTACAAGAACGTGCAGGATCTGCCGGACGGTGCGACGGTCTCGCTGCTGGCCGACCCCGCCAACAACGCGCAGGGCATCTGGTATCTGGCGCAAGCCGGGTTGATCACCTTGCGGCCCGGTGCGGATGTCACGGCGCTGACGCAGAAGGACATCGCCGCCAACCCCAAGAACCTGAAGTTCACCCTGCTCGACTTCGGTGCTCAGCCCCGGGCGTTGCCCGACCTCGATGCCATCGTCGGCTACGCCGAATCGTTTCTCGCGGCCGGTGTCTCGGAAGACAAGCTGATCTTCGCCCCGAAGTCCCCTGATGAGTTCGCCTCGGTGCTGACGGTCGGCAGCGACTACATCGGCACCGCCAACATCCAGAATCTGATCAAGGCGTTCAAGGACCCGCGGGTGCAGACCTTCATCGCGAACGATCCTGAGGTGAAGAAGCTGGCGCTGCCCGGCAATCCGGCATGACGACCCGTCAACTCCACTTCGGGCTGAATGTGTTGTCGGACGGGATGCATCCGGCAGCGTGGCAGCACCCGACCGCGGACCCACACTGGTTCACCGACCCGGCGTACTGGATCAACCTGGCGCGCATCGCCGAGCGCGGCACGCTGGATGCGCTGTTCCTGGCCGACAGTCCATCGCTGTTCCAACCGCCCGGTGAACCTCTGGTGGCTCCGCCGCTCGCACTCGACCCGATTGTGCTGCTGTCGACGCTGGCCTCGGTGACGACGCACCTGGGCCTGATCGGCACCGTGTCGACCTCGTTCGAAGAGCCCTACAATCTGGCACGCCGTTTCGCCTCGCTGGATCATCTGAGCCGCGGCCGGGTGGCCTGGAATGTGGTCACCAGCAGCGATCCCTACGCCTGGAACAACTTCGGCCGCGCCGGCAGCACGTCGGCCCAGCCGCCTCGGGACCAGAGATACCGTCGCGCAGCGGAGTTCGTCGACATCGTGCGGGCACTCTGGGATTCCTGGGATGACGATGCCGTGCTCGCCGACAAGCGCACCGGCGCCTTCAGCCGGATCGGGTCGATCAACACCATCGACCACCGCGGGGAGTTCTTCTCCGTGGACGGGCCGCTGACCTTGCCACGCTCCCCGCAGGGACACCCGGTGCTGTTCCAGGCCGGGGGCTCTGCGGGCGGGTTGGATCTCGCCGCCCGCTACGCCGACGGCGTGTTCGCCGCGCAGGCCTCATTACCGGACGCGCTGCGCAATGCCGAGGAACTGCGGACCCGCAGCGTTGCCTACGGACGCCCGCGCGACGCCATCAGGATCATGCCGGGATTGTCCTTCGTGCTGGGCAGTACCGAGGAGGAAGCACACCGGCGCCACCGTGAGCTCAACGAGCTGGCCGGGGAGCGCCGGTTGGCGCACCTGGCTGGTCAGCTCAGCGTGGATGCGGCCGAGCTGGAATGGGACAAGCCGTTGCCGCAGTGGCTGGTCGACGGCGCCGAGACGACCGTCGGCTCCCAGGGGGCCCGCGATATCGTGGTGAACCTGGCCCGCCAAGAGAATCTGACGGTGCGGCAACTCCTCGACCGGGTGATCACCTGGCACCGGCTGGTGGTCGGATCCCCCGAACAGATCGCCGATGCCATCGAGGAGTGGTTCGTCGCAGGTGCGGTGGACGGTTTCAACCTGATGCCCGACGTCTTCCCGTCCGGCCTCGAACTTTTCGTCGATCACGTCATCCCGATCCTGCGTGATCGGGGATTGTTCCGCCGGGAGTATCGCCACACCACCTTGCGCGGCCATCTCGGGCTGGAACGGGTGCCTGATCGCCGCGCCACGCCGACCCGGCAGGCTAGCGGTCTGTGACCCCGTCCTTGACGAACTGTTCGATGAGGTCGGCGATCATCCCGGCGCCGCGGCTGTTCTGGTGCACGTGGTCGGTGGTCAGCAGCAGGCCACGTCGTTCGGAGATGCGGTCGTAGGATCGGCGCAGCAGAACGTGTTGCAGCACTGCCGAATACCACTCGCGCTCGCCTGTCCGCAGCGGTACCGGGTCGGCGTCGCTGTTGCGCAGCTGCTCACACTGGCGCTCGAACAACGGCAGATACGCGACACCGTACTCTCGGGCGGTGTCCGCGACGATCGCGGCGAACTCACGGCCGGTGCGTACCGCGGCGGAGTCCAGTTGCTGCCCGAGGACAGGTGGTGAGAGCACCGCGATGCGTGCATCGGTGGCCGACTGCAGACGCGCCACGATCGACGAGAGATGCTCCCGAAAGTGCGGTGCGCTGGGCGCATACGGCAACTCCCACCGTTTCACGACCTGACGGGCGTTGGCGTCGCTCAGGGTTCCCCAGGCGTCATTGGTACCGATCAGCACCGTGATCACCGTGGGCTGTTGGTCGATCACCGGATCGAGGCGTTGCAACAGCCCGTAGGACAGCTCACCGTTCACGCCCGATCCGGTCACCGTGACATCGGCGCCCGCCAGGCGTTGTGCCAGCATCCCCACGTAGCTCACCCCGTAGTCGCCGGTGGTGTTGCTGTCGCCGAGGCACATCAGCCGGGTGGTCATGCGGCGCCGGCGCTCACTTGGTTCCGAAGATGCGGTCCCCGGCATCGCCGACGCCCGGCACGATGTAGCCGTGCTCATCGAGTGCGCGGTCGACGGCGGCGGTGAAGATCTGCACATCGGGATGCGCTTCGTGCAGGGCGGCGATGCCCTCCGGGCAGGTGAGCAGGCAGACGAATTTGATGGACTTGGGGGAGTGTTCCTTGAGTCGCTCCACCGCCGCCACCGCCGAGTTACCGGTGGCCAGCATCGGATCGACCAACACCACGTCGCGCTCGTGGAGGTCGCTGGGCATCTTGAAGTAATACTCGACGGCGATATGCGTTTTCGGATCGCGGTACAGACCGATGTGACCCACGCGGGCGCCGGGCACCACCTCCAGCATGCCGTCCAGAATGCCGCTGCCGGCACGCAGGATCGACACGAACACCAGCTTCTTACCGTCGATGACCCGCCCGGTCGTCATCTCCAGAGGTGTCTCGACGTCGACCTCTTGAGTCGGGATGTCGCGCAGCACGTCGTAGGTCATGAGCATCGAGATCTCGTGCAACAGAGTGCGGAAGCTGTTGGTGGACGCGTCTTTTCTCCGAAGCAGCGTCAGCTTGTGCTGCACCAGGGGATGGTCGACCACGTGTACATCGGTCATTTCTTCAGAACACCGTCCCGTCGCTGGTGATGGTCAGTGGTGGCAGGCCGTTTCGTAGCCGGCCCGCGGTGGCGCGGCCCGCTTGCCAGGTACCGCCCTCCAACACGCAGGCCAGCGGAACATCGACACCCAGTTCCGTGCGCACCAGCGGCGCCAGTTCGTCCAGCAGGGCTACGGTCAGCGCACGCCATTCCACCACCAGTTCGTCATCGACCGCCCATTCGCGTTGCGCCGCATCCGGATCACGCAGCCGGAGCACTCCGGTGTCCAGCAGCAGGCCGCCGTTGCGGTATTCGGGGAGACCGGTCAGCTCGTCGATCCCGGTGACGGTGACGCCGGCCCATCCGAACGGCTCCAGCAGCGAGTAGGTCAGCCATTGTGACAACTTGTGAAACGGCATCCACCCGGCACTGGGTCCGGCACCGGGCACCGCCGGGTGCGGCCACACGTCGCCGAGTGGCTGCCCGCCGATCATGTTGCCGGTCAACCAGATACCCGAAAGGGACGACAACAACAGGGACAAGATGGCGTGTGCGGACACCGCATCATCCGGGCCGACGAGCACATCGAACATGCCGCCCGGGCGGCCGTCGGGCCCGAACACCGCCGGATCTGCGGCCAGCGTGTCACCGAGCCGACGCAGCAGCTGGGCCCTGCCCTCGAGCCCGACCAGCGGATTGGCGCTGGTGACCTGGAAGGCATCCGCGAGCAATTCGGGTGTCACCGCACGCAGTCCGGCGGCGTCGACGCGCAACGGCTGCTCGGGGTCGGTGGAGAACAGGCCGTCGGTGAACGCGTGCCAGCTGGCCACACCCAAGCCCTCGGATCGGGCGAACGACAGCCCGCTGGCATCTTCGGCATAGCGCCACCGCGGTCCGGCTCCGGCATCGAGCAGCACGCTGACCACCGTCAGATCGATCATCGCGCGCGCATCCAGATCGGCGCGGCGGTCCACCCCGCCGGCCTCGAAATGGCGCCACCGGCTGTGGAAGGGCACATCCAGTTCGGGGTAACGGCTGCGGGTGACCGCGGCGACGTCGGTGGCGGTGGCGGGCAGCGCATCGTCGTCGACGTCGAACCACGCCGAGTCGCCCACACGTGCGCGCTCCAGCAGGAAACGCGCACGGGCCCGGATCGCCGCGGTGGTGCGCAGTTCGGCAACGGGATCGGTGCTACTCACGATGGTTCGCTCGCAAGCTTCGCTCACGCCTCGAGGCCCCGGCCCTTGACGTTCTTCAGCGCGTCGGCGTCGGGGACATCGCCGGGGGTGAAGTAGCCGGCCGCCATCTTCGCGTCGATCTCCACCCTGGCGTCCGCGGGCACCAGTTCGTCGGGGATGTTGACGCGTTCGCCGACCTCGATACCGGAGCCGGTGATCGCGTCGTACTTCATATTGCTCATGGACACCAGACGGTGGATCTTGCGGACACCAAACCAGTGCAGCACATCGGGCATCAGTTCCTGAAACCGCATGTCCTGCACGCCGGCAACGCATTCGGTGCGAGCGAAGTACTGGTCGGCGGTGTCACCGCCCTCCTGACGTTTGCGCGCGTTGTAGACGAGGAACTTGGTGACCTCGCCGAGTGCGCGGCCCTCCTTGCGCGAATAGGCGACCAGTCCGACGCCCCCGCGCTGTGCGCCCAGGATGCACTCCTCGATGGCGTGCGTGAGATAGGGCCGGCAGGTGCAGATGTCGGAACCGAACACATCGGAACCGTTGCACTCATCGTGCACACGGGCGGTCAGTTCCACCGAGGGATCGGCCAGATCCTGTGCAGCGCCGAAGATGTACACGGTCTGCCCGCCGATGGGCGGCAGGAAGACCTCGAGATCGCTGCGGGTGACCAACTCGGGATACATCCCGCCGGTCTCCTCGAAGAGCACTCTGCGCAGATCGGTTTCGCTACAGCCGAATCGGGCTGCCACGCCCGGCAGGTGCCACACCGGTTCCAGGGCCGCCTTGGTCACCAAGGCCGCTCCGCCGTCCAGGAGGTACCGGCCGTCCGGGCGCAACCTGCCCTTGGCGATGGCCTCGGCGATCTCCGGCAGGATCACGTGCGCCTTGGTCACGGCGATCGTGGGCCGGATGTCGACGCCCGCGGCCAGCTCGGTCGCGAAGGCATCGGCCACGGTGGCGCCCCACGGGTCGAGGCTGACGATCTTGTCCGGGTCACCCCACTGCGGATACGGGCCGATCGCATCGGTGGGCGACGTGTTGGTCAGGTCGGCGCGATGGGCCCGCGAGAGTGCACCGGCAGCCACGGCCAGGGCACGGTAGACGCTGTAGGAGCCGCTGTGTGTACCGACGACATTGCGGTGTGCTCGGGTGCTGGTGGTGCCCACGACGGGTCCGCGCTGCGCGGCGGTGGGTGCGCCCCAGCGGATCGGCATCGCACCGGAACCGCCACTGTGCGAGGTCAGGCGGATGTGACCGGGCTTGGGTGTGACGGTGTCGGCCATCCTCGCTCCTTTGCTCGCCCCGGTGCGCACGGCTGGGAAGGCGCCAGCTTAGCGACTCGGCGTGAGCAGCGCCGGGCGATAAGGGGTGATACGGCTGACAGTGCGCCCGACCTGCGGCACAGTTGCCCTATGAGCAGTCAGAAGATACCGACACCGGGCGATCTGCGGGCCGCGGCACAGGCTGCGGTCGACTCCGCTCAGTCCGCGGTCGAGGCGGCGCAAGCGGTGGCCAGCGGGGCGATGCGCATCCCGCCCGCTTCGGTCCAGCTTGCCGCACAACTTCCCGATCTCATCGAGAATCTGGCCGTCGCGACCGAGCGGCTGAACACCACGATCGACCGCACCGAGCGCTATCTGGCGATGGCCGATCCGATGTTCCGAACCCTCGATCGTCTACTTCCGCAGTTGGAGGCCCTGGTTGCCACGGGTAATGAGGTGTTCCGGATGTTGTCCAACATCCCCGGGGTGTCCCGGCTCGGCAAGCTCACCGGCCGGTCTTCCGAGGGCCGGACCTGACGGCGCCCTCACCGCAGCGAGTACCGGATGGGTAGATGCTTGAGGCCCCCGACGAAGGTGGTGGCCGACAGCTCGGGTGTGCCGGCCAACTCGATCGAATCCAGTCGGGGGAGTAGCTCGCCGAACAGGCTGGTCATCTCCATCCGGGCCAGCGCAGCGCCCAGGCAGTAGTGCACTCCGTAGCCGAAGGACACGTGCTTGTTCGGTTCGCGGCCGATGTCGAACCGGAACGGATCGGCGAAGACTTCCTCATCGCGATTGCCCGACGCGTAGGCCAGGTACACCGATTCGCCGGCGGCGATCGGGACGCCGCGGACCTCGGTGTCGGCTGTGGCGGTCCGCATGAACTCCTTGACCGGGGTGGTCCAGCGGATCATCTCTTCGATCGCGGTCGGCAGGAGGCCGGGGTCTGCCTTCAGCCGGGCCAGTTCGGCGGGGTGGTCGATCAACGCGCGCAGGCCCCCGGAGATCGCGTCCTTGGTGGTGTCGTGGCCGGCGCTGGCCACGATCACGTAATACGAGACGGTGTCCATGTCCGACAGCGGCTGGCCGTCGATGGTGCCGTTGGCGATGGCCGAGGCGAGATCGCCGGTGGGGTTTTCCCGCCGGGAGGCGGTCAGTGCCGCGAAGTAGGTGAAGAAATCCATGAGCACCGCGAGGATGTCTTCACTTCCGCCGGCGCCGCGCTTGTGCTCGGCATCGTCGCCGCCGAATAGTTCCTGAGTGAGTTTGAGCATGCGCGGAAAGTCCTCTTCGGGCAGTCCGAGCAAGGACAGGATCACATACAGCGGGTAGTTGACCGCGACCTCGGTGACGAAATCGCATTCCGGCCCGTTGTCGCGCATCAGGTCGACGTACCGCTTGGCCAGCTCGTCGACGCGAATCTTCAGGTCGCGCATGGCTTTCGGCCGGAACCAATCCGCACCGATCTTGCGGATGTCGCGGTGGTGCGGGTCGTCCATGTGCACCAGGGTGCGCAATCCGATTCCCGCCTCCTGCTGGGCCCTGAGCGCGTCGTCGCTGCCCGCCGGCATCAGTAGTGGCCGGGGTCCGCTGACGAACAGCGTGTTGTCGCGCTCGATGGCCATGATGTCGGCGTGCTTGGTGATCGCCCAGAACGGGCGGTAGGGCGGGTTGTCCACCCACGCCACCGGTTCGTTGGCGCGCAACCAGGCCAGATTGGCGTGCAGTCGTTCGTCATCGGCGTAGGCCGACGGATCGGCCAACACCTTCCCATGCTCACTGGCGCTGTGACCGGTCAACGTCGTCATGGCGCCCATGGTGCCATGCGCCGCCGGCGCCTGCGCTCCCCGATGGCCTCGAAGCGCGCTCCGAGCCCGTCGATGAAGGAGGTGAGCGCCAATTCAAAGCTGGCCGTGTCGATTTCATCGGCCTTACCGCGCAGCAGGTGGGCCTGGTTCATATGCGGGTAGCGATCGCGATAAACCTGCACATCATCGGCGAATCCGCGGGAGAAGGAGCCGACCGTGGAGCCCAGTACCAGCGAGCGGGTGGCCGCACCGATCAGGGTCGCATCCCGCGGAGGCCAACCCGCATGTACCAATCCACCGTGTACGACGTCGGCGATCCGAAGGCTTGCGTCGCGTTGACCGATACCGCCGGCGAGATAGGGCACCAGATTGGGGTGCGCGGCCAAGGCGGCCCGGTAGGAGCGCGCCCAGTCGGCCAGCCCCACGGCCCAGTCGGCACCCTCGTCGAATGCGCTGGTCCGGACCTCGCCGACCACTCGGCTGGCGACATCGTCGAGCACGTCGTCTTTGGTGGGGTAGTGCTTGTACAGCGACGCGGCCTGCACCCCGAGGACTGTGGCCAGCTTTCGCATCGACAAGCCGTCCAGGCCGTCCAGATCGATCATCTCGAGTGCGGCGTCGCGGATTCGATCGCGGCTGAGCAGGGGCACGCGGGGCCGGCCCATGGCGCACCTCGCTTCCCGGAAACTTGCCTAAGCTAACGATGTTAGCTTATTATGGCTCGCATAAGCTAACACTGTTCGCTACTGGGCGCCACACCCTGAGGAGATACCGATGCGCAGGACCGTTTTCAGCTCTGAACACGAGGACTTCCGCGCCATGATCCGGGCGTTCATCGAATCCGAGGTCACGCCGGTCTACGACAAATGGTTCGAAGAGGGCATCGCGCCCCGCGACTTCTACTACAAGCTCGGCGAGCTGGGGATCTTCGGTATCGAGATCCCGGCCGAATACGGCGGCGCCGGGCTGGACTCGTACAAGTTCCAGGCCATCATCACCGAGGAATGCGCCCGCGCCGGGGTGTCCTTCGGCGGCTCCAGTGTGCACATCGGCCTCTGCCTGCCCTACCTGAAGGCCCTGGCGACCGAAGAGCAGAAGCAGCGCTGGTACCCCGGCATGCTGAGCGGCGAGACCATGTTCGCCATCGCGATGACCGAACCGGGTACCGGATCAGATCTGGCCGGAATGCGCACCACCGCAAAGCCTTCCGGTGACGGCACCCACTACGTGCTGAACGGGTCGAAAACGTTCATCACCGGCGGCGTACATGCCGACCGCGTGATCGTCTGTGCGCGCACCGCGCCGCCGCGCGAGGACGACCGCCGCTTCGGCATCACCCTGCTGGTCGTGGATACCAAGTCCGCCGGTTATCAGGTCGGACGCAAGCTCGACAAGCTCGGCCTCCGGGTGTCCGATACGGCCGAACTCAACTTCACCGATGTGATCGTCCCCGCCGAGGACGTGCTCGGCGAGGTCGACATGGGCTTCTCCTACCTGGGCCAGAACCTGCCGCGCGAACGCCTCGGCATCGCCGTCGGCGCCTACGCTCAGGCCAAGGCGGCGGTGCGGTTCGCCACCCAGTACACCAAGGACCGCACCGTCTTCGGCAAGCCGGTCGCCGCGTTCCAGAACACCAAGTTCGAACTGGCGGCCTGCCAGGCTGACGTCGACGCCCTCGAGGCGGTGGTCGACCGGGCCATGGAGGCGCACGACCTCGATGAACTGACCCCGGCCGACGCAGCCTCTGCCAAGTTGTTCTGCACCGATGTCGCCGCCCGCGTCATCGATCGTTGTCTGCAGCTGCACGGCGGCTACGGGTATATCAACGAGTATCCGATCGCCCGCCTGTACGCCGACAACCGTGTCAGCCGTATCTACGGCGGCACCAGCGAGGTCATGAAGATGATCATCGCGAAGAACATGGGCCTGTGACCTCATCAACCCTAAGGGGTCCAGGTGCCGTACGGGACAAGCGGATTGGTCCCGTACGGGATGTGCGGATTCGCACCACCGGTCGCCTGATCGCGTGGGATCACGATGGTCGGCACATGCTGGTTGGGGCTGCCGGCCGCGGGCCGAGGCCCGAGTTCGGCCGGCACGTGGGGTGGTAGCACCACGGCGCCACCGGGGCCGGCGGCCTCGGAGGTCGCGACATGGGTATGCGGATTGCTCGGATCATTGAGTGGCACCATGTCTGCACCCATGAACGTGCCAACTCCCACAAGGACTTTCGCCGCTCCAGCGGTCAATATCTCGATCATGTCCTCCACGATGCCGCAGATCTCCCGAGCCGGCCGCTTTCTCTAAGCGACCTCATATCTATCGGCCAGGGGTCAGTGCGCCACCGGCGGCACGCCAGTGAACCAGGCCACCGCTCATGTTCACCGCATCGAAACCGTTCTCCACCAACAGGTTCGCCGCGCCGGCAGACCGAAGCCCGCCCGTGCAGAACGCGATGATCAACCGGTCCTCGGGCAGTTCGAGGCATCGGTCCGGCAGCGCTTCCAAGGGAATGTGCACCGCGTCGGGAATGTGGACGCGGTTCCATTCGAAATCCCGCCGGACGTCGACCACGAGTGCGCCCTCGGCGACCAGCCGGACCGCGTCCGCCGCGGTGACAGATGGCGGCCGGCGCAGGAAGTGCCGAAAACTCATGCGGTGCGCACCTCCCGCCGGACGTTGACCATGGTGAGGGGACCGCTGAGCACCGGCACCAGCGCCCCTATTCGGGTCCGCATTGCCAGTCCGCGGCCGAGCACCGCCGTGACGACGACGGTGAGGTAGAGCGCTCCGTGGAGCGGTCCCAGAATCCTGGTCACGGCGGGGTCGTGCACGGTGGCGAGATTGCCCAGCAGCACGAGCACACTGATGAGCTCCAGCGCTGACAATGCGCTGAGGGCGCGCAGCAAGGGGCTCATGCGAGGTGCGATCCGGGGCGCACGACCATCAGGACGACGACCACCGTCCATAGCAGATTGAAGATGCCGGCGAGCATGCCGAGTCGCCGCAGGGCGGCGCCGTCGACGGGGGAGCCCAGCGCTTCCCGTTGGCGCGGTGCAATCTGCAAAGCCAGCAGTCCGCCCGCGATGACGGTCACCACCATCGCGACGATGATCCACACCTCGGTGGCGCGACCTTGCACGGCAGCGAGGATGAATCCGAGGAGCGGCACCGCGAGAGCCAGTGCGCCGTAGACGCGGGTGATGCGGTAGAGCGCACCGGCCACGTCGGAACTGCCGCGCTCGGGGTCGCCAACGACGGCTGCATAGCGCGGAAACAAGCTGGTGGACACGGCGATCGGCCCCACGAACAAGATGCCCGCCACGACGTGCGCGGACAGCAAGACGGATTCCATAACCTTCAGCTTAGCTGAAGGTTATGGCGAAGGTGGGAACAGTCCCGCCACGTACGCCCGCAACGCGTCGGTCAGCCTGGGGTGCTGCGTGGCGAAGTCCGTGTCGAGCCGGGCCACCACCTCGGCGGCCCGGGCCAACAGTGCGTCACCCGCTGCGGTCGTGTGTAGCGTCGAGGCGGCACCCGCATGCGCCGTGCCGTCGTCGACCAACCCCGCTTCGACGAAGGCTGCGACCGCGGTGTGTGCGCTCTGCACGGTGATCCGTGAGCGCCGGGCGAGCTCGCTGAACGAGATGCCCGGCATCCCCCGGATGTGGCCCAGGAGTCCGTACTTGCGGGTGGTGAGTCCGAGCGGCTTCAGTGCTTCGGTCAGTCCGGCCTCCCAGACCCTGCTGACGGTGAGGAGACCGATCGTCGGGCTGAAGGGAGGCGGGTCTGCCATGGGGGCAGGTTACCGGGGCGAGCGAAGCGACGGGGGAAGCTACCGGGGCGAGCGAAGCGACGGGGAAAGACCGCGCACCGGTCGCGTCAGCGTCATGAGACCGAGTGCCACCACCACGACCTCCGCGACCACGCTGACCACCGCATACGGCTGGGGCTGCCAGCCGTGTTCGGCGAAGCCGAAGAAGCCGATGGTCCGGGACAGCAGAAACGCCACGAGCGCCCCCGCCGACACGATCGCCGCCACGACCCGGATCCAGGTCGGCCCGCCGGCCAGAATCAGGGCCGCCAGGGCGCCGAGAACTGCGGTCAACACCAGGAAGCCGGGACCGACCAGCGGGATGAACCGGTAGCCGTGCAGGTACAGCCGGGCATGCGCGATCGCACTGGCGGCCATGGCCGCCACCAGACCGAGATCGATGAGCTGGGGCCGCTTCACAGCAGCTTCTCCTCTTTGAGTGCCAGCACCCGGTCGCCCAGGGTGTAGGTGACTTCGCGGATGCCCAGCGCATCCTGGAGTTGACCGGCCGGCAGGGTGAGTGGCTTGGGCGCGGGGCCATCGCCGGGGTGGGGTAGCGGGTAGGCGGTGGTGGTACCGCTGTAGAAGGTCACTTTACCTTCGGTCTTGGAAAACAGCTGGTGCACATGGCCGTTCAAGCACGTCACCGAGGCGAAGCGGCTCATATAGCTCAGCGCTTGCGCGGAATCATCGGTGCCCCAACCCCAGTCGGGGTACATCGCGAACAGCGGAATATGGCTGAACACGATGATCGGGGTGTCCGAGGACAGCGGTGCAAGGTCTTTCTCGATGAACTCCAGTTGATCGGTCCCGAGATGGCCGAGCTTCTTGAGATTGAGCGTGTTCACCAGACCCAACACGTGTACGCCCGCGATGTCGAAGCTGTACCAGCCGTCACCCCGGCTGCCCGCACCGAACGCGGCCCGGTACTTCTGGCCGGCGTCGTCGACCGAATCGTGTTCCCCGGGCACGGTGAAGATATGCGGGGTGTTGATCCCCGCCATCATCTGCTTCACCTGATCGAACTGCGCCGGTGTGGCCAGATGCGTGAGGTCCCCGGTGTGGATGACGAAATCGGGTGGGTAGCCGAGGTTGTTGATCTGGGTGATCGCACGGCCGAAGGAGCCGACGACGTCGGGGTTGGCCGTCCCGTTGAAGCCGATGTGACTGTCGCTGATCTGCGCGAACCGCAGGCCGGGCCGGGTGACCTTGGCATCCGCGGGGGCGCCGGCCACATGGGAGAGCACTTCGCCACCGACGACGGCCAGGCCGACGGCCGCACCGAACCAGGCACTGTGCCTCATGAGCTGGCGACGGGTCATACCGCTTGGATCGACGTCGGTCACGGTGCCACCACCACGGTGCCGTGCATGAACGGGTGGATGCTGCAGATGTATTCGAACGTGCCGGCGTTGGTGAACGTGAACGTGTAGGTCCCGTTGGCGTCCAAACCGGGAGAATGAAACGAGTTGTCCTGGGCAACAACGGTATGCGGCTCCTCGTCCTGGTTCGTCCAGACCACCGTCTCACCCGGCTTGACCTTCAGGGTGGCGGGTGTGAACGCGAAATTGGTGATGGTGACCTTGGTGCCGGCCACGGGCGCGGCCGACGTGGCCGTGCCGGGTTGCGGTCGTGGAGCTGCGGCACTCATACCCGGCATTCCGGGCATACCCACCGACGTCCCGCCGTTGGGGGCGAAGTCGACGGTGGGATCTGAGGGCGCCGCCGGGGCGGAACACCCGGCCAGTGCGATCGCCGTGATCATGACGCCGACGTGGCGTCGGGGTGCAAACATGGGTCAGTACCTCCGGGCTGACGGATTTCCGCGGTGCGGAGCGGTCACCGGTAGATAGGCCACGCGGTTACACCGGGCCCGTGTAACCCCGCCCCCTATCTATCGGTGCGCGGTCTCACCGACCGGGCAGGACGGAAGGTGGAAGCGATGCGGGTGGAGACTCCCGGTGACGCGACCTGAGCATGGGCGGCAGCAACCGAACCTGCGGCTGGTGTCTGAGTCCTGCTACCCGAATTGGGAAGCCCTCTACGAAGACAATGCCACGTGGGTCTACCGCACCATCTTCGCCAAGGTGGGAAACCGGGCCGACGCCGAGGACCTCACCTCGGAGGTGTTTCTGGCTGTGATGCGACCGTTGCGGCTGACAGCCAGCGTCGCCGAGGTGCGCGCATATCTGCGGAGCACCGCCCGGACCGTCCTGGCCGCGCACTGGCGAGCCACCTTGGGTCGGGAGATCACCTCCATCGAGGACGTGGCGGCGCCGCCGGAGAGCGAAGCGGCGATCAGCACGGCCCCGCAACGGGTGGCCGCGGTGCTCGAGGCGCTGCCGGACAAGTACCGGAAGGTCCTGGAGTTGCGATTCCTGCACGGCCGCGCCGTGCGAGAGGTGGCCACCGAGATGGGGATCAGCCTGGCGAATGCCAAGGTGTTGCAACACCGCGCGCTGCGGTTGGCGGCTCAACTCAACGAGGGAGGCGCCCGATGAACCGGCGAGGTACCCGCAAGTACATCGACGATCTGCTCGCCGGACGCCGTCCGAAACCTTTCAACCCCGACGATTTCGAAGCCGAGCAGATCCGCACCGCGATCGAATTGAGCGCCGGCCGCCCGGGCGCGGACGCCCCTCGCCCGGAGTTCCTCGACCGCCTGAAGGCGCGACTGGCAGCCGAGATGTCGGGATCCGACCCGGTCGCGGGAACCACTGCTGCGAAAGCTCCCTCAGCGACGCGCCGGCAGGTCATCGTCGGCACCACCGCTGCGGCGACGGCCGCGGTCGCCGCGGTATCGGTGGACCGGCTGCTGCTCCAGCCCGACGCGCCGCCGAACCCCGATGGGGGCGAGGTGGTGCCCACCGACGGACAGTGGCGGCAGGTCGCGGCGAGCGCCGACGTCGCCGACGGTGCCGTGTACCCGTTCGACCTGGGCGTGGTCAGTGGATTCGTGCGGCGGACACAAGGCCGAGTGGAAGCCGTGTCCGGTGTGTGCACGCATCAGGGTTGCAAGCTGTGGTTCGACCGGCCCGCCGATCAGTTGCGCTGCCCGTGCCATCTCACGTCGTTCTCGCCGGCCGGTCAGGTGCTGACCCATGCCTTGCCGATGGCGCCGAAGCCTCTCCCGCACTTCGATATTCGTGAGCGGGACGGGGTCATCGAGGTGTTGGCGCCTCCGCCGAGCCAACCGGTATAGCCCGGCGGCTCAGCTCACGAGGCTCAATGCATGAGCACGCCGCAGCTTGCCCGACGGAGTCTTCGGGATCGTGCCGGGCTCGAGCACCACCACATTGCGCGGTCGGACATCGACCTCGGCGACCACCTCGTGTGCCACCAGCCGCTCGATACGGCGCACGTCGTCGAGCTGATCATATTTCGTGGATTCCACTGCGACCGCGAATGTCTCACGGGACAGCCCGGCGTCGAGGCGTACGGCAACCGCACATCCCGGCCGAACCCCCGGCACCCGGCAGGCGGCACGTTCGATATCGGTGGGGTAGATGTTGCGCCCGGCCATGATGATGACGTCCTTGAGCCGACCGCACACCACGACGTCGCCGGACTCGGTGAGGTAGCCCAGATCGCCGGTGTCGTACCAGCCCCGGGCGTCCTGTGCCGCCAGGAACCCCGCTTCCGTGGTGTAACCCTTGGTCACCGGCCCACCGCGCACCTCGATGACCCCGACTCCGCGGGGCGCGAGCACACTGCCGTCCTCATCGATGACGCGCAGTTCCAGGCCACTCAGCGGCCGGCCCAGGTTGACCAGTCGCCGGGTGCGTCCATGTGTGGCGGGAACCGCTCGGTGCAGCAGGGTCAACAGATCCGCGTCGACCTCGTCGACGAGCATGCCGCCACCGCACGGCGAGAAGGACACCGCCACAGTCGTCTCGGCCATTCCGTAGGCGGGAATGATCGCCTCGGGCCGCAATCCGAACGGAGCCCCCGCATCGCAGAGGTCCTCGACGTCGAACGGATCGACCTGTTCGGCACCGGAGAGGGCCCAGCGCAACGAGGACAGGTCGAAATCACCGGGAGTGGCCTGCCCGCGCAACCGCTTGGCGAACACCTTGTAGGCGAAGTTCGGGGCGGCGGTCATCGTGCCCTTGTACTTGTCGATGAGCCTGGCCCACAGCAACGTATCGCGCAGGAAGTCCACCGGCGTGACCTTGACCAATTCGGCACCGACGTACATCGGCACGGTCAGGTAACCCGTCATGCCCATGTCGTGAAAACACGGCAGCCAGCTGACGATGACGTCGGTGTCGAGATCGAACCGGCAGCCGATCATCATCGCCTCGGCATTGGCGACGATATTCGCGTGGCTGATCTGAACGGCCTTGGGGGACCCCGTCGAGCCCGAAGTCAGCTGCATCAGCGCGATATCGTCCTCACCCGTCGTGGTTGGCCCGGTCGGGCTATGGGCCAGCAGCGCCTCGACGGTCAGCACCGTCAGACCCCGCTCGGCCAGCACCGGCGCGGCAGCCATGAACGGATCGGAGACGATGACTGCTTTCGCCGAGATCATGTCGATCACACCGACGGTCTCCTCGGCCCAGCGCAGGAGATCGGTGCGAGGCGTGGGCTGGTGCAGCATGGTCAGGCTGGCGCCGCGCATCCACACCGCTTGCGCGGTGGGAGCGATCTCGACCGGCGCGCCCGCCAGTACCGCCACGGCGTCGGCGTGCCCGATACCTGCCGCAGCGAGGCCTCCGGCGACCCGACAGGCCCGCTCATGCACGTCGGCCCAGGTGTGCCGCACGGGTGCGTCCGGTTCCCCGGTCACCATCCCGTGTGGGCTGGTGCGGGCGTTGTGGAACATGGTTTCGGTGAATCGGCTCACGGCAGTCCTTTTTCGGCTCACCCGCACGGTGCGGTGTGCCTTCATCGGAGGGCTCGCCACGCCCGTGTCATCGGGCGCCAACAGATCAGAGCCGTGGGGCTCGGCCGTCATCGAAGCGCTTCTTACTTCGACGAGCGGCGGAAGTGCACCTGCCCTTTTCTGTTCTCGCTCATCTGTCACCCCGGCCGGAGTGACATGGCGGTGCACTTCAGGTGCGTCGACTATAGCGACCCGCCCACGCCGAAGCGCGCCAACGCGCCACAGACCGCGACGTTCATGGCACAACCGGCACTGACCGTTTCGGTGCGGCGTGATGTAGTGACTCGGTGACTGCGGATAGTTCTCGTGACGCGGGCAAGCCGTGAGTGCACGCGGTTGGCTGCTGTTCGCTGCCATGAGCGTGATCTGGGGTATTCCCTACCTGCTGATCAAGATTGCACTGGAGGGGCTTCCGGTTCCCGTACTCGTCTTGGCCCGCACCTTGATCGGTGCCGTTGTGCTGCTGCCGCTGGCGCTGTCGCGGGCCAACATTCGATGTGTGCTTGCCCATTGGAAACCAGTGCTGGCCTTCGCGTTCTTCGAGATCATTGCCGCGTGGTTGTTGTTGTCGAATGCCGAGCGACACCTCACCAGCTCCACGACCGGCCTGCTCATCGCGGCGTCGCCGATCATCGCGGCGGTGCTGGACCGGGTCAGCGGTGGCACCCACCGCCTCGGCGCGATCCGGTCAACCGGCCTGGCAGTCGGGCTCACCGGTGTGGCGGTGCTGGCAGGCCCCGGTCTTTCCGGCGGGGGTGCTTGGCCTGTCGCCCAGGTGCTGCTGGTGGCCACCTGCTATGCCATTGCCCCGATCATCGCCGCCCGCTGTCTCGCCGACGTTCCGGCGCTTCCACTGACCGCAAGTTGCCTTGCGTTCGCGGCACTGGTGTATGCCGTGCCCGCAGCCCTGTCGTGGCCCACCGAAGTCCCCGGCACGCGCGTGCTGGTGGCCACCGCCCTGCTCGCCGTGGTGTGCACTGCGCTGGCCTTCGTCGTGTTCTTCGCGTTGATACGTGAAGTGGGACCGACCCGCGCAGTGGTGTTCACCTACGTGAATCCCGCAGTGGCCTTGGCGGCCGGCGTGATCGTCCTTGCCGAGCCGCTGACGCTGTTCAACGTCGCCGGCCTGGCACTGGTCCTCATCGGCTCGGTGCTGGCCACCCGTCAGTCCGCTGCGGAACCGGCACGGTAGCGCGTCACGCGAGGCGGCTGGCCAGTCCGCTGAGCAGAATGTCGAGTCCGCGGTTCAGCTCTGCCAGTCCGTCGTAGGAGGCCCACGCGGGCGCGAGGTCACGGATGTTGGGGAACTCGCCGATCGGCAGCCGGTGCAGCCCGAGCCGCAGGACGTGATCGGTTTCCTCGGGCCGTTCCACGATCTCCTGCAATTCGGTCAGTACATGGCCGTAGAGGAAGCCGAACAAAGCCCGGTAGATGTGCAAAGCGTCGGCTCCGGTGAACCCTGCCGCGGTCAACAGCGCCAGGACCTCTTCGAGGTGACGCAGGATCCCCGGTGGCCGCATCCCCAATGGTGTCGCAAGTGGGCGGGTGACCAGCAGGGGCACCACGTGGGGATGGCGGTGGGCCAGATCGCGAAAGTCGTGGCCGAGACGGCGAAGCGCCGCAACCCAATCCGATGCCGAGGTGTCCAGCGATAGCTGCTCGAAGACCAGCTCGACGACCCCGTCCAGCACGGCAGCCTTGTTCGGAACGTGTCGGTAGAGCGCCATCGGGTCGCGCCCGACCGCCTCACCGAGTCGGCGCATCGACAGCGCGTCGACACCTTCCCGGTCGATGATCTCCAGGGCCTTGGCCAGAACTGCGACGCGGGTGATCGGCCCACCTGCGCCGTCCTCGGACAGGCCCGGACCGGGCGGACCCGTCGGTGTTTGCGTCATGGATGACACGCCCCCTCCGATATCTGACTCACAGGCACGCTGGGACCGAAGACCTCACGGGTAGAAGCGTGCTGAACAGGGAATATCCGATCAATACACCGCAAGTCTACGTTGTAGACATACAACGTTGACAATGCCTTCGATGAAGCGTTGACTGGACTTCTAGTGCGGATAGAGGCGTTGCCATGATCGTCATCGTTGGATTGGTCGTCCTGCTCGCCGCGGTGATCGTGGGGTTCACCGGCGTACTGACGAATTCAGGGCCGGATCACCCCCTACCCGACCACTTCAACGCGCTCGGCTACCACGTCACCGGGTCCACCGGCACGCTCTTCCTGTTCGGGATGATGGTCGGCGCGATCGCCATGTTGGGGTTGAGCGTGTTGCTGGCCGGCACGCGGCACACCGCGGCTCGCGGACGCGACGCTCGCCACAAACTCGAGAGATCCCGTCGCGAGACGGCGTTCTTGAATCGGGAACGCGACCAACGCCTCGCACATGACCAGAACGACGCGGATGTGGATGCCACCGGACCAATTGTCACCCGGAGGCGACCGACCCTGTTCGGCCGCAGGCCGGCCGGTCGGCACCAGGGGAGCGCCGAGGTCGACGCCTCCGACAGGACGTCCACCGTGGCCACCGTCGCCCAGTCGCGGGCGACGGACAACGACAGGCAAGGAGTCCGCAATGAGGGTCGGTAAAAGGATCGCCCACAAGGTCGACGCTGCCACGGGCAACGTGAAGAAGGTCTTCCGCTGCTCTCCGTCCGTTCATATCGAAACCAGGTAAGCACCATGATCGTTCTCGGCATCATCCTCATCGTCCTGGGCCTGCTGCTGCCCAGCCTTGTTCCCACCTTCGCTTTCGCCCACATCGTTTTGGTGATCGGGGTCATCCTGCTGGTCGTCGGCCTACTGCTGATGCTCATGGGGCGGATGGGGCATGCGGTCGGCGGCCGTCGCCACTACTACTAGACCCGATACCGGGGCGAGCAGGCTCACGGGTACACCCGCGTAGCCGAGGAGCTCGACGCTCAAATAACCACTCGCGCAATGGCATCCATTGGCTCGCGGCGGGTGCTGGCGGCTCCGACACGACCTGATTCACCGATTGACCAACCTAAGGAGCCGATATGGCCACCCCCAGCATCCTCTTGATCGTCCTCGTGGTGTGCGTGGCGATTCTTCTCATCGTCGCCATTGCCTGGGTGGCGCGCGACAGACGCAACGCCCATCGCCATATCGCCGCCGAAGAGATTCGTGAGTCCGCGAAGGACGAGGCGCGCGACGTGCGACAGCGCGAAGCGTGGGCGGACGAGACCGCCGCCCGCGCCCGCGCCGCTCAGGCCGAATCCGATGTCAAGGCCGCACAAGCCGCCGGTCTGCAACAGCAGGCCGAAACGCACCGGAGCGAAGCGGTGGACTCGCGCGAGAAGCTCAATCAGCAATGGGAGCGCGCGGACAGCGTTGATCCGGCCGTCCACACACCCGAGAAATCCAGCGGTGCGCGCAAGGAGCATCAAGACCGATGACGAGGCCAGGACCTGCCCCCGGAAGAGAGGGGAGCGTCACGGTGACACCGCAGGAGACGAGGCCGCCCATCGGCAGTGCGCGCGAACGGGATCGGCGCGCACAGGCTCTCAGCGCTCAAGAACGCTGGGAATCAGAGGGCGGCACCACAGACCACCAGGACCAGCGCTGATCAGCGGATGAAGATGTCTGCGCCCCAAGGTATTTCGTCGCCACCACGAAGCAACGCGGGGGAGTGCGTGACGCTCAGCCGGCTTTTCCGTCAGTCGCCGATCCGGGCATCGCGGTGAAACGCTGGACCAGATCGGCGGCCACCGTACGCAGGGGGACATTCGAGTTCTGGCTCTCCCGACGGAGCCGATCGAAGGCCTCGCCCGCATCGATGCCGTGAATGGCCATCAACATGCCTTTGGCCTGTTCGATGGGCGCACGCGTCTCCAGCGCGCGCTGCAGTCCGACTGCGACGTCACGTACCGAACGGAACCGGGCGAAATCACCTATCGCTCGCGAGACCGCCGTGGTCAGCAGCTCAAGGATCTCGGCATCGAAGCTGTCGAACGCCGAACGCGCCCGCCCGTAGAGATTCAACGACCCGAGCGACTGGTCGACGGTGACCAAAGGTGCCGCCAGAAAGCTGAGGATGCCTTCGGCACGTGCCGCGGCCGCGAACTCCGGCCAGGTGGACACCGCTTCCTCGGAATCCACGAGCACGATCTCACCGAGGCGGGCAGCCTGCAGGCAGGGCCCGTCTCCGGCGTCGTACTGTTCGGTATCGACGCGCAGCGTGCGCTCGTCGGTGTGCACCGCGGTGTAGGTCCGCCCGGCCAGATCGATCGTGACGCCCGTACTGTCGGCTCCGGCGATCGCCTTCTGCGCGATCTGAGCGAGGTTCTGCAGCAGGCTGAGGAGTTCATCCTCGTCGGCCACGGTGTGACTGACCGAAAGCAACATCCTGGCGAGCTCGGTGGCGCTGATCTGCTGCTCACCCGAGGCTGCCGCAATCACCAGGTCAGCGGCCTCGTCCGCGTCCTGGTCCGCGGCCCTTGCAGGCAGCGAGTCCTCGGTGCGCGGGTCGGGAGAAATCATCCGCATAGTCTGACACAGCCGGAGACCGCAGAAACAGAATACTCACGCAGGTATATCCACGGAGCGAACCGGTCCGGCGACCGACTGAATTCGTCACAGTGACGCCGGTGACCTAGCCGACCCGAACGCCGGTGGCTTTGTCGAAGAGGTGGATGGCGTGGGGATCAGCGGTGACGTACACGGTATCGCCCATCCGAATCTGGTCGCGACCGCTGGTCCGGACGATGACATCGGCGCCGACGGGACCGGCGGTGCCGTACAGGTAGGCATCCGCCCCCAGGATCTCGACCATCGCGACAGTGACGGGGATACCGGCACCCGCCTGCGTCAGGCGCCACCCTTCGGGCCGCACACCGACGATGACCGGCCCGTTGGTGGCCCCGTTGCGTTCGACAGCCATGCTGTGTCCCGCCGCGGTGACGCCTGCCTCGTCGAGATCGCCGTCGAGGAACTTCATCGCGGGTGATCCGATGAATCCCGCGACGAACACGTTGACCGGCCGGGCGTAGAGCTCCATCGGGGCGCCGACCTGTTGCAGTTCACCGTCTTTCATGACCGCGACGCGGTCACCCATGGTCATGGCCTCGGTCTGGTCGTGGGTGACGTAGACGGTGGTGACACCGAGGTCGCGCTGCAGCTTGGCGATATCGGTGCGGGTCTGCACGCGCATCTTCGCGTCGAGGTTGGACAGCGGCTCATCCATGCAGAACACCTGGGGATTGCGGACGATCGCACGGCCCATCGCGACCCGCTGGCGCTGCCCGCCCGAGAGCGCCTTGGGTTTGCGGTCGAGATAGTCGGTGAGGCCGAGGGTCTTGGCGGCCTCGGCGATCCGACGTTCGCGCTCGTGTTTGGGCAGGCCGGCGTTCTTGAGACAGAATCCCATGTTGCCTGCGACGGTCATGTGCGGGTACAGCGCATAGTTCTGGAACACCATGGCGATGTCCCGGTCCTTGGGGGCGGCCGTGGTGACATCGCGTCCGCCCAGGTGTATCGAGCCGGCGGTCACTTCCTCCAGGCCGGCCAGCATGCGCAGAGTGGTCGACTTGCCACAGCCCGAGGGGCCGACGAGCACCATGAATTCACCGTCGGCGATCTCGAGGTCGATGCCGGCCACTGCCGGTGCGGGCGCTTTCGGGTACCAGCGCTGGGCCTGGTCGAATCGAATGGTGGCCATGGGATGTACTCCTGTGATCGAGGGGGGTGCGCGGACGGGGAGTCGGTGTCAGCGGGACGAGATGCCACCGACCATTCCGTTGATGAATCGCTTCTGCAGTGCGAAGAAGAGCACTGCGATCGGTAGGGCGACCATCACACCGGCGGCGGCCAGCAGCGAATAGTCGGTGAGGTGTTGACCCTGGAACAGTGCCAAGCCGAGAGGGGCGGTACGTCGGCTGTCGGAGACGACGAGGACCAGCGGCAGCAGGAACTCATTCCATGTCCACATCGTGACGATGACGGCCATGGTCATCATCGGCGCCAGGCTCGGCGGCACGACAATGCGCCAGAGCAGCCGGAAGTCACTCGATCCGTCCAACCGGGCGGCCTCGATGATCTCGCCGGGGAAAGCCCGAAACTGGTTGCGCATCCAGAACACCGCGAAGCCCAGGGACTGGGCGGTTTGCGGCAGGATCAGTGCCCAATAGGTGTCGGTGAGTCCGATGGTGCGCAGGTTGAAATACAGCGGGATGATGAAGGCCTCGGCCGGCAGGGTGAGGCCGAGGAGCAAGGTGTAGAACAGGATCGAGGAGCCGGGAAACCGCATCCGGGCGAACGCGTAACCGGCCAACGTCGCCAGCGTCACGGTGAGCAGCACGACGGCGGCGGTCACCACCACGCTGGACAGTAGGTAGCTGCTGAAGTTCCCGCGGTTCCACGCCGCACCGTAGTTGTGCAGGTCGATGCTCGTCGGGACGTTGAACCCACCCGAGTTCTGCTTGGCGGGCGTGATCGAGGACAGCACGACACCGAGCAACGGGACAACGGCGAACACGGCGAAGAGCACGAGAATGATCTGGTTGACCGTCTTCTCGGTCCGGCTCAGGTTCATTCGGCCTCCCTCGGGGTGATCCTGCTGATCAGGAAGGTCAGTGCCACGATCGCCACGGTCAGCACCACCGCGATGGCGGACGCCAAACCCACCTGCCCGGTGTTGAAGGCGCGGTTGTAGGCCTCAAAGGCCGGGACGGTGGTGGCGGTTCCGGGGCCGCCGCGGGTGGTGATGTAAACCAGGTCAAAGGTTTTCAGCGCCGACACCACGGTCAGGGTCAGCGCCACCGCGATCTGGCCGCGCAGGGACGGCAGCGTGATGGCGAAGAACTCCCGGACCCGCCCGGCGCCGTCGAGGCGGGCGGCTTCGAACAGTTCCGGTGCGATGTTGCCGATGCCGGACAAGAACAGCACCAGGCACAATCCGATGTTGAGCCATGTGCCGATCAGCCCGATCGCGATCAGGGCGAAGGTGTGGTCGCCCAGCCACACCCGCGCCAGCGAGCCCAGCCCGATGGCGCGCAGCGTCTGGTTGAGCAGGCCGTTCTGCGAGTAGACGGAGATCCAGATCGTGCCGATGACGACGGTGGTGATCACCTGCGGCAGGAACAGCACCGTGCGGAAGAACGACATCGACTTCATCGCGTGCGCCCGGGAGATCACCGCGCTGAGCAACAGCGCGATGGTGACGGGTACCACGGCGTAGAACACCATCAGGATCCCGGCATGCAGGAATGATCCTCGCAACTGCTCGTCGTCGAACACGGTGAGGTAGTTGGAGATTCCGGCGACGGTGGCCGTCCCGATGCCGTTCCAGTTGTAGAACGAGTACTGGACGGTCTGTACCAGCGGGGCGCCGAGAAACGCCGCGAAGACCACGAACGCCGGCAGCACATAGAGATAGCCGCGTAGCGCTCTGCGGGCCCTACGACGCCGCGCCCGCGGAGGCCGGCTGAGCCGGTCACCGGGACTGTCCGGCGTGTTCGTTCGTCGTGGTGGGCGCAGCGTCACGGTCATTTCTGGTTCTTGAGGAAGGCGGCGTAGTCGGTCTGCAACGCATCCACGAATTGCTGCGGATCAGACTGCCCACCAAGGAGTTCCTGCATTCCCGCGGTGAGGGTGTCATAGAAGGTCGGCGTGGTGTAGTCGAGATAGGGGACCACGCCGTCGGCCGCCTGGACATCCCGGTACCGCGTCGCGATATCACCGGCCAACGTGCCCGCCTTGGGCTCGTAGCCTGACGGCAGTACCGTCGGCAGATTGCCGGAATCCAGCAGCAGCTGTGCGGCTTTGGCGTTGGTGATGAAATCGATGTAGGCCGCAGCGACATCCGGGTGGGCGGACTTCGAGGTGATGGCCCAGGCCAGTCCCTGCCCGCCGGTGGTGGCCGGCTTGCCGTCCGTGGAGGTCAGTGTGGTGAAGCCGACGTCGTCACCCAGGGCGTCGTGCAAGGGCTGCTGCATCCAGGTTCCGGTGAGGGTGAACAGTGCACCGCCCTTTCCGAATGCGGCAACGGCGTCGTCGCGGGAGACACCGTTGGTGCCCGGAGTCAGATAGCCCTTGGTGGACCATTCGGCGATCTGCTGGGCGGCCTTCAGTGAGGCCGGATCGGTCCATGCGCCACTGTGGCCGCTCACGAGATCCTTGACCGCCGGTGCGCCCGCCAGTGCGGCCTGGACGACGCCGAACAGGTGGATGCCGGGCGATTTGTCGAGATTGCCGAACGACATCGGCAACATCCCCTTGGTTTTCGCGGCGTCCATCGCCGAATCCAGCTCGCCCAGTGTGGTGGGCGCGGACAGCCCGAGCGACGCGAGCTTCTGGCGGTTGTAGTAGATGCCCACGACCTCGCCGGTCTGCGAGACGCCGAACAGCGTGTCGCCCTGCCAGGTCTTGCCGTCGCTGCTGAAGCTGTTCTGCTTGAGCAGGCCTTGGGGGTAGTAGCCGTCCCAGCCGTAGAGCTTGGCGTAGTCGTTCATCGGGCGCAGCATTCCTGCCGAGACGAACGCGCCCATGTCGGGGTAGCCCTGGTTGGCCTGGACGACGTCCGGGGGAGTGTTACTGGACAGCGCCAGCTTCAGGGTCGTCTTGAGATCACTGAACGACTCGACGGTCCGGTTGATCGTGACGTTGGGGTACTTCTGGTGGAACTCGGCGTTGAGCTGCTCCTGTGCCCTGGCGATACCGCCGTCGGTGTTCTGGTCCCACACGGTCAATGTGACCGGGCCGGCCGACGAAATGTCTTTGGACACCGGGCTGGTGGGCGCTGCCGGTGCGCCACCACCCGACGGGCCAGGTGCACACGCGGTCGCTGTCAGCAGGGTGATGGTCGCGGCCAGGGCGCCGCCGAATCGAAACAGTCGGGTTCTTGTCATGAGGTCAGGGCTCCTCGGGTTGCAGGGATGGCGGACTGGCGGTGTTGTTCGGCCCAATTCCGGACCGGTGCCCACTCCGGGTCATTGCGGTGCTCGTCGAGCAGATCGGCGATATCGGCGGGACGGGGCGCGCTGCGGGCGCCACCGGCGCCGCGCACCGAACAGGTGGCGCTGATGCTGGCCAGCCGCAGCCGCTGGGAGATCTCCCAGTCCCATGCGGTGGCGGCCATGAACGCGGCGGTGAAAGCATCTCCGGCCCCGGTGGGGTCCACCGCGCGGACGGCGATGGCGGGGACGCGCAGCCGGATCGGTCCCTGCGCCGCCATCGCCCCACCCGGCCCCAGCGTGATGACCGCGAGATCGACGCGCTCGGCAAGGACATCCAATGCCGCGTCGGCGGTCTGCGCGCGGGTGTAGCCGAGCGCCTCGACCTCGTTGACGATGAGGACGTCCACATTGTCGAGCTGCTCGAGCATCGCCTCGGACCACTGACCCGACGGGTCCCAGCCGACGCCGCTCACCAGGGTGGTGCCCCGTGCGCGCAGCCGAGTGGCCTCGGTGTGGACGGGACCGCGGCCCAGACCGACATGGGCGACGCGGACCGGCGTGGACTCCGGCCAGGACGGAAGGTGCGGGGGCTGCTGTTCGTAGGTCACAAAGGATCGGTCGTGCCCGTCGGTGATCGCCACCGAGATGGGGTTCTGATATCCCTGGTGTTGAACGGCGAAGCGCAGATCCATATTCGGCTCATCGCGCAGGGTGCGCGCGATGATGCAGCCGATGGGGTCATCGCCCAACTCGGTGACCAGTGCGGTGTGCGCGCCGAGCCGGGCGGCCGCGACCGCGCGGTTGGCGGCACCGCCGGGCGAGATCGCGAAGCCCTGGGCGTACACCTCGGCTCCGGGGGCCGGTGCCTGAACGCCGGTGAAAACCAGGTCGCTGTACACCTGACCCGCGATCAGCACGTCGATTTCACGATCGGTCACTCGTGGGCACCTCCACAGTTTTGACTGAGTTTGACGTTGTTTGCGCGCTTAGCGTGGCTGTCTTGCGTGACGATTATGTTGCTTGGACGTCTCTCGCGGGTAATTTCGCTGAAATTTGTCGAAAATCGTTCAAAGTCGCGCAAAGTCGGTCATTCAGTGGGTACGATTCCGGACATGTTCCTTGCCCGACGCCATGAGCGCATCCTCGCCGCGCTGGCCGGTGGCGGCCAGTCAGTGGTCCAACTCGCCGAGTCCTTGGGGGTCAGCGAGTCCACCATCCGTCGCGATCTGGACATCCTGGCCAAGGGTGGACGGCTTGAGCGACTCTATGGCGGGGCCATGCTGACGCAGGGGAGCCGGGCCACCATCACCGATTCCGGCGCCGTGGAGGACCCCTTCACCTCCGATGGCCGTGGCGATCTCGAGCTGCGCCAGAAGATGGCGGTCGAGGCCGCACGGTTGGTGTCCGACGGGGACGTCGTGGTGCTCGACATCGGGTCGACGACTCAGCTGGTCGCTCGGGAGTTGCGGGGCCGCCCCGTCACCATCATCACGTCGAACCTGGCAGTCCTCGACGAAGTTCGCGACGATGACGCCGTCGAGCTCGTACTTCTGGGCGGGGTGCTACGACGCAATCAGCAGTCACTGGTCGGCCCACTGGCCGAGCAGGTCATCGGCCAGCTCAGCGCCGACATGATGTTCTTGAGCTGCACCGGCGTTCGCGGTGGCCGGGTGTTGGACAACATGGCTGTCGAGGCGCCGATCAAACAGGCCCTCATCGCCGCCTCCCAGTCGATCGTCCTGCTGGCCAGCGAACTGAAATTTCCAGGCTCGGGCGCCCTGCGCCTGTGCTCACTCGACGATGTCGATGTGCTCATCACGACGGCGGGCACGCCCCAAGACGAACTTGTTCATCGCCGGGAGACCGGCAGAAAGGTCATCGTTGCATGAAACTCACGATCCTCGGTGGGGGCGGATTCCGCACCCCGTATGTCTGGCAAGCCCTGATCCGCGACGAGGGGTCGCCGCGGGTGACCGAGGTCGCTCTCTACGACGTCGACCAGGGTCGGTTGGCCACGATTACCACCATCCTCGAGCAGCTCGCCGTCGGGTTCACCGACGTGCCGACCGTGCGGACCTACACCCAACTGGAGCCTGCGCTGGAAGGTGCGGACTTCGTCTTCGCCGCCATCCGCGTCGGTGGCGTCGAACAACGCTGCTGTGACGAACATGTCGCGTTGGACCTCAACGTGATCGGGCAGGAGACGACAGGCCCCGGCGGTATCGCCTACGCGTTGCGCACCGTGCCGGTGATGCTCGATATCGCCCACACGATCCGCAGGGTTGCCCCTGACGCCTACTTCCTGAACTTCACCAATCCAGCCGGCATCATCACCGAGGCACTGCAGAGCGTGCTGGGGGACCGGGCCCTCGGCATCTGCGATACCCCATCCGGTTTGGGCCGCAGGGTCGCCGCAGCGCTGGGCTACGACCACACCCGCATACACATGGACTACGTCGGTCTCAACCACCTCGGCTGGATGCGCCGGGTGCTCGTCGACGGCCACGACGTGCTGCCGGACCTGCTCGCCGACGAGCAGAGGCTGAACCGGATGGAGGAGACGCAGGTCTTCGGACTCGATTGGATCCGCGCGCTACAAGTCATTCCCAACGAGTATCTCTACTACTACTACTTTCACCGTGACGCCGTCCGGCACATCCTCGAATCCCCGCAGACCCGTGGCGATTTCCTCCTGGAGACGCAAGGCCGGTTCTTCACCGAGGCCGCCGCGCAGCCTGAGCATGCGGCCAAGTTGTGGACCGCCGCGGTCGATGAGCGTGGCGCCAGCTATATGGCCGAGGCCAAGGGCGGTGTCCAGGGAGCCCCGGCTGTCGAACGGGATCGCGAGACCGACCCGGCGCATCTGGGCTACGCCGGGGTAGCCCTCGGGGTGATGGCGGCAATCAGCCGCAACGAGCGCCGCACGATGATCCTCAACGTGCGCAACCGTGGCACGATCCAAGGATTGCCCGCCGATGCGGTGGTCGAGGTATCGACGATGGTGGATGCCAACGGTGTGCATCCGCTGACGTTGGAGACCCAGCCGGATCTGCATCAGCTCGGTTTGATGCAGCAGGTGAAAGCCGTTGAGCGGCAGACGATCAGCGCAGCGTTGACCGGGTCGAGTACCGACGCCCTCAAAGCGTTCGCGCTGCACCCCCTGGTCGATTCGGTGAGCGTGGCGCGCGAACTGTTGTCGCGCTACGTCGATTCCAATCCCGATATCGCCCGGGTGCTGGCCAAGCGGTCGAAGGCGGCGTGACACTGGACATCGAGATCTGCTCCGGTACCGAGGTGGCGGGGCAACGGGTTGCGGCGCGGATCGCGGCGCTGATTCGCGACAAACCGGACGCGGTGATCGGCGTGGCCACCGGGTCGTCGCCCGAGCCGGTATACCGTGCCCTGGCACGGTATGTCGACGACGGCCTCGACGCGTTTGGGGTGCGCTGGTTCGCCCTCGATGAGTACATCGGTCTGCCACCTGGCCATCCGCAGTCGTATCGGGCAGTCCTCGAACGTGTCCTCATCGGACCGCTGGGTCTGCACCCGACGTCGCTGCACGTTCCCGACGGTGCCTCCGCGGATCCCGATGGGGCCGCCGAGGCCTACGAAGCTGCCATTGCCGTTGCGGGGGTGGATCTGCAAATCTTGGGCATCGGAGGAAACGGACACATCGGCTTCAACGAGCCGGGCACGCCGTTCTCCGCCACCACGCATCGCGCGACACTCACCGAGTCCACCCGCCGAGCCAACGCACGGTTCTTTCCCTCCGCCGACGCGGTTCCCGTTGAATGCCTGACCCAGGGCCTAGCCACGATCATGCGTGCCGGCCGCATCGAACTCGTCGCCTCCGGTAGCCACAAGGCCGATGCCGTGGCCGCGGCTGTGCGCGGCCCGGTCACCGAGCAATGCCCGGCCAGCATCCTGCAGCGGCATCCGGATGTCTGCGTCAACCTCGACACCGACGCGGCCGCAGCGGTTTACGAGTCGTCTTAGTTCCTGCTGCCGCACAGATAGTTACCGAAGCCCGCACACGCCACCGCACCGTCTACAGTCGTGCTGCGCCCGGGACATTGTCCCGCGGCAATACGCTGTTGCGATGGGACGGGGATCGGCGGTGACAGGTGCGTAATGTCGTGACTGCTTTGGATGTACTCGAGGGCGTTGCGCGCAACCAGCCGGTCGGATTGAGCGCCTTGGCTCGTAAATTGAACCTGCCAAAGACCACCGTGCACCGGTGCCTCGCGACGTTGGCGGCGGCGGGTTGGGTCGAGGCTGCCTCCGACGCTCACGCCCAATGGATGTTGACCTCAAGGGTTTTCACGGTGGCGTTCGCCGCAGCGAACCGCGTGGATCTGGCAAACAACGTCGTGCCTCATCTGCATCGATTGGCACGTGAGGTACGGGCAAGCGCGCGCGCACGGATACGCGACGGCGATGAATTGATCGTCATCGAACACGCCGGCGTCGGCGGCTACACCGAATCGTTGGCCGTCGGAACTCGCGACCTGTTGCATGTCGGCGGGGCCGAAGGAACGGTCATCCTGGCCTATGCACCGCCGGACGAACTCGACGAGTACGTCAAGCGGCACCACCTCGGCACAGCGGACCGGCATGAATACGCAAACATCCGCTCTCGGGGGTTTGCCGTCGACACCCAGGATCAGGGTTCCGTCACCACGTTCGCAGCCGCGATCCGGTTCGGACCGGGCTGGCCGCTGGGAACGGTGTCAGCTCAGATTCCTGGTGCCGTTGACGCCGCGGCCGTACGCGACAAACTGGGCGCGATCGTCGCCGCAACGGCCGGCGACATTGCCGCCGATCTCGCTGCATCCAGCGGAAATGTCAGCTCGCCTTGACCTATCCCGGGCGCTGACGATCAACTGACGCCATCACCCGGAACCTCCAGACGATCTGCGGTCCGCGTGGCGGACCGACGACCCCGCGGCGTCGCCCGCGCTGAGACACTCGTCGGTATGAGCCCTTCGGCACCGCGATCGGGCGCATATCCACGGGAAGGAACCGGAAGATGAACACGCTGCCGCTGAGGTTGGCCCACTCTCCGCAGGACTATCAGGCGCTGGGGTTGCGGCCCGGTCAGATCACAGCCGACGAGCAGCGGACGCATGTCGACGGTAGCCCCGGAACGATGGAATGGTGGTTCATGAAAGCAGATTTGGACGACTGCATGGTGGCGATCGGCATTCTGACCTGCCCCCTTTTCATGGCCGAACTCGGGCTGAAACCAGCGGTGAGCTTGTTCCTGACGCTGCCCGACGGCACCGTTATTGACTCGGATGCGATCTTTTCTGCCGATGATTGGTCATCGGCACCCGGTGATGACTGCGATATCCAAGTGGGTAAGAATCGGTTCCGGCGTATCGATGCCAATACTTACCACGCTCATTTCGAGAACAACGGATACACCGTCGACCTCGAACTCACCCCCACGGCACCTGAATGGCGACCGGAGGCCGGGCACATCATCTTCGGCGAGAATGACGCGAATTTTTTCGGTTGGTCCATCCCGGTACCCGCAGGCGACACCCACGTCGTCATCCGTGGCAACGGGCTCGACATCGACAGCCGCGGCACCGGATACATCGACCGCGGCTGGATGAACAAGCCGCTCGGTGAGTTCCTGCACGACTGGAACTGGTTCCACTGGGAATTCAACGACTACACCGTTCTCGCGGTGTACATGACGTTCGAGCAGGAATACGGTTACCCCGATATTCCATTCTTCATGGTGTTCCGCGGTAGCCAACTGCTCGCCGGCGGACCGGGCACCCAGAACAGCGAACACATCACCTACAGCACCGAGAGTTCCCAGGTGGACCCTGTCACGGGCAAGCCGGCACCGGACGCATTCGCCTACTACTATCGCGACGGCGCCACTCGCTTCACTCTGTCCGTAACAAACGAGACCGCCACTGCCCAAATCAATTTCGCAGACGTTCTGCCTGGAACAGACGAGGAGAAGTCACGGGCATCGATCTACGGTGGCGCCATGCTGCGATTCACCGGGCCTGCCGAGCTCACCCACTACGAAAACGACCAGGTTGTCGAGCGAGTCAAGGTCCGGACCGGCCCGTTCTATGAACTCATGTACATGGGCGCCGCACCTGTGGCGTCTGGCGACACCGGGGTGTAGAGCGGGGTAGTGGAGGCGTATGTGTGCCCGAACCTGCTACTGGTCGGATGGGATTATCTTGACGCCCACAGCATCTCACCCGACTAGCCGACGACGATCATCACGGCGGGGACAGGGAACCCTTCGAAGGTCAGGTGTCCGCTCTCATCGAATCTGGGGCACAACGCCGCCTCTGACCTGCGTTGCCCCAGATCGAATGAGAATCGGGCCGCGGGGCTTTCTCATCCAAGCTGAGGCAAGTCGTGTTCGCTTCGCAAGTGGAGCTACTACCGATTAGTAGTGCGGCGGCGGTCGCTGCGAGCGGTGGTTTGAACCGCCGGCCTGGTAATGCCGCGACGCCTACGGCCTGGTAGGCGGCGATCTGCACGCCAACATGAGGCGAATGGTCCGGGGTCAAGTCCTGGGACATGGTGTACGTCGTCGTCGTGTGATTCTTCGTGGTGATGGTTCAAGCGTCACCGGCATCGGGGGATTAAGCGAGCCCCCGTAGCTTCACTCAACGCCTGTGGCGATGGGGAGGTGAGGGCCGAAAGACCTTGGATAGCAGGACCATGCTGCCGCGTCGAACCGGGGTGGTGTCGGTTGCGGCGCTCTTGGCCGGACGCGAAGGCACAAAGTCCTTAGTTGCGCCGAGTGTGCTGACGTGTTGCGTCGCTGCACGTACGTTTGCGTATGGGAGTAGAAATGACTGAATTCATGCGGAGCAGCGACGCATTCACCTGGGCAATGGAGAGCGATCCACGACTGCGATCCACTGTTGTGACGGTGTTGACACTGGACAAGACGCCGGACTGGGATGACGTGTGCGAGCGGTTCGACCGCATCACCCGCAAACTGCCGATGTTCCGGCAACGAGTGGTGGAGTCGCTCGCTCCCGCCCCGCCGCGGTGGGAAAACGCCCCGGATTTCGATCTGCGCTTCCATATCCGGCGAGCAGGAGCACCCCGTCCTGGTGACCTCGACTCGGTGCTCGAGATGGCCCGCTTGGCCGCGATGGAGAACTTCGACCGGGCTCGTCCGTTGTGGAGCGTCACGCTGATCGACGGCCTCGACGACGGGGGAGCGGCGATGCTCTGCAAGTTTCACCACAGCCTCACCGACGGTGTCGGCGGGGTACAGATCGCCATGACCTTATTTGACCTCTCCGAACTGCCTGAACTGCGCGGCAGGTTACTCGCTCCGCCGGCGGTGGCCCCGCAGCCCTGGTTGCGCGGATACCGCGATGTGCTGGGCTACGACGCGGGACTGGTTGCGACTGCGCTGTCGAGAACAATCACCTCGGCCCCGAAATTCTTCGTCAACAGCATCCGGCAGCCGCTGGGGACCATCGAGTCAATAGCGGCCACAACGGCTTCGATCTACCGGACCGTCCGGCCGGTGAACCGCACCGGGTCCCCGCTGATGAAGAACCGGACCCTGGCCCGTCATCTCGGCGTCTATGACGTGCCGAAGACTCGGTTGCGGCGAGCGGCGCACAGGTGCGGCGGGGCGTTGAACGACGCCTTCGTGGCAGGCCTGGCCGGCGGGTTGCGGCTGTACCACGAAAGGCACGGTGTCGTAGTCGGCGACCTACACCTGAACATGCCCATCAACCTGCGCGCCGAGGGTGACGAGATGGGCGGCAACCGGATCACGCTGATGCGGTTCGACGTACCGGTCGGCACGGTCGACCCGGCAGAGCGGATCAGCGCCATCAAAGAGCAGACCGCCAGAATTCGAGGTGAGCGGTCCTTGCCCTACACCGAGTGGATCGCGGGCGTGCTCAACCTGATGCCCCGCTGGTACATCGGCTCGATCCTGCGCCACGTCGACTTCCTGGCCAGCGATGTTCCGGGTATCCCGGTTCCGGTGTTCCTCGGTGGGGCCAGCGTGCTACGGCAGTATGCGTTCGGTCCAACTATCGGCTCGGCGGTCAATGTCACACTGCTGACCTACGTCGACACCTGTGCACTCGGCATCGACGTCGATACCGGCGCGATCCCCGATTTCGACGTCTTCCACGAGTGCCTGGTCCAGGGCTTCGACGAGGTCCTTGCCTGCGGCGACTGACACATCACCACGGCTCGAAGTCACTGCTGTTGGCCCTCCGCAGCGCGCTGACGTAGTCCCCGCGTTCACGACTGGCCTCGTCGACGCCGATGGGGACGGCGAGCAGCCCACGAAAATCGCCGACAGCACTGTATCCCTTGCGTGTCATCCAATCACGCAACCCATCGAGCAGTTTGGCCGCATACTCCGGGCCGTGGCGCAGCAATGCTGATGCGGTCATCACCACGTCGGCGCCGGCAAGCAGGTACTTGAGCAGCTCTGTTGAGCTCTCGACACCCGTAGTTGCGCCCAGCGAAGCGCCAATCCGACCGTGCAGCAACGTGATCCAAGTCAGAGGCAGGCGAGCCTCCGTTGCGGTAGACAACGACATCCCAGGCACCGCCGCCAAGGTCTCGGGGTCGATGTCAGGTTGCAGGAATCGGTTGAACAGCACCAGCCCGTCGGCACCGGCCAGGTCCAGGCGCCGGGCCATCTCAGCGGTCGCGCTGAAGTATGGGCTGAGTTTCACCGCCACCGGCACACTCACGGCATCCTTGACGCCCGCGAGAACGTCGACGTGACGCTGCTCGACATCGCGGCCGCTGATATGCGCATCGCCGGGCAGGTAATAGATGTTCAATTCGATTGCGGCCGCACCACACTCCTGCATCGATCGCGCGTAGCGGGCCCAACTGCCGGGGCTGCTGGCGTTGAGGCTGCCGATCACCGGAACCGATGCTGTCTTCGCCGCCCGCTCGAGCAGGCTCAGGTACTGGCGTGGACCGTGGTCCTCGGCGGCTCCAGCCGGAAAGTAGGACAGCGCTTCGGCGAAGCTTTCGGACCCCGCCTCAGCCAGCCGCGCGTTGCGCTCGGCTGTGCGGTTCAATTGCTCTTCGAACAGCGAATACAGCACCACCGCGCCTACACCTGCGTCGGCGAGACGCCGGACTCCGTCGACTGTCTTCGACAGCGGGGACGCGGACGCGACCAGCGGATTGCGCAAGTCCAGGCCGAGGTAGCGACTCGACAGGTCCATCAGGGCTCCCTGCGGGCGTCAGGGTGGAAGTGTTCGGGACCGCGGGAAGCCATCTCCTCGTATGTATTCCAGCGTTGTTCGATCGCCTGCTCCGCAAGTCCGAGTAGCCGCTCGGCTTCGACCGGATCCGAGCTGGCCAGGGTGCGGTAACGCAGCTCGCGGTAGACGTAGTCGGACAGTGGAATCCGCGGTCGGTGCGAATCGAGCAGGAACGGGTTCTTCCCCGCGGCACGCAGTGCCGGGTCATACCGAAGAAGCGGCCAGTGTCCGCTGGCGACGGCCCGGTATTGCTGATCCATCCCCAGACGCATGTCGATGCCGTGCGCAATGCACTGGCTGTATCCGATTATCAGCGATGGCCCGTCGTAGGCCTCCGCCTCACGGAACGCTTGCAGCGTCTGCTGTGAATCGGCACCCATGGCAACCTTTGCGACGTAGACGTTTCCGTAGGCGATGGCCTGGAGGGCAAGGTCTTTCTTCGGCACCGTCTTCCCGGCGGTGGCGAACTTCGCGACCGCGCCCAGCGGTGTCGACTTGGACATCTGGCCGCCGGTGTTGGAATAGACCTCGGTGTCGAGCACCAGTACGTTGACATTGCGCCCGGTGGCAAGGACATGGTCGAGGCCGCCGGAGCCGATGTCGTACGCCCAGCCGTCACCTCCGACGATCCACACGCTGCGCCGGACCAGGTTGTCCACAACGCTGAGCAGGTCAGCGGTCAAGGTGGGATCGAGCCCGTCGAGACGGGTCCTGAGCTCGGCGACCCGCTGACGCTGGGCCGCCAACTCCGACTCGCGCAGCTGCGGCGCCGACAGAATGTCGTCGACAAGTCCGCTACCCAACGTGTCGCGCAACTCGGCGAGGCGTCGCCGAGCCAGCGTGACGTGCCCGTCGTTGGCCAACCGCAGGCCGAGCCCGAACTCAGCATTGTCCTCGAACAGTGAATTCGACCAGGCTGGGCCTCGCCCGTCGGCATTGGTGGCCCACGGAGTGGTGGGCAGGTTGCCGCCGTAGATCGACGAGCAACCGGTCGCGTTGGCGATCATCAGCCGGTCGCCGAACAGCTGTGAGAGGAGCTTGAGGTACGGCGTTTCACCGCAACCAGCGCAGGCGCCGGAGAACTCGAACAGCGGCTGCAGAAACTGGGTGCCACGTACGGTGCCGAAATCCACTCTGGACCTGTCATTGGTCGGCAGTGTCTCGAAGAAACCGATGTTCTCGCGCTCGGTGACCAACCGCGGCTCGGCGGGAGCAAGGTTGATCGCCTTGGTCACGCCTGCGCCGGGTATGACGACTGGGCAGGCCTCGACACACAGGCCGCATCCGGTGCAGTCTTCCACGTATACCTGCAACGAGTATCTGGCGTTCGGCAGGCCGACGGCGTCGAGCTGCGCGGAGGCGAATGCTGCGGGCGCCCCGGCAAGTTGGGATTCGTCGTAGAACTTTGAACGGATCACGCTGTGCGGGCAGACGAAGCTACAGTTGCCGCACTGGATGCAGCTCTCGGAATCCCATACCGCGACCAACTCGGAGATGTTGCGCTTCTCGTAAGCAGTCGTAGCGCTCGGGTAGGTGCCGTCCACCGGAAGTGCGCTGACCGGCAGCAGGTTTCCGCGTCCGGCCATCATCTCCGCGGTCACAGTGCGGACGAACGCCGGGGCCGACGTGGGCACTGTCGGTACCGAAGCGCGGGCGGAAGTGGCCCCGGAAATGCCGGCGGGTACCTCGATCCGTTGCAGCCCGGCCACGGCGCCGTCCACCGCGGCCAACTCCTTGGACAGCATCTCGGCGCCGCGGTTGCCATACGTCTTCTGCACCGATTCCTTGATCCGGGCGATGGCCCGGTCGTGGGGCAGCACGTCTGAGATCGCGAAGAAGCAGGTCTGCAGCACGATGTTGATGCGGCCGGTCAGTCCGGCTTCGCGGGCGATCCGGTCGGCGTCGACGGTGTAGAGCGTGATCCGCGTGTCCAAGATCTGCTGCTGTACCCGCCGGGGCAGCGCATCCCAGACCTTGTGCGCCGGAAGCCGGCAATTCAGAAGCAGCCTCGCGCCGCGGCCGGCGCGAGCGAGTACGTCGACCTTGTCGAGGAACCGGAACTGATGACACCCGACGAAATTGGCGCCGTTGACGAGGTAAGGCGCACGGATGGGATCTGGCCCGAAACGCAGATGCGACTCGGTCTGCGAACCCGATTTCTTTGAGTCGTAGACGAAGTACGCCTGGGCGTACAGGCCTTCTTCCGACCCCATGATCTTGATCGTGTTCTTGTTGGCGCTGACGGTACCGTCCGAACCGAGCCCGAAGAAGACCGCCCGGAACGTGTTTGGTGACTCGATGTCGAAGGACGGGTCGTAGTCGACGCTGGTGCCCGACACATCGTCGTCGATACCGATGGTGAACCGTCGCCGCGGCTGCTCGCGGGCGAGTTCAGCGAACACGCCCGCGACCATGGCGGGCGTGAACTCCTTCGAGGACAGCCCGTAGCGTCCACCGCTGACTCGCGGCATGACCGGACGTGTCCCGTCGCCGAAGGCCTCGGCAAGCGCAGCGACCACGTCCAGATAGAGCGGCTCGCCGATCGACCCTGGTTCCTTGGTGCGGTCCAGGACACCGACCGTGCGGACCGTCGCCGGCAGTGCAGCCAGCAGCGCCGCGGCGGGAAACGGCCGGTACAGCCGCATCTGCACGACGCCGACCCGCTCGCCCCGGTCGACGAGCGCGGCGACCGTTTGCACCACAGTCTCGGCACCCGAGCCCATCAGTACCATTACTCGATCCGCCTGCGGGTGCCCGGCGTAGTCGACGATGCCCATCGTGCGGCCGGTGCGCTCGCCAAGCCGCGCCATCAGTTCCGCGACGACGCCGGGCACCCGCGCGTAGAACGGGTTCACCGTCTCCCGCGCCTGGAAGTAGACGTCCGGATTCTGTGCGGTGCCGCGGATGAACGGTCGCTCGGGCGACAGTGCGCGTTCGCGATGTGCGCGCACCAACTCCTCGGGTACAAGCGCCCGCAGGTCCTCATCGGTAAGCGTGTCAATCGTGTTGATTTCGTGCGAGGTTCGGAACCCGTCGAAGAAGTGCACGAACGGTACCCGGGTCGCCAGGGTGGCCGCCTGCGCGATGAGCGCCAGATCGTGGGACTCCTGGACCGAGGCCGACGAAAGCATTGCGAACCCCGTTTGCCGCACTGCCATCACGTCGGAGTGGTCACCGAAGATCGACAGCGCCTGCGTGGCCACCGATCTGGCTGCTACGTTGATGACGGCTGAAGTCAGTTCACCGGCGATCTTGTACATGTTCGGGATCATCAGCAGCAGGCCCTGCGACGAGGTGAAGGTCGTGGCCAACGCGCCGCTTTGCAGGGCGCCGTGCAAAGCACCCGCCGCTCCGCCCTCGCTCTGCATCTCGACCACGGTCGGGACGGTGCCCCACACGTTGGGCCGCCCGGCGCTGGACCAGACGTCGGCCCACTCGGCCATCGGCGACGACGGGGTGATCGGGTAGATGCAGCACACCTCGTTGAGCCGGTAGGCGACCGAAACGGCGGCCTCGTTGCCGTCGACCGTGGCACGGGTCATTTCGGCTCCGGAAACATGTCGATGGCGTGGACCGGGCACTGGTCGGCGCAGATACCGCAGCCGGTGCACCTGGCGTAGTCGAACTGGTAGCGGTGCCCGCGCCCGAGTTTGATGACAGCGTTCTCCGGGCACGCGCCCAGGCAGCCGTCGCATTCGAAGCAGTTACCGCATGACAGGCAACGCCCTGCTTCGTAGGTCGCCTCGTCCGCGGACAAGCCGCCGACGACCTCCTCGAAACTCGTGACGCGCTCCGCCGGTTCGAGTTCGGGTTCCCGGCGCTGTGCGGCGTCGCCGAAGTACCACAGGTGCAGCGAATCGTAGGTCGCCGTGGGGTGTTTTGCCGGGCGGGCGGGCGGCGCGTGATGCAGCCACGCGTCGATGCGGTGCGCCGCCTTCTTCCCGTGCCCGACACCCACGGTCACGGTGCGTTCGCTGGGCACCATATCGCCGCCGGCGAACACCCCCGGACAGCCGGTCATCAGTGATTCCGAGACGCGCACGCTGCCGTCGGCGTCGAACTCGACTCCCGGCAGTGTCCGCATGAACGCCGACTCCGTCTCCTGACCCAGCGCCATGATCAGGGTGTCGGCGGCCAGCGTCTCGAAGCGTCCGGTCGGTCGCGGGTAACCCGACGCGTCGAGTTCCATCACCTCGACCTGCAATTCGGGGCCTTCGAAGGCGGTGATGGTGCGAAGCCAGTTGATCCGCACGCCCTCGCGTTCGGCGTCCTCGGCTTCCTGCTCGTGGGCGGGCATCTGCTCACGGGTGCGGCGGTAAACGATCACCGCGTCGTCGGCACCGAGGCGCCGCGCCACCCGGGCGGCGTCCATTGCGGTGTTGCCGCCGCCGTAGACGGCGACATGTCGCCCGATCGCCGGCTTGTCACCCGCGGCGACGCTGTGCAGAAACGACACCGCGTCCAGCACGGCGGCCGCGTCGCCGGCCGGTATGTCGACATATTTGGCCAGGTGTGCGCCGACGGCGACGAACACCGCGTCAAACCCGCCTTCGTCTCGCTCGGCCGCCAGGTCATCGACCCGATGATTGCTGGTCAGCTGAACGCCCATTGCGGCGATCCGGTCAAGCTCCGCATCCAGCACATCGCGGGGAAGTCGATAATTCGGAATGCCGTAGCGCATCATGCCACCGGGCGTGGCGCCCGCGTCGCGGACCTCGACCTCGTGGCCGAGTCGCGCCAAATGATAGGCGGCGGACAGTCCACTCGGGCCCGCGCCGATGACCAGGACTCGCTTGCCGCTGCGGCTTGGCGGTCGATCGAAGCGCCAGCCGTGTTCCCGCGCGAGGTCGCCGAGGAACCGTTCCACCGAATGAATCGAAACAGCGCTGTCGAGATTCGCTCGGTTGCATACGGTTTCGCAAGGGTGATAGCACACCCGTCCATGGATTGCGGCGAATGGATTGTCGGCGACGAGCTGTCGCCATGCGGCTTCGTGTCGGCCCGCGGTGGCGTGCGCCAGCCAGGCTTGAATGTTCTCCCCGGCCGGGCAGCCCGCATTGCAGGGTGGCAACAGATCGACATAGACGGGCCGATGTTGGCGCACCGGTCCGCCAAAGGAATGTCCCTGGCTGAGGTCCGCGAGCGGCGTGACGTCATTGGAATCAGTCATCAGCCGGGAAACCGAACGGTAGTTCCGGGCATCAGGCGAACGACACGGCCGTGGCATTCCACGTCGATCCCGGCGGCGTCGCGTGGATCCACACTGATGATGACGCCCTTTCCGCTGACTCGCAGATGCAGGTGCAGTCCACGGTAGTGGATCGGTATTGCCAGCACACCAAGCGATTTCGGCCAGTGCGGCGAGAGAATCAGACGATCGGATCGGGTCTCCAGCCCGGTGAAGCACCGCTGCATGAGGTCGACGGTTCCGGCCATAGCGGCCAGATGAATACCCTCGGATGTGGTTCCACCCTGGATATCAGACACATCGGATTTTAGCGCCTCGGTGAAGAACTCCATGGCGCGGTCGCGATTGGCCCTGGCCAGCACCCAGGTGTGCACGACACCACTGAGGGTCGAACCGTGTGAGGTGCGGGCCAGGTAGTAGTCCACCATCTCCGGAACCTGTTCGGGCGAAAGATGATAACCGAGCCGTGCGAGGAGCTCCCGTAACTCCGTCGCCGACAGGAGGTAGAGCAACATCAGCGCGTCGGCCTGCTTCGATGCCTTGTAGCGATTGACGTCGTCGTGCTCCGCCTCCAGGATACGGTCCAGTCGTTGGATGTTGCCGTACTGCCGACGAAGGCGGTCCCAATCCAGTTCCGCGAGCTCGCCGTATCCCTGGAACTGACTGATGACGCCGTCGTGGAACGGGACGAACATCCGGCGGCTGACGTCGTCCCAGTGCACCAGTTCGGCACTGTTGAGTCCGAGCTTTTCCAGCAGGTCCAGCCTGTTCGGCAGCGGCAACAGGTCCAGTGCATCGATGGCCCGCATGATCACCCATACCGCCATCACGTTGGTGTAGGCGTTGTTGTCGATACCGTCGTACGGCGCATCGGGATAACCCGAGTGGAACTCGTCGGGCCCGATGACGCCGCGGATGGCGTATCGGGCAAGCTCGTCGTCGTAGGTCGCCAAGCTGACGAAGAAACGGGCCACCTCGGCCAGCAACTCTGCGCCGTAATCGATCAGGTAGGCCAGGTCTCCGGTGACCTGATAGAACTTCCAGGCACTGTAGGCGACGGCGATGCCGATGTGGTGCGCACGAGCGCTTGCGTCGGGGTTCCAGCGGCCGCTGCGCGGATTGAGATGTAGGCGTTGACTTTCCTCGCGTCCGTCACTGCCGGACTGCCATGGGAACATCGCACCCGCGTAGCCGGCGGCCGCGGCGGCATGCCGGGCTTCCGGCAGCCGCCGGTACCGATAGCTGAGCAGCGAGCGGGTGATCATCGGCAGCCGCAGATTCAGCACCGGGAAGATGAACAGTTCGTCCCAGAAGATGTGACCGCGGTATGCCTCACCATGCAATCCCCGGGCTGGTACCCCGGCATCCAGGTCGGACGTGTTGAGCGAAACCGTCTGCAACAAGTGCAGAATATGTAACCGTAGGATCCGCAATTCGTCGGCAAAGTCATCGAATTCGATGGAGAGCCGCTCCCATAGATGCGCCCAGTCGGTCAGATGCCCGTCCAGAATCTCGGCGAACCGGCCGAGTCGGGCGAGCAGGCGTTGGGCGTCGACGCCAGGCTCGGATGTGGCGACATCCCGGCCCGTGTAGACGGTAACGACCTTTTCGACCGTGACGGCTTCTCCGACCGACAACCGGACGGTGATGTCGTGACCAATCCTGGCAGCCTCGTCGAAGAGCCGATAGGAGGCAGGGACGGGTTCGCCGTCGCGCCACACGGAGGTTCGTGCCGCCATCGCGATGGGGATCCGAGATTGCGTCGTCTGGGTGCAGTGCAGCACCGAATCATGAGAGATCTCGCGCTTCTCTGCCGGGCCGAGGTGTTGGTTGGCCAGATCTCGGTACCGTTCGACCAGTGAGTTGGTCACGCCGCCGTCCAGTGCGGAACGTATCTCGACGCTTCCCGACCAGTCCTCGGCCAGGATCGTGGTCTGCAGCGCGCCGACGTGAGGTAGGTGCATGGCGACGAAGCGTTGTTGCCTGAGCGTGGTCGTCCGGCCGGCATCATCGCGGAACCGGACATCCCGGGTCACCACGGCGCCGCGAAGGTCGAGTGTCTGTTGGTAGGACAGGATCGTGACCTCGTCGAGGTCGAGCCAGCTGCCGCCGTCGCACCGGAACGTCAGCGCAAGCCAGTTGGGCAGGTTCACCAGGCTTTCGTTGTCGATCTCGGTGCCGGAGACGTCGTCGACGAGGCGGTTGTACACGCCGGCAGCGTAGGTGCCGGGGTAGTGCACCTGGCCTGCTGTCGACTCCGGTGCGGCGCCCCGGGTGGCGAAGTAGCCGTTTCCCAGCGTGCACAACGCTTCCCGAAGTTTCTCGGTCTGCGGGTCGTATCCGTCAAAGGTGTACTCCCACGACGTGCCCGAGGCCTGGTGCTTGTAGGCCAACCATTTTGATCCACGCTGCAAGAACTCACGTACCTCCTCGGGACTCTGCAGGCTGAAACGTGCGGCAGTCTTACGATCTCCGTCTTCGTCATGTCCGACGACGATCCCGACTCCGTCGAAGTGCACCGCGTCGAAGGCGTCTTCGTCGGTCAGGTCGTCGCCGATGTAGATCGGCAGCAGGGCAACGGCCGGGTCGATGCGATCACGGATCCAGGCCAGCGTGGTGCCCTTGTCCCAGTCGATATCCGGCCGTAACTCGACGATCTTGCGTCCGCTGGTCACCCGCAGGCCGTCCCGATGGCCGATTTGGTGGGTCAGTGCCACGATCTGATCGACGTGTTCCGGTGCGACCTCGCGGTAGTGCACCGCGACCGCAAAGCGCTTGTGCTCGACGCGAACACCCGCGATCTTCGCCAGGGTGCTGGTCAACTCGGCTGCGGCGTGCTTTAGCAGGGGGACCGACGTCTCTGCCGCTTCGTTGCAGTGGTACGTGCCGTCCGGTCCGGTCAGCTCGAAGCCGTGACTGCCGGCGTACCAGATGCCGGGTGCGCCGACCCGGGAGCGGATGTCCGCAAGATCCCGGCCGCTGAGGATGGCAACGGGGCACACTGCCGCAACGAGCCCCAGTGCCTCGGCTGCGCCGTCGACAAGCGCGGCCGCATCGGGATCGGACACGATGGGTGCCAATGTCCCGTCATAGTCGAGGAACACCATCGACTCTCGGGCACTGGTGATCCCGATCAGCTGACCGTAGGACGTCAGCGCATTCGGCAGTGTGGAGATGCGCCTGTCGCCGCTCCGGACGGTGACTTCCGCCAAGTCGGCGACGACGGCGTCGGCACCGCAACCCAACAAGTTCCCTTGTCCGGCGCGATCGACGCCGATGACGACCGCGAACCCGCCTTCGCGGCCCGCCGTCACCCCGGCGCAGGTGTCCTCGATGACAACGCACCGTTGCGGCCGCACACCAAGTCGCTGCGCCGCATCGGCCAGCACGGCAGTCCCGCGCGAGCCGCCGATTCCGTCGATGCACACGTCGAACAGGACATCCACCCCGGCGTCCTTCAAGGCGTTCTGACAGTTCGGGTTCGACGAATGGGCCGCGGTGGCGACGTCGATGCCGCGTAGTTTCCTGGCCAGGTCGACGGTCGCCTCGAAGAGCGGTGCGTCGCTGGTCAGTGCACTGTCGAGGTTGAGCAACACCGCGCCGTGGTAGCGCGGGTCGATGGTCACCGGCGGTGTCATCGAACCGGTACGGGTTGGGCCTCCAACTGCAGGACCTGGCGGGTGGTCTTCACCACCGTGTCGGGATTCAGGCTCATCGACTCGATACCGATCCGGACCAGGAACTCGGCCATGTCCGGGTAGTCCGAGGGGGCCTGCCCGCACAGACCCGAGTGAATCCCGTTGCGTCGGCAGCCTTCAACAGCCAGGCGAATCATCTCCTTGACGCCCTCGTCGCGTTCGTCGTAGTCAAAGGCCACGATCTCACTGTCCCGATCGACGCCGAGGGTGAGCTGAGTCAGGTCGTTGGAGCCGATGGAGAAGCCGTCGAAGCGCTTGGCGAATTCGTCGATGAGGATCACATTGTTCGGGATCTCGCACATCGCGTACACCTTGAGCCCGTTCTCACCACGCCGCAGCCCGAGGTCGGCCATTGTTGCCAGGACTAGGTCCGCCTCGGCGACGCGACGCACGAACGGGAGCATCAGGATCACGTTCGTCAGGCCCATCTCTTCGCGCACCCGTCGCATCGCGCGGCACTCGAGCGCGAAGCCCTCGGCGTAGGCGGGGTGTGCGTAACGGGAGGCGCCCCGGAACCCGAGCATCGGGTTGCTCTCGGACGGCTCGAAACCTGCGCCGCCCAGGAGGCTGGCGTACTCATTGGTCTTGAAGTCCGACATCCGCACCACGACCGGCTTGGGCCAGAAGGCGGCGGCGATGGTGCCGATTCCTTCGGAAAGACGTTCCACGAAGAAGGCGCTGCGGTCTGGGTAGTCCTGCGTGAGCTGATCTATCGTCCGACGGGCCTCGGGATCGTCGACTTTCTCGGGGTGCAGCAGGGCAAGAGGGTGAACCCGGATGTACTCGCTGATGATGAACTCCATCCGAGCGAGGCCGACACCGTCGTTCGGCAAGAACGAGGTCTTGAAGGCGAGGTCGGGGTTGCCGAGGTTGATCATGATCTGGGTTCGTGGCCGTGCCAGGTCCGCCACCTCGGTGCCGTCCACATGGAAGGGCAGTTCGCCCTGGTACACACGACCCGAGTCGCCCTCGGCACAGGACACCGTCACCACCTGACCGTCAGGTAAGCGGGTGGTCGCGTTCCCGGTGCCCACCACGGCGGGGATGCCGAGTTCCCTGGCGATTATCGAAGCGTGGCAGGTGCGGCCACCGCGGTTGGTGACGATCGCAGCGGCGGTCTTCATCACCGGCTCCCAGTCCGGCGTTGTGGTGTCTGCAACTAGCACCTCGCCCGGCTTGAATTCGTTCAGCTGCGCGAGGTTCTCGATTCGTCGGACCGGACCCGAGGCGATTCTCTCGCCGACTGAGCGACCCTCGACGAGTATCTCGCCTCTCCCATCCAGTACGTAAGCCTCCAGGGCCGTCACGCTGTGCTGGGAGGCAACCGTCTCGGGACGGGCTTGCACGATGTAGAGCTTTCCGTCGATACCGTCCTTGGCCCACTCCATGTCCATGGGCCGCCCGTAGTGCGCTTCGATCGTGCACGCGTAGCCGGCGAGCTCCAGGACGTCGGCATCGGTAAGGCAGAACCGGGTACGGTCGGCCTTGGGCGTCGGGATGTTTCGCGTGGTGTTCTTCGTCTCCCCGTCGACCAGGATCATCTTCACCGCTTTGTCGCCAAGGAGGCGGCGCAATACGGCGCGGTGGCCGGCGAGGTAGGTCGGCTTGTGGACGTAGAATTCGTCGGGGTCGACCGCGCCCTGGACCACGTTCTCGCCGAGACCGTAGGCGCCGGTGATGAAGACGGCGTCGCGAAAGCCCGACTCGGTGTCGATGGAGAACATCACTCCCGACGAAGAGATGTCGGAGCGCACCATCTTCATCACGCCGATCGACAGCGAGACCTTGAAGTGGTCAAAGCCCTGGTCGACTCGGTAGTGAATGGCGCGATCGGTGAACAAGCTGGCAAAACAGCGGCGGCAGGTGTCGAGGAGACTCGCTTCACCTTTGATGTTGAGATAGGAGTCCTGTTGGCCGGCGAAGCTGGCGGTCGGCAGGTCCTCGGCGGTCGCCGAGCTTCGCACGGCGAGACTGACCTCCTCGCCGTACTCCTGCTGGAGTGCGCGGTAGGCATCCCGAATCTGGGTGGCCAGATCCTCGGGAAGTCCTGCGCCGTAGACGATCTCGCGGGCGCGCTTGGCCTTTCGCGCCAGCGCCGCGACGTCGGCGGGGTCGAGGCCGTCGAGTTCGGCGTGCAGGCGGTCCCAGGCGCCGGCTTGGTCCAGCATGTAGCGGTAAGCCGCAGCCGTGATGGCGAAGCCGTGTGGGACACGGACGCCGTGGCTGGACAGCTTCTGGAACATCTCGCCCAGTGAGGCGTTCTTGCCGCCGACCAGCGGGACGTCGTCGATGCCGATTTCCTCAAAGAAGCGGACGTACTCGGATGTACTCATGACCTGTCCCTCTCGTCGCGCGTCACGCCACGTCGCAACTGCCAACCTCTCACTCCGGCTCGGGCGATGACAGGGTCGAAGGTCACTGGAATGGGTCGCAGCGACGGGATCGCCCAGCACTTCGGTGGGGCCAGCGCGGATTTCGACACTCCGGAAGTTGATCTGGGAACAAGGACGGATAGTCAACCGAGGCCCTTGTCCTCTGGTGCACGACCGCAATCGTCATCAGAATCTGGGTTGCGTGCAGTTGAAGTCGATGCGCTGACCAGACCCAAGATCTGACGAGGAGATCACGATGTCGATGCGATTGGCAGCGAAAACGACTATTCGGCAACGCAAGAGCAGTTCAGTCATGGTAACTTTGCGGCCTGGCTTACTGCTCAAGTAGGGCGGCGCATGACTACCGATATCGCGACGATTATCGACCGGTACGCGCGAGACCGCACCAGGCTCATCGACATCCTGTGGGATGTACATCGCGAGGCCGGCTACGTTTCTGCTGAAGCCGCTGCCCGGATAGCCGATTGGCTCGGGCTGACAGTCGGAGACGTTCTGGAGACGGTGACGTTTTACCATTTCTTCCACACCACACCGACGGGCCGCCATCGCATCTATCTGAGTAACAACGTCATCGCCAAGACGCGCGGCTACCGCGAGGTGTATGCCGCCTTGGAAGACGCGACCAGAACACGGTTCGGAGGGTCTGGCTCGGCTGATTTCGGATTGTTCGAAACCGCGTGCATCGGGTTGAGCGACCATGAACCGGCGATGCTGGTCGACGAGGTCGTATTCACCGATCTGACACCTGCCACTATCGCCAAGGTCATCGATCGCATGCAAAACGGTGAGTCCGCGGCGAACATCGCGAATCCGGCCGGCCTGCCGTGCGACGAGGTGGCGTACATCGAAGCGCTGGTCCCCAGCGCCGTGCATACGACGGGGCCGGTGTTCTTCGGTATCGACACCGATTACCGAGCGCTACTGGACCGCTGCCTCGGCATGACGCCGGAAGCCGTGATCGCGACCATCTCGGAATCCGGCCTGCGGGGACGGGGCGGTGCGGGTTTCCCTACGGGCAATAAGTGGAAGTTGTGCCGCGCGGCTGCCGGCGCCGAGAAATACATCATCTGCAATGCCGATGAGGGCGAACCAGGGACGTTCAAGGACCGGGCTCTGCTGACCAACTCGCCCAAGCAGGTGTTCGCAGGTATGGCGATCGCGGCCCACGCCGTCGGCGCCCGTCGCGGCATCTTCTACCTTCGCGCCGAATACGTGTATCTGCAGGCCTACCTCGCCAGGCAGTTGGCCGAGTTACGCGACGATGGGGTACTCGGCGACGGCTTCGACATCCGCATCCAGCTCGGCGCCGGTGCCTATGTCTGTGGTGACGAATCCGCGCTGATCGAATCCTGCGAGGGAAAGCGGGGTACGCCGCGGCTCAAGCCGCCGTTCCCGGTCGAGCACGGTTTCCTGGGCCAGCCGACGGTGGTGAACAATGTCGAAACATTCGCCGCGGCGAGCCGCGTCATGCAGGAGGGCGCCGGGTGGTTCACGGCGATGGGGGTGCCGGGGTCAACCGGTACCCGGCTGCTCAGCGTCTCCGGTGACTGCGCCGCGCCAGGGATATACGAGGTGGAGTGGGGGGTGAGGTTGCTTGAGGTACTCGACATGATCGGCGCAGACGACGCCCGGGCCGTCCAAATCGGTGGACCGTCCGGCGAGATGCTCTCAGTGGCGGCCGACGGCGACCGCATACTGGCCTACGACGATCTGTCCTGCAACGGTTCGTTCATGGTGTTCAACCACGACCGTGACCTGATCGACGTCGTCGCGGACTTCACGCAGTTTTTCGTCGACGAATCCTGTGGCATCTGCGTGCCGTGCCGAGCCGGTAACGTGCTACTCCGGCAGAAGGTCGGCTTGGTGGCCGCCGGGGAGGCGATGCCGTCCGATCTCGACGACATGGTTGCCTGGGGTGGGATCGTTTCTCGCACCAGCCGATGCGGATTGGGCGTTACCTCACCCAATCCAATCCTGACAACGCTGAACAAGTTCCCGGAGATTTATTTGGCCGGGCTTCGTGAGCCCAACGACAGTGTACTGCCGTCCTTCGACGTGGAGGCCGAGCTTTCCGGCTATGCGCGGGCCGTTGCCGAACTCGCACCGCGGGAGTCGTCGTGACCGTCCGGATCGAGATCGACGGTAATGCCGTGACCACCGGGAAGGGCAGGACACTCGTCGACGTGGCCGCAGAGGCGGGCGTCTACATCCCGACGTTGTGCTATCTGACCGAACACCCCGCACTGGGGACGTGCCGGGTGTGTTCGGTCAGAGTCGACGGCACGGTCACGGCGGCGTGTGCGGTCAAGGTCAGCGAGGGGATGCGCGTTGAGGTCAACACCCCCGAACTCGCCGACGTCCGCAAGGCTTTGGTGGAGATGTTGTTCTCCGAGGGCAATCACAACTGTCCCAGCTGTGAGAAATCCGGTCGGTGCACACTGCAGGCGGTCGGCTACGAGGTGGACATGGTGGTCTCGCGCTTTCCGTACCAGTTCCCCGAGCGGGTCGCCGACCATGCCTCGGAGAGGATCTGGCTGGACCGAGACCGCTGCATTTTCTGCCAACGATGCGTGGAGTTCGTTCGGGATCTCAACACTGGCAAAAAGATCTTCAGCATCAGTGGCCGCGGGGGAGATGCTCGTATCGAGATCGACATCGAACTGGCCAACGCCATGCCCCCCGAGCAGGTCCGTGAGGCTGTCGACATCTGCCCCGTGGGAACGATCCTCCAGAAAGGGGTGGGTTATGACCAGCCCATCGGCGAGCGGAGCTACGACCTCGAATCGGTGAAGGACCGGGCGCTGGAACCGTCGCGGAGGGGTGAGAATGACCACATCGGACACCAATGAGTTTGCGTCGCACGAACTTCCAGCCACACCGCTTGACCCCGAACTCGCCGCCACGCGCGCGGCCAAAATCAAGATCTCGATGATCAGCCTCTGTGGCTGCTGGGGATGCAACCTGTCGTTGCTCGACATCGATGAGCGGATGATCACCCTGTTGGACAAGATCACGATACTGCGATCGTCGTTCACCGATATCAAGCGCATTCCGGAGCGATGCGCGATCGGATTCATCGAGGGTGGGGTCGCCAACGAGGAGAACATCGAGACGCTGCGGCACTTCAGGGAAAACTGCGATGTGCTGATCTCGGTCGGCGCCTGTGCGATCTGGGGTGGCGTACCGTCCCTGCGTAACCCGGTCGGGCTCAAGGATTGTCTTGCCGAGGCCTACACGGAGTCTCTGACGAGGCCGCCCGGCTCACGTCCGGTGGTGCCCTTCGACCGGCGGATCCCGGTCCTCACAAATAGCGTGTACCCGTGCCACGAGGTCGTGCACATGGACTATTTCCTCCCTGGCTGCCCGCCGAGCGCCGACGCGATCCTCGACGTGCTCGAGGATCTGATCAACGGGCGCCCGGTGAATCTGCCCAAAACACTGAACCATTTCGACTGATCGGGGACAGCGGGCATGGCGAAGACGATCGTGATTGATCCGATCACCCGCATCGAGGGACACGGGAAGGTGGTCATCGAACTCGATGACCACCACCACGTCACCGATGCCAAGCTGCATGTGGTCGAGTTCCGCGGCTACGAGAGGTTCATCCAGGGCCACCCCTACTGGGAGGCGCCGGTCCTCATGCAGCGGATCTGCGGCATCTGTTGTGTCAGCCATCATCTGGCCGGGGCTAAGGTGCTCGACGACATGATCGGGGTGGGCCCGGCGTCGGGGACTCGTCTCACCTCCACCGCAGTCAAGATGCGCCGCCTTGGTCACTATGCGCAGATGCTGCAGTCGCATGTCACGGCCTACTTCTATCTGGTCGTGCCGGAGATGTTGTTCGGCATGGATGCCGCACCCGAACAACGCAATTTCATCGGGCTGATCGAGGCCAATCCTGATCTGATGAAACGTGTTGTCCGGCTGCGTAAATGGGGCCAGGAGGTCATCGAGGCCGTCTTCGGTAAGCGCATGCACGGTATCTCCTCAGTGCCCGGCGGCGTGAACAAGAACCTCTCAGCCTCCGACGTGGATCGATTCCTACGGGGCGAGGACGGACTGTCGTCCGTCGACGAGGTCATCGAGGACGCCCAGCTGGGTCTGCAGATGTTCTACGACTTCCACGAGCAGCACCGTGTCGAGGTGGACGGCTTCGCAAAGGTGTCTGCGCTGAACATGTGCCTGGTGGATGATGACGGGAACATCGACTATTACGACGGCAGGCTCAAGGTGGTCGACGAGCAGAAGAAGCTCGTACGCGAATTTGATTACCGCGACTATCTCGAACACATCTCCGAGGGAGTCGAAAAGTGGAGCTACATGAAGTTCCCTTACCTCACCGACCTCGGCCGCGATGCCGGGTCGGTGCGGGTAGGTCCGCTGGCGCGGCTCAACGTCACACGATCCTTGTCGACCCCGATTGCCGCGGAGGCGCTGGACAAGTTCCACGCCTACACCGGCGGAAGCGCCAATAATATGACGCTGCATACGAATTGGGCGCGCACCATCGAGATCATCCACGCAGCCGAGGTGGTCAGGGACCTATTGAACGACCCAGACCTGCAGAAGGACCACCTGGTAGTCACACCGGGTGCGGATGCCTGGGTCGGGGAGGGGGTCGGTGTCGTGGAAGCACCTCGGGGCACCCTACTGCACCACTACCGTGCCGATCGCGAAGGGAACGTCACCTTCGCCAACCTGATCGTCGCCACCACACAGAACAACCAGGTAATCAACCGGACGGTGCGCAGCGTGGCCGAGGACTATCTCGACGGCCAGCCGGAGATAACGGAGGGCATGATGAACGCTATCGAGGTGGGGATCCGGGCCTATGATCCGTGCCTGAGCTGCGCCACCCACGCGCTGGGTCAGATGCCGTTGATGGTCACGGTGGTAGATGCGAAGGGCCACGTGCTGGATGAACGTCAACGCTGAGCCGCCTTGCTTGTCGCGCGATATCTTCACCAATTCGACCTCGTTGATCTACGGCATCGGAAACGTGGGACGACAGGACGACGGACTGGGCTGGGCCTTCGTCGACAGGCTCGAACAGTGCATTCCTGCACTACCCGCGCACCTACGCCGTACCTATCAGCTCGGCTTCGAAGACGCGGATTTGATCAGTCGGTATGCGCGGGTCCTGTTCATCGACGCGACCAAAGATCCAGCGGTCGAATCGTTCACGCTCAGCCGGCCCGAGCCCAGACTGGACCTTAGCTTTACCTCCCATGCGATTTCGGTGCGGGCGATCCTGGCCACCACCCTGCAGTGTTTCGGGCAGATCCCCGACGCTTACCTGTTGGCGATCCGCGGCTACGAATGGGAACTCCAGGAGGGATTGACGGGCCCCGCCGAAAGCAACCTCGAGGAGTCACTGGACCCGATCTTGAGGCTGGCTAGCAGTTCCGAGATCCGTCGAGTTTGATATGGCCCTGCGCATCGCCCTCGAACTCCAGCAGTTCGTTCGCCAAATAGATTCCCGCACTTGCTGATTCACGCCCAATTCATCACAGTGACAAAATGATCCGACAGGGTAGCGACATCGACCGAGGGGATGGCCAAGCCGTCTCATTGGTGAACTCGGCCGATCGGGCTGGATCGGGCCGTGATGGTGCTCGTCGCGATTACCCAGGGCCCGCAATACAATTCGTCACTGTGACGAATTGACGGCGAAACCTCGGGGACGCGTAGGGGGCGGCAACGGCCGATCGCATCGTCGACCTGACGCGGCCAGTGGCCGGCGACGGGATTGCCACCCTCGGTCGACTGAACTCACCGCGACGGAACGCCGCTTTCATGGATATCTGGCGACCGAATCAATCACTAACTGATGAAACATACGACGACCTCGGCGTACTGATCGCAGATGCGCCACTCGGCCAGGCTGCCGGTGCGAGCACCTTCATTGGGCGCAACCAGCCATGGTTTTGTGCCGATAAGCCACATTATGTCAAGTTATGTGCGCCATGTTCCTCGATGAGTTACGGGCGTTCACCCCCTCACCTGAGCGCCGGGTCGAGTTGGCCAAAGCGCCTCGACGCCAACGGTCTATGACGGTTTGACTGGTGACACAACGATGCATGGGATGAGACTCCTCGGGAGTCTCATTGCCCGTCGACTTGACCGACGCGGACCGGTGCGGTCAAGCGCCGGCTGGGCCGGCACAGCCGAGCACGTCGGCGATTCGTGCCCCGGCATCGCGCCACGTGCCGTAGCGTGCGACCCAATCCCTCAGTTGTTCTTGGTCGCCGTCCTGCGCGGAATCCCGGGCGGCGGCGAAACCTGCCGCAAGGTCATCGACGGTCTGCTCAGCCGCATACAGGCGGGGCGGGCCGGAGAGATCGGCCAGATGATGGAGCGCCGGGCCCACCACCGGGCACCCCATGCTCAGCGCAAGGACGGCACTGCCGGAGGTGAAGAACGCTCGGTGCGCGATCACGGCGGCATCGGCCGCTCCGTAGTAAAGGGGAACCTCGCTGTCCGGAATTTTCTTGGCGCGCACAATGATTCGTGGATCGTTTTGCGCCGCTTGTAATTCCGCCGATATATCGCCCTGCCGGGATCCGGCGATGACGAGACGGTCGTGTTCGCGGGCGATGCGCTGGAAGGCCTCGATTGCGACACTCAGGCCTTTGTAGGGCCGGATTCGCCCGAACGCCAAGGCGACGAATCCGTCTATCGGCAGACCGAGCTGGGCGCGAGCTTCGGCCCGCGGCGGTGGAGCCGGGTAGTCCTGGATGTAGTGCGGATGGTGCACCGTGGTGCACGGTCCGTGGTACCCGAAGGCATCGGCCAGTTCGGCACGGGCTCCGTCGAAGTGGACGAAGACGTGGTCGGTGATGGACAGGAGTTCTCGCCGGGCCTGGCGACCCAGATCAGGGTGCGGGTCATCATGCGGAACCAGGTTGTGCGCAGTCCAGGCAATCCGCACCCCGCGCCGCTTGAGCGCGTGCAGTTGAATCCGGACCGATACCGCGTGCAGTCGGTACAGCAGTCGGGACCGGTGCAGGTGTGCCTCACCCGGCCAATGCAGATGTATCCAGTCGCCGGCGCGCAGGCGACAAGCGCCGAGGTAGAGCGGGGTCGAGGAGCTGGCCTCGACCCCGGACATGCGCAGTGACGCGATCAGGTTGGGCAGGTAGGGGTTGTCGAACCAGCGTGGCCACAGGTGCACACGCAGTGCCCGCGTCGCAGGGGCCGCCGAGGACTCCGTTGCTGCGCGCCGCGGTACATGTGCATTCGATGATGTGTTCATTGATGATCGGCCTCCGGCCGACTCCCCCTCGAGCATGGGGCACAGTAGCAAAGCTGAATGCCAGCCAGCTGTCAGTTTCTTGACTGTCGGCGGTGAACTTGCTGGGTGCTGGTCAATCTGGAGATATAGGTACGTACGTATTAGAATTCCACGCCAATCCCCCAGAAGATTTCTATGCTATTGCGGCCCGCGCGCAGTGACCCTCGCCGTGGCGGCACCCCCTGCTGAATCCGCCGAGACTTCGGGGCTGGGTGGACATGCCATCACCACTACGCGATTGCCAAATCGGCAAGTCTCATTGCCATTCGCGCGACGGTGAAGGGATGCTGGGGACATGAGTGAACGACCGAGTGGCTTCGGAGTCGCATCCCTGGTATCCACGTACGCTGAACAGGCCCCGCAGGCCGTGCCCGGCTACCACGACATCCACACCATGGCATCGGTGTTGCTCGCCGAGGAAACACCCGCAGACGCCCATCTCCTAGTGTTGGGCGCCGGAGGCGGCCTGGAGATTAAGGCCTTCGCCACAGCGCACCCTCGGTGGAGGTTCCTGGCCGTCGACCCGTCTGCACCGATGATCGACCTCGCCAAGGCCACCCTCGGGCCGCTCGCCGCACGTATGGACGTGCACGAGGGATACGTCGACGACGCCCCCGAAGGGCCGTTCGACGCCGCGACGGCGCTGCTGCTACTGCACTTGATCGAACCGGAGGATCGATTACGCACCGTCACCGAGGTCCACCGCCGGTTACGGCCTGGCGCACCGTTTCTCGTCATGCACGTCAGCTATCCGCAGAAAGACGATGCCGAACGTCAACGGTGGCTTGACAGACACGTCGCCTATCTTCTCGCCGCAGGCAACCAGCCCGCCTACGTCGAGAAGGCCAGCGAGATGATCAACCAGTACATGCCGGCGGCGAGCCCGGACGAAGACCGTGCCATCCTCGAACGCGCCGGATTCACCAACGTCACCGAGTTCTTCTCGGCGTTCACCTTCCGCGGCTGGGTCGGCTACGCCTGACCGGACGTGATCCGTGCGATTCGGGTCCTCGGGCGACTTTCGATGGAGCCGAGGCGGCCGCTCTTCCCCTGCACGATTCCGCAGTGCCAGGACCCGAATCATCAACGGGGCCGAGTTCGCTTCGGCCTCAGCCCTAAACGCAATACGATTGACCATTGAGGACACAGTTCACCGGTGGCGAGTAAGTGCCGCTGAGCACCCCCCGGAAGCCCCCTGTTGCCGAACCACCCGGCGGGATGATGCGATTCCAGTTGGCCGGCGCGAACACGTAGTGACTGCCGTATTGGGTGAAGACGCTGTTCCAGCTGTGCCAGACGGACTCCCCCATCGGTAAGTCGAATTCAAGTTTCCAGTCCGTCAGTGGCACTGCGGTCGGGTTGGTGATGATGAAGCGCGCGATGAAGCCGGTCTGCCATGTGGATGTCACCGATAGTCTCGCTATCGCCGCATCAGCGCGAGCGATTGGGGCGAGAGGCAACCAGAGTGCCACAACCACCACAGCCGATGCCGCCGCGTGAAGCGCTGCACGCCAGCGCTTCACATTCGCATCCGATGTGGCCATGGTTGCCAACCCTAAATCGCCATGAGCGGAGTCGAACCCCACGCCACCGCGCAGCTAACCAACCTTTGCACAACTGAGACCTCGTGAGATCTCCGGTGAGGTTGGTCGGTCGGTCGGTCGGTCATCGGGCGCACGACTTGTCATGCCGGTGCCGGATGTGCGGCAAACCGGTCAACGAGCAGTCGCACCCGGTCAGCAATGCGGTCGCGCGGCAGACGCCCGGTAGCGCCGAGGGTGGCCATGCCGTGCAGTGCCGCCCAGAAGACCTCCGTCAGCGTGTCCAGAGCCTGGCCGTCAGCAACGCCTGCCACGCCGGCGACCGCCTCACTTAGCGCTGCGAACGCAGCCGACAATTGCGGGGGCGTGTCCTCGTCGGCATAGCGCAGCAGGGTCGAACGCGTGAACATCACGTCGTAGACAGCGGGATTGTCGCGCGCGAAATTCAAATATACGTAGGCGATTTGGGACAGGACCGTTGCAGCGGTCCCGTCGGTGGCGCCCACGGCCCGGATGGCCCCGGCAAGTTCGGCGTAGCCGTCCAGGGCAACCGCGTCGGCGACCTGCTCCATGCCCGAAAAGTGCTTGTAGAGCACGGGCTGGCTGTATTCGATCTCGGTGGACAGTCGCCGGGTGGTCACCGCATCCCAGCCCTCGGCCTCGGCCACCGCGCGCGCGGTCGCGACGATCAGTTGCCGTCGCGCGGCGCGTTCCCGCTCGCGGCGCTCCTCGATGCTCACGACTCCAAGATAGCAGTGCTATCAGGAATAGCGTTGCTATTGACCGCAATGATTCATGAGGTTAGCGTTGCTAGCACTTGACGCGGACAGAGGGGAAGACATGGCGCTCTGGCCCGACTCGACCCAAGGAGAACACCCCGATGTTGGAACTTCGGATCTACACCCTGCGATCACCCGAGGCGCTGCGCCGGTATGCGGAGGTGCACTGGGCCCGCCACCTACCCACCCTTGCCGGGTTCGGCATCACCACCCACGGCGTGTGGACCGAACACGGTGATGACAGCGAGCGACTGATCGCCCTGGTCGGCTACCCGCCCAAAAGCGACCCCGGCGAAGTCACCCACCGCATCATGACCAGCCCGGAATTCGCCGCCGACATGGCTGGATTCGACGTCGACGACATCCTCGACGTCCAGACGACGCTGCTCGATCCGACCGCCTTCTCCCCCATCCGATAACCAGATTTCCAAGGAGTGTTGGACATGACCATCACCACGACCATCGGCTACGTCCTGGCCGGCGTCCTGGCCGCCGCCATCATCTTCATCGGCGCCCGATTCCTCCTCGCGCCGCGCACCGCCGCCGCCGGCTACGGCGTGGTGCCCGCCCTCGATCAACCGGGAGTCCGTGCCTACTTGAGCGTCAAGGGCATCCGCGACATCACCACCGGTCTGTTCGTGATCATCCTGATGCTCGCCCATGCCACCGACCTCGTCGGCTGGGTGATGCTGGCTGCGACTCTCATCCCGATCGTCGACGCCACCATCGTGCTGCGGAACGGCGGTGCCAAGTCCATCGCCTACGGCGTACACGGCAGCACCGCTGCGGTCATGCTCATCACCACCGCATTGCTTCTGGCCGGGTGAGCCCATGCCGCGACAGACTGAACGTCTCTTCACGCGCGGCAGTCAAAGGTGATTCGTCGCGCTTGGCTATCCGTCAGGCATGCTGCGGTCGATGGCCCACGACGCCAACAGGGCCAGATTGTCAGCGGTTGGCCCTCCCGCAGGCGCGGTGTAGACGTTCAAGTGCAGGCCAGGTTCGGTGGGTAGATCCATGGACTCGAAGTTCAAGTCGAGCCGGCCTACCACCGGATGGTTCACCCGCTTGCTCCCGTATCCCTTCAGCCGGACGTCCCGAGATGCCCACTGCTGACGGAATAGCTCACTGCACGTTGATAATTCGCTCACCAAGGCGATGAGATCCGCGTCGCGGGGATTGCGGCCCAGTTCCATCCGCAACATCGCGGCCAAATTCCGCGCCACCTGCTCATAGTCGACGAAGAACCTCTCGGCCTCGCTGGAATTCAAATACACGAACCGCGCTGTGTTGGCGGGTCGTCGCGGGTCGGCCAGCACCGGTGAATACAACGCGCGACCAAGGTGATTCATCGCGAGCACGTCGTAGCGCCCATTACGGATCAACGCCGGTGCACCGCTCATGGCGTCGAGCACCTCTTGCAGCGCCGGACGCACCGTCTCAGCAGTCTTGCCGTCCCGTCGCCAGTCGGGCGCCCCGGACTGGCGTGCGAGATGGAACAGGTGATCACGCTCGGCTTCGTCGAGCTGTAAGGCCGTGGCTAGCGCGTCGAGTACGCCCTCCGAGGTGCCGGCCAGGCTGCCGCGCTCAATGCGCACGTAGTACTCGACCGATACCCCAGCGAGTAGCGCTACCTCCTCTCGACGCAGACCCTTGACCCGACGATTGGCGCCGTAGGCGGGCAGGCCAGCCATCTCCGGCGCGATGCGGGCGCGGCGCGACCTCAGAAACTCCCGGATCTCGGTGCGCAGATCAAACGTGCCGTCCATCCACTCACCGTAGGCCCGCACCGCAAGCGAAGGATCACGCGGTCGTGGCGATCCCTCCGTCGACGGGGACGATGGTGCCCGTGAGATAGGCGCCTGCCCGGCTGGCGAGGAACACGGCGACACCCGCCATGTCGTCGTCGCGACCGATTCGGCGTAGCGGGGCCGACGCGGCGATCGCCTCGCCGAACTCGTCGAGGGTCGCGGCCATCATCGTCGAGGGGAACGGTCCGGGCGCCACCGCGTTCACTGTGATGTGCTGGGGGCCCAGTTCCTTGGCGAGCACTCTGGTGAGTTGATGCAGCGCAGCCTTGCTGCTCGAATACGAGTAATTGGGCCGGGCCGGGATGTGTATCGCGGCGATGCTGCCGATGTTGATGATCCGCGCGGGATCGTCGGCGGTCCCAGCGCGGCGGAGTGCCGGCAGCAGCGCCTGCACCAGCCAGAACGGCGCCTTCAAGTTGAGGTCGATGACCGTGTCCCACGCTGCGTCCGGGAAGGTCGCCAACGGCTCGTCCCACATGGCGCCCGCATTGTTGACGAGGATGTCGAGGCTCCCAGAGTCGGCCGAGACGAGGTCGGCGAGACGCTCACATTCCTCGTGCCGGGACAGATCGGCGGGGACCGTCCAGACGTCGCCGAATTCGGACAGCTGTTCCTGCGCCCGAGCGCAGGCTTCTGCGCTGCGTGAACTGATGACCACGCGGGCACCCGCCTGGAGAAGCCCGCGCGCGATCATCAACCCGATGCCCCTGGTGCCACCGGTGACGAGGCCGTGCTTACCACTCAGATCGAAAAGTTCTGTATGCGTGGCGAATTGACTGTCTACCACTGGGTGACCTTTCTGGTTGATCGAACAGGACCGTGAGTTGACACCGTCGCGCCCTGCAGGTGCTCTCGGCATGGGGCGGCGTCACTTTTCATATCCGCATCCGTAGCAAGCTAGGCGGTAATCCGGACGCCGAGGAGACCCCCGCGGTACGGGTACTGCCAGAGTCCCCCTTGAGCGACCTCCGCGATTGGCCACGGCCGTATCGCACGAGATGGATGATCACCGCGCTGCACCGACCACGGCTCCGGAATAAAACGCGTCCCCGGTGAACTTGGCTCAAGAGAAGCCCCCTCCCCGAACCAGGAGCATTCATGACCCGTCCCGTCCGCGTAGCCGTGCAGATCCAGCCCGGCGGCACGCCCGGCTACGCCACGTGGCGCGAAGCCGTCCTGGCCGCTGACGACCTCGGCGTCGACGTGATCTTCGGCTACGACCACTTCCACCGCCCGGCGATGGAAGCCATCGTTGACGGCAAGCCCATCCTGTCGGACGAGCAGCCCGACGTCGCCAACTTCGAGGGCTGGACCGCGCTCGCGTCGTGGGGCGAGATCACCTCACACGCCGAGATCGGGCTCCTCGTCACCGGCGTCGGATACCGCAACGCGGACCTCCTCGCTGACATGGCGCGCACCGTCGACCACATCAGCGGCGGCCGGCTCATCCTGGGCCTCGGCGCGGGATGGTACGAAAAGGATTACACCACCTACGGTTACGACTTCGGCACCTTCGGCTCTCGCTTCGATCTGTTCGACGAGAGCCTCATCCGCATCGAGAATCGGCTCGCCGCACTGATTCCGCCGCCCGTGCGAAAGCTACCGATCCTCATCGGCGGCACCGGACCCAAGCGCTCGCTGCCGGCCGTCGCCCGGCACGCCGATATCTGGCACGCGTTCCAGGATCTGGACGCGTTCCGCAGGTCCAGCGACCGTGTCGATGAGTTGGCAGCGACGTTCGGCCGCAACGGTGCCGATATCGAACGCTCCACGCTGTGGGAGAACCCCGACAGCGCCGATGCCTTCCGCGACGCAGGAGTGACGCTTTTTCAGACCGAGCTCACCGCCGACAACGGTTACGACCTGACGTCGCTCAAGCAGGTGGTCGCATGGCGGGACAACGGGTGAGATCGGTACCTACAAGCTCCGGCCGCCGGACGCCTCGATGCGTTGAGCGGTGATCCCACCGGCGGACTCGGGCGTTCGACCGTCGAACCCAGCTTGTTGACCAAGATCTCGAATCTCGCCTATGACTCAGCGCCATGAGCAGGTTGTCGAAGAACTCGCCAAACATGTTGCGCTGGGCCGCGTCCAAGCGCAGAGCGGTCGAGTTGTAACCGCGTTTCCGTAAGCCATGCACGACCGCCATCGCCTCTTCGGGATCACTGTGTCAGGTGAGGATCACGTCGGCGCCGTTGCCGGCGAGTGCCTCTGCCGCCGCTCGACCGATGCCGCGGTTACTTCCCGTGATGAGTGCAGTTCGCCTCATAGTGTCCTCCACTTCTCGGGTGAGCGCCCGCCGATTGCGTTCCTGCCATAATTGTCGGCATAGGCATTCAGCACACCCGGGAGAATCTCAACGATACTGAAATAGCGGTCCCACAGCGGTGTTTCGCGGAGTTCCTCCACCACGAGCTCGTACTCGTGGGCATCGGACACCTCCCACATCCACGTGTCGGTCACCCGTGCGCTGTAGAACTCCGTGTCATACCAACGTAACTGGACGGAAGGGTGCCGGTCGAGTGCCGGCTGCAGATACTTGAGCATCTCGGCGTAACGCTGTTCCACCGGCAGCGCCAACCACTCCGGGTTGGTTTTCACCAACATGAACACCGTCAATGCCGACTTTGCCTCGGCTAGTTTCTCAGACATGGTCTCTCTCTTCATCGACTGTTCCGACATCGAAGAGAAACGAGAACAGGCCAACGAATCTCTTCGCTGACCTGTGAGGTTGTCACCACCGCACGCACTATTGCATGCACGGTCAAGGTAACTCGTGGGCTTGGCGGCCGTCAACCCCGACAGTGCGGTGCTAGACGGTGCGGGGATCGTTCCGATGATCAGGGCGCCCCACCGTCACGCGATACGTTAATCGACGTTCGCATATTGGAACGATTACGACTCCCGGTGGAGGTCAACTGGTAAGCGTTCGCAGGACACCGGTAACGGGAAGACCTGTTACGCACGCGCACTTCTAGCCACATACCGTGCTCGCAACCATCGTTGTCGGCGACAATCTGTTGACAAGATCACATCACAGCCATAAGTTAATGCCGAGTCACATTTGGAAAGGGCCATCCTTGGCAGGGCGATTTCCCAACGACTCGACGCCGGCTCTGCCACTTCGCGGTCCGCGGGCTGGCATTGCCTCGTCGGCCACGGCACCGGTACCGGTGACATTTGAAGGTCGTCGCGCGGAGTGGGCTCTTCGTCGCACACCCGGGTTATCTGTTCATCACCGAGGGAGGAACAGCTCTATGTCCCTACGCGATTCCCGTGTCTCGGGTGTTGCACCCGCCGACCAACGCGCACGCGCGGGTGCAATTCTTACCGCGGTGATTTCATGCGTCGCCGCGTTCAAGGGCCTGAACGAATCAGTGACGCCGCCTGCACTTCCGATCTTGCAGGAGCAATTCCACGTCCCCGGATCGACGATCTCCTGGGTCCTCACGGGCATGCTCCTCACTGGCACCATCGCGACGCCCATTGCGAGCCGGCTGGGTGAGGTATGGGACAAACGCCGTACTCTGCTATGCATACTCGCCATCGTGGCGACCGGAACTCTGATGTCGGCGCTATCGATGTCCATCGAGATGCTGATCATCGGGCAACTGCTGCAAGGTGTAGGTCTGAGCACCGTCCCACTGGCCATCGGCATCATCAGGGACACCCAAAGCGAGGCCCGGACGAAATCGGCGAACGGCATTCTGGTCGGCGCCATCTACGGCAGCACCGCGGTCGGAACAATGGTCGCCGGACCGATCGCAGACCACCTCTCGTACCGATGGTTGTTCTGGGTGCCGTTCATCGCGCTGGCCGGCTGCATGGCGGCGGTGTGGTGCTTCGTGCCCCGCTCCTTGCGCACCAGCGGCGATAGACCGAGTATCGATGTCGCCGGCAGCGTCCTGCTGGCCATCGCTCTGGCATGCATTCTGCTGGCGCTGACGTTCGCGCCCGGATGGGAGTGGCGGTCACCGCAATTGCTGCTGCTGTTCGCAACTGGACTGGTGGCCATCATCGCCTTCGTACGCGTCGAACTCACCGTCAACGAACCCCTGGTCGATCTACGGCTCATGCGCAGTTTCACCGTCGTCGCGTCGTCAGGCCTGATGTTCCTCGCCGGATACTGCATCAACGCCACACTCATCAACGTCCCCATTCAGACGCAGTTGCCTGCCTCCACCGGTTACGGCCTTGGTGGATCAGCGACCGTCACCTCCGTCATCCTGGTGACCACCACCTTGATCGGGCTCACCGCACCGTTGATTTCGGTGCTGGACAGATTGATCGGGTCCAGGTTCGCCTCGTCGATCGGACCGATCTCGATCCTGGGCGGCGCGGTACTGATGCTGGCAGCCGGACACCGGGGCAGTATCGCGATCGTCTTCCTGGCGACATTGTTCGTCATTTTCGGCCTGACGGTGTCCATGACACAATCACTGAACCTTGTGGTCACCGGTGTTCCGGCGAATAAGGTGACCGAGTTCAATGGTCTCAACTTCGCGATCCAGGCGGTGGCGGGAACGATCGGCGCCCAGGTGTCCGGCGCCGCCCTCACCGTCGACGGAGGTGATGCCGGCGCGCCACCTCCGTGGAGCGGATTCGCCATCTCCTGGGGACTGTCCGGTGTAATCGCCCTTGCCGCCCTCGTCCTCGTGCTGGCTGTCCGAACCTCGAAAGTGTCTGCAGCGTAGTGAGGTCCGCCGGATCGGGGGCGGTCCTATCCGCTGATGCCACATCTCTTCCCGCACCGTCAGGTGATGGTGAGACCACCGTCCACCAGATCCAGACCACGAGAACGGGTCGGCGACATCGGCCCCGCTTCGGCGAATGCCTGCGCGAGGGCCTCCCCGAGACCCGATGACGCACCGGTGACGATGACAACCCTGTCGTCGTGTCGAAACAGATCGAGAACGCTCATCATGGCTCTTGCAGTTGGTGAAGGCCGGGCTTCCAGTTTGTCCGTGTCGGACAGTCAGCCCGCCGGCCCGGTGGACCTGAGGCAGGTCAGGGCTTGCATGGCCGCGGTCGACATCGTCGCGACGATCTCTTCTTGGTCCAGCCCCTTGTTGAGCGTGGCCACGGAGTTGAGCATCGAGAACACCGCCTGTGTCAGCAGGCGGACCTGTGGTTCTGCTAGATCCGGACGGAGCTGGAGGACAACCAGAATCCATTCCTGCGCATACTGATTCATCTCACGGCGAATGCGGCGCCGATCGGATTCCGGAAGTGCGTGCTCGTTCTTCAGGAAGATGAGAGTCCTCGGCGGATCGGCGATCACGGATCTCACGTGGAAGTCGATCATTGCCGTCAGCGCGGCACGTGGATCGGGTTCGGAGTCGACGGTGGCCCGAGCGAACTGATGGAGCTCCTGCAGCCCTTCTTCGACGACCGCGATCAGCAGCGCCTGCTTGTTCTGAAAGTGGCGGTACAGGCCAGGACCAGAGATCCCCGCTTCGGTGGCGACCATGCCGACCGTCACCGAGTCGTACGGGTGGTGCAGGAACAGATCGGCGGCGGCATCCAGGAGCAGTTTCCGTCGCGAGCCACGGGGCTGTGGTTCACTCTTCCACCCGACCGCGACCTCTGCCCCGATAGACGCTGTCCCCGACGATGCCATAAGGGTTCACCATACCCCGCATCGGATTCACATCTGCGGCAACGGACGACGTCGCGCCGAGAAGCCCGTACCGTCGCCTTCACACAGGTGACGACACCATTGCGGGCACCCCACCATGCGACACAGCCGTTAGCGATGATTCACCATCTCGGGTCAGCACCACCGTCTCCGGCCCATCTACACCGAGAACTGCTGGGTGCACCGCCATTCCGACTGCAGCATCTCTTTACGGAACAGCGGTAGTGATTAACATCTTTACACGGCCACAAATCGCCGAGTTGATGTACGCGTTGAACTTTATATGCCGGTCTACCAGTGTATTCAGTGACATCTGGCGATTGCGTCTTGACAGTGCGACCCTCTGACCATACGTTAATGCTGATTCACATTGGAAGGAGATGGAGAAGAGCATGAGATTCATATTCATGAGCGAGGGCGAGACTGCCCCCGGCGCCTCGTACGAGCACCGCTATCGCGAACTCATTGATGAGGTGCTCCTGGCCGAAGAGGTGGGTTTCGATGCGTTCGGCACCTCGGAACAGCATCTGGCCATCGGTACCGCCACGACGTCCGCGCCCGAGGTGCTCTACCCGTACCTGATGGCCCTGACCAACAGGATTCGATTCGTTCACTTGGTCACCTTGCTTCCCACCCGGATCAACCACGCCCTCCGCGTCGCCGAGCGGTTGGCCACCGAGGATCTGCTGTCTCACGGTCGGGTCGAACTCGGCGTCGGGCGTGGCAACACCACGCTCGCGTTGCGTGCTTTCGAGGTCTCACCCTCGGAGAACAAGTCCCAGCAGCTCGAGGGAATCGAAGTCATCCGCCGCGCTCTGCACAACGACGTGTTCTCCTTCGTCGGCGAGCACTACAAGATCCCACCCCGCAGCCTGGTTCCCAGAAGCATCCAAACGCCCTACCCCCCTATCCACATGGCGACCGGGAGTCCGGAATCTGTCCGGGCAGCCGCCGGGCTCGGCATCGGCGCCATCGTGGGTGGCTTCTACCTCGGCTTCGATTTCGTCGAGAACATGATCCGTCTCTACGACGATGCTCTGGCCTCGGCAACGCACACCTATCCGGTACAGGCCGAGCGACTCGTGGCGATCGGCGGAGGCATGCACTGTGCGGAGACCCGCGAGGAGGCCCGCACCTGGGCCCGCGGTCTCAAGGAGACGGTCGGCCTGTCCACCGATGCCTATGAGCGACTGTCGAAGCTGTCCAGCGACTACCAGTACATGGGCGCGGTGAAACATCTGGACTTCGACGACGAGCGTTACATGTTCGAAGACTCGTCCGGATTCATCGTCGGCGATCCCGACGATTGCATCGCCCAGGTTCAGCGTTTCGCCGATCTCGGAGTCGATTCACTGGTCATGCGTATCGACGGCCTACCGCACAAAGAGCTCATGAAGTCGATCGAACTCTTCGGAAAGTACGTCATCCCGAAGTTCAAGAACCCGCGTGGCGTGGCACGCACCCCGGAGGCTGTCCTGGCCGATATCCGCGCCGCGCGTCCCGCGCACTATGCCGAACGAGAAGCCTTTGAGGAGAACATGAACCAGAAGCAACCAGCAGTCAGTGGCGTGGGCGCGGGTGAGGCGTGATGAGCACCCTCAACGGCGACGACATCTTCGCACGCTATCCGGAAGAGATCCTCATCGAACGCAAACCCAACGGCGTTGTCCTGATCACCCTGAACAGGCCAGAACACCTCAACGCGCTCACCATGCCGATGTTCCAGATGATGGGTAGCCTGCTGCTCGACATCGACCGCGACCCGCAGACCCGGGTCGCCGTCATCACCGGCGCGGGCCGCGGCTTCTGCACGGGTATGGATGTCGCCCAACCCGATCCATCGCTGGAAGACGCGATCGCGCTCATGGAGACCGAACGCAAGCGCATCCTGGCGACGCTGAACATGGACAAGCCGATCATCACGGCGATCAACGGACCGGCCGTCGGTTGGGGTCTGTCGCTGGGACTGCTCGCCGACATCAGCATCGCCGCCGAGGACGCTGTTCTCATGGACGGGCACACCCGTGTCGGCGTGGTCGCCGGAGACCACTCATCGCTGATCTGGCCGCTGCTCGTCGGCATGGCCAAGGCCAAGTACTACCAGCTCACGTCCGCACGTTTGACGGGAATCGAAGCCGAACGGATCGGGCTGGTCAGCCTGGTGGAGCCCAGAGACAAGGTGCTCGAACGTGCACTGGCGATCGCCGACGATCTCGCGCTCGGCTCGCAACGCGCCATCCAGTGGACCAAACGGTCGCTGAACACCGGTTGGTTGACCAACGCGATTCCGCAGCAGGAGCTCTCGGCCGCTTTGGAAACACTCAATTTCGCCGGTGCCGATTACCTCGAGGCGCGGCAAGCCTTCCGGGAGAAGCGCCCCACGCGTTTTCCCTCTGCGCACGGCGATCACGCCGCACCATCACCGGAGACGGTCAGCCAGGCATGAGTGATATCGCCAACGCTGCGCTCCCCGGGCTGACGTGGGCCGACCACTCCGGTGTCCTCGTGGTCACCATGGACCGACCGCCGGCAAATGCGTTGAACCACAGCCTGGTGGCCAGTCTTCGCACGTTCTTCGCCGAGTTGGCTCCCCAAGCCGCACCGGCACCGGTGGTCCTCACCGGTGCCGGTGCGCGCTTCTTCACCGCCGGGGGCGACATCAAGGAGCTCGAGGGCACTGGGCCGGCGGAGATCGAGGGACGGATGCGGGACTTCCACGCACTGCTCGTCGCACTGGATCGGTTTCCCCGGCCTCTCATCGCGGCAGTCAACGGGCACTGTGTCGGGGGCGGAATGGAACTGGTGCTCTTCGCCGATACCGTCTTTGCGACCCCGAACGCGAAGTTCGGATTCCCGGAGATCAATCACGGTCTGCTGCCGGCGGACAAGGGCATCCAGCGCGCCGAGCGCATCATCGGGGCCCGCGCGGTCCGGTCGATGGTGTTGTCCGGGGACCTGTTCTCGGCTGAGAAGGCCGTCAGGATCGGATTGGTCGAACGCCTCGAAGAGCCCGACACCCTGCTTGGTTCGGCCATCGAGGCGGCGCGCACCGCCGGCACAAAGGCTCCGGTTCTATACGGCGCGCTCAAGCGCAGCGTCAACGATCCCGACGACGCCCGGGATGAACGGTCGTTGGCGAACACGATCGCCGCCGCGAACGCTTACTTCGAGGATCCCGTGGCCGCGGGACTGCGCGCCGGCTGGAATCGGGACAAGGTGTCCACGAGCCGCCAATCGACAGACCGATAGCACGAACGTGCTCGCCGAGGACGAGGGCAGACAATGGTCGTAGAGAGAGCTTTCCGGACAGCCACGTCGATGCCGGCGCCGGCGTGGCATGCGGCCCTGAGCGCGTGGGATGAACGAAGCACGCGATCAGGATCAAATCGCCGGCCGAGCTTGCCTGTCGGGGCGGGGCAATGAGTGAGTGGGCGCCCGTCGGCGCCGACAAGGAAGTCCGTATCGAGCGGATGACCAGCGGCGAGGTGGCGGCTGCGGTTGCACAGGGCGCACGCACCGCAATCCTCCCCCTGGCCGCCGTGGAGCAACACGGTCCGCATCTGCCGCTGTCGATGGACGCCGATCATGCCGACGAGCTCGCGATACGCGTGGCGCGCAAGCTCGGGGATGCACTGGTCCTGCCGACGGTGCGGGTCGGGTACTCACCGCACCACCTCGGTTTCCCGGGAACCCTGTCGCTACGCGCCTCCACGCTGGAAGCAATCTGCGAGGACTACGGCGCGAACTTGGCAGATTCGGGCTTCAACACCCTGGTGCTGTTCTCCGGGCACATTGGGAACTATCCGGTGATGCGCGAATTCGAGGCCCGGCTCGCCGCCACACTGGCACCTCTGTCGGTGATCGTCTTCACCGGCAGTCAGGCGATCCTCGACGCGTGGCGTGCCGCAGCGGAACCGTCCGGGCACCGCGACAGCGTCGGCGGGCACGCCGATATCGCCGAAACGTCGATCATGCTCGCGCTGGATCCCGAACGCGTGCGGGTCGATCGACTGGTTCCCGGCTACCAGGTGAGCACCTACGATGCCTTTCTCACCCGTGTGCTCGACGAAGGTCTCAAAGCCTTCTCCCCCAATGGCATTCTGGGCAATCCCATCGGAGCCGCTCCCGCGATCGGTCGCGCTTGCCTGGACGCGGTCACCGGGCTGATCACCGACTACGTCCGCAGCCGGGAAGCGCCGGTCCGTCCATCGAGCCAATCCCCCGCAGCGCCGCACGCTGCGTCCACCGAGGAAGACGAAACATGAACACTTTCACCGAGATCGGCTCCGGTGACACCGCCCACGACATGTCGCGGCTTCGCAGGCTGTACGGTCGGTATCCGACCGGCGTGGCCGCCATCTGCGCTGTGCGCGACAGTCAACCGGTAGGGATCGTGGCCACGTCATTCACCCCGGTGTCCATGGAACCCGCCTTGGTATCGATCTGCGTACAGCACACATCGACGACGTGGCCCCAGCTGTCGCGAGAAGACCATGTCGGGATCTCGGTGCTCGCCGAGGGACACGCGCAGCTGTCCCGTCAATTGGCGGCCAAGAACGCCGACCGCTTTGCCGGGCTGACCTGGTTCACCAGCGCTTCCTCCGCCGTCTTCCTCGCCGACGCCGCGGCCTGGCTCGACTGTCGGATCAGCACATCGATCACCGCAGGCGATCACGATGTCGTGCTGATGGAGGTGGTCAGTGCCGCCGACGATGAAACCGTATCGCCACTGATCTTCCACGACAGCCGTTTCCGGACGATAGTCACCGATGACAACCCCCAGTAAGGTCCGACCGCACGACGAGTTCCTGCCCCGCGCGGACCAACCGGCCTGGAAGATCGCGCAACTCGCCGCGGATCCCGCCACGGTGCCGGCCGAGACCAGGGCCATGGTGATCAACCGCATCATCGACAACGCTGCGGTTGCCGCCGCAGTCGCGCGCCGGCATTCCATCACCCTGGCGCGCGCCCAGGCCCGGGTACACCGGACCACGCCAGGCGCCGCGATCTTCGGCATCGAAGGCACCTACTCCGCCGAGTGGGCCGCCTTCGCCAATGGTGTCGCGGTCCACGAGCTTGAGCTGCACGACGCGTTCCCGGCCGCCGATGACGCGCACCCCGGCACCACCATTGCGGCGCTGACGGCCGTGGCACAGCAGACGGGGCTTCGCGGCACCGCTCTGGTCAACGGCATCGCGACCGCCTACGAGGTGTACATCGCCCTGATTAAGCGAACTCACCCGGCGCAGAGGGCGGTCGGTCATCCCGGACATGTGAGCACCGCGGTGGCGGCTGGCCTGGGCACCATGCTCCGGCTCTCCCCGGAGACCATCTACAGCGCCATCGCCGACACGGTCCAGTTGACTGCCTCCGGCCGCTGCCGCCGGCGGACTCTGGAGTCCGGCCGCAACGACTACGCACCCGCCTACGCAGGCAAGGTGGCGATCGAAGCTGTGGACCGCGCCATGCGCGGCGAACGCCACCCGCACCAACAAGAGGTCACCGGCGACAGCGGGTACGACTGGCTGCTGACCGAATACGACTCCGGGGCACGATTACCCGCGCCGGGTGGACCGAGGACGGCCATTCTCGACAGCTGCCCCCGAAAGCACTCTGCCGCCTACCACTGCCAAGCCTGGATCGATCTGGCCCTGGCGATGCGGGACCGGATCGGCCGGGTCGAGACGATCGAGTCCATCGTTTTGCACACCCGACAAGACGCTCACGTGACAGCCGACGCCGGAGATCCGCGTGTGTTCAACTCCCAGCCGGCGCGGGATGCACTCGCCCACTCGGTGCCGTACGTGTTCGCCGTTGCACTGCAAGACGGTGCCTGGCATCACGAACAGTCCTACACACCCGAGCGGTCGCAGCGGGCGGACACGATGGCCCTGTGCCAACAGATCTCCACCATCGGGAGTCCGGCAGAAATGGTCCTGGGTGCACGGGCCACGATCACGATGAAGTCCGGTGCGGTGATCACCGATGAACTCGCCGCCCCCGACGCACACCCGTCGGGCGCCCGCCCCTTCCAGCGCAGCGACTACATCGCCAAGTTCACCGAACTTGCCGAGGGGGTCATCGACAGGCGAGAGCAACAGCGCTTCCTGGACGTGGTCACCTGCCTGAGCGACCTGAAACGGGGAATGCTGGGCATGCTGAATCCTGTTATCAGCCAACATATCCTGGATGAAGCACCCGTCACGCACGGAATCTTCCCCTGAGCGCACGTGCCGCCGACACGTGACCTACCGTCTCCGGTTCGGCCCTACATAACGCGCCTCGCGCGCGATGGCGTCGAGATCTCCGGCGTCATACATCTCCTCGACGAGATCGCCGAACGCCGCCAAGATGGCGGCCCGCCGAATGGTGCCTTTGGCCGTGAGTTCGCCGGCTGACACCGACAGCTCCCGCGGAAGAACCCGGTACTTCTTCAGCTGATAGGGGCGTGCGAACTCGGCGTTCACCTCGTCGAGCCACGCGCTCAACGCGTCGTCGCGGTCCCGCGCCGTCAGCTTCTCGGCCTCTTGGCTCATGCTCAACAACACCGAGAGGTACTTTCGTCCGTCGCCCACGACGAAGGCCTCGTCGATGAGCGGGCTGGCCTTGAGACGCAGTTCGATCGGTTGCGGGTTCACCATCTTGCCGCCGCTGGTTTTCAGGACATCCTTCAACCGGCCGATGATCTTCACTTCGCCGTCGAGTGCGAGCTCCACCAGATCCCCGGTGCGGTACCAGCCGTCCGACATCGCCGACGCGGAGGCCTCGGGATTCTCCCAGTAGCCGACGAACAGGGAGGGACTGCGTAACTGCAATTCCCCTTCCGCGGAAACCCGTAGCTGCCAGCGCGGGTCCGGCAGGCACTTGCCGATGGTGCCGGGTGCCGGAAAGGACCGGTCCCATTGTGCCAGTACCGATCCGCAGGTTTCGGTGGTGCCGAACAGCTCTCGGAGGTCAAGGCCCCACATGTGCCAGAGCGCGGCCACATCGGGGGTCATGCTTCCCGACGCCGTCCAGGTCACCTGGATGCGATCCATACCCACCTTGGCGAGCAGCGGGACGAACACCAACTTGCGGGCTACCGAGTCGGCGGCACGCAAGTACCAGGGCAGTCCGCGTTGCTGCCAGCGCCGCGCACTGACCCGCCGGGCCACCGTCATCGCCAGGCGGTAGCGGAATCGGAACACCCTGCCCGATCCGGCTAGTGCCTGCAGAGCCTCGGCGGCCAGCTTCTCGTGCATCCGCGGGGGCCACAGCACCGCGGTGGGTCGGACTCCGATCAGCGCCGCGAGCCGCTCCTCGATGCTGCAGTGGGTGATGACCAGTCGGGTCATGATCGGTGCGTACACCGCGATGAGAGCCGGGGCGACGTGCGACAGGCCGAGGAAGCCGACGAGATCGTGACGTGTGCGCCCGAGTTCGGGATAGGACATCGCGAAACCGAGGACGGAATACTGGATCGTTCGGTGGGTGTGCGTCACCCCCTTGGGCGCACCCGTGGAGCCCGAGGTGTAGAACAGTCCCGCCGGTTGATCGACATCACCCGCCTCGACCAGCTTCTCGAAAAGCGCGGGGTCTGCGGCGGCCAGCCGGCGGCCATCGGCGCACATTTGCTGCCAGGTCTGCACCTCGACACCGCCGGCCAGACCCGACGGGCGGATGTCGAGCCCGACCGCGATCCGCAGCCGATCGAGGTCAGCACTCAGCGCGGCCACCTTCTCCGCATCGTCCTCGGTTTCGACGAAAATCGCGGTGGCCCCGCTGTTTTCCAACACGTGCCGAACCTCCGGGCCGGAACTGGTCTGGTGCACACCGACCGGGATACCTCCGACGCTCAGAATCGCCAGACCCGCGACCACCCATTCGGGGCGGGGCCCGGCCAGGATCGCCACGCGGTCACCCGCCGCGATGCCCGATCCGTGCAGGGCGAGCGCAATTGCGCGGACTTCATCGAGATAGGCACGCCAGGTGGTCGGGCGTATCGCGTCGACAGACCAGCTCTGGAATGCGACGGTGTCCGGCTCTGACCGCTCCCGGTCGCAGAGCATCTGTGGAAATGTCCGATCGACGGCCTCGAAGGCCGTCAGGGCCGAAAGCACCGGCCCGCTGCCACTTTTACCGGCACCCAACGGCGTCATAGCGGAATTCTCACCTATCAGCTCAGTTCCTCATTGAGGTTTTGACAGTTTGCGGCACAAGCCTCGGACTCGTCCCAGCGCCGAGGCGGGCAGCGGCGAAAACCGGCGGGGACCCCACCGCGTCGACCATGGCACCCCGAACCGCTAGAACGATCCCTATGTGAACAATGATTAACGTAATCGCGATGCATACTTCTTGTCAATGATGACCCGGCTGCGATCCGGGACACCTCCCCACTGCCATACATATGCCCACGTCCTCATCACTTTTCACGGTAAGGACGGCCGGCACGGGCCCGATCCGGCGGCTCCCGCAGCCGACGATGGCCTGAGGTTAATGTTCGATAACTGTGCGCGGGTCATCCGCGCGTCCGAGCGGCGCCGATCCTCACACCGCCCAATAGAGCGGGCGAGCGGGATATCGTGACGGGCATGACTGAAGGCCGCCCATCCGCCAGAGGTTCTCGGCGCGAGCTCTTGTTGAAGGTCGCCGCGGACCTCTTCATGGAGCATCCCTACGATTCCGTGACCGTCGGAATGGTGTGTGCGAAAGCAGGTATCTCCGCACCAGGTCTCTACCGTCACTTCCAGAACAAGCAGGCACTGCTGATCGCCGTCGTGGAGAATCCGATCGGCTCACTGCACGAGTTCGCCCGCAAGGTTGCCGAGGAGCAGGATGATCCGCACGCAGCGCTGACGACCATGGTGGACTTCCATATTCGAAGTGTCGTGGAAGGACCGCCGACTCCTCTGATCTTTCTCAAGAACGAACATGCATTTCCCGAAGCCGACCGACGACGGATTCGACGTGCGATGAATCTCTATGCTGAAGAATGGATCTCGGTCGTGGCGATCCTCCGCCCCGATCTATCGGATCCAGCCGTGCGCCTGCTGACCCAGACCGTCTTCTCGATGCTCAACGCCGCCGCAACGCTGCACAAGGGACTCGACCACGAGACGATCGTCACCACCATGTCCACCGCCGCCTACCACGCACTGACGGCCTCTTCCCGGCCACACGTCTGATCCGGGCTACTTCAGGAGCGCCCGGCTCATCACCACCCGCTGGATCTGATTCGTACCCTCGTAGATCTGCGTGATCTTGGCATCACGCATCATTCGCTCGACCGGAAAGTCGACCGTGTAACCGGCACCGCCGAACAGTTGGACCGCATCGGTGGTGACCTCCATCGCAATGTCGGAGGCAAAGCACTTCGATGCCGCCGAGATGAAGCCCAGGTTGCCCTCGCCCCGCTCGGCGCGGGCCGCGGCGTTGTACACCATCAACCGTGCTGCCTCGACCTTCATCGCCATGTCAGCGAGCATGAACTGCACGCCTTGAAAATCACTGATCGCCCGCCCGAACTGTCTGCGGCCCCTTGCGTATTCGATCGCCGCATCCAAAGCACCTTGAGCGATACCGACCGCTTGTGCTCCGATGGTCGGACGAGTGTGGTCCAACGTCGCCAACGCCGTCTTGAAACCGGTGCCCGGCTCGCCGATGATCCGGTCCCCCGGAATCCGGCAGTGCTCGAAGTACAACTCGACGGTCGGCGAACCCTTGATGCCGAGCTTGCGTTCCGCGGCGCCGACGGTGAAACCTTCGTCCTCGATATGGACCACGAATGCCGAGATCCCGTTGGTGCCCTTGTCGGGGTCGGTCACCGCCATCACGGTGTACCAGGTTGATTTGCCGCCGTTGGTGATCCACGCTTTGGTGCCGTCGAGAATCCAGTCTTCACCGTCTGCTCTTGCGCGCGTTCGCATGCCGGCTGCGTCGCTGCCCGCCTCACGTTCGGACAGCGCGTACGAGGCCAGCTGCCCACGCACGAGATCCGGTAGCACCCGCTTTTTGAGGTCTTCCGAGCCGTGCAGGATCAACCCCATGGTGCCCAGCTTGTTGACGGCCGGGATCAGCGACGCCGATGCGTCGACCCGGGCCACCTCTTCGATCACGATGCAGGTGGCCACCGAATCGGCGCCCTGACCGCCGTACAGCTCGGGCACGTGGACCGCGTTGAAGCTCGAGGCGGTCAGCGCCTCCAGCGCCTCTTGCGGGAATCGCGACTTCTCGTCGACATCCGCTGCGTGCGGTGCGATCTCCTTCTCGGCGAGCGCACGGATTGCAGCACGCAGTTCCTGGTGTTCCTCCGGCAGACAGAAGAGGTCGAACGACGATTGCACCATGGGTTCTCCTCTCAGCGATGGGTGGCTGTGCTGGCTTCCGATGGGGAAATGCCGGCGTCGGCCGGCGCTCCCCTGGACCACGACTCCAATCGGGTCCGGACCGAGGTCAGGTAGCGGGCCGCATCGGCCCCGTCGATGAGCCGATGGTCGTAGGTCAGCGACAGGTACACCATGGGCCGGGTGCGGATGAGCAGTGAACCATCGGTGTCACGTTCGGGCACAAGCCGTTCCGTCGCGGCACCGATGCCCAGGATGGCGGATTGGGGCTGGTTGATGATCGGAGTGTCGAACAGCGCCCCTCGACTTCCGGTATTGGTGATTGTGAACGTGCCGCCGCTCAGGTCGTCGGGTCGTATCGAGCCGTCGCGTACGGCCGCGGCCGCCGTTGCGATGGCCGTACCCGTCGCAACGACATCTCGGTGCTGCGCGTCACGGATCACCGGCACCATGAGGCCCTTCGGACCGTCCACGGCCACCCCCAGGTGCACTGAGCCGTGGTAGGTCACCTCAGAACAGTCGCTGTCGACCGTCGCGTTGATGATGGGGTGCTCGGCCAACGCATCGACCGCGGCCACCGCGATGAAGGGCAGATAGGACAGCCGGAAACCGGTTCGGTCGTGAAACTGCTGTTTCATCTGCGCACGCCGAGTCGCGACGGACGTGAGGTCGGCTTCGACGACAGTGGTGAGTTGTGCTGCGGTGTGCAGAGATTCGACCATCCGGCGCGCGATGGTCCGGCGGATGCGCGGGAGCTTCTCCACCCGGTCGATTCCGGCATCAGGGTCCGGCTGCGCAGCCGGCGGCGGCGCGCATTCGGGCGTGGGGTTGACCGCGGCCGCGGCGAGCGGTGCCGGCGCGGGTTCGGGTTCCGGTAGTGGTGGCGTCGGCAGGTCCGGGGCTTTGCTCGACGGTGCAGCGATGCTGAGCCTCGCGACGACGGCACCCACCATCACCAGGGCGTCCTCAGGTTCTGTGATCTGCACCAGGATGCCGGCTGCGGGAGCCGGAATCTCGGTGTCGACCTTGTCGGTGGACACCTCGAGCAGCGCTTCGTCTTGTTCGACCGGATCACCCACCGCCTTGAGCCACCGGGTGATGGTCGCCTCGGTGACACCTTCGCCGAGACTGGGCAGCGTCACCGAGATCTCATTTTCGGCAGTGGTCATGTCACACCGTCCCGACGAGATCGAGCGCCGCACCGACGATACTGTCGGTGTCGATGCCGTGATACCGGTACACGTCCTCCAACGAGCCGACCTGACCGAACCGGCTGACACCGAGCTGAATTCCCGGGACACCGTTGACTGCCGGGAGAAAGGCCAGGGTGTGCGGATGGCCGTCGAGGACGGTCACCATCGGTGCGACGCGGCCCGCCGGGAAGAGCTGATCCAGAATCCACGTCGGTCCGTCGCCGCGTCCCCGCCGGGCTTGCAATGCCTCGAACAGCAGTCCCGCACTGGTAACACAGACGACGTCGGCGTCGACGCCGTGGCGGGCGAGCTGGTCTGCTGCGGCCACAATCTCGGTCATCAGGGCGCCCATCCCGACCAGAGTCAGCGACGGGTGTGCGGCCCTGCGCAGCACGTATCCCCCGGCCAGAACATGCCGACGGCGGCGCTCCCGTCCCGCAGCATCCTCCGGAACTGCCGCCAGCAACTGGTCCACCGGTCGCGTGGACAACCGGATGTAGGCCGATGTTCCGTCGGGACGGCCGAGACGGCCGATGCACGACAGCAGTGTCCATTCGACATCGATGGCGAAAGCCGGCTCGTAGCTGACGCACCCCGGCTGTTCCAGACCGATGGACGGTGTCTTGATGGACTGGTGGGCACCGCCTTCCGCGGCCAAGGTGACACCGGACGGGGTGCCGACCAGGATCGACTGTCCACCGGCATAGATCCCGTACGACCACGGTTCCAGCGCGCGCTCGACGAACGGGTCGTACAGCACGCCGATGGGTAGCAGCGGTTGTCCCCACCGACTCCACGTCGCGCCGAGCTCCCCCATCAGCCCGACCAGATTGGTCTCGGCGATCCCCAGTTCCATGTGTTGACCGCTCGGCCGTTCACGCCAGTGCATGATGGTTTCCGGATCATCGTCGAACCAGTTGCGCCGCTCGCTCGGGGACCACACACCGACCTTGTTCAGCCAACCGGCCAGGTTCGTCGTCGAGCTCACGTCGGGGCTGACGGTCACCACCCGTTTGGCAGCCTCCGGCGCCTGTCGGCTGAGATCGAGCAGCGCGCGGCCCAGCGCGGCTTGAGTGGTCGCCGTACCCGAGGGGGTACGTCCGAGATCTGCCGGTATCGGCGGAGGGGTCATCATTTGCACCGGTTCGCGTTCGAGGCGTTGCGCCGTCTGCGCGCAGAGTCGGCCCGCCGCGGTATCAGGCTCGAATCGTGGCCAGGGATCGTCGACGTTCATGCCGAGTTCCGTAGCCAGCTGCTCGTACTGCTCCGTGGTGAGCAACGACGAGTGATTCTGCGGATGTCCCTGGGTCGGTAGCCCCCGGCCCTTGATCGTGTAGGCGATGATGACCGTCGGGCGCGTGTCGTCGATCTGCCCGTACGCCGCGCGCAGCGCAGAAAGATCGTGGCCACCGAGATTACGGATCGCTTGGAGCAGTTCCGCATCCTCCAACTCGGCCACCAGAGCGGCGATGGCCGACGTCTCCGGGCCGGATCCGGGTAGTCGTTGACGGAGTTCCTCTGCGGGGCAACGCAAGAGGCGCTGATACTCCGGATTGGGCATATCGAGAATCCTGTTGCGAAGCGCGGAACCACCCGGACGGGCGAACAGCGATTCCAACAGGGCGCCGAACTTGACAGTGATGACCTGCCAGCCCGCCGCAGTGAACATGGCCTCCAACCGCCCAGCGGCGATGTTCGGCACCACTCGGTCCAGCGACTGCCTGTTCAGGTCGATGATCCAGACGATCTCACCCAAGTCGGCCACCGAAGGGTCCAGGATCGCCTCCCATACCGCGCCTTCATCCAACTCTGCGTCGCCGACCAGCGAATACTGCCTGCCCTTGCCGATTGCACAGATCTGAGTGTCGACGTATCGGCGCGCGATCGCGCCCCAGATCGGCGCAGTGGCACCGATTCCCACCGATCCGGTCGAGTAGTCGACCGGATCGGGGTCCTTGGTGCGGCTCGGGTAGGACTGCAGACCGCCGAACTCGCGCAGCCTGGGCAGATAGGACGCGTCGAGTTCACCGATGAGGTAGTTGATGGCGTGGAGGACCGGTGAAGCGTGCGGCTTGACCGAGACCTGGTCGCCGGGCTGCAACTGCTCGAACCACAGGGACGTCATGATCGACACCATGGAGGCGCTGGAAGCCTGGTGACCGCCGACCTTCAGGCCACTGGTGTTCGGTCGAATTCGGTTGGCATGGTGAATGATCGCGGTCGACAACCATAGGACCCGCTGTTCGATCTCGTGAAGCGGCGTCGTGGTCGTGTCGATTTCGTGGGCAGTGTCGCGCACTGCGGCGTGGCCAGGCATCGAGCATCCTTGTCGGTGAGCGAGGTGTGGAAGCGGCGCCTCTGCACTGGACTCAGATCATGAGTCTGCGACCCTCCTCGTGCAGGACCCCTCGATAAGGGGACCCGACATCGCCGTGACGCATCGTCAGCCGAGGTACGGTTCGCTCGTGCAAAAAGTCATCTTCAGTGGACCAGCGCCTCAATGTCTGCGCAATACGCACCCATGTTCGTGTGCAATCTGCTCATCTGGTTCGACTCGAATCTTCTCAGGATGGGCATTGTGACAAACAAACCGCGCGTCGACGCGATCGATGCCAGGATCATCAAGGCGCTCAGTGATGATCCGCGGGCCACCGTGATCGCGCTCGCCGACGCCACCAGACTGTCCCGCAATACCGTCCAGGCACGCCTGGGCAAGTTGGAAAGCCATGGCGTACTTCGATCACTCGAACGCCGGATCGATCCCGCCGCAATCGGATACCCGATCACTGCGTTCATCCTGACCCGAGTGACACAGCGCAAACTTGCACAGATCGCCGCTTCTCTCGAGCAGATTCCCGAGGTGATCGAAGTCCACGGATTGGGCGGGGTCACCGACTTGATGATCCATGTGGTGGCGCGCGAAGCCGACGACCTCTACCGGATCGCCGGACAAATTCTGGACATCGACGGTGTCGAACAGACAACCACGTCGCTGGTGATGCGCAAGCTGGTCGACTACCGGATCACCCCGCTGCTCGACGACCTCATTCACCAGACCAGAGATTGATCGATCTGCCCACGAAGACACGTCCGATACGCAGTTGTCTTGGCAGAATGCGCGATATCGCCGATACGCGTTGTGCGACGGACCACCACAGTGTTCACTCAGTGGCACTCTCCCGACACGAACGGTGCTCCTCGTCCGAGGCGGCGCAAGGTCATGGAAGGTCACCGAGCCGGCCCACCGCTGGCCGGTTCCAACACAATCGACCCGAGGAGGGACGCCTCGATGAACACCAACGGGCAATCAGCGCAACGCACGTCGATGAGTTACGAACCGTTGACCCCCGTGGCATACCTCGACCGGGCGGCCAGTTGTCATGGGGACCGACGGGCCGTGGTCGATGGTGAGAACGAATGGACCTACCAAGAACTGCACCAACGGTCTGGGCAGCTCGCTGGGGCGTTGGCACAGGTGTCGTCGGGCCGGCCCGTAGCGGTGCTGGCTCCGAACTCGCACGTTCTGCTGGAGTCCCATTTCGGCGTACCGTGGTCCGGGTCGCCGTTGATCGCACTCAACACACGCCTCTCAGCAACCGAGATTTGCTACATGCTCAGTCATTCGGAGGCCTCCGTACTCATCTACGACGCGGATTATGCGGAGGTCGTCGAACGCGTGCGCACACAGATGAGCGCTCCGCCCCTCCTAGTGCAGGCAGGCGATGACCAGCAGGGCGACTATGAGCAGATGTTGACGGCAGCCTCGCCGGTACGGCGCACGCCGAAGGACGAACTGGGTTTGCTGTCCGTCAATTACACCTCGGGGACCACGGGAAAACCCAAGGGCGTGATGTACTCTCATCGCGGCGCCTATCTGCAGGCACTGGCCATGGTCGGTCACACAGGCTTGTCACCGTCGGCCGTCTACCTCTGGACACTTCCGATGTTCCACTGCAACGGGTGGTGTTTCCCGTGGGCGATCACAGCCGCAGCGGGCACACATGTGTGCTTGCGCAAAGTCGACCCCTCGGATGTCTGGCGACTGATCCGCACGCACGGCGTCACGCACCTCAACGGCGCTCCGACCGTGCTGTCGATGATCGCGTACGCAGATGAGGCGGACACCATCGAAGGCACGCCTGTGCGAGTCACCACCGGGGGCGCACCGCCCTCGCCGGCCATCCTGCGCCGTATGACGGCACTTGGATTCGACGTCACCCATCTGTACGGATTGACCGAAACCTATGGGCCCGCCGCGATCTGCGATTGGCGTCCAGAGTGGGACGAACTCGACCTTGACTCGCGTGCAAAGAGGAAAGCCCGGCAGGGCGTCGCGAACATGATCTCCTGCGATATTCGCGTACTCGCTGACAGCGGCGCCGACGTGCCTTCGGACGGCATGAGCACCGGTGAGATCGCTCTGCGCGGCAACAACGTGATGCTTGGGTATCTCCATGACCCGGAAGCCACCGCATCGGCGGCACCGGACGGCTGGTTCAGAACCGGCGACCTGGGTGTGCGCCATCCCGACGGGTACATCGAATTACGCGACCGCAGTACAGACGTGATCATCTCGGGTGGAGAGAACATCGCCTCGGTAGAGATCGAGCAAGCGATCATGGAGCACCCTGCCGTTCTCGACGTTGCGGTCATCGCCGTACCCGACGCTCAGTGGGGTGAAGTTCCGGCCGCCCACGTCGCGCTCAAGCCTGGCTGCGTCGCGACTGCCGACGACATCATCGATCACGTGCGTTCGACCATCGCGCGATTCAAGGCGCCCAAACACGTCATTTTTGGTGACCTACCAAAGACATCCACGGGCAAGACTCAGAAGTACCTTTTACGAGAAGGCGCCTGGCAAGGCCGGGAGAATCGCGTTCAGTAACGTCGTGAGGATGCCGGCGGTGCGAACGCGTCACGCTGCGATCTTCAGGGACCGGCGATATAGGACCCGGCGCGGGCAGCAATCCTCAATAGGAGCCCGGGAGACCGACCCGCGCGACCTATGACGGCAGGATCAGCGTGCCGATGGCGCCAGTGGTCCGCCGCCGCATGGCGAACATTCTGCGAAGGGTGCGGCTCTCGACACCGAGTCACGTGCGCAATCTGCGTAGCGGCAGCACGTCCGGTTGCTTTCATTGCGCGAAAGATGATGCGCTAGAGGATATTCTGCACGCGGGGCGGAGCCATTCCACCGCTGAGCCCATGTCGCCTGGTGCACCGCCGGGAAGGATTCGAGATGACAAACTGGACCAATCCGACCGGAAGCACCACGGTGACCGCCGATGACCTGGCTTGGCGGCTGGCCGACCTGCTGCCGGCCGCGTTGCCTGACATGGACCGGCACGCGATCTACGTCGCGCTGGGGTGTCGGCACTTCCGTTCCGCGATCGCCCTATCTCTGCGTGCATTGATCGAGCAGCGCCTCCGGTTGTCCGACGTTGTGATCGACGATCTGCGCACATGGTTGGCCGCGCTGCACGAGGATCGCGAACGCGGTTCCCTCGAGGCGCTGTTGCAGACGGTGATCCACCGCGAAGCCGCGCGCACCATACCCCCGTTGGGACCCGGCCGGCGCCCACAGCTCGGCACGTCACACGTTGGTGCACGCGCGGCGCGGCGCGCCGACCGGTAGTCGGTGATCGCCGCGTACCGCGCGGCACCCCGTTCATCGTCGGGACGCCGAACCCCGGTGGCGGCAGTGCAAAGCCTCGACTTACCTCGCTAAAGGTAATGCCGCACAAACTAGTTCGCGCACAGGTGTCGCGCCGAAGGTAAGCAAGGCCACACCACGGACCGCACAGCATTCATCCCATGTTTGAGACAATCATGCGGTGGACCGATGTTGAGCAGGTATCCCCCGGCGTCCGCATTCGATTGATTGAACCCCATCGACCCGCACTCGATGGCGCAGCAGAGCAAGGAATGACGATGCCCCCGAAAGACGTCGCAGTGGCGACCCCCGGTGCGACCGAGAACCCCTCTGCTGCAAGCACATCAGAGTGTTTCACACGTGAGGTGATGCCCTACGCGTATGCCCTGCTGCGAAAGGCGCGCCAGCTGACGCGCAACGACGCCGATGCCGAGGACTTGACACAGGAGACCCTGCTGCGGGCCTATGCCGGTTTTGGGCAACTGCGCCCCGACAGCAACGTCCGCGCCTGGCTCTATCGCATCCAAACCAACACGTGGATCAGCACCTACCGTGCCCGCAACTGCCGTCCGGCAGAAAGCCTGACCGGGTGCATCACCGATGCTCAGCTGGCACACGACATTGGCTGTGGCGTAGCGGCATCGGCCTCGGCCGAGGTCGCTGCGCTAGAACATCTACCTCACGATCAGATCACAGCCGCGCTGCACCACATCGCCGAAGCGCAGCGTACTGTCGTCTACCTTGCCGACGTAGAAGGCTTGCCCTACAAAATGATTGCCGAGATGACCGGGATGCCACTGGGTACGGTGATGTCGCGAATCCACCGCGGCCGCCGCGCTCTGCGCGGCCTGCTCACCGATTACGCCCACCGCTGCGGCTACCTACATTCGGCAGCGGCCACCGGCGGTGGCGCGGGCACCGCGTCATGACAGGCGGCTTCCCCTGGACGCTGCACTGCGACCCGACGTCCGGCCATCCGCCGCGGCAGCCTCCCCTGTGCGCGAACGGGGCTCGGCTACTTCGCGACCGCCCCGAAGATGTTGCTCATGCGCAGGATCGTCGCAACCGCGTCCTGCGGGTGGACTCCTGGAGTCAGAACTTCTTGCAGAAGCAGGCCACGAAGCGCGGCGATGACGACGGTGGAAATGCTCAGGGCTTCCGTCGAGTCGTGCCCTTCGCTTTCCGCCAGCGCGGCCAGCATTCTCGTCAGGTCGTCGAGCGAGTCGATGAACTCACGAAAGTCCCCTGGGCTGTACGCGGCGAGTCCTACAACGTGAAAGAAGCCGCGGACACGCGACCGTTGCGCTGGGCTGCTGTAGGTCCGCCAGATCGCCATGACGAAGTCGTCAAAGGTGCCCCGCTGGGCGGTCTTCAACAGCGCCTCGTTGTCACGTGACCGCTGCACCGTGAGCATGGCCGCCAGGACGCCCGCGAGTGACCCGAAGTGGTACCGCAGCAAGGCGTGGCTGGTCTCGGCCCGGGTGGCGACCTCGCGCAGCGACATCTCCGGCGAGGGAAGGCCGTCCCCAAAGGCGTCGAGAAGCCGAGTCAGCAGGCGGTCCCGGGCATCGCCTTTACGTTCCGCGCTTGACAGGATCACGCGAACAGTTTATCCATTGGATAAGAGTTTTCCAATGGATAAAAACTGCTGAGGGCGCCGCGCGGCCGGGCCGCCAAGTTGTGAAGGATCTTCGATGAGCTCCATGTGGCAGGGCTGCCTCGCCGACACCGACTATTTCGAGATGCGTTCCAGCGCTGGGCAGGACTACGGCATCTGGGTCACCACCCCTCCGGGCTATGACCCCGCCACGACGCAAGCACCCGTCGTATATGTGCTCGACGGCAACTTCGCGGTGGGCCTGACAGCTCCCCTCATCGTCACCCAGATGGACCCCATGCAACGGATCCAGCCTTATATCCAAGTCAGCGTCGGCTACGCGGGTGAGGAGGCACAGGACTGGGATCGGCTGCGCAACAGAGACTTCGTGCCACCCGGCGAGCCCATCGCCAAGGAACTCGTCGATGCCGTCGAGATGGGATTGGAGGCGGGCGTGAGGACACGCGAGGAAGCCGACGCCTATCTCGCCGAGTTGAGCGATACCCACGCCGACGAATTTCTGAATTTTCTTACCGTGGAACTACATCCGCGGATCGAACACGACTTCGGCACGGCCGCCGGCGGTCACGGCCTCTTCGGCTACTCCTACGGCGGACTTTTCAGCCTCTACACCTGGCTCACCGGCACCACCCTCTTCGAGAGCATCGGAGCGGGTAGTCCCGGCGTCATCGCCGAGGACAGTCTGATCTTCGCCCAGCTTGACGAGTTGGGCGACAGCCGACATGCCACCAAACTTCACGTGACCTTCAACGACCGCGAGCTCCTCGGAGACCTGGCGGTCTACCAGAGCCTCGCGCAGAACACGGCTACCGTCCTTCACCGACTCACCTCACGCGGCGAAGCGGTCACCAGCGAGCTCCTGCACGAAACGCACGTCACCGGTCTTCAGGCCTCGTTCCTCAGCTACCTCAGGACTTGCCGTCCGCTCTGAGCGCGAACGTCGCCGCCCTTGCCGGCCACGGGTCCGTCACCCCAGTCGCCGGGTGCGCCACCGCGACAGATCCGCGTCGAGCACCTCAGGATCGCGTTCGGGAAACACCTCTCCAGTGATCTCCAGGTGCCGGATACGGCCGAGGTGAAATCCACGGATGCCCTCACGCAGCCGACACCATCCCACGAACATCCACGAATCACCTCCGTGCAGCAGACCCATCGCCTCCACGTCACGGGTGGTGTGGGTCTCGCCGTCGTCTGAGGTGTAGTCCAGCCGTATGACCCGGCGCGCGGCGATCGCCTCGGGAATCAGAGGGATGGCCGCTTCGGACGGCGGGTGGGCGTCGATGACGAACATCGACGCCAACGCCTCGTCGACTGGCGCGAGCTGATCCTCGCGGCTGATCGCGAGGATCTTGGCCCGAGCCCGACGCGCCGCCGAACCATATGGCGAGTTCTCCAGCAAACCAAGCCCCGCGAGCACCGCCAGCGACTCCGCTACCGAGAGATTCAGCGGCGGCAGGGAGTGTTCCCGCAGGATCGAATACCCGCCCGTCATCCCATAGTCGGCGTAGATCGGGACCCCCGCGAGCTGCAGCGACTGGATGTCACGCTCGATCGTCCGCTTGGACACCTCGAACTCCTCGGAGAGCCGAGCGGCCGACAACGGCCGGCGTGATCCCCGCAGCAGATCGACCAGCGCGTACAACCGCTCGGCTCTCCTCATGAAGGTGAGTCTCCCCCGGTCTCAGGTGAGGTGTGCGCGCGTCCCGGTCACCGACCACACCTCGCGGATCAGTCCATCCTCGGTGAAGTCGAAGATATCGATCCCGCCCGCAGCGTGGTCCCCGTCTCGCACGTTCCACAGCATCCGCCCGTGTGGGCCGTCCACGGCTCGCGCGACCTCAGTGAACACCACGTCCGGATGCTGCTCGCGATACCGATCCAGGAACCGAGCGAAACTCTGCGCGCCCAGCACGTCATCACCGGGGTTGGATCCGTCGGCCTCCGAGATCAAGAAGTGAATCCGGAAGTCCGCACTGCAGATCCGAACAGCGATCTCACTGTTCGTGTTCCACATCTCCAACCACACCGCGAGCGCCGCGTCCGCAGCCACCGAGTTTGTCTCCGCCATGTTCGTGTTCTTGTTCATGACACCAGCATCTGAGGATGCCGCGACAACGGTGTGTCGGTGTTCCCGCGCTGTGTCGACGGGCACGACGCGTCGCGTCTTGCGACCACGAGGGTCCACGAAGTTCTAGTCTCTCTCGATGCCGGAAATGAGCCCCTTCCCAGACTTCGATGCCGAGTTCGACTTCATCATCGTGGGAGCGGGTAGCGCGGGCTGCCTGCTCGCCAACCGACTCAGCGCCAACCCGGATCACCGTGTGCTCTTGGTCGAGGCAGGCGGCCAAGACAACTGGTTCTGGATCAAGGTGCCGGTGGGCTACCTGTATACGATTGCCAATCCCCGCACCGACTGGTGCTTCACGACCGAGGCTGACCCAGGTCTGGCCGGCCGCAGCATTCACTACGCGCGAGGCCGCGTGATCGGTGGCAGCTCGTCTATCAACGCCATGATCCACATGCGCGGACAGGCCAGCGATTACGACCTATGGGCCCAGGCCACCGGTGACGAGCGATGGCGCTGGGGTGGGCAGGACCGTGCCGGCGAGACTCTGGCGATCTACAAAGAGTTGGAGGACTACTTCGGCGGCGCCGACGAATGGCACGGAGCCGGTGGCGAGATCCCCGTCGAGCGGCCGCGGGTGCGCTGGAAGATCCTGGACGCCTGGCAGGCCGCCGCCGCCCAGGTCGGCATCTCCCCCATCGACGAATTCAACCGCGGCGACAACGCCGGCAGCGCGTACTTCCATGTCAACCAACGGCGTGGCCGTCGCTGGTCGATGGCCGATGCCTTCCTGCACCCCGTCGCCCACCGGCCCAATCTCACCATCTACACCCAGACCCAGGCCTTGAAGCTGCTGATGGACGACCAGGTCCACCAGCACCAGCGTCGCGGCGCCTGGACCACCGCTGCGCACCGCGCCACCGGTGTGCGGCTGCTCAAAGACGGCCAGAGCATCGACGTCCAAGCCCGCCGGGAGGTGATCCTGAGCGCCGGGGCGATCGGGTCGCCGCATCTCATGCAGGCTTCGGGGCTGGGTCCAGCCGGACTGCTCACTCATCATCAGGTACCCGTAGCCGTTGACCTGCCCGGCGTGGGTGAGAACCTCCAGGACCACCTGCAGCTGCGAACGGTCTACCGCGTGCGGGGCGCCCGGACAGTCAACACGCTGTACCGCAACTGGATCACCCGGGCCGGCATGGGACTTCAGTACCTGGTGATGCGTTCGGGTCCCATGACCATGCCGCCCTCTACGTTGGGCGCATTCGCCAAGAGTGACCCCACACTGGCCAGTCCCGATCTGGAGTGGCACGTGCAGCCGTTGTCGTTGGCCAAGTTCGGCGAACCGCTGCACCGCTTCGCAGCGATCACACCCTCGGTGTGCAATCTGCGCCCCAGCTCGCGTGGCCACGTACGCCTCGCCAGTGCTGACCCGCTGACCTACCCGAAGATCTCCTGCAACTACCTGTCCGCCGAAGCCGATCATCTGGCTGCGGTACGCGGCCTCCGGATGACCAGGAAGATCATGGCAGCACCGGCTTTGGCCCGCTACTGCCCCGACGAGTTGCTGCCCGGCCCCCAACTGGTGAGCGACGACGATCTGCAGCGGGCAGCGGGCGAACTCGGTACGACGATCTTCCATCCGGTAGGCACCTGCACGATGGGCGCCTTCGACCCCCGCGGTATGCCGCGTTCGGCCGGTACGGTGCTCGACACGGACTGTCGCGTCTACCGCGTCGCCGGCCTCAGGGTGGTCGATGCTTCGGCGATGCCCACCATCACTTCCGGGAACACCAACGCGCCGGTCATGCTGATTGCAGAGCGCGCAGCGCGGGCGATCCTGGGATGAGTCGCGACATCATGGACGTTCGGCGCGTCACCCCGTGACCTGCATTCAGACCGTTGTAAGGAACGATCGAGCCATCAGCGTTGGGGCGCGTGCTCTTTCACGAGCACCTCCTCATGGTGCTCACCGGCCCCTGGCACCGCGGACGTGTGGTCGACCCTGCTGAGTTCGAACGCCAGCAGGTCGAGGCGGCCGTCACCGCCCTCAGCGGACTTCGCGCATTCGGATTCGCCACCGTCATCGACTTGAGTCCCTACGGAGACGCCGGCCGCGACCCACGACCTCGTCGGAGCACAGGTCGCCCTCAATCCCGAAACCCAATGAGCAACCCAGCCCGTCTATTGCAAGCTGCCACGCGGCCTTAGCTGACTCGCCACCAGGTGAATTCCCCGTTCGACGGCGGCTTCGCCGGTTCAACGAACTTCTTCCCATTCTCGGCTTACAGACTTCCGGAACAAGTACACGGAAACGGAATTCGTGAACCATTGCCACAGGAGCTTGGGCCACCCCACCTCATGCGCTCTTCTACCGGTATGAAAGATGGTGAGGCCGTTGACGAACCGGGTTCTGCCGATTCGCGACAGCCTCCGAAATAGATCCATGTCCTCCGCGGCGACCAACTTTTCGTCGAATCCGCCAACTTCTCGAAATGCATCTGCGGCGATCATTTGAAACTCGCCGCCGGCCGCGCCAATCCTGAACACGTTATTCTGAAGAAAGAACTGAAGTCCCAACATCATAAAGACGGCGCGATCGGCGATCGTACTGATCTCGGGGGTGACCCGGTACTTGCCCGTGAGGGCCACTAGTTCCGGCCGCGAACGGAATTCGCCGAGCGCCGTTTCGAAAAAGATGTCGACATCGGGAATGACCACATCGGCATCAAGGAAGACAATGTAATCGCCTCGCGCCACTGACGCGCCAATATTCCGCGCCATCGCGATGGTCTGTCTCGTCTGCTCGTCATGGACCACGATCTGGGTGGCGTGGTCCCGACACAATGCAACGGTTTCGTCCCGACTGTTCCCGTCAGAGATGATGATTTCATGGTCACCGGAAAATGGGGTGATCGAGTTCAGCGTATTCATGATGGTCTTCGATTCATTCAACGTTGGAATGATGAACGAGATCATGCCGTCAAACTCCTGTTTCGTGAGCTCACGGGTGTCCGTGGCCGAGCGGGGAAAATTGCGAGGCTTGTGGAAAATCAGGACTCAAGAGGGGCCCGAGATCTCGGTAAACCGCAGCCGCCATTCGTGCGCCGTCAGCATCACCGACCGAGTGGTGGCCGCCGGATTCACGTCATCCGTAACCGGCGCGCCTTCAATCGCTGACGGAGCTGAAGTAGGCCACCTAGGTCCTTATCCGCGTCGAACTGGTCGTCCAATACGTCACTGATGAATCTCCGAGTCCACTCGTCAGACTGTCCATTCGCCTGCCGGCAAAGTCGCGGCGTCACGGATAGGCGATGGTCTGACGGGATCCCGGGGAGGCTACGCAACGTTTCCTCTGGTCTGGCCACCAGACACTCGTACGTGAGGTCTCGGTACGGCACACGACGCTCGGCCAGAAAGCTCTGGATTACGGTGTTTTGATTCTGGATTACTTCCAGCATTCTCAACGTCCGCCGGAATGAATACTTCGCCTGCGCTTTGGAGTCGAACTGATTCGACCATTTTCGACTTTGCATCGCGATCTCGAACGACACCGCTTGGGCTATCTGGTCTTCTCGTCGAAGACGTACATAATGAACGCGAAGGTCACCGAGATATCGCTCAATGCTGGAGAAGTAAGGCAGGTGATTGCCGTGCAAATTTATCCCGAGCCAGCCATTCTTGTGCGTTCGGTGTCGCCGCAGTGCACGAATGTATGCGGCACCGTCGATCGTGCCGTCCCTGTGGCAGTTCCACCGATCGGCCAATAGCGGCATATATTGAAACGGTTGAAAGTACTCATGCGCGGTATAGCCGTGATTCTCGCGTATCAACTCACAAAGCAGTGTGCTTCCGCTACGGGGGGTACTCAACAGAATCATCACGTCCGTCGACTGAGTCTCTTCGGGCTCGTCATATCGCGCGTCCGCGAAGTCCTCGGCTGGGATCATCTTCGCTGCGGCTGCGACTTTGAGACGATGCAGATAGGCGTCAGGTCTCGCCAAGGTGTAAGTCCCTCCAAATGGCATGGCTACGCGCCGTCGTCGGATCGAATTCTGCCCAGTTCGTTTAATTGCTTAATACGAACTGGGCGCTGTATCGATGGTGAAAAGTGGGAGTCAACAAATTGATGAAGCAAGGTGTCGGCGCGCCGGGAGGTTACGCTAACAGCAGAGTGAAACAGCGTCGAGTTCGAACGTGCAACCTATGAATATTGACAGCCGGTAGGACGCGTTAACTCATATGTGCTTAGTCGGGCAGTTTTCCCTCGGCCCCGCCCCTGCGCCGGCGTGGCCGAGACCGTCGGATCCAATGCCCTTGCCACCAAGTCGAATTGGCGGCGTAGGCGTTGCGGTGACCGGTGTATGCGGTGCCGCGCTCGCCCTTCCTGCTGCCCAATACATCGGCCTCTACCCGCGTGAATATGAAGCAAACGAATGCGCACCGTCACCAGTACGCCGAAGACAGCCATTCCATTCCAGGTTCGTGTCAGCGAAGCGGCGAGAACGAGGCCGGGTCGAGCAGCGTCGCTTCGATCTCGACGATGTCATCGAAGTCGAAGCCGCCATACCGGCGGCGAATTCCGGCTGGTCATGATCTGGCCGGTGAGGTCTTCGGGGGCGACGCCCGGTAGGTATCGGACCAGCGCGACGAGACGATTGGCACCGTCGCCCTGCTCAGTCCACGCGCCGTGGATGACGATCCCGAACTATGGGAAGGTCGCCAGGTGCCGGGCCCAATGTACCGTCGCGTACCGCTGCAGAGCTTCCGGCGAACGCAGGGTGTAGCTCCTGAGCTGGAACATCGAAATCGACTTCCCTAGAGTACAATTCGCCTGAGATTCCACAACGGGAAACACAGCTCACCTTCTGCCACCGATGCCGATCACAAGGCCTCCGCCCCAGTAGGGCCAACCCAGGCTGGGAGTGGCCACGGTGCCGGGTGTCGTGACGATCTGTACATTTCCCGGACTCTGACACATGGTCGTCGTTGAACTCACATTCGTACACGAAGGGCTTGCGAGCGCGCCTGCCGGCCACGCCGCACAGACCAGGCCGATGCCGAGCATGAACGACCCGAACAGCCTCCGCAGCTTTCGGCCAACCATGTGACCGATATTCGCGTTCACGAGCATCCCCGTTCGTCGAGTGCAACCATGTGCGGATCCGAAGCTGCCTGCAACCCCATCATTCAGAGCGAAAGCCCCTGACCCTGAACCGCGTAAGCGCTCAGCGTGGCGGCTGAGGGCCCGGTCACCGCGCCCTCGGCGACTGCGCCACCCGCTCGCGCAGTTGCGTCGCGAAAGCCGCTGCCCGGTCGAGGTCGGCTTTGTTGGGCCGGCCCTTGTTGACACCGCCGACCCACCGCAGCGGTCCGACCGTGTCCAGACCGCGGCACGAGAACGAATCAAGCACCTCAAAACCCTTCGAGGTGAGCCGACGATGCACCGCTCGGCGGTAGCCCAGGAGCGGAAGTTCGGGTCCACCGCTGGTGAAGAACGTGAATGCGTGGATGCCGTTGCCGCGCGGCAACCGTCGGATCAACCTCCACAGCCTGGGATGCACCGCCATGAAGTAGATGCCAGACCCGAATCCGACGAGGTCGTAGTCTCGGAGGGTCTCAACGTCAACGGCTTCGGGTTCAAGGACTTCAGCACCGAGTACCTCGGCCATTCGGTCTGCCACCCGCCGAGTGCTGCCGTTCGAGACCGAAACGCAGATGACTAGCGATTTCATCAGCCGCCCTCCCGATAGGTTGCCACGTCGACACCGTGCCGGCGTGCGATATGCCGATGGTGCGCCGACGACCGGGCGTACCGAAAGGGCGTAAGGCACCATGGCCGAAGGGCATTTGGTCACCATTCGACGTGTGGGACTGCCCCGGAGGCACCCCGCATATACGGAGCGGTGCTTGCCGAGCTGTCGGGGCATCTTCTCGAACGCGGCGTCCGGCAGAATGTGAATCGTGCCGACCCCATCTCCCGCAACCACATGGGCAGCCCTTCGAGCGGGTAACGAACGGTTCGTCCTCGGCAAGGCGGCACACCCCGGCCAGAGCAGCGACGATCGTGCGCGGTTGACCCACGCGCAGAAGCCCCATGTGGTGTTATTCGGCTGCGCCGACAGCCGCGTGGCCGCCGAGATCATTCTCGACCAGGGTCTGGGCGATATGTTCGTGGTGCGTACCGCCGGCCATGTCATCGACGCCGCGGTGCTTGGCTCCATCGAATACGCCATCACCGTGCTCGATGTTCCGCTGATCGTCGTACTCGGTCATGACAACTGCGGCGCGGTCAAGGCGGCGCTTTCGGCTATCGAGGACGGCGTGGTGCCCGGCGGGTATGTCCGCGAGATCGTCGACCGAGTGACCCCCTCCATCCTGCCGGGATATCACTCCGGAGTGACGCAGGTCGACGCACTGGGTGCCCGGCACGTCGTCGAAACCGCCACACAACTGCGCATCCGCTCCGTCGTGACCGCCCAGCGGATCTTGGCCGGGACTCTGGCCATCGCCGCCGCCACCTACCATCTCGCAGACGGAAGAATGGTGTTGCGAGCGCACCTGGGCGACATCGGCGAAGACTGATGTCGCGGGTACTCGTCGGCCTTCAGTAACGCCAACCGTGCTGATCTGATGAAGCCAAGTGTCTTGTCGGAAATCCGCCAGCGTTTTCCGCTGTCTCAGAACAACATCGACGAATGCCATCTCCGTCGTTTCTCATCCATCCCATCGCGGGTGCCCACCTCGATCACGTCCGTGAATCCGCTCGCGACGCGTGGGGTACTCCTGTCGAAGAACTGACCGACGTGCCGGACAGCCCGCTTCGCTGTTGCCTGCGCAACTCGCGGCGGGGTGAACGACTGATCCTGTTCGGTTACGCGCCCCCCATACCGGGAGGGCCAAGCCCCTATCAGGAAGTCGGTGCGGTATTCGCCCACGCCGAGCCGTGCGACGGCCCACCGCAGTGGACCACCTATCCCGACGAATGGCTGCACCGTCCGAAGATCCTCCGCGCATACGACTCTCATGGCTGGATCCACCCCGCCACCACCATGCATGACGGCAACGAAGCAGAAACAGCGCTTCGCGAGGTTCTGTCAGCACCCGGGGTTGTCGAGGTACACAGCCGAAACATCACCTATGGCTGCTTCATGTTCGCCGCTTCACTTGCGGGGCTCGACGAGTGAAAACCAGTCCATTCAGCCTCCGGCCGGGCCGTCATATCGCGTCGAGCAGGATGCGGATCGCGATCTCATCAACGGCGACAGCGGTGTTGGCCAGGATGACCACCGCCGCCGCGCGGTTCCGATCGAGAGCCAGCATGCTCGTGAAGCCACCCGTTCTGCCGTTGTGCCAGGTGACGTCCACGCCGCCGATGCGATTGGTGAACCACGCGTAGCCCACCCGGCTCCCGTTATCGGCGTCCCAACGCGGTTCGAGCGCGTCGGGGCCCGGCACTCTGCGGTCGAGCAGGGCTTGTGCGTACCGACACATATCGGCCGGGGTTGAGCGCACTCCCCCGGCGGGCGCGTACGCATTCAACGTCCACGCCTGCTCACTCTTGCCGCCGGCGCTCCACCCCGTCGGTGCGCCAGGCGGCAGGTCGCGAGCAGACAGGGGTGTGCTCGACTGTCTCATCCCGAGGCGTCCGAACAGTTGACGGTCCAACAATTCGGGGTACCCGGTGCCGGCCCGGACCGCGAGCGCCTCGCCCAGTAGCGCGGTACCCAGGTTGGAATACGAAAAAGAGCCTCTCCCAGCGATTCTTGCCGTGCGCGCTTGTGCGAGCAGCGTCGCGGCATCGGCCGTATACGGGTTGCGGTGTCGCAGGACGGCGAGAAGGGCGGCCACCCGATCCCTCGGGCCCGCGGCGATCCGCGGCAGCCCTGACCGGTGACTGGCCAGTTCCTCGAGTGTCACGTCGGCGATGTGATTGCTGCCGAGATCGAGCAGGCTTCCGAGGGTGCTCTCGGCTGTCAGCTCACCGGATTCGACGGCCTCGGCGAAGAGCAACGAGGTCATGGTTTTCGCAAGAGATCCGATTTCGTAGACCGTGTCGGGCCCCGCGCCGAAATGTGCCTCGGTCGACAGGTGGTCCTTGACATGGACGACACTGACGCGATCACGAAGGCCGGCTTCCCGTAGGAGCGGTTCGACCCGCGCGATCACATCGGGGTCGCCGCCGGCCGGCCCGAGTCCTGGTGCCCGCGACGCTGAGGCGCTCATCTCACCTCCGCCAGGTTTCTTACCTCCGCCTCATCGCCACACCAGCCGTCCCCGTGCAAAGGTACTGGCATGACAACGTTCGTCATCGATGCACAGGTGGCTGTCGACCTCGCCGTTGGCGGCGCGACCATTCCACCAGAGCACAGCCTGGCGGCTCCCACGCTACTGCGCTCGCAGGTGCTGGCCCTCGTGTACCACTCGGTGCAGCGCGCCGAGATCGATGAGCGGACCGGCCGAAAGGTTCTCGACGATATCCGGGCAATGCGGATCCGGCTCCTTGGTGACCGATCACTGCAGGACCAGGCCTGGCGCATCGCCGCCACGCTGAACTGGCCGGACACCTACCGAGCCGAGTACATCGCACTGACCCGGTTGCAGGCGGACGCACTGGCCACCGCCGACCCCGAACTCGCGGCCGCGGCACGCGCTTTCGTCACCACCGTGTCCCCTGCCGACATCCTCCAGCCTTAGATGTACTGACCACGGAGCAACCGCACTTGTCCATCGTGCATCGGGCGGCTCACCACGTATGCGCGTATCGCCCACCGTCGGCAAACCCTGCGATCGCATGCTCGATCGCCTCTTTCATCGCGGGGCTGCCGGTGTGCCCGGAGTCCTCGATCACCACCAGCTCTGCCTCCGGCCACGCTTGGGCGACTTCCCACGCGGTGCGCAGCGGCGCGGACAGATCGAGGCGCCCGTGGATGAGGACACCGGGAATGCCGGCCAGCCTGCCGGCATCGCGCAGCAGCTGGCCCTCATCGAGCCAGCCATGGTGGGCGAAGAAGTGGGTGCAGATCCGTACGAAGGCGAGCTTGTCATCATCGGGTCGTGCGCTGTATTGCCCGGGTCTGCCGCGTACCTCGTGAGCGATCGCTGCGTCCTCCCAGGCGCACCATTCGTATGCTGCGCGCTGCCGCACGTCAGGGTCGGCGTGTTCCATCAGTTGGCGGTAGCCTTCGACCAGATTCTCGTCGCGCACATGCGCCGGGACGACGGCGCGGAACCGTTCCCACTCCTGCGGCAGAAATCGGCGCAGACCGCCATAGAGCCAGTCGATTTCACTCGGTCGTGTCATGGTGACACCGATGAGGATGACACCGGCCACCCGCTGCGGGTGGCGCTGGGCGTAGGCCAGGATCAGAGTGGAAGCCCACGATCCGCCGTAGAGCAGCCACCGATCCACACCGAGGTGTTCCCGTAGTTGCTCCATGTCGGCCAGCAGATGACCGGTGGTGTTGACGCTGATATCGGTCGCCGGATCGGCGGCGTGGGGCAAGCTGTCACCGCACCCGCGTTGGTCGTAGGACACGATCTGAAATGCGTTGTGGTCAAACGATCTGTGCGCGGTGCGAGACCTGCCGCCACCCGGACCGCCATGCACAATCAGCACCGTACGCCCGAGGACGTTTCCCCGAGCCTCCCAGAAAATCTGGTTCCCGTCGCCGACATCGAGCCACCCCTGACGGACCACTGCGCCGGATGCCTGATCCCCCATCAGTGGAGCAGAGCTCAGCGCCCGTGGCCACCACCACCGCCACCGGCGTGGCCGGCCCCAGCGTTGTACCCGGGTGACGCGACTTCGGCCTCGGTCAGCTGGTACGGAGGATCGAACAGACTGGGATTGTTCAGCGACGACACCACGTCACCGACGTTGCCTTGCGGGAGCCCGAGCGCAGAAGAGCTGTTGTCCGTCGGGGGAACGCAGGTGCCGTCCATCGCCACTTCACCGTCGGAACACGTCAGATCATCGGCATGCGCGACTGCGATCGGCAGGCCGATCACTGCGAGCGCTACTGACAACGCCGCAGCCGCCGCAGACCGCCGAAGGTTTGGTGAGATCGCTGCGCACATGGCACACCCGCTTTCTGGTCCTATAATCCACCGCCTAGATTATCCCCACCAGCTCCGATTCGGCGGCGACTTGAACTCAATTCCGTGCCAGCCACCGGCGCCTCTCCCCGCCGCGCCACTCGAGATCGCACCCGTACAATTAATACTGTTGTTGCACAGTAGTTTTCGTATAAAGCCTCGCTACCGTACCGAGAGGATCACCATGGTCGCCATTCCCGAGGGTTACGAGTCACTTCTGGAACGTCCACTGTACGGACACCTCGCCACCGTTCGTCCCGACGGCGCGCCCCAGGTCAACGCGATGTGGTTCAGTTGGGACGGCGAACTGTTGCGTTTCACCCACACCACCAAACGGCAGAAATATCGCAACATCACCGCCAATCCCGCGGTGGCGATGTCGATCATCGACCCCGACAACCCCTACCGTTACCTCGAGGTTCGTGGCGTCGTCGAAGAGATCGTGCCCGACCCGACCGGTTATTTCTACCTCGAACTCAACGACCGGTATGACGGGCCGTTGACCGAACCGCCAGCCGACAAGGCCGACCGCGTGATCCTGGTGGTGCGCCCGACCGCCTTCAGCAAGCAGTAGACGACCATGCTGGTGGCATTCAGTGTCAGTCCGGCGGGCGGCGACGAGGACGGCAGTGTCGGCGCGGCCGTCGCCGAAGCGGTCAGGGTGGTCCGGGCCTCGGGCCTACCCAACGAGACCAACGCCATGTTCACCAACCTCGAAGGTGAATGGGACGAGGTGATGGCGGTGGTCAAGCAAGCCGTAGATGCCGTCGCGGTGGCCTCCCCCAGGGTGAGTCTGGTGTTGAAAGCGGACATCCGGCCCGGTCACGTGGGCCAGCTCACGGCAAAAGTACAACGCATCGAGGATGCCCTGCGCGAGTGAGCACATGACACAACCGGGATACGACGCACTTGCCGCACGCTATGCGGCAATGTTTCCCGGCCCCTATCAGGCACCGATCGAGCAACACGCGGTGGCGGCCTTTGTGGACGATATTCGCACCGCGGGCGTCGTCATCGACGTGGGATGCGGGATCGGACATGTCACCGACGACCTCACGCGGCGCGGCCTCGACGTGATCGGGTGCGATCCCAGCCCCGCGATGCTGGACATCGCCCGCCGGACCTACCCTCATCTCAGATTCGTCGAGGACGACGCGGCCATCACCCGGGTGCAGGGACCTGTCGCGGCGATCATCGCTCGGTTCAGTCTGATCCACATTCCCCCCGATCTGCTGCCCGGGATCCTACGGCTGTGGGCCCGCCGACTCAGTCCCGGCGCACCCGTGCTGATCGCATCCCAGTCTTCCGACATACCCGGTCCGGCAACATCTTTCGACCATGCCGTGGCCCCGGCGTGGCGCTGGCATCCAGCTGAACTCAGCGGCGTGCTCACCGAGGGGGGTTTCGACGAACAGTGGCGGATGGTCAGTCGACCCGACGGTGTGCACCGCTTCCCGGAAGTTCACCTGCTTGCCCGCCGCAATGGGGGCTAGCGGTACCGCTGCAGGTCACGCCAGCGTCATTGTTCCCCACGGCATGGGCCGACATGCTTGTCGGCATCCCCCGGCCACACCGGCCGACGGGGCGACGACAGGAGCGGTCAATGGGTAACGCGGTTCGCGACGATCTGGTTCTTTCACATGCAGTGGTCACTGCCGAGGTGGAGGCGCGCTTCGATCGTGTCGATATTGCGCAATGGCTGAAAACCCTTCCCACACATGAGTATCAGCGTTGCGCGCCTGGTGATCACAAGGCTGCGGGCTACACCGTCGATGACGACGGTACGCCGATGTCGATCAACGTCGAAATGATCGGGACCGGCCTGGTGATCCAGCAATACCGTTTCGAGGTGGCCGAGGCGCACTATTGCAAGATGGTGTCGCTGTCGGACATTCTCACCCCGGCGGGATGGACGACGACGCAGGTCATCTGGGAGCTCCGGATGGAGCAGATCGACGGCGACCGCTGCCGCTACACCAACACGGTGACCTCGCATCCCACCGAGGATTTCTTGACGTTCATCGCCGAGAACGGGCAGACATTCGACGAGGCGGCACAAGCCCGGCAAGAGGCCTCGGGCAGGCATTGCCGGGTCGAGACACCGTTGTACGCCGAGAGCATCGCACGACGGGCCGCCACACGATGAGCTCCGCCATCGTCTTCGACCAGCCCGGCCCGCCCGCTGTCCTGCGGTGGCGCGATGTGCAGCCCTTGCTTCCGCGCCCCCACGAAGTGGCGATCGGTGTCGAGGCGGCGGGGGTCAACAACGCCGACCTCATGCAGCGCCGTGGGCACTATCCCGTCCCGGCATGGGCGCCGCGCCCGCTGGGGCTGGAATGCGCCGGCACGATCACCGCCGTCGGAACCGACGTCGCCAGGTGGTCGGTCGGAGATCGCGTGTGCGCGCTCCTGGACGGCGGCGGTTACGCGGACGAGGTCGCGGTCCCGGCCACTCAGGTCATGCCGATCCCGCGCGGTCTGACCGTGGTGCAAGCCGCGGCCGTGCCCGAAGTCGCCGCCACCGTCTACTCCAACCTCGCGATGACCGCAGGACTCGCCGAAGGCCAGACCGTGTTGATCCACGGAGCAGGCGGCGGTATCGGCACCTTCGCCATCCAATGGGCCACCGCGATCGGGGCACACGTCATCACGACTGCCGGCACCGATGCCAAGGTGCGTATCGGTCTGGAGCTCGGCGCACATACGGCGATCAACTACCGCGACCACGACTTCGTATCCGCCACTCTGGAAGCGACCAAGGGCCGCGGGGTCGACGCGATCCTCGACGTGGTGGGTTCGGACTACCTCACCCGCAATCTCGAATGTCTGGCCGCGGACGGGCATCTGGTGATCATCGGCGGCTCGACCACACCGACGCCGCTGGACATCGGACTGCTGATGTCCAAACGTGCCAGTGTCACCGCCACCATGCTGCGAGCTCGCCCGATTCATCAGAAGGCCGACATCATCGCCGGGGTGACCCGCGATGTCCTCCCCCTGTTCGAGAGCGGCGCCGTCCGGGTGGTCGTCGACACCGTCGTTCCCATGGCCGAGGCAGCGCGGGCGCACCAACTCCTCGAGTCCAAGCAGACGGTGGGCAAGGTCATCCTCGACAACCGGGGCCGTCGAGAGCTGTGAGCGGGCGGCAAGCAGGTCCCGTCGGCGGTTCCGCGCCGGCGCACGCGAGCTCGGGATGAATCCCCGCCGCGGAGGGCGATCAATGCAGAGGACAGGTCATTACCACCGTGCCTTCGGGTACAGCCCTCAGGAGAACAGCAGCATGAGCTTGGACAACATTTCCCGCACCGGCGTTATCGGCGAGTTGGTCCCGTCGCGCTACGCGGTAGGCGTCGGCGATATCGAGGTGCTGGTGATCAGCGATGGCGTACTGCCGATCACTGCCTCGACGTTGGCCACCAATGTGGAATCAACAGAACTCGCCACCTGGCTGGACGACAATTTCCTGCCGCCCGAGGTGGTCGACTGGCCGCTGAACGTCGTCGTGGTGCGCAGCGGCGACCGGACCATCCTCGTCGACGCCGGGCTGGGACTGGAGTTCCCGGACTTCCCCCGGGCTGGGCAGACAGTCCAACGACTGGAAGCCGCCGGTGTCGATCTCGCCTCCGTGACCGACGTGGTACTCACCCACCTGCACATGGACCATGTCGGCGGGTTGCTCACCCAGGGACTGAAAGAACGGTTGCGTCCGGACCTGCGCGTGCACACCGCTACCGCCGAGGCCGAGTTCTGGGCGGCGCCCGACTTCTCACACACCGTCATGCCTGCGCCCATACCGGACGTGCTTCGCCGGGTCGCCACGCAGTTCCTCGACGAATACCACGGCCGGCTGCGCACCTTCGAGACGGAATACGAAGTGGCACCGGGAGTGCTCATCAGCCGCACCGGCGGCCACACCCCTGGACACAGCGTGGTCCGTCTGGAGTCGCGCGGGGACAAGCTCACGTTCGCCGGCGATGCCGTGTTCGCGCCCGGGTTCGACAACCCGGAGTGGCAGAACGGTTTTGAGCACGATCCGCAAGAGGCGGCCCGCGTTCGAATCCAGCTTCTACGGGAGTTGGCGGCGACCGGCGAGTCGCTGGTCGCCACCCACCTTCCCTTTCCCTCGGTCTGCCACGTCGCCGTCGCCGGCGACGCCTTCCGCTGCGTACCGGCAACCTGGGACTTCTGACCGGCGCATCACCGGATATCGCCGACGGCGCGGACGACCTGGTCGACACTCCCGGTGGCCATCTCGTGAGCGAAGTGCGGATCGCCGTACTCGTGGGGACGACTCAGGAAGACGGTGCCCAACCCGAGCGACGCCGCCGCGTCCAAGTCATAGGGGTGACAGGCGACCATCGCCGTTTCGTGGGGCTGCACGCCGAGGTACCGCACCGCCCGCAGATAGGTTCTGGGGTCGGGTTTGAACGCGCCGACCAGCTCAGCGGTGAAGACCGCATCGATGTCGATCGCCAGGTTCTTGAACAGCGAGACCATGGTGCTCATATCGGTATTCGACAACGTCGCGGTGAGCGCATCCCGGCGCAGACGCGCCATTCCGGCCCGCACGTCGGGCCAGGGCTCAAGCCGCTGCCAGCTCGACGCGACCGATTCCGCAGCGGCCCAGGTCGGCTCGGCCAGTCCGTAGCTGACGCAGACCTCGCCGAACCCGGCGGCGTACTCGCGTTGCACCGGATGCCACTGGTCGACGGACTGCGACAGTGTTCTCACCCGGTGGAAGTAGTTTGTCCGCCAGTCCCGGGTGAACTCACCCGCATCCACCGTGGTGATCTGATTCGCGTCCAGGAAGTCCTTGACGGCACGGCTCACGGGCCCGAAGAAATCCAGAAGGGTGCCCTGTACATCGAAAAGGTAAGCGCGGAAACGCACACCGCGACCCTACCGACCCGGGCCGCAGTCGGAGTGGTTCACAGCAACCACGGCTAGGATCCGGCTTCGACAAGCTCAGCACCGGGAGACGGAGTGTGGCCGATGGAACGTGCGCGCCGAAGTACTGCGCTGCTTGCGCTGACCGGCACGGTGCTCGCCGCCGTGCTGTACGGACCGGCAGGGCTTTCTCGCGCCGATGATCCGCTGCCCGCCGTGTCGCTGGCCTCCACCTCGGGTGCCCCGGTGCAGAACGGCGGCACTTACGGAATCGGCATGGTCGTGGTGGCACATTTCGCCGCGCCCGTGACCGATCGTGGCGCGGCCGAACAACAACTCGCGGTGACCACCGAACCTCCGGTCACCGGCGCCTGGCACTGGGTCAATGACACGACCGCACATTGGCGACCGCCGCAGTACTACGCCCCCGGCACCGTCGTCACGGTCGGCAGGGACGCTCCGGTCACGTTCACCATCGGCGCGTCGCACGTATCGATCGCCGATGACAAGACCAAACAGGTCACCGTGTACGACGGTGGAACGCTGGTGCGCACCATGCCGACGTCGATGGGACGGGGCGGCACCGAAACCGTCGGCAACACGACATTGAGCTTCTGGACGCAACCGGGCGTCTACACCGTGATGGACAAGAGCAATCCGGTGATCATGGATTCGTCCACCTACGGTCTGCCGATCAACTCCCACCTCGGATACAAGGAGTCGATCCCCTATGCGGTGCGCGTCAGCACCGACGGTGTGTACCTGCATGAGCTGGATGCCACAGTGTGGGCGCAGGGCAAGACCGACACCAGCCACGGCTGCCTGAACCTCAACCACGACAATGCGCAGTGGTTCTACAACTTCTCCGTGCCCGGCGATGTCGTCGAGGTGCGCAACACCGGCGGTAAACCGTTGCAGCTCTGGCAGAACGGCGACTGGAGTGTGCCGTGGGAGCAGTGGGCCTGAGCCTCAACGCAGTTCGGCGAGGTTCTGCACCGACCGGCGGACATCGGACTTCAACACCGCGGCGACCAGTGAGCCGACCGGCCCACCGAGAAGCCCACCTGACAGGTCGGCCACCAGATGGAACGCCGATCCAGGCTGCTCGTCGGCCACCGTCATCGCCAGCGCGATCTGTACCCCGCCACGTCCCCGACCGACAAGCCGAATTCTCTGCGGTTCTTCGTAATCGGTGACCCGCCAATGAATGGTGTTTCGGAAACCCTTCACCTTGATCAGCGACGACACCTCGGTACCCGCGTCGATGGAAGCCGGCGGCGGACTGCGCCAGCCGGCAAAGATCGTCAGCCACTCCTCGAATCGCTGTAGGTCTGAGGCCAGTTTCCAGGCCTGATCCGGTGTCAGATCCGAGGACACCGACACGTCGACTTTTGCCATGGCAGGTCGGTACTTTCTGTTCTGTGTGCGGACACGACACGGTGCCCCGCGGCTAGGTCACGGGGCACCGATGATCGGTCGGGTCAGCTGATCCCGACAACCTCTTGTGCGATTGTGGCCAGCCTGGTTTGCGCCGCCGAGACGACGCGCTGACGGTTCTTGTGCGCTTCCTCCCACGCCACGATGACCCGGATGTCGCTGGGATCGGTCAGTTCCTTCACGGCCGAGATTGCCTCGGCCACAGGGAGTTCGTCGTAGTCGGCGATGGGCAGCTCGGAGGGATCCAGCGCCCCGGACGCGCTGCGCAGCGCGTGCAGCGCATCGGCGGCCTGGTCGGCACCGTCACCCCGGGTGATGTCCTCGGCAGCGGCCAGTGCGGCATCACGCGAACCGGACAACACGCGGCCGGCCAGTTCGCCGGCGTGCGCGCCGCGGTCGATCAGCTGATCGACATTCGGGCGGATGTTGCGAATGACCTCCAGCGCGCGGTCCACGCCGCGCGCGGTCCACAGCCCCGGCAGATTGGCCAACTTCACCGCCGCGCCGGTAGCCGCCTGCAGCGGCGTGCGACGAAGGGCGGCCGGGCCACCCAGCGCATCCTCGGCCAGCACGGTCGTCAACCACTCCACCGTCGCGGCGTGCGCGGTGATCAGCCGGTCGGCCAGCGCGATGATCTCGGGCTGTTTGGCCGCCACCGCCAGCGCCTTGATGTAACGCGCACGGTCGAGCAGTTGGTCCTCCAGCGCCAGGTCGCCGAGCAGCGCCTCGTCGAACGGCTCGGCCTGCTCGGTCAGCGCCTTGACCGCAGCCGCGGCGCGGCCGAGGAACGGGCCGATGACATCGGGATAGCCGCCCAGGTCACGGATGGCCTGTTCGATGGCTGCGGCGCGATCGCGGCCGTTGGCGGCGTTCTGGGTCAGCTCACGCTTGACGGCCTCGGTGCGGGCCTGGACAACCCTGGTCTCGGCGATCTGGACCTCGGTGTTGGTCAGGTCCAATACGGTGCGCAGCTGTGCAAGCAGTGCGGTGGTGTCAGCGATAGACATGGAGTTCGCCCCTTTACGTTGGCGGATGTGTCGGCGCAAGTGCACCTTGATCTCCGGGTACCCGGACGTATCGGGCCGCTACGCGCCCAACCGGAAATTGACCCCATGACATGGGTCACACAACGCGGACACCTCCGCCGATCGGGAACGGCCGGTACCCGAGGATCTGGTCGGCAAACCCCACCGGATCAGTGGTGCAGCACGTCACCGCGGCCGACCTCGACCTGAAAGTGCTTGTCACCCCAGGCGTCGGCCACCACGAACTGCACGCGCTTGGGCCGCCCGAAGACTGAGGTCGACACGACCGTACCCGTGGAACCGGCCGGCACGGCCGGAACATCCATGCCCTCGATCCGCCTGCGGGCAGTCACCACATCACCTTTTCGGCACGCCATTTTTGCAGTCCCCCCGGTTTCCCCTGACCGACACGGAAGCGGAGCATCCCCATGCTTCACCCGACTCCCGACTGCATCATGACCGATCGCTCACCGGGAGCGCAACCAATATTGTTGCGGCGCTTCGCTTCGCGCGGGCCATGTCCGAACCGAGGTCAGGACGAAAACCGGCCCACCAGAAGTTCTTTGAGCTCGGGACGACTTGCCGCGACCACAGTGAAGGTGGCGTTCCTGGCCAGCAGCTGCGCGGGTGAGGAGATCGTCAGCGCCGGTCCGCCGGTGGCGGCCACCAGAGCTCCGGCCGCCCGTACCGCCAACTCGGCCCCTTCGGCCCTCGCCGCCAGCAGCTCAGCCGAGTCCGACATACCGGCATCCAGACGCGCGCGGACGGCGTCGGCTTTGGCCTGCAACGCCATTGCGGCATCACCATGGCCCAGCGCGTCGATCAGCCGGATGCACCGCCCGGCGATGCCCAGCGGTAACGTGCCGTTCAGGCGTGAGCCGAAGTTCTGATTCGCCATGAAATCTGGGCGACTGACCCGGCTCACGACGCGATCATCCGGAATCAGCAGGCCGTCGATGTCCAGCGACACCGTCCGCGTCGCGTCGGCGACGAACAGCGGCACGGCGCTCACGTTGGTGATTCCGGCTTGCGGTTTCGCTGGAATCACCCCCGCGACGATATCGCCGGTGGTGATATCGCCCGCGGATATCTGAAGCAGATCGATGATGCCCCAGCCACTCACGAACGGCGCATGACCCGAGAGCCGCCATCCGCCGTCGACGCGCTCGGCGCGCACCCGCGGAGGAACGGGGACCGCACCGGCGTAGGCCACGCCACCCCGGATCCGCCCGGCCACGACCTCCGGCAGCACCTCGTCGCGCAGCGCGGTGTTCGGGGAGGCGGCCAGCGCCGCAACCATGCCGTGATGCTGCACCCAGGTGAACGTGGTGGCCAGGCATGCCCCGGCCAGCGTCTCGAGGATCTCCACCAGCTGTGGCAGCCCCAGGCCCGGTCCGCCCAGCTGGGCGGGCGCCGCGATGCCGTACAACCCGGACTCGGCAAGCCGCTGCCAGTGGCCCGTCGGCACGGTTCCCGTCCGGTCCACCTCCACCGACGCGGGAAACAACACGCCATCGGCGATATCGTGGGCCGCCGCGACCAGACGTGCCGTGTCGGTATCGGTCACGACGCCGACGGTAACCCAGCGGTGCCCGCGATGGTGGTCCACGCTCCGCGGCCGGGGCTCGCAGCAGAGCCCGTGTCGCGCGGTTGTAGCGTGGCGGTCGTGAACTCTTCCCGTGTCTCTGCCTCTGTCGCACTCCTGGCCGGTGCCGCTTCCCTGGTCATGACGCTTTCCGCATGCGGCTCGGACTCGGATAAGTCGTCGAAACCATCGGCGAGCTCGCCGTCGATCGCTCAGGTCGGGTCCTCGATTCCCGAGGCACCCCCGGCGACCCCCGGCTGCCCCACCGCGGCGCCTGCCAGCGTCGGGACACCCGAGTGGACGTTGGCAGGCACGACCGGCAACGTCGAGGTCATCGGCTCCACCGATACGACGGCGCCGTATGTGAAGGTCGGCGGACCGTTCAGCGTCACCGAGACCCAGGTACACACCCTCAAAGCCGGCGACGGACCCGTCGTGTCCCCGACGGCGACCGTCCTGGTCTGCTACATGGGCGTCAACGGCCGCGACGGCTCGGTGTTCGACAGCAGCTACGAGCGCGGCACCCCGGCCGATTTTCCGCTGAACGGCGTCGTGCCCGGCTTCCAGAAGGCCATCGCGGGCCAGAAGGTCGGATCCACCGTCGCGGTCGCGATGAACTCGGCCGACGGCTACCCCAACGGCCAGCCGGCCGCCGGAATCCAGGCCGGTGACAGCCTCGTGTTCGCGATCAAGATCCTGGACGCGACCGCCTGATCACAGGTCGATGACCACGTCGTTCCGGGGCGTGGACACACACAACAGCACGTTTCCCGCCGCCGGTGGATCCAGCGGCTCGAGGGTGTAGTCGACGTCACCGGCGAGCAGGGCTGTTTCACAGTTGTGGCAGACGCCGGTGCGGCATGACCAACGGGTCGGCACCTCACATGCCTCCGCGAACTCGAGCATGCTGCCGTACCCGGGACCCCACGGCGCCGACAGCGCACTGCGTGCGAATTGCACCACGGGTCCCGTACCGATGGGGCCGCGCGGCGGATGCGGTGCAATGGCGGCGGTTGGCATCACGCCCGGCGTGAGTGCGGTATGGGCGCCGAAAATCTCGGTGTTGATCTTGGTGGCGTCGATACCGCACTCGACAAGCGCCTCGCCGACATCCCGCATGAACGCCTCCGGACCACACACAAACACGGATGGGTCAACCGGAAGATCGAGCCGGCGCAGCGCATCCACCGATATCCGGCCCGTCTCGTCATAGTCGACGCCGATTCGGTCGGACTCCGACGGCGCACTGAAGTAGACCCGAGATACGCTGTGCGGCAGCATCTTCAACAGGTCACGCACTTCCGCGGCGAACGCCTGCCGGGCACCGTCGCGCGTCCCGTGCAGCCACCACACCGAACGATCCCGGTGGGCGGCGGCGAGGGCGTGCAACATCGACAGCATCGGGGTCACTCCCACCCCGGCCGAGATCAGGATCACCGGGCCGGTATCGGTCCCGAGAACGAAAGTCCCACGCGGCGCGGCGATATCGAGTGCTGCGCCGACGGCGACATGCTCGTGTATCCACCGGCTGACCGCACCCTGCGATTCGCGTTTGACGCCGATGCGATATCTGCCCGAGGTGGGATCGTTCGACAGCGAATAATTCCGAATGAGACTGCCCGCGCCACCGTCGTCGGGTACCCGCACCGCAATCGACTGCCCCGCCTGCCATTCGGGCAGCGGCTGCGCGTCGGCCAGCGTGAACGAGGTCACCTCCAAGCCCTCGCGTTCGACCTCGACCACCCGCAGCGTGCGCCACCCGGACCACGCCGGCGGGCCCGCGGATGTCCCCGTCAACCCGCGATTCCCGGCTGGGGCAACGCTTTCCCCGGCATCGTCGAGCAGGGCCAGCAGCGAGGTCTTCCATCCCGGGCTCAACGCGTCGATACGCAGTGCGCGTTGCAGACCTGCGCGGGGATGGCCCGGCAGATAGAGCAACGCGTCGATCTCGGCGACGGTCACACCTTCCGGGCCGTCGGCGACCTTCACGATGTCATCGCCGGCCTGGACGTGCCCTTCACGCAATACCCGGCAATAGAATCCGGGCCGACGGTGCGAGACCAGGAGGGCGGCCATACGCGGCTCGTCAAGGCGCAGACCCAGGCGGTAGCACGTGACTCTGGGCTGCGTCACCTCGAGAAGGGTCTCGCCGATCTGGTACCGGTCACCGATACACACCTCGTCATCGGGCAGTCCGTCGACGGTGAAGTTCTCCCCGAAGTCACCAGGGCGCAGGTCGCGACCGAGTTCGCGCATCCAATGCCGGTACGAGTCGAGTTGATAAACCAGCACCGCGCGATTCTCTCCGCCGTGGCCACCCAGATCGCCCTGGCCGTCGCCGTCGATATTGAGCCGGCGAACCATCCGCGGGCCCTCGACCGGCGTTTTCCAGGCGCCCGTATAGACGATGCGGTCCTTCCAGGACACCTCTGCCGGCAAGCCGACATTCACCGATGCGAGTGTCGCCATGGCCGTTGAGCCTAGTTCCACCAGACACTTTGCGGCAGGTGTCGGCCACCGAACCCCGGGCAGCGTATCCAGCCGGGCTGCGGCCGCTGGCGGAACCCCACCCAGCGCTGTAGCATATTGCTACATATCGTTGCACTCTGCTACAGGAGCCTATCGTGACTGACGTCGCCGACAAGCCGACCCGCATTGCCGCCGACCTTTTCGACAGCGCGGCAGCTGAAGGCCGCCGGCAGAGCCGCTCAGCCAAGCAGCAGCTCGACCACTGGGCCCGCGTGGGGCGGGCGGTGTCCGCACAGCAGACCGCCCCCCGCCGCCGGGTCGAGGCCGCCCTGTCCGGAACCCTGCCCCTGGCCGACCTCTCCGAAGAAGAAGGCGTGGTGTTCAACGCCGAGATCAGCGCCGCCATCGAAGAGAAATTGGCGCGCGCCGACTACGGTGCCGCCCTGGCGGCGCGCGGCATCACCACGGTGGCCATCGACGAGGAGGGCCGGCTGGTCGAGTACCACCCCGACGGCACCTCCGTGGCGCTGGGCCCGGCGTCCTGACCTGAGCGGCGGTGAAACGTCTCGACCTCGTCGTCGGCCCCAACGGAGCGGGTAAATCCACCTTCGTCGAACTGACCCTCGCTCCCCTGCTGCCCGGCAGTGCCTTCGTCAACGCCGATGAGATCGCCAAGCGGCGCCGGCCCGACGATCCTGCGGCGCATTCCTACGAGGCGGCGCGGATCGCCGCATCCACCCGCTCCGCGTTGATCGCGCGGGGCGACTCGTTCATCGCCGAAACCGTCTTCTCCCACCCGTCGAAACTCGATCTGATCGCCGAAGCCGCGACTGCCGGATACGTTGTCGCGCTTCATATCCTGATCATCCCCGAGGAGTTGGCGGTTCATCGGGTGCGGCTGCGCGTGTCGGCCGGCGGGCACAGCGTTCCCGAGGACAAGATCCGCGAACGCCACCGGCGGCTGTGGACCCTGGTCGCGCGGGCCGCCCGAATCGCCGACACCACCACCGTGTACGACAATTCGGCCGTCCGGGGACCACGTGTCGTGGCACAGATCAGTTCCGGCTTGCTAATCGGACAACCCGGTTGGCCGGACTGGGCCGCCGACGAGTTGACACGCCAGTGGCCGCAGTGATCGCGGGGCGGCTATGCCACCCGCCTCACGCATACGGCGGATTCGCCGATGGCCACCTCGCCGTCACCGATCATCGTCCGCAGCAACGCGAGCTGTTCCCGCTGTCCACGCAGGGCGGCGCGCTCCATCCCGCCGGGAGCCGCCATGGCGATGACGCTGCGAATCACATTGACCGGCAACCGCATCAGCGGGTACCACGGCGGCACGTGGGCGGGCAGCCCCAGCATTCTCATCCCGCGCGGGCCGAGGAACGCACTGGTCACCGACAGGTGCTGGAGTCGTGCCAGCCGCCGCCGTAGCCCACGCAGGCTGTCGTAGTGCCACCCCAGCGGGTCGTCCGCCATGGGCACGGCCAGCTGGCGGGTCGACTCGTCGGGGGTCGACAACGCCGTGAGCGTGTGGAACAGGATCCGGATGGCGTCACGGAAACTGTTCGGCAACCATTCATCCTCGACACCGATGAGCCACCCCACGTAGCGCGTCAGGTGGGCGATGGCCTCCAGATCCTCTGGTGCGTTGAGGATTCCCATCCCGAGTCCACCCACCGGTGGCGCGATGAGCGCACCGACCAGCGTCGCGGCCATATCGGTCTGGTTGACCGGCACACCCCAGGCCTCGGCCTGCCAATCCGGCATCTGTCCGACATGTCTGCGTACGAAGGAGTGGATGAGCCGCACGCGGATCGTGGACCGGTACCCGATTCCCCGCGGTTGTAGCCCGTCCTCGGAGATGACGTCCATGGCCCACTGCATGGTCTCGGCGAAGCGCTTGTTGGAACCCTTCTCCAGCGCCCCGGTACGTAACAGCGTCTTGTTGAAACCGGAGAACTGATACCCGCCCAGCAGGGATACATCCCGCGCGACATACATGCCGTCCGCACCGCCCCGGCACAACGCCCGCTGGCCGCGCCGCAGCACCGCGGGATCCACCCAGGCGGGTACCGCCTCAACCGTGCGGAAGAAATCGCGCAGCGGTTGCGGCGCCTCGGGAACGCTCGCGATGCCCTCGGCGAGAGCCCGGTCGAACAAAGGTCGGGTCTGCGCCAGGCCGGTGTCGAACATCCAGTCCAGCAGCCGATCCATGGGCTCGTCACCGACGGTGAGACGCTCCCCCAGCCTGCGCCACTGGTCCGCGGATGGGGTGCGGATCCCGAGTGCGAGCGCCAGCAGCTTGATCATCCCGGGTACTGGACGGGGTGACTCGGGATGGCGAGTCGGAATATGCGCGGACATCGGTGCTCCCCTTTGAGCCTTTTGGACTACGTCTGTGATCAAAAATAGGTCCGGGGGTAAGGTGCTGTCAATGAAACGCGCGGAAGTGGTGCGCGACTACGGCGGCATCTCGGCAGTGGACCGTCGCGCCGAACGTCGCCGCAAGCTGATATCCGCCGGCCGGCGGATCTGGGGCGAATCCGGCCTCAACGAGGTCACCGTGCGCGGCGTCTGCGCGTCAGCGGGCTTGATCACCCGCTATTTCTACGAACAGTTCGACAGCCGCGAGGCCCTCCTCTTCGCGATCGTCGACGAGGTGCGCGTGCAGCTGCTCGAAGCCATGCTCGTGGCGGGCATCGGCGAGAGCGGGGACCTGCGGGACAAACTCCGCGCGGCGCTGACGGCGTTCCTGAACATCGTCGCCGCGGACCCGCACCTGCACCGGATCGTCTCCGGCGACGTGACGGGTGTGCCCGGTCTACTCGAACACCGGATGCAGCTGCTCGACATGATCGTCGCCTCGATCATCGAACAGGCGCCCTCGGTACTAGGCGCGCGGCTGCCCGAACCGGCGATCCTGCGCCGCGGCGCCGTGTTCATGGTCGGCGGCGTCAACCAGATCATCGCGGAGTGGTTACGCGAACCCTCCGGACCCGGAACCGAGACGGTCGATGAGTTGGCGTCTGCCTGTGCCGACCTCTGCGTCGCCGTCGTGCGCGACACCGTCGAGAAGTAGCGAGACGGCAGTTGTACTGTGCTCGCTTATGCGTAGGCACCGCAATCCCGACGGCGACTTCGGACCGTTGAAGCGGGCCATCTTCGAGCTCAAGAGATTCGTCAGCTGCCGGACCGCGCCCAAGGGCACCGCCGTGACCCCTGCGGCGCAGCCGTACCTGATCGTGCCGATCCTCGGCCAGTCCAACGCACATGGTATGGGGCTGCCGCCGGACGCAGCGGAGACGCCCCACCCGCTGGTACACCAGTGGGCCAACAGCGGCCCTTCGAAGGGCATGACGATCCTCGGCGTCGACCCGTTGATGCACGAAACCCCTTCACGGCGTGTGGGTTTCGGTGTCACATTCGGGAAGGCGCTGGCCGAGGCTACCGACCGGGCAGTCCTGCTGGTGCCGTGCGCACGCGGCGACACGTCCTTTCACCCGAAGAACGGCTACACGTGGGATATCGCCGACACCAGCACCCGGCGCAACCTGTACCGAAAAGCGGTGACGTCGATCGACGCGGCGCTGAGCCGGTATCCGGGAAGCACGGTGGCCGTGGTGCTGTGGCACCAGGGTGAGTCCGACGTCCCACTCACCCCGGCCCCGGTCTACCAACGCAAGCTCGATGCCCTGTTCGCCGATCTGCGCACCCGATACGGCAGCGAGACTCCCATCATCCTGGGTGGCATGGTGCCCGAGGAGATGGAACTCAGCGGCAAGGACTACACGGCGATCAACGCCGTTCACGAGGACACCCCCCGCCGAATTCCGCTGACCGCCTTCGTTCCCGGCAGACGCACCATGTGCAATGACCGTGTCGATCGGCACTACAGCGCCGCCGGCTCTCGAGCCCTCGGCAACGACATGTGGGTGGCCTACCGCCGCGTCGCCGCCGGGGCGATCGACGGGTACCGGCGCTGAGACGTCAAGCGTCAGCCGCTATGGCCGCGCATTTTTCTGAGAAGCGACCCGTTCTCTAAAAAGATGTTGTGGCTTCGGTGATAGGACTCTGGCGGGCGTGAGCAAACGACGTCGCCCTGTGTCAGCATGAGTCCGTGACCTCCTGGCGCAACGTTGCTGCGGTCGGTGTCGCCGCCGCAGCAACAGCGATTTTGCAGAATGCGGCAATCCCGGCCGCCCACGCGGTGGGCTGCCCGGACGCCGAGGTGATCTTCGCCCGAGGGACCACCGAGGACCCCGGTCCCGGTCCCACCGGTGCCGACTTCATCGCCGCGCTCCGTGACCGGCTTCCGGGTAAGTCCGTGGGGACCTACGCGGTGGACTATCCGGCCACCCTCGATTTCGCCACCGCCGTGAACGGTATCTCCGACGCGCGGGCGCGCATCCTGTCGACCGCAGCCACCTGCCCGGACACCAAGATGGTGTTGGGCGGGTTCTCCCAGGGCGCCGCGGTGATGGGATTCGTCACCTCCAGCACCATTCCCGATGGCGTGGACCCCGCCACCGTGCCCGCACCGATGCCACCCGAGATCGCCAATCACGTTGCCGCAGTTACCCTTTTCGGAAAGCCTTCGGCCCGTTTCATGCGCGCCATCAACGATCCCACCGTCAACGTCGGCCCCAACTACCTGACCAAGACCGTCGATCTGTGCGTCGACAACGATCTGGTGTGCGATCCGGCCGGGCGCAGTTTCTCCGCTCACAACACCTACTTCGACGCCGGGATGGTCGACCAGGCGGCGGCTTTCGCCGCCAATGCCCTGCAGGCGAGTTGGGCCGCCACGGCCCCCACGGCGCCGTCCACCGGGCCGGCCCCCGCGGCGCCGATTCCCGTGACCGCACACCTGGGTGGCACACCGCCCCCAGTCACCCTCACCCCTGCCGCCCCGCTCGGGCCGCCTCCCGGTCCCGTGATGGCGGCGGCGCCGGCGCCGGGTATCGCCCCGGGGCCGGGCGCACCCACCGCACCGGTCCTCTAGTCCGAGTCGCACTGCGACACCGGCGGGTCATGATGGACCCATGGAGTCGACGCGCGTAGATCGCTGGCTGTGGGCCGTGCGATTGACCAAGACCCGACCGGACGCCGCGGAAGCCTGCCGCGCGGGACACGTGCGGGTCAACGACCGGACGGCGAAACCCGCCACCACGGTGGTCCCCGGTGACATGGTCCGCGCCCGCGTAGGCGACACCACCCGGATCGTCGAAGTGGTACGCGTGATCCAGAAGCGGGTCGGCGCCGCCGATGCCGTCACCTGCTACCTCGACCGGACACCTGCCGCGCCACCAGCCATCGCCGCACCGGTGGCCATCCGCGACCGCGGTGCCGGCCGTCCGACCAAACGGGATCGGCGCGTCCTGGACAAATGGCGGGCCGGCCGGCTGTGACACCGTGGATTCAGGCCGCCCTGGTCCGGGTGCCGGCCTGCGCACCGGCGGAACCGGCGAGCGGCAGCACGGCGGCCTTCCTCCGAACCTCCCAGCGGTGCAGGGCCATTCGGCAGGGTTCCTCGATGAGGGCGTAGCTCACCGCCGCCATCGCCAGGCCGAAGAACAAGGTCAGCACGAGAACCCCGACGAACCCCCCGTCCGACGGATGCCGGTCCAGCATCGGAAACACCAGGCTCAACGCCGCCAGATGCCAGATGAACAAGCCGTAGGACCATTCACCCAAGGTGACCATCACCGGGCTGGCCAGCACCCGGTGCGACGCCGACGGCCGGTCCAGTACCAGCGGTGCCAGCAGTGCCCAGGCGATGATGGCACCCATCGTCGTTCTGAAGACGAACTGCTCGACACTGGCATGTACCCCCACCGCCGGAATCGCCAGCGGCGACGCCGACAGCACATAGGCGACGAGTGCGAGGCCCGCCATCGGCACCGGGCGCCGGGCCAGCCGGTGCACGCGGCCCTCGGGACGGCAGGTCAACTCGGCGAGCAGCATGCCGACGGCGAACCACGAGGCGTACGCAGGCGCCCAATTGAGCGGGTTCGCCTCATAGGGAGCCGGGATGGGCAGGTAACCCCAGCCGAGGCTGGCCACCGCGACCGCCACGATGGCGGGCACCCGCATCCTGACCGGAAGTTTCGCCGCAGCCAACGCCAGCAGCGGCAGCGCCAGATAGAACGTCACCTCGACCGACAGGCTCCACATCTGGGTCAGTCCGGCGACGAGCGTCTGCGGGACGTAGACCTGGGTGAGGGTCAGGTTGGCCAGCCACACCGAAAAGTCGGCGAAATGGACGTCGGGCAGCAACGCCAGGATGAGGACCACCGCGACCAGATAGGCGGGCATGATCCGCACCAGCCGCGAGCGCAGGTACGGTCCGGTGGCAGGCGCCGGCCGCAACCCGTGGGCCGCGGCGGCATGGCCGCGCCAGAGCAGGAACCCCGACAACGCGAAGAACACCGCCACCGCGAGATCCAGCCGGATCAGCAGGCGCCCGTGCAGCCCGTGGAACTCTCCGGTCTGCACCGCGACATGGGTGACCACGACCGCAAGGGCAGCGGCCGCGCGCAGGCCCTGCAGCGCCGGCAGGAACGTACGCGTCCCGCCGGCGGGTTCCGGTAGCGAATCCCCCACAACTCCTCAGTGTGCCCGACGGGCACTACCCGTGGTGCGCAGCGATCTGAATCCGATCCCCGCGGGCGTCGTCGACAGCCATGGTCACAGCGATGTGCGCGCGAATTCCTCTTCGATGACGGTGACGAAGTGGTCGACATCGGCTTCGGTGGTGTCCCATGCGGCCATCCACCGCACCTCGCCTCGAGCCCGGTCCCAGTCGTAGAACCGCACCCGCTCACGGATCCGATCGGCGATCGCGACGGGCAAGGTCGCGAACACCGCGTTCGCCGATGTCTGCTGGGTGAACGCCAGCCCCGGCAAAGTGCCCTCGTCGACGCCGGCCGCCAGTGCCGCCCGCAGCCTGGCCGCCATGGCGTTGGCATGGCCGGCACTGCGGACACCCAATCCGCCATCAAACAGCGCCAGCAATTGCGCCGAGGCGAAACGCATCTTGCTCGCCAGTTGCATCGTCAGCTTGCGCAAATACACCAGGCCGACGGCACGGTCGGGGTTGAGCACCACCACCGCTTCCGCACCGAGCAGGCCGTTCTTCGTACCGCCGAGGCTCACGATGTCGATACCCGCGTCGGTGGTGAACGCACGCAACGGCACGTCGAGCGCCGCAGCCGCGTTCCACAACCGGGAACCGTCCATGTGCACCGTCATCCCGCGTGCGTGGGCGAAGTCGGTGAGGGCCCGCGCCTCGTCCACGGTGTACACGGTGCCCATCTCGGTGGCCTGGGTGATGCTCACGGCCAACGGCTGGGCCCGGTGCTCGTCGCCCCAGCCCCACGCCTCACGGGCGGCCAGCTCGGGGTTGAGCTTGCCGTCCGCCGTCGGCACCGTCAGTAGCTTGATGCCGGTCATGCGCTCGGGGGCGCCGGCTTCGTCGGTGTTGATGTGAGCGGTGGACGCCGTGACCACCGCGCCCCAGCGCGGCAGCACACTGGTCAACGCGACCACGTTCGCGCCGGTGCCGTTGAAGATCGGGAACACCTCGGCCTGTGCACCGAAATGCTCCCGGATCACCTCTTGCAGGCGTGCGGTGTACGCATCGCCTCCGTAGGCGACCTGATGACCGCCGTTGGCGACGGCGATGGCTTCGAGCACCTCCGGGTGCACCCCGGCATAGTTGTCGCTTGCGAACCCGCGCCAGGACGGGTCGTGCAGACGCGTTACCGGCACACCGGTTACGGCGTCGGCGGGCCGGGCGGAACGATCGGCGGTGCGGCCGGATCGGCCGGTGCTGCGGGGGCGGCCCCCGGTGCCGGATCGGTCACCCACGCCGGCGGGTGGGGATCGCTGAGCGCGACGTATCCCGGCGGCAGCGCCGGGCCGCCGCCCGGGGTCCCGGCCGGCGGAAGAGCGACCGGCAGTGCGGGCGTCGACGAACTCGGATCGGTCAGCGACGTGTAGCCGGGCGGCAGCTTGGGCGCGGGGCCCGCGCCGGGGGGCGCTCCGGTCCCGACTCCTGCGTCTTCGGGCGCCATCGTCAGCTCGTCGATGGGATTCGCACTGTGGAAGGTGTGCCAGATATCGCGGAGATAGCCGAGCTGTCCGGGCGTCTGGCCCTGGCCGTACTGCTGATTGGAGACCTCGGGCACCGGCGGAGCACCGGCCGGCGGTGGGGGCTGGGCACCGGCGGGTTCGCCGGCCACCAATACCGGTTGACCGGGGGCGGGCGCAGCGACCGCGTCGGGTGCCCCGGGAGCCGGGGTTGGAATCAGTGGCTCGGGATCGGCGCAGGCCTGACCGGCACCGGCCAGCGCGCCGCCCACGAGGAAACCGCCGACGAGCGCGGCCTTCACCGCAGTGGAGATCCGCTCAAACATCACTACAGGTTGTCCTCTCCTAGACACGTGCCCGTAATCCTCCACGCCCGCCCGCTCCCGCGTCAACGCGAACGCACAGGGTGGGCCGGTCGGCGCACCCTGGTGAGCACCTCAGTTCTGCCGCGGAAGCAACTCCTCGGCGAATCTGTCCAGGAACTTCGCGTCGCCGGAGGCATCGAGTGGCCGGACCACGAACTTCGTCAGCCCGGCGGCGATGTACTCGTCGAGACGCCGGTGCAGGGTGGGCCAGTCGGGTGCGATCAGCTCGGAGGGATCGAGGTCGGGTCGTCGCGACCGGATCGCGTCGGCGATCGTATGCGGCAGTTCGCCGTCACCGACCGCCAGGTTGATCCCGTAGTGGTCCGGTTCGATCACTCGCCCGGCCCGGTCGGCGGCTTCGATGATGGCCACCCGCGCCCGGCCGGCTTCCTGCGGCGTCAGAAAGCTGCCCAGCCAACCGTCGGCCAGCGTGCCGATCCGCCGAAACGCCGCCGGCGATGATCCACCCACCCAGATGTCCAGCGGGACATTCGGTTTCGGGACGATTACGGCGTCGCGAACTCGGTGATAGTCCCCGGTGAACGTCACGTCATCCTCGCGCAGCACCCTCCGCAGCAGCCGCAGAGCTTCGTCGAACACCGCGGCGCGGCGACCGTCGGGCACCGGAAAGAGATCCCGTTCGGCCGGCGACGCCGAGCGCAGACCGAACACCGGAAGAACCCGTTTGGGCGCAAGCGCCGCCAGCGATACCAGGTCCTTGGCCACCAGCACCGGATGCCGGCCCGGCAGCACGGCCACGGAGGTGCCGACCTTGAGCCGCTTCGTCCGAGCCAGCGCGAACGCCATCCCCACGACCGGGTCGACGGCAGGCGAGTACACCAGCTCGGAGAACCAGAGCGAATCGATGCCCGCACTCTCGAGATGGTCGACGATCGCCGGCAACCGCTCCGGGCCGACATCTGCTCCCAGCCCCACGCCGAATCGGATCTTCACAGGCACCACCCTTCGGCTGTCACAACACCACGTCGCGCGGTTTTGTGCCGGTCTTCGTCGCCGCCTGCGCGATTTGGGCGTGCTTACCCGCGCTGAGCGCGGGTAAGCACGCCCAAATCACAGGCGGGCTCCGGTGGTCGCGTCGAAGAGATGCTCGCGGCCGGGCCGCACCTGCACCCGCACCCGCTCACCGGGCTGCGGCACGGCCGGCCAGGCGGCCACCACCGACGCCTCGATGACCGCGGTGAGCCTGCGCTCGCCCACCTTCACGATCACCACGTAACGCGGACCGAGCAGCTCGACCAGATCCACCCGGGCGTGCCCATCGGCATCGGGAGCCACGAGCAGATCCTCCGGCCGCACCCCGAAGGTCACGGCGCCACCGACCGCCGCCGGCACAGACCACGACAGCCCATCGGCTTCGAAGACCCCGTCGCGGGCTGTTCCGTCGACGAGATTGGTACCCGGTGAGCCGATGAAGCCGGCGACGAACGTGTCGGCCGGCGTGCGGTAGAGCTCCTCGGGTGTCCCCCGCTGCGCGATTCTGCCGGCATTGAGCACCACCAACTGGTCGGCGATCGTCATCGCTTCCTCTTGGTCATGCGTCACATACAACGCGGTGATGCCGAGTTCCTGCTGTAGCCGCCGGATTTCGGAGCGCAGCTCGACGCGCAGTTTCGCGTCCAGGTTGCTCAGCGGTTCGTCGAACAGGAACACCGAAGGGGTGCGCACCAGCGCTCTGGCGATGGCCACCCGCTGCTGCTGGCCTCCGGACAGCTGTCGCGGCTTGCGCGTCAACAGATCCTCGATCCCGACGCGGACGGCTGCGGCCCGGGCCCGCTGCGCGGCTTCGGCCTTACCGACGCCGGCATTGCGCAACGGGAACGCGATATTGCCTGCCACGCTCAGCTGTGGGTACAGCGCATAGTTCTGGAAGACCATGGCCACATCGCGCTCCCGCGGCGCCGCACCGGTGACGTCGCGACCGTCGATACGGACCGTCCCGCCGTCGGCGGTCTCCAAACCGGCCGTGATGCGCAGGGTGGTGGACTTACCGCAGCCGGAGGGCCCGACGAGCACGGTCAGCGATCCGTCCGGCAGCGTGAGATCGAGCCCGTCGACGACCGCCGTGCCGCCGTAGGTCTTGGTGATCCCGCTGAGCTCGACCGTGGTCATTTGGTGGCCCCGGCGGTGAGACCGCCCACCAGGAATCGCTGCGCGACCAGAGCCAGCACGTACACCGGCACGATACCCAGCAGACCAGCGGCGGCCTGCTGGCCGAACTGGACGTTGCGGTCCCCTTGGAACAGTGACAAACCGACGGTCAACGTCTGACTCTCCTTGGTGACGGCGAGATATACGGCGAACAGAAAGTCGTTGTAGCTCAGGAAGAACACCACCAGCAGCGCGGCGATGATGCCCGGCCACAGCAGCGGCAGCACCGCCTTGCGGAAGGCCCCCGCAACGGTCAGCCCGTCGATCACCGCGGCCTCGTCGATCTCGACCGGGATCCGCCGCACGAATCCGTCGAGCAGCCAGGCCGCCACGGGCACGTTCGCCACCCCGTTGACGACGACCAATCCCAGCACGTGGTTGGTCAGGCCGAAGTCGCGCAGCAGGAAGAACAGCGGGATGATCGCCACCACCGGCGGCGCGCAGTAGCTCGCCAACAGCGCGGTCAGCAGGCGTTCGCCGTTGAACCGGCGCGCCGTGAAATACGCTGCAGGCGTGGCGATCGACACCGCGAGGAGCGCAGCACCCACGGCCGAGATCCAGGAGTTCTGCAGCATCGACCCCAACGCAATGGTGTCGAACACCGAGGTGAAGTTCGCCGACGTCCACTGGCTCGGTAACAGGCTGGAGTTCAGCACATCCCCGGGTGGCCGCAGTGACAGTGACACCAGATACCCGATCGGCACCAGGGCGACGATGACCGCGGCAACCACAGCGGCCGAAGCGATCCAGCGCGTTCTCATGTCTGCTCAACCTTCACCACTCGGGCACGCGCCTTGGTGAGCACGGTCGCCACCGCTCCCACGACGACCGCGAACACGAGGGTCTGCGCGGCTGCGGCGCCCATGTCGAAACTGCCCCGCAGACCTGTCTGATAGATGACATACGGCGTGAGCGTGGTCGCGAAACCCGGTCCCCCCGAAGTGATCACGACGATCAGATCGAACACCTTGTAGCCGATGACGAGTTCGAGGGTCGACACCGCCAATGCGGTCGGGGCGATGGCCGGCCAGGTCACCGTCGTGAAGGTGCGCCACCCACCGGCACCGTCGACGCGTGCGGACTCGAGCAGGTCTTGGCGTACCACGCCGAGCGCGGCGAACAGAATCAATACGGCGAACGGCGTCCATTGCCACACATGGATGGCGAGCAGCACCGCGAACGCTCCGGGTCCGGAACCCAGTGGGTTGAATCCTCCCAACCCGACCGCGGCGAACGCACCGGCCAGCCCGCCACCGACGGGTGCCAGTAACAGTTTCCATGACACGCCGATCAAGACCGGCGCCGTCACCAGGGGTAGCAGCAACAGCGCACCCACCGCGCCGAAACGGGCGCCCCTGGCACGAAGCGCCAGCGCCAGAGCCAGGCCCAGACCGGTGGTCAGTACCGTCGCGACCGCGGCGAACAGGGTCGACCGCCACAGCGACGGCGTGAATGACGGTGCGGCAAAAGCGGTCTGAAAGTTGTCGATGCCGGTGAACGCACGCAACGGGTGCGCCAGCGAGGAATCCGTGAGTGCCAGCGCCAGCAGATACCCGGTCGGATAGACCAGGAACAACACCAGTCCGGCGATGGCGGGCAGCGCCAGCCAGAGCGGGACACGTCGCGTCATGCCGCGGCGCTCTCCCAGCTCTTCTGTGCATTCTCCAGTGACTGCTCCACGGTCTGCGTGCCCGCGATGGCCAAGGCCAGCTGGTCGACCAGGTCCTGCAGCAGCTTGGGTGCGCCTTTCTCCTTGGGCCACACCAGCGGGTTGCCACCCAGTCCTTCGCGAATGGGGGCAATGGCCTTGGTCACCACCTTGGCGTAACCATCCGAATTCAGGACATCGCCGCGCACCGGGTCGATACCCGCACCCGCCGTTGAGGACACTTTGAGGTTCTGGGCCGCCGCGGTGGCCCAATTCAGGAATGCGGCGGCAGCATCCTGGTGCTGGGAAGCCGTCGAGATGCCCAGGCCGAAGCCGGCGTCCAACGCGGCCCGCGGCGTGGTGTTGGCACCGCCGACGGGCAGCGAGACCGCGCCCCATCGGCCGGCGATCTTGGACGCCGACGGATCTTCGGCACGCAACGCCATATCGGTCCAGGTGTCCAGCAGCGCGCCCTGTCCGCTGAGGAACGCCGTGTTCGCCTGGTCGAAGCCGACCTGCAACGGCGTCGGTAAGGCCACCGGTGCGACGTCGACGAGATGCGTGAGTGCGGCCACCGACGCGTCGGAGGTCAGCGCGGGTTTACCACTGCCATCGACCAATTCGCCGCCGTACCCGGTCAGTCGGTTGATATACGAGCAGCCGAGGATCATCGGGACCTGCTGGCCGGACACGATGGCGCCGTAGGCGGCACCGTGGGAATCCCTGGTGATCTTGGCAGCGATCGTGTCGTACTCGTCCCAGGTCTTGGGCGGTTCGAGTCTGTACCGCTCGAGCAGTTCGGCGTTGTAGAACAGGATGTGCACGTCGCCGTCGTAGGGCAGTCCGTAGCGTTTTCCGCCCAGCAGCGTGTACGGGTCGTAGATGGATTTCAGGTAGCCGTCCACGCCGATCGCGGATTTGTTGGTGTTGATCCAGTCCGTCAGATCGACCAGGGCGCCGGCATCCACCAGGTCGCCCAGACCGAAGTAGAAGTAGTCGAATACATCGAATTCGCCGGTGCCGCTTTGCACGTCGAGGATCTGCTTGCTGGTCAGCTGGTCGTACGGCGCCGCCGTCACCTCCAGCGTGCCACCGGTCTGCTGCTTCCACGCCGGGGCCAGCACATCCCGGAAGGAAGTCACATGCGGCTGGTTGACCAACAACTTCAGCGTCACACCGTCGAACTTGCCCGACACCGCGGTGTTGGCGGCCAGTGCATTTCCGCCGCTGGAGGAACCACAGGCGGCGAGTGCGGGGGCCAGCAGTGCCGCTCCCCCGGCGAGTCCGAACAGTTGCAGCGCACGGCGGCGCGAGAGGGCAGAAGACATCACGCGGTGTGACGGTACGAAGAGGACCGGGGTCCGCGCGAGGGAAAAACTCACGGCGATCTTGAACGAGCACCTACCGGCACCCGGCTACGCTGACGTGTCGTGCCGGACTACATCGACGAACAGCGCCGCGAACTCGGCTTCAGCGTGCTCGGCGGGCCGACGACCGTCGTCGACATCGCCGGGCAGCGCATCGTCATCGACCCGACGTTCGATCCACCCGGTGCGCACGCCTACCTCACCAAGACCGCCGGTCCCGCCGTGCCGGCCGAGGCCCTCGGCCGGATCGATATCGTGCTGGTCAGCCACGACGAACATCCGGACAATCTGGACACCACAGGCCGGCAGCTGGCCCGCGACGCTTCCCTGGTGCTGAGTCACCCGCGTGCTGCGCCGCGCCTTGGACCGTCCGCCCGTGGCCTGGCAGCCTGGGAGTCCCTGGAGTCGAAGGGCCTCACCATCCAGGCGGTGCCCGCGGTACACGGCCCGGCCGACGGGCAGCGCGACGAGCATGGATTCGTCAATTGTGAGGTGACCGGATTCGTGCTCAGCGGTCCAGAGGTCCCCACCGTGTACCTCAGTGGCGACAACGCCTCACTCGACGCGGTACGAGCGATCAGGGACCGGGTCGGAGCGATCGACATCGCCGTGTTGTTCGCCGGCGCAGCCCGGGTGCCGACCAAGGAACGCAACCGCCCGCTGACGCTGACCGGCCAGCGTGCCGCGGCCGCCGCGGAGGTGCTGGGGGCCAAGGTCGTCATTCCCGCCCATCTGGACAGCTGGGCGCATTTCAGTGAAGGGCTGGACGAGTTCGTGGCGGCATTCGACGAAGCCGGACTGGGTCATCTGGTGGCCACCGCCCCGCACGGCCAGTGGATCGTGCCCGGCTCAGCGGCTGTGTGAGTCGAAGAACTGCCATGACTCCTCCGAGGCGTCGAACCCGCGGCTGGCCAAGCCCACGGCGTGCGCGGGCAACACCTCGGGTGCGCCGGGCCAGGTGTGCCCGCCGCCGTTGACCCGCATGAACACCACCTCGCCGCCGGGTGCGCAGGGCGCGAAGTCGATCCGATCGGTCTGCGTTCCGTCGCCGCTGGGTGCGAGCGGCTGCTGCGCAGGCGTACCGGCACAGCCGTTGAGTTGGCCCCACCGTTGCACCATCGCCGGCGCCGACACGATGTCGCTGGCACCGCCGCGGCCCATCATCGGGCCGCCACCGAACGGGACGATCGGGTCGGCCGTGCCGTAGGTCGCCATCACCGCGACGGGGCGTGACGGCGCGCAACCCACATTCGAGCCGAGGGTGCCCGCGACGGGCGCGATGGCGGCGAACAGGTCGGCGCGGTCACAGGCCAGCCGATTCGCCATGAACGCGCCGGCCGACAGCCCGGTGAGGAACACACGACCGGGGCTGATCCCATAGTCGGACACCAGCTTTGATACCAATGTGGTGATGAATCCGACGTCGTCGACACCCTGGCGGTCCGGTACGGAGGCACCGCGACCGTCGGCCCAGCTCATATCGATGCCGTCGGGATAGACGACGGCGAAGCCGTGTGCGTCCGCCACGGCGTTGTAGTGGGTGAGCGCGGCCTGTTCGCGCCCGGACACACCCGCGGCGTGCAGATTCACCACCAATGCCGACGGATGAGTCACCCCGGCCGGCACGTGTATCTCATACGTCCGAGACAGTCCCCCGACCTCGATTGCCGCCGCTCGTGCCGGCACCGCTGAGACCGTCGCGGCACCGAACATCACGGTCGCGGCGGCGCACATCGCGCCGGCCCGTTTCAGGACGCTATGCATGGGCGCACCGTAGAGCGGTCCGGCGAACGTTTGCCGAACAGCAGGTGACCGGGGCCGGCCACAGCGTGCACACAATGGGATCCAATATCGTGCTCAGAATTCGCGACACCTTTCCTGTTTAGCAAAATTCACAGCTTTTCGTTGCGCAATTTGCCGATACCGCGGAGGTTATTAACGCGTACGTCAGACGTTTTGACTTCACATGCACATTCGCCATCGATCGGCAGCGTTCGTCGAGGCACGGCGAATTAACCCTGATTTGCGGGATAATTCGCGCCGCGCGGCGGGCGCTCGAACGTGCGGACCCGGGGCCGCCGCGGTGTGCACGGCCCTGAGCGCGGATCGTATGATGGTTTCGCACAACATTTTTCAGTACTTCACCGGCAGTGCGCCGGCGACGTCTGTGCCGACAGAGAAGGGTTCGAGATTGAGTCGGTCACGACGCCGAGGGGATACTTGGCACGACCAATTCGCCGGCGGTATCAGGCTTCGCATTTCGGATATCACAGCCCGTCTGCTCAATTCACCGCCGTTCAATTCCATGGTGACGCGGAATTATGAATCGCGTCTGGCGCAATACCGTTCGGCACTTCCGCCGGTCAGTGCCGCCGATGCCGCGGTCGCCGCCGCGCTGAAATCGGGTCATATCGCCGGCCGCCGGGTTCGCCTGGACACCCACACCCAGGCCGCCGCCCAGCGCGCCGTCGACTGGCTGCGCGAACGCAACCGAGCCGAGGCCGTCGAATACCTGCCGCTGCGCCTGCTCGAGGACGACCCGTCCCTGTTTCTGTGGGGCCTGAGCGAGGAGAACCTCGACATCGCCGAGCGGCACATCGGACTCCCGGTGCGCTATCACGGGTTGGAGGTGCGAGCCGAACGGGCCGCGTCCACCGATCCCCGACACCTGGTCCGCCACTGGCACTTCGATCTCGAAGACCGCCGGATGCTCAAGATCATCGTGTATCTGAGCGACGTCGATGAGAGCACCGGACCGTTCGAGTTCCTTCCGCTGGCCGCCAGCGACCAGGCCCGGCAGACCCTGCGGGTGCGTCCCGGCCTCACCTTTCTGCCGGACGCGGATGTCACGGCGGCGGTGCCCTCATCGCTCTGGCAACGGGTGACCGGTCCGGCCGGGACGGCGGTGTACGCCGACACGGCCCGGCTGTTGCACCGGGTCAAAGCCCCGACGGGCGGCGACCGATATTCGGCCACCTTCGTCTACTCCAGTGATCGGCCCCGTCACGCGCTGGCCCGGTTCATGCCGCCCGCGCTCATCGTCGAGTCCATGCTGGAGGATCTGACACCACGCCAGCGGCGGGCCCTGGCAGTACCCGATCGCGCGAGCGGAGAATTCGGCCGAAAGACGTTGCAGCCCTGATCGGTCAGGGATCACCGGACCGACCCGTCGAGCAGATCGCGGAACCGCGACGCCGGGTACACCCGCGCACCGGTCGCGTGCACACGTTCGGCCAGGACGCGATCCGAGGTGACGACCGTGATCGCAGCCGGGGCGGGATCGGCATGCAACAGCCGGACGATCTCGTCATCGGCCGAGTTCGGCGCGGCCGCCGGCGCGTGCGCGATCTCGATCAGCGTGGAACGGATCGGCGGTGAGGGCCGCCGTTCCAGAACGACGGTCACCCGATGTCCGTCGGCCGCCCAGCCCTCGAGCTTGGTCACCAGCGCGACCATGGCCGCATGGCGGTCCTTCCACCAGCCGTCCGGGCGCGCGCCGATGACGTTCATCGCGTCGATGATCCAGCGCACGGATGCGACGTTAGTAGAGTCCGGATATGGACTCCTCGGAGCAGCGGCTACGTGATCTCAAGCTGCTGCGCCGGGTCCGGGACCGGATGGACCGTGAGTATTTCCAGCCGTTGGACGTCGAGGCGCTGGCCAGGGGTGTGAACATGTCGGCCGGGCATCTCTCGCGGAAGTTCAAGCTCGCGTTCGGCGAGGCGCCGTATTCGTATCTGATGACCCGCCGGATCGAGCGGGCGATGGCGCTGCTGCGCCGTGGCGATCTGACGGTCACCGAAGTCTGTTTCGCGGTGGGCTGCTCATCGCTGGGGACCTTCAGCACCCGGTTCACCGAGTTGGTCGGCATGCCACCGAGCGCCTACCGCGAGCAGACGGCTGCGGCGGCGACGGGTTCGGTGGGACTGCCGTCGTGTATGGAGAAGAACGTGACCAAACCGATCAGGAATCGAGAAGCCCCGGCTGTAGGCCTGCACCTAGCGTGAATCGCATGGCGAACATCGATATCACCATCCACAACACCTTCCTGCCCCATGACGACCCCGAGGAATCGCTGGCGTTCTACCGGGACACGCTGGGTTTCGAGGTCCGCCTCGACGTCGGCTCCGGCAAGATGCGCTGGATCACCGTCGGACCGCCCAACCAGCCCGCCACCTCGATCGTGCTGCACCCACCGGCCGTCGGCCCCGGCACCACCGACCAGGAGCGGCGCACCATCGCCGAGATGATGGCCAAGGGCACCTACGCGATCGTCGTGCTCGCGACCAGCGACCTCGACGCCACCTTCGAGCGACTGCAGGGCACCGACGCGGACATCGTGCAGGAACCGACCGAGCAGCCCTACGGCGTGCGTGACTTCGCCGTTCGTGACCCCGCGGGCACCATGGTCCGCATCCAGGAAGTGCGATGAAGACCGGAGAAGGAAAGGACTCTCACCGATGACCGCGAAATCCGGCAACGACTCCCCCACCGCCCTGATCGATGCCCGCATCCGCGAACTCGCCGACTGGCGCGGCGACACCCTGGCCCGGGTCCGTGACGTGATCCGCAAGGCCGACCCCGAGGTGGTCGAGGAATGGAAATGGCGCGGGGTGCCGGTGTGGTCGCGTGACGGCATGATCTGCACCGGCGAGACTTACAAGGATTACGTCAAGCTGACCTTTGCCAAGGGCGCCGAACTGTCCGACCCACATGGGCTGTTCAACTCCAGCCTGGACGGAAACACCCGGCGCGCCATCGATATTCGCGAGGACGACACGATCGACGAGTCGGCGCTGACCGCCCTGGTGCGCGAGGCGATCGAGCTGAACACCGCGCGATGACCCCGGTTGCCGACAGCCACGACCGGATCCGGGTGACCGGCGCGCGGGAGAACAACCTCAAGGACATCAGTCTCGAACTGCCCAAGCGCCGCCTGACGGTGTTCACCGGGGTGTCCGGTTCCGGCAAGAGCTCGCTGGTGTTCGACACGATAGCCGCCGAATCCCAGCGCCTGATCAACGAGACGTACAGCGCTTTCGTCCAGGGTTTCATGCCGACGCTGGCGCGCCCGGACGTCGACGTGCTCGACGGACTGACCACCGCGATCATCGTCGACCAGCAACGTCTGGGCACCGACCCTCGGTCGACGGTCGGTACCGTCACCGATACCGGGGCGATGCTGCGCATTCTGTTCAGCAGGCTGGGCGCCCCGCATATCGGTTCACCACAGGCATTTTCGTTCAATGTGGCCTCGATCAGCGGTGCCGGGGCGGTGACGATGGAACGGGGCGGCAAAACCGTCAAGGAGCGCCGCGAGTTCAGCATCACCGGCGGGATGTGCCCGCGCTGCGAGGGCCGCGGCACGGTCAACGACATCGACCTGAGCGCACTGTACGACGACACCAAGTCCCTCAATGAGGGGGCACTGTCCATTCCCGGCTACAGCATGGACGGCTGGTACGGCCGGATCTTCCGGGGCTGTGGGTTCTTCGATCCGGACAAGCCGATCCGCAAGTACACCAAGAAGGAACTGGACGCGCTGCTGCACAAGGAGCCCACCAAGATCCAGGTGGACGGGATCAATCTGACCTACGCCGGTCTGATCCCGACCATCGGAAAGTCCTTCCTGTCCAAGGATATCGACGCGATGCAGCCGCATATCCGGGCATTCGTCGAGCGCGCGGTCACCTTCACGGTCTGCCCGGAGTGCGACGGCACCAGGCTCTCGGAGCTGGCCCGCTCGTCGAAGATCCAGGGCCGCAACATCGCCGAGGTCAGCGCGATGCAGATCACTGACCTCGCCGACTGGATCGCCGGGGTCGACGACCCCACCGTCGCCCCCTTGCTGACTGCGTTGCGCGCGACCCTGGATTCCTTCGTCGAGATCGGGCTGGGCTACCTTTCCCTGGACCGGCCGTCGGCTACCTTGTCGGGCGGGGAAGCGCAGCGGGTCAAGATGATTCGCCAGCTCGGCTCGTCACTGACCGATGTCACCTACGTGTTCGACGAACCCACCGTGGGCCTGCATCCGCACGATATCGCGCGGATGAACGACCTGCTGCTTCGACTGCGCGACAAGGGCAACACCGTGCTGGTGGTCGAACACAAGCCGGAGACGATCGCGGTGGCCGACCACATCGTCGACCTGGGCCCGGGCGCAGGCGCCGCGGGTGGCGAGGTGGTGTTCGAGGGCACTGTCGCCAAGCTCCGCAAGAGCGGCACGCTGACCGGACGCCATCTCGATGACCGGGCCGCGTTGAAGGACACCGTGCGTGAATCCACCGGGGCCATGGAGATCCGCGGCGCCGACACGCATAACCTCGCGGGGGTGGATGTCGACATCCCACTCGGCGTGCTGGTGGTGGTGACCGGGGTCGCGGGCTCAGGGAAGAGTTCGCTGATCCACGGCTCGGTCGCCGGACGCGAGGGTGTGGTGGCCGTCGACCAGTCCCCCATCCGCGGTTCCCGGCGCAGCAATCCCGCCACCTACACCGGTCTGCTCGAGCCGATCCGCAAGGCCTTCGCCAAGGCCAACGGGGTGAAACCGGCGCTGTTCAGCGCCAATTCGGACGGCGCCTGCCCTGCCTGTAAGGGCGCGGGGATCATCTACACCGATCTGGCGATCATGGCGGGGGTGTCGACGACGTGCGAGGAGTGCGAGGGCAGGCGGTTCGATTCGTCCGTACTGGCGTACACCTTCGGTGGCCGCAACATCAGCGAGGTGCTGGCCATGCCGGTGACCGAGGCGTGGGAGTTCTTCGGTGCCGGCGGCGGGCAGGAGCGCAGCGACTCGGGGAGTCTGACGGGGCAGGAGATCCCCGCAGCGCAGAAGATCCTGCAGCGGCTGGCCGATGTGGGGTTGGGTTACGTGACGCTGGGCCAGCCGTTGACCACCCTGTCCGGCGGTGAGCGGCAACGGTTGAAACTGGCCTCCCAGCTGGCGGAGAAGGCCGACGTCTACGTGCTGGACGAGCCGACGTCGGGACTGCATCTGGCCGATGTCGACCAGCTCCTGGCCCTGCTGGACCACATCGTCGACTCGGGCAAATCGGTCATCGTCATCGAGCACCACCAGGCCGTGATGGCGCACGCGGACTGGATCATCGATCTGGGCCCCGGCGCGGGGCACGACGGCGGCCGGGTGGTCTTCGAGGGCCCACCCCGCACGCTGGTCGATGATCGCGGCACACTGACCGGCGATCATCTGGCCGCCTATGTCGGCGCGTGATCAGGTCAGGGCCGAGTACATCAACCCGGACGGGTCGTACCGGCGGCGCACCGCTGCCCACCGATCCAGGTTGGTGCCGAAGTAGCGTGCCGGCGCCACCCCTGGCTCCACGTAATTGACATAGGCTCCAACCGAATCCTGGTGGACCGCCGCGTGTGCGTCGGCCAGCCAGGCCGTCGCCGCGGCGATGTCCGGCGCCTCGGTGTACCACTGCACACACGCCGCCTGGCGGCGCCACGGGAACGCGGTGTCGCCGGGCTGCTGATCGCCGATCGCCCCGTCCAGTGACTCCACGACGGCGGTCGCGGCACCCGAGGTCACCGGCCAGGCCGACATGGCGGACACCAGCTTTTCCGCCGTGGCCGGTGTCAGCGCCCCGAGGATGTCGGATCCGGCCACGAAGGCCCGCGGCCTGGTGGCGTCCGATCCGCCCGCGAAATAGTGCGCCAGGTCCAGATGGCCGAAGGTCTTGACGGTGCTGCGCTGCGGCGCCACCCCGATCGCCGCACGCACGTCGGCGGCCGCGGCCGGGCCGGCACCCGCGGGTGTCGCCAGCACCACCGAGCAGCGCAGCCCGGGGTCCGGGCCCGCGGTGAGGTTCACCATGCCCCAGGTCGATCGCCCGGCAGCACCCAGCCAGCTGCGCCAGCCGGAGATCATCTGCACCGCAGCGGATGCCGGGAATGCCATGGTGACGACATCGCGATCGGCGGTGGCGAAGGTCCGGAAGTGCAACGAGGTCACGACACCGCAACTGCCCCCACCGCCGCCGCGTAACGCCCAGTACAGGTCGGCCTCCCGGTCGGGTGATGCGGTGACCATGTCCCCGCCCGGCAACGCCACCACCGCGGAGACCAGCGCATCGCAGCTCAGACCGAAGCGCCGCGCGTCGGACCCGAGACCACCACCCAGGGTGAGACCGGAGACCCCGACGCTCGGACAGCTGCCGGTCGGGATGGCGCGCCCGAAGGCAGCCAAGGCGGTCTGGACCGACGCCAGATCGGCCCCGGCGGCAATGGTCGCCACGCCGGTTACCGGGTCATAGCTCACCCCGCCGGGCAGTCCACGCAGATCGAGCACGAGCGCATTGTCGGCCGCAGACGCGCCGATATAGGAGTGCCCGCCGCACCGCGGTGTCACTTTGAGCGCGTGGTCGGCGGCGAAGCGCATCGCCTTCTGTACGTCGCCTGTCGAGGAGACCGAGACGACGGCCGCCGGCGTGGAGTCGTCGTACCGGGCGTTGAAGATGCGCTTGGCCGAACCGTAAGCACCGTCGGCCGGGAGGACGACAGCTCCGTCGATACCCTCGGCCAGCGTGCGCCAGTCCGGGCGGCCGGCGGCGGTCGGTGCGGAGCTCGCGCCCGGCTGCGATGTCGCGGGCGCACAGGCACCCAGTGCCGCACCGGCGATCAACCCGAGCGCACCGCGCACGAACGTCTGCCGTGCCAGCTCGACCATGGGATCAGGATGCCAGAGACCGAACCCCACATTGCCGAACTTGACACCTGTCAAGTATGGTTTCGGGCATGCTCGCCCAGGACGTGCTCACCACCGTGCCCACCACCACCGCCGAGGCACTTGAGGTGTTCGATGCCGCCCCGGCAGTGGAACCGGAGTTCATGCTCGGCACCTGGCGCGGCGCGGAGGTGCCCACCGGGCATCCGCTGGACGGTCTGCTGGCCGTCAGCGGATGGTGGGGCAAGCAGTTCCTGAGTGCGGAGAAGGTGCATCCGTTGCTCTTCCCCACCAGGGACGGCAATGCGCTGTGGGCGATGAACCCCGTGTTGGCGTTCGGCGGCCTCGGTCTCGCCACCAAACTGCCTTTCATCAAGCATATTTCGCTCACACGGCCCGTCACCGCCCTGCGGCCGGTGTTGCGGACCTCAGCACCGAAGGCGAGGCTGCGCACCACCCGCTACCGCGGGGTCGACACCGCGACGATGATCTACGACCAATTACCCATCAACGACGTCTTCCGCAAGCTGTCCGAGGACGAGGTGATCGGGGCGATGGATCTGCGCGGCGTGCCACGCCCCTATTTCTTCGTGCTGCGCCGCGACACCTCACCGCCCGTCCTGTGATTTGACCGCCTCGACGAAGTAGCCGCGCGGCACACCCGGCACCTCCATCGGCACGACGGGCGCGAACCATCGCTTCCACACGTTGCCCGGGACCGCGATGTCGGTGACGACCGCCGTCCAGCCATGGCGCTCGGCCAACTCGCCCGGGGTGTCGGAACCGAACAACCACGGCGAGCCTTGTGCGGCCATCGATTCCAGCAGGCCGGCCATCGTCGGTGAATCCAGCAGGGCCTGCCCCACCACCTCGTACAGCAACACCGAAGCGGGTGCCGACAGCGCATCGATGCGAGCGAACAGCGCCCGGACCTCGGCCGCCTCCAGGTACTGCAGCAGCCCCTCGATCAGCCACACCGACGGCGCGCCCGTATCGAAGCCCGACGACGTCAGCGCGGCCGGCCAGTCGTCGGCCAGGTCGACCCCGACTGCCACCCGGTGGCAACGCGGGGTATCACCGGACAGCAACCGGTCCTTGGCCTCGATGACCGCCGGCTGGTCGAGTTCGTAGACGCGCACTCCGTCCGGCCAGTCCAGGCGGTACGCCCGGGCATCCATCCCGGCGGCCAGGATCACCACCTGGCCCACGGTCGCCGTGGCGCGCAGCAGCGCCTCGTCCCAGAACCGCGTCCGCACCACGATCTGAGCGCCTGCCTGCTCACCGGCTGCGGCGATCGCCGCGTCCAGGTTACGACGACCGGTCTCGCCGGCAAGCTTCTCCGCGAACGGATCCGTGAACAGCCGGTCCTCCCGCACCGATTCTCTGGCCCGGATGGCCGCTACCAGCAGAGCTGTGCCGGCCACCGCTTCTCGCGTCTTGTGCATGGAGTCATCCTTGCCCGTGCCGGCCCGCGTGACTTGGATATTTCTGCCCGAGCTCGACATGGCTTGGCAGCCAGGACCGGCGGTCGGCGTACTGCGACGGCGTCATGCCGGTGAACTCCCGGAATTCACGGACGAAATGTGACTGGTCGAAATACCCCAGATCGGCCGCGATATCCGCGCCCCGGCCGGCGTTTCCGTCGAGTCTGCGCAGCGCGCCCTGCAACCGCCGCACCCGCTGATAGGCCTTGGGCGTCAGTCCCACTTCCGCCCGAAACCGGTCGGCCAGCCGCCGCGCTGACCAGTCCACCTCGGCGCGGACCTGCGAGATCCGCACCGAGGGGTCCGATTCCACCGATCGCAGCACCGCCATGATCTCGGCGCTCGGACGGTGTTGGTGCAGCCGGCGGCGTTCCAGCAGAAATGCCTCGACGAGGGCGATCCGGTCGCGGGCAGCGCGCGCATCCAGGAGTTGTTCGTGCAACTGCGCGGCCGGCCGGCCCCAGACATCGACCAGGCCCGCGCACACATTCTCCAGCGCACCCATCCCGGTGCCCAGGAATCCCAGCGCGCCGGCGGGTTTGAAGTGGACGGTCATCACGGTCTGTGCCGAGTCGATACCGATGACGTACGAGTTGGTTCCGGCGCCGGCGATGAACGCGGACGGCACCTCGAGCCGGGTGCGCCCGTCGCCGGTATAGAAGTCCAGCTGTGCCCGCCCGCTCACGTCGATGACGACCGTCGCCGCGCCGCGTGGCAGTGCGCGGCTGCGATGCGGTCCGCCCGCCGCACGCTCCCAGTAGCCGTAGTAGTCGACGACCTCGGCGAGCGCCCGACCCGGCCGGTACAACCGCGGACCCGTCACCGGTCCCCACCGCGGTGCTGCCGCCACTGGGAGATCCTGCGGCCCACCGCATCCGCCGCGGTCGTCGCCGCCTGACCGACACCGTCGGCGATGCCGCCGAGACCGTCTCGAATACCGCGGATCAGCGGATCGTCGGACTGGTCGAAGCCATCCTTGTAATGCCGGGCCGTCTCGGTCACGTCATCGACCCAGCCGGACGTGTCCTCGGACCGCCGCGGGTAGTCGCCCGCCAGCACCGCGCCGTAGCCGCCGGTGTCCACCCACGCCGTCAGCGCCGCGGCCCGCAGCACCGAGAACGGGTGGGTCTGCAACTCGAGATTGAGCAACTTGAGCAGTCCGTCGCGCATATCGCCGGTGCGTTCGTACTCCTGCGCCTGCGCCAGGAAGGCCTGCGAATCCAGCTTGTCCAGGTGCCCGCCGCCGGCGAGTTTGAGTTCTACCCGGATGGCCACGTCGACATCCTGGGCGCACAGCAGTCCGGCGCGGTCCCCCGAAAGTTCAGATTTGCGTTGCCATTCCAGCAAGGCGGCCACAATGGCGCGCAGGGCCCAGCCGCCGATGGGGATGAAACCGAACGACGAGGCCAGCCGCATCAGATGCATGACCATCGTGCGGTACACCGCGTGCCCGGATAGTGCATGGCCGAGCTCGTGGCCGATCACGAAACGCATCTCGTCGTGCGACATCAGGTCGTAGAGCCCCGAGGTGATCACGATGAACGGGGTGTCCATACCGATCGTGTAGGCGTTGGCCAGCGGTGACTGCGTGACGAACAGCTCCGGTTTGGCCGGCGCATCGAGCACCTGCACGCATTCGTCGAGCAGGGCATCGAGATCGGCGAACTGCTGCGGCCCCACCCGCGCTGCGGAGGCCAGGTACAGCAGCCGGTGCTGACGCTCGCGCAGCGCGCCGGACAGTACCTTGAGCACCTGGTCGAAACCCTTGAGGCGGCGCAGCGCCGTCAGCGCCGTGCGGTCGGCCGGGTGCTCCCACGCGCGCGAGCTGATATCAGGAAAGACGGTTCGTGCCGTCGCCGGTGTGTGCTCCATACAGCTGCCTCCCTCGGTCGGCAGCTCAACCCTACGTAATCAGCGATTTGTGCACGCCTACCGGCGCTTACCGCCGGAGAACGTGCACAAATCGCGAGGGGGGGACGTCAGGCGATGATGCGTCCCAGATACGGCGTCATGGTGTCGGTGCGCACCGGCGAGACCGCGACGCCCTGGCTGGTGGTCTCCACCATCTGGCCGTTGCCGATGAACAGCGCCACGCTCTGGGTGCCGTCCGGGCCGTAGAAGATCAGGTCGCCCGGCAGCGCCTGCGCAGGCAGCACCTTCTGGGCCACCTTGTACTGCTCACCGGAGGACCTGGGCAGTTTGAGGCCGACGCCGGCGAACGCGTAGACCATGAGGCCGGAGGCGTCGAACCCGACGACGTTGGCGGACGGGTCGGCGACAGGAGATGCCGCCGTGGGCGCGGCCAGCCCCGGGAAGTTCAGCCCGGGCACCAGGCCAGGGGTGCCGGCGGCCACCTGCGGGGTGCCGAATCCGGTCGCGGGGTCGGCGGACAGTGGTGTGACCGCTTGCGGCACACCGACACTCGGGCCGTTGGCGTTTCCGCCGCCGTAGGTGAAGGGAACCCCGCGCTGGGACAGCGCGCGCTGGATCACGAAATCGATCGCCTGCTGGTTGCGTGCGGGCCGGCCGAACGGGTCCGCCGCGGCGATACCGGGGGTGGCCAGCAGCACTGCCAAGCCGATCAACAAGGCACAGATGCGCTTCATCCGAACCTCAACTCTCTGCAACTCACGCGGGATTCACGGTGTGACGTCGAAATTGACGGCCACTGAAGACAGTTCTACCGGCTTTTAGGGCAACAGCCCAAACTCAGTGCGGCACAACGCTGATGAGATGCAATACCGTGACACAAAAGTGACCGTGACACGAAAAAGCACCGGCCCGCCGCGCGAATCCGCGCGACCGGCCGGTGCCGTCGAACTGGGCGATCTACTGAGCGGCGGACAATGCGGCGTCGTAGTCCGGCTCGCTGCCGATCTCCGGGACCAGCTGGGTGTAGGCGACGTTACCGTCGGCACCGATCACCACGATGGCGCGTCCGAGCAGGCCGGCCATCGGACCGTCGACGATGGTGATGCCGTAGTCCTCGCCGAAGCTGTCGCGGAAGGCCGACGCGGTGGTGACGTTCTCGATACCTTCCGCCCCGCAGAAGCGCTTCTGCGCGAACGGCAGGTCCTTGGATACGTTGACCACGGTGGCACCGCCCGCGGCGGCCCGCTCGTTGAAGGTCCGGACGCTGACCGCACACACCGGCGTGTCCACCGACGGGAAGATGTTCAGCACGACGGGCTTGCCGCTGAACTGCTCATTGCTGACGACACCGAGGTCGGTGCCGGTCAGAGCGAAGCCGGGAGCCGGAGCGCCCACAGCAGGAAGCTCGCCAATGGTGTTGATGGGGTTCCCACGCAAGGTTATCTGTGCCATGGCGACCAGTCTGTCAAAGACCGGGTCCGGCGTGCAGGCCAGGGGCGCGATTGCGGGCACGGGCCGGACAAGCTGGCAGGATGGCACGGTGTTCGTCCTTCCCGACGCGGTGGCCGCCATGGCGGCGCGGGGCCCGCAGTGGCGGGCGTGGGTGGACCGGCTGCCCGCGATCGTGACCGGACAGCTGAGGGACTGGAGCCTGACCCCCGACGGCGTCCCGGCGCACGGATTCTGCTCGGTCGTGCTGCCGGTGCGCGCCGATGACGGCAGTGCCGCGGTGCTGAAGGTGGCCTTTCCCGACGACGAGTCCGAACACGAACACCTGGCGCTGCGACGGTGGGGCGGCGCGGGTGCCGTACGGCTGCTGCGTGCGGACCCGCACCGGCGGGCCATGTTGCTCGAACGGCTGCACGCACGAAACCTCAACGAGCTCTGGGATATCGAGGCATGCGAGGTGGTCGCCGGGCTCTACGCCCGCATACACGTCGCCGCGCTACCGCAACTGCGGCCACTGGCCGGATTCATCCGGGAATGGACGGCCGAACTGCGGAAGCTTCCCCGCAGCGCCGCGGTGCCGCGCCGGTTGGTGGAGCAGGCGATCAGTCTGGGCACCGACCTCGCCGGGGACCCCGCCAGCGGGGGCACACTGATCCACGGCGACCTGCACTACGAGAACGTGCTCGCCGCCGACCGGGAACCGTGGCTGGTGATCGATCCGAAACCGATGAGCGGCGATCCGCATTACGAGATCGCGCCCATGCTGTTCGACCGCTTCGACGAGTTGGAGGGGTACGTCCGGGAAGGGGTGCGCCGCCGGTTCCACACGATGGTCGACGCCGCCGGGTTCGACGCCGACCGGGCCCGGGCGTGGGTGATCGTGCGGATGATGCACGACGCGATGTGGGAGCTCACCGAGAACGGCGTACCCGACGCGCACTATCTGACCACCTGCGTGGCGATCGCCAAGGCGGTTCAGGACTGATCCGCTGGCCTCAGATTCGCACCGGCAGCGACGAGATGCCACGCAGCGTCACATTGGGCTTGTAGACGGGCTCGCCGCCGAGGCGGGCGTCCGGGAACCGGGCGGTGACCGCCGACAAGGCGATCGATGCCTCCAACCGCACCAGTGCGGCGCCCAGGCAGAAATGAGTGCCGTGGCCGAAACCCAAGTGCCGGATGACTTTTCGGTCCGGATCGAACTCGTCGGGTCGCTCGTTGGCGGCAGGGTCGCGGTGCCCGGCGGCCAGCAGCACGATCATCGTGTCGCCCTTGGGCACCGTGACGTCCGGTAAGACGATGTCCTCGGCGGCGATGCGGCCGAGCAGCTGGGCCGGCGGATCGAAACGCAGCGTCTCCTCCACCACGCGCCCGGCCCGGTGCCGGTCGGCGCCGAGTGCGGTCCATTGCTCCCGGTCGCGAAGCATCACCAGGATCGCCGTCGTGATGAGGCTGACCGTGGACTCGTGTCCCGCGATCAGCAGCAGGTTGCAGGTGGAGATGATCTCGTCCTCGGTGAGCTGATCGCCGGACTCCTCGACAGCGATCAGCGCCGAGATCAGGTCATCGCCCGGATCGCGACGTCGGCGCTGGATCAAGTCCCGGAAATACGAGCGCAGCCACTTGCCCGCCTCGATCCGTTCGTGGAAGCCCTCGGGTTTTCCGGTGGCGGCCAGAAACGGGTCCACGGTCTGCCCGAGCAGCGTCGAGGCGTGGCCGAACTGCGGCTCGTCCTCGACGGGCACTCCGAGCAGACGGCAGATCACCGCAACCGCGAGCGGGTACGCCAGGCCGGTGACGGCATCGAATTCACCGTTGCGCTGCGCGGTGTCGAGCAGCCCGTCCACCACCGCAGTGATATCGGCCTGCATCGCGCTGATCACCCGCGGCGCGAAGGCCTTGACCACCAGTTTGCGCAGCCGGGTGTGGTCGGGCGGGTCCAGGAACAGGAACGCCGGGGTGCGCCGCTGGTCGACCAGGCCGGCCAGACCGAACGGCCGGGGCTGCTTGCCCTCGGCGATCTGGCGCTGCGCGATGGTCGATTTGTCGCGGTCGCTGGCCGAGGCCGGGTGCCGCAGTACGGCGTCGCAATGGGCGAACGACGTGAGAACCATGAGGTTGACTTCGGGCAGGTGCAAGGGTCCATGCTCGCGCAGCTGCTGGTACACCGGATACGGGTCCACGCGGTCCGCCGGTGCCAGCGCCTGCGCCAGCAGAAGGTGCGGGTCCGACCCCGATTGCGATGCCGTCATTTGCTCATTCTGCAATCGCCGCCCGCAGCCGTTCACGCCACCTTTGTGTTCGGTCCCGATCGGTCACCGTGTACTGCGCCAGAAACTCGGCTGCCGGAGCGGCCGGCATGGGTGCCACCGGCAAGAAGCCGTCGACGGGAATCAACGACCGGACCGGTGCGACCAGGTCCCCGGCGAACAGCAGGCGGGTGCCCAGCGCGCAGGCGAACGGCAGCTCCGGCAATGCTCCGGCCAGGGCGACGCCCGCCGCGACACCGATACTGCTGACGGCGTCGGAGACCACCACACACGGCAGACCGGACAACTCGGCGATGCGCAGCGCCCGGCGCGCCCCGCCCAGCCGACCACAGCGCAGCACGGCGATATCGGCGGCCCCCCGCACTTCCTCCAGGTTGGCTGCGTCGTCGGTGTCGGCCGCAATCGGGACGGCCACCCGGGCCCGGACCCAGGCCGTCTGCTCCAGGTCGGCGCAGGGTTGCGCGACGAATTCGAGGGCCCCGGCCGCCTGTTCGAGCGCGGCGATCGCATTCACCGCGGACGCCGGATCCCAGCTGCCCTTGGCGTCGCAGCGGATGACACCTGAGGGGCCCAGCGCGTCCCGCACCGCCGCCACCCGCGCGATATCGTCGGCGAGCATCCCCGCGGGACCACCGACAGTCACGTCTGCGGTGCCACAGCCGGCGGCCTGCACGATCGCGCGGGCCCGCGCCGCCCCGACGGCCGGCACGCTGACCGCGACGGGCACCCGCCCGCGCACCGGATCGGGCCAGCCGATGGTGCCCGGCTCCGTGGCCGCGGTCAGCCAGCGGCCCAGTACGGCGGCGTCGGCATCCGGTGGCGGGCTGAACTCCCCCCAGCCTTGCGGTCCTTCGATGAGCATGCCCTCGGCCACTGCCGCATCCACCGGGTCGAGGACCGGGAGCGCGAAGACGGGCGCGTCATCGAAGTCGATCAGAGTCTGCACAATCAAGCGACGCTAGCGGACCACGTATAGCGGGACCAGCATCTCGGCCGCGGTCAGCGACCCGTGATGGCCGACCAGAGTCGACTGCAGTGGTTCGGCACCCGACCGGATGACGGCCCGGTTTCCGGTCGGCACCGCGATGACATCACCGATGCGGGGCGCCACCTGCGCGGCGACCTCGGGTCCGAACCAGCCTTCACCGATCACCTCCCGCCGGGTGAGCACCGTGAAGTCGTCGCTCAGCAGTTCCCGCCAGGCCGCGGCGACATCGGACGCCGCCCCCGCCTCGGTGTAGACGTGGCGCGCCCGGGGCTCACCGCCGAGTCCACGCACCCCGGCCTGCAAGAGCGGCTCGCGGTCGAAGTCCACCGGTGAATCGACCGCCACCATGCCGTGGTCCGCGGTGACGATCAGGGCGGCGTCCGCGGGCAGCCGCTCGGCGATGGCCCGGATGGTGAGGTCGACATGGGCCAGCTCTAGCGCCCAGGCCTCCGAATCCGGCCCCCGCACGTGCCCGGTCATGTCCAGGTCGCCGTGATACGCATAGACCAGCGCGCGGTCGCTGCCGCCGAGAGCGGTGAGCACGCCGTCGACCAGATCACCGCAGGAGAAGTTCGGCCGAAACTCGCCACCTCGCAACGCTGCGCGCGTCAATCCAGAACCGGCCTGGTACATCGGCGCCACCTGAGTGACGACGACACCGTCGGCGACAGCCCGCTCGAACATCGTCGTCACCGGTTGAAATTGTTCCGGCACAATCTCTTTCAACAGGTCGACCTTGGGCCCCTGGCCCATCAGTCGCCATTTCAGCGGGTTCATCATGCGCTCGTGACCGGGCACGGCCAGCAGGTAGCCGACGATGCCGTGCTCACCGGAGGGCACCCCGGTACCCAGCGATGCCAGGCTCGCGGCGGTGGTGCTGGGGAAGCCCGCGGTCAGTGTCCTGCCGGTCATCCCGTCGAGGAACGGTGCGGCATCGCGGCGGGCGGCCACCAGTTCGGCTCCCATCCCGTCGACCAGCAGGACCGCGACGCGGCGGACACGGTCCAGACCCAGCCCGACCCGGTCGCGCTCCCCCGCCACGCCCAGCGCACCCAGGACGGACGGCAGAAGATCGGCCAGGGCGCCGTCGCCGTAGCGGGGAGTGATGAACATGAGGTCAGGGTAGGCGGCGGGCAGCCTGCCCACGGGAGACACATCCGCGCCACTACCATGACCGCTGAGCGAGGATTTGGGAGCAACGGTATGAGCACCAGCGCCAGAGCGCGGCGGTTATCGACGGGAATCGGGGCATTGCTGGGCATCGCGGCTGCGGTGTTCACGCTGTGTGCGGGTGCACCCACCGCCACGGCCGAACCCTGCGCCGACGTGGATGTCACCTTCGCTCGCGGGACAACCGAACCGCCCGGACTCGGGGCCGTCGGGCAAGCCTTCGTCGATGAGGTGCGGGCCCGCGCGGGTACCCGGACGGTCAGCGACTACGCGGTCAACTATCCGGCGAGCAATGACTTCCCCACCGCCTCCGACGGTGTCGTCGACGCCATCAGCCACATCAACACCATGGCCGCGAACTGCCCCAAGACCAAGCTGGTGTTGGGCGGCAGCTCACAGGGTGCGGCCGTCATCGGATATGTGACCGGGCCGGCGATCCCGCCCGGCTACATCGTGCCCGCGGGGATCAACGGACCGATGTCGGCACAAACGGCCGAGCACATCGCCGCGGTGGCCCTGTTCGGCACGCCGTCGGACGGCGTGGTCGCCACGCTGGGCGCGCCGCCGGTGGTGATCGGCCCGCTGGTGGCGGACAAGACCATCGACATCTGTCTGCCCGGCGACGTGATCTGCGCGGGTGGCGGCGGTATCAGTCTCGTACACGGCAACTACGCGCACACCCAGGCACCGGCCGAAGCGGCCGACTTCGTCGCGCAGCGCGTCTTCTAGAGCCTCACCAGAATCCCCAGCCGCCGGGCTCATCGCCGGGTGTGGACGAATTGCGACCCGTCGTCGGGGGTGCCGGTGGGACGGCGCTGATCGGCTTGCGGGTCACTGGGGTCCGGGTAACCCCGATCTCCGGTTTGCGACGCTGCGTCGGCTCGGTGTGCCGCGGCACGTGATAGGTGGGTTGCTCGGTCTGGGTGGGGAGCTCCTGCGCCGGATCCGGGTCCGGCGGCGGTGGTACCGGTGCGGCGCTGGGTGCCAGGGGCGAGCTCGTCGCGGCGGTGGTGACCGGAACCGGCACCGGCTCCGGTCGATCCGGTGCCGGTTCCGGTGCGCGCATCGCCATCAGGGTGACCGGAATGGCGACGGCGAGCGCCGCCGCTGCGGGGATGACCGCGCGGGTGCGATACCAGAGGTCCGGATGGCGTGGCTGAAAGAGCCATCCCACGGCGACCGGGGTCTCGGGCGCGGCGTGCCGGGGGCCGGTGGATGCCGGTGCGATATCGAATGTCGGGGCCGCCCCCTCCGCACGGGCGTGCCTGGCGACGCGTTCCGGCGCGATCGTCGGCGCAGAAGCCGGCGCAACTGCGGGCGGCGCGATACCAGCTGCCCCGAACCAGCCGTCGTCGACGTGGTCCGGCGGGTTGCCGAAATCCGCATTACGGCGAGCGGTCCGCTCGATCATCGGCTAATGCTAGGTGACCGGGGGAACGGCTGGGAAACCCCTAGTCGGGGAACGCCGGCCCGACCGCGGTACGAGCGCCGAGCGAACGTCCGCCGCCCCAACCCAGTTCACGCCGGTAGGTACCGAGCAGCTCGTGGTCGGCCAGATAGCCGATGTCGCGGAACCGGGAGTCGGCCGGTTCCGGGGTCGCGCGAGGGGCCACGAACAGCGCATCGACGGGGCAGTATGCCTCGCACTGGAAGCAGGTCTGGCAGCTGTCCTGGCGGACGATCACAGGGATTCCCTCCCGGCCCCGGTCGAAGACGCGGGTCGGGCACACGTCGATGCAACGGTCGCAGGCGATGCATCGCTCGGCGGCCACGACCTCGATCATGCGACCCGGCCCCTCGAGGTCAGTTCTGGCTTGCTCCATACGTCATCGAGGCCACCCGTCAGCAGACGGTGGTGCTGAGCCGGATCCAGCCCGGGGCGGTCCCGGCGCTTGTGCATGCCACGGCTCTCCGTACGCGCCAGCGCGGCATGGAACATCCACCGGCCGTGTGCGACCATCGCCGCCGCCTCGCGGGCCCGGAAGATGTCCTCTCCGGTACCCCCAAGGCCCTGCCGGACGGCGGCCCACGCGTGATCCAGTGAGTCGAGGGCCGGCCGCAACCGGTCCCCGTGCCGTAGATAGTTCACGTCGTAGGGCAGCACCTGGCGTTGTACCTCCGCGACGACGGCGCGGTAGTCGAGGGCAATCGGCCCGTGCGGCCGCCGCCCGGCCGTTCCAGCGGGTCGAAGCCCGGCGGGTCCCGGTGCCCGGGCCGTTCTGCGACCGATGGCGAACGCGGCCGCACCGTGGCCGGCCCAGCTACCCGACGACGCCGCCCACGCCGCGTTGTGGCTGCCCCCGCCGCTGAATCCACCACAGATCAATTCCCGGGTTGCGGTATCGCCCGCCACGTAGAGCCCCGGTACGTCGCTGGCGCAGTCGTATCCGGCCACCCGCACTCCCCCGGTACCGCGGACCGTGCCCTCAGCCAGCAGAGTGATCTCGAAGAATTCGGTGAACGGGTCGATGCCAAGCCTGTCGAAGACCAGGAAGAAGTTGGGCTGTCCCTTGCGCATAGCTGTCTGTTCGGCCGGGCTCGCGCGGTCGATCCGCGCGTAAACCGGTTCCGTCATCAGAGTTTTGGCGATCACGGACCGGCCGCCGTAGCTGGCCGCACCCTCGAGCACTGTCTTGTCGGCGCGGTAGAAGGTGGCCCAGGAGTAGTAGGCGGTCTTGGTCAGCGAGGTGCCCTTGACCGCGATGGCGTAGGCGCTGGAGAACTCCATCCCCGACAGCACGGCTCCGACCTCCACCGCCATCAGGGCCCCATCGCCGGTATCGACGTCGCACCCGAGGGTCTTGGACTGGAATGCGCAGCCACCCGTCGCGAGCACCACCGCGCCGGCCTGGATGTGCACCGTGGCGCCGGTGCGCCGATCGAGTGCGACCGCGCCGGAGACCACACCGTCGTCGTCCAGGAGCAGTTCCAGCGCCGGCGTGTGATCGAGGATCCGCACACCGAGTCGGGACACCCGGGAGCGTTGGCGTCGCATGTACTCCGGGCCCTGTAGGTCGCCGCGGATGGGCTTGCCGTCGTCGTCCACCGGAAAGGGGTAGCGCTGGATCCGGGCGAGTTCGTCGACCCTGTAATAGGTTTCGTCGAGTACCCGCGCCATCCAGTCCCGGTCGGCGAGATGCCCGCCGAGCGCCTCGCGACTGACCATCGCCGCCTCGCGCAGTTCCGGGACGTCGTCGACATACCAGATGCCCGTTCCGACCGATGCCGTCGCACCGCTGGCACCGGTATAGCCCTTGTCCGCGAGGACAACATCCGCGCCGGCCTGCGCCGCCTTGATGGCGGCCCATGTGCCTGCCGGTCCACCACCGACCACCAGCACGTCGGTGCGAATCTGCTCTTGATGTTCAGACATCCAACCTCCGTGAGGATTTCAGGCGCTCGGCCCCGAAGATCGCGGCCGGGACATCACCCATTTCTGCGGAACTGATTGTCCGGGACGGCAAGACCGTAATGATCGCGCAGCGTCTCGCCGCGGTACTCCTCCCGGAACAGTCCCTTGCGCTGCAGGATCGGCAGCACGTGTTCGACGAAGGTCTCCAGGCCTGACGGCAGCGCAGGTGCCATGATGTTGAACCCGTCGGCCGCGCCGCCCTCGAACCAGGCGACGATGGTGTCGGCGGCCTGCTCGGGTGTCCCGACAAAGGTGAAGTGTCCCCGCCCACCGCCCAGGCGCGACAGGATCTCCCGCACCGTCAGGTTCTCGCGCTGCGCCAGTTCGATGATCAGATCCGTCCGGCTCTGCGAGCCTTGCAGTTTGGGTCGGGCGAGGATGAAGTCGGGCAGCGGACCGTCGAGCTCGAACACCGACGGATCCGTCTCGAAGTTCCAGGCCAGCTGTGTCAACCCGTATTCAGGGACCCGCAGATCATCGAAGCGCTGAGCCAGGTCGCGCGCCTCCACCTCGGTCGAGCCGAGGAACGGCACGATCCCGGGCAGCACGAGGACACCGTCCGGGTCCCTGCCTGCCGAACGCGCCCGGGCCTTGATGTCGGAGTAGAAGTCTGCGGCCCGCTCGTAGGTCTGGTGCGCAGTGAAGATGGCCTCGGCGTGCCGGGCCGCGAAACTCCGCCCGTCCTCCGACGACCCGGCCTGCACCAGCACCGGATGGCCCTGCGGCGGGCGTACGACGTTCAGCGGACCGGCTACCCGGAAATGGTCACCTCGATAGTCGATCTGGTGCAGCCGGGTCGGGTCGGCGTACCGGCCGGCCGCCTTGTCACCCAGGATCGCGTCACTCTCCCAGCTGTCCCAGAGTGCCTTGGCAGCCTGCAGGAACTCGTCGGCCCTGGCGTAACGCTGCGCGTGGGTGGGACGGTCGGCGAGCCCGAAGTTGGCCGCCTCGTCGGCACCGGCCGAGGTGACGATGTTCCAGCCCGCGCGGCCCGCGCTCACATGGTCGACCGAGGCCAGCCGTCGGGCCAGGTTGTAAGGCTCGTTGTAGGTGGACGAGACGGTGGCGATCAACCCGATCCGGCTGGTGTGCTGGGCGAGCGCGGTCAGCAGGGTGAGCGGTTCGAGCTGCCCGGGCGGGCGGAACTCACCGGTTCCGGTGAGCGCTGGTCCGTCGGCCAGGAACACCGCGTCGAGTTTGGCGTCCTCGGCGATCTTGGCCAGCGAAATCCAGTGCGCCAGATCGAAATCGGCACGCGGGTTGCTCTCCGGCAGTCGCCACGCGGCTTCATGGTGGCCCGCCTCCATGACGAACGCGTTGAGATGCAGCTCCCTTCTACCCGTGTCTGTCATGACACCTTGGTGCTGTCGAAGTCGGCCGGGAGCAGATTATCGGTGAGCTGGGTGACGTCAACCTTTTTGGTGATCTCACCCGCCTCGAAGAATGCGTCGCCGAGGTCTTGTTCGGCCTTGATGTCCGCGGGCTGCACCGCAGTGATCTTGAAGGGATAGGAATCGACGGTGGTACGCGCATCGTCCAGGGACACGCCGGTCTCCTTTGCGATGGCCTTGGCGTACTCATCGGGATGCTGCTGGGCCCAGGTGAAGATCTTCGCGACCCGGGTGAGCACGTCGGCAAGTGCTGCCCGCCGACCGGGGTCGTTGAGCGATTTCTCGGTGGCCACGTAGTAGTTGTTCACCTGGTCGATCGGCGGGAGGCCCTTGGCGATGATGCGGGCACCGTCCTTGACGGCAATCGCGGACGGGGGATTCCAGATGGACCAGGCGTCCACCTTGCCGGTGTTGAAGGCGGTCGCCCCGGCGGCCGGGCTCAGGTAGACGAGTTCGACGTCCTTGGGGGTCAGGCCCACGCTCTTGAGGGCGAGCAGGGCCAAGCCGTGCGCCGAGCTGCCCTGCGGGATCGCGATCTTCTTGCCCTTGAGATCGGCCAAGGTCTGGATCGGTGAATCCTTGGGCACGATGATGTTCTCGGCGGCCTTGGTGAGGTCGGCACCGTGCTGGGTCGCGACGATCTTGAAGCCGAACTGTTTCGCTGCGCCGGTGATCGGCGGGACCGTACCGACATAGCCGAGATCGATGTCACCGGTGGCGGTGGCCTGGACCAGCGGCGGTCCATAGTCGAACCGGGCGAACTTGACCTTGTACGGCGCGTCATCGAAAGCGCCGGTGACCTTGGCCAGTTCCTCGCTGCCGTCACCGCCGTTGTCGCCGAGCGTGAACGTGTACTGGCTCCACTCCGGATGATTTGCACTGCCCGACTTGCTCAACGGCGCCTCGCTGCCCTTCGACGACGATCCGCAAGCGGTGGCCGCACTCGCGAGCGCGAGGATCACCGCGGCAGCCGCGAATCGGAAAGTCCTGCTGGGCATCAATTCTCCTGTTGTTGTCGTGATTCGGGGTTCACTGCTGGCTGGCCAGGCCGAGTTCGGTCAGCAGGGCTGCGCGCAGTTCTTCACGGGCGATGCCGGCTTCGCGTTCGTCGGCGGACAAGTGCACCCGGTGCTCGGCGCCGATGCGGCCGCCGCTCATCACCAGGATGCGGTCCGCGAGCGCGATGGCCTCGTCGACGTCATGGGTGACCAGCAGCATCGACGCCTCGTGCACGCGGCGTAGTTCGCGAACCAGGTCGTGCATCCGCACCCGGGTGATGGCGTCCAACGCGGCAAAAGGCTCGTCGAGCAGCACCAGCTCCGGTTCGGAGACCAGTGCCCTGGCCAGCGCGACGCGTTGCGCCTCGCCGCCGGAAAGTTCTTTGGGCCAAGCTTTTTCGCGGCCTGCGAGGTTCACCTCGCGCAGCGCACGCCGAGCTCGCTCATCCGCATCGGGGCCGCGCAGCCCGAGGGTCACATTGCGGAGGACACGTTGCCAGGGCAGCAACCGGTCGGCCTGAAACACGACAGCACGTGTGGCTGGTACCTCGATGCGGCCGCCGTCCGGCTTGTCCAAACCGGCGAGCAGACGCAACAGTGTGCTCTTGCCGCACCCGGACGGGCCGAGCAGCGCAACCAGTTCCTGACTGCCGATCTGCAGGTCGAGACGGTCCAGGACCACGCGATCGCCGAACGCACGGACCACCTGTTCGACCAGGACGCCGGTCTGCTGCCGCGGTGCGGTCAGCGCGGGGCCGCTCACACCGCCTCGAAACTGGGCCGCCAGCGCAGCAGCACCCGTTCGAGCGTGCGGACCACCTGATCGGCGGCCAGACCGAGCAGCGAGTAGATCACCAGGCCCACAAAGACCTTGTTGGTCTGCAGATAGGTCTGCGCCTGGGTGATCAGGAAACCCAGTCCGGCATCGGCGTTGACTGTTTCCGCGGCGACCAGCCCCAGGATGCTATAGGCAAGTGAGAAGCGCAGCCCCACAAGGAAACCCGGGAGCGATCCGGGAAGGAGCACTCGGATGACCAGCCGCCACAGGCTGGCACCGGTGGTTTGGGTCATCTCGATCAGGCGCTGGTCGACACCCCGGATGGCCGCGAAGAGATTGAGGTACATGGGCACACCCGCGCCGAACGCGATCAGCAGCACCTTCGTCAGCTCGTCGATGCCGAACCACACGACGAACAAGGGCAGCACCGCGAGCAGTGGGACCGTGTTGAGGATCTGCGCCACACCGTTGAACACGTACTCACCGCTGCGTAACAACCCGCCCAAGACCCCCGCGACGATGCCGACCGCCAGCCCGATCGCCAACCCGAGACCGGCCCGCTGCAACGAGATCACCAGATCGGGGCCAAGGATTCCATCACGCCAGAGTTCGACGGTGGTGCGCACGATATCGCTGGGCGCGGGCGCATAGGCCGGCGCAAGAACCCCTGTCCTGGCCAGGATCTCCCACGCGACGAGGATGAGCACCGGAGTGGTGTAGATGCCGAGGGGCCAGTGCAGCGCCCGTCGCAGCCGGCCCAGTCTGGTGCGGGGCCCACCATCGACGGGGACGAAGACATCCCGCCGGCGCGCAGGGTTGATGGCCGCGGAAGGCAATTCTGCGGCAGCCGGCGCGCCGATCGCACTGATGGTGCTCATGCCTTGTCACGATGACGGCTCGGGTGTCATTGCGGGACCCATCAAATCGGTCCGATTCTTTCCAGCCCACTAATCTGGGTCCATGTCCCATGTGCTCACGGTCAACATCGCCGAACCCCGGACGAGCCCCGACGACGACCGGCTGCAGACCGGCATCGACAAGCGGCCGACAGCGCTGCGGGTCGAGGTGCGCTCCCCCGGGCCGATGCAGGGCGGGCTGGGCAGCGGGTTGGTGGGCGATCTGATCGGCAATCAGGCCTTCCACGGTGGTGACGATCAAGCGGTGTACGCCTACGCGCGAGAGGATCTCGATGCCTGGGAGGGCAGGCTGGAACGCGAGATCGCCAACGGAGTGTTCGGCGAGAACCTCACCACCAGCGGTGTGGATGTGACGAATGCCTTGGTCGGTGAACGGTGGCGGGTCGGTTCCGAAGGCCTGGAACTGGAAGTGTCGCGCCCGCGGATTCCCTGCCGCACGTTCGCGCTCTGGCTGGAGATCAACGGCTGGGTCAAGTCTTTCACCACGACCGCGGTCCCGGGTGCGTATCTGCGCGTGGTGACACCCGGCGCGGTGCGCGCCGGCGACCGCATCGAGGTCATCGAGCGCCCCGACCACGACATCACCGTCGGCGTGGTGTTCCGCGCCCTCACCCTTGAAGCCGGCATGCTGCCGTCGGTACTCGCCGCCGACGCGCTACCCGAGGACATCAAGCAGAAGGCACGCCGCCGCGCGGACCGGGCCGGATAACCACCACCGCGGGCACGTGCGGCTCAGGGTGTGAGGGGCAGCTGGTCGCCGACCAGCGAGGCGATCCGGTCGGCCATGTAGGTGTGTCCGGCGTCGTTGGGATGCACGCCGTCCGGCGCGATCAGGTCCGGACGCCCGACGAACCACCGCTCGGCGATCGGGTCGATGAAGACCGCTCCGGCGGCACGGGCGGCGTTGCCCAGCGCGTCGCGGTTCTGCAGCACCTTGTCGGGTACGTCGGCGGTGGGCCATGGCGGGCCGATCACGAGCAGCTTGGCCGCCGGCGCGGTCCGGCGGGCGGAATCGAAGGCACTCCAGGCCATCCCGGCCAGCGCCAGCGGATCGACGGGTTCGTCGTTGCGGGATCCGAAGAACACCACCAGGACGTCGTCGGGCCGTACCGCCCGCGCCGTGAGGTCTCCGAAGACGCTGCCGTGATCGCCGCGTACCCCGTATCCGGCTCGCCCCTCGGACGCCACGTCCGCGGTCACCGGCTTCCCCTGTCGGGCCAGCACCTGCCAGGCCCGAGCCGGCCATCCCTTGCCGCCCAGACCGCCGAAGTTGGTCCCGGTGGTGTACGAGTCGCCGATCACCGCGATATGACTGAGCGGCGCCTCCCGGCTGACGGTCATCACCTCGACCGGACGGGTGCTGACAAGTCCGGCCGTTACAGCCAGCGACATCACGAGCACGGCAAGGCGGTGCAACGGATTCCCCCTCCGGTGGTGCAGGATCGATACCGCCGACAGCCTACTGGTTGGCTTCAGATAGTTTGCCGCGCAGGGTGATTCGATACACCGAATGCACAGCGAACCCTCAGGCGGACAGCTTCCGGTCATCGCGGCCCAGCGACTGAACGGACGGGGTCGCGTCCTTGACGTCGACCATTCTGCGCATCCACCGGCGGGCGGGTTCCTCGACGAAGTGATACAGCGCGGCCGCTGCGGCGAATGCGACGGCGAACACGCCCAGCAGCATCCACGTGCCGGCGGGGCCGGCGAGGGTGAGCTCGAATTGCAGCACCGCCCAGTTCCATGCGGTGTGCACGATCTCGTGCACCATGTACAGGCTGAACGAGATCTGCCCGCCATAGGTGAGTACCCGTAGCGACAACAGACTCGGCAACGTGCCGGTGCCGATCGCCAGCGTCACCACCAGCGGGACGAACAACAGGTCGAGCACACCGCCGCTGTCGATCACATCTGGAATCGGGTGTGCGTCGAACCAGTAGAGAGCGCCGACCATCGCCACGACCAGCACGACGCCCGCGATACCGGCCAGGGTGCGGGTCCGATCGGACGGGTTCAGTCGGCGGACCGCGGCGCATGCGATGGCGCCGGCGGTGAACTGCAGCAGAATGCGCGGGAGCCAGCTCCACGGTGTGTAGAAGTGCCCGGTGGCCAGCAGGAACATGACCGGCGGCAAAGTCACCGCGAACGCCAGCCACAGCAGGGTGCGGGCCCGGGTGGCCCTGGCCATCCGGAAGATGATCAGCACCAGGCCGCCGAACAGCAGATAAGCCAGCCATTCCGCGCTGATCGACCAGGCCGGTCCGTCCCAGCTGGAGCCGTCGAAGAACGGCTGGAACCACAGCTGCACCAGGAACAACTGGCGGATGTAGCTGATGGCGTTGAGGGTGCCGATGTTCTCCGAAGGAACGTGGCCGACGTAGAGCGTGAAGACGATCCAGAGCGCGGCCAGATGCAGGGTCACCAGGTAGACCGGCCACACTCGGGCCAGCCGCATCCACAGGAAGTGCAACGTGGCCCGGGTGGACCAGTTCTTACCCATCTTGTCGATGTAGGTCCAGGTCAGGACGAATCCGCTGAGGATGAAGAACAGATCGACGCCTTGTGCGCCGACATTGAGAATCGGGGCCAGCGCCTCGCTGAAATTCGGGGCGGCCTCATGCAGCAACGGCCGGAAGTGGAAGAGCACCACCCAGACGGCGGCAAAGATACGAAGACCCGTGAGGGCCTTGATCTCTCCGCTGCGCACAACACTCTTTCCGTGGCCGTATCCGTTGGGAGAATATCAGCGCAACGGGTCAGTGGCCGCGAAGCGAACGCTGAGCGATTCCTGTCAACGAAGGATGAACGCGATCAGGGCGTGGGGGTGGGAGCCGGTCCCGGTGCAGGTCCGGTTCCTTGCGGAGGCGAAACGGGCGCAGTAGGTGCATCGGGATTCGCCGCGTTGTACTGCGCCGCGTTGCGGTTGAGCGTGTCGAGGTAGGCCTTGAGTTTCAGGCCCTGCAGCACCGGCGGCAGTCCCGGCCCGGGCGGCGCCTGGTCGGTCAGCTGCCAGGTCTGGCAACCGGTGGTCTTGAAGGTGCCGTCGGAGGGGTCGATTTGCACCACCTGCGCCTCGTGGGTGAATGCGCGGTCGATGGTGTCACCGGTCTGGCCGGCCGGCGCGGCGGCCATCCGGCGCCAGGAGCACGTGCCGTTGCCGACCGGACCTGCCGAGGCGTACACCCCCGGTGCGATATCGGTGCCCACCACGAAGGCGCCGTCGTGGTCGATCACGGTCTTGGGTGTCGCCGGCGGCGCCGGGGCCGGCGCGGGCGCGGGGTCGGCGCCGGCCGGGGACGCTACCGCCCAGGCCATGGCTGCGAAGGTGGCGAAGGCGGCAGGCAGTGCCCACAAGTTCGACCTCATGGGTATCAGGGTAGGCCCGTGCCGGCGGTGCACAGTAACCCTTAAGGCTGCCTGAGCGACTCCCGACGCCTCGGAACGCGGCCGGTGCGCACATCCGGCGACTCCGCTCTAGACTGCGATCTCAGCTACTAACATGCAGGTAGAAGGCGTCGACACGGGCCCAGCGGCCATTGGCGGAGCAGTGCGTCGGCGTTGCAAAATATGTACGACACGTCACTCTGTTATATGGGCTAAGCTCTCAGTTACATAAGCTAACCTGTGGCGATCATAAGACGCCTGGTAGCGGCGGCGAATCAAGCTGACGGGGGAAATCGATACTCGATGAACGTGCTCAAGCGCATCTGGATTCCGCTGGTCATCGTGGTCGTGGTCGCCGTGGCCACGTTCACCGTGATGCGGGTCCGCACGTTCTTCGGCACCGGTCCCGGCTATATCGCCACCGAGAACAGCGCCGGCGACGACACCAAGCCGTTCAACCCCAAAGTGGTCAAGTACGAGATCTGGGGCACCGGCGCCACCGCCAACATCAACTACATGGACCTGGACGCCAAACCGCAGCGCGCCGACAACGCGCCGCTGCCCTGGACGCTCACGTTGAGCACCACCGCGCCGTCGGTGTTCCCCACCATCTCCGCGCAGGGCGACGGCAACAGCCTGTCCTGCCGTATCACCGTCGATGACGAGGTCAAGGACGAGCGGACCGTGGACGGCGTGGGAGCCCACACCTATTGCCTGGTGAAATCGGCATGACCCGAAGGCGAGCGCGAGTGAGGATCGCAGCGCAGCGAGGACCGGAGCGAGCGGGAGCCGAGGAATGAGTAGCGCCCCCCGCAACGACGATCCACCCACCGACACCATTCCGGCGGTCGTAACACCGAGGAGATCGGTCATCCCGCGGACCATCCGCATCCTCGCCTTGCCGATCATCCTCGGCTGGATCGCCATCATGGTGGTGCTCAACGCGGTTGTCCCCCAGCTCGAAGAAGTGGGGAAACTGCGATCGGTCTCGATGAGCCCGGACAACGCCCCGTCGATGATCGCCATGAAGCGGGTCGGCAAGGTCTTCGACGAGTTCAAGTCGAACAGTTCGGCGATGGTGGTGCTGGAGAGCGATCACCAGCTCGATGACGCCGCGCACAAGTTCTACGACGAGATGATCAAGAAGCTGGAAGCCGACACCAAGCATGTCGAGCACATCCAGGATTTCTGGGGTGATCCGCTGACGGCGGCCGGGGCCCAGAGCGCGGACGGCAAGTCCACCTATGTCCAGGTGTATCTCGCTGGCAACCAGGGCGAGTCACTGGCCAACGAGTCGGTCGAGGCCGCTCAGCAGATCATCGACAGCATGACCCCACCACCGGGGTTGAAGGTGTTCGTCACCGGACCGTCCGCCCTGGCGGCCGATCAGCACATCGCCGGTGACCGCAGCATGAAGATCATCACCGGGCTGACGTTCGGCGTGATCATCGTGATGCTGCTGATCATCTACCGCTCGCTCGTGACGGTGTTGCTGGTGCTGACGATGGTCGCCGTCGAGTTGGGCATCACCCGCGGGTTCATCGCTTTCCTGGGCTATCACAACATCATCGGGCTCTCGACGTTCGCGACGAACCTGTTGGTGACGCTGGCCATCGCCGCGTCGACGGACTATGCGATCTTCCTCATCGGCCGATACCAGGAAGCGCGCAGTGTCGGCGAGGACCGGGAAACCGCGTATTACACGATGTATCACGGCACCGCCCACGTGATCCTGGGGTCGGGCCTGACCATCGCCGGCGCGACGTTCTGCCTGCACTTCACCAAACTCCCCTACTTCGTGTCCCTCGGTATCCCGTTGGCCATCGGCATGGTGGTCGCGGTGTTCGCGGCCCTCACGCTGGGGCCCGCCGTCGTCACGGTGGCGTCCCGGTTCGGCAAGACGCTGGAGCCCAAGCGGGCGATGCGTACCCGCGGCTGGCGCAAGATCGGCGCGATCATCGTGCGCTGGCCGGGACCCGTGCTGGTGGGTACCCTCGCGCTGTCGATGGTCGGTCTGCTGACGTTGCCGGGGTACCGCACGAGTTACAACGACCGCGACTACCTGCCGGCCGACATCCCGGCCAATATCGGCTACGCGGCGGCGGATCGGCATTTCAACCAGGCCCGGATGAACCCGGAACTGCTGCTCATCGAGAGCGATCACGATCTGCGTAACTCGGCGGACTTCCTGGTGATCGACAAGATCGCCAAGGCCATCTTCAAGGTGCCCGGCATCGGGCGGGTGCAGGCCATCACCCGGCCGCAGGGAACCCCGATCGAGCACACCTCGATCCCGTTCCAGATCAGCATGCAGGGCACCACGCAGAAGATGAACGAGAAATACCAGCAGGACATGATGGCCAACATGCTCAAGCAGGCCGATGACATGCAGGTCACGATCGACAACATGACCAAGATGTCCAATATCACGGCCCAGATGGCGGCCACCACGCATTCGATGGTCACCAAGATGAAGAACATGACCGTCGATATCGCCGAATTGCGGGACCATATCGCCGATTTCGACGATTTCTTCCGGCCCATCCGCAATTACCTGTACTGGGAACCGCACTGCTACGACATCCCGTCGTGCTGGGCCATCAGGTCGATCTTCGACACCCTCGACGGTATCGACACCATGACCGACGACATCCAGAACCTGATGCCCGATATGGAGCGTCTGGACACGCTGATGCCGCAGATGGTGGCGCTCATGCCGTCGATGATCGCGACGATGAAGAACATGAAGACCTACATGCTGACCATGTATCAGACCCAGAAGGGCATACAGGATCAGATGTCGGCGATGCAGGACAACTCGTCGGCGATGGGCGAAGCGTTCGACGCGGCCCGCAACGACGACTCCTTCTATCTGCCGCCCGAGACGTTCAACAACGCCGAGTTCAAACGCGGTATGAAGAACTTCATCTCCCCCGACGGCAAGTCGGTGCGCTTCATCATCAGCCATGACGGCGATCCGATGAGCCCGGAAGGCATCTCGCACATCGAGCCCATCAAGCAGGCCGCCAAGGAAGCCATCAAGGGCACCCCGATGGAGGGCTCCAAGATCTACCTCGGCGGCACCGCCTCGGTGTTCAAAGACATGGCCGACGGCTCCAAATTCGACCTGATGATCGCCGGGATCGCCTCGCTGTGCCTGATCTTCATCATCATGTTGATCATCACCCGCGCCGTGGTCGCCGCTGCCGTCATCGTCGGCACCGTGCTGCTCTCGCTGGGCACCTCGTTCGGCTTGTCCGTACTGATCTGGCAACACATCATCGGTCAGCCGCTGCACTGGATGGTCCTGGCCATGTCGGTGATCATCCTGTTGGCCGTCGGTTCCGACTACAACCTGCTCTTGGTCTCCCGGTTCAAGGAGGAGATCCACGCCGGCCTGAACACCGGGATCATCCGGTCGATGGGTGGTACCGGATCGGTGGTCACCTCGGCCGGTCTGGTGTTCGCCTTCACGATGATGTCGATGGCGGTCAGCGACCTGATCGTGATCGGGCAGGTCGGAACGACCATCGGCCTGGGTCTGCTGTTCGACACGTTGATCATCCGGTCGTTCATGACGCCGTCGATCGCGGCGTTGCTGGGCAAGTGGTTCTGGTGGCCGCAGCGGGTGCGTCAGCGTCCGCTGCCCGCGCCGTGGCCCCAGCCCGCATCGGCGCCGGTCGGCGCCGGCACTTCGGAGTCAGTCAAGTGAAGGTGAGGGGTCAGGTAGTGAAGAAGACCAAACCGATGGCACTGGCGGCCATCGCGATCGCGGCGGGCCTCACCGTGGCGTCCCCGGCGGCCGCGGACCCGGCCTATGACCGCGATCCCGACACCAACTTCGCCCACGAGTTGCACACCTACGGCATCTACGGGCCCAAGGACTACAACGCCTGGATCGGCAAACTGGTCTGCAAACGCCTCTACAACAACGTCGACCACAACGCCTTCGACTCAGCCAAGTTCATCGGCGCCAACCTCGACCGCCACAACACCACCGAGCAGAACTGGCAGTTCCTGGGCTCGGCACTGAACTACTACTGCCCCGACCAACGCGTCATCCTCGACCAGGTCGCGGCCGCCCAGCACTAGGAAGGAACACCATCATGCACACCACACTTCGCCTCGCCGCCGCCACCGCAGCCCTCGTCGGCGCCCTCACCACAGGCATCGCCACCTCCGGTATCGCCTCCGCCGACGCCACCGACGACTACCCCATCCCCAACCGCATCCTGCGCACCCCCTGCACCGCCGAACAGATCATGGCCGCCGCCCGCGACGTCGAACCCGTCTACTACGAGCGCTACATGATCGACTACAACAACAAACCCGCCGCCGACCAACAAGGCACCCAAGACCGCATCCACTGGTTCTTCTCCATGGACTACGCCGGACGGCGCCAATACTCCGAAGACACCGCCACCAACGCCTTCTACGAACAAATGTCCTGGCGCTGGCCCAACTGGGCAAAACTGTTCTTCAACAACAAAGGCGTCGCCGCCCACACCACCGACATCTGCCAGAACTACCCGGCCAACGACATGTCCGTCTGGGACTGGCACTAGTCACGATCCGAAAGCCCGTGAATTCCATGGGAATTCACGGGCTTTCGCGTGTTCCGATGCGCTCAGCGCACCGCCGTCGCCACCTCGTGCTCAGGCATGTCGGCCGGTTCCGGCCGATGCCCGCGGGTGAAGACCATCAGCGCGACCGCGGCCAGCACGGCCGCACCGAACATGGCGATGCCCATGGGTACCGCACTGTGCTCACCGGCCAGGCCCACCAGAGGCGACGCACCGGCACCGAGGGCGTACTGCAGAAATCCCAGCACGGCCGAACCGGTCCCCGCCGCATAGCGGACCTCGGCGGTGGCCAGCGCCATGGCGTTGGCCACGATGAAACCCATACTGGCCATGAAGCAGGCCATGAGTGCGATCGTCGGCACCGGCGCCACGCCGCCGGCGGTGACGGTGATCAACAGCAGTCCGGTGACGACGACCATTGCCGCCACGCCGGCCGCAAGGAGCGTGCGGGGCTCGACACGCGTCACCAACCTGGCCGACAGCGCGCTCATCACGGCCATCACCACCGCGCAGCCCCCAAAGGTCAGCGAGTACACCCGAGGGGACAGCCCGACGATGTTCTGCAGTACGAACGGTGAAGCAGATATATAGGAGAACAGCGCGGTGAACACGAAGGCCAATGCCAGCGTGTAGCCGAGATATCGGCGGTTGGACAGCACGCTTCGGGCGCTCGACCGCAGCGCCGCAAGTCCGCCGGGCCGCCGCCGGTCACGAGGAAGCGATTCCGGGGTGAAGAAGACGACCCCGAGCAACATCAACGCGTTCAAGACAGCCAGCGCGGCGAACACCGCGCGCCAACCCAGGTCGGCGACGATGAATCCGCCGAGAACCGGCGCGATGACCGGTGCCAGCGCGCCGATGACCATCAGTACGCCGAACAGCCGGGCAGCCGCCGCCCCGGTGGCTCGGTCCGCCACGATGGCGCGCGAGATCACCACCCCGGCGGCGCCGCCGAAACCCTGCGCAAACCGCAACGCGATGAGCACCGGCGCCGTCGGGCTGACGATGCAGAGCAGACTGGCGACAAGGCAGACGAGGCTGCCGACCAGCAGCGGTATGCGCCTGCCGTAGCGGTCGGACAACGGGCCGATCACCAGCTGACCGACCGCCAGGCCGATCAGCAACGCGGTCAGCGTGAGCTGGATCATCGACGCCGACGTACCGAATTCGGCCGCCATCTCCGGAAACGCCGACAGATACATGTCGATGGACAACGGCGTGACAGCGGACAGCAGTGCCAGGACAGCGATCAACATCGCCGGTGTGGAACCACGAGTCGATGTGGTCAAGGAGGCACCTCAATCCCAAGTTGAATATCTATCAATATATATTGGAACATATGTATTGAAGAATATGTAATCTGACGTGATGGAGACCACTCCGATGACTGGCACCCGCACCCGAGAACTCGCCCTCGCGCTGCACGAGCTGTCGTGGCGGTTGACACGTTTTGGTCCGCACCGCGCCGGCCTCGATCCCCTGCCGGCTTCCGAGCTCGCGGTGCTGCGCGCCGTCGTGCACGAACCCGGCCTGAGCATCTCCGAGGTCGCGAGCATCGTGGCCATGCAGTCGAGCAATGTCAGCGCCGCCGTCCGGGCCCTGATCAACCGCGGATTGGTCTCGAAATCGCCACACGAAGATGACCGGCGCGTATCGGTATTGCACCCAACGCCCAAGGCCCGCACCGATAAACGCGCCATCGACGATGCGCTTGCCGACGGCATCGCAGAGGTCCTGGCGGAATTACCGACCGAAGCCGTCACGGCGCTGCTGTCTGCCACACCCGCCATGCACGCCCTGGCGGTCGCACTGGCCAAGTCCGGCGGATCCGCCAGAACTTCGGTTGCCAGAATCGACAGCCACGGCGCAGATTTGTGAATCTTGTTTTCCGGCAATCAATTTGGATGCGATCACGGACTACGCTCCAAGCCAACATGATTCACGGCATCGGCCCATGCCTCGCACCGCAGAGCAGGCAGCAGCCATGGCCGACAACATCTTTGCGAAAACTCCATGCCACCTCCGCTAACAAGGTGAATTACGGCCCCCGCCAACACCGTTCACCAGCCGTTTTGTGAGTTTTCCAATAGGCTTGTTGAATTGTGAAGGGAGTCACAGAATTTTGCTCCCTTACAAAATGCTCTGTTACTGTCCGTCCGCATGTTTGCTCTTGCGTCGCTACTGGCGCTCGTCAACCAGGTTTCGGGAACGCCGTACATTCCGGGTGGGGACAGCCCAGCAGGAACGGATTGCTCGGGTCTGGCATCCTGGGTCAGCAACGCCGCGACCAACCGCCCGGTCTTCGGGGACCGCTTCCACACCGGGAACGAAGAACGTGCACTGCTGGCCCGCGGCTTCAAGTACGGCACCGCGCCCGGCACCCTGGTCATCGGCTGGAACGGTGGTCACACCGCGGTGACGCTGCCCGACGGCACGCCGGTCTCCTCCGGCGAAGGCGGCGGTGGAGTGCGGATCGGTGGCGGTGGCGCCTACCAGCCGCAGTTCACCCACCACATGTACCTGCCCATGCCCGCGGATGCGGCGCCGACCGACCCGAACGCTCCGGTCGACGCGCCGCCGATCCCGGTTGAATTCCTACCGCCCGCTCCGGCGGATATCCCGGCGGTGCCCGTCGACTTCGCCCCGCCGGCGCCGCAGGATGCCGCACCACCGGTGCCGGCCGATATGCCGCCGGCACCGGTGACCCCGCCGGCTCCGGACACCATCCCGGTCTGACCGGCGCGGGCTACACGTACCGGTTCCGGCCCGCCAGCGCGCCCGTCACCATCTGAACGGCATAAACCACCAGCACCACGGCCCAGGACACCGTCCAGCCGCCCGTCAGATCGTGCAGCAGGCCGAACAGGAACGGTCCGACCCCAGCCAGCAGATAGCCGATCCCCTGCACCATGCCGGACAGCGCGGCGGTGTCCGCGGCATCGCGGGAGCGCAGTGCGATGACCGTGAGGGCCAGCGAGAACACGCTCATCCCGAGGCCGAGCAGCACACTCCACAACAACGGCGCCACGTCCGGCGCCACGGCCAATCCGGTAACGCCGACAAAGCCCAGCGCACCCAGACCGACGATCCAGCCGCTCTGGCTGGGCCCGCGGGCCGCAGCGGGTGCGATCACGATGCTCGCCGGGACTGCCAGCACCGAGATCAGCCCGAGCAGTAACCCGGCGGTCGTCTTGCTCATCCCGCTGTCGATGAACACCGCCGGCAGCCAGCCCATGACCACATAGGCCAGGAAGGCCTGGCAGCCGAAGAACAGCGTGATGATCCACGCCAACGGACTGCGCAGCATCGATCGGCGCGGCCGCGGGCCCTCGTGGCCCGCCACCCGCGGCGCCACCGCGTGCGGGACCCCGCGTCGTCCGGTGGCGGCGAGCCACAGCGCCAACGCGAGCGCCGCCAGCGCTGCCCAGGCGCCGAGGGCGGTACGCCAGCCCGAGACCGCATCGAGCGCCGGCGTGACGGCCGAACCGAGGGCGCCGCCGCCCTGCAGCGCCGCGGTGTAGATACCCGTCATCGCACCGATCCGCGCCGCGAAGGATCGTTTGATGACGACGGGGATGAGCACATTGATCAATGCGATACCAGCGGTCGCGACGAGCGTGCCGCCGATGACCACCGCCGGCCCGTCGACGACCCGCACCAGCAGACCCACGCTGAGGATCCCCAGCGCCACCGTGATCGCGCGGTCGACGCCGATCCTGGCCGCCAATCGCGGCGCTGCCAGGCCCGCGGCGGCGAAACACAGACCGGGCAGGGTCGTCAGCAGTCCGGCCCACGTCCCGGAAGCGCCCAGCCCATCACGCATATCGCCCAACAACGGACCCACACTGGTGATCGCGGGGCGAAGATTGAGGGCAGTGAGTACGACAGCCACCGTCAGCAGCAGCCCACCGGCTGCCGGTTTCATCTCCAGGACACCGGCCGCCGGCGGCCGGTCGATCGTGTTGCGGTGGCGAGAGTCGATCACCGGAATTAGCATGCCATACATCCCATGATTGGATGAAAGGGGCTTTGAGTGCCACTAGCCACCACACGCCGAACCGGGTTGGTCGACCAGGTCATCGATCAACTGCGCGCTTCGGTGACCGCCGGCGAATACCCCATCGGCACCAAGATCCCCACCGAACCGGCGCTTTCCGAAACGCTCGGGGTGGGACGTAACACCGTGCGGGAAGCCGTCCGGGCGTTGGCGCACGGCGGCATCCTGGAGGTCCGGCAAGGCGACGGCACCTATGTGCGGGCCACCAGCGAGGTATCGGGGGCACTGCGCCGACTGTGCGGATCCGAGCTGCGGGAAGTACTGCAGGTCCGCCGATGCCTGGAAGTCGAGGGCGCCCGGCTGGCGGCGTCCGCCCGGACCGCGGACGATCTCGCCGAACTCTGGCAGTTGTTGCACCGCCGCGATGAACTACAGCGGGAGAACGCCATCGAAGACTTCGTCCGTGCCGACGCCGAGCTGCACTTCGCCGTGGTGCGCAGCGCCCACAACACCGTGCTCACCGAGCTCTACCGTGGCCTCACCGAGGTGGTACTCGCCAGCGTCGCCACCACTACCCACGACACCGCAGCCGCCGCGCACATCAGGCACCGCGGGCTGGTCGAGGCGATCGACGCAGGGGACGTCGACCGCGCGGCGCAGGAAGCAGGCGGTTTCCTCGACGAATTGCTCGGCGACTTACCCGACCAGGCCTGACCTCTACTCGGGACGCAGCGCGTCGCTGTTGACGAAGGTCAGCGAGCCACTGTCGAGCTGGACCGCCCAGCGGCGGGCCGGGTCGGCAATCACGTCATCGCCGACGGAAACCGCATAACCAGCTGCATCGCCGAAGTCGTCGACGATGATCCCGCGCGCCTCTTCGTCGGTATCCGGGTGGACCACCACCCGCACATTGACGCCGAGACCTCCTTCACGACCATCGTCCTCGGTATCGGCATCCACGAGTTCCTGAGCGGTCACCGGAGTTCCCCTGTCGTCCTGGGGCTGACCAGAGCCAGCCGCGTTCTATAGCCTTTTCCGGAATCGAAGATTGCGGCACTTGCAATGCTAAACGATCAGGTATGTGAAGCGGTTAACGATCGAGATACCCGAGTACCGGTCGACAGACAACGCACCGCACCGATTTTCGTGCGATTCCACCCGCCGCCCGGTTCGGTGCCCGTAGCCGTTCGACTGCGTCCAGGAAATCGCAGGTCCGGACAGTTTCATGGGGCGCGGCGGAAAATCGGCCGAACGGTCGATTGCACACCGATGTGTGCATTCTCAGCAAAACCGCGCGGCGGTCGATTCGGAAATCGGTCACACGCCGCGAACATTCGGAAAATCATCCCGCAGCAACGCATGCTCGACCATTCCCATGCTCACCGACACGGCTGTCGGCCCGTCACAATTCGACGCACAAATACGACCGCGCCGGACCGTCGCGCCCCCGAAACCCCCACCCGGTGCCCCACCGGCACCGAAGTCGGCTCGGCTACCCTCTCTGCGGTGATCGTGCTGTTACCTCCGTCGGAGACCAAACGTGCGGGGGGCGACGGCCCATCGCTGACCATCGACGCACTCAGCTCCCCCGCGCTACATCCACTGCGCGCCGCGCTGGTCGACGAACTCGTCGCACTGTCCGCCGATCGCGAGACCTGCCGCCGCGCGCTGGGCATCACGGCGGCACAGGACAGCGAGATCGACCGCAATGCCGCACTTTTGACATCAGCGACGCTTCCGGCGATCAATCGCTACACCGGAGTCCTCTACGACGCACTGGATGTCGACTCCCTGCGAGGCGCCACCGCGGCCCGCGCCCGGGCGCGGCTGGCGGTCGGTTCGGCACTGTTCGGGCTGCTGCGGGCCGACGACCCGATACCCGCATATCGCCTCTCGGCGGGGTCCAAACTTCCCGGGCAACCGACGCTGGCCGCCCGCTGGCGACCTGCGCTCGAACCCGTACTGGCCGATATCGCCGCCGGCGAACTGGTGGTGGATCTGCGATCCGGATCGTACGCGGCGCTGGGTCGGCTGCCCGGTGCGGTCACGGTTGATGTGTTGTCGGAGAACAGTTCTGGCAAGCGGACCGTGGTGAGCCATTTCAACAAGGCCCACAAGGGCAGGCTGGCCCGGGCCCTGGTGTCCAGCCGGTCCGAACCCGACGATGCCGGCAAGGTCGCAGCGCTCGCCCGCCGGGCCGGTATGCGGGTCGAACGCACCGGCAACGAGCTGACCATCGTGGTCGCGGCCTGAGCCGTCGACCCGTGGATAAACCGTGACATCACAACGTGATCACGGCCCGCGTCGATGCGGTGCGGGTACCAGCCCGGCTGCTAGCTTGCGGTACATGCCCCTGCTCCGCCGCATCCTGGGACTGGTGGCCACCGCCGTCCTGCTGGCCGGATCGGTGTCCGTCGGCGCACCGAACGCTGCGGCGTTTTCCAGTGCCGGCGGGCCGATCGAACTGCTGCAGGTGCCCTCACCCTCGATGGGCCGCAACATCCCCGTGGGGTTCCAAGGCGGTGGACCGCATGCGGTGTACCTGCTGGACGGCCTGCGGGCCCAGGACGACTTCAGCGGCTGGGATATCAACACCCCGGTCTTCGACTGGTTTTACCGCTCGGGTCTGTCACTGGTGGTACCGGTCGGCGGGCAATCGAGCTTCTACACCGACTGGTATGCACCGGCGAAAGGCAATGCGGGCACGACCACCTACAAGTGGGAGACGTTCCTGACCCAAGAACTGCCCGCATGGCTGGCAGCCAACCGTGGGATCAGTCCGACCGGCAATGCGGTGGTGGGATTGTCGATGTCGGGTGGGTCGGCCTTGACCCTGGCGATCTGGCATCCCACCCAGTTCATCTTCGCCGGCTCGCTGTCCGGTTTCGTCAATCCCTCACTGGGACTGTGGCCCACGCTGATCGGTGTGGCGATGAGAGATGCCGGCGGGTACCGGGCCACCGACATGTGGGGACAGAGCACCGACCCGGCGTGGCGGCGCAACGACCCGATGGTGAACGTCGCCACGCTGGCCGCCAACGGCACCGCGGTCTGGGTGTATTGCGGTAACGGCGCACCGTCCGAACTGGACTCCGGATCCGACTTCGGCGGTCTGTACAGCGCCCAGTTCCTGGAGAACATCACGCTGAACACCAACAAGGAGTTCCAGAAGCGTTACGTCGCCGCCGGCGGCCGCAACGGGGTGTTCAACTTCCCTCCCGACGGGACACACAGCTGGGGCTACTGGGGATCGCAGCTGCAGGCGATGAAGCCCGATCTGCAACGTGTGTTGGGTGCCACTCCGGCTGCCTGAGCAAAGCGCATCGGGCTCGCGGCCGGATCGGTAGCGTCATCCGCATGAAGTTGATCTCACCGACCGACGCGATGTTCCTGCTCGGTGAGTCCCGCGAGCATCCGATGCATGTGGCCGGACTGCAGCTGTACCGGCCACCCGAGGGCGCGGGTCCCGAGTTCGTCACCGACATCTACGAGTCGATCGCCAAATGCGACGAATTCCAGCCCGCCTTCCGTAAGCACCCCGCCAGCATGTTCGGTGGAATCAGCAATCTGACTTGGGCTTTCGACTCCGACGTCGACATCGACTATCACCTGCGCAGGTCGGCGCTGCCCCGCCCGGGCCGCGTGCGTGAGCTGCTGGAGCTGACCTCACGACTGCACGGCACGCTGCTGGACCGGCACCGTCCGCTGTGGGAGGCGTATCTCGTCGAGGGTCTGCACGACGGACGATTCGGCGTCTACACCAAGATCCACCACTCCTTGTTGGACGGGGTTTCCGCGCAACGGCTGATGATCCGCGCCCTCTCCGCCGATCCCGACGACAGGCAGGTGCGGGTGCCCTGGGCACTGCCGCCGCGCACGCGGCCGGCCACGCCGGCGCGCCGCGGGTCGTCGTTGCTGGGAGCCGCCACGGGTGCGGTCGGCGCGATGGCCGGACTGGCGCCCTCGGCGCTCACGCTGGCCCGTGCCGCTCTGGTGGAACAGCAGCTGACGTTGCCGTTCCGTGCGCCCAAGACCATCTTCAACGTGCCGATCGGCGGCGCACGCCGGTGCGCGGCCCAGTCCTGGCCGTTGGCCAGGATCAAGGCGGTCAAGGACGCCGTCAGCGGCGCCACCGTCAACGACGCCGTGCTCGCGATGGCTGCGGGGGCGTTGCGCGCCTATCTGTTGGAGCAGCAGGCGCTGCCCGAAACTCCCTTGGTGGCAATGGTTCCGGTGAGTCTGCGCGGTGAGCACGAGCAGGATGCCGGGGGGAACATGGTCGGCACCATCCTGTGCAATCTGGCAACCGATATCGCCGATCCGCTCGAGCGACTGGAGAAGATCAGCGCATCCATGCGCGACAACAAGCAGGTGTTCGCCGAGTTGCCGCGGCTGGAGGCGCTGGCCCTGTCCGGCTTCCTGATGTCGGGCATCGCGCTGGGCCTGCTCCCCGGCTTCGTGTCCTCGGCCCCGCCCCCATTCAATATCGTCATCTCGAATGTGCCCGGTGCCAGGCAGCCGATGTACTGGCAGGGAGCGCGCCTGGACGGCAACTATCCGCTGTCCATCGCGCTGGACGGCCAGGCACTGAACATCACGCTCACCAACAACGCCGACAATCTGGATTTCGGCTTGGTGGGGTGCCGACGCAGTGTGCCGCATCTGCAGCGGCTGCTGACCCATCTGGAGGATTCGCTGACCCTCATGGAACACGCCGCCGGCCAGCGTTGACCCCGTAAACACCTGCCGTGTCACAGAATTGACTCTGCTTGACAACGGATCGACATCCACCGAATCGGCACCTTGTGCGAATTCCGATTCGCGATAGGTTCTATTTGTCGCCGCCGCAAGGAGAATCGGATTCCATGTCGCACGTCTCGAATCGCTCTGCGCTCACGGCGGTGGCGGCAGTCGGGCTCTACTGCTCGGTGCTGATCATCAACCCCGCGGCGATCGCCGATGCGGAGTCCGCGGCGAGCCCTGGGGTGCCGTGCCTGGATATGGTGCAGCAGTTGGCGGCCTCCCCCGAGATCGTTCCGGAGGCACTCATGGCGCCGCCGCCGGATGTTGTCGTGCCCCCGCCGCTTCCGGCTGCCCCGGCGCCGGCGGAGCCACTGGTCGAGGCCTCGGCGGTAGTACCCGAAAGCGCCGCACCCGTCGTAGCTGCCGCACCCGATGCGGTGCCGGCGGTGCCCGTCGTCGCAATCCCGGCTCCCGAGGCAATGGCTCCTGAGGAAATAGTTCCTGAGGCGATGGCCCCCGCGGCCGTCCCCGCCGTCCTTCCGGCCGCGGACGTGGTTGCCGTCGATGCGGCACCCGCCGCACCCGCGGCAGCTGCCGCGGCGGCCCCCGCCGCGCTAGCCGCTCCGGTCGCGGCGCCGGCCGTGCCGCTCGCGGTCCCACCGGTACCGATGGGCGTCCCGATTCCCCTTGGCGCTGCGCCGGTTCCGGCAACGGCACCCTTGATCGAAGCCGCCGCACCGGTACCCGATGCGGCGCCGCTGGCCGCGCCCGCGCTGGTCGACGCCACACCGGCGGCCAATGTCGTCGCGGTGGCTCCCGCGCCCCCCGTCGTCGATGCCGCTCCGCCGGCCCCGCCCGTGGCAGCCGCACCGATGGTGGCGCCCCCGCTTGTCGAAGAGGTTCCCCCGGCGCCCGCGGCGGTGGCAGCGCCGCCTCCGCCCGCCGATATCGCCGCGATCCCGGCACCACCTGCCGACGTGGCACCGTTGGACGCCGCCGCGGCCCCGGTCGATGCGGCGGCGATCGCCGTCCCGCCGGCCGTGGCCGCACCGCCGGTAGCCGCCGCCTTACCGATTGATGCGATGGGAAGCGTGCTTCCGATGCTGGCTTCGGCGCCGGCGGTGGTCGCGGCCACCCCTCCACCCCCGCTGGCACTGCCGGCGGTGCCCGGCTTACCGGATTTCCCGACCGAACTGACGCTGCCACACGATCTGGTCTGCGCGGGCACGGCCTGGTCGGCGAATGCCGATGGCGCCCATCACGGTACCGATCCGAGTATCAGCTCAGACCGTGCACGCTGGGACGACGGGCGCCATGAGGACGGCTGAGCGTCAGGCGCTCGGAGCGCGCACGACGACGGACGCCGCCGGAAAGTAGATCGCCATCTCGGAGCGCGACTTGCGAAGGGCCGCAGTGCCGTAACCCTTCTTGCGATGCTCGGGGTGAATCCAGATCCGCACCTCGACCTCGTGGCCGTTGAGTTCACCGAACACCAACCCGACCTTCTGGTCACCCTCGAGCGCGACGAACCACGCGGCTTCCTCGGCTTCGACCCTGGCCAGTGCCGAAGCGATCTCGTCGTCGAGTGCACCGGCCGGCGCACCGGAACCGTCGCCGGCGGCACCCTGGTCCTGGATGCGCACCTCGAAGATGTCACGGTCCTCGGCACCCGAAAACGCGCGCAGCGCCAGGGTTTCGGCCGAGGACGCGGGGCGCTCGTTCAGGGTGAACGTCAGCTGGCTGTTCAGATCGTCGAGTTCCTCGGCGATGATCCGGCGCGATTCCTTGGTGAGCCGGTCGAAGGACAGCCCGATGACCGCCTCGCCGCCGGCGTGGCTGGTGCCCAGCAGGGTCGCGATGGCGTCGACGGCCGCGTCGCGGTCTTCGGCGTCCACGATGATGTCGAGCACCTCGTGCCGGCGATCGAGCGCCTTCACCAGGGCATCGGCGATGTCACGACGGGCTGCGGCACGATCCAGATCGGTCATGCCACCAGCCTAGTCCAGCCTCACGTCGGGGCGAACTGCTTCGCGTCGTAGAGGCGCGCCCATTCCGCACGTGGGCGGATGGAGACGTCCACATCGGTGGCTTTCGCGCGCAGCGCCCCCGACGTGGCTTGGTCTTTCGAGGTCAGCTTGAACGGATCCCAGCTGAAGAAGCGGCAGGAATTCTCCCAGGTGATCTTGTTGATATCGGAGTCGGACGCGCCCGCCGCGTTCAGTTCGGCGAGCACCTGCTCGGGGGCGTCGGGCCAGAAGCAGTCCGAGTGCGGGTAGTCGCATTCCCAGGCGATGTTGTCGATACCGATCTCGTGCCGCAGTTTCAGCGAGGTCTTGTCGGTGACGTAGCAGGCCAGCGAGTGCTCGCGGAAGACATCGCTGGGCATCTTGTCGCCGAAGTCCCGGCGCAGCCATTTCTGGTTGGTGTAGTGCCGGTCGCTGCGGTCCAGGTAGAACGGGATCCAGCCGATGCCCCCTTCGGAGAAGGCGAACTTCAGGTCCGGGTAGTTGCGCATTGCCGGGCCCCACAGCAGGTCCTGGGCGCACATCGCCGATACCTGGGTGGCGAGGATGATCAGATTGTCGATCGGGGCATCCTTGGCCATCGAGATCGCGCCGAAGCCGGTGCCGATGTGCAGGCACATCACCACGTTCTCCTCCGAGAGCGTGCGGAAGACCGGGCCCCAGTAGTCCTCGTCGAAATAGCTGGGCAGCCCTTCCAGGTGGGGCAGTTCCGGCATCGTCACCGCGCGGCAACCCTTGGCCGCCACCCGCCGGATCTCCTTGGTCATCGCCTCGGGATTCCAGGTGGGCAGGATGGAGATCGGGATGAACCTGTCCGGATACGATCCGGCCCACTCGTCGATGTGCCAGTCGTTGTAGGCCGACACCATCACCAGTGTCGCTTCTTCCCGGTGCATGTTGAGATGCCGGGCCGAGAAGCCGGTGAACGTCGGGAAACACATCGAGGCCAGGATGCCGTTGCGATTCATATCGCGGACCCGCTCGTGGACGTCGTAGACCCCGGGACGCATCTCGGCGAAGCCGGCGGGATCGCGACCCCATTCCTCGGGCGGCCAGGACACCACGGCGTTGAGTCCGCTGACACCCTGCGGCCGGCCCTGGTACATCCACTGGTCGACGCCCTTGTCATCGGTCACCACGATCGGTGCCTCCGGCTTGTACTTGGCCGGCACATGGTTGAGGAACATGTCGGGCGGTTCCACGACGTGGTCGTCGATGCTCACCAGGATGAGGTCGTCGGTCTTCATACCTAACTAGTACCCTCGGATTTCGTGACCGTCTCTGCGCTATCGGACAGACATTTACCTGTTTCGGCCAATATCGACGCCCCGCGCCGGCCGGTGATCGAACTGCGCCGCGGCGGACAGGCGCTGGCCGGCAGCTACCTCTACGAGGGCGACGGCCTGATCACCGGATGGCACTCCCATGAGGTCCACCAGATCGAATATGCCGTGGCCGGCGTGGTCGAGGTGGAGACGGACTGCGCGCATTACCTGCTGCCACCCCAGCAGGCCGCATGGATACCGGCCGGCCTGGAACATCAGGCGGTGATGAATCCGGACGTGAAAACCGTTGCGGTGATGTTCGATCCGTCGATGATCGCCGAGCCCGGTGATCGCGCCCGGATCATCGCGGTGTCGCCGTTGATCCGGGAGATGATGATCTACGCCCTTCGCTGGCCGATCGAGCGGCGCCCCGGCTCCGCCCACGACGAGTGTGTCTCGGACGGCTTTTTCGCCACGCTGGCCCACATCGTCACCGACGCACTCGATCACGAGGCGCCGCTGAGCCTGCCGACCTCGGACCATCCGATCGTGGCGGCCGCGCTGGCGCATACGAAGGAGCATCTGGACTCGGTGACCGTCGCGGATGTCAGCCGGGCGGTCGCGGTGTCGGAGCGCACCCTGCGGCGACTGTTCTCCGACACCTTGGGACTGTCCTGGCGGACCTACCTGCTGCACGCCCGGATGCTGCGGGCCATGGCATTGCTCGCCGGGCCTGGCCAGTCGGTCCAGGCGACTTCTTCCGCCGTCGGGTTCGACAACCTGAGCTCATTCACCCGCTGCTTCACCCAGTTCTGTGGCGAAACGCCGTCGGCCTACCGGCGCCGCGTTGCGGGTAGTCCCGGCTGAGGTCCAACGGCCGAGTTTTTCATGTTTCGGTCAGGTAAACGCTATAGTCAGGCCATGCGAGACAGAGCGGTCTCCGCCGAAACCGAGACCTTGTACGCGCGCCACATCGCGCGTGACATCACCCGCGAGGCCCTGCGTCTGCACGTGCTGGCCGTCGCACACAGTGTCCACACCGTGCACCCGCAATTCATCGCCGATATCGCCCTTGAGCGCATCGTGCCGGACGCGACCGTGCCCGCCTTCGAGCTGTGGGTGAACGGGCTGTGGGAACGCATCGACGGCGGCTACGCGATCATGGACTCCGAGTTCATCGACCACATGACCCAGCGCGCGGCCGGGCATCACCTCAGGTCGGTGCAATGGCGGCTGCGCCAGCGGGCCGTCGCGGCATGCCGGCGGTCATGGCGGGCACTCAACAGCGAGAGCGTTATCCCGCTCTGACCGTTCGTTCAATGCGGCGGTGCGCCCGCACTGTCCGGATCGACCTGCACGGCATATGACGTGATGGCGGCGATCCGATTGTCGGCGAACTCGAAGATGTCGCAGCCTGCCACCGCCGTCACCCCATTGGGCCCGCTGTAGCGGGAGAACATGTCCACCGCGACGACGTCACCCTGGGCCGCCACCACACATCGGTCCACACTCGTGACCGTGTCGGCCAGGCCCTCCCGGGTTTCCCGGCACGTCCGGATGACGGCGTCGGAACCTTCGAGCACCATGAATCCGACGATTGTCCAGCGCACGTCTTTGGCCAGATGGCCGAGCGCGTCCTCGAAACGATGTGTGGAGAACGCCAGCGCGACAGCGCCCGGGTCGATCGGCTGATCGCTTGGCTCGGCCATGAGCTCCTCCTTGAACGTGATCGATCGATTCGACCAATGACCGCGAACCTTATCCGCTGGGTGCACCGCCGAGTGGTGAACCGCGGTGCTGCCGCAAATCCGTTGCGCCGGAGTAGCCGTCAGTCCGCCGCCGGCTCGGGTTGCCACCCACACCCCGGCACCGCAGGATGGACGGCCATGGATGCACGCACCGCGAGTGAGCTGGCCGGGGTCGACGCGATCGGGCAGGCGGCGCTCGTGGCGGCCGGCGAGCTCTCGGCGACCGAACTGTTGGACGCGGCGATCCTGCGCCTGGAGTCGGCCCGGCATCTCAACGCCGTGATCACCGATCTGTTCGAGCGCGGCCGCGACCAGGCCGCTGCGCTGGATGCCGCCGGGACCCTGCGTGACGGCAGCGCGGGTCCGCTAACCGGAGTTCCGTTTCTGCTCAAGGATCTTGGAGCATCGCTGGCCGGCGCCCCGGAGGCCATGGGGTCGCGTGCGCTGCGCACCCATGTCGCCGCGGAATCGGCGTGGATCGTGCTGCGTTACCTCGCGGCGGGACTGGTGGTGTTCGGCAAGACCAACACCCCGGAATGGGGTAACCACTGCACCACCGAGCCGTCCCTGTTCGGTCGCACCGTCAACCCGTGGTCACCGGACATCACTCCGGGTGGATCGAGCGGCGGATCGGCGGCGGCGGTGGCCGCCGGTGTGGTCCCGGCGGCCTCCGGTGGCGACGGCACCGGTTCCATCAGGGTGCCCGCCGCATGTTGTGGACTGGTCGGGCTCAAACCGCGGCGCGGCCGGACGTCCTTCGCCCCCGGTGCCGGGCACGGGCTTGAGGGTCTGGTCAACGAGCACGCGCTGACCCGGACCGTGCGCGACAGCGCCGCACTGCTGGATGTGGTGGCCGGCGGTGCGCCCGGAGACCCGTACGGCGCTCCGGCTCCGGCGCAGCCGTACCTGACCGCGATCGGCCACGCACCGGATCCGGTGCGCATCCTGCTCGCGACGGCGTCACCGTTTCCCGGACCACAGACCGATCCCGAGGTCGTCGCGGCGGTGCAGGCCGCCGGAGCGCTGCTGGCGGATCTCGGACACCTCGTTGAATCCGGCGCGCCCTCAATCGATCCGGATGCGGTCGCCGACGCCATCGCGGTGCTGCACACCGTCAGCAACGCCGAGCTGCACTCGCTGGCCACGGCCCATCTGGGCCGCGAACCGCGCGAGGACGAATTCGAGCCCAGCACCTGGGTGATGGTGCGCGAGGGTTTCCGGACCACCGGCGTCGAGTACGCATCGGCGATCTCGGCCGTGCACGCCCAGACCCGCCGATTCGTGGCGGGCCTGGGCGTGCACGATGTGCTGCTGGTGCCGACGCTGCTCACCGGTCCACCGCCCTACGGTCTGCTGGACCAGCCGCGGGGCACCACCCGCGCGTTCTTCGACGTCGAGTTCGCCACCACTGGTTGGACCACACTGGCGAATGTGACCGGCTGGGCGGCGATCTCGTTGCCCCTGGGCATGACGTCGACCGGCCTGCCCATCGGTGTGCAGTTGATGGCCCCCGACGAGACGGTGCTGCTGCAACTGGCAGCGCAGCTCGAAGCGGCCGCCCCGTGGGCCGGCCGGTATCCGCCGGCCTGGTTCGGTCAGTGACCGGACTGGTGCACGCCCCCTGATTGCTGGCCACCCTGCTGGAACTGACCGTTCTGCTGGGGGCGTTCCTGGTGCGTCTGGGGAACCTGCACCGACGTGGTGACCGTCTCGGTCACCGGATCCTGGGTCTGGGTCTCCGTGACCGGGGCTTGAGTCTCGGTCACCGTGGCCGGGGCCTCGTCGTGGTGCCGCGGCGCTTGTCCGCCGCCGCCGGATTCGGTGACCGTGACACTCGGGGTACTGGTGGTGGTCGCCGTGGTAGTGGTCGTGGTCGGGGTCGTCGAGGTGGTGCCGCCCGTGGTGCCGCCGCTACAGGCAACGGCGAGCCCACCCGCGACCACGATCACCGCCAGTGTGCCCAGCGAAGACCACCGCCGGGACCGGCCTACGAATGCGCCACGGCTCACAGCGGGATCCACAGACCCAGGAACCAGAAGCCCCAGCCGTGGTGGTTGTCGTCCCACACCGGGTTCACGCGCTGGCCGTTGTAGTTGAACGGCTGGTGGTCCTGCCGGCCCTGGTCGATGCCACGGCCGTTCCAGTCCGGCCCCGGGCCTTGCTCCGGTCCCCCGCCGGGCCCGCGATTCGGTCCTTGGTCCGGATGTTGTTCGCAGGCCCCCGGTTGGGGTCCGCACGGACCAGGTCCGGGATCCGCGGCAGCGGTGCCGAGGCCGAGCAGCCCGCTGAGACCGACGCCGACCGTCAGTGCCGAAGCGGCGGCAATGTGCTTGAGATTCATCGTCAACTCCTGTTCGTCGGGCACACCGTGGAAGCCGCCCGCGAAACGAGTCTCAAAGCCCCAGCTTGTTTTTTGCTGTGCCGCCCGTGTGCCCCACATATAAAACGTTTGTGCAGCCGAACCGATCACGGTGTGACGTCGGGTCGGCGTGTCCGGTTGACATCCGAAACCCAACCAGCTGGGGCGCGTAAGCGCGGTTCGCCAGGCGTGATGTGAACGACGATTGGGTTCCGCCGTGGCACATGACACACTCAGCTCATGGTTCCTGCTATTGCACGCCCGAAACTCGAGGGCAACATCGCGGTCGGTGCAGCCCGCCAGATCGGGTTTGCCGAGTTCGGCGACCCGCAGGGCCGCGCCATCTTCTGGTTACACGGCACTCCCGGAGCCCGCAGGCAGATTCCCGCCGAAGCCCGTGCGTTCGCCGAACTGGAGCGCATCCGGCTGATCGGCGTGGACCGCCCCGGCATCGGCTCGTCCACGCCCCACCAGTACCCGAACGTACTGGCCTTCGCCGAGGACCTGCGCGTCATCGCCGACACGCTGGGCATCGACAATTTCGCGGTCATCGGCCTGTCCGGCGGGGGGCAGTACACGCTGGCGACCGCGGCAGCCATGCCCGAACGCGTAATTGCGGCGGGCGTCCTGGGTGGGGTCGCGCCATATGTGGGTCCGGACGCGATCAGCAGCGGACTGATGAATCTGGGATCGACGGTCGCCCCGGTGCTGGAGGTGGCCGGGCTGCCCATCCGTCTGGTGGCCGGCACATTGATCAAACTGCTCGGTCCGGTCGCCTCCCCGGCGCTGGAGATCTACGCCAGAATCTCACCCGAGGGCGATCGCCGCCTGCTCGGCCGGCCTGAGTTCAAGGCCATGTTCCTCGACGATCTGCTCAACGGCACCCGCAAGCAGCTCGCGGCCCCGTTCGCCGATGTCATCGTGTTCGTGCGGGACTGGGGTTTCCGCCTCGACGAAGTCAAGGTGCCGGTGCATTGGTGGCACGGCGACAAGGACCACATCGTCCCGTTCGAGCACGGCGCGCACGTGGTGACCCGGCTGCCGGAAGCAGAGATGACGGTGCTGCCCGGCGAGAGTCACCTGGGCGGGCTGGGCCGGGCCGAGGAGATACTGCGTACGATGCTGGAGATCTGGGATCGCGACGGCCGCGCCTGATCTGAAAGGAACTCAGCCAGTGGATCTTTCGGGCATCGGAATCTGGAGCGCCCAGCTACGGTACGGCGACCCGGCAGCGGCCGCCGACGCAGCGGCGGAGCTCGAGGAACTCGGCTACACGGCGTTGTGGATCCCGGACGTCGGCGGCCCGGTGATCGACTCGGTGCAGAATCTGCTCGCCGCCACCACCCGTGTGGTGATCGCCACCGGCATCCTCAACCTGTGGATGCACTCCCCCGCCGACGTCGCGGCTGCACACGCGCGCCTGTCCGCCGATCACGGCAGGCGCTTCCTTCTCGGCATCGGTGTCAGCCACGCTCCGCTGATCGACTCGAAAACTCCTGGCACATACCGCAAACCGCTCGCGGCGACGGCCGCCTTCCTGGATGGCATCGATAAGGCCGACGTGCCGGTGCCCGCCGACGAACGGGTACTCGCCGCGCTTGGGCCCAAGATGCTGGCGCTGGCCGCGCACCGCTCCCGCGGTGCGCATCCCTATCTGGTCACTCCCGAGCACACCGCCACCGCGCGGGCCACGCTGGGTCCCGGACCTCTGCTTCTACCGGAGCAGACCGCGGTCCTCAGCACGGATGCCGAACACGCGCGCGGCATCGGGCGGGACTGGCTGCGCAGCTACCTGGCGATGCCCAACTACTACAACAACTTGCTGCGGTCCGGCTTCACCTCCGACGAACTCGATTCCGTCAGCGACCGCCTCGTCGATGCGATCGTGGTGTGGGGTGACGAGGACGCCATCCTGGCGCGGGTCGACGAACACCGCGCGGCGGGGGCCGACCACGTGTGCATCCAGGTCCTCGACAGCGATCCGCGCGCGCTTCCGCGCGAACAGTGGCGCAGGCTGGCCGCCGCACTGCGCGGATGAGCGGCGGGCTGGGGGCACCTCCCGCTTGCGACGGACAGCGCAGCGACCGGGGACGTCGGCACAGCCTGGACATCGGGGTCTACGTTCCCCAGATGGGCATGACGTATCCGGATGTCCTGCACCGCGCGCAGCGCTGCGAGGAGCTCGGCATCGAGTCGCTGTGGCTCTACGACCACCTGTGTGGACCCGGCGCGCCCGAGATCGACTCGCTGGAAGCCTGGACCCTGGCCACGGCACTGCTCAGCCGGACCGCACGACTGCGGGTCGGACATCTGGTGTTGTGCAACCAATTTCGTCATCCCGCGGTGTTGGCCAAGATGGCGACCACCCTGGACCAGATCTCGGCGGGCCGGCTGCAGCTGGGGCTGGGCAGCGGATCCATCGAGGACGAGCACCTGCGCGCCGGGCTGGACTGGGGAACATCGGCCGAGCGCTCCCGGCGGCTCGGCGAATCCCTGGAGATCCTCACCCAGGCGTTCGCAACCGGTCGGGTCGACTTCGCCGGCGAGCACTACCAGGTCCGTGAGATGCCGATCAGGCCCGGGCCGGTACAGCAGCCGCGTCCGCCCATCGTGGTCGGCGGCGTCGGGGAGAAATACACGCTGCCGTTGGTGGCCCGGTACGCCGACGTGTGGAATGTGCCGACCTATGCGCTCGGCGAACTCGAGCGCAAGCTGTCGGTGCTGCGGGCGCTGTGCGCCGATATCGGCCGGGACCCGGCGACTATCGTGATGTCGGTCGAAGCCGTGATGGCATTGTCACCCGATGAGGCCACCCTGCCAGAGGTGCGCGCACTTGCCGAAAAGCGGTTCGGCGGGCCGGGTTTCGGGTTACAGGAGGGTGGGCTGATCGGCACCGCACCGATGATCGTCGAGCGCCTGCAGCACTGGCGCGAGCTCGGCTTCGGGCAGGTGGTGCTGTTCACGCACGACCGCGGGAGCGACCGCACCCTCGAGCTGCTCGCATCGGGCGTGATCAGCGAATTCGCGCGTTAGCGGGGTCGTACAGCGCCCTGCGCGACACCGTGACCGGATACCGGGTGCCGCCCACGTTCACCTCATACGCGCCCCCGTCGATCCACTCGGCGTCGATCACCCGACCGTCCTCGGCGCGAAGATAGGCCAGACCGACACAGGCTCCGGTCGTCGCGCCCCACGCCGCCGAGGTGACCTGACCCGCCACCACACCGTCGCGCAGGATCAGCTCGCCACCCCACAGCATCGGCTCCGGCGAGGACACCGCGAATCCGACCAGCCGGCGCCGAGGACCGTGCGCCCGTGCCTGTTCGAGCGCGGCACGGCCCAGGAAATCGATGTCGGTGCCCAGCTTGCAGGTGAACAGCTGACCGGCTTCCACCGGACCGTCACCGGGTGTGAGCTCACGACCGAACGCCCGGTAGCCCTTCTCCAGCCGCAGCGACTCGATGGCGTAGTAGCCTCCGCGCACCACTCCCAGCGTCTGTCCCGCCGCCAGGAGATCCTCGTACACACCGACCGCGAACTCGGATGGTACGTAGAGCTCCCAGCCCAGCTCGCCGACATAGGTCAGGCGAGTGGCGCGGACCGTCGCGTATCCCAGCGAGATCTGCCGGCTGGTCCCGAAGGGGAAGGCGGCATCGGCGAGGTCGGCGTCGGTGAGCACGGCGAGCAGGTCCCGCGAGCGCGGGCCCATCACACCGAAAACGGCTAGCGCCGAGGTGATGTCGACCAGATGGGCATTGACCCCGGCCGGCAGGTTGCGGCGAATGTGGTCCTGATCGCGCTCGGTGGTCGCCGCACTGCTCACGATCAGGAACTCGTCGGCAGCCGTACGGGTCACCGTCACGTCGGATTCGTAGGTGCCGCGGTCGTTGAGCATGCCGGTGTACACGGTGCGCCCCACATCCACGCCGATATCGGCGGTACACAACCACTGCAGGGCCGACTCCGCACCCGCACCCACCATCAGGTACTTGGAGAAGGAGGTCTGGTCGAAGACGGTGACCGCGGTGCGGGTGGCGATCTGTTCGGCCGCCGAGAACGGCAGCCAATTCTGTTTGCCCCATGAGTATTCGATGTCCGGAGCCACCCCGGGCGGGGCGAAGAAGTTCGCGCGCTCCCAGCCCATCCGACTGCCGAAGTTCGCCCCGGCCGCGGCCAGCAGGTGATGTACCGGTGAGCGCCGGAACGGTCGGGCACTGGCCAACTCCCGGTTCGGCCAGGGGATCTCATAGTGCAGGCCGAGGATCTCCCCCACCCTGTCATGCAGCCATCGGGTGTTCCCGTTGAAGGGCGCGAAACGCCGGATATCGACACTGGTGAGGTCGGAGGTCGGCGACCCGTTGACGATCCATTCGGCCAGGGCACGACCCGCCCCACCGGCCGAGGCGATCCCCACCGAGTTGAACCCGGCCGCGACGAAGAAGTTCCGACACTCCGGGGCCTCGCCGAGGATGAACTGATTGTCCGGGGTGAAGCTCTCCGGTCCGTTGTAGAACTTCTTGATCCCGGTCTCCTCGAGAGCGGGGATCCGTAGCATGGCGTTGTCCATCAGGATCTGGAAATGATCCCAATCCTCCTCCAGCAGCTGGAATTCGAAGGGATAGGGCAACGCGTCGGGACTGACCCACGGCTTGGCTTCCGGCTCGAACCCGCCGATCACCAGACCGCCGACCTCCTCCTTGAAGTACGTGTAGCCGTCCGGGTCGCGCAGAATCGGCATATCGGTGTGCACACCGGCAATGGTCTCGCTCACGACGTAGAAATGTTCGGCCGAATGCAGGGGCACGTTCACCCCGGCCAGTGCGCCCACCTGTTTGGCCCATTGGCCGGCGCAGTTCACGACGATCTCGGTCTCGATATCGCCGTGGTCGGTGCGGACGCCGGTGACCACACCGTCGCGCAGATCGACGCCGGTCACCCGGACATGCTCGAACACGCGCGCACCGCGCAGCCGAGCCCCCTTCGCCAGCGCGAGGGTCAGATCGGTCGGGTTGGCCTTGCCGTCGCCGGGCAGCCAGATCGCCCCGGCCAGATCGTCCACCCGCATCACCGGATAGTGCGCCAAAGCCTCTTCGGGGGTGAGTATCTCGCATTCCATGTCGAATGCCGCCGCGTTCGCCGCGGTACGGCGCAGCTGGATCAACCGATCCTCGGTGCGCGCCACCGTGACACCGCCACACCGTTTGTAGCCCGCCGACAGTCCGGTCTCGCGTTCCAGTTCGGCATACAACTGGGTCGAGTACTGCACCAACCGGGTCCCGCTCTCCGAGGCACGCAGCTGCCCGACCAGACCCGCAGCGTGCCAGGTGGTGCCGCAGGACAACTGCCCCTGCTCCACCAGCACCACGTCGGTGTGACCGAGTTTGGTGAGGTGATAGGCCACGCTGGTGCCGATCACCCCGCCGCCGATGATCACCACCCGAGCCCGGTCCGGTAGCGGCTTGTTCGTCATCGTTGTCCCCTCATGGTCAATCGGTGGCCGCGACATCGTCGAGAAGTCGGTCGAAGTCGGGCCCGGTGAACTCCGCCACGGCCGCCTCATAACGCTGCATGGCCCATTCCCAGAAGTCGAATTCCAGCTCACTGGAACCGTTCTGGATACATCCCCACAATGTCCAGCCGTACTGGGAAACCGTGCCCTGCAAGCGGGCCCGGGCCAGCTTGTGCCGGAGGGACCGCCCGTAATACGCGGTGACGAGCTCTTCGAGCTGATCCAGCGAGAGCCGGCATTCACGCCAGATGTTGCCCAGTTCGAAACACGGGTCGTTGTTACCGGAGTACTCGTAGTCGATGATCCAGATCTGCTCTGGGCCCTGGACGAAGTTGGCGGCCAGCAGGTCGTTGTTGCACGGTACCGTCGCCGTGTCCGCGGCCCGGAGCGCCCGGCGGATGTCGTCGAACCGGCCGGCGTGGTCCAGGTAGTCGGCCGGGATACGGAATCCGTTGTCCGCGACCACCTTCAGATAGCCGGTCTGCAGCGCGAACATGTCGAAGTCATTGCAGAACCGCGGTCCGGCGTGCAGTTTCCTGCAGCTTTGCGCGACCTTCGCCACCAGACCCGGTCGTGCGAAATCCGCGTCGTGCAGGGCGATGCCCTCGAGATAGCCGATCAGCAGGACGCCCAGATCCGGGCGGTAGTCCCACACCGGGGCCCCGACACCCGCCCGGTGCGCCGCGACGCTGTTGTGGAATTCCGCGTCCCGGTCGATACCGAGGAGGTCACTGGAGGGACCCGAACAACGGGCGACGTACACCCCGTCCGCCGTGGTGATCTTGACGTTGCGATTGGTCAGCCCGCCCGGGAGGTCCTCGACGCGGCGGGGCCGACCGGACAGCAGCGGAAGCGCGTCGAGCAGCGCATCGAGCGCAGCATCACTGAGCCGGTACGCCATCGCTCGAACATAACGACTACCGGGACGGCGCGCGCGCCCTTAATCGAGTCCGAGCAGTTCCCGGCGCAACAGGTGCATGGCCACCGTGGTGGCGCGCTCACGGATATCGCTGCGATTACCGGGCAGCCGCAGCGTCCTGGTCAGCGGCTCACGGCCGGCCAGTGCCACGCTGAAACACACGGTGCCGACCGGCTTCTCGTCCGAACCGCCGCCCGGCCCGGCGATACCGGTGATGCCGACGGCCGTGTCCGCGCCGAACCGGCTGAGTGCGCCCCGCGCCATGGCGATCGCCACCGGTTCGGATACCGCACCGTGGACGGCGATCAGCTCGGCGTCGACCCCGAGCAGGTCCACCTTGGCCTCGTTGGAATACGACACCACACCCCCGGCCAGGTATGCCGAGGAGCCGGCGCGGTCGGCCAGCCGCGCGGCCAGCATGCCCGCCGTGCAGGATTCCGCGGTGGCGATGGTGCGCCCGGCCAGCAGCGCCGCGATCTGTTCGTCGATCAACGCGCCGTCCTCGGAGAACATCTCGCGTGGGTAGCGCTCCCGCAGGAAGTCGACCAACGCCCGGTAGGCGGCGTCGTCCTGGGGCTCGTACCGGGTGACGATCTCCAACTCACCTCGGCGCAGACAGGTGGTGATCTCCAGTCCGGCAAACCCGGGGATGCGGGTTTCGGCTTCCCGCAAGGCTTCCGCGAGACCGGACTCGGCCAGCCCGAACATCCGGACGGTCGCCTGCCGGTACTCAGTGCGGCCCGCGATCGCGCGTTGCGCGGCGGTCGAGGCGATGGCCCGCGACCACATCGGCTGGAGTTCACGGGGCGGGCCGGGTAGCACGATGACGACGGGTTTGCCCTCGGCGCTGCCGTCGACCACCACACCGGGTGCGGTGCCCTCCGGCTCGAGGATCTCCGCACCCGCGGGTACCAGCGCCTGTTTCCGGTTGGCCGCCAGGACCGCTTCGAAATCGACGCCGGCGGGCAACCGTGACATCAGTCCGCGCAGGATGTCGGCGATCCGCGCCTCCAGTTCGGTATCGAGTACCAACTCGCGCCCGCAGAACCGGGCCACGGTCGCGACCGTCAGATCGTCGGCGGTGGGCCCGAGCCCGCCGCTCGTGATGATGAGGTCGACCCCCTCGGAGGCGAGGAAGCGAAGCTGGGCCTCGACATCGTCGGCGCGGTCACCGCAGATGGTGATGTGCGCCAGTTCGACGCCGAGCTCGAGCAGCCGGTCGGCGATCCACGGGCCGTTGAGATCCTGGATCCGGCCGGTCAGCACCTCGGTGCCGGTGACGACGATTCCGGCACGCACCGTCACCGGGTCAACCAGCCCTGCACGGTGGCGAGGTCGCGCGAGTACTGCTCCATCACGTCGTCCTGATACCGAGAGCTGCCACTGAGGTCATCTCCCGCCCAGATCACCCGTACCCTGGTCGCACCGCGCAGGTAGACGTCGGCCCGGTCCACGATGCGGCGTGACCAGCCCTGCTGTTCGGTGAGCTCGGCGAGTTGCTCTCGCGCACTGGTCTCTGACATCTGTCGTCCTCCTGATTTGTCCGGTCGCTTCGCTCGCCTGGGTCTGTTGTCCCGTCGCTTCGCTCGCCTGGGTCTGTACCCGGCATCTGGGATCAATCCTGCCCCACGCGCGCGATCACTCGACCGGCACCACCACGGGCGGGGTGTTGTAACCGGTGACCCGCACGAAGTTGCCCCGGTCACCGCGGGCGATCACGGTGCCCCGCAGGTCGACGGTCTCACCGGGGAACACGGTGACGTAGTTGTCGGTGTACTCGATGGGCAGGATCTCGTCGCCGTCCGCGGTGTCGGTGATCTCGGCCCGTTCGAAGAAGGCGATCTGCTTGCCGGGGTTGTGCAGCCTGATCGCGATATCCTGATCGCCGGTGCGTTTGGCGCTGACGTCCAGCGGCGCCTTGGCCAGATAGTTCAGCGCGGTCATATCGGCCCAGCCGACCTGTTTGAGGTCGAAGGCGGTGTCGTTGACCGGGTCGCCGAGGTCATCGGGCTGTTGGGACTGCCAGTACACGTTCTGCGAGACGACCGCGCCGGCGGCGTCGAGCAGTTCGGCGCGGACGAAGAACACCCGGGAATCGCGCGCTTCCCGCGGCAGCGTCAGCACGGTGTGGGCACCCCCGGACCCGACGGCCACACCGTCGACGGTGCGGTCATCGCGGACCCGGCCGGCCAGATCGTAGACCCGGACGCGGGCACGCAGATCGGACACGTCGTTCGGGGTCTGGTTGACCACTTTGACCTCGGCGGTGCTGTGATTGCCCAGCGCGTAGGAATCGAACACCAGCGACAGCGGGCGCAGGCCCGCCTTCGCCCCGTAGTACGCGCCACCGGGGCGCAGGTAGAAGTCGAAGATGTTGCCGAAGAACGACGGCCAGTGGCTGTTGAGCATCCAGTAGATGGTCATCTTGTGGTTGGCCCAGCCGTTGGCCGCAAACGCCTCGAACTGCGCACGCGTCGATTCATAGTGGGCGAGTTGGGCTTTGCGGGTGAACTCCTCGACACCGGAGGACGGCCCGTAGCGCCGGTTGATGGCCCGCTGGATGCTGTTCAGTTTCGCGTTGCCCGGGTTGGAGCCGGCGTGAAAGGACCAGGTGTCGTTGATCGGCCAGAGCTTGTCGGGCGGAATGAACTGCTTGATGCTCGCCAGCGGCGGTATGTGCTCGTTGTCGCCCTGTTCGGCATTGGAGCCGCGGGTGGCGCCGTACCGGCCGCTGAACCAGTAGCTCGGCGGCCGCCAGGTGTACGGGCCGGCCATATGGATGCCGTCCCACTGCGGCCGGCCCTGCTCGTCGTCGTGCCCGAACGACGAGACCGTGTCCACCACCGCGTTCTGCCAGTGCAGATCCCGCAGTACCGCGTGGTACTGGCCGCGCAGCGGCTCCGGCGGTAGACCGTCGCTGCCGTTGGCCCAGATCGCGACGGAGGGGTGGGAGCGCAGCATCAGAATCTGGGACCTCAGGCTGTCCAGCGCCACGCCGCGGTCCTCATCGTTCCACTGGGCCCATTTCTCCCACTGGTTGCAGCACATCCAGCCGACCATCAGCGGGATGCCCAGTTCATCGGCCCGCTCGATCAGCCGCTCCCCCGGGATCTTCGCTTCCAGCCGCAGCAGATTGAGGCCCAGATCCTTGGCGTAGCCGAGGATCGCGTCCTCGCGGTCGGGGTCGTTGTCGAACAGCAGATCCGGCGTGTACACCGCACCGCGCACCAGGAAGTCCCGGCCGTTGACGGTCAGATAGAAGCTGCCGCCGGAACCCAGTTCCGGGAACTGCTCGTCGGTGTCCCGGTGCTGGACGATGGTGCGGATACCGAAGCGCTGGGTACTGGTGTCGATCACCCGGTCGTATTGGCGGAATTCCAGTTTCAGGTCGTACAGGCTGGGATCGCCCATGGTGTAGGGCCACCACAGATCGGGGTGCTCGACGGTCAGCTGGGTGAACCGCGCGGGACTGAAGGTGACTTCGCGTCGTTCACCCGGGGACAGCGTGACCGGTTGCTCAACCTCGATCTGAGGTTTGCCCGGCCGGCTGATGGTGGCCCGCACCACGCCGTTGATCCGCCGGTCCGAGGAGTTGCGCACGTTGGCGTACACCGTCAGTCGTGCGGAATCCGTTCTGGGCAGCGGTAGTTCGGTGTTGACGGTGGCGTAGCCGATCTCGGCCGCACCGGCGGTGCGCAGGTAGACGGGTTTGAAGATGCCGGCGTTGCGGTCCGGGATGAACGAGTTGCCGGCCGCCGGGTTCTGGCCCGGCCCCTGGTAGCCGAGGTAACGCCAGTTGATCCAATCCCACCAGCTGTCGGCCAGCTCGACACCGTCGACATCCTGCAGAGCGCGTTCCGGGATCACCTTGACCGCAAGCACGTTGGGCCCGGCGCGGATCCAGCGGGTGACATCGAGCTGATGGGCGGTGTACATGCCGACGATCTGGCTGCTGTCGGCGACCAGCTGCCCGTTGAGCCAGATCTCGGCCCGGTAGTTGATCCCGGGGAACTCCAGCTGATAGTTGCTGTGTCCGGCCGGTGCGTCGAAGGTGGTGCGGTACCACCAGTCCTGCTTGTAGAGGTCCTGCGGAACCTTGTCGAGCAGGTTCGTCCCGTAGTACAGGTCCGGGTACGTGCCGTCTTTCTCCAGCACGTCGAGCACGGTGGCCGGCATGTGCTGCACCGGGTGCCACGCACTGTCCTGGTAACCGGGGGTGGAGATCGTCCGGCCGTCGGCGAGCAGGCCGGTCGCCGAGACCAGCTTCCAGCCCTGCGCGAGTTCGGTGGTGGTGGCCGCGGGTTCCGGCCGGGCGAAGGAGGCGAAATCACCGGTGCCGAGCATCAGCACGATCAACAAGAGGGCGACGCTGAACAGGGCAGTACGACGCTTCGGTGCCCCGATGGTGCCGCTCCCTCCGGTGGCTGTGTGCTCAAAGTGGCTGCCGGCCCTGCCGGCCGACACCACATTGTGCCTGCCCGCCGGGTCACAGGTCGGCCCGGGGAGTGCACATCACGCGGTCAGAAGACGTTGTCCTTGTGGTTGACGTCGGTGACCAGTCCGCCGTCGACGACGAACTCCGAACCGGTGGCGAACGACGACTCGTCGCTGATCAGGAAGACCACGAACGCGGCCACCTCCTCGGACCGCCCGGGCCGGCCCAGCGGCGCGGTGACCATGTCCTCGGGGAAATGCTCGGTCATCGGGGTACGGATGAAACCGGGATGCAGCGAGTTGACCCGGATCTTGTGCCTGCCCAGTTCCAGGGCCGCCGACTTGGCCAGACCGCGCACCGCCCACTTGGACGCCACGTACGGGTGCACCATCGGGGCACCCCGCAGGCCCTCGACGGAGGACACGTTGATGATGGAGCCGCTGCCGGCGGCTTTCATCGATGCGACGCTGGCCTGCATGCCCAGGAAGGTCCCCGTCAGGTTGACATCGATGACCTTCTGCCATTGGGCCATGTCGAACTTGCCGATCTTGCCCAGCGCGACAATGCCCGCGTTGTTGACCAATCCGGTGAGCCCACCGAAGGCCTCGTTGGCCGTGGCGACGGCGGCATCCCACTGGTCGGCCTGGGTGACGTCGAGGTGTACATAGCGGGCGGCGTCACCGAGTTCGTCGGCCAGCGCCTGCCCCGGCTCATCGAGGATGTCACCGATGACGACCTTGCCGCCTTCGGCCACCAGCGCTCTGGCATGAGCCGCACCCATGCCCTGTGCGCCGCCGCTGATCAGTACAACTTTGCCGTCCACGCGTCCCATGAGGCGTGAGGCTACCCCATCAGGAACGCAAAACTAGAACCTGTTCCAATTCCCGTCCGGACCGCTCATACTGCGATAGACCAAACACCTGGAGGAGAATCGTATGGCCATTCGCGTGGCGCTCGTCGGCACCGGAAACTGCGGCCGGTTGGCCCTGATCCAGCTCATCGAGGATCCCCGGTTCGAGCTGGTCGCGGTCGGCGTCTCCACCGATGAGAAGGTCGGCACCGACGCCGGTGCACTGGCCGGACTCGACATCGTCACCGGTGTCACCGCGACGAAAGGCATCGACGCCGCCCTGGCCGCCCAACCGGACGCCTTGGTGTACTGCGCGATGGGCGACACCCGCCCGGTGGAGGCCACCCGTGACGTGATGGCGGCACTGTCGGCGGGCATCAACGTGGTGGGCTCCGCACCCGGTGGCCTGCAGTACCCATGGGGCGCCATGCCACAGAAGGCCATCGACCGTGTGGAAGAGGCTGCGCGCAGCGGCAATTCGAGTGTCTACATCACCGGGGTGGATCCCGGCTTCGCGACCGACCTCGTACCGTTCGCCATCGCCAGCACCTGCCAGCGCATCGAACAGATCAAGACCATGGAGATCGCCGACTACGCCACCTACGACGGCGCGGAGGTGATGTCGATCGTGATGGGCTTCGGCAACCCGATGGACCAGCCCGGCATGTTGTTCTATCCCGGGATCCTCAGCGCCGCCTGGGGTACGGCGATCAAGATGCTGGCCGCCGGCCTGGGCGTGGAGCTGGACGAGATCACCGAGAGCTACGAGCTGGAGCCGGCCCCGGAAGACATCGAGGTCGCCACCGGGGTGATCGCCAAGGGCACGGTGGCCGCCATGCGCTTCGAGATCAACGGCATGGTCGACGGCAAACCGGTGATCGTCGTCGAGCACATCACCCGGGTGCGCGAGGACCTGCGCCCCGACTGGGCCCAGCCGGCCCAGCCGGGCGGCTCCTACCGGGTCGAGATCACCGGCGAACCGTCCTACGTCGTCGACATCTGCCCGACCAGCAGTCGCGGCGACCACAATTACGCGGCGATCCTCGCCGCCGCCGGCCGGATCGTCAACGCCATCCCCGACGTGGTGGCCGCGGCGCCGGGCATCCGGACCACCCTCGACCTGCCGCTGGGGACCGGGAAGGGACTGGTGGCGCGCTAGGTCCCGCACACATCGCCACAATGGAGTGGTGCCCGACCCGATCGAGGAAATCCGCAGCGCGCCCACCGGTCCGTCGGTGGGTGCGTTCTTCGATCTGGACGGCACCCTGGTCCGCGGATTCACCGCGACCGTGCACGCCGGGCACCGGTTCCGGCACGGCCAGGCCAGGTTCGGTGAGCTGACCGGCATCATCGAGGCCTCGGTGCGCTACAAGCTGGGCCGGATGGAATTCGAGCGCCTGCTGCAGCGCGCCGGGGGCTATCTGGCCGGCGACGTCCTCACCGAACTCGACGACCTCGGCGAGGACCTGTTCCGGCGGCGGACCATCGGACGGTTGTTCCCGGTGATGCGCGAGGTGGTGGCAGCGCACCAGGAGTGCGGCCACACCGTCGTGATGAGTTCCTCGGCCATGACGCTGCACGCCGAGCCGGTGGCCCGCCACCTCGGGATCAATCACGTGCTGTGCAACCACTTCGAGACCGACGGCGACGGCAGACTGACCGGACAGATCGTGAAGCCGATCATCTGGGGCAGGAACAAAGCCCGTGCGGTCCTGCAGTTCAGCGCCGCACACGGTATCGATCTGCCGCAGAGCTTCGGCTACTCCGACGGCACCGAGGACCTGCCGGTACTGGAAGCCGTCGGACACCCTCGCGCGGTCAACCCACGCCCGGGTCTCGCGGCGGCGGCCGCGCAACGGGCGTGGCCGGTGTTGCGCGTCAGTTCCGGCGAGGGTCGGCGCTGGACCGCGCGGATGCGGCGCGACGCGCATTGATGATGGCCCGCACCGTGCGCCGGCAGCGGCCGCAGTCGGCACCGGCGCCACAGACCGATGCCACCTCATTGGTGGTGCACGCCCCGGCATCCACCGCATCGGCCACCGCATGGCTGGTGATCCCGTTGCACAGACAGACGAACATCAGTGCCCGGCGCCGGGGTCGGTGGGGATGTCGATCGCCATCATGTGACAGAAGCTGCCGATGAACACCGGCGGGTAGGCACCGACGCCGGCCTCGGTCAGCCATTCGGCCGCATCATCGGAGTCGTGCAGCCAGCGCCGCGCGCTGGACTCGTCGTCGACCTGCTGCAGGATCAGCATCTCGTGCGGGTCGTCGAAGGCCTTGAAGCTCCAGAATCTGCGCACCCCGGTCGCCCGGAACGCCGCAGCCGATTCACGGACCCGTGCGCTCAGCGCCGACACATCGTCGACCGGCGTCACCATCGACACAATGGTCGGCGGTGCACCTGAGCGCAGATCGCCGTCCAGGTCGATGCGATCGAAGAGTTCGCCGGCGAAGACCGCCGGCAGATCGGTCACCCCGACCGCGTCGAACCAGTCGAAGAACGTCCGGGACCGAATCAGGTCGCGCAACGGTTCATGGGCGTGCAGGACCAGGATGACCAGAACGCGCTTGGGATCGGTGGTCGAGGTGTACACCAGAACGTGGTGGGCGCCGAGGTCGGCCAACGCGTCCACGCGGCGTTGCAACAGCGGCCACACCTCTGCCGGATCCGGTACCGAATAGTCCGAGACCAGGACCAGCGAACCCGTGAGCCAGTCCGTCATGGCCGGCAGTCACCCCCAGTTCCCGACAGAACACGCACTGTTAATGCGACTTGCGGAAAACGGTAATGCGATTCTCCGCCACTGTCGAGGCACGGAGCTCCGCCAGCGGTTGCCGGGGTCTTGCCCTGAGCACCCCGGCGTCGCCTAAACTAGAACACGTTTCAGTCGTCCGTTTCGCGATCGTCCCCAAGGAGAAGGCATGCATACCGCCCTCTGTGACCAACTCGGCATCGATCTGCCGATCTTTGCCTTCACCCATTGCCGCGATGTCGTCGTCGCCGTGAGCAAGGCCGGCGGCTTCGGCGTGCTCGGCGCCGTGGGCTTCACCCCCGAACAGCTCGAGATCGAGCTCAACTGGATCGACGAGCACATCGGTGACCACCCCTACGGCGTGGACATCGTCATCCCGAACAAGTACGAAGGCATGGACTCGAACATGTCCGCCGACGAGCTCAAGACCACCCTCAATTCACTCGTCCCGCAGGAGCATCTGGACTTCGCCAAGAAGATCCTGGCCGATCACGGAGTGCCGGTCGATCACAGCGACGACGATGCGCTGCAGCTGCTGGGCTGGACCGAGGCGACCGCGACCCCGCAGGTCGAGGTGGCGCTGCGGCACCCCAAGATGACGCTGATCGCCAACGCGCTGGGCACCCCGCCCAAGGACATGATCGAACACATCCACGCCGAGGGCCGTAAGGTCGCCGCGCTGTGCGGATCCCCGTCGCAGGCCCGCAAGCACGCCGACGCCGGGGTCGACATCATCATCGCCCAGGGCGGCGAGGCCGGTGGGCACAGCGGTGAAGTGGGCTCGATCGTGCTGTGGCCGCAGGTGGTCAAGGAGGTCGCCCCGGTACCGGTGCTGGCCGCCGGCGGTATCGGCAGCGGCCAGCAGATCGCCGCGGCGCTGGCGCTCGGCGCCCAGGGCGCGTGGACCGGTTCGCAGTGGGTGATGGTCGAAGAGTCCGAGAACACCCCGGTTCAGCACGCCGCGTACGCCAAGGCCAGCAGCCGCGACACCGTGCGCAGCCGGTCGTTCACCGGCAAGCCGGCCCGCATGCTGCGCAACGACTGGACCGAGGCCTGGGAGAACCCGGACAATCCGAAACCGCTGGGCATGCCGCTGCAGTACATGGTGTCCGGTATGGCCGTGGCCGCCACCCACAAGTACCCCAATGAGACCGTCGATGTGGCGTTCAACCCGATCGGCCAGGTCGTCGGTCAGTTCACCAAGGTCGAGAAGACCTCCGCCGTGATCGAACGCTGGGTGCAGGAATACCTCGAGGCCACCAGCACGCTGAATCAGATCAACGAGGCGGCCTCGGTCTAGCCCGCCGAACCAACCCCCCGGGTCGCTGCGCTCCCGCCCGCCGAAACCCGCGAATCCCGCCGGCCTCCGTTCTCCCGGACCGGCGGGATTCGTGCATTTCGGGGACGGGTCGCGCATCGATTTCCACGCCACGGTCGCGATTCCGGTGCCGTCACGACCCTCGTGCAGAAATCGGCGAACGTCGACTCTTGCCTGATGCCGTTCTATGTATGATGCTCTACATAATCGAACGTCCGGAAGGACCCCGGCGATATGGCCAGCCCACGTGACCGCATGATCGTCTCGGCAGCGCTGCTCATCCGCGAACGCGGCGCACATGCCACCGCCATCTCCGATGTGCTCGAACACAGCGGCGCGCCCCGCGGCTCGGCGTATCACCACTTTCCCGGCGGACGTACCCAACTGCTCCGCGAGGCCGTCGACTTCGCGGCCGAGCACATTGCGCGCCGGATATCGTCAGCCACGACTGCTCTCGAGGCACTCGACCTCATCGTCGAGGATTTCCGGAACCAGCTGACAGACAGCGGGTTCCGAGCCGGCTGCCCCGTCGTGGCCGTGGCCGTGGAAGCCGACAGCACCGATGTCATCGCCCGCGCCGGCGCCGCGTTCACCAGGTGGATCGGCCTCATCGATGAGCTTCTGCAAGCCGACGGCGCGTCGCCGGACCATGCCGCCGAGCTCGCCATGCTGGTCACCACCTCGATCGAGGGCGCGGTACTGGTGGCCCGCACGACCGGCAACAGCACCGCGCTCGACCTCGTCCACCGGCAGTTACGCGCCCTCGTAACCGCCGCATCCGGCGAACGAAAGGCCTGACATGACCGACACAGCCGAGTGGCACCCCAGCGCCTGCATTCTCTGTGAGTGCAACTGCGGCATCGTGGTGCAGCTGGACGGCCGTACCCTGTCCAAGATCCGGGGCGACAAATCCCATCCCGCTTCGCAGGGCTACACGTGCAACAAGGCCCTGCGGCTGGACCACTATCAGAACAACCGGGCCCGGCTGACCACACCGATGCGCCGCCGGCCCGACGGCAGCTACGAGGAGATCGACTGGGACACGGCCATATCCGAGATCGCCGAAGGGTTCGCCCGAATCCGCGACACCGTGGGCGGGGACAAGATCTTCTACTACGGCGGCGGCGGACAGGGCAACCACCTGGGCGGCGCCTACAGCGGGGCATTCCTCAAGGCGCTCGGCGCACGGTATCGGTCGAATGCGCTGGCGCAGGAGAAGACCGGCGAGTTCTGGGTGGACAGCCAGCTCTACGGCGGGCACACCAGAGGCGAATTCGAGCACGCCGAAGTGTCGGTGTTCGTCGGGAAGAACCCGTGGATGTCACAGAGCTTCCCGCGGGCCCGCACCGTCCTGCAGGACATCGCCAAGGATCCGGACCGCGCGATGATCGTCATCGACCCCGTGATCACCGATACCGCCAAGCTCGCCGACTTCCACCTTCGCGTGCGCCCGGGTACCGACGCGTGGTGCCTGGCTGCGCTGGCCGCTGTCCTGGTGCAGGAAAACCTGTGCGACGAGGCCTTTCTGGCCGAACATGTCACCGGCACCGAACCGGTGCGCCAGGCACTGGGCGCAGTCGCCGTGGACGACTTCGCGACGCGCTGTGGCGTCGACGCGGACCTGCTGCGGGCCGCGGCACGCCGGGTCGCGGCCGCGTCGAGCGTGTCGGTGTTCGAGGATCTCGGTATCCAGCAGGCACCCAACAGCACCCTGTGCTCCTACCTCAACAAGATGCTGTGGATCCTGACCGGCAACTTCGGCAAACACGGTGGGCAGCATCTTCATTCGACGTTCGCGCCGCTGTTCGGCACCGGCGGCGTCGGGCGCACCCCGGTCACCGGTGCCCCGATCATCGCCGGGCTGGTGCCCTCGAATGTGGTGGCCCAGGAGATCCTGACCGATCACCCCGACAGGTTCCGGGCGATGATCGTCGAGAGCAGCAACCCGGCGCATTCCGTCGCCGACTCGGCCGCGATACGCGACGCGCTGTCCGCGCTGGAGCTGCTCGTCGTCGTCGATGTCGCGATGACCGAGACCGCCCGGCTGGCCCACTACGTGCTGCCTGCCGCCAGCCAATTCGAGAAGGCCGAGGCGACGTTCTTCAATCTGGAGTTCCCGCACAACACCTTTCATCTTCGTCACCCGCTGCTGCAACCGGCGCCCGGCACGCTGCCCGAACCGGAGATCTGGGCCCGGCTGGTGCGCGCCCTGGGCGTCGTCGACGACGCCGAGCTGCAGCCGCTGCGCCGGGCGGCCACCGAGGGACTGGATGCCTACGCGCAGGCGTTCTTCACCGCCGTCGGGGCGAATCCGGCGTTGGGCCGGGTGCTGCCGTACGTCCTCTACGAAACGCTCGGGCCCACCCTGCCCGACGGTCTCGCCGGTGCTGCCGCGCTGTGGGGGCTGGCGCAGAAAGCGGCGCTCACCTATCCCGAGGCGGTGCGCCGGGCCGGCCATGCCGACGGCAACGCGCTGTTCACCGCGATCCTGGCCAGCCCGTCCGGGCTGACCTTCACCGAGCACGAGTACGCCGACGACTGGGACCTGATCAGCCACGCCGATCGCAGGATCGCGCTGACCATCCCCGAACTGCTCGAGGATCTGAAAGCGCTGGCGTCAGGCCCGTCGCCACTGACCAGCGCTGAGTTCCCCATCGTCCTGTCGGCCGGCGAGCGCCGTGCGTTCACCGCCAACGACATCTTCCGCGACCCGGGCTGGCGCAAGCGCGACGCCGACGGAGCGCTGCGCATCAGCGTGCAGGACGCCGATGCACTCGGACTCGCCGACGGCGACCGGGCCAGGATCACCACCTCGGCCGGCAGTGCGGAGGCATCGGTGGAGGTCAGTGCCGCGATGCTGCCCGGGCATGCAGCGCTGCCCAACGGGTTCGGTCTGGATTTCGTCGCGGCCGACGGCTCAGCGGTGGCGCCGGGCGTGGCACCCAACGCGCTGACCTCGGCTGATTGGCGCGACGCCTATGCGGGGACACCGTGGCACAAACATGTGCCGGCCCGGATCGAGGCCGTGGTACCGGTCAGGGCGTGACAGGAGCCGGCGCGGCGACCGGGTCGCCTGGGGTGACGGGCGTATTCGGGCCGGGCACCGTCGCCGGGTTCGGAGTGTCCATACCGCGCTGCGCGAGCCCCAGCACCAGCGCTTCCTTACCGCTGATCTCGCGGCTCTGCACCGCGTTCCACAGATCCCGCAGGTAGCTCACGCGCGGTGATTCGGCGCCGGCCATCACGCTCGGGTCCATCGTCGAACCCGGCGGAAGGGCATCGGGGCTGGCCAGGTGCGGCACCCCATCAACGGACGCGACGGACGCGCCCGGCGCAGCCACATCCACGACGGGCGCCGGCGGTTGCGGCGGTGCGTCCGTGGGATCGGCCGCGGCCGGCGCGGCCAGCAACAGTGCCGCCACGCCACCGACGAGCGCGGTCAGTATTTTCGTTTCGACATCGATCGCCACCGATGCCCCCTTCCCACTGCCGGACCGGACTGGTCTATGGGTAGTTCTCCCCGGGTACCGAAATTGTTACACCTGTGCCCCCTGTGACTTTGGGGATTCGGCTGGGAAATGCCCGTGTGTCAGGGGGTGCCACCTTGTCCGACTCCGAGACACCGGGGCGTCGCGTGGTGTCCAATGCGGATAGGGGGACCCTTTATCTACCGTCGCCATGGGAGTGCATCGATGCCGAGCCCGAATCTGCCGCCTGGGTTTGATTTCACCGATCCCGATATCTACGCCGACCGGCTACCGGTCGATGAGTTCGCCGAGATGCGCCGGGTGGCGCCGATCTGGTGGAACGAGCAGCCCGACGGTGTCGGCGGGTTCGGCGACGGCGGCTACTGGGTGGTGACCAAACACAAGGACGTCAAAGAGGTCTCCCGGCGCAGCGATGTGTTCTCCAGTCTGGAGAAGACGGCCCTGCCGCGGTACAAGGACGGCACCGTGCAGGCCCAGATCGACACCGGCAAGTTCGTCCTGCTGAACATGGATGCCCCGCACCACACCCATCTGCGCAAGATCGTGTCGCGTGCGTTCACGCCGCGCGCGGTGGAGCAACTGCGCGCCGACCTGGCCGAGCGGGCCCGCCAGATCGTGGCCGCGGCCGCCGCCGAGGGCAAGGGCGACTTCGTCGAGCAGGTGTCCTGTGAGCTGCCGCTGCAGGCCATCGCCGGTCTGATGGGCGTGCCGCAGGAGGACCGGATGAAGTTGTTCCACTGGTCCAACCAGATGGTGGGCGATATGGATCCGGAGTTCGCGAACAACGACGCGATCAGCGCGTCGGTCGAGCTCATCACCTACGGCATGCAGATGGCCGCCGAGCGGTCGGCGAGTCCGGGCGAGGACCTCGTCACCAAACTCGTCCAGGCCGATGTCGACGGGCACAAGCTCTCCGATGACGAGTTCGGGTTCTTCGTCATCCTGCTCGCGGTCGCCGGGAACGAGACGACGCGCAACTCGATCACCCAGGGCATGATGGCGTTCACCGATTTCCCGGACCAGTGGGAGCTGTTCAAGCGGGACCGGCCGGGTACCGCGGCCGACGAGATCGTCCGCTGGGCAACGCCTGTCACCTCGTTCCAGCGCACCGCACTCGTCGACACCGAGTTGGCCGGCGTGCCGATCAAAAAGGGCCAGCGGGTGGTGATGTTCTACCGCTCGGCCAATTTCGACGAGGAGGTTTTCGAGGAACCGCTGCGGTTCAATATCCTGCGCGACCCGAACCCCCACGTCGGCTTCGGCGGGACCGGCGCCCACTTCTGCATCGGGGCCAACCTCGCCCGGATGACGATCGATCTGATGTTCAACGCCATCGCCGACGCGATGCCCGACCTCACCTCGCTGGCGAAGCCGGAACGGTTACGTTCGGGCTGGCTCAACGGCATCAAACACTGGCAAGTCGACTACTCGGGGTCATCCAAGCAGGCGGTGCGCACCTGAGCGTCAGCGTTCGAATTCCGCCGGGTCCGTCGTGGAGATGAGCTCGTCGATCAGGTCCACCACCACCTCCGGCGCCTCCACCTGCGCGAAATGCCCAACATGGGGCAGAATTTCGAGCCGGCAGTCGGGCCTGGCCTGCAACGCCGAGTAGGCGTGATCGACGGGGATGATGTCGTCCTTCTCGCCCCAGATGGCCAGGACGGGCAGTCCCTCGCGCAGGTTCAACCGATTCAAGGCACTGACGGACTGGCCGCGGTAGTCGACGACCGATCGCAGGGTGCGGATGAACGCCTCCCGGGTGCCGCGGTCGGCGAACGACGAATACGCGTTCCAGATCTCGGCGCCGCGCGGCGAGCGCAGTCCCATCGAACTGAACCACGACCTGGCCGCGTTCCCCGCGCGCAGCACCGGGGCGGGCGCGATCACCGGCATCACGAACTCGGCCCCCGGCGCCGCCAGCAACCGCAGGATCCAGCCCACATCCGGGCCCAGTCCCCCACTGCTGATCAGCACCAGCCGGCGACAGTACTCGGGATGCTGGTAGAGAAACTGCATCGCGACACCGCCACCCAGGGAATGTCCGACCACCGTCGCCGAAGCCACCCCGAGTTCGTCGAGCAGATCCCGCAACCCCACCGCGAATGCGCCGAGTGAATAGTCGGTGCGCGGCTTGGACGACTGACCGTGACCTATCAGATCGGGTGCGATGACCCGGTACTTCTTGGCCAGTTGGGGCAGCACCGCGCGCCAGGTGTGGGCACTGCCCGCCATCCCGTGGATCAGCAGCAGGACTTCCTCGCCCTCACCCACGTCCAGCACGGCCTGACGCATGCCATGGATCTCGACGAACTTCGGTTCGATCACTCCAGCTCCCGCCTGTTCCCACCAAGCCTACTGATCGGTAACTTGATCTGACAGCCCCGGTCCAGCGTGGCGGCGGATGAGGGTAGGCGCGACGTCGGGATAGTCGATGATCGAGCGCCAATAGTCCTCTCCGAGTTCGATATCCGAGCGCAGCACGATCGAGAGCCCGGCCGCCATCGCGATGCCGAGGAACCCGAGCCACAGGCCGGCCAGGGCGATGACGACCCACAGCACCGATGTGAGCGTCGGCCACGGCGACACCACGGCCAGCGCGGGCGCGAAGAAGAAACCGGTACCGATGTACCAGGACGACCCGGCGCGATCGCATCGCAGGACGAACCTCAGCCAGCGTGGGACGGTCTTCTCGGTCATGCCCTCAGCGTGACCACCGCAGGTAAGTGCGGCAATTACCGCACAGGTAATGGTGCAGCGCGCTTGGTTGGCCGACACTGACAGTCGTGACCACCGCCCACGCGCAGAATCCGCCGTTCGGAACGCTGATGCGGACCTGGCGGCAGCGCCGCCGACTCAGCCAGCTCGACCTCGCCCTGGAGGCCGACGTATCGGCCCGGCACGTGAGCTTCATCGAGACGGGCCGATCGGCGCCGAGCAGGTCCATGGTGCTCAAACTCGCCGCGGCACTCGACGTGCCCGCGCGTGAGCAGAACCAGCTGCTGCTGGCGGCCGGGCTGGCGCCGGTCTACACCGAACGCACCCTCGACGATCCCGGGATGTCAGCGGTGCGTTCCGGTGTCGAACGAGTTCTGGCCGCCTACAACCCGTTTCCCTGCCTCGCGGTGGATCGCGGCTGGAATGTGCTGCAGGTCAACGCCGGAACCGCACTGCTGCTCGAGGGCGTGGCGGCGCACCTGATGGAACACCCCAATGCGCTCCGGATTTCGCTGCACCCCGACGGCCTGGCACCGCGTATCCGCAACCTGGCCCAGTGGCGCCACCACGTCATCGGCCGGTTGCGGCGCGAGGCGGCGGTCAGCGGATCGGCGGAGTCGGCGACCCTGTTGGCCGAGATCGAGTCGTATCCGGGCGGTGATTCCGGCGCACCCGATCTCGGCGGGGTGGTCGTCCCGCTGGAACTCGACGGTGACGACGGTGCGGTGCTGAGATTCCTGAGCACGGTGACCACCTTCGGCACCGCGCTCGATCTGACCGCCGCCGAGCTCAGCATCGAGGCATTCCTGCCCGCCGACGAATCCACGGCAGAAGCCCTGCACTGACGACGCGTTCATCGTGCGCCGCACATCGGCGTTCTGGATACCGAATGACTGGTCTTACCACTTGACCTCTGACCGCTTACCTGTGATGCTCGGGCCATGGCATTACAGCCCATCAACCGCCGGTCGGTCTCCGAGGACGTGTTCGACCAGATCATCGCCGACGTCCTCAGCGGTGAGATGCAGCCAGGTGACACGCTGCCCAGTGAACGTCGCCTGGCCGAAGTGCTCGGCGTGTCCCGGCCGGCCGTGCGCGAAGCGCTCAAACAGCTGACCGCCGCGGGCCTGGTCGACATCCGCCAGGGCGACGCCACCACGGTGCGCGACTTCCGCAAGCATGCCGGCCTGGACCTGCTCCCCCGACTGCTGCTGCGCGGCGGGGAACTCGATCCGGCGGTCGTGCGGTCCATCCTGGAGACCCGCCTGCACAACGGTCCGAAAGTGGCCGAACTGGCCGCGTCCCGGCACCGACCCGAACTGCGGGGGCTGCTCGATGACGCCATCGCGGCCCTGACCGCCGAATCCGATCCCGTCGAACAACAGCGCCACGCGCTGACCTTCTGGGACCACCTCGTCGACGGAGCCGACTCGATCGCACTGCGGTTGATGTACAACACCCTGCGCGCCAGCTATGAACCCGCGCTACCGGCACTGGCCACCTTGATGACCGCCGAGGTCGGCAGACCCGACGCCTATCGGGCCGTCGCGTCCGCCGTCACCGCAGGCGATACCGAAGCGGCAGCGCGGGCCGCTCACGAACTCCTCGAGCCCGCCACCACCGCACTGCTCGACGCGCTGGCAGCCCTGGAGGCAGCGGGGGCTCAGTCATGACCACCACCCCGACCCGGCGCGGGCCCACCCTCACCGGCGCCGCACGCGAGTTCGTCCGACACCCCTCCCCGTGGGTCCTCTGCGCGACCCTGCTGGCCGCGCTGACCATACGAATTCTTTACGGCCACTGGGGAATCGGCGATGCCGTCGTTCCGTTGGTGATGCTGGCGCTGTTCCCGTTGCTGGAGTGGGCGATCCATGTGGTCATCCTGCACTGGCGGCCGCGTCGCCTCGCCGGTATCACCGTCGATCCCCTGCTGGCGCGCAAGCACCGCGAGCACCACGTCGAACCACGGGACATCCCACTGGTTTTCATCCCGTGGCAATCGCTGCTGTGGGTGCTTCCGCTGGTGGTGATCCTCGCCGTCGTGCTCATCCCCGCCACCGGCGCCGGACTCGGCCGCGGCCTGACCTTCCTGGTCTGGCTGTCGCTCCTGGGCCTGGGCTACGAGTGGTGCCACTACCTTGTCCACACCGACTACAAGCCGAAAACCGCTCTCTACCGCGCCATCTGGCGCAACCACCGGCTACACCACTTCAAGAACGAGCACTACTGGTTCACCGTCACCACCAGCGGCACCGCCGACCGGTTGTTGGGCACCTACCCCGACCCGGCCACCGTCGCCACCTCACCGACGGCCAAGAACCTGCACGGTGTGGCGGATCAGGCCTGAATGATGATCGGGTCGCCGATGCTGACGTTGTTGTAGTACCAGGCCGCGTTGTCCGGACTCAGGTTGATGCAGCCATGGCTGACATTGGAATTACCCTGGGAGCCCACCGACCAGGGCGCGGAGTGCACATAGACGCCACCCCAGGTGACCCGCACGGCGTAGTTGACGGTGAGTTTGTAGCCCTCGGGATCGCTCAGCGGAATGCCGATGGTGCGTGAGTCCATGATGACGGGGTTCTGCTTCTCCAGCGCCGTGAACGTACCGACGGGCGTGGGGTGCTTGGGCTTACCCATCGAGGCCGGCATCTCCCGGACAACCTGACCGTCGATGCTGACAGTGAACGTGTGCGCACTGATGTCGGCGACACCGACCACCTGGGAGCCGGTCTCGAAGGTCGTCTTGAACCCGCCCACCGACATCGCGATGGTCGAATGGGCCGGCCAGTAGTCACTGGGCGTGAAGCGCACCGTCGAATCATCCAGCCAGGCAAAGGATCCCGCGGGCACCTTGGCCGGCGCGAGCGAACGCTCGGCCGCAGTGTCCACCGAGAACCTGATGCCGCGTTCGACCGCGTCGCGGTCGGACATGGGCCCGTCGAAGCTCAGGGTCACCGGATAGGCCACCCCGACGACTTCGCCAGCTTTGGGCGAGACGGACACCAGGTGGGTGGACGTACCGGCCACCGCCGCACCGGACACGCCGGCCGAGGTTGTCGCCATCAAGGCGATCCCAGCGATGACGAGCACATACCGAAATACTCTGCGCAAGCTCCCAATCCTCCCTGGCGAACCAGAACGGCGATAGTGGACTACATCGTAGTTCGTTTCCGGCGGGACGAATGTTAGCCAGGCGCGCGGCGCGCGGGTCAGCCCTGCGGCGCGAGGATCACCGGGGCCGGGGCTTCGTTGTCCCCGCCGATCCGAAGCCGGTCACGGATCCGCTCCAGCAGCGGCTTCTTGGTGGGCGGGGCGATCACCTGCGGCGGCGCCGCGGGAATGATCGCCTGCGGCGGCACTGCGGCGGCAACCGCGGCATCCGGGGTCAGCTGTGACGGTGCGGCCTCGATCGGGGCGGCGGTGTTCACATCCGCCGGCGGCGCCGTGTCCGCGATATCGGCGGGAGCGGCCGCGGGCACGTCGGCGCTCACGTCGACCGGCGCCTGCGGTTCCGGCGCCGGGGGCGGTGCCTGCGGGGCAGGTGCCACCACTGCCTGTGGTGCAGCCTCGGGCACCACCGCTTTGGGCAGCTCCGCGGACGCCGCCACCGGTCGCGGTGCGGCCACCGTCTGTTCGGGTGAGAGCGCGACCGCGAGCGCGACCGACGCCGACACCACGAAAGTGAGCACACCGGCTGCCAGCACACCGGTCAGCGCACCGGTCGGCGATACCCGGCGCGCGGGTGCGGCGTGCCGGCGGGCGCCCGCCGGCAGCAGCGCCAGTTCGTCGAACGGTTGCGAGAGGCTGTATGACGAGGCCAGCGCGGCACCGCGAGCCAGCGCGAGTTGCGCCTCGGCGGGCGCGAAAACCGGCACCGACAGCGCGTCCTCCAGGCGCGGCAGCACCGACTCGAAACCACCGGACGACCCCACCAGCACCAGAGCTTCGGGCTGCCAGTCGGCGCGCGTGAAAACGGTGCTCAACCAGCGGATGAGGGACTCGTCACTGTCGATCCCGTGATTGACCGCCGTCTGCACAGCGCCGTCGCCGGTGTGCACGATCAGCGCGATCACGGTGTCGGGCTCGACGACGCACACCGCGGTGGTCCGGTAGCCGATCACCTCGGCCGTGCCGCGGGCCAGCGCCTCGGTGGCTTCGGGCAGGCGGACGGGCACCACATTGCCGAATCCGCTCTCACTCAACGAGTCCATCAGCATGGATGCGTCGGCCCCGGCCTCATCGCTCCAGGTCACACCGATGGACTTGAGCCGGTGACCGCGCGCCGCCGAGATCGCCTCGACGGCCGCCGTCACCTGTTCGGTGGCTTCCCGTACGTCCGTCGAGCCGTCGACACTCAGCGAGAACGCATCCCTGGCGGCACCGTCCTCGAGTGCGTCATCCCCACCCACGACCACCAGACCCAGTGACGTAGGTGTCATCGACAAGCCGAGCACCGCGTCCACATGTACCCCTTCGGACCGAGACGGCCACAGAGCAAGGCGACCGCGCCGAGGCGATGCTGTCATCGTCTCGTTATCGGGCTGAGACTACCTCCGCGGCCCGCCTTCGGCCCAGCCCAAACCCGATCGCTCCCGAGTGCGCGTTTGCCCGCAACCACCTCTGCGATTATCAGCACCCAGTCGGTCCTTTGCCCGGCGAATGCCGCCGAGCGACACACGTGGCCGAACGGCAGTGCCGGCGACACCGCGCGTGGCAGGGTGACGACATGACGGGACAGCGAGAACTTCAGGCGCCGGGCACCCGAACCATCTTCGGGCACCCGATCGGGCTGACGAATCTGTTCGGCGTCGAGTTGTGGGAGCGGTTCTCGTTCTACGGGATGCTCACCATCCTCGGCTACTACCTCTACTACACAGCCGCAGAAGGCGGCTTGGGCCTGTCAAAGGCCACCGCCACCGGCATGGTCGGCGCGTACGGCGGGCTGGTCTATCTGTCGACGGTGCTCGGCGGCTGGATCGCCGACCGCCTGCTGGGGATGGAACGCACCGTCTTCTACGGCGGGGTCGTCGTGATGCTGGGTCACATCGCACTGGCGGTGCTGCCGGGGCTGAGCGGTGTCGGCGCGGGCCTGGTTCTGGTCGCGCTGGGTTCCGGGGCGTTGAAAGCGAATGCGTCATCACTGCTGGGCACGCTCTACGAGAAGGGCGATGCCCGCGCCGACGGCGGGTTCACGCTGTTCTACCTCGGCATCAACCTCGGTGCGTTCGCCGGCCCGCTGATCACCGGACTGCTGCAGACCAGGATCGGCTTCCACTACGGCTTCGGCGCCGCCGCCATCGGGATGGCGCTGGGTCTGACACAGTACGTGGTGTTCCGCCGCAATCTCGATGGACACGGCCGGCATGTCCCGAACCCATTGCCCCGCAACGCCATCGGAAAGACCGCCGGGGTCTTTGTGGCCGTCATCGTCGTCGTCGCCGCGGCGGTCGCGCTGAAACTGGTGACGCTTGCCAACCTGTCTCAGATCACCACCGGTGTGATCGTCGTGGCCTCGGGCGCCTATTTCGCCATCATGCTCACCAGCGCCAAGGTGACCGGACCGGAAAAGGTGCGGGTGCGGTCGTTCATCCCGCTCTTCATCGCCAACGCGGTGTTCTGGTCGCTGTTCCAACAGATCTTCACAGTGCTCGCGGTGTACTCCGACGAGCGGATGAACTGGTCGATCTTCGGATGGACGGCACCGTCGAACTGGATCGGCTCGATCGAACCCGTGTGGATCATCGTGCTGTCGCCGGTGTTCGCGGTGCTGTGGACCAAACTGGGCAACCGTGCGCCGACCACGCCACGCAAGTTCAGCTACGGCGTCATCGGCATGGGTGTGGCATTCCTGTGTTTCGTCCCGCTGGCCGGTGTCGAGGCGGTACCCGCCCTGCTGATCGCCGTGATCCTGGGGGTGTTCGCAGTGTCCGAGCTGCTACTGTCCCCGATCGGGTTGTCGGTCACCACCAAGCTGGCACCGGATGCGTTCCGCGCACAGATGATGGCGCTGTATTTCTTCTCCGTCGGACTGGGCACCTCGATGTCGGGAGTGCTGGCCAAGTACTACGACCCGTCTCGCGAAGTGGCCTACTTCGGGATCCTCGGCATCGTGGCGATCGTCGTCGGGGTCGTCGTGTTCAGCGTGTCGCCGTGGATCAGCCGGCAGATGGACGGCGTGCACTGAGGCGTATCCCCCGTCGCTTCGCTCGCCCCACAGGATCCCCCGTCGCTTCGCTCGCCCCAGACGGTAACGGCTACTCCACCTGATCTCTGCGAACTCGTGACCTCGCACAGAACGGTTTCGGCGCGGCGCTGCGGGAGAATCGAGTCACGGATCCCGTCCGGCCCAAGGAGGTGCCGATGAGCATATCCCTGCTTCACGACCCGACCGTCGACATGCACGCGCACGGATTGACCACGGTGTGCCGACGCGGGATCGGACACTCCACAGCGTGCTGTTCATGTGGCTGGACCGGTACCCGACGCCGACTGAAAGCGGTTGCCGCACAAGATGCATGGACGCATTGCCTGCAGCGGGGCTGCGACGTGTCAGTGCCGTTGGTCTTCGGCGGCTGACTGATCGAACAGGATATCCCGCAGCAACGCCGGCTCGACATTGCCTCCGGACAGGATGATCACCGTGGGTCCCGGCGGTAAGGGGTGCCGACGGTAGGCAGCGAGCGCGACCGCGCCGCTCGGCTCACTGACCAGCTGCGCCTTGAACGTCAACTCCCGGACCGCCGAACGGATTTCGTCCTCGGTCACGGTGAGCACCCCAGACAGCACCTGTTGCAGATGCGCGAAGGTCAGCGCCGAAGGTTCCGACCGCAATCCGTCGGCGATGGTGCGGTTCCGGTCGGCCACCGGCATCGACACGCGGTGCCCGGCCTGCAGGCCGGCCGCGGTGTCCGCGGCGAGTTCGGGCTCGACACCGAAGATCTGCGCCCGCGGGCACAGCGCTTTGACCGCCGTACCGATCCCCGAGGCAAGGCCACCCCCGCTGACCGGGACGAGCACATTGGCGACATCGGGCAGATCCTCGGCGATCTCCAGACCGATGGTGCCCTGCCCGGCGATGACATCGGGGTGGTCGAACGGCGGGACGAGCGTCGCCCCGGTGCGCTCGACGAGTTCGGCGGCCACCGTCTCCCGTTGTCCCGCACCGCACAACACCACCTCGGCGCCGTACGCACGGGTCTTGCGAACCTTGATATCCGGCGTCTCCCGAGGCATCACGATCTGCGCGGTGATCCCGAAAGTCGCGGCAGCATAGGCCACGGCCTGTGCATGGTTGCCGCTCGAATATGCCACCACACCGCGCGACCGGACCGACTCGTCGATACGACCGACGGCGTTGAGGGCACCCCGCACCTTGAAGGCACCGATCACCTGCAGACTCTCCGGCTTGATCCACAACGGACGGTCGGGGTCGCCCCACTGTGCGGGGACCAGCGGTGTGCGCACGATGCCGCCGTATAACCGCCGTGCCGCGGCGCGGATGTCCTCGAGTGTCACAAGGGTGGGGGTAGTCATCGGCGTCCACGCTTCCATGGCGTCATCGCCTCAGGCAAGGTGAGCGGGTGAGTTCACCGACCGACCGGCCGTTCTCGTTTCCGATCGTGCCCCGCTATGCGGAGGTCGACCAGCAGGGTGTGGTGTTCAACGGCCACTATCTGACCTGGTTCGACGAGGCGTGCACGGCGTTCCTGGACCGGCTACCGGTGCACTACGAGGAACTGATGGCCGCAGGCTTCGATTTCAAAGTGGTGCACAGCGAGATCGACTACCTGGCCTCGGTGCGCTGGCGCGACTCGGTGCGGATCACCGTGGAGTGCGAGCAGATCGGCACCACCAGTTTCACCCTCGCATTCACCGTTTTGCGCCGCGGGGCCGGCGAGGCCGAACATGCCGCGGTGCACGGCCGCAACACCTACGTCGTGGTGTCGACCGACGACTGGACCAAGCGCCCCATCCCCGACGGGTTCCGCACATCCCTGGCCTCTTGTGCGCGGGCGGCCACGCGCTCACAGTGAGAAGATGACCGAACAGTGGATCCAGGGACACGTCCTGCAGCGGATCATGTTCCGCGACGGTCTGGTGCTCAACCTGGATCATTACAACGAACTCGTCATCTCCGCGCCGATGGAGCTGACGGTGCCCCCGATCGCGGGGGAAACGCGTGAAGTGTTCCCGATCGACCCGATGGCGGTGCGGCGGGAACAGAAGCCGCTCTTCGACTTCGCCGGCACCACCTGTACGCACGCCGAATGGGACGACGACGGCAGCCTGCACCTGCGGTTCTCCGGTGGGCAGGGTATCGATGTCCGCAGCGACGACCAGCACACCTCATGGGAGTTGTACGGCAAGTACCACGGCTATGCCGCATGCCTGCCGCACGGGCGCGTTCGGGTGGTCCGCCACGACCTCCCCGAATCGGAGACTGCTGCACCCGGAGCGGGATGAGGTGTTCTCACCTATCCCGCGTCCGGCTCAGTTGAAACCCACCCCGAAGATCGGGATCCACAACCCGAACAGCCAGATCCCCCATTGATGGAACCCGTTGTCCCATACCGGGTTCGCCTGGTAGCCCCAGTAGTTCACAGTCTGCGGGAGCGGACCGCCGTTCCACTGGAACGCGGGCGGCGGGCCCCAGCCCCAGGGCGGCGGGCCCTGGCGGTCGTCCCACCAGTCGTGGCGGTTGTTGGCCCACCACACGCCCTTGTCCCAGTGATTGTCGAACCCCGGTCCGTTGCACCATGGACGGCAGTCATTGCCGTGCCCATTTCCGTGTCCGTTGCCATTTCCGTTCCCGGGTTGCGCCGACGCCACCGCACCCCCGAGGGTGGCGCCTCCCAATCCCAGGCTGCTGACGATCATGGCGCTCGCCACGATCTTTGCTACCTTCACCGTGCTCTCCCCACCGTGTTGCGTGCACCGTTCCAGGAAGGCGGCACACCGGCGACAGGCAGATCGAAGGCGGAGCAGGTCACTGCCGATCGGCCGCCATTCCTACCAAGGGTATCGGCGGTCGCCGGGGCGGTGTTACCCGCTCAGAAGTATCCGCTGGCAGGCGGCCGCGACGTCATGACGTCGCCAGGTAGCGCTTGCGCTCCCAATCGGTGACCTGGCTCGCGTACGCCAGCCACTCGCTGTGGGCGATGGCGGCGAAATCGGCGACCGAATCCGCCCCGAGGATCTCGGTGATGGTGTCATCGCGGGTCGCCAGCGCGACCGCCACGGCAAGCGAATCGGGCAGTGGGGTGCCCGAGCCGTAGAGGTTGCCGGTTTCGGCCGCGGCCGGCGGCCGACCCGCCTCGATCCCGGCGACGACGGCCGCCAGCGCGGCGGCCACCAACCAGTACGGATTGGCATCCGCGGACCCGGTCCGAAGCTCGATGCGGGTCGCCGCTGGGTCGGCTTCGATCAGCGAACGCACTGCGGCGCTGCGGTTGTCGCGACTCCAGGTGACCGTCGCCGGGGCGAATGAGTCGGGAACGAAACGGCGATACGCATTCACCGAGTGCGCGCCGAACAAGGTGATCGACGGAAGGTGTTCCAGCAGGCCGGCGATCGCGTGCAGGGCGAGGTCGTTCTCCGCCCCGTTCACCGCGGCGAAGGCGGGCTCGCCGTCTCGCCACAGCGAGATGTGCAGATGCGCAGAGCTTCCCGAGTGCTCGGCGAACGGTTTGGCCATGAAACTGGCCAGTTTGCCGTGCTTACGGGCCACCTCCTTGGCCGCGTATTTGAGCCGGGCGCTGTCATCGGCGGCCTCCAGCGCGTCGGTGTAGACCAGATTGGTCTCCACCTGTCCTGGCCCGTACTCGGTCTGGATACCCTCCAAACGGGTGAAGGCACCGAGGACGTCGTAGAGGTCGGCCAGCACCGGATCCAGCGCGTTGGCGTTCTCCAGCGAATAGGCGTGGATATCGTCCTGGTAGGTGGAACCGTCCGCGTTGAGCAGGTAGAACTCGAATTCCACGCCTACCTTGGCGGTGTAGCCCAGCCCGGACAGCCGGTCGAGCACCCGGCGCAGGACGGCACGGGGATCCAGCAGCGACGGCGACCGGTCATGGCTGACGATGTCGGAGATCACGTGACCCACCCCGGGCCGCCACGGCACCGGGCGGAAGGTGGCGAGGTCGGGCACCGCGAACACATCCGGATAACCGCCGTCCCAATTGGTCAGCCGCAGGCCGTCGATGACGGTGCCGTCGGCGTTCCAGCCCAGCGATGCCTCGCAGAACGCGAACCCGTTGCCGTGGGCACGGTGCAGGAACTGCGCCGCCGGGATCCGCTTGCCCTGGGCGTGCCCGAACGGGTCGCTCCAGGCCACCTCGATCTCACGCAGCGACCCGTCGGCGAGCCGGCGCAACAGTTCTCGTTCGGCGGGGGCCTCGACGGTGCGGGTCACGACGGCACGACCTCGACCGGGTCGCCGACCCGACGGCCCACCACCGCGCCGACGAGGAACGACACCGCCAGCAGTCCGACGATGCCCCAGCCCAGCGCATTCGAGGTGGCCAGCCCCTCCAGGTTCGTCAGGATCAACACCAGCGTGCCCACCAGTCCGACCAGGCCGATTGCGGGCGCGATGCGCACCCGCCACTGGGAGTAGCCGCGGCGGTCCCGGGCGAAGAACACCAGGACCGCCACGCTGGTGGCGATCAGCAGCACCACGAAACCGACCGTGGTCGCCGCCGCGAACCATGTGTAGAACTGCGTGATCGGATCGAGCTGGAACAGCACGGCCGCCGCGATGCTGATCGCGACGACACCCGAGATCCACAGCGACGCCTTGTGCGGTGACCCGTGCGCGGCGTGCGCAACGCCGAGCGACTGCGGCAGCACGCGGTGCTGCGAGAGCGCGAACACGTAGCGCGACGCCACGTTGTGGAACGCCAGGATGCAGGCGAACAGGCTGGTGAAATAGAGGACGGTGATGACGTCGTTACCGGCGGTGCGGATGTAGGTCTGCGCGATATCGGACAGGAACGTGCCACCGGAGTCCGTCGCCTTGGCGACAGCCTGGCTGTCACCCCACGCCGAGATCAGTGCCCAGCTGGTGACGGCGTAGAAGGCGCCGATGAGGATGAGCGCAGCGTAGGTGGCGCGGGGAATGGTGCGTTCCGGGTCCTTCGCCTCATCGCGGAAGATCGCGGTGGCCTCGAAGCCGATGTAACTGAGCATGGCGAACAGCAGCCCGATTCCGAGCGATCCGGAGAACACCGTCGACGGCGTGAACACGCCGGCGGAAAGCCCGTGGTCGCCGCCGCCACGCACGACGATGACCAGGTCGAGGATGAGGATGATGGCGATCTCGGCCGTCAGCAACACGCCCAGCACCCGGCTGGACAGCTCGATGTTGCGGTACCCGAGGTAGGTCGTCACCGCGAACGCGACCGCCGCGATGACCCACCACGGGATCTCGGGTCCGCCGAACAGCGTGACGACGCCGCCCCCGGCCGGCCCGAGCAGACCGTATACCCCGGCCTCCAGGGCGACATAGCTGACCAAGGCCAGGAAGCCGAAGCCGATGCCGATCGAGAAGCCAAGGGACTGGCGGATATAGGAGAAGAAGGCACCGGCCTCCTCGACGAACGGGGTCAGTGCGGTGAAGCCGACCGCGAACAGCAGCAGGATGACCGTCGACACGATGAAAGTCGCCGGGAACCCGGCTCCGTTGCCGTTGGCGATCCCCAGCGGAAAGACGCCGCCGACGACGCCGAGCGGGGCTGCCGCGGCGACCACCATGAACACGATGGAAGCCACGCCCAGATTGCCGCGCAGTTTGCGGGCCGACGGCGCCGGTCCGGTGAGATCGTCGGGTACCGCGGTGATTTCGGACATGCGTGACCGTGCTTTCGTGAGGTCTTCGATATTCGTTGACCGGACCGTAGGCGGGGTCTTTCGCCGCGGCCACGGCTGTGGTCAGCGTGCGTCAAAGGCCGTAACAATCGGACACAATCACGTGCCCGGGTGCCACATTGCGAACGGCGGCGGCATCAGTAGTGTTGCCGGACATGTCGACGAGTTCGGTGCGGTCGTTGGCCACCAAGGGTCTGCGACCGCTGCGGGTGGGTGCCACCCCGGTGCCGCACGCCGAGATCCTGGAGAACGTCCGTTCCGAACTCGCCGGCCACGGGATCGACCTCCAGGTCGCCGTGTTCGATTCCTTCGACGAGCCCAACGACTGGTTGGCGGCAGGACGGTTGCACGCCAACTACTTTCAGTACCTGCCGTTCCTCGAGGAGTTCAACCAGCGCACCGGCAGCGCGCTGGTGCCGGTGGTCCCGGTACATATCGAGCCGTTCGGCCTGTACTCCTCGCGATTCGACGCTGTCGCCGAGGTGGCCGAGTACGCCGAGGTGGCGCTGCCGTCCGATCCCGTCAACGCCGACCGGTCCCTGCGGATGCTGGACGGCCTGGGTCTGATCGAGTGCGCGGACCGCCCGGGTGCGCTGGCCTCGGTCGCCGATGTGCGCGCCAACCCGCTGGGCCTGGTGTTCAAGGAGCTGACCAGCTGGACGCTGCCCTCCGCGCGCGACGATTTCGATGTGGTGTTCCTGTTCGGGAACCAGGCGATGGAATCGAATGTCGACACCACCACCGCCCTGCACTGTGACCGCGCCAACCCGGCCTACGCCGAGTACCTGGTTGCGGCGGCCGACGGCGCGCGGCACCCCGATATCCAGGTGCTCGCGGCGGCCCTGAACAGCGCCTCCACCCGGGACTTCATCACGACGGCCTATGCCGGCCAGGTGATCGCCGCGTTCTGAGTTGGGAACATGGCGAGCCGAACCCTGGCGCGATCACCACGCCGGCGGACACATTGGCACGATGTACCAAGCTGCCTCCCCGTCGCCCGAGGGTGTGGGCACGGTGCGGGTGGTGCTGACCTTCGAGGTGCCCGGCGGTTTCGTCGAACTTCCGATGCGCACGGCGCAGCTGGCCGACGAGTACGGCCGGATCATCGCGCGATCGGTACCAGGAGTGCGGGTGCGCCCCGCCGAGATCAGCACCGCCCGGTCCAGTCCGCCCACCACGGTCACACCCCCGGCCGGTCTGGTCATCGGACGCAATGACGCCTGGGTCGGCGGCGTTCGGCTACGGCTGACCCGCAGGGAGTTCGAGCTGCTGCGGCATCTGGCCGAGCGGCACGGACAGCCCGTTTCGCGCGGCGAACTCATGGCGCAGGTATGGCGGGACCCGCAGGTATCGGCCCGCACGGTGGACACCCATGTCCGCCGGCTGCGCACCAAACTCGGCGGCTACGCCCGGGCGCTGCGGACCGTCCGCGGATCCGGATACCGGTGGGAGCCGGCCGACCTGCCGGATCTCCCGCATCACAACGTGACGGTCACCGGCCCGACGGCATTGCACACCGAAACCGTGGGACTGCCCGCCACCGCGCATCCGCGGCCGCTGGCCACGTAGGTCGCGCCGGGCCGGTACGGCGCGAAGAAGACCTGGGCCGCGGCGGGGCCCTCGCTGGACACACACAGCGGCGCCGCGCCGGCACCCTTGAGTTCCAGGCACGCCACCTGCAACATTGCGTTGCTCTGGCGACAGGCCGCGACGGTGACCGTGGTGGTCACCATGGGGGTGCCCGACACCTGGGTCACCACCGGCTGCGCGAGCGTATAGGCGCAACCCGGTTGAGCCGGCGCAGCGGCTGCAGTGCCCACACCGCACACCCCCGCGCCGACCAGGAGCGGCAGAACACACGCAGCGCGACGTCTCACAGCTGGATCGTATGTCACTGCCAGGCATCGCGATCGACAATGAACAGCACCAGCGTGACGGCGAGAATCCCGGCGGCCACCCAGATGGCGTGCACCTCCCAGGCCCGGCTGAGCAGCGCACCCAGGACCGCACCCGCGGCGAATGCGCCGATCAGCGCCGCATAAATGCCCCAGGCCTTCAGGGCGCCGGGCTTGTGGTCGACCAGTCCGTCATAGCCGGCCTCGACGAACCGCATCAGGTTTCCGGTGGTGGCCACCGGGAGGTAGGCCAGGTCGCCGATATTGCGGAACAACCCGATCTGCACGGCGGCCAGGAAGGAGATGGGGACGGTGACATAGCTGTGCGGCACCGACGACGGCACGAAGCCGATGATCACCAGCGCCAGCACCTGGACGCCCATCGTCCAGCGCAGCGGATGCGGAAGGTGGCGTTCGGCGCGGCCGGACTTGATCTGCGCCGCCACCGACACTCCGGTGATGAACGCCAGGATCGGCCACACGTGGGCCATCGCCTCGGCGACGTGCCGTTGCGATATGTCGAGTGCAAAGAAGATCACATTGCCGGTCTGCACGTTGGCGAACACGTGCCCGCGGACGGAGTAGGTGTGCGCGTCCATGAACCCGTTCGTCACGGTGAGCAGCAGCGCGAACCACAGGGTGCGGGTACGTGCGGTGTCATCGATTCCCGGGTCGCTGCGCTCCTGCCCGCCGGGTGACATGGCGGTAAAACTACCCGCCGGCCGCGCCCAGCGCGTCGAGCATCCCCGCGGCCGAACGCGGCCAGGTGAACTGTTCGGCGCGGCGCCGCGCGCTGTGCCGGCGCAGCAGTTCCGGGCGGCTGATGACGGTGGCCACCGCGTCGGCGAGGGCATGCGGATCGTTGTCCGCGGTGGCACCGCTTTCGTCGGTGAGGATCTCGGCCAGTGCCGACGTCCGCGACACCACCGCCGGGGTCCCACACGCCAACGCCTCCAGCGCGGCGAGCCCGAAGGTCTCGTGCGGGCCTGGCGCCAGTGCGACGTCGGCGGACGCCAAGATGCCCGCCACCGTGTCCCGGCAACCGATGTACCCGGTGAAGTCGACCGGCAATCCCGCCGCCTGGCGTTGCAGCCGGGCTCGCAGCGGACCCTCGCCCACCACCACCAGCCTCGCGTCCAGTCCTGAATCACACAGTGCCGCAAGCGTATCGATACTTCGGTGGGCATGCTTCTCCACCGACAGCCTGCCGCAGTGCACCAACAGGGTCTGCTGCGGCGCCGCCCACCGGCTGCGCACCTGCTCACTGCGCCGGCGCGGATGGAACTGCTCGAGGTCGACGCCGAGCGGGACGGTGACGACATTGCGGGCGCCGATCCGGTCGAACTCCGCGCGGGCGAATCCGGTGGTACACACCACGGCGTCGTAGTTCGACGCGGTGCGACGGTTGGCGAAGTCGGCCACCCCGCGGGCCGCACCGCTCGGAAGAACTTGCCCGACAAGGCGATCGAGCCGTTCGTGGGAAATCATCACTGTCGCGACGCCGTGCCGCCTACCCCACGGTCCGAGCGAGCGCAGGGTGAGCCGGTCGGACACCTCCAGCGCATCCGGGGTCAGTTCCTCCAACAGTGCGGTCACCGGACCGGGCAGCACCGCGCGGTAGCCGCCGGTGAACGGAATGAGCGCCGCAGGTAGGGAGAGCCGCACCACTCCCGACGCCAGCACCTGCCGGTCGCGGCGCGAACCCGGGACGACGAGGAAGACCTCGTGGCCGGCCGCGCAGTATTCGGCACCGAGCCTGTCCACCGCGGTGCGCAGGCCCCCCGACCGTGGACCGTAGAAGTTCGCGACCTGGACAACCCGCATGTCACCATCAGATCGGCAGCCCGTGCGCGGACGAACACGCCCACTCGACGCGTCCCTTAACGGAGTGTGAACGCACCAGTTCAGGTGAGGTACTTCGAGAACCAGTCCTGTACCCGCTGCCAGGCGTCGGCGGCCGCCACTGCGTTGTAGCGCTCACCGGTGTCGTTGAAGAACGCGTGGTTCGCATCGGGTTCGGTGACCAGTTCGTGAACCATACCGGCCTTCTCCAGCGCCGCCCTGGCGATGGGTTCGGTCGCGTTCACCCGGTCATCGAGGGCCCCGTAGAAGCCAAGTACCGCAGCACCTTTGGAGCCGTCGAAATCAGCACCCTCGGGGGCCGGGCCGTAAAACGGCACGGCCGCCGCCAGGCGCGGCTCACCGGCGGCCAGCAACTGCCAGACCAGCCCGCCACCCATGCAGAATCCCACCGCGGCCAGTTTGCGCTCCGGTATGCGCCGGGCCAGTTCGTCGACGCCCGACTTGAGGTTGGCCACCAGGTCAGCGGCCGGGATCTTGCCCAGGGCGGCGGTGGCCGCCGCCGGATCGGCGAAGCTGCCGGTACCGCCCTGCGGCGAGAGCAGATCGATCGCCAGCGCCGAGTACCCACTGCCCGCGAACCGGCCGGCCACCGATCGTGTCCAATCGTTGAGGCCCTTGTTCTCGTGCACGATCAGAACACCGCCCTTGGGTTCTGGTGCCTCGCTCCACGCCGCTTCGAGTTCGCCCTGCGGACCCGCCCAATTGACCGGCGCGGTGGGCAGGGTGTGCTCGGAGCCCGGCGGTGGGGCGATGGCGGCCGAAGTACCGGTGGCCGGCGTGCCCACCGTGGTCGCCGGAGTGACCGCTTTCTTGTCGCCGCACGCGGCGATGAGCGCGCTCGCCGCGCCCGCACCGATGCCGAGCAGCGCCAGCCTGCGCAGTGCCTCGCGCCTCGACATGAGCCCGTCGACGTGGTCGGTGGCGATCTCTTCGGCGATGTATCGCTGCATCGGAGTCACCTCCGCGAGTATGCCCGCAGTTCCTTAAAGGCCACGAGCGATGGCACCGACGCGCGATACTCAGTCGATGACGCCTCGCTCGTTGCGCGGCCGGGTGGCGGTCGTCGCGGGCGCAACCCGGGGTGCCGGCCGCGGTATCGCCGCCGGGCTCGGCGAGGCCGGTGCCACCGTCATCTGCACCGGACGCAGCAGCGTGACCGGCAATGAAAGCTCCGATTACCGACGTCCCGAGACCATCGAACAGACCGCCGCACTGGTCACCAAGCTGGGCGGGACGGGACTGGCCATCCAGGTCGACCACCTCGATGCCGCGCAGGTACGGGGCCTGGCCCGGCGGCTCGATACGGAATTCGGTGCCATCGACATTCTGGTCAATGACATCTGGGGCGCCGAGGTGCTCAAGGGCCCGCCCTCGACATGGGGCAGACCGCTGTGGGAACACGACCTCGATGACGGCCTGCGCATCCTGCGCCTGGGAATCGACACCCACCTGATCACCTCACACTGCCTGATGCCGCTGCTGGTCGCCCGACCCGGTGGGCTCGTCGTCGAAATCACCGACGGCACAGTGGAATACAATGCCGACAACTACCGGCTGTCGGTGTTCTACGACTTGGCCAAAGTCGCGGTGAACCGGCTCGCCTACAGCCAGGGCCACGAGCTGCGGGAATTCGGCGCCACCGCGGTGGCGGTCACCCCGGGATGGTTGCGTTCCGAGATGATGCTGGATGCCTACGGCGTCTCCGAGGCCGATTGGCTGCACGCCCTCGACATCGAACGCAGAGACGGATACCCGGCCGCACCGCCCGGCTTCGCGCAGTCCGAATCCCCCCGTTTCGTGGGCCGCGGCGTCGCCGCGATCGCTGCCGACCCGGCCCGGCAGCGGTGGAATCAGCAGTCGGTCACCTCGGCTGCCCTGGCCGCCGAATACGGTTTCACCGATATCGACGGCCGCCGGCCTGACGCCTGGGCGGTGTCCTGACCCGCGGCGATGTCCGTTCTGCGCGTTGACGGCAGTTAGGGTGAGCCCGTGCCCGCCGACGCCGCAGCCTCATCCGCGGCCGGACCCGGGTTCGGCGCCCTGTTCCGGATGCGGCCGTCCCCGCCCCGTTGGCCGATGGGTGTGCGGGCCGCTGTCAGCGCCGCCGTCCCCATCCTGATCGGTTGGGCCACCGGCGATCTCGGCGCCGGCCTGATCGCCACCCTAGGCGCGTTCACCTGCCGCTTCGGTGGCGACCGGCCGTATCTCAACCGCGGCACACAGCTGGCCGTCATCGCGGTGACGCTCGCGGCCGCGGTGACGCTGGGCGCATGGGTGGCCCCGATCCCCTGGTTGGCGGTCACCGTCGTATCGGTCATCGCGGCGACGGCGGTGTGGTTGTGCGCAGCCCTGTCCGTCGGCCCTCCCGGTGCCTACATCTTCGTGATCGTCTGCGCCGCGGGCGTGGGGGTCTCGGCGTCGCAGCTTCCGCCGTGGCAGATCGGATTGCTGGTGCTCGCCGGCGGCGCCCTCGCCTGGACCACGCAGATGGCCGGGGCGTACCTCGACTTCCGCGGACCGGAGAAGGCCGCGGTGGCTGCGGCAGGAGATGCTGTGGCGGCCTGTGCCGAGCATCCCGAGGACCCCGCTTTGCGGGACCGCGCGGCAAGCGCCTTGTATCGGGCGTGGAACGTGCTGGTCAGCTACCAGCCGTTGGCGGCGCGCCCCGGTGGCACGCTGGACCGGCTGCGCGACGCCAATCATGCTGTGCACGTACTCTTCTCCACCACGCTGCGTGCCGCCGACGCGGCGCGGCCGGTACCACCGGAATGCGCGGCCACCGTACGGGCCGTGGCACGCCTGGACCTGGACCCTGCCGGTATCGCGGTCCGCGACCGCGACCGCCGTGCTCTGCGTCCGCCCTGCATTCCGGAGTTGCTGCGCCAGGCCCTCGCCCCCGGCGCGCACACCCGGCGGGTGATGTTGCGCGTGGCGGTGGCCGCTCCCCTGGCCGGCGCCACGGCGGCGATCACCGGTGTCGGGCACGTGTACTGGGCGATTGCGGCGGCGGTGCTCGTTCTACACACCGGTATCGACCGCACCGCGACCTTGCGACGCGGCACCGAACGGCTGGTCGGCACGTGGATCGGGTTGGCGCTGGCCGCCGCGGTCCTGGTAGTACACCCGCAAGGTCCGTGGCTGGCTCTGGTGGTCGCCGCGCTGCAGTTCGTCATCGAGATCCTGGTGACCCGCAACTACGCGCTGGCCAGTGTGTTCATCACCGCCGCCGCACTGACCGCCTCCACCGCGGCGCACCGCGTCGATGTCGGCCCGATCATCGTCGACCGCGGCCTGGACACCCTGATCGGCTGCGCGGTCGGGATCGCGGTGTACCTGTTCACCGCGCCGCGCCAGGAGGCGGGTCGCCTCGGCGCCGCGGTGGCCGACACCCTGGTTGAGGTGGCGGCGGTGGCGCGGTACCTGTGCGACGACGCCCCGGCCACCCTGGCCGCGCGCGCGGCCCGACGGGACCTGCAACGGGCCGTCCTCGACCTGGGTGCCGCATATGGCGCCGCACTCGGCGGGACTGCCCGCCAGCGCGCGCTGGTAGGGCAGCTCACCGCGACGGTCAGCGCCGCAGAGAGCCTCGGCTATCTCATGGTGACCAGCTGCTGGGCCGCCGAGGACGGCGCCACCACCCTGTTGGCCGAGGTCGACGGCGACAAGTATGTCGCCGCGCTGGGAGAACTTGCCCGAAAAGCGCGGACCGGAGCACCGATCGCGGAGGAACTGGCGCTGCTGACGCCGACGATCAGCGCGGATCCCGGCCACCCGGATTCCCCGCCCACCGAGTAGACAGGTTCTCAAATCTGTTCACGATTTTCGTTGACACCCGTCCCGTCGCGCTGTTGTGATGACGGGGTGAGCGTGAACGTGACCCACAACACTTTCGACACCATCATTCGCGGTGGCCGCTGGTTCGACGGAACCGGTGCCCCCTCGGCGGTGCGCAATATCGGCATCCGCGCCGGCCACGTCGTGGCCGTCAGCGCAGATGAGCTCGACGCCACCGGGTGCGCCGAGGTCATCGACGCGGACGGCAAGTGGGTGCTGCCCGGCATGCTCGATATCCACACCCACTACGACGTCGAGATCCTGGGCGGCCCCGCGCTCACCGAATCACTGCGCCACGGCGTGACGACGGTGATGCTGGGCTCCTGCTCGCTGTCGACCATCCACGTCGACGGGCAGGACGCCGGTGACCTGTTCGGCCGGGTGGAGGCCATCCCCCGGGAACACGTCATCACCGCAGTCGACGGCAACAAAACCTGGGACAGCGCAGAGGGGTATGTCGAAGCGCTGGAGAAGCTGCCACTGGGCCCCAATGTCGCCGCGTTCCTCGGGCATTCCGATATGCGCACCGCGGTCATGGGTCTGGACCGGGCCACCCGCCACTGCGAGCGTCCGACGCGGCGCGAGCAGGCCCGGATGGAGCGAATGCTGTCCGAGGCGCTGAATGCCGGATTCGTCGGAATGTCTTCGCAACAACTGCTTTTCGACAAGATCGACGGCGAGGTGTGCCGGTCCCGCACGTTGCCGTCCACCTACGCCAAACCGCGCGAACTACGCCGACTCAAGTCGCTGCTACGACGCAGCGGACGCGTGTTGCAGTCGGGCCCCGATATCGCCAACCCGGTCAATCTGGCGTCGCAGCTGGCCCAGTCGCTGGGCCTGTTCCGCAACCCGCTCAAGACCAGCCTGCTCTCGGCCGCCGACGTGAAGTCCAATCCCTACGCCGTGAAGATCCTGGGCCCGCTCGCCCGGGTGGTGAACGCGCTCGGCGGCAACTTCCGCTGGCAGCACCTGCCGGTCCCGTTCGAGGTGTACGCCGACGGAATCGACCTGGTGGTCTTCGAGGAGTTCGGCACCGGTGCCGCCGCCTTGCACCTACGCGATGAGGTGGAACGCAATGAGCTGCTGCGTGACCCCGAGTACCGCAGGCAGTTCCGGAAGGACTACGAGAACAAGTTCGGCGTGCGGGTGTGGCAGCGTGACTTCTACGACGCCGATATCGTCGCCTGCCCGGATACGTCGGTGATCGGCAGGTCCTTCGGACAGGTGGCCACCAACCGCGGGGTGCACCCCGTCGATGCGTTCCTCGACCTGGTGCTCGAGCACGGCCGGGCGCTGCGCTGGCGCACGACCATCTCCAACCATCGCCCCGATGTGCTCAAGAAGCTCGCCCGCGAGCCGGGGATCCAGATGGGCTTCTCCGATGCCGGGGCCCACCTGCGCAACATGGCCTTCTACAACATGGGTCTGCGGCTGCTGCGGCATGTGAACGACGCCGAGAAGGCCGGCCGGCCGTTCATGACGATCGAGGCAGCGGTACACCGGCTCACCGGTGAGCTGGCCGATTGGTACCGCCTCGACGCCGGCCACCTGCGCGTCGGGGACCGCGCGGACGCCGTGATCGTCGATCCGGCCCGGCTGGATGCCACGCTGGAGACCTATGCCGAGGAACCCGTCGAGCAGTACGGCGGGCTGTCCCGAATGGTGAACCGCAATGACGACACCGTATGCGCCGTGCTCGTCGGTGGCCGGTTGGTGTTCGCCGCCGGCGAGGCCACCGAGCTAGTCGGGCGGCATCGCACCGGACGATTCCTGCGGGCCGCCCACCGCGCCCCCGCGCTGCCGGCCGCTAAGGGCGAATTGTCAAGTGTCAGCTGAAGATACCGTCCGCCAGATGTGGAAGGCGTTGTCCGAGCGGGACTGGGACGCCGTCAAGTCACACCTGGCCGACGACTGCATCTACGCCGACATGCCGGTCGGCCCCGCGGCCTCGGCGCGCGGTCCCGAGGACATCGTCAAGCGGCTCAAGATCGGTCTTGAACCACTGGCCTCCTATGTCAATCACGACGGGCTGCTGGTCGCCGACGGCGCCTCCGTGATGTACGAGCATTCCGAGACCTGGGAATGGCGCACGGGCGAGACCGCCGTTCTACGGTTCGTCACCGTGCACCACGTGCAGAACGACCGGATCACCCTGTGGAAGGACTACTGGGACATGAGCGCGCTGGTGAACTTCGCGCCGTCGACGTGGTTGGACGACCTCGCCCGCGCCGATATGTCCTGGATCTACGACGCCACCGGCCAGATCTGACACTGTCGGGACTGAACCGAACGGTATCCGGGTACGTGCATGCAGTATGACCTCTCGAATCCGCCACCTCGTGCTCATCTTCGCGGCAGCCGCGCTGCTGCTCGGTATCACCGCTCCCCCGGCCCTGGCCGACGACCGCCTTCAGTTCACCGGGACCACACTGTCGGGTAGCCCCTTCAACGGCGCCACCTTGCAGGGCCGCCCGGCCGTGCTCTGGTTCTGGACGCCGTGGTGCCCGTTCTGCAATCAGGAAGCCCCCAATGTCAGCCATGTCGCCGCGGCCAATCCCGGGGTGACGTTCGTCGGCGTGGCCGCCCGCTCCGATGTGGCCGCCATGCAGGGGTTCGTGTCCAAGTACAACCTCAACTTCACCAACCTCAACGACGCCGACGGATCCCTGTGGGCCCGGTTCAATGTGCCGTGGCAGCCCGCCTACCTGTTCGTGAAGCCGGATGGCACCTCGTCATTCGTCAACAACCCGACCTCGGCGATGTCCGAACAGGAACTCTCCGACCGGGTCGCCGCACTCAAGTCCTGACCGAATGAACCCAGACCTTGTCGGCCTGGCGTTCAGCGCCGGGCTGGTGGCCGCCCTGAATCCGTGCGGATTCGCCATGCTGCCGGCGTACCTGGCGCTGGTGGTGCAGCGGGACGGCGGCCCCGGCCGGGCCGTCGGGAGGGCGCTGGGGGCCACGGCGGCGATGACGCTGGGTGTGGTGGTGGTGTTCGCGGGGTTCGGCACGCTCGCCGTGTCGGTGGCCTCCACCATCCAGCGTTATCTCCCCTACGCCACGGTCGCGATCGGGGTGGTGCTGCTGTTGCTGGGCCTCTGGATGCTGGCGGGCCGGCGAGTGGGCTTACCGATCGGCGCCGGTGCACGCTGGGCACCCACCGCCCGGATCGGGTCCATGGTCGGCTACGGCGCGGGTTTCGCCCTTGCCTCACTGTCGTGCACGGTGGGACCGTTCCTGGCGGTGACGGCGGGTGCGGCGCGGGCGGGATCGGCGCGTGACGCGTCCCTGGTGTACCTGGCGTACGCGGCCGGTTTCGCCCTCATCGTCGGGGCGCTGGCGGTGTCGGTGGCGCTGACCAGCTCTGCACTACTGGACCGGATGCGCCGAATTGTGCACTATGTCAACAGGATCGGCGGTGTGATACTCGTCGTCGTCGGTGCCTACGTGGCGTATTACGGCGTCTACGAGATCCGGTTGTTCACCTCCGGTGCGGGCCCTGCGGATCCGGTGATCACCGCGGCCGGCCGGGTCCAGTCCGCCGTGGCCGGCTGGGTGCATCAGCATGGCAGTTGGCCATGGTTACTTCTGCTCCTGGTGGGCGCGGTGCTCACCGCGACAACAGTGCGATACCGGCGACGACCAGACTGAGCACCTTGATCACCTCGAGCCCGACGTACACGTGATGTGCGCGCGACCGGGGCACCTCGGCGCCGGCCAGCACCGCGTCGGAACGGCGGGTCAGGCGTGGACGCACGGCGATCAGCTGCACCACCAGCGCACCCGCGGCCGTCGCGGTCGCCACGACGGCGGCGACCGGCGGGTGGGACAGCGCGAGTGCGGCAATGACGACCAGGCCGAGCACCGACTCGGCCGCGTTGAGGGCACGGAACACCAACCGCCCGATTCCCAGCCCGATCGGCAGCGTGACACCGGGTGCCCGGAATTTCAGTGGCGCTTCCACGAACGAGATCGCCAGCACCATGCCCAGCCAGACGAACACGCCGGCGACCGCTGTCGCGACACCACCGCTCATCTGGATCAGAGCGTGATCTTGCAGGCCTGGCCGATATCGAGGGTGCGCAGCATCCGGCCCATCCCGAGCCACATGGCGCAGGACAGCGCGAGATCGGTCAGCAGTTCGTCGTCGAATTCGGCCGAACAGCGCTGCCAGAACTCCTCATCGTCACGTAAGGCGGTGTGATCGCGCGCGAATCGTTCCGCGAACTCCGCGGCCACCCGCTCCTGTGCGCTGTAGCCGGGCCAGCGTCGCCATTCGTGGGCGTGGTCGTAGAGATCCTCGTCGACCCCTGCGGCGAGGCCATCCGAATCGCGCGTGTTCTGGCACACCACGCATTCGTTGTCCAGCGCGATCACCATCCGGGCCAGCTCGCGGACCCGCATCGGGAGACGGTTCTTGGTGTAGACCGCGTTCGTGAAACCGGCCATGGCGACCCCGATATCGGGAGATTTGCGCACCCATGCGGCAGCATCATCGTCGGCAAAATCTCCGATTCGACTCATGCTGCGAAGCGTACGCGCGCCGAGAGAGAATTGGAACATGTTCTAGTTTTTCGACGCCGCCGGCCGCCGACGGGATGTCGGCGGCCGGCGGGTGTCGGTATCGGGATTACTTGGGTGGACGCGAGACGCACTGCGCCGAGTACAGCGCCTCGCCGAGCTTGTCCATCAGCTCCAGCTGCGTCTCCAGGTAGTCGATGTGCTTCTCCTCGTCGGCGAGGATGTCCTCGAAAAGCTTGGCCGACACCGCATCCTGCTTCTCACGGCACATGATGACGCCCGGGCGCAGTCGGGCCACCACCTCGTACTCGATCGCGAGGTCGGCCTCGAACTGCTCGCGCAGCGTCTGGCCGACTCGCAGGGAGAACAGTCGCTGATAATTCGGGAGACCGTCGAGGAGCAGAATGCGGTCGGTGATCCATTCCGCGTGGTGCATTTCCTCGATGGATTCTTCGCGCGTGTGTTGCGCTAATTCACTGAATCCCCAATTGTCCTGCATCTTCGAATGCAGAAAATACTGATTGATTGCCGTGAGTTCGCTTGTCAACTGCTCGTTGAGCAGTTTCAGAACTTCCGGATCGCCTTGCATATCACTCCTAAGCACCTTGAGGGCTGGTCAAGTGTTGCTATTGCCGTGCGCTTCGAATCTAGTGCAGCGCGGACACGGGGGCGAGGGCTTCGGCGGCGATTCCGCGCGACATCGGACGGGTTTTGCGCTGCCTATAGGTGAGGCTAACCCTAGTCAGCGATACAGAGATGGACTAGCTTGCCTAACTAAGGCTACACTCACCTAACTATCAACGGTAGCGCCGGGAACCCGGCTGCCATGGCGGCGGAGGCGGTGTGCAGATGAGCGAATACCATTTGCATTCACTTATTCTGGCCGCCGACTATCGCGTCGCCGATCCCGAGTCGATGTGGAATTCGTTGAAAGGCCGCCAGCAATCGCTGGTGAATATCGACGCCCATCATGTCGTTCTCTACACGTCGATTTGGGAACCGGGACGCATTCTGGTAACCATCGGCGTATCCCATCCCAATTCAGTGCGCGACGTTCTGCGTTCGCCGGCGATATTCGATCTCTTCGATATCGCGGGCGTCGACGATATTCCGGCGATCTTCGCGGGCGAGGTCGTGGAGAAGATCGACCTGTTCGACACTGCGCCGGGCAGCGCCGCGGAAACCGTCGCCGGCGTGATCGTGGGCGTGGTCGCCACCGTGGACAGCGTGGAGGACCTGATGGTCAAGGTGCACGGCGCCTCAGACCGGTTCCGGCAGTCCGGCGTCCGCAAGATCTGGGTGTACCGCGCGTTCGACGACGGACACGAAGTGCTGATCCTGCAAGAGATCGAGAACGAGGCCAGTGCACGCCGCTGGATCGACCATCCCGATGCCGCCGCGGAGTGGTTGTCCCGAGCCGGATTCGGGGCCTACCCCTCCCTGTTCGTCGGAAAGTTCGCCCATCTGATGACGGTCGGGGGCTGAGCCGATGTTCGTCTGTCTGTGTACCGGCGCCACCACCCAGGCCGTCCACGATGCCGTGGCTGCGGGTGCCACCACGTCCAAACAGATCGCCGATGCGTGCGGGGCGGGATCGGACTGCGGACGCTGCCGCCGCACACTGCGCGCGATCCTCGCGGCCTCCCGCGAGTGCCCGGTGCATGCGGCCAGTTAGCCGCGCTTGTCGACGAACGAGGCCAGCGCGTCGACGTTGGCGGCCTGGCCCAGAAGCTCGGCGAACAACGCGTTCTCCCGCTCACTGGCCTCGGCGATACCCGGCCGAATCGGCTCCAGCATGGTCTTCTTCACCGCCAGCAGGCTGCCCAGCGGGCGCGAGGCCAGCACTTCGGCGTGCCTGCGCGCCTCGGCCAGGAGATCCTCGGGCTCACAGACCTTGAACACCAACCCCATTCGCTGGGCCTCGGCCGCGTCGATCCACTCCGAGGACAACAGCAGCCACGCCGCGTTCTGCCTGCCGATCAACCGCGGCAGCAGATACGACGAGGCCGCCTCGGGCGGCACGCCGAGGCTGGTGAACGGGCACTTCAGCCGCGCCGTGGACGACATGAACGCCAGATCCGCGTAGCCGAGGATTGTCGTGCCGATACCCAGCCCGACGCCGTTGACCGCACAGATGAACGGTTTCGGGAAGGCGGCGAGGGCCTCGACCATGCCGCGGAAACCGTACTTGCCCGGCTTGTAGTCGGGGTCGGTGACCAGCTTCTGCATCTCCACCAGGTCGTTGCCCGCACTGAACGCGCGACCCGCTCCGGTCAGCAGCACGACCGACACCTCGGGGTCGTCTGCCGCTGCCGACAGCGCCTCGGTGGTGGCGTCGTACAGCGCCTCGCTGAAGGCGTTGAGCGCTTCGGGCCGGTTCAGGGTGAGCGTGCGCACCCGGTTGTCATCGGAGATCAACAATGTCACGCCCGTAGCGTATCCACCTGGCCCCACAGCGGGTACCGGCTGGTGGGCACCGTGTCGATATCTCGGTCTGCGCCGAACCGTGCCACGCTGGCCGCCATCTTCCCCATCCGGTCCCCGAGATCGGCATCGTCGGCCGCACCGAAGAACGCGTGCAGGTCGGAGACCGCCTCGATCGGGAAGAGTTCCTCGACGATGGCGTCGATCCGAGGTGCACCAGCGGTGAGGGGCCGCACCACCGTGTTCTGGGTATAGCCGAAAGTGGCCTGGGTGGCGATGGCCACCGGGGTGTGGTCGATATGCCATCGAACGAGCCACGTGGCCTGGTCCAGGTCGGCGGGCCTGCGCAGCAGCGCCACGTTGGCCAGGCCGGGGGTACGCGCACTCGGCGGCCCCGTCGGTCCGGGCAGGGGCACCGACTCGGTCACCAAATATGCTGCCAGATAATCACATTCGGCGGCCAGCAGCTCGAGGGCCGCGGTGAGGGCCGCGCCGTAGTACTGGTGGGTCCAGATGCTCACGACCGCAGCCACCGGTGGATCCAGCGTGGTGAGCGTCATCAGCGAGGCCCGGACGGCGTCATCCCTGACGTTGACGGTCAGGCCGGGTAGGTCCAGTTCGGACAGCGCCGATGCCACCCCGGTCCGCAATCGCCGACACCATTGCTCATCCGCTTCGGCCCGCCGCAACGTGACCATCACCTTTTCCACTCCCCGAAAGTAACAACCGCCGAGACGCGATAGGGGCCGGATCACGTCGCGGTCAGGACGCGATTTCGGGAACGCCTCAGTTACCCCCGGCGGGCCACGCGGGGGACAACAATGAGTAGGTGGCGAAGGGTAAGCCCCTGGGGCTGACGCTCTACGAGTTCGGCGCGGTGATGCGCAGCCTGCTCGGCGTGCTGGGGGTGGCCGCCGTTGCGCTCTACCTCGACTCGCCAGGCGCGGCCATCGCCGCCGGGGGCGCCGCGGCAATGGCCGGTGCGACAGCCCTGCAGGACAGTCCGCGCAGCCGCTTACCACTGGTCGTCGCCGTGTCGGCGGGAATGGCCCTGGCGGTGGCTGCCGGCGGACTCAGCTCCACCTGGACACCGGTGTTCCTCGCGGTGGTCGCCGTGTGGTGCTTCGCGGCCGGCATGCAGTGGGCGCTGAGCGCCAATGCCGGAATGGTGGCCTCGGGTGCGGCAATTCTGCTCGTCACCGCCTCGCCCACGGCGGGCAGCCTCACCACGGTGTCGACCGCGAGTGGCCTGGCTCTGGTCGGCGGGCTGGCTCAAGGGGTGCTGATCTCGCTCTGGCCGCAACGCCGATGGCGCGACCAGCGGGAGGCGCTTGCCCTCGCATACCGTTCGCTCGGCGCCGACGCCAAGCGATTGGCATCGGACCCGGGGGCACAGGTGGACCGGCAGCCGTTGATCCGGCTGCGGGAGGCGTTCACGCTCAGCGAGTCTCAGGCCCGACTCCGGCCACCGGCCTACCGCGGCTGGTACGGGTTGCCGGAGCGGATCATGGTGACACTCACCGCACTCGGTCGCGAGGGGCCCCGGGACGGGGCGGCCGCCGACGTGCTGCAGGCCGGCGCCGACCTCCTCGATCTCATCGCCCGGCGCGCGCCGCGACGCCAGGTCGGTCCGGCGCTGGCACGGGTGGACGCGGCGGCCGAGCAGCTCAGCGGGGCGACCCGAATTGTCGCCCAACGGCTTTCGCACCAGCTGGCGGAGGCCGTCGAGCTGCATCTCGGCCTGTTCGAGCCCGAACAGATCGCCCCACTGCGTCGGCCCGGGCTTCCACATTCCTGGGCGGTGGCGGCCGGCCTGATCCGTGCGCAACTGAGCTGGCGGTCCCCCATCCTTCGGCACGCCGTGCGGCTGACGATCGCCGCGACCGCCGGGGTGGCGATGGGCCGCGCGGCCGGCGCCGAATCCGGTTACTGGATCGCGGTCACGGTCCTCATGGTGCTGCGCCCGGAGACTGCGCACACCTATACCCGGTGCATCGGCCGGATCACCGGCACCGCAATCGGCGTGATCGCCGCCTCCACATTCACCGCGCTGCTGCACCCAGGCGGGCCGGCCTCGGCGGCACTGGCGGTGACGTTTCTGGGAATCGCCTACCTGGCAGCGGACTTCGGTTACCTCGTGGTCAACGCCGCCCTGGCGGCCGCGATCATCTTCCTGCTGGACGTGAGCGGCGGGGTCGACACCAGTACGGTCGAACAGCGCTGGTTCGCGACCATCATCGGCGGCGCGCTGGCGGTGATCGTGCATGTCTGCCTGCCCGACAGCGCCCTCGTGCGGCTGCACCAGCGGGCCGGTGAATTGCTGAAGACCGAAATCGATTACGCAGCCACGGTGATCAAGGCTTTCGTCCACGACCTCGACCATCCCGCCGAAACGCTGTCGGCCGCATGGCAGCGAGCGGCCAGCGCGCGCACCGCCTTCGAGGCCGCCGCAGGTGCGACCCGCACCGATGATCCCGAGATTCGACGGTGGTTACGCACCTACCGCGCCTCGCTCAACGCCGTCACCACCAGTTGCGCCACTCTGGAATCAACCCTGCCCTCGCATCCGTCACCCACGCTGAACCGTGAGTTCACCAGTGCCATAGACGGTTACGTCAAAGCCCTGATGGGCAATCCGGCGACGCCGGCGGCGCCCTGGCGGGTGGATGCCGAGCAACTCGCCGCCGCTGCCGTCGCGGTACGCGACACCGCCCCGCTGCTCAGCTCCGATGACGGCCCCGCCCGCGTGCTGGTCGGTGAGTTGGCCACCATCACCCGGGTGGTGGTGGATATCGCCCACGTCAGACCGGTGGGTCAGTCAGCTGGTCATCCCTGGCCCACTTCGGCCGAATGAACACACCCTCGGCCTCGACGGTGGGACCCTGCGCGTCCGCGATGATTCCGGCCGCGAACGTCTTGACCCCCTCGGTCCGCACGATCCTGGCCTCGGCGTGCAGCCGTCCGAGCGGGGTGGGTCGCAGGTACCGGACCGTGATGGTGCCGGTGAGCCGCGGACTGGTGGCCGGGCTGGCCACCTCGCCGAGGACGTGGTCGAGCAGCATCGCGGCCACACCGCCGTGCACGTGCCCTGGCGGCCCCTCGTAGGGCGCACCGAGTTCGAAGTCGGTGAACACGCCGCCGGTCTCGTCCCGTTGCACCGACAACGGCGGAGCGATCGGGTTGCGCAGCCCGATCACCGCGTTACCCCATGGCATCCGGTCGCCGTGTGCGGTGAATCGGACACCGAACGGGCCGTCGAGCTGACGGCCGCGGAGCGCCGCGGTCGCCGCGTCGATCTGCGTCTTCGCCTCGGCCACCACATCGGCGTCCACCTCGGACCGGATCGTGGCATCGATCAGTTCGCGGACGGCCTCGGTCAGTGGCCGGTAGACGGTCCGCAAGCGCTCGACGTCCTCGGCACTGAGGTCCTCGAGTGTGAAGTCCAGCATGGGAGAACTAGAACATGTTCTAGGTGCGGTGTCGAGCCTGCACGACGCACTCGCCGGCAAAAGTTCCTACGATGGCGTGGCATGGCGGCACCCCAGGTGGACGGACCGAGGCAGAAGTTGCCTGCGACGCTCGTCGATGTCGCGGGCAACCGGCTGCGTGACGCCATCCTCAGCGGAACCCTGGGCCCCGGCGAGAAGATCGTCGAAGAGCAGCTGTGCGCCGATCTCGGCATCAGCCGCGCCCCGCTGCGCGAGGCCCTGCGACTGCTGGCACAACAAGGCCTGGTCGAGCATCTCCCCCGGCGTGGATCGCGGGTCACCGACTGGTCACCGGCCGATATCCTCCAGCTGTTCGCGTTACGCCATGTGCTGGAACGGCACGCCATCGAGATGGCCATGCCGCTCGCCGACCCGGTGTCGGAACTGGAGCCGGTGCGCCACGCCCTCCGCGAAATGACCTCTGCACGGACCGCACTGGACCGCGACGACGCTCATCGCCGTTTCCACGCCGCCGTGGTCGGCCTGGCGGCGAACCGGCAACTCGACATCGTCCTGGCGCCGATCCTGCTGAAACTGCAGCTGCCGATGGCGATGAACATGCGCGAGGAGGCCCGCCACCACCGCGCCGGCGACGGGATCGAACGGCACCGGGCCATCCTCACGGCACTCGAGTCCAACGACGCCGCCACGGTGATCGCCGCGCTGGAGGATCACGGACACCTGAGGTACCTGAATCTCCCCGCCGATCTCCCTTCCGATCTCCCCGCCGATCTCCCTTCCGATCTCCCTGTCGATCTCCCTGTCGATCTCCCCGAACATCGCTAACACGATCGACACACGCGCGTACCGCGATCGCCATCATTCTGTCGACAATCGACATTCATGGGTTCAGATGTACGCGGCGACCACGGGATCAGCAGGGGTCCGTCAATCGGGCCATCGATAGCCGAGATTCTCGATTCGCATGCCGGCGGCACCGGTTCTCCGGTCAAGACCGCGACACGAGTCGCCGACGCCATCGCCGCACGCGGGGATGACGGAACCTGGTTGTCCACCGTTCCCCGCGACGAACTGCTGGCCGCCGCGGCCGCGATCGAAAGCCGGCCAGGGGCAAGGACCTTGCCGCTGTACGGCGTCCCATTCGGGGTCAAGGACAGCATCGACGTCGCCGGGGTTCCCACCACGCTGTCCTGCCCGGACTACTCCTATATCCCCGAAACCACTGCACCAGCCGTGCAGCGACTGCTGGACGCGGGGGCCTTGTATGTCGGGAAGACCAATCTGGACCAGTTCGCCACCGGCCTCAACGGCACCCGCACCCCGTATACGGTGCCCCGCAGCGTCTTCGGCGGAGAACTCATCTCGGGCGGCTCCAGCTCGGGATCCGCGCTGGCCGTCGCGCTGGGACAGGTGCCGTTCGCCGTGGCCACCGACACCGCGGGATCGGGCCGGGTGCCCGCCGCCCTCAACGGTGTGGTGGGCTTCAAACCCTCGAGGGGACTGATCAGCACCGTCGGTCTGGTGCCGGCCTGCAAGTCCCTGGACTGCCTGAGCGTGATGGCCGGCTGCATCGACGATGTGGACCGTGTTTTCGATGTGATGGCGGCACGCGACGACGCCGACTCATGGTCCCGGGACCGCGGGCCGCGGCACGCGGGCGGACCCATCCGGGTCGGACTGCCGCCGGTGGCCGAGTTGGAGTTCTTCGGCGACGACACGATGCGTGCGGCACATCTGGGGTTCCGGGACCAACTGGAACGTCAGGCCGTCATCGTCGAGGTGTCACTCGCGCCGTTCCTGGCGGCGGGGGCGCTGCTGTATCAAGGTCCGTGGGTGGCCGAGAGATTGGTCGAATTCGGTGATTTCCTTGCCGAGAAGCCGGATTCGATCCACCCCGTGGTCCGCGAGATCTTCCGCAGTGGGTTGAACTACACCGCGGTGGATGCGTTCGCCGCGTTGCAGAAGCTGCAGGACCTCAAGGCCGAAGTGGCCCGGCTGTGGCAGCACATGGACATCCTGGTGGTCCCGACCATCGGCACCACCTTCACCGTCGAGCAGGTGCTGCACCGACCCATCGACTGCAACACGATGCTCGGTCACTACACCCATTTCGGCAATCTGCTCGATCTGCTGGGCGTTGCCGTGCCGCTCGGCGTGACCAGCGACGGGCGACCCTACAGCGCGATGTTGCTGGGCAACGCACTCTCCGATGACACGGCCTTGACGCTGGCCGCCCAGATCCTCGATGAGCCCCGGGCCGCCGCCGCGGCGGCCACTTCCGCGGTAAAGGAGCAGGTATGACCGTCCCCGTCCCCGCTGAACCGTCAGCCTTCTCACTCGTGCCGGGACAGACCGCCCTTGTCGTCATCGACATGCAACGGGATTTCCTGCTGCCCGGCGGATTCGGTGAGAGCCTGGGCAATGACGTGGATCAGCTGCTCAAGGTGGTCCCACCACTGGCCGCGCTGATCGCCGCGGCCCGCGAGGCCGGAATCCTGGTTATCCACACCCGAGAAGGCCACCGGCCCGATCTGTCGGATTGTCCGCCCGCCAAGCTGACGCGCGGCGCCCCGTCGAAGCGCATCGGCGATCCAGGCAAGTACGGACGCATCCTCATCCGCGGCGAGTACGGCCACGATATCGTCGACGAACTGGCCCCGATCGAGGGCGAAGTGGTGATCGACAAGCCGGGCAAGGGGGCGTTCTACGCCACCGAACTCCAGGACGTACTGACCGCCGCCGGTATCACGCAGCTGCTCGTCACCGGTGTCACGACGGAGGTGTGCGTGCACACCACGACCCGAGAAGCCAACGACCGCGGTTACGAGTGCCTGGTGGTATCCGACTGCGTCGGTTCGTATTTCCCGGAGTTCCAGCGGGTGGGGCTGGAGATGATCAAGGCCCAGGGGGGCATTTTCGGGTGGGTCGCCGACACCGCTGCGGTCATTCCCGCGTTGCAACAACTCACCACGAACGCCGCCTGAGCGTCCGCCGAAAGGATCCAGCCATGTCCACCGACGTCACCGATCCACCCGCCAGCTCCGATCCCCCCGCCGAAAAGGCCCAGCCGGGGTTGTCCATCCCCTGGTGGACCCGAGGCGACACCAACGCGTTCTTCGGGCTCGGATTCAACATCCTGGTCAACGTCCTGACGTTGACCGGCTTGATGATCGGTGTCGTCAAGGTGCCGCCGGGCGACGTGCTGGGCACCATCCTGCCCGCGCTGGGCGTGGCCCTGATCCTGGGCAACCTGTACTACACGTTCCTGGCCCGCCGGCTGGCCCGGCGCGAAAACCGAACCGATGTCACGGCTTTGCCGTACGGCCCCAGTGTGCCGCATATGTTCATCGTCGTATTCGTGGTGATGCTACCGGTGTACCTGAACACCAAGAACGCGATGGCGGCCTGGGAAGCCGGGCTGGCGTGGGCGTTCATGATCGGCGTCATCGTGATGATCGGCGCATTCGTCGGCCCTTATATCCGTAAACTGACCCCGCGTGCCGCGATGCTCGGCACGCTGGCCGGTATCTCGATCACCTTCATCTCCATGCGGCCGGCCGCACAGATGTGGGAAGCGGCCTGGATCGGCCTGCCGGTCATGGCGATCATCCTCATCGGCTTCTTCACCGATATGAAGCTGCCGTTCGGCATCCCCGTCGGCCTGGCCGCACTGCTGGTCGGCACCGCGATCGGGTGGATCGGCGGGTTCATGTCGGCACCCGATGTGGGACAGGCGGTTTCGGATATCGCGATCGGCGTCCCCGACCTGCGGGTGGACATGTTGTTCTCCGGCCTGTCGCATCTGGCCCCGCTGCTGGGCACCGCGATACCGCTGGGCGTCTACAACTTCACCGAGGCGATGAGCAACGTGGAGAGCGCCGCCGCCGCGGGCGACAACTACAACCTGCGCAGTGTGCTGCTCGCCGACGGTGCCGGTGCGGTCATCGGGTCGGCGTTCGGTTCGCCGTTCCCGCCCGCGGTCTACATCGGCCACCCCGGCTGGAAGGACGCCGGCGGCCGCGCCGGTTACTCGCTGGCCAGCGGCGTGGTGATCGGTATCTTCTGCTTCCTCGGGCTCTTCGGGGTGTTGGATGCACTGTTACCGGTTCCGGCGATCGTGCCGATCCTGCTGTACATCGGTCTGCTGATCGGCGCGCAGGCGTTCCAGGCGGTGCCGCGACTGCATGCCGTCGCGGTCGTCGCGGCCATCCTGCCCAACCTCGCGCAATGGGCCAGCGGGCTGATAGACAACGCCCTCAACGCGGCGGGCACGTCCGCATCGAAGGTCGGGTTGGAGGCACTCAACGGTGCGGGTGTCGTCTATGACGGCCTGTTGACCCTCGGCGAGGGTGCGGTGCTGGTGGGCCTGATCCTGGGCACGATGGTGACGTTCATCCTGGAGAAGAAGTTCCTCTACGCGGCGATCGCCTCGGTGGTCGGTGCGGCCCTGTCCTTCATCGGGCTGATCCACGCGCCGCAGGTGGCCTGGGCTGCCAATCCACAAGTCGCCCTGGGCTATCTGTTCTTCGGCGTGGTGTGCGCGATCTACCACTTCCTGCCCGGGGCGAAAGATCCCGTCGTGGTCGACGAGGCCGATATCGTCGCCGGCCACTAGCGAGGGGCGGCGACGAACGGTACCTCGGTGCCGGGCGCGAGCACGACGTACATCCGGCGCCACGGGTCGCTGTCGATCAGTTCCCACTGGTGGCCCGAGCCCGTCGTGTCCTCGGCGAGCAACACGTCGCCGGGAGCCAGTGTGAACTCCTCGCCGTCGCGGGTGCAGAACCGCAGCGTGCCCGCCAGCGTCACCACCAGCTGGCGCACGGGCGCGGTGTGCCAGGCGAGCGACCCGCCGCCTGCGGTCTCCTCGACGGTGACGTGTGCGGCCGACATCGCCACCGACACCAGGTCGGCATTGCGGCCCGGGGTCATGTCCAGAGTTCCCACCGCCACGTGGGATCCGCCGTCGTCACCGGTCCACAACCGGACGCATCTGATCATGGGGTCACGCTAGTCGCAGGCCGGCCGGTTCGCCTCAGGCCTACGCGCAACGCTTCTCGCCGCGGCCCCGCTCAATTAACGTGCGTGCCATGAGCGCAGCCATCGAGCCGTACTACGACCTGGGGACCTACCACCGGCCGGTCGACTCCCCCGAACCGGACGCCCAGGTGTGGTTCGACCGCGGCATGGTCTGGGCCTACGCGTTCAACCACGAGGAAGCCGTGCACTGTTTCGAGCGGGCGCTGGCACTCGATCCCGAGCTGTCCATCGCCCGCTGGGGCATCGCCTACGCGGTCGGCCCCAATTACAACAAGGCATGGGAGGCTTTCGACCCCGTCGATCTGGCCACCTCGTTGGACCGGGCCCGCGCCGAGCTCGCCCGCGCCCGCACCGCCCGCGCCTCCGCGGTCGAACGCGCCCTGATCGACGCGCTGGCCGTGCGCTTCCCCACCGACGATCCGCAGGACACCGAGGCGCTGGCGGCCGGCCACGACGCCTACGCCGATGCGATGGCCCGAGTCGCCGCGGAGTACCCCGGCGATATCGACGTCGCGGCGCTGGCGGCCGACGCCCTGCTCAACGTCACCGCATGGGCGCTGTGGGACAGCGCAACCGGAGATCCGGCACCGGGCTCGCGGGTACTGGAGGCCACCCGAATCCTGGGCGATGCGCTGACCACACCGGCCGGACAGGCCCATCCGGGCGTGCTGCACCTCTACCTGCACGCGTGCGAGATGTCGGCGCACCCCGAAGACGCGCTGCCCGCCGCCGATCTGCTGCGCGGTCTGGTGCCCGACGCCGGGCACCTGCAACACATGCCCAGCCACATCGACGTGCTGTGCGGTGACTACCGCGCCTCGATCGTGGCCAACCAGGCCGCGGTGCGGGCCGACCGGCGCTTCGTGCAGCGCGAAGGCCCGCTGAACTTCTACTCCCTGTACCGCGCGCACGACCTGCATTTCGTCGTGTACTCGGCGATGTTCGAGGGGCAGTCCCGGGTGGCTCTCGATGCGGCCGACGAACTGTCGGGTCAGCTGACCCCGGAACTGCTGGCCATCGAATCCCCGCCGATGGCCGACTGGCTGGAGGCGTTCGTGCCGCTGCGCGTCCACGTACTGGTCCGGTTCGGACGCTGGGACGAGCTGATTGCCACCCCACTGCCCGAGGACCAGCAGCTGTACTGCACCACCACGGCCACCATCCACTACGGCCGCGGTGTCGCGCACGCCGCCAAGGGGCAGCTCGCCCAGGCGTATGCCGAACGCGAGGCACTGGCCGCCGCGTACGCCGGCATCCCGGAGACGCGCTATCTGTTCAACAACACCAGCCGCGACATCATGGCCATCGCAGTGGCGATGCTGGACGGCGAAATCTCCTACCGCGAAGGGCATTTCGACGAGGCCTTCGCGCACCTGAGGACGGCGATCGCCCTCGACGACGCCCTGCCCTACGACGAACCGTGGGGCTGGATGCAGCCCACCCGGCACGCCTACGGCGCCTTGCTGCTGGAGCAGGGCCGTGTCGAGGAAGCGGCCGCGGCGTATGCGGCCGATCTGGGACTGGACGACACCCTGCGCCGGTCCTGCCAGCATCCCGGCAACGTGTGGAGCCTGCACGGCTACCACGAATGCCTGCAGCGGCTGGGCCGTGACGCCGAAGCCACGATCATCGGACACCAGCTCGACCTGGCGCGGGCACGCGCCGATGTCCCGGTTAACGCGTCGTGTGCATGCCGTCTCGGTGCGGTAACAAGTGAGGAAGACTGCTGCCACTGAGGCGCGTCCCGTGCGCGCGGACACGTCACGGTACTAAGGTGTTGGGCAGGCAGGGGTTTCGCGCCTCGCAACGGGGCGACTGCGCGACGGCCCCTCGCCGTTTGGGGGAACAGTGTCCATAGCCACGACAAGGTCCACACCTGTGTCGGACGAGCCGTTGTCCGCTCTGGTCGACATCATCAAATTCGCCGTCGCGGAATCGGTCCGCTCAGCCGGCGGATCCCAACGAGACATCGATCGCGTCGCGGTTGCCGCCGCCTACGCAGCCTGGTGTTGGGGCTCCGCTGCGGCGTTCGAGACCGTCCCGCAGGTATGCCGTCAGACCTAGCCGGTAACCGCCTGCGCCGCTTTGTCTTGAGCGCACCCTTCACCTTCTCCTGGTTGACGGTACTGCTGATCACCACGGTGATTCAGCACAGCCTCAGCCAGCATGCGCTGCACCGGTTCCTGCAGGCACGCTCGACCAATCTGCACCATCTGGCCGGCGACCCGTTGCGGGTGCTGTTCACCAGCCTGCTGTGGATCGACGGCCACCACTGGTGGCCGTATCTGCTGCTGTTCGCCGCCTTCGTCGCCCCCGCCGAGCGTTGGCTCGGCCCCCTGCGCTGGTTCACCGTCGGGATGCTCGCCCACATCGGGGCCACGTACCTCAGCGAGGGCTATCTGTACTGGACCATCCAGGAGGCGATGGTGTCACCCCGGTACATCGACGCCAGGGATATCGGGGTCAGCTACTTCCTCGTGGGTCCGATCGGCGTCCTGACCTACCATGTCGTGCGACCGTGGCGGTGGTTCTACCTCGCGGCGGCGGTGTCGACGTTCGGGCTCGCGGTCGCGCTGCAGCTGCAGTTCACGCCGGTCGGCCATGCCTGCGCCCTGCTGATCGGGTTGGCCTGCTATCCGCTGACCCGCAATCGTCGCCGCCCGCCCTGGGATCCGGCGAAGCTGCTGCACCGATGGCACCGCATCCGGGTTGAGTAGGCTCCCAAACGTGGCGATCAGCGCGCGAGACCTCGAATGCCTGCGCCGCTGCGTCGAACTCGCCGCGGCGGCACTCGAAGACGGCGACGAACCCTTCGGGTCCATCCTGGTCGACGGGACCGGGCAGACCGTGTTCGAGGATCGCAACCGCGTCAAGGACGGTGACGCCACCCAGCACCCGGAGTTCGCGATCGCCCGATGGGCCGTCGACCATCTGACATCCGAGCAACGCCGCGCCGCGACCGTCTACACCTCCGGCGAGCACTGCCCGATGTGCGCGGCCGCGCATGCCTGGGTCGGGCTCGGGCGGATCGTGTACGCCGCCTCGGCCGCGCAACTGAGCCGGTGGTGCACGGAGTGGGGCACCCCACCCTCACCGGTCGCACCGCTGCCCATCACCACCGTCGCCCCCGGCATCGTCACCGACGGTCCGGCCGGCGAACTCACCGACCGCATACGTGCGCTCTACGAAGCGAAGTTCACGCCGTGACCGATCCGGACTGGGTGACACACGCGATCTGGTGGCAGATCTACCCGCTGGGGTTCGTCGGCGCCTTCCCCGCCGACCCGCCACCACCACCGGACGAGCACCGTCTGTTACGCATCGTCGAATGGCTGGACCACGCCGTCGAACTCGGCTGCTCCGGCATCGCGCTCGGTCCGGTGTTCGCTTCCCGCACCCACGGTTACGACACCACCGACCACTACCGCATCGATCCGCGGCTGGGCGTGGAGGCCGATTTCGACCGGCTCGTCGAGGAATGCCATCGGCGCGGCCTCCGGGTCCTGCTCGACGGGGTCTTCAATCACGTCGGCACCGACTTCCCGCGGTACCGGGCGGCACTCGACGGTGGCGACACCGCCTGGTTCCGCCGGGGACGAGACGGTTTCGCCACCTTCGAGGGGCACGGCGAGCTGATCGCGCTCAACCACGGCAACCCCGATGTCGTCGACTACACCGTCGAGGTGATGGCGCACTGGTGCGACCGCGGCGCCGACGGCTGGCGGCTGGACGCCGCCTACGCCGTGCCCGACCGGTTCTGGGCTTCGGTGCTGCCGGCCGTCCGCGAACGCCATCCACAGGCCTGGTTCGTGGGCGAGGTGATCCACGGCGACTACCCGGCGCAGGTGCGGTCCGCCGGGTTCGACTCCGTCACCCAATACGAGCTGTGGAAGGCGATCTGGAGCAGCCTGAACGACGGCAACTTTCACGAGCTGGACTGGGCGCTGCTACGCCACAACGACTTCCTGGACACCTTCGTGCCGCTGACCTTCGTCGGCAACCACGACGTGACGCGGATCGCCAGCCGGCTCGACGATTCCCGGCATCTGGAGCATGCGCTCGTGCTGCTGCTCACCACCGGGGGTACGCCGAGCATCTACGCCGGCGACGAATGGGGATGGCGCGCGGTCAAGGAGGAACGGGTGGGCGGCGATGACGCGGTCCGCCCCGAATTCGACCAGCGGCCGACCGGTGACAACGACATCCTGCAACTGCACCAATATCTGATCGGATTGCGGCGTCGCCAGTCCTGGCTACACACCGCGCGTACCGAAGCGGTCGAGGTGAGCAACACCGGCTACGTGTACCGGACCGTCGCAGACGGCCACGAGCTGACGGTGGCGCTCAACATCGGCGACGATCCGTTGCCGGTCGCCTTGCCTCGGCCCGGCCGGATCACCGCCGGCTCGGGTGCCCCGCCGCCGGATCACGTTGCCGACCTGGTGGTTCCGCCGCACGGATGGGTCATCGTCGAGCCGCAGTGAACTGGCCGCCGGGTGACGCTCCACCCGGTGCCGTAGCGGTGTGGCCGCCGGTGGGGTATCGATTTCGGCCGAGCCATTTCTAATTGCGTTGGCGCACAACGTATATCGACAATCCCCCCGGCCGCCAGACTGCGCGCAGCCCCGGCCAGATCACGGCGGATCACGGCGAGGTCTCAGGGCTGAGTCTCAATCGTTAGCCAACCGCGATATCACGACGCGGCCGTGTTACACGTGTGGCATTTGGGGCGCGTGATTCACTACCGACGAAGAAAAAGCAGCGGCAATTGCTTTGGGTCCCGGACGGGACACGCAAGAGGAAAGGTGGGTTGGTTGCCGTTATGAAGTTCATCAGAAAGATTCGTGGAGAGTGGCTCCGTCGAGCGGCGGTGGTCGCCGCGACCGTCGCCGCACTGCCCGGGCTGATCGGCTTCGCGGGGGGTTCGGCGACGGCAGGAGCATTCTCGCGGCCGGGCCTTCCCGTCGAGTATCTCGACGTGCCCTCGGCATCCATGGGCCGCGACATCCGTATCCAGTTCCAGGGTGGCGGGCCGCACGCGGTGTACCTGCTCGACGGTCTGCGCGCCCAGGACGACTACAACGGCTGGGATATCAACACCCCGGCCTTCGAGTGGTACTACCAGTCCGGCCTGTCGACGATCATGCCGGTCGGCGGCCAGTCCAGCTTCTACACCGACTGGTACCAGCCGTCCAAGGGCAACGGACAGACCTACACCTATAAGTGGGAGACGTTCCTGACTCAGGAACTGCCGGCTTACCTGGAGGCCAACAAGGGCGTGTCGCGCACCGGCAACGCCGTGGTCGGTCTGTCGATGGCGGGCAGCGCTGCCCTGACCTACGCGATCTACCATCCGCAGCAGTTCATCTACGCGGGCACGTTGTCGGGCTTCCTGAACCCGTCCGAGGGTTGGTGGCCGATGCTGATCGGGCTGGCCATGAACGACGCCGGTGGATTCAATGCCGAGAGCATGTGGGGCCCGGCCTCTGACCCGGCCTGGCGTCGCAACGACCCGATGGTCAACATCAACCAGCTGGTCGCCAACAACACCCGCCTCTGGATCTACTGCGGCACCGGTACGCCGTCGGATCTCGACGCCGGGACGGCCGCCCAAAACCTGATGGCAGCCCAGTTCCTGGAAGGGTTCACGCTGCGCACCAACATCACCTTCCGCGATCGCTACATCGCCGCGGGCGGTACCAACGGCGTGTTCAACTTCCCGCCCAACGGGACGCACACGTGGGCGTACTGGGGTCAGCAGCTTCAGATGATGAAGCCGGACATCCAGCGTGTGCTCGGGGCGCAAGCCGCCACGTAACACACCAGAACCACAGGGAGCCTGCCGCAACCCCCCGAGCGGCAGGCTCCCTGCTTCTGTCTGATCAGTTCTGGACGGTCGGACGGATGGTGATCTCGCCGATCTCGACATCCCGGGGCTGCTCGATCGCGAACGCGACCGCCCGAGCCACTGCCTCCGGGGCGATCGCCATCTCCGCCATCCTGGAACCGATTTCGGGATCACGATCCGGCCCGCCGAGTTCGGTGCGGACGTAGCCCGGCGAGATGCCGGTCGTCCGGATCACCCCGTCGGTGGACTCCTGGCGCAACGTCTCCAGCACCGTGCGCACCGCATTCTTGGTGGCCGCATACACACCCATGTTCGGCACGATCTTCAACCCCGCCGTCGAGACCGTCGTGACGAAGTCGCCGTGACCCTGGCGCAGGAACACCGGCATCGCCGCCGCGATCCCGTTGAGCACCCCCCGCAGATTCACATCGATCATGGCCGACCAGGCGCCGAGGTCGCCGTCTGCCAGCGGGCCGAGCGACGCGATCCCGGCGTTGCTCACAAACACGTCGAGTCGGCCGAAATGCTGCACCGCCATCGCGACCAGCCGCTCGACATCCTCTGGCCGCGTCACGTCGACGGCCACGTGCACCACGTCGGCGCCGTCGGCCCGCAGCGAATCCTGCAGCGCTGTCAGCAGATCGACGCGGCGCGCGCCCAGCACCAGCCGGGCCCCGCGTCGCGCCAGCAGCCGGGCCGTGGCGGCCCCGATCCCACTACTGGCCCCGGTGATCGCCACGACCTTGCCCTCGATGGGGTTCACGGGCGCAGCACCAGCTTGCCGCGAGTGTGCCGCTCCTCCAGATCGCGATATGCCGCGCGCACCTCAGCCAGCGGGTACACCTTCGCGATCGGGACCTCGAGCTCGCCGGATGCCACCAACGCGGCGAGTTCGGCCATGACCGCGGCAGTACTGGCCTCGGCACTGCCGACGCTGAGGACACCGAACTGCTCGATCGCCGCGAAATCGATGACGGTGTCCACCCGTTCGCGGGGCACGCCCAACTCGTCCACGGCGAGCGCGACGTAGCCGCCGCCGAAGAAATCGAGGAACGCGTCCACCCGGCCCGGCTCTGCTGCAGCCCGCAGCCGGTCCGCCAGACCATCGCCGTAATTCACCGGAGTCGCACCGTGCTCACGCAGCCAGTCGTCGTTGGCCGGTCCCGCGATACCGAGCACCCTCGCCCCGGTCCGGGCCGCCAACTGCACGGCGATACTGCCGACACCACCGGCCGCGCCCGCGATCGCCACGGTCTCCCCGGATTTCAGACCGACCGACCCGACGGCGGCGTAGGCGGTGGATCCGGCGACATACAGCGATCCGGCCACCTCCCAGGACACGCCGGCCGGCTTGGCCGCGAGCTGATCGGCGGGCACCGTCACGTACTCGGCGTGGCTGGACCGTCGCATCGAGAACCCGAGGACTTCGTCGCCCACGGCGAACTCGGTGACACCGATCCGTTTCCCGTCGCTTCGCTCGCCTCGGTCACCCAATTCGACGATCACTCCGGCCAGATCACTCCCCTCACCCGAGGGGAACGTCGCCGGCCAGATGTCGTGCAGGAAGCCCCGGCGGATCATCGCCTCGCCCGGATTGATACCCGCCGCCTTGACCTCGACGAGCACCTCACCAGGGGCGGGCTCGGGCCGTGGCACCTCGCGAACCTCCAGGACGTCGACGTCTCCGTACCGGTCGAATTGCACAGCTCTGCTCATGAGGGCTACGACGATCAGTGGCCGGTGAGTATTCCGCCGCATCGCGATTTCTCGGCCGACACGCGGATACGCCCTTCAGCGACCTCACAGCTTCGCGACCTACCGTCGGCTCGGTGAGCGAGCCGCCCGCGCGACCACCGTCCCTACGTCCGGTCCTGCGCGGCATGCTGCTCGACTTCGGGCCGCCGTTGGGCGCCTACTACGGACTACGCGCCGCCGGGGTGTCCGAATATATTGCGCTCCTGACCGCGACCGTGGCGGCCGGGATCAAGGTGGCCTATGACGCGATCAAGGCGCGCCGGCTCGATCCGTTCGCCGGCTACCTGATGCTCAACTTCGGTCTGAGCCTCGCCGTCGGAGTGGCGACCTCGAATGCCCGGATGCTGATGGTGGGCGACACCCTGGTGGGCGGGATCGGCGCGTTGATCTTCCTGGGCAGCTGCGTCATCGGTAAGCCCCTGACCCAGGTGGTCGCCGAACGCGTCCAGGCCCCCGACGAGCGCTCAAGCGAGCCGGGCGCGGCGGCCTACAGACACCGCGTGCACGTTCTGCTGTCAGCGATATGGGGAGTCGGCCTACTACTGGGCATGTTCCTCAGTCTGGGCATCATCTTCTCGCTGTCCGTCGACGTCGGGAAGGGTGTGAACACGGTGGTGTCCCTCGCGCTGACCGGCCTGCTGATCCTGGCGACCGTGGTGGTGGCCAAGGCCGCCAGATCGCGGTGGGAACAAAGGATCGCCCCACAGGGTTGAGCCCATCAGGTTCAACTTTGGAGGATTGATGACTGAAGCCATCGCAGTCCCGGTGTTGTTTGTCAGCGAGCCGATCGTGCTGCCCGGCATGGTCGTGCCGATCGAGCTCGACGATGCCGCCCGTGCGGCCTTCGACGCGGCGCAGGCAAGCGAATCCGGCAAGCTGCTGATCGCGCCACGCCTGGACGACCGCTACCCCACCTACGGTGTGATCGCGTCCATCGTGCAGGTCGGCCGCGTCCCCGGCGGCGGTGCCGCCGCCGTCGTGCGCGGTGAACGCCGCGCCCACATCGGTTCCGGGACCACCGGACCCGGTGCCGCGTTGTGGGTCGAGGTCGAGGAAGTGGCGGACTCCGAGTCCACCGATGAGACGAAAGCCCTTGCCGCCGAATACAAGAAGCTGCTGCTGGCGATGCTGCAGCGGCGCGAGGCGTGGCAGATCGTCGATGTGGTCAACAAGATCACCGATCCGTCGCAGCTGGCCGACACGGCCGGATACGCGTCGTACCTCAGCGATGTGCAAAAGCGTGAGCTACTGGAGACCGAGGACGTGGCCGCGCGGCTGCGTCTGCTGATCGATCTGACCGGGGAGCACCTGGCCGAGGTCGAGGTCAACGACAAGATCGCCGAGGACGTCCGAGAGGGAATGGACAAGCAGCAGAAGGAGTTCCTGCTGCGCCAGCAGCTGAACGCCATCCGCAAGGAGCTCGGCGAGGGCGAGCCGGAAGGGTCCGATGATTACCGGGCCCGGGTCGAGGCCGCCGATCTGCCCGAGAAGGTGCGGGAGGCGGCGCTGCGCGAGGTCGGCAAGCTGGAGCGGTCCAGTGAGCAGAGCCCCGAGGGCGGCTGGATCCGGACCTGGCTGGACACCGTGCTGGAGCTGCCGTGGAACGTCACCACCGAGGACTCCACCGACCTCAAGTCGGCCAGAGAGATCCTGGATGCCGACCATCACGGGCTCGACGATGTGAAGGACCGCATCGTGGAGTACCTGGCGGTGCGGGCCCGGCGCGCGCAACGCGGGATGGCCGTCGTCGGTGGACGCGGATCCGGTGCCGTCATGGTGCTGGCCGGTCCGCCCGGAGTCGGCAAGACATCGCTGGGTGAATCGGTGGCCCGCGCCCTGGGCCGCAAGTTCGTCCGCGTCGCCCTCGGTGGTGTGCGCGACGAGGCCGAGATCCGTGGCCACCGGCGCACCTACGTCGGCGCCCTGCCAGGCCGCATCGTGCGGGCCATCGGCGAAGCGGGCTCGATGAACCCCGTCGTGCTGCTCGACGAGATCGACAAGGTCGGCTCGGACTACCGTGGCGATCCGTCGTCGGCGCTGCTGGAGGTGCTGGACCCGGCGCAGAACCACACGTTCCGCGACCACTACCTGGAGCTGGATCTGGACCTGTCCGATGTGGTGTTCCTGGCGACGGCCAACGTCATCGAGAACATCCCGTCGGCCCTGCTGGACCGCATGGAGCTGATCCAGATAGACGGGTACACCGAGGACGACAAGGTCGCGATCGCACGCGACTACCTGTTGCCCCGGCAGGCCGAGAAAGCGGCGCTCACCTCGGAAGAAGTGCGGGTGACTGATTCCGCGCTGCGCAAGATCGCCGCCGACTACACCCGCGAACCGGGTGTGCGGCAGTTCGAGCGGTTGCTGGCCAAGGCGCTGCGGAAGGTGACGACCAAGCTGGACTCCGGTCAGGCGTCGCTGACCATCGATGAACCCGATCTCGTCGAGTACCTGGGCCGTCCGCGGTTCACCCCGGAGTCGAACGAGCGCACGGCGGTGCCCGGTGTGGCCACCGGTCTGGCGGTCACCGGGCTGGGCGGCGATGTGCTCTACATCGAGGCGGGCGCCACCGATGGCGACGCCGGGTTGAAGCTGACAGGTCAACTGGGTGACGTGATGAAGGAGTCGGCGCAGATCGCGCTGTCCTACGTCCGGGCGCACGCCGAGCAGCTGGGCGTCGACCCGAAGGCGCTGGACCGCCAGATCCACGTGCACGTGCCCGCGGGCGCGGTGCCCAAGGACGGTCCGTCGGCCGGCGTCACGATGGTCACGGCACTCGTGTCCATGGCGACCGGCAGGCAGGTCCGCGGCGATGTCGGCATGACCGGTGAGGTCACGCTGAACGGCCGGGTGCTGCCCATCGGCGGTGTCAAGCAGAAACTGCTTGCGGCGCAACGGGCCGGGCTGAAGACCGTCTTCATCCCGCAGCGCAACGAGCCGGACCTCGACGACGTGCCTGCCGAGGTGCTGGCCGCACTGGAGGTCAAGCCGATGACCGATGTGGCCGAGATCGTGGCCCAGGCGCTGGAACCGGTCGCCGAGGCGGCGACGGTCGCGGCATAACCACGCCAGCGTGCGTGTTTGTACGTCCTGACACGGTGTGTCGCGTGCAAACACGCACGCTCGCGTGAGGAGAGAAGATGCGCAAGCTCGGCTTCCTGACCATCGGCCGCTTCGACGTGGACCGTCCGGGTCCGGGTATCGAGGAAACGCTGCAGGTGATCGAACGGGCCGAGGCGCTCGGTTTCGACAGCGTCTGGTTGCGCTGCCGGCACTTCCAGCCCGGCATCTCCTCCCCCGTGGCGATCATGGCGGCCGCCACCCAGCGCACGTCCCGCATCGAGCTGGGTACCGCCGTCATCCCGCTCGGCCTGGAGAACCCGGTGCGGCTCGCCGAAGATCTGGCCACCGTCGACATCCTGTCCGGCGGCCGGATCAACCCGGGGGTCTCGGTGGGCACACCGATGCTCTACGACCACTACAAGACTGCGCTGTACCCGGAATCCCATGATGTGCAGGATTTCTCGAAGGAGCGGGTGCTGCGGCTGCTGCGCAGTCTGCGCGGGGAACCGGTCAGCGATTTCGAGGGCGTCACGGGGATAGAACAATTCGTGCGCCAGGTGCAACCGCACTCCCCCGGGCTGGCGGGGCGAGTCTGGTACGGCGGCGGCCGGGAGTCGGCGATCTGGGCCGGCCAACAGGGGATCAACTACATGACGAGTTCGGTGGTCAGCGTCGAGGGAACCGAATCCCGCGACTTCGCGACCATCCAGGCTGAACACATCGACGCCTACCGGGCGCACCATCCCGAGCCCGGGAAATCCCGGGTGTCACAGGGATTGGTGGTCATCCCGACTGACTCGGCCACCGACGACCAGATCCGCCGCTACCGCGAGTACGCGGCGAGCCGGTTCGAGCGGACCAAGAGCCCGCAAGGCGCGCGCGGCATGCTGTTCTCCCCCGACTACCTCGGCACCTCCGACGAACTCGCCGACCAGCTTTTCGCACACGCCGGATTCACCCGGGCTGACGAGGTGACCTTCGCGTTGCCGTTCAGCTTCGCACCCGCGGATTACAGCCAGATCATCACGGACATGGCGCAGGAACTGGGACCTAGACTGGGTTGGACACCGACCCAGGAGGCCTGACGTGCCCGACCTGAACACGCTCAAACGCCGCATCGTGCACACCGCCCAGCGCTACCTCGTGAACCCTGTCGGGCGAAAACTCCCGGTCACGATGCTCGAGACCACGGGCCGCAAGTCCGGACAGCCTCGGCGCACCGCCGTGGGTGGGCGCGTCGTCGGCAATGCCTTCTGGCTGGTCTCCGAACACGGCGCCCAGTCCGACTACGTGAAGAACATCAAGGCCGATCCCGCGGTGCGGGTCCGGATCCAGGGACACTGGCGCACCGGCACCGCGCATCTGCTGCCCGACGACGATGCGGTGGCCCGGCTGGGCGAACTCCCCCAGCTCAATAGTGCGATGGTCCGCGTGATGGGCAGTGACCTGCTCACCATCCGAGTCGACCTGGACTGATATGTCCTACGACGAGGACCTGGCCAACCGGATCCGCGAGATCCTGGCCACCACCGCGAATGTCGACGAGAAACGGATGTTCGGCGGACTGGCCTTCCTGGTGAACGGCAACATGGCGGTGGCCGCCAGCGGCGGGGGCGGGTTGATGGTGCGCGTGCCGCCGGAGGAGACGGCCGCGCTGCTCGACCGCGACCATGTCGAGCCCATGGTGATGGCCGGCCGCGAAACCCGCGGCTGGCTACGCGTGCGCACCGACGGTATCCGCACCACCCGCCAGCTCCAGCCGTGGGTGAGTCGCGGGGTGGACTACGCGTCGGGACTCCCCGCCAAACAGCGCCGTTAGGCGGCAACAAGGAGCGGGTATGCCTGATCTCATGCCTGGTGCACACACCCTGGCTGCGCGGCTGCTCCGGCAAGCCGGAACCACGTTCGCCGACGAAGCCGGCATCACGGTGCGCGACAAACCCAAGCCGTTGTTCCAGCTCCTGGCGCTGGCCATGCTGGCTAGCAAACCGATCAGCGCGGAGGTCGCCGTGGCCGCGGCAAGTGAGGTGTTCCGCAGCGGCATCCGGACCCCTGTCTCGGTACTGCACGCCGATCGCGCGACGCTGATCGAGGCGTTCGGCCGGGCGGGTTACGCGCGCTACGACGAAAGCTCGGCAACCCGGCTGACCGGCCTCGCCACCCGGGTGCAGCAGCGGTATCGCGGTGATCTGCGCAGACTGGCCGACGAAGCCGCCGGCGATGTCCGGGCTGCCGCGCATGCCCTACAGGAATTCGACGGCATCGGCCCGGTGGGCGCCGACATCTTCCTGCGCGAGGTTCAGAACGTCTGGCCTTGGGTGCGGCCCTATTTCGACGATCGCGCCCTGGCAGGCGCACACGAACTGGGCCTGCCCGAAGATCCCGAGACACTGCTCGACCTGTCTCACGGCCACCCCGCCCAGTTGGCCGCCGCGCTGGTCCGCGTCTCACTCGACCACCACCTGCGCGAACACGTCACGGCGTAGCCGCTCATCGAAGGAGAACTGCCATGACCACACCGACCTATGTCATCATTGGCGCCGGCCTTGCCGGAGCCAAGGCTGCAGAAGCCCTGCGGGACCGGAACTTCAGCGGACAGATCATCCTGTTCGGCACCGAGGACCATCTGCCCTACGAACGTCCGCCGCTGTCGAAGGACTACCTGGCAGGCAAGAAGGAACCCGACGAGTTCACCGTGCAGCCCGCGAGTTGGTACCGCGAGCACGATATCGACCTGCGGCTGAACACCACCGTCAAAAACATCGATCGAGCGGCCCACGCCGTCGGCTACCAGGACGGCAAACACGAGCACTACGACAAACTGCTGCTGGCCACCGGGTCGGCATCGCGGCGCCCACCCATTCCCGGATCCGACTCCGACGGGGTCCACTACCTGCGGACCGTCGAGGACGCGGCGGCCCTGCGCGCGCTCCTGCGAGGGGGTGCACGGCTGGCAGTGGTCGGCGCGGGCTGGATCGGTCTTGAGGTTGCCGCCGCCGCCCGCGAATTGGGCGCCGAGGTCACCGTCGTCGAATCGGCGGATCTGCCGTTGGCCGCGCTCGGCCGCGACGTCGCGCAGGTGTTCACCGACCTGCACCGCAACCACGGTGTCGACCTGCGATTGGGCACCTCGGTCGAAGAGATCACCACGGCCGGCGGCCACGCCACCGGCCTGCGCCTCGATGACGGATCCACCGTGTCCGCGGACGTGGTGCTCGTCGCGGCAGGCGCCCAACCTCGTATCGACCTTGCCGAGAAAGCGGGGCTGACGCTGGCCGACGGCGGCGTCGCCGTCGACGCGGCACTGCGCACCAGCGATCCCGACATCTTCGCCGTCGGCGATATCGCCGCGGCCCAGCATCCCCTGCTGGACATCAGGATTCGTACCGAGCACTGGGCCAACGCGCTCAAGCAGCCCGCCGTGGCCGCGGCCGGGATGCTCGGCGCACCCGGCAACTACGACGAGTTGCCGTACTTCTTCACCGATCAGTACGACCTGGGCATGGAGTACGTCGGACACGCCCCGCCGGACGCGCGGGTGGTATTCCGTGGCGATGTGCCCGGCCGCGAGTTCACCGCGTTCTGGCTGGACGACGACGCCCGGGTGCTGGCGGGGATGAACGTCAACATCTGGGAGGGCCTGGACGACATCAAGGCGCTGGTGCGCGGCGGGCAACCGGTGGACGCCGCGCGGTTGGCCGATGTCGACACACCGCTCGGTGAGGTCGGCGGCTAGATCTGGAGCGGACGCCCCGCCGGAGGCAGTCATGTGTTAATAATGAAGGTTCATTATTATTGATTGCTCTGGAGCTGAGGAGTGCTGGTGGGCACCTACGATGTGGCCGCGCGTCCAGGCGCCCCCAATGTGGTCATGATCGTGCTGGATGACCTCGGCTACGCTCAGTTCGGCTGCTACGGATCAGACATCCGAACCCCGGCCATCGATCGGCTCGCTCGCAATGGGCTCAGGTACAACCGTTTTCACGTCACCGGGCTGTGTTCACCGACACGAGCCGCACTGCTCACCGGCCGCAACCACCACTCGGTGGGAATGGGCTTTCTTGCCGACATCCCGACTGCGCATCCGGGCTACACCGGGAAGATCCCGCCTTCGGTGCCGACGCTGCCGCGCTTGCTGCGGGATTCCGGCTGGAGCACGATGGCCGTCGGAAAGTGGCATCTCGCACCGCGCGGTGAACGGACGAGTGCGGGTCCATTCACCCGCTGGCCCTTGGGCCTCGGGTTCGAGCGCTACTACGGCTTTCTGCTCGGCGACGCCAATCACTGGGACCCGCAACTGGTACGAGACAACACGTATCTCGACGGACCTGATGTGCGCCCAGCCGGCTACCACTTGACCGAGGACCTCACCGATGAGGCGATCAGGATGGTGGTCAGCCAACAGCAGTCAGCACCCGGCAAACCGTTCTTCCTCTACTTCGCCACCGGGGCCATGCACTCACCGCATCATGTCCACAAGAGCTGGGCCGACGCCTACGCGGGGAAGTTCGACATCGGTTGGGACGCTTGGCGAGACGAGGTGTTCGCACGTCAGCTCGCCGAGGGCGTGGTGCCCGCCGGCACCACGCTCACCGAGCGACCCGATTGGGTTCCGGCTTGGACCTCCCTCACCGCAGACGAACGCGCCGTGTACGCGCGGATGCACGAGGTGTATGCCGGCTTTCTGAGTCATACCGACCACCAGATCGATCGATTGATCCGCACGCTGGAGGACATCGACGCCATGGACAACACGCTCGTTCTCATCATGTCCGACAACGGGGCCAGCGCAGAAGGGGGCGTTGCCGGAACCAGCAACGAACACCGGTTCACCCACCGGGTGCCGGAGTCGACGGCCGACAACCTCGACCTCCTGCCGGACTGGGGTGGCACGGCGGGGTATCCGCACTATGCGTGGGGCTGGGCGTGGGCCGGCAATACCCCGTTCCGCCTGTGGAAGCGCTATGCGTGGCTGGGCGGCACCCGCGTTCCGCTGATCGTGCACTGGCCGCGCGGTATCGGCGGAGGAGCTGTGCGTTCACAGTTCGCGCACGCCATCGACATCATGCCGACAGTGTTGGAAGCCTGCGGGGTTCGGCAGCAGTCGTCCGAAGTCGAAGCTTCCGGCAGCGGCGTTCATGGGGCGAGCTTGTTGCCGACATTCAACGACGCGACGGCGCCTGCGCCCCGATCCACCCAGTACTTCGAAGTCGTGGGTTCCCGGTCGGTCATTGCCGATGACTGGAAGGCCACAACGGATCACGTGGCCCAAGGTGTGATGGACGAGGAGGCGCTGCTGGAGGGCAGCCGGGACTTCACCGCTGATCAATGGTCGCTGTTTCGGGCCGACGACTTCTCCGAAGCTCACGACGTGTCGGCGGATCACCCCGACGTGGTGGCGCGATTGACCGCCCTGTGGGCAGCCGAGGCCGCCCGCTATGACGTGCTCCCCCTGACCGATTCGTTGGTAGCACGAGCGGCCGAGATGGTGTGGCCCGAATTCCCGCCCGGGCAGCGCGTGGTGTTGCGGCCTTCGGGCGGGCCGGTCGCCGATGAGGCACTGCCCCTGCTGTACAGCCGGTTGTCCGCTGACGTCGACGTCCCGTCCGGGGTTGCCAACGGTGTGTTGTTTGCGATCGGCAACTGGACCGGAGGGCTGGCGGCGTTCGTGATCGAGTCCAGACTGCACATTGCCGTCGCCGCCCCGGGCGGCAACATCCGGGTGCGGGCCGATCGGCTGCTGGCGGAAGGACGCCACAGCGTGGGCTGTCGGTTACACCGCCTCGACGGCGGGACTCGAGTGGAAGCAGTGATCGACGACGCCGTTGTCGGCTCGGCGGTGGCCCCGGTGACGCTGCCCCATGTCTGGCAGCATGGCGGGACATCTTTGCTCTTGGGCCAAGACCGCGGCCTGCCGGTGTGCGAAGACTATCGACCACCGTTTGCGTGGAACGGCGGATTGCGTTCGGTGACAGTGGAATCCGATCTGGAGTCGCTACCAGGTCAGGAACTACTCAAGGCCGCGCTCAAGTCTGACTGATGTGACTCCTTCATGCCGCGACGCCTCCAGGGTTTCTGCTGAGGCCGGCGCACGAATGATCGCAGTCAACGAATCGATGAGGTCGGACACGAACATCGCCGTGGGCGGCGCCGCGGTGGCGATTGCCCGTTGTCGCTGGTGGTCGGCCACCGCATTGAGGGAGCTTGTGTAGACGAAACGAAGCCTGGCCGTGGCGACAGCGTCAGGGAGATGCGAAAGATGCTCCCAGATAAGCTGATTGAGCCGTTGCCCGTGTCCGGTCAGCGAAGGATCGGCCAGAATCCAGGCATGCCCGCCTGGTTCGCCGTATCCGTGAAACAGCAGCTGAGCTACCAGCTCGACATGTCGCTCCCCCCGCTCGATGCTGCTCACCTGAGGAAGAATCAAGGCCGCAAGGAGGCGTCTGAGCTCGGCCGGGTGATCACCCGACACCGCATGGTCGAGTATTTGTCCCCGCTCTTCATCGATTCGTTCGAGACGATCTTCGAGTATGGCCTTGATCAGGTCGTCTTTTGAGCCGAAGTGGTAGTTCACCACCGCGGCGTTGCTTTGCCCGGCAGCAAGTCTGATCTCGTTGAGGCTCACGGCTGCGATGCCCCGGTCGGCGAACATCGTCTCCGCGACGGTGATGAGCTTGAGGCGCGTCGCTTCTCCGCTGCTGTTGCGGCCGCGTGTGCGCGCCTGTTCCCGAATGCGGTCCGACTCCGAGGGCATTGCCCGATGGTACGCATCTCCCCCGGTCAGTATATAATGAGGGCTCATTATTTTACTGGCGACGAGAAAGCTCGGGTGCGCAATGCAGGTGGAGCTGGCGTCATTGGCACTGGTCATCGCCGTGTCGCCGGCCTCGGTGGTGCCAGCGATCCTGATGCTGCACACACCGCGCCCGCTGGCTACGGGATGGGCGTTCGCCGTCGGCTGGCTGCTCGCTGTGGCGGCCACGACCTGGATTTTCGTCGAAATCGCAGGGCAATTGCCTGACGCCGGCGGTCCGCCGCCACCATGGATCCGACCCGCAACGATGATGCTGGCGGTGCTCCTGATCCTCGCCGGCCTCGTCACCTGGATGCGCCGGGGACGTCGTGAACGTGCGCCGGTATGGCTGCGGGTACTGGACTCGGTCACTGCGCCGCGAGCATTGGCAGCCGCGCCGATTCTGGCGGCCGTGAATCCAAAAGTGCTCTCCGCGTGCGCTGCAGCAGGTTTCAGCATCGGATCCACCACGCAGACCGGCATCGCCCAGTGGGGTGATGTCACCGGTTTCGCCCTGCTCGCCAGCGTGACAGTGTTACTCCCGGTGCTCACCTATGTGATCTGGCGTGAGCGCATGACCGAACCCCTTCAACGGCTCAGGGTCGCGCTGGAACGCCACAATGCCGCCATCCTGGCGGTGGTTCTCGTTGCCGTAGGGCTGATCTTGTTGCTGCAAGCAGCGTGATGGCCCTGCCCTGATGAAATGAAGGAAAGCCTGTGTCTGTAGCCATTTCTCACCGTCCGAGCCGACGGCTGCTCGCCCTCCAGAAGCTCATGCTGTTGGCGACCTCGCGATCAGCCGGTGTCCAGGATGTGGGCAAGACACGCAGAATCACCCGGTTGATGGAGTCGCGCCAACGGCTGGCGCGTGGAGTCCAGGAGTCCACCGATTCGGTGGCCGGGGTGCCCGTTCGGTGGTTCCGGCCGGACCGGGCGGACGCTGGATTGATCTTCCACGTGCACGGCGGGGCCTTCGTCGCCGGTAGTTCCCTGGCGGCCCGTGCCCACAGCGGGCTGGCCCGCAGTCTGCGAGCGGAACTGGTGAGCGTCGACTACCGACTTGCGCCGGAGCATCCGTTCCCCGCGGCGCTGGATGATGTGTGGACGGTCTACTCGGAGGTCGCGCGCGACCGGCCCACCGTCATTGTCGGGGAGTCCGCCGGCGGTGGTCTGGCCATGTCGCTGGTGCGGCGAGTGTTAGACCAGGGTGGTCACGCGCCGAAAGGTCTGGTGGCAATGTTCCCCTGGGTAGACCTCACCAACAGTTCCGAGAGCTTCGCGCGGAACGAACCTCGAGATCTGCTCTCCCGCAAAGGTCTTTCGCGTAGTGCAGTGGCCTATGCCGGTGACTGTGATCTGAGGATGCCGCTGGTGTCGCCACGCTACGGCTCGTTCGCCGACTTTCCCCCCACGCTGATCGTCGTCGGTACCCACGACTGTTTACTCAATGATTCCCGCGCCGTCTCGACCCGCATGCGCGCCGACGGTGTAGACACCACACTTATCGAAATAGCTGGCGGATTCCATGGTTTCATCCTGTTGCCTGCGCCCGAATCGAAAGAAGCCAGGCGGCAAATATCGTCGTTCGTAGGCTCAGCCCTGGTCGACCGATGATTGACGCTCTGAGTAATGCCATCAGTGCATCTAGTTCGTCGACATCGTCACTCCAGGGTGGCGATGCCTTCGGCGGTGACGGTGACCTTCAGCCCGGCGATGTCCTCGGCGACGGTCGCCGCGGCTTGCGAAGGGTCGGTGATCACGGCCAGGGCTCGACTGCCTGTCGGGGTCCGCACCGCCAGGAACGCCTTCTCCGCGGTGTCCTCGCGGGTGTAGGGCGTGGTCCAGGTCTCCACGGTGCCAACCCCGGCCCACACGTCCTCGGCCACCACGGTGGGCTCGGCATCCACGGCCGATTGCACGTCCTCCCAGCGGAATTCGCCGGTGGGCGGCTCGGTGCCGTAGATGCCGAAGCTGTGCTTGGTGAGGTAGCCGCCGTTGGCGGTGATGAGGCCGACGGTGCCGGGTTGCGCGGTGAGGCGTTCGGCCATGGTCGCGATGGAGTGCGAGACGTAGTTGTTCCACGGTCCGCCCGCGAAGGTCAGACCGCCGGTGACCGTCAGCGGTCGCTGCGGGTCGTCGGTGGGCAGACCGAGTTCGTTGGCCGCGACCTGGACCGCGCACGGGAAGCACGAGTAGATGTCGACGAGGTCGATCTCGTCGATGCCACGACCGGCGAGTTCCAGGGCGCGCCGCCCGCCGATGCGGATCGCCGGTGACCCGTCGAAGGTTGCCCGCTCCCCGATCAGGTAGGTGTCGTGGGCATCGGTGCCCGCGTAGGGGAAGACCCAGCGGTCCCGCGGAATCTGCAGGGACTGCGCCTTCTCCACCGAGGTGAGGATCAGGGCCGCGCCCTGGTCGACCATATTGTTCGAGTTCATCAGCTTGGTGTAGGGCCAGCTGATCATGCGGTTGGTCGGACCCGGCTGCCAGATCTCCTCTGCCGGCACCGCCTTCTGGTTCCAGGCATGCGGATTGTCCTGTGCCACTTCGCTGAACCGCGACCACAGCGCACCGATCCGGCGCCGGTGCGCCTCGGGCGACTCCCCCGAGGCGATGCGCAGCGCCTGCTCGAACATCGGGTACACGTAGGCCGGCCGGTCCAGTCCGATCCGGATCTCGGCGGGGCCCGACATCTGGAACTCGTCATCGGCGCCGGCGGGTAGCGGCACAGAATCGTCCTGGACGGTACCGGTGAGCTTGTGCCCCTGCGCCCTGATCCGGGTGCGGCTGCGCCAGGTTTCACCGCCGGCGATGAGGACCACGTCGTTGCGGCCCTGCTGGATGTCCAGGCAGGCCTGGTTCACCAGCGACTGCGGGATGTTGCCGCCGATGCTGGTATACCGGGTGGCCGCGGTGGGCGCGCCGATCCGTTGGGCCAGCAGCAGACCCGGGTCGCGGTAGCGCCAGGACAGCAGGTTGACGATGCGCACGGCGTCCACCGCTTCGAGCAAGCGCGGGTCGGCGGCGGCGCGCGCTGCGCGCTCCATCAGGTCGACGGGCTCGGTGCTGGCGCTCTCCTCGCGCTGGTTGACCTGGCCGTAGCCGACGAGGATCGGGGTGCGTGGGTCGAGAGACATCTGGTGAATCTTCCTGTCTTGTAGAGGTGTTCAGGCCGGGCCGACGCGGTAGATGGACTTCAGCTGCTGGTAGGCGGCCAGCCCCTCCGGGCCGAGCTCGCGACCGAGGCCGCTGGACTTGACCCCACCGAACGGGGCCGCGACGTCCAGTTGGTAGTCGTTGACGCCGATGGAGCCGGTGTGCACCCGGCGGGCGATCTCGGTCCCGCGATCGGCGTCGGTGGTCCATACGGTGCCGCCGAGGCCGAACTCGCTGTCGTTGGCGATCGCGACGGCCTGCTCCTCGGTGTCGTAGGGAATCACCGCCAGCACGGGACCGAAGACCTCTTCCTGAGCGATCCGCGACGAGTTGTCGACATCGGCGAAGACCGTCGGCGAGACGAACCAGCCGTGCGGCTGATCGGCCGGAACGGCGCCGCCGGCAACGAGTTTCGCCTCCGCCTTACCGATGTCGATATAGTCGAGCACCCGCCGGCGCTGACGATCACTGACCAGCGGACCGACGTCGGTGGCCTTGTCCAGCGGATCACCCACCGTGAGCCCGTCGGCCAGGGCCGCCACCGCGTCGACTACCTCGGCATACCGTGAGCGCGGCGCCAGGATCCGCGAACTGAGGTGGCAGGTCTGGCCGTTGTTGACGAAGGATGCGTTCTTCAGTCCTTTGACCGTGGCGGCCAGGTCCGCATCGTCGAGGATGATCGCGGCGGACTTGCCACCCAGCTCGAGGGTGACCGGCCGCAGCAACCGGCCGCACATCTCGGCGATGGTACGGCCCGCGCCGGTGGAGCCGGTGAACGCGACCTTGTCGACGCCCGGGTGCGCCACCAGGTGCGCACCGGCGGCCGGGCCGCCCGCGACCACGTTGAGCACACCGGCGGGAAGCCCGGCCTCTGCGGCGGCTTCGGCGAAAACGAGTGCATCCAAGGCAGTTTCGGGCGCGGCTTTGAGCACCATGGTGCAGCCCGCGGCGAGCCCGGGGGCCAGCTTCATCGCCGCCAGGGCTTGGGGATAGTTCCACGGCGTGATGGCCGCCACCACACCGACGGCTTCCCGGCGCACGATGGTGTGCCCGATCAGTGCGGGCCGGATCTCCTCGTCACCGCCGGCGGCGATCAGGTCGGCGTAGTAGCGCAGCAGGACCGCCGGGAACATGCCGTTGGCGCCCTTGGACAACCGGATCGGCATGCCGTTCTCGCGCGTACACAGTTCGTTGGTGGTCGCCGAGCGGGCCAGCAGGGCGTCGGCGAAGCGCAGCAGCAGCGCCGCCCGTTCGCCGGCGGGGGTGGCACTCCAGGCCGGCAGCGCTGCGCGGGCCGCCGCCACCGCATCGTCGACCTCGGATTCGGTGGCCGAGGAGCCGTGCCCCAGCAGCTCACCAGTGGCGGCCTCGAGCACCGGTTCGGTGCGTTCGGCGGTGCGGAACTGGCCGGCGATGAAGATGGAAGCGGTGCTCACAGCGAACTCCTCGGGTCGTTCGGGTCTGTTCCGGCGAACAGCACCCCGTCGGTGATCAAGTGGTCGATGGTGGTGTCGTCCAGCGCGAGCACCCGACGGCAGATATCGCGGGTGTGCTCGCCGGGCAACGGGGCCGGGCGTAACGGGGCGGGCGGGATGTGGCGGTAGCGAGCAGGTCCGGTTTCGGTGGGCATCGGTTCCTCGAACAGCGGATGCACCAGGTCCGTGTAGAGCCCGCGATGACGGACCTGCGGATCGATGAGGATGTCGGCGGCCCGGTTCATCGGGCCAGCCGGGACACCGGAGCGCTGGAGCACCTCGGCGACGTCGTGCTTGTCTCGTTGCATGGTGAACGCGCTGAGCACTGCGATCAGTTCCGCTGCAGCCGTGGGCATCTCGACGCCGACGATGCCGGCCAGGGCTGCCCGGTCGGCGTCATGGCGTACCGAGATGACGCACCATTCGTCCTCACCGGCGCACGGACATACCGCGTGCACGGCGGTGTCGGGTACGACGGGCAGACCGGCCACCCGGGCGGCCTCGATGACGTAGGCGGTGGCCAGTTGGTTCACCGCCACCTCGGCCTGCGAGATGTGCACGTGGGCGCCCTGTCCGGTGCGCTCCCGGCGGATCAGGGCGGCCAATGTCGCGAGCGCGGTGATACGGGCGACGACGTGGTCGGGGAAAATGGTGGTGGCATCGAAGAACTGCGCGAGTTCGTCGTCAGTACCGCCGGGTGCCCGCCACAGTCGCGCCACCCCGGTCGTGGCGCGCACCAGCGGCCCGTATCCCATCCGCTGACTCCACGGTCCGCGGTCACCGAACGCGCTGCTCTCGGCCAGCACGATCCGTGCGTTGATATCCGTCAGCTGCTGATACGAAAAGCCCAGGGCCGCCAGCGTTCCCGGCTTGAAGTTGGCGAACACGGCATCGGAGTGGGCCACCAGCCCGGTGAAGATCTCCGCGCCGCGCGGGTGACGCAGGTCCAAGCCGAGACTGGACTCGTTGCGGTGGGTCAGCGCCCAGGACCGGCTCATCGGCCGTCCCGGCGGGGCCTGGCGCAAGCCGTCGGGATAGGCGGCACTCTCCACCTTGATGACCTCGGCGCCCAAGTCGGCGAAGAGCCGGCCGAGTTCGCCGCCGGCGACGATGACACCGAGATCGAGGATGCGCAGGCCGTCGAAGGGCCGGTCGGCGGCCGGGAGATTCACCGCCGAGCGGGCGGACACCCATTCGGCCCGGTCGGCGCCCGGAGACGGCGCGGTGCGCGCGAATCCGTGGTGGAGGTCGTCGATCACGAATGCGCCCACCGGGACGACAGTGTCGGTGCCCGGCGTGAGCTGCGCGTCGACCAGGGCGCCGACAGCGCGGAAATGATCGGAGGCCAGCGCTTCGGCGGGGCTCTGCACGGCCGCGATCGGTACCCCGCGGGCTTGTCCTTCGGCAACGAGGTCGGCCATCGTGCCGCGGGCGAACAGGTCGGCGATGACCGCGTTGAGCTCTCTCGTCACCGCATAGCGTGCACCGATGGAGTCGAATTTCGGGTCGGAGAACTCCTCGGGTTCGCCCAGCCAGGCCCGCATCCCGCGCCATTGCCGGGGGGACAGCAGGCAGATCCGGACGAACCCGTCGCGACAACGGAATGTCGGATAGATCTGTTGGTTGCGCGGTCGCCCACGCCAGGTGGAGCGCTTCTGCCCGGACGCGGCCTGGCCCTCGGAGCCGAAGGGCGGGTCGAGTGCCTGCAGGACCGCTTCGAACCGGGAGAAGTCGATGCACCCACCGCGGCCGGTACGCAGCCGGTGGTAGTAGGCCACCAGGATCGCCCAGGCCGCCTGGACTGCCGCGGTGGCCGACGCGATACCCGCCGGCGGCAGCACCGGGGTTCCGGTCGGCGGGCCACTGCGGGACAGCGCCGTCGACATCGCGTAGAGGACGGGGTCGGTGGCCGTCCACCATGCGTGTGGTCCGTCGGTGCCGAAGTCGGTGATCACGGCGGCCACCAGCTCGGGATGTCCTGACGACAGTTCGGCGACGGTGGTGCCGAACGCCGCGACGAACTCGTCACCGATGAGGATGTCGGCACCGGAAGCGAGCTCGTCGAGCCGGCGCCGGTCGTCGGGGTCCAGCGGATCCAGGATTGCGCTGCGTTTGTTGGCATTGTCGAGGGCGAAGGACACCGATGCGCCTGCGAGTGTGGGGGCGCCCACGCGGGCCGCCCCGCCGCTCGGGCGTTCGATCTTGAGGACGTCGGCACCGAGGTCGGCGAACAGCCGGGCGATACCGTCGGCCGGCCCGTCGGTGACTTCGAGGACCCGCACCCCGGCGAGTGGATGGCTCACTGCGTCATACCCCGGCACGACGGACACCTTAGTGCCCACTTCTATAACTTAGGTAGACAACCCACACCAGTACACTGGAGAACGATGTCTGACCTCGGCGTGGTGGCCTCACCGATCTCCCCTCCAGCCCATCCGCTGGTGGGAACTCTGTCGGCGCTGCACCACGCCCGCGTCTACATCGACCTGGCGGTCGTGGTGCTCGTCCTGATCGCCACCAATCTCATCGCCCACTTCACGACACCCTGGGCCAATATCGCGACGGTGCCCGCCGCAGCGATCGCCCTGGTCGCGCTGGTGCGTGCCCGCGGGCTGGGCTGGACCGAACTGGGCCTGGGGCGCGAGCACTGGCGCTCCGGCGCCCGCTACGCCGCGGCCGCGATCGGTATCGTGCTGGCGGTCATCGCCATCGGTGTCGCGCTGCCGTGGACCCGGCCGATGTTCATGAACAACCACTACGCGACCGTCTCCGGCGCCCTGATCGCCTCGATGATCATCATTCCGCTGCAGACCGTCATCCCCGAGGAACTGGCATTCCGCGGTGTGCTGCACGGTGCACTGGACCGGGCCTGGGGTTTTCGCGGGGTGGCCGCCGCCGGATCGCTGCTCTTCGGCCTGTGGCATATCGCCAGTTCGCTCGGCCTGACCAGCGGTAATGCCGGATTCAGCCACCTTCTCGGCGGCGGCGTGTTCGGCATGGTCGCGGGTGTGGTCGGCGCCGTGGTGGCCACCAGTGCCGCCGGTTTCGTGTTCACCTGGCTGCGCCGGCGAAGCGGCAGCCTGCTCGCGCCGATCGCCCTGCACTGGTCCCTGAACGGGATGGGAGCGCTGGCCGCGGCGCTGGTCTGGCACGCGTCGTTCTAGCGGCTCCGCCGGCGCGCCCGGAACTCGCGGTTCTTGAGCTTGTTACCGCAGCTGGCCATATCGCACCACGTACCGCCGTGGTTGCGCGAGCGGTCATAGAACGCCCACCGACAGTCTTCGTTGGCGCAGCTCTTCAGATGCACCCAGCTGCCGTCCCGCTGCGCGTCCGCCACGATCAGTAGCAGGCCCAGCAGCCGGTCCGGTACCGAGCCGCCCACCGGCGCCACCTCGACCGCGCCGGTATCCCCGACGATGAGCCGGGCCGGCGCACCCGCCGACAGCCGGCGCAGCGGATCCAGCTGCCCAGCAGTCGGCGCCGGTCCACCGGTGTTGTGAATCACCAACGCCCGCAAGCTTTCCCGTACCTCCGCCAAGTCGGCGAGATCAGCCCTGCCCGGTACGGCACCGTCGTCGAGTAGACCCGCAGCGCTCAGCCACTCCGCCGCGTCGGCCGGATCCGCCAGGCGGTCCTGCCCGCTCTCCCGGTCCAGTGTGTTGATGAACGCCTGCACCCGGCGCAACGGGCCCGGGGCGGGTTTCGCCTCGACATCGCCATACCACTGCACGCTCGGCAGCCTACTCCCAAAGTGACCAGCAAAACATGTTGACTGGTCATTCATGACCGGTATAGCGTCTTTGTAGGTCACGTTCGTGGGAAGGGACACCGATGATGACGACCTCGGTTGAGCCGCGAACAAGCAGGCCCGTCCACATAGGAGTTGGGACGCGCATCCGCGCCCGGATGTTCGCCGCCCGGTGGGATCAGCAGATCGAACGCGCCACCCCCGGCACCGTGGTGATCGCTGACAGCCCGCTGGCGGCGCACATGCGGCGGATCACGTCGCGCGGTGAGCGCGAGCAATTGGCCGACGCACTGAACCCGACCCGGCGATCCAGCGCAGGAGGCGTCAGTTTCCGGGTCCCGGTGCATGCGGCAGCTTTGTCCGCCGCGGCGGACCTGATCGACGAGCTGACATTCCGGCTGCGTGGGCCGCAACCGGTACGCGTTCGCGGCATGGCCCGCTTGCGCATCCTGCTTGCCGACGGCCGCGGGCCGTTCTACCGACCCGGGCCGGCCAGTCTCAACGCCGCCCTGCGCGGCGTGCTGGCCGCCCTGTGAGTCAGTTCTTGCGGACCAAACCAACGATCCACAGCAGGATCACCGATCCGAGGACGGCGGTGAACAGCGTGAACCACCAGCCGCCCGCCGCGGTGTCGAGGAAGAAGCTCAGCAGGAATCCACCGATCAAGGCGCCGACGACACCGATGACGATGTTCAACAGAATCCCGGAGCCGCCGCCCTTGACGATCTTGCCGGCGATCCAGCCGGCGATCGCTCCGATGATGATGTAGCCGATCCAGCCCACGCTGGTCTGCGTGGTCGAACGGGCCAAGAACTCAGTAGCTGCAACGATTTCCATGTGCTGGTCTCCTGCCTACCACCGGTGCGACCCGGCCGAATGCCGAGTCGCTCTCCGGTCTACCCGGATCAGGTCACGATTGGGCCTGTGAAACGGGCACATTCGTCACATATCAGCCCTGGGACTCAGCCCTGCGGCATCATCTCCGGCGGTGCGTTCGTCACGGGCACCGGCACGCCGACACCCGGCCTGGCCGGCGGTGCGTTGGGATCGACCGGCGGTGGCGGCGCATTCGGGTCCGGCGCCGGGGGCGGCGGCGGGCTCCAGGGGCGGATGGACTGTGCCAGCGCGGTGGCGGCGGCTTTGTCCACGGGATGGTTGGCGGTGCCCAGCCACACGACGAACCAGCGCGAGGGGGCACGCTGCCCGCGCGGCACGCCCGCCGGGTTGGGCGCACCGACGACGCCGGCCCAGATCTGACCGGTCGGCTTGGTCGTGTCGGTGAACTTCACCTCGTAGTAGGACGCGGAGCCGGTCAGATCACCGGCGGCCAGCGGTGTCGTCTCCTGGCCGATCCGGGTGCCGGGGAACGGCATGAAGAACTCACCCATATCGGAAGCCAGCCGCGCGGCCGCCTTCGCGTTGTCGGATTCGGCGCCGGCGAACAGCTTCAGGTCCAGCCGGCCGAGCAGCACGCTGGTGTCGTTGGCCGGCTGCGCTGCGGTGCCCTGGGCGGGTGTGGGCTCGGTGCCGGCGGGCGGAATCTTGGTCAGCAGCGCCTGGCCGTAGGACAGCTGGGTGGCGTCGGCCACCTTCCAGCCGGGCGGAACGACGTAACTGAAACCACCGGCCGCATTGTCGACCCGGCCCGGCTCCGGTGCAGGGGGCGGCGGCGGGGCCGGGGCGTTCGGATCGACCGGGGGCGCGTTGGGATCGACGGGCGCGGGTGCCGGGGTGGCGTTCGGGTCGGCGGGCGCAGGCGCGGGCGCCGGTGTCGCATTCGGGTCCGCAGGTGCCGGCGCCGGCGTCGGGGCCGGGGGTACCGGGTCGGCATGGGACACCGCGATGGGGAGCGTCAGTGCGGCTGCGGCCGCAATCGCCAGTGCGGTCGATAGGCGCTTGCGGTGTGACGAGCGCACGTCCGGCTGATTCATGGGGACGAAAATACCGTGTTACAGCCGTGACGCAAGTGTGAGTTGCTCTTATAGTGCCCATCTGGGAAGTAGCTGACCGCAATGAAACTCGTGACAAAGTGCACTACCACATGTAGCTGTCCGGATGCGGCCATGGCTGCGCCACCCCGTGCCGGCGGGGTGGGTTTCATCCGGTATTTCGCCGCCATCGAGCGGGTTGTTACGACGCCGGCTGGATTCTCAGTTCCTGCGCCTTCACCGTGAAGTAGACCCGTTCCCCCGGCGCCAGTCGCAATTCGGCGGCCGCCTCTGCGGTGATATCGGCCGCCAAGCCCGGCGCGCCGTCGGGTTGCGGCGTGGCCCGCACCCGGATCGACGGTCCGCGGCTGTCCAGCTCGGCCACCGTCACCTCCACCGCATTGCGCGGGCTACCGTGTGGCACCTCGCGGTAGACCGCCACCGCCGCCGGCGCGAACACCGCCACCGCCGGATCACCGGCCGCCATCCCCGACTCCGGGCAGCCGTGCCAGTGCGTATCCCAGTCGGTACGCAGCGCCCCGTCCGCTTGCCAGCGCCCGCGGACCAGATTCACCCCGGCGAACCGAGCACCGAACACGCTGCGCGGAGCGGCCAGGACCTGCGCGACGGGACCGAACTCCACCACCCGGCCCGCCTCCACCACCGCCACCTGATCGGCGAGCGCCACCACGTCCAAAAGGTCGTGGGTGACCAGGATCGCCGTCCGCCCGTCCCGGGTGAGCACCCGGCGAAGGACGGCGCGTATCGCCGTCGCCACCGATACGTCCAGACCGGCCATCGGCTCGTCGAGCAGCAGCAGGTCGGGTTCGGCGGCCAGCGCCCGCGCCAGCGCCACCCGCTGCGCCTGTCCCCCGGACAGCTGCCGCGGCATCCGCCCGGCCAGCTCACCGGCCCCCACCTCGGTCAGCCATGATTCGGCAACGCCCCGGGAATCCTTGAGGCTCAACCGTTTTCCACTGCGCGGGCCGAACGCAACGTTGTCTCGTACGTTCAGGTGCGGGAACAGCAACGCCTCCTGCATCAGCAACCCGACCCGCCGGTCATGGGTGGCCACGTGGATACCGCCGGCACAGTCGGTCAGCGTCCGGGCACCGACACGCACCGTCCCGTGGTCGGGCCGCACCACACCGGCCAGCACATGCAGCAGCGTCGATTTACCCGCCCCGTTGGGGCCGAGAACGGCGAGCACCTGACCCGCGGCGACGGTGAGGTCGAGCCGAACATCGCGGGGGGTCACCTGCACGCTGACCTCGAGCCCGCTCATGTGGCCTGCCATGAGGTGGGCCGCAACCGCCGCGCGCCGAGTCCGATCACCACCAGTGCCGCCACCAGTACCAGCAGCACTGACAGCGCCACGGCCGCGTCGGCATCGCTCTCCCGCTGCAGGTAGATCTCCAGCGGCAGGGTTCGGGTGACGCCCTCCCGCGATCCGGCGAAGGTCAGCGTCGCACCGAATTCACCCAGGGACCGCGCGAAGGCCAGCACCGAGCCGGACAGCAGACCGGGCGCGAGCAAGGGCAGTGTGACCCGTCGCCACACCGTGGTCGGGCGGGCCCCGAGCGTCGCCGCAACCACCTCGTAGTCGGCGCCCGTGGTGCGCACCGCCCCCTCCAGGGCGATCACCAGGAACGGCAGCGAGACAAAGGTCTGCGCCAGCACCACCGCCACGGTGGTGAACGCGATCTGGACACCGGCCGCCTCCAGATAGCGGCCGAGCAGACCCAGCCGGCCGAACGCGTACAGCAGCGCGATTCCGCCCACGACGGGTGGCAACACCAGCGGAAGCAAGATCACCGGCCGGAGCGCCCCGATCAGTCGAGACGGGCTCCGGGCCAGGACGAGCGCCATGGGGACGCCCAGCACCACACATATCGCTGTGCTCGCGGCGGAGGTGCGCAGGCTCAGTTCCAACGCGGTCAGCGAGGCGTGGCTGCTGATCAGCGACCAGAAGTGCAGCCAATCGACCTTGGCCGCCATCGCCACCAGCGGCAGCAGCACGAACAGGGTGCCCACCGCGGCCGGGAGGTAGATCCAGCGCGGCAGCCCCATGGGCCAAACCCTAGGCGACCGACCAGCAGCCGGCGGGCTCATGTGGCGCGTCAGATTTCGCGGCCTAGCTACTGTCCAGTAACATCGTTTCGACTCGCTGTGTTCAGCGCTGAACAAGGAGGTAACCACATGGAGGTGCTGCTCACCGGCGGCGATACCGAGCTCGGCCGCGTGGTCGCCACCGGCTTCCGGGATGAGGGCCACAACGTGGTGCTCGCGGGTGTTCGCCGCGACGATCTCGAAGTCCTCGCCAAAGAGCTCGATGCGAACTTCGTGGTCGTCGACAACACCGATCCGGCCAGCCTCGAAGCGGCGCGCGAAGCGTTTCCCCTGCACCTTGACTGCATCGTCAACGTGCCCGCACCGGCACAGGTGGCCAAAGACCCGCGCACCTTCACCCTTGCCGACCGCGCCGCGGCCTGGCGCCAGACGCTCGACGCGACCCTGCTGTCCGCGGTGTTGACCGTCCAGGTGCTCGGCGATCAGCTGAGCTCGGGCGGATCGATCATCAACGTCGTTCCCGGTACTCCGGCCGAGGGCAGCGCCGACGCCGCGATCAAGGCCGCGCTGTCGAACTGGACCGCCGGCCAGGCGGCCCATTACGGAATCCGTGGGATCACCGTGAATGCGGTGGCCACGGGCAAGAGCGCCGAGCCCGGGTACGACGGTGCCGCCGAGACGACACCGTCGGTCGCCGACGAGATCACGCGGTTGGCGCTGTTCCTCACCACCCAGTCGGCCCGGCACATCACCGGACAGACACTGCACGTGAGCCAGGGCGCGCTCGCCAACTTCGGCTGAGATATTCCCGCGTTCGCCCGCAGCTAAACGGGGTGCCCTCTCCGCTTCGGTGTGGTTACGTAAGTCCCATGGCGATTCGACTCGGACTTCAGATCCCCAATTTCTCCTACGGCACAGGCGTTTCCGAACTCTTCCCCACCGTCATCGCGCAGGCGCGGGAGGCCGAACAGGCCGGGTTCGACTCCGTCTTCGTGATGGACCACCTCTACCAACTGCCCGGCCTCGGCGCTCCCGAGGAGCCGATGCTCGAGGCGTACACCACGCTCGGCGCCCTGGCCACCGCCACCGAGAAGGTGCAGCTGGGCACCTTGGTGACCGGTAACACCTACCGCAACCCCACGCTGCTGGCCAAAGCCATCACCACCCTGGACGTGATCAGCCAGGGCCGCGCCATCCTGGGCATCGGGACCGGCTGGTTCGAGTTGGAACACGACAGCCTCGGCTACGAGTTCGGTACGTTCACCGAGCGGTTCAAGAAGCTCGACGAGGCCCTCGAGATCATCCTGCCGATGCTCAAGGGCGACCGTGTCACATTCGACGGCACCTACTACAAAACCCAGGAAGCCTTCGCGAATCCCCGCTTCCGCGACCACATTCCGCTGATGATCGGCGGAAGCGGCGAGAAGAAGACGATCCCGCTGGCGGCCCGGCACTTCGACCACCTCAACATCATCGCCGGCTTCGACGAGTTGCCCCGCAAGGTGGCTGTGGTCAAGGAGAACTGCGAGAAGATCGACCGCGACCCGGCGACGCTGGAGACCAGCGTGCTGGCTATCGCCCTCATCGGCGAGCAGTACACCGTGGACATCATCCCGGACGAGTTCAAGCAGCAGGCGGTGTACGGCTCACCCGAGCAGGTGGCCGAGCAGCTCAAGGAGAAGGTGTACGACGCGGGCGTCGACGGCGTCATCCTGAGCGCCTTCACCATCGGTGGTTACACCCCCGGCGGCGTGGCGGCGGTGGGCGAGGCGCTGCGGCCGCTGATCGCGGGGTGAACAGTCCGGCGGGCAGGAGCGAAGCGACTCGGGGGTGAACAGTCCCGGCGGCCAGGAGCGAAGCGACTCGGGGGTGAACACTCAGTGCAGTGCGCCATCTCACCGCACTGACTGAATCGGTACCGACTACCCTAGAGGTTGTATTGACAAAGTACGTCCGCTAGGAGCAGCAATGAGCCACCCCGGAGCCACGGCATCGGATCGGCATAAGGTCGTCATCGTCGGCTCGGGGTTCGGTGGATTGAACGCCGCGCAGGCGCTCAAGGGCGCCGACGTCGACATCAAGTTGATCGCGCGCACCACGCATCACCTGTTTCAGCCGCTGCTCTACCAAGTCGCCACCGGCATCATCTCCGAGGGTGAGATCGCCCCGCCGACGCGCCTGATCCTGCGCAAACAGGACAACGCGCAGGTGCTGCTCGGTGATGTCACGCATGTCGATCTCGAGCGCAAGACGGTCGAGTCGGTTCTGCTGGGCCACACCTACAGCACCCCTTACGACACGCTGATCCTGGCGGCCGGCGCGGGGCAGTCCTACTTCGGTAACGACCACTTCGCGGAGTGGGCGCCCGGCATGAAGACCATCGACGATGCGCTGGAATTGCGCGGCCGCATCCTCGGCGCCTTCGAGCAGGCCGAACGGTCCAGCGACCCCGAACGCCGCAAGAAGTTGCTGACGTTCGTCGTCGTCGGCGCCGGCCCGACCGGCGTGGAGATGGCCGGCCAGATCCAGGAGCTGGCCGACCAGACACTCAAGGGCAGCTTCCGGCACATCGACCCGACCGAGGCGCACGTCATCCTGCTCGACGCTGCACCGGCCGTGCTCCCGCCGATGGGTGAGAAACTGGGCCTGCGGGCCAAGGAGCGCCTGGAGAAGATGGGCGTCGAGATCCAGCTCAACGCGATGGTCACCGACGTCGACCGCAACGGCATCACCGTCAAGGACAAGGACGGGTCGATCCGGCGTATCGAGTCGGCGTGCAAGGTGTGGTCGGCCGGTGTGCAGGCCAGCCCGCTGGGCAAGGAGCTGGCTGCGCAGTCCGATACCGAGATCGATCGGGCCGGGCGCGTCAAGGTCAATCCCGACCTGTCGATCCCGGGCCACCCCAATGTCTTCGTCATCGGCGATATGGCCTTCGTCGAGGGCGTCCCCGGTATGGCGCAGGGCGCCATCCAGGGCGGCAAGTACGTCGCGGCCATCCTGAAGAACGAGGCCAAGGCCCGCCAGCACGGCACCATCCCCAAGCCGCGCGTGCCGTTCAAGTACTTCGACAAGGGCTCGATGGCCACGGTGTCGAAGTGGAATGCGGTGGCCAAGGTCGGCAAGCTGGAGTTCAGCGGTTTCATCGCCTGGCTGGCCTGGCTGGGGCTGCACCTGATCTATCTGGTCGGCTTCAAGACCAAGGTCGCCACGCTGTTGTCGTGGGCGGTGACGTTCCTGAGCCGGCAGCGCGGCCAGCTGACCATCACTGAGCAGCAGGCCTACGCCCGCACCAGAATCGACCAGCTCGAGGAGATCGCCGCGGCGGTCGAACAGGAGCGGGCGAGCTAACCGGTCACCGGCGGGCGGGAGCGCAGCGACCAGGTATTGATCAGAGCCGCGCGCCCTGCCACGTCGCCAGGCAACCGCCCGCGGCGAGTTCGAGGACCGTCCCCGGGCTCTCGAAACTCGTTTGCGGGTACCGCAATTCGCTGACGCATGCGCGGGGACTGCCGAGTTCGTCATCGGCCACCGCCGCCGCGCCCAACTCGACGCGGTGCCGCAGTAGCGGCACACCGTCCACATCGGCGTGCAGCGCTCCCGTCCAATACCCGTCGGACTCCCCCGATCTGCCGATCTGGACGCTTTCGCGCACCCTGGCCCGGCCCGTGGTTCCCAACCGGAGCCGGGTCCCCGCCGCATGGCGGGAGCCGCCCGCGATGACGGTGGGTTGCAGGTCCAGATCGAGTTCGCCGTCCACCTGCAGGTCCCATGCGCTGTGCGACTCGACGGTGGTCGCACTGGGTAGCACCATCGTGGCCGCCGCCGATCGCACCCGAAGCCGGGCCCCGGCCTCCACCACGATCCGCACGGAAATGGTGTCACCCCCGAGCGGGGTGGCCGCCGCGGACAGCAGATGTACGGTGTCGGCGGCGGTTCGACGGGCCGCCAGTGCACCACTGCATTCGATGCGCGGACCGCGGTCGGGCTGTGCCACCAGCAGGATGTCGGAATGCATGGGCTAGCCCGAGACCGGAACCTGCAGTTGCTCGTGCACCCAGCGCAGCACCGGGCCGGCGGTGGGATCCTCGGTGAGCGAGATGAGGACGAACGGCCGGTCTCCCCGCACCGCGGTGGAGTCCCGGCGCATCACCTCCAGATCCGCACCGACCATCGGAGCGAGATCGGTCTTGTTGATCACCAACAGATCTGAGAACGTCACCCCCGGGCCACCCTTGCGCGGCACCTTGTCCCCACCGGCGACGTCGATGACGAAGATCTGCACATCGATCAGACCTGAGGAGAAGGTGGCCGTGAGGTTGTCGCCACCGGATTCGACGAGGATGAGATCGAGACCCGGATTCGTCTCGATCAGATCGTCGATCGCGTCGAGATTGGCGGTGATGTCGTCGCGGATGGCGGTGTGCGGGCAGCCGCCCGTCTGCACGGCGGCGATGCGTTCGTCGGGCAGCACGGCGTGGCGGCGCAGGAAGTCGGCGTCCTCGGTGGTGTAGATGTCGTTGGTCAGCACCGCCAGCGACAACTCGTCGCGCAGCTGCCGGCACAGGGCGGCGGTCAGCGCGGTCTTACCGGAGCCGACCGGCCCCCCGATGCCGATGCGCAGCGGCTCCCCCGCGTGCCGTACCCGCTTGGGCCGGTCGGAGTGACTGTGCGGTTGTCCGTCGATGAAATGCGGTGGCATATCGGTCCTCATCAGCTCTCGAACTTCAGGAAACAAACAGGGGTCGCTCGCGTGCGGCGTGCTGTTGTGCGAGCACGTCGAGCAGGGGGTCGGACAAGTCGGCTAGCTCATTGACCGCCGCAGCAGCGGTCTGCTCACACAATGGCGACAGTTCGAAGGTCAGTGCCGCGACATCGGCCGGGTCCAGGGCCAGCAGTCGCTGCGCCGCGGTCGCCGAGCCGGTCATCGTCGTGTAGACCAGTGACAGCGCCGTGTGCTCGGGGGCCACCGAAGCCGCGACGCCGACGACGCCGGCGGCCACCGCGAGATGCGGTTTGGTGCCCACCGGCCGCCAATCATGTTCGGGCCACACGCGCTTGGCCAACCGGGTCAATCCGCGCCCTTGCGCTCGGGAGGCCGCCCGCGCGGCCGGCGCCGGGGTGCGGGCGTCGGTTTCGGCATCGGCGGCCGCGACGGTCAGTGTGCCCGTCTGCACCGCCACCGCCAGCGACGCGGTCACCAGCCCCTGGCTGCGGATCCGGCGCCGCAGGTAGGCCTGTAACGTCGCCAGGTCGATCACCAGCCCCGCGGTGATCGCCTCTTCCATCCCGCCGGAATGCACGTGCCCGCCGGTCGGCAGCCGTGAATCCGCCAGTGCCAGAAGGGTTGCCAACCCAGGCGAGTGAAGCGACGGGAAATCGAAACTCATCAGAACAGGAAGTAGCGCTGCGCCATGGGTAGTTCGGCCGCGGGTTGTTCGGCCCACACGTCACCGTCGATACGCACCGTGAAGGTGTCCGGATCCACCTCGATGCGGGGCAGCGCATCGTTGAGCGGCATATCCGCCTTGCCGATCTTGCGGACGTTCTTGACCGCCACCAGTTTTCGTCGGATGTCCAGACGGTCGGCCAGGCCGTCCTCGATGGCCTGCGGGGCCACGAAATGCACCGAGGTGGCGGCGGCCGCCACCGGAGTCGCACCGAACATCGGCCGGGGCAGCACGGGCTGAGGCGTCGGAATCGACGCATTGGCATCCCCCATCGCCGCCCAGGCGATCATCCCGCCCTTGAGCACCGCATGCGGGCGCACCCCGAAGAACGCAGGTTCCCACAGCACCAGGTCGGCGAGCTTGCCGACCTCGACGGAGCCGATCTCGTCATCCAGACCGTGCGCGACGGCCGGGCAGATCGTGTACTTGGCGACATAGCGCCGGGCGCGGTTGTTGTCATTTCCCTTGGCACCGGCGATATCTCCGCTGAGCGCGCCGCGGCGCTTCTTCATCACATGGGCGGTCTGCCAGGTGCGCAGCACCACCTCGCCGATGCGGCCCATCGCCTGGGCGTCACTGCCGATCATCGAGATGGCGCCGATATCGTGCAGCAGATCCTCGGCGGCGATCGTCGACGGCCGGATCCGGCTCTCCGCGAAGGCCAGATCCTCCGGAATGCTGGGGTTCAGGTGGTGGCACACCATCAGCATGTCCAGATGCTCATCGAGGGTGTTGACCGTGTGCGGCCGAGTCGGATTCGTCGAACTCGGAAGCACATTCGGGTGCGAGGCAACGGTGACGATATCGGGTGCGTGGCCGCCGCCGGCGCCTTCGGTGTGATACGCGTGGATACCGCGGCCCTTGATCGCGGCCAGCGTGTCCTCGACGAAGCCGGCCTCGTTGAGGGTGTCGGTGTGGATGTTGGCCTGCACGCCGGCGGCCTCGGACACCGTCAGGCAGGCATCGATCGCGGCCGGCGTGGTGCCCCAATCCTCGTGCAGTTTGAATCCGGCTGCGCCACCGCGCAATTGCTCCCACATGGCCTTGGCGCTGACGGTGTTGCCCTTACCCAGCAGTGCCACGTTCAGTGGCCAGGAATCCAGCGATTCCAGCATCCGGGCCAGATGCCAGGACCCGGGGGTGACGGTGGTCGCCTTGCTGCCCTCGGCAGGTCCGGTACCCCCGGCGATGATGGTGGTGATCCCCCCGCCGAGGGCTTCCTCCATGATCTGCGGGCAGATCAGGTGGACGTGGCAGTCGATGGCCCCGGCGGTGAGGATGCGGCCGTTGCCCGCGATGATCTCGGTGGACGGACCGACGACGAGGTCCGGATGCACGCCGGACATGATGTCGGGGTTACCCGCCTTACCGATCGCCACGATGCGGCCGTCGCGAATGCCGACATCGGCCTTGATGATTCCCCAGTAGTCGAGGATGACCGCGCCGGTGATGACGGTGTCGGGCGCCCCATCGGCTCTGGTCGCCCGGGACTGCCCCATCGATTCGCGCAGCACTTTGCCGCCCCCGAACACGGCCTCGTCACCGGCCAGGCCGGGCCCACCGCTGCGATCCTCGGTGATCTCGATCAGCAGGTCGGTATCGGCCAGCCGGATCCGGTCGCCGGTGGTGGGACCGAACAGGGCGGCGTAGCGCTCGCGGGACAGTGAGCTCACTGGTGCGGGTCCAATCTGCCGGGCGGGGTGAGGGACAGCCCGTACACCTCGCGGGTGCCGCTCAGCGGGACCAACGAAACCCGTTGGGCGATGCCGGGTTCGAATCGGACGGCGGTGCCGGCCGGGATGTCGAGTCGGTGCCCGTGCGCGGCGGCACGATCGAAGTCGAGTGCGGCGTTGGCCTGCGGCAGGTGCACGTGGCTGCCCACCTGGACCGGACGGTCACCGGTGTTGACGACATCGAGGGTCAGTCGAGGTGCATCGGCGTTGAGCGCGATCTCGCCGTCGCCGTAGAAGAATTCGCCCGGAATCATGCGTGATCCGCCTTCGGCTTCTCACTTGGGGGAATCATGCGTGATCCGCCTTCGGCTTCTCACTTGCGGGAATCATGGAACCGCCTCACGGAATCGGATGGTGGACGGTGACCAGCTTGGTGCCGTCGGGGAAGGTCGCCTCGACCTGCACGTCGTGCAACATCTCCGGCACGCCCTCCATCACCTGCTCGCGGGTGAGCACATCGCGTCCGCTGACCATGAGTTCGGCCACCGAGCGCCCGTCGCGGGCACCTTCGAGGATGTGATCGGTGATCAGCGCCACCGTCTCGGGGTGGTTGAGCTTCAGACCGCGCGCCTGACGTCGCCGTGCCAGGTCGGCCGCGTAGGAGATGAGTAACCGCTCTTGTTCATGCGGCGTTAAACGCATAGTGCGCGATATTGCCATGGCGCGCGGCAATCAGCAGCGCTCATGGCAATCGATCGGGTTTGTCGCCCGCGGCTACCCTTCGACGTTCTGCAGCCGGACCTGCCCGCGGGCGACCAGCTTGTCGTTCTCGTCGGTGATGGTGATGAGCCACAGTTGCTGGCGTCGGCCCCGGTGGATCGGTGTGGAGACCGCGGTGACCGTGCCGGAGCTGATGGCGCGCAGGAAGTCGGTGTTGTTGTTGACCCCCACCACGGTGCCGCCGCCGTGCTCGGCGAGCCAGACGTGGCCGGACACACTGGCCAGGCTCTCCACGATCGCGCAGTACACACCACCGTGCACGATGCCCCATGGCTGGAGCACCTTGTCGGTGATCGTCAGCTGGGCGCGTCCGCCGTCCGGCGTGACCTCCAGATATTTCAGTCCGAGTTCGTTGTCGAAGCCCTTGCCGAGGCGGTCGAGTCCAGATGCCGTCACAGCACTCTTGTCTACACGGGCCACACACCGAAATGCGGATGGGCCCCGCGCACGGTGTGCGCGGGGCCCATCCTTCGAGTGGACCGGGGGTCTCTGCAGCCCTCAGGACTCCGGCTCGGTCCGTTAGCCTCGCATGAACATAGTAGGCAAGGCTTGCCTAATTTTGCAAGGCCTTCCCGATCGACACCCGGCTCGTGCCGCGGACCGGCAGACCGAATCCGACGAGCGCGTCCAGGATGGCCTGGCTGCGGCGCATGCTCGTCAGCTCACTGGAGCCGGCCAGCAAGGGCACCTGAGTGGCGGCACTGACCACGGCCGTGCCGACCACGTTCCACATGGCGGCCACGGACATCGCCCCCTCGGTCACCTCGACGAGCTTGGCGAACAGCGGGCTCAACGCGCGGTGACTGCGATGGGCCACCCATGTCGTGAGCGCCCCCTCGCTGGGCAGCATCACGATCCCGTCCCGGGTGGTGCGCACCGCGCCCACACTCGAGCGGGTGGCCAGGTGTGGGTCATCGGGCAGCGCGCGCAGCGTCGGATCGACCACGCCCACCCAGTCGATGGCACCTTCGGAGTCGACGTGCACCCACAGGTTCTCCAGGCCGGTGTCCCAGGCCCGGCCCTCCAGCACGATCAGCGGGACCACGCGGCCGACCACGACGTGGGCCAGGGTGGCGGCCAACTGCTGGGCCACCGCCGCACGGCTGTCGGTCTCGGCCACCGCCGCGTCGAACATGTGCTGCAAACGGTCGGTCGTGAGCACTTCCGCCAGCGGCCACCAGCGTCGCCGGGACAGATCGCCCATCACCGCGACGCCGTAGACACGCGGACACTCCGGATACAACTCGCGAAGCCGCCGGCTCGATTCATGCAGCGGCAGGGCCCGCCGAATCGACATCCGGGCAATCAGCGGGTCGTCGACCACGACCGTCATCCGCACCTCCTCGTTCAGTTAGGTTAGCCTTACTATAGTCACACCTAACAAGGAGGCCAAAAGCTGTGACTCGACTCACAGACCACACGGAAACGGCACGTGACCGGGAACGGAGAGCGCAGTCCCACACGTTGGACCAGGCACGGAAATTGGATACGACGCTCGGTAGTAAACGCGTAGTAGGCTTGTTTGATTGCTCAGGAGTGGAACGGAATATGGCCAAGTTGACGCGGCTCGGTGAACTCGAGCGTGAGGTGATGGATCACCTCTGGACCTCGCGCGAGCCGCAGACGGTCCGGCAGGTGCACGAGGCACTCGCGGCACGCCGCGATCTCGCCTATACGACGATCATGACCGTGCTGCAGCGGCTGGCGAAGAAGAATCTGGTCATCCAGCATCGCGATGACCGGGCGCACCGCTACGCCCCCACCCATGGTCGCGACGAGCTGGTCGCGGGCCTCATGGTCGATGCGCTGGACCAGGCCGCCGACTCCGGCAGCCGCGAGGCGGCACTGGTGCATTTCGTCGAACGAGTGGGCGCAGGTGAAGCCGCCGCGCTGCGTCGTGCACTGGCCGAGTTGGAGGCCAAGCACGATATTGCGCCGCCCGCTGGTAATTCGACCACCGGCTGAGAGACACTAGCGGCGTGTCCGCGCTGGCCTTCTCCATCGTCGCGTTGTTGCTCGTCGGTCCCGTGCCGGCGCTGCTCGCGCGTGCGTCCTGGCCACAGCGCGCTCCCCGCGCCGCCATCGTGCTCTGGCAGGCCATCGCACTGGCCGCCGTCCTGTCGGCCTTCTCGGCGGGTATCGCGATCGCCAGCAGGCTGTTGGTGCCCGGACCGGACGGTAAGCCCACCGCCACCCTGACCAGCGAGATCGTCGCCCTGGGTTGGCCCCTGTGGCTGCTGTACGTCGCCGTGTTCGCCGTGACCCTGATGATCGGCGCCCGGCTCATCGTGTCGGTGCTCGCCGTCGCGGTCGCCACCCGGCGGCGCCGCGCGCACCACCGCATGCTGGTCGACCTGGTGGGCATGTCCCGCGACGCCATCCCGGCACCGGCGCGGCGCCCCAGTGGCCTGCGCGTGCTCGGTGTGGCCCAGCCGATGGCCTACTGCCTGCCCGGGGTGCGCAGCCGGGTCGTCGTCAGCGAAGGCGCCCTGACCACCCTCTCCGAAGCCGAGATCGACGCCATCCTCAGCCACGAGAGTGCCCACCTGCGGGCCCGCCACGATCTGGTGCTGGAGATGTTCACCGCGGTGCACGCGGCGTTTCCGCGGTTCGTCCGTAGCGCCAATGCCCTCGACGCCGTCCGGCTGCTGATCGAACTGCTCGCCGACGACGCCGCCGTCCGCGTCACCGGGCCGACTCCCCTGGCCCGTGCGCTGGTCGCCTGCGCTGCCGGCCGGACCCCATCGGGTGCGCTGGCCGCGGGGGGACCGACGACGGTCCTGCGCGTCCGGCGGCTCGGCGGCGAGGGCAATAGTCTGGTGCTGGCGGTCGCGGCCTACCTGAGCGCGGCGGCCATCCTGGTACTGCCCACGCTCGCGCTGGCCATCCCGTGGCTGACCGAGTTGCATCGGTTGTTCGCCAACTAGGCATGAATTTCCGCGCAGCACTGCCCCTGTTCCATCGAGCGCGTCGCACAACAAAACAACGAAAGGCGTCTGCATGACCCAAACCGGCACCGCCCAAATTGGAGTCACCGGCCTGGCCGTGATGGGCTCCAATCTCGCCCGCAACTTCGCCCACCACGGCTACACCGTGGCGCTGCACAACCGGTCGATCGCCAAGACCGACGCACTGCTGGCCGAGCACGGCTCCGAGGGCAAGTTCGTGCGCAGCGAGACGATCGCGGAATTCCTTGACGCCCTGGAGAAACCGCGCCGGGTGATCATCATGGTCAAGGCCGGTGACCCGACCGATGCCGTCATCAACGAACTCGCCGACGCCATGGAGCCGGGCGACATCATCATCGACGGCGGCAACGCGCTCTACACCGACACCATCCGCCGCGAGAAGGCAATCCGCGAACGCGGCCTGCACTTCGTCGGCGCCGGGATCTCCGGCGGCGAAGAAGGCGCCCTCAACGGGCCGTCGATCATGCCCGGCGGACCCGCCGAGTCCTACAAGTCGCTGGGCCCCCTGCTGGAGGAGATCTCCGCCCACGTCGACGGCGTGCCGTGCTGCACCCACATCGGTCCCGACGGCGCCGGTCACTTCGTCAAGATGGTGCACAACGGCATCGAGTACTCCGATATGCAGCTGATCGGCGAGGCCTACCAACTGCTGCGCGACGGGCTGGGCCTGGAGGCCGGCCAGATCGCCGATGTGTTCAGTGAGTGGAACAAGGGCGATCTGGACAGCTACCTGGTGGAGATCACCGCCGAGGTACTGCGCCAGGTGGACGCCAAGACCGGCAGGCCGCTGGTCGACGTCATCGTGGACGAGGCCGAGCAGAAGGGCACCGGCCGCTGGACGGTCAAATCCGCACTCGATCTCGGTGTGCCGGTGACCGGTATCGCCGAGGCGGTGTTCGCCCGCGCGCTGTCGGGTTCGGTCGCCCAGCGCAAGGCCACAACGGGCCTGGCCTCCGGCACCCTCGGGGAGAAGCCGAGCGAGGCGAAGCAATTCATCGAGGACGTGCGCAAGGCGCTGTACGCCTCGAAGATCATCGCGTACGCCCAGGGGTTCAACCAGATTCAGGCCGGCAGCGCCGAATACAACTGGGGCATCACCCTCGGCGATATGGCCACCATCTGGCGCGGCGGCTGCATCATCCGGGCCAAGTTCCTCAACCGGATCAAGGAGGCCTACGACGACGATCCCGACCTGGCCACCCTGATCGCCGCGCCGTACTTCCGCGACGCCGTCGAGGCCGGGATCGACAGCTGGCGGCGGGTGGTGGTCAAGGCCACCGAACTGGGCATCCCGGTTCCCGGCTTCGCCTCGGCCCTGTCCTACTACGACGCGCTGCGCACCGAGCGGCTGCCCGCGGCCCTGACCCAGGGACTGCGGGACTTCTTCGGCGCGCACACCTACGGCCGCACCGATGCGCCCGAGGGCCAGAAGTTCCACACCTTGTGGAGCGGGGACCGCAGCGAGGTCGAGGCCTGAGCGCGCGGAAACCTAGACTGAGCACGTGAAGTTCTTACCTGGACACACGCCGCCCTATGACCTGACCTACAACGACGTCTTCGTCGTGCCGGGACGTACCGATGTCGCGTCCCGGTTCGACGTCGATCTGTCGACCGTCGACGGGTCCGGCACCACCATCCCGGTGGTGGTCGCCAACATGACCGCGGTCGCCGGTCGCCGGATGGCCGAAACGGTGGCCCGCCGAGGCGGAATCGTCGTGCTGCCACAGGATGTGCCGCTGGCCGCGGTCGCCGGGACGGTCGACTTCGTCAAGAGCCGGGACCTGGTGGCCGACACCCCGGTCACCCTGGCCCCCGACAGCGCGGTCTCGGATGCGATGGCGCTGATTCACAAGCGGGCCCACGGCGCCGCGGTCGTGGTCGACCGCAACCGCCCGGTCGGCCTGATCACCGAGGCCGGCTGCGCCGGCGTCGACAGGTTCGCCCGGGTCCAGGATGTCGCGCTGACCGATTTCGTCACCGCACCCGTCGGCACCGACCCCCGCAAGGTGTTCGATCTGCTGGAGCACGCGCCCGTCGATGTCGCGGTGCTCACCGGGCCCGACGGCGAACTCGCCGGCGTGCTCACCCGCACCGGGGCCATCCGCGCCGGGATCTACGCCCCCGCCGTCGACAGCCGCGGCCGGTTGCGCATCGCCGCCGCGGTCGGGATCAACGGCGATGTCGGTGCCAAGGCGCGCGGGCTGGCCGAGGTCGGTGCCGACCTGCTCGTCATCGACACCGCCCACGGCCACCAGGCCAAGATGCTGGACGCGATCGCGACGGTGGCGGCCCTCGACCTCGGTCTGCCCATCGTGGCGGGCAACGTGGTGTCCGCCTCGGGTACCCGCGACCTGATCAACGCCGGCGCCACCATCGTCAAGGTCGGGGTCGGACCCGGCGCCATGTGTACCACCCGGATGATGACCGGCGTCGGACGTCCCCAGTTCTCCGCTGTCGTCGAATGTGCGGCTGCAGCAAGGGAACTCGGTGCACATGCGTGGGCCGACGGCGGTGTGCGGCATCCCCGCGACGTGGCGCTCGCGCTGGCCGCGGGCGCGTCCAACGTGATGATCGGTTCGTGGTTCGCCGGCACCTACGAATCCCCGGGCGATCTGCTGCGCGACCGCGACGGCCTGCCCTACAAGGAGAGCTACGGCATGGCGTCCAAGCGGGCCGTCGCCGCGCGCACAGCCGGTGACGGCGCGTTCGACCGGGCCCGTAAAGCGTTGTTCGAGGAGGGCATCTCGACCTCGCGGATGGCGCTGGATCCGGCCCGCGGCGGCGTGGAGGATCTGCTCGACCACATCACCTCGGGTGTGCGCAGCACCTGCACCTACGTCGGCGCCGCGTCCCTGCCCGAGCTGTACGACAAGGTGATCCTCGGGGTGCAGTCGGCCGCCGGGTTCGCCGAGGGGCATCCGCTACCCAGCGGTTGGTGAGCCCGGGCCGCGGGCAGGGCACGCTACCATTGAGTCTTCCCGGCGCAATGCACAGTGCTGCGCCGATTTAGCGAAAGGGATCCCGTGCCACAGGCACCCGTGGAAGCCCACGGTTTCGACATGGGCTCGGGGGTTCCCGGGGCTTTAGACCCCGCCGGTGAATCCGGTGACGCCGACCCCTCCACTAGTCGGCCGGGCGCGTGGCCCGGCCTCAGTGCGGTGAGATCGCGATGAGTCCCACCATCACGTTGTTGTCCCTGCTCGCGTTCATCGCGCTGACGGCCGGCACCGCGCTGTTCGTGGCGGCCGAGTTCTCCCTCACCGCGCTGGAGCGCAGCACCGTCGAGGAAAACGCCCGCACCGGCGGCCGGCGTGACGAGTTCATCCGCAAGGCCCATCGCACGCTGTCGTTCCAGCTGTCCGGCGCCCAGCTCGGTATCTCGATCACCACGCTGGCCACCGGTTACCTGGCCGAACCGGTCGTCGCCCGGCTGCTGCACGCCCCGCTCGCGGCGATCCGGATTCCCGCCGGAATGATCGACGGCATCGCGCTGGCGCTGGCGCTGCTGATCGCCACCTCCGTCTCGATGATCTTCGGCGAGCTGGTGCCCAAGAACCTCGCCGTCGCCAAGCCGTTGCCGACCGCACGCTTCGCCGCCGCCCCGCAGTGGTACTTCGCCAAAGCCCTGACCCCGGTGATCAACGCGACCAACGGCACCGCCAACTGGATCCTGCGCCGGCTCGGTATCGAGCCGGCCGAGGAGCTGCGCTCGGCGCGCTCCCCGCAGGAACTCGTGTCGCTGGTACGCAACTCGGCGCGCAGTGGCTCGCTGGACCAGGACACCGCCTTGCTGGTCGACCGTTCGCTGCAGTTCGGTGAGCGGTCGGCCGAAGAGTTGATGACCCCGCGCCAGTTGATCGAGACCCTGGAAGCCGATGACACGGTGGCCGATCTCGTCGAGGCCGCGATGCGCACCGGGCACTCCAGATTCCCGATCGTCGAGGGTGACCTCGACCAGACCATCGGCATGGTGCACGTGAAGCAGATCTTCGAGGTGCCGCCGGGCGAACGAGCCGGTACCCGGCTCGCCACCCTGGCGCTCCCGGTGCCGACCGTCCCGTCCACCCTCGACGGTGACGCGGTGATGACCCAGATCCGCGCCAACGGCCTGCAGACCGCGATGGTGGTCGACGAATACGGTGGCACCGCAGGCATGGTCACCGTCGAAGACCTCATCGAGGAGATCGTCGGCGACGTCCGCGACGAACACGATGACGCCACCCCGGATGTGGTGCACGTGCGCACCGGATGGCAGGTGTCCGGCCTGCTGCGCATCGACGAGGTCGACTCGGAGACACCGTTCCGGGCCGCCGACGGCGACTACGAAACCATCGGCGGACTCGTACTGCAGGAACTGGGCCGCATCCCCGAAGTCGGCGACACCGTCGAGTTGCGCGCCTTCGATCCCGACAGCGTGGACGAACCGGTGCTCTGGCAGGCCACGGTGCTGCGGATGGACGGTCGACGGATCGACCTTCTCGAACTGACCGAATTGGGCCCCAAGGACGACACCGGAAACCGGGAGCCGCGCCATGGGTGATCTGCTTGCCGTCGTCCTCACCGTGCTGTTGCTGGGCGCCAACGCCTTCTTCGTGGGCGCCGAGTTCGCGCTGATCTCAGCCCGCCGTGACCGCCTCGAGGCGCTCGCCGAGCAGGGCAAGAAACGGGCGGTCACCGTGATGCACGCCGCGGAGAACCTGTCGCTGATGCTGGCGGGCGCGCAGCTGGGCATCACCATCTGCTCGATCCTGCTGGGCCGGGTGGGCGAGCCCGCCGTCGCGCACCTGCTGGAGAAACCGTTCACGCTGTTGGGCGTCGATGAGGCGGTGCTGCACACCGTTTCGTTCGTGGTGGCGCTGGCCGTGGTGGTGACCCTGCACGTGCTGCTCGGTGAGATGGTGCCGAAGAACATCGCGATCGCCGGGCCGGAGACGGCGGCGATGCTGCTCGTGCCGCCGTACCTGGCCTACATCCGGCTGGCCAAACCGTTCATCGCGTTCTACAACTGGGCGGCCAACACCACGCTGCGCACGCTCGGGGTGGAACCCAAGGACGAACTCGACGTCGCGGTGTCGACCGTCGAACTGTCGGCGATGATCGCCGAGTCCCGCTCCGAGGGTCTGCTCGACCACGAGGAGCACACGCGGCTCACCCGGGCCCTGCAGATCAGCAACCGCGTCATCGCCGATATCGCCATCCCGCTCAGCCGGATCCGCGCGATACCGGTGGCCGCCCCGGGATCCGGACCTACCGTGGGAGCGGTGCAAAGTGCGCTCGCCGAGACAGGTTATTCGCGCTTCCCGGTCACCGACCCCAGCGGGACCGTGCTCGGCTATCTGCACATCAAGGACGTGCTGGCGCTGATCGACGATCCGGATGCGGTACTCGACGCGTCGATGGTGCGCCCGCTCATCAAGATGCCGGCCTCGCTGTCGGTGCCCGAAGCGCTGTCCCGGATGCGCCGCAACAAGAGCCATCTGGCCCTGGTCACGGTCGAGGACAGGATCACCGCGGTGGTGGCGCTGGAGGACCTGGTCGAGGACCTGGTCGGGACCGTGCGCGACGGAACCCACCGTGTCTGATGTGCTCGACGAGGCCGAGTGGACTGCGCGCGAACGCCGGCACACCGACCGGGTCGACCGGCTGCTCGGCCCGCACCGCACCAGGGCACAGACCGGCCAGAGCCATCCGGTGTGGGATTTCCTGTTCACCTACTACAGCTTCCGGCCGCGTCAGCTGGCCCGATGGCATCCGGGGTACGGGACCGCACTCGACGGTGCGGCCGCCGGGAAATTCCTCCGGCGCACCGGGTACCGGCAGGCCGGGTCCGCGGTCACGCTGAGCCCAGACGTCCTCGCGTCACGCCTGGGCACTGTCACCTTCATCGCCGATCTGTTGACCGCCACCGCGGACCGGCCGGCCCGGCTCAACTGTTTCGGGATGCACGAGTGGGCCATGGTGTATCGCAGCCGGGAGGTCCGCCACAACGGCGTCCCGCTTCGCTTGGACCCCCACCACACCGATCAGGTGCTGGAGTCGATGCCGTTGCGCTGCAGCCATTTCGACGCCTACCGGTTCTTCACCGACGCGGCCGTGGGACGCAACGCCGAACAGCTCAGCCGGGACGCGCAGCTGCGGCACGAGCAGCCGGGGTGTGTGCACGCCAACATGGATTTGTACAAGTGGTGCTACAAGCTCGGCCCGCTGGTCCCGTCGGAGATGCTGATGGACTGCTTCGAGCTCGCGTGTACGGCCCGGCTGCTGGACATGCGGGCCAGTCCGTATGACCTGACCGGGTACGGGATCACGCCGATCCGCATCGAGACCACCTCCGGCAGGACCGATTACGTCCGGCACCAGCAGGAGGTGGCCCGGCGGGCCGCCGAACTGCGGACGGCGTTGCGCGACCACTGCCGCGGCATGATCGCCGGCGACCGGGCGGAAAGAGTGCCGGGGTGAGGCGTGCCCGCGCGGCCGTGGCCGTACTGATATCGGCGACCTTGCTGCTCGCCGGTTGCGGGCATCCGGCGCCCGCAGCCAAGCCGACACCGACGTTCGGCCCCGCACTCCCGGGTGATTTCGGCGGTTCCGGCCCGGGCACCCTGGTCTCGGCCGATGCGCTGCCGAACCTCGATCCGGTGCTGCGCAAGAAGACCGCGCTCGCGGCCCGCATCGTGTACACCTCCACATCCGGTGTCGGCGACACCGGGGTGAACGTGTCCGGCACCGTCCTGGTGCCCAAAGGCACTGCGCCTCAGGGTGGCTGGCCGATCCTGGTGGTGGGCCACCCCAACACCGGCAGCGAGACCGAATGCGCGCCATCGTGGTCCCCGACGCTGCGCGGTCTGGCGCCGACGGCCGAGACCTTCGTCGATGCCGGATACGTCGTCGCGGTGCCGGACTACCAGGGTCTCGGGCTGGAGGGCTCTCCGCATCCATTCCTGGATTCGACCACCGCCGGCTACAACGTGATGGACGCGGTGCGCGCCACCGAGAAACTCGTGCCGGGCACCTCCGGACGCTGGGCCGGCTACGGGACGGGACAGGGCGGCCAGGCGGTATGGGCTGCCGACGAACTCGCGGCCGACTACGGCCTCGGCGGACAATTGGTGGGCGTGGTGGCCGTGGCGCCCACCGCCGCCATCGAGGGTCTGGCCGACAGCGCTGCGGCGGGCAGCCTCACCAAAGACCAGATGCTGACCCTGCACCAATACCTGTCCGCGCTGGCCAACCAGTACAACGATTTCCACATCGACGACTACCGCCGCGGCGTGGTCAAGGCCGACTGGGACGCGCTCAGCGGCTGCACCGGCGGGTCGTCGGCGGAACGTACCAAGGTCATCTCGGAGATGAACCCGGACGATCTGCGCCCGGCCACCACCGATGCCGCGGACGCCTTGCGCGCCTACCTGAAGAAGACCTCACTGCCGCAGGGACCCATCGCGGCACCGATGCTGGTGGTACCCGATGGGCCCGATGCGTTGATTCCGCAGGCGTGGACCGATCGCGCCCTGGCCCGCGCATGTGGGATAGGCGACACCGTGATGTTCGGCACACGCGCCCAGGCCGACCCTGCCCAGGCACTCGGTTGGCTTGCCGATCGTTTCAATTCGGTTGCCGCCCAAAATGAATGCCCACAGTAAACACCGGGCGACATCACAGCAGATCCGATGCCGGTGCACCGGCTGCTGCGCAAACCCTGTCGCTTTGCCGGGCTACCTTGGGCTAGGTGAATGACCTGCCTTTGACCCACGGATGGCTGCCGATCGTGATCCAGGCCGTCGCCGTGTTGGTCATCGTCGTCGTCATCTGGCGAACGCCGAGCAGGTTCTGGCTGCACTGGATCCTGCTCGGAATCACCTGCGGCGCCGCGCTGGCGGGCGTGACGTACTGGTTCATCCACTCCCAGGCCCTGGCCGACGGGCCCGCCGTTCCGGCGCTGTGGGTGTGGGTGGCCGCGACCGGCCTCGTGGTGGTGCTGGCGATCACCAACTGGCGCACCACCCGTTGGGGTCGTCGCAGCGCCGCGCTGGCCGCCATCCCCCTGTGCGTGCTGTGCGTCGCGATGACCGTCAACGCATGGACGGGCTACCTTCCGACGGTCGGCGCCATGGCCGATCGGGTGACCGGAGCGCACCTACCCAACGAGGTCGACGAGGCGACGGTGCAGGACATGCTCCGCCGCGGGGAACGGCCGACCGCGGGAATCGTGGTCTCGGTCAAGATTCCCGACGACGCCTCCGGTTTCCGGCACCGCGACGAACTGGTCTATCTGCCACCCGCCTGGTTCGCCAGCAACCCTCCCCCCGCGCTGCCCGCCATCATGATGGCCGGCGGCGAATTCGGGACGCCCCGCGACTGGCCGACCACCGGCGAGGCCAGGGCCACCGCCGACGCCTTTGCCGACAAGCACGGCGGCAACGCACCGATCCTCGTGTTCGTCGACACCAGCGGCGAATTCATCAACGACACGGAATGTGTCAACGGACCGCGCGGCAACGCGGCCGACCACCTGATCAAGGGTGTGGTGCCCTACGTCGTCGCCCATTTCGGCGCCAGACCACAAGCGGCGCACTGGGGTTTCGCCGGCTGGTCCGCCGGGGGCACCTGCGCGCTGACCACGACGCTGATGCACCCGGACATGTTCTCCACGTTCCTGGACATCGACGGCCAGATGGGACCCAATGCCGGCTCCAAGACGCAGACTGTGGCGCGGTTGTTCGGCAGCGACCTCGACGCCTACCTGGCTTTCGATCCGCAGACGGTGATGGCCCGGCACGGCCCGTACGACGGTGTCGCGGCCTGGTTCGCGGTATCGGGGCCGGGGCAGCCGACGTACCGCCCGGCTGCGGTGACGGACACGCCGACCGCTCCGGTCGACCCGGACAGCCTCGACACCGAGCACGACGCCGTGGCGCAGCACCTGTGCTCGATGGCCGGCGGCTACGGCATCGAGTGCGCCGTGGTGCCCGGAAACGGTGGCCACAGCTTCACCACCGCGGCCCGGGTGTTCGCCGACGCACTGCCCTGGCTGGCCGGCCGGCTGGGAACGCCGGACGTTCCCGCCGTCGCCCTCCCCGGTGCTCCGCGATGACACCGGCGGTGTGACCGCGGACTCAACGCAGGTCCTGCTTCTTTGGGTGCGGTTACTCACGGGTAAACTCGATCGACGTTTAAGGGAGGAAATATGACCGAGCGCGTGACCGTCGGGAATCTTCGGGTTGCCAAGGTGCTGCACGATTTCATCACCAACGAGGCGCTGCCCGGCACCGGAGTAGATCCCGACAGCTTCTGGGCCGGTGTCGACAAGGTCGTCACCGACCTGGCGCCGAAGAACCAGGATCTGCTGGCCCGTCGCGACGACCTGCAGGCGCAGATCGACAAGTGGCACCGCGCCCGGCTGATCGGCGAGTTCGACGCCGCCGGCTACAAGGCTTTCCTCGCCGAAATCGGTTATCTGCAGCCCGAACCCGCGGACTTCACCATCACCACCTCCGGGGTGGACACCGAGATCACCAGCACCGCCGGCCCGCAGCTGGTGGTGCCGATCCTCAACGCCCGGTTCGCGCTGAACGCCGCCAATGCCCGCTGGGGCTCGCTGTACGACGCGCTGTACGGCACCGATGTGATCAGTGAGGACGACGGCGCCGAGAAGGGCACCGGTTACAACCGCGTTCGCGGTGACAAGGTCATCGCCTACGCCCGCAACTTCCTCGACCAGGCCGTGCCGCTGGCGTCGGGCTCGTGGTCGGAGATCACGGGGCTCAAGATCGATGATGAGCACCGGCTCGAGGCGACCCTCGGCGACGGCCTCTCGGTCGGCCTGGCCAACGCCGACCAGTTCGTCGGCTACACCGGTGAACTGGGTTCGCCATCGTGGTCGGTGCTGCTGGTCAACCACGGCCTGCACATCGAGATCCTGGTGGACCCCGAATCGCCCGTCGGCTCCACCGACGCGGCCGGCATCAAGGATGTCGTGCTGGAGTCGGCGATCACCACGATCATGGACTTCGAGGACTCGGTGGCCGCCGTCGACGCCGACGACAAGGTGCTCGGGTACCGCAACTGGCTGGGGCTCAATCGCGGCGACCTGGCCGAAGAGGTGAGCAAGGGCGGCAAGTCCTTCACCCGCGTGCTGAACCCGGACCGAACCTTCACCCGCCCCGACGGTGCCGGCGAATTGTCGCTGCCCGGGCGCAGCCTGCTGTTCGTCCGCAACGTGGGCCACCTGATGACGAACGACGCCATCGTCGATGCGGACGAGAACGAGATCCCCGAGGGCATCCAGGACGCGTTGTTCACCGGTCTGATCGCCATCCACGGCCTGAAGTCCTCGGACGAGAACGGACCGCATCTCAACAGCCGCACCGGCTCGGTGTACATCGTCAAGCCCAAGATGCACGGGCCCGACGAGGTCGCGTTCACCTGCGAGCTGTTCAGCCGCGTCGAGGACGTGCTGGGCCTGCCGCAGGCCACCCTCAAAGTGGGCATCATGGACGAGGAACGCCGCACGACGCTCAACCTCAAGGCGTGTATCCAGGCGGCGGCCAACCGGGTGGTGTTCATCAACACCGGTTTCCTGGACCGCACCGGCGACGAGATCCACACCTCGATGGAGGCCGGCCCGATGATCCGCAAGGGCGCCATGAAGTCCCAGCCGTGGATCAAGGCCTACGAGGACGCCAACGTCGACACCGGCCTGGCCACCGGGCTGTCCGGCCGGGCCCAGATCGGCAAGGGTATGTGGGCGATGACCGACCTGATGGCCGATATGGTCGAGCAGAAGATCGGCCAGCCCAAGGCGGGCGCCACCACCGCGTGGGTGCCCTCCCCGACTGCGGCCACCCTGCACGCCATGCACTACCACGAGGTGGACGTCTACGCGGTGCAGGCCGAGCTCAAGGGCAAGACCCGGGCCACCATCGACGAGCTGCTGACCATCCCGCTGTCGGGCGAGCTGGCCTGGGCCCCGGAGGAGATCCGCGAGGAGGTCGACAACAACTGCCAGTCCATCCTCGGCTACGTGGTGCGCTGGATCGACGCCGGCGTCGGCTGCTCCAAGGTGCCCGACATCCACAACGTCGCTCTGATGGAGGACCGCGCCACGCTGCGCATCTCCAGCCAGCTGCTGGCCAACTGGCTGCGCCACGCTGTCATCACCGAAGAGGATGTGAAGGCCAGCCTGCGCCGGATGGCCGCCATCGTCGACGAGCAGAACTCCGGTGACGCCGACTACCTGCCGATGGCGCCGGACCCGGATGCCAGTATTGCCTTCCAGGCCGCTCAGGAGCTCGTGCTGTCCGGCTGCCAGCAGCCCAACGGCTACACCGAACCGATCCTGCACCGGCGCCGCCGGGAGTTCAAAGCCCGCGCTGCCAGTTCGTGATTCGATAGCGGCTTGCCCCGGAAGACTTTTCGGGGCAAGCGACGCGACGGGTAGCCGATCGACACGACGAGTACAAAGGTGAGGGATGGGCAGGCACAGCATTCCCGGACCGGACGATTCCGCCGACGACTACCAGGACCCCGGACGGCGGGACTCCGGACCCGTCGAGCCCGACGCGTCACCGCTGGGCAGGTTCGGGTACGAGGACGAGACCGGTGACGGCGGGGCTGCCCCGGGTGACGGCTTCTTCGCCGGCGGCCCGGGCGAGCCCGACGAGCCACCCACCCGTGCGCTGACGACGACGGGCTCGCAGCGCACCTGGGACTCCGGCGAATGGACCGGTAGCCACCGGGCCATCACACCCGGCCGGCGCAAGGTGAGCCCGGCCGTGATCGCCGCCCTGGTCGCCGTCGTCGTCGTGGTCGGAGCCTTCATCCTGTGGCGCTTCTTCGGCGAAGCGCTGTCCAGCCGCAGTCAGCAGGCCGCGGCCCGGTGTGTGGAGGGTGAGGTCACCGTCGCGGTAGTGGCTGATCCCACGATCGCCGATCAGGTGCGCACACTGGCCGACGCCTACAGCAAGACCGCCGCCCCGGTGGGCGACAAATGTGTGAAGGTCGCGGTGAAGCCGGCCGATTCCGACGCCGTCGTCAACGGCTTCGTCGGGCAGTGGCCCGGCGACCTCGGCGACCGCCCGGCCTTGTGGATCCCGGCCAGCTCGGTATCGGAGGCCCGGCTGGAGAGTGCGGCCGGGGCCAAGACGGTGAGCAACAGCCGCCCGCTGGTCACCTCCCCTGTCCTGCTGGCGATCCGCCCGGAACTCAAAGCGGCCCTGTCCCAGCAGAACTGGTCGACGCTTCCGGCACTGCAGAACAACCCGTCCGGGCTGGACGATCTGAACCTCCCGGGGTGGGGCGCACTCAAGTTGGCGCTTCCCCTGACGGGCAACGCCGACGCCACCTACCTGGCCGCGGAAGCCGTCGCGGCCGCCTCGGCACCGCAGGGTGCGCCGGCCACCGCAGGAGTGGGTGCGGTGCACACGCTGCTCGCCGGCCAGCCCAAGCTCGCCGATACGACTGCCACCACCGCGTTGGATGCGCTCGTGAACGCCGCCGACCCGGCCGGTGCCCCCGTGCACGCCGTGGTCACCACCGAACAGCAGTTGTTCAAGCGCGGCGCCGACCTGCCCGACGCGGCGCAGAAGCTCGGCTCCTGGACACCCCCGGGACCGGCGGCGGTCGCCGACTATCCGGCGGTGCTGCTCGGCGGTGACTGGTTGTCGCAGGAGCAGATCAGCGCCGCCAGCGAATTCGACCGCTTCATGCGCAAACCGGACCAACTGGCCGAGTTCGCCAAGGCCGGTTTCCGCGCCGAGGGCGCACCGACCCCGCAGAGCCCGGTGACCGATTTCGCACCCGTGGCCCAGCCGCTGTCGGTCGGCGACAGCCAGACCAGGGCCACCATGGCTGCCGGGATCAGCGCACCCGCCCAGGGCCAGACCGTGACGATCATGCTGGACCAGTCGATGAACACCGACGAGGGCGGCAAGAGCAGGCTGGCCAATGTGACCGCCGCACTCGATGCGCGACTGCAGGCGCTGCCCGCCGGCTCGGCCGTCGGCTTGTGGACCTTCGACGGCGTGGCGGGCCGGTCGGAAGTCAGTACCGGACCTCTCTCCGACCCCGTCGCCGGCCAGCCCCGCTCGGCCGTCCTCAAATCCAGCCTGGAGGGGCAGACCGCATCCGGTGGCGGCGCGGTGTCGTTCACCACGCTGCGCCTGGTCTACGGGGAGGCGCTGTCCGCATTCCGGGACGGCCAGCCCAATTCGGTCCTGGTGATCACCGCCGGACCGCACACCGACCAGAGTCTGGACGGCTCCGGTTTGGTCGACTACATCAAGGGCGCCGCCAACCCGGCGCGGCCGGTCGCGGTGAACGTCATCGATTTCGGCTCCGACTCCGATCGCGCCACCTGGGAGGCCGTCGCCCAGGCCAGCGGTGGCCAGTATCAGAACGTGCCCAACTCCGCCGGCCCCGAGTTGGCGGCCGCAGTCGCCTCGGCCCTGGGCTAGGGAGCAAGCAGGTCGAGCGCGCTGCGGGCGAACAACTCCGGCACCTCGACCTGTGGGTAGTGCCCGACACCGGGCAGTTCGGTGACCCGCGCGGCGGGCCGCAGCTCACGCAGGCCGTCGAGCACATTGACGGTGGCCACCGGGTCCTGCAACCCCCAGAGGAAACTCAACGGTTTCGGCCAGTCGGCGACTGCGCCGTGCCAGCGCCGGGCGTATCGCACCCGCTCGTCGAGGTAGGCGCAGAGCAGATGGGCGATGCGGTGACCGTCGTTGTAGGACAACAGCTCCCATTGCGCCCGGGCCTCGTCGGGGCTCAGCGGATGGGCCGCGCCGAACAGCCGGGCGAAACCACGGGTGAAACCGGACCGGTTGGTCAGCCGGGACACCAACGGCCCCAACGGGCCACGCAGCAGTTTCTGGGCCGGACGCAGGCTGGCGCGCTCGAGAATGACGCTGCCGTTGGTGAGCACCGCTCGCTGCAGATCGAACGGCAGCGCCCCCTCCAGATCGCGGGCCAGCAGTTCGGTGGCCACCGAGGTGCCCATATCGTGGGCGATCAGCACCACCGGACCGGTCGTGGTCGCCGCGACCACCCGCTCGACCAGGTCGGCCTGCTCGAACAACGAGTAGCGATGCGGGTGCGGCTTGTCCGACAGACCGAACCCGAGAAAGTCCAGCGTCACCCAGGCCCGGCCGCCGAGGTGCCCGACGACTTCCCGGTAGTCGAACGAGCTGGACGGAAAGCCGTGCAGCAGAAGCACCGTCGGCCCCTCACCGGGCGCGGACCGGACGAACACCGAACCGGCCGAGGTGGACAGCAGGCGTCCACCGTCAGCCCAGTCCTGCACATCTGCAGAGAGCATCGGGTCAGGTTAGGCGAATGCCTCCACCGGCGGGCAGGAACACACCAGGTTGCGGTCACCGTAGGCGGCGTCGATGCGCCGCACCGGCGGCCACACCTTGGGCCGGAAGCCCTTGCCGAGCGGGTAGGCCGCCTGTTCCCTGGTGTAAGGGTGCGACCACTGCTCGGTCAGCAGGCATTCCGCGGTGTGCGGGGCGCCGCGCAGCGGGTTGTCGTCCGCGGGCCACACCCCCGAACCGACCTTGTCGATCTCGGCGCGGATGGCGATCATGGCGTCGCAGAAGGCGTCCACCTCGGCCAGGTTCTCGCTCTCGGTGGGCTCCACCATCAGCGTCCCGGCGACCGGGAAGCTCATGGTCGGGGCGTGGAAACCGAAGTCGGCCAACCGCTTCGCCACGTCGTCGACGGTGACGCCGGTGGTCTTGGTGATCGTGGTGAGATCCAGGATGCACTCGTGGGCCACCATGCCGTTCTCCCCGGTGTAGAGCACCGGGTAGTACTCGTCGAGCCGGCGGGCGATGTAGTTGGCCGAGGCGATCGCGGTCAGCGACGCCTTGCGCAGGCCCACACCGCCCATCATCCGGATGTAGGCCCAGGTGATCGGCAGGATCGAGGCCGACCCGTACGGTGCCGCCGACACGGTCAGCTCGTCACCGAGCTCGGCAGCCAGGGGATGTCCGGGCAGGTACGGCGCCAGGTGCGAGCGCACCGCCACCGGCCCCACGCCGGGGCCCCCGCCGCCGTGCGGGATGCAGAACGTCTTGTGCAGGTTCAGGTGGCTGACATCGCCGCCGAACCTGCCCGGCCGGGCCAACCCGACCAGGGCGTTGAGGTTCGCGCCGTCGATGTACACCTGGCCGCCGGCGTCATGGGTGGCCGCGCAGATCTCGGCCACATCGTGTTCGTACACGCCGTGCGTCGAGGGATACGTGATCATCAGGGCCGCAAGGTTTTCCGCGTGCTGGGCGATCTTGGCGCGCAGGTCGTCGAGGTCCACGTCACCGTTGCCGCGGCAGGCCACCACCACCACCCGCATACCCGCGAGCGCCGCCGAGGCCGCGTTCGTGCCGTGCGCGCTGGACGGGATGAGGCACACGTCGCGCTGTGCCTGGCCCCGCTCGGCGTGATAGGCCTGGATGGCCAACAGGCCGGCGTACTCCCCCTGCGACCCGGCATTGGGCTGCAACGAGATCTCGTCATAGCCGGTGACCGCGGTGAGCCAGTCCTGCAGATCGGCGATCAACCTGCGCAGGCCGGGGGTGTCCGACGCCGGCGAAAAGGGATGCTGGCGCGCGAATTCCGGCCAGGTGATGGGTTCCATCTCCGCGGTCGCGTTGAGCTTCATGGTGCACGAGCCGAGCGGGATCATGGTGCGATCCAGGGCCAGGTCCTTGTCGGCGAGGCTGCGCAGGTAGCGCATCATCGCCGTCTCGGTGCGGTAGGTCGTGAAGGCCGGGTGGGTCAGGAATTCCGTCGTGCGGGTGGCGATATCGGCTGCGCCGGGCTCGGCGGCCGGCACGCCGAATGATTCCAGCACCGCGGCGACGTGCGCCTCGGTGGTGACCTCGTCGCAGGCGACCGACACGTGGTCGGCGTCCACCCGCCACAGATTGATCCCTCTGTCCTTGGCCGCGGCCACGATCTCGTCGGCGCGGCCCGGCACCCGGGCCAGCACGGTGTCGAAGAAGTCCGGGTGCACCAGCGCCTCGCCCAGACCGGCGGCGGTCGCGGCGGCCCGGCCGTGCACGCGGCGCGCGATGGCGGTGAGCCCGTCGGCGCCGTGGTAGCTGGCATACATGGCGGCCATCACCGCCAGCAACACCTGTGCGGTACAGATGTTGCTGGTGGCCTTGTCCCGGCGGATGTGCTGCTCGCGGGTCTGCAGGGAGAGCCGGTATGCCGCGTTCCCGTCCGTGTCCTGCGAGACACCGACGAGGCGCCCGGGCAGCTGGCGAGCGTGCTTGGTGTGCACCGCGAGATATCCGGCGTGCGGGCCGCCGAAGCCCATCGGCACCCCGAATCGCTGGGTGGTGCCGAAGGCGACGTCAGCGCCGATCTCGCCGGGCGGGGCGATCAGGGTGAGCGCCAGCAGATCCGCTCCGACCGCGACCAGGGCGCCACGGTCGTGGGCCTCGGTCACCAGCGCGGTCCAGTCCCGCACCGCGCCGCTGGCCCCCGGCTGCTGCACGATGACACCGAAGAAATCGCCGTCGGGCAGACCGTGCTGCAGGTCGGCGGTGACGATCTCGATGCCGAGCGGCCGGGCGCGGGTGGCCAGCACCGCCGCGGTCTGCGGGTAGACATCGGCATCGACGAGAAGTCGGGTGGCCGAGCCTTTCACCGCGCGGTGCATCAGCGTCATGGCCTCGGCGGCGGCGGTGCCCTCGTCGAGCATCGATGCGTTCGCCACGTCCAGCCCGGTCAGATCGCTGACCATGGTCTGGAAGTTGAGCAGTGCTTCGAGGCGGCCCTGACTGATCTCCGGCTGATACGGCGTGTACGCGGTGTACCAGGCCGGGTTTTCAAGAATGTTGCGGCGCAACACCGGTGGAGTGAAGGTGTCGAAGTAGCCCTGCCCGATCATCGACACGGCCACGGTATTGGAGTCGGCCAGCGCACGCAGTTCGGCGAGGGACTCCTCCTCGGTGGCGGGTGCGGGTAGCTGATCCAGCCCCGGCGCCAGCCCGTCCGCGCTCACCGTGTCGAGAATGCCGGCCGGCAGCGCCAAGCCGGCGAGTTCGTCCAGTGAGCCGACACCGATGACCTCCAGCATGGTGGCGATGGCGGCGGCGTCGGGTCCGATATGGCGATCGGCGAAGCCGAAGTGGTCGATAGACACGAGATCTCCCCTGGGTCGAGGGCGCAGGCGGGCGCGTAAAACCGCGTCCTCTCCCTCTGTCGGGGCGCCTGAGAGATTCGGCGGCGGCTCGCTGCCTTTCCCCATGGGCGGATGCGCAGGGCGCACCACTTTCCAGAGGCATCGGGGCCATGCGCGGTCCGGGGTGCCTGAGAGGTTGACGGAGAGGTATTGCTCCTTCGGCGTCCGTGACTGGCCGTCACGGAACTCTCCCGCACAAGGGCGATGCCCCGACAGCTTAGCCGATCTTGCGGTCGCGGCTCTTTCGCCGGGAAGCCAGTTCGTCCTCGGGGGCGGCGATCGACTCGCCGCCGTCGGCGCGTTCGCCCGGGAAGTCGGCGATGGCGCCGGTCAGTTCCCGCATGGCACCCGAGACCGCGATACCGAACACACCCTGACCACCCTGGAGGAGGTCGACGACCTCTTCGGCGGAGGTGCACTCGTAGACGGTGGTGCCGTCGGAGAACAGCGTGATGTTGGCCAGATCCTGCACACCGCGCTGACGCAGATGATCGACCGCGACGCGGATGTTGTGCAGGGAGATGCCGGTGTCGAGCAGGCGCTTGACGATCTTCAGGACCAAGATGTCCTTGAAGGAGTACAACCGCTGGCTGCCGGAACCGGCCGCACCGCGGATGGAGGGCACCACCAGCGAGGTGCGGGCCCAGTAGTCGAGCTGGCGGTAGGTGATACCCGCGATCTGGCAGGCGCTCGGACCGCGGTAGCCGACCAGCTCATCCGGTACCGAATCATCCGGGAACAGGCCACCCTGCACGGGTTCGCTGACGCTGCCGCTCACCGCCGGCACGGGGTCGCCACTGGTGGACAGATCCAACTCCCCCTGATGTGGCGTGCGTGGCGTGTCGCCCACAATCCATCCTCTCCGCCGATCGATTCCGGCCCCATGACCTGCACAGCGTCACGTTTGCCCAGTTTCGAATGTGTCGAGCATACGCTCAACACGCTCCTGTCACTGCTCGTCGTGTCAAAGTATGGCTGCCCGTTTCGCAGTCGGCCCACACACGGCCCGCGTGTCGACGTCACGAGACGTATCCGTGATCTGGGCGACTCGCATGTGCCTCACCGACTTAGCGGGCGGCGACCCGGTGCGACGTCACAATGACACCGTGATACCCCGTGGGGTATCACGGAGATATGCCCGTTTTCCCGCACCACTCACCGTCGGCCGCGTTCGGTGTCCAGCCATGAGCGGGGTCACCGCGCCTCTCGGAGTTGCTCTGCCGATCGGAGCCGCCTTCGGCATGGTCGCCGGGCTCTGGGGAATCGGTAACCCTGAGACCGTCATTCGCGCCGCCCGGTTGGTCGACCGGTTGTTACTGGGCTGCTTCTTGTTCGTCACGGCGGTGGGCGCGGTAGTGCTCTACGGCCTGTACGCACTGGGAGTGCCCATGCACTTCGCGCCGAAGCCGCTCTACGTCTTCGGTGTCATCGCAGGTGGCGTGCTGTTCGGCGCCGGGGCGGCGATCAGCGGGTACTTCCCGGGCACCGCGCTGATCGCGCTGGGCGAAGGTCGGCGAGACGCGCTGGCCGCGATCCCCGGCGGGTTGCTCGGAGCGGCGGCGTGGACGGCGCTGTTCGGAACACCGGTCGGCCAGTGGCTGACGACGACCGCGAACTACGGCGGCCTGGTCGCGGGCGGATACCTGAACGCGCAGGCCACCGGCCGAATGCTGGCGGTCGCGGTCGGCTACGCGGCGCTGGCCTTCATGCTGCTGAAGTATCTGCCGCGGTTTCGCGGGGGGCAGCGGTGTTGCCTTCGTGAGCTCGGCGGGGCGACGCCCTCCGCATTCGAGCGCCGCATGATGCGCGACACCATCGCCTATCTCTACGAGGGCACGAAAGAACGGCCGGGCCGTCGCAGGCCGTGGTTCGAGCGGGTCTACCGCGCTCAGGTGGCGCACCCGGCCTTCTTCACCCGCACGATCGCCGTGGTCGCCACGGGCGTGGCCGCGCTCGTGGTGTTGTCGATATTTCTGCGCCAGCCGTTCGGCCAGTCCACCACCTACTCGTGGGTGGTCGGCGAGTTGTTCATGCCCCACTTCGCGTACTCACACCAGGTGATCCGCAGTATCGGCTGGGAACCGCTCAGCGACCTCGGAGTTCTGATCGGGGCCTTCCTCACGGCCAGGTTCCTCAGCGGCCGGTTCACCGCGTTCCGGCCGGTCGTCCCGCCGTCCTGGCGACACCGTTTCGGGCCGGGGCGCACCACGCGAGCGGCCGCGGTGTTCGTCGGCTCGTTCCTGACGCTGTTCGGCGCCAGGATGGCCGGCGGATGCACGAGCGGACACACCCTCAGCGGCGGTATCCAACTGTCGGTGAGCGCCTGGCTGTTCACCGCCTCGATGCTCGCGGCGATGGTCATCACCGCCCGACTCGTCTACCGGAATGCGGACTGGTCGATCACCCCGGAGACAGAAGACCACGCCGTGGGCAGCACGACCGGGTCCTAGGGAGTGCCTGGGTGGCGCTTAGGTGGCCTTGAAGTCGTCGGGCGACACGCTGTCGAGGAACTCCTTGAACTTCTCGACCTCGTCCTCGCGCACCGCGCCGGTGGGCTCTTCGTCGCTCTCGTCCGGGATCAGCAGTCCGGCCTCGGCCAGCACGGCTTCCTCGACGTAGATCGGGACGCCCACCCGCAGCGCGATGGCCACCGAGTCCGAGGGACGCGCCGAGACCTTGATATCCCGATCGAAGATCAGGTCGGCGTAGAAGGTGCCCTCCTGCAGATCGACGATGCGCACCTCTTTGAGCGAATGCCCAAGCGCAGCAATCAGATCCCGGATCAGATCATGGGTGAGCGGTCGTGTCGGCTCCACGCCCTGCTGCTCGAGGGCGATGGCGGCCGCCTCGGACTGCCCGATCCAGATCGGCAGGTAACGGTCGCCATTGGACTCACGCAGCAGCAGCACAGGCTGATTCTGAGGTTGCTCAACGCGAATACCGACTACCCGAACCTCACCCATCTGCGTCTGCCCTCCATGACGATGTCGCCACCGAAAAGTCTAGTCCTCAGCGGTCGAGAACGTCGCGTACAGCCGACTTGATCAGCGACGTGTGCAACGTGATCGCGAGTGCGGCCACCTCGCGGGCCAGGTCATCGGCCCGGTCCCGGGCGCCCGCGTTACCCGCGGCTGCCACCGGACCCGCGATCTGCGCGATCAGATCGGACTGCCGGTCGGCGGCCGACCGGAAGGCCCGTAGATGCCGTGGCTCGACTCCGTAATCGGCCAAGGCCCGCGCGCACTGGGCGATCAGCACGGAGTGCTCGTCGAAGAAGCCCGCCGGTCCGGGCCGGATGATGCCGGCCGTCACCAGCGCCGCCAGCAGCGCGCCGTCCACTCCGGAGCGGGCCAGCAGATCCTCACGGCTGAGGCGGACCTGCGCCGGGGCGACCGCGGCGGCCACCTGTTCGGAATCGGCGGCGGTCGCCGCCTGCACGGCCACCGCCAAACGCGGTACCGCGTAAGCGGTTCCGCCCGAGGGCAGCTCACCGTCGGGCAGCGCGTCGAGCTGAGCCTTGATCACCTTCAGCGGCAGGTACTGATCCCGCTGCGCGGTCAGGATGAAGCGCAGGCGGGCGCAGTCGTATGCCGTGAACCGCCGGTACCCGGCCGCCGAGCGGTCCGGTGTGACCAGACCCTCGGCCTCAAGGAACCTGATCTTCGAGATGGTCACATCGGGGAAGTCGGGACGCAGCAGGTCGAGGACCGCTCCGATCGACATCCCGGTGAATCCCGGGTCCGGCTGGCTCATCTGCTCGTCGGGTGAGGGTCTCAGGCGTCGTCGGACTTGGGTCCGGTCAGGAACACCAGCCTGAACTTGCCGATCTGCACCTCGTCGCCGTTGGCCAGCACCGCCGAATCGACGGGCTCGCGGTTGACGTAGGTGCCGTTGAGGCTGCCGACGTCGACGACCTGGAACTCGCCGGTTTCCAGGCGGAACTCGGCATGGCGGCGGCTGACCGTCACGTCATCGAGGAAGATGTCGCTGTCGGGGTGGCGGCCCGCCGAGGTGGTGGGCTGGTCGAGCAGGAAGCGCGAGCCCGCATTGGGGCCGCGCTTGACGACCAGTAGCGCCGACCCGGCGGGAAGTCCCTCGACCCCCGACACCGAGCTGTCGCTGCTCGTCGCCGCCGGGGCATCCAGTTCGTTGAGGAAATCAGCGCGGAAAACCGAGGTCGTCTCCACGGTCACTTCGTCGGACGTCTGGTCGGCCCCGGTGTTGCTGTTCTCCGTCACCCGCTGCTCCTCTGCTGGCTGCTGTGGCGTGTTGCACGGTGGCCGGGCATTGCTTCCCAGCCGTCTCGCGTCGCGTCAAACTTCATTGTCGACCGTACCGCGCCGTGCGACCTGTTGGGTCCACCACGGCCGGATCCGGTCACGCGGACCCGGCCACGCCGATGTGTGCCTGTTGATGCCCGTCGGTCGTCTGGACCGACGGGCGAAACCCTAACAACTCGCTACTCGGACACGTTGCTTCGGTAGGCATCCGCGTCGAGCAACTCGGCCAAACCGCTGGCCAGAGCGGCGGCGTCGACCTCGAGTTCGACCAGCCAGCCGGCGCCGTAGGGATCGGAGTTGACCAGCTCGGGGCTGCCCTCCAGGTCGCCGTTCACCGCAACGACTTTCGCGGTCAGCGGGGCGTAGAGATCCGACAGTGATTTGGTCGACTCGACCTCACCGAAAGACTCGCCCGCGGTCACGTCGGCGCCGACCTCGGGCAGCTGCACGAAGACGACGTCACCGAGCGCCGACTGCGCGTAGTCGGTGATCCCGACCCGGACGGTGGTGTCACCGGTGCGCTGCACCCACTCGTGCTCGGTCGTGTACTGCAGGTCGGCTGGGATGTCGCTCACGGCGCTCCTTCGGTGCGGGCTGGTGGCGGGTACTGCTTATTTGACTGGCTGAGCGTATTGGCGTGGTTTCGGTTGTCGCAAGGCGGTCACGTCGACACGGTCGGATTGGGCGACCGTCATGGTGCCACCGACCCGCTCCACGCTGTCAATCGCGCCACCCGGAATGTTCAGCGCGGCGGCCAGGGTCGGTGGATCACCAATGGCCAGAACCGAATACGGCGGGTTCACGGTGGCGCTGTCGATGATCAACGCCCCGGGCGCTCCCACTACCCAGGTGTCCACACCCACCCGCACCGGTCCGTTTCCCGCCTGCCCCCCGCCGCCGACCTGCATGGCCTCGGCACCCGCGGCCCGTAGTTCGTTGATCACGTCGAGCATGGTTTCCGGTGACACACCGCGTGCTGCGTCGTCGATGGTGATGCTCACACCGGGCCCGGTCGCGGCCACCGTGCCGATGAGGATGGACAGCGCCGCCAGCCGCGCCTGCGCGTTCTCGATGGCGGCCTGATCGCTGCTACCGGAGGCCTGCAACGACGACAGCGTCCGCTGCAGATCGCCGACCTCGGTGTTCAGTGCGGCCTCGCGCTGTTGCAGAGAATCGAGCAGCACCAGCAGATCCGCGGGCCGCGCCGTTTCCAAGGAATCACCCGACTCCGTCTGGCGCACCTGGGTGACAATCGCCACACCGAGGAGCAGCACCAGCAGCGCGGCCAGCGCACCGAACATCCGTTGCGAGCGGGTGCGGCGTCTGGGCGGCTCGGCACCGGGCGCCCGCTCGTGGCGTCCGTGTTCGGGTTGCTCGGCCGCCACGGTCATGCCCCGAACAGCCGGCGCCGCAGCGCGGCCGCATTGCCGAAGATGCGGATACCGAGCACCACGATGATCGCGGTGGACAGCTGGGTACCGACGCCGAGTTGATCACCGACGAAGACGATGAGCGCGGCCACCAGCACGTTGAACACGAACGACACGACGAACACCTTCGCGTCGAAGATCCGCTCCAGATAGGCGCGCATACCACCGAACACCGCGTCCAGCGCCGCCACCACCGCGATGGGCAGATACGGCTGGATCGCTTCCGGCACGCTGGGGTGGAACACCAGGCCCAGCACGATGCCGACGGCGAGTGCGGCGATTCCGATCATGGCTGTCCCTGGTTCGATCGCATGGCTTGCTGCTGCTCATTCTTTCTCAGGCCCAACTTTCTAGGGCCCAATCTGCTTGGCGAAGCGGAGCTCTCGGACCGAGCTGGCTGCGACGGTGAGCGCTTCTCCGGTACTGACCGTAACGCCGACACCGTAGGACTTCTCCAGCAACGCGAGTCGCTGCCGGCCCGCGCTGTGACCGAACGCCTCCTGCATCGCATGCGGCGGTCCGATCGCGATGACGGTATACGGGCTGCCGATGGGCTGGTTGTCGACCAGGATGCCGCCGCCGGCCTGCCGAATGGTGACGTTCGGCCCGATCCGCACACCCCCCACCGCGATCGCTTCGGCACCGCTGACCCACAGCGAGTTCACCACCAGTTGCAGATCGCGGTCCAGGATGACCTGCCGGCTGCCCGCGACCCGCTGCTTGGACACATCGGTGAGGTCGCGGGACACGCCCGGATCGGTGACGACCACCGTCACACCCGGTCCGATGACCGGGGTCGCGGCCGCCGCGAACGAATCCCGGTCCAGGTCGGCGAGCAGCGCGCGGCCACGCTCGTCACCGGCCAGCCGGCTGCGACGCTCCCCCTCCACCCGCGAGGTGAGCGCGTCACGGCCGGCGGCCAGTGCGTCGGTACGGGATTCGGCGGCCCGGACGCTGCCGGAGAGGACCTGCTGGGCGGCCCGATTCGCCGGGGCCGCCGTCTGTGCCTGCGCCACCGCCACGGCGAACACCGTCGCCACGCCCAGACCGGCCAGCAACTGCCACGCCCAGTCCATCCGGCGGGTGCCGCCCTCGGCGCGCCGGCGGGCGGCCGCCGCGTAACCGGGGTCGAGATGATCCGACAGCAGCGACCGCAGCAGTGAGGGAACCGGGATGCGTTGCGGCGCACCCGCTTCGTGGGTGTTGAGCCCCACGTGCGGCTCATACCCGCCGAGCGAGCGCGACGCCTCAGCCACGCCGGACCACCAGGACGACCTGGAACAGGTAGAGCACGGCCGACCACAGGTACAGGGCCATTCCCCAGATCAGGAAGGCCCATCCGATGGCCAGGATCACCCGGCTCCACAAGGCGTCGAACTGGCCGAGCAGCACCAGCGGAAAGCCCGACATGAGGGCGAAGGTGGCCGCCTTGCCGATATAGGTGACCGGCAGGGCGGTGAGACCGTGCCGGCGCAGCACCGGCAAGGTCGCGGCCAGCATCAGGTCGCGGCCGATGAGCGTGACGACGAACCACCAGGGCACCACGCCGGCCGCGGCCAAGGCCAGTGGCGTCACCAGCATGTAGATGCGGTCCACCGCGGGGTCGAGCAACTCCCCCAGCCGCGACGACTGGTTGTCGAACAGGCGGGCGATCTTGCCGTCGGCCCAGTCGGAGAAGCCGCTGAACATCAGGACCGCCACCGCGAATCCATTGGCGTGAAGCACCAGAAGCAGGTACAGGAACACCGGCACGAGGGCCAACCGCAGCACGCTCAGGGCGTTCGGGATCGTCAGTACCCGGTCCGAGCCTGCCGGCTGGGCGCCTTCCCGGGTCGCTTCACCGTCCCCCGCACGCGGGAGGTGCCCCTTGCCCTCCGGTGCCCCCATGCGCCAAACCTAGCGGAACACGCCAGGCAGGCTGAGCGCCGACATGGCGTTATCCGCCAGTGGGTCATCGTGAACCATGTACGTCCACGTCGAGGTCGGCCGGGCCAGCTTGGACAGGTCGAGACCGACATCGCCGCCGACGATGTCTGCGGTGTCGAACGTCTGCTGGGCGGCCTCGATCGCGTCGGCAGCAAGCGACGCGAACGCGTCGACCGCCATGCGGTGGAACTCGTCGAGCGGACTCTGGTTGCCCAGCGCGCGCAGGCTGATGCTCTCCCGGATATCGGCCAGATACGCCAGGTGGTCGGCCCAGCCGCGGTCCAGGTGGTACAGCATGATCAGCCGGGCGATCTCCTCCAGCCGCTCCTCCGACACCTGCTCGGCGATCTCCTGATAACGCTTGGGTGAGCGCTCGGCGAGCTCCTCGCGGGCGGCCGCCGTCCGCAGCAGCGTGTCGCGCCGGTCCACCAGGATGGCCCGCTGCTGCGCGGTCAGCTGGTTGTAGCGCCACGTATTGGCATGCAGGTCAAGCAGTTTGCCCTCGGCGATACGCTGTGCGTGGTCGAGCAGCGCGGCGGCCTTGGGGCTGGTGATCCGGCCGCTCTCATCGATCTGCAGCGGCAGCTTGTTCGGTTCCAGATGGGCGACCACCACATCGTCCTCCCAGCTGGCGAAGAACACCGACGACCCCGGGTCGCCCTGGCGCCCGGCGCGCCCGCGCAGCTGGTTGTCCAGCCGCTCGGTGTAGTGCCTGCCGGTGCCGATCACGTGCAGCCCGCCGAGTTCGGCGACCGGATCGTGTTCGGATTCGTCGGAACCGCCGAGGCGGATATCGGTACCGCGGCCGGCCATCTGAGTCGACACGGTCACCGTGTTCAAGGTGCCGGCCTCGGCGATGACGGCCGCCTCCTCGGCGTCGTTCTTGGCGTTCAGGACGACGGCGGGCACCCCGGCCTTCACCAGCCGCTCGTGCAGCTCCTCGGATTCGGCGACGTCGCGGGTGCCCACCAGGATGGGCTGGCCCGTCGCGTGCACCTCGGTGATGTGTTCCACCACGGCGTCGTTCTTGGCCGCGGCGGTGATGTACACCCGATCCGACTCGTCCTCACGGATGTTGGGGGTGTTCGGCGGAATCGGTGACACACCCAGCTTGTAGAACTGGCGCAGCTGCTCGCCGGCCGCCAGGGCGGTACCGGTCATCCCGCACACCGTCGGGTAGCGGTTGATCAGCGCCTGCACCGTGATGGTGTCCAGCACCTCACCCGTCTCGGTGATCTCGATGCCCTCCTTGGCCTCGACCGCCGCCTGCAACCCGTCGGGCCAGCGCTGCAGCGAGGCGATCCGCCCGCGCGACGCGTTGATCAGGTGCACGGCCTTGTCCCGCACGATGTAGTGCACATCGCGCTCGAGCAGCACGTGCGCGTGCAGAGCGACGTTCACTTCGGTGAGCGTGCTGCCGACATGGTGCTCGGAATACAGGTCGATACCGCCGAGGGAGGCCTCCAGCTTGCGGGCGCCGGCATCGGTGAGCTGGACGTTGCGCCGTTCGGCGTCGGTCTCGTAGTCGACACCGGACTTCAGCTCGCCGACCAGCCGGATGATCTCCAGGCGCGGGGTCTCGCGGTGCGAGGTGCCGGCCAGCACCAGCGGCACCAGCGCCTCGTCGACCAGCACCGAGTCGGCCTCGTCGATCAGTGCCACGTCCGGACTGGGCGACACCAGGTCGTCGACGGAGGTCACCAGTTGGTCGCGCAGCACGTCGAACCCGATCTCGTTGACCGAGCCGTAGGTGACATCGCAGGCGTAGGCCTCACGGCGCTGCTCGGGCGTGGAGTCGGCGGTGAGCCAGCCGACCGTCAGGCCCATCGCCTCCAGCAGGGGGCCCATCCACTCGGCGTCGCGGCGGGCCAGGTAGTCGTTGACGGAGATGACGTGCACCTTGCGGCCTGCGATGGCGTACCCGGCCGCGGCGATGGCACCGGCCAGCGTCTTGCCCTCACCGGTGGCCATCTCCACCACATCGCCGGCCAGCATGCGCAACGCCCCGAGCAGCTGCACGTCGAACGGACGCAGCGCGATCGCCCGTTCACCCGCTTCCCTGGCGATGGCCAGGAACTGCGGGATGTCGGAGGATTCCGCGAGCTCGTCCAGATTCAGCAGGCCGGCAGCCTTGCGCAGCTGCTCGTCGTCGAGGCCCGCGGCCTTCTCCTCGAAGCTCTCCGACGCGCGGACCAGCGTCATCGACTTGGCCTGGTCCTTGTCGGTGCTGGCGCCCAACAGCTTCCAGAACCGGTTACTCAGTCGTCCCGACTTCGGAATGGCGGTCTTCGGGGTCTTAGCACTCACACGCACAGTCATACGGTACGCGGGCCTCCTGTCGGTGCGGACACGGCGCCACCTGCGGCGCTGGGGCCGCCGCGCGCGGTAATTTCACCCGATGGACGGGGTATTGCTCGGCCCGGCGATCGACTGGAGCACCGAATTCCTCCGTTCGTTGCTGTGGATCTGCAACGCCGCGGCGATCTCCGCGGTGAGCCTGCTGGTGGTCGCTGCGCTCCTCGGCCGGACCTGTGAATGGGGTCGGCAGTTCTGGCGCGTCACCGGCGCCTACTTCACCGGACCCGGGCGCCTGCGGGTGTGGCTGGTGCTGGCCGCCCTGCTGGTCTCAACGGTCACGGCGGTGCGGATCAACATCCTGCTGAGCTACTACACCAACGACCTGTTCACCTCGCTGCAGCAGGCGTTCCGGGCCGACGGATCGGCCGAGACCGGGGTGCACGGTTTCTGGGCGGCGATGCTGATCTTCGCGATCCTGGCGTCGTTGTACGTGGCGCGGTTCTTCCTCGACCTGTACCTCACCCAGCGTTTCCTCATCGGCTGGCGGGTGTGGCTCACCCGGCGCACCCTCGGCGACTGGCTCGACGGGCATGCCTACTATCGGTGCCGTTTCAACCGGGATCCCGACGGACGCGCCGACAATCCGGATCAGCGCATCCAGGCCGATGTCGACATCGTGACGACCGGTTCCCGGGAACCGAACAACCCGACCTTCGGATCCGGGCACATGCTCGTCTTCGGTGCGGTCGAGGCGCTGCTGACGGTGGTGTCGTTCGGGGTGATCCTGTGGGGCCTGTCCGGCCCACTGACCGTGCTGGGCGTGACGGTGCCGCGGGCGCTGTTCTGGGTGGTGATCGGCTACGTGGCGCTGGCGACGCTGGTGGCCTTCGTCATCGGCCGGCCACTGATCCGGCTGAGCTTCCTCAACGAGGTCCGCAACGCGGGTTTCCGCTACGCGATGATCCGGATGAGGGAGGCCGGCGCGGCCGTAAGCCTGTACCGCGGGGAGGACGCCGAACGCGAGGCCCTGGTCGGGCGGCTGGGCTCGGTGATCGACAACTACCGCCACTGGCTGCACCGCAGCATGCTGTTCCTCGGCTGGAACGTGTCGGTGAGCCAGGCCATCAACCCGCTGCCCTATATCGTGCAGGCGCAACGCCTGTTCGCCGGTGAGATCTCGTTCGGCGATGTCATGCAGTCGGCGACCGCGTTCCACGCCGTGCACGACGCGCTGTCGTTCTTCCGCAACGCCTACGACGAGTTCGCCGGGTTCCGGGCGGCGCTCATGCGGCTGGACGGGTTGCACGACGCCAACGCCCGGGCGCGGGCGCTGCCGGTGCTGCCCCGCACGGGCGCATCCGCCGGGGCGAGCGAAGCGACGGGAGATCGATCCGGGGCGAGCGAAGCGACGGGAAATAGACCCGCCGGGCTGCGGCTGCACCATGTCGACGTGCGCACCCCGGCGGGCGAACCGCTGATCGGCGGCATCGATCTGAGCCTCGACCCCGGCGACTGGCTGGTGATCACCGGCCCGTCGGGCTGCGGGAAGACCGCCCTGTTGCAGAGCCTGGCGGGGCTGTGGCCCTACACGTCGGGCCGGGTGGACTTCCCGGCCGGCGAGACGATGTTCGTCCCGCAGACGCCGTACCTTCCGCTGGGATCGCTGCGCACCGTGCTGTGTTATCCCCGGCTTGCCGGGACCAGCCCCGACGACCAGATCCAGCGGGTGCTGCTCAAGGTGGCGCTGCCGCAACTGGTCATCAGGCTCGGCGAGGTGGCCGACTGGGCCCGCACGCTGTCCCCCGGCGAGCAGCAGCGCATCGCCTTCGCCCGAGTGCTGCTGACCCGCCCGGATGTGGTGTTCCTCGACGAGGCCAGCTCGGCGCTCGACGAGGGTCTGGAGCTCACGCTCTATCAATTGCTGCGCACCGAGCTGCCGGGCGCCACGGTGGTGAGCGTGAGTCACCGCCGCAGCGTCGAACGGTTCCACGGCCACCGGCTGGAGCTGCTCGGCGGCGGGCGGTGGAAAACCGGCCGGCTCGTAACGAGCTGACCACCTATAAGCAGCCCGGCCAGGGTTGTGCGGGTACCTTGCCGGGATGGAGATGTTCACCCCATCGCTGGATTGGGGCGCCGAGCTACCGAAGTCACTGTGGTGGATCGCCACCGTCTGGGTGTACACCGCGATACCGACGCTGATCATCCTCACGCTGATCGGCCGGTTCACCACCTGGGGCCGACAGTTCTGGCGGATCACCGGCGGATACTTCACCGGCCGCGAAAGCGTCGTGGTGTGGGTGTGGTTGTCGGGAATTCTGCTCTCGGTGATCATCGGCGTGCGCCTGGACGTGCTGCTCAGCTATCAGGGCAACGACATGATGAGCGCCGCCCAGACCGCCTTCGAAGGCATCGGCGGGGGCGATCAGGCCGTCAAGGACTCGGGTGTGAGCGGTTTCTGGTGGGCCTGGGCGCATTTCGCCGTGCTGGCAACGGTGCACGTGACGCGCATGATGCTCGACCTGTTCGTGACACAGCGGTTCCTGATCCGGTGGCGCGCCTGGCTCACCGATCACCTCACCGGTGACTGGCTCGACGGCAAGGCGTACTACCGCAGCAGATTCATCGACGACACCATCGACAACCCGGATCAGCGTATCCAGTCCGATATCGACGTCTTCACCAACGGCGCGGGCCCCCTGCCGGCCAATCCGAACACCCTGAGCGCGAACATGTTGCTGTTCGGTGCCATCGAGGCCATCGTGAGCGTCGCGTCGTTCGCGGTCATCCTGTGGAATCTGTCCGGCGAGCTCACGATGTTCGACGTCACCCTGCCCAGGGCGATGTTCTGGATCGCCATCGTCTACGTCGTGGTCGCCACCATCGTCGCGTTCTGGATCGGTCGGCCCCTCATCCAGTTGACCTTCAACAACGAGAAGTTCAACGCCGCCTTCCGGTACGCCCTGGTGCGACTGCGCGACGCCGCCGAATCGGTGGCCTTCTACCGTGGCGAGAACGCCGAGCGGGTGCAACTGCGGCAGCGATTCGCCCCGATCGTGACGAACTACAAACGCTTCATCAACCGCTCGGTGAAGTTCTACGGCTGGAACGTCTCGATCAGCCAGATCATCGTGCCGCTGCCGTGGATCGTCCAGGCCCCGCGGATGTTCGCCGGCCAGATCAAACTGGGTGACATCTCGCAGACCTCCTCGGCCTTCAGCCAGATCCAGGGCGGGCTGTCGTACTTCCGCAACACCTATGACCAGTTCGCCGGGTGGCGGGCGTCGATCATCCGTCTGCACGGACTGGTGATCGCCAACGAGGAGGGTCGGGCGCTGCCCGAACTGACGGTCGAGCCGAGCCGGGACTGCCTGGTCGAACTCGACAACGTCGAGGTGCGCACCCCCCTGGGTGATCCCCTGGTCCAGGATCTGAACCTGCGCCTGGAAAGCGGTGACACGCTCATCGTCACCGGCCGCTCGGGGTCGGGTAAGACGACGCTGCTGCGCAGCCTGGCGCAGCTGTGGCCGTTCACCACGGGCACCTTCCGGTACCCGCAGGCCGGCCACGAGACCATGTTCCTGTCCCAGATGCCGTATGTGCCGCTGGGCGATCTGCGTGCGGTGGTGTCCTATCCGCAGGAGCCCGGCAGCATCCCCGACGAGCGGCTGCACTGGGCCTTGAACAAGGTGTCGCTGCCGCAGTGCTCCAAGCGACTGGGTGAGGTCGCCGACTGGGTGAAGGTGCTCTCCCCCGGTGAGCAGCAGCGGATCGCGTTCGCGCGGGTGCTGCTGACCCGGCCGCGCGCGGTGTTCCTCGACGAGGCCACCTCGGCTCTCGACGAGGGCTTGGAGTACACGATGTACGACCTGGTGCGCAAGGAGCTGCCGGAGACCATTCTGGTGAGCGTCACACACCGCAGCACCGTGGGCCAGCACCACGAGAAGTACCTGCATCTGCACGGCGGCGGGCGTTGGTCCCTCGGCGATATGGACGAAGCGGTCGAAGACGAAGTCAGCCCCGTCTGAGGACCGCGGTCGGGTAGCTTCCCGGCATGGAGATGTTCAGCCAGTCCCTGGACTGGGGAAACGAGATCCTCGCGTCGCTGTGGTGGATCACCAAAGCGTGGGTGATCAGCGCGGTGATCGCGGTCGCGGGACTTGCGTTTCTCGCCCGGTTCACCACCTGGGGGCGGCAGTTCTGGCACGTCACCCGCGGGTATTTCGTTGGGCGTCAGAGCATTCCGGTGTGGGGCCTGCTGGGTGTGCTGCTGTTGTCGGTCATGGTGTCCGTGCGGATGGACGTGCTGTTCAGCTATTACGCCAACGACCAGTACACCGCGCTGCAAGTCGCGTTCGAGGGGGCCGGGGCCGGGAACGAGGCCGTCCGCAACTCCGGTGTCGACGGATTCTGGAAGTCGATCCTGATCTTCGTCGGGCTGCTCGTCGCCGATATCTCGCGCACCGTGGCCGACCTGTATCTGATGCAGCACTTCATCATTCGCTGGCGGGTATGGCTGACCGATCACCTGACCGGTGATTGGCTCGGCGACCGCGCCTACTACCGCAACCGGTTCGTGGCGGCGTTCGGCGGCGTCCCGATCGACAATCCGGACCAGCGCATCCAGCAGGACATCGATGTGTTCACCACCGGAACCGGACCGGAGACCAACACCTTCACCGTCGGCACCGCGCAGACGCTGTTCTTCGGCACGGTGAACTCGGTTCTGTCGGTGGTCGCCTTCACCCCGATCCTGTGGAATCTGGCCGGCCCGTTGTCCTTGTTCGGGGTGACGATCCCCAAAGCCCTGTTCTGGCTGGCCTTGCTGTGGGTCGCGATGACCACCGTGGTGGCGTTCTGGATCGGTAAGCCGATCATCCGGCTGACGTTCCGCAACGAGCTCACCAACGCGGCGTTTCGCTATGCGCTGGTGCGCATCCGGGACGCCGCCGAGGCGGTCAGCCTCTACCGCGGCGAGGACACCGAGCGCCGCTCGCTGTCGGAGCGCTTCGGCCGGATCATCGCGAACTACCGCAGACTCGTGCTGCGGGGTGTCGCGTTCATGGGCTGGAACCGCTCGGTGAGCCAACTCGTCTCCCCGCTGCCGCTGATCGTGCAGGCGCCGCGGCTGTTCGCCGGCGAGCTCAACCTCGGGGATGTCACGCAGTCGGCGGGTGCCTTCGGCTCGGTGCAGAGCTCGCTCAGCTTCTTCCGTGCCGTCTACGACTCGTTCGCCGGGTATCGCGCCGCCATCATCCGGTTGGACGGGTTGGTGACGGCGAACGAACAGGCCAGGGAGCTACCGCGGTTGGCCGCGACGGTGAGTGCCGATGGCGCCGTCGAGATCACCGATGTCGAGGTGCGCTCGCCGCACGGGGTGCCGCTCGTCGACGACCTGCAGGTGCGACTGCGCCCCGGCGACTCACTGGTCATCACCGGACCGTCGGGCACCGGCAAGACGACGCTGCTCCGCAGTGTGGCGCAACTGTGGCCGTACGCCTCGGGTGCTGTCGCTCACCCGGCGGAGACGATGTTCCTGTCCCAGCTCCCCTACGCCCCGCTCGGTGATCTGCGCGCCGTGCTCAGTTACCCCGCCGCCGTGGGCGCCTTCCCCGACGACGCGATCCGCAACACCCTGGTGGCCGTCACGCTGGGGCATCTGGCGACGCGACTCGACGAGGACTCCGACTGGGGTAAGGAACTCTCCCCCGGTGAACAGCAACGCATCGCTTTTGCCCGGGTGCTGCTGGCGCGCCCCAGAGCGGTGTTCCTCGATGAGGCCACCTCGGCGCTGGACGCCGGGCAGGAGTTCGCGATGTACACCACGTTGCGAGACCGGTTGCCCGACACCATCGTCGTGAGCGTCAGCCATCGAGACAGCGTCGACCGCCATCACGAGCAGCGGCTGGAATTGCTCGGCGAGGGCCGCTGGAGTTTGACTCCGCTGGCCGCCGCCCCCTGACTCAGCGCGCCACGGCGTGCGCCGCGGCCCGGCGCGCGGCGTGCCCGCCCGCCCGCCGCCCGAAGAACGAACCCTCGCCCAACTGCGTACCGCTGGCGTAGCCCTCACCGTCCTGGGCAATGTTGGACGCGCACGCTCCGGCGGCGTACAGACCGGGCACGGCGCCGCCGTCCTCGCGCAGTACCTCGCCATCGAGCGACACGACCAGCCCGCCCATGGTGAAACCGGAGTACATGGCGACGCCCAGGGACAGGTCGAAGGCGGCGAACGGCCCGGTGTCCTGTGCCGCGATGTAGTCGGGCTGCTTGTGGAAGTCGGGATCCTCGTGGTTCGCGGCGTTGGCGTTGTAGCGCTCCAGCGTCGCGGCCAGGTTCCCGGCCGGGATGCCCAGGGCCGCTTCGACTTCGGCGATGGTCTCGTAGCCGTCGATGAACTTGATCAGCGGCATCTCGGGCATCTGCATATGCGCCTCGTCCACGATCAGGTAGGCCTGCTGGTCGGGTTGCTGCAGCACGAAGGCCGAGGTGCGCGAATGGTAGGAGTCCTCGGCGACGAACCGCTGGCCCTGGTTGTTCACGATGACGCCGGTCAGCAGGATCTCCGGCGGGTAGGCGGCCGCGGTGATGAACAGGCCGTCGAGGTTCTTGGCGACCCCACCGGCGGAGACACCCAGCCGGATGCCGAGACCGTCGTCGTGCGGGTTGCCCAGGATGTAGGGCTCGACCTCACCGTGGTGCTTGGTCTTGCGCTTCTTGCCCAGCGCCGGGGTGTACTCGGCGACCATCTCGGGGTTCATCGCGAAACCGCCGGCCGCGATGATGACGGCCTTCGCCTTGACCGCGCCGGTGTTGCCGAAGTTCTTCCAGCTCACCCCGACGACCGCGCCGTCGTCGACGATCAGATTGGTCGCCCCGGTCTCGTAGCGGATCTCGACGCCGAGTTCGGCGGCCCGCTTGAGCAGCAGCTGGATCACCATGTCGGCGCCGCCGAGTTCACCGGGCACGGGCACCGAATGCCCGCGCGGGGCCGGCTTGGCCTGTTCGTTGAACGGCCAGACCTTCTCGTTGCCGGTGTAGGACAGTCCCTCGGTGCCCGGGGGCACCACCACCTTGCCCGGGTAGTAGCTGCGCTCGAACTGGAAGCCGAGGGCCTCGAGCCAGGTGAAGTGCTCGACACTGCCGTCACAGTAGGCGCGGATCTTGTCCAGCTCGGGGTCCTTCGACACCGCGACGAGGTACTTGTACATCTCGTCGGCGGAATCCTCGTGCCCGGTGGCCTGCTGCACCGCGGTGCCCCCGCCGAGGTAGAAGTGGCCGCCGGCCATCGAGGTGGTGCCACCGGCCGCGGCGGCGCGTTCCAGTACCAGGACCCGGGCGCCGGCGGCGGCCGCGCTGACGGCCGCGCTACCGCCCGCGATACCGAATCCGACGACCACGACGTCGAATTCGTCGGACCAGTCGGTGACGTCGCCGGCGTCGACGGTGTTCGGGATGTCAGTCATGTGCTCTCCTGCTGCTGGCGTTTCACGTGGTCGAAGAATGCCTGGATCTCGGGTGGGATGAGGGCGATCTCGATGTACGAGACCCCCGAATCGGCCGGGGCGAGCGAAGCGACGGCGAAAGGTTCCGGGCTGACGTAGGCGAACTTCATGCCGCCGGGCATCACCCCCTGCTGCACGACGGACGCGCCCGCGGCTGTGGCGTCACGCAGGGCCGCCTGGTAGCCGTCGGCATCGGGCGCTGCCACGCAGATGTGGTGTAGCCCGGGGCCGACGGTGTCGAGGAATTCGGTGTAGATGCTGTCTCCCCGGACCGGGGCGATCAGCTCGAGTTGGGTGTCCCCGGCATAGCTCAACGAGATGTCGGCGACGAAGTCGGCCGGCGCGCCACGGTACTCACAGCTGTCCGGTCCGAAGTGCACACCGGGCATCCGGACCCAGCTGCGGGCACCGAGCAGCGCAGTGAGCGTGCGTTCGGTGGTGTCGAGATCACGCGTCACCCACGCAATCTGGACAGGTGTCTGATTGAGCATCGATGTGAGGATATCCCCACCGCGCCATCGTGGCTAGAACGTGTTCTAGTTCTGCCGCAGCGTGTCGATCACCAGCCGGATCTGGCCGTCGAACACCAGGGCGGCATCCGACAGCGTGCCGGCCCCGTACTGCCCGAAGACCTCCATGCTGATCGCACCCACCAGGGTGGCCCACAGCAGGAAGCACTTGAGCAGGGCGCGGTCACCACCGGGAAAGCCGTACTCCGTCCGCAGCGCCGCGAAGTCCTCGGACAGCGGTTGCGGCAGAGCCTCTTTCGGGTCCGGAACATCCCCGGCCAGAATCCCCTCGGCCACCACGGCGAGCACCGACACGATCATCCGGGTGCCGGGGCCGACCGTGATGTCAGCCGGGGCGCGGTACCCCGGTACCGGACTGCCGTAGAGCAGGGCCCACCGCGCGGGCTGATCGACGGCCCAGGCCCGGGCGGCATGCGCCATCGCGACCAACCGGTCCGGCCAGTCGGCGCCGGGATCTGCGGCGGCGGCCTCCACGGCATCGGCGAGTTCGTCGTACGCGTCCACCAACAGCAGGGTCAGCAGATCGTCCCGACTGGCGACGTAGCGATAGATCGCCGAGGACACCATTCCAAGGTCACGGGCAACGGCGCGCAGCGACAGTCCCGCCGCCCCCTCGGTGATCAGGTGCCCCCTGCCGATCTCGATGACCTCGGCCTCGATCCGGTCACGTGCGTCCCGTCGCTTGCCCATGACGCCAGTCTGACACGAAACGAGATCACTGCTCTTGATTTGTGCGGCGCGCCATGACATGGTGAAAACAAGAGCACCGCTCTCGAAACCTCGAAAGGACATCACATGATAACTCGTTACGACGAACCGAACCGCATCGCCAAGGCGGCCAACACCGTGATTCGCCGCTTGGCCGAAGCAGGTATCAGCATTGCGGGCACCCGTGCCCTGCGGGTCCGCGGCAGAAGCACCGGTCGCTGGCAGGGCGTGGTGGTCAACGTCCTGACCGTGGACGGCCGCGACTACCTCATCTCACCCCGCGGTAACACCCAGTGGGCGCGTAACGCCCGCGCTGCCGGTTCGGTGCAGATGGGACCGTGGTGGCGACGGCGGCAGATGCAGGCGGTGGAGGTCGCCGACGGCGCCAAACCCGAACTGGTGCGGCGCTACCTCGACCGCTGGTTCTGGGAGGTCAAGACTCACATCGGCGGTTTGACGCCGGACTCCACCGATGCCGAACTGCGGGTGAAGACCGTCGAGATCCCGGTGTTCGAATTGGTCGGCTGAACCGCCACCGCCTCGATGATCTGCTGACCGGTCGACTGGAACGACACGGCGGCGGGTAGCTGGCCCCAGGTGCTGTTGAACAGGCCGATGATCGCGGCCCGGCCGTCGGCGGTCGGCACGTACACCGGCCCGCCGGAATCGCCCTTCTGACTCATCACGCCGTTGGTCATGGTGAACCAGCCGTTGTTCACCGAATCGATGGTGCCGCAGGTCTCCCCCGTGATGATGCCGAAGTGGCAGACCGTCTGGCCGGCCTTCTGGACGGCCAGTGCCGGATCCGAGATCAACGGGCGGCCGCCCGGCAGCACGTTGAGCATCTGGACGTCGGGGGCCAGCGCGATGGCCTCCCAGTCGGTGATCTGGTAGTCGGTGGTGACGGTCGTGCCGTCGGGGGTGTTGTCCCTGGACATGGTCACCACGCCGATGACGTTGCCGTCCCGGTCGGTCACCGGGCCATCGGCGCGGCAGTGACCGGCGGTCAGGGCGGACCGGGACGCCATGTCGACAAAGCCCAATGTGCACATTGTCGAGCCCTGCCGGATCTCCATCCCCGGATAGACCGTGGGACCGGGCGCCGGAGCCACCGGGCTCGCGCCGGCCGGCCCGGCGGCCAGCAAGGCCGGCCCGGCCATCAGCACACCCACAAGGACGCTGAACAGACGTGCGCGCATGACTTCCTCCCGATCCCTCCACCCTCGGTAAGTCTGACGCTACCGGGATGCTGAGGTGTAGATCGGGTAACGGTCCGATCCCGTTACAACAACGCCGGCCCGGATTTCAAGAATCCGGGCCGGCGTGTCGCGAAGAGAATTACGGGATGGTCAGGACCTGGCCCGGGTGGATCAGATCGGGGTTCGCCACCCCGCTCGCGTCGGCGATCCGCTGATACTGGTTGCCGTCGCCGTAGAACCGCTCCGAGATCGCCCACAGGGTGTCACCGGAGACCACAGTGTAGGTGCGCGGGGCGGGCGGGGCAGGCGGCGGTTCCGGCGCGGGAACCTCGGGTGCCGGAGCCTCCGGGGCCGGCTCTGCCGCCGCGGCCAATTCCACCTCGGGTTCGGGGGCCGGAGCCTCCTCGGCCGGCGGGGCCGGCGGCGCCTCGTCGGTATCGGTACCCGACGCCCACGCCACACCGTCGAAGCCGTACAGCACCAGATTGCGATCGTCCTGCAGGATCAGCCGGACATCCTTGGCACCCTTGGTGTCGGTGTGCCACACCGGCTTGTCCGGGGTGTACAGCACGAAGTTGCCGTCCTCCTGCACCTCGGCACGCACCACGTCCTGCCCGTTGGTCTCGGTGGACCACACGGCGGTGTCCCCGCTGTAGAGCACGAAGTTGCCGTCGTCTTGCAGCGTCACCCGGTAGGCACCGTTGTCGGACGTCAGCGACTGGCCCCGCTCCAACTTTTCACCCTTGTGAAGTCTGTCTCCCATGCTGTTCTCCCCTGATCGACGTTGACTTCACCGAGCCTAGTGAGGAACGTGTGCCGGCGGGGCGGTTGTGCTCGCGAAAATCAGAACACTTGGCGAACACTGCGTGTGCTCAGGAATCGAACCCGAGCCCCAGCCGGTCCAAGGTCCGCAGCAGGAGGTTGCGCCGGCCCGCCGAATGGTCCGCGCGGTTCAACGACCAGCGGGTGGCCTGGATGCCCACGCTGGCCAGAGGCTCCGGCGGGAACGGCAGCGGCTTGCGCCGCACCATATCCAATTCTGTTCGCGGCGTGGGCTTTCCGTCCAACAGGTCCAGACACACATCGGCGGCGAACCGGGCGGCGCCCACGCCCAGGCCGGTGAATCCGTTGACGTAGGCGACCCGGCCGCCGCGGGCGGTGCCCCAGTGCGCGCAGAACCGGGTGTTGGTGTCGATCGCGCCGGCCCAGCGGTGCGTGAACCGGATGTCGTCGAGCTGCGGAAAGGTGAGGAAGAAGTGTTCGGCCAGCCGGCGATAGGTCTGCGGCCGGTCCTCGTATGCCGGGTCGACCCGGCGCCCGAAATGGTAGACGGCGTCGTAGCCGCCCCACACGATGCGGTTGTCGGCAGACAGCCGGTAGTAGTGGAATTGGTTGGCGCAATCGCCGACTCCCTGCCGATTGCGCCAGCCGATCCGGTCCAACTGGGCGTCGGTCAGTGGTTCGGTCGCCAGGACATAGTCGTACACCGGCACCGTGTACGGCCGGTTCCTGCGCAGCAGGCTTCGAAACACGTTGGTGGCCAACACCACCCGTTGCGCGGTGAGCACCGCGGCACCGGTGTCGACCCGAAGCCCGGCCCCCGACGAATCCAGGGACAGGGCGCGGGTGTGCTCGTGGATCACCACCCCGGCTTCGGTCGCCGCCCGGGCCAACTCGAGAGCCAGCTTGGCCGGGTGCACGATCGCCACACTGTCGGCCTCGAAGAGTCCGGCCAGATACGTCGGCGAGGCCACTTCCGCGCGAACCTGCTCACGGTCCAGGAACGTGCCCTTGTCCGCGGCCGCCAGCCCGCTCACCTGATGCGGTTCGGTGGCCACCGTCAGCATCCCGGTGCGCTCCCACTCCACATCGAGGCCCAGCCGTTCGATATCGGCCGCCATCCCGTCCAGGTTTGCCGTCCCCATGGTGTCGAGCAGATCGATCTCGCCCGGCCACCGCGACTTTCCGTTGTCGTGTCCGTGGGTCAGGCTGGCGTCGACGAAGCCCCCGTTCCGGCCCGAGGCGGCCCAGCCGATCCGCTCGGCCTCGATCAGCACGATGCGCTGTCCGGGGTTGCGTTGCGCGGCGTGCACCGCCGCCCACAATCCGGTGTATCCGCCGCCGACGATCAGCAGGTCGCACGTCACCGCGCCGGACAGCGCGGGATGCTCGGGGCGGGGCAGGTCGAGCCACATCGAGCCGAATGCGCTCGCGGCCAGCGACCGCGTCACCAATCCGGAGTCGACCTGCGCATCGAAGGCGGTTTTCACCCCTGCACACTACGCGGGGCGCGCCCACCGATAAACCTCGTCAGCACGGGTCCGGCGATGGCCAGGATGAACACGTACGGGGTGGCGATCGCCTCGAGGGCGGGCAGCGTGGCGCCCACCAGACCGATGATGACGAGGGAGAACTCACCGCGCACGATCAGCGCCGTCCCGGCGCGCAACTGGCCGGGTCGGGCCACCTGGTCCCGACGGGCGGCGAACATCCCGGTCGCGACCTTGGTGCCGGCGGTGACGACGGCCAGGGCCAGCGCGGCGGGCAGCATCGGGACCAGATCACCGGGGTTGACCGACACCCCGATGGCCAGGAAGAAGATGGCGGCGAACAGATCCCGCAGTGGGCTGAGCACCATGCGGGCACGATCGGCCGCCTCCCCGGTGAGAGTCAGCCCGACCAGGAAGGCCCCGACCGCCGCGGACGCATGGATGAACTCGGCGAGCGCGGCCACGATCAACGTCAGCCCCATGATCCGCAGCAGCAACTGTTCGTTGTCCGGATGCGCGACGAGCCGGCCCACCAGGTGTCCCCAGCGGTAGGACGCCACGAACGCCAGCACCAACGCCGAGACGGCGACGCCCATCCCGAACAGGGCGTGGGCCCAGCTGCCCCCGGCCGCCAGGACGGCCAGCAGCGGCAGGTAGGCCGCCATCGCGAAATCCTCCAGCACCAGTATGGACAGCACCGCCGGCGTCTCGCGGTTACCGAGCCGGCGCAGGTCGTCGAGCAGGCGCGCGATCACCCCGGACGACGAGATGTAGGTGACCCCGGCCAGCGCCAGGATGCCGACGCCGTCCAGCCCGAGCAGCCAGCCGGCGATCGCACCGGGGACGGCGTTGAGCACGAGATCGACCCAGGCCGACGGCAGATGGTGGCGGAGGCTGGCGGCGAACTCACCGATGGAGAACTCCAGGCCAAGGGTCAACAGCAGCAGCACCACGCCGATCGACGCGCCGGTCGTGACGAACTCGTCGGCCGCCGGGATGTGGGCCACCCCGCCTTCGCCGAGCGCCAGGCCGGCGGCCAGGTAGAGCGGGATCGGCGACAGTGCGAACCGGCGGGCGGCCGCGCCCAACACGGTGAGCACCGCCAGGACGATGCCGAGCTCGAGCAGCAGCGCGGCCGATACCTGCACGCCTTCAGCCCTTGTCGACGATGCGCTCGACGCCGGAGATCCCGTCCTCGGTACCGATCACCACCAACACATCGCCGGCACGCAGCGGCTCGGCCGGACCCGGTGAGGCCAGCACCTCCTCGTCTCGCACGATCGCGACGATCGATGCGCCGGTGCGGGTGCGCGCCCTGGTGTCACCGAGCGCCCGGTCGACGAACGGGCTGTCGGCGCGGATACGCACCTGGCCGGCGTCCAGCCCCGGCACCGCCCGGGTCAGATCGGCGAAGCGTTCGGCGATCCGGGGCGCGCCGAGGATCTGGGCCAGGGCCTCGGCTTCCTCGTCGCTGAGCCGGAACGCCTCCCTGGCCTGGTCCGGGTCCTCCTTCGGGTACACCACCAGTTCGAAATCTCCGGTGCGCCGGGCCACCACGCCGATCCGGTCACCGTCGCGGGTATCGAATTCGAAGCGCAGCCCGACACCGGGGAGCAGGACCTCTTTGACATCCATCCGTCCATCCTGGACGAACGCTGTGGGCCGGCGTCGCTACTTCTGTAAAACGGGCGCGTCCCGGGGTGCCCAGCCGGGCGGGCCGAATGCGTAGCCGAGCTTGTCCCGCCAGCGCTTCGCGGCCCGGACATCTCGTCCGATGGCCACGTACTCGTGGGTCTGCAGTTTCCAGATGTTGTAGGTGTCCACCTGCTTGGTCAGGCCGTAGTGCGGGCGGAACTCCTCGTCGGCGTAGCTACCGAACAGTCGATCCCACAGGATGAGGATGCCGCCGTAGTTGCGGTCCAGGTACTGCTTGTCCATGCCGTGGTGCACCCGGTGGTGCGACGGGGTGTTGAACACGAATTCGAAGGGCCGCCAAAGCTTGTCGATGTGCTCGGTATGCACCCAGAACTGGTAGATGAGGTTCACCGAAAAGCTCGCGAACACCATCCACGGCGGAACACCCAACAGCGGCAACGGAATCCACATCAGGATCTCGCCGCTGTTGTTCCATTTCTGGCGCAGCGCAGTGGCGAAGTTGAAATACTCACTGGAGTGGTGGGCCTGGTGGGTGGCCCAGATCAGCCGCACCCGATGCGCGATGCGGTGGTAGGTGTAGAACAGCAGGTCGACGCCGACCAACGCGATCACCCACGTGTACCACTGCGTTGCCGGCAGATGCCACGGCGCGAGGTAGGCGTAGATGGCGGCATATGCCAGCAGCGCACCACCTTTCCAGACGGCTGTCGTGGCTACGGACACCAGGCCCATCGATACGCTGGCCCACGCGTCGCGACGCAGATAGGCCCCGGGCCGCGTGCGCTCTCCCGTCGCTTCGCTCGCCCCGGTCAGCGACTCCAGTTTGCGGGCCGCGGTCCACTCCAACACGAGCAGCAGCAGGAAGAACGGGACGGCGAACAGCACCGGATCACGCATCTGCGGTGGCAGCGCGTCGAGCAACGCCCGGATACCGTCCATAGCGCTCAGCCTAAACCGGGCCTCTACCGGAAACTCAACACCTCGGCACCCCAGGTCAGCCGCTGTTCACGGTCGGGGTCGGCGACCACCTCGTCCTCGCGGCCGATGATCAGGGTGGCCCGCTCATCGGGACGGTAGGCCGGCCAGACCGGTGCGCCCGGTCCCGCGCTCGGGTCGGCGCCGGCGGCGAAGCGGGTCCAGCGTGCCCGCATCCGCTCCGATACCGCGGTGCCGGCGGCCAGCCCGCCGAGTTTGAACGTGGGGTCCTTCGGACCCATCACCAGATTGCCCCAGACATAAGGCAACTCGGTGGCGTGCGCAGCATCCAGGCGCAGCAGTTTGAGCACCGGGGTGGCCCAGTCGAAGCGGTACATGTACACCGGCGCGACGGCGCTGTGCCCCTCGGCGAACCAGATGGACGGCATCCGGAAGCCGACGTCGCGGGCCACGCCGAGCGCGGGTTTGCGGCCCCGCCCACGGTAGACGGCGGTGATCTCGGCCTCCGTCGGGATCTGAAGCCCCGGCTGTTCGCTGGCGATCGCGGCGAACATGTCGCGCAGGGTGTGCGGGGCGATCGGCATCAGCGGGGAACGCATCCAGCGGAACAGCGCTGCTTCGTGCCGGTTCGTCCCGATGATGAGCGGTACCGGATGGGTGCGGCCGGCGCGGGCGGCCTGCACGGGGTAGTCCGGCACCAGGTCACCATCGACGATCGGCACGAAGGCCAGCGTCCCCGGAAAACGCCGCGGCACCTCGTTGTACAGGTGTTTGGAGGCGGCGATGATGCTCTCGATCGGGGCTTCGCGCAGGCGGTGCGTCTCACCGGGATGCACGCCGATCCGGTCCAGGAACTGCTCGGCGATCCTGCGGGCGCGGTCCCGGTCGTAGACCGACGTGACCGGGGCGCTCTGCGCGATGGCCCGGTGGAACAATCCCGCCGCGGCGGGACTGGCCATCAGTGTGGTGAGGATGCCGGCGCCGGCGGATTCACCGAACAGGGTGACATTGTCGGGGTCACCACCGAACGCCGCGATATTGGCCTGCACCCAGTTCAAGGCCGAAAGCACGTCGCGCACACCGATATTGGTCTCGAATCCGGACCCGAATGACGACAGGTCCAGGAAACCCAGCGCACCCAGCCGATAGTTCATCGTCACCACCACGACGTCACCGCCGGCGGCGAGCTCGCGACCGCGGTACAGCGGCTGCGCCGACGAGCCCAGCGCATAGGCCCCGCCGTGCACCCACACCATCACCGGTTTCGGTCCCCCGGAGGTCGACGGCGCCCACACATTGAGGGTCAGGCAGTCACCACCCTGTGGGGCGCCCAGGTCGAGCGGGATGTGCGGATCGGTCTGCTGCGGGCAGACCGGCCCGAAGCGGGTCGCATCGGCCGGCTCGGTCCAGCGCTGGGGCGGTTGCGGAGCCCGCCAGCGCAGCTCGCCGACGGGCGGCGCGGCATAGCGGATGCCCAGCCACCGGCGCACGATGCCGTCATCGGTGCCACGGACCGGTCCGTACCCGGTGATGGTGTCGGTATCCGGGATCACACGTGCCTCCTAGGTGGAGTGTTCAGCCCACCAATGTTACCGACGAGTACAAGCTACGGCACTGACCAGCACCGTTGGATCCGTCACGGTTCAGTCGGCGCGTCGGCGACTTCTCGGTTTCCGTCGGTACATGTTCGCGTCCGCGTTCCGGAGCAAGGTGTCCAAATCGTCGGTACCCACCGTCCAGCCGACCGACGCGGTCAAGTCGACCGGCCCGACGGTGGTCGGATAGCTGCCGGTAAGCGCGGTGGAGATGTTCGCGGCCAGCTCCGCGACCTCCGCCGCTGTGACGTCGACGGCAAGGGCCACGAACTCGTCGCCTCCAAAACGAAACATCGACGCGCGCGCCCCTACGGTCTGCGCGAGCAACCTCGCGGCGGCGGCCAGCACCGAGTCACCGACGCAGTGCCCGTGCATGTCGTTCACGTGTTTGAACCCGTCCAGATCGGCGAACACGATTCCGACCGTCCCGTCGGGACTGGCCGCCCGGCACCTCTCGAAACGCTCGGTCAAGGCGTGTCGGTTACCCAGGCCGGTAAGCGAATCCGTCAGCGCCAGTCTCGCGAGTTCGGCTTCTGCACGCCTCCGGCCGGTGATGTCGACGAACTGGGCGACGATGACATCGTTGCCGCCGTGCGCTCCCGCGACGCGTACGGCGTTGCGTTGCATCCATACCGTCGTCCCGTCGCAGCGGAGGTAGCGGCGTTCGGAGGCGACTTCACTGACCGACCCGTCCTGCAACCGGGCAAGGTCGGCGTCCGCCGCCGGGAGGTCGTCCGGATGGACGAGGTCGCGAAAGTCCCTGCCTATCAATTCCTCGGCCTGATAACCAAGCAGTGCGCACATCGAAGGATTGATGTGGAGCGTGCGGCCCGCCGGCGTGAGGACGGCTTTACCGAAGGGGGCATTGGCCATGCTGATCTCGAACAGACGCACCGCCTCGTCCCGCGCCCGTTCGGCCTCAACCCGCGCGGTCACATCGGTGACCTGGACATAGAAGCCCCGAACCGCGCCCTCGACGATGTCGGGAAGGTAGGAGGCCTGGGTATAGCGGGTCGCCCCGAAGCGATCGATGAGGGTGCGTTCGAACAACTGCTCCTCACCGGCCAACGCCCTGGTGATGTACGGCAAGTTCAGCGTATAGACGGCTTCGCCGAGGATCTCCCTGATATGACGGCCCCGCGCTTCTTCCGGTGTGACACCGAAGTAGTCGACATAAGCGGCATTGGCGAACACATTGCGCAGATCGCGGTCCCAGTACCCGATCAACGCCGGAAGTCGGTCCAGGAGCAGCCGCAGTCGGCGCGTCTCCTCCGGAGAGCTCATGGCCGGGGCGCGCAAAGCAGCCCGGTGGATCACCACGCCTGTTTTTCTCGACCGCTTTGCCATCCAGTGCGAAACTACTTCAGCGTCAGATTGTCGGCAATGTCTGACCGTCGTGTCGCGTAAATACACTCGCCCTGGGCGCAACCCTGTCGGAGCCGGCGCGGCGGCTCTACCGTCGCCGGTCATGGCCGTTGACATCGCTGAGCAGACCACCCACGTCCCCGTACTCGACTCCCCCGACGCTGCCCTGGCCGCCGCCGATGCCGTGGCCACCGAGGTCGCGGTGGGCAGCGCCGAACGCGAGCGTTCCGGCGCCTCGCTGCTGCCGCAGCTGCGGGCGGTCGCCGAGGCCGGTCTGCTGGCCGTGCCGGTACCCGCCAAACACGGCGGCCCCGGTTTCCCGGCGTCGGTTCAGGTCGAGGTGCTGCGCCGGCTATCCCGCGGCGACGGCGCGCTCGGCCAGTTGCTGCTGGCGCATTTCGTGATCTCCCAGGCGATTTCGGCGCTGGACGCCGACGCACCGCAGGCCGTCCGGATCTACGGCGACATCCTGGCCGGCGGACAGCTGGGGAATGCCACCGCCGAACGCGGAACCGCGTCGCCGCTGCACCGCAACACCACGGTGCGCCGCCGCGACGACGGCTCATGGGAACTCAACGGCACCAAGTACTACGCCACCGGGGCGCTCGGCGCGACCTGGATCGCGGTCGCGGCCGGCATCGCCGGCACCGACGGGGAGACCGCGACCGTCTTCATCCGGCCGGATCAGGACGGTGTGACCCTCAACCTGGAGAAATGGTCGGCGTTCGGCCAGCGCGGCACCGCCAGCGGTGAGATCCGCCTTGAGGGCGTGCTCGTGGACGACGATCTGGTCATCGAGGAGGGCGCCCCGCCACACCCGGTCGACGGTCCGCCGACGGTGCTGGGCGCCTACGACCAGGCGCTGCACGCGGCCATCGACATCGGAATCGCCCGCGCCGCACTCGAAGACGGCGCGGAGTTCGTCCGCACCACATCGCGGCCCTGGAAGGAAGCCCTGGACGCGGGGATCGACCGCGCCGACCACGAGCCGCATATCGTGCGCCGCTTCGGCGAGCTGACCGCGCGGCTGTACGCCCTGGAGGCACTGCTCGCCGCGGGGACGGCCGTCGTGGACGAGGGCCAGGCGCAGCCGGATCTGTCGCGGGACACCGCGGCGGCCGCCTCGCTGAAGGTGGCGGCGGCCAAGGCGCTGGCGCAAGAGTTCGCCGTCGAGATCGCGAGCGGCATCTTCGAACTCACGGGCACCTCGGGCACCGACGGCGAGGCGAATCTGGACCGGCACTGGCGCAACGTACGCACCCATTCCCTGCACGACCCGGCCCGGTGGAAGTACGTGCACCTGGGCAACCACACTCTGCACGGCACCCGGCCGCCCCGGCTGGGTCTCGTGCTCTGAACGCGCGGAGCAAAACATGAGCTACCAAAACAGCTTCTATCTCACCGGCAGTATCAATGCACCCACCGTCGAGGATGCGCTGCGGTTCGTCGGGCAGCGGTTGCAGCCGTCGGTCACCCGGGTGCCCGACGGTGAGCCCGGTGACCGGGCGAACTGGGTGCTCACCCAGACCCGGCATTTCCTGGAGAACCCGACGCTGGACGTCGTGGAGAACGACGGCCGCAAGCTGGCCCGGCTGCGCCCCGGAACCACCCACGCCGACGTGCGGTTCCCCGCCTTCGACTACCAGGACCACGCGATGGCGTCGTACCGGCTGTTTCGCGCCGCGCGCGACCGCGGCGAGCTGACGCGTGAGTCGAAATTCCTGGTGTCCATCCCGACGCCGTTCAACGCGGTGAACTTCTTCGTCGACTTCGATTCGCAGGTCGAGGTGGCGCTGGCCTATGAGAGACCGCTGCGCGACAGTGTCGAGGCGATCCAAGCGGCGATCCCTCATGAGGATCTGGCCATCCAGTGGGACCTGCCGATCGAGGACGCCACCATAGAGGGCTGGTTCCCCAACCCGTACGACGACTTCGAGCAGATCTACGCCGCCACCGCACGCGCGGCCGCCTGGGTGCACGAGGATGTCGACCTGACTTTTCATCTCTGCTACGGAGATTCGAAGTTCGGCGCCTCGCCGTTCATGGGCGATCCGCCGGATGACGAAGCAGCACAGCGCGGCGGGCGTCATATCTATCCGCGGGACGCGTCGGTGATCGTCGCGGTGTCCAACGGATTGTCCCGGCACGTGCCGCGCCGTATCGACGCCATCCAGGCGGCGACGGTGACCACGTGGAATCGGCTGGCGCACTGGCAACCGCTGGCCGACCTCGCGATCGAGCCGGAGACCGAGTTCTATCTCGGGTTGGTGCACGCTGCAGACGGTGCGGTCGGTGCTCGTCACAGGGCCGCGCTCGCGGCGAGGTTCCTGCCCCGGTTCGGGCTGTCCACCGAGTGCGGTCTGGGCCGGCATTCGACCGAAGAGCTCGACCGGGTGGCGGGCACGGTGGCCGAGCTGTTCGAGACCCGGGAGGCCGCGCTCGCGTGATCGCCCGATAGCGTCGTCGGCGTGCGTAAGTGGCTGCTGCTCAGCGCGGCGATCGTCGTCGAAGTCGCGGCGACGTTGTCATTGCGAGCGTCTCAGGACGACTCCGCGTGGCTGGTGGTCGTGGTCATCGGCTATACCGGTGCCTTCGCGTTGATGGCGGCGGTACTGAGGGCCGGGATGCCGGTGGGCGTCGCATACGGCATCTGGGGCGCGGTGGGCACCGCGGTGACGGCTTCGCTCGGCGCCGTGCTCTTCGGCGACCCGTTCACCTGGCCCATCGTGATCGGCATCGGGCTCATCATCGCCGGTGTGCTGCTCGTCGAATTCGGCTCGCACACAAAGTCTTCGACATGATGTGGTGGGCGCTGGCCGGGGCCATCGGCAGTGAGGTGCTGGCCACCCTGGCGCTGCGCGCCTCCGATGGATTCCGCCGCAAGGCGTGGCTGTTGCCGATCGCTACGGGGTACGTGCTGTCGTTCTATCTGCTGTGGCTGACACTGTCGCTCGGGATGCCGGTCGGTATCGCCTATGGCGTGTGGACGGCGTGCGGGGTGGCACTGGTGGCCGTCGTGGCCAAGGTGCTGTTCCGGGACCCGCTCACCTGGCGGATGAGGCTGGGTATCGCCCTCATCATGGCGGGGGTGCTGACGATCGAGCTGGGAGCCGTCGCCCGCTGAGTGCCCCGGCCATCAGCAGCGCGACCACCCCGGCGACCGGCACCAGCACCAGGCCCGCCCGAAGTCCCGCGGCGTCGGCGATCAGCCCGACCACCGGAGGCGCGGCCACGAACCCGACCCGCATCAGCCAGGCCACGATCGTCAGCCCACTGCCGGGCCGCAACCCGGGCAGCCGGTCGGCCGCGTGCATGGCCGCCGGTACCGCGGTGGCCATCCCGAGGCCTGCCGCGGCGAACCCCGCGACGCTGGACACCACCGACGGGTAGGCCAGCGCCGCGCCCATCCCCACCGCGACGATCACCCCGCCACCGCGCACCACGGCGCGCTCACCGAACCGGTCCACCAGGCGGTCACCGAGCAACCTGCCGACGAACATCGCGCCGGCCAGCGCGATGTACCCGAATACCGCGACCGCGTCGGATGCGCCGAGGGAACGCAGATACAGCGTCGCCCAAGAACTTCCGGCATCCTCGACGATGGCGCCGGCGATGGCCAGCGCCACCAGTGCGGCCAGCACGCCGTACACCACGGGTCCGGCGCGCGCACCGCTCCCCTGCCGGGCACGGGCATGCTCATCGTGTTCGGCGCCCTTGAGCAGGAACGGCCACACGAGCAGGGCCACCGCGGCGAACAGCACCGCCGACAACCCCAGATGTGCGGCACGGCTCATGCCGAGCACCAGCGATCCCGCACCGAGCAGGCCGCCGAGCACCGCACCGGCGGCCCACACCGCGTGCAGCGAATTGATGATCGAACGGCCGTAGCGGCGCTGCACCCACAACCCGTGCGAGTTCTGTCCGACATCGGCGAGGGCGTCACAGCAGCCGCCGGAGAACAGCACCACCGACACCAGCACCGGCGAGGGCGCCCAGCCGACCAGACCCACCAGCACCGCCAGCGCGGCCGAGGCGAGCACCGCAACGCGCGCCGAACCGAACCTCCGGATCACCACACCGGCAGCCAGACCCGCCACCAGCGCGCCACCCGGGAACGCCGCCACCATCACGCCGTAGGCCGCATTGCTCAGCCCCAGGTCGGCCTTGATCTCGGGAAACCGCGGGAGCAGGTTGGCGAACGTGGCCCCGTTGATGAGGAACAGCGCGGCCACCGCGATCCTGGCGTGCCGCACTTCCCGTCCGGACTTCACGGACGCCGACGATACTGGGCCCATGTCGGCCGCCCCCTTGCTCGCCCTGTTCCCGCCGGGTTCGGTGCTCGACACCGACGGCACCCTGATGGTCGGCGGTTGCCGCCTGGACCTGGTGGCCACGGAATTCGGAACGCCTGCCATCGTCGTGGACGAGGACGCCCTGCGCGCCCAGGCGCGGGCCTACCTCGACGCGTTCCGCACCCGCTGGGCTCGCAGCGATATCGCTTTCGCTTCGAAATCGTTCCCGTGCACCGCGGTTCAACGGGTCATGGTCGAAGAGGGACTGCATCTGGACGTCGCCGGCGGCGGGGAGATTCTCTCCGCCCTCAAGGCGGGCGCCGATCCCGCCCGATTGGTGCTGCACGGCAACGCCAAGACCGACGAGGAACTCACCATGGCGGTCGAGCACGGCGTGGGGCTGGTGGTGATCGACAACTTCGACGATATCGACAGGCTGGAGAACATCGTGCCGGCCGGTCGCAGGCAGCCCTGCCTGGTGCGGGTCATCCCCGGCGTGCAGGCCGATACCCACGCCTCGCAAGCCACCGGTCACGCGGGGTCCAAGTTCGGGCTGGCTCCCGACGATGCCCGGCGGGCGATCGCCCGGGTCCACGCCAGCCCGCGGCTACGGATGGACGGGGTGCACACCCACGTGGGTTCGCAGCTGCTGCGCACCGAACAACTGGCTGCCGCAGTCGCCCCGATCGCCGCGCTAGGCACGTTCGACACCTACGACCTCGGTGGTGGGCTGGGCGTGCGCTACACCTACGCCGAGCACCCACCCACCATCGACGAGTACGCCGCCGCCATGGTCGAGCAGGCCCGCACCCTGCTGCCCACGGGCAGCCGCATCATCGTCGAGCCGGGACGCAGCATGGTCGCGGCGTCGGCCTGCACGCTGTACCGCGTCACCACCGTCAAGCACGGGCAGATCACTCATGTCGCCGTCGACGGCGGGATGGGCGACAACCTCGAGGTGTCACTGACCGGCCAGCGGTTCGAGGCCACGGTCGTCAACCGGGTGGGTGGGGGCCAGACCGTCACCGTGGTGGGACGGCATTGCGAGTCCGGCGACCGGCTGGTCGATGGGGTGGCGCTGCGCGATCCCGTGGTGGGTGACCTGCTGGCCGTCCCGGTCACCGGTGCGTATTGCTACACCATGTCCAATCAATACAACGGCGCACGCCGAGTTCCGGTGGTGTTCACCCGCAACGGATATGCCCGCCTGGTCGTGCGCCGCGACACCTGGGCGGATCTGCTCGCCCGCGACGTGGAGCCGTGAATCCGGCAAGATTGCCGGCATGACTGAACTAGCCGACCTGGCCGTGCGGTACCGGGTGGCGACGGAGTTCGTGGACTGGACCGGGCAATGGCATCCGGTGCCGGAGTCGACGCTGGTATCAGTCCTTGACGCCCTCGGCGTGCCCGCCGGCACGGACGACGAACGCCGGGCCGCGTTGCGCGCCCACGACCGCGAGTACTGGGAACGCGCGCTGCCGCCGACGGTCGTCAGCACGGCCGGCACCGCAACGCCGTTCTGGGTGCACGTCACCCATGGCGACCCGGTCGGACTGTGGCTGCGGCTGGAGGACGGATCGGTGCGCACAGGTTTACGTCAGCTCGAAAACAACCGCCCCCCATACGATCTGGATGGCCGGCTGATCGGGGAGGCCACCTTCGAGCTGCCTGCCGATCTGCCGCCGGGGTACCACCACCTGCACGCCCAGACCGGCGGCACCGACAGCAGCACCCTGCTCATCGTCTCCCCCGCGTCGCTCACCCCGCCGCCGGGACGGCAGTGGGGCCTGGCCACCCAGCTCTACAGCGTGACATCGGAAAACTCTTGGGGAATCGGCGATCTGACCGACCTGACCGACCTCGCGGTGTGGTCCGCGACGCGCCACGATGCCGGGTTCATCCTGGTGAACCCGCTGCACGCCGCGGCTCCGGTGGCGCCGATGGAGCCGTCGCCGTATCTGCCGACCTCGCGGCGGTTCGTCAACCCGCTGTATCTGCGGATCGAGGCCATCCCGGAATACGCGTTCCTGCGCAAACGCGCCCCCCTCGGGAAGGCGCGCGCCGAACTCGCCGCCCGGTCGCGCCGCAAGAAGCGCATCGACCGCGATGCGGCGTGGAAGGTCAAACGGGCCGCACTCGCCCAGGTGTACCGGGTCAAGCGTTCGGCGGGCCGCGAACTGGCCTACGCCGCCTACATCGCCCGGGAGGGCCGCAGCCTCGGCGACTTCGCCACCTGGTGCGCCCTGGCCGAGGAGTACGGCGCCGACTGGCACACGTGGCCCGAAGCGCTACGGCATCCCGCGAACCCGGCCGTCTCCGAGTTCGCCGCCGGCCACGCCGCGGCCGTCGATTTCCATCGCTGGCTGCAGTGGCTCCTCGACGATCAGCTCACCGCCGCCCAAGCCACCGCCGAGCAGGCCGGGATGGCGCTGGGCATCATGCACGACCTGGCGGTCGGGGTCGATCCCGACGGCGCAGACGCCTGGGCACTGCAGGATGTGCTGGCCCTCGGCGTCACCGCGGGCGCACCGCCCGACGAGTTCAACCAGCTGGGCCAGGACTGGTCGCAGCCGCCGTGGCGGCCCGACCAGCTGGAGCGCGCGGGCTATGCACCGTTCCGGGCATTGGTCAATGCGGTGCTGCGGCACTCGGGCGGGGTGCGCATCGACCACATCATCGGTCTGTTCCGGCTGTGGTGGATCCCCAAGGGTGCCGCCCCCACCGAGGGCACCTATGTGCGCTACGACCACGAGGCGATGATCGGCATCGTGGCACTGGAGGCGCAGCGGGCAGGCGCGGTGGTGGTCGGCGAGGATCTGGGCACGGTGGAGCCGTGGGTGCGCGACTACCTGCGCGAGCGCGGACTGTTCGGCACCTCGATCCTGTGGTTCGAACTGGACCGCGACGGTTCCGGCGGGCAGGAGCGCAGCGACTCGGGGAATCATTCCGGCGGGCAGGAGCGCAGCGACTTGGGGAATCATTCCGGTGAGAACACACCGCTGCCCGCAGAACGCTGGCGCGAGTACTGCCTGGCGTCGGTGACGACGCACGACCTGCCACCGACGGCGGGCTATCTGGCCGGCGAACATGTCCGGCTGCGCGACGAACTCGGGCTGCTGACCCGGCCCGTCGAGGAGGAGCTGGCGGACGACAAAGCCGAGCTGGCCGCCTGGCTGTCGGCGCTGCACCGGCTCGGGCTGGTCGGAACCGACCCGGACACCGACGAGATCATCCGCGGGCTGTACGCCTACCTGGGCCGCACGCCGTCGCGGCTGCTGGCCCTGGCGCTGCCCGACGCGGTCGGCGATATCCGCACCCAGAATCAGCCGGGGACCACCGACGAGTACCCGAACTGGCGGGTGCCGCTGGCCGGGCCGGCGGGCAATCGGCTGCTATTGGAGGACGTGTTCACCGATCCGCGGGCCGCTGCCCTGAGCGATGTAATGAAAGCGCAGGTACGGACGATCAACCCGTGACTGAAGTTTCTACGGGTGCTCAACTGCGATATCTTCGCAACGCACCGCGATAACCCGGAGGTCACGTGAAGAAGCAAGTAGTTCTCGGTATCGGCGGGTTCGCCGTGCTCGCGGCGGCCGCCTCGGCCACCCTGGTCAGCGCCGGTGTCGCGAGTTCGGACCCCAACGGGTCCAGCCCCTACAGCGTGATCGGGGAACCATACGGCAAGGCCGTGGCCATCCTGAAGAGCCAGGGTGTGCGCTCCAGCTTCGGCGGATCCATCGGCAGCGACGTGCCCCAAGCCCAGTGCATCGTCAGCGGACAGAAGGCCACCTCCGCCGGGAAGATGATCCTGGAACTGAACTGCACCCAGAAGGCGTATGAAGACGCGCAGGCCTCCACCCCGTCCAGCGGTGGCGGCGCATCCGCCGGCGTGCCCGGTGCGCCGAACGTCGGCGCCAACGGTGTCACCACGGTGACACCGACCCCGGTCGGCCCCCAACCCGGAATGTCGATCCCGGGGGCCTGATACCGCGGGCCGCGCGGCGGCCGGCGGGCTACCGTGACCACCGTGACATCTGCGAGCAACCGGTCCGGCTACTCCCATCCCCGCTCCCTGCAGGGTCGTGTGGCGATCGTCACCGGCGCCGCGCGGGGCGTCGGGAAGGGCATCGCGACCGCCCTGTTGCAGCGCGGGGCGTCGGTGCTTCTCACCGATATCCTCGACGACGTCCTGGAAGCCACCACCGCTGGTTTCAAAGAGGCTGGGCTGCAGGCTCATTCGCTGGTTGCCGACCTTCGCGACGCCGACACGCCGCAACGGATCGTCGATACCGCGTCGCACACCTTCGGGGCCATCCACGCACTGGTGAACAACGCCGTGGCATGCAACGAACCCAAGGCCTTCGGTGACATCAGTGCGGCCGACTACGACCTCGTCTACGACACCGGTCCACGTGTCACCTTTGCGCTGATGCAGGCCGTTCATCCGCACCTGCTCGCCGCGGGCGGTGGCGCGATCGTCAACATCGGGTCCGCCGCCGGCACCGCGGGCGAACGGAACTTCGGGGCGTACGCCGGCGCCAAGGAAGCGATCCGGGGCATGTCCAAAGTCGCCGCGCTCGAATGGGGCCGAGACGGCATCCGCGTCAACGTCGTGTGCCCATTGGCCGAGACGGACGGGCTGAAAGTGCTGCGAGACCTGGATCCGAAGCGCTACCAGCAGGTGGTGAGCACGACCGCGCTGAAGCGCATCGGCGATCCGGCCACCGACATCGGCCCCGCGGTGGCGTTCCTGATCGGGGACGACGCGGCCTACATCACCGGACAGACCATCCTGCTCGACGGCGGCGCGGGTTCGTTCAGATAGCCGGCCCGGTTCCCGCAGCAGATCCGGTCAGCTCTTGGAGCAGCCAATCCAGCAGCGGCTGTTGACCTTTCAGAATTTTCAGCCGTGCTGTGGGCACATCGAACCAACCGACCCTGTCCACCTCCGGGTACTCCGTGAACTTCCCCGAACCCCGGGGCCATTCCAGGGTGAAGGTGTTGCTCACCGCGCGGCGGGTATCGAGATCGCCCTCGACCGCGAAGGCGGTGACGATCTTGCCGCCGGGCTGCTTCAATGGCGCGAACGCGATCGGCGGGCCGTCCGGCGCCGCGACACCGACCTCCTCGGCGAACTCCCGGCGGGCCGCCCACCAAGGGTCCTCCCCGTCGAGGTACTCCCCTTTGGGGATCGACCACGCGCCCTCGTCCTTCCGCGCCCAGAACGGCCCGCCCGGATGGCCCAACAGCACCTCGAGGACACCGCCGGTCGTGCGGTACAGCAGCAGGCCTGCACTCTGACGGGGCACCGCCTCACTGTAGGGACCGGGGTCCGCGTCCGCAGAACCGCCGTGACATCGCCCACACGGTCGGTGAACACGGGATGAATGCGCCGCCACCGGGCGGCGTCCATCTTCCGCATCGGGTGTGAAGCACCGCGTTGACCTGCACTGGAGCGCGGTCCGCCCGCTGCAGGTGTGGTGCGCCGCGGGCGAATCGGGGCGGCGGAGCACTACAGTCACCACCGTGGTCGACGTCCACTACTCACGTTATGTCGCCTTGGGTGACAGCCAGACCGAGGGACTCTGGGACACCGATGACACCGGGGCCCTCATCGGCTTCGCCGATCGGCTGGCCTGGCTGCTCGACGGCTACTCCCCGGGTATCGAGTACGCCAATCTCGCGGTCCGCGGCAAGCGGATCCGTGACGTGCTGGAGGTGCAGCTGCCCGAAGCCGTGGCCATGCGGCCCGACCTCATCACCATGTGCGTGGGCATGAACGACGTGACCCGGCCGGGTCGCAAGTTCGACCAGGCCCTGGTCGATCTGGATATCCTGCACGACCGGCTGGCCCTCACCGGTGCGACCGTGGTGACGACGACCTTTCCGAATCTGGCCAGGGTCCTGCCCGCCGGCCGGATCCTGGTGGCGCGCGTGCTGCGGATCAACGATGTCATCCGCGCCGCGGCCGACCGGCACGGCTTCCGGCTCATCGATCTGTACCACGCCGATTCGATGACCGACCCGGAGAACTGGAGCACCGACCGCGTGCACGGCAGCACCAAGGGCCACCAGCTGTTCACCGCCGCGGCGGCGGAGGCGCTGGGATTACCGGGCAGCAGCCACGACTGGGCGTACGCGGCGGCGGCGGACACCGAGCAGTCGCTGCGCTCGCGGCTGTACTCGCAGGCCATGTGGACTCAGAACATGCTGATGCCATGGATCTGGCGGCATCTGCGCGGGCGGTCGGCCAGTATCGGCGGCGGCCCCCGGCATCCGCAGCTGAGCCCCGTCGTGGCCCGGTCAGACGCCCGGTAATCCGGCTTTCGCGCTGAGCACGCCCGCAAGGGTACGGATCAGATACCGGTCCATGTCGAGTCGATCATCTCGGCGATGTTGATCACCTTGGCCTGCTGCGCCGCCGGGTTGTCGATCTCACCGCCCACGTGGATCGCGATGAACCGCTTGATCTCGGCATCGATACCGGCCATCACGCGCAACACCTCGGCGCGCAGGGTCCGCGAGGTGACGTGAATGGAGATGTCCCGGGAGTGCGGCTTGCGCACATCGAGGATGAGGACCAGCGGCTCGGCCGCCCGCGCGACAGCCTGCAACGCGATCTCGCCGAAGACGCTGAATTGCGGTTTGTCGATCTTCAGGTCGACGACCATGTTGATCTCCAGCGGGATCCTGATGTCGAACGTGAAATTCTCGCCGAAATGGCGGGTGACGCGGGGGGTCTGGACCCTGACCTTCGCCGTGACCTTGGCGATCCCGCCCGGTCCCTGACTGATCGGCCCCATCTGGAACTCGTCACCGGCGATCGCGCCGATGGCGTCGCCGACGCGCCGTTCGCTGACGGCGACATCGAAGAACTTGCGGCCGAACTCTTCGTAGGTCATGTACCCCATCGGGTACTCATTGTCAGACATGGTGAACCTACCGTCTCACGTCCGCGGTGCGGCGTCGTACAACCCACCCCGGTTATCGATCGTCGGCGAACACCCGAAGCCGGCGCAGCGCCGTCGGGTGAGTACCGAACTCCGCGATGAGCACCAGATCCCGGCCTCCCCCGCTCAGGCGGGCCGCGACGGCCCGGCCCGCCGCCAGCAGCGTGCGGACCCGGGTGCCGGCCAGCAGACCGACCAGCTCCGACTGCGGCAGCACCGCATCGTCGCCGGCCGTCACCCGCAGTGTGGAGCCGAGCCGGCGTTTCACCGCCACCTCGTCACCGGCTGCGGCGTCGGCCAGGAAATCCGAGACCAGCCGTTTACCGCGGGTTCCCACACCGGGTATGCCGGCCATGAACCCGGCTGCCCCCACCAGACCCTGATTGCGCAGCAGCGTGGCCGTCAGCCGCAGGCCTGCCGGCACCGCGGCCACCCCGCAGCGGGCGAACTGGACGGCCATCGCGGGCAGTTCCCAGTAGGCCCGCAGCGCGGCGATCCGCAGCTCACCGCCCTGTGACTGCACGTCATAGCGCAGGATCGCGGGGATGTGCATGGTGACGGAGGCGCTGTCCCGGGAGCCCATCGCGACCTCCAGCACCAGGTCGCGCAGCACCGTGGAACGCGTGCCGTTTCCCGGGTCGCTTCGCTCTCCCCCGCGAGCGGGAGGTGCCCCCAGCCCTCCAGTGACGATGTCCACATCCCGGTGGAAGGTGATGGTGCGGGGACCGATGAAGGTGTCGTAGAACCGCGCCAGCTGATCCCGGCCGATATGCGGCCGCGAGCCGACCGGATCCTCCACCCGTCCGTCCGCGGTGAACAACCCCACCCAGGCCTGGCGATCGTGGCCGGCGACGGCAGCCGGGGAGCGCTCGACCGTGGCCAGAACCGCCGCTGGTGTTGTCGACATATCCTTTCCTTTACCACCCCGGTGTGAAGGAGGACGGCAATGAGCCAGAACGGGCCGTTCGGAATCGACCCCGAAGAATTCGATCGCCTGGCCCGCGAGGCCGGCGAAGGACTGCGCGACGCGCTCGACCGATTCGGCAAACGCGCCGGCTGGTCCACGCTGATCGATCAGTTCACCGCGCAGTCCCGCCCGGCCGGACCGGAGACCACCGGGGAGACCGGGGACGGCGTCTGGGCCATCTACACCGTCGACGAGGCGGGCGGCGCCCACATCGAAGAGGTCTACCCCAGCGAACTCGAGGCACTGCGGGCCAACAAGAACAACACCGACGCGGCCCGCCGCGTGCGGTTCCTGCCGTACGGCATCGCCGTCAGCGTGCTCGACGCTCCCGAATAGGCCGTGACCGCCCCGCTTCGGGATTAAGCTTGGCCGCGGCGGGGTCGGGACGGCAACTTCGAGGGTGGGGACATGATTCGTGAACTGACCGTGGCGGCGACCGTTGCGTGTGCCGCGTTCGGGACGGCCGCACCGGCGCTCGCCGATGACCAGCCCGGCCGCTACCCCAGCGACGTGCCCGGGATGAGCTATGACGCCTCCTCCGGCGCACCGTGCGACAACTATCAGCTGTTCACCTTCGGGCGGGGCCCCGGCGGCCAGGCCATGATGTGCCGCTGGGTGCCCAACCAGTGGCCGCCGGTGTACACCGGATTCTGGATGCCGTCCTATCCGCTGTACGGCGTGCAGCAGACCGGTGCGCCGTGCCCGGGGCCGCAGGCGGCGGCCCAATCGCCGGACGGGAAGCCGATGCTGTGCCTCGGTGCGCAGGGCTGGCAGCCCGGTTTCTTCACCGGTGACGGGTTCTTCCCGGCCTGAGCCTTCACGCGATGCTGGCGGCGACCGCATCACTGACGTGGCGCGCCCACTCATCGATGCTGCGGCGAATCCCCGGTGAACATGCGCACACCGACACCTCCTGGTCGCTGGGAGCCACGATCGAGTAGTGCCGGGTCAGCACCGGTGCAAGTACGGCCCAGGCGAACAACCGCTCACCGTGATCGTCGGTGCTGGACATCTGACTCCTTGTCTGGGGATGCGGGCTTCGGGCGTTCGACCAGTTTGGCGAGTGCGCGGATGACGCCGCCGAGGACGACCGCACCCACGAACAGGGCGGCGACGGCGGCGTCGCTGGTCAAGCGGATCATTCGAGGTTCCGGGGCTTCCGGGAGGTGCCGCCGGCTTTGGCGACCTGCAGGAGGGTGCGCGTCGCGACTGCGGAATCGCCGGTGGCCCGGGCAATGTCACCGCATGTCGCGTCGACCGCGCCGATCACCTCGCGCACCGCGGCCGGATGGGCGACGGTGACGGTCAGTTCGACGGTCGCGGTACCGCGATCGGTGACCGCCTTTCCCTTGGCGGACTGCACGTTCGGGTCCTGTTCCAAGGTCGCGGCCGCCGCCGCAGCGACACCGTTCAGGTTCACCGTGACGAGTCCCGGGTCAGTCCCACCGGACACGCGCAGCACCGGTGCTTTGCGGGTCGGGATATGCGACACCACCCAGAGCAGCCCGATCACCACCAGCAATGCCCCCGCCCCGGCCAGTGCCCACGGCCACCAGCTCGACGTGGTGGCGTGCGCGGCCGGTTCCGCGGTGATGCGCTCCGGGACACCGCGCACCATATGGAGGGGCCACAGGACCGCGGCCGCACCGATCGCGGCCAGCACGAGGCCTGCGACCAGCGTCGCGGCACGGTCGAGCACATCGGTCGGGCGCAGGCTCATGCCGACCCGCTCGTCACGATCCGCACCGCGACCTGCGGTGGCGGCCGCAGGATTTCGGTGGCGCTGCCGACCGCCGCGGTGATCGCGCCCTTGGCTCCGGCATCGGATTCGGTGCCGGACACACCAACATAGAGGGTCACCTTGCGGCGGGTCGCCTCCGAACGCAGCACCTCGACACCGGACACGGAGGTGGCCGCGTGGGATGCCAGTCGTGCCACGTCCCGCGGACGCATCCAGACAGCCGCTCGGGCATCGACGGCGACGGCGGTCTTGCGCCGCGGCCGCAGGGCAGAGAACACCATCCATGCGCCGAGGATCAGCGCGACCGCGCCGGCCAGGACCATCCACCACTGACCGGACAGACCGTCCACCGCCGTGAGGGCGGCCCCGATCCACGATGTTCCGGCCATCCAGCCGAGCGCGACCACGGCCTCGCGCAGTGCGAACACCCCGGCGCACAGCACCACCAGGGCCAGCGCCACTCCGATATGGCGAGCGGTCGCGGCGGCGACGGGTACCCGGCCAGGTGCGGGCAGCCCCGCGGTGTCGACGGTCGTCATCGGGTCCTCTTCGCGTCGGTGGTGGTGCTGAACTGTTCGACCGTGACGTCGACACGGTCGACGTGCAGCCCGGCCATGGTGGACAGCGTCTGTGCGACATTGCGCTGAACGGCACGGGCCACGTCGACCGCGGATGCCGGCCACCCGACGGTGACCCGCAGGTGCGCCGTGACCCGGTTTCCGGCGACGGTCAGCTGCGCCTGGGGCAACGACCGGCCCACGACCTTGGCCAGGCCGGCCGAAAACGGCACCACACCCGGTGTGTCGAGCGCGGCGCGGACCGCGAGCCGCTGGGCGACCTTCTCCCGGACCGTCAGGGTGCCCCGGGTGGCCGCGTCGTCGTCCTCGTGCACCTCAGTCACGGCCGCGGCCCCGCAGTAGTGAGCCGAGATCCAGCTCGCCATCGCGGTGGGCCCCGATCAGGTAGCCCGCCACGCCGAGCAGAAGCGCGATGAGGAAACCCCACAGTCCACCGGCTGCCGCGGCCACTCCAAGCAACAATCCCGCAACCAGCCCCAATGTCGACGAGGTCATGACGCGCACCTTCCGGAAGGAAAATTAAACTGGCACAAATGAATTCATAAGAGGTGTGGCGGCGCGCCCCTCGTCGCGCCGCCACACGGCGCACTATCGCAGTTCTCGCCCGGACGCCGGTGTCACAGGCACGAGATCTTCGACAGTGACGTCGACGGGCAGATCGGTGAGCGCGGCGACCGCTCGCTGGATGGCGGTGGCCGTCGGCCGCACCGGCGCATCGAGCGCCAGGCTCACGTGGACGTCGACCCGGTCCGGCCCCAGCCTGATCCCCGCCACCCGGCGGCCGGGCAGATAGGTGGCCACCTCGCCGAACATGCCGGCGTGTAACCCGGCGACGCCGTCGACGGCGATCACCGCCGAGGCGATGCGCTCCGCTTGCTCCTCGGCCGGGTCGGCCGCTGCCGGTATCTCACTGGACACGCGCGGGCGCCGCATCGGCGTCGTCGGCACCGTCGCCGTCGAGGTACACGTCGTGCACCGTGATGTTGACCTCGGTGACCTCGAGTCCGGTCATCCGCTCGATCGCGGCGATGACATTGCGCCGGATGCCCGCGGCCAGATCGGCGATCGCCACCCCGTATTCGGCGACGATGTCGATGTCGACGGCGGCCTGCTTCTCCCCGATCTCGACCGAGACGCCCTGGCTCTGGTTGACGCTGGCACCCGGGATCCGCTCACGCAGCGCGCCGACCACCCTGGATGCGCCGGCACCCAGGTCGTGCACGCCGCTGACCTCACGGGTGGCGATCCCGGCGATCTTCGACACCACCACCCCGGCGATCGTCGTCTTGCCCTGCGAACTCACCAACGGTGACCCTTGATACGGGCTGACCTCTTTGCCGGCTGCATCTGCACCGAGCTGTGCGCTGGTCATCGCCTCTCCCCTCTGATCCGATCTGACGAGCAACTCATGGTTAGTCGGGGCGAACACCCCGAACCGAACGTCCTTCCGGGGTGATACATGACACACACCCGACCCCCAGCTAAGACTGGCGCAACGGGCATAGCATGCTTGCCTGCGGCGCCAGAGTCGATATCTGGGCAGCAGTCAAGCGTAACGGGGAGCGGGGTGGGGTGAGAGCGCCAACCGACCGTGACCTGCGCGACGCCGATGACGAGGCTCTTCGGGTCTCGGCCGCTGTGGGTGACCGAGAGGCCTTCGACGCCATCGTGACCCGGTACGGTCCGGTCCTGTACCGGTACGCGCGGCGGATGCTGGCCTCCGAAGCAGATGTCGCCGACGTGGTGCAGGACACGTTCGTTGCTGCGTGGCGGCAGATCGCCGGCTTTCGCGGGTCGTCCTCGCTGCGGACGTGGCTGTTCTCGATCTGCTATCGCAAAATCGCCGACACGCACCGGCTCAAACGGGCCAACCCGGTCGAGGATTGGGTGTTGGAGCCGCTCGCCGGGCCGGACACCACGGCGGACCCGTTCACCGCCGCATCGAACGCCGCATTTCTGGATGCGCTCGAAGTCGCGCTCGGCGAGTTGCCCGTGCGCCAGCGTGCGGTCTGGATGATGCGGGAGATCGAGCTGATGACGTTTCCCGAGATCGGCGAAGTTCTGCAACTCAGTCCCGACGCCGTGCGCGGTCACCACGTTCGGGCTACGAAGACCCTGCGGGTTCTGTTGAGGAGGTGGCAGTGACGGAGTCAGATCCTTTCCTGCACCGCGCGGCCTCGTACCTGAGAACTGCGCCCGAGCCCGGGTGGGATGCCATCAGCGCGAAGGTGCGCGCGGCCGTGCATGCGGCGTCGCGTCCCGGCTGGCCCATCCGCGCCTCACGCGACCTCGGGCACGGCGTGGTCTACATCAGCGATCACGCGCTACGCAGCCTGCTGGCGCGGGAGTTGCGGCGCAAGTTCGTCTGCCAGCCCACGCGCATCGCCTTCACACTCGAGGGCAACGTGCTGCGCGCGATCGATATCGATGTCATCGGAAGCTACGGCACCCAACTGCGCGAGCTCGGGGACGATATCCGCCGCACGGTGATCGACACGGTCCGCGTGATCCTCGATGACCTGGATGACGACGGACGTGCACCGTCGGGTCCGATCGACGTGACCATCAGCGATGTCGTCGACGGTGATCCGCTGGGCTGATATCGGCGCGACGGTCATGGGGGCATATCAGGTGCATAACGAAACGATCACGGCCCGAGGGCAGTACGCTTGCCCGCCGAAACAGGTCTGACCTCGCGATTCACGGCCTCCACCGGGGCCCAACCGGTCACCTGCCGCCGCCCGGAGAGCCGTCCCGACCGGTAGACTCCTGCACACGGCGCCACCGCGGTGTTACCCGCATCGGCGCCGGTGAATTCGCTTCATCGAAGACAGCGACAGCCGACAATGCCCGCCAGAGGTTCGAGTTGAGCAAGCGACTGTTTTCCGGCTTTGAAGATGCCGGATGGGACCACGCCCCTTGGGATGACGAACCTTGGTTCTCCCCTGCCGAATTGGAGATTCTGCTCGATCCGACGCTGTCGGTGACCGAAGCCGCCGACCGCGTCGGCTGCGTCGAACGAGACGTGGTCGCACTGCGCCGGATCGCGTAGCACGCCGGCCGGCGGGCGCGGTCCGGCTCCCGTCAGATCGGGCCCGTCCGTACCCGTGGCGGAACCGCCGTCGCGGCGGACAGATCGGCCGTCGGATCCGCCGATATCTGGTCGTGATCGGTGTCGTAGTCGAACAGCTCCGCGTACCGGCCCCAATCGATCGCGATGTCCAGTTGTCTCTTGGCATCGTCGGGACCGAACCCGCGACGCAACAGGTCGAGAAAGAACCCGGCACGCAGGTCTCCATCCGCGCTGGACTGCAGCGCCGTGCAGATCGTCCGGACCAGCGGCGCGCGCGTGCGGGCCAGTTCGGCGAAGATCTGCTTGCTGCGCTGGATGCCGGCGGTGGTGAATCCGGTTCCCACCGTGGTCAGTTCGATGTCACCACGTTCGACATCCAACAACCCCAGTAGTTCGGCGGCATCCACCAGGGGCAGCAGGTCGTCGATCTCGAAGTTCAGCGCCGCGGCCAGCTCCGGCAGGTCGACATGCCCGCCTCGGGCGTAGACGATCTCCACCAGTCCGGCGAGGCCGCCGACCGTCGCGTCGGGCAGTGGGGTGCCGGTCGGTGTCGCGTCGGTCGATTCGGTGGCGGCGCCGGCCTCCGTTCCGGTGAGCAGTTGGTAGAGGCGGTCGACGTGTGCGGCGAACGCCGGCGAACGACGGTCCCGCGGGCGTGGCAGGTCGATGCCGACCTCGGCACGGATCCGTCCCGGATTCGCGCCGAGGACGATGACACGGTCGGCGAGCAGCACGGCCTCCTCGATGTTGTGGGTCACCAGGCAAATCGACCGGGTGGGGAAATCCTGTCCCCGCCACAGCGTCATCAGCTCGGTGCGCAGGTTCTCCGCGGTCAGCACGTCGAGCGCCGAGAATGGCTCATCCATGAGCAGTACATCCGGCTCGAGCACCAAGGCGCGGGCAAACCCGACGCGTTGACGCATCCCGCCGGAAAGCTCCTTCGGATAGGCCGATTCGAATCCGTCCAGGCCGATGGTGTCGATCGCCCGCAGCGCCTGCTCGCGCCGCCTCGCGGGCGGCACTCCCCGTGCGGCCAGCCCGAGCTCGACATTGTCCTGCACCGTGAGCCACGGCATCAGCGCAAAGGTCTGGAACACCATTGCGGTGCCGGGATTGGCGCCGTTGAGCTCGTGCCCGCGGTACCGCACGGACCCGCTCGACGGGGCGATCAGACCGGCGATGGTGCGCAACAACGTCGACTTGCCGGAGCCGGAACGTCCTAGGAGCGCGACGATTTCACCGGCTCGCAGGTCCAGCGTGATGTCGTCGAGCACCAGGAGCGTGTCGCCGCCGGCACCGGTGAAGCTCTTGCTCACCTGCTCGACGCTGACCAGGATTTCCTCGTTGATCGTCATGGGTGACCTCCTCGTCAGATGTGGGGGTAGTCAGGACAGGGCGAAGCGTCGTTCGGATATCGCGTACAACCGGTGCCACAGCAGCCGGTTCATCAGCACGACGTAGAAACTCATCACGATGACGCCGACCAGGATCCGTCCGGTGTCACCGCTGGAGGTGGCGTCTTTGATATAGGCGCCGAGTCCGGTGGCGGTCAGCGTCGTTCCGTTGTACGTGACGACCTCCGCCACGATCGACGCGTTCCACGCTCCACCTGCGGCGGTGATTCCGCCGGTCACATAGCTCGGGAAGACCGCCGGCAGGATAAGGCTGCGCCACAGCGCTATTCGCGGCAGACGCAGGCTCGCCGCAGCCTCGCGGAGGTCATTGGGTATGGCACTGGCTCCGGCGATGACGTTGAACAGGATGTACCACTGCGCCCCGAGGGCCATAAGTAGGACGCCGCCGATATCGAGGCTGATCCCCGTCGCCAGCAGCACCGCCGCGACGAGCGGGAAGAGGAAATTGGCGGGAAAGGACGCCAGCACCTGGACCACCGGTTGCGCCGCTCTGGCAACCCGCGGGTTCATTCCGATCCATGCCCCGACCGGCACCCAGACCACGGTCGCGAAGATCACCAGCACGACGACGCGGGCGAACGTCGCCGAGCCGAGCAGCAGCGCGTGCCCGACTTCGCCGAATCCGACTGTCGCCGAGATGAAATCGACGGCACGGTAGGCGCCATAGCCGACGACCAGACACACCGTCGCGGCGAACGCCCAGTCCCCCGCCCGCCGGCGTGCCGGGGGCGTGCGCAACGGATGCTCTGCGATACCGAACACCGCCATCAGTCGGTCGAGCGGGTTGACCAGCAGTCCCAGGGGGCGTCCGACACCGCGGCCGATACGGGAGCGTCGAAGGATGTTGAGCGTCAGGCTCCGCGGCGCCTCGGCGGATTCGGAATCCTCCATCCGGAACCGTTCGGCCCACGCGGTCAGCGGGCGCCAGAACAGCACGTTGACACCGACCACCAGCACCACCATGACGACTATGGCGAGCAGGACTCTGTTCAGTTCACCGTTGTCGCCGGCCGCGGCCACATAGGCACCGATGCCCGGGAGCGCGAAGTCGTGATTGTCGACACTCAGCGCCTCCGATGCGGTGAGGAAAAACCACCCGCCGCCGAAACTCATCATGCCGTTCCACACCAGCGGGATCATGCCGCTGGGCACATCGACCCGCCAGAAGCGTTGCCAGCGTGAGAGTCTGAGCAATCGAGCGGCCTCGTCGAGCTCCCGCGGCTGGGACACCAGGCTGTGGTAGAACGCGAAGGTCATGTTCCACGCCTGCGAGGTGAATATCGCGAAGATGGACGCGCATTCCAACCCGAGTTCCGATCCCGGAAACAAGGCGATGAACCCGGTGACGGTCACCGACAGAAAACCGAGGATCGGCACGGACTGCAGAATGTCCAGCAGCGGGATCAACACCTTCTCGGCGCGCCGGGATCTGGCCGCCACCGTCGCGTAGACGAAGGTGAACACCAGTGACGCGCCGAGCGCGATGAACATCCGCAGCAGCGAACGTCCTGCGTAATAAGGCAATTCGCCAGGGTCGGTGGATACCGACGCCGGAGCCGTCTGCACGGTCCACGGCACGTCGGCGCTGTGGACCAGTCGCACCACGAGCCACACCAGTGCCGCGGCACCGACGAAGACCATCACGTCAGCGCCGACGTGGACGGAGGGCCGGGCGAAGGCGTCCCGCAAGGAATAGGTGCGCAGCATGACCATGGTGGTGTCACTCCTCGGTTCGATGGTCCGCGTATTGGGCGCCGAGACTCGGCTGAGATCCAGATCGGTTGCACTCGTGCGCAAGTAAGCTGTTGCGCACCCAGGACGTCACTGCAGAGCGGACGGGTCCCCGGTCACGCGGAGGTACTCACTTGCCGGCCCATGCGGGCTGCCGGACGTGCCGGATACGACCGGATCAGGCGGAGAGCACGCATGGAGGCGGTGTACTACTTCCCTCACTCATGAGGGCACCTCCGATCAGTCATCGATTGCGCCCACCCGGGGCGTTGCACTGGGATCAGTAGACCTCACCGCGGCCCGACAGTCAAACGCTTATCCAACTGTCGAGTGTCACTGCGGGGGTACCTGCCGCCAGACAAACCACCTGCCAACAGGTCATTCAAACTATTATTTGAATGCATTATCGTTTGACTGCTGATCTAACTCGATCAGTTTTGACAGCGCGCGCACCGGCTTCCCGACAGCCGGTTCACAGGATGTACCCGGACACTCGCGCGCATGGTCCTCGAAGCCGGCTCAGGCGCGCCGCTTGCGCGTCCGGCCGCTTTTCCGTTCCAGTCGCCGCGATATCACCAAGGTCGCCAGATCGACGGCGTCCTGATCGATGGCCATGTAGACCCGATGCCGGCCGGCAACCCGGTCACCGACCAGCCCGGCGAGCTTCAGCTTGTTCAAGTGATGGCTGACGGTGGGCAGCGTCTGGTCGATGGCTTCGGCCAGGGTTCCGACATCCTTCTCGCCGTGCGAGAGCAGCCACAGCAGGTGCAGACGTACCGGAGTGGCCAGCAGCGCCATCGTGGAGGCGGACTCCTGCAACAGCTCATCGGGGAGCGGCTGCGGTTCGGAATTCTTCGGCACGTGGCGGCGTCCTCTCTCGACAGATGTCAGCATCCCGGCTCTTGCATGGTTGTGCAACCATTTGACTGCCGCATCGTGTGGGCGGTGACCCGATGAACGACCGTGCCGAGGCCGAACCGACGTTGCGGGCATCCGCGGCGATGTCGTCGTTTCTGCTCTATCGGTCGATGGACAGCGGCCCCGCCGGCCTCACCGAAGCCGAGGCCGCGCGGCGCGTCACGCACACGATGTCCGAGAATCGGCACCGCACCGCTGCCGTTCGGTCGCTGCGACGTGTCGGTCTTGCGCTGGGCTCGCCGTTCGTCGCGCTGCTGGCCGGACTCGATATCGTCTTCGCCGTTCTCGGCGATGCCGGGGCGGCCATCACCGTCGCGGCGATGATCCTGCTCGCCGTGGCCCTTCGACTGTGGCAGCAGGGCCGGTCGAGTCGTGCGGTGGCCGCTCTGCGCCGCAGCATCCCGAGCACCATGACGGTGCGCCGGCGCGCCTCCGACGGGGACCCCGCCGTGGAGCGGGAGGTGCCCGTCGACGATGTCGTTGCCGGTGACATCGTGGTGTTGCGCCCGGGCGATGCGCTACCCGTCGACGTGCGCATCGTGACATCCCTGGACTTGTTGGTGGACCAGTCCACCCTCAGCGGGGAGTCGCTGCCCGTCGGCAAATCCGGCGAGGAGGAGCGCAGCTTCTCGGCCCGGCCGGTCCCCGCCAGTTCCCGGCTGTGCCTGGCCGGCACGACGGTGCTGGCGGGGTCGGCGACCGCGGTGGTCCTGGCCACCGGGACCGGGACCTACGCCCGCGGCCTGGTGGCGACGGCGCGGCGGCTGCCACGGCGCTCGAGCTTCGACCGCGGCGTGCAGTCGGTCGGCTGGACGCTGATCCGGTTCATGCTGGTGATGATCCCGTCGGTGATGGTGATCCGCGGTCTCGTCGACGGCTCATGGGCGCAGGCCGCCGTTCTCGCCGTCGCGGTCGCGGTGGGCCTGACACCGGAGATGTTGCCGGTGGTGGTGACATCGAACCTGGCCCGTGGCGCGATGCGCATGGCGGGCCAGAAGGTGATCGTCAATCGGCTCAACGCCATTGCCGATCTCGGCGCGATGGACGTGCTGTGTGTCGACAAGACCGGCACTCTCACCGAGGACCGGATCGTCTACGCCCACAGTCTGAACACCGCAGGTCGTCTCGACGGAGCCCCCGCGCGGTATGCCGCCGTCGCCGAACGCCACCGCTGTGACGTGGACATTCGCTATGGCGAGGCCATCACCGCACTGGTGACCGAGGCTCCACCCGATCAGGCCGGTGCGGGTGAGCACACCAAGGTCGCCGAGATCGGCTTCGATTACACCCGACGCAGGTCGACCGTCGTGGTGGCCGACGGCGCAGCCCACGTCCTCATCTGCCGTGGCGACCCCGATCGGGTGTTGGAGTGTTGCAGCAGGATTCGCACCGATCACGGCGATATCGAGATGTCCCACCAGGACGAGTCCTGGCGCCTCGTGCTCGGCGACTGCCACGCGCGCGGATTCCAAGTGCAGGCCATCGCCATGCGCCGCGGGCCCGCGCGATTCGAGAAGTACGACGCCCGCGATGAGCGGGATCTCGTCCTGCTGGGATTTCTCTGCTTCCTGGACCCGTTGCGCGCGAACGTGTCCGACACCATCGCCACCCTGGAGACGTACGGGGTCGGTGTGCGGATACTGACCGGCGATGCCCAGGCCGTCGCCGTCGACGCCGCCGTACGCGCCGGACTCGACGTCGCCTCGGTCGTGGTCGGTGACGATCTGGAGGATCTCGACGAGGATCAACTGCTGCGGCGCACGAATGACACCACCGTGTTCGCCGAGCTCACCCCCGACCAGAAGGCGCGGGTGGTCACCGCCTTCCAGCGGGCCGGCGCGGTGGTGGGCTTCGTCGGGGACGGGCTCAACGACATCGCGGCCCTGCGCGCCGCGGACGCCGGGATCGCCGCCGACACCTCGACACCGGCCGCCAAGTCGGCGGCGGACTTCATCCTTCTCGATCGCGATCTCGGCGTCATCGCCGACGGCGTCCTGGAGGGCCGGCGCACCGTGGCCAACACCTTGAAATACGTGCGCGTCACCGCGAGTTCGAACTTCGGCAACGCCCTGTCCCTGGTTGCCGCCAGCGCGTTGGTACCGATTGTGCCGATCCTGCCCGTGCAGTTGCTGGTACAGAACCTGCTCTACGATCTGGCCCAGTTGGCCCTGCCGTGGGATCACGTCGATCCCGACTACCTGAGCCGACCGCGGACATGGCGCTCCGACGGACTGGTGGGCTTCATCGTCATCTTCGGACTGTTGAGCTCCGTGTTCGACGTCTTCACCTTCGGGGCTTTGTGGTTCGCTTTCGGCGGCAACCAGGACCATGCCGTCTTCCAGTCGGGCTGGTTCCTCGAAGGCCTGCTCTCGCAGTTGTTGGTGGTGCTGGTGCTGCGCACCGGCGGTGCGCCGTGGGGTCGGCGCCGCCCGAGCCTGGCGGTGATATCGGCAACCGTCGCCGCGGCCGCCGCCGGATGCTGGTTGCCGTTCAGCCCGCTGGCTGCGGCACTGCACATGAGCCCGCTCTCGCCGGCCTGCTGTTCCTTCATCGGCGCCACCGTGCTGGTGTACGCCGCAGCCGCGCACGTGGTCAAACGCGCCCTGGCGCGCAGGCAGCCTAGAGCGCGGGCCGCGCGATCGGCGTCGCCGGCGCGTCTTCCGGAGTAGTCACCGACGTCGTGACGCCCACCGTCATCGTCACGGGAGCCGGGGTGGTGTAGGTCGTCGACACCCCCGCGTTGTTGATGCTGTTGTGGCCCAGCGTCGTCGTGCCCGACAGCGTCATCTGATGATTCACACCCAGCCAGGACCACACACAGACCGCCAGGACACCCGCACCGAGTGCCACCCGCTTGCCGCGACGGCGTGTTTCACCGAGCGTCATGGGTTCGCCTCCTTTCTTGCAATACTACGATTCTATAATCATAGAATGATTTGAATATAGATGCCACCGGGATCGCCGCCGTCGACCGGAGACGTCAGCCTCAGTTCGGTTCCGGCGCCCGCCCCTCACCGCCGGCCAGCAAGGACAGCAGCAACTCGGCACGCACCCTGGCCACACCGAGATCGCAGTCCAGCAGCCTTTCCGCAGTCCTGATCCGGTTTCGCAACGTGTGCCGGTGGATCCCGAGCTCCGCCGCGGCCGCCTCCCACTGCCCGTTCGCCTCCAGAAACGCTTGAAGCGCTTCGATCAGGCCGCTGCGCTGCTCACGGTCGTGGTCGACCAGGGGCGCCAACACGGCCTCCGCCACAGTGGCGAGTACCTTCCGGCTCGCATTGTCGGACAGCAGGATCTGGCCGGCCACGGCCCCGAATTCGACCGGCGCACCGCCCCGTTTGGCCATCGCGGCGGCCCGGGCGGAATGCTGTACGGCGGTGGGCAGATCGTCGAGCACGTGCGTCCCGCTCATCCCCACCCGCACGGTCCGGCGGGTGGGCGCGTCCAACCCGTCGATGAGCCGGCCCGCGAAATCGATGCCCAGCCCGCCCGGGACGATGACCACCACCTCGACCTCGCCGGCATGCACAAAACACTGATACCCCTCGCGCTCGAGGAGGTCCGCACACGCAGCACGGACAGCCGGCAGCGCATCCCGCGAATCACTGTCGATCGACAAGGCGCGAATCCGCCGATGCGAATCCGCAGCAGGGGCCAGCAACGCCCTCGCGGGCTGCACATCGGCGGTGGCGGTCAGCACCAAGCCCAGCGCCGAAGAATTCAGCCTGCGCTGGGCGTCATTCAGCCGCGCCGGCTTGTCGAAGTCAAGGGCCAGAAGGGCGTTCGCATGTCCGAGCAGCACCTGATCGATGTGGCTGAGCGGGTTCGCCGCGATGACCACCAATTCGCCGTACGATCTCGATCCCACTCGGATGCGTTGGTGCGCAACGGTGGTCGACGCCCCGTTCAGAACGATGGTCGTCGCGCCCGCGTCGGCACCCGGCAGCACTGCGCTTCGGATCTCGTCCAGTACCGTGACATCGGCCGGCGCCGGATGACATGCCACCACGTCGCCGACGGTATCCACGATCACCACCGTGGCGGCCAGCGCGCGGCCGAGTTCGCGTGCCACGGCGTGCGCTCCCCCGGTGATCACCGCCCGGGTGAGATGCGGCTGCGCCCTCGACACGCGGAGGACGTCGTCGTACTGCAGCTCGGCGATCCGGGCCGTAACGGCTTTGACGATCGCGGCGAAAGGTGTCTCCAGCGGCACCTCGATCAGCGGTAAGCCGATCTCGTCGGCCACGGCGATGAGATCCTCCGGCACCGCCGGGTGGGTCAAGCCAGTCGCGAATCCGAGACCCGCCACCCCGCAGTCGTCGAGCTCGCGTAGGTAGGCGGCTCGCTGCGGGGCCGTGTCCGGAAGTCTGATCCCGGTCGTGAGCACGAGTTCATTGCCCGACAACCAGCGCGACGGATCGGCCAGCTCGGTGGTGAGCACCACGTCGATCGGACGGCCGACACCGGTCGCGCCACCCCGCAGCCGAAGCGCCAAACCCGCCTGAGTGAGCACCCACGCCACCGAAACACGCACCCGCTGATTGTACGGAGTGGTGAAACATTACCTCAGGAATGTACAGAACGGAGCGGGCCGCATCGATGTGGCACAGCGCACACTTCTTGGGTGCAGCAGACTTCCCCGCAGGCTCCCCTAGGTAGCGCTTCCACCTCCCCGCGCCTGTCCAGGTCGCTCGGCTTGTGGGCGATTGTCGGCCTCGGCCTCGGCTATATGACGCCGATGACGGTCTTCGACACCTTCGGCATCGTGTCAGAAGAGACCAACGGGGTGGTCCCGCTTGCCTACATCGTCGCGCTGATCGCCATGATCTTCACCGCGCTCAGTTACGGACGGATGACCCGTGTCTTCCCCTCGGCCGGATCGGCGTACACCTACGCCTCCGAGGTGATCCACCCCAATGTCGGGTTCCTGGTCGGCTGGTCCTCCCTGCTGGACTATCTGCTCCTGCCGATGGTCAACGCGGTCATCGGCCGGATCTACTTCGAGTCCTTCTTCCCCGACACCCCGTCGTGGATATTCGTCGTCGTCTACGTCGGGGTCGTCACCGCACTCAACTGTTGGAGCATCAAGGGCACCTCGAGCATCAACGGCGTGCTGGTGGTCTTCCAGGTCCTTCTGATCGGCATCTTCGTCGTCCTGACCTACATCTCCCTCACCCGAGGCTTGGGTCAGGGCACCGCCCTGACGCTCGCCCCGCTCTATCACGCCGGCGTCGACATGCAGGCCGTCATCGCGGGCGCGACCGTGGTGTGCTTCTCGTTCATCGGATTCGACGCCATCACGATGTACAGCGAGGAGGCGAAGTCGGCGACCACCGTCCCGAAGGCGATCGTCCTCGCGCTGCTCATCGGCGGCGCGATCTTCCTGCTCGGAGCCTGGTTCAGCCAGGCCGCCTTCCCCACTCTCGACGGCTTCGAGGTCACCGACGACACGCTTCCCGAGCTCGCGCTCAAGGTGGGCGGCGAGTTCTTCAAGATTCTCTTCGTCTCGGCCGCGCTGTCGGCCATGTTCGCCTCCAGCCTGTCCTCACACGCCAGCGTGTCCCGGATGATCTACGTGATGGCCCGCAACGGCACGGGCCGGATCCCGCGTTTCCTGTCCTACATCCACCCGAGGTTCTTGACGCCGCTGCACGCCGTGCTCATCGTCGGCGCAGTGTCGCTGCTGGCATTCCGGTTCACCCTCGAGTTCGTGTCATCGATGATCAACTTCGGTGCCCTCATCGCCTTCACCATGGTCAATCTGACCGTGCTGCTGTACTTCGCCGTCCATCAGAAGAAGCGGCACACGCCGGCGGAGATCTTCACCAACATCGTGCTGCCGATCATCGGCATGCTGCTGACTGCTGTGCTGTGGCTCAACCTGCACTTCGACGCGCTGCTCTACGGCGCCATCTGGTTCGTCATCGGACTGACCCTGCTGATCTACGTCACCCGCGGCTTGCGCAACCCGATGACCATGAGAATCGAAGAGGAGACCCTCGCCGAAGAGGGCACCCCGATCCCCCATATCCAGCACGGCAAGAAGGGCGGTTCCCGATGACGCTCGTCGTGGGGTATCTCGCGACAGCCGGTGGGGCCGACGCCTTGTCGCTGGGCGTGCGGTTGGCCCGTACGCTCGGCACGGATCTGCAGGTGTGCTTGGTGCTGGCCCCCGACGACGTGACCACGCCCCGCCTGACCTCGGATCGGTACCACGAAGTACTGGCCGAACAGGGTCAGGCGTGGCTGGCCGAGGCGCTGCGCCTGGTGCCGGATGACGTCACGGTCGAGGGAAAGGTCATCGTCGCAGAGTCGGTGGCCGAAGCCCTTGGCGCAGAAGCACTTCGGCTGGACGCCGAGGCCATCGTGGTGGGCGGCTCGGGCGGCGGGCTGGCCGGCAGCCTGTCATTGGGCGCACTGGTCGATGAGCTGCTGCATTCCGCGCCGGTCCCGGTCGCGGTGGCGCCGCGGGGCACCCGCCACTCCGAGGTCGAACGCGTCCGATCCGTCACGTGTGCGATCGGTGACCGTGCCGGCGCACGCCGGTTGCTCGACGCCGCCGTGCGGACGAGCAGGGCCACGGGCGCACCACTGCGGCTCGTGTCGCTGGTGGCACTCGACCAGCACGGCGCGGCCGGAATCGAGGCTGCCCGCGAACATGCTTACCGCACACTGAAGTCCGCGCAGGCTTCGCTCCCGGAGGGTTTCGCCGTGACGGCCGTCGTCGCGGACGGTGCGACCATCGAGGCCGCCGTGGACGAGCTCGACTGGGCGGACGGTGACCTGCTGATGCTCGGCTCCAGCAGGTTGGCTCCGCCACGGCGCCTGCTCATCGGCTCGACCGCGGCCAAGATCCTGCGGGTGCTGCGGGTACCGATCGTCGTCACACCGGGCGAGGACTAGCCTCTGGGGTCAGTCGGCGCTCTTGGCCGACTTCCGCTCGGCGAGCTTGTACTTCACCAGCGCAACCAGCGCTTTCGGGTTGCGGGCCAAGGCACCTGCGGCCTGCAGGCCCAGCTTGGCCTTCTGCCCGAACGTCAGCTGCTGCTCTGGTTGCGTCACTGGCTCTCCTCTGTTCCCGATGGGGTTCGAACAATAGCGTGCCGAAGCTCCACGCTGTCCGGCACGACGACTACCGTCCCCATCGCAGCGCCGCGGTGTGCACCGGGGCGTCCCACCACTGGGCCAGCTCGTCATCGAAGGTCATCAGCGTGAAAGAGGCACCGGCCATGTCCAGGCTGGTCACGTAGTTCCCGACCAGGTTTCGCGAGATACCGATCCGCCGGCGGGACAGTTCATCGGCCAGATCGTTGAACAGCAGGTACAGCTCCATCAGCGGTGTCGCACCGAGGCCGTTGACCAAGGCCACCACCTGGCTTCCCGCATCGAGCCCGAGGTGGGCCACCAGGATCTCCGCCGCCTCGGCCACCAGATCGGCGGCAGGGCGAAGGCGGTCACTGCGGCGGCCTCGTTCACCGTGGATACCGACACCGATCTCGATCTCGTCGGGACCAAGCGCCAGGATCGGCCCAGCTCCCGGCGGCGAGGAGGACGTCAGCGCGATACCGAAACTCGCACTGCGGTTGACGACGTCCACCGCCGCGGCGTGCACGTCTTCCAGCGCCCCTCCGGCTTCGGCGACCGCTCCGGCGATCTTGTGCACGAACAGTGTGGCTCCGGTACCGCGCCGGCCGACCGTGTGATCGGAGCCGTCGACCGAGACGTCGTCGTCGACGAGCACGCTGGCCACGTCGATCCCCTCGGCCCGGGCAGCCTCGGCCGCGTGGCGGAAGTTCAGCACGTCGCCGGTGTAGTTCTTCACGACGTGCAACACACCGCCTCCGGCCGATGCGGCCCGGGTGGCGGCCAGGATCTGGTCTGTGCTCGGCGAGGCGAACACCGCACCGGGCGCCGCCGCGGCCAACATTCCCACGCCGACGAATCCGGCATGCAGCGGTTCGTGACCCGAACCGCCACCGGACACCAGACCCACGCGGCCCGCACCCTGTGCCGTCGCCCGGCGGACGATCTGCGCGTCGGCATCCCACACCACCAGATCCGGCACCGACCGTGCCAGCCCGGCCAGACTCTCCAGTGCCGCATCGGCGGGGTCGTTGAGAAACTGCTTCGTCTTACCGCTCCGGGTGTCCTCGATCGGTTCGGCGGCGTCGGCCGTCAAATCGCTGACATCGGGTACCTCGACACCCACCCCGCGTCCGGCGGCGGCAGCGATCTCGGCCACCGCCACCGCACCGGGATCGGGCGCGCCGATATTGCGTTGCGCCGAATAGGCGGCTCGGCCACGCTTGGCCACGAATTCCCGGGTGGATCGTGCGCCCTCGGCCGCGGCGACCGCGGCGTCGGCGTAGGCCGCGGTCGCGGTGCCACCCTGCGCCGCGACCCGGGCGATGGCGGCTCCGGCCGGCAGCAGGGCGTCGAGCAGGGTCTTGTCCCCGGGACCGCTCTGCCCCAACTCGGCGATCCCCGCCGCCGCGGCGTGCACCATGGCGCCGGCAGTGGCCACGTCGATCGCCTCGACATCACCCGCCTTCGCTCCGGCTCGTTCACAGGCCACTGACAGCAGCGGCCCTGAGCTACCGCCCATTTCGCGATTCAGCACGGCACCCACAGCCCGCAGGAACTTTTCCGGAGACGAGCGGTCGAGGTCCTCCCACTGCGCCGCGACGCCGCGCGCGCCACGGGCCAGGCTGCTCCCGAAATCCCCGTCACCGACGGCGGCATCAAGGCGGTCCCATTCGGCGCGGCGCTCCAGCGCGGTGTCGACGCAGGTTCGGATCAACGTTTCCAATGCTGTCCAGCTCATCCCGCTCACGTTACGGACGGGCGGGCCTGCCGCGCGGCCACACGACCCTAGACCTTTGGCGGGACTGGTGGTCCGCGCCGAGGTGTATTGAACGTGCCCATGATTCAAGGAATGTTGTTCGACCACATCGACCATACAGATAGCTGCACCATGTATGGTCTGCTGTCATGAGTGGCGTGAGCTTCGACCTGTCCTCTGTGTTCGGCACCGTCGCCAAGGCCGTCCCCGAGCAGACCTTCCTGGTGTGGCGCGACCGGCGCTACACCTACGCCGAGTTCGATCGGCGGATCGACGGGTTCGCCAATTTCCTGGTGTCGGCGGGGTTGGGCGTGCACACCGAACGCGACGCCTTGGCCGGGCACGAGTCCGGTCAGGACCACCTGGGCATCTATCTGCGCAACGGCAACGAGTACCTCGAGTCGATGATCGGCAGTTACCGCGCCCGCGTCGCCCCGTACAACGTGAGCTTCCGCTACGTCGAGGAAGAGCTCGTCTACCTGCTCAACGACTCGAAGGCCCGAGCCTTGGTCTACAACGCCGAGTTCGCCCCACGGGTGGCGGCCATCCGGGACCGGGTACCGCACCTGGAGGTGCTCCTGCAGGTGGCCGACGCGTCCGGTCACGAACTGCTCCCGGGTGCGGTCGACTACGAATCCGCCATCGCCACCCCCGCCCCGGCGGGTGGCTTGCCCCAGGCCTGCGGCGACGATCTGTACATCCTCTACACCGGCGGCACCACCGGCATGCCCAAGGGTGTGCTCTGGCGCCAGCACGACATCTTCCTGTCCTCGATGGGCGGACGCCCGTTCGGCAGCGATCACGCCCTGAGTTCCTACGAGGAACTCGCCGAGAAGGCCCGCACCGCCGGCGGCGCCCTCGGCATGCTGATGATTCCGCCGTTCATGCACGGCGCCGCACAATGGGCCGCCTACAACGCCATCACGATGGGCGGCCGGATCGTGATCCCCGACGATGTCGAGCGGCTGCGCCCGGCCGACGTCCTGCGGCTGGCCGAACGCGAACGGGTACTGACCATCCCGGTGGTCGGCGACGCGGTCGCGCGGCCACTGATCGAGGAGATCGAGAACGGCGATTACGACCTGTCCGGCCTGTTCACCATCACCAACGGCGGTGCAGCCCTGTCGCCCACGGTGCGGGAACGCATCCTGACCGCACTTCCCCAAGTCATGCTGCTCGACGCGGTCGGCGCCTCGGAGTCCGGAGCACAGATGAGCACCTACTCCACGGCCGCGGCGAGCCGCGAATCCGGCACAGTGCAGCCGGCACCTGCCGCGGTGTTCAGCGCGCAGTCCGACACCGCCGTCGTCGCCGAGGACTTCAGCCGGGTACTGCTGCCGGGTGAGGGCGGCGGATGGCTGGCCCGTCGCGATCTGATCCCCCTGGGCTATCTGGGCGACGCGGAGAAGTCCGCACGGACGTTCCCGACGATCGACGGCGTGCGCTGGTCGGTTCCCGGCGACCGGGCAAATGTGTTGGCGGACGGCCGGATCGAACTGCTCGGCCGCGATTCGGTGACCATCAACTCCGGCGGCGAGAAGATCTTCGTCGAGGAAGTCGAGCGGGCCATCGCCGCGCATCCGAACGTCTACGACGTCGTGGTGGTGGGCCGCCCATCGGAGCGATGGGGCCAAGAGGTGGTCGCCGTGGTCCAACTGGCCGACGGCGCGTCCGCCTCCGACGAGGAGCTCGCCGAGATCTGCGGGCGATCGGTCGCCCGGTACAAGATCCCCAAGGCCTTCATCCGGGAGCCGAAGATCGTGCGCTCGCCGGCCGGTAAGGCCGATTACCGCTGGGCCAAGACGATTGCCGCCGGCGCGGTCGCGTCGAGCCCCTAGATCGCCGTCAGGTCCGACGGGACCACCAGCAGCGACCTGTTCCCGCCATGGAACACCTCGGCCGGGTGCACACCCGCAGGGTCGAGTCCCGCGGCGGCCAGCGCCTGGGCCTTGAAGGCGCACGCCGCGGCACTGAGCACGTGCCGCACCGCTACCAGCGCGGTGAGCCGCCCGGCGTTCCACACGGTGACTTCGGTGCGTCCCCGTTTCAGCGCCGCCTGTACCCGGCCGCTGAGTTCGCCCGCGGCGGCCACGGCCACCGACTCGTCACGGCGATCGCCGGTGCGCAGGCCCAGGATCTGCAGCGGGCGCACGTCGCCCGGCCTGGTCAACGTCACCTGCACATCCCAACCGGCCATCGCCCGGTCGAAGAGCCAGCCGCCCGCCGAACGCACCACGTCGGCGGTGTCCACCCCGATCACGTCGAGCCGGTAGACGGCCGTGCGGTCGGCGCCCAGGCGCGCCACCGCCGGCGGCAGGAGGTCATCGGAGTCGGCAGATTGCGCACCCATAAAAGTCAGTATGCCATCCCGTAAGACTTACGGTAAGCCATTCCCGTCGTCATCTCAGCGCCTGGAAATGCCGCCGGATCCCGGCGAGCATCGATACATGAGCGGCGACGGCCTGACGGTCCGTGAGCGCGGCCAGTACCGCCGGCGCCGTGATGTGGAGATGTTCGGTGAGCGTGGTGCCCTCGGCCGTACCGTCGAACGACACCCGGCCGAAGAGTCGCACACCGGGGAACTGCCGCGCCTCGGTCAGCACCTCACCCCGAGCGGGGATATACAGTTCGGCCGCGTAGCTCGCGCGTAACACGAGGCGCCCCAACGGGATCCGATCCCGGACCCGGTAAGCCCGCAGCTGACCGCCACCGGGCGTCTCCCGGTGGCGGGTCGGCCGCACCGACACCACGAGCGGATGCACCAGCGTGATGTTGGCCAGGTCGACATAGAAGGCCCGCACCGCAGCGGGCTCGGCGGGGATCAGGTCGGACAGGGTGTGCGTACTGCCGACGGTCCAGCGCACCGCGCTAACCGAGAATGGCGGTCAGGTAGGTGATGTCACCGAAGGCGGACAAGCCCTCGATCGGCGGCTCCAGTCCGTACGTGGCATACAGCTCCGAACTCTTGTGCAGGGTCACAACCCAGCCCCGGTCGGCAAGGAACACCGACGACTCGGTGCGCTCACCGGCGTAGAACAGCTCGGTGATGTCGATATCGGTCGCGCCGCCGAAACCGTCGATTCCCTTGCCCCGCCACTGCTCCTGCGCAGACCGCATCTGATCGCCGATCCGCGCCAGCTCGTCCAGGGTGAGCGTGCCGGTGTTCTCGGCGGCCATCCGGCTGCCCGGGGCACTGAGCGCGGTGACGTTGTCCAGCAGGCGGTCCTGCGCATCCGGCGGCAGGTAGACGAGCAGGCCCTCGGCGATCCACGCCGTCGGCTGGGATGGATCGAACCCGTTGGCCCGCAACGCCGCCGGCCAGTCGTCGCGCAGATCGATACCGATGGGCCGGTGCTCGATGGCGGGCACGGCACCCTGATCGGCGAGCACACCGGTCTTGAATTCGATGACCTGCGGCTGGTCCAGTTCGTACACCGTGGTGTCCGCCGGCCACCTCAGCCGGTAGGCGCGAGCGTCCAGCCCGGAGGCGAAGATGACCGCCTGCCGAATGCCGGCGGCCGTCGCGTCGGCGAAGAAATCGTCGAAGTACTTGGTCCGCGCGGCGATCCCGTCCGACATCCGGTGCACATCGAGCGGTCCGCCGTCGGTGTCGATCTCACCGCGGGCATACCGGGTGAACGCGTCCAGGCCGACCGCGGAGACCAGCGGTTCGGCGTAGGGGTCATAGATCAGCGGTCGAGGACCACGAGTGGCCATCGCCCGCTGCATGGCCACCACGGTCGCCGTCACGCCCACGCTGGAGGCCAGATCCCAAGTGTCGTTGTCTGTGCGTGCCATAGTTAGACACACTACGCTTAATGTCGAGTCCTCATTCTTGAGGCGGATCGACACTCGACAGCACCAGCTGCAGGAAGGTGCCGTAGAGATCCTCGCCGTCCAGATGGCTGGCCAGGGTGATCCCGTCGTTGGTGGCCAGCAACACGCGGGCCAGCGGCTCGGCCGGGATGCGTAACGTACCTCCAAGCCGGGCAACACCTTTGGTGATGTAGTCCGCCAGCGATCGGATGGTTTCCAGGCGCTGGGCCGCCACCCGCTCCCGCGCTGCCGGGTTGCGCAGCAGAAACAGGGTGAACTCGTAGTTCAGGGCCGCCGCGTGTAAGGCATCAGCCCCGCTGAGCAGTCGCCACCGTTCGGCGAAGCCGGTCACGTCGATATCGGCCAGCCGGTCGTAGGACTGCATCACGTCGGCGAATCCGTCCAGGAAACGCTGGCGGTGCCGCTCGATGACCGCCAGGAACAACTCGTCCTTGCCGCCGAACTGGGCGTAGATCGCGCCGCGCGTATAGCCGGCGGCTTCGGCGATGTCCTCCAGCGACCCGGCGTACCCGCGTCCGGCGAAGATCTTCTCCGCGGCATCGAGCAACACGGTACGGGTCTGCTCCATCCGTCGTTCCCTGGTCCAGCGCTCGGTCACCCCGTCATTCTTGCAAGAAATCAACTCAAATACATTCTTGTATCTCAGATTCATATCTGTATTATCGTGACTGCCGTCACAGCCTGACGTTTCTTCCCGGAAGGGATCTCCATGTCCATCGATTCCGCACGATCCGCCCGCCCCGGTGACTGGGTCGACGCCGAAGGCCTCACCCCCGATGCCGCCAGCGCGCTCTTCCCCATGCAGATCCCCACCGAGCGGTACACCTCGCCCGAGTTCGTCGACCGCGAACGAAAAGCCATCTGGACCCGCGTCTGGCAGATCGTGGGACGCGTCGACGAACTGCGAAAGCCCGGCGATTTCAAGGAGTACCGGATCTTCGACCAGTCCTATGTCGTGCTGCTCGGCAAGGACGGCGACCTTCGCGGGTTCGTGAACGCCTGTCGGCACCGCGGCAACGTGTTGCTCTCGGGCACCGGCCAGGCCCGGCAGCGCATCGTCTGTCAGTACCACCTGTGGTCCTATGACCTGGACGGAAATCTGCGCGGCTGCTCGAAACCCGAAATCGACAAGGACGCCCACGGTTTGCTCCAGGTGGCGGTCGACACCTTCGCCGGATTCATCTTCCTCAACCCGGATCCGGATGCCGCTCCGCTGCGCGACTTCCTCGGCGAAGACGTCATCGGGATGCTGGAGCCCTATCACCTCGACGAGATGACGACGGTGCTCGATGTGCGAGAAGCCTTGGAATGCAACTGGAAAGTGGTGATGGATGCGTTCGAGGAGGGCTACCACATCTCCGGCATCCATCCGCAACTGCTGCGCGTCATCGTCATCGATCCCACCAAGACCAAGTACCGATTCCTGGACAGACACAGCGTCGCCGTGGCCCCGTTCGAGGTCGCCCACGTCGCGGGCATGGGTCCGGAGAAGCAGGTGGAGGGCATCATGGATCTGCCCGAGACCTTCCCCGGCGTGGTGCGGGTACTCCCCCGCTTCACCGAGCTCGTCGAGACCTACCGTGAACCGGACGGCACCTTGGTCTTCCCCGACGGAGTGACCGGCCGCACCCTGTTACAGCGAGCCACGCGCGATTCACTGACCAACGACGGTCTGGACGTATCCGGTCTCACCGATGAGCAGATGAGCGATAACCACGGCTGGGTGCTGTTCCCCAATTTCTTCATGACCATTCGCGCCGGCGAGGCGACGATCATCATGTCCACCCCGCATCCGGACGGTGACCCGAACCGCTGCATCTGGCACATCACCAGCTTCATGTGGCTCCCGCAGGAACACCGCGCGGCATTCGCCGCCGACCTGGTGGACGTCACCGAACCGGGCAGCTACAAGTATTTCGAAGCGCTGCAGCAGGATTACGAGCAGATGCCACGTCAGCAGCTCGGTCTGCGCAACGCGCGCCTGCATCACATGGCGTTGGTCGACGAGGAGGTCGTCATCGCTCACTACCACTCCGTCATCGACCGCTATCTGGCGGCGACCTGATGTCCCGGCGGGCCGATACCGTGCTCCGGTATGCCAAGACCACCGGGGACCTTGTCACCAAGGCCAAACAACCCGGCTTCACGGCCGCGGACTGGGCGCCCCTGGCCGAGCTCGTCGACACCGAGAACTTCCACCGGGTCGGCGCCTTCAAGGAGGAGATGGACTGGGATGCGTACGTGGCATTCCTGACCGGCTGGGCCACCACCTCGGAATGGGAGTGCACGTTCAAACGAATCACCGAGCACGACGGCCTGGTGTTCCTGGAGCTCGAGGAACACAGCGTGGTGGGCGATTTCCGCAGTGTGGTGAACTCACTCTCGGTCTATGAGTTCGGGTCCGACGAACGGATCCGGCGCCTTGACCTGTACCTGCAGATGGCGCTGCCACAGTGATGCCTCCACTTCGCGCCGACCAGTGGGGCGAGCCGGAGTACGCCGCATTCGCGGCGCTGCTGAACCTGCCTGCCGACAAGGTGCCCCGCGCCGGATCCGGTGGGGCGCTGGACCCGCTGAACTTCGACATCATCGGGATGCTGGCCCGTCACCCCGAAATGGCCCGGGTTTTCCTGGGATTCAACGGGTTTCTGTTACAACGCGGCGAGTTGTCCGGCAGGCTGCGCGAGCTCGTCATCCTGCGGGTGGCACACCGGCACCGATCGGCGTTCGAATGGGGCCAGCACGTCCGGCTGGGCGCCGCGGTGGGCGTCACCGCAGACGATGTCGCCGCGCTCACCGAGGGCAATGACGGTTTCGGCGGCACCGACCGGCTGGTCCTGGATACCACCGACGAACTGATCGCCACCGGTCGTGCGGACTGGTCCACCTGGCAGGCCCTGGTCGACGAGCTCGGCGAACACGCCGCCATGGAGCTGATCTTCATCGTCGGCACCTACACGCTGACCGCGATGGCGTTCGGCACCTGGGGGCTACAACCGCAACCGGGCACTGCTGCCCTACCGAGACGAGGAGAAACCGCGTGAAGCTGGAAGACCGGATCGCCAAACATCGCCGGATGGCCGAGAGTTACCGCGACAAGTACGTCCTGCAGAAGGTGCAGGAGGGCGAAAGTTACGACGAATGGGTGTTCACCGACGACGCGGTCTACACCTCCCCCTACTTCGTCGCCGATCAGGAGCTCGTCCTCAAAGATGTGGCGACGCATTGGGATACCGCGGCCACCATCGAAGCCAAGGCCTACGGGGTGGAGTTCCCCGATTGGAAGCCCGTCGACTTCAAGGTCTGGCCGGCAGAGAACGGCTTCGTGATGCGCTACCGGTGGCAGGGCACCTCGCAGACCACCGGCACGGTGATGGGCTTCTACTCGATCAGTTTCGTCGACACCAACGACGATGCCGAGATCACGCACTGGTCCACCTACGTCAACGACGAAGAGTACGGCCCGTTCCTGGAACTGGCCATCGACGCACGCGGCCCGTTCCACCACGACGAGTACATGCAGGCCCTGGGCAAGCACTTCGCCAAGCACGGGCTGACGTTCGAATGACCGCCGGCGCCACCGACAAGGTGTACTACGACCCGTGGGACGCGGCCCTCAATGCGAACCCGTACCCGACGTTTAAGCGGTTCCGCGACGAAACACCGTTGTATCACAACGAGATTCATGACTTCTATGCGGTCAGCCGGTTCGACGACGTCAACCGTGCGCTGGTCGATCACGCATCGTTCAGCTCGGCACGTGGCGCGGTGCTGGAGATCATCAAGGCCGGTGTGGAGATCCCACCGGGCTCGCTGATATTCGAGGACCCGCCCCTCCACGACATCCACCGCAACCTGCTGTCCCGCGCGTTCACGCCCCGCAAGATCAATGCGCTGGAACCGAAGGTCCGCGAGTTCACCGCCCGGTGCCTGGACCCACTCGTCGGTGGCGACCGGCTGGACTTCGTCAAGGATCTCGGCGCGGTGATGCCGCTGCGCGTGGTCAGCGAGCTGTTCGGCATTCCCGAGGACTATCAGAGCCGGGTCACGCAAGACGGTGACAAGTACGTGCGCACCGAACGCGGAGCCCAGATGACCGACAACCCCGACGGGCCCATCACCGACGGCCAACTGTTCGCCGAGTTCGTCGACTGGCGGATCGACCATCCGGCCGATGACCTGACCACCGAACTGCTCAATGCCGAGTTCACCGACGAGACGGGCCGCACCCGCAAGCTGCGCCGCGAAGAACTGCTGATGTTCATGAACGTCGTCGCGGTGGCCGGGTCGGAGACCACCACCCGGCTGATCGGGTGGGCCGGCAAGCTGCTCTCCGAGCATCCCGATCAACGCCGCCGGTTGGTCGACGACAGGTCCCTGGTACCGGGCGCGGTCGAGGAGATCCTGCGCTTCGAGCCGCCGGCGCTACAGGCCGCCCGCCACGTGACGCGCGATGTCGAGTTCCACGACACCACGGTGCCTGCGGGCAGTGCGATCATCCTGTTGATCGGTGCGGCCAACCGCGATGAACGCCGGTTCGGAGTGAACGCCGAAGAGTTCGATGTGACCCGGGCCCCGCGGCAGCACCTGACGTTCGGGGTCGGCGCACACTACTGCCTCGGCAACGCGCTGGCACGCATCGAGGGCCGTATCGCCTTGGACGAGATCATGAATCGCTTCCCGGACTGGGCAGTCGATCTCGACAACGCGGTGTTCTCGTCATCGTCGGTGGTGCGCGGCTGGGACAGCATGCCCGCCCACATCTGAACTAGGGAACGGGTGCCGGAGCAGGTGCCGGCGGCGGGAAGAGCGAGTTGATCGCCGCCTGAATCGGATCCACCGGCGGGGGTGCCGGCACGGACTCCGCCGGCACCGGGACCTGCTGCGGCGCCGGGACCTGCTGGGGCGCCGGAGCCTGCTGCGGTGCCGGGACCTGCTGGGGCGCGGGGGCCTGCTGCTCGGGAACGACCGGCACCGCGGCCGGCGGCGGGCCGGGCAGCGGACCAGGAGCCTGTTCGACGACGGGCGCCGCGGCCGGCACCTGCTCGGGCGCCACGGCCACCTGCGGAGGGACCTCGACGGGAATGACCGGGATAGCCGCCGGCTCGCCGGCCTGCAAGGGCACGATGGCTTCGGAATACACGGGCGGCGGCGCGGCGGGCTCCGAATTCGACCGCTCGGGCACCACGAGCTCCTGAGCCTGCGGCGCGGGAGCCGGGATCGAGCTGACGATCTGCGACGTCCCCGCCGCCGGGCTCACCGGCTGGGTGGCCGTAGCCAGCGGCGCCGGCGCATCAGGGCCGCTGAACTGCGAGCCGACTGCCAACAGTGCGATCACAGCGGTGACCGCCGCAGCACCGGCCATGGTCGCCAACCTCGCGGGTGACGCATCCCGAACCCAGCCGCGTAGACGATGGACTCTGCCGTCGGTCGACCCGGCCGGAACGGCATTGGTCGCCACTGCGCGGGCCGCGTCATAGGCCGGGGTGAAGCGGGTCGTGGCTGCTTCGGTGGCCTCTGGTGGAAGTGCCACCGCCACCGTGAGCGAGTCGTCCGGATCGGCCGGCTCCGGCTCGATGTCCACATCGAGCAGAACCGACAGATCGGCGTCGGTCAGCGTCACCGCACGTGCAGCAGCGGTGTGGGCGGCGCGGTCCGCGGCCGCCGGGGCGGCGTTCTGCAGCCGCACCGAACGGACATCGGCGTAGCCGCACTCCTTGAGCGTCGCGATCAGCTGCACCGCATGCGCAGCCACGTCATCGCCCCAGGTGACACCGATGGACTCGATCTCGTGCCCGCTGGCCGACGCGATGGCCTGCGCTCCCCGCACCGCGGCCAGCGCCCGTGACTGCAGGTCATCGATGGTGGTGACGCTGAAGGAGTCATCGTCGACGGTCAGTGCTTCGGGTTCTGCGCCGTCGACCAGGACCCAGCCCACACCGGCCGATGTCACCGACAGACCCAGTACCGTCTTCACCCCTGGCCCACTCCTGTCACGTTGTTCACACCGGCCAACCGTCAATCGCGCCGAGCATAGTTTGCTCGCTTCCGTGCGGCATCTTGTGAGGAAAGCGCGAATTGATGTCGTACTGGGACCTTCGGCGCTCCGCTCCACCTCGTTACCTGGGGCTGGGTACCCCGAAGACCACGCCGCACACATCGTGGGCCGGCCCGCGGTGGCACCGAATGTTCACCGAGCGGTCACCGACCGGTTCCGGTCAGCGCCCGAAGCCGGCCTTTCGTAGCGCGTCGGCCATCGAACCCGACGACTGACGAGACTCCGGGCGGGCTTGGTTGCCACGGTTCTGGTTGCGGCGTTCGCCACCATCGCGCCGGGGAGCATTGTTACCGCGTTCGGGCCGCTTCCCCTGACCGCCCTGCGGATTGTCGTTGAGCCGGAGGGTCAAGCCGATGCGCTGGCGTTCGACATCCACATCGACCACCTTGACGCGCACCACCTGACCCGATCTGACCACCTCGTGCGGATCCGAGACGAAACGGTCCGACATCGCGGATACGTGCACCAGCCCGTCCTGGTGCACACCGATGTCCACGAACGCACCGAACGCCGCAACATTGGTCACGACACCTTCGAGCACCATGCCGACCTTCAGATCGGCCACCTTCTCCACGCCGGCGGCGAAGGTGGCGGTCGAGAAGGCCGGCCGGGGATCGCGCCCGGGTTTCTCCAACTCGGCCAGGATGTCGGTGACCGTCGGGATCCCGAAGCGGTCATCGGCGAACTCGGCCGGCTTGAGTGCCCGCAACGACCGCTCGTCGCCGATCAGCTCGCCGAGGGTGACACCGGCGCGGTCCAGGATGCGCCGCACCACCGGGTAGGACTCGGGGTGTACGCCGGAGGCATCCAGTGGATCCTCGCCACCGGTGATCCGCAGGAAGCCCGCGCACTGCTCGAAAGCCTTGGGCCCCAGGCGGGGAACCTCAAGGAGGGCCTTGCGGTTGGCGAAGGCGCCGACCTTCTCCCGATGCGCGACGATGGATTCGGCCAGCGATTCGGTCACCCCGGACACCCGCGACAGCAGCGGCACCGATGCGGTGTTCAGATCCACCCCGACGGCGTTCACCGCGTCTTCGACGACGGCATCCAGGCTGCGGGCCAGCGTGCCAGGGGTGATGTCGTGCTGGTACTGCCCGACACCGATCGACTTGGGGTCGATCTTCACCAGTTCGGCCAGCGGGTCCTGCAGCCTGCGCGCGATGGAGACCGCGCCGCGGATGGTGACGTCGAGGTCGGGCAGTTCGTGGGCGGCGTACGCCGACGCCGAGTACACCGAGGCGCCGGCCTCGCTGACCATGGCCTTGGTGGGCGCCGGTGCGCCCGCGGCCCGGATATCGGCGATGAGTTCGGTTGCCAGAGCATCGGTTTCACGCGAGGCGGTGCCGTTGCCGATCGCGATGAGCTGCACACCGTGGCGGGCGACCAACGCGGCCAGGGTGGCCTTGGCGTTGTCCCATTGCTTCTGCGGCTGGTGCGGGAAGACGGCGCAGCTGTCGACCACCTTGCCGGTGCTGTCCACCACGGCGACCTTCACGCCGGTCCGGAAGCCCGGGTCCAGTCCGAGGGTGGTGCGGGTGCCCGCGGGTGCGGCCAGCAGCAGATCCTTGAGGTTGCGGGCGAACACCGCCGTGGCTTCCTCCTCGGCCCGCTGCCGCAGCTTGATCCGGGCGTCGACAGAAGCCGAGATCATCAGCTTGGTACGCCAGGCCAGGCGTACCGTCGTGGCCAGCCACGGCGTCGCCGGACCCGGCGCGGTCATATCGATCCCGAGGGACTGTGCGACCCGGGCTTGGTAGACCTCGTCCTCGCCGGGATCGAAGGTCAGTGCGAGTGCCTCTTCCTTCTCACCACGCAACACCGCCAGCACCCGGTGCGACGGCATCTTCTCCAGCGGCTCCGCGAAATCGAAGTAATCGCGAAACTTCTGTGCGGCAGCGCTCTTCGCGGCATCATCGGACCACGGCCGGGTCCGCAGGGTGCCATCGGCCCAGAACTTCGCGCGGACCTCGCCCACCAGTTCGGCGTCTTCGGCGGCCCGCTCGATCAAGATGTGCCGGGCCCCGTCGAGCGCGGCGGCGACGTCGGCGACGTTCTCGCCCAGGAATTCGGCCGCGGCCTCGTCCGGCACCACGGTGGGGTCGGTCAGCAACCGGTCGGCCAGCGGCTCCAAACCGGCTTCGCGGGCGATCTGTGCCTTGGTGCGCCGCTTCTGCTTGTACGGCAGGTAGATGTCCTCGACCCGGGCCTTGGTGTCTGCGGCGAGCAGCGCGGCCTTGAGTGCGTCGGTGAGCTTGCCCTGCTCCTCGATGGAGGCCAGCACGGCCGCACGCCGCTGATCCAGCTCGCGCAGGTACTGCAGGCGCTCTTCCAGGGTGCGCAGCTGGCCGTCGTCCAGGCTGCCGGTGGCCTCTTTGCGGTAGCGGGCGATGAACGGCACCGTCGCCCCCTCGTCGAGCAGCGCCACGGCGGCCGCCACCTGGCCTTCTGCGACTGCCAGTTCCTCAGCGAGACGGGTGTTTACAGATTTGACGATGTGTACGGCGGTCTGACTCACCCGGTGGACCCTACCGAACGGCGGCGACAGGACCGGGCAGCCCGGGCCGAACGCCGATCGTGAGGCGGCCGGCGATCAACGCCACCAGGAACGCCGCCAGCGCGGTGAAGCCCCCGGCCCCGCTCAGGCCGAACTTCGCCATCAGCAGCAACGCCACGCCGGCCACGCACACCAGTACGCCGGCGGCCGTCGAACGAAGGCCGGTGGCGCCGGCCGGGGCGTCCCACCACGGCAGCGGTCGGTGCTCGAGCGGAGACAGAAGGGTGAAGAAGACGGCCATGACCACGGCGAAGACCACGGCACGCAAGGCGAGCAGCCCCCAGAATCCCGGCGCGTGCACGTCATAGGCATCCAGACCGACGGCGTGCAGACCGAACGTCGCCACCGCGATGGCGGGGATATGCCAGAGGTAGAGCGTCATCGCTCCCCCGTTACCCGTCGCGACGACAGCCCAGACCCGCGGGCGCTGGGCCCACCGCCGGATCGGCCCGGCGGCGGCGACGAACAGTAACGACATCCAGGTGCAGTGCAGGGCCAGCAGGGTGGTGGGCGGCGAGACGTTGGAGAGGCGTTCTGTGCCGGTGACCACCAGGGACACCTCGTAGGGTCCGGCCACCACCAGCAGCACCTGACCGGTGCAGGCGACGGCGGCCGCCAGCAGCGCCCCGATCGGATGGATCAGCCCACGGGCGTAGGCCACGCCGATGACGATCGGGATGAGCCAGACGAGGACGAAGTTGGGTAACCCGGCGTCGGGAGTCCCGAGAGTCAGGCGCAGGGCATCGAAGGCCGCCGCGGCGGCGATCAGGGCCGCCACCACGGCGGTGAAAGCGCCCAGACTGCGTAGCCGGGTCAGCGCCGGCACGAAGGCGAGCACCACCAGGTACACCCCGAGGAACCACAGCAGGGCGACGCATTCACGGCCCAGGCCCGCCGCGGATTCCGCCCCGAGAATCGCGCGCGCGGCCAGCAGCGCGACCGCCCAGAACGCCAGATACCAGAACACCGGGCGGCACAGTCGCTGCGCCCTGGTGAACAGCCATGTGCCCCAGGTGTTCCGGTCCGGATGCCAGGAGTAGGCCCCGGCGGCTCCGCCCGCCAGGAAGAACAGCGGCATGACCTGCACCACCCAGGTGATCGGCGCCAGCGCCGGCAGTTCGCCCAGGATGTTGCCGATGCGAAGACCGCTGTCGTCGATGGTCGCCAGCAGCAGCGCAGAGTGCCCGAAGATCACCACCACCAGGGCGGTGAGCCGGGCGACGTCGACGGCACGGTCGCGGCCCGGGGTGGCCGGGGCGGTGTGCGTGTTCACGGGTTCGGTGAGCGACATACCGTCAGCCTGCCCGAATTCGCGCCGACTGGGATGAGTAGGACTACGTGGTTTCGCACCGGGGGCGAGCGAAGCGACGGGTGGATTTACGGCAACGAGGCGATCAGCGGGGTGTCGACACCGGCGGGCCCCAATTCGGCGGCGCCACCGGGGTTCCCCAGCGGCCGGTCCCGGCCCGGCAGCACATCGCTGAAGAACGCGGCGTTATCGGCCATGTACGGCAGCTGGTCCTCGGGCAGATCGGTCTCGTAATAGATGGCGTCGGCCTCACAGGCGATCCGGCAGGCACCGCAGTCGACACATTCATCGGGGTTGATGTACATGGTGCGGGCGCCCTCGTAGATGCAGTCCACGGGGCATTCGGCGACGCACGACTTGTGCTTGACGTCCACACAGGCGCTTCCGATCACGTAGGTCATGCCCGCAACGCTACGGCCGGATCAGCCCGGATTCGCCTGCCGAAGGCACTCTCCGGTAGGGACCAAAGTCCCTATTGACCATGGCGGGTATCGAGCGGCCGCTCAGGGCCGGCTCGACGGCGGACGGCGGCGGGTGGCGCCCCACAACCCGACGCCGATTCCGACGACCGCGCCGCCCAGGCCGATCACCTGCTGGCCTCGCGTCAGTTCCTTGTGCACCGGAAGACCACCCAGCAGGTCGGCCGCGTCGGCGCCACCGGATGCCAGGAACCATCCGCGGGTGTCACGGCCGCGCAATCCGGCCGCGAACAGCAGTCCGCCGATCAGCGCATCGCGGTAGCCCATGGACCGCAGCAGCAGCCGCGCCGAAGGGCCGGGATCGTTGGGTTCACCCCACACCTTGTTGGCGCGCATCGGATCCACCAGGAAGGACAGTCCCGAAGCGAGCCGAATGACGCCTGCGACGAGTGCCGCGCGATCAATACCGGACATGGCCGACCTCACACCAGGATCGCGTTGTCGGGGACCAGGAACGGCTCCGGCATCGAATCGGTGGGCCCGATCACGCCGGCACCGGTGAGCAGGCCGATCAGATTCCCCAGCACGTTGGTCGTCTGGAAGAGCACGTCGGCGACGAACTGGACCGGCAGCACCGCGATCGACGCGATGGTGCTGATCAGGAAGATGCCCTGGTCGGCCACGGCTTGCAGCTGTGCGACGACCTGGTCGGTGAACTGGTTCAGGAAGTACGGGATCGAGGCGAAGATGGTGCGCACGCTCAGACGCACCTGCGTGCCCAGGTCGGGGTAGCCGATATCGGCGATCGCCTCCGTGAGTGCGGCCTCCACACCGCTGTCCGGGGTCGCTCCGGGGCCGTGCGCGGTCAGCGGCACGCCGTCGAAGTCGCTCGACAACGGCGCGCCGAAGAGACTCAGGATCGTCGGGGTGATGTCGGCGATCGAGTACTGCAGGTTGACTTTCCCGTCGCCGAAGTCGGGCCCATCAGCGACCACGAATGTCGTTGTCTCGGTGGGTGTCTGGAATCCATGCCCGAAACCGAGCTGCGGCTGGTGGCCGTGGTCGGTGACCACCAGCACCGTCCAGTCCTCCCCGGTGGCGGCCTCGCGATCGGCGACGGCCTTCAGGATCAGCCGGAGGTTCTCATCGGTACGGGTCAGCGCATCCGTGTATTGAGTGGACGCGCCGCCGTGTGCGTGGCCGGCCTCGTCGACCTGGACCAGGTAGCTGAACAGGAAGTTCGGGACGTCCTCGTATCCCTGGTCGACGCCCAGGATCGTCCTGACCGTCTCGTCGGTCACCGCGGTATCGGTCTGCGACCAATTGGTGTCTCCGGCGACACGTGGGATGAGGATGGACTGATCCGCGCCATAGCTGCCCGCGCTGGAAATGTCGGTGATCACGTCCCAGTCGGCGATGGTCTTGGTGATGGTGCCCCGGTTCCACGCTTCCAGCCGGTCGAACACCGTGTGCCAGACGTTGTACACCTGCGGGTTGAAGATGTTGTTGATCACGCCGCTCTTGGTGTCCCACACGCCGGTCAGCATGGTCGTCCAGGAGGGGTTGGAGATGGTGGTGTGCCCCTGGATGCTCGACGCGCCAGTGGTGCTGGTGTCCAACAGATCCAGGAAGTTCTCGTTGTTGCCGTTGTCGTCATTGCCGAGCAGCCGGCCCAGGCTGGTGCCGTCGATACCGATGACGAGGACGTGCTGGGTCGGGGCGGCGGTGATCTGGCCGACCGCGTCACCGGTGCTGGTGCTCATGGCGCGGCTGCGCGAGGTGGTGGTGGCCGCGGTGGCACTGGACAGGCCGACCGGCGTGGCGGGCACCGCGGGCAGCGGGAGCGGTAACGGATCGGGATCGGGCGCGGGAGCGACGGGTGTGCTCACCGTCAGCGTGGGTGCTGCCTTCACCGCGGGTTCGACGGCCTTGGCGGCGATCGGCTCGGCGCTGCTCTGCGGGGTGACCGCGGGCGCCGGATCGGGGTCCGCGGCAACGGTCGCCGGCACGGCCGGCGTCACCTTCTTCCGCGTGGACGTGGTGGAGCCAACGGCCGTCCCGGAGACCGATTCGGTTGCCTTGCGGACCTTTTCACCCGGTGCGCGGCTCTTCCTCGGTGTGCCGACGTCGCCGCGTGTGCGTGTACCCGCCTTCGTTGTGGACTCCGCCGGGCTGTCGGCATCCTCGCCCGGGGTCGCAGCGGTGGTGGCGCCCGCATCGGCTTTGGGCGCCGAGGAGGCGGTGCCCCCTTTGTCACTGTCACTGTCACTGTGGCCGGTGTCGCTGGCCGGTGAGTCTCCGCTCGTACTGCTGGCACCGGTGCCGGCGGGGTCGGCATAGGCCACCGCGGTCGCGGCCGCCGATCCGGCCCCGGCGATCACCCCGGCCATGGCGACACCAAGGCACACCTGTTTGACGGTCTTCACCAGAGTTCTCCGATCCGATATTCGAGACTGGAGGCTACGCGGCCATTGACAGGCATCACACAGTTTTCCGGGATCCGCGACGACGGCCGAGCCGGGATGCCGAACACCCGATGTTTGCCGGGCGCACTGATTACAGTGCTGTTCGTGGGCGCGAAGCTACTGGCCGGCGACCGGCGCAAGTCGGTCGGCCGTTGGCTGGCGCTCGCGGCGTCGTTGATGGTGTCCGCGGCCATGGTCCACGCCCAGAACACCTCGCCCACACCGGATGCCACCACGGCGCGTGAGCCGGTTCGGACGTCTGCCCCGCCGGCCGTTTCCCCCACCGTGACAACCACCGGAGCGGAGTTGCTGGCGGCCAGTGCCCCCTCCGAAGAAGCCCGGGTATTCGACTATCCACTGGCAGCGGGAGTCGCCCCGGAGAGCGGGCTGCAGATCAAGACGATCTGGGTGGCACGCGTCATCAGCATGATGTTCCCGGAGATCAAGACGATCGGCGGTTACCGGCAGGATCCGCTGAAGTGGCATCCGCACGGACTCGCCATCGATGTGATGATCCCGAACTACCATTCCGACGCCGGGATCGAACTCGGCAATCAGATCGCCGGGTACGCCCTGGCCAACGCGCAACGCTGGGGTGTGCTGCACGTGATCTGGCGGCAAGGTTTCTACCCCGGCATCGGCGCGCCGAGCTGGACCGCGGACTACGGCAACGAGACCGCCAACCACTTCGACCATGTGCACATTGCCACCGACGGTGGCGGTTATCCCACCGGACACGAGACCTACTACCTGGGGTCGATGCAGTCCTAGATACTCCCCGGGTCGCTTCGCTCCTGCCCGCCGCCGGCACGGACGGTTCGGTGACCTAGTGCCCTATTGCCCCGGCGGGGCGTGCCGAAGACTGATCGCTTCATGCTCACCGCGTCTCAGCGCACCGACAGGGGTAGGAATGATCGATCTCGAGTTCGACGCCACACGGTCCCTGGTCGTCATCCGTCCGCAATCTCGGCTCCGGGCAGGAGATTTCGACACGCTCGCCAATGCCGTCGACCCACAGATCGAGGCAGCGGGTTCATTGGCCGGCATCATCATCGACGCTCCCTCATTTCCCGGTTGGGCTGATTTCGCCGCGCTGATCCGCCACTTCCGTTTCGTCCGGGACCACCAGAAGCATGTCAAGAAGGTCGCCGTGGTGACAGACTCGCCGATCGGGGATCTCGCCGAACACCTGGCGTCACACTTCATATCGGCGCAGATCAGACATTTCCCCGGTGGCAACGCCGAGTCGGCCCGACAGTGGATTGCGGGCGAGTCATGATCCGCCTCAGCCGGAATCATGGTGCGACCGGCGATCACGCTCTACGCTGGGGCCGCACCGCCGCCCGCCGCAGGTACGACGCCCCGATGGAGATGCACCCTGGCCAGTCATGAACCCGGGACTCGCGGGCCACGTTCCGGCCTCTTGTGGCTGAGCCGCGAAACGGGCCAGGAGGTGCTGCGGGCCGACGGCACGGTCGTCGGACTGGTCGCCGACCTCTCCGTCGAACTCGATCAACCCAGCGGACCGCAGATGGTGCAGCGCCTTCTCATCCGGCGCCGGCGAGCACCGGGCCTTCTGGTCCCGTGGACAGCGGTGGTCGAGTTCGGACGTCACGGCGTACTCCTGAACGACGGGATCGACACGGCCGTCCCGTTCGACCCGGACGGCACCGGGCTTCGTGACCACGAGATCCTGCTTCTCCGCGACGTACTCGACACCCAGGTCGTCGACATCGTCGGGCAGCGCCTGGCCCGTGTTTCGGATGTGGTGCTCAATCGAACGGCGGATGGCCGACTCGAATTGGTCGGCGCCGAAGTCGGATTCGGCGGGGTGCTGCGACGACTCGGTCTGCACCGACTGGCAGTGCGCGCCGGCGACGACGTGGTGGACTGGACCGATCTGCATCTCACCTCGGAACGCGGCCACACCGTGCAACTCAACACGCCCCGTTCGGCCGTCCACCATCTCGACGAGTCCGGACTCGTCGCGCTCGTCGACCGGCTCGACGTCGAGTCGGCTGCCGAGGTTCTGGCGACGACGAAACCGCTTGTCGCGGCTCGGGTGATCCATGGCTCGGACCCGGTCATCGGGGAGAAGGTACTCCGGGCAATGCCCGGTGACCGCGCCGCGCACATCGTGGCGGCGATGCCGTCCGCACACGCGAAGCGGTGGCTCGCCCGCCTCGCACGAGCACACGCCCATCCCGGCCGCCGTTCGCTGCGCTTCCAGGTCTGGCCGCGGCGCCGGCGGACAACCGGCGGCAGGTCGCGATGAAAGGTTCGACGCGACGAAGGTGGACACTCGGGTCGCTGATGGCGGTGGTGGGACCGGGTCTGCTCGCGGGGCTTTCGGACGACGACCCCGCCGGCATCACCACGTACTCGGTCCTCGGCGCGGACCACGGCTACCAGCTGCTGTGGGTCCTGTTGCTCTCCACCGTCGCGCTGGTGTTGTTCCACGGGCTGGCAGCGCGCATGGGCGTGGTGACGGGCCAGGGTCTCATCGGCCTGGTCCGTCAGCGCTACGGCGTGCGACTGGGTGGCGCCACCCTCGCGGCACTGGTCATCGCCAATGTCGGCACCACCTGCGCCGAGTTCGCCGGGATCGCCGCGGGAACCGAACTCTTCGGGATCAGCCGATACCTGAGCGTCCCCGCCGCCGCGCTGCTGGTATCCGTGCTGGTGTTGCGGGGCAGCTTTCACCGCGTCGAGCGCTTCCTGCTGGTGCTGTCCACGGTGTTTCTGGCCTATGTCGCCTCGGGTGTCCTCGCCCATCCGGACTGGCACGCCGCCGTTCACGGTCTGATCGTGCCGAGTATGCCCAGCGGCGGCGCAGCCATCGCCATCGTCACCGCCACCGTGGGAACCACCCTTGCGCCGTGGGGGCTGTCTTTCATCCAGTCCTACGCCGTCGACAAGAAGTTGCGGACCGCCGACCTGGCGCTCGAACGCGTCGACGTGATCACCGGAGCGCTGCTCACCGGAATCATCGGCTTCTTCGTCGTCGTGGCCTGCGCGGCGACACTGCACCGAAGCGGCCGGTCGATCCGGGATGCCGCCGATGCGGCCGTGGCGCTGCAACCGCTCGCCGGAGGTGCGGCGTCGACCCTGTTCGCCGTCGGGCTGATCGGCGCGGCGCTCCTGGCCGCCTCCGTGCTGCCGTTGTCGACGGCCTACTCGGTGTGCGAATACGCCGGAGTCGAGGCGGCGGTGGATGATTCGTTCGGCGAGGCGAAGACCTTCTATGTCACCTTCGGGGGCGTGACGCTCATCGGTGCGACCGCGGTGCTCGTGCCGACGGCGCCGCTCGTCACCATCCTGGTCGCCACCCAGGTACTGAACGCGGTGCTGCTCATACCGATACTCATCGCGATGATCGGTATCGCCAGGGACCGTGACCTCATGGGTCGTTTCACCATCAGCCGGGCCGCCACCGCGGCCTACGTCGTCACGACGGCGGTCGTTCTCATCTGTGTCGCTGCGTTGGCGGTCACGACGGTGACCGGCTGAGCGGCGCTCAGCGGTCGGCGCTGCCCGCCGAAGCAGTCAGGTCGGGCGTATGCGCAACCCGCGGAAGAGATATCGGTGCTTCGGCGAATTCGGCGGCGGCACCGGCTTCGCGAGCGAAGAAGCTGCCCACATCGCCGATCGCACTCATCAGCGGCGCCGGGAACACCACGGTGGTGTTCTTGTCCACACCCAATTCCACCAGGGTCTGCAGGTTTCGCAACTGAAGGGCCAACGGATGCGCCATCATGGTGTCCGCCGCATCACCGAGAGAGGCGGCGGCAAGCGATTCACCCTCGGCTGCAATGATCTTGGCGCGCTTCTCCCGCTCGGCCTCTGCCTCACGTGCCATCGCGCGCTTCATACCCTCGGGCAGCTGGATGTCCTTCAACTCGACGACCGTGACTTCGACGCCCCACTCCAACGTCACCACGTCGAGAATCTGCCGGATATTGGCGTTGATGACATCGGTACCGCTGAGCACCTCGTCCAACGTGTGTTGGCCGACGACGTTGCGCAGCGTGGTCTGGGCGATCTGATCGATTGCCGCGCCGACGTTCTCGATGGCCACCAGCGACCTGACGGGATCCGCGACGCGGAAGTACGCCACCGCGGCCACGTCGACGCTCACATTGTCCCGGGTGATGATCCCCTGCGACTGAATCGGCATGGTGACGATCCGCAGCGATACCTTCCACAGCCGATCTATGACGGGAATGATGAAGCGCAGACCGGGCTCACGCACACCGATGACTCGGCCGAGCCGGAACAGCACACCTCTCTCGTACTGGTTGACCACCCGAATCGACATGGCCGCCAGGAGCACCACCACGGCGACAACGATGGCGGTGGCAATGAGGACTCCGCTCACATCTCCTCCTCGACTCACGCCGGTGTGCTCCACTGTGCCCGCGCGCGGGTTGGCAGGCTAGTGCCGAAGGTCCCCTCCGGTACCGGATTCACGCCGATGTTCAGCAGTGGCCGTCGGCCGGACGCGAAGGCTCCGAGCCGTCGATGTGCGCGGCGCGCGTGATCTGGTGACGCACAATCGAGCGATGCACCCGTCGGCGCTTCGAGATAGCGCTGTGCGCTTCATCGTCGACTCCGACCCAGGACGATTGCGGCTGCGCAGCGCAGCGGTCACCACGCTGTCGCTGGTACTGGCCATCGTTGCGCTGCTGACGTTCACCCGGTACACCCATCAGCCGGTCACCGTGGCCATGCTCGGCGCCATCGTCGCCATGCAGTCGTCGGCCGCGGTGAAGGACAAGCAGCAACACGACCGGGTCATCACCACGCTGTTGCTGCCTTTGCCGGCGGTGGCCGCGGTGGCGCTTGCGGCGGTCCTTGCCCCCTTCGACTGGGTGGCCGATGTCGGGTTCATCATCGTGCTGTTCATCGCCGTGTGGGTGCGCCGGTTCGGCCCCCGGGGCAACGCGCTGGGCATGGTCTCGTTCATGTCGTACTTCTTCGCTCTGTTCATCCACGCCACCCCCGCGCAGATTCCGATCCTCGCCGCCGCCGTCGGTGTCGGGGTCTGCGCCACCTTGTTCGTGCGGGTGGTGATCCTTCCCGACCGGCCGCGCGCCGAAGTGGTCCACCTGGTACGGGCGTTGCGCGGGGTGTCGATCACGGTGCTCGACGCCGTCACCAAAGACCGCAAGAAGCACGATCTGGCTACGGTGCGGCGCCGGCTGGACCACCTCGGCGAGACCGGGTTGATGATCGATGACTGGCTGGATCGGCACGATGCCGCGGCCACCCTCAGTGTCACCAGCGACGAGCTGGCGCTTCGCGTCTTCGATGCACAGATCTCCGTCGAGCAATTGGCCGGCCTGCTGTGGGGCCTGGATGCTGCCGGCGAATGGACCGGCGGACTCGTCGACGCCGTCATCGCGCTTCGCATGTGCCTTCAGGACCATCCGACCCAGGAGGAGCTTCGTGCCGCCCGCAAGAGCGCGGCCGCGGCTGCCGACCGAGCCGACGTCTCCGCGCCCGCGGGTATCGCCACCGTCGTCGCCTATCGGGCAGTGCAGGCGCACCTTGCCATTCACCACATCACCACCAACGCCCTGGGTGTCTCCCCGGAGCCTCAGCCCGCGCCCGAACCAGAAGCAGAAGACGAGACCGCGGGCCTGGACCCCAGCACCAAAGCCGCCATCCAGGTGGCCATCGCCACCAGTGCGGCGACCGTGCTCGGTGAGCTGATCTCCCCCGATCGCTGGTATTGGGCCGTGCTGACGGCCTTCCTGGTGTTCACCGGGGTCTCCACCCGCGGGGAGATCCTCACCCGGGCAGGGCACCGCATCGTCGGCACCATCGCCGGTGTGGTGGCGGGGGTCGTGCTGGCCACCCTGATCGGGCAGAACCAGCCCGTACAGATCCTGGTGTTGGTCGTCTGTGTGTTCTGCGCGTTCTATCTGGTCACCGTCGCCTATGCCTGGTTGACGTTCTTCGTCACCGTGGTGCTGGCGATGCTGTACGGGCTGCTCGGCAATTTCAGCATCCAGGTCCTGGAGTTGCGCATCGCCGAGACCGCCGCCGGCGGTGCGGTGGGTATCGCCTCGGCGTATTTCGTCTTCACCACCGGCACCCGTGCGACGTTCGTCGAGAAGGCGGGTGACTACTTCGACCGGCTGACGGAAGTGATCCACGCCGGCATCGCGTCGGTGCTCGCGCCGGGCGGGGAGACCGATCTCGTAGCCGAGACCCGCAGCCTCGACAACGCCCTACAGGAAGTCGTGAAGGCCGGCAAGCCACTGCAATTCGGACCGGCGGTCCGGAGCCGGCGCGGAGCTCAGCGCTTGGTGCGCGGCCTCCGCGCGGGGAACCGCTCAGCACATGCCCTGGCCCGCGCCGGCGTCAATGCCGCACGGGCGGATCCCGCCACCGCGCCGTCGGAGTCCACCGCCATCGCGTTGCGTAAAGCGGCCGACCACGTGTGTGACACCGTCGCCGGCGTCGGCCGGATGATTGCGGCCGGCGACACCGGAGCTCAGGACACAGCGGTGACAAACGTGGTCGCAGAGGTGATGACGACCTCGGGTATCCCACCCGGGCCCGTCCGGGCGGCAGTGCGGGCGCTGAACAATCTGGACCGGACGTTGACCGAGGTGACCAGCCGAGTCTGAGTGCCTCCTGTGAGTTTCAGTAGCGTCCGCTGATTGCCGACGCGAGCGTCAATTGGTGGTCGAAAGATCGGGTCACCAGGAAGAGGCGCAGATGACCAACGAAGCTCTCGTACGCGGCAATTCATCGCGGTATATCGGTCGCATCGGCGGCCTGGCCGCCGCACTCGGCATCGGCACCGTCCTGTTCGTCGGCGCCGACGCGGTCGCCTCGGCCCAGACCGGGCCGGCGGAGACGGCCGCCGCCACGTCGTCCAGTACCGCACAGACCGCGCCGACGCCCCCCACCAAACCGAAACCGCACGCCGCAAGCCCCCGCCACCCCAAGAAGCCGGGCACCGATCCATCGACATCACCCTCTGCACCCTCTGCCGACTCGACGTCCAATTCACCTGCCACGCAATCGACCTCCGGCACGACACCGGCGGAAAACAGCACATCCCCGATCGAGAAGGTGGCCGCCACTGCGACCTCCACCGGCACCACCGCTGCCACCGCTGCCACCGCTGCCACCACCACCGTGTCGAAGACCGCGGCGACGCATGTGAAGTCCGCCGCCGTCCCCGCCACATCCGTCACGACGAACCCGATCACCGTCAATCCGACCCTCACGTTCAACGACGGCATCATCGACGGCAACGCGAACGCCACCGACAGCCGCGGGGTCACCTTGTCCTACACGGTCGTGTCCGGCCCGAGTCAGGGCGGAAAGATCGCCTTCACCCCGGAAGGGACCGCCGGGAGCTTCGCCTATCTGCCGTACGCCACGGTGGTGAAGTCCGGCACCGAGACGTTCCGTGAATTGGTCAGTGAAACCACGGCATTCGACAAGAATCTGGAGAACGTCCCGCTTCTGGGTTCTCTGGTGTTCGAACCGATTCTGGACAAGCTGTACCAGACGAAGGGTGTCAACGCCGCGCTCGCACCGCTCATCGGCTACGCGGTGGTCGTGCCGTACACCGCCAACCCGTCGGCGCTCAACGCCACCGGTGCGCCGATCGCGTACACGGTGAAGGTGAAGTCCTTCGACGGCACGCTGATCAGCACCAACTTCTTCCCTGCGTCTCATCTTGGCTCGGGCTCGGCGCCCACCATTCTGGAAGGGCCCGGACTGGGCAGCGCCGGACTCACCGACCCATACTCCGCCAACGGAATCCCGTCCAACCCAGGTCTCGTTCCGGGTGTCGCACCGCTGCGCGACGCCGGCTACAACGTCGTCACATGGGATCCCCGCGGGGAGTTCGCCTCCGGGGGCACCCTCCAACTGGACAATCCGTCCTTCGAAGGCAAGGACGTGTCGTCCATCATCGACTACGTCCTCAAGCTCCCGGAGACTGCTGACAACCAGCGGATCGGGATGGTGGGCGGTTCCTACGGCGGCGGTATCCAACTCGTCAGTGCGGCAATCGATCCCCGTATCGATGCGATCGTGCCGAGCATCGCCTGGAACAGCCTGAACAACGCGCTGTACCCCAACGCCGCATTCAAGACCTCGTGGGCCGCCATCCTGGTGCTGTCGCTGCTCGAAGGGGCCGCACCGATCAACCCGACAATCTACGGCGGTGTACTGACCGGGTCGCTGTTCGGCTTCCTCACCCACAGCGCACAGTCGCTGCTCACCTCAAGCGGCCCCGGCCCGCTCGTCAGCGCCATCAAGGTGCCGACGCTGTTGCTGCAGGGCACCGCCGACGGGCTTTTCACCCTGCAGCAGGCCGTCACCAACGAACAGTTGCTGGCCAAAGACGTTCCCGTGAAGATGGTCTGGTTCTGCGGCGGTCACGGGGTGTGCCTGAACCCCGGCAATGCCGATCAGGCCACCCTTCTCACCCAGGACACCCTGGCGTGGCTCGATCAGTACGTCAAGCAGGACGGCTCGCCGGCCGACGCCATTCCGACGTTCCAATGGTACGACCAGAATGGGGATCTGCACTCCTCCAACGTCTTTCCGTCGGATCCGGCCTTCAACGGCACCCCCGTGACGGCCACCGGATCCGGTGGCACCATACCGATCATCCCCATCGTCGGCGGCGCAGGACCGCAGACCAAGGTCTTGAACCTGGGACTGGACGCCCTGGATGCCGCCCTGTTGTCGATCGCCACGGCCGCGCCGGCCAAGAATGCGATCAACCTACAGGTGTCGGTGCCCGGTGGCACCGAGATCGTCGGGGCCCCGCAACTGTCGTTCACCTATGCCGGCCTCGGCACGAGTCGCACCGTGTACGCCCAGATCGTGGACAACGACACCGGCCTGGTCCTCGGCAACCTCGACACGGCCATCCCGGTCACGCTGGACGGGCAGTCGCATACCGTCTCGATCGCGCTGGGCACGCTGCAGGACATCGCCTATACCGCGGCCGCGGCGGGCAGCATTCTGACGTTGCAACTGGTCGGGTCGGCCACCCAGTACGAGAATCTCACCCAGTTCGGCGTCATCCACGTCTCCGGGATGACGCTCACCCTGCCCACCGTCGGCGCGGGGGTGGACTCGGCTGCTATCTAGCGCGCCATCTGGACCGGGCTCTGCGCGAGGTCCTCAGCCTCGACAGGGACCATCTGTTCGGTTCCCGCTGTGGTCACGTGGCATGCCGCGCATTCACGACCCAACGTGACCTTGCGTATCCGCCTGTCCGGAAACAGGCGGTGGAAGCAGGCGAAGCAGATCTTCTGGATCATCAGCTGGGTCTTCTGGTCGGGCAACCGAGTCAGCGGCCGCGACGGAGTGAGTCGATGAGCTTCAGCCGCTCCTTGAACAGGATCTCGAGATCCTCGATCGAGCGGCGCTCCAGCACCATGTCCCAGTGGGTGCGCACCGGCCTGCCCTTTTTCGGCGCGGGTGCCTCCCCGTTGAGCAGGAGGCCCTCCATACCGTTTCGGCACGCCCAGGTCGCGGGAATTTCGGCATCGCTGGCGAACGGTACGTCGAATTCCTTGCCGTTCGCCGTGCGGTAGCGCGCCACCTGGCGCGGCGGGAGATCGAGATTTCGGTCGGTCTCGTAGCTGATGGCGCCGAGGCGCGTGCCTTTCAGGCGACGGTCGACCATGATCAGCGGCCGATGACGATGAGCGGTGAGGAAATCAGTTCGAATTGCACAGCAGGCCTCTTGGGGTGCGGAGGGGTTTTCGGCGGGAACCGCTACGCACCTTTGACGCACTGTTTGCCTGATATGCCCGATGACCGGAGGTTCTCCTGCCAGTCTAGCGCAGCACCGTCTGTACAGCCCGGACTGCGCGAATTACCCACGCGGTGGTCACAATCGGATTGTCACGTCATCGCACAACGCAGAGATTCACCGTCGGCAACATCCGACTCCTCGGCGCGCCGGACCGGCGTCGGACGTCATCGGGCGAGATGATACGGATGTGGCTATTGATGCGAATGTGACGAACGACGTGCCGACGCCTCAGTCGTCTGACGATCAGACGGCCGAGGTGGCTTCCAGTCCGCAGCCGCAGCAGCGGGCCTGGTCGATGCCCAAGCCTCCGGTGACCCGTGGGCAGGCGGACGAGGTGGGACGGATTGCACTGAAAGGCGCAAAGTCCGTCATCACGCTCATCGCCGCCATCGCTCGATACGGCGGCCGCCTCGCGCGCCGACTGGCCCGTGCCATCGAGACAGTCCCGCCGGCGCTGCGCGTCCTGGGCCTGGTCGGCGTACTCACACTCCTCGGCATGGTCGGCGCGATCACGCTGCCCGATTCTCTCGGTCTGGCCTGCATCGTCGTGGTGGTGCCGGTGTGCTCGATCACCCTCGGTGCGCTCGGCCACCGTTGGTACGCCGAACAGCGCGCAGAGGGCATGCACAGCCCGGCAGCTGAGGCCGCGACCACGGATCTGCAGCGGTCGGTCGAGTACGTCGACCACAAGCTCACGGTCGCACTCAATGCCTTCGGCGCAGAACGTCATCAGCACGCGATGATCGCACTCTTCCAGGCCAAGACGGCGGTGGAACTCACTCTCGGAACAGAGCAGGACACCGCGAGCCATATCGACGCGCTGTTGGCGGTGGACGACCACAACGCCCGACCGCGGATTCGCGCGGGCGCGACCGCGAAATCGTTGTTGCGGGAGAACACTTCCCTGGCGGCGTCGTGAAAGACGACACCATCTCCGGCCACGTCGCGCTCGTCGAGGACGACTACACCCTGGTCATCAATCGCGGTGCGCAAGCCGGCGTGACCGCGGGCATGATCTTTGCGGTGCACTCGGAGTCGGTCCAGATGATCACCGATCCTGAATCCGGCCGGGAATTGGGCAGGCTCACTCGCGAGAAGCTTCGGGTGCGCGTGTTCGACGTGCATCCGTTGTTCTGCCGCGCACACACTTTCGCCCGCACCGACGACTTCTACGGCCTGTTCCAGGCGACTGCCGTGGTGACCGTCGACGTAGGCGACAGTGTTGAATCGGTGTGCGGCGTTGAATCGGTGTGCGGCGTTGAATCGGTGTGCGGCGTTGAATCGGCGCGCAGCGACGCGGTGACCCGCCAGGCGACGTCCGGGTAGCGGGCGTGGCCGCGGCTCGGTGGCCGGGACCGGCCTTGATCCTTGCGGGCGCGGGGTTCTTGATCATCGAGGCTCTCGCAGCAACCGCATCGATGTCACTCGGATACTCCTACGCCCGCAACTTCATCAGCCAACTCCAGCTGGCGCCGTACCCATACGGCGTGGCCATGAGCGCCGCGTTCGTACTGAACGGTGTGTTGACGGTGGCCGCAGCGGTCGCGTTGCGACGGCGTCAGCCGCCGGGAGCGGGGCGGGGTGTGCTGTTGGCCCTGGCGCTGACCTACGGTTTCGGGATTGTCCTGGCGGGGATCTTTCGGGGAGACATCGCGCCGCAGGTGCACAGCATCGGTGCCGGCTTGTGCATTCTCGCCGGCAACCTCGCGCTGCTCACAGCGGCCTGGCTGCTGTACCGACGCGGACGCACCACAGTCGCCATCGCGCTGGGGTTGCTCGGGTTGCTCGGATTGACCGGAACTGTCCTCATGCTCACCGTCGCCCTCCCCGATGACGCCGGGGTGGTGGAGCGCATCGCGGTCTACCCGAACCTCCTCGGCCAGGTCGCCATCGGGATCGGCGCGGTGCTCAATCGAGACTGATTGATGCACAAGGACATTCCCCACACCAACCGCTAGAAGTTGACATCGGTCGTCGAACATGTGTTCTAATGACTGTCACGCCCGCCACGTTTCACGGGCCCATGCTTAGAAGGAGTTCGCCGTGACGACGACCATAGCCGCCCCCGACGCAGAGCCACAGGCTGCCGCCTTCTCCCCTGTCACCCCTGCAGAAAGCAGCGCCCCCGCGAGCGCACCTGCCGCACCCCCGGCTCCGCTCACCGAAAAGCCAAAGGCCGCAGCCAAGAAGACGGCCGGCAAAAGGGCGAAGACCCTCGAGCTGACCCTCACGGTCACCGGCACTGCCGACGGTGAGTGGCGTGCCGAACTCAAGCAGGGCACCACCTATCTGGCCCGGGATCTCGCGGTGGCGGCCGCCGCCGTTTCCCGCGCAGCCAAGGAACTACACGAGGATCTCGCCACCCCGATCGATGAGGTGATCGAGGCGGCGCGCTCCCAACAGGCAGCCAGGGTTGTCACTCTCGAAGCCGAACTGGAAGCCGCCCGTAAGGCGCTCGCCGAACTGGTCTGACCGGGGTGAACCGCCCACCTCAGCAAAACTCCAGATGGGCAAACTGTCTTGCGCGTCAGGCATACGATGCCACCGGCATACAGCGTCCATATCACGACACGTGGCTACCCCTGCCTAGCGCAGCTACATGAAATGGTCGATAACACAGTAACTTCCAAGGTTGACGCCAGATTGAATTGGTACCGTTGGGCATGGCTTCATGGGGACGGGTCCGGCGGCGACCGCCAGTCGGTGACCTCGACGTAGCGACCGAGCCGCGGCGTTCGGCAACGCAACCCGCGCACGATGCGACACCGCGCAAGGCGGCCACCCGAAACACCGGCGCCAACCCTCAGGGTCCACTCACCTTCTGCGCAACGCTCACCGAGCTGGCCGCAGAACACGTCCGGCTGCGTCGCGCCAGTCGCACGTCGACAGCCGGCATCCTCGGCAATGCAGACGCCAACGTGTCACTGACCAGCTACGGAAAACGTATCGCCTCGGTTTGGAAGACCATCGAGACCATCGGGGCCGGCGAGGTCAAACCTCGTCGTGTCATCCTGTGGCTTGACGACCCGGCCGCCATGGCGGATCTGCCGCCATCCCTGAGACGGCTGCAGGCCCGTGGGCTGGAGATTCGCAGCTGCCCCGATTACGGCCCGCACAAGAAGTACTTTCCCTACGTCAACGAGATCCTGCCGGAGCAGCCGGACCAGACGCTGGTCACCGCCGACGATGACGTCCTGTACCCGGCGAATTGGCTGAAAGATCTTCTGACCGTGCATGATCCGTGCGAAGTCACGGCCTTCCGGGCGCGGGTCCGCAGCGACGGCCCGTACCGCACATGGCCACTGTGCACCACCACCGAAGCGTCCGACACCGTGTTCGCCACCGGCACTTCGGGTGTCGCGTATCCGCCGGCAGTGCTTCACACGTTGCAGGATCGCGGTGACGAATTCCTCCGAGTGTGCCCACGGGCCGACGACTTCTGGCTGCACTACGCCACCGTTGCTGCCGGCATCCAGATTCGGCAGGTTCGCGACACCGCCGCGTTGTGGTGGTCGACGCCGATCGCATTGAATCGCGGACTGTGGGATGGCACCGGGGCCGCGAACGACGCCATCGCCGACGAGACGCGTCGTTACTGGCTGGCGGCCTGAGCTTCGGCGCTCAGGACCCGGTCACTGCTCGCGCTCTGCCCGTATGTCCGCAGCGGGTATGGACAGCGTGAAAGTGGCTCCGCCACCAGGGGTTTGCGCGACGCTGATCTCGCCACGGTGCGCATGGGCGATCTCCCGCACGAGCGCCAAACCGATACCATAGCGGCGCGGGCCGCCGGTCATGGTGTGCGCGTGGCCGTGGGAGAACCTGTCGAACAAGGTGTCCATCGCGGCGCGGTCCACTCCGACTCCGTCATCCTGCACATCGATGACGGCACGATCACCGCGGCGACCGACCCGTAGCATGATGGTGCCACCCGGGTGCTGGTGGGCCAGTGCGTTATCGACAAGTGCAGATATCGCCCGGCGCAGTGCGGATGTCGATCCGAGGACGACACAGCTCTGCCCGTCATCGGTGCCGTGTTCGACAACCAACCGCACCCCCGCCGCTTCGACGTGCTGCGCCATGCTGGCGTGCACGGCATCGGCCAGCCCCACGAGGTCGATTCGATCGCGGGGCGCGCCCCCCACTGTCATCGACGCCGAGGCGAGCAGGTCTTCTATCACCGCACCGAGAGCGCGGGTGTCAGAGGCAAGAGCGTCGATCTGATCTTTGGCGGCGTGGGCGTCCCCGTCGTCGAACTGGCGAGCGAGCATCTGCACCCGGGTGTGCAGAACCGTCAGCGGCGCACGCAGTTCGTGTGAGGCATCGGCGACGAATCTGCGTTGCAAGGCCAGCGCTTCGGTCAGCGGCCGGATGGACCGCCGGGTGAGGAGGACCACGACCGCCACGGACACCGCGATTCCCGCGAGCTCGGCGATGGCCAGCGACAGCAGCAACCGACTTCGACTGGCCTCGTACGGACGCAGATCGAGCAGCGCGACCACTCGGCCCTCTGGTTTGTCCGCCACCAACCCGCGATACCGCGTGCCGCCGATCTCCGTGTCGAACGCCCCCGGGGGTCTGGCCAGCAACTCCGCCACGGGTAGGCCATCGGAGCTGGCCTCCTCCTTGCCGGTGCGATCACGCAATACCAGCATCATTCCGGTCGGCGGATCGGTGGCATCGTCGGCGGTCGCGGCGACGTTGCTCAGCTGCGAGGTGATCTGCTGGCTCTGGACCCGGGCGTCGACGAAGAACACCGCGGCTCCGACGATCAGCAGGACCAGGGTCAGGGCGAGCGACGCCTGCAACGCCGCGACCCGTCCGGCGCGCCGGACGACTGTCAGGTCACCGTCCGACATCAGCCCGGCCCGAGCCGATAGCCGATTCCGTGCACCGTCTGCACCACTCCCCTGCCGAGTTTGCGACGCAGATAGTGCACGTAGGTGTCGACCACGCCCGCGGAATCGGCACCCTCGAAGGCGATCTCCAACAGTTGACGGCGGGTGAAGACTCTCTTGGGTGCACTCATCAGAGTGGCCAGCAGTGTCATCTCTCGTTCGGAGAGTTCGACCACGCGATTGCCGGCGGCGCTCCCGCTGACCGTCCGAGTGATCCGGTCCAGGCACAATCCCCCGGCACGCAGTGTGGAACCGCCGTCCGGGCGCCTGACGAGGGCACGAACCCTGGCAAGCAACTCAGGTATTTCGAACGGCTTCACCAGATAGTCCTGCGCACCGGCGTCGAGCCCGTCGACGCGGTCGGCGACTGATCCCCGTGCCGTGAGAAGCAATGCGGGAGTGGCGATGCCGCGGGACCGGAGCAGCGCGACCAGGTCCGAACCGTCCATCACCGGAAGTCCCCGATCGATGATCATCGCGTCGTAGGTACCGGTGAGACCGCTGTGCAGACCTTGTTGCCCGTCCGTGGCGACGTCGACCTGATAACCCTCGTCGACGAAGAGGTCGGTGAGCAACCTGCTCAAGGCCGGGTCATCCTCGACAACGAGTAGCAGCGGTGCTGATTGTCCGTCGCTCACCCAGACAGCGTCCCATGCCGGTTCTTGGAAGGCTCGAAGAATCCGGTGCCAGCATTCGACGCATGAACTCACCTCGATCGGGCTTCCACCGCGCCACCGCGGCGTCGTGGGCATTGGTGGGTCTCGGTGTCGCCGGTGTCGCCGGTGCTTCCTCCCTGGCTTACGCGGATACCTTCAAACCTGCAGTGGACGCTCCCGTCGAGGTCGCGGTTCCCGTCGCTCCCGAGGACGTCGGGCCACCGACTGGCCCGGATCTCCCTACGGCGCCCGACATCGTGACCACACCGGTCGACCCGCCGCCGCCCGTCGCGGTCTCGACGGAGGCCGCCCCGACGCAGATGCCGACTCCGGCGCCGGTCACCACCGACGCACCGGTCCAGCAGTACACCCCGCAACAGACCTACGAACAGGCACCTGCGTACGACACCCGACAAACACAAGCTCCCGCGCCGACCAAGGCGGCGACGACCGCCCCGCCGACCACGCGGCACATCAAACCACCGACGACGGTGAATTCCCCGAACTACTCACCACATGTCACGATCTCGCGCGGCTCATGACCATCACACAGCAGCGACACCTCGAGCCCGCCGGCGCCACCGCCGAAGTGCACTGGCGACGGTGGACGGTCGACATGCAGGTCATCGTCACGGACCCAGGCTGCCTTGCCGAGGCACACCTGACTGTCGATACCGAACTCGACGCCATCGAAGCTGCCGCCTCCAGGTTTCGAGCCGACTCCGAAATCAGCGCGCTGGCAGGGTCATCGGGGCGGCCGACGGAGGTCAGCGAATTGCTCGCGGAGATGCTGGGAGCCGCACTTCAGGCAGCACGGTACACCGACGGGGATGTCGACCCGACCATCGGCGCCGCAGTGATCGCGCTCGGCGATGACCGCGATGGCACCGCGCTCGATTCGCCGGTACCGCTGGCAATGTCGGTCACGCGGCCGGCGACATGGTCGATGGTCCACATCGACCATCGCACGGTCACGGTGCCCGCGGGCGTCGTGCTCGATCTCGGCGCGACAGCCAAGGCCCTGGCCGCGGATCGCTGCGCTGAGCGGGTCCACGCTGCCACCGGCTCCGGCGTGCTGATCAACCTCGGCGGCGACATCGCCACCGCAGGAACCGCACCCGAGGGCGGTTGGCCGGTACTGGTTCACGACGGCGACGACGAGCCGGCGTCGTTGGTGGCGCTGTGTTCCGGTGCAGCCATGGCCACCTCGAGTACGGTGCGCCGCACATGGCGCCGCGGTGGGCAGCGGCTGCATCACATCCTGGACCCGCGGACCGGCGTCTCCGCTGATCCGGTGTGGCGAACGGTCACCGTCGCGGGCGCCAGTTGTCTGTCCGCCAATACCGTCAGCACGGCCTCGATCATCCGCGGCCGGCGAGCACCGGATTGGATTCGCCACCAAGGCATTGCAGCACGGCTGGTGGACTGCGACGGAATTGTGCACACCCTCGGCGGGTGGCCTGATGACGCTATCTGCAGGCCCCGATGACCAGCGAAGCGCTGTGGGCGCTGGGCCGCGGCACCGGGATCACCGCGCTCGGTTTCCTCACCATCTCGGTGACGTTGGGCATCGCCACCCGCTCCGGCCGTCCGTTGCTGACGCTGCCGCGGTTCGCCGTCGCCGACGTCCACCGCTTCGCCGCGCTGGCGGGGACCCTGCTGGTGACGCTGCACCTCGCCCTGCTCTTCGCCGACCCCTACGCCCAGCTGCGCCTCGTCGACTTCGTCGTGCCGTTCCTCGGCGCGTACCGCCCGTTGTGGCAGGGGCTGGGGACGCTGGCCTTCGACCTGCTGCTTGTCGTGATCGTCACGAGCTTGCTGCGGCATCGACTGGGCCTCAAGGTCTTTCGCATCGTGCACTGGGTCGCCTATGCGCTGTGGCCGGTCGCCCTGGCCCACGGACTCGGCAACGGAACCGATGCGGGACGTCCCTGGTTCTTGGTGTTCGCCGGATGCTGCGTGTTGGCAGTGGCCGGCGCGCTGGCTTGGCGGCTGCACTCCAACTACACCGAATACGCCGGCGCACGCCTCCCGGGTCGCCCATGACGACCACGCGCCTGCTCACCGGCCACGAACCCGGCCTGGCCGCACACCGGCAACGCCATGGCGAACTTCCCGCGCCGACCGCCGCGTCGCTGGCCGGCTGCGTGACCGACGCAGGCCTGACCGGCCGCGGCGGCGCGGGCTTTCCCACCGGCCGCAAGATCGCCGCTGTCACCGGTCGTAAACCGGTGGTCATCGGCAACGGCGCCGAAGGTGAGCCACTGAGCGCGAAGGACGCCACCCTGCTCACCTGCGCACCACACCTCGTGCTCGACGGGTTGAGTGTCGCTGCGACGGCGGTCGCCGCGGACTCGGTGGTGATCTACGTTCCCCGGCGCGCGATCGCGGCCGTTCGGGTCGCCGTCGCCGAGCGGGCCGCGGCGAACACTGATCGTCGACGGATCGCCGTGGTCGAAGCTCCCGACCGGTTCGTCGCCGGGGAGGAATCGGCGGTCGTCAGCCGCATCGAGGGCGGCCCCGCATCGCCCCGCCACCGGACGGTGCTGACCACGACCTCGGGGGTTCGGCGTCGGCCCACGTTGGTCAACAATGTCGAAACCCTCGCCCATATCGGGCTCATCGCCCGCTACGGTCCGGCCTGGTTTCGCGCTGTCGGTGACCACCAGGAGCCGGGCACCATGCTCGTCACCCTGTCGGGCTCACTCGCGCAGCCGGGTGTGGTGGAGGTACCCACCGGATCTCGGCTGACCGACCTACTGACGACGTCCGGGCGCACCGACCTTCGCATGGTGCGCGCAGTCCTGGTCGGCGGATATCACGGCAGCTGGATTCCGGTCGGTGCGCTGACCGCACAGCTGTCGCGCGCCGGCCTTGCCGCACTCGGCGCGACGCCAGGTGCAGGCGTCGTCCACGTGCTCGGACGTCACGAGTGCGGCCTTGAGCGCACCGCCGCCATCGCGTCCTACCTGGCCGGCCAGAGTGCGCGCCAGTGCGGTCCGTGCCTCAACGGCCTGCCGCGCCTGGCGCAGCTGCTCGACCAACTGGCGTTCGGAGCGGTCGACGACGCACTGGTCGACGAACTCCAGCGGACCATGCGGCTGGTCGACGGCCGCGGTGCGTGCCGCCACCCGGACGGGACTGCCCGCATGGTGCGCACCGCGCTCACGGTGTTCGCCGGCGACGTCGCCCAGCACCGCCGCGGTCGCTGTGAAGCGCTGCCGGCCAACGCAGACCACCACGTACGAGCGACATCGTGACGGCATCGTCGAGGCCGCTGCGGCCGACCACCCGTACCACGCGCTTGCACATCGACTGGACCCGCTGCGACGGGCGTGGACTCTGCACCGAACTGCTCCCTCGTCTGCTGGACCGCGACGACTGGGGTTATCCCCTGGCTCGCGACGGCTCGCGCGAACCCTCGGTGCCCGCGCGGACGCTGGCTGATGCACGCCGCGCGGTCAGCCGGTGCCCACGACTGGCTCTGACGCTGATCACCGAGTGAACGCCCCGACACATGACCAAAGGCCCTAGTCGCCAAAGAGATCACCGCCGAAGCTGAGATGGTGTCCCCGAGGGAAGAGTCATGACCAGTCACCACCTCAATGCACTGGAGGCCGGGTTCCTACAGGCCGAGGATGCCGACGGCCACACCAGTCTGGCCTTGGGCGCGGTCGCGCTCCTGAGTGGGCCGGCGCCCAGCCACGATCGCCTGTTGACGGTGCTGGCGGAACGCGCCGCCCGAGTCCCCCGGTGTCATGAGGTACTGCGCGAGACGCAGATGGACCTCGTGGCGCCGCGCTGGGTCGAAGACGAGGGGTTCGACATCGCCCACCACGTCCGCCGCGTCGCGGTGACGGCACCGGGCGACGACGCCGCGTTGTTCGCCCTCGTCGCGCAGGTGATGGAGCGACGCCTGGACCGCTCGCGACCGTTGTGGGAATGCTGGGTGATCGACGGGCTGGCCGGTGACCGATGGGCGATGTTGATCAAGATCCACCACTGCGTTGCCGACGGAGTCGCCGCGACGGCGATGTTGGAAGAGCTGTGCGACGACTGGGCGCGCACGGTGCCTGCCGCCAACACTTCCGAGCCGACGACCAAGCGTTCGGGCAACTGGACCATGAACCCGGTCGTATGGATGCAGTCAGCGTGGCGGATGTCGGCGCGCGCACCGCAGGCCGCGCTCCGCGTCGCGAGTGGTGCCACCGAGCTGGCGACAGCGCTTCTGGAGGTATCGCCCAAATCATTCACCGGGCCGTTGAGTGATCTGCGGACCTATAGCGCAGCCAAAGTGCAGCTCGACGACGTGCGCATGATCGGTGAGCGGTTCGGTGTCACGGTCAACGACGTGGCGCTTGCGGCGATCACCGACAGCTTCCGCTCGGCGATGCTGCGGCGCGGCCTCACCCCGAGAGCTCATTCACTGCGCACCGCCGTGCCGGTGTCGCTGAGATCGGCCGACGCCCTGCACATTCCCGACAACCGGATCGCGGTGACCTTGCCACAGTTGCCGGTCGAACATGCCGACCCGCTGCGGCGACTGCAAGCGGTCCACGACCGCATGATGTCAGCCAAATCCGGGGGTCAGGTGAGTGTGGGCGCATTGGCCGTCGCAGCGGCGGGGCTGCTGCCGTATGCCCTCACGGCACCGGTGGTGCGGTTGCTGACCCGACTGCCACAACGCGGAGTGATCACCGTCGCCACGAACGTGCCTGGCCCGCGTCGCCGGCTGCACATCGCGGGATGCGAGGTGCTCACGCTGATGCCGGTGCCGCCGATCGCCATGCACCTTCGCACCGCGATCGCGATTCTGAGCTACTGCGATGAATTGGTATTCGGGGTGATCGGCGATGCCGACAGCCCGCTCAGCCCGGAGGAACTGGCCCGAGGCATCGAAGCCGGGGTGGCCCATCTGGCCACCATCGCTGCAGCTGCGCGACATTCGCGCCGGGTGGGCAACCTCCTCCTGTTGGCCGGATAGTTCCGCAGCGCCGAATGATTGGGGATAGACCATGTATTTCGACCACGATATGGGCTGGTGGGGTTACGCCGGGATGGGTATCGGCATGGTGGTCTTCTCGGCTGCGATTCTGTTCGGAATCATCGTCGCGGTGATATACGCAGTCCGGGACCGCTCAGCGATCGCCCCACCGCCGCCACCATCCCCGACCGCAGAGCAGATCCTCGCCGCCAGATTCGCCCGCGGCGAGATCGACGAAGCGGAATACGGGCATCGCATGGCCCTGCTCCGCAGCTCGGCCCAGCACTGACAGAGTGCGACTGTTCGGTCCGTTCAGGGGGCCGACACGCTGCCCTCGAGGCTGCGGGCAAGATCGGACAGGGCACGCGTCACCGCCACCTGACTGCCCGATCCACCAGGTCCCTGCTCGCTGGGCGCCAGCCGGGCGAGCCCGGCACCCACCCATTCTCTCCCTTGGAAATTCAGCTTTGCTTTCGCGACGGTCTGGTCCTCGCGATCGTCGATGGAGATCGTGACCAACCAACCGTCCTCGACCGGATCGAGCCGCTCAGCACGTTCTTCGACGCTCATGGGGGACCTCCTCAAGATGCGGGACTGTCTTCATCCCAGTGCCACGCCGTCGCCTTCGGTAGGGCCCGAAGTCACACGCACCCCGGACTTTCGTCAACCGGAGGTCACCCAGGGCCGCTGCGGAAGTGGGACTTATGGCCCTGGTACCGCAGTGGGCCGAGTCCGTAACGTCGCAACCATGCTGCCAGACACCAAACCCGTAACCATCCTGTCCGAGAGCGAGTGCTGGCGGCTGCTCAGCACCGTGTCGCTCGGCCGGCTTGTCACCACCGCAGACGGCGAACCGGCGATCTTTCCGGTGAATTTCGTCGTGCAACACCGGACGATACTGTTCCGCACCGCGGAGGGGACGAAACTGGCCGGCACGGCGATCAACAAGCAGGTGCTGTTCGAGGCCGACGGCCACACCCTCAGCGACGGTTGGAGTGTCATCGTGAAGGGCGATGCTCGGACCCCGCACACCGACGACGATATCCACGATGCCGAGCATGCCGGCCTGCATCCGTGGACGGCCACCCCGAAGCCGCACTTCGTCCGGATCCGGCCGCTGCGGATCACCGGTCGACGATTCGCCTTCGGTCCTGAATCCGCTTTCTAGCCGGTATATTCGGTGCCTCCATGCCTGAGCCTGAGGTCGACGGCGCCATCGTCGTCGCAGTCGACGACTCGCCGGAGAACGTGGCCGCGGTGCGCTGGGCTGCAGAAGAGGCCCTCCTGCACGACCGCTCACTGGTACTCGTGCATGCGGTCACACCGGATATCGTCGACACCGACGAGCCCGTTCTTCGCGCTCGCTTCGACCGTTGGCGAATGCACTGCGCCCGAATACTTCTCGCGAAAACCAAAGCGGACCTGGTCGAGCACACACGACTGGACGCCGACCTCATATCGTCGGCACCGTACTTGGACAATCCGGTAAAGGCGCTGACCCGACTGTCCGACGGCGCATGGATGATCGTACTGGGCAGCCGTTTTCGCGGGTCCTTGGGCGGTCGGCGAATCGGCTCCACGAGCGCGGCCCTGTGCTACCGGGCCCGTTGCCCTATCGCGGTGATCCACACGCACGAGCAGATCCCGGCGCAACGACCGGTCCTCGTCGGAGTCGACGGTTCAGCAGCGTCCACGCATGCGGTGGCCCTGGCGTTCGACGAAGCCGCGCGGCGGCGTGTCAGCTTGGTGGCGGTGCACGCATGGAGCGACGAAAATGTCCTGCAACTGCTGGGATCGGACTGGGAAGACTATCGCGGTCACGCCGAAGCGGCGTTGCGCCGAGCAGTGGCGGACTGGCGAGCACGTTATCCGGATGTCGAGGTGATCGAGAAGGTGTACTGCGATCGGCCGGCCCACTGGCTCATCGAGGAATCCGAGCACGCCGGTCTGGTGGTCGTGGGCAGTCACGGGCGCGGCGCCTTCTCGACCCAGATCAACGGGTCCGTTGCCACCGCAGTGGCCGAAGGCGCTGCCGTACCGGTGATCATCACCCGCGGGATGTGACATGCCCGAAGCACACCCGGTTCCGACGGACCAGCACTCCGACACCCCACGAATCGTCCCGCTGTTCGACGGAAGAGCAACGGTCACCTTGCGCAAACTCACCTCCGCCGACTTCGACCGGGTCGTCGAACTGGCCGACGGACTCAGCGATGACGAAAAGTACCTACGCTTCTTCACCGCCCGCCCAGCTTTCATCCCGCAATGGGCCGCCTCGCTCACCGAACCTGCCGGCGATGTCGTCGCACTCGGGGCCTTCGACCACGGCGAGCTGGTCGGTGTGGCGAACTACACCCGCTGCGAGGTGCCCGACCAGGCTGAGGTCGCCGTCGTCGTCGCGCGATACCAGCACGATCGCGGTGTGGGTACGGCATTGCTCGGAGAGCTCGTCCGACTCGCCAAGCGTGACGGCTTCCGACACCTCGTGGCTGACGTCCTCGCCGAGAACCACCGTGTGCGGCGCGTCATCGCAGACTCCCACCTGCCGGTGACCTTGCACCGAGATGGGTCCATTCTCGATGTGGATGTCGACCTAAACGTGATCCCGCAGGACGAGTAACGAACAATTCGTGCCGCGCAGGATCGCCGCGGCGACGGGGCCGACGAGCTGGGTGACCACTTCGGAGTCTTTCGCCGAGGCGATGACCAGTTGATCGATATCGGCGCTCTGGGCAAGGAGATTGGTGATGTCGCCGGGCCGTGGGAGTACCGCGATCTGCATGTCGGCATGGTCTCGCTCCCGATCACTGACCAGCGACTCCAGCCTTGCGCCGACATTCTCCGAACGCTCCGACTCAGCAGGCCACGGGGTGAGCGCAAGAATCGACGCGTCGCGCAATGCCGCCTCGTCGATCGCCCTTTGCAAGACGGCCTGTGGATCCGGCTGGTCATCGAGAACGGCGACGATCCAACGATGCGGCCCGACGCGCTCGCGGGCATGCCGACGGTGCACGATTGCCACCGTGGACTGCGCGGCCTTCGCCAGACGCGCTGCGGTCGAACCCCGCCGGCCCGGACCGGAATCGTGGGTGCCTTTCCAACCGACGCACACCAGCTCCGCCGAACGGGATACTTCGGCCAGAACGTCCACCGGATCGCCTTGCAGAATGTCCGTCTCTATCTTGACCTGCTGTCCACTGGCATTCAGGGCGTCGCTGACCGCCTGCAGCGTGCGGCCGGCTTGGGCGACCACGGTGTCCTCGTGATCGTGCGCGTCGACGACGTGGACCAGTCGCAGCGGGACATTCCGGTTGACAGCTTCATCGGCAGCCCAAAAGGCGGCTCCCAAGGCTGCTTTGGAGCCGTCGATACCGACGACGATGGGCTTCGATACCGACGTGGACATGGTGTGCTTCCCTCTGGACGGGTGATGTCGCGATACGACACACGGTAAGCGTGGGCGAAGCGATCAGCTATGGGCTTTGGTCCTCAACCTCGGGACGTCAGTCCTTGTCACCAGGCGGCCATGATGGCTGAAGCGTGCGGCGCGGCGGTGGATGCGCGTGTCCACGCCGCGCGTGCGGGCTGGCGGTGCACCGACGGGCTCGCGGTAGAACACCGATTTGGTGATCTCGACCAGCACCAGGTAGGCGCCCGCCATACCCGCAAGCGCGGCGAAGAACTGCCAGGGCAGCGGCGCGAACCCCATGCTGCGGGCGGGACCCCAGAAGCTGATGGCGATACCCAGGGCGATCACAGCCACAGTCGCCAGGGTCAGCAGACCACCGGGCCGGCTGCGGGTGAAGGGAATTCGGCGCGTGCGTATGGCGAAGATGATGAGTGTCTGTGTCGCCAGCGACTCCACGAACCAACCGGTGCGAAACTCCGGCGGTGCGGCATGCAGCACGCCGAGCATCAGGCCGAAGGTCAAGAAGTCGAACAGGGAACTGACCGGACCGAACGTGAGCATGAACCGCCTGATGAAAGCGATGTTCCAATGTGAAGGAGCACGCAGCTGTTCGGGATCGACCCGGTCGGTGGGGATGGCCAACTGGGAACTGTCGTACAGCAGGTTGTTCAGCAGGATCTGGCTGGGCAGCATCGGCAGGAACGGCAGGATCGAGGAGGCGGCGGCTGCACTGAACATGTTGCCGAAATTGCTTGAGGTGCCCATCAAGACGTACTTGATGGTGTTGGCGAAGATGCGTCGACCTTCTGCCACACCGGCGGCCAGCACACCGAGGTCCTTCTCCATCAGCACCACGTCCGCCGCGTCTTTGGCGACATCGCTGGCAGTATCGACGGATATCCCGACGTCGGCAGCGTGAAGTGCCAGCGCATCGTTGACCCCGTCGCCCAGGAACCCCACCGCCCGTCCGACGCGGCGGGCCTCGGCGATCAACGCCGCCTTCTGTTCGGGTGAGATCCTGGCAAAGATGGTGTGGTTCTGGACGGCACGTGCGTAGTCGTCAGGACCGAGGACCGCCAGTTCGGCTCCGGTGATGGTCCCTTTTGTCGGCAAACCCAGTTCAGCGCACACTTTCTCGGCAACCCGCGGGTTGTCTCCGGTGGCGACCTTGACCTCGATCCCCAGCTCTGCCAGAGCGTGCAGGGATTGCGCTGCAGCGGGTTTCGGCTCGTCGGCGAAACACAGAAATCCGTCCAAGGTCAGGTCTGCCTCGTCGGCCGCGTCGATCTCGGTCAGGTCAGGGGCTGGTCGGCTCGCCACTGCCACGACACGTCGCCCCTCGTCGAAGAGTGCGTTCAACGTCGCCTGCGCACCGTCTGGCACGGCGACGCAATGCTGGAGGATCTGCTCGGGGGCACCCTTGGTCACGAGTCGGCGCTGTCCCCGGTCGTCGACCAAGGCGGATGTCGCTCGCCGGGCGTGATCGAACGGAAGTACCGCCACGCACCGCGCGCTGTCGATGGTCACGGTGCCGACGGCCGCGGTGAGGGCGGCGTCCAGCGGATTGGCACTCTGCCCGCCTGCGGTCTCCAGGTCGCTGGCCAGCAGTCCGAGCCTGAGTACCGCGTCGCTGTGGGTGCCGGTGGCGTCGACCGCGTCGATGTAGGTGATCTGGCCGTTGGTGAGTGTCCCGGTCTTGTCCGTGATCAGCACATCGATATCGCCGAGGTCCTCGATACAGACCAGACGTTTGACGAGGACATGTTGACGGGCCAACCGTCGTGAACCGGTCGCCAGGCTGGTACTGACCACCGCGGGGAGCAATTGCGGGGTGATGCCGACGGCGATCGCCAACGCGAACAGCGCTGCGTCGATCAGGGGGCGTCCGAGCATCACATTGATCCCGAGGATGAAGGCGGTCAGGATCAGCGCCACCCACAGCAGGAGATAGGAGAACTTTCGCAGGCCCTGCTGAAAGTCGGTCTCGGGTTGACGTTCACCCAATCCCATAGCAAGCCTGCCGAACTGCGCGCGCTCCCCGGTGGCATAGACGATGCCCACAGCGTCGCCCGCGGTGACCACGGTGCCCATGAAGGCCAAGTTGGAACAATCGGGCAGGCTGCGCGCATCGTCGACGGTCAGCGCAGTTTTCTGGGCCGGAGTGGATTCTCCGGACAGGATGCTCTCGTTGCACTCCAGTCCATGGACCGTCACCAGACGGATATCGGCGGGTACCACCTCCCCCAGCGTCAACCGGATCACATCGCCCACCACCAGATGGGTGACACTCTCTTTGGTGAACTGACCGTCCCGACACACCAGGGCGAAATGGTGTACCTGCGAGTGCAATTGCGCGGTGGCACGCTCGGCCCGGTATTCGTTGACGAAACTCAACCCGATGCTGGCGATCAGGATGATCCCGATGATCAGTGCCTGGGTGTGATCACCGAGGAAGAACGCCATGACCGCGGTGGCGGCCAGGAGCAGCAGCAGGGCGCTGCGCAATTGGCGCATCAGCACGGCCCACGCGCTGACCCGGTGGGTGCGTACGGCGTTGGGGCCGTCGCGGTCCAGCCGCAGCCGGGCTTCTTCGGACGTCAGACCGGTGGCCATACTGCCGAGTGTGGTGAATGCGTCCTCGGCGGGCACCGCGGCGGCCCACTCCCTGGTGAGCTGGTCCGGCGCCATCACAGGTCTGCCGGCCTCGGCCGGCAGACCGCCACCGGAACCGGCGAGTGGTGCAGCATGTTGAGACTGGTGGATCCCAGCACGGTGGCGGCCAGCGGATTGCGGCCTCGGCTACCCACCACGACGAGCTGAGCCTCCCCCAGCCGCTGCAGGAGTGCGCGGCGGGGTTTGGCGGCATCCACGAAAAGACTGACCTCGATATCGGGGTACTTGCGGCGGTAGGGCTCCACCGCATTGACGAGTTCCTCGCGTTGAAGTGTCTCCAGGGCGTCCCAATCGATCAAGAACGGGATGGACACCTCCCCGGGTGGGGTGCGCATCGACCAGGAGTGCACCGCCCACAGCGGGGCGCCCAGCGCAGCGGCCAGTTCGAAGGCCAGATCAACGGCGCCATCGCTCGAGCCGTCCACCCCGACGACAATCGGTTGTGCTGTCGGACTGAGTAATTCGCCACGCCACGCCACCACCGGGCACTCGGCGTGGGCAGTGAGGTGGAGCGTGAGTGAACCGATGAGTAGAGCGACCGAGGGCGACAGCTCATCGCACCCGAGCACCAGCATCCGCGCGTGCCGACTCAGCGCTTGCATGGCTGTGTCGACGTTCTCGGTGAGCGCCTCTGTGGTGATCTCCAGATCAGGATGGTTCTCCCGAACCGCACTGGACACCGCAGCGAGGATGGGATGTGCGGCCTCCCTTTGCTCGTCGATATAGGCCGCCTGGAACGCGGCCATGGCGTCGGTGAGGTTGTGCCCGGAGTACGGCATGGCGTGCACGATGTGCAGCCGCGCTCCCAACCGCACCGCGAGCGCGCCTGCCCAGCGCGCCGCGTGCCGTGCCGAGATCGTCCCGTCGACACCCACCACGATGGGTCGTGCCGAATCAACCATGGTCCGTCCCTTCTATTTCGTTGCCGGGGCGGCGCCGCGCCGATTCCAACAGGATCCGCTGTTCGGCGGCCGCAACCACACGGCGCGTCCTGTCCGGGGCGTCCGCCACGATATTCGGCGATGTTGCTGACGTCGTCATGACGCCACCGTGAGCAGTACCTTCAACGCCCCCGTCTCCGCCGGCCGACTGAACACGTCATAGGCCGCCTCGAACTCATCGAAGGTGAACCGGTGAGTGATCATCGCGGCGGTGTCGAGCAGATCGTGAGCGACCAGGTCGATCAACGTCGGCGTGGAGTAGGTGTCGACCAATCCCGTGGTGATGGTGAGGTTTTTGATCCAGATGTCTTCCAGGTGCAGCGTCGCGGGCGCGCCGTGCACACCGACGTTCGCCACATGGCCGCCCGCCCGGGCCAGTCTCACCGAGTCCTCGAAAGTGCCGGGAGTTCCCACCGCCTCCATCACACAGTCCGCGCCGAGGCCGTCGGTCAATCGGTCGATCACCGCGCGTGCCGATTCCGCATCGGCGTTGACCACCGTGTCTGCGCCGAACTCACGGGCGGCGTCCAATCTGGCCTCGGCGACGTCGATGGCCACGATCGCGCGGGGGCTGTAGAGGCGCGACGTGAGAATCGCGGCCAGGCCGATCGGTCCGGCGCCGACGATGGCCACCACATCCCCCGGGCGGACGGCACCGTTCAACACACCGACTTCATAGGACGTGGGCAGGATGTCGGCCAACATGACCATCTGTTCGTCGCTCACCCCTGCGGGCACTTTGTGGGTGGAGTTGTCCGCGAAGGGAACCCGGACGTACTCGGCCTGAGTGCCGTCGATCAGGTGACCGAGGATCCATCCACCACCACCCAGGCACTGCCCGTAGTGCGCTTCGCGGCAGTAGCGACATTTCCCGCAGGCGGTGATGCAGGAGACCAGGACCCGATCTCCGACGCCGAGCGTCTCGACCGCGGTGCCGACGGCGGTGACGGTACCGACCGCTTCGTGGCCCAGGATCCGGCCGGTCGCCACTTCCGGGACATCGCCCTTCAAGATGTGCAGGTCGGTCCCGCAGATGGTCACGGCGTCCACGCGGACGATCGCGTCGCCCGGGCGCTGGATCTGCGGATGGGGCACTTCTTGCCAAGAACGGTGGCCGGGGCCTTGATAGACGAGGCCTTTCATGTGCGGATTCCTTCCGGATGAGTAGATGCAGCGTTGAGTTTCACGGCGGTCAGATGGCGACGCAGCACACCTCCCGCGCTTCCGCGATGTTCTCCTGCAGCGACCGGCTGGTATCGACGCGGTGGGCGCCCACCCAGTCCTCAGGGTCGGGCGTCAGCGGGGCGGCCATCTCCGCGGTGGCATCGGAGGCTGTCTCACCACGTGTCGCGATACGCGCCTTGGCATCGTCAAGGGTTGTGGTGCAGACGAATTCGAGAACCGGTGCGGAACAGTTCGCGGCCACTTCATGTGCCAGGGTGCGGTGTCTCCGGTCTCGCCAGGTGCCGTCCAGGATGACGGTGTGCCCTCCGGCCAGGAACTCCTGTGCTCGTCGGAGCACATCGGTATAGACCGTGTCGACGTTGGCGGGGTCATACAGTCCGGCGTGCAAGGTGCCGGCGGTTCCGCCGATGCGGCCGCTCCGTTGCAGGTCGCGGCGGACATCGTCGGTCGACACCACGTGGGCGCCGATTTCCCGGGCGAGGGACTGCGCCAGTGTCGATTTCCCGGTGCCCGGTCCCCCGCCGATGATGATGAGCCGGACGGCACCTGCGCTGAGATGCTCCAGCGCGATGGCGAGATGCCTGCGCGCGTCCGCGCGTGCCTCGGAGCGCCCCTGTCGCACGCAGATGCAATCCACCTTGGCGCGCACGACCGCACGGTAGGCGATGTAGAAGTGCTTGAGTCCGGGCGGCGCCTGATCATCGGCCAATCGGCAGTACTGGTCCAGGAAGTGATCGCCCAGGTCCTTGTGGCCCAGGAACTCCAGATCCATCGCCAGAAACGCGGCGTCGTCGACGCCGTCGACATACCGCAGCTGGTCATCGAACTCGAGGCAGTCCAGGAGCGCCGGACCCTCCGGCAGGCAGAACACATCGGAGCTCTGCAGGTCGCCGTGACCGTCGACGATCCGACGGTCCTCGATGCGGCGGGCGAACAGGGCAGACCTTCTCGACATGAACTCGGTGGCGAGCTGCCCGACCGCTGCCACGGTATCGGCCGGCAGGATGTCCGCGGTGTAGCGGTGCAACTCGGTGAGATTCTCCTGCCACCGCGCGGCAACCGCCTCCGGGGTCGCCGACAGGTCGATGACGTCGCCGCGCTCTGCTCGACGGTGGAACCCTGCCAGTACCTCTGCGATCCGGTCCAGGTGACCCGTAACGGGTAACCCGGCGGCGGTCATCGTGGCGAGGCACCGTGAATCGGGGTGGCGCCGCATCACGATGACCGGTTCGGCGTGACCTTCCTGCGGACCGGTCAGGTGCGCGACCCCCAGGTAACTCGATGGCGCCAACCGCCGGTTCAATGCGACCTCGCGCTGACACACCTGCTCTCGCGCCTGTGGTGTGCTGAAGTCGAGGAAATCGGTGACCACCGGCTTCTTCGCCTTGTACGCACGGTCACCCACCAGCACCACGATCCCGGTATGCGTCTCGTGGACCGCAGGGCTGATCATCGCGGAATCGACGGGCAAGCCGGGTACTTCGTCCATGGCAAGAATGGTCGCCGCCGGCACACCCTCGGCGGAAGCGGTCGACCGTCCCCTGGGGGACGCCATTGGTCCTCATTCACCAGAGCACAAAGACTCTGTTCGGAGCCGTGCTGCTGCCAGGGGCGAAATCCTGGGACCAATGGCCCTTCTGCGCAACGTGACGTTGAGCGATGGTCAAGGGGTCTTCACACCATGCCGAAGGGACCCCGAACATGCAGCGGACCAAAGTGGCCACCAGCGTGCTCAAGGACGCGGTGCAGTCGGCGTGCCGAGCTCCGTCGATCCACAACAGCCAGCCGTGGCGCTGGATCGCCGATTCCGGTGCGCTCGAACTGCACCTGGACGCGAGCCGCCTGGTGCGGACCGATTCCTCTGGTCGGCAGGCGCTGATCAGTTGTGGAGCGGTCCTCGATCACCTGCGCGTCGCCATGGCAGCTGCGGGGTGGACGGCGAATGTGGACCGCTATCCGAACCCGAACGACCACAAACATCTTGCGACGATCCATTTCACCCCCATGGACTACGTGACCGAGGGCCACCGCCGCCGCGCACAGGCGATTCGGCTGCGCAGAACGGACCGTTTGCCCTTCGCCGCACCTGTGGAGTGGAGTTCCTTCGAACCGGAACTGCTCCGGGTCGTCGGCGATACCGCGGTCGTCGACGTGCTCGACGACGACGATCGTCCGGTCCTGGTCAAAGCCGCGGCCCTGACCGAGGACGCGCGGTTGTACGACTCTGCCTATCATGCGGAATTGGACTGGTGGACCTCGTCATTCGACCCCACCGCGGGAATTCCACACAGCGCACTGATCACAGCGGCGGAGACCGACCGGGTCGCCCTCGGACGTCGGTTTCCCGTCACCCACCATCAGGAGCAGCGCAACGAGGTACCCGAAGACCACTCCCGGATCGTCGTGCTGTCCACCTACGACGACACCCACCTGGATCTGCTCGGATGCGGCGAGGCACTGTCTGCAGCACTCCTGTCGGCGACCATGGCCGGGCTGGCGACGTGCACGCTGACCCACCTCACCGAGGTGGCGGCCTCCTCCACGATGGTCCGGTCACTGACGGGTCACGAGTTCCCCCAGGTGTTGATCAGGATGGGCCGAACCCCGGCCGGCGAGCCGGTGCCCCCACCCACCCCGCGACGGCCGCTCGCCGAAGTCCTCACCATCAACGATTGAGCACGTACTTCATACGAGAGGGAAACCCATGAGTCACAAGCATTCCAAGAAACATCTCGATCACCTGACCGTGAAGATCACCGTCGACGAGGTCGACAACGGCACCAATGCCACCGCGAGAATGACCTGGGAGGATGGGGAGCTGATCGGGAAAGGCCGTACGACGCTCGACCCGGATGACCACTTCCCCGAGCTGGTCGAGGAGAACCTCGCCATCGCCCGGGCATTGTCGGATATCGCAGGAAAGCTCTATGCCGCCACCGCCTCGGATATCGAGTCGGTGACCGGCGAGCGGGTATCGGTCCGCTGATCGGTGCGGAGACAACCACCATGAACACACGATTGCCGTCGCGACCGGTGGTCGTCGGGGTGGACGGATCACATGCGGCGGTATCGGCAGCCGTCTGGGCTGTCGATGAGGCCATACGACACGATGTCCCGCTTCGTCTGTTGTGTGTGGTGGACGATACCGACTCTGCTGCAGGAGCTCTGGCGGCTGCCGAGATCGCGGTGCGCGAGTGCGTCGTGGCGGTCGAGGCGGGCCGGACACCTGTCAAGATCGAAGTGGAGATCCGGCAGGGCGACCCGACCGCGGTGCTCATCGAGGCTTCCACGTCGGCACTCATGTTGTGCGTCGGGGCGACCGGCCAGGAGCACACGCCCGGAGTTTCCCTGGGTGCCCGGATCGGCGAATTGACCAGCGCGGCACACTGTCCGGTTGCCGTCATCCGCCCCGACAGCTCGGCCTTCGACGGGACGGGAGTGGTCGCCGAGATCGACGACTCATGCGATATCGCCGCGGTTCTGGAGCACGGGGTCGCGGAAGCGCGGGGCAGACACGCCACCCTGTCCATCGTGGCGACCTGGCAACCGCGATTCACCGATATTCACGACACCCAGGCCCGGGCGGCCGGAAACCGTCGTACCCGCGCCGGGCTCGAGCGCAAGCTTGACTGGCTACGGCGCAAGTACCCCGAACTGACCATCAAGATGGCTGCAGCGCAAGGCAGTACGACCACGTACCTGCGCCGGCACGCCGCATCGGTTGATCTCCTCGTCGTGGGCCGTACCCGGCGCGGCGGTCTGTACGACCTGATCGGGTCACCCGGGCATGCCACCCTGACCGACACCATGTGTTCGGTTCTGGTCTGTCCACCCCGGGCGGCATTGTGAACGCCACCCGCCACGCTCCCTCACCGGGACGCCCGCCGGCCGTCACGGTCGGCACCACGTCCAGGGAAGATCCGGATGACGCCGGGGTGTTGCGCGTCTTCCTCGTCGACGACCACGAACTGGTGCGGCGCGGGCTCATCGACCTACTCGGCGCCGATCCGGACCTTCGGGTCGTCGGTGAGGCGGGTTCGGTGGCAGAGGCGATGGCGTCGATTCCCGCGCTACAGCCCGACGTGGCCGTGCTCGACGTGCGGCTGCCGGATGGCAACGGTATCGAACTGTGCCGAGAGCTGCTGTCTCGACAGCCCGGTTTGAGTTGCCTGATACTGACATCGTTCACCTCGGACCAGGCGATGCTCGATGCGATCCTCGCCGGCGCCAGCGGTTACGTCGTCAAGGACATCAAAGGAATGGAGTTGGCGCGGGCGATCAAAGAGGTCGGGGCCGGCCGCTCGCTGCTGGACAACCGCGCGGCCGGTGCGCTGATGGCCAGGTTACGGGGAGCCGCCGGCCGGTCCGATCCCCTGGCGACCCTCAGCGATCAGGAACGGACACTGCTGGACCTGCTCGGGGAGGGGCTCAGCAACAGGCAGATCGCCGCCAGGATGTTCCTCGCCGAGAAGACCGTGAAGAACTACGTGTCACGCCTGCTGACCAAACTGGGAATGGAACGTCGTACTCAGGCAGCAGTATTCATCTCCACGCTGCAGCGGCCGCGGCATCCGGAGTCCTGACGGAAGTTTCCGGCGGTCACGGGGTGCCCGGCAGACGATCCATATCGCGGGCGGTGACACTCTCCAGCCGGTTGGCCAGATCGGCCAGCGCACGAGCGACCGCCAGTTCGTCACCGACTTCCGCGAGACTCCGGTCGCCCGACCGCAACCGGGTGAAACCGACTCCGGCGGTCGTGCGGCCCCGCCAGCTCAGTCGGGCCTCGGCTCTGGTGTATCCGCCGTGCCGATCGAAGACCAGTTCCACGGTCCTCGGCAGGGATTCGTCACCGGTGTCCGCGCGCGGCGTGCCGGCATCTGCTCCGTTCATAGCCCCATCCGACTACATCGGCGCCACGGTGAGCTAGGGACGGAAGTCACGACTTCGATCCGACTTCGGGCCTCAGGACGATCTCCTCGGTAACGAGGGACCAGTGGCCCTATCTGCAGCTTGCGCGCACGAGCATGGTGGGACCATGAAGATCGACGCGACGCGGGTGGCGGCCCTGGCGGTACTGCTCTACGGGGCAAAGCGCTACTGGCGGAACTGGGGCACCACCAAGGACGAATGTGCGATGAATCTGCCCGGCGATGAACTGTTGCGGGAACCCCTGGTCAAGACCACCGAGGGGGTGTGGATCGATCTGCCCGTCGAGCAGGTGTGGCCGTGGGTGGTACAGCTCGGTCAGGACCGCGGCGGCTGCTACACCTACGACACGGTCGAGAACGCCTGTGGGCTCGACCATCACAGCGCTGACCGCATCCATGCCGAATGGCAGAACCTCAGCGCCGGGGACACGGTGCGTTTCGCCCCGCCCGGATGGCTGGGACGACGCGACGGCGTCACCTTGCCTGTGGCGAAGGTGATCCCGCAGGAGGCGATCGTGCTGCACGGGTCACCACCGGCCATCCCGTGGGACATCGTCTGGTCCATCCATCTGATGCCCCGATGGGACGACCGCTGCCGGCTGCTCGTGCGCACCCGGGTAGGGCTGCGGCACCCGGCTGAAGTGGTGGCGCTGAGTCTGGCCGGTCCCCTGCACTCCGCGTTGACCAGGAGAATGTTGTTGGGCATCAAGCACCGAGCGGAGCGGCAACGTCATTCCGCCGTGGTCGAGGCATCCTCGTCGTGACCGTTTCACGGCAGACCGTGGTGGCACCAGTCGGCCGTATCCTGCCCTTCCTCCTTCTCGCCACCACGTTGAGCGCTCTCGGCGGCGGCGGCCTGGCATGGTCCCTGGGAGCGCACCACACCGCCGAAATGCTCTGGAATGCTGGAACTCTGATCGCTGTGGTGCCCGCCCTCTGGTGGGTGGCCGCCGCCATGAAGGACCGCCGGTTCGGAGCCGATCTCATCGCCGTTCTGGCGCTTGTCGGTGCACTGGCGGTCGGCGAGCACCTTGCCGGAGCGCTGATCGCCGTCATGCTGGCCACCGGCCGGGCGCTGGATTCCGCGGCCGAGCGCCGTGCGACCCGGGACCTGCGCGCACTGTCCGATCGCATGCCGCGAGAGGTGCGAAGATGCGACACCGACGGGGTCGTGACGGTCCCGTTGGACGCGATTCAGCCCGGCGACCGGCTGATCATCGGTCCGGGTGAGGTCGTGCCGGTGGATGGGCTGATCGCCGCAGAGGCCGCGATATTCGATGAATCCGCGCTGACCGGCGAGTCCGTGTACGCCGAGCGGCAGGCCGGTGATGGGGTACGCAGCGGCGCCGTCAATGCGGGTGCCGCAGTGGAGATCGAGGCGACCGCGACCGCGCAGGACAGCACCTACGCCGAGATAGTGCGGTTGGCACAGGAGGCCGCCGCGCAGAGCGCACCGGTGGTGCGCCTCGCCGACCGGTTCGCCGTGTGGTTCCTGCCTCTGACGCTCACCGTCTCCGGTGCGGCGTGGCTGCTCAGCGGTTCGGCCGAACGCGCGGTCGCGGTGCTCGTGGTGGCCACCCCCTGTCCGTTGCTCCTGGCCGCGCCGGTGGCGATCGTCTCCGGTCTGTCCCGGGCCGCCCGGCTCGGTGTCATCGTCCGCAGCGGTGGCGCACTGGAGAATCTCGGAAAGGCGACCACCCTGGTCCTGGACAAGACCGGCACGATCACCACCGGCCGGCCCGTCGGGACCGATATCGTGACCGCCCCGGGGTGGACGCAGACCGAGGTTCTGCGCCTGGCCGCCTCCGCTGACCGGTTCTCTCCTCATGTCCTCGCCCACGCGATCGTCGACGCCGCCCGCGACCGGCAGATAGCCATCAGTGTGCCCACCGATGCCGTCGAAGTCGCCGGCATCGGCACGTCGGCAACAGTGGACGGGATGCGCGTGAGGGTGGGAAATCATGAACTTCCGTCCAGCCCGCCGCAGTGGGCCGGTACCGCGCTCACCCGGGCGACGTTCGACGGCGCCGTCATCGCGTGGGTGTCGGTCGATGACGGATTGATCGGCGCTGTGCTGCTCAGTGATCCGTTGAGAGTGGACGCGCCGCGCACACTTCGCCGGTTGCGCGCCGCCGGCATCAACCGGATGGTCATGCTCACCGGAGACCGGCCGGCTCCCGCCGAGCACATCGCAGCCATGCTCGGGCTCGATCAGGTGCGTGCCGACCAGACCCCGGCCGACAAGGTCGCCGGAGTGCAGGCGGAGCGGGAGAAGGCCGTCACCGCGATGGTCGGCGACGGTGTCAACGACGCGCCCGCACTGGCCGCGGCGGATGTCGGTATCGCACTCAGTGGGTACGGGTCGACGGCGAGTTCCGAGACCGCCGATATCGTCCTGGCGACCGGCCGGATCGACCGCTTGGCCGATGCCATGCTGATCGCTCGCCGTTCCCGGCGCCTCGCCGTGCAGAGCGCGACAGTCGGGATGGGTCTGTCTTTGGTGGCGATGGCCTTCGCCGCGGTCGGCCTTCTCCCGCCCACGATCGGCGCTCTTCTGCAGGAGTTGATCGACCTCACCGTCATTCTCAACGCTCTGCGCGCGTTACGGACTCCAGGAATCGGCACGCCGGCGCTGGTCGCCGGCACCGAGGATCTGCTCCGCAGGTTTGCGGCCGAGCATGTTCGGATGCGCGGCGAACTCGGCGCTTTCCGCGCAGCCGCACATCAGCTTTGTGACGGCAACGTCGTGGCCGCATTGCCGTTGGTGCAACGTGCCGACACCTTCGTGCAGCACGTGCTGCTGCCGCACGAGCACGCCGAGGACCACAATTTGTATCCCGCCTTGGCGACACCGCTGGGCAGCCCGGAAGCCACCGCGACGATGAGCCGCATGCACGCCGAGATTGACAGCCTGGCCCGCCGGCTGCACACCCACGCCACCGTCGCCGAAGCCAAGGGCGGGATCGACGAGGCGCAACGCGAGGATCTCCTCGCCTGCCTCTATGGACTCGACGAGCTGCTGGCCGTGCATTTCGTCGCGGAGGAGGAGAACTACTTCAGCCTGTTGCCCGATGCCGCCCCGGAGCGAACTGGCGGTGAATGACCTTCTGCCCTAGTCAGCGTGGACGCAAAACCTGACGATGAGTGGTATCAACGACATCCGACGCACACCGAAGGAGCACCCAGATGTCACCGCTTGCAGAGAAATACGGAATCCTGGTCGCCGTCGACGGCTCCCCCGAGTCCGACGCGGCGGTGTCCTGGGCGGCCCATGAAGCCGCTCTGCGCCACACCGAGGTCACGATCATGCACGTCATTGCTCCGATGATCGTCACGTGGCCCATCACCACGGCCCAACTGGATATCGCCGAATGGCAGAACGGGGCCTCCCAACAGATCCTCGAACAGGCGGAGAAGACCTTTCACGCCAGTGTCACCGAGTCGAATGCCCCGGTTGTGCGCACGGAATCGGTGCCCTCACCGGTGATCTCGGCCCTCATCGACAAGTCGAAGGATGCGGCGATGATGGTGGTCGGAATCCGCGGCGCCGGAAAACACGGGCGGTTGGCGATCGGCTCTGTCAGCAACGCACTGCTCCATCACGCACATTGTCCGGTCGTGGTGGTTCATCCCGAGGACCGGACAGACCCGACCGCACCCGTCCTGGTGGGAATCGATGGGTCGCCTGCCTCCGAATCGGCGACCGGACTTGCGTTCGAGGAGGCCTCGTTGCGTGGGGTGGATCTGGTGGCCGTGCATGCGTGGAGCGATACCGCGGTCTTCCCCGCCATCGAAATGGACTGGTACCTCTATGAGGAGCAGGCGCATGAAACGCTCGCCGAGCGCCTCGCCGGTTGGCAGGAGCGGTATCCGGACGTCGATGTCCACCGCAGACTGCCATGCGACCGGCCCGCGCATTGGCTGGCCGCAGAGTCGCAGAAAGCGCAGCTGGTGGTCGTCGGTAGCCGCGGGCGCGGCGGTTTCACCGGGATGTTGCTGGGCTCGGTGAGTTCTGCTGTGGCACAACAGGCCGATGCACCCGTGATCGTCGTTCGGGATTGAGTGCGGCGCGCACCTCGCATGGATCGACGTTGAGCGCCGTCGTCCACTCCTGGGTTTCCGCACGAGGCAACCAAGACCAGGGCAGTTTCACATGCTCATTGTGGTACCGCTGTCACCGGCTGCATCTTGCGATCATCAACGGCCGCACTGCTGAGGTAACCGCCGACCCGACGGGTGCGCGCCCGCGATCCAGTTTGAGTGCCGGGGCCGTGTTCAGCGCCTGTCGTCGGGACAAACCATCCACGTCGGTTGAGCCCGCGACCGCGGTGCGCAGCGCCAGAATGCGACGGCTGATGTTGAGGGTCAGGGGTATCAGGTGGGTGGTGATCCGCGCACCTGCCGCCAGCCGCAGGTAGGTGCGCGTCACGACCGATGCGATCTCGTCGCGGCCGCAGTCCGGAAATCTGACCGCCAGCATCGTCGTCGTGCGGTCCAGCTCGTCTTGCACCATCGGTGCCAGCGCCCCGCGGGAGCCGATTGCGTTGAGGTTCATCAGTTGTCGGTCTGGTGAGGGGCTCGACCGCCGTGGCCGCCGACCACCGTGGCCAGTTCCCGGTCCCACGCGCTGTGCCGAGACCGGTCGAGCCGGCACCGCACCACCCAGACGAATCCGGCCGAAGCGCCGGCAACGACGAGCCACAGAGACAACGCGATACCGACTGCATCCACCGCCGCCTGACGAACCGGGGTAGGCGCGACGGTGTTCTCCCCGCGCGCATCCACCCAGATATCGGTCTTGTCACCGAGCGAGGCCGGCGACGGCCACGGCACGAGTCCGGTGTGCTCCGACCCGGCGGCGGTCCAGCGGGCCGGCACGACGTAAGAGAGCTGATTGCGCTGCACCACGGTCTCGGTATCCGTCTGGGCGGTGGCCGAGACGATGTGCCGAGTCAACGCCTGTTCGGCGTACAGGCGGGCGTTCGAGTCGTGTACCGCAGTGCCGACGGCTCCCGCGACGGGTGTCATCAGGACGACCAGTGACAGCGCGAGAAATGTTGTCAGGGCCTCGATTCGGTCGCTCATTCGTACCAACGGGTTGCGGCTCGCCAACAGAGCACCGCTGCGTCGGCCCAAGCCGATGGGGTAGATCTCCACGTCCCGCTCCTCACGCGGCCGGATTGACTGAGGATTTCAGCTTGCGCCGAACCACCCGGAATTCTTAGGGTCCAAGGTCACCGCCCGGATGGGCGCACGGCCCCAATACATCCCGCCGAAGGACCAGCCGCCGATGCTAAGCGAGCGGGAAGCCGTCGAGGTTGCAGGCGACTTCGCTCAGCGGCCGCCGCGGGGTGGCGGGAAGCGGGTCCGCGTTGATGGGCGCCCACCCGATACGCAACAGCACCTGAGGGAACTCCCCGATGCCGAACACCGCGGCCTGGAGCTGATCGCGGGTCGCCTGGATCTCGAGGGGTTCGGTGAGAATGCAACTGGCCAGACCCATCGACGTCGCCGTCAGGAGGACCTGACTGGTGGCTTCGCCGGCCCGCAGTCGGGCGATGACATCGTCGGCGGCGGTGCCGAGCGCGAGCACGACTCCGTGATCGTCCTCGGCATCCGACTCCGGCGCCTGCGGCAGCGCCGGCCCCGCGAATATCCGCGCCGGCACCGGGGAATGCTGGTCCGAGGCAGGGGCGTTACGCGCGGGCACGCCCGCGGTGGCCCCGTAACGACCACTCCAGGAAGCTAATTCGCCGAGGTACCCGGCATCCTGGCTGTGCTCACGCGCCGCCCAGGCAAGGATCGCCCTGAATTCGTCGTTCGTCTCGACCCGTCGCATGGTGACACCCATCCGTGCGGCACGCGCGCCCATCATGGCAATGTGTCCGGGTGGGACCGGCCAGGAGCTGTAGTGCCGGCGATCGGTGCGCCGTTGCGGGATCGCCGCGGCTAGGGAGATGTCCATCTCCCCCGGCCGGACCGGATGAAACTCGATCGAGGCCAGGTGATCGGATTCATCTGGGTTGGGTAACCGATGAATCTTGGACTGCCAGCCCAACGCCGCAAGCGCAATGACGCAGTGGTTCAAAGCAATTCCGCAGCTGACGAACAGGTCGCGCCGATCCGGGTCGGTATGTTCGAGGTGCAGTGACGGGTCGGCGAAGAGATGGACACTTCGCGGCCCCACCCGCCAACGCCAGGGTTGCGAATTGTGCACCGAGGGCGCACGCGTTGCCAAGGACAGCGCAGCATGCACCGTTTCGGTGGCGGGAAAATGACCGGACATCGGGTAGACCTTTGCTCGTGATGTGCTTCAGCTCAACTATGTGCAACGGTGGACGACTCCGTCAGAGTCGGAGGTGTGCACTATGAGGGACTTCTGACCTTCGGCTACGCCCGAAACGTGATAGCCAGAACGACAAGGTCGATGAACAAGAGTCCCAGTCCGGCCACCGGCACCCAGATCGCGTGTTTGCGCGATGCGGTGTAGAACGAGGCGGCGATCGTGACGACCGCCACGACCGGCGGTCCGTAGGCCAGTATCCCGAACCAGAACTCACCCGGGCCCATGTGATCGCAGCCTCCGTCGGTACACCGTGCCAGGCCCATCACCGCTGCGAAGGCGAAGAGCATGACCGCCATCGCCACCGGCACGGTCAACAAGGCCAACAACCAGTTGAGCCACACCGGACTGCCGCCACGATGTCGGGGCTCCTTCTGGCGAGAGGATGGTTCGGTTGTGGTGTCCATCGGTGGGGTCCTTTACACGTCATTTCACAGATGGCGAACATCAAAACACCGTGGCGAATCCGCACACTAGGGCCTGAAGTCCTCTCCGGGTCGGTCACCCAGCTGAGTACGAAAGCCCCTAGAAGCGGGTACCCGACCGCACCTACCGTCCATGGCACGCCGCTCGTCTGCCCAGGCCGAAGTGAAGGACGCCACAATGAGCCACACCGTAGATATCGAGACAATCGTCGCCGGGGTCGATGATTCGTCATGCTCGCAACCCGCGTTGGAATGGGCTGCCAAGGAGGCTGCTCTGCGCCAGGCCACCCTTCGCATCGTGTACGCGGCCACCCTGCCCATCGGCGCATGGCCGGTGGCCCCTGCGCCGAGCGGGTTCATGGAGTGGCAGGCCGAGCGCAGCAAAGGCATCCTGGACGACGCCTGCAAGCGGGTCCAGGACGTGACACGCGGGTCGGTTGGGGTGGAAACCGTGTTCGCGGTGGCGACTCCTGCCGCCGTGCTGGTCGAGGAGTCCACAACGGCGGGGCTGGTCGTCGTGGGTTCGCGGGGTCGCGGGTCGTTGGCCCGCCACCTGTTGGGCAGTGTCAGCACCGCGCTCGCGCACCGCGCCCACTGCGCCGTAGCCGTCATTCATGACGGCGAACCCACGCCGGATCAGCACGCCCCCGTCCTCCTTGGCTACGACGGGTCGCCGGCATCGGAGGATGCGGCCACGCTGGCGTTCGATGAGGCAGACCGCCGCAACGTCGAGTTGGTGGTGCTCCACGCGTGGTGGTCACCAGGCGCATTCGACATGCCGGGATTCGACTGGGAGCAGATGCGGCCCGACGTCGATCGCGAGATGGCCGCGCGGCTGGCCCCCTGGCAGGAGCATTTTCCCCGGGTGAATGTGCGCCGCATCGTCGTCGCCGATCAACCCGCTCACCACCTCGTCGAACTGTCCGCCACGGCGCAGCTCGTCGTCGTGGGCAGCCACGGGCACGGGGCGTTGGCCGGTACTCTTCTGGGCTCGGTCAGCGGCACGGTGGTCCAGTCGGTGCGCACGCCCGTGGTCATCTGCCGTCCACGCTAGGCGGCGGCCGGTGTTCACCCCGCGATCTGCCCGGCCTCCGGCCGATCCGGCACCAACCCCGATCGCACCAGTGCGTCGGTGACGAATCGGTTCACCGGTCGCGACTGGAAGAAGCCGGTGTGGCCACCGCGATACCATTCGATATCCGGTCGCCCCCAATGCTCCCAAAGCCTGGTGACCTGTTCCCGCGGATGCACCACCTGATCCGCCAGGCCTGCATAGATGAAGCGGCCGGCCGGCGGTACCCGCGGCTCCAGAGACAACGGTGAGATCATCCGGCCGAGCGCACCGGCCAGCAGAATCGTCCGCCGACGCGGATCCTCGCGGTCCAGTCCGGAATGCCTGCTGAGCAGGTCGACCAGGTCGGCGACCGGCACGCCCAGCACCGCGCACCTCAGGTCGTTGTCGAGGCTTGCCACCAGCGCAGTGATGAAACCGCCCAGCGACAGACCGTAGATTCCGATGGTCGGCGCCGGATGTTGTTGCCTGATCCAGGCCAGCAGGCCGCGAATATCCCAGACTGCCTGTGCGGTCGCATGCACATCGTCGATCACGTTCTCGCCGGGGAACACCGCACCCTTCGGCAGGCCGGTGGCCCTGGGACCGTGTAGCGGAAGCACCGGAAGGACGACGTTGAGTCCCAGGTCGTCGTGCAGGTGCCAGGCCCGAAACAGTGCCAGATCCAGTGCGGCGCGGCCCATCTCGGTGCCGTGCACACACACCAGCCAGGGACGTTCGTCGCGGTGCCGCAGCAACAGCGCATAGCCGTTGCCGACTGCACCGTAGCTACGCCACCGATCCGCCCCGGGCTCACCGACCCGCGGTGTGTAGTCACTGGGCCAGCGCATCCGGGCATAGAATCTGCCGCCCCGATGTACCGGTGTGATCTCCACCCCGGAAAGGGGTCCGGGCGTGACGAAGAAACTACCGGGATCGCGCAGACAGCCCAGGGCGCCATAGAATTCGAGTGCCGCGACCACCTCGTCGTGGATGTGCGCGAATGCCCGCGGTTGGCTCAGTGGACGGCGGGCCCGAAGGCCCAACAGCACCACCTCATCGCGCAGCGCCTGTGCCGCCAGCGCGAGACTCGGCCTCGCGATCGGCAATTGCGGCGAACCCGCCCCCAGGTAGTCTCGCCAGGACCGGGCGTAGTAGCTCCCGGTCTTGGTGAAGGGCCGGATCACGTCACCCAGCGACGGACTCATCGTTGCCGCGCTGTCGACGGGACCCACACCAGCACATCAGAATTGGTCATAGCGCGGCCATCCATCGATCAGTGCAGCGGATGCACGTGTTCATGGGTGACGGTTTCGATATCCCCGGCCGTCGCCTTGAGCATCTGCTCCGCGAGATCGGCCAAGGCGCGGGCCACCGCGAGCTCATCGCCGATCGCCGGTACATCACGGTCGTCCGGATTGCGCCGCGCCACACCAACCCCGGTGAAGCCACGGTCATCGCCGACCAGCCAGGTGGTGGCACGAGTGTGATCCTCGTGCTCGTCGACGCAGACGCCGACTGCCCACTCTCTGCCCTGATTGCTCGGAACGTTCATCGCCGCGCTCCCCTGCTCGTCTGTGTGGCCGCCAGTCGTTCATTCGAGGCCCGAAGCGCCCATACGGTACCCGGGTGCCGCAGCAGCGACCAGATAGTTAGCGCTGGACGGGATTTCAATGCTGCCGGATGATTCATGTGTTCTTCTCCTTCCGAAGGACCGCGGTAGCACAAGTAGTTCGAAGCGCGCCCGCATCGCGGCCAACTCGGCATTTCCGAGGAGGGTGTCGATCAGCGCGGCATCGTCGGCCGTCGTGACGATCAGATGATCCACACTCGGTTGCTGCAGTATCAGCGCGGCGAGATCGTCCGGTCGGGGTATGGCCCACACCTCGGGTTGCTCCGCGGCTTCGACGTAGCCGATCGCACTCACATAGTCGTCGGGGTCCCACGGCGCCGGGGTCAGCACCATCACCGCCGCGCCTCTCAGCGCCGCCTCGGCCATGGCGGTGCGCAATACCGATCTGGCCGACGCCTTCCGGCTCGTGACGGCAACGACCCAGCGATCGGTAGAAGCCGCCGCAGGACTACCAGAGTTGTTCCACGCCAAAAGCATGGGCGACTTCGCGGATCGGGTCGCCGAGCCGGCATCGCCGTGTTCCGCCGCGCGGCATATCTGTACAGCCGGGGTCGATCCGGCGATCAGAACATCGGTGATATCCATGAGCAGACCTTCGGTAGTCCAGAAGTTCAGCGGTCATCTGACGCTAGGTCGCGGCTGCCGGCTTGCACTACAGGCTTTGGTCGGGTTCAGGAGGGACCTTGGTCCCCATCCCGAGCCCACCAACCGTCAGTCCACCGGTAATGGTGCGCTCCATTGCAGCTGCGTACCGCCGGTCCGGCCACCGGTGACGGTGAAGTCACCACCGGCCAGCTCGGCGCGCCGTGCGAGGTTGCTCAGGCCGCTGCTGCGCTGATTGTCGGGCGGTATCCCGCTCCCGTCGTCGGAAACGACGATGCGCAGATCGTCGGCGACCACGATGCTGACCGTGACCTCGGCAGCGCCCGAGTGGCGGATAGCGTTACTCAGCGCCTCTGTGACCACAGCTTCGCCATGGTCGGCAAGCGTCGAGGTGACGACGCTCAACGGACCCGTCAGGTTCAACGACGCCGATAGGTCGCGGTTCTCCGTCAGGTGTTCGAACACGGTGTGGATGCGCGAAGCGAACCCTTCTTGAGCCTCGGACGGATTCTGCAGATTGAAGATGGTCGCCCGAATGTCGTTGATCACGGACTGCAGCTCGTCAACCGACCGCGAAACCCGCCGTACCAGCTCGGGCTTGCGGATACGCGCGACGACGCCCTGCAGGTCCATGCCGACGGCAAAGACGCGCTGGATCACCTGGTCGTGCAGGTCATTCGCGATGCGCTCTCGGTCGGTGAGCAGGTTGAGTTCAGCCGTGTATTGGCGAGCTCTGGCGATGGTCAGCGCGATGGCTGCGTGACCGGCGAAATCCTGGACAGAGTCCAGATGGCCCTCAGTGAATTCTGCTCCAGATACATTACGTGCCAACACCATCACGCCCAAGGTGCGCTTCTCCGCGCACAGCGGTACGACGATCGCCGGCCGTTCGCCCAGGTCGGTGAACGCTTGGATCGGTCTGCGGAACGTCTCGGTGATCAACGGTTTGCCCGACCGGAACACCGCACCGGTGGTCGATCCCTCGACCGGAATACGCTGACCGAGAACCTCATCTGCCTGGCGACCGACCGAAGCGGACACCACCAGTGCGTCCACCTCGTCGTCGGGTTCGTCCGGATCCTCGGGCAACAGCACGATGGCCTGCTCTGCGTCGATGAGCTCGAGTGCCCGGTGGGCGATCAGCTGAAGGGGCCGCTGATACGGGGGCACATCGGACAACACCGCAGCGGTGATCTCGCGGCTGGCACTGGTCCACAGCGCGGATACGCGAGCTTGTTCGAACAGCCGCGCGTTATCGATGGCAACCGCCGCCACCGACGCCAGCGCCCGGGTCGCCATGTCGTCGGCTTCGGCGAAAGCGTGACCCGGTCTGTCATCGGCTATGTACAGGCTGCCGTACGGCCGACCGCGGATCATGATCGGCACGCCGAGGAAGGCTCGCATCGGGGGGTGGCCGTCGGGGAAGCCCGCGGCAGCCGGATGTTCGGTGAGGTCGTCCAGCCGCAGACGTTCGGTGCGATCACGCAGCTCACCCAAGACTCCTTTGCCCACCGGCAGGTGGCCGATGCGCTGTACGGTCTGGGGGTCCATGCCGTCATGGACGAACGAGGACAGTAGGCCGTCGGAACCCCACACGCCGATGGCCCCGTAACGCGCGGTGGTCAATTTCAGCGCCGCGCGAATGATCCGGTGCAGAATCGAGTCCAACTCCAGGTCAGCGCTGATCTCGATCGCCAGTTCGAGCAGTAGGCCCATCTGATCACGATCGGCGGCCAGCTCGTCGAGTTGGTCGTGTATGCGACGAAGGTCTTGCGGTCTCCGTCGCCTGAAGACCGCTTCTGGTTCGTGTTCGTTGCTCACGCGGTTCCTTGCGCTGGACCTCCAATTCTGTCACTACCGCAGCCGCCACGATAGGGACGCGGTCGTCAATTTTGCGGCGCTTACCGATTCAGGACCTGTTCGTGCCGACAAACTGCGACGTGACGGCCATGGTGAGCGGGCGCAGTCAACTCCGAAAGCGACCTCCCATGGCGCTGTTCACGCGGCATCAAAGTTTGCTACGCTTCAGCGCTTCGACACATGATTCACATCAGCAACATCGGCTTGACGCTGACATCGCACGATGGTCCCGCGGTGTCAACCTCGTCGGCCCGCGGTCCGTTGCTCGGCGTACTCCACGAGGTCGGCCAGGGTGCGCAGCCGCTTGTAGTCGACCTCGGGGATGTCCAGTTGGAGTCGCTCGTGAACGCCGCGGAGGAAGTTCAGCCAATCCATCGAATCAAGATCCACCTGCTGCCTCAGCGGCGCTCGCTCGTCGACCTTGTCGGCCTCGATTTCGGGTGCGATGGCTGTCAGCGCTGCGAGGATCTCCTCGCGGATCCGATCGGTTTCCGTCACCGGTCATCCTTCCAACGTGTGCGGCTGCTGCAGGAGCTCCGCGATCGCCGCGAGAAACAGGGCACCCCGATGGCCGTCGCTGGCGCGGTGATCGGCGGCCAGGGTGGCGTGCACGGTGGTGGCGATGCGGATGCCGCCGTCGACGGCGCACACCCGCTGCGCCGGCGCCCCGAAGCCGATGAGGGCGACCTGCGGCGGATAGATGACGCCGAACACGGTATCGACGCCCTGGTCGCCGAGATTGGTGACCGTGATGGTCGGATCCGAGATCTCCGAGCTGCGCAAGGATCCCGCCCGCGCCCGTGCCACCACATCGGCGAGATCTGCCATCACCTCGTCGAGCTTCTTGCCCGGCACATCATGGACCGCCGGCGCCACCAGCCCACCGCCGCGAAGTGAGATGGCCACGCCGACATGAACGCCGGCGGCGGGCCGGAAATCGTCATCCCGCCAGAACCCGTTGAACTCGGGGAAGCGCTGAGCGGCAACGGCAACCGCTTTGAGCAGCAGCGCTGCCGGAAGCACCCGCTCGGTGATGGAGCGCTCGGCGTTGAAGGCGCTCATCCAGTTCAACGCCGCATCCATGTTCACCTCGTGGGCGAGATAGTAATGCGGAATTTCGCGTTTGGACCGTCCCATGGCCGCCGCGATCGACTTCCGCATCTGCTCGGCGCGGCCTCCGCCGGCGTGCGGCTGGATACCTGGACTCGAGGCAGCGGTCCGCTCGACGTCGGCGATGGTGACCGACCCCTGCGGCCCGGTACCCTCGACCGCGTCCAGGTCGACATGTCGCGCCAGCGCCATCCGGCGGGCGGCCGGCGATACCCACCGGCGGTGCTCTGCTGCCGCAGGTGCAGGCTGCACGGCCGGAATCGGGGTATCCGCGGCCTTCCCCTCCTCCCCCTCCTCCGTCAACGTCGCCAACGGCGTACCCACCGAGATGGTTTGGCCGACGGGCACCAGAAGTTCGCTGACGATGCCGTCGTGCCAGCACTCCACTTCGACTGCTGCCTTCGTTGTCTCCACCACGGCAACCACCTGCCCACGATGGACCGTGTCACCGGGCTTGACGAGCCATTCGTTCAGCGTCCCCTCATCCATATCCGAGCCCAGGGCGGGCATCTTGAACTCGATCACAGCCGATCTCCGAACAGACTCTTGACCGCGGCGATGATGCCCTCTGGTTGTGGAAGCGCCGCCTGTTCGAGGTGCTTGGCAAAAGGCATCGGGACTTCGGCGCTGCACACCCTGGCGGGTGGGGCATCGAGATCGAAGAACGCACCCTCCGTGATCTGGGCGACGACCTCGGCCGCAAGGCTTCCGGTCCGCCAGCCCTCGTCGACCACGACGGCACGGTGCGTCTTGCGCACCGACTCAAGGATGGTGCCGGTGTCCAGGGGTCTGAGGACCCGCAGATCGATCACCTCGCAGTCGATACCCGTCAGCGCCAGCCGGTCAGCGGCGTCGAGGGTCTTCGGCAGTGATCCACCGTAAGTGACCACCGTGACATCGGAACCCGTCCGGCGCACGGCCGCACGCGAAATATCGCTCTGCACCGGAAGTTCCACATCCGAGGAAGTGTTGTAGAGCTGGACGTGCTCGAACACCATCACCGGGTCGGGGTCGCGTAACGCCGCCGACAACATGCCGTAGGCATCCGCCACGGTCGCGGGGGCCACCACCTTGATGCCTGGGATGTGCGCATACCAGCACTCCAGGCTGTGCGAATGCTGCGCCGCCAACTGTCGGCCCGCCCCCGTCGCCATCCTGACCACCAGCGGCACCGAGAATTGCCCGCCCGACATGTGACGAAGGGTTGCCGCGGTGTTGACGATCTGATCGAGTGCCAGGAGGCTGAAGTTGACCGTCATGATTTCGACGATCGGGCGGAGCCCGCCCAGGGCCGCCCCGATGCCGACACCGACGAATCCCAATTCCGACAACGGCGTGTCCCGCACCCGCTCGGGCCCGAACTCTTCCAGAAGGCCCTTGGACGCCGCGTAGGTGCCGCCGTAGCAGCCGACATCCTCACCCATCAACACGACTCGGGGGTCATCGCGCAGCGCATCCCGCATCGCGTCGTGCACCGCGGACCGGTATGTCGTCTTCATCGTGATCGTTCCGAAGTCGGGGTCAGTACATCGCGAGTGAGTTCGTCGACGTCCTCCCATGTTCCCGCGTCGGCAAAGGCCACTGCGGCGAGCACTTCTGCGTCGGCGGCCTGCTCGATCGCAGCGATATCCGCCGCTGAGAGCAGGCCGTCCTGTACACACCGCTGGGTGAAAGCGGCGATCGGATCCCGGGTGCGCCACTGCTCGACCTCGGCTTTGTCGCGATACAACTCGGGGTCGAACATCGAGTGTGCACGGAACCGATAGGTCCTGAACTCCAGGAAGAACGGCCCGCCGTCGGTGCGGATGTGGTCGGTGGCTTGGGTGGCCGCGGTATGGCAGGCGGCGACGTCCATCCCGTCGACAGCCAGCGTGGGCACCTTGTAGGAAGCAGCCTTGGCCGTCAGGTCGGTCTGCGATTGGGCGCGGGCCAGCGCGGTGCCCATGGCATAGAGATTGTTCTCGCAACAGAAAAGCACCGGAAGCCGCCAGAGCGCCGCCATGTTCAGCGACTCGTGGAAGACCCCTTCGGCAACGGCGCCGTCACCGAAATAGCATGCCGTGACCCGGTTTCTGCGTCCCAATTGCACGTCGGCGAGTCCCAGCCCCACTGCAAGCGGCAGCCCGCCGCCCACGATGGCGTTGCCGCCGTAGAAACGCCTGCCGGCGTCGAACAGGTGCATCGAGCCACCCCGACCGCGCGAGCATCCTTCGGCCTTGCCGAACATCTCGGACATGATGGATGTCATGGGCACACCCCGCAGGAGTGCGTGGCCATGCTCGCGGTAGGTGGCCACCACGGCATCGTCGGCGGTGAGCGCGCGCAGGGAACCCGTGGCAACCGCCTCCTCACCTACGTAGAGGTGCAGGAATCCGCGAATCTTGCTCTCTCCGTACAGTTCGGCGCACTTTTCCTCCATCCGGCGAACGCGCACCATGTCGGACAGCAGGTCATGGGCCAGATCGCGGGTGATCACGGCGCCACCGATCGCAGATCTGGCTTTGCGCCGCGCTCCACCGTGGACGTGTCCCCTTCCGGCAGGCCCAGCTCGCGAGCCTTCAGCAGCCGTCGCATGATCTTGCCGCTGCGCGTATGGGGCAGGGCATCGGTGAACTCGATCGCCTTGGGTGCCACGGCGGCACCGAGGCGTCGGCGCGCGTGTGCGAGCAGGTCCCGGCGGAGGTGTTCGTCGGCGCTGAAACCGTCCTTGAGCGTCACGAAGGCTTTGACCAGCTCGCCGGTGGTCGGATCGGGTATGCCGATCACAGCAGCTTCCGCCACCGCCGGGTGGTCGGTCAACGCGTTCTCCACCTCGAACGGGCCGATCAGGTGTCCGGCCGACTTGATGACGTCATCGGCGCGTCCCACGAACCAGAAGTAGCCGTCGCCATCCTTTTTGACCAGATCACCCGTGAGGTAAAGGCCGTCGCGGAAGGCTTTTCGGTACCGCTCCTCCTCGTGCAGATAGGTTCGGAACATCGACGGCCATCCCGGCCGCAGTGCCAACTCACCTTCGATATCGGGTTCATCGACGAGGTGGATCGTGCCGTCCTCGCCGCGATGGACGACGCAGGCATCAACTCCTGGTAACGGTCTGCCCATCGAACCGGGTTTGATATCGAACGCCGGTGTGTTCGCGACCATGATTCCGCCGGTCTCCGTCTGCCACCAGTTGTCGTGAATCGGCAGTCCGAGAACCCGCTTTCCCCACCAGACCGCCTCGGCGTTAAGCGGTTCTCCCACACTGGCGACGAACCGCAGTTTCGGGAACCGGAAGGCAGCGGCAAGCTCGGCGCCGGCCTTGATGAGCATCCGGATGGCGGTCGGCGCGGTGTACCAGACGGTGACGGCCTGGCTTTCCAGGACGCGGTACCAGCGCTCGGCGTCGAAGACACCTTCGTCGATGACCGATGTGACACCGTGCACGAGGGGCGCGATGACGCCGTAGGACATCCCCGTCACCCACCCGGGGTCGGCCGTGCACCAGTAGATGTCTTCAGGATGAAGATCCAGCGCATACAGCCCGGTGATGAAATGCATGGTCACCGCGCCGTGGACGTGCACGGCTCCCTTGGGCGTCCCGGTGGTGCCACTGGTGAAGTGCAGCAGGGCGGGGTCATCGGCGGTGGTGGGTTCGATCGGGGCGTCGTCGTTCTCGGTATCCATCCACGGCCAGAAACCTCTCGTGGCGTCCCCACAGTCGCGTTGATCGCCGTCGATGATCAGCACGTGCCGCAACGCCGGCAGTCGACCGCGTATCTCCGCGACCTTCTTCGCGTAGAGTGCTTTCGTGGTGACCAGGACGTTTGCCACGCCATTGTGCAGCCGGGTCTCGACGGGTTCGGGACCGAACGCCGAAAACAGGGGTGCGACGATACTGCCGTTGCGCAGGGCACCCAGGATCGCGACGTAGAGCTCGGGGCACCGGTCCAGCAATGTGAAAACCCGGTCGCCCTTGCCGGCCCCCAGCGAACGCAGAACATTGGTGAATCGCCGCGCGAGAGAACCGAGTTCGGCGTAGCTGAGGTCGTGAATTGTCAGATCGCCCTCACCTTCCGCCCCTGATACGAAACGAAGTGCGGTGCGAGAGGCCGCGGGCCCTTGAGCGTTCCGGTCGACGGCCGCGTAGCCGATATTGCAGAGACCGGCTCCCATACCCGCACAGACATCGGGAACGTCTCGCCAATCGAACGAGGCGCGGGCCCTGTCGTAATCGACGAGATTGGGGGTGACCCGCCAATCTCGGGCGGTCTTGTGAATGACCTTCACGACGTCCGTCCGGCGTTCGGTGGAGGAAGCACCCCCATTCGCGCGGCGGTCGGCAGATTGGCCATCACGCGGTCGAGCAGTGCGCCGTAGGCGGAGCCGTCGTCGTGCAGCTTTCGGAATCCTCGATGCAGTAGGAACGCATCGAGCCGCCGTTCGATGGGCCACTGCGCGTAGGTCTCGTCGGTGAACTCAGACCGGAGAAATTGCCATGCCACGTTGTCGAGTTGGCTTCGCGTCAAGGTCAGTCGTTCGATCGTCGTCATCGGTCATTTCCCTCCGGAATGTCGTCAGTACCATGGTTTTCCAGAGAGATCACGCAGGATAGAGACCAAAGTCACTACTGCCCGAGAAGGTCGGGGGCTTTCGTCACGGCTGGGCGCAGCAGTGTGCGGATTCCCTCGGGCAGCTGATCGAGCACCTTGTCGATCTGCGCCCGCGGCAGCAACCGCATGAGCGCGGCGGTCACCGCTGCCGACGCCACGCCGACGTCCTGGACGGCGATATTCGCCGCCCGGGCGAAATGCACGGTGTAGGCCCCCACGTCGTACTTGATCGGCACCACGCTGGGATCCCAGCCCGCGTAGAAAATCCCCCTGATCAGGTCCGGCAGCTGGGCCGCGAAATGCGCCGCCGCCTCGACGGTGAGTCGGTCCCGGAGGGTCTGCAGCCATCCACGCAAGACCCGGTAGGCGAACTCACGGTCGTCGGTGTCGAACTGCCCCGCGACCTCGTTGACCCACGCGCGAGCCGTCTGCACGGAGTGGTCGAGTTCGGTGATCTTGGAATTGGTGGACATGCTGATCCTCCCGTGACACTCCCTACCAGCACACCGCAACGCGTCAAGCCAGACCAGGGCCGAAGGTCACCGATTGCCGTGCACCCGGGCTACCGACAGGACGACCCGGCCCGGTGCCCGACCGACCGGGGGTCCAAAGACCCTAGATCAGCACGTCGCCGAGAGCTCACACTTCGCAGATACACCGGCCGGAACGGCCCATTCGCAGCAAAGGAGGACGCGATGAAAACCGCTCGAGAGATCATGCGCACGGGAGTGACCTGTATCGGCGAACACGAGATGCTGGCCACCGCGGCACAGCACATGGCCGAACTCGGCATCGGCGCACTGCCGATCACCGGGGACGACGGACGCGTGCGCGGCATGCTCACCGACCGCGATATCGTGGTGAAATGCCTTGCTGCTGGCCGTGATCCGAACACCACGACGGCCGGCGAGCTGGCCCAGGGCACGATCCACCACGTCGGTGCACATGCCAGTGTCCAGCAAATGCTGGATCTCATGACAGAACACCGGGTCCGGCGCCTACTGGTGCTCGACGATCATCGCCTGGTCGGCATCGTCAGTGAGGCCGATATCGCGGGCCATCTACCCGAGCATGCCACCGCCGGCTTCGTCAAAGCGATCTGCGCCCAGCAGGCCATCGCCAACCGTTGAAGGCCCGACGGGGGACATGCTGTGTGGGTGTGCCGGAAGAGATTGTGAAGCAACGCTTTCGAATATCTTACGCCTATCCCACTTGCCCGGCGCTCGCGAGCTGATAGACCTCGATGAGCCGGGTCAGATCGCTGGCGGTGACGATGCCGACGACCCCTCCTGATTCGACCGGGTCGACGACCAGGGCGCGGTGTTCGGACTTCGCTGCCAGGCGCTGCAGCAGCGCCGTGACCGATTCGTCCGACGTGGTCGTGATCACCGCGGACAGCGGCATCGCAGCTTCGCGTACCAATGTCGTGTTGCGCCGGCCCGGTGCGACGCGACGCAACACCGACAGGCTGATCAACCCGATGACCGACCCGTCGCGATCGGTGACCGGGTAGGCCGAGTGGCGGTCCCCCAGCAGGTACCGCTGAATGAACTCCGCCACGGTGATATCCCCGGGGGCGGTGTGAGGGTGGGCAGTCATCACGTCGGCGACGTGCACCGTGTCGAAGGCGTGTTTCGTCCTCACCTGCGCCTCCTCCTCACGAGATGCAGAAAAGATGAACCATCCGAGAAACACCAGCCACACGCCGCCCACCGTTGCGCCGGCCAGAAACTCACCCAGTCCCAGTGCGATCAGCACGAGCGCCAGAATGCGCCCTACGCGTGCGGCACCCACACCCGCCCGTACCGGATCACCGTAGCGACGCCAGAGGTAAGCCCGCAGCACCCGTCCGCCGTCCAGCGGTGCGCCCGGCAGCAGATTGAACAGACCGAGCATCAGATTGATGCCCGCCAGCCACGACGTGACCCCCACCAGGATGGGCGCAGCGCCCAGCGCACCGAGACCGTACCCCGCGACCCCGAACACCGCGGCGATCGCCAGACTCGCCAAGGGGCCCGACACCGCGATGCGAAACGCCTCTTTCGGAGTCTTCGCGTCACCGCCCAGACGAGTGACGCCACCGAACAGCCACAGCGTCACATCGGACACCGTCACGCCGGCACGGCGTGCGAGAACCGCATGCGTCAACTCGTGGGCAAGGAGGGACCCGAGCAAGATCAGCGCGCCACAGATCCCGGCCACCCAGTAGGCGGTTTGCGGATAACCAGGCGCTTCACCGGGCAGGGAGGATGCCAGACTCCACGTGAACAACCAGAGGATGACCAGCACGCTCCAATTGACCCGTACCACGAATCCGGCGATCCGTCCGATCGGGATGGTATCCATGTTCGCTTTCCAATACTGTTGATCGCCAGTTCACTTCGGCGTTCCGGAGGAACCGAGGTGGTCGATGAACCAGTCCCGCGCCAACTCTGCGACCTCTTCGAGGGTCCCCGGCTCCTCGAACACATGGGTAGCACCGGGGACTATCGCGATTTCGCAAATGCCGTGCATGACCGCGCGTGCGAGCTTGTTGAATTTCAAGACGACGTGATCCCGTCCACCAACGATCAGCAGTGTCGGTGCCACCACTTTCGCCAGCGCAGCATCCGCGAGATCGGGCCGGCCGCTTCGAGACACCACTGCGTCGACCTTTGTCCATGGGTCAGTGGCGGCGGCGAGCGCGGCAGCTGTCCCCGTGCTGGAACCGAAGTAGCCCACCGGCAACGATGCGGTATCAGGTCGCTCGCCCAGCCAACGGGTGACGTCGACCAGTCGGCGACCCAGCAGATCGACGTCGGATACGTTCGCGCGGTTGCGTTCCTCGTCCTGTGTGAGGAGATCTACGAGCATTGTGGCTAACCCGGATTGGTTCAAAACCCGCGCCACCAGGCGGTTGCGTGGGCTGTGCCGACTGCTCGCGCTGCCGTGCGCGAAGACCACGACACCCGCGGCGTGTTCAGGAACGGTGAGAAGACCGGTCACCACAGTATTGCCGGCCACCCGCACCTGAACTTCATCGTCTCGGAGAGGTACTTCCTCTAGCGTGTCGGGCTCGAGCACGGCTGCACCACCGCGGCCCGCGCGGCGGAGCAGCGTTGCCACTTCGCTGTCGGGCACCGGAGGTAGGTGCCGATACTCCCGGCGGAGCGAATATGTCGGCGCCGGGGTGTCTACGCAGACCACGTCGTCTGCATATCCTGCCAACATCGTCTTGACGTCGCCCGGAGCCGTCGGTGCGGCGACGATCACCTTCCGAGCGCCTCGTGCGCGGGCGATCCGGCATGCCGCTTTGGCGGTCGTACTGATCGACATACCGTCATCGACGATCACGGCGACGCGGCGCCTCAAGGAAATACGGTCACGGTCGCCCCTCAGCCGTTTCGCGCGCCGACGCAGATCCGAACGCTGTCTGGCTTCGATCTGCGCGATCTCGTCCTGACCGAGGTGCCACTCGCGCACGATTGCATCGTCGATCAACCGCGCCCCTCCCTCGCCGATCGTCCCGAACGACAGCCCGGGCTGACCCGGTACCGGGAGCTGACGAACCAGGAGGATGTCCAGCGGGGCTTCGAGCTGTGCGGCGACCTCGAACGCCACCGGCATACCACCGCGCGGCAAACCGAGAACGACGACATCTTGACCGGCAAGCGATTCCAGATGCGGGGCAAGTTCGAGTCCGGCGCCGAACCGGTCGGTGAACACCTTCATAGGCAAATTCTGGCGACCACGAAGGTGGAGCGAAGCGGTACTTGGTCGCCGAACGGAGGGACGATGGTCCCTGGTTCACGGGTAGCGCCGGAACGCCGGTTACCACGGCACAACAGAGGCCTTTAGTCCTCACAGCTGCGTGCTCTATACCCTGCCCCGCAGGTGCCGTGCTCGACCAGCATCGAGGAATGCCAACGAACGCCAGCAGCCCAGTCAACGACGGGGTGCGCAAGTTCAACAAACACGTGCTGAATCCGCTGATGCTGCACCTGGCGGGCCGCAAGCACTGGTACGCGGGCGTGATTCGGCATACTGGCCGCCGCACCGGGCGGACACACCGGACGCCGGTCGTCGCCGTGAGGGTGGCCGACCACATCGTCACTCCGTTGCCCTATGGCGCGGATACCGATTGGCTCCGTAACACCCTCGAAGCCGGCGAGGCGACCATCACCACGGGCGGCGAACGCCTCGATGTGGTCAACCCCCGGATCATCGACACCGCCGACGCGGCGACCCTTCTGCCGGCCCGAAGACTGCGGGAGTTCACCCGCTTCGGTATCGACCACTTCGCCGAGTTCGACCTGGCGACTGACACCCCTGAGGAATCTGGCCATGAAGACTGATGCTGTTCGCCAGCTCACCGATGCGCCCGGACCGTTCGTGTCGGTACTCATCGATGACAGCCACGAAACCCATGACGCCGTCGAGCAAGCGGAAGCTCGCTGGACCGGCATCGGTCGACAGTTGGAGGACAGGGATGTGGCCCAAGACGTCATCGAAGCCCTCAAGCGCGCCGTTCTGCACAGCACACCCGTGGTCGGGCGGAAAGGTCGCCTGGTGATTGCCGGACCGGATGTGGTGCTTGTCAACGAGCAGCTCGACCACGCGCCACCAGCGACCGTGGTCCGCATCTCCGATTACCCCTATCTTCTTCCCCTGCTCGAACTCACGATGCGGCACCCGGCCTACGTCGTCGCGTCGGTCGACCATCTCGGCGCAGATCTCACCGTGCACGACCGGCAGCACGTCCATACCGAAACCGTTGAAGGTCCCGGCTATCCGGTGCACAAACCCGCCGCGGCCGGCCGGTACGGCTGGGGCGACGCCGAGCGCTCCACAGAGGAAGCGGTGCGCATGAACGTGCGGTCGGTGGCCGACCGCATCACCGAACTGCTGACCACCAGCGGCGCGGAACTGGTGTTCGTGAGTGGAGAGGTGCGGGCCCGAACTGACGTCATCTCGGCACTACCGGCACACATCGGTGCGCATGCGGTTCCGCTGTCTGCTGGAGCGCACGGCTGCCGGGCCCCCGAATCGGAACTGGCCGACTCGATCGCCGCCGAATTCGCTCGCCGTCGGCGTGCCGCGGCCGAAGCGGTCATGGACCGTTTCCAGGCCGAAGACGCGCGAGGTTCGGGCTTGGCCGTGCAAGGCTTGCCCTCGGTGTGCGCGGGGTTGCGTGACGGCGCGGTCGACACGTTGATCATCGGCCGGCTGGGCAGCGCCACCGTCGTCTCAGGTCGGGACCGGACCACCATCGCGGCGGATGCCGATTCGCTGTCCGAGTCCGGCGAGGCGCCATGCCGGATAGCGCCGGCAGACGAGGTGCTGCCGTTCGTTGCCATGTCGACCGACGCGTCGGTGGTGCGCGCGGCTGACGGGGTTGCGCTGACGGACGGGATCGCGGCGATCCGGCGGTATCCGGTCAGCAGCACTGCCGGGGCCACAGCGGTGCGCCAACCACAGTCCTCGGAGGCGTGAGCCCACCGCGCCAGACGGTCACTCGAAACAGGCAGAGAAAATGGACAACTCGCGATTCGCCACCGGCCCGGCGCCGGGCCAGTACGCCCTCGAGACGGAGGATCAGCTCCAGCCGGAGGACACGCTGGTCGACCGGGGCGTCGAGGACGTCCTCGACGAGGGGTACTCACCACCGGACCGGCCGGTCGGTCCGGGCGCATATGGCCCTCCAGAGAACATGAACCAGCTCCTCGCCGAGGAAGAGCCCGATCCGGCGGCACGGCTCAACGTGCTCCTCGACGACGCTGAACTGTGTCGCTCCGACGCCGCCGAACAGGAAGCCGAGTTCCCCCTGCAGCACGAGGTGGGGCAGGTGCGCGCAGGCCGACTTGTCGCACCGGACGAGGGCTTCGGCTGCGACGAAGAGCCACAGTTGATCGCACAGGACGTCGGATTCAGTGGAGGGGCAGCGTCCGCCGAGGAGGCCGCCGTGCACATCATCGACGACGTCCAAGAACCGACCGCCGAAGACTGAAGGGCTCGACGATGACTGATACCCGAGGAACCGACGCAGGGGTCGGTGCCGACGAGCCGGTGCAGGTGAAGAGCGGCTCCGTCACTGTGGCAGGCATTCTCACGGTGCCACCCCGCCCATGCGGTGCGGTGATATTCGCTCACGGCAGCGGCAGTAGCCGCTTCAGCGTGCGCAATAGGTATGTGGCCTCCGTCCTGAACAAGGCGGGCTTCGCCACGTTGCTGTTCGACCTGCTCACACCGGAGGAGGAAGCCAACCGTGCCAATGTGTTCGATATCGGGCTGTTGGCGAGCCGGCTGGTCGACGTCACCGGGTGGCTCGCCGGCCGTCCCGGGACAGCGGGACTGCCCATCGGGTACTTCGGCGCGAGCACCGGGGCCGGGGCGGCTCTGGCCGCGGCCGCGGACAAACGGGTCGAGATCGCAGCAGTGGTCTCGCGAGGTGGTCGTCCCGATCTTGCGGGCACCCGGCTTGCCGGCGTGACCGCGCCGACCCTGCTCATCGTCGGCGGACGTGACGAGCAGGTGCTGGAACTGAATCGGCAGGCCAAGGCGGCGATGACTGCCGAATGCACGATATCGGTGATCGACGGCGCGACACACCTTTTCGAGGAAGCCGGCACCTTGGAGCAAGCCGCCGCGCTGGCACAGGATTGGTTCACCCGGCACATGACCCGCCGGCCCGACGCACCATAGTCGATCTGGTCCAGCCGGGGATCACCCGTCCGCTGCCACGATGACGGCATCCGATCCCGGATACACCATCGCCTCGTCATCACCGTCGAGCCAGCGGACGATGTACGGCGGCGACCCGTCACCCGATCGCACGTCGGTGATCACCCCACGCCGGCCCCGGCGGCCGGTCGAGGAACCCTTGACGACAAGCCAGTCACCCACCTGAGCATGCATGGGCACTCCTCTCCCTCACCACTTCGATGGTGACCGCGTCGACCACCTGTCCGCAAGGGTACGAAGTCCCTACCCGCGCACCGCGTGTGCACTCGCGAATGTGGACCAAAGACACTCGCAATACGTGAATTTCGGCCTTAGCGCACGCCGGCGTGCAGTGGTGTGATCTATATGACGGACTCACCGAGGAGCCAACGATGAAAACACTGAACAGCTACCGGCATCGGCAGGTGAACACGGTGTCGGCACGGTATGTCGTCACCGACCGTTTGCATCACGAACGCTGCGTCTGCGTGGCAGCCGACCAACTCACCGCGACGGTGTCGAACTGGCTGGCCCAGCTCGGGGCGCACAGCAGTTTGGTCGAGGAGCTCGCTCGTACGGTCCGCCAAGGCGATTGGGCTGCCGCGCATGCGATCGCCGACGCCTTGTCGATCGAAGTGACGGTGGCCGCATGAATGACTCGACCTCGGCAGTCGCAGATCCGCACCTACGGGGTGCCGGTGAACACTGTGCCACCATCCTCGCCGACGATGAGTTACGCCGCCGCATCCGTGATTCGGCCATTCGACAGATCGGGGCTCAGGGAGTCCCCTTTTCGTGGCAGGCGCTGGCCACCACGACCGGCGTGAGCCGCGACGTCCTGGTACGGCTCTTCGGGTCCCCCGACATCCTGCTCAGATCCTGCGACGATCACCTGGTCGAGTCCCTGCGCGTCGCCGGCAGCCAGCGTACGCGTCGTGACGGTCCAGCCACCTTGTTGGCCGCGCTCACCGCGATCGGACTGGGCGCCCCGCTGTCCCTTTAGCATCGATGCCGTCGAAGTAGCCGTCGACATCGCTCCGGACGAATGCCGAGGTCCCCGGCGTCTGAAGCTTCGCAGTCGCAGCGGCGATCCCGTACCGCACCGCAACAGGTACCGGCCACTTCCGCGCCAGCCCGACGACGATGCCGGCGACCATGGCGTCCCCGGCACCGACACCGCTGACCGAGGGGACGTCGATGGCCGCGTAACGATGGCTGGACCGCGCCGTGACGAGGAGGGCGCCTTCGGCGCCGAGGGAGACCGCGACCATTTCTGCGACACCGCGGTCGATGAGTTCACGAGCTGCCGTCGTTTGCTCGGCCTCGGTGTCAAGAGGACGCCCGACGCACTCGCGTAGCTCTCGTACGCTCGGCTTCACCATGAACACGCCCGAACTGATGTGCGCCAAGCCCCCACCCGAGGTGTCCAGGATCAGTCGTGCACCCCGCTTCCCGCAGATGTCGGCCACTTGCTGATAGAAATCGGGCCGAACACCCGGCGGCAGGCTTCCACTGGCAACGACGAACTCCGCTGATCCCGCGGCGTCGCTCAGCACATCGAGACACCGGATCTGTTCCTCTGGGGTTAGGGCGGGTCCGGGAAGCACGAAGCGATACTGCCTACCCGTCGCACACTCGTTCACGGTCAGGCTCTGTCTGGTGTGACCGCTGACCGTGATCGGCAGGCTGGGGACTTCCGAGTCGTCGATGAGTGCGACGACGTGCGCTCCCGTGGGGCCGCCGGCGGTGAACACGGCCGACACGGCGGCGCCCAACGCGTGAGCGAACCTGGCGACGTTGACACCACCGCCGCCCGCGTCGTATCTGACTGCACGACAACGGATTTTGTCAGTCGGTCCGACATGGTCGGCATCGACGGTGACATCGAGTGCTGGATTCACCGTCAAGGTGACGATGGCGGAGCCGCTCACAGACCCGTGGGGTAGGTTTCCGGAGTCTGGCCGGCGACCCATGTGCTGGTGAGCTCCAGAGGTTCCAGCGCAGTGGTCCGGTCGATGTGGATGATCGCGTCGAACTGATCCCCCGGCCGGACGTGGTAGTAATGACTCTGCCGTTCGGTGGCGGGCAGGTAGATGACCCCGATCGCCCGGCCCAGGCGGACGGTGTCCAGCGGCTCTTCGGCATCCCGGCTGATATCCGCGGACACCAGAAACTCCGGCCGGTCGACCTCGTGCAGAAGTTCTTCGACACTGCCGTTGAGCGCCGGCCGGACCACCTTTCGCTCAGCGATACCGCCCCACTCGGTGGCGGCGGTGACCGTGCCGGAGTAGGTCGTGAATCCGATCAGCCGTGCCTGCTCGCCATACCCTTCCCGAACCAATTGCCCCAGGGTCAACTGCCCGTCCACACCAACCTCGGTGGCCCGTGCGTCACCGACATGAGAATTGTGTGCCCACACCACAATCCGCGTCGGTTCACCCTCTGCATTGTCACCAAGATGCGCGCGCAGGGCCTTCAAGGTCTGAAACATGTGCTGATCTCGCAGATTCCAGGAGGTGACCCTGCTGCCGAACATCGCACGGTAGTACATCTCCGCATTGCGCACGGTCTGCGCGTTCTGCTGTGCGTAGAAAAGTTCGTCCTCGGCGAGGAGTCCGTCGCGCCGCGCATACTGCAAGCCGTTGCGCTGCAAATCGACCAGCTGGTCGACCACCTGCCGTTCACAGGACATCCCGGCACCGAAAGCCGCGGCGTACCCGTAGGACTGCCCGTCGTCACCAGACGTACGATCGAAACAGGCATAGCGTTCGCGCGCCCGTCGCGCGGCTTCTGGATCCACGTTCTCCAGATAGTCGACCACCTCCTGCATCGAACGGTGCAGACTGTAGAGATCCAGGCCGTAGAAACCGGTCTCGCGATCCCCCTTCGCGCGACGCGCAGCATTGTGTGTGCGCAGCCACCCCACGAAGTCGCGCACCACGGTGTTGCGCCACATCCAGGACGGAAAGCGCTCGAAACCGTTCAATGCCTCATCGGCCGAGCCATCGGTCCCCTGGCCCCGGACATACCGATTCACCCGATATGCATCGGGCCAGTCGGCTTCCGCCGCCACGGCGCAGAAACCCTTCTCTTCGATCAACCACTTGGTGATCTCGGCCCGCGCCTGATAGAACTCGGCCGTGCCGTGCGAGCTCTCGCCGATCAGCACGACTCTCGCATCGCCGATGATCTCGTCGAGCGCCTCCTTGGGCGGCACACCCGACGGCGCATCGACCGCGCATCGGGCGATGACCTCAGCGGGCGATTCGGCAAGGCGACGCCTCGCGGTGGCGATACCGACAGTGGGCGTGGCAAGCAGTTCGCGCACCTCGTCGTCACTGACCTGTGCGAAATCCCAGAATGACTCCCCCACCGCAAGGAAAGGCGTGGGCATCGAGGCGCAGACGACATCGTCGACGATCGCCTCGAATTCCCGGCATGTCGACTCCGGCGCCGCGGGTACGGCGACCACGATCTCGGCCGGGTCCATATCCCGCAGCGCTTGAACCGCAGCCAGCATGCTGGCACCGGTGGCCAGGCCGTCGTCGACCAGGATGACAGTCTTGCCCGCGAGTTCAACCGGCGGACGGCCCGCCCGGTACGCTGCTTCGCGCCGGGTGAGTTCGCGGGCCTCGCGCTCGGTGATGTCGCGCAGCTGCTGCGGTGTCACGCGCAGCGCCCGGATCACATCGTCGTTGACGACCACCCGTCCACCGCTGGCCAGCGCACCCATCGCGAACTCGTCGTGCCCAGGCGCACCGAGTTTGCGAACGATGAAGGGATCCAGCGGAGCTCCCAGCGCCGCAGCGACTTCCCATGCCACCGGAACGCCGCCACGGGCCAACCCGAGCACCACGACACCCGCTTTGCCGCGGTAGCCGCCCAATAGGCCGGCCAGAACACGGCCGGCCTCCCGTCGATCACGGAACATTCGTCTCGGTTGACCCGCACCTATAGTCCGTCTCGCTGTGGTCATGGTTACTCCGTTTCCTGGTCTTCTCCGTCGGTGCATATGGGGTGACTGTAAGCAGCGCGCCCGGGTGACTGCTGTGGCACAAAGTCCCTACCTCCACGGATAACGACCCCACCATCTACACCGCGGGCGTGATCAATCCGAAGTCGCCGTCGAGGCGCCGATACAGCACACCGGCCCGGCCTTCGCTGGCCTCGACGAAGAACAGGAAAGGGGTACCGAGCAGGGCCAGCCGCTCCAGAGCCTGGTCCTCGGTCAGACAGGGCAGAGGATGTGGACTGATGGTCACCAGTTGTTCGAAGGGAGCCACCCTGGGCGCGAGGGCCGGAGCCACCAGGGCGAGCCGATACCCGGTAGGTCCGCCCCGATAGACGACAGCGGCTACGCCCGAACCGATCTCGCGGAAGAGATGGAAGTCGTAGCCGAACAGTTCCATTTCGGCGATCGCCACGTCCACCGAGCACGGTACGGTCGAGAACGACTTCCGCCGGACAACGTGTCCGGATTCGTCCGGTACCCCGGCCCCATCGACCTGCGGGCTGCGCCAGGGTGGCGCCAGACCCGGGCGGTGCTGGCGGCGCTTCCACTCCAGATGATGCACGAGACGCCGCCGTAGCCGCGCCTCCAGCATGTCGACCGCCTCACGTGCGGCATCTGCCTCGGCCTCCGCGGTCAATACGTGACCGCCGATCTCCAGATTCGCGTGTGCGACCACCGGATGCTCGACAGCCGGATCCCGACGACGCGTCACACTGACGTGCGCCCTCGACACGGGTGACTCGAGGAACCGGCCCAGACTGCCGATCTTGGCCCGTGCGTACCCAGCGACATCCGGAAGCTCACCGTGTGTGGTGACCTCGACGGCGAAGGCGGGTGCGGACTGCACCTCATCAGACATATCTTCGTTGGTACGCCATGCGACGACCAACCGTTAGGGCCGAAGGTCACTCCGTCTGGCAGCGGCAGGTTCGCCGGACCAACGGCCCCCGGGGCAGGGACTTCAGCCCCTAGTGCGCCCCGCCGGCCGGTGGTCGAATTCGTGGTGTCACAGCACTGGCCACACTCGATCAAAGGAGAACAGCATGAACAATGTCGCTGTCCCACAGCGCCATCTGCCGACCTGGCCGGACCTCTCGGAATTTCTTTCGGGCTTCCCGGCGTGGTCCGGCCTTCGCCCGAACTTCATCGGACACCCGATCAAGGTCGAGGACGACATCAAAGACGGCAAATACGAACTGCGCGCCGAGCTTCCAGGTGTCGATCCCGACAAGGACGTCGACATCACCATTCGCAACGGGGTTCTGACGATCAAGGCCGAGCGGAGCGAGAAGAAGGAGTCCAACGGCCGCTCGGAGTTCGCGTACGGCTCCTTCACGCGGTCGGTGACCCTGCCCGCCGGTGCCGACGAGGAAGGCGTCAAGGCGACCTATGACAAAGGGATCCTCAACGTATCGGTTCCGGTGAACGAAGTCGAAGCACCCGGTAAGCACGTCGCAATCGAATCGGCGAAGTGACCGGTCGTGGTCCCGGGGGTTTCGTTCGCACATCCCGGGACCACATATCGGACCTTCGCTCTCACGCCGAGTTGGCCTCTCGCATCAGCGCTTTCGGGACAGATGAGACCGATCACACCGTTGGACCGAGGAGGTCATGATGGAAGGTGAAGTCGACGCCCCACCTGTTTTGGTGGGGATCGACGGGTCGGACGCGGCGGTGAACGCGGCGCTGTGGGCCGTCGACGAAGCCACCGGACGTGATGCGCCGCTGCGCCTGATCTACGTGATCGACGACGAGCGATGGCCCGGGACCGTGCACAGTGAGGCCCAGATCGAGGTCGACTTCGCTCAAAGCGCCCTCGACCGCGCAGCGGAGGCCGTGCGAAGCGCCGGCAAACCCGTCACGGCCACTGGCGCGGTGTTGCGGGGCCATCCAGACAAGGTGTTGATCACGGAATCCACCCACGCATCGTTGGTGTGCGTCGGATCGAAGGGCATCGGTTGGGCGGCCAGCAAGGTGCTCGGTTCGACTGCTGAATCAGTAGCGGCGCAGGCACACTGCCCGGTGGCGATCATCCGGCACGGCGAAGGGTCACCTCCGACCCGTACGGGTGGCGTCATCGTGGTCGGCTTCCGGCGAGCGGAACACGAAGACCGCGTGTTCCAACAGGCGCTGGAAGAAGCCAGACTCCGTCACTGCGCGCTCATTGCCGTGGGCTTGTGGCGGGAGGACTTCGGCGAAGCCCCCTACGACGAATTGGAACGCTGCGTCCAGCAGTGGCAGAGCCGCTATCCCGATGTGCACGCCTATCCGGTCGCCAGCCGGGCCGACCTGCCCAGGTTTCTGGCCGACAATGCCGACGGCCACGTACAGCTGGCTGTCATAGGTGAGGACGATGCTGACCAGGTGGCGAATATCGTCGGCCCGCAAGGCCATTCGCTCGTCGAGCACGGCCGGTGTTCAGTGCTGATCGCACGATGATCGCCGGTGAACTTTCGTCCCCCGCCCTACCCCTCAAGCAGCTGATCTCAACCTCGAAGGAGAACGTACATGTCTAGCGCCACCGCCCCCCACAATGGAATATTGGTCGCCGTCGACGGCTCGGGATGTTCGGACGACGCCGTACGCTGGGCCGCCGCCGAGGCGGTTCTGCGCCGGCAGAAGCTGAGCATCGTGAACATCGTCAGCCCGCTGACCGACGGCTGGTACGGCGCGGGAATGTTCGGTTCTCCGATCACAGCGGAGTTCGGTGCCTGGCAGCAGGATGAGGCTGACAAGATCATCGCGGACGCCGTCCGTATCGCGCGGGACAGCGTCGATGGCGCGGACCTGGACATCAGCACCGAAGTGCCGTTGACGGCGGTGGTCCCGACCCTCATCGACTTCAGCAAGCAGGCCGCGATGATCGTGCTCGGCAGTCGGGGAATGGGTGCGGTGGGGCGGCTGCTCCTCGGATCGGTGAGCACCGCCCTCGTCCATCACGCCCACTGCCCGGTCGCGATCATTCGCGGCCCGTTGAGCGAAGGACAGACCCACGGTCCGGTGGTGGTCGGTATCGACGGTTCGCCGGCCTCCGAACGTGCCACGGCGGTCGCGTTCGAAGAGGCCTCCTTGCGCCACGCCGAATTGGTGGCCCTGCACGCGTTCAGCAATACCGAGTGGCCCGAGGTGATGCCGCTACCGTGGTCGGCCTTTGCCGCGGAAGCCGGCGAAACGCTGGCCGAACGTCTCGCCGGATGGCAGGAACGCTATCCCGACGTGGTGGTGCAGCGGGTGGTTGTCCGGGACCAACCCGTGCAGAATCTGCTTGCCCAGGCCGAATCAGCACAGCTGGTCATCGTCGGTAGCCATGGTCGTGGTGGCTTCGCCGGGATGCTGCTGGGATCGGTGAGTTCAGCTGTGGTCCACCAGATCCAGTCCCCGGTGATCGTGGCACGCCATGACTAGCCGGATCGAAGAGTGTGCCGGGGTGGGTCGGAAAGCGGACCGTCAACGCAATGCGCAGCGCACCCTGGGTACGGCCGAAGGCATTCTCGTGGCTCTGGGCTGGTGCAGCCTCGACCACGCGTTCGCCGAGATCGTGGACACCGCCAAACGTCACAACGTGTCGGTGATCGAGCTGGCCAGTGCGCTGGCAGCGATCGTCGATGACTCGGTCGCCCATGATGCACACGATGACGCGCTGGCCGCCGCCAAGAGAGCCTGGGGCGCCCCGGCCGATCGACTCCGTGCCCGTACCGAGGCCAAAGGGGCACGTCCCGCTCGAGATTCGGCTGGCCCTCTTGCCCCGTCGCAGACCACGCTGATCGACCCGATACCGCTCGGCGACGACGCCGACCTGGCCGAACAGTCGGACGACATCGTCCGGACCGCGCCGGTCGGTGATGATCTCGATGACGAACTCGTCGGCAGTCGGGAGGCCGATGCCGCCGACCTCCTCGAGCAACGAATGACGATCGCGGACTCCAGCCATCGCAGCCCCGACTACGACGACGACCGCACCCTGAGCGCCTACGAGTGACATGCAGTGAGCCGCCGACCGTTCGGCGATGTGATCTCGCGTAGTCATCTCGCGCCGTCGATCCGGCAGATCAAGGCCACAGCGGCAGCCGCCACAACGTCTGGTCGGGCTCGAGTTGCCACAGCCGCGCCGCATTCAGTCGCACGATGCTCAGGGCGCCGGCGATCCAGGGGATCATGAACACCGCGCCACCGGCCATCAAGTGACACCGGAATTCCCTCCACGGACAAGCCCGTTCGAATCTGTGGTCAGTCCGCTCGGGCGACGATCACCGGCATCCGGGCAGCGTGGACCACCGCAGAACTGACCGAGCCGAGCAGCATTGCGCCGGCGCCGCCGCGGCCATGGCTGCCGACCACGAGCAGCTGGGCCTTATCGGCGTGGCTGAGCAGCTGTCGGGCGGGATGACTGCACTCCAGCACCGGGCGGACCGTCACCTCCGGGTAACGCTTCGTCCATTCTTTGAGGTGCTCGGCCAGCATGACTTCGGCCGTTCGTTGAAGGTCGCCCCAGTACGGCGTGGCAAGGTCGTCGCTGCGGTCACTCCACACGTGCACGGCGACAAGCTCCACACCCCGCCGGGTGGCCTCTTCGAAGGCGATCTCGGTCGCCAATTCGGACGCCGGGGAACCGTCGATGCCCACCACCACGGGTGCGTGTGCAGGGTCGGGCATCAGCGGATCCTCGTCGCGGATGACCGCGACCGGGCAGTGCGCCCGGTGCACCAGGCCGGACGAGACGGACCCGAGGAGCAATCGGCCCACCCCACCGAGCCCGCGGCAACCGACCACGACCATATCGGCGTCCGCGGACATCTCCACCAGCGCAGGAACCACGGGAGCCGACAGGAGCCGGCGCTGAACGACCACACTCGGGTGTTCGGAGATGGCATCGGCAACCACGCCGAGTGCATCGGTGAGGACCTTTTCCGCGAGCCGATCACGCTCTGCCCAGTAATCTTCCGAGATCGGTACGTCCATCCAGGAGACCATCGTGCCGGTCGGCACCACATGTACGACGGTGAGCGTGGCCCCGCGCAGCTCGGCATCCCGAGCCGCCCAATCGACGGCAACTCGGGATGCGGGCGATCCGTCGGCTGCCACGACGATGCCGAGTGGCTTTCCCTTCGATACTGCATCGGTGCTCATGACACGCTCCTTCGACACATCCAGGGCTCCCCGGTCTGCTGCCGGATCACCAACAGCACCAACGCATCATGAATCAGCCGGGGAACCGTCGTCGAGAGTCGAAGGTCACCCAGTTCAGTTGTCCTCGCTTCAATCCCGCCGATCACGGTGTGGAGCGAATTCGAGTGCCAGCAAGACCGCCACGGCGGGAACGACGCCGATCAAGGGCAGCAACACGTAGCGGCGCTCCGACATCGCATCGAACTTTCGCAGGTAGCGATAAAGCGATTCGAGCTTGACGACCCGATCGCCGGCATGGGCAAGCAGCCGAAGGACTCGCAGCCCCGCATTGGTGGAGGCACTTGCGAACAGGTCGGGAAACGGCGCGAAGGACAGCGAAACCCGTTGGAAACCATGCTCCTTTGCCCAGGTGATCATGTCCACGGCCAGCCGCTCATCGACTCCGTTCGGCGCGTCCGGCCGCCGCCAGGGCAGATCCAAGCTCAGATCGCTCCCGTTGCCCGCACTGACATAGCGCTGAAACGCCTCCACTCGCCCGGCCTTGCCACGGGCGATGATCAGCAGCACACCCGGGTAACGGCCCGACAGCGCACGACCGAGCATCATGGAAAAGCCCCGGTGCGTGTTCTTGTGCGATGTATAAATCACTTCCAGTAGTTCACGTTTCAGAGCGTCATCCAGATCGCGTTCCGGCACCACCTCTGTTGTCACATGAGCGTTATGGGTGCGGTTGACGGCCTGCCGCAGATTTCGCTTCGATCTGCCGACCAGATCGAACCGATCGACATCGACCACGACGTCGCGACCGAACGAGATCGCCCGCAGGCGCGGACCCGGAACCAGCTCGCTCTGCCACATACCCACATGGTGCGCAGACGCGCCCAGCACCACGATCCGCCAACCGTGGGCCCGACACAGTACGGCGAAATCGCCGACTACCTCGCTGTAGCGTGCCGGGTCGCCGATCGGATCGCCGCTGACCACGGCGAACCCGGCCACTGCGCGGTACGCCAATGCGGCAGCCCCGTCACTGGAGAAGACGTAGCTCTTCCCCGCCGCCATCGCAAACGGTGCCAACGGATCGTCGCGCGTCTGGTCGACCAGCACCGACACCGCACCCACTGCGGCCGGCTGATACCTGGAATCACTGGGCCACACGAAGACGACCGCCGCCGCAACGACACCCAGGAGCGCACCGCCGGGGTGCCCGCTGAGGCCGATGAGCACCCCGGTGAGCGCCAGTGCCGCAGCATATCCCGCGTGCAGTGCGGTGAGCGGGCGCCCGAGTGCACGCCCGTGCACGACGATGACCGCCGCCGAGGACACGGCCACGACATCCATCCGGGTGACTCCACGAGCGGTCTGACCAGCACGGTGCAGAGCGAACAGCAGCGCGGCCGCGCACACCGCGAGAAGGACAAACCCAGCCCAGGAGGTGTGCCCGCGGGTGCTTCCTGTCGGGAAGCGGATCGGCGTCGTCACCTCGGTAACGCAGTCATCGTTCATATGCAGCACCGTTGATACGCAGCACCGAATTCCTCGGATGACCGTCACCCCCGATTCTGCGAGCCTGCCAGCCGGCAGACACACCCGCTAGGGTCCAATGTCCTTGTTTCCGGGTGAGCAGGGGATCTTCGACTCTATCCACCCTGAACCGGCGCCGCGGAGACTCTTGCCTGTGGCCCCCCTGCCGCGTGAGGACAGACGCCCCCGACCGCGGGCTCGTTCCACCATCTTGCCGAGGTGGAGATCGGCTCAACCACGGGTGTACTGCTTGGGCGGTGCTACGACGCGCCGTGCCGGTGGAGCTGCGTGCCGGGTGGCGGACTACCGCCACAGTGGCGGCTACGGTGGACTCAATCGCGCCCTCTCCATCGGCGTCGAGGCGACACCGGTCCTGGCCGCGACCCCACCGCACACCCCCGAGTACACGAGCAGATGGCCCATCAGCACAATCCCGTCAGGCGGCACGCGGGGGTTCATGTGCGCCGGCCTCTTCGCTTCTCCGCACATGTTCCGAAGTCAGCGGCTTCCATCCGACATAGGTCAGGTACAACCCGATCGCCGCCACGATGACGAAGCCCGCTCGCCACGAACCGACGGAGCCGACCATGCGATTGGCCACTGACGCGAACACCGTAGGAAAGGCCATCAGGAAGATCCCGCGTACGATCAGCAGCCAACCGATAACCGACACGATCACAGCGGCCGGGCCGCGCCAACGTTGATGGAATGCCACGATCGCGATACCACCGAGCAGGATCAAGGCACCCGTCACCCACGGCCACACCGGGGTGGCGGAGAACTTACCCAGCAAGACCGCCATGTCAGAACTGCGGAAGACGGCAATCAGTGCCATCACAGCGAAGAACGGTCCGATGACCCGCGCGAAATCCCTTGTCCGATAATGAAGTGGTGATGAGGTGCTCATGCCGTCCTCCTTCAGGGCAGTATCGTTCATCCGATCATGTCGAGCACCTGTGACCGAAGAGCACATTGCCCTCGTTCGAGATGACGGAACTCACCGATAGAACAGATTCGACGTCCTGAAGGGTCACCAAGGTCTCTTGAGGGAGAGCACGAAGCCTCTCCCGAGGACACCCGGCATTGCGCTCCGTGTGGCCACACCCAGGCTTGAACTCAGGCACCGAGCGCGAGCACCTCGTCGAAACTCTCGATCAGGCAGTCGCGGAATGCCGCGACATCCGGGATGGCGGCGGTGTCGACATTGATCCCGAAGGCGCAGACGTCACCGTAGCTCAAGAGCGTGATGTTGACCGCCGTACCCAGCGTCGGGGCGAACGCGTATTGCCTGCGCACCGCGGCACCAGCCAGGCTGACCGGCGTGGGGAATCCGGGCACATCGCTGGCCAGGAAGTCGACGTTTTGAAATAGTGATCGGGCATACCAGTCAGGCACGAGGTTGAGCGCACCGGCGATGAGGGGTGTGACCGGCACCGCCTTCTCCGCCCGTTGGGCGCCCGTCAGTTCATGGATCTTCCGGATGCGCACCGCGGAATCGGCCGGACCGGTGGGGACGGCGAACCGCATCAGCGTGGTCCGGTTGCCACCGACCTGGTCGGTTTTGGTGCGAAGGTTGATGGGCATCATCACCACCAACTCATCCACGGACACCCCGTGTTCGGCGTGGTAGCGACCGAGACCGCCGGAAACCGCCGCGAGGAAGGCGTCATTGAGCGAGCCGCCGGCGATCGCCGCCGCCCGGTGAAGTGCCTCCTTGGACACCTCATGCATGACCAGCTCTCGAATGCTGCCGCGTTTCTGCATCATCGGTGATCTGCGACGGCGTGGACGAGTGGTCCGCCATACCGAGGCCGTCAACGCACCGGCCATGCCGAACGTCGCCACCGGCCGCAACATCGCCTCGACGACAAGTGCCGGCCCGGCGCGCATTGAGCCGAACAGTGCGCCTGCAGCCATCCGCGTCAGCTGCAGGAGATCAGGTTGCTTCGGTGTCGGCAGCGGCCGCCCCTGCGCCAGGTCGTCGAAGAGGAGCCGGCCGATCTCCACCGCCCCGACACCGTCGGTCAGCGCATGGTTCATCCGGCAGAGCAGGGCTGCTCCCCCACCGGCCATTCCCTCGATGAGCGTTGCCTCCCACAGCGGATGAGCCGCGTCGAAGTCGGCCATCGCGGCGAGCCGCGCCATCTCCAAAACCCCGTCGAGGTCCCCCGAACGGGGCGCGCCCACCCGGCGAAGGTGGAAAGCCAGGTCGAACTCGGGATCGGTTTCCCAGCGCGGTGGTGCCGGCCACGGTGACGGCACCACACGCTGACGGAACATCGGCGCCATGCGGCTGATGGCTTCGAACCGATCGGCCACGTTGGCGAAGTCCGGTGTGCTGTCGAGCAGTATCAGCGTCACGATCGTCGATCTGAATCGTGCGTCCGCCCCGATCGACCAGATGAACGCGTCGCTGCTCCTCAGGAAGGCGACCATGGCGCGTCCCCTCTCAGTCGAGACGATAGCGCCAAGCCACAGCCCTGCGCTCGCTACTTCTGGTCGGCCTCTGACCGCGTCAGTGCCCGATCGGCGCTGCGAATGAGCTTGCGGTTGAACTGATACTGTGCGGCGGCCAGGGTGTCAGCCAAATCGATCGCGGCGTCGATGATCTTCGTCCGGAGCGGCTGAACCGCCTCCGGGATCGCCTCATCGAGGGTGCGGCTGAACTTGCGCAGGGCCTCCGCCGCTGCGTGCTGGCCTGTCCGAGCGGACTCACGAACTTCGTCGAACAGTTCGGCCGGCTGCGTTCCAGGGGATTTTTGTTCCGTTGTCGTCTCGGTCATTTCGGCTCCTTATCGATGGTGGTTCCTGCCGCTGCCAACGCTATTCGCCTGGTCCTCGTCCCGATAGCGACCAAGGTCCCTAGGTGTCGCGGACGTTGGTCCTCGCCGGGCGTCGGCGGCTTCGAAGCGACCGGTTATCTCGGTGAGATGAATTCGGAAGACGCCGGCGCGATGCCCTTCTCCGTGGTCGGGCGGGCGTTGCGCGTCGCCGATGCCCAGAAGCGGCATGAGGCGCTCGATGAGCATGTCCATACCGTGTTCCGCGGTGGCGCCGGCCAGTGCTTCGAAGCGCCCCCAGCCGATCACACTCCGCCAATTCGTCAGATCGTCGACATGCTCGACCTCGAAGCACACGTCCGGATGGGCCTGCATCGACTGCCACTTCATTCCGTCCATCGAGTGGCCGTAGACGAAACCGTCGCGGTACACGTAACAGACGGGTACGACGTAGGGGCCTCGCGCACTGATACATCCGAGCCGGCCGACCACCTCGGTATGCAGAAGTTCCTCGATCTGAGCGGAATCAAGAGTTCCGAGCATGGGACGCCTTCCTTTCGTGTGGGGTCCACTGCTATGGGCGTTCGGCCAGTACGGCAAGCCGGTCAACCGCCTGTTCGATTCCCCGCGCCAGCTCATCGACATCCGGCGCGGCGTCGTAGTCGGCGGTGATGCCGAAGTACAGACCGTCGGCGTAGCTCAGAATCGCGATGCCCGTGCGCAACTGGAGTGCAATGGGTGGAATGGGGAGTATTCGCGCCACCCTGCAGCCCATGATCTTCAGGCGCCGGCGCGGCCCGGGAACGTTGGTCGCGAACGTCACGACACCTCGTTGCGGGAGCCGCATCAATGCTCTGGCCGCCCACGCCGTCAGGGCGAAGGGCAGTGCGCCGACCGCGGTGACGAAGATGCTCACCGCCTCGCGTTGGCCGGCCTTCTTCGACCTGGTCAGGCGGTGGCGCACCGATTGAAGCTGTTCCAGCGGATCGTCTTTGTCGACGGGGAGCAACGGAAGCATCAGCGATACCCGATTGTCGGTGAGATTCATTGCGTCGCTGGTGCGTACGGACACCGGTACCAAGGTTCGAAGCGACGTCTTCTGCGGCTCTTCTCCGCGGCGAATCAGGGCATCCCGGTAGCTGGAGGTGATGGCGGCCAGGGCGACGTCGTTGAGCGTGACATCGAACCTGCCCTGAATTCGCTCCACGTCGCAAAGGCGGACATGTGCGGCGCTGAACCGCCTCATCGTCGTCACCGGCCCCGTCAGCGACGACTCTGCTGCCGGGTTCAGCAGTCCCCCGGCGATCTGCAACGCACCTGCGACCGACCGTGACGCCGTATCGGTGAGGGTCGTGGCGACATGCCAGAGTGCGCCCGGCCATTCCAGCGGATTCAGCACCACGCCATGTACATCGGGGGCGCCGACAGCCACTCTGGACGCCCGGATGTCGGTGGCGAACGTGTCCGGGCTCCCCGAATCACTGAGGCCGGCGAACATCTGCATGGTCGCGATACCGTCGGCGATGCAGTGGTGCATCTTCATCAGCAGACCCCAGTGGCCGCCGGCCACACCCTCGATGATCCAGCATTCCCACAGCGGCCGGTCCCGGTCGAGCCGGCGTTCCATGACATCGGCGACGAACCGGAACAATGCCTGGTCGTCACCACCGTGCGGAAGGGCGGCCCGATGAATATGGCGATGCGGGTCGAACGTGGGATCCTCCGCCCAGTGCGGGGCGCCCAGATCGAGACGATGTACCTGCAACACCTGCCGGAAGCGCTCGACCCGAGCGACCCGCTCAGCGATCGCGGCGCCAACACTGTCGAATTCCGGCATCGGGCCATCCATCACCGCCACCGCCCCGAGGGCAAGGCTCACGTGCCGGTCGGAATCCTCGGCTTCGAGAAACGCTGAATCCAGAGGCGATAGTCGTTCCATGCGACGACTGTTCGCCGTCCACAGCCGAACGCACAGAGGCGAAAGTCACCGATCCGCCGGGAGATTCCACCCGCGGCGTGTGACGCGACAGAGGACTTTCGGCCCTGCTGTGGACCGATGCACCGGCGGCATCATGTTCCTTGCCGATGGACGTCGCGTAGAAAAGGCCGCAGCTGTGAAGTACACCTATCGAACGTGCTCTCAACCGCCGTTGGTGCGCGCGGCCCGGGGCGATCAGCAATTCGCGACGGTGGCACAGCTTCCGTCGTTGCGTGCGACGAGCCCGTCCTCAGCCTGGGCAAGCGTCCTGTCACACAGTTGGCTGCTCGACGATCCGACAGCTCAAGACGCCCTTTGTATCGACGAGGTGTTCGGAAAGTACTTCCATCTCGCGGATTTCCCCTCGGGTAAGCAGATCTACCACCAAGGCGATCCAGGCGACCGGGTGTACGTGATCATCTCGGGCTTGGTCAAGGTGTCGTGCACGCTGGCCAACGGGACCGAAGTGGTGCGTGGCTTGATGGGTGCCGGCGACGTGGTCGGCGAGCTCGCGGTCTTCGATCCCGGTCCGCGCAGTCAGACCGCAACGTGCCAAACCCTGGTTCGGGCAGCGTGGTTGACCAGGGAGTCGGTTCGCCGGCTGACGCGACAGCATCCCGACCTGGCCCAGCGCTGGTTGCAGGCGCTTGCTGCGCACATACGCAGCCGCGAAGCCGAGATCACCAGCATGCTGGCCGCCGACGTATCGACCCGGGTTGCCCGCCAAGTCGTCCTGCTGGCCGAGCGATTCGGCGAGAGTGCCGACGGGTATGTGCGCGTGCGGCACACACTCACGCGCCATGAGTTCGCTCAGCTCGCCGGCGCCAGACGGGAGGCGGCGAGCCAAGCACTTGCGAAATTCGTCGAGCGCGGCCTGCTCATCACCACACCCGGCGGCTTCGACATCATCGACCTGAGCGATCTGCGACGCCGCGCCCACTCGGCGTTTCCAGAACTCGGGACCTCAGTCATCGGACGATTCGACGCCGCGGTGGCACGGAGGTGACGGCTATGCCGAGCGCGATGCTGCCACCGCAACTGCTCAGTGACGCTGTGGAGATGGCCTGCCGCGCTCCTTCCCTGCACAACAGCCAACCGTGGCGCTGGGTCGCCGAAGGGACATCGACGCTCAACCTCTACGCCGAGCCCGGTCGCGCGCTGACCACGTTGGATCCGCTGGGACGTGAGATCTACCTGAGTTGCGGTGCGGCCCTGGATCATCTGGTGGTTGCGCTGGCCGCCGCGGGATGGGTCGCCGACGTGCAGCGGTTTCCTGATCCCGCCGCCCCGCTGCACCTGGCCGAAATCCACTTCCGTCCGGTCGCCGGTGATATATCGGTACAAGCGTGCGAGCGGGCTGAAGCCATCCTGGCGCGTCACACCGACCTGCGCCCCTTCGAGGCTCCGGCCGACTGGCCGAGACTCGAAGTGACACTGCGCCAAAAGGTCATTCCCTATCACGTCATGTTCGACACGGTGCTCCCGCCGGACAGACCCCGACTGGCCGAGACGTGGCAGCTCGCCGAGGAATTGAACCCCGCGGATCACCGCTGCCAACCCGAATCATGTTGGTGGGCATCTGAACTCGACCACTCGGAGACCGTTGTACTGTCCACGTCCCACGAGGATTCTCGCCACGATCTGCTGCGCTGCGGCGAGGCGCTGTCAGCCGTCCTGCTCGAATGCACGATGGCCGGCCAGGCCACGTGCACCCTGTCTCATATGACCGAGCTTGCGCAGCCCCGGGAACTCCTGCGCGCCCTCATCGACCAGCGCGGTACGCCGCAAGTGCTGATCAGAGTGGGTCAGGCAGAAGTGAAGCCAGGTTTCACCATGACCCCGCGCAAGTCCCTGGCACAGGTGATGGACTTTGAGCCCGAGGCCCCACGTCTCCAGTAACCCGATCTCATGTCCGGCACCGGTGTTCACACCGGTGCACCACCATCGTCGGCTTCCTGAGAGCATTCGAATGCCGCCACCGCGGTGGGTAGCGTGAGAAAGAGCCGGTCCCGCCCGATTCGGTCCACGAATCCAGCCGCGGTGAGGGCGTCTCGGAGATCTTGCTTCACCCTCGCCAACGCGAAGACGATATCCCGTTGCGTGAGGTCCTGGCGTAACCGCTCCAACGCGTCGACCGCCGTGATGTCGACTTCGACGTTGGCCTCGACGTTGAGAACGAACCACCGCACGGCCGACGACGCCGTGTCGACCGCCGCGAGGGCCCGGTGGCGGAAGTCCTCGGCATTCGCAAAGCACAACGGCGCGTCGTAGCGGTACACCAGCAACCCGGGGATCACGGTCGCATCCGGGTAGTCGTCGATATCGTGCATCCCGGGCAGCCCGGGAACGATTCCCTGGATGCTGTCATGGGCGCGTGCCAGACGACGCAGAAGGTCGAGAATGGTCAACCCGACCGCGGCGAACACGCCGTACAACACACCCGCGAAGATCACCGCGATCGCTGTCGTGAGGGCCAGGACCAACTCGCTGCGGCGGAATCGTGCCAGCCGACGGAACTCCTGGATATCGATCAGCGTCGTCGCGGCATAGATGATCAGCGCACCCAACGCGACTGACGGGATGAAGGCGACGAGGCTACCCCCGAGCATCAGCACGAACCAGACGATCACGAAGACGATGAGCGAATACATCTGGGTACGAGCCCCGGATACCGCCGCCAGGGCAGTCCTGCTGCCACTCGAGCTCACTGGCATACCATGAGCCAACCCGGCGGCGAGGTTGCTGACACCGAGGGCCCGGAGTTCGGCGTCGGCGTCGATCTCCTCGGTGGACGCCGATGCGAAGGCACGCGCTGTGAGGACGTTATCTGAGAAGGCCACCACCGCGATGCCGATGGCGGGCACGAGCAACTCTCGGACTGTGCCCGAGAAGTCAGGTGGAACAGAGATATTCGGCAGACCCCCGGGTACCGGTCCTACGACGTGGACACCATGGCCCGCCAGCCCGAGGAACTTCGCCGTCACCGCGGCGACCAGTAACCCGATGAAGGGACCCGGCCATCGCGGTGCCCATATCCGGAGCGCGACGACCACGACGATGACCCCAACGCCGAGCAGCGCCGTCGGCCAGTGGAGATCACCGGCTCCCGCCACCAGCGCGCGCAGGCGCGTGAGCGCACTGTCATCGGGCCGGGACGGAATGCTGAACAACGTGCCCACCTGGCCGAGGATCATCAGAATCGCGATGCCCGTCAGATAACCGACCAGCACCGGCCGGGACAGGAGGTTGGACAAGAATCCGAGCCGGAGCATGCCCGCGCAAAGACAGATTCCACCCACCATGATCGCCAGCGTCGCGGCATAACTCGCGTACCGTGCCCCATCCCCGAATACCAAGGGGCTCAACACCGCGGCGGTCATCAACGCCGTCGTCGATTCCGGTCCGACCGACAGCAAACGCGACGTGCCGAGTACGGCATATACGGCCAGCGGGGCCAACGCAGCCCAAAGGCCGGTGATCGGCGCCAACCCCGCCAACGTCGCGTAGGCCAGCGCCTGCGGTATCAGGTAGGCGGCGACGCTGACCGCCGCCTGAAGATCACCGCTCCACCAGGAGCGTTGATAGCGAAGCAGATTTGCCAAACCTGGCAGCGATGCAGCGAAACCGGGCCGCCATTTCGGGGCAGCCATCGCTACCGTGAACGGGCGTGGAGTTCGCCGTCCACTCCCGAGCACATGTCCGAGCAGGCCTGGACCGGGTTCGACGTGTGGCGGGAACTCGTCATGATGGCCACTCCAACCCTCGTCCTGCGGTATCCGAGAGAGCCTAAGCGGCCCGGCGTCGGGTGGTGAAGGGCCAAAGGTCCTGTTGGTACGTCTGCCCCCGGCGAAGACCTTTGGCGGTACGTCGGTGACCAAAGACTCCAGTGCACAGAAGTCCAGGTTCGTAACGTCATTTCCGAACTCGACTCCGGTACGAGAGGATGCGAAATGTCAGAGGTCACGACCAAACCGGTCATCGTCGGCATCGATGGCTCCGACCAGGCCCAATATGCAGCGGTATGGGCAGTCGATGAGGCATTGCGGCGACATGCCGTGCTGAGGCTGATCTATGTCGTGCGCACCGACCTGACCGGCACGCTGTCGGCCAGTGAGTATGAAGCTGATGTGGACTCCGCCAAGGCTGCGCTGGCGGCTGCGTGTACCGCGATAGCCAAGCGCAACCCGAGCGTGGTGGTGGAGACCGCCATCGTCGAGGGTTCCCCTGCCGGCGTTCTGCTGGCCGAATCCCCGGATGCCGGTCTGATCTGCCTCGGGTCGTCCGGGATCGGCCGGATCAGCAGGGCCATCCTGGGGTCGACGGCGGCCTCTGTCGCCGAGGAAGCGGCGTGCGCCGTGGTCGTCGTCCGCGGTGCAGAAAGCACCGTCGCACACGACGATCCACTGCACTGGATCGTCGTGCCGGTCACCCGCCACACGGAGGACAACCGCACCGTCATCACCGAGGCCATCGCCGAGGCGCGGTACCGGAGATGGCCCATGCTGGCCGTCGGGACGCACACTCCCCACGGCGACAACGCCACAAGCGACGAACTCGACCAGCTCGTGGCTGACTGGCAGCGGCAGTTTCCGGACATCCACGTCTATCCGATCTCGTGCGATACCGACGTGGCGCAATTCCTGCGAAACAGCCCCGATATCAACGGTCTCGTCGTCCTCGACGCCGCCCGGTCAACCGAGCTGGCGCAGATCATCGGTGGAGTGACACACGCTCATCGAGCGGACCTCGCCGTGCTGGTGGCTCGAGAGAACGCCGATGTACGCGTGACACCCGCACCTGCCCGACACCGCTGACGACATGTATCGACTCAGAGGAGATTCCACATGACCCTCACCAGCCGCATTCCCACCCGCTCCGATCCCGAGGTGAGGGCCGCTGTCACGGCCGAGTTGGAGTGGGCTCCCGACATGGTGGCCGCCCATATCGGAGTGACCGCCGACCATGGCGTGGTCGTACTGACCGGCGACGTCGACAAGTATTGCGAACGGACCGCCGCGAGTGAGGCCGCGCTTCGCGTGCGCGGCGTCACCGCCGTCGTCAACGAGATTCGGGTGCGCCCGAAGTCGACGTACACGCTCGGTGAGACCGATATCGCCAGGGAGGTCGAGCATGCGCTGCGTTCGACGGCGAGCATCCCGGACACCGTCAAGGCCGAGATCGTCGGCCACCAGGTGGATCTGACCGGAGTGGTCGAATGGGATTATCAGCGCCGCGCTGCCGCCCGCGCGGTCCAGCACCTACTCGGCGTCACGTCGGTCAACAACGCGATCTCCCTCACCCCGCGGCAGCCTGCACCCGACACCGAGGAACGCATCCGGCAGGCGATCGCCCGCAACGCGCTGCTGGACCCCGAGACGGTCCACGTGCGCGTGGCTGAAGACAGAGTCACGCTCACCGGGACCGTGCCGTCGTGGGCGGCCAGGCGCCAAGCCGACCTCGCCGCCTGGTCATCACCGCATGTGAGTGAGGTCTTCAACTACATCGTGGTCAAGGAGTCCGCAGCTCATGGGAACTCGCTTGGCTCCACTGCAAGGGGGACGAAATGAACGACAGTCGACCAGGCGCCGCGGTGGTGGTCGGCATCGACGGGTCGCACGCCGCCGTCGAGGCCGCCGTATGGGCGATCGACGAGGCCGTCGCACGACATGTGCCGCTGCGCCTTGTCCATGTCGCCGACCCCGAATCCAGTGTGTCGCAGACGGCCGGCGAGATCCCACTGGGTGTCGAATACGGCGAGACGGTACTGCGCCAGGCCCATACCGCGATCACGCGATCCGGCAAGGATGTCGACGTCGAGACGGCCGTCGTCGGAGGAGATCCGGCTCGGATACTGCTGGCCGAGTCACGTACCGCAGAATTGGTGTGCGTCGGCTCCTCGGGCATCGGCGCCGTAGCCAAGACCCTGTTGGGTAGCGTCGCCGCGACGTTGACCGAGAACGCATCCTGTCCGGTCGCGGTCATCCGGTCTCGCGACGATGGCCGGCGATCCATCGGCACCGCGATCGCCGTGGCCGTCCGGAAATCTCCCCAGGATGAGGATGCTGTGGTTGCCGCGATGCAGGAGGCCCGCCTGCGCCGGAGTTCGCTGCTGGCGATAGGACTGTGGGAGGAGGGTACCGATCTCCTCCCCCACGAGGAACTCGACGACCTGGTGCAGACGTGGCGGCAACGCTATCCCGACGTCCGCGTACAACCGGTCACGACCCGATCCGGCCTGGCCCGATTCCTCGAGGACGAGGACGCACCCGTCGCGATGGTCGTGATCAACGCCGAGGATGCGAGTCGGGTCGCAGACATCATCGGACCGCACGGTCACCCCGTCTTCAAGCATCCCGAATGCTCCGTGCTCGTGGTGCGGCACTGAGCTCCCTCAAGAATCGATCAACGGCGATGTCTCACATCCACACTCGCATCGACTGCGATGTCCCCAGCGTGGGGGCCTTATTCCTCGACCGCGTGCGCACCTCGGGCGACCGGGAAGCATTCCGATATCGCGACGGCCCGAACTGGACGTCGATGACCTGGGCCGATGCGGCCGTTCGCGTGGAAGCGCTGGCGGCAGGCCTACTGGCGCTCGGGATAGCACCCGAACAGCGCGTCGGCATTGCCTCGACCACCCGCATCGAATGGATACTGGCCGACCTCGCCGTCATGTGCGCCGGCGCGGCGACCACCACCGTCTACGCGAACACCAAAGCCGAAGACACCGCCTACATCCTCGGAGATGCCGAGTGCCGCATCGTGTTCGCCGAGAATCCCAGTCAGCTGGCGAAGTTGGCCGCGCACCGCAACGAGTTGGCCGAACTGTCCCATGTCGTCCTCTTCGACGGGGTCCCCGACGACGACTGGGCCATGACGCTCGATGACCTGGCCTCATTGGGTGCCGAGTATCTTCAGGCGCATCCGCAGTGCGTCCGAGACACCGTCGCGGCCATCACACCCGACCGGCTGGCCACCATCATCTACACATCTGGCACCACCGGAGTCCCCAAAGGGGTGCGCCTGCGACACGGTGCGTGGGTATACCAGGGTGCGGCAGTGGCAGCCCTGGACGTCCTGGGCACCGATGACCTTCAGCTGCTCTGGCTTCCGCTGGCGCATTCCTTCGGCAAGGTCTTGCTCGCGGCTCAGTTGTCATGCGGATTTGTCAGCGCGATCGACAGCCGATTGGACGCCATCGCAACCAACTGTGCCGAGGTACGGCCCACCTTCATGGCGGGGGTGCCGCGGGTCTTCGAAAAGGCCCACTCGCGACTGCTGATGACGGCGCATTCCCAGGGGCTGCTTGCGCGCAGCCTGCTTGGCCGGGCACTCGACGTCGCCCAGGCCGTGGGCGACCGACGACGAGCCGGGATCGCGGTACCACTCAGGCTCCGAGCCGAGTACGCACTGTGGAACCGATCGGTACTCACAAAACTGCGCAACGTGTTCGGTGGCCGCATCCGGTTCTTCGTTTCCGGTTCCGCGCCGCTGAACCGCGACATCGCAGAGTGGTTCCTCGATGCCGGCATGCTGATCCTGGAGGGCTACGGGCTGACCGAGACGTCAGGCGCTGCGTTCATCAACACGCCCGCCCAGTACAAGCTGGGCACTGTCGGGCGCCCGCTGCCCGGAACACAGGCCCGTATCGGGGACGACGACGAGATTCAGATCCTCGGCCCGAATGTCATGGACGGCTATCACGGCTTGACGGCGCTCAGCGTCGCAGCGCTGACCGACGATGGTTGGCTGCACACGGGCGACTGCGGCGATATCGACGCCGACGGCTTCCTCACGGTCACTGGCCGGATCAAGGACATGTTCAAGACCTCGGGTGGAAAGTATGTGGTGCCCACGGCGATCGAAGCAAAGTTCATTGCCAAGTGCCCCTACGTCAGTCAGTTTCTGGTGTTCGGAGAGTCCCACCGGTACTGCGTGGCGCTGATCGCATTGGACCCCGACGCCATCGGTGCGTGGGCCGGCAGCCACGGTCTCAACGCGTCCAGTTATGACGAACTGACGAAAGCACCGGAGGTACTCGACCTCATCGACAACTACGTTTCGCAGCTCAATCGCGACCTCAACAGCTGGGAGACCATCAAGAAATGGGCGATTCTGGACCGTGACCTGTCCGTGGAGACCGGCGAACTCACGCCGTCCCTGAAAGTCAAGCGCCCCATCGTTTTCGCACGCAACAGCGAACTGCTCGAGTCCCTGTACCAATGACGCGGCACTCAGGTCAGCAGACCTCTGCCGGTGAGGGCGAGAGCTTATGCGCAAGAGACTTCCGGCCCTGGTACCGACCGTCACCGGGTGGTCCGATCAACGAGGGTCTCTGACGACAACTACTCGCAATGGGGCAATATGACTCACCTTCCCGTCCAACGCGGACCGCGGTCGCCGCTGCACGAGGTCCCGGGCGTATCCCCTGGGTGGTCCACGACGCCGGCCACAGCCTCGATGCCGGCGATCTGCGTGCTGGCCAACGGCGAGTTGGCGGTCCAACAGCGCGCCGTGCCCACCCCGGGGGCCGGCGAACTGCTGTTGCGGACCGTCGTCTCCGCGCTGTGCGGGACCGATTTGCACCGGTTCCGCGGGACACAGTCGTACGGCAACGACACCGACGTGTTCGGCCACGAATCAGTCGGAGTGGTGCAACGTTGCGACTCCGGCCTGTTCGCCCAAGGCGACCGTGTTCTCCACGTGCCCTTCCCCACCGACGGTAAGATCTTCGCGCCCTACCAACTCGCGCGGGAGACCAACGTCGTGCCGGTTCCCGCTGGGCTGCCGTCGGAGATTGGTGTTTTCGCGCAGCAGCTCGGCACGGTGATCTACGCGCTGCGCAACTTCTGGCCTTCGCCGCAACCGCCCCGCAGTGCGTTCGTCGCCGGTGCCGGACCGGCTGGTCTGATGTTCATCCAGTTGCTCCGCGAGCGCGGTTGTGAACAGATCTACGTGTCCGAGCCGAATGAGCATCGCCGCCTACTGGCGACATCCTTCGGCGCAATCCCGGACGAGGACGGCACTCCCCCGGTCGAGCTCAGCGTCGACGCCTCCGGCATGCCGGGAGTACGCCGTAAGTGCTGGCAGCGCACCGCCTCATTCGGCACCGTGGGGATCTATGGACTCCCCGACGACGAACCCGGCGACCTGGAAGTGTCCGTGCTGGGTCTGGTGGCCAAGAATCTCCACCTGGTCGGAGCGATCGGTTCGCAAGCCGAGCCCGGCCTGCGGTCCTTCCATGATGCGCTCGACCTGCTCGTCGCCCGCCGCATCGAGGTCGACCGGCTCATCTCGCACCGCATCGGCCTCGACGGCCTGCCCCAGATCGCTCCACGCGCCGCCCGCGTCGAGGACGGGATCGTCAAAGTACTCGTCGACTTCGACGCACCCACGCCGGTTCACAGGTAGTTCCCGCGGGTGTCACGCTATGACGCCCGGACACCTGCAGGAGAATCGACGAGGTGCAGCTGTCGCCCCACCTCGTAGGCCCGACACTGATGGTCGTGTGCGCGGCGATGGTGCTCGCCGCCGCCGCCATCTACTGGTCAACAGCGCTCGGCTCGGCGTGGACGGTGCCACGCGCCGCGGTGCGTGCGGTGCTGCAGCTTGGTGCGGTCGCCGCCATTCTGGCTTCCGCGCTGAGTAACCTGCGGACGTCACTTGTTGTGTTGGGGATCATGTTCGTCGCCGCGACGGTGACCGCAGCGCGCCGCAGCCGATCCAACCGTTCCTGGCTACTCGCGGTAGCACTTGCGACAGGAATGATTTCGGTGGTGCCACTACTGCTTTCGACCGGGCTCGTGCCGATGACCGGTATCGCCATCGTGCCCATCGCCGGCATCCTGCTGGGAAGCACCATGACCGCCATCGCGGTCGCCGCCCGGCGGGCACTCGACACGCTTGCTACGCGCGCCGGCGAGGTCGAGGCATTACTCAGCCTGGGGTTCAGCGACCGCCTGGCGCGAATGGAAATCATCGGTCCTACCGCCGCGGATGCCCTCCTGCCCAATCTCGACCAAACCAGGACGGTGGGTGTGGTGACCCTCCCAGGCGCCTTCGTCGGGGTGCTGCTCAGTACCGGATCTGCGATGCTAGCCGGCGCTGTCCAGATCCTGATCCTGGTGTCGATACTGCTGTCGCAAACCTGCGCAGTCGCCGTAACGCTGGAGTTGATCGCATCAGGCAAGATCAACCGCACCGACCGAGCTCAAGATTCGCCGTGGCGACATGGGTTGCGGCGCAGTCGGCCACCGGCTGACACACCGGTGTGAGGGGCCACATGGCTCCAGAGTCCGGGTCCAATGGCCCTAGATCCGGCTCAACCGCCGCGCTTACGGTCCGGGTGTCCCGAAAATCGGATCCGGCCCGGATCCCCACGCGGGAGGAGGACACACGGCGATCACTGCCCGCAAGAACACCTACGCTCACGCCACCTGCATCGTGAGAGTGAAAACCTCACCACCACAATCCAATACAGCAGATTCCAGCCACGACCGCTTCGCGGCAATATCGCAGCCCATGGCATGCGACCGCGCCACGGTGAAACCCCGGAAGAGCGTGAAACAGTGCCAAACCTACTTTGCCCGGTATGCCATCGCTCCATCCCGGTGCCGAAAGAACACAACCAGAAGACCCCTGACCACACCGACAACAAAGGACAACCCTGCCGGGGAAGCGGGCGTAAGCCGAGTGACCCGTAAGTGACACGACTTCCTCCTAGCGCCCACGCTCCGGGGCCTTCTCCGTCTGCACACGACGCTGTGGGAGGCGATCACGGGAGATTTCGCAGCAGCCGACTCCGCGGCCAGCTAAGCTCACGGCGTACAGCACGATCAGATCGAGGCGGTGCGCACGCGCCCAGTGATCCGTCCTGATTCTGTGGACCACGTAACGGTGGGCAATGGGTTCGTTTGTCTATGCTCACGCCTTCCTCCCCGGCCCGGTGCCATCGAGGGGATGTCACCGTGCCGGGTGGAAATACCGGGCGCCGGTGAGACATCGGGCAACCGTTGATGACCGAGACCGGGTGGACCGAATCATCCTGACTCCGTTGGATTTCCGGCTGGCCACCCACCGATGCGGCATTCCCCCGTCGCCAGCTGATCGTCGTGTCGAGCCCGCTGTGCCGTTGTTCGATATCGCCGCACTCAGCCGTGAACAGGTCCTTGGCGTCGACGTCAACGCGGTGGAGGACGTGGTGATCGTTGTGGATCACGATGCTGCCCTTGGGGAGAAGGCGGTACTCATGCCGAGTTCCCCTCAACTGAGGAATCTCACCTGGATTCAACAACTCCATTCCGTGAATCGTCCCGGAGCCTGCCTGCTGTGCCGTTGACGATTTCGCTCTCCAGCTGCGCGCCGTCGACTGTCGCCGGCAGGTTGACTCTCAACATGAGACACCCTCGCTCGAGCTTCTACGGGACATCTAGGCCGCGCGGGGCATATCGCCCGCCGCTCGTGCCGCCGGGAGTGACGCCGGACGGCCCACGGAAGTGGCCCAACCGACGATGCTCAGATAGAGCCCGGTCAGGGCGACGATCACCGTGCCCACCTGCCACCAGGGCGCCTGGGCAACGACGTCGTTTCCCCATGACAAATAGGCATAGGGGAAGGTCATCAACGCCACGCCCTTGAATGCGGTGAGCCATCCCAACAGTGAGACGATCGTCGCGGGAGCCCCACGCCAGTACGGGTGCAAAACGATGATGGTCAGACCCATCGGCAGGACGAATGCGCCGGTGACCCACGGCCATACGACGTCTGCGTCAAATTGAGCCAGCAGTGTCCGCAGGGCGGAGGCGCGCGTCAGCATCGTGGACGCGGCAACGAGAAGGTAGGGCCCGAGAACTCGGGCGAACAGGCTCGTGCGGGTGTGCAGGTGCGGTAACGCTCTCATGGTGCGTCTCCTTCGGACAGCGGCTACGCCGGTGGTGACCTGATGGGGACCCACGAGATCCCCTGAGTCATTCGACCCCCGCACCGGCCCCTGGGAGTAGGGACCGATGCCCTGCCTGTGGGGGACGATGGTCCCGAACCCCACCCTGACCTCGGTGTGCAGCGGTACTTCCGCCCAGCCGGCTTTGCCGACCGGACGGCACGTTAATCTCTTGGTCGCGGCGCGTTGCCGCGTTTGCTAGGAGGTATTACCCATGCGCTCTTTCAGCGTGGCAGTGGTCGTCACGGTGGCCGCCACATTCGGTTGCTCTGGCGTGGCGGTGGCAGCCCCGAAGGACTACTGCGCCGACCTCAAAGGCGGCAATACCGGCAGCACGTGTGAGATCCAACTCTCCGATCCCGCGTACAGCGTCGACATCAGCATTCCGCTGGACTACCCCGACCAGAAGTCGGTCGCCGACTACATCTCGCAGGCACGCGACGCGTTCCTCAACTCGGCCAAGTCCGGCGCGCCCCGCACCTCACCGTACGAGTTGAGCATCAAGCCGACGAAGTACAACTCGTCGGTGCCGCCGCGCGGCTCGCAGGCTGTGGTGTTCACGGTGACCCAAGACCTCGGTGGGGGCCAGCCGCAGACGACGTACAAGGCGTTCAACTGGGACCAGAGCTATCGTAAGGCGATCACCTACACGGCCGCGCCGGACGACAAAGAACATGCGCCGTTGTGGCGGGTGGACGATCCGCTGAAGACCGTCGCGCCGATCGTCCAGACTGAACTGCAGCAGCAGCTGGCGCCGCCGCCACCGGTCGCGACCACGCCTCCTACGCAACCGGGGCAGCCCGCCACGACCACGGCCACGACAACGACCACCGCGCCTCCGCCACCGCCGTTGCCGTTCGCGCAGGCCGCGCTGTACAACCCCGCCAACTACCAGAACTTCGCGATCGTCAACGACGGGGTGATCTTCTTCTTCGACCAGGGCGTGTTGCTGCCCGCCTCGGCCGGGGGTTTGCACGTGCTGGTGCCCCGGTCGGCGATCGACCCGATGATCGCCTGACCCCGTCGCGACATTGCCGGTAGTGCGCTCGGCACTCGCACTTTCGCGCAGTAACTGCAATGTCGCGGCGGAAGGTCAGTTCCTCTGGTCCGGGCGGTCGTGAAGCGTGATGTGGTACCCGTCGGGATCGGCGAAGGTGAAGGTTCGGCCGAAGGGTCCGTCGATCGGCGCGGAAACGATGGTGTGCCCGTCGGTGACGAGCGCGTCGTGGATGTCTTGAACGTCGTCGGCGTGCAGCCAGATTGCGGCACCGATGCCAGGCCGCGCAGCGGAGGCAAGATCGGTGCCGGTTACGACGTCGCGCAGCGCGAATGTGATCGGCTTGGTCCCGAAGACGACCGCGTGCGGGGGCCCGACCGGCGAGCGCACGAGGCCGAGGTACTGCTCGTAGAAGGACCGGGAGGCGTCGAGGTCGCGCGCCTGCAGTGAGATGAAATCGGGGCCGGTGACGGACATGGTGCATCCTTTCGTCGTGTCAGTTTTCTGACACCATTGACCGTATGTCAGAATACTGACATGGGTCAAGGCGGTGGTGGCATCGACGTCGGTACGTCACTGGGTTACGCATTGAAAGAGGCCTCGAGTGCTCTGCGTGCAGCCATGGAGGAGGTGCTGCGACCGCTCGGGATGAACATCACGCGCTACGCCTGCCTGGAGCTACTGGCTCAACGACCAGGCTTGTCGAACTCCGAACTCGCGCGGGGTGCGTTCGTGACGCGGCAGTCGATGAACGTGCTGCTGCAGACCTTGGAACGCGAGGGCTACGTCAGCAGACCAGAGGAGGCGCCCGTGGGGAAAGCCCTTCCTACCCAACTCACCCCGCGCGGCCGCAAGGCTCTACAGGAGGCGACGACGGCGGTCCGGGCTGTCGAAGACAGAATGCTGTCCAGCTTGTCCGAGGCCGATCAGGCACGGGTGTTTCACGCACTGCAGAACATGATTCGTTCTCTGCGCGATGGCAGCGCAGGTGCGTAGCTCGGCCCCGGCGACACCCGAACGTCGGGAAAGAGACGCGACGACTGAAGTGCGATGAGACGCGCCGCGAAATACGTTGTCGTGCCAGCCTGCAACGCCTTCAGCTCAAGCTCGCGTCCACCCTGTGCGGCAGCCTGCGCGGTGGAAATCTGCGAGTTGACGGCTCGGAGCTAACATCCGGCCCTGGCGAGCACACCCCCGACTTTGGCTCCGCCGAACCGCACGAAGTCCTCGATGGCCGCATCGGAGCTGGGCTGCAGGACAACGGTGTCCGCAACGGCGTCGACCCAGGGCCGCACATCACAACCCGATACGACCTGGGGCACGGATGTGACGAACGGTCCGTTTGTGCAAGCTCGCTGAACTCGGGCGCGCCGACCCTCTTGCTGTTCGCTCGCCCGAGCGAACAGCAAGAGTAGAGGGCGTCCGTTATTCCGCTTGGCGGAAGTACGGTTCTACCGCGCCGCTGAGCTTGACGACCATCGGATTTCCGCGGCGATCCTTGGCGGTAGGGACTTCCACACGCACCCAACCCTCGGCAACGTCGTATTCGACCACGTTGGTTTTCTCGGCGCCGTTGAAGCGAATACCCACGCCGCGCAGGAGCGCCTCTTCGCTGTAGAACGGACTACGCGGATCGATGGAGAGGTGATTCGGTGGAACGTCGGTGTTCTGATCCTGGGACATGATCGCTTTCGTTGAATGCTGCGTGGGTTTTCGATTTTGATTCTCTGAGAACCTACGCGACCGTGTAATCGCGGGTTCCACGTAGGCCTGGACGTGCGCCGCCCGTGGAGTGCATCGCGTTGGCCGGGGACTCGTCGCACGTCCGGGCGATTCCCCAAAAACAAGAAAGACCAGCTCAAGGCTGGTCTTTTTGTCGGGCTGACAGGATTTGAACCTGCGACCACTTGACCCCCAGTCAAGTGCGCTACCAAGCTGCGCCACAGCCCGCGGTGCCGCCGGGATCGCCGGCAGCGAGCGAAACTCTACCTCAGCCGGGCCGCCCGACCACAATCGCCCCATCGGTTTCGGCTGGGCGCTCGGCCGCGACGGGCTCGGCCGCCTCGGGCGCTCGCGACACCCGCCAGGCGTACACCACCAGCGCCGCCCACACCGCCGCGATGCCGGCGTAGATCACCGTCGACACCGGTGCGTGCACGCCGAAGTACATGAGCAGCTTCTGACTGTTGGTCAGCACGATCACACCACCGACGCCCGTACCGAGTAGCGCGGGACTGACCCGGCTGACCAGCCAGGCGGCCAGGGGTGCCGCGATGACACCGCCGACCATGAGGCCGACCACGACGGGCCAGTGATCCAGGAAATCCTGCCGCAGACCGACCAGGAATCCCAGCGATGCCGACACCGACACCAGGAACTCCGAGGCGCTCACCGACCCGATCACGGTGCGCGGCGCGGTCTTGCCTTGAGATAACAGCGTGCTGGTGGTCACCGGCCCCCAGCCGCCACCACCGGAAGCATCGATGAATCCACCGAACAGGCCCAGCGGAGCGAGGAACTTCGCACTGTGACTGGTCCCCCGCACCCCGAAGTTCAGCGGTGTCCGCATCGAGAAACGAAGGAGCACATACACACCGATGCCCAGCAGGATGGCCGCCATCAGCGGGGCCGCCTGCTCGGTGGACAGCGAGGACAACACCGTCGCGCCCAGGAACGCACCGGCGGCGCCGGGAACTCCGAGCTTGGCCACCAGCGCCCAGTCGATGTTCTTGAACTTCCAGTGCGACATCCCCGAGGCGAAGGTGGTGCCGACCTCGGCGAGGTGCACCGCTGCACTGGCCTGCGCCGCCCCGACGCCGGACAGCACCAGCAGTGTCGAGGCAGTGACACCGAACGCCATACCGAGGGCACCGTCGACAAGCTGCGCGCCGACACCGACGAGCGTGAAGATGAGAAGCGAACGCATGGCTGCTTTCAGGGGGTTCGGTCACCTGGCGGCGACCGGATGGACGGGTGGGGGCGTCAGGGACGCGGACAACACCACTCGTCGAAAGCCATCAGGCGGCGCGACGGCCAGAAGGGCTCCAGCGCGGACAACGCGGACGGCGAGGCCGCAAGAGCGCGCTCAGCCATCGGTGTCCTCCTAATACAAGCCGTCGACAGACTACAGGGACAACAACCGGTAAAGCCCAATCAATCCCACTGCGACGATGACCGCACGCAGCACATTGGGTGACAACCGCCGGCCGTAATGGGCGCCGAGGAAGCCACCGATCAACGACCCGATAGCGATCAGTCCGGCGGCTGTCCAGCTGATCCGGTCGAACGCCACCGCCGTGTAGGCCACCGCAGCAACCACGTTGACCAGCAGCGATAGCAGATTCTTGGCCGCGTTCATGCGCTGCATCGACTCCGGCAGCAGCGCACCCATCGCGCCGATCAGCAGAATCCCCTGGGCAGCGGTGAAGTACCCGCCGTACACGCCGACTGCGAAGGTGGCCAGCACCACCGCAATCATTCGGCGCGTCGAGACGTGCTCTGCGGACTGGCCGGACACCTCAGCCCGCCGCCGCGCCCAATTCTGGATGCGCGGGCCGATGACCACCAGGATCAGTGCCCCGATCAACAGGACCGGCACGATCTGGGTGAACACCTTCTCCGGCAGGTGCAGCAGCAGCCAGGCGCCCAGCGCGGCCCCGGTCAACGAGGCGGGGATCTGCCATTTCAGCCGGTCCCACTGGCCGCGCAGTTCCTCCCGGTAACCCCAGGTACCCGATACCCCGCCGGCCACCAAACCGACGGCGTTGGACATCGTCGCAGTGACCGGTGGAAATCCGAGCGCCACCAGCGTGGGGAACGTGATCAGCGTTCCGGAACCGACGACCGCGTTGATCGCGCCGGCACCGACACCGGCCAGCGCGATGAGCACCATGTGCGCAACAGACACTCAGAGCACCCTACTCACGCGGTGGGCGCACGTTCCGTGACGGTCACCGTGACAAGACGGGCACAGATCACCGGCGTTTGGGCGGAGCTCCGCGCTTCTCCCGGACCCGCACATTGATCCGCACCGGGCTGCCCTCGAAACCGAACGTCTCACGCAACCTGCGCTCCAGGAACCGCCGATATCCGGCTTCCAGGAACCCGGTGGTGAACAACACGAACGTGGGCGGCCGGGTGGTCGCCTGGGTGGCGAACAGGATCCGGGGCTGCTTACCGCCACGCACCGGCGGCGGGTGCGCCGCAACGACCTCCTTGATGAAGGTGTTCAGCCGGCCGGTCGAAATTCGCCTGTCCCAGGACGCCAGCGACGTCTCCAGTGCCGGAACGAGTTTCTGCACCGCACGACCGGTCATGGCCGAGATGTTCACCCGAGGCGCCCACTGCACCTGCGCCAGCTCACGGTCGATCTCGCGATCCAGCTGATATCGGCGATCCTCGTCGACCAGGTCCCACTTGTTGAAGACCAGTACCAGGGCGCGGCCCGCCTCGATCACCATCGTCAGCACCCGCTGGTCCTGTTCGGTGAGTGGCTGCGATCCGTCGATCAGCACCAAGACCACCTCGGCGGCATCGATGGCGCTGTGCGTGCGCACCGACGCGTAGAACTCATGACCGCTGGCCTGGCCGACCTTGCGCCGCAACCCTGCGGTGTCGACGAAACGCCAAGGCTTGCCGCCCAATTCGATCAACGAGTCGACGGGATCGACGGTGGTGCCCGCCACATCGTGCACGACGGAGCGCTCATCACCGGCCAGCCTGTTCAGCAGTGAACTCTTACCGACGTTGGGTTTGCCCACCAGAGCGACGCGGCGCGGTCCACCCGGCCCGCCGCGCACCTCGGAGACCTCGGGCAGGTCCTCGGTGACCAGATCGAGCAGGTCGGCCACTCCCCGCCCGTGCATAGCGCTGATCGGGTGCGGCTCCCCCAGCCCGAGCGACCACAGCGCCGCGGCCTCGGCCTCGGTGCGGTCGTTGTCCACCTTGTTGGCGGCCAGGTACACCGGCTTGCCGGCGCGCTGTAGCCGTTTGGCCGCCGCTTCATCGGCCGCGGTCGCCCCGACCACGGCGTCGACCACCATGATGATCGCGTCGGCGGTCTGCATCGCCACCGACGCCTGCTCGGCCACCTTCTGCTGCAAACCCTTGGCGTCGGGCTCCCAGCCGCCGGTGTCCTGCACGACGAAGCGCCGTCCCAGCCAGCTGGCGTCATAGGACACCCGGTCGCGGGTGACGCCCGGGATGTCCTGCACCACAGCCTCGCGACGCCCCAGGATGCGGTTCACCAGAGTCGATTTGCCGACGTTCGGCCGACCGACAACCGCGATCACCGGCGGCGGCGCATAGACCTCGTCCTCGACCACATCCTCGTCGGAAAAGCCGACCTCCCAGTCGCTCTCGTCGGACCAGGTGCCGTCCGCCGGGGAGTCGGAATCAGTCTCGGTCATGGGCACGCTCCGGCACGCTGGACCACGAGATCCTCCAAGTGGGTGACGACCTCGGACTCCGACATTGCGCTGGTGTCGACGATCAGCGCATCCTCGGCCGCCCGCATCGGCGATACCGCGCGCGAGGAGTCCAGGTGATCGCGCCGCACCACATCGGCGAGCACCGCTTCGTAGTCGTCGGGCAGTCCGTTGGTGATGTTCTGTGCGTTGCGCCGCCGGGCCCGCTCCTCGGCCGACGCGGTCAGATAGATCTTCACATCCGCATCGGGCAGCACCACGGTGCCGATATCGCGGCCCTCGACCACCACCGCGCCCTCGCCGGCGGCCAGTTCGCGCTGCAGTTGCACCAGCTTCGCCCGCACTGCGGGTACCGCCGAAACCGCGGAGACCGCCGCGGTCACCTCGTCGCCGCGAATCTCGCGCGAAACATCCTCGCCGGCAAGGAAAGCGGTGTCGAAATCGGGGTCGTATCCGACGGCCAGATCGACCTCATCGGCCACCTCGGCCACCCGATCGGTGTCCGACAGATCAACCCCGGCACGCAGTACCGCCAACGTGACGATCCGGTACATGGCACCGGTATTGAGGTACCTGGCACCCAATGCGTGCGCCAAACCCCTTGATACCGAAGACTTTCCAGTCCCCGCGGGCCCGTCCAGGGCCACCGTCAACGCCTCGCTCACATCCCCACCGCCTTGTACAACTCGCCGATCTCCTTGCGGGTCAACACCCGGATACTGCCCGGCCGCATCTCACCCAGATTCACCGAACCGATATCGGTGCGCACCAGTGCCTGGACCGGGAAACCCACCGCTGCCAGCAGTCGCCGCACGATCCGCTTACGACCCTCATGCAGCGTCACCCGCACCAGCGTCTTGCCCGGCAGCGTGTCGACCAGGGCGAAGTCGTCGACGGCGGCCGGGCCGTCGTCCAGTTCCACACCGGCCTTGAGCTTCTTCCCCAGCCCGCGCGGCACATTGCCCAACACCGTCGCCACATAGGTCTTCGGCACCTCATAGGACGGGTGCATCAACCGGTGCGCCAACTCACCGTCGTTGGTGAGGATCAACAGTCCTTCGGTGTCAGCGTCCAGCCGGCCGACGTGGAACAGGTGCTTGTTGCCGCGCACCCGGTGCTCCACCAGGTCCCCGACACAGGGCCGGCCCCGGTCATCCGACATCGTCGAATGCATCCCGCGTTCCTTGTTGATCGCCAGATACATCAGGTCGTCGTTCAACCGGACGCGGGTGCCGTCCACCCGGATCTCGGCGTTCTCCGGGTCCACCCGGGTACCGAGTTCGGTGACGATCCGTCCGTCGACCTCGACCCGGCCGTCCAGGATCATCCGTTCGGCCACGCGGCGCGAGGCGACCCCGGCCTGCGACAGCACCTTCTGCAGTCGCACGCCTTCTTGCTCGGTCATGTCAGTCCTTGTCCACATCGATGGCGGGGGGCGCTTGAGGCGGCACTGCTGCCGCACCTTCAAGCTTGGCGAATCTCGGCTCGTCGCTGAGGTTTTCGCTTAGATCGTCGATCACGTCGACATCGGGCAACAGTGGCGCGATATCGGGGAGATCGGTCAGTGACGACAGCCCGAGTCGTTCCAGGAACAGCTCGGTGGTGGCGAAAGTCACTGCCCCGCTGTCACCGTCCGTACCTGCCTCGATGATCAGGCCGCGCGCCAGCAGGGTGCGGATGACCGCGTCGACGTTCACGCCGCGCACCGCACTGACCCGTGCGCGTGTCACGGGCTGCCGGTAGGCCACCACCGCCAGCGTCTCCAACGCTGCCCGGGTGAGCTTGGTTCGGGCACCGTCGAGCAGCAGCCGCTCCACGTACGGGGCGTACTTGGCGCGGGTGTACATCCGCCATCCGCCACCGGTCTCGCGCAGGTCGATGCCGCTGTCGCGGGCAGCCAGCTCAGCCGCCAACTGCCGCAGTGTCGCCTCCACCCGTTCGGCGGACTGCTGCACCGCCGAGGCCAGGATGTCCACCGGTGCGGGGGTGTCGACCACGAGCAGCAGCGCCTCCAGCACCGAGTACAGCTGGGCGTCGTCGAGCTGTACCTCCGGGGCGGGACCCGACTCGTCGTCGAGTTCAGACGCTTCAGCGACCTCGGTGCCCAGATCGACACGTGGTTCCGTGTCGGTCATGTCGTCGGTCATCAGTCTTCTTCCACTGCGGCGGCGAGGTGTTCGTTGGTAGGCCGATCTCCGGTCCACGAAACCTGGAGCACACCAAGCGGTTCTGGTTGCTCGAATGCTACCGCCCTGGCCCGGTAGAGCTCCAATAACGCCAGGAAGCTGCCGACGATCTGCATCACGTCGCAGCCGGCGACCAGCTCGCCGAACGACGCCCATCCGCCGATCCCGCGCGTCTCCAGCAGCCCCATCAGCCGCATCGCCTGCTCGGGCACCGACACCGACTGCACGTGCAGATGGTCCAGCCGCACGGTCGGCACCGGCCGCGGGGTGAACGCCGACGCCGCGATCTCGGCGAACCGCATGGCGTCGACACCCAGTGTGACCTCGGGTAACAGCTCTTCGAAGCGCGCCTCCAACGCCACCGAGCGCGGATAGCTGCGCAGCGCCGCGGCCTCCAGCTCGGCGAACATCTCGGCGACATGTTTGAACGCCCGGTACTGCAGCAGCCGGGCGAACAACAGGTCGCGCACCTCCAGCAACGCCAGATCTTCTTCGTCCTGCACCTCACCTGCGGGCAGCAGCCGGGCAGCCTTGAGATCCAGAAGTGTGGCGGCAATCACCAGGAACGCCGTCGTCTCGTCGAGCTCGAGCTGACGACCGATGACCCTCGTGTAGGCGATGAAGTCGTCGGTCACCTGGTGCAGTGCGACTTCGGTCACGTCCATTCGATGGGCGAAGATCAGCTGCAGCAGCAGGTCGAACGGACCTTCGAAATTGCTCAGCCGGACTTGGAAACCCGTTTGCGCGGCGGCCGGCTCGGGTTCGGCGGTCACACGCCGAACCGGTAGATGACCTCGCGAGCCAACGACCGATACGCCTGGGCGCCACTGGATTTCGGCGCCCAGGTGGTGATGGGCTCGCCGGCGACACTGGTTTCTGGAAACCGCACGGTGCGGGCGATGGCGGTGTCGAAGACCAGATCCCCGAAGCGTTCCACCACCCGGGCCATCACCTCACGCGCGTTCACCGTGCGCGGGTCGTAGCGGGTGACCAGGATGCCGCTGATCTCGAGTTTGGGGTTGAGCCGGTCACGAACCTTGTCGACGGTATCGGTGAGCAGGGCCAGCCCGCGCAGTGAGAAGAACTCGCATTCGGTGGGGATGATCACCCCATCCGCGCAGGCCAGGCCGTTGACGGTGAGCAGCCCCAGCGACGGCTGGCAGTCGATCAGCACGTAGTCGTAGCGGTCCAGCACCGGATAGAGCGCGCGGGCCAGCGATTGCTCCCGGCCCACCTCGTTGACCAGCTGAATCTCCGCGGCAGACAGGTCGATATTGCTGGGCACCAGGTCCAGGCCGCTGACCCGGGTCTTGATGAGCACCTGGTCGATGGACACCCGCGGTTCGATCAGCAGGTTGTGCACCGTGTGTTCCAGCTCGTAGTGCGGAACGCCCAGCCCGGCGGAGAGCGCACCCTGGGGATCCAGGTCGACCAACAGGACGCGCCGTCCGTATTCGGCCAGGCTGGCACCCAGATTGATGGTCGACGTGGTCTTGCCGACGCCGCCCTTCTGGTTACACATCGCGATCACCTTGGCCGGACCGTGCGTGCTGCGCGGGGTTGGCTCGGGGATGTCGCGGGCCGGGCGGCCGGTGAGGCCCACTTCGGGCTGCGGCTCGATACCGAGGTGGAGGCTGCCGTCGTCGCTCATGCGGCCCCTTCCTCCTCGGCGAACATCGCAGCAGAGTCTAGCCGTGGAGATGGGCCTGACACCGCAGACCCGCTGGGTAAGGTCACGATATGGGTCTCACACGGCGTGCCCCCTTTCTGCGCTGGTCCTTCCTACGGCTGGCCTGGGGTGCCCGCAACATCAGCAGGACCGGTCAGATCGGTGACGGTCGCGAAGCCGCGGCGGCCGAATACGTCCTGCGCGAGTCCCGCCCCGGGGACATCGATGACGTGCTGGCCGCCATCGACCGGTTCGCCTACGAGCAGTCCTTCCTCATCAACGTCGGCGACGAGAAGGGCGCGCTGCTCGACGCCGCCGTGCAGCGCGCCAACCCAGCCGTGGCGCTGGAGCTGGGCACCTACTGCGGGTACAGCGCGCTGCGCATTGCCCGCGCCGCCCCCGCGGCCCGGGTCTTCTCGGTCGAGCTTTCGGCCGCCAACGCCGAGATCGCGCGCCGGATCTGGGCGCACGCCGGGGTCTGGGACCGCATCACCTGCGTCGTCGGCACCCTCGGCGACGGCGGCGCCACCCTGGACACGCTCGGCTTCGCCACCGGCTCGGTGGACTTCGTCTTCATCGACCACGACAAGAGCGCATATCTGACCGACCTGCAGAGCATCCTGGACCGCGGTTGGCTGCACACCGGTTCGATCGTGGTCGCCGACAACGTCAAGCTGCCGGGTGCGCCGAAGTACCGCACCTACATGAAGCAGCACGAGGGCCGCAGCTGGCAGACCGTCGAACACCACACGCACGCCGAGTACCAGACGTTGCTCCCGGACCTGGTGCTGGAGTCCCAGTACCTGGGCGCCTGACCGGCGCCGGGCAGGCTCGAAGCCATTCAAATCCACTGCCGGTCAAGGGTATTGGCGGCACGCTCAGCACCCGAGGATGCCGGCTCAGACCGCCCGCGGGTGTGCGCCCGCCCATACCTCACGCAGCGCGTTGACCGTCACCAGCGTGTAGATCTGCGTGGTGGTCACCGAGGAGTGGCCAAGTAATTCCTGCACGACACGCACGTCGGCGCCCCCCTCGAGCAGATGTGTGGCGAAGGAGTGGCGCATCGTGTGCGGGGACACCGCGGCGGTCACCCCCGCGTGTTCGGCGGCGTCCTGGAGCACCTGCCAGGCACTCTGCCGGGACAAGCGGCCACCGCGGGCGTTGAGAAAGATCGCCGGGGTGCCCTTGCCACGCCGCGCCATATCGGGCCGGGCCCGCACCAAGTAGGTATCCAGCGCCGCGACCGCGGGCCGCCCGATCGGGACGAGACGCTGCTTGCCGCCTTTGCCGCGCAGCAGGACCGATCGCGAGGTGGTGTCGACATCGTCGATATCCAGCCCGACGGCCTCCGAGATGCGCGCGCCGGTCGAATACAGCACCTCCAGCAGCGCCCGGTTTCGCAGGCTCAGCGGCCCGTCGGAATCGCGGTCCCCACCGGCGGACTCCAACAGCGCGACCACCTCGTCGACGGTCAGGCTCTTGGGTAGCCGCCGCGAGGGGGTAGCCGGCTTGACCTCGCGGGCGACGTCGACCTCGAGGACGCCTTCGGCCGTCAGGAATCTGTGCAGGCCCCGGACGGCGACCAGGGCCCGGGCAGCCGATACCGCTGACAGGGCTGTCGCCCCGGTCTCCGGGTCGCCCTTGCGCAGCGCGACGAGGAACTCGCTGACATCGGTCTCGGAGACGTCGCGCAGGTCGGCGGTGCCGCGCTCGGTGAGGTGCTCGGTGTAGCGGCGCAGGTCACGCCGGTAGGAGCTGATGGTGTTGGCTGCCACGCCGCGTTCGATGACCAGGTGGTCGAGATATCCCCGCACCTGCTGTTCGATCGCGTTGACAGCCGTGGTCACGGGTGGCCTTGCCGGGCGGCGAACGCCCGCGGCCGGTCCGGCCAGGGTGCGTCCGCCGGTCGCAGGGCGGAACGGTCCGGCAGCGCATGGGCGGCCAGGATTCCGGCGACCGCAAGCGAGTTGACGATCTCGCCGGCGAACACCCGTGCGACGGCGGTAGCCAGCGGCACCCAGGCCAGCGTCAGGTCGGCTTCCTCGTCGCGCACCTCGGGCCGGTCCACCTCGGTCAGCCCGGTGGCCAGGAAGATGCGCACGCTCTCGTCGCTGAATCCCGGTGTGGAATCCACGTCGACGAGCACCGCCCACGACGCTGCCGCGAGCCCGGCCTCCTCCTTGAGTTCGCGGGCCGCGGTCTCCACCGGCGGCTCGCCGCCAAGGTCGAGCAGCCCGGCGGGCAGTTCCCACAGCCGACGCCCGAGGGGATGGCGGTACTGGTAGACCAGAGCGATGTTGTCCTGGTCGTCGAGGGCGACGACAGCCACCGCACCGTAGTGCTCCACCACCTCCCGGCGGGCGGTGTGCCCGCCGGGCATCCGTACCTCGTCGGCGCGCAGCGCGAAGATCTTTCCGACGTAGAGCGTTTCCGATTCGAGGGTGTCGAACTGGTGCTCAGCCACGGTGTGCGGGCTCGGTGAGCGCTTCGGCCTCGGTGCCGTTGGCCCGGGCGAGGGTGAGCTCCTCCAGGGGCAGCCGCTCGCCGGCTTTGTACTGCAGTGCTGCCCCGATGAACGCCGCGAATAACGGATGCGGACGGGTGGGCCGGCTCTTCAGCTCCGGGTGGGCCTGGGTTCCGACCAGGAACGGGTGCACCTCGCGGTCGTACTCGACGAACTCCACCAGATGCCCGTCCGGGGACGTGCCGGAGAACTTCAGGCCGCTCTCCGCGATGCGATCGCGGTAGGCGTTGTTCACCTCGTAGCGGTGCCGGTGCCGCTCGGACACCTCGGTGGCGCCGTAGGCCTGCGCCACGATCGAATCATCCTGCAGCACCGCCGGATATGCGCCGAGGCGCATGGTGCCGCCGAGATCGGCCTCACCCGCGACCGCGTCGAGCTGGTCGGCCATGGTGGAGATCACCGGATCCGGGGTGTCGGGGTCGAACTCCGACGAGCTCGCCTCGGTCAGCCCCACCGACCGCGCAGCCTCGATCACGATGCACTGCAGACCCAGACAGAGCCCGAGCACCGGCACGCCGCGCTTGCGTGCATACCGGATGGCGCCGATCTTGCCGTCGATCCCCCGGATACCGAACCCGCCGGGGATCAGCACCCCGTGCACGTCGTCGAGTGCGGCGATCGCCCCCGCTTCGGTCTCGCAGTCGTCGGAGGCCACCCAGCGGATATCGACCTTTGCACGGTGTGCGAAGCCACCGGCGCGCAGCGCCTCGGCCACCGACAGGTAGGCGTCCGACAGGTCGATGTACTTGCCCACCAACGCGATCCGAACAGTTTCCTGCGGCTCGTGCACACGCTGAAGCAGGTCGTTCCACTGCGTCCAGTCCACGTCGCGGAACGGCAGATTCAGTCGGCGCACCACGTAGGCGTCGAGTTCCTCGCGGTGCAGCACCTTCGGGATGTCATAGATCGACGGTGCGTCCGGAGTCGAGATGACCCCGTCGATGTCGACGTCGCACATCAGCGCGATCTTGTTCTTCAGCGGCTCGGGCACCTCACGGTCGCAGCGCAGGATGAGCGCGTCCGGGGAGATACCGATGCTGCGCAGTGCGGCCACGGAGTGCTGGGTCGGTTTGGTCTTGAGCTCGCCCGAAGGTTTGAGGAACGGGACCAGCGACACGTGCAGGAAGAAGCAGTTGTCCCGGCCGACCTCGTGGCGGACCTGCCGGGCGGCTTCCAGGAAGGGCAGCGATTCGATGTCACCGACGGTGCCACCGATCTCGGTGATGACGATATCGGGCCGGTTGCCCTTGGCGTCGGGTTCGGCCATGGCCAGGATGCGGTGTTTGATCTCGTCGGTGATGTGCGGGATGACCTGAACCGTGTCGCCGAGGTACTCGCCGCGGCGTTCCTTGGCGATGACCGCCGAGTACACCTGGCCGGTGGTCACATTCGCCGAACCCGAGAGGTCGCGGTCCAGGAAGCGCTCGTAGTGGCCGACGTCGAGGTCGGTCTCGGCACCGTCCTCGGTGACGAACACCTCACCGTGCTGGAACGGGTTCATGGTGCCCGGGTCCACGTTGAGATACGGGTCGAGCTTCTGCATGGTCACCTGCAAACCGCGTGCGGTGAGCAGCTGCCCGAGACTACTGGCCGTCAGGCCTTTACCCAGTGAGGACGCCACACCACCGCTGACAAAGAGGTGTTTGGTCGCGGTCTGCGGGTGCTTGCGTAACTTCACTTGACCGGGCAAGAACAACCTCCGTGGCGATGGGGCAAGGCAACTGACTGTTACCTGGGGCCTGCCGACCCACGGAATCTCACCTTAACACCGACGCCGACAAGCTGTCGCTGGCGCGCCGATGGTCTCCGTCACTGCGAGCGTTTCACTGGGGCACGGTCACCGAGGAGGCGCCCCGCCCGATCCCGAACTGGCCGGGCTTGCCTCCGCGTACCAGATCGGCCAACGCCAGCACACTGGTGATCCGCCCCGACTCGGCGTTGACGTCGTCGACGGTGGTGACTGCCGAGGACAGCGCCGCGTCGGACCGGGCCACCGCGACCGCGGCGGTACCCGTCGCCGAGCCGTCCCGGCCGGCCAGCACGGTGCCCGCGCCGTGGGGTGCCAACCCGGCGGCGAACCGGGCCACGGTGGACCCCCGGTTGCCCGCGTCGTCACCGAGGTCGCCGCCGGTGATGATCACCGCGGTGTTGGCGGCGCCGATGTGTTGGGCGTCATAGGAGATGAAGCCTGTCTCGCGCAGAGCGGCGAGCACCGTGTCACGCTGGTCGTCGACCACCGCGGGATCCTTGCCGGACAGCAGCGCGATACCGAGCAGGTCGCCGGCCTGCGAACCCTGGTCCACGGATTTGGTGGACAACTGACGTCCGGCCGGCAGGATCGGCGAATTCACCACCGAGAGCAGCTTTTCCGAGGAGTTGGCATCGACGAACTGCGGGGTCAGCGAGATGGCTCCGGTGACGGTGGCGCCGCTCTGGGTGGCCAGCCGGGTCACCGCGTCGACGTCGTCATCGGCGGCATCCGGGGTGCGGAAGATCACCACGGATTTGCCACCCAGGGTGTCCCGCAGAATTCTCGGCGCCATCATGCTATCGAATTCACCAGCGGCGCTGAGCTTTTCGTTCAGAGCATTCTTGTCATCGGTCAGGGTGTTGATCTGCTCATGCAGATCGGCCTTGTCCTTACGCAGCCCGGACAGCACGGTGTCGGACAACAGGCCCGATCCCAGCACCACTCCGACTGCCAGGGCCAAGAAGACCGCCGCCAGCGAAATCGCGTGTGACCGAAGGGAGATCATCAGCTGACCAGACCCTGAGCCCAGAGCAGGAAGCGGTTCCAGTAGTCGGCCACCCAGTCCAGGACGACGGCATCGGTACGCGACACCCAGAGCGCGACGATGACCGCGATCAGCATGGCCAGCACCAGCAGCGCGATCGCGCCGCCGGAGATCCGGCTGCGGTACAGGGTCGCCACGGCCTTGGCGTCGACCAGCTTCTCCCCCACCTTGAGGCGGGTCAGGAAGGTCGAGGGATTGCTCTGCTGCCGGGAGCGGTCGAAGAACTCCTCGATCGTGGCGCTGTGACCTGCGGTGACGATCAGCGCGGCGCCATGGTGGTGGCACAGCAGCAGCGCCAGGTCGGCGGCCGAGCCGGCCGCCGGGAAGGTCATGGCGCCGACACCGAGGTCCTGGATACGTTCCAGGCCGGGGGCGTGACCGTCGGCATCTGCGGGCAGCACCACCTGGGCGCCGCACCGGAGCGCGTCGCTGCTGATGACGGCAGGGTCGCCGACGATGAGCTGCGGCCGGTAGCCGGCCTTGCGCAGCACGTCGCTTCCGGTGCCGACACCGACGAGGACCGGCTGGTACTCCTTGATGAAGGGCTTGAGGGCTTTGAGATCGTCGGCGGCCGAGGGCCCTTCGGCCACCACCACGACATGCCTGCGATCCATGTCGACGTCGATATCGGGGATGCCCATCCCGTCGATCAGCAACGGGCTCTCGCTGCGGATGAACTCGATGGTGTTGCCCGCGAACGCTTCCAGATGGGCCACCAGACCGCTCTTGGCCTCCACCATGAGCTCGTGGATCTCCAGGTCATTGCGTTCGGTGCCGTGCGCGATCCTGCGGTCGCCGGTGTAGACGCCGCCGTTGTTGACCCGGACCCGGGCGCCGTCCTTGATCTTCTTGAAGACCTCGGGACCCGCTTCGTCGATCAGCAGAATGCCGTTGGCCACCAACACTTCCGGCCCCAGATTGGGATATCGGCCCGAGATCGACGGGGAGGCGTTGACGACGGCGGACACGCCCGCTTCCACGAGGGCGTCCGCGGTGATCCGGTCCAGATCCAAGGCGTCGAGGACGACGACATCCCCGGGACCGACGCGGCGCAGCAGTCGGTCGATGTCGCGATCAACGCGGGCGGTACCGATGACGCCCGGCTTTGAGCTGGCATTACGCGATAGCAGCGCTGACATCTTCATGGGGCCGATTCTGTCGGCCAACCCTCAAGTTGAGGTGGAGGCGCGCCGTAACACCAGCCCCACAAGTTTTCTTTTGTCACATCTGCAACAGCAAGAGCATCTCATTCGCGTTTCGCCGCGTAGTGCCGCGCGGCCTTGGCCCGGTTGCCGCAGGTGGTCATCGAATGCCAGCGGCGGGTGCCGTTTTTCGAGGAGTCATGGAACCAGAGGATGCAGTGCGGATGGGCGCACTGCTTGATCCGGTGGGGAGACTCCGAGAGCAGGTGCAGCAGATTGTCCACGGCCAGCCAGCCGGGCAGCCATTGCGGCTCCGGTACGTCCGGCTCGTCCTGTGGCCCGGAATCGGCGAGCCGGCGCCGGATACGTCCGTGGTCGAGCACCCCGTTCACGTCGTCGGCCGATCCGCCGCTGACCGCCTGCAGGATCGCCTCGCGAGTGAGGATCAGCGCATCCAGGGTCGGCCCATCGGCAGCGCACCGGTCGGCAAGATCGTTGGTCTGCAACCAGCACTGCAACCCCGCCGTATCGGACAGCAGATCCTGTGGACCGTCGGCCGACGCCCACCGGGTGTTCAACAGGTCCAGCGCAAGGGGTTCCCCGACATGCGGGCGCGGATCGCGCATAACTGAGATTAACCACCCCTCCCTCTAACCGTTCAATAACCTTTAGACGGTTGACATCGACCTGTTCCGATTCCAACCTTCGATTGTTGTTTTAATGGTTACTCCGGAGGAGCAAAATGGCGACCACGACCGCACCCGGGCACATCGGCCTCAATGTCACGGACCTGGAACGGTCGGTGTCCTTCTACCGTCGCGCCCTGGGTTTCGACCAACTCGGAGCCAGCACAGAAGGCGAACACCGGTACGCCTTCCTGGGGTCGGACGGCGTCCTGCGGCTCACCCTGTGGCAGCAGAGTGACGGCACGTTCTCCGCACACACGCCGGGCCTGCACCACCTTTCGTTCCAGGTGGACACCATCGACCAGGTCCGGGCGGTGGAGGCGGTATTGAAGGAGTTGGGCGCACCGTTCGCCCACGACGGCGTCGTGGCACACCGCGAGGGCGCAGCATCCGGCGGCATCTTCTTCAGCGATCCCGACGGCATCCGGCTCGAGGTGTACGCCCCGAGCGGTGCGGACACCGAGCCCGCGCCGAACGGCTCGGCACCCACCTGCGGATTCTTCTGAGTCGCTGCGATGACTCTCTATCACGCAGGTGAAGCAGCGGTTCAACAACGCCTGGGACAGAGCGCGATCGCCGAGCGCGTCGGCCGCATGGTGCGCGCGGAGATCCCGGCCGCTGCCGCGGACTTCCTGGCCGAGCAGCCGATGGCGGTGGTCAGCGCGGCCGACGACGCGGGCCGGGTGTGGGCCGGCCTGATCACCGGCCGACCGGGTTTCCTGCGCGCCGAGGACCCGCGGACCATCATGATCGGGGCGCTGCCCGCATCAGGCGATCCGCTTCGCGAGATCCTGGCGCGCCCGCACCGGATCGGGATGATCGCGGTCGAACCACAGACCCGACGCCGGATGCGGGTCAACGGGATGGCCGATCCGGTCGACTTCGGTTCAACGGCCGGCCTGCGCGTCCACACCGACCAGGTGTATTCGAACTGCCCGAAGTACATATCGCGCAGGAACATCGAGCAGGTGCGAGGCGAACCGGCGCGGCCCGCGGCCCGTCATGCGGCGGAACTGGACGCACACACCGCGCAGGTCATCACCGCCGCCGACACCTTCTTCATCGGGTCGGCGGACACCGACGGCAATGCCGATGCCTCGCACCGCGGCGGCAATCCCGGCTTCCTTCAGGTGATCTCACCAACCCGGCTGCGCTGGCCGGACTACCGCGGCAACTCGATGTTCATGACGCTGGGCAATATCGACGTCAATCCGCAGTGTGGGTTACTGATCCCCGACTGGCGCACGGGATCGACCATCCAGCTCACCGGCACCGCCCGGATCGGCTGGGAACGCCACGATGCCGCCGGTGCGCAGTGCTCCATCGACTTCACCGTGTCCGAACTGGTCGAGCTCACCGAGGCAAGCCCGCTGCGCTGGGGTGCCGCCGAGCTGTCCCCCGCCAACCCGGCCTGACCGGCCCTAGGGGGCGTTGCGCTCCTGCTGGGCCGCGTCGAGCAGTTCGCGCGCATGCGCACGACCGGTGTCGGTGTCGCCCAGACCGGCCAGCATCCGGGCCAACTCGGCGACGCGGTCGACCTCCTCCAGGCGCACCACCCGGCTGGACTTGGGCCCGCTCTCCACCACCAAGTGGGTGTCGGCGTAGGCGGCGACCTGCGGCAGGTGGGTGACGACGATGACCTGGTGGGTGCGCGCCAGCCGTGCCAGTCGCCGGCCGATCTGCACCGCGGCCCGGCCCCCGACACCGGCGTCGACCTCGTCGAACACCATCGTGGTGCCGGCCGCCGACGCCGCCAGCACCACCTCGAGGGACAACATGACGCGCGACAGTTCACCGCCGGAGGCGCTCTTGGCCAACGGCAGCAGGTCGGTACCGCGGTGCGCGGCGAACCCGAACTCGACGGCGTCCACACCGTCATGGCCGGCGTGCACGACGGTGCCGCCAGGCAAGGTGACCGGCGCGGAATCGTCGGCACGCGCCGGCAGGGCCGATACGGTGATGCCGAACTCCGCACCGCTCATGGCAAGCCCGGCGAGTTCGGCCGTGACCGCCTTCGCCAGACCTTTGGCGGCCTTGGTGCGGGCCTTGGTGAGATCGGCCGCCACCACGATCAAGCGGGCGTGCAGCTCGTCGACCCGGGCACGCAGGCCTGACAGCGCCTCCTCGGAGACGTCGAGCTGAGCCAGCCGTTCCCGGGATTCCTTCGCCCACGCAAGTACGCCGTCGATATCGGCGGCATACTTGCGCGTCAGCCCGCGCAGTTCGGCCTGACGCGACAGCTTGCTCTCCAGAGTGCTTGCATCACTGGGCAACTCGGCCAGGTAGTCACCGAGCTCGGTGGACACGTCACCGATGACCGCCACCGCCTCGGCAAGCCGCTGCCCGAGCGTCTGCAACACGGAGTCATCGGTGGCCTGTAACGCCGCCTTGGCCTGGGCGACCGCACTGGCGGCCGAGGCGGACTCGCCCGCATCGTCATCGGGTGCGCCGGCCAGCGCGGCCCGGGCGGCCGCGGCAGCCTCGCGCAGGGCGTCCAACTCGGAGAGCCGACGGATATCGGCGACCAGCGCGTCGTCCTCACCCGGCTGCGGTGCCACCTCCTCGATCTCGCCGAGGCCGAAGGTCAACCGATCAGACTCCAGGGTCAGTTCACGCGCCCGCTGCGTCCGGTCGATGAGATCGCGACGGGCCGACAGCCACTCCTCGCGTACGGCTCGATACTTGGCCAGCGGCGCACTGATATCGGCGAACCGGTCCAGCGCCGCGCGCTGTTCGTCCGGGCGCATGAGCCGCAGCTGATCGTTCTGGCCGTGCAGTGCCAGCAGTTCGTTGGTGAACGAACTCAGCGATTTGGCCGGCACGCTGCGGCCACCCAGATATGCCCGCGACGGGCCGTACCGGCTCACCGACCGCGCGGCGATCACACTGTCGTCGTCATCGCGTTCGGCGCCGGAGGAATCGAGGATGTCGTCGATGCGTCCGACCACCTCGGTGTGCACATCGGCGGTGCTGAACCGGCCCTCCACCACGGCGCGCGGCGCCCCGGTGCGCACCCGGTTCGCATCGGCGCGAGCGCCGCCCAATAGGTGCAATCCGGTGACCACCATGGTCTTACCGGCACCGGTCTCACCGGTGAGCACCGTCAGGCCCCGGTCGAATTCAGCGGTCGCGGTGCTGATGGCGCCCAGCGACTCGATACGGATCTCGGAGAGCACTACTGGCCGCGCCATCCCGTGACGGGCAGGCGGAACTTGCGCACCAGCCGGTCGGTGAACGGTGCACTGTCCAGCCGGATCCACTTCAGCGATGTGCCGCAGCGCGTCACCTCGACCCGCGCACCGGCGGGCACCACCATCTCGCGGCGCCCGTCACAGAACACCATCGCGTCGTGTCCCTCGGCTTCCACCTCGATGGCGATCGCGGCATTGGGGCTGGTGACCATGGGTCGGGCGAACAACGCGTGAGCATTGTTGGGCACCACCAGAATTGCCTCCAGATCCGGCCAGAGAATCGGCCCGCCGGCCGAGAATGCGTAGGCGGTGGACCCGGTCGGTGTCGAGACCAGCACCCCGTCGCAGCCGAAGGACGACACGGGCCGGCCGTCGACCTCGAGCACGACGCCGAGCACACCCAACCGCGGCCCCTTCTCCAGGCTGGCCTCGTTCAGCGCCCAGCCGCGTTCCCGGATCGTGCCGCCCTCACGGACCACGATGTCCAGGGTCATCCGGTTCTCGACCCGGTAGTTGCGGTTGATCACGTGTTCCAGGACCGTGTCGAGCACCTCGGTTTCGGCCTCGGCGAGAAACCCGATGCGGCCCAAGTTGATTCCCAGTACCGGGATGTCGACGTTGCGGGCCAGTTCCGCGGCCCGCAGAAACGTCCCGTCACCGCCCAGTGCGAGCACCACCTCGCAGCCCTCGGCCGCCCGCTCATCGGGGTCCACCACCTCGATGTCGATCCCGAGGGCGCGCATATCGTCCGGATTGAGATGCAGCGCACCCCGATCGACGGCTTCGGCGGTGAGCACCCGCAGCCCGATCCCGTGATCGCCGAGTACCTTCTCGACCCGGCGAGCGGTTTCGGTGGCTTCGGCGCGGCCGGTATGGACGACCACCAGGACGGTGCGTTCGCAGGTCATTGCGGTCCTTCGTCAATGGCGCGCGCAATCGCGCGCTCGAGATCGTCACCCTGCAAGGGGTGGTCGGTGGCCGTCCGCAAACGTAAGAAGAACTCGACATTGCCCGACGGCCCCGGCAGCGGACTTGCGGTGACATCAACAGTGTGCCAATGCAATTCAGCGGCCCGCCGCGCAACCCCAAGTACCGCGTCGGCGCGCAGCGCCGGATCGGAGACGACGCCGCCCGCACCCACCCGGTCCTTGCCGACCTCGAACTGAGGTTTCACCATCGGCACGATATCGGCGTCGGCGGAGGCACAGCGGGTCAGTGCGGGAAGCACGGTGGTCAGCGAGATGAACGACAGATCCGCGACCACCAGGTCCACGACACCACCGATCGCCTCCGGGGTCAGCTCACGCACGTTCGTGCGTTCCAACACGCTCACCCTGTCATCCGATCGCAGCGACCAGGCCAGCTGCCCGTACCCGACATCCGCGGCCACGACGTGCGCCGCGTCGCGGTCCAGCAACACCTCGGTGAAACCGCCGGTCGAGGCGCCCGCATCCAGACAGCGGCGCCCCTGCACCGGCACACCAAATGCGTCGAGTGCGCCGATCAGTTTGTGCGCGCCGCGCGAGACCCAGGTCTTCTCGTCGGCCGCCACGGTCAGCGCGGCATCCACCGACACCGCGGTGGCAGGTTTGACGGCGGGCAGTCCGTCGATGCGTACCCGGCCCGCGCCGATCAGCTCGGCAGCCTGCTGCCGCGACCGGGCCAGCCCACGTCGCACCAGCTCGGCGTCCACTCGCGCCCGCCGCGTCATCGGCTCAGTGCTCCCGGATCGCTTCGCCGCGGCCCTCCACCGATTCCAGGGCACGAACCAGCAGGTCGTGAGCCTGTTCCAGGCGGATCGCGACAGCGTCGATATCGAGGGACTCGACGCCAACCACCGCCGGATCGGGCAGGCCGGCCAGCAGTGCGGCGATATCGGTGCGGATCTGCTCGGGATCGGTACTCATGTCAGGAGATCACGCTAGTCGATCCGGTCAGCTCAGCAGCGACCAGCGTTGCAGAGCGGTACGGGCCGTGTCGTCCGCGGCGGTGACATCGACAGGGCCGCCGTTCGGCCCGGCGGACCACACCGCGGAAGCGACGGCGCGCACCACGCTCAGCTCGTCCCCCGCATCGGCGCCGGTGGCGCGCACGGTGACCACGGATCCGTCCGCGTCGACCTGCCAGGCGGGGTGCGCCGCGATCCGCAGTGTGTCGCCCTCTGTATGCAGCGATCGCAGATCGGGCGCGACGAACACCGGCCGCTGGTCCGGGATGGCGTGCACCATATCGGCGGCGGTGTTCACGCCGGTGAGCACCATCAGACTGGGCAACCCGGCGGCATTGGCCCCCTCGATATCGGTGTCGAGGCGATCCCCGACGACCAGAGGGCTGCCGAAGCTGCCGCGGGCCAGGGCATCGTTGAGCAGAGTCGGCGCCGGCTTGCCGGCGACCTGAGGATCCTGATCGGTCGCGGTCCGCAGCGCGGCGACCATCGAGCCGTTGCCGGGCAGCAGCCCACGCTCGGACGGCAGTGTTCGGTCGACGTTGGCAGCCACCCAGATCGCCCCGGCACGAATGGCCAGCGCCGCCTCGGCCAGATCGCTCCATCCGGTCGACGGCGAATGCCCTTGGACCACCGCCACCGGGTTCTCATCCAGGGTGCGCACGGGGCGTAGTCCGACTCCGCTGATCTCCGCGGCCAGCGACTCGGTCCCGACGATCAGGACGGCGGATCCGGCCGGCAGCTGGGCGGCGAGCAGCCGCGCCGCGCTCTGGGCGCTGGTGACGACATCGGCTTCACCGGCGGAGAATCCAAGCTCCTGCAGGTGTTGCGCGACCTCGGAGGCGGACCGGGACGCATTGTTGGTGACATACAGCGCACGCGGGCCCACCGAAGCCAGACTCTGCACCGCTCCGAGGGTGGGTTCGTGGCCGCGGAACACGGTGCCGTCCAGATCCAGGAGCAGGCAGTCGTGCTCCTGTACGAGAGTCCCCATGTCAGCCCAGCTCGGTGAGGCGCTCTTCGGCATCGGTGACGCCTTCGACGTCAGCGGCCGCGGCGTGGATGAAAGCCTGCACCGCTTCATCGTTGCGGCCGAGCGCGACCAGTGTCTCGGCGTAGGCGTAGAACAACCGCGCACCGGTTTGGTCGGTCCTGGTCGGATCCAGCGGTGGGCTCGACAGCAGGGCAAGTGCCTGCTCGTGCTGACCGAGGTCGGAACGAGCGCCGGCGATGACGATACGAAGCTCATCGGCGTCGTCGCCGGTCAGCTGTTCGGCCTCGGGTGTGCGGGCGAGTTCGATCGCCCGTTCCGGCCGGCCGACGCCACGTTCGCAGTCGGCGATCATCGGCAGCAACGACGACTTGCTGCCCATGCGGCGGGCCGCCCTGAGCTCGGCGAGGGCTTGCGCCCAGTCGCCACAGAAATAGGCCGCGATACCGACCGCTTCGCGGACCGCGGCGATACGGCCGGACCGCGCTCGGGCGGCACGCGCATGGGCAAGTGCGGCCTCCGGGTCCTCGTCGAGCAGTTCGCCGGCCGCCACCAGATGCCTGGCCACCACGTCGGCGGTGGATTTGTCCAGGGTGATCAGCTCGCTGCGAATCTCCGGAGAGAGCTGCTTTGCCTCGATCTCCTTGGGAATCGCCGGGCCGGCGGCCCGCTCGGCATCACCGTCGGAAGGGCGGTGCGATTGCTCACGACGGCCTCGATCCGGACCCGAGGAGCGAGGTGCGTTCGGACGATCGCGAGATCCGCGTCGCGGTCCACCGTCGGTACGGCGCGGACGTCGTTCGCCGCTGCCATCCTGCCTGTCCTGCGCCACGCTGGCCTTCCTGGTCGCTCTTCGTAGTAGACACTGTTGCTGGGAAGCCTTGTTCCCCGCAAACGTTGTGTACTGGGAAAGGATAGCCGGGTGCCGGCGAAACGCGACAGTCGCGCGAATTCGGCAGATTAAATCCGGAGAATATTTGTCCGGTGATACACAAATGCCTCGGCCCTCCAACTTTGTGGTTGGAGGGCCGAGGGCTTTAAATTGTGTTCGGCGGTGTCCTACTTTTCCACCCGAAAGGGTAGTATCATCGGCGCTGGTAGGCTTAGCTTCCGGGTTCGGGATGGGTCCGGGCGTTTCCCTACCGCTATGGCCGCCGTAACTCTATTCACTTTTCAGTGACCCCCTTCTTGAGGGGGAAATCTGTGGGTGTGTTTTGGTGGTGGGGTGCAGTCAAAATATTGTTTGATCTGCTGTGGATATTGTGTGGTTGCGGGCAATGTGTTGTGCGTCTTTTTTCTTACACATGGTTTTGATTTGTTACCCCACTTTTGTTGGGGTGTGTGTAAGTTTTCGGCCGGTTAGTACCAGTTCCCTGAACCTATTACTAGGTGTACAGGTCTGGCCTATCAATCCCGTGGTCTGCGGGGGGCCTTATCCCTCTAAAAGGGTGAGAAGCCTGGTCTTGGAAGAGGTTTCCCGCTTAGATGCTTTCAGCGGTTATCCTGTCCGAACGTAGCTATCCAGCCGTGCCCCTGGTGGGACAACTGGTAAACCAGAGGTTCGTCCGTCCCGGTCCTCTCGTACTAGGGACAGGTTTCCTCAAGCTTCTGACGCGCGCGGCGGATAGAGACCGAACTGTCTCACGACGTTCTAAACCCAGCTCGCGTGCCGCTTTAATGGGCGAACAGCCCAACCCTTGGGACCTGCTCCAGCCCCAGGATGCGACGAGCCGACATCGAGGTGCCAAACCATCCCGTCGATATGGACTCTTGGGGAAGATCAGCCTGTTATCCCCGGGGTACCTTTTATCCGTTGAGCGACACCCCTTCCATTCAGAGGTGCCGGATCACTAGTCCCGACTTTCGTCCCTGCTCGACATGTCCGTCTCGCAGTCAAGCTCCCTTGTGCACTTACACTCAACACCTGATTGCCATCCAGGTTGAGGGAACCTTTGGGCGCCTCCGTTACATTTTAGGAGGCAACCGCCCCAGTTAAACTACCCACCAGGCACTGTTCCTGAACCGGATATACGGTTCGAGGTTAGAGGCCCAATACGGTCAGAGTGGTATTTCAACAATGACTCCACACACACTGGCGTGCATGCTTCACAGTCTCCCACCTATCCTACACAAACCGAACCGAGCACCAATACCAAGTTGTAGTGAAGGTCCCGGGGTCTTTTCGTCCTGCCGCGCGTAACGAGCATCTTTACTCGTAGTGCAATTTCGCCGAGTCTATGGTTGAGACAGTTGAGAAGTCGTTACGCCATTCGTGCAGGTCGGAACTTACCCGACAAGGAATTTCGCTACCTTAGGATGGTTATAGTTACCACCGCCGTTTACTGGGGCTTAAATTCTCCGCTTCACCCTTACGAGTTAACGGGTCCTCTTAACCTTCCAGCACCGGGCAGGCGTCAGTCCGTATACATCGTCTTGCGACTTCGCACGGACCTGTGTTTTTAGTAAACAGTCGCTTCTCACTGGTTTGTGCCACCCCCCACCGCTGCCGGCCGCAAAGACCATGACAGTAGGAGGTCCCCCTTCTCCCGAAGTTACGGGGGCATTTTGCCGAGTTCCTTAACCATAGTTCACTCGTACGCCTTAGTATTCTCTACCTGACCACCTGTGTTGGTTTGGGGTACGGGCCGTGTGTGAGCTCGCTAGAGGCTTTTCTCGGCAGCATAGGATCACCGAATTCGCCTCAATCGGCTATGCATCACCTCTCAGGATTCATGAGACCCGGATTTACCTAGGCCTCTCCCTACCGGCTTGCCCCAGTATTACCACTGACTGGTACGGCTACCTTCCTGCGTCACCCCATCGCTTGACTACTACCAGAGAAGGTCCCGCGCAGCCTGTGCAATCCTCACACCCGAAGGTGATCGGTAACGCACATTTTGGGCGGTTAGTACCTCTGATTCATCATGGGCGCGCACACACGGGTACGGGAATATCAACCCGTTGTCCATCGACTACGCCTGTCGGCCTCGCCTTAGGTCCCGACTCACCCTGGGCGGACTGGCCTGCCCCAGGAACCCTTGGTCTTTCGGCGGGCAAGGTTCTCACTTGCCTTATCGCTACTCATGCCTGCATTCTCACTCCCACACCCTCCACAGCTCCATTACCAGGCTGCTTCACTGGGTGCAGGACGCTCCCCTACCCATCCAACAAATGTTGAATGCCGCGACTTCGGCGGTGTGCTTGAGCCCCGCTACATTATCGGCGCACAATCACTTGACCAGTGAGCTATTACGCACTCTTTCAAGGGTGGCTGCTTCTAAGCCAACCTCCTGGTTGTCTTCGCGACTGCACATCCTTTTCCACTTAGCACACGCTTAGGGGCCTTAGTCGGCGATCTGGGCTGTTTCCCTCTCGACGCACGGAGCTTATCCCCCGCCGTCTCACTGCCACGCTTACACTTACCGGCATTCGGAGTTTGGCTGACGTCAGTAACCTTGTGAGGCCCATCGGCCATCCAGTAGCTCTACCTCCGGCAAGAAACACGCAACGCTGCACCTAAATGCATTTCGGGGAGAACCAGCTATCACGGAGTTTGATTGGCCTTTCACCCCTACCCACAACTCATCCCCTCAGTCTTCAACCTAAGTGGGTTCGGGCCTCCACGCGGTCTTACCCGCGCTTCACCCTGGCCATGGGTAGATCACTCCGCTTCGGGTCCAGAACACACCACTACACCAACCCCTACGGATTGGATACGCCCTATTCAGACTCGCTTTCGCTGCGGCTACCCCACACGGGTTAACCTCGCGACATGTCCCTGACTCGCAGGCTCATTCTTCAAAAGGCACGCCATCACCCCACGACAAGTCGAGGGCTCTGACGGATTGTAGGCACACGGTTTCAGGTACTATTTCACTCCCCTCCCGGGGTACTTTTCACCATTCCCTCACGGTACTAATCCGCTATCGGTCATTGGGAAGTATTCAGGCTTACCGGATGGTCCCGGCAGATTCACAGCAGATTTCACGGGCCCGCTGCTACTCGGGGACAGTTCCACAACAGGGTGCACATTTTCGCGTACCGGGCTCTCACCGTCTACGGCAGGCCATCCCAAGACCACTTCCGCTAACACACACCTTTATCACTGTTGCCCTCATCGGCGGATGAGAGAAGAAACGCCCCACAACCCCGCACACACAACCCCCGCCGGGTATCACATGCATACGGTTTAGCCATCCTCCGCTTTCGCTCGCCACTACTCACGGAATCACTTTTGTTTTCTCTTCCTACGGGTACTGAGATGTTTCACTTCCCCGCGTTCCCCCCCACACCCTATATATTCAGGTGTGGGTAACACGACATCACTCGTGCTGGGTTTCCCCATTCGGACATCCTCGGATCCACGCTCGGTTGGCAGCTCCCCGAGGCATAACGCAGCCTCCCACGTCCTTCATCGGCTCCCAATGCCAAGGCATCCACCATGCGCCCTTAAACACTTACAACACAAAAAAACCAGAATAAAGAAAAAAGAAATTGCACATCACAACACACAAAACAATGAAACCACCAACCCGAAGGCCAACAGCCACACATTCTGCGTGCAAGATGCTCGCAACCACTATCCACAAATCAAACACCACACCCCACCACCAAAGCAGGGCAACAACAAACACCACCAACCCCAACGGGTCGAAGGCCGACAACCCCACCCCAAAAGGTCGGGCATCGCAGGGCCTGTTGTCTCAAAGCCCAATAGTGTGTCTGGCAGTTCTAGCCCCCGAAAAAGGGACCGAAGTTTGTCGTGCACCAGACCAACCTCCACTACAGAGGCCGGCCATCCAACGAATCGACCAAGGTCACCGAACTCCCACACGATGTGGGCGGGCCTGGTTCTCGTGGTGCTCCTTAGAAAGGAGGTGATCCAGCCGCACCTTCCGGTACGGCTACCTTGTTACGACTTCGTCCCAATCGCCGATCCCACCTTCGACGGCTCCCTCCACAAGGGTTAGGCCACCGGCTTCGGGTGTTACCGACTTTCATGACGTGACGGGCGGTGTGTACAAGGCCCGGGAACGTATTCACCGCAGCGTTGCTGATCTGCGATTACTAGCGACTCCGACTTCACGGGGTCGAGTTGCAGACCCCGATCCGAACTGAGACCGGCTTTACAAGGATTCGCTCCACCTCACGGCATCGCAGCCCTTTGTACCGGCCATTGTAGCATGTGTGAAGCCCTGGACATAAGGGGCATGATGACTTGACGTCATCCCCACCTTCCTCCGAGTTGACCCCGGCAGTCTCCTACGAGTCCCCGGCATAACCCGCTGGCAACATAGGACAAGGGTTGCGCTCGTTGCGGGACTTAACCCAACATCTCACGACACGAGCTGACGACAGCCATGCACCACCTGCACACAGGCCACAAGGGAACCAATATCTCTACTGGCGTCCTGTGCATGTCAAACCCAGGTAAGGTTCTTCGCGTTGCATCGAATTAATCCACATGCTCCGCCGCTTGTGCGGGCCCCCGTCAATTTCTTTGAGTTTTAGCCTTGCGGCCGTACTCCCCAGGCGGGGTACTTAATGCGTTAGCTACGGCACGGATCCCAAGGAAGGAAACCCACACCTAGTACCCACCGTTTACGGCGTGGACTACCAGGGTATCTAATCCTGTTCGCTCCCCACGCTTTCGCTCCTCAGCGTCAGTTACTGCCCAGAGACCCGCCTTCGCCACCGGTGTTCCTCCTGATATCTGCGCATTCCACCGCTACACCAGGAATTCCAGTCTCCCCTGCAGTACTCAAGTCTGCCCGTATCGCCCGCACGCCCACAGTTAAGCTGTGAGTTTTCACGAACAACGCGACAAACCACCTACGAGCTCTTTACGCCCAGTAATTCCGGACAACGCTCGGACCCTACGTATTACCGCGGCTGCTGGCACGTAGTTGGCCGGTCCTTCTTCTGCACATACCGTCACTCGCGCTTCGTCTGTGCTGAAAGAGGTTTACAACCCGAAGGCCGTCATCCCTCACGCGGCGTCGCTGCATCAGGCTTGCGCCCATTGTGCAATATTCCCCACTGCTGCCTCCCGTAGGAGTCTGGGCCGTATCTCAGTCCCAGTGTGGCCGGTCACCCTCTCAGGCCGGCTACCCGTCGTCGCCTTGGTAGGCCATTACCCCACCAACAAGCTGATAGGCCGCGGGCCCATCCCACACCGCAAAAGCTTTCCACCACACCCCATGAAGAATGCGGTCATATTCGGTATTAGACCCAGTTTCCCAGGCTTATCCCAAAGTGCAGGGCAGATCACCCACGTGTTACTCACCCGTTCGCCACTCGAGCACCCCGAAGGGCCTTTCCGTTCGACTTGCATGTGTTAAGCACGCCGCCAGCGTTCGTCCTGAGCCAGAATCAAACTCTCCAAACAAAAACCCCCACACCCAAAGGCGCAGGCAGAATTCGAATCAGAAAAATCCGATCACTAACAAAAGACACCAAAACTGGCATCCAAAAAAACAGCCACCCACCAAACTCAGGAAGACGGGAATCCCCCCAAAAACGAGTGGCCAAAAAACAACAAACAAAAACCACCAAACACACTATTGAGTTCTCAAACAACACGCCCGATTTCGCTCGCACAGCAATCCCGCGGCTAAAAGCCGCGGTCCGTCCTGCGGGCAGTGAGTAACTCCCCTTTAAGGGAACTTCTCTCGGATTTGGTCTTCGCTCTCCGGCCTTGGCCGTTTCGCTCTGACCTGGAATAAGTTACGGCAGGGCTAACAGCGAGTCAAATCGCCAGGTCAGAGACCTATTTTCGCTGGTCAGAGCCGGTGACCCGGCGCACCCCCGCAATGTGGCGCTTGCCACGCCGCAACACCAACCAACGGTCTCGCAGAAAGTCCGTCGATTGTGGTATCCATTCGCCGTTTTCCACGCGTGCGTTATTGACGTACACCCCGCCCTCCGCGACTGCCCGCTTGGCTTCCCCACGACTCTTGGACAGTCCGGTCGCCACCAGCAGGTCGGTGATGGCGTCCGGATCACCCGGCGCCAACTCGGCGACCTCCCCGTTGGCGGCTTCCGTCAACGCCGCCGTGAGCGTGGATTCGTCCAGGTCAGCGATTTCCGCGCGGCCGAACAGCGCCTGACTGGCCAGCTCCACCGCATCGGTGGCCGCCTGACCGTGCACCAAGGTGGTGAGTTCGCGCGCGAGCCGGCGCTGCGCGGCGCGTTCGTGCGGCCGCTCTTCGGTCGCCTCGCGAAGCTCCCCCAGCTCCTCGGCGTCCAAGAAGGTGAACCAGCGCAGGTAGCCGAGGACATCGGCGTCCCCGGTGTTCACGAAGTACTGGTACCAGGCATACGGCGACGTCAACTCGGGGTCGAGCCACACATTGCCGCCACCGGTCGACTTGCCGAATTTCTTGCCCTCGGAGTCCGTGACCAGGGGTGTCGTCATCGCGTGCACCGTCGCACCGGACTTCTGCCGGACCAGCCGCGCCCCGGCCACGATGTTTCCCCACTGGTCGGAGCCGCCGATCTGCAGCGCGCAGCCGTGCCGTTGGTGCAGCTCGACGTAGTCATTGGCCTGCAACAACATGTAGCTGAACTCCGTGTAGGAGATACCGTCGCCTTCGAGCCGGCGCCGCACGGTGTCACGGTCGAGCATCACGTTGACCGAGAAGTACTTGCCGATATCGCGCAGAAACTCGACGGCCGACAGCTCCCCGGTCCAGGACAGGTTGTTCTCCACGATGGCACCGGTCGGCGAATCGTCGAACTCCACGAACCGCTCCAGTTGACCGCGGATCCGGTCCGCCCAGTCGGCCACGGTATCGGCGGTGTTCAGCGTCCGCTCACCGGTCTCACGCGGGTCGCCGATCATGCCCGTCGCCCCGCCGGCCAGCACGATCGGTCGATGTCCGGCCTGCTGGAATCGGCGCAGGGTCAGCAGCGGCACCAGATGCCCGGCATGCAGGCTGGGTGCAGTCGGGTCGAATCCCGAATAGACCGTCATGGGACCGGCGGCGAGATCCGATGCCAGCGCGTCCCGATCAGTCGACTGCGCGATCAACCCGCGCCATTCCAGTTCTTCGAGGATTCCGGTACTCACGCTGTCGATCTTTGCCTACCGCGCCGCTCAGTCGCTACCGCCCGGCGCCGGAGCCCGCGGGCTGCGCCGGTAGGCCGACACCTCGGGATGGCCGGGCAGCCAGAATCGCCACGGCCGATCGGCGGCGGTGCTCACCCCCACCCTCGGGCCGGCAACGCCGTCGACAGGGCCGGTGGGCGGCTTGAGCCTGATCCGGACCTCGCATGCGTCATCGTCGAGGTCGATTCCGTTGTCCGTCATGAGAATTCCCAAGGCTGAACACAGATTTCCCGGGCCGCGCGCCAGCGCTGCCGTGGGGACGGCCAGACCCCGGCGACTACGCGCCACCTCCACACCCCCGGTGATCACCGCGGACCGCAGCAGCACGGCGGCTGCGAAACCCTCAGTGCCACATACGACATTGGCGCACACGTGGATCCCGTAACTGCGGTAGGTGTACATCCGTCCAGCCGGACCGAACATCACCGCATTGCGCGGGCGCGGACCTCCGTAGGAATGCGCCGCCGCATCCGGCCATGGCTGACCCGGCGGGCCACCGTAGGCCTCCACCTCGACGATGGTCGCCAGCACGCCACGGCTCTCGAGTTCGGCGCCCAGAAGCGACCGCGCGGCGGTCACCGGGTCGACTGCCAGCGCATCCAGGCTCCCCCGTCGCTCCGATCGCCCCATGCCCTCAGATTGTGCCCGGCCCCTTGACAGCCCCACCCACCGGGCGCACTATTCATCACATGATGACTTCATCAAATGATGAATTAATTCACGGGCGTGCGGAGCCCGCGATCTCCATCGAGAATCTGCAGGTCGTCCGCGGCGGCCGACCCGCGATCGCCGATCTGTCCGTGCAGATCGCCCGGGGCACCATCACCGGCCTGCTGGGTCCGTCGGGCTGCGGAAAGACCACCCTGATGCGGGCCGTCGTCGGGACCCAGATCGTTGCCTCGGGCACGGTCACCGTGCTCGGCCGGCCCGCCGGCTCCGCCGACCTGCGCCGCCGCGTCGGTTATGTCACCCAGGACGCCACCATCTACCGCGACCTGCGTGTGATCGACAATGCCCGCTACTTCGCCGCGCTCTACGGTTGCGACGCGCAGGCAGCCGAGGACGCCATCGCCGCGGTGGGGCTGAGCGATCACCGAACAGCGTTGTGCGACAACCTGTCCGGCGGTCAGCGCACGCGGGTTTCGCTGGCTTGCGCATTGGTGTCACGGCCGGACCTCCTGGTGCTGGATGAGCCCACCGTCGGCTTGGACCCGGTGCTGCGGGTCGACCTGTGGGAACAGTTCGACCAGCTGGCCCGGGCCGGAACCACTCTGCTGGTGTCCAGCCACGTCATGGACGAAGCCGACCACTGCGGCGACCTGCTGCTCATGCGCGAAGGCCGCCTCCTCGCCCACACCACGCCCACCCGATTGCGAGAGGACACAGGATGTTCGTCACTGGAGGAAGCGTTCCTGTCCGTCATCCGGCACACCACCGCAGCCGCCACAAGCTGAGCCCACAGGCCTACCTGGCCACCACCGGCAGGATCCTGCGCCAGCTGGCCGGCGATCACCGCAGCGTGGCGATGATCGTCCTGGTGCCCACCTTGGTCATCACGTTGATGTACTTCATGTTCGACAATGTCGCGGGCGGTTCCCACCGCGCGGGCACGCCGTCGCCGTTCAACAACGCCTGCTTGATCATGCTCGGCGTCTTTCCCCTGATCGTGATGTTCCTGATCACCTCGATCACCATGCAACGCGAACGGGTGTCCGGCACGCTCGAGCGGATCCTGACCACCCCACTACGCCGGTTCGACCTGCTCGCCGCCTACGGGACGGCGTTCTCCATCGCGGCAGCCGTCCAGGCCACCCTGGCCTGTGTCGTCGCGTTCTGGCTGCTGGGCTTCGACACCGCGGGCAGCCCGGCGCTGGTCTTCTTCATCGCCATCGTCAACGCGGTCCTCGGCGTGGGCCTGGGCCTGCTGTGCAGCGCATTCGCCCGCACCGAATTCCAGGCGGTGCAATTCATGCCGGTGGTGATCGCGCCGCAGCTGCTGCTGTGCGGCATCGTCGTCCCCAGGGCGGCGTTGCCCGAGTGGCTGCAGTGGGTCAGCAACACGATGCCTGCCAGCTACGCTCTGGAAGCATTGCAGCAGGTCGGCGCGTACAGCGAACCCACGGCGATCGCGCTCCGCTATATCGCGGTGGTGATCGGTTTCGCGGTCGTCTCACTCGCGTTGGCTGCGGCGACCCTGCGACGAAGGACTCCGTGACCGACCACACCGAGCGAAAACGCCCCGGACGACCGCCCGGCGCGTCGGATACCCGCGAGCGAATCCTGGAGCACGCCCGGGAACTGTTCTCCCGCAACGGATTCGACAAGACATCGATCCGGGCCATCGCGACCGCCGCCGGGGTGGACGGCGCGCTGGTGCACCACTACTACGGCACCAAGCAGCAATTGTTCGCCGCGGCCATCCACATTCCGATCGACCCGATGCAGGTGATCGGCCCGCTGCGAGAGACGCCGGTCGACGAGATCGGTCTGGTGCTGCCGACGCTGCTGTTGCCGCTGTGGGATTCCGAGATCGGCAAGGGCTTCATCGCCACCCTGCGCTCACTGCTCGGTGGTGCCGACGTCAGCCTGGTGCGCTCGTTCCTGCAGGAAGTGATCACCGTCGAGGTCGGCTCCCGGGTGGACGACCCGCCCGGTTCCGGGGCCATCCGCGTGCAGTTCGTGGCCTCCCAGCTGGTGGGAGTGGTGGTCGCGCGCTACATCCTGGAGTTGGAGCCGTTCGCGTCGCTGCCACCCGAGTCGATCGCCAAGACGATCGCACCGAATCTGCAGCGCTACCTCACTGGTGAGCTGCCGAGCCTGAGCTGACCAGACGGTCGTGCTCGGCGTCCTCGGTCACCGCGACCGCTTCGTCGATCAGCAGTACCGGAATGTCGTCGACGATCGGGTACATGCGGCGCAACCTGGGGTTGTACAGGCCTTCGCCGGTGACGTACAGCAGCGGGCCGTGATCCTCGGGGCAGACCAGGATGCTCAGAAGTCTGGAGTCGACCACGACGTCGCTATCCGCCGCCCAGCGGCGGGCCACTGATGCTGAAGCCACCCAGAATGCCGCTGTTGGTCGGATCGTAGGTGTTGATGCCGATGGTGGTCGGGTTCGACGGCGCCTGGGTGCGGGCCTGCGTCTTGCGCTGGAAATCGACCGTGGCCTTCAACGCGCTGATCAGCGGCGTCTGATTCGGTCGCCGGTCCAGGCCGTCCTTGAGGTCGGCATAGTTACCCCGCGACGGCATGAACCCCAGGGCCCGAAGCTTGAGCGCATCGTGGATGAGGTTGGAGATCTGGCCGCCGCCCGCCCCGGTGTCGTACTCCGCGGCGATGTCGTCGAGGACGTCGGCGCTGGCGACACCGGATCCGAAGGCGGCCATCAGGCCGGTGGCCACGGCGATGCCTGCGATGGCGCGGCGCCAACCGTTCGGCCGTGAAACTTCCGGTGCCATTGATCCTCCACTGCGTTTCGACGTCACGGGGAGCCTAACAGCGCCGCCGCCACCGGGCACGGGGCTCGTGGTCACGCCGGGTCGCTCCGCCGCTGGCCCGCCGTCACAAGTCCCCAAGCTCAGCACGCACCGCCGCCGTCAGACGCTTGTACTGACTCGTATCGGCGTCGAAATACCAACTGTTACGCGACGCCCTCGGGATCCCCGCCGCACGTAGCGGGCCGACCAGCGGACGATAGGACGCACTGAGGGTCATATGCGGTGTCACGTACACGATGTCCGGGCCCACACCGACGGGCAACGCCGCCAGTGCCTCGGACACCTCCGCGCTCGGCGCGCTGCCGCCCGGGCGCAACGTCACCGCCGTCACCGCGAGGATGCGGCCGCCCGACTCCAGGCTGTAGGTGACCGACAGGTCGACCGCGCCGACGCGGCTGACGGCGTCGTTGACCGCAGCGGTGAACACCGGTCCGCGCTCGGTGCGGATGACGGCGCTGCGGTTGTCGACCAGCCAGTAGTCACCGTCCTCGTCGCGGCGGAACAGCGATTCGGTGGACACCCAGGTGTCCGCCGGCGCGAAGACACCCCGCTTGACCAGGGCGGTCGGGTCGACCGGGCCACGCGGTCGCGCGAGCAGCACACCCACCTCGTTGACCTGCGCCAGTCGCACGAACCCGTGCTCGTCCTCCAGGATGATGTCGTCATCGGCGTCATAGGCGGCCAGCTGCACCCGGCCACCGCCCGGCAACGGCCTGCCCTTGCTGCCGAACTTGACGCCCGACACATTGGCCAACACGGCCTGCCCGTCGGTGGTGGCGAAGAACTCCACCACATGCGCCGGATCGAAGACCTCGACCACCCGCCGCCACAGGCCCGCCGGCATACCGGATCCGATGAACAGCCGCACCGGGTGATTGCCGGACAGCACGAACGACGGATCGTCGATGACCTCACCCAGCATCGCCCAGGTGTAGGACACCACCGTCACGCCGTACTGACGGATCTCGTGCAGGAAGCGATCCGGTGTCAGCCCCCGGGACAGGGCGATGCGCGCCCCGCCCACCACGGCGCCACCCAGGCTCACCAGCAGCCCCGACTGGTGGTGCAACGGGGTCAGGCAGTACACGGTGTCGCGGTTGCCCAGATTGGCCGCCGAAGCCGTGCCGAACGCCGACAACGCCCACCGGAAGTTGGTGATCTGACGGGGCACCAATTCGCCGCCGGCGCTGGCGAACGCCACAAAGGCCAGGTCGCGGGCGTATCCGGGGTTGGGTCGATACCACCCCGGCAGCTCGACCTGATCGGGATCGATCTTTTCCATATCGGTGACGTCCGGGTCGCCCTGCAGATTCAGGTCACGCGATTCACCGCCGCCGAGGACCAGCACCCGGATGCCGAGCCCACGGGCCACGTCGAGGTTGCCCGGGTCGGCGAGCACATCGGCGATCCCGCCCAGGCGCACCACCTCGTGCAGGTCGGCATCCGGTGGGATCAGCACGGCCACCGCACCGAGCCGGGACAGCGCGGCGATGGCGACCAACGCGCTGGGGCGGGTGTCCATCAGCAAGCCAACCCGCACACCCTGCCGGATACCGACCCCGATCAGGCCGCGCACCACGTTGTTGACGCGACGGTCCACCGCTTCGTAGGTGTGCACGCGGCCGTCGAACAACAGGAACTCGCCGTCGGGATTGTGCATGGCCTGTTCGGACATGATCCGGCCCAGCGAGATCCGGGTGTGGTCATTCACCTGCCCCAGACGCGCCAGCCTGGGCAGCGTGCGTGCGGTCTCGACGGCCAGCGTGCGTGCCGATTTCTGCGCTGCCACAACGGCATCCGCGGCGGTGCGGGCCAGGCCGAACGCCACCTCGGTCGCCGCCGCGGTACCCGCGGCCACCCGGGAGGCGAACGCAACACCACTGTCCGTCGCCGCGGTCTCCGACCGGACCGCCATCGGCACCACACCGTCGGGCAGGGCCCCGTCGCCGCCGCGCCATTTGACCCACGCGGCAACCGTCGGCCACGACTGAGCGGCCGCCTTGGAACCTACGACGAGACCGAAATGTCCAGTCCTGATCAGATATTCGTACACATCGGCCTTGGGCGCGGCGCGCTTGATCCCGCGTACCGAGGCCGGCTGGCCGATATCGTCGACCTCACCGACCACCGCCAGGATCGGGCAGTCGATATCGGCGAGGGTGACCAGATCCCCACGCACAGAGAACCCACCGGACATCATCCGGTTGTGCGCGATGAACTGCTTGAGCAGTTCGGAGATCGCCGGTCCCGACCAGGCGATCCAACCCTCGGAGTCCAGGAAGCGTCGCTGCTGTTCCCGCGGCAACAGCGCCTCGCGGTCATGCAACTGGCGCAGGAAGTCCAGCCGGGCCTGCGCGGTCTTCAGCGGATCCAGCATCTGGAAACCGGTGCGCGCCAACCACCCTGGAATGTCGATACGGGAGAAGACGTGGTCGGCCATGAAGTTCGCCGCCACCGCCCCCATGTTCGGGGGGATACCCATCGGCAGCGCGGCCAGGGTGTCCACCGGCGAACCGAAGGTGATGATGCTCGCCAGGTCCTTGGCACGGCGGTAGGCCGCGGTCTGGTAGCAGAACATCCCGCCCTGGGAGTAGCCGATCAGATGGACGTCATGCCCGGTCACTCGTTTGACGGTGTCGACGGCCTCGCTCAGCGCGACCACGTGGTCGGCGAGGTTGCGCTGCATCCCGCCCTCGACCTGGTCGGGTGAGCCGAAGTCGATGACCCAGGGATCGAGTCCCGAGGCATGCAGGATCCCGGCGGCGCCGTCGGCGCGGGTCACGTCCCACATATCGGCCGACATCATCATCGGGTGCACCATGAGCACCGGTGCACCGGGCGCCGCCGCACCCGGACGGCTGTCCGGCGGAAAATAACGGCGCAGCTTGTACATCGGGACGCTCTCGATGATCTGGTACGGCGACGGCACCGCGCCGGTCTCCAGGCCGCCGTAGCGGAGCACCTCGATCCCGTTCTGGGCGGTGGCCAGAAGACGGCCGACCGGTCCGGTGATCAACGAGAAATCGACCAACGCCCGCTCCCCTACGTATCACGAGTTCAATCCCCCGATTGCCCCGACATCATGGCACAGCAACAGCTGCCGGCCACCGCGAATATGGTCGGTGAATGGACGTCACGACGTCCGCCTAGCCTTAGGGGGACATGGCGCATCTTCTCGGGGCAGAAGCCCTCCACCTCGAATACCCGACCAAGGTCGTCTTCGACTCCGTCTCCCTCGGCGTGAACGAGGGCGACCGGATCGGAATCGTCGGCCGAAACGGCGACGGCAAATCCAGCTTGCTGGCCATGCTGGCCGGCCGGGTGAAGCCGGACGGCGGCCGGGTCACGGTGCGCGGCGGCGTACGCATCGGCGTCCTCGACCAGGCCGACACCCTGGATCCCACCGACACCGTCGGGCACGCGGTGGTCGGCGATACGCCCGAGCACGAATGGGCGGGCGACCCACGCGGGCGGGATGTGATCGCCGGTCTGCTCAGCGACCTGGACTGGCACGCGGTGCTGGGCACCCTGTCCGGCGGGCAACGCCGCCGGGTGGCGCTGGCCAGGCTGCTGGCCGGCGACGACGACGTCCTGGCACTCGACGAGCCGACCAACCATCTCGACGTGGAGGGCATCACCTGGCTGGCCGAGCATCTGAAACGGCGGTGGAGCCCGAACGCCGGCGGACTCCTGGTGGTCACCCACGACCGCTGGTTCCTCGACGAAGTGTGCACGGTGACGTGGGAGGTGCACGACCGGATCGTGGAGCCGTTCGACGGCGGCTACGCGGCCTACATCCTGCAGCGGGTCGAGCGGGACCGCCAGGCCGCCACCATCGAGGAGCGGCGGCAGAACCTGGCCCGCAAGGAGCTGGCCTGGCTGCGCCGTGGGGCACCGGCGCGCACGTCGAAACCGAAATTCCGGATCGACGCCGCCAACGCCCTGATCGCCGATGTCCCGGAAATCCGCGACAAGGTGGCACTGCAGTCGCTTGCCGTGACGCGACTGGGCAAACAGGTGATCGACCTGCTCGACGCGTCGGTGAGCTACGACGGCCGCGAGGTGCTGCACGGCGTCGAGTGGCTCATCGCCCCGGGTGAGCGCACCGGCATCCTCGGCGTCAACGGTGCAGGTAAGTCGACGCTGCTCGGCCTGGTCGACGGTTCGGTGCAGCCGACCGAGGGCCGGGTGAAGCGCGGTAAGACGGTGAAGGTCGCGACGCTGACCCAGGGTGTGGACAAGCTGGCCGGACACCTCGACGACCCGGTACGGGTGGTGCTGACCCAGCTGGCCAGCACCTACACCTTCGGATCGGGCTCCAAGGCCCAGGAACTCACGCCCAGCCAACTGCTGGAACGCCTGGGCTTCGCCAGCGCCCAACTGTCCACTCCGATCAAGGACCTCTCGGGCGGCCAGCAGCGCCGGCTGCAGTTTCTGCTCATCCTGTTGGAGCAGCCCAACGTGCTGATCCTCGACGAGCCGACCAACGACCTGGACACCGACATGCTGGCCGCGATGGAGGACCTGCTGGACTCCTGGCCCGGCACGCTGATCGTCGTCAGCCACGACCGGTACTTCCTGGAACGGGTCACCGATCAGCAGTACGGGATCCTCGGCGGCCGGTTGCGGCACCTGCCCGGCGGCGTGGACGAATACCTCCGGTTGCGCGCCTCGCATGCCGCCCAGACCGGCCCCGCGCCGGCCAAACCCGTGGCCCAGGAAGGGCTCTCCGGTGCCGATCTGCGGGCGGCGCAGAAGGAAGTGGCCTCGATCGAACGCAGGCTGGAGAAGCTGACCGGACAGATCGACACGGCACACCAGCGCCTTGCCGAACACGATCAAGGCGATTTCGAAGGGCTGCAAGGGCTTACCGGCAAGCTTCGCGACCTGGAGACCGAGGTCGCCGAACTCGAGGAGAAGTGGCTGGAGCTCACCGAGATGCTGGGCTAAGTCTCGGAGTGCCCCGGTTACGATGAGCCGGTGCGCTACTTGCTGATGCCGGTGACGCTGTTGGTCCGTCACTTTCCACAGCTGGTGGCCTGTTATCTGCTCGGCTACCTCGGCCGTACCGCCGCCATCGAGTGGGCGGCGTGGGCCGGCTACGACAATGACCTCTGGGCATCGCTGATCATGCCGCTGGCCGGTATGGCACGGCTCGGCTCATATGTGGGGATGTTCCTGGTGCTGCGCAGCGGCATCCCCGCACTCGCCGCGCTGCCACCGCGCCCGTCCCGCCAGATCGATGTGTTCGCCACCATCGTCGTGCCGTTCTTCGCGATCTACCTGGCATGGCAGATGTTCCGGGAGGACTGGCTGTCCTTCGAGTACCGCGGCTTGTATTACAAGCTCGGCGCGATGTCCACGTCGAGCGGTCCGGTCGAGTTGCATCCGGAGCTGCTGCCGGTAAGCACGGTCACCATCGTGATCATCGTCGCCGCACTGGTGGCCCGATTCCTGTTCGGCCGGGTGAAGGACAAGATGCCGGCCTGGCTGCTGCCGGTCCGCGTCTACCTGGACACGCTGTGGGTGTTCCTGGTGCTCACCTTCTCGGCGAGTCACGGTGTGACGTTCCTGATCAATCCGTCGGCATGGGTGTCGGAACGACGGATCATCGTGTGGTTCAACGACACCCGCGAAGGCGTGTTCTCGCACTTCCACCCGCTGGAGGCGGCGTGGGACGGCGCGATGTGGGCGCTGAGAACCGTGTTCGGCGGTGCGGCGGTACCGCTCATCTGGCTCGCCGTCGCGTGCATCGTCTACGGCGCCACAGCCAAGCCCGACTGGCACGCCGCCGCCCGGCGTGTCGGCGGGGACCGGGTCGGCAGGTGGATCGAGCGTTCGGCGACCGCCCGGACGCAGCTGAGCACCGGGTGGAAACGCGTTCCCGGCAAGGTGCGCAACGAGGTCCACGATCAGTTCACCGGACAGCTCGGCAAGTTCAAACCCATCACCGATTCGGCCCACGTCATCGCCGCCGGCGGTATCTTCGCGGTGTCGCTGTACGTATTGGCCTATCTAGGCCTGGCCTGGCTGGACATGTCGGGCAGCTTCTTCCGGGCACAATTGGGGTCGGGGTACCTGTTGCGTGGGATGGCCTGGCTGCTCGGTCCGCATGACATCACGTTCTGGTACGGCACGTGGGACCTGATGGCACTGGTCTCGCACTCGATCATCGAGCCGCTGCGGATCTGTCTGATCGCGACCACGCTGGCTTGGTGTCTGGACCGCAGCGCTGCGGCGATACCTGCACGGCCTACAGCCGAAGTCGGATCAGAATCGAGCCATCCGATTTCCTGACGTCGACGGCTGTCGGCTCGGCGCTCGCCGGAATCAGGAAGCTCCACTCCATCGCCGTGGCCGCACCGCACGGCGCCCCGGCGACGGCGCGCCAGGACCGGTCGCCGTCGACGAGGTAACCGGTGCACGGAATCCCGTCGGCCGGCGATCCCGATCGTTGGACGGCGACATTCATCCGGACGGTGCCCTCGGGGACCGGCGCCCCGGACCCGAGCTGCGTCGTCGAGCGACTGACATTGCGGACCGACCAGGTCAGCCCGTCGACCTCGATCGGTTGATGCGCGGCGGCTTCGTGCGCCGGACGGACGGTGCGCGCATAGTCCTCCCACGACGGCAGCAGGGTGAACCAGGTGATCGCCGCCAGCGCGATGGCGGCGACGGCGGTACCGATGAGATTGCGCTGCCACAGTCGCGTCGTCATGTCCCGACCTGCGTTCCCGGCGGGATTTGGATGAGGTCGGTGCGCTGAACCCGCGAATCATCAAGACCAATGGTGAAGACCAGCCGGGAGTCCTGCCGTCCGTCGCCGGTCCACGCGCGCACGGTGATGTCGCCGCGCCCCGGCGCCACGAGTTCGGCGGGCACGTCGAAGACCCACGATCCGCGCACGGTGATACCGGGAGCCAACGAGCCGGCGAGCGGCATGAATCCGAGGCGCTGGGTGAGCGCATACGTGTTCGGCCCGACGAGCAACTGGACGGTGGGCACCTGGTCGGTGTGGGTCGTCATCGCCTCGCCGTCCACCGCCACCCAGGTGCTCACCGCGTCGACCAGGATCGGACGGTACTCCTGCTTGCGGATCCGTGGGCCGATGCGCACGCCGGTGACCTGCGCAGTGAGGGTCCGGCCGGTGGCCTGTTGTCCCATCCCGGCGTCGACGTCGAACGGGGCGTACACGTCGTCAGGGGCGGGCAGGTTGTGCCACATCCACGCCGCGACCGCCACAACCACGGCGGTGGCCAGGGCGTAGGGCGCCCGCATCACGGCCGGCCTCCGACCGGGCCGGTCAATTGGCCACCGACCGGGACGGTCAATTCACCGTAGTCGTTGCCCAGAATCCAGCCCTGTCCGGCGGTCACGTTCAGCCTCCGCATTTCTTTCCAGACCCGGACGGGCAACTCGCTGCCGACCGACAGCGCGGTCTCCGGCAGCTGCCACAGCAGCACGATCTGGTCGGTGAGACCGGGACCGAGCCGCCCCGCGATCGTCCCGTCTGCCACCCGCATCGGCGCCAGCACCCTGGCCCTCGGCTGATCGACCAGTTGCACCGGCTTGTCCACCACGCCGGGCAGCGTGCCGATGTTGTGTGCGGTGACCACCAGACCGAGATAGCGGCTACCCGGTTGCGCGGGGAACAGCAGCCGGTTGCCGGCCCGCACCTCGTTCACCAGCGTGGCGCGCTGCACCGTCATCTCGAACTCGCCGGTGTTGAATTGATCGCCGGGTTTGAGCTCGGTGACCTGCTTGTTCACCGTGTCCAGCCCACCGAACGCAGCGGTGCCCGCGAGTACCACGATCAGCCCGGCCCGCCGCCACTGTGTGACACCCCAGCCCGAAAGCCACCGCCGGACACGCCCGGTGACGGTCACGGTGCTCCCCCCGGGCTCCATGGCTGCCGATGATACCTAGCGCAGCCGGACCCTCAGCAGGTCGAGTGCGTCACGCACCGCGCCCAGTTGCTTGGCCACCTGGACGGGCGCGGTACCGCCGCGGGCATCGCGGGAGTCGACCGAGCCGGCGATGGTCAGCACCTCACGCACCTCGGCGGTCAGCCCGGGATGGATGCCGGCGAGTTCGTCGTCGGCGAGTTCCTCCAGGCCCACCCCGCGCGCCTCGGCCGCTTTGACCGCCGCGCCGGCCGCCTCGTGCGCGACGCGGAACGGGATGCCCTGGCGCACCATCCATTCGGCGATGTCGGTGGCCAACGTGTAGCCCAGCGGAGCGAGTTGCGCCATCCGGTCGGTGTCGAAGGTCAGGGTGCCGACCAGTCCGGCCATCGCCGGCAGCAGCAGCTGCAGCTGCGCCACCGAGTCGAACACCGGCTCCTTGTCTTCCTGCAGATCGCGGTTGTAGGCCAGCGGCTGTGCCTTCAGCGTGGCCAGCAGGCCGGCCAGGTTGCCGATCAGGCGGCCGGACTTGCCGCGGGCCAACTCGGCGATATCGGGGTTCTTCTTCTGCGGCATGATCGAGCTGCCCGTCGACCAGGAGTCGTGCAGCTTGGCGTAGCCGAATTCCGTTGTGCTCCAGAGGATGATGTCCTCGGACAGCCGGGACAGATCCACCGCGATCATCGCGAAGACGAACGCCGCCTCCGCGGCGAAATCGCGGGATGCGGTCGCGTCGATCGAATTGTCGGCCGCCGAGGCGAATCCGAGCTCCGCGGCGATGGCGTCGGGATCGAGGCCCAGCGACGAACCTGCCAGCGCCCCGGAACCGTACGGGGACACCGCTGCCCGCTTGTCCAGATCGACGAGCCGGTCCGCGTCGCGCAACAGGGGGTGGGCGTGCGCCAGCAGGTGATGGGCCAGCAGCACCGGCTGCGCGGACTGCAAGTGCGTCTTGCCCGGCATGATCGCCGTCGGGTGAGTAGCAGCCTGGGTGGCCAGCGCGGCCGCCACGTCGAGCACACCGTCACCGATGGTCTTGATGGCGTCGCGCAGCCACATCCGGAACAACGTGGCCACCTGGTCGTTTCGCGACCGCCCGGCCCGCAGCCGGCCACCGAGTTCGGGCCCGACCCGGTCGATCAGGCCGCGTTCCAGCGCGCCGTGCACATCCTCATCGGTGGGCAGCGGACCGAAGCTGCCGTCCGCGACGTCTTCGCCGAGACTGTCCAGGCCGGCGAGCAAGCCGTCGCGCTGCTCGTCGGTGAGCAGCCCGGCGCGGTGCAACACCCGGGCGTGCGCCTTGGAGGCGGTGACGTCATAGGGAGCGAGCACCCAGTCAAAGTGCGTCGACTTGCTCAGCGCGGCAAGGGCTTCCGAGGGGCCGTCGGCGAACCGGCCACCCCACAGCGACCCTTCGTTGGTGCTCACGATCGACGTTCTTCGCGCAAGCGGCTCATCACAATCCCAGGTCGCGCTTGGCCGAGATCTTGCTGGACAGTCCGTGCACGTGCACGAACCCCTTGGCCGAGGACTGGTCGAAGCTGTCGCCCTCGTCGTAGGTGGCCAGATTGAAGTCGTACAGCGAGGTGGGGCTGCGCCGTCCGTTGACGGCGATGTGCCCGCCGTGCAGCACCAGCCGGATCTCGCCGGTCACATGCTCCTGGGTGTGCGCGACGAACGACTCGAGGGCGCGCTTGAGCGGTGAGTACCAGAGTCCGTCGTAGACCAGCTCGCCCCACTTCTGGTCGGTGCCGCGCTTGTAGCGGCCCAGCTCGCGCTCCAAGGTGACGTGCTCCAGCTCGGTGTGCGCGGTGATGAGCACCATCGCCCCGGGAGCCTCGTAGATCTCGCGGCTCTTGATACCGACGAGGCGATCCTCGACCACGTCGAGTCGGCCGACACCCTGGGCGCCGGCACGCCGGTTCAGCTCGACGATGGCTTCCAGCACGGTGACCGGGCGGCCATCGATGGACACCGGCACACCGCGGTCGAATCCGACGATGACCTCGTCGGGGGTGCTCCAGTTGAGCGTCGGGTCCTCGGTGTAGTCGTAGACATCCTTGGTCGGCGCGTTCCAGAGGTGCTCCAGGAAGCCGGTCTCCACCGCGCGGCCCCACACGTTCTGGTCGATCGAGAACGGTGAACGCTTGGTGACGTTGATCGGGATGGCGTTCTCCTCGGCGAAGGCGATGGCCTTCTCCCGGGTCCACGCGTAATCGCGCACCGGGGCCAGCACCTGCAGGTCGGGAGCCAGCGAGGCGAAGCCGACCTCGAACCGGACCTGGTCGTTGCCCTTGCCGGTGCAGCCGTGTGCAACGGTGCCGCCCTTGTGCTCACGGGCGGCGGCGACCAGGTGCTTGACGATCAGCGGCCGGCTGATGGCCGACACCAGCGGGTAGCGGTCCATGTAGAGCGCATTGGACTGGATCGTCGGCAGGCAGTACTCGTTGGCGAACTCGTCGCGGGCGTCGACGACGACGGCCTCGACGGCCCCGCAATCCAGGGCACGCTGCCGAACCACCTCCATGTCTTCGCCGCCCTGGCCGAGGTCGATGGCCACGGCCACGACCTCACGGCCGGTCTCCTTGCCGATCCAGCTGATCGCTACCGAGGTGTCCAGACCGCCGGAATACGCCAGGATGACGCGTTCGGACATGCAAAATCTCCTAATTTTCTCGGTTCTCGGAACTGCTATTCACTTCAAGTTTTCGAACATGGTCGCGAGCTCGGCGCCGGTCATCGGCTCACGCGCTATCACGAAGATGGTGTCATCACCGGCGATGGTGCCGACAACCTGGGGCAACGACGCCCGGTCGATGGCACTGGCCAGGTAATGCGCTGCGCCCGGCGGAGTGCGCAGTACGGCGATGTTCGCGCTGGCGTCGGTGGACACCAGAAGTTCGCCGAGCAACTTCGTCACCCGCTCGGTGCCACCGGACACCCCACGCACCGGGCTGCCGTCCTCAGGCACGACGTACACGCCGACCCCACCGTCTGCGCCGCGCAGTTTCACCGCGCCGAGCTCCTCCAGATCCCGCGACAGGGTGGCCTGGGTGACGTCGATCCCCTCCTCGGCCAGCAAGGCCGCGAGTTCGGTTTGGCTGCTGATCGGATTCGACGACAACAGCGTGACGATGCGGGCCTGTCGTCCGACGCGGGTCGGCGAGCTCATGGTCAGGAACGCTCCAACAGCCACACCAGCAGCGCTTTCTGCGCGTGCAGCCGGTTCTCGGCCTCGTCGAACACCGCGCTCTGCGGACCGTCGATCACCTCGTCGGTGATCTCGTGTCCACGGTGCGCCGGGAGGCAATGCAGCACCACCGCATCCGGGTCGGCGAGCTTGACCAGCTCGTTGTTGACCTGGAACGGGCGGAACGGGCGTACCCGGTCCAGGCCGTCGTTCTCCTGACCCATCGACGTCCAGGTGTCGGTCACCAGGACGTCGATCCCCTCGGCGGCGGCCTTCGGGTCGCTGCTGAGGGTGACGGTCGCCCCGGTCTCGGCGGCGCGGCGTTTGGCGGCGTCGACGAACTGCGGATGCGGTTCGAAACCGGCGGGCGCGGCGATCGTCACGCTGATTCCTGCCGTGACGCCGCCCAGCATCAGCGAATGCGCCATGTTGTTGGCGCCGTCGCCGAAGTAGGTCATCTTCAGCCCTTTGAGGCCGGATATCCCGCCCTTGCGTTCGGCCAGCGTCTGCAGATCGGCCAGCACTTGGCAGGGATGGAACTCGTCGGAGAGCGCATTGACAATCGGGACGGAGGCACCACTCGCCATGGCGGTCAGGCGTTCCTGGGCAAAAGTGCGCCACACGATGGCATCGACATAGCGCGACAGCACCACCCCGGTGTCCTCGAGGGTTTCCTCGCGACCCAGCTGGGTGCTGCGCCCATCGACCACCACGGCGTGCCCGCCCAGTTGCGCGATCCCCATCTCGAAGGAGAACCGGGTGCGGGTGGAGTTCTTCTCGAAGATGACGGCCACCCCACGGGGCCCCTCCAGCGGGCGCTTGCTGAACGGCGCCTTCTTGAGTTCAGCGGCCAGGGCCAGCACCTCGGCCTGTTCGGCCGGGCTCAGGTCGTCATCGCGGAGGAAATGTCGCAGTGTCATGAGGCATCCAGTATCGCGGGCAGGGCAGTCAGGAACTGCTCGATCTGCGCTTCGGTGATGATCAGCGGCGGGGCCAGCCGGACCACATCGGGTGCGGCGGCGTTCACCAGGAAGCCGGCGTCGCGTGCGCCTGCCTCGACGGCCTTGGCGCTGGGTGCCGTGAGCACGATGCCCTGCAGCAGGCCCTTACCGCGGACGTGGTCGACGAGCGGATGGCCCAGTTCTTCGATCCCGTGGCTGATGGTCTTACCCAGCACTCCGGCTTTCGCGATGAGATCCTCGTCGGCCAGGGCCTTGAGCACACCCAGGGCTGCCGCGGTGCACACCGGGTTACCGCCGAAGGTGCTGCCGTGCAGACCCGGGGTGAGCAGGTCGCCGGTCGCACCGAGGGCCAGGCAGGCCCCGATCGGCAGGCCGCCGCCAAGGCCCTTGGCCAGGGTGACGATGTCCGGGGTGATGCCGTCGTGCTGATGCGCGTAGAAGGCGCCGGTACGCCCGACACCCGTCTGCACCTCGTCGAGCACCAGCAGCGCACCGTGTTTCGCGGTGATCTCGCGCGCCTTGACCAGATAGCCGGCCGGCGGAACGACCACGCCGCCCTCCCCCATGATCGGCTCGAGGAACACCGCCGCGGTGCTGTCATCCACGGCCCGCGCGAGCGCCTCGGCATCGCCGTAAGGCACGTGGGTGACATTTCCGGGCAGCGGCTCGAACGGCGCCTGCTTGGCCGGCTGGCCGGTCAAGGCCAGCGAGCCCATGGTGCGGCCGTGGAAAGCGCCTTCGGCGGCAACGATATTCGTCCGCCCGGTCATCCGGGTGATCTTGAAGGCGACCTCGTTGGCCTCGGTGCCGGAGTTGCAGAAGAACACCCGCGCGGGATGGCCGAGGTGGTCGACGAGTTTCTCGGCCAGCGCGATTCCCGGCTCGGTGGCATACAGATTCGAGGTGTGGCCCAGCGTGTTGAGCTGCGTGGTGACGGCGTCGATGACGGCCCGGTGGCGATGACCGAGCAGGTTCACCGCGATCCCGCCGAGCAGGTCCAGGTAGGACTTGCCGTCGACGTCGGTGACCACCGCGCCCTCCCCGCTGGCCAGTGCCAACGGTGGGGTGCCGTAGTTGTTCATCATCACCGCTTCCCAGCGGGTTTGGAGACTGTGCTGCTTCTCCGAGTCGCTCATGAGCCGACCACCTTCGTACCGGTCCCTTCGTCGGTGAAAAGTTCTACGAGCACACAATGTTCGACGCGGCCGTCGATCACGTGGGCGCTCGGCACGCCGTTGGTGACCGCGCGCAGGCAGGCCTCGATCTTGGGCACCATGCCCGAGTCGAGGGTCGGCAGCAGTTGCGTCAGTGTGGCGGTGTCGATCTCGCTGACCAGTGAGGTGCGGTCGGGCCAGTCGGTGTAGAGGCCTTCGACATCGGTGAGCATGAGCAGCTTCTCGGCGCCCAGCGCTTCGGCGACCGCGGCGGCTGCGGTGTCGGCGTTGATGTTGTGCACCACACCGTCCTTGTCCGGAGCAATGGTGGAGATCACCGGAATCCGGCCGGCGGCAATGAGATCGAGCACCGCCGCGGCGTTGACCTGCTCGACGTCGCCGACCAGTCCGATATCGGTCGGCACGCCGTCGACCAGTACGCTGCGCCGCACCGCGGTGAGCAGGTGGGCATCCTCACCGGTGATCCCGACGGCGTACGGGCCGTGGGCGTTGATCAGCCCGACCAGTTCGCGACCGACCTGACCGAACAGCACCATCCGGGCCACATCGAGCACTTCCGGTGTGGTGACCCGGAATCCGCCCTTGAACTCACCGTCGATACCGAGCTTCTTGAGCATGGCGCTGATCTGCGGACCGCCGCCGTGCACGACGACCGGGTGCACACCGCAGTTGCGCAGGAAGACCATGTCGGCGGCGAAGGCGGCCTTGAGGGTGTCGTCGGTCATGGCGTTGCCGCCGTACTTGACGACGACGATCTTGCCGTTGAGCTGCTTGAGCCAGGGCAGCGCTTCGGCCAGCACCCGGGCTTTGGTGCTGGTGGACGTGGTCCCGGTGCTCACGATGAGTAGGCCGAGTTCTCTTCGACGTACCCGTGCGACAGATCGGTGGTCCTGACCGACGCGGTATCGGTGCCCACGGCGAGGTCGATGACGACCTCGATATCCGCGCCGGACAGATCAGCCTCGCGGGCACCGGGGGCGCCGGCCCCGTCGATGCACACCGGATAACCGTTGAACGACACACTGATCCGCTGCGGATCCAGCTTCACCGGCGCAATGCCGACAGCAGCCAGCACCCGGCCCCAGTTCGGATCCGAGCCGAACAGCGCGGTCTTGACCAGGCTGTCGCGGGCCACCGCGCGGGCGGCCACCAGCGCATCGTCCTCGCCGGCAGCGCCCCGGACCGTGATGGTGACCCGCTTGGTGACACCCTCGGCGTCGGCCTGCAGCTGGGCGCACAGATCGTCACACACGGCGAACACCGCGTCGTCGAGATCGTCCTGGCTGGGCGTGATCTCACTGGCGCCGGAGGCCAGCAGCAGCACGGTGTCGTTCGTCGAGCAGCTGCCGTCGACGTCGAGGCGGTCGAAAGTCCTTGCGGCGGCTCGCCGGAGCGCGGTGTCCAGCGATTTCGCGTCGGCAACCGCGTCGGTGGTGATGACCACCAGCATGGTGGCCAGCGACGGGGCGAGCATGCCGGCACCCTTGGCCATGCCGCCGACGGTCCAGTCCCCGGGGTGATGCAGGGCGACCTGCTTGGGCACGGTGTCGGTCGTCATGATGGCCCGCGCAGCCTCTTCGCCACCGGTGAGTCCACCGGCCATCTCGTGCACGATCTCGGTGACCCCGGCGAGCACCTTCTCCATCGGCAGCCGGTCCCCGATGAGGCCGGTCGAGCACACCGCCACCTCGATGGCGCCGGTCTCGGTCCCCCAGTCGGACAGCGCCGCGGCGAGTGCCTCCGCAGTGGCGTGGGTGTCCTGGAATCCCAGCGGGCCGGTGCAGGCGTTGGCGCCGCCGGAGTTCAGAATGACCGCGCGCAACCGCCCGGTGGTGAGCACCTGTTGGGACCACTGCACGGGTGCGGCCTTGATCTGGTTGCGGGTGAACACTCCCGCGGCGCCGTGATCAGGACCTTCGTTGAACACCAACGCCAAGTCCAGCGCGCCGGATACCTTGATACCAGCCGAGATTCCGGTGGCCCGGAAACCCGCGGGGGCGGTGACGCCCTGAGTACGGACGAGTTTCCCGTCCCGGGTCACGTCGTTCTTGCCCTCGGCGCTCACGGTGCCACTCCCACGATGGACAGTCCTTCTGTTTCGGGCCAGCCGAGGGCCAGGTTCATCGATTGCACGGCGGCACCTCCGGTGCCTTTGGTCAGGTTGTCGATCGCGCAGATCGCCACCAGGGTCTTGGCGTCTTCGTCCACCGCGACGGCCAGCTGAGCGGCGTTGCTGCCGATCACCGAACCGGTCTTGGGCAGCTGCCCCTCCGGCAGCAGGTGGATGAAAGGTTCATCGTCATAAGCCTTTTCATAGACGGCGCGGATCTCACCGGCAGTTGCGGCGGTGCGCGCGGTGCAGGTGGCCAGGATGCCGCGCGCCGTGGGGATGAGCACCGGGGTGAACGACACGGTGACGTCCTTGTCGGTGACCTTGCGCAGGCCCTGCGCGATCTCCGGGGTGTGCCGGTGCTTGCCCGCGATGTTGTAGGCCCGCGCCGACCCGATGACCTCGGAGCCGAGCAGGTCCACCTTGGCGGCCTTGCCGGCTCCCGACGTGCCACTCACGGCCACGACGGTGACATTCGGTTCCACCAGGTCGGCGGCGACGGCGGGCAGCAGCGCCAGCAGCGCCGCCGTCGGGTAGCAGCCGGGCACCGCGATCCGGGTGGCCCCGTTGAGTGCTTCCCGATTGCCGGGCAGCTCGGGCAGGCCGTAGGGCCAGGTGCCGGCGTGTGCGGACCCGTAGAACCGCTCCCAGTCGGCGGCGTCGGTGAGCCGGAAATCGGCACCACAGTCGATGATCACGGTGTCGCCGAGCTGTGCGGCCAACGCCGCCGAATGTCCGTGCGGCAGTCCGAGGAACACCACGTCGTGGCCGGCGAGCACGGCGGCGTCGGTGGGCTCCAGCACCCGGCCGGCCAGCGGCAGCAGGTGCGGGTGATGCTCGGCCAGGGTGCTGCCGGCACTCGCCGCCGCTGTCAGGGCACCGATGGTCAGACGCCCGTCGGCGTATGCGGGGTGGCCCAGCAACAGTCGCAGGATCTCGCCGCCCGCATAGCCGCTGGCACCGGCGACAGCTACCGAAGTCATGCCTCGATCTTTGCATTGTTATGCAGTCGATTGCAAACTCATTAATCAGCAGCGCCGAGATCGACGATTTGGCGGCCTCGACCTGGCACTTTCCCGCCCGATTGATCAATTGGGCGGGAGGGGGTCAGGTGCGCTGGGTGGCTCCGACCTGTTCAGCGGCGGCCGCCACCGCGGCATCGCGCGCCGCGCTGGCCTCGTCCTCGGTGAGGGTGCGGTCGGCGGCCCGGAACCGCAGTGCCAGGGTCAGCGACTTACGCCCCTCCCCGATCTGCGGGCCGGTGTACACGTCGAACAACCGGATGTCCTCCAGTAGCTCGCCGGCCCCGGCACGCACCACGTCGACGACCACTTGGGCCTCGACCTCCTCGGCGACGATGAGGCTGACGTCCTGGAACACCGCCGGGAACGGTGATACCGAGGGGGCGGGCAGCCGCTCCACGATCGGGATCGCGTCGAGGTTCAACTCCACCGCGCAGGTGCCCGCCGGTAATCCAGCACGCTCGACCACCGCCGGGTGCAGTTGCCCCGCAAAGCCGACGGAAGTCTCCCCTGCGAAGACCTCGGCGCAACGGCCCGGGTGCCACGGCAGCTCTCGGGCGGCCCGCAGAGTCAGTTCGGTTCCGACCGCGCGGCCGATCACCCGTACTGCCTCGAACGCGTCCGCGGCCTCGACCTTGCGGCCGGCACCCCAGGGCCCGGCCGGCTCACGCAGTCCGGTAAGCACCACACCGACATGTTCGGGCTGTCGCGGCAGCGATGCGTCCAGCCCGGCGATCTCCTCCTCGGTCGGCCGCCGGTCTGTCGGGATGCGCTGCACCGCGCGGGTGTCGGCGGTGGGCAGCACCACTTCGGCGATGGCGAACAGCGCGGTGTCGACCGCGCCGCGGGACACGTTGCGCACCAGGGCTTCCAGCAGTCCGGGCAACAGCGTGGTCGCCAGATGCGGACGGTCGGCTTCCAGCGGATTGAGCACTGTCGTGGTGTTCCGGCGCGGATCGTCGGGTCCCAGTCCCCAGGTGTCGAACACCCCGGCCGGCAGGAACGGGGTCGGCAACACCTCGACATAGCCGTTGAGTGCCAACGACTTCCCGACCGCACGACGGCGCTTCTGCACCGGTGTCAGGCCACGTCCGGCGGGCGCGTGCGGCAACACCGACGGGATGAGGTCGAGCCCTTCCAGGCGCAGCACCTCCTCCACCAGATCCGCAGGCTCCCGCAGATCGGGACGCCAGCTCGGCGGGATCGCGGTGATCACCCCGTCGGCCACCGACACCTCGGCACCGACCTGGGCAAGGCGACGTGGTGTCACGCCCTCGGCGTAGGTGACCCCGGCGGTGCGATCGGGTAAATCGATCGGCATGCTCACCGCTGGATGCGTCCAGTCGGTGCGCGGCGGATCGCCACGCCAGTCCGTCAGTTTGGGTTGTACTGTGCCACCGGCTATCTCGACAAGCAGAGCGGCACAACGGTCCAAGGCGGCCACCGAAATGGCCGGGTCCACGGTGCGCTCGTAACGGCGTCCGGCCTCACTGGAGAGGCGCAGCCGGCGCTGGGTGCGTGACACCGCGGCCGGATCCCACACCGCAGCTTCCAGCAGCACGTCGGTGGTGGAGTCCCGGACCTCGGTGGTGCCGGCACCCATCACGCCACCGATCGCAGCGGTCGCCACGTCGTCGACGATCAGCACGTCGCCGGCGTTCAGCGCGCGGGTCACATCGTCGAGCGTGACCACCTGCTCGCCCTCTTCGGCGAAGCGCACGTTGAATGCACCGTTGATCAGGGACTGGTCATGAGCGTGCATCGGGTGCCCGATCTCGAGCATCACGTAGTTGGTGACGTCGACCGCGGGCGAGATGGCCCGGATACCGGACAGCAGCAGCCTGCGCTGCAGCCACCATGGCGACACCGCGGCGGGATCGATCCCGGTGACCGGCCGCAGCCCGAACCGCTGCACCCCGGTACCGGGTTGTACGGTCAGCGGCCAGGCCTCCCCCTCGACCGGCAGCGCCGGGACATCGGCGGGGTCCACGAAGTCCAGATCCAAAGCGCACGCGATATCGCGTGCCATACCGCGGATGGACAGGCAGTAGCCGCGGTCCGGGGTGATGGCCAGGTTGAACACCACGTCGTCCAGGCCCAGCACCTCGATACCGGATGCTCCCGGCTCGGCGGTGCCCGGCGGCAACACGATGATCCCGGACTGCTCGGCACCCAGGTTCAGTTCGGCGGCCGAACAGATCATGCCGTCGGAGGTACGGCCGTAGGTCTTGCGCTGGGCGATGCGGAAATCTCCCGGCAACACCGTGCCGGGCAGGGCCACAACCACCAGGTCACCGACTGCGAAATTCCGTGCACCGCAGACGATATCGCGTGGCTCCGGTTCGCCGACATTAACCTTGCAGGCCCGGATCGGCTTCTTGAACTCGGTGAGTTCCTCGATCTCGACGACCCGGCCCACGGTCAGCGGACCGGTGACCGGCCCCAGCGGCAGGATCTCCTCGACCTCGTGGCCGATGCGGACCAACGTCGCTTCGAGCTCGTCGACGCTGCAATCCCAGCCCGGCGTGCCGGCCCGGATCACGTCACGGAGCCAGCTGTAGGGAATACGCATCAGGCGCCCACTCCGAACGGCAGGGAGAACCGCACGTCACCCTCAACCATGTCGCGCATATCGGGAATTCCGTTGCGGAACTGCAGGGTTCGCTCCAATCCCATACCGAAGGCAAAGCCCGAATACTCAGCCGGGTCTATTCCGCAGGCGCGCAGCACATTCGGGTTCACCATGCCGCAGCCACCCCATTCCACCCAGCCGGGCCCGCCCTTCTTGTTCTCGAACCACACGTCGACCTCGGCCGAGGGCTCGGTGAACGGGAAGAAGTGCGGCCGGAACCGGGTGCGGCCGCTCGCGCCGAACTCGGCGCGTGCCAGCGCGTCCAGCGTGCCGCGCAGGTGCGCCATGGTCAGGCCCTTGTCCACCGCCAGCCCCTCCACCTGGTGGAACACCGGGGTGTGGGTGGCGTCCAGCTCGTCGGTACGGAACGTCCGGCCCAGCGAGATGATGTACACCGGCAGGTCGCGCTCCAGTAGAGCGCGGATCTGCACCGGGGAGGTGTGGGTGCGCAGCACCTGACGCGAGCCGTCCGGGGCGATCTGGAAGGTGTCCTGCTCGCTGCGGGCCGGATGATCCGGCGGGAAGTTCAGCGCGTCGAAGTTGAACTGCTCGGTCTCCACCTCGGGACCCTCGGCCAGCTCCCAGCCCATCGCCACGAACGTGTCCGCGATGCGCTCGGTCAGCAGGGTGATGGGATGTCGCGCCCCGACCGGCTGCCGGGTGGACGGCAAGGTGACGTCGATGCGCTCGGCGACCAGCACCGCCGCGTCGCGTTCGGCGCGCAGCTGCACCAGCCGGTCGTCGAAGGCCTGTTGTGCCTGTGTCCTGGCGATGTTGACCCGCTTACCCGCGTCGGCGCGTTCGGTCTTCGGCAAGGCACCCAGGGCCTGCCGGGCCAGTGCGATCGGAGAGCGGTCGCCGAGGTGTTCGGTCTTGGCTCGGGCGAGTGCGTCCAGGTCGACGGCAGCGTCGAACGCCGCACGGGCCACATCGACAGCGTCGGTCAGAGCTTCTTCCGAGAGGTCGCTGGGCTCGCCTTGCCGGTCAGTCTGGACAGCCACCCGGCGATCATAGCGACGGACCCACGCTGTCCCGCCGCCAGCGCTGCCCCGCCCGCGATGATGCTCGCCACAACGGCAGTGCCCGCCGGCGCGGAAGCGGCGACGACCAGGTAACCGAACGCCGATCCCACGGTCAGCAGCGCCAGCCGGGGCCCGGTCCATCGACCCGGGACGCCGAAGCGCGACGACACCAGCATGCCGAGGGTGAGGGCCACCACATGCCCGGCGTCGGTGAAGTCGTGGGTGCCGAGGACGACGACGGCGCCGAGTGTGAGCCACCAGCACACCCACGCCGGGCGGTGGCGTGACGGGATCGCCGCCGTCAGCATGCCCAGCACACCCATGGCGCCGTAACTCATGCCGACGTCGGAGACCCGGGTGATCGAATGCGCAACCCAGTCCTCGTGCACGGCCAGAGCCAGCGCCGCCGCGACCACCAGGGTGGCACCGATATGCGCGACCAGGAAGGTCAGCACGAGCGTGCGGCTGCGCCAGAGCAGCTCGGCCACCGCGAGCAGGCACACCAGACCGGGCAGCCACAATGCCATTCCGCCGTTGTCGACGACGAAGGCGCTGCCGAGCAGCGTCCCGATGCGGCCGTGTGCCAGGTTGTGCAGATTGGTGCTCGCGTGCTGGATCACCCGGTCGTGGACGGCGGGCCCCGCCGCCGCGAGCACCGCGGCGACGGCCACCAGCGCGGCGGCGTAGCCGATGGTCACCCGTAGTCCCGACACCCATTTCACCGGCATGGGCTACCCACCCGCCGCGGTATCTTCTTCGGAGTCCTCGCCCGGGTCTGCGGCGCGGGACCGCACCCAGTACATCTGCAAATCCTCCGGTACCCCGCTCGGCCTCGCGGCGAACAGTGGCTTGCGCACGCGCTTGGCAGACAGCCGCATGGCTTCGAAGTCCTCGTCGGAGATGCCGTCCAGGGTCGACTGGGACACCACCAGCCCGCCCTTGGTGGCCCGCTCCATCACCCGGGAGGCGATGTTGACGTCCACCCCCAGCCAGTCCGAGCCGATGCGCTGCGGGCGGCCGGTGTGGATACCGGCCCGCATCGTCGGCGTGTACCCGTCCACTTCGACGCTGCCGGCCGCATCCAGGGCGGTCAACACGGCCCGCACCGCGGGCACCGGGTTCCGGAACACCACCATGGCGCCGTCGCCCATTCGTTTCACGATATGCCCGCCTGCGGCCAGCAGCGGGGGCTCCACCACGGAGGTGACGCGGCGCAGCAGCCGCAGCGTGGCATCGTCACCGGCACGCAGCGACCAGTCCGAGAAGCCGACGAGGTCGGTGAAGACCAGCGTGACCTCGCGATAAGCAGGCCGCCCCGAGACACGTTCGGTGAGCGCCTGCCACACCTGCAGCGCGCCGAGGCTGACCTCCCGGGAGGCGGCGTCGCGCTCCAGCAGACGGTCCGCGGCCCGGGCTGCGGCTCGCGGGCCGCCGACACCGGCAGCCGAGAGCGGATCGCCGAAATCGGGATCGCCGGGCAGCGCCCGGCGCATCCGCTTGATCAGCGCGATCACCCCAGGGTGGTGGTTGGTGTCCTTGAGCCATTCCAGCGGCCCGCCCAGCGCACCCACCGGTGTCGGAAAATCGACCGCTTCGATGCCGCCGGACGGTCCGTCCAACGGTTCAGCATCCACAGCGCCACGATAGGTGGCACCGCCGGTAGCGGCAATCATGCTGCGACACGACCTTGCTCACACACGGAAAGCACCAGGTCACGGCTTCATGGCAGCAAGATCGCCATCACGTCACGGCCGCGCCCCACACCGTCCGGCACATAGACAACACCCGTTGTCAAGATTATGGTGGCGGGACAACGGTGGGGTTTCGTCAGCGAGGACGCCATGACCACAGCACAGTCTCATGCCGGCACGGAGGATCCAGCTCCTACGGCCACCGTGCCACTGGGCCCCGATTCACTGACCTGGAAGTACTTCGGCGATCTGCGCACCGGGCTGCTCGGGGTGTGGATCGGCTCCATCCAGAACATGTATCCCGAACTCGGCGCGGGCGTGGAAGACCACTCGATTCTGCTGCGCGAGCCGCTGCAGCGGGTGGCGCGGTCGGCGTATCCGATCATGGGCGTGGTCTACGACGGCGACCGCGCCGCACAGACCGGCGAGCAGATCAAGAGCTTCCACCACGACATCAAGGGCGTGGACGCCAACGGCCGGCGCTATCACGCGCTGAACCCGGAGACCTTCTATTGGGCCCACGCCACCTTCTTCATGCTCATCGTCAAGACCGCGGAGTATTTCTGCGGTGGGCTGACCGAGGCGGAGAAGCACCAGCTCTTCGAGGAGCACGTGCAGTGGTACCGGATGTACGGGATGAGCATGCGGCCCGTCCCGGCCACCTGGGAGGACTTCTGCACGTACTGGGATCACAAGTGCCGTGAGGAACTGGAGATCAACCGCGCCACGCTGGATATCTTCACCATCCGCATTCCCAAGCCGTGGTTCGTCCTGATGCCCACGCCGATCTGGGACCAGTTGTTCAAACCGATGGTCGGCGCCCAACGCTGGGTCGCGGCCGGGCTGTTCGACCCGGCACTGCGGGAGAAGGCCGGCATGCGCTGGACACCGGGTGACGAGGTGGTGCTGCGCCTGCTGGGCAAGATGGTCGAGTTGGCCTTCGTTGCGGTGCCCGACGAGATCCGGCTGCATCCCCGAGCGCTGGCCGCGTACCGCCGCGCCTCGGGCAAGGTGCCCGACGACGCTCCGCTGGTGGAGGCACCGGCGTTCATGGCACCGCCCCGGGACCGTCGCGGCCTGCCCATGCACTACCAGCCGCCGCACACGTCGCTGCTGGACCGTGCCGGGTCTCTGATCCACGCCACCTTCTCGCTGACGGGACTCAGTCGTCTCCCCTCACTTCGCTCACCCAGGAAGCCCGCGGGCTCCCGACGAAAGGTTGCCTGACCCGATGCTGGAATGGTCTGACGTCGATATCGCTGTGCGCGATGCGGTGCGCGAGTTCATCGACAAGGAGATCCGGCCTCATATCGACGCCCTCGAAGACGGCGAGCTTGAGCCCTACCCCATCGTCCGGAAGTTGTTCGCCACCTTCGGAATCGACACGATGGCCCGGGAGGCGCTGGAGCGCAGGCTGTCGCGGCTGCGGGACGGCTCCCCTGCCCGGGAAACCAAGTCCTCGGGTGGCATGTTCGGCGGCGGGCCCGAACAGGCCGGCATGGGGTTCGTCCTGATCAGCGAATTGTGCCGGGTGTCCATGGGTCTGGTGACCGGAATGGGCGTCAGCCTGGGACTGACCGTGCCCACCATCCAGAGTCGGGGCACGCTGGCTCAACAGGAACGGTGGCTGCCGGGCCTGGTGACCTACGAGAAGATCGGCGCGTGGGCCATCACCGAACCCGATTCCGGCTCGGATGCGTTCGGCGGCATGAAGTCCTATGTGACCCGTGACGGTGACGGGTATGTGCTCAACGGGCAGAAGACCTTCATCACCAACGGACCTGACGCCGACGTGGTGGTGGTGTACGCCAAGCTGGACGAGGGTGACGGAGCCGCCAAGCGCGATCGCAAGGTGCTGACCTTCGTGCTGGATCGCGGCATGGACGGCTTCGTGCAGTCGAAGCCGTTCCGCAAGATGGGAATTCACAGCTCCCGCACCGGCGAGCTGTTCTTCAACAACGTCCGGCTGGGCCGGGACCGCCTGTTGGGCGAGACGGAGGGAAGCGGCGACGGCACCGATCAGGGCCGGGACAGCGCACGGTCCAGTTTCTCGGCCGAACGCATCGGGGTGGCCGCGATGTCACTGGGCATCATCGAGGAGTGTCTGCGACTGTCGGTGGACTACGCCAAGAACCGGGTGCTGTGGGGCAAGGAGATCTCCCAGTTCCAGCTGATCCAGTTGAAGCTGGCGAATATGGAAGTCGCGCGGATGAATGTGCGCAACATGCTGTTCCGGGTGATCGAGTCGGCCCAACAGGGTTCCCCGATCTCTCTGTCCGAGGCGTCGGCCATCAAGTGGTACTGCTCGCAGGCCGCCACCGATGTCGCGATGGAGGCCGTGCAGTTGTTCGGCGGTAACGGCTACATGACCGAGTACCGCGTCGAGCAGCTGGCCCGCGACGCGAAATCGCTGATGATCTACGCCGGGAGCAACGAGGTACAGATCACGCATGTGGCCAAGGGGCTGCTGCGCGACAGCTAGCCCGTCACAGTCGGTCAATTATCTCTGGCGAGCTTGGGTTCGGCGTGAAGACCACCGGTATCGGTGTCGACGAAGTTGCACGCGCCGCGAGTGGTGAACGGTTCGACGAGTTGTCGCACATAGGCGGTCGGATAGTGGGGCTTGGCAGCCATGCCGAGATCGTCGGTGGTGAACCGGCGCTGCGGGTCATACGAATACGTTCGGTAGAGGTGGTCCCAGACCAGGGTGAACAGTCCGAAGTTGACGTCGCCGACACCGGCCCACTTCAGATGGTGAAACCGGTGGCCTTCGTTGAGGGCCAGTACTGAGCGGAGTGTTCCGACGCGGTAGTCGACGTTGGCATGCTGAAGGAGCAGTTGCACGGCAACGCAGACCGCAAGCACCGAGGCAACGTGTACGGGGATCCCCAAGATGATCAGCGGTAGAACCCCGCCCATCATCTCGACCGCCTGGTGCAGCGGATGCTTCATCAGGCCGTTGAGGCCGTAAAACCGACGAATGCTGTGGTGCACGGCGTGCAATCGCCATAACCATCCGACCTTGTGGCTGGCCAGGTGGATGGTGGTAATGCCGAAATCAGCAACCATGACTGCCAAGAGCACCTGTATGACGAACGGCAACGAGCCGGGCCACCACCGGTGGAAGGGCGTAATCGCGGCCAGCAGGGGAATGACGGCGACGCTGGCCAAGATGGACGTTTCATTGACGATAGCGTGGGCGGCGTCGCGACCCGCGTCATCGAGCCCGATATTCCATTCATCGCGATAGGGCAAGATTCGCTCGGCCGCGAACGAGCAGGCGACTGCTGTCAAAATCAGACTGATCAGCCACAGTTCTGAGACGCCGTGGGCAGCCAAATAGACAGCGGCGCCGTTGATCCCGACCAACATGAACGGCACATAGCCGTATCGGATCACGTTCTTCACCATGCCGACCACCGTCGCGCACGCCGGCGCTTCGTGGCTTGTACAGATCCGTCGTGATCGTCAAGTCACCGACGCTAGGCCCACACCAGGTTGCGGCTCGCTTGACTCGGAGACAACCCGAACATCTCATGGCAGACCCGGTTGGCGTGGGCACTGTCGGTGAAGCCGGCGGCGTGGACGGCATCGGTCAGCGACAGGCCCCGCTGTAACGCTTCGACAGCAAGCCGCAGCCGTACCCATCGCACATACGTGGGAAAAGATTGACCCACTTGGTCGTTGAACAAACGACTCAGTCGACTCGGCGAGAGCGCGACGGCGCGGGCGATCGTGGACAGATCGACACGTTCGGGCAGAAGTTCCGGCACCAGCTCGACTGCCTTGCGCACGCTTGGGTGCCAAGCCTCCCGTCCTGATCCGTCGTCCTGGCGCTGCGCATCGGTGATCCCCCGCAGAATCGACGCCGGGTCAGCCACCAATGGTTCCACCCAACTGAGCGCCTGCCCCGCCTCGGCCCACTGACTCGCGTCGTCGCTACTGCGAACGAGTCTTGCCACGTGAGACGCGACGGGACTTGCCGGGTCGACGAAGACCAGGACTCCACTCACGACCGGCTTCAGGATGCGGATGGAATGGTCGCACCCGGACGGAATGATCGCGGCCGATGTCACCACCCGGTTGTTGTGGCCATCGGCCAGTTCGAAGCTGCCCACCCAAGCGCGCACGAATTGGGTCGCTACGTGATGATGACCGTGGGCATCTGACAGCGCACCGACGTAGCACAAGGCGCCATCGGCGACTGCCAACACGCCTGACCAGGGAGCCACTCCGTTCCCCTGAGCGTCCATCACCAGAAGTCCTCACAATCGCCACGCCGACCGCAGCACCCCGCGACAAACGTCAAGTTCCCGCAACAGCTAGCGCGCTTGCGAACTCTGATACAGACAGATCGCCGCGGCCGCCGCGATGTTGAGGCTCTCGGCGCTGCCCTGCATCGGGATCGTCACCCGATGATCCGCCGCGGCGGCGACCTCGGGAGCCAGCCCGTGCGCCTCGGAACCGAACAGCCACGCTGTAGGAGTGCTCAATTCAGCTGCAGGCAAGGGTGTTTCACCGTCCAACGTGGTCGCGAGCACCTGCAGGCCCGCGTCCCGAAGCGCGGTGATGAGCGCCCCCGTATCGGGAGCCTGCACCACCGGCACCCCGAAGATGCTGCCCGCGGAAGATCGCAGGCACTTCCCGTTGTAGGGGTCCACCGAGTTGCCGGCCAGGATCACCGCGTCGGCGCCCATGGCATCGGCCAACCGGATCAGGGTGCCGGCATTGCCGGGCTCGGAGGTCTCGACGGCCACCGCCACCAGACGCGGCGCACCGGAGAGCACCTGTGCGAGGGTCGTGTCGGGCAGCCGGCACACCGCGACCAGCCCGACCGGGGTGACGGTGTCCGACAAGGCTTTCGCGGCGCGATCGGTGACCTCGAACACGGGTGCCCCGGCAAGCAGATCGCTGAATCGGGCGAGGGCATCCGCGGTGGCGAAAACCTCCTCAACGAGACCACGCCGCAACGCGGCCTCGACGAGGTTGGACCCCTCGGCGAGGAAACGTGCGGCGTGGCGACGTCCCGCGGGACGCTGCAGCTTGATCGCGGCAGCTACCCGATTCGACCGCTCCGTAAGGAGTGTCAGGCGGCTTCGCCCGACGGTGCGTTGACATCCTCGGGCAGCGCGGCCTTGGCGACCTCGACCAGGGCGGTGAACGCGGCCGCGTCGCTGACGGCGATCTCGGCGAGGTTCTTGCGGTCCACCTCGACACCAGCGGCCTTGAGGCCCTGGATCAGACGGTTGTAGGTGATGCCGTTGGCGCGGGCCGCGGCGTTGATACGCGAGATCCACAGCTTGCGGAACTCACCCTTGCGGGCGCGACGGTCACGGTAGGCATAGGTCAAGGAGTGCAGCTGCTGTTCCTTGGCCTTGCGGTAGAGCCGCGAACGCTGGCCGCGGTAACCCTTCGACGCCTTGAGAACTGTGCGCCGCTTCTTCTGGGCATTGAGTGCGCGCTTCACGCGTGCCATGTGAGTGTTCCTATTCTTGCGGGGGGAAGTCGAAAAGTGAAGCGGCTTGCGCCGTTCAACAGAATTAGCCGTTCAGCAGCTTGTTGATACGGCTCGCATCGGCGGGGGCGACCACTGCACGGCCGTCGAGACGACGGGTGCGCTTGCTGGCCTTGTGCTCCAGCAGGTGACGCTTGCCGGCCTTCTGGCGCACGATCTTGCCGGTCCCGGTCTTACGGAAACGCTTGGAAGCGCCGCTGTGGGTCTTGGCCTTGGGCATTGGTGTCCTCTGGTTTTCTCGTGGATCAGGTGGTCGGTGGTTCTTGGTTCTCGGCGGGCGGCTCGGCAGCGGCTGCGGCTGCGTTGCCTCGCTGAGCAGGTGGCGCATCTGCGTCATGGGCCGCCTTGGCGCGAGTCTTCGCGCCGCGGTGCGGCGCCAGCACCATCGTCATGTTGCGGCCATCCTGCTTGGCCGAGGTCTCGACGAAGCCGTAGTCGGCGACGTCGGCGCCCAGGCGCTGCAGCAGTCGGTAACCCAGTTCGGGACGGGACTGCTCGCGGCCGCGGAACATGATCGTGACCTTGACCTTGGATCCGGCTTCGAGGAAGCGGACCACGTGGCCCTTCTTCGTCTGGTAGTCGTGATCGTCGATCTTCGGCCGCAGCTTCTGTTCCTTGACGACGGTCTGCTGCTGGTTCTTGCGAGACTCGCGCTCCTTGAGTGCCGTCTCATACTTGAACTTGCCGTAGTCCATGATCTTGCAAACCGGGGGTTTGGCGTCAGGAGCTACTTCGACAAGGTCGAGATCGGCGTCGACGGCGACGCGGAGCGCATCTTCGATGCGCACGATGCCTACCTGCTCTCCACCCGGTCCGATCAGGCGGACTTCAGGTACGCGGATGCGCTCGTTGATGCGGGTCTCAGTGCTGATGGGGCCTCCTACGTTGTCTGCTAGTCCACGACCGTAGGAAAACGACGGGCCAGCAGGGGGCACCACACCATCGGCACTTCTGCTCTCGCGAACAGAAAGGCCCTGCATATAGCAGGGCCCGATGCCGACCGATCACGGCTTACGCCGCCTGCGCAAAACGCAGTACAGGGCATCCGCAGATGCCTGCGACCGGACCGCGGGACCGTTAAGGTCTGCGGTGGGAGCGGGACTCCACTTGCTGTCCCTGGCGTTCGCCGGGACGGTCGATCGTGACAGTCTATCAGGCATGACGGATGATCAGATACCACCCAGCAGCGACACCGCCGCGGAGTCGTCTGTGCGTGAGCTCGCCGAGATCCCCGCTGTCGAGGTCATCACCCGCTCCGCCGTGATGCTGATGAGCGCGGCTGCCGAGAAGCTGGGCCTGGCCGACCCGGATCCCGACGACAGCCCGCACCGCGACCTGGACGAAGCCCGCCGTCTGATCACCGCTCTCGCCGGTCTGGTGACCGCCTCCGCGGAGTATCTCGGACTGCACGCCGGCCCGTTGCGCGACGGATTGAAGAGCCTCCAGTTGGCCTTCCGGGAAGCCAGCGTGGATCCCGAAGAACCCGGCAAAGGGCCTGGCGAAAAATACACCGGCCCGGTCTGGTAGCCACTCACACGAAATTCATTGTTCAAAGGAATATCCTCGCCGCCTATGACCTCGACAATCGCCCGGCAGCCGTCGAGAACCGGCCGTCGGTCCAGATTTACGTGGGTGCCCGCCGTCGCGGGCTGGATCGTCGGCATCATCGCCACGCTGTCACTGCTCGCCAGCGTATCGCCGCTGGTGCGATTGTTGATCCGGGTGCCGCGGGAGTTCGTCAACGACTACATCTTCAACTTCCCCGACACCAGCTTCGCCTGGGCCGTCGTGCTGGGACTGCTGGCCGCCGCGCTGGCTGCCCGCAAACGGATCGCCTGGTGGATCCTGGTGCTCTACATGGTCGCCGCGGTCGGCTGGAACCTCGGCGATCTCGCCAGCGGCGAGGAGTCGGTCGCCGAAGAACTCGGCGAGATCGTCGGCCTGGTGTTCCACCTGGCCGCCATCGGGGCACTGGTGCTGGCGCGCCCGCAGTTCTGGGCGAAGGTCCGCCGCGGGGCGCTGCTGAAAGCGGCCGCGACGCTGGTCGCCGGGATGACCGTGGGCACTCTCGTCGGGTGGGGGCTGTTGGAGTTCTTCCCAGGTTCCCTGGCCCAGGCCGATCGCCCCTGGTACGCGCTCAACCGGGTGAGCGCGTTCGCGGGCGCCGACGCCGATGCCTTCACCGGCCACCCGCACGGCCTGGTCAATGCTCTGCTCGGATTGTTCGGCGCGGTGGCACTGGTGGTCGCCGCGATCGTGCTGTTCGCGTCGCAGCGCGCCACCAACGCGCTGACCGGTGAGGACGAATCCGCGATCCGCGGGCTGCTCGAACTGTTCGGCAAGAACGACTCGCTGGGCTATTTCGCCACCCGCCGCGACAAGTCCGTGGTGTTCGCCCCCAACGGGCGGGCCGCGATCACCTACCGGGTTGAGGTGGGCGTATGCCTGGCCAGCGGTGACCCGGTCGGCGACCCGCGGGCCTGGCCGGCCGCCATCGAGGCCTGGCTGCACCTGTGCGAGACCTACGGTTGGGCGCCCGGGGTCATGGGCGCCAGCGCCTCGGGTGCACAGGCCTTCCGGGAAGCCGGGTTGAACGCACTGGAGCTCGGCGACGAGGCGATCCTCTACCCCGACGGGTTCAAGCTGTCCGGCCCCGATATGAAGCCGGTACGCCAGGCGGTCACCCGCGCGCGCCGGGCCGGGCTGACGGTCCGGATCCGTCGCCACCGCGACCTGTCGGTCGAGGAGATGGCCCAGGTCATCAAGCGCGCCGATCAGTGGCGCGACACCGAGACCGAGCGCGGCTTCTCGATGGCGCTGGGTCGCCTCGGCGACCCGGCCGACAACGACTGCCTGCTGGTCGAGGCCGTCAGCGCCGGCGACGAGGTGGTGGCACTGCTGTCCCTTGTCCCGTGGGGCAGCAACGGCGTCTCGTTGGACGTGATGCGCCGCTCGCCGCAGTCCCCTAACGGCACCATCGAACTGATGGTCAGCGAGCTCTGCCTGCAGGCCGAAGATCTTGGTATCAGCCGGATTTCGCTGAACTTCGCCATGTTCCGATCCGCGTTCGAACAAGGCGCCCAGCTCGGTGCCGGCCCGATCGCCCGGCTGTGGCGCGCCCTGCTGGTGTTCTTCTCCCGCTGGTGGCAGCTGGAGACGCTGTACCGCTCCAACATGAAGTACCAGCCCGAGTGGGTGCCCCGGTTCGCCTGCTACGAAGATGCCCGGCTGATCCCCCGCGTCGGCGTCGCCTCGGTGATCGCCGAGGGCTTCCTGGTGCTGCCGTTCTCCCGGCGCAAGCCCCATACCGGTGAGCACATCGCCGCCCCGCAACGGCTGCTGGACAGCGGACTCCTGCATCAGGATGGCACCACCCCGGACGTCAGTGAGCTGCGCGCCGACCTGCCCGCCGCCGAGGACGAGCACCGATTGCCCGACCAGGTGCGGGTCCGGATGGCCAAGCTGAAGACCCTGCGGGACCACGGTGTGGATGCGTACCCGGTGGGGCAACCGCCGAGCCACACCGTCGCGGCCGCGCTCGAGATCACCGACCCCGCCGCCACCGTCACCGTTGCCGGCCGCATCCTGCGGATCCGCGACTACGGCGGGGTGCTGTTCGCGGTGCTGCGGGACTGGTCCGGCGAGGTCCAGCTATTGCTCGACGGGGCACAGCTGACGCAGAACGGCCTGGACTTCGACGCGTCGATCGACCTCGGCGATCTGGTCGAGGTGACCGGCACCATGGGGCACAGCCGCAACGGCACCCAGTCGCTGCTGGTCACCGACTGGCGGCTGATCGGCAAATGCCTGCGGCCGCTGCCCGACAAGTGGAAGGGTCTCACCGACCCGGAGGCCCGGGTGCGCAGCCGCTACGTCGACCTGGCGATCAACACCGACGCCCGCGACCTGATCACCGCGCGCAGCGCGATCCTGCACGCCATCCGCGAAACCCTGGTCGGCAAGGGCTTCCTGGAGGTCGAGACCCCGATCCTGCAGCAGATCCACGGCGGCGCCAACGCCCGCCCGTTCCAGACCCATATCAACGCCTACGACCTCGACCTCTACCTACGGATCGCTCCGGAGCTGTATCTCAAGAAGCTCTGCGTCGGCGGTGTCGAGCGGGTCTTCGAGTTGGGCCGCGCCTTCCGCAACGAGGGCGTGGACTTCAGCCACAACCCGGAATTCACGCTGCTGGAGGCCTACCAGGCGCATGCGGACTACAACGTCTGGGTCGACGGCTGCCGGGAGCTCATCCAGAATGCGGCACAGGCAGCCAACGGCGCCCAGGTGGTGATGCGGCCCGGTCCGGACGGCCGGCTGGAGCCGGTCGACATCTCCGGTGAATGGCCGGTGAAGACGGTGCACGGCGCCGTGTCCGAGGCGCTCGGCGAACAGATCGGGCCGGACACCGGCCTGCCCCGGCTGCGCGAGTTGTGCGACGGCGCGGGCGTGCCGTATCTGAAGCACTGGGATGCGGGCGCGGTGGTGCTCGAGCTCTATGAACATCTCGTCGAGGGCCAGACCGAGCAGCCCGCCTTCTACAAGGACTTCCCCACCTCGGTCTCCCCGCTGACGCGTCCGCATCGCAGCATCGCCGGCGTGGCCGAACGCTGGGATCTGGTGGCCTGGGGTGTGGAGCTGGGCACCGCCTACAGCGAGCTCACCGATCCCGTCGAGCAGCGCCGCCGACTGCAGGAACAGTCCATGTTGGCCGCCGGCGGTGACCCCGAGGCCATGGAACTGGACGAGGACTTCCTGCAAGCGATGGAGTACGCCATGCCACCCACAGGCGGGCTCGGAATGGGTGTGGACCGGGTGGTCATGCTGATCACGGGGCGCAGCATCCGCGAGACGCTGCCGTTCCCGCTGGCAAAACCGCGCTGAACCGGGCACGGGCGGAGACTCACAGCCATCACCCAGGATCTCCGTCCACGATGGAGGCGTGACACCTCCGACGATGACGGGCGCCGCACTCTCTCATTCCCCGTCGCTTCGCTCGCCCCTGATTCTGGCCGATGCGAATGATTCGATCCTGCACCGTATTTCGCTGATGCACGGTTGGCTTCCGGTGCTCGCCCAACTACTCGCGGCGGTCGTCGTCATCGCCGCCGTGGGCTGGCGCAGCAGACGCTGGCATCGGCTGGGACTACCGGTGTCACTGGTGGTCGGGATCGCGTTGGCTACCGTCGTGCACTGGTACATCGGCAGCCAGGGGCTGGCCGGTGACCCCGCCCCGCACGCCTTGTGGATCTGGGTGGGCCTGATCGGTTTCGTCGCCGCCGTCCTGGTGACGGGCTGGCGGCGTACCAGTTGGTGGCGTCGGGGCACCACCGCGCTGGCGGTCCCCCTGTGCGCCCTGTGCGCGGCCTTGTCGCTGAACTTGTGGGTCGGCTATTTCCCGACGATGCAGACGGCCTGGAGTCAACTCACCGAGGGCCCGCTGCCGGACCAGACCGATATGGCGACGGTCACCGCGATGCAGCACGACCGCGTCATCCCGGCCAACGGCACCGTGGTGCCGATCGACACCGGCGACGCCGGCTCGGGGTTCAAGCATCGCGGCGAACTCGTGTACCTGCCGCCGGCCTGGTACGCGTCCAACCCGCCGCCGAAGTTGCCCACCCTGATGATGATCGGCGGTGAGTTCAACACGCCGGCGGACTGGCTGCGCGCCGGCGACGCCATCCGGGTGGTCGACCGGTTCGCCGCCGCGCACGACGGCAACGCGCCGGTGCTCGTGTTCGTCGACTCCGGCGGTGCCTTCAACAACGACACCGAATGTGTGAACGGGCGCCGCGGCAAGGCCGCCGACCATCTCACCAAAGATGTGGTGCCTGCCATGATCGCGAAGTTCGGGGTGAGCGCGAACCCGGCCAATTGGGGCTCGGTGGGCTGGTCGATGGGCGGTACCTGCGCCGTCGACCTGACGGTGATGCATCCGGACATGTTCTCGGTGTTCGAGGACATCGCCGGCGATATCAGCCCAAATTCGGGCACCAAGGCGCAGACCATCGATCGACTGTTCGGTGGAAACATCGCCCAGTACGCGTCCTTCGACCCCAGCGCGGTGATGAACCGGCACGGCCGGTACTCCGGTATCGCCGGCTGGTTCGCGGTCAACGACGCGGGCTCGCCCCCCGGCAACCAGGCGTCGCACCCCAGCGACCAGGCGCTGGCCGCCCAGTCGTTGTGCGGGCTGGGGTCCACCAACGGAATCGACTGCGCGGTGATCATCCAGCCGGGCAAGCATGACTGGCCGTTCGCCGCACGCGCCTTCGACACTGCCCTGCCCTGGCTGGCCGGCCAGATCGGCACGCCGGGGGTGCAGCGGATCCCGCTCCCCCGCTCGGGACCGCCGACCCTACAGGCCGCCGCGCGCTGACCGTCCGGCGCTTCTCGAGGGTGACCCGCTGACGGTCACCGTGGCTCAGAAGTCGGCTTCGGCAGCCAGGATCTCGGCCAGGAATGCGTCCGGCCCCGGCCGGCGCAGCCGGTCGCGCACCATGGCCCGGACCCGTTCGCGCTCCTGCGCCGTCTCGGTGACACCGCCTCCGACCGTCACGGCGGTGTCCCGCCAATCGCGGCCCCAGGCCTCCGATTCCGTCACCGGCGCGCCGCGGTCGTCGAACAACGGGATCGTCGCGGACCCGGTGCCGTCCAGCAGCCCGGAGCCACTGAGCTCTCCCGCGGCGACCCGCACCGCGATACCCGCGGGTGAGCCCGGGCCGGCCAGCTCCGCCCGCACGATCACGGTGACGACCGCTCCGTCGGATACCACTCGCCAGTCCACCGTGCCCTCGGCCGCATCGAAGATGCCGGCCGGGACGGCCGCCCAGCTCACCGACGTCACGCCTGCGGCGATACCTGACGCCGCCGGGCCGGTTCGGTCTGCGCCGGCTACGAGCGCGTAGTCGTCTCGGCGACCCACCCGTACCGGGGCGACGGGGACGACCCCGGCGGCCCCGATATCCTCGGCCAATTCAGCGCAGGCGCGGGCGATCTCGCCGACCCGAGGGTCACCGAGCGCGGCGTGCGCTTCGAGCATGGCGACGTGCGGGCCCAGCAGCTCGGCCACGTCCGAGTCGAAGGTGTCGTCGGCGAAATACGCCTCGGCGGCCGTCGTCAGAAGCGCCAGTTCGCCGGCGAGGATCGCCGGATCGAGTTCGGCGATACCGTCGCGGCTACTGGCCGGCCACCATCGGCGCAGCCAGTGTCCCAGCGCCAAGCGCCGCAACGGTTCCAGTGCCGCAGCGTCGAAGGTCACGTCCCCGATGTCGACCGGATCTCCGGCGGCTGCCTCGAGCGCGCGGGCGATCGCATCGTGCCCACGCTCCCCGACCACCCGCCAGAGCCAGTCGGCGCGCGCCGGATCCGTGAAGGCGAGGTGCACGTCGGCGGCTGGGCGGTCCACCGGCCAGGACAACACGGCGCCCGCGACCTCCAGCACGGTGGTGAGCGGCACCGGCGCGGGCGCCGGTCCGGTGGCCCACAAGCCGGATTCCTCGACGAACCTCATGACAGGTCCTGCGCTTCGAGCATGGCTTTGATCCGCTGACGGTGGTCCAGGCTGACCGAACGCGATACGCCCTCCAGCAGCTCACGGATGTCATCGACGTCGGAACACGGCTCCTGCCAGACGTCGCGGCCGTGCAGGCGGGCCCACAACCGGTTCAGATACGGTCGGCAGAATGCGGCGAGTTCGTCGACGATCAGCTGCTGGCGCGGATGGATCGGGGCGTCGCCGGCCAGATAGCGCCGCGCGTGCAGCACATAGGCCTCTTTGCGGAGCCTGGCCTGGATCTGGCGCGACAGGTCATGACGGGCCTGCGTCGTCTCGTCGAGCGGCGCAAGATCGACGGCGATCTCGATACCGGCGATCAGCGTCGCCTGCTTGTCCTCGCCCAGTAGGCCCCACGGTGAACAGGCGCGATCCACCTCTTCGGCGCACAACAACGGCACATCGGGCAGTTCGTCGCGGGCCAGGGCCCGGCGTAGCGTCGCCCGCACGCGGTCGACGACGCTGCGGTCCAGCGGGCGTTCCCGCTCACCGCCGGCGATGGTCGGACATTGTTGCGGTGCAGCGGAACTCAGCCCCAGATCGACGATCGACCAGGGCAGTTCGGCGCCGGCCGAATGTGCCGCGGCCCCGAGGTTGTACGGGGTCGCGTCGGCCACCAAGGCCGACCACACCCGCTGTCGGGCCACCGCGGCGTTGTGCCCGTCGACACTGCCGAGCACGGTGCCCAGCCCGGCCAGGAAGGGGCCGGTGATCTCGTTGCCCGCTCGGACATCGCGCCAGCTGCGGGCCAGCTGGGCCGTCAACGCCGCCACCACGGCGTCGTCCCCGATGTGGCGGTTGAGTACCTCGATCGCCGTGCGATCGCGGTCGGAGTGGATGTCGCGCAGCAGAATTCCCGCGCCCGCCAGGTCCTCGTCCGACGGTGCACCCTTGGTGACCGCGAGTTCGAAACACAGCGGGAAATAGAGTTCCTGGGCGTTGCCCGTGGTGATGCGCTGTCTGCGGCGTTCCCGCTTGAGCGTGTCGAACCACCGTGCGGTGGCGCGCAGCGTATCGGCGTGGCCGACGATCGCGTCGTGGATCTCGGCGGCGACGTCCGGCGTCACGAACGGCGCCGAATACCTGGTGTTGGAGCGCAGACGCAGCACCAGCGGATCGATGATCCGTTTGACCGTCCGGCTCAACGGTCCGCCGTCGTCGGCGCTGAGCACCTCCACGCCGGCACCGATGGCGCGCCACGCCTGTTCGATCACCGCGCGGCGGGGCTGCCGCACGGCCACCGGCGTATCGGGGGCTGCGCTCATCGCAACAGGATAGAAGTTGGGTTCGGTAGCCGTGCAGGTCGTCCAGGGTGAACGCATGCTCAGCCTGCCAACCCTGGTGTTCTTCAGCTTCCTGTTCGGCGGAACGGCCGCGGTCCTGCTGGTCCCGACGACCGCCATGGTGCGATCCCGCGGCGTGATCGTCGGGTTGCGCCTCACCGGCGACTTCTGCGCGGACTGCCACGAGGTTGAACTCGACATCATGGTCACCCGTCCCGACGGCGGACAGTTCGCGGCCCGCGAGACGACGATGATTCCCGAAGCGTCGTTGGCGAGCTTCACTCCTGGCAGCATCGTCGACACCTACTACCGTCCCGGCGACGAGTCGTCGGTCGCGGTCGCCGCCCCGGACCCGCGTTGAGGGCTCATCGCGCACCGTCCACCGCGAAGGTGGCAAGGGCGGCCCAGTACAGCGGGCTCGCGGCACCGTCACCGTCGCGCCAGCGGATCAGCTGGGCGCGTTGCCATGCGTTGACCGCCCGGCCAGCGTCGTCCGCTTCGTGCGCGGAGTCGACGGCGATGACGACTTCGGCCATCGGATCGATGGATTCCGTTGCGGTGCAACTGAACTGGCGGTAGCCGGCGGCGGTGGGCAATGACCACAGCGTCGCCGTGACGAGCACGGCACCGCCGAGGATGAGTGCCGCGACCAGTCCGGTCGCCTCATCGAACCGGTAGTCGCCACCCGAGGAGCAGGCCAGCAGCGCCGCCCGCGGCGGGATCGGCAACTGCGCGGTCATCAGGTCCGCGGCCGACAGCGGACTGGCGTCGGCCAGATGCACCGATGCGCGGTCGGCGTGGCCGCCCTCACCGTCGGCGGCGGTGGCATGGCCGACGAACAACAATCGGCTCGGCGCCGCCGCGAGCTGGCCGGCGAACCACCTGCGGTCGGCTTGCGTGCTGCGGAACAGCTCGACCGTCGACTCCACCTGGGGTAGCACGTCGCGGTGGGCCCGGCGCTGCGCGAAGTGGCGGGTCAGCGGACCGGTGGGGTCGGGCCGGCCGAGGACCGAGCCGAGCGCGGAGTCCGGTCGCTGGCCGGGCACGCGCGGGTCGAGGATCAGCAGTGCCGCGTTATCGCACCGCTGCGCCCAGCTCGCCGGCTTTCGCGGGGCGTTGGCGATGTTGGGCGGCGCGGCCAACAGGATGTCGGCGAGTTCGATCAGCCGTCGCCCCGGTGCGTCCGGCATCGCCAGCGCCACCCACGGCACCTGGGCCAGCCCCGCGGTCGGCGCGACGAAGAGCGTGGCCGGCACGTCCCCCGCGGCAGCGACGATCAACTCCCAGCCGGCGGCCGGGATCAGCCCCGCGCCGAGGAGTTCGGCCATCTCCTGCTCGGCCGCCGGCGCCGCGAACGCCCCGGCGGTGAGGGCACGTTCGAGCGCTGTCCGGATCGTCTCGCCCGGACGCGGGTCGGGCAGCGCCTCGCCGAGCCGGTCGCGCACCGCACCGAGGGCGGGCTCGTCGAGCACCCAGGTGACGGTTCGGTCCGGTTGCCCGACGACGCGAAGGCTGCCGTAGGTGGCTACGCCGACGTCGGCGTAGCGCAGTACCAGGGTGGTTTCGCTCATGGCCAGGTGGACCATTCGGCTTCGGCAGAGGTGACGGTCTTGCCGTACCGCTGTTGCGCGAGTTCGCGGTAGCGCGCCAGGACCGGCCCCGTGGCCGGGTCCATCCGCAACGGCGGTAGCGGGCCGAGCCTGGTGAGCGCTCCCCCGGCCGTCGATCCCGGCCCGGACGCGACCAACGCGTATTCGTCGGCGTCGTCGACGGGCACCGCCGCGGTCGCGGTGTCCGCCCAACCCATCGTCAGTGGTGATTGCGGAACGCTGAATGCGCCCCGCGCGCAATGGTATTCGATGAGCTCGCTGACCAGGCCGGTGTTACCCCATTCCCACGCGACGGCGAATGCCCCAGCCAGCAGGCGGCCCGAGACGTGGGTGGCCCATCTCATCCGGGCGTCGGCGTCGGCAATGGTGTGCCGCACCGTGTCGACGGCCAGCGCGGCCGGCACCTTGAGATCGGCGGCCCGCGCGAACTTCCCCTCGGCGGTCTCCGTGTCCGCGAGCGCCTCCGCCCGCAGGATCGATCCGAGATGGTCGTCGAGCCGCGCATACTGCAGCCAGCTGCTCCTGGGCCAGCTGTCGAGTAGCTCACGCGCCTCCGCGACACGGTCGCCGGCAGCGGCGAAGTCACCGCGCAGGATGTCGACCCAGCTGCGCTGCACCAGGATTCGGTGGACGTGCAGCGGCTTTTCGATCTCACGCCAGTGCCGTTCGGCATGGCTGAGACGCTCGTCGGCGTCGTCGAGGGCTCCCACCGAGATGCTGATCAGGCCGAAGTACAGCCAGCTGCGCGAGACATCATGCGCGCGGGCATGTTCGGCGATGACCGGATAGGCGCCGTGCACCAGATCTTGCGCGCGAGCCCGGTCCCCCGCCGCCCACGCCGCGGTGGCGCGCTCCAATTCGGTTCTGGCCGTGGCGAGATCCCACCCACGTGCAAGGGCGCGGGCCCCGGCCCGGCGCAGCCAGGGTTCGGCCTCGGTCAGGCGGCCCGTCTCGACACAGAAACGTCCGTAGCCGGTGCCGGCCAGGACACGCAGGGTGTCGTCGAATTCGGTGCCGTCCCCCGGTCCGTCCAGGGCATCGAACACTTTCTCCCACAAGGGAAGTGACTGGACATGAAGATCGTCATCACACAGGGCGGCCGCGCACAGGATGCGGGCATGGGTCACCAGGTACGCATGCTCGGCGGTCAGGTCGTCGAACCTGCCGGGATCCTCGGCCAGCTGGTGTAGTGCGGCCGCGGCCGCCTCGTGCTCACCGTGTGCGGCGGCCAAACCAGTCTGCAGAAACCGGGCGCGCCGGGTGTAACGGCAGATCATGTGGTCGATTTCGGCCGTGGTCATGGTGACCTGCGCTGCGTCCTCGGGCCGCGTACCCGCCCGGATGCCACGATAGGTCTGTAGGCAGTCGTCGATACGTTTCATGGCTTCGGTGACTCCGTCGTAAGCCGTCCGCACCAGGTAGATCTCGCCGAGCTGAGCGAGAACCTCCAGCATCAGGTCGTCCCGGTCGGCCGTCTCGATCGGCGCCATCAGCGAGAGCAACAGCTCTTTGGCCCCGAGTTCATCGGAGGCGAAGGCCAGCCGCCGGGCCCGCTCCAGGTCGTCGGGTATCGACATCGGGCCATCATAAGTGGGCCACCGAAGACGGCGGGCGCGCCAGGCGCGCCCGCCGCCACCGGGGATCTTCGGGTCGCTTCGCTCGCCCCGGGTCTTTTTCCCGTCGCTTCGCTCGCCCCGACGGTGGACGATCAGTTGCAGGTGACCTTGATCTCGAACTTCTTGCTGATCATCCCGGCCATGGGGTTCTTCAGGTCGGCGCCGGCGGCTTCACCGGTGATGGTGTAGGTGCTGCCGTCCACCTTCACATCTGCCGAACCGGTGTTCGCACCGCCCATGGAGGCCACGGCGAGGGCGTTCCCGTCCACCACCAGGCCCAGCGACTCGACCTTCGGAGTTGCCTCGTCGGTCATCACGACGCCCAGGCCCTGCTGGCCGCCGATGGCGCCGCTGGCGATGTTGATCTTGCCGCCCTGCTTGACGCAGGTCACCGTCTTGACGTCCAGGCCGGACAGGTCCTGGCCCTCGACCTTGACCTCGGTGCCACCACCCGAGCTGACCTGGGTGCTGCCGTTGTTGGCCGACGGCGTGCTGCCCTTGGATGAGCTGTCATCGGAGCAGCCGACCAGTACCGCGGCGGCCGCGACCATTCCGATGCCTGCAACCAGAACGCGATTCTTCGTCATAACGTGTGAGTCCCTTCGTTTCGCCCGGCGCCCCGGTGGCGCGGCGTGGGAGAAGTACATCCGGGCGTCATTGCTACCGATCCCAAACTTCGCGGTGGGTATCGTGGCGATATGGCCGATGAGCAGCAGCCTTCCGTCCCGCCGGAACCCGTGCCACCGGCACCGGTGCTGCCCGCCACCCCGCCTGATCCCGGGTACGACCCCAGCGGTGTACCGACCTTCGAGTCGGTCCGGGAGAAGATCGAGAACAGGTTCGGCACCGCAATCGGAGCCACCGAACTGGCCGAGGCGACCCCCGAGGGCCGCTCGGCGGCCGAGCAGTACGAGAAGCGTCAGGAAGCCGCTGCCGAACGCCTGCGCCAGATCCGGGAGTCGATGGATCAGCCCGAGAAACCCCGTGCCGGTGGTGACGATTAGGTCCTTCACGGTCGAGGAGCGGCGCGCCCGGCTGGCCCGACGGCACTTCCTGGCCTCGCGCGGCAGCAGCGCGGAGAGCGTCTCCTCGGCACTGGTCGGCCTGCACTCCAGCGATCCGGCGACCCCTTATCTGTCGTTGTGGGCGCGGATGCCGGAATTCACCGTCGCCGATCTCGACAGTGCGTTGTACGAGCGGCGGTCCCTGGTCAAACATCTCGCGATGCGCCGCACCCTGTGGGTGGTCGGCTCCGAGAGTCTGGCCGCGGTGCAGGCGGCGGCCAGCGACCGGGTGGCGGCCAACGAACGACGCAAGCTGATCGCCGATATCGAGAAGGGCGGGATCGCCGCGGACGGCGCGGCGTGGCTGGACACCGCGTGCGCGGCGGTACTGGCATATCTGGACACCCACGGACCGACCGGTACGGCCCAGCTGCGCACTACCCTGCCCGAGCTCGCGGGCAGCTACGACCCCGCACCCGGAAAACCCTGGGGCGGAGCGACGCCGGTGTCACCCCGGGTGCTGACGGTGCTGTCGGTGCGCGGCGATATCGTCCGTGGCCCGAACACCGGCGCGTGGACGACATCGCGGCCGCTATGGGCGTCGCGGACGGCCTGGCTGGGTGACGGTGCGTCCGCCGACGCCGATTCGGCCGGAACCGAGCTGGTCCGCACGTGGTTGCGCGCCTTCGGGCCGGCCACCGTCGCAGATATCGCGTGGTGGTTCGGCCACACCCTGACGTGGACGCGGCGCGCCCTGGCCGAGGTTGGTGCGGTGCAGGTGGATCTGCACGGCACCCCCGGTGTGGTGCTGCCCGATGACCTGGAGCCCGAGCCTGCGGTCGAACCGTGGTGCGCGTTGCTGCCCGGCCTGGATGTCACCACCATGGGCTGGTTCGACCGCGACTGGTACCTGGACGGTCACCGCGAGCAGGTGTTCGACCGCTACGGCAATGCCGGGCCGACCGCCTGGGTGGATGGCCACGTGGTGGGCGGCTGGGCGCACGACGACGGCGGCCGGGTGCACCTGCAGTTGACGGCGGATGTCACCAAGGACGCACGGAAAACTCTGCAGCACAAGGCCGACGAGCTCACCACTTGGCTGGACGGGGTGCGGGTGAAACCGCGGTTCCCCTCCCCGCTGACGAAATCCGCTACGCGCTGACCTTGCGCCGCTTCCGGCTCGGGGCAGGCGCGGATACCGGCGCCGGCACACCCAGCATCTCCGCGAGGAACTGCCCGGTGTAGCTCTCCGGCGTGGCCGCCACATCCTCAGGGGTGCCCTGCGCGACGACGGTGCCGCCACCCGCACCCCCTTCGGGTCCCATATCGACGATCCAGTCCGAGGTCTTGATGACATCCAGGTTGTGCTCGATCACGATGACCGAATTGCCCTTGTCGACAAGACCGTTGATCACCTTGAGCAACTTGCGGATGTCCTCGAAGTGCAGACCGGTGGTGGGCTCGTCGAGGATGTAGACGGTGCGGCCGGTGGACCGCTTCTGCAGTTCGGCCGCCAGCTTCACCCGTTGCGCCTCACCACCGGACAGCGTGGGCGCCGGCTGTCCCAGCCGCACATAGCCGAGCCCGACATCCACGAGTGTCTTGAGGTAGCGGTGGATCGAGGAGATCGGCTCGAAGAACTCGGTGGCCTCCTCGATCGGCATGTCGAGCACCTCGGAGATGGTCTTGCCCTTGTAGTGCACCTCGAGGGTCTCCCGGTTGTACCGGGCGCCGTGGCACACCTCGCACGGCACATACACATCGGGCAGGAAGTTCATCTCGATCTTCAGCGTGCCGTCGCCCGAACACGCTTCGCAGCGGCCGCCTTTGACGTTGAACGAGAACCGGCCCGGCTGGTACCCGCGCACCTTGGCCTCGGTGGTCGCGGCGAACAGGGTGCGGATCTTGTCGAACACCCCGGTGTAAGTGGCCGGGTTGGACCGCGGGGTGCGACCGATCGGCGACTGGTCGACGCGGACCAGCTTGTCCAGTTGGTCGATCCCGTTGATCCGGGTGTGCCGGCCCGGGACCTGACGCGCGCCGTTGAGCTTGTTCGCCAGCACCGTCGCCAGGATGTCGTTGACCAGGGTGGACTTCCCCGACCCCGACACCCCGGTGACCGAGGTCAGCACCCCCAGGGGGAAGGCCACGTCGACCTCTTTGAGGTTGTGCTCGCGCGCACCCACCACGGTGAGCTGACGTTTACGGTCCACGGGCCGGCGAATGGCCGGGACCTCGATGCTCTCCTTACCCGAAAGATAGGCTCCGGTAAGCGATTCCGGGTTCTTCAGCAGGTCCGCGTACGAACCACTGTGCACGATCCGGCCGCCGTGCTCACCTGCATACGGGCCGATGTCGACCACCCAGTCGGCGTGCGCGATGGTGTCCAGATCGTGCTCGACGACGATCAACGTATTGCCCAGATTGCGCAGCCGCATCAGGGTGTCGATCAGCTTGCGGTTGTCCCGCTGGTGCAGACCGATGGACGGCTCGTCGAGCACATACAGCACGCCCACCAGTCCGGAACCGATCTGGGTGGCCAGCCGGATGCGCTGCGCCTCGCCACCGGACAGCGTCGCCGCGGCCCGCGACAGCGACAGGTATTCCAGGCCGACGTCCAGCAGGAAGCCCAGCCGGGACTGGATCTCCTTGAGCACCTGCCCGGCGATCGCCTGCTCGCGAGTGCCCAGGGTGAGTGCGTTGAGGAAGGCCGCGCAGTCGGCGATGGACAGTTCGGCGACCTCGGCGATGGACTTGGCACCGTGGGTCCCGGCGGCCAGGGTCACCGCGAGGATCTCGGGCTTGAGCCGGGTACCGGCGCATTCCGGGCACGGAATGTCGCGCATGAAGCCCTCGTAGCGTTCCTTCATCTGCTCGGACTCGGTCTGTTCCATCCGTCGCTGCAGGAAGGCGAGGACGCCCTCGAAGTCGGCGTAGTAGGACCGGGTGCGGCCGTAGCGGTTCTTGTACCGCACATGCACCTGGTGGTCGGAGCCCTCCAGAATGGCCTTGCGCGCCTTGGCCGGAAGCCGCTTCCACGGGGTGTCGACGTCGAAGCCGAGCTCCTCGCCGAGGCCGGCCATCATGCGGGTGAAGTACTCGGAGGTGTGGCCCATGGACCACGGTGCCACCGCTCCCTCCGCCAGGGTCAACTCCGGGTCGGGGACGACGAGCTCCGGGTCGACCTCCTTCTTGATGCCCAACCCGGTGCATTCGGGGCAGGCGCCGTAGGGCGAGTTGAACGAGAACGACCGCGGTTCCAGGTCGTCGACGGCCAGCGGATGCCCGTTGGGGCAGGCCAGCTTCTCGGAGAAGCGTTGTTCGCGATGCGGGTGGTCGTCTTCGCGGTCGACGAAATCGAGGACGACGATCCCGTCGGCCAGGCCCAGCGCGGTCTCGACCGAGTCGGTCAGGCGCTGTTTGCTGCTGGCCTTGACGGTGAGGCGGTCGACGACCACCTCGATATCGTGTTTCTCCTGTTTCTTCAGCTTGGGTGGATCGGTCAGTGGATGAACCACCCCGTCCACCCGCACCCGGCTGTAACCCTGCGAGTTCAGCTTGTCGAAGAGATCCACGAATTCGCCCTTGCGGGTACGCACCACCGGCGCGAGCACCTGGAACTTGGTGCCGTCCTCCATGGCCAGCACCTGGTCGACGATCTGCTGCGGCGTCTGCCGCGCGATGCGCTCCCCACACACCGGGCAGTGCGGCGTGCCGGCCCGGGCGTACAGCAGACGCAGGTAGTCGTACACCTCGGTGATGGTGCCGACGGTCGAGCGCGGGTTGCGGTTCGTGGACTTCTGGTCTATGGACACCGCCGGCGAGAGGCCTTCGATGAAGTCGACATCGGGTTTGTCCATCTGCCCGAGGAACTGCCGGGCGTAGGCCGACAACGACTCGACGTAGCGGCGCTGTCCCTCGGCGAAGATCGTGTCGAAAGCCAGCGACGACTTGCCGGACCCGGACAAACCGGTGAACACGATCATCGCGTCGCGGGGCAGGTCAAGGTCCACGCCACGCAGATTGTGCTCGCGCGCACCCTTGACGATCAGACGGTCAGACACACTCCACCCTTTCCGTTCCTGCGCAAGGCACAAGAATCCAGGCCCCATGCTAGGTGCCGGCACCGACAAGCCCGCTAGCGTGGGATTGTGAACAGCCCACACAGCCTCGTCAGCGACGACTACACCGGTCACGTCGACCCCGGAACCGCGGCCCGGCGCACGCTGCCCGCGGCCACCATCATCAAGGCATCCGTCGGCCCGATGGATAACAACGCCTACCTGATCACCTGTTCCGCAACCGGGAAAACCCTGCTCATCGACGCGGCCAATGACGCAGACCGGCTCATCGAGCTGATCGACACGTATGCCCCCGAGGTCTCGCTCATCGTCACCAGCCACCAGCATCTCGACCACTGGCAGGCACTGCAAGCTGTGGCCGAGGCCACGGGTGCACCGACCGCCGCGCACGCGCTGGACGCCGAACCGCTACCCGTCACCCCGTACCGCATCCTCTCCGACGGTGACACCATCGGTATCGGCGAGCTCACCTTCGACGTCATTCATCTGCAGGGTCACACCGAGGGGTCGGTCGCCCTGGCGCTGCGCGGCGGGGACGGGACGGGGGGCGTCACCCATCTGTTCACCGGGGACTGCCTGTTCCCGGGCGGGGTCGGTAAGACGTGGAAGAACGGCGACTTCGAGCGGCTGCTCGGTGATGTCGCCACCAAGGTGTTCGACCGCTATCCGGATTCGACCGTGGTGTATCCGGGCCACGGCGATGACACGACCCTCGGTGCCGAGCGGCCCCATCTCGCCGAATGGCGCGCCCGCGGGTGGTGACCCGATGAGCAGCTGGCCCGTCCCCGACAAACCCGGCCCCGGTCAGGAATCGGTGTGGGACTACCCACGCCCGCCCCGGCTGGAAGAGTTCCGGGGGTCGATCACCGTCGAACTCGGCGGCGAGCGGATCGCGTCGACCGACCGGGGCTGGCGGGTCCTGGAGACCAGCCATCCGCCGACGTACTACCTGCCCCGCGCGGCATTCGGTGACGGGGTGCTGCGGGACGCGGCGGGTGCGTCGTCGGGTGAGCGGACGTGGTGTGAGTGGAAGGGCGCGGCAAGCTACTACGACCTGGTGTCGGGGTCGGTCGTGGCGGAGCGGGCGGCGTGGACCTATCTCATGCCGACGCGCGACTTCGCACCGTTGACCGGAGCGATCGCGGTGATGGCCGCGGATGTCGACCGCTGCACCGTGAACGGCGAGGAGGTCCTGCCGCAGCCCGGTGGCTTCTACGGCGGATGGATCACCAGCTGGGTGACCGGTCCCTTCAAGGGCATCCCCGGATCGATGGGCTGGTGAATCGCGGGTCCAGGCTCAGTCCCATGCCACCGGCAGCCGCTTGATCCCGTGGATGAAGGCCGACCGCAGGATCGCCGGCTCGCCGGTCGCGACGATCTCGGGAACCTGGCGGTAGAGCTCGTCGAAGACCACCCGGACCTCGCGGCGGGCCAGGTTGGCCCCCAGACAGAAGTGCGCGCCGCCGGCGCCGTAGCCGATCTGCGGGTTGGGGTCGCGGGTCACGTCGAACCGGTAGGGGTCGGTGAAACGCTGCTCGTCGCGGTTGGCCGAGGCGTACCACATCGAGATCTTGTCGCCGGCCTTCATCTGAATACCACGCATCTCGATGTCTTCGGTCAGGTTGCGCCGCATGAAGATGAGCGGTGAGCCCCACCGGACGATCTCCTCGACCGCCGTCGGAGCGACCCGGTCGAAATCCTGCCACCAGATATCGCGCTGTTCGGGATAGCGGGTCAGCGCCACCATGCCGTGGCTGATGGCGTTGCGTGTCGTCTCGTTACCCGCCGCCGACAGCAGGATGAAGAACGAGGCGATCTCCGCGGAGCTCAGCCGCTCGCCGTCGACCTCGGCCTGCACCAGATTGGTGGTCAGGTCCTCGGCCGGCTTGGCCCGCCGTTGCTCGGCCAGATTCATCCCATAGTTGGCGAGATTCGTTGACACCTTCAGGATTTCGTCGTAGTCGCCGGACACTTCGTCATCGCCCGCGCCGAGCAGCACCGTCGTCCAGTGGAAGATCTCGGCCTCGTCCTCCTCGGGGATGCCCATCAGATCGCAGATGATCTGCAGCGGCAGTTGGCCGGCCACCTCGGACACGAATTCCGCCTCGCCGTCCGGGTGCCGCTCGACCATCTGCGCGACCAGCCGGCGGGCCCGCTCGCGCACACTGTCCTCGATGCGCGCCACCACCTTGGGGGTGAAGGCCCGGTTGACGATGCCCCGTAACCGCAGGTGGCGCGGATCGTCGAGGGTGATCATCGAGCCGAAGAATTCGGAGATCTCGGCAGGCACATCCGACAGCGAGGTGCTGGTCGGGCTGGAACTGAAGATCTCGGGGTGCCGGCTGGCGTGACGCACGTCGTCATAGGTGGTCAGCGCCCAGTGCCCCGCACCCGACGGGAACCCGGCGAACTCCGGCACCCCGAAGAAGGTGATCGGCGATTCGCGGCGCAGGGTGGCGAAAGCACCGTCGCGCAGGTCGTCGTCCCACTCCCAGAACGCCAGCGAGCCGAGGTCGATATCGCCGAGCGGCACGTCGGGCGGTGGCGCACCGTTCCTGCGGGGTGGGATTCCGGTATGGGTCAGTGTTGCGGTCATCGTCGACCTCCCGTCAGTGCCGAGTGTGGCACCGCGACAAGTGGTCTGTCCGCAATTTCTACGCCAGAGTCACTTTATTTTGTCTTCAGAGCTTGGCGATGACCTGCTCGCCGAACTGCTCGACCGCCTCGACTGCGTGGGCCAGGCTGTCACCGGGTACCTGCACCTGGATCCAGGTGACACCGCAGTGGGCCAGCGCGGCGACACCGTCCAGGTAGGCGGCGGCGTCGAAGCCGTCCGCACCGGGTGCACCGCCCTGGTTGTTGCTGAAGGTGATGTCGACGGTCGCCGGATCGCGGCCGGTCTCGTCCAGACGCCGCCGTAGATCGCCGATCCCCGCTTCGAGTTCGGCCAGCGATTCCAGCGATGCCGTCCGGGCGGTCTGGGCCAGCACCGCGGGTGCGGGAAACGGGCACCAGCCGTCGCCGTACAGCGCGGCGCGGCGCCTGGCGGCGCCGGTGTTGCCGCCGACCCAGATGGGCGGGGCGACGGCCGGGCGGGGATGAGCGGTGACCCCTGCGGCCGTGAAATGCCTGCCTTCGAAGCTGTAGTCGTCGGTGGTCCAGATGGCCCGGATCACCTGCAGCGCCTCGTCGACCAGGCCTGCCCGCTCATCGAAATCGACGCCCAGGGCCATGAATTCACGCTTGAGGTAACCGACGCCGACAGCCAGGGTGAAGCGCCCACCCGACAACAGGTCGAGCGTCGCACCGGCTTTGGCGACCACGAAGGGGTTGCGGTACGGCAGCACCACCACATTGGGTATCAGCCGCAGGGTCGTGGTGTGCGCCGCGGCAAACCCCATGGCCACGAACGGATCCAGGGCGTCATGCCCGCCGGCCCGCAGCCATTTCTCGGTGGGGGCCGGGTGGTCGGTGAAGCCGAACCCACCGAAACCCGCCTTCTCCGCTGCCACGGCCACCGCCGCCACCCCGGCCCCGCCGACCAGTTCGGGGTGGTACGGATGGTTGTGCATAGGGTGCGTGAACGCGAATTTCATCGGACTCCGCTCGAGGTCGGCGAGGGACCCGGCCGCCCGGAGAGCCAGATGTCCTGCCCGGCCGGAATTCTCACGGGTTCACGGTCCCGCCGGAGCGCCCGGCACTGCTCGGATAACGGCACGTCCACTCGGACACCGTGACATTTGATCACAATTTTGTAAAGTCCATCGAGGGCCGGAGATGCGAAAGGCCCGGCACACCGCAGTGTGCCGGGCCTTGGACGTGATATCAGGACGTGTGCACGATGAGCACGTCGACCTTCGACCGGCGTGCCACGTTCGCGGGTACCGAGCCCAGAAGCCGGCCCGCGATGGTCGAAAGACCGACGTTGCCGACCACCAGCAGATCCGCTCCGGAATCATTGGCCAGGTCGACCAGGGCATCGACGGGTGCCCCGACGATGGCCTTCTCCTCGATCTCCTTCGCGCCGGCGACCTTCGCGCGATCGCTCGCTTCCTTGAGGATCGCGTAGATCGGGGCGTTGCCGGTCGTCTTGTAGCCCTCGTCCTTCAGGACGTCGGCGGCGTGATGGTCTTCGCTCTGCGGGAAGTATGCCGTCGCGACGATGAGTTTCGCGCCCGCTCCAGCAGCGATCTCTCCGGCGCGTTCCACGGCACGCAGTGACGAATCAGATCCGTCCGTGCCGACGACCACGGTCCGATAGGCGCTCATTCATGCCCTCCAAGTGTCAGTAGCTAAGCCAACGCAGACAGTAACCCTTTGCTCGGCGGCCGTGGGCGCGATTCGCGACACCCGGCGCGCCGACCACCGTCCCGTTGGCGCCTTTCGAATACCGATGGTATCGGTCAGGCGTCCGGATCAGGCCTTTTGGTGATGCAGGACATGGGCTGGACGTGACGTGCGTCAAAGCCCTCCCGGCCCCTGCCGAGGGTCACAACGGTACCGAATTTCGTTCACTGCGCCGATGTTTGGCACGTCAGCCGTGTCGAGGATCGACATCCGCCCGACATGGCGTGACATGTCGGCGGCAAAATCACTGTCCGAGAACGTGTGCCGGTGCCGTCGCGGCGACGAACACCGGACCCGCACCGGCATGCGGTAGCGGCACCGCGGGCCGGGTATTACGGTTCTGCCCTACAGCGAAAAACGGGGGTCGGCCAGGTGCAACTGTCACAGCTCACGCTGGGCCGGCGTGATCCGGCTGCCCGGTTGCGCACCGGCGGACTCGACGGTGTCCTGGTCGGGGTCTTCGCCGTATTCGTGAGCGCGGCCGGCGCGGCCCGCCCCTCGCTGTGGTTCGACGAGGCGGCCACCATCTCCGCGGGGACCCGCACCGTCGGCCAGCTGTGGGGTCTGTTGGGCAATATCGATGCGGTGCACGGCGCGTACTACCTGCTGATGCACGGGTGGTTCATGGTGTTCCCCGCCACCGAGTTCTGGACCCGATTCTCCAGCTGCCTGGCCGTCGGCATCGCCGCCGCCGGGGTGGTGGCGCTGGCCCGGCAATTCGTCGGACGTTCCTCGGCCGTCACCGCGGGTGTGGTGTTCGCGATCCTGCCGAGGATGACGTGGGCCGGGATCGAGGCGCGGTCCTACGCGCTGACCGCCGCGGTCGCCGTGTGGCTGACGGTGTTGCTGGTCATATCCACCCGCCGGCGGCGACCCGGTTTATGGGCGTGGTACGGCGTCGGCCTGGCACTGGCCACCGTGCTCAATGTCTTCATGGTGCTGCTGGTGCCGGTGCACGCGGCCCATGTGGCGACGCTGAGAGCCCGCCGGCCGGCCGTCGCCTGGGCGGTCGCGACCGGCGCAGCGGTCACCGCGGTCGCGCCGTTCTTGTTCTTCTGCCGCACCCAGATCGCCCAGGTGCATTGGATCTCTCCGCTGTCGGCCGGCACATTCGGCGAAATTCTCAAGAAACAGTACTTCGATCAGAGTCTGGCGTTCGCCATGTGCGCCGCAGCGATTCTGGCTCTCCCGCTGGTGTTCCGGCGACTACGGCCGACCGACCCCGGCGCACAGGCCCTGATCCGGCTCGCGCTGGCGTGGGTGATATTGCCGACCGCCGTCATGCTGGCGTATTCCGCTGTGGCCGAACCGATCTACTACCCGCGCTACCTGACCTACACCGCCCCGGCCATGGCACTGCTGCTCGGAGTGTGCATCGTGGCCCTCGTGCGGACCCGCGAGCGGGCCACCGCCGCGGTGGCAGTGCTCGCCGTCGCCGCCACCCCGAACTTCCTGGTCGGCCAACGCGGCCCGTACGCGAAGGAGGGTATGGATTTCAGCCAGGTCGCCGACATCGTCACCGCGCACGCCGCACCCGGTGACTGCCTGATCATGGACAACACCACCACCTGGCTGCCAGGCCCGATCCGGCCCCTGACCGCGGCCCGGCCTGCGGCCTACGCCAAGTTGGTGGACCCGGGCCGTGGCACGCGCGCCGCGGACCGAAACCGGCTCTGGGACGCACATCTGGGCATTTGGGGGGTGGCCGACCAGGTCCGCAAGTGCACCGTGCTGTGGACGGTGTCGCAACGGGACGGGTCCGTGCCGGACCACCAGAGCGGCGCGGGCCTGGATCCCGGCCCGCGGTTGCGCCGGGCGCCGGCGTACCAGGTGCCCGAACGGATGGGGTTCCACATCGTGGAGCGCTGGCAGTTCAACTTCGCGCAGATCGTGAAGTCCACCCGCTGACGGGTTCAGTACAGTTCGGGGCGCCGGTCGCCGAACAGATCGACGTGATCGGTCAACGATTTGTCGTGGGTGACCGAAAGATCGACGTCGGCGATGGCGATACCCGCGCCGGACCCCACGCTGTCGAGTACCCACCCGTCGGGTGAGACCACCACACTGCCTTCGGTCCACGGCTGGCCACGTTCCACGCCGGTGCGGTCACAGCAGGCGACGGCCACCTTACTGGCCCGCGCGGTGGCCATGGCGTTGATCACCTCACCCGGATGCTCACCCTCGGGTCGCGGGAACAACGGCCAATTGACCGGTGCGGCAATCAGTTCGGCCCCGGCCAAGGCCACCGGCCGGGTCAGCTCGGGGAATTCCAGGTCGTAGCAGATCATCACGGCGATGGCGCCGTGCCGGGTGGCCAGCACCTGCGGGACCGCGGCACCCGGGGTGAAGATCAGTTTCTCCCGGTCCCACAGATGTGACTTGCGGTAGAACCCCAGCACGCCGGTGGCGTCGAGCATGACCGCGCTGTTGTACAACAGCCCGTCTGAGCCGATCTCCGGGAAGCCGCCGACGACGATCGCGTCACCGGCCGCGGCGATCCAGCTCGCGAACGACGTGGCGGTGGCCGGCAGGGCGTGCGCCCGGGCCTCGTCAGCGTCGTCGAACATGTACCCAGAGGTGGCGAGCTCCGGAAGGACGAGGACATCGGCGCCGGCCGTGACCGCAGCTCGGATCTGCTCGACGATCACACCGCTGTTGGCGTCGGAGGCTCCGAGCTGGGGTGCGATCTGTGCGCACGCGATCCGGGTCATCAGCGAAGTCTAGTCACGGCAGCGCCGTGCGGGCCTTGAGCGCCAGCCACAGCTCCATCCGGTCATCGCCGTCATCGAGCCGGCGCCCGGTGAGTTGCGCGATTCGGTCGATGCGATTGCGAACCGTGTTGCGGTGCACTGACAACCGGGCGGCTGCCGGATCCCAGGCACCGTTGACCCGCAGCCATTGATCGAGCGTCCGCAACATCTCGGCCCGTTCCCCCGGTTCGAGCGCCTCCAGTGGCGCCAGCACCGCATCGGCGAATCCGCGGACCGCCTCCGGCGCCCCCAGCGACAGCAGCAAGGACACCGTCTCGCCTTCGACTGCGCTGACGGTGCGGCCGAGTCGTCGGCTGACAGCGACCAGGGACCGCGCCTGCATGGCCGAAACCCCCAGCGTTTCAGGGCTGGTCGCCGCGCCGATGCCGGTGGGCAGTCCGCCGGCATGCGACGACAAGGTCTCGGTGAGTGCGTTCAGGTTCCAGTGCGCGATCTCCACTGTGCGGCCCTGAACCCGGACCAAGGCTCCGTCCAGGGTGGAACGCAGCCGGAACGCGAGCTCCTCCCCTGCCTCGTCCACCACTGCCACGTGGCAGTGCTCAGCGGTCAAGCCGACGCTCGACGCAAGTTGTTGGGCGCGTTCGCGTTTGATACCGGTGCGCAGTAGCTGTCCGAATACCTGTTCCCTGCGCCGACGCTCGGGCTCATCGGAGAGTTCGCGCCGCTCGCGGTCCACGGCGATGAGCGAGACCAGCACGGTCGACGAGGCGCGGGCGGTGGCGTCCATATCGGCGCCGAACGCCACGAACGCCAGGGGTATCTGCGCGCCGATGGTGTGCACCTCCACCCCATTGAGCACCGCCCAATTGCGTCCCTCCATCTGGGCGCAGGCCCGGCGCACCCGCTCGACGGTCTCCGGCGGGGTCCCCGGGCTGGCGGCTACCAGACCGCCGGCACCGTCACACACCACACACGGGGTGTCGCTCGTCGAGGCCCACGCCGCGAGCAGCGCCGGCAGCGGTGCGGAGCTCGTCGCCACTGCGGTGAGCCGCCGATTGTTCTCCATGGCCTGTTGAAGTCCACGACGTTCCTGCCGTGCGATGGTTTCGAAGACCCATTTGGTGACGGCGATGAACGGGGTCTGGTCGGGCACGACGAGCATGGCGATACCCGCCTGCTCCGCGGCCGCCCGCAGCGGTTCCGGACATTCCCGGTACGGCAGCCCGTGGCCGACCCCCAGCGCGAGTGCGGCCACACCGGCCGCAGCACATTCGGAGACGTAGGCGCGGCACGCCGCGGCGTTCATCGGTAGCAGCAGGCCCACGGTCATCAGGAGTTCGCCTCCGCGTAGCCAGTCCCCGGGCGAGGTGAGTTCGGAGACATGCGCGGTGGTGATCTCGCGTTCCAGCCCCGCCGCGCCGGCCACCACTGTCAGCTGCAGTGACGCAGCAGTCGCGACATCGCGGACGGTGATCATCGCCCCTCCGGTGTCTTGTACATATCGTCTAATCGTAATGGTCAGACTGAACAAAACCGCTATGGCTTCCAACAGCAGATTTGGCCAAAGTATGACCACCGCCACACAGGGAGATACACATGGCCATGCCCAGCGCCGACCGGACGGCGACGTTGATCGAGACCCGCTCCATCGACTACGTGCCCGATGACGAACGGCACGGCAAGGTCGGCCACCAGGGGCCGTTCTGGTTCGTCGGCAACTTCCAGCCGTTCACCCTGGCGCTCGGGTTCGTCGGCCCCAGCCTCGGCCTCTCGCTGTGGTGGACGGTGGTCGCCGGAATCGCGGGCATCGCGTTCGGCACCCTGTTCATGGCCTTCCACGCCACCCAGGGACCCGTGCTCGGGCTGCCCCAGATGATCCAGTCGCGGGCGCAGTTCGGCTTCCGCGGGGTGCTGGTGCCGCTGATCGGCACGTTGTTCACCTTCGTCGGATTCAACGTCGTCGATGTCGTCATCCTCAAATCCGGCCTCCAGGAGATCTTCGGCTGGAACTCGGTCGTGGTAGCGGTGGTGATCACCGTGGTGGCCGCCGGTCTGGCCATCTTCGGACATGACTTGCTGCACAGAGCTTTCCGCGTGCTGTTCTGGATATCCCTGCCGTTGTGGCTGGCGCTCACCTACGGTGTGCTGTCCGGCGGGGTACACGGAACCGATTCGGCTACAGGCTCTTTCACTTGGGTCGCGTTCCTGGCCCAGTTCGGGGTGGCCGCGTCCTACAACATCACCTATGCGCCCTATGTATCCGACTACAGCCGATACCTACCGCGGGGCACCCGGCCGTCGGCGATCATCGCGTCGGTGTTCGTGGGAGCCACCGCATCCCCGGTGTGGTTGATCCCGCTGGGCGCCTGGATGGCCACCTACTTGGGCGCCTCCGACGCGCTGGCCGGGATCAACACCGCCGGCAACGCCACGGTGCCGATGCTGGGCAGCGTACTGGCCGTCGTCGCGACACTCGTGCTGGTGGCGACCATGGGCCTCAACGCCTACAGCGGGATGCTGACGGTGGTCACCGGGTTGGATTCGGTGCGTTCGGTACGCCCCACGCGGAAGTTGCGGGTGATCACCATCGTGGTGCTCGCGGTTGCCTGGCTGGCCATGAGCCTGCTGTTGTCCAACGCGACAGCGGCGCTGAACACCACGTTGCTGATCATGCTGTACCTGCTGGTGCCGTGGACCGCGGTGAACCTCACCGACTTCTTCTTCGTACGCCGCGGGCACTACGTCATCGCGGACCTGTTCACCCCGGCGGGGGTGTACGGCGCCTGGTCCTGGCGGGGGCTGGTGGCCTTCGCCGCGGGCATCGCCGCAGAGATCCCGTTCGTGGTACTGCCGTTCTACACCGGCCCGGTCGCCGCCGCGATGGGCGATGTCGATATCGCCTTCATCGTCGGGCTGGCGGTGTCCGGTCTGGTGTACATCGCGCTGACCCGGTCGCTGAACCTGTCCCATGAGCTCGCTCTCATCGCCGAGGATCCATCCCTGGCCGATCCCGCCGATGCGGTGGCGATCGCCAACACCGTTGAAACGGAGGAGAAATGACCGATCCAATCGGTCCGGTGGATGCCACGCGCCGGCCCCGCTACACCGAACCCGGCACCTTTGCGCGACTGCCGCGCATCGACCAGGTCGGCAGCGCCGACGTGAGCATCGTGGGTATCCCGTTCGACAGCGGGGTGTCCTACCGGCCCGGGGCCCGCTTCGGACCCGGTCATGTCCGCGCCTCGTCGAAACTGTTGCGGCCGTACAACCCCGCGGTCGGGATCGAGCCGTTCGCGGTTCAGCAGGTCGCCGACTGCGGGGATATCGCGGTGAATCCGTTCGATATCGCCGAGGCGATCGAGACCATCGACGCCGCCGTGACCGACCTGCGCAAGGACGGCTCGAAGGTGCTGACCATCGGCGGCGACCACACCATCGCCCTGCCCATCCTGCGGTCCCTGGCCCGCGATCACGGCCCCATCGGCGTGCTGCATTTCGACGCTCACCTGGACACCTGGGATACCTACTTCGGGGCACCGTTCACCCACGGCACGCCGTTCCGCCGGGCCAGCGAAGAGGGTCTGATCGACATGGAACGGTCCCAGCACATCGGCATTCGCGGTCCGCTTTACAGCAAGCACGACCTCGAGGACGACGCGGTGCTCGGGTTCCAGGTGATCCGCTCCGACGACTACGAATTCGACGACGTGGCATCGATCGTCGAGCGGATGCGCAAGCGCCTCTCCGGCGGCCCGGTCTACGTCTCGGTCGACATCGACGTGCTCGACCCCGCGCACGCGCCGGGTACGGGTACCCCCGAGGCGGGCGGCATGACGTCGCGTGAACTACTGAACACGCTGCGTGGGCTGGTCGGGCTGGAGGTGGTCGGGGCCGACATCGTCGAGGTGGCACCCGCTTACGACCATGCCGAGATCACCGGCATCGCCGCAGCGCACGTCGGTTACGAACTGCTCTCGGTGCTGGCGGCCAATCTGGGTTGACCGGGCCGGGCGTGCCGGCCTGCGAAAGGGCGGTTATGGGGCGAGGTTTCGGGGAATCGCCGGTGCAATCCGTCGATCAGCCGGTGCGCCTCGTACAGCTCGCGCCGCAGATCGCCGGCACGGGGATCGACCCGCGCGTTGCCACGCGCACGTGCCCGGCGGTTTCGTGCATCGACGATTTCCAGTTTGTGCGAGATGTCGGCGACTTGGTCGTAGAGAGCAGTCAGTAGCTGTCGCGCCTGGCTCACCGCCGCATCTTCTGTCACGCAGGGATCTTCTCACCATTTTCTAAGGTGCGCGCACCGGGGTGAGCTTTCCGCCGCAATCGGCGAACCCTTTCGCACTCCGGCGAAATCCGCGACTTTGCTCGAGAATGCCTCGACCTGGCAAAGGCCGAGAGGCCGTTATTTGCCACCGTCACCGAGGGGGTTGGTGCTCCGCTGACCAGTCCGGTCGATGCGGTGTGATTGATCTGTTCACGGAGGATGTCGCCATGGCCGGCGTGGCCGCGGTGCCATCGAGATGCCATCACATCGGCCGGCCGATGTGTGCGCGATCACCGAATTCTTAGACTGCTTCGGCCTGGCGATGAGGTGTGGTGTCACCTCCCCGAGGCAGAATGCTTAAGCCGCCCGCCGATCGGGGGGCGGCTGACACGGCGAGGGCAGGCTCGCTGGGCAGTGACGCACCGACGGGATCCGGCCGCGCCGCGGCATCGGCCCTGGTGGAAGGGATAGCAGTGAGTTACAACGCCGCAGACATCACCGAGCTCGACGATGTCCAGCACACCCGCCTGCGGCCGGCGGTGAACCTCGGCCTGGATGTTCTCAACACGGCCCTGCGCGAGCTGGTGGACAACGCGGTCGAAGAGGTCGCCGACCCCAGCCACGGCGGCTCGACCGTCACCATCACCCTGCACGCCGACGGATCGGTCAGTGTCGCCGACGACGGCCGTGGCCTGCCCGTCGACTCCGACCCCGTTACCGGGAAGAACGGCATCGTCAAGACGCTGGGCACCGCGCGGGCCGGCGGCAAGTTCTCCGCCCATTCCGATGCCACCAGCACCGGCGCCGGACTCAACGGGATCGGCGCCGCGGCGGCGGTGTTCATCTCCGCACGCACCGACGTGACGGTGCGCCGGGCCGGAAAGACCTACCTGCAGAGTTTCGGCGGCGGCTACCCCGGCACCTTCGAAGGCAAAGACTTCGACCCGAACGCCCCGTTCACCCGCTCCGACACGCAGAAACTGCGCGGCGTGGGTAACCGCAAGCCGGACGCCCACGGCACAGAAGTGCGCATCCTGTTCGACTCGGCCGTGGTGCCCGATTCCAGCGTGGATGTCGGTGAGGTGCTGTTGCGGGCGCACGCCGCGGCGCGGATGTCGCCAGGTGTGCATCTCACCGTCGTCGACGAGGGGTGGCCGGGCGGAGAGATCCGGCCCGAATTGATCGAGCCCTTCACCGGTCCGTGGGGCACCGATACCCTGCTGGACCTCATGTGCACCGCCGCCGGCACACCCGTACCCGGCGTGCGCGCCGTGGTGGAGGGCCGAGGTGAATACACCACCGGCCGCGGGCCGACCCCGTTTCGCTGGTCGCTGACGGCGGGCCCGGCCGAACCTGCCACCGTCGCCGCATTCTGCAATACCGTGCGCACCCCGGGTGGGGGGTCCCACCTGACGGCCGCCGTCAAGGGGCTGTCCGAAGCCCTGGCCGATCGCGCTTCCCGGATCCGCGACCTCGGCCTGGCCAAAGGCGAGGACGGTCCGGAGCCGCAGGATTTCGCGGCGGTCACCGCACTGGCCGTCGATACCCGCGCCCCCGATGTGGCATGGGACTCCCAAGCCAAGACGGCGGTGTCCTCGCGGTCGCTGAACCTGGCGATGGCCCCGGATGTGGCGCGCAGCGTCACCGTGTGGGCGGCCAATCCCGCCAACAGCGACACCGTGTCGTTGTGGACGAAGCTGGCGCTGGAATCGGCGCGGGCGCGGCGCAGCGCCGAAGGCGCCAAGGCCCGGTCCCGCGCGGCGTCGAAGGCCAAGGGACTGGGCACCAACCTGTCGCTGCCACCGAAGCTGCTGCCCAGCAGGGAGACCGGCCGCGGATCCGGTGCCGAGTTGTTCTTGTGCGAGGGCGATTCGGCCCTGGGCACCATCAAGGCGGCGCGCGACGCCACCTTCCAGGCGGCCTTCCCCCTGAAAGGCAAGCCGCCCAACGTCTATGGGTTCACACTGAGCAAGGCACGGGTCAAAGACGAGTTCGATTCCATCGAACGCATCCTGGGCTGCGGCGTGCGTGACCACTGCGATCCGGAACTGTGCCGCTACGACCGCATCCTGTTCGCCTCCGACGCCGACCCCGACGGCGGCAATATCAACTCCAGCCTCATCTCGATGTTCCTGGACTTCTACCGCCCACTCGTCGAAGCGGGCATGGTCTACGTGACGCTGCCGCCGCTGTTCGTCGTCAAGGACGGCACGCAACGGATCTACTGCCAGGACGAATCCGAGCGTGATGCCGCGGTGGCCCAACTGAAAGCCACCTCCAAACGCAAGGTCGAAGTGCAACGAAACAAGGGTCTCGGTGAGATGGATGCCGATGACTTCTGGAACACCGTGCTGGATCCGCAGCGGCGCACCGTCATTCGAGTGCATCTCGATGACGGCGAATCCAAGCTGCACCACACTTTGTTCGGCGGGCCGCCGGAAGGCAGGCGTACGTGGATGGCCGATATCGCCTCCCGCGTCGACACCTCTGCTCTTGACCTGACGTAGGAGAACCTATTGTGACCGCCACCCTGGACGTTCCCGAGCAGAACCCCGATCTGGTGCTCGACCAGAGCGCAGATGACTATTGGAATCACTACCAGCTGACCTTCGCGCTCTACAGCGTCAGCGACCGCGCCATCCCGTCCGCGTTCGACGGGCTCAAGCCCGGCCAGCGGCGCCTGCTCTATCAGATGCACGATTCGAAGCTGCTGCCCGGTAACAAGCCGCAGAAATCGTCCAAGGTGTGCTCGGCCGTCACCGGCAATCTGCACCCGCACGGCGGCGCGTCGATGTACGGCGCCGCGGCGCTGATGGCCGCCGAGTTCCAACGGGTGAAAGTCATTGACGGGCAGGGCGCATTCCCGCGTATTCAGGGTGACATTCCCGCGGCTGACCGCTATACCGAGATGCGGCTGTCGGCGCCCGGTGCGGCACTGACCGCCGAACTCGACGATCACGCCGTACCGATGGTCTCGACGTTCGACGGAGAGTGGATCGAGCCGACGGTACTGCCGGCACGCTGGCCGGTGCTGCTGTGCAACGGCGCCGTCGGTATCGCCGAGGGCTGGGCCACCAAGGTGCCGGCGCACAACCCACGCGAGATCATGGCCGCCTGCCGGGCCCTGCTGGCGACGCCGAAGATGACCGACGACAGGTTGGTCAAGCTCATTCCCGGCCCCGACTGGGGCTGCGGCGCCACCGTGGTCGGCACCGCCGGGTTGCGCGAATACATCACCACCGGACGCGGCGCGTTCACCGTGCGCGGCACCGTATCCGTGGAGGGCAAGAACGTCATCATCACCGAGCTTCCGCCCGGTGTCGCCAGTTCCACTGTCCAGGAACGGATCCGCGCCTTGGTCGAGTCCGGGGAACTCGCCGGTGTGGCCGATATGTCCGATCTGACCGACCGGCGTAACGGGCTGCGGATCGTCGTCACCGCCAAACGTGGTCACAATGCCGAGCAGATCCGTGAGCAGTTGCTCGCACTGACACCGTTGGAGTCCACCTTCGCCGCCAGCCTCGTCGCTCTCGACGAGGACCGGGTACCGCGCTGGTGGTCGGTACGTGAACTGATCTCGGCATTCCTGCACCTGCGCGACTCGGTGGTGGTGCGCCGCAGCGAGTATCGCCTGGAGAAGGTCACCGCCCGTCGCCACCTCGTGGCCGGCCTGATGCTCATTCACCTCGATATCGATGCCGCGGTGGCGGTCATCCGCAGTTCCGATACCGTCGACGAGGCTCGCCAGGGCTTGCAGGAGCGCTTCTCCATCGATGCCGAGCAGGCCGATTATGTTCTGGGACTGCAGCTTCGCCGGTTGACCCGACTCGACGTCATCGAACTGCAGGCCGAAGCCGAAAAGCTGGATGCCGAGTTCCTCGAACTGACCGAACTGGTGTCGAACCCCGACGCCCGACGCGCGGTCATCGACAAGGAACTGGTGGAGACCGCGAAACTGTTCAAGGGGGCCGAGTTCGACCGTCGCACGGTGCTGGACTTCGAGGCCACACCGACGGTGGCGGGCTCCGATGACGACGGCGCGCGCGAGCGGAAGGTCAATGCCTCCTGGCGTCTTGACGACCGCGGGGTGTTCTCCGACAGCCATGGCGACCTCCTCACCTCGGGTCTGGGGTGGGCGGTGTGGACCGACGGGCGCGTCAAGTTCACCACCGGCAACGGCCTGCCCTACAAGATCCGCGACATCCCCGTCGCGCCGGACATCACCGGGCTGGTGCGCTCAGGTGTGCTGACACCGGGGCATCACCTGGCGCTGGTGACCCGGCGCGGAAAGGTGTTGCGCATCGACCCCGCCGCCGTGAACCCGCAGGGTGCAGCCGGCAATGGTGTGGCCGGGGTGAAGCTGACGGCCGGTGACCCCGGCGACGAGGTCATTGCAGCGCTGCCGCTCACCTGCGAGAACGGCGAGGCTCTTCTTTCGATCTCCGAAAAGGGTTGGAAAGTCACCGAAGTCGCCGATATTCCGGTGAAGGGGCGCGGTGGCGCAGGCGTCACGTTCCACCCGTTCGTCAACGGCGAGGACGCGTTGATGGCGGCCTCGGTCTCCCCCGCCGGGTTCGTCCGCGGCGGCAAGCCGGTGCGCGCCGAGAAGCGCGCGAAAGCTTCGGTCAAGGGTTCCGGCAGGGACGTGACGCCTGCGACGTAGCAGCCGCTCAACTACGCAGCGGGCGGCCCTCCACATCGGGCACCTTGCCGAGGAGAATCAGGATGCCATCGATGAAAGGCCAGATGCCGCCGATTCCCAGCGTCAGCCAGGTGACCGCGATCTGTGCGACGGCCAGCTTGGTGTACCCGAGGTAGAAGCGGCCGAGGCCGAAGCTGCCGAGGAGAATTCCCAGCAGACCCGCGGTCACCTTGCTCTTGTCGGAGAGGGGCCGACCGGTCAGCGGGTCCACTCCGGGGTGGGCCGGCTGGGGTGCATACGTGGGGTCTTGCTGGGGCTGAGGTGTTGTTGTCATGGCGGTAATCGTCGTTGCGGTCCTTGGAATAATCTTGGAGCTCGCGCACGCCGATGTGGACGGTCGATCGTGCACTCACGGGCCGATGCGCACCGGCCCCGGATTCCAGAGGCCGCTCCGGGTGGCGGTCGCGAGGTTCAGGTGCGCTTCGGGGGCTTCCACGACGGGATCGAAGCGGCGTAGCGAGCCCCAGTCGCGGCCCCAGTCCCGGGACAGGTAGGTGGGCATGACGTGGGCCCTCAGCAGTAAGTCGGTAATACCCAACGGCCCGCCGTTGTCGCCGGACTGCCAGGTGTCCGGCATTTCGATCTTGGCGGGATAGTCCGGGGAGATCCGGTAGGTGGGGACTTGGGTGACACCATTGGCGTGCAGCATGGGCTGCTGACAAGGGAACACCAGTCCCACCGCCCAGTCCAGCAGGATCGGCTGCGTGGAGCCCAGGTACTCCTGCACCGACCGCAACTCGGGCACTCGCGGCGGGGTGACCGCGACCCAGTCACCTCGATTGAGCGAAGTGTCTTCGGCAACAACACGGATATAGCTCGCATCGGCGGGGATATCCGCGCGCGGGAAGCGCAGATTGCGCCATGCCGGCTGCGGACCGATGTCGTACGGGGTGAGTCGCCCGCGTGGCACCAGTGTGCCTTCGGGGGTCTCCGTGCCGTACTCCAGGACGACGGTCTGCGCTGTGGTGTGGCCGGACAGGACGCTGTCACCGGTGATGGTGCCGGCGGCGGTGATCACCACGAGCGGATGTTGCGTGTCGGCGGCCGGGAGGCGATACCACGCCGAGGTCAACGTGCTGACCTGTTGAGGTCCGGCGGTGAAGCTCCCGGCCACCGGCACCTTGGCGGGGTCCAGGCCGTAGGGCAACACCACGCCGGACCCGTTGATCCCTGGCTCATCCGATGCCGTGGGGGCTTCCCAGTCGTAGTCGGTGCCGGACTTGGTTTGGCTCTGCCAGATCGCTTCGGCCAGTGTGTGTTCCGGCCGCCCGTTGGGATCGAAGCCGACCGGGGCGGCCCCGCCCAACGGGCCCAGCGGGCCGTAGCGGCCCTGCAGTGGGGCCAGGAATCCGTCGTTGGCCTCGGGTTCGACGAGGACGTCGTCGGCCAGTCCGCACCCACCGGCCAGCTCACGAAGGTTGGCCCATCCGTTGGAGTAGCTGGGGTACTCCTTGATCGCACCGGCCAGCATCGATCCGGCGCACACCACCACCATGGCGCCCGCCGCCACCGGCACGGGCGCGCGCGTCAGGAGCCCGACCGGACGTGCCTCGGGCCGATTCGCGGCGCCGGCCAGGTGCAGCCGCCCCGCGTAACCGGCGGTCGCCACACTCAGTACGAAGAACACCGCACTCACGGTGACAGGACCCCAGTGCGGACTGCTGTCGTTGAACGGCACCCCATAGCTGGAGACATACCAAAACCCGTTGGTCGAGGCGAAACACAGGGCAAGAACCAAGAATACGGCCGCAAGGAACGCGACTCGGTTACGCGCCGAGCGCAGCACCGCCGGCCCGAACAGCACGGTCGCCACGGCCGCCATCGCCGCGCCGACGGCGGCGAACAGCCCGAAATGGTGAATCCACTTCGTCGGGGCAAAGGTGAGCAGGAACAACGTGGCGAAGATGACGCCCATCAGTCGCCACACCGGGCCCACCGCAATGCCGGGAATCCGCTTGCGGCGCAACAACAGCAGCATCGACGCGAACAGACATGTCATGGTGATCAAGATCCCGAACCGCCGCGACAACGCGCCATCGGTGGTCGGTAGGAACAAGTAGTAGTAACGCAGGTTCTCGGTGTACCAGGGCTGAGCCGGGCCGATCGCCGTGCGCACCGCGGTGGCTTCGCGCACGGTGGCCAGGGTCTGATCGGCAAAGATCACCGTCAGTACCACGACCCCGGCTGCGGCCAGCGGCAGCAGGATCGGCCAGATTCCGACCCTCTTGGCGCGGGTGACGATGATACGCACGATGGGGCGCCCACCGGCCAGCAGCACGGCCACGGCGATGATCCCGGTGGGTTGGATACCGAGAGTGAACGCCGCCACGACGATCGCCAGTCCGACCAAGGTGGGGCGGCGAGTGATGATGGCCCGTTCGACGAGCACGTAGGTGACCAGGGCGCCGGTGGCGATCTGCCCTTCCGGACGCAGGCCGTTGTTGAAGGGCATCCACGCAGCGAGGAACACCAACGCCGCCGCCCACACCGCGGCCTTGCTTGCCGCGACTGCCGGGCCCAGCCGGGGCAGCACCTCTCGGGAGAGCAGCAGCCAGCACAGCAGCGCGCAGATCAGGTCCGGCAGACGCAGCCACAGGCTGGCGTGGCTCACGTGGGTCATGAGGGCGATCAGGTCGTAATACCAGCCGAAGGGGTCCTCAGGACTGCCGAACCAGCGGAAGTAGTTGGCCATGTAGCCGGCGTGGCTGGAGGTGTTGGCCATACCGAATTGGTAGCCGTCATCAGAAGATCCGGCACCCGCGATGAACCAGAAGACCGACGCGACGATCACGGTCGCATCCACCACGGTGACGTTGCGCCAGCGGATCGGGACGAGCCGGCGACTGCGGCGCGCATCGAGGCGATCCAGTCGCCACAACGCCAGCAGTCCGGCGACCGCGCCGAAGATCCCGGCGAGTATCGCCGCCGTCTTCATCGGTGACGGGGAACTGGTGTAGCGGGTGTCGATGGTCGCAGTGAACGTCAGTCCGGGCGGTGCGGGTCCCGTGAGGTCGGTGAACACCCCGACGATCTGGGGTCGCAGGTTCGGATCGCTGAACCCACCTCGCAGTGCCGCACCGGTATCGGGATCGGACAGTCCGCGAACCGAAGCGAACGTGCCCTCCACCGAGGAGGACACGTCCAGCCGTTGACATTGCGGGTCGGCCATGAGGGTGCGCGGCACGCTGAGGATCACCACGTTGCGAGCGATCACATCGACGCGCTGGCGGGTCGCCGTGACGAACAGGCCGTTGAGCATCGCCTGCTTGCCTGCCGCCGGGGCGGTCCCCAACACCAGCCCGCCCGAGGTGGGCAGGTCCCGAATGACGCTGCAGGGCACCGATGCCGTCAACGAGACCGGTGTCAACGTGATCAGCGGTGCGGTCACGCTGCCCAGCCGGCCGGCTTGGGGCCACTGCAGCGTCGCCGTGGTCTGCACCACCGGCAGCACCGGAACCAACAGACTCGCCACGAATCCCACCAGGCCCGCGACGACGGCGACCAGCCTGGTCAGTCGCATCGGCCGACCTGGTTCCCCCGTGTTCTCCCCCACCGCATCATCAGTATCCGAAGCAACTGTTACAGTCAAGCGTGCCGCGACCGTTCGACCACGCGAAGCGCGAAGAGCTATTGGCCACTGCGGGGGCCATTTTGGCGCGCACCGGGGTGGTCGACACATCGCTGCGCGAGCTTGCCGCCCAGATGGGCACGAGTGCCCGCATGCTGGTCTACTACTTCGGCGGCAAAGAGCAACTCATCCTGGAAGTCCTGACCCGTCAACAGCGCGCGGCAATACCGGAGACCGAGCAGCTGGACCTCCCGGATTCGATTGCCGCTCATCGCGCATGGTGCTTCGACGACTGGTACGAATGCACGCAAGGAGAACGGCGCAACAGCCTGCGCGTCGTGTTGCAGGTGTTCGGCGCCTCCTGCGGACTCGACAGCCCCTATCGCGAGTACACCTGGGACACCCTGTCCTTGCTCACCCGCAATTCCAAGGCGCGCCTGCAAGCGCTCGGAATGCCCGACCATGTCGCCGAAACCCGCTCGCGCATAGCACTGGCCGCGTTCCAAGGCTTCATCATCGAGTATTTCACCGCACCCGACCCCGCCTTCGTCGACGACACCTTCGCCCGATTCGTCGACGAGTTCCTGCTCGCGCCGTTCACCTCCGCCGACCGGTCGGAGTCATACTGACCCCGTGGGGGTACGTCATTCATGGCTCTGATACTCATCGCCGCCGGCGTGGCGCTGGCCGTCGCGCTTCTGCTCACGCCCGTGTTGATCCGCGCGTTCACCGTCATGGGCTTCGGTCAGGAGATACGCGACGACGCACCCCGGAGTCACCAACGCAAACGGGGCACGCCGACCATGGGCGGTCTGGCGATCCTCACCGCGATGTGGGCAAGCTACCTGGGCACCAACCTCGTGGGGCTCGGTCTCGGCGGTTCCGGCCCGTCGGCATCTGGGCTGCTCGTCCTCGGGCTCGCCACCGCACTCGGCGTGGTGGGCTTCACCGACGACTACGTCAAGTTACGGCGCTCGCGTAATCTCGGCCTGAACAAGAGGGCCAAATCCGCAGGCCAACTGGTTGCGGCAGTCCTTTTCGGTGTGCTCGCGCTGCAGTTCCACAACGCCGACGGTCTCACCCCGGGCAGCGCGGCACTGTCCTACGTCCGCGATATCGCCGCGCTCACCTTGGCGCCCACGGTGTTCGTGCTGTTCTGCATCGTCGTCGTCTCCGCGTGGTCGAATGCCGTCAACCTGACCGACGGCCTGGACGGGCTCGCCGCAGGTGCCATGGCAATGGTGAGCGCCGCCTACGTCCTCATCACCTTCTGGCAGTTCCGAAACGCCTGCACCGTCAATCCCGGGCCCGGTTGCTACCAGGTCCGGGATCCCCACGATCTGGCCCTGCTGGCAGCCGCAACTGCCGGCGCCTGCATCGGATTCCTGTGGTGGAACTCCGCACCCGCTCGGATCATCATGGGCGACACCGGATCGCTGGCGCTGGGCGGCATCATCGCCGGCCTGTCGGTCACCAGTCGCACCGAGGTCTTGGCCATCATCCTCGGCGCGCTGTTCGTGGCTGAGGTGACATCTGTCGTCATCCAGGTCATCGCATTCCGCACCACCGGCCGCCGGGTCTTTCGCCTCACTCCCCTGCACCACCACTTCGAGCTGATGGACTGGCCGGAAAGCACACTGACCATTCGATTCTGGCTGATCACGGCCATCTCCTGCGGTCTCGGAATCGCGCTCTTCTACAGCGAATGGTTGACGGCCGCCGGATCGTGAGCGCCGGGCACCCTGCTGTCGCGTCGGTTCAGGCGGTCGCCGACTCAGCCTTGCGGGCGTGCAGCAGGTATCCGGGAAACTGCAGCCGCCCGAGCGAGTCTCGGTCGAAGGGCAGTGTGAGATCTGGAAGTCCGGGCAAGGAACCGACTTTGGCCAAGATCGGTGCCGGGCGGATGAAGTCGATGTCGAAATAGCGTCCGACCGCGGCATGTAGTTCGTAGGCATCGACCTCGTTGGGCTTGGACGCCATCTCTGCGGGGTAGGCGCCCTTGGCGAAGACCAGGATGTAATAGTCGGCGCCTCGGGCGGCGGAACGATGGACTGCTTTCAGGTAGGCATCGCGCCTGTCCACCGGCAGCGCGTGGAACAGGGTGCAGTCCACCACGCTGAGAAAGCGCTCGTCGTAACCGGTGAATGCGGTGATGTCGGTCTGCACGAAGGTCGCGTTCGTCAGTCCGCGTTCAGCGGCCGTGCGCTGTGCCCACGCGACGGCGGCACCCGATAGTTCCAGACCGACCACGGTATGGCCGGCCTCCGCCAGGGCGAGGGACACCTCACCGTGGCCGCAGCCCGCGTCGAGCACGTCGCTACGGAATGCACCCGCGCGGATCAGGTCGGCGATCACAGGTTGGGGCTCGCCGATGTTCCACGGCGGCGGGCCATCGAAGAAACCATCCTCGCGGTAGGCACCGTCCCAGTCCATCGTCTCAATCGTCATGCATTCCACGGTAGTACCGAATTTCCGCAGCTAGAGCCGACTTTCGGTGTGGACCTTTTCACCTTGCCAACCCGACCGGGACCTGCTCGAAGCCGACCTCACCGACCCTTGACAACGGCCCGGCCATCCGCTCGGAGGTTCCTCAGCGGCGCTCGTCGACAGCCGCTGCGAACTGCACGTGCTTTCGCTCAGCTCGCTCGCTTCGTCGCGGAATCAACTGCGCCACTTCCGGATCGTCCTCGTGCACAGGCGGACGCGGATGACTTGTCTGCGCCACTCGTATTCGCACGGCAAGATCGCGCAGTGCGGTCTCCTCATCACTGCCGACGAACCCATTTATCCACGCCCACAACGACGCCACGAGGGCGGGAGGCAGCGTCGCACCGTTGCCCACGATTCGTTCGAGAAGTTCTCTGATGGCGACGTTCTGCTCGCCCGCGCCGATCTTGACGCACAGCCATGAATTCACCGTGTCCGCGAGGAACGGCTTCGCCGATCCCATGAGAGCCCAGGCAAATTCGTTCTCGTCAGCTCTGTTCATCACCGCACTCCGAGTCATCGGACGGTTTCGGGTACGGTCGGCACGAGGTGGATTCGCCACCAGATAGGGCCTGACCGCCCGCATCACCGCGTGATCGCCGCGGTCGCAGTGCCGTCGAGATCGTCGAGGATCGCGGCCTGCGCGGCCGGGGGCAGCGTGTGCAGGATCTCGCGCACCCGAGCCTGACGACGCGCCACACCCTTACGCTCAGGCATCCCCGGCGTCGCAATCAGCTGCGGCGGCACACCCTCGATCTCCTCCACACCACCATCACTCTGACCGGCATCCATCATCGCCTGCTCCGCCGCCGCAGTCGCCTCGTCCTTCTCCTCGGACATACCGATCGGACCGATACGACGACCATTGAGGAACTGCTTGACCACCGGCTCCTCCGAGGTCAACAACACCTCACGCGGACCGAACATCACCAAATGCTTGCGGAACAACATCCCGATGTTGTCCGGCACCGTCCGCGCGATATTGATGTTGTGCGTCACGATCAGCACCGTCGCATCGATCTGGGCATTGATATCGATCAACAACTGCGACAGATACGCCGTACGCACCGGATCCAGACCCGAGTCCGGCTCATCACACAAGATGATCTGCGGATCCAACACCAACGCCCGCGCCAAACCGGCACGCTTGCGCATACCACCAGAAATCTCACCCGGGAACTTATGCCCATCATTGGGCATACCCACCAGCTCGAGCTTCTCCATCACGATCTTGCGGATATCGGACTCGGACTTCTTGGTGTGCTCCCGCAACGGGAACGCGGTGTTGTCATAAATGTTCATCGACCCGAACAGCGCACCATCCTGAAACAGCACACCGAACAACGTCCGGATCTCGTAGAGCTCCTTGGCCGAACACTCCAAGATGTTGGTCCCATCGATGACGATCGAACCCTTCTCCGGGCGCAACAAACCGATCAACGACTTCAAGAACACCGACTTACCCGTACCCGAAGGCCCCAGCAACACGCTGACCTCACCCTCGGGAACCTTCAGCGTGACGTCTTCCCAAATCTTCGACGACCCGAACGACTTACTCAGTCCAGTCACATCGATTGCGACACCCATACGAAATCCTCTCGTGTTCTTGTCAATTCGGAGGCCCGAGCCTCAGATGCAGCCACTGACGCACGGATCGGCTGGAGGCACCGCAACTCCGGGATCTCCCGCAGGAAGCTGTGTGGTCAGATCGACGTCCCCGTCGAGATCCGGGGCCATCGGGACGAAGTGGCACAGCAGCGAGACCGCCATGCTGCACGGCGAGTCATTCGGAGCGGCATGTGCGGGCCAGGCCATCGCCAGGGCAATCAGACATCCGAAGATCGCAAGGGATGAAACCTTCACCGGCCGAACCACGTTTCTCTCCTTTGTTGCGTGCACTAGGCGATGGTGGCCGCCAGGTCACCGGACATGGCGGCCAGTTGCGGACCCCAGCTACCCCAGTCATGCTGACCTCCGGTCGGGAAGTCGAAGTGCCCGTTACGACCTCCCATGGCACGGTAATGCGAATAGAAAATGCGGTTGCTGCCCTGGGCCTGATCGCAATACCCGATCATCGCCACGGGATCACTACACGTCAGCGTCTGCGGACTGAACACCCACAGCCGGGTGTTGTTGTCCACCAACAACTGTCCATGCACGTCGGGGTCATGCCACTTCCACCGACCGAGCTGCGCCGCACCCCACATCGCCTGGGTGTTCACCCCACCGAATTGCGCCATACCCGCGGTGAGCGCACCATTGAGAAACGTGTTCGAGGGGGTCAGGAAACCCGACAGCGACCCCGCGTAGCGGAATCGATCCGGGTGGAACTCGGCCAGCGTGAGCGCCGCCGTACCGCCCTGAGCCGCGCCCACGATCCCGTGTCCCGTGGGCGCCAGGCCCTTGTTGGCGGCCAGCCAGTCCGGCAGTTCCTGAGACAGGAACGTCTCCCACTGCAAGCTGGCGTCCGCCTCCCAGTTCGTGTAGAGGCTGAACGCACCACCGGCCGGGGCCGCCACCGAAATACCCTTACCGGCCAAGGTGCTGAACGCGCCGGCACCGACCCAGTTGCTCACCTCGGGACCCGCGTTGAACGCATCCAGCAGGTACACCGCGTGCGGTCCACCTGCCTGGAATGCCACCGGGATGTCACGACCCATCGCCGCCGACGGCACCATGAGGTACTCGATCCCGTCTGCTTTCGCCTGCCCCGTAGAACACAGGCAGACGCCCACCATCAACGCGAACAGGTTCCGCAGCAGCCGACTGGCCGTGCTCATCGCCGCCCCCGTTCCCACCGCGGTACAGACGGTGCGTATTTCGCCTCCGGCATCGAGCAACGCTCAGACAGGGGGGTACGCCGGCGGCGGGTACACGCCGCGAAGCGCCCACGGCAACCAGCTGAAGAAATACTCAAGTTCATCACTCGCGTCGTAGTCGGGACTTGGATCCACGGCTATGTCTCCGATTCGAGGCGCCGCAACGCACGGAATGCACATGGCGTCACCACGGCGATGAGCACGAAGAACATGACGAACACTGCCCAGAAGTTCAGGACACCATGCCATGCGAAGGGACCGGTACGCGCGAAGGGAATGAAGACGAGCGGCACGTAGACAGCGGCAGTCAGGAAGCAGATATAGCCGACCCAGCGCGGAAACAGTGGCCGGTCACGTCGATCCATCAAGATCGCGATACCCAAAGCCACGCTCTGCAGGAAGGAGAACATCCACGTCAGATCGAAGAACAACCAGCCGAGGTCGTACAACGTCTGGATGGTTTCGGCAGACCTCGTTTCGACCCGGAAGGCCGCCGTCTGCCACACGATCGCCGGAACCACGGTCACCACACCCGTCATCAATCCGCCGATGAGCTCCGTCATCGACAGGGGCCCCATCGGACCCTCCATCCGGCCGACGAGCTTTGACAGGACGATGCTCCAGGTGTAGTAACACGGGGCCCCAACCGCCATGAGCACCATGCCGATTCGGATCGAGGTCTGGTGTTCGTGGAAGTACGCGGCGATGCCGGCCGCGTCCAGGTCTTCACTCGGTGGCGGCCAGAAGCCCGCGAACACCGCGAATCCCAGCAGCCCCAGGCCGACATAGACGCAGACCGACCACAGCCCGACGCGAAGCAGTCGATAGTCGGCCCGCTCGGTGGAAGCCCGACCGTTGACCGCCGGGTTCAGCGTGGATGTCACAGTTCCTCCTCATGGTTCTGCCGTGACTTCTTCGGGCACAGGGCCGAAGAATGACAGCTCGACAAACGGACCATAATCGAATCTTGGATAGAAAAAGTGCAGAACGGTCGTTTGACGCGTTCGTCAAATCAAGAAGCCCCGGACCGTGGCCATGTCATCGAGCCTGCGCGCGTGTGAATCCGCAACGGGATCAGCCAGCACACAGGTGACCCCGGCGGCGTGTAGCGCCGCGACCCGGTCCCGCACCTGCGCCCGATCGCCGATCAGCGATATGGCGCGCGCGAACTCTTCCGGGACAGCCTCAGCTGCTGCCGATTTCGATCCGCTCAGGAATTGCCTTTGGATCTCGGCGGCTTCCTTCTCATACCCGTACCGCGCGAAGAGCGTGTTGTAGTAGTTCTTGCCGGCGGCGCCCATTCCGCCGACGTACAGCGCGACATTCGCACGGACGGCGTTCACCGCACGCGCTGCATGGTCGGGATCGTCGGAGATCAGCAGCGGGCACTGGACGCTGATGCCGAGATCACCGAGTTCATCGTCACGATGGTTTCGCCCTGCCCGCAGGGCGTCACCGAATGCGCGGTCCGCGCGTTCGGGGTGGAACAGAATGGGTTGCCACTCGTCGAAGATCTCAGCCGCCAGTTCGACATTCTTCGGCCCTATCGCCGCCAGCGACATCGGGATCCGGTCCCGCACCGGTGTCCCGATGATCTTCAACGGCTTCCCCAGGCCGGACCCGCCCGATGCCTCGTCCAACGGCAGTGTGTAGTGCTTACCGCGATACTCACTGGGCTCCCGCCGCCAGATCCTGCGGCAGATCGCCACGTGTTCGCGGGCACGTTCGACCGGCGCGTCGTATCTGACCCCGTGAAAGCCCTCGATGACCTGGGGGCCTGACGCACCGATTCCCAAGACGCACCGTCCACCACTGACGTAGTCGATACCGGCGGCGGTCATGGCCAGGTTGGTCGGTGTCCGCGAAAACATCGGCAGGACACCGAAGGCCAATTCGGCGTGACGGGTCTTGGCCGCGACGTAGCCCATCTGACTGACCGCGTCCACGCTGTACGCCTCGGCGATCATCACCCGCTGCAGACCCGCCTGCTCGAATTCGGGCAGCCGATCGACGACGGTCGCGAAATCATTTCCGTAGTACCGCAGGGGCATACCCAGCCTCACCGCACCCCCTCCTTCGTCGTCGTCAACCGGGTGAACCTTCGAGAATGGTCAGCAGATCTCGAAAGATCGCCTCCAGTCCCTCAAGGTCCGGCGCCACGGCCGCCTGCTCGTAGCCGATGAGCAGATACAGTGCCGCGTCCGCGAAGCGATGTGCCCGCAGGTCGTCGTCGGCGATCTGGCGGGCGGAATCGAAGACGACCTGTCGCCGCAACATATCGACTTCTGCCTGCACTCGACGCACATCGGGGTCGACTCGGCTCCAGGCGCGAATGGCACTCTCGGCGGTGTGGTCCAACCGCAGCGCCACGTCCACCAGTCGCTCGATGCGCCGATACGGATCGGGCTCACCGCGCAGAAGCTGCAGTTGGGTGAGTGTCGCCTCGTTCTTCCAGTGGTCGATCACCTGAGCGCGGTATTGCGCCCAACCCTCGAAGAAGTGGTAGAACGAACCGCTGGTCACCCCCAGCCGACTGCACACCTCTGCGAGCTTGAGTTCGAGGTGTCCCCCGTCGGCGAGTACCTCCAAGCCGACAACCATGTAGTCCTCACGCGTCGCGGACTTGTGCGCACGCCCCCGCTCGGACGCCACCGTTGCCATGATCGTATTCTAATCTACAGTAAATAATTCGCGGCGCTTTCGAAGCGGTCGAGCCTCGATCGACGGCGGCCGCGGCGCACCCAACCGCTTGGACGCCACCACAGAAGGGCTGACGGTATGGTTCTGCACGAGAACACCCCGCCGATATCGGCGCCCGGTATGTGGACAGACCCTCTGGCTACTGCGGAGTGGCTGGAGCGGCACGTTGCCGAGATCACCTCGCCGGTGACGATCCAGAGGGTGGGAATCGGGCAGTCGAATATCACCACAGTCGTGACTGACAACGTCGGACGCCAATGGGTGATGCGTGAACCGCCGCCCGGCGATTCCGCGGGTAAAGCGCATGACGTGGTCCGCGAGGCGCGCATCCTGGCAGCCCTCGCGGATACCGACGTGCCGGTGCCCCGGGTCGTCGGTACCGGCACGACTCCGTCCGGGTCACCGTTTCTGGTGATGGAGCGGATGGCCGGCGCACCGCTGGAAAGCGAGGCAGATGCCAGGGCATTGGCTCCCGGTGAGCGCCGAGACCTCGGCGTGGCCGTCGCGGAGACCTTGGGCCACCTGCACCGTCTCGACCCCGCGAGATTGGGCATCGCAGCATCGAGCAGCCCCTACCTGGTCCGGCAGCTGCGCCGCGTGTCTGCAGCGTGGGAGCGGGTGGGCGCCGCGAGCCGCCACGATCGAGACTGGCAGGCCGTCTGTCGTGGTTTATCGCAACGGCTACCTCAGCGGTCACCGGAGGTCATCATGCACGGGGACTACCGGCTGTCCAATCTGCTGGTCTCCGGCGGGCGCATCACCGCAGTGCTGGACTGGGAGCTGTGCACCGTCGGTGATCCCTTCGCCGATCTCGCGTGGCTGCTCGACGACTGGCGACCGGCTGAGGAAGCGGCGATCGTGATGCCGTCACCGACGCGTGCGGGAGGCTTCCCCGATCGCGACGACATGGTGGCGGTGTACCGGGATATCACCGGCTTTACGGTCGACGACCTCGACTACTACCGCGCATTCTCACAGTGGCGGGCCGCCAGTCTGCTCGAAGGTGTGCGAGCCCGGCGGCTCGCCGGGGTGATGGGATCCCACGCGGCCGTTGACCCGACGGCCCTCGAACACTCGATCGGCGTCCTCTTGACCTCCGCGGCGGGGCACCTCGCACGTAGAGCCTGATACGGGAACCCACCGCACCCAGAGCATCATCGCAAAGCCCGCCCCTGCGGAGGGCGCGTTCTAGCTCTCGATCTCGTTGCAGTTGGGAGCGGTCGGCACACCGTTGAAGCGGTCCGTCATCCACGCCATGCTCCTCTCCCCGTCGACGAATGGTGGCAGGAGGGTGTTCACGTCGAGCTTGTTGAACAACGGGGGCTCCTCGTTGGTCCAGAAGGTCACGTCAGCTCCCTTCCCGCACCAGTCCGCCGCAGTCTGCCGCGCTGACTGGTAGGGCGCGAAGGGGTCCCACCGATTGTGCGTGATGTAGACGGGCCCTTTGGGCTCTAGATTTCCGATCCGTTGTGCGGCCAGCAGACTCTTGAACGGGTCGTTGGAGACGAGTTGGCCCAGGTCGGCGTTGAACCAGTACTGAAGATGCCGGAATGCGTAGTCGACCCCGCCCTGTACCACGCAGGCATGTCCACTCCAGTCGAGCATCTGGAGTCCGCGCGGCGTCAGCGAATCCCGGATGGGCTGTTCGGTCTCCGGATACGACGCGAAGATGCCGCGCAACACGTAGCCCACCACCACGGCCAGGAAGTTACCGTCGATTCCCGGTATCGCCGCCGCGATATCGGTGACCGGAGCCGCTGCGTAGGTCCCGACGACATCGAGGTCGGGTCCGTAGGTGGATGCCAGTTCGGCCGCCGACAGCGAAGCCTGTCCACCCGAGGCCCAGCCCCAGAAGCCGACCGGCCCATGAGGATCCAGGGAGGTCCCCGGGAGCTTCTGAGCAGCCCGGGCCGCATCGATGAGCGCGTTCCCGGCGGCGACCCTGTTGAGGAACTGGGGTGATTGTGGACCGTGGACACCCATTCCCACACCGTCGGTCACCACGATGGCGAATCCGCGCGCCAAGAGCGTCGCGATGAAGCCCTCCTCGTAGTTGAGCATCAGATCGAAGCCCTGCGAGAAGTGGATACCTTGGTTGAACAGCCGCGACGGCGCACACTGTTCACCCATTCCGTAGGGGCCCGTCGCGTACGCGAGCAACGGTCTGGGCCCCTTACCGGGCCACGGAACGTCGGGTTCGATGTAGGTACCGGTCACGGCGACCGGTATCCCTCGAGCATCGGTGCTGCGGTACATGATTCGCGTTCCCACGCCAACGAACGAACCAAGCTGACCTGACGGCTCCAGGACCAGTCGCGACGGCTCCGTGCGCAGGATGTCTCCCGGTTGCCCGGGCGGTAGTGGCTCTGGGGGTGTATAGAACTGCTCGTACTGGCGATCGTCTGCTCGGGCAACGGGTGTCACCGCGATCGTCGAGACCACTGAGAGGGCCGACATCATCACGACTGCCCCCATTCGCAGCCACGTCGCCCACCGTAGCTTGACTGGGTATGACTCGTTGGACACGTAGTCCACTCCTCGCTCTCCGCATGAACACACGTGAATCGACCGCTCGGCCCGACCTCCGCCCGCGCGAAGTGAGGTGAGCCGACCGGCCGAAACTCGGTGGAATCGATGAATACTGGGCCGTATCGGTGGTCCCGGACTCAGCCCGCCACCTGAACGTGGGCACCGCGTTCGACGATGTGTAGCCGATCGGTCGCGCCGGCTCGTTGGAACACACCGAGCAGGTCGTCGGCGTCCTCGCGGAAGTGCTTCCAGGAGTCGTTGTGCACGGGCACGATGGTGGCCTTGGTCAAGATGTTCGCCACCTGGAGAGCACGTTCGTTGGACAACGTGATGTAGACACCGTCGGCAAGCTCCTCGAACCCCGCGCCGCCGACGAACAGCACGGCGAGTTCGATGTCGGGGAACCGTTCGGCAATTCCCTTGACGATGTCGACCGACGAGTTGTCACCGCTGACGTACGTCGTCGGGATATCGCCGCTGAGAACGAATCCCGTGACCGGACCGATCGCTTGCCACACCCCGTCAGGACCGTGCTGAGCAGGCACGCCAGTGATGGTGACGGTTCCGCCGTCGGGGAGCGGAAGCTGCGCAGTCTTGTAGTCCTCCAGGCCGACCGCTCCCCCACCGAGCCGTTCGGCACCCAGGTCCGTGGTGTACACGTGTGTGACATCCTTGAGGAGCTCCCGACCCGAGGTGTCGAGATTGTCGATGTGATGGTCATGGGAGACCAGGGCGACGTCGATCGTGCCGAGCTCGTGTGCGCCGACCGCGGGACCTTCGGTCCGGATGACACCCTTGAGGCCAACGGTGCCTTCGTGTCCGGTGTAGTCCTGGGGTTCGTCGAAGGTGGGATCGATGATGACCCGTAGGCCACCGAACGACAGGATCGCGGTGGGTCCGCCGATCGGCTGGAACGAGATCTGGTGGCGGGTAGTCGAGGTCGTCATGGGTATGCACTCTTCTTTCATTGGTTGTGATGGAGGGGAATTCACGCGGGGAACGAGGTCAGAGGGATGGAGCGGGTCGAACGGTGCGCACGTAGGGAAGGATCCGGGTGACCGCGCCGAAGCGCCGCTCGGCCTCGTCGTCGGTGGTCTCGAGTGGGACGAGGACGTCCTCGTGGGGTGACCAGTTGACCGGTGTCACGATGTGCTGCCGGTCGGCGAGTTGGAGAGAGTCGATGGCGCGCAGAATCTCGCGGAAGTTGCGGCCGGTGGTGTGGGGGTAGCTCAAGGTCAGGCGGACTCTTCGGTCCGTATCGACGACGAAGACGGATCGGATAGTGGTGATGTCGCTCTGCTTGGGATGCACCATGCCGTACCTGTGTGCGATCGTCAGTGCCTCGTCATCGACGATCAGAGGGAACCGGATCGGCACACCGAAGGCTTCCGAGAGCTCCGCGGCCCACACGCGGTGACTGTCCGCCGTGCCTGCCGAGAGGGTCGCGACCTTCACGTTCCGGCGCGCAAACTCGTCGGTCAAACGGGCGACCTCGGCGATCTCGGTCGAGCACACGGGCGTGAAGTCCTTGGGGTGGGAGAACAAGATCGCCCACCCGCCATCGAGCCAGTCGTAGAAGTTGAACGGCCCGTCCTGTGTGACGGAGTCGAAGTCCGGGGCAGTGTCCCCCAACAGGAGGGTGCTCACGAGAGACCCTCTCCGGCTTCAGGCTCCTGACCTCGAAGCGGAGGCGAGCATCTTGGTGAGTGCATCGAAATTCGCATGCCCACATGGAACGCGAGGCCTTGAGCTCACGACTAGTACAAACGTTGTACCGGATTGCGATCATGCCTAGCGTTATTTCCCGTGACCGTCGAATACTGCCCCGTGTCCATGGGTGTCGACCTGCTCGGAGAGCGCTGGTCGTTGCTGATCGTTCGCGAGATCATTACCGGCGCAAGCCGTTTCAACGAGATCCACCGTGGGCTTCCCGGGCTCTCCCGCACCCTGTTGTCCAACCGGCTCCGCTATCTGGAACGTACCGAGATCGTGGTCAAGACCGATTCTGGTTACCAGCTCACCCAAGCTGGCGAGGATCTGCTGGATGTGATCACTGCGTTCGGTTCGTGGACCGTGCGTTGGCGGTTTCCGCGGCCGAAGCAAGGACAGGCCGACCCCTACCTGCTGCTGTGGCGTATGCATGCAGGTCTCGACTACACGCGTGTTCCTGCCGATCGCCGCATCACGCTGCACTTCGAGTTTACCGAGCCACAGGTCCACGGCTGGATCGTCATCGACCGCGACGAATCGACCGTGTGCTTCCAAGATCCGCACTACGACGTTGACCTGCATCTCACGGGCAAGACGTCGGCCTGGTACGAAATCTGGTACGGGCATCGGACATTCGCTGCTGCCAAGAGCACCGGTGCCATTCGAGTCGGAGGCCCCGAGCATCTCGTCACGGCACTGCCGACCTGGTTCGTGCTGAGCCCCTTCGCGGCATCGGTAGCCGCTCAGCCCCATCCCGTGCGCGCCGTCATCTAGACGGCTTCACACGTCTCCGCGCAGCCGTCGCCCTCAGCGCACACTCACCTGGAGGCGCTGTCGAGAACGCACGCCCTAGCTGGTGGATGTCTCCGCAAGCCCATGACGGATGACCGATTGCGCATTGGCGACCACCGCTTCTATCGATCCACGTCGCGGATTCCACCATTCCACAGCCCAATTCAGTGCGCCGAGCACCAACATCTGGGCGATATACAGGTCCAGTTCCGGCCGCAGCACCCCTTCGCGGGCCACGTCGTTGATCAGCCTGCGCCAGATCTCGCCGTACCGCTCTTCCTCCAGGACCTGGCGCTTTCGAATCTCTTGGGGAACCTGCCCGGCGTTGCGAATCGCGGCGGTGGTGTAGTGCGAGATCTCAAGTTCGTGCCTCAGGTGCGCCTCGACGGCGATCAGGAGCTTCTCCAGCGGAGCAGTCCCATCTGGGACCTCGTCGAGGATGGCCGAGACGTGAGCCCTCATATCGGCGATACCCGCCCACATGACCTCTTCGATCAGTTCGTCGCGGGACGGGAAGTAGTAGTAGATCGCCGGCGCCTGCAGCTCGGCCTCGGCCGCCACATCGGTGAGCCGCAATCCGGCGTATCCGTGCTCGGAAAGGACACGAGCGGCGGCATCCAAGATCCGCGAGCGCGTCAACGCCGATTTAGATTCCGGCACCGGTTGACCGGAAACCGCCTCGTCAGCGTCAACGGGCAGCCGGGAGCTTTGCCTGGGCATCCACTCATGATACGGCTGAAACGGCGAGCTCACGCAGGCCTATCACGATTCACGCCGCACACCGCCACCATGGCGTGTCCGGTGCGCCCTCGCGCGCGAGCTACCACGTCGACACCACAGACGACCGGATGCTTAATTTATAATAAAAAATGCTTGACCTCAGCACATCCGTTGCGCACAGTTGACGCGTGATCTCCACAACATCCGGTGCGGGTATGGTCGCTCACGTGCCCATCGCGCGCTGTCGAGCACTGCACCGGCGCACGTCGGCTCGACTTGCCCTGACTCTTGCCGGCGCCGCCCTCGGCGGAGCGGCAGTCTGGAGCTCACCCGTCGTCGCGCACGCCGACGCGGTGGCGTATCTGGTCAACGTCACGGTGCGACCTGGCTACGGGTTCCCCGACGCCCAGGCGGCCTTGGCCTACGGCAACGGTGTGTGCGACCAACTGCGGTCCGGCACGGGATACCCGTCGATCATGGCAGACGTCAAACGCGATCTCGGGACATCAGACGAATATCAAGCGTCCTACCTCATCACTCAGGCAGCCAATGAACTGTGCCCCGCCGCCATCTGGCAGCTGAGACACTCGGCCGCCGGCTACCACCTTGAATCGGAGTAGGTCAGTGCCGTCATCGCCCCAATCGGTCAACGAACACGGCCGGTACCGCACCGCCGGCACGCCCCGCCGCGCAGCAACCGTGATCGGGTTGGCGATGGCCGTGGCTACCGCTGCCGCAGCACCGGCGCACGCCGACAATCGTCGGTTCAACAACAGCGTCATCGCCGATGTGTATACCGTGCAGCATCAGGCCGGGTGTACGAACAATGTGGTGGCGAACCCTCAGTTGCAACTGGCCGCGCAATGGCATGCCCGCGATGTCCTCAACAACCGCGAACTCGGCGGTGATCTCGGATCGGACGGCTCCACACCCCAAACACGTGCAGACACAGCGGGATACCACGGCGTGGTGCAGCAGACGGTCGCCATCAACCCGGCCCTGGCCATGAGCGGCATCGAGTTGATCAACCAGTGGTACTACGACCCGGGCGCCCTGGCCATCATGCAGAACTGTGCCAACACTCAGATGGGGGTCTGGTCGGAGAACAGCCTGGACCGCACGGTGGTTGTCGCACTCTACGGCCATCCCGCCTGACGGTCAGCCGTGAAGATCAATCGAGTTGCCGCGCTCCGCGACGAACGCACCGCGCTGTTGACGCTGTGCGAAAGCTTCACCGAAGAGCACTGGCGCGCCCCGAGCCGGGCAACCGGATGGACCGTGCAGGACGTCCTCGCCCACATGGGATCTGGCTGTCACGCCATGTTCACCGCTGCCGCTCCACGAATGCTCTTCAGCCGTGACATCGAGTCCACCAACGACGAAATGGTGGACGTGCGCCGCGGTTGGTCTCCCGCGCAGGTGCTCGACGAGTACCGCATCTGGAGCGCACGTGTCATCCAGGTGGCAGGCGCATTGTCCCGCACCCCAATGGCATTCGTGCCGATCAGGCTCGCGGAGCTGGGCCGCTTCCCCCTCCGGATCCTGCCGGCGGGGGCCCTCACCTTCGACCACCACGCCCACCTTCGGCACGACATCCTGCCTGCCCTGGACTTACCGGATCCCGGTACGGATGCCAACCGGATGGACGTCGTCATCGAGTGGATGTTGGCGGTGCTGTCCAATCAGATCCGAACGTCGGCTCCGTGGATGGACAAGCCGGTCACACTGACACTGCGGGGTATCGGCGGTGGTGTCTGGACGGTGCGGCCATGCGGAACCATCGTGCGGGGCAATGGACACGCCGAGGTGATCGTCGAGGCCACGGCGATCGAGTTCCCGGAATGGGGAACCACGCGGGTTCCCTGGCGCGAACGCGACGTGTCGATCATCGGCGATCACGACTACGGCAGCCGATTCCTGGACCAGCTGAACGTGGTATGACAGGCTGCTAAAAGGCGTCGAGTTCGTCGCCCGTGCGCCTGGTGACAGGTGGAAGCCGCGCCGTCACCGTGGACACCGTGCACAGTTCACCCCGACCGCCGCGCCCCGACACCTCGACCACCGCCGAGGACCGTCCGATGTGGTGGAGTCGGGCGACTGCGACGAAGGGCGCATCGGCCACGACGGGCCGTAAGTAGTTGGTGTGCACGTGTGCCGTTGCCAGAGCGGGGTTTCGGGCGCCGACCGCCGCGGCCGCCGCCAGTTCGGTGACACAGGCCGACACCCCGCCGTGCATGATCCCGAATCCGTTGACCCAGTTTCCGGGTTCGGCCAGCGAAATCTGTACGCCCTCGGCGAGGTGGTGAACGTCGATACCGAGCACCGCCTCGATACTGACCGCACCCGTGCCGACACTCGACGCAGCCTCCGTGACGACCACGGGATCCTGTGCGGTGGCCGCGAAGAACACCGTGCGCGTCGTTCCCACTGCGACCAGATCCCCGGCACCGGTGGTGATTCGGCACTGCACGAATGCCTCCGTCCCCTGGACGACCTCGACCGCCTCCGCGAACAGATGACCGCCGACGGGAAGTTCACCGATCACATCCAGCGTCAGCTCGGCGGTCAAGGACCAGGTGTCGGGCGGGCGGCGCATGTACGGCAGCTCACCGAGGATATGGTCGGCCAACACCATCAGCGCGCCGGCCAACGGCCGCCCCTGGGCGTCGCACGCCCAGGAAGGGACGACGTAAGCACAGCGGTTTCCCGACGCAGTCGGCGCACAGTCCCGAAGTCCGAAGCGCGCTTCGACCGATCCCGGATCGTCGATCGTGCACCACTGCGTGCGAGCCTCGACACTGGTTGGCAGGTGGCGGTGATCAACCAAGGGGCATCCTCAATGAAGGGTGATAGGTACTGAGATACAACAGAATTGCGGGCGACGGCGGCCGGTGGTTACACCGGCTCTCCGAGAAGACGCCGGGCGGCACGCTCACCGCTGACCACCGCGGTCTCCACACCCAGGTGCGCCAGGTAGTCCCCGGCAATGCCGATGCGTGCCGGCATCTTGTTCCGGAGTTCTTGCATGGCGCGATAGTGCCCCGGCGGACAGATTGCCAGCGCACGCTCGATTCCGAAGACCTCTGCGACCGGATCCGGGAATCCCTTGCCCAGGGTTTCGCTGACATGGCGCAGCGCAGTCTCGATCAACTCGTCGTCGGTGAGTTCTCGGGTGGCCGCGCTGGAAAAGTACGAGTTCGTCATACACCCGCCGGCCGGTACCAACTGCGATGTCGCCGAAGTCTTCACGATGGTGCCCAACAACGGACGAGGTCCGGCGCCGATCGGCAGAAGCATCTCGAATTCGTTTGCGGGCCAGGGATTTCTCACCCACCGCAGATTGACATGGGCCATCGACGCATACGGGGCAGATCTGAGCGCCTGCACCTCCGTGGCCCCCAGACCGGACTCGAGGAGACCGGCTGCACGCGCAGCGTCCGTGGCGACGATCACCCCGTCGACACGCGACGTCTCGCCCTGCGCGGTGGATACCACCACCTCGGCACCGTCGAGATCCACCGCCACCACCTCGACCCCAAGGCGCACGTCGACATTTCTCGTCAATGCGGCACACACACTGCCCATACCGTCACGAGGCAGGAAGAACTTGGCGCGGTGCGCCCGCTTCATGATGCCCTGCAGGTATGGCACGGAAAGGTCGCGGCAGTCGGTGCCGAACGACGGCTCGATCAAGGGACGAACGAAATATTCGAACGCGTTGTCGCCCAGCCTGGCCCGCGCCCACGTCTCCATATCCTCGCCCCGGTCGAAATCCGCAAGGCTGTCGGTTTCGAAGGGATCTGGCGCAGGCCCGGCAATCGCCAGGACTGCTCGCAGCACCAGGCGCGCCTTGTCGCGGACCGACAACATCGGAAGCTTGAAAAACGACGGTGCGTAGTCATACCGGATGGGATGTAGGGTGTCGCCGTCCCACAGACCGGCAAGGGGTGACCAGGGTTTCAGCAGGTCCTTGGTTCCACTGTGCGCCAGCAGTTCGATACACCGCGCATACGAGTTGAGCATGTAAATCGCGCCCAGTTCGACACCGAAGCCATCGCGTTGCACGGTCCGGGTGCGGCCGCCGAGATTGTCCGAAGCCTCGAAGAGAACCACATCATGCCCGGCCCGCGTCAGCACAGACGCCGCCGCGCTGCCCGCAGCTCCCCCGCCCACTACCGCAAACATGCATTTCCCTCTCGACCTCGAATATGTCGTGATATGTCGTTCCGGCAGAATCGATTCCGTCAGCGGATTACGCCAACAGATACAGACCGATCAACACCGCACCCACCACCACATTCCACACACCGAAGACCGCCTTCAGCGCAACCGGCGCTTCGCGGATCTCCATGAAGTACCTACCTACGAAATGCACCTTGGTGAAGGCGATCACGATGATGCTGATGGCCGCGTAACGCTGCGGCAGCTCGTGCCCGACACCCAGAATCCAGGACGCCAGCGTCGCTGCGATCAGAGCAAACCACACCACGGTGATACGGTCGCGCAGAAGTGTTGTCAGCATCATTTCACCAGGTAGAGGAGTGGGAAGATGACGATCCACAGCAGATCGACCATATGCCAGAAGCACGCCGCGCCTTCGAGATAATCCCGCTCGCGGCCCACCAGGACCGGCTTCCGCGTCAGCTTGGCCATAAACCCGAGTAGCGCCAGACCGATGGCGACGTGGAACAGGTGCAACCCGGTCATCACGTAGAAGTACATGAAGAATTGATTGGTTGTGGGCACCAGATCGTGGGAGATCTTCACGCCGTATTCGATGGCCTTGTTGACCACAAAGATCCCACCACAGGCCATGGCACCGAAGATCAGCCGGCGGGCCAGCTGGTGGGCGTTCTTGCGGACCGCGCGGACCGCCGTGACCACCAGCAGTGAGCTGGTCAACAGCACCAGCGTGTTGAACACTCCGAAAGTCTGGTTCAGTGCGAGCTGGGAGTCGTTGTAAAGCCCGGGATCTTGGCCGCGGTAGTACAGGAATACGCCGAATAACACTGCGAACACTGTCATATCGCCGAAGAGGAAGACCCAGACGCCCTCCTCGGCCGGCAGCCGCCGCTCGGGTTTCTCCGCTTCCGCCGTGGCGTCGGTGGGCCGCATTCGCGCCGACGTCATCGCACCCGGGCCAATACCACTGCGCTTCGGTCAGCCTCGTCGTGGTCGCTGCCGGTGGCAGGCGTCCTGGTTTTCACTGTCGGGCACCCCTTCGTCGTCGATGCGGGCCGATCGGCAATAATTTAACATGAAATAAAAACGAGGGTAAGGTGCGTGCCATGCTCAATCAGCTCAGTGATGAAGAGGCGTTTCTGGTCCAGACGGTGCGGGCTTTTGTTGATCGTGAGGTCAAGCCCACTGTGCTGGAGGTGGAGCACGCGAATAGTTATCCCGAGCGGTGGATCGAGCAGATGAAGCAGATCGGGATTTTCGGGTTGGCGGTGCCGGAGGCTTTTGGGGGCAGTCCGGTGTCGATGCCGTGTTATGCGCAGGTGACTCAGGAGTTGGCGCGGGGGTGGATGAGTCTGGCCGGGGCGATGGGCGGGCACACCGTGGTGGCCAAACTGCTCACGTTGTTCGGTACCGAGGAGCAGAAGCAGGCGTATCTGCCGAGGATGGCGTCCGGGGAGGTACGCGCGACGATGGCGTTGACCGAGCCCGGTGGGGGTTCGGATCTGCAGGCGATGAGCACCGTGGCGAAAGCTGATGGTGAGGATCTGGTGATCTCCGGGGCCAAGACGTGGATTTCGAATGCGCGGCGTTCGGATCTGATCGCGTTGTTGTGTAAGACCGATCCGTCCGCGTCCCCGAAGCATCGGGGTATCTCGATTGTGTTGGTGGAGCATGGGCCGGGTTTGACGGTGTCGCGGGATCTGCCCAAGTTGGGGTACAAGGGGGTGGAGTCGTGTGAGTTGGCTTTTGATGGGTACCGGATCAGCTCATCGGCGATTCTGGGGGCGCAGCCGGGTCGGGGTTTCGCGCAGATGATGAAGGGGTTGGAGACCGGGCGGATCCAGGTGGCGTCGCGGGCGTTGGGGGTGGCCACGGCGGCGTTGGAGGATTCGTTGGCTTATGCCCAGGCGCGGGAGAGTTTCGGTCAGCCGATCTGGAAGCATCAGTCGATCGGGAATTATCTGGCCGATATGGCCACCAAGTTGACCGCGGCGCGGCAGCTGACCTGGTATGCCGCGCGCATGTATGACAGTGGGCAGCGCTGCGATATGGAGGCCGGGATGGCGAAGCTGTTCGCGTCCGAGGTCGCGATGGAGATCGCGTTGAACGCGGTGCGCATTCATGGTGGGTACGGGTATTCCACCGAGTACGACGTGGAACGGTATTTCCGGGATGCCCCGTTGATGATCGTCGGGGAAGGCACCAACGAGATCCAACGCAACGTCATCGCCGCACAACTGGTCGCCCGCGGCGGACTCTGACGACGCCGTGACCGACAGGACGATCGAACGCAGCACCGACGCTCGCTGGGACGGACTGGAGGCGCCCTGGCCGACGCTGTTCGCCTGGGTCGAGCATACGACCGGTGGTCGAATCCTGGAATGGAAACGGCAGGCCCGCTGGCGACCGGCGTGGTTTCTCACCGTGGAGATCGATGGCGAGATGCGCCGGCTCTACGCACGTTGTCAGCGCGAAGAAGCCATGCCCTGGACGCGGACGCTCTCACTTCGACGCGAGTACGACATCATGCGGGTGCTGCACGACGAAGGTGTCACGGTGCCCGCTCCCCTGGCGTTCTGCGAGGAACCCGAGGCGATTCTGATGGCCTCGGTCGATGGGCGGGATCGATTCGACGAACGCGACGACCCACGGGTCCGCGACCTGGTCATCGCCGACTACGTCCGCCGGCTCGTTGCCGCTCATCGGCTCGACACCGGTCCGTTCGAGGCGATCGGCCTGTCCAAGCCATCCTCACCTCAGGACATCGGATACATGGGGTTCGGGCTGTCCGAGAAGTGGTACCGCGAAGTCAAGCCCGCCCCCGACCCTGTCATCGAATTCATCGTCGCCTGGCTTCATCGCCATGTTCCGGCGCACCGGCATGAGGTGTCCTGGATCCATTTCGACGCAGGCCAGTTCCTCCATGCCGAGGAACACGTCACCGCGTTGATGGATGTCGAGTTCTCTTGTCTGGGCGATCCGATGGCCGACCTCGGTGCGATGCGGATGCGCGACACCGCCCAACCCATCGGCGACCTGACCCATGCCTACACGTTCTACGCGAACGAGAGCGGCCGGCCGATCGATCGCGCTGTGGTGAACTTTCACGCGGTCCGCTTCGCCTTGCTCACCGCGATGCTCTCGGCGGGCACCCGCGCAAACCCGCCGGCCGAGTTCGATCTCGCCCAGTGGCAGGCGTGGTCGTTGATGTCGCTGACGCTGTGTCTGGAGATCATCGCCGAGGAGAGCGGCTTTGAGCTCGACCCGCCTCCGGCGCTGACGTATCCGACCATCCGCAACGATCCGGCTCACCTGGCCGTCCAGCGAATCGTCGACGACATGTTGGCCGACGAGAACCTCGACGACCACGCGGGATTCCGCCTCCGGGTGGTCAGAGACCTGCTCCCCGGGCTACAGCGCAGCGCGCAGGCGATGTCCTACGTGGACGCACTGGACCAAGTCGAGGCCGACGAACTGCTCGGCTTCGCGCCGCGGGACTGGCGACAGACCGATGAGGAACTGGAGGACTTCGTTCGACAGCACGGGGCCACCCGTGAGACCGAGGTCGCCCGCTTGCTGGCCCGGCGTCTACGCCGGCAGATCGACCTCATCGAGCCCGGGATGCGCGACGTCCGCGAATTCCGGGTACAGCGCATCGATTGGGCGGCGATACCGACGAAATGAGACTCCACCTCCCGCGCCGTAGGACATGACGGGGTGGCGCTCCTATCATCGAGCCATGCCCGCGAAACTGCCAGCACCCGAGTCCAGCGACACCAAAGCGCAACGGACGCGCACGCGCATCCTCAACGCCGCCGCCCAGGTGCTCAGCGTCAAGGGCTACGCGGGCACCCGGTTGACCGATATCGCCGACCAAGCCGAACTCCGTGCCCCCGCGATCTATTACTACTTCAAATCGCGCGAAGACCTCATCGAAGAGGTCATGTTCTGCGGGATCAGCGACCTGCGCACCTATCTCCAGGACGCTCTTGACGCGCTGCCGCCGGACACGGCACCCATGGACCGCATCATGACTGCGGTCGAATCACATCTGCGCCATGAGCTCGAGTTGTCCGACTATGCGCGGGCATCGATCCGCAATTCCGGGCAGATCCCCGTGCACCTGAAGACTAGGCAGAAGAAGGAAGAGGCCGCCTACGACCGGATCTGGCGCGGGTTGATGAAAGACGCCGCAGCCGAAGGCCAGATCCGTGACGACCTGAACCCTCCACTCGCCCAGGCCTTGGTTCTGGGCGCCCTCAACTGGACTGCCGAGTGGTGGCATCCGCGGCGCGGCTCGGTCGAGACAATGGTGTCCAACGCACAGGTTTTCGTGAAACACAGCCTGAGCCCGGTTCCCAAGAAGCAACGCACCACACGGCGCCGCTGATCCGCCCCCTGGCACCACTGCCCGGCGCGGAATCCGGTTTACAGTATTTTTGATTCTATGTTAAATTATTTTCCATGACTGAGGCTTATATCGTTGACGCAACTCGAACCGCAGTGGGCCGCCGCAAGGGTGGTTTCGCGGGGTCACATCCGGCCGATATGGCCGCGCATGTGATCAAGACCGTCGTCAACCGTCACGACATCGATCCGGCCGCCATCGACGACGTCATCCTGGGGTGTCTGGACAACATCGGATCCCAGGCCGGCGATATCGCACGCACCGCCGCCCTGGCTGCCGGGCTTCCGGAATCGGTGCCCGGCGTGACCATCGATCGCCAGTGCGGATCCGCCCAGCAGGCAGTGCATTTCGCGGCCCAAGCGGTCATGAGCGGCACCTCCGATCTCATCGTGGCCGGTGGCGTCCAGAAGATGAGTCAGTACCCGATCCTGAGCGCTTTCGGCGCCGGCGAGCCGTTCGGATCGACCGATCCGTGGACGGGTTGCGAAGGCTGGCGGGCCCGCTACGGCGACCAGGAGATCTCCCAGTTCCGTGGCGCGGAGATGATCGCGGAGCAGTGGAAGCTCAGCCGTGAAGACAACGAGCGTTTTGCGCTGGCCAGTCACCAGCGCGCGCTCGCCGCGATCGCGGAGGGCCGCTTCACCCGCGAGATCACCGAGTTCGCGGGGATCAGCGTGGACGAGGGACCGCGTGCCGACACTTCGTTGGAGAAGATGGCGGGGCTGCCGACCCTCGTCGAAGGGGGCGTCCTGACGGCCGCTGTCGCCAGCCAGATCTCCGACGGCGCCGCAGCACTACTGGTGGCTTCGAAGGCCGCCGTCGACCGGTTCGGCTTGACCCCTCGCGCCCGCATCCATCACATCTCGGTCCGTGGCGCGGATCCGGTGATGATGCTGACGGCGCCGATCCCGGCCACCCAGCACGCGCTCAAGCGCGCCGGCATGTCCATCGACGATATCGATACCGTCGAGATCAACGAGGCTTTCGCTCCCGTGGTGTTGGCCTGGCTGGCCGAGCTGGGGGCCGATCCCGCGAAGGTCAATCCCAATGGCGGGGCGATTGCCCTGGGGCACCCGATCGGCTGCACCGGCGCGCGACTGATGACGTCCATGCTGCACGAGTTGGAGCGCACCGGGGGCCGGTTCGGCCTGCAGACCATGTGCGAAGGCGGCGGCCAGGCCAACGTCACGATCATCGAACGGCTGTAGGCGATGAAGCGTTCCCTCTACGAGGCCGACCACGAGGCCTACCGCGAGACCGTTCGCGAGTTCCTGGCCAGAGAAGTCGTTCCCCATCAGCATGATTGGGATCGCGACCGCTGGATCGACCGTTCGGTCTTCGCCCGCGCTGCCAAGTCCGGTATCTACGCGCTGCAGATCCCCGAGGAGTACGGCGGGGCCAGCGAGGCCGACTACCGATACCGCATGGTGGTCTGCGAGGAGATCGCCAGGATCAACGCACTGTCGTTCGGCCTGACGGTCAGCCTCCAGGATGACCTGGTCCTGCACTATCTGCTCGATCTGACCAACGACGAGCAGAAGGCACGCTGGCTGCCCGGTTTCGCCGCAGGCGAGCTGATCGGCGCGCTGGCCATGACCGAACCCGGCGCGGGCAGCGATCTGCGAGGCATCCGCACCACGGCGCGCCTGGACGGTGACAACTGGATCCTCAACGGCCAGAAGACGTTCATCTCCAGCGGAATCATGTCCGATGTCGTCGTGGTGGCCGCGCGGACCAATCCGGACGGTGGTTCCAACGCGCTGAGCCTGTTCGTCGTCGAACGCGATACGCCGGGCTTCGAGCGTGGCCGCAAGCTCGACAAGGTCGGACTCCCCGCCCAGGACACCTCCGAACTGTACTTCCGCGATGCAGTGGTGCCCGCGCAGAATCTGCTGGGCGAAGCAGGTAAGGGGCTGCAGTACCTGATGAGCCATCTGCCGCGGGAACGACTCGGGGTCACCGCGAAGGCGATGGCCACCACCCGCGCGATCTTCAACATGACCGTCGAGTACTGCCAGAGTCGTCAGGCGTTCGGCGGCCCGCTGACGGACAAGCAGCATGTCAGGTTCGAACTGGCCGAGATGTCCACCGAGATCGACATCGCCGAGGCCTACACGGACCGGAGTGTGCTCGCCTACAACGCCGGCGAGCTCACGCCCGTCGATGCCGCCAAGGGCAAGTGGTATTTGAGCGAATTGCAGAAGCGCGTCATCGACCGGTGCTTACAGTTGCACGGCGGTTACGGGTACATGCTCGAGTATCCGGTGGCACGCGCCTATCTCGATACCCGCATCCAGACGATCTACGGCGGCACGACCGAGATCATGAAGGAGATCATCGGCCGCGATATCGCCGCGTCCTGAAATCGTGACCAGCTGCGCGGGCCGAGGTGTCACTCGGTCCGCGCAGCTGCGTTCAGGGCTCCGCGCCGGCCCGACTTCGTCAACTTCCCCACTCGACAGCATTTTCGAATCTACAATAGAAATATCTCAACCATTCGACATGAGGAGTGGACGGTGTCCAGCAGCCCAACGGATTCGGTGACGCAACAGGCAGCCGACACGCCGCCCACCGATACCCCAGATCGACCATTCGACCCCGTCGACATCTCTCCGAAGGCGTTCTGGGCGCTCTCCGCCGAGGAACGCGACGTCTCGTTCGCCGAACTCCGTCAGCGCGCGCCCGTGAGCTGGCAACCGCCCGCCGAAAGCGACCTGGCACCGCCGGGGATCCCCGGCTTCTGGGCGGTCACCACACACGAGTTGATCCGTGAGGTCAGTACTCACCCAGAGTTGTTCTGCTCAGGTCAGGGCATCCAGCTGGAGGATGTACCCGACGAATTCCTCGAGGCGGCATCGTCATTCCTGGCCATGGACGGTCCGCGGCATCTCACCTTCCGCCGGTTGATGAGTGCGTCGTTCACCCCCAAACAGGTCAAACGTATCGAGGAACAGATCCGCGAGCGCGCCGCCACGATCGTCGACGAGTTCTTGGCCAAGGGCGAGGGCGACTGGGTCGAGAATGTCAGCAAGCAGATGCCCATGCACACCTTCTACGACATGGTGGGGCTGCCGCAGGACCGCCGGGAAGAGGCGGCCCACTACGCCGATGAGCTTGCCGGCTGGAACGATCCCGATATCGCCGCCGGCCGCACGGCGGCCGAGGTGATGAACGACGCGTTGGTGGGCAACCTCAGCATCGGCCTGGACTTCGCCGAAGCCACCCGTGCCTGCCCGCGCGACGACATCTGGTCCAACCTGGTGTCGGCGCAGGTGGACGGTCGCGACCTCACCGACGACGAACTGGCCTCGATGTTCGTGCTGATGTCCTTCGCCGGCAACGACACCACACGCACGACCCTGTCCCTGGGTGTGAAGGCGTTCGTCGACAACCCCGACCAGGTGGCCTACCTGCTGGAGGACTTCGAGGGCCGCATCGACGCGGCCATCGACGAGGTACTGCGGTGGGTGACACCGGTGATGACCTTCCGCCGCACCGCCACCCAGGACACCGTCTTGGGCGGCCGGCAGATCCGCAAGGGTGAATGGGTGGTGATGATCTACTCATCGGGCAACCGCGACGACACTGCCTTCACCGACCCGTGGACATTCGACATCTCCCGTAAGCCCAACCAGCATGTGGCCTTCGGTGGTGGGGGGCCGCACTACTGCCTGGGCGCATTTTTGGCCAGGATGCAGATCCGGCACATGCTGGACCAGATCCTGCACCGGCTCCCCGATCTCCGACTGGACGCCCCCGACATGTTGGTGAGCAACTTCGCGGCCGCCGTCAAGCGCATGCACGCCGGCGCAGGCTGCCCCGTCCAGCACTGACGGAAAACCTGCGCCTGCCACCGATGCGATATCGGTGGCAGGCGCAGGTATTGTCTTGGCGCACTGGGCGGATGGCCAGATCAGGCCGCGAGCTGGAAGAGCCCCTCGATCAGTCGGCGCCGTTCCGACCACCCGGCCGAACGCAGATCGACGTGACCGTCCTCGGTGACGATCACCTCCACATCGTGGGCAGGCGTCGACGCCGGCCGACTCAACACCTCGACAAGCGTTGAGCGGCCGTTGAATTGCGCCGGCACAGCGATGATGGACAATCCCGATCGGTTCATCCGGGCCGCCGTGCAGTAGTCCGGGTGTCCCCCGATACCGCCCACCACCTTGTGGCCGACGCCCTCGACGTTGACTTGACCGAACGGGTCGATCTCGATCGCGGTGTTGACCGCGACGAACGGCGCACCCCGGGCCAGTCGGGTGACGTCGTGGCTGTGTTCGATGCCCCGCAGGATCGGCCGACCGTCGGCCCATCGGTACAGCTCGGCGCCTCCGAACAGGTAGGTCGCCGCCGGCTCACCGATGAGCAGCCCCCGCCGTTCCAGGTCCATCACCGCATCGGTGAGCAGTCCGGTGTCGATGGCCAGTGCCTTGGTGCAGCGATGCAGCAGCGCGGTACCGAGCTGACCGGGTCCGCACTGGAGTCGGGCGCCTTCGGGAATGAGGTCCAGCACCCGGTCGGCCAGGGCTTCGTGGATGGCCTCCGCCGGCCGCGACGGCAGATCTGCGGGGCTATCGCCGGTGCGGCCGATGATCGTCACCGCCTCCGGTGCCACCGGTTTTCCGGCGCACGCCGACGGCGCCCCTTCGTCGAGTACGGCCCACACCGGCACGCCGATGTCGACGAGCGTCTGCTGCCACGACACCTCGGTGCAGAACTGAAAGCCGCCGTCACGTCGGGTCATCCGGGTGAGCAGCACGTCCGGACGCAGATGCGAACCCAGTAGTGCGGGGATGGCGGCCATGCTGGTCGGCACCGCACTGGTGACCGGGCTGGGAAGCAACGTCCGCACACCCCAACCCGGCATGAGGGTGACGATCCGGGTAAAGGCCTCCGGGGTGATCCCCAGCGGCGCCACCGGGCTCCAGCCCAACACCAAGGTGAGGCCGAGGCCACCGGCCGCGTACGTGCTCAGCACCTCGCCGACGGTGGAGCCGTCGTCGAGCATGTTCGCCGCGCCCACACCATCGCCGAGGGCGATGACGAGATCTCGATCGCCGGCGCGACGCAGCAGGGCGGGCAGTTCCGTCGTTGACACCTCGGCGATTCCTAGGAGCCCACGCCGGCTGCGGTGAGCAGGGCCCTGCGGTCGACGACCTTGACCCGGGGTCGCGAGGCCGCCGCACCCAGCTGTCGCTCGGCGGCATCGATACGGCGCCAGCCGGCCAGGTCCACCACGGTCACGCCGTGCGCCGCGAAGTCCGTGGCATCCAGCCCGGTCTGGGAAGCCGGGTCCGGCAAGCTACCGGCCCGGGCATCGGCCAGGAGGTTGGTGACGGTCTCCCGCGCACACAACCGGTTGGTGCCGATGACACCTCGGGGGCCGCGTTTGATCCAACCGGTGACGTACACCCCCGGTACCGCGACACCGTCGCGGATCACCCTTCCGCCCTCGTTGGGAACGACACCGGCGGCCTCGTCGAAGGGCAGCCCCTCGATCGGCGTGCCGCGATATCCGATGGACTTCAGCACCAGCGCCGTGTCGATCGAGACGACGCCCGCGGCGCCCTCCACTTCCAGGGCCTGTACGCGATCGTCGCCGACGATGCGCACCGGCCGGGTACCGAAGCGCAGCACGATCCGCTTGTTGCCCGCGGTGCTCGGCCGCTGCGCGTACTCACCGACGATATCGAATTTCAGGGCACGCTCGTGATCGTCGGGCCGCTCTCCGAGCTCTCCCTCGATCACCACATCCACACCCGGTAGCCCACCGAGCGCCAACAACTCCCCCACCGAGAACGCGCCGTCTGCCGCACCGCGGCGGCCCAACAAGACGACTTCACGCACGTCACCGGCGGCCAGCTGGTGCAAAGCGTGTTCGGCGATATCGGTGGCCGCCAACTGATCCGGGTCCATCACCAATACCCGCGCCACATCCAGCGCCACGTTGCCGTTGCCGACGATCACCACGCGCGGACCGGCCAGATCGAATCGCCGCTCGGCATGGTCGGGGTGTCCGTTGTACCAGTTCACGAACTCGGCGGCCCCGATGGTGCCCGGCAGCTCCTCCCCGGGGATGCCCAGCTCGCGAGTCGTGGAGGCGCCCACCGCATAGATCACCGCATCATGGTTGGCCATCAGCTGGTCGTGGGTGACGTCTTGTCCGACCGCGACGTTGAAGAAGCACGTCACGTTGGGGCTGGCAAGCGCCGTCTCGAAGACCTGCACGACGTCCTTGGTGCGTTGATGATCGGGCGCCACGCCGAAACGCACCAGGCCGAACGGTGTTGGCAGCCTGTCGAAGACATCCACCTGAACTCCGTTGGTGCGCGCCAGATCGGCCACGGCGTAGCACGCCGCCGGGCCGGCGCCCACCACCGCCACCCGCAGCGTGTCTCGTCCCACCGGAGCCGGGGTCCAGTTCGCCGGGATGGGACGGATGGCCAACGGCTCGGTGGCGAAGAAGTCGGCATTGATCGTCTTGAATCGTTGCTGAGATTCCGGCAGTTCATCCTCGTGGTAGATCGCCCCGACAGGACACACCGCGACGCACGCACCACAGTCCACGCACGACGCCGGATCGATGTACAGCATCGGTGCGGCCGCGCCGGCCTGATCGGGCACGGGCCGGATGCAGTCCACAGGACATACGGGGACGCAACTGGCGTCGGTGCAACAGTTCTGGGTGATGACGAAGGCCATTGCCTTGTGCAACCTCTCCTGTGGTTTTCGAAGGAATGCGGGGAACGGCACACCGACGGTGTGCCGGACGTCGGTCAGCCGTCGATCGAGATGGCACCGGTCGGGCAGTTCGCCACGGCTTCTTGCGCCATCGCGGCATCGTCTTGCGCGCCGCCGATCACGTGTGCCTGACCGTCGTCCCCGACCTCGAACACGGTCGGTGCCGTCATCTCACACATTCCGATTCCGGAGCATTTGGTGCCGTCTACGCGGATATTCATCAGAACAGCCTTCTCATGAGTTTCACTGCCCGGTCCGTATAGGGCGGGTAGACGAGCGACAGGTCCGGCCGCGCGGTTTTGGCCAACACGGCACGGCGGTGGCTCAATGCCTCGAACCCCCAACGCCCGTGGTACTGCCCCATCCCGCTGGCGCCCACGCCGCCGAATGGAAGCTGCGGAACCAGGCAGTGCATGGCGATGTGGTTGATCACCGCGCCGCCGGAGGGAATGGCGTCGATCAGTTCGCGGCCCAGCCGCTGCGAGCCGGTGAAGACATACAGCGCCAGCGGTTTGGGTCGTGAGTTCACGAACTGGACGGCGGCCTGGGTGGATTCCACGCTCATGATGGGCAGCAGCGGGCCGAAGATCTCATCCGCCATCACAGGGTCGGTAGGCGCCGGATCGCGGATGACGGTCGGTTCGATGGTCAGTGCGTCGGCATCTGCACGACCGCCGGCGACGATCGTGCCGGTGGTCGTGTCGATCAACCCGGCAAGCCGGTCGAACTGCCGCCGGTTGACGATCCGAAGACCGCTGGTGTGTTCCTGAGCCCGAAACGCCGCAACGGCGGCGATGACCTTATCGGTGAAGCTGTCCGCCACGGCCTCTTCGACCAGCACGTAATCCGGCGCGATGCAGGTCTGGCCGGAGTTCATGAGTTTGACCCACGCGACGCGGCGCGCCGCGACATCCAGGTCGGCGTCGGCAGTGACCAGCACCGGGCTCTTGCCGCCCAGTTCGAGCGTCACGGGCGTCAGTGTGGGGGCCGCGGCCGCCATGATCTTGCGGCCGATCTCGGTGCCACCGGTGAACAACACGTGATCGAACCCTTGCGCGATCAAGTTCTGCGTGGTGCCACCGTCCCCCTCGATCACCCTGATTGCTTGATTGTCAAGGTATTTGGGAATGAGTTCGGTCAGCAGTTCCGAAGTGGCCGGTGCGAGTTCCGACGGCTTGAGCACGGCACAGTTGCCGGCCGAGATCGCGGCGACCAGCGGAGCGACACTGAGATAGAACGGGTAGTTCCACGGCCCGATGACGAGCACCACGCCCAGCGGGTCGTACTGCACCCAGCCTCGGCCGGGCATTTGCGCCAGCGGAAGTGGCTGTCGGTCGCGGCGCATCCACTTCTTGAGATGCTTTCGCGCATAGGCGGCTTCACCTTTGGTGGAGGCGATGTCGCCCAGCCAGGCTTCCACCGGCGGGCGGCCCAGGTCATGGGCCAGGGCCTCGGCGATCGCCGGCTCCTGCTCGTCGCACAGCGCTTCGATGGCTGCCAACTGGTCCAGGCGCCACCGCAGCGGCTTGGTGCGGCCGGTCGCGAACGCGCGCCGCAGATCGGGCAGCGCGGTGCATTCGTGCGCGGCGCCCGAAGTGTCGGTTACTGCTTTCAGTGTCATCGAGGCCTCAGAATTCCGGCTTCGGGACCACGCCGGTGCTGACGGCGCCGGTGAGGCCGCCGTCGACCGCCAGAGCCTGCCCGTTCACCCACCGCGCGGCGTCGGAGGCCAGGAAGAGCACCACCGAGGCGATATCGGCGGGGTCTGCGTGCCGGCCGAGGAGTTCCTTGACCCCGTCCAGGGTGTCCTTGCCCATCGACTCCTCGAAGTCGACCAGGATCGGAGTCTCCACCGGGCCCGGGAGAACCGCGTTGATCCGCAATCCCATCTGGGCCAGGGCCAAGCCCATCGACTGGGTGTACACGGTGCTGACTTCTTTGGAGAAGTTGTAGGCGTTGCCCTGCTGCGGGTTGGCCTTGAACCAGGCGGCGCCCTCCTCGAAGGTGTCGGTGGCCAGCACGTCGCGTATCGCCTCGAGCCGCTCCGGCCAGCCGAAGCCGGCGGTCGAGGACACGATGGTGATCGACCCTCCGGGCACGAGCCGTTCGAAGAACGCTTCGCTGAGGTGGCGCACAGCCAGGCTGTTGACCGCGAAGACGAGATCCGCCGGCGCCGTCCCCGGAATACCGGCGACGTTCATCAGTCCGTCGTAGGGCCCCTCGAGGGTCTCCAGGGCCGCGTCGATACTGCGCGGGTTGGCGAGATCGACCTCGATATGTCGGGTGACCTTGGCCTGCGGCTGATTTCGGTCCAGGCTGGTCACTTCGGCTCCGGCAGCCAACAGCTGCTCGGCGACGGCGTGGCCGATACCGGAGGCGGCCCCGGTGACGACGTAGTGCTTTCCCGAGTACTCGGTCATGGTGGTTCTCCGGTCAGTCGAGGGTGTAGGGCAGGGATTTGACGGCGTGCACGAAGTTTCCGGTCAAGAATTCGGGGTCACCGACCCGTAAGGTGGGCGCGCGATGGACCAGTTCCCGGAAGATGGCCTCCAGCTGCATCTTGGCAAGGAAGGCGCCCATGCAGAAGTGGGGTCCCCCGCCGCCGAAACCGACGTGTGCGTTCGGCTCCCGGGTGATATCGAACTCGTGTGGATTGGCGAAGGCGCGCTCGTCCCGGTTGCCCGATGAGTACATCATCAGCACCCACTCCCCTTCGCGTACCAACTGGCCGCACAGTTCGGTGTCCTGGGTGGCGGTTCTGCGGAACGTCATGACCGGACTTGCCCAGCGCACGAACTCCTCGATACCGCGCTTGATGTGGCCGTCGAAGTCCCGTTCCAGCAACGCGCGCTGATGCGGAAACTGTTGCAGGGCCATCGTGGTCAGCGTCACGGTGTTCCGGGTGGTGTCGTTGCCGGCCACCGAGAGCAGCACGAAGAACGCGCCGAGTTCCTCGTCGGTGAGTCGGCGACCGTCGATCTCGGCCTGCACCAACAGCGACATCAGGTCCGATGTGGGATGAGCACGACGCTGCTCGGCGAGTTCGAGCCCCGTGGTGAGCAGCCCGACCAGGGATTCGTTGAGGACCTCGCCCGATTCGCGTCCGGCGGCCACATCGGCATCCGCCCAGGACACCATGCCGTCCGCATTGTGCGCCGCCTCATCGCGGTATTCCGCAGGCAGCCCGATCATCTCGTAGATGGTCCACATGGGCAGCCGCTTGGACACCTGCTCCACGAAGTCACCGCTGCGCGTCTTGAGCAGGTCGGTCACGATCGTCGCCGCCTGGACCTTGATCTGGTCCTGGATCTTGGCCACCTGGCGTGGCGTGAACACCGAGCTGATCAGCCGGCGCAGGATGGAATGCTGGCTGCCGTCCATCGCCAGGAAGGACTGTGCGGCGTCCAGAATGTCTTCCGGCACCGCCTCGATCATCACGCCTTGGCCCGAGCAGAACAATTGCGGGTTCTTGCTGATGTAGGCGATGTCCTCATTGCGGGTCACCGCCCAGAGGCCGTCGATCTCGGCTTCCATCAACGCGCCTTCGATCGGCGCGTGCCAGCTCAGCGGTCGTTCGTCGCGCAGGATCTTGAACGACTGCTCGCGTTCGTCGGCGGTCTTGGCCCAGAAGCTCAGCGGGGAGATGCTGACGGGATCGTATTCCCTGGCGGTGGTGAGCATTTGGGTATTCATCAGTGTGCCTCCGCGTAGCGTTGTTGGAGCTTGCGTTTGGCCAGCTTTCCGGTCGCCAGCCGTGGGAGTTCGTCGACGAAGTCGACGCTGCGCGGCGCCTTGTAGTGCGCGATCCGTTCACGCACATAGTCGATCAGCTCCGCGGCCAGCTCGTCGGAGCCCGACCAGCCGTCCCGCAGTTCGATGACGGCCTTGACCTGTTCACCCATCTCGGGGTGCGGAACACCGATGACGGCGACATCGGAGACCTTCGGGTGCAGCGCCAGCACGTTCTCGATCTCCTGGGGGTAGATGTTCACCCCGCCGGAGATGATCATGAACGCTTTACGGTCGGTCAGGAACAGGTACCCGTCTTCGTCCAGGTATCCCACGTCACCCACGGTCGACCAGTTGTCGTGGCCGGGATGTCGTGCACTGGAGGTCTTTTCCGGGTCGTTGTGGTACTCGAACGGGGCCTGTTCGCGCTCGAAGTAGACGGTTCCGACGTCGCCGGGGCCGAGTTCGACGCCCTCGTCGTCACAGATGTGCAGGGTGCCCAGCGCCGCCCGGCCCACCGACCCACGCTTGTTCAGCCATTCAGGGGTGGTCACGACGGTGACGCCGTGACCCTCGGTGGCGCCGTAGTACTCCACGAGAATCGGTCCCCACCAGTCGATCATCGCCTGCTTGACATCGGGTGGGCACGGCGCGGCGGCGTGCACCGCCAGCCGCAGCGTCGACGTGTCGAAGGAGTGCCGCACGTCCTCGGGCAGCTGCAACATCCGGATGAACATGGTGGGCACCATCTGGGTCACGGTGATGCGGTGGGCCTGGATGGCGGTCAAGGCGGCGGTCGCGTCGAACTTCTCCATCAAGACCACGGTGCCGCCCAGGGCGTGCACACCGCCGCACCACTTCAGGGGTGCGGCGTGGTAGACGGGCGCCGGGGACAGGTAGCGGTCGCCGGCACTGATACCGAACGCATGCGCCAGCATGCCCACCAGAGGATCACCGGGTTCGTCGACCTGAATGTCCAAGAGGACGGGTTTGATCCCCTTCGGCCGTCCGGTCGTCCCCGAGGAGTAGAGCATCTCGGTCCCGCGAGGCTGGTCCCGCAGAGCCTCGAAACGATCGTCGATGAGAACGTCGTAGGGCTGATGACCGGCGATCTGGCCACCGTAGGAGTACCGATAGCCAACCTGGGGTGTCAGCGCGACGATCTCTTCGGCCAGGCCCCGCACCCCCGCCGAGGCGAACAGCACACGCGCGCCGCAATCACTGACGATGTAGGCCGCCTCGTCCGCGGCCAGGTGCCAGTTCACCGCGGTGATGTACAGACCTGAACGAATGGCAGCCCAATAGACCTCGAAGGCTTCCACCGTGTTGTCCGATAACAGCGCGACCACGTCGCCGCGGCGCAGACCCATACCGTGCAGAGCGCTGGCGATGGACGCCGAACTCCGCTCCAGCTCGCCGTAGGTCAACGTCCGGCCCGACTCGGCCATGATCACGGCCGGACGTTCCGGATCCGATGTTGCGTGGATTCCCGGGAACATCGGTCAGGCCAGCAGGTCGTCGCGGCCGTCGGCCTTGAGACGTTCGATGTAGGACGGGTAGAGCTTCTTGCCGAGCGGCGCCAATTTGAGCAGGCTGGCCACGTTTCCGTCGACCTTGATCTTCTTCTTGGCCATCGCCAACGGCAGATTCACTTTGCCCTGCCAGTAGGCACTACCCGTGTCGGCGGTCATCGACATGGTGGCCATCGGCTCCGGGCCCCCGTCGAGGCCTTCGTGGACCACCTTGTTGGCCATATCGATCAGGACCACGGCCTCGGGATCGGTGAAATCGAACGCGACCACCAGGCCGGTGGCTTCGAGCTTGGGGCCGATCTCGGGATCCACAAAGGCGGCCTCGAAAATGCCGCCGATGTACTTCGTGACCTCGGCCGAACTGGCGAACCCCATCGTTCTCCTTAATTTACGTTTGATTCAAAACTTACGTTGGCCCACACTCACCCCAGGGCTGAGACCATGGTCACACCAACTTTGCCATAAGTCAACTTATGGCGGGCGTGAGCCACGCTTCCGGGACCGCGTCCACAGGCCACCCCCCAAGAAAGATCCGCCACGCCGAAACCACGTTGCCGCACAGATCCTTTGAGCACATTCCCTGGGGATTCCCCGCCCTCAGGCGGGCACCGCCCGACTCGGCGATTCCTCCGGGTCGACGTCCTTCAAGGCTGCCGCCCGCATGACCAGGCCCATGCCGACGAGGAAAACGGCATAGGTGGTCAGCGCCAGCCAGAAGATGAACACACCTCGCCACGAGAACGGCCCGCTGTGGAAGAAGAAGGCCAGCGGGTCGGGGATGAACGACGCGGCAATCCAGAAGTTCATGTAGCCCACCCAGCGGGGCAGCGTCGCACGCGGATCGCGCAGAATCGCCGTACCGATGGCGATGTTCTGGATGATGAACGGCGCAATGGGCGTGATGAACAACAACCAGGAGATGTCGTTGAGCGTGACCGTCAGCTCCGGGTTGCGGTCCGGACGAAACGCGATGACGGCCATCAGCAGCATCGGCAACAGGAGAAGGACACCGGTGGCCGCACCCGTGACCAGCTGGACGAAGGTGAGGATCGGGTGTCGCCCCTCGATCCGCAGCATGCGGTAGCCGATCAGCCCGATCAACGGAAACACCAGACAGATGCCGAGTTGCGCGATCACCAGGCCACACAGCACCCGGGTGTCGTTGGCGTAGAAGCTCACCACCTGCTCGGTCGTACTGGAGGACCCCAGCGGGATCGGCAAGACGCCGGCGATGAGCCAGCCGCACAGCGCAACGATCACGGTTGCGGGCCCACACCAGGCACAGATGAGCTGGATACGACGTGACATGACAAACACCCATCTGCCGATAAATTTTATTCTTCATTAGAAGATAGGGCTTGTGAGGGCGCACACACAAGGGTCGGAGACAACTCGGACGTCGCCGCCGCCAATCGATACCCGATACCGGTGACAGCGAGGAGAGAATTGACTTGCAAATAGAAAACACCGACCCCTGGTCTTGACGCACGTCGCGATGGCCACCTACCGTCGGTGGCGCGTGCGTGATCCGTGTCACGCCGGCCGAGCAGGGTCATGCCACCACACCCGCCTGGCGCGAATCCCTCATCCTCCGCCACCGGATGATCCGTTGAACACGAAGGAATCTGCCATGTCGTCGATCCCGTACACGATCGCGGAGGTCACCCCGGAAGCCGTGACCGAGCTGTTGTCACAGCGCACGGGATGGACAGATCTCTCTATCGCCTCGCTCGAATCCGCTCCGGTCGGCACCGGCCAGATGGCGAACAGCTACCGGTTGACACTGGAGTACACGATCCGACCAGATGGCGCCCCGGACACGGTGATCGCCAAGATGTCGAGCACCGATCCCGACAGCCGCCAGATGGGTGCGGCGACGGGCGCCTACCAGCGCGAAGTGCTGTTCTACCAACACCTCGCCGACCTGACCGACGTGCGGGCACCCGACTGCTTCTCGGCCCAGATCACCGATGACCACCACGACTTCCTGCTGCTGTTGGAAGACATGGGCCCGGCCCGGACCGTGGAACAGATCGGTGGCTGCACCCCGGATCAGGCGGACTCGGCGCTGGGCCAGGCCGCCGCTCTGCACGCCGGATCCTGGGGTCACGCCACATTGACCGAGCAGTCCTGGCTGCCTGTCGAGCACGTGTGGAACGCACTGGCCGGCGCGCTACCGGAGATCGTCGACCCGTGGCTGCAGCGATTCGGCAGCTACCTCAAGCCCGAACACGTGGATGTGTTGCATCGCCTCGGCCGCGAGATACCGGCCTGGCTCGCGACGCTGAGCGAGCACCGGACGTTGTGGCACGGCGATTTTCGGCTCGACAATCTGTTGTTCGACGCCCAGGACGGACGGACCCGGATCGCCGTCGTCGACTGGCAGAGCGTCGCCGCCGCCCCGGGTGTGATCGACGTGTCCTACCTCCTGGGCACGTCGTTGGCTGAGGCCGATCGCGTGGCGCACGAGCGCGCCCTCGTCGGTGAGTACCACCGGCGGTTGCTTTCCGCCGGCGTCACCGGCTACGACGCCGACCGCTGCTGGCTCGAATACCGGGCACACGCCCTCTACGGTCTGGTGCTGACGGTTCCCGTCTCGCTGGGTGTGGCGAGTACCGAACGAGGTGATGCCATGTTCGGTGCGATGGCCCGCCGGGTGGCACAGCAGATCGTGGACAACGACAGCTTCACCGCACTCACCGCAGTGACCGGGTGACCGAGCCCGACCGGGGCGGTCCGGCCCAACAGAAAGAACGATCGATGTCAGATTCCCGTTCGGCGCCGCTCGACGGTGTGAAAGTCCTCGAGATCGGCGGGATGGGCCCAGGCCCCTATGCCGGTATGACGTTGGCCGGTATGGGAGCCGATGTCATCAGGATCGAACGGCCCGGCGGGTTGGGGGTCTTCCCGGGCGAACCGACCCGGGATCTCCTGAATCGCGGGAAGCGGTCGGTGTGCCTCGATCTCACGCACGACAGTGCCGTCGACGCCGTACTGAAGATGGTCGAACGTGCGGACATCCTCATCGAGGGTCATCGACCTGGCGTCGCCGAACGGCTCGGGATCGGGCCGCAAGAGTGTCAGCAACGCAATCCGGCACTTGTCTACGGCCGCATGACCGGGTGGGGACAGGACGGTCCGCTGGCGCGAGTTGCCGGCCACGACATCGGCTACATCGCGCTGACCGGTGCGCTGCACGCGATCGGGGATGCCGGCGGCCCACCGCAGATCCCGGTCAACCTGGTCGGCGATTTCGGCGGCGGCGGCGCCTACCTCGTGATGGGTGTGCTCGCCGCGCTCTGGGATGCCGCCCGTACCGGCCGGGGGCGCGTCGTCGACGCCGCGATCGTCGACGGTGCCGCGCACCTACTCACCGGGACGCACGCCATGCTGAATGCCGGGGCGTGGCGCGACGAGCGTGGGGTGAACATGCTCGACGGCGGCGCTCCGTACTACGCCATCTACCGCACCGGCGATGACCGGCACATGGCGGTCGGGGCCATCGAGGCCAAGTTCTACGCACTCCTGTTGTCGGGTCTGGGCTTGACCGACGTCGAGGTCGGCCAGCAGAACGACCGCGCCACCTGGCCGGCGACCCGCGCTCGCATCGCGGCGGCGTTCGCCACCCGTACTCAGCGCGAGTGGACCGAGATCTTCGGCACGAGTGATGCCTGCGTCTCCCCCGTGCTGAGCATGCAGGAAGCCAAGGACCACCCACACATCGCGGCGCGCGGCACTCTCACGGCCGACAACGGCGTGCTCCAGGCCGCACCGGCGCCGCGGTTCGACGGCCTGACCGTCCCACCGCAGTCGGCCCCGCCGCGGCCTGGTCAGCACACCGCGGCCGTACTGTCGGAATGGGGTATCGATCCGGCCCCACTCCTGGCCGACGGCGCAGCGTCAGCACCGCAGTAGCGGGCGGGCACGCAGCCCACCGGAATCACTGAGCCGTCGACTGCCCAATCATGCCGGCCCGCAACAGTATCCGCTCCGCACGGGCAAGAACCGGCTTGTCGACCATCTTCCCGTCCACGACGCGCACCTCACCGCCGGCCGCCTCGTCGATGACCTTGCGTGCCCATGCCAGTTCTTCGGGTGAGGGAGAGAACCGCTGGTTGACGACGGCCACCTGGCGCGGGTGGATACACAGCTTCCCACCGAAGCCCAAGCGAACCGCGTGGGAGATGTCGTCGGCGAGCATGCCCATATCGCCGAGTTCGGTGGTGACCCCGTCCAGCGGGGCGGCCCGTCCCGCGGCCGCCGAACCGAGTACCACGGCACTACGGGCGTACTGCAACGCTTGATGCACGTCGGGGTCCACACCGAGTTCAGCGCCGAGGTCGATGCTGCCGAACGCGGCGCGCACCACGGTGTCCACCGCACAGATCGCCTCGGTGGCATTGACTCCCGCCGCCGTCTCGATGAGCGCGACCAGCGGTGTCCCCGGCGCCAACTGCTCGGCGATGCTCTGCAGCTGAGAAGCGCTGTGCGCCTTGGGAACCATCACCGCGCACTTCCACCGCGCCAGCATCTGAAGATCATCGGCGCACCACGAGGTATCGGTACCGTTGACCCGCACCAGCACCTGGACGCCGGTGCTCAGAAAGTCGCCCACCGCCACGCGCGCAGCGTCCTTGTCGCCGACGGCGACGGCGTCCTCGAGATCCAGCACCGCGATATCCGCACCGCTGGCGAGGGCCTTGGCGAAGCGGTCGGGCCGGTCGCCGGGGACGAACAGGACGCTGCGCGCGGAGGCGATGCGCTCAGCCAGTTTGCTCAGCGCAGCACCGCCGGTTTGTGGGCGGCGACGATCTTGTCCACCACCAGCTTTGCCGTCTCCGCACAAGCGGTGGTACCGCCGTTGGCGTACTCCTTGACCCCGTCGCCGACGTTCCACAGGTTCCGGAACGGAGTGTCGTGGGTCAGGTCGTACCCGGCGACCGCACGCTGCGGGGGCCAGTCATCGCGGGTGATCGCGATATTCAGGATGCGCGCACGACGATCGAAGTCGTCGATGTTATCTCGCAGGTCCTGCAGCAGGAATTCGGTCTCCGCCGCCTCGTCGAAGTCACCGGTGGGATTCTTGGGCACGGCGGTGCCCGCGTAGAGATTCCAGCCCTCCGGCGCCATCTCGGGACAGACATCGGTGAAGTTGGCGATATAGGCCAGTCGGCGTGATTTCGCGAAGCTGAGCATGCCCGGTACGTCGATGAGACGTTCCTGGCTGGCGAAGTTCACCGTGATCATCGATGTCGGGCGATCGGCGGCCTTGACGAGATCCTGATAGTCCGGCGGAACGTTCTCCTCACCGATCAGCTTGACGGTGCCGGCCGGGCCGATATCGCTGACCACCACGGGCGCGTCGATGCGCACCGTCTCGCCGTCTCGCGTGACGTCGATCCCGGTCACGACGTCACCGTCACCCTTGTGGATCTTCGTCACCGGCGTCGACAGCCAGATCTGTCCACCGTTGGCCACCACGGCCTCGGCCAGCGCGCGCCAGATGCCGATGGTGCCCTCGGGATGGAAACCGAACCTTTTGAACGCACTCTTACGGGTGAAGTAGGTGAGGAAGACCCGCGCCGGCAGATCCTCTGAGCCCACCGCGAACACCGAGGCGCACATGTTCCGGAAGATGCCGTGCACGCCTTCGTTCTTGGTGTACTTGGACACCCAGTCCGCGGTGGACAATTCGTCCTCGGGCAGACCGGAGTCGTTGCGGGCGGCGCCGATTCCCTTGACCAGCTTGGCACCCTGGCGGGTGAGCTTGCCGAGCAGGAAACCCCAGCCGCCGCCGGTGACATCGACATCCTTGCCCGCGATGCGGTACAGGATCGGCGGTTGCGGCTCGCGGATGTCGAAGCGGGCCCCCACCTCGTTGCAGGTCTCTTGGGTGATACCGCCGACCTCGATGACGATGGCACCGTTGTTGACCTTGAAGCCGTCGATATCGTCGGTGGAGGCACGACCTCCGACCTTGTCGAACTGCTCCACCACCAGCGTGCGGTAGCCGAGTTTGGTCAGGCGAGCAGCCGTGAAAAGGCCACCCGCGCCGGCGCCGATCACCACGGCGTCAAATGCGTGTTCTGCTGACGTCATCGTCATTCTCCTTCGGTCAAGTGTCAGGGTTCAGGGGTCAGTACGAGCGGGGCAGGCCGAGCGACGTCTGTGCGACGAAGTTGAGCACCATCTCCCGGCTGACCGGGGCGGTGCGCATCAGCCGGGTCACGAACCACAGTTCGGAGAGCCCGTACTCGTGCGAGAGGCCATTTCCGCCATGGGTTTGGATCGCCTGATCCAGCGCCTTGAGGGCTGCTTCGGATGCCGAGAACTTCGCGATGTTCGCCGCTTCGCCGGCGGGCTCACCCGCGTCGAACTGCTGCGCGGACAGCGCGGTGGCCAGGCGGCTCAGCTCGACGGCGATGTGGCTCTCGGCCAGCGGATGGGCGATGCCCTGATGCGCGCCGATCGCGGTCGACCACACCTTACGTTCCTTGGCATAGGCGACGGCCTTCTCGATCGCATACCGCCCGACACCACCACAGATGGCGCCGACGAGGATCCGCTCGGGGTTCAACCCGTCGAACACCTGCCTCAGCCCGTTTCCGGCCTGTCCGATCAACGCCTCCGCACCGACCTCGACCTCGTCGAGGAAGACGGTGAACTGCTTGTCCGGTGAGACGATCGAGGTGTCGATTTCCTGATAGGACAACCCCTTCGAGTCGGTCGGCACCACGAACAGCGACAACTTGGACTTCTCCGGTGTGGACAGATCGCCGTCGCGCGCCACCACCAGAAGAGCGTCGCATTGATCGATGGCCGAGATGTAGTACTTCGAACCCGAGAGCACCCAGCCGGTGCCGGTCTTGCGCGCCGTTGTCTTGACATTGTGGCTGTTGGAGCCCGCATCGGGCTCGGTGAGACCGAACGCCACCTTCTGACTGCCGTCGGCGATCCCGGGCAGCCACCGCTGCTTCATCTCTTCGGAGCCATGGATGGCGATGATGCTGCCGCAGATGGCCGGGGAGATCACCCAGATGAGCATCGGCATCCCATGGGCGGCAAGTTCTTCGACCACCACGACCGCCTCGGCCATACCCCCGCCGCCGCCGCCGTAGGCCTCGGGCAGATGAACCCCGAGAAGGCCGGCGGCGCCCAGGTCCTTCCAGAGTTCCTCGATGCCTTCGCCCGCCCGGCCCCGCTCCAGAAAGTACTGCTGCCCATAACGACTGGCGATACCCGCCACGCTCTCCCGGATCGCCTTGTGCTCGTCGGTGTCCTGAATAAGCCCTGCCATTGTCATCGCCCTTCGAAAGTCGGTGTCCGCTTCTCGGCGAACGCGGTGAACGCACCCGCCGCATCGCGGGTGATTCCTGTCTTCTTGGTCCCGCGCAATTCCGCGGCCAGTTGTCCGGTGAGGTCGTTGCCCCAGCTTTCCCGCAACAACGCCCGCATCGTCGCGAACGCGACAGTCGGCCCTTCGGCCAGTTCCCGAGCCAACGCCGCGGCACGAGCCTGCAGTTCGTCGGCGGGCACGATCTCGTTCACCAGACCCCATTCGAGGGCCTCCTCGACACTGATCGGCGTATTACGCAGATACGCCTGGGCAGCCCGGCGCGGTCCGATCAGCCGTGGGAGGTGATAGGTACCGCCGCCGTCGCCCGACAGCCCGATGGCGGCGAAGGCCGGAACGAACCGGGTGCCCGTCGCGGCAAGCACGAGGTCGGCGGCATAGACGAACCCCATGCCACCACCGGCCACCGCACCGTGCGCGGCCGCCACGATGGGTGCTTCGAGCCGACTCAGGATGTCGAAGGCCTCGTGGAAAGGCCAGATCATCCGCTCGAACAGCCGGTCGTAGCCTTCACCCCCGCCCTCCAAGAAGTACGAGATGTCACCACCCACGGTCAGCGCCGGGCCGTTGCCACTGATCAGGACCGCGCGCACCGAGGGATCAGCGGCGATACGCCGTACCACCTCCAAGAACTCCTGGGCCATCCGCAGATTGATGGCGTTGCGCTGTGCAGGGCGATTCAAACAGATCGTCGCCACCCCGTCTTCGACCCGGAAGTCGATGGTCTGCAGACGGCCGTCGCCCTCGAGTGCGGCATGCCAGGCAGCGGTGTCGGTCAGCTGGTTCAGTGACGCGATGTGACCGTCGCCGTCGAACGACAGGACGTGGACGAAGGCGGCCTCGAGTTCGCCCCCCGAGCGACGAGCGCTGCCACGATAGGTGCCGGTCACCACCAGCCGGCCGTCCTCCAGTGTCTGGAAATCCTCCGCCACCGCGCGTGCCTTGAAATGCTCACCGATACGCCACCACAACTTTGTGCGCATGGCATCCGGTCCGACGTGCGTGCCCCCCATGCCCAGCGGCAGACCCTGCGCGGCGTGGCCGACGAAGTCCGCCGCCAGAAGCTGATCCAGTGTGTCCACGTCACCGTCGGCCAGCGCCTGGTAGAGGCGTTCCGCTGTGGCGACTTTCGTGTCCCTGGTGAGCTCAACCGACATAGCGGACAATCGATTCGATCACGGCGGCAGGCTTGGCGGCCCCTTCCACCTCGACGGTGGTCACCAGGGTGGCCTGTACCGCCGCATCGAGCTTGTCGATCTGTGTGATGCGCGACGAGGCCCGCAGCTTGGCGCCCACGGGCACAGGTGTGATGAAGCGGACCTTGTTGAAGCCGTAGTTGATGGCCATGGTGACGTTGTCCACCCGGTACAGATCGTGCATGAACCGCGGCAGCAGCGACAATGTCAGAAGCCCGTGCGCGATGGTGCCGCCGAACGGCCCGGATGCGGCCCGTTCGGGGTCGACATGGATCCACTGATGATCGTCGGTGGCATCTGCGAACACGTTGACGCGCTGCTGGTCCACTTCGACCCAGTCGGTCGGGCCGAGTTCGGCCCCTTGCGCTGTCTCGAACTCCGCGAGATCCTGAAAAACCTTCATGCCGTGAGGGATCCTTTCTTTAGACGTGCTTTCCGACGGGTTGTCCGTCGTGTATCTGGTCGAGGTACTCGGCCATTCCGTACAGTTCGCCATCACCGTCGCGATGCCAGCGGATGGCGGATTCGACGATGCGGGTACTCGCCGATCCATCGGCACTGCGATGTCTGAGTGGGACCGAGGACAGCGCCTCACCGCGCAGTCGCCAACGCCGCTCCCCGGCAACAAGGGTGACGTCGATGCGCTGCTGAAAACCGTCCTGGTCGCGCGCGGTGATGATGGTGACGTCGTCGCAGCGATGCACGTCCGCACCGTCGAAGACGAATCCCCCGCACCGGCTACTGCCATCTTCATCGCCGAAATATGCAGCCATGAAACCGAATTCGTCTGCGCACCCATGCAGCCAGCGGTAGAACCAGGGGGCTTGCCACGACCGAGGCCCCCAGGAGTGATCGCGCAGGCCATGCCCCAGCACCTCGTAGGTGTGTGTCCCGATCTCCAGACGACCGGTCACCGCACAGAGTTGTTCGTAGTGGTTGGGGGCGAAGGACTGACCTGCGGACTCGAATGTCTGCTCATGCGGTGCGGCGATGGCACGGTATCGAAGGTGAATCTGCGCTGACACCAGCGGGCTTGAGGTCAACGCCGACTTCGGATCACACATCACCCGAGGGTCGGCCAGCACGGAGACCTCACCGGTGAACCGAATTCCGATCTCCGCCATGGGCTGCACCACCTCGACCACCAGGCCACCGGCGTTCATCGCGGCATTGGTGGTCACGGCCGGGCGATCGAATCCGAAACCGACCGCCCCACCCGGAAGGTAGAGGCAGACCGTGCGCTCCCCGATGCCTTCGTTCGGCCGGTTCGCGAGTCGCAGAAACCCAGCGAGACCGGTCGCCGGATCGTGGAACTCGAAGTACATCGACTCGTTGAAATTGTGCTCCGGCCCGACCACATGGGTGTAATCGTCCTGCGCCACTACCACGTTGGTCTCCTCAACAGCGAAGCAGCCTCGATGAGGCTGAAGGTGATCTCATCGTCGACGTTTCCCAGCAGCTGACGCGACGCATCAGCGCGGCGCCTAGTTTCGGCCGCCTGCAGAAGCGTCGCCGAGGTCCAGTAGGCCAGTGCCCGATAGAAGTTCACCTCGTGCAGATCGACGTCGGTCCGGTCGGCATAGAATCCGGCCAATTCCTCTCGTGACGAGAATCCGCCGATCCGCGTGGGACTGAGCGGGCAGCCGATCGGCTCACCCGGTGCGCGCCAGCTGTTGAGCAGCCACGCCAGATCCATCAGCGGATTCCCGGCCGTGCAACGCTCCCAGTCCACTACCGTGAGGACCTGCGCGTCCTCTCGCGTCACGATGTTGGCGAGCCGGTAGTCACCGTGCACCACCCGGGCCCGGGACTCCCGTATCGGTCTACGCGTGAGCAATCTGGTGCGCAGGGCGCACCAGGCCGAATCGTGCACACTGCTGGTGCCCGAGGACATCCAGACATCCGATACCGCGGCGATCTGTCGATCCAGGTGCGACGAGCCGAACACCGGCAGTCCGATGACCCGCGGATCCACGGTGTGCAAGCCGGCCAGCGCGTCGATGATGCTCTCGCCCAGCCGCCGACGCTGAGCCGGGTTCAGACGCGAGGCCTGGATCTCGTCGTCGATGACCACACCGGGCACGAAACGCAGCACCATGAAGTGCCTGCCGCGTTGTTGGCCGTGGCCGACAACCTCCGGAACCGGCCGGCCGGCGGCCCGCAACCGCGTCAGCAGGGCCGCTTCGCGGTCGAAGGAGCGCGGGTCGGGATTGATCCGCTCCCGCAGCACCCACTGCCGCCTGGCTTGATCGGTGACCAGCCACGTCGCGTTCGTGCAGCCGAGACCCATCTGGGTCACCGTGACGGGCCCGTGCGGTGCCTCGCCCTTGTCGGCCAGCCAACTCGCCAACACGCGTGGCCGCCCCGAGACCGGCCGATCGTATGCCGACACACGCGGCCGGTGCGGCGATCTGATGATCATCGCTGCCGCCCTCCTGCGCGCTGACAATATTTTTTCGAATGCGGCCTAGACCGCCCATGGCGGGGTTCATCACGCCTATATCGCCACGCTAACATACTTTTCTAGTTGCTGTTAAATTTTATGCAGCGCAGCAGAACGGGAGCAATGCACATGTCACAGTCATCCGCCGAGATGAGCACGAGCATGGAGAAGGTCACCGATACCGTCACGTGTGTCGCGTTGCCACTGCCCCTACCCGACCTACAGGTGGTGAATTCCTATGCCGTGCAATCGCCGGACGGGGTGACCCTGATCGATCCAGGGTGGGCCTATCCGCAATCCGAGACGATCCTCCTCGGTGCACTGGACAGCCTCGGATATTGCGTGCGGGACGTACGGCGCATCGTGGCGACCCATCAGCACTGGGATCACTACTCACTCGGTGTGAAGTGGCGCGATCGATACGGCATCGAACTGCTGCTGGGCCGTGAGGAGCAACACAGCATCGCGGCTTTCTTGGCGCAGCCCGACGTCGTCCACCCCCATCAGGTGGGCATACTCAGAGAAGCCGGCGCACCCGATCTCGCCGGCGAAATCGACTCTCTGGACTGGGAACCCTACGAACGCGATGTGGCGTTCGCCCCGCCGGATCGCTGGCTCGACGATGGGGACGTGATCGACTGCGGCACCACGCAGATCGTCGTGCGTGCAACACCCGGTCATACTCGGGGGCACATCGTCTTCGAGGACGCCCACCAGGGTGTGATCTTCACCGGAGACCATCTCCTGCCCCGCATCACGCCATCGATCGCGTTCGAACGAGCGCCCGGGAAACTCCCGCTGCGCTCCTATATCGACTCACTGAACCTGGTGTTGCGACTGCCCGATGCCCGGATGTTGCCCGCGCATGGCACGACCGCACGGACCACGCATGCCCGTGCGCAGGAGCTGCTCGAGCACCACGAGACCCGACTGCGCCAGATCGGCGATCTGGTCGTTGCCGGAAGTTCGACGGCGCTGCAGGTGGCCTCGGAGATGCGGTGGACCCGCCGCGAACGGACGCTCGACGAGTTGGAAATCGTGCACCGCATGACCGCCGTGCTTGAGGTGCAATCTCATCTGGACTTGCTCGAGGTGCGCAATGTGGTGACGTGTTCGGTCGTGGACGGCGTCCGTCACTTCGCCGTGCGTTAGCGTCGCGTCGTACCCGACTGCAGGGTGGTCAACTGCTGCACCAGGCGGTACTTCTGCACCTTCCCCGTGGGTGTGGTGGGTAGGTCCTGCCCGCGGTAGAACACGACGCGTTTCGGGACTTTGAACCGCGCCAGCTTCTCCCGGCACAGAGCGAGCACATCCTGCTCGGTGAGCTGCCAGCCGGGAGCCGGAACCACCACGGCACAGCCGATCTCGCCCCACCGTTCATCCGAGAGTCCCACGGCGAAGACCTGGCTGATGCCGGGGTGCCCGGCCAGCAGGTCTTCGATCTCCTTGGGCATGACCAGTTCGCCACCACTTTTGTAGAGCTCTTTGCTCCGGCCGGTGACCTGGAGGTAGCCGTCGGCGTCGACACACCCCAGGTCACCCGAGTGCAGCCACCCGTCGCGAAGGGTGCGTGCGGTGTCCTCCGGGCGATTCCAGTACCCGAGCATGGAGGTCGGCCCGGAGGAGAGCAGCTCACCTTCGATCCCGGCCGGCATCGTCTCGCCGGTATCGGGATCGACCGCGCGATAGATCACGAGCGCGTCGGACCCGGGCACACCGGCCGCACCCGCCAGCTTCGGCTTGCCCACGGTCCCGCAGAGCACGTCGAGCGAATCCTCGGGCAGGGTGAGTGTCATGGCCCCGCCGCATTCGGTCATGCCGTAGCCGGTGACGATCTCGGTGACACCGAAATCTCGCGTGACCTGTGGCCACAGCCATCGTGGAGCGGGCGCGGACCCGCACAGGACGGCCTGGAGCGAGCTCAGGTCGAAGTCCCCGCGTACCGGGCTTTCCACCATGGCGACCGCCATGGTCGGCACACAGAGAAGATCGGTGGCGCGATGCTCGGCGATACCCCGGAAGTAGCCCTCCGCGCTGAACGTCGGCTGCAGGATCACCGCTCCCCCGACGAACATCACGGACAACAAACCCTCGACATAACCGAACATGTGGTAGCAGGGCAGCGAATACAGGATTCGGCGTCCGTCTTCATACGCGCGGGTGAGGGCGGATGCGTAGGCGGTGCGCAGCACCGCATCGTGGGTCACCACGACGCCTTTCGGGGCCCCGGTGGTACCCGAGGTGTAGAGCATGTCGCCGGCAGACAGCGGGTCCACGGCCCGGATCGACGATGCGGTGTGGCCGTCATGTCCGAGATCCGCCAGCGACCGCACCGACAGCGCACCGCGCCGAGGTTCACCCCCGGTGTCGAGAACGACGACCCGGCGCAACTCCGGCAGGCCGTCCGCCCCGGCATCCCGGTCGGCGAAGCCCGGCGAGTGCCAGCCCGGCACGATGGTGTCGAGCATGTGCTGATAATCCAATGACCCGAACTCCGTCATGGTGACCAGCACGCGGCAGCCGGAATCAGCCAGTACGAAGGCCAATTCGTTCTCGCGGTAGAGGTAGTTGAACGGTACGGCGATCGCCCCGACGCGTGCGATCGCGAACTTCACACTCACGAACTCGGGATAGTTGGCCATCAGCATGCCCACCCGGTCGCCGGCCCGCACCCCGAGTGCGAACAGGCCGGCGGCGAGTCTGCGGGATTCCTCGGCGACCTCGCGGTAGGTCATCGTTGCCGAGTCGGCAAGCACAAACGGCCGCGACGGGTACCGATCGGCGCACGCGTCGAGCCAACCGGCCAGACTCACCGGCTGCCATGAGGGAAACCTGTGGCGCAGCACCTGACGACGTGCCTCGATCGACGGCCGCACGGTCACAGCTCGTGCAGTTCGTGTTCAAGAATGGCGTCACGCAAGGCAAACCGCTGCACCTTACCCGTCGGCGTCCGCGGGAAATCGTCGGCAAGGAACCATCGGGCCGGCACCTTGTAGGAGGGCATCCGGGCGCGGACGTGGTCGACCAGACGATCCCGTAGGCCTTCTCGGTTCCCCGGGGCAACCCGGCATGCCACCGCGACGATCTCACCCATCCGCTCATCGGGAAGTCCCACGGCAACCACGTCGATGATCTCGTCGTGGTCGGCGATGATGGACTCCACCTCGGCGGGTGAGATGTTCTCACCGCCGCGGATGATCAGCTCTTTCAGCCTGCCGGTCACGGTGAGGTAGCCACGATGGTCCATGGCACCGAGGTCACCGGTGCGCACGAACCCGTCCGGGTCGAGGGCGCGTGTGGTCGCTTCCGGATCGTGCAGGTACTCGACGAACTGCTGATACCCGCGCGCGCAGATCTCCCCTACCTCGCCGACCCCGACGGTGACCCCGGTGTCGGGATCGATGATCTTGCAATCCAGGTGGGGTAGTTGTCGCCCTACCGTGTTCAGCTGATCCTGCGGACTGTCCCCCGGACGGGTGAGCGACAGCACCGGCGCGAGTTCGGTCTGGCCGAACAGGTTGTACACGTGCGCCCCGAAGACCGACGCGGCACCGTCGATCAGATCGGCGGCGACATTCGAGGCCCCACCCATGATGACGCTCAACTGCGGTGCGGGCGTGCTGATCTCACGCTGGCGCCGCAACAGGGCGTGCAGCACCGTCGGGACGTAGAAGAGCACCGAGACGTTCTCCCGGCGCATCGCCTCCAGCGCCTCGTCGGCGGCGAAACGCTCGCACAATACCGAGGTGCCCGCCAACCAGAGCGGCCCCAGGGTGGCGATGACACACCCCGCGGTGTGGAACAACGGCAACGGATTGAAACACCGCGCCTTGGGGGGTGCCCCCGTGGCTTCCATCGTCAGTTTGGCCACGTTGACCAGGGCCCGGTGGGTCAACAGCACGCCCTTGGGGCGACCGGTGGTACCCGAGGTGTACTGCAGCATGACCGGCGAGTCCGCGCCGACCTCGGGTGCCGAGGCTGCTGCCGCCGGGGCCAGCCACACCTCACGTTCTGACAGCGAGATCCGGCGCAGACCAGGGATACCCGCGCACACCCGCTCTGCCACTTCACCCATCGCGTACCCGCGGCTGACATCGGCGTGCAGCAACACATGGGCACGGCTGTGCCGCAACGCGTAGTCGAGTTCGTCGTCGCGCAGCACCGGGTTGAGCGCGACCAGTACGACGCCGGCCAGTGCGGCGCCGTACTGGATCACGGTCCATTCGATGACGTTGGGGGCCCACAAGGCCACGTACTGACCGGGCTCCACCAACGTCGACAGCGCCGCTGCCACCCGACGCGCTTCGCCGAAAAGGGCGGCGTACGTGAGTCGTTCGACATCGCCGGTACCGTGCCGGATGCCGATCACGGCTTCGGTGTCCGGGTGATCTGCGGCTCGCGCCGCGAGCAGCCCACCCACCGAATCGTCGACGAGCGGCACCGAGCGATCGCCCTCCCGGTACGCCGGCGCAGATCTCATGGCGTCGCTCAGACGGGGTTGCTGCCGAGCTTGGCGTCGGACATATCGCTGATCTGCGACCACTTCGCCGTGATCTCCGCCAGGCTGGGCTGGGCGGTGAAGGTGACGCCGTCGTTCTGGAACTGCGCCACGCGCTGCACCAGGCCGCCGCCGACGACGAACACCGATGCGGTGTCCTCGTTCTCTGCGGATACCAGATAGCCGACCGCCGGAGCGACGAGTTCGGGATTCAGCTTGTCCAACAACTCCTGCGGGGCGATGTCGGCAGTCATCCGGGTCGCGGCCATGGGCGCAATGGCGTTCGCGGTGATGGAGTACTTCGCGCCTTCGATCGCCAACGTGTTGATCAGACCGACCAGACCGGCCTTGGCTGCCGCGTAGTTCGCCTGGCCGAAGTTGCCGTACAGGCCACTGGTGGAGGTCGCGACGACGATCCGGCCGAACTTCTGCTCGCGGAAATGCGGCCACGCGGCACGGATCACGTTGAAACCACCGTAGAGGTGCACCTTCTGCACGGCATCCCAGCTGTCTGCCGTCATCTTGTGGAAGGCGCCATCGCGCAGGATGCCGGCGTTGCTCACCACGCCGTGCACCGCGCCGAACTCGTTGAGCGCGGTGTCGATGATCGCCGCCGCACCACTTTCATCGGCCACGGAATCGTAGCTCGCCACTGCCTTTCCGCCGGCGCTGCGGATCTCCTCGACCACGGTGTCGGCGGCCTGGGTTCCCGCGCCGGAGCCGTCCCGAGCGCCACCGAGGTCATTGACGACGACGAGTGCGCCGTTGGCCGCCAGGAACTGGGCGTACGAGCGCCCCAAGCCGTTTCCCGCACCCGTGACAACGACAACCTTGTCTTGAACACCCGACACTTGAGCTCCTCCGTTAACTGTGCTTTGCGATTGAATTTAGGTTAGAAAAAAGTCTCGCGTCAAGGCAGTCGCAGCGCGCCGCCCCCTACCTGAGTCGGCGCGGCTCCCGTGACACCACCGATACGAACGACACGCACCCACCGGGCCGCCCACCGAGATTGTGCGTCAGCGCGGTGTGCGGATCGGCCAGCTGTCGTTCGCCGGCTTGCCCACGGAATTGCAGCCACGCCTCGTAGAGCATGCGCAATCCACTGGCGCCCACGGGGTGACCGAACGACTTCAACCCGCCGTCGGGATTGACCGGCAGCCGTCCACCCGCGTCGAATTCGCCCGCCAGCACGTCCTTCCAGGCCTGCCCGGTGTCGGAGAAGCCCAGGTCCTCCATCAACACGATCTCGGTCGGTGTGAAGCAGTCGTGCACCTCGGCCAGCGACAGCTGCTCGGCCGGACGCTCGATTCCCGCCTGGGCGTAGGCATCCTTGGCCGCCTTCACCACCTCGGGAAACGTCGTGTAGTCGTACGCCGAGTCCATCGATCCACGCGTCGATCCCGCGATCAGCGACAGCGCCTCGACATACATGGGTGCGTCGGTGAACTCGTGTGCCCGCTCGGCGGAGACGATCAGGGCGCAGGCCGCACCGTCGGACACGCCGGAGCAGTCGAACACCCCGAGGCGGCCGGCCACCTTCGGGGCACCGTCGATGGTCTCGCGGGCCACCGGGGAACGGAACTGGGCCTTCGGGTTTCGCGTGCCGTTGTCGTGGTTCTTCCAGGCGACGTGTGTCATCGCGGCCCGCATCTCGTCGGGATGCACCCCGTAGCGGTCGCAATAGGCGGGATCGAGCAACGAGAAAGCGGCCGGCGCGGTCATCGAGATCTCCGGCGCGGTACCGTCGCCCGGCGGGTCCTGCCGTAACAGCCCCGAATAGCCCGAGTCCTTGAGCTTCTCCACACCCACTGCCATCACGATGTCGTAGGCGCCCGCGGCGACGGCGTAGCACGCGTTGCGGAATGCCTCCGACCCGGTGGCGCAGAAGTTCTCGACACGGGTGACCGGTTTGTCGTCACTACCGATCGCGCGGCTCAGGGTCAGACCGCCCAGCCCCGAGCTCAGCGTGCCGAGCCAGTAGGCGTCCACATCCGCGCGACCGACTTGGGGCACACCCGCAAGGCACTCCTGGTAGGCCTCGAGGATGAGGTCATCGGTGGAGGCGTCCCACCGTTCGCCGAACTTGCTGCAGCCCATGGACACGACCGCGACCTTGCCTGCGATTCCGTTACTCGGCACTGTCCTGCACCGCCTTCCAGAAGTAGTCGTGCACACCGCCGGCGGTGAACAGCCGCCGGAAGGAGAACCGAACCCGGCTGCCGACGTTCAACTCCGACGGTCGGGCGTCGGCCACCTCCAGGGTGCACCGTCCGCCGCCGTCGATGTCGATCACGGCTTGCACCATCGGCGGCGACGGCGAGAACGCCAGCCTGTCCACCGTGTAGGTGACGACCGTACCGGCCAGCTGCCCGGCCGCGACGTCGACCATATCGTCGACCGCGGCGCACGATCGGCACACGCGCGTCGGCGGCAGATGGGTGAAACCGCAGTGCGTGCAGCGTGATCCGGTGAATCCGAACTTCCACCGCTGCGATCGTGCGGCCGGTGGCGCAGCAGCCCGATCGGGTTCGGGCCTGCGCGGCGATTCCCGTTCGACGAGTCCGCGCCACGACAGGTAGGTCAGGTGCGGCACCGGGAGTCCGCCACCGCGCTGCGTGCTCAGCGCTGTGCGCTGACGGGCCTCGGTGAGCGTGGCAGTGGTGCGGAAGACGACGGCGTCGCAGCCGTCCACGGCCGACAGAAGCAGGATGGTCTCGCCCGGCTCGGCGGTATCGAGGGCGCCGGCCAGGGCGATGAGCGGATCGGCGGCACCGGTGTGCCCGACGGGCGAGGTGATGACCGATTTCTGGCCTTTGACCAAGGTGGCGGCGCGCTTGACCACAGCCGTGTTCGGGCAGGCGAGGACGACGTGATCGGCATCGGCCAGGCCGGCCGCATCCAGCGCCTCGCGCGCGGTCGACCGGATCAACGCGCTGTAGCGCTCGGCCCCGAACCGTTCCTCCCACTGGTACCCGGTGGTGGACGCCGGATCCCGCCACCGGTCCAGGAACTCGTCGGTCTGCGAACGGGCCGCGAGAATCTCGGCGATGGGGTCACCGTCGCCGAACCACAGGGCCGCCGCGCCATCACCGCCGGTCTTCTCGTCGGCCGACCCCGGTTTGCCGACGCGCACGTCGGCGGCGATGACCAGTCCCCCACCCCGCGCGCAGGCGAGCAATCCGGCGATGGCACTGCGGGCCGTACCGCCCAGATCGGCGGCCAGCACGTCGGTGGGCAGACCGAGTGCCGCGTGCACCGCACTCGCGTTCGTCTTGTCGGCGTAGGCGGGCGTGGTGGTGGCCAGGTAGAGCGCACCCGGGTGCGCACCTGGCTCCACCACCAGGCCGGCAGCGCTGACGGCCATGGTGGTCGAGTCTTCGTCGTACGAGGCGACCACCCGGTCGCCCCTGCGCAGGCCGATATCGGCTGCACTCAGTCGATGGCGGGGTAGGTAGCTGCCGTACCGCAGCAATCCGAACGTCACGATGCCCCCCTGAACACGGCAGCGATCCCCTGCCCGCCGCCGATGCACATCGTCTCCAGGGCCAGCCCCCCACCGCGGCGCCGAAGTTCGTGGAGCATGGTGGCCAGGATGCGCACGCCGGTCGCCCCGATCGGGTGGCCGAGCGAGATGCCCGACCCGTTCACGTTCAATCGGTCCTCGACATCGGCCGGCTTGAGCCCCCACCCGGACAGCACCGCCAGCACCTGGACGGCGAAGGCCTCGTTGATCTCGATCAACGCGAGGTCATCGAAAGTCAAACCCGTTCGGCTGAAAAGCTTCTCGACCGCGCCGACCGGCCCGATACCCATCCGGGAGGGCTCGCAACCGACCGCGGCCCAGCCTTCCAGGAATCCGATCGGTTCCAGGCCGAGTGATTCCAGCCGATCCTCGGCCACGACGAGACACGCGGCGGCGGCATCGTTCTGTTGGGCGGCATTCCCCGCGGTGACGGTGCCACCCGGCTGGACCGTACGCAGTCGCGCCAGGGTGTCGATGGTGGTGTCGGGCCGCACGCCTTCGTCAGCGACCACCACGATCGGATCACCGCGCCGCTGAGGCACCTCCACGCTGACGAGTTCGTCGTCGAAGAGGCCGTTGTTCTGTGCTGCGACGGCGCGTCGATGGCTTCGCACCGCGAACTCGTCCGCAGCCGACCTGTCGATACCGTAATCGGAGGCGAGATTCTCCGCGGTTTCGATCATTCCGCTGATGGGACCGAACCGCCATACCGGCTGCGACAATTCGCGTCCGCGGTCCAGGCGGTCGTAGAGCATCTGGTTACCGGACCGGGAGCCCCACCGGGCGGTGGTGGTGTAGTGCTCGATATTGCTCATCGACTCCACACCGCCGGCCAGGACGACATCGGCCGCGCCGGTCTGCACCGTCATCGCTGCCGTGATCACGGCTTGCAGCCCACCACCACAGCGGCGGTCGATCTGCAGGCCGGAGACGGTGATCGGCAATCCGGCGTGCAGGGCCGCCCACCGACCGATGCACGGGGCCTCGGAGTTGGCATAGGACTGCGCCATGACGACGTCTTCGATGACCTCGGGATCGATACCGCTCTGGGCGACCACGGACTTGATGACGTGCGCCGCGAGGTCTTCGGCCCGCAGCGGTCGCAGGCTGCCGCCGAAGGTGCCCACCGGCGTGCGCAGCGGCGCGACGATGGCGGCGCGCCTCATTTGTCGCCCCGCCAGCGATCGGCCGACGGGTCGAGCAGGCTGTTGAGCCGCTCGTCGGGTAACCACACGATGGTCTCGAGTTCGAGTGCGTCCAGGAAACGCACCCGGCCCGTGCGCAGGTCCACCAACTTCAGCCGTGGAGAATTGGCCTGGTCATCGATGCTCACGGCGACTTCGGCGAACTCGCTGCCGATGACAGCACCCACCCCCGGAATCGTCACCGGTGCCGACTCGTCGAACTGGATTCCCATGAATGCTCCTTAGATGAGGAAGCTCAGTGACGGCACCGGCTGGTCGGCGTCGACCAACTGCACCTTCTTGTACGCCAGCCGCATCTCCCCATCGACGAGGCGCAGTCGGTAGGTGACCCGACCGCCCCAGATGTGGTTGCCGCGCGGGCGCGATTCGACAACCAGGAAGTTCGCCCCGACCTCAAGATCGAGGGAGCCTTCGGGATTCGGTCGCCCACCGAGGAATTCGATGTTGGAGATCAACCGTCGCAGATGTGACGGCGGAGCCTGGGCGTACCGGCGCCCGGTACGCACTTGTTTGAGCCTGGTCGAGATTCGGCTGCGGTTGTCGTAGATGATCGACATCTGACGCGTGGGGTCGGATCCGCCTGAATCGGCAGGCACCCAGTACAACGCATCATCGGTCCACAGGGACTCCCACGCGTCATAGTTGTTTTCGTCCGCGTAGCGCGCCTCGCGGTAGAGGAACTGTTCGACAGCGAATCGCTCGAACTCCTCGGGTGCCGCCTCGAGCACGTCCGAGCCGTGCAGTGACGTGGTCACGGTGCTCAGTCCCTTTCCATCAGCGTCTTGTAGTGGGACCAGAAGCCGCGCATCCCCGTCTCATCGGTATTGGTACCGATCTTGAATCCGTTCTCGTCGACGGTTTCGCGGTTCATCCCCCGGCGCACATCGAGCCACTCCGGGGTCAGGGCGGCGATGCCCTGCTGATTGCGCTCATACATCTCGGTGTCGTCGGCGAGCAGCATGCCTGCCGGCCCCACCGAGCCGATGCACTGAGAAACCATGCGGCGATTCAGTTCTGGCGCGCCGGCCAGTTGGACTGCGGTGGCGTACTGCACGCACTGGTCCACCGCGACCGGCTGGATGTTGAAGACCTGAATTTCGGCGATGAACAGGTTCGGGAAGATCATCACGTGCGGCGCGCCTTCGATGAGGATCTGCTCGGCGGCCTCCCCATGCTTGGCCCGCATCGCGGCAACGTAGTGGGGCACCCGCGATTCGGTGGTTCCGAACCAGCGCATCGGCTCGGCGTACTTTCGGAACTCCGGCCGCAGATCGTTCTCGCTGTGTCCGCCGCCGAGGTCTCGGGTCACCGCGGTCGAGGAGTCACTGTAGAGGGGGCCAATGGTGCTGCCGGTGACGCCGAAGATGGATCCGTGCACGAACTGGGGGTGGTAGCCATCGGTCTCGTTCTCGGCCAGCAACTTCCAGTTGGCCTGCGCCTTGTGCTGAAGCCAGCCGGCGGTGAGTTCCACCCGGCCCTCCGGCGACAGCCGGGTCAGCCGGTCGATCTCGCCGGCGGCGGCACCCAGATGCTCGACCAGCGACGGCCCGTCGGGTGCAAAGCTGCCGAAGACGAAGCCGCCGTAGGAGTCGACGCGCGGTACCCGCCCCATCGCGAGGTCCAGCTTGCGGTCGCCGTAACCCTTGAAGAACGGAAATCCGATGAGCTCGCCGTCATTTCGGAAGGTCCAGCCGTGGTACGGGCAACGGAAGGTGCTGGAGTTGCCCTTGGCGTCATCACACACCTGGTTGCCACGATGAGCGCACCGATTGAGCAGCAGGTGCACCTCGCCGTCCCGGTCCCTGGTCATGATGACGTCCTGGGGTCCGAGCTTCTTGCGCACGTAGTCGTTGGGCTGGGCGACCTCACTCTCGTGGCCGACGAACACCCAGGTGCGGTACCAGATCTTGGCCAGTTCTTCGGCGTAGATCGAGGCGTCCGTGTACAGGGTGCCGTGCACCTTCTCCGGCCGGATCAGCCGGTCGTACCGGCTGCCGGTGTCCGCGGAGGGATCGATGACAGAGGTCATGAGTGAACTCCTTGTCGTGGGCCGAACGAGGGTCGCCGCTTCTCGCCGAAGGCGGCGACGCCTTCGGCGAAGTCGTCGCTGCCGAACAGTCGTGCCTGATGCGCGGCTTCATGATCGAGAACCTCGATCGGGGGCAAGGTGGGACTGATGGCCAGCAGGGCCTTGATGACGCCATAGGCCTGCGCAGGCCCCGCGGCGAGCCGGTGCGCATCGGTGCGCGCGGCCGCCAAGGCTGCGCCGGGTTCGGTCGTGGCGTCGACCAGCCCCCAACTCTCGGCAACCCGTGCGTCGATCGGTTGCGGGAGCATCAGCATCTGCCGGGCACGGGCCGTGCCGACGCGACGTGGCAGCGACGCGAACGCGCCCATGTCGCCGGCGAGACCGACGTTGGTGAAGGTGGTCGCGAAACGGGCGTCGCTGCCGGCCACGACGCGGTCGCACGCCGCTGCCAGCGCGGCACCGGCACCGAATGCGGCGCCCTCGACCGCGGCGATGACCGGTTTCGGGGTGTTCCAGATCGCCCGGATCACGCGCTGTGCCAGCTGCGCGCGGTCCATGGCTTCGGTTTCGGACATCAGCTTCATCGTGGAGATGTCACCGCCCGAGCAGAATGTGCTGCCCGCACCGGTGAGGATGATCGCCCGCACCCCGTCGTCGGCATCCGCCGATTCCAGGGCATCGGCCAGTTCCAGCCGCAGCGGGATGTCGATCGCGTTGCGCACCTGCGGGCGATTGAGGGTGAGGGTGCGCACGGCACCGTCATCCTCGATGAGGACGTTCATCGCCCGGTGAACTTCGGTGCTCGCCGTTCGATGACGGCGCGAAGCCCCTCCAGGGCATCGGCTGTGCCGGACAACTCCGAGACGGTGCGCGATTCCTCGGGGAGCCGCTCCTCGATCGAGGCACCGACACCCGACCACACCAGCCGTTTGGTGGCCGACAGTGCCTTGGTGGGCATCGCGGCCAGCTCGGCGGCAATGGTCTCGGCGCGATCGGTGAGCTCGGAGTCGTCGACGACCTCGGTGATCAGTCCGATCGCCGCGGCCTCGGCCGCCGTCAATGTGGGGTTGGTGAGCAGGATGCGCAACGCCTGGCGCAACCCCACCAGCTGCGTGAGAGTGACCGAGGACCCGCCATCGGGTGCCATCCCGACCCGCACGGCCCCGGAGAAGAATTTGGCCGACTGCGCGGCGATGACGATGTCGGAGGCGCAGACCAGTCCGAGTCCGCCGCCACCGGCCGCGAACCCTTGTACGGCGGTGACCACCGGTACCCGCAGTTGGATGAGGGCAGCGGTTGCCAGCTGCAGCCAGGCGGTGGCTTCGCGCAGGTAGTCCGGCAACGCCTCGCCTTTGGATTCGAAGGTGTGAATGTCACCGCCGGCGCAGAAATTACGGCCTGCTCCGGTGAGCAGCACCACCGTGACCGCGGGGTCGGCGTGGCAGGCGAGCACCGCCTCGTGCAGTGCCTTGAGGGTTTCGACGTTGAGACCGTTCGACGTGCCGGGGCGGTTCAGCCGGATACTGGCGACACCGTTGGGTGCGACCTCTCGTAATACTGCGGCGTCGATCGCTGTGGTCATGCCTTGACCTCTCTGTTCTTGAATGCCGATACCCCGGCTTGGCCGGCCTGACCGCCGATGCGCCAGACGACGGCATCGGTCTCGTCGGAGTTTGCGATGTCGAAATCCTTGTTGAGACCGTCGATCACCAGCCGCTTGATGGTGGTGAGGGCCGAGCGGTCACGTCCGGCCAGTTTCGCCAGGAACGTTTCGACGGATTCGTCAAAGGTTTCCGCAGGAAAGCCCATGTAGGCCAAGCCCATTTGGACGGCAGCCGAACCGGTGAGCTTGTCGCCGGACAACAGCAGCCCCAGGGCCTGCTGCCGGCCGAGCAGGCGCGGCAGGCGTGCGGTGCTACCCCCGCCGGGAATCATGCCGAAGTTGATGTGGTTGTCCGCGATCCGTGCCTCGTCGGCGACCAGCACGATGTCGGCGGCCTGCATCAGCTCGAAGCCACCGGCCATGGCCACACCTTCGATAGCTGCCACGACCGGCACCTTCGCGCGGGTGATCGCCTCACAAGCGGCTTTGAACGAGGTGAACAACGTCCGCAACTCGGCGGAGCCTTCGGCGCGCAACCTCTGGACTTCGTCGAAATCGCCTCCGGCACAGAAATTCCCGCCGGCCCCGCGGATCACGATGACATTGACGTCCTGGCGGTCGCCGAGCTGGTCGATCGCGCTCTCCAGCGCATGGGCGAGCGCGACGTTGATCGCGTTCATCCGATCCGGCCGATTCAGCGTGACGCGCCCGATACCGCCTTCGATATCGCTGAGAACAGATTTCACATGTACCTCCCGCCACCCACTTCGATCACCGTTCCGGTGATGTAGCTGGACAGTTCTGAGCCCAGGAACACGACGGCGCCGGCCACCTCGCCCGGTTCGCCGGCACGCTTCATCGGCACATCGGCTTCGCGTTGAGCGAAGACATCCGCAGGCATGGCCGCGGTCATCGGCGTGCGGATCAGGCCGGGTTGCACTGCATTGATCCGCACGTTGTGGTGGGCCACCTCTTTGGCGGCCGCCTTCGTCAGGCCCACGATTCCGGCCTTGGCGGCGCTGTAGTTGGTCTGGCCGGGGTTACCCGACTTGCCCGACAGCGACGAGATGTTGACGATGCTGCCGGACTTCTGCTCCCGCATCACCGCCGAAGCCTCACGGATGCCGAGCCAGGTACCGCGCAAGTGCACCGTGATGACCGCGTCGAAGTCGGCGACCTGCATCTTCTTCAGGGAGGCGTCACGCGTGATACCGGCGTTGTTGACGAACACGTCCAGGCGGCCGAAGTCGCGACACGTGTTCGCCACCAGCGTCTGCACCTGGTCTTCTGCCGTCACATCGCACACCGCGCCGACGCAGTCGAGATCCGGGGTGGCGATGTCGCGTGCCGCACGGGCCGTGGCGTCTCCGTCGAGATCGGCCAGCACCACCTGCGCTCCGTGCTGATGCAATGTGCGCGCGATCTCGAGGCCGATCCCCTGGGCGGCGCCGGTGACCACCGCAACCTTGCCCTGCAGCAGTTTCTCCATACCCGTCTCCCGTCGATACCTCCGGCATAGACAAATCTAGCCGATATTTCTAATCTAGGTTAAATCAAGTGGCTACGGTGATTCAACAGGCCACGTCGAGGAAGAAGGACCACCATGGATCTGGGACTGTCAGGAGCACGGGTCGTCGTGACCGGTGGCGCCTCCAACATCGGCCGGGGAATCGTGCACGCGTACGCCGCCGAGGGCGCCCGAATCGTGTTGAACGACATCGACGAACCCCAGGCCAAGAAGGTGCGGGACGAGGCCCTCGACCTCGGAGCCGCAGCAGTGGAACTGGCCATCAACGATCTGACGACCCCCGGGGGCGCGGAGGACACCATCGGCCTGGCGGTCACCACCTGGGGTGGTGTCGACGTGGTGGTCAACAACGCCGGCTGGAGTGTGCCCGGTTTCGTCGCCACCGATACCGATCGCGACAAATGGCAGCGCACCATCGAGGTGAACTTCTACAGTGCGGTGGCCACCACACAGGCGGCCATCGGCCCGATGAAGAACGACGGCGGTGGCGCGTTGGTGTTCATCGCCAGCGACGCGGCGTTCGGTCAGATACGCCAGGGCATCTACGGCGCTTCAAAGGCCGCCATGGTCGCGTTCGCGCGTACCACCGCACGCGAACACGGCCGCCATGGAATCCGCTCCAACATCGTCTGTCCGGGCCTGGTGATGCCGGAGAGTGCCGACGCCGTCGGCGCCTCCAGTCTGTGGGCCGTGGGCGAAGATGAAGTGTTCAACCCCAACCAGATCGAGTTCATGCTCAAGGACACCCCGATGCGCCGGTTGACGACCGCCGAGGATGTCGCTCGGGCGGTGCTGTGGTTCTCCTCGCCGCTGGCCGCACGCCAGGTGACCGGGCAGATGATCTCGGTGAGCGGCGGCTACACGATGCCGTGATCCGGTCAGATGGGCTCGGTCAGATGGGCTCGAAGGAGGAGATCAACCACTGGCCATCGACCTTGTCCAGACCGACCCGCACCGACGAGGCGGTGTCGGTGGGCGCATCGGTACCGACGATCGACGTCTGGTTGACGAAGACCAAGACCTCTGCGTGGCCGCCGGTTGACGAAATCGAGCCCGCTGCAGGGACGTTCGCGATCGCCGAGATCTTCTTCTCCCGAGCGCCGGGGATCACCACATCATGGATCAGCTTTGCGTAGGAGTCACGGAATGCGCCCGTCAGCCGTGCCTGAGCGGTGCCGAGCGTCTGCTCGACGGTATCCGGCTGGTAGGAAAGCAGCGCGACGGTGCCCTCGCGCGCGGCCTGCACCGACGCGGCGGCGGCCGCCCGGGCATCCCTGGAGGAACCGTCCACCCACTTCAACCATCCGGTGACGCCACCGAGTACGACCACAAGCAGCGGCAGCACGATGTAGGCGACGACCTGCCGCCACGACATACGGTTCTTTGCAGCCGAATTCGTCGAGGTCGCCGGCTCGCTTTCGTCGTCGATGAGGTCGGCAGATGAGGTCGGCGCGCTGGTCATGCTAGGGGCGGTCACGTGAGTCCTTCTCGCGGTGCGGAACTGATGATGAAGTGCCTAGGGCACGAAGGCGACGTTGGATACCTTGACCTCGTTACCCAGTCTCTGTACCGAGATCCGCATCCGCCACGACCGAGGCCGTTGTTCTGTCCCGTCTGCGACAGTCGTCTTGACGCTCACCGCGACCAATACCTGCGCGTCCCGATCGGTCTCGGACTCGACGCCGGCCGAGACCACCGTTCCCACGGACTTGGACTGCGTCTTCTTCACCACCTCGATGAAAGGCTGTGCGCGATTGTTGAAGTCGTCGTAGAACGCGCCGGTCGCCGAGTCCAGGATGCGCTTCACATCGCCTTCGACCTCGTGGTGATCGATCGTGGTGAGATCGGTCGCGGCTTGCCGCGCCGCGTCGACAAACGTGGTCTGCCGTTGGTCGAGCTGCCGGGACTGATGGGCCCGCACGCCGAGCCAACCCCCCAGCGACGCCACGCCGATGACGGCGACGAGACCGCCCACCAAGGCGATCTTGGTCGGGTCGCGGCGCCATGTGCGTGATGCGCCGTCCTGGTCCGGCGGGTACTCCGCGGTGTCCGCGGTTGCTGTCGTCACTTCGGGTTCGGCGGCATCATCATCGACTGCCATGTCTGCTCCTGAGCATTGTGGGCCAGGTTGGCCTGGGTGTAGACGTGGCCGTCCGGACCGAGGTAACTACCTGTGGCCGGGTCGTACTGCGCCACGGCGATCGGCGGCGCAACCGGGCCCGGCGGCGCGGTCCCCGGTGTACCGGTAGGAGCCGGCCCCGCCGCGGGCGGCAGCTGCGGAATCGGCTGCCCGGACAACGTGGCGTTGGGGTCGCCCTTCCAGTTGAAGCCGTCGTTGAGGGGGACGTAGTTCTCGTCGCTCTCACACATCTTCACCGTCGGCGCACGCTTACCCGGACGTGTTTCGCACGGATAGTTGCGCGCACCCCGCACGTTGAACTGCGAGTCCTGTGGTACCCGGCAATAGAATTCACCGGCCGGGCGGTCCGGATAGTCGGTGAGACTGGTCGTCCGGGCCTGCTGTGGCGGGAGATAGCCGGTCAGGCATGGTGGCGGCAGGTTGAGGTTCAGGTTGAAGCTCAAGAAGGCACCTTTGTACGCCTGCTTGGTATTGCGGTTGGTGACGCCCGCACCCTGTACCACCTCGACCGCTGACGGGGCGAGAACCAGCAGCTGTTCGATATTCGGCTGATAGGTCACCGCCACGTTGCCGATCGTGACCAGGTTCGCCAGGACCACCGGCAGGGTGGGCTGCAACCGGTCGAACAACTGCCGGACCTGATCTGCCGCGTCCGGGCCGTCTGTGAGGATCCCCCGGACCGACGTGTCCTCGCGCTTCAGTTGCGATGTCACCGATGCCAGGTTGGCGGCCCAGTTCTCGATCGAGCCGGCGGTCGCGGTCTGCGAATCGAGGATGGGTCTGGAGTTGTCGATCAGATTGGTGAGGGAGTCGAGATTCTTGCGTGCGTCGATCGCCAGCGTGGTGGAGCCCTTGACCAGTCTGGCCAGATCCGGTCCCAGTCCCCCGACCGCGGTGGCCGCCTCACTGACCGCCGTCTGCAGGTTGTCCCCGGGGATGGCGTCCAGACCCTTGTCCGTCGCCGCCAGCAGCGTGCTGATATCAGGAGGAACCGATGCGCGATCCCTCGGGATGACATCGCCTGCCTTCAGCGGACTTCCATCCCCGTGCGGCAGCAGGGCGACATACTGCTCACCGATCGATGACGCACTGTGCACTTCGGCCGTCAGGTCACTGGGAATCGGGATTCCGGATTTCAGCGCAAGATCGGCGACCACCCCGTTGTCGTCGAGACGGACATCGGTCACCTTGCCGACCTCGGTGCCCCGGTAGGTGACGTTGGCGTTCTTGTAGAGACCTGCCGCCGCGGGCAACTCGACGGAGACCTTGTACTGACCGACGCCGAACAGCAGGCCGGGCAGACCCATGTAATTGAAGATCATGATGGTTCCGCCGACCAGCGTGATCACGGCGAAGAACGCCAGCTGGATGAGGACTCGTCTGCTGAGAACCATCTAGGGCCCCTGATTCAGGTGGTACGGGATGATCAATGGATTGCCTGAGGTGTAAGGACTCGGCAATTGACCGATGGTGCGGCCCCATTGCATTTCGAGTTCGGTCAGGTTGCCCTCCCACCGCGTGCCGGTGAGGAAGGACGAGTCGAGCCGGCTCAGTGTCAGATCGATGATCGCGGTCAGGTTCGCATAGTCACCGCGGAACCACTTGCTCAGCGTCTCCTTCGCGAAGGGGTACACCGAGAAGAAGCTCAGGGAACGGGTGAGTGCAGGCCCGGAGTCGGCCAGCGACTTCAGCACAGGGCCGATGTCCTTGAGTTCCTGGACCAGTGCGTCTTTGGTCTGGTTGGCCGAATCTGCGGCCAGTGCACTGAATTTGCCGAGCTGATCGAGGGTGTCAGCCAGCTTGGTGCGTTCGTCCTTGATGACTGCCAACGCATCCGGGATGGTATCCAGAGCTTTGTCCACCACGGGCCTCTGCTCGGCGAATCCGGAGACCAGATTGTTGAGGCTGTCGGTGGCGGCGATGATGTCGTCGGTCTGAGCATTGGTGTTCCGCACGAACGTATCGAGTTGATCGATCAGACTTCTCAGATCTTTCTCGCGTCCGGCGAATGCGGTGCTGAATGCGGTGGTGATGTCTTGTATCTGACCGATACCGCCACCGTTGAGCAGCAGCGACACGGCGGCCAACGTCTGTTCCGTCGACGGGTACCCACCCCCGGATGCCAACGGGATCAACGACCCCTCGTGCAGTCTGCCCTCGGCCGGTTCGGCGACCGGTGGCGCCAGCTCGATGTGCAGTGAACCGAGCAGGCTGGTCTGGCCGATCGTCGCGGTCGCGTTGGCGGGCAGTTTCACGTCACCGTTGACGCGCATCGTCAGCAGAGCGTGCCAGCCCTGGCGTTCGATATTGGTCACTGTGCCCACGTTGACGTCCCCGACCCGGACGCGGGAGTTCTGCTGAATGTTGTTCACGTCAGGCATCTGCGCCTGGATGGTGAAGGCTCCGGGCCCGTCGCCCTCGGTCCCCGGCATCGGGACGGAGTTCAAACCGTGCCATCCCCCGCAGCCGCTGAGCAGCATGGACAGCACGGTCACCGCGATCACCACCGTGCCGAAACGCCTGGACGCCGTCATGAGCCTGCTCCGGCGGGGACCATCATCCCCGGAAGGCCCGCCGCGGGATCCGGTTGAGCCGCCTCGGCCGGCAGCGGCGCTGCGGCGGTCGGGGCTGGGGCTGCCGGTGACGGCGGGACATAGTCGGGACGCATCCAGTCCTCGCTGTAGGTCACTTCGTTCGGCCGCGCGGTGGCGCCGACGATGGGGTTGCCGCCGATCGGGAAGAAGTTCATCTGGCGGTTCTTCACAATCGGGGCCAGGTACTGCACGCACAGCTTCGACGATTGCTCGGCGTTGAGTCGTGACGCGGCCTGGACCGCACCACAGATGAAGCTGATCGGATCGCTGAAGTTGTTCGTCGACAGGGCGCCGGACAACGTTCCCTGCGCGGGCTGATAGATGTTGATGAAGTTCTGCAAGACGGTCGGCGAGATGTGCAGCAACTGCTTGACATCGTCGATGCTCTCGGTGACCGTCTGCGACACCGCACCCAGTTTGTCGGAGGTGGTGCCCAGTGATTCCTTGTTGTCTGCCACGAATTTCGACACCGATCGCGAGACATCGCTGACATTGCGCACGGCGTTGCTCACCTCATCCGGGTCGTTCGCGAGAGCCCCGCTGACCGACGCCAGATTCTGGTTGAGCTGCTTCATCAGACCCGAGCTGTCCTGCAGCGCCGAGACGAGCAGTGACAGATTCCGCAGCGTGCTGAACAGGTCGGTGCTGTGGTCACCGAGCGCCGAGGTCGCCTGGGACAACTTGACCAGCGTGTCGTGGATGCTCGCCCCCCGACCGCGCAGGTTGTCGGCGGCTGTGTTGACCAACGACCCGAGTGTGCTGGTGCCGCCGGGTTCGGTGGGCTGCAGCATCTCGGTCAAACGCTGCAGCTGGGTACGGACATCGTCCCATTCCACCGGGACGGCGGTCCGCTCCCGCGGGATGACGGCCCCGTCGGCCAACGTCGGTCCCGCCGTGTAGGCGGGCGTGAGCTGAATCGCCCGGGCGGTGACCAGCGAGGGCGCGAGAATGACCGCCTTGGCGTCGGCCGGCACTTTGTACTTGTCCTGAACCCAGAAGCTGACCTTCGCCCGCTGCGGCTCGACGTCGATCCGGTCGATCTCGCCGACCGGGACGCCGAGGATGCGGACCTCGTCACCGACGAAGAGTCCGTTCGTGTTGTCGAAGTAGGCGACGACCTGGGTGCGCGAGATGTTCGTCGTCGCCGGGATGACCACGACGAGCCCGGCGATCAGCAGTAGCGCAAAGAGGGCCACCACGGCAATGCGGATGCGCGGTTGTGTCATTGGTGTTCTCCTGCAACGGGAGTGCCGTCGGGACCGATTTCACCGGGCGCAGGCTGGAAGACGGCGCTCGGAGTCGGCTCGGGCACGGACACGTGGCCTGGGGATTCGGGCGCCGGTGGACCGGGCGGGGGTCCGCCGGGCGCCGCCGGCGGACCGGGGTCGCGGTAGGGATAGCACCCGGGGCCGGGCAATGGGACGCCCGGCGGCCCGCATTGCTGATCGCCGGGATTGCCGGTGATGGCGTCCGGGATGGTCATTCTGGGCTCGCCGCTCTGCCCGGTCCGCGGGAACGGAACGGGAAGTGCCGGGGTGCCGGGCTGGCCGGTCTGGGGGTCGGTGCGCTGGGAGGGCGCGAGCACGTGCGGGTCCAGGCCGAGATCCGAGAAGGCGGCGTCGATGAACGGCTGAACGAACTGCCCCGGCAACAGGTTGGACAGGTAGGCCTTGAAGAACGGGCCCGACGCCACCGACTCGCCGAGTGCGAAGGCGTACGACGTGAAGCCCTTGATCGACTGCTGGACTTCGGCTTTGCGGTTGGCGACGATGGTCAGCGCGCCGTTCAGCATGTCCAGAGCCGGTTTGAGCGTGTCACGGTTGTCACCGATGAACCCGTTGATCTGGGCCGCCAGCGCCGAGATGTTGTTCGAGATCTGATCCAGCGCGGCGCGCTGACCCTCCAGTGCTATGAGCAACGCGTTGGAATCACGTACGAGTTGGACGATCTTGTCACTGCGTTCGGCGAGAACGCTGGTCGCCTTGTTCGCGTTGGCCAGCAGGTTGCGTAGTTGGTCGTCACGGCGGTTGAGGGTGTCCGAGAAGCGACCGACACCGTCCACGGCGAGCCGGAGGTCTTCCGGGGTGTTGCGAAAGGTGTCGGCCAGTGTGGAAAGCGACGCGGACAGCTGATCGGTGTTCAATCCGCTGATCTGAGCCGTGATGTCGCCGAGCGCATCCGGCAGCTGATATGCCGAAGTGGTGCGCTCCAGCGGGATGACGTCCTTCTGCTCTCCGTCACCGCGTGGGGTGATGTCCAGAATCTTGGACCCCAGCAGGCTTTTCGTCTTGACCGCGGCTTCGGTGCGATCACCCAGGTGCACATCGTCGTCGACCTGGAACCGGACGAGAACCTTTGCGCCGTCGAGAGAGATGCTCTCGACCTTGCCGATCTTGAATCCGGAGACCTGCACCTCGGCACCGGACGTGAGACCACCCGCTTCGGCGAAATAGGCGGCGTAGCTGGTCTGCGCGGACACCAGAGGTAGCTTGTCGTAGTTGAGGACACCGACGCCGATCGCCGTCACCGCGACGACTCCGACGGCACCGATGATGAACGGGTTTCGTTCTTGGAATGCCTTCATCGCGGAGTGCACCTGCCCGAATCCTGGCCTGCCATCTTGACGTAGACGGGCTGTCCACCTTTACCGTTGAGCTTCAACACCAAGTCGCAGATGTAGAACGAAAAGTAGTCGCCGTTGAGGCCCTGCCGTCCCAGAATTCGGTACGACTCGGGCAGGGTGGCCAAGAGATTGTCGACGTAGTCGTGGTCGGCGACCACGATGCCGGCTGTCCGGTCGGTCTCCTTGACGGTGGTGGCCAGTGGCGGCCGCGCCTGGGCCAAGAGATCGCCGATGCTGCCGGCTGCGGCATTCGTATACGCCACGGCGTTGCTCAGATCGCCTTTTCGCGATTCGAGGGTGTGCACGATCTCCGACAGTGAATCGACTGCGGCGCCGAACTTCTCCTTCTGATCGCCGAGGGAACCGAGCACGGTGTTGAGATTGGTCACGACCTGGCCCACCAGTTGGTCGCGGTCGGCCAGGGTGTTGGTCAGTGCCGCGGTCTGTGAAAGAAATGAGCCGACCGTCGCGCCTTGACCTTGTAGCGCCGAAAGTAGTTGTCCGCTCAGCGCATTCACCTGGTTGGGATCCAAAGCGCGGAACAACGGCCGGAAGCCACCGATCAGGGCATCCAGGTCCAGGGCAGGCGAGGTGCGGTCGACGGGGATGGTGGCGCCGGGCTGCAGCAGCCTGGGTGACCCGGTGCCCTCTTCGAGGGCCAGGTAGCGACCGCCGATGACGTTGTCGTAGCGGATCGCCGCGCGGCTGCCTTCCGTCAGCACGACCGAGTCCTGCGCGGTGAACTCGACGGTCACGGTGCTGTCCTTGTTCAGCGCGATGCGCTTGATCTTGCCGACCTCGACGCCGGCGATGCGCACGAAGTTCCCGTTCTCCAGTCCGGTGACATTCGTGAACACCGCGCGAAACGTCCGCGCCTCATCGAAACGGAACTGCGCGAAAATGGTGAGCAGTGCGAACATTCCCAGTGCTGCCACGATCACGAACACGGTGAGCCGCCAGGCTGCGCCTGACAGGTTGTCTCTCACGTCGTCGGCCTCTCACTGCTCGTCTGATGGGGTCGTGTCATGCCTGTGCTCATCCCGGCGGCTGCGTCGACGGATCCGGCGCCGGGCCGCCGATCCCCGGAGGGATGGGCGCCTGGGCGTCCGGCGGCGCGGGTGGCACTCCGGGGAAGAGCGGCGTCCCGCCGGGTCCGTACTGCGCAGCGCCGTAGGGCGGTTCCCATGGCGGCGTCGGACCGGGGGCCGGACCACCCTGGTAGCGGATGCTCGGAGGTTCCGGCACAGCCCGGGTCACCGGGAAGAAGTTGGCCCACCCCGGGAAACCGATTCCCGGATTGGGTCGGTTGTCCAGTCCGGTACCGAACCCGGTGTTGGTGACGAGGGTGCGTACCGGCCAGTTCTTGGCGACATCCGGCAACGATCCACAGCCCGGTTTACCGCCGGGACCGCCCTTGGCCCCGTTGATCGGGAGATTGTCGGGATACCGGTAGGGATCATCACCGAGGAGCAGCGCGGCGTCGACGATCAGCGATTTGCCGTTGGCGCCACCGGTGTAGTCCGCCTGGCCGAAGTCGATCGCGTTCTTTCCGCCGAGGAACAGACAGGTCAACTCGGGGTTGTACTTGTTGAACAAGCCTGTGGTGGGGCGCAGGACGTTGACCGCGTCGACGAGGTTGTCCTTGTTCGGACCGAGAAGTTGGGTGCCGCTCTGGGAGAACCCGATGACGTTGACCAACAACGAATCCAGTTGGTGAGCTTGGGATGCCACCGTGGTGCTCGTGGTGCTGGCACCGTCGAGGATCCGGATGAGGTCCGGTGCCGCGGCCGCATAGGTGTCGTTGAAATCTCTGAACGCGCGCCAGTCCTGCCCGATGGTCTCCGACCGCGCGTTCAGGGCGGTCAGCACTTCATTGGCCGACGTCGTGGCCTCGCCCATCCGCGGACCCTGACCACGCACACCCTCGGCAACCGCCGAGAGCACCGAATTCAGCTTCGCGGGATCGATCTTCTTGATGACGCCGACGAGGTCCTGGAACACGGTGTTCACCTCGGTGCTCACGTTCTGCGATTGCAGCACCGCACCGGCCGCCAGCGCTTTACCCGACGGGTCCTCGGGGTAGATCAGGTCGACATACTTGGCCCCGAAGACCGTGGTCGACGCGATCCGCGCCACCACGTTGGAGGGCACGTAGCGAACCTTGTCGGGGTCCAGCTCCAGTCGCAGGCTCACCGGATCTCGCCCCCCGGCGATCGACCCGACACGCCCCACCTGCACACCGCGCAGCTTGACTTTAGCGCCGACCTCCATCACCAGGCCGGCCCGATCGGAGGTGAGGGTGACCGGAACATACCGCCGGAACGAACCGTTGAACAGCGCCCAGGTGAGGGCGATGCATCCGACCGTGAAGACGATGAGAATCGCTGTCCACCAATCGGCGTGGATCCGAGGTTCGCCTGCTCGACGCGCCATCCGCTCAGCCCGCCAGGTTGAAGTTGCCGGACTGCCCGTAGATGGACAGCGTGACCAACAGGGTGACGAACACGGCGACGACCAGTGAGGTCCGCGTGGCCCGACCGACCGCTTCACCCACCCCGGCGGGGCCCCCGGACGCGGTGAAACCGTAGTACGTATGGACAAGCATGATGACGACCGCGGTGACCACGGCTTGGACGAACGACCAGATCAGGTCGGTGGGAATGAGGAAGGTGCGGAAGTAGTGGTCGTAGACGCCGGTGGACTGTCCGTAGATCACGGTGGTACCGATACGGGCGGCCAGGAAGGACATGATCACCGCGACGCAGTACAGCGGTATCACCACAACGACACCGGCGAGCACGCGCGTCGTGGCCAGATAAGCCAGCGAACGGACCCCCATCACCTCCAAGGCGTCGATCTCCTCGTTGATGCGCATGGCGCCGAGTTGCGCAGTCGAGCCGGCGCCGATGGTGGCGGCCATCGCGATGGCCGCCGTCAGCGGCGCGATGAGTCGCACGTTGAAATACGCTGATGCGAAACCCGTCAACGCCTCCACGCCGACCTGGGCGAACTGGTTGTAGCCCTGTACGGCAACCAGCGCACCCGTCGAGACGGTGAGAAAACCGACGATGACGACCGTGCCACCGATGACGGCGAGCGCGCCGGTTCCCAGACTCATCTGAGCGATCAACCTGACCAGTTCGGTCTTGTAATGCACGAACACATCCACCGCCGAGCCCAGCGTGCGCCCATAGAACTGGGTCTGCTCCCCGACCCTGGTCCAGCTCGCATGCCATGCCCGCGACTGTCGCGACAGGCGCGGGAACCGCTGTCGGATAGTGGTTTTGACGCTCACAGGTTCACCTTGATTCCCACTGCGGTCATGAAGATGTTGATGATGAAGAGCGCGAGGAACGAGAACACCACGGTCTCGTTGACCGCATTGCCGACACCGGCCGGGCCGCCGCCGACGGTGGTGCCCATGTAGCAGGCGATCAAACCGGCCGTCATCCCGAACAACGTGGCCTTGATGAGGGAGACGACGACGTCTCCGACACCTGTGACCAGGGTGAGTCCGGCCACGAACGCACCAGGCGTCACGTGCTGAAAGAACACGGAGAAGGCGAATCCGCCTGCGAGACCGACCAGAATGACCAGTGAGGACAACAGCAGCGCCACCACGGTTGCGGCGAGCACCCGTGGGACCACCAGGGCCCGGATCGGATCGATCCCCATCACGCGTTGGGCGTCCAGTTCCTCGCGGATGGTGCGTGCTCCGAGGTCCGCACACATCGCCGTGGCGCCGGCACCGGCGACGACCAGCACGGTGACGATGGGACCGATCTGGGTGACCGCGCCCAGCGCTGCGCCGGTACCCGAGAAGTCCGCTGCGCCGAATTCGGCCAACAGCACGTTGAAGGTGAACACCGTCAGCACGGTGAACGGGATCGACAGCATCAGCGTCGGCAACAGTGACACCCGCGCCACAAACCATGACTGGAGGACGAATTCACGCCACGGGAACGGCGGCCGGAAGGTGGCGACAGCCGTATCCAATGCCATCGCGAAGAATCCGCCGATGGCCCGTACAGGTTTCGCCGCGGTACTGGTCTTGAACACCAAGCTCCTCACAAGTTCCCGTCTGAACTGGCGGTCACGGGTACGCCGCGCCCGCTCGACCCCGGCCGGCAGTTCGCTGAAGCAAGCACAGCGCGCATCTCCTTCGCCCTCCGGCCATGGGTCACATCGATAGCCATCGAGTGACGCGGCTCACGGATCGAATCAAACTTAGACTAAAAACGTCAAGTCTGAACGAGGGCCGAACGCAGTCCGATTTCCACGGCCGGGTCATCCGCGCAGGCTGACCCACTTTTGACGCAATCGTCAGAGATTGAGCTGCGCAGCCCTGGCGGTATCACTGGTTAACAGCACTAAATTGATTCCCGAGCCGCCACGGCGCCATCGCCATCCACAGGGCGACGCCGGCCCCGTGCGCGCCCGAGCGGAAAGTCGCCAAACGACTGACATCATTTTCGAATCAGTGATAAATTTTTCCGATGGCCAGTACCACTCCCCACCCCGCCGCCGACGATTTCGCCGAGGCCTACGGTCGAGCGTGGACCGACGATCCCGATTTGCTTTGCACGTACTTCGCCGAGCGCGGCACGTACGCGGACGTGGCAATGGGCGGAACCTATGTGGGCCGGGAGGAGATTCGGCGCTTTCACCGGTGGATGCTGAGATTCTCGCCCGATTCGCTGATCGTGTTCTCTCATCCCGCCGTGCAGGACGACCGTGCCTACTACGAGTGGACGTGGAGCGGCTCGATCAACGGCCCCCTCCTCCTCCCCAGCGGCGACCGCGTCGACGCGGTCGGCCGCCACTTCTCGGTCACCGGTATCGCCACCTGCCGGTTCGACCCGGACGGAAAGTTGACCAGCCATCACGACTACTGGGACGTCGGGCTCCTCGTCGAGCAGCTGGGACAGTCGCTGGTGGCGAGCTCCCGCCCCTGAGGCTCACCTCCAGCCGACACTCACGAAAGGAAGCGACACATGACCGCGCGCAATGCCGTGGCGACGATCGCCATCGCTGGGCGAATCGCCACCTCGGTCGCCAGGGACAGGTTGCTTCCTCAGCCAGCACTGCTCGACCCGGCGGTGGTGCCCCCGTCGGCGGAAGCCCTCACCCCCGAGTGGCTGACCGCGGTGCTGTGCTCAAGAGTCGCCGGTGCGCGAGTCGTCGACGTCACGGTGTCGCGGGGTGACAACGGCACAAGTGCACGACGAGCACTTGTGGTGGACTACAACGACATCGGCAGACAGGCCGGCCTGCCGGCAACGCTGTTCACCAAGTCCACGGCGACCATCGGTTCACGCATACTGCTCGGGGTGACGGGCATTGCCGAAGGCGAATCGGTCTTCTACAACAACGTCCGGCCCGGGCTCACGCTACGCAGTCCGCGCGCGTACTACTCGGGATACGATCCGAAGTCGCACCGCTCGTTGGTGATCCTTGAGGATCTCAACGACCGCGGGTGGACGTTCCCGGACCCTATGGCCAACGTCCTCCAGCGCAGCGATGCGGAGGATATGGTGTCCGAACTGGCGGTCTACCACGGCGCGTTCTGGGACAGCCCCCGCTTCGGCGGCGACCTGTCCCGGCTACGCCCGGCATATGACTGGCAGGAGAATCTGAACCGGAAGGTGGGATTCGAGAAGCGAACGCTGACCGGCTTGGACCGCGCCAAAGATGTTGTCGACGGTGAACTCTACGGCCGGCGCGAGAAGCTGTATCCCGCGTTCATGAGGTCACTACTGCTGCATCACAGCACCGCGTCAACCCTGTTGCACCAGGACCTTCACCTGGGGAACTGGTTACGCGACGAGAACGGCCGGATGGGGCTGTATGACTGGCAGTGTGTGGCGAAAGGCAACTGGGCGCTGGACTATTCGTACGCCCTGGGCGCCACGCTACCCACCGAAGACCGCCGAGACTGGCAGGAAGGTCTCCTCCGGCTGTACTTGGCGCGCCTCAAAGAGGCCGGCGTAGCCACCCCGCCGACCTTCGACGAAGCGTGGCTGGCCTACCGCCAACAGCCGATGCATGCACTCGCTTTCGGTCTGTTCACCCTCGGGGGCAGTCGTTTCGAGCCGGAGCTGCAGCCCAGGGACTACACCTTGGCGTCGATCGCACGCCTCGCCCGGCACGTCTGTGATCTCGGCTCGATCGACGCGCTGGCCGGCTGAGCGTGCGCCCGATTTGCACAAAGGACCGGTCAGAACATCAGTACGGTGAAGCGCCAGTCGAGCACCTGACGATCGGCTTCCCCCTCGGCACCGACGGCATAGACCTGCGACCGGAGATTCAGTCGTCCCCCGCGGCCGTCCGGCAGCGGGACGGCGTCCTCGACGTGGAGGTCACTGTACAAAGTGTCCCCTTCGTGGACCGGCCCGGTGTGATCGCACGACGCCCAACTCAAGATGCTCGCCACATTGGGCAGCAGTCGCGTCGCCTGCGCCATCGCGATGCCGATGGTGTGGCCGCCGTATACCAGCCGCTGACCACCACTTCGCCAATCGTGGTGAGTGGCAGCAATGTTCAGACTCAACCGGGCCAGTTCCGGCGCACTACTCACCACGTCACCGGTGCTGCGCATTCGCACGCCCGCCAGGTCGACGGTGAAGTGCGGCCCGGGAACTCGTGATCGGAACGCCTCTGCGTCCCAGTCGCGCGCCGGGTCTGTGACCACCCCATCCACGCCGATCGACGACAAGTCGTCGGCCCGGCCCGTCTCGACGACACCCGGCGACAGGGGCAGCATCGCGCACCGGTGGAAATCGAGTACGAGGCGGTCGTGCTGGTCGACTGTCGTCATCCGCAGCGCCACCAGGCCGGTCGGCGTGCGTCCCTCCCGTACCGAGTTCTGCTTCATCCCGACGACTTCCGTGCGGGTGAACAGCGAATCCCCCAGCTCGACAAAGCGATGAAATGCCAGGCCACGATAGAAGAGGTTGGCTTTCACACGCTGGGTCGCCAACGTGCTCTGTCCGATCGCGATATCGGTGACCAGGCACGGATGCGCAAGCGGCCGTGCACTTCCCGTCACCGCGGCGGACAGCGTCGCATCGAGCGACAGCCGCATCCGGTCACCCAGGACAGCCTGGTGCAGCGCGGCCGCCCCTTCGGTCAGCGTCATCAGCGGGGCACTGTCGAAAACCTGTCCCACCCGCAGATCATCGAAGAACGGCCCACCCGACACCTGGGCTTGTACGTCGTTGTTCATCGGCTACCTTCTCTCCGGCCGCGGCACAAAATTTTAATATAGATTAATGCGCTGCGCGAGAGAGGGTGCCCCCACCGCCGAGCTATCCCGTCACATCGCGACCGATGAGACGTCGTGCGATGATCCACTGCTGCAGTTCGTTGGCGCCTTCGAAGATCTCCAGGATCTTGGCGTCGCGATACATCTCCTCCAGCCGCACGGATTCACCCGTCTCCCCGACCTGGCGAGCGAAGCCCAGCGCCCCGTAGATCTGGATCGCCTCGCGGACAAGATCATTGGCCAGCCTGGTGCCGTAAGCCTTGGCCATCGCCGCCTCCGGTTCGGCGGTGCGGTCACCGCGATCCACCAGAGTGGCCGCCTTCTGATAGAGCGTGCGTGCACACTCGATCTCGGTGGCGCGCTGCGCCATGACGAACTGCCAATGTTGCATCGCTCCCAGCGGGGCGCCGAACACCTCGCGCGTTCGCAACCGCTCGACCGCCAGATCCAGCGCCGCCTGCGCGACACCGACTCCGGCGGCGCCGATGCCGATGCGCCCGCGCACCAGTGCCGAGAGCGCCACGTTCATCCCGCCATCGTGCGCACCCAGCAGGTTCTCCCGGGGCACCAGCACGTCGGTGAACTCGATATCCGCGGTGATCTGTCCGCGATGACCCATTTTCAGATCGGGAGTTCCGATCCGTACGCCCGGCGACGCGAGGTCGACCAGAAGCATGGTTGCCCGGTCACCGTGGGCACCGGCGCGCACCAGCACCGATACCCAGCCGGCCGCCACGCTGTTGGTGATCCAGCGCTTTCGGCCGTTCACCACGAACCCGTCCGCCGTTTCCTCGGCGACCGTCTGCAGCCGCACCGCGGTGAGGTCGGAACTGGTGTCCGGTTCCGTGGTGGCGAAGGCGAAGGCCACCCGGCCGCTCACCAGCTCCGGAATGAGACGGGCCCGCAGTTCATCCGTGGCGAAGGTCAGGGTCTGGGGAACCAGAATGCACTGCCCGTCGTATACACCGGCCAGCGAGGACGAATGGTAGGCGATCTCCTCGGCGACCGTGCAGGTGCCGAGCATCGGATGGTTCAAGCCCCTGCCGAACTCGGCCCCGAACGGGACCGCGAACATGCCCTCGTCGGCGAGGCCGCGGAACGCCACCCACGGGAAGCTGTCTGCGGATTCCTCGCGCTGCCCGATCTCGCGCGCGTAAGGGGCGACGCTGCGTTGCACCGCGTCCCGCGCCTCGGCGCGCAACGCGATGATCTCGTCGGGCAACCAGAGATCGTGGGTCATCCGGTCCTGAGTACGGGGAGGCGAAACGGTCACGAGGTCACATTAGCAGTCAGGTTTGACTGTTAATGCAGTTAGGCCAGCGCCGCTCGGGCCAGCTTCTGCCACAGCGCGAGATGCACGTCCGCATCGGCGTCGCGGTCGTCGATCGCGTACGTGAGCGCCACCCCACGCATGCTGGTGAACAGCAGCTCGCGGAGTTCGGCGAACCCCGCATGACTACTGTGCACCGGACCGAACATCGTCGCGATGACGTGCTCGATCGCGCGGCCCAGTCGCCGCTCGGATGCGGCCAGCTCCGCCCGCAGTGTGGGGTCCGTGCGCGCCGCCAGCCAGAGTTCCATCGCCGCCCAGAAATAGGGTTGCTGAAATGTCCTCCACAAGGACACCACTGCGTAGTCGATCCGCTGCGAACTCGCGACCGAGTGCTCGGGCGCGGCGTCGAACCACCGTTCCATCTCCGAGATGCGCTCGACGGCCAGATGCTGCGCGGCCGCAACCAGTAGCTCCTCCCGCGAAGGGAAATAGTGCAACAGCCGTCCCCGCGAGACACCCGCAAGCCGCTGGATGACCACGGTCGTCGCTCCGCCGTATCCGTACTCGACCAAGGCCCGCACTGCCGCATCGAGGATGACGGCCCGGCTGTCGGCACGCCGCACGACATGAGGCCTGCGTTCCGCTCGAGGCACTACATCCACGATAGCAGCCTACTCATTGCGGTCATACTTGACTGTTAGATGCCGATAGCCGGCCGACTGGTTGCTGCGCGCTCCCCACCGAGGGCCGAGTTCGCCACGCCGGGCGTCTGACCTGGCGTTCCAGCGAGAGCGCGGTAAAGGGTCAGTAGCTCGGCTACACTTTGACTAAATCGTTAGCTGGATCAGATATTGAGGGGCACGTCGTGCAGAAGTCGAAGCGCCGCTACGCTGCGGCGACGCTGGCCGCCTTCACCCCGTTGGCCGCTGTTTCCGTGATCACTGCCGCCCCGAGTTCTGCCGCGTGCGGTGAGGGCAAGATCGACTTCAACGGCAACTGCGTCGCCGAGACCTGCAACAAGGGTTCCGTCCGCACCGACAGCGGCCTCTGCAGCAGCGCGCTCTCCGAGGCGCTGCGCAAGGCGCAGCCGCCCGCCATCTCGAAGGTGACGCCCGATCAGTGGGCCAACTCCTACGCCACCCTGGACTCGGTACGTCGGTTGCCGGGAACGCTCAATGACGTCAACAGCGTGGTCAACCTGGCGATCGACATCCCCACCAGCATCACGGGCGGTGTGAGCGATATCGGCAGCACGTTCTACCTCCTGAGCCAGATCGGTGGCGGCGGAACCTCCTTGTCCAAGAGCGCGCTCTCGACGGCCGCCAACGTGGCCCAGGCGGTCCCGTCGGTGGGCATGCCCAAGGTTGGTCTTCCGAAGCTCAGCATGCCCAAGCTCTTTCAGAACTGCCTGCCCGTCAAGCTCGTGTTCTTCCGCCCCTGCATCTAGATGTACTGACCACGGACGTTAAGTACGGCGTGGCGTGGTGACATGAAGAAGACCTCCGAGTGAAGTGCGAGCTGTCTAGGAACGCACCAACCATCTCGGAGGTCTTCGTGTCCCACCGTAATGCCCCCTTGTCAGAAACCGGTCGTCTGCGCCTGGCTCGTTGCGTGGTCGAGGATGGCTGGCCGTTGCGTCGAGCGGCTGAACGCTTTCAAGTCGCAGTGAGTACGGCTGCACGCTGGGCCGGCCGCTACCGCGAACTGGGTGAAGCCGGCATGGCCGATCGCAGCTCACGACCACATCGAAGCCCTAACCAGACACCGACCCGCACCGAACGCCGCATCATCAAGGTCCGGGTCATCCGCCGCTGGGGCCCAGCTCAAATCGGGTACTTGTTGGGCATCCAGCCCTCGACCGTTCACCGGGTGCTGACCCGCTACGGCGTGGCTCGGCTGCGCTGGCTGGACCGCCCTACCGGCCGAATCATTCGCCGCATCGAGACCTCCACCGTGGGCGAGCTGGTCCATGTGGATGTCAAAAAGCTTGGCAAGATCCCCGCCGGCGGCGGCTGGCGGATGCTGGGTCGCGCGAAGGGCAACCGCAACGCACAAGCCGACAGAAGCTCCGGGCAGCGCAGCAAGTACGCCCATCCGCTACGCGGGCATCACTTTCTGCACACCGCTATCGACGCACACTCACGACTGGCCTACAGCGAGCTGCTTGCCGATGAACGCAAGGAGACCGCGGCCGCGTTCTGGGCCCGCGCCCAGGCCTGGTTCACCGAATGTGGCATCACCGTACAGAAAGTATTGACCGACAACGGATCCTGCTACAGGTCACACGCCTTTCGGGACGCACTCGGTGATATCGAGCATCGCCGCACCCGCCCCTACCGGCCCCAGACCAACGGCAAGGTCGAACGCTTTCACCGCACCCTCGCCGATGAATGGGCCTACGCACGGCTCTACACCAGCGACGCCGAACGCTGCACCGAATACCCCCGCTGGCTCCACACCTACAATCACCACCGCGGCCACACCGCACTCGGCGGTCAACCACCTGCCAGCCGCGTACCTAACCTCTCAGGTCAGTACATCTAGATAGACCAGACGAAGACGGGCGGTGTCGGGTTCGTAGCCCGGCACCGCCCGTCTTCTGTCAGGTGATCAGGAATTGCCGGTCAGCTTGTCCTTGACCGCCTCGACGCCGTCCTTGACCTTGTCCGCCACATCGGCGATGTGGTCCTTCACCGCTGCGACGCCCTGGTCGACCTGACCTTCGGCCTGAAGATCGGAATTGTCGGTGGCCGAACCGACCGCTTCCTTGGCCTGTCCCTTGAGGTCTTGGGCCTTGTTCTTCGCGCTGTCGGCGATTCCCATGTCGGGTGTTTCCTTTCGTTGTGGGCAGCTCATCAAAGATGTTCTGCCCGTTGTTATTTCGACCCGACGCAGACCCCTCGTACCATCTGCGCCGGACGTTCGTGTCAGGTCAGCGCGGGCCGCACCTTGTCGGCGGATACCCGTTTGACCAGGAGTTGAAACTCCACATCGTCACCAGCGGCGCGGCGCACCTCCGCCCCGCACCTGCGCGCCAGACGACGGATCTGCTCGCTGGACGTCAGCGGTGCGACGCCGACCGTGATCCGCACGATGGACTTGCCCCCTGCGGTACGGGTGACCGCCTTGGCCGATTGCACGGCTGGGTGCCGGCCCAGATCTGCGGCGGCCGTGTCGGCAAGCCTGTCCAGGTCGACCGACCCGATCCCGGTGGTGACGGCTCGAACCGCCCGGGGCCGGAAGTGCAGCAACACCCACCAGGCACCGACGAGAACCACGACCACACCGACCGCCGCCGAGACGGTGGTCCACCACGGCCACTCGGGGAGCCGGGCGATGAAGTCCGCGTCGATCCTGGCTGCCGCATTCCGCGCAAGGCGGTTGTCGGCGCCGTAGCCGATGGTCCACGCTGCCCCGCCGAGCAGCAGCACTGCCACCACGCCGGTCAGCAGCCTGTCGAAGATCCGCACAGCCCGTGTCATGAGCCTTCTCCCATCAAACCCGTTGTCGTCGAGACCGAATCGTCGACTCGCCATTCGTTGACGAGCCCACGGGGAACCCACACCCCGTCCCCCACCGGGACATGAGTGCGGCGACGTGGTTTCACCGCGGCCACCAGCAGCACCAGGCCCACGAGCGCTGCGACGACCGCCGCCGGCCACACCCACCACTGCCAATGGGTATCCCCCAGCCAGCCCAGTGCCGTGCCGATCCACTCGGTATCGGAGGTCACCGCATCACGGATCGCCACCGCACCGACCGCCGTCAGCGCGAGGGCGATCAGTACCCCGGTGACGGTGGAGGCCGCGATACTGCGCGGAGCCAGACGGCGGGAAGCGCTGTCCGGCCCCGCAGGCATATCGTCCGGCGCGGCGTAGGCGTCGGCCACTTGGGCCGGGCTACGGTCGGCTTCCAGTCGAGTGATCCGCACGTCGATGTCGGCTGGGTGCTCACCGAGTGCGCTCGCCAGCTCGGCTCCGACCGCGGTGCGCACCCCGTCGATGACCTCGCCGCTGACGACCGGCCACCTGGCGGCGATCTCGATGTTCACCCGGGGCTCATGGCGTTGTCCGCCGATGACGACGGCGGGCAGGGTCCGGCCGGGAACCATGGTGCGGCGCGGCACCACGCCCGGCACGGACAGCACCGCCCGTTCGACCAGACGCTGGCGCACCCGGTCGTTGATCACCGTGCGACCACGGCCCGTCATCACCGGTGCCGGCACGACCGCTGGGGTTGTCACGGTCAACTCCTGGGCCGGCGGCCGAGCGCGGTCAGGTCGATGGTTCCGTCCAGGTGCGCGCCGATCGCCGCCCCCGCGCCACCCAGTACGAGCGCCAGCAGAATCCCGACCAGGCCGCCGCCGATCGCGGCGAGGGCCAGCAGCAGGCCCACAAAAAGGCCTGGCAGCAGATACTTTCCGTTCATCATTGCCTCCTACTGAATCTCGACACGGGTGCGGCGACGTCGCCGACCACCACATCGACGGGTATGCCGGCGGCGGCGCTGGCGGCTGCTCTGACCTTTTCGGCCGTGGCGAGCAGCGGGCCGCGCAGCTCCAGGACCACGTGGACCTTGCCGTTCTGATGCCCCAGGCGCACCCCAGCCACGGTCCGTCCGGGCAGATGGGTTGCGGGCACGCCGGGGCCGGAGTGCAGGCCGACCACGCCGTCCACGGCGGTGACCGCCGCGACGACCCGGTCGACCCGCTCCGCGGCGCTCGCCTCGGTCACTGGACGCGGGGTTGGCTGTCGCCGGCCGATTCGGCGCGGTCGTCTTCGTCGGCAAAGTGGACGTCATGGACGGTGATGTTGACCTCGGTCACCTCCAGGCCCGTCATGTTCTCCACCGCCGAGATGACATTGCTGCGGATCCCGTCGGCGAGGTCGTGGATGGCGACGCCGTACTCGGCCACGATGCCGATGTCGACGGCGGTTTGCCGCTCCCCCACCTCGACGCTGACGCCCTGGGTCAGATCGCGCGCACCCGGGAGCGTCTCACGCAGCTTCCCGACCACTCGCGCGGCCTGACCGCCGAGGTCGTACACCCCGTCCACCTCGCGGGTGGCGATTCCGGCAATCTTGGACACCACGACATCGGCGATGGTGGTGACGCCGTGATCGGTCGCCAGCGTCTCCAACTCCTTACCGGCCTGAGCAACTGAACCGGTCTCGCGTGTCTGCGTCGGTGCGGTCATCGATGTCTCCTTCGTTGTTGGCAAACTCGGCCGTGTGTCCGGCACAATCGTTTAGTCGCGCACCGGCACGCCGCGCGCACGCACAAGAGACGTAGAACACACTTTGTTTCGAACGTGGCGGGAGGGATGGCGGCGTGCAGGTCGACGATGTGCTGAGTTCGCTGCCCGACGAAACCCTGGCCCGCCGCGCCCAGCGCGGCGACGCGGGGGCCTTCGACGCGCTGGTCGTGCGGCATGCACCGGCACTGCACCGTTTCGTCACACACACCTACAGCGAGTCCGGCGATGGCGACGACATCGTTCAGGAAACCTTCATCGCCGCGTGGAAGGCGTTGCCCACGTTCAGCTTCCAGTCACAGTTCCGCACCTGGCTCTACGCGCTCGCATCCCGAAAGACGGTGGACGCGCTGCGGCGTCGCCGCCCGCAGAGCGATCTGGATGCGGTGGCCGAGACCGCAGATCTGCGGCCGGGGCCCGGACAGCAAGCCGAGCACAGCGCGTTCATGGCGGCGCTGCACCGCGAGCTGGCGCGATTGCCGTATCCGGCCCGCGCAGCATGGTGGCTGCGTGAGGTCTACGACCTGCCGCTGGCCGAGATCGCCACCGTCCTGCACACCACCGAAGGCTCGGTGCGGGGCCTGTTGCAGCGCACCCGAAAACGCCTGGCTGTCGCGCTGGAAGGGTTCAAACCATGAGACCACCACGTGAGGCGGCGGTATCGGGCCGGCTGTACAGCCGCGGCCACGTACGCAACACTGGAGAACGACGCCACCCTGGAGAAGTGATGAGCACGGCAGCCGAGGACGACTACGAATCCACCGCGTTAGCGACGGCGTGGATCGCCGATGCCACGCGCCAATTCGCCGGTCTCGGCGCGACGGACCCCGTCGAGGACGATCGATGGTCACAGACCGGTTCCGCCCTGAGCCAGCTGCGCGCCGGTATCGCACAACGGATTTCGGTTCTCCCGCGACAGGGCAAGCAGATCCGGACCTCGCAGCCGGGTATCACCGTCAGCCATTTCGCGCTCGCCAAACTGCTCACCTGGGCGCTGGCCGAACCCGCGGCCGCTGTCACGGCGGCCATCGCCGATGTCGAGGTGCACGTGGAAGGACAGCAGGTGACGGCGGTCCACATCCACCTGATCGGCATCGGCACCGAGGAACGAGACCGAACCTATCTGCAAGACGGTGATGCCCTGCGGCGGGAAGCAGCCCGGGTGTTACGCGCAGCCCTCGGCGAGGACTCCGCCGAGATCACCGCCAGCTGGGATGACGTGGTGGTGGAACGCCGGTAGCGGCGACGCTGGAGCGAGTGACGGGATTCGAACCCGTGTAAACGGCTTTGCAGGCCGGTGCCTAGCCACTCAGCCACACCCGCAGCGCTACGAACATTGCCACGGGCACCGACCTGCGCCAACCGTTGCGCTCACCATGATCACTATTCGTGGGGCATACCCGCGGCCAGTCCGCTCTGCGGCCAGCCCGGCGGGGAATCCTCCCAGGGCTCCTGCCGGCCGAACGGGGTGAGATCCAGGAACGGGTACCCGACCGCGGCGTGGTCCAGCCCGCGGGCATACGTCGAATACGTGTGGAACACCTCGTCACCCCGGCGCAGGAAGACGCTCGCCCCGGGCCAGTCGCCGCGCAGGTCACGGTCGGTCCAGCCGTCGGCGCGCAGTTCGTCGAGCGATTTGTAGTTGTACTGCACCACAGCACGTTCCGGGTCGAGCGTGACACCGAAGTCGTAGGTGAAATCCCCGTCGCGCGAGGAGTACCAGGGGAACGTCCACCCGTGTGCGTCGCGGTTGCGGGCGATGCTGGCGTACGGCGCCCGCGACACGCAGACGAACGTCACCCCTTTCGCGTTCAGCAGGGCCTGATCCGATTCGGTGAAGGTCAGGTCGGCGGCGGCGGTGCAACTGGGGCAGCCCTGGTCGATGTCGTCGAGCCACATGAAGTGATGGATGTAGAGCTGCTGCCGTCCCTCGAACAAGTCAAGGAGCCGGACCTCGCCGTGCGGGCCGTCGAAGCGGTACTCCTTGTCGACCAACACCATCGGCAGCCTGCGCCGCTCGGCGTTCACCGCATCACGCAGGTGGGTGGCCTCGCGTTCGCGTGCCAGCAGTTTCTTTCGCGCCGCGAGCCACTGCTCGCGGGACACCACGTCGGGATAGACGGTGCTCAATGACATCGGTTCGACCTCCTGTGAGTCGTGTCCCAGTACCGACCCGCCCGGGCACCGAAACTCATCACGGCAGGCCACACACGGTTTAGGTTGTTCGCATGATTGAGTGGCTGGCTGATCCCCCACTGTTCGGCGGTCCCGGCCAGGGCACCCGCCAGATCGTCGAATTGTTCGCCGCATTCGGCTTGACCGCGCTGATCGGCTTGGAACGCGAGATCCAGGGCAAGGCCGCCGGCCTGCGCACCCAGACCATCGTCGGCACCGCCGCGGCGTTGATCATGCTGATCAGTAAGTACGGCTTCACCGATGTGCTGGTCGCCGGGACCGTGATGGTCGACCCGTCCCGGGTTGCGGCCCAGATCGTCTCTGGCATCGGCTTTCTCGGCGCCGGCATCATCATCACCCGGCGCGGGGCGGTGCACGGTCTGACCACGGCCGCGGCGGTCTGGGAGTCCGCCGCCATCGGTATGGCCGCGGGCGCGGGGCTGCTACTGCTGGCCGTCACGGTGACCGTCATCCACTTCCTGATCATCGTCGGGTTCATGCCACTGGCGCGCCGGCTGGCCGCCCGACTGGCGGGGACGGTCCGCATGCACATCACCTACGAGGAGGATCGCGGGGTGATGACCCAACTGCTGGCGGCCTGCGACCGGCGCCAGTGGCAACTCACGGAGTTGGCCGCCGACCCCGGCGGGAAGCCGCTGGACGCACCCGCCCACTTGGCCGGCGCGATGCTCACGCTGGCCGGTAACGGTGTCACCCAGGCGCCCCTGCTGTTGGCCGGCATTCCCGGGGTGACGGCAATCCGTCAGCTCGACGAAGACCCAGACTGAACACCGGCTCTGGTGGCCCGGTATGACGCCACCGCGGTGAGCGCCGCCAGCGCGGCGAACACCGCGAACATCCACCGCGCCGCCACGGCGTCGTCGTTCGGGTTGGCGTTGACGATGACACCGGCCAGCCCCGCGCCGAAGGCCCCGCAGATCAGCTGAACCGTGTTGATCGCCGCGGCCGCCGTTGCTCCTTCGGCCGCGTCGTCCACCGAGCCCATCGCCCACGCCGACAGATGCGGCCAGGCCATCCCGATCCCCGTGCCGGTGACGACCAGCGCTGCCGCCCAACCGATCGTGACCGCGGCGGACGCCTCGGCCCGCACACTCAGCGCGACGGATCCGAGGCCGATCGCCATCACCAGCGGCGCGACGGCCACGATGCGGGTCACCGCCTGCCTGCGCTCCACGGACGCGCTGGCGATCTCCCCCGTCGTCCATCCGACGGCCAGGGTGACCCCGAGGAACCCCGCCACCAACGGTTCGAGGTGAGCCAGCCGCTGCCCGAACAACGGCACGTACATGTCGACCATGGTCGCCGCCATCAACAGCCCCAGGGTCAGGTAGATCCATTTCAGCGGCCCGGGCCGGAATGCCGTGGGCGGCAACACCGACGCTCGTGCCGTCCCGGCGAACCGTCTGTCCACCACCAGGAACGCCGCGACCAGACCCAGCCCAGCGACCAGCAGCACCGAGGTGAGCACAAGATCCCGCGGGATACCGGCCACGCTGATCGCCAGGGCGGCCGTGCCGAGCAGCAGCAGCGACCAGACCGGGATCCGGAGTGCACCCGCCTCGGCCGGCTTGTCCGCCGGCGCGCGGCCGGGCAGCGCCAGGGGCACCAGCGCGGCCATCGCCACGGTCAGAATCACCAGCACACCGAATGCCCAACGCCACGAACCGAACTGGGCGAACAGTCCACCGCCGGCCGGACCGAGCAGCGTACCCACGCCCCACATCGCCGACACGAGCGCCGACGCGCGCACCCACAACGACTGCGGCAGAGCCGCATTGATGACGGCGTAGCCCAGGCCGGCCAGCAGGCCACCCGCCGCGCCCTGCACGAGGCGGCCCACCAGCAGCAGTTCCATGGTCGGCGCGGTGGCGCACACCAGGCTGCCGGTGCCGAACACCGCCAGCCCGGACAGATACGACCAACGGGGCCCAAGGCGGCCGAGCACCGCGCCGACGGTCGTCGCCGCCACGACCGAGGCCACCAGGTAGACCGTCGTCACCCACGCATAGAACCGGTGCCCACCGATCTCGGCGACGGCACTCGGCAGCAGGCTGATGGTGAGGAACTCGTTGGTCGCATACAGTGCGACACCGCCGGCCAGAACCGTCGACGCACCAAGGTTTTTCGGGCCGAGGAGCTCCCGCCAGCTGCCTGCGGTCACAGATTCGGCGCGAGTCTCGGTCACCGGGAAGACGCTAGATGCTCAACCACGGTTGAGGTCAAGGGAAGCTCATTTCAGCCCGGCCGCGTCCATCCCGCGCAACTCCTTCTTCAGATCCTGAATCTCGTCGCGGATACGCGCGGCCAACTCGAACTGCAGATCCCGGGCCGCCGTCATCATCTGCTCGGTGAGGTCCTTGATCAGGTCGGCCAGCTCGGCCCGAGGCATATTCGCGGTGTCGCGGCCCTCGATGATGCCCGCGCTGACGGCCCGCCCGGGTTCGCCCTGCGCGCGGCGCCCACGGGAAGCGTTCCGGCCCGATCCGCCGACCTGCACCGACTCGGTGTCATCCGCTTCGCGGTACACCTGGTCGAGGATGTCGGCGATCTTCTTGCGCAGTGGCTGCGGATCGATCCCGTGCGCCTCGTTGTAGGCGATCTGTTTGGCCCGGCGCCGCTCGGTCTCCTCGATCGCCTGCTTCATCGAGTCGGTGATCTTGTCGGCGTACATGTGCACCTCGCCGGACACGTTGCGCGCCGCCCGGCCGATGGTCTGGATGAGGCTGCGCGGGGACCGCAGGAACCCTTCCTTGTCGGCGTCGAGGATGGCCACCAGCGACACCTCGGGCAGGTCCAGACCCTCGCGGAGCAGGTTGATACCCACCAACACGTCGTACTCGCCGAGACGCAGTTGTCGCAACAGTTCGACCCGGCGCAACGTGTCCACCTCGGAGTGCAGGTACCGCACCCGGATACCCATCTCCAGCAGATAGTCGGTGAGATCCTCGGCCATCTTCTTGGTCAGCGTGGTGACCAGCACCCGCTCATCGCGTTCGGTGCGCAGCCGAATCTCGCCGATCAGATCGTCGATCTGGCCCTTGGTGGGCTTGACGTGCACCTGCGGATCGACCAGCCCGGTCGGGCGGATCACCTGCTCGACGAACTCACCACCGGCCTGCGCCATCTCGTAGTTGCCCGGCGTCGCCGACAGATAGACCGTCTGACCGATGCGTTCGGCGAACTCCTCCCACGTCAGCGGACGGTTGTCGACGGCCGAGGGCAGCCGGAACCCGAAGTCCACCAGATTGCGCTTACGCGACATATCGCCCTCGTACATGCCGCCGATCTGCGGCACCGTGACGTGCGATTCGTCGATGACCAGCAGGAAGTCCTCCGGGAAATAGTCGATCAGCGTGGCCGGCGCCGTTCCCGCGCCGCGGCCGTCGATGTGGCGGGAGTAGTTCTCGATGCCGGAACAGAACCCGACCTGCTTCATCATCTCCAGGTCGTAGTTGGTGCGCATGCGCAGCCGCTGGGCCTCCAGCAGCTTGCCCTGGCCCTCCAGTTCGGCCAGCCGGTCCTCGAGTTCGGCCTCGATGCTGGAGATCGCGGTGGCCATCCGATCCGGGCCCGCCACGTAGTGGGTGGCCGGGAAGATACGCACCGAGTCGACCTGGCGCACCACGTCACCGGTCAGCGGGTGCAGGTAGTACAGCGCTTCGACCTCGTCGCCGAAGAACTCGATGCGGATCGCGAGTTCCTCGTAAGCCGGGATGATCTCAACCGTGTCACCCCGCACCCTGAAGGAGCCGCGGGTGAACGCGATGTCGTTGCGGTCGTACTGGACGTCCACCAGTAGCCGCAGCAGGCCGTCGCGGGGCACGTCGTCGCCGACCTTGAGCTCCACCGAGCGGTCCAGATAGGACTGCGGGGTACCCAGGCCGTAGATGCAGGACACCGAGGCGACCACGACCACGTCGCGGCGCGAGAGCAGGCTCGACGTCGCCGAGTGCCGCAGCCGCTCGACATCGTCGTTGATCGAGCTGTCCTTCTCGATGTAGGTGTCCGTCTGCGCGATATACGCTTCGGGCTGGTAGTAGTCGTAGTACGACACGAAGTACTCGACAGCGTTGTGCGGCAACATCTCCCGCAGTTCATTGGCCAGCTGCGCGGCCAGGGTCTTGTTCGGCGCCATCACCAGGGTGGGCCGCTGCAGCCGTTCGATGAGCCACGCCGTGGTCGCCGATTTGCCGGTACCGGTGGCGCCGAGCAGCACGACGTCACGCTCCCCCGCCCTGACTCTGCGCTCCAGGTCATCGATGGCAGCCGGCTGGTCACCGGCCGGCTGATACTCGCTGACCACCTCGAACGCACCGCCGGCGCGCACGATGCCATCCACGGCGTCGGCGGCAGGCCGGTACTGCGAATGCGCCAGTACGGGATGTTCGGTAGCGAAAGCCATGGTCACCAGGTTAAGCGCGAACACCGACAACTTCATTCCCCACCTGAGCCGCGCTGGGTTACCGTGACGCGGTGCAGGCCATCCACCCGCCCAAACGCGAGATCTTCGACCTACTCGCCCGCACCAACACCGATCCCAAGGGAATCGTCCGGGCGGTGGACGTCTACACGGTGCAGCCGTGGGGTCTCTACATGGCCCGGCCCACGCCCGGCCGGGCCCAGTTCCACTATCTGGAGTCCTGGCTGCTGCCGGCCCTCGGGCTGCGGGCGACGATCTTCCATTTCAACCCGGGCTTCGAGCGCGACCAGGACTTCTACCTCGACGTCGGCCGGTATACCGCCGGCGCGGATGTCTGGGAGGCGGAGGACCACTACCTGGATGTCGTGGTGCGCACCGGCAAGGACGCCGCCGTGGCGGATATCGACGAGTTGGTGGCCGCCGTGGCGCATGGGCTGCTGGACGCGCACGCCGCCGAGCAGGCCATCCGGACCGCGCTGACGGCGGTGGACGCGCTGGCCCGCCACGATTACGACCTGGAGCGCTGGCTGACCGGTCGGGATATGCCGCTGACCTGGCGGGCGTAATGTCTGGCGTTATGAGTGTTACCAGGCGCGCAGGACTGGCGGCGGCCCTCTCGGCCGCATTGCTGTGTGCAGGGCAGCTGATACCGGCCGTCGCGGCCGCCGACCCGGAGCCCGCACCGCAGCCCCCGATTCCCACGCAGGCGACGGACCCGGCCTCGGCCCCCGGGCTGCTGCACAACATCACCTACAAGGCCAGGGCCGACGGCACGTCACGCGGCGCGACCGTGGCCTACAAGGCCGACGACCACAACATCAACAGTGAGCAACCGACGCTGCTGCCCGGGCAGACGTTCGAGATCAACACCGTGATGTCGGATCCGAAGCTGGCCGGGATGGAGCTGACCATCCAGTGGCCGTACGGGTCCAATCTGCACTGCGAGATCCTGGTCGACGACCAGACCGTCGCGCAGGCCGATCAGTTCATCGCGCCGCGGGTGTTCCGCGTCAAAGACGATCCGCTGTACGGCACGCTGCAGTGCGGTGCGCCGCTGGACGTCCCGGCCGCCGGTCAGCTCCCGGCGCCGGCACCCACGACGGTCCCGGCTCCGCCCGAATAGGCCCGGGTCAGGACCGCCAGCCGATGCTGTCGGCCCACAGCCGGGCCCGCCGGTAGTTGTCCAGGAACCACGGCTCCTTGGCGTGTGCGTAGTCGGCGGTGGCCTGCGCGGCACGCTTGGCCGCCAGGTAGTCGGCCTGCACCCCGGGGTTGGCCTTGAGCCAGTCCACGAACAGCAGCGCGAACTGCTGGTTGGGACGGCCCTGCACCCGGATGTGCACATTGGTGGGTCGCCCGGGGTCCGCTGAGGCGTGAAACCGCTTGTGCCACAACGCGGGATCACCGGAATGCGCGGTGTCCGCGGTGGCCGACGCGACCCGCGGATAACCGGCTGCCAGTAGTGGTTCGATCAGTTCGTCGGCCACTTCCGGCGCGGCGATGGTGATCTGGATGTCGATCACGTCCTTGCCGTCCATCCCCGGTACCGCGGTGGAGCCGATGTGATCGATCCGCACCGCCCGGTGTCCGCACGCCGTGCGAAGCCGGGCCGTGATCCGCTGCGCCTGCTCCGGCCACGTGGGGTCATAGGGCACGACGGCGTGGTCGCGGGCTGCGGGTGAGCCGGCCTTCAGGTTGTGCGCGAACGGCAGGATGCGCTCATGCCAAAGCCCCCTTGCCTTTTCGACCAACTCGCCCGACGACCCGGAGTTGTCCAGCCACACATCGGCGACGGCCCGGCGCTGCTCCTCGGTGGCCTGGGCGGCGATCCTGGCCCGTGCATCGGCCTCGGTGAAACCGCGGTACTCGATGAGCCGTGCGACGCGGAGTTCAGGGTCGGCGTTCACCACGATCACCAGTGGAAACATCGGCGCCATCTGGGACTCCACCAACAGCGGGATGTCCTCGACGATCACGGCGTCTTCGGAGGCCGCGGCGATCAGTTCGGAGCGGCGGTGCGCCACCAGCGGATGCACGATGCCATTCAGGGTTTGGCGCTTCTCGTCGTCACTGAACGCCACCGCCGCCAGGGCGGGCCGGTTCAGCGCGCCGTCCGGCTGCAGGATGTCCGCGCCGAACGCCTCGACCAGCCGCGCCAGTCCGTCGGTGCCCGGTTCGACGACCTCCCGGGCGATGACGTCGCCGTCCACGACGATCCCGCCGAGTTCACTGAATGTCGAGGACACCGTCGACTTGCCGGCACCGATTCCCCCGGTCAATCCAATCCTTAGCACCGCCCCAGTCTGTCAGGGTGTGATCGGGGCTCAGCCGCCGACGCCGGTCAACTCCACCGTCGGATGCGCCACCTGCGTCTGCGCCACCGTCGCACCGTCGGACAGGTCGATCGCCACCAGACGCTGGGCTGCCGGGTCGCTGACGTAGGCGACACCGTCCTGGATGTGCAGATTGGGCATGGGCGACTGCCACTCGTCGGGCTCGGTCCAGGCGTCGATGGCGGCGATGTGCGCGGTGCGCTGGGCCGTCACCGGATCGAAGACGTGCAGGTGCCCGTCGGTGCCCAGAATGACGGCCTCGCCCTTGGGTCCGCGGTCCAGGGACCGGAAGCTGTAGCTGGCGTCGATGGGCACCACCCGCAGGGCCCCGGTCGCGGTGTCGGTGAGGGTGAACCGGCGTGGCCGCTCGAGGTCGGCGTCCGGGTCGGTCTTGTAGTCGCCGAGCACCACCGGTGACAGGTCGCTGCCGGCCTGGTTGCCGATGCGGCCGTAAGGGTCGGGGCTGGCCACCTTGCGGATATCGTTGCCGCGCACGATGAGGATGCCGTCCTGGCAGCCGAAGGTCAGCGTCCCGCCGGCGGCGGCCGCCTCACCGTGTAGCCCCGGGCAGGTCTCATTGGTGGCGACGGGGACACCGGTGCCGTCGAGAATGACAGCGCCGGAACGGGTTTCACTGTCTCCGACACTGACCACGATGGTGCCGTCGGCGCGTGCCACGGCGACACCGTGATGAGGTGCGGTCACGGTGGCGCTGCGCGCGGTGGTGTCCCCCTTGAGCAGTTTCGCCGGGTCCACCACGTCGACGGCCCCGGTGCCGTCGCTGAACAGGGTGAGCATGCCGTCATGTGCGACCACATGCCCAGGCTCGGCACCGCCGAAGCGGATATCCGTCAGCGCGGGAGGTGCCGTGTAGTGATGCAGGTGGTCGCCGTGGCGGGCGGTCCAGGTGCCCATGTCCAGAACGGCGAAACCGTCGGACTGCGAGACCAGGACGTGGCGGCCGTTGGCGGCGGAGTTCAACCGGACGAAGCCGTCGACCGGGATATCGGCGATCTGCTGCAGCGATTCGGCGTCCAGCACCAGCAGGCCGCCGTCATAGCTCAACGCCAGACGCGGTGTGGGTGAGGCTTGTTCGGTCGGCTTGACCGCCGTGCGTGTGGTGGTCGCCGCCTCGGTGGATACCGCTTCGGTGCCGGACTCGCCGCAGCCGGCGGTCAGCACGGACACGGACAGCACGGCAAGAACTCGCTTCGTCGTCGACATGCCGGCGAGTCAAACAGTTGTTGAAAATGATTGTCAAGAAGCGATACGTGCATGTGCCGCAACGAAAAACTCCCCGGCTCGAGGTGAGCCGGGGAGTTCTTCTCAGACGATCTGTTACGCGTTGCCCGCGAGCTTCTCGCGAAGCGCGGCGAGCTGAGCGTCGCTGGCCAGCGAGCCACCGGTGGATTCCTCCGAACGCGACGAGCTGCTCGAGGTGGACGGGCGTGCCGCCTCCTCGGCCTCGGCGGCCGCGAACTTCTCCATCTGCGCGGTGTGCATCTTGTGCCGGCGCTCGGCCTCGGCGTACCGGGCTTCCCACTCGGTGCGCTGCTTGTCGAAGCCGTCGAGCCACTCGTTGGTGTCGGCGTCGAAGCCCTCGGGGAAGATGTAGTTCCCCTGCTCGTCGTAGCTGTCGGCCATACCGTACTTCGAGGGGTCGAACTCCTCGGTGTAGTCCTCGTTGGCCTGCTTGAGGCTCAGCGAGATCCGGCGACGCTCCAGGTCGATGTCGATGACCTTGACCATCGCGTCGTCGCCGACCTGGACCACCTGGTCCGGGACCTCGACGTGGCGCTCGGACAGCTCCGAGATGTGCACCAGACCCTCGATGCCCTCTTCGACGCGGACGAACGCACCGAACGGCACCAGCTTGGTGACCTTGCCCGGCACGATCTGGCCGATGGCGTGCGTACGGGCGAAGTGGCGCCACGGATCTTCCTGAGTCGCCTTGAGCGACAGCGAAACCCGCTCGCGATCCATGTCGACGTCGAGGACCTCGACGGTGACCTCGTCACCCACGGTGACGACCTCGGACGGGTGATCGATGTGCTTCCAGGACAGCTCGGAGACGTGCACCAGGCCGTCGACGCCGCCGAGATCGACGAACGCGCCGAAGTTGACGATCGAGGACACGACACCCTTGCGGATGGCGCCCTTGGTGAGCTGGTTGAGGAACTCGCTGCGCACCTCGGACTGGGTCTGCTCCAGCCAGGCGCGGCGGCTCAGCACCACATTGTTGCGGTTCTTGTCCAGCTCGATGATCTTGGCCTCGATCTCCTTGCCGATGTACGGCTGCAGATCGCGGACACGACGCATCTCGACCAGGGAGGCGGGCAGGAAGCCACGCAGGCCGATGTCGAGGATCAGGCCGCCCTTGACGACCTCGATGACGGTGCCCTTGACGGCCTCGTCCTTCTCCTTGAGCTCCTCGATGGTGCCCCAAGCGCGCTCGTACTGAGCCCGCTTCTTGGACAGGATCAGGCGGCCTTCCTTGTCCTCCTTGGTGAGAACGAGGGCTTCGACCTCATCGCCCACGGAAACGACCTCATTGGGGTCGACGTCGTGCTTGATGGAAAGTTCGCGAGAAGGAATGACACCTTCGGTCTTGTAGCCGATGTCGAGCAGAACCTCATCGCGGTCCACCTTGACGATGGTCCCTTCGACGATGTCGCCATCGTTGAAGTACTTGATGGTCTTGTCGATCGCGGCGAGAAAGTCCTCGGCCGAGCCAATGTCGTTGATGGCTACTTGCGGCGAGGTGATGGAGGGACTTGGCATGTGGTGGGTTGCTCCGGACAGGTTTACTAGAAGGGACAGAACGATTGATTTTTGCGTACCCGCCGCATCCGCCGAACCCACAGGACACACAGGTACGTTCAAAGGGTACTCGACCGGGTGCACGCAGGCCAAACCCGGTTAACCTGCTGTCGTGCATCCCGCAGCGCAACCGCCGCATCCACACATCCCGCCGTGGCCCCGCCGAGTCCGCAAAGTCGGTGCGCCGCTGGCCGTGCTGATCGGCCTGGGTGCCGTGACCGGGCTGTTGATCATCCTGCTCACACTGACCAATCCAGTCGGCGCCGCGATCGGATTCGTGCTGTCCACGCTGGCCATCGCCGTCGTGGTGCTGAGTTACCTGTGGCTGGACCGCTGGGAACCGGAGCCACCGCGACTGCTGCACCTGGCCTTCATCTGGGGCGCGTCGCTGGCGATCGTGGTGTCGCTGATCGTCGAGCTGTGGTTCGACTCGGCATTCGCCCCCGTCGCGGGCCTGCCGGAGGGCTTCGAATCCACCGCGATCCGTGCGCCGCTCATCGAAGAGGCGGCCAAAGGTTTGTTCCTGCTGGTCATGATGACCGGGCGGCGCCGCAACGAGCTGAACTCGCTGACGGACTGCCTGGTGTACGCCGGGCTGGTGGGCGCGGGTTTCGCGTGGCTGGAAGACATCCTCTACATCGCCAACGGCGAATCGGTCGCGGGATCGCTGCTGACCGCCGCGTTACGCCTGGTGATGGCCCCGTTCGCGCATTCGCTGTTCACCACGTTCACCGGTATCGGTGTGTACTTCGCCCTCACACAGCGCTCCGCGATCGCCAAAGCGGCGTGCATCGGCCTCGGCTACGTCGCCGCCGTCCTCATGCACATGTTGTGGAACGGCTCGTCCCTGCTGGGTATCGGGACGTACTTCGCGGTGTACGCACTGTGGATGGTGCCGATCTTCACGCTGGCGATCGCGCTGGGCGTGTACAGCCGCAAGCGGGAGCAGCGCATCGTCGCCGAGAAGTTGCCCGGAATGGTGTCCGCAGGGCTGATCACCGCGAACGAGGCGAGCTGGCTGGACTCGATCCGCACCCGCAAGCAGGCCATCGCCGAAGTCACCCGGCACAGCGGCAAGCAGGACGGCAAGGCGGTACGGGACTTCGCGGCCCAGGTGGTCGAGCTGGCCTTCGTCCGGGATCGGATCGACCGCGGGTTCGGTGACGCCAGGGTGCAGGCTCTGCTCCACGAGGAGGCCTACTGGGTGCACGCGGCCCGGGCTTCCGCGCCGGCGCTGGGTTGGCTGACGCACTACCGGGTGCACTGACCAATGCGTCGCTAGTGCGCCGCTGGGCCGACGCGCGGCGCTAGTGCGCCGCGGTGTCCCAACTACGCCCGTACCCGACCGACACCTCCAGCGGCACATCGAGCGGGTAGGCATTGCCCATGTGTTCGCGCACCAGCGCTTCGAGAGTGCCGCGCTCCCCCTCGGCCACCTCGAACAGCAACTCGTCGTGCACCTGCAGCAGCATCCGGGAGCGCAGGCCGGCGGATTTGATCGCCTCGTCGACGTTGATCATCGCCACCTTGATGATGTCGGCGGCGCTGCCCTGGATCGGGGCGTTGAGCGCGGCCCGTTCGGCGGCCTCGCGGACGTTGCGGTTGCTGCTGTCCAGTTCGGGCAGATACCGACGGCGGCCGAGAACCGTTGAGGTGTAACCGTCTTTGCGGGCCTGGTCGACGACGTCGCGCAGGTAGTCCCGGATCCCGCCGAAGCGGTCGAAGTACTGCTCCATCTGATTCTTGGCCTCTTCGGTGCTGATCTTCAGCTGGGCCGACAGACCGTAGGCGCTCAGCCCGTAGGCCAAGCCGTAAGACATCGCCTTCACCCGGCGCCGCAGCTCGGGGTTGACCTCGCCGATCGGCACGTCGAACGCTCGGGACGCCACGAACGAGTGCAGATCCTCGCCGGTGTTGAACGCCTCGATGAGGCCCTCGTCGCGGGACAGGTGCGCCATGATGCGCATCTCGATCTGGCTGTAGTCGGCCGTCATCAGCTCGGCATAGCCTGCGCCCACGACGAAACCGTCGCGGATGCGCCGGCCGGCCTCGGTGCGGATCGGGATGTTCTGCAGGTTGGGTTCGGTCGAGGAGAGCCGGCCCGTCGCCGCGATGGTCTGGTTGAACGTGGTGTGAATCCGGCCGTCCGCGGCCGTCGCTGCCAGCAGGCCGTCGACGGTGACCTTCAACCGGGTGGCGTCCCGGTGGGCCAACAGGTGCTGCAGGAAAGGGTGACCGGTCTTGTCGAAGAGCGTCTGCAGCGCGTCGGCGTCGGTGGTGTAGCCGGTCTTGGTCTTCTTGGTCTTCGGCATCTCCAGCTCGTCGAACAGGACGACCTGCAGCTGCTTGGGCGAGCCGAGATTGATCTGCTTGCCGATGACGCCGTAAGCGGCCTCGGCGGCGTTGCGGATCTGGTCGCCGAACTCACTCTGCAGCTCCTGCAGATGGGCGGTGTCGACGGCGATGCCGGTGGACTCCAACTCCGCCAGCACGCGCTGCACCGGTAATTCCATCCGGTCCAGCAGCGACGACGAGTCGATGCGGGCCAGCTCCTCATCGAGCGCGTCGGCGAGGTCCATCACCGCGCCGGCCCGCAGCAGCACGGCCTGGACCGCCTGTTCGTCGACACCGTCATTGTCGTCGAGCAGCGAAAGTTGCTGCTGTCCAGTGTCTTCCGCGCGCAACTCGCGCTTCAGATACCGCAACGACAGATCATCGAGTGAGAAGCTGCGCTGGCCGGGCCGCACCAGATAGGCCGCCAGCGCGGTGTCGGAGGTGACGCCGGCAAGCTTCCAGCCGCGCCCCGCCAGGTCGTGCATGGCCAGTTTGGCCTCGTGGAGCGCCTTGGGCGGGCCGGGGTCGGCGAGCCACGAAGCCAGGGCAGCCTCGTCGTCGGGGTGCAGGGTGGTGGTGTCGATATAGCGCCCGTCGCCGTCGTTGGCCACGATGGCCAGTGCGGTCGCGTCCGAGTCGAAGGCCTTATGCGTACCGACCACCGCCAGGCCGAACCGATCGCCGAGACTGTGCTCGGACAGCCAGGCCGCGAGTTCACCCGGCACCAGCGCACCCCCGCGGACATCGAAGCCCTGATCGACCTCGGGATCGGCCGATGCGAGGGTGTCGAACAACCGGTCGCGCAGCACCCGGAATTCCAGGTCGTCGAACAGGCGGTGGATGTGGTCGCGGTCCCACGGCAGCATCCGCAAGGTGTCGGGCGTGTGCGGCAGCGGCACATTCTTGACCAGTTCGGTCAGTTCACGGTTGAGGATGACGTGGGACAGATTGGCCCGCAACGCATCACCGACTTTGCCCTTGACCTGGTCGACATTGTCCACCAGCGTCTGCAGGGAGCCGTGCTCGACGATCCACTTGGTGGCGGTCTTCTCGCCCACCCCGGGGATGCCGGGCAGGTTATCGCTCGGGTCGCCCCGCAACGCGGCGAAGTCCGGGTACTGGGCGGGCGTGAGACCGTACTTGGTCTGGACGGCGTCCGGGGTGAACCGGGTCAGCTCGCTCACACCCTTGACGGGGTAGAGCACCGTGACGTCCTCGCTGACCAACTGCAGCGAGTCGCGGTCCCCAGTGACCACCAGCACCCGGTAGCCGGCATCCTGGGCCTGGGTGGCCAGGGTGGCGATGATGTCGTCGGCCTCGAAACCTTCCTCGGCCAGCACTGTGATGCCGAGTGCGTTCAGCACCTCTTTGGTGATGTCGATCTGCCCCCGGAACTCGTCGGGGGTCGCCGAGCGGCCCTCCTTGTACTCCGGGTATTTCTCCTTACGGAAGGTCTGGCGCGACACATCGAACGCGGCGGCCACGTGGCTGGGCTGCTCATCTCGCAGCAGGTTGATCAGCATGGCAGTGAACCCGTACACGGCGTTGGTGGTGAGCCCGCCCTGGGTCTTGAAGTTCTCGGCAGGTAGCGCATAGAACGCGCGGAACGCCAGTGAGTTGCCGTCCAGCAGCATCAGGGTGGGTTTGGTGTCCGTCGCGGTTGAGCTCACGGCGTTCACTCTATTCACCGCCACCGACGCGCAACTGTTCCCGGGCCATCTGCACGAGGGCCCGGGCCGCCGGGCTGACCGGACCCTCGGCCCGCCAGGTCAACACCAGGCGCCCGCGGAGCTGCGGCACGATCGCCATGGCGTGCACATCGCCGCGGGCCCGCGCCAGCGAGTGGGGCACGATCGCCACACCCAGCCCGCGGGCGGCCAGATCGGCCAGCGCCTCGGGGGTGGCCGCCTCGAATGCCACCCGGGGCGTCACCCCCGCCGCCACGCAGGCGCGGTCGAACTGGCGCCGGATGCCCGCACCCATCGGCAGCGAGATCAGGGGTCGGTCCGCCAGGGCCGCCAAGCCGATCTCGCGGCGGCGGGCCCACGGGTCGTCGGCGCCCACCAGGGCGACGAGAGCTTCCTCGGTGGTAGGCAGGACCGCCAGCCCGTCGGGTGTCTCGTCCGCACCGACCGACGCGATCGCCACATCCAGGCGACCGGTACGCACGCCGTCGATCACCGCATCCGACGTGTCGGTGGACAGCAGGATCTCCACACCGGGATGGGCCCGGTGATAGTCGGCGAGCAGTCGCGGCATGTCGACATTGTGCTAGGTGACAGTGCCGATCGTGACGACGCCGTGGACCAGCTGGGTCAGCTCGTCCACGGCGGTGCGCGCCTCGCGGACCGCGCGCAGGGCGGCGCGGGCGAAGGGCAGCACCGCGGCCCCCGCAGCGGTCGGTCGGACCTCCCGGCGGGACCGATCCAGCAGCGTCTGCCCGAGCTCGCGTTCCAGCCGGGCGATCTGGACGCTGACGGCCGGCTGCGCGACCAGCATCCGCTGCGCGGCCCTGGTGAAGTTGGCCTCCTCGACGACCGCGACGAAATACTCCAGCTGCCGAAGTTCCATAAGCAATGATTATAGTTTCTGTAGCGAGATGGTATTGGACGAATAGCACCAGGTCCGCGCACTCTTGAGAGATGGATATCCTCATCGCCGGCGCAGGAATCGGCGGGCTCAGCACGGCACTGGCCCTGCACTCGCACGGCATCCACTCGACCCTCCTCGAGTCGGCCGCCGAGCTGCGCGCCCTCGGCGTCGGCATCAATCTGCTCCCCCACGCGGTGCGCGAGCTTCACGAACTCGGACTCGGCGACGAACTGCGTGCCATCGCGGCCACCCCCGCCGCCATCGACTTCTATACCCACGACGGCACGCTGCTCTTCCGGGAACCCCGCGGCATCGAGGGCGGCTACGGCTACCCGCAGTGCTCGGTGCACCGCGGGCGGTTGCAGATGCTGCTGCTGGCCGCGGTCGTCGACCGGCTGGGCCCGGAAGCGGTGCGCACCGGCGCGGCCGTGGCCGGCTTCACCGAATCTGCCGACGGTGTCACGGTGTACACGGAAGCCGGCGAACTCGGCGCGGACATCCTGATCGGCGCCGACGGGATCCATTCGGCGGTGCGCTCCACGTTGCATCCCGGTCCGGATCCGATGCGGTGGTCGGGAGCGCGGATGTTCCGCGGGGCGGCGCGCATGCCGGCGTTCCTGGACGCGCGCACCATGGCGATCGTCAAAGGCCCCGACGGGGTCGAGCTGATCACCTATCCGATCGGCAGCGGACTGGTGAACTGGGTGCTGCAAGTCGCCGAATCGGGCCCCGCGACACTGCCCGGGGAAACCGGCTGGAACAGCCTTGCCGACCCCACCGAAGTGGCGTCCCTGATGAGCGGCTGGCGGCTGGACTGGCTGGACACCGAGAAGCTGGTGACCGCCTCCGATGCCGTGTTCCACTATCCGATGGTGGATCGTGATCCGTTGCCGCACTGGGGCACCCGCCGGGTGACCTTGCTCGGTGACGCCGCGCACCCGATGTATCCGGTGGGCGCCAACGGGGGCTCACAGGCAATCCTCGATGCCCGTGCGCTGGCCGATGCGCTCGCCCTCGGACATGGCCTCACCGGCTATGAGGCGCGTCGGCTCCCGGAGACCGCCGCCGTGGTACACGCCAACCGCGAGATGTACCGCAGCTCACCGGATGATCTGGCCCGGGTGACGGCGGACTATCGGCGAAAGACTTTCGCAGACAGGAGTTCCCGATGACCACCTTCGTACTGATCCCCGGCGCTTGTCATGGTGGCTGGTGCTTCGACGACCTGGCGGGAGCCCTGCGCGAGCAGGGCCACCGGGTGCTGGCACCCACACTGACCGGTATCGCAGAACGGGCGCACCTCCTGCACGCCGGCGTGAACCTGGACACCCATATCAGCGACGTGCTGGCCGAACTCACCGCGCATCGGGTGTCCGATGCGGTCCTGGTCGGGCACAGCTACGGCGGCATGGTGATCACCGCGGTCGCGGATCGCGCTGCCGCACAGATCGATTCACTGGTGTTCCTCGACGCGTTCGTACCGCGAGACGGCGAATCCTGCTGGACGCTGACGAATGACGAACAGCGCCAGTGGTACAGCGCCGTGGATGCCAGTGGATACGGTGTGCCCCCGCTGCCGTTCTTCGACGAGCGCGCCACCGCGCATCCCCTGGCCTCCCTGCTGCAGCCGATACGTCTGGAGGGTGACTTGTCGGGCTTGCGCAGGCGCGAATTCGTCTACGCGCAGCGGTGGCCGACGGAGTCGCCGTTCGCACCGACCTTCGAGCGCTTACGTGTAGATCCGGCGTGGCGGACGCATTCTCTGGACGGCGCGCACAACCTGATGCGGGACAACCACGACGATCTGGTGCGGATCCTGCTGGAGGTGGCGCGCAACTAGCCCAGGTCAGTAGCCGAGCAACGTGCGGAACTGCTGACCGACGGCCATCGACTGCCCCATCCGCTGCGCCCAGCCGTCGAGCGCGGCCTTGGTGTCGGCCGGATCCCAGCCGCGTTCCCCGGACAGGGCGATCATGCCCGCTTCGTCTTTGATCCCACGCGCCTGCGCGTCCCGCGCAAGGTCGGCGTAATCCTGAAGCGAGATCCCGTTGATGGGGGCCCAGATCGGATCGTCGGCTGCGACCGACTTGGTGGACGGCCCACCGAAGATGGCCGGGTCGACCGGTCCGGCGTTCTTCACGTGCACCCTGCCGTCTTGCTGCTGAGCCCAGCCCTGCTGCGCGGCGGCGGCAGCTTCCTTCGCCTTTTCCTTGGCTTTGTCGAAAAATCCCATCGTGATGCTCCCCTTCGTCCGGGCCCCGGGCGTTCTCGCCGCGAAACGCTGTTCCCGGTCAGTACACGCCGCCGCGATCGCTACCGATCCCAATTCGACGAAGCGGGCCCTGCGTGCATCGAACCCCGAGCAGAACTGCAACACGTTTCAGTTTTGCGCCCGAACTGGGTAGTCTGACGCTCGTGCCAGCAGCATCCTCGGAGCCCGCCGTCGAAGGGTGGTTCGCCACCGACGACTCCGGTGCCACACACCTGATCGGGGCCACGTGCCCGCAGTGCGCCACCTACGTCTTCCCGCCGCGGGCCAACAACTGCCCCAACCCGGCGTGCGACAGCGACGTGCTCGAGCAGGTCCCGCTGTCGCGGCGCGGCAAGGTCTGGAGCTACACCGAGAACCGCTACGCACCGCCGGCGCCGTACCCGGCCACCGATCCGTTCGAGCCGTTCGCGATCGCCGCGGTGGAACTCGCCGATGAGGGCCTCATCGTGCTGGGCAAAGTGGTCGAAGGCACCCTGGCCGCCGACCTGAAGGTCGGTATGGAGATGGAATTGACCACCATGGTCCTGTTCACCGACGCCGAGGGCGTCGAGCGGATCACCCACGCCTGGAGAATCGCATGACCCCGGAACCCGTGTACATCCTCGGCGCCGGTATGCACCCGTGGGGCAAATGGGGCCACGACTTCACGGAGTACGGCGTCGTCGCCGCCCGCGCCGCGCTGGCCGAAGCCGGCCTGGACTGGCGCCAGATCCAGATGGTCGCCGGCGCGGACACCATCCGCAACGGCTACCCCGGCTTCATCGCCGGCTCGACGTTCGCGCAGAAGTTGGGCTGGAACGGAGTGCCCGTCTCCTCCAGCTACGCCGCCTGCGCCAGCGGCTCCCAAGCCCTGCAGAGCGCCCGCGCCCACATCCTGGCCGGATTCTGCGATGTCGCGCTCGTGATCGGCGCCGACACCACCCCCAAGGGTGCGTTCGCTCCGGTCGGCGGTGAGCGCAAGAACGACCCCGACTGGCAGCGGTTCCACCTGATCGGCGCCTCCAACCCGGTGTACTTCGCGCTGCTGGCCCGGCGCCGGATGGACCTCTACGGCGCCACTTTGGAGGACTTCGCCCAGGTCAAGGTGAAGAACGCCAAACACGGCCTGAGCAACCCGAATGCCCGGTTCCGTAAGGAAGCCACCGTCGAGGATGTACTCGCCAGCCCGGTCGTAGCCGACCCGCTGCGCCTGCTCGACATCTGCGCCACCTCCGACGGCGCGGCCGCCCTGATCGTGGCCAGCAAGAGCTTCGCCGAGAAACACCTCGGCTCGGTCGCCGGTGTCCCGTCGGTCCGCGCGATCAGCACCGTCACCCCGCGCTACCCCCAGCACCTGCCCGAACTGCCCGATATCGCCACCGACTCGACCGCCGTGGTCGCCGCACCGGAACGCGTGTTCAAGGACCAGATCCTCGATGCCGCCTACGCCGAAGCCGGGATAGGCCCCAGCGACGTGGACCTGGCCGAGGTGTACGACCTGTCCACCGCACTGGAACTGGACTGGTACGAACACCTGGGCCTGTGCGCCAGGGGCGAAGCCGAAGCACTGCTGCGCAGCGGTGCCACCACCCTCGGCGGCCGGGTCCCGGTCAACGCCTCCGGCGGTCTGGCCTCCTTCGGTGAGGCCATCCCCGCTCAGGCCATCGCGCAGGTATGCGAGCTGACCTGGCAGCTCAAGGGCCAAGCCACCGGCAGGCAGGTCGAAGGGGCCAAGGTCGGAGTGACCGCCAACCAAGGGCTGTTCGGACACGGCTCCTCGGTAATCGTCGCGCGGTAACCAGTGATCACCGTCCTGGTCAAGCCAGGAAGCCGCAAGGGCCCGCTCGTCGAGGTCGGCGCCGAGGGTGAGTTGACCATCTACGTCGCCGAACGCGCGGTGGACGGTAAAGCCAATGCGGCGGTGACCAAGCTGCTCGCGGCACATCTGGGCGTGCCGCGCAGCAGCCTTGAGTTGGTGTCGGGCGCGACGGCGCGGGTCAAGCGGTTCCGCGTCAACACCTGAGCGGCGACACCCCGAGCAGGTCCGGCTCCCCCGTCTCGGCATGCCGGTCACGGGCGTACTGGCGCATCGTCTCGGAGAGGCGGTAGCGCGTTCGCCCGCAACGGGTTTCGGCCGACAGCAGCGATTTGTCGACCAGCGACATGAGCAGGTCGACCACCTGGAAGGCACACACGTCCCCACCGACGGCGACCGTGCGGGCGGTGTGCATATCGAATCCGCCCGGAACCACCGAAACCCGCCGCAGAACAGCCTTCTCGTGTTCGTTGAGCAGCGTGTAGGACCAGTCGATACAGGCCTTCAGGGTCTGCTGGCGGCGTGCCACCGTGCGGCAGCCGCCGGTCAGCAGGCGGAACCGGTCGTGCAGGCTGCCGATGATCTCATCCAGCGTGAGCGCGCGGACCCGCGACGCCGCGAGTTCGATGGCCAAGGGCATGCCATAGAGGCGGCGACAGATCTCCCGCACCACCTCGGTGGTGTGGGTATCGAGGACGAACTCGGCGCGGGCGCGCTGCGCGCGTTCGGTGAACAGCGCGATCGCGTCGTCATCGAGCGACATCGACGGCACCCGCCACACCTGCTCGCCGCCGACCGCCAGCGGCTCCCTGCTGGTGGCCAGCACGGTGACGTTCGGGCAGGACCGCAGGATCTCCCCGATCAGCGCCGCGCCGGCGTCCAGCAGGTGTTCACAGTTGTCCACGACCATGAGCAGGCGCCGGTCACCGATGGTGCGCGTCAACATATCCGGGGTGGCGCAGCGGCCGCGCGGATCGGACAACCCGAGTGCCTGTGCCACGGCTTGCGGCACCATGTCCGGGTCCGTCACCGCGGCAAGCTCCACGCACCGGACCCCGTCCTCGAACAGCTCCGCCGCGTGGTCGGCGGCCTCCACGGCGAGCCGCGTCTTGCCGACGCCACCGGCGCCGGTGAGGGTGAGCAGCCGGCACTCCGCCAAGAGCTTCGCGATCTCCACGAGTTCGCACGATCTGCCCACGAAGGAGGTCAATTGGACTGGGCGCCAGTGGAGTACGTCGTCTCGGTCGGTGCGCAGTGGCGGGACGTTGATGCTCAGGCTGGGGTGGCACAGTTGCGATACCCGCTCCGGGCGGGCGATGTCGCGCAGCGGATGGCGGCCCAGGTCTATCAGCCAGGCGTCGTCGGGCAACGACTCACACGCGAGGTCGGACGTCGTTCCGGACATCAGCGTTTGCCCACCCACCGCGATATCGCGCAGCCGGGCGGCGCGGTTGATCGTCTGTCCCATGTAATTGCTTTGGTCGCGCAGCTGGATCTCCCCGCTGTGCAGACCTATCCGCAAGCGGATGGGCGCCAGCACGGCCTGCTGCAGCGCGAGCGCGCATGCCACCGCGTCGCTGGCGCGGGTGAAGGCGATGACGAAGCTGTCACCCTCGCCCTGCGCCGTCGGGCACACTCCGCGATGGGCGTCGACGAGTTCGGACAGTGAACGGTCCAGTCCCGACATGGCGGCCGCCATCGCTTCTGGCTGCACCTCCCAGGACCGGGTGGACCCCTCGATATCGGCCATCAGCAGCGTCACCGTGCCGGTCGGCAGAACGGTAGTCGACATGCGAAACCCCCGTGGCTAGAACATTTTGCGAGCCAATTGCTTTCGATGCTGATTCCCCATCCTGCTGGACTCACGCCATGGTGGCTACCGTGCACGCAACACGATCGGCGGTGGTGTGTGCACCACTCACGTGGCGGGCACGGCAGAGGGGCCGGGAATGTCGACCGTGGCGACGATCCGGGTGCCACACCCCGGTGCCGTATCGATGACGAGCTGACCGCCGATCGCCGAGAGCCGGTCGGCCATGTTGGTCAGACCGATCCCGGCAGTCGCGTGATCGAATCCCGGTCCGGTGTCGGCGATCACCAGCTGCAGGGTGCGCCCGTCCGCGCCACCGCTGATGGACACGGAGGTGCCGGGGCCGCCGTGTTTGGCCGCGTTCTGCAGCGCCTCGCTGCAGCAGTAATACAGCGCGGCCTCGGTGGCCGACGGATAGCGCCCGATGCCCTGCAGATCCAGCCGGACGGGTATGGCAGCGTGCGCGCCCAGCGTGGGCAGCGCCTCGGTGAGCCCGCCACTGAGCAGCAGCGGTGGATAGATACCGTGGGCGAGTCTGCGTATCTCGGCGATGGCCGTGTCCACCAGATCGGCGGCCTCGGTCAGCAACGGCTGATAGCCATCGCGATCGGCGTTGCGCGCCAACTGAATCAGCACCGACAACGCGACCAGATGTTGCTGGGCACCGTCGTGCAGGTCACGTTCGATACGACGGCGTTCTTGGTCGGCCGCGGTGCTCAGCCGGGTGCGCGATGCCGCGAGTTCGACGGCGCGCTCGGCCAGGTGCACCTGGGAGGTGCGCAGCGCCGCCGCGTTGTGCCACACGATCGCCATCAGATTCAGGCCGGTGATGCCCAGCCCGACCACGACGAAGGAGGTCTCCACCCACTGCGTGGCGTGCCGGACCGCGTCGTTGGGCGGGATGAAGCGGGCCAGTGCACCGGCGAGCATCAGACAGACTCCGGTCATTCCCGCGTAGACCAGCCCGCGTTGCCATCGCAGGTACGGCTCGGCGAAAGAGGCCGGCAGCAAGGCCATGATGGCCATCACCGAAAGCGTCGGCGGTGAGACATAGACGACGACCAGGACACCGATCCAGTTGCCGATGCACACCAGGGCGATCGACTGCTGGTACTTCTGCTGTGCCGCCAGCCGGATCGCGACGACGATCGCCACGGAGTGCAGGGCCGAAATCCCGCCCAGGACCAGGAACCAGAACGACCGCTGCAGCCAGATGTACTGAAACATCGGGAGCAGGACGCCGGCGCCGAACCACATGGCGAAGTGGCCGACGAGAAAGACCTGAAAGCGTTCGTCCTGGAACCGCAGGATCAGGTCACGATCAAGGGGTGAGGCGGACCGCGTGATGCCGTGGATGAGGGTCCTCGGCGCCTCCCACCGGGGCACCGACAGGGTGGCAGGTCCGAGGGTCAGCCGCCGGCTCGCCATATGCGCCTCAACAGGTCCGGACTCAGCCGCTCCTTGTGCAGATAGGAGGCGGCGCCGCAGTCCGCGGCCGCGGCGGGAAGGTCTTCGATGTCATAGGTCGACATCAGGACGACGATCAAATCTGTTCGCACCGAACAGATTTGCCGGGCGGCCTCGATACCTCCCATGCCGGGCATGTGGATGTCCATCAGCACGATATCGCCGTCGCCGCTGCGCATCTGTTCGACGGCGGTTTCGCCCGTCTCGCATTCCCCGGCCATGACGAAGTCGTCCATCGCCGCCAGTGTCGCCGCGGTGGCACGACGGAAGCTGGCTTGATCGTCGACGACCCAGACACGTATCTGTTCTCCAGCCACCACGTCATCGTGCCCGAGAGATTTGCTCGGCACGATGGTGTACACACCACTGCTTCCGCGATTCGCGGGCGGCACGATCAGCCGGTCCCATGGTGGTCGAGGAACATCAGCACGGCCTTCACCCGCCGGTCAACGCCATCATCGACGGTCAGTTCGAGCTTGGCGAAGATCGAGTTGATGTGCTTTTCCACCGCCCGCTGCGAGAGCACCAGGCGCTGCGCGACGATACGGTTGCTGAAGCCCGTCGCCAGTTCACCGAGCACCTCGCGCTCGCGGGGCGTGAGCCTGCTCAGTGCGGGCGCGGACCGCGGTTGGGCCAGCAGCGCCTCGACCACCAGTGGGTCGAGCACCGTGCCGCCGGAAGCCACTTGCCGCACGGCCTCCCCGAGTTCGTCGAAATGCGATACCCGGTCTTTGAGCAGGTAACCCCGGCCCGCGGTGCCGCCTTCCAGCAGGCCCGCCGCGTAACCGGGGTCCGCATAGTTCGACAACACGATCACCCCGACGTCCGGATGCGCCGTGCGCAGCCACCGCGCCAGCCGGATCCCCTCATCCGTCGAGGTCGGCGGCATGCGGACATCCGTCATCAGGATCGTCGGACGGTGTGAGGCGACGAGTTCTGCCGCGGAGTCATAGTCCTCGCCGACGCCGACGACATCGACCTCGGGCACGGTGGACAGCGATCGCGTGACACTGTCACGGACCAGCAGGGAATCCTCCGCGATCACGACCGAGATTCGATCACTCACCATCGGGAGTGTAACCGCGCTTTCGCGCGCAGACCTGCGCTCGCGTATCAGCTTATTTGCGAATTCACGTACACGAGCGCATGTTCCGCGGCCGGTCGACTAGGCGGGGAACCAGAAGGGACCCCACCAGAACCCCCATGAGTTGCGCACGTCGGACCAGAAGACGCGTGCGAACGGCGCCCACCACGGGGGTCCCGGCCGGTGCGACGCCCAGCCCGGGACGTTCCCCTGGCCCGGTCCCCAGTTCCAGTCGGGAGCCCAGTCCGGTGGCGCGGGCCGGTCGAACTGGCCGGGCGGAAGCGCCGGCGGCCGATCGGGATGCCAGCCGGGTGATCCGTCCTGCGGGGGCCCGCCTGGTCCGCCAGGACCGCCAGGACCGCCAGGACCGCCAGGACCGCCAGGACCGCCAGGACCGCCAGGACCGCCAGGACCATTGTCGTGCCAGCCGGGGCCACCGGGACCGTTGTCACGCCCACCCGGACCACCCGGTCCGTTATTGCCCGGACCACCAGGGCCGTTGTCACGCCCACCGGGACCACCGGGGCCACCGGGTCCACCGGGTCCACCGCCCTGGCAGTTCTGCGCCCCTGGCGGGCACTGCGGCGCCGCGGTGGCAACTCCGGTGCCGAGCGCTCCGGCGGCCAGACCAGCCAATACGGCCGAGCTCGCCACCACTTTGATGCACCTGTTCATCGGTCTCGCGCTCCATTCACTAAGCCCCAACCGAAATCGATTCTGCCGATTGGAATTCAGCGCAAGCCATGAGGAACCTGTGCGTCGTTATGAGATAACTGTGCGCAGACTGCGGACAGGCCGACGACAGGCAGGAAGCGTCAGGCCACCCCGAGATACGCCGCCCGGATGCTGTCGTCCTTCAACAGTTCGGGGGCATTGCCGCTGCGGGTCACGGCCCCGGTCTCCAGGATGTACGCGCGGTCGGACCTGCTGAGCGCCTGCTGTGCGTTCTGCTCGACCAACAGCACCGTGGTGCCCTGCTTGTTGATCTCGGTGATGATCCGGAAGATCTGCGAGATGATCATGGGCGCCAGACCCATCGACGGCTCGTCGAGCAGCAGCACCTTCGGCCGGGCCATCAACGCACGGCCGATGGCCAGCATCTGCTGTTCGCCGCCGGACAGGGTGCCACCCACCTGGGCGCGCCGCTCCGCCAGCCGGGGGAAAGTCGTCATCACCCAGTCGAGACGCTCGTCATGGTCGCGCTTGGAGTCGAATTTCCTTCCGTAACAGCCCATTTCCAGGTTCTCGACCACCGTCATCCCGGGAAACACGCCGCGGCCTTCGGGCGCCTGGATGAGCCCCTGTATCACCCGTTGATGCGCTTTGACCTTGGAGATGTCCGTGCCGTCGAACCACACCGATCCCGACGTCAGCGGCCGCAGTCCGGAGATCGCCCGCATCATGGTGGTCTTGCCCGCTCCGTTGGAGCCCAGCAGCGTGACCAGCTCGCCTTCCCGCACTTCCAGCGAAACACCGTGCAGCGCTTGAATTCTGCCGTAGTGAACGACGGCGTCGCGCACCTCGAGCAGGACGGGGCGCGGGTCCGCCGGATCAGAGCTCGTCATCGGGCACTCCCAGGTAGGCGGCAATCACTTTCGGATCCTCCCGGATCTCCGCGGGCAGCCCGTCGGCGATCTTGCGCCCGAACTCCAGCACCACGATGCGGTCGGTCACGCCCATGACCAGCCGCATATCGTGCTCGATCAACAGCACGGTGTAGCCGTCGTCCCGGATTGCGCGGATCAGGTCGATCAGCGCGGCCTTCTCGCTCGGGTTGAACCCCGCGGCCGGCTCGTCCAGGCACAGCAGCTTGGGTTCGGTGGCCAGAGCGCGTGCGATCTCCAGGCGACGCTGGTCGCCGTAGGGCAGGTTCTTGGCCTTCTCCTCACCACGGTGCGCGATTCCGACGAACTGAAGCAGCGCCGCGGCCCGCTCGATGGCGTCCTTCTCCTCGCGCCGGTGCCGCGGCGTGCGCACGAGCGCGCCGGGCACCGAGGTCTTGTGCCGGGCGTCGGTGCCGACCACCACGTTCTCCAGAGCGGTCATCTCGCCCCAGAGCCGGATGTTCTGGAAGGTGCGGGCGATGCCGCGGCGGGTGATCTGATGGCGTTTGATCTTGCCCAGCGGTGCGCCGTCGAAGGTGACGCTGCCGGCACTGGGCCGGTACACCCCGGTGATCGCGTTGAAGCAGGTGGTCTTGCCCGCCCCGTTGGGACCGATCAGACCCAGGATCTCGCCGCGCTTGATGTCGAAGGACACCGAGTCAAGCGCGGTGAGTCCGCCGAACTTGACGGTGAGATCCTTTGTCTCCAACAGCTTCTCACCCTCGGCGGCGTTCACGTCGCGGTGCAGGGCAGCCAGTTCCTCGTCGATGGCCGGTTCGGTCATGCTGCCGCCTTCGAGTCGTCGGCCCTGCGAAGCAGAGTGCGCGCGGATTTGCCGTAGCTCAGCAGTTGCTGGCGCACCGGGAACAGGCCCTGCGGCCGGAAGATCATCAGCACCACCAGCGCCAGGCCGAAGAACAGATATTTCAGATCGCCCAGGTTGATCCCGAGGAAGTGCACGCCGAGCAGCCGGTTGGGCAGGTAGACGATGATGAACGCCCCGAAGACCACCCCCAGCTTGTTGCCCTGGCCACCCAGGACCACGGCGCACAGGAACAGCATGGAGTTGATGATGTTGAACGTCGGCGGCGCCACGTACTGGACCTGGCCGGCGTACAGGGCACCGGAGAGCCCACCGATGGCCGCACCGATGACGAACGCCCACAGCTTGAACTTGAAGGTGTTGACGCCCATGACCTCCGCGGCGTCCTCGTCCTCGCGGATGGCCACCCAGGCCCGGCCGACCCGGCTGCGTTCCAGGTTTCCGACCAGAAGCAGCACGATGACGATGAACACCAGACCCAACCAGAACCACCAGGTGCCGTAGTTGGCCTCACCCGCCGAATTGCCGCTGGAGAAAACACCATTGGGCAGATGCTCGTTCTCCCCCAGCCTCGGATACGCGATCTCGTTGAGCCCGCGCGGGCCGTTGGTGACGTCGGTGAGGTTGTCTGCGAGCAGCCGGATGATCTCGCCGAACCCGAGGGTGACGATCGCCAGATAGTCGCCGCGCAACCGCAGCGTCGGCGTACCCAGGATCAGCCCGGCCAACGCCGTCACCGCCATGGCGATCGGGACACAGGACAACCAGGCCCAGTCCTTGCTGAAGAACCCGTCCGGACCGACCTTGTTCCACGGACTGTCCGGGCTGGTGAGCAACGCGACCGTATAGGCGCCGACGGCATAGAAACCGACGTAGCCGAGATCGAGCAGGCCCGCCTGTCCCACGACGACGTTGAGGCCGATCGCGATGATCGCGATCATCGCGAACTGCGCCATGGTGCCACCGAAGCTGATTCCCGGGGTGTCCAGGAAGCCCGGGGTGTACAGCGGAAGCAGCCCGAGGAGCAGGAACAGCGCGGCCCCGAAGATCCACTTGCCCGGACGGCTGAGCTCAGACCACCACTGGCGCAGGCCGTCTCCCGGCGCGAGCACGGTGCGCCGCCAGCCGCTCGTCTGCTGATGAGTCATGCGCGTGCCTTCCCCAGGCTCTCACCGAGAATGCCCGTCGGCCGGATCAACAGCACCAGCACCAGCAGCACGAACGCCACCACATCCCGCCATTGGGTGCCGAACAGCGCCTGGCCGTAGTTCTCCATGACCCCGAGGATCAGACCACCGAGCAGGGCGCCACGCAGGTTACCGATACCGCCGAGCACCGCGGCCGAGAACGCCTTGATACCCAACAGGAATCCACCCGAGTAGATGATCCCCTGCGGGAGTTTCAGGGTGTAGAGCAGGGCGGCCGCACCGGCGAGCAGACCGCCGATCAGGAACGTCGTCATGATGACCCGCTCCCGCGACACTCCCATCAGGGTGGCCGTCGTCGGGTCTTGGGCGACGGCGCGGATACCGCGGCCGAACTTGGTGCGGTTGATGGCGATATCGGTCAGCAGCGCCAACACGAGCGCGGCCACCACGATCACGATGGTCACGTTGGACACCGTCGCCCCGAAGATCGTGAACTGAGTCTTGGGTTGCACCAAGATGATCGGTTGTTGGGCGTTACTGCCGCCGTAGCCCTTGATCAACTTCGGCAAGACGAAGTGCACGAACTCCTGCAGCACGAACGACATGCCGATGGCGGTGATCAGGAAGGTCAGCGGCCGGGCGTTGCGCTTGCGCAACGGGCGGTACGCCACCATCTCCAGCCCGACCGCGGCCGACCCCGACACCGCCATGGCGACCAGCATCGCGATCGCCAGATACAACACCGTCAACACGATGCCCTTGTTGTACGGCGTGCCGCTCGGGGTGAAACCGAGGATGATGTCGAGCGCGAAATAGGCGCCGAACATGCCGAGCATGAAGATCTCGGAATGGGCGAAGTTGATCAACCGCAGCACGCCGAACACCAGGGTGTAACCGACCGCGACGAGTGCGTAGATCGCTCCCCACGACAGACCGTCAATCGTCAACTGGCCGAACCCGTTCACCAGGTTGTCGACGTTGAAGTTGATATTGGCTGCGGTGCAGACGTACTGACCGATGCAATCGGGGGTCATCCGGTGGCGCGCTCCTGGTCGATAAGTGCGGCTGTCTGGAACGAGAACGCGTCCGGAACCGGGGTCCCGGACGCGTTCTGGCGTCAGCGAGTTACCTACTGGACCTTGAAGATCCAGATCAGGTTGGTGGTGAGCTCACCCTTGTCGGTCCACTGGTAGTTACGGGCCACACCCTGGCCGTTGTACTTCTTCACGAAGTCCAGCAGCGCCGGCCGGGTGATGGCACCCGAGTCGATGCCCTTGAGCAGGATGGTGCCGAGGTCATAGCCCTCCGCACTGTAGGTACCCGCCTCGGTGTTGAACTTCTTTTTGTAGTCCTCGGCGAACGTGCCGGTGGCCGGGCCGCACGGGCAGGCCAGGATGGCGTCCTTGGAGGCCTCGCCGGCCTGCTTGACGAACTCGGGATCCTTGGTGCCGTCGGCCGAGGAGAAGACACCGGTGTAGCCACCGTCGCGGAGCTGTTGCACCAGCGGGGCCGCTTCGGAGTAGTAGCCGCCGTAGAAGATGGCGTCCGGGCTGATCCCCTTGACCTGGGTGACCGCGGCGGAGAAGTCCTTGTCGCCCTTCTTCACCGAGATGTTGCAGCCGGAGTCGGCGACCGGGCCCAGGGTGTCGCGCACCGCGGTGGCCAGGCCCAGCCCGTAGTCGGTGCTGTCGTCGATCACGCAGATCTTCTTGTAGCCCAACGTGTTCTTCAGGTAGTTGGCCACCGACGGGCCCTGCACGGCGTCATTGGCGAGGCCACGGAAGAAGGTCTTCCAGCCGTTCTGGCTCAGCGTCGGGTTGGTGGCCGATGCCGTGGTAGCGACGAGTCCGGCCTGGTCGAACACCGTACCGGTGGCCTTGGTCTCGCCGGAGAAGGCCGGGCCGACCAGACCGATCGTGTACTGGTCGTCCACGATCTGGGGGGCGATGGCCGTCGCCTTCTGCGGGTCACCCTCGGTGTCGAACGGCTTGAGCTGCACCTGGCAGCCGGGGTTGGCGGCGTTGTGCTTGTCGATCGCGAGCTGCACACCGTTCTTGATGTTGATGCCCAGCGCGGCGTCTGGGCCGTTGAGTGCACCGGCCATCGCAATGGACACGGGCGGGCAGGTGGCCTTGCCGTCGCCGGCGGGATCGGCCGGAGTGGCACCCGCGGATGCCTTGACCTCCGCGCCGTTCTCGTCGATCTGGACCTGCTCGACGATCTTCAGGTCCGCCTTCGACGTGCTCTGCTCGGGCGAGGACTGGTTGCACCCGGCAATGCCGAGTACCAGCAGACCAGCACCGCCGAGCGCAAATGCATTCCGTGCCACGCGACTGCGCACGCTTCACCTCCGGGTCATGGATTCCAACGGCATCGACGATGAGCCGCAGGTCGGCCGTTCGCTGATGCAACGGGGTAGACACTAGCCAACCGGTCGCCGGGTTGCGCGATGTTGAACGATTGCCCGCGGCGCGTCGGTACCGCGAGCTGGTGTAGCGCAGGACCGGAAACGCAGTGTTAACCCAGGCCGTCCACAGGGATCAGGCAGAAGATGATTCGCCGCTGGGCGGGTCGAGTGTTTCCAGGACGACCTCGGCCACCCGTTTCATGGTGGTGCGTCGATCCATCGCTGCGCGCTGGATCCATTTGAACGCTTCGGGTTCGGTCATGCCTTGATTGGCCTGCAGCAAACCCTTGGCCCGCTCGACGAGCTTGCGCGTCTCGAGCCGGTCGGACAGGCTCGCCACCTCGTTCTCCAGCGCCGCGATCTCACTGAACCGACTCACCGCGACCTCGATGGCCGGGATCAGATCGGTGATGGAGAACGGCTTGACCAGGTAGGCCATCGCCCCGGCGTCACGGGCCCGTTCGACGAGCTCGCGCTGCGAGAAGGCGGTCAGGATGACGATGGGCGCGATGCGCTTGGCGGCGATCTCGGAGGCCGCGTCGATACCGTCGCGGCGCGGCATCTTCACGTCCATGATCACCAAGTCGGGTTTGAGGCTCTCGGCCAGGTCGACAGCCTCCTGGCCATCACCGGCCTGCCCCACGACCTCATAACCCTCCTCGCGCAGCATCTCTGCCAGGTCGAGTCGGATCAGTGCTTCGTCCTCGGCTATGAGGACACGGCGCGGCGTAGGAGCGTCGGTCATTCCGCCATTGTCTCGTGAAGGACGGCGATGAGCGACCTCGGGGTTAAATGGGCGCGTCGGCCCGGGATCTGGGACCGGTCCGGCCATCCTCTATGGTGGTAACCCGCACCAGTGCAGGCCCTCGTATCCCAACTGGCAGAGGAAACGGATTCAAAACCCGTGCAGTGTGAGTTCGAATCTCACCGAGGGCACCAGGACAGACACGAAGAATGAGGGGCCGCGCCGCCGCGGCCCCTCATTTCCTCCCTTGTTTCCCTACTCGGAGCCGCCCGAACCCGAAGATGCGGACGCCCCGGCCTTCGTGCCCCCGTCGTCGGACTTGGACGCGGTAGCGGACGTTGCAGCCGCACCGTGGCGAGCCGGCTTGACCGACTTGACCCCGTCGTTGTCCTTGCCCCCACCCTTGGGCTTCGTACCGCGCTCGGGGTGACCGGCCTTCGATCCCTCGCGGGTGGCCTTTGCGCCCTCGCCGTTCTTGTCGGCGCCGGCACTGCCGGATGCGGCAGCCGGCTTGGGCGTATCGCCGGCCTTGCCATCTGTCGTGCTGTCGGGCTTGGTATCGCCCTTGGCGTCATCCTTCGACGTGTCCGGCTTGGTGGTCCCCGACTCGGTGGTGTCGGGCTTGGTCGTCGTGTCGGGCTTGGTCGTCGTGTCGGGCTTGGTCGTCGTGTCGGTACCGGTTGAGGGAGCTTCTGCTTCCTTCGTGGTGTCGACCTTCGTGGTGTCGACGGGTTCGACAGCGGTCCCGACCGGTTCGGCCGCCGGTGCCGTGGTCGTCGACTCCTCGACCGTGTCGACCTTCGCAGCCTCGGTGGTGGTCGCCTCGGTGGTGGTCGCCTCGGTGGTGGTCGCCTCGGTGGTGGTCGCCTCGGTGGTGGTCGCCTCGGTTGCCGCCTCCGCATCGGTTGAGGTCGCTCCCGCGGCCCCGGTTTCGCCGGACTTGGCCTCCTCACCAGCCGTCGAGATCTTGTCCACGGCGGGAGCCGCCGACTCCACCGTCTCCGCGGAAACCCCCTCGACCGTGGCCGTGCGGGCAGCGCTCAGAGCCGTCGCGGTGGCCGTCTGCCCGCCGAATCCCTTGAAAATCTGGGTGATAGCGGTGACCACGGATGTCACTATCGCGCTGATCAGGTTCGGCACGAAGCTCAGCACATTGGTGATCAGCTGTCCGAGCAGCTGCAGCACCGATGTCACCGGGTTCGACGGGTTGGTAGGTGTGGTCGGCTGCAGCGACTTGATCAGCTCTTTGAGGACGAGGGCGATGGGTTTCGGTGTCCCGTCCTCGTAGAACAGCCCGAAGTGTGCCTCATTGTTGTTGAGATCCTCACCGGGCCCCGCGGTGTCCCGTGTGGTGTACAGAAAGATGGGTCCCGCTCCCGCGACGGTCTGCCAGAAGTTGATGAAGTCGGTGATAAAGTCCTTCTGCGCTGTTTCGGAAACCAGATTCGTCGGAAGCCCGTACTCACTGATCCACAACTTCAGTTGCTCTTGGCCCGGCGCGAGATAGGAATCCATCAGTTCTCGCAGCTGCTGAGCCTGCGACAATGCAACGTTGCCGTCAGAGAATTTCACGTAGTAGTCGTAAGGGTGAAATGACAGCGCGTCGAAGTAGCCATTTGCCCCTGCGTTATACATCGCCGTGACGAAGTCGACGGGGTTCATCGTCAAATTGCCCCACGTCGAACCGGCACCCACCACCGCTCCGATCACGGAGATGTCGATGTTGAGCTGGCTGGCGGCTTGTTTGAGTGCGGTGTACGTGGCCTTCAACATCGTGGTGTAGTCGACCGGGTCCACCGGATTCCAGAAGATGAAGGCGTTCGGTTCGTTCCAGACCTCGTAGGCGCTGATCTTGTCGCCGTAGCGCAGAGCCACCTGCTTGGCGAAATCGGCGAAGTCGTTGACGTCCGTCGGCTGACCGTTGATCGGCGTCGACTCCGTAGCCCACACCGGCGTCGAGTTGAGCACGCCCAGAATGCCCATACCCTTGGCATTCGCGGCATTGACGATCATGTCGAGCGCGTTCCAGTTCCGGGTGCTCTGCGGAAGACTGGGGTCCCTCTGTTCGATGTTGGCCCACGGCACCAGCACACGAACGTTCGTGACACCGATATCCAACATCGACTGGAGTCGCTGGTCGACATCCGCCCGGATTGCCTCGATCTCAGCTGCCGTGATGCCCGGTTTGGAGAGGGCGTCGTTCACCGCGTAATACCAGTCCGAGCCCTCGGAAATGCCGACCGTCGACGGGGAGTCGTCAATCGCGGCGACGTTGAGGATGTCGTACGACGCGACATGCTTCACGTCGGGCATGACGAAATGACTTCCGGTCGCCGCGATCATTGCTGTGGCGGTCAACCCTATTACTGCACGCACCATCACACCGCGTACTGGTCGAGGAGCACGTCTCCACATTTCGACCACCTCGTTTCTTCTGCAGATCGGGACACCTGTGCCTTGCCTGCACATTGCTCGCAAATTAACTGAACCGACGGGTAATTGCACAACTTACCCAGCGGTAATAAATGCGCCAAAGCACCTAGTCGAAACGGAGCAATTTAGGCAAACAATTGACCCGTATGGAAATATCCATATTCGTTCCCATAATCCGAGTTATGGCAAAGGGGTACGTCTGTTCACTCGCCGTCCCCGACAGCGAACACAGCCCGCAGCGCGGAGTAACACCGCAGGTTCAGGCTTTGCGCTCGCCACTTCGGGCCGAATGGCACCGACTTCGAACGCTCCAGCCGACCCATCCGAGGACCGGCTTGGCAAAGTTGAACGGAAGTTCGCTCCACCTCCGTGCCCACCGCCGCGGCGATCAAAGGCAACATTTGCCAGTAGGAGCGCAGAACCGGCCATGCGAGGCACCGGTCTTGACATGTGGGAGTGGATCGAACCGGTTACTGGCCCGCACATCCCCAGACGTTCTGTCGGTGGCAAAACGAAGGGCCGCGAGTATGTCGCGGCCCTTCGTTCCTCCCCTGCTTCTCAAGCGGCGGATCCGCCGCTTGCGCTGCCCGAGGTCGAGCTCGCCGTCTGGGACGACTCCGAGGAATCTGACCCACCGGACGCCCCGGTGGTGGTCGTCGCCCGCGGCTTCGGCTTGGGCCAGTGGAGACCCGGGCGGGACTTGACACCCGTGGAGCCGGCCTCGGAACCGTCGGCCGCCGCAGCGGTATCGCTCTTTGCGACATGTCGCGGGCCGAACCGCCACGGCTTACGCGGTCGATCGGCGCCGGACTTGGCGTCGGTCGCCGACTTGACGTCGGTAGCCGTCTGGGTGGTGGTGGCGGACTGGTCGTCAGCACCGGCCGTATCCGCCGACGCCGCCGGGGTGGTTGCCGGTTCGGTGGCGGTGGCCGGTTCCGCTACGGTTGCCGGTTCCGCCACGGTGACGGGTTCCGTCACGACCGGCTCCGTCACGGTGACGGGTTCGGTCACGACCGGCTCCGTCACGGTGACAGGTTCGGTCACGGCGACTGGTTCGGTCACGGCGACTGGTTCGGTCACGACCTCGGGCTGGGACCCCACCTCCGCCGCCGTGGTGGCCGACTCTTTCGCGGGCACCTCGCCGGTCGCTGCCTCCACCGTCGCGGCCTTGGTGACCTGCGACGTCCCCGCGTTCGTCACAGCCTCGGCCGTCGTCGCATCGACGGGTGCGGCCGCGACACTGAGCGCCGACACGGTCGCACCGGCTTTGGCAGCGGCGGTGGTCGGCGTCTTCGTGAGCGCCAGCTTCAGTTTCGCAATTGCATTGGCGATCGAACTCGCGACGTTGAGGGCCATCTTCACCGGGGACATGACGACGCCGGCGACGGCGTTGACGACCTGGTTGACCGCCGCGGCGACCTGCTGCGCCAGTGCACTGAGCGTCCCCGTCACCGTTCCCGGGAGCGTGCCCGGGAAATCGATGACCGCCGACGGATTGGCGATCAACTGCTTGACGATCCCCGCCGCGTACTTGGCCACCCAGTTGTAGGTGAACAGCCCGAAGTTGTACTCGGCGTTGGAACTGTTCGGGTACGTGTCATGCGCGGTGTAGAGGAAGATGGGTCCGCCGCCGTCGAACGTCTGCCAATAGTTGACGAGGTCCGCAATGAACTTGGCCTGCTTCAACTGCTCGGCTTCGGAACCACCCACGGTCGAATAGCCGTACTCGCTGATCCAGATCTTCAGGTCATCGTCGCCGTTGGCGGCCATCAGTGCGCGGATCGCCTTCACCTGCTGAACGGCAGACAATCCACCGGGCAGGGTGGCGTTGACACCGGAACTGAACGGCAAGCTCTGGCTGTAGGGATGAAACGACAACGCGTCGAAGAAGTCCTTGGCGCCCGCCGCGTACATGGCCGCCACGAAGCCCACCGGGTCAACCGACAGGCCGGGGACTCCCCACCCCGCTCCCACCACTCCACCGATGACCTTGATATCGGTGTTGACGGCCTTGATGGCGGTGTAGGCGGCCTTCAGGATGGCGGTATACGCCGCGGGATCCGACGGATTCCACTCGAGGGCACCATTGGGCTCATTCCAGATCTCATAGGACGAGATCGCACCGGCGAAAGCTCCCGTGGAGTAGCGATTGGCCACAACCGAGGTGAAATCCGCGAACTGCGAAGCGAATTGGGAGAGCGCCGCCGCCTGATCGGTACTCGGATGGGCACTGCCGATACCGCCACCCGCCCAGGACGGCGCATGACTGATAGACGCGAGGATGCCCATTCCGCGCTTCTGCGCCTCCGACACGATCATGTCGGTGACGGACCAGTTGTACTTGCCGTCCGCAGTCTCGACCGCGTTCCACGGAATGCCGATCCGGACGTCACTGGCGCCCACCGACTGCAGGGCGTCCAACGCCTTGTTGATCAGGGACTGCCGTTCCGCCGTCGTGGTGGCATTGGCCACCTCGTAATAAAGGTAGGACTCGGCAATTCCGACCGTGGCAGCCTGCTCGTCAACGGCGGCTGTGTTCACGATGTCATAGGACGCATGCCGGATCGCTGGCAAGGACACTGGCGACGCGAATTGACCGGGCGACCCTGCTATTAGTGCCGTTGCTGTCACCGCAATAGCGCAGCGCGTGGCGACCTTTTTGACTGGCTTACGCACAGGCTCCCCCATGGTGACTCCTGTTCCGATGCAGAGCGTTTCGATGTCAGGACACGGATATTGCACGCCTATTGGCGGTTCCGCCAGTTTTTTCGCGAGATTACTCAGACGTAATTTTTCGCGCCATTAAGACATTCCGATTTCACCAAGTTAGGCAAATTTCCCAGGGTATTAGGGACAAACTTATTCGATACGCATTAGTCGACTTATGGCAAAGACTGAGCCCCAGAGCGGCCACGCCTGACCCGAAACTGGAGTGATCCGGATCACAGCAGAATCACAGGCGCGCAACGGTTTCCACACAGTTCGACACAGCGACCTTCCTGGCGGCTCTCATCAACGTCCAAGCATGCCGACCTGGCAAACCCGCATTCCCCGTCGTATGTTCGACGGACATCCACCCCGACACCGTCTTGGACAACATTTGCCCGCACCCCTTGGCGATCAGCCTCGGGGGGCCCGATCCTGGCATGTGAGAGACATCGCACGGCGGACGCACGGCCTGGGGCAGGTCGCCCCCTCACGCGACCGGCCCGACGGCCGCCCCCACGGCCCACCGGGCCGTCATCGGCGTCCTCGCCAGGGGAGATCGTTGCCGGCGCAGCAGCCGTGCGGATCCTTCCTGCACCGACCGTCGACCCTCGGCTACCGATACGGTCGACAGTCCAGACCGCGCGGTCACGACGGCCGCCGGCACCACGACCGGCGCCGGATCGGGCTCCGTCGTCGGTTGGCTGACGCGGCGGACGAAGCCCCCGGCCCGGCCAACGCCATTTCGGGGTCACCACGGTCCAGCAAGCACAAATGGCGACGTGTCACTGCGATCCGGCGCGTCGCCCATTCTGCTCACACCTTGCGATTCTCCGACTTGATGAGCCAGGCCAGTTTCTCCAGGCCGTCGATCAACTGGTGCAGGATGTCCGCGGTGGTCGGATCCTCGTCGTCCACCGCATCGTGCACATCGCGCAGCGTCTGCACTGCGGCATAGATACGTGTGGTGATCAGGTCCACCACCTCTGCCGTGCCGCGCTCGTAAGGAGGGAACTCCGGCAGCGTGGTGGTGGCGGCCACGGTGTCGGAACGGCCGTCCGCGACCGCATCGAGTGCCCGCAAGCGCTCGGCGACGGTATCGCTGCCCGCACGTGCGAAGTCGACGAGCTCGTCCAATTGCAGATGGAGATCCCGGAAGTTCGTGCCGACGACGTTCCAGTGCGCCTGCTTGCCCTGCAGATGCAGTTCGATCATGTCGACCAGGACCTGCTGTAGGTGGGCGCTCAGCGCGGCGGAAGCCTGGAATCCCTTGACATCGGTTTCGGTGCGGCGAGTTGACGTGGTCATACACAATGCAACCCGGCATTTTCTGGAATGATTCCAGAAAACACCGATCAGTTCCGGTGCTGCTGGCTCAACAGTCGGGCATAACCGGCACCCATACCCAGTAACACCAGGCCGACCACGATGAACACGGCCACCCGGAACATGCCGTCGAGCGTGCCCAGGTCGAACACGAAGAGCTTGGCCACGGCGGCGGCGACCAGCGCCATCCCCGCACCGATGGGTAATGACCGGTCCTCACGGGCCCGCCGGGCCGCGTAGCCGAACAGCGCTGCCGCCAGGGCGATCCAGCAGATGGTCGCAGCCATCTGCCCGGCCAGGAAGCCGCCTTCGGGGCCCGCGATCAGAACGCCGGCCGTCACGGTGAACACGGTGACGGTATAGACCAGGATGGCTGCCGCCCCGGCCAGCAGCAGTCGCGCGCGGTCACCGTCGAGGCGCGATCTGGCCGCCCAGCACTGCGCACCCGCGTAGCCGCCCAGCAGCACGCTAGAGATCAGCACCGACACCGCGTCCGGTGCCGTGAGCACCGTTGCCGACGTCAAGGTGGCCGGTCCGGCCATCGACAGGAGATATAGCCCCCCGAAACCACCGAACAGCACCGCGGACCACTGCGCGGCGACGCTGTGCCGGCCCGCCACCGCGGCGAGTATCGCCATGGCCAGCAGCAGCGGCCCGGCCACCGGCGCGGCGAAACCCACGCCGACGGCCACCAGTGCACAGACGGCCGATAACGCGGTCCACACCTGGCGCACCGGCGCCGTCACCCCGGGGATCCGGTGCCCCGACAGCACGAGCGCCAGCACCGCAGCCGACAACGCGGCGGCCATCAGGGCCGCGACCACCTCGTGCACCGCCGCCCCGACCACCAGCACCGGAAAGGCCCCCGCGGCCGCCAGCAGCGCCACCGCCCCACGATGGGTGCTGTGCGGCAACACCACCAACGCCGATCCCAAGGCGAGCATCGCCGCGAGCGCGCACGCCCCGGCCAGCCACGCATCGCGGCCCGAGCCGAACGCCACGCCCACCAGCGCGAGCGTCACCGGTGCGCTACCGGCCGCCGTGCGCGCCGCGAAGGTCCACACCCAGTCCCGGCCGATCTGCACCGGCAGCGTCGCCGCCGACAGCGCAAGCATGAAACCGACCAGCAGCAGCGTGATACCACCCGCCACGACCGGCGCCAGCACGATCAATGGCACCAACACCAGCAGCGCCAGCTGTTCGGTGTCCCAACGCCGCGCCAGCAGCAGACCGCCGCCGCCCACCATTGCCGAGACTGCCAGCCCGGCCGGCGCGGGCAGCCAGTCGTACATGGTCGTGACCGCAAGAACATCGATGTAGGCGGCCGCAATTCCGGTGGCGGCCAGCGCGATGGCGCCCACCGCCCCACCGGGGCGCGACCGCTGCCACAAGGCACACGCCACCAGGGCGGCCGCCAGCGCCACGCCACCGGCCACCCGCACGGGCGGGGCGAGCAGGCCGGCCTGGGCGGCGAGCACCACCAGCAGCACCACGCCGACCAACGTCACCGCGACCCCGGCCGCGGCGAGCGCCTTGCCGATCCAATTCGTCGGCTCCCGAGGCACCGGCGCCGGCTGCGGCTGCGGCTGCGGCGGGTAGGGCCAATACACCGGCGCGGGCACGGCGGATTGGCCGTTGAGCCGGACACCGAGGTCGTACAACTCGGCGGAGGCACGGGTCAACTGACCGGCGATGGCGGCGAACTCGGCCGACAGCCGGACGAGAGCCTGCTTGGGTTCGGTCATACCCGCCATCGTGGCGCGGGTGCGGACCCAGCGGATGAGTAGGACTACTCGACTTCGGGTTCGCGATCCAGGCCGTGTTCGATCGCATAGCGGGCCAGCTCGACCCGGTTGGCCACCTGCAACTTGCGGAAGGTGGCCTGCACGTGGTTCTCCACAGTGCGGTGGCTGAGCGACAGACGCTCGCCGATCTGCTTGGCGGTCAACCCCTTTGCCACGTATCGCAGGATCTCGGTCTCCCGGTCGGTGAGGCTGGGGCCGGCCGGGCCGGGTTGTGGGTTCTGCGCGATTCGCCGGTACTCCCCCAGCACCAACCCGGCCAACCCCGGTGTGAACACCGCCCGGCCCTGGGCGGTGGCGCGGACCGCGTCACCCAGCTCCGCCTTGGAGGCGCTCTTGACCAGATAGCCGGTGGCGCCGGCCTTCACCGCCTGCAGCACGTCGTCGCGCTCATCTGAGGCGGACAGCACCAAGACCCGTGATGCCGGCGAGACAGCCAGCACCTCGAGGGTGGCCTGCGCACCGGTGCCGTCGGACAGTCGCATGTCCATCACCACCACATCGGGCTTGACCGCCCCGGCCCGCCGCCGCGCCGACCCGACACCGTCCGCGGTGGCCACCACCTCGAACCCGGCCTCGGCCAGATCGCGTGCCACCGCGTCCCGCCAGATGGGGTGGTCGTCGACCACCATGATGCTCGTCATCGCGTTGTCGATTCCCGTGGCACCGTCAGTTCCCATTCCGTCCCACCACCCTCCGACGTCGTCAGGACGGCCTCGCCGCCCAACGCCTGCATCCGTCCCCGAATGGATTTCGACACCCCGACCCGCCCTTCGTTCTCGGCCTCGGCCAGCCGGCCGGCCGGGATACCGCGGCCGTCATCGCGGATGCTCACGACCACCGATCCACCGAGATCCTCCAGGAGCACGTAAGCCTTCGCGCCCGGACCGGCGTGCCGCTCGACGTTGGTCAGCACATTGACGGTGGCGGCCAGCACCTCGTCGGCCACCCGGGCGTCGAGGTATACCGCGGCGGCGGGCAAGCTCACCGCGACCCGGTCGGATGCATATCCGCGCAGTAGCGCACCGAGATCGGTCACCGATATGCCCCCGTCCTGCGCGGTATCGGCGACACTGACCAGCCGCCGCAGCGCCCGCTCCTGCTCACCGGCCACCTCGGCCAGTTGCGCTGCCTCACCGCCGATCTCGCGACCCCGCCTTGACACCAGGGCAAGCACCTGCATGACACCGTCATGCACCTGCCGGGACAGGCGTTCGCGTTCGGCCAGCGCCGCGGCCAGGCGGGTGGCCCGCTCCAGTTCGGCGTGCGCGCGCCGGGCTGTGCTGGCCGCCATACCGACGGCCAGCCCCACTGCCAGCTCGATGAGGATGGTCGGGGTGCGCACCAGATCGACGGCAATGGTGCCCTTCAGCGCCGCCGCGGTGCCCATCACGATCAGACCCGTGACCATACCCGGCACCGGCCCGGCCAGAATCGCCGACGACACAACGGCATTGGTGGCCCACAACGTGGTCGGCCAGGCTTGGTTGGCCGACGTCCACTGTGCGGAGGCGACCACCGGCGTGGAGGCCATCAGCACCACGACCACCGCCACCTCGGCGAGCACCCAGACGCGGTTGCGGCCGAACCCGCGCAGATACGCCACCGCGCACGCCACGCTCCACACCGTCAGCACGCCGAACAGCACCATGCCCAGCACCGGACGGTCCAGCTCGGAGTTCTTCGACACGAAGAACACGCCCGCGTACACCCAGCTGAACAGCCTGAACACCTGCGCGGCCCGCCACAGCGGGGCCGCCGGGTCGGACATGCTCCGCACCGCGGCTACATCACCTTGGACAGAAAGGCTTTCGTGCGTTCGTGCTGAGGGTTGGTCAGCACCTCACGTGGAGCACCGCTTTCCACCACGACACCGCCGTCCATGAACACCACCTTATCGGCGACCTCACGGGCGAAACCCATCTCATGGGTGACGACGACCATGGTCATACCCTCGCTGGCGAGGTTCTTCATCACCCCGAGCACCTCCCCGACCAGCTCGGGATCCAGCGCGGACGTGGGTTCGTCGAACAACATCAACTTGGGGCTCATCGCCAGTGCCCGCGCGATCGCCACCCGCTGCTGCTGACCGCCGGACAACTGGGCCGGGTAAGCATCGGCCTTCTCACCGAGCCCGACCTGCGCAAGCAGATCCTTGCCCCGCGCCAACGCGGCGTCGCGCTTCATACCCTTGACGTGGACGGGCGCCTCGATGATGTTCTCCAGCGCCGTCCGATGCGGGAAGAGATTGAAATGCTGGAACACCATGCCGATCTCGCGACGCTGCTTGGCCGCGTCCTTCGGGCTCATCTCCAGCAGCTTGCTGCCCCGTTCGCGATACCCGACGAGCTCACCGTCGACGTACAGCCGTCCCGCGTTGACCTGTTCCAAGTGGTTGATGCAGCGCAGGAAGGTCGACTTGCCCGAACCGGATGGCCCGACCAACACCAGCACCTCACCCCTGCCGATCTCCAGGGTGATGCCCTTCAACACCTGCAGGGCGCCGAAGCTCTTGCAAACCTGTTCGGCCTTGACCATGGGCTGCGCGGGAGCCGAGTTTTCCACTGTCACATTCCACCTGTCCCGGCTTGTGCTTTGGCCAGTGCCTCAAGCTGTTTGGTGGTCAGCTTGCGCGAGGCGCCCCGGGAGAAGTACCGCTCCAGGTAGTACTGACCGACCATCAGCACGCTGGTGACCGCCAGGTACCAGGTCGCGGCGACCATCAGCATCGGCACGGGTTCGAAGATCCGGCCACCGATATCGCGCACCGCGATGCCGTACAGGTCATACGAGTACGGCACGGCCGTCACCAGCGAGGTGGTCTTGAGCATGCTGATGATCTCGTTGCCGGTCGGCGGGATGATCACCCGCATCGCCTGCGGTAACACCGTGCGGCGCATGGTCATGCCCCAGGACATGCCCAGTGCCGTCGAGGCTTCGGACTGGCCCTCCGGCACCGAGGAGATTCCGGCACGGATGATCTCGGCCATGTACGCGCCCTCGTTGAGACCGAGGCCGATGACCGCGAGCAGGAACGGAATCGAGAGCGACTGCAGGTTGAACGTGAAGAACGTCGGGCCGAACGGGATACCCAGCTGGAGGTTCTTGTAGATGGTCGGGAACAGGCCCCAGAACACCAGCTGCACGTACACCGGGGTACCGCGGAAGATCCAGAGGAACACCCAGGACACCCACCGGAACACCGGATTGGGCGAGAGCCGCATCACCGCCAGGATGATGCCGAGCAGGATCGCCAGCACCATCGAATAGATGGTGAGCTGCAAGGTGTTCCACGCACCCTCGAGCAATCGCTGGTCGAACAGGTACTTGCGGTACACCGACCAGCGGTAGGCGTCGTTGGTGGCCGCGCCGTAGAGGAACAGCGCGGTCAACGCAACGATCACCGCGGCCCCCACCCACCGCCACGGATGGCGCAGGGGCACCGCGTGTATTACCGGTGGAGCCTCCGGAGCATCGGTTGTGGTCAGTTGATCGCTCCGTTGATCACCGGTTTGTCGATCATGCCCGGCTCGACACCCCAGTTGGCGGCGATCTGCTTGTAGGTGCCGTTGTCGATCAGATGCTGCAGCGCCTGCACCAGGGACTGCGCCAGCGGCGAGCCCTTCTTCACCGGCCAGCCGTAGGGCGCGGATTCAAAGGTCTCCCCGGCGGTCACCAGCTTGCCGTTGCTCTGCTTGATGGCGTACAGCGTGACCGGGGAGTCCGCCGACATGGCGTCGGCCTGGCCCAGCACCACCGCGTTGGTCGCGGCATCCTGGCTGTCGAACTTGAGGATGTCGATGGCCGGTTTGCCGGCATCGGTGCACGCCTTGCTCTTGGCGGGCAGTTCGTCGGTCTCCTCGGTGGTGGTGGCCTGCACCGCCACCTTCTTGCCGCAGGCGTTGTTCGGGTCGATCGAGCCGCCCTTCGGCTGGGCCCACTGGATACCGGCCGAGAAGTAGGTGACGAAATCGACCGCCTGCTCCCGCTCCTTGGTATCGGTGAACGAGGACATCCCGATGTTGAAGGTGTCACCCTGCACCGCGGGGATGATCTTGGCGAAATCGGACTCGCGGAACTCCGCCTGCAGCCCCAGCGTGGCCGCGATCGCGTTGACAAGGTCGACGTCGAAGCCGACGATCTTGCCGGTCTCATCCTTGAACTCGTTGGGGGCGTACGGAATGTTCACGCCCACCACGAGTTTGCCGGACGACTTGATCGCCTCGGGAACGGTGTTGGCGATGGATTCGACCTTCTCCGCCGACGCGGCCTTGGTCGTGGAGGACGGTGCGGCGGAGTCCTCGTTCTTGGCGCAACCCGACAGGGCCAGCGCACCCGTGGCGACGAATACCGCCGCAACGCGCCACACCCTGGTCCGGCGACTCATACATCCAACTGACACGTTTCCTCTTTCCTCGTCGGTGGTCATCCACCTGCGTCGACTTCCGACATCTTTGTGCCCCAAGGCGAAGACGTTAACCACAGTGGCCCCAGCTCGCAGCGCCGGTAACCGAAGGTTAACGATCTTCTGATCATGGTGTGCCGTAATCGTCCAGCGGTGTTTGACGCTGTGGGAGACTGCGCCTATGACAACCGTCGCTCCCCCAAGCCTGCTGCCTCACCTGTGGAAATCCACCCTTGTCTCGGGCGTTCTCGCGGTGGCACTCGGCGCCGCAGTGCTCGCCTGGCCGAAGATCTCGATCGTCGTCGCAGCCAGCTTCTTCGGCGCCTATCTGCTGATCACCGGTATCGCGCAGGTGATCTTCGCATTCAGCCTGCACGTGTCGGCCGGCGGCCGGGTACTGCTGTTCATCAGCGGCGCGGCATCGGTGATCCTGGCCGTGTTGTCTTTCCGCCACCTTTACGACGCCGTACTGCTGCTGGCGATCTGGATCGGCATCGGGTTCGTGTTCCGGGGTGTGGCCACCGCGGTCTCGGCGATCAGCGACCCCACCCTGCCCGGCCGGGGCTGGAACATCTTCGTCGGCGTCATCAGCCTGATCGCCGGCATCGTCGTGCTGGCCTCGCCGTTCGATTCGATCGCCACGCTGGCCCTGGTGACCGGCATCTGGCTGGTGGTCATCGGTCTGATGGAGGTCGTCACCGCCTTCGGCATCCGGTCGACCTCCAAGAAACTGACCGAGGCGCTGGGCGGAGGTCTGAGCCAGGACCCGGCTCAGACGTCGTCATGAGTTGTCTGCACCACGTTTTCCACGCATGCGGACCCTCAGCTACTACAGTGTGTCGTAGTTCTACAGAGCCGTAGAGAGACCCGCAGCCCGGGGAGTTGGTGCACATGGACGCGTTGGACGTGTCGCGATGGCAGTTCGGGATCACCACCGTCTACCACTTCATCTTCGTCCCGCTCACGATCGGGCTTGCCCCGCTCATCGCGGTGATGCAGACGGTGTGGGTCATCACCGGCAATACCGCGTGGTACCGCCTCACCAGGTTCTTCGGGAAGCTGTTCCTGATCAACTTCGCCCTGGGCGTGGCCACCGGCATCGTCCAGGAGTTCCAGTTCGGGATGAACTGGAGCGAATACTCCCGATTCGTCGGCGACGTGTTCGGGGCGCCGCTGGCCTTGGAGGGCCTGGTCGCCTTCTTCTTCGAATCGACCTTCCTCGGGCTGTGGATCTTCGGCTGGACCAGGCTGCCCCGCCTGGTGCACCTGGCTTGTATCTGGATCGTCGCCATCGCCGTGAACGCCTCGGCGTTCTTCATCATCGCGGCCAACTCGTTCATGCAGCACCCGGTCGGCGCGCATTACAACCCCGAGACCGGCCGCGCCGAATTGACCAGCATCAGTGCCCTGTTCACCAACAACACGGCGTGGGCGGCGTTCCCGCACGCCGTCGCCGGCGCGTTCCTGGTGGCCGGAACCTTCGTGGCCGGGGTGTGCGCATGGTGGATGGTGCGCACCCCCGACTCGGATGAAGCACGCACGATGTACCGTCCGGCGACCATCGTGGGCTGTCTGATCGCCTTCGTCTCCGCGGCCGGCCTGTTCTTCACCGGTGACGCCCAGGGCAAGCTGATGTTCCAACAACAGCCGATGAAGATGGCGTCGGCGGAATCGTTGTGCCACAGCGAAGTCGACCCGAAGTTCTCCGTTCTCACCGTCGGCACGCACAACAACTGCGACAGCGTCACGCACCTCATCGAGGTGCCCTATGTGCTGCCGTTCCTGGCCGAAGGCAAGTTCACCGGCGTCAAGCTGGACGGCGTCAAGGATCTTCAGGACAGCTACCAGGAGAAGTTCGGTCCCGGTGACTACCGGCCGAACCTGTTCGTCACCTACTGGTCTTTCCGCGCGATGATCGGATTCATGGCGGTGCCGATGCTCTTCGCACTCACCGCGCTGTGGCTCACCAGGGGTGGACGAATACCGCGGCAACGCTGGTTCGCGTGGTTCGCACTGCTCACCCTGCCCACCCCGTTCCTGGCCAACAGCGCCGGCTGGGTGTTCACCGAGATGGGCCGGCAGCCCTGGGTGGTGGCACCCAACCCCACCGGCGACCAGCTGGTGCGGCTCACCGTGCAACAAGGGGTGTCCCACAACTCCGCGGCCACGGTCTGGCTGTCGCTGATCCTGTTCACCGCGCTCTACGCGGCGCTCGCGGTGATCTGGTTCTTCCTGATCCGGCGTTACGTCGTCGAAGGGCCACTCGAGCACGACAGCGAACCCGTCCCACCCACACCACCCGGCGAGGACGACGTCGCGCCGCTGTCGTTCGCCTACTAGGAGGTGCACCATGGACCTGCAGACGTTCTGGTTCATCATCCTGGCCGTGCTGTTCATCGGCTTCCTGGTGCTGGAAGGTTTCGACTTCGGCGTCGGGATGCTGATGGCGGTGTTCGGGCGAGTTTCTTCAGGTGACCCCGAAAAGCACCGCCGCGCAGTCCTCAACACCATCGGCCCCGTCTGGGATGGCAACGAGGTATGGCTGATCACCGCGGGCGGGGCGATGTTCGCGGCCTTCCCCGGTATGTACGCCACCATGTTCTCCGGCCTGTACCTGCCGCTGCTGGCCATCCTGCTGTCGATGATCATGCGTATCTGCGCCATCGAATGGCGCGGGAAGATCAACGACCCGAATTGGCGGCGCTGGGCCGACATCGGCATCGCCGTCGGATCATGGGTGCCCGCGCTGCTCTGGGGCGTCGCCTTCGCCATCCTGCTGCGGGGCCTGCCGGTGGATGCCGACCATCAGATCCACCTCTCCGTCAGCGACGCCCTGAACCCGTACACCCTGCTCGGCGGGCTGGCGACATGCGGCCTCTTCCTGTTCCACGGGGCCGTGTTCCTGGCGCTGAAAACCGAAGGCGCCGTGCGTGATGACGCGACCAAGTTCACCATCCGGCTCGCTCTGCCCGTCACGGTGATCGTCGCCGGCTTCGGCCTGTGGACTCAGCTGGCGTACGGCAAGGACTGGACCTGGCTGGTGCTCGGTGTCGCCGTGGTGGCACAGCTGGGCGCGGTCATGCTGGTGTGGAGCCGCGGTGGGGACGGCTGGGCATTCGCGGCCACGGCTACGGTGATCGCCTCGGTGGTGGTGCTCATATTCGGCTGCCTGTACCCGAATCTCATTCCCTCCACCCTGGATCCGGCGTGGAGCCTGACCATCCACAACGCCTCGTCGACGCCCTACACCCTGACCATCATGAGCTGGGCCGCGGTGTTGGTCACCCCCCTGGTCATCGCCTACCAGGCCTGGACCTATTGGGTGTTCCGGCAGCGTATCTCGGCCGACCGCATCCCCGACCCCGCGGGACTGTCACCGCGCCTGCCGTGACACTGCGATCCTCCCCCGCCATGCGGCGCTACCTCGTCGCATCCGCGGCGTGCGGGGTGCTGATCGGCGGTGCCACCGTGGCGTCGGCTTGGGTGCTCGCCCATCTGGTGGCCGGGGTGATCACCGACCCGGCGTCGCGCACCGTCGCGCACTGGTCGTGGCCACTCCTGATCCTGGCCGGGCTGTGGGCCGTGCGCACCGCCGGATCATGGCTGCAGGCCCGGCTCAGCCAGCGGGCCGCAACGGCGGTGATCGGCGAACTCAGCGCCGAGGTGTTGCGCTCGGTGACCGCCCGAGCCCCGCACGAGCTGGCCTCGGTCCGCGACGAGGCCGCGGTGATCCTCACCCGCGGGCTGGATGGGTTGCGCCCGTACTTCACCGGGTATCTGCCCGCGGCGGTCCTGGCCGGGATACTCACGCCGCTCACGGTGATCGTGATCGCCGTCGCCGATCTGCAGGCCGCCGTCATCGTCGCGATCGCGCTGCCACTCATCCCGCTGTTCATGATCCTCATCGGCCGGCTCACCGCGGATCGCTCCGCGGCCGCGCTGGCGGCGATGACGACGCTGCAGTCCCGGCTGCTCGACCTGGTCGCCGGGATCCCCACCCTGCGGGCCCTGGGCCGAGCCGGCGGGCCGACCCATCGGATCGCCGAACTGGCTGCCGCGCATCGCCGTTCGGCGATGGCCACCCTGCGAATCGCCTTCCTGTCGGCCGCCGTCCTGGAGCTGCTCGCGACCCTGGGCGTCGCACTGGTCGCCGTCAGCGTCGGGTTGCGGTTGGTGTTCGGCGAGGTGACGCTGGCCGCCGGGCTGACCGCACTGCTGCTGGCCCCCGAGGTGTTCTGGCCGTTGCGCCGGGTGGGTGTCCAGTTCCACGCCGCGCAGGACGGTAGGACCGCCGCCGACGCGGCGCTGCGCCTGCAGGTTGCCGCTCCCGAACGCAGCCCCGGGCACCTCACCCCGCACGCCGGCACCATCCGGCTGGACGAGCTGACCGTCGTCAGGCGCGACGGCCCGGCACCGGACCGGCTGAGCGCCACCGCGATTCCCGGTGAGGTGACCGTGCTCACCGGGCCCAACGGCAGCGGCAAGTCCACCACCTTCGAGGTGATCCTGGGTCTGTCCCCGGCCTCGTCGGGCCGGGTGCTCATCGGCGACACCGATATCGCCGACGCCGATCTGCCGACGTGGTGGCCGCAGGTCTGTTGGCTGCCACAGCGACCGGTCCTGCTGCCCGGCACGGTGCGGAGCAACCTGGAACTGTTCGGGCCGCTGGCCGATATCGACAAGGCCTGCCGCGCAGCGGGTTTCGACGATGTGCTCGCCGTCCTGCCCGACGGCCTGGACACGGTGATCGGACGCGGCGGGGTGGGGTTGTCGCTGGGCCAGCGGCAGCGGCTGGGCCTGGCGCGCGCGCTGGGGTCGACCGCACCCGTGCTGCTACTCGACGAACCGACCGCGCACCTGGACGCCGGAACCGAAAGCCGGGTACTGGAGGCGATAACGGAGCGCGCCCGACAGGGCGCCACCGTGCTGGTGATCGCCCATCGGACGCCGGTGCTGGCCGTGGCCGACCGGGTGGTCACCGTGGGAGGTGCCCTCAGTGTCCCCTCGTGAGGTGCTGAGCCTGCTGCGGCCACGATTGCCGCGGCTGGCCCTGGCCGTGCTGTTCGGCACCCTCGCCCTGGGCAGCGCACTGGCCCTGGCGACGGTGTCGGCCTGGCTGATCACCCGGGCCTGGCAGATGCCGCCGGTGCTGGACCTCAGCGTCGCGGTGGTCGCCGTGCGCGCACTGGGCATTTCGCGGGGCGTGTTCAGCTACTGCGAACGGCTGACCATCCACGACGTCGCGCTGCGCTCGGCCGGCCATGCCCGGGCCGGACTGTACCGCCGGCTGACCCAATTGCCACAGGACACCGCCCTGCGATTGCACAGCGGCGAATTGGTGGCGCGCCTGGGCAGCTCGGTCGACGAACTCGCCGATGTGCTGGCGCGGGCGGTGCTGCCGATCTGCGTCGCGGTACTGCTGTCGGCAGCCGGGATCACCATCATCGGACTGATCTCGCCCGCTGCCGCAGCGGTGCTGGCCGGCTGCTTGCTGGTGGCCGGGGTGCTGGCGCCGTGGCTGGCGGCCCGCGCGTCGAACGCCGCCGAACAGCTCGCCGCCGACCAACACAGCGCTCGCGACACCGCCGCCGTCCTAGCCCTGGAACACGCCGCCGAACTGCGGGTGTGCGGCCGGCTCCCCGAGGTGATCGCCGAATCCGATCGGCGGCAACGTGATTGGGGGCGCGAACTGGACCGCTCGGCGGCGCCCGCCGCGCTGGCCGCCGCCGCGACCACCGCCGCCGTCGGCGCGGCGGTCCTGGCCGCGGCCTTCATCGGCATCACCATGGCCCCCGTCACCGCACCGACCACGCTGGCCATCCTCATGCTGGTGCCGTTGTCGGCGTTCGAGGCGACCACCGCACTTCCGGCCGCAGCCGTGGCCGTGGTACGCGCCCGGCTGGCAGCCGGCCGGATCGGCGATATCGTCGCGCCGGTTCCCGACGGCCGGCAGCGGCCCGCCACCCCGGAGGTGGAGCTCGAACCCGGCGACCGGCTGGCCGTGGTGGGACCGAGCGGATGCGGAAAAACCACCATGCTCATGAGAATTGCCGACGAATATCCCGAGAGTCCCCTGACTGCAGCATTTTTCGCCGAAGACGCGCACCTGTTCGACACCACCGTGCGGGACAACCTGCTGGTGGCTCGCGGGGATGCGACCGACGGGGAACTGCTGGCGGCACTGGACCGGGTGGGACTTCGGGAGTGGCTCGACCGGCTGCCCGACGGGCTGAGCACCATCCTGACCGGCGGCGCAGCGGCCGTCTCCGCCGGACAGCGCCGGCGCCTGCTGTTGGCCCGCGCGTTGATCTCGGACTTCCCCGTCGTGCTGCTCGATGAGCCGACCGAGCACCTGGACGAGACCGACAGCGACCGGCTGCTGCGCGGATTGCTCACCCCCGGTGAACTCTTCGCCCGCGAACGCACCGTCGTCGTCGCCACGCACCACCTGCCCGCGGACATCGGCGCTCCGACGGTGAAGTTACGCGGCACACCAGATCAGTGAGTACCCTCCCATCCATGAGCTCCTATGGGCCGTACGGCGGACAGTACGGCGAGCAGTATCCGGGTCAGGGCCCCTATCCCCCGCCTCCCCCGCAGCCCTACGCCGGCTACAGCCCACCACCGATCGGTCCGCGTAACGGACTCGGTATCGCCGCACTGGTCCTGGCCGTCATGGGACTGCTGTTCTCCTGGACCATCGCCGGTGGCATCATCCTCGGGCTGGTCGCCCTGATCATCGGGTTCGCGGCACGGGGTCGCGTCAAACGCGGCGAGGCCACCAACGGTGGGCTGGCGCTCTCCGGAATCGTGCTGGGCGCCTTGGCGATCGTGCTCGGGCTGGTGTTCATCCCGGTCTGGATCGGCTTCTTCTCCCAGCTGGGCGTCGGTGACTACGTGGACTGCATGCAGAAGGCCGGCAACGACCGGGCCGCCCAGTTGCAGTGCGAGAACAACATGCGCGACAAGATCGAGACGGACTACGGGGTGACGATCACGCCCACGCCCTAACGAGGCGGGAAGTACTTGATGATGCCCTCCTGCATCACCGTCGCCACGATCTGACCGTCGCCGCGGAAGAAGTGACCGTTGCTCAGGCCGCGCGAGTCGGCCGCCACCGGCGACGACGTGGCGTACAGCATCCACTCGTCGAACCGCACCGGCTGGTGGAACCACACCGTGTGGTTCATCGTCACCGCGAAGATCCGATCGAAACCCCAGGACAGGCCGTGCCGGGTGATGATCGGGTCCAGCACCGTGGTGTCCGACGAATACACCAGCGCCGCGGCATGCAGCACCGGATCGTCGGGCATCGGGCCGTCGGCGGTCAGCCAGACCCGGTTGTGCTCCAACCGCTCGCCCTTGTCGCGCATCACCCACGCCGGGTCGTTCGTGTACCGCCACTGGATGGGTTTCAGCGCGGCGACGAACAGCGGCACCGTCTCCTCGTAGCCGATCAGCAAGTCGTCGATGGTGGGCAGGGTCGCCGGATGCGGCACGTCGGGCAGCGCAACGTTGTGCTCGAGTCCGCTGCCACCGGCCAGGTGTGACACCAGGGCGGTGCCCAGCAGCACCCCGTCCTGGGTGACATCCACGCGGCGATTGGCGAACCGTCGTTCGTCGCGCAACCGAACCACCTGGAATTCCAGATCTTTGGCCGGATCGCCACCCGCGATGAAGTGCATCGACAACGTGGTCGGCGGCAGGTGTTCGGGCACCGTGCGGCTGGCCGCGACGAACGCCTGCGCCATCATCTGGCCGCCGAACGTGCGAACGGGGTTCAGGCTCGGATGCGTTCCGGTGAACGCATCCTCGCCCACCCGGGTGAGATCAAGGACCGTCAGCAGTTCCTGAAGGTGCTCCGCCGACAAAAGTCCCCCCGGTTTCTCTACACCCTAAGCGTGGTCGTCCTCGCCGATCCGGTGCACATGGATCAGGTTGGTCGAGCCTACTGTGCCCGGCGGGGCACCTGCGACGATGACCACCAGGTCGCCGCGCTTGTAGCGGCCCAGCCCCAGCAGCGACTCGTCGACCTGCTTGATCATGTCGTCGGTGGTCTGCATGTGCGGGACGATGAACGTCTCGGTGCCCCAGGTCAGGGCGAGCTGGCTGCGCACCTCGGGCAGCGGGGTGAACGCCAGCAGCGGCAGCGGGGTGTGCAGCCGGGCCAGCCGGCGCACGGTGTCACCGGACTGGGTGAACGCGACCAGCGCCTTGGCGTCGAGGCGTTCCCCGATATCGCGTGCGGCGTAGGAGATGACGCCCCGCTTGGTACGCGGCGTGTGGGTGAGCTGCGGCACCGCCGTGGAGTTGTCCTCGACCGCGGCCACGATGCGGGCCATGGTGCGCACCGTTTCCAGCGGGTATTTGCCCACCGAGGTCTCACCCGAGAGCATGACGGCGTCCGCACCGTCCAGCACGGCGTTGGCGACATCGGATGCCTCCGCGCGGGTGGGTCGCGAGTGGTCGATCATCGACTCCAGCATCTGGGTCGCGACGATGACGGGTTTGGCGTTCTCGCGGGCCATCTGGATGGCGCGCTTCTGTACCAGCGGCACCTCTTCCAGCGGGAGCTCGACACCCAGGTCGCCGCGGGCCACCATGATCGCGTCGAAGGCCAGCACGATGGCCTCCAAGTTGTCGACGGCCTCGGGCTTCTCCAGCTTGGCGATGACCGGGACGCGGCGCCCGACCCGGTCCATCACCTCGTGCACCAGCTCGATATCGGCCGGGGACCGCACGAAGGACAGCGCGATCAGGTCGACGCCGAGGTTGAGCGCGAACTCAAGATCGGCGATGTCCTTCTCGGACAGCGCGGGCACCGAGACGTTCATCCCGGGCAGGGAGAGGCCCTTGTTGTTGCTGACGCGGCCACCCTCGGTGACGGTGCAGACCACGTCGTTGCCGTCGACATGCTCGACCACGAGTCCGACGTTGCCGTCGTCGACCAGCAGCCGGTCGCCGGGAGAGGCGTCATTGGCGAGCTGCTTGTACGTGGTGGACACCCGGTCATGGGTGCCCATGAAGTCCTCGACGGTGATCCGGATGGTCTCACCGGCCTGCCACAACGTGGCGCCGGTGGCGAACCGGCCCAGCCGGATCTTGGGTCCCTGCAGGTCGGCGAGGATGCCGACCGCTCGACCGGCGGCGTCCGAGGCAGCCCGGACCCGCTTGTAGTTGCCTTCGTGATCGGAGTGCTCGCCGTGGCTGAAGTTCAGCCGCGCGACGTCCATTCCGGCTTCGACCAGGGCCTTCACCATTTCCTCGGTGCCCGTCGCCGGGCCGAGGGTACAGACGATCTTTCCGCGTCTATTCACGTCACGTGAGCATAGTCATGATCGATTCAGATGACCATTCAGACGGAGTCTCACACAGGGGTCTCACACGACGGCCAGCGGCAGGGTTCCCGGTCGCACCGGCGCGGGCAGATCCGACTCCCCCATCAGGAACGCGTCGACCGCATGCGCGGCGCTGCGGCCCTCGGCGATGGCCCACACGATCAGCGAGGCCCCGCGGTGGGCGTCCCCGCAGACGAACACCCCGGGCGCGTCCGTCTGCCAGTCCGAACCGCACGACACGGTGCCGCGTCTGGTCAGCGACAGGTCCAGGCCGTCCAGCAGGGCCATGTGTTCGACACCCTCGAATCCGATCGCCAGCAGCGCCAGATCGCACGGGATCTCCATCGGCTCGCCGACCGGTGTGATGATCCGGCGGCCATTCTCGTCGCGTTCGACCTTGACCTCGGCGATCTCCATGGCGCGCAGATTGCCGGTGGTGCCGTCGGCCCCGTCACCGATGAAGCGCTGCACGGCGACCTCGAACCGCCGCGCCCCGCCCTCGGCGTGCGCGGGCGAGGTCCGCAGCACCAGTGGCCAGGTCGGCCACGGGCTCACGGATTCGTCACGGAGTTCCGGTGGTTCCGGGTTGTAGTCGAGTTGGGTCACCGAGATCGCGCCCTGCCGGTGGGCGGTGCCCAGGCAGTCCGCACCGGTGTCCCCGCCGCCGATGATCACCACGTGCTTACCCGCCGCGGACAGACCCGAGGCGCCGTCGCCCTCGCACTCCTTGTTGGCCGGCACCAGGTGTTCCATCGCGAGGTGCACCCCGTCCAGATGACGGCCCTCGACCTGGTTGTCGCGCGCGCGTAACGCACCCACCGCCAGCACCACGGCGTCGTACTCCGCGCGCAGGCGGTCCACCGTGAGATCGACACCCACCTCGCAGTCGGTGACGAAACGCGTTCCCTCGGCCCGCATCTGGGTCAGGCGCTGGTTGAGCGTCGACTTCTCGAGTTTGTACTCCGGGATGCCGTAGCGCATGAGTCCGCCGATCCGATCATCGCGTTCGTACACGGTGACGTGATGGCCGGCCCGGGTGAGCTGTTGCGCCGCAGCGAGACCCGCAGGTCCCGACCCGACGACCGCGACGCTCTTACCGGTCGAGATGGCCGAGGGCTGCGGTTCCACGGTGCCGGCCAGCCAGGCCTGGTCGACGATCGTCTGCTCGATCCGCTTGATGGTGACGCTGCCACCGGTCTGCTCGTCGGAGATGGACAGCACGCACGCCGCCTCACAGGGCGCCGGACACAACCGCCCGGTGAACTCCGGGAAGTTGTTGGTGGCGTGCAGCCGATCACTGGCGGCATCCCACCTGCCGCGGCGCACCAGGTCGTTCCATTCCGGGATGAGATTGCCCAGCGGGCATCCCGCGGTGCCGGAGTGGCAGAACGGGATACCGCAATCCATGCAGCGCCGCGCCTGCTGGGACACCTCGGCGGCCCGCTTGCGTGGTTCCTGCGACTCATAGACCTCGCGCCAGTCGCCGACGCGCTCGTCGACGGAGCGTTTGGCCGCTTCGCGTTTGGTGACTTTCAGGAATCCAGTGGGATCAGCCACGGCTAGCCTCCATGATCGCGGTATCCACGTCGCGCCCTTCGGCTTTCGCCATCCGGGTGGCCTGCAGGACACGCTGGTAGTCGGTCGGCATGACCTTGGTGAACTCGGCACTGCGCCGGGGCCAGTCCGAGAGCAGTGACCGCGCCACCGTGCTGTCGGTGAACTGGGCGTGCCGGGCGACCACGTCGTGCAACCAGGTCAGGTCTTCGGGTTCGAGATGCTGCAATTCGACCATTTCGGGGTTCACCTTCGCCGGATCCAGACCCAGGACGAACGCGATCCCGCCGGACATCCCGGCCGCCATGTTGCGGCCGGTGTCACCGAGCACCACCACGCGGCCGCCGGTCATGTACTCGCAGGCGTGATCACCCACGCCCTCCACGACCGCCAGCGCACCGGAGTTGCGGGCGCAGAACCGCTCCCCTGCCCGTCCACGCAGGAACACCTCACCCGAGGTGGCGCCGAACACCAGCGTGTTGCCGGCGATCACGTTGTCCTCGGGCAGGAACAGCACGTCATCCGGTGGCCGGACGATCACCCGTCCACCGGAAAGGCCTTTGCCCACATAGTCGTTGGCATCACCGACGAGTTCGAGGGTGACCCCGGGCGGCAGGAACGCGCCGATCGACTGCCCCGCCGACCCCGTGAGGGTGACATGGATGGTGTCATCGGGCAGACCGGTGGCACCGTAGCGCCGCGTCACCTCTGCGCCGAGCAGTGTGCCCACGGTGCGGTTGACGTTGCGCACCGGCAGTTCCAGCCGGACCGGGTGGGCGTCCTCCAACGCGCCTTCGGCGAGCTGGATCAGCGTCTGGTCGAGCGCCTGATCCAGACCGTGATCCTGATCCCGCAGCCGCCGGCGCTGGGGCAGCTTGGCGCCGTGGGCATCGGTCGGCTGCACGAAGATCGGACTCAGATCCAGGCCGCGGCTCTTCCAGTGCGCCACACCCTGCGCGGTGTCGAGCATCTCCACCCGGCCGATCGCCTCGTCGAGGCTGCGGAACCCGAGCTCGGCGAGATAGACACGGATGTCCTGGGCGATGAACCGGAAGAAGTTCTCCACGAACTCGGGTTTGCCGTTGAACCGGGCCCGCAGTTCAGGGTTCTGGGTGGCCACGCCCACCGGACAGGTGTCGAGGTGACAGACGCGCATCATGATGCAGCCCGCGACGACCAGGGGTGCGGTCGCGAAACCGTACTCCTCGGCCCCGAGCAGCGCCGCGACCATGACATCGCGGGCAGTGCGCATCCCACCGTCGCACTGCACCGTGATGCGATCACGTAAACCGTTGAGCACCAACGTCTGCTGAGTGTCGGCCAAGCCGATCTCCCAGGGCGCGCCCGCGTGCTTGAGGCTGGTCAGTGGCGCCGCACCGGTGCCGCCGTCATAACCGGAGATCAGCACCACATCGGCATGCGCCTTGGACACCCCGGCGGCGACGGTGCCGACACCGACCGAGCTGACCAGCTTGACGTGGATCCGGGCCTGGTCGTTGGCGTTCTTCAGATCGTGGATGAGCTGCGCCAGATCCTCGATCGAGTAGATGTCGTGGTGCGGCGGCGGCGAGATGAGACCCACTCCCGGTGTGGAATGCCGGGTCTTGGCGACATTGGGATACACCTTGTAGCCCGGAAGCTGGCCGCCTTCACCGGGCTTGGCGCCCTGGGCCATCTTGATCTGGATGTCGGTGGCGTTCACCAGGTAATCGCTGGTGACCCCGAACCGGCCCGAGGCCACCTGTTTGACCGCACTGCGCCGCTTCGGGTCGTACAGCCGGTCGACATCTTCGCCGCCCTCACCGGAGTTGGACCGGCCACCGATGTTGTTCATCGCGATGGCCATGGTCTCGTGCGCCTCCGCCGAGATCGACCCGTAGCTCATCGCCCCGGTGTTGAACCGGGCCACGATCGAGTCGACGGGTTCGACCTCCTCCAGCGCCACCGGCGGCCGCACGCCCTTCTTGAACTCGAACAGCCCGCGCAGCGCGCCGCCCTCGCGGTTGAGCCGGTTCACTTCCTCCGAGTACTGGGCGAAGACGTCGCTGCGGCCGGTACGGGTCGAATGCTGCAGCAGGAAAACCACTTCCGGGGTGAAGAGGTGCAGTTCGCCGTCCCGGCGGAACTGGTACTCACCGCCCACCGACAACCGCCGGTGGGCACGCTCGGTGGGGTTCTCCGGGTAGGCACGACGGTGCCGGAATCGGACCTCTTCGGCGAGCACGTCCAGTCCCACACCGCCGAGTTGCATCGGCGTCCCGGTGAAATACTCATCGATGACCTCACGGTCGATGCCGATGGCCTCGAACGCCTGGGCGCCGGTGTACGACGCCACCGTCGAGATGCCCATCTTGCTCATCACCTTCATGACGCCCTTGCCGAGCGCCTTGAGGTAGTTGCGCACCGCGGTGGCTGGCTCGATTCCGGTCAGTTCACCCTCGCGGATCAGGTCCTCGATGGATTCGAAGGCCAGGTACGGGTTGACCGCGGCGGCACCGAAACCGATGAGCATGGCGATGTGGTGAACCTCGCGGGCGTCACCGCTTTCCACCACCAGCCCTACCCCGGTGCGTTCCTTGGTACGGACCAGGTGGTGATGCACCGCCGAGACGGCCAACAGCGACGGGATGGGCGCCCTGGTGTGGTCGGAGTCGCGGTCCGATATCACCAGTGTGCGAGCACCTTTCGCGATCGCTTCGCAGGCGCGGGCGCGCAGGTCCTCCAGCGCCTCGGCCAGGCCCTCGCCACCGCGTTCGACGTCGTAGAGTGCGCGCAGCACCGCAGTCCGCAGGCCCGGATGTTCACCGTCGTCGTTGATGTGCACGATCTTGTTGAGCTCGTCGTTGTCGAGCACCGGCCAGCCCAGCATGATCTGGCGCACCGAGGCGGCGCTCGGCTCCAACAGGTTCTGCTCGGGACCCATCACCCGTCCCATGGACGTGACGACCGCCTCCCGAATGGCATCCAGCGGCGGGTTGGTGACCTGCGCGAACAGTTCCACGAAGTAGTCGTAGAGCAGCCGGGACCGCTGTGAGAGCACCGCGGTCGGGGTATCGGTGCCCATCGAGCCGAGTGGTTCGCCGCCGGAGGCGGCCATCGGGGTGAGCAGGATGCGCAACTCTTCCTCGGTGTACCCGAAGGACACCTGACGGCGCACCACGGACTCGTGATTCGGTTGCACCCGAACCCGATCCGGCAGGGTGCTCAGATCGAGCAGGCCGGAATGCAACCACTCGCCGTACGCCTCGGCCGAGGCCATCTGATCCTTGATCTCGTCATCGGACACGATGCGGCCGGCCGCCGTGTCGATCAGGAACATCTTGCCGGGCTCGAGGCGTCCCTTGGCCACCACTTCGCCGCTGGGGATGTCGAGCACACCGCTCTCACTGGCCAGGATGATGCGGTCGTCCATGGTGCGCCACCAGCGCCCGGGCCGTAATCCGTTGCGATCCAGTACCGCACCGACGACGGTGCCGTCGGTGAACGTGACACAGGCCGGACCGTCCCACGGCTCCATCAGCGACGCGTGGAACTGCCAGAAGGCCCGGCGCTGCGGGCTCATCGTGGTGTTGTTCTCCCACGCCTCGGGGATCATCATCAGCACCGCGTGCGGCAGGCTGCGCCCGCCCAGGTGCAGCAGCTCGAGCACCTGGTCGAATGAGGCGGAGTCCGAACCGTCACGGGAGCAGATGGGCGAAAGCCGGCTCAGGTCACCGGGAATGAGGGCGCTGGCGAGTTTGGCCTCGCGGGCGTGCATGCGGTTCCGGTTGCCGCGGACGGTGTTGATCTCGCCGTTGTGGGCGACGAATCGGAACGGGTGCGCCAGGGGCCAGGACGGGAACGTGTTGGTGGAGAAGCGGCTGTGCACGATGGCGATGGCACTGGTACACCGTTCGTCGCGCAGGTCCGGAAAGAACTGCGGCAGCTGCATGGTGGTGAGCATGCCCTTGTAGGCCATGGTGCGGCTGGACAGCGACGGGAAGTAGACATCCCCCGCCTCGGCGCGCTTGCGCAGCGGGTAGACCCGCCGGTCCAGGTCCAGGCCGCCGAGCCGGGTGCCGGCACGCTCGGGTGCCGCGACGAACAACTGCGACATGTACGGCATACAGCTGACCGCTGTGGTGCCGACATCGGCACCGGCCGGATCGACCGGAACCTCGCGCCAGCCGAGCACTTCCAGGCCTTCCTCGGCGGCGAGGGTCTCGATGCGTTCGCGGGCGGCCGTGCGCTCGACCGGATCCTGCGGCAGAAAGCAGATACCGGCGGCGAAGGTGTTCTCACCGTTCGCGTTCGGTGCGGGTAACGCGAAATCGACCACCGCGCGGAGCAGTTCCACCGGCAGCTGCAGCAGGATGCCGGCACCGTCACCGCTGTTGGGCTCGGCCCCGGCCGCACCGCGGTGTTCGAGATGTTCCAAAGCTGTCAGGCCATCGGAGACGATGCCGTGGGTACGACGTCCGCGAATGTCGGCGATCATGGCGACGCCACACGAATCGGACTCGTTGTCCGGGTCGTAGAGACCCTGTGCTTTGGGAAGTGCCGAGAACAGCAACTGACTACCTCGCAGTCTTCGAGATGGTGTCGAGGGACTGCGTCGGCCCGAAACGTCAGTGTATCAGCGCAGACACCTGTCTACACACCGATAAACGTGGGGACCAGCGGGAACCCCGGCCAGTTACGCACGACCGTCCAGAGTGCGGCCGCGGCGATGACCGTGACCGTGGCCGCGGTGGGCATCAGCTTCTGACCGCGGCGCCACCGCACCACCAGCCAAGTGAGCAAGATCGGTAGCCCGACGAGCAAGAAGACGTTGTCCACGACCGCAGCGCCGACGTTGCCGGTCAGCAGGTCGTGGGTCATCCGCAGCCCCCCACAGGCCGGGCAGTTGAGGCCGGTCAGCATCTTGAACGGGCAGCCGGGAAACAGGAACCCCGGCCGGTGCGGGTCGGCCAGACCGATGTAGAGCAGACTTCCGGCCAGCACCGCGCCGGTGCCGATCGCGCCGTACTGGGCGGTCTTAAGTGCCATCGCGCAGGGGGCGGCCCTGCGGGTCGCGGACCTTGTCGGTGAGCAGGAGGATGGCGTCGATGATGCCCCAGATCACCGCGCCCAAACCGCAGGTGACGAGCCCGACCAGCAGCTGGGCGATGCCCAGGCCCGTGTAGCCCAGGTACATGCGGCCGATACCGACCAGGCCGAACAGCCCGAGGAGCTGCAGCAGGCCGGCCACCACCTTTGATTTGTCCGAGAAGGGCTCGCCGGTGAGCGGGTGCCGGCCGTACGGCGCGGCCGGGTCGTAGTACGCACCCGGGTAGGCCGGGGGCGGATACGGCGGTGGGTAGGGGTGCGCTCCGGGCGGGGGCGGCGGGATGCTGCCCGGGTCGACACCATAGGGCGGCTGATCGGTCATGGATTCAGGATGCCAGAGATCGGGGTCACTTCGAGGCCGCACGGCAGATCAACATGGGAGACCCCCACGGTAGGCGCGCGGCGCGTGGACGAGAGACGCGAATTCGGTTCTGTCAAGGGGCATTTCGTGATCTGTGGATGGTTTCTGGGGCTGTGGATAACGTCTGATCTTGTCGGTGGTTCGTACTAGTGTTCGAGTCATGGAGGGTGTGGTCGATCTGGAGGCGGTGCTCGACAAGTTGTCGGGCGCGGTGTTCGACGATGCCTCGGTGGCCGAGTTGCTGGATGTTCAGACCGTGTTGGAGCGGGTGTATCGGCGGGTTCCGGCGATTCAGCATCGGGTGATGGCGGCGGTGAAGGCCCAAGCCAGTCCGGCTGATCTGGGTGCGCGGAGTTGGCGCGATGCGTTGGGGATCCGGTTGCGGCTCTCCCCGCAGGAGGCTGGGCGCCGCCTGGCCGAGGGGGAACTGCTGGCCCCACGGCGGTCGGTGACCGGGCAGCCGTTGGCGCCGGTGTATCCGGGCACCTCGGCCGCGCAGGCGCGCGGGGAGATCACCGCCGAGCATGTCCGCATCATCACCACGACCATGAAAAAGATTCCGTTCGCCGTGGATGAGCCGACCCGCGCCGATGCCGAGGCCCGGCTGGCCGGGTATGCGAGCGCCCATGATCCAGACACCCTGCGCGCGCTGGCCAAGCATCTGCTCGCCGTGCTGGACCCGGACGGGCCTGAACCGAATGAGGATGAGGATGCTGAGCGGGGTGAGGAGCGCCGGACGTTTGTGCTGGGTCCGCAGGACGAGGACGGCAACAGTGAATTCCATGGCACGGTAACTGCGCAGGGGCGGGCGTATCTGGAACCGGTGCTGGGCAAGCTCGCCGGACCCGGCATGTGCAATCCCGCCGATGAGTCCCCGTGTACCAAGGGTGCCCCGTCGCAGGAGGCGATCGACGCCGATACCCGCACCCGCGGGCAGCGTCAGCACGACGCGTTGATCACCGTCGCCCGCCACGCGTTGGCTTCGGGCGAGTGGGGTGAGCACAACGGGTTGCCGGTCACGGTGGTGCTGGGTGCGACCGTCGCCGATTTCGACGCCGCGACCGGGCACGCGGTCACCGCGGCCGGCAGCCGGATGCCGATGCGTGAGGTCATCCGCCTGGCCTCGCATTCGCTGTTGTGCCTGGCGGTGTTCGATGACGTGACCGGGCGGCCGCTGCATTTCGGGCGGACCCGTCGTTGCGCCAGTGCTGATCAGCGTCTGGTGCTCACCTACCGCGACCGCGGCTGCACCTTCCCCGGGTGCCGGGTCCCGGCCTACGGCTGCCAAACCCACCACGCGGTGCAGGATTTCGCCCGCGGCGGCAGCACCGATATCGACCAACTCGTGCTGGCCTGCGGCCCGCACAACCGCCTCGTCAAAGACGGCAGCTGGACCACCGTCCTCACCACCACCGGCCACGTCGAATGGATCCCACCACCACTACTGGACACCGGCCAAGCCCGCACCAACCTCTACCACCACCCCGAACACATCCTGGACGGGTAGCTCAGAGATCCTCGGGTTTCACGGCCAACACCGGCTTGCGGCATTCCAGAAGCAGTTGCTGGGACACGCTGCCCAGCAACAGCTTTCCGACCGGGTTGCGGTGCCGGATGCCGATCACCAACAGGTCGGCATCCGGGCTGTCCATCGCGTCGAGCAGCTCCTCGGCCGGGTCGACGCCCACCGGTTGGGACACCTCGAAGGGCACACCGGACGCCTCGAGCTGGTCCCGAAGGGTCTGCAACGCACCGGACTGCGCGAACTGGGGGTCGGCGAGCGCTTCGCCCTTGGTCGCGTTGATCACCCGCAGGGTGGTGCTGCGCAACCGGGCCTCGACGACCGCGTGTTTCACTGCGGCACTACCGAACTGGTCCGCGGTGTATCCGACGACGATCATGACGCCGAGCCTTCCTTGAGAGCCTTCTGCTGCTGGTCGGCGTCATCCTCGACGATCAACAGGGTTTCCTCGCTGCGGTGCATCAACCGCAGGATCAGCGGCATCAGCAGCAGGACCGCCATGAGCACATAAGTGGCGATCGCGACCGGCTCGGTGAACAGACTGCCCCAGTCGCCGCTGCCCAACTGCAGACTCTGGCGCAGCTGACGCTCGATGCGCGGACCGAGGATCACGCCGATGATCAAGGGCAGCACCGGCAGACCGAACCGGCGCATCATCAATCCCAGCAGACCGAACACCAGCAGCAGCGCCAGATCCAGCGGCTGCACGTTCACCGCGAACGCACCGAGCGTGGCGAAGAACAGGATGCCGGCATACAGATACGGCCGCGGGGTCCGCAGCAGTTTCGCCCACAGCGGCGCCAACGGCAGGTTCAGCACCAGCAGCAGGAAGTTGCCGATGAACAGGCTCGCCACCAGCGTCCAGATCAGCAGGGGTTCCTTGTCGAACAGCGTCGGTCCGGGCTGGATACCGTAGGACACGAACGCCGTCAGCATGACCGCGGCGGTCGCGTTGGTGGGCAGGCCCAGCGACAGCATCGGCACCAGAGTGCCTGCGGCCGAGGCGTTGTTGGCCGCTTCCGGACCGGCGACACCCTCGATCGCGCCCTTCCCGAATTCCTCGGGATGCTTCGACAGTTTCTTCTCGGTGATATAGCTCAGGAACGTCGGCAGCTCGGCACCACCGGCCGGCAGCGCACCGAACGGGAAGCCGTATGCGGTACCGCGCAGCCACGGTTTCCAGGACCGCTTCCAATCCGATTTGCTCATCCACGGCCGACCGACCGGGATCACGTCGGCGGGCCGACGCCGCAGATGCGCGGCCACCCACAGCGCCTCGCCGAGGGCGAAGATCGCCACCGCGATCACCACGATGTCGATACCGTCGGACAGCAACGGCAGCCCGAACGTCGCGCGCGGTTGGCCCGTCAGGAAATCGATGCCCACGATGCCGATCGCCAATCCCAGGAACAGTGAGATCGCACCGCGCAATTTGGAAGATCCGAGCACGGCGGTCACCGCCACCAGCGCGAACAGCATGATCGCCAGATAAGAAGGCGCACCGAGGGTCACCGCGAACCGCGATACCGCCGGCGCGAACAGCACCAGCAGCATCGTGCCGATGGTGCCGGCGACGAAGGATCCGATCGCCGCGGTGGCCAACGCCTGCGCGGCGCGACCGGCCTTGGCCATCCGGTTGCCCTCGATCGCGGTGATCACCGACGAGGATTCACCGGGTGTGTTCAGCAGGATCGAGGTGGTGGATCCGCCGTACATCCCGCCGTAGAAGATGCCGGCGAACATGATGAAGGCCGCGCTCGGACTGACGTTGTAGGTGATGGGCAGCAGCAGCGCCACCGTCATCGCCGGGCCGATACCCGGCAACACCCCGACCGCGGTACCCAGCAGCACGCCGATCACGGCGTAGAGCAGATTCATCGGGGTGGCCGCCTCGGCAAACCCCTGCATGAGCCAGTTCAGGTTGTCCATATCAGAGGATCCCGTCCAGAATGCCTGCGGGCAGCGGGATTCCGAGCCCGGAGTAGAACGCGTAGAAGCTGCCCACCGACAGCACGCCGCCGATCACCAGATTGCGGATGTAGTGCTTGCTGCCCAGCACGGTGGCCGCACCGGCGAACATCAGACCGGCCGTGATCGCCCAGCCCAGCGGTTTGACCAGGACGATGGTGGCCACGAACAGCGCGACCAGCAGCCCGACGGTGCGCCAGTCGCTGGGCATATCGGGGTCGATGTCCTCCCCCGCATCCGCTTCACCGACCGACCCGCGCGGGATCGCGACCGCCAGGATCACCGCCAGCACCAGCAGCACGATGCCGATGAACATCGGAAAGAACTTGGGCCCCACGGGATCGACCTGCGCATAGCCACCGGGCAGGGTGAGCGCGTTGTAGATCAGGAACCCGCCGACCGCGACGAGAACGACCACCACCAGGTATTGGGCCTTGTCCACCCGGCGGGTGCCGGGATCCGGGGCGCTCACAGCAGCCCCAGTTCGGTCAGGGTCGTGGACACCCGCTGGTCCTGATCCTTGAGGAACTGTTCGAACTTCTCCCCGGTCATGAACGCGTCACTCCATCCGTTGCGCACCAGGGCCTCCTTCCATGCGTCGGTGGCGTGCAGGTCTTCGAGCACCTTGACCAGCGCCTGCCTGGCGTCATCGGAGATACCCGGTGGCGCCAGGACACCGCGCCAGTTGGTGAAGGTCAGATTGATTCCCGCCTCGGTCAGCGTGGGGGCGTCGACGCCCTCGACACGTTCGGTCCCGGACACGGCCAGCACCCGGACCTGGCCCGCCTCGATCTGATCCACGTACTCACCGAGTCCGGAGGTGCCCACGGCGACCTTCTTGCCGAGCAGCGCGGTCAGCAGATCGCCGCCCCCGTCGTAGGTGATGAAGTTGACCTTGCGGGGATCGACACCGACCGCGCGGGCAGTCTCCATCGGGAACAGGTGATCGGGTCCGCCGGGCGAGGAACCACCACCGATGGTCACTTTCGCGGGATCGGCCTTCCAGGCCGCGACCATGTCCTGCACCGTCTTGAACGGTGAATCCGCCGGAACCAGAATGCCTTCCTGCTCCTCGACCATCTTGGCCAGTGCGGTGGCATTCGAGGCCCGCGCCGAGGATCCGTTGGTGTACACCGCACCGACCACCCCGAGCCCCATCATCATCATGAGGTCGCCGTTGCCCCGTTCGTTCATCAATCGGGCCATCGCCACGGTGCCGCCGGCGCCGATGACGTTGAAAACCTCGACACGCCCGGTGATATCGCGATCCTCCATGATCTTCACCGCGGTGCGGGCGGTCAGGTCATACCCGCCACCGGGGCTGTTGGGCACCATCATCCGCAGTCGATGCAGGCCCCCGGCCTGTTCGCCGCGGGTCACCCCACACGCGGTCAACAGCAGTGCCACTGCCAGCAGCACGGCCAGTCCCGTCTTGGAACGCACGGTCATCCCCCATCGTCTCCTGTGATGTTCGGCAATACTGGACCCACACAGTGATGCGGGTCACGCATGAGTTCGCAAAGGAAGTTGTGGTCGTTAAGTTCACGAAGCGGGTGCTGATGCTGCCGGGGCGCAGCCTGGCCGGCCAGTTCCTGCTGTTCCAGCTGGTGGTGGTGGCGGTGGTGCTGATCGCGGTGGCCGCGGTGTCGGTCGCGCAGTCCACCCGCGAGTTCCGCGATGTCCGCGGCCAGCGGATGATCGCCGTCGCCGAGAACGTGGCGTCCACCCCGATCGTCCGGGACCGTTACGCAGACCCCTTCGCCGCCCGGATCCTCGCCCCCGAGGTGGACCGCGCGGTGGCCCTGTCCGGGGCCGGCCTGGCCGAGATCCTCGATCCCGACGGCCGGGTGCGGGTGTCCACCGACCCCGCCCGGGTCGGTACCCGAATGGACCTGTCCGCCAGCCGCGCCGACGAAGGCCGGGCCTGGTTCGGCGACGGCGATATCGACGGGGTACGCAGCCTGATCGGTCAGGTCCCGATCCTGGCCGCCAGTGGCGCGGTGCTGGCCGTCGTCTCGGTGAGCGAACGCTACCCGACGGTGTGGGAGCTGATCGGCGGCGCGGGCGAACGACTGCTGCTGTATCTGAGCCTGGGCGCGGTGCTCGGTTTGGCGGCGTCGTGGCTGCTGTCACGGCGGATCAAACGCCACACCCGCGGGCTCGAGGTGGCCGAGATCGCCGGCCTGGCCGATCACCGGGAAGCGTTGCTGCACAGCATCCGTGAGGGCGTGGTGGCGGTCAACCCCGACGGTGTGGTCACCGTGCTCAACGACAGCGCGCAGGAACTGCTCGGCCTCGGCGCCGAGGCCGTCGGGCGCCGCGTCGACGAACTCGGCCTGGAACGCGCCGTGGTGGATTTCCTGATGTCGGGTGAGGAAGGCCGCGACGTCATCATCGCCACCGGCAGCCACGTCCTGGCCCTCAACCGGCGTGCGGCCCGCAGCCAGGGCCGGCACATCGGTACCGTCACCACGATGCGCGACAGCACCGAAGTGGCCGCGCTGCAGGCGCAGTTGTCCTCACACCGCAGCGTCACCGACACCCTGCGTGCCCAGACCCACGAGTTCGCCAATCAGCTGCACACCATCTCCGGGTTGGTGCAGCTCGGCGAGTTCGACGCCGTCCACGACTTGGTCGGCACCCTGACCCGGCGCCGGGCGCAGATCAATGATGCTGTCACCCAACGTATCTCCGATCCAGCGGTGGCCGCGCTGCTGATCGCCAAGACCTCGCTGGCCGCCGAGAGCGGAGTCATCCTGACACTCGATCCGGACAGCCGGCTGCGGGCCCTGTCGCCGGCGCTGGCCACCGATGTGATCACCCTGCTGGGCAACCTGATCGACAACGCGGTGGACGCCTCGGTGGGCGCCACCCGGGCCGAGGTGAACGTCACGGTGTGCGACGCCGACGGCCTCACCCTCACCGTCACCGACTCGGGACCCGGTGTGCCACCGCATCTGCGGGAGTCGCTGTTCGCCCGCGGGGTGACCTCCAAACCGGCTGGCGCCGGCGGTCTGGAGAAACAGCGCGGTATCGGGCTGGCCCTGGTCCGGCTGGTCACCACGCAACACGGCGGACACGTCGAGATCACCGACGGTCCCGATGGCGGTGCCTCGTTCGTGGTGCGGTTGGCCCATGCGTGACGTGCTGATCGTCGATGACGATTTCATGGTGGCCGAGATCCACCGTCGCTTCGTCGACCGGATCGACGGTTTCCAGGCGGTCGGCGTGGCCCGCACCGGGGCGGAAGCGCTGAGCGCCGCCGAAGAGCTGAGTCCCGATCTGATCCTGCTGGACGTGTACCTGCCCGATATGTCCGGGCTCACCGTGCTGCAACGGCTGCGTGCCTGCGGCAACCACGTCGGCGTCATCATGATCACCGCGGCGCGGGAACTGGACACCGTCCGCGGGGCCCTGGACGGCGGCGCCGCCGACTACCTGATCAAACCGTTCGAGTTCGACCAGCTGCACGCCAAGCTCGGCACGTTCGCGGCACGCGCCGACGCGCTGGCCGCCGACGGCGGCGCCGACCAGACGATGATCGACGCACTGTTCAGCGGCACCACCCCCACCGCCGCACCGGTGCTGCCGAAGGGGCTGGGCGCCGAAACCGGCCAGCTGGTGCTCGACGCCGTCCGCACGGCCGAAGAGGTGTCCGCCGCGGAATGCGCCGACCTGGTCGGTATCTCCCGGGTGAGTGCGCGCCGCTACCTGGAGCACTACCTCGGCACCGGTCTGCTGGAACTGCGCCTGCAATACGGTGCGGGCCGCCCCGAACGCCGCTACCGGATCGCCGAATAGCGTGTCTGTGCCGCGGCGGTGCCTGGCGCTGATACTGGCGACGATGATCGCCGGCTGCGCGCCGGCCACCCCACCGGTCACACCCGGCACCGATTCCGCCCAGGCCGAGGCGGTCATGCGGATCGTCCGCGACACGGTGACCCAGGCACACCTGAGATCGGTGATCGTGCGCGTCACGATCGGTGGCAGAGAGGTGGTCACCCGGGCCGTCGGAGAGTCGATGACCGGGGTCCCCGCCACCCCGGCCATGCTTTTCCGCAATGGCGCCGTGGCCATCTCGTATGTGTCGACGCTGCTGCTCATCCTGGTGGACGAGAAGAAGGTCAGCCTCGACGACAAGCTGTCGACATGGTTGCCCGACATCCCGCACGCCGACCGCGTGACACTCGGCCAGCTCGCCCAGATGACCTCGGGCTACGTCGACTACGTCATCGGCAACACCGCGATGAACGACGCGCTCTACGCAAACCCATTCCGGCACTGGACAACCCACGAACTACTGGACTTCGCGGTGCATGAGCCACTGCTCTACGAGCCCGGCACCAACTGGAACTACGCCCACACCAACTACGTGCTGCTCGGGCTGGCCCTGGAGAAGGCCACCGGCACGGATATGCCGACATTGTTGTCCGAGAAGGTACTTCACCCGCTGGGGTTGACGAACACCGCCGATGCCGAGACCGCGGCGATCCCGCCACCGGTACTGCACGCGTTCAGCTCCGAACGCCGGGCGGCACTCAAGATCCCGGCCGGCACCCCGTTCTACGAGGAGACGACGTTCTGGGATCCGTCCTGGACCATCACCCACGGCGCGATCCAGACCTCGAACATCTACGACCTGGAGGCTACCGCGGTCGGGATCGGATCGGGCCGGCTGCTGTCCACGGAGTCCTACCGCAGGATGGTCTCCACCGAGCTGCGCGGCAAGACCCACGCGCAGCCGGGCTGCACCACCTGCGCCGAGATGACCGACGGCTACACCTACGGGCTGGGCGTCGTCATCTCCGGGAACTGGCTGCTGCAGAACCCGATGTTCGCCGGGTACGCCGCCCTGGAGGCCTACTTACCGGCGCGCAAGATCGCCATCGCGGTCGCCGTCACGTTCGCCCCGGATGCGTTCGACGACCAGGGCGGTTACCGCAACGAGGCCGAGGCGCTGTTCCGCAAGATCGGCGCCGAACTCGCCCCCGAGGATGCGCCGCCAGTGCCCCCGGCGAAATAATGGCGCTCGTGGCGCCCAAGGTTCTCTTCCTCTACAACGAACACCTCGCTTCCGAAGCCCTGCTGGGCGAGGCGTTCACCGAACAAGGCTTCGATGTGCACACGTTCGAGGTGGTACCGGCGGAGCGGGTCGACGACCCCGCCGGTGACGTGGTCTTCCCCGCTGCCGCCGACTACGACGTGCTCGTCCCGCTGGGGGCGCGGTGGCCGGTGTACGACGAAGCCCTGCGACGCACCTGGGTGGGCGCGCAGACCCAGCTGCTCCACGACGCCGCCGACGCCGGCGTGGCGATGCTCGGGGTGTGCTTCGGCGGCCAGCTGATCGCCCAGGCCTTCGGCGGCACCGTCAGTCGGGCCCCGGTCGCCGAAATCGGCTGGACCGATATCAGCACCGACCAGCCCGACCTGGTGCCCGGCGGTGCGTGGTTCGAATGGCATTTCGACCGCTGGACGCTGCCGCCCGGTGCCGTGGAGGTGGCCCGCACCGCCAACGCCTCGCAGGCGTTCGTCCTCGGGCGGGCCCTGGCGCTGCAGTTCCACCCCGAGATCGACCACCAGCTGCTGTCGCTCTGGCTTGCCGAGGACCGTGACGGCGAGGTCATCGGGCACGGTCTCGACCACGACGAAATACTCTCCAGGACAAACGAATTGAAGGACGACACCGCCGAACGGGTGCGCGGCCTGGTGGACGGCTTCCTCAGGCACGTGGCACGTCAGCCGTGCCCCAGCTCGTGAGCCAGCGCGGCCTCGATACCCGGGCGGCGGAACCGGTGCCCGAGACGCTGCAGCGCGACGGGCAGCACCCGCTGGTCGGCCTCCGCGAGTTCCCGCACGCCCTGCTCCCCCAGCAGTAGCTTCGGCCCGAACGACGGCACGGGCAGCAGCGTCGGCCGGTGCAGCACCTGCCCGAGCGCGGCGGTGTAGTCGGCATTGGTCACCGGCTCGGGTGCCACCGCGTTGACCGGTCCGGCGAGCCGGTCGTCGTAGAGCGCGCGGTAATAGATGTCCAGCAGATCGTCCAGACCGATCCACGACAACCATTGCGCGCCACTGCCCAGCCTGCCGCCCAGCCCCGCCGCGAACAGCGGCCGCAGCAGTCGCAGCGTGCCACCCGCGCTGGATTGCACCACGCCGGTGCGGACGTTGACCACCCGCAGCCCTGCCGCGGCGGCGGGGCCGGTCGCGGCCTCCCAGTCGGCGACGACATCGGCCAGGAACCCCTCACCGCGATCGCTGGTCTCGTCCAGCAGCTCGTCGCCGCGGTCGTATCCGTAGAAACCGATCGCCGAAGCGCTGACGAAAGCCCGCACCCCGGATGTCCGGGCAGCCAGTTCGGCCAGGGCACGGGTGGGGCCGATCCTGCTGTCGCGGATGGCCGTGCGATGTCCTTCGGTGAACCGGCCCGCGATAGACGCACCGGCCAGATGTACCACCGCGTCCACCCCGGCCAGCAAACCGGCGTCGGGCTGGGACGGATTCCATTGGCGCTCATGGGATCCGGTGGGCTGATGACGCACCAGCCGGATCACCCGGTGACCACCGGAGGTCAGGAAGGCCGCCAGCGCCGAACCGACCAGGCCACTGGCGCCGGTGAGGGCGATGACCAGTGCTCCCGTGCCCGATGCCGCGGCGTCGCGGTGTGCGGCCAGGTCGTCGGCGAGCTGAGCGTGCCGGTAGACGAACATCGGCCGCAGCGCAGCCGCCGGCACCACCGTCTGCACCGTGTCGGACACCCGTGTCGAATCCGGCCCGGTCGCGGCGAACTCGTGGATGTGCCGCCACTGCCCGATCGCCCGCGCCGGCCACGATCGCGGACCGTCGGAGTCGAGGGTGTCGACGAAACGGTGCGGTGGGTCATATCCGGCGGGATCGTGGCGGGCCACCCAGCGCAGGCCACCCGGAAGCCCCAGTATCGCCCGACCGTCAGCGAGTGACGGCGTCTCGGCGACCACCGTCATCGGCTGCCACGGCGGTACCAGCCGTCGCATCGCACCGGGGCGGGCGTGCCAGGCGAACACCGTGTCCAGCGGATGGTCGACGACGCTGTCGTATTCAATGCCCATCTCAATTCCCATCGCTGATTTGCCACCTGCAGGGCCGGGGTACCCCACCCGGATCCGCCGTACGCTCGAAGTGTCCCCCATCACGAAGCCGAGTCCGATGAGAAAGACCCTCCGGCGCACCGCCGCGCCGGGCAGGTTCGCCGACCGCCGGGATGCCGGCCGTGTCCTGGCCGGCTATCTGTCGCCCTATCGCGGCCGGACCGATCTGCAGGTCCTCGGCCTGGCCCGTGGTGGGGTGCCGGTCGGGTGGGAAGTCGCCGCCCACCTGAACGCCCCGTTCGACGCGTTCCTGGTGCGCAAACTCGGTGTGCCGGATTGGACCGAGCTGGCCATGGGCGCCCTCGCGAGCGGCGGCGGGCTGGTGCTCAACCGAGACCTGATGGACAAGCTGAGGGTCACCGAGGAACAACTCCAGGAGACGATCCGGGCCGAGACCGCCGAGTTGCACCGGCGGGAGTGGGCATATCGCGGCAACCGGCCGCCACCGGATATCGAGGGCCGCACGGTGATCCTGGTCGACGACGGATTGGCCACCGGGGCCAGCATGTTCGCCGCGGTGCGCGCGGTGCGGGCCGGCGGCCCCGCTGAGGTGGTGGTGGCGGTCCCGGTCGGCTCCGATTCGACGTGCCGGGCGTTGCGCGCCGAAGCCGATGCGGTGATCTGCGCATGCTCGCCGCCGGACTTCAGCGCAGTCGGGCAGGTGTACGACGACTTCCGTCAGACCAGCGACGACGAGGTCCGGCGACTGCTGGCGACCCGGCCTTAGCCTTTGTGCTCGGCCTCGGCGTCGGTTTCGGCATCTGGCGCCTCATCGGCGGTATCCGCCGGGACGGGCTCTGCCGCGACAGCCTCTTCGTCGGGGTAGTCCTGGACCGCCTCGGGCTCGTCAGCCGCGGTGTCCTCGTCGGCATTGTGCCGGGACCGGTCACGCAGCGCATCGACGATGAGCAGCACCACACCGATGACGCTGGCGCCTATGCACACCCAGGCGATGACCTCATTGCTGGTGACCACCGCGGCCACCAGCGAAGCCAGGCCGACAACGGCGAGGACGAGCGCAATGATCAGCATTGATCGACGTTAACCGACGAGGGGCCGGTCAGTTGTTTCCGCGGTTGAACTGGTTGAAGCCACCCGAATCGTTGGTCGCACCGGAGTCCACGGGGGCGGCCGAACCGCGCTGCCCGAGCTCTTCGAGCTGCGATTCGAGGTAGGTCTTCAGGCGGGTGCGGTACTCGCGCTCGAAGGTGCGCAGCTGCTCGAGTCGTCCTTCGAGCACCGTGCGCTGCTGGTTGATGGTGCCCATGATCTCGGAATGCTTGCGCTCGGCGTCGGCCTGCAGTGCGTCGGCCTTCTCCTGTGCCTGGCGCAGCTGGGTCTCCGACCGGGTCTGCGCGTCGGACAGCAGCGCGTCGGCGCGCTGACGGGCATCGGCAAGCGTGGTCTCCGCGGTGTGCCGGGCCTCGCTGACCAGGGCATCGGCCTGGGCGCGGGCATCGGAGAGCAGCTTCTCGGACTCCGCCTTGGCGGATCCGGTGAGCCGGTCGGCGGTGTCCTGCGCCAGGCTGAGCACTTTGGCGGCCCGGACGTGGTGGTCCTCGGATACCGGTGCTGCCGGCTGGGCCACCGGCGCCGGGGCCTCGTACACCGGCTGCGCCACGGGCTCCGGCTCGGGCTCGGGCTGGTAGGCCGGGATCGTCTGGGTGGGCTGTGCACCACCGGCACGCGCTCCGGCCAACTCCTGATCGAGTTCGGAAACCCGCTGGCGGAGGTCGGCGTTCTCCTCGATCAACCTGGTGAGTTCGTTCTCCACCAGGTCGAGGAAGGCATCGACCTCATCCTCGTTGTAGCCGCGTTTACCGATGGGCGGCTTACTGAAAGCGACGTTGTGAACGTCGGCTGGTGTGAGCGGCATCGCCTGCCCCCTTGAAGTCTGGACCGTCAACCGGTTTCAAAGTGTAGAGCGTCGGTACGAGTAACTGGCGTCCATCCTGTCACAGCAGACCCGGCGGTTGCAGAGGAGGCTCATAATTAAGAGCGAATTTCAATCTTCGACGCTGGTCGGAAGCTGATCCAGCGCCGGAGTCGGCGCGGCCGGACGACGGTCAGCCGGCCGAGCCCGCGGCCGCCCCGAAGGCCAGTTGCATCCCGATGAACGCGACCAGAAGCAGCACCATGATCGACAGGTCGAAGCGCACCGCGCCGATGGTCAACTGCGGGATCAGACGCCGCAGCAGCTTCACCGGAGGGTCGGTGACGGACAGGATCAACTCGAGGATCACCACCGTCACACCCTTGGGGTGCCAGTCCCGACTGAACGACCGGATGAACTCCACGACCACTCGCGCGATCAACAGGAGCCAGAACACGAACAGCGCGAAACCCAGGATTTCGAAGAACAGCGCCAACGGAAGCCGACCTCACTACGGCGGGAAAACGTGATTGCAAACCGGTGGGACCAGCCAGTCCCTCGGGATTCAGCCTACTCGGCATCTCCGGTGCGCCCCCTGCCAGGAACTACCGACAGGGGGTCGACCCGGCTACTGGTAGGAGTAGAAACCCGCTTCGGCGATCCGGCGGCGCTCCTCGGCGCTGACATCCACATCCGCCGGGGAGAGCAGGAAGACCTTGGTGGCCACCTTGTCGAAGGAACCGCGCAGCGCGAAGGCCAGGCCGGCGGCGAAGTCGACGAGTCGCTTGGCGTCGGCGTTGTCCATCGACACCAGGTCCATGATGACCGGCGTGCCGTCGCGGAACCGCTCACCGATAGTGCGGGCTTCGCTGTAGTCCTTGGGGCGCAGCGTGGTGATCTTGGCCAGCGGGCTGCCGGCCTCGAACAGTTCGGCCATCCGGCGGGGCTCCATGGCCAGCGCGCCCCGGGTCGGGGCGGCGGGGAAACGCGGGGCGGGACGGTCGAACTCGCGCGGGGCCCGCAGGCGGCCTTCGAATCGCGGTGAGTCGTATCCACCGCGGTATGCGCCCGGGGCCATCTCCATCTCGCGCTCGTACTCACGGGGGCCGCGGTCCTCGAAGCCCCGGCTATCGCGGGCGTCGCGCACTCCGTAGCCGTCCTCCTCGAAACGATCCTCCGCGCCGCGGCGCGGGTACGACCGTGACGGGCGGTCGTCGTCGTAGTAGTCGTCCTCGTACTCGTCCAGCGGCGCCATACCGAAGTAGGCCTTGACCTTGTGCAGTGTGCTCATCGCCTGCCCCTTCTGCTGCTGATAACTATGTGGTTTGTGATGAAGATGTGACTGGAGTGACTACTCAGGGTGACGTTAGCGGGCGTTGACCCATCAACGCGGTACCGACACGCACACACGTGGATCCGTGTCGCACAGCTACTTCGAGATCGCCGGACATCCCGGCCGAAAGTCCCAGCCGGTGAGTGAAACCCCGCTGCACCCGGTCCCGTTCGGCGGCCAGCTGGGCGAAAGCCTCGTCGGTGTCCCAGCCGAGCGGCGGAATCCCCATCAGGCCAACGAATTCCAGGGCGTCGATGGCGTGGGCCGCCGCGCACAGTTCCAGAATCAGATCCGGCCGGCTGACCGGCACCCCGCCGCGGGCGGGATCGCCGTCCAGACTCACCTGCAGGTAGATCCGCAACGGCTCGGTACGCCGGCCCGCGGCGATCTCCTCCTCGGCGGCCCCGCCGAGCGCGGAGATCAGCCGCGCGCTGTCCACCGAGTGGGCGGCGTACGCCCACCGGGCCACCGCGCGCGCCTTGTTGCGCTGGATGCTGCCGACCATGTGCCAGCGCACCGCACCGGGCGGTTCGCCGGGAAAAGCCGCGGCGACGGTGGCCGCCTTCTCGGATGCCTCCTGTTCACGCGATTCACCGAACTCGGTGCAGCCCAGGCGGCGCAGGATGATCACATCGGAAGCCGGAAAGAACTTGGTGATGGGCAGCAGGTCGATATCGCGGACATCGCGTCCGGCCGCCTCGGCGGCGGCGGCCAGTCGAGCCCGGACCGCGGCCAGCGATCCGGCCAACTCCGCGTCCCGGTGCGGGGCCCCCGTCATGTCGCGAGCACCGTCATTCCATCCACACCAACGACGCCAGGCGTCCGGTGGGCGCATCGCGCCGGTGACTGAACAGCGCACGGTCCTCGACGGTGCAGCGCGGGTCGATATCGATGGTGGTGATCCCCAATGCCGTCAATTGGCGGGCGATTCCGGCCCGGATGTCCAGCCCGGGGGTGCCCTTCTCGGTGGTGGTGCGACTGCCGGGCAGCGCGGCTTCGACCTCGTCGGCCATGATCGCGGGCACTTCGTAGTGGCGGCCACTGACGGCGGGGCCGAGCAGCACCGAGATGTCGTCCGGGGAAGCGCCCAGCGCCACCATATTTTCGACGGTACGCGCCACGATGCCCAGCTGCGCCCCGACCCGGCCGGCATGCGCGGCGCCGATCACTCCGGCCCGCGCGTCGGCCAACAGCACCGGAACGCAGTCGGCCGACAGCACCGCGAGCGCCAGCCGCGGCGTCGTGGTCACCAGCGCGTCGGTGTCATCGACGGTGGCACCCGGGTCACCGTCGACCACCACGACACGGTCGGAATGGACCTGATTCATCCAGACCACGCCGTCGGCATCGATGGTGTCGGCCAGGCGTTTCCGGTTGGCCGCAACGGCGGCCGGGACATCGCCGACGTGATCGCCGAGATTGAAGGTGTCATAGGGCGGCCGCGAGACACCGCCCTGGCGGGTGGTCGTCACGCGCCGAACCCGGACGGGCACGGCGTCTAGTGGCGCATGAAGGGCGGCACGTCGACATCGTCGTCGGAGATGCCGCCGTCATCAGGTCCGCCGATGCGCACCGTGGCCCCATTGGTGTGCCCGGCCGGGACGCTGACCGCGTCGGCCGGTTCGAACACCGTGGAGCGCACGTTGCCCGAGGCCGCGGGCGCGATGGTCTGGGCACCCCCGGTGACGGGTTTGCGGCTCGGGGTCACGCTGTCGAAGCCGGCCGCGATGACGGTGACCCGGACCTCGTCGCCCAGCGAATCGTCGATGACGGTGCCGAAGATGATGTTGGCGTCCGCGTGCGCGGCCTCCTGCACCAGCGAGGCGGCCTCGTTGATCTCGAACAGGCCGAGGTCACTGCCACCGGCCACCGAGAGCAGCACGCCCTGCGCACCTTCCATGGACGCTTCCAGCAGCGGCGAGTTGATCGCGATCTCGGCGGCCTTGAGAGCGCGACCGTCCCCGCGCGCGGAGCCGATGCCCATCAGCGCGGTGCCCGCGCCGCTCATCACACCCTTCACGTCGGCGAAGTCGACGTTGATCAGTCCCGGCGTGGTGATCAGGTCGGTGATGCCCTGGACACCGTTGAGCAGCACCTCGTCGGCGCTGCGGAACGCGTCCATCAGCGAGACGGCGGCATCGCCCATCTGCAGCAGCCGGTCGTTCGGGATGACGATCAGGGTGTCGCAGCTCTCGCGCAGCGACTGGATGCCGTTCTCGGCCTGATTGGACCGGCGCTTGCCCTCGAAGGAGAACGGCCGGGTGACCACACCGACGGTCAGCGCACCGAGCTTGCGTGCGATGGACGCCACCACGGGCGCGCCACCGGTGCCGGTGCCACCGCCCTCGCCTGCGGTGACGAACACCATGTCGGCGCCGCGCAGCAGTTCTTCGATATCGTCCTTGGCGTCCTCGGCGGCCTTGCGGCCCACCTCGGGGTCGGCACCTGCGCCCAGACCACGGGTGGAGTCCCGGCCGACGTCGAGCTTGACGTCGGCATCGCTCATCAACAGCGCTTGCGCGTCGGTGTTGATGGCGATGAACTCCACGCCCTTGAGACCGTGTTCGATCATCCGGTTGACGGCATTCACGCCGCCGCCGCCGATGCCGACCACCTTGATGACCGCGAGGTAGTTGTGCGGGGGGGTCATGGGTGCCTTCCTCCCAGAATGTTCGAGTCCAGTGCGAAACCTTCAACGAAACCCTCAACCTCAACCATAGGTTTAAAGTTATGTCAAGTAGTTCCGCGCAAACAGAACGGTAGGGCCGCCTGCCCGCGACGCCGGGCAGGCGCGCCGAAGCAACACGACAAAAATTCGATCTGTGAATCGGTACGGAGCCGGGACTATTCGCAGGACTATTTGACCGTCGGCAGGTCCGGGCTCGACACGTCATAGGTACGGCCCGGCTGGGTCAGCAGCGCCGCGAGTTTGGCCGCCTTCTCCTCGGTGCGATCGTTGGTGCCCCACACCACCACCCGGCCGTCGACGAGGGTCAGCGTGATCGCCGCGACCGACGGCGCCGCGATCCGGCTGACCTGCCCGGCCACCTCCGGCGGCAACGAGGTGAGCACCTGCAGCGCCGCCTTGGTGGCGGGGTCCTTGGGACCGGGGGTATCGGCGTCCAGGTACGGCAGCCCCGGCGGCGGTGGCCCGGTGACGAAATCGACACCGTCCTTGTCGTAGAGGTGGGGGCCGTCCGGAAAGTCCTTCACCACCAGCGGTATCCGCTCCACCACGGTGATGCGCAGGGTGGAGGGGTACTCGCGCTGCACCCGCGCGCTGGCCACCCGGCGCAGCGTGGCCACCCGTTCGGCCACCGAATCGGTGTCGACCTGCAGCAGCGGCGTGCCCGTCGGGACAGCCGCAGCAACGGCGACCTCCTGTTCGGTGAGCACGCTCAACCCGGTGATGACGGTCTCGCGCACCGACATGACCGGTGTGAAGTACAGCACCAGGCCCAGCGCCACGGCCACCACCGACGCCAGCGCCGACCACATCAGCAGTTTCAGGCCGCGGATGACCCGGCGGGCCGGCACGGCCTGCTGGGGCTCCGGCCGGCCGGACACCTTGCGTTTGGCCGCCCGGCGCGCCTCCTCGATCGCCATGGCGCGCGCCTGCGCGGCGCGGCGCTCCTCGCGTTCACGTCGCGCACGCCGACGCGGTCCTTCGAAATCCTCTGCCGCCTCGGCGGTTTCGGGCTCCAGCGGAGACGCGGCGGGCTCGGCGGGCTCCACCTCAGGCTCGATCGCGGGCTCCCCCGGCTCGACGGGTTCCGGTCCGGGTTCGGTCATCACCGCACCGGCCGACGCGCCAGCGCGTCGAGGATCTCGCGGCCCAGCAGGGTGACGTCACCGGCACCCATGGTCACCACCACGTCCCCCGGTCGGGCGACCGCCGCCACCCGCTCGGCCACCGCCGAGAAATCCGGTACGTAGTGCACCGCAGAGGTGACGTGCTCGACGATGCTGCGCCCGCTCACCCCCGGGATCGGCTGTTCGCGTGCCGCGTACACATCGAGCACGAACACCTCATCGGCGGCGCTCAGCGCCGTGCCGAACTCGCGCGCGAAAGTCTCGGTCCGCGAATACAGATGGGGCTGGAACACCACGATGGCCCGGCCCTTGGACTCCGCCGCCAGCGTGCACACCGCCGACAGCGCGGCCGTCACCTTCGTCGGGTGATGGGCATAGTCGTCGAAGACCCGGACCTCGGCCGCGGTGCCCACCAACTCGAAGCGCCGGCGGACGCCCTCGAATCCGGCCAGCGCCTCAAGCACGACATCCGGGTCCGCGCCGGCCTGTACCGCCGCCAACAGCGCGGCGAGCGCATTGAGTGCCATATGCCTGCCGGGCACCGACAACCGCATGGTGCGCGGGTGCGTCTCCCCCGCCAGTTGCACCGTGGCGATCGCGCTGGTGCCCCGCTGCTCCCAATCCAGCAGTGCACCCGCCAGATCGGGGTGCCCGGCACTGCCGTAGCGCAACACCCGGATCCCGAGTGCCGCAGTGCGTTCGGCCAGCGCCGCCGCCCCCGGGTCGTCGACGCAGACCACGAGGGCACCGCCCGGCGTCAGACGTTCCATGAACGCGTCGAACACAGCGACGTAGGCCTGCTCGCTGCCGAAGAAATCCAGATGGTCGGCCTCGACGTTGGTCACCACCGCGATGTCCGGCCGGTACTGCACCAACGACCCATCGCTCTCGTCGGCCTCGGCCACGAAGAAGGGACCGCTGCCGTGATGCGCGTTGGTACCGGCCGCGCCGAGGTCACCGCCCACGGCGAACGACGGGTCGAAGCCGCTGTGCTGCAACGCGACGATCAGCATGGACGTGGTCGTGGTCTTGCCGGCCGTCCCCGTCACCATGAGCGTCGTGTCACCGGCCATCAACTTGGCCAGCACGACCGGACGCAGGATCACCGGGATACCGCGGCGGCGGGCTTCGACGAGTTCGGGATTGGTCTTGGGGATCGCGGCATGGGTGGTGACCACCGCGGTGGGACCGCCCTCGAAGATATCCAGCGCCGCGGCGTCGTGGCCGATCCGGATATCCGCACCCCGGGCCCGTAACGCCGCCACACCGCGTGACTCCTTGGCATCGGAGCCCGACACCAGCCCACCGCGGTCCAGCAGGATTCGTGCGATACCCGACATACCGGCGCCGCCGATACCCACCATGTGCACCCGCGCCAGTTCGGGCGGCAATCCCTTCACGACTTCGGCTTCCGGTTCGCGCGGCCCTGCCGGGCCACCTCCAGTGCCACCTCGGCCACGGCGCGGGCGGCGTCGCGGTGCCCGGCCAGCGCGGCCGCGGCCGTCATCCGGCGCAGACTCTCGGCATCGGTGAGCAGCGGCAGTACCCGTTCGGCGATGAAGCCGGCGGACAGTTCGGCGTCGTCGACGAGCAGACCGCCGCCGGCCGACACCACCGGCAGCGCGTTGAGCCGCTGCTCCCCGTTGCCGATCGGCAACGGGACATAGACGGCGGGCAACCCGACCGCGGTGACCTCGGCCACCGTCATCGCACCGGACCGGCAGATGGCCAGGTCGGCGGCGGCGTAGGCGAGGTCCATCCGGTCCAGATACGGCACCGCGACGTACTTGCCGGCCCCGGTCAGTTCGGGAAGATCCAGGGTGTTCTTCGGGCCGTGCGCGTGCAGTACCGAAACCCCTTTACCGACAAGATCTTTGGCCGCCGCCGCGACAGCCCGGTTGATCGACTGGGCACCTTGGGAACCACCGAACACCAGCAGCACCACGGCGTCCTCGTCGAATCCGAAGGCCGCGCGGGCCTGCGCCCGCAGCGCGGTGCGATCCAACGCGGTGATGCTGGCCCGCACGGGCACCCCGACCACCTCGACGTGACGCAGACCGGGATCGGGTACCGCGGCGAGCACCCGCCGGGCCGATCGGGCGCCGACCCGATTGGCCAATCCGGCGCGGGCGTTGGCCTCGTGGATCACCACCGGAACCCGGCCCCGGGCGGCCAGATACGCCGGCAACGCCACGTACCCGCCGAACCCGATGACCACATCGGCGGCCGTGTCGTCGAAGATCGCGCGGGTCTCGCGGATCGCGTTGCGCACCCGCCACGGCAGCCGCACCAGGTCACCCGACGGTTTGCGGGGCAGCGGCACCGGAGTGATGAGCCGCAGGTCGTAACCGCGCTCGGGTACCAGCCGGGTCTCCAACCCACGGGCGGTGCCCAGTGCGGTGATACGCACCTCGGGGTCCAGCTCGGTCAGGGCATCGGCCACGGCCATCGCGGGTTCCACATGTCCCGCCGTCCCGCCACCGGCGAGAACGACCGATATCCCCGTACTGCTCACCCGTAACGCTGACCTTCCAATGCGCGGGCCCGCCGGCCCTGCTGACGCGGTTCGCCGGTCGCTCCGCGGCCGGCCCGGGCCGGCTGGCCGGAGCGCTGGCCGCCTCCATGATGCCCTGCGCGCCGTCCCGACCGATCAGCCGGATGGTCGGTTTTGCGGCCGGCCCCGGTCTTGGCTTTGACGGGCGCTTTGACGGGGGCTTTCGCGATGGCCTTCTGCGGCTTGCGGCCGGGCTTGTCACCCTTGGTTCGCATCCGGTCCCGCGCCAGGTCGATCCGCGGCGGCACGTACGGCTCGGGCAGCGGCAGTCGCAGCAGTCGGTTCACCCGATCGTCGCGGCCGGCCCGCAGCGCGGCCACCGCCTCCGGTTCGTGCCGCGCCGCGTTGGTGATCACACCGAGAATGAAAAGCGTTGTGGCCGTCGATGTTCCGCCGGCCGAAATGAGTGGCAACTGCAGGCCGGTGACGGGCAGCAGGCCGATGACATAGCCCACATTGATGAACGCCTGGCCCAGCACCCACAGTGTCACCGTGGCGGTGAGCAGCCTAAGGAACGGGTCCGCCGAGCGGCGCGCGATGCGCATCCCGGTGTAGGCGAACAAGCCGAACAGGCAGAGCAGGCCCGCCGCGCCGATGTAGCCCAGTTCCTCACCGATGATGGCGAAGATGAAGTCGTTGTGCGCGTTGGGCAGATAGTTCCACTTGGCCGTGCCCTGGCCCAGGCCGTCGCCGAACACCCCGCCGTTGGCCAGCGCGTACCGGGCCTGGCGGGACTGATAGCCCGAACCCATGGCGTCCGCGCCCGGATTGAGCCAGGACTGCACCCGGTCGGACCGGTAACCGCGGGACATCGCCAAGATCGCCGCGGCGACCACCGCGGCGCCCAGCGAGCTCACGAACACCCGCAGCGGCAAGCCGGCGAACCAGAGCAGACCGAGCAGGATGATGGCCAGCGAGACGGTCTGGCCGAGGTCGGGCTGCAGCACGATGAGGGTGGCGGCCAGCAGCGCCGCCGGCACCAGCGGGACCAGCATCTCGCGCAGCGAGGCCTGTTCCATGCGGCGCGCGGCCAGCAGGTGCGCCCCCCAGATGGCGAAGGCGATCTTGCACAACTCCGACGGCTGCATGGACAACCCGGCGACGACGAACCAGCCGCGCGAGCCGTTGGAATACGTGCCGATACCGGGGACGAGCACGAGGGCGATCAGCACGACCGTCACGGCGAAGGCGGGCAGGGCCAGCCGGCGCATGAGCGAGATACGGGTGCGCAGCGCGATGTAGAACGCCACCAGGCCGACGCACGTCCACAGCACCTGCTTGCCGAAGATGGTCCACGGCGAACCACCCTCGTCGTAGGAATGCACACCCGAAGCGGACAGCACCATGATCAGTCCGAGCGTGATGAGCAGCCCGGTGACGGCGATGATCAGATGAAACGACGTCATCGGCCGACTCAGCCAGACGCCGAACCTGGTGCGGGGCTCGCCCTTCGGCTGCACCGCTTTGACAGTCTCGACCGGCTCCTGCTTCGCGCTGTCGTCGGCTTTGCTGGAACGTCGCAGCCTGGAGCGCAACGCGGTCAGCAAGCCGTCCTCCGGCGATTCACAAGAGTCACAGGTGTAACACCCGCCCCACTAGTCCCTTGCACCCGAGAATCCTCCCCCGGCCCGCGGCCGAGTGCCGGGACATCCGAGGCGTGTCGCGATAACGATCAGGCAGCAAACAGCTACGCGCCTACGCGCCGACGGCCGAGAGCCATTCGCCGTAGAACAGCGCCACACCCAGCCCGCACGCGATGGCGGTCAGTAGCCAGAACCGGATGATCACCGTGGTTTCCGCCCAGCCCACCAACTCGAAATGGTGATGGAACGGCGCCATCCTGAACACCCGGCGGCCCGTCGTGCGGAAGGCCAGGATCTGCACCACCACCGAGGTCACCTCGGCGACGAAGAGCGCCCCCAGCACCACCGCCAGCATCTCGGTGCGGCTGGTCACCGACAGCCCGGCGATGATGCCACCCAGCGCCAGCGAACCGGTGTCCCCCATGAAGATCTTCGCCGGGGCGGCATTCCACCACAGGAACCCCACACAGGCACCCGCGGTGGCCGCGGCGACCAGCGCCAGATCCAGCGGGTCGCGCACGTTGTAGCAGCCCAACCCGGGGCTGCTCGCGCAGGCGTTGCGATACTGCCAGAAGGTGATCAGCACATAGGCCGCACTGACCATCGCCATGGCCCCGGCCGCCAGCCCGTCCAGTCCGTCGGTGAAGTTCACCGCATTCGACCAGGCGCTGACGACCACCACCACGAACACCACGAACACCAGCGGCGCCAGCGTCACGGTGGCGATCTCACGCACGTAGGACAACCCGGCGCTGCCCGGGGTCAACCCGTCACCATTGCGGAACTGCAGCACCAGCGCACCGAAAAGGATGGCGGCGCCCAACTGGCCCACAGTCTTTGCGGTCTTGTTCAGCCCGAGATTGCGCGAGCGCCGGATCTTGATCATGTCGTCGACGAAACCCACCACACCAAGCGCGGTGGCCAGCCCCAGCACCAGCAGACCCGATGCGGACGGGCCCTCGCCGTCGAACGCCAGCCCGACCAGATGGGTGCCCAGATACCCGGCCCAGATGCCGGCGACGATGGCCACCCCGCCCATCGACGGCGTGCCGCGCTTCTTCTGGTGACTGGCCGGGCCGTCCTCGCGGATCTCGTGGCCGAAGCCCCGCCGGGTGAACAGCCGGATCAGTGCCGGGGTCAGCACGATCGACACCGCCAGCGCGATGGCGACGGCGATCAAGATCTGCTTCATGCGTCGGACTCGATCGCACCGGACTCGATCCCCGTGTCGCTGCGCTCCTGCCCACCGGACTCGATCCCCGTGTCGCTGCGCTCCTGCCCACCGGACGCCACCGCGTCGGCGAGCACACCGAGCCCGGCCGAGTTGGACGCCTTCACCAGCACCACGTCGCCCGGGGCCAGTTCGGCGCGCAGCAACGCCAGCGCGGTGTCGGCGTCGGGGACGAGCACGGACTCACTGCCCCACGACCCCTCCATCACCGCCCCCTGGTGCATTGCGCTCATCGCTCTCCCGGCTCCGACAACAATCAGTCGAGACACATCTAAGCGCACCACCAGGCGTCCGATGCGATCGTGTTCGGTTATCGCGTCCTCGCCCAGCTCGGCCATCTCGCCCAGCACCGCCCAGCTCCGCCGGCGTTCACCGCCGGAACGCGCCATCCAGGCCAGCGCCTTGAGCCCGGCCGCCATCGAATCGGGATTGGCGTTGTAGGCGTCGTTGATCACGGTGACCCCGTCTGCGCGGGTACTCACCTGCATCCGGCGCGCCGAGACCGGCGCGGCCGTCGCCAGTGCCTCCGCGACCTGGGGCAGGCTCGCTCCGCACTCGAGCGCCACCGCGGCCGCGGCCAGCGCGTTGGAGACCTGGTGCTCGCCGTGCACCGCGAGCGCGACATCCACCTCATCGCCGCCCGCGTGCAGGGTGAACCGCGGCCGGGCCAGCTCGTCGAGGCTGACCGGACCGGCCCAGACATCGCCGCCGGACGTCCGCGACACCCGGACCACCCGCGCGGCGGTCTTGTCCGCCATGGCGGCCACCGCCGGGTCGTCGGCGTTGAGGATCACCACGCCGGATGACGGAACCGCTTGTGGCAGTTCAGACTTCGTCGCCGCGATGATCTCGCGTGAGCCGAACTCGCCCAGGTGCGCCGTGCCCACGTTGAGCACCACCCCGATCGACGGGGGCGCGATCGCCGCGAGCGCCGCGATATTGCCCGGATGGCGGGCGGACATCTCCAGGATGAGGAAGTCGGTGTCGGTGGTGGCGCGCAACACCGTCCACGGATGCCCGAGCTCGTTGTTGAACGAACCGGGTGGGGCGATCACCTCGCCCAGCGGTGCCAGCACGGCGGCGAGCAGATCCTTCGTCGACGTCTTGCCCGACGATCCGGTCACCCCGATGATCCGCAGGCCGTCGGCCGTGAGCTCGGCGGCGACCGCCTGCGCGAGCCGTGCCAGCGCGGCCAGCACTGCCGCACCCGAACCGTCGGTGTCGTATTCCAGCGCACCCGAGGATGTGTCCGTGACATCGGTGACGGCCAGGGGCGGCACCACGATGGCGGGCACCCCGACGGGCCGGGCCGCCAGCACCGCGACCGCCCCGGCCGAGACCGCGGTCTCGGCGAAGTCGTGGCCATCAGTCTTGGCGCCGGGTAACGCCAGGAACAGGCCGCCAGGCGTGATCTTGCGGGAGTCGAACTCCACGGTGCCGGTGACGACGGCGGCCTCGGCGTCGGCCCGAGTGATATCGGCCAACTCGCCGCCGACGATATCCGCGATCTGCGCGACGGTCAGGGTGATCATGCGCGTGACCTCAACATCTCCAGCGCGGCCGCCAGCTCCTCGCGGTCGTCGAAGGGCCGGGTGCGGCCCTTGGCGGTCTGCCCGGACTCGTGGCCCTTACCCGCGATCAGGACGGTGTCCCCCGGACCTGCCCAGGCCACCGCGTAATCGATGGCCGCCCGCCGGTCCCCGATCTCGACGACCTCGGCCCGCAGGCCGGTCGCGCCGGCCAGGATGGCGGCCCGCACCGTGGCGGGGTCCTCATCGCGCGGATTGTCGTCGGTGACGACCACCAGGTCGGCCAGCTCGGCGGCCACCCGGCCCATCGGTTCGCGCTTGCCCGCGTCCCGGTTGCCGCCCGCACCGAACACCACCGCCAGCCGGCCGGTTCCGCGCAGGGTCTGTAGCACCGCCTCAAGGGCACCCGGCTTGTGCGCGTAGTCCACCAGGGCCAGAAAGTCCTGGCCCCGGTCGATGGCCTGCAGTCGGCCCGGCACCGCGGCCTCGCGCAGCCCGGGGCCACTCTGCTCCGGCGAGACGCCGACGACATCGAGCAGGGCGAGCGCCAGCAGCGCGTTCGCCACGTTGTAACGGCCGGGCAGACCGATGCGCAACCGGTGATGCACCCCGGCGGGATCGACGGCGACGAACTCCTGCGCGCCCCGCCCGACGGCGTGCACCTGTTCGATGCGCCAGTCGGCGTCGGATCCGGTCGTGCTCACCCGCACCGGATCCACCGACCGCGCGGCGATCTGGCGGCCCCACTCGTCGTCGACGCAGACCACCGCGTGTGCGGCGTGGGTGGGTGACTCCGGTTCGAACAACTTGGCCTTGGCGTCCAGGTAATCGGCCATCGTCGGGTGGAAATCCAGGTGATCGCGCGACAGGTTGGTGAAACCGCCCGCCTCGAAGGCCAGGCCGTCCACCCGCCCCTGTGCCAGCGCGTGACTGGACACCTCCATCACGACGGTGTCCACCCCCTGCTCGACCATCACGGCGAACAGGGCCTGCAGATCGGGTGCCTCCGGCGTGGTGAGCGAGCTCGGCTGATCGCGTCCGTCGATCCGGATGCCGACGGTGCCGATCAGGCCGGCCACCCGTCCGGCCGCCCGCAGCCCGGCCTCCACCAGAAACGTGGTGGTGGTCTTACCGGAGGTCCCGGTGACACCGATGACGCGGAGTCGCCGGGACGGGTCGCCGTAGACGGCGGCCGAGAGCTCACCGAGCACCGTCCGGGGCTCGGGATGGACGAGCACCTCGACGTCGTGGCCCGGTGGCAGCAGCGCCAGCCCCGCCGGATCGGTGAAGACCGCCACGGCACCGGCGGCGATCGCGTCGGCGGCGAACCGGGCGCCGTGCACCGCCGAGCCCGGCAGCGCGGCGAACAGATCACCTGGAACGACGTCCTGGCTACGCAGCGTGACCCCGGTGACACGGGTGTCTTGAGCGTTCGCGGCGTGCACGCGGCCGGCTCCGATACGCGCGGCCAACGGGCGTAAGAATTCGCCGGCGGGATGCGAGGGACGCAGTTTCATGGCCCTGCCACAGTACCGGTCAGGCCATGGCCCACCGCACGTGTGGATCTGGTCAGTCGGCCTGCAGGACCAGCGGCGGTCCCGGGTCCGGGGACAGCGGCACGTTCTCCCGCTGCAGCAGCCACGCGGCGATGTGGTGGAACAGCGGCGCCATCGTGGTACCCGGCTGGCCGTCGGCCGTCCGGTGCGGATTGTCGGCCATGATGCCGACGACGTAGCGCGGATTGTCCGATGGCGCCATCCCGGCGAAGGTGATCCAGTAGTGGTCGTCGTAGTAGCACCCGCACGCCGGGTTGATCTGCTGGGCGGTGCCGGTCTTGCCGGCGATCTGGTAGCCCTCCACCGCAGCACCGGAGCCGGTGCCCTGCTGGATGCCGCGTGGGTCCTTCTGCACGACGGCGCGCAGCATGTTGCGCACGGTCTGGGCGGTCTGCGGCGAAACCACCCGGATACCCTCGGGCTGCGGCTCGTCGGCCCGACTGCCGTCGGCACCGATGACGGACTTGATGATCCGCGGCGGAATGCGCACCCCGTCGTTGGCTATCGCCTGATACATGCCGGTCATCTGCAACAGGGTCATCGAAAGACCCTGTCCGATGGGCAGGTTCGCGAACGAGCTGCCGGACCACTGGTCGATCGGCGGTACCAGACCGGAGCTCTCACCGGGCAGCCCGACATTGGTGCGCTGACCCAGGCCGAATTTCTCCAGCATGTCGTAGAAGCGTTCCGGTCCCACCCGCTGAGCGAGCATCAGGGTGCCGACGTTCGAGGACTTACCGAACACACCCGTCGTCGTGTAGGGCATCACGCCGTGCGGCCATGCATCGCGCACGGTGACGCCACCCATATCGATCGAGCCCGGAACCTGAAGTACCTCATCGGGATTGGTCAGACCCAGCTCGATCGCGGTGGACGCGGTGACGATCTTGTTCACCGATCCGGGTTCGAACGGCGAGGACACCGACGGGTTGCCCATCTGGCGCTCACCCTGCCGGCCGATGTCCTGGCTGGGGTCGAACGTGTTGTCGTTCGACATGGCCAGCACTTCACCGGTTTTCGCGTCCAGGACCAGCGCGGAGACGTTGTTGGCGCCCGAGGCGTCCTTGGCCGCCTGCACCTGCTGCTGCACGTAGTACTGGATGTCGTCGTCCAACGTCAGCTGCACCGACGAGCCGTTGACCGCGTCATGCTTGTTGCGCATGCTGCCCGGGATCATCACGCCGTCGGAGCCACGGTCGTAGGTGACCGAGCCGTCGGTGCCCGACAGCTTGGCGTCGTAGGAGTCCTCCAGGCCGAGCAGACCGTGTCCGTCCCAGTCGATGCCGCCGACGATGTTCGCGGCCAACGATCCACCCGGGTACTGCCGGATGTCCTGGCGTTCGGTGCCGACCTCGCGGAACTTGGTGGTGATGGCGTCGGCGACGGCCGGGTCCACCGAGCGGGCCAGGTAGACGAAAGAGTCTTTGCCACTGAGCTTCTTGAGCAGGGTGGCCTCATCCGGCTTGTCGTTCAGCCGGGCGGCGATCTCCTTGGCGATCGCCCGCAGACGCTGCGCTGGATCCGGCGCATCGGGATCGGCGGCCTTGGCGTCGGCCAGTTGTTTCTGCACCTTGGCGGGCTGGAAGGTCAGCGCGCGCGCCTCGATGGTGAACGCCAGCTTGTCGAAATTGCGGTCGACGATGCTGCCGCGCACGGCCTTCTGCACATCGGTGACCTTCAGCTGGCCGAGCGCCTCGGCGCGCAGGCCCGCCGCGTTGGAGATCTGCAGGTTGAACAGCTGGGCCGCGGCGACCACCAGGACCAGGAAGATCACGACATTGCCGACGCGGTGCCGGAAGACGAACGACGAACTGCGCGAACTGGTCTCGCCGCCGGGCTTGAAGGGCTGACGGATACGCCGCTCGGTGGCCGAATGCTCCTGGGTGGGAGCTGGACGGGTGGCCGGGGCACGCCGCTTGGCAGGCTGGGCGGGCTGGGCCGGCTTCTTCTTGCGGCCGATCATGCCGGTGCGCCCAACGGCGCGGCGGGGCCGGGCTGCGCCGGGAGCTGCGGGGTGGCCAGGTGCGGCGCGCCGTCAACAGGCACCGCGGGCGGCACAGCCTCCGGTGCGACGGGGGCCAAGACTTCGGGTGCGGGCGCGGCGGGCACCACCGGGACGGTGACCGGCGGGACGGCCGCGAGCGGGACCGCCGTTGCGGCCGTAGGGGTCTCGGGGAGCCGGACGACGACCTCACGGGGATCCACGACTCGCGGTCCGGGCGGGACCGGGGCCTGGGTCGGGGCGGCCGGTACAGCGGACGCGGCGGGCCGGGCGGGTGCTGCCGTCGCCGGATTGTCGTCAGGCAGCGGGGTGTTCAGTGGCGGTGGTGGAACGCCCTCGGCCGGCTTGGGTGTACCGACCACCATCCAGTTCCCGGTCGGGTCCTGCACCAGATGGGCGGTGTCACGGGACGGGATCATGCCGAGGTTGCGGGCCGCCTCGGCCAGTGCGGGGGCGGCCTGCGCCTCCAGCACATCGCGTTCGAGGCCCTCCTTCTGCTGCAGCAAGGCCTGGTTGAGCTGCCGTGCATGGCCGAGCTGGTAGGACCGCTCCGCGGCGTCGGTGGACAACCACAACGTCATCCCCAGGCCGATGCCCAGTGCGCCGATCACGAGCACCACGAACGGCACCCGCGCCACCATGGCGCGCGGGTTCAACTCGATCGAGGCCAGCCGGGTGATCAGCCGTTCCCGCAGCGGGATCCGGACAACCTTGGGAGCCTTGGCTTTCCGTGCCTTCGCCCGGGCCTTGGCCTGCTTGGCGCTCTTGGCCATGGTCGGCGCGGGCGCAGACCGCGGGATCGGGCTGGTCTGCGGCGCCGACCGCTGCGGCCGGTGCGTGCGCTGTTCGGGCGCCGGGCGGCGGGCGTTTCGCCGCCGGGGCTGCTGCTCCGGCTGCTTCTTGCCGTCCTGCGCCTTCTTCTTGGGGTTGCTGCGCCGGCGCTCATCGGTGCCGCGCACCGGTGCGGTTCGCTTGACCTTCATGAGTCATCCTTTCCAGCAACCTTTTCCAGCGCGCGCAGGCGCACCGATGCGCTGCGCGGGTTACGTGCGATCTCGTCGGCATCGGCCTGCTCGGCGCCGCGGGTCAACGCGACGAACTCGGCTTCGTAGCCCGGGAGTTCGACGGGCAGGCCGGCCGGGGTGCGGGACGCGGTCGCGGTGGCGAACAGCCGCTTGACGATCCGGTCCTCCAGCGACTGATAGGCCATCACCGCGATCCGGCCGCCGCCGGTCAGCGCATCCAGGGCCGCGGGTATGGCGGCACTGAGCGACTCGAGCTCGGCGTTGACGGCGACCCGCAGTGCCTGGAAGGTGCGCTTGGCGGGGTGACCTCCGGTGCGCCGGGTGGCGGCCGGAATCGCCTCGTACAGCAATTCGACGAGTTCGCCTGTGGTGCGCAACGGTTCGCGATCCCGTCGGCGCACGATGCGACCGGCGATACGGCCGGCGAACTTCTCCTCGCCGTACTCGCGCAGGATCCGGGCCAGCGCCTTCTCGTCGTAGGTGTTGAGAATCTCGGCCGCGGTCAACGGCGCGTCGGGGTCCATCCGCATGTCCAGCGGAGCGTCCTGTGCGTAGGAGAACCCGCGCTCGGCGCGATCCAGCTGCATGGACGACACCCCGAGATCGAAGAGCACCGCGTCGACCTCGGCTTCGTCCCGATCGTCCCAGTACCCGTCGTAGCGGGTCCGGACGAACTTCATCCGGTCGCCGAACGGTGCGAGCCGGGCGGTGGCGATCGCCAGGGCGTTGGGGTCCCGATCCAGGCCCACCACCCGCAATCCCGGGAAGTCGGTGAGGAAACGGTGCGAGTGCCCGCCCGCGCCGAGGGTCGCGTCCACCAGCACGGCGCCGGTGCCATCGGCATGGCGGCGGGTCAGTGCGGGGGCGAGCAGTTCGACGCAGCAGTCGATCAGGACCGGAACGTGGCCGTGAGCGGCGTTGTCCTCAGGCGTGCGGTTGTCGGACACCTGGACCCCCCGGCGCTGGAGATGGTGAGCCCGTGGGGCGAGGTCTCTGTCCGAAGTGATGGACCTGGCGTCGGGGAAGTACGCCAGGGCCGGTTCGGGCAGAGGCCACGCTGCACGGGCATCGTGATCAGAGAATGTCGCGAAGAGTGTCATCGCTGGCCGCGGAGAAAGTCTCTTCGTGGGTGTCCTGGTATTCCTGCCACGCTTGCGCGTCCCAGATCTCCAGGAAGCGAATCGAACCGGTCACCACGCACTCCCGGGAGAGATTCGCGTAGCGGCGGTGTTCGGCGGACAGGGTGATCCGGCCCTGTGCGTCGGGGTGTTGTTCGTCGGTTCCGGCTGCCAGGTTGCGGACGTAGGCACGTTCCTGCGGGCTGCCCCGCCGCGCCTTCTCGTCGAGCTCGATGATCATCGATTCGAACGCCGCACGTGGATACACGGCAAGGCTGCGGTCCTGACTCTTGGTGACCATCAACCCTCCTGCCAGTGCGTCGCGGAACTTGGCGGGCAACGTCAGTCGCCCCTTGTCGTCGAGCTTGGGCGTGTAGGTGCCGAGAAACATCTCGCCACCTCCCAGCACCCCTCCGGAGCCCCGGCCGCTCCGTTGACTGCCACTTTACCCCACTTTCCCCCACTAAGCGCCATTTGCTGCCACGAACTTGGTCGCACACCCCACCTCGGCCCACTCAGACACCGACTCGACGCCACCGACCACCACCCACAGGGGCCACCCGGACCAAAAAGGCACAGGTCAGCCCAGATCAGAGCGTCCGACGCCCGGGTGGGGGAAAGTGGGGAGAACGGTCGGCACCCGCCCTGGCCGACAGCCCTCCCAGCCGACACGCCGGGCGTTCCCGGGCACAAAAAAAGGGGCAGTCCCTTACGGAACTGCCCCGGAACCGGAACCGGTCACTCGTCGAAACGACGCCGGAAGCGATCCTCCATCCGACTGGTGAACGACCCACCGCCGCTCTTGCCTCGCTTACCGCGGGCCGAACCGCCGGCCGGAGCCGACTTGTCCCGCGGGCCGGCCACGCGCGGACCGGTGACCGCGTACACCACGCCACCGAACATCAGCACGAAGCCGATCACCGACAGGACCGGGAAGCTGCCGATCATGGTGGCCTTGAACGCCACACCCGACACCAGCAGGGCCAGCCCGATCACGAACAGCGCCGCGCCCTGCAGCCGGCGGCGGGTCGACGGGGCACGCAGCGTGCCACCCCGGACGCTCGAGGCGAATTTGGGGTCCTCGGCGTACAACGCGCTCTCGATCTGGTCGAGCATGCGCTGCTCATGATCGGAGAGTGGCATCCGTCCCTCCTCAGGATCGATGCAGCGTCGTTGCAGCCGCGGCCATGTCGTCAAGTCGATTACGTCCGCGCGTACGGACGCTTAATAACCATGATACGAGGTCGATCTGACCCGTACCACCTACTTGACCGACGATTCTATGACGTCGAACACGGAAAGCTGTTCAGCACCCATGCCACACCCCCGGAACGCCGCCGCGCGGGACCGGCATCCGATAATGGAGAGGTCCGAACACACCCAGACCGCGAAGGGCACCCGTTGGCGACGTATCTGGTGGATCTGTCGCCTGCGACGATGCAGCGGCGACTCGACGAGGCCCTCTCGGTCTACGTCGATGCCATGCGCTATCCCCGCGGCACCGAGAATCAGCGCGCCTCGATGTGGCTGGAGCACAGCCGGCGCCCGGGCTGGAAAGGGGTGGCGGCCATCGATATCGATACAGCCGCGCCGGCCGGTCCCGACGGCACCCCCGACCCGAACTCCGGCGACCTGGTCGGCATCGCCTACGGCTATTGCGGCGCACCCGATCAGTGGTGGCAGCAGCAGGTGGTGCAGGGGCTACGACGCGTCGGCGTCGACCAAGCCCACGTCAATGCCCTGATGTCGAGTTATTTCGAGCTCACCGAACTGCACATCCACCCCCGCGTCCAGGGCCGTGGACTGGGCGAAGCCCTGGCGCGCCGACTGCTGGCCGGCCGCGACGAGACCCATGTCCTGCTGTCCACACCGGAGATCAACGGTGAGGCCAACAGGGCCTGGCGGCTGTACCGCAGGCTCGGTTTCACCGATGTGATCCGTGGCTACCACTTCGCCGGCGATCCGCGGGCCTTCGCCATCCTGGGCCGGTCGCTGCCCCTCGACGGTGCCGGTCTGGCACGATGACCGGGTGCCGCACCAGCTCGCCGCAACGAACCCGATGAGATCGAGGCACCCCCACCGACGGGTGCGGGCCCTGGTCCTGCTGTTGCTGATCCTGACGCCGCTGGCCGTCGGGTGCGTCCGGGTGCGGACCTCGATCACCGTGTCCCCCGACGACCGGGTGTCCGGCCAGATCGTGGCCGCGGCCAAAGCGCGCAACGCCGACGACAAAGGCCCGCAGCTGCTCAACACCCTGCCGTTCAGCAACAAGGTGGCCATCTCGCAATACGACCGCGGCGACTATGTGGGCTCGCAGGCGGTGTTCTCCGACCTCACGTTCGCGGAGCTCCCGCAGCTGGCCAATATGAACCGGGACGCCGCGGGGGTGGACATCTCGCTGCGGCGCGCAGGTGAGTTGGTGATCCTTGAGGGCCGGGTCGATCTGACGACGCTCAACGATCCCGACGCGGACGTGTCGATGAGCGTGTCGTTCCCCGGCGAGGTGACCTCGACCAACGGCGACCAGGTGTCCAGCGATGTCGTCGAGTGGAAGCTCAAACCCGGCATCGTGACCACGATGAACGCGCAGGCGCGCTACACCGACCCGAGCGCGCGCTCGTTCACCGGCGCCGCGATCTGGCTCACCGTCGGCTCGTTCGTGGTGGCCGGGATCATCGGCGCCGTCGCATGGATGGCGCGTGACCAGTCGCCGAAGGTCGGCCAGGACTGACCCGAGCCGGCTGATCGGTGCCGGACGCGGCACCGCTGGCTACTACAAACTCGTATCGAAGCTCTAGGCTGGGAGCCGTCGGGGCCGATTCGGGGCAGCAGAAAGGGGCATCCGCTGACCGTGGATACAGCGGCACCATCAGCAGTGCAACTGGCCGGCGCCGTCGTCGACCAGTTACGGCGCTACCTGTCCGATCGCCGCCGCGACAGTGCCTATATCGGTCCCGAGTACGCCGAGCTCACCGCCGCACTCGAAGAATTCGTGCTGCGCGGCGGGAAGCGGATCAGACCCGCGTTCGCCTATTGGGGCTGGCGTGCGGTCGTGGGCGCGGACCGCGACCCCGCCACCGACGACGCCCGCGTGCTGCGCCTGTTCTCGGCACTGGAACTTCTGCACGCCTGCGCGCTGGTGCACGACGACGTCATCGACGCGTCCGCGACGCGACGCGGCCTGCCCACGGTGCACCGGTTCTTCACCGACCTGCACCGTACCCGCAGCTGGCACGGGTCCAGCGAACAGTTCGGTCTCTCGGCGGCCATCCTGGCCGGCGACCTGTCCCTGGTGTGGGCCGACGATATCGTCGCCACCGCCGAACTGCCCGCGGAAGCGCATATCCGCGTGCACAAGGTGTGGGCCGATATCCGCACCGAGGTGCTGGGTGGGCAGTTCCTGGACATCGTCGCCGAATCCAGCGGCGCCGATTCGGTGGCCTCGGCGATGACCGTCAACACCTACAAGACCGCGTCGTACACGGTGTCCCGCCCGCTGCAGCTCGGCGCGGCCGCCGCGGGTGACCGGCCCGATGTGCAGGCCCTTTTCCACCAGGTCGGCACCGATCTGGGCGTGGCCTTCCAGCTGCGCGACGACGTGCTCGGCGTGTTCGGCGACCCGGCGGTCACCGGCAAGCCCTCCGGCGACGATCTGCGCTCGGGTAAACGCACCGTGCTGCTGGCCGAAGCCGTCGAGCTGGCCGAGCGATCCGACCCGGTGGCGGCCAAACTGCTGCGCACCTCGGTCGGCAGCGAGCTGTCCGATGCACAGGTGCGTGAACTGTGCCAGGTCATCGAGTCCGTGGGCGCGCTGGCCGCCGTCGAGGACCGCATCGACACCCTCAACCGCCGCGCGCTGGATGCACTGCGCTCCGCCCCCATCGACGAGCACGCCAAGATCGGCCTCGCCGAGATGGCCGGCCTGGCCTCCAACCGGTCCGCCTAGGAGCATGACCACCCCGACGACGATCGGCCACGAACCGGACGGGCCCGCGGGCGCACTGCGCCGACACCTGGCCCGCCTGTTGTTGTTCGCGGCCTCGCCCGAGGCCGGTCCGGCGCGGTTGGGCTTCCTGGGTGCGGTCCTGATCACCGCGGGTGGACTGGGTGCGGGCAGCACCCGGCTGCACGATCCTCTTCTGGAGTCCCTGCATCTGTCCTGGCTGCGGTTCGGGCACGGGCTGGTGCTGTCGTCGGTGCTGCTGTGGGGCGGTGTGGCGCTGATGCTCATCGCGTGGCTGGGTCTGGGCCGGCGGGTGGTCGATCGCACCGCGACCGAATACACGATGCTGGCGACCACCGGATTCTGGTTGCTTCCGCTGCTGTTGAGCGTTCCGGTGTTCAGCCGCGACACCTATTCGTATCTGGCCCAGGGCGCGCTGCTGCGCGACGGATTGGACCCGTACCTGGTCGGCCCCATCGACAATCCGAACTCCTTGCTGGACAACGTCTCCCCCATCTGGACCACCACCACCGCGCCCTACGGGCCGGCCTTCATCCTGGTGGCGAAATTCGTCACGATGGTCGTCGGCAATCACGTCGTCGAGGGCACGATGTTGCTGCGGCTGTGCATGCTGCCCGGACTCGCCCTGCTGATCTGGGCCGCCCCGCGGGTGGCGCGCCACGTCGGCGCCAACGGTGCGGTCGCGCTGTGGATCTGCGTGCTCAACCCACTGGTGATCATCCATCTGATGGGTGGTGTGCACAACGAGATGCTGATGGTGGGCCTGATGATGGCCGCCATCGCCCTGACCTTCGGCGGCCGCCCGGTGTGGGGGGTGAGTCTGATCGCGATCGCCGTGGCGGTGAAGGCCACCGCGGGAATCGCGTTGCCCTTCATGGTCTGGGTGTGGACCCGGCAGCTGCGCAGCCGGCACGGGTACGGCCCGGTCAAGGCGTTCATGGTGGCGACGGCGGCCTCGGGGGCGATCTTCGTGGCCGTGTTCGCCGTGCTGTCCTGGCTCGCCGGTGTCGGCCTGGGCTGGCTCACCGCGCTGGCCGGGTCGGTGAAGATCATCAACTGGCTGACCATTCCAACGGCCACCGCCAACATCGTGAACACCGTTGGCGGGCTGTTCATCCCGATCAACTTCTACGCGGTGCTGGACATCACACGAATCGCCGGCGTCGCCGTCATCGCGATCGCGCTGCCCCTGCTGTGGTGGCGATTCCGCCATGACGACCGCGAGGCGTTGACCGGTATCGCGCTGGCGATGCTGGTCGTGGTGCTGTTCGTACCGGCCGCGCTGCCCTGGTACTACACCTGGCCGCTGGCGGTGGTGTCGGCGCTCGCCCAGTCCCGGGCGGCGATCGCGCTGATCGCCGGCTTCTCGACGTGGATCATGGTGATCTTCAAACCCGATGGGTCCCACGGCATGTACTCGTGGATCCACGTCGCGCTGGCCACCGCGTGCGCGGTCGGCGCGTGGCGACTGCTGGCCACCACGCCGGAGGACCGGGAACCCGAGATCAGTACGCCATCGCCTGAGCCCGCCGGATGACCTCGCGGGCCTGATGCGAGTGCAGGGCATCCACCGGTCGGGCGTTGGGCTGCCGTTCGGTGCTGCCGTCCCGGCTGATGGTCAAGGACGGGTCCGGGGTGAACAGCCACCGCACGATCTCCGTCTGGTGGTAGCCACCGTCCTGCAACACCACCAGTAACCCCTGCAGCGCCTTCACGACGTGACCGGTGTCATCGAAGAAGATCTTGGGCACCACCACCGCACCCTTGCGCCGCACACCGACCAGATGGCCGTCGCGCAACTGCTGGTGCACCTTGGTCACCGAGATACCCAGGAGGGCCGACACCGCGGCCAGGTCATAGACGGATTCGTCGGGGTCCAGAACGTCGTCGGCCGCCGGAATACTGCTCACCGCACAGAGTCTAGGGGTCAGACCGACTCTCGTACCATGTGTTCGATGGACACCTACCAGCGCGCCGACCCACTCGTGGGCACCTTGCTGGACGGGCGCTACCGCGTGGACGGGCCGATCGCGTCCGGCGGGATGTCCACGGTGTACCGCGGGCTGGACGTCCGGCTGGACCGGCCGGTCGCGCTGAAGGTGATGGATTCCCGGTATTCCGGCGACCAGCAGTTCCTGACCCGGTTCCAGCGCGAGGCCAAAGCCGTGGCGCGGCTCAAGGATCCCGCCCTGGTCGCCGTCTACGACCAGGGCGGCGGCGGGGCCAGCGGACAGGCCCCTTTTCTGGTGATGGAGCTGGTCGAGGGCGGCACGCTGCGCGAGCTGCTCAGTGAACGCGGGCCGATGCCACCCCACGCGGTGGCCGCCGTGCTGACCCCGTTGTGCCGTGGGCTGGCGGTGGCCCACGCCGCCGGGTTGGTCCACCGCGACATCAAACCGGAGAACGTCCTCATCTCCGACGACGGAGAGGTCAAGATCGCCGATTTCGGATTGGTCCGTGCGGTCGCCGAGGCCGGAATCACCTCGACGAGTGTGATTCTCGGCACCGCCGCCTACCTGTCCCCCGAACAGGTCGGCACCGGGGAGTCCACGCCGCGCAGCGATGTGTACGCCGTCGGGGTGCTGGCCTACGAATTGCTCACCGGTGTCACCCCGTTCACCGGTGACACCGCACTGACGGTGGCCTACCAGCGGATGGATCATGATGTGCCGCCGCCGAGCGCCGCGATCGCCGGGGTGCCCAGACAGTTCGACGAGCTGGTCGGGCGTGCGACCGACCGCGACCCGGCCGCGCGCTACGCCGACGCCGGCGATATGGCCGACGCGCTGGCCGAGGTGATCGATGAGTTGGGCCTGCCCCCGTTCCGGGTGCCGGCTCCGCAGCAGTCGGCACAGCACCGGGCCGCCACCATGTTCGGCTCCCGCACCACCCACCAGGTCGACAGCCGGGCGCGCACCGTGCACGTGCCGAACCCGACGCGTGAGTACGGCGCCGATTTCGCCGACGAGCTGGGCAGTGCGCTGGCCGAACCGGAAACCGAGCCCGAATACACGCCGGTGCCAACACAATTCGCCGGTATCGCGCTCGACGATTTCGAATGGGCGCGCCAGCGGGCCAGGCGCGCCGCAATGATCTGGCTGCTGGTGCTGGTCACCCTGACCGGGATGGTCGCCGCCGGCGCGTGGACGCTCGGCAGCAACCTGCCCGGACTGCTGAACTAGCGCGGGCGCTAGCCCCGCAGCATCTCCGCGACCAGGAACGCCAGCTCCAGGGATTGCTGGGTGTTCAGCCGCGGATCGCAGGCCGTCTCGTAGCGGCCGGCCAGGTCGTCGTCCGAGATGTCCTGCGCACCACCGAGACATTCGGTCACGTTCTCACCGGTGATCTCGACGTGGATACCGCCCGGGTGGGTGCCCAGCGCGTGGTGCACCTCGAAGAAGCCCTGTACCTCGTCGACGATGCGGTCGAAGTGCCGCGTCTTGTATCCGGTGGAGGATTCGTGGGTGTTGCCGTGCATCGGGTCGCACTGCCAGATGACCTGATGCCCGGACGCCTGCACCTTCTCGATGATCGGCGGCAGCGCGTCGCGCACCTTCTGGTTGCCCATCCGGCTGACCAGGGTGAGCCTGCCGGCCTCGTTGCGCGGGTCCAGCTTCTCGACGTACTCGACGGCCAGTTCCGGCGACGTGGTGGGACCGATCTTGATGCCGATCGGGTTGGCGATGGTCTCCACGAACGCGATATGGGCGCCGTCGAGCTGGCGGGTGCGCTCGCCGATCCACACGTAGTGCGCGGACAGGTCGTACAGCCGCGGCTCGTCGAACTCGGTGGACAGCCGCAGCAGGGCGCGCTCGTAGTCGAGCACCAGGGCCTCGTGGCTGGCGAAGATCTCGGCGGTCTGCAGGTTGCGGTCGTCCACGCCGCAGGCGCTCATGAAGCGCAGCCCGCGGTCGATCTCACCGGCCAGCGCCTCGTAACGGGCCCCCGCCGGCGAGGTGCGGACGAATTCGCGGTTCCAGTCGTGCACCTTCTGCAGCGATGCCATACCCGAGGTGGTCAGCGTCCGCACCAGGTTCATCGCGGCACTGGCATTCGCGTACGCCCGTACCAGGCGCGACGGGTCGTGATCGCGCACGGCGGCATCGGGGGCGAATCCGTTGACCATGTCGCCGCGGTAGGACTTCAACCCCAGCGCGTCGGTGTCCGAGGACCGCGGTTTGGCGTACTGGCCCGCGATCCGGGCCACCTTCACCACCGGCATGCTGGCGCCGTAGGTCAGCACCACCGCCATCTGCAGCAGGGTGCGGATGTTGGCCCGGATATGGGGCTCGGTGTTGTCGACGAACGTCTCGGCGCAATCCCCGCCCTGCAGCAGAAACGCCTCGCCACGGGCGACGGCGGCCAGCTGCACCTTCAGGTTCTCGATCTCGGTGGGCACCGTGATGGGCGGCACGCTCTCCAGCACCGTGCGCATAGCCTTGGCCTGGTCGGCATCCCAGCTGGGCTGCTGCAGCGCAGGCTTGGCCAGGGCGGCGTCCAGGCGGTGGCGCAGATCCTCGGGCAGGGCCGGCAGCTCCGGCAGCTGGTCGATGGGTACGTCGACGGTCCAGTTCACCGCTCTATGGTAACCGCGCCGACGCAACGATTTTACCGGCCATACGCGCAGCTCAGGCTCGTGCGGCCCAGCCTCCATCGTCACTCATCAGCTGGAACCGACGCAGATTGTGACGTGCGTCAACCAGCGCGTCATGGGAGTCGGTGGGCCGCGGCGGCATCCGCGGGCTGCCCCTCTCCTCCCAGAATTGGCGCAACTCCCGGGTGAACCGGGGCATCGCCGGTGGCAGATCGGTCATCGGACCCCACAGCTGACACAGCACGACGTGGTCATAGGCGCCGACCCAGGCCCACAATTCGATGGTCTCGTCGCCATCGATATTGAAGAAATCCTCCAGCTCGGCCCGGATCTGTCTGCGCGAGCGCCACAGCTTCGACGACGGCGACGGCAACTTGGGCAGCACGTTCTTGCGGACCCAGCTGCCGGCCCGGTCCGGATCGAACTCGGTGGATATCGCGTAGTACTCGCGGCCGTCTTCGGCCACCACCCCGATCGAGATGAGCTCGATGGTGCGGCCGTTGTCGATGAACTCGGTGTCGTAGAAATAGCGCATCTCAGCGGGCTTCCTTGGTTGCGAGGGGCGCCGCGGGCGCCGGGGCTGCGTGGATCTCCCGGTCCAGTTCCTGATCGACCAACGCATCGTCGGGGAATTGTGGTTCACCCGCCACGATGTGCTGGAGCCACAACTTGGCCTGCACCACCGGCCGGCGCAGATGACGCTCGCGTTCGAGCGCCTTGTGCATCTTCCTCGGCCGGGTGGTGTATCGCCACCGCGCCCACGGCGCGTGCGGCCGCGACAGCCGGATCGCCCCGACGATCAGCAGCGGGGTGATGAACATGCCGACCAGTCCCGTCCACACCTTGCCCTTGAGCAGCACCACCACGGCCAGGGCCAGGGTCAGCAACGCGACGGCGATCACCACGGCCCGCGCCTGCCAGGTGTCGTCGGCCCGCCAGATGCCGATATCGAAGAAGGACAACGGGTTGAACCCGAGCACCAGCAGGCCGGCGACGGCGATCGCGACGAACACGGCGTCCACCGAGGTGCGGCCGTCCTCGGCCCAGTACACATCCTGCAGGTGCAGGATCAGGGCGAACTCGTCGAGCACCAGTGCCGCGCCGATCCCGAAGAACACCGCCGCGACCGTGAATTCGGGCACACCACCGTTTACCGCGAGGGTCACCATGGACACTCCGGAGACCATCACCAGAATGACGCCGATCACCACATGGTGCAGGTGCACGCCGCCGCCGACCGACAGGTTGCGCGGTTGCCACCACTTGCGCGGCGCGTCGCCCGCGGGATGGCTGCGGATGTAACGGACGATGAGGCGGGTCAGGAAGAACGTGAGGATGAATGCGATCAGGCAGCACAACAGCGGCAGACGATCGCCGGTGATGAAGTCGAGCTGGATCCGCAGATGCACGGTCGAGAACATACGCCGACCTGCAACCGAAACGCGGCACCAGTCGTCCTGCGCCGTCCGGCGTGCCGGGCCCTCCCGATAGGCTGGGCGGTGAGATGAGCACTCAGGCGGGTTTACGGACGACTGTGGCGTGGCGGTTGGTCCAGCTGCTGATCCTGGCCGCCCTGGCCTGGGCCGGATGGCGCCTGCTCGGACATGAGCCCTACCGCATCGACATCGACGTGTACCGGATGGGCGGGCGGGCCTGGCTGAATGGCACCCCGCTGTACGCCGACAGCACCAAGTTCCAGACGCAGGCCGGCCTCGACCTGCCGTTCACCTATCCCCCGCTGGCGGCGATCGTCTTCGCCCCGTTCGCCTGGCTCTCGTTGCCCGCGGCCAGTGTGTCCATCACCGTGACCACGCTGGTCCTGCTGATCGTGTCCATGACCATCGTGCTGACCCGCCTGGAGGTGGCCGCGACATGGCAGCACCGGGTCTGGCTGGCCGCGGCGATGGTGGCCCCGGCGGTGGTCTTCCTGGAGCCGATTCGGTCCAACTTCGCCTTCGGCCAGATCAACGTGGTGCTGATGGCGCTGGTGATCGCCGACTGTGTCCCGCGCAAGACCCCGTGGCCGCGCGGGCTGCTGCTCGGTGTGGCCATCGCCGTCAAACTGACCCCGGCGGTGTTCCTGCTCTACTTCGTGATGCGGCGCGATACGCGCGCGGTGCTGGTGACGGTGGCATCGGCCTGCGCGGCCACCGTCGTCGGATTCGTCCTGGCGTGGCGGGATTCGTGGACGTATTGGACCGAGACGCTGCATGACACCGACCGCATCGGCAACGCGACGCTGAACACCAACCAGAACATCTCGGGCACGCTGGCCCGGCTGGGGATCGGCGAGGACGAGCGCTTCGTGCTGTGGGCCGCGGCGTGTGTCGCGGTGCTCGGCCTGACGGTGTGGGCCGTGCACCGGGTGCTGCGGGCCGGCCAGCCGGTGCTCGCCCTGATGTGCGTGGCCCTGTTCGGGCTCGCGGTGTCACCGGTGTCGTGGTCGCACCACTGGGTGTGGGTGTTACCGGCGACGCTGACGGTCTCGGTGCTCGGGTTCCGCCGGCGTTCGGCGCCGCTGCTGCTGGTGGGTGCCGTCGGGATCGCGCTGATGGTGTGGACACCGATCGTCTTGATGCCCGAGCACCACGAGACGGCGGCCTCGCTGTGGCGTCGCCTGCTCGGCGCGTCCTACCTGTGGTGGGGCCTGGCCACGATCGCGGTGGCCGGAACCGTGGCGCCGCGCCTCGCGGCGCGCCCAGTCGCACCGGTCGGCGCCGACCCGCAGATCACCGCGGCGACGTAGGTCGGCCGGTCAGCCCGCCTTGGCGGCGGGTTGCGGGCACTTGCCCTCTTTGACGTCGGCGGCGTACAGGTCGACGTATTCCTGGCCGGACAGCCGCATGAGCTCGTACATCACCTCGTCGATGACCGCGCGTTCGATGAACCGGTTACCGGCCAGCCCCTCGAAACGGCTGAAATCCATCGGCTTGCCGAACCGGACCTCGACGCGGCCGAAGTGCCACATCTTGCTGCCGGGCGGGTTGACGGAATCGGTGCCGATCATCGCGACCGGAATCACCGGGATCCCGCTTTCCAGCGCCACCCGCGCCAGCCCGGTCTTGCCCTTGTAGAGCCGGCCGTCCGGTGACCGGGTGCCTTCGGGATACATCCCGAGCAGCTTGCCCTCGGCGAGGATGCGCTGGGCGGTGGTCAGGGCGGCGGCGGCGGAATCGGCGTCGGTGCGGTCGATCGGCACCTGCCCCGTCGACGAGTAGAAGAACTTGGTCAGCTTGCCCTTGAGGCCGGTGCCGGTGAAGTACTCGGACTTGGCCAGGAAGGTGATGCGGCGCCGGAGCACCAGCGGCAGGTAGAAACTGTCCGCGACGGCGAGGTGGTTGCTGGCCAGGATGACCGCTCCGGAGTCCGGAACATATTCCAGCCCCTGCACTTTCGGCCTGCCCAGCAGGCGCAGCAGGGGGCCCATCAGGATGTGCTTGTAGAACCAGAAAAACATGGACCCTCCTGCGCCGACGCCCCGACGAGCGTTCCGCGACAACTTTACCCACGCAATGTTGCGACGACCACACAGCAGCCTGAGAGTTCGTCGGCCCGCGTCACTCCTGGAAGCTCACCGGGATGTGCTCGTAGCGACCCGACGGGGCCGGGTCCGGGTCTGGGTCACCGCCGTGCCGCGGCGGGCCCGACGGGTCGTCCGGTGGCGGCGGGGTGGGTTCGGCACCGGGCTCGGCGACCATGGCCCACACGATGGTGAGCAGGGCGACGCTGTGCTCGGCGATGACCGACAGCAATGGATGTTGTTCGCCGGCCACCAGCGCGGCCAGCGCACAGACCGGACACCACACCTGCTGGCACTGTCCCTGGCCGGCACCGGCGGCCGCGGCGCGCGCAGCCGCCACCCGCACCGCCGGGTCCAGGCGGTCCAGGATGGCCTGCGCCAGCTGCCGCAGTTCGGGAGGGAGATCGTGGTGCACCCCAGTCACGCCGGCCACACCTTTCGATCGGGGCGGAATCGCACCGTGAGTTCGGTGCCGCGCAGCTGCGCATCGATGACGAGGCAACGCCGCAGGACCGATGCCAACCGCACCCGGCGGCGCATACCGCCTGAACCGATGATCAGATCGTCATCGACTCGGCCGAGCGTCAACGAGCCCAGATCCACTTGCGGCAACTCTAGCCGCATCCGGTACACCGCTTCGAGCCCCGTTCCGGATTCCCGGTCCACCACCGGCCGCAACGGGCCCGGCGGTGGCGCACCGTCGCGCCGCCGGGCACCGTCGAGCAGTTCACCGAGCGCTTTGGGCCCGATCGGTTCACCGGCCAGATGCGGCACCAGCACCAGCTGCACGTCGCCGATGGCGGCATCCAGCTCGTCCAGGACGGTGCGCTGCTCGGCGATCCGCTCGGTGTACCAGTCGAACGCGGGATGTTCGGGCAGGTTCCGGTACTCGAATGAATCGTCCTGCACCAAAATCTGATTGACCAGCAGTTCGGCCACCCGCACGCCCATCAGGGCCAGCGACCCGATGGTGCGGATCGCCTCGGCGGCCACCACCCGCTCCGGGGTGAGCACCAGGTGGGCACTCACCCGCTCGACGTCCGAGAGCAGCGCCGACAGCGACTCGGTGCCCGCGGCGACCCGCTCGACCAGCATGACCACACCCGCCGATACCGGGTCGGTGCTCGACGGGGACAGGCGCCGGTGCCGAGGCCACATCCGCTCCAGATACAGGCCGAACGTCGCGGGCAGGGTGAGCATCCGCAGTGCGTCGGCGGTGGAGGCACAGTCCACGATCACGTGATCCCAGCGACCTGAGTCCGCCAGCTCCCCCACTTCGTACAGGCCGAGCACTTCCTGGACTCCGGGCAGCGCCGAAAGTTCTTCGGGGGCAACATTTCCCAGATCGGATTCGGGAAAGCGGTCGGCGAGCAGGCCGGCGATGTCACGCCAGCGGTTCTCCAGCAGGGCCAGCGTGTCCAGGGCCAGCGCATCGAGGTGACCTCCGGAGGAATCGGCGACCCCGGCGTCCAGGTCGGCCAGCACCCGGGTGGGCGCACGTTCGCCGGTGGGGATCACCGCTACGCCGAGCACGTCACCGGTGGAGTGCGCCTGGTCGGTCGACACGATCAGCACCCGCTGCCCGCTGCGCGCATCACGAACGGCGGTGGCGGTGGCCAACGTGGACTTGCCTACCCCACCCTTGCCGACGAACAGGCTGATCCGGGCGGGCACGGGTGCTTGCTCACCACTCAGCTCACACCCACCTCGACTCGCTTCTTGAGGTCCTTGAGCGCGGTGTCGGTGAGTCGGCGCTCGGCCTTGCGCTTGAGCAGGCCGATCATCGGGATCAACAGGTCGACGGACAGCTCATAGGTGACATCTGTCCCAGAGCCCTTGGGCGACAACTTGTATGCCCCCTCCAGACCACGCAGCAGCGAACTGGACACCAGGGTCCAGGTCACCGATTTGCGGTCGGCGGGCCACTGGTAGGCGAACACCATGGTGTCCTTGAGCACCGCCGCGTCGAGCACCAGGCGGGCCGTCTTGGGATTACCCGCGCCGTCGGCGTCGAGCACTTCCGCTTCCTTGTACTCGGCCACCCATTCCGGGTACGAGCCGATATCGGCGATCACGTCCATCACCGTCGAGGGATCGGCATCGATGTAGATCGTCTGAGCCGTCTTCTCTGCCACGCACAGAAATGTACCCGCACCGCCGAACGGGCTGCTCGCTATCGGGCCAGCCGTGACACCCCGACCGGCCGGTGCTGCTCCAGCCGGGTCTTGACCTCGAAGGCCATGTTCTTGCCGGCGACCCGGCGCACGTGGTTGAGCTTGGCCAGATCCATCCGGGCCACCTCGTGGGCGGAGGCGCCGGCCGGCTCGGCATGCAGGAAATAGTGCAGGATGACGCCGTCCATCAAGGTTTCCAGCCAGACCTCCATGGTGCCGGTCAGTGCACCCGTGACGGTCCAGCGCACCCCGACCGGGCCGCGGTCCTCGACGACGGTCAGGTGCAGATCCGGCCACCAGCGGCGCCAGCTCGCCGGGTCGTTCACCGCCCGCCCGACATCGTCGGGATCGGCGCATACGAAGGTCTCGTCAGAGATCTGCACGCTGCTCATGGCTGTCCAGCATCACACATGCGATACCGGCGGTCCGAGGCGGGCGACTAGGCTGTCGCGCGGAAGTTCCGCCACGGACCTAGAGGGGCCAAGATCGTGCGTGAGTACAGCGTTCCGGCAACGTTTCAGATCGGCGCCAGCGACACCGTCGTCGACGCCGTCTACGCGCACGAACGGGATGACCCGAACCATGTCATCCTGCAGCGCCAGACCGGCGGTGGCTGGACCGATGTCACCTGCGCCCAGGCTGCCGCCCAGATCCGTTCTGCCGCTTTGGGTTTGATCGCCGAAGGCGTACAGGCCGGGGACCGGGTGGCGATCCTGTCCGCCACCCGCTACGAGTGGCCGATCCTCGACTTCGCCATCTTGAGCATCGGAGCGGTCACCGTACCCATCTACGAGACGTCGGCGGCCGAGCAGGTCCGCCACGTGCTGGACAACTCCTCGGCGGTGCTGGTGTTCGCCGAGTCCGACGCGCACGCCGCCACCGTCGAACAGATCAGGGACACCCTGCCCCAGCTGCGCAAGGTGCTGCGCGTCGCGGCGCTGGACGCCCTGGCCGAGACGGGTGCCGGCGTCGACGCCGCCGAACTGGACGCCCGCCGCGCGGCCATCAAATCCTCGGACCCGGCCACCCTGATCTACACCTCGGGCACCACCGGCCTGCCCAAGGGGTGCCAGCTGACCCACGCCAACCTGCTCTCGGAGATCCACGGCGCCAAGGCCTGCTTCCCCGATCTGCTGGCCAAGGGCGAGCGGATGCTGGTATTCCTGCCGCTGGCGCACGTGCTGGCGCGGGCCATCACCGTCGCGGCCTTCACCAACAAGGTCACCCTCGGCTTCACCAGCGATATCAAGAACCTGGTGCCGACGTTCGGGGTGTTCAAGCCGACCCTGGTGGTCTCGGTGCCGCGGGTGTTCGAGAAGGTCTACAACACCGCCGAGCAGAACGCCCGCGACGGCGGGAAGGGCTGGATCTTCGGCCCTGCCGCCGACACCGCGATCGAGTACAGCAAAGCCCTGGATACGGGTGGGCCCGGACTTCTGCTCAAGGCCAAGCACGCGGTGTTCGACGCGCTGGTCTACGGCAAGCTGCGCGACGCGCTGGGCGGCGACTGCCGGGCCGCCATCTCCGGCGGCGCACCGCTGGGCGCGCGGCTCGGGCACTTCTACCGCGGTGTCGGGCTGACCATCTACGAGGGCTACGGCCTGACCGAGACGAGCGCGGCGATCACCGTCAACCAGGTCGGCGCACTCAAGGTCGGTTCCGTCGGAAAGTTGTTGCCGGGCAACAGCATGCGACTCGGCAGCGATGACGAACTGCTGGTCTCCGGCGGTGTGGTGTTCGGTGGCTACTGGCAGAACGAGGAGGCCACCAAAGACGCCTTCACCGATGGCTGGTTCCACACCGGCGACCTCGGCGCGATCGACGACGACGGGTTCCTGACCATCGTCGGCCGCAAGAAGGAGATCATCGTCACCGCCGGCGGTAAGAACGTCGCGCCCGCGGCGCTGGAGGACCGGTTGCGGGCCCACCCGCTGATCAGTCAGGCCATGTGCGTCGGCGACCAGCAGCCGTTCATCGCCGCACTGATCACCATCGACCCGGAGGCGTTCCCCGGTTGGAAGCAGCGCAACGGCAAGGATGCCGCCGCGACGGTCGGTGACCTGGCCGACGATCCGGACCTGCTGGCCGAGATCCAGTCGGCGGTCGACGAGGCCGATCAGACGGTGTCCAAGGCCGAGGCGATCCGCAAGTTCCGGATCCTGCCGGTCGATTTCACGGAGGACACCGGCGAGCTCACCCCGACGCTCAAGGTGAAGCGCAAGGTGGTCGCGGAGAAGTTCGCCGCCGATATCGAGGCGCTGTACTCCTAAGCCGGTTCGGCGCCACTGAGCAGCCGTTGCAGGCGCGCCCCCTGGGCGCTCCACTGCCAGTGCTGCACGGCCCACTGCCGACCCGCGGCGCCCATCGCCGCGGCGGCATCCGGGTCGGCCAGCACACCGCTGACCGCGGCCGCGATGGCGGCCACGTCGGTGCCGTCGACGACCACACCGGTCTCCCCGTCGCGCACCGTCTCCGGCGCACCCCCGGAGCGGCCGGCCACCACGGGCACCCCGCATGCGGAGGCTTCCAGGTAGACGATGCCCAGTCCCTCGACGTCCAGACCGGCGCCGCGGGTGCGGCACGGCATCGCGAACACGTCGGCCATGGCGTGATAGGCGGGCAGTTCCTCGCCGGGGACGCCGCCGGTGAACACCACATCGTCGGCGACCCCGACCGTGCGGGCCAGCGTGTGCAGGGTGTCCCGATAGGGCCCGCCACCGACCACGACCAGAGCGGTGCCCGGTACGGCGTCGCGGATGGCGGGCAGCGCGCGGATCAACATGTCCTGGCCCTTGCGCGGCACCAGCCGCGACAGGCAGACCACCACCGGCCGCTCCCCCAGCCCGTGCCGGGCCCGCAGTTCGGCGCGGGCGACCGAGTCGGGCACGAAGCGGTCCACGTCCACTCCGGGTGACAACCGCTCCAGGCGGGCCTGGGGCCCGAACGCCGAGGCGAACCTGCCCCGGGTGTAGTTGCTGACATAGGTGACGACGTCGGTGTCGTTACCGATGCGCCGCAAGGCATTCCGCGCCACCGGCAGCATCGACCAGCCCACCTCGTGGCCGTGTGTGCTGGCGATCACCCGATCGGCTCCCGCCGTGCGCGCCAGCGGGGCCAGCAGCGCCAGCGGGGCGGCCGCGCCGAACCAGACGGTCTGGATACCGCGTTCGGCGATCAGTGCGCGCATCCGGCCGGCCACCCTCGGCTCGGGCAGCATCAGCGTGGTGGGATGGCGCACCACGTCGTAGCCGAGCTGCCCGGCGGCACTGTCGTACTCGGGAGCGCCCTTCCACTGCGGCGCATAGACGGTGAGCTCGTGCCCGCCGGACTGCAGCAACTGGCCGACGAACGCCTCCAGATAGGACTGGATGCCACCACGGCGCGGCGGAAAATCGTTGGTCACCAGCAGAACCCGAGTCATCGTGACCACGCTATCCGCTCATCCAGTCCCGCCAGCCGGCCAGTACCCCGTCCAGCCCGGTGCCCAGGGTGTCGGCCACTGCTACCGCCACGTCCGGGTGCCCGGGCTCGCTGGCCCGCAGGTACAGCGCTTTGAGCGTGGCCGGACCGTAGCGGGCGGCGATATAGCGGCTGAACCACCAGGCCTGGTCGTAGGCGGCCGAGCGCTGCGGCCCCACGGCGTCCAGGTCGGCGTCGGTGGGCAGCCGCGCCGGCGTGGCCGCGGCGCTCGGCCCGGGTACCGGAGTCGCCGGCCGCCCCACATAATCGGCGACCCCCTCGGCGAGCCAGCGCGGGGCGTCGGCGGCGGTGTGTGCCCGTGCCGCATAGTGAAAAAGCTCGTGCCGCAGCACGATCCGCAGGGAGTCCGGACTCATCGCGGCGGCCCCGGGCGCGAACACGATTCCGTCTGCGGTGGTCGCGGCCGCGATATCGGGACCGTCGAAGCCCAGCACCCGGAACTGCTCATCGGTCTCGGTCGCGATCACGACGATATCCCGCGGCCAGTCCGGTCCCCAGAATGCGGTGACGGCCGCCGCGGCGGCGTCGAGCTCGCCGGCGACCCGATCCAGCAGCGGCTGGGTGCGGGCGCCGCCGAGGCCGCGCAGGTGTGCGGTGCGGCCATCAGAGAGGGGCAGCGGTTGCGTATCGGCCGCGGCCGGCACTGCCGATGAGGTGGGCGCTGCCGATGACGTGGCCGGTGGGCCACCGGGCTGCTGGCACCCGGCCGACAGGACCCCGACAACCAGGAACAGGAGGGCCGACGCCCGCCGGGTCAGGTCAGTAACGGCGGACGTTGTAGATCGGCGCGTTGTTGACCGGCGCGACGCGGACGGGCACACCGAAGGTCGATGCGTGCACCATCATGCCGTCGCCGATGTAGATGCCGACGTGGGAGGCATCCGAGTAGTAGGAGATGACGTCACCGGGCTGCATCTGGTCGGTCGAGACCGGCTGGCCACCGGCGGCCTGCGCGTAGCTGGAGTGCGGCAGCGAGACACCGGCCTGCTGGAAGGCCCACTTGACCAGTCCGGAGCAGTCGAAGGCGCCGGGCCCCTCGGCACCCCAGGAGTAGGGCGACCCGATCCGGGTCAGCGCGGCCTGCACGGCGGCCATGCCCTCGTTGGTACCGCTGACACCGGGCACCACCGCACCGTCCGGCGGCGGCGCCATATCGCCGGGCGGGATGCCCTCCGGGGGCGCGGCGAGGATGGCGGGATCCTGTCCCGGCAACGCTGCGGGCGGCGGTACGTCGGCCGGCGCCGGCGCGGCGGGTGCGGGCGGAATGGCGGCCAGCGCCTCGCGCTGCGCCGGGGTGAGCACCTGGTACTGGGACTTGACGACGGCGATCTGGACCTGCAATTTGCTTTGCTTGGATTGCAGATCGGCGCGTACCGCGGCGGCCTGCTCGGCGGCCGTCTTGGCATCGGCGGCCGACTGGGCCGAGGCCGTTTCGGCCTGCGCGGCCCGCAGGCTGGTGGTCCGGAAGTTCTGCATCTGCGCCGACATCTCGGTGGCCATCACCCGCTGCACCGCGAGCTGGTCGATCAGCCCCTGCGGCGAGGCGGCGGTGAGCATGGCGTCCAGGCCGTCCGTCCGGCCGCCCATGTACTGGGCGGCAGCGATCCTGTTGACCGAGGTCTGGAACGTTGCCAGCGCAGTCTTGGCGGTATCGGCGGCGGCGAGGTCGGATGCGTGCTTGGCCTCGGCCGCATGCTGCGCTGCCAGCTTGTTGTCCAGATCCAGCTGTGCCGCGTGCATGGCCTCGGTGGTTGATTCGGCCTGCCGAGAAAGTTCGTTGAGCTTTGCCAGCGCATCGTCGGCCGGATCGGCGTGCACACCTCCGGCAAGGAGGCTACCGAGGACGGTCAGACTCGCTAACGCACCGACTAGGGCTCTCTTGACGCCACGCTTAGGTCGGTGTGTGCGATCAGGCCTCAAGGTTTTGCGTCCTTAAACTGCTTACGATCCGCTCGAACTCAATTAGGTCTCAGACAGGTTACGAAACGGCATCGAGCTTGTCCAACAGGAGACGCAAATTTAACAGCCCACCGGGATGAATTTTTGCCTCCGCAGAGTGTGCGTGTCATCACGCCACACCTGTTCTACCACCTCTGTCCTGCGACCGTCGGATCGGCACCAGCCTCAGCCGCGGCGCCAGACCGGCCTCGGCCAGCACTTCCAGCGCCCGACGCTCGTCGTCCAGCAAAGTTTCAGGAACACCCAGCAGCACGCTGACCACACAGTCCTGACATCCGGGACCACGCACCGCGCAGTCATCGCAGTCGATCACCACCGTGCCGGTGTCCAGGTCCGGACCGGGACTCGGATCCGGCCGGCGGTTCCCGGTCTCCCCGGTTGGCTGCTCTACAGGCTTCACGGCACGCCCTCTCATATCTTTTCGGTCAGCGATGACTTTTTCGCTCTGTGCCGCACCGTAACGAGGGGCACCGACAGGTCCCCGTCGGCGAGCCGACAATCGGGTACCGCTGTCGGATCCACCGATTACCGTCTCCCCTGTGTCGCAGCTGAGCTTCGCCGATGTCGAGCCGCTCGCCGATATCGCACTGGCCGACACCACCTTCGTCGTGGTCGATCTGGAGACCACCGGCGGACGGGCCGCCGGTGACGGCCATGACGCCATCACCGAGATCGGCGCGGTCAAGGTGCGCGGCGGTGTGGTGCTCGGTGAACTGGCCACGCTCGTCGACCCGGGCCGGGCCATCCCACCGCAGATCGTTGCGCTGACCGGCATCACCTCGGCGATGGTGCACGACGCCCCGCGGATCGACAGCGTGCTGCCCGCCTTCCTGGAGTTCGCCCGCGGCGCGGTGCTGGTGGCCCACAATGCCGGGTTCGACATCGGGTTCCTGCGGGCCGCGGCCGAGCGCCTGGGGCTCACCTGGCCGCGCCCGCCGGTGCTGTGCACCGTGCGGCTGGCACGCCGGGTGCTCACCCGCGACGAGGCGCCCAGCGTCAAGCTCTCGGCGCTGGCCCGGCTGTTCGGCGCCGCCACCACTCCCACCCACCGCGCGCTCGACGACGCCCGCGCCACCGTCGACGTGTTGCACGGTCTCATCGAGCGGGTCGGCAACCAAGGTGTGCGCACCTACCCGGAACTGCGCGCGTACCTGCCCGACAAGGCCGCACCCCAGCGCCGCAAGCGCCATCTGGCCACCGGCATCCCCGGCAAGCCCGGGGTCTATCTGTTCCGCGGCCCGGGCGACGAAGTGCTCTACATCGGCACCGCGGTGGACCTGCACCGCCGGGTCAGCCAGTACTTCACCGGGGCCGACCCCCGCACCCGCATGAAAGAGATGGTGGCCCTGGCCACCCGCGTCGACCACGTCGAGTGCGCGCATGAACTGGAGGCCGGGGTGCGTGAGCTGCGGCTGCTGGCCGCGCACGCACCGCCGTACAACCGGCGCTCCAAGTTCCCCCGCCGGTGGTGGTGGATCGTGCTCACCGACGAGGCGTTTCCGCGTTTCTCGGTCGTCCGGGCACCGCGCAGCGCCCGCGCGCTAGGCCCGTTCACCGCGCGTGGCGACGCCGCCGCGACCGCGGAGATCCTGGCCCGCGGGACGGGTGTGCGCACCTGTACGGCGCGGCTGTCCCGAACCGCCGAACACACCTGCGCCGACCACGAACTGGCCCCGTGCCCCGCCCCGCGCGGCGCCGATGCCGCCGGCTACGCCCCGGCGCCCCGGGCGGCCGCCGCGCTCATCGAGGGCACCGACAGTTCGGCGTTCGGCACCCTGCTGGCCCAGATCGAAGCGCTGGCCGGCCTGCACCGGTACGAGAGTGCCGCCCGGCTGCGCGACCACACGGCCGACGCGGTGGACGTGGTGTGCCGCGGCCAGCGGCTGCAGGCGTTGTCCGCCGTCGACGAACTGGTCGCCGCCCGGCCCGACGGCCGCGGCGGCTGGGAGCTGGCGGTCATCCGGCACGGACAGCTGGCGTCGGCCGGATGTGCGCGCCGCGGCGTGCCCCCGATGCCCGTGGTGGACGCCATTTGCGCTGCGGCACAGACGATTCTGCCGGAATCGGCACCACTGGGCGGGGCCCTGGTCGAGGAGACCGGACTGATCGCACGGTGGCTGGCCGGTCCCGGCGTGCGCATCGTGCGGGCCGGCGGGCAGGAGCGCAGCGACCCGGGGGATGAAACACGGCCGGGCTATGCCAGCCCCGTCGGGTCCGCCGCCCGCTGGGCCGACTGGGCGGCGGCGGCGCGGTCGGCCCGGCTGGCCGCCGGGGCGAGCGCAGCGAGGGGGGATCGAACACAGCAGGACGGCACCGACCTCGCCGACGACCGGTTCGGAATCGACCCGCCGGCCCGAAAGACCGCTGCCGTCAAGCTTTCTGGGTGAACCGCGCCCACTTGGCCAGCAGCTGCTCGGCCGCACCGGAATCGATCGCCTCGGCGGCACGACGCAGACCGGCCTCCCAGGCCGGGACCCACTTGGCGTCGCCGGACAGTCCGGCGTGCGCCACCATCGCGCCGGCCGCATTCAGCACGACCGCGTCCCGCACCGGCCCCGTCGCCCCGCCCAGTACCGAGCGCACCGACGCGGCATTGGCCTCCGCGTCCCCGCCGATGAGCTCGCTGAGATCGGCCCGCTGGAAGCCGAACGCGGCCGGGTCCAGCGTCAGCCGCTCCACGGTGCCCGCCTGCACCCGCCAGATGGTGCTGGTCGTGGTGGTGGTCAACTCGTCGAGACCGTCGTCGCCGTGCACCACCAGCACGCTGGATCCCCGCGCGGCGAACACCCCGGCCATCACCTCGGCGAGGTCCCCCCAGGCACAGCCGATCAATCCGGCCCTCGGCGAGGCCGGATTGGTCAGCGGGCCGAGCAGATTGAACACCGTCGGCACCCCGATCTCGCGGCGCACCACCGAGGCGTGCCGGTAGGACGGGTGGAACTGCGGAGCGAAGGCGAAGCCGATACCGACCTCGCTCAGACTGCGCGCCACCTCCTCGGGCCCCAGGTCGATGCGGACGCCGAGGGCTTCGAGGGTGTCGGCACCGCCGGACAACGACGAGGCGGCCCGGTTGCCGTGCTTGATCACCGGCACACCGGCCGCGGCGACGACGATCGCGGCCATCGTGGACAGGTTCACCGTGTTGGAACCGTCGCCCCCGGTGCCGACGATGTCGACGGCGTCGTTACCGACCGCACCCGACGGCAGCCGCCGGGCGTGTTTGAGCATCGTGTCGGCCAGTTCGCGGACCTCGGCGGAGTTCGGCCGCTTCATCTTCATCGAGACGGCGAACCCGGAGATCTGGGCAGGTGTCGCGGCGCCGGTCATGATCTGGTCCATCGCCCAGCCCGCTTGCCCCCGGAGCAGATCCTGGTGTGTCGTCAGCCGGCCCAGAATTTGAGGCCACGTGGTGGTGTCGAGTTGAGGTTCTGCGGAAGGCACCAGGTGATGCTATCGCCCGGTCGGGCACGCTCCCGCGGCCCGATCACGAGGCCGGTATGACGCGCACCCGACCCGAGCCCGACACGATCGAGACCAATTCGGAACCCGGGTGGAGTTAATCAACTACAAAGCGTCATACTTGCACCTGTGACGAGCGCTGTAGGGACCTCCGGAACCGCGATCACATCTCGCGTACATTCGCTGAACAGGCCAAACATGGTCAGTGTCGGCACCATCGTCTGGCTTTCCAGTGAACTGATGTTCTTCGCTGGTCTGTTCGCGATGTATTTCACTGCGCGGGCCCAAGCACACGGCGTGTGGCCGCCGCCCCCCACAGAACTGAACCTGTGGCTGGCCGTGCCCGTCACCGCCGTGCTGATCGCCTCATCGTTCACCTGCCAGATGGGCGTGTTCGCGGCCGAGCGCGGTGACGTGTTCGGGCTGCGTCGCTGGTACGTGCTCACGTTCCTGATGGGCGCATTCTTCGTCGGCGGCCAGGGCTACGAGTACTTCCACCTCGTCGAGCACGGCACGACCATCCCGGGCAGCGCCTACGGCTCGGTCTTCTACCTGGCGACGGGCTTCCACGGGTTGCACGTCATCGGCGGTCTCGTCGCGTTCATCTTCCTGCTCGCGCGCACCCGGATGAGCAAGTTCACGCCGGCTCAGGCCACCGCCGCGATCGTCGTCTCGTATTACTGGCATTTCGTCGACATCGTGTGGATCGCGTTGTTCGCCGTCATCTACTTCGTCCGATGACCGGCTCGCCGATGAGAAGGGGTTCGATGACCACCAAGTCACGCCGTCGGTTGCACCGGCGCCTGTCAGCGGCAGTGTTGCTGCTGGTCGGCCTCGGTGCCGCGGGCGCCGTCGCGGCCACGCTGACCCCCACCCCGCAGGTGGCGGTCGCCGACGAGTCACAGTCGGCACTGCTGCGCACCGGCAAGCAGCTGTTCGACACGTCCTGTGTCAGCTGCCACGGTGCCAATCTGCAGGGTGTGCCCGACCGCGGCCCGAGCCTGATCGGCGCCGGCGAGGCGGCCGTCTACTTCCAGGTCTCCACCGGCCGCATGCCGGCGATGCGCGGCGAGGCCCAGGCCCCGCGCAAGGACCCGGTGTTCGACGAGCACCAGATCGACGCGCTGGGCGCCTACGTTCAAGCCAACGGCGGCGGCCCCGTCGTACCGCGGGATGCCAACGGGCACATCGCCGACGAGTCTCTGCTGGGCGGTGACGTCGCGCGCGGTGGCGACCTGTTCCGGCTGAACTGCGCGTCCTGCCACAACTTCACCGGCAAGGGCGGTGCGCTGTCCTCCGGTAAGTACGCCCCCGATCTCGGTGAGGCGTCCAAGGTCCCGGCGCAGGTGTTCACCGCGATGCTCACGGGTCCGCAGAACATGCCGAAGTTCTCCGATCGTCAGCTCTCCCCCGAGGAGAAGGTCGACATCGTCAGCTACGTGCGGGAGGCTGCGGCCACCCCCAGCCCCGGCGGCTACGGACTGGGTGGATTCGGTCCGGCGCCTGAAGGCATGGCGATCTGGATCATCGGAATGGTGGCCGCGATCGGTGTCGCGATGTGGATCGGAGCCCGCGCATGAGCGCCAACACCCCTGACATACCGACCGACGCCCAGCTGGCCGAGATGTCGCGTGAGGAGCTCCTCGAGCTCGGCGGCAAGCTCGACGGCGTCGAGATCGTCTACAAGGAGCCGCGCTGGCCCATCGAGGGCACCAAGGCCGAGAAGCGGGCCGCGCGCACCGTCTCGTACTGGCTGCTGTTCGGTGGTTTCGCCGGTCTGGCCCTGCTGCTCGTCTTCTTGTTCTGGCCCTGGGAGTACCAGCCCTACGGGTCCAAGGGCGAGTGGGCCTATTCGCTGGCCACTCCCCTGTACGGCCTGACGTTCGGGTTGTCGATCCTGGCGATCGGTGTCGGCGCGGTGCTCTACCAGAAGAAGTTCATCCCGGAAGAGATCACCATCCAGGACCGCCATGACGGCGCCTCCCCGGAACTGCACCGCAAGACCGTCGCCGCCAACCTGAGCGACGCCCTGGAGACGTCGACCATCAAGCGGCGCAAGCTGGTCGGGCTGTCGTTGGGCATCGGCCTCGGCGCGTTCGGGCTCGGCACCCTGGTCGCCTTCGCCGGCGGTCTGATCAAGAACCCGTGGAAGCCGGTGGTGCAGACTGCCGAAGGCAAGAAGGCCGTGCTGTGGACCTCGGGCTGGACGCCGCGGTTCACCGGCGAGACGATCTTCCTGGCCCGCGCCACGGGCCTGCCCGGCGAGTCGCCGTTCGTGAAGATGCGCCCGGAGGACATCGACGCCGGCGGTATGGAGACGGTGTTCCCGTGGCGCGAATCCGATGGTGACGGCACCACGGTGGAGTCCTCGCACCGTCTCGCCGAGATCGCGATGGGCGTGCGTAACCCGGTGATGCTCATCCGCATCAAACCGAACGACATGCAGCGCGTGGTCAAGCGCCAGGGTCAGGAGAGCTTCAACTTCGGCGAGCTGTTCGCCTACACCAAGGTGTGCTCGCACCTGGGCTGCCCGTCCTCGCTGTACGAGCAGCAGACCTACCGCATCCTGTGCCCGTGCCACCAGTCGCAGTTCGATGCACTGCACTTCGCGCGGCCGATCTTCGGCCCGGCTGCCCGGGCGCTGGCACAGCTGCCGATTACCATCGACAAAGACGGCTATCTGGTCGCCAACGGCGACTTCATCGAACCTGTCGGCCCGGCATTCTGGGAGCGCAAATCATGAGCCCTGACCTTGCCAAGCTCGCCGCCCACCAGGGTGACGCGATTGACTCGCGGTTTCACCCGTCAGCGGCGGTACGCCGGCAGCTGAACAAGGTGTTTCCCACCCACTGGTCCTTCCTGCTGGGTGAGATCGCGCTGTACAGCTTCATCGTCCTGCTGATCACCGGTGTCTACCTGACGTTGTTCTTCGATCCGTCGATGGCCGAGGTCACCTACAACGGCGTCTACCAGCCCCTGCGCGGTGTGCAGATGTCGCGGGCCTACGAGACGGCCCTGGACATCAGCTTCGAGGTGCGCGGCGGCCTGTTCGTGCGCCAGATCCACCACTGGGCGGCACTGCTGTTCGCGGCGTCGATCATGGTCCACCTGGCCCGCATCTTCTTCACCGGTGCGTTCCGCCGCCCGCGCGAGGCCAACTGGGTCATCGGCTCGTTGCTGCTGATCCTGGCCATGTTCGAAGGCTTCTTCGGCTACTCGCTGCCCGACGACCTGCTCTCGGGCACCGGCGTCCGGGCCGCGCTGTCGGGCATCACGATGGGTATCCCGATCATCGGCACCTGGATGCACTGGGCCCTGTTCGGCGGCGATTTCCCCGGCGATATCTTCATCCCACGCATCTACGCGCTGCACATCCTGCTCCTGCCGGGCATCATCCTGGCGCTGATCGCCGCGCACATGATGATCCTGTGGTTCCAGAAGCACACCCAGTTCCCCGGCCCCGGCCGGACCGAGAACAACGTCGTCGGCGTGCGCGTGATGCCGGTCTTCGCGGTGAAGTCCGGTGCGTTCTTCGCCATCATCACTGGCATCCTGGGGCTGATGGGCGGCCTGCTGACGATCAACCCGATCTGGGTTCTCGGCCCGTACAAGCCGTCTCAGGTGTCCGCGGGTAGCCAGCCCGACTTCTACATGATGTGGACAGACGGCCTGATCCGCCTGTTCCCGCCGTGGGAGATCTACATCGGCAACCACACCATCCCCCAGCCGTTCTGGATTGCCATGGGTATGGGTCTGGTGTTCGGGCTGCTGATCGCCTGGCCGTTCCTGGAGAAGAAGTTCACCGGGGATGACGCCCACCACAACCTGCTGCAGCGTCCGCGTGACGCACCGGTCCGCACGGCCATCGGCGCGATGGCGGTGTCGTTCTACATCCTGCTGACATTCGCCTGCATGAACGACATCATCGCGCTGAAGTTCCACATCTCGCTGAACGCGACGACGTGGATCGGCCGCATCGGCATGGTCGTGCTGCCCGCGATCGTCTACTACATCACCTACCGCTGGGCGATCGCCCTGCAGCGCAGCGACCGCGCGGTGCTCGAGCACGGTATCGAGACCGGCATCCTCAAGCGGCTGCCGCACGGTGCCTACATCGAGCTGCACCAGCCGCTCGGCCCGGTCGACGACCACGGACACCCGATTCCGCTGGAGTACCAGGGCGCAGCACTGCCCAAGAAGATGAACAAGCTGGGCTCTGCCGGAGCACCGGGTACCGGCAGCTTCCTGATCCCCGATCCCATCGAGGAGAACGATGCGCTCACCGAGGCGGCCCACGCCGCCGAGCACAGGGCGCTGACCGCCCTGCGGGAGCATCAGGGCACCGGCAGCAACGGATCCAACGGGCACCACTAGAAGTTCGACTAGAAGTTCGACGAAGAAGGGCCCGCACAGCGAAAGCTGTGCGGGCCCTTCTTCTTTGGCGGACCACTCCCCTCCCCCGGGGTGGGATCTCTACCGGGCGGTGACGTGGGTGCGCGCGTGGGCGACGGCATCGTCGAGGTCGTCGACCAAGTGATTCTCGTGCCGCAGGGCCTCGATGACCCCGACATTGGTGAGCAGCTCTCGATGCTCGGGCCGGATGCCCTTGATGATGACGGTGATTCCGCGGGATTCGAGTTCACGCGCGATCTCGGCCAACGTGTTCGCACCGGTGGCATCGAGCATCCCCAGTTGGGACAGCCGGATGATCACCACCGAGGTGTCGGGGTGACGGTCATCGATGATCATGGCCGAGATCCGTTCCGCGGCACCGAAGAACATCGCACCGTCGAGCCGGAGCAGCGCGATCCGCTCGTCACCGGGTTGAGCCGGGCCGGGGAGGTCTTCGCGGGTGACGCTGCTGCGTCGGGCCAGGCTGCGCAGCGCGAACACGGCGGTGACGGCGATACCGATCTCGACGGCTTCGATCAGATCGAAGCAGACGGTCACCAGTGCCGTCAGCGCGAAGGTGACCGCATCGGAACGGGTGGACCGCACAATCCGCGCAATGGTGGGCCACGAGACCATCCGGAACGCGGTCACCATCAGCACCGCCGCCAGCGCGGCCAGCGGGATCGCCCCGACCGGGCCGCTGACCAGGTAGACGACCGCCAGCAGCAGTACCGCGTGCACGATCGCCGCCACCCGGGTGCGCGCCCCGGAGCGCACGTTGACCGCGGTGCGGGCGATCGCGCCGGTGGCGGGCATACCGCCGAACACGCCGGAGGCGACGGAGGCCAGCCCCTGGCCGAACAGTTCCCGATTGGGGTCATAGGGCCCGGTCGGTGACATTGTCGCCGCGACCCGCGCCGAGAGCAGAGATTCGATCGCGGCGAGTGCGGCGATCGCCAGGGCGGCCCCGGCAAGGTCGCGCAGCGCCCCCAGGTCGGTGTGCGGCCACACCGGGGTGGGCAGTTGTGCCGGCAGCGCGCCGATCCGGGCGGCCGACAGCCCGCAGACGGCGACCAGGACGGTGGCCGCGATCACGGCCAGCAGCGATGCCGGCACCGCGGGATGCAGCCGCGGCAGGACCAGCATCAGGCCCACGACCAGCGCCACCACCGCCGCCGCGGGGGCGGCCGCCACCGGATCTATCTTGGCCAGCACGGTGACCGCCGCAGCCAGGGGTGACTCGCCCGGAGGTACCGGTTGTCCGATAGCGGAAGGGACCTGCTGGAGGAAGATGATGACGGCGATGCCGAGGGTGAAGCCCTCGACCACCGGCCAGGGCAGAAATGTGACCGCCCGGCCCAGCCCGGCGATCCCCGCGACCATCACGACGACGCCGGCCAGCACGGTGACCAGGGCGACGCTGCTGAGCCCGTACTGGGTGACGATCGGCGCGAGGACCACCGCCATGGCCCCGGTCGGCCCGGATACCTGCACATGCGAACCGCCGAACACCGCCGCCACCACCCCGGCCACGACCGCGGTGACCAGGCCTGCGGCGGCACCCACGCCCGAACTGATGCCGAAGGCCAGCGCCAGCGGTAGCGCAACCACGCCGACGGTGAGGCCGGCGAGCACATCGCGGCGCCAGGAACGGGACAGGCCGGCATAGTCACCGCGCCGCGGCAGCAAGCCCAGCACGGCCGGCGCCCACCGGCTCATCAGCGCGTGCCGATGGGGGGCAGTGACTGCACGGCATCGAGTTGGTCGCGCCGGGCCGCCAGGGTATCGGTGAGGAAGACCCGGGCGATGCGCAGCAATTCGGCGACCTTCGGGTGCGCCAGCTGGTAGTACACCGCGTTACCCACCCGCTTGCCCTGGACCACGTGGTGGCGTTTGAGTACGGCCAGGTGTTGAGACAACACGGTCGGTTCGATATCGGTGTCGCCCAGGATGGCACTCACCGGCACTGGGTCGTCGCTCATCGACACGATTTCCAGCACCCGGATCCGGGCCGGATGAGCCAGGGCCTTGAACAGGTTGGCCTTGATCTCGTAGAGCGGTCGCTCCGGACCGTCCAGGACATTGTCGGGCACGACGTGCACGCTCCCTGCAGACTATGGATTGAGTAAATTCGCAATTCATCATATCGCGCATTACCCTGACCGAATGTCCAGTGGTCAGACCCCCTCCAGCACGCCGGGCCCCCTGCAGTACATCGCCTACTGCTACGGCAAACGGCTACCCGACTCGATGCGCGCGTGGGTCGCCCGAGATCTGGCCGGCCCCGGGGCCACGGTGCGGATGATGATCCGGGTCGCCATCCCGGCGATCTTCATCCTGGCGCCCATCTGGTTCATCCCGATGTCGCTGTACCTGCACGCCAGCATGACGCTGCCGATCTTCCTGCCGTTCGTGTATTTCTCGCACGCCCTCAACAAGATCTGGCGCCGGCACATGCTCGCCAAGCACGGACTCGATCCGCACCTGGTCGACGCCCTGTCGCGCAAGAAGAACGCGCACGTCCACGAGGCCTACGAGCGGCGGTACGGCCCCCGCACGGGCCCCGCCAGCAGCCACGACGTGTAGCGAGGTTAGGCGGCCTGCGCTCCGGTGACGGCGCGCAGCTCACGCAGCGAGAACCAGGGCACCGCGACCATCCCGACCGTGATGAGCCCGCCCACGATATAGGCGGCCCACGCCCCGGTGTCCTTGCCCGTCGCCATCAGATAGGTGCCGATGGCCACGGCGAGAACTCCGCCGCCCACCGCGCAGCCGATGGCGGTGGCGCAGCGCACATACACCTGGTCGACGATCGCGGGCAGCGCCGGCGGCCTGCCGTCGGAACCCGAGGTGACCGCACGGCGCCGGCCCGCCGGCCGGCCGGTGACGGCCGCGATATCGTCGACCGCCGATCCGGTGCCGCCACCGGTCACCGCACGTGCCGGACGCACGGTGTTGTCCCGACGGGCCCGGATCAGCAGCGGGATGGCCGCGGCGATGACCGCCGCCGACACCCCGATCACGGTGTAGAGCACCCAGGGCGTATCGGAGCCGGACAGTTCGGCGCGGACCGAACCGCGCCCGTTGCTCAGGTCGACCAGCGCGACGGTGGCCGCGACTCCGGCGCCGAGTGCGAGCAGCCAGATCCCGGCGCAGACCCCGAGCAGGATCCGGTCCAGATTCTCGGGCCCGGAGAGTTTCCTGTCGCCGGTCATCAGCAGCTCGTCTGGGCGGCGTTACCGGTGTTGGAGGACAACACGGTGCCGTCGCTGGTCGTGATCGAGCAGTTCAGCCGGCTCACCAGGAACAGACTGGAGGCCTGCACGGATCCGACTTCGGACTGCGAGATGGGCGTGACCGTCAGCGACCACGGGATGTACACGTTGCGCTGGGTGCGACTGCGCCCGGACGCGTCGATGTAGGTGACGGTGATGATGTCTCCCGGTGCCTTGGTGCCGGTGACCGAGTAGGTCACCTGGCGTGGTCCGGCGGGCGCGGTGCTCGTCGGGGGTGGCGGAGGTGCCGTGGTGGTGACGGGGGGCGGCGCCTCGGTGGTGGCCGGGGGTGGCGGCGGGGGCGGCGGCTCCTGAGTCACCGTGACCGTCTCCGGCGGTGGTGGAGGTGGCGCCTCGGTCGTCGGCGGCGGCTCCGGGCTGGGCGGCGGGGGCGGCGGCGTCGTGGTGGTGATCTCGTCCTGGACCGGTGGCGCCGACTTCGTGGTGGTCGTCGCCGGGGTGGCCAGATTGGTGTTGTCGGTGCGGGTCACCAGCACCGCGACGGAAACGACCAGCGCGACCGCGGCGACGATCGCCACCACGCCGACCACCCACGGCCAGCGCGGCGGACTGTCCGGCGCGTCATCGGGTACGGAATCGTAGCTGTCGTAGTCGTACAGCGCCGGATCCGGCGGGACGTACGGGGAGCTGACGAACTGCTCGGATTCCGGTGCGGAGTATGCCCGCGAATGGATCTCGGTCTCACCGGTGCTCGGCGCCGGCTCGTCGCCCGCACCGGGTTTGTCCGGTCCTGAAGGCCCGCTCATCTCACACTAACCCTCGGCCTATCCGTCTCGATTACTGCCTCGGCAACACTACCCAACCGAGCGGTCGAGCGGATCAGGCGACGCGGCACGCCAGAGAACTGACGCATGGTTGTGACCTGCGAGACGGGTCAGTGCTTCTCGGGACCGATGTAGTACTCGAAGACCAGGCCACCGGCGGTGAACAGGACGAAGCAGATACCGGCCACGATCAGCCACGGCAGCCACAGTGCGGCGCCGACGGCTGCCGTCGAGAAGGACAGGGCGATCAGGACCGGCCACCAGCTGTGCGGGCTGAAGAAGCCCAGCTCGCCGGCGCCATCACTGATCTCGGCGTCTTCGTAGTCCTCGGGCCGGGTGTCCAGGCGCCGGGCGACGAACCGGAAGAAGGTGCCGGTGATCAGGGTCAGCCCGGTGGTCAGCACCAGCGCGACCGTGCCGGCCCACTCGATGCCGCCGTTGGCGAACATCGCGGTCAGCACGCCGTACACCACGGCGGCCAGGGCGAAGAACGCCGTCAGGAACTCGAACAACCGCGCTTCGATATGCATGAGTTGTCCTTACTACTTGCTCGCCTGGGCTGCAGGCACGCCGACCTGCTCGCCGCGCCGCGTGTCGAACGGATGGGTGGTGACCGCCAGCGGATCCTGGTTGATCGCCTGCAGCGCTTCGGCATTGGTCTTGCCGGCCTGCCGCTGCTGCAGATAGGCCTTGAAGTCGTTGGGCTCCACGACGCGCACCTCGAAGTTCATCATCGAGTGGTACGTGCCGCACATCTCGGTGCACCGCCCGACGAACGCGCCGGTCTCCTGGATCTCGCTGACCTGGAAGACGTTGTCGGAGTTGTTCGCCTTCGGGTCGGGCATCACATCGCGCTTGAAGAGGAACTCCGGCACCCAGAAGCCGTGGATCACGTCGGCCGAGGCGATCTGGAACTCGATGCGCTTGCCCTTGGGCAGCACCAGGATCGGGATCTCGGTGGACGTGCCGAGGGTCTCGATCTTGTCGAAGTTCAGGTAGGTGCGGTCCTCGGGGTTCAGACCGCGGATGGCACCGACGCGCTCCTCGCCGTGCTCGTCCACGCCCTCGGGCTTGGACACCATGGCCGCCTTCTTCTCCGGGTCGGCGCCGTCGTAGCTGAGCGTGCCGTCGCCGAAGGCGATCTTCTGGTAACCGAACTTCCAGTTCCACTGGAAGGCGGTGACGTCGATGACGACCTCGGGGTTGGGGTCCTTGTGCAGCATGCGCTCCTGCACCACAACGGTGAAGTAGAAGAGCACCGAGATGATGAGGAACGGCACCACGGTGAGCACCAGTTCCAGCGGCATGTTGTAGCCGAACTGACGCGGCAGCTCGGTGTCGGTGGCCTTCTTCCGGTGGAAGGCGCTCGCCCAGAAGATGAGCGCCCAGACGATGGCACCCACGACGAACGACGCGATCACCGACCAGACCCACAGGTCGCGGTTCAGCTTGCCTTCGGGCGTGATACCGGTGGGCCAGCCGAGGCCGAACACCTCCTGCCAGCTACAGCCGCTGAGCAGGATGGTCATCCCGCCCAAGACCAGTGACAACGCCACCAACTTGTACCCGCGAGCGGTCACGTTGGCGCCTCCTATAGAAGTCGGTGGACCGTCGAACGGTCGGTCGGCTCGGTATGTACTACGCAGCGTAGACCACCGGTGGGCGAACCCGCGAAGCGACCTGCCAACTCGGGCACAGTGCGGGTTACGCCCTGGTGATTCGGCATACTGGCGCAGTGTGCGGACTGCTGGCCTACCTGACTGACCCGTCCGTTGAGACCTCCCCGGCCCTGGTGGACGCGGTGTCCGGAGCGTCGCATCTGATGCGTCACCGCGGCCCCGACGAACCAGGGACATGGGCCGATGACGATGTGGTGCTGGGCTTCAACCGGCTGTCCATCATCGACATCGCCCACAGCCACCAGCCGCTGCGCTGGGGACCTCCGGAGTCCCCGCAGCGCTACGCGCTGGTGTTCAACGGGGAGATCTACAACTACCTCGAGTTGAGGGAGGCACTGCGTTCCGAGCACGGTGCGGTGTTCCACACCGACGGTGACGGTGAGGCGATCGTCGCCGGCTACCACCACTGGGGCACCGACGTGCTGGCCCGGCTGCGCGGCATGTTCGCCTTCGCGCTCTGGGACACCCAGACCCGGGAGCTGATCTGCGCGCGCGATCCGTTCGGGATCAAACCGCTGTACATGGCCACCGGGCCGGGTGGCACCGTGCTGGGCAGCGAGAAGAAGTGCCTCGTCGATCTGGCCCCGACGGCCGGATTGGACCTGGATATCGACGAGCGTGCCGTCCAGCACTACACGGTGCTGCAGTACGTCCCCGAGCCCGAGACGTTGCAGCGCGGGGTGCGGCGACTGGAATCGGGCAGCTATGCCCGGATCCGCCCGGGTTCGGCGCCGGAGATCACCCGCTACTTCATCCCCCGATTCGCCGCGGTCCCGTTCACCCCCGGTGGCGAACAGGCGCGCTATGACGAGATCACCGCGGCGCTGGAGGACTCCGTCGCCAAGCACATGCGCGCCGATGTCACGGTGGGCGCGTTCCTGTCCGGCGGTATCGACTCGACGGCCATCGCCGCGCTGGCGATGCGGCACAACCCGCGGTTGATCACCTTCACCACCGGTTTCGAGCGGGAGGGCTTCTCCGAGGTCGACGTCGCTGTCGCGTCGGCCGAGGCGATCGGTGCGCGGCATGTGGCCAAGGTGGTCAGCCAGGAGGAGTTCGTCGCGGCGCTGCCCGAGATCGTCTGGTATCTCGACGAACCCGTCGCCGACCCCGCGCTGGTGCCGTTGTTCTTCATCGCCCGCGAGGCCCGTAAACACGTCAAGGTGGTGTTGAGCGGCGAGGGCGCCGACGAGCTGTTCGGTGGCTACACGATCTACCGGGAACCATTGTCGCTCAAGGCATTCGACTACCTCCCCCGACCGGTGCGGCGCTCATTGGGCAAGGCGTCCAGGCCGCTGCCCGCCGGGATGCGCGGTAAGAGCCTGCTGCATCGCGGGTCGCTGACACTCGAAGAGCGCTACTACGGCAACGCCCGCAGCTTCTCCGACGATCAATTGCGCACCGTGCTGCGCAAGTTCAATCCGGACTGGACCCACACCGATGTGACGGCGGGGCTGTACGCCTCGTCGGCGGGCTGGGATCCGGTGGCGCGCATGCAGCACATCGACCTGTTCACCTGGTTGCGCGGCGACATCCTGGTCAAGGCCGACAAGATGACGATGGCGAACTCACTGGAACTTCGGGTGCCGTTCCTGGACCCGGAGGTGTTCGCGGTGGCGTCCCGGCTGCCGTACGACCAGAAGATCACCCGCACCACCACCAAGTACGCGCTGCGCCGCGCTCTGGAACCGATCGTGCCGGCGCATGTGCTGAATCGGGCGAAGCTGGGCTTCCCGGTGCCGATCCGGCACTGGTTGCGTGCCGGCGCCCTGCTGGACTGGGCATACGAGACGGTGGCCACCTCGCAGGCCGGGGATCTGATCGACCTCGCCGCGGTGCGGACCATGCTCGACGAGCACCGCGGCGGGGAGGCCGATCACAGCCGCCGGTTGTGGACGGTGCTGATCTTCATGCTGTGGCACGCCATCTTCGTCGAAGGCAGCGTGACACCGCAGATCGCCGAACCGACCTACCCGGTGCAGCTCTAGAGCGCCTGCGAGATGTCCGCGGCGGCGTCGGGTCCGTAGGCCTCGGCGATGCGGGCGATGCCGGCGTCCTTGTCCCAGGTCCACTCCTGCGGGCCGGTGGCTTCGAGCACCAGCACGGCCACCAGTGAAGCCAGCTGGGCCGAGCGCTCCAGGCTCAGGCCGGCCGAACGGCCGGTGAGGAATCCGGCCCGGAAGGCGTCGCCGATACCCGTCGGGTCGGCCTGATGGGTCTCGGGCACCACGTCGACGTGCACGAAGGTCCCATCGGAGGACACCAGGTCCACGCCCTTGGCGCCCAGGGTGGTGACGCGCAGGCCGATCTGGCCCATCACCTGCGCTTCGCTGAGGCCGGACTTCTGCAGCAGCAGGTCCCATTCGTAGTCGTTGGTGAACAGGTAGGCGGCGCCGTCGATGAGGCGGCGGATCTCCTCGCCGGACAGGCGGGCCAGCTGCTGGGACGGGTCGGCGGCGAAGGCCAGGCCCAGGCTGCGGCATTCCTCGGTGTGGGCGAACATGGCGTCCGGGTCATTCGCGCCGATGATCACCAATTCCGGTGTGCCGGTGCGTGATACGACATCCGCCAGCTTGATGTTGCGCGCTTCGGACATCGCCCCGGGGTAGAACGAGGCGAACTGGGCCATATCGACGTCGGTGGTGCAGACGAAGCGGGCGGTGTAGGACTGCTCGGAGATCAGCACATTGTCGGTGTTGACGCCGTGGTCGTTGAGCCACTGCCGGTAGTCGCCGAAATCCGATCCGGCCGCACCGACCAGGGCCGCCTTACCGCCGAGGACACCGATGGCGAAGGCCATGTTGCCCGCGACACCGCCGCGGTGCACGACCAGGTCGTCGACCAGGAAGCTCAGCGACACCTTCTGTAGATGTTCGGGCAGCAGCTGCTCGGAGAACTTGCCTGGGAACTTCATCAGATGGTCGGTCGCGATCGAACCGGTCACCGCAATGGTCACAACGTCGTCCTTCATGTTCATTAACGAATCTCACCAGCGTACGGGTGTGCCACGGGCATCGGCGCCCCGGTGCGCTAGCCTGCCTGAAAGTCCGATTGACGGTCACGTCCGACCGGCGAGTCCAAGCCTAGACACCGAAACGTAGCCGATGTCCTTTCCTCCTCCGGGTCCTCCTCCGCACCAGATCTCCGGTGCCTACCCTGGCACGCTTCCGCCACCGGTGCAGTACCCCAGACGCAGGCGCTGGCCGCTCGTCGCGGCGATCGTGGGTGTCATCGCGGTGATCGCCGCCGCGGTCGGCATCGTCGTGGTGGTCGCGGGACGCCAGGAGCCCGGCACGCCGATCACCGCGGGGACCGCAAAACCGGCGATCCAGGAGTTCCTCGACGCACTCGCAGACGGGGACGAACAAACCATCGCCCGGCACACGCTGTGCGGGCTCTACGACGCGGTGCGCAACCACGATTCAGATCTGGCCCTGGCGGATATGAGCGGCGACGCATTCCGCAGGCAGTACAAGCGGGTCCAGGTGACCTCGATCGACAAGATCGTCTACCTGTCACCGACCCAGGCGCAGGTGCTGTTCAGCATGAAGGGCACGCCCGCTCCGTCGGGGCGGATGCCCGCCGGAGCCGCAGACGAGCGTCAAGCCGTCGCCCAGGTACTGGCGCAGGACGGCAAGATCCTCGTCTGCAGCTACGTGCAGCGCACGGAGTAGATCAGTTGAACGAGTCGCCGCAGGCGCACGAGCCGGTGGCGTTGGGGTTGTCGATGGTGAAACCCTGCTTCTCGATGGTGTCGACGAAGTCGATGGTGGCGCCCTGGATGTACGGCGCGCTCATCCGGTCGACGGTCAGCGCGACGCCGCCGAAATCGGTGGTCAGATCGCCGTCGAGGGTGCGGTCGTCGAAGAACAGGTTGTAGCGCAGGCCGGCGCAGCCGCCCGGCTGCACGGCGATACGCAGCGCCAGGTCATCGCGGCCCTCCTGCTCCAGCAGCGCCTTGGCCTTGCTGGCAGCGGCGTCGGTCAGCACCGCACCGTGGGTTTCGGTGGTGGTGTCGTCCTGAACAGTCATTGCTTCTCCTGATTGCATGCGTACGTGCATTCGCGATGTGTTCAACGGTACCTTGTCCGGGCGCTATTCCCGACTCTCCGGCCAACCCGATCCGGTGCGTTGAGCCAGTCCGGTCAGTTGGTTGGCGGCATCGGCGATGGCCAGCTCGACTGATCCGGCGAACTCGGTGATCGAATACGCCGCGGCGATACCCGCCGCGGCCAGCACCGCCGGTTCGAGTGTGACCTGACCGGCCAGTACCAGCACCGGGGTGCCGCGGCGGCGGGCGCCGGCGGCCAGCGCACTGACCACCTTGCCGTGCAGCGACTGATCGTCGAACCTGCCCTCGCCGGTGATGATCAGGTCCGCAGCCGCCACGTCGCCGGCCAGGCCGGTGTGCTCGGCGATCACCGCGGCCCCGGATTCCCGGCGGCCGCCCAGTGCCAGCAGAGCCGCACCGATCCCGCCTGCAGCGCCCGCACCCTCCCTGTCGGCGACGCCGGGACCGAGTTCGCCGGCCCACTCCGTCAGGCGGGCTTCCAGTACCGCCACGGTGTCCGGGTCGGCCCCCTTCTGCGGGCCGAACACCGCCGCGGCGCCCATCGGCCCCAGCAGCGGGTGCTCGACATCACTCGCGGCGATCAGCTCGACTCCGGCGAGCCGGGCCCGGGCCTTGTCCAGGCCGCCCAGCGCCTCCACCAGTCCCCGCCCGCCGTCGGTACAACTACTCCCGCCCAGCCCCACCGCGATCCGGCGGGCGCCCGCATCCAGCGCGGCCGCGATCAGCTCGCCCACTCCCCTGCTGTGTGCCGCGAGCGCGGTCTGCACCGTCGGCGGCCCACCCAGCAGGGTGAGCCCGCACGCCTGCGCACATTCGATATACGCGGTGTCGCCGTGCAGCACCCATTCGGCGCTCACCCGGTCCCCCAACGGCCCGCTGACCTGGGCATACCGCAATCCGCCCAGCCGGCTGGCCAGGACGTCCACGAACCCGGGCCCGCCGTCGGACTGGGGTGCCAGGGTGAAGGTGTCGCCGTCCCGCGCACGGGCCCAGCCCGACGCGATGGCCTCGGCGGCCTGCACCGCGGTCAGGCTGTCACCGAAACAGTCCGGGGCCACCAGCACATGCATCCGCCCAGCGTAGGACGTCCGATCCGGAGCCGCTCACCAAGGAAATCCCGTTCGGAAGTACCCTGTGAGCGTGAATCTGCTGGGCCGCAAGAAGGACAATCCGCAACCCGACGATGTGGCCGCCGCCACAGAATCGACTGCCGCCGGGGAGGGCCTGACTGCCCCCAAGGGCCGGCCCACGCCCAAGCGCAGCGAGGCCGCCCGCCGGCGCGGGCCCGTCGCGCCGGCGCCGCTGACCACCGCGGAAGCGCGTAAGCGCCGCAAGGAACTGGCCGCGTCCAAGCCCAAGCTGACCAAGGAAGAGCGCAAGGCCGAGAAGGTGTCCCGGCGTGCCGAGATGGCCGACCGCCGGGAGCGGATGATGGCCGGCGACGACGCCTATCTGCTGCCCCGCGACAAGGGCCCGGTCCGCCGGTACGCCCGCGATATCGTGGACTCCCGCGCCAACCTGCTCGGCCTGTTCATGCCGGTGGCGCTGGGCCTGGTGCTCATCACCCTGGCCGTGCCCGCGGTGGCGGTCCAGAAGTACGTGTCCTTCGGCATGCCGGTCCTGCTGCTGGTGATGGCCGTCGACGGCGTGCTGTTGGGCCGACGGGTGAACCGCAAGGTCGACGAGAAGTTCCCCGACAACACCGAGAGCGGTTTCAAACTCGGCTTCTACGCCGCCAGCCGCGCCTCTCAGTTGCGCCGGATGCGCGCGCCGAGACCGCTGGTCAATCGCGGCGACGACGTCTGAGCGCGTGCGGGTACTGGTCCTGGGCGGGATCCGTTCGGGTAAATCGCACTGGGCCGAAGCCGCCATCTCGGACACCGCGGGCGAACCTGTGCGTTATGTGGCCACCGGCCGCACCGACCCCGCAGACCCGGAGTGGTCCCGGCGGGTGGACACCCACCGCAACCGCCGGCCCGCGCACTGGTCGACCGTCGAAACCACCGATGTGGCAACCGAATTGCGCGCCGACCCGCGCACCCCGACGCTGGTGGACGATATCGGTGGCTGGCTGACCGCGGCAATGGACCGCCTCGGCGCGTGGACGGGCGGATCGGTGCGGGCCGGCATCGATGAACTCTGCGACGAACTCTGCGCGGCGATCACAGGATTCGATGGGAAGCTGACCCTGGTGAGCCCCGAGGTGGGGCTGACAGTGGTGCCCGCGACCGCGGGCGGCCGGCTGTTCGCCGATGAACTGGGCACGCTCAACCAGCGATTGGCAGCACTGTGCGACCGCGTGGTGCTGGTCGTCGCCGGACAACCTTTAGTCGTGAAGGAGGCCAGGTGAGCGCATTCCCCGCGATCACCCCGCCCGATGCCGAGGCCCTGCAGGCGGCACTGGCCCGGCAGAACACGCTGACCAAGCCACCCGGCGCGCTGGGCCGGCTGGAGGCGCTGTCGGTGTGGGTGGCGTCCTGTCAGGGCGTGTGCCCGCCACGGCAGTTCACCCGCGCGCGGGTGGTGGTGTTCGCCGGTGACCACGGCGTGACCGCCTCCGGTGTGTCGGCCTTCCCCTCTGAGGTGACCCCGCAGATGGTCGCCAACTTCGATGCCGGTGGCGCGGCCATCAACGTGCTGGCGACACTGGCCGACGCCACCGTGCGGGTGGCCGATATCGCCGTCGACGCCGAACCCCTGAGCCCGGCGATCGGCGCACACAAGGTGCGCCGCGGCAGCGGCAACATCGCGATCGAGGACGCCCTGAGCGAAGCGGAGACCACCGCGGCGATCCAGGCGGGGCGGGCCATCGCCGACGAGGAGGTCGACAGCGGCGCAGACCTGCTCATCGCCGGCGATATGGGTATCGGGAACACCACGCCCGCAACCACGTTGATCGCGGCGGCGACTCGGTCCGAACCGGTGGCGGTGGTCGGCCGCGGCACCGGAATCGACGACACCGGCTGGGCCCGCAAGGTGTCGGCCATCCGCGACGCGCTCTACCGGGGGCGCACCGTCACCGGCGATCCCGAGGCACTGCTGCGGGTGTGCGGTGGCGCCGACCTCGCGGCCATGGCCGGCTTCCTGGCCCAGGCCGCGGTCCGGCGGACCCCGGTCCTGCTGGACGGCGTGGTCGTCACCGCCGCGGCACTGATCGCCGACCTGTTGGCCCCGGGCGCCCGGGCCTGGTGGCAGGCCGGGCACCGGTCCACCGAACCGGCGCACACGCTGGCGCTGGATCATCTGGGGCTGGTACCGATCGTCGACCTCGGGATGCGCCTGGGCGAGGGCACCGGCGCCGCCGTGGCACTTCCGCTGGTGCGGGCCGCGGTGGCCACCCTGGCCTCGATGGCCACCTTCGACGAAGCCGGAGTCTCCGACGCGTGATACCTCCGGCCCTGTGATCAGTTCGCTGGCTTCGGCTTTCGCCTTCGGCACGGTGTTGCCGGTGCGCGTGGATCATCCCTTCGGCCGGGGCGCGCTGACCGCGTTGCCGGTGGTGGGCACCGCGCTCGGCGGGCTGGCCGCGCTGACGGTCTGCGGTGCCGCCCAGCTGTACCCCGGCGGGGCGTTGGCCGGGCTGCTCGCGGTGGCCCTGCTGCTGTTGTGCACCCGCGGCCTGCACATCGACGGGTTGTCCGACACCGTCGACGGGCTCGGTTGTTACGGGCCGCCCGAACGCGCGCTGGCGGTGATGCGCGGCGGTACCGCGGGCCCGTTCGGCGTGGCGGCTGTGGTGCTGGTGATCGTGTTGCAGGGCTTGACTTTCGGCGCGCTGACCGCCGTCGGCGTGGTGGTCGCCGTCACCGCGGGACGGGTGGCGATCGTCGCGACCTGCCGGCGCGGGGTACCGGCGGCCCCGGGCAGCACACTGGGCGTCCTGGTGGCCGGTTCCCAGCCGTGGTGGGTGGCAGTGGGCTGGACGCTCGCCCTGGTGGCCGCCGCGGTCCCGGCGGCGCCGCGGTGGTGGCAGGGACCGGTGGTGGTGTTGGCGGCACTGGCCCTGTCCGTGGTGCTCGTCGGTCACTGCGTGCGCCGGTTCGGCGGGATCACCGGTGACGTGCTGGGTGCGGCCTGCGAGCTGACGACGACGGTGGTGGCCCTGGGTCTGGCTGTGCACTGAGCCGCCCTGAGTACTGTCGAAACCATGATTGCGCTGGGTGACCATTTCGCCCGCACGCTGCCGGAACTGTCCGTCGCCTGGCAGGCTCAGGCCGCCGCCGATCCGGCACTGCTGGTGCTCAACGAACCGCTGGCCGCCGAGCTGGGCCTGGCGCCCGACTGGCTGCGCAGCGACGCCGGCCTCGGGTTTCTGACCGGGACCGCACTGCCCGACGGTGCCGCACCGGTGGCGCAGGCCTACGCGGGCCACCAGTTCGGCGGCCTGGTGCCACGCCTGGGCGACGGCCGCGCGCTGCTGCTCGGCGAACTGCCCGACGGCCGGGATCTGCACCTCAAGGGGTCCGGACGCACCCCGTTCGCCCGCGGTGGCGACGGCCTCGCGGCGGTGGGGCCCATGCTGCGCGAGTACGTGATCAGCGAGGCCATGCACGCGCTGGGCATCCCGACCACCCGCGCGCTGGCCGTGGTGGCCACGGGTGTCACCGTGCACCGCGAGACGCCCCTGCCGGGTGCGGTGCTGGCCCGCGTGGCCAGCAGCCATCTGCGGGTCGGCAGCTTCCAGTACGCGGCGCTGACCGGCGACGGAAATCTGTTGCGGCGCTTGGCCGATTACGCGATCGAGCGACACCATCCGGAGGCCGCCGCGGCCGACAACCGATACCTGGCGTTGCTGCACGCGGTGATGCGCGCCCAGGCCACCCTCGTCGCCGGGTGGATGTCGGTGGGGTTCATCCACGGCGTGATGAACACCGACAACATGACCATCTCCGGCGAGAGTATCGACTACGGGCCGTGCGCGTTCATGGAGACATACGACCCGGCGACGGTGTTCAGTTCGATCGACAGTTGGGGCCGCTACGCCTACGGCAACCAGCCGACGGTGGCGGCCTGGAACCTGGCCCGGTTCGCCGAGACGCTTCTGCCCCTCATCGATCCCGATATCGACGCGGCCATCGAGATCGCCACCGCCGCCCTCGACGTCTTCAAGGGCAGCTACCAGCACGCGTTCCAGGCCCGGATGAGCGCCAAACTCGGTATTGCGCAAGAGGTTCCGGAACTCGTCGATGATCTGCTGGCGCTACTGGAGCAGCAGCGGGCCGATTTCACGTCGTTCTTCCGGTCGTTGAGCGCGGGTACCGTCCCGGACGGGTTCGGCGACTGGGCGCGACGGTGGCAGGCACTGGGCCCGGATATCGCGGCCATGGACCGGGTCAATCCGCTCTACATCCCGCGCAACCATCTGGTCGAGGCCGCCCTGACCGCCGCCACCGCCGGCGATCTGGACCCGGTGCGCGCACTCGTCGCCGCCGTCCGCGAGCCCTACACCCCGCGTCCCGGGCTGCAGCACTATGCCGAACCCGCGCCCGAGGCGTTCGCGTCGTGCTACCGGACATTCTGCGGGACCTGAGGGGCCCAGCAGCCGAAACCGGCGGTACCGCATAATGCAGGGATGACCGCCCCCACCATGCGCGCCGTGACCTGTCACGGCGGCGTACTCGACGTCGTCGACCTGCCCGCGCCGCGCCCGGCCAAGGGCCAGCTGGTGATCGACGTCGCCCGCACCGGCATCTGCGGCTCCGACCTGCACGCCCGCACGCAGGCCGACGAGCTCAAGGGCGTGATGGACGAGATCGGCTACCACGACTTCATCTCCAGCAGCTCCACGGTGGTGATGGGCCACGAGTTCTGCGGTGCGGTCGCCGAACGCGGCAAGGGCGCCGCCAGGGAGTTCAAGGTCGGCACCCCGGTGGCCGTGTTCCCGATGGTGCGGACCCACGGCGGCGTGCACATGACGGGGCTGTCGCCGCTGGCGCCCGGCGGCTACGCCGAGCAGGTGCTGGCCGAGTCGTCGATGAGCTTCGCCATCCCCAACGGTCTCTCGATGGACGTCGCCGCACTCACCGAGCCCATGGCCGTCGCGCTGCACGCGGTGCGGCGCAGCGCCATCTCCCGGCGCGACACCGCGGTCGTCATCGGCTGCGGCCCGTTGGGCCTCGCCGTCATCTGCCACCTCAAGGCCCGCGGCGTGCAGACCATCGTGGCAAGCGACTTCTCCCCCGGCCGCCGGGCGCTGGCGACACGGTGCGGCGCCGACGTCGTCGTCGACCCGGCGGTGGACTCGCCGTATGACGCGGCGAGAACCAAGGGCACCATCACCGAGGCACCCGCGCTGTTCGAGCTCGCCGTGGGGTCCATGGAGAAGCTGCGCAAGGTCCCGGGCTGGGTGCACCTGTACCGGCTGGTCGACTCACTCGGCGGCGCAGATCCCAAGCGCCCCATCGTGTTCGAGTGCGTCGGCGTTCCGGGCATGATCGACGGTGTCATCGCCGCGGCACCGATGGGCACCCGTGTGGTGGTGGTCGGGCTGTGCATGGGCGAGGACAAACTGCGCCCGTCGATGGCCATCGGCAAGGAGATCGACCTGCGGTTCGTGTTCGGCTACACCCCGCTGGAGTTCCGCGACACCCTGCACCTGCTGGCCGACGGCAAGCTCGACGCCGGCCCGCTGATCACCGGCACCGTCGGACTCGACGGGGTGGCAGCGGCGTTCGACGCACTGGCCGACCCCGAGAAGCACGCGAAGATCCTCATCGATCCGCGCAGTCAGGCCAAAGAGCCGGTCCCGCCGGTCTAACCGAGGTTGGTCATCCAGCCGTGCGTATCGGCGAAGGTGCCGCGCTGGATCCCGGTCAGGGTGTCACGCAGCGCCATGGTGACCTCACCGGGCTGGCCGTCGGCGATGGTGAATTCGCCGTCGCGGTGCTTGACGTGCGACACCGGGGTGATGACGGCGGCGGTGCCGCAGGCGAACACCTCGGTGATCTCGCCGGCCGTCGCCTTCTTCTGCCACTCGTCGACATCGATCTTGCGTTCCTCGACGGCGTAGCCCGCGTCGGTGGCCAACTGCAACAACGAATCCCGGGTGATACCGGGCAACAGCGAACCGGACAGCTCCGGGGTGACCAGCCGCGCCGTGCCGCCGCTGCCGAACACGAAGAACAGGTTCATCCCGCCCATCTCTTCGACGTAGCGGCGTTCGATGGCGTCCAGCCACACCACCTGATCACAGCTCCGCTCGGCGGCCTGTGCCTGCGCCAGCAGGGACGCGGCATAGTTGCCACCGAACTTCGCGGCGCCGGTGCCGCCGGGCGAAGCCCGCACGTACTCATGCGACAGCCACACGCTGACGGGCTTGATCCCGCCCTTGAAGTACGCCCCGGCCGGTGACCCGATGACCAGGTAGCGGTACTCGTCGGCCGGCCGCACCCCCAGCCCGGGCTCGGTGGCGATCACGAACGGGCGCAGGTACAGCGATTCCTCACCGCCGGCCGCGGGCACCCACTGGTTGTCGACGGCGATCAGCTGACGCAGCGACGCCAGGAACGTCTCGGTGGGCAGCTCCGGGATGGCCAGCCGGCGCGCGGAGGCCTGCAGCCGCGCCGCGTTGGCTTCCGGCCGGAACGACACCACCGAGCCGTCGGCCCAGCGGTACGCCTTCAGACCCTCGAAGATCTCCTGCCCGTAGTGCAGCACGATCGCCGACGGGTCCAGCTGCAGCGGGCCGTACGGCAGCACCGCCGCGTTGTGCCAGCCGTCGGCCACGGTGTAGTCGATCGAGACCATGTGGTCGGTGTGGTACCGGCCGAATCCGGGATCGGCCAGAATGGCCGCCCTTACCTCGTCGCTTGCCGGTGACGTGTTGCGGGCAAGCGTGAATTCGAGGGGACCGTCTGTCATGGTCAGATTGTATCGCCCGAGGCTAGCGGGTTTTGACTGCCACAAACGGGGGTGCCACCACTTCGCATTCCAGCGCGCGGCCGCGGACGTCGACGGTCACCGTCTGCCCGTCGGCGATCCCGGCGGCGGTGTCGATCAGCGCGAGCGCGATGCCCACCTTCAACGTCGGCGAGAAGGTTCCCGACGTCGTGACACCGATCGGGTTGCCGTCGTTCAACACCGTGAGATCCGCCCGCAGCACCCCGCGCCCGAGCGCCTTGAGCCCGCGCAGGGTGCGCCGCGGTCCGGCCTGCTTCTCTGCCAGCAGCGCATCCCGGCCCCAGAAGGCGTCCTTCTTCCAGCCCACGGCCCAGCCGGCACGCGCCTGCACCGGCGAGATGTCCAGCGACAGTTCGTGCCCGTGCAGCGGGTAACCCATCTCGGTGCGCAAGGTGTCGCGTGCGCCCAGCCCGGCCGGTTCCCCGCCGGCGGCGCGCACCGCGTCCAGCAGGGCGTCCCACACCACGCCGGCGCGGTCCCACGCGGGCAGCAACTCGTAGCCGTGCTCGCCGGTGTAACCGGTACGGCACACCCTGGTGGGGACCCCGCTGTATTCGGCGTCCGCATAGCCCATGTAGTCGAACTCCGTGGGCAGGCCCAGCGCACCGAGCACCTCGGCCGATTTCGGCCCCTGCACCGCGAGCACCGCGTACGAGCGATGCTCATCGGTGATGGTCAGCCCGGCCGGGGCGTGGCGCTTCAGTTCGGCCACCACCGCGGCGGTATTGGCCGCGTTGGGCACCAGGAAGATCTCGTCCGGCGAGACGTAGTAGGCGATCAGATCGTCGATCACGCCGCCGGATTCGTTGCAGCACAACGTGTATTGCGCCTTACCGGGCCCTATCCGGGTCAGGTCGTTGGTCAACGCCGAATTGACGTACGCCGCCGCGCCCGGGCCGCGCACCAGCGCCTTGCCCAGATGACTGACATCGAACAGGCCCACCGCGGTCCTGGTCGCGTTGTGTTCGGCGACGGTGCCCGCATACGCCACCGGCATCAGCCACCCGCCGAACTCGGCGAAGCCGGCCCCGAGCGCTCGGTGGCGGTCCTCCAGGGGGCCATGCAGGACCGAGCCCGCCACGGTGCTCGATTCGGGGGCGGTCGACTCCTCGGCACTCACAATCCACCACCCTAAAGGGGATCGCGCTGGCAGACTTGCACCGTGGTCGATTTCGACGCGCTGGAAGCCGCGGGAATCGCCGATGCCCGCCAGCGCGCCCCGCTCATCGAGTATCTCGACCAGCTCGGCTTCACCGCCGCGGAGATGGTCGAGGCCGAGTCCCGCGGCCGGCTGTTCGGCTTGGCCGGCGATGTCCTGCAGTGGTCCGGGCCGATGCTGTACTGCCTGGCCGACGCGGCCGCCGAGATCGGGGTGCCGCTGGCAGATGTGGAGCGGGCCTGGGCGGCGCTGGGTCTGACCGTCACCGACTGTGCGACCAAATCCTTGAGCCGCGCGGATGTGGAGGCGCTGCGTACCTGGGCCGAGATGCGGCTGGTTGTCGGTGATGTCGCGGCGACGGGATTGCTGCGGGTGATCGGCGCCGGGATGGCGCGACTGGCCGAGGCCGAATCGTCGATGATGCGGGCCAGCTCCCCGGAGGTCCAGATCGAGGTCTCCCACGACGAGCTGGCCACCGCCCGCGCGTACCGGGCAGCGGTCGGGTATCTCCCCCGCATCGGCGCCACGATCGAGGCGGTGCACCGTCAGCATCTGATGAGCGCCCGCACCTACTTCGAACACGTCGTACGCGACGAATCACCGACTGTGGTGTGCGGCATCGGTTTTGCCGACCTGTCCGGATTCACCGCACTGACCCAGCTGCTCAGCGCCGCCGAACTCTCGGACCTGCTCAACGAGTTCGGCGCCACCGCGGCCGACGTGGTGCACGCGGCCGGCGGGCGAGTGGTGAAGTTCATCGGCGATGCCGTCATGTGGGTGAGCTCCACACCGCAGCAACTGGTGGCAGCGGCCGTCGCCCTGGTCGAGAATGTGAAGGCACGCGATGCGGGGCTACAGGTGCGGGCCGGGCTGGGCTACGGCGAGGTGCTAGCCATCAGCGGTGACTATTTCGGCAACCCCGTGAATCTGGCGGCCCGCTTGACCACCAACGCCGAACCGGGGCAGATCCTGTCGTCATCGGCGCTGCGTGATGCGCTGCCCGAACACGATTTCGCACCCGCGCGCTCCTTCACCCTGAAGGGGTTCGATGTCCCGGTCACGGCGTATCCACTGCAATCACTTATAGGGTGATCCCCGTGAGCAGCGCATCCGGATACCAGGCCCCGTCCGTCACCGTCAGTTCGTCCCTGCCCCGCCGCGGCGGCGGCGACGCGGTTCTCATCGTCGGCGTGGTGGCCGGCGACAACGGCGAGGGCAGGCCCCGCGTGCTCGGCGATCACCTCGACGCCGGCGCGGTGGCGGCCATCGAGTCCGGCCTCGCGGCACTGGGCGGCACCGGCGGTGAGGGCCAGCAGCACCGGCTGGTGATCGCGGATCTTCCGGTGGCCAGTGTGCTGACGGTCGGCCTCGGCGAGGAACGCGACGAATGGCCCGCCGACACCCTGCGCCGGCTGGCCGGCAGCGCCGCCCGCAGCCTGGACAAGGTCGGTTCCGTCGTCACCACCCTCACCGCACTCGATCTCGAGGCGGTCATCGAGGGACTCATCCTGGGTGCCTACCGGTTCACCGAGTTCCGCAGCGAGAAGACCGCCCCCAAGGACAAGGGCCTGACCAAGATCGTCGCGCTGGCCGGGGACAGCAAGGCGGCCACCAAGGCGCTGGCACAGCGGGCGGTGGATATCGCCACGGCCGTGGCCACCGCGCGGGATTTCGTCAACACCCCGCCGAGCCACCTCTACCCCGCCGAATTCGCCAAGCGGGCAAAGGCTCTGGGTGAGGCCGCCGGACTCACCGTCGAGATTCTGGACGACAAGGCACTCGTCAAGGGGGGCTACGGCGGCATCGTCGGTGTCGGCCAGGGTTCGTCACGCCTGCCGCGGCTGGTCCGCCTGACGCACAAGGGCGCCGGTCGCAAACCGAAGCGCGTCGCGCTGGTCGGTAAGGGCATCACCTTCGACACCGGCGGTATCTCGATCAAGCCGGCCGCCGGGATGCACCACATGACCTCCGATATGGGTGGCGCGGCCGCCGTCATCGCGACCGTCGTGCTGGCCGCCAAGCAGAATCTGCCGATCGACGTCATCGCCACCGTGCCGATCGCCGAGAACATGCCGTCCTCGACCGCGCAGCGCCCGGGCGACGTGCTGACCCAGTACGGCGGGATCACCGTCGAGGTGCTCAACACCGACGCCGAGGGCCGGCTGATCCTGGCCGACGCCATCGTGCGCGCCGGCGAGGACGATCCCGACTACCTGATCGAGACCTCGACCCTGACGGGCGCGCAGACCGTGGCGCTGGGCGCCCGGACCCCGGGCGTGATGGGCAGCGACGAGTTCCGCGACCGGGTGGCCCGGCTGTCCCAAGCAGTCGGCGAGAACGGGTGGGCCATGCCGCTGCCCGAGGAGCTCAAGGACGATCTCAAGTCGACGGTCGCCGACCTGGCCAATGTCAGCTCCTCGCGGTACGCCGGGATGCTGGTGGCCGGGACGTATCTGCGTGAGTTCGTGCCCGAGGGCGTCGAGTGGGCGCATATCGACATCGCGGCCCCGGCGTACAACACCGGCGGCCCATGGGGTTACACACCCAAGGGCGGTACCGGCGTGCCGACGCTGACCCTGTTCGCGGTGCTCGAAGACATCGCGCGCAACGGCTAGCGCAGCGCGTCACTCCTCCAGTTCGCTGCGCAGCGCGCGCTGACGTTCGATGCGCCGCCGGGCGTCGTAGTCGCGCATGCGCTGCGGGTAGCCCACCTTCTGCACGTCGTAGACCGGGATGTCGAGTTCGCGGCTCAGCCGCCGCGCGCCGGCATCACCGCCGGTGCGGCGCCTGGTCCACTCACCGTCGGCGGCCACCAGCACGACGGTGACCTCGGTGACCGTGGTCTTGGGCTCGACGAATGCCTCGACACCGTGATGGGTGGCGACCCACTGCCGCAGGTAATCCAGATCGGCGGCGCCACGAGCACCACCACCCGAGCCACGCCATCTATCGAACAGTCCCACCCGGCGTAACTCCTCTCTTTGTCACCTTCGATGGTGCCAGAACGGCAAGTACCGACGTCTGCGACGACCGAGCCGGGCGGACGTGACAGGATGGGTTCTGCACCGCATTCCAACCGCGACGACGACTGTTCGAGGAGTCAAAACCCATGGCCATCTCCGTCCAGATGCCCGCACTCGGTGAGAGCGTTACCGAAGGGACCGTCACGCGGTGGCTCAAGCAAGAAGGCGATACCGTCGAGGTCGACGAGCCGCTGCTTGAGGTGTCCACGGACAAGGTCGACACCGAGATCCCGGCACCGGTATCCGGAGTGCTGACCAAGATCATCGCCGCCGAGGACGATGTCGTGGAGGTCGGCGGCGATCTCGCACTGATCGGCGAGGCCGGCGAATCCGCTGAAGCCGCAGCAGAACCCGAGCCCAAGGCCCCCGAGTCGGCCGCAGCGGCGGCCCCCGAGCCGGAACCGCAGCCGGAGCCCGAGCCGGCCCCCGAACCGGAGCCTGCGGCCGAATCGGCCCCGGCACCCGCCGCGACCGGTGGCGGCGAATCCACGTCGGTGAAGATGCCCGAACTCGGCGAGAGCGTGACCGAAGGCACCGTCACCCGGTGGCTGAAGAAGGTCGGCGACGCCGTCGCCGTCGATGAGCCGCTGGTCGAGGTGTCCACCGACAAGGTCGACACCGAGATCCCGTCCCCGGTGGCCGGCGTGCTGGTGGCCATCACCGCCGAAGAGGACGATGTGGTCGCCGTCGGAGGCGAGCTCGCCAAGATCGGCGCCGAGGGTTCGGCGCCGGCCGCACCGGCCCCCGCGCCAACGCCGGAACCAAAGCCCGAACCCACACCCGAGCCGAAGCCCGAACCGAAGCCGGCCGCCGCCACCCCGCCGCCGGCACCCAAGCCGGAGCCGAAGCCCGAACCCACGCCTGCCCCCGCCGCGGCCGCGCCGTCCGGTGACGCCAGCCCCTACGTCACCCCGCTGGTGCGAAAGCTGGCCGCGGAGAACGGTGTCGACCTCGCCGCACTCACCGGGACCGGTGTCGGCGGCCGGATCCGTAAGCAGGATGTGCTCGCCGCCGCCGAGGCCAAGAAAGCACCGGCTCCCGCGGCACCGGCTCCGGCCGTCGCCAAGGCCCCCGAGCCCAAGGCGGCGGCTCCCGCTCCGGCGCTCGCCCATCTGCGCGGCACCACGCAGAAGGCCAACCGGATCCGGCAGATCACGGCGAAGAAGACCCGCGAGAGCCTGCAGACCACGGCCCAGCTGACGCAGACCCACGAGGTCGACCTGACCAAGATCGTGGCACTGCGGGCCAAGGCCAAGAAGAGCTTCGCCGAGCGCGAGGGTGTGAACCTCACCTTCCTGCCCTTCTTCGCCGTCGCCGTCGTCGATGCGCTCAAGGCGCATCCGAACGTCAACGCGAGCTACAACGAGGACAGCAAGGAGATCACCTACTTCGACGCCGAGCACCTCGGCTTCGCGGTCGACACCGATCAGGGTCTGCTCTCCCCCGTCGTGCACAACGCGGGCGACCTGTCGCTGGCCGGCCTGGCCCGGGCGATCGCCGATATCGCCGCGCGTGCCCGGTCGGGCAACCTCAAGCCCGACGAGCTGTCGGGTGGCACGTTCACCATCACCAACATCGGCAGCCAGGGCGCCCTGTTCGACACCCCGATCCTGGTGCCGCCGCAGGCGGCGATGCTGGGCACCGGGGCCATCGTGAAGCGCCCCCGCGTGGTGGTCGACGAGAACGGCAACGAGTCGATCGGTGTGCGGTCGGTCGCGTACCTGCCGCTGACCTACGACCACCGGCTGATCGACGGTGCCGACGCCGGCCGCTTCCTGACCACCATCAAGCGACGCCTTGAAGAAGGGGCGTTCGAGGCCGATCTGGGGCTCTAGTGCCACTGCAGGCACCCGGCGTGATCGCCATGGCCGGGTCATCGGGGCTGATCGGATCGGCGCTGACCACCGCGTTGCGCGCCGCCGATCACCGGGTCATCCGGATTGTGCGGCGCGCGCCGGGTAATGCGGACGAGCTGTTCTGGAATCCGGCCACCGGCGATTTCGACATCGACGCGCTGGCCGGTGTGGATGCCGTGGTCAATCTGTGCGGGGTCAGCGTCGGCGCGCAGCGCTGGTCGGGCTCGTTCAAGCAGAGCCTGCGCGACAGCCGCATCGGGCCCACCGAGGTGCTGGCCGGGGCGGTCGCCGATGCGCAGGTACCCGTGCTGCTCAACGCGAGTGCGGTCGGCTACTACGGCGACACCCGCAATCAGGTGGCCGACGAGAGCGCACCGCAGGGACGCGGTTTCCTGGCTCAGTTGTGCGCGGACTGGGAAGCGGCCGCCGAAACCGCTGTCGAGGGTGGAGCCCGGGTGGTCCTGGCTCGCACCGGTGTGGTGCTGTCCCCCTCCGGTGGCGCGCTGGCCCGGCTGCGTCCGTTGTTCGCCCTCGGCCTGGGCGCCCGGCTCGGTAACGGCCGCCAGTACTTTCCGTGGATCAGCCTGGAGGACCAGGTGCGGGCTCTGCTGTTCGCCATCGCCGACGACAACCTGGCCGGGCCGGTCAACTTCACCGGGCCGGCGCCGGTCACCAACGCCGAGTTCACCGGTGCACTCGGCCGGGCGCTCAACCGGCCGACCCCGATGATCGTGCCGGGATTCGCGTTGCGCGCGGTGCTCGGCGAGTTCGCCGACGAGGGCCTGCTGTACGGGCAGCGCGCGATCCCCGCCGCGCTGGAACGTGCGGGTTTCGCGTTCCACCACAACACCGTCGGTGAGGCCCTGACCTACGCCACCAGCGCCGCGCCCGCCGGGTAGCTTGGCTTCATGAGCTCCATCCGGGCGTCGACCGCACCCCTTGAGGTCCGGCTGCTGGGCACGGTCGACTACGCCGACGCCTGGGCGCTGCAGCGCGAGATCGCCGAGGCCCGGGTCGCCGGCGGACCCGACACCCTGCTGCTGCTGGAGCACCCGCCGGTCTACACCGCCGGCAAGCGGACCTTGCCGGAAGAACGACCGCTGGACGGCACCCCGGTGGTGGACACCGACCGTGGCGGCAAGATCACCTGGCACGGCCCCGGTCAGCTGGTCGGCTATCCCATCATCGGGCTGACGGAGCCGCTGGATGTGGTGAATTTCGTTCGGCGCCTTGAGGAAGCACTCATCACGGTGTGCGCAGGCCTCGGTGTCGACGCGGGCCGGGTCGAGGGCCGGTCGGGGGTGTGGGTGCCCGGTCAGCCTGCCCGCAAGGTCGGCGCGATCGGTATCCGGGTGGCCCGCGGGGTGACGCTGCACGGGTTCGCCCTGAACTGCGACTGCGACCTCGGCGCGTTCGGCGGCATCATCCCGTGCGGTATCGCCGATGCCGGCGTCACGTCGCTGACCGCCGAGCTGGGCCAGCCGGTCGCTGTGAAGGATGTCACCGAGGCCGTCGGCGACGCCGTCTCCGGCGCTTTGGATGGACAAATCCGCGTAGCATTGCCGTCGTGAGTATTGCCCCGGAAGGCCGCAAGCTGCTCCGCCTGGAGGTGCGCAACGCCGAGACGCCGATCGAGCGCAAGCCGCCGTGGATCAAGACCCGGCTGCGCACCGGTCCCGAGTACACCGAACTGAAGAGCCTCGTTCGCCGCGAGGGTTTGCACACGGTGTGCGAGGAGGCGGGCTGCCCCAATATCTACGAATGCTGGGAGGACCGCGAGGCCACCTTCCTGATCGGCGGCGAGCAGTGCACGCGGCGCTGCGACTTCTGCCAGATCGACACCGGCAAGCCCGCCGAACTCGACCGCGACGAACCGCGCCGGGTCGCCGAGAGCGTCCAGGCGATGGGTCTGCGGTACTCGACGGTGACGGGTGTGGCGCGTGACGACCTGCCCGACGGCGGCGCCTGGCTCTACGCCGAGACGGTCCGCCAGATCCACGCGCTCAACCCGAACACGGGCGTCGAACTGCTGGCACCGGATTTCAACGCGGTCCCCGAACAACTCGAAGAGGTCTTCGAGTCGCGCCCGGAGGTGTTCGCGCACAACGTCGAGACCGTGCCTCGCATCTTCAAGCGGATTCGCCCCGCGTTCCGCTACCAGCGCAGCCTCGATGTCATCACCGCCGCGCGTAACTTCGGGTTGGTCACCAAGAGCAATCTGATCCTCGGCATGGGTGAGACCACCGACGAGGTGCGCGCCGCGTTGGGCGATCTGCACGAGGCCGGGTGCGACATCGTGACCATCACCCAGTACCTGCGCCCCTCGCCGCGGCACCACCCGGTGGACCGCTGGGTGCACCCCGACGAATTCGTCGAGTTGTCGGCCTTCGCCGAGGGCCTGGGCTTCGCCGGTGTGCTCGCCGGACCACTGGTGCGATCGTCGTACCGGGCGGGCCGGTTGTACGAGCAGGCGGCGCGCGTGCGCCCGCCCGTTTCCTGAGCCGTATCCTCAGGGCTATGGCGAAATCACGTAACCCCGCCGCCGACAAGGCCGCAAAGGCCGAGGCCAAGGCTGCCCGTAAGGCTGCATCCAAGCAGCGCCGCAGTCAGCTCTGGCAGGCGTTCCAAATGCAGCGCAAAGAGGACAAGCGCCTGCTGCCGTACATGATCGGTGCCTTCGTGCTGATCGTCGCGGCTTCGGTGGCGCTGGGCCTGTTCGCCGGCGGGTTCACCGCCTACATGCTGATCCCGCTGGGCGTGGTGTTGGGAGCGCTCGTCGCCTTCATCATCTTCGGCCGGCGTGCCCAGAAGTCGGTCTACCGCAAGGCCGAGGGGCAGACCGGTGCCGCGGCCTGGGCGCTGGACAATATGCGCGGCAAGTGGCGCGTCACCCCCGGCGTGGCCGCGACCGGGCATTTCGACGCCGTGCACCGGGTGATCGGTCGCCCCGGCGTGATCTTCGTCGGTGAGGGTGCGCCCACCCGGGTGAAGCCACTGCTCGCGCAGGAGAAGAAGCGCACCGCCCGCCTCGTCGGTGAGGTCCCGATCTACGACATCGTGGTCGGCAATGGCGAGGGTGAGGTTCCGCTGTCGAAGCTGGAGCGGCATCTGATGAAGCTTCCGGCCAACATCACGGTCAAGCAGATGGACTCCCTGGAGTCCAAGCTGGTCGCGCTCGGCACCAAGGCCGGGCCGGCGGCGATGCCGAAGGGACCGCTGCCCAACGCGGGCAAGATGAAGGGCATCCAGCGCACCGTAAGGCGCCGCTGAACCGTTCCGCGTGGCGCGGCGCCTGAGTAATTGACCTGGTCAACAATATCCGGGTGTGTACTGCATGCGAGTGGGCTCCGCATTTCGCGTCCGTCGGCGCCCCCCGGACCGCCGCACCCGCCGCCCGCGATGCGGTGACCGGCGCCTCCGGGACTGACGCCGATTTCGTGTTCCACCACGGCCGGGTCTACACGGTCGCCGCCGAGCGTCCGTGGGCCGAGGCCGTCGCCGTGCGCGGTGAGGTCATCGTTCATGTCGGGGACGACGCGGCAGCCCTCGCGCTGGCGGGCCCCGACACGCGGGTGATCGACCTGGACGGCAAGCTGCTCATGCCGGGCTTCGTCGAGGGCCACATCCATCCGTTTCTCGGCGCCTTCCTGAGCAACGGCGTCGATCTGCAGGTGCCCACCGAGGACGACGCCCTGGCGGCCATCGCCGCCTACGCCGCCGCGCACCCGGACGGCCCGGTGCGCGGATTCGGTTGGCGGGTGGACATGTTCGGGCCCGACGGCCCGACCCGCCAGTCGCTGGACAGCGTGCTACCCGACCGGCCCGGCTTCTTCTTCGCCATCGACGCGCACAGCATGTGGGCCAACAGCAAGGCGCTGGAGGTCGCGGGCGTCGATCGCGACACCCCCGATCCGGTGCCGGGATTCAGCTACTACGCACGCGATGCCGACGGCGACCCGACCGGCTACGTGCTGGAGATCGACGCCGTGCTGGGCCTGGTCAACGCCAACGACCCGATCAGCGCCGAAGGCATGCGGCGCATGCTGGAGCAGTGGCTGCCCAAGGCCGCCCAGGCCGGGATCACCGCGGTGTTCGACGCCGGGGTGCCGCCCGTGGGCGGTGAGCAGGCCGATGTCATCGCGCTGTACGCCGATATCGAACGAGAGGGCAAGCTGCCGTTTCGCGTCGTGGCCTCCTACACCGTCAAATCCCCGCCGTTCGACGATGCCGTGACGAGGTTCACCGAGGCACGTGAGCGGGTGTGTACGGAGCTGGTCCAGGTCGGCATGGTGAAGATCGTCGGCGACGGCACCCAGGGCGGGTACACCGCATGGCTGCTGGAGCCCTACGCCGACAAGCCGGACTCGATCGGCGGGTCGCCGTTCACCGAGACGCAGTGGCACCGACTGGTCACCGAGATCGACGCGGCGGGTATCGATATGCACATTCACGCCTGCGGCGAGCGCACCGCACGGGTGGCACTGGATGCGCTCGAGGCGGCCATCGCCGCGAACCCGGCCCGCGACCGCCGACACACCATCGCGCACCTGGTCTACCTCGGCGGCGAGGACAGCGCGCGGTTCGGCGCCAGCGGTATCGGGGCGCAGTTTTCGGCCAACTGGTTCTCCGCGGATCCCGACACCGTGGTCAACATGGCCGCCCGCTACGGCGCACCGCGCAAGGACAACTTCTATCGGGTGCAGGACGTGCTGCGCACGGGTGGGCGGGTATCGCTGGGCACCGACTGGCCGGCAGCCGGATACTTCTCGACCTACAAGCCGCTCGACTCGATCCAGATCGGCGTCACGCGCCAGCTGATCGGCGAACCCGATGCCGAGATCCTGTCCCCCGCCGAGCAGCGACTGACGGTCGCGCAGGCCGTGCATGCCAACACGCTCGGCGCCGCCCACCAGATCCGGATGGCGGACCAGATCGGTTCGGTCGAGGTCGGTAAGCGGGCCGACCTGATCATCCTGGACCGCAACATCCTCGACGGCGACCCGCACGATATCCATCGAGCCAAGGTCACGGTCACGATGATGAACGGCCGGATCGTGCACGAGTCCGGAACGGACTAGCGCCGCACCACCGCGGTCGCCGTCCCGCGATCCTGCAGTCCCCGCAGATCGGTGTCGGTGAACAGCGGTGGCACCACCGTCGCGATGAGCAGTCCCCGCCCGATCGCCCGGCCCAGCCCCACCCGCGCGCGCAAATCTTCCCCGGGTCGCTGCGCTCCTGCCCACCGGCCGTCCACCGGCACCACCATCAGCCCCATCACGAATTGCCCTGGGCTGAAACCGAATAGCCGAACCGACACCACACCGAGCACGAACCACACGACCAGGACGGTCGTGGACAGCGCCGGAAGGGAAACCAGGCCCAACGCCATCGCAAGCGCCGCGAGGCCGTAGCCGATCAGCCAGTCGATCAGCAGTGCGGCGGTGCGCCGGCCGAACCGGGCGATCGATCCCGGACCGTGTTCGGGCATACCGAGCCGTCGCCCCGGATAGTCGCCGGATTCATAATCTGGCTGCGGGCCGGACAACCAGGACGCGATTTCGCGGGCCATGGGCCCAAGCATAGAGCGCGCCCGATGGCGTAACTTCGGCGCAACATATGGTTGACCGGGGTGCAACATCAACTCCCTAGCGTCACCGGCGGGTAACGAGTCAAAGGAGATTTATCAGTGCCAGAAAAGACATCGGACGACCTCTTCAAGCTGATCAAGGATGAGAACGTCGAGTACGTCGACATCCGGTTCTGCGATCTGCCTGGTGTCGTCCAGCACTTCTCGATCCCGGCTTCGGCCTTCGACGAGAGCGTTTTCGAGGACGGCTTGGCGTTCGACGGTTCGTCGGTGCGCGGTTTCCAGTCGATCCACGAATCCGACATGATGCTGCTGCCGGATCCCGACACCGCGCGTATCGACCCGTTCCGCGCCGCCAAGACGCTGAACCTCAACTTCTTCGTGCACGATCCCTTCACCCGCGAGGCCTACTCGCGCGACCCGCGTAACGTCGCCCGCAAGGCCGAGAACTACCTGGCCAGCACCGGTATCGCCGACACCGCTTACTTCGGCGCCGAGGCCGAGTTCTACATCTTCGACTCGATCTCCTTCGACTCCAAGATCAACGGCACCTTCTACGAGGTCGACTCCGAGTCGGGCTGGTGGAACACCGGTGAGCCCTTCGAGTCCGACGGCAGCCCGAACCTGGGCTACAAGGTCCGCCCCAAGGGTGGCTACTTCCCCGTCGCGCCGTACGACCACTACGTGGATCTGCGCGATGAGATGGCCACCAACCTGCAGAACGCCGGGTTCACCCTCGAGCGCGGTCACCACGAGGTGGGTACCGCCGGTCAGGCCGAGATCAACTACAAGTTCAACACGCTGCTGGCCGCGGCCGACGATGTGCTGCTGTTCAAGTACATCATCAAGAACACGGCATGGAAGAACGGCAAGACCGTCACCTTCATGCCCAAGCCGCTGTTCGGTGACAACGGCTCCGGAATGCACGCCCACCAGTCGCTGTGGAAAGACGGCAAGCCGCTGTTCCACGACGAGTCCGGTTACGCGGGCCTGTCCGATATCGCGCGCCACTACATCGGCGGCATCCTGCACCACGCCCCGTCGCTGCTGGCCTTCACCAACCCGACGACGAACTCGTACAAGCGTCTGGTGCCGGGCTACGAGGCCCCGATCAACCTGGTCTACAGCCAGCGCAACCGCTCGGCCTGCGTCCGTATCCCGATCACCGGCAACAACCCGAAGGCCAAGCGCCTCGAGTTCCGTTGCCCGGACAGCTCGGGCAACCCGTACCTGGCGTTCGCGGCGATGCTGATGGCCGGTATCGACGGCATCAAGAAGAAGATCGAGCCGCAGGCCCCGGTCGACAAGGACCTCTACGAGCTGCCGCCGGACGAGGCCGCCAACATCCCGCAGGCGCCCACCTCGCTGGCTGCGGTGATCGACAAGCTCGAGCAGGATCACGACTACCTCACCGAGGGTGGCGTGTTCACCGAGGACCTCATCGAGACCTACATCTCCTACAAGCGGGAGAACGAGATCCTGCCGGTGCAGATCCGTCCGCACCCGTACGAGTTCTCGCTGTACTACGACGTGTAAGTCAGCAGACACCAAGTCGGCCCGTCAGGCATCTGCCTGGCGGGCCGACTTGTCTTGTGCACCCCGGCACGCCATGCCGCGATCCCGTAGGCTCTGGCATCCGTGAGCCTCGACGAATTCTGTTCGTCCGATCAATGGAGCATGCTGACCTCGGCTTCCGAGCATTCCAAGCTCGCCGCGGCCCTGGGTGGCTTCCTCATCACCGCCATCGCCCTCTACCTCAAGGGCGAGGTACGCGAGAGCGTACACACACTCGCGTTGTTCTCCTCGGCGGTACTGATACTCGTTCTCAGTGCCTTCCTGTCCAGCCTGATCACCGGGACGGTGGTCCCCGCCGACGCCCAGCGGGACGGTATCTGCGCGATCGTCTGGGCACAGGGCGCGTTGGCCACCGCCATGCTGGCCGCGGGCACCGCCGCACTGTTCGGCGGCCTCGGCTGGATGCTGGCCGGGCACGCCATCTCCAAGATGCCCGCCGACGCGGACGAGGACGCCGCGGGCTACACCTTTCTGACCAAACTCGGTACCTGGCTGACGTTCGCCGCGACCATGACCACCACCCTGCTCCTCAGCGAAACCTCGATCGACTACGTGCATTTCGCGTTCGGCGGCACCCCGCCGGGGTGGCTGGTCGACGCCATCGGCGCCGCCGCTGCGGCCGTGGTGGTGACATCGTTGGTTTTCGTGGTGCGCCGCAGCCGGGCGCTGCGACTGGCCGAGGGCGCCGAACCGACCCGGCTGACGTTGGGCGCCCTCAAGGTCGCCACGGTGTGCCTGGTGGTGCTGGCGATCACGGCGTCCTGGCTCGCCCTCACCCTGGCGCGGTTTCCCAAGGACTGGCTGACCACGCCGGGTTCCCCGGTCATGTACGCCGTCCTGCTGCTCACGTTCGGGTTGCCCGCGGCGGTCGGGACGGCGATCTGCTACTCCGCGCCCAGCACCGACCAGCGTTAGGCGACATGTCACCTCGCTTCAGTACGGTCGAGGCCATGAACAACCTGAATGGTCGCTTGGAAGCACTGACGCCGACGGTGCTGAGCCTGGTCCGTGCCGTGTTCGGTTTCCTGTTCACACTGTTCGGCACGTCCATTCTCTTCGATTGGCCCATCGCAATGGCGGTCCCGGCCGGGACCTGGCCAGGCTGGTACGCCGGTCTCATCGAGTTCGTCGGCGGGCTGCTCATCATGACCGGGCTGTTCACCCGCATCGCGGCCTTCATCTGCTCCGGCGCAATGGCCGTCGCCTATTTCTGGTAGCACCAGCCGCTGGCACTCTGGCCGATCGTCGACCCCCAGTACGGCGGCAACGGCGGCCTGCCCTCGATCGCCTTCTGTTTCGTGTTCTTCCTGCTGGTGTTCACCGGCGGCGGGCGGTACTCGCTGGACACGTGGCGGAGTCGCACACCCCAGCCATAGAGATAAACGGACCGTGGTCCTATTATGGGTGCCATGTCATCGACCCAGATCGAAACCAAGCTCAACGGATTCGCACCCATCGTGCTGTCGGCGTTCCGGATCGTGTTCGGCCTGCTGCTCACCATCCACGGCACCTCGAAACTGTTCGCTTGGCCCATCGCGGCCGGTGCCGGTGGTGCCGTCCCCGTCGGGACCTGGCCGTTCTGGTACGCCGGTGTCCTCGAACTGGTGCTCGGCCTGCTGCTGATCGCCGGGCTGTTCACCCGCGCAGCCGCTTTCCTCGCCTCCGGCGAGATGGCATTCGCCTACTTCAGCCAGCACCAGCCGACAGGGCTGTGGCCCATCGAGAACGGTGGCGAGCTCGCCGTCCTCAACTGCTTCGGCTTCTTCCTGCTGGTGTTCCTCGGCGGCGGGTCGATCGCCGTGGACGCCATCCGCAAGCGCCGGAGCTGACCCTCAGCCGGCCTCGCGCGCCCAGGCCGGCATCACGAAGATGCCCTCGGCTTCGACGGTGACCCCTTCGGCATCCAAGATCCGGCCTCGCGCAAAGGCTTTGACGCCCTCGGTGCGATCGATCCACGCTTCGGCACGCAACGGGCCCAGCGGGGTGCCCCGCAGATATTTCAGCGTCAGGGTGCCGGTGAACCGCGGTTTGACCAGTCCCTCGCTGGCGACCTCGCCGAGGACGTGGTCGAGCACCAGCGCGCAGATGCCGCCGTGCACGCGATCGGGCGGGCCCTCGTAGGGGGCACCGAGGGTGAACTCGGTCCAGCAGCGCCCGTCCTCGGTGTGCTGGACGTCCAGGGGGGAGCGATCGCGTTGCGCAGTCCGATGGCCGGGTCCGCCCAGGCCACCGGGCGGCCGGTGACCGCGTGCCGCAGGGTGCGCGGCCCCTCGTACTGCCGGCTCTCCAGCGTGGCGGTGACCGCCTCAATCGCGGCCTGGGCGTCGCGGATCACCTGGTCATCGACGCCGGTCCGAATGCTGGCGTCGACGAGTTTGCGCACGGCGGTCGTCAGCGGGCCGTACAGCGCGTGTAACCGGTCGTGTTCGTCGGCGCTGATCTCGGCAAAAGGCTCCCTCATCAACTGGTTCTATCAGCCGGCCCGACCACAACGCCGATCGGCCCGACGCAGGGAGGCAAATCGCGGCCAAGCCGTGTCAGTCACTGCCACCTTGTGGTTTACTGCCAAAGTAATCTGACGGAGCTGTGAATATTTGCCATCAGCGGCAGCCGCGTCGAACGGAGGCGTTGGACGTGCGAAGCGAATCCCGTGCGGGTTACGCACATTATGTCGGGCGAGTCGGCGCACTCGCGGTCGCCCTGGGTATCGGAAGTGCGGTAGCCACAGCACCCGCGATCGCCTGGGCGGAACCCGAGGGTGCCGACAGCCAGACCTCGACTTCCACGGCTGAGGCGACCAGCACGGCGACGCAGGCCGACGCCACCGCCACCGCCACCGCCACTGCCGCTGCCACCGAACTCACCACCGCATCGACCACCACGACGAGCCCGACCACCAAGGTCGCCCCGAAGAAGTCCCGTAAGAACGACCGGAAGCACAGCGCCTCCCCGACAGCCAAGACATCATCGCCCAAGACCACCGCCGCGGCCGCCACCGCGCCGCAGGCGTCCAGCACCCCCGACACCCCCAGCACAGCGACGGCCACGACCGAGGTGCACGCGCTGCCCACCGCATCCGCGGTCACCACGACCACGCTGAGCACCGCCACCGCCACCATCGGTTCAGCCCGCGCCACGGCGGCCACCCCCGCAGTGGTGGTGGCCCGCGCCGGCGCCGCGATCAGCACCGCGCTCAACCAGTTCTTCGCCCGCATCCTCGGCGCCGTCCATTCGATCGTCTCTCCCCTGTCCTGGACCATGGCAGCCGCCGCGCGGCGCGAGATCGGTCAAACCGAAGACACCAGCATGAGCCTGGCGACGGCCACCGCCGTGGCCAACCAGCAGCCGGTCGTCGACGCACCGGTGCTCGGCAATCCCGATCCCACCACCGGCGCGGTGTCCGGGCAGATGGTCGCCACCGACCCTGAGGGCAAGACGCTGAGCTACGCCCTCGTCACCGGCCCCACCCTGGGCACCGTGACAGTCAGCAAGACCGGCAGCTTCACCTACACACCAACTGCGGCACAACGAGTTTCGGCGGCCGTCACATCGGAGCCAGATGCCGAGTTCACCGTCTCGGTGTCCGACGGCACCACCGCCAAGGTGCTGAGCACCGTAGCGGTTCCCATCGACCCGACACCGGTCCATCTGCTCAGCCCGGTGAGCACCGGCCAGGTCAGCGCCGTGGCCGCCACCAACACCCGCGCCTACCTGACCAACAGCGCCACCGGCACGGTCACCGTGGTCAACACCCTCGACGGCACCGTGGTCACCACCATCGCGGTGGGCGGCAACCCCGTCGGCATCGCGGTCAAACCCGACGGCAAGTTCGTCTACGTCGCCAACAGCAACTCCATCGCGGTCATCGACGCGGCGACCAACACCGTCAGCCGCACCATCACCCTCACCATCACCCCGACGAGCATGGTCATCGCGCCCAACGGCGGCACCCTGTACGTCGGCAACGCCACCGGCAAGATGGCGAAGGTCAGCACCTCGACCAACAAGATCACCGGGTGGGTGTCCGCGGTCGGCGTCACGTCGGTGATCGTCAGCCCGGACGGTAAACGGGTCTACGCCACCACCCCGTCCGGGATCGCCGCCTACACCGTCTCCACGGGCACCACGAAACTCGTTGCCGTAGCGGGCACTTCGCCCACCGCCCTCGCGGCAAGCAAGGACGGCAAGAAGCTCTACGTCCTCACCGACGGCAGCACCGTGAACGTGCTCGACACCGGCAAATTCGCCTCCCTCGGCACATTCGACACCACCTCGGCGGTACGGGCGGCGACGGCCAACAAGGACGGCTCGCTGCTGCTGGTCACCACCCAGAGCGGTGATCTGCAGGTGTACGACACCGCGACCAGCACACTGCTCACGACGCTGCACACCGGTGACACCGTGAACGGTATCGCCGCCAGCCCCGACGGTATGCAGCTCTACGCCGCGGGTGACACCGCCATGGGTGTGGTGTCGCTGGTCCCGGCCAATGTGACACCGGTGGTGAGCCTTCCCAGCAGCACGTCCAGCGTGCTCACCGGGGTGATCAGCGGAGCGACCGGGGTGACCGACGCCGACGGCGACCCGCTGGCGGTCACGGTGCTCACCGGGCCGACCAAGGGCACGGTGACCTTCGGCACCGACGGCACCTTCACCTACACCCCCACCGCCGCGGCCAGGCACAAGGCCGCCGCGGACACCGCGCTGACCGCCGACCTCACCGACACGTTCACCTTCACCGTCAGCGACGGTCGCCGCGGCGTCGTGCAGCAGACCATCACCGTCACGGTGGTCCCGGCGAACAAGACGCCGACGTTCAAAACGACCACCGGTAGCCCCAATTCGTCGACCGGTGTGGTCACCGGGTCGGTCAAGGGCACCGACGGTGATGCCGACAAGCTCTACTACGACGGCACCCTCTCGACGTTGACGGGCACCGTGGTCGTCGGCGCGGACGGCAAGTTCACCTACACCCCGACGGTCACCGCACGGCATGCCGCAGCCTCCGGCGGACCCACCACCGACACCTTCACCGTCACCGTCGACGACGGTCACGGTGGTGTCCTTTCCATACCGGTCACGGTCACCATCCGACCGAGCAACGCCGCGCCCACCGTGGCCACCGTCAGCGCCCTGACGACCAGTTCCACCACCGCACGGGTGACCGGGCAGATCAGCACCACCGATGCCGACAACGACACGCTGGCCTACACGGCCACCGGTGCCACCAAGGGCACGGTGGTGGTCAATGCCGACGGCTCGTTCAGCTACACCCCGAACGCGGCGGCCCGTGCCCTGGGCACGAGCACCGACACGTTCACCGTCACCATCAGTGACGGCCACGGCGGTACCCGCGCGGTCACCGTCAAGGTCAATGTCGTTGCCTCGGCTACGGGTAACGCCCTGCCGGTGAACGCGACCTACTCGACCGACGTGAACACCACGACCGGCGTCGTCACCGGCCAGATCGGCGCCACCGACGCAAGCACCCTCACCTATGCGCGAGAAACGGACGTGGCCGGTTCGCTCGGCAGCGTCACCGTCAACTCCGATGGCACCTACACCTACACCCCCAGCCAGGTGGCCCGCTACAACGCCTGGTTCACGCCGGGCGCCGACATCGCCACCTTCACCGTGTCCGCCTACGACGGCCAGGACGGCATCCCGATCGACGTCACCGTGCCCATCACGGCGTGGCACCCCGACAGCGACGGCACCCTCACCATGGCGGAGCTGAAGGCACTGTCCGGGGCCGAGGATGTCGATGTCACCCTGACCTCCAGCGGCAAGGTCCGCGCGATCTCCGGCACCTTCACCGTCAGCACGGTGTCCGGCGCCGCCGACGCGGCCGCCGTCCTGAACAAGGTCGCCGGACTGCTCGGGGCGCCAACCGGATTCGCCGATCAATCCCGGATCACGGTGTCCTCGGTCGACTACTCAGGCAGCGTCTTCTACCGGCTGAGCCAGACCGTGAACGGTGTGCCGGTGGTGGGCAGCGAGGTGGTGCTCTCCACCGACAGCGCCGGTCGGGTGACCGGGCTGGTGAGCAACTACGACCCCGCGATCAGCACCGTCAACACCACGCCCACAGCCGGTCTCGCCACCGCCGCCGCGGCCGAGGCGATCGCCAAGGCCGACGCTGTGAGCGACTTCGGCGGAAGTCCCAGCCAGGCCACCAAGGATGCGTTCGCGGCGACCTTGATCTTCGACACCGACCTGGTCATCTACGACCAGGATGTCAGCACGAACCTGAGCACCGGGGCCCGGTGGAATCCGGCTACCCTGGCGTGGCGGGTGACGGTCTCCTCGGACCCCGCCAGCCCCTACCCGTCGGTCGGCGCCACCTACTACATCTACGCCAACGGAGCCAAGGCCGGCACCATCTTCTCCGACTTCTCCAGTGCGCAACAGGCTTTGGCGCCCATCCGGTCGTCGGGAACCGACCTACAGGGCAAGACCCGCACCGTCAGCGCGGGCAACACCGGGACCGCGCTCGTCCTGAGTGACCCGACCCGCAACATCACCACCTACGTGACCACCTACGTCAGCACCGGCTGGGCCGGCCAGCCCAGCATCCCGGGCAGCACCGTCACCTACTCGTCGAGCTGGGGCACCTCGGCCGTCTCGGCGCAGTCCAACATGACGCGGGTGTACGACTACTACACCTCGGTCCTCGGCCGGGATTCCTACGACGACAACGGCGCCGCGGTCGTGCTCAGCATCGACTACAACCCCAGCGGCTCGTCGGCGGCCGGGTGGCGCAACGCCGCCTGGACCGGTCGCGAGCTGGTCTTCGGTGACGCCGGGAACACCCAGGCCGCTCTGGATCTGGTCGGCCACGAATACACCCATGCCGTCATCCAGTACGTCAACGGCCTGGCCTATCTCGGCGATTCCGGGGCACTCAACGAGGCGTACGCCGACATCATGGGCGCTCTGATCGAGAACAAGACCGGAAGCGGCAGATGGCTTTTCGCCGAGGACGCAGCGGGTAATCCGTACCGCAGCATGGAGGATCCCTCGGACTACAGCCAGCGGGAGAGCTACCCCCAGCGCTATATCGACCCGTGCGGCTGCACGGACAACAACACCGACGACTTCGACTATGTGCACAGCAACAGCGGGATCCTGTCCTTCGCCGCCTACAAGATGATGGACGCCACCAAGAACGAGGTGTCCGGCGAACAGTGGGCCCGGGTGTACTACGAATCGCTCTACAGCCTGCCGTCGACGGCGTCCTATATCGACGCCCGCTACGCCATCCTCAGCAGCGCCCGCGCCAACGGGTTCACGGCCAAGCAGATCGCCGCGATCAAGGCGGCCTTCGATGCCGTGGGAGTCACGACGTCGGCACTCTAGGCTCCGAACACCTTGCGCACCACGGCTTTCGCCCGCCTGGTCACGCGCAGGTAGTTGTCCAGGAACTCGCCGCCATCGCCGTTCGTCCACCCCGAGGCCAGGGCCACGGCGTTGAGCTGGCGGCCCGGTCCGGGCAGCTGATCGGTCGGCTTGCCCCGCACCAGCACCAGCGCGTTGCGGGCCCGGGTGGCCGTCAGCCACGCCTGGCGCAGTTGATCGATATCGCCCTCGGCGATCAGTTCGGCGGCCCCGATCGCGTCCAGCGTCTCCAGCGTCGAGGTGTTGTGCAGGGCCGGGATCTTGTCGGCGAACCGCATCTGCAGCAGCTGCACTGTCCACTCCACATCGGCGAGCCCGCCCCGGCCCAGTTTGGTGTGGGTGTTCGGATCGGCCCCGCGCGGTAACCGCTCGGCATCGATGCGGGCCTTGATACGCCGGATCTCCTGCACGGTCTCCGGTGAGATACCGCCCTCGGGGTAGCGGGTCTTGTCGATCATCCGGAGGAAGCGCTCCCCCAGATCCGGGTCACCGGCCACCTTGTTCGCGCGCAACAGGGCCTGCGTCTCCCACGGTTGCGCCCACTGCGTGTAGTACGCCTCGTACGACGCAAGGGTGCGCACCAGTGAGCCGTTGCGGCCCTCGGGGCGCAGTCCGGCGTCCACCTCCAGCGGCGGATCCGAGCTCGGTGTGCCCAGCAGCGTGCGCACCTGCTCGGCCACCCCGACCGACCAGCGCACGGCCGCCGACTCATCGGCGCCCGCAGCGCCTTCGACGGGCTCACACACGAACATCACGTCCGCGTCGGACCCGTAGCCCAGTTCGCTGCCGCCGAGCCGGCCCATCCCGATCACCGCGATCCGCGCCGGGGCGCCGCCCGCCGGCGTCCGGTCCCTGATCACCACGTCCAGCGCCGCCTGCAGCACCGCCACCCAGATCGAGGTGAGGGCACGGCACACCTCGGTGACCTCCAGCATGCCGAGCAGGTCCGCCGAGGCGATCCGGGCGAGCTCTCGGCGCCGCAGGGTGCGGGCCGCGGCGATGGCGCGGGCCGGATCGGCGTGCCGCGCAGCCGAAGCCACCAGGGCACGCCCCACCGCATCCGGATCGACCTCGAGCAGTTTGGGCCCCTGAGGTCCGTCGGCGTAGAGCTGGATGACCTCAGGTGCCCGCATCAACAGATCCGGCACATAGGCCGACGTCCCCAGCACGCGCATCAGCCGTTTGGCCACCGCGCCCTCGTCGCGCAGGGTGGACAGATACCACCGCAGGTCGCCGAGTTCCTCGCTGATGCGCCGATAGGACAGCAACCCCGCGTCCGGGTCCGGGGTGTCCGACAGCCAGTCCAGCAGGGTCGGCAGCAGGACCTTCTGCACCTGCCCACGCCGGCCGCTCTCGCTGGTCAGCGCCGCCAGGTGGGTCAGCGCGCTCTGCGGCCCCTCGTAGCCGAGCGCGGCCAACTGCCGTTCGGCCGCCTCGGTGCTCATCGCATGGAAGCCTTGTCTGCCCACCGATTCCAGCAGCGGTTGGTAGAACAGCTTGGCGTGCAGGCGCGATACCCGCATGCTCTGGCGCTTGAGTTCCTCCCGCAGCACACCGACGGCGTCGTGCCGGCCGTCCGGGCGCACATGGGCGGCGCGCGCGAGCCAGCGCATCGCCTCCTCGTCACCGTCCTCGGGCAGCATGTGGGTGCGCTTGAGCCGCTGCAGTTGCAGCCGGTGTTCGAGCAACCGCAGGAACTCGTACGAGGCGGTCATGTTGGCGGCATCGTCGCGGCCGACGTAGCCCCCGGCCCCCAGTGCGGCCAACGCGTCGACGGTCGACGCCACGTGCAGCGAGTCGTCGTTGCGGCCGTGCACCAGTTGCAGCAGCTGCACCGCGAATTCGACATCCCGCAGCCCGCCGGTGCCGAGTTTGAGTTCACGAGAACGCACCCCGGCGGGCACCAGCTCCTCCACCCGGCGCCGCATCGCCTGCACGTCGGCGACGAAATCTTCACGCTCGCAAGCGGTCCAGACCATCGGCATCAGGGCGGCGATGTACTGTGCCCCCAGTTCGGCATCGCCGACGGCGGCCCGGGCCTTCAGCAGCGCCTGGAATTCCCACGTTTTCGCCCAGCGCTCGTAATAGGCGATATGCGACTCCAGGGTGCGCACCAGCTGGCCGCGCTTACCCTCGGGACGCAGGGCGGCGTCCACCTCGAAGAAGGTGTCGCTGGCGAAGCGCATCATCTCCCCGGCCACCCGGGTGGTGAGGGTGTCGGCGTTCTCGGCGACGAAGATGACGTCCACATCGCTGACGTAATTCAATTCGCGTGCACCGCATTTGCCCATCGCGATGACCGCGATCCGCGGGGCCGGGGTATCCGCGGCGCACACCGATGCGGTGGCCACCGCCAGCGCGGCGGCCAGAGCGGCGTCGGCCAGATCGGACAGGTGCGCACCGACGGTACCGAATTCCACGACCGGTTCGTTCTCCACCGTCGGGGCCAGATCCAGGGCGGCAAGCACCAGCAGCCGGTCCCGGTACAGACTGCGCAACGAAGCTTGTACCGATCGGGTGTCCGTGGTGCTCTGCGCGACCGCGACGAACTCCTTGCGCAGCTGCGCGGCGTCGGGCAGGGTCACCCGGCCGGCCAGCAGGTGCCAGGACTGGGGCCGCGCCACCAGATGGTCGCCGAGTGCCGCCGATCCGCCGAGCACCGCGAACAACCGACCGCGCAGCGCCTTGTCCTTGAGCAGCGCCCGGTTGAGTTCATCCCAGCCGTCGCCCAGTTCATCGGCCAACCGCACCATGGTCCGCAGCGCGGTATCGGCGTCGGGGGCGCGCGACAGTGACCACAGCAATTCGACGTACTCGTCGGTGTTCCAGCCGAGCCGGTCCAGCCCGGCGCGTGCGGGTGCTTCTACCAGCCCGAGCCGGCCCACGCTGGGCAGCTTGGGGCGCGATGTGGCGGGTTTGGGCACGCCCAAACGTTACCTGGGGCGAGCGCAGCGACGGGGAGGGGTTACAGCGACAGGTAGTTCTTCAGCTCAAACGGGGTGACGGTGCTGCGGTAGTTCTCCCACTCGGTGCGCTTGTTGCGCAGGAAGTAATCGAAGACGTGCTCCCCCAACGCTTCCGCGACGAGTTCGGAACCCTCCATCTCGGTGAGGGCGACACCCAGCGAGGACGGCAGTTCGCGGTAGCCCATCGCGCGGCGTTCCTCGGGCGTCAGGCTCCACACGTTGTCCTCGGCCTGCGGCCCGAGCGCGTAGTTCTTCTCGATACCGCGCAGGCCGGCGGCCAGCAGCACCGCGAAGGCCAGGTACGGGTTGCAGGCCGAGTCGGGACTGCGCACCTCGATACGCCGGCTGGACGCCTTGCGCGGGGTGTACATCGGCACACGCACCAACGCCGACCGGTTGGACGCACCCCACGACGCGGCCGTGGGCGCCTCGCCGCCGTGCACCAACCGCTTGTAGGAGTTCACCCACTGGTTGGTGACGGCGCTGATCTCGCTGGCGTGCTCCAGGATCCCGGCGATGAACGACTTGGCGACATCCGAGAGTTGCAGCGGGTCGTCGGCGCTGTGGAAGGCGTTGTTCTCCCCCTCGAACAGGCTCATGTGGGTGTGCATGGCCGAGCCCGGGTACTCACCGAACGGCTTCGGCATGAACGACGCGCGCACCCCGTCGGCCAGCGCGACCTCCTTCACCACATACCGGAAGGTCATCACGTTGTCGGCCATGGAGAGCGCGTCGGCGTAGCGCAGATCGATCTCCTGCTGGCCGGGCGCACCCTCGTGGTGGCTGAACTCCACCGAGATACCCATCTGTTCCAGCGCGTCGATGGCGTGCCGGCGGAAGTTGGGGGCCGCGTCGTGCACGGCCTGATCGAAGTAGCCGCCGTTGTCGGCCGGAACGGGCACCGAACCGTCATCTTCGCCCGGCTTGAGCAGGAAGAACTCGATCTCCGGATGCACGTAACAGGAGAAGCCCAGATCACTGGCCTTGGCCAACTGGCGGCGCAGCACATGCCGGGAGTCGGCCCAGGACGGCGAACCGTCCGGCATGGTGATATCGCAGAACATCCGCGCCGAGTAGTGCTTGCCGGCGCTCGTCGTCCACGGCAGCACCTGGAAGGTGGACGGGTCGGGTCGCGCCACGGTGTCCGATTCGTACACCCGGGCGAAGCCCTCGATCGACGAGCCGTCGAAGCCGATGCCCTCTTCGAACGCACCCTCCAGCTCGGCGGGGGCGATCGCCACCGACTTGAGGTATCCGAGGACGTCGGTGAACCACAGCCGCACAAACCGGATATCGCGTTCCTCCAGCGTGCGCAGCACGAATTCCTTCTGGCGGTCCATGACCGAAGCCTAGGCAGCGGCTGTTAAATCCGTGTTACACGCGAGGATCGGCTTTGCGCGGGCAGCGCGCGATCTGGCGTGATGGCGTGATTCAGTACACCGATGAGCAGTCGATCCCGCCAAGACCTGGCGGCCGCCGCGGAGTTGCGCACGCTGGCCGATTCGCTGGGTGCCGCGACTGCCGCGGCGGCCGCCGCCGAATGGGGCGACGACACCGCCTTGCGCGCCGAGGCCGCCAAGGCGCGGTCCACCCTGGCCACGCTGACGCAGCTGCACGACGACGCCATCGCCGAAGCCCCGGCCGAGGTGGTGCACGCGGTGCGCCGCGCCCGGGTGGCGGTGGCCGAAGCCGTCGTGAAAGTCGCCCAGGCCCGTGCGGTGAACCCCAGCCTGGTCCCACCGGTGCGGCCGTCGCTATCGGGCGGCGCCCGGCGGGTGGCCGACGAGGTCCGCCATATCGTGGCCGACCGGCCGCGCGCGGTGCTGCTGCGGATCGTGATCACCCTGGGTGTCAGCCTGAGCTTGGTGGCGTTCTATCACCTGACCGGTCTGACCCGCTACGACGCGGGCCGGCTGACCCTGTACCTGTTCGCCGCGGTGGTCGGCAGCGTCGTGTGCACCAACGCGTTGTGCTTCGAGGCCGACCGGGTGCGGCGCGCGCTGGTCGCCGGCGACCCGGTGTGGCGGGTGCTGGTGACCAAGAACCTGGCGATCGCCGCGGCGGTGCTCGGAGCGGGCCTGCCCGTGATCACGGTGCTGGCCGTGGCGGGCGACGGCAACTTCGTCGCGATGGTCGACCAGCTGCTCACCATGGTCTTCATCTGGCTGGGTGCCGCCAACGTGTTGTCGGTGGTGTATCCGCTGCGCCACGAACCGATTTCGGCGCGCCTGCACGACGGAACCTGGCTGCCGTTCGCGTTCTCCTTCGCCCTGTCCTACGGGGTCGGGCTCACCGTGAACCTGATGATCTACTGGCGGTTGTGGTCGCGCCAGACGGCGTCACGCGAGCTGGTCTGCGGGGACTGGGCGGCCTTCGCCCTGGTGCTGGGCAGCGCGCTGAGCAGTTGGGTGCTGCTGACCGTATTCGCCGTCACGTGCAGTCGTCATCCCCGGCTGCGTGCCCGACTCTCCCGCGAAATGGTTGCCTACCAGAAGAATTGAGTTCAGTACTCAACACTGCAGGCTGGCAGGTGGTGGCGTCAGCGCGGTCAGGAAGTTCACCACGGCGGTGTCCACGCAGGCGTCGCCGTTGAACACCACGGTGTGCTGGGTGCCGTCGAAGGTGATCAGCGAGGCATCGAGTTCACGGGCCAGGTCCACACCGGCCTGATACGGCGTCGCCGGGTCGCGCGTGGTGGACACCACCACCGCCTTACCCGCCGGCAGGGGGGACGCCTCATGGGGCACGGTGGTCGGCGGCACCGGCCACAGCGAGCAGATATCGCGCGGCGCATATCCGGTGAACGTCCCGTACTCCATGAACGGCGCGGCCGCGCGGGCCCGCTGATCGGCCTCGGCCCACACCGCCGGATCCTTCGGGTAGGGCCCGTCCACGCAGCGGATCGCGGCGAACGCGTCCTGCTGGTTTCCGTAATGGCCGGCCGGGTCCCGGTTCCAGTACTCGTCGGCCAGCGTCAGCAGGTCACCGGCGTCGGTGCCGCGGGCCAGCCCGAGCAACCCACTGGTCAGGTACTTCCAGTAGCGCTTGGTGTAGAGCGCGTTCGCGGTGCCGGTGATGGCATCGGCGTAACCCAGCCCGCGCGGGTCGGAGGTGCCCCCGGGACGCAGCACCAATGGGTCGATCAGCTGGTGGTAGCGGTTGGAGAACTGGGCGGGGTCGGTGCCCAGCGGGCAGTCCGGTGAGCGTGCGCAGTCGGCGGCGTAGTCGTTGAACGCCGCTTGGAATCCGGCCAACTGGTTGATGTTCTCGTTGATGGGATCGGTGCCGGGATCGACGGCCCCGTCGAGAACCATCGCGCGGACGCGGTCCGGATAGCGATCGGCGTAGGCGGCGCCGAGTTCGGTGCCGTAGGAGAACCCGAGGTAGCTGATCTGTTCCTCGCCGAGTGCGGCGCGCACCACGTCCATATCCCTGGCCGCCGACGCGGTGCCGATACTGGCCAGGAATTGCGGACCCATCCGGTCCAGGCAGGACTGGGCAAACTGCCGGTAGACATCCTCGATATGCGCCACCCCGGCCGGGCTGTAGTCGGCCAACGGCTCGCGGCGGTAGGCGTCGAACTCCGCGTCGGTGCGGCACCGCACCTGCGGGGTCGAATACCCGACACCGCGCGGATCGAAGCCGACCAGGTCGAAACCCTGCGCGATGGGGGATCCGGCCAGGGCGACCGCCATCCCGGCGACGGTGTCGACCGCCGACGCGCCCGGGCCGCCGGGGTTGACCATCAGCGTGCCGATCTTCTGCCCGCTGGCCGGGACCCGGATCACGGCCAATTGTGCTTGTGCGCCTTGCGGATTGGCGGCGTTCGGGTCCACCGCATTCCAGTCCACGGGCACCGCCACGTCGGCACACTGCGCCGTCGGCAGCAGTCGCTCGATCTCGGGGCCGGCGCCGAGGAAGCGCTGACAGCTCCCCCACACCGCCGGCCGGCCGTAAACCGATTCGGGTGCCGCCACCGCGGGTGCGCACAGCACGCCAGCCACAATCGGGAGGGCCAGCAGCATTGCGAAAATCCTGCCCGCCAGCCACATGGCGCTCATGTTTGCACAGCCCGTGGGCGGGGTCGCCCGCAGTATCCCGCCAGTGATGATCAGCAACCAGACAGTGACGGGGCCGTTATCAAAGACGCGCGACCGGCGCGGCTACTCAGCAGCGGCTGCCTTCCGGTGGCACCGCCACGTCCACGAGGTATTTGGCGGCGATCCCGTCCACGCAACTGTTGCCCTGGAACACCACGGTGTGCTGGGTGCCCTCATACGTCAGCAACGTGCCGCCCAACTGCTTGGCCAGATCGACACCGGCCTCGTACGGCGTCGCCGGGTCGTTGGTGGTCGACACCACCAGGGTCGGCGGCAGGCCGGACACCTTCAACTCGTGCGGCGTGGAGGTCGGCGGCACCGGCCAGAAGGCGCACGTGCCGAGCGGGGCGTGCCCGGTGAACTCGCCATAGCTCATGAACGGAGCGACCTCGCGGGCCCGGCGGTCCTCGTCGATGACGGTGGCGCGGTCGGTGATGGGCGGCTCGTCGACACAGTTCACCGAGATCCGGACATCGGTCGAGTTGTTGTAATGACCGTCGGCATCGCGGCCCATGTACAGGTCGGCCAGCGCCAGCATGGTGTCGCCGTGCCCCTTGGTGAGCTCGGTGAGCGCCTGGGTGAGGTGGCGCCACAGGTTCGGCGAGTACAGCGGCAGGATGGTGCCGACGACGGAGTCGCTGTAGCTCAGGCCCCGCGGATCCTTGGTCGGGGCCGGCTTGTTCACCAGCGGGTCGACCAGCGAGTGGTACACGGCGACAGCCTTGGCGGGGTCGGTGCCCAGCGGGCAGTCCGACTTTGTCGCGCAATCGGCGGCGTAGTTGTCGAACGCGGTCTGGAACGCCTTCGCCTGGCGGATATCGGCTTCCACCGGATCGGCGTTGGGGTCCACCGCGCCGTCGAGAATCATCGCGCGCACCTTGTCCGGGTACCGCTCGGCGTACTCCGCTCCGATCCGGGTGCCGTACGAGTAGCCCAGGTAGGTCAGCTTGTCATCGCCGACGGCCTGCCGCATCGCTTCGAGATCTTTTGCCACGCTTACGGTTCCGATGTTCTCCAGGAACTCGTCGCCCATCTTCTCCTGGCATCGGGCGACGAAGGCCTTGGTCTCGGACTCGATATGGGCCACCCCCTCCGGGGTGTAGTCGACCTGCGGGTCGGCCCGGAGCCGGTCGTTGTCGTCATCGGAGTTGCACCACAGGGCCGGCCTGGAAGACCCGACACCGCGCGGGTCGAAGCCGACCAGGTCGAAGCGCTGACGCACCGAGTCGGGCAAGGTGCCCACCATCGACACCGCGGCGTCCACCCCGGACTCCCCCGGCCCGCCGGGGTTGACGAACAGGGTGCCGACCTTCTGACCGGTGGCCCTGAAGCGGATCATCGCCAGTTGAGCGACCTCACCGTCGGGCTTGTCGTAGTTCACCGGCACGGACAGGAGGCCACAGTCGGCACCCGACGGTATGCGCGCTTCACCCGAGCCCGCCTTGCACGGTGACCATTGCACCGGGCTTCCGGGCCGGGGCGCGGAGATCACCGCTCGCCCGTCGACAACATTGCTGCATCCTGTGACAAGGAGCAGCACCATGGCGGCCGCGACGACGCCGCGCGTGAGCTTCATGGCTGACCATGCTGCCATGCGCCGATATCGGTGCTGGTGAGCGCTACCTAGACGCGGTTGGTCGCGTCGAGCAACTCATCGAGGGCGAGGGCGAAGTCGTCGGCCATGTCCCACAGATCGGGCAGCAGCTCGGGACAGGAGATGATGCCGATATCGAGCTTGCCGTTGAGCGACATGACCGTGATGTTCAGCCCCGACCCATGAAAGATCGGACCGAGTGGATACATCGCCTTGACCTCACACCCGAGCAGATAGAGCGGAACCTGCGGGCCGGGCACGTTGGAGACCACCAGGTTGTGCACGGGTACCGCCGCCGACAGGTTGCTGCGGGCGTAGACACGCATCGCGATACCGAATACGGCGGGCGCGGCGAACTGCGACCAGTCCTGCAGCAGTGTCGCGCCGATCGCGGAACTATGTTGCTTGGCAGTTGAATTGGCCGCCGAGATGGCTTTCAGCCGATCAACGGGGTCGTCCACGTTGGTGTGCAGCGAGGAGAACATCCCCGACACCTGATTGCGCCCGGGCCGGTCGGATTTGTCGTGCACCGACACCGGGATCATGGCCACCAGCGAGGATTCCGGCAGTTCGTCGCGGTCGAGCAGGTAGCGGCGCAGCACCCCGGACACCAGTGCCATCACCACATCGTTGACCTTGACCCCGAAATGGGCTCGCACCTTCTTGATATCGCCCAGGTCGAGCTCGGCGAACGAGATGTTGCGGTGCCCGGTGACATTCGCGTTGAAGGTGGTCTTCGGCGCGGCGAACGGCGCGGCCATGGCGAGCCCCTTGGTGGCCCGGCGCGCGGTGTCGATGACGGTGGACAGGGTGGAGGGCAGCATGTTCACCAGCTTCAGCGGCCGGGTGGCGAACGTGAGGGCGCCGTTGACGGCGATCTCCAGTTCGGATGCGCTTCCGGCCCCTTGCACGGGGTCCGGCGGCGGGGCGTCGGGTTCGGTGCTGCACAGCGTCGACATCAGGTTGGCGCCGGTGACGCCGTCGACGGCGGCGTGGTGCACCTTGGTCAGCAGGGCCAGCTTTCCGCCGGCGTGGGCGTCGGTGCCCGCGATGTTCTCGATGACCCACATCTCCCACAGCGGCCTGCTGCGGTCCAGCGGCAGCGACGCGATATGCCCGCAGATCTCGGCGAGTTCGGCGCGCCCACCGGGTGCGGGCAGCCCGATCCGGTGCAGATGGCGCTGCACGTCGAAATCGTTGTCCTCCACCCACACCGGATGATCGGGGTTGAACCTGCTGTCGGCGAGCTTCTCCCGGAACTCCGGCATCGCCTTGATCCGCATCGCCAGGTCGTCGCGCAGCCGGTCGAAGGTGTAGCCGCCGGGCATCGTGGCGGTGTCCAGTTCCAGGATCGAGCAGACGTGCAAAGGCTGCGCCGCGGTTTCGAGGTAGAGGAAACTGGCGTCGAGACCGCTCAGTCGTTGAAGTGCGCGCCTTTGCATGAGGCCGATGGTAGGTCCGCGCCGCGACGGTGTGAGGAAATCCACTTAACCCGGCGTTCAACTTCACGGGTCCGGGTGGCAGACTTGGGACTGTCAGAAGACCCGGGGACCGCTGACGGCCTCGAGGATCTACCCGACAACACACATCGAAGGACAATGATGTCTGAGCAGTCCGTTTATGGTGGCACCAGCACGCCCGTGAAGGTCCGCACCCACCATCTGCAGAAGTGGAAGTCCGAAGGCCACAAGTGGGCCATGCTCACCGCCTACGACTTCTCCACCGCCCGAATCTTCGACGATGCCGGGATCCCGGTCCTGTTGGTCGGCGACTCCGCCGCCAATGTCGTCTACGGCTACGACACGACGGTGCGGGTCACCGTCGACGAACTCATCCCGCTGGTCAGCGCCGTCGTCCGCGGTGCGGCACACGCGCTGGTGGTCGCCGATCTGCCGTTCGGCAGCTATGAGTCCAGCCCGGCCCAGGCACTCGCCACCGCGACCCGTTTCATGAAGGAGACCGGCGCCCACGCCGTCAAGCTGGAGGGTGGCGAGCGGGTGGCCGAGCAGATCGCCACGCTGACCGCGGCCGGTATCCCGGTGGTCGCGCATATCGGCTTCACCCCGCAGAGCGTGAACAGCCTGGGCGGCTACCGCGTTCAGGGCCGCGGCGACGCGGGCGATCAGACCATCCACGATGCGATCGCGGTGGCCGAGGCCGGCGCGGTCGCCGTGGTGCTGGAGATGGTGCCCGCCGAGCTGGCCACCCAGATCACCGGCAAGCTCACCATCCCGACGATCGGTATCGGCGCCGGCCCGAACTGCGACGCGCAGGTGCTGGTCTGGCAGGACATGGCCGGGATGACGTCGGGCAAGACCGCCAAGTTCGTCAAGAAGTTCGCTCAGGTCGGCGACGTATTGCGCAGCGCGGCAACGCAATACGCCGACGAGGTGGCCAGCGGAGTATTCCCGGCCGAAGAACACTCCTACTGAGTCGGTACTGAGTCAGGAAAACTCGGGCGCCCGCTTGCCCAGGAACGCCGCGATGCCTTCTCTCCCGTCGGGAGAGGAGGCATTGCCGGCGATATGGCGGGCCTCATGCTCCAGCTGGGCTTCATAGCCGGCCGAGTACGTGCTCAACAGCAGCTTCTTGACCGCCGAGTTGGATCCGCGCGCACCAGCGGCCACCTTGGCGGCCAGCGCCTCCAGCCACTGGGGCAGCTCGGCGTCGGGCACCACCTCGGTGACCAGTCCCCACGCCAGCGCCTCGGACGCCTTGAGCACCCGGTTGGTGATCATCAGGTCCTGGGCGCGGCGCAGTCCGACCAGACGCGGCAGCACATAGGACGCGCCGCCGTCGGGGCTCAGGCCCGCCTTGGTGTAGGCCATCGTGAACGATGCCGATTCGGCGGCCAGCACCAGATCGCCCGAGACGCCGAGGGAGAATCCGGCACCGGCGGCCACCCCGTTCACGGCGGTGATGAGCACGGCATCCATCCGCGCGAAGGTGGACATCGCCCGGTGCAGATCGTTGGCGATGCCCTTGACGAACACTCCGGGGTCGGGCGCGGCAGCCATCGACTTGAGGTCCCCGCCCGCGCAGAAGAAGCGTCCCGCGCCGGTGAGCGTGACCACCTTCGTCGCCTCGGTGTCGCACAGCGAGGCCGCGACGGCCAGCTCGCGGGTCATCGCGTCGTTCATGCCGTTGGCCGCGTCCGGCCGGTTCAGCACGATGCTGGTGACGGGCCCCGACTGAGCGAACTTCAGCGTTTCGAAATCGGTCATGTCGCACACCGTATTACGTCGCCGCGGCGGCGTGTAACGCGAGGCGGGTTTCGGCGGCGGCCCGTAGCGCACCGAAGTCACCGTCGTAGCCCAGCGTGCGCAGCGCACCGTCGGCACTGATCCACGGTTGTTCGGGCGGGCAGGCCCCGTCATCGGACCGGCGGTTGATGGCCGACTCGACGAGCCGGAACGGAAGGTCGTCGGCATCGGCCGGACCGCCGTACTCGGCGATCACGGCCGCGGCCAGCGCCCGGTAGCGCTCGCGCAGCTCTGCGCGCCGGCGGCGGAACTGCGCGAACCGGTCCACGCGCAGCTCGGGCAGCAGATACAGGGCGCCCAGGTTCCAGGTACCGCGGCACAGCTGCGCGACGTCCGACACCATCAGCGTGTAGAGCTGGTTCACCGCGGGGCCGCCTTCGGCGACCAGTTCGGTGGCCAGTTGCAGGGGCGCCTCCACCGTGCCGGCCAGCAGCGCATCGAGGATGTCGTCCTTGGTGGCGAAGTGGTGATACAGCGAGGCCTGGCGCATCCCGACGGCATCAGCGATCCGCCGCGTCGAGGTGTTGGCGTAGCCGTGTTCGGTGAACAGTTCCGCGGCGGCATCGAGAATCTCGTCGCGCGGGGTGCGTCCCGGGCGACGCGGTTTCTCGAGCCTCGGACGTCCACGACCCTCGCTGCTCATGGGGCCATTGTGGCATCCACCGTTCGAGGTGCCATATTTCCTGTCATTTGATAGAAATGACTCTGAAGCTTGTACATGCGGACGTAACAGACCCGTCACCAGCACGGAATGCCCGCCATCAAAACTTTCAAGTGACAGTTAAGGAGGCCGAACATGGCAGACACGAACTCGACCGAAGGGGCACGGTCACACGCCCGCGCCCAGGCCGCGGCGGCGCAGTTACGGGTGCCGCCGACGCCCGCGGGTGTGACCGAACTGCGCTGGGCTGAGGCCGTCCCGGCCGAGTCCTATGCCACCAAGGTGCTGGGCCGGGGCACCCGGCTGCGGCTGGCCGATCCGGTCGGCGGCGCGTGCGCGCACCTGTTGTTGTTCCGCGCCGACGCCCCGTGGGAGCGGCTCAACGTCGCCGACACGGTGAAGGTGCCGTGGCAGGCCTACCTCGGGGCCGGCCATCCCCTGCTCTCCGATCAGGGCCGGGTGCTGGCCACCGTCGTCGCCGATACCTCGGGCCACCACGACACGCTGTGTGGGCTGACCCCGGCCGGACAGGCCCAGATGCTGCTCGGCGTGCACAAGCACGGCCTGGACATCCGCGATGTGGCGCCCTCGGTGTCGTTCTTCAAAGGCGCCCGGGTACAAGCCGACGGCGGACTCGTCTTCACCGGCAGCTCCGGCCCCGGCGGATCCGTCGACCTGCTGATCCATCTGCCCGTCGTCGTGGTGCTGGTCAACACCGCGCACCCGCTGGACCCCGAACCCGCGACCACCGACCTCGATGTGCTGGCCTGGCGGGCCGACGACGAACTGACCCGTCCTGTCAACGACGACCCCGAATATCTGCGCGCCCTGTTCAACACCGAAAGTGCTTGGGCCGCTGCACAGAACAGTGCCTTCTAACCGAGACGAGGACCGCATCACCATGACCACTTTCGACGTTGCCGCCTGCGCACCGTGGTCGGCCATCGTGCCCGCCGGCAAGACGTTGCAGATCATCGACCTGTTCGGCAACCAGGCCGTGGACACGCTGTTCTACGGGGTGACCGCCGGCCGGCCCGACCCGGCACTGCGCTACAACGCGCAGACAACCGTTGCCGCGCAACGCAATATCTTCCTGTCCACCGGTTCGGTGTTGCGTGCCTCCGACGGCACCGCGCTGATGACCATCATCGACGACGAGGTCGGCAACCACGACACCATCGCCGGTGCGTGCTCGAAGGAATCCAACACCTTGCGCTACGGCCATCACACCGTGCATCAGCACGCGTGCGCGGAGAACTTCCTGGCCGAGGCCACCAAATGGGGAATGGGCAAGCGCGACATCGTCTCCAACGTGAACTTCTACATGAATGTCCCGGTGGACGACGACGGCACCCTCGGTATCGTCGACGGGTTGTCGGCACCCGGCAAGACGCTGACCCTGCGGGCCGAGATCGACACCTTGGTGCTGGTGTCCAACTGTCCGCAGATCAACAACCCGTGCAACGGCTTCAACCCGACGCCGGTGCAGATGGTGATCTCGTCATGATCGAAGTGCTGCGGCCGGGCATGCTCACCACGGTGCAGGATTGGCCGGGGCGAGTCGGCTACTGGCACATCGGCGTTCCGCCGTCGGGTCCGATGGACGATCTGTCCTTCCGGATCGGCAACCGGGTGCTCGGCAACGACGAGGGGCTGCCGGGCCTGGAGTGCACGCGCGGCGGACCGGCCCTGCGTTTCCCCGAGGGCGGCCGCGTCTGTGTGACGGGCGCACCGGCGCCGGTCACGCTGGACGGCACGCCCGTGCCGCAATGGCAGTCGGTCACGGTGCCCGCCGGCGGCGTGCTCGATGTCGGCATGCTCTCCGGCCCCGGGATGCGTTGTTATGTGCTGATCGCCGGGGGCCTGGTCGAGCCCGAATATCTGGGCAGCACAGCCACATTCACCTTGGGTACGTTCGGCGGGCATGACGGCCGGCCACTGCGCGAGGGCGACACCCTGGCCACCGGAGTCGATCCCGGCCCGCACCAGGACTGGCCCGACCGCGATGCCAGGGCCGCCATCGAGGAGCAGCCCAGCATCGGGCATCGCTGGGAGATCGCGGTCACCGAGGGCCCGCACGGCGCACCGGAGTTCTTCACCCGCGAGGACATCGACACCGTGGTGGGCACCGAGTACACGGTGCATTTCAACTCCGACCGCACCGGCGTCCGGCTTGAGGGCCCCAAACCGCACTGGGCGCGCACGGACGGCGGCGAGGCCGGTCTGCACCCGTCCAACATCCACGACAACGCCTACTGCGTCGGCGCACTCGACTTCACCGGTGACACACCGATCCTGCTCGGGCCCGACGGTCCGAGCCTGGGCGGATTCGTCTGCCCGGTCACCGTGGTCGGCGGCGACCGGTGGAAGCTGGGTCAGCTGGCGCCCGGCGACACCGTGCGTTTCGTGCCGGTGCGCGCCGACCGGGCGCCGTCGCTGCGCACCATCGACTCGGACCGGCGGGCATCGCTGCCGGCGGTGCTGTCCACCGGCGGTGACGGCGATGACGGCCTGCTGAGCCGGTTCACCGCCGCCGACGGCACCAAGGTCACCATGCGCCGCGCCGGCGACGGCGGGGTCCTGGTCGAATACGGCGAGATGGTGCTCGATCTCGCCCTGCGGGCCCGGGTGCACGTGCTCTACGAACACCTGCTCTCCCGGCAGATCGCCGGGATCACCGAGCTCACGCCGGGTGTGCGCTCACTGCAGGTGCAGTTCGACCCGGCCGTGCTGCCGATGGCCGAGGTGGTGGATCTGATCGCCCGGGCCGACGAAAGTCTGCCCGCGACAACCGAACTCGTCGTACCCAGCCGGACCGTGCGGCTGCCGTTGTCGTGGGACGACCCGGCCACCCGCGAGGCCATCGAGCGCTACATGCACGGTGTGCGCGCCGACGCGCCGTGGTGCCCGTGGAATATCGAGTTCATCCGGCGGGTGAACGGCCTGGCCGACGTGCAGCAGGTCTATGACACCGTGTTCGACGCCGACTACCTGGTGCTCGGCCTGGGCGATGTGTACCTGGGCGCGCCGGTGGCCACTCCCCTGGATCCCCGCCACCGGTTGGTGACCACGAAGTACAACCCGGCGCGCACCTGGACCCCGGAGAACGCCGTCGGGATCGGCGGGGCGTACATGTGCATCTACGGGATGGAGGGTCCGGGTGGCTACCAGTTCGTCGGGCGCACCACCCAGGTGTGGAACCACCGGCATCCGGCCGACTCGGCATCCTTCGAGCCGGGCACCCCGTGGCTGCTCCGCTACTTCGACCGGATCAGCTTCTACCCGGTGAGTGCGGACGAGTTGCTGGACCTGCGTGCCGATATGGCGGCCGGTCGCGGGCAGGTGCAGATCGCCGACGGGCAGTTCGAACTGGCCGGCTACCGCGACTTCCTGGCCGCGCACGCCGACTCGATCGCGGAGTTCCGTGCTCAGCAGGCAACGGCGTTCGGCGCCGAACGCCGGGCCTGGGACGCCGCCGGAGAGTTCCGCCGGGCGGGCTGAGCCGTTTGTTCACCTCGATGTGGCACCCTGTTCACGACTTCCAGCCAGACCGAAGGTGAAAATGCCTGCTGCCAAGCCCAAGACCTCCCGCTACACCGAGGTGGAGCGCAAGTTCGACGTGCTCGAGACCACCGTGTCACCCTCATTCGAAGGGCTGGCCGCCGTGACACGGGTGCAGCATTCACCGACCCAGACACTGGAAGCCGTCTACTACGACACCGCGGACTACGACCTCGCCGCGCACAAGATCACGCTGCGCCGCCGCACCGGCGGCACCGATGCCGGCTGGCATGTCAAGCTGCCCGCCGGCCAGGACACCCGCACCGAGGTGCGGGCCCCGCTGGAGGACTCCGTACCCGAGGAGATCCGCGATGTGGTGGCGGCGATCGTGCGGGACCGGCCGCTGGCGGCGGTGGCCCGCATCTCCACGCAGCGCTCGGTGTCGCTGCTGTTCGGCGTCGACGGGACGCCGGTCGCGGAGTTCTGCGACGACAGCGTGACGGCCACGGCGCTGCGCCCGGACAGCGAGCCGCAGGCGTGGCGGGAGTGGGAGCTGGAACTGGTCGGCGACGCTCCGGCCGAGGTGCTGGAGCGATTGGCCAACCGGCTGCTCGATGCCGGCGCCGTCCCGGCCGGACACGGCTCGAAACTGGCCCGGGTGCTCGACGTGGGAGCGCCGGAGAAGGCGCCGGCCCCGCTGGACCCGGTGCACCGCGCCGTCGCCGAGAACGTCGAGGCCCTGCTGGAGTGGGACCGCGCGGTGCGCGCCGACGTGTGGGACTCGGTGCACCAGATGAGGGTGACCACCCGCAAGATCCGCAGCCTGCTGGCCGAGGAGGCGGGCACCGACAACGCGTGGATCCTCGACGAACTCAAGGAGTTGGCGGCGGTGCTGGGCGTGGCCCGCGATGCCGAGGTGCTGGCCGAGAAGTACGAGCGTGCCCTCGATGCGCTGCCGGAGAACCTGGTGCGCGGACCGGTGCGGGAACGTCTGGTCGACGGGGCCAGGCAGAAGTACAAGGCCGGCTGGCGGCGCTCGCTCGCCGCGATGCGCTCGGAGCGCTACTTCCGTCTGCTCGACGCACTCGAAGCCGTGGTGGCCTCCCCCACCACCACCGCCGAAGGCGAGCCCGCGCAGGTGACCGTCGAGGGCGCCTACCGCAAGGTCGCCAAGGCTGCCAAGGCCGCGAAGGCCGAGGGCACCGACGAGGCGCTGCACCGGATCCGCAAGCGCGCCAAGCAACTTCGCTACACCGCGGCCGCACACGGGGAGACCGCCGTCGCCAACGGCGCCAAGACCATTCAGACGCTGCTCGGCGATCACCAGGACAGCGTGGTCAGCCGCCATCACCTGCTCACGCAGACCGATGCCGCGCACGCCGCGGGCGAGGACACCTTCACCTACGGGCTGCTGTATCAGATCGAGGCCGAGATCGCGCTGCACGCCGAGGACGAGATCGGCGCCGCCCTGAAGTCGCTGCGCAAGGCAGTGGGACGGTGACGGGGCACCGATAGGGGCGGACGAGCTGGCCTGTAAGCCGGATTCTGTGCTCGGCTCCTCGTTGCCGAGGTGCCAAGCGGCGACCATCCATCTGGACACACCGTCGCCGGGTGCCTCAAGCGGCCTACCCGCAAGCTCGGGCGAGCAGCCCTCGAACGCTCGCGCAGCCACAACCAGGTTGCGGCCTTCTTGGCCTTGCTTCGGGTGGGGTTTGCCTAGCCGCCCCGGTCACCCGGGGCGCTGGTGCGCTCTTACCGCACCGTTTCACCCTTACCGTCTCCGGCGGTCTGTTTTCTGTGGCACTTTCCCGCGAGTTTCCTCGGATTGCCGTTAGCAATCACCCTGCTCTGCGAAGTCCGGACTTTCCTCGAATTTCTCCGCGGTCGCCCGGCCAACTCGTCCGCGCGGGTTACCTTAGCAACATGGCGCAGGTACCTCCAGCCCGCTATTTACTGCGGGCCAAGGATCTGGCCGACGCGCGGTACGCCGATCCGCTGACCGTCGACCACTTGGCGGCGGCCGCAGGACTGTCCCGGGCCCATTTCAGCCGGATGTTCACCCGGACGTTCGGCGAATCGCCGCGGGCCTATCTGCAGACCCGGCGCCTGGAGCGGGCGGCAGCCCTGCTGCGCTATACCGAGCGATCGGTGGCCGATATCTGCGCGATGGTCGGGCTCACCAGCGTCGGCTCCTTCACCACCAGCTTCGCCCGCATCTATGGCTTGCCGCCGGCGGCGTACCGGGCCTCGTTACCGCCGGCGAGCAGCTACGCACGGGTGCCGAGTTGCATCCTCAAACGGGATACCCGAAAGACAGCACATCTGGAGAAGACGGGCACCGGGCAGTCCTCGTAGCGTCGAGTCCATGATCAAGATCGCAAACGCCCACCTGTGGGTACACGACCAGGAAGTCGCTCTCAAGTACTGGACCGAGAAGGTCGGATTCGAAGTGCGCCAAGATGTTTCACTTCCGGATATGGACAACGTCTTTCGGTGGCTCACCGTGGGTCCGCCCGGCCAGGACGACGTGTCCATCGTGTTGATGGCGGTGCCCGGCCCGCCCTTCATGGACGCGGCCACCCAGCAGCAGGTCCGCGAGCTGACCGCCAAGGGATTCGCCGGCACGATCTTTCTCACCACCGAGGACTGCCGGTCGAGCTACGAGGAACTCAAGGCCCGCGGTGTCGAGTTCACCGAGGAACCACACCAGCAGCCCTACGGGATCGACTGCGGGTTCCGCGACCCGTCGGGCAACAGTGTGCGACTGACCCAGCCGGCCGATATGAGCGCGTTCGCGAACCCCTAGAAGGGCGGCGGATTCGCCTCGGCGCGGGCGCGATTGAGCGCCCGTTCGCGGGCGATACGGTAGGCCCGCTCGTGCGCCCGGGGTCGTGCGCGGGTGGGCATCGCCAACCCGCGGGCCGGGGTGGGTGGGGGCGCTTGGGCGCGGGCGAGTACGCCGGTGCGGGCGGCCAGCTGCGGAAAGAACAGCGCCCCATCGGGTGTGCTCTGGTAGACCCGACCGGCCGGTGAGACGAGTGTGAGGGAACCGTCGGGCCCCTGTACGTCGGACCACCCGGTGTAGAACGTCTTGACCAGATGATGGGTCCGGCAATACAGCTTGGTGTTCGACGGATGGGTGACTCCGGCCGGCCACGGGACGGTGTGATCGATATCGGACACCTCCGCCGGTGCATTGCAGCCGTACCACCGGCACGTCAGATCCCGGGCCCGCACAAAATCCGCCAACCGCGCCGAGGGCCGGTAACCAGGTTCGGTGGACAACGCCGGTGGCCGCGGCACCGGCCGGCACCGGGCCCGCGCCGCCATCTGGCGCACCTGTTCGGCCGGGATCGCCCCGTAGCCCGGCAGCAGCCCCGGCGTCTCACTATCGCCCTCGACGGTGGCCTGCTCGGCCAACACATGGATGACGATGCTGCCCGCGGGGGCCTCAGCGGTACCGGCCGGGCATTCGGCCGAGCCGCACATGCATGCCAGCCGGGTCGCGCCTTCGGCGAGAGCACGCAGCGCGTCGGCGCGACGCTCGGCATGCGTACGGGGGTCGTTCGGGCACACGGTGCGCGCCAGCTCATCGAGCCTCTTGTCGAACACGGCGGCATCGGCCGCGTCGGCAGTGCCGATAACGTCGGCAAGCCCGTTACCGGCGGGCGTGACGTCGATCCTGCGCTCGGCGCGGCGCTGTTTGGCCACCCGGATCGCCTCAGGGTCGACCTCCAGCACCAGCCAGTCGACCAGCTCGGCGACCCTGTCCCGTGAACGCGCCGCCCACCCCGGCGCCTGGGCGGCCACCCGCTCATCGACGATCCCGAGCAGATCGGGATCGACGATCAAGGCGGTGCGCGCCGCGATCGCGGTGAAATGCCCGTACTCGAGATCACCGGCCAGGAAAACCTGAGCCAGCCGCGGCAGCCGTTCGATCAATGTCCGGCCGTGCGCCATCTCCGTGGAGGCCCGTTGCCGTCCGATCCCCAGCTCGGTGGCCACCTCGACGGCCACCAATTCCCAGTCGTCGACCACCCAGTCCTGATGGGTGTTGCCCAGCTCAGCCATCCGAACGCCGGTGTAGTGGCCCAGCGCGACCAACCGCCGCGCCGTCGCAGCCCGCTCAGCCCGCAACTCCCCGTGCGCGGTGGCGAGATGCGAGTCGAACATGTGTTCGATACTACTGCGACCCTATGACAAGTCCCCACGCTCACGTGCGATCCGCACCGACACCCTGGGCAACCGCTGCCCGGGGCGCCTCGCCACCGCGTAGTCCCAGGCCAGACCCTGGCCGAGCTGCCAGCCACGCCACCGCGCCAGGAGGCACATCAAGGCACCCACCGCGGTGCCCACCAGCGCTCCAGCGGTCGATAACCCGGCGTACCAGAAGCCGATGACCACCGCGCTCGCCACCACGGCGCAGCTCGCGTACAAGGTGTTGCCGCCGAAGATCTGCGGGATCCGCTGGACGAACAGATCCCGCAGCGCACCTCCGCCGACCGCGGTGATGGTGCCGAGCAGCAGGGCCGGCAGCCAGCCCAAGCCCAGCGACAACGTCTTCTGCGCGCCGACCGTCGCCCAGCAGCCCAGCGCCAGCGCATCGATCAGCGGGAACGAGACGTTCCACAGCCGCCCGCGCACCGGCAGGACGAAGGCGACCACCGCCCCCGCGATGGCCGTCAGCGCGTAGAGCGAATCGGTCAGCGCCACCGGCGGCCCGTGCTGCAGCAGCGTGTCGCGGATGATGCCGCCGCCGAGTCCGGAAAGCAAGGCAAGCGCCGCGAAACCCACCGGGTCCAAACGCTTGTCGCGGGCCACCATGCCGCCGAGGATCGCGTTGGTGAAGACGCCCGCCAGGTCGAGGGCACGAAACAGTTCGACGAACACGCCTGAGGGTATCTACGTCCGGCGCTGCAACACCATCACGTTGTCGATCAGGTGACCGTGCTCTCCCTCCGGACCCGTCGCCTCCCGCTCGACCGGTTCGGCCCGCAGCCGATCCCAGCCGTCGCCGAGGTCCAGCGCGGCCAGCACCTCGTCGACGCTGGGGAACGGATAGTCCTTGTGCTTGGACCATGGCGGCGCGGCCCCGTGATCGACGATCACCAACCGCCCACCCGGAGCGACGGCAGCGGCCGCCCGGCGCAGTACCGCGGTGCGGTCCAGCGGCACCGTCGAATGCAGGAACTGCGCCGACACCAGGTCGAACTCACCCGCCGGAAAGGTCTCGGTCAGATCATGACGCTGAAAGTCGATGCGCTCCAACAGTTCACCGGCATCCTGGGCAGCCCGGTCCAGCGCCACACCGGAGATATCGGTGGCCACCACCTGCCAGCCGTTGCGGGCCAACCAGATCGCGTCACCGCCCTCTCCGCAGCCCAGATCCAGGGCGCGCCCGGGTGGCACCGCGCCGGCGATATCGGCCAGGTGCTTGTTCACCCGTCCGCTCCAGACCCGTTCGCGCTCACCGTAATGCCGGTCCCAGTGCTGCTGCGCGGTCGACTCGAATACCGGCCACGGCGTGCCGGGCAGACCGACGTCGTCGGTCATCAGGCTCTGCATCACCGCGGCCCCCGCCATCGATCCGGACGCCACCGCCGCGGACACCTGCGGCATACCGGGACAGAGGTCGCCCGCCGCGAACACGCCGGGCACCGAGGTCCGTTGCATCGGATCGACGGCGACCGCGTCGACGGCAACCGGCGACGGAGGCGCCAGGGCAAGCCCGAGCTGCGCCACCAGATCGCCGCGTTGGCGCAGACCGACCGAAACAAGCAGCCCCCGGCGCGGCAACCGGCCACCGTCGGCGAACACCACCGCAGCCAATTCGCCTTCCTCGGAATGCAATTGCGCGATCGGCCGCTCATCCACCTTGATCCCGGCACCGGCCAAGAGGTCGAGCTGACCGGTATCGAGTCCGGCGGGCCCATTGGACAGCACGACGATGTCCTCGGTCCACCCGCGCAGCAGCAGCGCGACATGCACGGCGCGGTCGCCCTGCGCGAGCACGGCCAGCGGCTGATCGCGCGCCTCCCAGCCGTGGCAGAACGGACAGTGGAACACCGACCGCCCCCACAGTTCCGCCATGCCGGGGATCTCCGGCATCTCGTAATGCATGCCGGCGGCCAGCAGTACCCGACGCGCCCGAATGCGGCTGCCGTCAGCGGTGGTCAGCACGAAGTCCGCGCCGTCGCGGACCGCGGTCACCACCGTCGCCGACCGCACCTCGACGCTGGGGTACGCGCCGAGTTCGGTGCGTCCGATCTCATAGAGCTGCGCGGGCGGGCGGCCGTCGTGTCCGAGCAGCCCACCGATCCCGTGTGCTGCGAGGTTGCTCTGTGTGCCGGCGTCCAGAAGCAGGGTGCGACGACGCGCCCGGCCCAGGACCAGCCCGGCGCTCAGTCCCGCGGCGCCGCCGCCGACGATGATGCAATCCCATGTGGTGTCCATGGTTAGAGCTTGCCGACACCACGCAACGATGCCAAGCTGATTTGCCATGCAGGCAAAGTCCGTGGACGACACTGTCCGCAAACGGCTGCGGGACCTACGCACCCAGCAGGGGCTGACCCTGCAGGATGTCGCCACTCGCGCCGCCATCGACGTGTCGACGCTCAGCCGGCTGGAGTCCGGCAAGCGCCGGCTGGCTCTCGATCACCTGCCCCGGCTGGCCTCGGCGCTGGCGGTCAGCACCGACGAGCTGCTGCGCGAACCCGAGTCCGAGGACCCCCGCGTCCGCGGCAGCTCACATACCCGCCACGGCGTCACGTACTGGCCGTTGACCCGCAACGGCCCCACCGGGGGTCGGCACACGTACAAGGTGCGGGTCAGCGCCAGACGCAACAAGCCGCCCGCCGAGTTCCCCGTGCACGAGGGCCAGGACTGGATGTACGTGTTGTCCGGCAAGCTCCGGCTGATCCTCGGCGAACGGGACTTCACCATCGAACCCGGTGAGGCCGTGGAGTTCTCGACGTGGACGCCGCACTGGTTCGGCACCGTCGACGGCCCCGTCGAGGCGATCATGATCTTCGATGTGCACGGCGAGCGGATGCACCTGCACAGCTAGTTCAGATACGCCGTCTGGTTGACCAGCCGCACCGAGGCCAGCCCGTCGGGGTAGAACTCCGCGATGCTCAGCGAGGCGAGGTCCAGATGCAGCCGGTACAGAATGCCGGCGCTGCCGTCCAGGGCAAGGCGCAGAAGTGTTTTGATCGGTGTCACATGCGATACCACGAGCACCGTGGACCCGCCGTGCTCGGCGACGATCCGGTCACGTGCCCGGCGCACCCGGCGCGCGACGGCGTCGAAGCTCTCCCCGTCCGGGGGTGTGATGCTGGTGTCGCGCAGCCACCGGCCGTGCAGTTCCGGATCCCGTTGCACCGCTTCGCCGAACGTCAAACCCTCCCAGGCCCCGAAATCGGTTTCGATGAGGTCGTCGTCGACGGTGACGTCCAGACCCAACACCTTCGCCGCGGCGGCCGCGGTCTCATGGGCCCGCTGCAGGGGTGAGGAGATGACGGCGGACACGCCGCCCTGCTCCCCCAGGTAACGCGCCGCCGCATCGGCCTGAGCGCGACCCAGTTCGGTCAACGGCGGATTGCCGCGACCCGAGTACCGCCGATTCACCGACAGTTCGGTCTGGCCGTGCCGTAACAGCATCAGCCGGGTGGGCTCGCCGCGCGCACCGGTCCAGCCGGGTCCCGAGCTCGACCCGGCGGGCTTGTCCACCGGGTCGTCCTGTGCGGCGTCCATCGCCTCGTTGGCCAGCCGGTCGGCGTGGGAATTGCGGTCCCGCGGAATCCATTCGTAGCTCACCGCGTCGAACTGGCGGGCCGCCTGGGTGGCTTCGCGGTGCAGCTCCAGCAGGTCGGGATGCTTGACGCGCCAGCGGCCCGACATCTGTTCCACCACCAGTTTGGAGTCCATCGAGACGGCCACCTCGGTGGCGCCGACCTCGGCTGCCGCCGTCAAACCTGCGATCAGACCCCGATATTCGGCGACATTGTTGGTCGCCATGCCAATCGACTCGCGGCGTTCGGCCAGCACCGCGGAATGGTCCGCGCTGAAGACGACCACACCGTAGCCCGCGGGTCCCGGGTTGCCCCGCGAACCACCGTCGGCCTCGACGAGAACCTTCACGGTTTGATCCGCAGCAGGATCGCCCCGCATTCGGGGCAGCGCAGCACCTCGTCCTCGCCGGCCGCCGAGATCCGGGCCATCTCACCGCGGTCGATCTCGATCCGGCAGGCGCCACATCGCTTGCCCTGCAACAGACCGGCGCCCGGGCCACCCTTGGCCCGCTGCTTCTCGTACATCGCGACCAGCTCGGCATCCAGACCGGAGGTCAGCTCGGTGCGGCGCAGCCCACCGACATGGCGGGCCTGGTCGATGGCGACCAGCGCCTCATCGCGCGCCAATTGCGCCGCAGACATATCGTTGTGCAGGGTGTCGATGCGGGCGAGCGCCTCGGACCGCTGGGCCTGCAACGCTTCACGGCGCTCCATCACCTCCAGCATCGAATCCTCCAGCGCGGACTGGCGGCGCTCCAACGTCTCCAACTCGTGCTGCAGTTCCGAGAGCTGTTTGGGGTTCACCTCGCCGCCCTCGAGCAGCGACCGGTCCCGGTCCTCACGCTGCCGGACTCCGTCGATCTCGCTCTCCAATTTGGCGACTTGGCCGTCCAGGTCCTCCAAAGTGATGCTCAGCACGGCGAGTTGGTCGGTAGCGGCCCGGTGTTCGGCCTGCGCCTCCTCGAACCGCTGCTGCTCGGCGAGGTTGCGGGCCCGGTGCTCCACCCGGCTCAGCTCGGCGTCCAACTCGACCAGCGTCAACAGCGAACGCTGTTGGGTGAGTGCAGCTTTCATCAATGATGTCCTTCTTCGATATTCCATGGGTCGGTGCGCACCGTGCTCACGCGCACCGGAAGTTCAGCGCCGAAACGTGTGGTGAGCAGGGCGGCCGCCTGTCCGCACCACGGGTATTCACTGGCCCAGTGCGCCACATCCACCAGAGCGGTGCCGAAGTTGCGACGGTGCTCATCGGCCGGATGGTGGCGCAGATCCGCGGTCACGTACACCTGGGCATCGGTGCGGGCGACCGTGTCCAGCAGCGAGTCGCCCGCGCCGCCGCACACCGCCACCCGCGAGATCAGCGCTTCCGGGTCGCCGGCCGCCCGTACCCCCCACGAGGTGGCCGCCAGCCGGCCACGCACTCGGGACACGAACGCCGACAGAGATTCCGGTTCGGGCAGGGCGCAGATCCGCCCGATGCCGACCCCGGAGGGCAGCGGCGCCAGGGCGAACACATCGAAGGCCGGTTCCTCATACGGATGCGCGGCGCGCAATGCCGCCAGCACCCGCGGACGCACCGCCGACGGCGCGATCACCTCGACCCGGTCCTCGGTCACGTGTTCCAGGGTGCCGACGGTGCCGATGGCGGGGTCGGCGCCTTCCCGCGGCAGAAACTGCCCAGTGCCACTGGAACTCCAACTGCAGCAGGAGTAGTCGCCGATCTGGCCCGCCCCGGCCGCGAACAGCGACACACGCACCCGCTCAGCGTCTTCGGCGGGAACGAAGACCACCCACTTGTCCAGGCCGGAGCGGGACTCCGCCGGCGCCAGGACGTCCTGCACCACCAGACCCAGGGCGTCGGCCAGCGCATCGGAAACCCCGGGCAGCGCCGCGTCGGCGTTGGTATGCGCGGTGAACAGCGATCGTCGCGAGCGGATCAGCCGGTGGATCAACGACCCTTTGGCGGTGCTCGCCGCCACCGTGTCCACCCCGCGCAGCAGCAGCGGGTGGTGCGCCAGCAGCAGGCCGCCGTCGGGTACCTCGTCGACCACCGCCGCGGTGGCGTCCACCGCGATGGTCACCGACGACACCGGCTCCGACGGGTCACCGCACACCAGGCCCACCGAGTCCCAGTCATGCGCCAGCGCAGGCGGATACGCGGCGTCGAGGACCTCGATCACGTCGGACAACAGGACACTCACCGCAGGATCTCCCTAAAACCCGACACCAAAGCCGGCCACTCCGGCCGGACCGCTGCGCGCAGATAGTCACCCTCGAGCCCCACGAAGGTGTCGCAGCGGCGCACCGCAATCCCATTGCTGTCCAACTGTTTCCGTGCCAGTTCGGCGTCGGCGACGCGCATCAGGACGAATGGGGCGCAGCCGTCGACCACCTCGATGCCCGCCGCCCCCAGTCCGGACACCATCTCGGTGCGCAGCGCCGCCAACCGGCGGGCGCCGGCCTCGGCCTCGGCGACGGCCTCCGGTGCACAGCACGCGGTCACGGCTTCGAGCTGTAGCGTGCCCAGCGGCCAGTGCGCCCGCCGGGCGGTCAACCGCTCCAGCACCTCGGGCGCACCCAGCGCATAGCCGACCCGGAGTCCGGCCAGCGACCACGTCTTGGTCAGGCTGCGCAGCACGACGACGTCGGGCAGCGCCAGGCCGGCCACCGATTCGGGCTCCCCCGGCACCGCGTCGGCGAACGCCTCGTCGACCACCACGATCCGGCCCGGGCGGCGCAGCGCGAGGATCTGCTCGCGGGTGTGCAGCACCGAGGTGGGGTTGGTCGGGTTGCCGATGACCACCAGATCGGCTTCGTCGGGCACGCGGGCATCGGCCAGCGTGAACGGCGGCGCCAGCACGACGTGGTCGGTCGGAATGTTCGCGGCGCTCAGCACCGCCTCGGGTTCGGTGAACGACGGGGCGATCAGCGCGGCCAGGGTCGGCGACAGCTGCGGCAGCAGCGCGAACCCCTCCGCGCCCCCGGCCAGCAGCGCCACCTCGTCCACCCCACGGCCGTGCCGCTCGGCGACTGCTCGCACCGCCCGGTCGGTGTCGGCCGCGGCGGGATAGTGGCCCAGATCACCCAGCCGCGCACTCAACCGGTCCACCAGCCACGACGGCGGACCCTCGGCGCGCACGTTGACCGCGAAGTCCAGCATGCCGGGCGCGACGGCCTGATCGCCGTGATAGCGCGCCGCCTGCCGGACCCGGTGAACCACAGCACGACAGTAGTGCGCCGCAGGACACCACAGGTACATCGGCGACAATGAACGGGTGACTGACACGGTGATCGAGACCCCGCAGCTGGTGTTGTTCGACCTCGACGGGACCCTCACCGATTCCGCGGACGGCATCGTGGCCAGCTTCCGGCATGCGCTGGACACCGTCGGCGCGCCGGTGCCCGACGGCGACCTGGCCGGCCGGATCGTCGGGCCGCCGATGCACCACACGCTGAGCGAGATGGGGCTCGGCGACCGTGTCGAGGCGGCGATCACCGCCTACCGCGCCGACTACACCACCCGCGGCTGGGCGATGAACAGCCTGTTCGACGGGATCCCGACGCTGCTGGAGGATCTGCGCGCCGCGGGCGTGCGCCTGGCCGTCGCCACCTCGAAGGCCGAGACGACCGCGCACCGCATCCTCACCCACTTCGGCCTGGACGGCTATTTCGAGGTCATCGCGGGCGCCAGCTCGGACGGCAGCCGGTCCGCCAAAGCCGATGTGGTCGCGCATGCCCTCGCGCAGCTGAGCCCGCTGCCCGAGCGGGTGCTGATGATCGGCGACCGCTCCCACGACGTGGAGGGCGCCGGTGAGCACGGTATCGACACCGTCGTGGTCGGCTGGGGTTACGGCGGCACCGATTTCGACGGCCCCGACGCTCCCGCGCCGCTGCACCGGGTGTCGACCATCGCCGACCTGCGGGAGGTGCTGGGTGTCTGATCGGCGGGCGGGAGCGCAGCGACCCGGGGAACAGCTTGTGCGTGTCACCTTCATCTGCTCGGGCAACATCTGCCGGTCCCCGATGGCCGAGAAGATGTTCGCCCACCAGATCTCCGAACGCGGCCTGGCCGATGTGGTGCGGGTGACCAGCGCGGGTACCGGTGGCTGGCACGCGGGCGAGCCCGCCGACCGGCGCACCAATCAGATACTGCGCCAGCACGGTTACCCGACCTCCCACAGTGCGGCCCAGATCGACGACGACCACCTGGCCGCCGACATGGTGATCGCGATGGGCCGCAACCACGCGCGCTTCCTCAAGGAGATGGGGGTGCCGCCTGAGCGGCTGCGGATGATGCGGTCGTTCGATCCCCGTTCGGGCGCCTTCGCCCTCGATGTGGAGGATCCGTACTACGGGTCGCTCACCGACTTCCAGGACGTGTTCGACGTCATCGACGCGTCGTTGGGTGGGCTGCACGATTGGGTCGACGAGCGGTTGGGTTCTGGGCGATGAAGCGCTGGGCGTTCCTGTTCCGGCCCCAGTGGCTGGCACTGTTCGTCGTGGTGATCGCGTTCGCGTGGCTGTGCTTCACGGTGCTGGCGCCGTGGCAGTTGGGCAAGAACACCAAGACCTCTCGGGAGAACTCACAGATCTCCAGCTCGCTGTCGGCCGACCCGGTCCCGCTGACCAGTGTTCTGCCCCATCAGGATTCGTCGGCTCCCGATCAGCAATGGCACCGGGTCAGTGCCACCGGGCACTATCTGCCCGACGCACAGGTGGTGGCGCGGCTCCGGTCGGTCGACGGGGATCCGGCCTACGAGGTGCTGACCCCATTCGCAGTGGACAACGGGCCGACGGTGCTGGTGGACCGCGGCTATGTCAAACCCGACCAAGGCACTGCGTTGCCGCCGTTCGCCGCCCCGCCGGCCGGCCCGGTGACCATCATCGCGCGGCTGCGCGATGCGGAGCCCGTGCTCACCGGCAAGGAGCCGTTCCGGGCCGACGGTGCGCAGCAGGTGTATTCGATCAATCCGTCCCAGGTCTCGCAGGTGACCGGGGTGCCCCTGGCCGGTTCGTATCTGCAGTTGGTGGACAACCAGCCCGGCGGCCTCGGAGTGATTCCGCTGCCGCACCTGGATGCCGGGCCGTTTCTGTCCTACGGCATCCAGTGGATCGCCTTCGGCATCGTCGCGCCGATCGGGCTGGGCTATTTCATCGTCGCCGAGGTGAAGGCCCGCCGTCGGGAGAAGGCCGGCGACAAGCCTGACGCCCAGCCCGAGGTGCCCGACGTCACGCCCCAGACGACCGAGGAGAAGCTCGCCGACCGATACGGGAAGCGACGCTGACCGCAGCCACGGTGGCCAGCGTCTGCACGGCGCGCGACAGCCGCACCGCTCGGCGCAGATCGCGCGCCTGGGGTGCGGGACCGTCACCGAGGGTGGGGCGCATCTCGAGGCGGTGCGCGTATTGGGTGGGTCCGCCCAACTGCACGCCCAGCGCTCCGGCGAACGACGCTTCGGCGACTCCGGCGTTCGGGCTGGGATGCTTTCCGGCGTCGCGGCGCCATGCCCGCCACGCCGCGGCCGGCGCGCCGGACACCGCGACCACGCACAGCCCCGTCGCACGCGCCCCGAGATAGTTGACCGCGTCATCGAATCGCGCTGCGGCCCAGCCGAACCGCTCGTACCGCGGCGAGTGGTGACCGATCATCGCGTCGAGGGTGTTGGCGCCGCGGTACACCAGCAGTCCGGGCACCCCGGCCACCGCGCCCCACAGGATCGGCGCCACCTGCGCATCGGAGGTGTTCTCGGCCACCGATTCCAGGGCCGCCCGCGCCAGGCCGTCGGCGTCCAACGCGGCCGGGTCCCGGCCGCACAGGGACGGCAGTAAGGCCCGGGCGCCGGCGAGGTCGTCCCCGCCGAGCCGGTCGGCCATCTGCGCACCCGTGCGAGCCAGCGTGGTTCCGCCCAGCACCGCCCAGGTGCTGACCGCCGTGATCGCGAAGGTCCACGCCGGGCCGCGCCGCGCCGCTGCCCGCTCGGCCGCCACCCCGAGCGCGCCCAGCGCGCCGAGCAGCACGGCAGTGTGGACGACGCCGGCGGACCGGCGGTCGGCGTAGGTGTGTTTCTCCAGGGCCGCGGCGGCCGTTCCGAAGGCCGCCACCGGGTGGCCGCGCTGCGGATCGGCCCAGCACAGGTCGGCGAGATAGCCGGCCGCCAGTCCGGCCGCACGGGCAGTGTGTTCAAACACGATGGGGAGCGTCTCACAAGGTGCTCTACTCGAGTACATGAGGCTGGGACCACCGCGCCGTCCGCGACGCGTCATCGACCTGCTCAATCCGGCCGCGGCGCTGGCGCCCGCCGCGAACGTCATCATGCAGTTGTCGCTGCCCGGCGTCGGCTATGGGGTGTTGGAGAGCCCGGTGGACAGCGGCAATGTCTACATGCATCCGTTCAAACGGGCCCGCACCACCGGCACCTACCTGGCGGCGGCCACCTACGGCACCGACGCCGACCGCGCACTGATCCGGGCCGAGGTGGACCGCGTCCACGCGCAGGTCCGGTCGCGCCCGTCAAGCCCGGTGCGCTACAACGCTTTCGACCCGAACCTGCAGTTGTGGGTGGCGGCGTGCCTGTACCGCTACTACATCGACCAGCACGAGTTCCTGTACGGGCCGCTGGATGACCAGTCGGCCGACGCGATCTACGCCGACGCCCGCACCCTGGGCACCACGCTGCAGGTGCGTGAGGAGATGTGGCCGGCGGACCGGGCGGCGTTCGACGACTACTGGAAACGCACACTCGACGATCTCCGGATCGACGAACCGGTGCGTGAGCACCTGCACGGTGTGGCGTCGGCGGCGTTCCTACCGACGCCACTTCGGCAGTTGGCAGGACCGCCAATCCTGTTCGCCACCAAGGGATTTCTGTCGTCGCGATTCCGCGCCATGATGAATCTGGATTGGACACCGGACGACCAGCGCCGGTTCGCCTTGCTGTTGATGGGACTGCGTATCGCCGATCGCGTCGTGCCGCGGGAGGTCTGGCAGTTCGGTTATCGGTTGTACCTGTGGGATATGCGGACCCGGGCGCGTCTGGGTAAACGAGTGGTCTGAAAGGGGTAGTCATGTCATTCGCGGCACTGAACCATGTGGCGGTCACGGTCAGCGATATCGGGTTCAGCGGCCCGTGGTACCGGGCACTGATCGGGTTCGATCCGGTGCTCGACGAGCACACCGACGCCGGCTTCCGGCATCTGGTGTGGGCGCTCGACGGTGGCACGCTGTTCGGTATCCACCAGCACGACCAGGCGATCGAGCCGGGCGGGTTCACCGAGTTCCGGGCCGGGCTGGACCATGTGGGGTTCGGCTGCGCGTCGCGCGCGGAACTGGAGTCATGGGCCTCGCGGCTCGACGAGCTGGGCATCGCGCACGGTGGCGTGGTGGACGCGCATTACGGGTCCGGGCTCAGCTTCCGGGATCCCGACGGGATCGCGCTGGAGTTCTTCGCGCCGCCGGAGTGAGGGTCAATCGATGCCGGGTTCGGTGTCTGTGTGGTGGCGTTGACCCGGCGCATCAGTGCATGGGCGGGGAACCGCCGATCGCGTGGCAATAACTTGCGATTGCGTCAATCGGGTGCCGGAGAATGGAGGGGTGCCTGATGCCGTTGGATCTCATCCACAGTACGACGTCTTCGCAGACGAATTTCTCGAGCACGCCCGCAGCGGCCTGTTCAACGCGCACTACGACCGACCCGCATGTCTGTCGCTCTTGGGTGACGTTTCGGGGGCGACCGTCCTGGACGCGGCGTGTGGACCAGGGCTCTACGCCGAGGAACTGACGGCACGCGGTGCCAGGGTCATCGGTTTCGACCAGAGCCCGCGCATGGTCGAACTGGCGGCACAGCGCGTTCCCGCGGGCGACTTTCGCACCCACGACTTGGCTGCGCCACTGGATTGGCTCGGCGATCAATCGGTCGACTTGGTGCTCTTCGCCTTGGCCCTGGAATACGTCGATGACAGGGTGGCGGCGTTACGCGAACTTCGGCGCGTCCTTCGCCCCGACGGTGCTCTGGTCCTGTCGCGCCAACATCCCACCGGCGATTGGATGAGGCACGGCGGCAACTACTTCCAGGCCCGCGTCATCGAGGAGACGTGGAGCCGCGGATGGCATGTCAGGTACTGGCTGACACCGCTCGAGCACACCTGCGAGGAGCTGCACCAAGCCGGCTTTCTCATCGAGCGACTGCTGGAACCGCGACCCACCGAGCAGGCGGCGGCCATCGACGAACAGAGATACGAACAACTGAGCCGAGAACCCACCGGCTTCATTGCGATTCGGGCGATCCCGAATCCCCGGGGAGACCGGTCATTAGCCGGCGCGCATTGACCAGCAGAATCCGCGCGAACAGCGATGGTTCCTGCAGCCGGGCGGGTGGATCGATAAGGCTGCGCACACGCAGAAACCGTTCGGCCACGGCGATGTCGGTGCCCGCCGCGGTCAACGCGGCGCGCTGCATCCAGGCCCGCAGCCGATGCTTCAGGGTGCGTTCACTGTCCGACACCGGTTCGCGATCGTTGGCCCGATTCGCCGCCCACACCGGCTCGATATGTTCCGCCGCCGCGCGGTAGAACCGCCGGCCAATATCGCTGCGCCCCGCGCGCAGACAGTCACGCAGGGCAAGCGCCTGCAACGCCGCCACCGTCATCCCCTGCCCGTGAAGCGGGTTGAGATGGCACAGCGCGTCGCCGAACACCACCAAGCCGTCCGGCACTCTGGCCACTCGGTCATAGCGTCGCCACACCGCGGCCGTGTTGCGTGAAATCGAGATCACACCCACCGGCGTCGCGTCCCGAAGTCCCGCCACGATGCTCTCTGGGAGCATCTCCTCGGCGGCGGCCAGCATGCCCGCGAAATCTGTTGGTGGGCGGCCGAGTTGAGCGGGACGTGCGATCGCCAACATCCAGGTGTCGTTCTCGTACGCCACGAGCAGCGCGGCCGGAGCCCGGACGCCACCGTTGATGAACGCCATCCGATGCGCGATCCTGCCCGCCTCGATGTGCATCAGATGACTGGAGTAGCCCCACACCGACGGCAGCTGTTCTTCGTGCGCAGCGCCGAAACCGTGGCGCTCCAGGTAATGCGTTGCGCGCGCTGACCGTCCCGTCGCGTCCACCACCAACCCGGCCGGCAGATCCGTCGTACTATCGTCCGCACGGTCGACGACGCGCACCCGCGTGACCGCGCCGCCCTCGATGACCGGCGCGATCGCATCGCGGTTGTCGAGGATCGTGACATTGGCCAACGCGGCGACGTGGCGTCGCACGTGAAACTCCATGAACGGTCTGCTGCCCTGATAAGCCGCCAGGGATTGCGGATCCGCCAGCCGGCCGGTGGGATTCAACTCGTATCCGGCCACGCGGACGTAGACCCGCGACAGGTCACCTCCGACGTCGACTACGGCGCCGGCCGCAGCCAAGTCCTCCAGCAGCCCGGGAAACAGCGCACCGAACACCTGGGTGCCGCGGCTGAGAAAGTTGTGCAGGTGACGCCCTTGGGGCACCCCGGTACGTTGCGCAGATTGGTCAGGCAGTGGATCGCGCTCGACCACCGTCACCGACTCGTAGAACTCCGAGAGCACCCGCGCGGCCAGCAGGCCCGCCATGCTCGCACCCAAAACCACTGACTGCGAACCCACCTCAACCATCACAGTCCCCCTCGGGTAGCGGCGCCGACGCGCCGTCGGCTCCCCCAGCCGAGTCCCGACCGTACCTCGAGATTAAGAAAAATAAGAGACACTTGTGGTTACGTTAAGATCGGCCGCCCTGTTAGGGGCCGACGTGCAAGCGAACCCGCACCTGGTCGCCATCGTCGATACCTTCGGGACGGCGTAGCGCGATCTTCAGCGGTACCAGATAGACGCCGTCCTTCGGGATCAGTGATGTCGTCACCTCGGTGCCGCCGATGCGCACCCGCGCAGGGATGACACCCCAGCCGTAGGTCAACTCGCCGAGGTGAGCCCGCAGGAAGTCATCGACGTGTGCAGGTGTGGCGACGAAGAAATACGGTGCGGGGCCACGCCACTGGAACACCTCGGCTTCGAACTCCCAGTCCACGGCTCCACGCTAAGGCTGCGGAAGCTTCGGCGCGCGCGGAACCGCGGCCAGCAGATATCCACGAAGAGTCGCAACCTCATGTGGATAGGGCTGGCGTTCTATGTAAGCGCTCAGCACGAATCCAGCCGATTGAAGGCTGCCCTCAACGAAGCCACGTCGGTAGAACTGGAAGTCCAGATCAACTGGGCTGCCCAGCATTTCCTCGACGTGGCGAAGCTCGTCACCAACGTGGAACGAGATTAAGACCGTTCCACCGGGCCGGAGGACGCGGGAGAACTCGTTGAAAACGGCGGCCAACTCGGTTGGCGCGATGTGGATGATCGAATACAGCGCGACGATTCCGCCCCAGACATCATCGGGGAAAGGAAGTCTGCGCATATCTGCCACCTGAAAGTCGATGGCAGGATGTGCGACTCGGGCGGCACCTATCATCTCGGGTGACAGGTCCAGCCCGATTGTTCGGGCGCCGCGGTCATGCAGATAGCGGCCGACGTGGCCGGGACCGCAACCGATGTCGGCAATCGCACCGAGTCCGTCCACCTCGGAAACAACGAGGTCAAGCAGCGCACGGTCGAGCGGTTTGTCCGCGAGTTCGCCGAGGAACTGGTCGGCATAGCGTTGGGCGATGGCGTCGTAGCCAGCCTGCGTGTTATCCATAACCCTCACCCCTCGGTCTCTACGCGATCGAGCTAATGGACAGGATGCAAGGATGACGCCGGAAGGGCGGAAACCACATCTTTCACGAGGTCGGTGATCAACACCTCCGTCGAGGTATCCAGCACGACCACGGGGGTGATGCTCAGCGGTCCGGCGTCCGCAGCCCAACCTTCCCAATCGGTGTTCAGCCGCTCGTGGTCGCGATGGATCTCGTGGCGTGAGCGCTGCCGGTAGCGCTGTCTGATGATGCGCTCGGGAGCGGTGCACCATACTTCAACGCCGCGGCGAGCCCCAGAGCGGCGCAACCCGTTCACCGCATGTTGTGTGTCGCGGATTCGGAACCACCACGATTCAACAACCACCAAGCCGTTCAATTCGGCAGCCTGCGACCACATCAATTCTGAGGCAATCACGCCGAGGTGTGGGCCGGGCAGATCCGTCTCTGTCTCCGCCAGCTGCTCCTTGATGGAGTCTTTGGACAGAAATGGCGCCGACATTGCCCCAGCGAGAGAAATGCCCGCGGTGGTCTTACCCACGCCCGGAAGGCCATTGATCATGACTACTTCCCGGGCCACGTCATCACGATGCCATATGCCACGATGCCGCGACGAGGACGCAGCACCACGTGATTGCTTCCTGATGGGGCACCGTAGGGTCGTCGAGATAATCGTCTGTTGTGCGTCGGGGTCACCGTCGCTCCGATGGGCCGGGGGGCCACGATCACGATGACTGTGCTGCTGCTGACGTTGGCCGGGTTCGCCTTGCTCGACTCCCTCAGCGTCCTGAACATCGGGGTCGTTTCCGCGGTGGTGTACGGGAGCCGGTTGAACCGTCAATCGGCCTTGCCTGGTGGCGTGAGCTTCATTGCCGGGGTCTTCACCGTGACCACTGCCTTTGGCCTGGGCGCCGTGCTCGGCCTGGGCCTGCTCACGGATCTGACCAACTTCAACCTGACGCCCACCCTGAGGTATTGGGGGGAGTTCCTGGTGGGAGTGATCCTGATCGGTTTGGCGTTCTTCCCCCTGGTCGCCCAATCGACGGCACCGGGATGGGCGATGGCGGCGATGCGTCAGCGGCCTTGGTTGCTCGGGTTTGTGGGCGCTGCAGTGGGCCTAGGACAGGCTCCCACGGCCGTGCCCTATCTGGCCGGCTTGGCCATGATCGCCGCACGCCAACCCAGACCACCGGAATGGCCGGTCATCGTGATCGCGTACTGCGTCATTGCGCTACTGCCGTGCATGCTTGTTCTTGCGCTCTCGACCAGCCGAAGTAAACGGGCCGACCGCGCCCAGCGCCTTTTGGTGCGAACCTTGACCCGATACGGGCCCATCGGAGTCCGCATTCTCTTCCTCGTTGCCGGGGTCGCGTTGATTTCCGACGCAATCGTGCACCGCAACCAGTGGTGGTAACACTCCACGCATCCGGCCTTGGGGCAGTCACCGCGGTTCTTGATGACTATCGACTCCGCGGAATAGCAGTGCTTCACTGGAAGCGTGAGTAACGACGCTTTGACCTCGCCGTCAACGTCAGCGACGCTGCCGCCCGACGGCTACGGACGCCGTGGTCTGCAAGTGACTCTTGCTGTGCTGTCGGTGATCCCTGCCTTATCAGGCTTGGCCGGGATTCTGGCGGGTCCGAAAACTCTGCCGGGTGACAAGAGTCAGCTGGACGCAACGGCCGATAGCGAGTACCGGTTCGTCAATGCGTTCTGGTTAGCCACCGCGCCGGTAATTTGGTCAGCCATCCCGCACATCGAAAAACGAACAGGGCTCGTAAGGCGCCTTACGGCCGTCGTCTTCATCGGCGGCCTGGCGCGCCTTGTCTCGTGGCGAACGACGGGCCGACCGCACCACGTCTTCGTCGCGGCAACTGCACTCGAGCTCGTCGGCGTTCCGGCCATTATGGTTTGGCAATTGCGTATCGCGCGCCTCGCAACAGAAACCTCACCGCGCTGAGCCGCACGACAGAGTGGATTGGTCGCGCGACGGAAAGTAGCTCGGCACGCGATGATCACGTCGTCGCTAAATCATCAATACTATTGCGACAGTGCGGTAGCCAAACCTTCGTCGGAGCCGGTCTCACTAAACCTCTGCAGGGCGGGCAACCCCCGGTGTGGTTCGAGCCTGCATCTGAATTCGTATCTGCGGCGCCGTGCCCGTGCGGGCGACTTCGACGAACCCCAGACGGTGGTAGAGCCGGCGAGCGCCGGCATTGATGGCCTGGGGCGATCTCGATCAAACCGATGTAGACGTGATCGTCGTGGTGTTCGACGTTGAGGCGCCCGATATCGACCCCGTCGACGACAATCACCTGCGTGTCACGAACGTCGAGTGTGCGCTCCAGATACGAGCGTTGGTCGGCGTCGTCCCACCCCCACACCCGGTCGACATAGGGCCCCAGAGTGTTCTTGTGCAGGTGGAAGAAGAACTCGAAGTCGCCATTGTCGGCGGGCCGAAAGTCTATCGAGTCCACGGGCTACAACCGCCGGACATCGAGCGCGGTCTCCACTGCCGCGCCGTCGCGCGCATCTACGAAATATGCCCCCGCACTGCCCTTTTCGGCAACAGCTTCCACGAACTCGGTGCCGCGATAGAGCAGCCCGGCACCGTCATCGGTGGCGTAGGCAGCGGGCAACACCCCGCCGCCCACCAGTTCATGCAGCAGTGGGCGGCGCTGATCTTCGGAGTCGTAGTGCACACCGTTGGCGTACGGCACGAAACCCAAGCCGTTGGTAACCGGTTGGAGCTGCGGCCCGAACGAATCGGTGGTGCCGCCCGCATGCCAACAGATCGACCCCGCCGAAACTCCGGTCAGCACCACCCCGGCCTGCCACGCCGTGCGCAGCGCGGCATCGAGTCCGTGCAGGCGCCACATCGCCAGCAGGCCGGCGACACTGCCGCCGAACACCCACACCACATCGTGCTCCAGGAGATGCGCGGTGATGTCGGCGACGGTGGGCATCGGGAACAACGCCACGTGTGAGTGGATGAAGCCTCGGCTTTGCGCAGCCTCGGTGAGGTGGTGCAGCACGGCTTTGTCGTCCCCCATCGCGGTGGCCAGCAGACAGATCCGGGGTGCGCGACCGTTGACGCCGGACAACTCCACTGCGAAGTCAGTCAGCGCGGTGAAGGTGAAGCGGGTCCGCCGTCCCGGGCCGATTCCACCACTGGTCGCCAGAATGGTTGGGGCGTCCGCAGGCATAGAGCGACCGTAGGCGGGAGCTTCACGCTGTTCAACTGAATACAGCTGGGTTGCTACGCCTTCTGCGGTTGCGGTGGCTTCCACTGCCCGTTGAGGGCTTCGCCCTTCGGCCAGTACAGACGCAGGAACATCTGAAACGGTCCGGGAGGTGCGGGGAGCCAGTTGGATTCCTTGTCCGCTCCGGGTGTTTGGTTCTGGACGTAGAGCGTGATGCCGCCGTCGGGATCTTTCGTCAGGGTGGGCAGCATCGGTGAGTTCACCAGGTAGCGGTTGATCGGGTTGGCATAGAGCAGGCTGGCGGGCATCTGATACATGGTCAGGGACCAGAACGCGTTGACGGGTGGGAGCTGACCGGGCGGGAACCGCACGGTGTAGTTGTTGGCCCCGGTCAGGGGTGCGCCGGTGGAATCGTTGGCGAGACGCGGATACATGGCCTCGGCGGCGGTGTTGCCGAAGATGCCGATGACCGCTCCGGCCATGCGGTAGAGGTAGTTGCCCTTCATGGCATCACGGGTGCCGAACAGGTCGCCCGCCGTTACCTGGCCGGTGTCGATCTTGTCTGTCTTGAGGGTGTTGAACTCCGCCCATGCGTCGGCCATGCCGCCCTCGATGGCGGTGCGCATCTCCGGCGTCATCGTGTCGGCGTTGAAGTTGCCGTCCGGTCCGATGCCGATGGTGGCGAACCGGTCGCGGAGATCCTTTTCCTCCGGCAGAACCGGGGCATAGCGCAAGATCGCACTCAGTAGGTTGAAGAAGTGCGGATCGGTCTTCTCCGCTTCGGCGGCCAGCGGCGGTAGGAAGCCGAAGGCGGGTGGTGCCGCCGGTGCGGGTTGATACAGAAACGCCGACAGGGGTTGCACCTCATAGCCCGCCTGGATCTTCTTCACGTTGTCCAGGTCATCGGGTCCGAACAGTTGGGTGCGGTAGATGACCTGCGCCCACTCGGTGTCGGACTGGATCACAGCGTCGACGCCGGCGGGCTTGGCTCCGTGCCAGTCCGGGCCGGCCAGCAAGTACCTGCTGCCTCCGTTACCCGTGGTGCGGCTGCCCACGTAGTCGAAGTTGTAGGTGTAGCCGTCCACAAACTGGATGGAGAAATAACGGCCCGCCTCGATGGGCGGAACGGTCAACACCAGCGGTTCGGCCCTCAGATCAGCACCGATGAATGAGTACGGGGTGTCCGAGTTGGGTGTCTGAACCGCAACGTCCGCCGGCGTGAATACCCTTGCGGTGTTGATGATCTGGTTCCACGGACCCTTGTACTCAGGATTCTTCGGGTCGGTGTAGTACTGGTACTGGATCCGGTTGCCGTCGACGAGCGGGAACCCATAGATGTAGGCGTCCTTGGCGATTGCCCGAGCTTGTACCGGACTGATACCGCCCGCAGCGGTGGGCGAACTCGAACTGCTACTTGACACGCTCGTCTCCTGATTGTTGGTGCCGCATCCTGCGACCGCGGCCAGCAGCAGCGCGACGAAGCCGAGGCGCAAAGTAGCGCGTAAGACGCTCGTCATGGTGCATTCCGATCTGCGGCCCGGCGGGAGCAGCCGGGACGTCGGCTACCGAGCGCAACCGTACCCAAGGTCCGACGGCAACAGGCGTACTTCCTCCGGTAAGTAGCGGGGTGTCGGGGACCTGCCACGAAACGGGTCCACCAGGAGAAACGGAAGTGGCCGCAGACGGTATCGAACCGCGGACCGCTGGTGTGTAAATGGTTTTCTGCGAGAAGGACCGCGATATCGCGTTCTTAAAAAAAGGATCGGCGTACTTTGCGGCACAGCAACATCGGTGAGTCGGTTCGAGCTCATCGCCGCGGAGTGCGCCGACCACGACATCGCCGCTCTGGTCGAACTGCTCGGGGTCTCACGGTCAGGCTATTACGCCTGGGCGGCCCGGCAGCGACGCACTGAACCCACGGCTCGACAGCAGTGGCGCCGCAGACCTGCATGCCGCCGGGGTCTCGGTGTCGGTCAACACCGTGGCAGCGATCATGGCCGAGATGGGCATCGAAGGCATCAGCCCACGCACCTTCAAGGTCCAAACCACCGTGGTTGACCCTGCGGCGTCGTTTCCACCGGACCGGGTAGGCCGTGTCTTCGACCGGGGCCGTCTCGATGCGGCTGGGCACCGCGGTCCGCGATGTGTCATCCGGCTACTCGACGGGGTAGACCCGGCAGTCGTAGGCGCCGCTGAGCGAGTCCTGGCCGCCCAGCCGGGAGTGCGGGCAGTCCATAGTGTGCGGACGCGCTGGCTGGGACATCGGCTGCACGCCGACGCTGAGCTCGATGTGGATCCGGGCTTGAGTTTGGCCCAGGCGCACCGGATCGCCCATGACGCCGAACACGAACTGATTCATGCGGTGCCGAAGCTGACCACCGCGCTGATCCACGCCTATCTGGCTGATGACCCGGAGAATAATCCGGCCGCCGCGCACCGCGCCCACCACGAGCAGACTGACCTGATGGCCGAATACAACCAGCGGATCGACACGCGGTGTGCAGCACCCATGTCATTGGCCCCTATTGACCGCGGCGTGGACCGACGGTGCAGCCGACCCCTTCTGGGGATCAGATGGTGTAGTTGAGGCTGGTCATCATCCCAGCTTCTTGGTGGTAGGTGTTGTGGCAGTGCATCATCCAGACGCCGGGATTGTCAGCGACCAGCGCGACCCGGACGGTGTTCATCGGCAGCACGATGGTGCTGTCCTTGCGCGCGCCGAGACCGCCGCTCGCGTCGAGCATCTGGAAGGTGTGCCCATGCAGATGCATGGGATGCCACATCATCGTCCTGTTGGTAAAGGTGAGCGTGGCCCGTTGGCCTTGAGCGATGGTGAGGGGTTCGTTGTCAGGGAAAGCCCGCCCGTTGATTGCCCAGTCGTAACTCATCATGCTGCCGGACAACTCAGCAGTCAGGTTGACGTCTGCTCCGGTGATACCTAGTCCCGCTGCCGGGGTCGAGGTGAACGCGTCCACGGTGCCCACCCGCCGATACAGTTCGGCGGGCTGGAAACCGGGATCAGGTGCCGTGCCCGTCCCGGTGGAGAGCAACGCACGTGCCGACCCGTTCTTGCCTTCGGCCAAGGCGACCAACGGGAAAACACCGTCACCGGCGGTCACGATGACGTCGTAGTGTTCACTCATTCCCAGCAGTAGCGCATCGACGGCCTTGGGCACGACAGGATACCCGTCAGTGTGGGTCACAGTCATCGAATGTCCCGCCAGCGCAACGCGGAAGGCGGTGTCCGAGCCGGCGTTGATCAACCGGATCCGAATTCGTTGACCCGGTTTGGCGGTGAAGGTGGTCGGCGCGGTCGGGATGCGTCCATTGACCAAGTAGTAGGGGTAGCTGACGTCGCCGGAGTCGCCGCCCAAAAGTCTGCTGGCGCCAACACTGCCCATCCCCATGCCGCGATGTAGGCCCTGATAGATGTCCTGAGGCGACGCTCCGACACCGTCAGTCCAGTCGTCGAGCACCACGATCCACTCGGCGTCATAGTGGCCCGCATCTCTCGGGTCGTCCACGATCAACGGTGCATAGAGGCCGAAGTCGGCGTCAAGACCGGTGTGCGGGTGTGCCCAATAGGTGCCCGAATGAGGTACCGAGAACCGGTAGGTGAAGTCATGCCCCGCCTCGATGTTCGGGGTGGCAGGTTCGGCACCGTCCATGTCGTTGCGCAGCGCGATACCGTGCCAGTGAACCGATGTCGGATGATCCAGTCTGTTCGCGACCGTGATAGCCAGCTCGTCACCGACGTTCGCCCGGATCGCCGGCGCCGGAATGCTTTCGCCATAGGCCAACGTACGTACGATAGGGCCGCCCAGATCCGCGGTGATCGGCTGGGGTGTCAGCGATGCGGTGACCGTGCGCCCCGTGTGGGGTCGCGCCGCCTCGGCCGTCTCGATTGCTTTGGCATATGACCCGGTGTCGGCACGACTTGCCGATGTTGTCGCCAATGGACGAGCGCACGCGGCCACACCGAGCGCCCCGACGATGGCCCCACCAACGAATGCTCGACGACTCACCATGCTTTGGTCAGACCCTGGCTGCGCCGTCACCGTCCACAAACCAGGAGATGACACGGCGAACTTCCCCGCACTGCCAGGCCCTACGAGGGGCGCTGGGTGAACGGCGGCATCGGCGGCACCGTGGTCGCAGAAGACTGGCCCGGACCCATCATCCCGCCAGGGCCCATTCCACCGGGTCCCATCATTCCGCCGGGCCCTCTTCCGTCTGGTCCCATCATTCCGCCGGGCCACCTCATCGGGCAGTTGTCCATCGATCCGTCAGGCCCCAACTGGCCGCTCTGGTAGCCGCGATGCCAACCGTGGTAACCGCCGGCAACCCTGCCGAAAAACACACCGGAGAAGAAGATCACCACAACGATGAACAACACCGCGGCGACGATGCCGACCCACGCCAAAACCTGATATACCCGAGCGGATCGGTGCTCCCCACTGTCGCGCCAAGGCGGCGGCACTACTTCCGGCGCGGTAGCGGTTTCGATTGAGGTTTCAGGCTTTTCAGTCATGGCCGGTGTTCCCTTGGTAGATAGTCCGGATCTGGGATTGAGTCGTGGCAGCTGATGCGATACTCACTGCTTTGGCCGCATTTCCCTTTGCTCTGTGGGGTGCGGGCCCCCAGTGGTTCAAGTTTGTGCGGGCAATCGAGGCTGCATTCCGAAGTCAGCCGTGACGACGAAGCAGCGACAAGCGGCTGCGGTATTCATCCTCGTCGATCTCTCCGCGTGCGAACCGATCAGCGAGCACATTCTCCGGCCCCGGCGGCACATAGCTGGGACGCGACGACCTCACCGCGGGACCAGAGCCGCTCAGGTATCGGATCGCCACCACGATGGCGACGACCAGGGCTGCCAAGAACAGCACCATCACGACCGTCATCAGGATTCCACCACCCCAGCCCCAGCCATGCTCCCACATCCAGCCGTCATCCATCATCTGCGAGCCACCTCATCCCTACCGCGTCGTGGTCACCTTGAGCGTGCGCTGAACTGGCAACCCTCGCTAGGGCCGTTAGTCCTATGCGCCGGGGACCCGGTTATCCGCGCGGCCGGGTGGCTGCGGCCAGATCGTGCAGGGCGAGCCCGGAACGTTTCTGGTCTGCCGAACTGCGGCACGGGGAGTCTTTGGCGGTGATCACCGGTGGGTCTCGTACATCCGTACCGCGACGATCAGACCGGATACCGCGGTGAGGGCGGCGATGGTCCAGATCGCGGCCCGTATTCCCAGGGCGTCGGCGACGACACCGGCGAGCAGGGCGCCGGCCGCGAACCCGCCGTCTCGCCACAGCCGATAGGTGCCTACCGCCCGGGCACGCCAGGCTGGGTGGGCGACGTCTCCGATCGCAGCGAGCAGCGTCGGGTACACCAGTGCGGTCCCGGCACCGAGCATCACCGCGGCGAGCACCCAGATCGCGAACGCGTCGCCGAGTGCGATCAGGGCCAAAGCGATTGCCTGCAACCACATTCCGGATGCGATCATCCACTTTCGGCCCCATCGGTCGGAGAGCGCGCCGGTGATCAGCTGCCCGAATCCCCAGACCGCCGGGTACGTCGCTGCCAGCACACCGATCTTTCCGACCGAGAGTCCGGCGGTGGCGAACAGAATCGGGAAAAGGCCCCAGGCCAGCCCGTCGTTGAGGTTATTGACCAGGCCGGCTTGGCTGGCCGAGGACAACGCCGGCTCACGAAAGCTGGTCTGTAGGAACACCTCACGGTTGGATAGCGCGCTGTGCAGGTGGTCGTGGCGGCCGTCAGTGCGGGCCACGTGGGTGGCTGCCTCAAGACGGGCGTGTTCGCGGGTTTCCTTCACGGCTAGGGTCGACAACCCCAGCCCGAGAGCGGCGAAGGCGACGCCGAGCAGGAATGGTGCGGGGCGCAGACCATGAGCCTGCGCCAGATAGCCGGTGGCCAGTGCCGTGACCGCGACGGCGATGTACCCGGCGGCTTCATTGAGGCCCATCGCCAGGCCGCGCCGGGAAGGGCCGACTAGGTCGATCTTCATCACGACGGTGGTGGACCAGGTGAGGCCCTGGCTGACGCCCAGCAGCACGTTGGCGACGATGACCCACGACCACGACGGCGCCCAGATCAGCAGCAGCGGCACAGGAACCGCAATCAGCCAGCCGGCCACCAATACCGGCTTGCGCCCGAAGCGGTCGGACAAGGTGCCGGCGAAGTAGTTGGTGGCGGCTTTGGCCAGCCCGAAGACCAGGATGAATGACAGCCCGGCGGTGTAGGCGCGGATGCCGAACGCCCGCTCGCCCAGCAGTGGCAGCACCGTCCGTTCCTGGCCGAGCATTCCCCCGACCAAGGCGTTGACCGCGACCAGCAGGCAGAACTGAGCGAGATTGGCGCGCAATCCGAGTTGGGGTTGGTGGTGGTTGATTGTCATGCGCCGGTGGCCTGTACGCATTCGGTGGAACCACCGTCGAGCACGCTGAGGTTGTGGTGACCGGCCCGCTCAAGCAGGCTGGCAGCGCCCATCGCGCGTTCACCGTCGAGCAGCAGGAACGACACGTGTTCGTGGGTGTGCCCCGGTGTCATCAGGGCATGTAGCCGCAAGCCGCCCAGGTCAATCTTGTCGCCGTCACGCAGCCCGGTGTGGGCGAACTCCCGGTGACCGGCTGCTGAGGCCAACACCTGTGCGCCTTCCGACACTGCGAGTTGGTGGGCGCCGGAGAGGAAATCGGCGTGCAGGTGGGTGTCGGCGGCGAACGCCACCGTGAGCCCCCGTCGCGCAGCAGCAGTGTGCACCGCGCGCAGATCGCGGCTCACATCCACAACCAGCGCCCGGCCGTCGCCCAGATCGACCAAATAGGCCGAATTGCCCAAACCCTCATCGAACAGCGGAACCAGCTCAACTCCGGCCATACGATCGTTCCCTTCGAGGCGCCTACGACACCCTTTCCGCCCCCTGTTCTACACTATTCCAGAGATGATTGGAGAAGGTTATGGGTGACCGCGTAGCCAAGAACGCCTTGTTTGACCAGTTCGCGCGCGTCGGCAAGGCGCTGGCTAGCGGCAAACGCCTCGAACTGCTCGACCTTTTGGCCCAGACCGAGCGCACGGTCGAGGCATTGGCCCGCGCCAGCGAGCTCGGCATGACCACAGCGTCGGCGCATCTACAAACCTTGAAGGCGGCCAACCTGGTGACCACCCGCCGCGAGGGCACCAAGGTCTACTACCGCCTGGCCGGCACCGACGTCGCCCAACTACTCACCTTGGTGCGCACGGTCGCCAGTACCCACCTCCCCGACGTCGAGGCCGCCGCGTCTGCCTACCTAGGCCCAGGCACCGAACAGGTGACTCGCGACGAGCTACTCGATCGAATCAACACCGGACAGGTGACGGTGATCGACGTGCGGCCCCGAGAGGAGTACGACGCCGGCCACATCCCGGCTGCGGTATCGGTTCCACTCGATGAGCTCGCCGAGCGCCTCACCGAACTGTCTGACGACCACGACATCGTCGCCTACTGCCGCGGCGCCTACTGCGTTCTAGCTCACGAGGCGGTACGGATGCTCGCCCAGCTCGGCCGCACCGCCACGCGACTGAGCGACGGCATGCTCGAATGGCGCCTCGCCGAACTGCCCATCGCAACCTCGGCCCAATAGAGCCCGCGATTCGCCATGAACGCCATTGTTCTGGTGACCTCTCGCGACGCCGCATCTGGGACACGAGGGCACCACGAGCACATGTGCCTTGCGAAACTCGCTGACTAAGAACGGAATTAGCTCACGAACGGGACAACCTCGTTGACGATTATGGATGTCTGCCGCGATCGATGACAAGGGAGCAACGCCCGGGCCCGGAGGCAGCACTTCGCCAGCTGGAACAAGATCGGGCACGAAAATGAGCCAGATAATGAGAAAAATACGGATGACACGACACGAGCAAAACAGCACGTTCTCACAGCTCGGAGCGCTGGACTATGCCACGGGAGTTCAGAAACCCACACAGCAGTTGGACCAGGCGCTCGACGCCTGTGATCGCGGGAAGATCGCGCCGGTGCACCGATGACGTCAACGGTGACTTCGGCGAAATGGGCACCATCGCCGTCGATCTGGGCAACACCGCCAACGACGTCGCCCTACCCCGCGACCCGGAACTAGCCGCCCAGCTCAGCCGCGAGGACGATTCCGTGGACCAGCTGCACCGGACAAAGCATGGAAACACGGTGTCGCAGCAGCCGTGGATGTCACCCTGACCCTGTTAGGCAAGTACTGCGAACGCTTCGCCGACCACGCCGTGGAGATTGGCCAGCGCGTGGTCTTCGAGGTCACCGGCCAAGTCGCGGGACACACCCGCAACGAATGGGCCGCCAAGAAACGTTGGCACACTCTTGGCACAACGGGGGGTTGGGAAAGTGCGACAAACTCAGCTCGTGAAGCCCTGAACTGGAGTTTTGATGGTGGGCGCGGACGGTATCGAACCGCCGACCGCTGGTGTGTAAAACCAGAGCTCTACCACTGAGCTACGCGCCCCGTCGCAGGCACGGTACACGCCCACGAAGGCCAGTACTAAATCCGCAAAGCGGCCAGCGCGTCCCGCCACACGGCCGCATCGCGCACCTCGCCGGGCTGCTTACACTCGGCGAACCGGATGATCCCGGACCGGTCGATCGCGAAGGTGCCACGGTCAGCGAAGCCAGACCCCGCATTGAACACCCCGTACTGCTCAGCGACGGCGCCGTGCGGCCAGAAGTCCGACAGCAGATCGAAGGTGAACCCGCTCTGCTTGGCCCACACCTTGTGGGTAGGCGGCGGGCCCACCGAGATGGCGAGCGTGAGGGTGTCGGCGGTGTTGTACACCTCGGGATGGCTCTGAATCTCGCCCAGCTCGCCGGCACAGATCGGGGTGAAGGCGAGCGGGAAGAACACCAGCAGCACGTCGCGGCCGCGGAAACCCGACAAGGTGACGGGCTGGCCGTGCTGGTTCTTGAGGGTAAATTCGGGCGCGTCGAGGCCCGCAGTCAGCATCGGCGCACCTCGAGATTGCGGTTACCGCGACAAAGTGCGAGTGCGGGCCGCAAAAACTGCAATCTCGGCGCCAAGCGGGCTATCGGCTCTTCGCCTTGGACTTCGGCTGCACCAACCGGCTGGCAATCCAATCGCCCAGGTTGGCCGACGACGTCTGCATCAACCCGGCCGTGGGCGCCGACTCGGCGATCTCCGCGGGCTGCACGTGACCGGGCTTGCCCGTCTTCGGGGTGATCACCCAGATGACACCGTCGTCGGCGAGCGGCGTGATGGCGTCCATCAGCCGATCTACCAGGTCACCGTCGTCATCTCGCCACCACAACAACACCACGTCGACGACCTCATCGGCATCCTCGTCGAGGAGTTCGCCACCGGCGGCATCCTCGATATCGGCCCTAATATCGTCGTCGGTGTCTTCGTCCCACCCCAACTCCTGAACGACCTGATCCTTCTCGATGCCCAGTTTTCGGGCGTAATTCGGGTCAGAGTCCGTCCCCGCGACCACCGTCTGTCCTCCTTCAAGCTTTTAGCGTTTCCGAGTGCGCTCGGCCTAATATTCGCACGCCGGGGCCTATCAACCGAGACTTGGCGGCAAGGTTTATCGATATGCCTTATCGCACATGTTCAGCGCGGCGTCCTTCGCATCGTTGAGTCGGCCGACTCCGTCGTTGAACGCATCCGGCCCGACATCGCCCGCAATCGACGACGCCAAGGCCCGAGCCGCACCCACCCACTCTGTCAGAGCGCTCTTCAGGTCCGGACCCAGCGGGTCGGAAATGCTGTGTTCGACCGCGTCGGCGCTGTGGTTGAGCGCGTCGATCGCCGGGCGCGCGGCGCCGGCGACGTCACCGTTCTCGTTGTACGCGCCGACGTAGTCGTTCACCGCGGAGATGGCGTCCACGCTGCTGGAGCTGAGCGCCTCGCACGAGCTGTGGATGGCACTGGTCGTGACCGACTTCTGTCGCTCGGATTCCTTCGAGCTGGAACTCTCCGCCGACTCGGCGGCCGAGGCCGACACCGAGGCGCGGTAGACCGGCGCGTCAGCCTTGTCCACCGTGGCGGTACCGCTGGTCACGCTGGTGCATCCGACCACGATCATCGCCAGGGCGGCCAGACAACCCAGCACCAGGGCGCCGATTCGTATCCGGACCAGCACCGAAGACCCCCGCCAACTGTTGCGCATTGTTGCCAGACGTTACCGGTTCGGGCTGTCAAACGCCGGATCATTCGGTTACCGAGCAGTAGGCCACCCTGCCCGGTGATGTGGGGCACGATAGAGGCACGATGGTGACGCCACAAGCAACCAGCGCTACGAAGCACCGCCAACCAAGGAGCCCAAGTTGACCACCGAGTTCGCGCGCCAAGACCTGGCCCAAAACTCTGGTACCACAGGCGAACCCGATCGCGTCCGCGTGATCCGCGAAGGTGTCGCCTCCTACCTCCCCGATATCGACCCCGACGAGACCTCCGAATGGCTGGAATCGTTCGACGCGCTCCTGGAACGGTCCGGCCCGGCTCGCGCGCGCTACCTGATGCTGCGCCTGCTGGAACGATCGGGTGAGCAGCGTGTCGCCATCCCCGCGCTGACGTCCACCGACTACGTCAACACCATCCCCACCGAACTGGAGCCGTGGTTCCCCGGTGACGAGGATGTCGAGCGGCGCTACCGGGCCTGGATCCGCTGGAATGCGGCCATCATGGTGCACCGCGCCCAGCGGCCGGGAGTCGGTGTCGGCGGCCATATTTCGACCTACGCCTCATCGGCCTCGCTGTACGAGGTCGGCTTCAACCACTTCTTCCGGGGCAAGTCCCATCCCGGTGGCGGCGACCAGGTCTTCATCCAGGGCCACGCCTCCCCCGGCATGTACGCCCGCGCCTTCCTCGAAGGCCGGCTGACTGCCAACCAGTTGGACGGCTTCCGCCAGGAGCACAGCCACGCCGGCGGCGGCCTGCCGTCCTACCCGCACCCGCGCCTGATGCCCGACTTCTGGGAGTTCCCCACGGTGTCGATGGGCCTGGGCCCGATGAACGCCATCTACCAGGCGCGGTTCAACCACTACCTGCACGACCGGGGCCTCAAGGACACCTCGGATCAGCACGTGTGGGCGTTCCTGGGCGACGGCGAGATGGACGAGCCGGAGAGCCGCGGCCTGATCCAGGTGGCGGCCAACGAGGCGCTGGACAACCTGACCTTCGTCGTCAACTGCAACCTGCAGCGCCTGGACGGGCCGGTGCGCGGTAACGGCAAGATCATCCAGGAGCTGGAATCGTTCTTCCGCGGCGCGGGCTGGAACGTCATCAAGGTGGTGTGGGGCCGGGAGTGGGACGCGCTGCTGCACGCCGACCGGGACGGTGCCCTGGTGAACCTGATGAACACTACGCCCGACGGTGACTACCAGACCTACAAGGCCAACGACGGCGCCTACGTGCGGGACCACTTCTTCGGTCGCGACCCGCGCACCAAGGCGCTGGTCGATTCGATGACCGACAGCGAGATCTGGAATCTCAAGCGCGGCGGCCACGACTACCGCAAGCTCTACGCCGCCTACCGGGCCGCGATGGAGCACAAGGGCCAGCCCACGATCATCCTGGCCAAGACCATCAAGGGCTACACGCTGGGGCACCACTTCGAGGGCCGCAACGCCACCCACCAGATGAAAAAGCTTGCCCTGGAAGACCTCAAGGCCTTCCGCGATGTCACCCGGGTGCCGGTCAGCGACGCCGCGCTGGAAGAGAACCCCTACCTGCCGCCGTACTACCACCCGGGACCGAACTCGCCCGAGATCCGGTACCTGCTGGACCGGCGGCGCACCCTGGGCGGTTTCCTGCCCGAGCGCCGCACCAAGACCAAGGCCCTGAAGCTGCCCGGCCGCGACGCTTACAAGCCGCTGAAGAAGGGGTCCGGCACCCAGGCCGTGGCCACCACCATGGCGACGGTGCGCACGCTCAAGGAACTGTTGCGGGACAAGGAAATCGGGCCGCGGATCGTCCCGATCATCCCGGACGAGGCCCGTACCTTCGGTATGGACTCGTGGTTCCCGAGCCTCAAGATCTACAACCGCAACGGGCAGCTCTACACGGCCGTGGATTCCGAATTGATGTTGGCCTACAAGGAATCCGAGATCGGCCAGATCCTGCACGAGGGCATCAATGAGGCCGGCTCGACCGCCTCGTTCACCGCGGTCGGCACGTCGTACGCCACCCACAACACCACGATGATCCCGATCTACATCTTCTATTCGATGTTCGGGTTCCAGCGCACCGGTGACGGTCTGTGGGCGGCCGCCGATCAGATGGCCAAGGGATTCGTGCTGGGCGCCACCGCGGGCCGCACCACGCTGACCGGCGAGGGTCTGCAGCACGCCGACGGGCATTCACTGCTGCTCGCGTCGACCAACCCGGCGGCGGTGACCTATGACCCGGCCTTCGCCTACGAGATCGCCTACATCATCGAGAACGGTCTGCAGCGGATGTACGGGGAGAACCCGGAGAACATCTTCTACTACATCACCATCTACAACGAGCCGTACGTGCAGCCCGCCGAGCCGGAGAACTTCGATCCCGAAGGTCTGCTGCGCGGTATCTACCGCTACCGGGCGGCCGCCGAGAAACGCACCAGCACCGCCCAGATCCTGACCTCCGGCGTGACCATGCCGGAGGCGTTGCGCGCGGCCGACCTGCTGGCGGCCGAATGGGATGTGGCGGCCGACGTCTGGTCGGTGACCAGCTGGGGCGAGCTCAACCGGGACGGCGTGGCGGTGGAGAAGCAGCGACTGCGGCACCCGGATCAGCCGGCCCCGACCGCCTATGTCACCCAGGTGCTCGGCGACACGGCCGGCCCGGTGGTGGCGGTGTCGGACTGGATGCGGGCGGTCCCCGAGCAGATCCGGCCGTGGGTGCCCAACACCTACGTCACGCTCGGCACCGACGGGTTCGGTTTCTCCGACACCCGTCCGGCCGCGCGCCGGTACTTCAACACCGATGCCGAATCGGTGGTGGTGGCCGTGCTGGAGGCACTGGCCCGCGACGGGGAGATCGATCCGTCGGTGGCTGTCGCCGCGGCCAAGCAGTACCGCATCGATGACGTCTCCGCCGCCGAGGTGTCCTTCGCCGACACCGGGAGCGCCTAGCCCTCTCCGTTTGTGCGGTTTCATACGCCTCGCCCGGCGTGTCTCGTATGAAACCGCACAAACGCGGTGCATCTCTCACAAAAGAGAAGCGTAGATTTTATCCATGCCCGACAAACGGACCGTTCCGCCTGCATCGACGCTGGACGTGCTGCAGAGCGTGCCGGAGTCCGCACTGCGTCGGCTCAAGCAGTATTCGGGCCGGCTGGCCACCGAGGCCGTGCACGCCCTGGAAGAGCGGCTGCCGGGCTTCTCCGATCTGGAAGCCTCCCAGCGCGCCAGCGTGCAACTGGTGGTCCAGACCGCGGTCATCAACTTCGTCGAGTGGATGCGCGACCCCAGCAGCGATATCAGCTACACCGCCCAGGCTTTCGAGGTCGTCCCCCAGGACCTGCGCAGACGGGTGGCGCTGCGCCAATCCGTCGAGATGGTGCGGGTCACCATGGAGTTCTTCGAAGAAGTGGTGCCGCTACTGGCCCGCACCGACGAACAGCTGACCGCCCTGACCGCCGGCATCCTCCGCTACAGCCGCGATCTGGCCTTCGCCGCCGCGACGGCCTATGCCGATCAGGCCGAGGCGCGTGGTGCCTGGGACAGCCGGATGGAGGCCAATATCGTCGACGCCGTGGTCCGCGGGGACGCCGGCCCGGCCCTACAGTCCCAGGCCGCCGCCCTGAACTGGGATGCCACCGCACCCGCCACCGTGATCGTGGGCTATCCCCAGCCGGACCGCCTGGACCTGGTCAGCGGCGATGTGCACGACGTCGCATTGCGCAACGGCCGTACCGCTCTGTCGGATGTGCACGGCACCTGGCTGGTCACCATCGTCTCCGGGCCACTGTCCCAGACCGACCGCTTCCTCGCGGAGCTGATGAAGGTGTTCGGCAACGGCCCGGTGGTGATCGGCCCCACCGCGCCGAGCTTGACGACGCTGCACCGAAGCGCCGCCGAGGCCATCTCGGGGATGCGTGCCGTCACCGGCTGGGGCGGTGCGCCGCGACCGGTGGCCGCCCGCGAACTGCTTCCGGAACGGGCGCTGCTCGGCGACGCGATCGCGCTGTCCGCACTGGAGACGGAGGTGATGCGCCCCCTCGGCGATGCCGACCCCGCATTGACGCAGACCCTCGACGCGTATCTGGACTCCGGCGGCGCCATAGAAGCTTGCGCACGCAAATTGACGGTTCATCCAAACACCGTCCGCTACCGCCTGAAACGGATCACCGACTTCACCGGCCGTGATCCGACGGTCCCGCGCGACGCGTACGTGTTGCGGGTGGCCATCACGGTGGGTCGGCTTCGGCGTGATTCAGGCCACTTCAACGGGTCAAACGGCAGTACGAACGGCACTTTCTTAGGCCAATCGGCGAATACGGACAGCCAGATTCCGATGTGACAGATCGCAACCTGGTCTCGGCGCGGTCGCATCACGTGCACTTTTGTGGAAACTCCACAAAAGAATAAGACAAGGTTCATAATCTCTTACACGGCACAGACACGACTTCACAGTGTTTTCTTAGAGCCGTGCTTGCATTGCTTGCTCCCGGACAGGGATCCCAGACCCCCGGCATGCTCAGCCCATGGCTGGAGTTGCCCGGGGCTTCCGAGCGCTTGGCCGCGTGGTCGGCGATCAGCGGACTGGACCTGGCCCGGCTGGGCACCACCGCCACCGCCGAGGAGATCACCGATACCGCGGTGACCCAACCGCTGGTCGTGGCCGCCACCCTGCTGGCGCACGAGCACGTCACCAAGACCGGACTGCTCTCCGGTGATGCGGCCATCGCCGGTCACTCGGTCGGCGAGATCGCCGCGTACGCCATCGCCGGAGTCATCTCCCCCGACGACGCCATCAAGCTGGCCGCCACCCGCGGTGCCGAGATGGCCAAGGCCTGCGCGCTGGAGCCCACCGGTATGGCCGCCGTGCTCGGCGGCGACGAAGCCGAAGTGCTGGCCCGCCTGGAGTCCCTGGACCTCATCCCCGCCAACCGCAACGCCGCCGGACAGATCGTGGCCGCCGGCGCGATCGCCGCGCTGGAGAAGCTGGCCGAGGATCCGCCGGCCAAGGCCCGGGTCCGGGTGCTGGCCACCGCCGGCGCCTTCCACACCCACTACATGGCGCCCGCCGCCGAGGGCTACGCCGCCGCGGCCGCGGAGGTGCCGACCGCCGAACCGACCAGGACGCTGCTGTCCAACGCCGACGGCAAGCCCGTCGCCGACGCTGCCGACGCGATGTCCAAGCTGGTCGCCCAGATGACCCGGCCGGTGCGCTGGGATCTGTGCAACGAGACCCTGCGGGGTCTCGCGGTGACGGCGATCGTCGAGTTCCCGCCCGCCGGGACGCTCGTCGGCATCGCCAAACGAGAACTGAAAGGCACACCGACCTACGCGGTGAAAGCCCCCTCAGACCTGGATGGGCTCGCCGAGCTCTGATCCCGGGTGTCATAACCGAAGACGTTCCACCAAACACTCCGACAGCCGGAGTGGAGCAACCGAAGAAACAGAAGGAGCCATCGTGGCCGCCAGTCAAGAAGAAATCATCGCCGGTCTTGCCGAGATCATCGAAGAGGTCACCGGTATCGAGCCGTCTGAGGTGACGATGGAGAAGAGCTTCGTCGACGACCTGGACATCGACTCGCTGTCGATGGTCGAGATCGCGGTGCAGACCGAGGACAAGTACGGCGTGAAGATCCCGGACGAGGACCTGGCCGGCCTGCGCACCGTCGGTGACGTCGTCGGCTACATCCAGAAGCTCGAGGAAGAGAACCCCGAGGCCGCCGCCGCGCTGCGCGATAAGTTCTCGAAGTGACCCGACCTTCCACTGCTAACGGCGGTTTCCCCAGCGTTGTGGTGACCGCCGTCACGGCGACTACTTCCCTCGCTGCGGACATCGAGGGCACGTGGAAGGGCCTACTGGCCGGCGAGAGCGGAATCCGCGTCCTCGAGGACGATTTCGTCACCAAGTGGGACCTTCCGGTACGCATCGGCGGCCATCTCGTCGAGAACCTCGACGAAAAGATGACCCGGCTGGAGATGCGGCGTATGTCGTATGTCCAGCGGATGGCCAAGTACATCGGCAATCAGTTGTGGGACACCGCCGGTCGGCCGGAGGTCGATCCCGATCGTTTCTCGGTCGTGATCGGCACCGGCCTCGGTGGCGGCGAGAAGATCGTCGAGACCTACGACGCGATGAACGAGGGCGGCCCCCGCAAGGTGTCGCCGCTGGCCGTCCAGATGATCATGCCCAACGGCGCTGCCGCCGTCATCGGTCTCGAACTCGGGGCCCGTGCCGGCGTCATCACCCCGGTCTCGGCGTGTTCATCCGGCTCCGAGGCCATCGCCCACGCCTGGCGTCAGATCGTCATGGGTGACGCCGACATCGCCGTGTGCGGTGGCGTCGAGGGCGGTATCGAGGCGCTGCCGATCGCGGCGTTCTCGATGATGCGTGCCATGTCCACCCGCAACGACGACCCGGCCGGGGCGTCGCGTCCGTTCGACAAGGACCGCGACGGGTTCGTGTTCGGCGAAGCCGGTGCGGTGCTGATCCTGGAGACCGAGGAACACGCCAAGGCCCGTGGCGCCAAGCCGCTGGCCCGGGTGCTCGGTGCGGGCATCACCTCGGACGCGTTCCACATGGTCGCTCCGGCGCCGGACGGCGAGCGCGCCGGCGCGGCGATCAAGCGCGCGCTGGAGACCGCCGGCCTGTCGGCCAAGGACATCGACCACGTCAACGCGCACGCCACGGCCACCCCGATCGGTGACACCGCGGAGGCCAACGCACTGCGCGTCGCCGGGGTGGAACATGCCGCGGTATACGCACCCAAGGGCGCACTGGGTCACTCCATCGGCGCCGTCGGCGCCCTGGAATCCATCCTGACGGTGCTGGCTCTGCGCGACGGCGTCATCCCGCCGACGCTCAACTATGAGACGCCCGACCCCGAGATCGATCTCGATGTCGTTGCGGGCGAGCCTCGATACGGCGAATACCAGTACGCCATCAACAACTCATTCGGGTTCGGTGGCCACAATGTGGCACTGGCCTTCGGGCGGTACTGAGTAGGTAGGAAAGGAAAACTCAGTTCATGGCGGGAGTCTCGACGGGGAACGGTCTGCCCAACGTGGTGGTCACTGGCATTGCCATGTCGACCGCGTTGGCGACCGATGCCGAGAACACCTGGAAGAAGCTGCTCAACGGGGAGAGCGGCATCCGGAAGCTCGAAGATCCATTCGTCGAGCAGTACGACCTTCCGGTCCGCATCGGCGGACATCTCCTGGAGGATTTCGAGGACGACCTGACGCGCGTCGAGAAGCGCCGGCTGTCCTACCTCCAGAAGATGTCGACGGTGCTGGGGCGTCGGGTCTGGGAGAACGCCGGGTCTCCCGACGTCGACTCGCGCCGGCTCATGGTGTCGGTCGGCACCGGACTGGGCTCCGCCGAGGAACTGGTGTTCGCCTACGACGGGATGCGGGAACGCGGTCTTCGGGCCGTCTCCCCGCTCGTCGTGCAGATGTACATGCCGAATGGTGCTGCGGCCGCCATCGGTCTCGAGCGCAAGGCCAAGGCCGGGGTGAGCACCCTGATCTCGGCCTGCGCCTCGGGTTCGGAAGCCATCGCCAACGCCTGGCGCAACATCGTGCTCGGTGAGGCCGATATGGCCATCTGCGGCGGGGTGGAAACCCAGATCGAGGCGGTGCCGATCGCCGGCTTCGCTCAGATGCGCATCGTGCTGTCCAACAGCAACGACGATCCTGAAGGGGCCTGTCGCCCGTTCGACAGGGACCGCAACGGATTCGTCTTCGGTGAGGCCGGCGCCATGCTCGTCATCGAGACCGAGGAGCATGCCAAGGCCCGCGGCGCCAACATCCTGGCCCGCATCATGGGCGCCAGCGTCACCTCCGACGGCTACCACATCGTCGCGCCGGACCCCAACGGCGAGCAGGCCGGCTACGCCATGAGCCGGGCGGTGCAGCTGGCCGGGCTGCAGCCCAGCGATATCGACCATGTCAACGCGCACGCCACCGGCACCCACGTCGGTGACGTGGCCGAGGGCGTCGCCATCAACAAGGCGATGGCAGGACACCGCCCCGCGGTGTATGCCCCCAAGGGCGCGCTGGGGCATTCGGTCGGAGCGGTCGGGGCGGTCGAGTCGATCCTGACCGTGCTCGCCTTGCGTGACGGCGTCATCCCGCCCACGCTGAACCTGAAGAACCTGGATCCGGAGATCGACCTCGACGTGGTGGCCGGGGAACCGCGGCAGGGCAACTACCAGTACGCCATCAACAATTCGTTCGGTTTCGGCGGGCACAACGTCGCCCTCGCCTTCGGCCGATACTGACGACGCGTTCACCGCGAGACCAAGGAGAACCCCAGATGACAACCATGGCCCCAGAGACGGCTGCCGAATCCCTTGATCCTCGCGATCCGCTGCTGCGGTTGTCGACGTTCTTCGACGACGGCACCGTGGAGCTGCTGCACGAGCGCGACAAGTCCGGTGTGCTGGCCGCCTCCGGTGCCGTGAACGGGGTGAAAACCATCGCGTTCTGCACCGACGGCACCGTCATGGGCGGCGCGATGGGCATCGAGGGTTGCGCCCATATCGTCAACGCCTACGACATCGCCATCGAGGAGCAGAGCCCGATCGTCGGTATCTGGCACTCCGGCGGCGCCCGGCTGGCCGAGGGCGTCAAAGCGCTGCACGCTGTCGGCCTGGTGTTCGAGGCGATGATCCGCGCGTCGGGTTACATCCCGCAGATCTCCGTGGTCGTCGGCTTCGCCGCCGGTGGCGCCGCCTACGGCCCCGCGCTGACCGATGTCATCGTGATGGCGCCGGACAGCAAGGTGTTCGTCACCGGCCCGGACGTGGTGCGCAGCGTGACCGGCGAGGACGTCGACATGGTGTCCCTCGGCGGCCCGGAAGCCCACCACAAGAAGTCCGGCGTATGCCATATCGTCGCCGACGACGAGCTCGACGCCTACGAGCGGGGCCGTCGCCTGGTCGGGCTGTTCTCCCAGCAGGGCCATTTCGACCGCAGCAAGGCCGAGGCCGGCGATACCGACCTCAAGGCGCTGATGCCCGAGTCGGCGCGGCGCGCCTACGACGTGCATCCGATCATCGAAGCCCTGCTCGACGACGACGCCCCGTTCGAGGAGTTCCAGTCCCGGTGGGCTCCGTCCATCGTGGTCGGCCTGGGCCGGCTGGCCGGGCGCTCCGTCGGCGTCATCGCCAACAACCCGCTGCGCCTGGGCGGCTGCCTGAACTCCGAGAGCGCCGAGAAGTCAGCCCGTTTCGTGCGGCTGTGCGACGCGTTCGGCATCCCGCTGGTGGTCGTGGTGGACGTACCCGGCTACCTGCCCGGTGTGGACCAGGAGTGGGGTGGCGTGGTGCGCCGCGGCGCCAAGCTGCTGCACGCGTTCGGTGAGGCCACCGTGCCCCGTGTCACGCTGGTGACCCGCAAGATCTACGGCGGCGCGTACATCGCGATGAACTCCCGTTCGCTGAACGCCACCAAGGTGTTCGCCTGGCCGGACGCCGAGGTGGCCGTGATGGGCGCCAAGGCCGCCGTCGGCATCCTGCACAAGCGCAAGCTGGCAGCCGCCGCTCCCGAAGACCGGGAGGCCCTGCACGAGGAGCTCGCGCTGGAGCACGAGCGGATCGCCGGTGGCGTCGACTCCGCGATCGAGATCGGCGTGGTGGACGCCAAGATCGATCCGGCGCACACCCGCAGCGTGATCACCCAGGCGCTGGCCGAGGCCCCGCACCGGCGCGGCCGGCACAAGAACATCCCGCTGTAAGCAGCGTCCACGAATGGCCTGGGAGGATCTCCCGGGCCATTCGTCGTTTCGATGAGTTTTGACGGCGGACCGGGTCTACTGGTCATGGTGCAGCTGCTGAAAGTCCAGAACTTCAACGTCTCCCAGGACGGCTTCGGTGCCGGCGAGGGGCAGAGCTTCGAGCGGCCGTTCGGCCACGCCGACCCGGGCACCATGTTCGCGTGGGCCGGTGCGACGGCCAGCTGGCCCAACCGCACCGACCCCGGCGGTACCCGGGGCCTCGACGACTACCTCACCCGAGATTTCGCGAACAACATCGGCGCGGAGATCATGGGACGCAACAAGTTCAGCCCCCATCGCGGCCCGTGGACGGATCACGACTGGGTGGGCTGGTGGGGTGACGAACCGCCGTTCCACACCCCGGTGTTCGTGCTGACCCATCACGAACGCCCGTCATTCACCCTGTCGGACACCACCTTCCACTTCGTCGACGGTGACCCGGCATCCGTGCTGGCGATGGCCCGCGAGGCCGCCGGAGGCAAGGATGTGCGACTGGGCGGCGGGGCGACCACCATCAGAGAGTTCCTCGACGACGATCTGGTCGACACCCTGCACGTCGCGGTGTCACCGTTCACCCTCGGTCGCGGATCCCGGCTGTGGGACTCCCCCGACGAGCTGCTGGACAGATTCCATTGCGATGTGGTGCCCAGCCCCAGCGGTGTCACCCATCACCTGTTCTGGCGGCGCTGAGCGTCCGGTACCCCCGCTTCAGCTCGCGAGGAACTCCGCCGCGACGGCGGCCGCACGTTCGCGATCGGCCGCCACCAATCCGATCCGGGTCCGCCGATCCAGGATGTCCTCGGCCGTCAGTGCGCCCTCGTGGGTCACCGCGAACTCGAACTCCGCGCGCAGCACGTCGATGCCGTCGGCGACCGGTTCGGCGGGTTGGGCGCAGGTCGCACCGGCGAGCACCTCCACGGCTTCGGCGCCGAACCGGGCGACCAGTGAATGTGGCAGTCCGGCAATGGCTTCCCGGGTGGCGCCGACCAGCGGCAGGTTCCTGGTCCGGCACGGTGCCGCCGTGAGGCCGCGCAGCGCGACGGCCCGGTCCAGCACGTCTTCGGCCATATAGCGGTATTCGGTGAGCTTGCCGCCGATCACGCTGATCACCCCCGACGACGATTCGGTGACGGCGTGTTCGCGGGAGACGTCGGCGGTCCGGCCTTCTCCGGTATCGATCAGCGGGCGCAGTCCGGCGTAGGCACCGAGCACATCCCCGGGCCCCAAGGCGGTCTGCAGCGCGGTGTTCACCGTGTCGAGCAGGAAGGTCATCTCCTGCGGGGTCGCCTGCGGGACATCGGGAATCGGCCCGGGCGCCTCCTCGTCGGTGAGTCCGAGGTACACCCGACCGAGTTGTTCGGGCATCGCGAAGACGAATCGGTTCAGCTCACCGGGAATCGGAATGGTCAGGGCGGCAGTGGGATTACCGAACGCTGCGGCGTCGAACACCAGGTGGGTTCCCCGGCTGGGCCGCAGCCGCAGGGACGGATCCACCTCGCCCGCCCAGACCCCGGCCGCATTGATGACGGCGCGGGCGGTGAGCCCGAAGGCTTCGCCGGTGAGTTCGTCGGTCAGCGTGACCGAGGTCCCGGTCGCCGCCGACGCCGACACCCGGGTCAGGATGACGGCACCATATCCGGCGGCGGTGCGAGCGACCGCGGTGACCAGCCGGGCGTCGTCGATCAGCTGTCCGTCGAAGGCCAGGAAACCGCCGTCGAGACCGTCGCGGCGCACCGTCGGGGCGAGCTGTACCGTGCGGGCGGCGTCCACCCGGCGCGACCGCGGCAGGATCGAGGCCGACGTACCGGCCAGCTTGCGCAGTCCGTCCCCGGCCACGAATCCGGCGCGCACCAGCGCGCGGGAGGCCCGGCTCATCGACGGCAACAGCGGCACCAGCTGCGGCATCGCCTTCACCAGATGAGGGGCGTTGTGCGACATCAGGATTCCGCGTTCGACGGCGCTACGCCGGGCGATCCCCACATTGCCGGTCGCCAGGTAACGCAGGCCGCCGTGCACCAACTTCGAACTCCACCGGCTGGTACCGAAGGCCAGATCGTGTTTCTCCACCAGCACCACGGACAGGCCACGGCTGGCGGCATCGAGTGCGATACCGGCACCGGTGATACCGCCGCCGATCACGACGACGTCGATCTGTGCGGTGTCGGCGAGGGCGGCGAGTTCGGCACGGCGGCGCGCGGCGTTGAGTGCGGTACTCATGGCTTGAGGTATCCGTTCAGGGCGTGTTGGAGTTCGACGGCCAGCGCCTCGGCGTCCAGGATCGGGGCGACCATCTGCGCGGACTGCACCGCCGACTGGGTGATCAGCAGGCACATGGCGGCCAGCTGCCGGGGATCGCCGGCGCGCACGCTGCCGTGCTCCTGGGCCAGCTTGAGCTGACCGGCGAGCGCGTCGATCAGGATCTGCTGGCTGGTGCCCAGGCGCTCGGCGATGTACACCATGGCCAGCTCGGGCGCGGTGTGCAGCACCGACATCACGATCTCGTCCTGGCGCAGCCGCTGCGCCACCGCCACCATCCGAGCCACCAGGTCGGCGCGCCCCACCCCGCGCTCGCCCACGTCCACCAGCACCCGGGTGACCCGGGCGGTCAGCAACGCGGCCAGGATCGACTGGGTGTCGGGCCAGCGCCGGTAGACGGTCGGTCGGCTCACGCCGGCGCGGCGGGCGATCTCGGCAAGAGTCACCCGTTCGATGCCGAACGCCAGCACACAACTGGCGGCGGCATCCAGGATCCGGTCGGCCAGCGATTCACCGCCGTCGTCGTTACTGATTGACATCATGTGTAATACTGTAACGCATGATGAAGTGGAATGCCTGGGGCGATCCCGCAGCGGCCAAACCGTTGTCCGACGGGATCCGGGCCCTGCTCAAGCAGGCGCTGGGCATCGAGGAATCGGACACTGCCGACATCACCGCCGAGCAGGTGAAGCTCCGCCCGTCCCGGCTGACGCCCGCCGATCGCGCATCGCTGGAAGCCAGCGTCGGCGCCGGCCACTGCCGCGTGGACGACCACGACCGGCTCCTGCGGGCCGGCGGCAAATCCACTCTGGACTTGTTGCGGCGCAAGGAGACCGGCGTTCAAGATGCCCCCGACGCGGTGCTGCTGCCAGGTTCCGAAGAGGAGATCGCGGCGATTCTGGAGTACTGCGCGAGGCAGCGCATCGCCGTCGTCCCGTTCGGCGGCGGCACCAGCGTGGTGGGCGGCCTCGACCCGGAGCGCGGCGACTTGGCCGCGGTGGTGTCGCTGGATCTGCGCCGGTTGGACCGGCTGCTCAGCGTCGACGAGATCTCCGGCGAGGCGGTGCTGCAGGCCGGCGTCACCGGACCCGACGCCGAACGGCTGCTCGCCGAGCACGGCTTCTCCCTCGGCCACTTCCCGCAGAGTTTCCAATTCGCCACCATCGGCGGGTTCGCCGCCACCCGGTCCTCGGGCCAGGACTCGGCCGGCTACGGCCGCTTCGACGATATGGTCCGCGGTCTGCGCGCCGTCACGCCGGCCGGTGTGCTCGACCTCGGCCGGGCCCCGGCCTCGGCGGCCGGACCCGATCTGCGCCAGCTCATCGTCGGTTCCGAAGGCGTCTTCGGGATCATCACCGCCGTCCGGGTCCGGGTGCACCCGGTGCCCGAGACCACCCGCTACGAAGCGTGGTCGTTCCCGGATTTCGCCACCGGTGCTGCCGCGTTGCGTGCGGTGACCCAGACCGGAACCGGCCCGACGGTGATCCGGCTGTCCGACGAGGTGGAGACCGGGGTGAACCTGGCCACCACCGAGAGCATCGGGGAGCAGCGCGTGACCGGCGGATGCCTGGCGATCACGGTGTTCGAAGGCTCGGCGGCGCACACCGAGAGCCGGCACGACGAGACCCGTGCGGTGCTGGCCGCCCTCGGTGGCACCTCGCTGGGCGAGGCCCCGGCCCGGGCGTGGGAGCACGGCCGCTTCGGAGCCCCCTACCTGCGGGATTCCCTGCTGGCGGCCGGTGCGCTGTGCGAGACGCTGGAGACCGCCACCTCGTGGTCGAACATCCCCGCGCTGAAGGAGGCGGTCACCGACGCCCTGACCGGTGCACTGGCCGAATCCGGCACGCCGGCGCTGGTGATGTGCCACATTTCGCACGTGTACCCCACCGGAGCCTCGCTGTACTTCACCGTCGTGGCCGCCCAGCGCGGCAACCCGATCGCACAGTGGAGCAAGGCCAAGACCGCAGCGTCGGAGGCGATGGTCCGCACCGGTGCGACCATCACCCACCATCACGCGGTCGGCGCCGACCACCGCCCGTGGATGCGCGACGAGATCGGCGATCTGGGCGTGGAGGTGCTGCGTGCGGTGAAGGCGGTGCTCGACCCCGCGGGAATCCTCAACCCCGGCAAGCTGATTCCGTGAACAGGATCACCGTCCTGACCAACCCCGCGTCGGGACACGGCAACGCACCACATGCCGCCGAGCGCGCGATCGCACGATTCCAGCAGCGCGGGATCAACGTGTGCGAGATCGTCGGCACCGACGCCACGCACGCCCGCCGGCTCGTCGACGACGAACTCGCCCGCGGCACCGACGCGCTCGTCGTGGTCGGCGGCGACGGCATCATCTCGGTGGCGCTGCAGGCGCTGGCCCTCGGTGACGTCCCGCTGGGGATCATCCCGGCGGGTACCGGCAACGACCATGCCCGCGAATTCCGCATCCCCACAGGCGATCCCGAGGCGGCCGCCGACGTGGTGGCCGAAGGAAAGACGCAGACCATCGATCTGGGCCGCATCGTCGATGCCACGGGTGCGGTCACGTGGTTCGGAACGGTGATGGCGGCGGGCTTCGATTCGCTGGTCAGCGACCGCACGAACCGGATGAGCTGGCCGCACGGCCGGATGCGCTACAACGTCGCCATGGTCGCGGAGCTGTCCCGGCTGCGGCTGCTGCCGTTCCGGCTCACCTTCGACGACGGGCCGGAGGTCGTCACCGAACTCACCCTGGCCGCGTTCGGCAACACCCGCAGCTACGGCGGCGGCATGCTCATCTGCCCGGGGGCCGACCCGACCGACGGCTTGCTCGACGTCACGATGGTGCACTCCGCGTCGCGCACCAAACTGATCCGGCTGTTCCCCACCGTCTTCAAGGGCACCCACGTCAATCTCCCCGAGGTCACCACCAAGCGGGCGGCCGCCGTGGTGGTCGACTCCCCCGGCATCAACGCATATGCCGATGGCGACTTCGCCTGTCCACTGCCGGTGACGGTGTCGGCGGTGCCGCACGCACTGAAGCTGCTCCGCAGCTAACTTCCGGGTGGTTGCCAGCCACGCGTGCAACGATCTCCTGCCAGGACAGGAGGATGTCGTGAACTCAGCCACGCGACGGTGGCGCGCCGACGACGACGAGGCCCCATACGGTTCCTCGGTCCGCCCGGCGACGTCACCCGACCATCTCGCCGCCGTGGCGCATCTCTTCGGGGTCGATCCGCCACCGGTGGCCGGCGCGCGCGTTCTGGAGATCGCCGCCGCCGCGGATCTGCTGCCTTCGGCGGCGGATCTGGCTGCGCTGGGACAGTTCGATTTCGTCATCTGCCACGGTGTCTACAGCGGGGTGCCCGCACGCATGCGCGACGCCCTCCTCGCGACCATTCGCACGGCGCTGGCCCCACAGGGCGTGGCCTTTGTCAGCTATCACCTCCAACCCGGCTGCTATTTCGTCGATTTCGTGGAGCATCTGGACACCTACGACCTGGTGTACCTGGCCGACGCCCGAGCCGAGACGATGTACGCCGCCGACCATCACGAGGACACCGCCCAGGAACTGATCGACGAATGCCAGAGCCAGCTCGAACTGGAGCAGTGCCTGGATTTCGTGCGCCACCGCACGTTTCGGCAGTCGCTGTTGGTGCATGCGCATCGCGCCGCGCAGATCCGCTACGACATCGGCCCGGATCGATTCCCGGCGCTGCACTTCGCCACCAGCCTCCCGGTGACCGACGGGTTCACCCGGTTCGACCATTCGACCCAGCATTACGGGGCGCCCGGCACCCAGCAGATCTACACCAATGATCACGGCGTGAAAGCCGCCATCGACGTGCTGTCGGTGCGGTGGCCGTACACGGTGGCCTGGCCCGAACTCACCGCGTCGACCCGGGACCGCCTCGCCGCGGCCGGGCTGGACGTGCCGGCGGACCTGCAGACCCGCATCGACACGTTGTTGCAGATGCTGCTCGTACGCGGACTCGTCCGCTATCGACTGAATTCCGTTGCGCCCACCGGCGATCCGACTACCCCGGGCGTGTTCATCAGGTAGCGCATCGTATCGGCCCACCTTTCGGATACCGTCGGCATCGGAAAGGTAGGCCCGATGACCCGCAGAGTCCGTATCGTCATCATCGGTGCCGGGATGGCCGGGATCGCTGCCGCGCATACGTTCCACCAGGCCGGTTTCACCGATTTCACCCTGGTGGAGAAGGGCTCCGACGTCGGGGGCGTCTGGCACTGGAATCGCTATCCGGGCCTCACCTGCGATGTGCCCTCGCAGATCTATCAATTCGGTTTCGCGCCGAATCCGGCGTGGAGCCATCTGTGGGCCACCGGTCCCGATATCCAGCGCTATCACCGCGAGATCGTCGACCGCTTCGGGCTGGCCGCACACCTGCGGCTGAACACCGAGATCACCGCGGCGCATTACCAGGACGGCAGCTGGCAGCTCACCACCTCCGGCGGCGACACCATGACCGCCGATTTCGTGGTGTGCGCCACCGGGGTGCTGCACCACCCGTTCATCCCCGATATCCCCGGCATGGACCGGTTCGGCGGCCCGGTGGTGCACACCGCGCGATGGGATCCCGACGTCCAGACCAGCGGCAAGCGTGTCGCCGTGATCGGCACGGGTTCGACCGGGGTGCAGGTGGTCTCGACGTTGCAACCCGAGGCCGCCGCGGTACTGCACTTCGCCCGTTCACCGCAGTGGATCCTGTGGGCGCCGATGTGGCTACGCCAACCTCGGGCACTGACGGCGGCACTGCGGCGCTGGCCGGCGTTGCACGCCTTCACCTTCGACCGCCTGCAGTGGATGTCCAACATCCTCGCCGATGTCGTGACCACGCCGTCGTGGCGTCGTCGCGCCGTGCAGGCCTACGCGCGGCTGAGCCTGCGGGCCCAGATCCGCGATCCACACCTGCGGGCCACGTTGACCCCCGACTACCAGCCGCTGTGCAAACGCCAGGTGGTGTCGGGTAGCTATTACCGCGCGATCACCCGGCCCAACGCCCTGCTGGTGAGTGATCCGATCACCGAGATGACCCCGACCGGTATCCGCACCGCCGAGGGCGCGCACCACGAGGTCGATGTGGTGGTGCTGGCCACCGGGTTTCACGCGCACCACTACATGCGGCCGATGTCGATCGTGGGGCGCGACGGGATCACCCTCGACGAGGCCTGGGTGAAGGGTCCGCGTGCCTACCGGATGACGGCGATCCCCGGGTTCCCGAACCTGTTCACGGTGCTGGGCCCGAACTCACCGACCGGATCGATTCCCCTGCAGTACTCGGCGGAGACGACGGCCCGCTATATCGTGGCCTGGCTCACGCGGTTCCGCGACGGCGAGATCACCGAGGTGGAAGTCACCGAGGAGGCCACCGACGAGTTCAATGCTGCGGTCGCCGACGCGATCGGCCCCACCGTGTGGAACACCGGATGCAATTCCTGGTATCTCACCGAGGCGGGCACCATCGACCTGTGGCCGTTCGACCGCGCCACGCTCACCCGGATGTTGGCCGAACCCGACCCGGCGCACTACCGGGTCAGTTAGCCGACTCCCCTGTTGAGCCAGGTCATCTCGCCGGTGTCGCCGCCACCGCGGTAGGGCTCCAGCGATTCGTCCCATGCGGTGCCCAGCACGGTGTCCAGTTCGGCGGCCAGCGTGTCGGCGCCGGAGGCCATCAGCGTGCGCAGACGCTGCTCCCCGACGATGACGTCGCCGTTGGCGCTCATCGCACCGCTCCACAGACCGAGTTGCGGGGTGTGGCACCAGCGGTGTCCGTCGACGCCCTCACTGGGATCCTCGGTGACCTCGAACCGCAGCACCGACCACGACCGCAGGGCGTTGGCCAGCTGCGCGCCGGTACCGACCGGTCCGATCCAATTCGTGACAGCACGAAGCTGCCCCGGCATGGCCGGTTGGGGCGTCCATTTCAGGTTCGCCCGCGCCGACAGGGTCGACGAAAGGGCCCACTCCACGTGTGGGCATACCGCCGCGGGCGAGGCGTGAACGTAAACCACGCCAGTCGTCGCATCGGCGAACTGGTTCGACGCACGCATCATCTGCTCCTTCGGCTTCCACTAGGGACGTCTTCCCCAACGACCTGGTGTTACCAAAGCGATGCAGTTGTTTCGTGCGTGTCTATTGTGCCTTGTGGGGCCACAGTTGCGCTAGTGTGCTGCGAATTCTCTCAGGACCTCATCAGAGATTGCCGGCCACAGCGGGTAGGTCCAGTCGCCGAAATCGCGGTCGGTCAGCACCACGAGCGCGAGGTCAACGTCGGGATCGACCCAGAGGAACGTGCCTGACTGCCCGAAATGCCCGAAGGTGCGCACCGAATTGCGGGCTCCGGTCCAGTGTGGAGACTTGCCGTCCCGGATCTCGAACCCCAGCCCCCAGTCGTTGGGCCGCTGTGACCCGAACCCGGGGAGCACCCCGGCCAGGCCGGGGAACTGCACCGTCACCGCGGCTTCGTGCATGGACGCGGACACCAGCGCGGGCCGCAGCAGCTCCCGGGCGAACACCGCCAGGTCTGCCACCGTGGACCGCCCGCCGTACCCGGCGGCCTCGGCCCCGCCGTCCAGCTCCGAGTCGACCATGGCGAGCGGTTCGAACACCGCTTCGCGCAGGTAGGCGTCGAACTCGATCCCGGTGGCCTCCTGCAACGCCGCCGCCAGCAGCGTGAACCCGTAGTTGGAGTAGATCCGGCGGGTTCCGGGCGTCGCGAGCACGTCTGCACTGTGCATCGCCACCCCGGAGGCGTGCGCCAGCAGATGCCGCACCGTCGCCCCGGGTGGGCCGGCCGGGGTGTCGAGTTCGAAGGCACCCTCCTCCACGGCGATCTGCGCCGCGCGGGCGACGAGCAGCTTGGTCACCGATGCCAGCCGGAAGGGATGGCGGTCGTCCCCGTGGACGGCGAGGATGCCGGACGGTCCCACCACCGCGGCGGCAGCGGCGGGCACCGGCCAGTCGGACAGGGCGTCGAGGGCGCTCACCCGCGCCAATCTAGCCGGGCGTCAGCGGGTCGCGACCAGCAGATCCTCCAGCAGACCGGCCACCGCGGCATCGACCTCCGCGATCACCCGGCGCAGGTCCATGACCCGGCTCGCGGGCAGCTCGGCGTTCAGGCCGGCGCGCAGCACGTTGCAGATGGCGCGGTAGGCGGCGGCATCGGTGGCCTCACTCCAGCGCTGCATCGACTCCGACCAGGCCCGCAGCCGGGCGGCGTCGGCGTGCCCCCGAGCAAGGAGCAGCGCACGCCGGTACACGTCGCCCGCCCATTCCATCGGCAGCCGCTCGTCCAGCACCGGCAGCAGTGCCTCGTCGAGGAGGGCGTATCCCTCGGCGTGACGCCCCTGGTCCAAGGCCGCGATACCCTCGGCGGCACCCGCCAGCGCGGACAACGCCGGGTCGGCGGCGCGACCCGCGATCGCGTGCAAGGCCGCGACGGCGTCGTCGTCGGACGCCAGCACGACGGTGAGATAGGCGACATAACCGTGGGCGGCGCTCTCCGGAGTTCCGGCGAGGAGAAGGGCGGCGCGGTCTGCCCAGTCTTCGGCGACGGCGACGTGCCCGCGGGCCAGCCAGGCCAACCCCAGCTCGGCGGCCTTGACCGCGGCCTGCACCGGATCGGTGCGCACCAGCATGGCGTGCACCCGCTCGTTGATTCGGACGGCTTCCCGGCCGTGACCCTGCCGCCATGCGGCGCAGGCGTAGGCCGCCAGGTCGTCGACCGCCAGGGTCTGCACGCCCTCGACACGCGCGAAGGTCTCGTAACTCGTGTGCCAATCGCTGCGCCGGAACGCCGCGCGGGCAATGACGAGGAGGTCGGCTCCGTGACCTGCCGACAACGAGTGTGACGCCATGTCCCACGGTAACTCGCCGAGCTGCGCCGCGGTGTCGCCTTCACGCTTCCCGCCGGCAACCGGACATTTGTTTGGACACCATTCCATTTTTTGGCGGAGGCATTAGGTTATACGCATGCCTCAGACAGTGCGCGGTGTGATTTCCCGGTCCAAGAAGCAGCCCGTCGAGTTGGTCGACATCATCATCCCCGACCCGGGACCCGGCGAAGTGGTGGTCGACATCATCGCCTGCGGCGTCTGCCACACCGACCTGACCTACCGCGAAGGCGGCATCAACGACTCCTATCCCTTCCTCCTCGGACACGAAGCCGCCGGCACCGTCGAATCCATCGGCCCGGGTGTCACCCACGTCGCCGTCGGCGACTTCGTCATCCTCAACTGGCGCGCAGTCTGCGGAGAATGCCGGGCCTGCAAACGCGGCCGCCCCCACCTGTGCTTCGACACCTTCAACGCCACCCAGAAAATGACCCTGACCGACGGCACCGAACTGACCCCCGCCCTCGGTATCGGCGCCTTCGCCGACAAAACCCTCGTCCACCAAGGCCAGTGCACCAAAGTCGACCCCGAAGCCGACCCCGCCGTGGCCGGGCTGCTCGGCTGCGGCGTGATGGCCGGCCTGGGCGCGGCCATCAACACCGGCAATATCGGCCGCGATGACACCGTGGCCGTCATCGGCTGCGGCGGCGTCGGGGACGCCGCCATCGCCGGGGCCGCCCTGGTCGGGGCCCGCACCATCATCGCCGTGGACACCGACAACCGGAAACTGGACTGGGCCAGAAGCTTCGGCGCCACCCACACCATCAACGCCAAAGAACTCGACCCCATCGCCACCATCCAGGACCTCACCGACGGGTTCGGCGCCGACGTCGTCATCGACGCCGTCGGACGCCCCGAAACCTGGAAACAAGCCTTCTACGCCCGCGACCTGGCCGGCACCGTCGTCCTGGTCGGCGTCCCCACCCCCGACATGACCCTGCAGATCCCGCTGGTGGACTTCTTCTCCCGCGGCGGGTCGCTGAAATCCTCCTGGTACGGCGACTGCCTACCCGAACGCGACTTCCCCACCCTCATCTCGCTGTACCGCCAAGGCCGCCTGCCCCTGGAGAAGTTCGTCTCCGAACGCATCGGGCTCGACGCCATCGAAGACGCCTTCCACAAGATGCACGCCGGCGAGGTACTCCGATCGGTCGTCATCCTGTGAGCGTGCAACGGGTCGTGACCAGCGGCACCTTCAGCCTCGACGGCGGCACCTGGGACGTCGACAACAACATCTGGCTCGTCGGTGACGACTCAGACGTCATCGTCTTCGACGCCGCCCACACCGCCGCGCCGATCGTGCAGGCCGTGGGTGGGCGCAACGTCGTCGCCGTCATCTGCACCCACGGCCACAACGACCACATCACCGTGGCCCCCGAACTGGGCAAGACCCTCGACGCCCCGGTGTTCCTGCACCCGGCCGACGAGATGCTGTGGCGGGAGATTCACCCGGACAAGGAATTCCACAGCGTGGACGACGGCCTGGTGCTGACCGCCGGCGGTATCGAGCTGCACGCCCTGCACACTCCCGGGCACTCCCCCGGATCGGTGTGCTGGTCAGCGCCGGCCCTCAATGCCGTCATCTCCGGAGACACCCTGTTCCAGGGCGGCCCCGGCGCCACCGGACGCTCGTATTCCAGCTTTCCCACCATCCTGGAATCCATCAGCAAGAAGCTGGGCACCCTGCCGGATGAGACCGTCGTCTACACCGGGCACGGCGACACCACCACCATCGGTGGCGAACTGGTGCACTACGACGAATGGGTGGCGCGCGGCCACTGACGTAGCGCTGCGAGGAACGAGCAGTGCGGAGGGCTGTGGCCCAACAGCCCGGCCACTGACCTTTGCGATCACGCTGAGCGAGTCCCTACCGACACGCCGACGGTCCACCGATAGTCATGGCATGACGACATCGAGTGGACGTTCTGCAGCGATCATCGGCGCCGGTCAGACCGGCGTGACCGCGGCACTGGGGTTGCTGGACAACGGATTTGACGTCACCCTCTACAGCGAGCGGGAACAGGCCCAGTTGCGCGACGGCATCCCGGCCAGCGGCACCGCGCTGATCTTCGGGGAAGCACAGCGCGCCGAGGAGAGTCTTGGGCTCAACACGTACCTGGCCACCGCTCCACTGTCCACCGGACAGAGCGTGCGGGTCCTCAACGAGGGCGCGGAGGAAGTCGCGTTCGACGGCTGGTTCGACGGTGCCCGCGGGGTGGCAGTCGACACCCGGCTCAAGGCCGACGACCGGCTCACCCTGTTCCAGCAGCGCGGCGGCCGGTTCGTGGTGCAGCCGGTCGATCCGGAAGGCCTCGATGCCATTGCCGCCAAAGCCGACCTGACCCTGGTGGCCACTGGGCGCGGCGGGCTGTCGTCACTGTTTCCCATCGATCCCGCGCGCACGGTGTACGACGCACCCCAACGCAGCCTGTTGGCATTCACCGTCACCGGGTTGCCGCATGGCCCGGAGGCCTTCGCCCACCGCAGCACCGCCGGCGGGGCGCACAACGCGTTCACCGTCGTCACCGATCAGGGCGAATCCTGGTGGGGGCCTTACCTGCACAAGGACGCGGGGCCGACCTGGGCCTTCCTGGGCTGGGCCCGGCCCGGCAGCGACTGGGAACGCCGGTTCGCCACGGTGACCAGCGCCGAGTCCGCACTGCAGGTCACCACCGAGCTGCACCGCGACTACATCGACTGGGATCTGCCCGAGGTGTCCGCCCTGCGGGTCATCGACGAGGATCCGCATTCCTGGCTGACCGGAGCCGTCACCCAGCTGGTGCGGACCGCGGTCGGGCACACCGCGAGTGGTCACCCGGTGGCCGCGCTCGGTGACACCGCGGTGGCGTTCGACCCGATCGCCGGCCAGGGCGCCCAGGGCGGTCTCGTGCAGTCGGCGGCGCTGGTGCGCAAGGCCGCCGCACACGACGGGCCGTTCGACACGGCCTGGCTGAACGCGGCGTTCGAAGAGTTCTACGACCATCGGGCACGCGCCGCCCAACTGGTGACCCGGTTGTTCCTGGCCGATCCGGAACTGTCCGCATACGGCAGCCTGTTCTTCGCCGCGGCCAGCGGGAGTGCCCGATTCGCGTCGAAACTGTTTGGCCTGCTGGATGATCCACGCCCGTTCGAAAGCGTGACCTCCGAGGCTACGGCCAAACAGCTGATCACCGACTTCGCGGGTGAACCCGCCGATGAGCTGTTGGCCCGCTTCGCGCCGGCAGGGAGGTTCCAGCGCTCCGGGCTGGCGTTGAGCGCGGTCTAAGAGCCCAGTAGCCGGCGTTTCTCGGATTCGAATTCGTCCTTCGTCAGCGCGCCGGAATCACGGAGGGCGGCAAGCGTTTTGAGCTGCTGAATACGGACGCCGTCGTCGGTGGGTGTGAAGCTGGGACTCGCGTCGATGGTGAAGGAGGGCACCGGGCCGACCGGTACAGGGCGGCGGCCAACCTTGGCGGCCCACACCCGCGCGATGATCAGGTCCACCACGGCCACGCCGAACACCGCGGCGGCCCACCAGGGCAGGTGGGGCACCGGGCTGCCGTGCCCGAAGGCCAGCCGCGGGCTGATGAACGCACTGACATTGCCCTCGGTGGTGATGCGGTAGTCGCCTTCCTCGGCGATCTTGGCCACCCACACCCGTACCCGCGCATCGTTGTTGACCGTGGTGGTCGCGCCGATGTTCTCGGTCACGACGGGCTCTGGCACGCCGGCCGGCGGGTCGGCACGCAAGCGCAGGTTCGGGATCGGCAGTCCACCGCCGCTGGTACTGCCGATGATCTGGGTGTGAAAGCTGATGTTGACGTCACCTGCCGGAAGGTGCAGCGTGCTGCGCCCTGGGATCGGCACCTCGCCATAGGCGTCGTACTTGTCCAGTACGAACGCGTTGAGCACCAGCGCCACGACGAACGCGATACCCGACACGATCATGGTCACCACCGAGATCGCGGTGAGGAGTTTCGGCACAGTCGCGGCACTCATGGGCGAAGTGTGTCATGTCCGCTGTCCGGAGGTGCGTACCGCGACGGCGTACTACCGTCATGAAGGTGTCCAGTTCGAGCCGCGAGTCCAGTGTGGTGGTGCGACCGATTCCACCGGGAAGTGCGTTCTATACCGCCGGCTCCCGGCTGCAGGCGGCCGGCCTGAAACAGGCCATCACCCTGTTCGAGCAAGCCGCCCAGGTGGTACCCGTCCCCGCTGCCCCTCGGCCCATCGTGCTGGCCGACTACGGCGCGGCCAACGGGCACAACTCGCTGCTGCCGATCTCCGCCGCCATCGCGGTCCTGCGTCAGCGGACCCGAACCGAGCACTCGATCATGGTGACGCACACCGACGTCCCCGACAACGACTTCAGTGCGCTGTTCCACATCCTCGCCGAGGATCCGGACAGCTACCTGAAGAAGGACCCCGCCGCGTACGCCTCGGCGGTCGGGCGGTCGTACTACGCCCAGATCATCCCGTCCAACAGCGTGAACCTGGGCTGGTCGGCCTGGTCGGTGCTGTGGCTGGGCCGGGTGCCCGCCCCGGTACCCGATCACATCCACGCGTCCTTCAGCGCCGACGCGGAGGTGCGCGCGGCACACCAGAAGCAGGCGGCGTTCGACTGGCATGAATTCGTGGCGTTCCGCGGCCGTGAGCTGTGTCCGGGCGGGCGCGCGGTGGTGCTCACCATGGCCGTCTCCGAGGACGGCGAGTTCGGTTACCGGCCGGTGCTGCAGGCGTTGATGGCCGAACTGACCGAACTGGCGGCCCGCGGCGTGATCACCGATGCCGAGCTGAGCCGGATGAACATCCCCATCGCCGGCCGGCGCGCCGCCGACTTCCACTCGCCGTTCGCTCCGTCCGGCCGCCTGGAACAACTCGCGATCGAGCATCTCGAAGTGTTCGACGCCGAGGACCGGTTCTGGCGTCAGTACCAGATCGACGGCGATGCACGGCATTTCGGTGCGGAGTGGGCGGCGTTCATGCGAGCGGCGGTGTTCCCGGCGTTGACCGGGGTGCTACCGGCGGACCGCCGGCCGGTCTTCGCCGACGCGCTGGAGGCCGGCGTCGCGGCCCGGCTGGCGGCGGCACCCGAGCAGATCCAGATCCCGCTGGCCGTGGTGGTGCTGCACAAGCGGCCGAAGTCGTACTAGCCCCAGGCGGGAATCGCCGCATCGATGAGATGCGGTCCGGGTTCGGCCACCGCGGCCCGGAACTGGTCGGCCAGTTCCTCGGCGGTGCTCGCGCGGCTGGCGGGCACGCCGAATCCTGTTGCGAGGGCGACGAAGTCGATATCCGGATTGCCCAGATCCAGCAGCGACCGTGACTGCGGCCCGGTGGCCGCCGACCCCACCCGCGCCAGCTCCAGCTGCAGGATCGCGTAGGCATGGTTGTTCAGGATCACCACGGTGATGTCGAGCCGTTCACGCGCCATCGTCCACAGCGCCGAAATCGTATACAGCGCACTGCCGTCGGCTTGTAGGGCGACGACCGGCCGGTCCAGGGCGGCGACCGCGGCCCCGACCGCCACCGGCAGTCCCTGCCCGATCGCGCCGCCGGTCAACGTGAGCACGTCGTGACGCGGGGACGCCGCGGTCGCCGCGGGCAGCAGCACCCCACTGGTGTTCGCCTCGTCGACGATGACGGCATTCTCGGGGAGCAGCGCCCCGATAACCTGCACCCAGTTGGCGACGTTGAGCGGGCCGCTGGGCAACGCCGGTGGCTGCTGCACGGCGGGCGGGAGCGCGGGTGCGGCGAGCGCGTCGGCGAGCCGGTCCAGGTCGGCCGGTTCCACGGTGTGGATCTGAGTGCCGAGGGGAACCAGTCCGCTCGCCTTACCCGGATAGGCGAAGAACGCGACCGGAGAACGGGCGCCCACCAAGATCAGGTGGGTGAGACCGGACAGCTGTTGCTCGGCTTGCTCGGCCAGGTAGCCCAGCCGTTCGATCGGTGGGACACCGGCCCCGCGAGTCAACCTCGCCGGGAATGTCTCGACCAGCGCCCTGGCCCCGATCGCGGCCGAAATACGTGCCGCTGCAACGAGTCCGGCCTCCGTGGTCGCCGCACCCCCGAGCAGCAACGCGGTGCCGGGACCGTTGTTCCGCAGTAGTTCGACCACCGGCTCGATATCGGCCACGACGTCGTCCCCGACCGGCGCCTCGGGTGCCGTGTCGATCGGAACCTCGGCGGTACTCCAGGAATAGTCGGCGGGCAGGATCACGGTGGCCACCCGCCCGGGCGGCCCCACCGCGGCCGCGATCGCCTCATCCACCGACACCGCCAGGGCATCCGCGGCGGCGGGCCGGAACACCAGACCTTCCGGCCACCGGGCCAGCGCCTCGATATCGGATTCCAACGGCGCGTCGAACTCCTTGTGATACGTGGCGTGATCCCCGACGATGTTGACCACCGGGCTGTGCGCGCGCCGCGCGTTGTGCAGATTCGCCAGGCCGTTGGCCAACCCCGGACCCAGATGAAGCAACGTGGCCGCCGGTGTGCCGGTGATCCGGGCGTAACCGTCGGCGGCGCCGGTGGCCACCCCCTCGAACAGGCACAGCACCGCGCGCATCGCGGGGGTGTGATCGAGCGCCGCCACGAAATGCATCTCCGAGGTTCCGGGATTGGCGAAACAGACCTCGACTCCGCCGGCCAGCAATCGGCCGATCACCACATCGGCACCGGTGTTCACCGGCTCCACCCTAGTGTGGAAGCGCTTGCCCCGGTTGCGGAATGAACGCCGGCAGGCCGGGGATCGTGGGGATCGGCGGAATGGTCGGGATCGTCGGGATGAACGGCGGCTGCGTCACCGGCGTCTCGGTGGTCGGCTCGGGTGACAGTGCCGGCGGCGGCGGGGCCGCACTGGTGGTCTCCGGCGCCGGCGTCTCGGTGCCGGATTGCAGCGGCTCCTGCGTGACCGGCGCCTGCCGGGTGACGGTCCGGGTCTGCTCCGGCACCTCGGTCGCCGGCGCGGGCACCTCCGCGGGCGTCGGCTCCGCCGGGGCCGCCGACTGCGTGGCCGGGTTCGCCGTCGCCGTAGCCGTCGTGGTCTGGGGAGCGGGCGTCTGCGCCTGATCGGTGCGCATCACGAAGACGACCGCGGCCACACACACCGCCAGCACGACGGCGGCCCCGGTGCCCAGCAGCAGCGCGGGCCGCCGGTACCAGGGATCCGGTTCGGCAGCCGGTTCCTCACGGTCGGTGAAATGCACCTCGGGCCTGGGCGGGATCGGGTTATCGACCACGAACGGCTCCGGGTCGGGAATTTCGTCGGTGTCCTGGGACCAGGCCAAGGCGCGGAACGTGCTCGACATCGCCGGGTCGCCCACCGGCGCCGCCATCGCCGCCAGGGGTGCCACCGCGGTCGCGCCGTCATCGGCGGGTCCGCGGGCGGCGCGGATCCCGGCCCCGATCGCGGCCGCCAGCTCGGGCTGCGGCATCGTCACCACCGGCGCCCGGAACCGTTCGGACAGGGCCGCCGTGACCGCGGGAATGCGCGCACCACCGCCTACCGAGGCCACGGCCACCACATCGGCCGACCGGATCCCGCTGCGTTGCAACGTGTCCTGCAGGACCGCGAGAAAGTCGGCCAACGGTGCGCGCAGCCCCGCGTCCAGCTCGTCCCTGGTGATCCGCACCTGGGTGCGATGGCCGGGCAGATCCACCGCGACCGAGGCCGCTGCGGCACCGGAGAGCTGTTCCTTGGCCGTCCGGCATGCCATCCGCAGCCGGGTCAACGAGCCGATCGCCGATGTTCCGGCCGCATCGACCGCGCCGGGCACGCCGGCGAGCACCTGGGTGAGCAACATCTGGTCGATCAGCGTGCCGGAGAACTCGGGGTGGCGGACCGTCGGGGCGATCGGCTGATAACCATTGGCGGCATCGGCCACCGTGATGCTGGTGCCCGTGCCGCCGAAGTCGCAGAGCACCACCACCCCGCGCGCCGGCAACCCCGGATTGTCGGCCAACGCGGTCAGTGCCGTGCCGGCATCGGAGAACAGCGGTGCGGTACGCAGTTCAGGGGCAGCGGCCAGCGCGGCCCGCAGCGCGTCGACCTGTCGGTCCTGCCAGTGCGCCGGGTGACTGATACCGGTGTGCCCGCCGGCGGGGACCGCCGCACGCAGGGCGCGCAGGGCCTCGGTGAGCACCGCCTCCGCGCGGTGGGTGGATCCGTCGGCGGCCACCAATCCCACCGGGTCGCCGACACGGTCCACGAAATCGGTGAACACCGGGCCCCGCTCGCGCGTCAGCACGGCCGGCCGCGTCACCGCGGCCCGACCCACCGCCACCGCCGCCAGATTGGTGGCACCCACCGACAGCCCAACCGACTCCGTCATCACACCTGCCTTCGGCAAACCCTATCGGGTTGTCCATCCGGATTTGCCGGGACAGCGTTACTCGGTGCTGGTCAGCGGATGGTGCCAGCCCCTGGAATCAGCGGAAGGTCCAGCGCCGTGACCCAACCCGGCGGCAGCGCATTCACCGCAGGAACGGCGTTGAGCGCGCGCAGACCGGTTGCCAGACAACCCGCGGCCGCCGCATCACGACCGGAGCCGTCGGTGAACCGGAACGCGGTCTCCTGCGAGATGCTGGGCGTGCCCTCGATGTCCACCCGGTAGACGTCGTTGTCGTTACCCGTCGGCCAGTCCGGTGCCGCGTCGAGGCCGATCCGGTTGACGTGCTCGAGCTGGATACGAGTCTCACCGCGGTATCGGCCGTTGATGGTGAATCGGACCGCCGCGACGTTACCGGCCTGGATGATCCCCTTGGCGGACTTGCGGTCCTCGGGGGTCACCCACTTCTCCCAGGTGGTGGTGATCTCGTCCAGGGTGATGCCCGCCGCATGGGCGATCATCGGCACCGTGGCACCCCAGGACATGACGAGGATGTCGCGGTGTTCCAGCAGCGGTGTGTAGTCCGGTGACTTGCCGATGCCCATCTCGAATTCGTAGTCACCGGTGTAGTTGGTGTAATCGAGCAGTTCGGACGCCCGCACCGTGCGTACTTCGGAACACAGACCCATCAGGGTCATCGGGAACAGGTCGTTGGCGAATCCGGGATCGATCCCGGTGGTGAAACACGATGCCGCGCCGGCCGCGCACGCCTCGTCGATCGGCGTGATCCACGACGGCGGGTTGAGCCGCATGTGCGGCCACACCCACGGTGTCATCGCCGTCGAGCACACGTCGATACCGGCCCGCAGGAAACGGGTGATGAGGTCGATATTGGCGTCGGCCTGCGCGGCGGTCGGTCCGTAGTGCACCAGCGCGTCGGGTGCCAGTGCGATCAGCGCATCGACATCGTCGGTGGCGGTCAGCCCGATCGGGGTGTCCAGGCCGCAGATCTCGCCGACATCGCGACCCACTTTTTCCGGGTTGCTCACCCCGACCCCGACGAGTTCGAACAACGGGTGCTTGACGATCTCCGCGATCACCATGCTGCCGACGAAACCGGTACCCCACACCACGATTCGCTTCATCGCGCGTCCTCTCCAATCACCGTCCATCGGCGTCGCTGCGCATCGCGTCGCGCAGCTTGCGGATCTCCTCGCGGAGTTCCTCGATATGCGCGGCGGTCGCCGCCTGGCTGGCGGTGTCCTCCTCAGCCACCTTCTCCACGATCCACGACGCGAGCGTCGCGGTGACGACACCGAGCAGGCTGATCCCGGCGATCATCAGCGCGACGGCGATCAACCGCCCACTCGAGGTCACCGGCGTCAGGTCGCCGTAGCCGACGGTGGTCACCGTACTGACCGCCCACCACACCGCGTCGCCGAATGAGGTGATCTGGGCGTGGGGCGCATGACGTTCCACGTCGAGGACGGCCAAGGACGCGGCGTAGACGATCATCACCACCCCGCCCGCGGTGTACGTCGCGACCCGGCCCCGGATGCTGTGGCCGACGGCGCGCTGCAATACCTCCAGCACCACCGCCAGGCTCAGCAGGCGCAGTGGGCGGAACATCGGCAGCACGACGATCGCGAGGTCGACGAGGTTGCGCAGGAACCACCGACCGCGCGGTTCGGCAAGGTAGAAGCGCGCCAGATAGTCGGCGACGAAGACCAGATACAGACCGGCCATCACGGCCCGCATCGCCATGTCGGAGAAGCCGTGCGGCTCCGCGAGCACCTGCACCGAATAGCAGCCGAGGAACATCAGCGCCACGGCGGCCATCAGCCATTCGGTCCGCTGTTCGAAGCGCTCCAGCCGGGTTTGATCAGACATCGTGCCGGTGAGCGTAGTCCCGCAGGTCAGAAGCAGCGCCGCAAGCCACCCGGCTCACAGATCAGCGGGTACTGCTCGACCGGCAACGGGAGCGGGCGCGCGAAGGTTAAGGTGAACGGCTTCTTGTCCAGGGTCGCGGGCAACCCGCAGACCTGGCTGTGCGACATGGTCCGGGTACCCGTCAGGGTCTGGCTGTCAAACTGGAAATACTCCTTCAGCGCGGCAGTACTGCCGTCGGGGCACTTCAGGCCGTCCATGGTGGTGATGCTGTAAGCCCACAGACCATCCGTCAGTTTCGCGTCGCCACTGGGCGCGACCGTGGCAGGGAAAGCACTGACGTGCAGGATGCAGGCGACCGGATCACGGATCTCGGCGCGGAGATCACCCACCACCGGGACGCAGTTCGGGTAGATCGACCACTCCGCGTCCGGCAGGCCTTCCTGATGGAAGGTGTAGACACCCTGCATCACCTGCTGGTCCGCCCACGCCGGGCCGGCAAATCCCACCAGCGCCGCGCAGAGCAGAACTGCACCGACCAATCCGGAAAAGTACTTCCTCACCGACGCAGTATTACAGGGCGCTTATGACACGTCTCGGGTTTGTCCCGTGAGAGAGTGCCGGGCATGAGTCAGCTGAGCGGCAAAGTGGCGTTGGTGACCGGAGCGTCGTCCGGTCTGGGTGCGGCGACGGCGAAGGTGTTCGCCGAGCGCGGCGCGACGGTGTTCGGTATCGCGCGCGACACCGACCGGCTCGCCGAGGTGTTCACCGAGGTGCCCGGTGGCCGGTACGCGTCGGTGGACATCGCCTCCGCGCAGGAGTGCCGGCAGGCGGTCGCGGATTGCGTGGCCGCGTTCGGCCGGCTGGATGTGCTGGCCAACGTGGCCGGGTTCCACCAGATGCGCCGCACCGTCACGCTGACCGACGCGGAATGGGACCACGATCTCGCGGTCAACCTGAACGGCCCGTTCTTTCTGTGCCGCGCCGCGCTGCCGCATCTACTGGAAACCGGCGGCAATATCGTCAACGTCGCCTCCGTCGCGGGCGTCGAGGGTGAGGTCTACTCGGCGGGCTACTGCGCGGCCAAGCATGGGCTGGTCGGCCTCACCCGCGCGCTGGCAGTCGAATTCACCAAGGAGAAGCTGCGCGTCAACGCGGTCTGTCCGGGCGGAATGCTCACCCCGCAGGTGACCGAGTTCGCCGCCCCCGAGGATGCGGACTGGGATCTGATCATGCGGATCGCCGCCCCGCGCGGTTTCATGGACCCGGTGGACGTCGCCAAGACCATCGCCTTCCTGGCCAGTGATGACGCGGCGGCCATCCACGGCGCGGTGTACCGCGTGGACAACGGAAAGGGTGCGGACTAGTGAAGACCCCGGCGAACGTATCTCCTGACGGCAACGCCGTCGTCGAGGATTCCCTCGGCACCGTCGGGAGTGTCGCGGTGGACGCCTCCATCGGCACCGTCGGCAGCGCCGCCGTGGCCGGATCGATCGCCACGCTCGGCAGTGCGGCCGTGGCGGGCTCGATCGCCACGGTCAACAGCGCGGGCGTCGCCGGATCGATCGCCACCGGCGCAAGTGCCGGTGTGGCAGGCAGTTTCGCCGTATTCGGCAGTGCCTTCACCATCCTGTGCGTGGCGCTCATCGGCTGCGCGGCGTGCCTGGTCTGCGTCGCGTGCCGGAGATGCCGGGCCTGCGTGGGGTGCGTGGCATGTGCCGACTGCGTCGGCTGCATCGGATGCGTGAACTGCTCGGGCCTGCGCGGCGCCGTCGGTCTGCGCGACGTGCACGCCTGAGCGAGCGCTACATTCCGCGCCGGCGGCCCATCAGCACCACCAGACCGACCGCACCCAGGCTCAGCACCGAGCACGCCACCGCGGCCGCGATCAGGTAGACCTGGTTGCGATCCAGCCCGCTGTCGGCCGCACTGGCGGTGTCGGCGGTACTCCCCGAGACGAGCTGCATCCGGTAGTCACCCGGCAGCGGCGCCTCCCTCGGGTCATCGAGCCCGGGGAACTGCTGAGTGCGGTGCACCTCGAATTGGCGCTCCCCACTACCGGACTGGGTCCACACACCCCAGGCAGGTGTCACGCCGTCGAGCAGGACCTTGCGCTCGCCGTAGCGGGTGTCGTCGCCGACGTCGACGACACGCTGCACCCGGAACGGCTCGTACACCGCCGATGAGTACCGCACCTGGACGGGCACGTTGTCATACCGCAGCACCGGTGGCGGAGGCGGCGGGGGCGCCATCCCGACCGCGGGAATGTAACCGCCGCCGAAGAAGCTGCCGACCGCGACATTGACCGCCGTGTTCAGCGCGTTCACCACCACCGCGGTGAAGCTGTATGCGGCCAGATCTGCGGCGTACATGATGACCCGCTGCAGAGGGTTGATCTGCACGATCCGTGGCGAGTTCTGGTACATGTACACGACGCGTACCGGATCCCGGTAGGGGTTGAAGATCATCGGGCGGTAGTACTCGTCGTACTGCACCCAGTCCGGCCGCCATTGCCGCACCTTGCGGTCCCAGTTCAGACCGTCGTCGTGGCGACTGTCGCCCCCTGGCTGGAAATCCGGGCGATTCCAGTCCCGGTTGTCTACCCTGCTGTCGTCCCGATCGGTCACCTTCAGCGCCACCGCGAGTGCGGCGACATCATGCTGCGGGGCGGGGGCCGGCTTCTCCTCGACGGGCGTGGCGTGACGCGCCAACTCGACATCGGGCTCGGGGGCATCCAGCGTCTGCGGTCGCAGGGTCTCGATTGGCCGGGCGGCCTTGGCGACGGTCGAGGACGTCTCGGTTTCGGTGGGCTTGCCGGTCGCAGTCGGGGTGGCCTCCACCACGGCGGGCAGCGTGGTCTCGGGCGCCGGGACCTGCGCGGTCGGCGTGACGGCGTCGGGCGTGGGTGGCTCGGTCACCCGGCCGACCGGCGCCGGGCGGTCATCCGTGGGCGACACCGGGGGTACGGAGGTGGGCTCGACCGCCGTCTCGCTCGGCTTCGGGGTGGGCGTCGGGCTCGGCTTCGCGGTCGCGGTCGGGGTGGGGACGGGTGCCGTTGCGGACGCCCGGGTGGTGGGTTCGGCGACCGTGGTGGTGCTGGGCTTGGGCGCGACGGTGATCTGCGGAGCCGGAGCCACGGTGACGGGGGCCGGCGCGACGGTCGGCGACGGCTCCTGGACCGGCGTCTGCACGACGGGGGCGGGCGGGGCGGCCGTCACCTCGGGAATCCGCGCCGGCTTGGTTACCGGTTGTGTTGCGGCCGTGGGCACTTCGGCCTCGACCGTGGGTTGCTGTGAGGGCGTGTCCCGAGGCACGGGTACCTCGGCGACCGTGGTCGTCGGCGCCGAGGGGTCTGCCACCGCGGGCGCCAGCCCCGAGGTCAATGCGGTCAACGATATGACCACGGTCGAAGCCACTCCGGCGACCACGTGCCGTCGGGGCAGAAATTCGCGCGTTGCACCCACCGTGCATCCACTCCTCTGAAGGTCCAGGGAGCGTGGCATTCCAGCCACAGCTGCCATGTTGCAGCCATCTCCCCCGACACTGGCCCGGGGCCAGCAGCTGTCTCGCATGGTTCATCGCCGCGCACGAGGATGCGTTACACCGGCTACGTCACAGTGCCGACTCGGCCCGGCGGGAACAAACGCACAATGCAGACTGTTGGCGCGCGGGCGCATAAACTCAGGCCGTGCGGACAGGCAGACTACCTGCGCCAGTGACGATTTCCGCTGCGATTCTGCTGGCGAGCTGTGGCGCGCACCCCACCGCGGCACCACCGGCCCCGACCACCGCCGATACGCCGACATCGCACTCCGCGCCGGTGCCGGCGCCCGCACCACGCACGCTGCCGTGGTTCAACCTCCAGGTCGGCGACTGTGTGGACCAGATCCCCGCCGTGGACGAAGGCGCGGTCGATGTGACGCTGGTGGACTGCGCGGCACCGCATCGAGCCGAGGTGTACCAGCGCGCGCCCATCCCGGTCGACGCTGCTGTCACCGAGGTGGCGAATCAACGCTGTAACGACGCCCTCACCGCGTACACCGGGGCGTCAGGCAGCTATACCGTCAGTTACCTCATCGACTCGAATCAGGACCGTACCGCCGACAATCCTCTGCCGAGCATCGTCATCTGCCTGCTGCAGGATGCCGGCGGCGGCGCGCTGACCCGCTCGGCGCGCGGCCGCTGAACGTCACTCCTTACCGATCTTCTTCTTGACCACCAGCAGCGGCAACAGCAGGGTGGCGACGGCCGTCACCAACCACACGACCACCGTCGCGGCGACCCAGGAGCCGGCGCCACGAATGCTCAGACCATGGGTCAGCACCGAGGCCAGCAACAGCGCGACAAATGTTGACACCAGGCCGATTCCGCCGAGAAACGCCGAGGCGTACCGGGATGCCATCTTGGCGATGAACGGCGACAGGATCGCCTGCGCCAAGGCGAAGACCACCACCGCGACGACGAATCCACGCCACGACACCGATACCCCCGACACCAGCCGGTCGGCAGCCAGCAAACCGATCGCCGCCGAACCCAGGAAGACCAGCGTGTTCACCAGTAGTCGCACCATGTCGACGATGGTAAGGGGCCCCGCGGCTTTCGGAGTGAAGATAGGTCCCGGTTCCGGTAATTGACGCCTATGCTGCCCGACATGGCCGACTTCGCCCCCTCCCTCGCCCCGGAACTGGACCAGATCCCCTCCGCCGAGGGACCGCTGCCCGGTGCGGACGATCTGGCGGGACGGCCCTACGCGCTACCCGTCGACATCCTCGGTGAACTGCACGGGCCGCTGTTCTACGCCGACTACAGCGGCTTCCGAAAGCTGTACGCGTGCTCGATGGCGTTGGTCGAGGAACTCTGCGACGAGGAGCGGTTCGCCAAGAATCTGACCCCGTCGCTGGCCCGGGTCCGCCCACTGGCCGGCGACGGTCTGTTCACCGCGTTCCACGGTGAGCCGAATTGGCAGAAGGCACATGACGTTCTGCTGCCCGGGTTCAGCTACGCCGGACTACGCAACTACCACGAGGCAATGCTCGCCATCAACCGCCGGATGATCACCGGTTGGGATGCGCAGGCCGGGCGGCAATCGGTGAACGTCTCCGATGACCTGCAGAAGCTCGCGATGGACACGGTGGCGCTCGCCGGCTTCGGAGCCCGTTTCGACTCTTTCGACCACGACGGCCTGGCACCCATCCCGCAGAGTTTCACCGCTGCGCTCGGCGAACTCGGAAAGGGCGGAGACACACCACTATTCGAGTCCGAACTGACCACCCTGCACACCTACTTCGACGAGTTGATCGAGGCGCACCGCAACGGCGGTGAAGACGCCGCCGACGATCTGCTCTACCTGATGCTCGGCCGCGGACCCGGCCGCGAACCCGTTCTGGACCAACAGAACATCCGAAACCAGATCATGACGTTTCTCATCGCCGGCCAGTTGACGACATCGGAACTGATGCCCAACACGCTCTACAACCTGGTGCACCACCCGACGGTGCTCGGCCGGGTCCAGGCCGAGGTCGATGCGGTGTTCGGTCCTGACAACGACTACCTGCCGACCTACGACGACATCGGCAAGTTCGGCTATCTCCGGCAGGTCATCAACGAGACACTGCGGTTGTCTCCGCCGGTGCTCAGCTTCGATCGGATGGCGCTGGCCGACACCGTCATCGGCGGCAGGTATCCGATCAAGAAGGGCGAAGCCGTCAGCGTGCTCACCGGGGCATTGCACCGGCAACCGCAATGGGGCGACAACGTCGAACTGTTCGACCCGGACCGGTTCGAATCCGACCGTGCCGCCGCGCGTCCGGCCGCGCTGTTCAAACCGTTCGGCACCGGAGCCCGGTCGTGCATCGGGCGCCAGTTCGCGCTGCACGAGGCGACCATGACCATCGCGCGGATCGTACACCGCTACCGGCTCATCGATTCCGGGCACTATGTGCTGCACTGGGACGGCCCGCTGAGCCGCCGGCCGGCCGGTTTCCGGCTCGACCTGGTGCGACGCACCCCCGCCGACCGCAAGCCCGCCACCACGGCTGCCGTCCAGGACACCGCCCAGCGCACGACGACCGGTTCGGTATCGGCCCTCAAAGCCGGTACCACCGTGGCCGTACTGCACGGCTCCAATCTCGGCACCTGCCGCGCGCTCGCCAAACAGCTCGCCGAGGAGGGCACCGATATCGGTTGTGCCACAACGGTCGGCCCACTCGATGATGCCGCCGGCGGGCTGCCCGAAGCCGACGCGGTGGTGATCATCGCCTCGTCGTACAACGGTCAGCCGACCGACGACGCGCGCGAATTCCTTGCCTGGCTCACCGGGCCGGACGCCGCGATCGACGGCGCCCCCTACTTCGCGGTGCTCGGCGTCGGCGATCACAACTGGGCCGACACCTATCAGGCCGTGCCGAAACGGATCAACGAACGCCTGAGCGAGCTGGGCGGCACGTCCCTGGTGCCGTTCGCAGCGGCGGACACCTCCGGTGACCTCAACGGCACGCTGGAAGAGTTCTCGACTGCGCTGTGGTCGTCCATGTCTGCGCTGTTCGGGGACCCGGATGCGGTGGCGGTGACCGATAGCGAGGAACCGCTCTACGATCTGCACCTCATCGTCGGCCCCGTCACCGCCGCCATCGACACCCGCTTCGGCGTGTGCCCCATGACTGTCTTGGAGAACACCGAACTGGTCAGCGACGAGACCGCGCAGGGGCACGCCAAACACTTTGTCCGCGTTGCCCTGCCCGAGGACGTCGAGTACCACACCGGGGACCACCTGACGGTGCTGGCGGACAACCCACCCGAACTGGTCGACACCGTGCTGGACCAACTGGATATCGACCCGGCGTTGCGCCTCTCGATCAACCCGCGCCGGACCTCGCGGCGGCTCATCGCCCTCGACCGTGAGGTGAGCGTGCGTGAACTGCTCACCCACTTCGTCGAACTGCGCAAGCCGGCGACGCGCAGCCAGTTGCGCCGGCTCGCGGCCACCAACCCGTGCGTCCCCGAACGCCGGCGTCTCGAAGAACTCGCCGAGGCAGCCGAACCGTGCGCCCTGAGCCCGATCGAATGCCTACTGGAATTCCCGGCCTGCGCGCTGACCGGTGCCGACCTGCTGGAACTGCTGGAGCCGATGACACCGCGGCACTACTCCATCGCCTCGTCGTCGCGGCTCTCACCGAAAGTCGTGGCGCTGGTGGTCAGCGTCCTCGACGCCCCGGCTCGATCCGGGCGTGGGCTGTTCAAAGGCGTCGCGTCGAACCATCTGGCCACGCTGGGTTCGGGGGCGCAGATCCGCGCCCGCGTCGATCAGGCCCGTCAGGCCTTCCGGGCCGGTGCAGACCCGGCCAAGAACGTGATCCTGGTGAGTGCGGGGACCGGTGTCGCACCGTTTCGCGGGTTCCTGGGCGATCGGCTGGCAGCGCGGCAGGACGGTGACCCGTATGCACCGGCTTTGTGCTTCTTCGGAGTTCGCGATCCCGACGTGGACTACATCTTCCGCGAGCAGTTCGATATCGCCGAAGACCTGGGAATCGTGCGGATGCGACCGGCCTTCTCCCGGGCACCGGAGAACGGCGTCCGCTATGTCCAGGACCGGATCGCCGCCGACGCCGACGAGGTGTGGGACCTGCTCGGCGATCCCGCCAAAGACACCCACGTCTACATCTGCGGCGACGGTGCCCGGATGGCCCCGGCCGTCAGGCAGGCGTTTCTCGACATCTATTGCGCGCGTACCGGTGCCGACGAGAGCGCGGCCCGCGACTGGCTCATCGGCCTCGTCGAGTCCGACCGCTACGTCGAGGATGTCTGGGCGGGCTGACCGTCACAGCTCCGACGGGCGCGCGCCGGGCGACCTCGCTGCGGCGTGGGCCGCCAGTTGGTCGTAGCCCACCATTGCCTGACCGTATCTGGTACGAAAGAAACGACCTCTACGCCATCAGGAGAGTGCCAGCACGTGCCCGCCCCTACTTCGGTGACGGACACGTCCCCGCCCCAACACCAGCACAGCGGTATCCCGAAATGGATCCGCACCTTCGCCATTCCGATCATCATCGGCTGGATCGCCCTGGTCGCCTTGCTCAGCGTGGTGGTACCGCCGCTGGAAGTGGTCGGACAGATGCGCTCGGTATCGATGAGCGCGCAGACCGCGCCCTCGGTGATCGCGATGAAGCAGGTCGGCACGGTGTTCGACGAGTTCAAGTCGGACAGCGCGGTGATGATCGTGCTGGAGGGCGAGCAGAGGCTGGGCGCCGATGCCCACCTCTTCTACAACGACATGGTGGCCCGGCTGGAGGCCGACACCAAGCACGTCGAGCACGTGCAGGACTTCTGGGGTGACACGCTCACCGAGGCGGGGGCGCAGAGCCCCGACGGTAAGGCCGCCTACGTGCAGGTCTACCTCGCAGGCAACATGGGCGAGGCCCTGGCCAACGAATCGGTGGAGGCGGCCCAGAAGCTGGTCACGGCGGTACCACCGCCGCCCGGGGTCAAGGTCTTCGTGACCGGGCCCTCCGCGCTGGCCGCCGATCAGCAGATTGCCGGTGACCGCAGTGTCCGCATGATCGAGATGGTCACGTTCGTCGTCATCATCACCATGCTGCTGCTGGTCTACCGTTCCATCACGACGGTGCTCATCGTCCTGCTGATGGTGGTGCTCGAACTCTCGGCCGCCCGGGGTGTGGTGGCCTTTCTGGGCTACCACGACCTGATCGGGCTCTCCACCTTCGCCACGCAGCTCTTGGTGACGCTCGCGATCGCCGCATCCACCGACTACGCCATCTTCTTGATCGGCCGATACCAGGAAGCCCGCACTCTGGGTGAGGACAAGGAGTCGGCCTACTACACGATGTTCCACGGCACCGCGCACGTGGTGCTGGCGTCGGGCCTGACCATCGCCGGGGCCATGTTGTGTCTGCATTTCACGAAGCTGCCCTACTTCCAGACCCTGGGTATCCCCATGGCGGTCGGCATGACGGTGGCCGTCGTCGCGGCGTTGACCCTCGGCCCCGCGGTGGTCACCGTCGCGAGCCGGTTCCGCAAGCTGCTGGAACCCAAGCGCGCCATGCGCATCCGCGGCTGGCGCAAGATCGGGGCCCTGGTGGTGCGCTGGCCCGGCCCGGTGCTGATGGCCACCATCGCGCTGTCGCTCGTCGGCCTGCTCACGCTGCCCGGCTACCGCACCAACTACAACGACCGCAACTACCTGCCCGCCGATCTGCCGGCCAACGAGGGCTATGCGGCCGCCGAACGGCATTTCTCCGTCGCGCGGATGAATCCCGAATTGCTGCTGATCGAGTCCGACCACGATCTGCGCAATTCGGCCGACTTCCTGGTGATCGACAAGATCGCCAAGGCGATCTTCCGGGTGCCCGGGATCGGCAGCGTGCAGGCCATCACCCGTCCCGACGGTAAGCCGCTGAAGTTCAGCACCATTCCGGCCCAGATGAGTATGGGCGGTACGGCGCAGCAGATGAACGAGAAGTACATGGAGGACATGTTCGCCACCATGCTGAAGCAGGCCGGCGATATGGACACCACCATCGGCACCATGAACCGGATGATCACGCTGATGACGGAGATGAGCGCCACCACCCACAGCATGGTGGGCAAAAGCACCGACATGGCCGTCGACATCGCCGAGTTGCGGGACCACATCGCCGATTTCGACGACTTCCTGCGCCCCATCCGCAACTATCTGTACTGGGAACCGCATTGCTATGACATCCCGGTGTGCTTCGCCATGCGCTCGGTGTTCGACGCGCTGGACGGTATCGACGCCACGACGGATCAGTTCCAGAACCTGCTGCCCGATCTGCAGCGGCTTGATCAGTTGATGCCGCAGATGCTGGCGACCCTGCCTGCGCAGATCTCCACCATGCAATCCTCCCGGGACATGATGCTGCGGATGTACCAGACGCAGAAGGGCATCCAAGATCAGGCCAACGAGATGCAGGCGAACCAGTCCGCCATGGGCGACGCCTTCAACAACTCGAAGAACGACGACACGTTCTACCTGCCGCCGGACACCTTCAACAACGCCGATTTCAAGCGCGGCATGAAGAGCTTCATCTCCCCCGACGGAAAGTCGGTGCGGTTCATCATCTCCCACGCCGGGGATCCGTTGACCGCGGACGGCATCAAACTCGTCGACGATATCAAGGCGGCCGCCAAGGAAGCCGTGAAGGGCACCCCGCTGGAGGGCTCCAGGATCTACCTCGGTGGTATCGCGGCGGCCTTCAAGGATATGCAGGAAGGTAACAACTACGACCTGATGATCGCCGGAATCGCGGCGCTGACACTGATTTTCGCGATCATGCTGATCATCACGCGCAGCCTCGTCGCTGCGGCCGTCATCGTCGGCACCGTGGTGGTCTCCCTGGGGACCTCGTTCGGCCTGTCGATTCTGTTGTGGCAGCACATCCTGGGCATCGAGCTGCACTTCATGGTCATGGCGATGACCGTCATCGTGCTGCTGGCCGTCGGCGCCGACTACAACCTGCTGTTGGTGGCTCGTATGAAGGAGGAGCTGCACGGCGGTATCAAGACCGGGATCATCCGCGCCATGGGCGGCAGCGGGTCGGTGGTGACGGCGGCGGGCCTGGTGTTCGCGTTCACCATGATGTCGATGGCGGCCAGCGAGATGACGGTGGTGGCGCAGGTCGGTTCGACGATCGGCTTGGGCCTGCTGTTCGACACGCTGGTCATCCGGTCGTTCATGACCCCCTCGATCGCCGCCCTGATGGGTAAGTGGTTCTGGTGGCCGCAGGTGGTGCGGCAGCGTCCGGCCCGCAGCATCCCGGCCTGGAAGAACCGCGAGAAACCTGTCGACGTCTCGTAGCACCTGGTCACACCGAGAGCCCCGGGCAGGCACGGCGTGCCTGCACGGGGCTCTCGATCAGCGTCTTGTCGTCAGCGCGGCGGGCACGGCGCCAACGGCGGGCAGGGAACCGGACCAGGTCCGCCGGGACCCGGACCGGGGCCACCGGGACCAGGGCCGGGGCCACCCGGGCCGGGGCCGGGGCCACCCGGGCCCAGACACGGCGCATTGGGCGGGCAGGGCGGCGGCGGGCCTGCGCTGGCCGCACCCAGGCCGAACACGCCGGACAATGCCAGGCCGCTGGAAAGCACCGCGACGCCAAGCATCTTCCGTGATCGATTCACGTTGATATCTCCTTCGGATCGGTAATCATCGTGCGACTACCGATCCTGACGCCCCGACATGGGCACAGGCTTAGGTTTCCTTGGTGGCAGGTATGGATCCGCGGCACGAACAGCTGCGCGGGTACTAAGGTTAGGCTAAGCTGCTCGATCGGGTGTGCTCAATGGCGAGGGCTCCGTGAGTCGTCAGAAATGAGCGCGCCGTCAGCGGCTCGGGTTGAGGAGAACACATCTGAACGGCCTGTACGACCCCGAGTCCGAGAAGAGCAGCTGCGGCGTCGGATTCCTGACACGCAAGGACGGGGTCCAGACCCACGACGTCATTCAGAAGCTACACGAGGCGCTGTGTGCCGTCCCGCACCGCGGCGGTATGTCCTCCGAAGGCGTCGGAGACGGTGCCGGCGTCAATCTTGATCTCTCCCTTCGGTTTTTCGTCGGGGTGACCGGCCGCGACGATCTGCAGCTCGGCGAGTTCGGCGTCGGTAACTTCTTCCTGCCGTCGGACCCGGCCCAGCATGGCGCGGCCGAGTCGGTGATCGAGACCGCGCTCCTGGAGCAGGGTTTCGAGATCCTGCTCGCCCGTGACGTCCCCGTGGACAACACGGCGATCCGCCCGGCGGCCGTCGGCTATCAGCGGCCCATCCGGCAGTGGGTGTTCGGGGCGGCGTCCGCCGCAGTGTCCGACCGGCGGATCCACGACGCGTTGATGGCGATCGAAGCCGTCGCCTACACCCGGGCCGAATTGCAAGGGCTGTACCCACTCTCGCTGAGCGCACGCACCCAGGTACTCAAAGGGCGGCTCAACTCCCACGAGGTGGTGCCGTATTTCGAAGACCTGTCCGACCCGCGCATGCACGTGCACACCGTGTTCTTCCACACCCGGTTCTCGACCAACACCGCGCCCAATGCGACCATGGCCCAACCCTTCCGGTTGATGGCCCACAACGGCGAACTCAACACCGACAAGAAGAACCGGCTCTCCGACAACGCCATCGCCCGGGCCCGCAATCGCGCGATCATCCGGCCCGCCGGACAGTCCGACAGCTGCCGCCTGGATCAGACCCTGCAAGGCCGCGTCTTCGAGGACGGCCGGGATCTGGTCACCGCCGTCGTCGCGATGATGCCGCCGGCCTGGGAGAACGACCCTGCGTTGTCCCCGCAGGTCCGCGCGATGCTGGAGTACTTCAGCCTCTACGAGGAGAAGAACGACGGGCCGGCCGCACTCATCTTCGGCGACGGCACCATCGTCGGAGCCCGGCTGGACCGTCTCGGTCTGCGCCCACTACGCACCGTCGAGACCACCGAGTACCTCGGGGTGATGTCCGAAGCCGGACAGGTGTCCTTCCCGCCGGAGGACGTCCTCCGGCGGGGTCGCATCGAAGCCGGCGGGATGCTCTATTACGACCACGCCGAACGCCGCTCATACGACACCACCGAAGCGCTGGAACTGCTCGCCGCGCGCGCCGACTACCCGGCCATGCTGGCCCGCGCACGGGTCAACCTCGCCGACCTGCCGAACGTGGCCCCGGAAAATCAGCTGTCCCCCGCCCGCTACAACGGCAACCTGACCCGTCATCAGCGGTATGTCGCGTATTCGCTGAATCAGGAGAGCTTCAAGTTCCTGATGGACCCGATGTTGGCCACCGGTCAGGAGAAGATCTCCGCCATGGGCTACGGCGCGGCCATCAATGCGCTGTCCAACCACGAGGGCGGTATCGCCCGCTACTTCTCCCAGCGGTTCGCCCAGGTGACCAACCCGCCACTGGACAGCGTACGTGAGGCGGACGGGATGACGCTCCGGGTGGCACTGGGCGCCAAGCCCGACAGCGGCGCGCAACCCGCACCACAGATCGTGGTGCCCTCACCGATTCTCACGCATCTCGGCATGCTCAAGATCCGCGACCAGACGCACACGCCCTTGCAGCGGTTCGGCATGCGCTACCGGATCGACCTGACCGACCGCGCCGCCAACTCGTCGGCCCTGGTGCGGGCCATCGACGGACTGTGTGACGATGTCGAGGCGTTCGCCAGGGCCTCCGGCGGTATCGCCGTGATCTCGGATCGCCACGTCGGAAGTGACCTGGCGGCAATGCCTTTGATCATCGCGATCTCAGCGGTCAACCAGCGCCTGATCGAAGAAGGCCTGCGGCCGAGGGTATCCCTGATCGCCGAGAGCGGTCAGCTGTGCTCCTCGCACCACATCGCCACCGTCCTGGGTTTCGGCGCGTCGGCGGTCTACCCGCTGGCGGTGCAGATGCGTGCCGAGGAGAAGTTCGGCGACGAGGCCGACACCGCATTCAAGCACTTCGCCAAGGCCGCCGAGAAGGCACTGATGAAGACGATGGGCCGGGTGGGCCTGTGTACCGTCGAAAGCTATATCGGCGGCGAGTTCTTCGAGCCGAACTATCTGGACACCGGTGATCCGGTGCTGCGGCGGTACTTCCCGAACGTGACCTCCCCCGTCGCCGGCGTCGGCTTCACCACCCTGGCCGACACCGTCGCTGAATGGCATGCCCGTGCACTCGCCGTGACCGGCGAGCAGGACGTCCCACTTCTGGGCCTGTTCAAGGAGCGCGCCGAGGGCGCCGGCCACTCGTATGGGACCACCGCAGTCCGCGGATTCGTGGATATGACCGAGGAATCCATCTCCTTCGGTGACGAGGCACGCCCGGAGAACCTCGAGATGGCCGACCCCGCTTTCCTGCGCGGACTGCCCCTGCATCAACTCGAAGGGGCATTCGGTCTCGATGACGACGCCTACCGCAACACCAGTTTCGACCAGCTCACCCCGCGCGCCATCGACAGTTTCGACATCACGCCCGGCTACCGGAATTTCGTGTTCGCCATGAACACCGAGCGCGCCCGGCGCCCGGCCGCCCTGCGCGACGTGCTGGCCTTCCCCGCCGATGTCACGTTCCTGCGCACCGCCGAGGAATTCCGCACCGAGATGGGCCAGTTCGCCCGGTTCGGCAACAACGACTTCCAGGTGCGGGGATTGAGTGTGGTGCAGGTCAGCGACGAGTTCACCCTGCACCTTCATCATGACCCCGAACGCAGCACCGCGCTGCGTGATTCGCTGCTCCAGCGCTTCGGCGGCGCTATCGCCGATCACGACATCGTCGGGGACCGGCTGTGGTTGCGCGCCCGCGGCGAGGCGTTGAGCTACCTCGAAAGCCTGCGGACAGCCCCGGATTCCATCGCACTGAGCACGGTTCAACCAGCCAGTGAGATCACCGCCACGCTGGCGTCAGGGGCGATGAGTCACGGTGCGCTGGTGGCCCAGGCCCACGAGGCCGTCGCACATGGCACCAATTTGGTCGGCGGCCTGTCCAACTGCGGAGAGGGCGGCGAACACCTCACCCGGTACGGCACCATCCGCGGGTCGCGGATCAAGCAGTTCGCGTCGGGCCGGTTCGGCGTGTGGGCGGGCTACCTCGCCGATCCGATGCTGCGTGAGCTGGAGATCAAGATCGGCCAGGGCGCCAAACCCGGTGAGGGTGGCCAACTCCCGGCACCGAAGGTGACGGTGCAGATCGCGGCCGCGCGCGGTGGAACCCCCGGTGTCGAACTCATCTCACCGCCACCGCACCACGACACCTACTCGATCGAGGACCTCGCCCAACTCATCCACGACTGTAAGGCCGCCCGGGTCCGGGTGATCGTGAAGCTGGTGTCCTCGGAAGGTATCGGCACCATCGCCGTCGGTGTCGCCAAAGCCGGGGCCGACGTGATCAACGTGGCGGGAAACACCGGCGGTACCGGAGCCGCGGCGGTCACCAGCCTCAAGTACGCCGGACGCTCAGCTGAGATCGGCGTGGCCGAAGTACATCAGGCCTTGTGCGCCAACGGGATCCGACAGAAGGTGCTCTTGCGCTGTTCGGGCGCCCACCAGACCGCCGGCGACGTGGTGAAATCGGCGTTGCTGGGCGCCGACAGCTTCGAGTTCGGCACCACGGCATTGATGATGCTCAAGTGCGTGATGGCGAAGAACTGCAACATCAAATGCCCGGCCGGCCTGACCACCAATGCCGAAGCCTTCGAGGGTGACCCGCGCGCCCTGGCACAGTACCTGCTGAACATCGCGCACGAGGTACGCGAGATCCTGGCCACGCTCGGCCTGCCGTCGCTGCGCGCCGCCCGCGGCCGCAGCGATCTGCTGCACCTGCTGGAGCATCCGTCCAGCATCGGTCGCCTCGATCTGCGCGCCATGCTGGCCGTCGCCGAGCAGTTCGTGGTCGACGAGCCGATCTATATGGAGAAGGACTACGCGGTCGACGATTCATTTCTTGCCCAGCTCGACCTGGCCGGGGCGCACCTGGCGCCGGTACCGCTGACCAACCAGAACAAGAGCGTGGGCGGGCAGCTCGCCATCGATATCGAACGGATGCTCAACCACCAGGACGCCACCGGTGCGGCAGTCGCCACCGACAATCGGGGCCGCCGGTACTTGAAGCCGGATAGCGTCGTCATCACCACCAGCGGTTCCGCGGGTCAGAGCTACGGCGTGTTCTGCAACGACGGGATGACGTTGACGCACAGCGGTACCTGCAATGACGGTGTGGGCAAGAGCGCCTGCGGTGGCACCATCGTCGTGCGCTCCCCCGGTGGCGGGTCCACCGCTCCGGGCGGGAACGTCCTGATCGGCAACTTCGCCCTGTTCGGGGCCTCGGGTGGGCGGTTGTTCGTCGAGGGCGAAGCCGGCGACCGGTTCGCCGTCCGCAACTCCGGAGCCACCGCCGTCGTCGAAGGCGTCGGCGAATTCCTGTGTGAGTACATGACCAACGGCGCGGTGTTCAACATCGGCGACTACGGCAAGGGTGTCGCCAACGGGATGAGCGGCGGCTTCCTCTACCAGTACGACCCAGCCGGCGCACTCGGCGCGAAGGTCAGCGCGGACTCCGTGATCATCGCACCGCTCACCGAGGCGCCGTTTCACGATGTCGCCGCACACACCATGCTCGAATGGCACGTCGCGGCGACCGGGTCACCGAAAGGGCGACTCCTTCTTGACAACTGGCCGCAGACCCGGTTGGACGTGGTGTACGTGATGCCCCGCGCGCTGCTCCAGTATCAGGACTCGGACGCCATCCTGGCCGCCAAGTCACGCAAGGAGCTGCTCGACGAGCTCGCCACCTCGCTGGCAGGTTTCCAGGTACACAAGTTCAAACGCGCATACCGGGAGCGCCGCACGGTCCTCGGCGGGATGGTGCCGGGTTACGGCGATACCGACACCGAGGAGATGTTCGCCTTGTTGAACACCTACACGGTGCTCAACATGGCCCAGCAGCTGGCGCTGTCTCGGACACCGGGTGTCTCCGAGGTATCCGATCCACGGATCGCCACGGCGGTCCGCAACCTCATCCTGACCGAGGACTTCTTCCTGATCCAGAAACTGCAGAAGTATGCCCGCCAGGCCATCGAGGTCTTCGACGACGAGGAGCTGGCGGTGCTCATCGCCAAGAAGCGGATCACCGACTACAAGGATGCCCTGACCCAACGCAATGTGCTGTCGACGGACAGTCTGGGCACCTTCGGCTGGATTCTCCACCAGGACACCAAGAACGTGGAACGGATGGGCCGGCTGCCCTCCTTCGAGGAACTCTTTGCCGCACATACGGTTCCGGAGGTCGCCGCGTCGCTCCCCATCCTGGAGGTCACACCATGAAAATCGCCTACATCCCACCGGATGCTCCGTTCAACGAGGATCAACGGGCCTGGCTCTCCGGATTCCTGGCCGGACTGCATTCGCGGCTCGCCCTGAACCTGGCCACGCCGCCGCCGGTCGCCACGGACACCACCGGGCCGCGGCCTGCGCTACGGGTGCTCTACGGCACCCAGACCGGCAATGCCGAGGGGGTCGCCGGGGACGCCGCCGCAGCCGCCAAGGCGCAGGGTTTCGACGTGACGGTGAGCGGGCTCGACGAGATCGCGCTCGATGAGTTCGCGGGTCTGCGGTATGTGCTGATCATCGCCTCGACCTACGGTGAAGGCGAGATGCCCGACAACGCGGAATTGTTCTGGGCGGCTTTGTCCTCCGACCAGGCACCGCGGTTGGAGGGCGTGTCCTACGGCGTCCTCGCCCTCGGCGATACCAGCTATGACGGCTTCTGTCAGGCGGGCAAACTGCTCGACACCCGGTTGGAGCAGCTCGGTGCCAGCCGGGTCGTCGGCCGCGCAGACTGCGATGTCGACTATGAGGCGGCCGCCGCCGAGTGGGTGCACGGAGCGGTCGGATCGCTGGTCACCCTGGCCGGCGCCAGCGGCACTCCTGGCACACCTCCGCCCAGCACCCTGGCCCGTTCGGGGTGGACACGTAAGAACCCGTTCGTCGCCGAGCTTCCGGTCAATCGACTGTTGTCCGGAAGCGGCTCCGGCAAGGAGATAAGACACTACGAGTTCGCGCTCGCCGACAGCGGCATCCGCTATGAGGCCGGCGACGCCCTAGCCGTCGTCCCGGAGAACGACCCGGCGCTGGTCGCGGCGATCGCCGCGCACTTCCGGGTGTCGACCGACACCCACGTCAACGGCGAGCCGCTGGGTGAGCTGCTCGGGCATCGCTATGAGATCAGCACTCCCGGTAAGGATCTGCTCAGCGAGGTCGAGAGCCGCGCCGAGAACGAAGAATTCTCCCACGCGTTGCGCGGCGGCGTCCGCGAGGTCCTGGACCGCTGGCTCCACGGCAAGGACATTCTCGACATCCTGCGCATCGGTGGCGATGTGCTCAGCCTGGAGGAGTTGATCGGGTTGCTCAAACCGCTTCAGCACCGGGCGTACTCGATCTCGTCCAGTGCCCTGGCTCACCCGGACCGCATCCACCTCACGGTGGCCAGCGTGCGGTATCGCAGTGGTGGGCGAGACCGCGGTGGCGTGTGCTCCACCTTTCTGGCCGACCGCGGCGGCACCGCGCGGATCTTCCTGCAGCCCAACAAGTCTTTCCGAGTCCCTGCCGACGATGCACCGATGATCATGGTGGGGCCGGGAACCGGCATCGCGCCCTTCCGCGCCTTCCTGCAGGAGCGGGAAGCGCGTGGTGCGAGCGGCCGTAACTGGCTGTTCTTCGGCGACCAGCATCGCGCGCAGGATTACATCTACGCCGACGAACTCGAGGCGTGGCAGAGTTCGGGGTTGCTGACCAGACTCGACCTGGCGTTCTCACGGGACCAGGCCGCCAAGGTCTACGTCCAGACCCGGATGCGGGAGCAGGGACGTGACCTGTTCGCGTGGTTGCAGGACGGTGGTCACTTCTACGTCTGCGGCGATGCTTCCCGGATGGCCAAGGACGTCGACCGCGCCCTGCACGAGATCGTGGGCGAGCACGGTGGTTACACCGCCGACGAGGCCGCCGACTATGTCAACGCCCTCAAGAGGGAGAAACGGTACGTGCGCGATGTGTACTGACGGCCACCGGTGCGCGAACTGCCCGGCCAAACGCCTCACCGCCGGACCGCGGACCATCGCACAGGCGCTGCCCGCGCTGGGAACGGTGGTCGCTGTCACCGCCAACGACGCAGCACTGCTCAGCCACACCGGCGAGTATCTCGAACCGTCCCTGCCCGGCGAGGCCCTGCGCTGCGACGACCTGTCCATCGGCCTGCGGCTGGGCGACTTCCGGCATGCGTACCTGGCACCGCGGGCGCTGTCACTGAGCAGCGAGGCCGGCACCCATCGGGCGTACTTCACGCCGATGTCGGACACCTTGACCATCGGGGCCCTGGAGCTCTCACCCGAGGAACCGGTGCGACACGCGGAGCCGGTCGACTGGGCTTCGGTCGACTGGCATGACGCCGATCAGGTCACCCACCTCGATGCGCTCACCTTGCAGCGCTATCAGGTGCTCCCCTTCAGCGGCGCCCGCCGGGTCGATCCACGGGTGCTGCCCCACCTACTGGCGCACCTGACCGAGATGAGCGTGCCGTTCACCGTGGCGGTTCCCGGTGGCGGCTGCCTACAGCTGCACCGAGGCAGGGCCGCGATGATGGAGGACACCGGTTCGCATCTGTCCGTCGTGTTCGGCGCCGCCAGGTACGTGGTCGATCCCGCGCACGTCGCCGAATGCTGGGTGACCCGCATGCCGACCGCGACGGGGGTGACGTCGACTGTCGAGATCTACGACCACAGCCACCGGTGCATCACGGTGTTCACTCAGACGGGCCCGCTCTGTGAGCATCTGACCTCGGCGTGGGGGTCGATCACGGCGGCGCTCCCCGAGGACGCCCGCTGAGCGGATGGTGGCCAGGGTCGCCGGGATGCCGGTGGCGATTTGGATCGAATCGGTGAGATGTGCCAGGTGCGTGGCCGGTGTTCACACAAGGTAGATCACGAACGCCGCCCCGAACAGCACGACGAGCCAGGCATCGGTGGCCGATCTCAACCACCGGGGGGCGGTTCGCACCTCCATGAAGTACCGGATGATCAAGCGGGACTTGACCAGCGCCAGCGTGAGGACCACCGCGGTGATCGGCACGCTGGGTGCGGCGGTCCCCGAATGGGCCGGGGCGAGCCACCAGGACCCGAGGGTGATGGCCACCAGGGCCACCCAGGCCCAGGTGATCATCCGTGCGGCTCCGGTCATCATCACCTCATCACGTAGAACAGGGCGAAGATGATCACCCAGAGCAGATCGACCATATGCCAATAGATTGCGCCCGCTTCCACCATCGACGCTCGTCGCCGGCCGGGGTTGCGCAACTCGCGCACCAGCACGCCCAGCACGATGAGCCCCATCAGCACGTGTACCAGGTGCACACCGGTGATCACGTAGTAGAACGAGAAGAACATCTCCGAATTGGTCTGCCCCGCAGAGAGCTTGAGGAACCATTCATAGCCCTTCAGCGCCATGAAGAGCACGCCGCCGACACCACCGGCATAGATCAGCCTGACCGCGTGCTCAGGGCGGCCCGCGCGGGTCTCGAGTACCGCCCGGGCCACCAACCACGAACTCGTCAGCAGGATCACGGTGTTGGCCACGCCGAGGGTGATGTCGAGATGCTGGGCGGCAGCCAGGAATTCGCCCTCGTTCATGGTCCGATAGATCAGGAAGACGACGAAGTAGCCGGCGAAGATGACCATATCGCCCAGGACCATCACCCACATGTCCCCGTCACCGGGCAGCCTGCGCTGCACGGTGGACGGTTCGGTCCGGGTCATGAATTCGCCTCTCGCGCCGCGGCCCGACGCAGTAGCGCGATCAGCGCGACCAGCCACACCGAGAAGACCACGACCGCCCACCAGAAGGCGATCGACCCATTCCAGGCGAACGGACCGGATCTGAACACGAACATCTGGGTGGCGATGATCTCGGTGATGATCTGCCAGATACTCACGTAGGCAAACCATTTCGGGAAGATGTTGTTGCGGTCGTACAGGATGGCCACGGCCAGCACCAGGTAAGCCACCGAGAAGCAGCCCAAAGAACCGTTGTACGAGAGCATTCCGAGGTCATAGAGCAGGCTGATGAGCTCCGGGTCGCGGTCGGGGCGGAACGCAGCGGTCAGGAAGCACACCGTCACGAGCAGGAAGCCGGGCACCGCACCTACGCCCATCCCGCCGATGTAGCCATAGGCGAAGACCGATCCCACCGACATCCGTTTCATCTGGTAGGCCACCAGCCCGTTGGTCATCGCCGCACCGCCGAGCAGGACCAGCAGCACGGTGAACCCGATCTGGATGGTCAGGTGGTGCGCGGTGAAGAAGGCGACCTTCTCGGCCGCGGTGACGTCGGGCCGCGGTGGCGGGGTCACGCGGGTCAGGACACAGATGATGACCCCGAACAGCCCATACCAGGCCGGGAAGAACCAGGTCATCAGCCAGACATCGCGGGTCCCGCCGCCGGCGCGAACCGGTGCGGTCAGCACACTCATGGCGCGATCACGCCGTCGGCGATTGCCTGTCGGTGCAGCGCGGCCCGCAGGACGAAGAACATCACCAGGACGAATGCCGCAAAGGCACCGTTGCGAAGCCAGAAGGACAGCAGCCCATCCCAGGCCAGCGGCCCGGTGCGGAAGACGGCGGCGCCCGCGGCGGGCACCATCGCGACGGCGGTGGCCAGCGCGTAGTGACCTACCCAGCGCGGGAACACCGGATCCGCACGGTCATCGAAGTACACCGCCAGTGCCAGGAGGACGAACTGGCTGACCACCATGCCGACGGGGGCGATGAACACGATCCAGGCCAGGTCGTTGAGCAGCATGATGAGGTCCGGGTTGCGTTCCGGCCGAAAAGCCGCCACCAGGAAGAAGATGTTGGACAGGGCGAAGATGGTGGCGCCGCTGACCACCGCCGTCAGGTAGCAGTAGGCGAAGACGTGGCTCTGCCCTTTCATCCGTTTCATCTGCGCGAAGATCACCATGAAGAACGGCAGCACCATGATCCCGCACAGGTTGAAGGCGGCCTGGCTGAACCGGATCAGGGCGGTGTGGTCGGCGTAGAACGCGGCAACCTCACCGGCCGTCATGGTCGGCGACATCGGCGGCCAGAAACCGGGAAAAGCCAGCGCCGCGACCACGAGCACGGCCCCAACCGCCGGCCCGGTCCACAGGCTCACCCACTGCGCCTTGATATTCCCGGCTTTCGGCAGGTCTTGGGCCTGCTCGAGGATCTGCATCACGCCTCCACTGACTTGACTCAGGATTTTTCGTTTCGGATCGGCACACCGGTTATCACCGAGTCATGTTCATATGCACGGTATCCGGCAAACTCCACGATGGGAAGAACTTTCTGAGTAGAGTCAGTTTTATGCTGAAGCAGAAGGGTCTGCAGACCCGCGAGCGACTGCTGGGCGCCGCGCTCGCCGAGTTCAAGCGCGCGGGGATGGCCGGGGCGGATACCACGGCGATCGTCGCCGCTGCCGGCGTCGCGCACGGCACCTTCTTCTTCCACTTCCCCACCAAGGAACACGTGCTGCTCGAACTGGAGAAGCGCGAGCAGGACCGGATGGCCGCCGAGCTGACCCGGTTCTTCGGCACGGCGCACAGCGTGCGCGACACGCTGGCCGAAGCCGTCCGGGCATTGGAGACGATAGAACGACGACTGGGCCGCCGGTTGTTCAAAGACTTTCTGGCCCTGCATTTCTCCACCACCCGGCCGCCATCGGAGGAGTGGACCAACTATCCGATGGCGGTGGCCGTCGTCGAAGAACTCGACCGTGCCCGCCGCCGCGGGGAGATACCCACCGACGTCGATGTGCTGCACAACGGGGTGTCGTTTCTCCTCGGCCTCTATGCGCTGCTGCTCACCCTCCCCGAAGCCGCCGAGGTCCGCCAACCTGCGATCGACGAATACCTCACCACCTACGTGTACGGCTTGCGCGTGATCTCCGGGACCCGGTGATCAGACCCGGTGAATGGACGTTGTCGTCAAAACCGAGCGGCAACGGGCGCCGCACCTGACAATGAGCACTGCCAACACCACGAGCAGGCGGGGCTGCCCCAGATCGAAGGAGAACGTCATGAGTCGACGTACCACCTCAGCGTTGTTCGCGGTGGGGTTCGTCACCGCCGCGGCACTGATGCCACTGGTCAGCGCACCCGTCGCCGGTGCCGATGTGTGCGCAGGCGCCGACGGCAGGCACTTCGCCGCCGGGGGTTGCACCAACATCGCAGGTGACGCCGTCGCGGGCGCGGCGATCGCCGCGGCGCACGTCCCCTACGTGCCCGGCGAGGTGCCCTGCTACACCGTCGAAGGTGTGCCGTACTTCACCCCGCCCGGGGACCCCTGCTGAGCCGAACCACGCTGCGCGAACAGTAGTTTGGTGAGGCTAGGTTTGCTGGCGACCGGCGGCCGGACTGCTTAGTCTGACGCTGTGTCACATCCCGCCGAACCGCACATCGGGTCCGTTTCGTCGAAGCTGAACTGGCTGCGCGCCGGCGTGCTCGGTGCCAATGACGGCATCGTGTCGACGGCGGGCATCGTGGTGGGCGTGGCCGCGGCGACGGTGGAACGCGGCCCCATCCTCACCGCCGGTATCGCCGGCCTCGCCGCGGGCGCGGTGTCCATGGCGCTCGGTGAGTACGTGTCCGTGAGCAGTCAGCGCGATACCGAGCGCGCCCTCCTGAAGAAGGAGCGCGTCGAACTGCGCGACGATCCCGAAGCAGAACTCGAAGAGCTCAAGGCCATCTATGCCGCAAAAGGCCTGTCCGAGGCCACCGCGCAAGCGGTGGCCACCGAGCTCACCGAACATGATGCGTTCGCCGCACATGCCGAGGCCGAACTCGGCATCGATCCGGACGAACTCACCAGCCCCTGGCAGGCGGCCTTCTCCTCGGCCGCGTCCTTCATCACCGGTGCCCTCCTGCCCCTTCTGGCGATTCTGCTGCCACCGCCGAGCCTGCGGATCCCGATCACCGTCATCGCCGTGCTGATCGCGTTGGCCCTCACCGGATCCGTCGCGGCGCGACTCGGCGGCGCCGGCCGGCAACGCGCCATCCTGCGCAATGTCGTCGGCGGCGGCCTGGCACTTGCCATCACCTATGGCATCGGCCTGCTGGTGGGCACCGCCGTCGCGTGAGCTGGCGACTCCTTCGCCACCGAGCCTGACTACTACAAGATATGTAGTATGTCGTCCGGATGATCCGGTCCTACGGAAGGCCTACTTTTGTCGACAATTCAAGGGTTGCCCGCCCATGTTCTGCTGGTGCATTTCGTCGTGGTGTTGGCGCCGCTGACTGCCGCGCTCGCGATCACCTGCGCCCTGTGGCCCGCGGCCCGGCGGCGGCTCACCTGGCTGGTGGTCGTTCTGGCCGTGGTGACCACGGTCCTCACGCCACTGACCACCGAGGCCGGCGAGTGGCTGGAGCATCAGACCGAACGCACCCCGCTCTTGCACGAGCACGCCGAACTCGGCGACACCATGGTCTATTTCGCGATTGCACTGCTCATCGGCGCGGCCCTGCTCGCCGTCGTGCACGTGCGGGAATCCCGCGAGCGCCCGTTCACCCCGGCCCTCACCTGGGCCATCGCGGCGCTGGTCGTCATTGCCAGTGTCGCCACCACCGTTCAGGTGGTGCGGATCGGTGACTCGGGCGCCAGGTCAGCCTGGGGCGACAAGGCCACGGCCGACGCAGGCGAGTGAAAGCTCCTGCGGTTCAGCCGATCACGTTGGACAGCGGCTCGCCGCGCTCGGGTGCCACGTGGTCCTGGGCGATATCGACAGCCAGACACGTTTGCACGCTGATCAATACGGCGACGACGCCGGCGAGCGCCAGCAGGTACCAGCGCTGACGAGGCGGCGCCTCATGTGTGAGCGCGAGGACTCTCGCCCGGACATCGCTCGGACGGCCGGTGATACGGCACCCGGGCGCCGGCCGAGCGTGCGCACACAGCAGCGCCGCGCGGGCGATCGCCCGTGCGGCGTTGCCTCGGCCACCCCGTGCGGCGTGCTCGTCGGCGCTGCGCTCGACAGCCAATCGCACCACCCGGGTCCACGGCCGCAGTAGCGGATTGATGCAGGCCGCGAGTTCGACTGCCTGGACGTGGAAATGGTGCCGCTGTCGCAGGTGCGCTCGCTCGTGGTCGATCACCGCACGCCGCTCCTGCGCTGTCATCACCGCGGTCAGGCCCGTGGTGAGCACGATCAATCCCCCGGCCCGCCCGGGCACAGCGAACGCGTCCGGGCGGTCGTCGTCGACGATCACCACCGCGCCGTCCTTATCGGCCGCGCCACTTCGGATGGCCCGTCCTGCCCGCACCGACATCCGTACCCGCAGCAGGTGGCGGAGGGCCAAAAGCAGGAGACCCGAGCAGATCCCGACCAGCGCCGGACCCCCGATCCGGCCCATGACGTCGGGTTGGCGGAGCAGAATCGAGGCACCGGCGATCATCGAGGTCCAGGTACTGATCGCCAACATCAGCGCCAGAGTCGCCGCTACGGGTGCTCGCCAATACGGATGAAATCTGTCAGCGAGGGCGGGCAACACTGCGGTGAGTGCGATCGCCAGCGCCCACGGCGCGCAGAGCAGGATCCAGATGGTCACCGGCCGTCACCGTCGATCTCGTGACGTGACAGCACTTCTCGAAGCAGCGCCTCGTCCTCGGATGACAAGCTTGCGACGAAGCTGCTCAGCACGTCGGCCCGGGCATGCCCGCCGTCGAGCTCACGACGCATCCGCAAGGCAGCCTGCAACGCCGGGAGGTCGCCGGGCGCGGCCGCCAGCGTGTACCGGTGCGAGCGACCGTCACGGTCCCGGGTGACCGTGCCCTTGCCGGCCAGTCTCGTCAGCACCGTCATGACCGTGGTGTACGCCAGACGCGACCCCAGCTCGGCGCGCACCTCGGCCACCGTCATGGCCTCGCCGCCGGCGAGTACGGCGATGACGGCGTCTTCTAAGTCACCCGGGTCTCTGCGCACCTGTCGCTCCCTTCCGGACCAGCATAGGGAGGCTGCGGCAAGGACACGAAGTAGGCGTCCAGCACGCGCCGGCGACCTACGGCCGCGGCGGTCTTACGCGAAGCGAGGTTGATGCGGTCGATGGTGCCGATCAACAGCACGTCCGGGTCTCGACCGGGTTCGGCCGCCCACGCCGCCTGTCCCGCAGCGGCGTAGCCGTGGCCACCGTGCTCGACGGTGACCACTTCTTCGTTGATCACGTCACCGTCAATCCAGTCGATCACTCCCGGCACCACCGCCAGCAGACCGACGATGCCCGCGGTGGTACGGATGGCGCGCAGTTGATCCTGGATGTGCCAGTCATCGAGCTCTGCGGCGGTGGCGGCCGAGATATTGTGAGCCAGAGCGGAATCCAGCTGTCGGTACCGGTCCGCGACGATCGCCATGGCGGTCTCGGCACTGTCGAAGGGCGCCAGCCATACGTTCGGGGACGGCGAGGTCATCTCGCGGTAGGTCGCCACGTAGACGCTTTCGTCGAGCACGACCCCCGCTCCGCCCAGCCGCCCCGGGGCGGTCCGCACCCGCAGACACAGGGGTGCGAACATCGCCCATTCCTGACTGACGCACACCCGCATCCGGTTCAGGTCGTCGAAGCTGTGCGCGATGATCTCGACGAAGGGCCGGTTGATATCGCGGCCATAGAACCGGATTCCACCCAGCAGCGTTCCGGCTGAGGTGACGATGTGGCGGTGCAGATAGTCGGTGGGCCGCACCCCGGGCAGGTCGACGTGATCGGAGAACTCGCGGGCGAAGGCGAGGTCGTGGGTGCGGGCCACCTGGCGGGCGAGCCATGTCTCCAGCAGCGTCCGGCCGCGCCGCCCGTAGAGAGCATCGGCGATATCGACTTCGTCGCGAAGAGAGGGCCAGGCCGCAGACATCACACTCAGTGAAGCCCAGCGGGCCCGGCCCCCTCAACCGAATTTCGGCGCAGCGGGGTGTCAGAACCGCGTGACGAAACTCAGTGCCGCGTCGGCCACCTCACGCCAGCCGTTGTCGACCACCAAGGAATGCCCGCGACCGGCGAATTCGACGAACTCGGTCACGTTGGGGTTCTTCTTGTACTGCTTGTAGGAGGCCTTCGCGACCGCCGACGGAACAGTGTGATCCAACTCGCCGGAGATGACCAACAGCGGCCCCCGCTCAGGGTTCTTGGTGTTCACCTTGGTGGCAGAGGCCGGGTTGAAATTGGCGACGGCCGCCTGGAACAGGGGTCGACCCGGGCCGGCGACCGAATACCGGTCGTACAGCCGCTGCGACTCCTCCTCGGATACTGCGTTGCCGAAGCCGTACCGGAACTGCTTGGGCGTCAGCGCCACCGCCCGGCCATAGTTCAGCGGGTTACCCAGCACGGGGAACGCCGAGCGCAACGCCGACAACGGCAGGGGGAGCACCCCGCGGAACGGCGCAGGGTCGATGGCCACGGCAGCCTTGGCCAGGCCGAGGCCGGCGAGCTTCTGAGCGATCAGGCCGCCGAAGGAGTGCCCGATGATGATGGGCTTGCGATCCAGGGCGCGGATCACGTCGGCGTAGTGATCGGTGATCTCGGCGACCCCCTTCCCGACAAACACCGACGGATCGCGGCGCGCGTCGGCGGTGGTGGCCGGATCGTCAGGCCAGCCCGGGGCGAGTGTCACGAAACCCTGCTCTTCGAACAGGGTGCGCCAGTCGTCCCAGCTGTCGGGCAGCAGCCACAGGCCGTGGACGAACACGACGGGCTGCGCACCCGAGCGGTTCGCGCGGTCGATCTCGCTCTGTTCGCGTGCGGTGATGGTGGTCATCGACTTCTCCTCTAGTAGAAAGAACGGTCGTTCTTCCTACCTCAACCGTCCCGGCCCGCCAGGTATTCCCCGAAAGAGAAAGAACGTTCTGCCTCGGGCGTACCGTGGTGGTCATGGAATCCAGTGCGCCGGTGTCGGAGGCCCGTGAGCGGCTTCTGCGCACCGCAACCGACCTCTTCTACCGCGAGGGAATCCATTCCGTCGGCGTCGACCGCATCCTGGCCGAAGCCGGTGTGACCCGCGCCACCATGTACCGGCATTTCAAGGGCAAAGAAGACCTCGTCGAGGCGTACCTGGCGGCCGAGGATCAGACCATTCGCGGTTATTTCGCCGCCGCCGAGTCGGCCGGTGGCGACGCCGACATGCTCGAACTGGTCATCGACGGTATCGCCGAGGACATCGCTCGGTATCACACCCGCGGATGCCCGTTCATCAACGCGGCCGCAGAGTACCCCGATCCGGACAGCCGTATCCGGCGGCTCATCGCCGAGCACCGCGGCTGGTTTCGCGGTGCCCTCGAGGACGCCGCCGCCGGGCACGACAATCCTGCGGAGATCGCCTCCTCGCTGGCCTTGCTGCGAGACGCCGCACTGGTCGGGGGCTATCTGGACGGAGTCGCGCACACAAAACCCGCGTTCACGCGCGCTGCCCGGCAGGCGGCCGGGCTACCACCGGAACCCCGGACATCTCGGGTGTAGATCCTCACGAAGCGGGTATACGATCCGTTGTCCACTGCCACAACATGATTGAGTGTCGTGATGGGTTATCCGTTCTCCCCCGATGAGCCGCGCCCCAGCGGAAGCCGGGACATGCCGCCGGTACCCAGGTTGTGGATCACTTTGGCGGTCACCGCAGCGACCGTGCTCGCGCTGGTACTTGTCGTGCTGACATGACGTCGCCGTCGCCCATACTGGTCGGGTGACGTCAACCACCGTAGCCTGGGTCGTCGTCGGGCTGGCCCTCGCGGGCCTGATCACCCTCACCGTGCTGCTGATCGTGACGCACAGCAAGCTGAAGAGCACGCGAAGCGAACTCGAGCGCCTTCGGCGCGAGAGCCCCCGCCGGCGCCGGCCCCGCGGACTGGCACCCGTCGCGATCAAGACCGTCTGGCAGGCAGCAGACTCACTGATCAACAAGGGCGTCCGCGCCACCGTCCGAAATTCGATCGAGGATCTGGCGGGCTGGGCCCGGGTGGAACGTCCCGACCTGGCCCGCCTGACCGCCGACGGCCAGGCCGTCATCGTGTTCTCCGATATCGAGGGTTCGACCGAACTGAACGACGCACTGGGCGACCGCGAATGGGTGAAACTGCTTGAGCGCCACAACAAACTCTTCTACAAGCAGGTCGAGAAGTTCGGCGGACACGTGGTCAAGACCCAGGGCGACGGGTTCATGATCGTCTTCGCAGATCCGCGTCAGGCCGTCCGCTGCGGCCTCGGCGTCCAGCAGGAGCTGAATGCCGATCCGCAACGCTGGGATGACATTCGCGTGCGGATCGGCATCCACATGGGCACCTCGGTGCGCCGCGGTGACGATCTGTTCGGACGCAACGTCGCCATGGCGGCGCGGGTGGCCGCGCTGGCCGAGGGCGGTGAGGTGCTCATCAGTGAGCCGGTACGCGAAGCGGTCGGCAAGCTGCCGGGTGCCGAGTTCGGGCTGCCACGCGAGGTCGAGCTGAAGGGCCTGCAGGGCAGCCACACCGTGTACCCGGTGTCGGCGAGCGACTCCCTTGCGCTGGAGAGCGCCGAGGACCGATCGGGATGGCCGTAGCGTCGCGCTACATCCGAAGTGTCACACCGAGCAGGGCGATGAGGCCGAGGCCGGCGATGAGGGCGGCGACGACCGAGGCGATCGAGTAGCGCATCGGACCGAAATCCGAAGAGAGTGCCCGCATTTCCTGTCGATGCTGAACCCAGCCCAGGATCAGCGCGGTCAGCCCCACCAAGATCATGGCCACCCCGACGACCTGGGGACTGACGAACGGTTCGCGCAACCGGCCGCTGTCGGCGAGGTACTGGAAGATCTGATAGATGGTGAAGCCGAATGCGATCAGCGAAGTACTGGTGCGCGTCCACGCCATCAAGGTCCGTTCCAGCGCCAGCCGGGTTCGTTCAGCGGCGAGCCGGGTATTGGCATCCAGCGGGTGATCGGCCATGGCTGGCACTCCGTCCTTGCGCGGCGTCGTTCACCGGAGCATACGGTCGGGGGCCAGCAGACCTCGACACATTGGCACTGCGATCGGAGTCAGCGGCCGAATAGGCGGCGATCGGTGCAGTGCAGGTTGTGAGTGTTGAAGTACTTGTCGGTCCAGCCGTCGGTCGTGGACAGGTACCAGCCGGCCGCAACCGCGGCGGCCTGCTTGTTGGCCGGGGCGATCGCGGGTGTGACCTTCGCCTTCTTGGCCAGCCTGTCGAGGAAGTCGTAGTGGTCGACCAGGAGCAAGGTTTCGATGACAAACGCGGTGGCCACGTCGGCATCGCGGATGGCGAGCAGATTGTCGCCGTTGTCACGTTCGCCGCCTTCGGCCAGGTTCGACGACCCGCAGTAGACCGTGGCGTCGTCGCCGTTGAAGCCGCACACCACGTACTTGTGATGGATCTCGTGGAACCTGATACCGGGCACGTGATGAAACGGCGCCGGCAGTGCAACATCGCCCGGTTTCCCCGTGACTAGCACTCCACCTTGTTCACCCACGCCGTAGAGCGTGACGCCCTTAGGTGCGTCCGAGATCCCGAAGCTGAAGATGTCGCGGTTGACGTGCAGATCGTTGAGCGCGTCATACACGCGGTGGCTCCCGCGACCACTGATCTGCATCACCGCGAAGAACACCGACCCGATCGTCGGCGCGTCGACTGCCGCCTCGGCGTCGATGCGGTCGACGACGCCCTGCAGGATCTCATCGGCGAAAGGTCCGGCGTGCGGGGAGAACGTCGCCGTCGTCGCCGGGACCGGGCCTGCCGCGTCGCCCCAGACGAATGACTGCGTGCCCCATGTCGATTCGGCGAATGCCTTCGGATCCGTGTCGGTATCCCAGGATCGGTTGAACACACCGGAGTAGATGTCGGCGACGGTGCGGTCGTCGAACACCAGCACGTGGTTGGCGTTGACGTAGACACCGGTGATGGAGAAGTTCGTCGACCCGGTCAGCACTGTGCGCGCACCCTGCTCGTCGGAAACGATGAACACCTTGTCGTGGGCGTAGCGCCTGAACTTCTTTCGCTTGATGGTGTCGGGGTCTTCGGCCCGGGCGCGGAACGCCGTGGTGAAGGCGTCCTCTGGCGACGGTTTGTCGGCGGTGCCGGTGTGCAGGGCCGCGTTGTCCAGGATGATGCGCACGCGGTTCTGCTCGCCCAGCGTCAGCAACGCCGCCACGACGGAAGGTTCGTCGAGGTCGTAGGCGAACACGTCCAGCGTCAGGGTCGGATCGGCAACTACCTGGTCGAGCAGGTCCAGCAGGGCACGTCGGGCGGTGAAGCCGAGCCAGTCGTATTCCTGCGCGTAGGTGTAGGTGTGGCCGTCGTTGTTGGTTCCGGCGGTCTGTGAGATGTCGAAGGTCAGCGGCGCGCCGGGAGGCTGAATGTGGACGTCGTCGCCGAAGTGCCGGACGAACGCCTGCGACTGGACGTAACCGCGGGTGAATGCCACCGTGAGGCCGCCCTTGACGAAGGGCCCGACAGGTACCTGCAGCGACAGACTGGCGTCGGGGTCCAGCGCGGTCAGCACACCGGCGTCGGTGAAATAGCGGGGGGTCACCACGTAGGTGTACGTGCCGAAGGCCGGCTGACCGCCCTGATGTACCAAGCCGGGGACATGGACCCAGCGGAACTTGTGGATCGGGGCGTTGGCACTGGAGAACGGATCCTCACCGGGAACTTTGGCATGAGCGGGCGATTCGCGCAGCCGCAGATTGTTGGTCACGTAATACGCATGCTCAGCGCCCGGCGGATATACCTGGATGCTGAAGCCGCCCAGGTTCTTTCGGGCGTCCTCGGTTTTCACGTTGAACGCCAGCAGAGACTTCGCATCGCCCGTGTACGCGGTGAAAGTCATCTGATCGTTTTCAGCATGGACAGTGGCCATGGCTCCCCCACATCTCGGCAAGACGGGCGCGGCACCGCCCTTATGAGCAACACCTGCGGCCCGATCGACCGCAGACATCATCGCGCCGAGCGGTCGGCGGCAACAGAGTAGTGGCCTACCTCAATCTGGGGTCAGTCAGCCGAAGCGACGTCAACCATCGCGATGAAACGGCAGAAATCGTTCAGCGGCCGACTACTCAGGAGCGCGGTCCGGGCGACCCAGCAAGAACCCCTGACCGAAGTTGATGCCCAGACCCCTGAGGGCCAGCATTTGTGGTTGACATTCGATCGCCTCGGCGATGGTCAGCGAGCCCAACTCGGTCGCCAGTTGGACGATCGACCCAGCCAGCGCGCGTTTGACAGGGTCATTCTCAATGCCGCAGGTGAGCTCACCGTCGATCTTGATGATGTCTGGTCGTAGCCGGAGTAGCTGGGTGAAGCTGGCGAATCCCGCCCCGGCATCGTCGACGGCCAGTTCGATACCCTCGGCGCGCAGCGGCTTCAATTGCTCGGCGAAGTCGTCGGGAAACGGCTCGTGCTCGGTGATTTCGACCACCAGTCGCCGTTTGGCCGAGCACAGGATGTCCTGCACAGCAGGGTCGAGAGCAGTCAGCGGGCTCAGATTGACCGCAATGAAACAGTCAGTCGGCATGCGAGTCGCGGCCGCGAGTATCTGCTGCAGTGCAAGGAGTTCAAGCGAATAGCCCCGGCCTAGTCGCCGCGCTGTGTCGAACCACTGCGCGGGCGTCATCTCCGGCGCCGCGGGAAATCTGGACAACCCCTCGAACCCCAGGGGCTGCCCCGTCGACAGATCGACAATGGGTTGGAACACCGGCAGCAACGCCGGTTCCGATAACAGGGCATCGATCCGGCCGTGTAGTTGGTCGTCACCGATGACTTCCGGAAGCAGCACTGAAGCCAGAAACCGGGCGGTTGAGTCGGCGTTCTGCGTCCGGGGGTCGGCAAGCAGATCATCAAGCAGGCGAGACAGCTCCGAGTGTGAATCGATCAACGCTGAGACGAACCGGCTGATCGATGTTATGGCAGCCACGTCTGCATCTGTGAACCTGTTCGCCTCGGTCGCCGTCACAGACAAGGCGCCGACTGCAATATCGTTGTGCATCAACGGAATAACGACCAGCGAGTGTATGCCGAGCCGATTGCCGATCTCCCAGACCTGTGCCGTCAGCAGCCGGTCGGTGGAGGTTTCGGGGCTTATTTGCGGTTGTCCGGTCTCAATTGCCCGGCCCTGGAAGGTGCCTTCCGACGGGAGCGTGAGGCCGAGCAGAGATGCCACGAGCCCATGGGCTGACACGACTACAAACTCGTCGTCACGCGTGTAGATGCTTACGGCTGCACCATCGGCCTTCGGCGTGAAAAGGCAAGTCTGCTCGGCAATCCTGCTCATGAGCGACACCGAGTCGATGGAGGCGGCCAGCACCGCCGTCAGCTTCTGCATCGAGTAGACACTCTAGTGGCGCAGGACCGCGCACTGTCGCAAAACCTGCATCCTAGCTGTCAGCTCCAGTTGCCCTGCGCGACAGACTCGTGCACCGTGGGCGTGGCCATCGTGGACGCCAGCCGCCAGCCGCCAGCCCAGAACCCGCCGTGCTTACGCATCGGGTGACAAACGCGGCTATTCCGAGGAGAATGCGCTGGCTCGGTATGGCGTACGCGTGCTGACGCGGCCACGTGCGTAGATCCGTCTCACTGTCCACCAGACATGCAATTAGCGGTCGGCGTAGACGACGAACCGCCCTAGGTTGAAAGCCCCTCAGATTGCGCCCACTTGGCCAGAAATTGCTTGATCGCCGCAATAGCCTTCGAGATTTCGATATTTGGGTCGAACCCCTCACGCACATAGCCTTGCTCGGCGTCGGCCAGCATCAGCGCGTTGACAATCTCAAGCTCAGACCAGACCTCGTAGAACTCGCCGGCGTTTGGATCGTCGGCGGACTCTGCACTCAACGCGGCGTCTTCGAGCCGCCACACGAACTCTTGGAACTCGACGCTTCCGGATTCAAAACCGTTGATCAACCCAAGCGAGTACCGCAGATAGTCTTTATGCTCCTCAAACCGGAACGTCACATCAGCCATCCTTCAGCCCCTTCCGATGTGCAGCACTGTAACCACTTCGCCTACCGCATTGACAACAACCTTGATGCCATTTTCTGGAACTGCGTAGGTCATCGTTCCTGGCAGATTACCCGCGGCGGGAGAGCCATTCGTGATGGCATCCTCCACAACAGTCGGCGTGACCCCACGACCCATCAGACGGTCAAGACTGTGACCAGTGTAGAGCCGTCCCATGATGATGGGTCTGCTGCACGAATAGGTGACATCTGAGTTGGCTTGCCCGGGACGGGTGAGCTGGAAGGATGTCCTTGTGCCCAGGCCCTACCCCCGAGAGTTCCGTGACGATGTTGTGCGGGTCGCTCGTAACCGCGATGACGGTGTGACGATCGAGCAGATCGCTACTGATTTCGGTGTGCACCCGATGACGCTGCACAAGTGGATTCGCCAAGCCGATATCGATGAGGGCACCAAGCCCGGGAAGAGCACCGGCGAGTCTGCGGAGCTGCGGGATGCGCGGCGGCGGATCAAGTTGTTGGAGCAGGAAAACGAGGTCCTGCGCCGGGCGACCGCGTATTTGTCGCAGGCCAATCTGCCGGGAAAAGGGTCTACCCGCTCGTGAAGGAGCTCGCCGCCGACGGGATTCCCGTCGCGGTGACGTGCCGGGTACTTAAGCTCGCCCGCCAGCCCTATTACCGCTGGCTGGACCAGCCGATCACTGACGCCGAACTCGTCGAGGCCTACCGCGCCAACGCCCTGTTCGACGCCCACCGCGACGATCCGGAGTTCGGGTATCGCTACCTGGTCGAAGAGGCCCGCGATGCTGGTGAGCCGATGGCCGAGCGGACCGCTTGGCGCATCTGCTCGCAGAATCGGTTGTGGAGCGTGTTCGGCAAGAAGCGCGGCAAGAACGGCAAAGTCGGGCCGCCGGTGCACGACGATCTCGTCGAGCGCGACTTCACAGCAGATGCACCAAATCAGTTGTGGCTCAGCGATATCACCGAACACCGGACCGGCGAAGGCAAGCTCTACCTGTGCGCAATCAAGGACGTGTTCTCCAACCGCATTGTCGGATACTCGATCGACTCCCGGATGAAATCCCGGTTGGCCACGACCGCGCTCAGTAGTGCGGTTGCACGACGAGGTGGAGTGGCCGGTTGCATTCTGCACAGCGACCGCGGCAGTCAATTTCGAAGCCGAAAGTTCGTTCACGCCTTGGGTCGTTACGACATGGTCGGCTCGATGGGCCGCGTCGGTGCCGCCGGCGACAATGCGGCCATGGAGAGCTTCTTCAGCCTCCTACAGAAGAACGTGCTCGATCGCCGCCGCTGGGCCACCCGCGAGGAGTTGAGGATCGCCATCGTCACCTGGATCGAACGGACCTACCACCGACGCCGACGCCAGGCCGGCCTCGGGCGCTTGACCCCGATCGAATACGAAGCGAGTATGACCACACCGGCCAGTCAGGCTGCGTGACCGCAACTGTCACCTGATCGTGCAGCAGACCCAGAGTCCCGGACGGCAACATGTACTCCCAGCATGACGGGCTCGACGTTCAGGCGGCAACCGCCAGCGCCCGGAAGCCACTGCCTCAAGCGAGCTCTACCCCGACTCCGTCGTCGCCAGCGACGAACGCTCTATCAGGCGCAGAAGGCTGTCGTTGGACAGCAGAGCTGGAAGTCTGGACCACTCAGAGTTCAAGCGCGTTGCTGGTCAAAATCTGGCTTCGATCAGCGCTGTGGTCGAAGCCGTCGCGCGCGCCAGTGAGATTCGTTCGTAGTCGCATCGCGAGCATGCACCGCGGCGTGGTGCCGCTGCCTCCCGGCGGTACGTTGGTGTCGTCGCACCGTAGAACGTATCCCTGCGGCGGCAGCGCGCACTCTTTTTGGAGCGCGCTCAATCCACTGGCCGAGCAGAATCGCAGCCACGAGCGCGCGAGCACTCGCACGGTCAAGAATCAAAGTTCCAAGTCGTAGCTCGAATTGCGATTGCGCGCCCTGCACCGAAGTTGCAGCCGGGCCTGCTCACTGGCAGGTGCAAACGCCTCCCGTTCCGCCTGCCACCTGTGATAGTCCGCAGATCGCCGCTGGACTCCGGCAGCTCGCAGTGTCAGAAGACTCTCAACGCTGCTGAGCTCCAGCGCCCCCTCGGGCACCCGCGCGCTGTACCCATGGGCTGTGACCGTCGGACTGTCATCCGCGAGGATGCCGCGCACCAACTCGGCCGCGTCGTGCCCGGTGCCGCGATCAGGAACAGCTGTGGATGCGGGCTGGCGGCTGTATTCGTTGGCCTCGCTGCTGCGTTGGTAGATGTGGGCGGTGTTGGTGTTCCGGCCGCGGGTCATGGCGACATACAGGAGTCTGCGGCTGGCGGTTTCTCCCAGGACGGCGTGGGTGGTGTCGGCGGTGACGCCCTGGGCGGAGTGCACGGTGAGCGCGTAGCCGTAGGTGATGTAGTTGCGGGTGTAGGCGGTGGGAAAGATCGTGTAGGCGTTGTCGTCGAGGCGGCGAGCGAGAACCTGTTGGTGACCGGTGTGGATCTTCTCTATCTGCCAGCGTTGCCCGTTGCGGACCGGTGCCGGGTCCACCGATTGACTTTCCCGGTAGCGCAGCGGGATCGACGCATCATTCTGCCGCGTGAGGATGAGATCACCGACCGCGAGCCGATGCCCCCGCGCCCCGGCCACGGTCGCCGCATCGGCGGCCACCGTCTCGTGGTGCAGACGCCGGCTGAGGGCATCGGCCATCTCCTTCGTGTCACACAGCAGGAGTGCGTCCTTCCCTTTCGCGATGTCGTTCTTGTACGCGGCTACGGCGTCGGCAGCCATGGTGACCTCGTCGCCGCAGTGCAGGCGGTCGTGGCGGCGGTACCACTCCACCGCACGGCTCACCGCCTTCTGGTCTCCGTCGCGCAGCGTCAGCGAGACGTCGCGTTCTTCGGGGTCGTGCATCCGCCACACTTCGGACAGTTTCTGGGTCCAGGGCAGGTCCTCGCAGAGTTGGGCGAACATCCCGCCGCGGGCTTTCACCGGCGCCAACTGATGCGGGTCGCCGACCAGGATCGTTTTCGCGCCGGCCTGGGTGGTGGCGGTCAGCAGCCGGCGCAGATCTGAGGTGCCGACCATGGCGGCCTCATCGACGATCACGAGGCTGAACCGGTCCAATACCAACTCCTTGTCATCGAGGAGTTGGAGTCCTTTGGCGACGGTGTAGCCCTGATCCCCCGCCCCTTCCCGCAACGCCACATCGACCGCCTTCCCGGTGGGTGCGAGCAGAATCGCGGTTCCCCGCGCAACACCGTGTACGGCGGCGGCGAGGGTGCGCAGGCAGGTGGTCTTGCCCGCACCCGCGGGCGCAGTCAACGGCTGCACCAACCACGGCGAACGCGCAATCTCAGTCACCGCGGCGCGCTGGTCCGCAGACAAGCCCGCGGTGTCCCGCGCAGGCAGCCACAACTGCGCACGCTCATTGCGCGCATCCACCAACTCCATCACCGCGGCCTCCTCTTGGAGGATGGCGTCGAGGGTGAAACGCTCATGGCCTTCGCGCTGGTGCGCCGCGCGCGGCGCCGACAACCGCACACTGACCGCGTCCGCCGCGGCCTCCACCATTTCCCGAGGTGAGAGCTCCGAATCCACCGGCACCTGCGCCCCCAACACCTCAATCAGGTCGGCCCGGGTGAACGCTGCTTTGTCGATCTTCTCCGCGGCCGCCAGGACCCGCGCGCGGTCGAACGCGGTGCGCGCATGTGCGCGCCGCGCCGCGCGCGCGGCGAGAAACTGCGCGCGGTCAATCTCCATCCCGCGCGGATCCGCGCGCCACTGCGCCACCAACGTCGACCACGCCAGCTCCTCCGGCTTGGACGGGCGGGTGGCTTTCTGCGCCGTACCGAGCTGCGCCGCCGACCACGTCCCGTCCTCGCCGACCTCCAGGTGCCCGGCCGCCCAATCCCGCAACTGACTGGATCGCCGCGACCACGCCGTGATCGTGTCCCGCGACATCCCGGCGAGCTCCGCCATCCCCGTGCCGGGGTCGACCTGCTCCCACTCGAACCCCAACGACCGCTGCAACTCGCGCCGCAGCGTGGCCTGATAGATCACCCCGGCCGCTTTCGCCTCATGAAATAGCGACGTCCCGTCCAACGACACCAGCCGCCCATCGGCGCGGGCTTGGCGGTTCGGGACGATCACGTGGGTGTGCAGGTGCGGATCCCCACACCGACTGGTCTCATGCTGATAAGCGATGCCCACCAAACCGGGCAGCCGCACGAGGTCCTTCTCTCCCGACACCGGATTGTGGATCCGCGTGTACCCGGCATGCCGGGCGAGGTACTCCATCGCCTCGCTGATCGCGGTGGTGTGCGCGTCAGCGATGCCCTTCTGCACCACGTCATCACCGCGCAGCACCCGCAGCAGCGACACACTCTTGGGTGCGGAGAACGTCAGATCGAAACCATGCACGCCCCGGGTCCCGAACGTGCGGCCCATCGCGCCGTTCGGGGCCAAACCGTCATCAAGCCACTGCGCCACCAGCGCGGAATCGGCTTGTCCACCGCCGCGCTGGATGTCGCTGAGTCCGATCAGCTGCGCCGCGGTATGCGTGTCGCCCGCGCATATCCAGACCGGGGTGCGAGTGTCATGTCCGGAGTAGTACTCCCCCAACCCGCCACCAGCTGAACGCGCGTCGCGACCAGCGCGCACAGCAGAGTCTGCGGTGTCGATGTAGTAGCTGATCGACCACGCCTTGAGCTTCGAGATCGTCAACATGCGCCGATCCATCCACAGACTGGGGCGTTGACGCTGACTGCGCCACAACCATTCTCGCACCTTGTGCAAATGTGCCAAGCGGTATTTGGAAGTTGGAGACAGATGAAGCGGATGGATGTAATCGTAAGTCTTGTAGTGGATTTGGAGAAGTGATGAGCATGAGAGAGGTCGTGTGAGACGTGAGGAGGGGTAAAGGGAAGCGTTGAGAGGCAACGTAGTAGGAGTGGTTGCGAGCGGACACAACGCCGAAAGATTGCGCAGGAACCATTCGTACCCCGGACTTACAGTTGTGTAATGCCGCTGGTTCGGCGGCCATCAAGAGAAGAGGTCGCCATGCCCGACAACAATGACAAGTGGCTCACCCGCCAAGAGTTGGCGGATCGTCTCGGTCTACCGGTGAAGACTCCGGCCGAGTGGGCATCCAAGGGAACCGGGCCGAGGTACGCCAAGTTCGGCCGGCACGTCCGGTATCGACTGAGCGATGTAATGGACTGGGAAGAGCATCAATTCGCCCCGGGGAACCGTCACACCGCCTGAGTATCGTGGGTCCATCAGTCCCCATCCGCTTCGCCCAAAGCGGTGGGCAATGGAGGTGATCCCATGGCTGGACGACCGCAACTGCGGATCGGCTCACACGGCAAGATCCAGCGCGTGTACCAAGGCAGCGGCGTATGGATGGCGCGCTGTCGCTATCGCGATACCGACGGGGTGACCCGCCTGGTCCAGAAGCTCGGCCCCGCCGATGACTACGATCAGCACGGCAAGCTCGCCGAGGATGCGTTGATTGCCGTTCTCTCCGAACGCCGACGGTCCGGAAACACGGGTGAGGTCGGGCCGGACACCAAGGTGAGTGACCTTGTCGAGCAGCACCTTTCCCGGTTGGCCGAAGATGGTCGATCTCCGGTGACGATGTCGACCTACCGCTTCACCAACACCAAACTGAAGAAGTTCATCGGTGGCCTGCGCGTCGGCGAAGCCTCTCCCGCCCGTATGGACGCGGCGCTGCGCTCTATGCGGACTGCACATGGGGCCACGATGGCCCGCCAATCGAAGACCCTCCTTCGCGGGGCGCTGCAGCTCGCGGTCATGGCCAGCGTTTTGAACTCCAACCCGGTTCGCGACGTCCAACCGCTGCGATCGAAGGCTCAGCCCAAGGGCGCCGTGGCACTGACGGCCGACCAGCTCCGCGACCTGCTCACGAAGATTCAGTCGTCGCCCTACTGCGAAGAACGCGATTTGATCGATCCGATCACCTTGTTGATCGCCACGGGACTGCGGCGCTCCGAGCTGTTGGGACTGCAATGGACCGATATCGACGAACGAACCGGGATGCTGACGGTCACCGGAAAAGTCATCCGGGTGACCGGTGAAGGTCTACGTCGGGTCGAAGAGACGAAGTCGGTGGCCGGGCGTCGGACGATTCCGCTGCCGAAGTTCGCGATCGAGATGCTGCTACGACGCAAGGACCTTCCTTACTTCGGTGAGCAGAAGGTGATTTTTCCATCCACAGCCGGCACCCTCCGCGATCCGAACAATTTCGCGAAGCAGTGGCGGACCGCGCGTGACGAACTCGGCCTCGGTGAGGCAACGACCCACAGCTTCCGCAAGACGGTGGCAACGCTGATCGATGACGAAGGCTTGTCGGCGCGCATCGGCGCCGACCATCTCGGACACAGCCATGTGTCGATGACCCAGGACCGGTACATGAGTCGGGGACGCATCCACACCGAGGTCGCCGATCTCCTTGACCGGGCGGTGCGTGAACGCGATGACAACGCAGAGGCCGGCTGATGGCGCTCTGCCAAGTGCCGGGGAAGCACCCAGCAACCGAACCACGCCGGGCGACGGCAACTCATCACCGCAGCTCAGCAGCCGATCGCCTCGCCGCATATTCGTTGAATAAACGTTGAGCTTGATGATGGAGACTTCAAAAATGGCCTCTGAAGTGGGGCGGGCGGGGCTCGAACCCGCGACCAAGGGATTATGAGTCCCCGGCTCTAACCAACTGAGCTACCGCCCCAACCGCGCATCGCGCGACAGGCATCTTCCCACGAACCGCTTCGCCACCTGAAGTGCGGGGTGCGGTGGCTACGAGAAGGTCATCAGCCGAACACCGGCATCCCGTCGGCCCCGAGCCGGTAATGCTCGACACCGTCGGCCACCCGCGGCGCGTCGCCGCCCAGTGCCACCGCGATCTTGTTGGTGGCGTTGCGCATGACATCGAGGGTGATCTCGACAGCCTGGTCCACCGACCAGTGCGCCAACACCCCGGCGGCCGCGTCATCAGGTGATGACGGTGTCCAGATGAGTGCATCGACGTAGCGCAGCGCGGCCTTGTGTGCCGCCGACAGTTCCGAGGACTCCTCATACTGCGCGATCTCGGCATACAGCGGCTCCGACCCGCCGGCTTCCAGTGCGCCGGTCTCGCGCAGTGACGTGCACAGCCGACAGTTGTGCTGGGTCGCACCCCGCAGCCGGATGATCTCGGTGGTCAACGGATCCAGCCCGCGCAACGCGCCGACGGCCGAGGTGAAGCGGTTCAGCAACGCGTCCGCGGGATGCGTCTGGTTGTCCCAGGCCTCCGGCTCGCGCACCGGGACCCCCAGGGCCGTCAACCCCGCCGCCACCCGCGGCCCGAAGTCCGCGACGAACATCAGCGCGGCGATCCCGAGAACCTCGGCACCGAACGCCGTCATCAGCGTCGCCCGATGCTCGGATGTCACGGCTGAGACGTCGGCACTGAACTGCTCAGCGAACTCGACGAGCAGCCCTTCGGTCTCCGATTCCGGCTCCGTCGGCGCCTCGTACGGCAACGGCGTGAGGCCCATGGTCTTCGCGCAGGTCTCGCGGGTGACCGAGTTCACACGAAACAACGACGGCGGGGACAGCGCGATCAGTGGCGTCAAAAGATCCTGCATATCCGCGATTATCACGCCAAGCCTTCAGGGCAGCGGTGAAAGTCCGGAATCCACCTCAGCACACTCTTGGCCGGCTCCCAGAAACCGGCGGTATACAGTTTCTATAGTTCGTATCCAAGGAGTACCGATGGGAACCGAGAATGCGGCCACGCGAGTGGCATCGGCGCTGCGCACGGACATCCTGCAAGGCGATATCTCCCCGGGCGCCAGGCTCTCCCAGCAGGACACCGCGGCGCGATTCGGCGTCAGCCGCATCCCGGTGCGCGATGCCCTTCAGATCCTCGCCGGCGAGGGACTTGTCCGGCCGAGCACGAATGCCACCGCCGTGGTGGCCGGACTGTCGGTCGCGGAGCTACAGGAACTCTACGAACTGCGCGAAGCCATCGAGCCCTTGGCCACCCGACTGGCTGTACCGAATGTCGGTCGCGCCGAACTTCTTTCGATGCGAAAGCAGCTCGACATCATGGACTCCGAGGTCGACGCCCGGGTCTGGCTGAGTGCGAATGCGGCCTTTCACGCGGCCGTCTACCGGCAGGCGAATCGTCCCCGCATGATCGAACTCGTCGAACAGCTCCGCTGCCAGACCGATCGCTACATGTACATCCATCTGGAGACCATCGGCCAGACGGAGCATCTCAGCGTCGAACATCGCGACATCCTCGCCGCGGTAGAACGCGGTGACGCCGCATTGGCCGCCGACCTCACGCGTGAGCATCTGGCGACCTCACACGATTTCATCCTGACCTACCTGTTGAAAGAGCAATCGGAGGTCAACGGATCTGGCGGGCGATCATCATTTCCCTCTTCGACCTAGCAGCCAACGCAGGTGACGCCATGTCGGCAGACCGGGCGGCGGTCCTCAACGCCCTGAAGTCATTGCAGCCCTTGCATCGCGACCTGATCCGTCGAGCCCACCATCTGAGCTCGACGACCGAACACATCGCCGCCGAACTGGGTATCGACGAGGCCACCGTCAAGCGCGAATTGCACCGCGCACTACGGACGATGCACGACTTACTGCCGAATCGTCACTGCGCCTGACTGACCGATGACATGTGGAAGTCCGGGATCCGCAGCGACGGCATGGTCGCCCGGGTGGCCCAGTCACCCCACTCACGCGGCAGGGTCGGCTCGGCGATCCCCGCCTCGGTGGCGCGGCGCAGCAGATCCAGCGGACTCTCGTTGAACCGGAAATTGTTGACCGCCGCACGCACTTCGCCGTCCTCGATCAGATACACGCCGTCCCGGGTCAGTCCGGTCAGCAGCAGCACCGCCGGATCGACGGTCCGGATGTACCACAACGTGGTCAGCAGCAGACCCCGCTCGGTCCGCGCGATCATCTCCGCCAGCGAGGCGCTGCCGCCCGTCATCAACAGATTGTCCGCCGGGACCGACACGGGCACACCGAATTCCGCGGCGGCAGACCGTGGATAGGCCAGTGCGTTGATCACCCCGTCACGCAACCAGTCGACCCGGCCGATGTCGAGGCCGTTGTCGAAGACCGACACCCGTTCAGAGGAACTCGGCACCGCCACGAACGGCTGGCACTCCTGGCCTGGCGCCCGCGGATCGGAGTACAGCGTCAGCCCCAGGTCGGTGAGCTTCTCCCCCACCCGGGTACCGCCGGGCGCCGACAGGGCGGTGCGCCCCTCCTGCGCCCCACGGCCGTCCATGCTCCAACCGAGATAGATCAGCATGTCGGCCACCGTGGACGGCGGCATCAGCGTCTCGTACCGGCCTGCGGGCAGCTCCACCGTGCGCGCCGCCCAGTCCAGACGCGTCGAAAGTTCTTCCAGCAGTGCATCTGTGGGCACATCGCGATAGTCGGGGGTGCCGACCCCGGCCCAGGCGCTGGCGCCGTGTCGCTTGGCGTTGATCTCCACCGAGCCCGTCGGCTGGGTGTAGCGCCGGCGCCGCCCGGTCGAGGTCGCGACCAAGGTCGTCTCCAGTACGTGCCGTGCGTACCCGTACAGCGTGTCGGCCCCATGGAAGCCGCGCGCCAAACTTGTTGCCACATCGGCGAACACGTCGGCACCGGTGACGGGCACCGGGGCATCCCAGTCGACGGGGGCATCGTCGCCGGGCAGCGTCGGCGCGGCGTCGCTGGCTGCGGGCGCCGAAGCCGCCGCGTCCTGCGAGGCTGCGACCAGCCCGGCGATCGCGGACTGATCGACCTCGGATGAGGTCACCGAACCGACATGCGCCACGTCACCGCGGCGCACCACCGAGATCACCGTGGTAGTGCGCCCACGGGATTCCCCGTTGGTCGTCATGGAATTGCCGGCCCACCGCAGGGCGGCGTCGGAACGGTCGGTCACGATGACGGTGGTCTCGTCGGCCTTGCCGCGCTGCGCCGCCTCGGCCAGCACCGCGTCGACGACGTGCTGCGAGCTGATCATGAGCGCCCCGATTCCGCTTGTGTGTTCAAGACATTCACGCCGCGGAACAAGGCCGACGGGCATCCGTGACTCACCGCCGCCACCTGACCGGGTTGCGCCTTACCGCAGTTGAACGCCCCACCCAGGCGCCAGGTCGACGGACCACCCACAGCCTCCATCGAGCCCCAGAAGTCCGTGGTGGTGGCCTGGTAGGCGACATCGCGCACTTGGCCGTCCAGCCGGCCGTCGGTGATCTTGAAGAAACGCTGACCGGTGAACTGGAAGTTGTAGCGCTGCATATCGATCGACCACGATTTGTCGCCGACGATGTAGATGCCGTTGTGCACCCGCGCGATCAGATCCGCGGTGCTGAGGTCCTCGGTACCAGGCTGCAGTGACACGTTGGCCATCCGCTGGATCGGCACATGGTGTGGTGAATCCGCGTAGGAGCAGCCGTTGGACCGCGCCACCCCGAGCCGGGGAGCGAACACCCGGTCCAGTTGGTAGCCCACGAAGATGCCGTCACGCACCAGATCCCAGCTCTGTGCCCGCACGCCCTCGTCGTCGAAACCGATGGTGGCCAAACCGTGTTCGACGGTCCGGTCGGCGGTCACATTCATCACCGGCGAGCCGTAGGTCATGGTGCCCAGCTTGTCCGGGGTCGCGAACGAGGTGCCCGCATACGCCGCCTCATACCCGATGGCCCGGTCGTACTCGGTCGCGTGCCCGATCGACTCATGGATGGTCAACCACAGGTTGGAGGGATCGATCACCAGATCCGTCGGGCCGGCGACGACGCTGGGCGCCTTCACCTTTTCAGCCAGCAGCGCCGGCAGCTCAGTCAGCTCGGTGGTCCAGTCCCACACGCTGTCGTCGGTCACGGCTTCCCACCCGCGCGCCGTCGGAGGCGCCAGCGTCCGCATGGTCTCGAAGGTGCCCGCCGCGGAGTCGACGGTGACGGCCTCCAGCTGAGGCTGCACCCGCACCCGCTGCTGGGTGGTCGAGGTACCGAACGTATCGGCGTAGAAACTCTGCTCCTTGACCGCCTGCAGGTGCGCCGAGGCGTGGTCCACGCCGTCGGCAGCCAGCAGTCGCTGCGAATACTCGGCCAGCCGCGCGATCTTGTCCGCGGCCGACACCGTGAACGGGTCGATCGCGTAGGCCGACACCCACTGCAGATCCGTGTACACCGGCTCGGCCGCGAGCTCGATGCGCTCGGCGTTCAGCGGTGCCAGGGTGGTGGCGACACGGACCGCGCGGCGCGCGGCGTCCGCCGCGGTGGCAGGGTCCAGTTCGGCGTGGGAGGCGAAACCCCACGTGCCGTCCACGATGACCCGCACCGCCAGCCCGACCTCCCGGGTCACCACCGAGGATTCCAGCTCGCCGTCGCGCAGCGCGATCTCTTCGGTGGTGATCCGGTGTATCCGCAGGTCGGCGTAGCTGGCACCGGCCGCGCGGGCGGCAGTCAGGGCGGCGTCAGCCAGCACCTGGCGGGGCAACGCGAGGAAGTCGGAGTCGACGCTTCGAGCAGTCACGGCTTCCTACCGTAGTGCCAGGTTCGTCAGCGCATGTGTAACCCGTAGGGCACCGCCGAGACGAGTGTCACGACTTGGGTGCGACCGGTGGGCAGCTGATACTCGCGCCGGTCACCCGGGCGCGCACCGCTGATGGCTTCTCCCAAAGGGGATTTCGCGGAATAGACCTCGATGTCGCCGTAGTAGGCGCCCCGGACCCCGAGCAGGAAGGTGTCGGTCTCGCCGGTGTCCTCGAACCTGACGGTGAGCACCATGCCCAGCTCGGCGACCCCGTCATTGGGTGGATCCACCCCGACGACGGCGCTGGCCAGCATGTCGTGGATCTGCTGGATGCGGCCCTGCTGCGCACGACGGATGGCGACGGCATTGCTGTCGGGCTCGGCACTGTCGTCGTCCTCGGCCCCCACCGCACCCCATCCCCGCAGCACCGCCAGTTCGCGGATCAGGCGGTCGTGGGCCTCCGGGGTCAGCCATACCGGCGTGATGGTCGTCATGCGGACCACTCCTTCTGGGTTCGGTGGTTTGTCGTCAGGGGCGGGCCCTTGCACTCCGCCCCTGACGACGGGAAATAGCCGTTGTCAGCACTGCTGATACGGCCATCATGGAGCGCGCGGGGGGCCCAAGCGCTGCAAGATTCGACAAATGACAGAGCTCAGATTGTCGAGATTCGACAATCAGCCGCGTTCAAGGGTCGCCAGTTCGATCATCATGGCCAGCCGCTTGCCCGGATCGTCGACCTCGACGGGGGCCACCTCGGCCATCTTGCGCAGCCGGTAGCGCACGGTGTTCTCGTGCACGCCGAGTTCGGCTCCGGCCCGCGCGGGATCACCCTGCGCCGCCAGCCACACCCGCAACGTCGTCACATACGGAGTGCCGTGCACCGTGTCGTGGCGGAGCAGTTCGGCGACCGGACCACGACTGGGGCCACGTCCCGCGTCGGCCGCAGCACGTAACCGGCGCAGCACCAGCGCATCCCATGCCTCGTCATAGGCGGGTGGCTCGGCGTCCGCGGCGTCCGTCTCGTGCAGCGCCAGGCATTCGTCGGCCTCCCGGCGTGCCGCCGCCAACTCGGCCGCCTCCGCGGGTCCGCTGATCCCGGCCAGCACGGTCGTGCGCTCGGGAAGCGCGGCACGCAGTGCGGCCAGCCACTGCCGGGCCGCCTCCACCTGTTCGCCCGGCAGCACGGTGTACAGCGTGTTGTCCGCCAGCGCGCTGCGGCCCGGTCGCGACCAGCCGAAGCCGGCCGTCGCCTGCTCGAAGGCCACCAGCAGGGCGGTGTGGCGGTCCGGCTCCAGCCGCGCGCATCGCGATGACGCGCAGCGCTCCCGGTGGCAGTCCGACCCGGCTGGCGACCGTCGCGGCTTCGGCGCTGCCGTCCAGCAATCGCAACACCGAGTCCGATTCCACCTGCCGCTCCAGGTCGGCACTCGCCCGCGACCGCAGCAGGTGCAGCGCGACCACCCGTGCACCGTCGGTCAGCGCGGCCCGCGCCGCACCCGGTAATTCCGCCGGGCAGCTCACCCATACGGATCCGAGCAGCTCGCGGCCCACCCGTGCCGCGACCACCATGCGACCGGTCATGCCGAGATCCGGATCCGGTGCGAGGAACAGCGGCTCGCCGGACTCGGCGAGATTGGCGAACACACCGCGCCCAGCCAGCGCAGCCTGCAACTCGGAGGGCTGCTGCCTGCGCAGGATGGTCTGCACCCGCGCGTCGTCGGCGTCCTGTTGCATGCGTGAGTAGGCCAAGGTCTGCGAGTGCCGGTCCTCGATCACCACCGCCCCGCCGATCGCCGCCGCCAGGCTGTCGGCGAGGGCGAAAAGATCCGTTGGGCCACGGCCCGATTCGGTTTCGCGCCCCTCCAGGACCAGCCCATACACCACCGCGGCCAGCTCACTCCACGGCAACGCGGGATCCACCAGCAGGACCGCGATCCCGTCGGGCAGCGCGGCATCGGCATCGGCATCGGGTGGATCGCACCGTGCCAGCACCACCGTCGCGTGGGCGTCCGCGGCCCAGCGCAGCGCCTCCGCCAACGAGGTAGCGCCGAGGGCCAGCAGCACATCGCCGGTCACCGCTTCGGGCACCACCACACTGCGCAACTCGGTCGAGCGCGACACCTCGCCCAGCCGGGCCGCCACGCCGTACCCGCCGACCACGTTCACCAGGCGATCCAAGGTGATCACGACCGAAGCTTAGCGAGCGCGACGTCCCGAGCTGAGCAGCCCGCGTGCCACGGCATCCAACGCGTAGCCGAGCAGCCCGATGATGACGATCACCGCCACCACCTGGTCATAGGCCAACTGGTCGCGGGCGTTGAGGATCTGGTAGCCCAGACCCGAGCGCACACCGAGCATCTCCGCGGGCACCAGCACGATCCAGGCGACGCCGAGCGCCAGCCGGATCCCGGTCTGCACTTGGGTGCGGATCGCGGGCAGGATCACCGCGGTCAGTAGTTCGGTCCGGTTGGCATGAAACGAGCGGGCGACGTCGAGCAGACCGGGATCTACGGCGCGCACACCTGCGGCAGTGTTCAACAGCACCGGCCAGACCGCGGCGACCGCGATGAGGAAGATCACCGGCTGGTTTCCGATACCGAACAGCGCCAACGCAATAGGCGTCCAGGATAGCGGTGAGATCATCCGCAGGAAGGCGATGATCGGACCGCCGGCCCGTTCTGCCACACCGGACAGCCCGACCAACAGCCCCAGCGGTATCCCGATCACGGCGGCCACTGCCAGCCCGATCAGCAACCGCCACAGGCTGACACCGAGGTCGCTCAGCAGGACACCGCGCTCGATCAGTCCGGCCAATGCCGGGAGCACCCGCTGCGGTGCGGTCTCGCGCAGCAGCGACTCCGGGCCGCTGAGCACAGTGGTCGCAAGCCACCACAGCGCGACTGTGACGAGAACAGCCATCGCGGGCGGAACCCATCTACCGATGATCGGCGAAACACGGCGTGGGGGTGCCGAATTCGTGAGTGTCATAGCGGTTGCACCTGTTCGGTTCGGGTGAGGTCGGCAGACAGCCCGAAGGCGCCCGGTCCGCCATAGGTGGTCAGGGAGTTCCGGATGAAGCGATCTTCGACGAGGTCGGTGTGCACCGCGGCGGGGTCGAGCCGGTCCAGGAATCGGCGGTCGCCGTCGACGACGGTGTCGTGCATGGCCTCCGCGAGCCGCCGGGTGAAGCTCGGGTACGGGTACGGCTGGAAGCCCAGACGCTGGGGTTTCCAGTCTGGATGTGCCGGTGGATAGGGCAGTTTCGGATAGGTGAGCGCAAGCGCGATGGCGGGCGTTGGTTGGGGCAGGTACTTGCCACCCGTCAGCGCGGCCGCGGCGGCGGCACGGTCGGTGTCGATGCGCAGCTGCGCGCCCACCACGGCGTCGGCAACCGCCTGTACGGCACGCGGCCGGCTTGCGATGACATCCTCGCGTGTCACCAGCGCACAGCAGGCATGGTCGCGCCAGACGTCGCCGAGGAAAGTGTGAATATGGCCGATCTTCTTGATCTGCGCCATGGCATTGAACGGGTCGGCCACCACGTAGCCACCGAGTGTGCCGTTGGCAAGGGCAGGCACCATGTCCGACGGGCTCATCACGATCAGCTCGACGGTCCGGTCGGCGCGGGACGCGCTGCGCCGCAACACCGGACGCAGTCCGTGTGCCCGGAGAAGCTGCTGCAGCACGATGTTGTGGATCGACCACCAGAACGGGATGGCGACCTGGGTGCCGGCCAGATCGCTCAGTTCGCGGATTTGCGGTGCCACGGTGAGCGCGGAACCGTTGGTGTGGTTCCAGCCCAGAACACGTACCCCGGCGCCCAGGGTGTAGCGCAACTGGACGGCCATCGGCATCAGCAGGTGCACGATATCGACCTGGCGGGTGATGAACGCCTCGGCCAGTGCCGCCCAACTACGGAACAACACGGGCCGGCCGGTGTCCAGCAACCCGGCACTGTGCGCGATCAACAGCGGTGCGGCGTCGGTGATGGGCAGGTAGCCCACTCGCAGCACACCCCCGGCGCCCGGCGGGTCGGTGACCGCACTGCGCGCCAGGCCGCCGATCCCGAAAATGCCACCCGTGACGGTCAATCCAGCCGCTCCCGTGAGCAGCGAGCGCCGCGTCAGGTCCGTCACGATACGTCCGCCGCTTGCTCGGCCTGATACTGATCGAGAATCTCGCCGCGCGTGGGAGTTCCGTCGCTGCCGACGGCCCAGTCCGCCCGGATACGCCCCTCATCGAGCAGGACGATGCGCTGCGCCAGTGCGAGCGCCTCGTCGACATCGTGGGTGACGAGCACGACCGTGATACCGAGTTCACCTGCCAGGGCGCGCAGCCAGCCGACCAGATCGGTCCGGGTTGCCGGATCCAGTGCACTGAACGGCTCGTCGAGCAACAGCAGTTGCGGTCGGGTGGCGACCGCCCGCAGGATGGCTACCCGCTGCGCCTGGCCGCCCGACAACTCGTCGGGGTAGCGACTCGAAAGGTGATCGAGCCCGAACCTGGTGAGCAGCTCGGCCGCGTGGTCTGCATCGAATCCACCTCGTTGCGCGGCGAACCGGCGGGCGTAGGCGACGTTGCCCGCGACGGTCAGCCAGGGCATCAGCAGCGGCTGCTGGAAGACCACGCCGGTGCGCGGGCGGGTGCCGTCACCCACCCAGGTCAGGGTGCCTGATGTCAGGGCATCCAGCCCCGCGCAGATCCGCAACAGCGTGGACTTGCCGCTCCCGCTACGACCCAGCACGGCCAGGAACTCTCCGGTGCGAATGTGCAGATCGATGCCGGTCAGCGCGTCGGTGCCGCCGAAGGTTCTGGTGCCGTTGTTTATTCGTAGCGCGTCAGTTCCCACCGCAGCTGTCCTTCCGAAGGCGATTGGACGGGCAGGAAGGCGGCCTCCCGGAACCGCCGGTTGGCGGCGCTGCCCAAGGTGTAGGCGGCTCCACCGGTAAGCGAGAGCTCCAGGCGGGTCACATCGACGGCCAGGGTCGCGGCGTCCAACCGCAACCGGATCAGCTCGGCCACCATCGCGGTGTCCGGGGCGGCGGACCATCGGTGCAACCGCGCCCAGACCTCGGCGGCGCGGACCTGCGCGTCGGCGAGTTCGGCACCGAACCCGGCCAACGGACCGGTGTGCCGCTGCGCGGCCGCCGACAGTGCCGCCCGGGCGACTCCGGCACAGAAAGCTGTCTGCAGCAACAGAAATCCGGGGCGTATGGCGCCGACGAACGCCTCCAGATCGGTGGTGAGCACCCGGTCCGCACTGACGCGGACCCGGTCCAGGTTTATCGACGTGGATGCTGTCGCGCCCAGCGCCGTCAATGCTGGCGCCGGGTCCGCGACCACCCCGTCGGCATCGGCGTCCACCGCCGCGACCAGGGTGCGCTCGCCCACTCGGACCGGCAGGACGATGAGCGCGCCGGGAAACACGTTGGACGCCCAGCGGATCGGGCCGCTGACGATCAGATCGGCGCCTTCAGTCTCGGCGGTGACCGGCACCGGCCCGAGTCCGGCGACCTGTTTGAGCCCGGCTGCCATGGCGGTCACACCGACGCGCCGCGCCGCGGCGAGGTCGGTGATCTGTTCACCGAAATCACCGTTCGCTGCCCGCAGATATCGGATGGTCATGTGGTGCGCCCATGTCGAGAATCCGACGGCCAGACTGTGCGCCGAAACCTCCTCGATCACGTGCACCGTGTCGGCCAGATCAAGACCCAGCAGACCGGCGCGCCCGAGTTCGGCCAGATCGCCCCGGACGTCGGTGCGTTGCTCGTCGAGATCGGCGGCCCGGGAGGCGACGGTCTGTGTCACCCGGTCCAGGGCAGACTCCGCGAGCACGGTGGTCATCGGAGCTGACCGTCCAGCCCGTGCAAGCGGTCGATCGGGGTGCTGACCGCATCGCGGGCCCGGCGCACCGCGGCCTCGTCGGGAGCGTCATAGAAGCACAGGCATTTGTCCATGTCCTCTCGCACGTAGGTGCGCAGGAACTGGACCTCGGGTACGTCGGCGTAGCGGGGCGCATTGGCCTTTTTTCGGGCCAGGTAGGAATCCATGTCCAGCTCGGCGGGCAGGTCCCACTCGACCAGGTAGCCCGCCTGCGGTCGTGCCGCCTTCAGGGCGGTCAGCTCCGCTCCCACCAGGCGGACCTGGTTCGGGCCCACCACTTCGGCCGCAGCCAGCTGCGCGGCATCCAGCGTGACCGGACCGTCGGTGAACTCGGCGATGGCGAACACCCGCCGTCGCTGCGCGGTGACCTGGGCTTCGATCAACTCGCCGCCACCACGCGCGATCTCCGCGTCGAGTCCCTTGAGCAGTTGCCCGACCGCTGCGGCATCGGAGGTTTCGGTGATCTCGGTGGTGATTTCGTACAAGTACAGAGTCATAGGGCGGTCCTCGGCATCGCTGGGATGGAACACCGCCGAGGCTGTCATAGACAGACCAGTCTGTCTATGGCACATTCCGGGTTAGGCTGACGTCATGAGCACGCCCCAGGCCGCCAGTCCGCGGACCGCTGCACCGTCGACCGGTGCCGTCCGGCCCGCGCAGCGACTGCTCGACACTGCGGCCAAACTCTTCGCCGACCAGGGAATTCGCGCAGTCGGCATCGACCAGATCCTGCGCGAGGCCGGCGTCGCGAAGGCCAGCCTGTACAGCACCTACGGCTCCAAGGACGCCTTGGTGATCGCCTACCTCAGCGATTTGGATCATGCTGATCGCAACCGCTGGGACCGCGCCGTCGCCGCCATCGACGATCCGGTGCGCCGTCTCCTGAGTTTCTTCGACCTGGCCGCCGGCGCGGCGAAGCGGCGCGACTTCCGAGGGTGCCTGTACGCCAACGCCGCCACCGAGTACCCCGGCGTCGAGCTCGAACCCGTGCGGGCACACCGCGAGTGGCTGCGAACCACCCTTGCCGCACTTCTGGAAGAGGCCGGGGTCACACACCCCGATCCCCTGGCCCGACGTATCCAACTCCTCTACGACGGAGCGCTGCTGGGCTCGAAGCTGGAACGGTCAACCGGACCGATCACCAGTGCGCGCACACTCGCCGAGGAACTGGTCGCCGCGTCGGTGCGTTGAGGCTGTTCCTCCTGAGACTCCCGCTTTAATGAGGACATGACCGGGCGCCGTTCCACCGTGCTGGGGTACGCGCTGCTGGCACCCAGCCTCTTCGGCGTGGTGACCTTTCTGCTGCTGCCCATGCTGGTAATGGCGTGGCTGAGCGTATATCGCTGGGATCTGCTGGGTCCGATTCGGTATGTCGGACTGGATAATTGGCAGTCGGTGTTGACCGATCCGACCTTCGCGATGTCGTTGTTGGTGACGGTGGCGTTCATCGCGATGGTGGTGCCGGTGCAGACGCTGCTGGGCCTGGCCGCGGGCGCGATGCTCGCCAGGGGGTTACCCGGCACCGGCTTTCTGCGGACACTGTATGTGCTGCCGTGGATCTGCTCACCGCTGGCGATCGGCGTGCTGTGGCGCTGGATCCTGTCCCCCACCGACGGCGCGCTGAGCGCCGTAACCGGGCGGCATATCGAATGGCTGACCGATCCCGGCCTGGCCCTGCCGGTGGTCTCGGCGGTGACGGTGTGGACCAACGTCGGCTACGTGTCGCTGTTCTTCTTGGCCGGCATTCTGGCCATCCCACGGGCAGTGCATGACGCGGCCCGCACCGACGGCGCCGGCAGTTGGCAGCGCTTCCGGTACATCACCCTGCCGATGCTGCGACCCACGCTGTACTTCGTCTCGGTGACCGGTGTGGTGAGCGCCGCCCAGGTGTTCGACACCGTGTACGCCCTCACCGGCGGCGGACCGCAGGGTCGCACCGACCTTGTGGCGCATCGCATCTACGCCGAGGCATTCGGCGCGGCGAGTGTGGGGCGGGCCGCGGTGATGGCGGCCGTGTTGTTCGTGCTGCTGGTCGGTGTCACCCTGGTGCAGCACGTGTACTTCCGGCGGCGGGTCAGCTATGACGTCACGTAACGCGCTGATCTACGCGGGGCTGGGGGTGGGCGCGTTGGTGACGCTGATCCCGTTCCTGCTCGGGTTGAAGACCTCGTTCACCTCACCGCAGCAGTTCAATACCGGCTCCGCACTGGCCTTTCCGGCTCCGCCCACCCTGGCCAACTACGCATCGCTCGGCGATGCGGGTTTCGGCCGCGCCCTGGTGGTCACCGCACTGGTGACCGCCACCGTGCTGCTGGGACAGCTGGTCTTCTCGGTGCTGGCCGCCTACGCGTTCGCCCGGCTGAGTTTCCCAGGACGGGACGCGGTGTTCTGGGTGTACCTGGCCACGCTCATGGTGCCCGCCACGGTGACGGTGGTGCCGCTGTACTTGATGATGGCCGAGGCCGGGCTGCGCAACACGTTCTGGGCGCTGGTGCTGCCGTTCCTGTTCGGCTCTCCGTACGCGATCTTCCTTCTGCGCGAGCACTTCCGGGGCATCCCCGCCGACCTGATCCACGCCGCACGCCTCGACGGCGCCAACACCCTGGATGTGCTGGTGCATGTGGTACTCCCGGCGAGCCGGCCGATTCTGGCGACGCTGGCCATGATCACCGTGGTGTCGCAGTGGAACAACTTCATGTGGCCGCTGGTGATCACCAGCGGCCCGCGCTGGCAGGTGCTCACCGTCGCCACCGCCGGTCTGCAGTCCCGCTTCGACGCGCAGTGGACGGTGGTGATGGCCGCGACAACAGTGGCGATCGTGCCGCTGTTGGTGCTTTTCGTGGTGTTGGGCCGGCACCTGATCCGCTCCATCGTGGTGACGGGGCTCAAATGAGGCCGCGCTTCTCCAGCCTGTTGGCCACGGGTATCGCCGTCACCGGCGTGCTGCTGCTGATCGCCGCCCTGCTGTTGGGCCGCACCTCCGAGTCCGGGAGAACGGTCGTCACCGTGCGGTTGTGGGACGAACAGGTCGCCGCGGCGTACCGGCAGTCGTTCGCCGAGTTCAACCGCACCCACCCCGATATCGAGGTGCACGTCAACGTCGTCGCCTACGCGAACTACTTCACCACCCTGCGTACCGATATCGCCGGCGGCGGCGCCGACGACATCTTCTGGATGTCCAATGCCTACGTCGCCGAGTACGCCGACAACGACAGACTGCTCCCGGTGGCGCCCTCCGCCGACTGGGATCCGTCGACCGTCGCACAGTTCACCCGCAACGGAACACTCTGGGCGGTACCGCAACTCACCGATGCCGGCATCGCGCTGTATTTCAATGCCGACCTGCTGGCGGCCGCCGGGGTGGACCCGGCGGAGCTGGCCGACCTGCGCTGGGACCCCGGTCAGCTGGACACCTTGCGGCCGCTCCTGACCCGTCTCACCGTCGACGAAAGCGGGAACCGGGCCGACACACCGGCTTTCGATCCGCAGCGGATCAGGCAGTGGGGTTATAACGCCGCCAACGATATGCAGGGCATCTACCTCAACTACATCGGATCGGCCGGGGGCATCTTCGCCGACGGTGACCGGTTCGCCTTTTCCAATGTGCAGGCCGCCCAGGCCTTTGAGTACCTGGTGCACCTGATCAACACCGACCATGTTGCGCCGTCGGCCGCGGACACCAACAACAACGGCGACTTCTCCCGCAACCAGTTCCTGGCCGGGCGGATGGCCCTGTTTCAGTCCGGCACCTACAACCTGGCGGCCATCGCCAGACAGGCGACCTTCCGGTGGGGTGTGGCGATGCTGCCGCTCGGCCCGGCCGGACGGGTCAGTGTCACCAACGGGATTGCCGCGGCGGCGAACTCCGCCACCCGCCATCCCGAGGCGGTACGTGCGGTGCTGGCGTGGATGGGCAGCCGCGACGGCAATGCCTTTTTGGGCGCCGACGGCTCGGCGATCCCCGCAGTGCTGGATGCCCAGCCGGGCTACTTCGCGCACTGGCGGCGCCAGGGTGTCGACGTGGCCCCGTTCTTCTCGGTGCTGCGCGGCCCGCGTATACCGGCCCCCGGTGGCCTCGGATTCGCCGCGGGCTATCAGGCGCTGCAGCCCTATTTCGACGAGATGTTCCTGGGGCGGCTGGCCGTGCCGGATGCGCTCGCCCGCGCCGAGCGGGCCGCGAACACCGCAGCCGCACGGTGATTCGCTAGAGGCTGGTGGCCAGGAAGGTGCAGGCCTCCAGATACCCGGCGACGCCGCACACCACCGCGATCGTCACCAGCGCCACATAGTCGGCCGCGTGCGGCCGGGAGGGATACGCCGAGATCTGGCCCACCCCACCGCGCGCGACGATTGCATCACCCATCTCATCGGCGCGGCGCAGGGAGACCGTCACCGCGGCGGACATCAGGTCGACCAGTTCGGCGGACCACTGTTTGCGGCGGGCCCGGCGTGACTCCGGCCGTGCCCGGGGCCGCAACCTGCGGGCCGCGTAGAGGACGCTGAACTCGTCGATCAGCATGGGGAACGCCCGCAACGCCAGCGCGAGGGCGACCGCCCAGTCGTCGACCGGCATCCGGAGAAACCGCAGCGGCCGGCCCAGCGTCGAGACCGCCGGGGCGACCTCGGCGACGTTGGTGGTCCACGACACCAGCGCACCCAGCCCCAACAGCACCAGCGATACCGCGGTGATCCGCAGGAAGTTCAGCACCCCGCCCAGGCCGAATTCGACTCCGACAAGGTGGATATACGGCGAGCCCCCGGCGAAGGACGCGGTCACCCCGCCCAACAGCAGGATCAGCCACAGCCAGCTGGGGATCGATGGCAGCGCACCGCGCGGAATACGGGCCAGCACCGCCGTCACCAGGACCACGACCGCGACGCACGCGATCGGCAACCAGCCGGGATAGAACGTCAGCAGCACACCGAGTGCGGCGACGGCAATCAGTTTCGTTCCCGCCCATAGGCGATGGATTGCCGTGTCGCCGGGCACCGGGCGCAACAGCACCACCGGTCTGCGTGGCCCGCTCATGCGACACCACCGGAAGCACTCGAGACGGCCGGCACCAGTTGGCCGTCGCGCAGATGCAGGGTGCGCGGGCAGAGCTCTTCGAGACCGTCGAAATCGTGGGAGATGACCACCACGGTGAGACCGTCGCGGCGCAGCTGCTCCAACAGCCGCAGCAGGCCGCGGGCACTGGCGGCGTCCAGCCCGGCCAGCGGCTCATCGAGGATGACGGCCCGCGGCGACCGGGCCAGCAAGCCGGCCAGCACCACGCGACGCATCTGCCCGCCGGAGAGCTGATCGATGGGACGCGAGGCCAGGTCCGGTTCCAGCCCGACAGTGGCCAGTGCGGCCAGCACCCGGGTGTGGTCGCGCGCGGAGAACCCAGCCGCCGCGGCGATCTCACGGTCCACCCGGCCGCGGATAAGTTGCAACCGGGCCGCTTGGAAGGACAGCGCCACCGCGCCGACCTGTTCGGACACCGGACGGCCGTCGAGCAGGCAGCTGCCGACGGTGGGAAGAGTCAAACCGGCCATGATCCAGGCCAAGGTCGACTTGCCGGACCCGTTGAGACCGTGGATCAGGACACCGTCGCCCTCGTTGACCACCAGGTCGATATCCCGCAGAGCGCTTTTCTCCCAAGGGGTTCCGGCAGCGTAGCGATGGCCCACCCCGCGCAGCTCCAGCACCGGTTTGTCGCTGCGTGCGACCGCGCCGCCGGCGGGGACCGACGCCGTCTGCACCATCTCCGACCCGCCGGCCAGGTTGACAGCACGGTCGGCCGCCTCGGCTTCCTCGTTGTAGTGGGTGATGTGCACCAGTGACATCTGGTGGTGGCGGGTCAAACCGGCGAGCACCGCCATCAGCCCGTCACGGCCGACCTGGTCCACCATGCTGGTGATCTCGTCGGCGATCATCAGCGCGGGTTCACGGGCCAGCGCGGCGGCCACCGCCAGTCGCTGCAGTTCGCCACCGGACAGTCCGCCGGTCTCCCGTTCGGCCAGACCGTCCAGACCGACCTCGGCGAGCAACCGCGGCACATCGATCTCGGTGCCGACCGGCAGTCCCCACACCACATCGTCGGCCACCCGGGTACCCAGCACCTGACTCTCGGGGTGCTGCATGATCACCGCGGTGCCGCCCGGCGCGCCGAGCCCGACCGCACCCGGCCGTTCGACCGTGCCGCCGGTGGGCTCACGGCCCGCCAGCACGAGCATGAGCGTGGTCTTGCCCGATCCGTTGGCGCCGGTGATCGCGACGTGCTCGCCCAACTCCACCGTCAATGACACCGGGCCCAGGGCATCACGATCGGTGCCCGGGTACCGGAACACCACATCGCGCAGCCGTAGCGGCACCGGGGCCACGGACCCGGTCTCGGCAGGCACGTCGAGTTTGTGCACATCGGGCACGCCTCCCAGCCTGGTCAGCACCCCGGACAAGGCCCACCATCCGATGAGGCTGACGATGACGATCGCGAGCACGCCGTAGGCGCCGATCAACAACGGCCAGTACCTCAGCGCGGTGGCGAAGAAGTCGGCCATCTGCGGGGCGAGGTCCTGCAGCCCGGGGATGCGGCCCAGGATCTTGGCGGTGCCTTCGACGTTGGCGGTCATCGCGTCGAACACCAGCTGGCGCAGCCGCGACGCGACGGCCAGCGCGCCGACGACGAACGCGCCGAACACCACGCCGGCGACGACCGACACCAGCATGGCCGTGGTCAGGCCACGTCCGTGCCGCTTCACCGCGCCGGTCAGCCCGCCGATGTAGGCGCAGTTGAGCACCGTCATCAAGCCGCCCATCCCGGCGATGAGGAAGGCGATGGTCGCCCCGGCGATGGCCGCGGCGACGAGCACCTTGATCCGGTATCGGTACGCGAGCAGTCCCATCGGCACCGTGCCCAGGACGGACAGGCCGGCGGCGAACGGAACGACCACCGCGATGATCGCGATGGCCGCGCACAGTGCCGCCATGACGGCGGCTTGGGCAAGCTCGTTGGGGTGCAACGATCCCGCCCGCCGACGGGTGTGGGTAGCGGGCATTTCTCGATTCTGCCAGGCGCAACGAGCACGTCGCCGCGGTGCACTGTGACGGTCCGCACGAACACCGACGCTATCTACATAGTGATTCTATGCAACTATGGAGCCATGCCGACTACCACCGCGTTGGGTGCCGACCTGCTGTCCGTGGTCGCGCGCGTGAACCGGCTGGCCAATCAGCGGGCCCGTTTCCCGCTGCCCTTCGCCCAAGCGCGACTGCTGTCGACGATCGAGGACCAGGGCGCCGCCCGGATCTCGGACCTGGCCGCTCTGGACCACTGCTCGCAGCCGACGATGACCACCCAGGTGCGCCGACTGGAAGACGCCGGGTTGGTGTCCCGCATCGCCGACCCCGGTGATGCGCGCGCGGTGCTGATCAGCATCACCGAGGACGGCAGGGCCACGCTGGCGCGGGTACGAGCCGACCGTGCCGCGGCCATCGACCCCTTCCTGGAACGTCTGGACAGCAAACAGCGCACCACCCTCACCGACGCCGTCACCGTGCTGCGCGACCTGCTCGAGGTCGCGCAGCACGGTGCAGGCGAATGAACAGGAGTTCGCACACCATGTGGCGTCAACCGAAAGCTGTGTGGGCAGTCGCCTTCGCGTCCGTCGTGGCGTTCATGGGCATCGGTCTGGTCGATCCCATCCTCAAGCCGATCGCCGACAATCTCGACGCCTCGCCGTCCCAGGTGTCCCTCCTGTTCACCAGCTATATGGCGGTGATGGGCGTGGCGATGCTGATCACCGGCGTGGTGTCGAGCCGGATCGGACCGAAACGCACCCTGCTGGTGGGGCTGCTCATCATCATCGCCGGCGCAGGACTGGCCGGGATGAGCGACACCGTCATGCAGATCGTCGGCTGGCGCGCCCTCTGGGGCCTGGGCAATGCGCTGTTCATCGCGACGGCCCTGGCCACCATCGTCAGCTCCGCGAAAGGTTCGGTGGCCCAGGCGATCATCCTCTACGAGGCCGCATTGGGCCTGGGCATCGCGGTCGGCCCACTGGTCGGCGGGGTGCTCGGCTCGATCTCCTGGCGTGGCCCGTTCTTCGGGGTGTCGGCGCTGATGGCGGTCGCCCTGGTGGTCACCATCTTCCTGTTGCCTGCCACCCCTCGACCCGAACACGCCACCTCACTGGCCGACCCGTTCCGTGCGCTTCGGCACCGCGGCCTGCTCGGCGTGGCCGTCACCGCGCTGCTCTACAACTTCGGCTTCTTCACCCTGCTGGCCTTCACACCGTTCCCGTTGGACATGAGTGCCCACGAGATCGGCCTGATCTTCTTCGGCTGGGGCGTAGCACTGGCATTCACCTCGGTGGTGGTCGCCCCGCGCCTGCAGCACCGGTTCGGCACGGTGCGTGTGCTGATCCTCAACCTGCTGGCGTTCAGCCTGGTGTTGGTGGCGATGGCGGTGTGGACCGATCACAAGGCCGTGCTGGCCGCGGGTGTGGTGGTGGCCGGGCTGTTCATCGGTATCAACAACACGTTGATCACCGAGACGGTGATGAAAGCCGCACCCATCGAGCGCGGGGTGGCGTCGGCGGCGTACAGCTTCCTGCGGTTCGGCGGTGCGGCGGTGGCGCCGTGGCTGGCGGGTGTCCTCGGTGAAGAGGTCAGCGTGCACCTGCCGTTCTGGGTGGGCGCGGCGGCCGTGGTGGCCGGAGCGGGTGTGCTGACCGCGACGCGCGGGCACCTCACCGGAATCGACGCCGAGGAAAGCGAACTCGACCAGCTGACCGATGTGGCCACCGCGATCACCGTTGGCGACTGATCAGCGCACCAGCCGAGCCGCCTCCCGTTCCGCGCCGGGATTCAGCACCCGGCTGCGTGAACCGGCGAGCTTCGCCCGCAGGTGCTCACCGACAGTCACCGGCTCGTAGCGTGCCGGCCGCCCAGGGCCGACGCAGGTCGACAGCGGGGCGATCACGGCATCGATATTGCCGTCGTGGAAGTACGCGGCAGACCGCCGCGGCACCAGGACTCCCCCGATCCGCGGAGCGGCGACCCGGTGCATCGTCGATATCCACTCGTCATTGGTCCATCTGGCCAGTGCGTCGCCGAGATTCACCAACAACGCGCCGGGCGCCGGTTGGACCGGATGCCAACGGCCGCCCTCGCCGAGCACTTCCAGGCCGGGCACCGCGTCGGCCCACAGCACAGTGACGATGCCGTAGTCGGTATGCGCCCCCATCCCGACCTGATCGGGCTCGAGCACCGTCTCCGGTGAGGGCAGCCGATAGTTGATCATCCGCAGCACATCCAAGGAGTGGTCGGTGACCGAGACGAGACCGTCGTCCCCGAGCCCGAGCGCACGTCCGAAGATCCGGACCATGGTGCGAGCGACAGCGCCCGCCGCGGCGAACCAATCACCCACGGCAACCGCGAATCCCGGCACTTCGGCGGGCCAGATGTTGGGGGCGTAATCGGTGGCGGGCAGCGTGAGTGCGGGATACTCAGCGGCCTCGGTGCCGATGTTGAAGGCCTCGAACAAGTCCGCCGCGCTCACCAGCCCCAGACTTGCGGCCAGCGCTTCGGACTTCGGCGGTGTGTAGCCGCGGTTGACCGACGGCGGACACCGGTAGGCGGCTTTGACGACGGAATCGAGGGCGAAGAAGGCATCGGTGGCGGCCGTGAAGGCGTGCAGGGTGGAGGCCGCGATGCCGTGACCCACGATCTGCATGAAGCCGACGGTGCGGGCTGCGCGGTCGACCTGGGCGGCCACCGCATCACGGTGACGTTCGGCAGCCTCGGGATCGTTGAAGGCACCGATATCGATGGAGGGGATGTCGAATTCGGGCATGTTCATGGGTGATTCACTTCCTGGAGATGGTCGACGGGTATCAGCTGACGGTGGCTGCCGCGGCCCGTTCGTCGAGGTATGCGCCCGCGACGACGTCGGGATGGGTGACCGAGCCGACCGGGGCGGGCAACGTCCTGATGACAGCGTCGGCGTCCGCTTCGAGGAACATGATCAGTGAGATCAACTCCTCCCCCGGCGCATCGGCGCGCGGTGGCAGCACCCGGTGCCGGGTGGAGCGCCACCGGTCCCCCGTCCACCGCGCCATCAGATCACCGATGTTCACGGTGAAGGCACCGGGCACGTAAGGGGCAGGCAACCAGCTGCCGTCGGGGTGCTGCACCTCCAGGCCGCCGTACCCCGCCTGCCGGTCCAGGATGGTCAGCACACCCCAATCGGTATGCGGGGCAATGCGATATTGCCCCGGCGCGGGCACCCCGGTCTCAACCAACGGCGGATACCGGTTGATGTTGAACGTGTGTGGCGAGTTGCGGGTCTGGGCGGCGAACCAGTCCGGCTCCAGGCCCACCGCCGAGGCGAGTAATCGCAAGGTGTCGCCATAGACCTCGCGGACCGCGGCCGCGTAACGGTCACACAGGTTGCGCAGCTCCGGAACTTCGGCCGGCCAGACATTGTCGGCGAACCACATCTGGTCGATGCGGTGGTCGCCGGTGCGGAAATCGCGGCCCATGGTGTAGCTCTCCTTGAGGTCCGGCCGGGTGCCGTCCACATCCTCGCCGTAGAACCCGTTGGCCTCCCGGCCCGGCCCCACCCAGCCACGGCCCCCCACTGCGGTGGCGTACCGGGCCTTGACGTCCGGGGGAAGGGCGAAGAAGCGGCGCGCTGCCGACCGGATGTTCTCGCGCAGAACGGCACTCACACCGTGGCCGGCGAGCATCAGGAAGCCCGAGTCCTGCAGCGCCTCGTCCACTTGCCGGGCGAGTGCCGTGCGTTCCGATGCGGATCCGGCGCACCAGATCTGCAGATCGATGAGGGGAATGGTCATGGGATGCGTTCCTTTCAACGGGTGGCGTCGCGCCGGGCGAGCAGCAGGTAGGTCAGGGCGGCCACGCCGAAGCCGGCCGGCGCACTCAGGTCCGCACCACCGGCGGCGCTGGCGAGCGGCCCGACGAAGACGGTGGTGTTGATCCACAGCAGGGCGGCGATCATGCCCGCGGCCTGCGCCGCGATTCCCGCCGGGGCGAATGCCCGTCCGCCGCCCTCGAGGACGACGGGGTCATAGCGTCCCTTGCGCAGCAGGTGGTCGACGACGAACACGCCGGCCCAAGGCGCCAACCACACGATCATGAAGAGCAGGAAGTTGCTCACGAAGGCCATGAACGATCCGGACAACACGACCAACAGACCCACGACAGCACAGATGACTCCGTCGAGTGCCACCGCCTGCCACCGGCTGACGCGAATCCCGATGGCCTGCAGCGTAACTCCGGAAGAGTAGAGATCCACCGCGTTGAGCGCGATCATCTGGACGACGAGCAGGACCAGGTACGGGATCACGAACCAGACGGGGTACGCAGTGGGCAGGCCGCCGACCGGATCGGTGGCCGAGGGAACGACACTGGCGACCGCGACCCCGAGCAGCATCAACAGGGATTGCGGTACCCCACCGCCGACCAGCACCCATCCGACCACCCCACGCCGGGACACCGCAGCGGGCAGGTACCGCGAGTAGTCCGCGGCGTTGGGCGCCCAGCCGAGACCGGAGCCGCTGGCCGCGAGCGCGATCCCGCCGAGGAAGACCGCCCAGTCCGCGGGCGGTGTGACCTGCAGGTGAAGCCTGCCGGCGGTGAGCCAGGCCAGCATGAGGAAGAGCGCACCGAACGGGACGATCAGCGTGCGTAGCACCCGGGTGATCGCGGCGTGCCCGACGATCGGCAGCACGCTCTGAATCACCGCCAGTACCAACACGATGGTGACGGTTGCCGAATTCGACAGGGTGACGCCGCCCAGGCCGAACAACGCGGTCACCGCGAGCGTCATCAGCACGAGGTCGAGGACTTCGTAGCCGAGTTGCATGACCCAGTTGAAGAAAGCCAACGGACGGTTGCCGAGCCTGCCGAACGGAACCCGATTGACGGTGAAGGTGGTGGTTCCGGCCGCCGGCCCGGCCAGGCTGCACAGTCCGGCGACGATCCACGTGAGGTTGCCGATCACGATCGCGGCGGCGCATTGCCAGATATTGAGACCGAAGGTGACCAGCAGCGCGCCGTAGACCACCACCTGGACGTTGAGTACGACACCGCTCCACATCAGGCCGACCTGGCGCGGTGAGCCACGGCGTTCGGTATCCGGGATCCGGTCGATGCCGTGCCGCTCGATCACACGACTGCCTTTACCAATCACACCCACCCCGGCCTGGGATACAGTCGGTTCGAGATCGATAGCCATCGACACACTCCTGAGGTCTGGGAGTGCGCTCGAGCTTCGGCTCTGCGCACGCCATATTGATTGTTCCCAGCGATCAATATGGTCACTTTGAATGTCATGGACGTTCGTTTGAGGTTACGAACATGTGAGGAATCCGCGGATGACACAGCCGGACGAAAGCGCGCTGAATGCCATGATCGGCGCCACCGTGAAAGGCCTGCGCGAGAAGTCAGGCTTATCAATGCGCGAACTGGCACGCCGCTCAGGAGTCAGCCAACCCTTCCTGAGCCAGATCGAGCGCGGCGTCAGCGCACCGTCGATGATCACCACCTATCGGCTCGCGGATGCCCTCGATGTCCTGCCGGGAGCGCTACTGCCCGCGCCGCCGGCGTCCCGTGTCTCGGTGATCCGGGCCGGTGAGGGCAGATCCATCCCGGTGGCCAACCGGGCCGACGCGGCCGCGGGCAGGGCGCTGGTCATGCAGCCGGGGAACCCGTTGGAAGTCATCGACTACCGCATCGAACCCGGCCAGTACATCTCCGAATGGTTCGAGCTTCCCGGCGAACTGGCCGTGTATCTCATCAGCGGTGTGCTGGACGTCGAGATCTCCGGGCATCCGACCGTTCGACTCGAACCCGGAGATCTGGTGAGCCACCCTGCCGACCTGCCCCACCGCTGGCTGCTGGTCGACGACGAACCCGCCCACGCCCTACTCGCCATCGCCCACCCCGGTGAAGGTGCGGCACTTCGCGCGCCGTCGCACAGCTGACGCTCAGAGCGCGAACGCCAGCAGCTGCGTCACCTGATCGGGCGAGAAGTTGTCATCGGTGACCATGATCACCGACTGACGACCGTCGGACAGCTTGGGCCCCAAGGTGATTCCCTCGACGTTGTCGACGGAGTCGACGATTCCGCCGTTGTCGACGGAATGCACGGTCGCCGACAGGTCGGCCACCAGGGTCTTGCGCATGGGCGCGGCACCCGCCGACGACGGGCGGCCCAGAATGTCGTCCGCCCCTGCGATGCTCGCCCGGTAGATGTGCACCGAGGTCCTGGTACCGTGCCCACGCTCGATGACCAGGAAGTCCTCGGCGTTGAGCGCCACCAGATCAGACAATCCGTTACCGCCGCCGGCACCGGAGCTGACCGGATCCAGCGGATAGGCGTACTGCGCCGTCGCCTCCCGCGTCTCGGGATCCAGCCGGGTGATCCGGGTCAACGCACCGTGCTCGGCGGTGGGCAGCGGTCCGTCGTTGAAACCGGGCTCCTCCATACCCGCCCACAGCGCGGTCCCGTCGGGCGCCAGCGTGAGTCCCTCCAGCGCCTGATTCTTCCGCGGGCCCGCATCGGCGGCGGACATGTGCAATTCCGGCGGCAGGACGAACTGGCCGCGGAATGCGCCGTCGAGCCCTGCCGTCCGCACCCAGGGATCGAGCAGCACCGGCGGACTGTCCGGTTTCACGATCCGCTCCCCCTCGCTGGACCAGTACAACTGCTGGCGGTGGGAATCGAAGGCGATGCCCTCGGGATCCGGGGGCACGGTGGTGGCCGACTTCGGCGCGAACCGCTGACCGTCGGTGTTGAGCAGGGGCGTGGCACCTCTCAGGTCGACGCGGGCCAGATTGCTGCCCGAGAGGGCGATGCTCATGGTGTAGAACCGGGCCGGGCTCTTCGCGGACCGATCGTCGCTGATCACGTAATACTGGTCGCGGCCGGCGTCGTAGGTGATGCCGGAAAGACCGCCCACCGTCGTATCGGCGAACAGCAGACCATGCGCCAATTCGACCTTGCCGAGAAACTCCAGCTGGGTGGTGGGTGCCGGCGCGGCGGCACAACCCGCCAACACCAGAACCGCCGACAGCACCACCGCCGATAGCTTCACGCCAACAGATAACCACAGCTAACTGATAGCGATGCCGATCGCCGAACCCACGAGGTATGTCGCGCTCACTTACGTTGCCAGAGTCACGTTTGCGGACCGCTTGCACGGGCTAAGTTCGGGTATGACCTCCACCGCGGAACATCTGCGCAACACCCTCGACGGACGCTGGCGCGACGTGAAGAACGCCGTGCGGACCGAGCTGTCCGGTGAGATCTTCAAGCCGCACTACACCCCGAACACCGTCATCGCCCGCACCAAGGTCGGCGAACAGCTCAAGATCATGGCCGCCGCGGGCGCCGCGGAGGACGGCTTCCGCAAGGAGCACGGCGGCACGGGAGATGTCGGCGCGGCGGTCACCAGGATCGAGATGCTCGCCATGAGCGACCTGTCGCTGATGGTCAAAGCGGGTGTGCAGTGGGGGCTGTTCGGCGGCGCGATCGAGAACCTGGGCACCGAACGCCATCACAAGGCGTATGTCCGCGACATCATCAGCCTGGATCTGCTCGGCTGTTTCGCCATGACCGAGACCGGCCACGGCAGCGATGTGCAGTCGCTGGAGACGACCGCCACCTATGACCCGGCGACCAAAGAGTTCGTCATCGACTCCCCCACCCCGAGCGCCCGCAAGGACTACATCGGCGGTGCGGCCCAAACCGCGCGGGTGGCCGCGGTTTTCGCGCAGTTGATCACCCAGGGCGAAGGCCACGGTGTGCACTGCTTCGTGGTGCCGCTGCGCGATGAGGAGGGCAACGATCTGCCCGGTGTCACCACCTCGGACTGTCACTACAAGGGCGGCCTGCCCGGAGTGGACAACGGTCGCATCCAGTTCGACCACGTCCGCATCCCGCGGGAGAACCTGCTCAACAAGTACGCCGACGTCGCCGAGAACGGTACCTACTCCTCACCCATCGAGAACCCCGGGCGGCGGTTCTTCACCATGCTGGGCACCCTGATCCGCGGCCGGGTCACCGTCGGCGGCAGCGCCGCCGCGGCAGGCCGGGTGGCGCTGGACATCGCGACCCGGTATGCGTTGCAGCGCAAGCAGTTCAGCGTACCTCCCCCGGGGGCAGGAGCGAAGCGACCGGGGGGACAAGCACAGCCCGATGACGAAGTGCTCATCATGGATTACCTGGTGCACCAGCGCCGGCTGTTCCCCCTGATCGCGCGGTCCTACGCCCTGCAGTTCGCGCAGAACGAGTTGGTGGCCAAGCTGCACGAGATCCAGTCCTCGGACTTCCCCGACGCCGAGGAACAGCGCGAGGTCGAAGCGCGGGCGGCGGGGCTGAAGGCCGCGAACACCTGGCATGCCAGCCGGGCGATCCAGGAGGCACGCGAAGCCTGCGGCGGCGCGGGCTACCTGGCCGAGAACCGGTTGATCGCGCTGCGCGGTGACATCGACGTGTTCACCACGTTCGAGGGTGACAACCACGTGCTCACCCAGTTGGTGGCCAAGGAGCTGCTGACCGCCTACGCCGACGACATCAAGGGCATGAGCCCGGTGGAATGGGTGCGCTTCGCCGCCAACTTCGCCGGCGAGCGGGTGCTCAAGCGCACCGCGGCCGAGACCATCATGCAGACCATCCTCGACACCCGGCAGGACAACGAGGAGGAAGGCAGCCTCTTCAACCGGGGCACCCAGGTCAAGATGTTCGAGGACCGCGAGGAGTACATCCTGTCCACCGTCGCGCGCCGGCTGCAGGGCAAGGCCAAGGAGATGAGCGCGTTCGAGGCGTTCAACTCGGTGCAGGATCACGTGCTGCATGCCGCCACCGCGCATATCGATCGGGTCGTGCTGGAGGCCTTCGTCGCCGGCGTCGACGCCTGCGAGGATGACGACGCACGCGAAATCCTCAACCTGGTCTGCGACCTGTATGCCCTGAGCATCATCGAGGACGACAAGGCCTGGTTCGTCGAGCACCGCTTCCTGTCCACCGAACGCGCCAAGGCCGTCACCCGCGCCATCAACGACCGCTGCCGCAAGCTGCGTCCGCATGCCGAATTGCTGGTGGACGGTTTCGGGATTCCCGAGCAGCTGAGGTACGCCGAGATGCTGCATCCGGAGAACATCCCGGACGCCGACGAGCATCAGGAGAAGGACGCCATCAGCTCCGGCACCATCGAGCCCGCGTAGTGCTGACCGGCCCGGGCGTCACCCCCGGCGGGGTTTGCTCGGCCACCAGATACGGTCGCCGATCAGGGACATCGCGGCCGGCACCAGGATGGTGCGCACCAGGGTGATATCGATGAGCAGACCGACGCCCACGGTGAACCCGATCTGCAGCAGGTTGATCACCCGGCCGCTCATCAACGCGAACATGGTGAGCGCGAAGACGATTCCGGCTGTGGTGATGACGCTGCCGGTGCTGCCGAAGCCGCGAATGATGCCGCGGATCATGCCGTCCCCGGATTCCTCCCGGATACGCGCCGCGAACAGCATGCTGTAGTCGGCGCCGACGGCGATCAGCGCCATGAACGACACCGGGAATACCGACCAGTCCAGGTCGACGCCGATGACGTGCTGCCACACCAGCACGCTGATCCCCGCGGCGGCACCGAACGACAGCCCGACGGCGGCGACCATGAACACCGGTGCGGCGATACTGCGCAACAACACCATCAGCACCAGCAGCACGCCGACGATGGCGACGGTGCCGTAGACCGCGAAGTCCCGCCACACCTGATCACGCATGTCCGCCGACAGCGACGCCAGGCCGGTGGTGGCGAACTGCGCGGCCTGCAGCGAAGTTCCGTTCGCGGCCTCAGCAGCGGCCGGGCCGAGTTGGCGGCTGGCGTTCAGCGCCGCGTCGCTGTAGGGGTTGATGCGCCACACCACGAGCATCCGGGCGGTCCTGCCGTCCGGCGCGAACAGCAGGCGCTGGCCCTCCTGGAACGCCTTGTCGGCGAAGCCTTGTGCAGGTAGGTAGAACCCCGCCCCGGCCCCGGCCGAGGTGTGCGCGGACAGCTCGGAAAGGTAGTCGGTCGCCTGGGTGAGCCCGTCGGTGAGCTGACCGGTCAGCCCCACCACCTGGTCGACGCCCCCCTTCACCTGATTCAGACCGGCGGCCAACCGGCTCATGCCCTCGTCGAGGCGATCCGCACCGCGGACCAGTTCGGCGAGCTGGGCATTGGCCCGCTCGGGTGAACCGCCGGGCACCATGGCCACCATGGCCTGCAGCCGGGCCAGGGCGTTCTTGATGCCCGGTTGGGCGGCGCGCACCTTGTCGACGGTCACCTGCGGTACCGCGGCCAACAGCTCCGCCTGACGCAGCGTGCGGGTGACGGCACCGTCGGACACGGCATCCAGATCGGCGAGACTGGACCGGGCCCGCATACACACCAGGTTGAGCAGACAGTCCGGCCCGGGCTGCGGTGTCAGCGCCGCGCCCAGCGCCGAACTGACCACCCGGCCGCCGTCGGCGATCTGGGCATTGTCCGACATCGCCTGCAGGGCCACGTCGAGCAAGCCCACCGAGGAGCTGAGATCAGCCAGGGCCGCCGGCACGTCGACCCGGCCGTCGGTGACCGTGCGCAGCGCGGAGTCGGCCTCCTGATATCCGCCGAGCACCTGGTGCGCCAGTGCGGTGACGGACTTGATCCCCGAAACCAGTTGCGGGAGCTGCGCATCGGCACTGGCGGCGCCGTCGCGAAGAGTCGCGGTGCCCGAGGCCAGCCGCTGCAGATCGGGGGCGGCTGTGCCGATCCGGTCCCTCGCGTCACCCAGCCGACCGGCGACGACGCCGGCCTGGTAGCCGACGGTCGTCTGTTCCAGCTGACTGCCCGATGGGCGCGTCATCGAGCGAACGTAAGCCACCTGCGGCATGTCGGCCAGCCGGGCGGCCACCCGGTCCAGGGCCGCCAGATCGGTGGTGTTGCGCATGTCGTGGTCAGCCGAGACGATCAGGTACTCCGGCGCTACTTCGTTGAATCCCCAATGGGTGTAAGCCTTCTCGTACCCCGCAGCACTCTCGGTGCGGTCGAGTTGCATGGCGTTCTCGTCGAAATTGACCCGGAACGTCAGCAGCACCGAAGCCGCGGCCAGCAGCACCACCAGCGACGCGGCGGCCAGCGCACCCGAACGCCGGATCATCGTCGTCCCGATCCTGCGCCACCGGCGGGTGTTCAGCGGGCGCGGCTCGGCGTAACCGCGGCGGCCCAGGATGGACAGCAGTGCGTACGGCAGCGTCATCGAGATGGCCAGGGCGATCACGATCGCGATGGCGATGGGCGGTCCCGCGGCCCGGAACATGCCGAGGTGGGCGAAGGCCATCGCGGTGGCGGCCGCGGCGATGGTGAGCATGGAGGCGATCAGGATGCCGGAAACCTTCTGTCCCGCGCCTGCCAATGCGTCGGGTACGGGCAACCCGTTGCGCCTGCCCTCGTGGTAGCCCGCCAGGATGAAGATCGCGTAATCGGTTGCGGCGCCCAGCAACATCGCGGTCATCAGCGCGATGGTGAAGTTGGAGACCGTGAGCACGCCGTGGGCGCCCAACAGCGATATCACCGGCCGGGCCACGCCGAGGCCTAAGCCGATGGTGAGCAGCGGGATGAGCGCGGTGACCATCGAGCGGTACACCGCCAGCAGTACCAGGGTGATCAGCAGCACCGAGACACCGGTGATGATCAGCAGCGAGAAGTCCATGGCACTGAACAGGTCGGCCAGCGTGGGCGACGGGCCGGTGTAGTACATCTCCAGGCCGGCGGGCTTGGCCAGCGCGTCGATGATGTGCCGGATGTTGATGGTGTTCGCGTGCGCCTTGGTCGACCCCACGTCACCGGTGGCGGCCACGACGAGGTTGATCGCCTTGCCGTCCGGGCTCAGCGCGATACTGCGCAGGCTTTCGTTGTGGTACGTGTCCAACACGTAGGCGACGTCGTCGGTATCGGCTTGTAGTGCGGACACCAGTTCGCGGTAGGCCCGCTCGTCGGGTTCCCCGATGCCGTTCTCGTTCACCAGCAGCACACTGCCGATGGCCGACGAGGCCGGCACGCCGAACTCCTTGGACATATGCCGAAGTGTTTGCGCCGCTTCGATATTGCCGGGGATGAACGGTGCCGAATGCTCGGCGACGGTGCGTTCCAGCTGCGGGATGGCGAGATTCAGCGCACCGACCAGCACCACCCAGAAACCGATGACCCACCACGCGTAGCGCGCACAGAACCGGCTGAACCGGCCGAACACCCTGCTTTCCCCATGAGCCACTTCGTCCCCCTCGCGCACCCCACGTAGACCAAACGGTCTACGCGTGGCGACAGACGTTAGTAGACTAATCGGTACACCGCAATCACCCCCAGGTAGGAAAAGCGCTCATGCAGGCACGAGACCGGCTGATCTCCAGCGCCGTCGACCTCATCCGGCGCAACGGCGTCGCAGGTACCGGGCTTGCGCTGCTGCTGGAACTGAGCGGGACGGCCCGGCGCTCGCTGTACCTGAACTTCCCCGGCGGCAAGGCCGAACTCATCGCCGACGCCACCGCGGTGGCGGGCAAGGTGACCGGTGCCGCGATCGACCGGTTGGCCCGCGACGGTGATCCGGTGGCGGTGATCCAGCGCTTCATCGCCGGCTGGACCGACGCGCTACGCGCGACCGATTTCACCGCGGGCTGCCCGATCGTGGCCGCCGCCCTCGGTCGCTCGGAGGCTTCCGTGGCCGCCGATACCGCCGGCGAGGTGTTCACCGACTGGGAGCGACGCCTCACCGGCCATCTGCAAGAGGCCGACCTGTCACCCGGAGATGCCGCCCAGCTGGCCACGATGACCGTCGCCGCCGTCGAGGGCGCGATCATCATGTGCCAGGCCACCAAGTCCGATGAGCCGCTGCGCCGCGTCGAGGCGGGGCTGATCGAGCTGTACCAGCAGAAGGCGCGCCGCGGCTGACGCGAGATTGCGGTTACTGCGCAGAAGTTCGAGTGCGGCGCCCGATAACCGCAATCTCGGCGCGCTAGGCGTTCGGGATCGGGTCCAGCGCCTTGAGCTTGCCGTCGTCACCGATCTGGAAGCGCACCTGGGCGATCCCGGTCGGGCAGCACGGTTTGTCGGCGCCCTCCAGCCACTGATACTGCACCGTCGCGATCTTGTCCCCCAGCGGCACGACGGTGGTGTACGGGCGCGGGCGCGGGGTGGGCGGGCCCAGCGGCGAGTTGCGGTCGAAGAACAGCACCTGCACGGCCGCGTCCAGGGCCTTGTCACCCGTCCCGACGACCACCCAGTGCAGCCGGCAGTCGCCGGTGTGCCCGTGCGAGGTCTCATGCCAGCGGTCGCCGAGTTTCTGCACCGCGGCGGCCACCGTCTCCGCGGTCGGGGTGTCCTCGGGCTTGCAGTCGGTCGACGTGGTGGAGCCGGAGTTCGGCGGGCTCCAGCCGCAGGACGCGGCGAGAAGCGTGACCGTGGTGACGAGCGGGATCATCCGCGAGAGCCGCATGTGTACGAGCTTACGGAGCGCTGACATGCTCCCCCGGTCGCGGCGGGGCACCTGTCGCGCCGGTCTGCGCAGCGAACGCTGCGAGTAGCATCGGCCACATGGGTTTTCGTCATTTGTGCCGGTTGGTCGGCCCGTTGGTCGTTGTCGGCACGTTGGGCGCCGCGACGCTGGCAACCGGTGCCGCCCCGATCGCCTCCGCCGACCCGTGCCCCGATGCCGAGGTGGTGTTCGCCCGCGGCAGCGACGAGCCGCCTGGTGTCGGCACCGTGGGCCAGGCGTTCATCGATACGTTGCGCGGTCAACTCCCGGGCAAATCCATCGGCGTCTACCCGGTGAACTATGCGGCCACCGGCGATTTCGGCAACAAAGCGGTCTTCCCGTCCACGATGTTCGACGGTGTTCACGACACCACCTCGCATCTTCAGGCGATGGCCGCGAACTGCCCGAACACCAAGCTCCTGCTCGGCGGATACTCGCAGGGCGCGGCGGTGGCCGCCTATGCCACCACCGCGGACATCCCCGCCGAGGTGCACAACCACGTCGCCGGGATCGTGCTGTTCGGTAAGCCGACGGCCGAGCTGCTGGGCGGGTTCGGGGCCCCGCCCGCGAACATCTCACCGCTCTACAACGGCAAGTCACTGGATCTGTGCGCACCCGGGGACAGCATCTGCGACGGCTCCCCGGGATCGTTCCTCTCGTCGCTGGCCCATGCCCTCTACCCGCTCAACGGCTTGGTCGCCACGGCAGCGTCCAAGGCTGCGGGCCGACTGGCGTAACCGGGTCGACCACCCCTTACAAAGCACGAAGGCCAGCGCATTCGCGCTGGCCTTGCTGGCTCCCCCGGATGGACTCGAACCATCAACCGTCCGATTAACAGTCGGAAGCTCTGCCAATTGAGCTACAGGGGAATGAACCGAAGACAGACTCTAGCGCATATGGGCCGCGCGACCCGAATCGCCATGTCAGAGCCGTTTCCGCACGCCCGTCGACCAACTCTCAGCTGCGTGAGGCAGGATGGTGAGCGTTCTACTGTGGCCCGGGGAGGGAGTGCGCGTGTTCCGGATCGTGTTCGTGTTGGGGGTCGGCTACGTACTGGGTGCCAAGGCTGGTCGACGCCGCTACGAACAGATCGCCGGCACCTACCGGGCCGTCACCGAGAATCCGGCCACCAAGGCCGTGCTGGACGCCGGGCGCCGCAAATTGGCCGACCGGGTATCCCCCGATCCGGCGTTGGTGAAACTGACGGCGATCGACGCGGAGACCACCGTGCTGGAACCTCTCGAAGACGAGACCGCCGAGAGGCGTTAACCCATCGGGACGTTCCAGGTCTGACCCGGGAGCAGCGGCCCGGAATTGATGCCGTTGCTGCCCACGGAGATGCCCGGGCTGCCGAAACCGAGGCCCCCGCCGCTGCCACCGGAGTTCGAGTAGGACAGGCACTTGCCGTCCTCTTTGTTGCCGAACCACGCCAGGCACGCGGGTTGGGCCTGCACCGAACTCTGTGATCCGGCGGCCGAGAATGCCACCAGCGGTGCCGCGGCGGCGGCCACCGCAAACGCGCCCACCAGGACCACACGCCTAGCTGAAGTGTTCACCGGGGTGCCTTTCTCGTGGCAACATCGCACGACTCACCATAGCGTGCGACGTCTGTTCACGCAGTCATGTCGTCACCGCTGGCCTGCTCCAACAGGCTGCGGCGATAGGTCTCCATGGCCACCAGGTCACCGAACAAGGCGTGGTATTCGTCGCTGTGGTCCACCGGCGACATCCGCTGCAGCTTGGACTTGACCTCGGCGATCTGTCGCCCCACCGACACCTCCTGCAGGCGGGCGAGCACCCCGGAGACGTAGCGGACCAACTTCTCGTCGTCCTCGAACCGGATGGCCTCGACACCGAGTTCGTTCACCAGGTTCGCCCCCTCGGGGGAATCCTGCAGATCGCGCACCGTCTCGATCCACTGGGCGCCGGACAGGCCGGCCGACATGCCGCCCGCATCCGCGATGGCCTTGCGCACGGCGGCATAGCCGGGATGGGTGAAGCTCTCCGCGGTGAGGGTGTCGAAGACGGGACCGGCCAGCCCCGGATACTGCAACGCCGCCTTGAGCGCCTCCCGCTGCGGACGCAGGGTCGGATCCCGCGGATCGGGGCGGGTGACCGTGACCATGGGCCGCTGTCGGACCGGTTCGGCCGACCCCCGCGACCGCCCGGCGTCGCGCCCCTTGGCGGGTCCCTTGCGCCCGGCCTCCTCGCGCACCCGGGAGAGCACCTGGGCGACGTTGTCCCAGCCCACCCAGCCGGCCAGCTGGCGGGCGTACTCGTCACGCAGGGTGGGGTCCTTGATCCCGGCCACCATCGGCACGCAGCGCCGCAGCGCCGCCACGCGGCCCTCGGCGCTGTCGAGATTGTGGTCGCCGAGCGCCGTGCGGATGGCGAATTCGAACAGCGGGGCCCGGCGGGCCACCAGGTCGCGCAACGCCCCGTCACCGGAGCGCAACCGCAGATCGCACGGATCCATCCCGTCGGCAGCCACCGCCACGAACGACTGGCCGGCCAGGTTCTGTTCCCCCTCGAACGCCTTCACCGCGGCGGCCCGGCCGGCCGCGTCGCCGTCGAAGACGTAGATGAGCTCACCGCGAAAGAAGTTGTCGTCCATCATGAGTCGGCGCAACATGGACAGGTGGTCGTCGCCGAAGGCGGTGCCGCACGCGGCCACCGCGGTGGTCACCCCGGCCAAGTGCATCGCCATCACGTCGGTGTAGCCCTCGACCACGACGGCCTGGTGCCCCTTGGCGATATCCCGCTTGGCCAGATCCAGCCCGAACAGGACATTCGACTTCTTGTACAGCACCGTCTCGGAGGTGTTGACGTACTTGGCTTCGATATGGTCGTCGTCGAACAGCCGGCGAGCACCGAAGCCGATGGTCTCCCCCGACGACACCCGGATGGGCCACAGCAACCGCCGGTGAAAACGGTCCATCGGACCGCGCCGGCCCTCCCGAGACAGTCCGGCGGCCTCCAGCTCCTTGAATTCGAATCCCTTGCGCAGCAAGTGCTTTGTCAAGGTGTCCCAGCCCGACGGCGCGAAACCGCAGCCGAACCGCTTGGCCGCGTCGGCATCGAAGTTGCGCTCGATCAGATACCGGCGCGCCGGTTCCGCTTCCGCGGACTGCAGCGCCTCGGCGTAGAACTCCTGCGCGGCGGCGTTGGCGGCGATCAGCCGGCTGCGGCTGCCGCGGTCGCGTTGCACATTGGTGGTCGACGAACCGGTGTAGGTGACGGTGTAGCCGACCTTGTCGGCGAGGAGTTCGACAGCCTCGACGAAGCTGACGTGCTCGATCTTCTGCAGGAAGGCGTAGACGTCGCCGCCCTCACCGCAGCCGAAGCAGTGGAAGTGGCCGTGGTTGGGACGCACGTGAAACGACGGTGACTTCTCGTCGTGGAAGGGGCACAACCCCTTGAGCGAATCCACCCCGGCGCGGCGCAACTGGACATAGTCGCCGACGATTTCCTCGATGCGCACGCGTTCGCGGATGGCGGCGATATCGCGATCGGGGATGCGCGCACCTTTACCCCGGGTCGCTTCGCTCCTGCCCACCGGACCAGCCATCGCGTCAGTCTAGAGGGCGGGGCGAACGTGCCTCGTGCACTCGCTCCAGCCGACTCTCGGTGTAGGACGCGATCTGGTCGATCACCACCCGCAGCCGTGCCCCGTCGTCGGTGGCGGCGGCGAACTCGGGCGCGAACTGCGGGTCCAGGCTGCTGGGTGCCTGTGCCCACAGCACCAGTGCGACCTCTTCGACCAGGGTGCGCTGATCGGCCTGCACCTGCAGGTGCCGGTGATCGGACATGATGAACTGCAGGGCCAGCATCTTGAGCACCGCGACCTCGGCGCGCACCAGCGCCGGCACCGCGAGATCGGTGTCATAGCGGCGCAGCGGGCCGTCACCGGCTATTGTCCGGGTTTCGGTGATCGCCGCGTTGGCGAACCGTCCCACCAGCTCACTGGTCATGTTCTTGAGCCCGACCGACGCTGCCAAGGTGCCGTCGAACTTGCCCACCGCGGCCACCACCGGCATCTCCGAGAGCCGCTGCGCGGCGGCCAGCAGGTCGTCGTGGGTCACCGTCGGGAAGGCGTCCGCGCCCAGGCGGGCCAGCGCGTCGGCCGCGTCGTCGTCGGCGAGCACCCGAAGGTCGATGCGGCCCGAGATGACCCCGTCTTCGACGTCGTGAACGGAGTAGGCGACATCGTCGGCCCAGTCCATCACCTGGGCCTCCAGGCAGGTGCGCTCGGCGGGGGCGCCGGCGCGCATCCAGGTAGCGGCCTCGGCGTCGTCGTCGTAGAAACCGAACTTCTTCCGCCCGCCGTCGCGGTACCACGGGTACTTCATCACCGCGTCCAGTGCGGCGCGGGTCAGGTTCAAACCAGCCGAATGGCCGCCCGCGTCAAGAATTTTGGGCTCCAGCCGAGTGAGGATGCGGAAGTTCTGGGCATTGCCCTCGAACCCACCGAACGCCTTGGCGATCTCGTTGAGTGCCCGCTCGCCGTTGTGCCCGTAGGGCGGGTGGCCGATGTCATGAGCCAGCCCGGCCAGGTCCACCAGGTCGGGGTCGCAGCCCAGACCGACGGCCATCCCGCGGCCGATCTGCGCGACCTCCAGCGAATGGGTCAGCCGGGTGCGCGGGGTGTCGCCCTGCCGCGGTCCGACCACCTGGGTCTTGTCGGCCAGGCGGCGCAGCGCGGCGCAGTGCAACACCCGGGCCCGGTCCCTGGCGAAGTCGGTGCGGTGTTCGGAGCCGGTTCCGGGCAGCGCGGCAGCCTTGGGTGCCTCGATCACCAGGCGCTGCCTGTCGAGGTCGGTATAGGTATCGGTCGCGGTGCCCACTAACGGACAGTCTGCCAGCTAGATTTGCGGACATGCGCCTCCCCCGCCTGTTCAGCATGATCTTCGCGGTGTTGTCCGTCGGCCTGCTGGTGGCTCCACATGCGGGAGCCGAGCCGCCGTTCCGGCTGTCCACCCAAATCGTGGACAACGCACACGCGCTCACCGGCCAGGATCTCGATCGGGTGACCCAGGCCGTCGACAAGCTCTACGCCGACCGGCATGTCCGGCTGTGGGTGGTGTACGTGGACACCTTCTCCGGCCAGGATGCCGAGCCGTGGGCCCGGGCCACTCTGGCGGCCAGCGACCTGGGCACCTACGACGCCCTGCTGGCGGTCGCCACCACCGACCGGGCGTACGCGTTCCTGGCCGGCGGTGTGGCCGCCAGCAACGCCGAGGCGAACAGTTTGCGGCGCAACAAGATTGAGCCTGCGCTGCGCGACGGCGACTGGGCCCAGGCGGCCGTCAGCGCGGCCGAGGGGCTCGACACGAATGCCTCCGCAGCTCCGTCTTCATCCTCGAATGCGGAGATGAACTGGGTGGGTCTGCTGGCCATCCTCGCGGTGATCGGGTTGGCGGTGGTGATCCTGGTGCTGTGGCAACGCCACCGTCGGCGCAAGCGCCGTGCGGCGGATCTGGCGGCCGCCCAGCGCGCCGACCCGACCGATCCGAATGCCCTGGCCGCCATGCCGCTGGAGACTCTGGACGACCTGTCCCGCTCGATCGTCGTGGAAGTGGACAACGCGATACGCACCAGCGACAACGAATTGACGCTGGCAATCGAGGAGTTCGGCGACAAGGACACCGCCCCGTTCGTCACCGCGGTCGAAGCGGCGAAAACGACGCTGGCGCAGGCGTTCAACGTGCGACAGATCCTCGATGACACGGTGCCCGAGACGCCCGCGCAGCGCCGCGATCTGCTGACCCGGGTGGTGGTGGCCGCCGCTAAGGCCGACCGCGAACTGGAAACCCAGCGCGAAGCCTTCTCTGCGCTGCGTGATCTGGTGATCAACGCGCCCGAACGATTGGACGCCCTGACCCAGCAGGTGGTCGACCTCACCGCGCGCCTCACGCCGTCGGAGCAGACCCTGGCCGGCCTGCACCAGCAGTTCGCCGATGCGGCCCTGGCCTCGGTCGCCGGCAACGTCGAAACCGCCAAGCAGCGGGTGGCTTTCGCCGACCAGAACATCACCAACGCACGCAGTCTGGTGGCGCGGCCGGTGGGTAGCCAGGCCGGGCTGGTGGATTCGGTGCGGGCCGCCGAGTCCGCACTGGGCCAGGCACGCACTCTGCTCGACGCCGTCGACAGCGCCGCCACCGATATCAACCGCGCCACCGCGGCACTGCCCGCCGCGATCGCCGATATCCAGAACGGCATCAACGCCGCCGGCACCCAGCTGGCCCAAGGCAATCTGAGCCAGGCCGCCGCCCTGAGCGCTGCGCGCGACGCCGCCGTCAAGGCGGTGGCGGCCGCACAGGGCACGGGCAGCACCGACCCGCTGGGTGCCTTCACCGATCTCAGCGCCGCCGACGCCGACCTGGACCGGCTGCTGGACGCGGTGACCGAGGAACGCGAGACGGCCGAACGGTTGCGCCGCGCCTACGACCAAGCCCTGTTCAGTGCGCAGTCGCGGGTCCGCGGTGTCTCGGATTTCATCGACACCCGCCGCGGCAGCATCGGCCCCGAGGCGCGCACCAAACTCGCCGAGGCGGTGCGCCAGCTGCAGGCCGCCCAGGACAAGCAGGCCGAGAACATCGCCGGGAGTCTTTCGGTGGCCATCCAATACGCCAACGGCGCGGCGACGCTGGCCGGGCAGGCCCAGTCGCTGGCCAACCAGGATGTCGCCGCCGCGCAGCGGCACTACAGCGGATATGGCGGCGGCAGCTCGAATTCCGGTGCCGTGCTGGGCGGCATCATCATCGGCAACATCCTGTCCGGGGCCCTGCGCGGCGGGATCGGCGGCAGCGTCGGCGGGGGCTGGAGCTCGACGTCGTTCGGCGGGTCCGGCAGCTCGGGCGGTTCGTTCGGCGGGGGCGGCGGCCGCTTCTAAGCGCCGGGCGCCACCAGCGACACCGCGTCCGTGGGCACCTTGCTCCCGTCGCGGCGGCGGAATCCGATGGCCACGGATTCGCCGGTATCGGCTTCGACGAAGCGGTACGCGCTGCTGTGCTCGCGGGCCAGATGACGGTGCCCCCACTGGCCGATGGCGGCCAGGACGGGGATCAGATCATGCCCGGCCTCGGTGAGCAGATATCGGCTGCGGGTGCGGTCGCCCGGTTCCTGATAGTCGACCACCTGGAGGATTCCGGCGTCTACCAGCTCGGACAACCGGGTGCTGAGGACATCCGAGGCGATCCCGAGCCGCTCCTTGAACTCGGAGAATCGTGACCGGCCCAGCAGCGCCTCACGGATGATCAGCACCGCCCACCGCTGCCCCAGGACGGACATGGTGCGGGCGATCGGGCAGGGATTGTCGATCCACGAATCGGTGCGCATCGTCACATTCTACCTACATTGGAAATTCCAACTCAGCACTGCTACGTTGACGAGGGCACAAGCGAAGGAGAAGACCATGACAGGAACTCAGGTAGCCGGTGCGACCGCTCTGGTGACCGGCGGGCAACAAGGCTTGGGCAAGGCGATCGTCGCCGCCCTATTGGAGGCCGGGGCGGCCAAGGTGTACTCGACCAGCCGGCGCCCGGGCACGTCCGACGATCCGCGCGTGGTGGTGATTCAGGCCGACGTCACCGACGCCGAGTCGGTCGCCCAACTGGCGCACACCGCCGCCGACGCCACCATCGTGGTCAACAACGCCGGCGTACTCGGGGGCACATCGCTGCTGCAGGACGATCTCGACGACGTCCGTTCCGTGCTGGACACCAATCTCTATGGCGCACTGCGGGTCACGCGAGCTTTCGCCCCCTTGCTCGCCGGCCGCCATGGCACCATCGTCAACATCGCCTCCGTGCTGTCCTGGCTGCCCGGTTACGGCTCCTACGGCGTCTCCAAGGCGGCGCTGTGGTCGGCGACGAACTCGCTGCGACTGGAGTTGCAGGAGCAGGGCACCACCGTCATCGGCGCCTACCTGGCTTATACCGACACCGATATGACGGCAGATCTCGATGTGCCGAAGAACGACCCGGCCGACGTGGCCCGGCAGATCGTCGAAGGTATCGTCGCCGGCGCGCCGGAAGTGCTCGCCGACGACCTGACCCGCCAGGTGCACGCGCCCCTCTTCCCGGCCGCGTAGGAGAACCCGAAACATGGCTACCTACAAAGCTTTCCAGGTCACCGGGCAACGCGAGTTCGCACTCGTCGAGCGCGAGGTGGTCGAACCCGCCGCCGGCGAGGTCCGGGTTCGGGTGCTCAGCTGCGGGGTCTGCCACAGCGACGTGCTGGCCGTCGAGGGCCAACGACCCGACCCGCAGCAGCCGGTGGTGCCCGGCCACGAGATCGTCGGTGTGGTGGACGCCGTCGGCGACGGGGTACATGCCTGGGCCCCCGGCGACCGGGTCGGCATCGGCTTCCTCGGCGGGCAATGCAACGAATGCGAGTTCTGCCGCCGCGGCGATTTCGTCAACTGTCTCGATCAGCCGACGCCCGGGACCAGCGCCGACGGCGGCTATGCCGAGGTGGTCCATGCCCGCGCCACCGGACTGGTGCGCATCCCCGACGGGGTCGACGCCCACCTCGCCGCTCCCCTGCTGTGCGCCGGCCTGACGACCTTCAATGCCTTGCGGTCCACGTCCGCCGCGCCCGGCGCCCTGGACGGAGTTCAAGGCATCGGCGGCCTGGGTCATCTGGGTGTGCAGTATGCCCACAAACTCGGCTACCGAGTGGCGGCGATCGCCCGGGGCGCCGAAAAAGCCGACCTGGCAAAGACACTGGGCGCCGATTTCTATATCGACAGCGCCGCCGAGGATCCCGGTGCGGCACTGACCGCCCTCGGCGGAGCCGCCGCCATCATCGCCACCGCGGCCAGCGGCGCGTCGATGGGGCCGCTGGTCAGCGGTTTGCGGCCGCGTGGGCAACTCGTCGTGGTGGGCGCGGCCCCCGATCCGATCGCGGTGAACACCGCCGACCTGATCTTCGGTGGACGCCATGTGGTCGGCAGCCTCACCGGCTCCGCCATCGAGAACGAGGACAACCTGGCGTTCAGCGTCGCCAACGATATCGCCCCGATGATCGAGGTCATGCCGTTCGAACAAGCCCCACAGGCCTACGAGCGAATGATGTCCGGCCAGGCCCGCTTCCGGGTGGTCCTGGACATCGTGGGGGCCGACCGGTGAGCACCTCCGTCGAGTACCTGAACCGGCGCCTGCTGATCAGCCTGCCGGGCAGCTATGCGGACGCCCGCACGCACTACGAGGCCCTGGTCCCGGTGATCGACCACGAGCGCTTCGCGCGGGCGGGCACCTGGGACGAGGTGGTCGCCGAAGCGAAATCCCAGGCGCCGCATGGCTTCCTGCGATACGCACAGATCGACGTGACGCCCACCATGACCGCGTCCGGATCGACGGGGCGCGCCACCGAATACCTGATGGGCAATCACACCATCGCCGAACGCATGTACCGCCACGATCCCGGCGTCATGCTGCACGCACCCCTGCGCACGCTGCTCTATGCCGGGCCCGCGGGCACCGTGCTGGCCGTCGACCAGCCCAGCCTGCTGTTCGGCAGTTACGGGAACGCGGCGATCACCGCGGTGGGTGTCGAACTCGACGGACTGCTGGCGACACTCGTCGATCTGCTCGGCGGGGATGTGCCTGCGGCGCTGCGCGATCAGGTGGTGTAGAGCGAGAGGTGCACGTACACCTCGTCGGGCGCCCGCTGGTCGACGATGATCTCCCGGGTGACCGTGCCGTGATCGGTGGTGATGATCTGATCCTGGGCGTAGAGCGGATCAGGTGCCGAACTCAGCGCCGGCCCGGCGATCACCGGCGTGGATTTCGGGATCTCGGACTTCTCGGGTGTCTCGGGGAACTGCGCGAGCAATTCACGCAGCTGCGCGTCGGTCATCCGTAACGCCAACCGGTAGCGGGTGTCTCGGCCCGAATCGGTGTCGGTGCCCAGCACCTGTACGCCTTGCGGCAACGTCACCTCACCGAATTTCGCGGCCGTCTCTGCCGGGACAGGCATCTTCTGATCTCCTCCGTCGCGAATCGCGTCATGCGTCGCGCATGCCGACAACGCACCCAGCATCATCAACAAGGCGGCCAGAATCATTGGCAATCGTGGCCGGTCCGCCACCTTCACCCGCGCCCCTCGCGACCGGTGAGCGCCTGATAGCCGTCGCCGATATCGCGGATCCGCGCGGCGATACCGCTCATATCGCTGTTCGACCGCTGCACGATATCGGCGACGTCGGCGACACCTTTGGACACCACCGGCATCAGGGCACGCTCACCCGCGGCGTTCGGCGGCACGCTGGCAGCGGCACTGAGCACCCACTGCTTGACCGCATCCAGGTCCCGGCGACCGGCGGCCACCACCTGCGCGGACCGATCGACTTCGGCGCCGAGGCGCCGATCGAGTTCGGCGAGCCGGGCCAAGGTGGCGGCCAGCTGGTGGTTGCGGTCGGTGTACGCCTCTGCCGACGAACCCGTCCACACGGACCCGGGCGTCGCCGCCGCGACCGTGCGGTGCAACTCGTCGAGCCGACCGCCCATGTCGAACCGGGTCCCGTCCACCGGTGTTCCGGCGCCGAGTGTCGCGCGAGCGTCATCCCACGTCGAAAGAAATGCCCCCAGAACGCTGATCATCGCCCCCTTCACTCCCGTGCCTCACCATGCTAGGCGAGCCGGGAGTGCCTCTGGAGCAGCAATTCCGAACCGAGGCGCTAGGCGCCCTTGAGCCGGACCGCCAGGTAGTTCGACACCTCCGAGATGGCCACCCGCTCCTGCGTCATGGTGTCACGCTCGCGGATGGTGACGGCCTGATCCTCCAGCGAGTCGAAGTCCAGCGTGATGCAGAACGGCGTGCCGATCTCGTCCTGACGGCGGTAGCGCCGGCCGATCGCACCCGCGTCGTCGAACTCGATGTTCCATGACTGCCGCAGCTCGGCCGCCAGGTCGCGGGCCTTCGGCGACAGATCGGCGTTGCGCGACAACGGAAGTACGGCCGCCTTGACCGGGGCCAGCCGCGGGTCGAGCTTGAGCACGGTGCGCTTGTCCACCCCGCCCTTGGCATTGGGGGCCTCGTCCTCGTGGTACGCGTCGACCAGGAAAGCCATCAGCGAGCGGGTCAGGCCGGCTGCCGGTTCGATGACGTAGGGCACGTAGCGGGTGTCGGTGCCCTGGTCGTAATACGACAGGTCGACACCGGATGCCTTTGCGTGGCTGGACAAGTCGTGATTGGTGCGGTTGGCGATACCTTCCAGTTCACCCCACGGGCTGCCGGCGAAGCCGAACTTGTACTCGATATCGGTGGTGCCGGCGCTGTAGTGCGACAGCTTCTCCAGCGGGTGCTCGTAGAGCCGCAGATTCTCCGGAGCGATACCGAGGTCGGTGTACCACTTGAGCCGGGTCCCGATCCAGTACTTGTGCCACTCCGGCGCGGTGGACGGCTCGACGAAGAACTCCATCTCCATCTGCTCGAACTCACGGGTCCGGAAGATGAAGTTGCCGGGGGTGATCTCGTTGCGGAAGCTCTTGCCGATCTGGCCGATGCCGAACGGCGGCTTCTTGCGTGCGGTGGTCACCACATTGGCGAAGTTGACGAAGATGCCCTGCGCGGTTTCGGGCCGCAGGTAGTGCAACCCCTCCTCGGACTCGATGGGGCCGAGGTAGGTCTTGAGCATCATGTTGAAGTCACGCGGCTCGGTCCACTGCCCCTTGGTGCCGCAGTCCGGGCAGACGATCTCGGTCATCGGGACCGCATCGGGGTCATCGAGATTCTTCTTGGCCGCGTACGCCTCCTGCAGGTGGTCCTGCCGGTGCCGCTTATGGCAGCTCAGGCATTCCACCAGCGGGTCGTTGAACACCGCGACGTGGCCGGAGGCCACCCACACCTGGCGCGGCAGGATGATCGCGCTGTCCAGGCCGACGACATCGTCGCGACCGGTGACCACGGACCGCCACCACTGCTTCTTGATGTTCTCCTTGAGCTCCACCCCGAGTGGCCCGTAGTCCCACGCCGACTTCGTACCGCCGTAGATCTCGCCGGATTGGAAGACCAGGCCACGGCGTTTCGCCAGGTTCGCGACGGTGTCGATGATGGATGCCACGGGTTGACAGGGTACCGATGAGCGTTGGCGCGCCACGCCGCGGGAGTCCCCGGAAAGCGTTGACATGCGCAGACATGCATGTAATCTGACTCCATAATGAAAACCGTTTCCACTACCGGTCACGAGCACGAACACCCCGCGACGCCGTCTCCCGAGCTGCCGCCCCGGGAGATCCTGGACACCGCGGGCGACCTGCTGCGGGCGCTGGCCGCGCCGGTGCGCATCGCCCTGGTGCTCCAGCTCCGTGAATCCGCGCGTTGCGTACACGAACTGGTCGACGCCCTGGAGGTGCCGCAGCCCCTGGTCAGCCAGCACCTGCGCATCCTCAAAGCCGCCGGAGTGGTCGCCGGCGAGCGCAGCGGCCGGGAGGTGATGTACCGCCTGGTCGACCAGCACCTCACGGAGATCGTGCTGGCCGCCGTCACCCACGCCGGAGAGGACGTCGCTTGAGTACACCCGTGCGGGCCACCCGGCAGCGGGCCGCCATCTCCGCGCTGCTGGAGAACATCGACGACTTCCGCTCGGCCCAGGAACTGCACGACGAACTCCGGCAACGCGGCGAGAACATCGGGCTGACCACCGTGTACCGGACCCTGCAGTCGATGGCCACGTCAGGGTTGGTCGACACGCTGCGCACCGACACCGGTGAATCGGTGTACCGACGCTGCTCCGATCACCATCACCACCACCTGGTGTGCCGGGTCTGCGGGTCCACCGTCGAGGTCGAGGGTGGAGCGGCCGAAGTGTGGGCCGAACAGGTCGCGGCCCAACACGGCTTCACCGACGTCAGCCACACCATCGAGATCTTCGGGGTGTGCGGTTCCTGCGCCGTCAGCTGACCCGGGCGTACTCCAGGACCGCACCCAACGTCAGCGGGGCCAGCTCGAGGTCCCCTGGCGCGTGCGGGTCCACCCACGCCATCTCGACGATCTCGGCGCCCGGCTGCGGTGGCCCGTCGAGGCCGACGACGAACAGGTCGGCGGCCACCCGGTGACCCGGTTCGTTGGCCGCGGCCGCATCGTGATGTCCCAGCGAGGTGAGGGATGCCTCGACGATGCCGGCATTGAGTTCCTCCCGGACCTCGCGGCGCAGCGCCTCGACCGGGGTCTCCCCCGGTTCGATCTTGCCGCCGGGCTGCATGAACGCCGTCGTGCCGCGTTTGCGGACCACCAGCACATGATTGCGGTCATCGAGCACGACGGCCGCCACGATCCGGATGACGGCGCTCACCCTAGGAGCGCCCGCCGGACGTCGGCCCCGGTGGACAGCACCATGAGGATCAGGGTGCCGAGCGCCTCATCGGTCAAGCCCGCCGCCGGAAAGTTGTAGCGCAGCAACACATCTGCTTGTTTGGAAGCTTGTTTGGAAGCTTGTTTGGAAGCCTGCTCGCGGGAGTTACCGCCCGTCGCGGCGCCCTTCTCGGTCAGCGATATCGTGCCCAGCAGCGTCTGGTGCGCGTGCTCGCCGACCGTCGCCCGAAGTTTCGCGTCCAGGGGCAGATCCCAGGCCAGCATCTGGGTGAGCGCCACCATGTCCAGGCCCTCGGCGATGGTCACCACCCGCAGCGACGAGAACGTGCCGTCGTGCTGCACGGTGAGCGAACCGTCATCCTCATGGGTGGTGGGCAGGATCGCCTCGGCGACGGCGGCCAACCGCTGCTGCAACGACATCCCCGAGTCGCTGCGCTCCTGCCCGCCGGAAAGCGACACCATCAGGCCCGACCGAAACGCCGGTTGCGGTTGACGTACTCCTCGCACGCCGCCCACAGGTCGCGCCGGTCGTAGTCGGGCCACAACTTGTCCTGGAAGACGTACTCGGCGTAGGCCGCCTGCCAGATCATGAAGTTGCTGGCCCGCTGTTCTCCCGAGGTCCGGATGAACAGGTCGACATCCGGGATGTCGGGACGGTGCAGATGCTTGGCCAGGGTGGCCTCGGAGATACGCGAGGGATTCAGCTTGCCCGCGACGGCCTCCTCGGCGATGGCCTTCGCGGCCTCGACGATCTCGGTGCGCCCGCCGTAGTTCACGCAGTAGTTGACGGTGATGACGTCGTTACCGACCGTCATCTGCTCGGCGATGTCGAACTCCTTGATCACGCTGCTCCACATCCGCGGGCGCGAACCCACCCAGCGCATGTTCACCCCCATGGCGTCCAGATTCTCCCGGCGCCGCCGCACCACCTCCCGGTTGAAGCCCATCAGGAAGCGCACCTCTTCGGTGCTGCGTTTCCAGTTCTCCGTGGAGAAGGCATAGACGGACAGATGTTTGATACCGAGTTCGATCGCACCGCAGGTGATGTCGATGAGCACCGCCTCACCCATCTTGTGCCCCTCGGTGCGGCCCAGCCCACGCTGGGTGGCCCACCGGCCGTTACCGTCCATCACCACCGCGACGTGGTTGGGCACCTGGTCGGCCGGGATCTTCGGGGCGGCGGCCTTCGACGGGTGCTGCGGCGGACGGGAGAACTTGCCGTTGGTGTGGGGCGGCAACTCCGGGAACACCACGGGCCAGGTCGACGTGTCCGGAAAGACCGGATAGTCGTCAGGCGCCGGGGCGAGCTGTGGGTACGGAGATTTGCCCCGCTTGCCTTCCCTGTTCAATGCCATGCGCCATATCCTGCCCGAACACCTCTGCCCGGCGTTCGAGGCCCGCGCTATCGATTCGATAATGTGCTTTCTGCTCTTCGCGCCAGCGCTCATCACCCCGTTCGACCAGCGGCAATGTCCGCAGCTGACGCTCCAAGTGCCACTGCAGATGCGCGGCGACCAGCCCGCTGGCCTGGCTGCGGTGCGACGAGGTGGAGGCCTCCGCGAACTCCCAGTCACCGTCGTGCAGCGCAACCATCAGATCCAGCACCGCCTGCGCCGGTGTCGCCGAACCCGACGGCCGGCAGTGCACGCACACACTGCCGCCCGCGCCGATGTGGAACGCCCGGTGCGGGCCGGGCGTCGCGCACCGCGCACATTCGGCCAGCGCCGGGGCCCAGCCCGCGATACCCATGGCCCGCAGCAGATAGGAGTCCAGCACCAGCTCCCGCGGCCGCCTGCCCGCCGCGACCGCCCGCAGCGCCGCCACCGTCAGGCTGTGCAACTCCGGCACCGGAGCGTGCTCCTCGCCGGCCAGCCGTTCGGCGGTCTCCAGCACCGCGCAGGCACACGTGTAGCGGCCGTAATCGTTGACGATGTCGACGGCGAACGCGTCGATGGACTGCACCTGGGTGACGATGTCGAGGTTGCGGCCGGGATGCAGTTGAACGTCGATGTGCGCGAACGGTTCCAGCCGGGCCCCGAACTTGCTGCGGGTCCGGCGCACCCCTTTGGCGACGGCACGGACCACACCGTTCTCGCGGGTGAGCAGGGTGACGATGCGGTCGGCCTCGCCGAGCTTGTGCTGACGCAGCACGACAGCTCGATCCCGGTACAACCGCATCGGGCCAGTCTCCCATCGCGTGCCGACACCGGCCGGGACGCAACGCCGGATATTCTCGAAATTGCCATGGCAGCCACCCCAAAACTACCCAGCAGTGCTTCTCCCACCCCGAAACTGCCCAGCAGTGCTTCTCCCACCCCGAAACTGCCCACCCTCACACAACAGCTCTACCGCCTCGCCAGCGGCGCCACCACCTCGGAACAACTGGTACGCCAGTCCCTGGACGCGATCGAGGCCAGCCAGCCCGCGCTCAATGCGTTCCGCGTGGTACTGACCGACACCGCGATATCCGAGGCCATCGCCGCAGATCGTAAACGCGCTGCGGGACAACACCTTCCACTCCTCGGAGTGCCCATCGCCGTGAAGGACGATGTGGACGTCGCCGGCGTCCCGACCCGCTTCGGCACCCGCGGCGAGGTAGCTGAGATTCCAGCGGCCGCTGCCGACTCGGAGGTGGTGCGCCGCCTGCGGGCAGCGGGCGCGATCATCGTCGGCAAGACCAACACCTGTGAGCTCGGCCAGTGGCCGTTCACCAGTGGCCCCGGCTTCGGGCACACCAGAAACCCATGGTCACGCGAACACAGCCCCGGCGGCTCCTCGGGCGGCAGTGCGGCGGCCGTGGCCGCTGGGCTGGTGACCGCGGCCATCGGCTCCGACGGTGCGGGCAGTGTGCGGATCCCGGCCGCGTGGACCCATCTGGTGGGCATCAAACCGCAGCGTGGCCGCATCTCCACCTGGCCGCTGCCCGAGGCGTTCAACGGCATCACCGTCAACGGCGTCCTGGCCCGCACCGTCACCGACGCCGCGATCGTGCTCGACGCCGCATCCGGCAATGCCGACGGCGACCTGCACAAACCCGAACCGATCCGGGCCTCCGAGCACATCGGCCAGGCCCCCGGCTCCCTGCGGATCGCGCTGTCCACCAAGTTCCCGTTCACCTTCTTCCGCGCCCAGCTCCATCCGGAGATCGATGCCGCCCTGCGTGAGGTGGCGACCCAGCTGGAGCAGCTCGGACACCGTGTCGATGAAGCCGACCCGAACTACGGACTGAAGATGTCCTGGAACTTCCTGTCCCGGTCCACCTCCGGCCTACTGGACTGGGGCCACCGCCTCGGGCCCGGTGTCCAGTGGGATAAACGCACCGTGAGCAATATGCGCACGGGCCGGCTGCTGTCCGAACATGTGTTGCGTAAGGCCCGGGCCGCGGAGGCCGAGGCCCAGCAGCGGGTGGGCTGGATCTTCAACATCGCCGACGTGGTGCTCGCCCCCACCACCGCGCTGCCGCCACCGCGCATCCACGACTACGACGAACGCGGCAGCCTGGCCACCGACCGGGCGATGATCGCCGCCTGCCCGGTGACCTGGCCGTGGAACCTGCTGGGCTGGCCGTCGATCAACGTGCCGGCGGGGTTCACCACCGACGGACTGCCGATCGGGGTGCAACTGATGGGCCCCGAGGGCAGCGAACCGTTGCTCATTTCGCTGGCCGCGGAGCTGGAGGCCATCAGTGGCTGGATGACCAAGCAGCCCGAACCGTGGTGGGCGACTCCCACGCTGCAGTAATCTCTGTGACCATGTCCGCAATCAGTGTCGGTGCCCGCACCCTGCCCGTTCTGGCCCTAGTTGCCGGCGCGGTACTCACGGCGCCGACCGCCAGTGCCGACAACATCCGGCTCAACAACAGCGTGATCGCCAACGTCTACACCATTCAGCACCAGGCCGGGTGCACCAACAACGTCACCAAGAACCCGCAATTGCAGCTGGCGGCGGAATGGCACGCCAACGATGTGCTCAACAACCGGGCACTGGACGGCGACCTGGGCTCGGACGGCTCCACCCCGCAGTCCCGTGCCGCCGCGGCCGGCTACAAGGGCACCGTCGCACAGACCGTCGCGATCAACCCGGCGCTGGCCATCAACGGCATCGAGATCATGAACCAGTGGTACTACCGTCCCGATTACATGGCGATCATGAGCAACTGCGCCAACACCCAGATGGGTGTCTGGTCGCTCAACAGCCTGGACCGTAGCGTCGTCGTCGCGGTCTACGGCATCCCGGGATAGCTAAAAGCCCAAGCGCCCCAGCTGTTTCGGGTCGCGCTGCCAGTTCTTGGCGATCTTGACCCGCAGATCCAGATACACCTTGGTGCCGAGCAGCTTCTCGATCTGCGTGCGCGCCGCGGTGCCGACCTCGCGCAGCCGGGCACCGCCCTTGCCGATCACGATGCCCTTCTGGCTGTCGCGCTCCACGTAGAGGATGGCGCGTACGTCGATGAGGGCATTGTCGTCTGCCCGCCCTGGCCTTTCCTCGATGTCCTCGATGACGACGGCCAGCGAGTGCGGCAGCTCGTCGCGCACCCCTTCCAGCGCGGCCTCCCGGATGAGCTCGGCCATCAGGACTTCCTCGGGCTCATCGGTGAGTTCGCCGTCGGGGTAATAGGCGGGGCCGGGCGGCAGGTGCGCGACGAAGACGTTGGTCAGCACGTCGAGCTGCTCGCCGGTGGTGGCCGACACCGGCACGATCTCGGCGTCCGGACCGACCAGCTCGCTGACGGCCATCAGCTGTGCGGCCACCCGCTCCTTGGCGACCTTGTCGATCTTGGTGACGATGGCGACGAGTTTGGTCCTGGGTGCGACGGCGCGGATCTGTTCGTAGATCCACCGGTCGCCCGGGCCGATGTTCTCATCGGCGGGGATGCACAGCCCGATCACGTCGACCTCGGAGTAGGTGTCCTTCACCAGGTCGTTGAGCCGCTGGCCGAGCAGGGTCCGGGGCCGGTGCAGACCCGGGGTGTCGACCAGGATGATCTGGAAGTTCTCCCGGTGCACGATGCCGCGGATGGTGTGCCGGGTGGTCTGCGGGCGGTTCGAGGTGATGGCCACCTTCTGGCCGACCAGGGCGTTGGTCAGCGTCGACTTGCCGGTGTTGGGACGGCCGACGAAACAGACGAAGCCGGACCGGAATTCGTCACTCATAGCGGATTACCGGCACGGTCGGTGACGATGACGGACGCGTCCGGCGACAGCTCGCGTACCGCGGCGACACCGGCGTCCTGCGCCGAACCACCCACCAGCACCGCAGCCTCCAGGCCGGCCGCACCACTGGACACCGCCGCGGCCACGGCGGCCTGCAGGGCGGTCAGCGGCAGCGAGGCCAGACCGACAGGGGCACCGGCGTAGGTCCGACCGTCCAGGTCGCGCACCGCCGCACCTTCGGCGGCTTCGGAGCGGCCCATCGCCCCGCGGGCCAGCACCACCAACTTGTTGTCCTCAGCGTCAAGACTCATGCGCGGAATGCTCCTCTGTCTTCACGGGGCTGATCAGCACGGTGCCGATCCGAACCCGGCCACGATGATCGGCCCCGCCCTCGGCCCGCAGGCGCAGGCCGTCCCAGGTGACCTCGGCGCCGGGCAACGGTACGCGGCCCAGTTCGTGCGCCAACAGACCACCGACGGTGTCGACCTCAAGGTCCTCGTCGATTTCCAGGTCCTCGTACAATTCGGTGAGATCCTCGATGGGCAGCCGGGTCGACACCCGGAACTGCTTGTCGCCCACCTCTTCCCAGGGTGCGACCTCATCCGCGTCGTACTCGTCGTTGATCTCGCCGACGATCTCCTCGAGCACATCCTCGATGGTGACCAGACCGGCGATCGCGCCGTACTCGTCGACCAGGAGCGCCATGTGATTGCGGTCGCGTTGCATCTCGCGCAGCAGGGTGTCCAGCGGTTTGGAATCGGGCACGAACACCGCGGGGCGCATCAGATCACCGACCCGGGTGTCCAGCTCGTCGCCCGCCGAATACGAGTGCTGCACCAGGTCTTTGAGATACACGACACCCACCACGTCATCGACGTTCTCGCCGATCACGGGCAGCCGGGAGTGCCCGCTGCGCACTGCCAGCGAGGTGGCCTGCGAGGTGGTCTTGTCTCCCTCGATCCACACCATCTCGGTGCGCGGAACCATCACCTCGCGGGCCGGGGTGTCGCCCAGCTCGAAAACGGACTGGATCATCTTGCGCTCGTCGTCGGCCACCACACCGCGCTGCTGGGCCAGGTCGACCACCTCGCGCAGCTCGATCTCGGAGGCGAACGGCCCGTTACGGAAGCCACGGCCCGGCGTCAGAGCGTTGCCGATCAACACCAGCACCCGGCTGATCGGGGTGAGTAACACCGAAATCGCTTGCAGGGGAAGCGCCGCGGCCAGCGCGATGCTGTAGGCGTTCTGCCGCCCGACGGTGCGGGGTCCGACACCGATGACGACGAAGCTGACCACCACCATGATGCCGGCGGCGGCCACCAGCCCCCAGCCGACACCGAGGTAGCCATCCAGATAGGAGACCAGCAGGACGGTCGCGCTCACCTCGCAGGCGATCCGCAACAACACCACGAGATTGATGTACCGGGGCCTGTCGTCGATCACCCGAGCCAGACGGGTGGCCCCCGGGCGCTCCTCGCGCACCATCTCGTCGACACGCGCGATGGACACCGTGCTGACCGCGGCATCGACCGCGGCGAAAAGCCCGCCCACGCCGACCAGGACGATCGCCCCGAACAGCGCCGCAAGACCGGTCACGGTGTGTCGAAGTATCGCGACTTGTCGAGCAGCCGGCGATCCTTCTCGGTCTGTACGTCCTGACGGTAGGTCTGCACCTGGTCGGCCACCCACTCTTCGAGCAGGCGCCGCTGCAGGGCGAACATCTCTTTCTCCTCATCGGGCTCGGCGTGGTCGTAGCCGAGCAGATGAAGCACACCGTGCACCGTCAGCAGCGCGAGCTCCTGCCCCAGCGAATGCCCCGCCTGTTCGGCCTGTTTGGCGGCGAACTCGGGGCACAGCACGATATCGCCCAACATGGACGGACCGGGTTCGGCGGCATCGGGCCGCCCACCCGGTTCGAGCTCATCCATCGGGAAGCTCATCACATCGGTGGGACCGGGCAGATCCATCCAGCGCATGTGGAGATCGGCCATGGCCGCGGTGTCGAGCAGCACCATCGACAGTTCGGCCGCCGGGTTGACGTCCATCTGACCGATGACGAAGCGGGCGACGCTGATGAGTTCTTCCTCGGACACGTCGTACCCGGATTCGTTGGAAACCTCGATGCTCATGCTGTTCCCTCGCAGGCTCGGGTCCCGCATGCCGCCCGTTGATTCGCTCCGCAAGCGTCGCTCATCGCCGCGACCGCCCGTTCGACGAGCGGCGTTGGGCACGGTTCAGCATGCCCGGATCGTCATGGCGCGCATAGGCATCCACGATCTCCGAGACCAGCCGGTGCCGAACGACGTCGGCACTGGTGAGCTCGGCGAAGTGGATATCGTCGATGTCATCGAGGATGTGCATCGCCGCGCGCAGGCCCGAGGCCTGGCCACCGCCCAGGTCGACCTGCGTGATATCGCCGGTGACAACCATTTTCGAGTTGAAGCCGAGCCGGGTGAGGAACATCTTCATCTGCTCGGCCGTGGTGTTCTGTGCCTCGTCGAGGATGATGTAGGCGTCGTTGAGGCTGCGGCCGCGCATGAACGCCAGCGGCGCGACCTCGATGACACCCGAGGCCAGCAGGTTGGTGATGACCTCCGGGTCCATCATGTCGTGCAGCGCGTCCAGCAGCGGGCGCAGGTAGGGGTCGATCTTCTCGCTCAGCGTGCCCGGCAGAAAGCCCAGGCGCTCACCGGCCTCGACCGCGGGACGGGTCAGGATGATCCGGTTGACCTGTTTGGCATGCAGCGCCGCGACCGCTTTGGCCATCGCAAGATATGTCTTGCCGGTGCCCGCGGGACCGATACCGAACACGATGGTGTGGGCGTCGATCGCGTCCACATAGTGCTTCTGGTTGAGGGTCTTGGGCCTGATGGTCTTGCCGCGCCGGGACAAGATGTCCAGCGTCAGCACCTCGGCGGGCGAGGCGTCCGATTCACCGGTCATCATCAAGACGCTGCGGCGCACCGCATCGGGATTGAGCGGCTGACCGGCGGCCAGCACGGCGACGAGTTCGCCGACCACTCGTTCGGCCAGCGCGATATCGGCGGGGTCCCCCGAGAGCGTGATGGCATTGCCACGCACGTGGATATCAGCGGTGAGCAGCGATTCGAGGGCGCGCAGGTTCTCGTCGGCGGAACCGAGCAGGCCCACGACAGCGTCGGGCGGAACTGTGATGCTGCTGCGCACCTGCCGGGAGGGCGTGTCAGCGGTCGTCTCGCGGGGCGTCACGTGGTGTTTCGTGCCTGCTTCCTGTGCTCTGGAGTCGGTGCTCCCAGTTTAGCGCCGGCCATGACCTCACCCAACGGTTGAGGGCCACCCCGGTACCGGGGTGGCCCTCAACGACAGTTGTGGTGTCAGTGGCTCTGATGCACCGTGGTGTCCACCTGCGGAGCGGTGGCGTTCTGGCCGTTCTGATGTACCCAGTCGTTGTGCGCGACATCGGCCTGCGCCGGGCCCGCAAGACCCAGGACGGCGGTGGCCATACCGGCGGCGATCACACTGGCAAAACCGAACTTCTTCATCTCTGTACTTCTTTCCTCTTCGTCCACCGGCATCCCCGTGCCGGTACGTAGGGAAGAACGGGAAAGGTGGGATGTTTCATTCCGGTTAATTCAAAAGATTGACCAGGAGTGACTCGTTTCACGCAGTGCCCGAACAGGGCTGTGTCTCACACCCGATGTCTCACACCCGATGTCTCACACCCGATCGGCAGGGCCCACCGGCACGGCTTCCGGCTCGAGGGCGTCCTCCAATGGTTCGACGTCCTCACCCGCCAACACCCTGCGCATGCGGTCCTTGTCGAGCTGGCCCTCCCAGTTGGCGACGACGAACGTCGCCACACAGTTGCCCAGCAGGTTCACCGAGACGCGCATCGAGTCCATGATGCGGTCGGCCCCCAGCAACAGCGCGACCGCGGCCACCGGGATCGCCCCGTGCCCGATGGCCGCAACCGTCGCCGACAAGGCCAGGAAGGACGAGCCGGGCACCCCCGCCATTCCTTTCGAGGTGAGCATGAGCACCAGCACCGCGGTGATCTGCTCGCCCAGGCTCAGATCGACGCCGAGCGCTTGCGCCAGGAACAGCACACAGATCGACAGGTACAGGGTGGCGCCGTCGAGGTTGAACGAATACCCGGTCGGCACCACCAGACCCGTCGTGGTGCGGGAGCAGCCGGCGTGGGCCAGTTTGGTCATGATGCGCGGCAGCACCACCTCGGTGGACGCGGTGCCCAGCGCCAGGAACAACTCGTCCTTGATGTAGACGACGAACTTCCACAGGTTCACCCCGGCGAAGATCTTCGCGATCGCCGCGAGGATGAGGATGAACAGCAGCGCGGCCAGATAGCAGGCGGCGATCAGCTTCCCGTAACTGGCCAGTGAGCCGATGCCGTACTGGCCGATGATGTAGGCCATCGCGCCGAACGCACCCAGTGGGGCCAACCGCATCACCCAGCCGATGATGGTGAAGAAGATGTGGCTCATGTGGTCGACGAACTCCAGGATCACCGGCGGCCCGGTCTCGCCGAACTTCGCCAACGCCAGGCCGAACAGCACCGCGAAGAACAACACCTGCAGCAGGGCGTTCTCCGCGAAGGCCGATACGACCGACGTCGGGATGATGTTGAGCAGGAACTGGACGGTGTGCGGCAGTTCGCCGTTGCTGGTCTTCTTGGCCACCGCCTCGGCGCCGGTGGCCAACGTCTGCGCATCGATGGCGAACCCGGCACCGGGCTTCATCAGATTGCCGACCACCAAACCGAAGATGAGCGCGAAGGTCGTCACCGCCTCGAAATAGATGAGCGCCTTGACCCCGATCCGGCCCACCGACTTCAGGTCGCCGACGTGAGCGATACCGAGCACCACCGTGCAGAAGATGATCGGGGCGATGAGCATCTTGATGAGCTTGATGAACCCGTCGGCCAGCGGTTTGAGTGCGCCACCGACCTCGGGCCACAGCCAGCCGATCAGGATGCCCGCGACGATCGCCACCAGCAGTTGGACGAACAGGGAGGTGTACCACGGCGGCTTGTTGGCCAGCCGGACCATTTCGCTCTGTGGGGGGTCGATGGTGGTTGCCATGCCGCGACGCTACGAACGCGACATCACAGCCACGTGTGCCTGATGTTTCCCCGGGGAAACGTCCGGAATATATCCCCTACACGTCCCACCGGCGGGTCAGTACTCCGATCGCGCCGAGGGCCACCGCGGCCGCGCTCGACGTCCGTAGCACCGTCGGTCCCAGCCGGACCGCGACGGCACCCGCCTCGGTCAGCGTCGCGACCTCCTCATCGGTGATCCCGCCTTCCGGACCCACGATGAGCGTCACCGAGTCCGCTTGTGCGACACCCAGATCAGCGAGCGGCACGGTCGCCGACTCGTGCAAGACCAAGGTCAGGCCGCCGATCCGGCCGGCCAGCTGCGCCGTACTCAGCACACCGTCGACGGTCGGGATGAAGGCCCGCCGGGACTGCCGCGCTGCCGAGCGGGCGACCGCGGCCCACCGGCGCAGCCCCTTGTCGACCTTGGCGGCGCCGTCCCATCGAGCCACGCACCGCTGCGACTGCCACGCCACGAACGCGTCCGCGCCCGCCTCGGTGGCCAGTTCGATCGCCAGTTCGGAGCGTTCGGATTTCGGCAGTGCCTGCACGACGGTGACCGGCGGCACCGGTGCCGGTACCCGCGTGGTGGTCAGCACCCGGGCCGACAACATGCCCTTGGTGGCCTCCTCGACGACACAATGGGCCGTCGTTCCGGCGCCGTCGCCGAGATCGAGTTCCTCGCCCGGACGGAACCGGCGCACCGTCGCGGCGTGGTGGCCCTCGTCACCGTCGACCACGGCGATCGCCCCCGGCTCAGGCAGCACGTCGACGTAGAAGAGCGCTCTACTCACGCGCGGCTCCACTCATGCGCGATCTGCTCAGCGCCCGGAGAAGGTTTCCCGCAGCCGGCTGAACAGACCGCCGTTCGAGTTGGCATTGCCGTGAGCGGACCGCACCTCGGCCACATCGCGGGCCCGATGCGCCTTGAGTTTGCCGAGCAGATCGGTGTCGGTGCTGTCCAGACGCGTCGGGATGAGCACCTCGATGTGCGCGTGCAGATTTCCGCGCACCCCGGAGCGCAGGTGCGGCATGCCGTGGCCGCGCAGCGTGGTCACCGAACCGGGCTGAGTGCCGGGGGCGATGGTGATCTCCGTCGCCCCACCCAGGATGTCCTCGACGGTGACCGTGGTGCCCAGCGCCGCGTCGAACATCGGGACCGACACCGTGCAGTGCAGATCGTCACCGTCGCGGACGAAGATGTCGTGCTGCTGCTCGTGCACCTCGACATAGAGGTCACCAGCCGGGCCGCCACCGGGGCCGACCTCGCCCTGAGCCGCCAGCCGCACACGCATACCGTCGCCCACCCCCGCCGGGATCTTCACACTGACCTCGCGTCGGGCCTGAATACGGCCGTCACCGGCGCAGCGGTGGCACGGGTCGGGGATCACCTCGCCGACGCCGCCGCACACCGGGCACGGCCGCGACGTCATCACCTGACCGAGCAGTGAGCGCTGCACCGTCTGCACCTCGCCGTGGCCGTGGCAGGTGTCGCAGGTGACCGGGGTGGAGTTGCCGTTGGTGCCTTTGCCCTGGCACAGGTCACACAGCACGGCGGTATCGACGGTGACCTGTTTGGTCACCCCCGTGGCGCATTCGGCGAGGTCCAGGCGCATCCGCAGCAACGAATCCGAGCCGGGGCGCACCCGGCCGATCGGGCCGCGGGAACCGCCGCCGCCGCCGAAGAACGCCTCGAACACGTCGCCGAGGCCCCCGAAACCGCCGAAGCCACCCGCACCCGCACCGGCGGCGCCGTTCTCCATCGGGTCGCCGCCCAGGTCGACGATGCGGCGCTTCTCCGGATCCGACAACACCTCGTAGGCGATGCTGATCTCTTTGAACCGCGCCTGCGCCGCCTCATCGGGGTTGACGTCAGGGTGTAGCTCGCGCGCCAGCTTGCGGTAGGCGCGCTTCAGCTCCGAATCGCTGGCGCCTTTGCTCACGCCGAGCAGACCGTAATAATCGCGTGCCACGTACAACCTCTTTCATGCCGCCCGTTTGCGGCCGTCCTCTACCGGGTGCCCAAAACCTCGCCGATGTAGAGAGCAACTGCGGCGACATTCGCGATAGTTCCCGGATAGTCCATCCGAGTGGGACCGACCACACCCATGCCGCCGAACACCTTGCCCGAACTGCCGTACGCCGTGCTCACCACCGACGTCCCGGCCATCTGTTCGGCCTCGGTCTCGTGCCCGATACGCACCGTGACCTTACCGGCTTCCTGTTGCGCGGCGAGCAGCCGCAGCACCACCACCTGCTCTTCCAGCGCCTCCAGCACCGAACGCAGTGATCCACCGAAGTCCGCGGTATTGCGGGTGAGGTTGGCGGTGCCGCCGAGCAGCAGCCGTTCCTCGGTGTGCTCGACCAGCGTCTCGACCAGCACCGTGGCAGCTCGCCCGATGGCGTCGCCCAGCCCGCCGTGACCGTCCAGGGTGCCGGCCAGGTCGGCCACCGCGATCGACGCCGTGGCCAGCGGTTTGCCCTCCAGAGCACCACCGAGGCGCTCGCGCAGCTGCGACAGTTCGTGTTCGTCGATGGCGTCACCCAGTTCGACCACCCGCTGGTCGACGCGCCCGCTGTCGGTGATCACCACCAGCAGCAACTTCGCCGGGGTCAGGGCGACGACCTCGAGGTGGCGCACCGTGGACGCGGACAGCATCGGGTACTGCACGATGGCGACCTGCCGGGTCAGCTGCGCCAGCAACCGCACCGCGCGGCGCAGCACGTCATCGAGGTCCACCCCGGATTCCAGGAACTGCAGGATGGCGCGCCGCTCGCTGCCCGACAGTGGTTTCACATCGTCGAGACGGTCCACGAACTCGCGGTAGCCCTTCTCGGTGGGGACCCGGCCGGAACTCGTGTGCGGTTGGGCGATGTACCCCTCGGACTCCAGCACCGCCATGTCGTTGCGGACGGTCGCGCTGGACACCCCGAGATTGTGGCGCTCGACGAGCGACTTGGAACCGATGGGTTCCTTGGTGGTCACGAAGTCGGCGACGATGGCACGGAGTACCTCGAAGCGGCGGTCGTCGGCACTACCCACTGTTCACCTGCCCTTCGGTAACGGTCTTCATCCCATTTTACGGCGACCAACAGCGGGTATTCACGTTGGCAAGGACATCGCGCGCCGGGTCGCACTAACCTCAGTCGCATGGGAGCCCGCCGGTGATCTTCAAAGGTGTTCGCGACGGCAAGCCGTATCCCGAACACGGCCTGTCATATCGGCAGTGGTCCCAGATCCCGCCCCGCCAGATCCGGTTGGACGAATTGGTCACCACCACCACCGTGCTGGCGCTGGACCGCCTGCTCTCCGAGGACTCCACGTTCTACGGCGACCTGTTCCCGCATGCGGTCCGCTGGCAGGGCGTGATCTACCTGGAGGACGGGCTGCACCGCGCGGTGCGGGCCGCGCTGCGCAACCGGACGGTGCTGCACGCCCGGGTGTACGACATGGACGCCGAGTCCGTGCCCCAGTCCTGACCCTTCGCGGTCAGTCCGGTGTGCCGGTCCCCATTCTCTCCAGATCAGGCGCGAAGGTGCGGACCTGGTCGGTGACGGCACGGATCGTCGACCACAGCCCCGGTGCGGCCTGTGTCAGCGGCCACAGCATCGCGGCGATGGTCGTCGCACACAGCGTCTGCGCCAGGGAGGCGGGCACGTGGTCGGGATCCATGAGGTCGTTCTCGGCGAACGGTCCGGCATCCGCGGCCACCATGAATTCGGTGAACCTGCGCAGTGAGCGGCCGGTTCCGCGTAGCGCCTCGACGGCTCCCACGATCGACTGCCGCTGTGCCGCCTCGGAACGTACGGCGTCCACCGACACCCCGAGGTGCTCGGCCAGCAGGTCGTCGCGCATGTGCTCGATGTGGCGGCGAATATCGTCGCGGTCGGCGGCCCAGGCTTCCAGCGCGAGGTCGCATTCGCTGTCGAATCCCAGCGACCTGTTGTTCAGGTTGGACGAGCCGATGCGCAAGAAGCGATCGTCGACGATCATCACCTTGGAGTGCACGTACACCGGGACACCGCCCTTGGTCACCGGCCAGTAAACGCCCAGCCGCCCATGCTCATCGGCATCCCACAGCAAGCGCACCAGTCGTTCTCGGGCGGCGTCCATCGACCCCTGTTCCAGCCGGCTCTCGGAGCTGCGCGGCAGCACGATGATCACCTCGGGTCCGTCCGGCTCGCGTAGCCGCGTCGCCAGGGCCTGCGCCAGGCCCCGGGCGGCGAGGTATTGGTTCTCCAGGTAGATGACGTGCCGGGCGGTTGCGATTGCGGCGAGGTTCAACGCCTCGACCTCACGGACCTCGTCGCTGCCGGGCAGGGCCGGCAGTGTGCGTGCCACCCCGACCTCGACGGCGCGCAATGCGGGTGCGCATCCCCGCGGCCACGCCGACGTTCGGGCCGACAGCGCGGGCAGTTCTCGACCTGTGGCCGCCTGCCAGCGGTCACGGGCTTGCCGGGCCAGGACCCGCGCTGCGGGGCCGTCGACCACCGCGGCGACCTCGTGGCGGGGTCCGTAGGGTTCGCCGGACGCCCGCCGGCCCGGGGCGTCCGGTTCGTGAGCGCGGGTGTCCCATCGCCCGAGCGTGAGATCGATACCGCCGCAGAAGGCGACCGTGTCGTCGACGACCACGATCTTCTGGTGGTGGACCGCTCCGAGGGGATGGGCGCCGTCGACGGCGAAATGCAGCCTCGACGAGGTGAGGCGATTGAGCCACGAGGTGGGGATGGGCCCGAACCAGTAGGGGTCGAAGGCGCGCAGCAGACGCAGATTCGATTTCAACAAGTACACCTGCAGTTCCGGCCGCTGCCACAGCAGGGCATGCAGAAACGTCATCAGGTGGTTCGGGCCGGGCAGCGTCGGATCCTGGGCCTCGAAGGACGTTCGGGAATCCACGTCCCACCCGACCAGGATGATCCGGTGGCGGGCCCGCAGCATCGCCGCCTTCACGTGCCGGAGATAGTCGGCGCCGTCGACTATCGGCGCGTACCGATCAGCGCGTGCGATGTGCCAGCAGGTATCTCCAGGACGGAGTATCCGATCCGGAGATACCTGCGTCTCGCGGCTCTCGGGCAGAGCGGACCCCCGCATCTCTGAACTCCTCTTCATGCTCGCTCTCGCCGCACGGAGGTGCCTGCAGCCTTTGCGGACACGACCGGATATCTGCCGGGAACTACCCGGCCGACGGGTGTTCCAAACGGCAAGTCCCGCGGTGTGATGCGGAACTCACCCGAACCCATCCGGAGTGAGCCGTGGTGCGCCGCGGTGGTGTCCCGGGCTTTCATCCCAGAACACCACCGCGACAATGGTTTTCCCTGAAAGTCAGGCGGGCGGCATCAGCACGGTGTCGATCAGGTACACCGTGGCGTTGGCGGTGTGCACGCCTCCACACACCACGGACGCGCCGTCGACCTTCAAGTCGTTCGGCGTGCCGGTCACGGTCAGCGGCGCCCCCTGAACCGTGTGATGGGTGCCGACGAGGTCGCGCGGACTGATCTGGCCAGGCACCACGTGATAGGTCAGCACGCTCGTCAGAAGGGGTGCGTCGACCTTGAGCCGGTCGATGGTTGCCGGATCGACCTTGGCGAACGCCGTGTCGACGGGCGCGAACACGGTGAACTGGCCACCGTTGAGGGTGTCCACAAGATTGACATCCGGGTTCAACTTCCCGGACACCGCCGCGGTCAACGTGGTCAGCAGGGGGTTGTTCGATGCGGCGACAGCGACAGGATCCTGCGCCATTCCCGCCACCGAACCCGGCCCCGACGGAACCTGCTTGGCGTAGTCCGCGCACCCGGGGCCGACCAGATTGGCACCGGGCTCGGCTGCCGCGACCCCACCGGTGACACCAGAGACTGCCAATACGACGGCGGCGCTCGCCGCCGCACGCGCCAGTATGTTCATACCCGTACGTCCTCCTGAATCGACGACGGCAACCCTGCCGTCAGATCAACATCGACAACCTTCATTCGGAGCTGACTTCGCCCCGGATGGCGATCACCGTGAAAGACGTTGCCCGATCAGGGTTTCGTGGCGGCCTGGTCGCGGCGCTGGACGAACCACCACAGCACCACGCCGCCGGCCAGGATCGAGACGGCGATACCCAGTTCGAGGATGCCGCCGTAACCGGTGATGGAGAAGCCGGTCGCGCCCACCACCAGCATGATGGCCAACAGCACCGCCAGACCGATCGACAGCGGCACGAACGCGCGCGGCAACAGGATGGGCCGCAAGGCATTCGGGCGGTCCTTGCGGAGTACGGCGAATCCGGCGACCGCCAGCACGTGGGCCAGGATGTAGCCCAGGTTTCCGGTGACGATGATGGCCAGCGGCTGTTGGAGAACCACCAGCAGAACGATGTTCAGCACCAGCATGACGTTGAGGGCGCGAATCGGCACACCGCGTCGGTTCAGCTTGCCGACGGCCCGCACGGTGACCCCCTCCTTGCCCATGTTGAACAGCACACGTGAGGCGTCGGCGACCGAGGTCAGCATGACCAGCACCAGAGAGGCGATGAGGCAGAGCACCATGACGCTCGCCCCGGCGCCGGTCAGCTTGGAGAAGCTGCCGACGAAGAAGGTGGCCGGATCGGCCTCGACGGCCGACTCCCCGGCGAATCCGCCCAGGGTCAGCGGCACCAGGAAGAACACGCCCAGGCAGAACAACGCCGAGGCGCGGATCGCCCGTGAGGTGTCCTTGACCGGGTCCCGGTATTCGGAGGCGAAGGTCGCGCAGACCTCCACACCCAGCGTCGTCCACGCCATCACGTACAACCACACGATGGCCGTGTGCAGGCCTTCCAACCCGTGCAGTTTCCAGGTGAGATCCATGGGGGCCCAGTCGGAGTTGAACAGCGGGAAGATGATGAAGACCGCCAGCGGGATCATCAGGATCGCGGCGGTGACATAGACGAACGCCATGGTGACACGCACCCCGATGACGTTGATGCCGTACAGGATGAAGATGACGGCCAGCCCGACCAGGATCGGGAAGTTCAGGTGCAGCGGGCCGGCGTCGAAACTCCACTGCTGGTCGGGGAACCACTGTGACTGCACCAGCAGGCCGGTGAAGGCGCCGTAGGTGGCCAGGTTCGATCCCCACGGCAGCCAGTAGCCGACGCCGGCCAGCGGTGCGAGCCAGGGCGCGCGGCTCTTCCAGGCCTCGGCCGCGTAGCCGGCGATACCACCCGACGCCTCGGGGAACATGGCGGCCAGCTCCGTGTAGATCCAGTTGACGCCGAGCGAAATGATCATCGAGATGGCCCACAGCACCGCCGCGCCCCACCCGCCGAGGCCGGCGATCGACGCGCCGAGGGTGGCCACCAGCGCGGCGGGCATGGTCATGGCCATGGCGAATCCGTCGAACCAGCGCATCTTGCGCGGTAGCACCTCGGCGGGCGCCGGCGCGGCAACCGCGTTGTCGTTTGTCGTCATATGACTGGACCTCCGGTGGGTGACGTGAATGTTGTTGACTGTCTATCGATTACGTCCAGATCAGGCTGGGCGGAACGAGTCGTTCGCCGAGCGTGGTGCGTGCTTGACCATGACATGGCGAGCCACCGTGTACTCGGCCACCGCCGCGTGGCTCATGTCCTTGCCGAAGCCACTGGCCTTGACCCCGCCGTGTGGGGCCTCGGAGGCGATGGGCAGGTGATCGTTGACCCACGTCACCCCCGCCTCCATCGCGTGCGCCACCCGGAGTCCGCGGGCCCCATCGACTGTCCAGACCGAGGAAGCCAGTCCGTAGGCCGAGTCGTTGGCCAAGGCGATCGCCTCCTGTTCGGTACGGAACGGCAGCGCCACCAACACCGGCCCGAAGACCTCGTCCTGGACGATCTCCGACGATTGCGCCGCGCCGGTGACGAGCGTCGGCGGATAGTAGGCCCCAGCGCCGTCGGGAATCTCGCCGCCGGCGCGCACCGTCGCACCGGCGGCCACTGCGCGATCGACGAATCCGTGCACCCGGTCCCGGTGCTCGACGCTGATCAGCGGACCGATATGGGTGTCCGCGGCGCGCGGATCGCCCACTCGAATACTGTTGAACTGTAGGGCTATCCGGTCGACCAATTCATCGAAGACGGATTCGTGCGCATACACCCGGGTGGCCGCCGTGCAGTCCTGACCCGAGTTGTAGGTCGCCCCCATGGCGATACCGTGCGCCGCCGCCGCAAGGTCGGCATCCTCGAACACCAGACAGGGCGCCTTCCCGCCGAGTTCCAGGTGCACGCGCGCGCCACGGGCGGCCGCGGTCGCCATCACGTGCCGCCCCGCCCGGGTCGAGCCGGTGATCGAGATCAGCTGTACGCGCTCATCGGCGACCAGAGCCGCACCCACCTGGTCATCGCCGGTCACCACCTCCAGGACACCGGCCGGGATGCCGGCCTGTACGGCCAGTTCCGCGATCCGCAGCGTGCTGCTCGGCGTCGTCGGCGCGGGCTTGACCACGATCGTGTTACCCGCGGCGATCGCCGGTCCGATCTTCCACAGCGCCATGATCATCGGGAAGTTCCACGGCGCGATACCCACCACCGGCCCGACGGGACGGCGGACGATCATCGACGTATAACCCTCGCTCAGTAGACCGGCTCCGGTCTCCTCCAGCGATCGGGCCGATCCGGCGAAGAACCGCAGATTGTCGGTGCCGAAGGGAAGTTCGCCGTCCCGGAAGACCGCGGCGGGTTTACCCGTTTCGGTGACCTCGAGGTCGGTGAGTTCCTCGACGTGGGCGTCGATCAGGTCCGCCCACCGCAGGATCAGCCGCGCCCGCTCCCCTGCGGTACGTCGGGACCACTCCGGGAATGCCTCGGCCGCAGCCGAAACCGCCAGCGCCGCCTCGTCGACAGTCGCCTCGGAGACGATCGCCGTCGACTCCCCCGTCGCCGGGTTGCACAAGGTCCGGCCTCCGCCGGACCCCTCGACCCGCAGTCCTCGGTGGAATCGTCCCGCGCTCATTCGCACACCCCTCTGCTTGCGGAAGGCAGATACCGAGTCGCGATGTATGCGTGCTCAATGGTGATCATCGGCGCCCTCATGGTGCTGTTCCAGATCTGGAGAATCGGCCTCTACCGGGACCGCAGAAAGATAGTTGCATCGCAATTCAGGTTTCGCAACAGGTAAAAATCCAGTTCATAGCCTGCACGTCATGAAAACTTGATGCACAATTCAGAAAACACGACCAGATCCGGCGCGGTCTGGCAGAGTGACCCGAAACGTATGCCGAGGAGGTGTGCAGCCATGGTGAGCCGCACGGAGCGACGCCTGAAGCTGCTCCACGCCGCCCAACGTGCGGTGATGAAGCACGGGGCAGACGTCCAGTTGAAGCAGGTCGCGGCGGAAGCCGGATTGACCTCGGGTGCCGTGCTGTACCACTTCCCGGATGTCCAGACGTTGTTGGTGGAGGCCAATCGTGCCGGCATGGAACGCTTTTACGACGAGCGCCTGCGCGCGATCGAGGGTATCGCCGAGCCGGACCGGCGCCTGGTCCTGACGATCGAATCAGGTCTGCCGGTCGATTCCGACGATCCCGCCGTCAAACTCCTCTGCGAACTGGGTGGTGCCGCGGCCCGCTACCCGTCTTACGCGGTGCTGCTCACCGCGCTGTACGACCGGCAGGTGGCGATGTATCAGGTGATCCTGGAATCCGGTGCCGCACAGGGCACGTTCACGCTGGCGTCACCGTCGCTGACGGTTGCCCGCAACATCGTCGCGCTCGAGGACGCCTACGGCTACCGCATGGTGGCCCGTCATCCCAGCATCGATGCCGAGGCTGCGACCGAACTGATCCTCGACTACGCACGGGTGGCCACCGGCCATCCTCTTCCGCGCGCGCAGGCTTGAGCACTCCCGAAAGGAATGACCGATGACCGCTCCGTTGACCGTCATGTTCTGGCCCGAATCGGCGTACGGGCCCACCAACCAGTGCATCGGCGTCGCGGCCAAACTCCGCGATCGCGGACATACCATCGTGTTCGCGGCGGAATCCTCGTGGGCCGGAAAGATCGAACGCTTCGGGTTCATCGAGGAACTCGTGGACCTGGCCGAGCCCGCCGAGGACGGCGGTGGTGACGACGCCGGTCAGTTCTGGACCGACTTCATCGCCGAGACCTCCCCCGAGTTCGCGAAGCCGACCATCGAGCAGCTCGAGACCTTCATCCTGCCCACCTACCAGGCCCTCATCGACGGGGCGAAATACTGCGAACCGCGGTTGCGCGAGATCATCGCCAAGCATCGGCCGGATGTGATCGTGGAAGACAACGTGGTGATCTTCCCGGCCCTGGTGACCGCCGGTAAACCGTTCGTGCGGATCGTGTCGTGCAGCCCTCTCGAAGTGCCGGGAGCCGAGGTGCCGCCGCCCTTCTCGGGCCTGCCCAGCGACGACCGCTCGCAGTGGGGTGCCTACCGCGCGGAGTTCGACCGGGTGCTGCGCCCGCTCTGGGCGGATTTCGACGCCTGGGTGCAGGCCCAGGGAGCCGGCGCGCTACCCGACTTGGAGTTCATGCCGCGCGACAACGCCGGAAATCTGTACGTCTACCCCGCCGAGGCCGACTACACCGACCGCCGGCCCCTCGACGGGTCCTGGACCCGGTTGGATTCCAGCGTCCGCGAAACCGACGAGGACTACGAGTTGCCCGCCGCCGTCGCGGACCGGCCGGACGGCAGTTCCCTGATCTTCCTGTCCCTGGGTTCCCTTGGCTCAGCTGATGTCTCGTTGATGCAGCGGCTCATCGACGTACTGGCCCGGACTCCGCACCGGTTCATCGTCAGCAAGGGTCCGCAGGCGGACAAGATCGTGCTCGCCGACAATATGGTCGGGGCGCAGATGCTGCCGCAGACCAGGATCATCCCCCTGGTGGACGCGGTGATCTCGCACGGCGGCAACAACACCACCACCGAGGCACTCCATTTCGGCAAGCCACTCGTCGTGCTGCCGCTGTTCTGGGATCAGTACGAGAACGCCCAGCGCATCGACGAACTCGCGCTGGGCATCCGCCTGGACACCTACCACTTCCGCGACGACGAACTGATCACCGCGCTCGATCGGGTCCTGGCCGATACCGAGATGCGCGAGCGGGTGGCCGCCATCGGCTACGCCGTGCGCGGCCGGGACGGTCTCAGTGCGGCAGCCGATGTCATCGAGCGCATCGGACGGGCGCAGACCGCGACAGCGCCCTGACAGTGGATCTCACCCCGACGGATCTGCTCGACCTCGGCGCGGGTCGCGCCCTGGCCGTGATCTCCCACGACGCCGGGGCGTCCGCCGTGCCCGTGGTCACCGATCACGACGGATGGCGGCGCGCGACCGCCGGTGACGGCGTGGCCGAAGCGCTGATCACGCTGCTCACCGCAACCGAAGGCCGGTCCGAGCGAGGACGCTTCACCGTCATCTCCTGGACTGCAGGACCGCAACCGCACGGCGAACGCCCCATCACCGTCGACCAGACCAACGAATCGGTCATCGTGGGTGATGCGGCCGTCGTGAAATGGTCGACGCACCTGGAACCCGGCCCCCACCCCGCCGTACCGCGGTTGTCCGCGCTGACCGCCGTCGGCTTCCCCGCGATGCCGCCACCGTGGGGCCTGGTCACCTGGCGGCCCGACGGCGGCGCCGAGACCCTGGTCGCCACCGTGACCGGCTATCTGCCCGGTGCGGTCGACGGCTGGACGTGGGCCGTGGACCTGTTCGTCGCCGGAGCACGCGCCGACGATGCCACCGACGTCGCGACCGCGTGCGCCACAGTCGGTGCGGCGGTGGGCGACCTGCACCTGGCGCTGGCAGCGACGGCGACCACGTCCACCGCCGACGATGCTCGCCGATGGCGCGAAGGCGCCTTCGACACTCTGCGCACGGCAACGCTATTGGCCGACGACACCTGTGCTGCGGTGTTGGCCGAGCACGGCACCGAGGTCGCCGGCCTGCTGGAGCGTATCGGCGAACTCGTCGGGGTCCCGATTTTCGACGCGCACGGCGACCTTCATGTCGGCCAGATCCTGCGCAGCGACGACCACCGCTTCGTCATCACCGATTTCGACGGGAACCCGGTACTGCCGCCGTGGCAACGGGAACTTCCGGTGCCTGCGGCCGTGGACGTCGCCGGTATGCTGCAGTCCTTCGCCCACGTGGCGATCGTGGCCGCCCGACACCATGACCTCGATCCGGCACGTCTGCACCATATCGACGCGGCAGCGCAGGCCGCCTTCCTCGACGCGTACACCGCCCGGCTCACCGCGGCCGGCCAGCAACAGCTGTTCTCCGCCGAGGCCGTCCCGGCCTTTCGCCTGCAACAGGTCCTACGTGAAATCATCTATGCCGCAAAGCATCTTCCGCGCTGGATGTACGTCCCCGATGCCGCACTGCCGGCACTGTTGAAAGGTGACCCGCTGTGAAACCCCACGAGTTCGCCGCCGACCTGGCCCGCAAGCCGGAGGTGCTCGAGGCGCTCGCGGACGCGCTGGCCGCGGGCAACCCGTGGTCTGAGGTGGTGCCGGCCGGCGCGGAGCGTGTCGTGTTCCTCGGCATGGGCTCCTCGGCCTACGCCGGTGGTGTCGCCGCCGCCCGGCTGCGTGCCCGCGGGGTGGTCGCCGTCTCCGATATCGCCTCGAATGCACTGCTGCCCGCCTGGGGATCCGGCGCCGTGGTGGTGGCGACCTCCGCCTCGGGCGCGTCGGTGGAAACCCTTGATGCGCTGACCCGTATCGATCCCACGGCCACGGTGGTGGCGGTGACCAACACCGCCGGATCCCCCATCACCGAGGCCTGCGGCGCGACGGTGGACCTGCTGGCGGAACGGGAGGCCGGTGGGGTCGCCTGCCGCAGTTTCCAGCACACGCTGGCGATGTTCCTGGCCTTGGAGTGTCACCTGACCGGGACCTCGACCACAGCCCTGGTGGACGCCGTGCGCGCGGCGGCGCGTGCCAGCGAGTGGTTGTTGTCCACCGAGGCAGACTGGCGCCCCGAGGTCTCCGACCTGCTGCTGGGTCCGGACGAGACCCATCTGTGTGCGCCCGCGCACCGGCTCTCGTCAGCCCAGCAGGGCGCCTTGATGTTCCGCGAGGGTCCCCGTCGCGCCGCTACCGGCTGTGAGACGGGCGACTGGAGCCACGTCGACGTGTACCGGACGAAGAACACCGATCTGCGGATGCTCGTCTTTGCGGGCTCGCCGTGGGAGAACCAGATGGCGGAGTGGGCCGGGCCGCGGGACACCAAGCTGGTCGGCGTCGGCGGCGTGGTCCCAGCCGCCACCACGACGGTGCGCTATCCCGGCGACGACGACGATGACGTCCGTCTCCTCACCGAGACGCTCATCCCCGAACTAGTCGCGGCCCGCGCGTGGCAAGAAGCCGAGGGCACCCGATGAACCAACGATCCGAGCGAGTGAGTGGAGTGATGTCGTGACCGTCAATGGTGGAGTTTCCTTCTGGTGGCAGCAGATCGGGCTACCCGCGCCGCGCCGAACGCTGCCCGGGTCGATCGATGTCGACGTCGCCATCGTCGGGGCCGGATACACCGGGTTGTGGACCGCGTACTACCTCAAGAAAGCCGAACCGAGTCTGCGCATCGCGGTCCTGGAGGCACGGTTCGCCGGGTTCGGGGCGTCCGGCCGCAACGGCGGCTGGCTCACCAACGAGATCACCGGCGGCCGCGAGCGGATGGCGAAAACCTATGGCCGGCAGCCGACGATCGACCACCAGCACGCGCTGAACGCGACGATCGACGAAGTGCTCGCCATCGCAGCAGAAGAGGGTATCGACGCCGATATCCGCAAGGGCGGCGAACTGACCGTCGCCTACACTCCGGCCCAGTTCGGGCGCCTGCAATCGACGGCGGAGGCCTTGGCGGCGTGGCCCGGTACCGACAGCACGCTGCTGTCCGCGTCCGACACAGCGAGCAGGGTGAATGTGGCCGGAACCCTGGGCGGAATCTGGCACCCGCACTGCGCCAAGGTCCATCCCGCCAAACTGGCCCGCGGGCTGACCGAAGCCGTCGAACGCCTCGGTGTCGACATCTACGAGAACACGCCCGTCCACGAGATCGAACCGGGCCGTGCCAGAACAGATTTCGGCACCGTGCGGGCAACACACATCCTGCGCGCCACCGAGGGGTTCACCGCGAACCTGGCGGGCGAGCACCGCACCTGGCTACCGATGAACTCCTCGATGATCGTCACCGAGCCGCTGCCGGAGACCACCTGGGAGTCGATCAACTGGCAGGGCTACGACACGCTCGGCGATATGGCGCATGTGTACATGTACGCCCAGCGGACCGCCGACGGGCGCATCGCTCTCGGTGGTCGCGGCGTGCCGTACCGCTACGGCTCGGCCGTGGACACCGACGGCAGTACCCAGCCGGCGACCATCGACAGTCTCACCGCGTTGCTGCGGCGGTTCTTCCCGGCCCTGCACTCGGCCGCGATCGACCATGCCTGGTCGGGTGTGCTTGGGGTGCCGCGGGATTGGTCGGCGTCGGTGACCCACGATCCCCGGACCGGCCTCGGCTTCGCCGGCGGGTACGTCGGAACCGGAGTGACGGCCACCAACCTCGCCGGCCGCACACTGCGCGATCTGGTCCTGGGAAACACCACCGATCTCACCCGGGCGCCGTGGGTGGGCCACCGCGCGCGCCGCTGGGAGTTCGAGCCGCTGCGTTATCTCGCCGTGCACGGTATCTATGCCGCCTATCGCGCCGCGGACACGTCCGAAGCGCGTGGCCGGACAACGAGTTCACCGATCGCGCGCCTCGCCGATCTGGTGGCCGGGCGCTGACGGCTCAGGACATCGCGTCGCGCAGGCTCTTCGGTCGCAGGTCGGTCCAGGTCTGCTCGACGTAGGCCACACAGTCGGCCCGGGTGCTCTCCCCGAACACCACGCGCCAGCCGGCCGGCACGTCCACGAACGCCGGCCAGAGGCTGTACTGCTCCTCGTCGTTGCGCAGGACGTAGAACGTGCCGTCCTCGTCATCGAACGGATTGCTGCTCATGACTTCTCCTTGCGAGCGCGGCGAAAGCGGGGGAACCCAGAACGCGGTCGGACAACCGGCCCAGGCAACTGAGGTTCGGGAAACCCGGCCCCTGGGTGAGGCCGGCGAGTCCCGGCAGGAACAGCTTGGGCTCGACATCGCCGACGGCCAGGTCGTGGCCGATGGCCTCCTGGAGGCGGTCACCGGTCAACGGTGCGCCCAGACCGAGTTCGAGCATGTCGAGCGCCTCCTGGCGCAACAGTGGCTGGAACCACATCGCGTTGGCACCGGACCCGTCGATCACCAGGTCGAAACCGTGCACCGTCTCCAGCCGCTCGCCGCCGCGCTCGGTCTGAAGGGTCAGCCGGATACGCTCATCGCGGGCCACCGCGTGGGCCACCCGGCCGCGCAGATGCCGGATCCGGTCGTCGGCCAGCAGCGCCTCCTGCACCCGCACCGAGAACACCCCGCGGTCGGTGCGGTTCATCGCATCCCGCTTCTCCGCCGGCGTCAGACCGTCCCAGTGGGTGGGGTCGGAGTACAGCGTGTTCTCGAAGAAGCCCTCGCCGCGGGTGAACAGCGTCACCTGCGGCGAGATCACGGTGATGGTCGACACGCGGTGGCGGAAGAGTTCGTCGAGCATGGTGCCGGCGGTCTCGCCACCGCCGATGACGGCCACCCGGTCGGCGGCGATCAGCTCCTGGGCCGCGGCGCGGTGCCAGAACTGCGCAATGGACAGCACTCTCGGGTTGCCCGGCAGGATCGAGCGCTCCGCCTGGCCGGGGCCGGTGATCATCAGCGCGTCGGCCGCCACGGTGCTCTCGTGGGTCTTCAGTTCCCAGCCGGCCCCGGCATCGCCTTGCTGCAAGCCGATCTCGGTGACCTCGCCCAGGGTCACCGACATGCCGACCCGTTCCGCCACCCACTGCAGGTATTGGCTCCACCGCCGGTGTGGCGGGGCGGGCCTGCCGCGGTCCACCCACTCGGCGAACTGGCCGGTCCCCACCAGATAGGACTGCCAGCTGTGCCGCATCATCCGCTCGTCGAGTTCGGCGTTGCGGCGCGGCACCAGCGCGGACTGGTACGGAAAGCCGATGTCCTTCTCCGGGCCGGTGCCCAGCCGATGCGCACCGTCGGTCCAGCCGCCCGCGGCCTGCCAGTTGGCGCCGATCGCGGTGCGCTCCACCGCGATCACCTCGGGTGCGTCGACGCCCATGGCGCGCAGTTCGGCGGCCTTGGCCGCGACAGCCACCGCTTTGGCTCCCGCGCCGATGATGGCCAGTTTCTGTGTCATGAGACGACCTCTCGTAATGCGTCCTGCCACATCGCCTGCAGGGTGGCGACGTCGGCGGCGGACAGAATGTCGGGCAGGGTGCGCCACTGGCTGCCCAGCACCGGCACCCCGTTCCGCTCGATGAGTGCCACATTGAGCGTGAGCTCGTGGCGGACAGCCAGATTCGGTTCGGGCGTCGGCGACAGTGCGGCCAGTAAGGCGCGGTCGGGTAAGAGGGCCTGTGCGCCACCGGCGTGGTGGATCCGGCCCAGGTAGTTCAGCAGTATCTGCGGGTCACGATGGGCACCGAGTCGCGCGGCGGTATCTGCGCGCAGGTGGCGCAGCAGCGCGTAGTCGATACCGTCGCCGGGGATCACCGGCAGGACACCGTCGACGAGCCGGACCGGGTAGATCGCGCTGAGCAGTCCGACGGTGTCCCCGGTGTCGATCAGGTGTGCATCGTCGGCCAGCCCCGCCGAGACGACGGCATCGGCACGGCCGTGGGTTTCCAGCGCCAGCAACGGCGCCGGGGTCCGCTGCCCGCGGGCCCGCCGCCAGGCGGTGACGGTCCGCGCGGTGGCCGCCGCGAGTAACTCCGGCGCCGGTCCCGCCATCACGCGGGCCGAGACGTCGGGGTCGGTGAACGACATGGCGACCACCACGTCCGCGACCCGGTCGGTCTCGGGGCAGACCCGGCGGGTGCCCAGCTCCGGGTCGTCGCCGGCGAGCTGCGCCTCCCAGAACTCGCAGGTATCGAGCTTGAGGGCACGCTCGGCCAGGATTCTGGACCACTGCCGCAGCGAGGTGTGCTCCCGCACCGGCGCCGGCGCGCGACCGGAATTCACCGCATGCCAACCGGTTTCCAGCTCACCGAGGACGATCCGCCACGAGGCCGGATCCATCGCGAGCACATGCGCGGTCAGCACCAGCACATCTGTGCCACTGTCGTGGTGGAGCAGCGCCGCCCGGAACATCACCCCCTGTTCGGGGTCCAGCCGCCGAAGGGATTCGTCGGTGCGGGCGCCGACCGCGGCCGCGAGGTCACCGGTGACATCCGCCTCGTCAACGGTAACGGTGACCTGATGTGCGACCAGCGTCATGGTGTCGCGGTCCAGCCTGCTGCGCAAGGCGACGTGACCGTCGATCACCGTGCGCAGCAGCGTCTCCAGCTGTGCGCGGGTAATGCCGCGGGGCAGGCGGATCGCCTCGGTCTGCGCCAGCCGGCGCGAATCACCATGTGCCAGCAGCCAATGGCCGGCGGGCAGCAGCGGGATCGGGCCGGCGTCCTCGTGGTCGACCGCCTCTGCGTGCGTGTCCGCGTCCAGCGCCGCGGCCAGTTCGCGAATGCTGGCGCATTCCAGCATCAGCCGGGCCCGCAACGGGATTCCACGCCGCCGTACCGCCTGCACCACCGAAAGGGCCACGATGCTGTCCAGCCCCAGGTCCAGGAAGTCGACGGTGACGTCGACGCGTTCGATGTCCAGTAGCTCGCGGAAGACTGCGGCCAGCGCCGTCTCGGTGTCGGTGGCGGGGCCGGTCACCGCCGCGGTGTCGTGCCGGCCGTCGAGGGCCGCGAGTGCGGCGTCATCGACCTTGCCGTGCCCGGTCAGGGGTATCTCGTCGACGACAATGATCTGGTGTGGGACCAGGTATCTCGGTAATGTCGCGGCGAGGTCCCGGCGGAGCGTGGTAGGAAGTACGCGCGTCACCACATAGGCCGTCAACCGCGGGCCGGTGCGATGCCTGCGCACCGCGACATGCGCGTGTGACACCTCGGGGTGACGGTGCAGGACGGCGGCCACCTCGCCGGGCTCGACCCGGAAGCCGCGGATCTTCACCTGGTCGTCGCTGCGGCCGATGAACTGCAGTTCCCCGGACACCCCTCGGCGCACCACATCACCGGTGCGATACATCCGGCCCGACGGGTTGAACGGGTCGGCGACGAATCGGCCCGCGGTCTCCCCCATGCGGCCCAGGTAGCCGCGGGCGAGCTGCCCGCCGGTCAGGTACAGCTCCCCCGCCACACCGTCGGGCACCGGGCGCAGCCAACGGTCCAGGACGCGCGCAGTGGTCGGGTCGGTGGGATAGCCGATACACGGTTGCGGGTGGTCGGCGATCCGCGCAACGACGGCTTCCACCGTCGTCTCGGTGGGCCCGTAACAGTTGTGGGCGCGGACACCGGTGCGCGCACAATCGGCTTGGATGCCCTGCCATGCCGCCGGGTCGATCGCCTCGCCGCCGAGGGCCAGCACGGTCAACGGGACCGTCGAGAGCAGGCCCGCCGCCCGCAGCTGGCCGAACATCGACGGGGTGGTGTCGATCATGTCCAGACCGAACCGGCCGATCTCGGCGACCAGCGCCTCTGCATCGCGCTGGACGGCATCTCCGACGATGTGGTTGCTGTGGCCGTACAACAGGGCCACCAGCGGCTGCCAGGCCGCGTCGAATGTGAACGACCAGGCATGCGCGATACGCAGCCGGCGCCCGGCCGGCTGCAGCACGTTTCGGGCATGGTCGGCCGCGTAGGCGAGCAGGGCGTCATGAGTCCCGATGACACCCTTGGGTTTTCCGGTGGTCCCCGACGTGAAGACGATGTAGGCGCCCTGCCCCGGCCGGACCGGTGCGGGCGCGAACTCGGGTATCGGCAGGTCGGCCACCGCATCGATGACCGTCTCATCGACGATCACCGTGGCGCCGGTCTGGCCGATGATCTCGCGGATGCGCTCGGCGGGCATGCCGGGATCCAGCGGCACGATCAGACCGCCGGCCTTGAGCACGGCCAGCATGGCCACGACGTAATCGGGTCCGCGGCGCAGCAGGATCGGTACCGGTGTCTCGGCGGACACCCCGCGCGCCGCCAGTTCCGCGGCGAGCCGGTCGGCGGATTCGTCGAGTTCGCGGAAGGTGAGTTCGCCGCCCGCCCAGCTCAGGGCGACCGATCCCAGCCGGTCGGCGGCGGCTTCGGTGAACGCGGTGTGAAAACCTCCGCGGTGGACCCCGGTGTCGTTGGCCGGCGACGCGTCGACCTCGTCGTCGAACGTGACGGCCACCTCGCGCAGCGGGCGGTCCCAATGCTGCAGCAGACCACGCACCACGGCCAGCACCCGGCGCCCCAGTGTCTCGGGATCGATCAGTCCCAGTGCCCCGTCCAGGGTTTCGACCAGTACGGTGAGCCGGCCGTGGGTGGGATGGGCGGCGATGGTGATCGGGAAGTGCGACAGGCTTTCCAACGCCGACGGGCGGATCACCGCGCCGCCGAGATCGAAATCCCCGCTGCCGACGAGCCCGCCGGGTGGGAAGTTCTCGTAGACCAGCAGGGTGTCGTACAGTTCGCCGATTCCGCCGGCCGCCCTCAGCTCGGCGTGGCTGAGGTAACCGTGGTCACGCAGGTCCGCGGCCTCGCGTTGCAGGGCAAGGCATTGCCGGCTGACGCGCTGCGCCGGGTCGAGCCGGATCCGCAGTGGCACGGTGTTGATGAACAGCCCGACCATGGATTCGACGCCGGCGAGGTCGTCGGGCCGGCCGGACACCGTCACCCCGAACACCACGTCGGTACGGTCGGTGAAGACGGACAGGATTGCTGCCCAAGCCATGTGGAACAAGGTGCTGACGGTGACGCCGTGGGCGCGCGCCGAGTCCAGCAGCTCGGCGGTGCTCGCCTCGTCGAGGGTCACCTCGGTGCGCCGGGGCAGCCCGGCCTCAGCTTCCCGGCCGGACAGTGCGGGCGCCAGCATGGTCGGTCCGTCCAGTCCGGCCAGGTGCGTGGCCCAGCGTTCGCGGCTGACCTCGGGGTCCCGGCCGGCCAGCCAGCCGATGTAGTCGCGGTAGGGCCGTGGCTGCGGTGGCAGCGCGGCGAGGTTCCCGCCGGCCCGGTACAGGCCGATCAACTCGCTGACGAACACCGGCAACGACCACCCGTCGATGACGATGTGATGGGCGACCACCACCAGCCGCCACCGGGAATGCGGAAGCTCGGCGAGCAGGAACCGGATCGCCGGGCCACGAGTCAGGTCGAACGGCCGGCGCCGGACCTCGTCCTCCAGCGCGGCCACCTCGTCGTCGGTATCGACGATCACGTGTTGCCAGGGCAATTCGAAGGTGGCGGGTACCACCGCGACCGGCTTGCTCAGCGTGCCCTGGAAGAAGCTCACCCGGACATTGGGGTGGCGGTCCAGCATCGCTTCGGCGCAGGCCCGCAGCCGCGCCGCGTCGAGGCTGCCCTCGACATCCGCGGCCATCGCGATGAAGTACGGATCGGCTCCGCCGTCGGTCAGACCGGCCAGCGAGTACAGCCCCTGCTGCAGCGGGCTGAGGGCCATCACATCCAGGATGGCCGGTGCGTCGGTCACGGTCCTTGCCACCCCGCCGTGAGCTCGGCCAGTTCGTCGGCGGACAGGCCGGACGCGGCCATCGGCGCGTGATGGGTGTCCTGCGCGCGAACCTGCCCGGCCTTGGCATCGAGGGCCGCGGCCAGTTCGGCGAGCACCGGATGCTCGAACACCATCCGCGCCGTCAGCGCCATCCCGTTGTCGCGGGCGCGGGCGGCCAGCTGCACGGCGAGGATGCTGTCACCGCCGAGGGTGAAGAAGTCGTCGTGCCTGCCGAACTCCTCGACCCCCAGCAGCGTGGTCAGCATCGCGGCCAGTGTGCGTTCGGTATCGGTGGCGGCCGGCTCGAACGGACCCGATGAGGTCAGCACGGGACGTGGCAGGGTCGCGCCGTCGAGGATGTCGAGCACCGTGATCCGCAGTCCCGCCAGCTCTTCGGGCAGTGCGGTGCGGACGGTGTCGGCGAACGCCACGGTGTCGGCCTGCGGGTCGGCCGGCACCACATAGCCGGCCAGCACCGATCCCGCGCGGGTGCTCCAGTTTCGGGTCAACGCCGCGGCCACCCCGTCGATCGCTTCCAGCGCCGCCTGTACCCGGTGGTCACCTCGCTCGACGTACTCCAGCGTGCCGTCCTCGGTCCAACGCGCCCGGTCTCCGGTGCGGTAGAGCCGGGTGCCCGGTGCGAACGGGTTCGCCGGGTACCGGAATTGCGCTGCAGGCGCGGCATTTCGCTGTGCCTCGTCGATGGCGCCGCCGGCGTGATAGACGTCGGCGATCACCCCGACGCCGACCGGGGCGAGCCAGTCGTCGAGCACGAACACCTGGTTCGCGCCCGCGGTCTGGGGCAGCCCGACCTCCGGCGTTGCGGCGGCACTCCACTGGGCGACGGCCTCGGCGCCCCCGATCGCGATATCGCGCAGGGTGTGGTCGGGATGGTGGGCGAACGCGTCGATGACCCGCAGCAGCCAGTCGACCAGCCGCTGCGCGGTGGCGGCCTGGTACAGCTCGGTCCGGTAGATGACGGTGCCCTGGTAGCCGTTGCTCGCGGTGGCGAAGAAGTTCAGCGACAGGTCGGCGTGGGCGACATCGAAGGTGGGTTCCAGTGCGGTGAAACGGGTCTCCCAGTGCTGATCCCCCGAATCGCTTGAGTCGATGACCCGGTCGGCCGGCAGCTCCTCGCGCACGTGCACGACGACACCGAACAACGGGTTGCGCGACAGCGACCGCACCGGGCTCACCGCGTCGACCACCCGGTCGAACGGTAGGTCCTGGTGGGCGTAGGCGCCCAGGGCCATCTCGCGGGCGCGCCGCAGCACCTCGCGCACCGTCGGGTTGCCCGACAGGTCGTTGCGCAGCACGACGATGTTGATGAAGAACCCGATGAGCTGATCCAGCTCGGGTTCGGTGCGGCCGGCCACCGGGGTACCCAGCGGGATGTCGGTGCCCTCCCCGGCCTTGTGCAGGGCGACGGCGACGGCGGCCTGCAGCAGCATGAACTCGGTGATGCCGAGTTCACGGGTCAGCTCAGCCAGCCGAACGCGGATGTCCTCGTCGATGGTGAAGTTCAACGCCTCACCCTCGCCGGTCGGCACCGGCGGGCGCGGGAAATCGGGGCGCAGCCCGTTCTCCTCGGGCAGCCCGGAGAGCTGGTCCACCCAGTAATCACGTTGTGCGGCAAGCTCGTCGCCGGCCAGCAGCTCGGCCTGCCATGCCGCGTAGTCGGCGTACTGCACCGGCAGGGGCTCGAATTCCGGTGCGGCCCCGCCACGGCGGGCGCGGTAGGCGGTCAGCACATCGGTGAACAGCACCCCGGCCGACCAGTGGTCGGCGGCGATGTGGTGCACCACCAGCGACAGCACGTGATATTCGGGCGTGCTCAGCACGGCAGCCCGGATGGGCCGGTCGTGTTCCAGGTCGAAGCAGTAGCGGCGCTCGGAATCGAGTTCGCGCTGCAGCCACTGCTCGTCCTCGCCGCGGGCGCGCCGCACCGGCACCGGCGCACTCGGGTTCACGACCTGGTATGGCGCGCCGTCGATCTCGCGGTAGGTGGTGCGCAGGATCTCGTGCCGGTCGACGACGTCACCGATCGCGGCGACGAACGCCTCGACATCGCTGGGCCCGGTCAGGCGCGCGGCGAACGGGATGTTGTTGACCGGATTAGGGCCGTCGATGCGGAACTGGAACCACTGGCGCAGCTGCGCGGCGGACATCTGCAGCGGTCCATCGCGGTCGATCGGCACCATGGCCGGGCGGTCACTGCCCTCTCCGTTGGCGCGCACGGTGTCGATGTGGGCGGCCAGGCCGGCGACGGTGGCCAGTTCGAAGACCTGCTGCACGCCGATGTCGACACGGCACCGCGACCGCACGGCGGCCACCAGTTTGGTGGCCAACAGCGAATGCCCACCCAGGTCGAAGAACGAGTCATCGGCGCCGACCGTGTCGCGGCCCAGCAGTTCGGCGAACAGGCCGGCGATGACGCGTTCGGTATCCGTGCCCGGCTCGCGGTACTGCACGCCCGCCGAGATCTCGGGTTCGGGCAACGCCTTCCGGTCGATCTTGCCGTGCGCGGTGATCGGGATCTCGCCGATCTCGACGTAGGCGGCCGGGATCATGTACTCCGGCAGCGCCGCGGCCACCCGCGCGCGGATCCGGTCGATCTGCACCGCCTCGGTCTCTTGCGCCGGTGTCACATACGCGACCAGGCTGCGGCCCAGGGTCGGCAGATCGCTCATCACCACGACGGCCTGACCGACCGACGGGTCCACCGAGACGGCCGCGGCCACCTCGCCGAGTTCGATGCGGAAGCCGCGGATCTTGACCTGTTCGTCGGCGCGGCCGACGAATTCGATATCGCCGTCGGCGTTGCGGCGGGCCAGGTCGCCGGACCGGTACATCCGACCGCCGGGGTTGAACGGGTCGGCGACGAAGCGTTCGGCGGTCAGGCCGTGCCTGCGGTGGTAACCGTGTGCGACATGCGTGCCGCCGATGTAGATCTCGCCGATCACGCCGACCGGGACCGGCTGCAGCGCATCGTCGAGCAGATGGATGGTGGTGTTGATCTTGGGTGTGCCGATCGGCACGATCCGGGCGCCCTGTTTGCCCTCCACCTTGAACCGGGTGCAGTTGAGCACCGTCTCGGTGGGGCCGTAAAAGTTGTGCAGCAGGGCATCGAAGGTGGCGTGGAACTTGTCGGCGACCTCCCCGGGCAGCGCCTCGCCGCCGATGGGCACCCGCTGCAGGCTGCGCCATTCGCTGACACCGGGCAGCGACAGGAACAGCCCCAGCAAGGACGGGACGAAGTGCATCGAGGTGATGCCCTCGTCGCGCAGCAGCGCGGTGAGATACCCGATATCGCTGAGGCCACCGGGTTTCGGGATGACCAGGCGCGCCCCGGCGGCGAGCATGCCGAACAGTTCACCGATCGATACGTCGAAACCCTGGGAGGCCACCTGCAGCAGCCGGTCCGCCTCGGAGACCCGGTATTCGGCACCGAACCAGACGAAGTACTCGGCGATGGGCCGGTGCGGCACCGGCACGCCCTTGGGCAGACCGGTCGAGCCCGACGTGTAGATCAGGTAGGCGGTGTTGTCGGGCAGCAGCGGGCGGACCCGGTCGTCGTCGGTCGGGTCGTCGGTGCGATAGGCCTGCAGGTCGGTGACCGGTTCGCGGATCACGACTTTCGGATCCGAATCGGACAGGATGTAGGTCAGCCGGTCGTCGGGGTAGCCGGGGTCGATCGGCAGGTACACCGCACCCGCCTTGACGATGCCCAGCGCGGTCATCACCAGCTCGGGTGATTTCTCCAGCAGCACGGCCACCCGGTCCTCGGTACCGACACCTTGGGCGATCAGCCAGTGCGCGATCCGGTTGGCCTCCGCGTTCAGCTCGCGGTAGCTGTAGTGGCGGCCCTCGTAGACGACGGCGGTGGCATCGGGAGTGCGGGCAACCTGATCTCCGACGAGTGCGGTCAATGTGGTTGCAGGAGTGTCGAACTGCTCGCCGTGGGAGACGGCGTGCAGCCAGGCTTCGTCGTCGGCGGAGAACAACATGAGGCGCTGCAGTGCCACGTCGGGCTGGTCCAGCGCGTTGTCCAGCAGGACGGCGAAGTGGGCGAGCATATTCGCGGCGAGGTCGGCATCGATGATCTCGGTGAGGTACTCGGCCTCGATGGTGACGCCGTCGGCGTTCCACTCGACCATGAAGCCCAGGGGCAGCTGGCTGACGTGGCTGCGCAGCTCGGCACGGGCGCAGGTGATGCCCTCGGCCCGGAAGGCGCCGCCGTCGGGTTCACGGAAGCCGAAGCTGACCCGTGTCATCCGCTCGGAGCCGTGACGCCGGTCCGGGTTGAGTTCGGCGACCACCCGGTCGAGGTTGATCCGCTGGTGGGCGAACGCCGCGACCGCGGTGTCCCTGGTGGCGGTGACGAGGTCGCGGAAGCCCTGGGTGCCCTTCGGGCGCAGCCGCATCGCGACGGTGTTGCCGTAGTAGCCGATCGTATCGTCGGTGCCGCGGTTGACGACCGGGCTGGCGACCAGGAAGTCATCGGTGTGCGTGTAGCGGTGGATGAGTGCGCCGAAGGCGGCCAGCAGCACCATGTAGGGGGTGGCGCCGGTCTCACGGGCCAGTGCCGTCACCTTCGCCACGGTGCCGGCGGGCAGGGTCGACGTGATGAGCTGCGAGCGGAATCCGGTCGGCACCGCCGATCCGGACGGGCCCGGCAGTTCCAGTGGCTCGGGTGGGTCCGCCAATACCGCACGCCAATGCGCCAGGTCTTCGGCGGTGGTGTCGGCGGCCGGCACGGGTGTACGCGGCGTCGGGCCGAGGTCGGCACCGGAGTAGGCGCGGGTCAGGTCGTCGAAGAACACCCGCCACGAACCGTCGTCCCAGGCGATGTGATGGGCCACCAGCAGCATGACGAACTCGTCGGCGCCGAGGCGCACCAACGTGATCCGCAGCGGCGAGTCGGCAGCGAGATCGAACGGGGCGCCGAATTCCCGCTGTGCCAGCACCTCCAGCCGCAGCGCGCGGGCCCGTTCGGATTTGTCGGACACGTCGTGGAAGGCCCAGCCGGGCCGCAGGTCGTCGTGCAGCACCGGCTGCGGCGTCCCGGTCTGGTCGGTGGTGTAGGTGGTGCGCAGGATCGGGTGCCGGCGGCCCACGGCATCGACGGCGCCGCGCAGGCGCTCGGGATCCAACGCACCCGTGAGCCGGTAGGAGACGCAGACGTTGAGCAGCACGCCGGTGGGGTCCACGCTCTGCACGAACCACATGCGCAGCTGTCCGTCGGACAACCCGGCCGGCGGTGCGGCCTCGACGGCTTCTGCCGACGCCAGCCCGCGTTCGGCGAGCTTGCGCCGCATCAGCTCCAGACGGGCGTCCCGGCCGGCGGCGGTGGTGGTGGCGGCATCTGCGATATCAGTCACGCGTGGGTGCTTTCTTTGTCAGTCTTCTCGAGGTGCTCGATCAGCTCGGCTCCGGTGATACCGCCGAGGATCTTGGCCAGCGGCACCTTGTGCCCGGTGGCCGCGGTGAGCTTCTTGCGGAGGTCCAGGGCCAGCAGGGAGTCCACGCCCAGGTCCAGCAGGGACTCGGCCAGATCCAGGGATGCGGTGTCGGCCACCTTCAGCACCGCGCCGAGCGCGCTGCGAACGGCACCGGCCGGGCCTCCTGGCGCGGCGGCCGCGGGGACCTCCGGGGTGGCGGCGGTGGCGGCAGGTTCGTCCGCATCGCCGAGGAAGGTGCGCAACCGGTCTCGGTCGGCGGTGAACACCAGCGGGTCACCTGCCCAGTCCCGGAGGCAGACCTCGGCGGCCCGGTCCGGGTGCATCGGTTGCAGGCCCGACCGCTGCACCCGGGCGCTCTCGGACTCGTCGATGATCCCGTTGCCGGGCCACAGTCCCCAGCGCACGGCCGTGCACCGGCGGCCCTGCGCCCGGTGCTGGGCGGCCGCCACGTCGAGCAGCCGGTTGGCGGCGGCGTACGCGATGTGCCCGACGCCACCCCACATCCCGGATACCGAAGAGAACAACAGGATTCGAGCATCCGACCGCAGTGGCCAGGTCGCGGCGAGACGGTCGAATCCGCTGACCTTCGCCGACATGGTATCCGCGAACGCCGCCCCGGTGAGCCGGCCGTGCTCGGCGATGGTGGCCGAGCCCGCGGCGTGGATCACCAAGGATGCTGCGGTCGAGCCCGTTTCGACGATCGCGGCGGCCAGGGCGGCCGGGTCGGTGATGTCACAGCGGGGCGCGATGACCTTTGCGTCCAGCTCGGCCAGATGCGCGGGATCGACACCGCTGCGGCTCAGCAGCACGATCCGGCGCGCGCCCTGCGCGGCGAGACAGCGGGCCAGGTGCAGCCCGACGACCCCGCTGCCACCGGTGATGACCACTTCGTCCAGCACCCCGGAATCCGCGGTCCACGCCGGTGTGTCGAGCTGCTCGTCGCGGGTGGTGCGCCGGTAGACCGCGCCGTCCCGGGTGGCGAATTCGCCTGTCGATCCGGCGAGTACGGCCACCGCGGCCGCATCCAGCGTGCGTGCTTGCAGATCGAGATGCCCGAATCGGTGCTCGGGGAATTCCAGTGCCAGGCTGCGGTGCATGGCGGCGAGCGCGGCCTGTGCGGGCCGAGGGGCCGGGTCGGTGGGCCGCACCTGCTCCCCGCCCACGGTGACCAGCCAGACATCACGATCGGTATCGCCGGGCGTATCGGCGTAGCCCAGCAGACCGGACTCGATCTGTTCGGCCAGCGCCTCGGCGGCGGTGACCACGTCCGGGCTGTCCAGGGCAGGGGCGACCACGATGAGCAGGTCGGCGTCGGCCGGGGCCACCACGTCGAACCGGTCCGCCACGGCCGCACCGAGACCGCTGCCGAGGTCGATCACCGCGGCCCGCCGCGTGCCGGCGGAGACGGCAGGGAGGTGCGGCTGCCAGTGTTCGACGGCCACGCTGATCCCCGCCACGGGCGGCAGGGGTTCCGGCGCGGCCCAGAGGTGTTGGGACCGCATCGGGGCGAACGGGAAGTTCCGCAGCGGTGCGGGTGCCGCGTCGATGAGGTCGGCCCAGCGGTAGCCCGGGTCGGTGACGGCCACCGCGGCGATATTGGCGGCCAGCCGATCGGCGATCGGTTCGTCGCGGCGCCCGGAGCCGACGGCGAGCACCTCGGCCGGCTCGACAGCGCCATCCTCGTCATCGAGGGTATCCCCGAGCGCGTACAGCAGCGCCGGATGGGCGGAGAGTTCGACGAAGACGCGGGCGCCGTGCTCGACCGCGGCCGCGACGGCGCGGTCGAAGCGGACGGTGCTGCGCAGGTTGGTGTACCAGTAGTCGGCGAAGTCGGTGCCGGCCGCGACCGCCGAGGCGGTGGCCGATCCGATGAACCGCACGGGTGACTCGGTGAACTCGCCTGCCGGTAACAGTGATTCGAGCTCGGCGCGCAGCGGGTCGAGTTTGGTGGTGTGCGCGGGGAACCACATCTCGATCTCGCGGGCGAAGACGCCGCGGTCTGCGGTGGCACGCACCAGCGCGGCGATCGTCTCGGTGTCCCCGGACACCGCCACCGAGGATTTCGAGTTGACGACCGACACCTCGGCCCAACCGTCAACCCCGGCGACGGCCTCGTGCGCCGCGTCCGGGCCGAGCCCGAGGACCGCGACCCGGTACGGCCCGGTCAGTCCGTCCAGCAGGGTGGCGCGGGCCGCGACGATACCGACGGCTTCGGTGAGGGTGATGGTGCCCGCGATATAGGCCGCGCCGATCTCGCCGAGGCTGTGCCCCACGGTGATATCGGGCAGAACCCCGCACGACCGCCACACCCGGGCCAATGCCACCCCGTGCACGAACTGCGCGCCCTGGATCTGCACCTGGGTGAAATCGTTGGTCGGCACCCCGGGTTCGGCCATCAGGTAGTCCAGTGGTGAGGCGTGCCCGGCGGCGGTGAACACCGCGGCGCAGCGGTCGACCTCGGCGCGGTACTCGGGCAGACGATCGTAGGCCTCGATCCCCATCGACGGCCACTGGCTGCCCTGACCGGGGAAGACGAAGGCGATACGGCTCGCCGATCGTGACGAGCCCACCGCCAGCGGGTGCTCCTCCCCCGCGGCGACGGCACGCAGCGCGTCCTTCAGCTCGCCGAGTGCGGCGGCCCGGATCACCACGCGGTGCTTGCGTATCCGGCGGGTGCGCAGCGTCGCGGCGGCCACCGCGGCGACGTCGGTGTGGGTGGGCCGGCGCTCCAGGTAGTGCAGGATCGCGGCGGCGTCCTGCGCGATCAGGTCCTCGGCGTGCGCGGTCAGCAGCACGGGCACGCGTCCGTCAGGCAGGTACATCACGGGCCTCCCCGGCGTCCGGGACGGCCACGATGACGTGGGTGTTGGTCCCGCTCATACCGAACGCCGACACCGCACCGACCCGTTCGCCGCCCTTGGCGGGCCAGTGCGTCAGCTTGGTGGCCAACCGCAGACCTTGGGACTCCCAGTCGATTTCCCGGCTGGCCTCGTCGGTGTGCAGGCTGGCCGGCACCGAGCCGCGCTCGGCCGAGATGATCACCTTGGCCAGTCCGAGCGCCCCGGCGGCCGCCTGGGTGTGACCGATGTTGGATTTGACCGACCCGAGCAGTGCACCGGCGCCAGGTGCGGCCGCGCCATAGGTCTGCGCCAACGCCTGTAATTCGGTGCGGTCACCGAGCCGGGTGGCGGTGCCGTGGCCTTCGATCATGCCGACGTCTTCGGGGGTCACCCCGGCCGCGGCGATGGCGCGACGGAACAACCTCTGCTGGGCGGTGCCGCTGGGCGCGGTGAGTCCGACGGTGCGGCCGTCGGAGTTGACGGCGCTGGCGCGCACCTCCGCCAGTACCTGCCTGCCGTCGCGGATCGCGGCGGATTTGTTCTGCAACAGGAATATCGCCGCGCCTTCGGCCCATACCGTGCCGCTCGCGTGGGCGCTGTAGGGCCGGCAGTGCCCGTCATCGGAGAGTGCGTGTTGTTTGGAGAATTCGACGAAGTAGCCCGGGGTGCCCATCACGCAGACCCCGCCGGCCAGGGCCATATCGCAATCGCCGGCGCGCAGGGCCGCCACGGCGGTGTGGAAGGCAGCCAGCGCCGACGAGCAGGAGGTGTCGACGGTGAGTGCCGGACCGGCCAGGTCGAGGGTGTAGGCGATCCGCCCGGAGATCACCCCCAGTGACGTGCCGGTGATGAGATGACCACTGTGCGAGGAGAATTCGGACAGTTCAGGTCCGTACTCGAGCGCCGAAGCGCCGACGTAACAACCCACGTCGTGGCCGGCGAGATCGTCGGGGTTGATACCGGCGTCTTCGATCGCACGCCAGGCCAGTCGCAGCGCGACGCGTTGCTGCGGGTCCATCGCCACGGCTTCGCGCGGTGAGATGCCGAAGAAGGCCGGGTCGAAACTTCCTGCGCCGGAGAGAAACCCGCCGAGATCGTGGATAGTCTTGAACCCGTCACGCCGGGACCCGTCCAGAAGTTCGGAGATCGCCCAGCCGCGGTCGGTGGGAAAGCGCCCCAGCGCTTCCCGCTGCTCGGCCAGCAGATCCCAGAAGCCCTCGGCGGTGTCCACACCACCGGGCGCCTCGACCGCCATCCCGACGATCACCACCGGGTCGGCGGGATCGGGAGGTGAATCAGAGCTCATTGATCAACTCCGCCACATCCGCGGTGTGCTCGTTGAGATAGAAATGCCCGCCGTCGAAGATCGAGCAGGTGAAGGCGCCGGTGGTGTGAGACTTCCAGCGGCGCAACATGTTCTCGCTGATCCGGTGGTCCCGGTTGCCACCGAGGGTGTGGATGTCGGCGCCGATACGCACCTCGTCGGCGCAGCTGTACCGGTTGAACGCCGCATAGTCGGCACGTACCGCCATGAGCAACAGCTCCACGAAGTCCTCGTCCTCGAGCAGCTGCGGGTCGGTGCCGCCGAGGTCGACCATCTCGGCGATGATCTCCGCTTGCGCCATCGGTAATGCCGGGGAGGCCGCGACTGCCGACGGTGCCTCGCTGGCCGAGACCCACAAGGCGCTCACCTCCGCCCCGCGCTGCTGGGCCACCCTGGCGAATTCGAACGCCACCACCGCACCCATGCAATGCCCGAACAGCCGCAGCGGCCCGATCCGGTCCCAGCTGCCGCCGTCGAAAAGGTCCGCGGCGAGCTCGGCCACGGTGTCCGGTGCCGGATGGGTCAGCCGGTCGCCGCGCTGCGGGTACTGCATGACGTAGGCGTCGGCACCGGCCTCGGCCAGCGCGGTGCCCATCGCCCGGTAGGCCAGCGCGGCACCCCCGGCGTGCGGGAACACCAGAACGGGTGCCCCTGGTGCCGAGTATCGCTTGACCCACGGGGCGAACGTGAGATCCGCGGCGGTCACGAGATTGCGGCAGCGTCGAGGGCGTTCACCACATCCGCGTCGTCCATGTCCGCCACCTCCAAGTAGAGCTCGGCGACCTGGTCGAGCCGGTCACTGCCGGCCTCCCGGCCGGCCAGCCGTGCTGCCAGCGCTTCGACAGTGCGGGTGGCGAAGATGTCGGGCACCATCACCGTCGGGGTGTCCAGCCAGTCCCTGATCCGTGCGACGGCGGTGGTGGCCAGCACCGAATCCCCACCGAGGGCGAAGAAGTCGTCGTCGACACCGAGGTCGGGGACGCCGAGCAGGTCCCCGATGATGGCCGCCAGTGCCCGCTGCACGGGCGTGGACGGCATTCGGCGGTCCGCGTCGGGCCCATCGCCGAACACCTCGGTGAGCGTGCGGGCCGCGGCCCGCCGGTCGGTCTTACCGGCGAGGGTGAACGGAATACGGTCGACCAGCTCGATGTGACGCGGGACCATGTGCGGCGGAACGAGTTCGGCGACAGCCTCGGTGATCTGCCGCACGTCGACTCCGGAATCCTCGGTGCTGACCAGCGCGGCCAGCACGTCGTGGTGGCGGGCACCGGCCGCGGGCACGATACCGGCGACCGCGGCGCGCACCCCGGGGATCCGCTGCAGCGCCGCCTCCACATCACCGAGTTCGATGCGGTAGCCGCTGATCTTCACCCGGTGATCGGCACGGCCGACGAACTCCAGGGTGCCGTCGGGCCAGTAGCGCGCCAGGTCCCCGGTGCGGTACCAGCGCCGGCCATCATGTTCGACGAAGCGTTCCGCGGTCAGCTCCGGCATGCCGCGGTACCCGGTCGCGATACCGCGCCCGCCGATCCACAGCTCGCCAGGCACCCAGTCCGGGCAGTCGGCACCGAACGAATTCACCACGCGGGCAGCATTGTTGGTGAACGGCACGCCATAGGGCAACGCCGCCCAGTGCGCGGGCAGGTCCGCCGCAGCCTCGTGGATGGTGGCGTGGATCGCGGTCTCGGTGGCTCCGCCCAGTCCCGCCACCCGGACACCGGGGGCCTGGGCCTGCAGCCGGCGCACCATGGCGGTGCGTACCCAGTCCCCGCCGGTCAGGACGACCCTGACCGAGGAAAGCCGGTGCTCGCCCACCTCGACGAGCATCTCCAGACTGCCGGGCAGGAAGTTCAGCACGGTCACCCGATGCTCGTGGATCAACCGGGCCCAGGTGTCGGGGTTTCGCCGATCGTCCTCGTCGATCGCGACAATCGCACCGCCGGTGGCGAGAGTGGCGAACACGTCGAGCACCGACAGGTCGCACTCCAGCGTCATCAGCGCCAGACAGCGGTCGTCCGGGCCGATCTCGAAGTGCCCGTAGAGGAATTCGGCGGTGTTCATCGCCGCGTCGTGGGTGACCTCGACGCCCTTGGGTTCGCCGGTCGAGCCGGAGGTGAACAGCACGTAGGCCAGCTCATGCGGGTCGGCGAGCACCGGGGTGAAGTCCGGGACACGCCGGCCGACCCGCAGCGCCTCGGCGAGGGTCAGGGCGGGCAGCCAGCTGGGCTGCTGATCACCACACACCAAGGCCATCCGCACACCGCCGGCGCGAAGGATGCGTTCGGCCCGTTCGGCCGGCTGGTCCGCGCCGATGGGCAGATAGATCGCGCCGGCGGCCAGGATGCCGAGCAGCGCGGTGATCTGGTCGGCACCCTTGGGACCGAGCACGGCGACGGTGTCGCCCGGTGTGATCCCCGCGGTGTGCAGGGCGGCGGCGACGGCGAGCACCTGCTCGCGCAGTTCGGCGTAGGTCAGCTCGCCGGCCGAGCCGATGACGGCGGTCGCGTCCGGGCGGGCGGCCGCGGAGGCGAAGAAACCGGCGTGCAGCGGCTGCCCACCGGGATCGGCGGTGGTGGCGTTGATGCGGTCACGCACCGCGCGCTGCCTGTCGGTGATCAGCGGGGTGCGGACGGTCTCCCAGGCGGTGTCCTCGGCGGCCAGCCGCATCAGTTCGGCGATGTGCCGGTCGAACATCGCGTCGATCACCCCGGCAGGGAAGGCGTCCTCCCGGACGTCCCAGTTCACCAGGACACCACCGTCGAATTCGGTGACCTGAGCGTCGAGCAGCACCTGCGGTCCCTGCGAGTTGATCCACACCGGTGTGCCGAACGTGTCGGTGACTTCGGCGGCGAACAGTTCCCCCAGCCCGAGCGCGCTGGTGTACACCACCGGGGCCAGCACCTGGGTGCCGCGGTGCCGGCTGAGGTCGCGCAGTACGGACAGGCCCGGGTAGGCGGCGTGGGCGGCCGCGTGGCGGAACACGTCCTGGACCGCGCGGGCGCGGGCGGTGGCGGTGTCGGCACCGGTCAGGTCGATGTCCAGCAGCAGCGACGAGGTGAAATCGCCGACGAGTGAATCCACCTCGGGGTGGTACGGTTCGCGGCCGAACATCGGGACGTTGAGCAGGAAGTGCGGTTCGGCCGACCAGCCGGCCAGCGCGTCGGAGAACGAGGCGGCCAGGGCCATCGCCGGCGTGACGCCGCGCCGGCGGGCGGCCCCGAAGAGGGCGTCGCGGGTCTGCGGGTCCAGCCAACGGTGGCGGCGCGTGGTGTGGCGCGGGTCGGCCTGCTCGGCCGCCGGCACCAGCGGCAGGCGCGGCGGATCGGGCAGCTCCGGGATCCGCTCGGCCCACCACTGCCGGTCGGCTTCGGCGACTGGCTGCTGCGCCGCGGCGAGCCGGTACTGCCGGTAGGTGTAGCCGAGCGGGGCGAGGTCGCCGCCGTGGTACAGCCGGGTCAGATCGGCCATCAGGGTGCGGTAGCTCATCGCGTCGGCGGCCTGCATGTCCAGATCCACGTGCAGGCGGCAACGGCCGCCGGGCAGCAGGGTCAGCGCGAGTTCGAAGACCCCGTGCTCGAGCTGCTGGTGCGATTTGGCGCGCCGGATGTCCGCCAGCCGAGCGTGCACCTCGGCCTCGTCTGCGGTGCGCAGGTCGACCAGGTCCACCGGAAAGGGCTGCGGCACTTCACCGATGCGCTGGGTGCCGTCGGGAAGGAAGTGGACACGCAGCATCGGATGACGCTCCGCGAGCTTGGTGGCCGCACCGCGCAGCTGATCGTGATCGACTGCTGCACCGTCGAATTCGACATAGAGGTGACCGGCGACGCCGCCGAGTTGCTGATCGTCCTCCCGGCCGATCCACATGGCGTGCTGCATGGAGGCCAGCGGAAACGGTTCGCCGGCGTGCGAATCATCCTGGACCTCAGGCTGTTCGGCTTCCGCTGCGATATCGCCGCCGCCCAGCAATTCCACCCAGGCCCGCACCGACGGCCGTGCTGCCAGGGACGCGAAATCGATGTCCAGGCCCTTTTTCCGCCATCTTCCGGCGAGTGACATCATCCGGATCGAGTCCAGGCCCTGGCTGACGAGATCGAGATCGGGGTCGATATCGCCTGCGGTGATACCGAGCAGATCGGCGACCTCTTGCCGGATGGTTTCTGACCTAGCCGAGGCATTCACAGCAACACTCACCACGCCTCCCAACGCCGTCCAATTACTAAGCACAGGCTGCCCTAATTTTGAGAAGGCTACCCTATATTCGGACTACCGAACACGCCTACCCCGAAGGGCAGACCCGTGACCCTGACCACGCCGCAACCGGCGGAATCCGCAGCACAGACCACCCTGGCGGCCGGCTTCGTCCCGTTCCCGGCCGACCGCGCGGCGCACTACCGAGAGACCGGCCTGTGGACCGGCCGGCCCCTCGGCGAGATCCTGCGCACCGCGGCACAGACCTGGCCCGGCAATATCGCTGTCGCCGACGCGCACTCCTCGCACACCTTCGCCGATCTGGACGCGCGGGCCGACCGGGCGGCCGCCGGCTTCGCCGCGCTGGGTATCGCGCCCGGTGACCGGGTACTTCTGCAACTGCCGAACTCGTCGCATTTCGCCGTCGCCCTCTTCGGATTGTTACGAGCAGGCGCCGTCCCGGTGATGTGCCTGCCCGGACACCGACTGGCCGAACTGACCCACTTCGCGTCCGTCAGCGGCGCCGTCGCGCTCGTCATCGCCGACAGCGCAGCCGGATTCGACTACCGCGCGATGGCCGAAGAACTCGTCGCCGCGCACCCGGCAGTGCGGCACGTCGTCGTGCACGGCGACCCGGGTCCGTTCCTGCCGTGGTCGGTCCTCGATTCGGATGCACCCCCGCCTGCCGTGCGGCCGGCGACCGACTCCCCCGCGCTGCTGCTGGTATCGGGCGGCACCACCGGCGCGCCCAAGCTGATCCCGCGCACCCACGAGGACTACGTCTACAACGTCACCGCGAGCGCGCAGCTGTGCGCGTTGACCCCGTCGGACGTCTATCTGGTGGTATTGCCTGCCGCGCACAACTTTCCGCTGGCCTGTCCCGGCCTGCTGGGTGCCCTGAGCTCGGGTGCGGCCACCGTGTTCACCGCCGACCCGTCCCCGGAGGCCGCGTTCGCCGTGATCGACCGACACCGGGTCACCGTCACCGCGCTGGTACCCGCCCTGGCCAAGCTGTGGGCGCAGGCCTGTGATTGGGAGCCGCTGGCCCCCAAGGGGCTGCGGCTGCTTCAGGTCGGTGGCGCGAAACTGGCCTCCGACGATGCCGCCGCCGTGCGCTCGGCGTTGACGCCGGGTCTGCAGCAGGTCTTCGGCATGGCAGAGGGACTACTCAATTACACCCGACTCGATGACGCGGCGGATCTGCTCGACCACACCCAGGGCCGTCCGCTGTCCGAATACGACGAACTGCGGATCGTCGACGAAGCCGGACATGAGGTGGAGCACGGTGCAGAAGGTGAGCTGCTGGTCCGCGGGCCCTACACCATCAACGGGTATTTCAATGCCCCGCAGGACAATGCGAGGTCGTTCAGCCCGGACGGCTTCTACCGCAGCGGAGATCGGGTCAGGCGGAACGCGAACGGCTATCTGGAGGTCACCGGTCGCGTCAAAGACGTCATCACCAGGGGCGGCGAGACGGTGGCGGCCCTGGATCTGGAGGAGCATCTGATCACCCACCCCGCGATCTGGGCGGCCGCCGCGGTGCCCCTGCCCGACGAGTTCCTCGGGGAGAAGATCTGCGCCGTGGTGGTGTTCAGCGGCCCCCCGGTGAGCCTGGCCGAGCTCAACGCCCACCTGGACGGCCGCGGAGTGGCCGCGCACTCGCGGCCGGACACCCTGGTCGCGTGGGACTCGCTGCCGACCACGGCGGTCGGCAAGACCGACAAGAAGGCGATCGTCGCGCGGTTGACCCGCTAGTCGCGGGGCACCAGATACGGGGCCAGCGTGGTGAGCTTCTCGCAGGTCTCCTCGAACTCCCGGTCCGGGTTGGATGCCGCGATGATGCCGGCGCCGGCGCGCAACCAGGTCGCGCCGTCCTGTTCGTAGACCGCGCGCAGGGTCAGCGCCGCATCCATCTCGCCACCGGCGGTGAACATCACCACCGCTCCCGAGTACAGTCCGCGCGGGGTCTGGTCCAGCCGCAGGATGGCATCGACGCTCTCCGCCTTGGGGATACCCGATGCCGTCACCGCTGGGAACAGCGCCGCCAGCGCGTCCATCCGGTCCAGCGACGAGCTCAGCCGGCCACCGACCGTCGAGCCCAGATGCTGCACACTGCCGCGCTCCCGGATCGTCATGAAGTCGTAGACCATCGCGGTGCCCGGTTCGGCCACCTCGGCGATCTCCTGCATCGAGGTGCGCACCGAGATGGCGTGCTCGACGATCTCCTTGGAATCGGATTCCAGCTCGTCGCGGGCGGCGCGGTCCTCGTCGGCGCCCCGGCCCAGCGCGCGGGTACCGGCCAGCGGCTCGGTCAGCACGGTGCCGTCCTCGTGCACCGCCGCCACCAGTTCGGGACTGTAGCCCAGCGCGCGAATTCCGCCGAACCGCAACAGGAATGACCTGACCGGGGTGTTGTGACGCCGACCCACCCGGTAGGTGGCCGGGAAGTCCAGGGCGAACGGCACATCGAATCGCCGGGACAGGATCACCTTCTGGTAGCGGCCGGAGACGATCTCCTCGATCGCCGCGGCGACGCGCCGGCGGTAATGCGCGGTGTCGGCATCGACGTCGAGCGGTCGGGCGGCCGGCGTCGGCGCCAGGCCACGTGCGAGCAGACGGTCGATCGCGGCCGCATAGCCGGTGTCGCCGTCGACCACGGTGACCTCGGTATCGGTGACGACGACTTGACTGCCGGGCAGGAACAGCCGGGCCAGCGGCGTCCCCGCGGGGAGCCGGTCGGCCAGATCGAAGCGGTACGCCCCGAATTCGAAGGCGACCCAACCGAACAGCCGCTGCCCCTCCAGCAGCAGCCGGTCCACCGCCTCGCCGAGGACCACTTCGGGGCGCCCCGTCCAGGACTGCCGCGTCACCACACCGTCGGTGATGAGCCGGAGTTCATCGGAGTCCAGTTCGATGGCCGTCCGTACGTCACTCGCCAGAATCCACTGGCCACGCTGTTCGTAGACGAGGTACTCGTGGCCGGAGGCTTCGGACATCCGGGCCAACTCGGCCACCACGTCGGCAGGAGTGATGCCCGACGGCAACGTCAGCGGAAGCACCACAACGTTTTCCGCTCTGGTCTCCACGGTCACCTTTGCTTCACCTCGGTCCTCAACGTAAGCACCAGGTAAATTTAGCCTAACCTAGCTTATTGGTGGCGGGGTACGTGAATGTGAGTTAGCCGACCCCCATCGCCCACCCGGACGCGGCGACCCGCTGCGCCCAGAAGTCCGCGTATTGGCCGCCGCGCGCCATCAACTCGGCGTGCGACCCGGTGTCTGCCACCTCGCCCGTGCCCGAGAGCACGACGATGTTGTCCGCGGCGGTGACGGTGGACAGTGTGTGCGCGATGACGATCACCGTGCTGCGCTGCGCCAGGGTCCGGATCGATTCGGCCACATACCGCTCGTTCTCCGGGTCCAGCGCGCTGGTCGCCTCGTCGAACAACACGATCGGGGCGTCTTTGAGCAGCGCACGGGCTATCGAAACCCGTTGCCGCTCACCACCGGACAGCGCCGACCCGCCTTCGCCGACCCGGGTCTGCCAGCCGTCGGGCAGCCGTTGCAGCACCGAGGCCAGCCCGGCCGTCTCCGCTGCGGCGGCGATCTCGGCATCGGTGGCCCCCGGCCTGCCGATCCGGACGTTCTCCCAGAGCGTGTCGTCGAACAGGTAGACGTCCTGGAACACCAGGGACAACTGCGCCATCAGATCGGTGGTCCGCTGATCGCGGACATCGACGCCGCCCACCCGCACGGTGCCGGTGTCGGTGTCGTAGAACCGGGCGATCAACCGGGTCAGCGTGGTCTTACCGGAACCGGACGGGCCGACCAGCGCCGTCATGGTGCCTGGTTCGGCGACGAAGCTGATATCGGTGGCCACCACCCGGCCAACTCCCCCGGGCGCTTCGCTCCGGCCCGGATAGCCGAACGCGACGCGGTCGAGCTCGACCCGACCCGGGACCGAAACCGACTGAGGGGACTGAGGTTCCGGTAAGGCGGGAGTGTCGAGGATATCGGTGATCCGGTCCAGTTCGGTGCGTGCCATGCGCATCGCCGAGCCGTATTCGGCCAGTGCGGCCAGCGGGGAGGCGAACCGGGCGGCCAGGCCCAGGATCGCCACCGCGGTGAGCGGGTTCAGCTCGGCACCATTCCCCGTCGCTTCGCTCGCCCCACCACCCACCGCCAGCCACGCGCCCGCCACGATGAGCGCCGAGAACACCGCCTGCACGGCCACCCCATTGAGCATCAGGCCCGCCACCGACCGCCACAGCGCCCGTCGTCCGACCCGGTGCTGGGCGTCCAGCGCCGCACTGAGCGGCGTGAAATCCGCCCCGGTACGACCGAATGCCCGCAGCACCGGCTGGCACCGGGCGAACTCCACCACCCGGGTGTTCACCTCGACCTCGGCATCGTGGTTGAGCATCTCGGCCCCGGCGATCAGCCGGGCCGCCAGCGCACCGCAGGCCATCAGGATCAGCCCGCCCACCAGGGCCACCGCGGCGATCCGCCAGTCGAACAACGCCAGACCGATCACCACGGTCGCCGCGCTCACCGTGTTGAGCACGATCGGCGTGATCAGATGTGCGCCGCTGGTTCCCACGAATGTCGTTCCCTTGACCGCGATCTGGGAGACCGAACCGACGGTGTCACGGCTGAACCAGCCCAGCGGCAGGGTCACCATGTGGTCGCCGAGCCTGCGGTGCAGCAGCCTCATGGTGGCCAGCGCCATCCGCATCGCCCGGGACGACTGCACGTACTGGGCCACTGCCGCGGCCACCACCACGGCGGCCAGCACCGCGAGCCACCGTGCGGCGTCGGCGTAGCGCCCGTCGAACAAGGCCTGCGAGATGGGTACCAACAGCACCATCGCGACACCGTGCAGCACGCCGTAGGCGCCCACCCACGCAAGATAGCCGAACATCAGGCCGCGCCGCGGCCCGAGAATGTGCAGGAAGCCGCGAATCATCGTGCGCCCTCGTACTTCTCAGCATTGCCATCGCTGTACACCTGCCACATCGCGGCGTACCGACCGCCGCGGGCGAGCAGCTCGTCATGTCGGCCCTGTTCGACGACGCGGCCGGCATCGAGGACGACGATGTTGTCCGCGCCGACGATCGAGCCCAGCCGGTGGGCGATCACCAGGACCGTGCGGCCGGCGATCAGCCGCGACAGCGCCGCCTGGATCTGCGCCTCGGAGTCCGGATCCGCCGAGGCCGTCGCCTCGTCGAGCACCAGCACCGGGGTGTCGGCCAGCAGGGCACGGGCGATGCTGACCCGCTGCGCCTCCCCGCCGGAGAAGTGTGCGTCCTCGCCCACCACCGAGTCGTAGCCCCGGGGCAGCGCCAGGATCCGGTCGTGCACATGGGCGGCCTCGGCCGCCCGATAGACCTCCTCGTTGGTGGCGTCGGGACGCCCCAACCGGATGTTGTCGGTCACGCTGACCCCGAGCAGTTGCACGTCCTGCAGCACGAAGCCGACATGCCGGTACAGCACGGCGGGATCGATCTCACGCACATCGACACCGCCGACGCGGACGGTGCCCGCGGTCGCGTCGTGGAACCGCGGCACCAGGGTGGCCAGGGTGGACTTGCCGCTGCCCGAGGCGCCGACCAGCGCGGTCATGGTGGCGGGCTCCAGTGTCAGATCCACCTCGTGCAGCACCGTGCTCGTTCCGTCATAGCTGAAGCTGACGTCGTCGAACTCAACCGAGTTGCCTTGCGGCAGTTGCGGATTGGCGGAAATGTTCAACTTCGGCTGATCGAGCAGCCGGACCAGCCGGCCGGCGGCGGCCTGGGCCTGTTTGCGGATACCGGCGGAGTAGCCGACGGCCAGCACCGCGGCGGGAATGGTCATCGCCACCAGTGTCGAGCCGAGCACGTCGATCGGCGCGACCCAGCCATTGCGCACCAACCAGTACCCGCCGGCCAGGTTGACCAGCAGCACCGTGGGCGCCTCGATGAAGATCGACGACGCCGCCTTGACCCGGACCATGGGGCCCATCCACTCGGCGAATCCGTCGTTGAATTCCTCGGCCGCATCGGCGAACCGCTGGTGCGCCCGACCCGTCTCCCCGAACGTCTTGACCACGGCGACACCGGCGATGAACTCGACGATTGTGGCGCTGATCCGCGCGACGCCCGCGTTCATCCGCTCCATCTGCACCCGGACATCGCGACCCAGCCACAGGTAGACCAACAGATAGACCGGTGCGGTGCCGATGGCCAGCAGCCCCAGCCGCCAGTCCAGCGAGAAGCAGTAGACCAGCCCGAATGCCGGGGTGGCCAGCGCCCCGGTGTTCTCCACCGCCGCATGCGCGACCAGGAAGTGCAGTTCCCCGACGTCCTGCTGGACGGCCTTGCGGACCTCGCCCGAGGAGGTCCCGTTGAACCAGCCCAGCGGCAACCGGCCCAAGGTGTCCACGATGCGCCGGCGAAGAGAGCGCTGCAGGTCACCGTCGGCGAGATGGGTGAGTGTCAGGGCGGTGCCGCTGGCCCAGGTCCGGACGAGCAGGGCGCCGATCACGACGGCGACGATGGTCCAGATCCGCGAGGTGTCCGCCGCGTTGCCGGCCACCAGGGTGCGGCCGATCTCGACGATGCCGATGAACGGCACCACGGTGGCGGCCGAGGCGATCAGGGTCAGCACCTGGGCGACGCGGGTGCGCCCGGTCACCGGCGCCAGCAGCGCCTTGAGCGCCAGCGCGTCGGCGCGAGCCGCCTGCCGCGCGGCGAGTCGGGTGTACGTCGCGGTCACCCGGGGCGGCTGCGGTGGCGTCGTTCCGGCGCCGTCGAGCACCGGCTGCAGTGTGGTCATCCACGCTCCATAGGTAAGGGTTGCCTAACACCCTAACCTGACCGTGATCGGTGCCCGACCGCTCAGTCCAGCAGCGTGCGCACCACGGCGTCGGCCAGCAGCCGACCCGGGTCGGTGAGTACCAGCCGATCGGCGGCCCGGACCACCAGCCCGTCGCCGATGGCCACCTCGGCGCGGTGGCGCTCGTCCGGGGACAGCACCGCGACCGGCAGACCGCTGCGCAGGCGCAGTCGCAGCATTACGTCCTCGGTGTGCCGCGCCGCCTCGTCGAGATCCTCCGAATCGGCGACGGGCAGCCGGCGTTCAGTCAGCGCCTGCGCATAAGCGTTGGGGTGCTTGATATTCCACCACCGCGTCGAGCCGACGAAACCGTGCGCGCCCGGGCCTGCACCCCACCACTCGCCACCATCCCAGTAGCCCAGATTGTGCCGGCACTCCCCGCCCGGCGCGCTCCAGTTGGACACCTCGTACCACTGCAGCCCGGCGGCCGACAGCTGCGTGTCGAGCAGTTCGTAGCGCTCGGCCAGGACGTCGTTGTCCGGGGCGGGCAACTCGCCGCGGCGCACCCGCCGGGCCAGCGCGGTGCCCTCCTCCACGACCAGCGCATAGGCCGAGACATGGTCGACCCCGGCGGACAGCGCCACCTCCACCGAGCGGCGCAGGTCGTCGTCGGTCTCCCCCGGCGTGCCGTAGATCAGATCGAGATTCACGTGCTCGAACCCCTCGGCCCGCGCCTCCACGGCCGCGGCGGGCGCCCGGCCGGCCGAGTGCACCCGGTCCAGCACCGCCAGCACGTGCGGGGCCGCCGACTGCATGCCCAGCGAGATCCGGGTGTAGCCGGCGGCCCGCAGCCGGGCGAACAGCGCCGGAGAACTGGATTCCGGGTTGGCCTCGGTGGTCACCTCGGCGCCGGGTGCCAGGGTGAAATGCTCCCGGACGGCGTCGAGCACCGCGGCCAGGCCGTCGGCGCCGAGCATGGTGGGTGTGCCGCCGCCCACGAAGACGGTGTCCACCGGGCGCGGTCCGGCCTGCTGCGCCGCCAGTTCGAGCTCGATGCGTACCGCCGCCAGCCAGCCCTGCGGGTTCGACCCGCCCAGCTCGGCGGGGGTGTAGGTGTTGAAATCGCAGTATCCGCAGCGGCTCGCGCAGAACGGCACGTGGATGTAGATGCCGAACGGCCCGGGCTGTGTCACCTCACCAGTGTCCCAGAACGGGTTTTGCGCACCGTGATCGCAAATCTGGCCCGGTTAGGGCTGATGGCGCGGGTCGTGGCAGAATGTCGGGCGTGACCGCCGCCCGCAACAGCACCACCGGAATCGCTCTGGTGGCACGGCGGCATGTCGACTTCAAGCGCACCTGTAGCTGTTGCTGTCTGCCTTGAGGCTGTAGACCTGTCCACCTGTACCCCCAGCTGGCCGACGGATCTGCGCCGCCGGACAGCCACCGGTGGTCACGCGCTATCCCTCCGCCGGCTCCTCCACTAAGGAGCCCGTTCATGACGACTGCGAAGCCGGTGAAGCGACCGCGCGGCGAAGGCCAGTGGGCGCTCGGTTACCGCGAACCGCTGAACGCCAACGAACAAGCCAAGAAGGACGACAACCCGCTCAACGTGCGAGCGCGGATCGAGAACATCTACGCCCCCGGCGGCTTCGAGAGCATCGACAAGGGTGACCTGCGCGGCCGTTTCCGCTGGTGGGGCCTCTACACCCAGCGCAAGCCGGGGTTCGACGGGACCTGGACCGGCGATGAGAACACCGACATGCTCGAGGACTCCTACTTCATGCTGCGGGTCCGCAGCGACGGCGGCGCGCTCACCGCGGCCGCACTGCGCGCCCTCGGTGGTATCTCCACCGAATTCGCCAGGGACACCGCCGACATCTCCGACCGCGAGAACATCCAGTACCACTGGATCGAGGTCGAGAACATGCCGGAGATCTGGCGGCGTCTGGATGCGGTCGGCCTGCAGACCACCGAGGCGTGCGGCGACTGCCCGCGCGTGGTGCTCGGTTCGCCGTTGGCCGGCGAGTCCCTCGACGAGGTCATCGACGGCACCCCGGCCATCCACGAGATCGTCAAGCGCTATATCGGCAAGCCGGAGTACTCGAACCTGCCGCGCAAGTTCAAGACCGCGATCTCCGGCCTGCAGGACGTGGTGCACGAGGTCAACGACGTCGCGTTCATCGGCGTCGACCACCCAGAACACGGCCCCGGCTTCGACCTGTGGGTCGGCGGTGGACTGTCGACCAATCCGATGTTGGCCCAGCGCCTCGGGGTGTGGGTGCCGCTGGACGAGGTGCCCGATGTCTGGGAGGGCGTGGTCAGCGTCTTCCGGGACTACGGCTACCGCCGCCTGCGGGCCAAGGCCCGGCTGAAGTTCCTGGTCAAGGACTGGGGTGTGGAAAAGTTCAGGGAAGTTCTCGAGCAGGAATACCTCAAGCGCCCGCTGCTCGACGGACCTGCCCCCGAGCCGGTGACCCGCCCCATCGACCATGTCGGAGTCCAGCGCCTCAAGAACGGCCTGAACGCCGTGGGTGTCGCCCCCGTCGCGGGCCGGGTCTCGGGCACCATCTTGACCAAGGTCGCCGACCTGGCCGAGTCGGTCGGTTCGGACCGGATCCGGTTCACGCCGTACCAGAAGCTGATCATCCTCGACGTGCCCGACGAAAAGCTCGACGAGCTGCGGGACGGGCTCGACGCCCTCGGATTGCCGTCGGCACCGTCGCATTGGCGACGCAACCTGATGGCCTGCACCGGCATCGAGTTCTGCAAGCTGTCCTTCGCCGAGACCCGGGTCCGGGCCCAGAGCCTGGTGCCGGATCTGGAGCAGCGCCTCGAGGACATCAACGCCGAGCTGGACGTCCCGATCACGGTCAACATCAACGGCTGCCCCAACTCGTGTGCCCGCATCCAGATCGCCGATATCGGGTTCAAGGGACAGATGGTCGACGATGGGAACGGGCCGGAGGAAGGCTTCCAGGTGCATCTGGGCGGCAGCCTGGGGCTGGACAGCGGTTTCGGGCGCAAACTGCGCCAGCACAAGGTGCTGTCCTCCGAACTCGGTGAGTACATCGAACGTGTCGCGCGCAACTTCGTGAAACAACGCGAGCCCGGTGAGCGTTTCGCCCAGTGGGCCCTACGGGCCGACGAAGCGGATCTTCGATGAGCGCTTGCGCGAAGAGCGAGGACAGGGGTAGGCAATGAGCAACGACGCGCAGATGACGGCGGAGAACCTGCGAGGGATCGCCGAACGCGGCGCCAGAGAACTCGAGGGCGCGGGCGCGATGGACCTGCTGCGCTGGACCGATCGGAATTTCCGCGGTGACTACATCGTGGCGTCCAATATGCAGGACGCGGTGCTCATCGCGCTGGCCGCCAAGGTGCGCCCCGGTGTCGACGTGATGTTTCTCGACACGGGTTACCACTTCGTGGAGACCATCGGGACACGCGACGCCGTCGAGGCGGTCTACGACGTCAAGGTGCACAATGTCGCCCCCGAACGCACCGTTGCCGAGCAGGACGCCCTGCTGGGCAAGGACCTGTTCTCCCGCGACCCCGGTGAATGCTGCCGGCTCCGCAAGGTCGAGCCGCTCAGCAAGGCGCTGAAAGGATTCTCGGCGTGGGTGACGGGTATCCGTCGCGTCGAGGCGCCGACCCGCGCGAACGCACCACTGATCAGTTTTGACGAGGCCTTTGGCCTCGTGAAGATCAACCCGCTCGCGGCGTGGACCGACGACGAGATGCAGAACTACATCGACGACCAAGGCATCCTGGTCAATCCCCTTGTCTACGAAGGGTATCCGTCGATCGGGTGCGCGCCGTGCACCAGCAAGCCCGTCGAGGGCGCCGACCCGCGCAGCGGTCGCTGGGCCGGGCAGGCCAAGACCGAATGCGGTCTGCACGCTTCCTGAAGAGGACCCGGTGAGCATCCTCGTCCTGACCGCCCACGGTAGCGCCGACCCGCGCTCTGCCGCAACGACGTACGCGGTGGCCGACACCATTCGTCGGATCCGGCCCGGTATCGATGTCAGACCTGCGTTCTGCGAACAGAATTCACCCAGTCTGACCGACGTGCTACGCACGGCCGGCGACGGCGCGGTGGTCACCCCGCTGCTCCTCGCGGACGCCTACCACGCGCGCCAGGACATCCCCGCGATGATCGCCGAGTCCGGGGTCGCCGCCCGCCAGGCCGATGTCCTCGGCGAGGACGACCAGCTGGTGGCGGTGCTCCGGCGACGGATCGCCGAAGCTGGCGTGTCCCGGCTCGACGGCGTCGGGGTCATTGTGACGGCGGTGGGTTCCTCACGCGCCGAAGCGAATTCGCGCACCGAGACGGTTGCCGAACAGTTGGTGGCCCACACCCGATGGACGGCGGCCACCGCATTCGCAGCCGGACCGCACCCGAACCTGGCCGAGATCGCCGACCAGCTGCGGGCTCGCGGTGCCACCCGGCTCGTCATCGCACCGTGGTTCTTGGCCCACGGCCGGATCACCGACCGGGTGGCGGCATTCGCCGCCGCACGGGGCATCCCGATGGCGTTGCCGCTCGGGCCGCACCGGCTGGTCGCCGACACGGTGCTGGACCGCTTCGACGCCGTCTGCAGCACCCGCGCCGCGGCCTGACTACACGCTGGACAGCGCTTGCGCCGCTGGGGCGTCGCCCGCCAGATTCGGCACGCGGGTGGCCCGCACGTACACGGTGTCACCGTGCTTGAGGCCGAGCGCCTCCGCGTCACCACGGGTGATCTGCGCGGTGAACGGCGTGTTGTCGGTCGCGCTGGTCAGCTCGACACGTACCTCGAAGCCCAGCACCACGATCCGGTCGATGACCGCCCGGATCACCCCAGTGGCGGCGACATTCGGGTCATCACTGGCGATCGCCAGATCCGGATTGCGTCCCACCCGGATGTCATGCGGACGCACCAGTGAACCGTTGACCGAGGACACCGCGCCGAGGAAGGACATCACGAATCCGTTGGCCGGTTCGTCATAGACCTCGGTGGGCGAGCCGACCTGCTCAATGCGGCCCTTGTTGAGCACGGCGATCCGGTCGGCCACATCCAGTGCCTCGGCCTGGTCGTGGGTCACCAGCACCGTGGTGACGTGGACCTCGTCGTGCAGCCGGCGCAACCAGGCCCGCAGATCCTCGCGCACCTTCGCGTCCAGCGCACCGAAGGGCTCGTCGAGCAACAGCACCTGCGGATCCACCGCGAGCGCGCGGGCCAGGGCCATCCGCTGGCGCTGACCGCCGGAGAGCTGATTCGGATAGCGGGTCTGGAAGCCGGCCAGACCGACCACCTCCAGCAGGTTGTCGACCTTGTCCTTGATCTCGGCCTTCGGCCGCTTGCGGATCTTGAGGCCGAACGCCACGTTGTCCCGCACCGTGAGGTGTTTGAACGCGGCGTAGTGCTGGAAGACGAAACCGATGCCGCGCCGCTGCGGCGGCACACCGGTGACATCTTTGCCCTTGATGGTGATGGCCCCGCTGTCCGGAACGTCGAGGCCGGCGATCGCCCGCAGCAGGGTGGACTTACCCGAACCGCTGGGTCCCAACAGGGCGGTCAGCGACCCGTCCGGGACGACGAAATCGATGTTGTCGAGGGCCACGAAGTCGCCATAGCGCTTGTTGGCGCCCTTGACGGTGATGGCGTTGGTTGTCTCTTTGGAAGTCACTGTGTCTCCTAGGGGCCCTATTTTGCCGCCCGGGCACGCCGGGCGTCGAGAATCACCTGAATGACGAGCACGATGACTGCGACGGTCATCAAGAGAGTCGAGACCGCATAGGCGCCGTACTCCTGGCCGCGGCTGTATCGATCGGCCACCAGCAGGGTCAGGGTCTGCGAGGTCCCCGGCAGATTGGACGACACCATGATCACGGCGCCGAACTCGCCGAGGGTGCGCGCAATGGTGAGCACGATGCCGTAGGTCAGACCCCACCGGATGGACGGCAGGGTGATCCGCCAGAACGTCTGCCACCACTGCGAGCCCAGGGTCGAGGCCGCCTCTTCCTGGTCGGTGCCCAGTTCGTGCAGCACCGGTTCGACCTCTCGGATGACGAACGGAACGGTGACGAAGATGCTGGCGAGCACGATGCCGGGCAGACCGAAGATGATCTTGAAGCCGAGGTTGTTCTCGACGAAACCGAGCAGGCCGGCACTGCCCCACAGCAGGATCAGTGCCACACCGACCACGACCGGTGACACCGCGAAAGGCAGATCGATCACCGCCTGCAGCGCGCTCTTGCCCCGGAATCGGTTGCGGGCCAACACCAGTGCGGTGGGCACCCCGAACAGCACGTTGAGCGGTACCACGATCGCCACCACCAACAGCGACAGCTGCAGGGCGGAGATGGCGGCCGGAGTGGTGATCGAGGCGATGAACGTGCCGATCCCCGGCTCGAACGTACGCCACAGGATCAGCCCCACCGGGACGATCACCAGGACGGTGACGTAGGCCAGCGCCAAGAATCGGACGAGGTAGCGCACCGGGGACGACAGCGTCATTTCGCCAGTTCCTCACGCTTGGCCGCCCGAGACCCCACCGCCCGCAGGATGAACAGCACGACGAACGAAACCAGCAGCAGCACAATCGAGATCGCTGCCGCACCGGTGCGGTCATCATTCTCGATCAGGGTGCGAATCCACTGTGAGGACACCTCGGTCTCCCCGGGCACCGCACCACCGATGAGCACCACCGAGCCGAATTCGCCGATGGCACGGGAGAAGGCCAGGCCCGCTCCGGACAACAACGACGGTAGCAGCGCGGGCAGGATGATCCTGGTCAGGATGGTGAAGCTGTTGGCACCGAGCGAGGCCGCCGCCTCCTCGACCTCGCGGTCCAGTTCGAGCAGCACGGGTTGCACCGAGCGCACCACGAACGGCAGCGTGACGAACAGCAGCGCCACCCCGACACCCCATTTGGTGTGCTGCAGGTGCAGATCCACCGGGCTGTTGGGCCCGTAGAGCGCCAGCATCACCAGGCTGGCGACGATGGTCGGCAAAGCGAACGGCAGGTCGATGACGGCATCGACCAGGCGCTTGCCGGGGAAGGTGTCGCGGGTCAGCGTCCAGGCCACCAGGAGGCCGAACACCAGGTTCACCAGCGTGACGCCGATCGAGATCGTCACGGTCACCTTGAACGATTCCAGCGCCGCATTGGACGTCACGGCCTGCCAGAACGCGGTCCATCCGCCTCCGGCGGATTGCCAGAGGATGGCCGCCAACGGGAGCAGCACGATCACCGACAACCAGATCGAGGCGGCCCCCACCCGTAACGAGGTGGTGCCGAACTGCCGGGCCCTGGGGTCCCGGGACGCCCCGGGAGCCGAAGCTCCCGGGGCGCCGTCAGTGACAGCAGAGGTCATCCGGTGGCCTGCTTGTAGATCTTGGTGATGCTGCCGTTGTCCTTGTCGAACAGCGCCGGGTCGACGTCCTTCCAACCGCCCAGGTCCGCGATGGTCCACAGCTTCTCCGGGGTCGGGAAGTCCTTGGCGAAGTCGGCGGCCACGGCGGGGTCGACCGGGCGGAAGCCCGCCTCGGCCCACAGCTTCTGGCCGTCGGCGGTGTAGAGGAAGTTCTTCAGTGCGGTGGCCTGCTGCAGGTGGGCGCTGGTGCTCACCACGGCGACCGGGTTCTCGATCTTGAAGGTCTGCGGCGGGTTGATGTGCTCGACATCCTTGCCCTGCCGCTCGACGTTGATCGCTTCGTTCTCGTAGCTGATCAGCACGTCACCGGTGCCCTGCAGGAACACATCGGTGGCTTCGCGACCGGAGCCCGGGCGGGTCTTGACGTGCTCGGTGACCAGTTTGTTGATGAAGTCCAGGCCCGCGGCCGAGTCCTTGCCGCCGTTGCTCTTGGCGGCGTACGGCGCCAGCAGGTTCCATTTGGCCGAACCGGAGCTCAGCGGGCTGGGGGTGACGACCTCGATACCGGGCTTGAGCAGATCGTCCCAATCCTTGATTCCCTTGGGGTTGCCCTTGCGGACGACCAGGGAAACCACCGATCCGAACGGGATGCCCTTGGTGGCGTCGGCGTTCCAGTCCTTGGCCACCTTGTCGGCCTTCACCAGCCGCGTGACGTCGGGCTCCACGGAGAAGTTCACGATATCGGCCGGCTTGCCGTCGACCACACCGCGCGACTGGTCTCCGGAGGCGCCGTAGGACGTCGTCACGGCGACACCCTTGCCCTCGGGGGTGGCGGCGAACGCCGGGATGATCTTGCTCCAGCCGGGCTCCGGCACCGCGTAAGCCACCAGGGTCAGCGTGGTGTCGGCCTTCGCGCCTCCGGTGTCACCGGCCACGTCGCTGGATCCCCCACCGCCGCACGCGGCGAGCAGGGTCGCCGACACGGCCAGCGCTGCAGCCGCACTCCAGCGCGACTTGATTCTCTCGGACATTAACGGCCTTTCCTTCGATTCTGACGGGATGGGGCGGAGATGAGCCCGTCACGACGGAGGAGATGGCCGGGGAACGATGGCTGGATGACAGCCACCACCGACGCCAAACCGCGAGACGGGTTGGGGTCAGCGACAACAGTGCACAGTGATGCCAGCGCAAAGATCAACGGCAGACAGAGCCAGGACATGGCTCGTCATGCTGCCGGACACTGCGTGCATGGCGCGAAGCCTAACAGAATCGACTCAGTCCGCTATACGGGTGTGTCCCACACCGCATCAACGGGTGAAGTACCAGGTCACGAGGACGAGCGCGATCAGAATGAGCAGGATCAGGGTGACGCGGGACCGGGGCATCTGGTTCATCGCGGATCCTCGTCCTCATGGGGGGCCCGGCTCAGCAGTTTGATGCCGTTACCCAGGGCACCGTCGAGCACCACCGCGATGCCATAGGCCAGCGCCAGCACCACGGGCATCACCACCGCGGTCTGCGCGACGAAGCCCAGGCCGGACAGCCACAGTTCGACGCCGTCCCACCAGCTGAGGATCCCACCCATGTGGTTCACAGTAGTGCCACGATGAGGCCATGCCGACAACCCCCGATGCCACCGGATGCCTGATCGCCGGCGGCGGCCCGGCCGGAATGATGCTGGGCCTGCTGCTGGCCCGGGCCGGCGTGGACGTCACCGTCATGGAGAAGCACGCCGACTTCCTCCGCGACTTCCGCGGTGACACGGTACACGCGAGCACCTTGCGCGACCTGGACGAACTGGGTCTGGGGCCCGCGTTCGCGGACGTACCGCACCGGCTGATCGACACGATCAGCATGTCCGTGCAGGACACCCCGGTGGACATCGACCTGCGGCATCTTCCGGGCCGGCACCAGCACATCGCACTGGTGCCGCAGTGGGATTTCCTGGAATTGCTGGCCGCGGCGGCCGAGCGGGAGCCGTCGTTCAGGCTGTTGCGCAGCACCGAAGTGTTGGGTCCGTTGCGGTCCGGTGGTGCGGTGGTCGGGGTGCGCTACCGCGACGCCGACGGCGAGCACGAGATGCGCGCCGATCTGACGGTCGCCTGCGACGGTCGCGGATCGACACTGCGGGACGGAATGGGCCTGGTGCCCAAGAGCTTTGGGGCGCCGATGGATGTCTGGTGGTTCCGGCTGCCCCGCACCGAGGGAGATCCGCACGGTCTGGCCGGGGTGCTCGGTGCCGGCCACGCGATGATCGTCATCGATCGCGGTGACTACTACCAGTGCGCCTACATCATCCCGAAGGGCAGCGATGCCCGGCTGCGCGCCGAGGGCATCGAGGCCCTGCACCGCGGCGTGGTGGACCTGGTGCCCTGGCTCGGCGACCGGATCGGCACCCTCACCGATTTCGATGACGTCAAATTGCTCGACGTCCAGCTCAACCGGCTGCGGCGCTGGTACACCGACGGGCTGCTGCTGATCGGCGATGCGGCCCACGCGATGTCCCCGGTCGGCGGTGTGGGCATCAACTTGGCGGTGGCCGATGCCGTGGCGGCGGGGCGCATCCTGGCCGATCCGTTACGGGCCGGTCGGGTGAGCACACGGGATCTCGCCAGGGTGCAGGCCAGACGCTGGGTGCCGACCGCGTTGATCCAGGGGGTGCAGCGTGCCATCCATGCCAAGGTGATCGCAGTCGCCGTCGGCGGCGCCGACAATCCGGCTCCCGTGCAGGGTGCCGCCACGACGGCACCGGCTCCGGTCCGGATGTTCAACCGGATCCCGTTGCTGCGCAAGATCGCCGGGTACGGCGTGGCCATCGGACCACTTCCGGAACACATCCCGGCGTTCGCCAGGCGATGACCCGGCAAAAGGCGGCGTAGCTGCTACCGGTGGACGGCGGACCGCTCGGCAGTCGATGATGTCGGGCATGGTCCTGGAACACACCGATCACGAGGCGCCGCTCTCGGTCACCGCGCCCGTCCCCTACGCGAGTGCGAGCGGGACGTTACGGAACCCGTTCCCGCCGATCGCGGACTACGCGTTCCTGTCCGATTGCGAGAACACCTGCCTGATCTCCGCCGCCGGCTCGGTGGAATGGCTGTGCGTCCCGCGCCCGGACTCCCCCAGCGTGTTCGGCGCCATCCTGGATCGCAGCGCCGGGCATTTCCGGCTGGCCCCCTACGGCGTCACCGTCCCCTCGGCGCGGCGCTACCTGCCCGGCTCCCTGATCATGGAAACCACCTGGCAGACCCATACCGGCTGGATGATCGTGCGTGATGCCCTGGTGATGGGCCCCTGGCACGACATCGACACCCGCTCCCGGACCCACCGGCGCACCCCGATGGACTGGGATGCCGAACACATCCTGCTGCGCACCGTGCGCTGCGTGTCCGGCGTCGTCGAATTGGTGATGAACTGCGAACCGTCCTTCGACTACGGCCGTCAGTCCGCCACCTGGGAGTACTCCGCGGCCGCCTACGGCGAAGCGATCGCCCGCTCACACAAGGACCCCGAGGCCCACCCCTCCCTGCGGCTGACCACCAACCTGCGGATCGGTCTGGAGGGCCACGAGGCGCGCGCCCGCACCCGGCTGACCGAAGGGGACAACGTCTTCGTCGCGTTGTCGTGGTCCAAGCATCCGGCACCGCAGACCTTCGAAGAGGCCTCGGAGAAGATGTGGAAGACCAGCGAGTCCTGGCGGCAATGGATCAACATCGGCGATTTCCCCGATCACCCCTGGCGTTCGTACCTGCAGCGCTCGGCGTTGACGCTGAAGGGGTTGACCTATTCGCCCACCGGCGCCCTGCTGGCCGCCCCCACCACATCGTTGCCCGAAACACCACAGGGCGAACGCAACTGGGATTACCGCTACTCCTGGATCCGCGACTCCACCTTCGCCCTGTGGGGGCTGTACACCTTGGGTCTGGATCGGGAGGCCGATGACTTCTTCTCCTTCATCGCCGATGTCTCCGGCGCCAACAATGGCGAACACCACCCGCTTCAGGTGATGTACGGCGTCGGCGGCGAACGCAGCCTCGTCGAGGACGAGCTGCACCATCTGTCCGGGTACGACAACGCCCGCCCGGTGCGCATCGGCAACGGCGCCTACAACCAGATGCAGCACGACATCTGGGGCACCATGCTCGATTCGGTATATCTGCACGCAAAGTCCCGCGAGCAGATCCCCGAGGCGCTGTGGCCCGTCCTGAAGAGCCAGGTCGAGGAAGCCATCAAGCACTGGAAGGAACCGGACCGCGGGATCTGGGAGGTCCGCGGCGAACCGCAGCACTTCACCTCCAGCAAGATCATGTGCTGGGTGGCCTTGGACCGCGGCTCCAAACTCGCCGAGTTGCAGGGCGAGAAGTCCTATGCGCAGCAGTGGCGCGTCGTCGCCGAGGAGATCAAGGCCGACATCCTGGCCCACGGCGTGGACTCGCGCGGGGTGCTCACGCAGCGCTACGGCGACGATGCGCTGGACGCCTCGCTGCTGCTGGCCGTGCTGACCCGCTTCCTGCCGTCCGACGATCCGCGGATCCGGGCCACCGTGCTGGCCATCGCCGATGAACTCACCGACGAGGGCTTGGTGCTGCGCTACCGCGTCGAGGAGACCGACGACGGCCTGTCCGGTGAGGAGGGCACCTTCACCATCTGTTCGTTCTGGCTGGTGTCGGCCCTGGTGGAGATCGGTGAGGTGAGCCGCGCCAAGCATCTGTGCGAGCGGCTGCTGTCCTTCGCCAGCCCCCTGCACCTGTACGCCGAAGAGATCGAGCCCCGCACCGGGCGCCACCTGGGCAACTTCCCGCAGGCATTCACCCACCTCGCCCTGATCAACGCGGTCGTCCACGTGATCCGTGCCGAGGAGGAAGCCGACAGCACCGGGGTGTTCCAGCCGGCCAACGCACCGGGGTGAGCAACTAGAAGGTGATCTCGAAGTCGATCACCGTCGGCGTCGGCACGGCCAGCGCGACGGGCGTCAGCCGGTGGTCGTCATAGGCGACCCCGGTGATGACCCGGCCGCCGAATCCATTGGATGCTGCGGGCACGCTGGCGGTCACCACGATCTGGCGGCTCTGACCGGCGGGACGTAGGTAGATCTCGCGGCCGGGCGTAACCGGACCTTCGATCGGGGCTCCATCCCGCTCGACCAACGTGCCGCCGATAGCTGACAGGGCGGCGGTGTCGGTGGCGTCGAATCGGAACGGACCGAGAATCCCGTCGGCGTCGATGACGGCGCGGTCCGCGGTGAGTCGCGGCACCACCGTCAGCCGCCGGGCGGTGTCGGCGCCGGCCAACAGGTAGTCGTACAGCGCGACGACGCGGTCGGCGTTGCGGTAGTTGCCGGATCCGTGCAGCGAGAAGGTCACGTCGTCGATGTCGACGGAGACGGTCCGGTCGGCGATCACCTGCAACCGGTAGAAGCGATAACCGCGGTGCCGGCGGCCCGGGCGGGTTTCCGAGGTCGTCGCACCCACACCGAGCGTGGTCCGATACCGGCCGGCGCCCGCGGCCACGTTCAATTCCGAGCCGGCGACGTCACGCCAGCGATGGCCGTCCACCGATTTCTGCAGCACCAGCGAGGCTGCCTCATCTGCACTGAGTTCGACTGTGTAGCTGCCCAATTGGGGTTCACCTTCGAACTCGAAGGTCATCGACTCCGGCTCGCTGAGGACATTGACGGGGACGTTGAGTGGCCGATTGTCCAGCTTCAGACCATTGGTGAAATGCCAGATCGCCGCCTGCGTGGCCGCGATCGCCTCGTGCTCGGCCAGGTGCGAACCGCCCCGCAAGTGACCGGCCGCACGCAACCGACGGCTGAGCTCCGCGGTGCCCAGCGTCGGGAACGAGTTCCGGATGATCCAATCCACCTCGGCCTCGACGGCCCGCGCCGACACATTGGGCACGGCGGACCAGTTGGCCGGCCGATAACGCGAAGGGACAGTCGGGGCCACCCCCATGAAGTCCAGCGAGTACGCGTCGATATTGGGGTTGAGCCTGATCAGGTCGGTGCGCGCGGTGGTCCCGTCGGAGAACACGATGGTGTCGACCGTTGGCGAGAAGGTGCCGCCGCGGTAGCGGGTCATTCGGGCGATCTCGGGGTCGCGGCGAACGACGCGGCGCACCGCGACGGCGGTACGGGTTACGGCAAGCAGAGGTAGAGCAGACATCGAACGTTGCTTTCTGGTGGCTGTGAGAACGCGTATCCACACACCGCCAGGGATGGGCGGGCAGAAACGCAGGGGCCGGCGTCAGAAAATCAACAACAACAACAACGCACGACGACGGGGCGCGCGAAAGCGCGGCGCATCCGGGCGTCGTGAGACATGGGCCCCACGATACGGCATACGCGCGAGAAAGCCACCCTGCCGAGTGCCTCCGAACTGACGACAGCGTCACACCACAGGGTCCTCCCACCAGCTCTGGGGAGTTTTCCCTCTCGTTGCGTGCTAATCATGTGGAGACACAAGCGACCCCGTATCGTGGCCGCCGCATCACACAACAGAACCCCGTCGGAGGTAGCACCATGACGTCTGCCCAGAACGAGTCGCAGGCTCTCGGCGATCTCGCCGCCCGGCAGCTTGCGAACGCCACCAAGACAGTTCCCCAGCTGTCGACGATCACCCCCCGTTTCCTGCTGCACTTGTTGTCTTGGGTGCCTGTGGAGGCCGGTATCTACCGGGTCAATCGGGTGGTCAATCCCGATCGTGTCGCGATTCACGCCGACGAGGGCACCGGCAGCGACGATCCGCTGCCGGAGACCTATGTCGATTACGAGACGAGCCCGCGCGAGTACACGCTGCGCTCCATCTCGACGCTGCTCGATGTGCACACCCGGGTGTCGGACCTGTATTCCAGCCCGCACGATCAGGTCGCCCAGCAGCTGCGGCTGACGATCGAGACCATCAAGGAACGCCAAGAGTACGAACTGGTCAACAACCCGGAGTACGGCCTGCTGTCGCAGGTCACCCCGGAACAGACCATCTCCACCCGGCGCGGCACGCCCACTCCTGATGATCTGGATTCGCTGATCACCAAGGTCTGGAAGACGCCCGCGTTCTTCCTCACCAATCCGCTCGGGGTGGCCGCGTTCGGCCGCGAGGCGACCCGCCGCGGAGTGCCGCCACCAGTGGTGAGCCTGTTCGGCGCGCAGTTCATCACATGGCGCGGTATCCCGATCGTGCCCAGCGACAAGGTGCCGGTCGAGGATTCCAAGACCAAGTTCATCCTGGTGCGCACCGGCGAGGAGCGCCAGGGTGTGGTCGGGCTGTTCCAGCCGGGCCTGGTCGGCGAGCAGGCGCCGGGTCTGTCGGTGCGGTTCACCGGTATCAACCGGTCGGCGATCGCGTCGTATCTGGTCACCCTGTACTCGTCGTTGGCGGTGCTCACCGACGATGCGCTCGCGGTACTGGACGACGTCGCAGTGGACCAGTTCCATGAGTACAAGTGAATATCGGGGCGAGCGAAGCGACGGGAAAGAGTACAGATCCCTTGATGCCGAAGGCGAGCTGCCGATAAGCGAAGCCGAGCTGTCGGCGCTGGCCACCCAGTTGTTCGCGACGAGCATCCGGCCCGGTCCGGACAGCCCGCCTGCGACCACTCAGGTGGCTCCGCGCGGGGTGGCACCGGATGTCACGACGGCGACCTCTGCGGGCTCCACCGCCGCCGGCGCCGCCCATCCGGCCACTCCGGCCGAGTTCGTCTCGGTGCCAGCGGTGAACGTTCCGGCCCCGACTTCGCCTGGGCCCGAAGGCATTCCACCGGGTGTGGCGCCGGTGGCGCCCCGGTTCTCCCCGTCGCTTCGCTCGCCCCTGGACGGCAACGCTGCGAGCCCGATTGCGCCGATCGGTGGGTTGGGGGCGTTCGCGGTACCGGATCTCTCCCCGTCGCTTCGCTCGCCCCTGACGGGCCTGGTGCCGACGGCACCCGGTGTGCTGGCGGCCCCGCCGTCGGCTCCCCCGGCGCCCAGCTCTTCCCCGTCGCTTCGCTCGCCCCAGCGCGGTAACGCGCCGGTCTGGCCGGGTGCGGTGCCGGAGGTGCCCGATCTCGGGTGGACGGGCGCCCCGCCGGCGTCGCAGGACGCCGACGGGTACTACTTCCTGTCCACCCCCACCACCAGTGTTGATGCGGCCCCGCCGGTTTCGACTCCGGTGCCGCTGATCCGCGACGACCACGAGATCTTCGATGTCAACGCGATCCGCGCCGACTTCCCGATTCTGCGCGAAACCGTCAACGGCAAACCGCTGATCTGGTTCGACAACGCGGCGACCACTCAGAAGCCGCAGTCGGTGATCGACCGGCTGGCCTACTTCTACGCGCACGAGAACTCCAACATCCATCGTGCGGCGCACGAGTTGGCGGCCCGGGCGACCGATGCGTACGAGGATGCCCGCGAAGCGGTGCGCCGGTTCATCGGGGCACCGCGGTCCGAGCAGATCATCTTCGTGCGGGGTACCACCGAGGCGATCAACCTGGTGGCCTATTCGTGGGGCGGCAAACATCTGGGCCCCGGCGACGAGATCGTCATCACCCACCTCGAACACCACGCCAATATCGTTCCCTGGCAGCTCATTTCGCAGCGGACCGGTGCGGTGCTGAAGGTGGCCCCGGTGGACGACGCGGGCAACCTGCTGCTTGGCGAGTTCGAGAAGCTGCTCGGACCGAAGACCAAGCTGGTCGCGGCCACGCATGTCTCGAACGCCTTGGGCACGGTGACCCCGGTGGACAAGATCGTCGAACTCGGGCATCGCTACGGCGCGCGGGTGCTCATCGACGGTGCACAGTCCATCCCGCATGTCCCGATCGACGTGCAGTCCCTGGGCGCGGACTTCTTCGTGTTCTCCGGGCACAAGATCTTCGGACCCACCGGGATCGGCGTGCTCTACGGCACCGAGGACGCGCTCGCGGAAACCCCACCCTGGCAGGGTGGGGGCAACATGATCGCCGACGTCACGCTGGATCGCGCCATCTACCAAGGCATCCCGAACAAGTTCGAGGCCGGCACCGGCAATATCGCCGATGCGGTGGGTCTCGGCGAGGCGATCCGGTACGTGGAGCGAATCGGCATCGAGCGCATCGCCGCCTATGAGCACGCGCTGCTGGACTATGCCACTCCGCGGCTGGCCGACATCCCCGGGGTGCGTCTGGTCGGCACGGCCGAAGAGAAGGCCAGCGTGCTGTCCTTCGTGCTGGCCGGGCACGAGCCATTGGAGGTCGGGAAAGCACTGAACTCCGAAGGCATCGCGGTGCGGGCAGGTCATCACTGCGCACAACCGATCCTGCGCAGGCTCGGCCTGGAAGCCACCGTGCGTCCATCCTTCGCGTTCTACAACACCTTCGACGAGATCGACGTCTTCCTGCGCGCGGTACGCCGGATCGCCGAAGGCTCGCTTTAACCTTGTGCTCAGAGGTGGAGCTGCCCCGAATCAGCTGATTCGGGGCAGCTCCACCCTGATCGCGCGTAGTCGGTACGGCGTGCTCACTCCGTCGCCCTGAACAGAAGCTTTGCAGGGCAACCGGTCCCGTTTGCAGTCAGCCTGAATGTAAGCATTGTCGCGCCCGCAGGGCGCCCGGTACAACGATAGGGTTGTCCGATCTCCTGCTCCGCGCCCCGAGCGCCACATCTGTCGCGACACGGGTATCCGCCCGTGTCGCCGCCGCACGCCGGTCGGACCTGACCGTCGACCCCGCGGTCGACGCCATCACCACGGCGGCGATCAACGCACTATGGGCCACGCTGGCTCGCCCGGATTCTGAGACCCTTGGCACCACCGTGGTGCGTCCTGGGGACTTCGCGGCATCGCCGGTGGTCGCCGCCTACGAGGCACGCGTCTGGGCGGACCTGTTACTGAGCTCGTTTGCGCGCGAGACCAATCTGCTGCTACCGAGTACCCGCTTCCTGGTGCTCGGCTCCGGCCGGGTGGCCGATGCACTCACCGCCGCGCTGACCCGGTTCGGGAGCCGGGTCGCACTCGCCGCGGCCGACGCGATCGGGGTGTGGGAGATCGCGTCCCGATACGCGGTGCCGTCCCGGTACATCAGCGAATCACGCTACATAGCAGGCGATATCGACGTGGTGCTGACGACCGGAGTCGGCCATAGCCCGTTGACCCTGGACGCCGTGACGCCGGGGCCGCGCCCCCTGGTGGTCGTCGGCAACCCGGAATTCGGCACCGCCGCTGGGTCCGCGCGGGCACTGCGACGGTTCGACGGGCCGCGACCGCTGTTCGTCGTGCCGCCCGTGGAGCCGGATATCCTGCTCCACACCGTCGCCGGGATTCGCGCCGGCTACGCCGTCCTGTTGGCCACCGTCGGAGCGCAGCACGCCGACTCCGCGCTCGCCGAGGCGTTGCAGCCATGACAGCAGCGCTGTCCACTGCGGGCCGGGACAAGATCGACTGGGCACGCCGATTCATGCCGGTCACTACTGCGCTGGCAGCCGAATTGTGCACGAGCGCACTGGTATCGGGACGCCGGATCGGGTTGTCGCTGGTCCTGGAACCCAAGACCGCGAACCTGGCGCTGAGCCTGGCCGCGGCGGGCGCGGACGTGTCCGTGGTGTGCGACGGCACCAGCACCCGTGACGACGTCGCGGCGGTGCTGCGCCAAGCCGGCATCCCGGTCTTCGGGCACGCCGGTGCCGATCGGCAGACCGATCACCTACTCGCACTGGAGTTTCTGGACCGCGGCCTCGACATCCTCGTCGACGACGGATCGCATCTGATCCGGCTGGCCCATACCGAACGCCCCAAGCTGCTCGACACCCTCATCGGCGCGTCGGAGGAGACCACCAGCGGGCTGTGGCCGCTCCACGCCATGGCACGTGCGGGCCTGCTCCGGATCCCGGTGATCGCGGCGAATGACGCCCGCTGCAAAACCCTGTTCGACAACGGTTATGGCACCGGCCAATCCACCGTTCTGACCATTACCGACCTGCTCGGCACCACACTGGCCGACAAGACGGTGGCGGTGGCCGGCTACGGCTACGTGGGACGCGGCGTGGCGCGTGCGGTGAGCGCACTGGGCGCGACCGTCACGGTGGCCGAGCTCGACCCCGTCAAGGCGCTGGAGGCCCTGCACGCCGGCTTCGCCGTCGCACCGCTGACCGAAGCCGCGGCCGCAGCTGATCTGCTGATCTCGGCGACCGGGGTGGCGCACACCGTCGACGTCGAACATCTGCTTGCACTTCCCGACGGTGCGGCGGTTGCCGTCGCCGGTGGCGTCGATCAGGAGATCGCCATCGACGCTACTGTCGCCGCCGGTGCCCGCCGGCGTACCGTGGCTGCCCGCGTCGAGGCGTTCGAACTACCCAACGGCCACTCGATCCTGATCCTCGACGACGGCGGTTGCATCAACTGCACTGCCGGAGAGGGCAATCCGGTCGAGATCATGGACCTGTCCTTCGGTGTGCAGCTGCTGGCCGTCGAATTGCTGGCCACCTCGGGGGCGGGTCTGCCGGCCGGGGTGCACCCACTGCCCGACGCGGCAGACGCCCGGGTGGCACGGGCCAAGCTCGACAGCCTCGGTATGCGTATCGACACTCCGGGAGCACATCCGTGAGCGCCCTGGCCACACTGCGGGACGTTACCGTCACGTACCGCACAGCGAACCAGCCGGCGATCGCCGGGGTGAATCTGGCGGTGCACCCCGGTGAGCTGATCCTGCTTGCCGGACCCTCGGGCTGCGGCAAGAGCACGGTGATGCGAGCGCTCAACGGTCTTGTCCCTCATGCCTATCGCGCCGAGGTCACTGGTGCTATCCGGGTTGACGGCACAGACACCACCAGCTCGACCATCCGCGATATCGCCGATACCGTCGGCACTCTGCTGCAGAATCCAGCCAAGCAGGTGGTTGGGCATTCGGTACTCGCCGATATCGCGTTCGGGCTGGAGAACCGTGGGCTGCCCGCCGCGCAGATCCTCGATCGCGTCCACGAAGTCGCAGACGCATTGCAGATCGATTCGGAGCTGCTCGATGCGGCCACCCACGAATTGTCCGGCGGCCAGCTGCAACTGGTGGCGTTCGCCGGGATACTGGCGCTGCAGCCCAAACTGATCATCGCAGACGAGCCGTTGGCCAACCTGGACCCCGACGCCGCGGACCAGGTCCTGCGCGCGCTGCGCCGTCATGTCGACAACGGCGGTGCAGCGGTGGTGATCGAGCATCGGGTCGACGATGTGGTGCCTATAACGCCCGATCGAGTGCTGTACCTGGACAACGGAATCACCACGTATACGGGTGATCTGGCCGGATTCCTGCGAACCGCCGACCCTGGCACGGTGAAGTTGCCCTTCGACGCATTGATCGCACGCGCTGCCGACCTGCCCACACAACGCCCCGCGACACCTGTCGAGGCCGGCCCCTCACTGCTGCGCTACGACGGCGCCGCCATCGGCTACGGCAGTGCGCCGATCCTGTCCGGCATCGACGCCGATCTGCTCGCCGGGCAGCACATCGCGGTGCTCGGCCGCAACGGAGCGGGCAAGTCCACCCTGCTGCGCGCCGCCGTCGGCCTGGTACAGGTGCTCGAGGGCCGAGTCACACTGGCCGGCCGTGAGATCGCCGACTACCGCGCCATCGAACTGACCGCCCTGTGCGGGTACCTGTTCCAGAACCCGGCCCAGGCCCTGTTCGCCGGGACCGTCGACGATGAGCTGGCGTTCGGCCCCCGCAACCTCGGATTCGAGGACGCCGAGATCCGCACGGTGGCGGCGGAAGCCCTGGCTGCCGCAGGCCTTTCACACGTGCGCGACATCGGTGGCCGCGCACCGCGCACACTGTCCTTCGGCGAGCAACGCCGCCTGGCGCTTGCTTTGGCACTGACGCTGCGGCCACGCACGCTGATCCTCGACGAACCGACTGCCGGCCAGGATGAACGGTCGGCAACCCATTTCCTCGACGCCATCTGGGCACTACCGGACATCGAGAGCATCTACTTCATCACTCACGACATCGACCTGGCGCTGTGGCGCTCGGACCGGGTCATCGTCGTCGACGACGGCAGGCTGGTCGCCGACGGTACGCCCAGGCAGATAGTCGACGACACCACGCTATGGCATGCAGAGCCGGACCCGGGCACCGGCCGCGCGGTGCTGCGTGAGACCGCCTATGTGCGCGCCGTCCGCTCGATATCACCGCTCGAAGAGCGGATTCCACCGCCGCACGAGCTCGCCCGCCAACTCAGCCGCAGCACCGCGGCACCCAGATAACGGAGGAATCGACATGACCGCAAACAGCGCCGCACCGGCGGCCAAACCCTGGACCGTCACCTCGCGCACCGTGGTGTTCGGCGCCGTCGGCGCCGCGCTGTACGGCGTCCTCGGGGTGTTCAGCTTCATCATTCCCGGCACCGCCAACGTGGCGATCCGCCCGGCACTGGCCATCATCCCGTTCGTCGGGCTCCGGTTCGGGCCGGTCGCCGGGTTCTTCACCGGACTCGTCGGCAACGCGATCGTCGACCAAATCCAGGGCTTCGGCTTCCTGACCTACTGGAACTGGAGCCTGGCCAACGGCCTAGTCGGCTTGATCGCGGGCCTGATCGCCCACTACTACCCCGAACCGCAGTCGCAGTCGCGACAGCTGCTGCGGGTCGCGGTGATCGCGGTGATCGCCGTGGTTGTCGGACTCGCCTTCACCATCACCGACATCTTCCTGGGCAACACGCTGTGGTACTGGTTCACCGCGGCATATCTGCCCGCAATTCTGAACACCGCGCTGGTCTCGGTGATCCTGGTGCCTGTGTTGGACCGGGCCTGGCAGCCGTTGGCCAACCGCGCCGGACGCTAGTGGAGACCCTCCGGTACCTGGCAGGAGACTCCTTCCTCGGCCGCCGCGATCCCCGGGTGCTGATTCTGGTGGCTGCACTGACCATCGTGGTGGTCGCACAAGTGCAGGATGTCCGGCTGATGGCCGTCGCCGCGGTGGTGGCCCTGGTCTACTATTTGTCGGCCGGTATCCCGTTCGCGGCCGTGCGCGCCAACTGGTTGTTCGTCGGGGTTTTTGTGCTGCTGCTGGCCGGGTTGAACGGGGTGATCGCCGGCGCTCAGCAGTACGCCGGCGTGGCCACCGAACTGTTCGCCATCCCTGGGATCGGGGTGGCGGTGTCCACGGCGACCGTGTCCTACACGGTGACGATGCTGTTGCGGTTTCTGGCGATCGCGGCCACCGGCTTCCCGCTGTCCTTCGCGATCCGTCCCGGCGACCTCTCGGTGGCCTTCGCCCGCCTGGGCGTACCGTCGAGGTTCGCCTACGGGATCGACCTGACCTTCCGCTTCATCCCTACTCTCGCAGCGAACCTCCGTGAAACCACTGCGGCGCAACGGCTTCGTGGATATGAGACCGGGAACACCCGTAACCCGCTGCGCCGCATCAGCCGGTTGCGCCCGCTCATCGTGCCCGTCACGGTCAGCGCCTTCGTCGACGCCGAGGATGTGGCCGACGCCCTCGATCTACGTGGCTTCGGGTCCCAGCGGCGTACCTGGTTGCGCACGTTGCGGTACGGGACGCCGGATCTGATCCTCCTCGGGTTCTGGGCGGCGGCGACGGTCCTCGCGACGGCGGCGTCGGTGACCGGACACATGCCCGGGCTGTGGTTCGGGTGACCGGCACCCGCGTCCACACCGCGCCATGGGTGCTCACCGGTGACCGTGCCGTCCGGCACGGTGCCGTCGCGGTCACCGGTGCACAGATCTCCTCGGTCGGCACCCTCGATGAATTACGCTCTGCCGGTGAGGTTGTGGAGTGGACCGGCACCCTGGTACCCGGGTTGGTGAACGCCCACACCCACCTGCAGTACACCCACATGGCAGCACTGGGCCAAGGAACCTACGCCAGCTTCGAAGAGTGGTCTGAAGCGTTCGAAGCCGAGTACTCCCGCCGCGATGGCTGGCGCGCCTCGGCCGAGGACGGGCTGGCGGCGGCGATCAGCAACGGCACCACCGCACTCGGCGATGTGGTGACGCACGCCGAGGCCCTCAACGTGCTGGCCGACGGCCGGGCGCACGGGATCGCCTACTGGGAGGTGATGGCCTGGCATGACGCCGACTGGGCCGAGCGCGGCAGACAGCAGGCCCTCGACGTGCTGGCGCAAGCCACCGGCGCGATCGGCCTCTCGCCACACGCGCCGTACTCGCTGGACACCGGGGTCCTCGACGATCTGGGCCGGCTGGCCCGCGAACTCGGGCTTCGCAGCCATGTACACCTGGCCGAGTCGGCGGCCGAGCACGAGTACGTCTTCCAGGGTGCCGGAGCGCTCGCCGAACAATGGCGGGACTGGGGGTACGGCGAGTTCGCGCTCTTGCGCCGCGGCGGCGCCGCGGTACGCGCCGTGACCTACGCCGACACCCGCGGGGTGTTGGGCGGGCACACCCATATTGCGCACGGCATCTATGTCGACGCCGAGGACCGTGCGCTGCTGCGCAGTACCGGCACGGTGGTGGCGCTCTGCCCCCGTTCCAACGCCGTGCTCGGGCTGGACGCCGCACCGGTCGCCGCCTACCTGCGGGAGGGCAATCTGATTGCCGTCGGCACCGATTCGCTGTCATCGAGCCCATCGCTCGATGTGCTCGCCGATGTTTCGGCGCTGTACCGGATCGCCCGCGCCCAGGGGTACGCCGCACCGGACCTGCATTCCAGATTGTTCGCCGCAGTGACCGCCGGTGGTGCCGCGGCGATGGGGCTGGATGACCGGCTGGGTAGCCTGACCGCCGGGAAGCTCGCCGACATCACAGTCGTGGGCATCGAGGAATCGACCGCGGCCGATACCTTGGCCGCCATCGTGGAAGCCGGCCAAGGGTCGGCCGAGGCGACGATCATCGACGGCGAGATCCGCTTCGCCCGGGAATCGGCTTTGATGTCCCGGTGAGTATTTGGCTTGGCTGCGGCGCGGATCCGTGGCAGAGTCGGCGATTCCCATGAGCATTCACGACATCCGGGTCCTGGACTCCGACGACGAACTGATCCAGGCCGGCAATGTCTTTCGCACCGCCATGATCGGATTCGCTCCCCTGGATACGGCGCAGCGCGACCTCATCGGCAAGCTGGCCGAACCGGGCCGCACGCTCGGTGCCTTCGTCGACGGCTCGCTGGTGGCGACGGCGGATTCGGCCGCCGGCACGCTCACGCTGCCCGGCGGTGCCCGAGTCGGTCACGCCGCGGTGACCCATGTCGGCGTCCTGCCGTCGCATACTCGCCGCGGTGTGGCCACCGCGCTGCTGGAACATCAACTGCGCGATATCGCCGCCCGCGGCGAGGTGGTGGCCTCGTTGCGCGCCTCGGAGGCCACCATCTACGAGCGGTTCGGCTATGCGGTCGCCAGCTCGTCGGGCACCGTCGAACTGCTCACGCAGCGTGCGGCATTGCGGCCCGGCATCGGGGCCGGCGGGCCGGTCCGGCTGCTCGACGCCGCCGAAGTCTGGGATGTCCTGCCGCGCATCTACACGGCCAACCGCCCGCCGCGGCCGGGCACGATCGACCGTTCGGCGGTGTGGTGGCAGGGCCAGCGGCTACGGGCCGAGGCCGCCCCCGGCGCCCGCTATGTCGCCGTACACGGCGCCCCCGGCGCGGAGACCGGCTTCGTGCGTTATCACCCCGTCGGTACCGATGCCTGGTTCGTCAGCGGTGAGCGCACCGTCGTGGTGGACGATCTGTTCGCCCCCACCGAGGAGGCCTATCTCGGGCTGCTGAGGTTCCTGCTGGACCTCGATCTGGTCGACAAACTGGCGTTCGGCATGCTGGCGCTGGATGATCCGCTGCCGTGGTTGTTGCGCGACCGGCGGGCGGCGCGGCTGACAGGGACCCGGGATGAGACCTGGCTTCGCGTGGTCGACGCCGCGACCGCGTTGGGCTCCCGCACCTACACCGGCACGGGAACGGTGACCATCGGCGTGACCGATCCCCTGTTGGACGCGAATTCGCGAACATTCGCAGTGTCGGCCGCCGCAGGTGTCGAACCCAGCACCACCACAGCACAACTGGAGGTTGGTATCACGTCGGTCGGTGCCGTGCTCCTGGGCGGGACTTCCTGGCACGATCTCGCTCTTGCCGGCCTGGTCCGGGTCAACGACGCGGCCGCCCTCGCGGTTGCCGACGAGCTCTTCCGCGTCGCCGAAGCACCGTTCTCCGGGATCTACTTCTAGTCGGCTCATAACTTCCGGTTGAGCGAAACCATCGGTGGCCGTTGACCGTTGGGCGATGATGTTCGCATGATCTGGGCGAGCGATGGCGCTGTTTGAGGTCAACGAGCTCGCCGTCACCCTGCATTCCGGAAGCCGCGTCAGCGGATGGCGAGCGGTGCAAGCCGTCACCTCGTTCAGTTTCTCGGTCGAGGACGGGCAGACGCTTGCCATCGTCGGCGAATCGGGTTCGGGCAAGAGCATCTCGTTGCTGGCGGCGACCCGACTGCTCGGCACCAACGCCGAGGTGACAGGGTCCGTCCGCTTCCAGGACCATGACCTGCTCGCATTGCGGCCCAGGGAGTTACGGCGGATCCTCGGCAGGGACATCGGCTTTGTGTTCCAGGACCCGCAGAGCAATCTGCACCCCTTCAAGACCATCGGGGCCCAGATCGACGAGGTGCTGCGGGTACATCGGTACGGCTCACGAAAAGCGCGGCGCAACCGCGTCATCCAGCTGCTCGACGAGGTCGGCATCGCCGATCCGGAGCACGCCTGCCGCAGCTACCCCGCCGAGTTCTCCGGCGGCATGCGCCAGCGGGTCATGATCGCCATCGCCATCGCCCTCAATCCCGCGCTGATCGTCGCTGACGAACCGACCACCGCGCTCGATGTCAGCGTGCAGGCCGGCATCCTCCGACTGTTGAAACGCCTGCAGCGCGAGCACGGCACCGCCATCGTCTTCGTCAGCCACGATCTCGGCGTCGTCCACGAGATCGCCGACACCGTCACCGTGGTACGCAACGGGAAAGTGGTCGAGGCGGGGCCGCGCGACCGCATCTACAACTCCCCGGAACAGCAATACACCCGCGAGCTGCTGGCGGCCTCACGACTGCACGACATCGCCGCCCCCGCCGTTCTCGCCCCGCCCGAGGACACCGAACCTCTGCTCCGCGTCGCCGGGCTGCGCAAGACCTACCGCGACCGCAAACGGCGCACGCGCCGCACCGTCATCGACAGTCTGGACTTCACCGTCCACCCCGGTGAGGTCGTGGGCCTGGTCGGTGAATCGGGATCAGGGAAGTCGACGGTCGGGCGCATCGTGGCCGGACTGCAGCACGCCGACTCAGGCGACATCCGCTTGGCCGGCACCCCCTATCCGACGGCCATCGACGACGGCGTGCCTACCCTGCCTGCGGCCACCCGGCGGTTGGTGCAGCTGGTGTTCCAGGACCCCTACTCGAGCCTGAACCCCCGCCGCACGGTGGGGCAGTCCATGGCCGAACCGCTGCGCGCACAGCGCATCGACCGCGCGCTGATTGGGCAGAAGGTCCACGAGGCGACCGATGCGGCGCGGCTGCCTGTCGCGCTGCTGGACCGCCACCCGGCAGAACTGTCCGGTGGGCAGCGCCAGCGCGCAGCGATCGCCCGGGCACTCGTCTTGTCTCCGCAACTCATCGTCGCCGACGAGGCGCTGTCCTCACTCGACGTCACCACCCAAGCGGAGATCGTCACGCTCATCCAGACCTTGGTGGCCGAGCGGCGGACCGCTTTCCTGTTCATCACCCACGACCTCGGGGTGGTGTCCACACTGGCACACCGGGTGATCGTGCTGGGCCCCGACGGGGTCGAGGAGAGCGGCACCACGGCGGAGGTGTTCGGAGCACCACAGTCTGCCTACACCCGGGCGCTGCTCGACGCGGTGCCACGAGCACAGGTGCGGGCCTCATGAGCCAGCTGCTGCTGCGGCCGGCCACCGGTACCGCCGTCGCACGCCGCGGCCGGCTGACCAGCATCCTCGCTGATCCCGCACTGGTGGCGGGCACACTACTCGTCAGCATCGTGGTCGGTGCGGCCCTGCTCGCCCCGGTGGCCGCCGGCCTCACCGGGCACGGACCCAACGATCAGTTCCCCGACGACACACTGGATGCCGCCGGGTTGCCGATCACCGGCGGACACGGCTTCCTGCTGGGTGCCGACGGCAGCGGCCGTGATGTGTTCATCAGGACCCTCTACGGCGCGCGAGTATCGCTGGGCATCGGCATTCCGGCCACCACCATCGCCATGCTCATCGGCGTGGCGGTGGGCCTGGCCGGCGGCTACCTCGGAGGACGGGTCGACGCGGTGCTGTCCGAACTCACGAACATCGCGCTCGCCTTCCCGTTCTTGGTGACCGCGCTGAGCGTCGTGACGCTCAACCGCGGCACCGCGGGCACGAATCTGATCGACCCGATCTTCGTGGTGATCGGCATCGTGGCGCTGTTCTCCTGGACGTATTTCGCACGCCTGGTCCGCAATTCGGTGATCGAGATCAGGTCGAAACCGTTCGTCCTGGCCGCGATCGGCGCAGGCAGCTCGCCCACCAGGGTGATCGTGCGGGAGATCCTGCCGAACATCCTGCCGACGGTGATCATCTACTGGGCGGTGCAACTGCCGATCAACATCATCGCCGAGGCCTCGCTGTCCTACCTCGGCGTCGGCATCAAGGCACCCACCCCGAGCTGGGGCACGATGATCGCCAACGCACAGGACTCGGCGCTGTACCAACCGCAGCCACTCATGCTCATCGCCCCGGCCGCGGCCCTGTTCGTCACGGTGTTCGGGTTCAACGTGCTGAGCACCCGGCTGCGCAACCGCTTCGACCCCGCATCGGCGGGCTGAGCGCATGACCCGTTTCGTCGGAATCCGGCTGTCCCGCATGGTACTTACTGTATTCGTCGTCGTACTCATCACATTCGGACTCACCCGGGTGGCCTACCGGAATCCAGCCCGGATGCTGGCCCCGGAGAACGCATCCGAGCAGACCGTGAACGCGATCACCAAGAGCCTGCACCTCGACGACGCTTGGTACGTCCAGCTGTGGCACTATGTCGTGCGCGGGCCGGAGATCAAGGGCACCCCCACCGGCCTGCTGAATTGGCCACCCAGCCTTGGGTATTCGTACCGCGAACAGCGTCCGGTCACCGGGCTGATCCTGGAGAAGATCCCCGTCACGGTGAGCCTCGCGGTGGGCGCACTGGTGGCGTGGTTTGTGCTGTCGCTACTGTTCGGGGTGTACGCCGCACGCAGGCCGGGTGGCTTGTTCGACACCGTCACCTCCGGTATCTCGTATCTGTTCCTCTCCGTGCCGACGTTCGTGACGGGCGTCATCCTGTTATTCGTGCTGTACTACCAACTCTCGCTGGCCGGAATCAAGTTCTTTCCCAGCGGCGGGTACGTGGCCCTGAGCACCTCCCCGACCGAATGGGCGCGTCATCTGCTGCTGCCCTGGCTGACGCTCGTGGTCGCCGAGGTCGGCCTGTTCCAGCGGGTGGTGCGCGCCTCGGTGCTGGAGGTCGCCAACAAGGACTACATCCGGACCGCACGCGCGAAAGGAGTCGGCCCCCATGGCGTGTACTTCGATCACGCGCTTTCGGCCGCGCTCAATCCGATCCTGACACTGGGCGCCATCGAGTTCGCCACCATCCTGGGCGGCGCGATCATCACCGAGCAGATCTTCGGTCTGGACGGTGTCGGCAGGCTCGCGGTGAGCGCGGCCAACAACGGCGACGCACCGGTGGTTATCGGCTGCACGTTGCTCGGCGCCGTCATCTTCGTCGTCTCGACGTCGGTCATCGACGTCATCACCCATGCCCGAAGCGGCAAATGAGTAAGGAGCACCACGTGAGATCCCCCCTACGCGCCGTCACCGCCTTTGCAGTGGCGGGCCTGCTGCTGGTCACGGCATGCGGGAAGAGCAACGAGCCGGCGGCAGTCACCGATCCGGCCCAGTTGACCGGCGGCACCTTGAAAGTCGCCTCCGTGGGCGATGTCGACGCCTTCGACCCGCTGATCGCCTATTCGGCGGAGTCCTGGCAGGTCATCCGAGCCCTGACCCGGCAGCTTGTCACCTATCCCGGCGACAAGAGGAGCATCGGCGCGGATACCAAGGTCGTGCCCGATCTGGCCGAGAGCTGGGACATCAGTCCGGACCGCAAGACGTACACATTCCATCTGCGGGACAACATCGCCTTCTCCGGGGCCAGTACTCGGCCCATCACCGCAAAGGATTTCGTCTACGCCGTCAAGCGATTCCCTGATCCCAACGCGCAGGTGAGTGCCATCACCTACTACAACGCGCTGTTTGCGGGCTTCAAGGAATACGCCGACGAGTTTGCGAAGGTGCCGACCGGGGACCTCAACGCGGTCAAGAACTTCATCGACACCCATGACATCAGCGGGCTGAAGGCGCTGGACGACAGGACGTTACAGCTCACACTCACCCAACCGGCCAGCGATATCCTCGATATCTTGACGCTGAACTTCGTCACCCCACTGCCAGAGGAAGTGGTATCGAAGTACTTCGCCGACAGCTTGGAGTTCCGGAAGAACTACGCCTCCAGCGGGCCGTACTACATCGAGTCCTACGACCCGGGCAAGCAGCTGACCCTGGCCAAGGTGCCCGGGTACAACGCACAGGGCGATCCCCGTAAGGCGTATGCCGACAAGATCGCGTTCGATACCACCGTGGCCTCCGCCGACGCGGCCTCTCAGCAGTTGCAGACCGGCACCGCCGATATCGGGCTGTATGTCCGCGCCTACCCGGCCAATGTCGTGTCACAGTACAAGCAGAGCAATCCCGATCGCCTGCACAAGTCGGCAAGCGGGTCAGCGATCTTCATCAGCTGGAACAACCCGGCCCAGCCGAACACCCCCGCGCAGAAGGCGTTCAAGGATCTGCGCGTGCGCCAGGCGTTCAACTATTCGCTGAACCGCGCCGACGTGGTGCGCGGCCTCGGCGGACCGGATTCGGCAATCCCCAGTAATGAGATCCTGACCTCTACCATCGTCGGCTACAACAACGAGAATCCCTATCCGACAGCGGAGGACAAGGGTGACCCGGACAAGGCGAAGGCGCTGCTGGCCGAGGCCGGACAGGCCGGCCTGACGGTGAACGTGGCCTACCGCAACACCCCCGAGTTCGAGAAGATCGCCACCTCGGTGCAGACCGCCGCAGCCCGGTCCGGGATCAATGTCCGCCTGACCCCGATCCCCGGCGACGGCTGGGGCGCATTCAGCTCCTTCCTGGGGGACAAGTCGAAGCTGGATCAGTGGGACCTGGCGATCACCAACTGGACCCCGGACTGGCAGGGCAACAGCGCCCGGATGACGCTAGGCGGTTGGCTGGATTCGGAGTTCGCACCCGGTGGCACGTGGAACGGGGTGACCTACGACAACCCGGAACTGAACGCCGCGGTGTCGCGGGCGTTCGCGGCACAGGATCCAACGGCGGACTGGAAGCAAGCCAACAAGATCGCCACGGCCGACCTCGCCTGGTTCCCGTTGATCGAGCGGGTCAAGTCGGTGCCGACATCCGATCGGGTCACCAACTGGACCTGGCAATCACTGGGCAACAGCGGCGATATCACCAATATCGCGGTCACCGGTTAGCGGCAGCGGCTCGCGGATCAGAGGCGACGGGCGAGCAACCAAGCCTGCCCGTCGCCCTCCCCCGCCGCGACGGTCTCCAACTCGGCGAAGGCGCCGCTCAGCTCACCGGCGACGGCCCGGAACGGCCCCGGTGACCCACCGACCTCGCTGAGCACACAGATGGCCAGCAGCCCACCGGGTCTGAGCCGCTGGCTCATCGCCGGGTACCTCCGCGGATCCCGAAAGCGGTGACACAGCAGGACATCCACGGGTGGCCCGGGAGGCAGGCCGTCATCGAGGTCGGCGACCTCGAAACGGCAGTTGTCCGCCACGCCTGCGGTATTCGCGAGGGCACGGGCCCGTTCGACCGCGACACCCGAGACGTCGACACCGAGCACGTCGAGTCCGCGGCGTGCGAGCCAGACCGCGGCCGAACCCTGGCCGCACGCGAGGTCCAAGGCAATCCCCGCGGCGGGGAAGGCCGACTCGTGCGCGGCGAACACCACGGGCAGCCCGGGTTCAGATGCAGGGTCCCGGTCGGCGTATGCCGCGTCCCAGCGGCTGCGGTCGTGCGTGCTCACAGCCGCCACCCTAGGAGACGGTCGGGAATAGCGGTGTCGATGTGGTTGTTGCGCGACAGCATGCGCGCCATCGTCTACGACCCGCAAGCCCCCGCCAAAGTCCGTTTCGACGAGACCGCCGAACCCGCGCCGGGTGACAGTCAGGCCGTGATCCAGGTGCACGCCATTGCGCTGAACTTCGGGGAACTGCACTTCATCGACCACATGCGTAAGCCCGGCGAGGTACCGGGGTGGGACAGTGCCGGCGAGGTGGTGCGAGCCGCCGCCGACGGCACCGGGCCCCAGCTCGGCGCCCGCGTGGTCGGTTTCGGCGGCGAAGCCGGCTGGGCCGAGCGCCGCGCGGTGGACACTGCGAATCTGGCCGAGCTGCCCGAGTTCGTGGAGTTCGAGGAGGCCGCGGCCCTTCCGGTCGCCGGAGTGACGGCTTTGCAGGCCGTGCGGGCGCTCGGTCCGGTGGTCGGACGTCGGGTCCTCATCACCGGGGCATCCGGCGGCGTGGGGCGGTTCGCCGTCCAGTTGGCGGCCAGAGCCGGCGCCCACGTGGTCGCCGCCGTCGGCAGTCCGGCCCGGGGCGAGGGCCTGACCGAACTGGGTGCCGCGGAGGTGGTCGTCGGACTGGACGGGGTGACCGAACCGGTGTTCGGCGTGCTCGACAACGTGGGCGGCGAGCTGCTGGCGCAGGCCTTCACGCTGGTCTCCGACGGCGGTTCGGTGCAGTCGATCGGGATGGCGTCCAATGAACCCACCACCATCGACTTCGAAGCGCACCGCCGGCTCGGGAACCGGAAACGGCTGGAGCCCTTCACCGTTCGCGCGCCGTTCGACGCGGACCTGCGGTACCTGTTGGAGCTGCTCGCCGACGGCGAACTCGATCCGCAGATCGGGCTACGCGACTCCTGGGACAATATCGCCGACGCGGCGCAGGCCCTGTTGAACCGGCAGGTCCCCGGCAAGGCCGTGCTGCGGGTCGGCTGGTCGGGATCCTCGGCGAACCCGAGCTAGTTGCCCTGTCCCCCGCGCCCGAGCGCGGCGAGATTGGACACCGGGTCCTTCCCGTTGATCAGGTAGTCGCCCAGGATGCGCGCCTTGTAGACCCTCGGGTTGTGCGAGGCCAGGGTGCGGGCATTGCGCCAATGGCGGTCCAGCCCACGCTGCTCGGACACCCCGGACGCACCGAGAGCGTCGAACACCGTCGTGGTGGCGCGCAGCGCGGCGGCGATGATCACCAGCTGCGCCTGGGTCACCGCGACCTCGGCAGCGATCAGGCGCCGTTTGGCGTCCTCGGCGGTGGCGTCGATACGGTCAAGCGCCGCCCCTGCCCGGGCCAGGGCGGACTCGGCCGCGAACGCGTCGGCCGACACCTCACCGATGACCGCCAGCAGTTGCGCGTCGTCCGAAGGCACCTCGGCGAGCCCCTGCGGATAGTTGCGCTTGCGGCCGGTGAGCGCCGCCGACCCGTCCCGCAGTGCCGCCCTGGTGATTCCGGTCAGCACCGACAACATCGCCGTCTGATAGAAGTGACCCTGGTAGGCAAACCGGTGGGCGGCAGGGAACACATCGCCGCGTTCGGCCCGCACCTTCTCGTAACGAGCCGTGCCGCTGGCCGTGGTGCGCTGACCGAACCCGTCCCAGTCGTCGATCAGCGTGACACCGGGATCCTCGGCCCGCACCAGCGCGGTCAGCAGCTCACCGTCGTCGCCTCGGCCGAGGACATCAAGCCATTCGGCGTAGAGGCTGCCGGTGGCATAGAACTTCGCGCCCGTCACCAGGTAGTGGTCGTCCTCGACGGACACCGTGGTGACCAGGTTGGCAAGCGTGACGTTGTTGGCCTCGGTCCAGCCGCCGCCGACGAACTGGCCGTCCCGCAACCGTTGGATCCAGACGTCATTGGTATCCGACACCGGGGCGTTCAGCCGGTCTTCGACGAATGCCAGGTGGTTACGCCAGATGTGCGCGACGTTGGCATCGGCCTCGCCGAGGTCGGCCAACAGCAGGAACACCTGCTGCAGCGACGCCCCGAAACCGCCACGGGCCGACGGAATCCGCAACGTGCCGAAGCCTGCCTCGTTGAGTAGCCGTACCTGTTCGTGTGGGAAAGTGCGCGTGCGTTCACGTTCCAGGTTCGCCTCGGCGATCTTCTGGAAGGCCGGGGCGAACTGAGCTTGCAGTTCGTCGAGATCTGCCGTGGGTGTCTGCAGATATGTTGCGGCGGAGCTCATCTGGTGGACCCTTCGGAATCGATACGGTAAGCGGATTGGCGCTCGACGGCGACATAACCCAACCGCTGGTAGAGCAGATGCGCCCTGCTCGCGTTGTTGATGTCGGTGCCCAGTGACGCGATGGTGAAACCGCGTCGCAGCGCCGCCAGCCAGACTTTGCGCAGTAGGAACTCGCCGATCCCCGCCTTGCGGTGGTCCCGGCGCACACCGATGTAGTCGGTGTGCGCGCTCCGCTCCTCCACCCCGCTCGAGGTGAGGTAGCTGTACGTGGAGCCGAGCACATAGCCCACCACTGAGCCCTCGGCGTCGATCACCGCATTGCTGAAATCCGGTGTGAAAGAACGGCTCTGAATGTGCTGCGCGAAGATCTCCGGCGTTTTGGACATGTTGCCGAAATGCTCCAGGAAGGTGTCGTACTGGAGCCGGCGCACCTGTTCCTCCAGGCCACGATCGATAACCTCCGACCAGCTCAAGTAGGTGAATCCGGGCAGCGTCAGCGCCTGCAGCGTGTCGATATTCTCCTGGTCGAGCGGCTTGCGCGTTCGGATGAACCGGCCTTCCTCCGTGGCACCGTGGCGGATCAGGGCATCGACTGCGACCTGCTGCTCCGGGCCGATGAAGCTGCGCAGAAAGGCGCCCGGGATGGTCGCCGACTCTAGAGTGAACCGCGCGATGGTGGCGTCCACGGCGTCGTCGATCACCGATGCGGGTGTGGCGGGGTCGAAGACGAACTCGGCCAGGATCTCTGGTTGCAGCCCGTGCGGTTGGTGCAGCACGGCGTAGCCGCGGACCCGTTGCGATTCGTCGCGCACCGCGATCGCCGCGCCGGGGAAGGCGCCCCCGAGTTGTTCGGCGATATCACGCGAGTCCGCGGCGAACTTCCGCCCCGCGATACCCGCGGTGGTGGCCAGGAAGTCGGCGATCGGTGGGTGGTCGAAGGCCGTCACGGGTGCGGCGGTCCATCTGCCGACGGCGCGTTCGTGCACGAGCGTCACGGCGTCACCGTTTCCTTGTTCCCGGACGAAGGGGGATCCAGGACATCGAGAATGCCCTCGTCGACCAACCGCTGCTGCTCTTCCTCGGACAGAGTCTGGATGGTGCCGACGCGACGCGCCACGTCGGGGTTGGTGCGCTTGAGGTACCAGTACCAGATCAGGCCGGCCAGCAGGATGCCCGCGAAGATCAGCGGCAGGATGTTGAACGGGAACTCCGGCACCGGGTAGAAGTTGCTGAAGAAGACGTAGCCGAGCGCCAGCGTCGCAGCAGCGGACACGACGAATCGCAGCGGGGTCAGTGCCTTGATCTTGTACAGCCAGATCGGCGTGGCGATCACGACCAGCAGATAGCTGGTCAGGAAGCCCCAGTTGGCGACGTACCCGCCGTACACCTCGAACACCACGCGACCGGCCGAGCTGACGGTGGCCACCGTCGAGAAGATGAGGCCCAACAACCCGATGAACGCGATACCCACCCACGGCGTCTTGTACTTGGCGTGCACCTTCGTCAGCGCTGACGGCAGCGCACCTTCGTGAGCGAAGGTGAACAACGATCGCGCGGCGGCGGTGGTGACCGCGGTGACGAACACGATGAAGGCGACTGCCACCGCGCCGCTGACCACGTAATTGGCCCAGGACACCCCGGTCGAATCAGCGAGCTGCGGCAGGATCGCCTTGTCCCCGTCGATGGAGCCGAAGAACAGGATCTGCGGGTACGTGGCGACGATGTAGAGCACGCCGAGCAGCAGCACCACCCGCAGCAGCGAGCGCGCGATGCTGCGGTGCGCATCTTTTGCTTCCGCACCGAGCGAGGCGACACTCTCGAACCCGGCGTAGGAGCCGACCGCGGACACCGCGGCGATGAACGTGGCGCTGTTGCCCAGGTGCGACGGGTTCCACTGCTCCCAGTCGATGCGGAAACCGTAGGCGACATAGGCCGCGACGATGATCACCAGGATCGACGCGATGGCGATGAGTTCGAAGACCAATTCGTACTTGGCGGCGATGGAGACCCCGCGGAACGGCAGGTAGGTGGCCAAGCCGACGATGACGACGACCAGCAGCAGTCGGAACCACGTTGCCTGCGAACCCAATCCGATGGACTCCAGGAACGAGTCCAGGTAGACCACACCACCCAGGGTGCCGGTGGTGGCGAAACCGATGTAGCCGACCAGCAAGCTGAAACCGGCCGCGTAGGCGAAGCCGGGACCCAGCCCGTTGCCGGTGTAGGTGCCCAGCGAGCCGGACGACACGGTGCGCTTGGCCTGGAAGCTGATGGTGGCGGCGATGAGGGCGGTGATCACCAACCCCACGATCACCGCCCAGGCCGCTCCGGTGCCGGCGGCAAGGAAGAGCGAAAACGGCACCGAGGCAACCGCGACACTGGGGGCGGCGGCGGCCAACCCTTGCGCGAAGACGCCCCAGAATCCCAGCGCGTCCCGTTCCAGACCATGCCCTTCCGCGGAGGACAGGGCGCGACCGCCCAGCTCCACACGAGTCGGTATCGACATGATGCCCGCCTTCCCACCCTGAACGTCACGTAATCCGTTGACGCACAGTCATTTAACGAAGTGTTGATGTGGATGTCACGATGCCGCAGGATTCGCTGCGGCATCAGTGATCAAATCGACGGGATTTTTTGCCGCCGGAACGCGGTACCCGGATGATCGGTCGGCAACAGTGCGGATTCCGTGCCGAAAATGCGCTGCCGCAACGTGACTGCCTCGCCCGCACCACCCGCCTCACGCGCACGTCCACGCCGGCGCAGCTCGGGGATCAGGTACTCCGCGACGTCGGCGAAGCTACCCGGGGTGACGTGGTAGACGATGTTGAACCCGTCGACCCCGGTGCGTGCGGCGTATTGTTCGAGCGCGTCGGCCACGGTCGGCCCCGATCCGACGAACAGCTCGCCACCGAAACCTCCCAGCCCGCCGACGTAATCCCGCAGCGTGATGCGCTGGCGGGCATCGGGATCGGCCACCGCAGCGAGAATGGAGCGGCTGGCATCGGTATCGAACTGTTCGATCGGCCGGTCCACGCCATACTCGGACCAGTCGACACCGGACAGCGCCGAAAGCAGTACCAGGCCCGCTTCCAGGTCGTGAAAGCGGGACAGGTCGGTGACCTTCGCCTGGGCCGCCGCGTCCGTGCTATCCACCACGATCTCGACCGAGGTGAGGAACTTGATGGCATCGGGCCGCCTGCCGTAGCCCGCCGCACGACGACGGATATCGTCGATGTTGGCCCGCAACACGTCGGGCCGGGGATCGCTGGCAAACACCAGTTCGGCGTTACGGGCGGCGAATTCCCTTCCGGCGGGCGATGTCCCGGCCTGGAACAGCACCGGGGTACGCTGCGGGGACGGCTCGACCAGATGGGCACCCGGCACACTGAAGTAGGGGCCCTCGTGCCGGATCGGGTGCACCTTGGCGGCATCGGTGTAGACACCGCGTGCGCGGTCCCGCAGCACCGCTCCGGGTTCCCATGAGCCCTCCCACAGTTTGTAGGTGACCTCCAGGAATTCGCCGGCGATGGCGTAGCGCTCGTCGTGCGGGATCTGTCGGTCCCGGCCGATGATGTTGCGTGCGGCGCTGTCCAGCAGCGAGGTGACGATGTTCCAGCCGATCCGGCCACCGGTGAGGTGGTCGAGCGTGCTGAACTTGCGGGCCAGCAGGTACGGGCTCTCGTAGGTGGTCGACACCGTGATACCAAAGCCGAGATGTTCGGTGGCCGCGGCCATGGCCGACACCGCCAGTAGTGGATCGGTGACGGGGGTCTGCACCGCGCGGCTCAGCGCGGCATTCGCGTTGCCGCCGAATACATCCAACTGGCCGACGGCATCGGCGATGAACAGGGCGTCGAATCCGCCGTTGTCGAGCAGTTGCGCCAGCTCCACCCAGTACCGCAGGTCGGTATAGCGGGAGGTCTGGTCCTCGGGGTGACGCCACAGGCCGAAATTGCCGTGCGACACCGTCGACATGGTGAAGCCGGCCAGGACGAAGGGTTCTGTCATGACCGAACCGGTGCTTCCAGCCCGAGATGCGAACGCAGGGTGGTACCCGCGTACTCGTGCCGGAACAACCCGCGCTTGCGCAGCACGGGCACCACCTGTTCGACGAAAAGCTCGGCCTGCCCGGGCAGTCCGGAGTCACGCAGCACGAAACCGTCGGCCGCGCCTTCGGTGAACCATTCCTCGATCTCGTCGGCGATCCGTTCCGGTGTGCCGACCACCCCCGCGCCCCAACCGTTGACCGTGCGGTACAGGAACTCCCGCACCGTCGGACTCTCGGCCGCCAGCGCACGGTAGCCCGCCAGCGCGGTCTGATGTGTCTCGGTGGAGTCCGGGAAGGCCGACGCGGGAACGGGTCCGTCCAGGTCCGCCCCGGTGACGTCGACTTCGACCTCCAACAACCAGCCGGCCTGGTACTCGGGGCTGAAGTACTCGTACTCGTCCTGCTGCGCCCGGCGCGCCTCGTCCTCGGTGGATCCGATGACATAGCGGAAGGACGGGGTGATCAGCGGCGGCCGGGTACGCCCGAAAGTGGCTGACTCCTGGTGGATCTGCCGGTAGAACTCCTGCGCGCGGGCCCTGTTGCCGTGACTGGTGAAGATGACCTCGGCATGCTTCGACGCGAAAGACCTTCCGGTGGGCGAGGAGCCGGCCTGGAACAGGACCGGTTGTCCCTGCGCCGAACGCGAGGCACCCAGCGGACCTTTGACGTCGAAATACCTGCCGTGATGCTCGGTAGGGCGGATCTTGCTGACATCGTGGAAGACTCCCGCCGCGCGGTCTTCGATGACGGTATCCTCACCCCAACCGTCCCAGAGCTTGCGCACCACTTCGAGGGCTTCCTCGGCGATCGCGTAACGCTCGTCGTGGCCGACCACCCCGTGCGCGCTGAAATTGTCCGCGGCGGCCTGGGCGAAGCTGGTGACCAGGTTCCAGCCGGCCCGACCCCCGCTGAGATGATCGAGTGAGAGTAATTGGCGGGCAAGGTGATAAGGCTGCTGCAGGGTGGCTGATCCGGTGACGACCAGGCCGATGTGCTCGGTGACCAAGGACAGTGCGGCAGTCGCCGTCAGTGGCTCGAAGTCCTCCGGAGTCTTGTACGCCCAGGTGGCCGGTGGCCCGTAGTTCAGTCCGTCGGCGAAGAACAATGCGTCGAAGGTGCCCGCTTCGGCGGTCTGTGCGTGCTGGATGAGTCGCCGCCGCACCCCGGCGGTGCTGTTGTCGGCAGCCGGATGACGCCACGGTCCCGCGGATCGCGTGTTACCGAAGGCAAGGAGGTGCAGTTCTTTCGCCACGGCCGACACGCTACGACCGGCCCGGCGAAGTCCTCAGGGTTGCACTCAGCAGGATGGAATCGGAATAACAGGTAGATGCGCCAAACCGTTGCGGCGCCGGCTCCGAACCCCCACAATCCGCCCATGACAGCAGCCGAACCGAATCGCACCGGCACCACTCGCGGGCTCGCAGCCCTCTCGGAAAACCTTGCCGCCCTTGCCGACCGACTCAAGGTCAAATCGGTGCTGGTCATGCGGTCGGAACCTGACACCATGGTGGTGGCGGCGACCGCGGGTGAGGCGACCCGGCACTACACGGTGGGTGCCGCGGGACAGAAGGCCGGCACCGACGAGGATCGAGTGCCGCTGTACTGCGAGCGGGTGGTCAACACCGACGAGACGGTGTTCGTGCGAGATTCCCGCACCGACGAGGTATTCGCCGGCAACGAGGACGAAACCGAGTTCGGCCTCGTCAACTACCTCGGGCTCGCGGTGCACGACCCGGACGGCAACGTGGTGGGCACGGTGTGCGTTCTGGACGACAAAGCCAGGGACTACACCGAAGAGGAGCGTGCTGAGCTCGATCGGCTGCGCACCGATGTCGAAGCCATCGTCAGAGAAGCCGATACGGCTCTGGGTTGAGCTATTTCTTCTTGCTGGCGTTGTCCACCATCTTGGCCACGATGGTCGCCGCCTCGTCGTTGATCCCGTACGAGCACGCCCACGCCTCGAGGGTGACATTGGAGACGTAGGACATGGCGTGCTCGCACTCCCAGCCGCCGGCATCTTCTTGGGTGGTGCGCTGGGTGATCACCTGGTCCTTGGCGTCCAGATCCTCCAGTTGCCAGGTGTAGGACGACTGGCCGTCGTCGACCGACACCGCCGACCCTCCGCATTTCTTCCACGCCGACTTGGATTTCTCCCAGAAGCGCTGGGCTTTGTCCGCGTTGGGATACAGCACCACCGTCTGCTCGACCCAGTGCTGGTTGTCCTCTTCGGGTTCCCGCGCCACCTGGTCGCGCACCGACGTCCAGCCACTGCCGTCATAGACCGGTTGCTCGGCGCCGTAGATGGCACCCAGGCAGTCCGGGTCGGAGATGGAGCGGGAATGGTCGGTCATCTGGTCCAGCTCGCTGGTGATCTCCATATCGGTCGACCCCATGACCGCATTGATATCGCGGACCGTCAACAGCACCTTGGCGAGTTGGGCGTCCTTGAGCGGCGGCACATCGGCGGGAGCCGCGCTACGGTCGCGTACCGCCACGCCCGATACTGTGCTGACGCAGCCGGTCATCAGCATGCACCCCGCTAGGACCACCAGCAGAGCACGAGCAGATTTTGCGGCACTGTTCACCGCGCCATTGTGACCGATGGCGCGGCTCCGAGTCACTTCTTCGGCTTGTCCGCCGCGGCGTCGGAGGACAGCGCCGCCACGAAGGCTTCCTGCGGGACCTCGACCCGGCCGATGGTCTTCATCCGCTTCTTGCCCTCCTTCTGCTTTTCCAGCAGTTTGCGCTTACGCGTGATGTCACCGCCGTAGCACTTGCTCAGCACGTCCTTGCGGATGGCGCGGATGTTCTCGCGCGCGATGATTCGCGACCCGATCGCCGCCTGCACCGGCACCTCGAACTGCTGGCGCGGGATCAGCTCCTTGAGCTTGGTGGTCATCTTGTTGCCGTACGCCGCCGCACCGTCCTTGTGCACGATGGCGCTGAACGCGTCGACAGCCTCGCCCTGCAGCAGGATGTCGACCTTCACCAGGTCGGCCTCCTGCTCGCCGGCCTCCTCGTAGTCGAGGCTGGCGTACCCGCGGGTGCGCGATTTCAGCGAGTCGAAGAAATCGAAGATGATCTCGCCGAGCGGCATCGTGTAGCGCAGTTCGACCCGTTCCGGGGACAGGTAGTCCATCCCACCCAGCTCACCACGCCGCTGTTGGCACAACTCCATGATGGTGCCGATGAACTCGCTGGGTGCGATCACCGTGGTCTTGACCACCGGTTCGTACACGGCACGCACCTTGCCCTCGGGCCAGATGGACGGGTTGGTCACGATGAGCTCGCTGTTGTCCTCTTTCACCACGCGGTACACCACGTTGGGCGCGGTCGAGATGAGGTCGAGATTGAACTCCCGCTCCAGGCGCTCACGGGTGATCTCCATGTGCAGCAGACCCAGGAATCCGCATCGGAAGCCGAAGCCCAGCGCCACCGACGTCTCCGGCTCATAGGTCAGCGCGGCATCGTTGAGCTGCAGCTTGTCCAGGGCCTCGCGCAGCACCGGATAGTCCGAGCCGTCCACCGGGTACAGGCCGGAGTACACCATCGGCCGGGGTTCGCGGTATCCGGTCAGCGCCTCGGTGGCGCCGTGCCGGGCCGAGGTGACGGTGTCACCCACCTTCGACTGGCGGACGTCCTTCACCCCGGTGATCAGATAGCCGACCTCACCGACGCCCAGCCCGTCGGAGGCCTTCGGCTCCGGCGAGACGATGCCGACCTCGAGCAACTCGTGCGTCGCCCCGGTCGACATCATCTTGATCTTCTCGCGCGGGTAGAGCTTGCCGTCGACCACACGCACGTAGGTGACCACGCCGCGGTAGATGTCATAGACCGAGTCGAAGATCATGGCCCGCGCGGGTGCGTCGGCGTCGCCGACGGGCGCCGGGACCAATCGCACCACCTCGTCGAGAAGTTCGCGGACCCCCTCGCCCGTCTTGCCGGAGACGCGCAGCACATCGCTCGGTTCACAGCCGATGATGTGGGCGATCTCACCGGCGTAGCGGTCCGGGTCGGCGGCGGGCAGGTCGATCTTGTTGAGTACCGGGATGATCGTCAGATCGCGGTCCAGCGCCAGGTACAGGTTCGCCAGCGTCTGCGCCTCGATGCCCTGAGCGGCATCGACCAGCAGCACCGCGCCCTCGCAGGCCTCCAGAGCCCGGGACACCTCATAGGTGAAGTCGACGTGCCCGGGGGTGTCGATGAGGTGCAGCACGAAGTCTTCGCCGTTCACCGACCAGGGCAGCCGGACGTTCTGCGCCTTGATGGTGATACCGCGTTCCCGCTCGATATCCATCCGGTCCAGATACTGGGCGCGCATATCGCGGTCGGCGACGACGCCGGTGATCCCCAGCATCCGGTCGGCCAGCGTCGACTTGCCGTGGTCGATGTGGGCGATGATGCAGAAGTTCCGGATCTGCGCCGGCGCAGTGAACGTCTTGTCGGCGAAACTGCTGATGGGAATCTCCTGGTCCAAGCTCGATAGGTTGCTCCAGCGTATCGAGCATGGACCGTCGCGACACAATCGGAGGACCTATCCTCGTCGGTATGGCGTCGCAGTGGAAACCGTTCCAACGTTTTCTGACGGACGCCGGGCATCTTGTCTTCAACGAAGCGCCCAAGCTGATCCGGCAGTTGCCGACTCCCGAGCGGGTCCTGCAGCAGGGCATCAAGATCGGTTTGGACGTACTCGCCGGCTCCCCCACACAGCAGCAGCCTCCGGCCATCACCGCCGGACGGCCGGTGACCAGCGAGAGCGTGCCCACCGCCCACCGGGCCCGCCGGGTCAGCTACGCCCCAGACCTGGACGGGCAGGCGGATCCCGGAGAGATCGTGTGGACCTGGGTGGTCTACGAGGACGACCCGACCCGGGGCAAGGACCGGCCCGTGCTGGTGGTGGGACGTGACCGCAGCGTGCTGCTCGGGTTGATGCTGTCCAGCCAGGAGCACCACGCCGGCGACCGCGAGTGGGTCTCGATCGGGGCCGGCAGCTGGGACTACGAGGGACGCCCCAGCTGGGTGCGGCTGGACCGGGTGCTCGACGTCCCCGAGGACGGCATCCGCCGGGAAGGCGCCGTGCTCGATCGCGAGAAGTTCGAGATGGTCGCCACCCGGCTGCGCGCCGAGTACTCGTGGTCCTGAATACCGCGGCGTCCTGAATACCGCGGCGTCCTGAATCCGCCGAACTGATCAAACGGGCGGGATTGTGCGAGTGGATTCCGCAATTTCGTCGATCTCGGCGCGCGTCCAGTGCGCTCAGACCGGAACCCGCACGCCCAACCGAGGCAGCACGTTCTGCCCGACATGGTCGATCTCCACGATCTGCGGATAGCCGGACAGCACGAACTCGGTCACCCCCAGCGCGGTGTACTCGCGGAAGACGTCGGCGACCTGTTCGTAACTGCCGATCGCCGCGGTGCCCGCACCGTCGCGCAACAGGCTCGGACCGGCCCACAGACCGGGATGCACCTCCAGACTGCGCGCGGCGACCAGTTCACCGGTGGTCAGCGCCGCCATCCGGCGTTGCCCTTCCGAAGCACTGGCCAGGTACCGCTCATGTGCGCTGCGGACCTGTTCGGCGGTGACGCCCGCCATCAGTTCGTCGGCACGCTGCCAGGCCAGCTCCTCGGTCGAACGGGCCACCGTGTGCAGTCGCACCCCGAAGCGCAGGGTCCGTCCGCGGCGAGCAGCCGCGGCACGCACCCGCTCGATCTTCTCGGCCACCTGCTCCGGCGGCTCACCCCAGGTGAGGTACACATCGGCATGCTCGGCGGCCACCTCGATGGCCTCTGGCGATGAGCCACCGAAGTAGATGGTGGGCACCACATCCAGCGGGTAGGCCGAGCGGGCCGACTCGATGCGGTAGAACTCGCCGACGAAGGAGAACTCTGGATCCGCCCACATACCGCGCACCACCGACAGGAACTCGCCGGTGCGCCGGTACCGTGCCAGCTTGTCCACTGTGTCGCCGTAGCGGCGCATCTCCAGATCGTCACCACCGGTGACGATGTTGAGTGCCAACCGATTTCCGGTGAAACGCTGATACGTGCCGACCTGCTGGGCGGCCAGCGTCGGCGAGAGCACCCCCGGCCGGAATGCCACCAGGTACTTCAGCCGTCGGGTGTACTGGGCCAGGGCGGCTGTCGCCAACCACGAGTCCTCACAGTGCGATCCGGTGGGCGTCAGCACCGCCTCGAACCCGAAGTCTTCGGCGGCCCGCCCAAGCGCCGTCAGGTTCTCCAGCGTGGGTTGCAGATGGGACCGCACGCGTGACGCCGCGTCACCGCGGTTGTCGGCGATGGTGGTGGTGTCGCCGTGGGTCGGCAGGTACCAATGGAACTTCAGCTGTTCGGTCATGACGCCACCTCCGATACGTCCAGCAGCGCGTGTACCCGGGGAATCACCTCGCCGGCGAAGCGCCGCATCTCTGCTTCAAAAGGCTGGAAGGCAAGCATGAAGGTCTCGATACCCTCGCGGTACCAATCGACGATCCGGTGGGCGACGGTGTCATAGTCACCCACCAGTCCTGCGGCGGTTCCCCCGTTGGGGCCGACGTGCGGAAGGGCGCTGAGGCGCTGCCACATCGGCGACGCCGGGTCGGTATCCCGGCTGAACCGGTCGATGGTGTCTCCGGCGTCGGCCTTGTCGGCCCGTTGCAGTTCCCAGTGATACTCCATAAGTTCGGCGGCCTCCCGCTGCGTGGGTGCAGCCACCACAAACGCCGCCATACCGAAGCGCAGCGGATCGAGCCCGGGACGCGGCCGCCGACGAACGTCATCGAGAAGCGCACGCGCCTCCGACGTGGACTGCCCGTTCAGGAACAGCACGTCGGCCTCGGCCACCGCAAGATCACGCGCCGGGGCGGACTCCCCACCCAGATAGATGCGGGGCCTCGGCCGGAAGGTCCCGGTCGGCGCCAGCACGAAGTCCTCGATGTGGAAATACTTGCCGTGGAATGTCGTCCGCTCCCCCGACAGCAGTCGACGCACCACGTGCAACCATTCGGAGCCATAAACATAGCGTTCCCCGTGTTCGAGCATCCCGATCCCGGAGCGCGTGAGATCGGGTATCCACCAGGCGTTGACCACGTTGACGGCGAACCGCCCGCCACTGATCTCCTCGATACCCTGCGCCTGTTTGGCCAGGACGGTCGGATGGATGATCGACGGCTTCACCGCCGCGATGATCTCGATCGAGTCGGTCAGTGCGGCCACCGCCGCCGCGGCACTCCATGCATCGAGTTGATCCAGCGATTCCCCTAGCGGGTTCATCGTGTGCTGCGCGATCAGGGTGCTGTCGAAGCCGAGTTCCTCGGCCAGCAGGATCTGATCCCGCACCCGCCGCCACGAGGCGTCGACGGGATCGTCGGGATGACGGAGGGCGGCCATGGTGCCGTGGACGTTCGCCCACACGCCAAATCTTGGGTGGTTGGTCATGTAATCGGTGCCACTCCATACGGTTTCACTTGCAGAATCCCCACAGTGCCACACGTGGGACGCTCTGGCGTCGGGTCGCCACCCCGCGGCGGATCCGCCAATGGTCCACCGAAGAATCACCAATTACCTTGTCGCCAAGAGATTTCGGCGGAAATTCACGACCCTCGTACTTCCGACACCGACCCCGCGAGGGCCATAACTCGGGTTATTTCAGATCAGCCAGATCGCTACTCTCCTCATTATCAAGGGAAATTCCTATGCTTGGCATCCGTCTGACCGCCGGATGCCGACGCCCAGTGGCGCGGCGTCACACACGTGTGTTCACCAGCGGTTGCGCTCGCTGCTGCGCGTGACGGCGTGTCCGTTCTACCCAGAGAGCACTTGTGATCGAGATCGAGAACCTCACCAAACGGTTCGGTGACCGCACCGTCTTGGACGACATCTCATTGTCCGTCGGCAGCGGCGAGATCCTGGCCGTCGTCGGTCCCAGCGGGGCCGGCAAGAGCACATTGTCCCGCTGCGTCAGCTTCCTCGAACGGCCCACCAGCGGGTCGGTCCGCGTCGACGGCAAGGACTTCACCAAGCTGAACAGTGCCGAGCTGCTCGCCGCACGACGCAATGTGGGGGTGATCTTCCAAACCGCTCCCCTGCTGCGCCGCCGCACGGTGGCCCAGAACGTGGCGCTGCCATTGCAGTACCTGCACGCCACCGACGACTCGGCCGACAAACGCGTGACCGAGCTGCTGGAGCGGGTGGGACTGTCCGACCGCAGGGACTTCTTCCCCGCCCAGCTGTCCGGAGGCCAGAAACAACGCGTCGGGATCGCCCGGGCACTCGCGCTCGGCCCGACGAATCTCCTGTCCGACGAGTCCACCTCTGGCCTCGACCCGAGCACCACCAAGTCGATCCTGGGTCTGCTCAGCCACCTGCGGGACGAATATGGGCTGTCCATCATCCTGATCACTCACGAGATGGAGGTGGTCCGCGAGATCGCCGACTCGGTCGCGCGCATCGACGACGGCCGCATCATCGAGAACGGCAACGTCGAGGACATCATCCTGGACCCCACCTCCGCGCTCGCCCACGAACTGCTGCCGGACCGTCCGAGCGTGCAGTTGGCCGACGCCGGGGAGGTGTGGGAGGTGTCCTACGCCTCCAGAACCGTTCCCCTGGACTGGCTCACCTCGATCCACGACGCGCCCGGCATCGACGGAACTCAGGTCAACGTGCTCAGCGCCAGCGTCGAGGCGATCCGGGGTGTCGCGGTCGGCCGCGCGGTGCTGTCGGTCTCGCCGTCGGCACCGGCCGGTTTCGCGACGTACCTCAAAGGCCTTGGCCTGCATGTGAAGACGGTCGCCGCGGCGTCCGGAGAGGCAGCCGCGTGACGTACTACGCCCAAGAGGATTTCAGCACACCCTGGACGCACGTGCCCGACCTACTGCTGCCCGCCTATGGCCAGACCTGGCTGATGGTGGGCGTCACCATGGTGCTGGTGCTGCTGATCGGCATCCCCGTCGGCATCATCCTGCACAACACCTCCGATCTGGGACTGTTTCCGGACCCCAAGGTGTTCCGGATCCTGAACACCATCGTCAACATCGGCCGATCTCTGCCATTCCTCATCCTGATGACGGCCATCATCCCGGTGACCCGCTTCCTGGTCGGCACCACCATCGGCATCGCCGCGGCGATCGTGCCGATGACGGTGGCCGGGGTCCCGTTCTTCGCCCGCCTGGTGCAGAACGCCCTGCGCGAGGTGCGCTCCGACGTCACCGATATGGGGCAGGTGTCCGGCGGCACCGCCCTGCAGGTGATCCGATCAGTGCAATTGTCCGAGGCGCTGCCCGCCCTGGCCGGCGCGCTCACCGTCAACACCATCGCGATGATCGAGTACTCGGCCATCGCGGGCTCCATCGGCGCCGGTGGTGTGGGCAATCTGGCAATCACCTACGGCTACAACAGGTTCGACGACAACATCATGATTGCCACAGCCGTGTCCCTGATCATCACCATCCAGCTCGTCCAGTTCACCGGCGACCGCGTCGTCCGAGCCCTCACCCGTTAGCCCTCACCCGTTAGAAGGAACCCATGTCAAACGAAACCACCTCCCTCGGCGAGGGCATCGAGATCGAGATCAAGAAGCGCAAGAGATGGCCGTGGATCGCGGCCGCGGTGGCCGTCGTGGTTGCCATCGCCGGCGGGGTGACCTACGCCCAACTGTCCAACCAGGACAAACCGTTCGGCACCAACCTCAAGGTCGCCACCTGGAGCACCGACATCGCGGCGCAGAATCTGCTCAAGTACATCGCCGACGAGGTCGCCCCGGCACACGGCATCACCATCGAACCAGTGCAGATCGACAACATCATCGAGATCAACCGCGCCGTCGACGCCGGCAACATCGCCGGCAACTTCTTCGAACACCAACCGTTCCTCAATGACGCGATCGCCGCCAACGGGTTCAAGCTGACCCTGGCCGCCCCGACGTTCACCTGGGATCAGGCCACCTACTCCGACAAGTACCGCAGCTGGGATCAGGTGCCGGTCGGCGCCAAGATCGCACTACGTGACGACCCGGCCGGTCAGGCGATCGCCCTGCTGGATCTGGCTCATGACAAGCAGATCACCCTGAAACCGGGCAAGGACACCCTGGCCGGGTTGCCGCAGCTGGGCGACATCGCCACCAATCCCAAGAATTACCAGTTCATTCAGGTGCCGATCGGTCAGCTCGCCCGCAGCCTGGCCGACGTGGACGCCGTCGTCGTGCACATCTCCGACGTATACGCCGCCGGCCTGACCGAGCAGCAGATCCTGGCCCGCGAACCCGCGCCCAAGGGCAGCGAAGGTGGCCTGGTGGTCAGCGACAAGCACCTCGACGATCCGAACGTACAGAAGCTGATCGAGACCTTCAAAGATCCCAAGGTCACCCAGTTCCTGGTCACCACAGACAACAAGTTGATCCGGGACACCCTCGGCCCGCTCAACCCGTGACCGACCCGACGTCAGGAGCCCGCACATGAGCACGAGCACGCGTCCGCTGTACTTCTCGGCGTTCGTGATGAATACCGCTTCTCACGTCCTGCACGGCCTGTGGCGTGCACCGGAAGCGCAGAACCACCGGTTCAATTCGTTGCGGCATTGGACGTCACTGGCCGCAGAGGTCGACAAGGCCGGCTACGACCTGCTGTTCTTCGCCGACGTGTTCGGCCTGCGAGCACCGTGGAACGGCAACTGGCGCAAATCCGTCGAGGCCGGGATCCAGATCCCGGTCAACGATCCGTCGGTGCTGGCGTCGGCCCTGGCAGCCGCGACGGAGAACCTGGGCATCGTGTTCACCAGCTCGATCATCCAGGATCACCCGTTCAACTTCGCCCGCAAGATGTCCTCACTGGATCACTACACCGAGGGCCGTCTGGGCTGGAATATCGTGACGAGCTTCAACGCCAACATGTTCCGCAGCTTCGGCCATCAGGGCACCCTGGCTCACGACCAGCGCTACGAATGGGCCTACGAGTACGTCGACGTCGCCTACAAGCTGTGGGAAGGCTCATGGGACGAGGACGCGCTGGTACAGGACAAGGGACGCAGCGTGCACTCCGATCCGGCCAAGATCCACCGGATCAACCACGTCGGGCAGCGCTACAGCGTGGAGGGCCCGCACTTCACCTCGCCGTCCCCGCAACGCACCCCGGTGCTCTTCCAGGCCGGCTCCTCACCGGCCGGCCAGCTGTTCGCCGCCCGCAACGCCGAGGGTGTCTACATCGGCAGCCCGACTCCAGCCGACGCGCACAAGCTGACCACCGAAACCCGGGCACTGGCAGCCGAATACGGTCGCGATCCAGAGGACATCACCTTCGCCCAGGGACTATCCTTCGTCATCGGCGACAGTCACGCCGACGCCATCCGCCGCAACGACGAACTCAAGCGCTACCTTGATCTGGAAGGCATCGCCCTGCACGCACTCGGCGATGCCGGGATCGATGCCGGGAGCCTGCCCCTGGACACCCCGATCAGCGAGCTTGGCGAATTCACCGGTATCCAGAGCTTCAAACGCTGGGCAGCGGAGGTCTCGGGCAACGACGAGCCGACCATCCGCGATATGGCGTGGGTGATGGAAGGCGCCAACCGCGTCGTCGGCACCCCCGACGAGATCGCGGATCGCCTTGAGGAGTGGCGCGAAGCCGGGGTGAACGGCATCAACGTCTACCACGCCACCGTGCCGCAGTCGTTCCGCGAGGTCGCCGATCGGTTGTTCCCGACGTTGCGCGAGCGCGGCCTGATCGGCACCGACAAGTCGGGGACGTTGCGGCACAAGCTGCTCGGCAAGGGCGACCGGCTGCCGGCCAGTCACCCGGCCGCCACGTACCGCGGTGCGTTCGCGGACAACTCGCTGGCCGATCAGGTGGAGCAGGTCGCCACCGCCTGACCGGGTTTGCAGGGTGCGGTGTAGCGGACGCTGGGCCTGCCGTCCTCGACGGTGATGTGGCAGTCCACACCGTAAACATCAGCCACCAGGCGTTCGGTCAGTACCTCCGCCGGCGTGCCCGCGGCCACCACCCGCCCCGACGACAGCACCACCAGGTGATCGCAGAACATCGCCGCCAGGTTGAGGTCGTGCAGCGCGACCACCGCGGTGATGTCCAGATCGCGGATCAAGGTCAGTATTTCGAGTTGATGGGCGATGTCGAGATGGTTGGTCGGCTCGTCGAGGAGCAGTTCACCGGGCTGCTGCGCCAGGGCGCGGGCGATCTGCACCCGTTGCCGCTCACCTCCGGACAGCGTGTGCCAATGACGGGCTGCCATATCCGTCAGTCCGGTCGCCACCAGCGCATCGGCCACCGCGCGATCGGTGTCGCGGTCCCCACCGATCAGTCCGGCGTGGGGAATGCGGCCCAGCCGCACCACCTCTCGCACCGTGATGTGCAGATCGGTATCGGCGTGCTGGCTGACCATCGCCACCCGGCGCGCCACGGCCCGGCGCGACAACCGGGCAAGCGCCGTGCCGTCGAGTTCGACCACCCCGGAATCCGGGCGGTCCACCCCGGCCAACAGGCGCAACAGCGACGACTTTCCCGATCCGTTCGGCCCCAGCAGACCGACGGTGCTGCCGGGTTCCGGATCCACGGTGACACCATCGAGTATCAGCCGGCCCGACCTGGACCAGGCCACGTCCAACGCGCGCAGACTCATCGGGTGACACCCCTGCGGCGCAGCAGGATCACCGCGAATGCCGGCACCCCCAGCAACGCCGTGACCACCCCGGTGGGCAGTTCCTGCGGCGCGAACGCGGTGCGGGCCAGGGTGTCCACCCACACCATGAAGATCGCGCCGAGCAGTGTCACCGTCGGTAGCAGTCGGAGGTGACTCGGTCCGACGAAGAAGCGCGCGGCATGCGGTAACACCAGGCCGACGAACCCGATGGCGCCGGTGGCACTGACCAGCGCGGCGGTGATCAACGCCGTCACCACCAACAGGACCATCCGTGCACGGCGCACCGGGACGCCGAGTGTGGCGGCGGCGTCGTCACCGAAGGCGAAGGCGTCGAGCGTACGGCCGAATCCCATGCAGCACGCCAGCCCGACGGCCACCACCAGGCCACAGGTCAACACGTCAGACCAGTTCACGCCGGCCAGCGAACCGAGCAGCCAGAACAACACGCCGCGCGTCTGCTCGGCGTCGGCGGACGACAGCACGATGAAAGAGGTGAGCGCCGAGAACAATTGGGTCGCCGCGACCCCGGCCAGCACCACCCGGTCCGTTCCCCCACCGGCCGCATACGCCAGCATCAGGACCACCGCGAAGGCCAGCAGGGCACCGGCGAATGCGCCCCCGGACAAGGACACCACGCCGGCCCCGGCGCCCAGCACAACGATCAGCACCGCCCCCGTCGAGGCGCCCGAGGAGACGCCGAGCACGAACGGATCAGCCAGCGGATTGCGCAGCAGCGACTGCATGATCGCACCGCACAGGGCCAGACCGGCACCGCAGATCGCCGCCAACGCCACCCGAGGCAGTCGCAACTGCCAGACGATGCCGTCCTGCAGGCGCGTCGCCCCCGACGGGCCTGCGCCCAGATGTTCGGCGACGATCCGGTACACGTCGGTGACCGACAGCGCCGCGGGACCGATCGTGATGGCCACCGCGGCCGAGGCCAGCAACAGTACGAGGCCGCACATCCACAGCGTGACCAATGCCGGCGTGCGCACGGTCAATTGCCTGCCACGAGACCCAGTTCACGCAGCCGGTGCGCCACCTTCTCGGTGCCGTCGACGGTGCGGATGGACGGGTTGAGATCGGCACCGTTGACCACGATGTAGCGCTTCTCCCGGACCGCGGTCAACTGTGCGGTCACCGGATTTGATTCCAGGAACCGGATTTTGGTATCGAGCGCATCACCGTCGATGGTGCGCCGGCTCAGATCGGCCAGCACCAGCGCGTCGGGGTCGAGGTCGGCGATCGCCTCCCAGCTGACCTGCGGCCACTCATCGGCGGTGTCGGCCAGAACATTGCGGGCACCGACCGTGCTCGCGATGATTCCGGGTGCGCCGCAGCAGCCGGCCAGGTACGGCGCCCGGATATCGGAGAACCAGAAGGCCAGATCGACATCGGCGGTGACGGCGGCATCCGTCATGCGTCGCTGCAGCTCACCGATCAGCTTCTCGCCGCGGTCGGCGACATCGAAGATCTTGGCCAGGTCCCGGATTTCGTCATAGATCAGGGTCATCGTCAGCGGTGCGGTGCGGGCGCCGTCCTCGCTGCCCGCCACCTTGCCCACACAGTCGCTGGGTGCGAGATAGGTCGGCACACCCAGCCTGTCGAACTCAGCGCGATCGGCAACGCCACCGGGGCCCAGGGTTCCCGCGAAAGATGCGGACACGAAATCGGGTTCGGCATCCAGCACCGCTTCCATCGAGGGTTTGTTCGCCGACAGTTGCGGGACACGCGCGTTGGCGGACGCGAGGTCGGGGCGGATCGGGTCGGTCCACGTGGCGGTGCCCACCATCCGGTCGGCAAGGCCGAGCGACAGCAGAATCTCCGTCGAGCCCTGATTCAGCGAGACCGCCCGCGCCGGCGGCGCATCGATCACCACATCGTGACCGCAGTTTCGCACCGTCAGCGGATATCCACTGACTGCACCGGTTTTGCTCGTCTGCGCCACCTCGCCACACCCGGCGAGGACGAACGCCGCCCAGACGACGACGAACAGCCTGCCGATCATTTCGCCGGCCCGATCGAGGCGAACCCGGCGGCGAGCCGTTCGACCGCCTGGACCTGCCGGATGCCGGGATCCAGCTCGGATCCGGTCAGCACCACATAGCGCTTGTGACGCACCGCCGTCAGGTTCCTGCTGGCCGGATTGGATTCCAGGAACGCGATTTTGGTGTCCAGCGCGTCACCGTCCACCCGCCGGCGACTGAGATCGGCCAGGACCAGGACATCCGGATCACGGTCGGCCAGCACCTCCCAGCTGACCTCGGGCCAGTCCTCCCGCGCGTCGGCGAACACGTTGGCAACACCCAGTTCGCGCGCATAGAGCCCGGGCGCCGAGCAGCATCCCGCGAAATACGGGGCCCGCAGACCGGAGAACCAGAACGCGACCGTCGGGTGGGGCATGGCCGGCGCGGGAGCGACGGACAGTCGCCGCTTGAGCTGGTCGACCAGGTCCCGGCCACGGTCCTGCACATCGAAAATTGCCGCCAATTCTTCTATCTCGCGAAACAGAGTGTCCATCTGCAAAGGAGCTGAGCGGGTGACGTCGGCACCGTGAACGTCGGCACCTATGCACACCGACGGCGATTGATAAGTGGGAATACCCAATTGAGCGAACCGGGCCCGGTCGGCCACCACCGCCGGGGTGAAGGTATGTGCGCTGGCCGAGGTCACCAGATCCGGCTCGACACTCAGCACCGTCTCCAGGGAAGGGTCATTGTCGGCGAGCCGGGGCACCTTGGCGCTGTCAGAGGCCAGCTCAGGAAGCACCGGATCGAACCATGTCGACGTTCCCACCATCCGGTCGGCCAATCCGAGCGACAGCAGGATCTCCGTCGAGGCCTGGTACAGCGAGACCGCGCGTTGCGGCGGCCTGTCGAACGTCACTCGGACACCACAGTTGTCCAACGTCAACGGATAGCTCGTATGGCCGGCGGTGAGAGCCGCCGTCGGGGCGCGTTCGGCGGATGTCGCCGGACTGCATGCGGTGACGACAGTGAGGACGGATACGAGCACGGCGAAAGCGCGCACGGCAGGGGCTTCCTTCGATACGGGGCCCGGTCGCGGGGCCGTCGACGTTCGGTACCGGCGGCAGGCAGTCGGACTCGAGGCGTTCGCCTCACACCGTTGCGCGTCAGCTCCGGATTCTCACCGGATTCCCCTGCTGGTCGGCATCCGCACTCTACCGGAGCAGCTGTCTCACCGTGGCTGCCGCCACATCGGCCACAGCGACGGGCCGTCCGGAAGCACGATCTCCCCGGTCACCTCGAAGCCGAACCGTTGGTAATAGCCGATATTGGCGGGATTGCTGGACTCCAGGTATGCCGGGGCGTGCTCAGCGTCGCAGCGGTCCAGCCGGGACCGCATCAACGCCTGGCCCTGACCGCTGCCCCGCACGGACGGATCGCTGCCGATCACCGCGAGGTACCAGTGCGGCTCCTCCGGATGATGGCGCTGCATCAGTTCCTCGGCCTGCTGCCCGCGGCGCACGGCTGCGCCGAATGCCAGCAGCAACCCTGGCGCGGCGCGCACCTGTTCGCCGACGGTGTGCCGCCACCGACCTGGCGGATCCCACAGCGCGGCTGCACCGAGCACCGAACCCGCGGCCGCCACCTCAACTCCACCGCGTGACAGGTGGTGATGACGGGTCAGGGCCGCGAACACCCGATGCAGCTTGCGTCGCCGGGCCACCGGATCGGGCAACATCCAGGCCATCACCGGGTCGTCGTAGAAGGCGCGGCCGAGCACCTGCGACAGTTCGGCGATATCGGCGCGGACAGCGGGACGGACGTCGACGGTGGTCACGAACCCAGCGTATTCAGCCCTGGGTGATGTAGGCCTGCAGTTGTTCCTGCTGGGACTCCAGTTCCTGCATCCGGGTCTTCACGACATCACCGATGCTGACGATCCCGGCCAGCCGTCCGTCGTCGAGCACCGGAATATGCCGCACTCGGTTGTGGGTCATCGCCGCGCTCAGGCTGTCCACCGAATCACTGGATGAGCAGTAGACGAGATGCTTGGTCATGATGTCCGCGACGGGGCGCTCCAGCAGATCCGCCCCCAGCTCGTGGAGCTTGCGGACCACGTCCCGCTCGGACACGATGCCCACCGGGCCATCCGGTCCGACCACCACCATCGCGCCGATGTTGCGCCTGACGAGGCCCGCCAGCAGTACGGCGACCGTGGTCTCCGGGGCGATCGTGGCGACCGCCGATCCCTTGTTCTTCAGCACGTCGGAGATGCGCACCGGACCTCCCTGGTGATGTGGGTCACACCAGAGTAGGTCGGTTCGGCGCCGGACGAAAGCCCCGGCGGGGACTAGCCTCGCTCAGTCGAAAGCGTGCAGGCTGACCCGAAGTGCAATGGCGGCGTCGTCGAACTGCGCGGCCTGCGCGGTGATGCGGCCGATCTCGCTGGGGCGTTTGAGCAGTCCGCGCACGGCGATGGTGGCGACCTGCTCGCCGACCCGGATCGCCTCCTCGGCACGGTCACCATGGTCGGGATGCAGCCGGGTTCGCTTCTGAGCGCCCTCGTCGAAGTTCAGCAGCAGGCCCGCGGTCTCGTCGCGGTCGCAATCGATGAACTTGCCCTCCCCCACCGCGGCGCCGATCAGATCGACCACCCACTGGCGCAGCCGCTCGTAATCGGCCCAGAACTGGTGGAACTCGGCGCGCTGTTCGTGGGCGATCCGCTGGATCTCGTTGAAGTCGATCGGCGACATCGCCAGTTGCATGGTGTCGAAGCGCAGCAGCCGGTACAGCTTGACCGCGGGCGAGCCCGATCCCGCGCCGACCTCGGCGATGAATTTCAGCGGTGCGCGGTTGACGAGCAGCGTCTCCTGCAGGAGTTGCTCCTTGTTGCGGAACCAGTAGTACAGCGAGGACTGCTGCAGACCGGCGGCGCGCGCGATATCGCTCATCGTGGTCTGGGCGTAGCCGCGTTCCGAGAACAGCTTGGTGGCGGCATTGACGATCCCGGTGCGTGGCGACTCGGGCGGCCCGCCGCCGGTTTCCGGTCCCGCCTCAAGGCGCGGGCGTCCGATGGCACGGACCTGCGCCTTGCGCTCGGGTGGTGGCACGAGGCGCATTCTAGAACGGATCGCTACGCCAGCGGCGGTTGCTCGTCCCGGGCCGCCGCGACGACACCTCGCGCCGCGGTGACGATATCGCGCCACAGCGCGAGCCCGAGTTCCTTGGAGGCGCGTGACGGATATCCGGTCACCCCGTTGGCCGACACCTGCGCCACCGAGTACCGGAAGACCAGCCCGGCCGTCCGGTCGGGGTCGTCGGCCTCCGCGAAGCGGTCGGTGTGCACCAGTTCGGGCCGCAAGGCCAACATGATCGACGTCTCCGCGGCATTGGCGTGCCAGTCGACCGCGTCGGCGGTGGCCCGGGCGGCGATCTCGGGGGTCAGATCCCACCACTGCAGGACACCGATCCGGCCCGCGGGATGCTCGCGGCGGAACCGGTCGCAGGCCAGCCACAGCGGAGCCGCGTTGCCGACATGCCCGTTGACGAACAAGATGCGCCGCACCCCGGAGTCCAGGCAGGCCCGTGCCACCTGGTAGGCCCGGGCAGCAACGTCCTCGCCGGAGAACGCCACCGTGCCCGCCAGCTCCGTGCCGTGAAACTGACTGGCACCGTACGCGATCGCCGGCAAGACCACCGCCGGCGCGCCGTCACCACCGGCGGCCGCTTCGGCGACCGCGGTGGCGATGACGGTGTCGGTACCGACCGGCAGGTGCGGCCCGTGCTGTTCGGTGGCGCCGACCGGGACGAGAGCCACCAGGGCCGGGTCGGCCGCCACGGCCGCCGCCAGTTGCGTCGAGGACAGTTCCTCCCAGCGCACGGTCACCAGAACCGCAGGTAGCGCTCGGTCTCCCAGGACGAGACGTGCGCGGTGAAGGAGTCCCACTCCGCACGCTTCTCGGCCACGAACGACTCGAACATCGCCTCGCCGAAGACCTTGCGCACCAGTGGATCCGCTTCGAGCGCATCGATGGCTTCACCGAGTGACCTCGGCAGCCAGCCGATACCGCGGGCGGCCAGGTCCAGTTCGGAGACGTTGTAGAGGTTGTCGCGGTTGGGCTCGCCGGGATCCAGGCCCTCGCGGATACCCTCCAGTCCCGCCGCCAGCATCAGAGCCGCGCCCAGGTACGGGTTGTTGGCGCTGTCGGCCGCCCGGCACTCCACCCGTCCCCCACCCTTCGGGATACGCATCATGTTGGTCCGGTTGTTATCGCCGTAGCAGGCGAAGATCGGCGCCCACGTGAGCCCGGACATGCTGCCCTGCTTGACCAGTCGCTTGTAGCTGTTGACGGTCGGGGCGATCACCGCGCAGATCGCCGACGCGTGACGCAGCACCCCGGCGGTGAACTGGTAACCCAGCGTCGACAGTCCACAACCACGCGGGTCGTCGGCCTCTTCGAACAGGTTCACCCCGTCGATATCGGCCAGCGACATGTTGTAGTGCGCACCACTGCCGGTGCGATCGGCGAACGGTTTGGGCATCCAGGACGCGAACAGGCCGTGCTTGCGGGCGATCTCACCGACCATCATCCGGAAGAACACCAGCCGGTCGGACATGGTCACCGCGTCGGTGTAGGTGAAGTCGGTCTCGAATTGGCCGTTACCGTCCTCGTGGTCGAACGAGTAGACGTCCCAGCCGAGATCGTTCATCGCCGTGACGATCTCGTCGACGACGGGATAGTTGTGCAACAGGCCCCGCAGGTCGTAGCAGGGCTTGTCCAGCGTGTCGTCGAGGCTGGCCGGCGCCGGCGTGCCGACCCGGTCGTCGGTGAGGAGGAAGAACTCGGTCTCGATGCCGAGGTTGAACGTGTAGCCCAGTGTCGCCGCGTCCGCGGTGACGCGCTTGAGGATCTGTCTGCTGCAGGCCTCGAAGGGGACGTCACCGATCCAGAGGTCGCCGGGGAACCACGCCACCTCCGGGTTGAAGGGCGCGATGATCGCCCCGCCCAGGTCCGGATGTGGCGCGACCTCGTCATCGTTGACGTCCTGTGGGACGCCGTCCAGCGCCGCCCCGGTGAACATCTCCGACCCGCGCGCAGCCTGTCCGAGGTGGTTGAGCGGCACCATCTTGGCTTTCGGTTTGCCGTGCATGTCGACGAAGCTGATCGCGGCGTACTTGACCCCGGCGGCACCGAGTCTCTCGGCGACCTCCGTTGCGGCAGTGCGTTGCACGTGTCCGTTCAGGGTGCTGGTCATATCTTGTCCTTTCAGCCGGCGGAGGCGAGGTCGGCGGTGTGGGAGACGATTCCGAGTTCACGTCCGAGGTAGCGGTAAAACTCCCACAGTGGTTGTTCCAGGTGTGACAGCCGCCCGGTGGAGGTCACTCCGGCCCGGACCGACTTCTGCACGGCGGCGCAGACGTCGAGGTCTTCGCGGTGGATATCGCAGATGGACTTCACGAGCTGGCTGCGCCGGGCGTCGAGGTCGGGCGCCGCGAGCGCGGCGGGCGACATCGCGATGTCCAGGTGGATCTCGACCTTCCCTGCGCCGACGGGCAAGGTCTTGAGCCAGTACATGAAACCCGGGCCCAGCGATATCTGCAGCAGCGGATAGGCGATGAAGATCAGCAGCTTGTGGCTGTGCTCGGGGGTCAGTGTGTCGGCGCCGGGCGCCAGGAACGGCTCTTCGGCCGGATAGCCGTCCGCTTGGCGGGACCACATGGTGGTGAAGTACGGGCCGCCCTCACCTGCTCCGCTGAGTTTGGCGGGGAACTCGTCTTCCAGGGTGCCGCGATGCGGGCCCATATGGTGGTAGCACTCCATGAAGTTGTCCACCATGATCTTCCAGTCCCAGTCGCAGACACCCCAGTCGGTGTGTTCGACGATCTGGTAGTTCTCGAAGTCGTACGGATCGACCATCGGGGCGAGACCGGCGAGTTGTTCGGCGACGGGTGCCGCCTGTCCGTCGAAGTTGACGAAGACGAAACCTTTCCACACCTCGTGCCGGAACTGTTTGAGGCCCCAGTCTTTTCGGTCGAATCCTGCGGACTGCTTCATCTCGGGGGCGCCCGCCAGGTGACCGTCCAGGCCGAAGGACCACAGGTGGTACGGGCATTGCAGCACGCCGGCCTCACCGGCACCGCTGCACACCTCCATCCAACGATGGGTGCAGTTGCGCGACATCACCCGGATGTCGTCCTTGCGGTCGCGCGTCACCACCAGCGGGGTGCCCAGGATGTCGATGCTGTAGTAGCTGCCCGGTGACGGGAGTTGTTCGATGCGGCACAACGGTATCCAGCCACGTTTGAAGATCCGATCCACCTCGGCGGCATACAGTTCGTCGCTGCCGTAGGCCTCCGGGGGCAGGGTGATGGCGTTCTCCGGTGAGTCCACCGCACAGGTGGCGGTGAGCCGGGAGTAGTCGAATGCCATGGGTGACTCCTTTGCGAGATCAGGCGGTCACCGCGGCGGCCGCGGTGATCGGGGCGACGGGGAGGTCGGCGTCTTGCGCCGCCGCGGACCTGTTCAGGACGTAGTGCAGACCACCGGCGACGACAAGCCCGACGATCCAGGCGATGTCGACGCCGCCGAGTGCGCTGGCGGCTGGTCCGACGAACAGGGCACAACTCATGAAGGGGATCTGGGCGATGACGGCCACGGCGTAGGTGGCAATGGCTTTCCAGTTCACCAGGCCGTAGCGACCACGCATGGAGACGATCTCCGCCACGTCGTACCGGCCCCGGTGGATGAGGTAGAAGTCGACCAGGTTGATGGCCGTCCACGGCACCAGCATGTAGAGCAGCAACATGATGAGGTTCTGCAGATTGGTCAGGAAGTCGCCGGACAGGAAGATGCCGATGGCGGTGCCCAGCAAAGCGAATCCACCTGTGACGGCGGCACGCACCAGTCGGGACACGTGCGGCGGGCCACCGGCTTGCGTGACCGTGGACAGTCCGGCCATATACGGGCCGTACAGGTTGTCACAGTTCGCCCCGATCATGCCCAACACCAGGATGATCGCGATGACAGGTGCCGCCACCGGTGACAGGCTCGACAGGTAGACGATGGCGTCACCGCTGAGGCTGTCCAGCGCGTACACACCGACGATGGCGCCCAGCGCCATGAAGGTGATGGCCCCGGCGCAGCTGCCGATCAGGGTGTACCAGAACGTTTTTGCCCCGCCCTGACTGGTGGGCAGGTACCGCGAATAGTCCGAGACATAGGGTGCGAAGGTGATCTGCCAGCTCGCGGCGATCGACAGGATGAGGAAGAAGTTGGCGAAGTTCGGGTGACTCTCGGCCGGCGGCGCCGAGCCGAAGTGCGCGATGGCAGCGATGAAGAGCAACACCAGAACGATGACCGACACGGCGGCCATGGCGCGGTCGAAGGCGTGGATGACGCGGTACCCCGCAAAGGCGATGAACCAGGTGATCGCGTTGCAGATGATGATGCCGGTGGCGGTCGGAATACCGAAGATGCTGGCGATCGCCTGGCCGCCGATCACGCCGGCTCCGGAGAAGTAGCCGACATACATGATGATGGCCAGGAGATTGGGCAGTATCGCCCCGAAGAATCCGAATTGCGCTCGGCTCTGGATCATTTGGGGCAGACCGAGCTGCGGACCTTGCGCCGAGTGGTAGGCCATGAAGACCGACCCGATGAGATTGCCGACGACAATCGCGATCAGGGTCGGCACCAGACCGGCGCCGACGGAGATGCCGATGGCGCCGGTGGTCGCAGCCATGACCGTCGCGTTCAGGGAGAACCACAGCGGGAGCAGATGCCAGGCACGCCCGTGCCGCTCGTCCTCCGGTATTGCGCCGATCGTCCGTTGTTCGATGAAAGTTGCCATGTGAATTCCTGTGACTCGGAAGGCAGTTGGGCCGCCACAGACGTCGTGACCACTTCAAGGTAGGCAGGCTCTGTTGCCGCACTGTTTCCGAGCAGTAAATGACTCATGGAAATATTCCCCACCCGGCCAGTCATGAACAGCCACTTCAGCGCCATCTGTGTCGTGGATTATTCGATAGGTTATCGAAACTGTGGGGTCAGCGCCGTATCTCACGATTCCGGTTCCCCTGTCGGCCGATATGGGGTTAGGTGTTCTCCATGATCGAGGTCACCCTGCTCGGAACCGGCAGCCCGATTCCCGACGCCGACCGTGCCGGACCGTCGACCCTGGTACGGGCCGGCTCCCAGACGTTCCTGGTGGACTGCGGGCGCGGCGTCCTGCAGCGCTTGGCCGCCGCGGGGTCGGGTGCCGGCGCACTCAGCGCCCTGCTGCTCACCCACCTACACAGCGATCACATCGCCGACCTGGGCGACGTCATCATCACGCGGTGGATCAACACCTTCACTCCGGATCCCGCACCGCTGCAGATCATCGGACCACCCGGTACCGCCGCGGTGGTGGAGGCCACGCTGGCCGCGTTCGGGGATGACATCGGGTACCGGATCGCCCACCATGCCGATATCACCGGCCCACCCGGCGTGCAGGTGCACGAGCACACCGAAGGCGTGGTCTGGGAGCAGGACGGGGTGCGAATCCTGGTGGGGCCGACCGACCACCGACCGGTGACCCCGACCATCGGGTTCAGGATCGAGCACGACGGCGCCTCGGTGGTACTGGCCGGGGACACCGTGCCGTGCGCCGGGCTGGATGCGCTGGCGCACGGGGCCGGGGCGCTGGTGCACACCGTGATCCGCAGGGACCTGGTGGAGCAGATGCCGATGCAGCGCATCCGCGATATCTGCGACTACCACTCCTCGGTCGAGCAGGCCGCCGAGACCGCCACCCGCGCGGGGGTCGGCATCCTGATCCTCACCCACTACGTGCCTGCCCTCGTGCGCGGGCAGGAAGACGATTGGAGGGCAAGGGCTGCAGCCCACTTCAGCCGCCAGATCGAGCTGGGCGACGACCTGCACCGGGTCGAGGTGCATCCGGGCGTGTGCGCAGGGAGCTAGCCCCGGACCCGCGACTCGGCTACGCCAGCCGGGTGATCTCCACGACGACGTCGAGGTCGGTTGAGCCTTCGCCGGAATAGATGCCCTTCAGTGGCGTCACGTCCGCATAGTCCCGGCCCACACCGACCGTGACGTACTGCTCGTTGATCTCGTTGTCATTGGTCGGGTCGTAGTTCCACCAGCCGCCGGTCCACGCCTGGATCCACGCATGGCTCTGCCCGTCGATGGTGTCCCCGATGGCGGCCTTGCGCTTGGGATGCAGGTAGCCCGAGACGTAGCGCGAGGGAATTCCCATGCTGCGCAACAGGATCAAGGTCAAGTGAGCGAAGTCCTGGCACACCCCTTTGCCTTCGCGCAGGGCATCCAGCCCGGAGGAGTGCACCCCGGTGGTGCCCGGAACGTATTCCAGTTCGCTGTGCGCCCAGTTCGCCGCGGCGATCACCGCGTCCTGCGGTTCGTACTCCTTGGCGATGCGCTGTCCCACTCGTTGGACCCGCTTGCTGGCCGGCGTGTACCTGGTGGGGCTGAGCACCTCGTCGAACCGGTCGATCACCGCCTCGGAACGCAGTTCCTCCCAGGTGACCTTCTCCTCGGGCAGCTGGTCGGGCTCGGTCTCGACCACCGAGGAGGAGACGACCTCGAGCTCGGTGTGCGGGGCGTGCAGGTCGAATGACGTGACCGCGGTACCCCAGTAGTCGACATACCGGTAGGACCGGGTGGCCGGGGTGGTCTCGACGCGGTTGAGGATGACGTTCTGACGGGAATCCGATCGTGGCGTCAACCGGGCCTCGTTGAACGAGGCGGTGACCGGCGACTTGTAGGCGTAGCCCGTCGCATGGACCACCCGCATACGCCACATCAGATTTCTCCCTCTTCGATCGCCATCGCACCGTTACGCCCCGCATCGGTCCACGCCACCCACGGTGCCGAGTGGAAGAACTGCAGGGACAAGGCCTCACCCACCTCGACACAGGTCTTCTGCAGACCGGCGAGATGTTCCTCCAGTGATTCCAGGACCACCCCGGGTCGCAGGAATTCCAGCTCGCTGCGGGCCCGGCCGAGCAGGCGCTGCGCCTCGACGGTGGAACCCACCCGATTGTGCGGACGGTTGAGGAGCTCGTCGAGGCTGTGCTCGGCCAGCCGCAGCGAATAGAACACCGACCGCGGGAAAAGCCGGTCCAGCAACATGAACTCGACCACCCGCCCGGCGTCGAGCACGCCGCGGTACGTGCGCAGATACGTGTCGTGGGCACCCGCCGAACGCAGCACGGTGACCCAGGCCGGTGACGAGGCGCTGTCGCCGACTCGGGACAGCAGCAGCCGCACCGTCATATCGACGCGTTCGATGGCCCGGCCCAGCAGCAGGAATCGGTAGCCGTCATCGCGGGACAGCGTGGAGTCGGCCAGCCCGGCGAACATTGCGGCGCGCGCCTCGACATAGGCGAGAAACTCGTGCGGGCCAAGGCGTTTGGCAGCGCGTTCACGTTCGGCCAGTGCGTTGTAGGTGGTGTTCAGGCATTCCCACATCTCGGTCGAGGTGACCTCGCGGGCGCCGCGGGCGTTCTCCCGAGCCCCCGAGATGGAGTCGACGATCGAGCAGCCGCCCTGGGTGTCGCGACTGAACGCCACCAGATCGGTCAACGACCAGACATCCAGGGCGTGCTTGGGGGACTCGATTCCCAACACCCGCAACAGGGTTCGCGATTCCTGGTCGGGGTCCACGCTGGAATCCTCCAGCAGCTGGTGCACCGTGACGTCGAGAATCCGTGCGGTGTCGTCGGCACGCTCGACGTAGCGGCCGATCCAGTACAGGGACTCGGCGTTGCGGGCCAACATTATTCGCTCACCCCCTGTTGCTGCTGCTGAGCCTGTTGCTGCTGCTGCGTGGTCGGCGACTCCTCGGTCCGCTCGGGTTTGGCGGTTTTGCCGGCTCGCGCCGTCTTCGCCGGCGGCGCCTTCACCAGCACCTCGGCGGCCAACTCGCGGTCGGCGGCCGAGGTGCGCGAGGCCAGCACCCAGGTGTCCTTGGAGCCACCGCCCTGGCTGGAGTTCACCACCAGCGAACCCTCCGGCAGCGCCACCCGCGTCAGTCCGCCGGGCAGCACCCACACATCGTCCCCGTCGTTGACCGCAAACGGTCGCAGGTCGACGTGCCGGGGCACCAGTTTGTCGCCGATGCGAGTCGGGACGGTCGACAGCTGTACGACCGGCTGAGCGATCCAGCCACGCGGATCGGCGCGGATCTTCTTGGAGATCGTGGCGAGCTCCTTGGCCGAGGCGTCCGGGCCGAACACGATGCCGTACCCACCGGAGCCCTCTACGGGTTTGATCACCAACTCGTCCACCCGGTCGAGCACCTCTTCGCGCTCGTCGTCGAGCCAGCACCGGAAGGTGTCCACGTTGGCGACCAGTGGCTTCTCGCCGAGGTAGTACTCGATGATGGTCGGCACATAGGTGTAGACGAGCTTGTCATCACCGACGCCGTTGCCGACCGCGCTGGAGATCACGACGTTCCCGGCCCGCGCGGCATTCAGGACGCCCGCGACACCGAGCATGGAGTCCGGCTTGAACACCATGGGGTCCAGAAAGTCGTCATCGATGCGGCGGTAGATGACATCGACCTGCCGCTCGCCCTCGGTGGTGCGCATGTAGACGGTGTTGTCCCGGCAGAACAGGTCGCGGCCCTCGACCAGCTCGACACCCATCTGGCGGGCCAGCAACGAATGCTCGAAGTAGGCGGAGTTGTACACACCGGGGGTGAGCACCACCACGGTCGGGTCGGCCTCGTTGGAGGCCGCCGCCTTGCGCAGCGCCCGCAGCAGGTGCGAGGCGTAGTCGCCGACCGCCCGCACCCGGTGGGTGGCGAACAGGTTCGGGAACACCCGTGCCATGGTGCGACGGTTCTCCATGACGTAGGACACTCCGGACGGGGACCGGAGGTTGTCCTCCAGCACCCGGAAGGTGCCCTGTGCGTCGCGGACCAGGTCGATGCCGGCGACGTGGATACGCACGCCGTTGGGCGGGTTGATACCCACCGCCTCGCGGTGGAAGTGCTCGCAGGAGGTGATGAGCCGGCGCGGGATCACCCCGTCGCGCAGGATCTCCTGGTCGCCGTAGATGTCGTCGAGGTACATCTCCAGGGCCTTCACCCGCTGGGTGATGCCCTTCTCCAACCGCGACCACTCGGCAGCCGAGATCACCCGCGGCACCAGATCCAGCGGGAACGGCCGCTCCTGCCCCGACAGCGAGAAGGTGATGCCCTGATCGATGAACGCCCGGCCGAGGGCCTCGGTGCGTGCCTCCAGCTCGGAGGCGTCCGAAGGTGACAACTCGGCAAAGATGCCCTTGTAAGGCCCGCGCACGTTGCCCTGCGCGTCGAACATCTCGTCGAACGCCTCGGAGTAACTACCCCGGCCGTTATAGCCACCGAAGATCCCCACCTGGCGTTTCGCGGCGCCGGAGGAGGTGCGCGACGTCCGCGCCGATTCGTTGGGCAGTGTTCGTAGGGTCACGGTTGTCAATGCTGCACCAGATGTGCAGTTTCGGCAGGCCAGTCGGTCTCGCTTTGGGAGATCGGGGCATGCGCTGGTAACCTGAACAACCGCTGCCCAGCTTGGTTCGCTCGGCCCGGGCAATCAGACTTCGTATTCCAACCGACGTTCAAGAAGGAACTACACGCGTGGCCAACATCAAGTCGCAGGAAAAGCGCATCAAGACCAACGAGCGCCGCCGTCTGCGCAACCAGTCCGTCAAGTCGTCGCTGCGTACGGCTGTCCGCGGACTGCGTGAGGCCATCGACACCGGTGACAAGGACAAGGCCGGTGCCCTGCTCGTCGAGACCAGCCGCAAGCTCGACCAGGCCGCCAGCAAGGGCGTGATCCACAAGAACCAGGCCGCGAACAAGAAGTCCGCCCTGGCGCTCGCCGTCAACAAGATCTGACGGCTCTTCTCCAACTCGACTGACGCGCGCGTGCGGCCCACCGGCCGGCGCGCGTTTCGTCGTCTCCGGAGTCAGCGGTCGGTGGCGAGTTCGGCGACCCTGCGCACCGCTCGCTCCAGCGCGTAGTCCGCGTCCGCGGCGACGCCCTTCACATCGGCGTTGAGCGCCGCCACCACCTGCATGGCCTGCGCAACCCGATCCCTCGACCAGCGCCGCGACTGCTTCTGCGCCTTCTGCACCCGCCACGGCGGCATCCCCAGCTCGCCCGCGAGCCGGTACGGATCACCCGACAACGGGCCGACCCGGGCGATGGTGTGCACCGCCTCGGCGAGCGCGTCGGCCAGGACCACATGTGGTTCCCCGCTGAGCATGGCCCAGCGCAGCGCCTCGGCAGCACCTGCTACATCGCCGACCACCGCCTTGTCGGCGATGTCGAAGCCCTTCACCTCGGCCTTGCCGCTGTGGTAGCGGCGCACCGCCGCGACGTTGATCTGGCCGTCGGTGTCGGCGACCAGCTGCGAGCAGGCGGCAGCCAGCTCGCGCAGATCGGATCCGACGGCATCGATCATCGCCGTGACCGTGTCGTCGTCGACCTTCACCTTCAGCGTGCGGAACTCGTGCCGCACGAAATCGGCACGCTCACCCGCCTTGGTGATCTTGGCGCACAGATGTACTTCGGCGCCGATCTTCCTCAGCTGATCGGCCATCGCCTTGGCCCGCCCACCGCCCGAATGCACGACGACGAGCATGGTGCCCGGCGGCAGATCCCCGGCCGCCGACACGATCAGCGCGACCGCGTCCTTACCGGCCTCGGCGGCCGCCTCCAGCACCACCACCCGCTCGTCGGCGAACAGCGACGGGCTGAGCAGCTCGGCCAGCTCACTGGTGCTGACCTCGCCGGCACGCAACCGGTCCACCGGGACGTCGGCGGTGCCCGCGCGGGCCCGGGCACCGCGTAACACATCCGCGATGGCGCGCTCCACGAGCAGCTCCTCCTCGCCGAGCACCAGGTGCAGTCCCGCGGTCTCATTGCTCACGCGACGATGGTGTCACGACGACCCGACAACGCCCGACACGGTCCACGCCAACAGAGCGACACCGCACGCCGCCACCGCCAGCCGGACCCACCGCCAGCGCCAACCGAGCACCAGGGCCAGGCTCGCCACCGCGACCACCGCCACGCCGGCGACCCCGGAAGGCACCGGGACCGAGGCGCCCGGCACCGCCGCGACCCGGTGCGCCACCTGCAGCAGCCACCACAGTTCGGGCCCGGTGAACCGGATGAGCAGCCCGGCACCGGCCGGCCACCAGGACGCCAGCACGGCCGCCGCGGTACCGATCACCGTGATCGGCGGGATCACCGCGGCCACCATCAGGTTCGCCGCGACCGACAGCACGCTGAAGCGCCCGGAGATCCCGGCGACCAGCGGTGCGGTCACCAACTGGGCGGCCACTGCCACACTGACGGCGGCCGCCAGCGGCCGGGGCCAACCGCGCTCGGTCAGCCTGGCTGACCACACCGGGGCGATGAGCACCAGCGCGGCAGTCGCCACCACCGACAACGCAAATCCGATATCGACCGCAAGTTGTGGCGCGCCGACCATCAGCGCGATGACGGTGCAGGACAACACCGGGATGGCCTGCCTGCGCCGGTGTGACAGCATCGCGAGAAGTCCGATCCCGCCCATCACCGCGGCGCGCAGCACACTGGCCGACGGTTCGACCACGAGGACGAAGGCGATCAGGACGAGGAAGGCGAACACCGCGGCGATCCTGGGGCCGACCAGCATCGCCGACAACAGCGCCACTCCGCACACGATCGTCACGTTGGCGCCGGAGACCGCGGTGAGATGGGTCAGGCCGGCCGTCCGGAAATCCGAGGCGGCCGGGGCCGCCACCGCTGAGGTGTCACCCAGCACCAACGCAGGCAGCATCGCCGCTTGATCCGGGGGCAGGGTCAGACGGGCCGCGGCGGCGAAAGCCGATCGGATGTGGCCGGCCAACCGCTGCGCGGCGGGCGCCGTGCCGACCGTCGGGTCGCCGACCGCGGTGAGCACCGCGACGGTCAGATCTGACCGGGTGGGCCGCCCGACCCGGGCCCGGAACGTCGTGGGGCGGCCCGCGGTCACCTCGCCGGAGCTCCAGCCGGGCGCGAACACCGTCACCGCACCATCGGCCGGGGCTCCGGCCACCTGCCGGAGCGCGGCACGGAACAGCAACCGGCCGCCGCCCAGCACACGCGGGCTCTCCGTGGGTGTCACCGTGGCTGTGACGGTCGTGCCCACCCGTGCGGTGATCGGGTGGTGGCGCACATCGTGTGCCCGCAGTCCGATCGACAGGGCGAAGCACCCACCGACCAACGCCACCGCGAGCACAGCGGCCCCGCCGAACACCGGGCCGCCCCCGTCTCCGGCCGGTGCCCGCACGCTGTACCACCGCAGCAGTGCCGACGCCGCGATCGCCGCCACGACCACGGCGACGAGCGCACCCGCGGGCCACAGGATCCCGGCCGCGGTGACCGCCCAACTGGTCACGGCGGCAGGCACCAATCGGACGTCGAGCGCAGGGCGGTCGGTGTTCACACATGGACCAGGTCGCGCAGCTTCTCAAGGCGAGCCGGCCCGATCCCGTCGACCTCGCCCAACTGGTCGACACTGCTGAAGCGGCCATGCGCCGCACGCCACGCGAGGATGGCGGCGGCCGTCACCGGTCCCACACCGGGCAGCGCGTCGAGGTCCTCGGCGGTAGCGGCGTTGAGATCCACGGCGGCACCGCCCGGTCCGGCACCCGACGGGCCCGGGGCGGCACTGGAACTGGAGCTGGAACTCACCGAGCTGCCCATCGGCGACGGCGCGCCCGGCGGTGCGGTGATACCGACGATGATCTGCTCACCGTCGGTGACGCGCCGCGCCATGTTCAGCCCGACCAGATCGGCTCCGTCCAGTGGGCCGCCGGCGGCCGCCAAGGCGTCGGCGGTTCTGGCGCCCGTAGTCAGCGTGACCAATCCGGGCTTGTGCACCAGACCCACGACGCTGACCACCACCGGGCCTTCCACCGGCCCCGGTGGCGGCGCCGCCGACGAAATCATCTGCACCTCGGGCAGATTCGCCGAGGCCACCGGTGGGGTGCGATCACGCACCAGCGTGAAGACCGTGACCAGCACCGCCAGCAGGCCCACCACGATCAGTGCGATCACGCCGGCACGGCCCGGGTCCGCCCGTAGCGCGCCGATCCAGTCACCCGAGCGTCGCGTGGAATCGGGTAACCACCGTGACAGCGAGGTATCGGTCTCCTCGTCGGGATCGGCGTCCGGGGGGGTACCGATACGGCGGGTCAGCCGTTGCGCCGGTGATTCGGTGTCCATGCTCCGACGGTAGGCAACCGCACCAACAGCATTGGGCCGCCAGGAACCGCAGGAGGGTGAGCTGTGGATGAATCCGGCACTGTGGATAACCGGTTCAGCCGCCGTGGGATGCGAGTACCGCGATCTGCAGTCCGTCGGTGCCGTCTGCTATCAGGTAGGTGACCGCCAGGCGGTTGATTTCGCCGCCGTGGCGGTCATGCCGCACGAACGCGCCCCGGTACAGCGCCGAACTGGCGTTGAGCACCGTCACGTCGGCACTGAGCAGCGAGGTGTGGCCATAGGACTGGGCGCGCAATCCGTCGACCTGCCCTTGGATCACCGACGCCACCTGATCCGTAGTGGTGAGCGGCACCACCCCGTCGTCGGTGGTGATGAGAAGCGGCACCGCGTACCGGCTCAGCAGCGCCGAGAGCTCATGTTCACCGCGGACCGTCGAGGCGAAAACCTCAAGGTACTCCTCGAACCAGCGGCGCACCGCAGCGGAATCGATTGCCATACCGCGATATTAGGGCGAGCCCCATCCTCCGCTGCGCCATGCCACCCAGTCGATCTCGACGCGTGCGCCCACCGCCAGTCCAGTCACGCCCACGCAGGTACGCGACGGCAGACGGTCGGGAAACCATGCGGCGTATGCGGCGTTGAATACCGGGTACTCGGACCAGTCCGTGAGGTACGCCCGCACGGACACCACGTCAGCCAGTCCCCCGCCGCATAACTCGGTGACCTTCAGCAGATTGGCCAGGACCTGGTCGGTCTGGGCTGCGATGTCCTGACTGACCACCGCGCCGCTGGTATCGGTGGGCATCTGACCGGTGACATGCAAGGTCTGGCCAGCCGCGGTCGCGTGCGCGAACGGGGCCACCGACGGCGGAACCCCGTCGGCCGGGGTGAAGGTGAACGCGCGGATCGCGCCCCCGATATCCCCCGTCGCTTCGCTCGCCCCGGTCATGCCAGGGCTCCCCACTCGCCGGCGAAGCATCTCTTGTCGATCCTGGCGTGCACGCCCTGGCGCTGATCGACGACCTGGGTCACGGTGAAGTCGACCGCCACCGACATGAACGAATAAGCGTCCGCAGCGGACAGCCCGAACAGGCGCTGCAACAGGTCCAGGGCCCGCACCGCCGCGGCGCGCATCGCGGCGTCCAGATCATCGCCGAATCCGTGGACGAGCAGTTCGGTCGCCGTCTCCAGCACGGGAACGGTGAACGGCAGATCCCGGCGCACCGTCAGGCGCAACAGGCCGTTCAACGACGCCTCCAGCGCGGTACCACTGATCTCACCATCGCCTTGCGACACGTGCGGGTCACCGATCGACAGTAGAGCACCCGCGGTGTGCACCGGGTAGTACATCCGTCCGCCCGCACCGATGCGCCAGTTGTCGATATTGCCGCCGTGATCCCCCGGTGGCACCGACGACAGCCGCCCGTCGGCGGCGGGCGCGACGCCCATGGTGCCGAAGTGCGGTCGCAGCGGGACGGTGACGCCGGGTAACGCGGGCTCTCGCCGGGCGCTTCCGGGTTCGACGAGGGTGCCGGGCTGATCGGCCAGTGGCGTGGTGTTCCAGTCGTAGCCGAACACGGCACGACCGCGCAGTGCGGAGGAGTCCAGTTCGTAGATCGTGACACGTTCGACGGCGGTGAGGTCGTACAGGTATCCCCAATGCGCGGCCAGGTTCGATCCATAAGGCAGTCGCGGTGTCGCCTCCAGGATGTCGACCTGCAGTACGTCCCCGGGCTGGGCGCCCTGCACCGCGATCGGCCCGGTCAACAGGTGCGGGCCCGGGCCACGATCGGTCACCTGCTCGAATACGGCACGGATCCCGCTGTCCATCAACAGATCCGGCGCATCGCCGGCGTGGTGTGTGAGGGCCTCGATTGCCACCAGATCGCCCGACGCCACGACGAGCACCGGGGCCAGCGCACGATCGAAGTAGCCCCAGTGAACAGTCGACGGGGTGGCCGGCAGGGCGTGGTACATCCGGCGATCATGCCAGCGCGGCCGGATGATCGCAGGGCGAAGATCAGCCGTTGCACGTATAGGCTGTCACCCCTTCATCGCCGCCGCGTCGGGACGGCACCGTACGCGAATGGGCACCGGTTGTGCGCCATGGAAACCATCAGCCGTAGTCTCCTCGGGTTTCGCCACCCAGGCACTGAACACGGGCACCCCACGCCAGGCATCAGGTCCGTCCACTCGCGACGCGCATGCCAACACGGCGTAGGGGCGGTTGAACCGCAACATGATTCGCTTCACCAAGACTTCATGGAACGACGGCATGCTTGCCGCGCGCAGACCGATCGCCGTTACCGCGGCTGCCTTGAACCCGGTTTTCGAAAAGGAAGCGATGGCCGCCTGCGCCGCGCTGAACTGTGCCGGCAGATCTTCGCGCCGCATGAACCCGGTCAGCGCCTCGACCACCGCCACCACCCCGGGTGCCTCCATCAGGTCGTGGTCGCTCGTCGCTGACCATGCCGGTAGACGGCTCCGCCACTCGGTCTGTACGCGCGGTCCCCCCGCTCGCCGTTCGCGCCGTTCGGTCACGGTCCACGCGTGCCCGTCGACGAGTTCTTCGTCGGGCACCCGGCGCGCGGTCCGTCGGTCACCGCGCAACATCGCCGCGATCTGGTGCGCGGCGTTGTCGACATCCCGCGGTTCGACCCCGGGCGCCGCGATCACGCTGAGAATCTCCAGAGCTGACGTGGTGCGGGGCGCGGCCACCGCCACCAGCCCCGCCGCCTCGGTTTCGGCGATCAGCTGGATTCCGTTGTCGACCGTCAGCGCGCGGCTGATCACAGCACCGAACTCACCGCCCAGATCGCCGGTTATACCCAGTGGGCTGCTCCACGCGATATCGGTAGCGACCGCAGAGGCAAGCAGCAATCGGGTCAAATCATCGATCTGAAGCGGGAACTCATCGATCATCCCATGCGTGTTGGTGCGCGCCCAGTCGTCGGCACGCGCCTGACTGGGCACCGGGCCACGCTCGACGACATCGGGCAGAGTCCGCGCCCACTCGGCGAACGCCGGACCAAGGTTGCGATCCCACACCGCAGCCAACGCCGACACCGCGGGATGCGGTTCACTCAGCAGCGCACGAGCCCGGGCCGCGGCATCGTCGACTGTGGTTCCGAGGACGACCTCCAGATCTCGGCGGGAGACTCCTTGAGCGGCCGGTCCGATCAGCGCCAGGAGCAGCCACAACCCGAGCGGTGAGGCCACCGCGTGACCGGCGAGTACCACCCGGTTGAACCGTCCCGCGTAGGCCGACACCAACTCTGCGTTGTCGACGACGGGCATGCCTGAACTGTAGGCCGCAGATCTCGGCTAGCGTCGAACCGATGAGAAGGTGCGTCGCCCGGCTCTGCGCCACCCTGTTGCTCGTCGTCGCAGCGGCGCCTGCGTGCGCCCGGGTGACACCACCACCGCACAGCACCGATATGGCACCGAGCGTGATTCCCGACGGTCCGTTCGCACCCGTCATCCGCGTGGTGAACGACGCCATCGCGGTGCACCGAATGCCGGGCGCGGTGGTCCAGATCGGGCACGCGGGCACCGTCGTCTTCCAGCAGGCCTTCGGCTGGCGGAAGCTCCCCGGCGAGCCGGGACTGGATGGATCACCCTCACCCGGCGAGCCGATGACCACGGACACGATCTTCGACCTGGCATCACTGACCAAGCCGCTGTCGACGACCGTGGCGTTTCTCCAGCTCTACGACCGGGGTCTGGTGAAGGTCGACGAACCGGTCGAGGAATACCTACCGGAGTTCAACCCGACCCACGATCCGAGACGTGCTCAGGTGACACTGCGCATGCTGCTCACCCACACCTCGGGTACGGGTGGCGACCTGAGTCGGCAGGGCCTCTGGGGCCTGACCGCCGCGGACAAAGCCGACGGCCTTCATCGCGCGTTGACCTCGCCGTTGGAGTTCGGCCCCGGTGAGGGTTTTCACTACTCCGATATCAACTTTCTGATCCTCGGCGCGCTCATCGAGAGGATCACCCGCGCACCGTTGGACACCTATGTGCAAGACCATGTCTTTGCGCCCCTTGGGATGACGGACACCCGCTACCTGCCCGCCACCAAGGCCTGCGGCCCGCACGAAATCCGCGGTAATGCAGTCGTTTTCGACCCGAAGTCGGCCAAACCCGGCGCGTGCCCGCCGGGCACGTGGAGCACCGACGTTCTGGCCCGAATCGCGCCGACGGCCCACGACGACGACACGCCGGGTGTCAACCCCGACTTCGGCCACCTGCTCCGCGGCACGGTGCATGACCCGACGGTGCGGCGGATGGGCGGGGTGGCCGGCAGCGCAGGCGTGTTCACGACAGCGCACGACGTCGGCCGGTACGCCCAAGCCCTGCTCGATCGCCTCGCAGGACGACCCAGCGATTTCCCGCTGAGCCGGCCGGCGGCGGAACTGATGACCAGTCCCCAGCAGCCCGGTCACACCGACACCCAAGTCGACGCGGCGCGCGAGGCCAGCCGGACGGCCATCGAGGAGACGCCCAACACCACCGATCCCCTACTCGCACCGCGCTACCCGGCGATCGCCGGACAGGATCTGCGCGGATTCGGCTGGGATATCGACACCGAGTTGTCCAAGCCGCGCGGCATGGTGTTCCCCATCGGCAGCTTCGGCCACAGTGGCTTCACCGGCGTGACACTCTGGATCGATCCGGGCTCAGACACCTACGTGGCGATCCTGGCGAATGTCATCCACCAGCCGGGCGGGCCGCCGATCGTGCGCCTCAGCGGTGACGTGGCCACACTGGCAGCGCGCGTTCTGCAACTCTACGGCGGTTAAGTCTCGACCACGCGCGTGACGTACGGCGTCATCCCAGGCATGCGCACGGGTGACACCTTCACCGGGACTCCGGTCTGTTGCGCCTCGATCATCTGCCCATTGCCCAGATAGAGCGCGGTGTGTTGACTGCCACCCGGTCCCCAGAACAGCAGGTCGCCGCGGCGCGCCTCGGACTTGGCCACATGCCGCCCGGCGTTGTACTGATCACCCGACCATCTCGGCAGCAGCACACCGACACCCGCGTAGGCAAACCGCGTAAGGCCCGAACAGTCGAAACCCACAGTGTCGGAACCGGAGTCGATTCCCTTGCTCGGACCCGTGAGGCTTCCCCCACCCCACGAATACGGCACACCGATCTGCGAACCCGCGCGCCTGATCGTGTACTCGATCGCCTGCGGCCCCCGCACACGGCCACCGACCGGCCCATCGCTGGCCAGGCCGAGTGCGGCGAGGAACTTGTGCCCCAGATCGGCCGTGGTCTGCGCAGCGATGCGGGTGGCCCCCAGCGAGGCATTGGCCAACGCCAACGGATCGCCCGGGGCACCGGCACTGACGCGTTGCGGCAGTGACGGATCGAAGAGACCGTCATCAGCGCGGGCGACCGGCGGCGTCACCGCAGCCAGAAACGCGGAAGCCAGAAGCAAACCGGTGACCTCAATTGCTTCTCGGCGGCGCACAAACCACCTCCACCACTCACATATTCACGTAGTACCTACGTATGTACTGACAAAGACCAACGTAAGGGCACGACCTTGGGGATGCCAGTGTCTGGGGGTCTCGCTTCGATAACCGATGGCTATCGATATCGACACTTCGCGTGATTTTCCGAAAAGGACTCGCACTTGCAACATCTCGTGAACATCGACGTTCGTCGCAGTGATAGCGTGCAGGCGCGGGACGTCGCAGGTCCGGATGCCGGATACCCGACAACAGACCATCCCCCGCCCCAACACCGCTGAAAGGGCACTCAGCGCAGAGGCCCGGAGGTCTTTTGCTTGACAGATAGAGGGCGGACCGGTCGAGCTTGCGCACCGCCGCAAAGACCCGTCCATCGTCGTCGGCAGATTGCTCCTTGACGACTGCCCAAGCCCGCCGTGTGACCAGCCTGAGCGCCGGTTTGATGCCGCTTCGTTCTGTGAGCAGGATGGAGTGTATGGCCAAGCCTCAGCCGGTCGAGCAGCGTGAACGTGCGGCGGGGATGGTGCTCGCTCATCTCGGTGAGCATCAGTCGGTGTATTCCGCCTGCCAGGCCATCGGCCCGAAGGGCGGTGTTGGGGTCGAGTCTTGTGCCCGTGGGTGTTGTAGGCCCATGTCGGTGCCGCCGAGCGGCCAGGTGTCGCAACGGCTGAGGCGCAGCGTATCCGCGAGCTCGAGCGGGAGGTTCGGGATCTCAGGGAGGCCAACGAGATTCTGAAGGCGGCGGGCGGCCGGGCACCGGGTCGAGTCGATCTGTGTAGTCCTGCGGGAGCAGGGCGTGCAGGTTGCCCCACGGACCCAGCGTAACTGGAAGACTGCGCAGCCCTCGGCCCGCACACGCACCTGCACCCGCACCCGCACGAACACGAAGCTCACCGACGGGCTGCTGGCCACCGGCGGGTGGACCGGCTGATGGGACACCGCCGGCGGTTGTGGACGATCTCCAGGTAGTCGAAGATCGCATTGGCGAGTACGATTCTCGTTTTCCGGCGTTTGCGGCTGCGTAGTTCGGGTTCCATTCTGCTCCAGAATGATTCGTAGCTGCAATCTACCGTGAAATTGTTCGCGACCGGTGCACACGAGTCCCTACCCAGCAACCCCGAGACACGGGCGAGTGAGGCCTCGGCAAGACTCAAGGCCGACGGTCACTGATACCAGCTAGGTCGGTGATATCGCGGGAGATGCACAAGATCGTTCGTACCCGGCCGTCGATACTCTCGACGGGAGTCAGGATATTGTCCCAACGTCGCGGACCGTCTCCTCCCTTGCTACCACCAGCAAATCGTGCTGCGTTGCCGTTGCGCGCCGCCTGTAACGCACGGAATCCTTGGCGACGGAATTCACCGGGAAGCAGCTCTAGCCACTGCATACCGAAGTCGTTCTCGTCGGGAGATAGTCCGAGCGCCGCACAACCGGCCGCGTTCATGGTGAGCAGCGTCCCGTCGACACGAATCACCTTCACGCAGTCGTCTGGTCCGTCGACATCAGTACCTCGCGACAGTGTTTCGTCGTACATGACAACGGCAGTGTTTCGGAGCACGTCGAGCTGGAATTCAACTTCAGCGCGGGCGGGTCCCATCGCGTGACGGACACGTGGAGTCACCCGTCGAATTTCGCCGCGCTTTTCCAGAACCGCAAGGTGTTGGTAGAGCGCCTCTTTGAAGATATAGAGGCGGCACTCTTTAGCGAGATAGCGTTGCAGAGCGCTGAGCGACATCGGACGAGCTACGATCGCCATCGCTTGTGTCAGTTGGCGCCGTATCTCGTCCTCGACGGCTGCGTCTACCATTCCCCCTCCCGCACTCACCCGGCGTACGCGACTCGCCGCGATGCTTGCTGGTCGGAAATCCCAGCAAGCACCTGGTCGCGAAGCCCGGGTGGCAGTTCCAAGAGCGAACTCACCACCCGACGGACCATGTCATCGTGAGCCAAACTGAGCCAGTGAAGTTCTTGTGCCACAGCAGTTCCACTCGCCGAGTCCCGGCCAAGCAAATAGTCCGGGTGGACACCGAAGAATTCGGAGAGCACGTCGATCATGCGCGGCGACGGGCGAAATCGCGTACCCGAGCGTAACTGCGACATGTAGGGCATCGATATCCGGTGACCACGGCGGCGTAGCTCATGAACCACCTCGGCCGCGCAATACGGGCCCCGGCCCGGTGGATAGACCACCTCAAAAAGTTGATTCAGCCGCTTGCTGAACGTCGCGGTCGCCACTGCCTCCCCCTCACACTTCGATACGCGATTCATGGCCGAGAATGCCGCAACTCACCTGCAACTGGCCATCGAAATGGTCGACCTCCCCCTCTCCGCCGCCCCCTGCGCGCAAGACACATGCCAACGTGCGCAGCACGCCCTCTATATCTTCGCGGACGTCACCGTCGGCCTATCGTAAGACGAGACGCACACTTCTGCAAACCGGTTCAATTATGAATTTGCATCTATTTGTTGACGGAGAGCTGCGTTGCGTACCCGACATCAAGAGCGCTGTGAAACAGGAAGCCGGCACGAAGCTAGGTATCGATGTGACGGTCTCGACAACGCTTGACTTTCAGATAGCCTGCGCCAGGTACCCCGGAGTCGGCGTTACGGAGTCTTCAATATTTGTGTTGAATGGCAGAGAGATACAGGCTCTCGGGGTACTCCGAGCGCATCTGAGCCGCATCCATACTTTCGATGCTCCACAGGACATCTGGAATTCCGGTAAAGCGCCAGAACCGTGGATCGCGCTCACCCAGCACCGTCCCCGACTACGCAGAGACTCTCTACTTGCAATCCGGCAGTGGGACTGAAGCCGACTTGCTCTCCGGCTACGGCGGCACCGAATTCGCTAAGTACAACACCCGCTACACAGCCAACGTTCCGCTCACATACTTCTCGACTGAATTGCATTCAGCACCCGGCGCAGCGACCGACGACAGCTTCGGCCGGAGGGCCATGCGTTGCCAAGCCTCGATAGCGTCGTGCTTCGTCGCTGAACCTCGCGTCAAGACAGTGCGACGAGGTCCCGTACAGAGTCGACGGGAAGCGCACCGTCGACAACTGCAGTAACCGTGGCGCCATTCAAAGTAATGGCTCCCTTGTGATTGCTCAGAAACGCGGTATCGGCAGCATCTCGTCCGGTGGCTATGCGTACCAAGGCACTCCTGGGCGCCAAGCACGTAGCATCCACGACCTGCCATTGATCATCAACAAGGGCTTCAGCCACGGCATGAAAGTCCATCGGTTCGCATCCCGGCGCATACACGGCTACTAACCTCGCCGGCACGTTCATTGCGCGCAACAAGGCCACGACAAGGTGGGCGTAATCGCGGCAGACGCCGCGGCCGGCGAGGAGAGTGTCGACGGCACCGTCGATTGGGTCACTGGAGCCAGGGACATAGTCCAAATGGGTGCCGACCCAAGACGACACTTTCTCCAGCAGCGTCACCGAACCGCCGTATTGGCCAAACTGCTTGGCCGCGAAGCCGTAGAACTTGTCTGCTTCGGCGTAGCGACTGGGCCGCAGATAGAAAATCCTGTCATACGGGGTGACCGGGGCGAGATCGCTACGCCCGGTTACCGCAGCCTCGTATCTCACCTCCAAGTGTCCGACCGGCGCGTCGACGGTGTGAATCCTATTGCCATGCTCACCAACAACTTGTTCCGGCTCGATCGTTTGGCCATCCAGCACGAACGTCAGCGACTCGTTAACGTCAGCTCCTGACTGAGTCGCCACTGCGATTTGAAACTCGAGTGTGGTTTCTGCGGTGATGTCGATGTCGAGCCGAGCGGACACGTCACGTTTCATAACGCCCACCTTGCCACGTCGGCAGCCACCTCGCATGCTGATCGGAGCCGCACTTCTGCGCGTCCAAGACGACCTCACATCGATCACAGCCCGGACCGTGACGGGGCCCTAACTGGAACCGACTCGGCGAAATGTGGCTTTTTCACAGTAATTCTGGTGCGTGACCGACAGACAGGGAGCGCGATCCGTCTCTCCGTTCGCGCACCTGGGGACGCCAGACGCTCAGTGGCCGCCACCGCATGCTTCCCCAGTGGCAATTGCCACGCGCACGGGCACTCTGTGAAGCAATATGCAGGTTTGTTCATATTTGATGAGATATCCATTTTTGTCACGGTGGCACATGCCAGTCTACGGATCGAACATGAGACGGTGTCGCGGCGTAGAAGCCTGTGCGACGGCTCGCTGCAACCCGAACTGTTCGGTTTGTAACCCATTTCGGGGTGTGTTTCGTTGCGTACGAGCCTCGCGCTCTGCGACCGCCGCTTCTTCCGGGACCGTTGCTGCACAGTCGGTAGCAGTAGGGCCGCTACGCTATTGGCATGACGCTTCGCCTTGCGGCACTGACTGCCGATCCGCTCGCCGACGAGTCGGTGAGCCCCGTGATCCGCAAGGCGGCTGCCTGGTCCTGGCGGTTGCTGGTCATCGGTGCGGCGGTGATGGCGGCGCTGTGGGTGATCACCCACCTCGAGCTCATCTTCGTGCCCGTGGCGTTGGCGGCCATGATGGCCGCGCTGCTGATGCCTGCGGTCGACCTCCTGCACACGCGCCGGGTGCCGCGCGGGGCGGCGGTGGCGGGGGTGATCCTCGGCGCGATCGCCGTCGTCGGCGGCATCCTGACCTTCGTGGTGAGTCAGTTCATCAGTGGCGCACCGGATCTCGTCGAGCAGGTGACGCGCAGTATCGACGGGTTGCGGGTCTGGCTGGTGGAGGGGCCCGCGCATCTGAGCAAGGATCAGATCGACCACGCCGGCGACTCGGTCATCACCGCGCTGCGGGAGAACCAGGCCAAGCTGACCAGCGGGGCGCTGTCCACCGCGGGCACCATCACCGAGATCGTGACCGGTGCCCTGCTGGTGCTGTTCACCTTGATCTTCCTGCTCAACGGCGGTCGCGAGATCTTCGCCTTCATCACCAGGATCTTCCCGACGACGGTGCGCGACCGGGTCCGCGACGCCGGGCGGGCCGGGTTCCGTTCGCTGATCGGCTACGTGCGGGCGACCTGCCTGGTGGCCCTTGTCGATGCGATCGGTATCGGTACCGGCCTGGCGATCATGGGGGTGCCGCTGGCGCTACCGCTGGCCTCGCTGGTATTCCTCGGTGCGTTCATCCCGCTCGTGGGTGCGGTGCTCACCGGCGGGATCGCCGTCGTCGTCGCACTCATCGCCAAGGGCTGGGTGTACGCCTTGATCACGCTGGGCCTCATCATCGCCGTACAGCAGCTGGAAGCCCATGTGCTGCAACCGATCGTGATGGGTCGCGCGGTGTCGTTGCATCCCCTGGCCGTGGTGCTGGCCATCGCCGGCGGCGGTGTGCTGGCCGGCATCGTCGGCGCCCTGCTCGCGGTGCCGGCACTGGCGGTCACCAACAGCGCGGTGCGGGTGCTGCTGGCACCGGATCCCGACGCCGAGGAAGCCCTGCTGGCCGCCGAATCGGGTGCCGGGCCAGACCCCGACCCTGGGGCCGGGGACGAGTCCGGTTAGAGCCTGCCCTCGCGCCGCAGCAGGTCGGCGGCGCTGAGCCCGCCACTGCGACGGGTCGGTGCCTCGTCGCCAGGACCGCCCAATTTGAAATAACGCCATGATCGCTTCACCGACGCTGCAGCCATTGCCGCCATCACGCCCAGACCCACGACACCGGCTGCAGCGGAGGCGCCCCAGCGACAGTGCACCACCTGCTGACATTGACCGACATAATCTGTGACAATCAAACGCGACGTAGCCAGGTTGTGCTGATCCACATTGATCCGATCCAGCCGAGCCGCCACCGAGATGTCAGGCACGTACCCGGTACCGCAAGTAATCTGCACACCCCCGTAATCCACAGCCGACAGTGTCAAGGGCTGTGCCATCGCAACCAACGCCCCCAACACACCAGCACCCGCAACCAACCGCGCCCCACTCTTGACTACTCCCCCGGCAGCGATCATCGCCACAATGCCCATCCGACTACCTCCACGCGCCGCCCTGCGGCGTAATCAGTTTCAACCCGACGTACCCGCCCTACGGGACGCACGCACGCCCTCGCCAAGAGTCCGCAAACTCCAGCCACAAGGGCAGGATGCTCTGCCGAAAGGTGTCTCGCATCTACGCACGAGCAGGTGTTCCCCGCCAGCGCGTTGCGGGCACTGACGACGGGACCCGGCTCGCTCCGTATGCTCAGGCCACCCACACATGCTCGTTGACTTCGAGCGAGATGACACAACGCGAATCGGCCGCCAGCCGAAGGCGGAGGGCGGGTCCGCCGACTCCCCGAGCACCCAGAACTGCGACCGGCTCCGTTCGCGGTGTCATACGCTGACGCGGCAAAAGCAGCTCCTACCTCAGCTGTGCGAGAAGCCAATACCGTTACTGGAGGGCAACGCAAGCAGGGAGTTCACCGCCACGCGCGTCCCTTTCCCGCGGACGATCTGCGGCGCTGGCACCACCTCGGCATACGCGCGTTGAAGAGCTGGCACCGTTGAGCAACACCCTCGAACGCCAAGCAGATTCACTCACACCACTCCCCAATTGCTTTTCCGCACATACCCGCCGGGGCGGAAGCGTGCGCCCGTAGTAGTGACACACCCCCGCCCCGGACCCCCGGTCAGGCCGGTCAACTGCACACCAAATCACCGGCCCGGCGCCCCCAGATGACCACCCTTCAGATGCCCAACGCTAGCAGGCACGTCGGCTTAGTACATCACAGTTCAGTAATGAATATACCTCTAATTTTATGCCGAATTGTGCAGAGGAACCCGTCCCCCCGGGATGCTAAAGCCGCCCGCGACGTCAACCAACACCACGACGCTGCAGCCCACTTCGGCGATTCGGCATTGTCTGTCGAGAGAGCCAAGCTGAGAGTCAGGTTCATTCTTGAGGAACATGAGGCTTTCGGCCGTCCACGATGCGCAGCTGAAACGTGCCAGGTAGCGTCATCCCGCCCTGGGTGGGGCACCCTATTCGCCGCGTCACGACAACCGCGAGTACGGGGTGGTCGTAGCATGGGAGGGTGACATCCTTGGATCCGCAACGTCCTTCCCGTATGCAACGACGACGTGTACGTAACCGTGAGGCCATGCTTGACATCGCCGAGGAACTGTTCGCGCGCGCCCCGTACGAATCGGTCCATATCGACGAGGTTGCTGAGGCCGCTGATGTCTCAGTCGGCACCGTCTACAGTCATTTCGGTAGCAAGGAAGGCCTTTACCTAGCTATCGTTGACCGAATCGTGGACGAGGCGGACGCCATGATCGACACCAGCAGCCTCCGCGATGAATCCATTTTTGGCCAGATGTCGGCGGTCGGCGAGGCCTATCTCGATCTGCTTCTAGAGAGGCCGTTCATAGCTACCGTCTTGGTATCGGAGGCCGCGCTACCCGCCGATGATGCAACGCGCAATCGTATTGCGGCCCAAATCGACGACCTCTACACAAGTTTGGCGCGCCTGGTCGAACCCGCTTTGATCTCTGACGGGATGTATCTGGCGGACGCGGCATTACTGGCTAGATTCCTCATAGGGGCCTGGACGGGGGTGATCGCACTATCCACGCGATCAGGGGGAAGTCCCGTTGATGTCGACGAGCTCGCCGCATGCCTCAACCAGGGCCGTGACCTACTCACGGAGGCCGTCAATCACCGCCTCTTCACGACCACGCGCCAGCACGCCAAACGCCCCGCCGCAGCCAGCCGCGGAGGCAGCTCTCGCGGAAAGTGACAATAAACGGCCAGGCAACACGAAACTCACATTAGGAGCAGTTCGCACAGTCGAGGGCTGAGCTCGGAAAGCCAGGGGAAGAATGGTCGACACCGCTGAGGGAGAGGAGATCCGGCGGCAGTTGGTGTCGTCGATGGCAATCACCGCGCGCCCGATGTCGACAAGCGAGCTACAGCGTCACCTCGCCGCCGAACGCAACCTGTATGTCATCAATGAGACCCTCTACCAGAATTTGGTAGTTCTCGCGCAACGCGGAGATATCGTGCGACTCGCCGCGCAAGGACACAATGCTAGGTGGATCATCAACACTCACCCATCCCGCGGAGAGCCGAGCGGTATGAGTGTCCAGCCGCACGACTGCATCAAGCTTGTACGCACCGACGGGATACTGCTCGGAATGAACCAGGTGGGATGCGCAGCTCTTGGGCTACCCTTGGATGAAACGGAGTTCGGCATGGTCTGGCTCGAACTGCTGCCTGAAGAATTTCGCCGCCAAGGGCTGCGAGCACTTAATGCCGCACGCAACGGCAAAGCCGCCCGGTTCTCAGGTGTCAGCCTCGGCGGCCAGAACGCCCAACGGTGGGATAACATACTGACCCCGATTGCAGACGAGGACAACCAGATTCGCACAATTCTGTGCGTCTCCCGCGATGTAACTTCAATTCAGCAATCCTGAATGCGATCGGCCAAGAGACCATACACATATCCGCTTGGATTCCAGCAGTCGTTGCAGCGGTTGGGATCAAGAGGCGTCCAGTAGAGCAGATAGGCGTTCGGCTGGTGTGTCCCAGTTGATTGTCTTGCAGGGTCGGCCGGGATCGCCCTGTTCTCACCAGAACAAGTCCGCAACGGCAGCTGGAAACACCGCGCGGCCACCGACCAGGCCTACTAGCAAGAACACTCCGACCGATTCCGCCGCTGCCCGCACGTCCCAACGCCGGCCAATACCGTCGGGCATCAACCTGCCCAAACCTGACAACCGACTCCAGGTAGCTTGACGACGACCGGTGACATCTCATTGAGAATGGACACTGCGCATGATCAGCACATATGTGACCCGGGTTACACAGGTGTACACCTCGGCAATAGTGTGCACTCATGAGCCCGTTACGAGTCATCCAGTGGACCACCGGCAACATCGGTAAACGCTCCCTGCACGCGATCATCGGCCGCTCCGATATGGAACTGGTCGGGGTCTACGCCCACGGTGCCGACAAGGTCGGCGTCGACGCCGCCGAACTGGCCGGCTGGCCCGAGCCGACCGGCGTCACGGCCACCAACGACATCGACGCGCTGATCGCGCTGCAGCCCGACGCGTGTTGTTACAACCCGCTGTGGCCCGATATCGACGAACTCGTCCGGCTGCTGGAAGCCGGGATCAACGTGTGCTCCAGCGCCGCCTGGATCACCGGCGGCAAGCAATCCCCGCACGACCTCGATCGCATCCGGAAGGCCTGCGCAACAGGACAATCCACCATCTTCGGCAGCGGCGCGCACCCGGGCATGACCAATATGGTCGGCATGGTGCTCTCGGGTTCCTGCGAGCGGGTCGACGAGATCCGGATCACCGAATCGGTGGACTGCTCCACCTACGAATCGGCGGGCACCCAATCGGCGATGGGCTTCGGCCAGGATCCGCAGACCCCGGGCCTGGCCGAGAGCGTGCGCGTGGAGAGCGAAGTGTTCGCCGAATCGGCCGCGATGATGGCCGACGCGATCGGCGCGCAACTGGACCGGATGACCTTCGACGTCACCTTCACCGCGGCCACCGACGACACCGACCTCGGCTTCATGCAGATCCCGAAAGACACCGTCGGCAGCGTGTACGGCTACCACCGCGGCTGGGTCGGTGACCGCAATGTCGTCAGCGTCGGCTTCAACTGGACCATGGGCAACCACGTGACCCCGCCGAAGCCCCTCGAGCACGGCCACGTCATCCAGGTATTCGGGCTGCCCAACATGCGCACGGTGTTGCACTGCCTGCCACCACGCGACTGGACCGAGCCCGGGTTCATGGGGCTGGGGATGATCTACACCGCGATGCCGGTGACCAATGCGGTGCCCGCGGTGGTCGCCGCCCCGCCGGGCATCGTCACGCTCAAAGACCTGCCGCCGATCACCGGCCGGTTCGCACAGTAGGGCGCCCGGCATGACGTCAGCGCACTGGGACGACATCGTCGACGTGGTCGTCGTCGGCTCCGGCGGCGGGATCACGGGCGCCTACACGGCAGCGCGTGAGGGCCTCTCCGTCGCACTCGTGGAGGCGACCGAGAAGTTCGGCGGCACAACGGCATACTCGGGTGGCGGCGGCATGTGGTTCCCGGCCAACCCCGTCCTGCGCCGGGCAGGCGCCGACGACACGATCGAGGACGCCCTCACCTATTTTCACGCCGTCGTCGGCGACCGCACCCCACGGGCACTGCAGGACACCTTCGTGCGCGGCGGTGCACCACTGATCGCCTACCTCGAAGAGGACGAGGCCTTCGCGTTCAAGGTGCTGCCCTGGCCCGACTACTTCGCCCATGCCCCGGGTGCCCGGCTGGACGGTATGCGGCACATCGTCGCCAGAGCACTGCCCGACGACGCGCTGGGACCGCTCGCCGGGACGGTGCGCGGTCCGCTCGACCACGAACGCCTCGGCACACCCGCACCCGAATTACTCACCGGCGGAAGAGCATTGATCGGCAGATTCCTCGCCGCACTACGCCGGTTCCCGCAGGCGTCGGCCCACCTCGACTCCCCACTGACCGAGATCGTCACCGAGAACGGCGCCGTGACCGGAGTGGTCGTGCAGCGTCACGGGGCACCGGTGCGCATCGGTGCCCGTCGCGGTGTGCTGCTGGCCGCAGGCGGATTCGAGCAGAACGCCGCGATGCGCGCCGCCTACGGTGTGCCCGGACGACCCGCCGACACGATGGGCGCACCGGGCAACACCGGGTCTGCCCATGAGGCGGCCATCCGCATCGGTGCGGCCACCGACCTGATGGACCAGGCCTGGTGGTCGCCCGGACTGACCCATCCCGACGGCCGGTCGACGTTCTCCCTCGGTATCACCCGCGGCATCCTCGTCGACTCCGCCGGCCGCCGGTTCGTCAACGAGAGCGCCCCTTACGACCGGCAGGGCCGGGTCATCATCGACCGGATGCTCTGCGGGGCAATGACCTTGCCGTTCTGGTTGGTGTACGACGATCGTGACCGGGACGCCCCGCCGGTGCTGTCGACCAGCGTGTCGCTGGTCGACACCGCGCGCTACCGCGACGCCGGGCTGTGGCACACCGCCGACACCCTGGACCAGCTCGCCGACGCCATCGGTGTGCCGGCCGCCGAGCTGCGCGCCACGGTGGCGCGCTTCAACGAGCTCGTCGCCGCCGGCACGGATCCCGACTTCGGCCGTGGCGACGAGACCTATGACCGCACCTTCACCGGCGGTGCACTGCCCATGGCCCCGCTCGACCGGCCGCCCTACCACGCCGCCGCCTTCGGCCTCTCCGACCTGGGCACCAAGGGCGGGCTCGTCACCGACACCCAGGCCAGGGTGCTGGATACCGGCGGGCGCCCGATCCCCGGTCTGTACGCGGCGGGCAACACCATGGCAGCCGTCAGCGGCACCACTTACCCCGGAGGGGGCAACCCGATCGGCGCGTCGATGTTGTTCAGCCATCTCGCCGCACTGCACATGGCCGCCCGATGATCCGGCGAACGCCGGACACCGGCACCCGGTAGCGGGCATCATCCGTCCCATGGGTACCCCTCGCTATACCGACCGTCGCGTCCTGATCACCGGAGGTGGCTCCGGAATCGGTCAGGCCACCGTGCTGCGCATCCTCGACGAGGGTGGTCGCGTGGTCGCCGCCGACATCAGTGACTCGGGCCTGGCGGACACCGCGGCCAAGGCAGCCGAGCATCTCGACCGGCTGGACACCGTGCGGATCGATGTCGCCGATGAGGAGTCTGTCCGCCGCGGGGTGGCCGACGCCGTCGAGCGACTCGGTGGACTGGACACCCTGATCAACGCGGCGGGCATCCTGCGGTCAGCGCACTTCGCCGATACGTCGCTGGCCGATTTCGAACAGGTGCTGCGGGTCAACCTGATCGGCACGTTCCTGGTCACGCGTGAGGCGATTCCGGCTCTGCGGGAAGGGAATGCGGCGGCCGTGGTCAATTTCAGCTCCACATCGGCGAGCTTCGCCCACCCGTACATGGCCGCCTACGCCGCCTCCAAGGGCGGCGTCCAGGCGATGACTCACGCGCTGGCGCTGGAGTTCAGCAAGGCCCGTATCCGGTTCAACTGCGTGCAACCGGGGTCGGTCTCGTCCGGGATGACCGATGGTGTCGGCGAGTCCCGACAGAGCGTCGGACCGGGCCTGCCGGCCGATATGGACTTCGGGCTCCTCGGCAAGATCCGCTCCGTGCTGCCCACCGACGACGGCGCAATGTTCGCCAGGCCGGACGCGGTCGCCGCCGTGGTCGCGATGCTCGGTTCGCCCGAAGCCTGCTGGGTCACCGGCACCGAGGTGCGCGTCGACGGCGGCACCCATATGTAGCCGGGACAGCCCTCACTCGGTGAGGCTGACGCACGCCCCCACCGCACCGCCGCCGACATGCACACCCAGCACGGGACCCATATCGGTCACGGTCAGCGACTCGATCTGCGGCAACCGCGCGGTCAACGCCGCACCGAGCTCGGCCGCGTCGTCGTGATTGTCCACGTGGTGTACGGCGATCGACGCGCCGCGCTCCCCCACGATCTCGGCGATCGAATCCACCATCGCCGCATGCGCTTTCGACACGGTGCGGATCCGCTGGGCCAGCACCAACCGGCCGTCGACGTCGAGGCGCAGCAGCGGCTTCAGCGACAGCGCGGTGCCCAGCCACGACACCGCGGTACCGATGCGGCCCGAACGACGCAGGTTGTCCAGCCGGTGCACGACGATGAACACGTGGCCGCGCGGAACCGCGGCCCGAGCCGCCGCTTCCACCTCGTCCAACTCCGCTCCGGCCGCCGCCGCCCGCGCGGCGGCCAGCGCGACGAACCCGATGCCCATCGCCGCCGATCGCGAATTCACCACGCGCACCGCGGAACCGAACTCACGTGCCACCCCTGCCGCGGTGCTGAAGGTGCCCGACAGCGCAGCCGAGATGTGCACGGCGACGACACCATCGCCGTCGCTGTCCACCAGCGCCTTGCGGTAGGCATCGGAGAGATCCGCCGGCGACGCACCGGAGGTGCTCACCTGGCTGCGGTCGTGGATGTCGTTGGGCATCGGGTCGACACCGTCGAGCAGATCGGTTCCGCCGACCAGCACATGCAACGGCACCTGACGGATCGACCAGCGCTCCCGGTCCTCAACGCTCAGCCGTGCCGACGAATCGGTCACCACCTGGACGGTCATGAGTCGGTGCGTGGAACCGACGATTTCCCCGTCGCTTCGCTCGCCCCAGGTCGGTAGGCACCGGCGTCGGCGAGACCCTTGAGCATCAGGTCGGCGACGGCAGCATGGGCCTCGAAGTTCCAATGGATCCCGTCGGGGTTGCCCTGGCCACTGAGCACGTACTCGCCCACGGCGGCCTTGAGGTCGACGATCGGGACCCCCTTTGTCTCGCCCCATCCGGTGATCGCGGCCGCGGTGGCCTGGCGCCAGCGGTGCGACCGGCCGTAGGTGTCGGCGATGTGCACCGACGGCACGGTCGCGACGACCGGAATGCCGGGCCGATTGAAATCGATGGCGGCCCTGGTCTGTTCGAGGTACTCCACGCTCAAGTGCGGCGGCAGCGCCGGACGGGCCACCGGCGACAGTCGTGGCTGCAACCAGCCGTAGCCGTCGCGGGCCCAGCGCCGTAGCCAGGCCGGGCGCACATACCGGATGAGCTCACGCAGCGCGGTCGGCAGCGGTGACGGCAGGGAGTCCATCCCGGAGGTCGCGAAGATCACGGCACCCGCGTGCGGCAACGCCGCCCATGAGCGCGGATCCTGGGTCGCCGCCCACCACACGTCTCGGCAGGTCCAGCCGATCCGGCCGATCAGCTCGACATCCCAATCAAGTTGTTCGGCAACGATATTGGGCCATATGCGTGGATCGTCGGCGGGCAGACCACCGGTCGGCCCGTAGTAGGACAGGGAGTCACAAAAGACCAGCAGCGTCTTTCGGCGGGCTGGGGGCACCTCCCGCTCGCGGGGGACAGCGGAGCGACCCGGGGAATTGTCCCGGGGCCCCTCAGAGGACATCGTTGGCCACCTGCGCCGAGGCGTTCCACACGTCCAGACGCCACTTGATCGCGTCGTCGACGATATGCCCGGACAACTGCACCCAACTGGCGTTGCCCATTCCGCCCAGCACCGGCCAATTGTCGACGGGCAGCCGGAGCAGGGCTGCGGCCAGCGCGGCGATCAACCCGCCGTGGGCGACCAGCACGACCGGGCGGTCGGAACCATCGGCACCCCACTCCGGTTGGGAGTCAAGCAGTTCGGTGACCACCGGCACGCTGCGCTCGGCGACGTCCACCCGGCTCTCCCCGCCGTGCGGGGCCCAGCGGGCGTCGTCACGCCACGCCACGCGGGCACCGGGCGCGACGGCGTCGACCTCAAGGTGCGTGAGCCCCTGCCAGTCACCGAGGTGCGTTTCGCGTAGCCGCTCGTCGATGTGCACCGGCAGCCCGGAACGGTCGCCCAGTGCGGTCGCGGTGTCCAGCGCGCGGCGCAGATCCGAGGACACGATCAGGAACGGTTGGCGCTTGGCCAGCACCTCGGCCGCGGCGACCGCCTGCTGCCGGCCCAGCTCGGTCAGATCGGTGTCGAGCTGCCCCTGCATGCGGCTGCCGGCATTCCACTCCGTCTGCCCGTGCCGCAGCAGGACCAGCCGGCGAATGGTCATTCGCTGCGCTCCACACCCTCGAGGTCGACCGGCACCAAGGGGCAGTCCCGCCACAACCGGTCCAGCGCATAGAACTCGCGCTCCTCGACGTGCTGGATGTGCACCACGATGTCGATGTAGTCCAGCAGGGTCCAGCGTCCCTCGCGGGTGCCCTCCCGACGGGCCGGCTTGTACCCGGCCTGGCGCATCTTCTCCTCGACCTCGTCCACGATCGCGTTGACCTGGCGCTCGTTGGAGGCGGAGGCGATCACGAAGAGATCGGTGATGACCAGCTGACCGGATACGTCGATGACGACGACGTTCTCGGCGAGCTTGGATGAGGCGGCCTGGGCCGCGACGGTGGCCGCGGTCACGGCTTCTTGGGTGGCGCTCACGGGCGGCCCTCCTGTTTCGGGGCACTGTAGAGCCCTCGTTTGGACACGTACTGCACTACACCGTCGGGCACCAGGTACCAGATCGGGCGGGACTGTTGGGCGCGCAACCGGCAATCACTCGACGAGATCGCCAGCGCAGGCACCTCCACCAGGGTCAGGGCATCTTCGGGCAGTTCCTTCATGGCCTCGGCGATGTGCTCGCCGTCGAGTTCGTAGCCGGGCCGACTGACCCCGACGAACCGGGCCAGGGAGAACAGCTCCTCCCAGTTCTGCCAGGACAGGATGGAGGCCAGCGCATCGGCACCGGTGATGAAGTACAGATCGCTGTCGGGGTTCAACCCGGCCAGATCACGCAGGGTATCGGTGGTGTACGTGGCCCCGCCGCGGTCGATGTCCACCCGGCTCACCGTGAACCGCGGGTTCGCGGCGGTGGCGATGACCGTCATGAGGTAGCGGTCCTCCGCCGCGGTGACGCGCCGATCGCGTTTCTGCCAGGGCTGCCCGGTGGGGACGAACACCACCTCGTCGAGCTCGAACTGGTCGGCGACCTCGCTCGCCGCGACGAGGTGCCCGTGGTGGATGGGATCGAACGTCCCGCCCATCACCCCGAGCCTGCGTCTGGTCACGAAGAGCCAGCTTACTGGGCGTGCCGCAGGGCGCTCTCCCGCCGCCGAGATCGACGTTTGGGCCGGGCTCTGCTGACACAAATCCGCCCGATTGATCACATGGGCGGAAATCAGACGGGGAGGAGCCCGTCGATCACGGTCGCGAGCTGCTTGGCCGAGCGGCACTCGTGCATCGCGATGACGTCCTTGTAGCGCGGCACCGCGGAGTCGCCGCTGCCCCACAGGTGCTTGGGCTCCGGGTTGAGCCAGTACGCATGCCGGCTCGCGTTGACCATGCGGCTCAGCAGGTCGGCCTGCGGGTTGCGGTAGTTGTTGCGCCCGTCGCCGAGGATCAGCAGCGAAGAGCGCGGGGACAGCACGTTGGGGAAGTTGTCCATGAACGACACGAACGCGTGCCCATAGTCGGAGTGCCCGTCGCGGGTGTAGACCCCGGCCTCGCGGGTGATGCGCTGCACCGCCACCGCCAGGTCGGCTTCCGGCCCGAACATCTCGGTGACCTCGTCGGTGGTGTCGATGAATGCGAAGACCCGGACCCGGGAGAACTGCTGGCGCAGCGCGGCCACCAGCATCAGCGTGAAATGACTGAACCCGGCCACCGAACCCGACACATCGCAGAGCACCACCAGTTCGGGGCGCGCCGGGTGCGGCTTCTTGAGCACCACGTCGATGGGTACCCCGCCGGTGGACATGGATTTGCGCAGGGTCTTGCGCATATCGATCTCACCGGCGCGGGCGCGCCGGCGCCGCGCGGCCAGCCTGGTGGCCAGCGTGCGGGCCAGCGGTTGAACCGTCTTACGCATCTGGCGAAGCTGTTCGCCCGAGGCGCGCAGGAATTCGACGTTCTCGGCCAGCTGCGGCACACCGTACATCTGGACGTGTTCGCGACCCAGCTGTTCGGCGGTGCGCCGCTTGGTCTCGGATTCGACCATCTTGCGCAACTGAGAGATGCGCTGCGCGGCAACGGCTTTGGCGATCTCTTCCTGTGTCGGTGTGGGTTCTTCGCCGTACGGGGCCAACAGGCCCGCCAGGAGGCGGCCCTCCAGCTCGTCCAGGGCCATCGCCTTGAGCGCTTGATAGGACGAATAGGACGGGCCGCGGCTGGAGTTGTACCGACCGTAGGCCTCGACGATGCGGGCGATCATCGCCGCCAGCCGGTCATCGAGGCTCTCCATATCCGCGTCCGGACCCAGCATGTCCAGCAACGCCGTCCGCATCGCCTCGATGTCCTCGGGCGGCAACCCGTCAGGCTGACCGTTGCTCTCCTCGTCCGCCTCATCCTCGATGACGGTGCGGTCGCCCAGCGCCGCGGGCCACCAGAGGTCGAACATCGCGTCATAGGTCTCGCGGTGATCGGCGCGCCGCAGCACCGCGCACGCCAGACCTTCGCGCAGCGCGCCCCGGTCCCCCAGACCCAACTCGGCCAGCACCCGGCCGGCATCCACCGTCTCCGACGGACCCACCGAGATCCCGGCGCTGCGCAGCGCTTCCACGAACTCCACCAGGTGCCCGGGAATACCGTAGGGCGCCAACGGTTGTGGCGGGCGGGTGCGTCGGGATGTCATGGATGCGAACCTCTCAGTTCAGTTTCAGCTCTCCGGACGCCTTGATCTGGTCGGACTGATGCTTGAGCACCACACCGAGCGTGGCGGCGATGAGCTCGTCGTCGATCGTGTCCATGCCCAGGGCGAGCACGGTGCGGCCCCAGTCGATGGTCTCGGCGACCGAGGGCACCTTCTTGAGCTGCATGGCGCGCAGCACCCCGATGATGCGCACCAGCTCTGCGGCGATCTTCTCGGGCAGTTCCGGAACCCGCGACAGCAGGATGCGCCGTTCCAGATCGGGGTCCGGGAAGTCGATGTGCAGGAACAGGCAGCGCCGTTTGAGCGCCTCGGACAGTTCGCGGGTGGCATTGGAGGTCAGCAGCACGAACGGTGCGCGCTCGGCCTTGATGGTGCCGAGCTCGGGCACCGTCACCGCGAAATCGGACAGCACCTCCAGCAGCAGACCCTCGATCTCGATATCGGCCTTGTCGGTCTCATCGATGAGCAGGACCGTCGGGTCGGTACGCCGGATCGCGGTCAGCAGCGGGCGGCTGAGCAGGAACTCCTCGCTGAACACATCGGTCTTGGTCTGGTCCCAGTCACCGGTGCCCGCGGTCCCGGCCTGGATCCGCAGGATCTGCTTGGCGTGGTTCCACTCGTAGAGGGCACGGGCCTCGTCGACACCCTCGTAGCACTGCAGGCGCACCAGTTCGCTGCCGGTGGTCTGTGCCACGGCGCGGGCCAGCTCAGTCTTACCGACACCGGCGGGGCCTTCCACCAGCAGCGGCTTGCCGAGCCGGTCGGCGAGGAAAACCGCAGTGGCCGTGGCCTTGTCGGGCAGGTAGCCGGTTTCGGCGAGCCGCTTGGCGACATCGTCGATGTCGGTGAACAGCGGGGCCGGGCGGGCGGGGACGCTCACGTGTTCTCTTTTCGCAGCGGTGTTCAGGCGGGGCGGACGTGGCCTTCAAGAGGCGAGCCCCACACGATCCATTTGGTGGAAGTCAGTTCGGGTAGCCCCATCGGGCCACGGGCATGCAGTTTCTGGGTGGAGATCCCGATTTCGGCACCGAACCCGAACTGCTCACCGTCGGTGAAGGCCGTCGATGCGTTCACCATCACCGCGGCAGCATCGACCCCCTCGGTGAACCGTTGGGCCGCAGCCAGATCGGTGGTGACGATGGCCTCGGTATGCCCGGTGCCGTACTCGTTGATATGCGCGATGGCGCCGTCCACACCGTCGACGACCGCGACCGCCATGTCCAGCGACAGGAACTCGGCGCGCAGCTGCTCTTCGGTGGGATCCAGATGCACGGTCACCCCGGCGTCCTGCAGGGCGGTCACCAGGCGGGGCAGCACGGTGTCAGCCACGGTGCGATCCACCAGCAGCGATTCGGCCGAGTTGCACACGCTGGGCCGGCGGGTCTTGGAGTTCAGCAGGATCCGCTCGGCCACGTCGAGATCGGCGGCCCCGTCCACATAGACATGACAGTTGCCGACGCCGGTTTCGATGGTCGGCACGGTGGCGTCGCGGACCACGGCGTCGATCAGTCCGGCACCGCCGCGCGGGATGACGACGTCGACCAGACCGCGGGCCTGGATGAGGTGGGTGACGCTGGCGCGGTCCGCACTCGGCAGCAGCTGCACCGCATCCATGGGCAGCCCGGCCTCGTACAGCGCTTCGCGTAGCGCGGTGACCAGGGCGGCGTTCGACCTGGCCGCCGAGGAGCTACCCCGCAGCAGTACGGCGTTGCCCGACTTGAGAGTCAGCCCGAATGCGTCCACGGTGACATTGGGCCGGCCCTCGTAGACGATGCCGACCACACCGAGCGGCACCCGCTGCTGGCGCAGCTGCAGACCGTTGGGCAGTGTCGAGCCGCGCAGCACCTCGCCGATCGGGTCGGGCAGGCCGGCGACCTGGCGCAATCCGGCGGCGATACCGTCGATGCGCTGGGGGTTGAGGGCGAGCCGGTCGAGCATGGCTTCGGGCGTGCCGGCAGTGCGAGCGGCCTGCAGGTCCTCGGCGTTGGCGGCGAGGATGTCGTGGGTGTGCTCCAACACCGTGTCGGCGGCCAGGTGCAGGGCGCGGTTCTTGATCTCGGTGCTCAGTGCCGCCAGGGTGCGCGACGCGGTACGCGCGGCGGCGGCCGCGTCGTGAACCTGTTGACGCAGATCCGTGGTGGCTGGTGCTTGCACGCTCATCAAGCCAGGGTATCGGGCATCCCCAGGTCAGGCCCGGTGGGGCCACCGAAAGACGGCGCACGCTCCCGAGCGTCACCTCACCGGTCGAACCACGACCGCTGAGGTCGACCTCGCTGGAGCACTCACGCGATGACTCGCCGGTGATGACTACGGTGAAGCCGTGGCGCGGGTATGTGTGGTGGGCAGCGTGAACATGGACCTCGTCTTCGCCGTGGACACGCTGCCGGTCCCCGGCGCGACGGTGCTGGCATCCTCGGTCATCCAATCTCCCGGCGGTAAGGGCGGCAACCAGGCGATCGCCGCAGCCCGGGCCGGCGCCGACGTCACGCTGGTGGCGGCGGTCGGTGACGACGCGGCAGGACTCGCGCTCAAAACCCATCTGAGCGACAACGGCGTGGACGTGGCGGGCGTGGTGACGTTGCCGGTACCGAGCGGGATGGCCAGCATCGTGGTCGACACGCATGCCGAGAACGTCATCGTGGTCGCCCCCGGCGCCAATGCCCATCTCACCCTGACGCCCGCCAAGCTGCGCGATATCGTCGCCGACTGCGAGGTGCTGTTGATGCAGCTGGAGATCCCGGTGGATACGGCGGTGACGGCAGCCAGAATCGCGCGCGCGGCCGGCGCGACGGTGATCCTCAACGCGTCGCCCACCGGTGCCGATCCGGCCGGGCTCGCCCAGCTGGCCGACGTCACCGATGTGGTGATCGTCAACGAATCCGAGGCAGCACAGTGGGATCGGCCGGTACCGCATCTGGTCACCACGCTGGGCGCGCGCGGTGCCGACCATCGCACCGCTCACGGGCACACCCGGGTTCCGGCGTACCCGGTCGAGGCATTGGATACCACCGGCGCCGGCGACGTGTTCGCCGGCGTGCTCGCCGCGGGCTGGGCCACCGACCCCGGCTACGCACTGCGCCGGGCGTGCGCGGCCGGTGCGCTGGCCACCCTGGTGCCGGGCGCGGGCGATTGCGCCCCCTACGACGAGGCCATCGAGGACGCACTCGGCTGAAACGGTCCTCAACTGAACAGCCAACAGTTGTGGTTATAGTCGGCAGCCATGACAGCGCGACCGCCCGACGGTGACTGGCTCGGTACCCCGTTCCTGAAATTCGAGCGGCACGGCCCCTTCGGCGTGGTGCGTCTGGACCGGCCCGCGGCCCGTAACGCCATGACCCCGGCGATGTACTTCGGCATCCGCTACGCCGTCAGCCGCGTGGAGGCCGATCCGGAGCTGGCCGGCCTGCTCATCACCGGTACCGGAGACGTCTTCGCTCCGGGCGGGGACCTCGGCGGTGGCGACGGCAGTGACGACTGGATGACGTGGGGCTCGGCGCTGTCGATGGATGTCACCCCGTTCGAGACACTGCGCCAGTCGGTGAAGCCGGTGGTGTCCGCGGTAAACGGACTGGCCCAGGGCGGCGGCCTCCAGATCGCCCTGTGCAGCGATATGGCGGTGGTCAGCGAACGCGCCACCTTCCGGGTCCCGGAATTGTTCCGCGGTATCGCCGACACCTACTACAGCCAGATGCTGGCCCGCCTCATCGGCGCGGTCCGCACCCGCGACCTGATGTTCACCGGCCGCGTGCTCACCGCGCAGGAGGCGCTGGACTGGGGCATGGTGTCTCGGGTGGTGCCGCACGACACCCTGCTCGACGAGGCGCGTGAGGTGTTGGCGCAGGTCTGCCGGACCGCACCCCACGCCCGCTCGGTGGTGAAATCGAGCCTGGACAACTATCTCGGACTGTTCGACCGGATCGGGATGAAGGCCAGCTACAGCGGAGACGAGGCCAGAGCGGGTTTCGTCGCGTTCAAGGAACGCCGGTCCCCGGACTGGGTGCATCCGGATCTGCGCACCGAAGGCCGCCTCTGATTGACGGTCGAGCAAAATCCCGTGCGTCGGGCATATCGCCACTTAGAATCTGACATTCAAATGGACAACGACAAACGGGTGACGCTCTCACGCGGCCTTTTCCTCTTCACTGCGGTGGTGGGCGCCCTCTATCTGCCGCTCGCGCTGAACTACACCTGGCCGCTGTTCGGCACCGGAGTCCCGCGCTGGCAGGACGACGTGAACACCGCGATCAACGGCCGCGGCTACGCACTGGGCGACGGATCGGTCGACGCGGTCCGGCACCAGGCCTACGCCGAGCACCGGATGGTGCTGTTGGTACACACCACGTTGGGCGCACTGGCGTTGACACTGGCCATGTTCCAGTTCTCGGCGCGAATCCGGGAGCGGTGGCCCGCGGTGCACCGGTGGAACGGTCGCAGCTACCTCGCGCTGATGACGGTCAGCATGCTGACCGCCCTGATCTTCCTCTACGTCACCCCGCCGGCCCGACACTTCATCGGACCCGCGTTCGAGACCCAACTACGCGGACTGGCGGTGGGCACGCTCGCCAGCGCCTGGTACGCGCTCTACGCGATCCGCAAGCGCGACATGGTCAGCCACCGCGCCTGGATGACCTACAGCATCGCCTTCATGTTGACCGCACCGCTGCTGCGGTTCATCTGGATCGGAATCCAGCCGGTGATCCCGCAACACGACCTGCTCACCAATATCGGTGTGGGCTCCTTGATTCTGGGTGTCGTCGCACCCGGCGGGGCCGCGGTGGCCTTCATTGCCAGCCGGCAAGCCCCGTCCGATGAGGTCGACACCGCGGCGCCGCTCTGGAGATACGGCGCGGCGGTGGCCCTGGCGGTGCTCGGCTCGCTCACCTACACGGGTCTGACGTCGCGGTTGCCCGAGCCGATCCCGCACTCACTGGTCGCGTTCCACCTGGTGCCGGTCTGGATCAGCATCGCGATGGCGCTCATCGGTGTCGCCCGCGCCCGCGCGCGGGACAACTTCGCACGGGAACGGCAATGGCGTTGGCTGCTCTGGGGTTTCGCGGCGGCCCCGCTGTCGGCCAGCTTGTACTCGCTGATCGTGCCACCCGACTTCACCGCCGCCGATGCGATCATCGCCGGCGGAATGGACGGCGCGGCCATCCCGATCACCATCTGCTTCGCCGTCATCGTCCGCGCCGCGGCCCGGGCGCGCGCCGAGGGCCGAAGCCCGCTCGCCGCAGCCGAAACCGCCTCGGCCGCCTGATCTTTGGGGACCTGAGAAGGCTACTCCGCGGGTATCCCGCATTCGATCTCGTCGAGCCAGATCCGCGCGGACATGTCCGACGGGGCGCGCCAGTCGCCGCGCGGTGACAGCGAACCGCCCGCGGACACCTTCGGGCCGTTGGGGAGCGCGGACCGCTTGAACTGGCTGAAAGAGTAGAACCGCTGCGCGAACACCGTCAGCCAGTGCCGGATCTCCGTCAGGGAATACTCCGGCCGCTTGTCCAGTGGGATCCCCGTCGGCCAGTCGCCTCGGTCCGCATCACTCCACGCATGCCAGGCCAGGAAGGCGATCTTGGCCGGCCCGAATCCGTGACGAAGCGCCTGGAACAGTGAGAAGTCCTGCAGCGCATAGGGACCCACTTTGGCTTCGCTGCTCTGCACCTTGCCGTCCTCACCCACGGGCACCAATTCCGGGGTGATCTCGGTGTCCAGCACCGACGCCAGCACCTCGTTGACGTCATCGCCGAACTGACCCGACGAGATCACCCAACGGATCAGGTGCTGGATGAGAGTCTTCGGGACACCGCCGTTGACGTTGTAGTGCGACATCTGGTCACCGACGCCGTAGGTGGACCAGCCCAACCCGAGTTCGGACAGATCCCCGGTACCCAAGACGATGCCGCCGCGCTGATTGGCCAGCCGGAACAGGTAGTCGGTACGCAACCCGGCCTGGACGTTCTCGAACGTGATGTCGTAGACCTTCTCGCCCTGGACCACCGGATGCCCCATCTCGGTGAGCATCAGGGTGGCCGTATCGCGGATGTCGATCTCCTCGAAGGTCACCCCCAACGCCTTGGACAATGCGATGGCATTGCCTTTGGTGCGATCGCCGGTGGCAAAGCCGGGCAGGGTGAACGCCAAGATATCGCTGCGCGGGCGGCTTTCGCGGTCCATGGCCTTGGCCGCGACGATGAGGGCGTGGGTCGAGTCCAGACCGCCGGAAACCCCAATGACCACCTTCGGATAGTTCAGCGCGCGCAGCCGCTGCTCCAGCCCCGACACCTGAATGTTGTAGGCCTCGTAGCAATCCTGCTGCAGCCGTTGCGGATCCGACGGCACGAAGGGGAACCGCTCCACCGCGCGGCGCAGGCCGATGTCACCGTCCGGTGGGTCGAGGGTGAACTCGATCCGGCGCACGTTCTCGGCGGCGCCGTGATGGCGCGCATTGTCGTCGAAGGTGCCCTGGCGCAGTCGCTCCGCGCGCAGCAGTGCGGTGTCGACATCGGCGACGCTGCGCCGCTCCCCTTTCGGGAAGCGATCGGATTCGGCCAGCAGCACCCCGTTCTCGTAGATCATGGTCTGCCCGTCCCAGGCCAGGTCGGTGGTCGACTCCCCTTCACCGGCGGCGGCGTAGACGTAGGCGGCCAGGCAGCGTGACGACGCCGAGCGAGCCAGCAGCTTGCGGTCCTCGGCACGGCCGATGGTGATGGGGCTGCCCGACAGGTTCGCCAGCACCGTGGCCCCGGCCAGGGCGGCCTGGGCACTCGGTGGGATGGGTACCCACATGTCCTCGCAAATCTCCACGTGCAGGACGAAATCGGGCAGGTCGGCGGCCGTGAACAGCAGATCCGGCCCGAACGGCACGTCCGCGCCGTTGATCCGGATGGTGCCGCGGGCGTCGTCACCCGCAGCAATCTGACGGCGCTCGTAGAACTCCCGGTAGGTGGGCAGATACGACTTGGGCACCACCCCGAGGAGGGTGCCGCGGTGAATCACCAGCGCGGTGTTGTACACCCGGTTGCCGTGCCGCAGCGGGGCGCCGACCACCAGCACCGGCAGCAGGTCGGCCGACCCGGCCACCAGGGTGGCCACCGCTTCTTGCACGGCATTGAGCAGCGTGTCCTGCAACACGATGTCCTCGAGCGAGTACCCCGACAAGGTGAGCTCCGGGAACACCGCCAGCCCGACGGCGTCGTCATGACATTCGCGGGCCGAGCGCAGCACCGAATCCGCGTTGGCCGCGGGGTCGGCCAGCGTGGTGTGGTGCGTGCACGCGGCGACCCGCACGTATCCGTGCCGGTAGGCGGAATAGAAGTCCACGTCGCCATTATCCCTATCCTGGATGGGGTGGAAGCCCCCGAACTCGTATCTGCCCTGTCCGGACTGCGGCTGGCGGTCCTGACGGGGGCGGGGATGTCGACCGATTCGGGGATTCCGGACTACCGCGGTCCGGACTCTCCGCCGAGCAATCCGATGACGATCGCCCAGTTCACCTCCGATCCGGTGTTCCGTCAGCGCTACTGGGCCCGCAATCATGTCGGCTGGCGGCATATGGACGACACCCGACCCAATGCCGGGCATCGCGCGCTGGCCGCGCTGGAGGAGGCCGGGGTGGTGACGGGCCTGATCACCCAGAACGTCGATCTGCTGCACACCAAGGCCGGTAGCCGCCAGGTGGTGAATCTGCACGGCACGTACGCCCAGGTGGTCTGCCTGGGATGTGGGTACACCATGAGCCGGGCCGCACTGGCCGGCGAATTGGAGGCACTCAACCCCGGTTTCGTCGAGCGTGCCGAGCAGGTCGGCGGTATTGCCGTGGCCCCCGATGCCGACGCGGTCGTCACCGACACCTCGACGTTCCGTTATCTGGACTGTCCGCGCTGCGGCGGGATGCTGAAACCGGATATCGTCTACTTCGGCGAAAGCGTGCCCAAAGAGCGCGTAGCACAGGCATTTTCATTGGTCGAAGCGGCCGAGGCCCTGCTGGTCGCCGGGTCGTCACTGACCGTGTTCTCCGGTTACCGGTTCGTCCGGTACGCCGCCGGTGCGGGCATGCCGATCGCGATCATCAATCGCGGTCCGACCCGCGGTGATGCGCAGGCCACGGTCAAGGTCGAGGGCGGCTGTTCGGAGCTGCTGACCCTGCTGGCCGGCGAGCTACCGGTGGCCGCCCCCTTGCCCTAGAACGTGCAGGGCCCTAGAACGTGCAGGGCATGGCCCGGACGGCGTGCACGAAGTTGCCTTCCAGATAGGCCGGTTCGCCCGCCGCGATATCGGGCAACTGGGTGAGCAGTTCGAAGAACAGCGCCCGCAACTGCGTACGGGCCACGTGCGCACCGAGGCAGAAGTGCCGGCCGCCACCGCCGAAGCCCAGATGTGGGTTGGGTTTGCGGCTCAGATCGAGACGCTCCGGCCGGTCGAACACCTCGGTGTCCCAGTTGCCGGACGCGTAGAACATCACCACCTTCTCCCCCGCCGCGATCTGCTGACCGCCGAGTTCGACATCGACGGCGGCGGTGCGCCGGAATGTCATCACCGGGCTTGCCCAGCGCACGAATTCCTCGACGGCGGAACCGATCCGGTCGTCGAAATCGTCGAGCAGCCACGCCCGCTGGTCCGGGAAATCGGTGAGCGCCTTGACCGCATGGCTGGCCGTCTGGCGGGTGGTGTCATTACCGGCCACCGCGAGCAGGACGAAGAACGCGGACACTTCGAAGTCGGTGAGCCGATCCCCGTCGATCTCGGCGTGCACCAGGGCACTGATCAGGTCGTTGCCGGGGTCCTCCCGGCGCTCGGCGGCCAACGCACCGGCCACCTGATGCAGGTACATCTGGTTCTCCAGCAGCACCTCGAGAGGATTACGGCCGGCCAGGAAGACCGGGTCCGCCCACGACACCAACGCATCCGCGGCGTGCGCCACCCGGCTGCGCTCGGACTCCGGGATGCCGACCATATCCGAGAGCGTGCGCACGGGCAGTTCCTTGGCGCAGTGCTCGACAAAGTCCGCACCGCTGCCCGCCGCAGCCAGTTCTTCGACGATGCCTTTGGCGTTGTTCTTGATCGAGGATTCGATGCGCGCGACCTGACGCGGCGTGAAGGCCGAATGAACGAGCTTGCGGATCAACGTGTGTCGCGGCGCGTCCATGGCCAGGAAGGACTGCGATGCCTCCAGCAGCTCCTCGGGCACGGTCTCGAACAGCACCCCCTTGCCGGACAGGAAGGTCTCGCTGTCACGGCTGACGGTGACGATATCGGCGTGCCGGGTGACCGCCCAGAAGCCTTTGTCGTTCGGATCCTCCATCAAGGCGTCCTCGACGGGCTTGTGCCAGCTGACCGGGCGCTGGGCGCGCAACTGCGCGAACGCGACCTCACGATCGGCCGCGGTGGTGGCCCAGAACGCGCGCGAGGAGAGGTCGATCGAGTCGTACGGACGGTCCGGCGCTGTCGATGTGATGGCTGACACAGTCATGTCCGTGACGATAGGTCTAGACACTGCGTCTAGTCAAGGCGTGCACCGGGCCGATATCCTGACGGGCATGCCATCGGTGACCCGTAGGCCGCAGGCCAAACGCCAGGAACGCCGCCAGCAGATCGAACGCGACCTGCTGGACGCCACCGACCGGCTGATGGCCGACGGCGCCAGCTTCACCGAGCTCAGCGTCGACCGGCTGGCCACCGAGGCAGGTATCTCGCGAGCCAGCTTCTACATCTATTTCGAGGACAAGGGCCATCTGCTGCGCCGGCTGGCCACCCAGGTGTTCAGCGACCTGGCGGTGGCCGCCGATCAGTGGTGGAGTGTGTCCGGGCGCCGGGATCCGGCCGACGTACACACCGCGATGTCGGGCATCATCGCCGGTTACCGCCGTCACCAACCCGTACTCGTCGCACTCAACGAGATGGCCGGCTACGACGCGGGCGTCCGCGACACCTACCGCGACCTGCTGACCGGAATCACCGACCAGGTCGCCGGCGTCATCGAGCGCGGCCAGGCCGCCGGTTCGATCCGGCGCTCACTGCCCGTCGCGGCCACCGCGAGCTCGCTCACCTGGATGGTGGAACGGACCTGCCACCAGAACCTGCCGTTCCAGCCGATGTCCTTCGATACCGAGCTGGCCGCTTCCCTCACCCAAATCGTCTGGGGCGCACTATATCTAGAGTCCGTCGACTAGTTCAGGAAAACCACTCCGGGTGCCAATAGACATCCTCGGCCGCACCCGTCAACGCGTGGTCGACGGCTTGCCTGCCCTGCATGTAGCCATAGTCCTGATTCGACGACTCATACCGCCAGCCCCCGAACCTCCCCCTGCTGTAGATGCCATACCCCGTCAGCGTCTTGTCGGTGCCGCGCAGCACGTCATCACGCCCCAGCGTGGGCACCGGATACCCGAACGGAATGGTCTGGGCGAACCGGCTCTGCACCAGGGCCGGGTCGGCACCCAGAACCGCCAGCGAAGCCTGCACCGCGCCGATCGAATCCGCGGCCGAGGATGTCTGGCCGGGGAAGGACGGCACCTCGCAAAGGATGTTCCAGCGGCCCGGCCCCGCATTGCCGGGGTCGTAGTTGCTCAGCATCGTGGCGCGGTACCACGGCACACTCTCGTCGGGGCAGTACAGCCAGGTCTTGTCGGCCAGCGCCGGCGGCGGCTCACCGCGGTACCCGAGTCCGACGGCGTGCACCCGGCTCGCCCGCAGACCGGTCGCCTGGTGCCCCTGCCCGATCCAGCCAAGTGCCGTGGTGATCGGCGCCGTGCTGACGCAGTAGTCGTACGACACCGACGACCCGTCATCGAGGGTGGCCACCCGCTTGTCCGGGTCCAGGCCGAGCACCCGGGTACCCAGCCGGGTCGAACCGGGTGTCATCAGCGTGTCCTGCACGGCCTGCCACAGGGCGCCCGTGCCACCGATCGGGTACGGAAACGCCTCGGCCGGGGCAGGTGCGGTGCTGCCCGCCAACCCCAACTGGGGAACATTGCGGGTGTGGCTGCCGCTGCGCAGCGACGTCCAGCCGTGGTCGACCTCATGCAGCGGCGCCGTCCACATCTTGCGGTTGTAGGGCTCGAAGAACTGGTCGTAGAGCCGGCGGCCGAAGTGGTTGAGGTAGTAATCGGCGAGGTGGTGCGCGGGTGCATCGGGGCGCAGATCGGTGGGCAGCTCGGTGAGCTGCTGCTGGATCGGAGTCGGGACCAGGCTCTGCGGGCCGTCACCGGTGAGCCACACCCAGCCGTTTCGGGTGACCTGGTTGATGCCGACCCCGCTGGCGCGCACCGCGTGGTCGAACTCGCCGAAGTGACTGTGCAGCACGTGCCCGCCGAGGTCCCAGGTGAATCCCTGCTCATCGGTGACCGAGGCGGACATCCCGCCGATCTGGTCGCCCGCATCGACCACCAGGTGATCGATTCCGAGCTCAGTGAGTCGCGTCGCCGCGCCGATACCGGTAGTGCCTGCGCCTACCACCAGGAAGGTCGGTTGCATATCCCGTCGCTGTGCTCGCCCCACCACTGGGCTAGAAGTCGAGGACCTGGCGAACGGGCTCGAACCCTTCGGCGAACGGACGGCGGCACAGGAATCCGTAGTGCTCGGCGGTACTGCGCACCCAGGAGGCGCTCACCTTTTCACTGGCTTCGGCCTGCGAAACGTGGCACATCAACGCCTGAACCTTCTTGTCCAGCGCGTCCGAGATGTCGATGAACACCGTGGGGTTGAACCCCACGGCCGAGGGGCCGCCGTAGGCCATGATGGTCGACACCCAGCGCGCCGCGCCCATGGTGCAGCGCGACACGACGCGGTGGTCCTGATGACTGTCGTTGGCCGCGTGGGTGTAAACCACTGTCGCCGAGACCTTTTCGATGGCGTCCTCGATGAGGTGGACGAGCTCGAATTCCTGTAGCGAGACCCGGCAGTCGGCGAATCCCTCACCCCAGATCAGCGTGTCCACACCCAGGACCTGGACGGCACGATGCTGTTCGTGCACGCGCTGAGCCGTGTCACCGGGGCCGACCTCACCCCGGGTGACGACCAGCATGGCAACCTGGTCGCCGGCTGCCACATGCTTTGCCAGCGCACCGCCACACCCGAGCTCGATGTCATCGGGATGAGCCCCCACCGCAAGTACAGATCGCCCCGTCATGCCCCCTGGCCTTCGCTTTGCTGTCCCCTAGTTTTGAGCAGCATAACCTTATTTTTGGCATAGCGAGTGCTTACGTCGATCGATATGGCGCAACGCGTCGTCCCGCCCTGCGCTGCCGGCTCGATCGCACCGACACCAGCAGAAACGTCAATTTTGCGACAATCGCCCACCGCCGACGCGGTCAGGTGGCCACCAGATCGTCGGCGTGCACCGCAGGCCTGCGCAGATCAGCAGGCAGGTCAGGGGTCGATCGGCCGATCATCGTGGCCAGTTCACCCGCGTCATAGGCCACCACCCCGCGCGCGACCACCTGCCCGTCGGGTCTGTGCAACTCGACGACGTCACCGCCGTGAAATTTGCCCGTCACCGCCGTGATCCCGGCGGGCAGCAGAGACCGGCGCTGGGTGACCACCGCACGCACCGCGCCGTCGTCCAGAGTCAGCGCACCCGCGGCCTCGGCGGCATAGCGGACCCAGAACCTGCGCGCCGACATCCGTTCGGGACGAGGGGCGAACACCGTACCCACCGAGGCGTCGCCGAGTGCGGCCGCCGCGTCGGCTGCCGCAGCCAGCAGCACCGGCACGCCGGCATCGGCGGCCAGCAGCGCCGAGGACAACTTGGAGGCCATCCCTCCGGTCCCCAGATTGCTCCCGCCGCCGGCGACCACCCCGTCGAGGTCTCCCGCGGCGGCGACCTCGGGGATGAACCGCGCGGGATTGTCATCGGACGCCTTGCGCGGATCACCGTCGTACAGGCCGTCGATATCGGAGAGCAGGATCAGCGCGTCCGCTCCGACCAGATGCGCCACCAGAGCCGAGAGCCGGTCGTTGTCCCCGAACCGGATCTCATTGGTGGCGACCGTGTCGTTCTCGTTGACGATGGCCACCGCGTGCAACGCCCGCAGCCGGTCCAGCGTGCGCTGGGCGTTGGTGTGCTGGACGCGCATCGAGATGTCATGCGCGGTCAGCAGGACCTGGCCCACCGTGCGCTGATAGCGGCCGAACGCCGAACTCCAGGAATTGACCAGGGCGACCTGACCGACGCTCGCCGCGGCCTGTTTGGTGGCCAGGTCCTTCGGGCGTTTGGTCAGACCGAGCGGTTCGATGCCGGCGGCGATGGCCCCGGACGACACGATCACCACATCGGAGCCGGCCTTCATCCGGCCTTCGATGGCATCGGCGAGGGTGGCCAGCCGGCCGGCGTCGAAGACACCGGCAGGGGTGGTGAGCGCTGTGGTGCCGATCTTGACGACGACGCTGCGTGCGGTACGGACGGCCTCGCGATGCACGCTCCGATCATGATTCGCTCCGCAAGCGTCGCTCATGCGTCGTTCTCCCGGCGTGCCTTCCGTGCTGCCTTGCGCTCATCGGCGCCCACCCGCTCGGTCTGCTCGAGGCGGATGTCGGTGCCTCGCCCCGACAGGTGGGTGTCGACACCGGCCGGGGTCTGCGGCTCCCAGTCGAAGGTCATAGCGCCGATCGTCACCGCGCAGCCCGGCGTGGCGCCCTGCTTGAGCAGTTCGTCCTCGACGCCGAGACGGGCCAGGCGGTCGCCCAGATAGCCCACGGCTTCGTCATTTTCGAAGTTGGTCTGCGCAATCCAGCGTTCCGGCCGGGTACCCCGCACGAGGAAACCGCCCTGCCCGTCCGGCGATACCGTGAAACCGGTCTCGTCGACGGCGATCGGGCGAATGACCGCGCGGCGCGGCGCCACCTCGGGCTGCGCCGCCCGGTACGCCGACACCAATTCCCACAGCGCGAAAATCAAGGGCCGCAGCCCTTCTCGGCTCACGGTGGAGATCTCGTAGACGGGCCAACCGTATTTCTCGGCGATCTCGTCACGCACAAAGTCAGCCAGCTCGCGCGCCTCGGGCACGTCGATCTTGTTGAGCACCACGGCACGGGGACGGTCGGCGAGATCGCCGAGAGTCGTGTCCCCTTGCAGGGTCGGCTGATACGCGGCCAGTTCGGCTTCAAGGGCGTCGATATCGGAGATCGGGTCGCGGCCCGGCTCCAGGGTGGCGCAGTCCACGACATGCACCAGCACCGCACAACGCTCGATATGACGCAGGAAGTCCAGTCCCAGGCCCCGGCCTTCCGAGGCGCCGGGGATCAGGCCGGGCACGTCGGCGACCGTGTAGGAGTGGTCCCCTGCGGACACCACGCCGAGATTCGGCACCAGCGTCGTGAACGGATAGTCGGCGATCTTGGGTTTGGCCGCCGAAATCGTGGAGACCAGCGAGGATTTGCCGGCCGAGGGAAATCCGACGAGACCGACATCGGCCACCGTCTTGAGCTCCAGGGTCAGATCTCGGGTCTGCCCCTTCTCCCCCAGCAGCGCGAAGCCGGGCGCCTTTCGGGCCCGGGATGCCAGTGCCGCGTTGCCGAGTCCACCCCGGCCGCCGGCGGCAGCTTCGAAACGCGTGCCGGCGCCGACCAGATCGGCGAGCAGACGGCCCTGATCATCGAGCACCACGGTGCCGTCGGGCACCCGCACCTCGAGATCGGCTCCCACCGCACCGTCGCGGTTACTGCCCGCGCCCTGCTTGCCCGAGGGCGCGTTGACGTGTGGATGGAAGTGGAAATCCAGCAAGGTGTGCACCTGCGGATCGACGACCAGGACGATGCTGCCGCCCTTACCGCCGTTCCCGCCGTCGGGACCACCCAACGGTTTGAACTTCTCCCGGTGCACCGAGGCACAACCATGGCCGCCGTTACCGGCCTGCGCGTGAATGACCACGCGGTCGACGAACCGGGGCATATCAGGTCCTTCCACGGATCAATGAAAAAGGTGAAGCCGCTACAAGTTCTGACTGGAGAACTCGCAGCAGCTTCACCTTCGCGGAAAGTCCTCGGAAAACTAGGCCTCCTGGACCGACGGTCGCACGATGTTGACCGTCCGGCGGCCACGCTTGGCACCGAACTCGACAACGCCCGGGGCGGTGGCGAACAGCGTGTCGTCGCCGCCACGGCCGACGTTAATGCCGGGATGGAAATGAGTACCCCGCTGCCGCACCAAAATCTCGCCGGCCTTGACCAACTGGCCGCCGAATCGCTTGACACCGAGCCGCTGGGCGGCGGAGTCGCGACCGTTGCGTGAGCTGGATGCGCCCTTCTTATGTGCCATGTCTGGTATGCCCCTTACTTGATTCCGGTGACCTTGAGCACGGTCAGCTGCTGACGGTGACCCTGCCGCTTGTGGTAGCCGGTCTTGTTCTTGAACTTGTGAATGCGGATCTTGGGGCCCTTGGTGTGCTCGAGCACCTCACCGGTGACCGCGACCTTGGCCAGCTCGTCGGCCGCGGTGGTGACCTTCGCGCCATCGACGACGAGGGCGACGGGCAGCGAGACGGAGGAACCCGGTTCGGATTCGATCTTCTCGACCTTGACCACGTCACCGACGGCGACCTTGTACTGCTTGCCGCCGGTCTTGACGATTGCGTACGTGGCGTTATCGGCTGCCATCGTTAGTCTTCCTCTACTTCGTTCTTCTGGGCGCGCGCAAACGGTGAGGATGCACGTGCAGGTCTTGTTTGCGAACTGAGCCAGCTTTCGCGGCTGCTAGCCTCGCGACAACTGGTCAAGGGTACGTGAGCAGCGGGGACAGGGTCAAACCGCGTCCCTCGGGGGGCCGGCCGGCCGCGCCGCGGCACGGCGCCGCGGACGTCGTCCACCTGCACCGTTCGCCTCGACCACCGGTTCGGGTGTCACTATCGCCTGGTCAGAGCCGGTGTCGTCGTCCTCGTCAGCGTCGTCGAACTCGTCGTCGGAGTCCTCGTCATCGTCGGAGTCGTCGTCGGAATCCTCGAACTCGTCGTCCTCGTCATCGTCGGAATCCTCGAACTCGTCGTCGTCATCATCTTCGGATTCGTCATCCTCGGAGTCGTCGTCAGAGTCGTCGTCATCGTCATCGATGACATCGACGTCGTCCTCGATCTCGTCCTCGACGTCGGCATCGACGCCGTTGGTCTCCTCGGCGGCGTCGTCGTCGATATCGCCGACGGCGATCAGCTCCTCGTCGCCTTCGGCGAGCGTCTCGTCTTCGTCGTCGAGGGGCCGGCCGTCCTCATCCTCATGCTTGCCGTTGGCCGCAGCCATCGCCTTGAACATCGGATGCTCGCCCGCCGCGTGTGCGGGCACCTTCGCGACCTGTACCTCTTCGGGCTCGGTCTTGGCGCCCTTCTTACCGCGTTTGCCTCGGCGTCCGCCGCCACCACCGGCTGTGCCAACGGCAGCGCCGGCCGACTCGGCCTTACGCGCGACCGCCTGCGCGGTGTCCACCGGATCGACGTGCAGGACGATTCCCCTGCCGGCGCAGTGCGTGCAGGTGGTGGAGAACGCCTCGACCAGCCCGGTGCCCAGGCGCTTGCGGGTCAGCTGCACCAGCCCGAGCGAGGTCACCTCCGACACCTGGTGCCGGGTGCGGTCGCGGGCCAGTGCCTCGGTGAGGCGCCGCAGCACCAGATCGCGGTTGGACTCCAGCACCATGTCGATGAAGTCGATCACCACGATGCCGCCGATATCGCGCAACCTCAGCTGCCGCACCGTCTCCTCGGCGGCTTCCAGGTTGTTGCGGGTCACGGTCTGTTCGAGGTTGCCTCCCGAACCGGTGAACTTCCCGGTGTTGACGTCGATGACCGTCATCGCCTCGGTGCGGTCGATGACCAGGGTGCCGCCCGAGGGCAGCCACACCTTGCGGTCCAGAGCCTTGGCGAGCTGCTCGTCGATCCGGTGCACGGCGAACACGTCGGGGGCATCGGGATTGGCCGGCTCGTACTTGGTCATGCGCGGAACAAGTTCGGGCGCAACCGAGTTCACGTAGTCGTTGATGGTCTTCCAGGCCTCGTCGCCCGAGACGATCAGACCGGAGAAGTCCTCGTTGAACAGGTCGCGAATCACCTTGACCAGCACATCGGGCTCTTCGTAGAGCGCGATCGCGGCACCGGCCTTCTTTCCGGTGGTCTCCGCGGCGGCGGCCTCGATCTGGGCCCAGCGTTCCTGCAACCGGTTCACGTCGGTGCGGATGTCGTCTTCCTTGACGCCCTCGGACGCGGTGCGAATGATCACACCGGCACCTGCGGGCACCACCTCTTTCAGGATCTCCTTGAGCCGCTGCCGCTCGGTGTCGGGCAGCTTCCGGCTGATCCCGGTCGACGAGGCCCCGGGCACGTACACCAGGTAGCGGCCGGCCAGCGAGATCTGCGTGGTGAGCCGGGCGCCCTTGTGCCCGACGGGATCCTTGCTGACCTGCACGACGACGTAGTCGCCGGGCTTGAGTGCCTGCTCGATCTTGCGGTTGTTACCGCCGAGGCCGGCGGCCTCCCAGTTGACCTCACCGGCGTAGAGCACGCCGTTGCGGCCACGCCCGATATCGACGAACGCGGCCTCCATCGAGGGCAGCACGTTCTGCACGATGCCCAGGTAGATGTTGCCGACCAGGCTCGCCGACGCTGCTGAGGTCACGAAGTGTTCGACCACGACGCCGTCCTCGAGCACCGCGATCTGGGTGTACCGGGCGCCCTCATGCGGCGGCTCGGTGCGGACCTTGTCCCGCACGATCATCGTGCGTTCGACAGCCTCACGCCGGGCCAGGAACTCGGCCTCGCTCAGGATGGGCGGCCGGCGCCGGCCGGCGTCGCGACCGTCCCGGCGGCGCTGGCGCTTGGCCTCCAGCCGCGTCGACCCGCTGATGCCCTGGATCTCGTTATCGGGTTTGGCGCTCTTCTCCCGCGGCGCGCGCTCGTGCACGACGGTGTTCGGCGGATCGTCCGGCGATACCGACTCGTCGTCCCCGCCGTTGCCCGACTTACGCCGGCGCCGGCGGCGGCGGCGACGCGTGCCGCCCTCGGCGCCACCTGCCTCGTCACCGGAATCCTCGTCGGTGTCGTCGGCATCCTCGGCGTCCTCGTCGGACTGCTCGCCCTCGGCCGTGCCGTCTTCGGCACCCTCACCGACGTCCTCACCGGCTTCGTCGGCACTCTGCTCGCCGCGACCGCGGCCGCGGCCCCGACGGCCCCGGCGACGGCGACGCGCAGCGGGACGATCCGACTGACCGTCCTCGGCGTCGGAATCGGTGTCGTCGGCGTCCTCGGCGGAGTCGTCGATGGCGTCGTCGTCCTCGGCCTCGTCACCCTGATCGGCCGCAGCCACCCGCGGTGCGAATTCGACCGGTTGCGGTGCGACGAACAGCGGGAGATACGGAGCAGGTTCGACCTCGCCGCGCGGGCTGAGCTCGCTCGCCACCTCCAGTTCGAAGGCGTGCGGGGTTTCCAGCAGCAACCGCGATTCGGGTTCGGCGTTGACCACCTCGACAGCTGCGGCCACCTCCGCCGGTTCGACGGACCCGGTCGCGTGGGGCGGCTCGACTTCGGCCGCGTTGAGCAGGTCGCGGACGCGCTCTGCCTCGGCCTTGTCGACCGTGGAGTGCGGGCTGCGGGCCCTGCCGTCGAGCTCGGCGAGCACATCGACGATGCGCTTGCTGGTGGTGCCCAGCAGACGCGCCAGCGAGTGAACTCTCAGCTTCGCCGGCAGTTCCTCACTCTGCGCCGTTTGGGAAAGGTCTTGGGTATGGGCATCTTCGGCCACGTATTCTCCTCAAGCCCCCGGGCGCGTCAGATCGACGCGGCCACGCGAGGGCTTCCGCTATGGGTCCGGGACACTTACCCCGGACTTGTTATGGTCTCGCCCCGAGCAGTTCGGATGAACCCACTCGGTGCCTGGCTGAATGATGGCTGGACGGTCGGCGCCTCACCGCAAGATCGCGGTGGTCGCGCTCGTCGAAGTCTTCATCCGGGAGTTCGGACCCATTGTGGCGCCGATCTCCCAGGGCCAGTATCCCACACCGCGAGCCGGAATCTGACGAAGCGGGCCCAACCGCGAGCTAAGCGCCCGTCAGGCCGGGGAACCAGAGAGCGATTTCACGGGCCGCCGACTCGGGTGAATCGGAGCCGTGCACCAGGTTGTCCTGGGTGACCAGAGCCAGATCGCCACGGATGGTGCCTGGTGTGGCCTTCTCCACCGGGTCGGTGCCGCCCGCGATCTGACGGAACGCGGCGATCGCGCGCGGTCCCTCGACCACGGCCGCCACCACGGGACCGGAGGTGATGAACTCCAGCAACGACCCGAAGAACGGCTTGCCGTCGTGCTCGGCGTAATGCTGGCGGGCCAGGTCGTCGCTGACGACCTTGAGCTCAAGTGCCGCGAAGGTCAGGCCCTTGCGCTCGATCCGGCTGACGATCTCGCCGATCAGGTGGCGTGCGACGCCGTCGGGCTTGATCAAAACAAGGGTGCGCTCAGTCACGGCGGACAGCGTACCGGTCGGTAACCGGAGCCTGCGACACCAGGTTCAGATCGGTCCCGGCGCACCCCGTCTGGCCAGCGATTCGGCCCGCTGTTTGATACCGCGCAGCATCCGCCGCTGCATGGCGAAGTCACCGAACTCCATCAGCAGCACACCGAAGACGGTGAGCCAGGGGCGCCGCCAGTCGTAGCGGACGTGCACACGGGTGACCAGCCGGGTACCCGCCGGGGTCGCGGTCAACTGCCAGACCCACGCGCTGTCCGGCTTCGTCCACACCATCAGTTCCGGTGGGCGCATCGACTCGACCCGGAAGGCCGTCTTCTCCGACGGAGTGCCGAACGGCGACATCGGCACCCAGTCCCCGGGTGCGAGGTGCTGCAACGGCGCAATGATCTCGGTGGCGCTGGGCTTGCCGAGGTTGTCCAGCAGATCGTGGCTGTACCACCCGGCCCGGCCGGCACCCACTTGCACCAGCCACGGCCAGACGTCGGCGGGCGGGACGGCGATGTCGATGGCGCGGGTGGCCACGAACTGGGCGCCCGGCGCCTGGTCATCCCCAGGCAGGCGCGCGGCCACTTCTGCGTGGGTGGCTCCCCACCGCAGATGGCGACCACGGATCGCGGGCGCGAACAGGAACAGCGGCAGATCCTGCAACAGCCCCGCAAGTTGATGCGGCAGCTGCCGAAGACCCCGACGCAGACTCAATCCGTCACATCCTGCTGGCCGGGCAGCAGTCCTCGCTCCTGCCGGCGCTTGACCTCACCCCGCAGGACGATCAACAACGCCCAGACCAATGCGAAGACCACCCCGATGAAGCCGATGCCCCAGTGGATGAAGGCGCCTGCGACGAGCACCAACTGCACCCCGAAGTTGATCCAGATGGCGCCCGGGCGGCCCTGCACTCCGGACAGCAGCACCAGCAGCACGGTCATCCCGATCAGGAAGCCGCCGGACACCCAGGTCAGACCCCCCTTGCCGAAGGACACCACCGGCAGGGCCAGCAGCACGACGATGGCCTCCAGAATCAGGGTTCCGGCCATCACCCCGCGGAAGCTCTTCCACGGATCGGGCGGTGTCGCCGGCGTCGTCATGCCGGGTCCCGTCCGAACAAGGTGCGGGCGGCGCCCGCCGTCACCACCGAGCCGGTGATGACGATGCCACTGCCCGACACCCCCTCCGCACCGGCGGACTCCTCCACCTGCGCGATGGCGGTCTCTATCGCGTCGGGCAGCGTGGCCGCGGTGAGCACCCGCTCCGCACCGAAGCGCTGCTCGGCCAGCGTCGCCAATTCTTCGACGTCCAGGGCGCGCGGCGACCCGTTGTGGGTGACGACGATCTGATCGAATGCAGGCTCAAGCGCCGCGAGGATGCCGTCGACGTCCTTGTCGGCCATCACCGACACGACCCCGACCAGGAAGCGGAAATCGAACTCCTCGGCCAGCGCTTCGGCCAGCGCGGTGGCACCGGCCGGGTTGTGCGCGGCATCCACGAACACCGTCGGCGCGCTGCGCACCCGCTCCAGCCGCCCGGGACTGGCCGCGGCGGCGAAACCGGCCCGCACCGCGTCGATATCGAGCTGGCGGTCTGCGCCGGCGCCGAAGAAGGCCTCGACCGCGGCCAGGGCGAGCACCGCGTTGTGCGCCTGGTGGGCACCGTGCAGCGGCAGGAAGATGTCCTCGTACACCCCGCCGAGCCCCTGCAGCGACAACACCTGACCGCCGACGGCCACCTGACGGCTGCGCACCGCGAACTCCGAATCCTCGCGCGCCACCGCGGCATCGGCTGTCACCGCCTGCGCCAGCAGCACCTCCATGGCCTCCGGCGACTGGCGACCGATCACCGCGACGGTATCGGTGGGCACCAGGTCATCGTCCTGTTTGGTGATGATCCCGGCCTTCTCCCCCGCGATCTGCGCGATGGTGTCACCGAGATAGTCGGTGTGATCCAGCCCGATCGGCGTGATGACCACGACGGGCGCGTTGACCACGTTGGTGGCATCCCAGCGGCCCCCGAGGCCCGTCTCCACCACTGCGATATCGACGGGGGCATCGGCGAAGGCGGCGAAGGCCATCGCGGTGAGCACCTCGAACTTGCTCATCTTCGGTCCGCCCGCCACCTCGGATTGCGCGTCGACGAGTTCGATGAACGGCTCGATCTCACGGTAGACGGCGACGTATTGCGCTGGGGTGAGCGGCTTTCCGTCGATCGAGATGCGCTCGACAGCCGACTGGAGGTGCGGGCTGGTGGTCCGCCCGGTGCGGCGGTGCAGCGCGATCAGCAGGGCGTCGATGATGCGCGCCACCGACGTCTTGCCGTTGGTTCCGGCGATATGGATCGACGGATAGCTGCGCTGCGGTGCGCCCAGCAGTTCCAGCAGCGCCTCGATACGCGCCGTGCTCGGTTCGATCTTCGTCTCCGGCCACCGCTGGTCGAGCAGATGCTCGACCTGCAGCAGCGCCGCGACCTCGTCCGGGGTGGGCTCCGGGTCGGTCATGCGAGTGCGGCCAGGCGAGCCGTGATCCGCTCGACCTCTTCCTGGGCCAGCTGCTGGCGGCCCTTGATCTTGTCGACGACGGCTTCGGGGGCCTTGGCCAGGAATTCGGCGTTGCCGAGTTTGCCTGTGGTCTGGACCAATTCCTTCTGCGCGGCGGCCAGATCCTTCTCCAGGCGGCGCCGTTCGGCGGCGACGTCGACGGTGCCGGAGGTGTCCAGCTCCACCACGACGGTGCCCTCGGACAGCCGCACCTCGACCGACGCCGACGCGGTGAAACCATCGGCCGGTTCGGTGAGCCAGGCCAGGGCGGTCACCGCCGGCAGCTGGGACTGCACGTCCGCGACGTCGAGCCCGCTCAGCCGGGCCGGGACCCGCTGCCGGTCGGCCAGGCCCTGATCGCTGCGGAACCTGCGCACCTCGGTCACCAGCTTCTGCATATCCGCGACGCGCCGGGCGGCAACGGAATCCAGCGCGAAGCCCGACGGTGCCGGCCAGTCCGCGATCACCAGCGACTCACCGCCGGTGAGCGTCGTCCACAGCGTCTCGGTGACGAACGGCATCACCGGGTGCAGCAGCCTCAGCAGCGTGTCGAGCACCAAGGCCATTACCGCAGTCGTGTGAGCGGTGTGCTCCTCTTGCGAGAGCTGCACTTTGGCCAGCTCGACATACCAGTCGCAGAACTCGTCCCAGGCGAAGTGGTACAGCGCCTCACAGGCTCGGCTGAACTCGTAGGCCTCCAGCGCGGCATCGGCCTCGGCACGCACCTCCTCGAGCCGGCCCAGGATCCACCGGTCGGCGTCCGTGAGTTCGGCCGCGTCGGGCAGCGGCGCGGGGGCCGCACCGTTCATCAGCGCGAACTTGGTGGCGTTGAACAACTTGGTGGCGAAGTTGCGCGAGGCGCGCGCCGCATCCTCACCGATCGACAGGTCGCCACCGGGGCTCGCACCGCGGGCCAGGGTGAACCGCAGGGCGTCGGCGCCGAACTTCTCCACCCAATCGAGCGGGTCGATACCGTTGCCCTTGGACTTGCTCATCTTTCGGCCGAACTCATCGCGGATCAGGCCGTGCAGGAAGACGTTCCGGAACGGGACGGTGCCAGCAGCCACCACATCGTCACCGGCGACGAAGGTGCCGAACATCATCATCCGGGCCACCCAGAAGAACAGGATGTCGTAGCCGGTGACCAGCACGCTGGTCGGATAGAACTTCTCCAGCTCGGGGGTCTTCTCCGGCCAGCCCATCGTGGAGAACGGCCACAGCGCCGACGAGAACCAGGTGTCGAGCACATCCGGGTCCTGCACCCAGCCCTCGGGCGCGGTCTCGTCGGGCCCCAGACACACCTGCTGACCGTCGGGACCGTGCCAGATCGGGATGCGGTGGCCCCACCAGAGCTGGCGCGAGATGCACCAGTCGTGCATGTTGTCCACCCACGCGAACCAGCGCGGTTCCAGGCTGGCCGGGTGAATCACGGTGTCGCCGTTGCGCACCGCGTCCCCTGCCGCCTTGGCCAGTGACTCGACCTTGACCCACCACTGCAGACTCAGCCGCGGCTCGATGGGCTCGCCGCTGCGCTCGGAGTGGCCGACACTGTGCAGATACGGACGCTTCTCGGCGACGATGCGGCCGTCGGCGGCCAGCGCCTCACGCACCGCGACCCGCGCCTCGAACCGGTCCATGCCGTCGAATTGTGTTCCGGTGCCGGTGATCGCGCCGGCCTTGTCCAGGATGGACGGCATGGCGAGGTTGTGCCGGACACCGATCTCGAAGTCGTTCGGGTCGTGTGCGGGGGTGACTTTGACTGCGCCGGTGCCGAATTCGGGATCGACGTGGGCGTCGGCGACGATGATGACGTCGCGGTCCAGGAACGGGTGCGGCAGCGTCGTGCCGACCAGCGCGCGGTAGCGCTCGTCATCGGGGTGCACCGCGATGGCGGTGTCGCCGAGCATGGTCTCCAGCCGGGTGGTGGCCACCACGATATGCGGTTGTGCGTCGTCGAGAGATCCGTACCGGAACGACACCAGCTCGCCCTCGACGTCCTCGTACTTCACCTCGAGGTCGCTGATCGCCGTTTGCAGCACCGGCGACCAGTTCACCAGGCGCTCGGCCTGGTAGATCAGCCCGGCGTCATAGAGCCGCTTGAAGATGGTGCGCACCGCACGGGACAGACCCTCGTCCATGGTGAACCGGTCGCGACTCCAGTCCACACCGTCGCCGAGCCGGCGCATCTGCCCGCCGATGGTGCCGCCGGATTCGCGCTTCCAGTCCCACACCTTGTCGACGAACAGTTCGCGGCCGAGGTCCTCTTTGGTCTTGCCGTCGACCGCAAGCTGCTTCTCCACCACCGACTGGGTGGCGATGCCGGCGTGATCCATGCCGGGAAGCCACAGCACCTCGAAACCCTGCATGCGCTTGCGCCGGGTCAGGGCGTCCATCAGCGTGTGGTCCAGCGCGTGGCCCATGTGCAGGCTGCCGGTCACGTTCGGCGGCGGCAGGACGATCGAGTACGGCGGCTTGGTGCTCGACGGGTCGGCCGTGAAGTAGCCCGCGTCGACCCAACCCTGATAGAGCTCGCTTTCTACCGCACCCGGCTCCCATGACTTGGGAAGGGCATCGGCGCGCGAGGAAGGGCTGGCAGTCACCTCGTCATTCTAGAAAGGCCGCGCGGACCGACCGGGCGTCGCCCCGCCCTGATCGCCGAACGTCGACTTGATGGCGGCCGATCGCACCTTCGCCGACGAGAAGTCGGCGCTCGGCGGCGAAGGCTACTTCTTGCCGCCGAGGAGTCCACCGAGCACGCCGCCCAGGATGTTGCCCAGCGGGTTGTTACCCGCGCCGCCGCCACCGCCGGCGCCGGCGAGGACGCTGCCCAGGATGTCGCCCAAACCGCCACCTCCGCCCGAAGCGGCCGGCGTCGCGTTGTTCTGCGCGAACTGCTTGCCGATATAGGCCAGCACGATGGGGGCCAGGATCGGCAGCAGCTGCTTGATCAGGCTGCTTCCCCCGGCTCCGCTGTCCGCAAGCGCCGAGGCCACCTGGTTGGTGTCGCTACCGCCGAAGATGTGGGCGACGATGTTCTCGCCCTCGGCCTGATCCACCTGGTCGACGCTCACGCCGCCGTCGAGCAGACCGCTGGTCCCCTGTGCGGTGACCGCCGACTCCAGCGTGCTGGAGTCGATATCGCCGGACGTGACGTTGTGCTGCAGTCCGCCCACCAGCGCCGGGACCAGGGTCCGGATGGCGTTGTTCACCTCGCCTTCGTCTGCCCCCAGCTTCGTCGCAATATCGTGTACCGGAATCTGCGCGAAGAGATCATCCAGACCGGCCATTTCATCCCCACCTTCATCGCTGGTTGACGTCCTACCCGCACTCGACCCTAGCCGGATCGGGCCCCCGCCCACAGGGGTTCGGCGCTGCCGGGTTTCAATCCAGCCGAGTGGTCTCCAATGTCACCCCGGCGGCCGGAAGCCGGGTGAGCAGTGCATCGCCCATCGCCGCGGCGGGCGTCAGTACGCCGCGCAGATCGGAGAGCCGGTCCCGGTCCAGCGCCAGCGCCAGCCCGCTCTCGCCGAGCAGTACCGCAGTCGCCTTGTAGCCGGGGTCGCCCTGCTGGGCGATGACGGCCCGGTAGCGCGCACCCGTGCTGGTCGTGGTGTACGTCTCGATGCGGTAGTGCCCGTTTTCCCTGGTTCGTTCGCTCGGCCCGGTGCCGGGTTTCGGCACGATCCGCTCCAGCAGGGCCGACGGCACCTTGTTGAGGTATTTCATGCCGAGGCCGAGGGCCGCGGCGTTCACGGCGGTGTCCACCGCGGCGACGACCGGTGCCAGCACCGAGGAACCCGTGCTCATGTGCTCGGCATAGCGGAAGGTTCGGCCGTATGCCCAGTCCAGAAGGGCGTTACTGCGCCGCACGATTCGGGAGTTCGGCGCCGCCATCGCAAACGCACCGGTCCACACGCCGGCCAGTTCGGGCGCGATCTGGACGCCGCGAATCCAGGGCGTATCCGACTGGTGTCCCAGATCGGGCTCGGCGGCACGGTCTGTGCTCAGCGTGTACGGGTCGAGCATTTCGCGCCGGATATCCGGATCACCGGCGGCCGTGCGGAAGAACTCCATCATCGATGCGACGGTGCCACCGGATACCCCGCCGGCGAAGGTGCGCAACACCAGGTCGGTGTCGGTGAGTTCGCCGGTCCCGTCGGTGCGGACCTTGTCGTAGAGGGCATAGACGGTGAGATCGGAAGGGACCGAGTCGAATCCGCAGGAATGCACGATGCGGACGCCGGTATCGGCGGCCCGCTTGTGGAACTGGTCGACACTGTCGCGGATGAACGGTGTCTCACCGGTCAGATCGGCGTAGTCGGTGCCGGCTTCCACGCAGGCGGCCACCAACGGCAGGCCGTAGCGGGTGTAGGGCCCGACGGTGGTGACGACCACCTGGGTGCGCGCGGCCATCGCCGCCAGCGTGGCCGGTGACCCCGCATCGGCTTCGATGATGGTCCATGAGGCGGCCGACTCCCCCAAGGCGTCGCGCACCGCACGCACTTTGTCGGCGGACCGCCCGGCCAGCGCGATCCGGGCCGGGCCACCCGCCTTGGCCAGGTACTCGGCGGTGAGTCTGCCGGCGAAGCCGGTGGCGCCGTACAGGACGAGGTCGAATTCCCGCTGCGAGGTCATGGACTGTGAAGCTACCCGAGCGTCTCGGGCACGGTGCCGTCCTCACCCAGAACGTGGCGGGCCAGGAACGCGAGGATGACCTGATACCAGATCTTGGTGTGCTGCGGCTGCGCGATCCAGTGCCCCTCGGAGGGGAAGTACAGGAATTGATGGGCGCTGGTGCCGTCATCAGGGTCGGCCGGCAGTGCCGATTCGGTGAGTAGCTCGTACCAGAGCCGCAGCGCCTCACCGACAGGGACGCGATAGTCCTTGTCGCCGTGGATCACCAGCATCGGGGTATTGATGGAGCCGACCTGCCGGTGTGGTGAATTGTGTTGTGTCATCTGCTCGGTCATCTCGCGCGCCCACCAGTACGCGCCGTCGGTGGTGTGGCCGAACTGGTCCAGCGCCCACAGGCTGGCGTGGGTGACGATGGCATCGAAGCGGTCGGTGTGCCCGGCGATCCAGTTGGCCATATAGCCGCCGAACGATCCGCCCATGGCGGCGGTCCGGTCGGCGTCGATCCTCGGATGGGCACAGGCAGCATCGGTGGCCGCCATCAGATCCGTATAGGGCGCCGCACCCCAAGCACCCCAACCGCGCTGGATGAAGTGCTGTCCGTAACCGGTGGACAACGCGGGGTCTGGCATCAGCACGGCGTAGCCGGCGGCGGCCATCAGCCAGGGGTTCCAGCGCCAATGCCAGGCGTTCCAACTGCCCAGCGGTCCGCCGTGCACCCACAACAGCAGCGGTGCGGGTTCGTTCCCCTCTGGTAGCACCAGCCAGGACCGTACGGCCGAGCCATCCTCGGCCGTGGCCGTCAGCTCTTCCAATGTTCCTGGCAGCGAAGGAATCTCGACGCACGGCAACGTGACGACCCGCCCGTCCGCGTCGATCCGCACCGGATGAGGCGGCGCGGCATAAGAATGGCGCAGCGCGTAGAGGACACCGCCGGGCGCGGTGCGCACCTCCGCGTAACTGTGGTCATCGTGGGTCAGCCGCGCCACGGCACCGGTTTCCGGGTGCACCGAGAAGATCGGGCACCGGCCCGCGTCGTCGGCGGTGATCACCAGGGCGGTGCCGTCGGTCGTCCAGCTCACCGACGACGGCCACCGATCCCACTGCGCGCTCACCTCCACCCACGGTTCACCGAACCTCATGACGCACAACGTGATCCGCGGTGCCAGCTCGGGGGTGGACACCGTCTCGCGCAGGAATGCGAGCCGTCCACCATCCGGCGAGATCGCCGGATGTCCGAGATCGGCATCGGGGTCGTCGACGATCACCTGACGAACCCCGGTGGCGGTGTCGATGCGCATCAGCACGACGCGGATCGAGGCACCAGGTCCGGCGGCCTGCCACGATGTCACCGCGAACGTGCCGTCGGCGCTGACCGCGACACCGGCTTCGCGCAGCGCGGCTCCGGGCGCCGGAGTGAGGTCACGGGAGTCGGCCGCGTCGAGCAGGTGGGGCTGATCGGGCCCGAGGTCGTGATCCCAGTGCCGCACCGGGTAACGGGTGTGCAGGATTGCCGAGACCTTGTTGTCCTTGCGCAGCGCACGCAACCGGGCATCGTCTTCGACGGTGGCCGCCGACGGCAGCAGCGGCGCCGTGACGAGGACGCGGTCGGCTGCGGTCGCGGTGTGCACGGCACTGACCCCGCCGGGGAGTGCGCGCAGTTCGACGGCCTCGCCTCCGGCTGCGGGCAGCTGCCACAGCGCGGCGGGTGATGTGTCGTCACCGGGCGCGGGGCGGGTCGCGATGAACAGCAGATCTCCGGCGGCGGTGAACGACGGCGCCGATTCACCTTTGACCCCACGGGTCAGACGCCGCGCGGGGAGCTGCCCGGCCGGATCCAATTCCCATATCGCCGTGATGAATTCGGTGCGATCATGGTTGATCTCGCTGATGGTGGTGACCAGCCGGGCGCCGTCCGGTGAGACCGCCAGTCCGGCGACCCTGGGCAGTTCGAGATAGCGGTCGAGGTCACCGAATGCGTGGCGAGACGTCATACCCGCCACGCTAGCCGGGTCAGACGACGTCGGTGATGCGTCCCCCGGCGTCGGCGCGGACCTGCTTGTTGCTCCGGTCACCCTGGACGTTGATGAGAATGCGCAGGTTGTCGTCGAAGGGCAGGTTGCGGTCGATGACGACCGACTGCACCTTGCCGTCGGCGATACCGCTGGCGGCAACGGCTCCGTCGACCGCGGCGATGATGGCGCTCGTGGGCACATCGGTGAGAACGAACAGGTTCTGTCGCAGGGCTTCCGCGTCGTCGTCGTAGTCGACCGGCCTGGAGGCGCCGACGTGTCCGGCGGTGTAGGTCCACTGGTTCAGTTCGGTCGGTGCGTTGGGGTCGATGGCCTGCACCGTCGCGGTGGTCGGGATCAGAGTCACTTCGACCACCTGCATCGGGGTGGTGCCGACCTTCTCCGCGATCGCGGAGAACGCCTTGTCCAGGCCGCCGGCGGTCAGCACGTCCCCGGTAGCACCGGGGACGTCCTGGATGTGCTGGACCGCGGAGGTCGCGGTCTCGGTGATCTTCTGGACGTCGGCGATGGTCGAGCATCCGCTGAGTGCGGAGATGGTCAGGGCCGCGGCGGCGAGGCCGAGGCCCAGTCGGGTGACAGTCATCGTTTGTTTCCCTGTTCTCGGTCGGTGGTGACATCAGCGTCGACGGGCGGGTCGGCTACCGATCCCAACCTCCGCTCGACCGAACATGCAGAGACGCCCGCTTCCTGGGGCGGAAAGCGGGCGTCTCTGGCGACCGGGAGTGCTGACTAGCGCGGCTGACCGAAGGAGGTCAGCACCGTGCACATCTTGCGGACGTCGAAGATCCCGAGGATGGCGCCGGGACGGATGGCCTGGCAACCGCCGGCGGCCGGGGCCGAGGTGGCCGGCGCGGGGGTGTTCCACACCGCCGGCGTGGCGCCCTTGGCGCCGCAGGTCGGCCAGGCGTCCAGGCCCTGGGTGCGCAGTACGTTCTCGGCGACGCGGATCTGCTCGGCGCGGCTGGCCTGGTGCGGGGCGCCCACGCCGCCGTTGGCGGTCCAGGTGGCCTGCTTGAACTGAAGTCCGCCGGAGGCACCGTTACCGGTGTTGGTCGACCAGTTGCCTCCGGACTCGCACTGGGCGACCGCGTCCCAGTTCACCCCGCTGTCGGCGCTGGCGGTGGCCGACATAGCCAGCGGCGCGGCGGCGAGGGCGCCCATTGCGGCGACTACCCAGAGGATCCGGGTGACTGTCTTCTTGATCGCGACGCTGAGGTTCTTCATTGTGCGGTCCTTCCCCGACCGGTGACACGAGTTCCGCATGCGTTGGATGGTGCGTTCTTGCGCTGCGGTTACCCGTGTTTCGGGTGGGGGAAATCTTCCGTTACGGAGGAGGCACAAGTTTTAGGGGTTTCTTATGGGACGAATGGATATTCCCGGTATTTGTGAGAAAACAATGGCGCCGAGCGGAAAGCCCGGCGCCATTGTCACGCCTTTTGGTATGGACGGCGCAAATGCAGGGCGTCAGCCGCGACGCCCGCACACCGGCCAGGCACCGATGCCCTGCGAGCGCAGCACGTTGTTCGCGACCCGGATCTGCTCATCCTTGCTGGCGGTGTGCGGCGAACCGCTGCCGCCGTTGGCATGCCAGGTGCCCATGGTGAACTGCAGGCCACCGTAGTAGCCGTTTCCGGTGTTGATGGCCCAGTTGCCACCCGACTCGCAGGCAGCGACGGCATCCCAGTTCACACCAGTGTCCGCATTGGCGGTACCCGCCCCCAGGGCCACGGGCGCCACTGCGAGCGCTCCGGCGATGGCGGCCATACCGAACGTCGTGCGGATGTTCTTCAACTTCTATCCTCTCGCCAAGCGCGCACCAAACAACACCCGCGCATAGGCGGGCATGACGTGCCTGAACGGAACAGGCGAAATGTTTGGGCGGTGCCTTCTCTGTCGGGCACAGCAGCGAGAGGCACGAGATCGCCTGACCGGGAAATCAGCCCCGACCGCTTCCGCGGACCTTGCCGCAGAAGCCCCGCATACACGCAGGTTGTGAATGTGAAATTATTTGCTCCGTTGGGGAGTTGAGGAAAACGTACAAAACTGTTCACACGAAGTCACATCGCATCTAGAACGTGTCGCGAGAAGATCACGAGATGATCACGACGGTTCCTATGCATCAACTGTGCAGGTCAGCGACGCGTTTTGCCCGACTATCCAAATTGCACGTCAGGAATCATTTCGTGACTCATATCACGGTGTTTTTGTGGGCTGGGTCACGCGGTCGCGCACGTGTCACGCTCACCTCGTTACCGAATTCACGGTCCGCGACCTAAAACCCGTTGACCTGCAGGTTTATTCGTAGCAATGTTCGCTGGGCACAAGCGATTTATGCGTCTAGTCAACAGATCTCCAAAACCTCTGCGCGACAACCTATTCGACCAATCGCGGCGCGTCATCGATCCGGTACGGACAATCCCGGAAGATCCGGGGTGGGCATGGCAATGTGTTGTCCTGCAACACATCAACCAAATTCTCGGCCGATCGGTGCCGCAGTCACCCGGGCCGCCCATGCCGATACCCAGTCGACATCCCCTCCGTGGGCAACACCCACACCCGGCGGCTAATTAGAGCGGCTTACAGGCCTGCGTCCCTGCATATTTCGTCGAGCCACTCCTGCCACACGACTTCCCGCCGCTTTGAAAGACACTGCCGCAGAGCGGGTTTCAGGAACACGTCAAGGAACTCGAGCGGAGGGCGTAAACACGGCGCACCGAGACAGAACAATTTCCCGTCCGTTACCCGCCGGAGATAAAGACCAATAACGTCACTCCTGAGTAAATTCGACCCCGGGGGCGTTCTAATTCGCAATTTGCTACCCGAATGGGCGCAAATTCGCCGCCGGTCAGGTCAGGTCGGCGGCGGTGTTGACGTTGGTCAGCGCGCGTTGCTCGTCCAGCACGACACGGTGGGTGTCGACGCCGGCGGTGCCATCGACCAGGGCCCGCATGCTCCGCTCTCCCGCCGCCACCAGTTGGGCTGCCGTATCCGCCAGCCCGGTGCGGTACACCCCGGCCAGGTAGTGGTCCCGACCGTCCCACGGCAGCACCACATCGGCGCCCGTGGGCTGCGCGACCAGCGCATCGATCAGGTCGGTGGACAGGTAGGGCATATCCACCGCGCAGACGAAGGCCCGCTGCGCACCGGTGTCTGCGGCCGCCCGCAGCCCGCGCGCCGTCGCGAGCAGCGGGCCGACCCCGCGCACCTCGTCCCGAAGAATGTCGGCGGACAGCGCCGGCAGCGCCTGACCTGGCGCGGCGATCACGAACACCGGAGAGCACCGCTGCGACACCACGGCGACGACGCGTTCGACCAGCGTCTGGCCGCCGAACTCGAGCGTTGCCTTATCCCGGCCCATGCGGCGGGACGCCCCGCCTGCCAACACGACTGCTGCCAGTGGCGAAGGTGACGTCACCCAGACGACGTTAGAGGAGAGCGTGCCCGCGAAGGAGCAGAACAGCCTCTAGTCGACGGTCCAGGTGTCCTTGCCACGAAGCAGCGCCTGCAACGCGGCAGTGTCACCCGGCTTGGCCGCCCTGGCGTCGGCTACCTGCTGGCGGGCCGCGTCATCGTAGGTCGGCCTGCTGACCTGGCGGAAGATGCCGGTCACCATGTGCTCAAGGTTCTGTTCGGACAACCGCGACAGCGCGAAGGCGTAGGCCGGATCGTCGATCGTGGCGTCGTGCACCACGATCTGATCGGCAGCCACGTCGGCGGTCTTGGCGACCTCCAGGCCGTAGCCGGATTTGACCACGCAGTACTGCGCGTCGGCGCCGAAAGTGATCTGCTCGCCGTGGCTGAGGTTGATCAGCCGGTCCTCGGAGCCCTCCTTGCGCAGGGCATCGAAGGAGCCGTCATTGAAGATCGGGCAGTCCTGCATGATCTCGACCAGCGCGGCGCCGCGGTGGCTGGCCGCCGCCCGCAGTACCTCGGTCAAACCGGCGCGATCGGAGTCCAGCGCCCGGCCGACGAACGTGGCCTCGGCGCCCAGGGCCAGCGACACCGGGTTGAACGGGTAGTCGACCGAGCCCATCGGGGTGGACTTGGTGACCTTGCCGACCTCCGATGTCGGCGAGTACTGCCCCTTGGTCAGGCCGTAGATCCGGTTGTTGAACAGCAGGATGGTGATGTTGATGTTGCGGCGCAGCGCATGGATGAGGTGGTTGCCACCGATGGACAGCGAGTCGCCGTCACCGGTCACCACCCACACCGACAGATCCGGACGGGCCAGCGCCAGGCCGGTGGCAATCGTCGGCGCGCGGCCGTGGATGGAGTGGAACCCGTAGGTCTCCAGGTAGTACGGGAACCGGCTGGAGCAGCCGATACCGCTGATGAAGGCGATGTTCTCGCGACGCAGTCCCAGCTCCGGCAGGAAGTTACGGATGGTGTTGAGGATGACGTAGTCACCGCACCCGGGGCACCAGCGGACCTCCTGGTCGCTGGTGAAGTCCTTGCCCTTCTGCGGCTGGTCCGTCGTCGGCACCAGCGCCGTCTTGCTGAGGGCTTCGGTCAGGCCCAGGTCCGCGCCTATGAGGTCAGTCATGCGTTTGCTCCCACACCCGAATCCACGGTGGCAGCTGCCAGCCGCGCAAACTTTGCCTTGTCAGTTTCCTTCTCGCGCAACGACCCGTCCAGCGCCGCGCCGATGATGCCCTCGACCTCGTCGGCCAGGAACGCCATGCCCTCGACCTTGGTCACCGACTGCACGTCCACCAGGTACTTGCCACGCAGCAGCAGAGCGAGCTGTCCCAGGTTCATCTCCGGCACGACCACGTTCGGATAGCGCCGAAGCACCTCTTCGAGATTGGCAGGGAACGGGTTCAGGTACCGCAGCTGAGCGTGCGCCACCTTGATGCCGTTGCGCCGGGCACGCCGGCAGGCCTCGCCAATGGGGCCGTAACTGCTGCCCCAGCCGAGCAGCAGCAGCTCGGCGTCGCCGGTCGGGTCGTCGACCTCGAGGTCGGGCACCGTGATGCCGTCGATCTTGGCCTGCCGCAACCGGACCATGAGGTCGTGGTTCTTCGGCTCGTAGGAGATGTTGCCGGAACCGTTGGCCGATTCGAGGCCGCCGATCCGGTGCTCCAGACCGGGCGTCCCGGGAATCGCGAACTGGCGGGCCAGCGTCTCGGGGTCACGCGCATACGGCTGGAACGGCTTGCCCGCCTCGGCGAAGGTGTGCTCGATGGCCGGGTAGGTGCTGATGTCGGGGATCCGCCACGGCTCCGAGCCGTTGGCGATCGCGCCGTCGGACAAGATGATCACGGGCGTGTGATAGCCGATCGCGATGCGCACGGCCTCGACGGCGACGTCGAAGCAGTCCGACGGTGAGCACGGAGCCAGCACCGCGACCGGCGATTCGCCGTTGCGGCCGTAGAGCGCCTGCAGCAGGTCGGCCTGTTCGGTCTTGGTCGGCAGGCCGGTGGACGGGCCGCCGCGCTGCACGTCGATGACGAGCAGCGGCAGCTCGGTCATCACGGCCAGGCCGATGGCTTCCGACTTGAGCGAGACGCCGGGTCCGGACGTGCTGGTGACACCGAGGGCGCCACCGTAGGACGCCCCGATGGCCGCACCGATGCCGGCGATCTCGTCCTCGGCTTGGAAGGTGAGCACGTTGAAGTGCTTGTACTTCGACAGCTCATGCAGGATGTCGCTGGCCGGGGTGATCGGGTAGGTGCCCAGCACCACCTGGATATCGCCCAGCTGACCGGCCGCCACGACACCGTAGGCCAGGGCGGTGTTACCGGAGATCTGCCGGTACTCACCGGTCTTGAGCTTGGCCGGGGCCACCTCGTAGGTGACGGCGAACGCCTCGGTGGTCTCGCCGTAGTTCCAGCCCGCCTTCAGCGCCAGCACATTAGCTTCGGCGATCTCGGGCTTGCGGGCGAACTTCTCGCGGATGAAGGCCTCGCTGGCTTCCAACTCGCGGCCGTACATCCACGACAGCAGCCCGAGGGCGAACATGTTCTTGGCGCGCTGGCCGTCCTTCTTGGTGGCACCGATCGCCTCGACCGCGCCCAATGTCAGGGTCGTCATGGCGACGGACTGCACCACATAGTCGGACAGCTCGTCAGACTCCAGCGGGTTGCTGTCGTAGCCGACCTTCGCCAGGTTGCGCTTGGTGAACTCGTCGGAGTTGGCGATGATCAGGCCGCCGCGCGGCAGGTCGGCAACGTTGGCCTTCAGCGCCGCGGGGTTCATCGCGACGAGCACGTCGGGACGATCCCCTGCGGTCAGGATGTCGTAATCGGCGATCTGGATCTGGAACGACGACACACCGGGCAGGGTGCCCTGTGGTGCCCGGATCTCGGCGGGGTAGTTCGGCTGTGTCGCAAGGTCATTGCCGAACAGCGCCGCTTCCGACGTGAAACGGTCACCGGTCAGCTGCATGCCGTCGCCGGAGTCGCCCGCAAAGCGGATGACGACTTTCTCCAGCTTCTGCCGCGGGGCGGCTCCATTGCCGTTCTGGCCCACGACTCCCTGCCTTTCACGCCCCCTCAACTCTGGCTGTTTCGAGGAGAGGCGTTGCATCGAAGATTTTTGGTGTCACTACCGGTAACCATTATTGCACTTCTCTTAGGGTGGCTTTTGCCACACAATCCGGCGACACGCGGGTTACTTGCGGAAAAACTCGCTGTTCAGCGACGTGAACAGCAGCACCAATCTGCACATTTGTGGCGTTGATCACGTTCTGGAGAATGACATTCTCTAAGGAAGCCCTACTCATCGGTAGCTGACCGATAACACTGTTCTCGACGAACTTGACACCCGTCAACTTTAGCAGGCGCGGTGCGGGGTCACACCCGGTCCGGCGAACCCACCTCGACGCGCTTCTGCAACTCCCTGGCCACCAGCTCGCTGGCCAGCTCAGCGGCCCGGCGCGGGTCGGCACCGTCGGCCCGGTTGGCGACGTAGCAGGACGTGAACATGTCCCCGGCACCGGTGGTCTGGACGCCGAGCACCCGCCACGCGGCGGGCACCCGGACCACGGTGCCGTCCTTATAGATATCGCAGCCCTCCGAGCCGTAGGTCACCACGATCTCGGGAACCCCCAGCCGCTCGGCGGCCGCGGCGTCGAAATCACCGTCGGCGACGATGACCGCCTCATCTTCGGCCAGCTTGAGTACATCGAGGTGGCCCAGCAGATCGGACGAGAAATTGCGGTCCAGCGTCAGCGGGCCGAGCCGGTCGGCGCGTACCAGCCCCTGTCCGTCGTAGGCGATCCGATGCCCGCGCGCGGCCAGATGGGCCAGCGTGCTCGCCGGGAAGTCCGTCCGCATCAGCGGTGCCAGGTGGATCCACGTCGTGCGCGGGTCGTCGGTGTCGATATCGGCGGCCGTCCATACCGGCCCGATGGCATCGACCGACATCCGGCGGTGGTCGGTGTCGTCGTAATCGAGGCGGAAAGCGCTGGTCCGGTCCGACGGCAGGAACCGCACCATCGACCCGAAACGCTCGAGCACCGCGTCGAACAGCTCATGGTCGGCTGGGGCACCCATTCCCACGATGTGCGCCAGCACACTGACATCCTCGAGTGCGACCCCGGCGAACGAGGCGCAGCCACCGGGGCTCGGCGGGGCACCGTCGATGATGTCGATCGCCAGGTTTCCCAGCACGGTCACGCCCGGGACCAACGTCGGCGTCATCGAACGGCTCTCCTTATGTCTTAACTTTCTCGCGAAATCGTAGTCGGGTCGGCCCAGGAAACAGATTCCAGCCGCGCGGTGCTGGATGGTTCGCTCGCAAGCTTCGCTCACGAAGGCAGGTTGTAGGGCGTGATGACCTGTATCGGCGTCGGGCGCACGGGTTCGGCCGGCAACGCGCCGTGCTGCGCCAGGATCACCCGCATCGCCAGCCGCGCATCGGCCCGCAGGTCATTGTGCAGCACCACCGACATGCGGCCGTCCCGCAGCAGCCGCCGGTTGTCCGCATCCAGATCATGGCCGACAAAGACACGGCAGACCCTTCCCAACCGGTCGAAGGCCGCCACCGTCGCGGTGTTACCGCCACCGGGCGAATACACCGCCTCCACGTGCGGGTGATTCGCCAGCGCGTCGAGTACCAGCCGTTCGTTGGTGGCGTCGATACCGTCGCTGTCACTGACCTCGACGATCTCCCGGCCGGTGCCTCGTAAACCGGACCGGAAGCCCACTTCGCGCTCTCCCTCACCGCGAAACACCGTGCGACTCAAGGTGATCAACACACCCGACGGCACCGGTCCGAGCCACTGGTCCATCAGGTAGGCCGCGGTCATACCGGCGCCGTGATTGTCGATCCCGACATAGGCGCAGCGCGCACTGTTGGGCACATCGGTCGTGTACGTCACCACCGGCACCCCGGCGCCGACCAGACGGTCGATCGCCTCGGCCACCGCGGGCTCGTCCTGCGCCTTGAGCACCACCCCGTGACTGCCCTTGATGCGACCGAGCTCCTCGGCCATCTGGTCGGTCGAACCCGATTCCCAGAGGTGGAACCGGGCGCGCAGCATGGCCGGGGCAAAGGCCGGCAACTCGGCCTCGATCGCGGCACGGAACGCGTCGGAGAACCGCTGCGGTGTCTGCATCACCACATCGATGAGGTAACGACGACCGTTGAGCCGCAACTGGGCTCGCTGCTTGTCCAGATCGGCGATGGCCTGCATGACCTCGGCGCGGGTGTTCTCGCGCACGCCGGGTCGGTCATTGAGCACACGGTCGACCGTGGCCTCGCTGAGGCCGCACTGCTGGGCAATCTCGCGAACCTTGTAGCGATGCACTCGACATCCTCATGCTGAGGGTTTTTTGATGGCTTTTTGCCGTTGATTATGGCACAGAACACAACAAGACTGGCGGTCATGGCTGCACCGCTGACCCGCTCCGAGTCGGAGTGGATCGCCGAATCCGACTGCTCGCTGCGGGATTTTCAGGCCCAGGTGGCACGCGCAACCGATCTGGCCGACTACCCGCACGCCGTCGACGTCCGAAGCAACGTGCTCATCTACGCGGCGGACGCCGGCGCCGCCGCCGACCGCCGCGCACTGCAGTCCGAGCTGATCCGCGCCCTGACCCACGGCCCCGGCGTCGTCGTCTTCGAGGGCGCCTTCGACCATGGCGTGCTGGATCGGGCGAGCGCCGCATTCGACGACATCATCGCCGCGCAACACGCCGCAGGTGCCGCGGTCGGTGACCACTTCGGCAAGGCCGGCGCCAACGACCGAATCTGGAACGCCGCTCAGAAGCTGGCACTGCACGCTCCCGACGTGTTCGCGCAGTACTACAGCGCCGACACCCTCGCCCTGGTGTCACAAGCCTGGCTGGGACCGCGCTATCAAGTGACGTCCCAGGTCAACGTGGTCAATCCCGGTGGCGCAGCACAGGTTCCGCATCGCGACTATCACCTCGGCTTCGTCGACGCCGATCAGCTGGCCGACTATCCGGCCCATCTGCACCGACTGTCGCCCGCCCTGACCCTGCAAGGCGCCGTCGCACACTGCGATATGCCGCTGGAAAGCGGGCCGACCATGCTGCTGCCCTACTCTCAGGGGTTCGAGGCCGGTTATATCGCCTTCTACCGCCCGGACTTCATCGACTTCTTCGCCGCCCATCAGGTGCAGCTGCCGCTGCGCAAGGGGGACGCGGTGTTCTTCAACCCAGCGCTCTATCACGGTGCGGGCCGCAATGTCTCGGCCGATATCCGCCGGATGGCCAACCTGCTGCAGATCTCGTCCCCGTTCGGGCGGGCGATGGAAGCACTGGATCGGACCGCGATGGTGAAGGCCGTCTACCCGGCATTGCTGGCGATGAAGCAAGCCGGCCATACCGACCGCGAGTTGGCCAATGCCGTGAACGCCACCGCGGAGGGCTACGCCTTCCCCACCAATCTCGACAGTGATCAGCCGATCGGCAGCCTCGCCCCGCCCAGCCAGGTCGACATCGTGCTGGCCGCGTTGGCCGACGAACTGAACCCCGAAGACCTCGACACCATCCTCGATCAGCAGCAAGAACGGAGAATTCCATGACCACCCTCGGAGTGATCGGATTGGGCCGCATCGGTGCGTTCCACACCGAAACCCTGTCCGCCCTAGAAGGTTTGGACGGTCTGGTGATCACCGATGAGCGGCCCGACGTGGCCGCCGCGGTTGCCGCCAAGCACGGCGCCAAGGCCGTCGACACCGTGGCAGAACTGCTGTCCTCCGGTGTGGACGGCGTGGTGGTGGCCGCCGCCACCCCGGCACATGCCGAGCTGACCCTGGCCGCCGTCGAACGTGGCATTCCCACCTTCTGCGAGAAGCCGATCGCCTCCACCGCAGCGGAGAGCGCGCGGGTCGCCGAGGTCATCGCCGCGTCCGGTGTGCCGGTCCAGGTGGGTTACCAGCGCCGCTTCGATGCCGCCTTCGCCGCCGCCAAGCGGGCCGTCGACGACGGATCGCTCGGCCACATCCACACGGTGCGCAGCACCACGATGGATCCGGCTCCCCCGCCGCTGGACTACATCAAGGGTTCGGGCGGTATCTTCCGCGACTGCGCCGTGCACGATTTCGACGTCATCCGGTGGATCACCGGCCAGAACCCGGTCGAGGTCTACGCCACCGGATCGGTCCAGGGTGACCCGTTGTTCGCCGAGTACGGCGATGTGGACACCGCCGCGGTGATCGTACGGTTCGACGGCGGCGCGCTCGGCGTGGTCTCCAACGCCCGCTACAACGCTCGCGGGTACGACTGCCGCCTGGAGGTGCACGGGTTCGACGACAGCGTGGCCGCCGGCTGGGATCAAGGTGCGCCGCTGCGAAATGTGGATCCGGCCAACACCTTCCCGACAGGTCCCGCCCACAACTTCTTCATGGACCGGTTCACCGAGGCTTTCCGGACCGAGCTGGCGGGCTTCGTGGAGGTCGCCAAGGGCGGACCGGTCGCCGGCGCCACCGTGGCCGACGCCGTGGAGGTGGCCTGGCTGGCGGAGGCCGCCACCGAGTCCCTGCGCCGGGGTGTCCCGGTGCGCATCGAGGAGGTCCGGAACGCATGAGGATCGCAGGTGCACCCATTTCCTGGGGCGTGTGCGAGGTCCCCGGGTGGGGCTTCCAGCTCGAAGCCGACCGTGTCCTGACCGAGATGCGCGGTGTCGGGCTGACCGCCACCGAACTCGGACCGGAGGGATTTCTGCCCGCCGATACCGACGAGCTGAAAACAGTTCTGGCGCAGCATGCGCTGGCCTGCGTCGGCGGGTTCGTCCCCGCCGTACTGCATAACGCCGACCACGATCCGGCCGATGACCTTGCCGGCCCCCTGGAGTCACTGGTGGCCGCCGGCGCCGGGGTCGTGGTGCTGGCCGCCGCCACCGGATCCGACGGCTACGACTCTCGCCCGGTGCTCGACGAGAACCAGTGGGCGACACTGCTGTCCAACCTGGATCGGCTGGCCGGCATCGTCGCCGCACGGGGCCTGCTCGCGGTGCTGCATCCGCATGTGGGAACGATGGTCGAGACCCGCGACGATGTGGACCGCGTGCTGGCCGGTTCGGCGATCCCGCTGTGCCTGGATACCGGGCATCTGCTCATCGGTGGCACCGATCCGCTGGAACTGGCCAAGGCGGTGCCGAATCGCATCGCGCACACCCACCTCAAGGATGTCGATGCGGCACTGGCCGCCAAGGTGCAGTCCGGCGAGCTGAGCTACACCGATGCCGTCAAGGCCGGGATGTACACGCCGTTGGGGACGGGTGACGTCGATATTGCAGGCATCGTCTCAGTGTTGCAGGACAACGGTTTCGACGGCTGGTTCGTGATGGAGCAGGACACCATCCTCGACGGCGCTCCGGCCGGTGACGGCCCGGTCGCCGACGTGCGAGCCAGTGTCGCGTACCTGAACAGCCTGTGAGCCGGTAGCGCGGATGGCCCTGCGCATCGGAGTGCTCGGCGCGTCCCGGATCGCCGAGGTGGCGATCGTCGGCCCCGCGGCCGAACTCGGTCACCGTCTGGTGGCCGTGGCGGCCCGGGACCGCGGCCGCGCCGAGAACTTCGCGGACAAGTACGGGGTGGAGCGGGTGGTCGAGTCCTATCAGGACGTCATCGACGACCCCGAGGTCGACGTGATCTACAACCCGTTGGCCAACGCCCTGCATGCCCCATGGAACCTGGCGGCGATCGCCGCGGGCAAGCCGGTGCTCAGCGAGAAGCCCTTCGCCCGCGATCGAACTGAGGCGCAGCGCGTCGCCGAGGCCGCACAGGCCGCCGGCGTCACCGTGCTGGAGGGCTTCCATTACGCCTTCCACCCGGTGACCCGACGTGCCTTCGGGTTGGCCGCCGACGGCACCCTGGGCGCGATCACCACCGTCGAGGTGCGGATGGCGATGCCCGCACCCGGTGCGGACGACCCGCGCTGGTCGCTGGACCTGGCCGGCGGCGCCGTGATGGACCTGGGGTGCTACGGCCTGCACATCATGCGCACGCTGGGCAGGCTCGCCGTCCTCGGTCTGCAGGGCCACCCCGTGGTGGTGCGGGCCCACGCGGAGGAACGCTCCCCCGGCGTGGACGCCCGATGTGACATCGACCTCGCGTTCCCGGGCGGGGCCGGCGGGCTGTCCGCCAATTCCATGGTGGCCGAGAACTATTCGTTCACCCTCCGGATCGCCGGCACCGACGGTGAGGTGCTGGTGCACGATTTCATCCATCCCGCCGAAGACGACCGGCTGACACTCACCACCGCGGCCGGCACCACCGTCGAACATCTGGGCACCCGGCCCAGCTACAGCTACCAACTGGAGGCGTTCGCCGCGCATGTCGAGCACGGCGCACCACTGCCGTTCGGCACGGACGATGCGGTGGCCAATATGGCACTGATCGATGCCGCGTACCACGCCGCGGGCCTGCCCACCCGCTAGTACCGGACGGCGCTGGCCAGCAGTGGCGGATAGACCGCCGAGGCCTGCCCATCGACCGTGGTACCGGCGAACTGCAGAGTGGCCCGCATCTGCCCGTTGAGGTCGGCCGGGTAGTTCAGCGCGGGGGCCGACACCTGGTCCAGTCGGTGCAGGTGATCGGCGGTCAACGCGATATCGAGCCCGGCGAGGTTGGATTCCAGGTGCGCCAGGCGGCGCGCCCCGATGATCGGCACCACGGTCCCGGCGCGTGCCCGCAGCCACGCCAATGACACTGCCGCGGAACTTGTTTCGAGCTCACCCGCGATATCGTCGACCGTCTCGATGACGGTGAATTCGTCCTCGCTCGGTCCGCCCACGTAGGCGGCGCGCGCGGAGTCCGAGACGTCGCTGCCCCGGCGGTACTTACCCGACAGGAAGCCGTTCTTGAGCGGGCTCCACGGCACCAGCGCCATCCCCTGATCGGCGGCCAACGGGGCCAACTCCCCTTCCACCGTGCGCGCCAGCAGTGAGTACTCGACCTGCAGGGCGATCAGCGGCGTCCAGCCCCGCAGCAAGGCCATGGTCTGCGCCTGAGCGGTGACCCACGCGGGTGTGTTCGAGAACCCGATGTAACGCACGGTGCCGGCGCGGACCAGATCATCGAGGGTGCGCATGGTCTCCTCGATCGGGGTGTGGCGGTCCCAGTTGTGCAGCCAGTACACATCGAGATAGTCGGTCTGCATGCGGCGCAGCGTCTCGTGCAGCTGCGCGAGGATCGCCGAGCGGCCCGCGCCACCGCCGTTGGGGTCACCCGGATGCAGGTTGGCGAAGAATTTCGAGGCGAGCACCACTCGCTGCCTGCGACCGGGACTGCGTGCGAAGAAGTCTCCGAGGATCTTCTCCGAGTGGCCGTTGGTGTAGAAGTTCGCGGTATCGACAAAGTTGCCGCCCCGGTCCAGATACGCCGCCAGAATCTGTTCGGACTCGGCAACGCTGGTTCCCGCGGCACCGGGATCCTCGCCGAACGTCATCGCGCCGAGGGCGAACGGGCTGACCCGCAGGCCGGCGCGGCCGAGGGTGACATAGCTGTCGAGTGACATGGAATTGCTCCTCAAGGAAGGGAATTGGTCCTCTCCATTCCACCCGCCACCGCGTCGTACGGGTAGACAGATGCACGCGAGTTCTTGCACAATCCTGCTCAGTTGGCTCCGATCATGTGATTGACATGGTTGGCTTGAGGCATGCGCACCGCATCCGAGTCCCTCGCCGAGATACGGCGGCTGATCGACACGCACGCCCGCGCCGACCTGCGTACCCCGATCGACGGCTTGTTGTTGTCGAAAGTGGCCGGTGGCGGCAGTCCGGACTATTCGCTCACCGATCCTCTGCTGGTCGTGATGGCGCAGGGCGGCAAGCGATTGCTGATCGGTGACGAGGTGTTCGAATACCGGGCCGGACAGTGCCTGGTCGTCGCGGCGAGCCTGCCGGTGACCGGTCACTACCTCGACACCACCCCCGAACATCCCTCGCTGGCAATGGGGCTGGTGCTGCGCCCGGAGGCGTTGTCGGCGTTGCTGTTGCGGGCCCCCGCGCAGCCCCGGACGCGCGCGGCGGCCGGTACGGCCGCGATCACCACCGGTGACGCGAGTCCCGAACTACTCGACGCCGTCGCCAGATTGCTGCACCTACTGGCCAGTCCCGCCGATGCCGCCGTCCTCGGTCCGCTCGTCGAACAGGAGATCCTGTGGCGGCTGCTCACCGGTCCGCAGGCCGATATCGCCCGCCAGATCGGCCTCGCCGACAGCACACTGGCACACGTCAACAGAGCGATCACCTGGATGCGGGACAACTACTCCGTCCCGGTCCGGATGGAGGATCTGGCACAGATGTCGGGGATGAGCGTCTCGGCGTTCCACCGCCAGTTCCGGACCGTCACGGCGATGAGCCCGCTGCAGTTCCAGAAGCGGATCCGGCTGCAGCAGGCCAGATCCCTGCTCGTCGCGCGGTCCGGTGACATCGCGGGCGTGGGACACCGGGTGGGCTACGACAGCCCGTCACAGTTCAACCGCGAATACCGCCGGCTGTTCGGAGCCCCGCCCGGTCAGGATGCGGCACGGCTGCGCGAGAGGGGTGAGCCGAGCTTCCCGTGAACGCGCGAAGCAGGCAGGACCCCGCCGACCTCACCGGCCGACGGGGTCCTGGGTTCGTGGGTGAGGCTAGCGGCGGCCCAGCTCGTGGCTGAGCGCCTCGAGCTCGTTGCCGCCGGCCATCTCCTGCGTGAGGTGTTCCAGCGTGATCTCGTCATAGGTGCAGTCGAGCTTCTGCCGACCGCGGTTGAGGAGTACGAAGTGATCACCGACCATGTGCGCGTGGTGCGGGTTGTGGGTGATGAAGATGACCCCGAAACCCTGTTCCTTGGCCGCGGTGATGTAGCGCAGCACCATGCCGGACTGTTTGACACCCAGTGCGGCAGTGGGCTCGTCGAGGATCAGCACCCGGGCGCCGAAGAAGATGGCGCGGGCGATGGCCACGCACTGGCGCTGGCCACCCGAGAGCGAACCGATCGGCGCGTCCACGTCCGGCAGGTCGATGCCCATCTTGTGCAGTTCGGAGATCGTGGTGGCCCGCATCGCGGGAATGTCCAGCGACTTGAGCAGGCCCTTCCTGCGCAGCTCGTTGCCGAGGAAGAAGTTGCGCCACACCGGCATCAGCGCCACGACCGCGAGGTCCTGGTACACCGTCGCAATGCCCGCGTTCAGCGAGTCCTTCGGTGAGTTGAACACCGTCGAGGTGCCGTCGATGAGCAACTCGCCTTCGGTGGGCTTGTGCAGCCCGGCGATGATCTTGATCAAGGTGGACTTGCCGGCACCGTTGTCGCCCAGCACACCGGTCACCTCGCCGGCACCCACCCGCAGGTTGATGTCCTTGAGCGCGATGATGTTTCCGTAGCTCTTGCCGACGTTCTTCAGTTCCACCAGTGGCGCGCCGCCGGCCGCGGGAGTCTCGGCGAAGGGGGCTTGCGCGGTTGTGCTCATCGATCTACCTCTTCGCTGCGTAGTTGCGGACGACGTTGTTGGCGATCACCGCGAACAGCAACATGGCGCCCAGGAAGAACTTGAACCAGTCCGGATTCCAGCCCGCGTAGACAATGCCCTGGTTGGTCATGCCGAAGATGAACGCACCGATCAGCGTGCCGACCGCGGTGCCGTAACCACCGGTGAGCAGGCAGCCACCGACCACCGCGGCGATGATGTAGAAGAACTCGTTGCCGATGCCCTGCCCGGACTGCACGGTGTTGAACGCGAACAGCAGGTGCATGCCGACGAACCAGGCGCACAAGCTGACGACCATGAACAGACCGATCTTGACCTTGGTCACCGGCACACCGACCGCGCGGGCGCTGTCCTGGTTGCCGCCGACGGCGAAGATCCAGTTGCCGATCCGGGTGCGGAACAGCACGTAGGTGGCGATGACCACGAACAGGATCCACCAGAACACGGTGATGCGCACCGACACCCCGAAGATGTCGAACGACGACGCGAAGACGGCCTTGCCGGAATCGAAGCCCTGCATATCCGACACGCTGTGAGTCGCGACCTGGCCGGAGAGCAGTTTCGTCACGGCCAGATTGACGCCGGTGAGCATGAAGAACGAACTCAGGGTGATCAGGAAGGACGGGATCTTGGTTTTCATCACCATGTAGCCGTTGAAGAAGCCGACCGCCAGCGCGATCGCCAGCGACAGCGCCGCACCCACCCACAGGTTCAGGTGCAGGTTGTAGGACAGCATCGACGCCGCCAGGGACGAGGTGGTGACGGCCACGCCCGAGGAGAGGTCGAACTCACCGCCGATCATCAGCACGCCGACGCCGACGGCCATGATCCCGATGGTCGAGCTGGCGTACAGGACCGTGGCCAGGGCTTCCGGGGTGCGGAAAGGCGGGGCCACGATGAGGAACAGGATGAAGATGCCGACCGCACCGACGAACGCCCCCATCTCGGGACGGATCAGCAAGCGCTGCAACCGGTTCTGCTCTTTGACACGCTCGTCGCGAACGACGGTGTGGGTGTCGAGATTGAGATCGGCCTGGGTGGTCATCATCAGCGTTGTCCCTTCTTCGCGCGAGCGCTCATCAGCGCGTACCGGCTTTCGCATACTCGGCAACAGCGTCGATATTCGACTTGTCGATGAACGACGGGCCCGTCAGCGTCGGCTGGCCACCACCGAGCACGTTGCCGTTGTTGATGTAGAGCCACAGCGAGTCGACGGCGAGATAACCCTGCAAGAAGGGCTGCTGGTCGACCGCCCACTGGACGTCGCCGGCCTTGATCGCGTCCACGAGTGCGGCATTGGTGTCGAAGGTGCCGACCTTCGCCTTGCTCGCGGCATTCTTCACCGACTGCACGGCGGTCATCGCGAACGGCGCACCGAGCGTGACGACGTAGTCGACGCCGGGGTCCTGCTGAAGCTTGGCGGTGATGGTCGATTCGACGGAGGGCATGTCCTTGCCGTTGACGTTCAGCACCTCGGTGGCGGGGAAGGCGTTCTTCACACCGGCACAACGCGATTCGAGCCCCACATGGCCCTGCTCCTGGATGACGCAGATGGCCTTCTTGGCACCGTCGGCCGCCAGGCGCTTGCCCGCGCCCTGCCCGGCGATGTACTCGTCCTGGCCGAAGAACTCCTTGACCCCCATCGACTGCCAGGCATCGGCACCGGCGTTGAACGCCACCACCGGGATGCCCTTGGCGGTCGCGGCCTCGATGGCAGCCTTCATGGCGTCGGGTTTGGCCAGCGTCACCGCGATGCCCTTGACCCCGCTGTCGACGGCGGTCTGCACCAGGTTTGCCTGGTTCGGGGCCTCCGGGTCATTGGAGTACCGCAGCTCGATGTTGTCCTTCTTGGCGGCGGTCTCGGCGCCCTTGCGCACCAGATCCCAGAACGAGTCGCCGGGAACTTCGTGAGTGATCATGGCAATGGTCGCGCGTGCGGTATCGGCCGTTCCTGCCCCCATGCCACCGCCGCTGCTGTCAGGTTTCCCACCGGTGCTCGAACACGCGCTGGCACCCAGGACGAGTACCCCCGCCCCGGCCACTGCCATCAGCCGACTGAACCTCATTGTTTCTCCTTGCTATCGACATCACCGCGGCGCTCGCACGCCCTGGACCACAGTGGCGACCGACACGGCCTCGTAGTTGATGTAATACCGCTCACACCCGAAAGTCAATACTTTGTTCTGACATTAGGACTGCATATCAAAGGTCGGACAATCAGCAGCAAACCCGCGGCGGCGACGGACTGCCTGCGCGCGGGTTTGCGAAATCTGTTGGGAAATAACGTGCTAACGATCGACCAGGGTGGTGTCGAAGTAATACCGGGACGCCCGGTAGGCATGGCTGCCGTATTCGACAATACGACCGGAATCGTCGAAGGCGGTGCGCTCCATGACCAACAGCGGAGCTTTGGGCCTCTCGTCGAGCAGGCGCGCCTCATCCCGGTCGGCGGCCTTCGCGCCGATGCGCTGTCTGGCCAGCCGGATGTGCACACCGCGTGAGCGCAGGGCCTGGTAGAGCCCGAACCGTTCCAGCTCCTCCCGATCCGGGGCAATCGGCGAGGGCAGGTGATTGGTCATCAGCGCCAGCGGTTGCCCACCCGAGGTCCGCAGCCGGCGCATCATCACCACCTCCGCACCCGGCTCAAGGTTGAGGTGAGCGGCGATGTCCGAGGACGCCGGACCGGTCACGTAGTCAAGCACTTTGGTGGCCGGCTCCTGGCCTGCCCGGGCGAGATCGTCGAACAGACTGGTGAGTTCCACCGGACGATGCACGGGAGTCTGCACCACCTGGGTTCCGACGCCGCGCTTGCGCACCAACAGACCCTTGTCGACGAGTTCCTGGATGGCGCGCCGCGTCGTGGGCCGGGACAGGCTGAGGCGACTGGCCAGCGCCAGCTCGTTCTCGAAGCGGTCCCCCGGCTTGAGCTCGCCGTCGATGATGGCCTTCTCGAAAACCTGCGCCACCTGGAAATACAGGGGTATCGGACTCGAACGATCGAGTTCGACCGTCAACGTCGGGGTTGTCACTCGCGCTCCGATCTCGTCGGTTCCACACCGGTGCGGCAGGAAGCTGGTTTGCTGAATCTTACCTGCAAATGACCTCAAGTAAGAATGTCCGGACAAAGTCTTGACATGACGTAGTCCCGCAGCGCACAGTCGATACCAGCACCGGGGCGCACTCGCGCCACCGGAAGTACGTACGCACATCGCATTCGGGAGTCAGCCGTGACCGCTACCGTCAACCAGGCCTTCGACGCCATCGCCATCGGGCGCAGCGGCGTCGACATCTACCCACTGCAGGTCGGACTGGGACTCGAGGATGTCACCTCGTTCGGCAAGTTCCTGGGCGGCAGCGCCGCCAATGTCGCCGTCGCCGCGGCCCGGCTGGGTAACCGCACCGCGCTGATCTCGGGCGTCGGCGACGATCCGTTCGGCCGCTACGTCCGCAGCGAACTCGACCGTCTCGGCGTCGACAACCGCTTCGTGGCCACCCACGGCGAATACCCCACCCCCGTCACGTTCTGTGAGATCTTCCCGCCCGACGACTTCCCGCTGTACTTCTACCGCAAGCCCTCGGCACCGGATCTGCAGGTCAACCCCACCGAACTCGACCTGGACGCCATCCGCTCGGCCCGGCTGTACTGGTCGACCGTCACCGGACTGTCCGAAGAGCCCAGCCGCAGTGCCCATTTCGCGGCCTGGGAAGCGCGTGCACGTAAGCCGCTGACGGTGCTGGACCTGGACTACCGGCCGATGTTCTGGGCCGGCCCCGCCGCCGCCACCGAGCAGGTTCAGCGCGCTCTGCAGCACGTCACCGTCGCGGTCGGCAACCGGGAGGAGTGCGAGATCGCCGTCGGCGAGACCAACCCGCACAAGGCCGCCGACGCGTTGCTGGACCTCGGGGTGGAACTGGCCATCGTGAAGCAGGGGCCGCGTGGGGTACTGGGCAAGACCCGGCACAGTTCGGTCACCGTCCCGCCCAACGACGTTGACGTGGTGAACGGTCTCGGTGCCGGAGATGCCTTCGGCGGCAGCCTGATTCATGGCCTGCTGCACGGCTGGCAGCTGGAGAAGACACTGCGCTACGCCAACGCCGCCGGTGCCATCGTCGCCTCGCGACTGGAATGCTCGACCGCGATGCCCACCGCCGCCGAGGTGTCCGACCTCGCCGAGAAGACCGCCGTGGAGGCCGTCAATGTCTAACCTTGGCACCGGACTATGCCGCGACTACGCGGCGGTCACCGACCTGCGCGCGGCCGACCCGGGCGCCGTCGCCACAGCGTGGCAGCAGCGCACCACCCGCCCCACCGTCCGCGGCGACGGCCGGCTGATGATCGTCGCCGCCGACCACCCGGCCCGTGGCGCACTGTCCGTCGGAACGCGCCCGACCGCGATGAACAACCGCATCGACCTGCTGGACCGGTTGCGCACCGCGCTCGCCGACCCCGGGGTGGACGGCGTGCTGGCCACCTCCGACATCCTCGACGATCTGTTGTTGCTGGGCGCCCTGGAGGACAAGGTGGTGTTCTCCTCGTTCAACCGCGGCGGGCTGGCCGGATCGTCGTTCGAGCTCGATGACCGGATGACCGGCGCCACTGCCGCCTCCACCGCGGCGGCAAAGATGAACGGCGGAAAGATGCTGTGCCGCATCGATCTCGACGATCCCGGCACCGTCGCCACGCTGGCGTCGTGTGCCCAGGCCGTCGATGAGCTGGCCGCCCACGGCTTGATCGCCATGCTGGAGCCGTTCATGTCGTCGCGGGTCGACGGCAAGGTCCGCAACGATCTGTCCCCGGACGCCGTGATCAAGTCCGTCCACATCAGCCAGGGCCTGGGCTCCACCTCGGCCTACACCTGGATGAAGTTGCCCGTCGTCGACGAGATGGACCGGGTCATGGAATCGACGACCATGCCGACGCTGCTGCTCGGCGGCGACCCCACCGACCCCGACGAAGCGTTCGCCTCCTGGGAGAAGGCACTCACGCTTCCTGCGGTGCGCGGCCTGATCGTCGGACGCACCCTGCTCTATCCCGCCGATGAGGATGTCGCGGCGGCGGTCGGCACGGCCGTGAAGTTGGTGCGCTGATGAATTCCGAGTTGTACATTCCGGCCAACAGCGCGCCCGCACCCTTCACCGTCGCGATCACCCCGGAGGATGCCGGCTGGGCCGAGTCGTCCTTGCACGTCGTCGACCTCGGTGACGGTGGCTCGGTGGCGCTGAATACCGGCGACACCGAGGTGATGATCCTGCCGCTGTCCGGCGGCGGGTCCGTCGAATCGAGAGGCGAGACATTCGAGTTGGCACCGCGCGGATCGGTGTTCGACGGGCCGGCCGATATGGTGTACGTCGGTATCGACCAGGGCTACACGATCACCGGTACCGGCCGGATCGCCATCTGCGGAGCGCGCGCCACGCGGTCGTTCCCGAACCGGCGCGTCGCCGCAGCCGACGTGTCGGTCGAACTGCGCGGGGCGGGCAACTGCAGCCGCCAGGTGCACAATTTCGGCACCGCCACCGCTTTCGAGGCCGACTCCCTGATCGCGTGCGAGGTCATCACGCCCGGCGGCAACTGGTCGAGCTACCCCGCCCACAAGCATGACGAGAACTCCGCGGTGGAGACCCAACTGGAAGAGATCTACTACTTCGAGATCGACGACAGCCCGGCAGGCACACCGGGATTCGGCTACCACCGGGTGTACGGCACCCCGCAGCGTCCCATCGAGGTCCTCGAAGAAGTACGCAGTGGTGACGTCGTCCTGGTACCGCACGGCTACCACGGACCGTCCATTGCGGCGCCCGGCCACCACATGTACTACCTGAACGTGATGGCCGGCTCCGGTCCCGACCGGGCCTGGCTCATCTGTGACGACCCGAACCACACCTGGCTGCGCGGCACTTGGGACGATCAGGCCATAGATCCGCGCCTCCCGTTCCACACCTCTACCGCCTCTCGAGGAGCCTGACCGATGGTTTCCACCGCACCCAAGTCCGCCGCCAAGTACGCCGATACCGAAGGCACGGTACGACTCACGGTGGCGCAGGCCACGGTTCGCTTTCTGGCCAACCAGTACGTCGAACGCGACGGCGAGCGGACGAAGTTCTTCGCGGGCTGTTTCGGTATCTTCGGCCACGGCAATGTCGCCGGCCTGGGCCAGGCCCTCTTGCAGGACGAGCTCGAATCGCGGGAGGCCGGCCTGCAGCCGGGCCTGAAGTACGTCCTGGGGCGCAACGAGCAGGCCATGGTGCACAGCGCCGTCGCGTATGCGCGGCAGAAGGACCGGCTGCAGGCGTGGGCGGTGACCGCCAGCGTCGGGCCCGGTTCGACGAACATGCTGACCGGAGCCGCCCTGGCCACCATCAACCGGCTTCCGGTGCTGCTGCTGCCCGCCGACACCTTCGCCACCAGGGTCAGCTCCCCCGTGCTCCAGGAGTTGGAACTGCCGGGCTCCGGCGATGTCACCGTCAACGACGCCTTCAAACCGCTGTCCCGGTACTTCGACCGGGTGTGGCGGCCCGAGCAACTGCCGGCGGCGCTGCTCGGCGCCATGCGGGTACTGACCGACCCGGTCGAGACGGGCGCCGCGACCGTGGCCATCCCGCAGGACGTGCAGGCCGAGGCGCACGACTGGCCGGAATCGTTGTTCGCCGAACGCACCTGGCATGTGGCCCGGCCGCTACCGGAGCGTTCGGTGCTGGCCCGGGCGGCCGAGATCATCCGCTCCGCCACCAAGCCGCTGATCATCGCCGGGGGCGGTGTGCACTACTCCGGCGCCGAAGACACCTTGGCCGCGCTGGCCGCCGGCACCGGTATCCCGGTCGGCGAGAGCCAGGCCGGTAAGGGATCGCTGCTGCACGACCATCCGCAGTCGGTGGGCGCCATCGGCTCGACCGGCACCACCGCCGCCAACGCGCTGGCTGCGGAGGCCGATGTGGTGATCGGCATCGGTACCCGCTACAGCGATTTCACCTCGGCCTCGCGCACCGCGTTCAACAACCCGGATGTGCGGTTCGTCAATATCAACGTGGCTTCCCTGGACTCGGTCAAGCAGGGTGGCCTGAGCGTGGTCGCCGATGCGCGGGAGGCCATCGAAGCGTTGGTCCAGGCACTGGAGGGCCACTCCGTCAGCAACGAGTACCGAACCCGCACTGCCGAACTGGTGGCCGAGTGGAATGACACCGTATCCGCGGCATACGCATGCGAAGACGGCGTCGCGTTGAACCAGAACCAGGTGATCGGCCTGGTGAACACGCTGTCCGATCCACACGACGTGGTGGTGTGCGCCGCCGGCTCGATGCCGGGTGACCTGCACAAGCTGTGGCGGATGCGGGACCGCAAGGGCTACCACGTCGAATACGGGTTCTCCTGTATGGGTTATGAGATCGCCGGCGGTATCGGTGTGCGGATGGCCGACGCGGACCGCGACGTGTTCGTCATGGTCGGCGACGGGTCCTACCTGATGATGGCGACCGAGATCGTCACCGCCGTGCAGGAGGGTGTCAAGGTGATCCCGGTTCTGGTCCAGAACCACGGATTCGCCTCCATCGGTGGGCTTTCCGAGTCGGTGGGGTCGCAGCGCTTCGGCACCGCCTACCGGTACCGCAGCGAGGATGGCCGCCTCGACGGCACTGTCCTGCCCGTGGACCTGGCCGCCAATGCGGCCAGCCTGGGCGCCGACGTCATCAAGGCCGGTACTGCGACGGAGTTCGCCGATGCGGTCAAGGTGGCCAAAGCGGCCGACCGGATCACGGTGATCTATGTGGAGACCGATCCGCGGATCTACGCGCCGGACAGCTACTCGTGGTGGGACGTCCCGGTCAGCCAGGAATCAAGTTTGGCATCGACCCAAGAGGCCTACCAGCGCTACGCCGAGTGGAAGCGGGTTCAGCGCCCGCTGATCAAGCCCTCCGACCGCTGACGTCAACGCATCCGGGTGCTGTGAACGGTCACCAGCCAACGATGATCGTGTCGATGAGAACGTAGGCAGCGACCGCGAATACCAGATAGGCGAACCAGTGCTGGAGGCGCCGGGTGTCCAGCCTGGTGCCGAGATGACCAGCGATCAAGCTACCCACGATCGCAGTACTGACGAACGCCGCGGTGATGGTCCAGTCGATGCTGGTGCCCGTGATGTGCGAGAGGATCCCTGCCAGCGAGTTCGCCACGATGATCACCAGCGATGTGCCGATGGCGATGGGCATCTCGACACCCAGCATCAACACCAGTGCCGGGATGATCAGAAAGCCACCACCAACACCGAACAGGCCGGTGAGAAGGCCGACGAGAAGCCCCGCCGGGATGGATCTCGGTGCACACCGGCGCCAGTTGATCCCCGAATCGCCGACTGAGCAGGCGGTGCCGGTTTTGCTGTTCTCCTGCAGCATTCGGATGCCCGCCAGCACCATCACAACGGCAAAGCCGATGAGAAGCACCGACTGCGGCAGATGTCTGCCGATGGCACTGCCGACGAAAGTCGCCGGGATGCCTGCCATCGCGAAGATCGCGGCCAACCGCCATTGGATGTGTCCGGCACGGATCTTGGGGAGCGCGCCCACTGCCGATGCCGTGCCGACCACCAACAGCGACATCGGAATGGCCTGTTCGATCCCCAGGCCCAGAACGTAGACCAAGGCCGGGACGGCCAGGATGGATCCGCCTCCCCCGAGCAAGCCCAACAGCACACCGATTACGGCGCCGAGGGCGAGGGCGAGGGCGAGGGCAATGTTCATCGGGTCTCACTCCGCTGCGACTGGGCCCGCAGACATCTCGGTCACGGTCTGGCCGCCGCGGCCTTGGCGCGGACATCGGCCATGTCCAGCGCCTTGACTCTGGTGATGAGATCCTCCAGGGCGGCAGCCGGCATCGCGCCGGGCTGACGGTAGACCAGTATCCCGTCGCGAAACGCCATGATCGTCGGGATCGCCTGGATTTCCAGCGCCGCCGCAAGCTGCTGCTGCGCTTCCGTGTCCACCTTGGCGTGCAGCACATCGGGATGCGACTGCGCCGAGCGATCGAAGACCGGGGCGAATGCGCGACACGGACCGCACCATGACGCCCAGAAGTCGACGAGCACGATCGAGTTCGACGCGATCGTCGCCTGGAAGTCGGCGGCGGTCAGGTTCTTGATGGTCATATCCATGTCCTTTCGTTGTGTCGCAATCGAATTGTTAAGCCAGGCCCTTGAGCATGAGATTCCAGTACATGAACGGAAGTCCGTACTTCTTCAGGTACCAATACGCCCGGTGCGGTGTCGTCGGGTTGAGCAGCGGGAACGTCGGTTCCAGCTTCAGGTCATAGTCGAACTCGGCGAGCAGCATCGCGTGCGAGGACGTGATGATCGGGCACGACGAGTAGCCGTCATACGACGCACGCAATGGCTGGTCCTTCAAGAACGCGTCGATGTTCTCGACCACCACGGGAGCCTGCTTGCGAATGGCGGCGCCGGTCTTGGAGTTCGGCGACGAACCGGCGTCACCCAGGCTGAACACGTTGGGGTACCGCACGTGCTGCATGGTGTGCTTGTCGATGTCGACGTAACCCATGGCGTCGCCGGTGGACAGCGGACTCGTTTTGATCCAGTCCGGTGCGGACTGCCTCGGCACGGCATGCAACACGTCGTAGGGCAGCATGGTGTCGGTGCCGCCGGGGGCGACGCTGGTGATGGCGACCTTGTGTGACGCCGCGTCGACGGATGTCACTTCGGAGTTGGTGTGCAAGGTGATCCCGTAGTCCGCGATCACCTTGTCGAGGCTGTCTGCGATGGCCGGGATCCCGAACGGTCGCGCGCCCGGCATGACCAGGTGGACATCGATGTCCTTGAGTACACCTTGGGACCGCCAGTAGTCCGACGCCAGGTAGGCGATCTTCTGCGGAGCTCCGGCGCACTTGATGGCGCCGGACGGAACGGTGAACACCGCAGTGCCCGACCGCAGGTTGCGGATGAAATCCCAGGTCCTCGGCGCCAGGTCGAACCGGTAGTTCGACGAGACCCCGTCCCGACCCAAAGTGCCCTCTAGACCTTCCGTGCGGTTCCAGTCGAGCTGGATGCCAGGACAGACCACGAGCACGTCGTATTCATAGCTCGTGCCGTCGGTACAGGTGACGGTGTTGTTGTCGGGATCAAATGCGCTGGCGGCGTTCTTGATCCACGTCGCCCCCTTGGGCATCACCGAGGATTCCTCGCGTTCGGTCGTCGCGGCCTTCGCCTGCCCACCACCGACCAGTGTCCACAACGGCTGGTAGTAGTGCTTGCTCGACGGCTCGATGACCGCGACGTCGGTGTAGCCCTTGCGGAGCATCCGAGCCGCCACGGTGATGCCGGCGGTTCCGCCGCCGACGATCAGGATCTGGTGCTTGGCGTTGTTGTTCATGATGATTCTTCTCCTGGTGCGTCGTCAGACGTTCTGGTGGGCTTCGTCCCAGGCGCCGTAACCGCCCAGGATGTCGCTGACGTCGGCGAAGCCGTTCTGCCGCAACAGGCTCGCGGCGACCGAGGACCGGTAGCCACCGGCGCAGTACACGACCGTCGGTTTGGCGCCATCGAGCTCACCGAGCCGGGCGGGCAGCTGACCGACCGGGATCGGGATCGCGTGCGGGATGGCACCTGCTTCGACCTCGCCCGGGTTGCGGACGTCGACGATCTGCAGGTCCGCCATCCGTGCGGCGCGCTCGTCGAACGCCTGCGCCGTCAACCGCGACGCCATCTGGACGTCGTCCCGGTGGTCGAGCATCGCCTGATAGGGGTCCGCCAGGTAGCCGATCACCCGGTCGAACCCGATACGGGCCAGCCGGTTCTTACCTTCGAGTTCCTGTCCGGGCTCGGTGAACAGCACGATATCGACGTCGGACTTCAGCACGGAGCCGGCGAACTCGGCGTAGCGGCCTTCCAGGCCGATGTTGATCGCGTCACGCAGGTGGCCCAGGGCGAACTCTTCGGGATTGCGCCCGTCGACCAGGACGGCACCACCGTCGATCGCGGCGCGGACCTGGTCATAGGTCATCGCCGCCGGCATCTTGGTCTCGTCCAGCAATCCGCGGTCCTTGCGGTTGAGGATCGCGTCGTAGACGAAGTAGCCGGGAGCGGGCGGCTGCCCCTCGGTGACAAGTTTCATGAAGGTGGCCTTGTCGGCGGCCCGCAGCGCGTAGTTGGTCGCCTTCTGGTCGCCGATCGTCGACCACAGATCGGTCGAGAGGTTCTTTCCGCACGCCGAGCCCGCGCCGTGAGCGGGATAGACCCGCGTCGCGTCGGGCAGCGTCATCAGCTTGTCGTGCAGCGAGTCATAGAGCTTGTCGGCCAACTCCTCGCGCGTGAAGCCGATGGAGGCCAACAGGTCTGGGCGGCCGACGTCGCCGATGAACAGGGTGTCGCCGGTCATCACCCCGTACGGAATCTCGTCGGCGGCGTGCTCATAGACCACCACGCTCATCGATTCCGGGGTGTGGCCGGGGGTGTGGCGGAACTCGAGCGTCACCTCGCCGAGGGAGTACCGCTGGCCGTCGTCGACACCCATGGACTCGAATTCGGTCTGCGCGACCGAGGAGTAGACGATCTTCGCGCCGGTGGCCTTCGCCAGTTCCAGGTGGCCGGACAGGAAGTCGGCGTGGAAGTGTGTCTCGATGACCAGTTCGATGGTCAGGCCCTGTTCCTCCGCGTCGGCCACATACTCGGCCACATCGCGCTGGGGGTCCACAACGACTGCGCGGCTGGTGGTTTCGTCGCCGATCAGGTATGACGCGTGGGAGAGGCAGTCCAGGTAGTACTGCTGCAGGATCATCGCCGTCTTCTTTCTCTTTGTTCGGGGGAAGCCATTCGGGCTAGGCCTCCATGAGCTGGAACATACCCCTGGGGGTATTTATTCCGTTCCCGAGAAATACCAGAGGGGGTATTGCTCATGTACGAACAATACCCCCTCCGGTATATGGCAACTAGAGGCTTTGGTCACCTCAACCGCGGAAGCGCCTCACTTGGCCTGCCGAGCCTTGCGCCCGCCGAACCAGCTTCGGCGGGTCGGCGCGGCAGCCTCGCCGGACGCATGACCAGCGCACCATTGCGCCGCGGGCACGCCGCTGCGCACCGAATCGACATGCATCCCACACCCGGCCCAGGTGGTTTTCCCGCATACGCGGCATTTGACTGCGCGACACATCGCAAACGCCTTTCTTCGACGGCCCAAACTCAGGCCAGGCTCAAGAAGAGCTTCTCCAGCTCCTCGATGGTGAGTGCATCCGCTTCCGCGCCAGGCTCATTGGCGGAATCGATGCAATTGCGCAGACCGGACGCGATGATCGTGAAGCCGGCCCGGTCCAACGCGCGTGACGCGGCCGCAAGTTGAGTGACGACATCCTTGCAGCTTCGCCCCTGCTCAATCATGGAGATAACCCCGCCGAGCTGCCCCTGTACACGGCGCAGGCGGTTGAGTACGGCGGTCATATCCGCCTCGTTCTTTGTGCTCATATCGCCACCATACCATACCCCCTATGGTATTTCTCCAGGTTCTGCGGTAGGCTCCCGGGCATCACCTATACCCCATAGGGTATTGCCCGGATGGGGTCTCCTCCTCGCGGGCACCACACCTCAACACATCTGAGATAGGGATACGAGGAATGAAGCTGCCGTCGTTATTCGGCTTTTTACAACGGTTTTGGGTGGTCGCGCTGGTCGCGGTGACCCTCGTGGCAGCGGGAGCGGTCGTCGGTCGGTTGCGGACGTTCTTCGACTCGGACCTACCCTTCGTGGCCGGATCGGAGCGGGTGGACGCCATCGTGCCCTTCAACACCAAACGCGTCACCTATGAGGTCGTCGGGCCCGCCACTGCGACCGGCCAGGTGAGCTATCTCGACGCCACGGGCACGACCCGGGAGGCGACCTTCAGCACATTGCCGTGGTCGGTGAGCGTCAGCACCACCGATCCCGGGGTCCTGGCCAACGTGGTGGCCCAGGGCGACAGCGGGTCCCTCGGCTGCCGCATCCTGGTCAATGACAAGGTGGTCGCCGAGCAGCACGCGCGGGGCCGTGACGCCCAGGCATTCTGTCTGGACAAAGCCGCATGAGCGACAGTTCCACGCGTACGTTCCTTCCTCGGATGATCCGAGTGGGCGCCGTGCCCATCATCCTGGTCTGGGTCGCCATCACCGCGGCCTTGAATCTGCTTCTTCCCCAGGTCGAATCGGTGAGCAAACACAACGCGGTGTCCATGTCACCGCAGGACGCGCCCTCGGTCATCGCGGCCAAGAAGATGGGGGCGAAATTCCAGGAGTCCAGCTCTGACAGCATCGCGATGGTCGTGCTCTCCGGCGACCAACCGCTGGGCGATAATGCACACCAGTACTACGACTCGTTGATCGGCAAATTCGAACAGGACACCCGCCACGTCGAGCACGTCCAGAATTTCTGGGGTGATCTGATCACCGCGGCCGGGGTGCAGAGCAGCGACGGCAAGGCGGCCTACGTCCAGCTCAACCTCGCCGGCGATCAGGGCAGCACACTGGGCAACCAATCGGTGGAAGCGGTGCGCGACATCGTCGACCACACCCCTGCGCCACCCGGCCTGCACGTCTATGTCACCGGCCCGGCACCACTGACCACGGACTCGTTGGAGACCGGCGACAAGAGCATGGTCAAGATGACCGTGGTCACCATGGCAGTCATCACGGTGATGTTGCTGATGGTCTACCGATCGATCAGCACGGTCCTGCTCATCCTGGCCATCGTCGGCATCGAGATGGGTTCCGCGCGTGGCGCGGTCGCCCTGCTCGGCCACTTCCGCATCATCGACTTCTCCACGTTCTCGGTTCCGTTGTTGACGGCGTTGGCGATCGCCGCGGGAACCGATTACGCGATCTTCCTCATCGGTCGGTACCAGGAGGCGCGCCAGAACGACCAAGAGCCGGAATCCGCCTATTACAGCGCCTTTCACGGTGTCGCCCATGTCATCCTGGGCTCCGGGCTGACCATCGCGGGCGCCATGCTCTGCCTGCGGTTGACCCGCCTGGCCTATTTCAAGTCACTGGCGTATCCCTCGGCGATCGCCCTGGTCGTCGTGGTCGCGGCGTCACTCACCGTCGCCCCGGCGATTCTGGTGGTGGCCGGCCGGTTCGGCCTGTTCGACCCGAAACGCAAGATGAAGACCAAGGGCTGGCGGCGAATCGGGACGGCGACCGTCCGCTGGCCGAAACCGATCCTTGCCGTGGCGACCTCGATCGCCATTCTGGGCCTGCTCGCGACAATCGGCTACAAGACCAGCTACAACGATCGCTACTACATCCCCGCCGACGTCCCGGCCAATGTCGGGTACGCCGCGGCCGAAAAGCACTTCAGTGCAGCGCGACTCAACCCCGACATCATGATGATCGACTCCGATCACGATATGCGCAATCCCACCGACATGATCGTGCTCGACAGAATTGCCAAGGCGTTGTTCCGAGTCCGTGGCATCGCCATGGTGCAGAGCATCACCCGGCCGCTGGGCTCGCCGATCGCGCACAGCTCCATCCCCTACCAGGTCAGCATGCAGTCGGTACCGATCACCCAGAACCTGCAGTTCCTCAAGCAACGCGTGGATGACATCGACAAGATGTCCGGCGACCTGGGCGCGATGGTCACGTCCATGACACGGATGTACGACGTGGTGCGCCAGTTCTCCGACGCCACCCACCGCACGGTGGACAGCACACACCGCACCGTCGACGAGGCGGCCACGCTCAAGACGTCGGTGGACACGATGCGTGATCATCTGGCCGATTTCGATGATGCGGTGCGGCCGGTTCGCAATTACTTCTACTGGGAACCGAACTGTGCCAACATCCCGGCGTGCTTCGGGGTTCGGTCGGCCTTCGACGCCATCGACGGCGTCTCCACGCTGAGCGACAACATGGGCAAGCTGCTGACCGACATGCACGACGTGACCGGCGGCATGGACGAGATCGATGCTCTGACACCACAGATGGTCGCCCAGTTCCCCCCGATCATCGCGACGGCGAGCACCATGCAGCAGACCCTGCAGACCATCCACAGCAGCTTCGCCGGACTCATCGACCAGATGCAGCAGATGACCGACACTGCCACTGCCATGGGCCAAGCCTTCGACGCCTCCAAGAGCGACGACTACTTCTACCTGCCCCCGGAAGTCTTCGCCAACCCCGACTTCCAGAAGGGACTGAAGCTCTTCCTGTCCCCCGACGGCAAGGCGGCCCGGCTCATCATCACCCATGACGTCGATCCGGCCACCGAACAAGGCATCTCGACCGTCGACGACGAACTCGTCGCGGCACACGAAGCCGTCAAGGGCACCGCCCTGGCCACCGCGGACATCACGCTGACCGGCACCGCGGCGACCTACCGAGACATCCAGTCCGGCGCGAAGTACGACACCATGATCGCCGCGTTCGCGGCGCTGACGCTCATCTTCCTGGTCATGATCATCATCACCAGGGCCATCGTGGCGTCGCTGGTGATCGTCGGCACCATCGTGTTGTCGCTCGGCGCCGCATTCGGCTTGTCCGTGCTGATCTGGGAACGCGTGGTGGACATCGAACTGAACTGGATCGTGCTCGCCTTCGCCGTGATCATCCTGATGGCCGTTGGCAGCGACTACAACCTGCTGCTCGTCTCACGGTTCAAGGAGGAGATCGGCGCCGGCATCCAGACCGGCATCATCCGGTCCATGGGCAGCACCGGCAGCGTCGTGACTGCGGCCGGTCTGGTGTTCGCGTTCACGATGGGCTCGATGGTGTCCGGCGACCTGCTCAACGTGGGCCAGGGCGGCACCACCATAGGCATCGGCCTGTTGCTCGACACCCTGATCGTGCGGTCGCTCATGACACCGTCCATCGCGGCCCTGCTCGGCCCCTGGTTCTGGTGGCCGCTGCGGGTGCGCTCACGTCCCGCCCGCCCGCCGGCAAGCCACGTCGTGCCGACGACGGATGCTCCATCCAGCCAGGACACCTTGGCCACATGAGGAATTCAGAGACGTTCGACATGACAGCGCGGACAACCGCGACCAAGGAAAGGAAAGCACGATGGACGTACACGAGGTAGATCCGGTCGGAGCAAGGGCGCTCGTCGACGAAGCCGGTGCGGTACTGCTCGACGTTCGCGAGGATGACGAGTGGACGGCGGGACACGCTCCCGGTGCCGTGCACCTGCGGCTGGGCGACCTGGACGCGAGCTCCTTCGACGCGACCGCACCGGTCGTCGCGGTGTGCCGGTCCGGCGGCAGATCGGGCGTTGCGGCAACCAAACTCGCGGCCGCCGGGGTGCTCGTCTACAACCTGGTCGGCGGCATGCAGACCTGGCAAGCGACCGGGCAGCCCGTGATCCGCGAGGACGGCTCTGACGGCACCGTCATCTGAGAGGACCGCGTCCGAGCGGGTAAATCGTTCGGGCTCAGCCGAAGACGCTTTCGACGAATGCCTCCGAGTCCGTCTTCCAGGCGACGACGAAGTTGCCGACGTCATCGCGGCTGATGGCCAGGCTGGGGCAGAACCAGCTCCCGCCGTCCTCGGTGAGGAAATGGGGCGAGCCGATCACGCCGCGGGCGCGCCCCTCGGCCCAGTCGGCCTCCACGGCCGCGGCCGTGGCTTCCCCGTCGAGCGCCTTCAGGCCGAAACGGTCGGCAATCTGCGCGACGATCTCGGAGCGTCCGATGTCGAGGCCCTCCTCGAACAGCGCGTGGCGCACTGCCAGTCCGACCTCCTCCCCCAGTACGGGATCACCGGTGCGGTCGGCGGCGGCGGTCAGCGCATACGCGGTCATCGACGTCGTCGGGAAGTCCTCGACGGAGAAGCCCGTGAACAGGTCGGGGCGCACCGCCGCGCGCAGTGCCACGATCTCGGCGTCGACGTGGTGCGGGTCGAGCGGCTTGCCGTTGATCAGTTCCAGCGGCCAGGCCCGGATGCGCAGCCGTGGTTCGGTGCGGCCGCTGCGATTGCGTCGGTCGACCAACGTGCGCAGCCCGACATGGGTGAACGGACAAAGGACGTCGGCGAAGACCTCGATGGTGCGCATGTCGGTGAAGGTACCCGGCCGACCGCCGAGCCGCCGACGTCTTGGCCTCAGATGCACCCACCGCTACGCCACCCGCGGCTAGACTGACCGCCGACCCTGACCGTTCGACGTCACAGCAGGCCGGTGCGTCACCAAAGCGAAGGCGGAATGGCCGATGTGGAGGCGCAAGCCACCGTTGCGGACGGTCGGTTCGGACCCGGACTACCGGTTCACGCTGGCGAACGAGCGGACGTTCCTGGCGTGGGTGCGCACGGGGTTGGCGCTGCTTGCCGGCGCGGTGGCATTGGCCAGCCTGGTCCATGATTTCGGTCCGCGGGCCATGCGGATCTCGATCACGGCATTTCTGTTGATTCTCTCGCTGACCGTCACCGTCGGCGCCTACCTCAGATGGGATCGCACGGAGCGCACCTTGCGTGAAAAACGTTCACTGCCAACCGATCCGCTCCCCAGGATCATGGTCGCAGGGGTGGCCATCGTCATCGCCGGGGCAGCGGCACTGATCTTCGTCGCCGAAACCGGGCGATGACGGACCCCGACCTGCTCGACATCGGGGCGCAGGCCGAGCGCACCGCACTCGCCTGGCAGCGCACCGGCATCGGGGCGATCGCCGTGGGCGCCCTGATGATGCGTGAGCATCTGGTTCGGCACGTCCTCCCGCCATGGCCAGGATTGCTGCTCGTCGCGGTCGCCGCATTCGGCGTCGTGGTTCTCGTCCCGCAACGGTATCGACGGGTCCTGGGCAATGTCCGGGCCGGACACACACCGTTGTCTCACATGATGGTGCCGGGTGCGACGCTGGTGCTCGTACTGGTGACGATCGCGACCGGCGTCGAGTTGCTGCGTGGCGGATCCGGCGGATAGACGGCGTCGCGATGGGATGGAGTGATACTGGAGCGTGTGATTGAGGAGCATCCCGACGCTGCCCGGGTCATCGCGTTGTATGACCGTCACGCCGCAACGTGGTCGCGCGACCGCGGGGACCGACTCCTGGAACGCCCATGGCTGGATCGATTTGTGGCATCTCTGCCTGACCGACGTCGCGCAGTTCTTGACGTAGGCTGTGGAACTGCGGTGCCCATCGGCCGATACTTGATCGAGCAGGGATGCCAACTCCACGGAGTGGACTCATCGAGCGCGATGATCGCGATGTGTACGAGGCGTTTCCCGGACCACCGGTGGGAAATCGCCGACATGCGCACATTGGCTTTCAACCGTCAGTTCAGCGGAATAATAGCCTGGGACAGGCTATTTCACCTTTCGGCCCACAGCCAGCGACGTATGTTCCCGATCTTCGCGCAACATGCGGCAGCTGGTGCGGTGCTGTTGTTCAACAGTGGGCCATCTGCCGGCGAGCAGATCGGCAGCTACCAGGGCGAGCCCCTCTACCACGCCAGTCTTGACCCTTCGGAGTACCGCGCCCTCCTGGGCGACAACGGCTTCGAGGTCACCGCTCACGTCGCCGAAGACTCCACTTGCGGACAACGCACCATCTGGCTTGCACAAGCTACTTAGCCAGCGAACAGCAAGCTGTCTGATCCCGATTGCTCACCGAGGCACTTACTGCGGACCACGGCGCCGTAAGTGCCTCGGTGAGCTGGGCTATCAGAGGATGTAGAGCATCTCCTGGTAGGTCGGCAGCGGCCAGAGGTCGTCGGCCACCACACCTTCCAGCGTGTCCGCGGCGGCACGAACCGCGTCCATCAACGGCAGCAGGCTCTGCGCGTGGGCGGCGTGTTCGGCCGCCGACTCGCCGCCGTGCTCGCCCATCGCCGACTTGAGCGCCGCGAGCGCAGCGGTCAACTCCGCGATCGGGGCCGAAACCGACTGCAGCAACGTGAGATCGGGCTCGAGGCCGGCGGCCTTGAGCGTCGCGACATTCGAGGCCAACTCCGTCTGGTAACGGATGGCAGCGGGCAGGACCACCGTCGAGCCGACCTCAAGCGTGAGCTTGGCCTCGACGTTGACGGTCAGCACATACGTCTCGTAGCGGACCTCGACGCGGCTGTGCAGCTCGCGGTCGTTGAAGACGCCGTACTTCTCGAAGACCTCGATGGCTTCCGGCTTGATCAATTCGGGGATGGCGTCGATCGTGGTCTTGAGGTTCGGCAGGCCACGCTCGGCCGCCTCGATCTGCCAGTTGTCTGAGTACCCGTCACCGTTGAACACCACTGCGCCGTGCTCGGTGATGATCTCGGTGAGCAGCGTCTGCACCGCGGTGTCGAACTCCTCGCCGGCGGCGACCGCGGTTTCCAGCTTCGTGGCCATGTAGTCCAGCGAGTCGGCCATGATCGTGTTGAGGATGATCATCGGCACGTTGATGGTCTGGCCCGAGCCCGGTGCGCGGAACTCGAACCGGTTGCCGGTGAAGGCGAACGGGCTGGTGCGGTTGCGGTCGCCCGGATCGGTCGGCAGCACCGGCAGCGTGTCGACGCCGATGATCATGCTGCCCTTGCCCTTAGACGACGTGGCCGCGCCCTTGGCGATCTGCTCGAACACGTCGGCGAGCTGGTCGCCGAGGAAGATCGAGATGATCGCCGGCGGGGCCTCGTTGGCACCGAGCCGGTGGTCGTTGGTGGCCGAGGCCACCGAGACCCGCAGCAGGCCGGCGAACTTGTGCACGGCGCGGATGACCGCGGCACAGAAGACCAGGAACTGGGCGTTCTCGTGCGGGGTGTCACCCGGCACCAGCAGGCTGCCGAACTGGGCGTTGCCCAGGGAGAAGTTCACGTGCTTGCCCGAGCCGTTCACGCCGGCGAACGGCTTCTCGTGGAACAGGCACTCCATACCGTGCTTCTTGGCGATGGTCTTGAAGGTCGTCATCAACAGCTGCTGATGGTCGGCGGCGATGTTGGCCCGCTCGAACATCGGAGCGATCTCGAACTGTCCTGGTGCCACCTCGTTGTGCCGGGTCTTGGCCGGGATACCGAGCTTGAACAGCTCACGCTCGGTATCCATCATGAAGCCGAGCACCCGGTCCGGGATGGCGCCGAAATAGTGGTCGTCGAACTCCTGGCCCTTGGGCGGCTTGGCGCCGAACAGCGTGCGGCCCGCGTTGATCAGGTCCGGACGGGCCAGGAAGAAGTGCCGGTCGACCAGGAAGTACTCCTGCTCGGGGCCGCAGAATGACACGATGTGGTCGAAATCCTTGTGCCCGAACAACTTCAGGATGCGCTCGGCTTGGGCGCCCATCGCCTGCTGGCTGCGCAGCAGCGGCGTCTTGTAGTCCAGGGCCTCGCCGGTCATCGAGACGAAGACCGTCGGGATGCACAGCGTGTTGCCGTTCGGGTTCTCCAGGATGTACGCCGGGCTGGTGACGTCCCAGCCGGTGTAGCCGCGCGCCTCGAAGGTGCTGCGCAGGCCGCCCGAGGGGAAGCTGGACGCGTCGGGCTCACCCTGGATCAGCGTCTTACCGGCGAACTCGGCCAGGGTCTGGCCGTCGGAAACCGGCTCCAGGAAGCTGTCGTGCTTCTCGGCGGTGAGCCCCGTCATCGGGTAGAAGACGTGCGCGTAGTGGGTGGCGCCCTTGGAAAGCGCCCAGTCCTTCATCACCGAAGCGACGGAGTCGGCCACCGCGGGATCCAGCTTGGCGCCCTTCTCGATGGTCGCCACGACGGACTTGTACACCGACTTCGGCAGCCGCAACCGCATCTCGGCCAGCGTGAAGACGTTCGAACCGAAGATCTCGCCGGGTTCTTCGGTGGGGTCGAAGCTGAAGGCCGGGGGCTCGTAGGCCTCGACGCTGGTGATCGCCTTCAGGCGTGCCGCATTACCGCTCAATGGAGTTCCTATCGCCGCTCGTGCATGACCGACCCACGGTAGGAAGATTCGATGGCGGAATTGTTACGTGCGCGTCAAGGACGCGATTTAGATGTAACAGGTGGGCGGGCATTCTGCGCTCAACGTGCTCGCGCGTCACTCTGATCTACTTCATCACTTGGGTTTCTTTGGTCACAGAGCGACCTGGTTTTGTCGGCCCTCGAACGTATGTTCTATACATGCACAGGGGTGCGGTTGAGGCGGTGATGGCATTGCGTGCCGCGTACCAGGCTCTCGCCGCCTGCGACTTGGAGTCGCTCACCCGTGCCGACTTGATGGCGGTGATGGATGAGTTCGAGACACTCACCTGCCGGCTGCCCTCCCAAATGCATCGCATGCTCGCGCAATTGCAGGCCGACACCACGCCGGGAGAACTGGGCGCGGCGACGTGGAATGCGGTGTTGCGGATCCGCTGGCGCCTTTCCACCGCCGAGGCCGGCAGCCGGTTGGCAGCGGCCGCCGACCTGGGACCGCGCCGTTCGCTGACCGGTGAACCGCTGCAGCCGGCGTTGGCCGCCGTCGCCGCCGCTCAGGCCGCCGGGCTCATCAACGGCGGCCACGTCGATGTCCTACGCGACGTCATCGATCGCCTGCCGGGGTTCGTCGACGCGACCACCCGGGAACAGTTCGAGCTCGACTTGGTGCGGGTGGCGGCGGGAGTGGGCCCCAGAGAACTCAGGGAAACGGCCGAACTGCGGTTGTTCCTGCTCGATCAGGACGGACCGCTACCCGACGATGCCGAACGCGAACGCAAGCGTGGCGTCGTATTCGGCAAGCAGGGCCGCGACGCGATGAGGTCGGTGACGGGCGATTTGAATCCCGAGGCGTCGGCCGTATGGGAGGTGCTGTTCGCCAAGTTCGCCGCACCCGGCATGTGCAACCCCACCGACGACGAACCGTGTACCTCAGGCACGCCGACGCAGGCGCAGATCGACAATGATCACCGCACCCTGGCCCAGCGTCAGCACGACGCGATGATCGTCATCGGTCGGATCGCGCTGATGAGCGGTGACCTCGGTCAGCTCAACGGGTTACCGGTGTCGGTGATCATCCGCACCACCCTGCAGGATCTGGAATCGCGCGCGGGGGTCGGCATCTCCGGTGGCGGCACCAAGATTCCGGTCAAGGACGTCATCCGGATGGCGGCCCATGCCCATCATCATCTGGCCGTGTTCGACAAGGCCACCGGCTCGGCCCTCGCCCTGTTCCGGGCCCGCCGGACCGCGTCACGGGCACAACGGATCATGCTCATCGCGCGCGACGGCGGCTGCACCAAACCGGGTTGCACCGTCGGCGCCTACGGCAGCGAGGCGCACCATGCGGTGGCCGACTGGGCGCACGGCGGCAACACCAACGTGGATGAGATGGCTCTGGCCTGCGGGGCTGACAATCGCATGGTCCACCGGAACGGCGGTTACACCACGACCCTCAACGGACGCGGCGAGGTCGAATGGCGCGCACCTGCCGGGCTGGATACCGGGCAACAGCGGATCAACTACCTCCATCGACCCGAACTACTCCTGCGACCGTTCGAGGACGAGCCGACACCGTCCCGGGACAAGGCCGCGGCGACCACTCCGACCGACACCGAACCGCTCGATCCACCACGACCAACCAACACCGATCATGCCGACGGCGGTTCGGGAGTGCGCGGGCCTTAGACGGCGGGCGGGTGCGACACCGCGCGTGGCGGGACTCAGAGCTGCCGGGTCGCGTCATCTATCCGGGCGCCCAGGTCAATGGCGGCGGCGACCTCGACGAGTGCGTTCGCGACGATCGACGGTGGGTCCCGATCCAGCACGACCAGTCCGATCGCGGGGCTGGGGCCGTGTTTGACCATCGGCCGCGCGGCGAAGTCCGTCGGCACGCCCAGCTGCGGCAGCCACGCGGTGGAGGCAATCGTGGCCCGCCGCGAGTGCGTCAGGTGCGCGTAGAGCGCATCCACGGAGTCCGCTTCGACCGCGGGCCGGTAATGGATGCCCTCAGCGGCCATGTTGGCATCCAGGATGCGGCGATTGCGCATCGTGGTCGTCAGCACGCACAGCTCAAGGCCGGCGGCATCGGCCCAGGTCACCTCCGGCTCGGCCATCAACCGATGATCGGCGGGGGCCACCAGCACGTACTGCTCCCGGTACATCGGCACCGAACGCGTGCCCGGCGGGGCCTCGTCATCGAGATAGGTGAGCCCGGCGTCGATCTCGAAATCGGCCAACCGCCGCGCGATCTCCCGCGACGACAGCGCCTCGATACGGACCGAAGCGGCCGGGTTGCGGCCCAGGAACTCCGCGGTGATGAACGGGCTGACCGGCACCGCCGTCGGAATCGCGCCCAACCGCGCGGTGGCGGTCAGCCGCCCATGCATCCGTTCCAGGTCGGCCAACATCTCATCGCGTTCGGCGATGATGCGCTGGGCCCAGGCCACGACACGCTTGCCCTCCTCGGTGAAGCCCTCGAAGCGACGGCCGCGTTGCACGATGACGATGCCCAGATCGCGTTCCAAGCGGCGGATGGCCACCGACAGCGTCGGCTGGCTGACGTGGCAGCGGGCAGCGGCCCTGCCGAAGTGGCGCTCGGCGGCGAGGGCCAACAGGTAGTCCAGGTGTTGCAGCAACACATCGCTCGCCATCGAAAAGACGATAGACGTTCTCTATCACCGCATGTCAAATACCGAATACCAACCCACCTTCATTCGGCGCAGCGGCCGTTTTCGGGGATTAGATTGGAGATATGACCCTCGCCAAGGACGGCCGTGACGTCGATGCCACCTATGACGAACGGAATGTCAGGGTGACCGGCGCCGAACACGAAGCCGCCGGGGTCAAGGCCGTGCTGGTCAGCATGCAGCGCGGGCTGGAACAGATGGGTCCACTGCGTACCGCCGCGGCGCTGACCCGGCTGAATCAGCGGCACGGTTTCGACTGCCCGGGCTGTGCCTGGCCCGAGGAGCACGGCGGCCGCAAGCTGGCCGAGTTCTGCGAGAACGGCGCCAAGGCCGTCGCCGAGGAGGCCACCAAGCGTCGCGTCACCGCGGAGTTCTTCGCCCGGCATTCGGTGGCCGACCTGTCCGAGAGGCCCGAGTACTGGCTGTCCCAGCAGGGCAGGCTCACCGAGCCGATGGTGCTGCGCCCCGGGGCCACCCATTACGAGCCGATCGACTGGGACAGCGCCTACCGGCTGATCGCCGCAGAGCTCAACGCGCTGGACTCCCCCGACGAGGCGCTGTTCTATACCTCGGGCCGCACCAGTAACGAGGCCGCGTTTCTCTACCAGCTGCTGGTCCGCAGCTTCGGCACCAACAACCTGCCGGACTGTTCGAACATGTGTCACGAATCCTCGGGCACCGCGCTGGTCGACTCGATCGGTATCGGCAAGGGCTCGGTGACCGTCGATGACCTCGAACACGCCGACCTGATCGTCATCGCCGGGCAGAACCCCGGCACCAATCATCCACGCATGCTGTCGGTGCTGGAGAAGGCAAAGGCCAACGGCGCCAATATCATCGCCATCAATCCGTTGCCCGAGGCCGGGTTGATGCGCTTCAAGGACCCGCAGAAGATACGCGGGGTCGTCGGGCACGGTATCCCCATCGCCGACGAGTTCGTCCAGATCCGCATCGGCGGGGATATGGCGCTGTTCGCCGGTCTGGGCCGGTTACTGCTCGAAGCCGAGGATCGGGCGCCGGGCACCGTCGTCGACCGCGCGTTCGTCTCCGGTCACTGCGCCGGGTTCGAGGAGTACGAACGCCAGACCCGCGAGGTCGACCTGCAGACGGTGCTGTCCGCCACCGGAATCGATGCCGACCAGTTGCACCGCATCGCCGACAGTTTCCGCCGCTCCCAGCGCACGGTCATCTGCTGGGCGATGGGTCTGACCCAGCAGCACCACGCGGTGGCCACCATCGGGGAAGCCACCAATCTGTTGCTGATGCGCGGCATGATCGGCAAACCAGGTGCCGGAGTGTGCCCGGTGCGCGGGCATTCCAACGTCCAGGGCGACCGCACCATGGGCATCTGGGAGCAGATGCCCGAGACGTTCCTGGCCGCACTCGATGCCCGGTTCGGTATCAGCAGTCCGCGTAAACACGGTCTCGACACCGTCGACGGTATCCGGGCCATGCGCGACGGGCACGCCAAGACCTTCATCGGGATGGGCGGCAACTTCGTCTCGGCCACCCCCGATACCGCGGTGACCGAGGCCGCGTTACGCAATTGTGCGCTGACGGTGCAGATTTCGACCAAACTGAACCGCAGCCACCTGGTGCACGGCCGCACCGCGCTGATCCTGCCGACGCTGGGCCGCACCGACAAGGACTTCCAGCGGGGCGGCAAGCAGCTGGTCTCGGTGGAAGACTCGATGTCGATGGTGCACCTGTCGCGCGGCAACCTGCACCCGCCCAGCGATCAGCTGCGCAGCGAGGTCGCCATCGTCTGCCAACTGGCGCGCGCCCTGCTGGGCCCCGGGCACCCCGTCGAGTGGGAGGCCTTCAACGCCGACTACGACCTGATCCGGGACGCCATCGCCGCGGTGGTGCCCGGCTGCACCGACTACAACACCCGGGTGCGGCAACCGGACGGGTTCCAGTTGCCTCACCCACCCCGCGATTCACGCGAATTCCCCACCCACACAGGCAAGGCCAACTTCTCGGTATATCCGCTGGAATGGGTGCCGGTGCCGCCGGGCCGGCTGGTGCTGCAGACCCTGCGCAGCCACGACCAGTACAACACCACCATCTACGGTCTCGATGACCGCTACCGCGGAGTCAAGGGCGGCCGCCGAGTGGTGTTCGTCAACCCCGCCGACATCGCCGCACTGGGCCTGCACGAGGGCGCCCGGGTGAACCTCATCTCCGAGTTCACCGACGGCGAAGGACGCCTTCAGGAGAGAAGGGCCGAGGACTTCCGCGTGGTCGGCTACTCCACCCCGGTGGGCAACGCCGCCGCCTACTATCCCGAGACCAATCCGCTGGTGCCCCTGGACCACACCGCCGCCAGATCCAATACCCCGGTGTCCAAGGCCGTGGTGATCAGGCTGGAACTCAGGTCAGAACCCGAGTCGAGTCCATGGGCCGGGTAACCACGCGGCGCCGGATCAGCCACCGCAACGCCGACGGGGTGGTGGCCAGGCCGGAGACCCTCGTCGTCGAGGAGCCGTTGGAGATCCGCGTCAACGGTGCGCCCCTGACCGTCACCATGCGCACTCCTGGCTCCGATATCGAACTCGCACAAGGGTTTCTGCTCACCGAGGGCATCATCTCCGGCCGCGACGATATCGCCACCGTGCGGTACTGCCAAGGCGCCACGGAAGATGGCGTGAACACCTACAACGTCCTCGATGTGACCCTGGCCGCCGGCGTACCCGCGCCGGACGTGGACCTGACGCGGAACTTCTACGCCACCTCCTCGTGCGGGGTGTGCGGGAAGTCCTCACTGGAGGCGGTACGTCTGGTCAGCCGGCACTCCCCCGGTGACGATCCGAGCACGGTCACAACGGAGTTGCTCAGCGCGCTACCGGCCCGGCTGCGCAAGGCGCAGAAGGTGTTCGCCAGCACCGGCGGCCTGCACGGTGCCGCACTGTTCGGTACCGACGGCACCGAACTGGCGGTCCGCGAGGACATCGGCCGGCACAACGCTGTCGACAAGGTCATCGGCTGGGCGCTGGAGAACCGGCGGATCCCGTTGTCGGGCAATGTCCTTCTGGTCAGCGGACGGGCCTCTTTCGAACTCACCCAGAAGGCGGTGATGGCCGGTATCCCCATCCTGGCCGCCGTCTCGGCTCCGTCGTCGTTGGCGGTGGATCTGGCTGCGCAGGCGGGGTTGACCCTGGTGGCGTTCCTGCGCGGCGAATCGATGAACGTGTATACCCGGCCGGACCGCATCCACTAACCCCATCTGACTCGGTGATCTTCGCGCAAGCGGCTCATCTAACTAATGGTCTTCGCGCAAGCGGCTCATCTAACTCATGGTCTTCGCGCAAGCGGCTCATCTACCGGCAATCTCCAGCCGTTCTCCACACAACCTCCAAGCACGCCGCCCTGCCCAACGGCGAACATCGACGGCATGCCAGAGATCCTCATTGCGTCCTGCCCACCTGTCGGACATATCGGTCCGCTGCTCAACGTCGCCCGCGGACTCGTGGGCCGCGGAGACCGGGTGACCGTGCTGACCTCCGCGCGGCATGCCGACGCGATCCGCGCCGCGGGCGCCCATCCGCTGCCGCTGCCCGTCGGCGCCGACTTCGACGACACCGCCTTGGACGCCGAACTACCGGGGCGCGCCGAGACGTCCGGGATCGCACGGGTGAACTTCGATGTCAAACATGTCTTCGTGCGCCCGCTGCCCTACCAGGCTGCAGCCCTGTCGGATGCCCTGGCCGGCAATACTTTCGACGTCATCCTGGCCGACGCGTTCTTCCTCGGCATCCTGCCGATCCTGCTGAAGCACCGCCCCGACCGGCCCCCGGTACTGGCCTACGTGACGTCCCCCTTGCTGCTGACCAGTCGCGATACCGCGCCGGGCGGTACCGGAATCTTGCCCGGAACCGGACGGCTGGGCCGTCTGCGCAACCATGCCCTCAACGTGCTGGCCCAACGCATCCTGCTGCGTCCCGCCCACCAGTCGCTCATCGCGATGCTGGATGCTCTCGGCCTGCCCGAACCCCCCGCATTCGTGCTCGATTCCGGCATACTGGCCGACCGTGTGATCGTGCCCACGATCCCCGAGTTCGAGTACCCCCGTAGCGACCTACCCGGACATGTGTGTTTCGTCGGCGCCGTCACGCCCGCTCCCGCCTCCGACTTCACCCCGCCCGCCTGGTGGCACCGCCTCGATCAGGGCCGCCCCGTCGTCCACGTCACCCAGGGCACCGTCGACAACGCCGATCTGTCCCGGCTCATCGAGCCCACCATCGCCGCACTCGCCGACGAGAACGTCACCCTGGTGGTGAGCACCGGTGGACGACCGGTGGACCAGATCCGTACCCCACTTCCCGCCAATACCGTTGCCACCGAATTCGTTCCGCACGACATGCTGCTCCCCAAGGTCGACGTAATGGTCACCAACGGCGGCTACGGCGCCGTGCAGCGAGCCCTGATGGCGGGGGTTCCGCTGGTCGTGGCCGGCAACACCGAGGACAAGCCGGAAGTCGCGGCGCGGGTCGAATGGTTCGGCGCGGGCGTGAATCTGCGCTCCGGGACGCCCTCCCCGACGTCGATCCATCGCGCGGTCCGCGAGGTGCTCTCCCAGCACGCTTACCGTCGGACAGCCGCGGAACTGCAGCAGGCGTATGCCCGCCGCGACGGCGTCGCGGCGATCGCGGATGTCATCGACTCCGTGATCGCCGAGTGGCAGGTGGTCAGCCGACATGGCTGACATCCTCATCGCCGCCCTGTCCCCCGACAGGCATATCGCCCCGATGCTCACGGTGGCCGCCGATCAGGTGAAACGCGGGAACACGGTCACAATGCTGACCGGCGCCGCCCATACGGCCGCGGTGAACGAGGTTCTGCGCGACGACCGCTATCGGCGGCGCGCCCGCGAATTGGAGGTGGCTTTCGCCCAGCGTGACGGAGTGGCCGAAATCGCCGCGCTCATCGACGAAGTCACGGCCCCAAGACGGCGAAATGGCTGCGTTCCGGTGTGGAACGCAGCCATTTCGTCGGATTCGAAGGGTGAAACCTAAGCGGCTCAGGCGCTCTTGTCGCGACGCTCAGCCCGCGGCGGCTTCCGCGGCACGATGGTCGGAAGGACGTTGTCCTGCACGGTCTCCCGGGTGACGACCACCTTGGCGACATCGTCGCGGCTGGGGATGTCGTACATGGCCGGCTGCAGCACCTCTTCCATGATGGCGCGCAACCCACGGGCGCCGGTGCCGCGGTGGATGGCCTGATCGGCGATGGCGTCCAGTGCTTCCGGCGTCATCTCCAGCTCGACACCGTCCATCTCGAACAGCCGGGTGTACTGCTTCACCAGGGCGTTCTTCGGCGCGGACAGGATCTGCACCAGCGATTCCTTGTCCAGGTTGGTCACCGAGGCGACCACCGGCAGACGGCCGATGAACTCCGGGATCAGACCGAACTTGATCAGATCCTCCGGCATGACCTCGGCGAAATGGTCCTGGGTGTCGATCTCGGCCTTGGAGTGCACCTCGGCGCCGAAGCCCAGGCCGCGCTTGCCGACCCGGTCGGAGACGATCTTCTCCAAACCGGCGAACGCTCCTGCGACGATGAACAGCACGTTGGTGGTGTCGATCTGGATGAACTCCTGGTGCGGGTGCTTACGGCCACCCTGCGGGGGCACCGAGGCCTGCGTACCTTCCAGGATCTTCAGCAGCGCCTGCTGCACGCCCTCGCCGGACACGTCGCGGGTGATCGACGGGTTCTCGCTCTTGCGGGCGATCTTGTCGACCTCGTCGATGTAGATGATGCCCGTCTCGGCGCGCTTCACGTCGTAGTCGGCCGCCTGGATCAGCTTGAGCAGGATGTTCTCGACATCCTCACCGACGTAGCCGGCCTCGGTCAGCGCGGTGGCGTCGGCGATGGCGAACGGGACGTTGAGCATCTTGGCCAGCGTCTGGGCCAGGTAGGTCTTGCCGCAGCCGGTGGGCCCGAGCATCAAGATGTTGGACTTGGCGAGCTCAACCGGTTCGGCCCGGGAGTCCCGGGACTTCTCCTGCGCCTGGATGCGCTTGTAGTGGTTGTAGACCGCGACGGCGAGCGTCTTCTTGGCGGTGTCCTGGCCGATGACGTAGCCCTCGAGGAACTCGCGGATCTCCGCGGGCTTGGGCAGCTCGTCGAGTTTGACGTCGTCGGCGTCGGCCAGCTCCTCCTCGATGATCTCGTTGCACAGGTCGATGCACTCATCGCAGATGTACACGCCGGGACCCGCGATGAGCTTTTTCACCTGCTTTTGGCTCTTTCCACAGAACGAGCACTTCAGCAGGTCACCGCCGTCTCCAATGCGCGCCATCTGGGTGCGTCCTACTTCCTGTTGCCGTCGGTTGTCACACCGCTTGTCACACCGTTCGTTGGGTTACTCCGGGTGTTCACCCGACGCTACCCGTTCGCTGCGTCCCGTTGCGACCGATAGGACCGAATCGCGTGGGTGGTATTTGTTCGCGTGGAGGAGAACATATCCCTCCAGGCGGCTCCGCACCTGTCGGCGCGCGGACCGTGTCCCTGGCGTGTCGCCGGTGTAATGGAAACGCAGTCATCGCAGGTGTCATTGCCGCTCTCCACGATACCGTGCGCGTCCACCGGCACATGCGGATATTCACCCCGCCGACGACGGCCCGAGCCTCATGTGCAGCACCTTTCCCATGTTTCACCGTGGCCCCACGGTCACCGATCCGACCGCTTTCGAAGCGAGGAGCACCTAGGGCAAAACCCCGTGTACCCACCCCGATGGGGAGACGATCAGACCATGAACAACACCACGAACAAAGCCGCCATCAGCCTGACCACCGGTCTGGAGGATGCCGAACGCGTGACGGTGGCCTTCCTGGTCGCCGTCGGCGCCGCCGAATCGGGCCGGCCGACCATGATGTTCCTGACCAAGGAAGCGGTGCGGTTGGTGGTGCCCGGGGTGGCGGTGGGCACCGCCTGTGACGGGTGCCCGGCGTTGTCGGAGCTCATGGCGCGCTACGAGAAAGCGGGCGGACGCTACCTGGTGTGCCCGATCTGCATTCAGGCCAAGCATCTGGACCCACACACATTCGTCGAGGGCGCCGATGCCGGCGGCACCGTGCAGTTGTGGGAGTGGATCGGCGAGGGTGCCACCACGTTCAGCTACTGACGCAACGCGCTGAAACGCGAGATTGCCGCTATGGCGCGTTCTACTCGAACTTCCGCGCCATAACGGCAATCTCGTGATGTCGTGCGTCAGGCGTTCTGCGCGGAGAGCTTCCGGTAGGCCAGAACGGTGTCGATGATGCCGTAATCCTTGGCCTCGGCGGCCGTCAGGATCTTGTCGCGGTCGGTGTCCTTGCGGATAACGGCCGGATCCTTTCCGGTGTGCCGCGCCAACGTGGCGTCCATCAGGGTGCGCATCCGCTCGATCTCGGCGGCCTGGATCTCCAGATCCGAGACCTGACCCTGGATGGCACCGCCGACGGCGGGCTGATGGATCAGCACGCGTGCGTTGGGCAGGGCCAGCCGCTTACCGGGGGTACCGGCGGCCAACAGCACCGCGGCGGCCGAGGCGGCCTGGCCCAGGCAGACGGTCTGGATATCGGCCCGGACGTACTGCATGGTGTCGTAGATCGCCATCAGCGAGGTGAACGAACCACCCGGCGAGTTGATGTACATGGTGATGTCGCGGTCGGGATCCAGCGACTCGAGCACCAGCAGCTGGGCCATGATGTCGTTAGCCGAGGCGTCGTCCACCTGCACCCCGAGGAAGATGATGCGTTCCTCGAACAGCTTGTTGTACGGGTTGGACTCTTTGACGCCGAAGCTCGAGTGCTCGATGAACGACGGCAGGATGTAGCGCGATTGCATCGGGTTCATTTGATACCTGCTCCTGGTCCGTCGCCGTTAACGCTGACGCTGGTGATGATGTGGTCGACGAAGCCGTATTCCAGGGCTTCGGACGCCGTGAACCAGCGATCGCGATCGGCGTCCGTCTCGACCCGCTCCAGGGTCTGGCCGGTGAACTCGGCGTTGAGCCGGTTCATCTCCTTCTTCGTCAACGCGAACTGCTCGGCCTGGATCGCGATATCGGCCGCGCTACCACCGATACCGGCGGACGGCTGGTGCATCATGATCCGCGCGTGCGGCAGGGCGTACCGCTTGCCCTTGGTGCCCGCGGCGAGCAGGAACTCACCCATCGAGGCGGCCAGACCCATCGCGTAGGTCGCCACATCACACGGCGCCAGCACCATGGTGTCGTAGATGGCCATACCCGCCGTGACCGAACCACCGGGCGAGTTGATGTACAGGTGGATGTCCTTGACGGGGTCTTCCGCGGCCAGCAGCAGAATCTGCGCGCACAGCCGGTTCGCGATGTCGTCATCGACCTGGGTGCCCAGGAAGATGATGCGCTCGGCGAGCAACCGCTCATACACCGAGTCGATGAGGTTGAGCCCCGACGCGCCAGAACGCATGTCAGTCACGGCTGGATACCTGCTTTCTCGAGTTTGTCGTACTCGTTCACCGACACTAACCAACGCGCAGCGAACCGCACGCCCAAGAAGGCGCGCGTTCGCTCACAGCGTCACTCAGCGGTGTCTTGATCCTTCTTGTCCTGCTTCTTATCGGCCTTCTTGGCAGCCTTCTTGGCGGCCTTCTTCTCGGCCTTCTCCGCCTTTTCGGCGTCGTCGCCCTCATCGGCCGTATCGGCTTCCGGGGCGTCCGCGGTCTCGTCCTCGGCCTCGCCCGCCTCGGCGCCACCGGCCGGACCGAAGAACTCGGCGGTGTCGACCACCGCGCCGTCGGTGTCGGTGACGGTCGCCCCATGCACCACCGCGGCGATGGTCAGGCCGCGCCGCACATCGGCGAACATCGCCGGCAGCTGGTTGTTCTGCTGCAGGAAGCCCAGCAGCTGCTGCGGCTCGAGCCCGTACTGGCGCGACATCAGGACTAGCCGCTCGGTGAGGTCGGCCTGGCCGACCTGGATGTCCAGCTTGTCGGCGATGGCATCCATCAGCAGCTGAGTCTTGACGGCCTTCTCGGCGTTGCTGCGGTTTTCCGCGTCGAACTCTTCGCGGCTGCTGCCCTGTTCGGTCAGCGACTCCTCGAACTTCGCCTCATCGTGCTCAAGGCCGTGAATGGCGTTGTGCAGCGCGTCGTCGACCTGGGCCTGCACGATCGCCTCGGGCAGCGGCACCTCGATATCGGCGAGCAGGGTCTCCAGCGCCTTGTCACGGATCTGCTCGGCCTGCTGGATGCGCTTGGTCCGGCGCACCTGCTCGATCAGGCTCTCCTTGAGCTCGTCGATGGTGTCGAACTCGCTTGCCAGCTGGGCGAACTCATCATCGGCCTCGGGCAGCTCGCGCTCCTTGACCGAGTTCACCTTGACCGTCACCTCGGCTTCGCGACCGGCATGCGGACCGGCGACCAGCGTGGTGGTGAACGTCGTGCTCTCGCCGGCCTTGAGCCCGGTGATCGCCTCGTCCAAGCCCTCGATGAGCTGGCCGGAGCCGACCTCGTGGGACAGCCCCTCGGTCTTGGCCTCGGGCACGTCCTCGCCGTCGACGGTGGCCGACAGGTCGATGGAGACGAAGTCACCTTCGGCCGCGGCACGCTCCACGCCCGTCAGGGTGCCGAACCGGGCGCGCAGGTTCTGCAGCTCGGTGTCGACCTCTTCGTCGCTGACCTCGATCGGGTCGACGCTGAACGTCAGCGCGGACAGGTCGGGCAGATCGATCTCGGGGCGGATGTCCACCTCGGCGGTGAACACCAGCTCCTCGTTGTCCTCGAGCTTGGTGACCTCGATATCGGGCTGTCCGAGGGGCTGCACGTCGGCGGTGGTGACCGCCTCGCTGTAGCGGCTGGGGAGCGCGTCGTTGACGACCTGCTCCAGCACCGCGCCGCGACCGATACGGGCCTCCAGAAGCTTGCGCGGCGCCTTGCCGGGTCGGAACCCGGGCAGCCGGACCTGCTGGGCCAGCTGCTTGAAGGCCCGGTCGAAATCGGGCTCCAGCTCGGCGAAGGGAACCTCCACGTTGATCCGAACCCGAGTGGGGCTCAGCTTCTCGACCGTGCTTTTCACTGCGTTACTCCTGTATGCGTCTTCTGGTGGCATCGCGGCGTGCGAGGGGCTAAAGGTTCGTCATGTGTCGCCTTCAGCAGCGCCGCGCGCTTCGCGAACAGGGTAGTTGACGAGCTTGGCCACCTGACACTTGGCGTCCCCGAGCAGCGCTCCCGAGGGTCGGCGATCCCGATTCCGACCAATCTGAACCGCTGGGCGCACCGAATACGTGAACGGGATGGCCAAACGCCCTTATGGGTATGCAGCCATATGCCAAAGTCACCCGAAAGGAGGTCCGTCGTGACTCAGCCGCGGCTTGGGTACCCGAGCCCTGTGGACGAATTCGCACCCGAGGAAGTGGCCCTGCGCCCACGCGATGCGAAGTTCGGGTGGGACGAGACCCCGCTGCACTGGATGCCCGGCGACCCCTATGGCTCACACGCCACCACCGCGTTGAACCTGTTCTTGCCGGTCGCGGAGCGTTGGTTCGCCAAACTGCTCACCGAAGCGCTCGACTACGTCCGCGACGAGCGGCTACGCGAGCAGATCATCGGATTCATCGGCCAGGAAGCCATCCACGCCAGGACCCACGATGACGTGCTCGTCGAGTTCGTGCGTCGGCACGGCATCGACCCCACCCCGTTTCTGGACCAGCTGGAATGGGTCGCCGGTCAGTACGACCTTCGGATGGCACGGATTACCAGTCCCACCCGGCGCCGCAAGGCGCTGACCTCCGGGACTCATGCGCTCAGTGCGGCCGAGCATTTCACCGGAGTGCTGGGGCACTGGGCCTTGAACAACGAATGGGACAGCCTGGGCGTGGATCCGATGATGGCGGATCTGATGCGCTGGCACGGTGCCGAGGAAGTGGAGCACCGGCACGTGTCCTACAACGTGGCCAAGTACTTCGGCATGGACTACTTCGCACAAGCGGCAGCCGGCCTCATGGTCAGCGTCGTGTTCTTCGCCCTCGTGCTGCGCGGCCTGAAATTCCTGGTGCACGCCGATCCCCAACTACCCAACCTGGGATACGTCCGGCTGCTGTGGAAAATGCGCGCGTCAGGTAAGCGGGGCTCCCTGCCCACCATCGCGTACCTGTTCCGGACCGGCTCGCGGCTGCTGCGCCGCGACTACAACCCGGTCGACGAAGGCAGCACCGCCCAGGCCGTCGCGTACCTGGCCGCCTCCCCCGCCGCACGCGTCATGCACGGATGACGCCCCGCTCGCTACGCGCGCTCGTCAAGCCATACGTCGGTGAACCGCCGCGCGGCCTGTACCGCGCCAAGACGCCCGATCTGCTGATTCGGATCGCGGGTGCCGCGGTGCCGCACTTCCTCTCGGTGGTGACGCGCCTGGGCGGTGACAGCGAACCGCCGGAGCTACCGGCCGCGGTGAACCGCACGACGATGCGCATCGCGGACCGGCGCAGGGTCACCGCCGACGGCCAGGTGCTGGCACTCACCCTGACCCCGCTCGACGACACGCCCCTGCCGCGATGGAACCCGGGCGCGCACCTCGATGTGCACCTGCCGTCCGGCCTGATCCGGCAGTACTCGCTGTGCGGCGATCCGGGGCGACGAGATGAGTACCGAATTGCGGTGCGGCACAGCCCAGAAGGCGCGGGCGGTTCGGTCGAGGTGCATGGCCTGAGCACCGGCCGCCTGGTCGAGGTGAGCGATCCGCGCAACGCGTTCATGATGCCGCTGCCGGGATCGGCGTCGCGTGCGTCGAAATTGCATTTCATCGCCGGTGGCATCGGCATCACGCCGATCCTGTCGATGGTCCGGCTCGCCGAACAACAGGGCACGCCGTGGACGCTGCACTACACCGGCCGCCACCGGGACGCCCTGGCGTTCGTGGACGAGCTGGCGCCCTACGGCGAGAAGGTGCACGTGCGGACCGACGACGAAGACGGGATGCCGAGCGCCGCGGCCCTGCTCGACGGGGTGGATCCGACAACAGCGGTGTATGTGTGCGGGCCGCCGCCGATGGTCGACGCGGTGCTGCGGGCGATTCCGCGGGATTCCGGTATCGAAGTGCACAGCGAGCGTTTCAGCGCCGCGCCGGTGGTCGATGGCCGGCCGTTCGAACTGGAGCTGGCCCGCTGCGGCACCGTGGTGGGGGTCGGCGCGGATCGCAGTGCGCTCGCCGCGCTGCGCAATGCCGTTCCCTCCGTGGCATATTCGTGCCAGCAGGGCTATTGCGGTACGTGTGTGCAGCGGGTGGTCTCCGGCGAGGTGGACCATCGTGACGACCTGCTCACCGAGGAGCAGCGCCGATGCGGACAGATGCTGGTGTGCGTCTCCCGGGCCAAATCGGCGGGCGAGCGGCTGGTGCTGGACCTGTAGTACCGGTGGGTCGGGGTGACAGGATTTGAACCTGCGGCCTTCCGCTCCCAAAGCGGATGCGCTACCAAGCTGCGCTACACCCCGTGTTTCACTGCGGTCGGAATACTACGGGTTCGACACGTAGGACCGTCAATTGGCTTTGTCCACGTCCTCGCCGGTACAGTCTTCCGTTGCACGAACAAGCGGGCGTAGCTCAATGGTAGAGCCCTAGTCTTCCAAACTAGCTACGCGGGTTCGATTCCCGTCGCCCGCTCCACAGAACCGCCTGACGAGGGCGGTTTTTGTGTTTGCTGACTGGTCACGATATGAGGCCCTCCACCTGTTGCCGACCAGCGTCACGCCCGTCCGGGACAGTCATTGACAACGGGCCGGTTGGCGAACCTGTCAAGCAGCCAACCGAGCGCAGGTGTCGCGTCCAGGTTGTCGTGGCCTCGCCCGTCCTGTGCTTCGAAGGCGATCGTGCCGCCGAGCGCGCAGGCCCGGGCGATGGCACCTGAGATCCACCCCGAATCGATGAGGAGATCCCCCGTTCCGTACACGATGAAGATCGGGGCCGACATCCGGCGTTGCGGCAGCTTCCGACGTGCCAGCAAGTCGCGCAGTTTGTCCGCGGCCTCGGGAGTTGCCGGCGCCAGGTCTGCTGGCGTGAGCTCCTTCAGCGCAGCCGACCGGGCCTCTGCCTCGGGGACGTCGCACGAGCTGAGGACCTCCCAGTTCTGCGCGGCGGATCCCCGGCGGAATTCGTCGACATCCAGGCCCACGTCTTCACGAGCAAGTGAGGCGAGAATCAGCTGTAGTACGCCGAGTTGATTCGGGGTGATGTCACCGCTGATGACCTTGTCCACGATGCCGGTCAAGTCCGCGGGCGGCGCCAAGGCCACGGCACCGATGAGTTGGAGTTCCGGTGCGTAGCTGTCGGATTGCTCGTCAGCAGACCAGGTGGCACCGGCGCCCTGGGAGGTGCCGATGGCGGCCCAGCGCGTAGAGACGCCTGGAAAGGCCGCCCGGAGTGCGCGCACGGAGTCGATCATGTTCAGACCGGCTGTGCGGTAGTCGATGTAGCGGTGGGCACCCGGAGCGCCCAGTCCTTCGTAGTCCGGGAAGCTGACGGCGAATCCCAGTTCGAGCAGTTTGGCGATAGGCGGCCCCACCGCGGCTGCCAGCCAGCTACCCGACCCTTGAAGTAGGACAGACGGACCGCACTCTTGCTGGATGCCGGTCGTGCCATGCCCGAATGCGAACGCCGCCCAGCCGCCGGGCGGCGGATCGCCGGCGGGCGCGAAAACGGTGCCGGAAACGACTGTCGACGATCCGGTATCGCCCTGCGTTGATTGGTACGTCACGCGCGCTGCCCTCGCCCCGGCCGGCAATCCCAGCGCGGCCGCAACGCCGGGAATGTCCTCAGTGGACAGCAACGTGCCGGCGCCGGGGCTGCTCACCGAAACCGAACCGCACCCGTTGGCGAGCGGCATTCCAGCGAATCTATTGGCAAGCCAGCCGATTTGGCTTGTTGTCGAGGCAGCGAGCGCATTGCCGGTCGTCTTCTGCGCCGCCGGGGCGGAGTCGGTGCGCCAGGAGATGCTGTCGCCTCGCCTGCACGCCTTGGTGATTTCTTCGTTGTTCCACTGAGGATCGACAACGGTGTCATCGGAGTCGTTGACGACGGACAGGGGCGCGCTCAACGGTAGGTCGGGCAGGGCGCGAGCGTGCACCAGGTTGTCCAGTACCGCGGCAGCGGTAGGCGTCGAAGGCGCCAGGTCTTCGGTGTCCATCGCCGCGATCGCGAGTTCACCACGACCAACATCAGCCCCGAAGCACTTTGTCATCGCGTCCCAGTCCTGGGCGACGGCCCCGCGTCGGTAGTCATCCAGGTTCAGACCGGGATGTTGGCGGGACAACGAGGTCATCGACCAGAGCAGGACTTTGCGCTGGTCGATGGTGAGCGATCCGGTCCGCGCTCGTTCGAGAAGCGGCGCGAGATCACCCAATGGCGAACGGGCGGCCGCACCGACCAGGTTCATCTCGGCGGCGTAGCCGGCTGCCTGTTGATCGGCCGCCCAGACGGCCGCACCACCGAGTCGCGTGCCGAACGCAGCCCATCGATTCGAGATATCCGGAAACGCTGCGCGTAGGGCGCGGACAGAGTCGATCACGTTGCGGCCGGCAGTGGTCACGTCGAGGTAGTCATTGGCCCGTCCGGGTTCTCCCAGGCCGGCGTAGTCGCTGACAGTGACGGCGTAACCGCTTTTCAACAGCGTGGCGACAAGGGGTGCATTCCCCAACAGGCTGCTGCTGCGCGACGGTGCGCACGGTTCGTCGGTTCCCTCGCCCTGATGAGCGACGGCCACGACCGGCCAGCCGCCGGCGGGCGCAGTCCCGGCGGGAACGAAGAACGCCCCCGACACCTCGACGAGTTCGCCCGAAGTGGCATGCGTCGAGCGGTACACGATCCGGACGGACGCGGCACTGAGGGCTCTGATCTCTGGGGTGACGGCAGTCAGCGAAGTGGTGCTGACGATACTGCCGGGATCCGCCGAGCCGAGCTGGAGGCGTTGCGGCCACAAATTTGCTGAAACCGCGGGTACCGTGCACCAGTAGGCGAATGTGAGAATCGCGACGCTAGCCAGCGCCACCACCGTCGCGAAGATCTGTCGATCTTTCACGTGGAGCCCGACCCTGCGGAAGGCCGCAGAAATCCGACGAATTAGCAGTTCGTGGATCACGATTGCCTCCGTGCGTGCGTCTGGGGTTACGAGCCGACGGGCCCGCCTCCATCGATCACGACGCACGACCTCGAGCAATTTCTATTCAGTATGAGATTCCGCGATGGACGCGTCAAATTTTGCTGAAATTTGCGTTCTGCGTCACTTTTGCGAGAAGGGACGACACCCGTCGCTGCGTGCGGCCGACGTCGGCCCCGACGCGGTTTCATCGCCCGTCGCACCAGAAGGGCGCAGACTTCCGTGCCCACAGCGCCTACCCGCGCCTCGCGCCGAACGAATTGAGCGCATCCGCGATCAGCAACTCCGATCAGCTCCGCATCCCCGAAGATTCGTCGCCTCGCTCCCGTTTCGCTGGCGTGGCGGCCAGTCCGCGGACCCATCCTGGACCAGAAATGCGATTCGCCGGCAGTCTGTGCATCCGAGGTGAGTTTGCTACTGATTCCCTCTGGCTACCTCTTCGTAAAGTGCACGACGCATAGATTCCCCGGGATCAAAACTAGATGACCACCTAAGGCTAGCAAGTGCTCACCACACCACCCCCTCACTTGTCGGGCGCTGACAACATCTAGCTCCAGAACCTCAAAACGGGGAACTAAGCCGACAGATTCGCCCTTTAACTGCTCTTTTGAGCACCGACGGCACTGGCTCCGACACGGGTAGCCAATCAGGACGAGCGCATTCACGCCGACGGACGACTCCCGTCCAACGCCTCACTGGCAAACAATTAACCATGGAGTCAATACAATTGGCGATCGCGAGACGGTCACGGCTATGGCTGCCCCGGCAACCGTTGTGGTAACTTCCATATGCCAACAATGGCGTTTGCTATAGGGAGGAAAAGTCATGGCTCGAATTCAGGGGACGCGGCGCAAGGCACTGACGGCCGTGGCAGTGGCAGGCAGCGGCTTCGCGGTAGCTTTGGGCATCGCCACCGCGGAAGCGGGCGTGGCCGCGGCCGATTCACAGCAAAACATCATCACCCAGCTGGGCAACGGAGCCACCAACCTGCAGAACCAGCTCGGCACCGCAGGCACCAACCTGCAGAACCAGGTAGGCACCGCGGGCACCAACCTGCAGAACCAGGTGGGCACCGGCGGTACCAATTTGCAGAATCAGCTCGGTACCGCGGGCACCAACCTGCAGAACCAGGTAGGCACCGCGGGCACCAACGTGCAGAAGCGCACCGGTGCGGCCGTCAGCGGCGTGGCGAAGGCCATCGGCAAGGCTTTCGGGGGCTGAGTCCACCCCCCCTGCCGACCGTCGCGGCACGGCGGACCCCGCCGAACTCTCGATCAACGACCTGGCAGCCAGGCCCGACACCTGACCGGGGGCTGAGTAGCCAACACACTCAGTCCCCGGTTCGGTGCGGATTCCCGCCGCCCGCTCCACAGAACCGGCCCACCGAGGCCGGTTTTCTGGTTTCACGGCTCCGACAACCGGCATTCCAGCGACTTTGAAAAATTTGCCACTACACCAAAAATAGTCACTTGAATCGATTAACCAGGAGCTATTCGACATTCTGGGAATATGCTGCAAATTGACTGTCGCGATAATCTTGAGCACGGACGCGGACGGCATTTCACCGAACCTCAACGTTCATCATATTGCCAGTTAGAGCGCAAGAAAGAGACTTATATCCCCTCGGCGGCGATGGCGATTGCATACGCAATTAGGTCACGGTATAAGTATCGGATGACCGTGTATCCGCCCCCTTCGACGGAGCGCGAGCAACCGAAGACGGACAGCCATCACATGATAGCTACGGCGAACTGGCGAGATCCGAAGCGGTATCTCTGGCTCATGGTCCCGACAATCCCCGGGATGGTCGGACTGTCCTGGTTGCTGGTGTGGACCACCGGCTGGCCGGCGTTCTGGTGGACCGGCGCGGCCCTCACCTTCGTGGTGATCCCGGCCATCGATCACCTGATCGGCCAGGAGACGCGGAACCGCGCGCCGGACCATGCACTGTCCGCGCTGGAAGGTGACCGGTACTACCGCGCAGCCACTCACCTGTATCTGCCCGCGCAGTACCTCTCGTTGATCTTCGCGTGCTGGCTGTGGAGCGGTGGCGGTTGGCTCAGCATCTCCCCGATCGGGAAGCTCGGGTTGATGGTGACCACCGGCGTGGTGGGCGGCATCGCCAACAATGCCGCCCACGAATTGGGGCACAAACGCGCCCGCGCCGAACGATGGCTGAGCAAGCTGGCACTGGCGCAGACTTTCTACGGGCAGTTCTACGTCGAGCACAATCGCGGACACCACGTGCGGGTGGCCACCGCCGAGGATCCGGCGAGCGCCCGGTTCGGGGAGAACGTCTACGGTTTCGCCATCCGCTCGGTAACCGGAGGTACCAGCTCGGCCCTGGGTCTGGAAGCCAAACGGCTCGCCCGCAAAGGACATTCACGCTGGTCGCTGCGAAACGATGTGCTCAACGCCTGGCTGATCAGCGCGGCCCTGTTCACCGGGCTGGCGTTGTGGTTCGGCGCCGTCGACCTGCCTTGGCTGGCGGGCCAGGCAGTGATCGGGATGTTCCTCCTCGAAGCGATGAACTACGTGTCGCACTACGGACTGCGCAGACGCCGACTGCCCTCCGGTCGGTACGAACGCCTTCGCCCCGCGCACTGCTGGAACGGGAATGCCGTCCTGACCAACGTCTTCCTGCTGCATCTGCAGCGACATTCCGACCATCACCTGAACCCGGTGCGTCGCTACCAAGCGGTCCGCCTGGACGAACAGGCACCACAACTGCCGGGCGGATACGTGTCGATGCTGACCCTTGCACTGTGTCCGCCGTTGTGGCGCCGGGTGATGGATCCGCGCGTGCTGGAGATCTACGGCGGCGACGTCAGTCTGACCGCATTGCCCCCGGACGACGCCAAACGCATTGCACGGCAATAGATGTAGCGGGCGAACGACCGACCGCGGCCGTACCGTCGCGCCGCACCTGAGTTCCGCTCTCAGCGGACAACCGCGCGAGGCAGGGACCAGCCGCTTCCTGTCGGTACGCTGAAAATCATGAACGGCCTGCTGCTCGTGCTCATCGTCCTGGTCATCGCGGCCATCGGCTTCGCGATCTACACCTCGCAGAAGGCAACCGGGCAGCGCACCGCTGCCTCGCTGGCCGACGCAAAGGCCGACGCCCGGCGGGTCATCGAACGGCTGGGTGGCCAGGTGTTCAACCTGACCGGCACCGATGAGGCCGCCAAACAGGCGCTCGCGGACGCGTCCGAGCGTTACACCGCCGCGTCGTCGCAGATCGACCAGGCCACCACCGCCAGGCAGGCGCTGCTGGCCAAGGAGAGCGCCATCGAAGGCCTGTACTACGTGCGGGCCGCGCGTACCGCGATGGGCATGGACCCCGGCCCGGAACTCGAGACCTTGGACGGTCAGCGCTCGGCCGGTGCGGTGACCGAGGATCGCCGAATCCAGTTCGAGGGCAAGGAGATCGAGGCCTCCCCCACACCGTCGCAGCGCACGCCCAACTACTACCCCGGCGGCCGGGTGGCCGGTCGTCCGGTTCCGGCCGGCTGGTACTCCGAACCGTGGTGGAAGCCCGCCTTGGTGGCCGGCGCCTGGGGTATCGGCTCGGTGCTGCTGTTCGACGCACTGTTCTCCGGAATGCACGGAGTGGACTACGGCGCACAGGGTTTCGAGAACGGCTACGGTGACGGCTTCCAGCAGGGCTTCGAACAAGGTGAGCTGTCCGCCGACGGCGGCCAAGACGTGGGCTCCGACGGTGGCTGGGGCGGCGACAGCTGGGGCGGCTCCGACGGGGGCGGTGACTTCGGCGGGTTCGACGGCGGCGGGGACTTCGGCGGATTCGACTTCTGACCTGACGACGTAAAGGTGGGATCGGTAGCAGGTGCACAGCCTGCGCCATGGCTACGCTGAGCGCCATGAACGGCATTCTGCTGATCCTCATCCTGTTCGTGGTGGCAGGCATCGGGCTGCTGGTGTACGCCTCGTCGAAGGCAGCCGGAACGCGCAACGCCGCGGCGCTCGGCGACGCCAAAGCGGACGCTCGCCGGGTCATCGAGCGGCTCGGCGGCCAGGTGGTCAACCTGACCGGCACCGACGACGCCTCCAAACAGGCGCTGGCCGACGCCTCTGAGCGGTACAACGCCGCCGCATCCCAGATCGACCAGGCGACGACGGCACGGCAAGCCGCGTTCGCCAAGGAGAGTGCGATCGAAGGGCTGTATTACGTCCGCGCCGCCCGGGCGGCGATGGGTCTGGATCCCGGGCCGGAACTGGAAACGCTGAGCGGCCAGCGTTCGGCCGGAGCGGTCACCGAGGATCGCAAGGTGACGGTGCAGGGCAGGCAGGTCGAGGCCTCCCCCACACCGTCGCAGCGCACGCCCAACTACTACCCCGGCGGCCGGGTCGCCGGCCGTCCGGTCCCGGCCGGCTGGTACTCCGAACCGTGGTGGAAACCGGCACTGATGGCCGGCGCCTGGGGGGTGGGCTCGGTGTTGCTGTTCGACACGTTGTTCTCCGGTATGCACGGAGTCGATTACGGCGCACAGGGTTTCGAGAACGGGTACGGCGCCGGCTTCGATCAGGGCTTCCAGCAGGGGTTCGACCAGAGTTCCGGCTCCGACGGCGTGTGGGACACCGGCAGCGGAAGCGGGGACAGCGGCTCCGGATCGAGTTGCAGCGGTTCGAGCTGCGGCGGCGGAGGCTGTGGGGGCGGCGGAGGCTGCGGCGGTAGCTGACTTACAGGCGGCTCTCCAGCCGGGACGACACACCGGCCTCCTGCAGGTCCAGCCGCTCCAGCATGGCCCGCACCGCTTCGTCTTCGATGCGCCCCTCGTCGCGTTCGGCGATCAGGGCGGCACGCTGGGCGGCCAGTACATCGCGGTAGAGCGCGGAGAACACTTTCGCCCGTTTGGTGGGCGCCTCCGGGTCGGGCATCTCGTCGACATCTTCTGAATGCCGGGCGACGGCGGTGCGAATCTCGGCGAGCATCCGGGGGTCCATATCCGCGGGCGGGTTGGCCCGGAACTCGGTCAGCACCTCGTCGGCGGCCGCGTGCACCACTCGTTCGGCTTTCAGCTCCTCTTCGCGGTCGGCGGCGTGGTCGTCGTTGAACCGGGACAGCCGCAGACGGCGGATCAGCCACGGCAGCGACCAGCCCTGGATGAGCAAGGTGCCGACACTGACCACGAAGGCGATGGCCTGGATGGTCGCGCGCTCCGGGAACGGTTCGCCGTCCATCGTCGTGACGGGAATCGCGGCCGCGGCGGCGAGGGTGACCACCCCGCGCATCCCGGTCCACGACACCACCACGTTCTCCTGCCAACTCAAGGTGCGGCGGTCGATCCGCGAACGCCACTTGCCCGGAGGTTTCCGTCGCGTGCCGAGCGCACCGCGGCCGTGCTCGGGCGCGGGCACGCTCAGCCGGGTCTCGACATGACGGAACAGCTTGTTGCGACCAAACATCGCGAACACCGACAGCGGCCGGATGGCCAGCACGATCACCAGGACGATGGCAGACGCGACCGCCACTTCCACCAGGGACTCGTGGGCCTCACGCAGGTCCTCCAGCACGAACCGCAGGTGCAGGCCGATATAGGCGAAGACGAACGCCTCCAACAGCACGTCGACCGAGTTCCATACGTAGCGCTCCTGCAACCTGGTCTGGTAGCCCGCGCCCAAAGTGCCGTTGCCGACGACGAATCCGGCGACCACGACCGCCAGCACACCCGAGGCGTGCATCTCCTCGGCGACGATGAACGCCGCGAACGGCACCAGCAGGCCCTGCACCGTCTCCAGCCCCGGATTGGCCAGCCGGCGGCGGATCCACAATGTCGCGTACCCCAGCGCCACGCCCACCAGCGGCCCGACCACGGCGCTGTAACCGAAGAGCAGGAACGGGTTCTCGATGAAGGTATGACTGCCGGCCACCTGCGCGACCGCCACCGAGAACAGCGCCAGGGCGGCGGCGTCGTTGATCAGGCTCTCGCCGGTGAGGATGGCCATCACCCGTTTGGGCAGGCCCAGTTTGCGTCCCACCGCCACGGCCGTCACGGCATCCGGTGGCGCCACGATGGCACCGAGCACCAATGCGGTGCCGAAGGTCAGTGGTACCAGCGCCAGCCAGGACGACACCGCGGCGACCGCGAACGCGCTGACCACGACCAGGCCGACACCCAGACCCAGAATCGGCCGGATATTGCGCAGAAACGTGGGGAACGAGAAGTCCAGCGCCGCCGAGTACAGCAGCGGCGGCAGCACCACCGTGAGCAGGATGTGCGAATCGAGCTCCGGCGCCTCGAATCCGGGCAGGAACGAGACCACGATGCCGACGACCACGATCATCAGCGCGGGTTCGAACCCGCGGCGGTGGGCGATGGCGGTGACCAGGATGGCGCCGACGACGACGAGGATCAATTCCACGGAGTCGATTGTCCCGTCAAAGTCGCCGGCGCGCCCGGCCTACCCCCTCAGGACTGGCAGCTCGGACACCAGTAGACGTTGCGTGCCTCCAGTTCGGCGGTGCGTATGGTCGTGCCACACACACGGCAGGGGTCGCCCGCGCGGCGGTACACGTACGTGCGCGGCCGGCCCTCCCGATAGGACGGTGCGCCGTGGTCGTGCTCCGGACGGACGACGACGATCTTGCCCCGGCGGACCCCGACCTTCATCAGGGCCACCAGATCGGTCCACATCTCCCCGAATTCGTCGGCGTCGATATGCGTGCCGGGACGGTACGGATCGATCCGGTGCCGGAAGAGCAACTCACTGCGGTACACGTTGCCCACCCCGGCCATCACCGTCTGATCCATCAGCAGCCCACCGATGGTCCTGCGGGACTTGGTGATTCGTTTCCATGCCAACTCAGGGTCGGCATCGGCGCGCAGCGGGTCGGGGCCCAGCCGGGCCACCACGTCCTCGACGGCGGGTTCGTCGATCAGTTCGCACACCGTGGGCCCGCGCAGATCGGTGCCGTATTCGGCGCCGACCATCCGCATCCGCACCTGACCGACCGGCAGCGGCTGTGTCTTTTCCGGGGGCACCGGCCACTCGGTGAAGGTGCCGTACAGCCCCAGGTGCACGTGCACCACCGCGCCGTCGTCGTAGTGGTGGAACAGGTGCTTGCCCCAGGCATCGGCCTTGCGCAGGACCAGACCGTTCACCGCGGCCGCGTCCCCGAACCGGCCCTGGGGGCTGGATACCGCCACCGGCGCGCGGCCGAACCGCTTCTGATGCAACCGGGCCAGCCGGTGCAGCGTGTGCCCTTCTGGCATGGATCAGGCCAAGGGTCAGGCGGGGGCGCCGGGCACCGGGGGCACGATGTGGTCCTTCTCGTACTGCGCCAGGATGTCGATGCGGCGCTGGTGCCGCTCGGCCTCCGACCACGGGGTGGACAGGAACGCGTCGACGATGGCCAACGCCTCCTCGGTGGTGTGCATGCGACCGCCGATACCGATCAACTGGGCGTTGTTGTGCTGGCGGGCCAGTTGCGCGGTCTCCACGCTCCAGGCCAGGGCGCAGCGCGCGCCGGGCACCTTGTTGGCGGCGATCTGCTCGCCGTTGCCCGAACCGCCCAGCACGATGCCCAGGCTCTCAGGATCGGCGACGGTCTTGAGCGCCGCGGAGATGCAGAACGCCGGGTAGTCGTCGTCGGCGTCGTAGGTGTAGGCACCGCAGTCGATCGGCTCGTGGCCGCTCTTCAGCAAATGCTCGATGATGGTCTGTTTGAATTCGAGTCCGGCGTGATCGGCACCGAGGTAGACGCGCATGGGGGTAACCCTAACGTGTCAGCGTTGTGCGACCAGACCGTCGACCAGCAGGTCGAGCAGCCGGCCGGCCTGCTCGGTGGATCTGCTGGCCAGGAAGATGCCCAGCAGGCTGCTGACGACGTCGTCGGCGTCGATATCGGACCGCAGGCTGCCGTCCTGCGCACCCGCGGTGAGCAGCGTCGTCACCGCACCCAGCACGGCCTCCCTGGTCTGGCTGGGCTGGACGGCACCGGAGCTGAACATGGCGTGCAGCGATTCGGCCATCCCCCGCTTGGCGGCCACGAAGGACGCGTAGCGGTCCATCCAGCGGCGTAGCGCAGACACCGGTGGGTGCTCGCGCAACAGCTCCCCCGCCGACGCCGCCACCTCCGCGAGTTCGGTGCAGAACACCGCCTCGACGAGGGCCTCCCGCGTGGGGAAGTGCCGATACAGCGTGCCGATGCCCACGCCGGCGTCACGCGCGATTGCTTCCAACGACACCGGTCCGGTGGCGGCGGTGAACGCCGCCGTCGCCGCGGCGAGCAACCGTTCCCGGTTGCGGCGTGCGTCGGCCCGTTCAGCCATAGCGGAGGCACCTCCGTTTTGCTATCGTAGAAAGCGGAGGTTCCTCCGCATCGCTTTCGAGTATGACATTCCAGGAGCACACCATGCCCACATCGCATCCCGGCGGCACCGGCACCCTCGGCACCCATCCCGTGGCCCGGATCGGATACGGCGCCATGGGACTCGCCCGCGCAGTACCCGATGACGACGCCACCGCCGTGCTGCGCCGCGCCGTCGAACTCGGCGTCAACCACATCGACACCGCCTCCTTCTACGACGACGGCGTGGTGAACCGCCGCATCCGCGACGCGCTGTCCCCGTACCCCGACGAACTGGTACTCGTCAGCAAGGTGGGAGCCCGGCCCGCCAATGGACCCATCCCGCTGGCGCTGGCACAGAAACCCGCCGACCTGCGCACCGCCGTCGAACTGGACCTGGCCGGACTCGGCGTGGAGCAGATCCCGGTGGTCAACCTGCGGCGCGCGGATATCGGGGTCGGCCTGATCGCCGAGGGCGACCAGATCGTCGACCTGGACGACCAGTTGGCCGAGATGATCGCGCTGCGCGACGAAGGCAAGATCGGCGCACTCGGGATCAGCAATGTCGATGTGGACACCCTGCGCCGGGCGCTGCCCGCCGGCATCGTCTGCGTACAGAACGCCTACAACCTGCTCAACCGGGTACACGAGGACGAACTCGCGCTGTGCGCCGAGCACGGAATCGCCTGGGTACCGTTCTTCCCGCTCGGCTCATCGTTTCCCGGCTTCCCGAAAGTCGCCGACAACGTTGTGGTGCAACGGATCGCCACCGAGATCGGGGCCACCGGCGCTCAGGTGGGGCTGGCCTGGCTGCTGGCACATGCACACAACGTCCTGCTGATCGCCGGGACGACATCGGTACGCCACCTGCAGCAGAACCTGGCCGCCGGCGAGATCCATTTCAGCGCAGCACAACTGGCCGCATTGGAGGCGGCAACGGCCGAGCTACCCGATGGTGATGGCGTCGAGGCGTTCCTTGATGAAGTCCGATGACGTCACCGGCTCCAGGCCGGACACCTTGCCGACCGGCGGCTGCAGCGGTGTGACGAGCGCGTCGTGGTTGGCCTCGTAGAAGTAGATCAACGACACCAGGTCCTCTTCGGGCGCATGCGGCTGCGGTGGCAGCACCCGGTGCCGGCCGGACGGCCAGCGCCGCCCGCTCCAATACTCCAGTAGGTCACCGATGTTCACCGTGAGCGCGCCAGGTTCCCACGGCGCGTCCTCCCAGCCCTCCGCTTCGGAGTACACCTGCAGCCCGCCGGCCCCGGGTTCGCGATCGAGCACCGTGACGGTGCCGAAATCCGTGTGCGGGCCGATGCGGAACTGGCCCGGCTCGGGTTCGCCCACCACACTGACCGGCGGGTAGTGATTGATGTTCATCGTCCAGGTGGGCTTGTCAGCCAGGGCGACAAAGGGATTCACCGAAAGCCCGAGCGCGTGGGCGAACAGGGCCAGTAGGTCGTCGGACACCTTGCGCATCTGCTCGGTGTACTCGGTCACCAGGGTCTGCAGGGCGGGCACCTCGGCCGGCCACACATTGGGCGCGAACCAGATCCGGTCCACCTCGGGGTCCCCGGTCGCGGTCTCGGCGCCCAGGCTGTAGCTCTCCTTGAGGTCCGGCGGCGTTTCGGTGCCCTCGGAGTACCCGTTGGCCTCCGCCCCCGGACCGATCCAGCCGTGCCCGCCGACCGGCACCGAATAGCGCGCCTTGACCTCGGTGGGCAGTGCGAAGAACTCCCGGCTGGCCGCGCGTACCCGCGCCGCCAGGTCGGTGTCCACGCCGTGGCCGGTGACCACGATGAACCCCGCGCGCTGCAGGCCCTCGTCCACCTCGGCCGCCAGCGCATCAGCCTGCGCACCTCCGGCGTACCAACGGGAAATATCCACCGTCGCAATGGCACTCATTCGCCGATATCCTCCGCCCACAATTCCGGCTTCGCGGCGATGAACTCTTCCATCATCGTCACGCAGCGCTCGTCGTCCAGCAGCGTCACCGCCACCCCGTGCTCGGCCAGCCAGTCATGGCCGCCGTGGAAGGTGCGGGATTCACCGATCACCACCGCACCGATGTTGAACTGCCGCACCAGCCCGCTGCAATACCAGCACGGGGACAGCGTGGTGACCATCACCGTGGATCGGTAGCCGCGCTGGCGGCCCGCCGCGCGGAAGGCGTCGGTCTCGGCATGCACCGACGGATCGTCGTTCTGCACGCGCCGGTTGTGCCCGGCCCCGAGCAGCTGCCCGTCGGCACCGAACAGGGCGGCGCCGATCGGGATTCCACCCTCGGCCAGTCCTCTTCGGGCCTCCTCGACGGCGATGTCGAGCATCTGCTCCGGTGTCATACCAGGGCACGCTCCGCGGCGATCTTGGATCGGCAGAACGCGAGATAGCACGCGCCGGAAATGACGAAGCCCACGAAGAAGGTGATGTCGCCGAGTTGCGGCACCGCTTCGGCGATGACGCCGACGAACTTCACCTGATTGGAGAACAACACCACCGACACCACCAGACCGACCAGGAAGGACAACAGCCCCGGCCAGTTCGCGTACGACCGGTCGTACAGGAATCCGGCGACCGACTGTCCGCGGCGCAGGTACTGATCGGCGAACACCACCCCCAGCCACGGCCCGATCCAGTACGCGATGATCAGCAGGAACGCCTCGTAGCTGGCCGCGGCGTCGCCCAGCGCCCACAAGGCGATGAGGAAGCCGGCCACCCCGAAGAACACCGTGACCAGGGCACGCGCCACATGGTGCGGCAGCTTGATCCCGATGGTGACGAAAGCCATGGCGCCCGAGTACACATTGATCGCGTTGGCGGCCACGGCGCCGATGGCGATCGCCAGCAGCGTCAACTTGGCCAACCAGGAGCTCAGCTCCGAGGTGAACGCCTCGGTCGGGTTCTCCGACAGGGCAGGCCCGATGGTGACCGAGGCCGCGCCGACGACCTCCAACACCACGCATGACACGAAAAGACCCGCGGCGGCGAACCATCCCGTGCGTGCGGTGTTTACGCTCGACGGCAGGTAGCGGGTGTAGTCGGCGGCGTACGGCGTCCAGCCGGCGGCGTAGCCGAAGGCCGTGCCGACGGTGAGCAGGAAACCGCCCATCCCGCCCACGCCACCCTCCACTGCTGCTGCCCCCGGGTGCGACTTGGCCAGAATCGCCACCGAGGTGACCACGAAGATCACCGCGAGCACCGGGAACGCCCACCGCTCGAAGGCCTGCACCAGGTTGTGCCCGAAGAACGCCAGCGCCGTCTGCAGCACCACGATGATCACCAGGGCGAGCACCGGCCCGATGTGGAACAGCGTCGACAGGGCGAACGCCCCGCTGACGCTGTTGGTGGCGAACCAGCCGACCCCGGCGGTGACCGACATCAACACCGCGGGCACCACATTGCCCTTGAACCCGAACGGCAACCGGCCCAGCACCATCTGCGGCACACCGTGCAGCGGGCCCCGCGCGGAGAGGAAGTAGTGCGCGACGGCGCCGAGCCCGGTGCCGAGCACGATCCCGGCGACGGCCTGCCAGAACGTCATACCGTAGTAGGCGACCGCGAGGACGCCGACGAAGATGGTGGCGAACTCCAGGTTGGGCGACGTCCACGTCCAGAACAGTTGGCTGGGTTTACCGTGCCGGTCCGCTTCGGCGATGAACTCGTTCCCGCCGGGTTCGACGGCTGCGATCTTGTCTCGGTAGGACCCGTCGGTGGTGGGTTCGGCCGCTGTCATGACAGGTACTTTCTCATCTCGCACCGCGGCGCGCAGTGCGGATCGGCTGGTTACCTGCCAGGGGTGCCGGTGGAATCCTCGATGAACATCGAGGATCGCGACCGAATCCGCACGTCAGCTCCTAGTCGAACTCGGGTGACTCCGTCCGGGTCCGCTTGAGCTCCCAGAAGTGCGGGTAGCCGGCGAAGATCACCGAGGCGTCCCACAGCTTGCCGGCCTCCTCGCCGCGCGGGATACGGGAGAGCACCGGGCCGAAGAACGCGGTCTTGTTGACGTGGATGGTCGGCGTGCCGACATCGGGACCGACCGGGTCCATACCCTCGTGGTGGCTCTTGCGCAGCGCCTCGTCGAACTTGTCGCTGGTGGCGGCCTCGGCCAGCTCGGCCGGCAGGCCCAGCTCTTCCAGCGAGTCGCGGATCACGACCGCGAAGTCCTTGTTGCCCTCGTTGTGGATCCGGGTGCCCATGGCGGTGTAGAGCGGGGCGAGGATCTCCGGGCCCTTGGCCTGCTCGGCGGCCACCGCGACGCGTACCGGCGCCCATGCCTTCTTCATCATCTCGACGTACTCCTCGGGCAGGTCGCGACCCTCGTTGAGCACCGCCAGGCTCATGACGTGGAAGTTGACCTCGATATCCCGGACCTTCTCGACTTCGAGGATCCAGCGGGACGTGATCCACGCCCACGGGCACAGCGGATCGAACCAGAAGTCTGCAACGTCTTTTTTCGCCATTGGGGTCAGTCCTCTCGACGTGGGCACAGCTGTCCACCCAACACAACTTCGGGCATGTGGTCGATGTTCCCGTCCCCGCCGATTCCAATCCCCGGCTCCCGGCGGATCCGACTAGGTTGGACGCGTGGCACTCCCCAATCTGACACGCGACCAGGCCGCCGAGCGCGCCGCACTGGTGACCGTTGACAACTACCGCATCGATCTCGACCTCACGGCCTCCGGAGGGCAGGAGCGAAGCGACGCGGGAAATGTGTCGGCGAAGACCTTCCACTCCGTCACCACCGTGACGTTCGACGCGCTGCCCGGAGCCGAGACCTACATCGACATCGCCGCCGCAACGGTGCGCAGCGCGACCCTCAACGGTGCCTCGCTCGACGTGTCCGGCTACGACGAGTCCACCGGCATCGCGCTGACCGGTCTGCAGGCCCACAACGTCCTGGTCGTCGACGCGGACTGCCGGTACTCCAACACCGGCGAGGGATTGCACCGCTTCGTCGACCCGGTCGACAACGAGGTGTACCTGTACTCTCAGTTCGAAACCGCCGATGCCAAGCGCATGTTCGCCTGCTTCGATCAGCCCGATCTCAAGGCCACCTTCGACGTCACCGTCAAGGCGCCGGTGCACTGGCAGGTGATCTCCAATGGCGCGACGGTGTCGGTACACGACGGTGTGCACACCTTCGCGACCACGCCGAAGATGAGCAGCTACCTGGCCGCGCTGATCGCCGGCCCGTACGCGCGCTGGGACGACGTCTACACCGACGAGCACGGCGAGATCCCGCTGGGCATCTTCTGCCGCGCCTCGCTCGGCGAGTTCATGGACGCCGAACGGTTGTTCACCGAGACCAAGCAGGGCTTCGGCTTCTACCACCGCAACTTCGGCATCCCCTACGCGTTCGGCAAGTACGACCAGTTGTTCGTGCCGGAGTTCAATGCGGGCGCCATGGAGAACGCGGGTGCGGTGACCTTCCTGGAGGACTACGTCTTCCGGTCCAAGGTGACCCGCTACAGCTACGAGCGCCGCGCCGAGACCGTGCTGCACGAGATGGCGCACATGTGGTTCGGCGACCTGGTCACCATGCAGTGGTGGGATGACCTGTGGCTCAACGAGTCCTTCGCGACGTTCGCGTCGGTGCTGTGCCAGGCCGAGGCCACCGAATACGACCAAGCCTGGACGACGTTCGCCAACGTGGAGAAGTCGTGGGCCTACCGCCAGGACCAGCTGCCGTCGACCCATCCCGTCGCCGCCGACATCCCGGACCTGCACGCGGTCGAGGTGAACTTCGACGGCATCACCTACGCCAAGGGCGCCAGTGTGCTCAAGCAGCTGGTCGCCTACGTCGGCCTGGAAGCGTTCCTCGCCGGGTTGCGCGACTACTTCCGCGACCACGCCTTCGGCAATGCCACCTTCGGGGATCTGCTTGGCGCGCTGGAGAAGTCCTCGGGCCGCGATCTGTCACAGTGGGGCCGGCAGTGGCTCAAGACCACCGGCCTGAACACGCTGCGCCCCGATTTCGACGTCGACGGTGACGGCCACTTCACCCGATTCGCGATCAGCCAGTCCGGCGCCGCGCCGGGTGCCGGCGAGACCCGGGTGCACCGGCTGGCCGTCGGCATCTACGACGACGATGCCAGCGGCAAGCTGGTGCGGGTCAACCGGATCGAACTGGACGTCGAAGGCCCCACCACCGAGGTACCCGAACTGGTCGGCGCCGCGCGCGGCAAGTTCATCCTCGTCAACGACGAGGACCTGACCTACTGCGCGGTGCGGTTGGACCCGGAGTCGCTGCAGACGGCGCTGTCCCGGATCGCCGATTTCGCCGATCCGCTCCCCCGCACGCTGGCCTGGTCGGCGGCGTGGGAGATGACCCGTGAGGCCGAGCTGAAGGCCCGCGACTTCGTCGCCCTGGTGATCAGCGGCATCCACGCGGAGACCGAAGTGGGTGTGGCACAGCGGCTTCTGCTGCAGGCGCAGACGGCGCTGAACGCCTACGCCGACCCGGTGTGGGCCAAGGAGAACGGCTGGCCGGCCTTCGGCGACGCGCTGCTGGACCGGGCCCGCGAGTCCGCGCCGGGTTCGGATCACCAACTGGCCTTCGTCAACGCCCTGTGCACCTCGGTGCTGTCGCCCAATCACATCGCCGTGCTGTCCACGCTGCTGGACAACGAACCGGCGGCGGTGAACCTGGCCGGGCTGGTGATCGACACCGACCTGCGCTGGCGCATCGTCACCGCGCTGGCCGGTGCCGGGGCCATCGACGCCGACGCCCCGGAGACCCCGTTCATCGACGCCGAAGCGGCCAGCGACCCGACCGCGGCAGGTAAGCGCAACGCGGCCGCGGCGGCCGCCGCCCGGCCCCAGAAGGCGGTCAAAGAGGCCGCCTGGCAACAGGTCATCGAAGACGACACGCTGGCCAACATCACCACCCGGGCCATCGTCGGCGGGATCGTCGCGCCCGGCCAGACCGCACTGCTGACCCCGTTCCGCGATCTCTACTTCACCGCCATCGCCGGTGTGTGGGAGCGGCGCTCCAGCGAGGTGGCCCAAACCGTGGTGATCGGCCTGTACCCGTCCTGGGATGTCAGCCAGGGCGGCCTGGAAGCCGCCGACGCGTTCCTGGCCGACCCCGACCTGCCGCCCGCCCTGCGCCGCCTGGTGCTGGAGGGCCGGGCCGGCGTCGAACGTGCGCTCAAGGCCCGGACGTTTGATGTGAGCTGATCGGCGAGCGTGCGTGTCTGCCCACCGACACGCCGTGGCGGCTGTGCGGCTGCGCACGCTCGCGCTGGGAAGATCTGGCCATGGCGGCCCCCAACAGTCGGAGAGCCCGCGCGGCGCGCAGGCGCACCCGCCGGGTGAAAGCGGTCGTCAACGACCTCACCGAGGAGCAGTGGACTGCGCTGAAGGCGGCCTGGAACGGCTGTGCCTACTGCGGCGTGACGGGCAAACCCCTGCAGCGGGACTGCGTCATGGCGATCTCGCGCGGCGGCAGATACACCGTCGAGAACGTGGTGCCCGCCTGCGCGGCCTGCAACGCCAGCAAGTGCAATGACGAGGTCACCAGCTGGATGCGGCGCAAGCGGCTCGACGAGCGCACCTTCCTGGAGCGCTACGTGGCGATCAGAAACGGCACCGCCCCGAACGCATACCGTCCCGGTACCGAACCTGCATAGGCCGGTACCGGGACGGTATGGACGTTGTCAGGCCGGCGACACCGCGGCCGACATCACGCGCACGGCGCTCACCAGTGCGTCGATCAGATTGCCCTGCTTGAGTGAGCCGATGGCGGCCGACACCCCGAGCGGTGCGGCGGTCTCGGCCCCACGGCCCTTCAGGTCGGCGCCGTAGACCACCTCGATGGCGTGCTGATCCGGCGACACCGCGATCAGCATGGCGTTGTCCGGTGTGGGCACCTTGCCGAGGATCTCCCGCGCGGTGGCGGCGGTGTCCTCACCCAGCGGGCCGATGTACACCGCGAAGCGGGCCTTGGCCGCGCGCGAGCCGTACTTCAGCGCGTCATCGAGGACGACGAGGTCCTTGGTCGGGAACGGGTAGTGCACCGACAGCTCGCCCGGCTCGGTGACACCCGAGATCCGGCCGCTGTAGGTCAGCGCGTAGCCGTAGGGAAGGTCGACGTCGGTCTTGGCCGTCACGTCCGTCGTCGCCAGCTCACCACTTGCCACTTGCGGAACCTCCCACGTTCACATGCGAACCGTGGCCACCGTGGCCGTGGTCGGCGGGCTCGTCCGACGCCCACAGGATGGGGTCGTGCGTCCACTTGTCGGACAGTTTGTAGGTCGCCGGGTGCGGGCCCTTACGGGACAGAGTCACAACGGCCAGCAGCAGGAACACCACCAGCGGGACCCCACCGAGCAGGGAATGGGTCAGTGCAATGCTCACGACGCAAACCGTAGCGCAGCGTGTTTCACGCCGCGCCCTCACCCAGATATCTGACCCATGCCGGGTCCAGTTCCTTCACCGTGGACAGCAGCCGCCAGTGCTGCCCCTTGGGCGGCATCGGGGCCGACCGCAGCGTCCAGCCCAGCTCGCTGAGCAAGTGGTCGGCCTTGCGGTGGTTGCACGACGAGCAGGCCGCCACGCAGTTCTCCCAGGAGTGCTCACCGCCGCGGCTGCGTGGGATGACGTGGTCGACGGTGTCGGCCTTCTGCCCGCAGTAGGCACACCGGAACCGGTCGCGGTGCATCAGCGCCGCCCGGGTCATCGGGATACGCGCCCGGTAGGGCACCCGCACGAAGGAACGCAGCCGGATCACCGAGGGCACCACGATGGTGCGGGTCGCGGAGTGGATGACCGGTCCGGACGGGTCGTCGTGGACGACGTCGGCCTTACCGCACATCAGCATGATGACGGCGCGCCGCATCGGCAGCGCTGTCAGTGGCTCGTAGGTGGAATTCAGCAGCAACACCCTGCGCCGACCCCAGACGGAGGCCGAATGGGCGGCCGGTAAGGCCTCGGCGAACTGCGGTGGGGCGAACTGCGGTGAATGGGCAGCGACAGGAGCAACCGCGGCCGTGGGGTACCGGTAGCCCGCTCGTCGAGCAGGGCTTTTCTTGCGCTGCGACATTCGTCCTCCGCTGCACAGTCCACCATGGATCAGCGGGGATCGCACGGCAATTCAGCGGGTGTTCGCTGGTCAGTCCGATGAACACTCGGTGACGGCTTGCTTAGCCCGGCTAGGCACGACCGGCGGTGGCCGATCCAGGGCAGTGCTGGAGAATGGAGGACGTGACCCAACCGGAGCGCTCGTTCTACGACGAAGTCGGCGGCCACGCCACGTTCGCCGCGATCGTGTCGAAGTTCTACGAGCTGGTACGCGAGGACGAGATCCTGCTGCCGCTGTACCCCGAGGACGATATCGACGGGGCCGAGGAACGGCTGCGGATGTTCCTGGAGCAGTACTGGGGCGGCCCGCGCACCTACTCCGATCAGCGGGGCCATCCGCGGCTGCGCATGCGCCATGCTCCGTTCCGGATCGGGTTCCTGGAGCGCGACGCCTGGCTGCGCTGCATGCATACCGCGGTCGCCACGATCGACTCGACGACGCTGGACGATGCGCACCGCCAGCTGCTGCTGAACTACCTGAACATGGCCGCCGAGTCGATGGTGAACTCGGCGTTCTGATGCTGGGCCCTATTTCCCGTCGCTTCGCTCGCCCGGATTGGTGGGCCGCCGCGGTGTTCTATCAGCTCTACCCGCGCTCGTTCCGGGACAGCAACGGCGACGGTGTCGGCGATCTGGACGGCATCACCGAACGACTCGACTACCTGTCCGCCCTCGGGGTCAACGCCCTGTGGCTCAATCCGGTCATGGTGTCCCCGATGGCCGACCACGGCTACGACGTCGCCGACCCGCGCGATATCGACCCGCTGTTCGGTGACCTGACGGCGCTGGACCGGCTGCTGGCCGCGGCCCACGCCCGCGACATCCGGGTGACCATGGACCTGGTGCCCAATCACGTCAGTTCGGCGCACCCGTGGTTCCTCGAAGCGCTGGCCGATCCGTCCCGGCGGGATCGGTTCATCTTCCGGGACGGCGTCGGGGACGCGCCGCCGAACAACTGGGTGTCGGTGTTCGGCGGGCCGGCCTGGACCCGGGTGCCCGACGGGCAGTGGTACCTGCACCTGTTCGACAGTGCCCAGCCCGACCTGAACTGGGAACACCCCGAGGTGTTCTCCGATGTCGAGAAGACGTTGCGGTTCTGGCTGGACCGCGGGGTCGACGGGTTCCGCATCGATGTCGCGCACGGGATGGCGAAACCGCCCGGGCTGCCGGACATGTCGCTGGCCGACAACGAGCTGCTGCGCAATGCCGAAGACGATCCGCGCTTCGACAACGAGAGCGTGCACGAGATCCACCGCTTCATCCGGCAGGTGCTCGACGACTATCCCGAATCGGTGGCGGTCGGCGAGGTGTGGGTGCACGGCAACGAGCGGTTCGCCAAGTACCTGCGACCCGACGAACTGCACCTGGGCTTCAATTTCCGGTTGGTACAGGCCGATTTCGACACCGCCGACGTGCGGGCGGCAATCGACAACTCGCTGGCCGCGGCCGAGCTGGCCGGTGCGGTACCGACGTGGACACTGTCCAATCACGACGTGGAACGCGAGGTCACCCGCTATGGCGGCGGTGCGCGGGGGTTGGCCCGGGCCCGGGCCATGGCGCTGGTGATGCTGGCGCTGCCCGGCGTCGCGTTCGTCTACAACGGTGAGGAACTGGGTCTGCCGCAGGTCGAGCTGCCCGACGAGGTGCTCCAAGATCCGGTGTGGGAGCGCTCCGGGCGCACCGAACGCGGACGCGACGGCTGCCGGGTACCGCTGCCCTGGGCCGGGCACACGCCGCCGTTCGGCTTCTCCACCAATCCGGACACCTGGCTGCCGATGCCCGCCGACTGGGCAGCCTCGACGGTGCAGCACCAGCTCGCCGACCCTGGATCGACTCTGACCCTGTTCCAGCAGGCCATCCAGTTACGTTCCGCGCGTTCCGAATTCGACGGCAGTTTGGCGTGGCGCGGTGACGGGGTGTTCCGGCGCGAGGGTGGGCTGGTCTGTGTGCTCAACACCGGCGATGCGGCGATGGCGCTGCCGCCCGGTGAGGTGTTGCTGACCAGCGGTCCGTTGACCGACGGCCTGTTACCGCCCGATTCCGCGGCCTGGCTGGTCTAACGCAAGACCATGGCGGGGTCGCCGATCCGCCGGTACACGGTGCCGAATCGGGCGTCGACCCGCAGCCACGCCGGGTGCACCCGCACCCGCACGATCTCCTCGGCGCCGACCTCGCTACCGCTCGGCGGCAGGAAACCCATGGCGGTGAGGGCGAACACGCAGCGCATCGGGATGCCCACCTCGGTGCTGCCGGAGCTCACCGCCAGCACCTCCTGATCGAGCAGGGAAGCCGGCGGCCCGTGTGCGCTGCTGTGTTCTTTGGCCAGGGCGGCGCCTCGTTCGGCCAGATCGAGCACGGCCCGTGCGGGCACATCGTCGAGGTGAACGAACCCACTTTCCGGGGGCAGCACACCGCGCCAGGCCGAATCCATCGCGAAGCCGGGCGCGACGAACCCCGACACCGCCATCGCGGACAGCGCGCCGACCAGACTGTCGGCGCCCACGCAGAGATCTGTAGGACGCACCGTTCCGCCGACCACCCGGCTGGCCAGCACATCGAAACCTGTACCGACCCAGGCGACGATGTTGCCGTCCGGCCGTTGTCGCAGTCGGACCACGGCAGCGTCGTCGAGGCGCAGCGTGCGTTCGGCGAACGTGCTCAGGTCGTCGCGACTGGCCGCATCGTCGAGCCAGATGCCCCGCTCTGCGGCGGTCACGCCGATGGCCGCAAGTAGCGCTCGAGGTACTCGCGGTGGTGCGGCGCGAGGCGCACCAACTTCTGCTCTTCGATGTTGAAGGCCGCCAACTGCGTTTCCCCGATGACGGCCGGCTTGGAATCGGGAGCGGCGTGCACCGAGCGCACCTCGTAACCGAGAGTGAAGTCCACCGCGCGCAGGCGGTTGACCCAGATGGTCACCTGCAATGGCGAATCCGTCAGGCGCACTTGGCCTTTGTAGGACACCTTGACCTCGGCTATCAGCAGGCCGGTGGTATCGATGTCGCCGGCGAACGGCTCGTGCAGGAACGGAACCCGGGCCTCCTCCAGGATCGTCACCATGGTCGCGTGGTTGACGTGCTGGTACATGTCGATATCCGACCAGCGCACCGGCACCGGCGTGACGAACCCGTTAGGCACTTGTTCCCGTTCCACTCGTTCGTGTCATGCTGCGGATCTGACGGGCCGCCACCGACAGCGTGGCCAGGTCCCGCTCGCCTTCTGCATAGATCTCGTCGAGGGTGCGGCGGGCCCGGGCCATCCGGGAGGTGTTGGTGATCTCCCATTCCTCGATCTTCTGCTCACCGTTCTCGTCCGGTTCGCCGACGGCCATCACGTCGAAACAGAGGGAGCGCAACGATCCGTAGATATCGTCGCGAATGGCCAAGCGCGCCAACGAATGCCAGCGATCGTCGCGGGCCAGCCGGGAGATCGCGGTCAGCAGGCCGTCCGCGCCCAGGTGATCCATCAGCGCGAAGTAGGTGTCGGCCACCTCGGCGGCATCGCGTTCCAGGATGTCGCTGATGTCGATGATGTCGAGCAGGCTGTACTGGTACAGACCGGTGGCCACCATATAGGCCAGCTCCTCCGACACACCCTGCGCCATGAATTCGCCGGCGTCCTTCTCCACGATCGCCTTGTCGTCACCGCGCAGCCATTCCGACATCCGCGGGGTGAGGGCGGCCACCTTCTCGGCGAACCGGTTGATCTCGGCGCCCACGGCCAGCGGCTGCGGCCGGTTGTTGAGCAGCCAGCGGCCGGCCCGATCGATGAGCCGGCGCAGGTCCAGCGTCATCCGGTCGGTCGTCGCGACCGGCACCCCGGCCTGTCCGGCCGCGCGGATCGCGTGCCACACCTCGCCGACCTTGAAGATCGCGTCGGTGGCGACGTAGCTGCGCACCGCGTCGACTGCGCCGACCCCGACATCCTCGCTGATCCGGTAGGGGTAGGTGATACCGCTGGTGTCGACGAGGTCGTTGACCAGCATGGTGGTGACGATCTCGCGGCGCAGCTGATGATTACGGATGTCACTGCCGAACCGGTCTCGCAGCTCGGACGGGAAGTACGACGGCAGCCGGGCGGCGAACACTTCCTGGTCGGGGACGTCGCTGGCCAGCAGCTGGTCTTTGAGCGCAAGCTTCACGTGCGCCATCAAGGTGGCCAATTCCGGTGAGGTCAAACCCAATCCGAGGTCCGCGCGACGGTGGATCTCCTTCTCCGACGGCAGCGCCTCCAGCTCACGGTTGAGGTCGTGCTCGTCGACCAGCTCCTTGATCTGGCGGGCATGAACCGACAGCAGGCTGGGCGCATTGGCCCGGCTGGTGCCCATCAGGTCGTTCTGATCCTTGTTGTCGGCCAGCACCAGCTCGCCGACCTCGTCGGTCATCGACATCAGCAACTCGGTGCGCTCGCCGGCGCTCACCTTGCCCGTGGTGACCAAGGAGTCGACCAGGATCTTGATGTTCACCTCGTGGTCGGAGCAGTCAACGCCGGCCGAGTTGTCCATGGCGTCGGTGTTGACATGCCCACCCGTGAGGGCGAATTCGATCCGGCCGCGCTGGGTCACGCCCAGGTTGCCACCCTCGCCGATCACCTTGACCCGCAACTGATTTCCGTTCACGCGGACGGGGTCGTTGGCACGATCGCCGACCGCTGCATCGGATTCGGTCTCGGCCTTGATGTAGGTACCGATACCGCCGTTCCAGAACAGGTCGACGGGCGCCAGCAGGACCGCCTTCATCAGGGCCGGCGGGGTCATCTCGGTGACGTCGTCGGCCAGGCCGAGCGCGGTGCGCACCTGGGAGCTGATCGGGATGGACTTCTGTTCCCGGCTGTAGATACCGCCGCCCTCGCTGATCAGCGATCGGTCGTAGTCATCCCAGCTGGACCGTGGCAGCGCGAACATCCGCTCCCGTTCCACCCATGAGGTGGCCGCGTCCGGGTCGGGGTCCAGGAAGATGTGCCGGTGGTCGAACGCCGCCACCAGCCGAATGTGCTTGGACAGCAACATCCCGTTGCCGAACACGTCACCGCTCATATCGCCGACACCGACCACCGTGAAATCCTGGGTCTGGGTGTCGACACCCATTTCGCGGAAGTGCCGCTTCACCGATTCCCAGGCGCCCTTGGCGGTGATGCCCATCGCCTTGTGGTCATAACCCACCGAGCCACCGGAGGCGAACGCGTCGCCGAGCCAGAACCCGTACGACTGCGCGACATCGTTGGCGATATCGGAGAATGTCGCGGTGCCTTTGTCGGCCGCGACCACCAGGTAGGCGTCATCACCGTCGCGGCGTACCACCCCCGGCGGGGTGATCACGTTTCCGCTGCCCTTCTCGACATTGTCGGTGAGATCGAGCAGCCCCGAGATGAACAGCCGGTAGCAGGCCACCCCCTCGGCGCGCTGGGCGTCGCGGTCGGTCGCGGCGTCGCCGGTGGGCAGCGGAGGTTGCTTGACGACGAACCCACCCTTGGCGCCGACCGGCACGATGACGGCGTTCTTCACCGCCTGCGCCTTGACCAGTCCCAGGATCTCGGTGCGGAAGTCCTCGCGGCGATCCGACCATCGCAGGCCACCACGGGCCACGAAACCGAAGCGCAGGTGCACGCCTTCCACTCGCGGCGAGTAGACGAAGATCTCGAATCGCGGCCGGGGCAAGGGCAGCTCGCTGATCAGACCGGGGTTGAGCTTGAACGACACCACGTTCTGGGCGCGCGCGGAATCCGGGCTGGTGACGAAGTAGTTGGTGCGTAGGGTGGCCTGCACCAGACCGGCGAAGGCCCGCAGCACCCGGTCGGTATCCAGGCTCACCAGGGCATCGATATCGGCGGCGACCGCTGCGGCGGCGGCCTGGGCGTCGCGCGGCGGTTCGGTCGCGGTCGGGTCGAAGAGCGCCTCGAACAGTTCCACCAGTGACCGCGCTGTGCCCGCGTTGTCGTTGAGCACCGTCTCGATATGGGACTGGCTGTACGGGAATCCGGCCTGGCGCAGGTATTTCGCGTAACCACGCAGGATGGTGACCTGTTGCCAGGTCAGCCCCGCACGCAGCACCAGTTCGTTGAACCGGTCGATCTCGGCCCGGCCCTGCCAGATCGCGGTGACCGCGTCGGCGAACAGGGTGGCCGTGGTGTCGGGATCCGCGTCTGCCGGGATGGACTGGTGCGGAGACACTTTGAACTGGTAGATCCACACCGGCAGGCCGTCGGCGCGGATCACCGTGAACGGCCGCTCCTCCAGCACCACCACACCCATGCACTGCAGCATGGGCAGCAGCTCCGACAGCGAGGCCGAGCGGCCGCCCAGGTACCAGGTGAGCTTGGCCACCCGGTCGTCGCCGGTGCCCTCGGCGAACACCAACTTGACCGTGTTGTCCTGCAGCTCTTCGATGATCGCGATGTCACCGATGGCTTCGGCCGGGGTGAACGCCTGCTTGTAGACCTCGGGGAACGCCGCCGCGTAATGCTCGGCCAGGGTTTGGCCGATGGCGCCGGACTTGACCGACCCGATCAGCCGGTCGGCCCAGGTGCGGGAGGCCTCGGTGAGCAGCTGCTGGATCCGGTTCCCGTTCTCCGACGAGGTGTCGATATCCGCGCGGCGCACTCCTTCGGGCATCTTGATGGTGAAATGCACGACAGCCCAGGGTGATTCACTGACCCGGGCGGCGTACTCGATGCTGACACCGCCGAGCTCGCGAACCAGGATGTCCTGGATGGCCAGCCGCACCGCGGTGGTGTAGCGGTCCCGGGGCAGATACACCAGCGCCGAGACGAAGTGGCCGAGCTGATCGGCACGCAGGAACAGCAGGGCCCGTCGCAGCGAGCCGAGGTCGACCACCGCGCGTGCGGTGTCCAAGAGCTGCACACTGCTCAGCGCGAACAACTCGGAGCGCGGGATGGTCTGGATGATGTCGAGCATCAGTTGGCTGGGATGGCTGGGATCGCCGTGCGTCCGCGCCAGCACCTCGTCGACGCGACGGGCGATCAGCGGGATCTCCAGCACGTTGGCGTTCATCGCCGCCACCGTGAACACCCCGACGAAGCGGTGCTCGACGCCCTGGGTGGATGCCGGTCCACCCGGGTTCTCCCGGATCACCACCATGTACGGGTAGGCGCCGTACCGCAGGAAGCTGGGCATGGTCGCCTGGGCCAGTATCAGCAGATCGCCGGGGGTGGTCAGTTCCGGGAAGACATCGGTGCGCGACCGCAACACACCCAGCCGGCTGGCCGGGTCCACCGTGGCCGTGCCGCCGGCCACCGCGCAGCGCTGATAGCCCAACAGCACGAAATGCCCGTCGGCCAGCCAGCGCAGCAGCGAGGCGACGTCGCGGCGGTCCGGCCCGGCGAAATGGCCGGCGTGGTCGGCGTCCAGCGCGTTCGCCAGCCCGACCAGCGTGGCGTTGAGCGCCGAGGAGTCGGTGGCGACCTGCCGGGCGTCGGCGAGCACATGGGGCAGCATGGTGGCGGCCTCGTCCACCGCGGCCGGGTCGGCCGTCGGGGCGAGCCGCACGTGGATCCAGGTCTCGTCGATACCGCGGGCCGGGGCATCGGGTCCCACCGCCGGGGCGACATCGAGCAGTTCCCCGCCCGGCCCGCGCTGCACCCGCAGGATCGGGTTCATGATCGACACGTAATTCACACCCAGCCGGTGCAGCATGACGGTGACCGAATCCATCAGCATCGGGCTGTGATCGGTGACCACCTGCAGCGCCGGACCGAAGCCGCGGGCTGTTTCCCCCGTCGCTTCGCTCGCCCCCGGGACATCCGCCGGGTACACCGCGACCAGGGTCTGTCCGGGCGCCCGGACCTCACCCAGCCGGGTGTGGGCGGCCAGGAGTTCCGGGGACATGACCTGGGCGGTGACGGCCCGGTCCACCGGCACGGTGACGGCGACGTCGGTGGAGGGGGCGTCGCCGTGCGGTCCGTGGTGGGTTGCCAGGTACGCCGTCGCGAGCCGCCCCACGGCATCCTCGCTCAGGCGCAACTTCTGGGGGGCTGCTGGATTCACCGTCATGGTGAAGGCTCCTCACTTACACCTGCGCGCCGCCGTCGTCGGCTGCACGCACGAGCGAGACTAGTCGCCCCGCCTGGCGCCGTGTCCCTGCCCCGCCGGATCAGTCGCGGGTGAGCCTGCGGTGGGTGACCCGGTGCGGCCGGGCCGCGTCGGCGCCGAGACGCGCGATCTTGTTCTCCTCGTAGGCACCGAAGTTGCCCTCGAACCAGAACCACTTCGCCTCGTTGTCCTCGTCGCCCTCCCACGCCAGGATGTGCGTGCAGGTGCGGTCCAGGAACCAGCGATCGTGGGAGATCACCACCGCGCAACCGGGGAACTGCTCCAGGGCGTTCTCCAGCGAGCTCAGCGTCTCCACGTCGAGGTCGTTGGTCGGCTCGTCGAGCAGGATCAGGTTGCCGCCCTCTTTGAGGGTCAGCGCCAGGTTCAGACGGTTGCGCTCACCACCGGAGAGCACCCCCGCGGGCTTCTGCTGATCGGGGCCCTTGAACCCGAATGCGGACACATAGGCCCGCGACGGGATCTCGTTCTGGCCGACCTCGATGTAGTCGAGGCCGTCGGAGACGACTTCCCAGACGTTCTTCTTCGGGTCGATACCCGCGCGGCTCTGGTCGACGTAACTGAGCTTGACCGTCTCGCCGACCTTGACCTCACCGCTGTCGGGCTGCTCGAGACCGACGATGGTCTTGAACAGGGTCGTCTTGCCGACGCCGTTGGGGCCGATCACGCCGACGATGCCGTTACGCGGCAAGGTGAAGGACAGGTCCTTGATGAGGACGCGGCCGTCGAAACCCTTGTCCAGATGGCTGACCTCGACCACGAGGTTGCCCAGCCGCGGCGGTGCCGGGATCTGGATCTCCTCGAAGTCGAGCTTGCGGGTCTTCTCCGCCTCGGCCGCCATCTCTTCGTAGCGTCCCAGCCGGGCCTTGCTCTTGGCTTGACGCGCCTTGGCACCCGAGCGCACCCAGGCGAGCTCTTCCTTCAGCCGCCGCTGCAGCTTCTGGTCCTTCTTGCCCTGGACCTCCAGGCGTTCGGCCTTCTTCTCCAGGTAGGTGGAGTAGTTGCCCTCGTACGGGTAGGCGCGGCCGCGGTCGAGCTCGAGGATCCACTCGGCGACGTTGTCCAGGAAGTAACGGTCGTGGGTGACGGCCAGGATCGCGCCCTTGTAGGCGGCGAGGTGCTGTTCCAGCCACAGCACGCTCTCGGCGTCGAGGTGGTTGGTGGGCTCGTCGAGCAGCAGCAGGTCCGGCTTGGACAGCAGCAGCTTGCACAGGGCGACGCGGCGCTTCTCGCCACCGGACAGGTGGGTGACCGGCTCGTCGGGCGGGGGGCAGCGCAGCGCGTCCATGGCCTGCTCGAGCTGGGAGTCGATATCCCAGGCGTCGGCGGCGTCCAGCTCCTCCTGCAGCTGGCCCATCTCGTCCATGAGCTCATCGGTGTAGTCGGTGGCCATCAGTTCGGCGACCTCGTTGTACCGGTTGAGCTTGGCCTTGACGGCGACGCCCGCCTCGACGTTCTCGCGAACGGTCTTGGTCTCGTCGAGCTGCGGCTCCTGCATGAGGATGCCGACAGACGCGCCGGGAGCCAGGAAGGCGTCGCCGTTGTTGGGCTGGTCGATACCGGCCATGATCTTCAGGACACTCGACTTACCAGCCCCGTTGGGGCCGACGACGCCGATCTTCGCACCGGGAAGGAAGTTCAGGGTGACGTCGTCAAGGATGACCTTGTCGCCGTGCGCCTTGCGGACCTTCCGCATTGTGTAGATGAATTCGGCCATTGCCGTCGTCTTGCCTTTCGTTCGCCAAAGTCTCGCGACACCATCCTAGGCAAGGACGAATACCGCGCTACGCGGAGATCGGCAGCTCCCCCGAGTTGCGGGTGTGCTCATCGGCCTCCTCCGGGCCCTCATCGGCGCCGGACTCGGGGCCAGACTCGGGGGCCGCCGCTGGTTCCGGGACCCGCCTGGACGGGTCGATCTTGATCCGGCACCGGGACAGGTCCGGTCCGACCGAGGTGGCGCGCACCTCGACGGAGGATCGGCGATTGCCTTCCTTGTCGTCGTATTCGTTGGTGTAGATGTGCCCGACGACCACCACCGGGTCCCCCTTGAACAGCGCGCCGGTGACCCCCTCGGCAACCCGGCCCCAGCAGTTCACGGTGAGGTAGAGCGAGTTGCCCGGTTCCCAGGAGCCCTCCGCGGTGCGCCTGCGCGAGTTGCTGGCCAACCGGAACCGGGTGAAGTCCTGGTCGCCGACGCGACGCGGCACGGGATCGGTGATGACGGTGCCGACCACGGAAAACGGTGTCTCGAACATGGCATTGCCTTTCGGTCATTTCATTCCGCGCCGGCAGTGATGTGCTCGCCGCCGGCCTGTGCATTCATTGACCCGCCGGGCACCGACAGACCGTCACCCGACGCCGCGATCGGGACCACCGCCTGTGGATCAATCCGGCACTGTGGATAACCGGGCCCTAGGGTTTGGCGCATGACTGTGTGGATCAGCCGACGCCCGGATGCCGATATCGACGCCGATCTGGCCGCCAGCCGCGCGGCCGGCGGTGCGCTCGCCGGGGTGCGGTTGGCCGTGAAGGACAACGTCGACGCCGCGGGCCTGCCCACCACCGCGGCCTGCCCGCAATTCGCATATGAGCCCGAGTCCGACGCACCGGCGGTGGCCGCCCTGCGCGCGGCCGGCGCGGTGGTCGTCGGCAAGACCAACCTCGATCAGTTCGCCACCGGCCTGGTCGGCACGCGCTCCCCCTACGGCGCGGTATCCGACACACGCCGGCCCGCCTACATCAGCGGCGGCTCCAGTTCGGGTTCGGCGGCGGCGGTCGCCTCCGGGCAGGCCGATATCGCGATCGGCACCGACACCGCCGGGTCGGGCCGGGTCCCGGCCGGGTTGCAGGGCATCGTCGGCATCAAGCCGACGCTGGGCGTGATCAGCACCGAGGGCGTCGTGCCCGCGTGCGAGTCCTATGACTGCGTGACGATCTTCGCCCGCGACCTGAACCAGGCCAACACGGCGATGGCGGCGATGGCGGCCGCCGGGGACCGCGCCTGGCCGGCTGACGTTCGCGTGGCGGCGCCACCGAATCCCGTCGTCGCCGTGCCCTCGACGCTGCCCGCTCTCGACGAGACCTGGCAGGCCGCCTTCGCCGCCGCGGTGCAGACCTTGGAGAAGGCAGGCGCGCAGATCGTCACCGTCGACATCGAACCGTTCCTGGCCGCCGCCCGGCTGCTCTACGACGGTGCACTGGTGTCCGAAAGATACGCCGCGGTGGGCGAATTCATCGACGGCAACCCCGACGCCGAGCTGGATCCGACGGTGGCGCGCATCGTCACCGGAGCCCGTGACATCCCGGCGCACCGGCTGATCGCCGACCGCCGCGAGGTGGCCCGGTTACGCGCCGTGGCGATGGCCTCCCTGCAGGGAGCAGACGCGTTGCTGGTGCCCACCGCGCCGCTGCACCCGACCCTGGACGAGGTGGCCGCCGACCCGGTCGGGGTGAATTCGACCATGGGCACCTACACCAACTTCTGCAATCTGTTCGATCTGTGCGGTGTCTCCGTGCCCACGGGCACCGCCGGCGACGCGCAGTTCGGTGTGACCGTGCTGGCGCGCGCCTTCGACGATGCCGTCGCCCTGGACATCGCTGCCCTCGCGGCAGATGTGGAAGCGCCGCAACAGGTGTGGCCGCTGGCGGTGGCAGACCACACCGAGCTGGTGGTGTTCGGCGCGCATCTGCGCGGCGGACCGCTGGTGTGGCAGCTGACCGATCTGGGCGCCCGCTGGGCCGGCGAGCTGACGACGGCGCCGCGGTACCGGATGACGGTGCTGCCGACCACCCCGCCCAAGCCGGCCATCACCCGGGTTCCTGAGGGCAGCGACGGTGCGGCCCTGCTGGGTCATCGGTGGCTGCTCTCCCCCGCTGCACTCGGCCGTTTCCTGGCCGCGCTGCCGGCACCCATGCAGCTGGGCAAGGTCGAATTCGGCGACGGCAGCTGGCGTACCGCCTTCGCCGCGGATGCCTCGGCCGCGACCGGGCCGGATATCAGCGAGTACGGCAGCTGGCCGGCGGCCACCGCGGCCGGAGCGGTCTAGACGAAGCCACCGCGGCCGGAGCGGTCTAGACGAAGCCACCGCGGCCGGGGCGGTCTGACAGCGCGGCTCAGAACCAGTCGGGCCGAGCGTCGACGGTGACGCGGTCCAGCGCAGCCAGCAGATCGAATTGCGGACCCACCTTGGGTAGCTCGTAGGTGAAGAAGTACTGCGCCGCAGCACGTTTCCCGTCGTAGAAGCTGCCCTGGTTGTCGCTGGCGGCAAGGAGCAGTTCCAACCACAGCCAGGCCATCACGACATGGCCCGTGGCCTCCAGGTACACCGTCGAGTTCGCCAGGGTGGTGGCAAGGTCGTCCGCCGACCAGAGGATCGCGGTGACCTCCTGCAGACGCTGCACGGCACGCCGTAGGTCAGCCGCCTGCGCGGCGGCGTAGTCGGTGCACTCGGCCTTGGCGATGGTCTCGTTGATCCGTTCGACCAACAGCGCCAGGCCGGCCCCGTCCTGCATGACGACCTTGCGGCCGAGCAGGTCCAGCCCGTGGATGCCGTGGGTGCCTTCGTGAATGGCGTTCAGGCGGTTGTCCCGGTAGTACTGCTCGACATCGAATTCGGTGGTGTAGCCGTATCCGCCATGTATCTGGATCGCCAGGCTGTTGGCCTCCAGGCACCATTGGGAAGGCCAGCTCTTGGCGATGGGAGTCAGGACTTCGAGCAGCAGGTTCGCCCGCTCGCGGTCGCCGTCGGCTCCGGTGCGCGCCTCGTCCACCAGGTTCGAGCAGTACAGGCCCAGCGCCAATCCGCCCTCGACATAGGACTTCTGCGCCAGCAACATTCGCTTGACGTCTGCGTGTTCGATGAGCGCCACGGGTCGCACCGCCGCATCCTTGTTGCCGACCGGCCGACCCTGGGTGCGCTGCTTGGCGTACTCCAGCGATGCCAGATAGCCGGCGTAGCCGGTGGCGGTCGCCTGCAGGCCCACTGCCATCCGGGCCTCGTTCATCATGTGGAACATGTACGCCAGACCCCGGTGCTCCTCGCCGACCAGATAGCCGACGGCACCCTCGCCGTCACCGACCGGGTGGGAACCGTCGCCGAAGTTGAGCAGCGCGTTCGTCGTGGCGTGGTTGCCCATCTTGTGGTTCAGGCTCACCAGCGCCACATCGTTGCGCGTACCGTCCGTCAAGAACTTCGGGACGATGAACAAGGAGATGCCTTTCACGCCCGGACCTCCCCCGGGCGCTTTGGCAAGCACCAGATGGACGATGTTCTCGGTCAACTCGTGATCGCCACCGGTGATCCACATCTTGGTGCCCGTCACCCGGTAGGTGCCGTCGGCCATGGGAAGCGCTTTGGTGGTGATGTCCGCCAACGAGGACCCGGCCTCGGGTTCCGATAGACACATCGTGCCGAAGAAGCGGCCCTCCAGCATCGGGCGTACCCACGTGTCGATCTGCTCCGGGGAGCCGTACTCGGCCAGCAGATTGGCATTACCCATGGTCAAGAAGGCGTAGGCCGTCGTACTGGGATTGGCCGCCCGCTGGAATGCCAGCGCCGCCTGAGAGACGACCGTCGGCAATTGCATCCCGCCGATCGCCTCGTCGAACGGGCCCGCCATCAACCCCGCGGCGCTGAAGGCGTCCAGGGCGGTCTTGATCTCGTCGATCAGCACGACCTTGCCGTCGGCCCCCACGACGGGCTGCGTCTGGTCGCCCTTCTTGTTATGCGGGGCAAAGCATTTCGATGCGATATCGGCCGACAGGTCCAGCACGGCGTCGAAGGTGTCCCTGGAGTGCTCGGCGAAATGGTCACGCTTGGTCAACGCGGTGACATCCAGCCATTCGTGCAGCAGGAAGTCGACGTCGCGCCGCGAGAGGAAGTCGGCCATGGGCAGCCTTTCGGATCGACCAGAAATTAGCGATCGCTCATTAAATGAGCGCTCGCTAATATTGCGTCGTCATCGCCCTCGGTGTCAATTGTGTGTAAGATCACCCACCGTCATGGCCATCGACCGACCTGCGGATTCAGCTGCGGCAGAACGCATGCGACGGGCCGCGATCGAGGCGTTCGCAGAGTCGGGATACGGCGGTAGCTCCACCCGGCAGATCGCCAAACGCCTGAACATGAGCGCCACGGCCATGTACCCCCACTACCGATCGAAAGAAGAGCTGCTCTTCGCCATCGCCCTGGAGGGCCACAGCAGCCTGCTGGCCGCCCTCAAACACGCAGATCCGTCCACGCCGAACTTCACCGAGCGGCTCCGGGCGGTCGTCGCTGCGTTCGCGCGCTGGCACGCGGAGAACCACAAGCAGGCCCGCGTGGTGCAGTACGAATTGCATGGACTCACCGCGGCCCACTACCGCAAGATCGCACCCCTGCGACATGAGGCGACCGCCGTCTTGACCGACATCATCGCCGGCGGCATCCGCGCGGGCGAATTCGATGTCGACAGTGTCGAGGAGATCGTCATGGCGATCTCCTCGCTGTGCGTCGACGTCTGCCGATGGTTCCCCTCCAGGAAGCACTCCGACGCGAACAAGCTCGGCGAGCTGTACGCGGGCATCGCAGAGCGACTCGTGCGCTGACCCGCGGCGGCGGATTGCATCATGCACGGCATTGAATTGCCTCCACAACGCTTCGATATCCAGGAAACTCACAGGCCGGGGCGAAGTTTCGGCTATCAGTTAGATAAGCTTCGTGATATAGATACGGTGTGAAGCAACAGCCGGCCGGCGATCTTGCGCGCGAAAGCGTGGGTGAGCTGGCCGATCTGGCCACCGACCTGACGGCCCGATTCCTCTCCGACCGCGTCGACCTCAGCGTGTCGGCCGCGTTCGCGATCAACCGGCTCTCCCGGGAGGGACCGCTGCGGCTGACCAGCCTCGCGGCCAAAGAGGGCGTCAGCCAGCCGTCCATGACACAGCTGATGCAACGACTGGAACGCGCCGACCTCGTCACCCGGGTTCCCGACCCTGAGGACGGCAGAGCCTGCCTGATCGGGATCACCAATCAGGGCCGGGCAATGCTCGACGATCGCAGACGGCTGCGCCGGGAGCGACTGGCCGGGCTTCTGGAGACATTGTCGACCGAGGAGTGCAGCGCACTGTTGCTGGCCGCCAACGTCGCCGTTCCGATCCTGGCCAGGCTGGTGGCAGCCGCGGATACGCCATCGGAACCGAACGACGCTGCGCGCCACTGACACAGGACTTCGCGGCAGCGGCGCCGCAATCAATTGACGGGGTGAAAGGTGTTGGGGTGAAATCAGTTCCAGTCGGCAACTGGCTGAAGAAGATCTGGATTCCGGTGGTCCTCATCGTGGTGTTGGCCATCTCCGGGCTGGTGGTCTCGCGACTGCACAAGATGTTCGGATCAGAGGACCTGAACGCCAACGCCGGAGCCGGTATCGAGATCGTCCAGTTCAACCCGAAGGTCGTGTTGTACGAGGTCTACGGGCCCCCCGGTAGCTCCGCCGAGATCAGCTATTTCGACCCGGACGCCAACGTGCACTCGGTGAGTGCTCCGCTGCCCTGGTCGGTCACCTTGTCCACCACGTTGCCGACCGTCAGCGCGAACCTGATGGCCCGCAGCGACAGTGAGAGCAGCAGCGACCACATCGGTTGCCGCGTCACCGTCAACGGCACCGTCCGTGAGGAGCAATCAGCCGATGGCGTCAACGCCCAGACCTACTGCCTGGTGAAATCCGCATGACCACTGCCACCCCCGCCGCACCCACCGGCACGCCGAAGCGGCCCGTCGTCCCGCACCTGATCCGCATCCTCGCGTGGCCGATCATCCTGTTCTGGATCGCGATCGCCGTCCTGGTGAACGTCATCGCGCCGCAGCTCGAGGTGGTCGGCGAGCTGCACGCCGCACCGATGGCGCCCGAGGACGCCCCCTCGATGCAGGCGATGAAGTTGATGGGCTCCAACTTCAAGGAGTTCAACTCCAACAGCACCGTCATGGTCGTCGTCGAGGGCCAGCAGCCGCTCGGTCCGGACGCGCACAAGTACTACGACGAGATCATCCACAAGCTGGAGCAGGACCCCGAGCACATCCAGCACATCCAAGACTTCTGGGGTGACACGCTGACCGCGGCCGGAGCGCAGAGTGCCGACGGCAAGGCCTCGTACGTGATGATCAACCTGGCCGGCGAGCAGGGCATGACGCTGGCCAACGAGGGCGTCGATGCGGTCCGCAAGGCCATCGAGGACACCCAGGCCCCGCCCGGGGTGCAGGCCTATGTCGCGGGTCCCGCCGCGCTGACCGACGACATGCACGTCATCGGCAACGCGAGCCTGGCCGAGATCACGTTGATCACCCTCGTCGCGATCGCGGGCATGCTGTTGGTGGTCTACCGCTCGATCAGGACCACGCTGATCCAGTTGTTCCTGACCTTCCTCGGTCTGCTCACCGCGCGCGGCGTGGTGTCGGTACTGGCCACCCACAATGTGTTCGGGCTGACCACGTTCGCCGGCAACATCCTGACCATGCTGGCGATCGCCGCGGCCACCGACTACGGCATCTTCATCTTCGGCCGCTACCGGGAGGATCGCGGCCTGGGCCTGGACAAGGACGACTCCTACTACGCCACCTTCAAGTCGGTCGCACCGGTGATCGTCGGTTCCGGACTGACGATCGCGGGCGCGACATACTGCCTGAGCTTCTGCCGGCTGCCCTACTTCGCCACGATGGGCGCACCGGTTGCGATCGGCATGATCGTGGTGGTCCTGATCGCGGTGACACTCGGGCCAGCAGTGCTCTACCTCGGCAGCCGCGTCGGGCTCTACGAGTCCAAGCGGCCCCCGCAGAGCAAGTTCTGGCGGAAGGTCGGCACCGCGGTCGTGCGCTGGCCCGCACCGATTTTCGTGGCCAGCTTGTTCGTCGTGCTGATCGGCATCGTGGCCATCCCCGGCTACAAGCCGGCCTACAACGACCGTTACTACCTACCCAAGGACGCCCCGGTCAATGTCGGCTTCGCCGCCGCCGACCGGCATTTCAGCCAGGCCCGGATGAACCCCGACATCCTCATGGTCGAATCCGACCATGACATGCGCAATCCCGCCGATATGCTTGTGCTGAACAAGATTTCGAGCAATGTGATGCACGCCGAGGGCATCGCGATGGTGCAGAACATCACCCGGCCGCTGGGAATCCCCATCCAGCACAGCTCGATTCCATTCCAGACCAGTATCTCGGGTCAGACCAGCAACATGAATCTGCCGTTCCAGCGCAAACAACTGGAGGATCAGTTGCGGATGATCGACGCGACCAATGTCTCGATCGACATCTTGAAGAAGCAGTACGCACTGTCGGTCGAGCAGACCCAACTCACCCAGGCTTCAGCTGCCAAGTCCCAGGAACTGCTCAAGGTCACCGAGCAGGTGCGCGACAACATCGCGAACTTCGACGACCAGTTCCGGCCGCTGCGCAACTATTTCTACTGGGAACCGCACTGCTTCGACATCCCGATGTGTGCCGCCACCCGCTCGGTGTTCGACGCCCTCGACGGGATCGACGAACTGACCGACAAGACGGGAGAGGTTCAGGTCAACACCGACAAACTGGCCGACCTCGCGCCGAAGCTGACCGCGCTGTTGCCGCAGACGATCGCGTCGATGGAGTCCAGCAGAGATCTGTCACTGGCGTCGTACAACTCGCAGAAGGCACTGATCGATCAGATGCAGGCGATGAACGACACCGCCTTGTCGATGGGCGCCGCCTTCGACACCGCCAAGAACGACGATCTGTTCTACCTGCCTCCGGAGGCCTTCCAGAACCCGGACTTCGAGCGCGGGTTGAAGATGTTCCTGTCGCCGGACGGTAAGTCCGCCCGCATGTTCATCACCCATCAGACCGACCCGGCGACCGTGGACGGCATCGCCCGGGTCGATTCGGAACGCAAGGCGGCGCAGGAAGCGCTGAAGATGTCCTCGCTGTCGGACGCCAAGATCTACCTCGGTGGTGTCGCGGCGACCTACAAGGACATGTCCGACGGCGCCCGCTACGACCTGATGATCGCGGTGGTGTCGGCGCTGACGCTGATCTTCATGATCATGCTCATCCTGACGCGCAGCGCGGTGGCCGCACTGACCATCGTCCTGACCGCGGGCAGTTCGATCGCCGCGTCCTTCGGCATCTCGGTGCTGCTGTGGCAGGACCTGTTCGGGATGCCGGTGCACTGGCTGGTGATGCTGATGTCGGTCATCATCCTGTTGGCGGTCGGGTCGGACTACAACCTGCTGCTGGTCTCCCGGTTCAAGGACGAGATCCACGCGGGCCTCAAAACCGGCATCATCCGGTCCATGGCGGGCACCGGCGGGGTGGTCACCTCGGCCGGGCTGGTGTTCGCCGCCACCATGGCCGGCATGATGGCGAGCAAGCTGATCGTGTTGGCCCAGATGGGGTCGACGATCGCCATCGGCCTGCTGATCGACACCTTCATCGTGCGGTCGCTGCTGATGCCGTCCATCGCCACGATGCTGGGCCGGTGGTTCTGGTGGCCCCAGGTGGTCTACCCGCGCGGGGACTACCAGTTCCTGCCGTACGTCCCCAAGCGGCGGTCCAGCGACGCCGATACCGAGGCGCTGCCCGCCCAGGGCTGACGAGTTCGCGCGGCGGGTCCGGTTGTCCCCTCGGCTAAGAAGGCTCGGCTAAGAAGGGGTGTCGGACCCGCCGTTTGCGTATTGAGAGAAGATCAATGGTGTGGGATCTAAGGGCACTGCCGTGAGCGGGATGACGCGATGACCGTGCCGCAGCAGTTCACCGACCGCTACGAGCTGGGCGAGATCCTGGGCTTCGGTGGCATGTCGGAGGTGCACCGGGCCCGGGATATCCGCCTGCACCGCGACGTCGCGATCAAGATCCTGCGCGCCGACCTGGTCCGCGACCCAAGCTTCTACCAGCGGTTCCGTCGGGAGGCCAAGCACACCGCGGCGCTCAACCACCCCTCGATCGTGGCGATTCTGGACACCGGTGAGGCGCAGACGCCGAACGGGACGCTGCCGTTCCTGGTGATGGAATTCGTCGAGGGGCTCACCGTCGGCAAACTGATCGCGCGCCACGGTGCGATGGCACCGCAACGCGCGATCTCGATCATCGGCGAGGTGTGCACGGCGCTGGAGTTCAGCCACCGCCGTGGCATCGTGCACCGCGACATCAAACCGGCCAACATCATGATCACCCCGACCGGCGCGGTGAAGGTGATGGACTTCGGCATCGCGCACGCCATGAACGCCACCACCGGGGACCGGCTGACCGCGACCTCGGCGGTGGTGGGCACCGCGCAGTACTTCTCCCCCGAGCAGGCCCGCGGCCACGAGGTCGACGCCCGCACCGACGTGTACTCCTTGGGCTGCGTGCTCTACGAAATGCTGACCGGACAGGCACTCTTCAGCGGTGACACCCCGCTGGCAGTGGCCTATCAGCACGTCCGGGAGCGGCCGATCCCGCCGTCCCAGCGGCACCCGGGTATCTCCGCCGAAATCGATGCCGTGGTGCTCAAGGCGCTGGCCAAGAAACCGGAGAACCGGTATCAGAGCGCGGCCGCCTTCCATGCCGACCTGATGCGGGTCAGCCGCGGCAACGCTCCGGAGGCGCCGGCGACGTTGCCGGTGGACGACACCGACCGATCCCCGGTGGATATCTACCCGCAGCCGCATACCTTGCAAATGCCCGTCCAGGAACGCCGTAGTGGGTCGCGGCGCTGGTTGATCGCCGGTGCAGTCGCGGCCGTGACCCTGCTGGTGATCGCCGGCGTCTTCGTCGTGGGCACCATGAACCGCGTCTCGGTGCCCGACGTGCACGGGCTGACCCGCCAGGATGCCCTCACCCAGCTACAGGACCGCGGCCTGACCCCGCACGTGGACACCAAGCCGGACGGGTCGGTCGAGGCGGGTCGGGTGATCGGCACCGACCCGGCGGCCGGCGGCTCCGTCTCGTCGGGCAGCGATATCACCGTGAACGTCTCGACCGGACCGGAGCAGCGCCGCATCCCGGACGTCGCCACCCTGACCTATGACGATGCGGTGCAGAAACTGCACGATGCCGGATTCGACAGCGTGCGGCGAATGACGCAGGCGTCCAAAGCCTCCGAGTTGGACAAGGTCGTCGGGACCATACCGGCCGCTCAGCAGGATTCGGCGACCAGCAACGAGATCGTCATCCTCGTCGGTTCCGGGCCGGCGAGCCAGCAGGTGCCCGATGTGGCGACACAGACCGAGGATCAGGCCAAGCAGATTCTCGGCGCCGCCGGGTTCACGACGATCCTGTCGATACCGACCGATGGCGTCCCACCCCAGGGTCAGGTCATCGGCACCGATCCACCCGCGGGTACGTCGGCCGCTTCTGACGCGCCGATCACCCTCAAGGTGTCGCGAGGCAATCAGTTCGAGATGCCCGACGTGCGCGGGTACTTCTACGGCGACCTACTCCAGTACCTTGCGAGCCTCGGCTTCACCGGACGACTGGACAAGGGACCCGATGTGGACGCCGGCAGCGATAAGCGCGGCAAGGTGGTGCAGCAGGACCCGGCCCCAAAGACCGGGGTGAACCGGGACGGCACCATCACGGTGAACTACGGGTCCTGAGCGCGGCACGCCCGCGATACGGGCGGGTCTGCACCCGCCGCGCGGCCCGGCGACCTAACCCTGGTGCTGCTCGCGTTCGGCCAGCTTGGACAGCATCGCGTTATAGGCGGCCAGATCGGCGTCGTCATCGCGGTCGGCGGCGCGGTCCAGCCGTTTGGCGGTGCGGTTGTCGCTGCGCCGCCACTGGATCAGCAGCGCGAGCATCACCAGCACCAGCGGCACCTCACCCGCCGACCAGGCGATACCGCCGCCCAGACGCTGATCGCCCAGGAGATCGGTGTGCCAGTAGAGCTGCAGTGACTTGTAGAACCCCTCGGCCATCACCGTCTGCGTGCCCATCAACACCACGCCGAAGAACGCGTGCAGCGGCAGCGACCCGAACACCATGCCGAGCTTGGCCAGCGACGGGATGGGCCGTGGTGTCGGGTCGATCCCGATAACCACCCAGTAGAAGAGATAGCCCGACAGCAGGAAGTGCAGGTTCATCGCGACGTGCGCGGCGTGGATACCGGCGACGGCATCGAAGATCCCGCCGAAGTACAGCCCGTAGAAGCCCCCGACGAACAGCGCCGTGGCGATGAACGGGTTGGTCAGCAGCTGCGACACCCGGCTGTGCAACGCGGCCAACAGCCACTCGCGCATGCCCGGCGGGGCATCGCGCCCGGCGGTCGGCAGCGCGCGCAGCGCCAAGGTCACCGGCGCCCCCAACACCAGCAGCACCGGCGAGAGCATCGACAGGAGCATGTGGGCGCCCATGTGCATGCTGAACATGGCCGGCATGTAGCGGCCCAGCCCCGACGACGTCGCGAACAGCAGCACCGCGCACCCGCACAACCAGGCGGCGGTCCGTCCCACCGGCCATGCATCGCCCCGCCGCCGCAGCCGGATGACACCCGCCACGTACACCGCGGCGAACAGGATCGCGGCGGTCCCGAAGATGAGGTCGAAGCGCCAGTCGAACAGGATCCGCGCCACCGTCGGCGGCCCAGCCAGGTCGTAACCGATCTCCACCGCGGTGACCGACGGGTTGAACACCGGCGGCGGCGGTGGCGGGGTACGGCCCAGCGCGACGGCGATACCGAAGGTGAGACCGAACACCAGCGACTCGATCAGCGCCAGCTGGATCAGCGGGCGCCGGTTCTCCGGATCGGCGGCCAGCGCACCGACCGCGCGGCGGCGCTGCAGAAATCCGAGCACCCCGAGCACGAGCAGTGCCACCACTTTGCCGACGATCAGCCAGCCGTAGCTGCTGTGCAGCAGGTCAGCCGGCCGGACCCGGACGAAGGCATTGATGACGCCCGAGAATCCCATGGCCACGAAGCACCACAGGGCGATCGCCGAGAACCTCCGTGCGGTCAGATCGGTGTGTGCCCCGCCGCGGAACGCGAGCGCCCACAGCGCCAGCAACCCGCCTGCCCACACCACGCCTGCCACCAGGTGGATGAACAGGCTGTTGGTGGCCAGGTCGTGCGAACCACCGGCCGACGAGTGCCCCGACAGCGCCAGCGGCACCAGGGTGAAGACCGACCCGGCGCACAGCAACGGGGTCCACGACCAGCGCAGTACCGGGATGCTCACGACGGTGACGATCGCGGCGAACAGGGCCGTCCAACGCCAGGTCCCCGCGGTCTCCACCAGGCTGGCCACCGACCAGACATCGGCCACGCTGAGTCTGCTGGCCAGCGGCTGACCGGTGATATCGGACACCGTCAGCGGCACCAGCAGCACGGCGGACACCGTCCAGATCCCGGAGGCCACGGTGCCGGTGCGCAGCGCGCGATATCCCGCCACGTCCAGCACGCCACTGGACTGCGGCGGCACCAGGAACGCGGCCAGCAGGAACGATCCGACGGCGACGGCCGCAGCGATCTCCCCCGCCGCGCGGACGAAGGGCAGCCCGTAGGTGGTGACCGGTCCCGGATCCGGGAGGCCGGTCGCGGTCAGCGCGTCAGCCAGCGACAGCCCGCCCAGCCCGGCGGCCACGGCGCCGGCCAGCACCGCGACGCCGAACAGAACGGGCCATACGGTGCCCGTGTGCACCCGTGGCGCCGTGGTCGTCATCGGTCAAGCGTATGGGGTCGCCTTCAGGCGTTCGCTGCCTGTCGGGCTGCTCGCTCACGCTCGACGAACTGGGCAACGGATCCGGCCTCGACGGTGTCCATATCGGTGAGGATGTCCCGCAGTTCGGCGAGGAAGGCACTGCGGCGTTGGGACAGGTCCGGCGCGCGACCGAGCAGCCTCTGGTCGGCCACCACCTGCCGGGCGGTCGCGAACAGCAGTGCCGACACCGACTCGTTGCTGCGGACCCTGCCCTGGGCCACCTGCTGCGCGCCGACTCCGAGGGCCAGTTTGGTCAGTTCTTTCTCGGAGATCTCGGCGGGTGCGTCGCGCAGCACGTCCGCGACGATCTCGTAGGCCTCGACGAACGGGCGCAACATGGCCGAGCCGAGCAGCGGTCGCTTGGCCCGCAGCAGCGCCTCGATGCCTGCACGGCCCGAGACGATCTGCTCCTCCCAGTCCTGCGTCCACGACATCTCCTTGGTCAGGTTGTCGCGGAAGGTGGCCGAGTCGGCGAAGTAGAAGTCGAACTTCAGCAGATCGCGCAGGCGCGCCGTCTGTGCCCAGAACACGTCCAAGTGGTCGGACTCGGCACGGGCCGCGTGCGCCAGCGCCAGTTCGATGATCGAGGTTTCCAGAAACGACGCGATCAGGGTGTTGCGGTAGAACGCCGCCTCATGCTCGTTCTCCGGCGCGATCCGCCACACCGGCTCCCGGCCCCCGTCGATCCGGGTGACCGGATGCCCCCCGGACAACGCGTCGACGGCGGCCCGCGCCCCGTCCACGGTGCGCAACCGAAGGGTGCTGTTGGTCATCGGAATTCCCTTGCGCTCCAGGTAATCAAGTGAGTCCTGGAACGTCCGGTGCAACTGGCCCAGCGTCAGTGCCACCCCGCGCGAGGTCAGCAGCAGCGCCGATACCAAGCCGGTGGCGTTGACCGGGGTGACCTGCTGGATACGCCAGGCCACCTCGAAGGCCATCTTCTGCATGGCCAACCGTTTGGCATTCGGGTCGGAACCGATCGGCCCGCCCGGCTCGCCGAGGTACTGGCGCATCGACACCGCCTCGGGGAAGCGGACGTAGATCTTGCCGTAATTGCGTTCGCCCTGGGCCTTGACGAAGTTGTAGAGCCAGCTCACCCCTTCGGGGGTCTTCTCGCCGCCGCGTGCGTAGGCCGCGTACTCCTGTGTCTCGTGCAACTGGTCGAAGCTGATGGACACCGGCTGCAGCAGGATGTCCTCGCTGCGGCCGTCGAGATAGGCGTCGGCGACGTAGGACAGCAGACCAAGCTTGGGCGGCAACATCTTTCCGGTGCGCGACCGGGTGCCCTCGATGGACCAGTTGAGATTGAAGCGTTTCTCGACGATGTACCCGACGAACTGGCGCAGCACGTACTTGTACAGCGGATCGTCGAGCTTGCGGCGCAGGAAGATGACACCGGAATGCCGGAAGATCGGGCCCATGAATCCGAAGGACAGGTTGATGCCCGCGAAGGTGTGCACCGGCGGTAACCGGTTCTCCTGCATGGCGACCGGCACGATCACCCCGTCCAGATAGGAGCGGTGTGAGAACAGCAGCACGGCCGGATGGATCTCCAGCGATCCCCGCATCGCCTCGATCTCTTCGCGGTCGTAGTCGATGTTGGGGTCGAACCCGCGGCTGAAGATGGCCCGACCCAAGGTCGGGATGAGATCGACGGAGAACCGACTCCACCCCGTGGACAGCTCATCCAACATGGCGCCGGCGTCTTCGATCGTGGCACCGGGAATCTTGTCCAGTCCCTCGCGAAAGCGGGCCGAGGCCAGCATCTCCGGCTTCACCAGCCGCGGCGACTTGTACTCCGGGCCCAAGAGCCGCAGCTCGACCCGCTCGATGGCCAGGATGGCCCGGCGGATGACGAAACGGGCGAATTCGCGGGGGTTCTCGGCGGTGGTGTGGTCGTTCCAATGCTGATGCAGCTCGGACACCTTCGCCGGTTCACCGGCCACCACCCGAGCGCGGGACGGGTCCTTGCGCAGGATGCGCCGCTGCAGCAGTTCGGGCGGGCGGTAGGTGTCGCGGCCGGAGATCAGCGAGACCACCTTGGACCGGGTGGGCAGGCCGCCGGGGATCCAGAACACCCGCACCGGAACCACCGACCGGTCCGGGTCGGCCGACAGCTTCTCGACCAGCTGGGCCAGCACCGTCGGGGGCGGATCGTCGGAGTCGGGCAGGTGCAGCACCTCGACGCGGGCGTCCGGGCGGTCCCGGCGCTGCTGCAGCAACCAGTCCTTGAGCAGCTCCTGCTCGGCCGGCGAGCCGACGGAGGCGAGCACCAGGGTGTCGTCGGTCGGCTTGAAACTGTCGATATCGCCCGAGAGCCTGGTCATGGGCGATCCTCCGGGGCGAGCGAAGCGACGGGAGAATCGTCCGGGGCGAGCGAAGCGACGGGAGAATCATCCTGGGCGGGCTTCGGCGTATCGGCACTTCGCTTGTACAGCGGAACCTCCGGGAGCTGGTCGCGTGGCCAGGCCGCCAGCGTGTCGAGGTAGAGCCGGCGGACCTCGGCGATCCGCTCGGACAGATTGTCGTGGGTCCAGTCGTCGGTCGAGATCGGCGGGAACACCGCGATATCGACGGTGCCGGCGTTGAAGGTGCTCGAATCGCGGGCCGCGATCACCTCGGCGTTGCGGATCACGATCGGCACGATCGGGATACCGGCGGCCATCGCGATCCGGAACGGCCCTTTCTTGAAGGGCCCCACCTCGGTGGTGTCCAGCCGGGTGCCCTCCGGCGCGATCAGGATCGAAAGACCTTTCTTGGCAAGCTCTTCCACCTTGTGCAGCCCCTCCACCGCGGCCTGGGTGTCATCACGGTCGATGAATGCCGCGTCCATCACCTTGCCCAGCGGCCCCATCAACGGGTTGCGCTCCAGCTCCTTCTTGCCGACACCGGTGAAGTCCACCCCGACCAGCCGGCCCGCGATCATCGGGTCGGCCTGGTTGCGGTGATTGAAGATGAACACCGCGGGCCGCTGCGCGGTCAGGTTCTCCTCGCCCAACACATTGAGCTCGATGCCGGTGGTGGCCATGAGCAGCTTGCTCCAGTTTGACGTGAAGAAGTTGACGCCCACCCGCTTGTTGCGGGTGAGCAATCCCAGTCCGATGGCACCCGCCGCCACCGTCGGAATGGTGGCCAGGCTGGCCAGGGTGCGCAGTTGCGCGACCGGGTTGCTACCGCTGCGGCTGCTGAACTTCAGGACGGGCCAGCCGCGCTTTCGGGCGACCGCGGCCAGCTTGCCCGCGGGGTTGGTCGGGCGCGGGTTACCGACCACGTACATCAGCGCGACATCCTCGTCGCCGTCGGCGTAGAAGTAGCTCTGCGCCAGGTCGACCCCGTTCTCCGCGGAGAACCGCTGCACCGCATGGGCTTTCCCGGAGCCCCAGATGATGGGCTGGGTCACCTCACCGGTGATCAGCCCCTCGTCGTCCACCTCGAACTTGTTGCACAGCACGTTGTCGATGCCCAGAAACCGGGCCACCGGCTCGACCTGCACGGTCAGCGCCGAGGAGCTCAGCACCACGGTGTGTCCGCGGTCCATGTGGGCCCGCACCATCGCCCGCATCTCGGGATACATCCGGTCGCGGACGTGCTGGACGAACAGCCGCTCCCCCAATTCGTCCAGATCTGACAACGAGTTCCCGTGCAGCATCCGGGCGCCCTTGCCGATCAGGTCCTCGAACTCCGAGCGCCCCAGTTGGTGGTTGAGCCCCGCCTGCACCATGCCGATGAACTCGCCGACACTCATCTGGCCGCGGCGCAGCCGGTCCTGCGTCATCAGCACACCGGTGAACCCGGCCACCAGCGTGCCGTCCAGATCGAAGAACGCGCCGACCTCGGGCCCGGGCGGGCTGGCCTGGATCTCGGCGACCGTACCCGGCAGGCGCGCGTCGTTCGCCGAACTCATTGCGCGGCACCTCCATGTGATGAGGCGGATTCTTGGGCAGTGAACGACGCCGCCACAGCGCGGCCGTCCCCGCCGAGGGCCAGAATCTCGTCGAAGCCCCGGAGCAGGCAGTCGGCCCACAAGGCGTCGTCGACGACGGCAGCCCGGTCGTAACGGGTGGTCACGGTGACGAAGCCGCCCCGCGACACCAGCACCGTCATCATCGCGACTCCCGGCAGTGGGCCGAGTCCGTAGTGCCGCAACACCTTTGCTCCGGCAATGAAGGTATCGCCGGGGTACACCGGCACATTGCTGGCCTGCACATCGGAGTTCACCACCGAGCCGGCCGCCGATTCGAGCACGGCATCGGGCAGAAAGCTCACGAACGGCGCCAAGGTGCCGACCATGTCCATGGCACGTTCCTCGCGCTTGGTGGTCATCTGTGAGCGGATCGCCGCGATCCGCTGCTCGGGATCGGTGATACCGATAGGGGCCGCGAGACTGATTCCAGCGAACCGGTTTCCGCCGGCGGGGTCGTCGTCGGCGCGCAGGTTCACCGGGACCGCCATCGGCAGACTGTCGATCGGGATGCCCTTGGCCTCGTGGTAATGCCGCAGGGCACCGCACAACCCGGCCAGGTACGCGTCGTTGATGGACCCGCCCGCAGCCTTGGCCGCCCGATGGAAGTCGGAGAAGACCATGTCGATGGCCTCGCTGCGCGTTGCCAGGCTGCGGCGTCGCAACAGCGGCGAATGATCGGCCACCGGCCGGGATACCCGGGCGGTCGACAACGCATAGTCCACGACGCCGCTGACCGTGGCGGCGGGATCGCGTACGACGTTGGTCACCGCGTGCACCGCACCGCCGAGGATACCGAGCACACTGTTGGTGATCTTGAGGGGCAACCGATTGATGCCCATCTTCATCAGTTCGTTGGCGGAGAGATCCTGTGGAATCGGCAGGGGCGCAAGCTCGCCGATCGGGGTGTCGCGTTCCAGGTTGTAGATGTTGGCGAACATCTCGACGGTGCCGACCCCGTCGGCGACGGCGTGGCTCAGGTGCAGGATGGTGGCGGCTCGGCCGTCGGCCAAGCCTTCGACAAGGGTCGCGGTCCACAACGGACGGGTGATGTCCATCGGTGTCTGCAGCGCGACCTCGGCCAGGTCGAGAACCTGCCGCAGGGTGCCGGGTTCGGGGGCGCGCACCCGGCGCACATGGAAGTCCAAGTTGAAGTCGGGATCGACCACCCAGCGCGGGGACGCCGTCGGCAGCGTCGGCATGACCACTTTTTGACGCAGCCGCAGAACCTTGCGCGACGCCTGCTCGAACACGGCGCGGAATTGCTCCCAATCAGGGGTGACGTCAAGCAGTTCGACGCCCATGATGCCCGACCGGGTACGTGGATTCGCCTCCCCGCGGTGCAGCAGTGTGTCGACGCCGTTCAATTTCTGGGGCAGCCCCGCCGCATCCAACGGCACGTTGCTCATCGCGCAAACTCCTCCTGCATGGCACTCTCCTGGGCGGGTGCCGTGCAGCGTCCACGCTAGTCCGCGGCGCGGTGGCGCGACGGGGCTTTCGTAGCTGTAGCCGGCCCGGCGTCGAAGCTCACACAGACGTCACGCCGAGGCGCGATTCTCATCGAGCAGCGGGATCCGTATGTCGGGCAGCTCGCGAAATGCCGAGGCCTCGAGGATTCGCTTCTTCTGACCGTTCTTGGCCGGGATGATCCGGAGAGCGACGGACACACTGTGATCGGACGGCCGGACGTAGTAGCACTCATCGGTCTCCGGGCAGTAGATGCAGATCACGTCTACGGCGTCTTTGTCCATCGGTGAACGGTGCACACCATGTCGATCGGACCACGTCGAGGTCAACTTGACTACGACTACGCCCGCTATCATGGACCTGTACTTCACCTGGACGCGGTGAAAGATCCCTGCCGCGTATGCGACGAGGTCGAACGGCGCATGCTCGGTGGCGGGAAACAGGACGTCGAACCCCTTCCCGACGAGGTCGGCATACGCCTTCGCAACGCCGAGATCGCCCTTGTCTTTGGTGTGATGTCGAGCCATCGACCGCCTATCCGTCGGTTTCCACGGGTCCCCGCATCGCGGGTGCCGGTTGTGAGCGAAGGCGCCGATGACGTGTAAATTACGACTGTCCGTGTATGCCCCCGTGGCGCAATGGATAGCGCATCCGGTTTCTACCCGGTCGGTTGCAGGTTCGAGTCCTGTCGGGGGTACCAATCTCGTTCAATATCTGTGCCTTCACGCGTGACTGCACGGTAGCTCAGGAGTCCGACAAACCCGTTTCGACGCTCGACGCACGCCGATATGCCACGCTGACCAGGTGACCGTCCGCGCATCGCTCGCTCGCCTGGCTGCCGTCGCCGCCCTTCCTGTCGCCATGCTCGCGGGAAGCCCGACCGCCGCCGCGGACGACTGCCCCAATGTGGAACTCGTCTTCGCGCGCGGCACCGCCGAACCACCCGGGATGGGACGGGTGGGCGATGCGCTGTTCGGTGCTCTGCAGCCCCTGCTCGGCGGGCGCAGCCTGGGTGCGTACGCGGTGAATTATCCTGCCAGCTACAACTTTCTGACCACCGGCGCCGGTGCCGACGACGCACGCGGGCACATCGCGTGGATGGCCGACCAGTGCCCGAACACCCGGATCGTGCTCGGCGGCTTCTCCCAGGGCGCGTCCGCGGTGTCGATGCTCGCCGGCGTCCAACCCGTCGGCGACCGGATCGGCAGCCTCGGGTCGGCCCCTCCGCTCGATCCCGCCCTGGCCGGCAACGTCGCGGCGGTCGCCGTGTTCGGCAATCCGGGTGCCCGCTTCGGCACCCCGCTGTCCAGCAACGGGCAGTTCGCCGGCCGCGCGATCGACCTGTGCAGCGGCGGGGACCCGATCTGCTCGACCGGGTCGTTCGACCGAGCCGCGCACAACAATTACGAGGCGCCGCCGTACCCGGGCCAAGCTGCCAGTTTCATCGCCGGCCGGGTGTAGCACCGCTGATTTGCCGGGGCTTCGCGCCACCTGGCACCCTTTCACGGTGACCGCGATCGATCCGGAGAAGCTCAGCACCTGTCTCCAGGTGCTCTCCGAGGTCGAATCGTTGCCGCCCGAGCACCCCGACGCAGTGGCCGTGCGGCGTGCCACCGCCGGCATCTGGAAGTCGGTACGCAAAGCCCGCCGGCACGCCAAACGCGACGCGGTGGCAGAAGCCGACAAGGCCGTCATCGCCGCCACGGCCACCGGAGCGCCAGGCCGCATCGACGACGAGACCGCCGGCCTGCCGTTGGTGTCGACGGCCTCCGGCGCCACCGCAGGCACCCTGCTGCGGTCCCGGGCCTGCTACATCTGCAAGAAGCACCACACCGTCGTCGACGCCTTCTACCACCAGCTTTGTCCGGAGTGTGCGGCGTTCAGCCATGCCAAGCGCGATGCCCGCACCGATCTCACCGGCCGCACCGCGCTGCTGACCGGCGGGCGCGCCAAGATCGGCATGTACATCGCGTTGCGTCTGCTGCGCGACGGCGCGCACACCACCATCACCACCCGCTTCCCCAACGACGCCGTGCGGCGCTTCGCCGCCATGGAAGACAGCGCCGACTGGCTGCACCGGCTGCGGATCATCGGTATCGACCTGCGTGACCCCGCGCAGGTGGTGGCGCTGGCCGACACGGTGGCCGCCCACGGTCCGCTGGACATCCTGATCAACAACGCGGCCCAGACGGTGCGCCGGGCCCCCGGCTCGTACGCCGCCCTCGTCGAAGCCGAGCGCACCCCGCCGCCCGAGCTCGCGCAGGTCGATGTGGTCAGCTTCGACCGGGTCAGTGACGCGCACCCGGCCGCGCTCGCGGGGAGCCTCGCCGAGCACCAGACCCCGCATGCACTCGCAGAGCTTGCCTTGACGGCCCGCAGCGCCTCACCGGAGCGGATCGCCGCCGGGACCGCCATCGACGCCGGTGGGCTGCTACCGGATACGGCCTCGATCAACAGCTGGACCCAACGGGTGCACGAGGTCGACGCCATGGAGCTGCTTGAGGTGCAGCTGTGCAACCAGACCGCACCGTTCATCCTGGTGAGCCGGCTGCGCCCGGCGATGGCCGCCTCCCCCGCGCGCCGCAAGTACGTCGTCAACGTGTCGGCCATGGAGGGCCAGTTCGGCCGCCGCTACAAGGGGCCGGGCCATCCGCACACCAATATGGCCAAGGCCGCGCTGAACATGCTGACCCGGACCAGCTCCGCGGAGATGCTGGAACAGGACGGCATCCTGATGACCGCCGTGGACACCGGCTGGATCACCGACGAGCGTCCACATCCGACCAAACTGCGCCTGGCCGAGGAAGGCTTCCACGCGCCGCTGGATCTGGTCGACGGCGCCGCCCGCGTCTACGACCCGATCGTGCGCGGGGAGGCCGGCGAAGATGTGCACGGCTGCTTCTTGAAGGACTACCGGCCCAGCGACTGGTGAATTCACCGAATTCGGTTACCCACCAACGAAATAGCGTTCAGAACTCAACTCTTGGCCGGCGCCAGTTCCTGGAGGGCGACATCCAGCGTCGGGCGGATCGTCAGGACCTCCGCCAGTCCCACCAGCTCCAGAGGACGACGCGTCGTGGGTCCGTCGGCGACCACCACCAGCGGCACCTCCGGCGGCAGTTGGGCCTGCGTGTCCACCAGCGTCGACATACCGCAGGAGGCGAAGAAGGTGGTCTCCGTCAGATCGATGATGACCGCACTGGGCTGTTTGTCCAGCGCCGTGGCGACGAGTTGGTTGAGATCGGGCACGGTGAGCATGTCCACGACACCGGAGCAGGTGATCACCACAGTCGTGTCACGCCACGTGTGAGCGCACATCAGTGTCGATGGGCTGGACTCGAAATGGTCGGGCATCGAAAACCTCGCGAAAGCGTCGATTCGGGGCGCCATGTCTCGCGGGCTGCGGTCTGAACCAGAGAAGCTAGAACGCCGACTCCTACCGAGCCTAACCCACGGAGCCATGTCGGTGTGCTCGCAGACGTACCCGCCTGGCACTCTCGAGGGGGAGCTCGACACCACGACCTGGGGGTTTCTCATTTCGCGTCCCACCGGCGATGACCACGCAGCGCACCTTCTACCCGTCGGCACACCGGTCGACCTGGACAACTGCGCACGCGAGCCGATCCACATCCCGGGCAGCGTCCAGCCGCGCGGGGTGCTCGCCGTCGTGCGCGAACCGGGTTTCGAGATCCGCCAGGTCAGCGCGAATGTCACCGATCTGCTGGGCCGCTCGGTCGACGACGTTCTGGGCCGCCACCTGGCCACCCTGATCGGCGCCGAACAGGCCGCCCAGATCGAGCAGGCGGCGGCCGTGTTCGGTGACCTGCGCCAGCGCAACCCGCTCGAGTTGGAGATCCAGGTCGCCGGCCGGTCGCAGGTGTTCGACGCCCTCCTGCACCGCGAGCCGGGCGGGGTGCTGCTGGTGGAACTCGAAATCGCTTACGGTGAGCGGCCATTCTCGTTTCCGAACACGTATCAGGCGGTGCGAAATTCGGTCGAGCAACTCAACCGCGCCGAATCGACGACCGAGTTGTACGACACCACCGCACGCGCGATTCGCGATCTCCTCGGATTCGACCGCGTCATGGTGTACCGCTACGACCAGGACTACAACGGCGAGGTCGTCGCCGAATGCAAGCGCGATGACCTCAACTCCTTCCTCGGGCTGCACTATCCGGCCAGCGACATCCCGGCGCAGGCCCGCGCGATGTACGAGAAGAACTGGCTGCGGCTGATCTCCGACGTCGACTACACGCCCGCCCCGCTGGTACCTGCCGTCGATCCGGACAGCGGCACACCGCTGGACCTGACCCATGCCACGCTGCGCAGCGTCTCGCCCATCCACATCGAATACCTGCAGAACATGGGTGTGCGCGCGTCCATGTCGATCTCGCTGCTGCGCCATGGCCGGTTGTGGGGACTGATCGCCTGCCATCACTACACCGGCCCGCACCTGCCGCCCTACGGCGCGCGGGCGGCGGCCGAATTCCTCGGCTCCACCCTCTCGCTTCGGCTCGTCGACCGCTTCGATGACGATCAGCTGCGAGAGCGGCTGGCCGCGCAATCGACATTGGCCGCGCTGACCAACGCCACCCGCAACGACAGCGAGCCGGTGGCGGCCGCGCTGCTGCAGGCACCCGGCCTGCTCGATCTGCTGCCGGCCACCGGTGTCGCCGTGCGCGTCGGCGGCAAATACCGCGTGCTGGGCAGGGTCCCACCGGCCGAGGCCGTGACCGCCGTGGCGGACTGGGCGCGCGACGCCGACGGCGAGGTCGTCGCGACGGACTGCTTGTCCGGTGCATTGCCCGCGCAGGATCTGGATCCGAGCATCGCCGCCGGTGCGCTGGCGCTGAACCTGCCCGACGGGCAGTACGTGATCTGGTTCCGGGAGGAGGCGCTGCGCTCGGTGGATTGGGGCGGCGATCCACACAACAAGGCCATCGCCGTGCAGGAAGGGGACGGGGTTCGGCTCAGCCCGCGCAAATCCTTCGAGCGCTGGCGCGAGGTGGTCGACGGCTGCAGTCAAACGTGGACTCCCATCCACGTCGAGTCCGCGGAATCGTTGCGACGACACCTGGTCGAAGAGCTGTACCGGCGCACCCGAAGTGCGTTGCAGGTGGCCGAGATGCTGCAGCGCAGCCTGCTGCCGTCGTCCATTCCGACCATCCCGGACTGGGAGCTGTCCGCCCACTACCAGCCCGCTGCGGGTGGCCGGGTGGGAGGCGATTGGTACGACGCGTTCGTGCTGCCGGACGGCCGGCTCATCATGCTCGTCGGTGACGTCGCGGGCCATGGCCTGGCCGCTGCCGGCGCCATGGCGCAGTTGCGTAATGCCTTGCGCTCCCAGCTGTTTACCGGCGCCGCGCCTGGAGAAGCACTGACCAGGCTCAATGAGTTCAGCGTGCACCTGATGCCGCGTGCCTTCGCCACCGTGGTCGCGGCCCGGATCGCACTCGACACCGGACATGTCGAGGCGGCATCGGCGGGCCATCTGATGCCGTTCCGCATCGGCGCGGACGTCGCTGCGGCGCCGATCCGGCTGGCCCCGCCGATCGGTGTCCGGGGCGCGCGCTACCCGGCCAGCAGCTTCACCGTCGCCCGCGGTGACGGGCTGGTGATGTTCTCCGATGGCTTGGTGGAACGCCGTGGCTCGACCCTCGACGAGGGCCTGGGGCTGCTGGCCGCGACATTGCGTCGCGGCGGGGAGGTGGCGGCGTCCCGGATCTCGGCCGCGTTGGCGCCCAGCGACACCGAGGACGATGTCACCGTCCTCACCCTGCGCCGCCTCTGAGGCATCGACAACGGGGGCCGACGGTATGTTGTGGTTCATGTCGGTCACCGTGATCCTCGAATTGAAGTTCAAGCCCGAGTCTGTGGCGACGGCGCGGGAGGTCTTCGGCCGCGCGCTGAAAGACACCAGGGCATTCCCCGGCAACATCCGCACCGACGTGCTGGTCGACGAGACCGACGAAGGCCATTGGCTGATCTACGAACTGTGGGAGTCCGTCGAGGCCGACGAGGCGTACCGCGCGTTCCGCGCCGGCGAGGGCAAGCTGACCGAGGTGCCGTCACTGGTGGCCGCTCCCCCGGTCAAGAGCCGGTACATCACCAGCGACGTCTGACGCGCCGGCCACCCGGGCGCAGACCGGGTGGATAGCCCGCTTCGCTCGCCCGGACGTTGAACCCGCGGCGCCCGCGCACCGTGTCCCCTACATCACCGTGCGACACACAGGGGGCCACCACCATGCAGCGAACCATCAGCCTGCGCACCGATATCGCCGCCACCGGGTTGGCGGCCCTCACCGCAGCGGCGGTGGTGATCGCACCGATCACCCCGGCCACGGCGCAGGCGTCCCTGCCGGCGGTCGTCCATGACGTGCGGCTGGCTGCCGCATCGGTGCCGCCGGGCGGCCTGATCACCAGCTTCCTGCACAACCAGACCGTGTACTGCTCGATCATCTGTTCCCTGCTCGCACAGACCGGGGTGACGGCCGTCTCCACCGCATTGCGGGCGCCGGAGACTTTCCTGGCCGCCCTGTCCGCGGGCGACGTGTTGAAGGCCATCGGTGCCGCGGCCGCGTCGGTGACCGGGCCGACCGAAGCCGCCGCGCAGAAGGCCATCGACGCGGACGCCGCGATTCCCGCCCAACGGGCGCTCAACGCCTTCGAGGTCGGCGTCGTCGGCCTGCTCAACGTGCTGCCGGCCGTGCAGGATGGGCTGCCCGGGATCGCGACAGCCCTGCAGAAAGCCCGGCAGGACACCTTCGATGCGCTCAATCTGCCGTTCGTGCCGAACCCGACCCCGACGGTGCAGCCGCACGGTGTCTTCCAGGTCGCGGTGGTGGGCGGCATCAATGTGGTTGCCGCCGTGATCTTCCCGGCCTTCAACGACGTCCTCGCCGGCATCTTCGAGGTGCCCGACGCGATGGCTCAGGAACTCGCGAAAACCGGCAATCCGGTGCGGGCACTCGCGGCCGGAATCAGGGCCGCCGCCGGCGTGGTGGCCGCGGCGGGCAAGGTCATCACCCAGGCGGTCGTCACGGCGGTCCATGACGTGCGGGACGCTGCCGGCGCGCAGTCGGCCGGCACCAGCCGGGTGACGCCGACCACCGCTGCCGCGATCACCACCCGCACGACGACACCGACGACACCGACGACCAAAGCCCTCAAGACCACGGCGGCGCCCAAGACCACCGCTGCACTGCACGAAGACAGCGGGCCGTCGGTCACCTCCGTCCCCAAGACGACCACGCACGCGCAGCCGAATCCGGTGCGCGACGCCGCGTCGAATCTGCGGCGCGCCGTGCACAATCTGGTCGAGAAGGTCACCCCCAAGCCGTCCGGCAAACCCGGCAAGACCACCGACAAGGGCACGACCCACAAGGCCGGCGCACACGGCAAGTAAGGCGGCTCAGGAGGCGGCGGCCTCTTCGGCAGTCTCGGATTCGATGACCGTCTGGGCCGGGGCATTGCGCTCCCACAGCACCGCGCCCACGCACGCGGTCAGCACCCATCCGGTGCCGATCACCCCGCACCAGGTCAGCAGCGCCATGGCGATACCGATCGGGCCGAACTCATCCCAGCCGTCGAGCAAGCGGGGGAAGAACATCCGCGCCGCGAGCGGCACCACGGTGCCGTCGATGACCACCCCGGCCAGTCCCGCCAGGACGAGGTACCGGCGCCCGCGGAATCCGTCTCGCACCAGCAATGCGGGCGTGGCGGTCCAGAAGATCCACACCGGTATCAGTGAGGCGACGAACCGCAGCGTGCGCAGACCCATGTGATGGTGGCCGCCGAACGCGATCCGTTCGCGGACGATCATGATCACCAGATACAGCGCGAACCACAGAACTCCGCGTCCCAGCTTGGCCACCCAGTCCAACTGTTCACGGCGCCAAGCCTTTGCAAAGATCCCGGCGATGGTCATCGACATCGGGATACCCCAGACCAGGAACCCCGCGACACCGAGGAACGTCCAGCTCGAACGCAGTCCCGACGCACGGCCGAACACGGCGCGGACATGCTCGGTCATCGGCGACACCAGCCCCAGCTGCCGGCTGACCGCGGTGCCCGGGCTCGCATTGTCGGCGAACCCGGTCAGGTAGCTGAACCCCAGGATCATCAGCGGGATGACGGTGGTGAACAACTGCACCGACACCACCGCACCCAAGGTGCCACCGTCGATCTCAGTGAACCGGGCGACGACCGCGGCGACGAGGCGCAGCTGGCGCATCTCGGCCAGCCTGCGGTAGCGGTCCTCGAGCCGACGGCGCACGGCCAACGGATCGCTGTGCGCACTCATCCCCAGCAGGCTAGCCGTCCTCCCCACGGCGATACCCGGTCCACAGCATCCTCACACCAGGTCCGCAGCTGCCCGGCCTGGCCGAATCAGCCTCAGGTGTAAGCGCCCGCCGACACGGGTACAGGCCCTTATATCCCCTGTGCCGACGTCCACGCCGGAGCCGGCCCGTCAGAAAGCGATGGATATGCGACTGCTTGCGGCCGTGCTCGCCGCCGTGGTCGTGTTCGCTTCCACGGCGTGTGCACCGGGCCGGCGCGTCGACCTGGGCCAGGACTCCGGCAACCTCATCGCCGCGATCTCCGGTGAACCCGACCAGCTGGACCCCCACAAGACCAGCGCGTACTTCTCGTTCGAGGTGTTGGAGAACGTCTTCGACACCCTCGTCGAACCCGGCGCCGACCTCATCATGCGTCCGGCGCTGGCGCAATCCTGGGAGACGTCGGCGGACCAGTTGGTGTGGACGTTCCATCTGCGCCCCGGAGTCACCTTTCACGACGGCAGTCCGCTGCGGGCGGCCGACGTCGTCTACTCCTATCGCCGCATCATCGACGGCAAGCTGGCCAACGCCGACAAGTTCAGTGCCGTCACCGATGTCAGTGCTCCCGATGAGCGCACGGTGCGCATCTCGGTGGCACATCCGACACCGAACCTGCTGACCAATCTCGGCGGGTTCAAAGGGATGGCGATCGTGCAGCAGCGCAATGTCGAGGACGGCCAGATCGCCACCCACCCGATCGGCACCGGGCCGTTCTCCTTCGTCAGCCAGAAGAGCGGCGACTCCATCGTCCTGCGCGCCAACCCGCGGTACTGGGGCGGGGCCCCGCGGATTCCCGGGGTGACGTTCCGTTTCATCAGCGAGGCGTCGACCGCGTTGTCCGCACTGCAGGCCGGTGAAATCGACTGGACCGACGCGGTTCCCGCGCAGCGCGTCAGCCAATTGCGCAACGACGACTCCGTTCGCCTTGCCGTGGAACCCAGCAACGACTACTGGTATCTGGCGCTGAATGCGGCCCGCCCAGGTTGGAACGACGTGCGGGTACGCCAGGCCGTCGCGTATGCCCTGGACCGGCCGTCGATCGTGCAGGCCACCAGTTACGGCACGGCACAGGCGAATCAGCTGGCAATACCGCAGGGCAATCCGTGGTTCGCGCCCTACGACCGGTACGGCCAAAACCTGGACAAGGCCCGGCAGTTGCTGCAGCAGGCCGGCGCGGCACCGGCGACGATGGACCTGCTGGTCACCAGCGAGTACCCGCAGACCGTCACCGCCGCCCAGGTGATCGCCGCCAACCTCGCACCCCTGGGTATCGGCGTGACCATCCGCACCGTCGACTTCGCCACCTGGCTCGACGAGCAGAACAACGGGCACTTCGACATGCTGATGATGGGCTGGCTGGGCAATATCGACCCCGACGACTTCTACTATGCACAGCACCACACCGGCGGCACCAGCAACGCGCAGAAGTTCTCCGACCCACGCGTGGACGCGCTGCTCGATGCGGGCCGGACCGAGACGGATCAGCAAGCGCGCAAGGACGATTACACCCGAGCCGCCACCCTGATCGCCGACGAGGTGAGCTATATCTACCTGTACAACCCGGCCGTCCTGCAGGCGTGGTCGCCGAACCTCACCGGCTATGAGGCCCGCCGCGACAAGGCGATCCGATTCCGCAGCGCCGTCCTGCACGCCGGTGGTGACCGCCCGTGACGATTCTGAAGTTCCTGGCCCGCCGGCTGGCCTATTCGCTGGTGGTGCTGGTCGGTGTGGTCATCGTGGTGTTCGCGCTGGTGCATCTGGTCCCCGGCGATCCGGTGCGCATCGCACTCGGAACCCGTTACACCCCAGAGGCTTACGATGCTCTGCGGCGGGCCAGTGGGCTGGACCAGCCGTTGGTCGGTCAATTCTTCGGCTATCTGGGGCACGCCGCCACCGGCGATCTGGGCGTGAGCTTCCGCAACGGCGACCCGGTGACGCTGGTGCTGCTGGAACGGTTACCGGCCACGGTGTCGCTCGCTGCCGTCGGGATCGTGCTGGCCCTGGTGATCGCGTTGCCCGCCGGCATCTACGCGGCCTTGCGGGAAGGCAGGATCAGTGACGCGATCGTCCGCGTGACAAGTCAATTCGGGGTGTCGGTGCCGGATTTCTGGTTGGGCATCCTGCTGATCTCGCTGTTCTCCACGGTGCTGGGCTGGCTGCCCACCTCGGGTTACCGACCGCTGTTCGACGATCCCGGCGGCTGGCTGCGGCATGTGATCCTGCCGGGGTTGACAGTCGGCCTGGTGGCCGCGGCGATCATGACCCGCTACGTCCGCTCGGCCGTACTGGAGGTGACCGCCATGGGCTATGTCCGTACGGCCCGCTCGAAAGGCCTTGCGCCACGGGTGGTGACGATGCGCCATACCGTGCGCAACGCACTGGTCCCGATCCTCACGATCACCGGTATCCAGTTGGCAACCATCCTCGGCGGGGTCATCGTCGTGGAGGTGGTGTTCGCCTGGCCGGGGCTGGGCCGGTTGGTGTACAACTCGGTGGCCGCGCGGGACTATCCGGTGATCCAGGGCGCGGTGCTGCTGATCGCGGTGCTGTTCCTGGCGGTCAACCTGCTCGTCGACCTGCTGTACGCCGTCGCCGATCCGAGGATCCGGCTGTCATGACCGACCCGATGCTCGACGATCGCGTCAAGACGTGGCGGCTGCTGGCCGGCAATCCCGTCACGGTGATCAGCGCGGGAATCATGCTCGCCGTCCTCGTGATCGCGCTGACCGCATCCTGGATCGCGCCGTACGGGGTCAACGATGTGGACGTCCCGGTGGCGCTGCGCCCACCCAGTGGCGCGCACTGGTTCGGCACCGACGAATTGGGGCGCGACGTATTGTCCCGGGTGCTGGTCGCGGTGCAGGCGTCCATGAAAGTGGCCGTGATCAGCGTGGCATTCGCGGCGGTCGTCGGTGTCGCTGTCGGGGTGCTCGCCGGGTATCGCGGTGGCTGGCTGGACACCGTGGTCATGCGTGTCGTCGATGTGATGTTCGCGTTCCCGGTGCTGTTGCTCGCCCTGGCGATCGTCGCCGTCCTCGGGCCTGGGCTCACCACAACGATATTGGCGATCGGCGTCGTCTACACGCCGATCTTCGCCCGGGTGGCGCGGGCGAGCACCCTCGCCGTGCGGGTGGAGCCGTATGTGGCGGTCTCGCGCACCATGGGCACCGGTTCGGGCTTCATCCTGGCTCGGCACATCCTGCCCAACATCACCGGTCCGCTGATCGTCCAGACATCGCTGTCCCTGGCGTTCGCCATCCTGTCCGAGGCAGCGCTGTCGTTCCTGGGCCTGGGTCTGCAGCCACCGCAGCCGTCCCTGGGCCGGATGATCTTCGACTCCCAGGGCTTCGTCACGCTGGCGTGGTGGATGGCGGTGTTCCCGGGTGCCGTCATCTTCGTCACCGTGCTGGCCTTCAACCTGCTCGGCGACGGCTTGCGCGATGTGCTGGATCCCAAGCAGCGCACCATGATCGAGGCCCGGAGACGCTCATGACCGAACCGGTGTTGTCCGTGCGCGATCTGGCCGTGCGCATCGGCCGCAAGGAGATCGTCCGCCGGGTGTCGATGACCGTCGAGCGGGAACAGACCCTCGGGATCGTCGGTGAATCCGGATCGGGTAAGTCGATGACGGTGCTGGCCGCCACGGGCCTGCTCGACGCACCGGGCGCGACCGTCTCCGGGTCCAGTGTCCTTGCCGGAGAACGTGAACTCGTCGGCGCCTCGGCACGGGCCCTGCGGCAGGTGCACGGCGCGCGGATCGGCTTCGTCTTCCAGGATCCCGGGACATCCCTTAACCCCCTGCTGACGGTCGAACGGCAGATCACCGAATCGCTGCAGACACACCGACATCAGACGCACAGACAGGCCCGCGTCCGGGCGCTGGAACTGCTGGAGGCGGTGGGCCTGCCCGAGCCGCAGAACCGGCTGCACAGCTACCCACACCAGCTCTCCGGCGGGCAGCGGCAACGGGTGATGATCGCCATCGCGCTGGCCTGCGATCCGGAACTGCTGATCGCCGACGAACCGACCACCGCCCTGGATGTCACGACGCAGGCACAGATCATCACACTGGTCCGGGATCTGCAGCGCGACTTCGGTACCGCCGTGGTGTGGATCAGCCACGATCTCGGCGTCATCGGCGAGGTGGCCGACACGGTCACCGTGCTGCGCAGCGGCGAGGTGACCGAGCAAGCGCCCGTCGATGAGGTCTTCACCGAACCTCGCGCCGCCTATACCCGCGAATTGCTCAGTGCCCGTCCGGTATTGGGCGGCGACGGACCACCAGCCGCGGCGGCCGATTCGGGCACTCTCTTGGACATCGCCGGTCTCGACGTCCGGTTCCCGGTGACCACCCCGACAGGCCGGTCGATGGTCCACGCGGTCAAGGATCTGTCGTTCCGGATCCGCCGCGGCCGCACCCTGGGCCTGGTCGGTGAATCCGGGTCGGGAAAGTCCACCGTCGCCGCAGCGCTCACCGGGCTGGTGCGCCCCGACGCGGGTTGTGCGCTGCTGGACGGTACCGATGTGTTCCAGGTGCGGGGCTCCCAGCAGAAGTCGGTCCGGCGCCGTATCAGTGTCGTGATGCAGGATCCGTTCGCCTCGCTGAACCCGCGCATGCCGGTGGAGGGTTCGATCGCCGAACCGCTTGTCGTGCACCGGCTGGTCACCGACCGCAGGAAACGCCAGGCCAGGGTCGGTGAGTTGCTCGGTGCCGTCGGCCTGGCGGCGTCGTTCGCCTCCCGCTACCCGCACGAGCTCTCCGGCGGGCAACGGCAGCGGGTGAACATCGCCCGGGCGCTGGCCGTGCAGCCCGAATTGCTGATCCTCGACGAGGCCACCGCATCGCTGGACGTGTCGGTGCAGGCCAAGGTGCTCGACCTGCTGCTCGAACTCCAGCGGGACCTGGGTCTGACCTACTTGTTCATCGGGCACGACCTGGCGGTCATCGAGCGGCTGAGCCATGATGTGCTCGTGTTGCGAGGCGGCGAGGCGGTCGAATACCGACCCGCCGCAGATCTTTTCGCCGCACCCGAACATGAGTACACCCGCGCGCTGCTGGCCGCGGTTCCACCGGATCGGTTGGCTCGTGCCTGATCACCCCTACTGGAATCACAACTCCGCGTACCACAAGTGGCTGGTCCGGATCGCCGCCGAGCACGCCGGGGGTGTGCTCGACGTCGGCTGCGGCGAGGGCCTGCTGGCCCAGCGGCTGGCGCCCGTGGCTCGTAGCGTGACCGCCATCGACCCCGACCCCGCCGCGATCGAGCGCGCCCGGGCTCGCCTTGACTCGCTGCCGAACGTGACCGTGTCCGAAACCTCGTTCGAGGCCTTCGATCCCGGCCCGCAACGGTTCGGTGTCATCACCTTCGTGGCCACCTTGCACCACATGGACCTGCGCGCGTCGCTGACCAAGGCCCGCGACCTGCTGGCACCACACGGCACCCTCGCCGTCGTCGGTCTGGCCCCCAACCACACTCTCGGTGACTGGATCGCTGCCGGGCTGCGGTTGCCCTTGGTCCGGGCGGCCGGCGTACTGCACCGCGAGACCCGTGACATCGGCGTGGCGGTCGCCGAACCTCGCGAGACACTGAGCGAGATCCGGCGTACCGCCTCGCAGATCCTGCCGGGCGTATCCCTCCGCCGCGGCCTGTACTACCGCTATCTGCTGCGCTGGTCCAACGTCTGAGCCGAGCTCACCAGCGATCGTGCCGGATGATCCCGGCCGCGTCGGGCATGAGGCTCATCCCGGTGTTGCCCGTGGTGCCCGGCATCGATGCCGACCAGCCGACACCCTCACAGACCAGATCGGTCGGCATGGAGACCTGGGTGGGCACGGGCACCCCGAGGCCGCTGAGGTGCGGCATCGTGAGCTGCGGTGTCGGCAGCATCCCGGTCAGGCCGCCGGTCCCGGTCGGCGCAGCCAGCGACGGCTGCGGGACCAGATCGGCCATGAGGCCCGCGGCACCGGCCATCGGCGCCATCAGCAGACCGGGGATCGCCCCCGCGATCGCACCGGGTACCGCGCCGGCCACCGCACCGGGCACTGCGCCCGCGATGGCGCCGGGCACCGCACCTGCGATCATGGCGCCCGGTAGGGCTGCCAATGCACCGGCTGCGGGAGCCCCGCCCACCGCAGCACCGCCGCCGCCGGCGTTGACGGCGGGAGCCGTCACCGTCTGCGCGATACCCAACGCACCCGTGCTGGCCATCAGCGGTCCCACCGCACCGGTGGTCAGACCACCCGATGCCGTCGCACCACCACCGCCCGCACCAGCAGCTCCTGCGGCTCCGCCGCCACCAGCGCCTGCGCCACCTCCGCCGCCACCGGCCGCAGCTCCGCCACCACCAGCGCCACCCGCACCGCCGGCTCCGGCACCACCAGCGCCTGCGCCACCCGCGCCGCCACCACCGGCACCACCGGCCGCACCGCCGCCACCGCCACCTGCGCCGGCACCACCGCCGCCACCGGCACCGCCCGCAGCTCCGCCGCCACCGGCGCCACCACCTGCAGCTCCCCCGCCCCCGCCGGCTCCTTCGCCACCGATCACGGCCGCGGCAGGCACCGCCGCGTCACCGCCACCGACGGCAGCCGCAGGGGCGCCCCCGACGCCCGCAGCCGGCACCACCGCAGCGGCATCCGGCACCGGTGCCGCTGCTCCGCCCGGCGGCACCACCGCAGCCGCCGGTTCGACGACACCCGCCGGCGGGCCACCGATCGCAGGTGCTCCGGCACCGGCGCCGGGCGCACCGACCGCGGCCTCGGGCACCGCCGCAGAGTTGAGTCCTGTCGTCGCCATCAGCGGGCCGAAGGAACCGGAGTCCAGCAGCACCGGGGCACCAGCATCCGCCGGAGCGGCAGCCCCGGCCGGCATCTCACCCGTGATCGGTGCACCGGCACCGGCCGGCACACCAGCCGCGGTCGCAACGGGGGCGCCACCTGCGGCTCCGCCGCCCGCTCCTTCACCACCGCCACCGGCGCCACCGGCCCCGGCACCACCACCGCCGCCGGCTCCACCACCGCCGCCCGCACCTCCTGCGCCGCCGGCTGCACCGGCACCACCCGCCCCGGCACCTCCACCAGCTCCGGCACCTTCTCCACCAGCTCCTGCGCCACCGGCACCACCACCGGCTCCGCCTGCGCCGCCAGCGGCAGCACCTTCTCCACCAGCTCCAGCGCCGGCACCACCCGCTCCGCCACCGGCCGCGCCACCGCCACCGGTGCCACCGCCACCGCCGACCGCGGCACCCTCACCGCCGACGACACCGGCCGCCGGAACCATGGCCGCAGCCTCCACCGGAGCCCCGACCGCAGCCGACTCGCCGCCCACCGCAACCGCCGGAACCCCGGCACCCGCAGCACCAGCCGCCGCGGCCGCCAGGGGCGCCGCCGCGATCGCCGCACCCGTACCCGCGCCTGCAGCGCCACCGGCCGCCGCGCCGCCGGCAGCACCGACCGCGCCACCCGCCACGCCTCCCGCAATGGCTCCGGGCACCGCCGCAGCGACCGCTGCCGGGACGGCCGCAGCCGCAGCACCGGGTGCGCCGCCGCCGACCGCAACACCCGGCGCCGACACCTCGACCGGGGGCGCCGACACCTCGACCGGAGGCACGGCGACCTCTACGGGTGGGGCCGCCACCGCGACCTCCGCCGGAACCGAGACGGCACCACCGGTGCCACCGCCTGCTCCGCCGCCACCCGCGACACCGCCGCCACCACCACCGCCGCCACCTTCGACGACAGCGGCCGCAGGCACCGCGGCGCCCTCAACAGCGCCGCCACCGGCGCCACCGCCTCCGGCTCCACCGCCCGCACCAGCGCCGCCCGCACCGGCACCACCGGCGCCACCGGCGCCACCGGCACCGCCCGCAGCTCCGCCGCCGCCCGCACCGCCACCGGCCGCACCGCCAGCGCCCGCGCCTTCGCCTCCACCGACCGCCGCCACAGGCGCAGCCGCACCGCCACCACCTGCTCCGGCTCCTTCACCGCCGACGACTGCCGCTGCCGGGGCCACTGCTTCACCGCCCACCGCCGCCGGGACCATCGCTTCGGCGACGGGCGCGCCGGCCGCACCGGCGGCAGGCGCCACCGCCGCGGCATCGGCGATCGGGGCACCGGCAGGACCGGCCGCACCGGCCGCGTCCGCGATAGGTGCACCGGCGGTGGCGGCAGCTTGCAGTACCTCACCGTTGAGGGCACCGGCAGCACCGCCACCCACACCTTCGGCGCCGCCGAAGGGGGCCGCGCCCGCCGCCGGCGCGACCGCACCCGCGGGCACGCCGCCTGCATCGGCGATCGGAGCAGCCAGCGGAGCGCCACCAGCGGGCACACCCGCAGCCGGAACGATCGGGGCACCGGCGGGCAGCGGAAGTCCTTCGGCCAACGGGGCTCCGGCAGCGACGGGAGCGCCACCGGCAGCGGGGACACCGCCGGCAAGACCGACCGGCGCGCCCGCACCACCGGCACCACCGACCGGGGCACCGCCACCAGCCGCACCGGCCACCGGCGCACCGCCACCAGCCGCACCGGCCACCGGCGCACCGCCGCCCACTGCACCAGCGGCGGGAGCGCCACCACCGCCGGCGGCCGCGACCGGCGCGGTTCCGGCAACGCCGTTGGCAGCGCCAGCAGGTGGGATCACCACAGGCGGGGTTCCGGCCCCGGTGAACGGGGCCGCCAAACCAGTCATCGCCTGACCAGCGTCAGGAGGGGTGGCCGCGGCTTGCTGCACCATGCCGACGCATGGCACACCCGGACTTGTCTTCACCATCGGCTGCGCGTCCGCGGTCGCGCTGAGCGCGAGCGAGGGCGAGCACAACGCGACCGTCGCAACAATGCTGACGGTCAACCGATTCGACTTACTACGCATGTTCTCCCCAAGTCCGTATTTGACGCCGGAGTCAAGGTTGAAGGTAAGTCCCACCTGTGTAATTTCCATGTTCGACAGATTCGACGGTTACCGATCCGATACGAAGGCGAGCTGACGCTGTGACAGTGCTGCGAACGCCCTCCTACGCCGGCGCGAAAGGCCGCTGACGGCGCCCGGTCGACACGGTCGTAGCCTGAGCCCATGTCCGATCTCGTGCTTGTCGACATTGCCGATCGCGTCGCCACCATCACCGTCAACGACCCCGACCGGCGCAACGCGGTGACCGCCGACATCTCACGCGCCCTGCGCGCCGCCGTGTCGGCGGCCGAAGCCGATGCGGATGTGCATGCCGTGATCGTGACCGGCGCGGGCAAGGCGTTCTGTGCAGGCGCGGACCTGACCGCCCTCGGAGCAGCCGCCGAAGACGGCCTGCGGGTGATCTACGACGGGTTCCTCGCCGTCGCCAACTGCACACTGCCCACGATCGCCGCGGTCAACGGCGCGGCGGTCGGCGCCGGCCTCAACCTCGCGCTGGCCGCCGATGTGCGCATCGCCGGTCCCGCAGCACTGTTCGACCCTCGCTTCCAGAAGCTGGGCATCCACCCGGGCGGCGGCGCCACCTGGATGCTGCAGCGCGGTGTCGGCCCCCAGGTGGCTCGTGCCGCACTGCTTTTCGGCAAGCGTTTCGATGCCCAGGAGGCGGTGCGCTACGGTCTGGCGCTCGAGCTGGCCGACGATCCGGTGGCCGCCGCCCGCGAGCTCGCCGCCGGCCCGGCCGGTGCACCGCGCGAGGTGGTACTCGCCACCAAGAAGTCCATGCGGGCCACCACCAACCCGGGGTTCCTCGATACCGACCAGCACGCGCTGGCGGTGGATATCGAGATCACGCCGCAGGCACGCTCGATCGAGTCACCCGAATTTCAAAGCCGGCTGGCCGCCGCCAAGAACAGGTGACTACAGGTCGGCCAGCGCCAGTTCCGGCGTCTCGACCAACTGCATGAGCTCGCGGAGGAACTCCGCCACCTGCGCCCCGTCGGCGATTCGATGGTCGAACGCCACGGTCAGCGACATCGTCGGGCGCGCCACCACAGCGCCGTCGACCACCACCGCCCGCGGCTTCAGCGAACCCATCCCCAGGATGGCCGCCTCCGGATAGTTGATCACCGGCACACCTTCGTCCAAGCCCAGCGCACCGAAGTTCGACACCGTGAACGTCGATCCCGTCAGCTCGGCCGGGCGCAGGCTCCGGCCGCGGGCTCCCTCGATCAGCCGGGTCACCTCGGCGGCCAGTGACCGCGTGGTTCGGGTCTGCGCGTCGGTGACGACGGGCACCAGCAGGCCGCGCGTCGTGGCCACCCCGACACCGAGATGGACCGACTGATGCCGATGCAGGCGCGGACCGTCCGCGGTGTCCACCCAGGTCGAGTTCATCAGCGGGTGATTCCGCAACGCCACCGTCAGCAGACGCAGCGTCAGTACGAACGGGGTGACCTGCAATCGCTCGGCCACCCGCAGCAGCGCCGTCCCGTCGACCACGACGGTGGCATGCGCATCGGGAATCTTGGTGCGCGACAAGGTCATCCGCTTGGCCATCTCGACCTGCACACCATTGGGCGCCACGATCTCGGGGTGCGTCGTCACCGCCAGCACGTCTTGGCGGGTGACGACGCCGTTGCGGCCCGTCGGCGCGACAGAACTCAGGTCGACGCCCGACTCGCGGGCCAATTTCCGGGTGGACGGTTTGGCCCGGGCCCGCCGGGACCTGTCCAGTTGGTCGTCTGCGCCCGAACCCACCAGCACCGCGCCCGACGATTCCCCGGCGCTTCGCTCGCTCGCCGGTGGTGGCGGCGGCGGCCCGTCGCTTTGCTCGCCTGCCGGTCCCGATTCCCCGTCGCTTCGCTCGCCTGCCGGCCCGTCGAACCGCACCAGCAACGCACCGACATCGAGCGTGTCACCGACGTCGCCGCCCAGTTCGGTCACCCGTCCCGCGTAGGGACTGGGGATCTCCACCTCGGCCTTGGCGGTCTCCAGCGTGCACAGCACCTGGTTCAACTCGACCACCTCGTCGACCGACACGGACCACCCGGTGATCGTGGCGTCCTCCAGGCCCTCGCCGAGATCGGGTACCCGGAACTCGAGAACCTGCGCATTCGTCACTGTGTCATCGCCCTCTCGATGCAGTCGAGCAACCGGTCCACACCCGGCAGCCACAACTTCTCCAGCCGGGCCGGTGGGTAGGGGGTGTCGAATCCGGTGGCCCGCAACACCGGTGCCTCCAGGTCATAGAACAGTTCCTCGGACAACCGGGCGGCCAGTTCGGCGCCGAAGCCCAAGGTGCGGGGACCCTCGTGCATCACCACGCAGCGCCCGGTCCTGCGCACCGATTCGGCGATGGTGTCGAAATCAAGGGGATTCAGCGTGCGCAGATCGACCACCTCCACGCTGCAGCCCTGGTCGGCGGCGATCTCGGCGGCGTTGCACGCGACATCCACCAGTCCGCCGTAGGTGACCACCGTGATGTCCTCGCCCGGCCGGCGGATGGCCGCCCGCCCGAACGGCAGGGGCGGCACCTCGGTGTCCACCGAGCCGCGCGTCCAGTACCGGCGCTTGGGCTCCAGATAGATCACCGGGTCCCGGGAGCTGATCGATTGGCGCAGCAGCCAATACGCATCCGACGGCGTGGACGGCACCGCCACCTTCAGGCCGGCGGTGTGCAGCCACCAACTCTCGGTGGATTCCGAATGATGTTCCACCGCACCGATTCCCCCGAACGACGGGATGCGCAGGGTGACGGCCATCTGCACGTCACCGTGGGTACGCATTCGGTACTTGGCCAGCTGGCTGACGATCTGATCGAAGGCGGGCGCCGAGAATCCGTCGAACTGGAGTTCGGGCACCGGCACGAACCCACGTAGCGCCATCCCGATCGAGATGCCGATGATCGCGGATTCGGCCAGCGGAGTATCGAAACACCGTTGCTGACCGAAGGTTTCGGCCAGTCCTTCGGTGACCCGGAACACCCCGCCCAAGCGCGCGACATCTTCACCGAAGACGAGCACCCGGTCATCGGCGGCCATCGCGTCATGCAGCCCGAGATTGATCGCCTGCGCCATGGACAGGGTCAGCAGGGACGGCCGGGGTTCGGGGGTGTCGTCACCGTGCGTCGGCGGTCGCTCGATGATCTGTGTCATTTCGCTCCTTCCGTGCGCGGCGTCATCTAGGACTCCTTTCCGAGCTCGACGAGTAACTCGTCGCGCTGCCGGGCCAGTTCCGGCGTGATGTCGTGGTAGACGGTGTCGAACACCTCCGCGATATCAGGGTCTGGGGTGCCGATCACCGCGTCACGCAGATCCGTACGCATCCGCGCCGCCCTGCCCGCGACCCGTTCGGAGAGCCGGTCGGTCAGCACACCGGCCGACCGCAGGTAAGTGGCATACCGGGCGATCGGGTCCCGCCCCGCCCACTCCTCGACGTCGGAGTCGGCGCGGTACCGGGTGGGATCGTCGGAGGTGGTGTGCGGCCCCATCCGGTAGGTGATCGCTTCGATGAACGTCGGGCCACCACCCTCGCGGGCCCGCTGCGCGGCCTCGGACATCACCGCAAAGCACGCCAGGACATCGTTGCCGTCCACCCGCACCGCGGGCACACCGTAGCCCGCGGCCCGGTGCGCGAGCGATGTCGCACCATGCTGGTGGCTGACCGGGGTGGAGATGGCGATCTGGTTGTTCTGGATGAAGAACACGACGGGCACCCGGTATACCGACGCGAAATTCAGCGCCTCGTGCGCGTCGCCTTCGGAGGTGGCACCGTCCCCCATGAACAACGCGGTCACCGAGTCCTCACCGAGGCGCTGGGCGGCCATCGCCGCGCCGACCGCGTGCGGGGCGTGGGCACCCATCTGGATGGAGATCGGTGCACAGTTCTTGTCGGTGAAGGAGGTGCCGCCGTGCCACGATCCGCGCCACACCGAGCCCACTTGAGCGGGCGTGATCCCTCTCGCGAGAAAAACGCCGAGCTCGCGGTATTGCGGAAACAACCAATCCGTCTTGCGCAGGCACGCTGCCGCACCCACCTGGGCGGCCTCCTGGCCGCGGCAGGACGCGTACAGCGCCAGCTCACCCTGACGTTGCAGATTGATGAGCTCGATATCGATCTCGCGGGTCAGCACCATCAGCTCGTAGAGCCAGCTCAGTGTTTCCGCTGGCAGGTCACGCCGGTACCGCTCCTCGGACGTGGCGGAGCCGTCGGCGGCAACCAACCGCACGGGCTCGAAATCATCCGCCATACCGCCTCCTTCAGGTGACTGCATGTTAGGCCGTCAGCCCACGGGGTGCTCAGTACTGTGACGGTCGGCCAGACCCACGGGATGACAGGGTACCGGCGAACTCCAGCCGGGAGGTGCTGTTGACCCGACGTTCCGTTCTGTCCATCGCAGTACTGGGCTAGCTACCAGTATGCGCCGGAATCAGCGTCGGCCCCCGGGACCGCCGGTCACGCATTCCAAGCGTGTCGGAACGTTCGGGGTTGCCCGGCCAATAGTCAGAGCGGCGGCGCCAGCGCGACGATCCGCTCGGCACGCCGCAGTACCGGCGCGTCGACCATCGTGCCGTCGAAGGCGAAGGCGCCCCGCTGGTCGGCCGCGGCGGCCAATACCTGTCGCGCCCAGCCGACCTGCTCGGCCGACGGGGCGTAACCGTCCCGGATCACCGGTACCTGGTTCGGATGCAGCGCCACCTTGATGTCGAAGCCGACGGCCACCGCGTCATCGGTCTCCCGGCGCAAGCCGTCGAGATCCTTGATGTCGATGTACACCGAATCCAGCGCCAGCTTGCCGAATGCCTTGGCCGCCAGCAGTGACTGCGACCGGACATGGTCGGCCACCCCGCGGTAGGTGCCGTCCGGGAAACGGTTGGCCGTCCCGCCCAACGACCCGAAGAGGTCCTCCGCACCCCACATCACGCCGACGGTGTTGGACACGGCAGCGGTCTCGGTGACCTTCAGCGCACCGAGCGGGGTCTCGATGATCAGCACCACGTCCAGCGGCGCCAGCGCGCTCACCTGCTCGGCGGCCTCACATTTGGGCAGCATGACGGTGGTGTAGCCGGTGCGCTTGAGCGCTTCCAGGTCCAGCCGCTGATCCTCGCTGCCGTGCGGGTTGATCCGGACGACGGTGCGCGCGGGATCCAACGGAGTGTTCACCACCGCCTCGCGGGCCGTGGGCTTGTCGCCGGCGCCGTCTTCCAGATCGAGGATGACGATATCGGCGGACGCCGCGGCCTTCGCGAAACGTTCCGGACGATCGGCCGGGCAGAAGATCCACGCCGGTCCGACGTTGTCGAGCACTAGGCCTCCTGAGGCTTCTTGCGGACCATGGTCTTACGCGAAGCGGTGGCGACGACATCGCCGTGTTGGTTGCGCCCGGTGTGAGCGAACGTGACGATACCTTCGCCCGGGCGGCTCTTGGACTCGCGCTTCTCGACGACCTCGGATTCCGCATACAGCGTGTCACCGTGGAACAGCGGTTTCGGGAAGGCGATCTCGGAGAAACCGAGGTTACCGACGATGGTGCCCTGGGTGAGCTGCGTGACCGACAACCCGACCAGGGTGGACAGGGTGAACATCGAGTTCACCAACCGCTGATGGAACGGGGGCAGCGCATCCGAGAACGCCGCATCCAGATGCAGTGCCTGGGTGTTCATGGTCAACGTGGTGAACAGGACGTTGTCGGCTTCGGTGATGGTGCGACCGGGCCGGTGCAGGTACAGCACGCCGGTCTCGAACTCCTCGTACCAGAGGCCGCGCTGCTCGACGACTTTCCTGGGGCCGGTCTCTCCCGTCACAGGCCGAGCTCCCGCCCGATCAGCATGAGCTGCACTTCGGTTGTCCCTTCGCCGATCTCGAGGATCTTGGAGTCCCGGTAGTGCCGAGCGACGGAGTATTCGTTCATGAAGCCGTAGCCGCCGAAGATCTGGGTGGCATCGCGGGAGTTGTCCATCGCGGCCTCGCTGGCGACCATCTTGGCCACCGACGCGGCCTTCTTGAACGGCTTGCCGGACAGCATCAGTGCGGCCGCGTCGTAGTAGGCGGTGCGGGCGACGTGTGCACGGGCCTCCATCCGGGCGATCTTGAAGGCGATGGCCTGGTAGGTGCCGATCTTGGCGCCGAACGCCTCCCGCTCGTGCGCGTACTTCACGCATTCGTCCACGCAACCCTGCGCCGCGCCGACCGACAGCGCGGCGATGGCGATCCGGCCCTCGTCGAGGATGCGCAGGAAATTGGCGTAGCCGCGGCCCCGCTCACCGAGCAGATTCTCGGCCGGCACCCGGACGTCGTCGAAGCTGAGCGGGTGGGTGTCCGACGCATTCCAGCCGACCTTGTTGTAGGCGGGCTCTGCGGTGAAACCCTCGGTGGGCACCGGCACCAGGATGGACGAGATCTCCTTCCTACCGCCGGCGGCTTCGCCCGTGACCGCCGTGACCGTCACCAGCTTGGTGATATCGGTCCCCGAGTTGGTGATGAACTGCTTGGAGCCGTTGATCACCCAGTCGCCGCCGTCGAGCTTCGCGGTGGTCTTGGTGGCGCCGGCGTCACTGCCGCCACCGGCTTCGGTCAACCCGAACGCGCCCAGCGCCTTACCGCTGGCCAGCAGCGGCAGCCATTCCTGCTTCTGGGCTTCGTTGCCGAAGCGGTAGACCGGCATCGCACCGAGGGACACGCCGGCCTCCAGAGTGATCGCCACGCTCTGGTCGACCTTGCCGAGTTCCTCCAACGCCAGGCACAGCGCGAAGTAGTCGCCGCCCATGCCGCCGTACTCCTCGGGGAACGGCAGCCCGAACAGGCCCATCTCCGCCATCCCGGCCACCACCTCGTACGGGAACGAGTGCTCCTCGTCGTGTTTGGCGGCCACCGGGGCGACGACACTCTGGGCGAAGTCGCGGACGGTCTTGGCCAGTTGCGCGTACTCGTCCGGCAGGCCCCCGGTGGACAGAAAATCCGTCATTGCTCGGTCTCCTTGATTGCAGCGATGATTCGGGCCAGTGGCTGGCCCACCTTGACCTGGTCGCCGACGGCGACGAGAAGTTCGACGACACCGTCCACCGGTGCGGACAACGCGTGTTCCATCTTCATGGCCTCGACGGTCACCACGACGGCGCCGGTGGCCACCGTCGCCCCGTCCTGGACACCCAACGCGACCACCGCACCTGGCATGGGGCTGAGCAGTTCGGCGTCGCCGGAGTGTTCGTCCTCGGGCCGCACCGGCGCTTCGCGCACCTCGTCCACCATCACGGTGCCGGCCGGCCCGGCCAGCCAGATCTGGGTGCCGTCGGCGGCCACGACGTATTCGGTGCGCAGCCCGTCGATAGTGACGGTCAGCTCACGTCCGGCCAAACCGGCTGTCAGCGAATAGGTTCCACCGTCCTCGACGACCGCAGTACAGCTTTTGGGAGTTCCGGTGATCCGCACGTGATCGACCCGCTCGCCCGCACGCAGCCGGAACACACTCGGCGCCCGCTCCCCCGTGCGCCAGCCCGACGGCACCGACCAGAGGTTGTCGTCGGCGGCCGCCCAATGCCGCAACCACTGGTAGGCAGCCACGGCGATCAGCTCGCCGTCGCCGGCGGGCGCAGGCGCGTAATCCGGCAGCCGGCGGTCCAACAGGCCGGTATCCAACTGTCCGGCAACCACATCCGCATCGGCCAGCAGGAAGCGCAGGAAGTCGATATTCGTGGTGACACCCAGCACGGCGGTCCGGGCCAGCGCCTGGTCCAGGCCGCGCAGCGCACCAGCCCGATCATCTGCGTGGGCGATGATCTTGGCGAGCATCGGGTCGTAGTCGCTGCCGACGACGGTGCCCGCGTAGATCCCCGAGTCGACTCGCACTGTGCTAATCCCCCGGTCGCTGCGCTCCAGCCCGCCGGTACCGGGCTCCACCACATCGAGCACCGTGCCGCCGGTGGGCAGGAAGCCGTTGGCCGGATCCTCGGAGTACACCCGGGCCTCGATGGCGTGCCCCGTCAGCGTGACCTCATCCTGGCTCAACGGCAGCTTCTCCCCCGCGGCGATCCGCACCTGCAGTTCGACCAGGTCGACACCGGTGACCAGTTCGGTGACCGGGTGTTCCACCTGCAGCCGGGTGTTCATCTCCATGAAGAAGAACTCGTCGGGCCGGTCGGCCGACACGATGAACTCGACCGTGCCTGCGCCGGTGTAGTCGACGCTGCGGGCGGTGTTGCACGCCGCCTCGCCGATCCGGGCCCGGGTGGCCGCGTCCAGCAGCGGAGAAGGCGCCTCCTCGATAACCTTCTGGTGCCGCCGTTGCAGACTGCACTCCCGTTCACCGAGATGGATGATGTTGCCGTGCCCGTCGGCGAGCACCTGGACCTCGATATGGCGGGGCCGCAACACGAATCGCTCCAGGAACAGCGTGTCGTCACCGAAGGCCGAGGCGGCTTCGCGGCGGGCACTGACCAACGCGGCAGGAAGTTCATCTGCGGAGTGCACCACCCGCATACCCTTGCCGCCGCCACCGGCGGACGGCTTGACCAGGACGGGGAATCCCACGTCGGGGGCGCCGGAGATCAGGTCGTCATCGGTGAGACCGGGCCGCGAGATGCCCGGAACCACCGGCACCCCGAACGCCGAGACCGCCGCCTTGGCCGCGATCTTGTCACCCATGGTACCGATCGCCCCGACCGGCGGCCCGATGAACACGACGCCCGCCGCGTGCAGGGCCGCGGCGAAATCGGCGTTCTCGGCGAGGAATCCGTACCCGGGGTGCACCGCCTGGGCGCCGGTGCGGACGGCGGCGCCGACGATGGCGTCGATGTCGAGGTAGCTCTGCCGGGCGGCGGCCGGGCCGATGCGCAAGGCGACATCGGCCTCGGCGACGTGGCGGGCGCCGGCGTCGGGGTCGCTGTAGACCGCGACCGAGCGGATCCCCATGGCGCGCAGCGTGCGGATGACGCGGACCGCGATCTCACCGCGGTTAGCAACGAGGACTGTGCTGAACATGTGCCTCACATCCTGAACACGCCGTAGGACACCGGCTCCAGCGGAGCCTGTGCGACAACTGACAGGGCAAGTCCGACAACGGTTCTGGTATCGGCCGGGTCGATGACCCCGTCATCCCAGAGCCGGGCGGTCGAATAGTACGGGTTGCCCTGGTGCTCGTACTGGTCACGGATCGGCGCCTTGAACGCCTCCTCCTGCTCGGGGGTCATGTCCCCACGCACGGTGGCCAGCACCGACGCGGCCTGCTCGCCGCCCATCACCGAGATCCGGGCATTGGGCCACATCCACAGGAAGCGCGGCGAATACGCCCGCCCGCACATGGAGTAGTTGCCCGCACCGTAGGAGCCGCCGATCACCACGGTCAGCTTCGGCACCCGCGCACAGGCCACGGCGGTCACCATCTTGGCGCCGTGTTTGGCGATACCGCCGGCCTCGTAGTCGCGGCCCACCATGAAGCCCGCGATGTTCTGCAGGAACAACAACGGGGTGTTGCGCTTATCGCAGAGTTCGATGAAATGCGCACCCTTGACCGCGGATTCGCCGAAGAGCACCCCGTTGTTGGCGATGATCCCGACGGGGTGGCCGTGGATGCGGGCGAAGCCGGTGACCAGCGTGGTGCCGTATTCGGCCTTGAACTCCGCGAATTCGCCGCCGTCGACGATGCGGGTGACGACCTCGTGCACGTCGTAGGGCACCTTGGAATCCACCGGGACGACGTCGTAGAGCTCGGTCTGGTCGGCCACCGCGTCGACCACCGGGCGCACCTGCCACGGCGGATCCAGCCGCGGCCCGAATGTGGATATGATCCGGCGCACGATGCGCAGCGCGTCGCGGTCGTCATGCGCCAAATGGTCGGTGACACCGGAGGTCTTGGAATGCAGGTCGCCACCGCCGAGTTCCTCTGCGGTGACGATCTCGCCGGTGGCGGCCTTCACCAGCGGCGGCCCGCCCAGGAAGATGGTGCCCTGGTTGCGCACGATGACGGCTTCGTCGCTCATCGCCGGCACATAGGCGCCGCCGGCGGTGCACGAGCCGAGCACCGCGGCGATCTGCGGGATACCCGCCGCGCTCATCGTGGCCTGGTTGAAGAAGATCCGGCCGAAATGTTCGCGATCGGGGAACACCTCGTCCTGACGCGGCAGGAAAGCGCCACCGGAATCCACCAGATAGATGCACGGCAGCCGGTTCTGGGCGGCGATCTCTTGTGCGCGAAGGTGTTTCTTGACCGTGATCGGGTAGTAGGTGCCACCCTTCACGGTGGCGTCATTGGCCACGATCATGCATTCGCGCCCCGACACCCGCCCGATGCCCGCGATCATCCCCGCCCCCGGGCAGTCGCCGTCATACATACCGTCGGCGGCCAGCGGAGCGATGTCGAGGAAGGGGCTCCCGGTGTCGAGCAGACCGTCGACCCGGTCCCGGGGAAGCAGTTTGCCGCGGCTGACATGCCGCTCACGCGCCTTCTCGGAGCCGCCCAACGCGGCCGCGGCCAGCTTTGTGCGCAACTCACCCACCAGGGCGAGGTGCGCGTCGCGATGTGCCATCGCTGAACCCATTTCAGTTGAGTTAATGACGACTAACTCGTAGTATGTTAATCACGATTAACCCAAATGTCTACCGTCGGATCGAGGTGCGCATGACCAGCGAGACCCCGCGCAGCAGAGCCAAGTCCGACCGCCGTGATCAATTGATCGCCGCCGCGGAACGACTGATCGCCGAGCACGGCTACCTCGCGGTGCGCCTGGAGGACATCGGCGCGGCGGCCGGGGTCAGCGGTCCCGCCATCTACCGGCACTTCCCGAACAAGGAGGCGTTGCTGGTGGAACTCCTGGTCGGGATCAGCACCCGGCTACTGAACGGGGCCACCGACGTCGTCACCGCCAACCCGCTGCCCCAGGACGCACTGAACGGGTTGATCGACTTCCACCTCGACTTCGCCCTCGGCGAATCCGACCTCATCCGCATCCAGGACCGCGACCTGTCGCACCTGCCGGCCCAAGCCAAACGTCAGGTCCGCAAGGCCCAGCGACAGTACGTGGAGATCTGGGTCGACGTGCTGCGCCGGCTCGACGGCTCCCTCGACGAAGCCGACGCCAGGCTGATGGCCCAGGCGGTGTTCGGGCTGCTCAACTCGACCCCGCACAGCGTCAAGACACCCAGCCTCACCCATAGCTCCCGAGCGGTGCTGCGGGCGATGACGGTAGCCGCGCTCGGGTCGTCGCGATAGTTGCTGTGACCAACGCGGTGGGACCGCGAGGCGGCGCACCGCCAGACCGCGCGGGTACCCTGCAGCCATGAGGTGGGCATGACCAATTCACCACGCGGCGATGAGCCGACCCAGAGCTTTTCTGGCCGGCTAGACGGCCGGCCTGGCGACGCTTACTCCGGCTACCCCGGACACTCCGGCTACCCCGATCCCGCTTACGCCGGGCCGACCCCCTACGGCCCGCGTCCCACCGAACCGATCCCCGCATACCCGGCGTACGACCCGGCCTACGCGACCAACCAGTACTACGGCGCACCGCCCCCACCGCCCGGCGGTCCGACGCCGCCCGAGGGACCGCGGACCCCGCGATGGCTGTGGGTCGTCGCGGCGATCGCCATCATCGTCGTCCTCGGGCTGGTCATCGCGCTGGTGATCGTCAACAGCTCCCAGCAGGACACGGTCGTGGCGCCGGTGCCCTCGCTGTCCGAGCCGGCCGCCACGCCCACCCCGTCGACCACCCGCCGGCCCAGCACCACCAGCACCACCGCGCCATCGCTGGCGCCCTTGCCGTCGACCAGTGCGCCCACCACCTCGGGGACCGAGCCCGGTGTCACCGAGACCGTCGTCTACAACGTCAGCGGCACGGGCCGGGCGATCAACATCACCTACGTCGACACCGGCGGCGTACTGCAGACCGAGTTCAACGTGATGCTGCCGTGGAGCAAGCAGGTGGATTTGGCCAAACCCGCCAAGGGTTCGGCGAGCGTCAGCATCATCAACGTCGGCCGCGAGGTGAGCTGCTCGATCAGCATCGACGGCGCCCAGGTGCAGCAGCGCAGCGGGTCAGGGCTGACGATCTGCAGCCCGATCGGCTAGATCCGTCGGGCGGTGCGCGGGGGTACGCACGCCCAGCATCAGCACCAGACCGAGAACCAGCACCACACACAGCCCGCCCATACCCGCGCGGTCGCTGTCGAACACATCGATGAACAGGGCGAACAACGCCGGCGCCAGGAAGGTCGCCGCCCGGCCGGTCATGGTGTAGAGGCCGAACGCCACACCCTCCTTGCCCTCATTCGAGATCCGCAGCATCTGGGTGCGCGCCGCCGAGAGCGTCGGCCCGACGAACAGGCACAGCAGGAGCCCGCACACCCAGAACGCCAGCGGGCCCGAGAGCGTCAAAAGCGTCACCGCGACGACGATCATGAGGCTCAGTGCCCCGACGATCACCGGTTTGGCGCCGATGCGGTCATCGAGCCAACCGCCGGCCACAGCCCCTGCGGCGGCGACCAGGCAGGCGCACACGCCGAACAACAGCACCGTCGCCGACGAGATGCCGTACACATTGACCCCGAGCACCGCACCGAAGGTGAACACCCCCGTCAGCCCGTCCCGGAACACCGCACTGGCGATCAGGTAGTAGACGACGTTGCGATCGCGGTGCCACTCCCCTTTCACCTCCGCCCACAGCGTGCGGTAGGCGGTCACCACGCCGACCGGCCGGTGTGCATCGTCCGGGGGCGGCGCGGGCGCCCTGGTCAGCAGCGGCACCGCGAACGCCGCGAACCACACGGCCGTCAGCACCATCGCCGCCCTGACGTTCTGGCCATCGTCGTGGGGCAGGCCCAGCAGGCCGCCGTCCCCGGCGATGAAACCGACGTAGACGATCAGCAGCAGCGCGACACTGCCGCCGTAACCGACCGCCAGGCCCGCACCGGAGACGCGGCCGGCGTTCTTCGGTGTGGTCAGCTGGCTGAGCATCGCGTTGTACGGCACCGTCGCCAGGTCATTGCACGCCGCCGTCATGGCCAGCAGTGCCAGACCCGCCCACAGATAGTGATAGTCCGCGCGGATCATGCTCATCGACGCCACCAGGGCCACCACGACGGCAGTGAGCAGCACGAGCGCGCGGCGGCGGCGATGCGCCGCGTCGACCCAGATACCGGTCACCGGCGCCAGCAGCGCCACGATGATGCCGGCGATGGTCAGTGCCCGGCCCAGCCAGCTGGCCGGGGTGGTGTCCCCGGGCAGGTCCTTGCCGACCGCGCTGGTCAGGTAGACCGAAAAGACGAATGTCACGACGATCGCGTTGACGCCGGTGGCGCCGCAGTCGTACAAGACCCAGGACAACACGTGCGATCGCCGCGCCCCGCGAGGCTCCGAGACGGGGCTGCTCATGGTCGTCACCCTATAAGTCCTTACGATTTCGGCATGCCCGTACCCGCACCACATCCTGACGCCCGCGCGGTCGTCACCGGCGCCTCGCAGGGCATCGGTGAAGCCCTGGCCGCCGAATTGGCCGCCCGCGGCCACCACCTGATCATCACCGCCCGCCGCGGCGAGGTGCTGGCCGAAGTCGCCGACCGGCTGACTCAGCGCTACGGCGTCACCGTCGAGGTGCGCGCCGTTGACCTCGCCGACCCGGCCGCGCGCGACGTGCTGTGCCAGGAGCTGGCCGGCCGCAACATCTCGGTACTGTGCGCCAATGCCGGCACCGCCACCTTCGGCCCGGTGGCCAAGCTGGATCCGGCCGGTGAGAAGGCCCAGGTTCAGCTCAATGCCCTTGCCGTGCACGACCTTTGCCTTGCCGTGCTGCCGGGCATGCTGGAGCGCAAGGCCGGCGGCATCCTGATCTCCGGATCGGCTGCCGGCAACTCGCCGATCCCCAACAACGCCACCTATGCGGCGACCAAGGCGTTCGCGAACACCTTCAGCGAATCGTTGCGCGGCGAGCTCAAGGGCACCGGGGTGAATGTCACGCTGCTCGCCCCGGGGCCGGTGCGCACCGACCTGCCCGACGAGACCGAACGGTCCCTCGTCGAACGGTTGATTCCCGACTTCCTGTGGATCAACACCGAGTACACCGCCAAGCTGTCCCTTGATGGCTTGGAGCACAACAAGATGCGCATCGTGCCCGGCCTGACCTCCAAGGCCATGTCGGTGGCCAGCGGCTACGCCCCGCGCGCGATCGTCACCCCGATCGTCGGCGCGGTGTACAAGAAACTCGGCGGCGACTGAGCGATTTCGGCGCGCTCACGTTCGCTCAGCGAGCGCCAGCGCGCCGAAATCACCGCCTGCGGCGGCCCGTCCCGAAGATGCTGCGGGTGATCTCGCGGCCGATGACGGTGCCGGCCGAGCGCATCGCGCTCTTGAAGGCCGGGCTGGCCATCATCTTGTCGAACATGCCCGGCTCGGCGGCGTTGCGTGCGGTCGAGGTGCCCTCGGTTTCCGCCCCGCCGGTGTAGACGGGCGGGGGCAGCTGATCGGCGGGTGCCGGCGCGGGTGCCGGTGGAGGTGCCAGCCGTGCGTTGAGCCGCTCATACGCCGACTCCCGATCGATCGTCTGCCCGTAGGTGCCCTGCAGCGGGCTGGCCAGTGCCGCGGCCTTGATCGCGTCGGGGCCGATGGTGTCCATCAGCGACCGCGGCGCCCGCATCCGGGTCCACGCCACCGGGGTCGGCGCGCCGCGTTCGGAGAGCACGGTGACGATCGCCTCGCCGATACCCAGTGAGGTCAGCGCCTCCTCCAGGTCGTACACCGTGGTCTTCGGATAGGTCCGGACCGTCTTGGTGAGCGCCTTCTGGTCATCGGGGGTGAAGGCACGCAGCGCGTGCTGCACCCGGGCACCCAGCTGGGAGAGCACGTTGTTGGGCACATCGGTGGGCAACTGCGTGCAGAAGAACACCCCGACGCCCTTGGAGCGGATCAGTTTGACGGTCTGCTCGACCTGCTCCAGGAACGCCTTGGACGCGTCGGTGAACAGCAGGTGCGCCTCGTCGAAGAAGAACACCAGTTTCGGTTTGTCGACGTCACCGACCTCGGGCAGCGTGGTGAACAGGTCGGCGAGCACCCACATCAGGAAGGTGGAGAACATCACCGGGCGGGCGGCCTGCGCGCCCAGTTCCAGCAGCGAGATGATGCCGCGGCCCTGGGCGTCCAGCCGGATCAGGTCCTTGGGCTCCAGCTCGGGCTCGCCGAAGAACGTGTCCGCGCCCTCGGCCTCCAGGTTGACCAACGCCCGCAGGATCACGCCGGCCGTGGTCGGCGACACCGCGCCCAGCGCCTTCAGCTCGGGCTTGCCCTCGTCACTGGTCAGGAATTGGATGACGGCGCGCAGGTCCTTCAGGTCCAGCAGCGACAGCCCCTTCTGGTCGGCCCAGTGGAAGATCAGACCGAGGGTGGATTCCTGGGTTGCGTTGAGCCCCAAGACTTTCGACAGCAAGATCGGCCCGAAGCTGGTGATCGTCGCACGCACCGGCACCCCGATACCCTCGGTGCCCAGGGACAGGAACTCCACCGGGAACGCCGTCGGCGCCCAGTCGTCGCCGGTGTCCTTGGCGCGCTGGGCGGTCTTGTCACTGACCTCCCCCGGTCGCGAGAGCCCCGACAGGTCGCCCTTCACGTCGGCCATCAGCACCGGCACCCCGGCCGCGGACAGCTGCTCGGCCATCACCTGCAACGACTTCGTCTTGCCGGTTCCGGTCGCACCGGCGATCAGGCCGTGCCGGTTGACCGTGGCCAGCGGGATGCGCACCAGCGCGCTCGGATCGACGACACCGTCGACGACCACGGTCCCGAGCTCGAGTGCTTGTCCCTCAACGGCGTAACCTGCGGCGATCTGCTGTGCGGGGGTTGCGGTCGAATCTGAGGTCATGGGCAGACACTACTGAACCAGGCCCCAAACGGGTGGGTGCGGGCAGCTGATGGGCGCCGGTACGCATACTGTGGATCGCTGTGCGTGAAGAACTGGTCTGGATCGACTGTGAGATGACGGGGCTGGACCTCAAGTCCGACCGCCTCATCGAGATAGCGGCACTGGTCACCGATGCCGACCTGAACATCCTCGGCGAGGGCATCGACGTGGTCATCCACGCCGACGAGGACGCCCTCTCAGGCATGGTCGACGTGGTAGCCAAGATGCACTCCTCCTCGGGACTCGACAAAGAGGTGCTGGCCTCGACGATCGACATCCCGACCGCGGAGAAGCTGGTGCTGGACTACATCCGCGACCACGTCAAGCAGGCCAAGACCGCGCCGCTGTGCGGCAACTCGATCGCCACCGACCGCGGCTTCATCGCCCGGGACATGCCCGCGCTCGACGAGTATCTGCACTACCGGATGATCGACGTGAGCTCCATCAAGGAACTGTGCCGCCGCTGGTACCCGCGGATCTACTTCGGGCAGCCCGAGAAGGGTCTGGCGCATCGCGCACTGGCCGATATCCACGAGTCGATCCGCGAGCTGAAGTACTACCGCGGTACCGCATTTGTCGCCCCTCCCGGGCCCTCCACCAGCGAAATCGCGGCGGTCGCGGCCGAGCTGGGCCCTCCGAAGCCCGACACTCGGGAAACCGATTCGGCTGTCGAGCACCCGAGCGGCTAGTATCTACAGCGCCGCTTACGCGGCAATGGTGGCTGTAGTTCAGTTGGTAGAGCACCAGGTTGTGATCCTGGCTGTCGCGGGTTCGAGTCCCGTCAGCCACCCGAGTACCGGGAACGCCGTCTACGCAAGTAGGCGGCGTTCTTGGTTTGCGGAGCACCGCTGCACCAGGTGAGGACAACCCAGCACGATGGCATCACTTATGTGTCTAAGTGATGCTTAACCGAGCCGCTGACCTCAGTTCGCCGCAGGCACCTTCTTGATCCGCGGCGAGAGCTGCACGAATTCCGGTACCACACTGGGATTCTCGTGCGCCGTGAGCACCAAGGACAACAGCGTGTTCGCGACGTCGTCGAGCGCGGCCATCCGGGCCGGCAGCTGCCCGTGCTCCACCCAGGACTCGAACAGCTGGGCCAGCAGATCACGGTCGGCGCCGCGCAGGATCTCGGTGCCCTCGGTCGGACAGATGCCGACGCGCACCAACGACAGGTCAGGATGCTCGTTGCGCCACGAGTGCAGAATCTCGTCCAGCGCCGCCTTACTGGCGTTGTAGGCAGCCACGCCGGCGCGCGGGCGTCCGACGTCATGACTGGAGGCGATCAGCACCACCCCGTCCTCGGACAGGTGCGGCCGCACGGCGCGCAACACGTTGTTGGCCCCGAGTGCGTTGACGCTGAAGGCATGTACCCAGGTGGCGACATCGGTGTCCTCGATATGTGCCAGCGGCGCCACGGTGCTGGTGAACACCACCGCGTCCAGTCCGCCGAGTGCCTGCACTGCGGCGCCGACGACCGAGGTGATGGCCGCCGTGTCCTCGATGTCGAGTTCGAACGCCGAGCCACCGACCTCCTCGGCCAGGCTGCTCAACAGCTCCAGACGCCGCGCCGCCACAGCGACGGTGGCGCCGCGGCCGGCGGCGCTGGTCGCCACGGCGTGGCCGATACCCGACGATGCCCCCACCACCAACAGTCGCAACCCGGCCGCATCGGCACGATGACCGCTCATCCCCACCCTCATTCCTTCGGTTAGGCGACCCTAAGACAGCCGCGGTTGCACCGGACAGTACCTGTGCGATGAGTTCCGGTTGTCGCGTGGGTCAACACCGCATGACGCTTTCAGCCAAACCACCGGTCGCCGACCCCCAGACCTGGCGCGCCGCCCTGGACGAGTTGCGGATCCGCGAGAAGGCCGCCACCCGCGAACTCGACGCCATTGCCGCCGCACGCCGGCGACTGCCGATGGTCGAGTTACCCAAGTACGTCCTGATCGGCGAGGACGGCCCGGTGTGCCTGGCCGAGGTGTTCGACGGCCGCTCGCAGCTGATCACCTATCACCACATGTGGACCGACGGCGCCCAGTGGCAGTGCGGCGGCTGCACCGGGTTCACCTCGCAGTTCACCCGGCTGGAGTTCCTGGACAGCTACGACGCCCGGTTCGTCATCGTCACCAACGGCCCCATCGAGGAAGCCCTCGCCTACAAGAAGCGGGTCGGCAACAAGATGACCTGGTACTCCTCCTCGGAGTCCACCTTCGGCGCGGATGTCGACGCGGGGCCCGGGGAAGGCTTCGGGGTGAACGTCTTCCTGCGCGACGGCGACACCGTCTACCGCACCTGGCACACCAACGGTCGCGGCACCGAGCAGCTCAGCCACAGCTTCGCGCTGATCGACCTGCTGCCGTTCGGCCGCCAGGAGGAGTGGCTCGACTCGCCGGACGGCTGGCCGTCTCGGCCCACGTACTCGGGCTGGCTGGACAGCCCGGAAATCGCCCGCATCTACGGAGAGGACCCGCAATGACCGACCAGCGCTACGTCGTCACCCGCACCATCCCGGTATCCCCGAGCACGGTCTTCGCGCTGCTCAGCGATCCGGCGCGACACCGCGACACCGAACCCGGTGACTGGGTGCGCGACGCGATCGATCCGCGGATCATCACCGGCACCGGCCAGATCTTCGCGATCAACATGTTCTTCGAGCAGGCCGGTGGGCCCTATGTCATGCACAACCTGGTCGACGCGTTCGAGCCGGACCGCACCATCGGCTGGCGGCCAGGCCAGCTCGACGATGCGGGAAAGCTGGCCGAGGGTGGCTGGTGGTGGCGCTATGACCTGTCGCCCAACGGGGACGGCACCGACGTCACGCTCACCTACGACTGGACGGGGACGTCACAGGAGTTCCGGGACCAGGTCGGCGGCATGCCCGTCTTCGGGGTCGAGTTCATCGACGAATCGCTTGCCGCCCTGGAACTTTCGGTTACGTAGCCGGCGCGACGGGCACCTTGTCGAGGAAGCCGAGGACGGCGGCGATCCGGCCGTCGTCGTCGGTGGACAGCACATCGAACCCGACCACCACCGGCTCGGCGCCACTGGGGCCCAGGCCCCACTGGAAACGAGCGTGCCGGTGATGGGTGTCGGGCCCGCTCACCAAAGTGAAGACGAATCCCGGGAATTGGGCGTGCACGGCGTCGATCGCCGCCGAGATCCCGTCGTGGCCACGCACCTCGGCCAGCGGATCGATATAGGTGGCACCCGGCGCCCAGTGCTGGTCCAGCAGCGTCCGGCGCGCGGCCGCATCGATGGCGTTCCAGGTGTCCAGATAGGCAGTGACGGTGTCGGTCATGGCGACGTCTCCTTCGCGGAATCGAACTGGTAGGTCACCAGATTCGCGGCCGATCCGCGTGTTGTCGACTACCCGGGAGGTAATCGCTCAGTCGTTGACGTTGCCCGACTTCCACTGATCCCACGGAATGTTCCAGTCACCGAGGCCGTCGGTGCCGGGCAAGGGCGAGCCGACGGTACCGACCACCTCGACGATGTCACCGCGTCTGGTGTTCTCGTAGAACCACTGGGCATTGCTGGTGCTGACATTGAGGCAGCCGTGGCTGACGTTGCTGCGTCCTTGGCTGCCGACCGACCACGGGGCGGCGTGCACGTAGATGCCGCTGTAGGACATCTGGGTGGCGTAGTCCACCTCGGTGCGATACCCGTTGGGCGAGTTGACCGGAACGCCGTAGGTCGAGGAATCCATGATCAGGTGTGAGAACCGGTCGCCGATGATGTAGGTGCCGTTGTTGGTGGGCGTGCTGTTCTTGCCCATCGAAATCGGCATGGTCTTGACCACTTCACCGTTGCGCCGGACGGTCAACGTCTTGGTGGTGTCGTCGGCGGTGGCGATGACCTGGTCACCGATGGTGAAGTGCGTGCTGACGTTCTGCTGCCCGAACAACCCGTCGCCCAGATCCACCCCGTAGGTGTTGACGTCGACCTTGACATCGGTTCCCGGCTTCCAGTAATCCGCTGGGCGCCAACGCACTTCGCGGTTGTTCAACCAGTAGAAGGCGCCCTCGACATGGGGCTTCGTGGTGACCTTGATGGCCTTCTGCGCCGCCAGGCGGTTGGTGATGGTCTCGTCGAACCGGATGGCCACCGGCTGCCCGATCCCGACGACGTCACCGTCGTTGGGCATCAGATAGGGCATGGTCAGGTTCTGCGGCGAATGAGTTTCGAACGTCATCTGCCGGCTCGCCTCGCCACCGAGACCCAGCGAGCGCGCGGTCAGCGTGTAGCGGGTGTTGTAATCCAGCGGATCCGTCGTCGACCAGATCAAGCCATCCGGGCTGAGTTTCCCGGCCACCGCCGCGCCGGCGGAGTCGACCATGCTCACCGCGCCCAGCACGCCATCCTCGGCGCTGACGGTGACGGGGGCGTCGACAGTGACACCGACCGCGCCATCGGTGACCGAAGCGTTGAGCTTGGGCACCAGCAGGTCGCTGAACGGCGTGCCCTTGTCCGCGATGGTCTGCGGCTCGGGCGGCGGCTGGCTGGCGGAGCAGGCCGCCAGCACGAAGACGGACGCCAGCGCCACCACGACGGACCATGTCTTCGCCCGGCGCGCACCAGCGCGCGGTGTGATCTGCACCATTACTCTTGCCCCACCTCATCAGCGCCACGTGCTCGCAGCAACCTGACAGCATTCTATGGGAATCGGCGCCCAGCAGCCCACCGGCTGAGACTGCGCTCAGGCAGTCGCCGAATGCCCTCCCGGAACCGTCCGCACCCCGTCCTTCATGCGGATTTCACCTCGCGCCATAGGGCCTGTTATTCTTCCAACCGCGCGCCGTTAGCTCAGTTGGTAGAGCAGCTGACTCTTAATCAGCGGGTCCGGGGTTCGAAACCCTGACGGCGCACCATCGACGGACGCCCTGCTTCGGCAGGGCTTCTGTCGTTTCGGGGCCGCAACGGGAACACGCACCCGCGTGATGGTGCATTGCCGCCGGCGGACGCTCGGCCGGGCGGTCGCACAGCATCGCCATGGCAGGGGCAAAGACCTCGACCCGCCACCGCCGCATCTCGGCCCTTGAATATGTCTGCGATACAACGCCTATCAGTGCGTGCAACACGCATCCCCGCGCCAGGCGTCCCGACCTTCCTTGAGCGCGACGCCCGCGATCACCAGCCCGGCGATCGGATCGGCCCAGAACCAGCCGAACAGGCTGTTGAGCACCAACCCGACGAGCAGCACCGCCGACAGGTAGGTGCACAGCAGCGTCTGTTTGGAATCGGCCACCGCCGAACGGGATCCCAGTTCGCGACCCGCCCGGCGCTGGGCATACGACAGCGCCGGCATGAGCATCAGACTCACTGCGGCCAGCACGATTCCGACGGTCGAGTGCTGGGCCCTGCCGTCCCCGGACAGCGCTGCGATGGCATCCACCGACACGTAGGCGGCCAACCCGAAGAAGGACAGCGCGATGATGCGCAGCGCGGCCTTCTCCCGGGACTCGGGATCCGACGACGAGAACTGCCACGCCACCGCGGCGGCCGAGGAGACCTCGATGACCGAGTCCAAACCGAACCCGATCAGGGCCGTCGACGAGACGCGGGAGCCTTCGGTGATCGCCACGACGGCTTCGATGACGTTGTAGGAGATGGTCGCCACCACCAGGAATCGGATACGACGGGCCAGCAGCGCACGTCGGCGCTCGGTCAACACTGGGGTCATCGGCAACCGCACCCCCGGCCGCCCGCGCCCACGCAGGTGCAGTTCGGGTCGACGGCCAGCACCAGACCCATCAGGTCGTCCAGCGCGTGACCGATGCGCGGATCGGCCAATTCATAACGCATCCGCCGTCCCTCGGGCACCGCGACCACCAAACCGCACCCACGCAGACACGTCAGATGGTTGGACAAGATCTGCCGGGTGACGCCGATCTGCTCGGCGAGCGCGGAGGGGTAGCCCGGTGCCCGATTGAGGCTCAACAAGATTCGGGTACGGGTGGCATCGGCCAAGGCATGCCCGAACCGCGCCAATGCGTCGGTGTGAACCAGGGTTTCCACGCCGACGATAGTACAGAATTTTCTGTATTCATAGGGCTTGGGTTCGCTTCGCACCGAAATTAGCGAGAGCCGTCCGGTATCGCCGCAGCGGAATTCCCGCAAAAGCCGCGTGGCGCAGCACTGTCTGCCATGATGCTTCTTGCAGCAGCGAACAAATTGACGTTAGCTCCAATTATTCGCGCCGGCAACGGGATTCGGGGTACCACAACGCAGGTCACCGGGAGGGACGCACTGTGACATACCCTGGCGTGCGCTGGTCTCGAGGCGTCGTTCCCCTGCTGCTGGTGGGTGCCGCCATGGCGGTGGCCAATCGCGCACAACCCGTGGACACTCCGCCGCCGCAGGCCGCGCCGATGCCGATGATCGCCGTTCCCGCACCAGCACCGGCCGTCATGCCGGCCCCAGTTCCGCCGCCGGCAGCGGCCCGCGCCTCCGTACCACCACGGCACGCAACGCCCCCGCCTGCCCCCGTCCCCGCCCCTCCCCCATCTCGCCCGCCGGCTCCACCCGCGATCCGGGTCCCGGCCCCGCCGCCCCGTCCACCGGCCCCACCCCCGGTCGCCCTCGCCGCACCACCGCCGGTGCCGGTTATGCCGCCTCGCCCGCCGGCCCCACCCGTAGTCGCGGCACCGCCGCCACCGGTTCTGCCGCCCCTACCGGTCCCACCACCGGTTGCCCTGCCCGTGTCGGCGCCGGCGGCCGCTGCCGACCCGTGCATCCTGAGCTTCGAACAGATGCGCGCGATGGTGGCATCCGCATACAGCGGGACGATTCTGAGCAAGGCCACCTACGGACCGGGGTGCACTTTCCCGCTGGACGCCGGAGTAGACCTCAATATCGCCTTCCCGGTTCCGGCCGGCCGTCCCAATCCCGCGCCACCACCGGCGCCACCTGCCCCGCCGCCCCCGGGACCGCCCCTGACCACGAATCTTCTGACCGACGAGGTTATGGTCGCCGTGCTCACTGGCGTCGGCGACTACGGCTATCACGCCGGGACGGGCCTCACCTAGCGGCCGAGCCCCTACCCTCATCCGCCGGACAATTGCTGACGTCTTGCTCAACGACAGCGCCGTCACTATGCGGGACACATTGCTGAGACGGACAGTTTCAGCGAAACGGACGCGCCGGCAATCTCGGCGATGTTAGGGTTGCAGTCGACGCCGACGTCAATATCAGGGGCGCGACATCCCAGCATCCACCGAAAATGTGCTGAATCTGCGGGCAAGTAAGCTATATGCCCCGCCGCGGGACTTGAATTAGCAGGTAAGAAGCCTTCAAGCGGAACACCACAACGCTCAGCGCCGTGCTACGCTCAAGTTAGCTACATGCCAGCTGCGGCCAGCTGTGGCAAACCACGGGGGACGAAACGAGGTATTAGCTGATGCGAAGCGGAAGCGCACCGCAGACGCCTGATGCCACCGGCGATGGCGGCACAACGCCCAGCATCAGCACCGTCGCGGTCATCAGCTGCAGCCGCATCGGCATGACCGCCAATCCCCCCAGCTTCTCGATCGTCGGCTGGTTTCGGCCCCGCCGGCGTCGCTGACTCGCCGCTCAGCGGCCGGTATTGGACTCGCCGCTCAGCGGCGGCGGACCCGCCGGATCACCAGCACCACCACGACGGTGCCGACCACCGATCCGATCACGACAGGCTTCTTCACGAACGCCAGCACCCGCGCCTTGGCATCGTCAGCGAGTCGCTGCGGATTCGCCCGCACCGCCAACTGGTCGACCGTCGACGCGAGCTGATCGCGCGCCTGATCGATATCGCGCTTGATGGTCTCGGGATCCCGGTCGGCCACTGTGCCCCTCCATGTGCGCCTTACAACTCACAACCTTGCCGCACTACCCTAGAGCAGCCGCAGTCCACTCCGCTGCACCGGTCGACGAGAAAGACGTGTAATCAGGTATGCCTCAGACCCCGCGCCTCGCTCCCGGCGACAAAGCGCCCGCCTTCAGCCTGTCCGATGCCGACGGCAACACCGTCAGTTTGTCCGACTTCGCAGGCCGCAAGGTCATCGTCTACTTCTACCCCGCCGCGTCCACCCCGGGCTGCACCAAGCAGGCCTGCGACTTCCGGGACAGCCTCGCCGAACTCAATGAGGCGGGCCTCGACGTCGTCGGTATCTCCCCCGACAAACCGGAGAAGCTGGCCAAGTTCCGCGACCATGAAGGGCTGACCTTCCCCCTGCTGTCCGACCCGGACAAGAAGGTGCTCACCGCGTGGGGCGCTTTCGGCGAGAAGACGATGTACGGCAAGACCGTGCAGGGCGTCATCCGGTCGACGTTCGTCGTCGACGAGAAGGGCAACATCGAGGTGGCCCAGTACAACGTCAAGGCCACCGGTCACGTCGCCAAACTGCGCCGGGACATCTCGGTCTAGGAGCCCGTTTCCGACGTTCTGGTGACGACTCCGGCGATTCGACGACCGAAACGTCGGAAACGACGCGTCAGCGCTGACCCAGCGAACCCAGCAGCAGCGCCTCGGCCGTCGCCGCGCGTTCCAGCACCCCGAGGTGCAGGCTCTCGTTGACGCTGTGCGCCTGGGTACCCGGGTCCTCCACGCCGGTCACCAGAATCTTGGCGTCGGGGAACGCGGCGGCGAACTCCGCGATGAACGGGATGGACCCGCCCATGCCCATGTCCACGGGCTCACGGCCCCACGCCGTATGGAAAGCCGCCCGGGCGGCGTCGTACACCGGGCCGGTGGCATCGATCGCGTAGGGCTGGCCGACATCGCCTGGTGTCACGGTGACCTGGGCACCCCACGGCGCGTGGGCCAGCAGATGGCGGGTCAGCGCCTGCAGGTGGGCCGCGGCGTCACCGCCGGGGGCCACCCGCAGGCTCACCTTGGCTCGCGCCCGCGGGATCAGGGTGTTGGACGCCTTCTCGATCGGGGTGGTGTCGATACCGATGACGGTGATGGCGGGCTTGGCCCAAAGTCGTTGCACCACAGATCCGGAGCCGATCTGCCCCACGCCCTCGAGCAGCCCGGAATCCGCCCGCACCCGCTCGTCGGGAAACTCGACATCGGCGGCACTGGCCTCATGTAGACCGGCGACGGCCACATTGCCCTCGTCATCGTGCAGACTGGCCAGCAGCCGCACCAGCACCGAGAGCGCGTCGGGCACGACACCGCCCCACAGCCCGGAGTGCAGGCCGTGGTCCAGGGTGGCCACCTCCACCACGCAGTCCGCCAGGCCACGCAGCGACACGGTGAGCGCCGGGATCTCGGTGCTCCAGTTGTCCGAGTCAGCGATCACGATGACATCGGCGGCCAGCAGGTCGCGGTGAGCGGCCAACAGGGCTCCCAGGGACGGCGAGCCGGACTCCTCTTCCCCCTCGACGAACACCGTCACCCCGACCGGGGGCTTGCCGTCATGCGCCCGGAACGCGGCCAAATGGGTTGCGATCCCGGCCTTGTCATCGGCAGTGCCGCGGCCGTAGAGCCGCCCGCCGCGCTCGGTGGGTTCGAACGGCGCCGAAGCCCACTGGTCCGGATTCCCCTCCGGCTGCACATCGTGATGCGCGTACAGCAGCACGGTGGGCGCACCTTCGGGCGCGGGATGACGGGCGATGACCGCAGGGGCCCCACCCTCGGCGACGATCCGGACGTCGCCGAAACCGGCTTCCGACAACAGCTTTGCCGTCAGCTCGGCACTGCGCTGCACCTGGTCGCGCCGCGCCGGGTCGGCCCACACCGATTCGATGCGCACCAACTCTTCGAGGTCACGCCGCACCGACGGCAGAAGCTCCCGGACGCGTTCGACAAGATCGGTCATGCAGACGAGGTTAGTCGCACCTCGTCACCGGCGAACGTGCGCAAACCGCCGACCGCGAGCGGCGTGTCGCGTACAGACACGCACGCTCGCGGCGATCAGGCCTCCAGAACCGCCACCGCAGCGGCGGTATCGGCCTCGTGGGTCAGTGACAGGTGGATCGTCACATCCTTGAGGTGTTCGGCGATCGCTCCGGTCAACCGGACCTTCGGGCGTCCCCACATATCGGTGATCACCTCGATATCGCGGTGGATGCCCTCCGGCAGCATCGGCCGCTTGGAGAACCGTGACCCCGACCAGGCCTTGATCACGGCTTCCTTGGCAGCCCACCGCGCCGCGAGGTGGCGCGCCGCCGACGAACTCTTGTCCGCGGCGTCGCGCCGTTCACCCGGTGTGAAGGTCTCGGCGAACACAGTGCCCGGCTGATCCACCTGTGCGGCGAAATCCGGAATCGATACCAGGTCGATGCCTACCCCTACGATGCCCATACCCGGCACGCTATCCGACTCACGTTCGCTCATTTTCAGTAGTGGTCATCCGCGCCGAGGCGAGCCGCCGGATCCAGCAGCATCGCGGCTTCCTGAGGCTTCTCCGGGGTGTCATGCCCGAACCTACGGTCGGCCGGCTTCTCGTACAGCGACGGCCCACCGGCGATCGCCGACGCCAGCGTGCGCTGGCCGGTCAGCACCCGGGCGTTGGCCCGTGCCTGGTAGTCCGCCCGCTGATCGGCCGGCAGTGCCGCGATCAGCGCCTGCGGATGCACCAGCGCCACCAGACCCGACACGTGCCCGAACCCGAGGCTGGTCACCAGACCCGCCTTGAGCGGGAACTTCTCGCCCAGGTGCAATGCCTCACGAACCCAGACGAAGTGCTGCGCGTGCGACAGTTCGTCGTCGACACAGTCCAGGCTGCGGTTCGGCGGAATGACCCCGTCGCGCAGGATCTGGCACAGGCCCATCATCTGGAAGGCCGCCGCGCCGCCCTTGGCGTGACCGGTCAGGCTCTTCTGGCTGACCACGAACAGCGGAGCGCCCTTCGAGCGACCCATCGAAACTGCCAGCCGCTCATGCAGTTCGGTCTCGTTGGGATCGTTCGCCAGCGTGGAGGTGTCGTGCTTGGACACCACCGCGATGTCGTCGGGGCCCACCCCGAGCTTGGCCAGCGAGCGGGCCAACCGGGATTCGCGGCCACCACGGCCGGCACCGAGGGCGCCGAGCCCGGGAGCCGGGATCGAGGTGTGCACACCGTCGCCGAACGACGACGCGTAGGCGACGACGGCCAGCACCGGCAGACCCATCTGCACCGCGAGATCACCACGGGTCAGCAGAATCGTTCCGCCACCCTGTGATTCGACGAAGCCGAGACGACGACGGTCATTGGCGCGGGAGAACTTCGAGTCGCTGATGCCCTTGGCGCGCATCATCTCGGTGTCCGCGGTGGCCGCCATGTCACCGAAGCCGATGATGGCCTCCAGCGTCAGGTCGTCGTAACCACCGGCGACCACGAATTCGGCCTTGCCGAGCTTGATCTTGTCGACGCCCTCCTCGACCGACACCGCGGCCGTCGCGCAAGCGGCGACCGGGTGGATCATCGAGCCGTAGCTGCCGATGTAGCTCTGCACCACATGGCCGGCGAAGACGTTCGGCAGCACCTCCTGCAGGATGTCGTTCGGCTTGTTCTTGCCCAGCAGGTTGCCGTGATACATGGTCTGCATCGACGTCATGCCACCCATACCGGTGCCCTGCGTGCTGGCCACCAGGCTGGGGTGCACCCACCGCATCAACTCGGCCGGGCTGAAACCCGCTGACAGGAATGCGTCCACCGTGGTCACCAGGTTCCACAGCGCCACCCGGTCGATCGAGCTGGCCATATCCGGCGTGACGCCGTAGACCTGCGGATCGAATCCGGTCGGGATCTGCGCGCCGACGGTGCGGGACAGCTTCACCTTGCGCGGCACCCGGATCTCGGTGCCGGCCTTACGGGTGACCTGCCAGTCGGCACTGTCGGGCACCGGCGAGATGACGGTGTGCTCGGGGTCGAACTGCACGAACGCCCGGGCATCGGCCTCAGACGACACCACGAAGGTGAAGTCCTTGTCCAGGAACACCGAAACCAGCAGCGGCGCCGCGTGATCCGGGTCGATCGCACCGTCGTCCACCCACTCGCGGATGCCGACCCGCTCCACCACGACGTCGTGGTAGCGCTCGACGAGTTCGCCCTCGTCGACCAGGTCACCGCTGGCGGTGTCGTACCAACCCGGCTTGGGGTCGTCCTCCCACTTGACCAACCCGGTGGTCCAGGCCAGCTCCAGCACACCGGCGGCGGACAGCTGCCCGGACACCTCCATCTCGAAGCGGGTCCGCGACGAGCCGTACGGCCCGAGCTCGGCACCGCCGACGATGACCACCAGATCGGCAGGGTCGACGTCGAGGTCGTCCCACGCCGGCGGCGGGGCGCCCTGGTAGCCGCGGGGCGGTGACGGCAGCGCCGCGATGGTGCCGGCACCGTCTGCGTCGGCACCGTCATCGTCGGAAGCGGACTCCGCCAGCATCTCCTCGCGTGCCTTGGCGGCCAGCTCGGCCATGTCGAGTTCGACATCGCCCAGGCCGCCGGTCAGGTCGACCTTGATCGGCTCGCGTGCGGCGGCCACCTTCGACTCGATGGTGCACAGCGCCAACAACATCGACGCCATCTCTTCGGTCGTGTAGGTGGTCACCCCGGCTTCCTCGACGGCGCCGACGATCGCGTCGTTATGCCCCATCAGACCGGTGCCCTTGGTCCAGCCGATCAGCGCATGCGCCAGCGAAACACGCTGGGCCCACGATGATTCCGCCTTCCAGCGGGCCACGACGGCATCGAGTGCGGACTTGGATTCGCCGTACGCTCCGTCGCCACCGAACATGCCGCGGTTGGGCGAGCCCGGCAGCACGACATGCAACCTCGACGCGATATCGCGCTCGGAGCCCAGATGCGACAGCCCGGCGATGAGCCGCTGCACGGCCCACAGCAGCACCTTCATCTCCATCTCCGAGCGCGCACCGGCCTCGGACAGGTCCCCGGCCACCCGCGGAGCGGCGAACGGGAACAGCAGGGTCGGGTTCTGGGCGTCCTTGAGGTGGATCGCCTTGGGCCCGAGGTTCTCGGTCTGCTCGCTACCGACCCACTCGACGAGCGCATCGATATCGCTGTAGGACGCCATGTTGGCCGGGACGACCCACAGGGTCGCGCCGAAGCGGGCATGGTCGCGGTAGAGCGTGCGGTAGAACGCCAGCCGGTCGTCGTCGAGCTTGGACGTGGTGGCGATCACCGTCGCCCCGCCCTCCAGCAGTTGCCCGGCCACCGAGGCGGCGATCGAGCCCTTCGAGGCGCCCGTCACCACCGCGACCTCGTTTGCGTAGCCACCCTTGTCGGGGTTCTCCGCACCCGCGGCGGCGCGGCCGTACAGCGCTGCGTGCGTGAGGCGGCCAGCCGCAAGTGCACGACCTTGCCACCAATTGGCCTGCGTCCCCACGACATTGCCGGCACCTTCGAAGCGCTGCGACAGCCGCTCCCAGTCCGTGTCGATCTCGCTCTCGTCGACCAGCCACAGCTTGGCCAGATCCTCACGGGCACTGGCCCACCGGTCGTCGAAGACCACGGCCTTGCGCGCATCGAACACCGGCGCCACCAGACGCGGCCAGTCCGAACCCAGCTCGGTGGTGACCAGGTCGATCAGCTCGGAATCGCTGACGGTGTCGTTGGCGACGGGCGCGTTGAGACCCAGCTCGCTGAGCACCAGCCGGGCGGCCGACGCCAGCACACCATTGGGTCCGGTGACCTGCTCGGCAAATTCGGTCAGCGCCGCCGAGTCCACGACACCGCCACCGGCGGCACCGGAGGACGGCAGGCTCACGGAGATGCCCTTGCGCGCCGCGACGGCCGCGACCGCGCCGTCGATGACCTTGTCCACCGAAGCGGCATCGGCCAGCGCACCCTCGTGCAGGCCGCCCATGCTGCCACCGCGGACGCTGGATCCCTCACGGGTGCCCAGCGCCACCTCGGCGGTGACGTGCTTGGCCCAGCCGGGGCCGAGTTCCCATGTCTTGGTGACCCGTTCGGCGATGTACGCCGGGCGCTTGCCCGACGGCCCGAACACCGTGCGCAGCTGGTCGTTGATCGCGTCCGAGAGCACCGGACCGAACGGCTTGTACGTGCGGGCCAGCTTGGTCACCTGAGCCTTCAGCCCCGACAGATCGGCCTCGGCCGCACCGTCGATGGCACCCAGGTTCAGCTCGGATCCGAGGTCCACCAGCAGCTGATTACGCCGGGACGACGCACCGTCGGTGATCGACTCGATGGAATCCAGCGGCTCGATCTGCTCGACCCGCATCTTGGCCGACAGCGCGATCAACGACAGCGTCGCGTCGGCGGCGTCGTAGGCGATGTCATCGGGGCGAGGCCCGCCCGACGGCGCAGCGGCCGGAGCCGGTGCCGCCGCGGGGGCGGCCGCCGCCGGGGCGGCTTCCGTTGCCGCCGACGGGGTTTCGTCCACCTCGGGCTCGGGCTCCGGGTCGGTGTCCGTGGCGAACAGCACCGCGGCGTCGCGCTCGGCGTTGAGCACCTCGGTGGTGTTGTGCGAGTACTCCGGCAGCTTCAGCGTGTTGGTGGCCAGGCCGGCGACGGTCGGCGCCGTCTTCACGCCGATCTCGACGAACCGTTCCACACCGAGACCGCCCGCGGCCTCCTCGATGAAGAGCAGGTCCTGGGTCTCGATCCACCGCACCGGGCTGGCGAACTGCCAGGCCAGCAGTTCGATGACGACCTTGCGGCACAACGCTTCCGGCTTCTCGTTACGCCAGGTGTCGTAGTCGGCGAGCACCTCGTCGAGCGGCTCGGCCGGCACCAGGTCGCGGATCTCCTGGATGAAGTCGCGGTCCAGCGTGAACGGCCGCGGCACCAGGTTCGGGATGTAGCGACCGACGATCAGCGCCGGGTCCTGTCCCTCGGGCATGACGCGCTCCAGCGCGCGGCGGAAGTCGGCGACACCGACCCGCAGCACCTCGGAGTGGAACGGCACGTCGATACCGGGCACCAGGATGAACGACCGCTTGCCACCGCTGATCTCGCGGCGGCGCTCGATCTCCTCCTCCAGCGCCTCAAGACCGCGCACCGTACCGGCGATCGCATACTGCGAGCCACGCAGGTTGAAGTTCACGATCTGCAGGAATTCACCTGTGCGCTCGGAGATCTCGGCGACGAAGTCGGTGACGTCGTCATCGTCGAGGTCGATCTGCGACGGGCGGATGGCCGCCAGCCGGTAGTTCGACCGGCCTTTCTCGTCGCGCGGCACGATGTCGTGCATCTTGCTGCCGCGGTGGAACACCACCTCCAGCAGCGCCTCCAGCTGGTAGACGCCGGAAACGCAAGCCAGCGCGGTGTATTCGCCGACGGAGTGCCCGCAGGCGATGGCGTCCTCGACGAACGCACCCTGCTCGCGCATCTCGGCGACCTGGGCCGCGGCCACCGTCGCCATGGCGACCTGGGTGAACTGCGTCAGGTACAGAACGCCCTCGGGGTGGTGGTAGTGCACGCCGGAGGCGATCAGGCTGGTCGGGTTGTCCTTGACCACATGCAGGACCGAGAAGCCCAGGGTGTCGCGGGTGAACTTGTCCGCGGTGTCCCAGATCTTGCGGGCGGCCTTCGACCGGGCCCGCACCTCCATACCCATGCCCTTGTGCTGGATGCCCTGGCCGGGGAACGCGTACACCGTCTTCGGCGCGGCCAACTGGGCGGTCGCCGACATCACCAGGTCGCCGCCGACCTTCGCGGTGACCTCGATGATCTCGGCACCGCGGTCGATGCCGACCCGGTCGACCCGGAAGTCGATCTCGTCGCCGGGCAGCACCATGCCCAGGAAGCGCGAGGTCCAGCCCACCAGACGCGCCGGCGGGGTGGCCCGCCCGTCGGTGGCGGTGACCACGTGCTGAGCGGCGGCCGACAGCCACATGCCGTGCACGATCGGGCCTTTCAGCCCGGCCAGCAGCGCGGCGGCCCGGTCGGTGTGGATGGGGTTGTGGTCACCGGAGACCACGGCGAACGCGCTCATATCGGTGGGCGCGGTGACGGTTGCATCGCGGCGACGGCGACGCGGGGTCTCGGTGGCGTTGTCGGTGATCGCACCGCCGGCCCGCAGTGGGTCGGACAGCTCGGCGGCGCCGTTGCGTCCACGGATCGCGAAGCGCTCCTGCAGGGTCGCCAGCACCGTGCCCTCAGCATCGGCGATCGTCACCGACACCGGTACGACGCGGCCGTATTCGGTATCGCTGGCGGCGGCAGCCGTTGCGGTGACGGTCAATTCGGCCTTGCCCTTGGGCATCGGCGCCAGCAGATGCGCGGCGTGGTCCAGGTGCACGAGGCTGAGCAGACCCTCGACCACCGGGAAGTCGTCGGCGGTCACGGCGGACCCGATGACCGAGAACACCGCCGGCCAGCAGCGGCCCACCAGCGCGTCGGGTACCAGGGTCAGGCCGGGCGCCAGCGGGGCACCGAAGGTCGCGGTGACACCGGTGTGGTCGGCGATCTCCTCGGGGTCCCAGCCGACGGTGACCGTGGAGGTGCCGTCGGTGACCACCGGAAGCGCATCCACCCCGTCGACGCCGGCGGCGATGGCCAGCACCGCGCGCATCGCGGTGGAGGCGTCCTCGGTGGTGACCACCGGCATACCACCGTTGACGGTGGCGGCCGGCAGCGTCAGCTTGATCTCGATCCAGATATCCGAGAGCGGCACGCTGAGCGTGACACCGTCGCCGGTGAGCTCCAGGCGCGACCCGGTGGATGGGTGTACCGCGGAACGGTTCTCGTTGACCTGCCACTCGCTCGGTGCGCCGATCCGGTGCACCGGGTTGATGGCGGTGCGGCCGGCCCACAGCACGTCGGGGGAATCCAGCACCACCGCGATCGGGCCCGTCACGTCGGCACGGGCCTGCCTGCGCGACATGACCGGCACGGACGCGGCGCCGGTCGCGATGACCTCGTCGACGGCAGCCTGTTCGAAGCGGTCGAGCAGTTCACCGACCGGCTCGTCGACCCGGGTGATCCCGGCGACGGCTTGGGTGCCCGGGATGATGCACACCTGGTCGGCGCTGTAGCGGGCGTCGTGGGCCTGCCACAGTGAGTCGCTGCGCCACCAGCGCCGCACATCCTTGTCGATGACGGGCACGAAGTTGACCGGCTTGCCCGGCGTCTTGCACAGCGTGATGAAGAACGGCACGTCGGCCGGATGCAGCTTGATGGTCTCGGCGTCCGGGTAACGCGACAGCAGCGCGGCGCGGGCCGCGGCCGGGTCCTCCAGCAGCGCGGTATCGACGAACAGTGTCTCGATCGGACCGGAGTCCTGCGGGTGCAGGCGGGCCTCGGCGCGCTTGAGCATGCTCTCGTAGCGGTCCCGCCAGGTGATGTCCAACCACGGCGAGTCCTCGCGCTTGGTGTCGGCGGTGGAATCACCGTTGCCGATGGCCAATTCGACGTAGCGGTCCAGCCACTGCACGTAGGTCAGGTCTGCCAGGTCACCGAAGTAGGGCTTGGCGGTGTCTGCCATCGCGGCGATGATCTCGTCGCGCCGCTCGGCGACCGCGTCGGCGTCACCGGCGACCTCGTCGAGCAGGCGGCCGCAACGCGATGCGGTGTTGTCGATCTCGTGGATGTCGGCGCCCAGCTGGCTACGGCCGGAAGCCATGCCGCCCTGGGCTTTTCCGGCGCCGACCCAGATGTCGGTGCCGTTGGTGTCCACCAGCAGCTGCTTGACCGCAGGTGAGGTGGTCGCCTCCAGGGTGGCCATGGCCGCGGTGCCCACCAGGATGCCGTCGACCGGCATCAGCGGGAAGCCGTAGACCTGCGACCACCGCCCGGACAGGTACTCGGCCGCCCGCTCGGGGGTGCCGATACCGCCGCCGACACAGATGGTGATGTTCGACAGCTTGCGCAGATCCGCATAGGTGGCCAGGAGCAGGTCGTCGAGGTCCTCCCACGAGTGGTGGCCACCGGCGCGGCCGCCCTCGATATGCGCGATGACGTCCTTGCCGGGCACCTCGGCCGCGATCTTGATGACGGACTTGATCTGGTCGACGGTGCCGGGTTTGAACACCACGTGGGTGATGCCGATGCCGTTGAGCTCCTCGATCAGGTCGACGGCCTCGGGCAACTCGGGGATACCGGCGGTGACGATGACACCGTCGATCGGTGCACCGGCCTGACGGGCGCGCTGCACCAGGCGGCGGCCACCCAGCTGCAGCTTCCACAAGTAGGGATCCAAGAACAGCGAGTTGAACTGGATCGCGCGGCCGGGTTCGAGAAGCTGGGTCAGCTCCTGCATCCGGCCCTCGAAGATCTCTTCGGTGACCTGACCACCGCCGGCCAGCTCGGCCCAGTGCCCGGCGTTGGCCGCGGCGGCGACGATCTTGGCGTCCACCGTCGTCGGGGTCATTCCGGCCAACAGGATGGGCGAGCGTCCGGTGAGGCGGGTGAACTTGGTGGACAGCTTGACCGAGCCGTCGGGCAGGGTGACCGTCGACGGGGCGTAGCTGCTCCACGGGGCCGGCACCTCGGGTGCCGCACCGACGGTGAACAGGCTGCGCTGTCCGGCGCGGGTGGCGGCGGGCACGATGCCGACGCCCAGACCACGGATCACCGGCGCCGTCACACGGGTGGCGGTATCACCGGGGCCCAGGTCGATGACCCACTTGGCGCCCGCGTCGTGCAGCCGCTCGACCTCGGCGACCCAGTCGACGGGGTCGACGAAGACGGCCTTGGCGAAGTGGTGGGTGAGCTCGGCGTCGATGCCGGGGATGCGGGCGGCCCAGCTGTCGATCAGGTCGACGGCGTCGGCCAGGCGCGGGGTGTGGAAGCCGACCTCGACCTGGATGCCGTTGAAGACCGGGGCGAACACGGCACCGCCACGCGTCTTGTTCTTGCGCTCGGCCTCTTCCTTCTCGGTGATCTTGGAGCAGTACAGCTCGAACCGGGACAGCTGCTCGGGCGTGCCCGTGATGACCACCGAGCGGCGGCCGTTGCGGATGGACAGGACCGGCGGCAGCACCGTGCGCACGTCCTGGGAGAACTCCTCGAGAAGCTCGGCGATGCGCTCGGGGTCGGCGTTGGTCACCGACACCATGGGCGACTTGTCACCCCGGCCGACCATGCCGCGCCGGCGGGACATCAGGGAGCCGGCGGCGCCCATCAGCTGCAGGATGGCCAGCATCTCGGCGTCGCGGGTGCCCTTGGCCTTCAGCGCCTCGGCCGCCACGATGCCCTGGGAGTGTCCGGCGACCGCCACCGGCGGCGAGCCGTACAGGTCCAGCCCCTGCCGCAGCAGGGCGCGCGTCGCGGCGATCTGCGCCAACAGGATGCCGGGACCCGAGATGGCGGTGCTGATCAGTTGTTTGGGGGCCGGCAGCGGCTCATCGGCGGCCAGCGCGCGCACCCACTGCAGCGGCTCGAAGCCGATGGGGCGGACGACGACGAGCTCGCGCGCGACGGGCTCCAGCAGCAGGGCCGCTTCGGTGACCAGTTCGCTCAGGTCGGACTCGATGCCGGCGGAGCTGACGAGTTCCTCGAGGCTTTCCAGCCAGCCGCCGCCCTGCCCACCGAACGCGACCGCGTAGGGCTCGCCGGCATTCAGCAGATCCACGAGCGCATGCGCACCCGACAGCGACGCTCGTCCGAGGTCGCTCTTGCCATTGGCTGCCACTCTGTCGTGTTCATTGATCGTCACGTCTTGCCATCTCCCTCGGTACTGACTCGTCACGCGTCTGGCTGATGGTGCCGGTGCGCCGCGCCTTCGCAGCGCATCCCGGACGGGCCTGCGTCATGCAGGCCCCGGCGATTCGGCACTGAATCTCCATGAGCTCTCGGCCGGTGCGCCCTGCTGGCATGGTCGAGGGTCACGCCTCGGTGTTCCCACCGTGGTGCGACCCCCCGGGGCCAGGTCCAGCAGAGCAGTCCAGCCGTACTAAGAGTGTCATAAGAGCTGGTGTGATCATCCGCCCCTAAATGGTTACTAGCGAGTTCTACGCTCGAGTAACCACGGCTCGTATAACGCCGGTTCACACGACGACCAAAGTCCTGCGGGACAAACGTCCTGTTGGCAGGTGGTTACGGTCGAGTAGCTATAACTTCCCAGATCAAAGCAGCATTGTTATCAAATCGTTATGTCGAATTTCGGCGCCCGCCGCGCGACACGACTCGATCGACAGTTTCGCCAGAAGTGTCTATAAAAGTCCACAAATTCCCGAAATTTGTTTGCTGGACTTTATTACTGATCAGTAAGTTTTTAGTCCCACTGCCCGAACGACGGCTTCAGGATCTCGTTGAGGTCCACCCCCACGCCACCCACCGCGCGCTTGTCGATCTCCACTTGGTGCAGATGCGCTGCGGGGTGCGCAACTCCGCCCGGCGAACCCCAATTGTGCTGCCAGAAGTAGGAGCCGAGACCATCCTGGATGGCCCATTCGATGGTCTTGGAGTTGGCGTAGACGCCGGTCCGCTGATGACCGATGACCGCCTCCCACCCCTTCAGATAAGGGGCAACCTGCGTCTTGTACTGGTCGTAGCTGGGATCGTCGTCGATCGAGGCGTACACGGGGGCACCGACGGGTCCACCGGCCGCGGTGTGCAACTGCCAACCGCGTTTCGCGTGCGCGACGCCGGCGCTCTGTCCGCCCAGCCAGTCGGCGGTGTCCGCTTTGCCGTACTGGTAGCACGACACGATCTTCAAGCCGGCCTTGTAGAGGTCTCGAGCTTCGGGCAATTGGATCGGCTTGCCCAGCATCCAGGCTCCGCCGGGCCGGCGGTCGGACACGTACCGGATGGCGCCGATCGCGCCGGAGGCCCGGATATCGTCGGCCGGAATGACCCCGGCGGCGTAGTCGAGCAGCACGCCCAGGGGTGCGGCGGCAGCCTGTGACGCCAGGGCCGCGGAGACGGCGGCACCCATCCCGAGGAGTGCGGGTGCCGCAGCCGCGTATTTGAGCAGATCACGGCGGGAAAGTGACACGAGAATCAGAATATGACAACTGCCTCATGATCCTCATCAACGCCACTGGTCACATATGCATCAAGTTTCACAGGTACCGGCGGATATCGTGCCGTCACCCCCGCGAAGAGACGAAATCCGTACTTGTGCTGCGCTTTGACCGGTGAATCCATACGATCTCGACCATGCCCGCATCGACATCGGGACTTGCTGGAAGCGCGGACGTCAGCCCCGGACTCGACAGGGAGGGCGATCCGCGCATCGAACTCATCGGGGTCAGAAAGGTATTTCCGGGCCGTCAGGCCGAGGTCATCGCGGTCGAGGGCGCCGATCTCAGCGTCGCCGACGGCGAACTCTTCGCCATCCTCGGCCCGTCCGGCTCGGGTAAGACCACCGTGCTGCGGATAATCGCCGGATTCGAACAACCCACCGCGGGCACCATCCGGCTGGGCGGCACCGACGTGACGACGGCGCCTCCGCAGCGGCGCGAAGTCAACACCGTGTTTCAGGACTACGCCCTGTTCCCCCACATGACGGTGGGCCAGAACGTCGAGTACGGCATGAGGGTGCGCGGGGTCGCCAAGGCGGAGCGGCGCCGTCGCGCCGCCGACGCCCTGGACATGGTGCGGCTGACCGAGCACGGCGACCGTCGCCCCGAACAGCTCTCCGGCGGCCAGCGTCAACGCGTCGCGCTGGCCCGCGCCCTCGTCGGGCGGCCCAGGGTGTTGTTGCTCGACGAGCCGCTCGGGGCACTCGATCTCAAACTCCGCGAGCAGATGCAGGTCGAGTTGAAGGCCATCCAACGCGACGTCGGGATCACGTTCGTCATCGTCACCCACGATCAGGACGAAGCACTCACCCTGTGCGACCGCCTCGCGGTGTTCAACGCGGGACGCATCGAACAGGTCGGTGCGGCCCGCGAGGTGTACGAGAATCCGGCCAACCGGTTCGTCGCCGACTTCGTCGGCACCTCCAACGTCGTCGACGGCACCGCCGCCCAGACGCTGGTGGGCCGCACCGGAACGTTTGCCGTGCGCCCCGAACAGATCGCGGTGCTGCCCCCGGGGAGCGCCGCCGGTCCGGGCAACCGCACTGTCGAGGCCACCGTCGCCGAGGTCATCTATGCCGGTCCGCTGACCCGGGTCACCTCCACCGCGGCCGGTACCGCCGTGACCGCGACGGTGCTCACCTCGCGCACCTCGCTGCCCGCCGGCCTGGCTCACGGCTCCCCCGTCGTCCTGTCGTTCCCGGACTCCGCCGTCCACCCACTGAACTCCTGAGGAGGCCGCACATGTTACGAACCACGATCCGCACCGGGCTCGCCCTGGCCGCGACTGTGGCCCTACTGGCCGCATGTTCGAGCGCTTCCGACGGCGGCGGGTCCGGGCAGGCCCCGCCCAAACTCGAGGCCCCGACCTCGCTCGGCGACGGCGAGGGCCAGCTCAACCTCATCGCCTGGGCCGGCTACGCCGAGAACGGCTCCAACGACAAGGCCGTGGACTGGGTCACCCCGTTCGAGAAGGAGACCGGCTGTAAGACCAACGTCAAGGTGGGCAACACCTCCGACGAGATGCTGCAGTTGATGCGCACCGGTCAGTACGACGGCGTCTCCGCCTCCGGGGACGCCTCACTGCGCCTCATCTACGGCGGCGACGTGGCGCCGGTCAACACCGACCTGGTCCCCAATTACGCGACCATCTCCCCGTTCCTCAAGGACAAGCCGTGGAACTCGGTGGACGGCAAGATGTACGGCATCCCGCACGGCTGGGGCGCAAACCTGTTGATGTACAACATCGGTGTCGTCAAGGACGCGCCCGACTCCTGGGCCGCGGTGTTCACCGATTCCGGCAAGTACAAGGGCAAGGTCACCGCCTACGACTCACCGATCTACATCGCCGATGCGGCGCTGTACCTGTCGAAGGCGAAACCCGAACTGGGCATCAAGAATCCGTACGCGCTGACCGCCGCACAGCTGGACGCCGCAGCGGATCTGCTGAAGGCGCAGCGAGAGAACATCAGCGAGTACTGGTCGGATTACACCAAAGAGGTGCAGGCCTTCGAGTCGGGCACATCCGTCATCGGCACCACCTGGCAGGTCATCGCGAACACCATCGGCAGCGACAACAAAGTGCAGGTGAACACAATTCTGCCCAAGGAGGGCGCCACCGGCTGGTCGGACACCTGGATGGTGGCCGCCAAGGCGGCGCACCCGAACTGCATGTACAAGTGGATGAACTGGATCACCTCCCCCGAGGTCAACGCCCAGGTCGCCGAATACTTCGGTGAGGCACCGGCGCAGACCAAGGCCTGCGAGCACACCAGCCAGAAGGACTTCTGCGACGTCTTCCACGCCACCGACTCGAAATACGCTGAGCAGATCCACTATTGGACGACACCGCAGCGCAAGTGCGTCGACGGCAGCGGAGACAACTGCACGACCTACGATCAGTGGGTCGACAAATGGCAGCAGATCAAGGGGTGATCGCACGCCGTGCTCGGCTGGCACTCCTCCTGGTGCCACCGCTGGCCTGGCTGACCATCGCATATCTGGGATCACTTGCCGTTCTCCTCGTTTCGGCGTTCTGGGGCACTGACAGCTTCACCGGAGCCGTCACCCGGACGGTCACCACCGACAACCTGGTGCGGGTGCTCACCGACGCGGTGTTCCGCGCGGTCACCCTGCGTACCCTGGGCATCGCCGTGGCGGTGACGGTGATCTGCATCGTGCTGTCGGTGCCGCTGGCGCTGTTCATGGCGAAGTTCGCCTCGCCCCGGGTGCGCCTCCTGCTGGTCGTGGCGGTGACGACACCGCTGTGGGCGAGCTATCTGGTCAAGGCATATGCCTGGCGCGTGCTGCTTTCGCCGGAAGGCCCGCTGGCGTGGGCGACAGGCGGCACACCGGGTTACGGGCTGACCGCCACCGTCATCACACTGAGCTATCTGTGGTTGCCGTACATGGTGATTCCGGTGTTCGCGGCCTTCGAGCGAGTACCGGACACCCTGCTGGACGCCAGCGCCGACCTGGGCGCCTCCGATGCGACGACGCTGCGGACGGTGATGGCGCCGTTGGTCTTTCCCGGTATCGCCGCGGGTTCGATCTTCACCTTCTCGTTGTCGCTGGGTGACTACATCGCGGTGACGATCGTCGGCGGCAAAACCCAGATGCTGGGCAACCTCATCTACGGCCAGCTGGTCACCGCCAACAATCAGCCCCTGGCCGCCGCCCTGTCACTCATCCCGCTCGTGGCCATCGTGGCGTACCTGCTGGCGATGCGGCGCACGGGCGCCTTGGAGAACGTCTGATGCGATCGGTTCGGACCCGGTGGGCACTACGGTGCTGGACCGCCCTGGTGCTGCTGTTCCTGTACGCACCCCTGCTTCTGGTCGTCGTCAACGCGTTCAATGCGTCGCGCAGCTTCGCCTTCCCACCGACCGGGTTCACGCTGCGCTGGTGGGTCGACGCCGCGAGCAGCGCCGGGATGTGGCAGGCCCTGGCCAACTCCGCGGTGGTCGGCCTCGCCGCCACCGCGATCGCCCTGGTGCTGGGCACCATGGCCGCGTTCGCCGCGCAGCGGTACCGGTTCTTCGGCAGGCAGGCGGTGAGTTTCCTTGTCGTGCTACCGATCACGCTGCCCGGCATCGTCACCGGCATCGCGCTCAACGCGACCTTCACCTCGGTACTCGGCGTCACACTCGGCATCACGACGGTGATCATCGGGCACGCCACGTTCTGCATCGTGATCGTCTTCAACAACGCGCAGGCCCGGTTGCGGCGCCTCGGTACGCATTTCGAGGACGCCTCGGCCGACCTGGGGGCCTCATCATGGCAGACGTTCCGCTACGTCACGCTGCCGATGATGCGCGGTGCGCTGGTGGCCGGCGCGATCCTCGCGTTCGCGCTGAGTTTCGACGAGATCGTGGTCACGACGTTCACCGCCGGGCCGGCGGTGCAGACCCTGCCGATCTGGATCTTCGCCAACCTGTTCCGGCCCAACCAGGCGCCGGTGATCAATGTGGTGGCCGCGGCGCTGACCGCGCTGGCGATCCTGCCGGTGTGGCTGGCGCAACGGTTCGGCGGCGATCCGGCGAACACGCGCCTGTGACGGTCAGCGCGGTTCGCCCAGCGCCCGGTCCAACCGGTCAGTCGTCACCAGCCGGCCCAGCTCGTGATGCTCGGCGACCGCGCCCGCCACCCCGCCCACCGTCTCCGACACCCCGTCGACCAGCCGCCGCACGTCGCCGTCGACCGCCTCGATCAGTTGCAGGATGAACCGGACGTAGCCGCGCTGGTCGTCGGTCCGCGCGACGATGCCCCCGATCGCCGGGTTCGTCCATGCCAGCCCGTCGGCGGTGCGTTGCACCAGCCCTGCTTGCAGCAGAGCGTCGGCCTCCGGACCGTCCAGCGCGAGGACGAATGCCTGCGGCCACAAGCCCAGGAGCTCGATCAGATCGCTGCCCCGCCGCACGGCGTCGAAGAACTCGGCGATATGCGCGGAGGTGAACCCGCGGCGCAGCAGTTGGTCGATGGCCCGCAGCTGGGCCAGATGGTGATCGTCGTAGATCGCGGCCCTGCCGGCCCGGCGTGGCGGGTCCAGCAACCCACGTTCGCGGTAGGCCCGGATGTTGCGGGCGGTCACCCCGGAAACTCGGGCCAGCTCGCCCACGCGGTAGTCAGGCAAGATCGAGAGCCGATCTGTGTCTGCAACCATCCATGTTTCCATGCTAGCTCGCAGTTCGGCAGGCTGAGCGAATTATCTGACGGCCACCGATCACAGGGTTCGAATATCGGGTTCACAGTCTCCATCTGCGCCGATTCCGGTTCGACCTACCCTCGACCACGCCGATGCCGGTGGGCCCAGCCAACTCCGGACACGCACCGCCCGTTGCTGGTGAGCAAATTCACCGGAAATCGATTGGCGATTCGTCCCATCATTTTGGGAGAATATGACAGGACAAAGCTCGTCTTTCCCGATTCCGGCTGTCACTGCCGAAGAGAGGCTGCCGCCGTGCGTCCCTGGATCGTCTGGGCCACCGGGCTACTGGCCTATATCGTCGCCGTCCTCAACCGGACCACCTTGGGTGTCTCCGGGCTGGAGGCCGCCGACCGCTTCCACGCCAGCCCCAGCGTGTTGTCGACCTTCGTCGTGCTGCAGGTGATCGTCTACGCGGGCGCTCAGGTACCTGCCGGTGTGCTGCTCGATCGTTTCGGCTCGAAGGTCCTGATCGTGTCGGGCGCGGCACTGATGGCCGCCGGGCAGCTCGCCATCGCGCTCACGGAGTCGTTACCGCTGGCGTTGGCCGCCCGCGCGGTCGTGGGTCTCGGCGACGCCATCACCTTCATCTCGGTGTTGCGCCTGGTACCGCACTGGTTCCCGGCCCGGCAGATCCCGCTGCTCACCCAGTTGACCGGCATCTCCGGGCAGGTCGGCCAGGTGCTCTCGGCCATCCCGTTCCTGTCGCTGCTCGGCGTCTCCGGATGGACGTCGGCGTACCTGTCGGTGACCGCGCTCGGGGTACTGGTCCTGGTGCTCGCCGTGGTGGTCGTGCAGAACACCCCGCACGGCCGCTTGGCCGCAGGCGAGACCATGGGCGTGCGCGACACCCTGGCCAGCGTGCGCACGGTATGGATGCGGCCCGGCACCCGGCTGGGGTTCTTCACCCACATGGGCACGCAGTTCTCCGTGACGATCTTCGCCCTGATGTGGGGCGTGCCCTACGTGATGGTGGCCCAGCACCAGTCCCGGGCGGCGGCGGGCATGCTGCTGACCATCTCCGTGGTCACCGCCATCGTCGCCGGCATCGTGCTGGGCATCTTCACCGGTCGTTACCCGCACCGTCGCTCATGGATGGTGCTCGGCATCATCGGCAGCAACGCGGCGATCTGGACCGTGGTGCTGGCGCTGCCGGGACCCGCGCCGCTGTGGCTGCTGATCGTGCTCATCGTCATCATCTCGGTCGGCGGGCCAGGCTCCATGGTGGGCTTCGACTTCGCCCGCACCTTCAACCCGAGCGCCACCCTGGGTACCGCCCAGGGCATGGTGAACATGGGCGGTTTCCTGGCCTCGCTGATCCTCATGCAGGCGATGGGCTGGATCCTCGACGCCGCGGGCGGCTATTCGTTCGACTCATTCCACCTGGCGTGGACACTGCAGTACGCGGTCTGGGTACTGGCGGTCATCGGCATCCTGGTGACCCGCAAGAAAGCGCGAAAGCTGCTCGCCGAAGAGGAAGAGCGGGAACTGCTGGAGACCGTCGAGATCGGGGCCGTCCACCCCGCCGACCGTCGGGCACGCTAGGCGACCAGTCGCCGGGCGAGTGCGTCGGCCATGTGTCGGTGGCCGACGAGTTCGTACCCGAGAACCGACACCATCGGCGCGGCCGTGGCGACCAGCAGGCACCACGCCATCGACACCCCGGACAACGCCAGCAGGACCGCAACCACCAGTACCGCAGCGGTGAGCACGAGTAACAGGAGATGGAACCGGTCGGTCTGGCGCACCAGCGTCGAATAGATGAGGAACACCAGGCAGACGAACAGACCCACCGGGATCACCACCGAGAACACCGTGCCCACCGATCCCAACTCGGAATGCCCTTCCAGGTAGTAAGCGGCCACGTGCAAACCGGCACCGGTCGCGACAATCGATCCGAACAGGAAGATGGGCAGATAGCCGAACCAGAACGACTGCTCACGGTGGGCGTGCAACAGGTCTGCGGTCGGCACGGTGAAATACACCCACCACATCCCGAAGGTCAGACCGATACCGGCGATCGCGACCAGGACGGCATCGGTCGTCCAACCCTGCTCCTGCACCACCGCCGACAGGGTGGCGACCGTCCCGACCACACCCTCGCCGAGGGCGATGATGGCCATCAGCCCGTACCGCTCACTGATGTGGTGCGCATGCCAGGGCGTGCCGCCCACCTGCCGCTCGGCCAACACCGGCACCGAGATCTCCAACAGGATCAGCACGCCGCACCAGACCAGCGTCACCATCAGCGACGTGTGCGCGAAGATCTGGGCGATCCAGCCGATCTGCACCACGCTCACGGCGATCGCGTAGGTCAGGCAGGCCCGCCGCCGCGCCGGATCACCGGCCGCTGCGCGCAACCACTGCGCCACAAGTCCGACACGCATCACCACGTAACCGGCGACCAGCACCGCGTTGTCGACGTGCCCTCCATGCTCGATCGAGGCGAACACGGGGGGAATCCCAAGCGTCAGGATCACCACACCGACCATCTGCACCATGGTGGTCAACCGGTACACCCAGTCGTCGGTGTCATAGGCCGACGCGAACCAGGTGAAGTTGATCCAGGCCCAGCAGATCGCGAAAGTCGCGAACCCGAACGCGATCAACCCCGCTCTGATGTGCCCACCTGTCAACGCATGGGCGAACTCCGAAGCGGCGGTGCCGAAGCCGACGACGAAGGTGAGGTCGAAGAGGAGTTCCAGCGGGGTGGCGACTCGGTGCTGCTCATGCGGGTCTCGCCCCGACATCACCCGGACCCGATGTGTGTACGCAGTCATGACACCGCCCCTTCCCCGCCCGACGCGCTAGCGTGGGCGGATGCCCACCCCCGACACCCTAGGGTCCGCCGTCGGCGTCGTGCTCGCCGCCGGTATCGGATCGCGGGTCGGCGCCGACGGCAACAAGGCCTATCTCCGGCTGGCGGGCCGTTCGATGGTGGCGTGGTCGGTGCACGCCGTCGCGGCCACCCCCGAGATCGACCGCACCATCCTGGTGTATCGCAAGGGTGAACGGGATATCGCCGAAAGCACCGTGCGCGAAGACCTTCCGGACATCGCAGTGGAATATGTGGAGGGCGGGGACACCCGCCACGACTCGGAGTCCAATGTGCTGGCCCACCTCGCCGGCGATATCGATGCCGGCACCGTCGACGTGGTGCTGATCCACGACGCCGCCCGCCCGCTCGCCACGCCGGATCTGATGCGGGCCGCACTGACCACCGCGCGCAACTTCGGCGGCGCGGTGCCTGCGGTGGACGCCCACGGCACGTTGCGGGCCGATACCCTCGCCGGATTCACCGAACACCTGGTGCGGGTGCAGACACCGCAGGCGTTCCGGGCCGCGCCACTGCTGGCCGCCTACCGGCGGGCCGGTGAGGAGGGATTCGACGGGACCGACACCTCGTCGTGTGTGCAGCACTTCACCGATGTCGACGTGCGGGTGTTCCCCGGGGCGTCGGCCAATCTGAAGGTGACCTTCCGCCACGACATCGCGCTGGCCGACCACCTGCTCAGCGGCAGGCGATGAGCGCCTCGATCAACGCGGTGTCGGCCGGCAGGTCCGCGAGGATCGCGTCGGGATCACCTTCGACGGTGACGATGTCCACGTCCGCCAGTGCGTCGACGGCAGCACCGTAGGGGTACTGGGCGGTCCGCAGTGCCGACCGGTCCACGGTTGCCAGGATGCGTCCTTGTGCGTCAACGGTTTTGACGGTGTCGGTGACCGGCACGATCGGCACCACCTTGGCGGCGCCGCCGGCCAGCGCCGCCCGCACCCGCCCGATCACCTGCGGTGAGATCAGCACCTGGCACGGGTCGGCCACCAGGAAATGGGAAACCGCCTCCGCTCGAAGGTGTTCCACGGCGGTGGGTAAGCCGTCACCGTCCGGTGCGGCCAGTACCGTCGCCGCGGTGCCTGCCAGCGCACGCTCGACATCGGCCACCAGGGCCGGCGCGACCGTCACCACCACGCTGTGCAGGTCCGCCGCCGACAACGCATCCACCACGCGCGACAAGGCCGGGCGGCCCGCTATCGGTGTCAGCACCGCGGCACGGTGGTCTGCGGAAACCGGCACTATCGCTGAGATCTTCACCGCGGCTCAGACTATCGGGCTGGTCGGACGGAACCGGAGCAGGTAGGTCTCCCAGTCCCAGCCGGCCAGGAAGGCCTGCGCGGCGTGATAGCCCTTGGCGTACAGGGCCTGCACTTGGGCATCGGTGATGTCGAAGTCGAGAAACCCGACCTCGGTCGAGTCGACCCGGATGGTGCGGGCGCTCACCCACGGCTGGTTGAGGTAGGCCTGATCCCGCCCGACCAACACCGTGGTGATGACATCGTCGAGCAGCCGCGGGGGCCCCAGCCGGTGCAGCAGACCCCAATCGGGCAGCACCTGGTCGATACCGTCCGGCAGATCGGGCAGCAGCGTGATGCCGAAGCTGGGCCAGCGCGGCGCCACCCCGTCGGTGCGGTCCAGGGAATCGACCGGGAAGTTCGACAGCAGACCACCGTCCAGCAAGGTCGAGGTGAGACCCGCGGCGCTGGTCAACTTCACCGGACGGAAATAGAACGGAATGGACATCGACGCGCGCACGGCGTCCGCCACACTCTGTTCATCCGGGTCCAGGCCGTAAACCCGCCGATAGTCCCACGGCAGCCGGACCAGTTGGCCCGTGGTGACATCGGCGACGGTGACGACAAGTTTGTAGCGCTGTTCGGGCGGCAGTTCGTCGTCGTCGATGGCGAGATCACCGAACGTGCGGACGCCGAGATTGCGCAGCTGACTCTGCACCCAGTCGTGGGCGTAGTCACCCCGGTACATTCCGTCGCCCAGCAGCACCGCCAGCGAACTGCCGATGACCGGCAGCCGCTGCGCCGGGACGGGATCGCGGAACTTGTGGTAATCCAATTGCAGCGCAAGGTCTTTGACCTCGGCGCCGGTGAGTGCCCGGGTTTGTTGCGATCCCGCCGCCACGATGGCGCCGACGATCGATCCGGCCGACGTACCGGATACCCGCTGGACGGTGTACCCGGCCTCCAGCAGCGCGACGACGGCACCGACGAGTCCGACACCCTTGACTCCCCCACCGGAGAGCACCAGATCGGCGGACAACGACGACACGATCCGACGATACCGCGGCGGTCAGACGAGTTCGTTCTTCATCACCTTGCCGGTGGCGTTGGTGGGCAGCGCATCCACGAAGTGGACGTACCGCGGCACCTTGTATCCGGCCATCCGTTCCCGGCTCCAGCCGATCAGCTCGTCGGCACCCAGCGGGTGGTGGCACACCACGAAGGCCTTACCCACCTGGCCCATCCGATCGTCGGGCACGCCGATGACGGCGACCTGAGCCACCGCGGGGTGCTGCATCAGGACACCCTCGATCTCGGCCGGATAGGCGTTGAACCCGCCGACGATGAACATGTCCTTCTTGCGGCCGACGATCTTGAGCCGGCCGGATGCGGTGAACTCACCGAGGTCACCGGTGTGCAGCCAGCCGTCGGCGTCGATCGCCTCCGCCGTGGCGGCCGGGTCGTCCAGGTAACCGCGCATGACGCTGTAGCCCCGCACGAGCACCTCGCCGTCTTCGGCGATGCGGACGTCGACGTCCTGGCACGGCACCCCCGCCGTGGTGGCGACGTCGTCGGGGGCGTCGCCGGGCCGCGACAACGTGACATTTCCGGCCTCGGTCAGGCCGTAGCCGGTCATCAGGCTCTGGAACGGCAGCTCGTCGCGTATACGGCGGATGAGTTCGACGGGGATGTCGGCCGCGCCGGTCACTCCCGCGCGCAACGTCGCCAACTTGGATTTGTCGGCGACGGTCAGCAGCGAGTGATACAGCGTGGGCGGCCCGGGCAACATCGTGATGCGCTCGCGTTCAACGAGATCCACCACCGCGTCGATGTCGAACACGGCAACGGGCAACATGGTCGCACCGCGCAGAAAGGAGGCGACGAGGCCGGCTTTGAGCCCGAAGGTGTGGAAGTAGGGGTTGATCATCAGGTAACGGTCACCACGGCGCAGATCCGCCAGGGTGGCCCATTCCTCGTACATCCGCAGCGTCTGGCGATGGCACATCATCGCGCCCTTGGGCCGGCCGGTGGTACCCGAGGTGTAGATGACATCGGAGACGTCGTCCCCGTCGACCGCACCCACGAAAGGCGTACCGCTGCTCAGGAAATCCGAGCGCAGGTCGATGCTCGGCACACCGGGAATCGCGAACCCCTGGCCGAGGAAACCTTGTTGCACCAGAACGGCTTTGGCGCCGCTGCGGGCCACCACATCGGCGGCCTCGTCGGCCTTGAACCGGGTGTTGACCGGCACCAGGACACCGCCGGCGGTCATGATGCCGAACGCGGCGACGATCCACTCGACGGAGTTGGGCGCCCACAGGGCCACCCGATCCCCGTTGCCGATACCGAACTCGTGGAACGCACCCGACGCCTGCCGGATGCGTTCGACGAGTTCGGCGAAAGACAGGCGCTGCGGACCGTCGACGACAGCCTCGGCGTCGCCGAACCGGTCCGCAGCGCGCAGGACCATCTCGGGGATGGTCTGCCAGTAGCTCACGCGGTGATAAGGCGTCCGAGGTTGCCGCCCATGATCTTCGCCTGGTCTTCCAAGGCGAGATGCTCGAGCGCGGTGATGTAGTGCGTCGGCTCGGCCAGGCCCTCGGGGTGCGGCCAGTCCGAACCGTAGAGCACCTGGTCCACACCGATCAGGTTGATCAGGTCGTCGATGCCCTCTTCGTAGAACGGGCTGACGTAGATGCGGTTCTTGATCTCTTCCATCGGGTTGCCCAAGAAGGCCTCGGGCGCCTTCTTGTACACCTCGGCCATCGAATCCAGCAGCGGGAACATCCACTTCGAGCCGGCCTCGACGATGCCGACCTTCAGCTTCGGGAAGCGGAACAGCGCACCGTGGATCACCCAGGACGCCACCGCATCCTGGATGGGGCGCCATTCGTTGAGGATCGACATGGCGTTGGTCTGGAACGGCAGCATCTCCTGCGCGGCGCCGTCCCATTCGGAGGTATAGCGCGAGTAGCCGCTGTCCGACGAGTGCATGCCGACGAAGATGTCGTGGTGCACGACCCGCTCCCAGAAGGGATCGAATTCCGGCAGCGCGAAGGAGCGCGGCCCGCGGAAGCCCGGCACCGGGGCGGGACGGATCAGGATGGCGCGGGCGCCGCGCTTGACGGCCCACTCCAGTTCCTCGATCGCCTTCTCGACGATGGGCAGGGTGATCACCGGGGTGGTGAAGATGCGGCCCTTGTGGTTGAAGCCCCAGACCTCGTGCAGCCACTCGTTGAGCGCGTGGATGATCACGTGGATGGCGAGCGGATCGTCGGACAGCCGCTCCTCGATCAGGCTGGCCAAGGTCGGGAACATCAGGCTGCGGTCGACGCCGAGTTCATCCATCACCTTGATGCGGGGCTCGGGCTCGAAGAAGGCCGGGATGGCCTTCATCGGCTCACCGAACAGTTCCCGCTTGCTCTTGCCGTCGGGGTTTCCGTACTTGAAGTACTCCTCCCAGGCGCCGGGCTTGGCGACCACCGAGAAGGTGGGGTTCGGGATGTAGTTACTGATCTGGCCCTTGAGCGCGATCTTGGTACGACCGTTGACCTCGACGTACTGAACGATGTCCTTGTACTCCTTCGGGAGGTACTTGGTCATCGCCTCCGGCGGTTCGTACAGGTGGTTGTCCGCATCGAAAAGCGGAAACGGCACGTCGACACGATGCGACAGTTGTCCCATGAGATGCTCCTTTTCGGTTCGTGAGAATCATATTCTCACGAACCGAATGCCGCAATGCCCCTAGTGGGCCTTGGCCGCCGCCTCGCGGACGAGCTGGCGGATACGGAACTTCTGCACCTTGCCGCTGGCGGTACGCGGGTAGTCCTCGCCGTCCGGGACCTGATGCAACTCCTCGGGCCACTTCTGCCGCGCCGCCCCGGATTCGTCGAAATGTCCCCTGACCTGCTCAAGCGTCGGCATGACCTGGCCGCTGCGGACCCGGAGTACCGCCGCCACCCGCTCGCCCAGTCGGGCGTCGGGAGCGGCCACCACCGCAGCCTCGGCAATCTGCGGCATGCTCAGCAGCACTTCCTCGACTTCGAGGGCGCTGATGTTCTCGCCACCCCGGATGATCAGGTCGGTGGCGCGATCGGTGATGGTCAGGTAGCCGTCCTCGTCGAGTACGCCGATGTCGCCGGTGCGATACCAACCCTCCTCGTCGAAGCACTTCGCGGTCAGCACGTCATCGGTGTAGCCCAGGCACAGGTCAGGGCCCCTGCTGAAGATCTCACCGTCGGGCCCGAGCCGGATCTCCACCCCCGGCCGAACATTGCCGTCGGTGAACAGGCGCTTGTCCTCGGGCGCGCCGACACCGGACCCCGTGATGGACGGATGTTCGGTACTGCCGTAGGAGCGGTAGACGAACAGGCCCTGGTCGGCCAACCGACGGGTGACGGCCGCCGGCACGGTCGAGCCACCGAGGCCCACCGTGGTGAACTTCGCGAGGTGACCCTCGTCGAACCGGGGGTGATCCATCAGGCTGGTGACGAAGTAGGGCGGCCCGCCACCGATGGACAGCCCGTCGCGCTCGATGAGGTCCAGCACCTTGCCCGGATCCCATACATCGCAGAGGTCGATCGGCGCGCCTTCCAGCACAGGGATCAGGAACGCCCCGATCATGCCGATGAAGTGGCCGATCGGTGTCGCGGTGAGCTGTCGGCCCCGGTTGGGTGGGTAGTTGTCCAGCAGCTGGCGGGTCTCGAAGCCGAGCGTCTGGTGACTGTGCACGACACCCTTGGGGTCCTTGGTGGTCCCGGAGGTGAAGGCGATGAGCGCCCTGGCGGCCGGGTCGGCGGGGACCGTGCCCACCAGCGGTTCGTCGGCCAGTAGATCATCGAAGGTGCGGTGTCCGACCAGGCCGACGATCGGTATGTCGGCGCACAGATCAGGCTGGAAGGACATGCGGCCGAACCGTTCGGTGGACAGGAAGACCTTGGGTCGGGCGGTGGCGATGATGTGCCCGAGTTCCTTGCGCCCGTAGAAGTGCACGATCGGCACGGTCACCGCACCCAGGAAGGCCGACGCCCAGAACGCGACTGCGGCCTCCATCCAGTTGGGCAGCTGCAGCGCCACCACGTCGCCGGGTCCGACGCCACGTTGTTGCAGACCGGCGGCCAACCTCCTGGCCTGCAGTTCGACCTCGGCGAAGGTGCCCGCGTAGGGCCGGGTCTCGGAGTGCACATAGAAGCCGGTATCCGGGCTTGCCGCCAGACCGTCGGCCACCATCTGACCGAGGGTCTCCGGCCGCCACCACCCTTGCTCCACGTACCGTTTGGTCAGGTCAACGGGGATGGTACGCATCCTGGTGATGCTATTCTCGCCCTACGAGAATGCCAATATCTAATCTGGAGAATGCTTGATGGTCGACCTCGAGATCGAGGACGGATTGGCGGTTGTCACCGTGAATCGCCCGCACGCGCGCAATGCCATTTCGCTGGACACGATGAACGAACTCGGTGCGGCGTTGGACAGTGCGGCGGACGCCTCGGCCTTGGTCATCACCGGTGGTGGCGACAAGGCATTCGTCTCGGGCGGCGATCTCAAGGAGCTGGCCGCGCTGCGCACCGAACTGGAGGCCGCCGAGATGGCCTGGCGCATGCGCACCATCTGCGATCGCATCGCCGGCTTCCCCGGCCCGGTGATCGCCGCCCTCAACGGTCACGCACTCGGCGGTGGCGCCGAGTTCGCCGTGGCCGCCGATATCCGCATCGCCGCCGAGGACATCAAGATCGGCTTCAACCAGGTGTCGCTGGCGATCATGCCGGCCTGGGGCGGAGCCGAGCGCCTCGGTGCACTGGTCGGCCGCGGCCGCGCACTGCTGCTGGCCGGCACGGGCCGGGTACTCGGCGCCGCGGAGGCGCAGCGCCTCGGCCTGATCGACGAGGTGGTCCCGCGCGCCGACTTCGCCGAGCACTGGCGCACGACGGCTCGGCTGCTCGCCCGCCGGCCCGGCGCGTCCATCAAGCGCGTCATCAACGGCACCACCACGACCGATGCGGTCGCCGCCTTCGCGAGACTATGGGTGTCCGACGAGCATTGGGAAGCCGCGGACAAGGTGCTGAACAAGGGCAAGTAGCCGGTCTCGGCACCGGGCGAAGCTACGGGGCCGCGGGCACCACTTCAGGCACGCCGTCCTCGATGCGCAGCAGCTGACCGTCGGGCAGGGGGATCTCCAGCGGTTGCGCTGGCCCTTCCAACTCGTGCAGCCAGCGCTCCACGAACGCCAGCGTCTCGGCGTGCCCGGCGGACATGCCGAGTTCCTGCTCCATGACGAGCACCCGGGACAGACTGGTGGCGAACACCGTCCATACCACCGGCGGCACCTCCGAGGTATCCAGCCCGTAGCGGTCCAGCGCGGCGGCCACCGCGACACGCTGATCGTCGCGGAACCGCTCGGCAAAGTGACCGATCTCGGCGCGCAGCGCCTTGCGATGGTTCGCCAGCCCCATGAACTCCATCGTCAGCCGCGTCGCCGCCGGATCGGTGCCGAACCGCCACAGCGCCCACAGCGGCTGCGCGGTCTGCAATGCCGCCGCCTGCACCGCCAGCCCTTGTTCGGCCCGGCGACGGAAGACCGCGAGGAACAGGTCGTCCATCGTGCGGAAGTAGTAGTGCACCAACTGCGGCTTGAGGCCGGCCTTGTCGGCGACCCGGCGCGACGTCACCGCGGCGTAGCCCTCCTCAAGCATCAGCGCCTCGGCGGCATCGAGCAGGACACCACGATTCTTGGCATCCGGTGCCCCGATCCTGCGCGACGTCGTCATGCTCTCCCCACTATGTGCCGGCGTGCACAGATGGTAGCCATCTGCCGCACGTGTGACCTTGACCACGACTCTATCGCCATGCTAAGCAGGTGCACAGCACTTTGAGTGGCGACGACCTTGGATGAGTCGCCGATTCCCCGATTCCCGTACAGCCCTGGGAGAACCGCCATATGACGATCGACTACGCGACCCTGGATTTCCTCACCGAGCAGTCGCTGGTACCCAACCCGTACCCGTACTTCGACTACCTCCGCGACCAGAACCCGGTGCTGGAGGTCCCGCCATGGGGCTGTATCGCGGTCACCGGATACGAAGAGGCCGTCGCCGTCTACAAGGACACCGAGACCTACTCCAATGCGATCGCAGTCGGCGGACCGTTCCCGCCGCTGCCGTTCACCCCGGAGGGTGACGACATCTCCGAGCAGCTCGCGGCGCACCGGCACCTGCTGCCGATGTTCGAACACATGGTCACCATGGACCCGCCCGACCACACGAAGGCGCGCTCACTGCTGAACCGGCTGCTCACGCCGAGCCGGCTCAAGGAGAACGAAGACTTCATGTGGCGACTGGCGGACAACCAGCTCGATGAGTTCCTCTCCAACGGACACTGCGAATTCCTCGCCGAGTACGCCAAGCCGTTCTCCCTCTTGGTGATCGCCGACTTGCTCGGCGTGCCCGAGGAGGACCACAAGGTGTTCCGCACCGTCCTCGGGGCCGACCGACCGGGCGCTCGCGTGGGCTCGCTGGAAGGCGAGGTCGTCTCGGAGAACCCACTGCAGTTCCTCGACGACCAGTTCGTCGCGTACTTGGAGGACCGCCGCGCCAACCCGCGCGAGGACGTACTCACCTCGCTGGCGACCGCGCTGTACCCGGACGGGTCGGTGCCAGAGGTCATCGACGTGGTGCGCTCGGCGACCTTCCTCTTCGCTGCGGGCCAGGAGACCACCACCAAACTGCTCAGCGCCGCCATGCGCGTACTGGCCGAGAACCCCGAGGTTCAAGACAGACTCCGCAAGGATCGGACCCTGATCCCCACCTTCGTCGAGGAGTCACTGCGGCTGGAGAGCCCAGTCAAGTGCGACTTCCGGCTCGTCCGGCGCAAGACCACCCTGGCCGGTGTCGACATCCCGGCCGGCGGCATGGTGATGGTGCTGCCGGGCGCGGTCAACCGCGACCCCCGGCGTTTCGACAACCCGCACGAACTGCGCCTGGACCGCAAGAACGTCCGTGAGCACATGGCCTTCGGTCGGGGCGTGCACTCCTGCCCGGGCGGCCCGTTGGCCCGCGTCGAGGGCCGGGTGTCACTGGAACGGATCCTGGACCGCATGGTCGACATCCACGTCGACGGGGACAAGCACGGCCCGATCGGAGACCAGAACTTCAACTACGAACCGACGTTCGTCCTACGCGGCCTCACCGACCTGAACATCAGGTTCACCCCGGTCGCCTGACCCGCCTCCGGATCGGCGAACCGGCAGTTCCGAGCACCTTCGGAGCGGCCGGTTCGTCATCTTCGGCTCAGGGATAATGGCCCGGTGACATCCGGGAGTCCCCCCAGCACCGAATCCGGTGATACGCGCCGTCGGATCCTGGACGCCGCGCTGGACCTGGCCTCGACGACCGGACTGCGCAAGTACTCCATGGAGCAGATCGCGCGGACCGCCAAGATCGGCCGGGCCACGCTCTACCTCTACTTCAACGGCCGAGAAGCACTGATCGCCGCGCTGGTGGAGGCCGAACTGGCACGCTACTTCGCCGATATCCAGTCCGTCATCGACCGCTACCAGGACACCGACGACCGACTGGTCCACGGCTTCGCCGCGGCATACCGGGGCCTGCACCACCATCCGGCGTTCACCACGGTCTTACGGGTCAACCCCGAGCTACTCACTCCGTACCTGATCGCGGACAACTCGACGGCCATGGAACTGGCGCGCGCCTTCGTCTACTCGGCGGTCCGGGAGGGCGAACTGCCCGACGACGTCCGTGCCCAGTTCGCCGAACACGTGGCGCGCGCGATTCACTCGTTCATCCTCATCCCCGGTGGTGTCCTCGAACTCGACTCCGCCGACGGTCCCGAGGATTACGCCCGGCGGTTTCTGTTGCCGGTACGCCGGGCCCTCTCCGGCGACCGGTAGCGTTGCGCCGTCGCGAAACAGTGATCTCTCATCGCGAGAATCAGGTTCTTCAATTTGGCGAAGCAGGAATGACGTTTCAGCCAAATGAGGCCGGCGGCCGATCTATAGTCAGCCGAAGACGACTAGCCATGGAGGGCGCCCGTGAATTCGGTGGTGAGAAATACCGCGACCCGCGTCTCGACCGTGGCCGCTGTCGTGGGCGCGACGATGACAGCCTCCTTGCTCGGGCCGGTGCCCGCGCACGCCGACGATCCGGTGTTGCACCACGTCAAGTACACCGTCGGTGCCAGCCAGCCGATCAACGCCGAGATTTACTACCGAGATACTCAGCCGCCGAACTTCGGTGAATACAGCCACAACCCCTACCAGTACAGCCCCAAAGCAGTCGCCGAACTCGGCCCCGGCAAACCCTGGACGCTGGAAGCCACCTTGGCCGATCCGCAAGACTGGGCGATGGTGGTGGCCACCAAGAACGGTCACGATCCAGAACTCGCTGCCCCCGGTTTCGTGTGCGAGCTCCGCGTTGATGACATAGTGGTCGCGACGGATTCGGGAACCAAAGGAGTGCTCTGCTCGCTGCGCACCTGGTGAGCGCAGATTCCGGCGGGACGCTGTCCAAGCGGTCCGCGGAAATGATGTTTCCGCTGCTGGATCCACCTGAACAGCGTCCGGCCGGAACAGTTCCCGGCCTCCGGTACCGTAGGAAGATAATGCCATTCTCAACGCGAACGCCCGGCCACAGGGTGCAGAACGGACAGGAGGCCGGATGCCGTCCCGCAAACCTGCCACACCCGACACCCAGAACGATGGTGCCGGCGTGAGAACACCGACCGACAGCGCCGCCGATTCACTGGCCCTGGCCGAAGCCGAAGCCCTCGAAGCGGAAACCGCGGCGGCCGCCGCCCGGGCCAAAGCGGACGTGCTGCGCCTGCGCCGAGAAGCCGAGAAAGCCCAGGCAGAGCCGGAGGCCAGCGAAGACGACTCCCCTGACCACGACAACACCGGCCCTGACACGGTCTCCGAAACTCAGGAGGCCTCCGCCGGCGCGTCCGGCCGGATGGCCCGCGCGCTGCGCTGGGTCGGCGCCGTCGTGACGGTACTACTGATCGGTGCCCTGATCGCGGCCGGCGTGTGGATCTTCATCGAGCATCGCGCCGTCCAAGCCCATCAGCAGCGGACCGCCGAGTTCGAAGCCGCCGCGCGGCAGGGGGTCGTGACACTGATGTCGTTGGACTACAACAAGGTCGACGACAACGTGAAGGCCATCGTGGACAACTCCACCGGCGAATTCAAGAAGGATTTCGAGAGCGCCGCCGACGATTTCAAGAAGACGGCCCGCGATTCCAAGGCGGTCACCGAAGCCATGGTCAGCTCCGCAGCGGTGGAAACCTCCACCGACACCGATGCCGTCGTGCTGGTGGCAGCGACCACCAAGGTCACCAATGCCGCCGGCGCCAGACAGGAACCGCGCAACTGGCGCCTGTCGGTCAACCTCATCCGTGAGGGTGACCAGATCAAACTGTCGAAAGTCGAGTTCGTGCCGTGACCACTGAGGACAGAGACGACGTGACCGAATCGGCCGCGGTCGAACTCGCCGAGAACAGCCCGGAACACGCCCCCCAGGACACCGCCGGACCCGAAGCGGACAGCGCCACGACGACCGTCGCCACCGCCGCTCCGCGCCGCATCTCCCGTATGTGGCTGGTCGCAGCGGTGCTCGCGGTACTACTGGTGGCCTCGGCCGGTGTGACGTCTTGGCTCTACTTCAACCAATATCGACCGGATCAATTGGTGGACAACGATGCCCAGCAGGCAGTCCTCAAAGCCGCCAACGACGGCACGGTCGCGCTGCTGTCGTACTCGCCGGACTCACTGGACAAGGACTTCGCCGCCGCGAAGTCCCACCTGACCGGCGACTTCCTCTCGTACTACACGAATTTCACCCAGCAGATCGTCACCCCGGCGGCCAAGCAGAAGGCCGTGAAGACGTCGGCCGCCGTCATCCGCAAGGGAATCGCAGAGATTCATCCTGATCGGGCCGTGGTGCTCGTCTTCTTGAACCAGGTGACGACCAGCAAGGAGAACCCTGACGGCTCGTACACCACCAGTGCGGTCAAGGTCAGCTTGGAACGCCACGACGGCTCCTGGTTGATCTCCGCATTTGATCCCGTCTAGCCTTCGATCCGGTCTAGCGCCGACTCACATCCGCTTCAGCGCGAAAGTCCAGGTGTTCATCCCGGGCGGACCGTTGAAACAGCCGACGTCGAAACGTGATTCGACGACGCCAGCCAACGTGTTCGCGTCCCAGGTATAGGTGTCACGGGTGGGCAGCACCTGACCGAAGCAGCGCAGGCCGTCCGGGACATCCGTCGTGTAGGAGTACTGGCCGTTGGTCAGGTTCGCCACGCCGCCGTAGTAGGCGCCGCGCTGGGGACTGGGCATTGCGGAGATCCGCACGCAGTTGATCGGGGCACCCGCGTCACCAGGGTTGCCGGGGTCACAGGGGTAGGCCGCCCAGATCCAGGCGGCGTCCGTCCATCGGTTGCTCAGCACATCGTAGTTTCCGTACAGCATCGTCGCGTGCGCCGTCGGCACCACGACAGTGGCCACCGCCACCGGAGCCAGCGCGGCGACAAGCATGTATCTGTTCAACCGTCTCCCCATCACAAGTCACCACGAAGCCACAATGCGGCACCGTCTTTGGGCACGCAGGTCAGAAACAGGCCATCGGGAGCCTGCGCCACCTCGCCGTCATAACCGGCGCAGTCGGTGTTCTCCACCTTGACTCCGTGCATCTCCGGTGATCGGAACCACCGCGGCTCGTACCGGCGCGGCGACCCGCAGAACACCAAGCGGCCCCAATCCGTCACACCGAACACGTAATAGGTGGCGTTGGAACAGTTCGCACCCAGCACCACGTGCGGTGCGATACCCGGGGTGCACGCCGGATAGTTGCAGGACTCCGGGGCAGGGTCAGCGCCCGACGGCGCCGCGACAATCACCGACGTACTTACCAGAGCGAGAAGCAATCTCGGCACCGCCGCCTTCACACGACGCAGCTTCACGGCAGTCTCCTACAGCTTCCGAAGGGTCAACGGAATGCTGATCACCAAGGGCGTGTTGATTCCACACGCACCGCTGACGCCAATGGTCCGGTCGTACCCCATCAACGTTTTGACGTCCAACCTCTCGATCTGCCCGTTGGCGTCGGCAGGCTGGAACTGGTAACGCTGCCGCCCCGGCGAAAAAGTGCCGTCCGGGCAGGGTTCCCACTGTTCGTGGTAGCGATCCAGGATCCACCGTGTGGTGCGGAACTCCACCGGCGCACTCCAGCCCGCATCGCTGTTCACCGTTCCGGTGCAGGTGTGCGCATCGGCGCACGACGTCGAGAATGTCCATATCTCACGAACCGGCACCTCATCCCGGTACTTCTCGTTGGTCTTGGCCCAGTCACCGTTCGAGGTCACCTCGTACGGGCCGTTGAGCTCGAACCCGAAGTCCGCGTGGGCATCCGGCGCCGAGATCAGACACAGCGCCAAACCCGCGGCCGCAATACTCAGTCGGTTCGTCCGCATCGAATCTCCTCCCACTCGGCCCGGTGCTTGCTCACGTGGGCATCAGGTCTTTCCACGAGGTCGGCCCGTGTGCACTGGTGACCAGATTCGTCTGCTGCTCCAGTTGGCCAGTGCCCGACATGTATTTACCGGTGCCGGGGTCGTACGGCACCACCGCGACCGACGGTCCGCCGGCACCGCGGTCGGCATAGCCACTCGGCGCTGCGGGCACCGCGCCGTCGGCGGGCGGTCCCTCCACCGGCGGGATGGGCACACCGTTGAGGGAGTTACCCGGCGGTGGCGGTGGCGGCGGCACGTATGCGGGTGCCGGGGCCGCCGGCACACCGGGGGCGGGGGGCACCGCACCTGGGGCGTCCGGCGGCGTCCCGGAGGGCACCGCCCCCGGAGGCAGCGGGGTGCCTTCGACCGGTGCGAAGATCCGGTCGCCGAAATCCACCCTGTCATCGGGCGGGACACCCTGGGAGATCAGGTTTGGGTCGAACGGCATCGGACCCAGGATATGCTGCCGCTGCGCCATTGGGATGAACCCCTTTGGGTCATCACATAATTGGACGGTCGGCGCACGCTTGCCCGGGTGCTCGATGCACGGGAAGTTGCGGGCACCGCGCACCGAGACCGGCGAGTCCTGTGGCAGTTTGCAGTACAGGTTGTCGGGAGTGTCGATCGTGGTGGTGTCCGCAGGCGAACGCCACGACGACGGCGGCAGAAAGCCGACGGTGCACGGCTGTGGGTCACCCAGGGTGAGGGTGAAGTCGCCCTGCGGCCATCCGGTGGCGTTGTTCTTGGGCAGACCGAAACTCTGCTGAGCCCCGATATAGCCCGGCAGCAACACCATCAACTGCTCGATCGACGGGTTGTATGCGAGCAGCACCTGACCAACCGTGTTCATATTGGCCAGCAACAGCGGCAGCGTCGGCTTCAGGTCGTTGAGCAGACCAGACACTTCCTGAGCGAAGCCCGGCCCGCGCTGCAGCACGGTGCGCAACTGCGGATCGTTCGCCACGACCTGACCGGTGATACCGGCCAGGCTGTGCGCCCAGGTGCGGATGGCATCGGTAGTTTGCGCCTGCGAATCCAGCAGCGGCCCACTGTCGTCGATCAGCGTACGCATCTGATCGGATACCCCGTTGGTTGCCGTGCTGATCCTGGTGGCCGAGTCCACCAGGGACTGGAAGTCCTCACCGGCCCCGTTGAACGCCGTATATGTCTCGTCGAGGAGGTCGCTGATCCTGTCTTTGGGGATCGAGTCCACCAGTGCACTGACCTTGTCGAGCGTCGGCCCCACAGCCTGCGGCATGACCGCACGGTCGCTCGGGATGACCGAGCCGTCCTGCAGGTAGGGACCATTCAGGGAGTGTGGCCTCAGGTCGACGTACTGCTCACCGACGGCCGACACGCTGCGTACCTCGGCCTGCAGATCCGCCGGGACTTTGGGCGAACGGTCCAGCGACAGAGTGGCCACGGCGCCGTTGTCGGTCAATGCCACGTCGGTAACCTTGCCGATCTGCACACCGTTGTAGGTCACGTTCGAGAAGCGGTATAGGCCACCGGTTTCCGGTAGTTCCAGCTTCACTGTCAGGCGTCCCACCCCCAGCAGGGTGGGGACCTGCATATATGTGAAGAGCATGACGGCAACGCCGACAACCGAGGCGATGGTGAAGATGATCAACTGGGTTCGGACGAATCTGGTCAGCATCTAGCCACCACTCCCCGGTGTCGGTGCGGCTTCCGGTGCAGGGGCCGCCGGCGCGGGTGCAGCACCGCCGGCGTACGGCCCTGCGAAGACGGGCCCACCCGGGGTGGGCGGGGCGGCCAGCGGCATCAGCGGTGGCGGCGCCACCGGCAGTATCGGCTCGTTGACCACCGGTATGGCACCGGCTGGCGGTGGAACCGCATCGGGTGGCGGTGGTGACAGCGGCATACCCAACGGGTCGTAGCTGTAGTTCAGATACCACGGTTCGCCGGGAGCGGGAACGAGTTTCGCGTTCGCGTCACCCCAGCGCGTGCCCAAGAACAGCGACCGCTTCAACCGAGGGTAGGAGAGGTCGAATATCGCGTACAGGTTCAGGTAGTCGCCCTTGACTGCGCGTTCGATGGCGTTGGGCCCGTAGGGGAAGGCCGTCGCGTAGTACAGAGCCGAGGTGATGTCCGGCCCGATATCGGCCAGCGACCGGATGGCCGGTTCCAGGTGTTTCAGATCGGCCACCAGCTGATCGCCGGCGTCGTTGACCAGTCCGGTCGCGGTATCGCTGAAGTTGCCCAATCTCTGCAGCGCCGCGGTGAAGTTCGGTCGTTCCTTGACCAGCACGTCGATGGCCGGCGGAAGGTCGCGCAGCGCACGTTCCAGCACCGGGGTCTGGTCGGCGAAAGTGTGTGCCACGCGATTGAGCTGCTGGACGGAAGAGACGATGTTGTCACGCTGGTTGTCCAGCACTCCGACAAAACGGTCCAGTCGGGTGATCAGCTCACGGATCTCGGGTTCGCGGCCCGACATGGAGGTGCTGAAGTTGTGGATGATGTCGCCGATCTGGCCAAGTCCACCGCCGTTGACCAGAACCGACAACGAGGACAACGTCTGCTCGGTGGACGGATAGGTCGACGAGGCATTCAGCGGGATTGTCGTCCCACTGGCCAACCGGCCCGCGGGCTGCTCGCCGACGGGCGGATTGAGCGCCAGGTGCATGGAGCCCAGAAGGCTGGTCTGTCCGACCGACGCGACCGCGTTGCCCGGGATCACCACCCCCGGATTAACCCTGACCTCCACATCGGCGTGCCAGTTGTCGGCGGTCATCGTGCCGACGCTGCCCACCACCACATCGTCGACCATGACCGGTGAATTCGATTCCAGGGTACCGACATTGGCGACCTGGACGTGGAAGATCTGCGCATCGCTCTCGGTGCCCTGGACCCCGGGCAGAGTCAGCGAGTTCACTCCCTGGAAGGCACAGCCACTGGCGGTGAGCGCCACTGCGCACCCGGCCACCAGGGCACGGTGGATCGTTGCAAGGCGGTTCATGGCGTCGGCGTCCCTTCGGCGGGCAGCAGCGGTCCGGCGGCGGGATCCGGCCCCGGCGCGGGGCCGGGCGGCGGACCGGCGGGAAGCATCAATCCGTTGAACGTCGTCGAACTCGGTGGCGGAGCACCCGGATACACCGGAGGCGACGGATTGGCCGGCACGGCACCGTTCGGCAGGAACGCACTCGGCGGCCCAGGAGGCGCATTCCATCCCGGCGGCGGTGCGACGTCGCCGTTGAGTCCGGTGAATGCAGACACCGTCGGCGGTGGTTCCGGCGGACTCACCGGCTGGGTCGTGCTGCCCGGCAACATGTTCGGATCGGTGTACACCAACTCGTTCGGGCTGGGCGCCTTGGTCAGATACGGGTTGATCGGGAACGGAACCCCGTTGAAATTGAGCAACCGCAGCGCAGGCCCGAGGTACTGAGAGCACAGTTTGGCGGTCTCGGGGGCGGTCGTGTTCTCCACCGCACCGACCATCGAGCAGATCATCTGAACCGGATTGCTGAAGTTCGCGAACGCGAACGATCCCACGGGCGTGCCACTGCTCGGGTTGTACATGTTGAACGTGTTGGCGATCGCGTTGGGGGTGACGTGCAGGATATTGCGGATCGCGTCCTTCTGCTCCGCCAGTACCTGGGTCACGTTGGCCAACCGCTGCACCTGCTCGGTGGTCTCCTTACGACTGCCGGCGACGAAGCGCTGCACCTCGCCGACCGCCACGGACAGTTCGTTGAGCATGTCGTCCAGGCTGGACCGATTGTCGTCCACCACGCTGGTCAAAGTGGCCAGCCGGTTCTCGAACACCACGATCTGCTCGCTGCTCCCGCGTAGCGCGGTGACGAACGTCTGAAGACCCTTGACGATATCAACGATGTCGCCGCTTCCATCGGCGAAAATCCTTGCCACCCCTGATAACTGAGCCAACATCTCACGCAGCTTGGCGCCATTGCCGTCCATGGCGTTGGCGGCGCTGTCGATGAACCGGGAAGCCGATGTCCCCGACACCCCACTCTGGGGCCCGAGCTCGGTTGCCAACCGGTTCAATTGAGTCTTGACCTCATCCCACTCCACCGGGATGGCGGTCCGCTCTTTGGGGATCATGGCGCCGTCGGGCATCGTGGGCCCACCGCCGCCGCGGTAGGCGGGCGCCAACTGCACGAAACGGGCGGCGACCAAGTTGGGAGCCACGATGATGGCCCTGGCATCCACCGGAACCTGGATGCCGTGATCCACCCGCAGTGTCAGTTTCGCCTGGTCACCCTGCGGCTCGAAGGTCGTTATCGTACCGACCTTCACCCCGGCGACCCGCACTTCGTCACCCGGGTAGATCGCCGTCGCGCTCGGGAACACCGCGGTGATGGTGGTGGGCTTGAACACCGTTTCGCGGGCCAGGAAAACGGCGCCGGCAACCAGTGCCACCGCCACCGCGGCGACGCCGAGCATTTTCAGAGGTTTGCGTGTCTTCATCGTGGCGGTATTCCGTTGAACGGGATCGGGAACTCTGCTCGGGGGCCGGCATTGTCCGGTGGCTGTCCGGCGTTGACGCCGCGCCGGAATCCGAAGGCATAGTCCAGGAACGGTTGGAAGAACTGGCCGAACTGGAGGTTCGGAACGTAAGCGCTGTAGTAGAAGCCGTTGGAGACTGCCTCACCCTGCGTGAGTTCGTATTTGGCCAACCCGGGGAGGGCCTTCGCGATGTTGTCCCGGTTCTTCTCCAGCACCGCGGACACCGAGTTGAGCCGATCAAGGGTCGGCTTGAGTTGCGCCTCGTTGTCCGCCACCACGCCGACGAGCGTCCTCGACACCTGCGCAGTCTGTGCCAGCAGGGCGACGATCGCCTGGCGGCGGGTGTCGAGCACCCCGACCAGGTCGTTGGCATTGAGGATCAGGGTGTTCACCTGATCGCTGCGCTGCGCCAGTATCCCGGTGACATCGCCGGCGCTCTTCAGCAGCTCGCCCAGACTGCCGTTGCGGCCGTTCAGCGACTTCGACAATCGGCTGAGCCCGTCGAACGTCGGGCCGAGTTGCGGGGCGATCTGGTCGACGGTGGCCGAGAGGGTGTCCAGCGACTGATTCAGCGACGTCGTATCGGTGGCGGCCGTATTGCTGGTCAATTCGCCTACCGCGTCGGTCAGGGAGTACGGCGACGACGTCCGCGACGTCGGGATGACGTCCATGGCATGCATGCGACCGTTGCCGGCCGGCTCCAGAGCCAGCACGCGCTCGCCGAGCAACGATCCGGTGCGGATGTGTGCCAGGGTCTCCGACCCGAGGCCGTACTTGCCGGCCAAGGTGAACGTCACCAATGCGTCGCCGTTGTCCAGTTTGATGTCCGACACCGAACCGACCTTGATACCGGCCAGGGTGACGTCGTTCCCGCTCGACAACCCGCCCGCCTCATCGAAGCGCGCCTGATAGCGCACCGAGGTGCCCCAGTCGATGAGCTTGTCGGGCTGCAAACCGATAGCGATGACCAAGACGATGAGAACGACGCCGATCACGCCGGACCGAATAAGATGCGCCCCACGATATTTCAGCATCCGGGCTCGCCTACCCCGGCCGCGGTCAGTCCGTGTCTTTGCATCGTCCCTCTTCCTGCTTGATCCACGGGTACATCACGGAACGACCCTGCAGATCGCTGAAGCGGAGGGCAACGCCGCAGATGTAGTACTGGATGAACCCGCCGTAGGCGCCCAGCCGGATCGCCTTGCGGAAGTTGTCCGGAGCCTTCTGCAAGGACTTGTCCAGACCGGCCTTGTCGGTATCGATATTGGTGGCCAGTCGGTTCACCTGGGCGATGGTGTCCTTCAACGGCTGGCGCGCATTGCCCAGGAAGTCGGCCAGCGAGGCGGTGCCATTGTCCAGCGCAGTGACAGCCGTGCCGATCGGATCGCGGTCCTCGGACAGGCCACCGACGAGCTTGTCCAACTTGTCGATCGCGCCGGAGAATTTGTCGCCGTCTTTGGACAGCGTGTTCAGCACGGTCCGGAGATCATCGATGAGCTGCTCGACCACCTGGTTGTTGTCGGCCAGCGAATTCGAGAACGACGACGTCTTCGACAGCAATGATTCAATGGTGCCGCCCTGCCCCTGCATCACCTGGATCAATGAGGCCGTGAGCGCATTCACATCTTTGGGGTTGAGTCCCTGTATCACCGGTTTGAGGCCCCCCAGCAGCAGGTCGAGATCGAGCGCGGGCAGGGTGCGGTCCACAGGGATCTGAGATCCGGCCGCCTGCACTCTGGTGGATCCTGGGCCGTCCACCAGTTCGAGGAACCGGTCACCGACCAGATTCAGGTACCGCACAGCAGCTTTCGTTCCGGTGGTCAGCGCGACGGTGCGGTCGGCATCGAAATTCACCAATACGGTGCCGTCGGATTGCAATGAAACATCGTTGACGGTGCCGACCCGCACCCCGGCCACCCGGACGCTGTCTCCCGATTTCAGCCGGGAAGCATCCTTGAACACCGCCGTATAGGGGTTGGTCGAACCCACCCGGACCTCGCCGAAGATGGCGAACAGCGCCGCGGTCAAGAGCACCATGATGACCGCGAAGGTGCCGAACTTCGCGATGGTCTTGCCCATACCCGTCATCCCGGCTGCCCGATCTGCGCTGAGTTACGCGGCGGACCGCCCAGCGGGCCGAACAACCACTGTTTGAGAGCGTCGGAGTTCAGCAGGATGCCCTGATTGCCGTACTGGTCGCGGCGCGCACCGACGTCGGCGATCATGCCCGGCTCCTTGACCTCCGCCGGCACGTTCGGCATCTGGTACTCCTTGCAGAACGGATGATCGGCCTTGGCCGCAACCTTGGGCAGGTCGTTCGGATAGCGGTAGCGCTCCTCGCCCAACACGAAGCTGGCGGCGATGATGATGCCCGGCACCGGGAACGGCGGCGACTTCGCGAACGGCACCAAACCGCCGATCGAGCAGTACAGCGCGTCGTGGTACTTATCCAGAAGTTCGGCGGTGGGCACCAGGATCTGCGCCAGGTTGGTCAGCGCCGGCTTGTTGCTGCCGAGCACATCGTTACCGACATCGGCCAGGCCGATCGCGCTGAGCAGGAACGCGTCCAGATTGTTCTGTTCCTCCACGATGCTCTTCGACAGCTTGCTGGTGTTGTCGACGGCGGTGGTGAGGTCCGGTGCCGCATCGGCATACGCGGTGAACACCTGCGGCATGGTCCCGATCATCCGGTCCAGGTTCGGCAGGCTGGGGTCGATCTTGCCGAGGAAGGTGTTGAAATCCGAGAGCGCCTGCCCGATCTTCTCACCGCGGCCGTTGAAGGCCTTGGCGACCGCACCGAGCGTCTGGTTCAGCTTGGCCGGGTCGATCTTGTCAAGCACCTGGGTGAGCTGCTGGAACACGGTGTTGATCTCGACGGTGACATGGTCACCCTGCAACACCGCCCCCTCCTGGATTGATTTGGGGGACGGCTCCTCCGGAGCCTGGAGCTGGACGAACTTGGCGCCGAACACCGTCGATGACGTGATGTCGGCCCGCACATTGGACGGGATCAGCTTGAGCTGTGCGGGATCCATCGCCAGGTGCAGGACCGCGGATCCGTCGGGGCGGGACTCGATGGAGGACACGCTGCCGACCTGCACACCTCGCATCTTGACCTTGGCATCGGGGTTCATCACCAGGCCGGCGCGTGCCGAGACCACGGTCAGTGGAACGGTTTTGGTGAAACTGCCGCGGAACAGACCGATGGCCAGCGCGAAGATCAGCGCGAGAGCCACCACGGTACCCAGGCCCGCGAGGGCGCGCGCATTGACGTTCTTCATGTTCGCCTCTCCCTAGCCCGACAGGTTGAAGTTGCCGTTGGAGCCGTAGATGGCCAGTGACACCAGCAGGGTCACTGACACCACCACGACGAGGGAGGTACGCACCGCGTTGCCGACCGCCACCCCCACCCCGGAAGGTCCGCCGGTGGCGAAATAGCCGAAGTAGGTGTGAATGAACAGCACCGCCAACGCCATCAGGATCGCCTGCAGGAAGGACCAGAACAGGTCGATGGGGTTGAGAAACGTATCGAAGTAATGCGAATACAGGCCACCGGACTGACCGAACAGCACCGTGGTGGTGAACTGCGAGGCCAAGAACGACAGGATCACCGCGATCGCATAGAGCGGCGTGATGGCGATCATGCCCGCGACGATCCGCGTTGACACCAGGTACTCGACCGGTCTGATGGCCATCGATTCCAGAGCGTCGATCTCCTCGTTGATCCGCATCGCGCCCAGCTGCGCGGTCACCCCGGCACCGAAAGTGGCGGCAAGTCCGATACCCGCCACCACCGGGGCGGCGATGCGGACATTGATGAACGCCGACAAGAAGCCGGTGAGTGCCTCGATACCGATATTGCCCAGGCTGGAGTAACCCTGCACCGCGAGCGTTCCACCGGTGGCCAACGTCAGGAATCCGACGATCACCAGAGTCCCGCCGATCATGGCCAATGTGCCTGCACCCATGGAGATCTCGGCGATGAGCCGGATGATCTCCTTGCGGTAGTGCACGCCGGCGTGCGGTATCCCACCCAGCGCCCGGGCGTAGAACAAGGTGTGATCGCCGAGCCGCGACAGCGCCGAGACGGGTCGCTTCAATGTGCGCGCCACCCGTGGGTAGGTGGACGCGAGCACGGCCCTGTTGCCCATCAGCTCACCTCGCCGTCATCTGGATACCGATGGCGGTGACCACCACATTGACCACGAACAGCGCCATGAACGCGTAGACCACCGTCTCGTTGACGGCGTTGCCGACGGCCTTGGCGCCGCCACCGCTGATGGTCAATCCGCGGTAGCAGGCGATCAGGCCGGCGATCAAGCCGAACAGGCCGGCCTTGACGCACGAGATGATGACCTCGGGCACCCCGGTGAGCAGCGTGATACCGGCCGCGAACGCACCCGGATTGACGTCCTGGACGAAGACCGAGAAGAAATAGCCGCCGAGGATACCGATGATCACCACCAGACTGTTGAGCAACAGCGCCACCAAACCCGAGGCCAGCATCCGTGGCGTCACCAGACGCTGCACCGGGTTGATGCCCAGCACCTCCATCGCGTCGATCTCCTCCCGGATGGTGCGCGACCCCAGATCCGCACACATCGCGGTAGCCCCCGCACCGGCCACGATCAACACCGTGACCATCGGACCCACCTGGGTCACCGCCCCGAAAGCCGCACCCGCACCGGACAAATCCGCCGCACCGAGCTCGCGCAACAGGATGTTGAGCGTGAAGCTCACCAGCACGGTGAACGGAATGGCCACCAACAACGTCGGCCCCAGCGCCACCCGCGCGACGAACCACGCCTGCTCCAGGAACTCCCGCCAGAAGAACGGACGCTGGAACAGGTACTTCACCGCATCGGCCGACATCAGGAACAGCCCACCCACAGCCTGCATCGGCCCCGAGGCGCTCTTGCCGATCGCCACCCCCGCGGTCCAACGATCCGGGCCCTTATTCGCCATTGAAACCCGGTCCTTCCAGAAGTGTCACCGCGGCCACCGCTGTGGGGCCACCGACATTGTGTGCCAACGCAACTCGAGCTCCGTCCACTTGATTGACGGCCTCCCCCCGCAATTGCGCGAACAGTTCGACGCACTGTGCCACACCGGTGGCGCCCGGCGGATGCCCTTTGGCTTTTAATCCCCCGCTGGTATTCACCGGCAGCGCACCGCCGACGCTCGTGACCTCCGTCTCGACGAGCTTGTGGGCCTCGAAGCGGTCGGCGAAGCCGAGATCCTCGTAGCTGATCAGCTCGATACCCGTGAAGAAATCGTGCACCTCGGCGACGTCGATATCGGCCGGTGTCAGCCCGGCCATCCGGAACGCCTGCTTGGCCGCCCGCACCGTGGCCGGGAAGGTCGTCATATCGCCCTTGTGCTGATGCATCACCGAATCGAGCCCGAGACCGACCCCGCGAATCCACACCGGCCGGTTGGTGAAGCGGTCCACGACGTCCTCGGCGGCGATCACCAGCGCGGCCGCACCGTCACTCTGCGGCGCACAGTCGTAGACGTGGAACGGGGTCACCACGGTCGGTGCATCCAGGGCCTGCTGCAGAGTGATCTCGAAACGCAGCCGGGCCTGCGGGTTGGTCACCCCGTGTCGGTGGTTCTTCACCGCGATCATGGCGAGATGCTCACGGGTGGCCGGGGATTCGTGCAGATAACGACGGACGTGCAGAGCGAAGCCGGCCGGTGCCACCAGGCCCAGCGGGTAGTCCCAGGCCTTGTCCCGGGCCATCCCCTCCCACTCCCATAACATGTCCCTGCTCGTGGTGTCGCGCAGCTTGTCCGCACCCATCACCAGCGCGATGTCGAAAGCCCCGGAGGCCACCGCGTACAGCGCATTGCGTACGGCGTCGTTCCCGGTGGCGCAGGAGTTCTCGATGCGGGTCACCGGCAGGTCGGGCAGACCGAGAGTGTCCGCCAGGATTCCGGCCGGGAAGCCGTCGGCGGTTCCCATGGAGCCATACCAAGCGGCTTGGAGGTCATGCTTATCCAGGCCCTTGTCGATGCTGCGGACGCAGTCGGCGAAGGCCAAAGGCAGCAGATCCTTGAGTCCGAGCGCGAAATGCTCCCCGAAAGAGGTCATTCCGGCACCGACGATGGCAACGTTTCTCATGACCTCCCCCCGGCGCTCCGGTGGAGCATACCGAATGGCTTACGGTAACTGTCGCGATCTTTGCGGAAACGGCGCCGGCAGGCGCTCACGCGACAGCCCTGTCGGGCACGAACGCATACCCGTAGTCGGGCACGCCCGAGCGCACCGCCACCCGGCGCAGCGCCATCCGGCCCCGATCACCGATGTCGACGGTGCCCGGCTCGACCCCGGTGACCTTCGCCAGCGCTCGCACCCCCACGCCGTCCAGTTCGACGATGACCAGTGAATAGGGGGTGCGCAGGCCGGGTACCGGAACGTGCACCGTCACCTCGGTGTAGACGCTTCCGGTGCGCGGCAACGGCACGAGTTCGTAGTCCATCGCCAGCGATCCGTCCCGGTCGACGCGGAACCGCGGCGGGAAATCCAGCTCGTCACTGCCCGCGAAAGTCCCTGCCTCCCAGCGCACCTTGGCCTCGAAGGCCCGCTCGTAGGCGGCCAACGAGATCGGGATCTCGGTGCCCGGTGTGGTCCTGCTTTCGGGTACCGCGCGGGACGCCGGCTCGCGGCGGTGCGTCTCGGCGACGCCGTTGCTGACGGTGATACCGGACAGGATGGCCTGCTCGACGGCCACCAGCGGACCTGTCTTGCCGGTCTCCGCCAACCCGGCCAGAGCGAAGATGCTCGCGCTGGCGCCCGTGGTGGGCAACCGCGGCGGATCCGGCAGGCAAAGCTCCAGTGCCCGCTCGTGATCCACACCTGCGACCGCCGCGGGCGTGTCCAGCCACGCCGCCTCCAGCGAGGCGATCAGACCGCGCTCGTGCAGCAGCCGCGGATCGCCGTAGTCCTGGATGCCGGCCTCGGTGCGGATGCGTACCGGTAGGCTGCGCGCCACCCGGGCCGCGGTGCGCACCTGCAGTCCGCGCTCGGCGGTCAGCAGCGCCGCGGCACCCGCGGGTTCCAGGTCGACGCCGATGATCAGGGTCCGCGGCCGGGCCGAGCTGACCGCGTCGGTCGCGGCGGGGGCTCCGCCGAGTCGCTCGTCGACCTCCAACTCGGAGTCGAGGCCGAGGCCCGCCAGCAGCACCGCGGCATTACTGCTCTCCAGCAGCGGAAGATCGCGACTCACCAACACGACGCGCTCGACCGCCCCGCCGGCTTCCAGTGCGGCACGGCCGGCTTCGACGGCGAGCGTGATGGCATCCTCGTCGTCGCCGGGCACCCGGCGCCGGGCGGTACCCCAGCACGGAAGGTAGGTGCCGATAGAAGCGATATGGGGCATGGGCTGTGCGACGGACCTCTCTGTGACCGGTTAAGTAACTGCGCCTGCGGTTTTCAGCTCGATGATGCGATCCCAGTCGAGCCCGAGTTCCAGCAGGATCTCCTCGGTCTGTTCGGCGAATCCCGGTGCACCACCGGTGTGCGGCGCGACGACATCGAACTGCACCGGGTTGGCCACCAGCTCCAGCTCGCCTGCGGTGACGATGTAGTCGTTCGCGCGGATCTGAGCGTCCTCGGCGGCCTGCAGGGTGTCCTGCACCGGCGCCCACGGGCCGGCCAGCGTGGCAAACTTCTTGCTCCACTCGGACAGCGGCCTGGTGGCCATCACCTTGCGGAGGATCTCGACCGCCTCGGGGGTGTGTTCCGCGATCGACTCGGCGGTGGCGAACCGCGGGTCGTCGGCCAACTCGGGGAGGTCGACGTGGTGGCACACGTCGGCCCAGAACTTCGTCGGCTGCATCATGACGAACGAAATGTAGCGGTCATCGGCAGTGCCGTAGACCCCAACGAGCGGATTGATCGGCGATCCGTGTACGCCGGGCGGCTGGGCCACCAGCCGTTGCTTCAGGTGCGAGGTGAGCGCGACGGTGTGCCCCATCGCCCACAAGCCACTGCCGAGCAGCGACACGTCCACCACCGAAGGCGTACCGGTGCGTTCCCTCTTCAGCAAAGCCGCGGCGATACCCCCGGCCAGGTTCGTGCCGGAAATGGTGTCACCGTAGGCGGGACCGGGCGGACCGACCATGCCCTCCACCCCCGGTGGGGTGATGGTGGCCGCGGTACCGGCCCGGCACCAGAAGGCGGTCATGTCATAGCCGCCCTTCTCGGATTCCTCACCGCGGGGCCCGAGCGCACTGCCGCGCGCGTAGATGATGGACGGGTTCACCGCGCGGATATCGTCGACATCGATACCGAACTTCTTGCGGTGCCCCGGCAGGAAGCTGGTCAGGAACACATCCGAACGAGCGGACAGCACCTTCAATATCTCGCACCCCTCGGGCGTCGAAATATCCAGGCCCAGACTGCGTTTCCCGCGATTGGCATGTTCGATATTCGGGTTGGGATCGCCCTCGACGCGCAGCGGCCCGGTCTGACGCAGACCGCGCTGCGGATCGCCCGTCACCGCGTGCTCGACCTTGATCACATCGGCGCCCCACTCGGCCAGCACCGCGCCGGCCGACGGGACGAACCCGTACATGGCGACTTCGAGTACGCGAATTCCGTCCAGCGGCTTGCTCATTACTGGGCCGCCGGTCCGATCACGGTGGCGAACGTCTTCGACTCCAGGAACTCGTCGAGCCCGGCGGCCCCCATCTCACGACCGATACCCGACTGCTTGAACCCGCCGAACGGGCTGTCGGGGCTGAAGTAGTTGCCGCCGTTGATGGAGAAGGTGCCGGTGCGGATCCTGCGGGCCACCGCCAGCGCACGCTCCTGACTTCCGAACACCGCACCGGACAGGCCGTAGATCGAATTGTTGGCGATCGCCACCGCCTCGTCGTCATCGTCATAGGCGATGACGACGAGCACCGGCCCGAACACCTCTTCCTGGGCGATCTCACTGTCGGGATGGACATTCGTGAGCAGTGTCGGGGTGTAGAAGAATCCCGGATCCTTCTTCTCCCCACCGGTGACCAGCGTGGCCCCGGCCGCGACGGCGCGCTGCACCATGGCGTCGACCTTGTCGCGCTGCTTCGCACTGATCAGCGGTCCCATATAGACGGAGGGGTCGGTCGGATCTCCGAAGCGGACGTGCCCGAAATTGGTCTTGACCAGCTCCACGATCTCGTCATGGTGGCTGCGCGGCACCAGCAGCCGGGAGGTCAGCGCGCAGCCCTGGCCGGCGTGGGTCACCATGCTGAAAGCCGAGAACACGGCGGCCATACCGAAATCGGCGTCGTCGAGCACGATGGCCGCCGACTTGCCGCCGAGTTCGAGGAACACCTTCTTCAACGTGGCGCTGGCGGCCGCCATGATGGCGCGGCCGGTCGGGGTCGACCCGGTGAAGGTGACCATGTCGACATCCGGGCTGGTGGTCAGTACCGCCCCGACCTGCGGGTCCGCGCCGCTGATGACGTTGACGACGCCGGCCGGGATGTCGGTGTGATGGGCGATCAACTCACCGAGGGCCAGCGTGATCAGCGGGGTGTCCGGCGCGGCCTTGAGCACCACCGTGCACCCCGCGGCCAGCGCCGGCGCGAGCTTGGCCAGCGCCAGCTGATTGGGGTAGTTGTAGGCGATGATCGCGGCGACGACGCCCGCGGCTTCCTTCTCCACCCAACGGTGGTGCAGGGCGCCCCGGCTCTCGATATTGCCCAGATCCTCGGTGAGCGGGTAGTCGCGCAGCAGGTCTGTGTAGTACTTCACGATGGCGATCGGCTGATCCAGCTGAGCGCCCAGGTTCAGCGCGGGTGTCGCGCCCACCTCCGCCGTCGTCAGTGCGGCCAGCTCGTCGCGGTGCTCGACGAGAGCCTGGTGGAACTGTTCCAGGCAGCGGATCCGCAAGTCGACATCGGTGGCCCACCCGGAATCGTCGAAGGCCCGGCGGGCGGCCGCGACGGCCGCTTCGGCATCGGCGACGGACGCATCGGGCGCGTGGCCCAGCACCTCTCCGGTGGCGGGGTTGAGTGTCGCGAAGGTTTGCGCCGCGTCCACCAGTTGCCCGTCGATCAGCATCCGTCGGTCAGCCGCGCCGCTCCGGTTCTCAGACGTGATCGTCGAGGTCTCGCTCACAAAGGGCTCCTCACTGTGATGGAAATTTCATTCTCATCAACGGCGAATCTTACATTCACATGATGAGAACGCAAGAAAACGCAGATGCGCTAGTCCGGACACCCGAGCTGGACGTGAGACCTACTTGTTATTCCCCCCAGCGACGCCGCCTATCTTGCGTGATCAACCTGGCCGAGAGTACGGTTCTCATAATCGGAAGGCCGATTCTTGAGATCGCGACCACACATGAGGAGGCTCTGTAGGTGAAGAATGCTGTCGTGACCGGCGGCGGGTCCGGGATCGGGCTGGCCATTTCGAATCGACTCCGCGCCGACGGTCACCACGTCGCCATCCTCGATCTCAACCCGTCTGACGCGCCGAACTCCTTCGTCGCCAACGTCACCGACCGGGCCGCCGTCGACGAGGCGATGAACGCCATCCGCGCCCAGCTGGGTCCTGTCTCCATCCTGGTCAACGCGGCAGGCCTGGACAGCTTCGGAAAGTTCATCGACACCTCGTTCGAGCATTGGCAGCGCGTCATCGACGTCAACCTCAACGGCGTCTTCCACTGCGTCCAGGCCGTACTGCCGGACATGATCGAGGCCGGCTGGGGACGCGTCGTCAACATCTCGTCGTCCAGCACGCATTCGGGCCAGCCCTTCATGGCGCCGTATGTGGCGGCCAAGTCGGCGGTCAACGGACTGACGAAGTCACTCGCGCTGGAGTACGGGCCGGTGGGGATCACGGTCAATGCCGTCCCACCGGGCTTCATCGACACCCCGATGCTCCGCAAGGCCGAAGATCGCGGGTTTCTCGGCGACACCGACAAGCAGATCGCCCAGACCCCGGTGCGGCGCATGGGCAAGCCCGAGGACATCGCAGCGGCGTGTGCGTTCTTCATCTCCGAGGAAGCCGGCTACATCACCGGACAGATCCTGGGCGTCAACGGCGGCCGGAACACTTAGAACCGAAGGGACTCCTGATGGGAAGCAGTGCGAGCACTGAAGGCCGGGTTGCCGGAAAAGTCGCATTCATCACCGGTGCCGCGCGCGGGCAGGGGCGCAGCCACGCGATCCGGCTCGCCGAAGAGGGCGCCGACATCATCGCCGTCGACCTGTGCAAGAACCTCGACACCATCGGCTATCCGCTGGCCACACCCGAAGATCTCGAAGAGACCGCGCGCTTCGTCGAGAAGGCGGGCCGCCGCATCGTCACCGCGCAGGCCGACGTCCGCGAGGCCGGCCAGCTCAAGGAGGCGCTCGACGCCGGCCTGGCCGAGTTCGGCAAGGTCGACATCGTCGTGGCCCAAGCCGGTGTCGCCGCCATGAAAGGCCAGCCACCGATGCAGGCCTGGACCGACGGCATCAACACCAACCTGATCGGCACCATCAACGCCATCCAGGTCGCGCTGCCGCATCTGACCGAAGGCGCGTCGATCATCGCGACCGCGTCCGCGGCCGCCCTCATGGATGCGCACAACAAGCCCAATCCAGGTTCGGATCCCGGCGGCATGGGCTACATGGTGTCCAAGCGGATGATCTCCGAATACGTGCACTATCTGGCCACCGAGCTGTCCCCCCGCGGGATCCGGGCCAATGTGATCCACCCGACCAACTGCAACACGAACATGCTGCAGAGCGAACCGATGTACCGCTCGTTCCGGCCCGATCTGGAGCAACCCGAACTCAAGGACGCCGAGCCGGTCTTCTACGTACAGCAGGCCATGAAGGTGCCGTGGGTCGAACCGGTCGACATCAGCAACGCCGTGCTGTGGCTGGCCTCCGACGAGGCCCGGTTCGTCACCGGTATGCAGCTGCGGGTCGACGCCGGCGGCTACCTCAAGTGGTACGACTACCACATCTGACCGGAAAGGTGCTGACGCAGTGAAGGTTTCAGTCGACGGTTCACGCTGCCAGGGACACACGTTGTGCTCGATGATCGCGCCCGATTCGTTCGAACTCGACGACGTCGACGGCCACGCGTCACCGGTTTCCGACATCGTCCCCGACGATCAGCAGGAAGCGGTGCGCGAAGCGGCGCACTCCTGCCCCGAACAGGCAATCGTCATCGAATGACCGGCAGGGCCGCCGTCTTGAGTCACGAAAATCATAGGGAGACAACGCCGTGAGTATCGACGACGTGGTTGACGACGACCGCAAGAAGAACAAGTACCACTTCGACCGGCACACACCGGAATACCGGCTGCAGTTCGAGAAGATCACCGAGGAAATGCAGACCCGGTGCCCGATGGCGTGGACCGATGTCTACAACGGGCACTGGGTGGCTGCCGACAGCAAGCACGTCTTCGAGCTGGCGCGTTGCCCCGTGGTCTCCAATGACCACGACATCACCGGGGAGGGAACGGGTTACGAAGGCATCAGCATCCCGTTGGCCAGCCGGGCGGCCGCCGTCCGCGGTGGCATCCTGGAGATGGACGAGCCCGACCACAGCACCTACCGCGGTGCGCTGAACCCCTACCTGTCGCCGGCCGCGATCAAGCGGTGGGTGCCGTTCGTCGACGAGATCACCCGCGCCGCGCTCGACGAGCACATCGAGTCCGGCCGTATCGATTTCGTCGACCATCTGGCCAATGTGGTTCCCGCGGTACTGACCCTGGCGATGATGGGTCTGGACCTGAAGAAGTGGAACGTCTACAGCGAGCCCACCCACGCGTCGGTATACACCCCCGAGCACTCACCCGACCGCGCGAAGATCAACGAACAGCATCGCGAGATGGGTATCGACCTGCTCACCAACATGTTCGTGATGAAGGAGAACCCCAAGCCGGGCCTGATCAACGCCCTGCTCCAACTTCGCATCGACGGTGAGCCCGCCCCCGATATGGAGATCCTGGGCAACCTGGGCCTGATCATCGGTGGCGGCTTCGACACCACGACCGCTCTGACGGCACACGCTCTGGAATGGCTGGGCGAGCACCCGGAACAGCGTGAGTTGCTCAGCCGGGAACGTGAGGACCTGCTCAATCCGGCCACCGAGGAGTTCCTGCGCTTCTTCACACCCGCCCCCGGCGACGGCCGCACCTTCTCGGCTGACGTCGAGGTGGCGGGCACCCGGTTCAAAGAGGGCGAGCGCCTGTGGATCTCGTGGGCGATGGCCAACCGGGATCCGGCGGTGTTCGAGAATCCGAACACCATCGTCATGGACCGTAAAGGCAACCGGCACTTCAGTTTCGGCATCGGCGTACACCGTTGCGTGGGCTCCAACGTGGCGCGCACCGTCTTCAAGTCCATGCTGACGGCCGTGCTGGACCGGATGCCCGACTATGTCTGTGATCCGGAGGGCACCGTGCACTACGACAGCATCGGTGTCATCCAGGGCATGCGAAACCTGCCCGCCACCTTCACCCCCGGTCGGCGGCTGGGCCCCGGGCTCGACGAGACGCTGGAAAACCTGCAACGCATCTGCGACGAGCAGGAGTTGGCCCGGCCCATCACCGAGCGCAAGGAAGTCGCCGTCATCGACTGGTAGTCGCCGGGCGATACTGTGTCGCTGTGGTGGAAGTGTCAGCGCGCGAGGCCAAGCGGCTGCAAACCCGGGAACGGCTGATGGGCGCCGCGATCGCCGAGTTCAAGCGCTCCGGCCTGGCGGCCGCCGACGTGGCCGCCATCGTGGCCGCGGCAGGGGTCGCGCATGGCACCTTCTTCTTCCACTTCCCCACCAAGGAACATGTCCTGCTGGAGCTGGAACGGCGCGAAGAGGAACGGATCGCCAAGCAGTTCAGGCAGTTCCTCAAGACACAGGACGACCTGGCCTCGGCGTTGCGCGAAGCGGCCCGGCTGATCCTGGGTCTGGAACGCAGGCTGGGCGGCGTTCTCTTCAAGGACTTTCTGGCGCTGCATTTCTCACAGACCCGGCCACCCGCCGAGGACGTTCAGGATCACCCGGTGATCGTCCTGGTCGCCGAGCAGATCGAACTGGCTCGGGGGCGCGGCGACATCGACAGCGCAGTCACGCCGATGAACAGCGCCGTGTACTTCCTGCTGGGCCTCTACGCGCTGCTGATAACCACCGGCGACTGGCCCGAGCGCGACGATCTGCTGGACGACTACCTGACCCGCACACTGCGCAGCATGCAACCGCCGGCCTGACTATGGCTCAACAGCGAACTTCGCCAGTGCCGAATTCTGTGAGTTTGGTAATACCTGCGCCCGCCTGGGAATAATCTGCAAACCTGCAGCTCAGGGCGCCTCCTACAAAGGAATATTCTGCACCCTCGTCCGTCCTGTTAGCCTGTAAAAATCAGCGTGTAACGCAACCGGCGCGAACGACGAAAAGTGTGTGACGCCGGAAACTGGTCCGGGCGGGGAAAGGTATCTAGGCAATGGTGAAGGTGTCGGGAAAGAAGATCGTGCTCACCCTGGTCGGGATGGCAGCCACGCTGCCGCTGACCGCAGGCATCGCGTCGGCGACCCCGGACTTGAGTCCCGTGGTCAACACGACGTGTAGCTACGACCAGGTCGTCGGGGCCATGAACGCGGAACGGCCTGATCTGGCTCAGCAGTTCAGTGCTCAGCCGGTCGGGCAGGCCATGCTGCGCAACTTCCTGGCCTCGGGCCCGGCAGAGCGCCAGCGCACCGCGACGCAGATCGCGAACACTCCGGGTGCGTCGAAGTACTTCGACGGGATCGCGCAGATCATCACGAGCTGCAACAACTACTGATCGACAACGGATTCGGCGCGTTTCGTCTTGGGCGAGACGCGCCGAATTCGTTTGTCCGACCTCGCTACTCAGCCCCGAGGTAGGCCGAGCACCTGCTGCGCGATGATATTGCGCTGGATCTCCGAGGTGCCGCCGGCGATGGTGCCCGAGAAGCTGCGCGCGTAACGCTCGAACCAGCTCGCGTAATAGTGGTCCAGGTTCATGTGGGCGTACGGCCCGCTGAATGCCGGGTGGATCAATCCCTCCGAACCGGCCGCGATGAGCGCATTGTTCGACGCTCGCAGCTCGGCCTCGGCGCCCAGCAGCTTGGGCACCGACACCGAGGCGACGTCGACGTCCCCCGGGCGGCTTTGGCCAGCCCGACCGAACCCAGCAGCCGCAACGCCTGGTAGTCCATGATGGTCGATGCCAGCTGGTCACGCTCCAGCGGCGTGGACGGCTTGAAATCGCCGATCGAGTTGGCGATCCGGTCCGCGAAGCCCAGCCACATCATGGTGCGCTCGTGGCCCAGTGACCCGTTGGCCACCTTCCAGCCGCCGTTGAGCGGGCCGACGAGGTTCTCGGCGGGCACCCGCACATCGGCGAAGAAGACCTCGTTGAAGTCTTTGTTCTCCTCACCGCAGATATCGGCGAACGGCCTGCACACCACACCCGGGGTGTCGGTCGGGATGATGAGCACGCTGATGCCCTTGTGCTTGGGTGCGTCGGGGTCGGTGCGCACGAACGTCAGCAGCCAGTCGGCGTCGTGCGCTCCCGAGGTCCAGACTTTCTGGCCGTTGACGACGAACGCTCCCCCTTCTGCGCCGTTCTCGTACGTAGCCTTGGTGCGCAACGACGCAAGGTCGGACCCCGCGCTCGGCTCGCTCATGCCCAGTGACGCGGTGCGCTCCCCCATGAGCACCGGCACCGCCCACTGCTGCTTCTGCTCCTCGGTGCCGAAGGTCAGCAACGATGCGGCGATGATGTTGACGCCCTGTGGGTTGAAGCTGTGGTAGATCCGACGCCGGCACAGCTCCTCCAGATGAACGTAGGTCTGCAGCACAGATGCGTTGCGGCCCCCGAACTGCGGGGGCTGGGCCGGCAGCAGCCAGCCGTTGTCGAACAACAGACGCTGCCAGTCGCGTGCCCACTGCGGCATGTGCGATACCGACCGCGGACGCTCCAAGGTGTCTGCCGCAGAGGGTAAGTGCTGGTCGAGGAAGGCCGAGAACTCGGCACGGAATTCTTCGACGTCGGGATCAAATTCGAGTTGCATCAAACTCCTCGGCGATGAGAGCGCGGTGTTCTGCGGCGCCGCCGAGCAGGAGCTCGCCGGCCTTGGCCCGCTTCAAGGCGAACTGAAGGTCGTTTTCCCAGGTGAAGCCCATGGCCCCGAAGGTCTGTAGGCCGTGCTGGAACACCAGTGACTGGCACTCCCCCGCACTGGCCTTAGCCATCGCCGCGGCGATACGACGGCGCGGGTCGTCGGCGGCGATGGTGAGCGCGGAGAAATAGGACAGCGCCCGCGCCCGCTCGATGGCCACGTACATATCGGTGGCCTTGTGCTGGATGGCCTGGAACGAGCCGATGGGCACCCCGAACTGATGTCGGCTCTTGGCGTGCTCAAGGGCCAGGTCGAGGACGCGCTGGCAGGCGCCGACCATGGTGATGGCCAGGCCCATCAACGCGATGTGCCGGGATCGTTCGACCAGGGCCGACGCCGCCGACGGCTCGAGGTCCAGCCGGTCGGGCTCCTCGACGCGCAGCCGGTCGAAGGTCACTTCGGCGACGTGCAGAACCGGGTCGAACACATCACGTCGCCGGGCGCTGAAGCCTTCGCCGTCGATCACGAACACCCCGGCGGGTGTCACCACGGCGATCTGCTCGGCGCGATCACCGTCCAGCACGAATTTCGACGTGCCATCCAGCACCCAGCCCTGTTGACTCCACGTGGCGCTGACCCCGTCGTAGACCGCCGCCCCGGCCTTCGAAGGGTCGAAGCGCTTTCCGGCCAGCGGCGCGAACTGCGACAGCGTCGCCAGGAATGGGGTCGGGTCGGTCGCCCTGCCGAGTTCCTCAAGCACGATGGCCAGTTCGACCGCGTTCTCCGGGTCGGCCAGCTCCGTCCAGCCTGCGTCCAGATAGGACTGCCACAGTGCGTGTGCGGCCTCAGGTGCCCCCTTGTTCTCTGCGATTCTGTTCTCTGCGATTCCCCGCACCAATGACGCCGGGCACTGTTCGCCCACCGCATCGCGCACCGTCTCCTGCCATAGCCGCTGGTCAGCATCGAACTCAAGCAGCACGCGGCACCTCCCACCTCACTCGTCCCGACGCGGCGAGAATACCATTCTCCTATGTGGTGTCGAGATTCTCCAGCAGCCAGTGCGGGGTTTCACCCGGCAATCGCCACGCAACTGACCAGCACACACGCCCACCAGCGCGGATGTAAGCGATCCGCTGGAGAACATTATTCTTGATTCGGAAGAACAAGGATCTACACTGGGACCCACTCCGGCCGGTTCCCGGCCCGGCTTGTGAGGGGAAGGTGGAACCCGGTGAAGCGGTTCGAAGAAGGTTCCGGTGTGGTGGATGTGCCCGTCATCGACGCCAGCGTGCACATCTTCTTCGGCTCCAACTCCGACCTGCGGCAGAACTTCCTGCGCGAACCGTTCAGCAGCCGAGGATTCCCGGACTACGAGATGGACTGGTACGGCGCGCCCGGCGGCGAATACCTGAATGAGGCCAAGGGCCCCCACCGCGAATACCCGGGATCCGATGTCGACCTGGTGGCCGAGCACCTGTTCGTCGACCGCGGCGTCGACGTGGCGGTCCTGCACCCGATGACGCGCGGCATCATGCCCGACCGCCATCTGGGCTCCGCGCTCGCCGCGGCTCACAACGACATGATGGTGACCCGCTGGCTCGAACACGACGAGTTCGGTGAACGCTTTCGCGGCACCCTCCGCGTCAACCCCGATGATGTCGCCGGCGCGCTGCGGGAGATCGAGAAATACAAGGACCACCCACGGGTCGTGCAGATCGGCGTACCCCTGCAATCCCGCGAGCTCTACGGCAAGCCCCAGTTCTGGCCGCTGTGGGCCGCCGCTGAAGCGGCAGGTCTGCCGGTCGCCGTGCACATCGAGGTCGGTGCGGGAATCCAGTTCTCCCCCACACCTTCTGGCAGAGCCCGGACGTACGAACAGTACCTGTCCTTCATGTCCCTGAACTATCTGTATCACCTGATGAACATGATCGCCGAGGGCGTGTTCGAACGAATGCCGAACCTCAAGATGGTCTGGGCCGACGGTGCGGCCGACATGCTGACACCGTTCATCTGGCGGATGGACTGCTTCGGAAGGCCGCATCTGGAGCAGACCCCGTGGGCCCCGAAGATGCCCAGCGACTACCTGCCGGGCCACGTGTATTTCGTCCAGGGCGCGTACGACGGGCCCGGCGACGTCGACTTCGCGGGTGAGTGGTTCGGGTTCACCGGCAAGGAAGACATGACGATGTTCGGGTCGAGTTACCCGCACTACAACGCTGCCGAACTGACCGTGCCGGCGGCATACAGCGCCGAACAACGGGACAAGCTGTGCTGGCGCAATGCCGCGCAGTTGTACGGAATTCAAAGTCCGGCTTTTTCGTCCGCTTCGGGCGCACAGTAGAGCAGGAGGCCACCACCATGTCCGTCACCACCACACCCCGTGTCGCCCCTGCCGAGCGCATCGCCGTTCGGTGCGTCGACTCCGACGTCCACCCCATGCCGCGACGCGGTGAGCTGGTCGAATACATCCCGGAACCGTGGCGCAGCAAGTATTTCCTGAACCACAAAGTGGGCGAGCAGATCTACTACGACGCCCCTGATTACGCACACGCGTACGCGATGCGCCTCGACGCGTTTCCGCCGGACGGCGAGTTCGCCTGCAGTGACCCCGATATGGCGCTGCGCCAGCTGGTGATGGAGGCCGGATCCGATATCGCGATCCTGGAGCCCACCCACGGTGAGATGCGGCTGCCCGAGGCGACATCGGCCTACTGCACGGCCACCAACACCTGGCTGGCCAATCATTGGCTGGACAGCCACAACAACTGGCACGAGCGCTGGCGCGGGTCCATCTGTGTGGCCATCGAGGACCAGCCCGGCGCCGTCACCGAGATCGAGAAGTGGGCGGAACACCCGTTCATGGCCCAGATCCTCATCAAGGCCGAACCGCGGCCGTCCTGGGGCGATCCGTGCTACGACCAGATCTGGGCGACCGCCACCAAATACAACATGCCCGTAAGCTGCCATCTGTCGCGCGGCGTGTACGAGACGCTGCCCATCCCGCCGGTCGGGCTACCCAGTTACAACCACGATTTCATGGTCACGTACTCGTTGTTGGCCGCGAACCAGGTCATGAGCCTCATCTTCGACGGTGTCTTCGACCGGCATCCGACCCTGAAGATCGTCTTCATCGAGCATGCGTTCACCTGGATCCTGCCGCTGATGTGGCGGATGGACGCCATCTACGAAGCCCGCAAAAGCTGGCTGGACATCAAGCGCAAACCCAGCGAATACGTCAAGCAGCACATCAAGTTCAGTACGCAGCCGTTGGACTACCCCGAGGACAAGACCGAACTCTCCCGGGCCTTCGAATGGATGGAGTGCGACAAGCTCCTGCTCTTCTCCAGCGACTACCCGCACTGGACCTTCGACGACCCCCGCTGGCTGGTCAAACACCTGCCCGAGTACGCCCGCGAGAACATCATGTTCCGCAACTCGATCGAGACCTACAACCTTCCCGACACCGTACCGGTGCTCGAGGGTCAGGTTCGGGTGTTCTGAGTTGGCCGACAACGAGACTCCCCGACTCGCCCAGGGACGCGAACACGTTGTTGCCACCGTCGACGAAATACCTTCCGGCACGCACAAACTCGTTCCCATCGGCCGTCACGGCGTGGGCGTGTACAACGTCAACGGCACTTTCTATGCGATCGCGAACTACTGCCCCCACGAGGGCGGCCCGCTGTGCTCGGGACGCGCTCGCGGTCTGAATGTCGTCGACGAGAACGTTCCCGGTGATGCCGTGATGGTGCGCGACAAGGAGTACATCTTCTGTCCCTGGCACCAGTGGGGATTCGAATTGGCCACCGGCACCACGGCGGTGAAGCCGGAGTGGAGCATCCGGACCTACCCGGTGCGGGTGGTCGGCAACGATGTGCTGGTGCAGGCATGACCAGTCACGAAGGCCCCGTGCTCAAGCGAGGCGAGAAGGTCATCGAGATCAACGGCGGTAACGTCGTCTACGAAATACTGGGCAAGACAGGAGATCTCATCGCCCTGACACCGGGCGGACGGTTCAGCAAGGATATCCCCGGGCTGCGTCCACTGGCCAACGCTCTGGTCAAGGGCGGCTGCCGGGTACTGCTGTGGGACCGGCCGAATTGCGGCAAGTCCGACGTGCAGTTCTACGGCCAGAGCGAGTCGCACATGCGCGCCGAGACGCTCTACACCCTGATCTCCAAGCTCGGTGTCGGGCCGTGCATCATCGCCGGAGGTTCCGGCGGCGCCCGGGACTCGATTCTGACGGCGATCCTCTACCCGGAGATCGTCACCAAGCTGATCGTGTGGAACATCGTCGGCGGCGTGTACGGATCGTTCGTGCTCGGTGGGCACTACATCACCCCGAGCATCCTGGCCGTCCGCGGTTTGGGTATCAAGGGACTGCTGCACGTACCGGAGTGGCGCGAACGTATCGATCAGAATCCCACCAACCGGCAGCGCTTCCTGGAGCTGGACAACGACGAGTTCCTCAAGGTGATGTTGCGCTGGCTCAACGCCTTCGTGTCCAAACCGGGCCAGACCATCCCCGGCGTACCGGACGAGACGTTCGAGAACATCACCGTCCCGACGCTGATCATCCGGGGCGGCGAGAACGACTGGGATCACCCCAAGCGCACCTCACTCGAAGTGAGCTGCCTGATCAAGGGTTCCACCCTGATCGATCCGCCGTGGCCCGAGGACGCCTGGGAGCGGGCCGGCGAGAAGTTCGCCCGGAGCGGCGGGAAGAAGTTCTGCTTGTTCGACACGTGGGTGCAGGCCGCGCCGGCGATTCTCGACTTCCTGGACAGCTGACGTGAACTACTCCAGCAGGATGCGCACCTCGCTGTTCAGCGATGCCTCCAGCGCGGTGTGGATCCGGCTCTCGGGCACCCGGGCCAGGTCGGCGCGACACAGCGTCACCTCCACGATGTCCCAGCCCTCGCCGCTCGGGAAACGCTGCACCCGGCCGGCCAATCCGAAGCCGGCCAGCACACCGTGCGCGTCGTCGTCGGTGCCGCGACTGACGAAGGTCAGCACCCCCGGCACCGGGTTGGTACCGAAAGCCTTGCTGCACAGCGTGATAGCTTCTGCCGTCAGCACATCCGGATCGTCGCCGGCCACCAGCACCTCAACCTGGCGCCGGCCGGCCGGCAGTGCACTCAGATCGGCCTCGACCACCTCGGCGCCGAGCTCGCGCAATGCTGCCATGCCTTCGGTAAGCCGGGCCGGGGTCAGCTGCCCGAACGGATCCACGTCCACACGCACCACTGCGGTTCTCACGGCACTCAGCCTAACCGTCGCCGGCACGGCGGACGAGCAGGAAAGGACTACCGCATGACCACCACCGCAACGGATCTCGCCACTTCGGTGTGGCCGGGCCTGACCCCGCGCCTGTTGCGGACCGAACACGGCCGCGAAGATCTCTCCGACTACACGCGTTCCGGCGGCTACCAGGACGTCGACGATCCAGAGCGACTGCTCGGCGAGATCGCCGCGGCGGGGCTGCTCGGCCGCGGTGGCGCCGCGTTTCCGCTCGCGGTAAAGCTGCAGACGGTGCGCGCCGCCCACCTCGCGGGGCGGCAGACCATCGTCGTCGCCAACGGCGAAGAGGGCGAGCCGGCATCGGTGAAAGATCGCTGGCTGCTGCGTAACCGGCCTCATCTGGTGCTCGACGGGCTACGTCTGGCAGCGTGGATCGTCGGCGCGCAACGGGCCTACGTCTACGTCTCCGACACCCACGCCGCCGCCGCGATCGAGGCCGCGCTGGCCGGGGCCGACACCGCACCGGCGATCAGCGTGGTGACCGTCTCGCCCGCCTATATCGCCGGTGAGGAATCCGCGGCCGTGCGGGTGATCAACGGCGGACCGGCCAAACCCACGGACAAACCGCCGCGGGTGTTCGACGAAGGAGTCGCCGGGTGCCCGACGCTGGTGAGCAACGTCGAGACGCTGGCCCATCTGCCGTATATCCGGCGACATGGCGCGGATGCGTTCCGCTCGCAGGGCACCGAGGCCTCGCCGGGCACCTTCCTGGCCACGATCACCGGTGCAGGCAAATCACCCGTGCTCTACGAGCTGCCCTACGGCACCCCCATCGCCGATCTGCTGACCCTGCACGGAGTGTCCCCCGCGGCCGTGTCAGGACTGCTGATGGGTGGGTACTTCGCCGGACTGCTCGGCCCCGACGCGGTCGGTGCCGGCCTGGACCACGAGACGCTGCGCGCACTCGGCAGCGGCCTGGGCTGCGCAGCGGTGGCGGTGCTCACCTCCGACTGCCCCGTCGCTGTGGCCGCCTCGGTGCTCGACTACTTCGACCGGGAGAATGCGGGACAGTGCGGCTCCTGCTTCAACGGGACGGCGGCGATGGCCGCCGTCACCGGGGCTTTGCGCAACGGTGCCGCCACCGCCGAAGACCTCGAGCGGCTGCAGCGGTGGTCGGTGGTGCTGCGCGGCCGGGGCGCGTGCGCGACGCTGGACGGCGCGGCGAATATCGCGGCCAGTCTATTGGCCCATTTCCCCGACCTGGTCCGTGCGCATGTCGACGGATCCTGCGACGGCTGCCGCACTTTCGAGGCGCAGCGGCCCTTCGAGGTTGAGGCGATCGAAGCAGTGGAGGCGCGTCGATGAGGATCAAATTGGACCGTACCCTGTGCGACGGGTTCGGGATCTGCGCCAAACACGCACCCGAGTACTTCTCACTCGACGACTGGGGATACGCCAAGCTCGAGGGCTCCGGCGACGTGCCGGCCCAGGATCGCGATGCGGTGATGCGGGCCCTGCTGGACTGCCCGGTACACGCCATCCTCGAGCTCGGCGAGCGACGCCCCGATGACGATCACCGGCCACTCGTCGACACGGCCGACCCCGCCGGCAGCCTCAAGACCGAAGACAACGAAGCGCAGTGGGGGTTCACCCGGTGACCGCAGCCCCGGGACGTCCACTGCCCCAACTGACTTCGCAGAACGAGTTCTTCTGGACCTCGGGCGCCGACGGGAGACTCCGCATCCAGGAATGCCAGAGCTGCCACGCGCTCATCCATCCGCCTGCCCCGATCTGCCGCTACTGCCGCAGCCAGGATCTCGGGGTTCGCGCCGTGTCGGGCCGGGGCACGCTGGCCGGTGTGAGCATCAATCACCGCTTCGGCTTCCCCGATCTGCCGCCGCCCTATGTGATCGCCGAAGTGGCGATCGCCGAGGATCTGCGGGTCCGGCTCACCACCAACATCATCGACTGTGATCCGGAGAAGCTGGAACTGGGCCAACCCGTCGAGGTGCGCTTCCAGCAGTTCGCCGATGTCTGGCTGCCGGTGTTCACACCCGCGGCCGACCAGACGGCGCCGGCGACGATGCCCGAAGACGAGATCGCACCATCGGAATTCGGCAAGTACGTCCGCCCCATGCTCACCGCCGAGAAGTTCGAGGACCGCTCGGCCATCACCGGGGTCGGCGCTTCCACGATGGGCCGACGGCTGATGGTGCCACCGCTGTCGCTCACCATCGAGGCGTGTAAGGCGGCGGTCGCCGACGCCGGACTGACCTTCGACGATATCGACGGGCTGTCCACCTATCCGGGTCTGGACATCGCCGGGATGGGCGAGGGTGGCGTGTCCGCGCTGGAGGGTGCGCTGGGACTGCGTCCCACCTGGATCAACGGCGGTATGGACACCTTCGGGCCGGGCGGCTCGGTGATCGCGGCGATGATGGCCGTGGCCACGGGCATGGCCAGGCATGTGCTGTGCTTTCGCACCCTGTGGGAGGCCACCTTCCAACAGTTGATGAAGGAAGGCCGGATGTCGCCCCCCGGTGGTTCGCGCACCACCAGCTGGCAGCAGCCGTTCGGCGGCATCTCGGCGGCACATACGCTGGCGCAGAACGCCTCCCGGCACTTTCACCGGTACGGCACCACACGTGAGACGCTGGGCTGGATCGCGCTGAACCAGCGGGCGAACGCGGCCCTGAATCCCACCGCCATCTACCGCGATCCGATGACGATGGACGACTACCTGTCTGCCCGGATGATCACCACGCCGTTCGGTTTGTACGACTGCGATGTTCCGTGCGACGGCGCCGTCGCCGTGATCGTGTCGGCCGTCGACGCCGCCAAGGACCTGCCCCACAAGCCGGTGCGGGTGGAGGCCGTCGGCACCCAGATCATCGAGCGGCTGGACTGGGACCAGACCACCCTCACCCACGAACCCCAGGTGCTGGGCCAGTCCGCACATCTGTGGAGCCGGACCTCGTTGCGGCCCAGCGATGTCGATGTTGCGCAGCTCTACGACGGTTTCACCTTCAACTGCCTGTCCTGGCTGGAAGCCCTGGGCTTCTGCGGGATCGGCGAGGCCAAGGATTTCCTGGACGGCGGCAAGGCCATCGCACGGGACGGGGTGATCCCGCTCAACACCCACGGCGGGCAGCTCTCGCATGGTCGCACCCACGGGATGGGACTGATCCACGAGGCGGTGACCCAGCTCCGGGGCGACGCCGGCGAGCGCCAGGTCGCCGGTGCCAAGGTGGCGGTGGCCAGCAGCGGCGGCTTGACACCCAGCGGTGTGCTCCTGCTCCGGACCGATGACTGACCTCGTCCGGCGCCGCATGGTGATGATCGGCGCGGTGCCGATGACCGCCCTGGTCGCATCGGTCCCCGAGCCGCGGGCGGTGATCGTCGCGATCCACGGCGGGGCAACCTCTTCGGTGTATTTCGACTGCCCGGGCCACCCGGATCTGTCGCTGCTACGCCGGGCCGGATCGCAGGGTTTCACCGCCATCGCACTGGACCGCCCCGGCTACGGTGCATCCGCGCTGTATCAGGACACCATGGACAGCCCGGCGAACCGGGTGGCGCTGGCCTGGGGTGCGGTCGACAAGATCGCCGAGGGCGGACCGCTGTTCCTGCTGGGCCATTCGTTGGGCTGCGAACTCGCACTGCGGATGGCCGATCACGAACGCGTCATCGGCATCTCACTGGCCGGCACCGGACTTCGCTACCACCCGAAGGCGAAAGACCTGCTCAGCACGGCCACGCTGGCCGGTACCCCGACGGGGTTGCGTCAGCTGCTCTGGGAGCCGGCGACGTTGTATCCCGACGGGATTCCCAGCTCGGCGCTGTCGGCCCCGGGAGTGCGCTACGAGGGTGCGGTGACGGCCGATTGGGCACGCCACACTTTCGGCGAACTCGCAGCGGCCGTGCGTGTTCCGGTGCAATTCAGCGCCGCCGACCACGAGGGTGTGTGGGAGTCCGGTCCCGAGTCGCTGGCGGCGATCGCGGCCCTGTTCACCGGGGCACCCGGCGTGGACGTCAGCGAAATGGCCGACAGCGGACACAATCTCAGTGTCGGGCTGTCGGCTGCCGAGTATCACCGGCGGGTGTTGGCATTCGCCGGTCAATGTGTGTCGAGTGCTGTCGAAGCGGAGGCGGGTTGATGCGGGTCGGATTCATCGGGTTGGGTAGCCAGGGCGGGCCGATGGCTCGCCGCATCGTCGACGGCGGCTATGAGACCACACTCTGGGCACGCCGAGCGGCCTCGCTGGAGCCCTACGCCGGCACCGCGGCGAAGACGACCGGGTCACCGGCCGAGCTCGGTGCGGCAAGTGATCTGGTGTGTCTGTGCGTCGTCGGCGACGATGACGTGCGCCAGGTGCTGTTCGGGGACGACGGCGTATTCGACGGCCTGGCGCCCGGCGGTATCGTGGCCATTCACTCCACCATCCACCCCGACACCTGCCGCGAGATCGCCGAAAGAGCTGCCGGTCAGGGTGTTTCGGTGATCGATGCTCCGGTCAGCGGGGGCGCGCCCGCCGTCGAGGCCGGCCAACTGCTGGTCATGGTCGGCGGCGCCGAGGCCGATGTGGAGAAGGCCCGTCCGGTGTTCGCCACCTATGCCGACCCGATCGTGCACTTGGGCCCCCTGGGGAGCGGGCAGGTCGCCAAGATCCTGAACAACCTGTTGTTCAGCGCCAATCTCGGTGCGGCCATGAGCACCCTGGAACTCGGCGAAGCGCTCGGTGTGCCACGAGACCGGCTGTGCGAGGTGATCTCCCGCGGCTCGGCCAACAGCAAGGCGCTCGGCAGTATCGCGGCGTTCGGGGGCACGCTGGACCGGTTGGCCCCGATCGCGGGTGCGCTGCTGCAGAAGGACTGCCGGTATGCGACCGCCCTGGCCGAGGAAGCCTCGGCCACGCAGGGTTCGGTGTTCACCGCGGCGGACACGGCGCTGGGCATCATGGACCACCCGCGCTGATGAGCGCCTGCGCGAAGAAGAAAGTGCCCCTGATGAGCGCCTGCGCGAAGAAGAGACTGTCCTGATGAGGGTCGGTTTCATCGGAGCGGGCCGGATGGGCGCGTCCATGGTCGGCCGCCTGGTCGGGGCCGGTCATCAGGTCGCCGTGCTGGCGCGCACCCCCGCGCGGCGTGAGGCGATTCGCGAACTCGGCGCCACCCCTGTCGGCGATATCACCGAGGTGGCCACCGAGGCCGTGGTGCTGTGCGTGTTCACCGACGAACAGGTGCGCGACGTGTGCGCGGGTCCGCTACTGGCAGCGATGCCGGCCGACGCCACCCTGATCATCCACACCACCGGCAGCCCTCGGACCGCCCAGGCCATCGCCGCCCAGGCGCCGCAGATCGGGGTGGTGGACGCGCCGGTGAGCGGCGGACCGCACGATATCGCCGCGGGCCGTGTCACGGTGTTCGCCGGCGGCGCCGAGGACGTCGTTGCCCGCGTCCGGCCGGTCCTGGACAGCTACGCCGCACCCGTCCTGCACATGGGCCCGTTGGGTACCGGGCAGGGCATGAAGCTGGTCAACAACACGATGTTCGCCGCGCAGATCGGCCTGGTCTCCGAAGCGGTGCGGATGGGAGCGCGGCTCTCGATCGACGAGACCGCACTGCTGGGCGCGCTCGCACACGGCAGTGGCGCAAGTCGGGCGCTGGGCATGATCGAGCGGGCTGGTTCCACGCAGCGGTTCATCGGCGCGGTAGGCGAGTTTCTCAGTAAGGACATCGCCGTGGTGCACCGGACGCTCGCCGATCTCGGTTTCCCGCTCGGCGCGGTGGAGGCAGTCGTCAACGCCGGTGTGCCAGATTGAGTCACGGTGAAATCGGGCATTTCGGCGCGGCTGGGCAGCTGCGCTGCTAACGTTACAATTTTTTAGCCTTCCGTAATGTTTGGGGTGGCAGCTCCACCCCAAAGGAGGACCCGGAATGACAACGGCCGAACTCGTTTTCGATCCTTTCTCCGAGGAGTACTTCACCAATCCTTTCGAGATCTACCGGCGGATGCGCACCGAGGCGCCGCTGTACTACAGCGCCGACCAGGACTTCTATGCCCTCACCCGGCACGCGGACGTGTCCGCGGCGCTCAAGGACCACGAGGCGTTCTCGTCCTCCCGCGGATGCGACCTGGCGATGGTGCAAAGCGACGAACCGCCGCAGAAATCCATCATCTTCATGGATCCACCGGATCACCGGCACATGCGCAGTCTGCTCAACAAGGCGTTCACCCCGCGGGCGGTACAGGCCCAGAAGGACACCATCGTCGAACAGATCGACCGCTTCCTGGGCAGGATCACCAGCGACGAGTTCGACGTCGTCCAGGACTTCTCCGCGCCGTTCCCGGTCGAGGTGATCACCCGCATGGCCGGTGTCGAAGACGAGTACCGCCAGCAGGTGCGGCACTGGATCGACACCAGTCTGTCCCGCGAACCCGGACAGATCGGTTATTCCGAAGCCGGCATGCAGGCCAATATCGACACCGCCATCTACTACTACTCACTGGTGCAGAAGCGTCGGGAGAACCCGCAGGACGACATGATCAGCCGGCTCATCGCTGCGGAGATCCCGCGTGAGGACGGCAAACTGCACAAGCTCGACGATATCGAGATCACCGGATTCGCCACCTTGCTCGGCGGTGCGGGCGCCGAGACCGTCACCAAACTCATCGGCACGGCGGTGGTGTTATTCGCGAAGCACCCGGACCAGTGGCAGAAGCTGATCGACAATCGTGAACTGGTGCCGGATGCGGTGGAGGAGCTGTTGCGGTTCGAAGGGCCGGTGCAGTACAACGTGCGCTACACCCTCAAGGAAGCCCACGTGCCCAGCGGCGTGATCCCCGCCGGCAAGGCCGTGTTCCTCATCAGCGCAGCCGCCAACCGCGATCCCGACGCGTTCACCGACGCCGACAGATTCGATATCGAGCGGGATCGCACCGAGGCCCAGAATCTCGGCCTGGGCTACGGTATCCACAGTTGCCTGGGCGCCGCGTTGGCCCGCATGGAGAGTGTCATCGCGTTGCAGAAGCTGCTCGACTTCATGCCCCGCTACGAGGTCGATTTCGCCGGTCTCGAACGGGTGCGGATGCAGAATGTGGCGGGCTACGCCCGGGTCCCGGTGAAGGTGGTGCGGTGACGACATGAGTCGCATCGAGGTCGATTTCGGATTGTGCGAGAGCAACGGCGTCTGTATGGGGGTGATCCCCGAGGTGTTCGATCTCGACGACCAGGACTATCTGCACATCCTCACCGACGAAGTCACCCCGTCCAACGAGGGCCAGGTGCGCGAGGCCGTCCGGCAGTGCCCGCGTCAGGCCATCTCCATCGTGGACTGAGCGTGCGATTCGTCTTCGTGCACGGCGGTTTTCACGCTGCCTGGTGCTGGGATCGGGTGATCGCCGAGCTCGCCGACCTCGGCCACGACGGTGTCGCGGTGGACCTACCCGGCCACGGCGCACTCGTGAGACAGGACTCCACCCTGGCCAATCGGCGCGACGCCATCGTCGCGGCGATGCAGCCGCACGACGTGCTGGTCGGGCATTCGGGTGGCGGTTTCGATCAGACGCTGGCCGCCGACACCCGGCCTGATCTGGTGAAGCACATCATCTACCTCGCCGCCGGGCTGCCCCGCGAAGGCCGTACATATCCGGAGGCGATGGCGATGCGCGACACCGAAGACGGTGAGTTCGACGGGGACGTCGGGGAAATGCTGCGCTACTTGAGCTTCGATGCCGACGGCGCGATGACGTTCGCAGATTTCGACGGGGCGTGGAAATACTTCTACCACGATTGCGACGAGGAGACGGCCCGCTGGGCGTTCGGCCGGCTGGGACCGGAACGCTTCGGCGACACCACGGTGACACCGGTGTCGGTCCCCACCTTCTGGGCCGCCGATCTGCCCCGCAGTTTCATTGTCTGCGAACAGGACCGGTGCATGCCTCGGTGGCTGGCCGATACCGTGGCGCGTCGTCTCGGCGTCGAGCAGCTGTCCATCAACGCATCGCACTCGCCGTTCCTGAGCCGGCCGCGCGAACTGGCCGAGCTGTTGGTGCACGCGACCACCACCAAGCCCATCGGCCCCCTCATCCCGGTGTGACGTGTCACCACATGAGGCCGCGGACCGTTGCACTGAGCGGGATGTCCTCCACCGCGATCAACCCGCTGGGCGCCCGGCAGATCCAGTCGATGGCGTTGACCACCCGCGCCGCGGTCGAGATGCATCCGGCGTCGGTCGAGTCCAGCACGGGGTGCGCCACGTGGGTGTTGAGCTCCACCCGCGGTTCACCCTCGACGACCACCCGGTGCACGCCGGTGTGTCCGTCCGGCGGGTGATCCCATTCGGGTGCCGCGGCGCTGGTCAACCGGTTGATGTGCTCCATCGTGATGATCGGCCCACCGTCGCGCACTCCCTCCACCGCGAACCGAGCCGCGGCCATCTGCCCCGGCTCGACGGTGCACATCGTGCACTCGATCCGGGTGTCGGCGTACCACGGTTCGACGCGTTGGCGGATCTCGTCGAGTTCGACCCCGAGCTGGGCGGCGAGATTGCGTACCGGCCCACCCCACATGCTGGTGATCACCCCGGGCAGGAACAGCATGGGCTCACCCTCCTCGGGCGACATGCCGAAACCCATTGACCGGCCGGTGAACTCGTAGTCATCGTAGTTGCCGTAGTCGAAGATCTCCTGAACGGTGACAGACCTGGCCCGGGTCACCAGACTCAGCGCGGCGATCACCTCGGTGTCGCCCGAGTAACCCGGGTCCATCCCGTTCACGTACAACGATGACGTACCCGCCTTACACGCCGCTTCCAGCGGGACGCGCAGCCAGTCCTCGGCGTGATGTGGGGCCACCAGCCACACCATCGACGTCGCGGCCACGTTGATCCCGGCGGACAGGAATCGGCACATCTGCCCGATCGCCTCCATGGGACGGGTCTCGCCCTGTGCGGTGTACACGACACAGTCGGGCTGTAGCGCGATCAGCGCGTCGATGTCGTCGGTCGCGATGACCCCGGTCGCTTCGCTCAGGCCGCACAGTTCGGCGGCATCGCGGCCGATCTTGTCCTCGCTTGCCGCATGGACGCCGACGAGCTCGAGATCGGGTCGGCCGATGATCGCCCGCAGCGAGTGCCTGCCGACATTCCCCGTGGAGAACTGGACCACCCTGCGCATCGAGACACCCTTTCGTGGCCCACCGAAGTCCTGACTTAAGTCAACCATAGGCATCGGCTCAACATGCCGCTATTAGGCAGCTATGGCGATTCTTGACCGTCGATATCAGCCCTTGACTCCGCTATTTGACTGACTATAGTCAGCGTTTGTGAACCTGCCGACGCGCGATCGTGGTCGCAGACCGGCACCGCACGGCCCCGGCGGCCGGCTCGACGAACACCTGGAGACGTCCCGGCTCGCGCAACGCCAGGCCGACAGGTGGCTGATCTCCGGCAGCCTGCTGATCGGCACGGCGGCACTGGGCTTCTTCGGGCTCCCCCTGTTCCTGCGGGGTGTATGGCTGCTCCGCAAGGCGGCCCGCGACGGACTGACCGTGCGCCCGATGCTGGTCACCCTGATCGGCTACCTGGTCATCATCGACGCGGCGATCAACACCGTCGGCTGGGCGCTGGACACCGTCGCCAACCACACCCTGCTGGCCCGAGTCCTGTTGAACGGCTGGGGAAACATGTTCGACGCCGGCTACTTCTGGCACTACAACGAACTCCTGATCGGCGGCGCCGCCGGCCCCGGGGAGAAGGCCATGGAAGTCGGCATGATCCTGACCGTCTTCACCATGCGAATCGCCGCCGGAATCGGCTTCCTGCAGATGAAACGCTGGGGACACCAGTGGATGATCATCACCTGCTGGATGGGCGTCCTGATCTGGTGCGTCTACGTGTTCAACATGACGATGTATGCCGACGTGCGCTTCGCCGGGGTGGTGCTACCGGTCGTGGGGTGGTGGCTCTACGACATCTTCTACATCACGCCTTTCCTCGCGATCCCCTATCTGCACTCCGTGAACCGCGAGATCTTCTCCGACTGAGGAAGGCCAGGCGATGACACCTCCGGCCAGGCAGTCGACGCGCGAGCAGCGTCGACGACAGACCCGCGAACGGATACTCGGTGCCGCCATCGCCGAGTTCACCTCATCAGGGATGGCGCATGCCGACATCGACACCATCGCGACCGCGGCCGGCGTGGCGCACGGGACGTTCTTCTTCCACTTCCCCAGCAAGGAGCACGTGCTGCTGGAACTGGAGGCCCGCGAGGAAGCACGCATGGCCACCGAATTCGGCCGCTACCTCGACGGGGCGCACGATCTTGCCGGCACCCTGGACCACGTCGTGGCGCTGATTACCGGGCTCGAACGCCGGCTGGGTCCGTCGCTGTTCAAAGAGTTTCTTGCCCTGCACTTTTCGCCGACCCGTCCCGCTGCCGACGAATGGACCGATCACCCGTTGATCGTACTGCTGGTCCGGGAGATCGAGCGCGCCCGCGGTGACGGGAAGGTACCACACGAAGTCGACGCGTTCTACAGCGCGACGTTCTTCCTGCTGGGCATCTACGGGGTCCTCACCACCACATCGAACACCGACTCACGCGGCGCCATGCTGACCGGTTTGGTGACCACCGCACTACGCGGACTCGAAGCCCGATAAGAAAGGAATCCGACGTGGACTGGATCTGGGAGATACTCCGTTACGTCGCCGCCTGGGGCGGAACAGGTTTGATCATCTGGTTCTGGTACTGGATGTTCTCCAACATCGGCACGTTCTGACCCGATGACATCCGACCTGGCCGAGACAGGCACGGACCACACAGCGATGGCGACCGAACGCAGTTGCGCGGTGACCGCGGTGGCACTCAGCGACGGGCGCCGCACGGGCGCCCGCCTGCTCACTGGTCACCATCGCGGATTCGGGTTGAACAGTCAGCTCGACACCCTCTACGTGCCCTACCCGCCGCGCCGGGCCTGGACCCGGCGGACACTCACCTGCGGTGTGGCACTGCAGTGTTCGCCGTCCAAGGAGCGATTGCTCGCTTACCGGATCAGTGAACTCTCGACTCGTGAGCTCACCGCGCTCACCCTCGTCGAAGCCGGTGTCGCGCTGGGCTGGGTCGCCGAATTCTGGCCCGGCCTGCTCCCCGACCTGCGCAGGGCGCTGCCCACCCTCGAACCCACCCCGGCCGCGACGGCCGCCGAGGAGATGCTCAACCGCGCGATCGCACTGGCGCGTTCGGCGCAACCCCTGGTCATCGATCCCCTGCTGGGCAGCCTGCCGCGGGCGTACACCCTGCCGCGAGGGCTCTCGGACAAGCTGCGCCGGACGTTCGGGCGGATGCCCTGGACCAGCGACCAGAAACGGTTGCCTCGACCGTATTCGGTCCCTGTCGGCGGTGACGGCGGTGTCCGCAACTCCAATCTGCCTCCGGCCAGCCGGCCACAGGACAACGACCTCGACATCACGCCCGAGCATCGCCCGGGTATCCCCTACCCGGAGTGGAACTCCTGGACCGGATCCTTCATGACCGACCATGTGGCCGTGGTCGAACGAGCGCATCCGGGCACCGACAGGCGTGCCCGCCCCGTCGGCGTCGACGTACGGAAGTGGTTCGAGGAGAACACCCATCGCACGATGCACAACCGGCTGGAGGACGGATCCGACCTCGATGTCGAGCAGTACGTCGAGCACTACATCGACGTCGCGGCCGGCGAGGCGGACGAACCGCGTCTCTTCCGGGAGCTGCTGCCCAGCAGCCGTGATGTGACCACCGCCCTGCTGCTGGATGGCAGCTCCTCGCTGGGCGTGCACGGCGGCCATATCTTCACCCTCGAGTTGGCCTGCGCCGATGCCTTGTCCCGGGCCATGGCCTCGGCGCGGGAACGGCACGGCATCTTCGTGTTCACCGGTAACACCCGGCACCGCGTCGAAGTCAGCTGTCTCAAGGACTTCGGCGACCGGCGCATCATCACGCCCGGCGGGCTGGGCCTGTCCACCGGCGGCTACACCAGGCTCGGCGCGCCGCTGCGCCATCTGACCAGCCGTCTGCTCGCTCAGCCATCCGAGCGCAGACAGCTCATCGTCATCGGTGACGGCTTGATCTCCGACGAGGGATATGAGGGGCGCTACGCCTGGGCTGATTCGGCGCATGCGGTCGAGGAGGCTCGCGACGCCGGAGTCGCGATGTACTACATCGGCATCGGACCGGTACGCGTCGACCCGTTGCCGGAAGTCTTCGGGCCCAAGCGGTCCCAGCGCATCCGCCGGATCGAAGAACTGCCCCGTGTCCTCGCCCACGTCCACCGGGAGCTGGTCGCCGCGTGAATACAGATACCTACTTCGCGAATGCCAACGAGGTTCAGCTGTTCGAGCAGGCCTACCACCGGCGGCTGCCCGTCATGCTCACCGGCCCCACGGGCTGCGGTAAGACGCGCCTGGTCGAACACATGGGATCGCTGTTGGGGCGGCAGGTCGTCACCATCAGCTGTCATGACGACCTCACCAGTTCGGACCTGGTGGGCCGGTTCATGGTGACCGGCGGTGACGTGGTGTGGACCGACGGCCCGCTGACCAGAGCGGTGAAGACCGGCGCCATCTGCTATCTCGACGAAGTGGTGGAGGCCAGACACGATTCCCTGGCCATCCTGCATTCGCTCACCGACCACCGTCGCGCGCTGTACCTGGACCGAGCCGGTGAAGTGGTGGAGGCTCCCGCCACCTTCATGCTGGTGTGCTCCTACAACCCCGCCTATCGCAGCTCGCTGAAGGAACTCAAACCCTCCTTCCGGCAACGGTTCGTCACCCTCCCGATGCGGTATCTGCCCCCGGGACGCGAAGCCGAGGTGATCGTGGCCGAGACCCAGGTCGGTCATCCGACGGCCGAGCGCTTGGTGCGCTGCGCCACCGCGATCCGCACCGCCGACGAAGCCTTCCACTTCGAGCCGCCGTCCACCCGCGTGCTCGTCACCGCGGCGCAGCTGATCGCCGCCGGTGCAACAGAACTGGACGCCGCGCAGGCCTGCATCTTGGCACCGCTGTCCAGCGACGGCGCCATCACCGAAGGGCTGCTGGAGGTCGCCTCGGCGTGCCTGTCCAGTGCCGATACCGAAAGCCCCCGCGAGAAAGGAATCACCGCCCGTGGTTGACCAGAAAGAGAAGAATCGCAAGAAGGCGCTCATCGTCCTGCAGATCGTCATCTACGGCTACCTGCTGGCGATGTTCGGGATCCAGCTGTACATGTCCTTCGCCCGCGGATGGTGGGACCTGTGACGCGCTCGCAGGCGTCCGTGGGCCTGGAGGAACATCACGACGAATCCCGTTCGGCGCAGCGGCGCGCCGACAAATGGATGATCGTCGGCGCCGCCCTGATGGGCATGTGGGCTCCCGGTTTGATCGGCTTCCCCATCTTCATGCAGGGGGCGTGGCTGCAGCGCCAGGCCCTGCGCTCCGGCCTTTCCGTGCGGCCGATGATCGTCACGCTGATCGGGTACCTGACCCTGATCGACGGCATGCTCAACAGTCTGGGCTGGGCACTGGACCTGGTCGCCAACCACACGCTGATCAACCGGGTCCTGATGATCGGCTGGGGCAACATGTTCGACGCCGGCTACTTCTGGCATTACAACGAACTGTGGGTGGGCGGTGCCGCCGGCCCCGGCGAGAAGTCGATGGTCTTCGGCATGATCATCACCGTCTTCGCGATGCGCTGCGCGGCCGCCATCGGCTTCCTGCAGATGAAGCGCTGGGGCCACCAGTACATGGTCATCACCTGCTGGATGGGCGTCGTGATCTGGTGCGTCTACGTGTTCAACATGACGATGTTCGCCGACGTCCGCTTCGCCGGCGTGGTGTTCCCCGTCATCGGCTGGTGGCTCTACGACATCTTCTACATCACCCCCTTCCTCGCGATCCCGTACCTGCACACGGTGAACCGCGAAATCTTCACGGACTAAAGGAGAAACTGTGACCGCACCAGCGAGCACCGACGACAAGGCCGACGATCTTCCGCCCGGCACCACGCCCTATTACGCCCGCATGCACACCTGGATCAAGCGCGCGGTGCTCGTGTGCTTGGTGGCGCTCGTGCTCGAAGGCGCCTTCACCTTGCCGTTCATGGCCATCTACTACGGCTACCCCACCTTGAGCCTCACCCAGATCTGCAGCGAACTGCTCAAGGTGCGCTATTCCGATGACACCCTCGAATGCAAGGTGCCCTACCCGGCGTTCGGGCCGCCCGAGGGCGCCGAAGGCAAGGACACCGCCCAGGATCAATGGGGTATCCAGCCGGTGCCGAAGTACCACCGGATCGGCTTCCGCGAACTTGTCCGCATCCACGATCAGCGGGTGGCCCGGGAGCAGGGGCATTAGATGACGACCTCACCGGAAAGCCATGCGCAGAACTGGGATCTACGGCACCCGGACTTCAATGACAACGACCTGCTGTACGACGTCTACACCGTGATGCGCCAGGGGTGTCCCTTCCCGCACACCGACACCCCGTTTCTCGCCGACACTCCCGGCGGGGCCTGGATCGCGGTGAACTACGACGACTGCTACCGGATCGCCCAGGACTGGGAACATTTCTCCAACAATCCGGCTCCGGGATCGGCCGACTTCGTCATCGGCGACCTGGTGGTGATGATGGATCCGCCGCGGCAGCAGAAACTCCGCAGAGTGCTCAACCCGTACTTCTCGCCGGCTCAGATGAAGGCGCTGCGGCCGCAGATCACCACCGAAACCGATCTGCTCATCGACGATTTCATCGGTGCCGGAGCCGGGAACCTGGCCCGGGTCGCCTGGCGGCAGCCCGGAATCGTGCTGTTCAAGTACCTGCTGGGCATTCCCGCCGACGATGTCGGGGCCTGTTTTCAACTCACCGACGACGCCCTCAACGGGGCGACCGAGGACATCCGGATGGCGGCTTGGGGTGGGCTGTATCAGTACATCCACGACGCCGTCACGACCCGCATCGGCCAACCGTCGCGCGGAGACATGATCGATATCCTGCTGGCCGCCGAGATCGACGGGGAGAGGCTGCCTATCGAGGATGCCGTTGGCAATGCGATGCTGCTCGTCCAGGCCGGGCTGGAGACCACCGCCAGCGCAATGTCTTTCGCCTTCCACCACCTGGCCACCCATCCGGGTGAGCGTGACCGTCTCGCCGCGGACCCCGACCTGCTCCCCCGTGCGGTGGAGGAACTCATCCGCTACGCGGGGTCGATCCACGGGCTGCACCGGACCGTCGCCAAGGATGTCGAACTGAGCGGGCACACCTTCCACGCCGGCGACACGGTGGTGGTCAACTTCGCTGCCGCGAACCGCGACGACAGCGTGTTCCCCGACGCGGACCGCTGCGTGCTCGATCGCCGGGAGAACCGTCACCTTGGCTTCGGTGCGGGTGTGCACCGTTGTCTGGGCTCCAACCTGGCGCGCCTGGAGTTCCAGATCGGGGTCGAGCGGGTGCTGTCACGCCTGTCCGACTTCCGGCTGGCGACCGGTGCCCGTCCGGACTTTCACGGCAATTCGATCACACGTGGATTTCGTTCTGTCCCTGTGGAGTTCAGTCCTGGGATACGTCGGCATCCACAAGTTCCTGCCGGCCGGCCAAAACGACTCCTCTGATCACGGAACTGGTCGACGGCGGTTGTCGGTCAGAATTCTTGATCCCCGGACGGCGTTCGGGTTCTTACACGGCTCACTGGATGTCAACGTCTCGCTTCCAGCCAGCATCGTAGGGCAAATGCAATCTGCTCGAAATGCCATGCGGTACCTAAGCGGTGGTGGTCGATGCGGTGGCCCACTCCACGATAGATGCCGCCGGTGACAGTGGCTGCTTGAGCGACTGCGCGGACACAGGAACGTGGGCACCAGCCATTATTCGACCGGCCGAATGAAGCGCGGGAACAGCGACAACGCCGTGCTTTCGTTGATGGCGGCGAGGCCGGCGGCATCGATGTGGGTATAGGCGTCCAGGTTTGTCGAGAACCAGTTCGCCGCGGCCAGGGGTGCGAACGGCCAATCGGACCCGAAGGTGATGTGGCCTGGGTGGGCGAAAGCGAGCAGGGTCGGCAGCGCCGCCGGGCTGGAGGACAGCGCCGTATCGAAGTAGAAGGTCGCGAATTCGTCGAGGATGTCCGCGACGCTACGTCCGGTGTCGGCCGAGATCGGCAGCGACATCCGATGTGACGCGTAGGGCACGAATCCCCCGCCGTGACTGAGTATGAATCGGATATTCGGATAGGTTTGGCGAATTCCGTTGCGCACAAGTAAGTACGCCGCACGTGTGGTATCGAGCAGGAAGTCGGCCGCGAACGGCGGCAGGTGCCGGATTGTCGGTCCGGGCAGGTCGGCGGGATGTATGAGCACCTTGGCCTCGCGCTCGTCGAGTGCGGCGAACAGTTCGTCGTAACCCTCTTCACCCAGATAGACGCCGGCGCTGTTTGCCAGCAATACCACGCCATCGGCGTGCAACTCGTCGAGTGCCCGTATCGATTCGGCGACCGCGGCAGCTCTGTGCGGCAAGGGAACTGTGGCAAGGAACCCAAACCTCCGTGGCCACTTCGTCACCAGATCGGCCGTGTAGTCGTTGAGGTCACGTGCTAGTGCAGCGGCATCGCCGCCGTCGGTCAGAAAGGTGGTACCGGGAGTCGACACCGAGAGGATCGCAGCGCTGACGCCCAGCACGTCCATCGCCTCAAGCGACGCATCCGCGCTCCACTCAGGCAGCGCTCGTCCACCCGCCTCGACCACGCCTGCCTTGTGGAGTACGGCCCGATAGAACGGAGGGATCACATGGTGGTGGGTGTCGATGCGCGACATGAGTGCACGTCCTGTCAGTTGTCAATGGCGAGGTTGGTGTGAGCGCGCACGGATCTCCGGTGCAGCTGAGAGGTTTGTGCGGTGTGTCCTATGAGGCAGGCCGATGCGGTAGCGGACCAAATGCGGAGGCGACAGCGGCAAGGCGGCATTCTTCGGCGAAGGCAAGCTCGTGAAGGTAGAAAGCGCGGGCGGCGTAGTTAGCGCTCAGCTGATGGCCTGCGAAACGTTGCCGGCGAACCTCGACCAGCGCTGCCGTGGTGAAGAGTTTCTGCAATGCCTGCAGGTCTGGCGGCGTCGATGACCACCGGTCGTCGTATTCCGCGATCGCGACTCGTACGGGAACCGAGATCGATCCGGCGACCAGGTCGAGTCGTTGCGGCCATTGAAGCGCGTCGTGTAGTTCCCCTACAGGGGCTGGCGCAGAAGTCTCGAGCAACGATTGCGCAGTCTGCGGCGGCCACGTCCATTCGGGGCCGAAGACGACGGTGCTCCGACCACGCGGATCGATATGGGTCGACGCTTCGCGATCCATGCGGACTTGGAGTTCCGTAGCGAAGCCGGGAATCCAGTGGTAGCCGGCGCTATGGGCGCTGACTCCGAGCAGCGGGAAGTTGCCGTTCTCCGCGGCAAGGCACAGTGCCAGCATTCCGCCGATCGAGTTTCCGGTGAGGACCACCCCAGCGCTCTCGCCGCCGATCCGAGCCCAGAGGTCCGCGATGGCGGTTCGCAGGATGGCGATCTGTTCGTCGAAGCAGGTTTTGTCTGGGTTGATTCCGGAACTTGCTCCATATCCTGGCCGATCGACCGCGACTGCGGCGAAGCCCAGTTGTGCAGCCAGATCCAAGTATGAAGAATCACCTGGGATGCGTTGATCGTAGATTCGAGACGTGACCGAGCCACCGTGCAGCGCAACAATCAGTGCACGCGGCCGATTTTCCGGTTTGACGTAGATTCCTGATAACACGATGTCATCGACGTCGACCGAGATCGGAACGATGTTCATCATCCTTCTTTCCATCGAGTTCGGCGGGCGAGTTGGGCGAGCCGCAGGATCGGCAGCGCCGACAGCGTCTGCCTCACCAATTCCCAGATCTTGCCTTCCTGCCGCCGGACAGTCTGTGCTGCAACGCGTTTACTGGTGAAGGACCGATATTCGGTGTCCGGTTCAGGCGCCGTGCGATCCTCGCTTCAGGCGTCTCCTGCTCGATCGGCGCACGGTGTCGATCGCGGTCTTCAGGCCACGGCGACGCCCGGTCGCGGGATCGATCACCCCGTAACCTTCGAGCTCGGCGAACATCCGCTCGCTGCGAGTCTCGGGTGCATTGTCGGCCGTGCCCTTCAGGAACTTCTCCGGCAGCGACAGCTTGGCGATGGTGCGCCACGTCTTGGCGTACTGCACCAGAAACGATCCCGTGGTGTAAGGCAGGTCGTACTTGTCGCACACCGCCCGCACCCGGATCGAGATCTCGTAGAGCCGGTTGCTCGGCAGGTCCGGATACAGGTGGTGCTCGATCTGGTGGCACAGGTTGCCACTCATGAAGCGCAGCACCGGGCCGTTCTCGAAGTTCGCACTGCCGAGCATCTGCCGCAGATACCACTGGCCGCGGCTCTCACCGGCCATGTCGGTCTTCGTGAACTTCTCTGCCCCATCGGGGAAATGACCGCAGAAGATCACCGCGTTGGCCCACACGTTGCGGATGACGTTGGCCACCGCAGTGGCCTTCAAGCTCGACTTGAAGGTCGCACCGGGTGACAACGACGTCAGCGCGGGCCACACCAGATAGTCCTTGACCAGCTGATGCCCAGCCTTGATACCGAACTCACGGACGCGGACGAGCGTGGCGTTGCGGTCGTCGCGGCCCTTGAAGATCTTGCCGAGCTCCAGGTGCTGCAGCCCCACACCCCACTCGAACAACGTGGCCAGCATGGTGTTGTAGAACAGGTTCAAGATATTGAACGGCTTCCAGCGCTGGTCGCGGGTGACGCGCAGCAACCCGAACCCGACGTCGTCATCCATGCCCAGGATGTTGGTGTACTTGTGGTGCATGAAGTTGTGGGTGAAGCGCCAATGCTTGGACGCGCCGCCCATGTCCCACTCCCACGACGAGGAGTGGATCTCCGGATCGTTCATCCAATCCCACTGGCCGTGCATGACGTTGTGGCCGATCTCCATGTTCTCGATGATCTTGGCCACGCCCAGGGTTACGGTGCCCGCCCACCATGCGGCACGCTTGGAACTCGCCGCGAGCATAACGCGGCCGGCGACGTCGAGCGCACGCTGCGCCGCGATGGTACGGCGGATATAGCGCGCATCGCGCCCGCCACGGGAGTCTTCGATGGCCTGACGGATCGCATCAAGTTCGATGCCCAGATTCTCGACATCGGTATCGGTCAGATGCGCGAACACGGGAACGTCGGTAACTGCCATTCTCACGGTCCTTTCTCCAGGTGGTCGGTGGCCGGGGATGCACGCAACCGACCGAGCGCCCGCCGCCAGTGCCCAGCCTTCGCGGCCATCGTGGCTTCCCACCCTGCGTTCGGTCAGTAGTCAGGGATTCCCTCGGACAGGGCCGGGACAGTGTCTTCTCGTTGTACGAGCGACTGCGCACCGATCTTGAACTGTGCGAGCTTGTCGAAGATCGTCTGCCCGTGGGCGGTGTGTCCCCAGATACTGATGCCTTGGTGCGTCGTCGGCTCCCAGACATCTTCGTTGTCGATCACGATGGGGTTCCATCCCACTTCCCATTCGAATCCCGACGGTGTGACCGCATAGAACGACAGTTCCTTGTCGTTGGTGTGTTGACCGATCGACAGGGCCACCCCGAATCCGTTCTCTGCCATCCGTTGATAGGCGGCCACCATGTCGTCGAGGGCGGCCACCTGGATGTTCACGTGCTGGATTCGGGTGCGAATAGGCTTGATGGGCAACCGATTCACCGAAGCGATGGCCACGCTGTGGTGACGTTCGTTCACTCGCAGGAATCGGATCTTGAATTTGAGTCCGCTGATGGTCTCGTCGATATAGTCCGACAGACGTGCGTCGAACACCGTCCGGTAGTAGCCGTGCATCTGGTGTGGGTGCTTGCTCACTATCGCCACATGCCCAAGTCCACTCTCGCCGGTGACGAATCCCTCTTTCGCCAGCAGCACCGGCGCGGTGTGGCTGACGTGCGGGCGCGTGTAGATCTCCTGTATGAGTCCATTGGGGCCTGCAAACCGGGCCAGCCTCTCGACGCCGCGCAGTGCGGCATCCTCGGCGCCACCTTCGGTCAACGCAACGCCATGTGCGGTGACGCGTGCTGCCACGGCGTCGAAGACATCATGGTCGTCGAGTTCCCAACCGAGGGCCGTGACATCTTCGGCGGGGCCGCGTTGCAGGAGGAATCGGCAACTGTGGTCGTCCAGCCGAAACCGCATGGTGTCGGACAGTGTTTCGTCTACCTGTAAGCCGACAGCATCGCGTCCGAATCTGCGCCAGTCGGCGAATCGCTGGGTTTCGATGACGACGTAACCGAGATGGACATCACCGAATATCGACTGCGAAGGGGTGAGGTTGCGGGTCACCGGTGTCACCCCCGAGCCAGCGTCGAGTCGGGCTGTAGGAAGTCGGTGACCAGTCGATTGAAGAGTGCTGCGCGTTCCCACTGCATCCAGTGGCCGGTGTGGGAGGTCATCACCAGTTCTGCGTTGGGCAGGGTGTTGAGCAGTGTGGGTCCGCCGTTGGGTCGATTGACCTTGTCGTCGCGGCCCCACAACACCAGTGTCGGGTTTGGCAGAGTCTTCAGCCGCGGGTCACGGGTGAGGTCCATCCGCCACAGGGTGCGCAGCGCCGTTGGCCCCGACGGGCGCCGAAGCGGAGGCGCTGCCACCACAGCGGGGTCGATGGACGCCAGGTAGCGCTGTTCGATGAGTTCATCGGGAACTGCGGCCCCGTCATACACGAGGTAGGTGCGGACGAACGACGCAAGCTTCTCGCGGCTGGGCCCTTCGCCACCGTAGTACGCGAACAGGCTTTTGAGGCCAGCCGTCGGGAGGGCGCGAGTTGTGCCTATCCCGCCGGGGCCCATCAGAACCAGTTTTCCGACACGGTTGGGTGTGTCGAGCGCAAGACGCAAGGCTGCCGCGCCGCCGTAGGAGTTGCCGACCAGATGTGCTGTGTCGATGTCGAGTTGGTGCAGCAGGCCCCGGATCATTGTTGCGAGGTAGCCGAACGGATCGGAATGGTCGAAGCTCTTGGTCGAGCGGCCGTATCCGGGCAGGTCGGGAACGATGACCCGGAAGTGCTGTGCGAGCGCGTCGATGTTGCGTGAATAGTTCGACACTCCCGACGCCCCTGGTCCACCGCCATGAAGCAGGACCACCGGCGTTCCGGTGCCGGACTCCACGTAGAAGATCGGGTTGCCCGCCACGGAGACGGTGTTTCCGAGGAGTGCGTGGCTTGTCATGCGGTGGCTCCGGTTCTGGTCGAGGGGGCGGCAGCGGCCTTGCCGCAGCCGGCTAGGCCGTACGGTGGCGGCGGCAGCGGCTCATCCGATTGGGCTGCGCCGTAGACGAATCCGTCGGGGCGCAGTACCACGGCCGCGGCCTTGTGGGTGGCCAGCCAGGTGTTCAATGCGCCAGTTCTGTCGACAACTGTGCCCGGCGCCGGGGGCACGGTGGCGGGATGCACTGCCACACTGGGCACTCCCAGCCGCTCCCAGCGTTGAGCACCGGACGGTTTCTGCCCCGTGTACAGCAGCGTCCAGCGACCGCCGATGATGTCGTCGAGCCGTGCCGTGGCGTGCTCACCGTCGACCACGAATGGTTGCGGTATCAGTCGACCGGTTGCGGGATGCGTACTTGTGGCGAAGAAGCCACGCGCGTAGTGCGGTTCGGGTACCCAGTAGAACCGCTGTCCCGCGCGTATCAAGCCCGGCACACGACTGAGCGTGCGCAGCACGTGATTGCGGACGGCAGCGACCCACTGGCGACGCTCGGTGATGACCCGGCCGACGAAGACGGCGCGGCGGGTCACCTCGGTAACGTGCGGCTGTCGTTCGACTTGATAGGAGTCCAGTAGTTCTTCGGATGCCTGCCCCCGCACCACTGCGGCCAGCTTCCAGCACAGATTGGCCACGTCTCGCACGCCGGCGCACATGCCCTGGCCGATCCACGGCGGCATCGCGTGCGCGGCGTCACCGGCCAGGAATACTCGTCCGGCCCGCCACCGGTCGGCCACACGTACGTGGTGACTGTAAATGACGGATCGCAGGATCTTCACGTGCTGCTCGGTGATGCCCTGATCGTTGAGGACCTTCCAGATCGATTCGGGTTGAAGAAGGGTGCGATCGTCCTCACCGGCCAGGGCGGGGAACTCCCAACGATGATGTCCCAGGGGCGTGGGGCAATCGACGGTGGGGCGAGCGGGGTTGCAGTGAAACCGCAGCGCGTCGTGGTTCTCCCACGGTTGCAGCATCTCGGTATCGATGACCACCCACCGTTCGGCGTAGGTGCGCCCCGCATAGCCGATGCCGAGTTGACCTCGGATTGCCGACCCGCCACCGTCTGCGGCGATCACATACGACGCGGTCAGCCGTTTGAAGGTGTCGGTCTTCAGGTCGGCCAACATCAACTCGACCTTGTCCCCCTTGGTCAACACCCGCAAACACTCGTGCTCCAGCAGCACTTCGATATTGGGAAAACGCCCCACACCCTCGCGCAGGACCTGATCCACCGCCGGCTGGTAGATGAACTGTTGAGGCGCGTGCCCCGATCCGCGGGGGGTCAGTGCCAGTTGGACGAACGGTCTACCCGCGGCGTCCACAAATGTCAGCGGACGGTTGGGCAGCATGTCGCCCTGCAACTGTTCGGCCAACCCCACCGACTGCCATATCCGCAGCACTTCCTCATCAATCGAGATGGCCCGGGCACGACCGAAGATGTCCGGATCACGCTCCAGAACAACGACTTTGAGACCTAGTTGACCGAGGAGATTGGCGGCCGTCGCGCCCGACGGACCGTAACCGACAATCGCGACGTCGTAGTTCTTTTCCTCAGCCAAGGCCATCCTCGTTCACCAGATCCATCGTGTAGTGATCACTACGGTAATGTAGTGATCGATACGGTAGAGTGTTACGGAAGCCACGTCAACCCCCCGAACGCGAGGAGCGTCACCATGCCAACCGAGAAGCCGCAACGCCAGAACACCCGGCGGCACAGGCTCGACGGCGCGGCGTCACGCGTGCGAATCGTCGACGCTGCCGCGGAGATTGCGGCCGAACGCGGTTACGAAGGCACCGGTATCGCCGCGGTCAGCGCGAAGTGCGGGCTGCCGGCGAGTTCGATCTACTGGCATTTCAAGGACAAGGACGACCTGATCGCCGCAGTTATCGAGCGGAGCTACGACGAATGGCTTCGAAGCTGGCAGTTGCCCGACGAGGGTTCACCACTGGACCGGCTGGTGGCCATGGTGACGCAGATCGCCAAGGCACTCTCGGATTCGCCGGACTTCTTGCGACTGGGGCTCATGCTGTCACTGGAGCGACGTCCAGTCGAACCGCGAGCGCGGTCGATGTTCCTCGAGGTACGCGCCAATGCGGTTGACAACGTTTCCCGCGCCATCGCCGATCTCGTACCCGGGCTCACCGCGGCCCAAATCCGTCAACTGTCGACCTATGCGGTGGCCGGCGCCGACGGACTGTTTATCGCCAAGGAAATTGATGGCGACGCTCTCGATTTGGTGGCGATGTTCGAACAGCATGCGCTGGCGCTGTACGGGCTCGCGGAGCGCATGGCGAGCGAGAACACGCAGTAATGGCATTGAGCGACAACATGATCAACACCGCCGCGGCGGTGTTGGAGACCGCGCAGAGAAGCCGGGTCCCGGCTCCACCACTCACCGAGTCCTATCCCGGATTCAACCAGGGCGACGCCTACGCGGTTCAGCGGGTCAACCTACGCCGCAGGCTGGAGCAAGGGCGCGTCGTCGTTGGCCACAAGGTCGGGTTGACCTCGGCGGCAATGCAACAGCTCCTCGGCGTCGATCAGCCTGATTTCGGCTACATCCTCGATGACATGGTCGTGCCCGACAACGCTGTCGTCGCGGCCGACCAGTTCTGCGCTCCCCGGGTGGAACCCGAGGTGGCGTTTCTGCTCCGAGCTCCACTGCGCGGTCCCCATGTCACTATCGAAGAGGTGTATGAGGCCACAGAGTCGGTGGCCTCAGCACTGGAAATCGTCGACAGCCGCATCGCGGACTGGCGGATCACCCTGCCTGATACCGTCGCCGACAACGCCAGCTCCGGCGCGGTGGTTCTAGGCACTTGGGTGCCCTACCATCACCACCTCGATCTGCCCGGGCTCGGCGCATCACTGCTGATCAACGGAGTTGAAACCGATACCGGCATGGGGACAGCGGTGATGGGTGACCCCGCTGCGGCAGTGACCTGGCTCGCCAACGCACTGGCCGCGTTCTCGGTGACCATCGAGCCCGGACAGTTCGTGATGTCCGGCTCGTTCACCTCCGCGCGCTTCATCCACGCGGGCGACACCGTCACCACCGATATCACCGGGCTCGGCGCGGTCTCACTCAGGTTCAGCTGAAGGATTGACATGACAACACAACATCAATGGCCGGTTGCAGTCATCGGCTCGGGCAACATCGGCACCGATCTCATGATCAAGATCATGCGCAGTGACGGGCCGTTGACCATGGCTGCGATGGTCGGCATCGACCCGGAATCAGACGGATTGGCCCGAGCACGACGCCTCGGCATAGCCACCTCATCCGATGGGATCGACGGCCTTCTCACGATGCCTGAGTTCGACGGAGTTCGACTTGTATTCGACGCGACATCGGCGAACGCTCACCGCGTCAACTGGAACATGCTGCAGAACACCGGAGTACGGGTGCTCGACCTTACCCCGGCAGCACTGGGTCCCTACTGCGTGCCGGTGGTCAACCTTGACGAGCATGTCGACGAACACAACTTGAACATGGTTACCTGCGGCGGGCAGGCCACCGTGCCCATCGTCTCCGCCGTAGGACAGGCCGGAACCGTCTCCTACGCCGAGATCGTATCCGCGATCTCGGCGAGATCAGCGGGCCCCGGCACCCGGGCGAACATCGATGAGTTCACCGAAACAACTTCTGCGGCACTGGAAGTGGTGGGCGGCGCCCGGCGGGGCAAAGCCGTGATGGTGGTCAACCCGGCCGATCCGCCGATCTTGATGCGTAACACTGTCTACTGCCTTGTCGATGGCGACGCAGACCACGCCGCCATCGAGGAGGCGGTAGAGGACATGATCGCCAAGGTCGGCACCTATGTGCCCGGGTATCGACTCAAACAGCGGGTGCAGTTCGAGACGTTCGGCAGCCACAACGCGCTCTACATACCAGAAACTGGCAGTTTCACAGGTACCCGGGTGACGGTGATGCTGGAAGTCGCGGGTGCAGCACACTACCTGCCTGCCTACGCGGGCAACCTCGACATCATGACGTCAGCAGCCAAGTCCACCGCCGAACGGATCGCCGCCATAGACAACGAAATCGCAGGAGACGCCTCATGATTCATGACCTCTACATCAGTGACGTCACGCTACGCGACGGGATGCACGCCATCCGGCACCAGTACAGCATCCGCCAGGCAGTCACCATCGCGAAAGCACTCGACGCCGCCGGCGTCGACTCCATCGAAGTCGCCCACGGTGACGGGTTGGGCGGATCGAGTTGCATCTACGGATTCGGCGCCCACACCGACATCGAGTGGATTGAGGCAGTGGCCACTGCCGTGCACCGCGCCAAGGTCGCAACACTGCTGCTTCCCGGTATCGGGAGCGTGCGGAGATTGAAAGATGCCCACCGCGCCGGCGCAAGCGTCGTCCGCGTCGCCACACACTGCACGGAAGCCGACATCGCTGCCCAACACATCGCGGCAGCACGTGACTTGGATATGGACACGGTCGGCTTTCTGATGATGAGCCATATGACCACACCGCATGTACTCGCCGAACAAGCCAAGCTCATGGAGAGCTACGGCGCGACTTGCGTCTACATCGTGGACTCAGGTGGCGCCATGACTATGCGTGACGTCGCCGAACGTGTCGATGCACTGGCCCAGACTCTGCAGCCCACCACCACAATCGGAATCCACGCCCATCACAACCTCTCGCTGGGCGTCGCGAACTCCGTCGTCGCGGTCGAGCACGGCGCTCGCCGGGTCGATGCCTCGCTGACCGGCATGGGCGCCGGAGCGGGCAACGCGCCGCTGGAGGCCTTCGTCGCCACCGCGAACCGGATGGGTTGGCAACATGGTTGTGACCTGCACGCGATGCAGGACGCCGCCGACGACATCGTCCGTCCGCTGCAAGACCGGCCGGTGCGGGTAGACCGCGAAACTCTGAGTCTGGGCTATGCCGGCGTGTACTCCAGCTTCCTTCGCCATGCCGAGGCCGCCGCAGCTCGCTACGGTCTCGACGCTCGTACCCTCATCGAGGAGGCCGGCCGCCGCGGCATGGTGGGCGGCCAAGAGGACATGCTCGTCGACATCGCCCTTGATTTGACCGCACCACGGCGCCACCCCGCTCCACTATGAGGCGAGAACGCTATCCGCGACGAACGCACACAAGTCATCTCAATGCCGAAACCCTTGATCCACCGATGAACCGACGTTTGGTCGGTGCAGCCCCCGACCAGACCTGATCTCGGCGACCATCCCGCACCACCCGCGGTCTCCCGCCAAGCCCCGACCCGACAGGGGAACGCGCCCAATGGTGGTGGTACCAGCCCTTCGAACCACCACCACCACCGTCCGGCGAAGTCGGCCCCTAGGCGCCGAATCCGTTGAGGATCACCCCGTTACACGTCGCGGCGGCCTGCCGCAATGCGACGGCGGCCTGGTACGCATCCGAGTAGTACCAATCGTTGGCCGCCTGCACGGATTCGAATTCCAGCAACACCGTCTGCGTGGTCTCCCAGGTGCCCTCGATGACGGTCGGCTTCCGGTCGACGGCCAGAATGGTGGCACCGGCCATCGCCGGACCGGCGGCCTTCGCGTACTCCCCCATGCCCGCCGGGTCGGTGATCGTCTCGGTCAGCAGGACGTAACCTTTTGCCACGCTTCTAGTCTCCTTCTGTGATGCTGATTGCTTGTTCGGGACACCATTCGACGGCATCCCTGACACCGGAGACATAGTCGTCGGGCACCTCATCGAGAAGCACCTCGGCGTAGCCACCGTCGGCCAGGGCGAACACCTCAGGGCACGCCGTCAGACACATCCCGTGACCGCGGCACCGGTCCTCGTCGACCGAGACTCTCACGTGTCGAACTCCAGGTGCAGATCGACCAGCCCGCGCAGGATGAACGTCGGGATGTACTTGTACCGGCGGCTGTCGGCAGAACCGTGCTTGTCCTCGGCGATCCGGATATCGGTGGTGCGGTCCAGCAGTCGCTCCAGAGCCACTTTGGTTTCCGCGCGGGCCAGCGGTGCCCCCGGGCAACTGTGGATGCCTCGCCCGAATGCCAGATGCTGGCGAGCGTTCTTGCGGGCCGGGTCGAAGGTGTCGGGATCGGAGAACCGGCGTGGGTCGCGGTTGGCGGCGCCGTTGAGCACCATGACGGTGGTACCCGAACCGAGCTCGGTCTCGCCGACAGTCACGGGGCAGCGCGACAACCGGAAGTCGCCCTTGACCGGGCTCTCGATCCGCAATGCCTCCTCGATGAAATTCGGTATGAGGCTTCGATCTTCGCGCAACGCGGCCTGGACCGCGGGCTGCTCGGCGATGACCTTCAGGGCCGTGCCCAGCAGCCGGACGGTCGTTTCCTGGCCGGCGGAGAAGACATTCGTCGCCACCCGAGCGACATCGCCGACGTCGGGGATGGAGCCGTCTGGGAAGGTCGCGGTCGCCATCCCGGTCATCACATCGTCACGTGGGTTCTCGCGCCGCTCCGAGACGTAGGACGCGAACAGGTCATACAGGAATTCCAGCGGGCTGTGCGCCAGGGCTTCCTCGCCGGTACCCCCGACCCCGCCGCCCGCGTTGTGGCTGATGCCGTTGATGAAGCTGTCCCGATCTTCTTCCGGGATACCCAGCAGATCGGCGATCACCAGCAAGGTGAACGGGCTCGCGAAGCCCTTGATGAACTCGCCCCGGCCACCATCGAGGAAGGTGTCGAGCACCTCGTCGGCGAGCTTCCACATCGCGTCCTCGTTCTCCTTGAGGCGCTTGGGGGTGATCAAGCGCATCAGCAGCGCACGGTGATCGGTGTGGGTCGGTGGGTCCAGCGTCGGCAGCTGATCGCTGAACGGAAGCTCGTTGCGATGCTTCTCGATGAGGGCGGTGACCTCATCCTTGGTCAGGCCTTCCAACGGCACCGGAAACCCCGGGAACGGACCGGTAACCGACGTGACCGAGGAGAACGTGTCGGCGTCGTTGTAGACCTGGACGGCCTCGTCCCAGCCGGTCACCATGGTCACGCCGTGCGGGCCGTTCCGATGAACCGGGCAGCCACTGCGCAGAGCCTCGAAATACGGGTAGGGATCCTCGACCAGCTGCGGGTCCCGGAAGAAATCCAAGTCGGTCAGGCCGTCCGCCATCTGTGCTCCGTTTCGGCAATCTCACTCGACGAGAATGTAATTCTCATCTTTGCGTATCAGATTTCCACAGTGGCCGAACTCCGTCAACGGGCGCGTGCCGTTTTCATCGGACCGACGCCAAAAGTTGACTCTGGTCAAATATGTCCGCCGGAGTTATCGTGCTGATATGCCGGGTTCCCGTGAGGTGTCCGCGCCTGACCGTGGTCAGCGTCGCACCTCCCTGGCGCAGGCCAGGTCCAAGGAGACCAAACGTGCGCTGGTGCAGGCGGCGATGGCCCTGTGGCGCACCAGCGGGTACGCGACCACCACCGTGGCCGATATCTGCAGGGCCGCCGGCGTCTCCAAGGCGCTGTTCTACTTCTATTTCCCGCGCAAGGAGGACGTGCTGTTCGAGGTGGGCGTGATGTCCACCCGGTCGGCTGGGCGCGTCGTCGCCGACATGCTCGTCGGTGACTACGACATGCCCGCGGTCATCGCTGCGGCGCTGTCGGATCTGGAGCGGTCCATGGCCCGCAATCCACGCGAGTTGATCATCGAGACGATTCTCGAGGGCTACCGCCACGAACACCGGATCATGGCGGATACCGCCGGCGGACTCGGCCACGACACCCCCGACCTCGACAGCGGGATGTTCACCGCGCTGTTCGACCGTGCCGTCGCCGACGGAAAACTGCCCGCCCACACCGATGTCACACACCTGGCCTACCTGGCCATGACGCTGGTCAGCGAGGGCGCCCGACATTGGGCCGCCGGCGCGTTCGGAAACCGTTCGTTCGCCGACGTGGTCGGCGCAGACATCGTCACCCTCATCGCCGGATATCAAAGGAGCTAGCCATGGCATGGGATTTCGAGACCGATCCGCAGTTCCAGGAACTACTGGACTGGGCCGATGACTTCGTGCGGGACGAGGTCGAGCCGCTCGATCTGATCTGGCCGCATCTGCAGTTCACCCCGCTCGACGACACCCGCCGCGCCGTGGTGGATCCCCTCAAGGAACGGGTACGCAAGAAGGGGCTGTGGGCCACCCATCTCGAACCGGAGTTGGGTGGACAGGGATACGGACAGCTGAAACTCGCTCTGCTCAACGAGATCCTGGGCCGCTCGCAATGGGCGCCGGTCATCTTCGGCTGTCAGGCACCCGATACGGGCAACGCCGAGATCATCGCGCACTACGGCACCCCCGAACAGAAGGAACGCTATCTGCGTCCGCTGCTCGACGGGGAGGTCTTCTCCTGTTACTCGATGACCGAGCCCCAGGGCGGGGCCGACCCCACCCAGTTCAAGACCGCCGCGGTGCGTGATGGGGATGGGGTGAGCTGGATCATCAATGGATACAAGTTCTTCTCCTCGAACGCCTCCACCTCGTCCTTCCTCATCGTCATGGTGGTGACCAACCCGGATGTCAGTCCATACCAGGGCATGTCGATGTTCCTGGTGCCCACCGACACCCCCGGGGTGACCATCGAACGCAACTGTGGGCTCTACGGCGAGTCCGACGGTCAGGGCTCCCACGCACTCATCCACTACGACAATGTGCGGGTTCCGGATTCGGCGCTGCTCGGTGGTGAGGGCCAGGCCTTCGTCATCGCCCAGACGCGACTGGGCGGCGGGCGGATCCACCACGCCATGCGCACCATCGGCCTGGCGCAGAAGGCACTCGACATGATGTGCGAGCGGGCGCTCAGCCGCCAGACCGCGGGCAGCCTGCTGGCCGACAAGCAGGCCATCCAGGCCTACATCGCCGATTCCTACGCCCAGCTCACCCAGTTCCGGCTCCTGGTGCTCTACACCGCGTGGGAGATCGACAAGTACAACGACTACAAGTTGGTGCGCAAGGACATCGCCGCGGTCAAGGTGGTGATGCCGACGGTGCTGCACGACATCGCCTGGCGGGCCATGCAGGTGCACGGCGCGCTCGGGGTCACCAACGAGATGCCGTTCCTCGGCATGGTCACCGGGGCCGCGGTGATGGGGCTGGCCGACGGACCCACCGAGGTGCACAAGACCACGGTGGCCAAGCAGGTGCTACGGGGCTATTCGGCGAGCGACGATCTGTGGCCCACCGACTGGATTCCGCGCAAACGCGAAGCCGCGCAGGCCAAGTACGCGCAGTTCCTGGAACTGGAGGTCGGCAACCTGTGACTCTGGACATCGCCCGGCTGTCGGCTTGGCTGGACGAGGCCGACATCCCCGGCAAGGGCGAACCGACCGATATCCAGTTCCTTTCCGGCGGTACGCAGAACGTCATCTACCGCATCACCCGAGGAGAGCACGAATGCGTCCTGCGGATGCCTCCGCCGGGCGCACCGGCCGACCGCGACAATGGCATTCTCCGGGAGTGGCGCATCATCGAGGCGCTCGACGGCACCGACGTCCCGCATACCAAAGCGGTCGGGGCCTGTTCGGACCCGAGTGTTCTGGGCCGGCCGTTCTACCTCATGGGGTTCGTCGACGGGTGGTCGCCGATGGACTCGCGGCACTGGCCTGAGCCGTTCAACTCCGATCACTCGCTACGGCCGGCGCTGGCCTATCAACTGGCCGAGGGCATCGCGCTGCTGTCCCAGGTGGACTGGCGGGCCCGGGGATTGAGCGATCTGGGCCGCCCCGACGGTTATCACGACCGTCAGGTCGCGCGCTGGACCGGCTTCTATGAACGGATCAAAGCCCGTGAGCTGGAAGGCCTTGCAGTCGCGACGGAGTGGTTGCGCACGCATCGCCCACTGGATTTCATCCCCGGCCTGATGCATGGCGACTACCAGTTCGCCAACGTGATGTACCGGCACGGCGCGCCGGCCACACTCGCTGCGATCGTGGACTGGGAGATGGGCACAGTCGGCGATCCGAAACTCGATCTGGCCTGGATGGTGCAGGGCTGGCCGGAAGACACCGGCGCGCCCGACGCCGCCGAGTCGGGATATGTCGACATGCAGGGCATGCCCTCGCAGGATCAGGTGGTCGCACACTACGCCGAGGTGTCCGGACGCCAGGTCGACGACGTGGACTATTACCTGGTGCTGGCGAAGTGGAAGCTCGCGATCGTGCTGGAGCAAGGATTTCAGCGTGCCGGCGATGACGAGAAGCTGCTGGCGTTCGGGCCGGTGGTCGCCGATCTGATGCGCTCGGCGGCCGAACTCGCCGAGGCCAGCGACTACCGGTGAGAGCGGCCGTCTGCCCGGTCTACGGACCACCGGAGGTGGTGCAGGTCCGCGACATCCCGGCCCCCGTGCTGGCCCCCGGTCAGGTGCGCGTCGATATCCGGGCGTCGGCGGTGAACTTCCCCGACGTGCTGCTGGTCGCCGGCGAGTACCAGATCAAGGTCCCGCCCCCATTCGTCCCCGGCAGCGAGTGTGCCGGCATCATCACCGAAATATCGGACGAAGTGGCGGGTTTCGCGGTCGGCGACCGGGTGACGGCGACCGTCGTGTACGGCGCATTCGCCGAGCAGGTGTGCCCGTCGAGCGCTGCGCTCGCCCACATCCCCGACGCCGTCGATGATCACACGGCGGCCGCAGCCGGGGTCGCCTATCGCACCGCCCATCACGCGTTGCGCTCGACGGCACGCATACAGGCCGGCGACGAGGTGATCGTGCTGGGCGCCGGCGGTGGCGTCGGGCTGGCGGCCGTGCAACTGGCCACAGCGCTGGGCGCCCGGGTCACCGCGGTGGCCTCCTCGGCGGAGAAGCTCTCCACCGCAAGGCAATACGGCGCGCATGCGGTGCTCAACCACCGTGCCGGCGACCTGCGAGCCGCCCTGCGGGACGCGGTGCCCGATGGCGCCCACGCCGTTCTGGACCCGGTGGGTGGCCACCTGTCCGAGCCCGCGCTGCGCGCGCTGCGCCGCGGTGGCCGGTTCGTCACCGTCGGCTACGCATCCGGCACCATCCCCCGCATCCCGCTGAACCTGGTGCTGGTGAAAGGTGTTGTGCTGCTCGGGTTCCAGTTCCAGGACGTGCCTCCCGACGAGTTCGCCCGCAACGAGGCGGAACTGGCCGCCCTGTTGGCGGCCGGCACCGTCGTTCCCCATGTCGGTGCGGTCTATCCGCTCGAACAGGCCGCCGCGGCGCTGCGGCATGTCGCCGACGGGCGGGCGGTCGGGAAGGTGATCGTGCAGGTCGCCGGGGCGCCTACTTCTCCATGGTGAACTGGACGACGTCCATCTGGCGATTGCGGAACAGATCGGCGCATCCCGTCAGGTACTTCATATAACGGTCGTAGACCTCCACGGACTGGATGGCGATCGCCTCCTCTCGATGCGCCTGCAGGTTCTGCGCCCAGATGTCGAGGGTCTTGGCGTAATGCGGTTGCAGCGACTGCTCACGGGTGACCCGAAAGCCGGCGGCATCGGCATGCTGCTCGACCTTCTCGATCGACGGCAGCCGCCCGCCCGGGAAGATCTCGGTGAGGATGAACTTGGCGAAGCGAGCCATCGCCCAGGTCAACGGAATGCCCAGCTCCTTCGCGCGGTCGGGATGGAGCGCAGTAATGGTGTGCAGCATCATCACGCCGTCGGAGGGCAGGAGGTGGTAGGCCTTCGCGAAGAAGTCGGTGTACCGGTCGAAGCCGAAGTGCTCGAAAGCCCCGATGGATACGATCCGGTCCACCGGCTCGTCGAACTGCTCCCACCCCTGCAGCAGCACCCGCCGGCCGCGGGGCGTGTCGAGTTCGTCGAAGCCGGCCCGGACGTGGGCGGCCTGGTTCTTGGACAGCGTCAGCCCGACGACGTTGACGTCGTACTCCTCCACCGCACGGCGCAGCACAGCGCCCCAGCCGCACCCCACATCGAGCAGCGTCATACCCGGTTGCAGTCCGAGCTTGCCCAGCGACAGGTCGACCTTTGCCAGCTGAGCCTCGGCGAGCGTCATATCGTCGCGCTCGAAGTAGGCGCAGCTGTAGATCTGCGAAGGATCCAGGAAAAGCCGGAAGAAATCGTCGGACAGGTCATAGTGCGCCTGGACGTCTTCGAAGTGCGGTCTCATCGATTCAGCCATGGCCTGCGGCCTTTCGCTACGCGTGCGGCGCAGTCGAGCCATCGACGTGAGATCGATCGTCACACCGTTGTGGCCATCAAAAGTTGGGAACCAACACACGGACGCCATATGCGTCCTCGGCGCCGCACTGCTGCCGACCCTCATGGTAGGCGACGACGGTGATACGCGAGAAGCAGCGACAGACGAATTCGCGGCTGGCCAACCGGCGCCTCGTCACGCGCTGGTATTCAGCCCCCGCTCCGCTTGACGACCCACGGTCAGTAACCCACACTTGCAGGCATTCGCAGTCAAAAATCCACACGAGGTGGGCGCGCATGCTTCCGGTAGTCCGGCACGACGCCATCGTCGATGCGGTCAACACCGCCTCGACGATCAGTACCGACGAGCTCGTCCGCATGCTCGGCGTCTCCGCCGAGACCGTGCGCCGCGACCTGGCCCTGCTCGAGGAACGCGGGGCGCTGCGGCGGGTGCACGGCGGGGCCGCGACCGTGGCGGCCCGCGGCGAGGAACCGTCGTTCACCGAACGCGCCGGCATCCACCACCGAGCCAAGGCCGAGATGGCCCGGGTCGCGGCCGGGCTGCTGGAGTCCGGGCAGACCATCGTCATCGACCTCGGCACCACCGCCGTCGAAGTCGCCCGCGCGATCCCGCACGGCTGGCGCGGCACGGTGGCCACCCCGTCCCTGCTGGTGGCCGTCGAACTGGCGGGCCGCCCTGGGATCACCGTCCTGGTGTGTGGCGGCCGCGTCCGCGGAGGCGATCTGGCGTGCTCGAATGCCCACGCCAACGCGATGTTCGCCGAGTTGTACGCCGATATCGCCTTCATCGGTTCCGGCGGGGTCGACGCGGCCGCGGGTCTGACCGACTATCACCTCGACGAGGTCGACGTTCGGCGCACCATAATCGCCAACAGCGCCCGCTCGTTCATCCTGGCCGACTCGTCGAAGCTCGGCCAGATCGCACCGCATCGCGTCTGCGGGCTGGATGCGGTCAGCGGGTTGATCACCGATCAGCACAACCCGGCTCTCACCGAAGCCATCCACGAAGCGGGAGGTGCCGTGCTGTCAGCGTGACAGCCTCCGGAAATGGGTGCGGGCGGCGTTGCAGCGCCGCCCGCGGGACCGAACATTCAAAACCAGTCAGAAAGCACGATCCATGACACATGATTCCACATCGTCGGGCGGCCAAGAGCCGTCCGGCGTCGCCCGCTTCGGCTACCGCGAGTCCTTCGAGCGCACCACCGGCCGGTTCGCCTCCTTCGCCGTGGCCTTCGCCTTCGTCTCCATCGCCACCGGCATCTTCACCACATACGGAAGTGTCCTGAATTCCTCAGGGCCACTGGGTATCTGGACCTGGCCCATCGTGGTCGTCGGCCAGCTCGCCGTCGCGCTGCTCATCGGTGCACTGGCCGCCCGCATCCCGGTCACCGGATACGCCTACCAATGGGTGTCCCGGCTGGCCAATCCCGTACTCGGCTGGATCACCGGCTGGATCTCGTTCACCTTCCTGGCCATCGTCGTCATCGCCGTCGACTACACCGTCGCCGCCACCGTGCTGCCGGCCCTGTTCGGGTTCCAGGGCACACCCGCGACGGCATTTCTCATCACGGCGACCGTGCTGGTGCTGCAGGCTGTGCTGGTGGGTCTGTCGACGACATGGACCGAACGGGTCAACAACTTCGCGGTGACCGCCGAACTCATCGGAATGGTCGCGCTGGTCGCCCTGCTGCTCATCGTCGGCGTCATCGCGCACAAACTGGACGTCGGCAACGTGTTCTCCACCGGAGAGGTGTCCCCCGAGCAGTACTGGAGCTTCGGCACCGCCACCTCGGCCGGCCCGTGGATGCTCGGGTTCCTGTTGGGCGCCTTCACCATCGTCGGCTTCGAATCCGCCGCGAACCTTGCCGAGGAGACGAAGCGGCCGGAGGTGGTGGTCCCCCGCGCCATGTGGCAGGCCGTGCTGGCGTCGGGCGTGCTCGGTTTCCTGTTCCTGCTCGTGGTGACCGCCGCGGTCGGCAACCCGGGCGAACTCGCCCAATCCGGGACACCGATCGCCGATGTCATCCAGGACATCCTCGGGTCCTTCGTGGGCACCGCCCTGCTGGTACTGGTGGCCATCGCGATCTTTGCCTGCGGTCTGGTGATCCTGATGACCGGCGTTCGGCTGGTCTGGGCCATGTCGCGGGACGAGCGGTTCCCCGGCTGGCAGGTGCTGGGCACGGTGTCACCCCGATTCAAGACACCGCTGAACGCCACGGTGTTCATGACCGTCGTCGCGGCGGCGATCCTCGGCCTGTTCTCGACCAGTACCGATGCCCTGTTCAAACTCTTCTCTGCCGCCACGCTGCTGCCGGCGATCATCTACACGATCACGGTGGCGCTGTACATCGCCAAACGCCGGGAGTTACCCACCAGTGCCGGGTTCAGCCTGGGCCGCTTCGAACTGCCGATCATCATCGTCGCGGTGGTGTGGCTGCTGTTCGAGCTCTCGCTGTTCCGGGACGCCTCGTTCCGCGATCCCTGGCTCTATGTCCTGGTGATGGTCGCACTCGGCGCCGTGTACCTGGCGTTCCTGCTGATCACCCGCGGCACGCGCGGGTTGCGCATGCCCGAAATGCGGTCCATCGACGCAGAACTCGACGGGGTGGCCACGCCGTGACGGTGCTCGCCATCGATCAGGGCACCTCGGGAACCAAAGCCATCGTGGTGGACCCCACCGACGGGGTGTGCGGAGTCGCGGAAATCCCGGTGCATCCGCGGTATCTCGACGGCGGCGGGGTGGAACAGGATCCGGCCGAGCTCCTGGCGTCGGTGCTGAGCGCCGGCCGGGCGGCCGTCGCCGATGCCGGCCGGCCGATCGACGCGGTGTCCCTGGCCAATCAGGGCGAGACCGTACTGGCCTGGGATCCCGGCACCGGGCGCCCGCTGACCCCGGCGATCGTGTGGCAGGACCGGCGCGCCGAGGCACTGTGCGCCGGCCTGTCCGAGCGGCGCGAAACACTGGCCGCGCGTACGGGTCTGGTGCTCGACCCGTACTTCTCCGCGCCCAAGATGGCGTGGCTGCGCCGCAACATGGAGACCGCCGGGGTGGTGACCACCTCGGACACCTGGCTACTGCACCAGCTGACCGGCGAGTTCGTCACCGACGCCACCACCGCCAGCCGGTCGCTGCTCACCGAACTGGGTGGCGACGGCTGGAGCTCCGACCTCATGGAGATCTTCGGACTCTCCGGCGAGGCGATGCCACGGATCGCCGGCAACGACGAGATCATCGGTATGACTTCGACTTTCGGGGCCGAGATGCCGGTCGGCGGTATCGTCGTCGACCAGCAGGCGGCCCTGCTGGCCGAAGAGTGTCTGGAGGCCGGCACCGCCAAGTGCACGTTCGGCACCGGCGCGTTCCTGCTCGCCAACACCGGAACCGTCCCGGTGTTCTCCGGCACCGGGCTGACATCCTCAGTGGCCTGGCGGGTGGCCGGACAGGACACCTTCTGCGTGGACGGGCAGGTCTACACGGCCGCGTCCGCGGTGCGGTGGCTGGCCTCGCTGGGGATCATCTCCGGTGCTGCCGATCTGGATCCGGTGGCCGCCGCCGACAACGGCGGTGTGCTGTGTGTGCCCGCGCTGGCGGGGTTGGCCGCACCGTGGTGGCAATCGAGTGCCACCGCAACGTTTTCCGGGATGACGCTGGCCACCGAACGTGGCCATCTGGTGCTGGCGCTGCTCGAGGGCATCGCCGCGCAGATCGGGGAGCTGGTGTCGGCCATCGGACCGCAGACCACGCTGACCCGGCTGCGCGCCGACGGCGGGCTGACCCAATCGAAGGTGCTCATGCAGGCGTGCGCCGACATCCTGCAGGTACCCGTCGACGTCTACCCGTCCCCGCACGCCACCGCGCTGGGCGCCGCGGCACTGGCCGAACTGAGCCTGCACCCCGACCGCGGTGTGCGCGGCGTCATCCCCCGGTGGTCGGCGTCGGCGACCTTCGAGCCGGCCTGGGGCCCAGACCGTGCCACCGAATTCCGTTCGAGGTGGCGGACACTGGCCGCCACCACCTATTCGCACGCGAGGAACCCTGAGTGAACACCACCTATGACATCGTCGTCATCGGCGCCGGTATCGTCGGCGCCGCGATCGCCCGGGAGTTGTCCGGACACCAGCTCTCGGTGGCGCTGCTCGACGCCCGCGATGACGTCGGCGACGGCACCAGCAAGGCCAATACCGCCATCCTGCACACCGGTTTCGACGCCAAGCCCGGCACGCTCGAATCGGCCATGGTCAGCCGCGGCTACACCCTGCTGTCCGAATACGCCCGCCACACCGGCATACCCGTCGAGCACACCGGCGCGATCCTGGTGGCGTGGGACGACGAACAGCTCGACGCGCTACCCGGCCTGCGCGACAAGGCCGAGGCCAACGGGTACCGCCATTGCGAGATCATCGGCGCGGCCGAGGTCTACCGGCAGATCCCGCACCTCGGCGACGGCGCGCTGGGCGGCCTGACAGTGCCCGACGAGTCCATCATCTGCACCTGGACCGTCAACCTCGCCCTGGCGACCGATGCGGTCAACAGGGGCACCACCCTGCTGCGCGGGCATCGGGTCGAAACCGTGGACATCGGAACCGAATTCACCACACTGCACACCAGCGCGGGCCCGGTCACAACCCGCTGGGTGGTCAACGCCGCCGGACTCGGGGCGGACGTGATCGACGCCCGGTTCGGCTTCGACCGGTTCACCGTGACACCGCGGCGCGGTGAACTGATCGTGTACGACAAACTGGCCCGCGCCCTGGTGGACAAGATCGTGCTGCCCGTCCCCACCGCGCGCGGTAAGGGTGTGCTGGTCAGCCCCACCATCTACGGCAACGTCATGCTCGGACCGACCTCGGAGGATCTGCAGGACCGCACCGCCACCGCCACCTCGGAGGCCGGCTTCGAGTTCCTGCTCGACAAGGGCCGCAGGCTCATGCCTGAACTGCTCGAGGAAGAGGTCACCGCCACCTACTCCGGCCTGCGCGCCGCCATCGACCACGGTGACTACCTGATCGCCGCCGACGCCCCCAAGCGCTACCTGCTGCTGGGCGGTATCAGATCGACGGGCCTGACCGCGGGTATGGCGATCGCCGAATACGCCATCGGCGAGTTGCGTTCGGCGGGACTCGAACTCATCCCCGCCGGCGAACTGCCCGATCCACCGCGAATGCCGAACCTTGGTGAGGCGTTCACCCGTCCCTATCAGGATGCCGAGCGGATCGCCGCCGACCCCGCGTACGGCAAGATCGTCTGCTTCTGCGAACGGGTCACCGCGGGCGAACTGCGCGACGCGTGCCGATCCACCATCCCCCCGGCCGATCTCGACGGGTTGCGCCGGCGCACCCGCGTCATGAACGGACGCTGCCAGGGCTTCTTCTGCGGAGCCGAGGTGCAGGCCGTGGTCGACACCTTGTCCCCGGTGCCCGTCACCGTCCAGCCCGAGAGGATCCGCCAGTGACCAGCCCCCAGACCGCCGACGTCGTCATCGTCGGCGCCGGACCGGCCGGCCTGACCGCGGCCGCCGAACTCGCCCCCGGTCTCGATGTCGTTGTGCTCGAACGGGAATCGGCGGCCGGTGGTATCCCCCGACACAGTGACCACCCGGGCTACGGGGTCCGCGACCTCAAACGCTTCCTCAGCGGACCGGAGTATGCCCGCCGACTGGTCCGGCGGGCGACCGGCGCCGGTGCCGTCATCCGCACCGACACCACGGTGACCGGATGGGCGGGCGAACGCGCCCTGGACGTGACGTCACCGCAGGGCCGCTACCGTCTCGACGCCCGCGCCGTCATCCTCGCCACCGGCGCCAGGGAACGCCCGAGGCCGGCCCGGATGATCCCCGGCGACCGCCCGTCCGGCATCTACACCACCGGGCTGCTGCAGAACGTCGTGCACCTCAAGCACCGCGGCGTCGGCCGGTGCGCCGTCGTGGTCGGCGCCGAACTGGTCAGCTACTCGGCGGTCCTCACACTCAAACACGCCGGCTGCGACACCGCGCTGATGACCACCACCCACCCGTCCCCGGAGTCCTACGCGGTGTTCAACCTCGCCGGCCTGACGCCGTTCCTGGGGCTGGACATCGCGACGCGCACCAGGCTGTCACGGATCATCGGCAAGCCCGCATTGGAAGCGGTCGAGGTCGAGAACCTCGATACCGGCCACCGTCAGATCATCGAGTGCGACACCTTGGTGCTCACCGGGGACTGGATTCCCGACCACGAACTGGCCCGCGCCGCGGGACTGGACATGGACCCGAACACCCTTGGGCCGCTGACGGATACCGCGTTACGTACCAGCCGTCCGGGCGTCTTCGCCATCGGCAACCTGCTACACCCGGTGGATACCGCCGATATCGCCGCACTCGACGGCAGGCATGTCGGCGAACCGGTGCGGGCCTTCCTTCGGGGCGCCACCGCGGCCGAGGACGGGCTGCGGCTGCGGGCCGAAGCGCCGCTGCGGTGGATCACGCCAGGCATCGTGCGCGCCGGCGACACCGCCCCGGCACGGCGAAGGCTGTTGTTGTGGACCGACGAACTGATCCGCATCCCCAGAGTGACGGTCAGACAAGACGGCAGAGTGATCGCCCGCAAGACACTGCCGTGGCCGGCGTCGCCGGGCCGGGTGTTTCGGGTGCCGTCCGAGGTGCTCGACGACGCCGACCCGCGGGGCGGACCGGTGACCGTGTCGGTACGGGGCTGAGGGCGGTCAGCTGGCGGGAACCAGATCGGCGGCCACGGCAGGACAGGACATCACCCCGCAGCGGAAGACCTCGACCCGCTCGACCGGCGCGGTCTCACCGAGGGCGGCCAACGCCTGCGCCTTGAACGCGCGGGCGGCGGCGCTGAGCTCATGCAGCATCGAGTCGACGGTGCTGTCCAGCTCCCGCGGCCAGCGCTGGCCCCACAGGGTCACCTCGGTGAGGCCCTGTTCGAGGGCACCCAGCACGCCTTCACGCACGCGCGCATCCGTCATGAACAGATCGGCGGCCACCGCCACCGTCTGTGGGTGCGGGCGCTCTTCCCATTCCCGCATGGCGCTATCCAGATCACCCGTCTCGACCCCGAGGATGCGTAGCGGGCGCAGGTCGTCATCCCCGGAGATCAGCACGGTGACATCCCAGCCGGCCATCACCCGGTCGACCAGCCAGCCACCGGCGGAACGGACGACGTCGGCCACGCTGGGCGCCACCACATCGAGTCGGTACCTCATCGCGAACTCCTGCTCGGTTCCCGGACCCCGAAGTCGCGGGCCAGCGCTTCGGCGTATCCCTTGAACACCTCGGCTAGGGGAATTGAAGGATCGAGTAGCCATGCGGTCTCCATTCCGTTGACGAAGGCGAGAATCTCCACGGCCTTGATGGCCGCGTCGAGGTCTGAGCGGTAGCGGCCTTCGCGCTGCCCACGGCGGATGCCGTCGGCGACGATATTGACCGCGGCCTGCTGACGCGCCACCAGGCGGTCGTGCAGCGGAGCGTCGGGCTGAATGTTCTCCACCAGCAGCACGGTGAAGGTCCCCACCAGCGCGGGAGCCCGGTCGAAGCGCTCTGCGACGCGGGTGATCTGCGCAAGCAGATCCCCGGTGCGGTCGGCGTGGGTGTCATCGTCGAAGTCACGGGCGTCGAGTACGGCGTGCAGCAGCGCTTCCTTGGACGCGAAGTGATGCAACAGTCCGGCCGCGCTGACGCCGGCCTCCCGCGCGATCTGCGCCAGCGACGTGTTGCGCCAGCCGTTGCGCGCCAGCAGGGTCTCCGCGGCGGCGAGAATGCGCTGCTTGCGGTCCTCACCTTTGGCGAGCAGCGACTCATAGGGTCGCGATCTCTGGGCCGGCCCCGCTGCCGCGGACGTCGCTGTCACCGCTCTCCCTCGCACTCGCAAACCAACCAACTGAACACACAGTAGGTTGGTTGAGGGTGCTGTGACAAGGGTCTCAGGTTACAAATTTCCCGACGGGTGTCATGCCGGGTTCCGCGGCCCAGCGCTACGGCGTGGAGGCTGCCCTCCGTCCGGTGACCTACAGGCCCAGGTCCTTGGCGATGATCACCTTCATCACCTCGCTGGTCCCCGCGTAGATCCGGGCCACCCGGGCATCGGTGTACAGCCGCGCGATCGGATACTCCATCATGTAGCCGTATCCCCCGAACAACTGCAGGCACCGGTCGATCACCCGGGCCTGCATCTCGGTGCAGAACAACTTCACCCGCGCCGCATCCGGTGCCGACAGCGCCCCGTCCACATGCAACGCGACGGCGCGGTCCAGCATCGCCTGCGCAGCCTCGACCTCCGTCGAACAGGCGGCAAGTTCGAACTTGGTGTTCTGAAAAGAGGCGACGGGCGTGCCGAATGCCTTGCGGTCCTTGGTGTAGTCGATGGCCGCCGCGATCGCCGACCGCGCCTGGGCCACCGAACCGACCGCCACGGTCAGCCGCTCCTGGGGCAGGTTGTGGCCCAGGTAACCGAACGCCTCGTCCACCTCGCCGAGCACATTGGCCGCGGGCACCCGCACATCGACGAAGGACAGCTCGGCGGTGTCCTGCACCTTGCAGCCCATCTTCTCCAGTTCCCGGCCGCGGGTGAAACCGGGCATCCCGTCCTCCACCACGAACAGCGTCAGCCCCCGGCGCCGGTTGTCCGGATCGGTGGACGTGCGGGCCACCACGATGACCAGGTCGGCCTGCATACCACCGGTGATGAAGGTCTTGGCGCCGTTGAGGATCCAGTCGTCACCGTCACGCGCGGCGGTCGAGCGCATGCCCGCCAGATCGGACCCGGTGCCGGGCTCGGTCATGGCGACCGCGGTGAGCAGGGTGCCGTCGGCCAGCCCCGGGAACCAGCGCTTGCGCTGTTCCTCGTTGGCGTAGTGCAGGAAGTACGGCAGGATCACCTCGAGCTGGGTGCGTACCGTGGACAGGGTGACCAGCGCGCGGGCGGCCTCTTCCTGCAGCACCACGTTGTAGCGGTAGTCGGGCACCCCGCCGCCGCCGTACTCCTCGTCGATGGCCGTGCCCAACATGCCCAGGGCGCCCATCTTCTCGAACACCTCGCGGGGCATCCGGCCGCCCTTCTCCCACTCGGGATAGGCCGGGACGACTTCCTTTTCGACGAAGTCGCGGGCCAGCTCGCGGAACGCCTCGTGGTCCTCGGTGAACAGATTGCGTTGCACGTGTTGCCCTTTCGACTAGAAGACGTACTCGACCAGCGTGGCGTTGGCGGTGCCGCCGCCTTCGCACATGGTCTGCAGCCCGTAGCGAATTCCGTTGTCGCGCATGTGATGGATCATCCGGGTCATCAGCACCGCGCCGGAGGCGCCGAGCGGATGGCCCAGGGCGATCGCCCCGCCCAGCGGGTTCAGCTTGGCCTCCTCCACACCGGTCTCGGCCAGCCAGGCCAGCGGCACCGGCGCGAACGCCTCGTTCACTTCGAACACCCCGACCTCGTCGATCCCGACGCCGGCCTTGTGCAACACCTTCTCGGTGGCCGGGATGGGCCCGGTCAGCATCAGCACCGGGTCGGCACCGATCACCGCGCCGGCACGGTAGTACACCAACGGGGTGAGTCCCAGCTGCAGCGCCTGGTCGGCGGTCATCACCAGCAGCGCAGCCGCACCGTCGGAAATCTGAGACGAGTTGCCGGCGTGGATGATGCCGTCTTCGGTAAATGCGGGCTTGAGTCCGGCGAGCTTCTCGACCGTCGTGCCGCGACGGATGCCTTCGTCATCGGTGATCACGCCACCGTCGACGAAGACCGGCACGATCTGATCGAGGAAGGCCCGGGCATCCTGCGCGGCGGCGGCGCGCTCGTGGGACTGCGCCGAATACTCATCGCAGCGGGTGCGCGACAGGTCCCATTTCTGGCAGATCAGTTCCGCCGAGATGCCCTGGTTGAACGAGAAACCGTCATAGCGGGCAAGCGCTTTCGGGCCGTAGGGCTGGCCGGTCTGGCGGGCCGCGCCCAGCGGCGCCCGGCTCATCACCTCGACACCACCGGCGACGACGATGTCCTGCTGACCCGACATCACCGCCTGCACCGCGAAATCCAAGGCCTGTTGGCTGGATCCGCAGGCGCGGTTGACCGTCGTGCCGGGGATGTGCTCGGGCCAGCCGGCGGCAAGCACCGCGTACCGGCCGATATTGCTGGATTGGTCGCCCACCTGCGACACGCAGCCCCACACCACATCGTCGATGAGGGCGGGCTCCACGCCGGTGCGTTCGACGAGTTCGTTGAGCACCACGGCGGACAGGTCGGCGGCGTGCTGGTCGGACAGTCCGCCGTTGCGCTTGCCGACCGGGGTGCGCACGGCCCCGACGATGACGGTTTCTCGCATGCGTTACTCCTTGCTGTGTTGTCCCCCGGGTCGCTCCGCTCCTGCCCCCGAGGGGGCGAGCGGCACCGCCCAGGTTCCGGTGAACGACGGGTCACGTTTGGCGGCGAACGCCGCGTACGCCTCCGCCGAGTCAGTGGTGGCGAAATTGCCCGGCTGAGCGCGCGCCTCGTTGGCCAGCGCCTGGGCGAAACTCGCGCTGGCGCCGTCGTTGAGCAGCGCCTTGCTCTGCGCCAGCGCGAACGGCGGTCCGCCGGCGAGTCGGTCGGCCAGTTCGCCGACGAATCCGTCGATCTCTTCGGCCGCCCGCACCCAGGTCACCAGGCCCATTCGCAGTGCTTCGTCCGCCGAGATCATGTCGGCCAGCATCACCAGTCGCTTGGCCTGTTGCAGTCCAACGAGTTTCGGCAGCAGCCAGGATCCCCCCAGATCGACCGACAGGCCGCGCTTGGAGAAGATCTGGCAGAACTTCGATTCCGGGGTGGCGACCACGAGATCGCAGCCCAGCGCCAGGTTCCAGCCGGCCCCGACGGCGACGCCGGTGACCTTGGCGATGGTCGGCACCGACAGGTGGTGCAGCGCCAGCGCGACATCGGTGAGGCGCTGCAGTTTGCGTCGCGGGTGGATGACCTCTCCGGTCCCGATATCGGCTCCCGAGCAGAAGGCTCCGCCTGCGCCGGTGAGGACCAGCGCCCGCACCGTGTCGTCGGTATCGGCGACGCGTAGTGCCTCGGCCAGCGCACCCCACAGTTGCGGGTCGAGGGCGTTCTTGCGTTCCGGCCGGTTCAGGGTCAGCGTCCGCACACCGTCGCGGTCCTCGGTCAGCAGCACGCTCACAGGTACTCCGGACCGATCGCGCCGTCCGAGCGCAACGCGGCGACCTCGTCGGCGGCGAAACCCAGCTCACCCAGCACCGCGTCGGTGTGCTGGCCCAGGCCCGGCACCGCACCCATCGCCATCTCGAAGCCACTGATCACCGGTGGCGGCAGGAGTGCGGAGATCGTCCCGTTCGGGGTACCGACCTCGCGCCAGCGGTCCCGCGCCTTCAGGTGCGGGTGCGCGATGACCTCACTGGGCAGGTTGTAGCGGGAGTTGCCGATCCCGGCCCGGTCCGCGGTCTCCTGAATATGCGCCAGATCGTGCTGGGCGCACCAGGTTTCGATGGCGGCGTTGAGCTCGTCGCGGTGCGCGCAGCGGTCGGAGTTGGTGGCGAATCGCGCGTCGTCGGCCAGGTCCGGGCGTTCGATGATCTCGCGGGCCAGCCGCTGCCACTCCCGGTCGTTGGTGGTGCCCAACACCACCGTCTGCCCGTCCCGCGTCGAGAACGAGCCGTACGGGGCGACCGCCGGTGAGCTCATGCCGAGCGGAATCTGGTCGATCCCGGAGTGCTGGGTGTAGGTCAGCTGATAGCCCATGATGTCGGTCATCGTGTCGAACAAACTCACCGCCACCGAGGGTGCCGCCCCGGTGTCGCGCTGTCGCGCCCGCCCGAGCAGCAGCGCCATGATGGACAGGGCCGAATACAGGCCCGTGGTGATATCGGCGACCGCCGCACCCGGTTTCGCCGGCATCCCGGCATAACCGGTGGAGGCGCACGATCCCGACTCCGCTTGCACCAACAGATCGTAGGCGCGCTTCTCCGACAGCGGCCCGCCCGGACCGTAGCCGTCGATCTCAAGTGAAATGACCTGTGGGTGGCGCTCTTTCAGGTCGGCCGGCGCCAACCCGAGGCGGGCGGTGGCGCCGGGGGCCAGATTGGACACGAACGCGTCGGCTCGGGAGAGCAGCCGGTGCAGCACCTCCATCCCCGCCGGGGACTTGAGGTTCAGCGTGACCGATTCCTTGCCCCGGTTCGCCCAGACGAAATGCGCTGCCTGCCCCAGCACCACGTCGTCGTAATCGCGGGCGAAGTCGCCGCCCTTGGGGTTTTCGATCTTGATCACCCGGGCGCCGAAGTCGGCCAGGACCCGGGTGCACATCGGCGCGGACACCGCCTGCTCCATGGCAACGACGGTGATGCCGGACAGCGGCGCGGTACTGGTCACGACTTCACATAACCATGCCGCCGTCGACCGGCAGCACCTGGCCGGTGATGTACGACGCGGCATCGGAGGCCAGGAAGACGAAGGCACCCGCGACCTCTTCGGCCTCTGCCCAGCGTTTGAGCGGGATGCGGTTCATCATGTTGGCCGCGAATTTCTCATTGGTGCGGATGGTCTCGGTCATCGGGGTGGCCGCCAGCGGGGCCAGGGCGTTGACCATGATGTTCTTGGTCGCGAGCTCGCGGGCCAATGATTTGGTCATGCCGATGATGCCGGCCTTGGCCGCCGAGTAGTTGACCTGACCCAGCGTGCCGGTGATGCCCGCCGAGGACGTCACGTTGATGACGCGGCCGGTCCCGTCGGTGGGGATGTGCGGCAACGCGGCCTGGGTGACGTGGAATGTCCCCATCACGTGGATGTCGAAGGTCAGCCGGAACGTCTCGTCGGTCAGCTTGGGAAACATCGCCGGAGCGGTGACGCCGGCGTTGTTGACCACGATGTGCAGGCCGCCCGCGCCGAGGCCGGCCGCCTGGGCGGCGGCGGCCACCGCGGCGTCCCGGTCGCTCACATCCAGCGGGGCGCTGTCTGCCTTACCGCCCGCGGTGTTGATCCGCTCGGCGACCGCGGCGGCGGCGTCACCGCTGATATCGGTGACCAACACCGCCGCACCCGCGGCGGCCAGCGCCTCGGAAACGCCGGCGCCGATACCGGCCCCCGCGCCGGTGACCAGCGCCGTGCGGCCGGTCAGGTCGAAGTATGTCCTCATCGAGATGGCTTTCCTCTCTGCAGCGCCGACGGCGTCAGTAGCTCTTGGGCAGACCCAGGACGTTGGCGGCCAGGAAGTTCAGGATCATCTCCTGGCTCACCGGAGCGATCTTCATCAGGCGCGACTCCCGGAAGAACCGCGAGATGTTGTACTCCTCCGAGTAACCCATCCCGCCGTGGGTCTGCAAAGCGCGGTCCGCGGCCGAGAACCCGGCATCCGCGCACAGATACTTGGCCATATTGGCCTCGCGGCCACAGGGTTTGCCGTTGTCGTAGAGCCAGGTCGCCTTGCGCAGGATCAGCTCGGCCGCATCGAGCCGGGCCAGCGAGTCGGCCAGCGGGAACTGGATACCCTGGTTCATACCGATGGGCCTGTCGAACACCACGCGCTCGTTGGCATATTTCACCGCGCGGTCCAGCGCCACCCGGCCGATACCGAGTGCCTCGGCGGCGATCAACATCCGCTCGGGGTTGAGGCCGTGCAGGATGTAGGAGAAACCCTTGCCCTCGTCGCCGATCCGGTCGCAGACCGGGATCCGCAGATCGTCGATGAACACCTCGTTGGAGCTGACGGCATTGCGCCCCATCTTCTTGATCGGGCGGATGTCGACGTGGTCGCGGTCGATGTCGGTGAGGAACAGGGTCAGGCCCTCGGTCGGCTTGCCCCCGCGCTTCTGCACGTCGTCGCGGCTCTCCGTGCGGGTGAGCAGCAGGATCTTCTCGGATTCCAGCGCCTTGGAGATCCACACCTTGCGACCGTTGACCGTGTAGAACTCTCCGGAGCTGTCCCGTTTGGCAAAGGTGGTGATGCGCGAAGTATCCAGCCCCGCACCGGGTTCGGTGACCCCGAAGCACACGTGCAGGTCGCCGTTGACGATCCGCGGCAACGTCGCCTTCTTCATCTCCTCGGAGCCGAACACCACCACCGGCTGCATCCCGAAGATCGACATGTGGATGGAGCTCGCGGCGTTCATCGCGCCGCCGGAGCGGGCCACCTCCTCGGCCAGGATGGTCGCCTCGGTGATGCCGAGACCGTGCCCGCCGTACTCTTCGGGAATCGTCATCCCGAGCCACCCACCGGCGGCGATGGCGTCGTAGAACTCGGTGGGGAACTCGTGCGCCTGGTCCTTCTCCATCCAGTAGTGGTCATCGAATCTGGATGCCAGTTCCGCCACGGACTTGCGAATCAGCTGTTGATCCTCGGTCAGCTCGAAATTCATTCCCGCAGGCATGGTTCCCTCCTCAGTCCGCGCATACGACGGTACGGTGCAGGTGTCCCTGCACCGTCCGTCGAAGCTGCTCTCTGGCTAGTCTTTGACGCCGGTGACCGCACGTGCGTTGGCGGTGAAATCTGCGATATCCGAGCCGCTGCGCTTGTCGTGGTGACTCAGCGCCTGGATCGAAACATCGTGTCCCTCGGCTTGTTTGCGCAGCGCGCCGACAGTGGCCTGCTCACGCGGGATGTGCTGGAACGGCTCGAAGTGGTACAGCCGCATGGCGTTCTCGTGGGTGATCTTGTTGATCTCGTCATCGGGAACGTCATAGGTGTCGAATACCGCGCCGAGCTCCTCGGGCGCACCGGGCCACATGGAGTCCGAGTGCGGGTAGTCCATCTCCCAGCAGATGTTGTCCACCCCGATGGCGTGACGGTTCTTCACCCCGACCGGATCGGAGATGAAACACGTCATGAAGTGCTCGCGGAACACCTCCGAGGGCAGCTTGCCGCCGAAGTCCTGGTGTGTCCACGTCGAATGCATCTCATAGGTGCGATCCACCCGGTCCAGAAAGTACGGGATCCACCCGGTGCCGCCCTCACTCAGCGCGATCTTCAGATCCGGATAGGCCTTGATCGGCGCCGACCACAACAGATCCGCGGCCGCCTGCACGATGTTCATCGGTTGCAGGGTGATCATCACGTCCATCGGCGCGTCCGGGGCGGTGATGGCCAGCCGGCCCGAGGACCCGATATGCACGTTCATCACCGTCTCGGTGTCGACCAGGGCATCCCACAGCGGCTTCCAGTACTCGAGGTCGTGAAAGCTCGGATACCCCAGCGCAGAAGGGTTCTCGGTGAAGGTCAGCGAGTGCACACCTTTCTTCGAGACGCGACGGATCTCCTGAGCGCAGAGCACCGGATCCCAGATTGCGGGGATGGCCATCGGAATGAAGCGACCCGGGTGGGAACCGCACCACTCGTCGATATGCCAGTCGTTGTAGGCCTGCACCAACGCCAGTGAGAAGTCGGCGTCCTCGGTGGCGAAAAGCCGCGCGGCGAAACCGGGAAACGACGGGAAGTTCATGGTGGCCAGCACCCCACCGGCATTCATGTCCTTGACCCGCTCGGCCGCGTCGTAGCAGCCTTTGCGGATCTCGTCGAGACCCTGGGGCTCCAGGCCGTACTCCTCCTTGGGCCGCCCGGCCACGGCGTTGAGCGCGACGTTCGGTATGACGGTGTCGCGGAACTGCCAGGTATCCGACCCGTCCGGGTTGTGCACCAGCCGCGGCGCCTCGTCCACGTACCTGGCCGGCAGGTGGTTCTTGAACATGTCGGGCGGCTCGATGATGTGGTCGTCGACGCTGATCAGAATCATGTCGTCGTGATGCATGGATATCCCTTTCGACGTCCCGCCCCGATCGTCGGGCTCAATTCTCACTGAATGCAAACTAACTTCTCTCAGGGCGAGAATCAACGTCCGCGCCGATGTCTCGTGCCGCTGACCGTGCTTTTTCCGCTGCCACCGACGTCCCCCGCGCGTACGACGGCTGACGTTGACATTGACCTTACGGTCAAAGGGTGGAAATCTGTTAGTCAGATATGAGAATATGATTCTCGTAGCGGAGAAGGCGAGGCCGAAGCCACCGCGGAAGCGGCCCGGCGCTCGACACCGTCGCATCAACAGGAGAGGTAACACCGTGGCGTTTTTCCCCAAACCAGCCGCCGGTAGCTGGACCGAGAACTGGCCGGAACTCGGCACGGCACCGGTCGACTACACCGACTCGGTCGATCCCGAGCACTGGAAGCTCGAACAGCAAGCCATCTTCCGCAAGACCTGGCTGCACATGGGCCGCGTGGAACTCGTCCCGAAGAAGGGCCGCTACGTCACCCGCGAACTCCCGTCGGTCGGGCCTGGCGTGTCGATCATCGTCGTCAACGACGGCGACAAGATCCGCGCCTTCTACAACCTGTGCCGTCACCGCGGGAACAAGCTGGTCTGGAACGACTATCCCAATGAAGAGGTCTCCGGAAGCTGCCGGCAGTTCGTCTGCAAGTACCACGCCTGGCGCTACGACCTGAAAGGCGACCTGACCTTCGTCCAACAGGAGGGCGAGTTCTTCGACCTGGACAAGGCCGACTACCCACTCAAGTCGGTGCGCTGCGAGGTGTGGGAAGGCTTCATCTTCGTCAACTTCGACGACGACGCCGAACCGCTGGTCGACTATCTCGGCGAATTCGGCGAGGGCCTCAAGGGTTATCCGTTCCACGAGATGACCGAGCACTACAGCTACCGCTCGGAGATCAACGCCAACTGGAAGCTGTTCATCGACGCGTTCACAGAGTTCTACCACGCACCGATCCTGCATATGAAGCAGGCCGAGAAAGAGGAGGCCGAGAAGCTTGCCCAGTTCGGCTTCGAGGCGCTGGCCTACGACATCAAGGGTGATCACTCGATGGTCTCGTCGTGGGGCGGGATGTCACCGCCGAAGGACCTCAACATGGTCAAGCCCATCGAACGGATCCTGCACAGCGGCCTGTTCGGGCCGTGGGACCGCCCCGACATCGAGGGCATCCTGCCCGACGAGCTACCACCGGCCATCAACCCGGGACGCCACAAGACGTGGGGCACCGACTCTTTCGAGTTCTTCCCGAACTGGACCCTGTTGTTCTGGGCACCGGGGTGGTACCTGACCTACAACTACTGGCCGACCGGGGTGGACACGCACATCTTCGAGGCCGACCTGTATTTCGTGCCGCCGAAGAACCTGCGCGAACGACTCTCGCAGGAGCTGGCCGCGGTGACGTTCAAGGAGTACGCGTTCCAGGACGCCAACACCCTGGAGGCCACCCAGACGCAGATCGGCACCCGCGCCGTCACCGAGTTCCCGTTGTGCGACCAGGAAATCCTGCTTCGCCACCTGCACATGACCGCGCACCAGTACGTTGACAGGTACAAGGCGAGCCTCGAAGCGAAGGCAGCCAACGGATCAGCGAACGGCGCGGCAACCACGAAGACCGAGAAGGAATCAGCGAATGTCTAAGCTGCCCGAGGAATTCGCCGACCTGGAGCGGTTCAGCGACTGGTGCCTGGCCACCGAGGAGGAGCGTTACACCAAGCGGCTGAGCTCGACGATGGATGAGATGCAGGAGCTGTACGACGCGGGGATGAAGCGCCTCGAGGACATCATGGTCTACGTCGACGCGCGCTTCCCGCTCGCAGGAATGCCGGACGACGCCAAAGCCCTGGTGCACCTGGGACAGTCGATCGTCATGGTGAGCTTTCCGATCGAGGTGTGGAAGCAGCCACGCGTGCTCGACAGCGGCGCGGCCTATATCAAGCTGATCAAGGAGCCGGTGGTTTAACAGTGTTGTCTTCTCTTCGCGCGAGCGCTCATCGATGTTGACCCTCAAAGCTGCGGGTCTTCTCGACGTCGATGCCGGGGCGATCATTCGCCCCGGCATCGTTCGTGTCGACGGAGACCGGATCGTCGGCATCGGAGAAGGACCCGAAAGCGAGAGCTCCGATTTCATAGACCTCGGCGACGCCGTCCTACTGCCGGGCCTGATGGACATGGAGGTCAACCTGCTCATGGGCGGTCGCGGGGAGAACCCCGGCCTGTCCCAGGTCCAGGACGACCCGCCGACCCGCGTGCTGCGCGCGGTGGGCAATGCCCGGCGCACGCTGCGCGCCGGGTTCACCACCGTGCGTAACCTGGGCCTGTTCGTCAAGACCGGCGGCTACCTCTTGGACGTCGCACTGGGCAAGGCCATCGACGCCGGTTGGGTGGACGGCCCGCGGATCGTGCCCGCCGGCCATGCCATCACCCCGACCGGCGGGCACCTGGACCCGACGATGTTCGCCGCGTTCATGCCCGGCGCCCTGGAACTCACGGTCGAAGAAGGCATCGCCAACGGCGTCGACGAGGTCCGCAAGGCGGTGCGCTATCAGATCAAACACGGCGCCCAGCTGATCAAGGTCTGCGTCTCCGGTGGCGTGATGTCTCTGACAGGTGCCGCTGGCGCGCAACACTATTCGGATGAGGAATTGTGTGCGATCGTCGACGAGGCCCACCGCCGCGGCCTGCGGGTGGCCGCCCACACGCACGGCGCCGAAGCGGTCAAACATGCCGTCGCATGCGGTATCGACTGCATCGAACACGGCTTCCTGATGGACGACGAGGCCATCCAGGCGCTCGTCGACAACGACCGGTTCTTGGTCACCACCCGGCGGCTGGCCCAGGCGATGGATGTCTCGCATGCCCCGAAGGTGTTGCAGGACAAAGCAGCCGAGATGTTCCCGAAGGCCGAGACGTCACTCAAGGCGGCGTACGAGGCTGGGGTGAAGATCGCCGTCGGGACCGACGCCCCGGCCATCCCCCACGGTCGCAACGCCGATGAACTCGTCACCCTGGTCGAGTGGGGCATGCCACCGGCCGCGGTGCTGCGGTCGGCCACCACCATCGCGGCCGATCTGATCAACGCCACGGATCGAGGACGGCTGGCCGAAGGCTTGCTGGCCGACATCATCGCCGTCCCCGGCAACCCCCTGGAGGACATCACCGTTACACAGAAGGTTACATTTGTAATGAAGGGCGGTAAGGTCTACAAGAATGAGTACGCCGATGGCTCCTAGCCGAACTGACGACCTGGTCGAGATCCAGCAGCTGCTTGCCAAATACGCGGTCACCATCACCCAGGGTGACATCGAAGGGCTGGTCAGCGTGTTCACCCCGGACGGCACGTACAGCGCCTTCGGCGAAACCTATGTCCTGGACCGCTTTCCGGTGCTGGTCGACGCCGCACCCAAGGGGCTGTTCATGACCGGTACCGCGTTGGTCGACCTGGTCGAGGGCGCGGACACCGCCAGCGGCACGCAACCGCTGTGCTTCATCGAGCACTCGGCGCACGATATGCGGATCGGCTACTACCGCGACACCTACGTACGCACCGAGGCAGGGTGGCGCCTGGCGACCCGGGCCATGACCTTCATCCGCCGCAGCGGCGCGCACGATCACGGCAAGCCGCACGCCATCGGACGGCCAACAGCGTGACCGAGATCGATCTCCACGACCCCACCAGCTTCCGCGCGGCACTGCAGCAGTGGCTCGCCGACAATGACCTGAACCCACCGGACGATCACTCACTGGAAGGCCAGATCCGCCAGTTCGCCCGCGTGCAGAAGGCGCTGTACGACGCGGGCTGGAGCCGCTATGGCTGGCCCGAACACGCGGGCGGGCTCGGCGGCCCGGCGATGCTGCGCGCCATCGTCGGCGAAGAGGTGGTGGGCCGGCGGCTGGCCGAGCCCGGGCCGTATTCGATGCTCGAGGTGCTGGCACCGACGATGATCGACTACGCCCCCAAGGCACTGGCGGCGGAGATGGTGCCCAAACTCCTGTCCGGCGAGGAACAATGGTGCCAGGGCTTCTCGGAGCCGGGCTCCGGCAGCGACCTGGCCTCGCTGACCACCAGAGCCGAGAAAAAAGGCGACGCGGATCGCTACGTCATCAACGGGCAGAAGGTGTGGACCAGCTTCGCCCAGTACTCCCACCGCTGCATCCTGCTCACCCGCACCGGCGACGCGGACACTCCCGATCATCAAGCGATCACGGCGTTCTTCGTCGACCTCGACAGCCCCGGTGTCACCGTGCGCCCGCTGCAGACCATGCACGGCGTCGACGAGTTCTGCGAGGTGTACTTCGACGACGTCGAGGTCGACGCCGGCCGGATGCTCGGCCAACCTGGCGACGGCTGGCAGCTGGCGATGGACCTGCTCCCCTACGAGCGGTCGACTTGCTTCTGGCAGCGCATCGCCTACCTGTACTCCCGGTTCGACACCCTCATCGACGAGGTGAAGCGCGACGGGCAGGCAGTGGACGCCGACATGGGCGAGGCATACCTGGCCCTGCACACCCTGCGCTGCCGGTCCCGCGCCACCCAGCACCGACTGGCCGACGGCCACAAGCTGGGCCCGGAGACCTCGATCGACAAGGTGCTGCTGGCCGCTGCCGAACAACGGCTCTACGACACCGCCCACGACCTGCTGCCCGGTGTCATCGAGCTCGATGACACCGAATGGCGCACCGAGTACCTGTATTCGCGCGCCGCGACCATCTACGGCGGCACCGCCGAAGTGCAGCGCAACATCATCGCCCGCCGCCTGCTGGACCTCGGGAAAGAGTGAACATGGCCACCGCGCTCGACGCCGAGTCGCTGACGCTTCTCGAAGACACCCTGCGCAAGACGATGCTGGCCACCTCCGGCCCGGCACTGGATGCAGCCCTCACCGACCTCGGCTGGGCCGAGATGCTGACCGACATCCCCGAACTGGCGGTGCCGCTGGTGTTCCGGCTGCTCGGCGAAACCGGTTCGCATGCTTCGGTTCTGGTCGACGTCGTGCTGCACGCCACCGGCAACACCATCGGTGACACCGTCGAACTGCCACTGCCCTACGCGGGTAACACGTGGGTCGTCTGGGACCGGATCTCGGCGGAAACCACCGAACCGACGCTCGGTGGTCTGCCGTTGCGCCGTGAGGATGAGGGCTATCCGATCCGGGTGGCCGAGGCACGCATCGCCGTGGCCTGGTGGCTGGTCGGCTCGGCAAGGGCCATGTTGTCCCTCGCCCGCCGGCATGCGCTGGACCGGGTCCAATTCGGTAAGCCCATCGCGTCGTTCCAGGCGGTGCGACACCGGCTGGCCGAGACGCTGGTGGCCATCGAGGGTGCCGAGGCGACGCTGATCCTGCCCGGCGCGGCCAACCCGGATCTCACCGCGCTGCTGGCCAAGGCTGCCGCAGGCAAGGCGGCGCTGACGGCGGCCAAGCACTGTCAGCAGGTGCTCGGCGGAATCGGGTTCACCGAAGAACACGATCTGCACCGCCACATCGAGCGCACGCTGGTGCTCGACGGGTTGCTGGGCAGCTCGCGGGAGCTGACGAAGAAGGCCGGCGCAGGCCTGCGCGCCCGTGGCTCGGCACCGCGGCTGGCTCAGCTCTGATTCGCATTCTCACGCGACGGACGTCGGTGGACCGGAAAGCCGCTTTCCCCGTAGCCCTTCTGAAAATGCGGAAATGAGAATATTATTCTCACCATGAGAAAGCTACAGTCTCCGACACGAGCGTTCGGAGGGGGTCGAGCACCGCAATGCCCAGGCGTTCTCCGGTACAGTCCACTCATGTTCTCCCGAATCGGCAAGCAGCTGAGCAGCCGGTGACCAGCGCAAACGAAGAGCCCGCCTGGAAGCAGCGCGCGGTCGAACGCTCGATCAAGACGGCCAAGCTGCGTGCCGCTCAGCGCGTCCAGCGGTTCCTCGACGCCGCGCAGTCGATCATCATCGAGAAGGGCAGCACGGATTTCACCGTGCAAGAGGTTGTCGATCGCTCCCGCCAGTCGTTGCGCAGCTTCTACCTGCAGTTCGACGGTAAGCACGAGCTGCTGTTGGCCCTTTTCGAGGATGCACTGAGCCGTTCCGCCGACCAGATCCGGGCCGCCACCTCCGGCCAGGCCGATCCGGTGGAGCGCCTCAAGGTCGCCATCGAGTTGCTGTTCGAGTCCTCGCGGCCCGACCCGGCCGCCAAGCGACCGCTGTTCACCGACTTCGCACCCCGGCTGCTCGTCTCACATCCCTCAGAGGTGAAGGTTGCGCACGCCCCCCTGCTGGCCCTGCTCACCGAACTGATGGAAGACGCGCACGAAGCAGGCAAGATTCGGGCGGGCCTCAACCCACGCCGGATGGCCGCGATGACCATGCAGACCGTGATGTTCGTCGCACAGTCCAGCGGCGGTGACGACACCACCAACAAGCCGATCTCGGCGCAGGAAGTCTGGGATTTCGTCGCGCACGGTTTCGCCGTCGACGATTGAGAACTTGGTTCTCGCCGAAGTAGACCTCTGCTCACACCGGCGTGGTGCCGAAGCCAGGCACTGACCCGCCCGACCGCCGCAGCCGACCCTCGCCTCTTTCGCGTATTCGCTCCACGGTGGACCTCTCGTACCCGAGAAGCCTTTAACGAGAGCGACATTCTTCTAAGCAGAGAGGTTAGTTATTCATATCTGATTCTGCCATTGACATGGGCAGACGCGCGGTGACAGAGTGCTGAGCAAGTGCACAAGTGACTTACGCAGAATTGAGGACCAGATGGCAGGCCGGGTAGAGGGCAAGGTCGCATTCGTGACGGGCGCCGCGCGCGGGCAGGGCCGCAGCCACGCCGTGCGACTGGCCGAAGAAGGCGCCGACATCATCGCGATCGACATCGCCGGACCCATCCGGCCCGGCGTGGAAACGGCCATCCCCGCCTCCACCCCTGATGATCTCGCCGAGACCGCCAACCTCGTCAAGGGCCTCAACCGCCGCATCGTCACCGCCGAGGTCGACGTCCGCGATGCCGCCGCCGTCAAGGCTGCCGTCGACAGCGGGGTCGAGCAGCTGGGCCGTCTCGACATCGTGGTGGCCAACGCCGGTATCGGCAACGGCGGTGATCCGCTGCACGAGACCAGCGAGCTCGACTGGGACGAGATGATCGACATCAACCTGTCCGGCGTGTGGAAGTCGGTGAAAGCGGCTGTGCCGCACATCATCGCGGGCGGGCGGGGCGGTTCCATCATCCTCACCAGTTCGGTGGGCGGACTGAAGGCGTACCCGCACTGTGGCAACTACGTCTCGGCCAAGCACGGTGTCGTCGGCCTGATGCGCGGTTTCGCCGTCGAACTCGGCCACCACAACATCCGCGCCAACACCGTGCACCCCACCCACGTCAGCACCCAGATGCTGCACAACGAGGGCACCTTCAAGATGTTCCGGCCCGACCTGGAGAACCCGGGCGCCGAGGATATGGCGCCCATCTGCCAGATGTTCCACACGCTGCCGATCCCGTGGGTGGACGCCATCGACATCAGCAACGCCGTGCTGTTCCTGGCCTCCGATGAGGCCCGTTACATCACCGGTGTCACCCTGCCGGTCGACGCCGGTAGCTGCCTGAAGTAATCGATGTCCGACACTGTTCTCGTCACCGGGGCGTTCGGTCTCGTCGGCTCGGCTACGGTCAGGGCGCTGGCCGCCGAGGGGCGCCGGGTGGTGGCCACCGATCTGGGCATCGACGCCAACCGGGCCAAGGCTCAGGCGCTTCCGCCCGGAGTGCAAGTGCGCTGGACCGACCTGACGGTGCCCGCCGATGCGCAACGGCTCATCGGCGATGTCGCCCCCGACGCGATCATCCACCTCGCAGCGGTGATCCCGCCGCCGATCTACCGCAACCCCGCCCTGGCCCGCAAGGTCAACGTGGACGCCAGTAAGACCTTGGTCGACGCCGCCGCCGCCGCGCCGAACCCGCCGAGGTTCGTGCAGGCCTCCAGCAACGCGGTCTACGGATCCCGTAACCCGTACCGCAATCCGGATCCGGTGACGGCCGAAACGCCGCCGCGGCCCACCGAACTGTACGGCGGGCACAAGCTCGAATCCGAGGCGTATGTCCGAGCCTCGGCACTGGACTGGGTGGTGCTGCGGCTCGGCGGCGTGATGAGCACCGATCTGGGCGCCATGCCGTTCAGCTGGGACGCACTGTACTTCGAGAGCGCGCTGCCGGTCGACAATCGGATCCACATGGTCGATGTACGCGACGTGGCAACCGCTTTCGCCGCCGCGACCGTCGCCGACGCGGTCGGTGAGATCCTGTTGATCGCCGGCGACGACACCCACCGGATGCTGCAGGGCGACGTCGGTTCGTCGCTGGCCGCGGCGCGCGGATTGCCCGGGGTGCTGCCGCCGGGTCGCCCGGGCAATCCGGACAGCGATGACGACTGGTTCATCACCGACTGGATGGATACCACCCGTGCGCAGGAGGTGCTGAAATTCCAGCACCATTCCTGGCCGGCCATGCTCGACGAGATCCGGACCGAGACCGGGTGGAAACGGCACCCGGCCCGGCTGATCGCCCCACTGGCGCGGGCCTTCGTCACACGCCAAGGCGCCTACCGCAATTCACCGGGCGTCTATGCCGACCCGTGGCGAGTACTCAGTGCGCGACTCGGTGACACCAGACTGGATACCGCCGTACCGTGACCGCGCGGCAGGCAGGACACGCTCAGCCGGCAGATCCCTCGCTCGGGTAGCTCAGCGGGCAGCTTTGCGCCGCCCGCTCTTACCCGGTTCGGTACCGATCACCCCGTCATCGACGAGGACCGCGATCTCCTCATCGGACAGGCCCAACCCGGTCAGCACCACATGGTTGTGCTCGCCGAGCAGCGGTGCAGGTTCGCGATGGAAGGCCACGGGACCGTTGGCCAAGGTGACCGGCAGGGTGCTGTAGGGGGCGACGGGATTCACCGGATGCCCCACGTGTTCGAAGAATCGGCGGTGCCGCAATTGGGGCAGTTCGGTCTGGCGATGCGGCTGCATCACCTTGGCCACCGGAACACCGGCGCCCCAGAGGTTTTCGACAATCTCGTCACCGGTACGGGTGCGGCACCAGGCGGCCAGGTGTTCATCGACCACATCGTGGGCGGCGCGGCGTCCCTCGTCGCACGACAGCGCGGGATCGGCCGACCAGTCCGGAGAACCGAGTGCCGCCCGCAGCGCCTCCCACTGGGCGTCGGTCTGCACCGCGATGGCCACCCAACTGTCGTCGCGGCCGAACTCGTCCGGTTCGGCGCTCCGGTAGAGGTTCTGCGGTGCGGCGGTGGGGCCGCGGTTGCCGTCGCGCTGCAGCAGCGCCCCGTACGCGGAGTATTCGATGACCTGCTCGGCCGCGATGTTCAGTGCGGCGTCGATCATGGCCGCCTCGACCAGTACGGCCTGCCCCGTGGTGCGTCGATGCTCCAGTGCCAGCAGCACGGCGTTGAGGGCGTGCACCCCGGCGTTGGGATCGCCAACCGAGTACGGCTCGAACGGGGGGCGGTCCGGGTAGCCGGTGAGCCAGCTCAAGCCGGATGCGTCTTCGATGATGTAGGCGAAGGCGGGGTTGTCCCGCCACGGTCCCGCCAGCCCGAAGCCCGGCATGCGCACCATGACGATGTCCTCGCGCAGTGCGCGCACGGTGTCGAAGTCCAGGCCCAGCTGGTCGATGACGCGTGGGGTGAAGTTCTCCACCACCACATCGCTGGCGGCGATCAAGCGGCGCAACACGTCCCGGCCGGCCTCGGTCTGGAAGTCCACCGTGACGCTCTTCTTGTTCGTGTTGAGCGCACTGAAGATCGGGGATCGTTCCCACCACTGCTCCACGGTGGCGGGGATCCCGGCGATCAGCCGGGTCCCGTCGGGGCGTGAGGTGGACTCCAGATGGACGATATCGGCCCCCAGCATCCCCAGCGCATGGGTGCAGGACGGCCCGGCCCAGAAGGTCGTCATATCCAGCACCCGCAGACCGCTGAACGGCAGCCGGTCCCGGGTCGGCGCCGTGGTGGGCGCCGGACGTGGGTGCAAGGCGGCCTCCCGCACCTCGCGGGTGTGCTCCCCGAGACCGGGTGCGGGCGCGGGTGCGCGCAGCGCGGCGCCGGTGAACCGGTACGGGTGCGCGGGCTGGACGAACTCGCCGGCAGGGTTGCGCACGAACGCGTCCCGTGCCACGAAATGGTCCATCGCGGTGACGTTCTCGCCGTTGCCGACGGGTGAGTTCGGGATCCGGAAGGCTGCTGCCAGGTCGCGCAGGTCATCCGCGGGTTGCCGGCGGATCCACTCGTACAACTCTTCGGCGTGCAGGTTGGCCTGCTCGGTGATGGTCAGCTGCGTGGTCTCGTCGATCCACTCGTCGTGGCCCGACATCGCGCACAGGTCCCACCACTGCTGGGCGGTACCGCATCCCAATGCCACCAGACCGTCGGCCGCCTGGGCCACCCCGGGGACCGTGGGCCGGCGCTCGGTGCGCCAGGGCCGGCCGAGCATCTCGAAATAGGTGACGGGATAGTAGGTGAGGCCGAGGACCTGGGCCTCCAGCTTGGACAGGTCGATGAACTCGCCGTGGCCGTCGCGCAGCGCACGCGCCCGGAAGGCCAGTGTCATCGCGGCGGCGTAGGCCCCGGTCAGCCAGTCCCCCACCTGACCACCGATGGTCACCGGCGCGCGGTCCTGGGTGCCACGGCCGATCCCGATGGCGCCGCCGGACCAGGCCTGCAGGGTGAATTCGGTGGCCGGACGGCCACTCCACGGCCCGTCCAGGCCGAACGCGGTGATGGCCGTGACGATCAGATGCGGGTACCGCCGGTGCAGGTCCGCCGGCGACACTGACTGGGCGACCGCCGATTCCGGTGACCACACCACGGCGTCCGATGATGCGATCAGCCGCTCGAGCAACTCCGTGTCCTGCGCTTCCAGGACCACGCTGCGCTTGCCGCCCGCCAGGAAGGCGAACAGGGCGCCGCCCCGGGAGCCCGATGCCGACCAGGTGCGCAGCGGATCACCCTGCGGGTCTTCCACTTTGACGACGTCGGCACCGCCGTCGGCCAGGATCTTGGTGGCATATGCCCCGGCGATCCCGCTGGACAGGTCGACGACGGTGTAGCCGGCCAGTGGTGCACTCATGACCTACTCCGGTTTCGCCCGGTTCTTCTTGGAGAGCCGGAAGTCGGGTGGGAACTTGCCGTCGTTGTCGTTGACCGCGGCCGACAGCCCGGAATCGATCGAGGAGAACATGTCCATGTCGTCCTCGTTGTCGTTGGCCACACCGTTGCCCATCGACTCGAAGAAAGCGGACAACAGACTGCCCATGTACTCACCTTGTTGCTGCTTGAAGATCTCGAAGAACATCTTCTGCTGAAAGACGGTGTCCACCGGCCGGTTCCGCGCGCACGCCAAGGCGTACTTGTCGGTCTCGGCTTCCAGCTGATCGCGCGCCACCACCTTGTTCAGGAAATTGCAGTCATACATCTCCGCCGCGGTGAACGGCCGGCCGGTGAAGACCATCTCCTGGAACTTGCGCAGCCCCATCATCTGTACCCACGTCCACATGCGCGGGCCCCACCCGTGATACCGGAACGACGGGTGCCCGAACAGCGCATCGTCACTGGAGATCACCAGGTCGGCGTCGGCGCACTGGTAGAAGTGCCAGCCGTAACAGTATCCCTTGGCCTCGACGATGCTGATCTTCTTGAAATCCTGCAGTGCGCGGTTACCGGCCTGCGAGTTGGCGTACCACGAACTGATGGTGGCGCCGTTGCGGAAGGTGCCCTTCGGTGGGTAGGTCACGTCCCCGACACCGTCGTCCTCCAACCGCAACTCCGCCAGCCGCGCTGCCGGATTGTCGTTGCCCTCCATGAATTCCGGGAGATCCGCACCGCTGCCGAGGTTGTCCCCGACCCCGCGGATGATCACCACTTTGACATCGTTGTCGGCATTGGCCGCGCGCAGGATGTCGGCGTACCGCAACCGGGCCATCGAAGTCGGTGCGTTCAAGAACTCCGGCCTGTTGAACGTGATGGTGGCGATCTTGGTCTTCGGATTCTTCTGGTAGAGGATGATCTCCTCCGGGGAAGGCCGCTCAGGCATGCGCAGCCTCTCCGTACGATGCCGCGGTGGTGAGCACGTGGGCCCCGTCGGCCGTGATCAGCACCGCGTCCCGGGTGAAGACAGCGCCGACGCCGTGTTTCCAGACGTAGGCGGTGATCGCGAGGACCATGCCCTCGGTGAGGATCTCGTCCTCGGCGGTGGCGCGCAGGTGCGGTGACACCACCGGCGGATCGAAGCCCAGCCCCAGCCCGTGTGCGACCGGCATGGCCGGTAACGGTTCGCCGGCGTGGCCGTAGGCGTCCAGCAGTGCACTCGCCGGCTTGCCCGGGCGGCAGGCGTCGACCAACCTGTCCCACAGCTCATCCCGACGCCGATACAACGAACGCACCGCCTCTGTCGGTGCACCGACGCAGACCGTCCGCGCGACCTCGCCGACATAGCCGTCGGCGAGTACACCCGCCGACAGTGCCACCAGATCGCCGTCGCGCACCCGGCCATCGCCGACGGTCCGCCGCCACGGATGGTCTTTCGAGGTCACCCATGCGGCGTCCTGCGTAGCCGGTGTGCTCACCCCGCCGGCCGCCTCGGCCTTCAGGATCGCACCGGTGAGCACCTGTTCGGTGGTCCCCGGGGCCACCTCGGCGACACCCCGCGCCAGTCCCGCCTCGGCGACGATCAGCGCGCGCCGCAGCGCGGCGATCTCCTCGCTCGTCTTCACCCGTCGCGCGGCCCGCATCGCCTGTTCACCGTCGACGAGCTCGGCCGCAGGGAAAGCCAGCGGCAGTAGTGTGGCGAACGTCGGTGTCAGGGCGTCGGTGCCGACCCGGCGCGCGGTAGCGGCACCCTTGATGCCCTGCAGCACGGAGATCAGCGTCATGGGATTCCACGCCAGCCCGTAGAGATTCTCGTGCGGGATCTCCTCGGGCATGCCCTCGTCCCACGTGCTGTTCAGGTGGATCTCACCGGTGGCCCGGACAAAGGTGCAGATCGGCCCGAACGGGCGGGTGCCCACCACCCACAGTTGCGGGGCGCCCGAGATGTACCGGACGTTGGCCTGCCTGCCGAGGACCAGCACGTCGAGGTCGTGTGCCGCCATCTGCGCCAGCGCACGTTCTCGACGGCTGAACCGCAGGGCCCGGTCGTCGGCCTCGATCTCAATTCCCACTGGGCACCTCATAGGGGTCGTACGGATATGCGGTCAGCGGCATCCAGCCGCCCTCGGTGACCACCACGATCTCCTCGCCGCGGTAGCCGCCGGTCCCGTCCTCCCACACCACCGGCTCGAACACCAGCAACATTCCCTCCGGGAAGACGAAGTTGTCGTCCCAAGCCTGGCCGAGATCCGTACCGATCATCGGCATTTCGGCCGCGTTCACGCCGATACCGTGGCCGAGGTAGAAGTGCGGCAGCCACGGCGGGGTACCGCCGTTGGCCTCGATCGCCGCACGGCCGAGATCACCGCAGGTGGCACCGGCCCTGGTCACCGAGAGCACCGCGTCGACGATCCGGCTCCATGTGTCGAACTGCCTCTGCTGAGCCGCCGTCGGATCCTGTCCGACGATCCAGGTGCGCCCGTGGTCGGAGCAGTAGCCGTGGTAGGAGATGGACACATCGGTCCACAGCACGTCGCCCTGCTGCAGTTCGCGTTCGGTGGTCAGCAGGGGCAACGCCAGATCACCGGTGGTGGTCCAGGTGCCTTCGGCCCGTGACGCGGGCATCACCTGCCAGATCGAGTCGAACATATTGGTCGTGGCACCGAGTTCGAAAGTGCGGCGGACGAATTCGGCGGACAGGTCGATTTGGCGCACCCCGGGTACCAGCGACTTCTGAATCTCGGAGACGGCCTGTTCGGTGATCTGGCAGGCCCGCTGCAGGCAGGCGATTTGGTCGATGGTCTTGACCAGTTTCGCCGCGCCGACCACCGGGGCGGCGTCCACCGGCGCGACGGGGAACAGCGCAGTGCCGGCCCGCCGCATCGCCCCGGTCAGCTCGTCGGTCGCGATCGTGCCACCCGCGGGTACCAGAGCGGTCAGGATCTTCGCGAATTCGGCCACCCCCTCGTCGAATTCGAGGTACACCGGCCCATGCAGATGGTCGGCGGGCAGCTCTGATTCCATGGCCGCCCCTTCGCGGAACGGCAGGAACAGGTGCGGGTACTCGTCGCCCGCCAGCACGACCGCCACGGGCCGCTCGACATGCGACAGCCCAGCGTCGGCCAGCGGCCACGCGATGCCGGTGGCGTACATGACGCTCCCGTTGCCCAGCAGGACCAGCGCATCCACACCCTGATCGGCCATCGCGGCCCGCAGGCGCGCACTGACCTCCCTGCGCATCCGGGTGAAGTCGGGCTCCGCGGGGATGTCGAGCCACGAGTACCCGGTCCGGGCGATCTGGGTGACGCCGGACTGAATGACAGTGCTCATGCGCGATCCGCTCCGCTGCTCGCTGACGTCGTCACGCTATCCCCAGGAACTTCTGGATGTTGGTGCTGACGATCTTGACGGCGTTCTCCGGACCTACCGCCTCTACCACCGTCGCCAGTGATTTCTCCGAGTAGCCGAAGGTGGATTCGTTGTGGGGGTAGTCGCTGGACCACATCACGTTGTCCACGCCGATCTCGTCGATCAGCCGCAGTCCCAACGGATCCACCATGAACGATGCGCTCATGTGGTGGTCCCAGTAGTGCCGCACCGGGTGCTGCAGTTCGTGGTTGAACATGTGCCGGTAGGAGGCCAGCATGTGCTCGGCATCCTGCAGTGCGGTGGGCACCCAGGCGATACCGCCCTCGAACCACCCGAGTTTCAGCGACGGGTGACGGTCCAGGATGCCGGAGAACACGTACTTCGCGAACTGCTCGCGGAACGAGTCGACGTTGACCATCATGCCGACGACGACGCTGTTGTTCTGGCAGGGCGTCTTGGGCGGCGTCTCGCCGATGTGATGGCTGACCGGCAGGCCGGCGGCCTCGATCTCGTCCCAGACAGCGTCCATCTCGGTGCTGCCGTAGTCGTAGATGTTGCCCTCGTCGTCCTTGCCGGGGTTGAGCGGCAACAGGAAGGTCTTGAGTCCCAGGGACTTGAGCTGTTCGAGGGTGGACCGTGTTCCGGCGGGGTCCCACCAGTTGATCAGACCGACACCGTAGAAGTGACCGTCGCTGGACTCCTGCAGTTCGGCCATCACCTCGTTGTAGATGCGGAACACCCGCTCCCGAATTCCCTTGTCCGGGTAGTGAAACAGGGCCAGCACGGCATTGGGGAACGCCAGCTCCCGGTCGATACCGTCCTCGCGGAGCTCGCGGATACGTGCGGCGATGTTGTTGGTGGCGGCGCCCGCCAGATCGTCGTACTGCATGAGCACCCGGCCGAAGTCACCGCCGGTCCAGGCCTTACCCTTCATGCCCACCATGTAGGCGCCGTCCTCGTACCAGATGCGGGGTGCTGCACCCTTGAGGTCCTCGGGGAAGCGCTCGTAGAAGATGTCATCGGCCACCGAGATGTGGTTGTCGGCCGAGAAGATCTCGGTACCGGCGGGCAGCCCGAGATTCCCGCTGGCATGACCGCGCCGATTCTTCGGCGCCCCAAAGCCTTCGGGCGGATAGAGAGTGGTACTCAGAGCAGACATCGGTGTGACTCCAATCGGGACTGTAGAGCAGATGTCACCAGGTGACGGGAAGTTCGTAGACGCCGTAGGCGAGCCGATCGTGTTTGAAGGGCACCTCGTCGAACGGGATAGCCAGACGCAGGGTGGGAATCCTGCGCAGCAGGGTGTGGAAGACGATCTGCAGTTCGGCGCGCGCCAGTTGCTGGCCGACGCACTGGTGCCGCCCGTACCCGAAGCCGAGTTGCTGCCCGGCGTCGCGGCGCAGATCCAGCTTGTCGGGTTCGGGGTAGGCCTTGGCATCCCAGTTGGCCGGCGCCAGGTCGATGATGATGCCCTCGCCGGCCCGGATGGTCTCACCGCCGATCTCGATATCCTCGATGGCGATGCGGCGCTGTCCGTTCTGGATGATCGACAGGTAGCGCATCAGCTCCTCGCACGCGTTGGCGATGACCTTGGGATCCTCGGCATTGCGCAGGAAGTCGGCCTGCTCCGGATTCTCCAGCAGCGCAAGGATGCCGATGCCGATCACGTTGGCGGTGGTCTCGTGCCCGGCGATCAGCAGACCGGTGCCCAGCTGGGCGGCCTCCTTCACGCTGATCTCGCCGGCGGTCACCCGTTCGGCCAGATCCGACACCGCGTCCTCGGCGGGCTCGGCCTGCTTCTTCTCGATCAAGTTGATCAGGTACTGGTGCAGGCTCATCGCGCCCTTCTGCATGGCGTCCGCCGCGGCGTACCGGGCCAGGCCGGCGTTGGCGTGCTCCTGGAAGAACTCGTGATCCTCGTAGGGCACTCCGAGCATCTCGCTGATCACGACCGTCGGTACCGGCAGCGCCAGCTTGTCGACGAGATCGGCGGGCTGCGGGCCGGCCAGGATCTCGTCGATGCACGCGTCGGTGATCTTCTGGATGATCGGCCGCAGGCCCTCGACGCGGCGGAACGTGAAGGGCTTGGAGAGCATCCTGCGGAACCGGGTGTGCTCCTCGGCATCGGCGGTGAACACCGAGCGCGGCCGCTTGTCGACGGTGGCGAGCATGTGCTCGTTCCAATGCGGAAAACCCTCCCGCCGGTCGTCGACACTGACCCGGGCATCGGCGAACAAGGTGCGGGCCTCATCGTGCCCGGTGATCAGCCAGGGCGTGGTGCCGTTCCAGATCTTCACCCGCGTGAGGCCCTTGGCATTGCCGAGCATCTGCGGCGGTGGCGCGAACGGGCACCGCAGATCGCGCTCCATCGGGTAGTCCGGAATGTCGACTTCTGTCAGCGTCTCAGACATGTAGTGGTCTCGTTCCTCAGTCTTGAATAGCGATGGCCAGGGCTGGGCAGGCCGCTGCGGCGCGGCGGGCATTGTCGAACTGGTCTGGGCTCGGCTCGGGTTCGAGCAGTTCCACCACACCGTCCTCGTCGCGCTGGTCGAACAACTCCATCGCGTTGAGTACGCACTGTCCCGATGACACGCACTTGTCTTGGTCGACAGCGATTTTCACGCCAGCCCCCCGATCTCGGTGACCGGCGCCCGCCACAGGCCCACGATCGCGTCGATCAGTCCGGCGCCGGCGGCACTCCAGGACCGTCCGCTCACCACGGCACCACCGGTGGCCAGCGCCCGCTCCCGGTCGGCACAGCTGTGCATCAACAGGTTGCGGGCCATGACGTTGCGTTCGAATCGCACCTCGCCGGGCAGCTCGGGCAGGCACTGGTTGATCCGGTCGATGACCTGCACCAGCGAGGAGGAGCTCAACGCGTCCTTGACCACGATGGTGTGGTACTCCGGGTCGGTCATGGCCTGGGCGGCGAACCGCGCATACCAGGTGGGGTTTCCGAGTTCGGCGAGATGATCGGTCAGCGGGCAGACCAGGCAGGCCACCCAGTCACGCAGATCGTCGGACCCGGATACCGCCTCGATCATCCGCTCCCGCAGCATCTCGATCGGCTGGCGGTGCTTCTGCTCGATGGCGCGCACCAAATCCACCTTGGCGCCGAAGTGATATCCGACCGCGGCGTTATTACCTTGTCCCGCAGCCTCACTGACCTGCCGATTGGACACTGCGAACACACCGTGCTCGGCGTAGAGCCGTTCCGCGGCGACCAGGATCGCCTCCCGGGTGCCACTGGCACGCTCGGTGCGCAGTGATCTCGCTGCCGTCACCGTTACAGTCAACGCCTCTCCTGTAATTAAGTCAAGCGATTGATTTAAAGCGCATACCCCTTCCCGCCCACGTGCACGTTTGGGCGGCAAAGTGCGAGAACGTGCCGACCGAACGTCGATCTCGGCGTCAGGTCTTCTCCTTACGCACGATGACCTTGCCCGCGACCGTGCCGCCGTCGATCGGCAGTACCGTGCCGGTGACATAGCGCGATCTGTCGGAGGCGAAGTACAACGCAGCTTCGGCGACGTCGTCGACGGTGCCCTCCCGCTTGAGCGGCCGGTCCTGGCGCATCTGTTCGCGGATCTTCTCCTCGAACTCCTCCACGCGCCCGCGATCCTCGGCCGAGGCCGATTTGGCCACAATGGCCGTCCGAATATTGCCCGGTGCGATCGCGTTCACCCGAATCTCGTGGTGCGCCAACTCGATCGCGACCGATTTGGTGAACTGGATGACCGCGGCCTTGGAGGCCCGGTAGGTCTGCACTCCCCCGCCGGCCTGGATCCCACCGATCGAGGTCAGGTTGATGATCGACCCAGCACCGTGTTCGACCATATGGCGGGCGGCGTCGCGGGTGCCGGCCATCACCGCCCGCAGATTGATGCGCATCACGGTGTCGAAATCGGCGAGATCATCGTCGAGGAAGCGGCGGTGCATGGTGCCCGACACCCCGGCGTTGTTGACCATCACGTGAAGTCCGCCGAACCTCTGCACCGCGGTGTCGACCAGCGCACCGATCTGCTCGATATCGGTGACGTCAGTGCGCAAGAATACCGAGTTCGGGCCGATCTCGGCCGCCAGCGCCGCACCACCCTGCTCGTCGACATCGCCGAACACCACCTTGGCGCCTTCCGCGGCGAACCGCCGGACCAGGCCCGCGCCGAGTCCGCCCGCACCGCCGGTGATGACGGCGACCTTGCCGTCCAGTTCGTTACTCATCCGACCTCTTTCAGGAAGTTCAGCACGACCCGGTTGAGCGCCTCGGGCTGCTCGATCTGCGGGCAGTGTCCGGCGCCGTCCACCACGGCCGAGCGGCCGTCGGGGATCTGGGCAGCGATCTCGGCGGCCCATCCGGACCTCAGCAACTTGTCGCAGGCGCCCTCGACCATCAACACGGGCAACGTGATGCGTGCGTAGGCACGCTGCGATGACGGTGTGGACGGCACCTCCAAGCCAGGCCTGCGAAACCGGGCCGCCGCCAACGACTCCCACGCACCCGGAGCGATGCTGGATTCGTACCGCCGCCGCACATACGCCTCGTCGGCCGGATAGGACGGATCGAAGAACAACGCGGTCACGATGCGGCGCATCGCCTCCGGCGTCGCGTCATAGTCGTAGAGCGCATCGGTGTGCTCGTTGCGCTGGATGTCACCGCCCCCGCAGATCGCCACCAGGCTGCGGACCGGCAGGACGGGATTCTCCGATGTGGTGTCCACGAGCAGGTTGATCGCACCCATCGAGTTCCCGACGAAGTGCGCCGACCCGATCCCGAGCACCTCACAGAATCGGGCGATGTGCCGGATCCGCAGGCCGCGGCCATCGGTGAAATCGATGACCTTGGCCGACTCGCCGAAGCCCAGCATGTCGGGCGCGAGCACCCGGTAATGCTCGGCCAGCGCACCGATGTTCCGCTCCCAGCCGAGCTCGGCGCCGGCACCGAACTCACCGCCGTGCAGCAGCACGACAGGATCGCCGGACCCCGCCTCCAGGTAGCCGGTCGTCAGGCCGTCGACAGCGACGGTCTTGCGCACGACGTTCATTTGATCGCTATCGGGCTGACGGGCGCACCGACCGCGCCGACCACCTTCAGCGGCGGTGCGATCAGCTGGAATTCGTACACCCCGTCGGCGCGGCAATCGGCGGCCAGCCCGGTCAGATCCCAGTACTCGCCGAGCATCAAACCCATATCGCGCAGGCACAGCATGTGCATCGGCAGGAAGGTGCCCTCCACACCGTTGGCCGGGTCCGGATCCTCGACCATCAGGTTGTCGGAGGCGACGGCCGCGACCTCGCGATCGTGCAGCCACGAGGCGCACGTCCAGTGCAGGCCGGAGCCGGCCTCGTGCCCGTCGCCTGCGGACAGGAACCGCGTCCACCACCCGGTGTGCACCACCACGATGTCGCCGCGTCCGATCTGCACACCCTGTTCGGCCGCGATATCGTCCAGTTCGGCCGGTGTGATCGGCCTACCGGGTTCGCAGAACACCTCTTCACCGCGGTGGGCGACCACGTCGAGCAGCACGCCGCGCGACACGATGCCCTTGCCGTCCACCTTCTCGATACCGCAGCGGTAGGCCCCGAAACTGGTCACCGAGTCCGCCGGGAAGCCGTTGTAGAGCTTGTCCTCGTAGTACACGTGCGACAGCGCGTCCCACTGGGTGGCGGCCTGCAGCGACATGGTGATCATATCGTCGTTGAAGCGGAAGATGTTGTCGACGAAGAACGAACTGAGCTCCTGGGCAACGGATTTGCGCGCCCATTCCGGCGCGTACTTGACCAGCGTCTCGGCGTCACCACCGTCGACAGTCATGACGTGGATCGGGTTGAAGCGGAACTTGAAGGCCCCCTGCGGGCCGTTCGACCCGAAATCACCGCCGAGGGAGATCACCTTGCCGCGCCTCACCAGCGATGCCGCCTGCGCAACCTTGTCGGCGGTGATCAGATTCAGCGTGCCAAGTTCGTCATCGTCACCCCAGCGGCCCCAGTTGCGCACCTCGTCGGCGACCCGGCGGAAATCCTTCATGGTGGACATTCAGAGGGTTCCTTCCCGGGCCTCATGTGCCGTCTCCGACGGCAGGGTCGCTGTGATCCGGCCTGCGACGGTGCCGCCGTCCACCCAGATCACCTGTCCCGAAATGTAGCTTGCCGCTGGGCTGTTGAGGAAGGCCAGCACCGACGCCTGCTCGTCCGGACCGCACACGTGCCCCAGCAGCGTGGGGAACGAATCCAGGTAGTCCGGTCCGTAAGCACCGCGCAGTTGGTCCAGAATCGGCGTCTCCGTCACACCGGGTCCGGTGCAGTTGATCCGGATGCCCCTCTCCCCCAAGGCAAGTGCACGACTCATGCCGTACAGGATGATCGCCTCCTTGGACAGCCGGTAGCCACCGTCGGCCAGCGCCTGCGGATTGCGGCGGCACCACTCGATGCCGTCGGCCATCGACGTGGTCGCCAACAGGCCAGCCGTCACCGCGGTGTTGGCCAGGTAATCGGCGGCGGCCAGCGACGAGACGTTGGCGATCGCCGCCCCCGCCGGCAGCTGCGGAATCAGCCCTTCGGTGAAATGGCGCATCCCGAGGAAGTTGATGGTGACCACCAGCAGCGGTTTGCCGATACCCGAGGACACCCCGGCGACATTGAACAACGCGTCGACGGGACCATCGATCGCCGCGACCGCGGCATCGATGGACGCGGCGTCGGCGAAGTCCACCTCGATGAACTGCTCCGGCTCGGTCTGCGGTGGGCGCAGATCGAGCCCGGTCACACGTGCGCCGAGATCGGCCAGTTGTGCGGCGAGATGCGCGCCGATACCCGATGCGCACCCCGTCACCACCACCCGGCGACCGTCATAACGCCAGCGTTCGTCGGTCATCTCTCCTTGCTTGCCTCGCGCTGTTCCTTCTCCAGCTGAGCGGCCTTCACGCGGCCCTCGTTGATCTCGGCCATGGCCTCGGGAATCTCACCGGCGGTGAACTTTCCACCGCGGCCGGTGGGCAGACCGCCGAAGGAGTAGGTCTCGTCGAACAGCGGAGCATCGGAGGGCAGCCGGCGCGCCTCGACCTTCTCGATGACCGGCGCCAGCCGCTTGGCCTTGGCGGCCACCGCCGACTGGTCACGCTCGATGAACTCGGGCAGGATCTCCTTGCCCATGATCTCGATGGATTCCATGGTGCCCTCGTGGCTGCGCGGGTTCAGCAGCAGGATGATCTCGTCGACGCCGCTGGCCTCGTAACCGCGCAGGAACTCCCGCACCGTGTCCGGCGAACCGATGGCGCCGCGGCCCGGACCGTAGGCCAGCGTCGGGTCTTCCTTGACCGCCTCCTGGTAGAGATCCCACACACCGGTCCGTCCCGGGGTGTGCATACCGGTCAGGTAGTAGTGCATGATGCCGAAGGAGAAGAACCCGCCGCCGCTACCGAGTCGCTGGAGCGCCTCTTCATCGGTTCGGGCCACCATCATCGAGAGGTCGCCGCCGATGGCCAGGATATTGGGATTGATGGCCGGGGTCACCGGTGCGCCCTGCTCTTCGAATTCCTGGTAGTAGCCGTCCACCCGGTCCTTGAGCGCTTCGGGCCCGGTATAGGCGAAACTCAGTGCACCGATGGCCTTCTGGGCGGCCATCTGCACCGACGACGGGCGCGTGCACGCCACCCATACCGGTGGGTGCGGGCTCTGCAGCGGCTTCGGGATGACGTTACGGGCCGGCATCTCGACGTGCTCGCCCTTGAATCCGGTGAACGGCGCCTCGGTCATACAACGGATGGACACCTCCAGCGCTTCTTCCCACATGGTGCGCTTGTCGGCCGGGTCGATGTCGAATCCGCCCAGTTCGGCGACCGAGGAGCCCTCACCGGTGCCGAATTCCACCCGGCCGTTGGACAGATGGTCCAAGGTGGCGACCCGTTCGGCGATACGGGCCGGGTGGTTGATGGGCGGGGGCAGGTGCATCACACCGAAGCCGAGTCGAATGTCCTTGGTGCGTTGGCTTGCTGCGGCCAGGAACATCTCCGGTGCGGTGGAGTGGCAGTACTCCTCCAGGAAGTGGTGCTCGGTGAGCCAAACGGTGGAGAAGCCGGCCTTGTCGGCGGCCTCCACCTCGTCCAGGCCATGCTGGAACAGCTGGTGCTCGTCGTCTTCGGACCACGGCCGTGGCAGCGGGAATTCGTAGAACAGCGAGATCTTCATACGGTTGCCTCTCGATCCAATTGTGGGGTCATGTGTGAAAGATGCAGTGCCGCGACGTAACCGAACGTCATGGCCGGTCCGATGGTGGCGCCCGCACCGGCATAGCTGCGGCCCATCACCGCGGCCGACGCGTTGCCGGTGGCGTAGAGCCTGCCGATGACGGTCCCGTCCTCGCGCAGCACCCTGGCGTATTCGTCGGTCAACAGCCCGCCCGAGGTGCCCAGGTCACCGAGGATGATCTGGAAGGCCAGATAAGGCGCCTTGCCCAGCGGGGCCAGGTTCGGGTTGGGCAGGGTCTGGTCACCGTAGTAGTTGTCGTAGGCACTGTCGCCACGGTTGAAGTCGTCGTCATGGCCTTTGACGGCCAGCTCGTTGAACCGAGTTGCGGTGCGCTGCAACTCCTCTGCCGGCACCCCGATCTTGGTCGCCAGCTCACCCATGGTGTCGGCGGCGACCACGATGCCGGAGTCCAGCCAGGCCTGCGGGATCTTGCGGCCGGTCGGCACCGGGGCGAACGGGATCTTCGGGATGGGCAGGTGCCCGCCGACCACGTACCGGTGGAACGACGTGATATCGGTGATCAGCCAGCACGGGATGTGCGGCGCCGCCTTTCCCTCGTCGCTTCGCTCGCCCAGCCACGCCCGCTGGCCCTCGATCATGGCGTGCGCGAAATCCATATACGGCGCGGCCTCGTTGATGAACCGCTTACCGGCCCCGTTGACCACGAACTGCGCCGGCATCATCCGCTCGTTGAGCATGAACTGCAGCCGCCCGTCGGGCCAGCACATCGCCGGGAACCACCACGCCTCGTCCAGCAGGTCGGTGGCGGCGCCGACCTTCTCGCCCGCACGGATCCCGTCGCCGGTGGCCGCGGGATTACCGAAACTCCAGTCCTCCTCCAACAACGGCAGATGCTGCCGGCGCCAGGCCATGTCGTGGTCGAACCCGCCGGAGGCGACCACCACACCGCGGCGGGCGGCGACACGCAACGACGTGCCGTCACGTTCCACCACCGCACCCACGACGTTCCCGTCCACGTCGGTGATGAGCTCGGTCATCGGCGCGGACAGCCACAGCGGGATGTTCTTCTCCTTGAGCGCCAGCCGCATCCGGGCCATCAGCGACTGCCCGATCGCGGCCATCCGGTCCCCGAACACCCGGGCCCGGAACATCCGCCAGATCAGCTTGAGCAGCACCGCCTTGCCGCGCCAGTTCTGCCGGACCTGATAGAAGAGCCGAAGGTCCTTGGGGGCGAACCAGATCCCCTTGGGAGCTAGCGCCAGCGGAGCCAGCAGGTTCTGCTCCTCGTCGCCGAGTGTGCGCAGATCGATCTCCGGCACGTTGATGGTGCTGCCGAGTGCGGAACCACCGGGCAGTTCCGGGTAGTAATCCGCGTAGCCCGGTTTCCACACGAACTCGAACCAGTCGCTGGACTTCTCCAGAAACTCCATCATCTCCGGGCCGGTGTCGACATAGGTGCGCAACCGGTCGTCACTGACCAGCCCTCCGGTGATGGTCTTGAGGTACTCGAACACCCCGTCGGGGTCCGGCGAATAGCCGGCCTTGCGTTGGGATGGGGCACCCGGCACCCAGATGCCGCCGCCGGAGAGGGCCGACGAGCCGCCGAATTTCGGCGACTTCTCCACGACGAGGGTGTCCAGCCCGGACGCTTCGGCGCGCAGGGCCGCGGTCATGCCGCCGGCACCGGAACCGATGACGAGGACATCGACCGTGTGATCAAAGGGTTCTGTCATCCTGCACGAACCGCCGTCCGGATCGCGAAGCCCGCGATCAACTCGGGAGCAGCGCGGTAATAGCGCTGCTTCGTGTGGTAGTCGCCTTGACTGGCCAAGGCGGCGAAAGCCGCCACCCAGGTGCGGATCTCATGTGCCGAATTGCCCGCCTCGCGCGCAATCCAGTCGTTGCTCCAGCCGTCCACCTCGGCCAGCCGGTTGGTGTCGATCAGATCGAGCAGTGCGTGATCCCAGTCCGGGTTCAGCGGCTGCAACGGACTCTCCCCGTGCGCGAAGTCGTGTGCGGCCGCGATCACCGCCTGCTGCCGCGCTGCCCGTCCTTCCGGGGACATCGGTGCCCCGCCCACGATGCGCGCCAGCGCTGCCGGCGGCGCCGTGGCCAGCGTGGGCACCGGCGGATCGTGGGACAGCCCACCGGAACCGACCACCAGCACGCGCTTGCCCAGCGATCCCAGGTATGCACCGATCGCCGACCCGAGAGCGCGGGTGCGCTTCAGCGGACCCAGCGGGGTGGCCACCGAGTTGATGAACACGGGGATGACGGGAGGCGACGCCGCGCCCAGATTGGCCGAGCCGAACAGGATTTCCAGCGGCTGCGTCGTCCCGTGATCCACGTCCATGGCCGCCGACAGCGACACGTCGACACCGGCGTCCCACACCGCGGTGGCCATCTCGTGGGCCAGCTCGGCGGGTACGTCGAGCGGCCCGGCATAGGTGCCGTAATCGCCGACTCCGGTGGCGGCACTGCCGATGCAGAACGGCGGCATCAACCGATAGAAGAATCCGTTGTAGTGGTCCGGGGAGAAGATCACGACGAGCTCGGGATCGAAGTCCGCGACGAAGGCACGCGTCCGTGCGAGCTGGGTGTCGATGTCCTCAAGCAGTTCCGCCGACGGTCCCGGCAGATTCAGCAGCGGGCTGTGCGACATACAGCACAGGGCGAGATGCGACATGGGATTCACCTCCCTCGGTCAGGTGCAGGACGTCGAACAACTTGACGCTCAGCTCGTTTGACAATTGGGCGATACCTGCGGCGGCAATGCACCGGTCCGGGCGCAGGAAGAGCACCGATGCGGTGTGGGCATCGAAGAACTTCTTCAACGCGCCCGTGCGGTCCCCGACGATGGTGATATCGGGGTCGTCGTGACCTGCCCAGTGCAGCTGGGTGCCGGGCCGGGCCTCGACGAACTTCGCGCCCAATGCTTTCCACCGCGCGAATATCTCGTCGTCCAGCAGCTGGCGGAGATTGTTGTTCCACGCCAGGACCGCGAATCCGTTTCCCAACACCTCATCGAGGAGCAGGTTCTGAGCAGTGCGCGTGTCCACGTGCGGCTGGATGAACAGGGTGCCCACCGGAGAGGTGGAAGTGGAGGGGCTGTCATGTACCACCGCACCCGTGTCGTACCTCGGCATCGGCTTGAATCGCATCTCCAGCACGTAACGCTTCAGCGTCGGCACCACCGATGCCGCGCGGATGAGCTTGTCCCGCAGCATCGCCACGTGCCGGTTCGTCGGCGAGATCACCCTGCCGACCAGAGTGGAAAGGTCGATCATCGCGCGGGCATGCTTGCGCCGTTCGGTGTCATAGCTTTCCAGCAGCGCGGCCCCGGCGTGTCCGTTGACGACGGCGGCCAACTTCCAGCCCAGGTTGGCCGCGTCCCGGATACCACTGTTGTATCCCTGCCCCTGCCACACCGGCATCAGGTGCGCGGCATCGCCGCCGAGCAGCATCCGGCCTTTGCGGAACGAACCCGCGATTCGGGAGTGATGGGTGTAGACGCGGTGCCGGATGATGTCGACCTGGTCGGGGTGCGGAACGAACGGTGCCAGCATCCGGGCGATGAATTCCGGCCGCTCCACCTGCTCGTCGGTCTCATCGGCGTGGATCATGAACTCGAAGCGCCGGATACCGTGCGCGATCGAGATGGAGGCATACGGCCGGGCCGGATCGGCACCGACCTCGCTGTTGGGATGCCCTAGCGGGTCGTTGGCCAGATCGACCACCAGCCAGCGGGTTTCGGAGGTGGTGCCTTCGAAGCTGACATCCATCATGCGCCGGGTGGCACTGCGTCCGCCGTCGCAGCCGACAAGATAGCGCGCCCGCACCGTCGACGGTGTGCCGTCGTGGAGCAACTCGACGCTCACCCCGTCGCTGTCCTGGGCGGCGCTCGCCATCCGGGTGCTCCACGAGACCCGGACGGTCTCGAACCGGGCCAGCCCCTTGAGCAGCTCCGCGTCGACGAGCGGCTGGACGAACCCGTTGCGCTTGGGCCAGCCGAACCGAGCGTCGGGCGGCGCCATCTCGGCCAGCAGGCCACGGTGGCCGTCGTAGAACCGCAGGATCTGGTTGGGCACGGTGTGCGGCAGGATCTGTTCGACCAGGCCGATCGACTGGAACGTGCGCAGCGACTCGTCGTCGAGCCCCACGCCACGCGGATAGTCGATGAGGGTGTCGCGGTCCTCCACCACCAACGTTCGCACACCTTGCAGGCCAAGGATGTTCGCCAGCGTCAGGCCGACGGGGCCGGCCCCGACGATGAGGACGTCGACGTCGACGCAAGCGTCGCTCATGCCCGCCCCAGCAGGAAGTCCAGGTGCAGGCGGTTGAACGTCTTGGGGTCCTCGTACTGCGGCCAGTGCCCACAACCGGACATCACCTCGAAGCGCGCACCCGGGATCATCTCCGAGATGCGTCTGCCCTCACTGACGTCGGCGGTCGGGTCATCGCTGGTCCACAACACCAACGTGGGCGCGGTGATGGCCCCGTACTCGGCCGGGCCGAGCAGGTTGCGGGCCCGGATCTGCGGATCCTGCAATGCCATGATGTCGCTCATGGCGGCCACGAAACCTGCTTGCTGGTAGACCTTCTGGCGGCTGGCGACGATATCGTCATAGCCCTTGGACTTGTCGGCCATCAGCCATTTGATGCGCGCCTGCACGGTTTCCCAGTCCGGGTTCTCGGCGGCGGCCATGGACAGCGTGATGATGCGCTTCATCACCTCGGGATCGGCCTGTGACCCGCCGGCGGTGTTGAGGACCAGTCGCTCGATCCGATCGGGGTGGTCGGACGCGGCGCGGGCGGCGACCCAGCCGCCGAGGGACTCACCGGACAGATACACCTTCTGTGCACCGATCGAGTCGAACACCGCGAGCAGATGATCGACATAGTGCGCGACCTCCAAAGGGTGCCCCGGCTTGTTGGTGTAGCCGTGACCGAGCATGTCGATGGACCAGGTGGAGAAGTGCTCGGCGTGCGATTCGAGATTGCGCACATAGGCCTCGGCGTGACCGCCGGACCCGTGGAGGAAGACCAGGGCCGGCTTGGCGGCGTCCCCGGCGTGCAGGTACCGGGTGCACACTCCGCCGGCGTCCAGATACCCCTGCGTGAAGGCCACGCCCTGTAGGTCGCTCCAGACGCTTTCGTGCACCGGAGTCACAGCCATGCCGCCCCTTTCTGCGGAAATACCGTTCTCGTTTTACGTGAATCATCTGTGCTAATATCGGACATCAATGTGCACTATGTATAGAGCATCACTCTCACGATGACGTCTGTCAAGGGACGCAACGGCAGCCCCCGCGCGGACGGCAGCGCCTCGCCCGCTGCCGGATCGCAGACTCTGGCCAGGGGCCTTTCCGCCTTGCAGGCGGTGGCCGGCGCACCCTCGGGTGTCACCGCGGCCGAGGTCGCCGATTTCGTCGGCGTGCACCGCACCATCGCCTACCGACTGCTCAGCACGCTCGCGCAAGCGCGCTTCATCACCAAGGGCGAAGACGGTAAGTACCGGCCGGCCGCGACACTGGCCGTGCTCGGCGCCGCCTTCGACAACAACGTGCGCCAGCTCAGCGTGCCGACCCTGCGCCTGCTGGCCGACGACCTCGGTACCACCGTCTCGCTGCTGGTGGCCGAGGGCGATCAGCAGGTCGCCATCGCCGTGATCGTGCCGACACTGGTGTTCTACCAACTGTCCTTCCATGAGGGCAGCCGCTACCCACTCGACCGCGGCTCGGCCGGAATCGCCCTGCTGTCGAGCATGCCGCCGCGCCCCGGTGAGCGAGATCTGGTCAGCCAGGCCCGCGAGCAGGGCTTCGTCATCACCCACGGCGAGATCGAGCCCGACACCTATGGTTTGGCGGTCCCGGTCCGGCGGCGACCGCCCTCGCCCCCCACCTGCATCAACCTCATCTCCCATCGGGAGGACGTGGTGCTGCGCGGCCGCGATGCCGTGATCCGCGCCGCCAGACAACTCTCCGAAATCCTCGGCTGAAAGGACAGGCAATCGTGTCGGATTGGGATCAGGAAGTCGACGTCGTCGTCCTGGGCACCGGTGGCGCCGGACTCTCGGCCGCACTCACCGCCGCCGTGAACGGGGCATCGGTGGCTGTGTACGAGAAGGCGCCGACGGTCGGCGGCACCACCGCGGTATCCGGCGGCATCGTCTGGATACCCGCGCACGATCGACTGGCCGGCGCGGACCTCAACGTCGAGGATGCCCTGAAATACCTTGAGGCCCAGTCCCTGGGCCTGATGGATCGTTCGCTGGTCGAGACGTTCGTGCGCACCGGTCCGGTGATGCTGGACTTCCTTGAGGCACACAGCGACTTACGGTTCGAAGTCGCCGAGGGCTTCCCCGACTACAAACCCGAGCTGCCCGGCGGACGGCCCGGCGGTGGCCGGTCACTCAACGCCACGCCGTTCGACCGGTCCCGAATCGGCGACTGGGGTGACCGCATCACGGCGTTCCCAGTGGACTTCAGCAATGTCGGGATCGATGCCGAGACCCGGGCACGCATCCATGCCGCGGCCGACGACCTGGACGGTGACTACTGCGTGGCCGGCTCCGCGCTGATCGCCGGCCTGCTCAAAGGGCTGTTGGACCGCGGCGTGGCCCCGGTGACCGAGGCGCGGGCGTTGGAACTGATCGCCGACCGGGGCGACGGGGAGAAGAGCGGCCGCATCACCGGCGTTCGAATCACCTTCGACGGCACCGAGATCCGGGTCGGTGCCCGCCGCGGGGTCATCCTGGGCACCGGCGGGTTCGAATGGGACCCGCAACTGGTGGAGGCCTATCTGCGCGGGCCGATGCGCGGAGCGGTGTCCCCGCCGAACAACACCGGCGACGGGTTGCGGATGGCGATGGCCCACGGCGCCGATCTGGCGAACATGGGTGAGGCCTGGTGGGTGCCGATCGTGCAGATCCCCGGTGACACCCTCGGCGGCAGGCCACGCAGTCGCAGCGTCCGACTGGAACGCACCCGGCCGCGCAGCATCATCGTCAACCGCGCGGGCAAGCGTTTCCTGAACGAGGCGGGCGAATACAACTCCATGGCCGGGCCCTTCCACCACCTGGACCCGCGCGCCGGCTACCTCAACGACCCGGCCTGGATCGTCTTCGACGACCAGCACCTCAAGCGCTACGGCTTCCTGGGCATCGAACCCGGCAGCGAGGCACCCGACTGGTTCAACAAATCGGCCAGCCTGGAAGAACTCGCCGAGAAGACCGGGATCTGTGCCGACGGACTCGCCCACACCGTTTCGGCGTGGAACGCCGGCGTCGAACACGAGCAGGATCCCGAATTCAACCGCGGCGCAAGCGCATACGACGGTTATTGGGGCGACAACTCCGCTCCGACACCTGCGCTGCAGACGCTCGGACCGCTGGACACCGCGCCGTTCTACGCGGTCCCCGTGGCCGTCGGCGCGATGGGCACCAAGGGTGGACCACGCACCGACCGGGACGGGCGGGTACTACACGTCAACGGCAAGGTGATCGAGGGCTTGTTCGCGGCGGGCAACGCGATGGCCGGGGTGACCGGTAAGGCCTACGGTGGCGCCGGTGGCACGCTGGGGCCGGCCATGGTGTTCGGCTACCGCAGCGGATACGCCGCCGCCACCGGCGAATCCGCCCCCGCCTGACAGCGATTTCGGCGCGCTGACGTTCGATGAGCGAACGTCAGCGCGCCGAAATCGCCGAGGGAGACTAGGGCTGGTCTTTGACGGCGGCACTCGGCGGACCGGACGTGCGCCAGTCCTCCAGGCCGTCCTCGACCAGACCGACCGGGAACTTGTTCTCGTGCACCTGGGCCCAGTGGCTGTGGTTCAGCTCGTGCAGGGTGAAACACGCGTTGAGTGAGTTGTAGAAACCCTGGTTGTCCTGCGTCTGATTGACCGATTCCTTGATCAGCAGGGCGGCCATGGTCGGCACCTTGGCAATCCGACGGGCGAATTCCAGTGTCTTGCCGGCCAAGTCGTCGGCCGGGAAGATCTTGGAGACCATGCCCAGCGCATGGGCCTCCTCGACCGAGAGCGTGTCGCCGGTGAGCATCAGCTCCTTGGTCTTACGGGCACCGAATTCCCATGGGTGCGCGAAGTATTCGACGCCACACATGCCCAGCCGGGTACCGACGACGTCGGTGAACCGGGTGTTGTCGGCGGCCACGATCAGATCGCAGGACCACATCAGCATCAGCGCCGCGGCGTAGACGTCACCGTGTACCGAGGCCACCGTGATCTTGCGCAGATTGCGCCAGCGTCTGGTGTTCTCGAAATAGTGGTGCCACTCCTGCAGCATCAGGCTCTCGGCGCCCTGGCGGGTGCCGCCGTTCACCCGGAAGCTGGGATGCTGGTCGGGACCCGGGGTGTATTCACCGCGCTGTACCTTCGACCCGACGTCGTGGCCGGCGGAGAACATCGGCCCGTTGCCCCCGAGGATCACCACGCGTACGGTGTCGTCGGCTTCGGCCCGCAGGAACGCCTCGTGCAGCTCGACCAGCATGCCGCGGTTCTGCGCATTGCGCGCCTCGGGCCGGTTCAGCATGATCCGGGCGATGGTGCCCTCGTCGAGGGTTTCGTATGTCACGAAGCGATATTCGGGAGTTTCTGCGTCTTCCAAGGCCATGAATCGGACTCTATTCCTTCGAGAATGCCGTTACCACGGCGGGCACGCTAGAGCGACAGGATGGTGGCCGACGCGGTGCCGGGCGCGCCGTACACCTGGGCCAGTCCGACGCGCGGGCCACCGGGAACCTGACGCTCCCCCGCCTCACCGCGCAATTGGCGCACCAACTCGTGCATCTGCCGCAGACCCGAGGCGCCGATGGGCTCGCCGTTGGCGATCAGACCGCCGTCGGTGTTGACCGGAATGGATCCGCTGATCTCCGTGGCCCCCTCGAGCAGCAGCTTCTCCTGCTCACCGTCGGCACACAGACCCGTCTCGGCCATGTGGATGATCTCGGCCCCGGCGTCGGTGTCCTGCAGCTGGGCGATGTCGACATCCTCGGGACCGATTCCGGCCGCCTCGTAGGCGGCCTTGGCCGCGAACACCGTCGGCGACGGATCCTGCTCCAACGGAGCCGAGGTGCCGTGCACCTCGTAGGCGCCGTAGGTGCGGGTGCGGATCTCACTGGCCCGCACGTACACCGGCGTGTCGGTGTAGCGATGCGCGATATCGGCGCGGCACATGATGACCGCGGCGGCACCCTCATCCGGTGCGCAGAACATGTACTGGCGCAGCGGGTAGTTGAGCACCGGCGAGGCCATGATCTCTTCCACGGAGATCTCCTTGCGCCGGAACGCATTCGGATTCAGCACACCGTTGCGGAAGTTCTTGTTGGCCACCCGCGCCAGCGTCTCCTCGGAGATGCCGTGGGTGTGGATGTAGTGGTTGGCCTTGATGCCGAAGAACTTCGTGGTGACGAACTGACCGTTGTGGGCGTACCACTGCGGCAGCGCGAGCTTGGCCGGGTCATCGGTGAACGCGCCGCGCGGATGCTTGTCCAGCCCGACGGCGATGCCGATGTCGTACTTGCCCAGCCGGATGGTGTCGGCGGTCTGCTGGATGGCGCTGGCCGAGGTGGCGCAGGCGTTGAACACGTTGGTGAACGTGATGCCGGTGAGCCCGACAAGACGGGTGACCGCGTCCGGATTGGACACCTCGTAGCTGCCGCCGAAACCGAACTGGATGTCCTTCCATTCCAGCTTGGCATCGGTCAGCGCGCCCTGGATGGCCTCGGCCCCCATCTCCATCGCGGTCTTGTCGAACCTGCCGAAGGGGTGGATACCGACACCGATGATGGCGACGTCATTGCTCATGCGGGGACCCCCGTCTGAACCGGCTTGAACCAGAAGGTGATGAGCTCGTCACCCTCGGCGTCGGTGGCGAACGGCTGCATGGTCAGTTCGACCTCCATGCCGAATTTCAGCTTGGCGGGGTCGTTCTCGGTCAGCCGGCCCTCGACACGGATGACATCGCCGAGTTGCACCAGACCGACCCCGAACGGGACGAAGTCCCTGCCGGTCGGCCCCGCGTAGGGCGCGCCGGGCGGGAAGCCCTGGGTGGTCCAGGCGACCACCGTGCCGCGACGCGGCAGCAGCACATCCGACATCTCGGCCTTACTGCACTTGGGGCAGCGCTGCTGGCGCGGGAAGGTCGTCGCCGCGCAGGCGCCGCACCGACTGCCGATCAGCTGCGGGTTCTCCGCCGGCCAGGTGGAGATCTCGGGGGCAAGCGCCTTCGGCATCGGACTCCTCGGGACAAAAGAATACGTTGGCGATTTCGAACAGTAGCACTTCCGAAAGATGGAAACTACATTCTCATTCGGGTGTGACCTGGACCCCGACCAGCAGCCGTGCGGTCGCGGTGTAGACATCGAGGTCGCCCGCGGCGACAGCGGCAGACAGCTCCGCCAGGCCCGGGTGGGTACGCAGCGCGCTCTGCGCGAGCGAGAGAATCTGCAGCCGGGCCCGAGCCGCCCGCCGCCGCGGATCGTTGGTCCGGTGGTGGGCATCGATCGCGTCCACCAGGTCGTCGATACCGGCGTTCTCCGCGGCGATGATCTTCAATACCGGCATCCCGGTTTCGATGTGCAGATCGCGCACGGTCTGGTCGGCACCCTCGCGGTCGGCCTTGTTCACCACGATGATGTCGGCGACTTCGAGCAGGCCGGCCTTGGCGGCCTGGACCGCGTCCCCCGCACCGGGATTCAGGATGGCCACCGTGGGGTCGGCGACCGCCGCGATCTCCACCTCGGATTGCCCGACGCCGACCGTCTCCAGCACGACGATGTCGTAGGACAGTGCGGCCAGCAGCCGGATCGCCGCGGGCACCGCGGCCGACAGCCCGCCGAGATGCCCCCGGGTGGCGACCGACCGGATGAGCACGCCGGGGTCGTTGATATGCGCCGCCATCCTGATCCGGTCACCCAACAGCGCTCCCCCGCTGTACGGCGAGGACGGATCCACGGCCAGTACGGCCACCCGCAGGCCGCGGGCCCGGTAGGCAGCCACCAGCACCGCGACGGTGGTCGACTTACCCGCTCCGGGCGGGCCGGTGATCCCGACGGTGCGGACCGGGCGCGACTGCAGGACCGCGAGCACGTCGTCACGGCGGTCGCTTTCCACCAGGCTCAGCAGCCGGCCGGTGGCGCGCTGCGATCCGGCCCGGGCCGCGGTCAGCAGCTCGTGAATATCCATCGAGACAGAACCTTAGGGCGCCACCTCGAGGGCCGGGGCCGAACCGATGCCACCCCCGGCGAGCAAAAGGCCTTTGCACACAATCACTTCGGCGATCTGCGGCGCACGAATGACAGAGGCGAGGACGGATTCAAGCATGAGAATCTCGTTTCATTCCGGTATGAGAATGTTATTCTCTCAACTTGAGAGTGTCAGTTGCAAGAAGGGGACCACATGCAGATCGCCGGTAGCTCCGCGCTCGTCGTCGGTGGCGCGGGAGGCCTGGGCGAAGCGACCGTACGCCGCCTGCACGCCGCCGGCGCCAAGGTCGTCGTCGCCGACATGGCCGATGAAAAGGGCACCGCGCTGGAGAAGGAGCTCGGTGTCCGCTACATCCAGACTGACGCCACCTCCGAGGAGTCCGTCAACGCGGCGATCGCCGAAGCCGAAGCGCTTGCCCCGCTGCGCATCTCGGTCGACACCCACGGTGGGCCGGCCGCCGGCGGCCGGTTGATCGGCAAGGACGGCTCGCCGCTGAGCCTGGACGGCTTCGAGAAGACGATCAAGTTCTATCTGACCGCCGTGTTCAACGTGCTGCGCCTGACCGCCGCCGCCATCGCGCGAACCGAACCACTGGACGAGGGCGCGCGAGGTGTCATCGTCAACACCGCGTCGATCGCGGGGTACGAGGGTCAGATCGGCCAGCTGCCATACGCGGCCGCCAAGGGCGGCGTGCTCGGCATGACGCTGGTGGCCGCCCGCGATCTGTCGCCACTGGGCATCCGCGTCGTCACCATCGCCCCCGGCACGATCAACACCCCGGCCTACGGCCAGAACGCCGATCAGCTGGAAAAGTACTGGGCCCCGCAGATTCCCTTCCCCAAACGGATGGGCCGCTCGACCGAGTACGCGCAGCTGGCGCAGAGCATCATCGAGAACGACTACCTCAACGGCGAGATCATTCGCCTCGACGGGGCGTTGCGATTCCCGCCCAGGTGAGCCTGAGCCTGCAGGGGAAGACCGCGTTCGTCGCGGGTGCCAGTCGCGGCATCGGCGCCACCATCGCCCACGCGCTGGCGGCGGCGGGCGCGTCGGTCGCGGTGGCCGCCCGATCCGAGGAGCAGGGCAAGCTGCCCGGCACCATCGGCTCGGTGACGGCTTCTATCATCGGCCGCGGCGGCCGAGCCCTGCCGGTGCCCTGCGACGTCACCTCCGAAGAGTCGGTGAACGACGCTGTCGCGGCGACGGTTTCGGAGTTCGGCGGTATCGACATCCTGGTCGCCAACGCCGGCGTGCTATGGCTGGGGCCCGTCGAGTCCACGCCGCTCAAGCGCTGGCAGCTGTGCCTGGACGTCAATCTGACCGGAGTGTTCCTGGTGACCAAGGCGGTCATCCCGCATATCCGCGCCCGCGGGGGTGGATCGTTGACGGCCATCACCACCACCGGGGTCGGGATGTCCGGCGCGAACGCCTACTGGGTTTCCAAAGCCGCCGCCGAACGCCTCTACCTCGGGCTGGCCGAGGACCTGAAGGCCGACAACATCGCCGTCAACTGTCTGAGCCCGTCCCGGGTGGTCCGCACCGAGGGATGGCAGGCCGGCGGCCTGGGCGTCGAGATCCCCGCGGAGATGGTGGAACCACCCGAGGCGATGGGCGCGGCGGCGGTCGTGCTGGCCGGTCAGGATGCCGGTGGTATCACCGGCACCGTGCAACGCTCCGAAGAGTTGATCAGGAGCTGACCGCACGACGCGCGTACCGATCGCGCAGCACGCGGCGCAGCACCTTTCCCGAAGGCAGCCGCGGGATCTCGTCCACGAACACCACCCGGCGCGGTTTCTTGTAGGACGCCAGCCGCGCCCCGACCCAGTCGATGAGACCGGATTCCGGCACCGCCTGCCCCGTCACCGCCGCAACGATCGCCTCGCCGTCGGCCGGATCGGGAATCCCGAACACCGCGCAGTCGGCGACCGCGGGGTGGGCGTGCAGCACCGCCTCCACCTCCGCGGGCGCGACCTGGAACCCGCGCACCTTGATCATCTCCTTGAGCCGGTCGGTGATGTGCAGCCAGCCGTCCTCGTCGAGATGGCCGATATCGCCGGTGCGATACCAGCCGTCGGCGAACACCGAGCCGGTCTCGGCCTCGGGCAGATAGCCGGCCATCGCCGAATCCGAGCGCACCTCGATCTCACCGACCGCCGAGATCCGCACCGCCACACCGGACACCGGTTTGCCGACGGTGTCCAGCCGGGCCGCACCGATCGGGCAGCAGGCGATCACCGGAAGCTCGCTGGCGCCGTAGGCTGAGACCCATTGCACGCCTACCCGTTCGGTGACGGCATCGGCGACGGTCTTGGTGACCGGGGTCGCGCACCACATGATGTAGCGCAGCGAGGACAGGTCATAGGACTCCAGATCAGGGTGAGCGGCGATCGCCAGCGCGATGGGCGCGACGGCCATCTCGATGGTGATCCGGTCGGACTCGATGTGCGCGAGCATGGTGGCGATATCGAAGCGCCGGTGCAACCGCAGCCAGCCGCCGGTGTCGAGCACCGTGGCGATGTTGAGCAGACCGAGGATGTGCGATGGCGGCGTCATGATCTGCATCCGGTCGGCGGCAGTGAGCCCCAGCGCATCCCGCCAGTGCCGGATCGCGGTGGCGAAACCGCGATGCGTGTGACGGACCGCCTTCGGCATACCGGTGGTCCCGGAACTGAACACGAACAACGCGTCGGCCTCCGGTGCGACCGACTCCCACCTATCCCCCGTCGCTTCGCTCGCCCCAGACAGCACATTCCCCGTCGCTTCGCTCGCCCCAGGCAGCCCGGCGCTCGGATCGTCGAAGTGCACCGTCGGCAGCAATTCGGCCAGCAGGGGCTGGTCGCCCACGCCCAACACCGGTGCGGTCAGGGTCAGCGCGTGCGCGACCTCAGCGTGCTTCCAGGACGGGCTGATCAGGACGACCGCCACGCCGATCCGCCAGATGGCCCGTAAAGCGACGACGAACTCGGGCCGGTTGGACGACATCAGGGCCACCCGGTCGCCGGTGCGTACACCCCGCCGGACGAGGGTGCCGGCCATCTCGCCGGCGAGCGCGTCCAGCTCGGCCACGGTGTACTGGCGGTCGTCGAATGCGAGCACGACACGGTCCCTCCCCGTTGCTGCGCTCACCCCAGGAACCATCACCGGCTATCTTATCCAGAACGGAGAATGATATTCTCCGTTTGCCAGAATCAAACCCCCAGGAGAGTGTCATGACGGCAGAACCCGTGCCCGCCGACGAGGTGACGATCCTGCTGGACCGCGCCAGAACGACGGTATCGGCCGTACCCGGGGAGACGCTGCTGGACACCGCCCGCCGAGCCGGACTGACCCCGCCGTTCGCCTGCGAGGCCGGCAACTGCGGCACCTGCATCGCCAAGCTCACCGAGGGCAGCGTGGTCATGCGGGTCAACGACGCGCTCGACGACGACGAGGTGGACGAGGGTTATGTGCTGACCTGCCAGGCCGTCCCGAACCCCGGCAATATCGTCGTCGACTACGAGGGCTGAGGCTCGAACCCCGGCGCCGGCCGGTACACGGGCTGGTAACCCTCGACCTTGATCGGGCTGCCCACCAGCCGCATATCCCCCGAAGCCACCACCATCTCCGGTGTCTCGGCCAGTGCCTGCGGCAGGGTACGCACCGCGGCGGCCGGGACCCCGAGCGGCTTCAACCGGGCCTCCCAGTTCGCGGCCGAATCGGTGGCCAACGCCGCCGAGACGACCGCCAGGACCTGATCTCGCGCCGCGGCGCGCTCGGCCATCGTGACGAAGCCGTCTATCCCGGCCTCACCGGCGAACGCCTTCCAGAACCCGTCATGGGTGATGAACAGTGCCAGATACCCCTTGGCCGTCGGGAAGAGCTGGGCCGGAACGTAATACGAGTGCGCACCGAAGGGCCGGCGGCGCGGCTCGACGCCGTCGTTCAGATAGGCCGACGCGCGGTAGTTCAGCTGCGACAACATGACATCGCGCAGCGACACATCCACCTGACCACCGCGCCCCGAGACGATCTGGGCCAGCAGCCCCAGGGCCGCCGTCAAACCGGTGGAGTTGTCGGCCGCCGAATAGCCTGGCAACGTCGGTGGCGCATCCGGGTCACCCGTCATCGCGGCCACCCCGGTGGCCGCTTGGATGACGTAATCGAAGGCCGGGTCGTCCCCGCCGTGCAGCCCGTAGCCGGTGAGCGCGACGCACACGATCCCCTGGTTGTGCCTGCGCAAGGAGTCGTAGGTCAGGCCCAGCTTCTTGATGGCCGACGGTTTCATGTTCACCAGCAGCGCATGCGAATCGATCACCAGCTCAGCAAGTTTCGCCTGCCCGTCGGCCGAACGCAGGTCCAGGCAGATGCTGCGCTTGTTGCGGTTCAGGCTGGCGAAGTAGCTGTCGCCGACCTGCCGTGAGATCTCCCCGCCGGGCGGCTCGACCTTGATCACCTCGGCGCCGAGATCGGCCAGCAGCATGGTGGCATAGGGGCCGGCCAGCATCACGCCGACCTCGATGATGCGGATGCCCGATAAAGGACCTATCACTCAAGCCCTCTGTTCTTCGCGCAAGCGCTCATCACTGCACCTGCTTGGCGAGCTCGGCGATCACCTCACGGGTCCGGTACTTCGAGGCGATCAGTTCATCGCGGTGGTCGCCGATCGGCAACAGCCGCACCGACAGATCCGTCACACCCGCGTCGGCGAATTGCCTGAACCGCTTCAGGATCGACGCTTCGTCCCCCGCGGCACAGAGGTCACCGACCGTGCGGGCGTCGCCGCGGTCCAGCAGCTTCTGATAGTTCGGCGACGTCTCGGCCTCGGCAAGGATGCGGTTGGCGCGGTCCTTGGCCTCCTCGATCTCGGAGTTCGCGCACAAGGTGACCGGGATACCCGCGACGATGCGGGGCGCGGGCTTACCGGCCTCCGCGGCCGCCTTGTTGATCTTGGGGGCGATGTGCTCACCGATGGCCTTCTCGTCGGCCATCCACAGCGAGGTGCCATCGGCGTGCTCGCCGGCGATCTGCAACATCACCGGGCCCAGCGCTGCCACCAGCACCGGCATCGGGGTCGCGGCACCGAGCACCGTCGGGTTGTGCACGGTGAAGCTGTCGTTCTCGACGTCGATCATTCTGACCCCGGTCGCTTCGCTCCTGCCCGCCGGCACGGTCGAAGGCCCACCGATCGCCGCATTGAGCACCTGCAGATAGTCACGGGTGTAGGCGGCGGGTTTGTCATAGGGCAAGCCGAGCATGTCGCGGATGATCCAGTGATGCGACGGACCCACCCCGAGCGCGAGCCGGCCGTTGGAGATGGCATGTACCGACAATGCCTGGCGGGCAAGGGCAATGGGATGCTGCGCCTGCAGCGGTACCACCGCGGTCCCGAGTTCGATCCGGGTGCTGTGCGAGGCCATCAGCGCCACCATGGTGAGCAGGTCGAAATCGTCGGGCACCTGCGGCATCCACGCGGTGGCCAGACCCGCCGAGTCCGCCCATTCGATATCGGAGATCAGCTTGGCGACCTTGCGCGCCATGTCACCGCGCTCGGCCCCGATCATCACGCCTAATCTCATAGCCCGCCCCGCTTCGCCCGCCCGCGTCTCATATCCCCGCCTTCTCGGTCAACGCGCGCACCTCGGTGACCAAGGTGTCCAGGCCGGTCCCGGTCGGGAACACCGCGGCCGCCCCGGCATCGAGCAGCTTCTGCACATCACCCTGCGGGATGGTGCCACCGACGACGACGGCGATATCCCCGGCGTCGGCGGCACGCAATGCATCCACGGTCCGCGCGGTCAACGCCACGTGCGCCCCGGACAGGATCGAAAGGCCCACCAGTGCCACATCTTCCTGAAGCGCGATGGAGACGATGTCCTCGATGCGCTGCCGGATGCCGGTGTAGATGACCTCGAACCCGGCATCGCGCAGCGTACGCGCGACGATCTTGGCCCCACGGTCGTGGCCGTCCAGACCGGGCTTGGCCACCAGTACTCGGGCCGGGTGGGCTTGGGCGGGCTCGGATTCTGACATTCAGAACACCACCGGCTGGACGAACTCGCCCCACACGGCCTTGAGCGCCGCCACCATCTCCCCGACGGTGCAATACGCGTTGGCACAGTCGATCAGCTTGTGCATCAGGTTGTCGTCTCCTTCCGCGGCAATGGACAGCGCAGCCAGGGCTTCTTTGACGGCGAGGTCACTGCGCTCGGCCTTCACCCGGGCCAGACGCTTGAGCTGCAGATCCCGGCCCTCGGCATCCAGTTCGTAGGTCGCCAGATCGGGTGCCGGCTCGTCAACGACGAACTTGTTGACCCCGACGACCGGCCGCTCACCCGACTCGGTCTGGTGGTGGATCTTGAACGCCTCATCGGCGATGAGACCCTGCAGATAGCCGTCCTCGATGCAGCGCACCATGCCGCCGTGCGCGTCCAGGTCAGCCATGATCTCGATGATCTTGGCCTCGGTGGCATCGGTGAGCGCTTCGACGAAGTACGAACCCCCCAGGGGGTCAGCGACTTTGGTGACACCGGTTTCGTAGGCCAGGATCTGCTGGGTCCGCAGGGCCAGCGTCGCGGACTCCTCGCTGGGCAACGCGAACGGTTCGTCCCAGGCGGCGGTGAACATCGACTGCACCCCGCCGAGCACCGAAGCCAGCGCCTCATACGCCACCCGCACCAGGTTGTTCTGGGCCTGCGGGGCGTACAGCGACGCGCCGCCGGACACGCAGCCGAACCGGAACATCGCCGCCTTGTCGGTGGTGGCGCCATAGCGTTCCCGCACGACGGTGGCCCACCGGCGCCGTCCCGCACGGTATTTGGCGATCTCCTCGAAGAAGTCACCGTGGGTGTAGAAGAAGAACGAGATCTGCGGGGCGAACTTGTCGATGCTCATCCGGCCGCGTTCGATCACCGTGTCGCAGTAGGTGACGCCATCGGCGAGGGTGAACGCCATCTCTTGCACGGCGTTGGCGCCGGCGTCCCGGAAATGCGCACCGGCCACCGAGATGGCGTTGAACCGCGGGACCTCGGCGGCGCAGAACTCGATGGTGTCGGCGATGAGGCGCAGTGACGGTGTCGGTGGCCAGATCCAGGTGCCGCGCGACGCATACTCCTTGAGGATGTCGTTCTGGATGGTGCCGGTCAGCTTGTCCCGCGGCACGCCCTTCTTCTCCGCGGCCGCGACGTAGAAGGCCAGCAGGATGGCGGCGGTGCCGTTGATGGTGAAGCTGGTGCTGATCGCCTCCAGCGGGATGCCGTCGAACAGGATCTCGGCATCGGCCAGCGTGTCGACGGCGACGCCGACCCGGCCGACCTCTTCGCCGTATTCGGGATCATCGGAGTCGTAGCCGCACTGGGTGGGCAGGTCCAGGGCCACCGACAGGCCCGTCCCGCCTTGATCGAGGAGGTAGCGGTACCGCTTGTTCGACTCCTCTGCGGTCCCGAAGCCCGAATACTGGCGAAACGTCCACGTCTTTCCGCGGTAACCGGAGGCGAAGTTGCCACGTGTGAAGGGATACACACCTGGCGCGGGCGGCTCACTGGCACGGTCGTCCGGTCCGTAGACGGGCGCCAGTGGGATGCCCGATGGGGTCTCTACCCGAGGGGTGACTTGCTCGCTCATCAGTGGATAACGTACTTGCAAAAAATGAGAATGCCAATACCGCACGCGGGAAACGTGCACGGTGCAGCGCTATCGAGCCATCCCGCCGAATACCGCGCACCGCCGGACCCGACCCCGATCAACCGTCGTCCCTGCACATGGGCGATTATGAGACTTGCTGAAAATGAGAATGCCAATACCATCTATAGGTACGAAGCCAGGGAGGCACATGTCCAGCGCGCAACGTCCACTCGCCGATCGAACACTGGTGGTATCCGGCGGTAGCCGCGGCATCGGCCTGGCCATCGCCCTGGGCGCGGCGGCGCAGGGCGCCAATATCGTCTTGCTCGCCAAGACCGCCGAGCCCCACCCCAAACTGCCCGGCACCGTCTACACCGCGGTGGCCGACGTCGAGGCGGTCGGAGCCAAAGGTGTCGCCGTGGTCGGTGACGTGCGCAGCGAAGAAGATGTGCAGCGCGCGATCGACACCGCGGTGCAGACCTTCGGCGGCGTCGACATCGTCATCAACAACGCCAGCGCGATCGCCACCGAACCCACCGAGTCGCTGTCGGCCAAGAAGTACGACCTGATGATGGATATCAACGTCCGCGGCACCTTCCTGCTGACGAAGGCAGCGCTGCCGCATCTCAAGAAGTCCCCCAACGCGCATGTGGTCACCTTGGCGCCGCCGCTGAACCTCGACCCGTACTGGCTGGGCGCGCACCCCGTCTACACCGTGTCCAAATACGGGATGACGCTGCTGTCGCTGGGCTGGGCGCAGGAGCACGAGCATTCCGGTATCGGGTTCAGCTGCCTGTGGCCGCAGACCTACATCGCGACATCGGCGGTGACCAACCTTGCCGACGGCGACACCCTGGCGTCGTCCTCGCGCAGCCCGCAGATCATGGCCGACGCCGCCGTGCAGATCCTCACCGCACCCGCCAAGGAAGCCAACGGCCAGACCTATATCGACGCCCATCTGCTGGAGGCCGCGGGCATCACCGATCTCTCCAGCTACGGCGGTGGGGATGACCCCATCTGGGATATCTTCGTGGACAAGCCATGAGTATTTCGCTGCTGTTGGAGATGGCCCTGGATGCGGCCCAGTCCGGTAACTCGGGTCGCACCGCTGTGGTGTCCGGCGATCTGCGCCTGACCGTGGACGAATTGAGCACGCTTGCCGACGGGGGCGCCGGCGTGATCGCCGCCTCGGGCGCCGGCCATGTCGCCTACGTCGGGACCGGTGGAGCGCTGCTGCCGCTGCTGCTGTTCTCCGCCGCCCGCGCCGACGTCGCCTTCACCCCGCTCAACTACCGGCTGTCCGCCGACGGGCTGCGCGCCCTGATCGACCGGCTGCCCAACCCGCTGGTGATCGTCGACGACGAGTACCGCGCGGCGGTCGGCGACGGCTACCGGGTGCTCGGCTCCGAGGAGTTCGTCGCCCAGGCCCGCGACAAGGAGCCCGACGAGGACGGCCGCGCGTTCGCCGATCCCGATGCGGTGGCGGTGGTGCTGTTCACCTCTGGTACCACCTCGCAGCCGAAAGCCGTTGAGCTGAGCCATAACAACCTCACCAGCTATATCACCGGCACCGTCGAGTTCGACTCCGCGCAACCGGACGACGCCGCGCTGATCTGTGTGCCGCCGTACCACATCGCCGGCGTGAGCGCGGCGCTGTCGAACCTGTACGCCGGCCGCAAGATGGTGTACCTGCCGCACTTCGACGCCCGCGAATGGGTGCGCTTGGTGCAGACCGAAGGCGTCACCTCGGCGACCGTGGTGCCGACCATGCTGGATCGCATCGTCACGGTGCTGGAGGGGCGGAACGCCGGACTTCCCACGCTGCGCACGCTGGCCTACGGCGGATCGAAGGTCGCATTGCCGTTGGTACGCAAAGCACTTGGACTGTTGCCTGCGGTCGGCTTCGTCAACGCCTACGGCCTGACCGAGACCAGTTCCACCATCGCGGTGCTCACCCCGGACGATCACCGCATCGCACTCGGGTCGGCCGATGGCGCGCTGGCCAAGCGGCTCGGCTCGGTGGGCCGGCCCGTGCCCAGCATCGAGGTGCAGATCCGTGGCGAGGACGGCACCGTGCTCGGCGCAGGCGAGACGGGTGAGTTGTTCGTCCGGGGTGAGCAGGTCTCGGGCCGATACACCGGGATCGGCTCCGTGCTCGACGCCGACGGCTGGTTCCCCACCAAGGACGTGGCCACCCTCGATGAGGACGGCTACCTCTATATCGGCGGGCGCTCCGATGACACGATCATCCGCGGCGGGGAGAACATCGCCCCCGCCGAGATCGAGGATGTCCTCGTCGAACACCCACACGTGCGGGACTGTGCCGTCGTCGGCGCCGAGGACCCCGAGTGGGGGCAGATCATCGTGGCCGTCGTGGTACCGGTCGCCGAGACCAGCCCCGACCCCGAGGACCTGCGATCGTTCGTCCGTGGTCAGCTGCGTGGGTCCCGGACCCCCGACCGCGTGGTCTTCCGCGACGAACTACCCACCAACGCGACCGGCAAAGTGCTGCGCCGCGAGCTCGTCAGCGAGCTGAACGCATCAAAGGAGCCCGCATGATCAAGAACGGCACCCGCCTGCAAAGCCAGGTCTGTGACACCCAGGTGATCGTGGTGCGCAGCAGCGACAGCCTCGATGACCTGCGCGCGGGGGGTGCGCTGCTGGTGCCCGTCGGTGGCGCGGTGGACGATTCGCTGACCCTGGACGCGTCGCTGTCCGACGGCAACCTGATGGGCAAACGCTATGTCGACGACACCGGCGCGGAGGTGCTGGTGACCAAGGCCGGAGCCGGCACGCTGAGCATCGGCACCACCCCGCTGAGCATCAAGGAAGCCAAACCGCTGCCCGCCAGCGATTGATCGGTCTGCCGCTTGCTGTGGAACCGCACAGTTGAGCTGCGAGTGCGTGCGGTGATTTTTCCCAACGGCTAGCATCCTGGGTGCAGTAGCCACCGGACGACGGCGCGGAGTGCAAGTCAGTAACGTCCGCGACGAAAGGGCAGCAGCGTGTCAGGGCAGGCGCCCGACCCCACCGGAGCCAAGATCCTCGACGCCGCGGCGCGCGTGCTGACGGATTTCGGATTCAAACGCGCAACCGTGGAACTGGTGGCGAAATACGCGGGCGTGTCACATATGACCGTTTATCGCCGGTGGTCGAGCAAGAATGAATTGTTGCGAATCGCGGCACTTCGTGAATTGTCGAATATCTTGGACAACGCCTTTTCCGGGGCGGGTGCATCCGAGTCTTTTGGTGAGCAGGTTCTCGACGCCTTCGCCGACACGGTGTGGTCGGTGCATCACCACCCGCTGATGCGCAGGGAATTGGACACCGACCGCGACGCGCTCCTTCCGTTGATGTCGCCCGGTTCCGGGGCCGTCATGGAGTCCGTCCTGCCGCAGATCTCCGAGCGCCTGCAACGGCTGGCCGCGGAGTCGGACATCGTCGTCAACGATCCGGACGCGCTCGCCGACGTCTTCGTGCGCCTGGCGCACTCGTTGCTGCTGTTGGAGCGCACCGACCGCCCACTCAGCACCAGATCCGATATCGCCGATTACGCCCAGCGCGCGCTCGGCCCACTGGCTGCGTCAGTGGCGGTATCCCCCGTCACCGACCTCCATGCGGTGGCCGACGAGCCCGCTGCGGTTCCCGGTGATGCCGGTAGCAAACCGTTACGCACCCGCCCACGGCTCCATCTGGCGGCGGCCAGCCTGCTCGTCACCGGATTGCTCGGTGGGGCGCTGCTCGCGTATCCGGTGGAGCGTGAGTTCACGCCGACGGATTCGACGTCGGTGAGTTCGTCCACTCCCGCTCCACCGCCGTCGCCGCTGCGTCCGCCGCCTGCACCCCCTGCGCCGCCGTCCACATCCACAGCGGCGAACACCCCTGTCGCCGTGCCGCCCGAGCCCGTCGACATATCGACACCGTCGCGATCTGCCACGGCGCCGAGTACGCCGACCGTGACGAGCCCGGCGACAAAGAACGACACGCGTACGGGTGACAACACCACCAAGCCCAGCCCGCCACGACGGCCGCCCGCTCCTCCGGCACTACCGCCGAAGCCACCGACCATGCCGATGCGCCCGCCGCCACCCGGCCCCGGTGCACTGCCCCCGCCCCCGGCGGGCACCCCGCCACGCATCGGTCCCGGAGCCGGCGGACCGGGCGGTCTCGGCCCGCATTAGCCGTCTCATACCGACGCCGGCGTGCGGATCAATCCGTTGCTGAGCGCCGGCTGTGCCGTGCGTGAGCGTCACCTTGAGCGAAGGCCCGGCCCACTTCCCGGCGCCGACCCGCCACCTGAGCGAAGGCCGCTGTGCGCCACCTCCCCGACACCCTCGCCGCACGCGTGCGGCGCCGAATCTGACGTCCCCCGGCGCCCGGTGCGTTGCCTGTGCATCTTCACAGCAGGAAATCCACAAAAGAGCAGATCAGAGAGTTATTGTTACGGTGTGTCGGGATATCTAACATGCTCTCTTCCTCCCCTGATCGGCGCGACTCACCCTCCTGAATGGCGCCGTGTCCCCTCGGCGCCACCTCGGGGCTCACGCGGCCGCGGCGCACGACTGGCCGGGTATCCGAGCACCGACCTGCCACTGCACCTGGACGCGGGACGGCCTCGTGACCTCGCTTGCTGAATCCCCCGACTGGCGCATCAGCGTTGCCGAGTCGAATGGGCCGGACCCGCACGACAGCAATGCACCGGTACGTGCCCTGATCGTCGACGGCGAGCCGCTCATCCGCGAGCTGATGTCCATTGCGTTGCGGCACGAAGGATGGAAGGTGGCCACGGCGGGCGACGGCGCAACGGCCCTCCGGTCCGCCCGGCAGACCGCCCCGGACATCGTGGTGCTCGACGTCGAGCTGCCGGATATGGACGGGCTCGAGGTGATGCGTGCGCTGCGGGAGCAGACCCGCGGACTGCCGGTGCTGTTTCTCAGCGCCAGGGCCAGCGTCGAGGATCGGATCGCGGGACTGGAGCACGGCTGCGATGACTACGTCAGCAAGCCCTTCAGCCTGCAAGAGGTGGTGCTGCGACTCCGCGCGCTCAGCAACCGATCGGCGGCCGGTCCCGAAGTCGGGGGCCGGCTCCGGATCGGCGACCTCGTCCTGGACGAACGCTCCCTGGAGGTTGCGCGCGCCGGCCGGACGGTGGCCCTGTCATTCACCGAATTCCGTTTGTTGCGGTACCTCATGCGAAATTCTGGTCGCGTCGTCTCCAAGACCGATATTCTGCAGGAAGTCTGGGGCTCGCAATTCGCCAGAAGCACCAATCTCGTCGAGTTGTTCATTTCCTATCTACGCAAAAAGGTCGACGCCGGGCACCCCCCGATGATTCACACCCTGCGTGGCGCCGGCTACATCCTCAAGCAGCCCGCTCGGGTCGACTCTCACAGCTAGGGCTCGACCACGGGTAGGGCCCCTCCCCCGAACGGTGCACCGAAAACGAAGACTGACATCACGTGATGTCATAAGTTGACGCCATCGATGGCACCGTCAAGGGGGACGTCAATGGCGCATGCTCGCCGCAACAGCCGTGGATCCGGCCGATACGGCGTCGCCGTCCTGGCGGTGGGGATGGCCCTGTCGGCGGGCGCCGGCCACGGCGTCGCGTGGGCCGAGACCGGGCAGCAGGACTCCCCGGACACGTCATCCAGCCCCGCCACACCCGCGAAAGCCGACTCCAGCACCGAAGCACCCGAGGCCGAGCCGAATCCTGCCGCCCCGCAGAAAGCCGCGGTCCCCGACAGCACGCGCGTCAGCAAGCCGAAGTCCGGCTCCCACAGCCGCAGTTCGCGCACACATGATTCCGCCACCACGGCAGACGCCATGTCAGACGCGGTGGCCAAGCGTGCCGCGTCGCACCCGGAACCGCCGGCCACCGACAACTCCGTCACGCCACAGTCCGCCACCACCACGAAGCCGGACACTGGCGCCACCGCCGTCGTCGTGACCGCCCCGACCGCCAAGGCCGCCAAGGCCGCCAAAGACACGGTGGCCGGCCGGCTCGCCGCCGTCACCACCGCCGACAGCGTCACCACGACGACACCGAGTCCCCCGAAGCCGCTCTCCCCGATCGCGAAGATCGCCGCGCTGCCCGGCAAGATCATCAACGCGGTACTGCAGCTGCTGGACTTCACCGTCTCGGCGGGCGGTCCGCACAGTCCGTTCAACTTCAGACCGATCGATGAGGCACTGTTCGGGGTCTTCCGCAGGATCGAGGATGTCCTGGGCCTGAGCAAGGCACCTGTCGTACAGCAGTATCCGCCGGCCGAGATCTACAACGGCCCCATCTTCACGAAGACGCCGACCGTGGCGCAGTTCCTCAATGCGGCGACCGCCGAGTACGTCCTCGGCGGCACTCCGGGCGGGTTGAAGCCGTTCACGGTCAACGGCGTTCAGATGGCCTCCACCAACATCCTGTCCGGGATGCGCTCGCAGGTCTGGGTCACTCCGGACAACCAGCTCATCATCGCCTATCAGGGCACGACCGGCGGCACGAACCTGTTGGCCAATCCGCTGATGGCCGTCTCCCAACTCGTCGCCGACCTGCAGGTGATCTTCACCAACACCACGCCGCAAGCATTTTGGGACGCACTGCATTTCCAGCGGCGCGTACAGACCCAGGCCGCACTGCAGGGCTACAGCAGCGACGACATCTTCGTCACCGGGCACTCACTGGGCGGCTGGGAGGCCGAGTTCGTCGCGCAGCAGGACCAGCTGGGCGGAATCGGCTTCGAGAGTCCCGGTTTGAACACCAAGAAGGCCGGCAACGGGCGTAATTCGGGGTTCGTCAACGTCGAGACCTACGGCGACCCGGCCGCGTACATGGCCACCGACCTGCCTGGGTTGCAACCCTTCATGCCGAAGTACGTGCCGGGCGGGGGCAGCAAGCCGCACTACGGTTCGATCGTGATGATCGGCGACCCCAAGGCCGACTACCCGCTGATCAACTCCTCGGCCCTGTTCGGAAAGAGTGTTCTCGGCAGTCTCCTCTTTGCCGGGGATTTCCTGGTCAACTTCCTCGGACATCACCTGCCCGGACAGCAGGCCTACAACCTCGACGTCGACCCCGATCCGGGCGTGGTGCCCTGGCTGGGTTACCGTTCCGGCCCGGTCGACGAAAACTATGGGGAGCTGACGATTCCGCAGCTTCAGATCACCGCCTCGGGCGCGGGGAAGCTGTTCGCGGCCTAGACGACTCCCGCCGCTAGGCTCCGACGATGACGACCGTCAGCAAGGCACGTTCGCTCGGTGTGGTCACCATCGCGTACGCCATCGCCATCGCGGTGGCGGCCGCGTGGCTGGTGTGGGGTCCGCGCGCCGGACAGCTCTGGCTGGACACCCTGATCGCCGACGTACTGGGCACCATCGTGATCTTCGTCTTCAGCCGGATCTACCGGAACTCCAGCTTCTATGATGCGTACTGGAGCGTGATTCCCCCGCTGCTGCTGCTCTACTGGTGGTATCGCACCGCGCCGGACGTGAATGCGTTGCGGTGCTGGCTGATCGCCGTCGTCGTGATGGTGTGGGCAATCCGGTTGACCGCCAACTGGGTGTACACGTTCCCGGGTCTGCACCACGAAGATTGGCGCTACCCGAAGTTCAAGCAGCGCGCCGGACGCTGGGAGGTCGTCGCCGATCTGGTGGCCATCCATCTGATCCCGACTCTCCAGGTCTTCCTGGGCATGGTCCCGGCATACGTGGCGGTGACCCGACCCGGTCCGGGACTGGTGTGGCTGAGCTGGATCGCATTCGTGTTGGGCCTGGCCGCCGTTGCCCTGGAACTGGTCGCCGACGTGCAGATGCACCGCTTTGTGGCCACTCGGCAGGCCGGTGCGTCGATGGATCGCGGTCTGTGGAGTTGGTCGCGGCATCCGAACTACTTCGGCGAGTTCAGTTTCTGGGTGGCGTTGGCGCTGTTCGGCATTGCGGCATCGCCGGCGGACTGGTGGTGGCTGATCCTGGGCGCGGTCGCGATCCTGGCGATGTTCCTCGGCGCCAGCATCCCGCTGATGGAGGAGCGCAGCCTGCAGCGCCGCCCCTCCTATCGGGACGTCGTGGACCGGGTGTCGCGGTTCGTGCCGAGTCCCCCGCGGCAATCCAACGGCTGAAGAGGCTCAGCGGGTGGTGTAGCCGCCGTTGGCGAGGATCGTCTGACCGGTGATCCACCAGCCTTCGCCGACGAGGAAGCGCACCAGCGGCACGATGTCGACGGGGTCGGTGAGCCCGGTCTTGGTGAACGCCGACAGATCGGCGGCGTGCTGGTTGTAGTCGGCGGACTCGGCGGTCTCCTGCCCGTAGAAGAACGGCGTCTCCATCGGGCCCGGGGCGATGGCGTTGACCGAGATGCCGCGCGACCCGAATTCCTTGGCCGCCGCACGGGTGAAATGTTCCACCGGCGCCTTGGACCCGGCGTAGATGGAGTACAGCCCGGTGTACGCCGACAGCAGGGAGGTCACGAGCGTGACGAGCTTGCCGCGTTCGGTGAGGCTCTCACCCGCCTGCTGGATGAAGAAGAACGCCGCCTTGGCGTTGATGGCGAAGATCTTGTCGAAGTCGGCCTCGGTGATCTCCGGTATCGACTTCTTGGTCACCATGCCGGTGGTGTTGATCGCGATATCGATCGAGCCCATGGCCTCGCCGGCACGGGCGAACAAGGTACGCACCGCATCGGCTGTGGTCAGGTCCGCCTGAACCAGGTACCCCTCGACCCCGGCTCCGGTGATATCTGCCAGCGTCTTCTCGGCGTCGGCGCGGGTCGCGTCGCTGTTGTAGTGCACCGTGACGGCGCGGGCGCCCTGTGCCGCGAGATCGCGGGCCACCAGCCCACCCAGATTCTTGGCTCCCCCGCCGATCAGGACGTTCTTACCTTGGATCGAGTTGACGGTCATGCTGTCCTTCCCCCGGGCGCGGTCCATCGGTCGGCCGCGAACGGTCGCCGACGGTAGCGTGACCAGACCGGGGGCGCATTCGAAAAGCGGGGCACTTGTCAAAAAGTTCGGGGGTTGTCGATGCAGGTTTGGGACGGTCGCCGGCCTCTCACAGACCGCACCATCACCGCCGCACACCAGTTCAGCCTGCAAGGGCTGGACTACCGTTTCGTGGCCGAGCGGGTCGAGGCGCCCACCGATTGGTGCTTTCGGGAACCGCACCACACCTTCGTGATCCACCGGCAGGGCACGCTCAAGACCATGGAGATCGAGTTCGAGCGCGGACCATCAGGACCGTGCCTACCGCGCATCGGTGACGTCTGGGTGATTCCTGCCGAGCACCGTTACGCCGCCCTCGCGCAGGGCGCCACGGTCGGGTTCTGCGAGATCACCGCACCCACCTCGGTGTTCGGCACGCGTGGGCTGACACCGCGGGTCGGCTACCGCGACGTCTTCCTGCACCGGCTGGTCGATCGGCTGGCCGGGCAGCTGACCCAGGCGGGGCCGATAGCCGCGTTGTTCCGGCAATCGCTGGCCGACACCACCCGCCTGCACATCGCCGAGCACTACGGCGAGCGACCAGCTCGACCACCGCAGCGTGCCGGCCGGACTCTCGATCAACGCACCCAGACCGCCATCGTGGACTATCTGAATTCCGAGCTGGACCATCGGATCGACCTCGACGCGCTCGCCGGCATCGCCCAGATGCCCGTCAGCCGATTTCTCACCGCATTCGCCGCGGCCTTCGCGACCACGCCGCACCAACTGTTGATCGACCTGCGCATCCAGCGCGCGAAGGCGCTGCTGGCCACCACCGGTGTCACGATCACCGAGATCGGCACGCAGGTCGGTTTCTCCACCCCGAGCCATTTCGCCACGTGCTTCAAACAGCGCGTGGGCGTCAGTCCGACCGCCTACCGCGACAGCGTCTGAGCCGTGGGCCCGGGCAGATCGAGGAGCTCCTCGTGGAACCCGCCGTACCTGCGGTCGGGTTCGACGAGATGCACCTCCAGAATCCAGTGACATTGGTTGCCGGAGCGGTCTTTTCGGCGCATCGGATGGGTAGAGCCGGGGGCGACGTACGACTCGATCTTGTCGCCGGGGATGTTCTCATGCGGAAACTGCCCGACGAGGTGACCCGCGATGACACCACCGAAATGCCAGCCGGCCGCTTCACTGAGCTCCACCACGTGGTCGAACAGGTCCGCCCCGGTGATCTCCGGGTGCCGGTCGAAGAAGTCCCGTCCCGCGTTCCAGATCCGCGGGAGGTCATCGCGCAGCGCCAGCTTGCGCGGGTCGTCCCCGAGCACGAAGGTGCGGCCGAAATCGGCTTCCCATTCCTCGAAGATCGGTCCGAGGTCGACGAACACGATGTCGTCGTCGGCGATGGTGAGGTCGGGTGGATTGCCGCGCGCGGTCTCCAGCGTGTTCTCCCCCGCCCGGACGATGCGCTTGTGCCAATGCCTGGTGACACCGAGTAGATCGGCGGCCAGATCGCGGATCTCGTCGGACAGCTCTCGTTCGGTGATACCGGCCCGTACCATCCGGCGGGCGCTGATCGCGTCGAACAGTTCGGCCGCCTTGTCCTGGGCCTCGAGCAATCGGGTCGCGCGGGTACGTTCGTCCACGGCCTCAGCGTAGTGACCCGGCGACGCGGCTATCCCCACTGATAGGGCAGGAACTTGCCGTCGAAGGTGACGACGACGCGGTCGCCGCCCGGGTCCGCCCGCCGCTCGAAGGACACCGCGAAATTGATCGCACTCATGATGCCGTCGCCGAACTCCTCATGGATCAACTCTTTGAGCGCCCCGCCGTACACATCGACGGCTTCGTGCAACCGATAGATGGTGGGATCGCTGGAGAGCCCCGGCTCGGGAATGCGGTAGGGCTGCCGCTGTAGCGCCGCCTGCACCTCGAGGCCCAACCCGAGCTTCGCGCAGATGGTCGTCGCGTCCTCGGCGGAAACCGGGTGCTTACCCAGCAGCGCGGCGACCGTCCAGACCAGCGGGCGGTTGATCGCGGCGGCCAATTCGGCCCAGGTGACGCCCTGCGCTGTCCGCGCATCGTTGAGCAGGCGGCCGGATTCGGATTTGTCCAAGGACGGTGCGGGCATCAGGTACCTTCCGTTGTTCGACGTTGTTCGGGTACCTCATCGATTCTGAGCCGTCGCGGTCTGCGCCGCACATGAAGTCTCAGCGGGCGGCGTCGACGACCAGTTCCGCGCGGCCGTGCGGGCCACCAAAATAGGGCCGGCACAAGATATCCCGCACATCACCGTTGAGTTGATCCACAAATACCTGACGGATCTGCGGAAGCTGGGTGTGCTCTAAGTGGAGCGGACTCCGAGGGTGCGCTGGATGTCCGGCTTCATCTGCTGCAGTTGCTGGCCCCAGTACTCCCAGGAATGCAAACCCTTCGGCGGCAGATTGAAGGTGGCATTTTTCCCACCCGCGGCCAGATAGGCCTGCTGGAAGCTCTGGTTGCTCTGCAGCGTAAGCCCCTCCAAGATCCCGGCCCCGGGATTCGTCTGGGCCGCCGCGGGCGCCAGGTCGCCCGGTGTGCCGTTGCCGCAGTAGATCCAGATCCGGGTGCCGTTGGCGACCAGCTCGGGGATGTGCAGCGAGGGGTCGTTACGCCTCCAGGCCGGGTCGATCGGCGGTCCCCACATGTCGGTGACCCGAAATCCGCCGGCATCGCTCATGGCGACCCCGACCAGGGTGGGCCACCAGCCCTGGGACAGGTTCAGGAAACCGGACAGCGATCCGGCGAAGACGAACCGGTCCGGGTGGTAGATGGCGTAGGTGAGGGCGGGGGCGCCGCCCATCGAGAGCCCCACGACCGCGTTGCCGGTCGGGTCGACACCCTTGTTGGCCGACAGCCACGCGGGCAGCTCCTCGGTGAGGAACGTCTCCCATTTGTAGGTCTGGGTGCCGCCGTTTCCGACGGCCGGTTGGTACCAGTCGGTGTAGAAGCTCGATTGGCCGCCCACCGGCATCACCACCGAAAGCCCGGACTGGTAGTACCACTCGAACGCCGGGGTGTTGATATCCCACCCGTTGTAGTCGTCCTGTGCCCGCAGGCCGTCCAGGAGGTACACCGCGTGCGGACCGCCGGGCTGGAACTGGACCCGAATATCGCGGCCCATTGCGGCTGACGGTACGAGCAGGTACTCCACCGGAAGACCCGGGCGGGAGTGTGCGACCGCGGCACCAGCGCCGGCGAAGGTGGAGACCAGGCCGGGAAGAAGGGTCACGGCAAGAATGGTTGCTACCCAGCGCGTCAGTCGAGTCATGACCATCCGTACGTCGTTCACCGATCCGTTTCAGAAAAAGCCGATACCCCTTTGTCTAGCGGAGCCAAACCGCGGAAGAACTCCAGAGTGCCGCATCTCACAATGCGTGCCGCATCGTGACGTAGGCGCACCGCAGCGGCGAACCCACTGGTGGACAACAGGTTCCGCTGCCCACGCGGCGCCGGCAGTGACGACCGCGGGTATCGGTCAGGTGGTCACCTGCGCCGGTGCCCAGAACCAACTTCGCCACCCGCGAACCCAATGCGATTCTGCGCCAAGTACTCCGAAACCCGGAACCGTCCCCTCGCATCGACTACGGGTCGCCGGCCGGATCGGTACTCACCACCGAGAATCCGGGCGGCGCCGAGACGCTCAACATCTCTCGCAACCGGGTGCCCAGCTTGTCGAGCCGGTCCGCGCCCATCCGGCTGGTCGGCCCGGTGATACTGACGGCCACCGGGCGGCCGGTGGGGCGTCTCAATGCCACACCCACACAGCAGATTCCCGCTTCGTTCTCTTCACGTTCCGTGGCGTAGCCATGCACCCTCGCCTCCGCGACCGACCGGGAGAACCGGTCGGCGACCAGCGGATCGGCCTCGGCGGTATACGCGGACAGCAGGGTGTCGGCAGCCCCTTCGGCGGCGACCATCGCCCGTCCGAGCGCCGTGGTGAGGACACTGACCTGGCGCCCCACCCGGGACCACACCCGGATGGTGCGGTCCGGCTCGACCTTGTCCAGATAGAGCACGTTGTGACCGTCCAGAATGCCCAGGTGCACCAGTTCCTCGGCCTCCCGGCAGATGGCGAGCAGCGCCGGCCGGAACAGCGTCGGCAGATTCTCCTCGCGCAGGAACCGCTCGACCAACAATGCCGGCCGAGATCCCAGCCGATACCGCTGATTGGCATCCTGCTCGGCAAATCCTCGATGTTGCAGGGCCTGCAGGGTGCGGTGCGCGGACGCCTTGTTCAGGCCACTCGACTCCACGACATCCCGCAGAGCCAAACCGTCCGGACCGGCCTCGGCAAGCAGTTCGATGAGGGCGAGCGCCTTGTCGACGCTGCCCACCGGAGATGCGGCATTTCCTTCCACGATGCCTTCCACGATCCCCACCTCTCCCGTCGCCACCTCTCTATCCGAGAGCTTGGCACACCCGCAGCAGTGAGCCTTGACACGTCAGGGCCCAGCTGCCAGTGTAGTTCACATTACGATACGTGCGGTTCATAATGCGGAACGCACCCCACACTTCGACCATCTCTGGGAGCGCAACGATGCGACGACTGTCCCGCGACACCACCCCGCCCGGCACCCTGATCGGTGCAGCGGCAGGGGATCTGACGGGCATCGTGCACCTGGGATTGGGCAACTTCCACCGGGCCCACGCCGCCGTGTACACGGCCGGCGCGCTTACCGCCCAGCCCGGCGACTGGGGTATCTACGGCTTCGCCAATCGCTCCCCCGACGTGGTGTCGGCGATGCGCGCCCAGGACGGGCAATACGCGATCGTGGAGTACTCCGATCACGGGCGGCGGGTCGGCGTCGTCGATGTGCATCGCAATCTGGGCGTGGTCGCCGAGCAGCGTGACGCCTTGGTGGCGGCGCTGGCCGATCCGGCGCACCGGATTCTCACCTTGACCGTCAGCGAGGTCGGCTACTGCCGGTCAGCCCGCACCGGCACGCTCGACCTCGACCTCGGTGATGTCCGCGCAGACCTCGCCGACCCCGGGCATCCCCGCAGCACGGTCGGACTCATCGCGCGCGGCTTGGCCGTCCGCGCCGTGCAGGGGGCTCCGATCACCGTTCTGTCGTGTGACAACCTGCAGTCGAACGGGCATGCCACCCGGGCGGTGGTGACCGAGTTCCTGCATGCCAGTGGGGCTTCCGCGGATGTCCTGAACTTCGTCGCGAACCGGGTCAGCTTCCCGAATTCCATGGTGGACCGGATCGTGCCGGCGACCACCGGCCAGACCAGCGCCGAGGTCGCCGAGTTGATCGGTGTGGAGGACCGCTGTCCCGTGCCCGCCGAGAGCTTCACCATGTGGGTGTTGGAGGACGACTTCGCCGCCGGGCGGCCGGCCTGGGAGCAGGCAGGCGCGATCATGAGCGACGAGGTGCACGCCTACGAACTGGTCAAGTTGAGGCTGCTCAACGGATCGCATTCGCTGATCGCGTATCTGGGCATCCTGGACGGCCAGGCCGGCATCGCCGACGCCTGGGCGCAGGACTTCGTCAGGGACGCGGTACGCGCCGGCATCGCCGCGGACTATCTGCCCACCATCGCGCTGCCGAAGGGATTCGATACGGACGCCTACCTGACATCGCTCGCCCACCGGTGGGCCAACGCGGCGCTGGGCCACCGTACGTCCCAAGTGGGCACCGACGGTTCGGTGAAACTCCTGCAGCGCATCCCCGAGCCGGCCCTCATCGCGCTGCGCGCCGGCCGGGTGCCGCACCTGCTGGCCCTGACGGTGGCCGGGTGGATCTGCACGGTCGCTCCGCCACCAGGATTTGCTCCCGGCCCCTACGCCGCCGAGGTCCGCGAACCCGCGCGCCCCCGGCTCGCGGAGGTGACCAGAGGCGCGATCAGTCCGCGAGATCACGCAATGGCGGTGTTGAACAACGGGTTTCTCCCCGACGCCCTCACCGCGCACACCGCATTCACCGACCGGGTGGCCGACCTCGTGCTGGCGATCACGACAAGCGGGGTGCGCGCCGCCGCACGCGAAGCCACCGAGGCGGCCGACCAAGACAGGAAAGTCTCATGAAAGCACTCGCGATCCACGGCAAAGAGGACATCCGCTGGGAGGACCGCGGCGAGCCGGTCCCGGCCGACGGGGAGATCCGGCTGCGGGTCAGCTACGTGGGCATCTGTGGCTCGGACCTGCACTACTACTTCCACGGGGCCAACGGCGAGAACGTGGTGCGGGAGCCCTTCACTCCCGGGCACGAACTGTCGGGCGTCGTGGATCTCGACCCGTCCGGGCGCTACCCGGCGGGCACCGCGGTGACGGTGCATCCCGCGAGGTACGGGCAGCCGGTACCAGGTCTGACCGATCACCCCCACCTTCGTCCCGGCGGGGACTACCTGGGTAGTGCGGCCACCTTCCCGCATCGACAGGGCGGCGCAGCCGAACTGCTGATCGTCGAGGACCGGATGGTCCGTGCCCTGCCCGCCGGGTTGCCGTTACGCCGAGCAGCACTGGCCGAGCCGCTCGCGGTGGCATTGCACGCGGTCGGATTGGCCGGTGAGCTCACCGGCCGGCGTGTGCTGGTGATCGGCGCCGGCCCGATCGGTCTCCTCGTCGTCGCGGCCGCCCGGCATCACGGCGCCACCGAGATCGGGGTGAGCGATCTGCGCCCGGAGCCGTTGGCCCGAGCGGTGGCTTTGGGAGCCACCGAGTCCGTCCTGGTGGGACACGACAGCATCGCCGACGAGTCGTATGACGTCATCTTCGAATGCTCCGGCGTCGGCGTCTCGCTGACCCAGGCGGTGCGCGCCGCGCGTCGCGCCGGGACGGTGGTACAGGTCGGAACGCTTCCCAACAGCGAGATCTCGGTGAACCTGGCACCGATGCTGAGCAAGGAACTACACCTGCTGGGCGCCTTCCGGTTCGCGGGCGAAATCGACGACGCGATCAGCTTGCTCGCCACCTCCGACCACTTCGACGCCGTCATCTCCCATGTCGTCCCGGCGACCGACGCCATCAATGCCTTCACCTTGGCGCGGGATGCCTCGGCGTCGGCCAAGGTCCTGCTTGCGCTCCAAACCGACACTGACGACTCCGACACTCACGACGAGGAACAGCGATGACCACTGCTCACGACCCACAGGCCCCCGCCCGCGCACCGGCCACCCAGCGCAGCATGGCCGACCTGATCCGCGCCGCCGTATCCGGATGGCTCGGCACCGCACTGGAATTCATGGATTTCCAGCTGTATTCACTGGCCGCCGCGCTGGTCTTCAGCCAGCTGTTCTTCTCCGGCGAAAGCGCGGGGATGGCGGTGGTGCTGTCGATGGCCACCTATGGGGTGGGCTACATCGCCCGCCCGTTGGGTGCGGTGTTCTTCGGCAGGCTCGGCGACCGGATCGGTCGGCGAAAGGTGCTGTTCTACACCATCGCGCTGATGGGCGCGGCGACGACGCTGATCGGCGTGCTGCCCACCTACCACCAGGTGGGCATGTTGGCGCCCATCCTGCTGGTGACGTTGCGACTGCTGCAGGGGTTCGGCGCTGGTGCCGAGATCAGTGGCGCCGGAGTCATGCTCGCCGAGTACGCACCCCCACACCGGCGCGGATTCGTGGCCTCGCTGGTGGGACTGGGCACCAACTGCGGCACGCTGTTCGCATCGGCGATCTGGGCCATCCTGCTGGGCACGCTGGTCGAAAGCGATGTGATCGCCTGGGGCTGGCGCATCCCGTTCATCGCCAGCGCCGTGGTGATGGTCTTCGCGGTGTGGATTCGGTTGAACCTCAAGGAAAGCCCGGTCTTCGAAGAACGCGAGGATGTCGTCGACGGGCGGGCACTGACCCGCGAGCAGATCCTCGAGCGGGCCACCGACCGGGCAGACACCCGCACCTTGGAAGCGATGCAACGCAAGCCGGTCAAGGCCCTTGTGGTGTCGTTCTTCCTGCGGTTCGGCCAGGCCGGTAACTCCGGCCTCATCCAGACCTACCTGATCTCGTTCATGACGCTGACTCTCACCCTGCAGAAGGGCGTCAGCGCCAATGTCGTGATCGTGTCCTCGCTCGTCGGTTTCCTCACCATCCCGGCGATCGGCTGGCTCGGTGACCGGCTGGGCCGGCGCCGGATGTACATCATCGTCATGTCGGCGGCACTGGTGGTCATCGTTCCGGCCATGCTGGCCATCGATTCGAGGGACCTGGTGTGGGTGTTCGTCGGCTACGTCGTGCTGCACAACGTCGCGGTACTCAGCCCGGCCTCACTGGAGAACGTCTCGATCCCGGAGATCTTCGGTGCCCGCAACCGGTACACGATGACCGCGATCATCCGTGAGATCGCGGCGGTGATCGCCACCGGCATCGGTCCGGTCGTGGCCGCCGCGTGGGTCGCGGCCACCGGAAGCGCAGTGCCGATCATGGTGATGCTGGTGCTGTACTCACTGTCGGCACTGATCGTGGCCGTCTGGGCCAAGGACTGGACCGGTCGCGATCTCACCGACCCACGCCCGGCGATGTGACCGCTCCGAACATGAACCAGCGCAACGAAAGATAACAATGAGTATCGACAAGATCGACGTCAACGTCTGCAGTCCGGGGCGCAACTTCGTCACCCTCAAGATCGTCACGAGCGACGGAGTCGTCGGGTGGGGTGACGCCACCCTCAACGGACGCGAGCTGGCCGTCGCGGCCTACCTGTCCGAACACCTCGCGCCCACGCTGATCGGCCGGGACGAAGACCGCATCGAGGACACCTGGCAGTACCTCTACCGCGGTGCGTACTGGCGCCGCGGGCCGGTCACCATGGCCGCGATCGCCGCCGTCGACATGGCGCTGTGGGATATCAAGGCAAAGAAGGCCGGCGTGCCGCTGTACCAATTGCTCGGCGGCGCAAGCCGGGACAGCATCCGCGTCTACGGACACGCGTCCGGACCCGACTACCCCGCCCTCAAAGACGCCATCACCGGTTACCTCGAAGCGGGCTACACCGCTGTTCGGGTGCAGACCGGAATCCCGGGCCTGGGCCAGATCTACGGGGTGGCCACCAACAAGCCCGGCACACGCTACGACTACGAGCCCGCGCACCGTGGACCCGACGGGGGTGCGGCGACCGCCCCGATCGAAGAGACCTGGGACACCCGGGCCTACCTGACGCATATGCCGGGCGTCTTCGCGAAGATCCGCGAGGATTTCGGTAGCCAGGTGCGCATTCTCCATGACGGGCATCACCGGATGACCCCCATCGAAGCGGCCCGATTCGCCAAAGACGTTGAGCCCTATGATCTTTTTTGGCTGGAGGACTGCACACCGGGCGAGGATCAGGCCGCACTGCGCCTGGTGCGCCGGCATTCGACCACACCGCTGGCCATCGGCGAGGTGTTCAACTCGGTGTATGACTACCAGACCCTGATCACCGAGCGGCTCATCGACTACGTCCGCTCCGCGGTGACCCATACCGGCGGTGTCACCGCCATGAAGAAACTGCTGGACTTCGCCGGCATCTACGGGATCAGATCGGGTATGCACGGACCCACCGACATCTCCCCGGTGGGAATGGCCGCGGCCCTGCACCTCGACCTGGCGATTCACAACTTCGGCATCCAGGAATACATGCCGCACAACGACACCACGCTCGAGGTGTTCCAGACGTCGTTCACCTTCGACCGCGGCTTCCTGCATCCCGGCGACGCCCCCGGGCTCGGCGTGGAACTCGACGAGGGTGCCGCGGCCGCGTTCACCTATACCGCCGCGTACCTCCCGGTGAACCGGCTGCAGGACGGGACCGTTCATGACTGGTGACACGCTGACCCGTGTGACGATCCCGGCCCGCACGGCCACCACCAAGCTCATCGTCGTGGTGCGGGCGGCCGACGCCACCGACTACGACCGCATCCTCGACGTGCTCGTCGACGCCGGGATCGGCAGTGTCGAGTTGACGCTGACCACACCGGGCACCCTCGAGCGGTTGCCGCACCTCTTGGATCGCTTCGGCGATGCCGCGGACATCGGTGTGGGCACCGTGACCGACGCCGAGCAGTTGGCGGCCGCCATCGACGCCGGCGCGCACTACCTGGTCACGCCGATCACCGACGCGCACCTGGTGCAGACCGCCCACCGCGCCGGCGTGCCCATGGTGCCCGGCGGCCTGACCCCCACCGAGCTGTTCGCCGCCTGGCAGGCGGGGGCGGCGGCGGTGAAGATCTTCCCGGCCAACCAGGTCGGCGCCGGCTACGTGAAGGATCTGCGCGGCCCGTTCCCCGAGATCGCCGTCGTGCCCTCGGGCGGTGTCGACCTGCGCGGCGCCGTGGCCTGGCTGGCGGCCGGCGCCGCGGCGGTCAGTGTGGGTGGTCCGCTCCTGGGCGACGCCGTCCGCGGTGGTGATCTCGGTGCCCTTCGCGAACGCGCGCAAGCGTTTGTGGCCGCGTGCGGACCGGATACCGCGTGACGCCCCGGGTCGCCACCCTCGGCGAGACGATGGCCCTCATGCGCACGCGCGATATCGGTTCGCTGCGGCACGTGTCCGAGTTGGTCCTGGGCATCGGCGGCGCCGAGAGCAATGTGGCAATCGGCCTGCAACGCTTGGGAATCGAGGCACAGTGGCTCGGTAGGGTGGGCGACGACCCACTGGGTGAGCGGGTCACCAGAGAAATCCGCGCCGAGGGTGTGCAGGTGGACGGTGTCATCGACACCGACGCCCCGACCGGCCTGATGCTCAAGGAACGACCCACGATCAGCTCCACCGCCGTGCTCTACTACCGCGGCGGCTCGGCCGGGTCGCGGCTACGACCCGAGGATGTGCCACCCGGCTGGGTGGAGCAGGCCTCGGTGCTGCACGTGTCCGGTATCACGGCCTTGCTGTCGGACAGTGCACGCGAATGCATGCAGGCGGCCATCGACCGGGCACGTGCCGCGGGGGTACAGGTCAGCTTCGACGTGAACTATCGCGCCAGCCTGGCGCCCGCCGATCTCGCCGGGCCGCTGCTGCGCAAGTTCGCCGAGCAGGCCGATATCGTCTTCGGCGGTCCCGAAGAGCTGCAGTTGCTGCACCCCGACTCCCCCGCGGAAGACGCCGCACAACGACTTGTGCACTCCGGCCGAGGCGAGGTGGTGCTGAAGCTGGGCGCCGACGGCGCCGTGGCCTACCTGCCGGGCACACAGTTTCCCAGTGCCGGGTTTCCCGTCGAAGTGGTCGACACCGTCGGCGCCGGTGATGCTTTCGTCGCGGGTTACCTCAGCGGACTGTTGCAGGGGCTGACCGTGCCGCAGCGGCTACGGCGGGCCAACGCCTGCGGCGCCCTGCTGTGTATGACCCCCGGCGACTGGGAATCCAGCCCCACCCTCGGCGATGTCGACCGGTTCTGCGCGGGCGGGGATCCGGTCCTGCGATAGGCCGTACCCGTCTGCGCGCTTTGCGCCTCGGCAGTCGGGGCACACAATGAGTGCCACCATTCGCACCCACGAGGGAGAACCACTGTGCCGATTCCTGTTACCCGGGCGTGGGAGATGGTCACCGCCGCCCATGACGAGGCGCGCCGCCGTGCGGTCCGCGTCTCCGTCGCAGTCGTCGACGCGGGCGGCAATCTGGTGGCGTTCGGCCGGATGGACGGCGCGGAGATCGCCGGCCCCACGCTGGCGGTCGACAAGGCGTATACCGCCGTGGCGAACAGCACCGCAACCAGCGAACTGGCGGTGCTGGCAGCGCCCGGCGGCGAGCTCTTCGGCTTGCAGGCCAACGGAAACGGCCGGTTCGTGATCTTCGGTGGCGGCATTCCCGTCACCGACGGTCAGACGATCCTGGGCGCGATCGGGGTGAGCGGCGCGAGCGTGGCGGACGACGTCGCGTGCGCCGAGGCGGGTGTAGCCGCGTTCGGCGGGTGATCCTGGTCGGCGTCGTAAGACCGGCATGCTGTTTTCACCGCAACAGCACCACCGGACTTAGCCAGGCGCTGCTTGGGGTTTGGCAGCCGGACATCGCCGCCAGCGTGCCAGGCGGTCGACCAGGAAGTCGGCGAGATCTCGTTGCGTCGCGTGCCAGGGCTTCAAGGCGTCTCCCGAAATGTCATGCCGAATCGGACTCAGATTTGTGTCACATCCGAGGCGAGTTCTCCGCGGCGTCTGTCGTCGGCCGTTCCGACCATCAGCCGCAGCAACGGCCCACTCACGGACATACCGGGCTCCCAATCGACGTTTGCCGCGCTATTGCCCAACCGGCTCCCCGCCGAAGGAGTATCCCGCAGTGGCACCGCCGTCTACCGGCAGCACCGCACCGTTGACATAGCTGGCATCGTCGGACAACAGGAACGTCACCGGGCCGGCAACCTCCTCAGGCTGCGCAAGCCGGCCGATCGGCGTTAGACGGGTGTAGCGACTTTGCTCCTCAACAGTGAGCTCGGCGAACCAGTCTGTGACCATGGGCGTGACGGTCACGCTCGGACACACGACGTTGCTGCGCACCCCACGCGAAGCCCATGTCATCGCAAGGCTGCGCGTGAAGCCCACCACGGCATGCTTGGATGCGACGTAGGCATCGAGGCCAACATCTCCGGTCATACCGGCATCTGAGGCGATATTCACGATGGCTCCCCCACCGTCAAGTAGCGCGTCCAGGCACAGTTTTGTGACGAGGAAAGTTCCCCGCATGTTGATCGCGAACGGCAACTCCCACTGGCCGACACCCAGATCCTGAATGTTCCCAGCCATAGCGATTCCGGCCGAATTGACCACGAAGTCAAGGCCGCCGAGCTCATCGAGAAGCTCGGCGATGGCCGGAGCGATGGAATCCGGGTCACTGACATCAGCCGATGCCACAGCCCGCAGGTTCAGTGCATCCTTGGCCTCCTCCAGAGGTTGGATGCGACGACCAATTCCGGCGACCAGCGCACCTTCGGCAGCGAGTCGTTCACTTACTGCGCGACCGATCCCCGATGCCGCGCCGGTGACTATCGCCCTCTTGCCCTGGAATCTCAACAGGTTTCGTCCTTTCGTAGAGGTGAGAACAGTCCGCCCTGGTTTCCCAGCCCCGCGCAACCGGGGCCAGTCAAGGGACGGGCTCATCATCTCGCGCAATCTTCTCCAGCGCTGGGCAACACGGAGCGCAGGGTTGGCCACATGGCGTCGGCCTCGGGCACCCACCAAGGAGCGAACGAACATGGCGAGTAGTTCTTTTTGCTGGCCTTGGGGGTGTCAGGTACTCCCCACATATCATCGCCGATGCCATCGACGTCACCAAAGCCGCCGCCTACCAACAGGTCATGCGCGCCAACGCCAAGTCAGCAGCACCGTCCCGCCTGCGACTTTGTGCCACGAACGGCGTGCACCACGTCGTCGGTGAAGCGTTCCAGTAACAGTTCCTGCGTCGCGGCAAGGTGCCGCCGCGCGATGCGCTCGGCGTCCTCGGGCCGCCCGGCCGCGATCTCATCGACAAGCCGACGGTGTGTGCGCACCGCGCTGCGGGCTTCGGCCGCCGACGGGTACTCGCCGCGGCGCACCAGCGCGTCGGCCCACTTCTCCTCCTGCGCCGACCACAGCGCCACCAGACTGCCCACCACGTGGCGGATGGTGGCATTCGGCGTGAATTCGACCATCAGGTCATGGAATTCGCGGGCGCACCGGGTGAACGCGGCCCCGTCGCCCACCACATCCGCGCTGGCGTCGACATTGCGGGTCAGCACCGGCACCACCACCTTGAGGCGGTCGGAGCGCCGGGCCACCTCGGCGGCGCACAGCGGTTCCAGCACTTGCAGCCCCGCAGCCAAGTCCCCGATCGGCACCGACGCACCCTGCAGCGCCAGGCCGAGGTGATATGCCGCCGAGGATTCGTCGGGCCGGTGCACCTGCGCCCCGCCGACGCTGCCGCGACGCACCGTGACCAGGCCCTCGGTCTCCAGGATCCGCAGCGCCTCCCGCACCGAGGGATAGCTGACGCCGAACTCGGCGACCAACTGGTCCTGAGTGGGCAGCCGGTCGGCACCGGCCAGGATCCGGTTGCGCAGATCGGCGGCCACCGTCTCGGCGATACGGCGCTGCGGGGTGGGCACGAAACAAATACTAGCAATCCTTATAAGGATTGTCGTAGCATCGCCGCTGTGGACTTCGACATGGGGCCCGACGCCGCTGCCCTGCGCACCGAGCTGCGAGCGCTGGTGAAATCGCATGTGCCCGACGACTACCTGGGAGCGTTCACCGACGACCCGGCTGATCTGGAGGTCGCCCAGAACTTCTGCCGCGAGCTCGCCGGCCGTGGGCTGCTGTGCATGTCCTGGCCCACCGAATTCGGGGGGCGCGCCTCGTCGCCGTGGGAGCAGACCGTGGTGCGCGAGGAGATGTGGGCGCACCACGAACCGCGCGGAGCGCAGTACATGGGCGTGAACTGGGTGGGGCCGACCATCATGCGCTTCGGCACCGAGGAGCAGCAGCGCACCCATCTGCCGCCGATCGCGGCCGGCGAGGTGATCTGGTGCCAGGGCTTCTCCGAGCCCGAGGCCGGGTCGGATCTGGCATCGCTGCGCACGACCGCGGTGCGTGACGGGGACGGCTGGCGGATCAACGGTCAGAAGATCTGGACCTCCTACGCGACCATGGCGCACTGGTGTTTCCTACTCGCCCGAACCTCGAAGCTCGGCGAGGACGCAACCCGAAAAAAGCAACACGGCCTGAGCATCTTCCTGGTGCCGATGTCCGCCCCCGGCATCACCGTGCGACCCATCCGGACCATGATGGGTCCGCACCATCTCAATGAGGTCTTCTTCGACGACCTTCGGGTGACCGACGCCGACCTTCTGGGCACCGTGGACGACGGCTGGACCATCGTGCAGAACGTGCTGGCCTTCGAACGGGTCGGCATCGCCCGCTACGCCCGGTGTGAACGGCTGCTGCAGTTGGCACCCGGCGCGCTGGGCGATCGCTGGGCCGACCTGCCCGCCGAACTTCGCGGCCGGTGGGCGCGGATGCTCACCCACTGTCGCCGGGCCCGGCTGATGGCATATCGGATCGTCGCCTTGCAGAGCACCGGCCAGGTGCGCCCCACCGATTCGGCGGCCTATCGGATCGCGGTGACCAAACTGGACCAGGACAGTGCCGAGGTGTTGACGGAGATCACTGCGACCCTGCCCGACCACGAATCCCGACACTTCCGGGCCGAGGTCGAGGACCACTGGCGGTACTCGCAGGCCTCCACGGTGTCCTCGGGCAGTATCGAGATGCAGCGAATCCTGTTGGCCCGCACACTGTTGGCGACCTCGTGAACATCGACCTGAGCCCCGAGGCCAACGAGTACGGCGCCGAAGCGCGCAAGGCGTTCGAAGCCGCCGGGGGCGACGAGCTGTTGCAACGCGCCGAGGCCGACCCCGGCACCCGCGACACGGTGGTGGCCCCGGTGCTCGACGGGCTGGGCGCGTGGGAGCTGGAGCCCCGCACCGATCCCGACTCCGCAGAGGCCTCGGCGGCGCTGTGCCGCAGCGCCGGCTATTGGAGCCTGCCCTACCCGGTGGCCGAACGACTGGCCCGCCCTGCCGACGCCGACGGACTGCTCGTCGTCACCGAGCACGCCCCGGCAGGCACCCTCGCCGGGATCGCCGGGACATGGGCGACCGTCACCGCCACCGGCCGGCGGGGCCGGGTGACGGGCACCTCCGAGGACCGGGCCGGCTTTGTCACCTACCTTCGGGTCAGCGCGCTCGACGGCGACGGCACGGCCGATCTCGCGCTCGCCGTCACGCTGCCGTGCTGGACGCTGCTCGGAATGCTGGACCGGGCACTGGAACTCACCATCGCCCATGTGCAACTGAGACAGCAATTCGGCCAACCGCTGTCCGCGTTCCAGGGCGTGCAGTTCCAGCTCACCGACGCCGAAGTGGAACGCCGCGGCCTGGAGATGCTGGCCCGGTACGCACTCTGGAGCGGGGAGCTCGCCGATGCGCTGGCACTGCGGCTGGCCGCGCTGGAGGCTGCCGACGTGGTGTTCCGGGTTGCCCATCAACTCCACGGCGCCGTCGGTTTCTGCGAGGAGACGACGCTGTCCTGGCTGTCGCGCTACAGCCAGCCGCTGCGCCGGCTGCCCTGGGGCCTGTCGGCGACGCGCGAACTGCTCGCCGACGCGGTGGAGGCGCACGGATTGACGGGGCTCTACAGCGCATGAGCCTGCAGGACTTCCGGCGCCAGGTCCGGCAATGGTGCGAGGACCATGTGCCCACCGACTGGCGCGCCGCCCAGACCGGGGTGAGCGATGCGGAGTACGTACGCTTCCAGAAGGCGTGGTTCGCCGAATTGCACAGGGCCGGTTACGCCGTCCCGCATTGGCCGCGCGAATGGGGCGGCGGGATGTCGGTCGCCGAACAGGTGGCGCTCTACTCCGAGCTGGCCGCCCACGACGCACCCCGACTGGTGCTGGCGTTCGTCGGCATCCATCACGCCGCCTCGACCCTGCTTGCCGCGGGCACCGACGAGCAGCGCCGCCGCCACCTGCCGGCCATCCTGGACGGCGAGATCTGGGTACAGGGCTTCTCCGAACCCGAGGCCGGGTCCGACCTGGCCGCCTTGCGGACGACGGCCCGCCGGGACGGCGACGAGTACGTCGTCAACGGCCAGAAGCTGTGGGCCAGCGGCGGATTGCACGCCGACTGGTGCCTGCTGTTGGCTCGCACCGATCCGGACGCACCCAAACGCCACGGCATTTCGTACTTCCTGATGGACATGACCAGCCCCGGCATCGATGTGCGGCCGATCAGGCAGGCCACCGGCGAATCCCATTTCTGCGAGATCTTTCTCAACGATGTCCACATCCCGGCCGCCAACCTGATCGGGCCGGAGAACCAGGGCTGGCAGGTGGCGCAGCAGACGCTGGGCGCCGAACGCGGGATGACCATGCTGGAATTGGCCGAGCGGCTGGGCAACGCCGGGTTCGGCTGGCTGGTGGCAGAGTGCTCCCGCGCCGACGTGCTCGATGATTCTCTGGTCGCAGACCGGTTGGCGCAGTTCGAGATCGAGATCACCGGACTGCGTGGGATCTGCCGGCAGTTCGTCGAGACACCCGACCCGGCACCGGCGGACGCCTCGATGGTGAAGCTGTTCTACAGCGAACTGCTGCAACGGATGACGGATTTCGGCGCCGAGATCGCCGGGTTGGCCGGTCATACCGTACTGGCCAAGCCGATCTCCAGCGGATGGGAGTCCGGGGCCTGGGTGCTCGATTTCATCGGCTCCTGGGAATGGACCATCCCCGGCGGGGCCAGCGAGATCCAGCGCACCATCATCGCCGAACGCGGCCTCGGACTGCCGCGCGAACCGGCAGCGTCCTGATGACCCGCGAGTACGCCGAGTTGCACGGTGAACTGCGCAGCGTGGCAAGGGAACTGCTGGCCAAGGGTGACCCCGATGTCGGTGCTGTCGCGCAGGCCGGCTGGACCGGGCTGGAGGTCCCCGACGCTCTCGGGGGCGCCGGGGTGTCCTTCGCCGAAACCGCGGTCATCGCCGAGGAACTGGGCCGGGCCGCGTCCGGCACCGGCTATCTCGGAACCACGCTGGGTATCGGGACGCTGCTGGAGCTGGCCGCGGACGAGGTCAGGGACGACTGGCTGACCGCCGCCGCGACGGGCCGGCCCTGCCCGGTGGCTGCGCTGACGACCGGGGGCGCAGGCGGTACCGCGTTCACCCTCACGGGTGCCCAGCTGGACGGGCACGCCGAGTTCGTCGCCGACGCCGCGTCCGCCCCACTGCTGCTGGTGCTCGCGGTGGACGGCGCCGGCACACCAGTGGTGGCCGCCGTCGCCCCGGATTCCGACGGGGTGACGGTGACCGCACAACCGGTGCTCGACGAGACCCGGCGGCTGGCCGCCGTGCGCGCTGACGGCGCGCCCGTACACCACGTGTGGCGGTTCGCAGGTGATCCGGCGGCGGCCGCGCGGCGGCTGGCCGACCGCGCCGCGGTCATGATCGCCTGCGACAGCCTCGGGCTGGCCGAGGCCATGCTGGCCGCGACGGTCGGTTACGTGACCGTGCGGCATCAGTTCGGCCGACCCATCGGATCGTTTCAGGCGGTCAAGCACGCGTGTGCCGATATGGCGGTGCACATTCGGGTGACCCGCCGGCTGGTGGACGCCGCCGTCGACCGGCTGTGTGACGTGGACGCCGCGTCGGGGGCTGCGTCTATGGCGGCGTCGATGGCGGCGTCTATGGCGAAGGCCTACGCGTGCGACACCGCTGTGCAGGTTGCCGGCAAAGCGATGCAGTTGCACGGCGGCATCGGCTACACCTGGGAAAGCGGGGTCCACGTCTACCTGAAACGGGCCTCTTTGAACCGATCGCTGTTCGGTTCGCCCGCCACACACCGCAAAGCACTCGCCGTTCGCTACCGATAAGCGCCGACGTCACACCACGCAGCGTGAGATGTGCGATTGTGGTCGCGGTGTATCGACGTGAAGGAGGCTCCATGAATCGATGGTTGGCTGCCCCATTGGTGATGGCGGCTGCGGCGACACTGGCCGCGTGCTCTTTCTCGACCTCGGTCGGCAATACGTCGGTGAGCAAGGACGACGTCCAGAAGCAGATCAGTGAGAAGGTCACCGAGCAGGGCGGCACCAAGCCCGATTCGGTGACCTGCCCGTCCGACCTCAAGGCCGAGGTCGGTGCCACGTTGGACTGCAAGATGTCCGACGGCAAGAAGAACTACGGCGTGAACGTCACCGTGACCAGCGTGGACGGCAAGACCGTGAACTTCGACATCGTGCAGACGGTGGACAAGGACGCCGTCGCCGAGCAGATCTCCGAACAGCTCACCCAACAGGTAGGGCGTGCCCCGGAATCGGTGACCTGCCCGTCGGACCTCAAGGGCGACAAGGGCGCGACCCTGCAGTGCGAGCTCACCGATTCCGGCGAGACCTACGGCGTCACCGTCACCGTCACGAGCGTCAAGGGCGGCGACGTCAAGTTCGACTTCAAGGTCGACGACCAGCCCAAGTAGGCGTCCAGACCAGCGGCAGGATCCGCCCTCGCTGAACTGAGCCCCCGCTGCGCGGCCTGTCCGAAGTCGCTGGGAGTTGACTGTGTCCGCGAGCGCCGAGAGTGCCGGGTCGACACACTGAATGCTGCGGCGATACCGCACGGCCATCTCGCCGTCACCCGAAGAAGGAGTAGACATGCACGTCCGACCGACCCGTCTGGCCATCGGCGCAGGCACCCTCGCCGCATCCGTGTTGTTCGGATTGTTCGGTGCCATCCCCGCTGCGCTGGCCGACCAGGACCCGGCAGCGAACCCGCCGAACTGCAGCGCCGGGGATCTGGAGCAGGTCCGGGCCGGCGTGTCGGCGGCCACCTCGGTGTACCTGTTCACGCACCCGGACGTCAACGCCTTCTTCAGCAGCCTCAAGGGCCTCACCCGCGAGCAGGCCTCGCCGAAGGTGAAGGCCTACCTCGCCGCGAACCCACAAACCCATGACGAGCTGACGGCCATCCGGCAGCCCCTGACCGATCTGAAGAACCGCTGCGCCGCGGCACCCAGCGCCTGACGCCACCCTGACGGCGCCGCCGACGCGCCGCCGCCTTGTTAGCCTTTTCGTCATGCAGCGGTGGGTGCAACGCACGGTCACGGTGGCCGCGGCCGCCCTGGCCGTCGTCGCACTCTGCACCACGGCCGCTCCGGCCGCCGTGGCCACCGGCGATATCGGCGGCGCCACAGTGGTCCTCGACCCCGGTCACGGGGGCTCCAACGGCGCGAACGACGCTTCGCTGACCCGCCAGGTGCCCAATGGCCGCGGCGGCACCAAGGACTGCCAGACCACCGGCACCGCAACCGACGACGGCTATCCCGAGCACAGCTTCAACTGGGACGTCGTACAACGGGTGCGGGCCGGCCTGGAGCAGGCCGGTGTGCACACCGTCCTGACCCGCGGCGACGATGTGTCGGCGGGTCCGTGCGTGGACCAACGCGCGGCGGTCGCCAACGCGGTCGCACCCGCCGCGATCGTCAGCATCCACGCCGACGGCGGCCCGGTGTCCGGGAGCGGTTTCCACGTGAACTACTCCAGCCCGGCCCTCAATGATGCCCAGTCCGGTCCCGCACTCCGACTGGCCACGACGATGCGGGACGCGCTCATCGCGTCGGGCCTGACACCGGCGGGCTACATCGGCTCCGACGGGCTGTACGGCCGAGCTGACCTGGCCGGGCTGAACCTGGCCCGATATCCCGCCGTCCTGGTCGAACTCGGCAACATGCGCAACAGCGGCGAGGCCACCCGGATGGAAAGCGACAGCGGCCGAGCCGAATACGCGGCCGCCATCGTGTCCGGGGTGGCCGACTACCTTCGATCGACGTCCACCACGGGCTGATCGATGACCATCCCGCTTCGTCCGTTGCTCGGCTGCATGGTGGCCGCAGTGATGCTTCTGACCGGTTGCAGCACAACGGTGCTCCACGGGCACGCGGTGTCCATGTTGTACGACCCCAGCCGCGCCGGCGGCCTGCCGGCCAAGGACGGCTATAGCGGGCAGCGGGCCGGGGCCCCCGATCCCACACACACCGCCGCCAACAGCGACGGCGGTCCCGCCGACCGCCTTGCCCTGCTCGCGGTCGACGACCTGGAGGACTTCTGGTCGCACAACTGGAACGGAGCGCTCACCGGTACCTTCTCGCCGATCTCCGGTCTGGTGTCCTACGACTCCAACAGCACCACCAACCCGGATGTGTGCGGCGGCGGCCTGACCGATATGGCCAACGCCTTCTACTGCTTCAGCAACGACACGATGGCTTGGGACCGAGGCAGTTTCATACCGGGCGCGGCGAAGTACTTCGGCAACATGGGTGTCGTCGGGATCATGGCGCACGAGTTCGGCCACGCCGTCCAGGCCAAGGCCCATCTGGTGGAGAAGGGCACACCGGTCCTGGTCAAGGAGCAGCAGGCCGACTGTTTCGCGGGCGTGTATCTGCACTGGGTGGCCGCCGACAAATCGCCGCGTTTCTCGTTGTCCACCGGCGACGGCCTCAATCATGTTCTGGCCGGCGCCATCTACATCCGCGACCCGCTGATGACCCAGGAAGAGGCACTGGCCGCCGGTGACGCCCACGGTTCGGCACTGGACCGGATCAGCGCCTTCCAGATCGGGTTCAGCGGCAACGCCGATCAGTGTGCGGCGATCAACATGGACGAGATCAAGAAGCGCCAGGGCGACCTTCCGCAGTTCCTGTCCTACGACGCCTACGGCGCTCCGGCCAACGGCGACAGCCCCATCGACGAGAATCTGCTCACCAAATTGATGGCATCGCTGAACCAGATCTTCACCCCCGCCAACCCGCCGCAGCTGAGTCTGGAACCGGGAACCTGCCCCGACGCCAAGGCGACCTCGCCCGCGTCGTACTGCCCGGCCACCAACACCATCGGCATCGACATGCCCGCCCTCGAGGACGTCGGCACGCCGCGCAGCGAGAGCCAGGGAGTGCTGCTCCAGGGCGACAACACCGCACTGTCGATGGTCACCTCCCGCTATATGCTTGCGCTGCAACACGAACGCGGCACGCCGCTGCAGTCGACCACCACCGCGTTGCGGACCGCGTGCCTGACCGGCGTCGCGCAGAGCAAGATGAGCGAACCCGGCAGCCCGTTGATGCTCTCCGCCGGCGATACCGATGAGGCGATCTCCGGCCTGCTCACCAGCGGACTGGTCGCCAGCGATGTCGATGGCGTGACCGCGCTGGCCGGCTTCACTCGCATCCTGGCCTACCGTGCGGGCCTGCAGGGCGATGCCGACCAGTGCTACCAGAGGTTCTCCTGATGGCGATTCGGGTCGGTGAGAAGTTCGGGCCCTATGAACTGCGCGCGCTACTGGGCGTCGGTGGTATGGGTGAGGTGTACCAGGCCTTCGACACGGTCAAGGGACGCATGGTCGCACTCAAGCTGCTGCGACCGGAGCTGGCCGCCGATCCGTCGTTCCAGGAACGGTTCCGGCGCGAATCGCGGATCGCGGCGCAGCTGCACGAGCCGCACGTCATACCCGTCCATGACTTCGGCGAGATCGACGGCGTGCTCTATATCGACATGCGTCTGGTCTCCGGGCACAACCTGAAATCCGTACTGGCCCAGCAAGGCCCACTGCACCCGCTCCGCGCAGTGGCCGTAATAGCCCAGATCGCGGCCGCGCTGGATGCCGCCCACGCCGGCGGCCTGACGCACCGCGATGTCAAACCCGAGAACGTCCTGCTTACCCCCGACGATTTCGCCTATCTGGTGGACTTCGGCATTGCCCGCTCCGGCACCGACAGCGGGCTGACCACCGCCGGCTCCGCCATCGGGTCCTGCGCGTATATGGCGCCCGAACGGTTCACCGACGGTGCGGTGGGCCCGCCGACCGACGTCTATTCGCTGGCCTGCCTGCTCTACGAATTACTCACAGGTGTACCGCCGTTCCCCGCCAGCGATGTCGCCGTGCTGATGAATGCACACCTCTCGTCCCCGCCGCCGCGACCCAGTGTGGCGCACCCGGGGATCAGCCGGGCGTTCGACGACGTCGTCACCTGGGGGATGGCCAAGGACCCGGCGCAGCGCTGCCCGACGGCGGGCACGCTGGCACGGGCGGCCACGGCGGCGGCGACCGCGATATCCACCACACCTTCGGCACCCACGGTCCTCAACCAGTCGGGAGCCGAAAAGCTATCTGCTCCAAAGCGTTCCACCCGTCCAGTCCTGCTCGCCGTGATCGGTGTGGGCACACTGATCGCGGCGGCCGGTATCGGGGCATGGCTCATGTTCGGCCGGCACACCACCGCACATCCCCCGGAGGCGGTCCAGGCGACGGTGACACGCACCCCGATGGCGGCCCCCACCAGCTCGATCTCCTCGACGAGCTCTACCTCCACGACGTCCACCTCGACCATCGCCGCCCGGGCCTCCCTACCCGGCACCGATGCCCTGGGCTTCCTCGCCTACCCCGGCGCCCGGTGTGATCCGGGTCAGGTGCCGGTGACGCTGGGGCTGACCGCGCTGTCGGCAGTGGTCATCTGCGAAACACCGTCGGGGGCTTTCGTCTATCGCGGAGTCCGGCTCAGCGATGACGCCGGTATCGAACTCGGCGGCGCCGTGCACGTACCGGGCGGTGGTTTCGACATCACCAACCGCACCGATGGCACCCGCTATCAGATCCGCAATACCGCGTTGATCATCACCGGTCCCGACGGCAGTGAGCACACCGAGTCGATGGAGCAGTATGCATCCACGTTCTGAGGCCCGATGACGACTCCGCCCACCGACCCGATCCAGCCGTGGTGGACCAAACCGGGCGGTGCTCCCCCGCCGGGCGCGCCTGCCCCGCGCGCGCCGTATCCGCCTCCCCCGCAGCGCCCACCACCACCACCGCAGCCAGATCCCCATCGCTACCGGCTGCCGCCGCAGCCGCCCGCCTCGCATCGGGTGCCGAACCAGGCGTCGGGCCCGAACATGGTGCTACTCGGCGGAATCGCCGGCGCGGTGGTACTGCTCATCGTCGCGGGCGTGAGCATCTGGGCGTGGAAGTTCCGCGACAGCACCGTGATCGATGTCGCACAAGCCGAAGCCGGTGTGCGGGAGATCCTTTCCGATCCGATCAACGGCTACGGGTCCAACACCATCAGCGCAATGCGGTGCAACGGGGGCAAGAATCCGTCTGCCGCCAAAGGCGACAGTTTCACCTGTGAGGTGGAGATCGACGGCGCCGTGCGCCATGTCACCGTGGTGTTCCAGGATGACAAGGGCACCTTCGCCGTGGACGGGCCGCGCTGACCGACTACTGCACGCCCGGCCGCTTGTGCTGATGCCCGTGCACACCCTCGGCGTACGCCGTCTCGGCATGCTGGGTGAAGTCGATGCCCGCCAGCTCGTCTTCGCGGGTGACCCGGAAACCGAACGTCACGGTGATGAGCTTGCCGATCCCGTACGTCACCGCGAAGGCGAACAATGCGACCGCGACGATGGCCAGTGACTGCTTGCCCAGCTGGGTCAGTCCGCCCCCGTAGAACAGGCCCGCGGGCCCGCCGGAAACCATTTCGGCGGCCAGCAGGCCGATCAGGAAGGTGCCCACGACGCCACCGACGAAGTGCACACCGACCACGTCGAGCGAATCGTCGTAGCCGGCCCGGAACTTCCATCCGATGGCGAACGAGCAGACCACGCCGGCCGCGGTCCCGACGAGGGCCGCACCGATCGGCGTCACGAACCCGCATGAGGGCGTGATGGCGACCAGGCCGGCGACCACACCGGAGGCCGCGCCGAAGGTGGTCGGACGACCGTCGCGCACCCGCTCGACGGCGAGCCAACCCAGCATGCCCAGACAGCCGGCGACCAACGTGTTGAGGAAGATCACGGCGGCCTTGCCGTCCACGGCGAAGGCCGAACCGGCGTTGAAGCCGAACCAGCCGAACCACAGCAGGCCGACCCCGAGCAGCACGAACGGCAGGTTGTGCGGGCGCATAGGTTCGGACTTGAACCCGATACGGGGCCCGAGCACCAACGCCAGCGCCAACGCCGATGCCCCCGAGACGATTTCGACGACGAGTCCACCCGCGTAGTCCAGGGCACCGAAGGTCGTCAGCCAACCGCCCGGACCCCACACCCAGTGCGCCACCGGCGCGTACACCAGCAAGGTCCACAGCGGCAGGAACACGATCCACGCGGAGAACCTGGCCCGGTCGGCGATCGCACCGCTGACCAGTGCCGCGGTGAGGATCGCGAACGCCAACTGGAAGGTGACGAACAACAGCTCGGGCACGTTGGACCGGACGGCGGTGAGATCGATGTTCGCCAGGCCCAGATGATCCAGGTTGCCGATCAGGCCGCCGCCGGCGTCGGCGCCGAAGGCGAGGCTGTACCCGGCCAGCAGCCACGTCACGGTGACCACCGGGATGGCGATGAAGCTCATCATGATCATGTTGAGCACGCCGGTCGAACGGACCATACCGCCGTAGAAGATGGCCAGGCCGGGGGTCATCAACAAGACCAACGCGGTACTGGCGAGCAGCCAGGCGGTCGCGGCCGGATCGATCTGCACACGGACTCCTTCGTCTGGGCAAACGCTCGGACGAGAGTACGACACGTGCCTATCAGTCCGTGCCGGGCACCGGCAGCGTGATCGAGATCGCGGTGCCCGGTGCGCCGGTGACATCGAAGTCGCCGCCGGCGGCGAGCACCTTGGCCCGGACCGAGGCGAACCCGATGTGGCCGTTCTCGACTGCCATCGCCAGCCGGTCCGGCGGGATGCCCACCCCGTCGTCCGCGATACGCAACAGTGCCCGGCCGTCGGCACGGCAGAGGGTGAACCGGAGGCTGTTGGCCTTGGCGTGTTTGATCACGTTCGTGGAGAACTCCCGCGCCGCGCCGTAGAGCAGATGGTCGGCGTCGGTGCGCAGATCGTCCGGCCAACCGCCGGCGTCCACCTCGACGTCGAGCGCGGTCCGGGCGGCAATACCGTCGGCCAGGCTGGTCAGCGCGGCCTTGAGCCCGGACCGGGCCAGCACCTCGGGATGCAGTTCGCGCACCACGTCGCGTAACAGCCGGGAGGACTCCCCCAACGCCAGTTCGACGCGATCCATCCCGTCGGTCGATCCCTCGCGGACTTCCTCCATATCGCGTTTGGCCGCGAGCACGTACTGCAGTGCGCCGTCGTGCAGGCGTTCCGAGAGCGACTGGCGTTCGCGCTTCTCGAGGCTGATCACCTCTTCGAGCAATCCGGCCCGTTCCTGGGCCAGGCCGGCGATGGTCCGGGTATTGGACTGCTGAATCCAGGACAGTGCCACCGACCCGGCTGCCAGCCCGGTCAGCACCCCCGTCGTCACCACGATCGATCCCCACGGCTCGTCACCGTTGACGGACCTGTTGACGCAGTTGATGGCGAAGAAGGTGACGATCGCGGGGACGGCGACGATGGCGCTGATGACGGGATCGAGTTGGGCGGCGGCGATCAGCGGGATCAGGAACAGTCCGTACTGCAGCACATCGGAGGTCCAGGCTTGTGGTGAGCTGATCCCGGCCTCGACCGAAAGCACCGCCACCACAGTCAGATCCGCGCCCAGCATGAACAGCGGCACCGAGCGCGCGGGCTCGGTCGACGATCGGCCCGCGGGCCGCAGCCCCCACGCCGCCCACGCGGCGACCACCACGGCATAAGTGAGGGCCACACCCCAATGCAGCCACAGATGGGTGTCGGGCGGCTGCCACAACAGCGTGGCGGTGATGAAGGCGGCCAGCAGTATCCGCAGCCCGAGCTGAAGCTGCAGGCCACGGACCATTGCGCTGTCCGAACTCGGCACGAACCCCGTCGTCATGCTGTCCCCGTCCTGCGCAAAGTTGGCAGAAGTATAGGGCCGGAAAGGCCGAGAACGATGCGGGTGCGGCGATCGCGAATCCGCAGATGCACCACCTCCCGACAGGTGAAAGATGCTGCGCTGAACGAAGGTTCCACCGGATTGTTCGGTCGAACGGCGGCCGGTGGTCGGGCTGCCACGACATCAGGGGCGCCGGCACAGCCGACGCCCCTGATGTCCTCACAGCGCTCGTTTACTGAAGCGTTGCGCTATCGACTACGACGACGCGCCATTCGCTCCGGGAGAGCCGGCGTTGCCACCGGCGCCGCTGCTGCCGGCGTTGCCGGTCGCACCGGATGCCCCGGTGCTACCCGTCGCCCCGGTGGAGCCGGTCGCCCCGGTGTTACCCGTCGCGCCGTTGGCACCCGTGGTGCCGGTATGGCCGTTGCTGCCGAAAACGCCACTGTGACCGGCAGTACCTGCCGCCGCACCGTTACCACCGGTGCCACCGCTGCCGCCTGCCGCACCGGTACCACCCGTGCCGCCGGCGCCGCCGGTTCCGCTGGTCCCTCCGGACCCGCCCGGACCACCTGTGGCGCCGGTACCACCGGCTCCACCGGTTCCACCGACTCCGGTCCCGCCGGCGCCGGTGCCTGCGCCGCCCGCGCCACCGGAGCCACCGTTGCCGCCGGCATCGCCATTGCCACCGGTGCCACCTGAACCTCCGGTACCACCCGTGCCGCCGCCGCCACCGGCTTGGCCGGTGCCACCCGTGCCGCCGGTGCCACCCGTGCCGCCGTTCCCCGCAGCGCCGCCACCGCCGAAGAGACCGCCACGACCGCCGTTGCCGCCGGTGCCCGCCGGGCCGCCGGCGGTGCCGGTGCCTCCGACGTTGGTGCCATTGGCACCCGTGGTGCCGGTACCGCCGGTGCCGCCTGCTCCACCGGACTGCCCGGCAGCGCCGATGCCACCGTCACCGCCGATGCCGCCGTTGCCGCCCACACCCACTCCGCTGACGCTGACTCCCGCGCCACCGGCGCCACCGGCGCCGCCGTCGGTGGCGCCGGTTCCGCCATTGCCACCATCGGCGCCACTGCCACCAATAGCCGTGCCGCCGGCACCCGTTGTCGACGAGGCGCCACCCGCGCCACCGGCTCCACCGTTGCCACCATCGGTGCCGCCGGCGCCGGCCGCACCGGTGCCGCCGGTTGCCACCAGTGCCGTGCCTGCCACCGCGCCACCCGCGCCGCCGGCTCCACCGGGGCTGCCCGAAGTACCGGGGAGGCCGTCGCCACCGGTCACCGTGCCGGCGGCGCCCTCAGCACCTGCAACTCCCGCAGGACCGCCCGCGGCGGGATTGACGCCGTCGGCTCCGGTCCCGCCCACCGCGCCAGTTGTGCCGGTCGTACCGCTGGCAGCGGTGCCCGCGCCCGTCGCACCGACTGTGCCTGCCGAACCGCTACCCCCGACACCGCCGTTACCGCCGTGACCGAGCAGCGCCAAGGTGCCGGCGTTACCGCCGTTGCCGCCCGACGCGCCGATCCCGCCGGCTCCGCCGCTACCGCCGTTGCCGACGAAGAACCCGCCCTTGCCGCCGCTGCCGCCGGCTTGCCCCACGGCACCGGATCCGCCGGCACCACCGAAGCCCATCAACAGGCCGCCGTTACCGCCGTTGGCGCCCGTGCCTGCCGCACCGTTGGCCCCATTGCTGACGAAGATGTTCACAATCGGGATGAAGTTGCCGATACCGATGAGGTTGTAGAGCGGCGAATGCATCGTGGGACCGACGAAGGCAGCGGCCAGGGCGTTCGGAGTGGGCGTGAGTGCCAAGTAGCTGACCGCGCCACTCGTCGTCGTCACCACACCTGACGGGCATCCGGTGGCCACCATGAGGCACTGCACGCCCGCCGACGGTGATTGAAGGGACGTCAGAGGGGCAGGTGCGGGAGCGAGCAGCGGTGACGCTTGTGCGGCGCCCGCTCCGAGAGCCAACGCGGCGCCCGCTCCGACCATGGCAATACCGGTCGCGCACGGATAGATGTAGTTTCTCATTTTCGGTCTCCTAATAGAAATTTTCTGGTTGTTTCGGGCAGCGGGGCACGATAAGTTCATGGATCTATTTCCGTGAATTCCTTGTGCACGCGGCTGGGCGGCACTTCCCTGAAATGCGCCGCTTGATCCGGCTTTTGGCACGCTTCGCATTCACCGAAGCGTGAGCCTGAAGATGCCGACGGTCGGTCGACAAGAATTATTGAAAGCAGGTCGCAGACGAAGCTGTTGATTTAACTTCGTGTCGATGCGTGTCGATATCGATTTCCGTCATCAGCCGCAGCGTGAGACGACGACTGGAGTAAATCGATCTATGTGCGCATGCACTCTGGCATGACCGGGGACGTTGAAAGTCCGAACCGGTGGCGGCAGTGAAACCGCCGGCGATGCCCCCTTGCAGGCTGGAGACCATTGTCGTGGGCCCAGCGATCGAGTCGTTCCTCGATGGATCTTGAGTACTTCGAACCATAGCTTTGCTGTGCATATGTGTCAACCGTCACACATCGATGCTGAAGCTAATCTCTCAGCCGTCGCACGGCTCACCATGCTGGGTACTACCCATCGTCCTGAAAGCTGAAACCACTGCTCAATCGCTCAATGACGCCACAAGCGTGCAGCAAGACGCACCTTCTCAGGCAATCCTGCCGACCGATCTTCAGACTGGACGTCAATATTTGCTGCGTAATTTGCAGGACCCTGGTTCCACCCACACAAACACCACGAGCCGTCAGCACAGCGAACTCACGTGCGCCCTCGGCGGCAAGACCCCACTGCATTGACATGTGCCGCGTTCGAGTCCCCATCGCCGGCGACCGCCGAACGTTCACCTGCGATATCAGGGAGGTAGTCAAATCTCGGCTATGCGATAGGACATGGCCGGATCAGCGCGCAAACCGCGCAGTGTGCTCATTTCCTTCGCGACAGCTAATCCCCCAAAGGTGCGGGGCGACGACGACAGATATCAGATATCCGAGGGCGCCTGACGGGGATTTCAAAAGATACTGCGCGACCGGATTGCGGATTCTTCACGGCGCACAAAAACTGCGCGGAAATAGATGTATTTAATCCAACGACCCGTGGCCGATCAATATCCCCACGATAGAGGGGACGCCACGGGTACGTTTTCAGGTTCGGCTTCGCCGGGCACGAGCGCGGCGGACGGCCTCATCCAGAATGCTCTGGGCAATATCCACCATCTTGCGGTGTTCGCTCTGACTCATCGCCCGGAGTTGGGCCAGGGCATCCTCTGCGCCCAGCCCGCTACGACCACGAAGCAGGCCGATTGCCTGGTCGATTACCGGCCGGACCGACAAGGCGGCCCGCAGCTGAACCGTGAGCGCAATCGCCTGACTGAGAATCTGGGCGTTGTGTACCGCCACCGCAGCCGGTTTGGCGAAAAGCTCTCCGAGTCCCGCCGCATGCTCATCGAAGACACCCTTGCCGTGGGCATACACGTTGATCGCACCGATCACCTTCCCAGGCATCAGTAGCGGCAGGGACAACGCACTGTGGATACCCATATCGCTGACGTGCGGACCGAAGAGCGGCCACATATCCTCTCCGCCCAAGAAGCCGGACCGCACCGTGCGCCCTTCCTGCACGGCGGTGATACAGGGCCCCTCGTTGAGGGTGACGTACTGCACGTGATCGATCTCGGCGACGAATGGCGCACTCGCAGCCAATGCTTCGATCGTGTCGCCTGGCTGGTCGGCCTGCAGCAATGTCACGCCCGCGCCATCTGCACCGGGTATTGCGCGAACCGCGAATCCCGCTACCTCGGTGAGCAATTCCGGCAGTCCGAGGCTGCCGGCCACCAGGCTCGCAAGGGCACCGACGCCGGCAAGGAGGTCCGCGGTGTCAGCGCTGAACTGCTGGGCGGTCAGCGTCCCGCCCTTCGTGTCGTTTCCGCCCGAGTGGAACTCTGCCATGGTCGACACCTGCGCTAACAGCCCGAAGTAACCCGGCGGGGTCGCTGCGGGATCACTCCATGCTAGACGCCGACGAGAACCGACCACCTGCGCAAGACATCACGTTGGCGACATCGGTAACGATCCTGAAGCACTTACATGGTGCGCGAGGGGGGATTCGAACCCCCACGCCCAAAGGACAATGGCACCTAAAGCCATCGCGTCTGCCGTTCCGCCACTCGCGCAAGCGCGTCCAGACTACCGCTTGGGTCGTCGCCGACCATCACAAGGCGGCACCACCCGAGACCTGACCACCTTCTCTTCTGAACTGTGTCATCGATTGTTGACACAGTTCAGAAGAGAACTACCTCAGAGCCCGCCGACCAGCCAACGCCCGAAACCCGCACGGTACCGTTGACGCATGTCCACTACACGGCGTAGGAGGCCGGCGCTCATCGCGCTGGTGATCCTCGGCGCCGTGGGCTGCCTGCTTCTGGCGTGGTGGCAGTGGACCCGCTTCGAATCGTCCTCGGGCACCTTCCAGAATCTCGGCTACGCGCTGCAGTGGCCGATGTTCGCCGGCTTCTGCGTGTACGCGTACTACAAGTTCGTGCGCCTGGAGGAGGCGCCGCCGGCCGAGCCCAAGCCCGACTCCGAGATCCCCGCCGGCCTGCTGCCCGAACGCCCCAGACAGGCCACCGCAGCCGAGGACGACCCGACCCTGCGCGAGTACAACGCCTACCTCGCAGAGCTTGCGAAAACAGATAAGGAAGACACCGAATGAGCACCCCCGAAACGCCAGCCTCGGCCGCCCCCGTCGAGTCGATCCGCAAAGCTCTGCTGAGCTACCGCGTGATGGCGTGGGCGACGGGTCTGTGGCTGATCGCGCTGTGCTACGAGATGGTGATGAAGTACATCTTCAAGGACGCCTCCCTCAGCTGGATCGGCATCGTGCACGGCTGGGTGTACTTCGTCTACCTGCTCTGCACCGCGAACCTGGCGGTCAAGGCCCGCTGGCCCATCGGCCGGGCGATCGGCACGCTCATCTCCGGCACGGTGCCGCTGCTGGGCATCATCGTCGAGCACTTCCAGACGCAAGACGTGAAGAAGCGCTTCGGTCTCTAGCTTCTGCCGGGCGCGCGAGCGGGATCAACAACGCCAGCATCCCGGCCAGGGCGGCGACGCCCGCCGCGATCAACAGCGCGACCCGGAAGGCCTCCAGGGTCGGCACCGCGTGCCCACCCGCGGACACGGTCAGCCCGGCCAGCACCGCACCGATCACCGCACTGGAGATCGATGTTCCCAGCGATCGTGCGAGCGCATTGATGCCGTTGGCCGCCGCGGTCTCCGAGATCGGCACCGCCGCGTTGATCAACGTGGGCATGGACGCGTAAGCGAAACCCACCCCGACACTCACCAGCACGTTGAGCACCATCACCTGCGGCCCGCCACCGAGCAGCCAGAGCCCGGCGAGGTAGCCACCGGCAATGACCGCGCAGCCCACGAACAAGGTGAACCGCGGTCCGCGCGCGGCCATGACACGCGCCGCGATGGGCGCGGTCACCATCATCGCCAGCCCGCCCGGCGCCATCCAGAGCCCTGCTTCGAGCATGCTCATCCCGAGTCCGTAGCCGGTGCCGGCCGGTAGCTCCAGGATCTGCGGTGCGATCAGCGACAGCGCGAACATGGCGAACCCGACGCCGATCGAGGCGATGTTGGTGGTCAGCACAGGCCGACGCACCGTCGTACGCAGGTCGACGATCGGCGAGTCGAAACGCAGCTGCCACACCGCGAACAAGGCGAACACCACCAGCGAGGAGGCGAACATCCCCGTCGTGGTCGCCGAGGTCCAGCCCCACGCCCGGCCCTTGGTGATACCCAGCAACAACGTCACCAGTCCCGCCGCGAGCAGCAGCGCACCCAGCGGGTCGAGACGGTCGGTGGAGGTGGCCGGCACCGACGGCACCAGGAACACGAACATGGCGAGCGCACCGACGCCCAGCCCCGCGGCCACCCAGAACAACGCATGCCAGGTGAAGTGCTGGGCGATGGCCGCCGACAACGGCAGCCCGAGCGCCCCACCCACCCCGAGCGATGAGCTCATCAAACCCATTGCGGCACCGACCTTCTCGGCCGGCACCGAGGCGCGCAACACGCTGATGCCCAGCGGGATGATCGGAATCGCGAGCCCCTGCAGGCCGCGACCGGCGATGAAGGGCACCAGCGACGATGTCACCGCGCACACCAACGAACCCGCGGTCAGCAGCAGCGCGCACGCGATCAACACCCGTTTGGGTCCGTAGATATCGCCGAGGCGGCCGAACACCGGGGTCGCCACCGCCGCGGTGAGCAGCGTCGCGGTGATGGCCCAGGAGGCGTTGGCGGGATCGGTGTCCAGCAGCTTCGGCAGTTCCGGCACCAGCGGGATGATCAGGGTCTGCATCAGGGACACACCGATGCCCGCCGCCGACAGCACGGCGATGAGCACGCGTGGATGCGTCGAACCCCAGCCGCGTGAACTCACGGCCGCGAGCATTACACGTTAGTTTGTCTATGTAAAATTCAGCGCCCGCAGCGACGGCACCAGCAGACCCAGGGCGCGGCCGCGGTGCGACGCCGCATCCTTTTCGGCCGGGCTGAGTTCGGCCGCCGAACGCTGCGATCCGGCCGGCACGAAAATCGGGTCGTAACCGAATCCGCCGTCACCGCGCGGTGCGCGGGCGATCGCGCCGGGCCACTCCCCGCGGACTACCACCTCGTCCTGGTCGCCGGGACCGAAAACCAGCGCACATGCCGACACGAACGCCGCACCGCGACGTTCGTCGGGCACATCGCGCAGCTGTCCCAGCAGCAGTTCGAGATTGGCCACATCGTCGCCGTGCCGCCCGGCCCAGCGCGCCGACAGCACCCCCGGCATACCGTTCAGCGCGTCGACGGTCAGCCCGGAATCGTCGGCCACCGCCGGTAGGCCGGTCGCGGCGAACGCATCCCGCGCCTTGGCCAACGCGTTCTCCTCGAACGTCGCCCCCGTCTCGGGTGCCTCGTCGAAGGCAGGCACATCGTCGAGCGACAGCAGCTCCAGTCCGGACACCCCGGCTGCGTCGAGCACCCGCCGCAGTTCGGCCAGCTTCTTGGCGTTGCGGCTGGCGACGAGCAGCCGGCTCAGCTTCCGAACGCTTTCTTCGCCGGCCCGGTCGGCTCGGGCAGCACACCCGGATACGGCAGCTCGAGCGCCGCGCGCTGCAGGGCGAACAACTGATCGCATGCGGCGAGCGCCGCGTCGAGCAGCTTGTCCAGCGTGGAGCGCGGGAACGTCGCCCCTTCACCGGTGCCCTGGACCTCGACCAGAGTGCCGGTATCGGTCGCGACCACGTTCATGTCGACCTCGGCGCGCGAGTCCTCGGTATAGGGCAGATCGGTCCGGACACGCCCGTCGACGACACCGACCGACACCGCGGCGATGGCGCAGGACAGCGGCCGCGGATCGGAAAGCTTGCCCGCCGCAGCAAGATAGGTGATCGCGTCGGAGAGCGCGACATAGGCGCCGGTGATCGCCGCGGTGCGGGTGCCGCCGTCGGCCTGCAGCACATCGCAGTCGATCGCGATGGTGTTCTCCCCCAGCGCCCGCAGATCGATGCAGGCACGCAGCGACCGACCGATCAGCCGGCTGATCTCCTGAGTGCGTCCACCGACGCGGCCCTTGACCGACTCGCGGTCGGAGCGGCTGTGGGTGGCCGCGGGCAGCATCGCGTATTCGGCGGTGAGCCACCCGAGTCCGGAACCCTTGCGCCAGCGCGGGACGCCCTCGGTCACCGAAGCCGTGCACATCACCCGGGTTTGACCGAATTCGACCAGCACCGATCCCGCGGGATGGGTGGTGAAGCCGCGGGTGATGACCACCGGCCTCAGCTCGTCGTCAAGCCTGCCGTCTTCTCGTCTGGACACGGGCCAACCCTAGCCGGTGGGCTCAGTGGCGCGTGATGTCGATCGTCTCGTTGCACACCACGGCGTGCACCGGGCCGTCGAATTCGGCTTTCGCCTCGCTGATGACGTCCTCGCGCGAGGTCCACGGCGGGATGTGGGTGAGCAGCAGTTCACCCACGCCGGCGCGGGCCGCGATCTGGCCGGCTTCGGTCCCGGACAGGTGCAACTTCGGCGGGCGGTCCGGGGCGTGGGTCCAGGACGCCTCGCACAGGAAGACGTCCACCCCACGGGCCAGTTCGACGACGGCGTCGCAGATGCCGGTGTCACCGCTGTAGGCGAACGTCACACCGTCACGGTCGGTGAAGCGCATGCCGTAGGACTCCGTCGGATGACACACCAGACGGGGTTCCACCGTGAGCGCACCCAGGACGACGGGCTGCCCGTCAACCCACGGCTGCACGTCGAAGATGTCGGAGATGTCGTCGATCTCCCCACCCTCGGGCGAGGAGGCCGCACCGAGGCGTTCCCAGGTGTGCGTCGGCCCGTACAGCAGGGCTCGGCCCGTGGGTGGATTGGGGTGATACCGGCGCCAGACGAACAGGCCCGGCATATCGAGACAGTGGTCGGCGTGCAGGTGCGACAGCAGCACGTTCACCGCGCCGGGGTCTGCGTGTCGCTGCAACGCGCCCAGCACTCCGCCGCCGAAGTCGATGACCATCGGCGTGGTGTCGGGTTCGGTCAACAGGTAACCGGACGCCGGCGAATCGGGCCCGACAACACTGCCGGAACAACCCAGTACGGTGATTCGCACGCCGTCTAGCTTGCCACGTCTGCTATCCGGGCGACGAAAGCATCACCGCAATACGCGACAAGATTCATTTTCACCTGCGCGCAGTGACGCGTACCGCACTGCGGACGACCCAGCAAACATGGCGTCAGCTGCCCAGCGGTGCAATGCTCTTCCGGCGCTCCCTGGCTTTGCGTTCGCGACCGGAGAGCACATAGGCGGCGAAGATTCCCGCCAGCGCCCCACAGAGATGCCCCTGCCACGACACCCCCGGAGTACCGGGCAGCACACCGAAGAGCACACCGCCGTAGATGAACGCCACCACCACCCCGACCACGATCTGCCACGCGGTCCGGGTGAAGAAACCGAGCACGATGACGTACGTCAACCAGCCCATGATCAGCCCGGAGGCGCCGACGTGTGTGGTGGTGCACTGCACCCCCACGTACGGGCAGTGCGCGCCGAGGTTCCCGATGAGCCACGTGCCCAGGCCACCGAGAATCCAGATGATGGCGGTGGCACCGAGGAAGCGTCCGTATCCCGACAGGCTGGCGAGGAAGCCGAAGAGAAGCGCCGGCACCGTGTTCGCGACGAGGTGTGGCCAACCGCCGTGCAGCAGCGGCGCCCACAGGATTCCCCACAGCCCATCGGTCCGCAGCGGCTGGATGCCGTCCTGGTCGAGCCCGCCGCGGTATACCGTGGCGTCGACCGCTTCGATGACATACAGCAACGCGACGAACGCAAGGACCGTCGCGCCGCCGAGCTTCCAGGCGGCCGGCTTCTTCTCCTGCGGAACCGGGAGGGTCACGCGAACTCCTCAAGCCCCATGGTCGAACTCCTCAGCGCGGTTCGTCCCTCACCGCTTGGTCGTCGTTCGACTAGGCCCATAGCTGCCCTTCCAACGCGTCCTCGGCGTCATCCAGGCTACCGGCGTAGGCGCCGGTGGACAGGTACTTCCAGCCGGCGTCGCACACGGTGAACGCGATGTCGGCACGCTCGCCCGCCTTGATCGCCTTGGCCGCCATGCCGAGCGCGGCGTGCAGGATCGCCCCGGTCGAGATGCCCGCGAAGATGCCCTCCACCTCGACGAGCTCGCGGGTCCGTTTGATGGCATCGAACGCTCCCACCGAGAAGCGCGTCGTCAGCACCTCGGGGTCGTACAGTTCGGGCACGAAACCCTCGTCGATATTGCGCAGGGCGTACACACCCTCGCCGTAGCGCGGCTCGGCCGCCACGATCTGAATCCCCGGCACGTGCTCGCGCAGGAACCGGCCGGTCCCCATCAGCGTGCCGGTGGTACCGAGGCCGCCGACGAAATGGGTGATCTCGGGCAGATCGGCCAGCAGTTCGGGTCCGGTGCCCTCGTAGTGCGCGGCGGCATTCGCCGGGTTGCCGTACTGGTACAGCATCACCCACGAAGGGTTCTGCGCAGCAAGCTCTTTCGCGTGGGCGACGGCGGTGTTCGAACCGCCCTCGGCGGCGCTGTAGATGATCTTCGCCCCGTACAGCTCGAGCAGCTGGCGCCGCTCGATCGACGTGTTCTCCGGCATCACGCAGATCATCCGATAGCCCTTGAGCAGCGCGGCCATCGCCAGTGAGATACCGGTATTGCCACTGGTGGGCTCGAGCAGGGTGTCGCCCGGCTTGATCAACCCGTCACGCTCGGCCTGCTCGATCATCCGCAGCGCAGGCCGGTCCTTGATGGAGCCGGTCGGGTTGCGGTCCTCGAGCTTGGCCCACAACCGCACGTGGGGTCCGTTGGCGTCGTCCTCCCAGCGCGGCGAGAGCCGCTGCAGCCCGACGAGCGGTGTGTTCCCGAGCGCCTCCAGCAGCGAGTCGTACCGCACGACTCAGCCGCCTGCGACGGCAGGCAGGATGGTGACCGAGTCGCCGTCACTGATCGGGGTGTCCAGACCGCCGGAGAACCGCACGTCCTCGTCGTTGACATAGATGTTGACGAAGCGGTGCAGCTTGCCGTTGTCCACCAAACGCTCGGAGATGCCGGCGTGGTTGGCCTCCAGGTCACTGATGACGGCGGCCAGCGTGTCGCCGTCGGCGCTGACCCGCTTCTCGCCGCCGGTGTGCGGACGCAGGATGGTGGGGATCGAGACGGTTACTGCCACGGTCGTTCCTTACTGGTAGTTCTCAACGATGGATACGGGTTCTTCGGTGACGACCCCGTCGACGATGCGGTAGCTGCGCAACTCGTGCTGCTCGGGGTCGCGAGTCGAGACCAGGACGTAGTGCGCATCAGGTTCGGAGGCGAACGAGATGTCGGTGCGGCTCGGGTAGGCCTCGGTAGCGGTATGCGAGTGGTAGATGACGACGGGAACCTCGTCGTTATCGTCCATCTCGCGCCACACCTTGAGCTGCTCGGCCGAGTCGAACCGGTAGAACGTCGGCGAGCGCTCGGCATTGATCATCTGGATGAAACGCTCAGGCTGATCCGAACCCTCCGGCCCGGCGATCACACCGCAGGCCTCGTCGGGGTGGTCGGCGCGCGCGTGGGCGACCATGGCGTCCGCCAGGTCGGCGCGGATCACCAACACGTCAGGTCTCCGTTCGTCGTGGGAATGCTCCCGGCAACAGGCCGCGGTACGTCGGTATTCCGGCGACCGACTCGGCTGCCAGCACTCCTACCAGGACCGCCCGCGCCAGGCAATCCGCCGCCGCGGCCCCGACCGCGGTGACAACGGCCGTTTCCGGCGACATCGCCACCGGCGTCTTCGGGTTCGGCGGCACCTGCACCGCGCCGGTTGCCAGCGCGAACACCGTATCGCCGTCCAGCGGGGTGTGTGCGGGACGGATCGCGTGGGCAAGACCGTCCTGGGCAGCGACGGCGACCCGCCGGCAGCCCGCGGGGCTCAGCGCCGCGTCGGTGGCCACCACCGCGATGGTGGTGTTGAGCGGACCGCTCTTCTTGTCCAACGCCGCATACGCCGCGATCTGGTCGGCGGGCGGCGGGGTCAGCCCGAACTCGGCGATCAGGTCGGCCATCCACGGCAGGCCGGTCTTCGGGTCCACGACGTTGCCGCCGGGATTCACCGCGACCACCGCACCGACGGTGACACCGATATCGGGCAACGCGATCGACGCGGTACCCAGTCCGCCCTTGAGCACACCGGCGCGGGCCCCCGCCCCGGCGCCCACGTTGCCGATCGCCACCTCGGTGGTGGCGGCCCGTGCGGCCGCATGACCGAACTCCGCGGTGGGCCGGCAGCCCCAGCCCCCGACCGGCAGGTCGAAGATCACCGCCGCGGGCACGATCGGCACGACGCCGCCGTCCATCGCGACCCCGCGCCCGCGCTCCTCCAGCCAGGTCATCACGCCGTCTGCGGCGGCCAGCCCGTAGGCGCTGCCGCCGGTGAGCACCACGGCGTCCACGTGCCGGACGCTGTTGGCCGGGTCGAGCAGATCGGTCTCGCGGCTACCCGGTGCACCGCCGCGGCAGTCCACCGCGGCCGTGGTGCCCGGTGGGGCCACCACGACCGTGGTACCGCAGGCCCATCCGCTGCCCAGGGTGACGTCCGTGTCGATGCGGTGATGGTGGCCGACGAGGATGCCCGCCACATCGGTGATCGATCCGAAGTCGCTGCGCTCTGCCTCGGTCACGTCTACCTACCCATCATGCCGAGCACCAGATACTCCTGCAGCACCGTCAGCCACTGGTAGACGTCGAGGTGGCCGGCCATCGGATGCTCGGGCGGCAGTCGGTCCAGACCGTCGGGCCCGATATCGAGCATCGTGCCCAGCGCCAGCCGCACGTCGTTGACCGCCGATGCCCAGGCCTGCGCGTCGGCTTCGACCAGTTCGAGCTTGCCGCCACCTTCCGGCAGGGTCGCCAACAGTCGTTGCGCCGCTTCACGTTTCGCGTCGAGAATGGTGGGCTCATGCAGGCTGCGCAGCGCGCGGTTGAGGCTCTCGGCGGCGGTGGCGCCGGCCGGATGCTCGCTGCGGGACCGGTAGAAGTCGGGCAGCAGCCGTTTCATGGTCTCGTCCTCGGGCGGCTGTGAATGCCCGGTCCGGATGCCGGTGATATCGGCGAGCTCGTCGGACGGGGCCGAGGATTCGCGGTCGGCGAGCATCTCCACCATCGAGGTCACCAGATTGCGCAGCAGCGCCGCCTCATGGGCGGCCAGCGACGAACGGAACCGCGGACCTGCCGGGCCGTCGACCCGCTTCCACTTACGCACGTGCTCAGCGGTCCTGCTGCATCGTCGCCCACAGCCCGGCCGCGTGAAGTTTGGTCACGTCGACCTCCATGGATTCACGGCTACCCGCGGACACGACCGCCTTGCCGTCGTTGTGCACCTCAAGCATCAGCTTGGTCGCGTGCGGCTCGCTGTAGCCGAACAGCTTCTGGAAGACATACGTCACGTAGGACATCAGGTTGACCGGGTCGTCCCAGACGATCGTCACCCAGGGGCTGTCGGTCGCGGCGTCTTCCTCGTGACCAGTGTCGGCCTTGTGCTCCTCACGGGTACCCGGACGAGTCCGCGCTGGGGTAACCATGCCGCTGAGGATACCGGGGCGCGTTCACGCGCCGAGAATCGGAACGGTGCAGTTACGGTTGCCTCCGTGAGGATCAGCGAGGAGCCGGAGGCGGATCGCGCATGAGCACGGCGCTGTTGACCGACAAGTACGAGCTGACCATGCTCGCGGCGGCCTTGCGGGACGGCTCCGCGCACCGCCACTGCACGTTCGAGGTGTTCGCCCGCCGCCTGCCCGAGGGCCGCCGCTACGGCGTGGTGGCCGGCACCGGCCGCTTCTTGGAGGCGCTGGAGGACTTCACCTTCGACGACGATGCCCTGGCGTCGGTGTCCGGATTCCTCGACCCGGCCACCCTGGAGTTTCTGGCGAGCTACCGCTTCGCCGGTGACGTGGACGGCTACGCCGAGGGTGAGCTGTACTTCCCGGAGTCCCCGGTGCTGTCGGTGCACGGCAGTTTCGCCGAGTGCGTCATCCTGGAAACCCTTGTCCTGTCGATCCTCAACCATGACAGCGCCGTTGCCTCGGCCGCCGCGCGGATGGTGAGCGCCGCCGAAGGCCGGCCGCTGATCGAGATGGGCTCGCGGCGCACCCACGAGCAGGCCGCCATCGCCGCCGCACGCGCCGCCTGGATCGCCGGCTTTGCGGGCACGTCCAATCTGGCCGCCCAGCGCGCGTACGGGGTGCCCGCGCTCGGGACCAGCGCGCACGCTTTCACGCTGCTGCACACCGGCGACGCCGGACCGGACGAGCGCGCGGCGCGCGACCGATCTGAACGCTCCGCGTTCGCGGCCCAGGTCGACGCGCTCGGTGTCGGCACCACCCTGTTGGTCGACACCTACGACATCGCCTCCGGGGTGGCGAACGCCATCGCCGTGGCCGGCCCGGAGCTCGGTGCGGTGCGCATCGACTCCGGGGACCTGGGTGTGCTGGTGCGCCAGGTGCGCGACCAACTCGACGCGCTCGGCGCCACCGGCACCAAGATCGTGGTGTCCAGCGATCTCGACGAGTTCGCCATCGCGGCGCTACGCGCCGAGCCGGTCGACAGCTACGGGGTCGGCACCTCCTTGGTGACGGGTTCCGGCGCCCCCACCGCGGGCATGGTCTACAAGCTGGTCGAGGTCGACGGCCGGCCCGTGCAGAAGCGCAGTGCGCACAAGGAATCCCACGGCGGGCGCAAGGCGGCGCTGCGGCTGGCCAAACCGTCCGGGACGGTGGTCGAGGAGGTCGTCTACCGGCAGGGCCACCACCCCGAGATCGGCGCAAAGCTCACCGCCCGGCCGCTGACGGTCGAGCTGGTGCGGGCCGGGACGCGGGTCGGCGGTGACACCGATCTGGCGGCGGCGCGCGACCGGGTCACGGCGGGACTGCGCAGCCTGCCGTGGGACGGGCTGGGCCTGTCCAAGGGCGATCCCGCCATACCCACCCGGCTCCCCGCACCCGCGTGACCGCCACCCCGGTCCGCGACCTGCTCGCCGCCGCGGTCACCGCGCTCGGCGGTGCCCAGCGCCAGGGCCAGATCGAGATGGCCGAGGCCGTGGCACGCTCCTTCGATACCGGCGAGCACCTCGCCGTGCAGGCGGGCACCGGCACCGGCAAGTCGCTGGCCTATCTGGTGCCGTCCATCGCGCGTGCCGCCTCGGGACACGCCCCGGTGGTGGTATCCACCGCCACCATCGCCCTGCAACGTCAGCTGGTCGACCGCGACCTGCCCAGACTGGCCGACGCCCTGGCCCCGTCACTCCCGCGCAAGCCCACCTTCGCGCTGCTCAAAGGCCGCGGAAACTACCTGTGCCTCAACAAGATCCACAATGGCGCCAACACCGACCCCGCCGAGGACCAACCCCAGGAAGAACTGTTCGATGCGGTCGCCGCGACCGCGCTGGGCCGCGATGTGCAACGCCTGACCAAGTGGTCGTCGGACACCGAGACCGGCGACCGCGACGAGCTGGTGCCCGGCGTTCCGGACCGGTCGTGGAGCCAGGTCAGCGTGTCGGCGCGCGAGTGCATCGGGGTGGCGCGCTGCCCGTTCGGCACGGACTGCTTCTCCGAACGGGCCAGAGCCAAGGCGGGCACCGCCGATATCGTCGTCACCAACCACGCGCTGCTGGCCATCGACGCCATCGCCGATGCCTCGGTGCTGCCCGAACACGAACTCCTCGTCGTCGATGAGGCCCACGAACTCGTCGACCGGGTCACCGGGGTGGCCACCGGTGAGCTGTCGGCCACCCTGCTGGGTGCGGCTCAACGCCGTATCGGCCGCCTTGTCGATGCCGAACTCGCCGACCGGGTGGACGCCGCGGGCTCCATCCTCGCCTCGGCCATCCACGACGGCGAGCCCGGCCGCATCGACTACCTCGACGAGGAACTGGCCACCTACCTCACCGCGCTGCGCGACGCCGCGCACGCGGTCCGCACGGCCATCGACACCGCACCCACCGATCCGCAGGCCGCCGCGGCGCGGGCCGAGGCGGTCACCGCGGTGACCGAGATCGGCGATATCGCCTCCCGCATGCTGGATTCGTTCGTGCCCGCCATTCCCGACCGGCTCGATGTGGTGTGGCTGGAACATGAGGAGACGAAGAGCTCGGGTAAGCGGGCCATGCTGCGGGTGGCCCCACTGACGGTGTCAGGCCTGTTGCGTACCAGGATCTTTCAGCGTTCCACCGTGGTGTTGACCTCGGCCACGCTCACCCTCGGCGGCAACTTCACGGCGATGGCCGCCGGCTGGGGACTCGCCGGTGAGGAGACCGGAACCGCGTGGCGCGGAATCGATGTCGGTTCGCCGTTCGAACACGCCAAGTCCGGCATCCTCTACGTGGCCAAACATCTGCCCGCACCGGGCCGCGACGGCACCGGGTCGGCCGCCCAGCTCGATGAGATCGCCGAGCTCATCACCGCAGCGGGCGGGCGCACCCTCGGGTTGTTCTCCTCGATGCGGGCGGCCAAGGCCACCGCCGAGGCGATGGCCGCGCGGTTGGACACCCCGGTGCTGTGCCAGGGCGAGGACTCCACGGCCACCCTCGTCCAGCGGTTCAGCGACGACGAGGCCACCTCCCTGTTCGGCACGCTCTCGCTGTGGCAGGGCGTGGATGTGCCCGGTCCGTCGCTGTCGCTGGTGATCATCGACCGCATTCCCTTCCCGCGTCCCGACGACCCGTTGCTCACCGCGCGCCAGCGGGCCATCGCCGCGCGCGGCGGCAACGGATTCATGGCGGTGGCCGCCGGCCATGCGGCCCTGCTGCTCGCACAGGGGGCCGGCCGGCTGCTGCGCCGGGTCGACGACCGGGGCGTCGTCGCGATCCTCGATTCGCGGATGGCGACCGCGCGCTACGGCGGCTACCTGCGCGCATCGCTGCCCCCGTTCTGGACGACCACCGACACCGACCGGGTGATCGCGGCACTGAAGCGCCTGCGTAGCGAGTGATCGACCCGCCCTGCCGGGCCCGCGGTCACATATCCTTTCGGTCATGAATCGCCGACGGTGGGCGGGAACCGTGTTCAGCGCGTGCGTGCTGCTGCTGGTGGCCTCCTGCGCGCATACGCTGCAGGGCAACGCGGTATCTGTGTTCGCCGATCCGTTCCGGGTGGCCGGGATGCCCGCCACCGATGGGCCCACCGGCCTACGCGACGACGCCGCCGCGCCGACCCGCACGGCGCGCGACACCGACGGCGGGCAGATCGACCACCTGGCCGAGAGCTCCGTCAGCGATATCGAGGAATTCTGGCAGCAGGCCTACCCGCAGGCATTCGACGGTGAATTCACCCCTGTCAAAGAGCTGATCTCCTGGGATGCCGACGGTTTCGACGGCGAGTTCTGCGACTCGAACACCTACAACCTGGTCAATGCGGCGTTCTGCCGCGACGACAACACCATCGGCTGGGATCGCGGCGTGTTGATGCCCTCGCTGCGCAAGGCCAACGGCGATATGGCCGTCACCATGGTGCTCGCGCACGAATACGGACATTCGGTGCAGAAGCAGGCCAAGCTCACCCGCAAGGCCACCCCCACCCTGGTCTCCGAGCAGCAGGCCGACTGCCTGGCCGGCGTCTACATGCGCTGGGTCGCCGAGGGACATTCCACCCGGTTCACGCTGTCCACCGCAGACGGCCTGAACAACCTGCTGGCGGCGATGATCTCGTTCCGCGATCCGCTGCTCAACGAGGGTGATTCCGCCGCGGGCGAGGACGAACACGGCTCGGCCTTCGAGCGGATATCGGCCTTCCAGTTCGGCTTCACCGACGGCGCGCCCTCCTGCGCCTCGATCGACCCCGCGGAGATCAAACAGCGCCGCGGCGACCTGCCGGTGCTCCTGCCGGAAGACCAGTCGGGCGAACTGCAGATCACCGAGGCGTCGGCGCGCTCCATCGTCGACGCCATGGGCATCCTGTTCGCACCGAAGAACCCGCCCCAGCTGACCTTCGACCGGCCCGCGTGTGCCGATGCCCATTCCGATGCGGCCGTGACCTTCTGCCCCGCGAGCAACACCATCTCGGTGGATCTGCCCGCGCTGGAGGCCATGGGCGCCCAGTCCGAAGCCGAGCCCGGCACGGGCCTGACGACCGGCGACAACACCGCCTATTCGGTGCTGGTGTCCAGGTATATGCAGGCGATCCAACACGAGCGCGGCGGCCTGGCCCTCGACAGCGCCAAGGCCGCGTTGCGAACCGCCTGCCTGACCGGCGTCGCGACGGTGAAGATGACCCAAGCGGTGAACACCCCGGACGGCAACACGATTCAGCTCACGGCCGGCGATGTCGACGAGGCCATCTCCGGGATCCTCAGCAACGGTCTGGTGGCCAGCGATGTCAACGGCGAGTCCGTACCGTCGGGCTTCTCGCGCATCGACGCCTTCCGGGTCGGCGTGCTGGGCGATGAGGACCGCTGCTTCAAGCGGTTCCCCTAGACCTGTTTGGTCACCCCGTAATACCCGAGCACGACATCGGACTGATCCGTCGAGCGGGTCAGCACCGCGTAGGACCGCAGGAACGACTGGCCGACACAGCCGTCGATCTTGATGTGGAAGTTGGACACCATCACCCACGGATCCGGGCCTTTGAACTCCTTCTTCACCACCGGGACGATGTTGACGATGCCGGGCTTCAACGCGACCCCGATACCGCCGCTCACCGGAATGGAGAAGATCGGCGCCACGCCGGTGGGTAGCGCGCCCAGCGGCCCGCTCAAGCCCACACCACTGTTCAGACCGACCGAGCCGGTCAGGGTGACCCCGTTGGACGTGCTCATGTCGATTCCGCAGCCGATCTGGTAGCCGACCTCCAACACACCCCGGGGCGCCGACGCGCCATCCGGGGGCACCAATGATCCGTTGAACACGCCGCCTGCGCTGTACTCCCGGGAGGAGACGGCCGTCGTCAGCGGCGCGATCGGCAGCTGGACCTCGTCTTTCGACGAGACCGTCAGCGTCCAGCCGTCGGGTGTCTTCACGGTCTGCGGCGGTGCCGACGGGACCCTGCCGTCATCGACCGGCGGCGGTGGCACCTCGTCGGGCGGCGGTGCATCGGCGGTGGCCGGTTCAATCGCCGGCGGATCTTCAGGGTCGGCTACCGCGACAGGTGCGCACAGCACCAGCGCGACGGCACAGGTGCCGAAGGTGGCGGACCGGAGCGACATCCTCGGAACTTACCCGCCGTCCACCGCCGCCCGTGGCGAGTGGGAAAAGTGCATCCGCTCAACCGACGGGCAGTCGCAACACGTATCCCGATTCCAGGGCAACCCACAGCGCACCGTCGGGTGCCACCGCCACCCCGTGCGGTTCGCTTCCGGGCGGCAGGTCGATGGTCGCGACCTCGCCATCGGCGCCGACCCGGGCCAACTGGTCGGCACCCCACAGGCTCACCCAGACCCCGTCGGCCTGGTCGGCCACCACCGCATGCGGTTTGCCGGGCAGGTCGAGTTCCTGGATGGCCTCGTTCATCGGGATCCTCCCGAGCTTGTCGGCCCGGATGGCGGTGAACCAGACCGCGTCGTCATGGGTCGCGGTGATGCCCACCGGCCCGGCTGACGGCGTCGGAGTCTGCCGGGTGCTCAGCTTTCCCGCCATGTCCACCCGCCCGATCGCACTCGCGGCGTTGAGCGTGAACCACAGGGCTCCATCGGGTCCCGCGGTGACCATCGACGGTCCCCCACCGGGCATGGCCACCATGTCCACCGCACCGCCCGCGTCGACCCGCCCCACCGCCCCGGAGGCCGTCGCGGTGAACCACAGCGCACCGTCGGGGCCCACACACAGACCGAAAGGTGCACTGCCATCTGGTAATTCGATCTCGCTTCGGGCACCGTCCACCTCGATGCGACCGATCCGGTCGTCACCGTTGCGGGTGAACCACAGTGCACCGTCAGGGCCCGCGGCGATGATCGACGGCTTGCTGTCGGGATGCACGGGATAGACGCGGAGGTCACCGTCGGGCGCGATGCGCGCGATCTCGCCGCTGTGCACCAGCGTCACCCAGACGGCGCCGTCGGGTCCGGGGGCCAGCGCATACGGACCGCCGGGCACGGCGATGTCGAGAACCCCTCTCACGCGAGCGTGACGAGTCCGAGTTCGCCGGTGCCGGCCAGCAACCGGTGATACGGCAGCACGCGCACGGTGTAGCCGACGGGACCGGCCGCGGGCAGCGGCGCGGTGGTCGAGAAGATCTGGTTGCCGCCCTCACCGGGACCGGTGTGCGTCATCTCGACGGTGACCGGGTTCTGCAGCACGTCGGCGGCGTCCACACCGCCGAGCACGGCCTGCACCACGACCTCCTCGGGCGCCAGCCCGGCCAGGTGCACCGACGCGGTCAGGGTCAGCTCGCTGCCCAATACCGGTGTGTCGGGCAGCCCGTAACTGTCCACATCGGTGATCTGGATTCGCGGCCACGCCTCGAACGCGCGCCGCCGGTAGTCGGCCAGGTCTCGAGCGGCACCGAACGGGACCTCGGTCGCGTCACCGGCGGGCTCGATCGTGGCGCGCAGGGATTGCGCCGCGGGTGCGTAGTACTTCTCGGTGTAATCGCGCACCATCCGCGAGGCGAGCACCTTCGGTCCGAGCACCTGCAGGGTGTGCCGCACCATCTCCACCCAGCGACCGGGCACGCCGTGTTCGTTGCGCTCGTAGAACTTCGGTGTCACCGATGATTCCAGCAGGTCGTACAGGGCCCCCGCCTCGATATCATCGCGGCGGCTCTCGTCGGCCAGGCCGTCCGCCGTCGGGATCTCCCAGCCGTTCTCGCCGTCGTACCACTCGTCCCACCACCCGTCGCGGATGGACAGGTTCAGCCCGCCGTTGAGCGCGCTCTTCATACCCGAGGTCCCGCACGCCTCCAACGGGCGCAGCGGATTGTTCAACCAGACGTCGCAACCCCAGTAGAGCAGCCGCGCCATCGACATGTCGTAGTCCGGCAGGAACGCGATGCGGTGCCGCACCTCGGGTCGGTCGGCGAAGCGCACGATCTGCTGGATGAGCGCCTTACCGCCGTCGTCGGCCGGATGCGATTTACCGGCCACGATCAACTGCACCGGCCGCGACTCGTCGAGCAGCAGCTTCTCCAGCCGGACCGGGTCGCGCAGCATCAGGGTGAGCCGTTTGTAGGTCGGCACCCGGCGCGCGAACCCGATGGTCAGCACCTCGGGATCGAACGCAGTGGCGATCCAGCCGAGTTCCGCCTCCGAGGCGCCCCGCTCCAGCCAGGACCGGCGCAGCCGGGCTCGGACGTCCTCGACCAGGAGCGCGCGCAGCTGTGACCGGATCCACCACAGATGCCCGGGATCGACCTGTTGCAGCCGCTGCCAGGTCTCCGCCTCGCTCAGCGAGTCCAGATTGTCGCTGCCGATCAGGTCGCGGGCGAGCTCCACCCACTGCGGGGCGGCCCACGTCGGCGCGTGCACGCCGTTGGTGATGGAACCGATGGGCACCTCGGCGGTGTCGAAGCCCGGCCACAGCTCGTTGAACATCCCCCGGCTGACCCGCCCGTGCAGGAGCGACACCCCGTTGGCGCGCTGGGCCAGCCGCAGCCCCATATGCGCCATGTTGAACTTCGACGGGTCGTCCTCGGCGCCGAAGGCGATGATCCGGTCCAGGGGAACTCCGGGCAGCAGACGCGAATTCGCGCCGGAAGCGTTGCCGGGGTCAGCGCCGAAGTAGCGCTTCACCATGTCCACCGGGAACCGGTCGATACCGGCGGGCACGGGGGTGTGGGTGGTGAACACCGTCGACGAGCGCACCACGGTCAGCGCGGTGTCGAAGTCCAGTCCCGCGTCGATGAGCTCACGGATACGTTCAGCGCCCAGGAACCCCGCGTGCCCCTCGTTCATGTGGAACACTTCCGGGGCCGGACGGCCTTCGATCTCGGTGTAGGCGCGGATGGCGCGGACACCGCCGATACCGGCGAGGATCTCCTGCCGGATGCGGTGTTCCTGGTCACCGCCGTAGAGCCGGTCGGTGACCGTACGCAGGTCGTGTTCGTTCTCACCGATATCGGAATCGAGCAGCAGCAACGGAATTCGGCCCACCTGGGCCACCCAGACGTGGGCGGACAGGTGCGCACCCTCGGGCAGCGCGAGGGTGATCAACACCGGTTCACCGTCGGCGCTGGTCAGCAGCCGAAGTGGCAGACCCTGTGGATCCAGCGAGGGGTAGGTCTCGTGTTGCCAGCCGTCGGCGGTCAGCGACTGACGGAAGTACCCGGACCGGTAGTACAAACCGACACCGATCAGGGGCAGACCCAGATCGGATGCGGATTTAAGGTGATCACCGGCGAGGATACCCAGGCCACCCGAGTAATTCGGCAATACCTCGGCGACGCCGAACTCCATGGAGAAATAAGCGATTCCGCTGGGCAGACCATCCCCGGCGGCCTGTCTCTCCTGATACCACAGCGGCCGGGTCAGATAGGTGTCCAGGTCCTCCGCCAACTGGTCGACGCGTTCCAGGAAACCTCCGTCGAGCGCCAGCTCGTCCAGGCGTTTCGGATCGACCCCGCCCAGCAGGGCGATGGGATCCTGCCCGACCCGCTGCCACAACTCTGCGTCGATCGCCGCGAACAGGTCCTGGGTCGGCTTGTGCCAGGACCATCTCAGGTTGTTGGACAGCCGCTCAAGCGCGCCGAGGCGGTCGGGTAGGTGGGCTCGGACGGTGAACCGGCGAAGAGCTTTCACGTGACTTGACCTTACTGAAAATTCAGGCCGCGGTCGGATTCCCGAGGTTGGATTACAGACTGGTTCCATCGGGCACCCTGTGCCAGTCCGCCCACTACGGTGGACATCGACGCGCGGCGACAGAGCCGCGCCCGCATGAGGGAGTGAATGGGTGCCCGGTCGTATCGAGATCGATGACGCAGCGCCCGTGCTGTCCGGCGGGCGTTTCCCCGCCAAGGCTGTGGTCGGCGAGGTGGTACCCGTCAGCGCGGCGGTGTGGCGCGAAGGCCACGATGCGGTGGCCGCAACGCTGGTGGTGCGCTATCACGGCTCGGCATATCCGCAACTGGTCAGCGATCCACCGGGGATGAAACCGAGTCCGCCCGCCCCTGCCACCCCACCACGGATCAAACCGCAGGCGCTGCCCATGGCGCTGGGCCGCACGCCCGATGTGTTCCACGGCCAGTTCACGCCGGACAGGGTTGGGCTGTGGACTTTCCGGGTAGACGGCTGGGGTGACCCGATCAGCACCTGGCGAAAGGCGGTCACCGCCAAACTCGACGCCGGTCAGGGCGAGGCCGAACTGTCCAATGACCTCCTCGTCGGCGCCCACCTTCTGGAGCGCGCCTCGACCGGGGTGCCGCGCGAGCACCGACAGCCACTTCTGGACGCGGCGGCGGCGCTGCGCAGTCCGGGGGATCCGCTGACCCGCGCCGGCCTTGCCCTCTCTCCCGCGGTCGGTGATCTGCTGCGGAAATACCCGCTGCGCGAATTGCTCACCCGTGGTGAACAATTCGGCGTGTGGGTGGATCGGCCGCTGGCCCGGTTCTCGTCCTGGTACGAAATGTTCCCGCGTTCCACCGGTGGATGGGACAGCGAGGGAAGGCCGGTGCACGGCACCTTCGCCAGTGCTGCCAAGGAGTTGCCGCGCATCGCTCGGATGGGTTTCGACGTGGTGTATCTGCCCCCCATCCACCCGATCGGCAAGGTCCATCGCAAGGGCCCGAACAACTCGGTGACCGCCGCGCCCGGCGATGTCGGGTCACCGTGGGCGATCGGCAGCGACGAGGGCGGCCACGACGCGGTCCATCCCGATCTCGGCGGGATCGAGGGATTCGACGATTTCGTCGCTGCGGCAACCGATCACGGCCTGGAGGTGGCCCTGGATCTGGCGTTGCAGTGCGCACCGGATCATCCCTGGGCCAAGACACATCCGGAGTGGTTCACGGTGCTGCCCGACGGCACCATCGCCTACGCCGAGAACCCCCCGAAGAAGTACCAGGACATCTACCCACTGAACTTCGACAACGACCCGGCCGGGCTCTACGAAGAGGTCCTGCGGGTGGTGCGCTACTGGATCTCGCACGGCGTCAAGATCTTCCGAGTCGACAACCCGCACACCAAACCGCCGAACTTCTGGGCGTGGCTGATCGGTAAGGTCAAGGACGAGAGCCCCGACGTCCTGTTCCTCTCCGAGGCGTTCACCCGGCCGGCGCGGCTTTACGGCTTGGCGAAACTGGGCTTCACCCAGTCCTATTCGTACTTCACCTGGCGCACCGCCAAGTGGGAGCTCACCGAGTTCGGCGAGGATATCGCCAAGTACGCCGACTGCGCCCGGCCCAATCTGTTCGTCAACACCCCCGACATCCTGCACGAATCGCTGCAGCACGGCGGCCCCGGGATGTTCGCCATCCGGGCCGCGCTGGCCGCCACGCTCAGCCCGGTGTGGGGGGTGTACTCCGGCTACGAACTCTTCGAACACGAAGCGGTACGCGCCGGCAGCGAGGAGTACCTGAACTCCGAGAAGTACGAGCTGAGGCCACGAGATTTCGAGGGGGCGCTCGCCTCGGGGCGGTCTCTTGAACCATTCCTGACCCGGCTCAACGAGATTCGGCGCGTGCACCCGGCGCTGGCCCAGATGCGCACGATCAAGTTCCACCATATCGACAACGACGCGCTGCTGGCCTACAGCAAGTTCGACCCGATCAGCGGCGACTGCGTGCTGGTGGTGGTGACCCTCAACGCCTTCGGCCCGGAGGAGAGCACGTTGTGGCTGGACATGGAAGCACTCGGTATGGAGGCCTACGAACGGTTCTGGGTTCGCGACGAGATCACCGGCGAGGAGTACCAGTGGGGCCAGTCCAACTATGTGCGCCTCGATCCGGTCAGGACCGTCGCCCATGTCATCAACATGCCGCTGATCCCGCACGACGCCCGAACGACCCTACTGCGAAGGGAGTGAGCCGATGACCCGGATCAACCCGGCCACCAGCACTCACCTGCGTCCCGACGATGCCGATCTGCACCGCCTGCTGACCGGCGAGCACCACGACCCGCACTCCATCCTGGGTGCCCACGAATACGGCGACCACACCGTCATCCGCACCTTGCGCCCGCACGCCGAGACGGTGGCCGCCGTGATCGGCGGGGTGCGCTACGAGGCCACCCATATCGACGGCGGATTGTTCGCGGTGACGGTGCCGATCACCGGACTGATCGACTACCGGCTGGAGCTCGGCTATCCGGGTGCGCCCGTGCTCACCGTGGCCGACCCGTACCGATTCCTGCCCACGGTGGGCGAGATGGACATGCACCTGTTCGCCGAGGGCAGGCACGAACGGCTGTGGGAGATGCTGGGCGCACATCCGCGCACCTTCACCACCGCCGACGGCCCGGTACCCGGGGTGTCGTTCGCGGTGTGGGCGCCGAATGCCAAGGGCGTCAGCCTGATCGGCGAGTTCAATCATTGGGATGGCATCGAGGCGCCGATGCGCAGCCTTGGTTCGTCCGGCGTGTGGGAGGTGTTCTGGCCCGGCTTCCCCACCGACGGCATGTACAAGTTCCGGGTACACGGCGCCGACGGCGTGGTGTCCGACCGGGCCGATCCGATGGCCTTCGCCACGGAGGTGCCACCGCACACCGCATCGCGGGTGAACACCAGCTCGTATGAGTGGAGCGACGCCGACTGGATGGCCGGCCGCACCCTGCGCAACCCGGTGTTCGAGCCGATGAGCACCTACGAGGTGCACCTGATGTCGTGGCGGCCGGGCCTGAGCTACCGCCAGCTGGCCGTCGAACTCACCGAATACGTGGTGGCACAGGGCTTCACCCATGTGGAGTTGCTGCCGGTTGCCGAGCATCCGTTCGGTGGGTCGTGGGGATACCAGGTCACGTCGTACTACGCGCCGACCTCACGGCTCGGTACGCCCGACGAGTTCCGGCACCTGGTCGACACACTGCACCAGGCCGGGATCGGCGTCATCGTCGACTGGGTGCCCGCCCATTTCCCGAAGGACGCCTGGGCACTCGGACGGTTCGACGGCACCGCCCTCTACGAGCACGCCGACCCCCGACGTGGCGAGCAACTCGACTGGGGTACTTACGTATTCGACTTCGGCCGGCCCGAGGTGCGCAACTTCCTGGTGGCCAACGCGCTGTACTGGCTGCAGGAGTTCCACATCGACGGGCTCCGGGTCGATGCCGTGGCCTCCATGCTGTACCTGGACTACTCGCGGCCCGCGGACGGCTGGACACCCAACGAATACGGTGGCCGGGAGAATCTGGAAGCAGTGCAGTTCCTGCAGGAGATGAACGCCACGGTGCACAAGATCCACCCGGGCATCGTCACCGTCGCCGAGGAGTCCACCTCATGGCCCGGCGTCACCCGCCCGACCAACCTTGGCGGCCTTGGCTTTTCCATGAAATGGAACATGGGCTGGATGAACGACACACTGGCCTACATCGCCCGCGATCCCATCCACCGCAGCTTCCACCATCACGAGATGACGTTCTCGATGCTGTACGCGTTCAGCGAGAACTACGTGCTGCCGATCAGCCATGACGAGGTGGTGCACGGCAAGGGCACCCTGTGGGGCCGGATGCCGGGCAACGACCACAACAAGGCCGCCGGCGTACGGAGCCTGCTGGCCTACCAGTGGGCACATCCCGGTAAACAGCTGCTGTTCATGGGACAAGAATTCGGGCAGCGCGCCGAATGGTCCGAGGAGCGTGGACTGGACTGGTATCAGCTGGGCGAACAGAGCTTCTCCACCGGCATCCAGCAGCTGGTCGCCGATATCAACCGGCTGTACCGCAGCCGTCGTGCCCTGTGGTCCAGGGATACCGTTCCCGACGGTTACTCCTGGATCGACGCCAACGACTCGGCCAACAATGTGCTGAGCTTCCTGCGCTTCGGCGATGACGGATCGGTGCTGGCCTGCGTGTTCAACTTCTCCGGAAGCGAGCATGCCCAGTACCGCCTCGGGTTGCCCCATACCGGGACGTGGCGCGAGGTGCTCAATACCGACGCGACGATCTACAACGGTGCCGGGCTGGGCAATCTCGGTTCTGTCGAGGCCACCGCACAGCCCTGGCACGGCCGTCCCGCGTCGGCGGTGATGTCGCTGCCGCCGCTGGCCGCGCTCTGGTTCGAACCGGCCTGATCCGGCCGGTCAGTACAGGGCGTTGGCCAGGTTGCGCCGGCCCGCGATGACATCCGGGTCGGCGGCGTCGAACAGTTCGAAAAGTTCGATCAGGCGGGTCCGCACCTTGGTGCGGTCATCGCCCGCGGTCCGCTTGACCAGCGCGATCAGCCTGTTGAACGCCGGTGCGACGCTCTGCTGCAGGATCTCGACATCGGCGGCGGCGAATGCGGCCTCGATATCGTCGGGGGCGGCGTCGGCCGCCGCCACGGCGTCGGGACTGTGCGTGGTGGCCCGCTGCAGGAACGAGATCTGCCGGATCGCCCCGGTGGCCTCGGCGTCGTTGGGCTTGGCCGCCAGAATCGCCTGATAAGCGGCCAGGGCGGCGTCGAAGTCACCGTTGTCCAGGTGCGCGCGGGCGGCCTCCACTTCGGGGTCGACCTGCTCTGCGTCGTCTCCCCCGCCGCCGGGGTTGCCCGCGGCCTGCAGCAGTGAGTCGATCCACCGCCGCAGCTGCTCGGGCGGCTGCGGCCCCTGGAAGCTGGCGACCGGCTGCCCGCCGACCACTGCCACCACGGTGGGTACCGCCTGCACGCCGAACATCTGCGCCACCCGCGGGGTGGTGTCGACGTTGACCATGGCCAGCACCCAGCTGCCACCGTCGGCCGCAGCCAGCTCGGCGAACGCGTCGCCGAGCGCGGCGCTGGCCTCGCTGCGTGGGGTCCACAACAGCACCACCACGGGTTTCTCGCCGGAACGGACCAGGACCTCGGCTTCGAGGTTGGCTTCGGTCACCTGCACGGCACCCGACGGGCCCGCGGCGGCGGCTTGTGAGGGCGGAGGTTGCTTGAGGGCCGACAGATCGACCGCGCCAGCCAGCGCGGGGCCCAGAGAAGACCGGGGTCGTGTCACATCGACAAGTCTGTCACGTCGCCGGCGCGCTCGACCCGGCTGGTTCGCCGCGCGTTGTCTTCCCGTCGCTTCGGACACCCAGCCGGCCGGTGCGATCCGCCCAGATGACGAAGATCACACTCGCCAACGGCACGATGCTGGCCAGCAATGCCGCTGCCCAGGTGGACAGCGACCACTTGTGGGCCAGCCCGACCAGCAGCGCCAGGACCACGAAGGCGATGAAGATGCCACCGTGGATCGGGCCGAACACCTTCACGCCGACCTCGGTGCGGGGTGTACCCAGGTACTTGAAGTACATCCCCACCAGCAGACCGACCCAGCTGACGGCTTCGGCGCCGGCCACCAGCCGGAACCAACTCGCGGCGCGTTCACCGCTGACCATGCGTGCCATAGGGCCCATTGTGCCCGAGCAACCACTGAGCTACTACGCCCTGTCGTTGAAGGTTGAGAACGCGCTCAGGGGCGGCGCAGGATCAGCGCGTCGCCCTGGCCACCGGCTCCGCACAGCGCGGCGACGGCGTAACCCGAGCCCTTGCGTGCCAGCTCCAGCGCCGCATGCAGGGTGATCCGGGCACCGGACATCCCGATCGGGTGGCCGATGGCAATGGCGCCGCCGTTGACGTTCACCTTGGCAGCGACAGCCGCCTCGTCCAACCCCAATTCGCGGGCCGAGGCCAGCGCCACCGCGGCGAACGCCTCGTTGATCTCGACGACATCGAGTTGATCGACCGTGATGCCCTCGCGCGCCATGGCCTTCTTGATCGCGTTGGCCGGCTGGCTCTGCAGCGTCGAGTCCGGACCGGCGACCACACCGTGCGCACCGATCTCGGCCAGCCAGCTCAGCCCGAGCTCCTGCGCCTTGGCCTTGCTCATCACGACGACCGCTGCGGCTCCGTCGGAGATCTGCGAGGCCGAACCGGCGGTGATGGTGCCGTCCTTACGAAACGCCGGCTTGAGCCCGCTCAGCGATTCCGCGGTGGTGTTGGCGCGAATGCCCTCATCCTCGTTGAACTCGAGCGGGTCACCCTTGCGCTGCGGGATCTGCACCGGCACGACCTCATCGGCGAAGACGCCGTCCTTCCAGGCCGCCGCCGCCTTCTGGTGCGACTGCGCGGCCAGCTCGTCCTGCTGGGCGCGGGTGAACTGGTCGACATCGTTGCGCTGCTCGGTGAGCGCGCCCATCGGCTGGTCGGTGAACACGTCGTACAGACCGTCGTAAGCCAGGTGATCCACCAGCGTGGTGTCGCCGTACTTGAAGCCCTCGCGACTCTTGGGCAGCAGGTGCGGGGCCTGGCTCATCGATTCCTGGCCACCGGCGACCACGACCTCGAACTCACCGGCGCGGATCAGCTGATCGGCCAGCGCGATGGCGTCGATACCCGACAGGCACATCTTGTTGATGGTCAGGGCGGGCACATCCCAGCCGATCCCGGCGGCGACGGCGGACTGGCGTGCCGGCATCTGGCCGGCACCCGCGGTGAGCACCTGCCCCATGATCACGTAGTCCACGGCGGAGGCGTCCACACCCGCCTTCTCCAGGGCGCCCTTGATGGCGATGGCCCCGAGATCGCTGCCCGAGAAGCCCTTGAGCGAGCCCAGCAGCTTGCCCACCGGGGTGCGGGCGCCCGCAACGATCACCGAGGTCGTCATTTCCATCCTCCAAAGGTTCTGTAAAGCCTGCCGAACGAGCTTAGTGTGGCCTATCACACAGGCATAAAATCGACTATGTCAGGTTACTTTTAGTCTATGACCACCGAGCACGTCGACGCCCGTCCGGCCCTTGCCAGCGCACTGGTGACCGCCATCGACCACGTCGGTATCGCCGTGCCGGATCTGGACGCCGCGATCAAGTGGTACCACGACCACCTCGGCATGATCGTGCTGCACGAGGAGGTCAACGAGGAGCAGGGCGTCCGGGAGGCCATGCTCTCGGTGCGCGGCGCGGCCAAGGGCAGCGCACAGATCCAGTTGCTCTCCCCGTTGGACGAGAAGTCCACCATCGCCAAGTTCATCGACACCCGCGGCCCCGGCCTGCAGCAGCTGGCCTACCGCACCAGCGATATCGACGCCCTCTCCGAGCGCCTGCGCGCCGACGGCGTCCGGCTGCTCTACGACGCGCCGCGCCGGGGTACCGCGGACTCGCGGATCAACTTCATCCACCCCAAGGATGCCGGCGGTGTGCTGATCGAGCTGGTCGAACCCGCCGCCGACGGCGATCACTGACGAGCCACTAGCTCCACTTGCGGGTCGGGCCTCGGTTGGCCCTGTTGGCCCAGCACGGCGTATGCCAGTGCCTGCGGTCGTCGATGTCTGCCTCAACACCGCCCGGACTCGCCGGCCACACCAGCACATGTGCGGTCGCCGGCTTGATCTCGTGATCGCAGCCCGGGCAGCGGTAGATCTTCTCAGCACGCCCCGCCGGCACCTGACGCACGTGATAGTCGTAACCGTCCGGTCCCACCTCGAGGCGCGGTGGCGTGGGCAGCGGCCGAAACGGCTGTGCGCGCCGGTTCGGACGGCGGCCCATCAGAACAGCCGGAACTCGTCGTTGTCCATCCCACGCATCTTGTCGTAATCCAGTACGACACAACGAATTCCGCGATCCTCGGCCAGCGTACGGGCCTGCGGCTTGATCTGCTGGGCGGCGAAGACACCACTCACCGGCGCCAGCACGGTATCGCGGTTGAGCAGCTCCAGATAGCGAGTCAACTGTTCGACGCCGTCGATCTCACCGCGCCGTTTGATCTCCACGGCCACCGACCGACCGGTCTCATCCCGGCACATCAGGTCCACCGGGCCGATCGCCGTCATGTACTCGCGGCGCACCAGAGTGAACCCCGCCCCGAGCAGTTCGACGTGTTCGGCGAGCAGCACCTGCAGGTGTGCCTCGACACCGTCCTTGACCAATCCCGGGTCCACCCCGAGTTCATGACTGGAGTCGTGCTCGATGTCCTGCACGGTGATGCGAAGCTGTTCCCCCGCTTTGTTCTCCACCACCCACACCATCTCGGCACCGTCGGCCGAGGCGTCCGGGACGCCCTCGGTGACCCAGCACGGCGGGCTCATCCAGTTCAGCGGCTTGTAGGCACGGTCGTCGGCGTGCACGCTCACCGAGCCGTCGGCTTTGAACAACAGCAGCCGACGGGCCGACGGGAGATGGGCGGTGAGGCGTCCGACGTAATCGACGGTGCATTGGGCGATGACGAGGCGCACCGAACCACCATAGATTGCCCGGGCGTTGTCACTAGGCTGACGCCACGATGACGGCCAAGAAGAGCACCGCGCAAAGACTCGGTCTGGTGTTGGAGAAGGTGACCAGCCAGAGCAGCCGGGTGCCGAGCACCCCGGCCTACGGATCATGGATTCTCGGTCGCGTTTCGGAGACCCAGCAACGCCGCCGCGTCCGCATCCAGACCATCCTCACCACGTTCGCACTCGGGGCCAATCTCATCGGTGTCGGCGTGGCCGTCCTGGTCGTCACGGTGACCTTCCCGGTCCCCGGCGTGTTCGACGCACGGGTGCGATGGATCACGTTCGCGGTGGCACCGGCCTACATCGTGCTGGCCTTCATCGTCGGGGTCGTCTGGGCGACCAACCGGGTCATCAACAACGTCCGGTGGGCGATCGAGGAACGCGAACCGACGCCGCGGGACCAGCGCAACACGTTCTTCGCGCCGTGGCGGCTCACCCGCGTCCTGCTGGCGCTGTGGGGCGGTGGCACCGTCGTGCTGACCGTGTTGTACGGACTGCAGGACACCAACTACATCCCGAAGGTGCTGCTCGGCATCAGCTTTCCCGGCATCGTGGTCTCGGCAAGCTGCTACCTGTTCACCGAATTCGCCCTGCGGCCGGTGGCCGCACAGGCCCTCGAGGTCGGTCCCCCGCCGCGGCGGTTCGCCCCCGGCATCATGGGCCGGACACTGACGGTCTGGGCACTCGGCTCCGGTGTGCCCGTGCTGGGCATCCTGCTGGCCGCGATCATCACGCTCTCGCTGCACATCGTGTCACCGACGCAGTTCACCGTCGCGGTGATGATCCTCGCGACCTTCGCGCTGGTGTTCGGCTTCATCCTGATGTGGATCCTGTCCTGGCTCACCGCCACCCCGGTGCGCGTCGTACGCGCCGCGCTCAACCGGGTGGAACGGGGCGACCTGGATACCGAGTTGGTCGTCTTCGACGGCACCGAGCTCGGCCAGCTCCAGCGCGGCTTCAACTCCATGGTCGTCGGCCTGCGCGAGCGCGAACGCGTACGCGACCTGTTCGGGCAGCACGTCGGACGCGAGGTCGCGGCGCTCGCGGAGAAGGAACGGCCTCAACTCGGCGGTGAAGAGCGCCATGCCGCAGTGATTTTCGTCGACGTGATCGGCTCGACCGCACTGGTGACCAGCCGCCCGGCGGTCGAGGTGGTCGCGCTGCTGAACCGGTTCTTCGCGGTCATCGTCGACGAGGTGGACCGCCACCACGGCCTGGTCAACAAGTTCGAAGGCGATGCGGTGCTGGCGGTATTCGGTGCGCCCGTCTCGCTGCCGAACCCCGAGGACGAGGCGCTGGGGGCCGCCCGGGCGATCGCCACCCGGCTCCGCGCCGAGGTCCCCGAGTTGAAAGCCGGTATCGGTGTGACGGCGGGTCAGGTGGTGGCGGGCAACGTCGGCGCCAAGGACCGATTCGAGTACACCGTCATCGGCGAGCCGGTCAACGAGGCCGCCCGGTTGTGTGAATTCGCCAAGTCGGTCCCCGGCCATCTGGTGGCGTCTTCGGACACGCTGCGCGGTGCCACCGAAACCGAAAGCGCCCATTGGACTCTGGGTGACACCGTCACCCTGCGCGGGCTGGATGCGCCGACCAGGCTGGCGTTACCGGTCTGAGAACTGCGCACGGATGAACGCCTGGGCGGCGTCGACGGCTTGCTCGATGGTCGCGTACCGGATGTTCTCGAACTCGGACCCGTCGGGGATCACCGTACGGTCCGGGTCCACGATCAGCCCGGCCTTGCCCCGGTCGCGCAGCGCCGTACTCATCCCGGACAGCAGAGCCCTGGCCGCGTCGTCGATATCGTCGACCCGCGAGACATCCAGGATCCCCACCGTGAAATCGTCGCAGCCGCGATCGACGGTGCGCACCACTTGCTCTGCACCGCAGAACAGCAGGTCGCCGTGCGTCTCGTAGACCCGGATGTTGTCGTGGGGTTGGTAGATGGCTCGCAGGGTGGCCCGGGAATCCCGCGACACGGTCAGGAAGTGCAGCCCCAGCTGCTCGGACAGACTGCGGCACAGCCGCACTCCCCGCACGCTGTTGCCCTTGGCGTCCAGTAGCGGCGAATAGACGCCGATGCCCACCTGCCCGGGCAGCACCGCCACGATCCCGCCACCCACCCCACTCTTGGCCGGCATGCCGACCGCACTGACCCAGTCGCCGGCCGCGTCGTACATCCCGCACGTCACCATCACCGACAAGGTGCGCCTGACCACCGCGGCGTCGGTGACCCGGCGGCCGGTCATCGGGTTGATACCGCCGCGGGCCAGCGTGGCGGCCATCCGGGCCAGGTCGGTGGTCGTGACATTGAACGAGCACTGCCGGAAGTACACGTCGAGCACCTCGTCGGGATCCCCGTCGAGCACACCGAAACTGGCCAGCATGTAGGCGATGGCGCGGTTGCGGCTGCCGGTCCGCATCTCCGATGCGTACACCTGCGGATCGATCTCCAGCTGCCTGCCCGCGAACGCGGAGTAGAACTCCCGGATCAGCCCGAACTTCTCATCGGGCGTGGCACCTGGAACCAGCGAAACGGCCGCAATCGCACCGGCATTGATCATCGGGTTCTTCGGCGTCTTGGTCGCGGGGTCGACGCTGATCTCGTTGAACGCCTCACCGGAGGGTTCGACGCCGATCTTGGCATCGACCGCGCGCTGCCCGATCTGATCCAGGGCAAGTGCGTAGGTGAACGGCTTGGAGATCGACTGGATGGTGAATTCCAGTGCCGCATCCCCGGATTCGTAGACGAATCCATCGGAGGAGGAAAGCGAGACCCCGAATCCGTCCGGGTCGACAGTGGTCAGCTCCGGGATGTAGCTGGCCAGCGCGCCCTCGGCCACCCCGGCGTGCTCGGATCGGATCAGGTCCAGATACTGCTGTACCAGTGCGGCCACAACCGCAGAGTCTACGGCTGCGGGTAGGGCGCGAACCGGTTGTCGAATCCGTTCTTGCGGACGGCGAGCTGCGCGGCCCGGTCGGCGGCGCCGACGTAAGTCGTCTCCGGGGGCAGCACGTCGCCGAGCTCGTCCAGGGTCACCAGCTGAGAGCCGACGGTCGGGGATGTCCCGTCCTGCAGTACCTGGAAGCGGATGGAGAGGGTGCCCTGATGCAGTCCACCGGTGGAAACCCAGTTCGCCACACCGGGATCGGTCGGCGACACCACGATCGTGTAGGTCCCGTCGTCGTTGGGTGTCGCCTGGGAGATGTTGAGGCTGGTCTGTTCGTTCCAGTAGTCCTTCGTGACGGTCCAGTCGTCGGTCACCGGGACGACGAAATATCCGGCGCCGTCCGGGTTGATCGTGAGCACCAGGGCCTGATCGTCGGCGAGCTGGAAGTAACCCGCACTCTGCAACTGGGTGGCCAGGAACTCGGCGTTGCGGGTCGGGTTGCGCAGCACGTTGGGTTCCTGACGTTGCCCCGTGGCCGGATCTGTGGTGGCGACGGCCATATAAGTGGCCTCGCGCTGAATGCCGAGCGCCATGATCACCGCGGTGACCGCGCCGCGCAGGACCGGAGGCACGGATGGGAGCGGCGGGATCAGCGAAACCAGTTTCGTCAGAACGGGATTGCGCACCACGGCCGGTCCGATCCGTGGAATGGCGAAGCCGCCGAGCTGGCTGAACAAGCTGTTCGGCGGACCTCCGACGCGGGTGATCTCCAGGCTCATCGGCACCTCGGTGCCCCAGTCCGACAACGTGTTGCGTGTCGCGATCAGGGTGGCGTCGGCGGGTAGTTGCAGATGGTTGACGCGCCCGTTGGCCGGCGTCGAGTCCGCGGTGATGGTGAACGTACCGTCGGGGTTGAACGTGAAGTTGTCCTTGGTGAGCACCGCCGCGGTGTTCCCGGTCAGACCGGTCAGCACGCTGAACGTGGTGTCGGCCGGCACGTGGGCAGGGTCGGCGAACCGCCCGGTGATCACGTACTTCGACGCGCCGTTGACCCCCATGAAGCGGTAGATGGTGTCCGGGTTGTCGTACAGGATGCGCGAGGCGGGAACGGTCTGGCCGGGTTGATCGGACCAGGTGTGCGGCGGGGCCACCTGCATGACGACGGTGGGTTCGGCCGAGTTGAGCAGCTGCTGCTGGAAGGCGGATGCCATGGCGTACGCATTCACCGCGGCGTCCAGGCGATCGACGTTCTCCTGGTCCGGTCCGCCGACCTTGTCGAACTGCTGCTTGGCAGCGGACAGGAACCCGGCACGCAGGGCGAGCTTCACCAACGCGACCGGCAGCGTGTTGACGACGCGCGTGGCCAGCTTCTCCGCCGCGAGCTGGTCCGGGGTGCCCAGGGGACTCGTCACCCCAGCCGGCTGCGCGGTGACCGCGGCAACCTTGGCCGTGGCAGTGGTCGTCGCCGTGGCGGTGCGGGCGCGGGAAGCGGTGTCGTTGTCATGGCCGACTTCGCGGCGTGCCACACCGGCAAGGGCCACCGCGGCCGGAGTGTCCTCGGGCACTGGTGGGCGATCCGGCGCCTCGTCATCGGGCTTGGGGGCAGGCGGCTCTCTCTTCGCCGTGACCAGACGCGACAGCGTGCGCTGGGCTCGGACGAGCGGCCGCCGCGACGTCGCGGTCCGAGGGCTTCCACCGGCCGTCGACGATGCGGCGGTGCCGTCGTTGGAGGATGGTGCCCGTTCGGAATCGGCCTTGGGCGTGGTTGCGGAGGCAGAGGTGTGGTCCGCGCCCGGCTGGCTCGCGCCGGCCGCGGGCGCGTCAGAAGGGGTCTCCGCGGCTGCGATACCCGGGGAGTTGGCGATCGCAGCTCCGATCCCCAAGGCCACGGCCAACCCGCCGATCCGTCCGATGAATGCTGCGCTGCTGGACAATCTGCACCTCTTTTGTGACGGCGATCACAACCCTGTATAGCAGCGCGGAAACCGCGGCATATCCAAACGTTCGATGCCGGATGCGCCCGCGACCTCCCGACCGGACGGCCCCGCTCGGCATTCGCGTGTCACCGACTCGCACTCAGCGGGCGGAGCAAACTTGCACAACCATGATTGATATGTCAATCTTTGCATCCCTGAGGTGCCCGCCGATGGTGGCGTGACAATCGGCCGCGGGTCCACCCCAGGTATCGAGGGGGCGCGACGGTGGTCAGGCGCGACGCGACTGACCACCCTCGTGAATTCCCTACGTGCCCGACTTCGGGTCCGCGGGTTACCCGAGAAGTTCAGCAGAGGATCGCTGTACACTCGCCGGGTGCAAGGGTCGGATGCCGCGGTCGAGGGCACTACACCGCGACGTGGCCGGCCGAAGACCGCGGGGCTGCAAGAGGCCCGGCGCAAGGCCATCGTCTCAGCGGCGTTCGCGGTGTTCACCCAGAAGGGGTATGACGACACCTCCATCGCCGATATCGCGGCTCATGCCGGAATCGGCCACGGCACCATTTACCGGTACTTCACCAGCAAACGCGAGATCCTGGATCACGTCTTCGATTTCGCGGTGGAGAAGACTGTGCACGCCCTCGCCTTCGAAGAACTCACCCTGGCCTTGGCCGACCGCGAACAGGCACGTGAATTGGTGCAGACAGTCGGCACGCGCCTTTTCGAACTGGTCGACCGCGAGCCCGGGCTACTCAAACTGATCACTGTGCAATGCAGTGCGATCGACCCGGAATTGCGCGAACGGGTCACCGGGCTGTACTCCATGCTGGACGCCGAATTATCGCGTGGCCTGCACCATCTGGCACCGTCGACCGATGACGACGGCGAGTGGACGCGCATGGGCCGTCTCGCGATCGGCATGATCGGCCCCGGCCTGGTGATGACTCTTCTCGGTGATTCCGACGAAGCCAAGCGCACGCACTTCCTGCAATCGGCACAGGCGTTGGTCGATCGTGGCGTGCTGACCGTCCCGGAGGGGGCGGCCGAATGACCGCAACGCCGGCCTCCGATCGCGCATCGCAGCTGTACGCGGCGGCCGTCGAGTTGTTCATGGCGAACGGCTACCGCGAGGTCGACGTCGCCGAGATCGCGGCAGCTGCCGGCGCCAGCCACGGCACGTTCTACAACTACTTCCGCAACAAGCGCGACGTCCTCACCGCCATCCAAGCGACCACCGAGGCCGAGATCCTCGCCACGGTCAGCCCTGCCGAAGGTGCGCCGCCCCCCACCGCCCGCGAGGACTTCATTGTCCAGTTCCAGGTTCGGATCTCCGGCGCCATAGCCTATTTCGTCGAGCGCGCAGAGTTCATGGCATTCATCGCGCTGACCGCCGCCGGGGTCGATGACGCCGCACTCGCCGCCACCCTCACCACCTATCAGCGCGCGGCCCAGCAGTTCACCCGGCTCTTCGAGCACGGCCGCGAACAAGGCTGGGTGCATCGCGATCTCGATCTCGATGTCGCGGGACAAGCTGCGGTGTCCGCGATCATCACGACGGTGCTGCCTGCCCTGGTCGGCGGCGCCGACGAGGTGGACGTCGAGGAAGCCACGGCGCTGTGCACCAACTATCTCCTGCACGGGATGCGCGGCCTACCGCATCCTCGTTGACTCCCACTGCGCGATGCGCCGGCCCATCGCGGTGGCCGGCTCCCCGCCCAGAATCCACTCCTCCGAGATCGCCCGCCAAGGCCCACTGGACTGCAGATCGCCCAGTAGCGCACACACACTCATCTCGGTTCGGCGCGAGAACAGGTGCTCACGCGGAACTCGTTGGCGGTATATGCCTTTGCGGAACTCCGAGCGAGGCAGGATCGCCTGGGACAGCGACCGGTAGGCCACCTTGGGAGTCAAGGTGACCACACCGGGCGCAAGATGCCAAGCAGCCACAGTGGTCAGGTAGTCCATCACCATCTCTTCGGGCATCGCCGTCTCGTCGACGATGAATCCGCCGGCGCGGGCGAACTCATAGGCCGTCCGAGAATCCCCGGCGAGCACCGCACCGAGAACCTTCCGTTCCAGCTCGAGCTGCGCCGAGTCCATCGCCAGGTACAGTCCGAAATCCACGAATCCCACCGCACCGTCGGCAAGCACCACGATATTGCCCGGATGGGGATCAGCACAGAACCGCCCGGTGGTGTGCACACCACCGCAGTAGAAGCGGTAGACGGCCTCACCGAGGTGGTCCGCCACTTCCGGTCGCACCGGACCGAGTTGGTCGAGCGTGGTGCCGTCCAGATACTCACTGGTCAGTATCTTTGCCGTACAGAGACTTTCAATGGGTTCAGGGATACGGAACACCGGATGGCCGAGGTGGTCCTGGTACGCCTGGCGGTGATTGGCGAACTCCCGCCGATAATCCAGTTCGAGCAGAATCTGATGACTCAGCTCGTCGACCAACTCCTCGAGGCCCACATTCGGTAAATCGCGGGACCGCAAACGGACCAGCAGCGCAAGGTTTTTCAGATCGGCGCGCACCGATGACTGGGCCGACGGGTACTGCACCTTGATGGCCACCGCCCTGCCGTCGTCGAGTTCGCCGCGGTAGACCTGTCCCAGCGAGGCCGACGCCAGCGGTTCGGGTTCGATGGACACCAACCGCCTTCGCCGGTCCCCCAGTTCGCGGTCGATGACGCGGAACATGGCCGCATTGGCGACCGCGGGTGCACGCCGGTACAGCGGGGCCAGTCGCCGGGAGAACTCATCGCGCGCCTCGGCCGAACTGAGCCCGAGGTTCAGCAGCGACAGCGCCTGCCCGAGTTTCATCGCGGCGCCCTTCATCGCGCCGAGCGCCGACACCAGATCGTCGGCAAGCCGCAGCACCTCGGCATCCCGGGCGGCGGCTTTCTCGTCGTCGGACATGAACGGTTCTCGCGCCCGCCGGAGGGCCCCGCGCGATACGTGCGTGACCGCCACTTTGCTCAGACGTGCGCCGCGGGCCACCCGGCCATGCGGCTGCCGATCGTCAGGCATCCTCACGCCCACATGTCAGTACAGCAATCATGTTTCAGTTGCCGTTGCGGCGAGATCGTCATCAGAGGATGACCAGCAGCAGCTATGACCACGTCTGTACGCCCCCCATTGGCCGTAACTTGGCGAATTCGCACGTCGGCGATCCGTCGACGGTGGCACAGAATTTTCCTGAGTGCAACTTTGTGCGCGGAGTCGCCAGCGCGCCGCAGCAACCTTCTGGAAATTAGTCGACTGGGATGTCAGTATTGGTCAGATTCGCGGCCCGCGGTACGGGAGGACCGACAGGGCTGCACAGGTGACACCACAGGGGGAGACAGATGACGACGGATATCACACGCATGGCGTGGCGATCAGGCTGGACCGGTACTGGTGCGCGGCGCCGCAACGACGCATGAATCCGAATGATACTCGACCGTTGCTGCAGAAGATCGACAAGGGCTTGGCGTCGTCAGCCCGCCCGGCGCTGGTGTTCATCCACGGCGCCGGCCATTCGGCTCAGTGCTGGGACGAGCATTTCCTGGACTACTTCGCCGACCGCGGTTACCGAGCCATCGCCCCGGACATGCACGGGAGAGGGCGCGGCGCCTCCGTCGCCGACCGCGTCAGTCGCGTCCACGCCCTCGCCGCCGATCTGCCGTCCGCACCGATCCTGATCGGCCATGCCAGCGGCGGGTACCTCGTCCAGGAATACCTGCGCACACACCGCAGTCCGGCGGCGGTGTTGCTCTGCTCCGCCCCATCGCGTACTCACCTGTCGGCGATGATGCGCGAAACCCGCCTGCGCGATCTGCTCTTCGGCGCGGGCACTGCGGATGCACTCGTCGAAGCGTGCTACGCCGACAGGGACGACGACGCCCTGCGCTCACTGTCCCCCGCCCTGGACCCGACGCACGCACTCAGACCGAAGCTGCGACTGCTCAGGCCCTATGACACGCTGACCCCCCTGCTGGTCATCGACGGCAGCCGGGATTCCTGGGACCCCTCGGTGGCCCAGTCACTGGCCCGCGACTACCACACCAAAGCCGAACTGATGCCCGGCCTGCGGCACGACGCGATGCACGGACCCGGATGGATGGCCGTGGCCGAACGCATCCGGCGCTGGGTCGAGGCCGTACACCTTCGGGTCTCCGCTGCGCGGACCATCGGCCCACCGGATCGGGTACACCGATTCGGCGTGGTGGGCACGTCGGCCCACACCACCGTCACACCGAGCAGTCCCCCGTGGGGAGGACGGCGATGACCGCGGTGCAGCACTCGCCGCCACATTGATGTCGTTTTCCCGCTAGTAGTGTCGGTGGGTGCGTGTCAGGCTGAAGGCATGCACGACGATTTCGACCGCTGTTACCGGGCCGTCCAGTCCAAGGACGCCCGCTTCGACGGCTGGTTCGTCACCGCCGTACTCACCACTGGAATCTATTGCCGCCCAAGCTGCCCCGTCCGCCCGCCACTGGCCCGCAACGTCCAGTTCCATCCGACGGCGGCGGCCGCGCAGCGCTTGGGCTTCCGAGCCTGTAAGCGGTGCCGCCCCGATGCGTCGCCGGGGTCTCCGGAATGGAATGTCCGCGGCGATGTGGTCGCCCGCGCCATGCGGCTGATCGCCGACGGCACCGTCGATCGGTCCGGCGTCACCGGACTGGCGGCCCATCTCGGCTACACCACCCGGCAGTTGGAACGGCTCCTCCAGGCCGAAGTCGGCGCCAATCCGCTGGCGCTGGCCCGGGCGCAGCGCACCCAGACCGCGCGCATCCTCATCGAGACGACCGACCTTCCCTTCGGGGACGTCGCCTTCGCCGCCGGGTTCGCGAGCATCCGCCAGTTCAACGACACCGTCCGTGAGGTCTGCGCCCTCACCCCCACCGACTTGCGCCGACGGGCGCGGACCAGGTTCGGCCGCGAGGACCATGCCACCTCCGATGTGCTGTCGTTGCGGCTGCCGGTCCGGACGCCGTTCGCCTTCGAAGGACTGTTCGGGCATCTGGCCGCCAGCGCGGTACCCGGCGTCGAGGAGGTCCGCGACGGTGCCTATCGCCGGACGCTTCGCCTTGCCTTCGGGTCAGCAGTGGTGAGCCTGACACCGCAACCAGACCATGTCCGCTGCCGCCTCGTGGTCGACGACTTCCGTGACTTGTCGGCGGCCATCGCCCGCTGCCGGCGGCTGCTCGATCTCGATGCCGACCCCACGGCCGTGGTGGAGGCGCTGAGCACCGACTCGCACCTCGCTCCGTTGGTGGCCAAGGCACCTGGGCAGCGCATACCGCGCACGGTGGACGAAGACGAACTCGCGATCCGGGTGGTTCTGGGGCAACAGGTGTCCCTCAAGGCCGCGCGCACGCATGCCCACCGGCTTGCGGTCCGGTACGGCACGCCCATCGCAGATGCGGGTGGCGCCCTGACACATACGTTCCCCTCGGTGGAACAACTGAGCGAGATGGACCCGCACCGGTTGGCCATGCCCGGGGCGCGACGCCGAACCCTCATCGCCCTGGTGGCCGCCCTTGCCGCCGGCGAGGTGGAGCTCGATGCCGGCGTCGACTGGAACCGGGCCCGGGCTCAGCTGCTGGCCTTGCCGGGGATCGGTCCGTGGACGGCCGAAGTGGTGGCGATGCGTGGGCTCGGGGACCCGGATGCCTTCCCCGTCACCGATCTCGGCGTCAGGGCGGCAGCCGCGTCTGTCGGGCTGCCTGCCGCAGCGGCCGCCCTCACCGCGCACAGCACGCGGTGGCGACCTTGGCGTGCCTACGCCACCCAACATCTGTGGACCGCATTGGACCATGCCGTCAACGACTGGCCGCCCACCGAGAATCAACAGGAGAAACGATGATGAGGTTCCGCTCGATCGGCAGTCCCGTGGGGCTGCTCACGTTGGCGGGGCGAGACGGACGATTGATGCACCTTCGTATGGTGGATCAGACGTACGAGCCGGACCGCGCCGAGTGGCAGCTCGACGAACACGCCTTTCCCGAGGCGGTGGAGCAGTTGAATGCCTATTTCGCCGGTACTCGCACGCATTTCGACCTGGATCTCGAATTGATGGGGACCGCATTCCAACGCAAGGTGTGGCAGGCGCTGCTGACCATTCCTTTCGGCGAAACTCGGTCATACGGCGAAATCGCGGAGCAGATCGGCTCGCCCACCGCATACCGGGCAGTGGGATTGGCCAATGGTCATAATCCGGTGGGCATCATCGTGCCGTGCCATCGAGTGATCGGCGCCAATGGCAATCTCACGGGTTATGGCGGCGGATTGGACAAGAAAAGGGCGCTCCTGGAAATGGAGAAGAGCAGGAATTCGCCGGCACTGTTCTGAAAACGTACGGAGGGTTTTGGCAGGGACGAAAATGCCCCAATACACAAATGCCTCGGCCCTCCAACTTTGTGGTTGGAGGGCCGAGGGCTTTAAATTGTGTTCGGCGGTGTCCTACTTTTCCACCCGAAAGGGTAGTATCATCGGCGCTGGTAGGCTTAGCTTCCGGGTTCGGGATGGGTCCGGGCGTTTCCCTACCGCTATGGCCGCCGTAACTCTATTCACTTTTCAGTGACCCCCTTCTTGAGGGGGAAATCTGTGGGTGTGTTTTGGTGGTGGGGTGCAGTCAAAATATTGTTTGATCTGCTGTGGATATTGTGTGGTTGCGGGCAATGTGTTGTGCGTCTTTTTTCTTACACATGGTTTTGATTTGTTACCCCACTTTTGTTGGGGTGTGTGTAAGTTTTCGGCCGGTTAGTACCAGTTCCCTGAACCTATTACTAGGTGTACAGGTCTGGCCTATCAATCCCGTGGTCTGCGGGGGGCCTTATCCCTCTAAAAGGGTGAGAAGCCTGGTCTTGGAAGAGGTTTCCCGCTTAGATGCTTTCAGCGGTTATCCTGTCCGAACGTAGCTATCCAGCCGTGCCCCTGGTGGGACAACTGGTAAACCAGAGGTTCGTCCGTCCCGGTCCTCTCGTACTAGGGACAGGTTTCCTCAAGCTTCTGACGCGCGCGGCGGATAGAGACCGAACTGTCTCACGACGTTCTAAACCCAGCTCGCGTGCCGCTTTAATGGGCGAACAGCCCAACCCTTGGGACCTGCTCCAGCCCCAGGATGCGACGAGCCGACATCGAGGTGCCAAACCATCCCGTCGATATGGACTCTTGGGGAAGATCAGCCTGTTATCCCCGGGGTACCTTTTATCCGTTGAGCGACACCCCTTCCATTCAGAGGTGCCGGATCACTAGTCCCGACTTTCGTCCCTGCTCGACATGTCCGTCTCGCAGTCAAGCTCCCTTGTGCACTTACACTCAACACCTGATTGCCATCCAGGTTGAGGGAACCTTTGGGCGCCTCCGTTACATTTTAGGAGGCAACCGCCCCAGTTAAACTACCCACCAGGCACTGTTCCTGAACCGGATATACGGTTCGAGGTTAGAGGCCCAATACGGTCAGAGTGGTATTTCAACAATGACTCCACACACACTGGCGTGCATGCTTCACAGTCTCCCACCTATCCTACACAAACCGAACCGAGCACCAATACCAAGTTGTAGTGAAGGTCCCGGGGTCTTTTCGTCCTGCCGCGCGTAACGAGCATCTTTACTCGTAGTGCAATTTCGCCGAGTCTATGGTTGAGACAGTTGAGAAGTCGTTACGCCATTCGTGCAGGTCGGAACTTACCCGACAAGGAATTTCGCTACCTTAGGATGGTTATAGTTACCACCGCCGTTTACTGGGGCTTAAATTCTCCGCTTCACCCTTACGAGTTAACGGGTCCTCTTAACCTTCCAGCACCGGGCAGGCGTCAGTCCGTATACATCGTCTTGCGACTTCGCACGGACCTGTGTTTTTAGTAAACAGTCGCTTCTCACTGGTTTGTGCCACCCCCCACCGCTGCCGGCCGCAAAGACCATGACAGTAGGAGGTCCCCCTTCTCCCGAAGTTACGGGGGCATTTTGCCGAGTTCCTTAACCATAGTTCACTCGTACGCCTTAGTATTCTCTACCTGACCACCTGTGTTGGTTTGGGGTACGGGCCGTGTGTGAGCTCGCTAGAGGCTTTTCTCGGCAGCATAGGATCACCGAATTCGCCTCAATCGGCTATGCATCACCTCTCAGGATTCATGAGACCCGGATTTACCTAGGCCTCTCCCTACCGGCTTGCCCCAGTATTACCACTGACTGGTACGGCTACCTTCCTGCGTCACCCCATCGCTTGACTACTACCAGAGAAGGTCCCGCGCAGCCTGTGCAATCCTCACACCCGAAGGTGATCGGTAACGCACATTTTGGGCGGTTAGTACCTCTGATTCATCATGGGCGCGCACACACGGGTACGGGAATATCAACCCGTTGTCCATCGACTACGCCTGTCGGCCTCGCCTTAGGTCCCGACTCACCCTGGGCGGACTGGCCTGCCCCAGGAACCCTTGGTCTTTCGGCGGGCAAGGTTCTCACTTGCCTTATCGCTACTCATGCCTGCATTCTCACTCCCACACCCTCCACAGCTCCATTACCAGGCTGCTTCACTGGGTGCAGGACGCTCCCCTACCCATCCAACAAATGTTGAATGCCGCGACTTCGGCGGTGTGCTTGAGCCCCGCTACATTATCGGCGCACAATCACTTGACCAGTGAGCTATTACGCACTCTTTCAAGGGTGGCTGCTTCTAAGCCAACCTCCTGGTTGTCTTCGCGACTGCACATCCTTTTCCACTTAGCACACGCTTAGGGGCCTTAGTCGGCGATCTGGGCTGTTTCCCTCTCGACGCACGGAGCTTATCCCCCGCCGTCTCACTGCCACGCTTACACTTACCGGCATTCGGAGTTTGGCTGACGTCAGTAACCTTGTGAGGCCCATCGGCCATCCAGTAGCTCTACCTCCGGCAAGAAACACGCAACGCTGCACCTAAATGCATTTCGGGGAGAACCAGCTATCACGGAGTTTGATTGGCCTTTCACCCCTACCCACAACTCATCCCCTCAGTCTTCAACCTAAGTGGGTTCGGGCCTCCACGCGGTCTTACCCGCGCTTCACCCTGGCCATGGGTAGATCACTCCGCTTCGGGTCCAGAACACACCACTACACCAACCCCTACGGATTGGATACGCCCTATTCAGACTCGCTTTCGCTGCGGCTACCCCACACGGGTTAACCTCGCGACATGTCCCTGACTCGCAGGCTCATTCTTCAAAAGGCACGCCATCACCCCACGACAAGTCGAGGGCTCTGACGGATTGTAGGCACACGGTTTCAGGTACTATTTCACTCCCCTCCCGGGGTACTTTTCACCATTCCCTCACGGTACTAATCCGCTATCGGTCATTGGGAAGTATTCAGGCTTACCGGATGGTCCCGGCAGATTCACAGCAGATTTCACGGGCCCGCTGCTACTCGGGGACAGTTCCACAACAGGGTGCACATTTTCGCGTACCGGGCTCTCACCGTCTACGGCAGGCCATCCCAAGACCACTTCCGCTAACACACACCTTTATCACTGTTGCCCTCATCGGCGGATGAGAGAAGAAACGCCCCACAACCCCGCACACACAACCCCCGCCGGGTATCACATGCATACGGTTTAGCCATCCTCCGCTTTCGCTCGCCACTACTCACGGAATCACTTTTGTTTTCTCTTCCTACGGGTACTGAGATGTTTCACTTCCCCGCGTTCCCCCCCACACCCTATATATTCAGGTGTGGGTAACACGACATCACTCGTGCTGGGTTTCCCCATTCGGACATCCTCGGATCCACGCTCGGTTGGCAGCTCCCCGAGGCATAACGCAGCCTCCCACGTCCTTCATCGGCTCCCAATGCCAAGGCATCCACCATGCGCCCTTAAACACTTACAACACAAAAAAACCAGAATAAAGAAAAAAGAAATTGCACATCACAACACACAAAACAATGAAACCACCAACCCGAAGGCCAACAGCCACACATTCTGCGTGCAAGATGCTCGCAACCACTATCCACAAATCAAACACCACACCCCACCACCAAAGCAGGGCAACAACAAACACCACCAACCCCAACGGGTCGAAGGCCGACAACCCCACCCCAAAAGGTCGGGCATCGCAGGGCCTGTTGTCTCAAAGCCCAATAGTGTGTCTGGCAGTTCTAGCCCCCGAAAAAGGGACCGAAGTTTGTCGTGCACCAGACCAACCTCCACTACAGAGGCCGGCCATCCAACGAATCGACCAAGGTCACCGAACTCCCACACGATGTGGGCGGGCCTGGTTCTCGTGGTGCTCCTTAGAAAGGAGGTGATCCAGCCGCACCTTCCGGTACGGCTACCTTGTTACGACTTCGTCCCAATCGCCGATCCCACCTTCGACGGCTCCCTCCACAAGGGTTAGGCCACCGGCTTCGGGTGTTACCGACTTTCATGACGTGACGGGCGGTGTGTACAAGGCCCGGGAACGTATTCACCGCAGCGTTGCTGATCTGCGATTACTAGCGACTCCGACTTCACGGGGTCGAGTTGCAGACCCCGATCCGAACTGAGACCGGCTTTACAAGGATTCGCTCCACCTCACGGCATCGCAGCCCTTTGTACCGGCCATTGTAGCATGTGTGAAGCCCTGGACATAAGGGGCATGATGACTTGACGTCATCCCCACCTTCCTCCGAGTTGACCCCGGCAGTCTCCTACGAGTCCCCGGCATAACCCGCTGGCAACATAGGACAAGGGTTGCGCTCGTTGCGGGACTTAACCCAACATCTCACGACACGAGCTGACGACAGCCATGCACCACCTGCACACAGGCCACAAGGGAACCAATATCTCTACTGGCGTCCTGTGCATGTCAAACCCAGGTAAGGTTCTTCGCGTTGCATCGAATTAATCCACATGCTCCGCCGCTTGTGCGGGCCCCCGTCAATTTCTTTGAGTTTTAGCCTTGCGGCCGTACTCCCCAGGCGGGGTACTTAATGCGTTAGCTACGGCACGGATCCCAAGGAAGGAAACCCACACCTAGTACCCACCGTTTACGGCGTGGACTACCAGGGTATCTAATCCTGTTCGCTCCCCACGCTTTCGCTCCTCAGCGTCAGTTACTGCCCAGAGACCCGCCTTCGCCACCGGTGTTCCTCCTGATATCTGCGCATTCCACCGCTACACCAGGAATTCCAGTCTCCCCTGCAGTACTCAAGTCTGCCCGTATCGCCCGCACGCCCACAGTTAAGCTGTGAGTTTTCACGAACAACGCGACAAACCACCTACGAGCTCTTTACGCCCAGTAATTCCGGACAACGCTCGGACCCTACGTATTACCGCGGCTGCTGGCACGTAGTTGGCCGGTCCTTCTTCTGCACATACCGTCACTCGCGCTTCGTCTGTGCTGAAAGAGGTTTACAACCCGAAGGCCGTCATCCCTCACGCGGCGTCGCTGCATCAGGCTTGCGCCCATTGTGCAATATTCCCCACTGCTGCCTCCCGTAGGAGTCTGGGCCGTATCTCAGTCCCAGTGTGGCCGGTCACCCTCTCAGGCCGGCTACCCGTCGTCGCCTTGGTAGGCCATTACCCCACCAACAAGCTGATAGGCCGCGGGCCCATCCCACACCGCAAAAGCTTTCCACCACACCCCATGAAGAATGCGGTCATATTCGGTATTAGACCCAGTTTCCCAGGCTTATCCCAAAGTGCAGGGCAGATCACCCACGTGTTACTCACCCGTTCGCCACTCGAGCACCCCGAAGGGCCTTTCCGTTCGACTTGCATGTGTTAAGCACGCCGCCAGCGTTCGTCCTGAGCCAGAATCAAACTCTCCAAACAAAAACCCCCACACCCAAAGGCGCAGGCAGAATTCGAATCAGAAAAATCCGATCACTAACAAAAGACACCAAAACTGGCATCCAAAAAAACAGCCACCCACCAAACTCAGGAAGACGGGAATCCCCCCAAAAACGAGTGGCCAAAAAACAACAAACAAAAACCACCAAACACACTATTGAGTTCTCAAACAACAGACTTGATTTTGTCGAAGCTACCCGTTTCGGGGCAACCCTGCCAGCTTAAACTAACTTGTCCGGCGAGTCAAGCTTCTCTGTCTCGCGTTTCCGCGGCGACTTCAAAAGATTAGATCCACGTCCGCCGCGAAGTCAAATCCCCTGGTCAGAGGCTTGTGACGGTGGTACGCCCGTCTCAGATCAGCTTACCCGCTCGATCTCCGCGCCCAGGCTGGCCAGGTTCTCGACGAACAACGGGTAGCCCCGATCGATGTGGTAGACGTCGTGCACCTCGGTATCGCCGTCGGCGACGAGGCCGGCGAGCACCAAGCCCGCCCCGGCCCGGATATCGGACGCCCACACCGGAGCGCTCGACAACTGGGGCAGACCACGGACCACCGCATGGTGACCATCGGTCCGCGCGTCGGCACCGAGCCGGATCATCTCCTCGACGAAGCGGAACCTCGCCTCGAACACGTTCTCGGTGATCATCGAGGTCCCCTCCGCGATGCACGCCAATCCGATCGCCATCGGCTGCAGATCGGTGGGAAATCCCGGGAACGGCAGCGTCGCCACATTGACCGCTTTGGGCCGTTCGTACTGCACCACCCGGAAGCCGTTGTCATGTTGGGTGACCGTCGCCCCCGCATCGTGCAGCTTGTGCAACACCAGCTGCAGGTGGGCCGGGTCCACACCCGTGACCGAGATGTCGCCGCGTGTCATCGCCGCCGCGATCCCCCAGGTGGCCGCGACGATGCGGTCACCGATGACGCGATGTTCGGTGGGATAGAGCCGGTCCACACCGGTGATCGTCAGCGTCGACGAGCCGGCCCCTTGGACCTGTGCCCCCATCTGGTTGAGCATGTCGCACAGGTCGACCACATCGGGTTCACGGGCCGCGTTGTGGATCGTCGTCACACCCTCGGCCAACACCGCGGCCATCAGGATGTTCTCGGTCGCACCCACGGAGGGAAACTCCAGCTGGATCTCGGCGCCGCGCAGATGATCGGCCTCGGCCACGACACAGCCGTGCTCGATATTGCAGCGGGCCCCGAGTTGGCGCAGGCCCGCCTGGTGCATGTCCAGCGGCCGCGATCCGATCGCGTCGCCACCGGGCAACGCCACCTTGGCGCGTTTACCGCGCCCGACCAGCGGACCCAGCACACACACCGAGGCCCGGAACTGTCTGACCGCGGCGAAGTCGGCGTCGTATTTGGGTTCGTCCGGAGACGCGATCCGGACCGTGGAGCCGTCGAGTTCGACGGTCGCCCCCAGGCCGCGCAGCACCTCGGCCATCAACGGCACATCCAGGATGTCCGGACAGTTGGTGATGGTGCTGGTGCCCTCGGCCAGCAAGGACGCGGCCATCAACTTCAGGACGCTGTTCTTGGCTCCCCCGACGGCGACTTCGCCCGATAACCGACTACCACCGGTCACCACGAAACGCTCGCTCACGCGGGCCAGTGTAAGCAGATCAGCGGCCAGAATCAGAACGCGTGGCCAGGTTGCGATGCGGCTGTGACCGGTACGGTTCAACCATGGCCGTGCACCTGACCCGCATCTATACCCGTACCGGCGACGACGGGAGCACCGGGCTCAGTGATTTCAGTCGCGTCTCGAAGAACGACGCCCGATTGCAGGCATATGCCGATTGCGACGAGGCGAACGCCGCCCTCGGTGTGGCCATCGCCCTGGGCAGTCCCGCCCCCGAGATCGTGGCCGTCCTCCGCCAGATCCAGAACGATCTGTTCGATGCCGGCGCCGATCTGTCCACCCCGGTCGCGGAGAACCCGGAGTACCCGCCGCTGCGTGTGCCGCAGGAGTACATCGACCGGCTGGAAGGGTGGTGCGATCGGTTCAACGAGGGCCTGGCTCCGCTGAACTCGTTCATCCTGCCCGGCGGCACCGCGCTCTCGGCCCTGCTGCACGTGGCACGCACGGTCACTCGCCGCGCCGAGCGCTCGGCGTGGGCCGCGGTCGAGGAGTACGGGGATTCGGTGAACGTGCTGCCGGCCAAGTACCTCAACCGGCTCTCGGACCTGCTGTTCATCATGTCGCGAGCGGCCAACCCGGATGGCGATGTGCTGTGGAAGCCCGGCGGCGGGCAGGCCGACCAGCCGAAAGAGGATCGCTAGCCGGTTCGACGCCGAGTGCGGCGGGACGGGCGGGACTCCACCCAGGAGGTGAACGCGGTGAGCGCGCCGCGGTCGAGGGCGACCTCGTAGCCGTGGCCGGAGTCGCGTAGTTCCAGGATCACGATTTCCTTGGTCATGATGTCGAACTCGTCCCCCCGGGGGGAACGGCGACCGACCACTTCCAAGGCCAATCGGCTGAGCCGCCGATCGGGCCACCAACGAAGGCTGGACAACCGGTAGAAGCCGGCTTCGCCGCCGCGATAACGCATGACGCCGTGCCGCCAACCCTGCCCTCCGACGGCGGGATAGTCGCGCAGGATGGCGGCGGTGCCACCAACCTGTCGCAACTTCCACAATCGGTACACCAGGGCGGCGACCGCCAGCATCAGCACACCAATGAGCGCGACCATGATCCACATGAGCGCGCTCATCGGCCGTGACCTTTAGTCGAGCTGCCCGACGGCGCGCAGACGAGCACGCCCCCACGCCGCGGTGGCGGGGTCGTCGGATTCGGAATCCCGCTTTGCCGAGTCGGCATCCACTTCCGATTCGAACTCGGCGTTCTCGACCAGGATGCTCACCCCGGTCTCGGAGACCGACAGGAAACCGCCGTCGATCGCGATACGCAGATCGTCCTCGCCCTCGCGCTCGACCCGGACCATGGCGTCGTCGACCAGCTGAGCCACCAGCGGGATGTGCCGCGGCAGGATGCCGATCTCACCAGCGGTGGTACGGGTGAACACGAACGTCGCCTTACCCGACCACAGCGCGCGCTCGACTGCGACGATCTCGACGTCCAGTTCAGCCATTGGACACCACCAATCCGCTCTTCGCGTGCATCACAGCTTGGCGCCGAGGCTTTCGGCCTTCTTCGCCAGGTCGTCGAGACCACCGATGAGGAAGAACGCCTGCTCGGGCAGGTGGTCGAACTCGCCCTTGGCCAGCTTGTCGAAGGCCTCGATGGTCTCCTTGAGCGGCACGGTCGAACCCGGCTGACCGGTGAACTGCTCGGCGGCCATCATGTTCTGGCTCAGGAAGCGCTCGATCTTACGGGCCCGGTACACCAGGACCTTGTCCTCTTCGGAGAGCTCGTCGATACCGAGGATCGCGATGATGTCCTGAAGATCCTTGTAGCGCTGCAGGATCCGGATGACTTCCTGGGCGACCCGGTAGTGCTCGTCGCCGACCACGCTGGGGTGCAGGATCGTCGAGGACGATGCCAGCGGATCCACCGCGGGGAAGATGCCCTTGGAGAACACCGCACGAGAGAGCTCGGTGGTGGCATCCAGGTGGGCGAACGTGGTTGCCGGCGCCGGGTCGGTGTAGTCGTCGGCGGGCACGTACACGGCCTGCATCGAGGTGATCGAGCGACCACGGGTCGAGGTGATCCGCTCCTGGAGTTCACCCATCTCGTCCGCCAGCGTCGGCTGGTAACCCACGGCCGAGGGCATACGACCGAGCAGGGTCGACACCTCGGAACCGGCCTGGGTAAACCGGAAGATGTTGTCGATGAACAGCAGCACGTCCTGGCCCTGCTCATCGCGGAAGTACTCCGCCATGGTCAGCGCGGACAGGGCCACGCGCATACGCGTGCCCGGCGGCTCGTCCATCTGGCCGAACACCAAGGCGGTGTCCTTGAGCACGTTGGCATCCGCGAGCTCGACCCAGAGGTCATTGCCCTCACGGGTGCGCTCCCCCACGCCGGCGAACACCGAGGTGCCACCGAAGTTGCGGGCGATACGGTTGATCATCTCCTGGATCAGCACGGTCTTGCCGACGCCGGCACCACCGAACAGGGCGATCTTGCCGCCGCGCACATACGGGGTGAGCAGGTCGACGACCTTCAGACCGGTCTCCAGCATCTCGGTGCGGGGCTCCAGGTCGGCGAAGGCCGGCGGCTTGCGGTGGATCGACCAGTGGTCGAAGTCCTTGCCGTAGCCCGGCTCGTCGAGGCAGTCGCCGAGGGCGTTGAACACGTGGCCCTTGACGCCGTCACCGACGGGCACCGAGATCGAGGCACCGGTGTCGGACACCTCGGTGCCGCGTACCAGGCCGTCGGTGGGCTGCATCGAGATGGTGCGCACCAAGTTGTCACCGAGGTGCTGGGCCACCTCGAGGGTGAGGGTCTTGGCCAGCGCGCCATAGGTGATCTCGGCGTGCAGTGCGTTGAACAGTTCGGGTACGGAGCCGCGCGGGAACTCCACGTCGACCACGGGGCCCGTGATTCGCACGACCCGGCCTGCGGTCTTTTCTGCGGTAGCAGTCATATTCTTCTTCGCTTTCCTACGAGGCCTACTTGGCGTCGGCGAGCGCGTTGGCGCCACCGACGATTTCGCTGATTTCCTGAGTGATCTGCGCCTGACGTTCACGGTTGGCCGCCAACGTGAGCGCCTTGATTAGATCGTCGGCGTTGTCGGTGGCCGACTTCATGGCGCGCCGGCGCGACGCCGACTCCGAAGCCGCCGCCTCCAGCAGCGCGGCGTACACGCGGGTCGCGATGTACCGCGGCAGCAGCGCATCGAACAGGTTCTCGGCGCTGGGCTCGAACGAATACAGGGTGTGCGGTCCGGTCTCCTGCACGCCGACGTACTCGACGACCATCGGCGCGATCCGCAGGGCCACCGCTGTCTGCGACAGCATGGACCGGAATTCGGTCGACACGATGTGCAGTTCGTCGACGCCGAGGATGCCGTCGGCACCCGCGTCGTCGCCGTCGTCGTCCGCACCGGACTGGAAGGCCGCCACCAGGGTCTCGGCGATGTCCTTGGCGTGCTCGTAGTCCGGCCGCTCCGAGAAGCCGGTCCAGGACTCGGCCACGGCACGCTGCCGGAAGCTGTAGTAGCCCAAGGCCTTTCGACCGACGACGTAGAGAACCGGCTTCTTGCCCTCCTCACGGAGCAGCGAGAACAGCTCCTCGGCGCGGCGCAGCACGTTGGCGTTGTAGCCACCGCACAGGCCGCGGTCCGAGGACACCACCAGGACACCGGCCCGCTTGGGGTTCTCCCGCTCGACGAGCAGCGGGTGATCCAGCGCGCTGGCACCGGCGAGCTCGGTGAGCATGTTGGTGATCTCGGTGGCGTAGGGCCGGGCCGCGTCGACCCGGGCCTGCGCCTTGGCGATCCGCGACGTGGCGATCAGCTCCTGTGCCTTCGTGATCTTCTTGATCGACGAGGCGGATTTGATACGTCCGCGTAGCTCGCGAAGTGTGGCTGCCATGGGTTACCTAGGCCTTCTTGGGAGCCGGCTTGCGGACCTTGACCGATTCCTTCTCCAGGTCCTCGGGGTCCAGTGCTTCGGCCTCGGCGTCCTTGACGACCACCGAGCTGCCGTCGGTCGCCGAGAAGCCCTTCTTGAAGTCGTTGATCACCTTGACCAGGTTCTCCTCGGCCTCCTCGGAGAGCTTCTTGGACTCCTTGATCCCGGTGAGGATCTCGGAGTGGCTGGCCTTCACGTGCTCCAGGAACTCGTCGACGAAGCGCGAGACATCCTCGGCCGGAACCGAATCCAGATGGCCCTGGGTGCCGAGGAAGATCGACACGACCTGATCCTCGACCGCCAGCGGGCTGTACTGCGCCTGCTTGAGCAGCTCGACCAGGCGCACACCACGGTCCAGCTGGGCCTTGGATGCGGCGTCCAGGTCGGAGGCGAAGGCCGCGAAGGCCTCCAGCTCGCGGTACTGCGACAGATCCAGACGCAGCGAACCGGCGACCTCTTTCATGGCCTTGATCTGCGCGGCGCCACCGACGCGGGACACCGACACACCGACGTTGACGGCCGGTCGCACACCCTGGTTGAACAGGTCGGACTCCAGGAAGCACTGGCCGTCGGTGATGGAGATGACGTTGGTCGGGATGAACGCCGAGATGTCGTTGGCCTTGGTCTCGATGATCGGCAGCCCGGTCATCGAACCGCCACCGAGCTCGTCGGAGAGCTTCGCGCAACGCTCCAGCAACCGGGAGTGCAGGTAGAACACGTCACCGGGGAACGCCTCGCGGCCCGGCGGGCGACGCAGCAGCAGCGAGATGGCGCGGTAGGCGTCGGCCTGCTTGGAGAGATCGTCGAACACGATCAGCACGTGCTTGCCGTCGTACATCCAGTGCTGCCCGATGGCCGAACCGGTGTAGGGCGCCAGCCATTTGAAGCCGGCGGGGTCGGAGGCCGGGGCCGCGACGATGGTGGTGTACTCCATCGCGCCGCCCTCTTCCAGCGCCCGCTTGACGCTGGCGATGGTGGTGCCCTTCTGGCCGATCGCGACGTACACGCAGCGCACCTGCTGCTTGGGATCGCCGGTCTCCCACGCCTCGCGCTGGTTGAGGATGGTGTCGACGCAGACCGCGGTCTTGCCGGTCTTACGGTCACCGATGATCAGCTGGCGCTGTCCGCGGCCGATCGGGGTCATGGCGTCGATGGCCTTGATACCGGTCTGCAGCGGCTCGCCGACGCCCTGACGCTGCACCACCGAGGGCGCCTGCAGCTCGAGAGCGCGGCGGGACTCGGCGGCGATGTCACCCTGGCCGTCGATCGGCTGGCCCAGCGGGTTGACGACGCGACCCAGGAAGGCGTCGCCGACGGGCACCGAGAGCACCTCGCCGGTCCGCTTGACCTGCTGGCCCTCTTCGATCTTCTCGAACTCACCCAGGATCACCGTGCCGACGCTGTGCTCGTCGAGGTTCAGGGCCACGCCCAGGACGCCGCCCGGGAATTCCAGCAGCTCCTGCGTCATCACCGAGGGCAGGCCCTCGACGTGGGCGATGCCGTCACCGGCGTCGACGACGGTGCCGATCTCTTCGCGCTCGGTGGCGGCGGAAAACGAGGATACGTAGTCCTCGATGGCACCTTCGATATCAGCAGCCGAGATTGTCAACTCTGCCATGGTTTTTCGTCTTCCTACCTTGGGTTTTCTGGGGGTTCGTGGGGTGTCAGTCCGGCAGGCCGGTTTGGGCGGCAGCCAGTCGTGACGCGATGGAGCCGTCGATCACCTCGTCGCCGACGGCGATCGTGAGACCGCCGAGCAGGTTCGGATCGACATGCAGCTGGATGGCGACCGGGTGGCCGTAGATGCCGGTGAGCACCTCAGCCAACCGGGCATGCTGGGCCGCAGTCAGATCGGCGGCGGCCGTCACATGGGCGACGAGCTCACCGCGTCGCGCCACGGCGAGCTCGGCCAGGTCGATGACCGCCTGGTCGGCGCGCTCACCGCGCAGCAGTCCGACGGTCTGCGCCAGCAGCGCCCGGGCGGTGCCGTTCGCGGTGCCGAGAACCTTGTCCAGCAACGCAACTCGGCCCTCAGCCGGCGTCGTGTAGTCACTGAGCAGGGCGGACAGCCGGGGCTCGGCGTCCAGAACACGACCGAACCGGAAAAGCTGGTCCTCCACGTCGTCGACCTCACCGTCGACCTGCGCACGCTGCAGCAACGCCAGCCGTGCGGTGTACTCGATACCGTCGACCAGGTCGGCCTCGGCCGACCAGCGCTGCGCGACGGCGGTGCGGACCAGAGCGAGCGCGGGCTCACCGATCTTGCCGTTCAGCAGCCGGTCCACCAATGCGATCTTGGCGTCGGCCGAGTCGGACGGCTCGGCGAGGTGTTTGTTGAGCGCACCCTGGGTGATCAGCAGACGGGCCACCGCAGCCAGATTGCCGGCCAGCGCGGTCAACCCGTCGGCGTCCAGGCCTGCTGCGACAGTGTCGAACTCACCGGTCAGCGTCGCCACCGCCGCACGACTGGCGGCCCGCAGACCGGCGGTCGCAGCGGTGTCGATGACCACCGTGGACGGCGCCATCGCAGCCAGATCGGCCAGGAAGCGGTCGACCGTTGCGGCCTGCGCCGAGGGATCGGCCACGTGGCCGCGCACCAGGTCACCCGCCTTCACGACGGCCTCGTCACCGAGGCCCTGGCGCAGCTGCCGGACCAGCTGCTGGCGTGCCAGCTGAACCTGTTGTGCGCCCTGGGCTTTGATGCGCTCGGCGTCAACCCCGGCCTGCTCGGCCAGCGAGGCGGTGATCCGCACAGAGTCCTGGCGGGCCTCCTCGGTGACCTTCGAGGACTCGGCGGCGGCATCAGCCAGCGCCTTGGCGTGCATGGCGTCGGCGTCGGCGAGCCGCTGTGCTGCCTCGGCACTCTCGGCCAGAGCGGTGCGGACGGCGTCCTGCTGCTTGGCCATGAGCGTCTTCACCGGCGGCACCACATAGCGCCACAGGATGTAGGCGATCACGGCGAAGCCGATCAGCTGCCCGATGAAAATCGACATCTACTTGTTCCGTCCCGATTTCACGTCGACGCCGAGGATGCGGCTGGCCAGGGTGGCCGACAGTCCGTCGACCGAGGAGGCGAGCTCACTTTGAGTGGCCGAACCCTGTTGGGACAGCTGCTCATTGGCCTGGCGGAGGGTCTCAGCGACCTCACCGCTGGCCTCGGCCCGCTTGGCGTCCACCACCTCACGACCGGCTGACCGGGCCTCATCGCGAATCGCGGAAGCCTCGGTGCGTGCGCCGGCCATTGCCTGGTCGTAGTCGGCCTGTGCGGCCGCTACCTGCTCGGCCGATTTACGGCTGTCCGCAGCGGTCTTGGCGAGCATCGTCTCACGCTCGGCGAGGACCTTGCTGACCGGCGGCACAACCCATTTCCAGATCACGCCGAGCGTGATCAGGAAGATGATCAGCACGGCGAAGAAGGTGCCGTTGGGGAGCAGGAAGTTGCTCTGCCCCCCGCCGCCTTCTTCCGCTGCCTGGCTGGACGCCAGGATGTTGATGCCGTCCGCGAGGACAGTCGAAGCGAGTTCACCCATGCTTACGGATTACTAGCCCGTGTAGGCCGGCGTGGCGAAGACGAACAGCGCCATGAATGCCAGGTTGATGAAGTAAGCGGCTTCCACCAGACCGACGGTGATGAAGAACGGGGTGAACAGCCGGCCCTGGGCCTCGGGCTGCCGGGCGATGCCGGAGATCAGCGCGTTACCGGCGATACCGTCACCGATACCGGCGCCGATCGCGCCGCCACCCATGATCAGGCCGCCGCCGATCAGCGCACCCGCCGTGATGAGGGCGTTTGCATCCATTCCTATTTCCTCCTTGATAGCTGGTGGCGTTGCCACCAGGACTTCTGGTTCGTACGGTTCAGTGCAGTGGTCGTGATGTGGATCAGTGGTGCGCGTTCTCTTTGGTGTCGTGGTCGTCGTGGTCCAGCTCCATCGACTGGCTGAAGTACAGGATCGTCAGCAGTGCGAAGATGAAGGCCTGGATCAGACCGACGAAGAGGTCGAACGTCTTCCAGATGGCGTTCGGAGCCCACTGGATGTACCAGGGGAACATCGCGATGAGTGACACCAGGATGCCGCCGGCGAAGATGTTGCCGAAGAGTCGCAGTGCCAGCGAGATCGGCTTGGCGATCTCCTCGACGATGTTGATCGGCGCCAGGATGCTGACGTGGCCCTTGAGCACCTTGATCGGGTGACCGATGAGCCCGCGGCGCCAGAAGCCGGCCGCGTGGTAGCAGAGGAACACGAACAGCGCGAGCGCCAACACGAAGTTGATGTCCGAGGCCGGCGGCTTGTACCACTCGGCGGCGGCCCCGTCGGCCCCGCCGTACTGCAGCGGGAGCACGGCCAGCCAGTTCGAGACCAGGATGAAGGCGAACAGCGTCACCGACAGCGGCAGCACGAAGGGGGCGATCTTCATGCCGATCGACCCTTCGATCTGCTGGCGCATCTGGATGGTCAGTGCCTCCCAGAACAGCTGCACCCCGCCGGGCACACCCGTCGACGTCACCTTGGCCTTCAGCACGAAAGCCAGCCCGATGATGATGACGGCCGTGATGGCGGTCGCGAGGATGGTGTCGCCGTTGAACGTCATGCCCAACCACTCGAACACCATCGTGTGGTGCCCCACGTGGATGGCGGCGCCGCCGCCTCCCTCGGCGCCCTCAGCGGCGAGAACGATCTCATTCATCTGTGTCAGCTCAATCCTTCGATTCCGTGCCGGAGGTGTCGGGAGTGCCTTGGACGTCCAGTCCGTCTTTGCGGATCTTCTTCAGCACCGGCAGGCTGGTGGACAGCACCAGCAGCGCCTGGAAGATCGCCAATCCGAACAGGACGGCGATCCCGCCGTGTGCTTTGAAGCCGATCGCGACGGCCAGTGCGACGGCGGTGATGACCAACAGTCGCGTCGCGGAGTTTATGGCCATCTTCTTCTTGAGTGGGTGGTCCTCCGCCGTGATCGACTCGACGGCGCGGCGCACCAGCAGTGCGTTGAGCAAACCCAGTCCGAGGCCGACACCGAAGAAGACGCCGAAGAAGATGTGACCGGTGTACCCGGCGGCAAGAATGGCCAGGGCGGTGAGAACGAGGCAGACGACGAGCAGACGCAACGGGCGAAATGCCACGGAGGGGAACACCAACGGCGCATCCTGCGCTGGCGTCGTCACCTGGCTCACCTCAATCCCGCGTCGTCGAGGGCGTTACTCATCTGTCCTGCAAAATTCCTGTGCGTGCCCGCCGAGCGTATCGGAGGGCGACGGGCGCGCTGGAATCACCCAAGGGGTAGCTCCCTTTGTCGGTCGTAAATCGGTGCCAATCGGTCTTTCGACCGACGCGCCGGGCCGGCAACCCGTGAGGTTTTTCGGGTTATGGGCAGAACCGTACCACAAGGTAGGAGGCCCAAAAACAGGCCTACTACTTTTTGTCGTACAAACCCTCCGGACGGTCAGTCGACGGACTGTTCCCTACGCCGCAGCAGGGGAATCAGGGTGACGATGCCGGCGACCACGATGGCCGCCAGCATCACCGCGCCGGTGTATCGAGGGTCGAAGAAGATGGTGCTCGCGGCTCCCAACGCGACGATTCCCACCCACAAGTAGATGAGCAAAACCACCCGCCGATGCGAGTGCCCGATCTGCAGCAAACGGTGATGCAGGTGCATCTTGTCGGGGCTGAACGGGCTCAGGCCCTTGCGGGTGCGACGGATGATCGCCAGCAGCATGTCCAGGGCCGGCACGAACATGACCGCGACCACCAGCAGGAACGGCGACAGCAGCGCGAACACGTCGCGGGCACCGTAGGCGTTCTGCGAGATCGGGCCCGCGGCCGTCGTCGACGCCGCGGCCAGCATGAGTCCGATCAGCATCGAGCCCGAGTCACCCATGAAGATCTTGGCGCGGTGGAAGTTGTGCGGCAGGAAGCCCAGGCACGCGCCGGCCAGCACCACCGAGATCATCGCGGGCGGATAGAACAGGACGTCGCCGCCGTGGTCACGCAGCAGCCCGACGGAGAAGATGCAGATGGCCAGTGCGGTGATCAACCCGAGGCCGGCCGCCAGCCCGTCGAGCCCGTCGACGAAGTTCATCGCATTGACGATCGACACCGTCAGCGCCAGGGTCAGCAGGATCGAGGTGACTTGATCGAGGACCAGCGTGCCCACCCCGCCGATCGGGATGTAGAGGACGCTCCACGCCACCCCCATCGTCACCAGCACACTGGCGGCGGTGATCTGGCCGGCGAATTTGGTCAGTGCGTCCAGCCCCCACCGGTCGTCGATCAGGCCGACGAGCATGATGAGCCCGCCCGCGACGACGACGGCGGGCATACCGGTGGAATAGACGAAACCCCGGTTCAGCGCCGGTAGTTGCGACGCCAGCAGGATGGCGGCGGCCACCCCGATGTACATGGCCAACCCACCCATCCGGGGGGTCGGCTGCAGATGGACATCGCGTTCCCGCGGATAGGCGACCGCGCCGACCCGAGTGGCGATCACCCGGGCCCAGCCGGTGGCGAAGTACGTGATGATCGCGGCGGTGAGACCGACCAGGGCGAGCTCCCGCAGCGGGACCCCGGCGCCCCGGTCCGACAACGCCAGCACGGCTACGTTCACCACCCGGTGAACCGTACGCGACGAAGCTGAGGGTCAGATTCGGCGGGCTGGAGCGCAGCGACCCGGGAGATCAACCCAGCAGAGTCTCGGGTTCGGCACCGAGCACCTTGGCGATATCGGCGACGCTGACGGGTCCTTCGCGCAGCACCCGGGGGCTCTCGCTGGTGAGGTCGACGATCGTCGACGCCGCACCCTGCGGGGACGAACCGGCGTCCAGGTAGACCTCGACCCGCTCCCCCAGTTGACTCCGGGCCTCCTGAGCTGTCACCGCGGCCGGGCTACCCGAGATGTTGGCGCTGGACACGGCCATCGGCCCGACCTCGCGCAGCAGCTCGATGGCCACCGGATGCAACGGCATACGCAACATCACGGTGCCGGCCGAGTTGCCCAGGTCCCATTGCAGGGACGGGGCGTGCCGCACCACCAGGCTCAGCGCGCCGGGCCAGAACGCCTGGATCAGCTCGCGCGCCGCCGGCGGCACCGCGTACACCAGACCGTCGATCGTGTGCCAGGAACCGACCAGCACACCAACCGGCATATCCCGGCCGCGGCCTTTGGCGGCCAGCAGCGCGGCCACCGCGTCGCCGTCGAAGGCATCGGCACCGATGCCGTAGACGGTGTCGGTGGGCAGGACGACCAGCCGGCCGCCCTTGGCGGCGCTTATCGCGGAGGCCAGCCCGGTGGCACGCTGATCGGGGTCGGCGCAGTCAAACAGCTCAGACATAACGTCAGCCTCTCACCCGTTCCTGGTAGCCGTCACGAAGCGGGGCCGCCCGGTGAGATCTCGGCGGGCGGTGATGTCGGTGAATGCCGCCGACCGGTCGAACAGTTCGACCGTGGCGGATGAGGTGGTGTCGTCGTGTTCGACGCCGATTCGTCCACCCGGCCGCAGGAGCCGGGCCGCCGCTGTCACGATCGGCCCGATGACCGACATGCCGTCCGCTCCGCCGAACAGGGCGTGCTCCGGATCATGTTCTGCGACTTCGGGATCCAGCTCGGCACCGAGCGGGATGTAGGGCGGATTGCTGACGATGAGATCGACGGCTCCGTCGAGTTCGGCCAGCAGGCCGTCGGCGGTGACGTCGGCACGGATGAGCTGCACCGCCGTGCCACGGCAGTTCAACTCGGCGTAGCGCAACGCCTCGGCGGAATCCTCCACCGCGATGACCCGGGCGTCCGGCCGGTGCCGAGCCAGCGCCAACGCGAGTGCGCCCGACCCCGTGCACAGGTCGACGATCACCGCATCGGCCGGCAGTGGCTGGGCCTGCGCCCATTCCAGCAGCGCCTCGGTCTCCGGGCGCGGGATGAACACCCCGGGCCCGACATGCAGTATCAGCGGACCAAACGCTGCGGTTTCGACGATGTGCTGCAACGGAATTCGCAGCGCACGACGGGACACCAGGGAGCGGTAGCGGTCGATGAATCCGGGATCCGGTTCGAATACCGCGAGCCTGCCACGATCCACACCGGCGACGTGGGCGGCAAGCGACTCGGCATCCGCACGCGCGGAATCGATACCGGCGGCCGACAGCGTGGCGGTCGCGTCAGTGATCGCCTGCCGGACCGTGGGGCTCATGCCTGTTGCAGGCGCGCCTGCTTGTCGGCGGCGGCCAAGGCGTCGAGCAACGCGTCCATATCACCGTCGAGCACCTGATCGAGGTTGTGTGCCTTGAAGTTGATGCGGTGGTCGGCGATCCGATTCTCCGGGAAGTTGTAGGTGCGGATCCGCTCGCTGCGGTCGACGGTGCGGATCTGGCTGGCCCGGTCGGCCGACGCGTCCGCCGACGCCTGCTCCTCGGCGAGCGCCTGCAGCCGGGCGGCGAGCACCACCATGGCGCGGGCCTTGTTCTGCAGCTGTGAGCGCTCGTTCTGGCAGGTGACGACGATGCCGGTGGGCAGGTGGGTGATCCGGACCGCCGAGTCGGTGGTATTAACTCCTTGGCCGCCCTTCCCTGAACTCCGGTAGACGTCGATACGCAGATCGGACTCGTCGATCTGTACGGCCTCGACGTCTTCGGGCTCGGGATAGACCAGCACGCCGGCGGCCGACGTGTGCACCCGGCCCTGGGATTCGGTGACCGGGACGCGCTGCACGCGATGCACGCCGCCCTCGAACTTCATCCGGGCCCACACACCGTCGGCGGAATCGCCCTTACTGGCGATGGTGATGGTGGCGTCCTTGTAACCGCCCAGGTCCGACCAGGTCTCGTCGAGGACCGTGACCGTCCAGCCGTGCCGCTCGGCGTAGCGGATGTACATCCGCGCGAGGTCGGCGGCGAACAGCGCCGATTCCTCGCCACCTTCACCGGACTTCACTTCGAGCACGACATCGTCGGCATCGTGCGGATCGCGCGGGGCGAGCAGGTCGACGAGCCGGGCGTCGAGTTCGTCGACCCGGGCAGCCAGCTCGGGCACCTCGGCGGCGAACGCCTCATCCTCGGCGGCGAGCTCGCGGGCGGCCTCCAGGTCGCCGCGGGCGGCCTCCAACTTGCGGTAGGTCGACACGATCGGGGACACCTGCGCGAAACGACGACCGACACGTCGTGCCGCACCGGCATCGGCGTGCAGCGCAGGGTCGGCGAGCTGGCGTTCGAGATCGGCATGCTCGGTCAGCAACGCTTCGATCGGAGAAGGTGAACCGGTCATCGTGACCTCCAGTAAACGCAGATCGGCGCCCGGCCTGACAAGAATCTGACAGAACGGGCGCCGATGGGACAGCTAGTTGTCGGCAGCAGCCTTGGTGTTGCGCTTGCCGTACCGCTTCTCGAAGCGGGCCACGCGGCCGCCGCTGTCGAGGATCTTCTGCTTACCGGTGTAGAACGGGTGGCACTGCGAGCAGACCTCGACCACGATGTGGCCGCTGTCCTTGGTGCTGCGGGTGGTGAAGGTGTTGCCGCAGCCGCAGACCACGGAGGTCTCGACATAGTTGGGGTGGATACCCGATTTCATGGTTTTCCTCTTCAATCGTTGGCCGCCGGGTCGCCCGCCTCTGACCTGAGGACGTACGGACGTGAACCGGAACCGAGGGTCGACGGTCCATTATGCCAGGTCAACCGTCAAGTGCGAAAACGCACGATCACCGGCCGCTATTCCCGGTCCCGCGCCGCTATCCGAGGTGCGCCGCATACGCGGTGCCGTCACGCCTCCAGATGGTCCGGCCCTGCGGATCGGTGCCCATCGCGACCAGCTCGCGTTTGAGGATCTTGTTGGTCGCCGTGCTCGGCAGATCCGCCGCGATCCACAGGTAGCGCGGCCAGGCCTTCGGCGAGAGATCGGGCTGGGCGGCCAGGAACTCGCTGAATTCCGCGGGCGTCAGTTCCGCGCCGTCGCCCAGCACCACGGCAGCCATCACCTGGTCACCGACCAGCTCGTCGGGCACCGGATAGACGGCGACCCGGTTGACCGCGGGCAGTCGCAGCAGGATCCGCTCGATCGGGCCGCTGGTCAGGTTCTCGCCGTCCACCCTCATCCAGTCCGCGGTGCGACCCGCCAGGTAGATCCAGCCGTCCGCGTCCTGGTAGGCCAGGTCGCCGGACCAGTACACGCCGCCGCGCATCCGTTCGTCGGTGGCGGACTTGTCGTTGTAGTAGCCGCGGAACAGCCCGCTGCCCGAGGTGTTGACCAGTTCACCGGTGGCTTCGTCGGCGTTGATCAGCGCACCGGTGTCGTCGAAGCGCGCGACGGCGCACGGTTCCCCGGTCTCCTGGTGGTAGATCGCCACCCCCGGGAAGCCCTTGCCGATGGAACCGGCCGGGCAGTCCTCGGTGCGGGTGATGATCACGGCGGTCTCGGTGGAGCCGAACCCGTCCCAGACGGTGCAGCCGAAGCGGCGGCTGAACGCATCGATATCGCGGTCGGCCGCCTCGTTGCCGAAGGCCACGCGCAACGTGTTGTCGGCGTCGTCGGGTTGTTCGGCGGTCGCCAGGATGTAGGCCAGCGGCTTGCCGACGTAGTTCATGTAGGTGGCCCCGTAGCGGCGGATATCGGGCAGGAAACCCGAGGCGGAGAAGGTCGCGGGCGCCATCGCGGCCCCAGCGTTGAGCGCCACGCTCCATCCGGCGTAGACGGCGTTGGAGTGGAACAGCGGCATGGACAGGTAACAGGTGTCGGTCGAGTCCAGTTCGTAGCGCTGCACCAGGGCACTGCCCGCGAAGAGCACCGTCGCATGGGGCACCTCGACGGCCTTGGGATCGCCACTGGTTCCCGAGGTGAAGATCATCATGAACGTGTCGTCGGCGGTGACCTCTTTGTGCGGTGTGAGGTCCGGGGCCCCGGCCAGGAGCTGCGCCCACTCGTCGCTGCCGGTGTCGTACACCGTGACGCCGGCCAGATCGATCCCGTCGAGCAACGGCTTGTGCTCCGCATCGGTGATCAGGATCTGGGTGTCGACCTTCGCGATATCGCGGGCCAGTGCGTCACCGCGCCGCGTGGTGTTGACGCCGCACAGCACATATCCCCCGAGTGCGGCCGCCGCGAGCGCGGTGAGCATGTCGGGGGTGTTGCCCAGCAGCGCGCCGACATGCATCGGCCGCTCCGGATCCGCACGTCCGATGAGTGCCGCGGCTTGCCGCGTGGCGTCTGCCACGTGCGCACGCCAGGTCCAGCTCCGGTCGCCGTGTTTGACCGCGACGGTGTCCTGGTCGGCCCGTTCGCGCAACAACTGCTGGAGCGTGTCGGCCACAGCTGACCCTCTCGACGACGGTGAACATATTTGTGAAAGTGTCTACCATGGCGGAGGGTGTGCACCACAGCCGCGCCGCCATTGGCACAATCAGTACAGCCCCACCCCGTACATATGACCAGGAGCCGGCACCTTTGACGAGCACCACCAGCACCACCACCGCTCGCGGCGTTCGTGATCGGCTGATCGACGCCGCCGAAGTCTGCCTGCGCGCCAAGGGCATCCGGGCCACCACCGTCTCCGAGGTGGCCGAGGGCGCAGGGGTGTCCCGCGGCTGGCTGTACCGACACTTCCCCGACAAGGTGACCCTGCTGGGCGCCGCGATCGTCCGCCTCAACGAGGCGTACTGGTCCGAGGCGCACGCTGTCCTGGAGCAGGTCGAGGGCCTGGATCAGCAGATTGCCGCGGGTATCCGGCACGGCCGCACCGCGTATGACGACCCGGGCGCACTCCTGATGAAGCTGCGGATCGACGAGCCCGATGAGTTCGCCGCGTGTGCGGGCGCCGGTGTACAGGGTCTGGTGCCCGACCTGGCGAGCTTCTGGTCCCGCTACCTGATCGCCGCGCGCGAGAAGGGCGAGATCCACCCGGACGTCGTCATCGCGGAAGCCTCCGAATGGGTGGCGCGCGTAGTGATCTCGCTGGCCACCGTCCCGGGCGACACGCTCGATCCCGGCGACTCGAATCAGCTACTCACCCATATTCGGCGCTATCTCATGCCCGCGCTGCGCAGCGCTCCCGCATAAGCCGAATCGACAAAAGAGTCCCGCTTCTCACGAAGCGGGACTCTTTTGTCGGTCGATCGGCGCGGACTAGTCGTCGCCGTTGCTACCGGGCGCGTTCTTGGAAACCTGGACCAGGAACTCGTAGTTGGTCTTGGTCTTACGCAGCTGGCTCATCAGCAGGTCGATGGCCTGATGCGAGTCCAGCCCGGAGAGCACCCGGCGCAGCTTGTGCACGATTGCGAACTCCTCGGACGACATCAGCAGCTCGTCCTTGCGGGTGTTGGACGGATTGACATCGACGGCGGGGAACACCCGACGCTCGGCGATCTTGCGGTCGAGCTTCAGCTCGGCGTTGCCGGTGCCCTTGAACTCCTCGAAGATCACGGTGTCACCGGTGGAGCCGGTCTCGACCAGCGCCGAGGCGATGATCGTCAGGGAGCCACCGTGCTCGATATTGCGGGCCGCGCCGAGGAACCGCTTGGGCGGGTACAGCGCGGTGGAATCCACACCACCGGACAGGATGCGACCCGAGGCCGGCGACGCGTTGTTGTATGCGCGGCCCAACCGGGTGATCGAGTCGAGCAGCACCACGACGTCCTTGCCCTGTTCGACCAGGCGCTTGGCCCGTTCGATGGCCAACTCGGCGGCCTGGGTGTGGTCTGACGGCGGCCGGTCGAAGGTCGAGGCGATGACCTCACCCTTGACCGAGCGGGTCATGTCGGTGACCTCTTCGGGGCGCTCGTCGACGAGCACGACCATGAGGTGGCATTCCGGGTTGTTGGTGGAGATCGCGTTGGCGATGTCCTGCATGATCGTCGTCTTACCGGCCTTGGGCGGGGACACGATCAGGGCGCGCTGGCCCTTGCCGATCGGCATGATCAGGTCGATCACCCGGGTGGTCAGCCGCTCGGGCGTGGTCTCCAGGCGCAGCCGCTGGTTCGGGTAGAGCGGCGTCAGCTTGGTGAAATCGGGCCGATTCTTGGCGTTCTCGACCGGACCACCGTTGACGGTGTCCAACCGCACGAGTGGGTTGAACTTCTGGCGCGGGTTGTTTCCGCCGCCGCCTTCACCCTCACGGGCGACGCGCACCGCGCCGGTCACGGCATCGCCGCGGCGCAGGCCGTTCTTGCGCACCATGTTCATCGACACGTAGACGTCGTTGGGGCCGGCCAGGTAGCCGGAGGTGCGGACGAATGCGTAGTTGTCGAGCACGTCGAGGATGCCGGCGACCGGCTGGACGACGTCGTCCTCGCGCAACTCGGTGTCGCGGTCTCCCCCGCCGCCGGAGCTGCCCGGACCGTCGCCGGTGCGCTCGCCACGGCGCCTGCGATCCCGGAACCGGCGTCCGCGCCGGCCCTGGCGGCTGTCGTCATCGTCATCGCCGCTGTTGTCGCCGCGATTGTTGTTCTCGCCGCGGTTGCTGTTCTCACCGCGGTTGTTGTTGTCGCCGCGGTTGTTGTTGCGGTTCTGGTTGCGGTTCTGCTGACCGCCGTGCTGCTGGTCGCCGCTGCCGGCGCCCTCGGCCTTGTCCTGCTTGTCCTGGCCAGCGGACTTCACCTCTTCACGAGGTGTCGCGTCACCAGCCGGCGCGTCCTGGCTCTTCGCCTCGGCGTCCTGCTTGGGTGCGGCGTCCTGCTTGGGTGCGGCGGCCTGCTTGGACTCGACGTCCGGCTTGGGTGCGGTGTCCGGGCCGGCCTCGGCACTGTCCTGCGACGCAGGCTCCTGCGCTGCGGCGGGCGCGCCCGTACCCCGGGAAGCGCCGCGGCGCTCACGCCGCGGCCGTTCGGTCTGCTCCGGCGCATCGGCTGCAGCGGCAGGGGCGCTCGCGGCCTTTGCCGCTGGTGCCGCGTCGGCTGCAGCGGCCGTGCCGCCACCCCCGCTGCGGATTTCCTTGATGGCAGAGATGAGTTCGCTCTTGCGCATACCGGACGTGCCCTTGACGCCGGCCTCATTGGCCAGTGCGCGCAGGTCCGGGAGCAGCATCGACGTGAGCGAGCCGCCACGGCCACCGCGAGTAGCGCCCGTACTGGGCGCATCGGTGGTTTCCACGACTGGTTGCGCGGCGACGGCCACGTCGCTGTCGCTTGTCGTGAAGAGGTCCGTATCAGTCACGGATTTCCTTTCTTTCCTCGCCGTCCATCCGACGCGAGGGGTCCCCGAAGGTCATGTGCAGTCAGCCAAACAGCCGATTGCGTTGTCTTCCACGGCGCCACCGTCACCATTGCAACGATGACCACCAGGATTCGCCGCCATGCGGAGGACCGTCAGCCCACGAGTGAAATACGAGAAGATGAGGTAGTCGTCCTAGTGTCGGCGCAGCTAGAGACGCTGCGATTGCTGGACAATTGCGAGAATAACTCGCATCACTGCCGGAAGCAAGAAACGCCTGTTTCGCGTGTTATCCCGAAGCGGCGTTTCAGGCGATGCCGGGTGACCAGCGAACACCGTGGCCCACCGACATTTCGGTGACGGCGAATCCCTTCGCGGCGCCGAACTCCAGAGCCTTCTCCGGTAGATCCGTCCCGTTGGTCAGAGCTATCACCGCAGGTCCGGCTCCTGAAAGCACCGCTGGTATGTTCAACCGCCGCAAGGCCGCGAGATATTCCGCCGATGCCGGCATCGACGGCGCCCGCTGCGGCTGATGCAGCCGGTCCTCGGTCGCCTCCAACAACAGATCGGGCCGTTGAGTGAGGGCCACCACAAGCATCGCCGCGCGGCTGAGGTTGAACCGGGCGTCGGTATGGGGCACCTGCGTGGGTAGCACGGCGCGGGTTTCGGCCGTCGATGACCGGTTCTCCGGGATCGCGGGGAACAACCGGATATCCGGGTGCAGGTCCAGCTGGGCGGCGCCGTAACGAGCCGGACAGGCCTTGCCCCCGTCGCTTCGCTCGCCCGTGCCGATTTCCCCGTCGCTTCGCTGGCCCCGGTCCCCTGAAACGGTCCAGGACACCACCGCGCCGCCGAGCACGGCAGCCGCTGCGTTGTCGGGGTGCCCCTCGAACTCCGAAGACAACTGCACCAGTTCATCGCGGCTCAGTTCCGGCGAACCTACTTGCACGGCAAGCCCATTGACGACGGCCAATCCGCCCACCACGGCTGCCGCCGAGGATCCCAGCCCACGCGAATGCGGGATCACGTTGCGGCAGGTCACCTTCAACCCGCCGACCTGCAGGCCGGCTGCCGCCAGGCCACGATTGATGGCCCGCACCACCAGGTGCGATTCGTCCAGCGGAACCTGACCGGCGCCCTGCCCTTCGACATCGATCTTGAGGCCGGATTCCGTTGTCTCCACGAAGATTTCGTCGTACAGACCGAGCGCGAGACCGAGACTGTCGAAGCCGGGTCCGAGGTTGGCACTGGAGGCCGCCACAGCGGACGAGGCCGTCAACCCGGCCCGCAGAATCTGGGTCACGAGAGTTCGTCCGCCCGTCAGACCAGGCCGAGCTTCTCGACGACGGCCACCGGATCAACCGGCACCGGTGTCACCGGCGGCATGCCCTTGAGGGCGGTGTCGGGGTCCTTGAGACCGTTGCCCGTCACCGTGCACACCACCGTGGAACCGGGCTTGACCCAGCCGTCCTCGATCGACTTGAGCAGCCCGGCGATGCTGGCCGCCGATGCCGGCTCGACGAAAACGCCCTCGGCGCGGGCCACCAGGTGGTACGCCGCCAGAATCTCCTCGTCGGTGGCCGCCACAAACCGGCCGTTGGACTGCTGCTGCGCCTCGACGGCCGAATTCCAGGACGCCGGTGAACCGATCCGGATGGCGGTGGCGATCGTCTCCGGATGGCTGACCGGCTGGCCCGACACCAGCGGCGCGGCACCGGCGGCCTGGGTGCCCAGCATCCGCGGCAGGCGGTCGCTCACGCCATCACGATGATACTCGCTGTACCCACGCCAGTAGGCGGTGATGTTCCCGGCATTGCCGACCGGCAACGAGTGCACGTCCGGTGCGGTACCGAGCGCGTCGACGATCTCGAAGGCCGCGGTCTTCTGCCCCTCGATGCGCACCGGGTTCACCGAGTTCACCAGGGCGATGGACGGAAAGTCCGCCGTCAGCTTGCGGGCCAGCTCAAGACAGTCGTCGAAGTTGCCGTCGACCTGAATGATCTTGGCGCCGTGCATGACTGCCTGGGCCAGCTTGCCCATCGCGATCTTGCCCTGGGGTACCAGCACCGCGCAGGTGATGCCGGCTTTGGCGGCATAGGCGGCGGCCGACGCGGAGGTGTTACCCGTCGAGGCGCACAGCACCGCCTTCTGCCCGCGGGCCAGCGCATCGCTGACCGCCATGGTCATCCCGCGGTCTTTGAACGACCCTGTCGGGTTGAGTCCTTCGACCTTCAGGTGCACCGTGCAGCCGGTCTGCTCGGACAGTCGCTTGGCATGGATCAGCGGGGTGCCGCCCTCCAGCAGGGTGACCGGCGTCCATTCGTCGGTGACCGGCAACCGGTCCCGGTACGCGGCGATCAGACCGGGCCAGGGGATGTGCACGGGTCCGGTCCCCGTCGCTTCGCTCGCCTCGGCGGTCTTGCTCATTCTGCGGTTCCTTCCAGTCGCAGCACGCTGTTGATGCGCTCCACGGCGTCGTGGTCGGCAAGAGCGGCAACGGTTTCCGACAGTGCGGCGTCGGTGGCCTTGTGGGTGACGACGACGATGCGGGCACCGTGGCGCTGCCCGTCCTCGTCGACGGTGCCCTCCTGGCGCACCTCGGCGATACTGACCTCGCGCTTGCCGAACTCGGCCGCCACCGAGGACAGCACGCCCGGTTTGTCGGCGACGTTCATGCTCACGTAGTAGCGCGTGGGGATGAAGCCGATCGGCGCGATGGGCAACTCTGCGTACTTGGACTCACGCGGGCCACGGCCACCCTGAACCCGGTTGCGGGCCGCCATCACGACATCGCCCATCACCGCGGACGCGGTCGGCGCCCCGCCGGCACCCTGCCCGTAGAACATCAGCCGACCGGCGGCCTCAGCTTCGACCACCACGGCGTTGAAGGCCCCGCCGACGGTGGCCAGCGGGTGCTCCAGAGGCACCAGCGCGGGATAGACGCGGGCCGAAACCCGCTGCTGCCCTTCGTCGTTGGTCAGCCGCTCGCAGATGGCCAGCAGCTTGATATTGCAACCCAGCGCCCTGGCCGACTCGAAATCGGCGGCGCTGACCTTGGTGATGCCCTCGCGATACACGTCGTCTGCGGTGACCCGGGTGTGGAAGGCGATCGACGCCAGAATCGCCGCCTTCGCGGCGGCGTCGTAGCCCTCAACATCGGCGGTGGGGTCGGCCTCCGCGTAACCCAGGGCGCTGGCATCGGCGAGCGCGCTGGCGTAGTCGGCACCGGTGTCGTTCATGGCGCTGAGGATGTAGTTCGTGGTGCCGTTGACGATGCCGGCCACCCGCAGCACGGTGTCACCGGCCAGCGACTGGGTCAGCGGCCGGATCACCGGGATCGCACCGGCCACCGCTGCCTCGAAATACAGGTCGACACGCGCCTTTTCGGCCGCCTGGGCAAGTTCGCCGGTGGACTGGGCCATCAGCGCCTTGTTCGCGGTGACGACGGACTTGCCGGTCTCCAGCGCTTTGAGGATGGCCTTGCGCGCCGGTTCGACGGGGCCCATCAGCTCGATGACGATATCGACGTCATCGCGGGAGACCAGGGCGTCGATATCGTCGGTGAGCAACTCGATCGGCACCCCGCGGTCGGCGGAGACGGTGCGGACCCCCACACCGCGCAGTTCCAGTGGCGCGCCGATGCGGGCGGCCAGGTCCGGAGCGCTTTCGTTGATGATGCGCACCACCTCGGTGCCCACATTGCCCAGACCCAATACCGCTACGCCGATGGGCTTGTCCTTCTTGCTCATTCGCCGCTCACCTCCAAACTCAATAGATCGTCGACGCTTTCCCGCCGCAGAATCAGCCGGGCCCTGCCCTCGCGGACGGCGACCACAGCCGGCCGGGTCACCAGGTTGTACCGGCTTGACATCGAATAGCAGTAGGCGCCGGTCGCGGCCACCGCCAACAGATCACCGGGGGTGATGTCATCGGACACCCAGGTATCACGGACCACGATATCGCCGCTCTCGCAGTGCTTTCCGACGATTCGCGCCAGCGCGGCCGGGGCATCGCTGACCCGCGACACCAGCCGCGTGTCGTACTCGGCGTCATACAGCGCGGGCCGGATGTTGTCGCTCATCCCACCGTCGACGCTGACATAGCGCCGCTGCGCGGCGTCGCTGATGGCGACATCCTTGACGGTGCCCACCTCGTAGAGGGTGATCGTGCCCGGCCCCGCGATGGCCCGGCCCGGCTCGACCACGAGCTTCGGCGTGGGCAGCCCGACGGCCGCCGATTCGTTCTTCACGATCGCCTTGAGCTTGTCGGCCAGCTCCTGCATCGGCGGCGGATCATCGGACGGCACGTAGGAGATGCCCAGTCCCCCACCGAGATCGAGGATGTTCATCTGCGTGGTCTTGTCCACGCCGAACTCGGCGACCACATCGCGGAGCAGCCCGATCAGGCGACGCGCGGCGATCTCGAAGCCGGAGACGTCGAAGATCTGCGAGCCGACGTGGCAGTGCAGGCCGACCAGGCGCAGGTTGTCGGTGGCGAACACCTGGCGTACCGCGTCCAAGGCGGCGCCGCTGGCCAGCGACAGCCCGAACTTCTGGTCCTCGTGCGCGGTGGAGATGAATTCGTGCGTGTGCGCCTCGACTCCGGGGGTGACCCGCACCAACACGTCTTGGACGATGCCCGCCGCACCGGCGATGGCATCGAGGCGCTCGATCTCGATCTCCGAGTCCAGCACGATATGCCCGACCCCGGCCTTCACCGCCATACTGAGCTCGTCCACGGACTTGTTGTTGCCGTGCACGGTGATCCGCTCGGCCGGGAAGTCCGCGTGCAGCGCGACGGCCAGCTCACCACCAGTGGCGACATCCAGCGACAGACCCTCGGCTTTCACCCAGCGGGCGATCTCGGTGCACAGGAACGCTTTCGACGCGTAGTGCACGTACTCACCGCCACCGAACGCCGCGGCGATATCCCGGCAACGCGAGCGGAAATCGTCCTCATCGATGACGAACAACGGGGTGCCGAACTGTGCGGCCAAGTCGGTGACCGTCACCCCGGCAATCGAGACGACACCATCGGCACCTCGAGCCAGGTTGCGCGGCCAGACATTCGGGGCCAGAAGCAGGATCTCGTCAGGTGTCTGCGGCTTCTCCGGCACGGCAGCACCGGCGGCCTGCGCACTCACATCCGCTCCGGCGCACTGACGCCGAGGATCGCCAGACCGTTGGCGATGACCTGGCGGGTTGCCTCACACAGCGCCAGTCGGGCCGAATGGAGCTCTGCCGGCTTTTCGTCGCCCTGGGGCAGCACCCGACAGGAGTCGTAGAACCGGTGGTAGTCACCGGCCAGGTCCTCCAGGTACCGGCACACCCGGTGTGGTTCCCGAAGTGCGGCTGCGGTTTTGAGCACCCGGCCGAACTCACCGATGGTGCGCATCAGGGTGGCTTCACGGTCGTGGCTGAGCAGTTCCAGGTGTGCGGTGTCGGCGGCCAGGCCCAGGTCGGCGGCGCTGCGGGCCAGAGCCGAGAGCCGGGCGTGCGCGTATTGCACGTAGTAGACCGGGTTCTCGCTGGATGCCGAGGACCACAACGCCAAGTCGATATCGATCGGGCTGTTGACCGAGGACCGGATCAGCACATACCGGGCGGCGTCCACCCCGATGGCGTCGACCAGGTCGTCCAGGGTGATCACAGTGCCGGCGCGCTTGCTCATCCGGACCGGCTGGCCATCGCGGACCAGGTTGACCATCTGTCCGATCAGCACCTCGACGGTGTCCGGATCGTCGCCGAGGGCGGCGGCGGCCGCCTTGAGCCGGGCGATGTAGCCGTGATGGTCCGCACCGAGCATGTAGATGCACAGGTCGAAGCCGCGTGCGCGCTTGTCCAGGTAGTACGCGAGATCGCCGGCGACATAAGCGGGATGGCCATCGCTCTTGATGACGACCCGGTCCTTGTCGTCACCGAACTCGGTGGTGCGCAACCACGTTGCGCCGTCCTTCTCGTAGATGGCACCGTTTTCCCGCAGTTTCGCGATGGCCTGGTCGACCCGGCCGGAGGTGTGCATCGAGTCTTCGTGGGTATAGACGTCGAAGTCGGTGCCGAAGTCGTGCAGCGACTTCTTGATGTGGGTGAACATCAGGTCCACGCCGATCGCCCGGAACTTCTCCTGCCGCTCGTCGGCGGGCAGGCTCAACGCGTCGGGCGCCTTGGCGAGCACGGCTGCGGCGATCTCGTTGATATAGCTGCCGGCATAGCCGTCTTCGGGCGCGGGTTCGCCCATGGCCGCGGCCACCAGCGAGCGGGCGAAGCGGTCGATCTGGCCGCCGTGGTCGTTGAAGTAATACTCGCGGGTGACCTCGGCACCCTGGGTGGTCAGCAAGCGGCCCAGGGCGTCGCCGACGGCGGCCCAGCGGGTGCCACCGATGTGGATGGGCCCGGTCGGGTTGGCCGAGACGAATTCCAGGTTGATCTTCAGGTCCAGATCGACCGAGTGCCCGTAGGCGGCGCCGGCGGTCAGCACGTTGGTGACGACGACGCCTTGGGCACCGGCCTCGATCCGCAGGTTGACGAAGCCAGGGCCCGCCACCTCGGCGGCGGCGATCCCGTCGGCGGCGGTCAGCGCCTCGGCCAGCCAGCCGGCCAGCTCACGAGGATTGGCACCGACCTTCTTGGCGAGCTGAAGTGCGACGTTGGTGGCGTAGTCGCCGTGTTCGGGGTTGCGCGGGCGCTCGACGGTCACCGTTTCGGGCAGCGCGGCGGTGTCCAGGCCGTGTTCGGCCAGGACCGCGGCGGCGGTGGTCTTGAGCAGGGCAGCCAGGTCGGCGGGTGTCACAGGGGTCCATCCTATGGTCTGGGGTGGTCAGCACCCGAATCCATTCCGATTCACGGGGGCGCGCTCCCATGCGCTAGTCTTGCTCCGCTAGTCTGACAAAGCCCTAACGGCGCGAGTTTCACGCGCCCCCGTAGCTCAGGGGATAGAGCGTCTGCCTCCGGAGCAGAAGGCCGCAGGTTCGAATCCTGCCGGGGGCACCACATCAGAGCCTGTTTTCTGGTGACACGGGCAATATTCGGGCAATACGTTCGATCGGCCCGAATGGCGTTATCTCCCAAAAAATCCGCGCGCCTCGGCGGTCGGCTTCTTGAGGACGATGATCCCGTCGTCGCCAGGCAAGCTGATCTCGAAGTACTCGGCGATGAGCGGTAGCAGCTCCACCTTCGCCGTTTCTTCATCGACGTCGAATCTTGTCGCCATGGCTTCGAATGTGACGGCGCGGCCATTCTGGTCCAATAGCTGGAGCGCCGCCTCCAGGACGGTCAATTTGTCATGAGTAGTCACGGGCACCATTATGCGATCGACCGCCGACAAGCCTTACTGATAACCGGTCGCCTCCGCCTACCCGGTCATGAGGTTGCCCCCAGCGCCCCCAAGCGCTCCGATCGCGACCTGGGACAGCGCGCCGGTCAGCCACAGCCCGACCTGCTTGGCACGGCTACGCTCCACCTCGGGGAGTGATTCGTCGTCGGCGGCTGCCGTGAATGCGGCGACCAACCGTTCGACTTGGACCTCCGGCGACGGCCACAGTCCGCTGACTCGCATAGCGGCACCGGTCGGCGGACCGACCGCGAGGATGTCTCCGCCGAAAGCCTGCATCCCCTTCTCAAAAAACGGCTCCCTGTAGAGGGCGCGTAGCGCCCGTTGCACGGTGTCCTTGTCAAAGCCGCATGCGTTTTCGAGTTCAGTTGCGCGGGCATTACGGCCCGTCTGGTCGTACAACTCGACTGCCGCCCTGAGAACGGGCAGGTCTCGCGTCGTCCATGTGTCGGTCATGGGCGTGAGTATCCTCCCACCGACCCACACCGTCTGCTGGTAGATCTCGGCGTGCCGGGGCCAGCGTTTCCTGCCTGGTATCCGTATGTGCTCCCATAGTCACCGGTTGCAGTTAGGTTTGACGAATGGCAGCCACCGGTCTCGAGGTGACACTGCACCAGGGGCGTGAACGGGCCGAGGTGTCGCGGTTCACGCATACCCTTGATGAGATCGTGCGCTCTCTGAGAGAGATCGACGAGGTTTACGTTGAGCATCAGACTCGTGCGACCTGGGTGCTGGCAGGCGTTCAAAGGCGTTATAGCAATCTGATCGTGAAGCTTGAGGCCAGGAATGTACCAAGCAAGCGCGATTTCTCCGACATGCTGGTCCCGGTTACCGCGCTCGTGAATGGCGCGAGGGTATTGCAAAGTGAGCCAACCGTGCCACGACTATTCAAGCCAAGGACGGTAACTCGGCTTGCCGAGCTGTCGACACCAAGCCACGGGGTCCAGACGGTGTCCCTCGCCGCGTACAACGGCGAGCGCGGACAGCGGGTCAAGCTGAACGAGCGGGTACAACAGAACGCCGAGGCGGCTGTACAGCCGTTCGAAATCTCGTACGGCGCGATTACGGGCAAGCTGTTCGGTCTTCGCGAGAAGAACTCCGGTGTCGGCCTGACCATTCGAGACGAGACACGCGGTGATGTCATCAGCGGATGGGTGCCTGAACGTATGGTTGAAGAGGTCCGCTCCGCTTGGCGTCACCGCGTCGCAGTTGGCGGAAAGATTCGCCGAAATGAGCGCGGTCAAGCGATTGCGATGAACATCGATCGCGTCGAGTTGATGCCCGAGGACGATAGCGGGCGACCGTCGACCGATCTTCTACTAGGCGCAGCATCTGACGCATTCGCCGACATCTCAGTCGATGAATTCGTGGATCGGATACGGGGTGAGTAAACAACCCGTGAAGGCTTCTCCGCCGCTCATTTATGTCGATACAAGTGTGTATCTCGACCTGCTGGCCAAAGAAACCCAGCCACACCCGAAGACACAACGCCCCCGCTGGGAAAGCGCCAAGGTATTGCTTGACGCAGTAAATGACGACCGTGTTGTGCTCGCGGCATCTGCTCTCATCGAAGCTGAGGTGAACTGCATTTCGTTGGTTCGCGACGGCGACGAAACAGTGCAGGATCTAGTCCGGGGCTGGTTCACAGCGAAATCTACGCGGTGGACAGAAGTTGACCGATTTCTCGCCCGAGAGGCGGCGAAACTGGCACGGAAATGGCAGCCGTACGCGGCCAAGGGAAAAAAGCTCGGTGGAGCTGACGCGACGCATCTCGCAGCGGCGGTTCGGTTGGGTTGCCAATACCTGATGACCCAAGACAGCGGCTTTCCGGTGGGGCACACGGTCGACGGTGTCCAAGTCATGTATCCCGATGAAGTTTGGCCACGCGACCTCCTCGACGAGCTCGCAGACCAGACGACGGCGAAGAAGGCTCTCCCGCAAACCAAGCCTCCGGCCGCCATCGCAGGTTTACGACGAACCGGCGACCCGCCGGGGCCCATCGCCGCGCTACCACCGGGCAAGTCTGAGAGTAGATCGCGAAAAAGCTAGCTAGGTCCGAGCCTCGGATTACCCGCAGCTACAGCGGCTCTGCAGTCAGACGGTATGTCGTGATTATTGATTCAGGTCTTCCGCCTCCTCCCGGCGGAGTCACCAATTCGGCGTTGGCCGCGGCGGCAAGGTTCAGCTCCAACAACTGCGCAAGTAAATCTTCGTCTGGGTTGAAACCGTAGGCGTCGAGAACCGCCGCGTTGAGGACCGCGTGCATGTCGCGCAACACGGATTTCCCCGGTTCTCGCAACACGTCGTACTGCTCGCCAAGAGTGATGCCCTCTGCGAGTCGCGCGGCCCGGTACTCCGTAATATCAGCCATCGCCCTAGCTACCTTCGTAACGGTCGACTTCGACGGGTGTACCGGCCAGGGGAACGAGTCCCAGACCGTCGTGGACGTATAGCGAGGATCCACCCTCATTTTCGAGCATCGCTCATCGAACCACGTCCTATGCAGCTCGGACGAGACAATGCCGAGCGAGTAGTCGTCATCCAAAGCAATTACCGACATAGAGTCGTCAGGTCGAATGGCCGAATCAACGAATTGAAATACAGAGATTCGTTCATCCAGCGCGACCCGGGAAGTCGCGATGTACCGGGACAGCGAACTGATCGCTTCGACCATCTCGGCTCGCCTGTACGCGTGCTGCCACCATTTGCTGAGGAAGTTTGCGTTATGCCGATTAACTCTCGCCCTTGGGTTCCTTGCCAAGATGGGTGCATTGGCGGCAGCTTCTGCATCAGCGGCGGCCTGGCGCTCGGGCAGCACAAACTTGCGAAGCCGAGTGAATGCGCCCGGCGCGCTGGTGGAGGCCTCGAGAGCGTCCACATGCGGAAGGTCGATGACGAAGTTGGATGGCACCAACGAGTGGAGTAGTACTTTTCCGCCCAGGACGGGATGGAGATACGGGCGCGAACGCGGATCTTTCTCCACCAGCATTGCGGCATCCACCGCGCTGAGGCGAAACACGTCTATGGCGCCGGTGGTTTGACCTTGGAAGATTCGCTTCGGCATCTTGTTCTGCTGTAACGAAACCGCCGCACGGACATCAGTGGATGGTCGCAGTGTCGGTGCGATCACGTCGAGCTTCAGTTGACGCTCGCCGTTGTCCAGCCACAAGACCTTGGAGGTGGGAGCGTATTCCGTACCTTTCACCCAATTCACTATCGATACCTCCACGACAGCGTCACCCGACCAAGGCATTGCCGAAACGGCGTTAAAGATGACACCTCCGTCATTTACCACTGCTTCAAGCGATGTACGACGGGAATCGCCGTTACGAATTGCCTGTGTCGCGACAAACCCGGCTCTGCCGCCATCGGATAGCGTCTTCTGCGCCAACGGAAACCAATACGAGACAAGGTCGCTAACACCGGGATTCGGATACTTCTCGTCCAGTCGTGAGCAGTAGTCGGCCCCCAATTCCTTCAACATATTCCGCCTCCCGTTATAGGGAGGATTCCCAATGATGACATCAGCCTTTGGCCAAGGCACGAAAAGCGCATCACCGCAGAAAATGAACTTGTCAAGATTGTCGAGAGGCAGCGCCTCTGTGTCTTCGTCAAGTTCGTCTGCAGAGAGTTTCTTAGCCATCATCATTGTCACCTTTGCAACCTCGACCGCAAAGGGATTACTGTCAATTCCAAGAAAATGATCTGGAGTGACGTACGAGATCATCACCTGATCCTGTTTGGATCGCTGACGCGCTCGAATCCGATTCTTAACCTCGGCCTCCAGTCGCCGCATCTCTCGATATGCGACATAGAGGAAGTTTCCTGATCCGCATGCGGGGTCCAAGACACGGTAGCTTCCCATGCTGAACCGGATTGCCTCAAGTTCAGCTATCGTCCTCGCCGCTTCGATCTTTTCTGTCCAGGGGTCGACAATGCAGGGGATCACAACTCGTGAAATGTCCGCCTGAGACGTGAAGTGCGCACCATATGCATGCCGCTGCCCAAGTTCCATCGACGTCTCGAATAAGGTGCCGAAAATCTCGGGACGCACGTCGGACCAATCCGTCTTGGAGGCGGTTCGCATTGCAGCGAGTTCACTATCGGTCATTTCTATGGACGCTATTGTGTCGAACAATCCTCCGTTGAAAAATGGGGTTCCTGCGAAACGCCCACCGGCCGTTCGGCCCGGGGAGTTCATCTCGTGAAAAAGGGATCCAATCAAATCGTATGCTTCACGCCCTGACGCGGCGTCCTCGATGGTGTTCGAGTAGAATTTGTCCGGCAGCAGTTCAATGTCTTCGGCAAACATCGCCACAACCGACTGGAGAACGAAGCGTTGGGCCACAGTGCGGGAGACACCGCGAGCTGTCATCGATCGAAATACCCCAGAAACTTCTGCGGCCGCATCACGTGTCACCTTGACCAGATCGTTGCCAAAGCGGGGCTTTTCGTTACTAGGCAGTAGGAATGACAGCACATCGCGACGCTTTACGAGATCTTCGAGTAGGAGCCGGTCCATCGGCTCTTCAAGCTGCTTATTGAAATCGTATATCCAGAATTCATCAAAGTTGCAAAGTACTACATACTCGGGGCGATTCGGCACTGCTCCGAGCCAATATTGAAACGCTTGCCTGAAGTGTTTCGAGAGATCAGATCCGGACTTTTTCATTTCGATGATGCAGCGAGGTTTCCACAACAGGTCTGCGAAAGAGATTCTCTTCTCTTCCACCTTTCTAATTCGCGCTTCAAGAGTTGCTCCGGCTTCACGCACTCCGACGAGACCAAATGCCTTGAATAGTCGATCCAGAAAGATCTGAGCCTCGCCTTTCTCGTCACCCAGAAGGTGTTCCCTGCGGTACGCGACGAATTCAGCGAGGTCTGCTTTGAGCGTTTCGGGTTGCACGGGCCCAACCCTACGAACTAGGGCCGACTATTACCGGTAGGCACGGCTGGACATTGCCGGAGACTGTTTGACGTCGGAGTTCCGGCGAGCGAGGATTCGTCAACGCCTCGTGGTCGCGCTGCGCCGACATCAAAGGTTCGACCAAGGCTCGTCGTCTAGGGGCGATGGATGCACTCGCTCATACTGCGGACGTTCGCGCGCTACCCGCAGGGCACCGTGATAGGGGCATCGCCCATTTGCCAACGTGCCCGGCGTTGAATTCGGCGCATCGGTGAGGTGAGGAACCCACCCACCGCATACATCGCACTCAGTGCATCCGTGTAGTTCTACCTTTCCCAGCGCGTAGAGGACAGCAGCCCACTCCGAAAGATGCATATCCACGCTGCTGGCGTCGGCATCAGTGAAGGGTTCAGCCCGGCGCCGACACCGATCACATGGGCACCCAGACAGGTGATCTTCGTTCGGCGTCGTCAGGAAGCTACGTAGTTGATCCCGACCGGCCCGCGCGAAATTGCCGTCCCGGTCAGCGAATTGACACTCCTGGTCGCCGCACGCGGGCAAAGCAGTAGGTCGGCAGGATGGTGTGACGTCGTCGCTCATCGGCGCAGACTAGCGCGACTCAAAGGAATGATGCAGCTGAACACGAGGCTATCGACTATCCCCTAGTCGCCGCGCCAAGGGACTGTTGTAGCTCGCCATTGACCGGCCACCGGAGCTGGGGACAGCCGACCGGTCGGCGAAGCGCTGGCCGATCGGGGTGACGATCTGCATGCGCGCTCCGGCGGCGTGGGCCAGCACGTCGTGGGCGATCATGGCGGCGGCGATTCGGTCAGGCTGGTGCTGTCCGGATTGCCACTGCACCGCCTGCTGTTCCCAGTCTGGGTGATGCCCGGCCAGCCGAAAGGTCCCGACCTCCAGCGCCTGGAGTAGTGCGGCAGCTCGGGCTGCAGCGTCTCCACGCCCGCGTCCACTGCCTTTCGGCGGCCACGCGGTCACGGGGATATAGCGGTCGGGCTTGGCGCGCGCCAGAGCCTCTCTGACCACGCGCACGTAGGTGGTCCCGGCGGCGAAGGCTTCCACCGCGATCTCGCTGGCGCCGGTATCCAGTGCTAGCCGGACGGCCTTGGTGGCCCACTGGTCGCTGGTCATGTGCCCTGATGCGTCGGCAATCATCGACACCGTGGCGTCGGCGGCCAGTGATGCGGCGATGATGCCGGTTTCGTCGCCTTCGCCGCTGTCGGCCGGGTCGACACCGACCACTGTCTTGATCGGGGCCGATGGTGCGATGGGCAGCCGCCACTGATCAATCCAAGCCGACTTGATCAGCCCGCCCTCGGGCGTGCTTGGCACGCCGAGATACATCGCCGCCCAGACCCGTTCGCCCACACCGCGTCGGATTTCGGCGAAGTCATCGGCGGTGCGGCCGATGGCCGACACCATCGCCACGCCGGAGGTCTTCCGTTCAAGAGCATCGGGCACTCCCGCTGTCGACACCGCCGGGATGTTGATGTGCTCCCACCGGCTGCCTGGTTCGGCCAATAGCTCACCGGCGATGTCCTGCTCGTGCCAGCGGGTCAGTACGACGATGGCGCTGCCGCCAGGCATCAGCCGGGTCAGCAACGATGCCCGGAATTCGGCGATGAGGCGACGGCGGTAGGCAGCGCTGTCGGCTTCCTGCGCGCCCTTGATGGGGTCGTCCACGATCAGAAGGTCCGAGCCAAAGCCCGTGGTGCTGCTGAGGATTCCACCGGCGAGCAAGCCGCCACGGTGGCTCTCGACGCGCCATCTGCCTACGGCTTTCTTGTCGGCGGCCAACGCTATTCCGACGACGTCAGGGTGGTCGGCCACCAGGCGGCGCGCGGCTGCGGAGTGTTCCTCCGCGAGATCGTCCCCATAGGACTTGACGATGACCTCGGTGTCGGGGTTCACCATCAGCGCGTGGACCGGTAAGACCTGGGACACCAGGACGCTCTTGCCGGTGCGCGGCGGGCACGTGACGATGTAGCGACCATCCGGTTCGGTGACGGCCCGCTCCAGAACATCAGACAGCATGGCGATCGACGGGGTGACGCGGTACCCGGGCACGAGTCGTGCCGCCAATTCGGCCGGCGTTTGGGGTCGGCGTCGGCCAGCAACGGCGAGAAGGGCACGGGCAGCGGTGAGGGTGCTCACCGCCGGAATCGGTTTGGGTGCGAGCGCCTTGGTCACGTTCTATATAACCCGGAAATCTCTTGGGTTCCGCTGTGGGCCAGGCGCATTCGCTCCGTGCTGCAAGCTCAGATAGTTCTTGCCGCCGATTTTGATGCAATAGATCGCACCGCTTTCGAACAACCGGGTGACGGCCTGGGCGTGGCGCCACCAATCGCCGGGTACCTGATCTCGAATGCTGCGCCACGCGACGATCTCGCCGTCGGTCGGTGCGAGTGCGGCCAGGACGGCGGCATCAATATCGGCGTCGGTGACGGGGACCACGGCTGTGGTCATTGGCGGGTTCTCCTCGGGGTGTTGTTTTGAATCAATTGGCGATCGGGTGGGTCGTCATTGCCGCGTCGAGGCCCCGCGGCGATGGCGTGCTAGAACAACTGGCGTCCGGCGCTGAGCTTGCCCGGTTCCGCCCCGGCTCGGATGGCCGCTGCGTAGCGGTGCTGCTCGGCGTGGCTGGGGATATTGAGGACGTCCAGCACGGCCCGGTGATCGATTGGTCCGGTGCGGAACATGGCCAAGCTCAGTTTCGCGATCTGCGGCCACAAACGACTGACTAGCGGCAGCACCTCGTCCACGGCCGCGAGCGGGTTACGGCCCTTGGCCAGCGACATCTTTGTCATCTGGTCGAGATCATGGACATTTTTGGCTGTCAGCAGCTTCATGACCTGAGTGAGCGTCGGTTTGCCGCCGTTGTCGTATACCGCCTCCCCGGCGCTTCCGGCCGCGGTGATCACCGGCACGTAGGGCTTCACGGCGGCCTCCCAAGGCATGTAGCGGGTGTAACCCGCTACAGCTTCGCCGGTCGTGCGAGGCCCACCGCGCAGCACCTCGGCGCGATCGATGGTCCCGCCGTGAACCGCGGCGATGACCGCGTGGCTCGCCTCGTGCGTGGCGGTGCCCAGATGGCGGCGTTCGCCAGGCGTGAGGTGATCGAACATGGGGGTCTCCTATCGAAATCGGGTTGTTCGGGCGCGGCGGCGCCGGACGGTCACGGGGCCCACAGCCACTCCGTGGTCCCGTCCGGCGCCGACGGTCACCCCGAGAGCGCCACTGCGCCGAACGCGTGCTCGTAGGCGACCAGCACCGACCGTTCGGCGATGACGACGTGCTTGTTCCACTCGGCCTTGATCGTCTCGCGGACCTGGACCTGATCCCGCCACCCATACAGCCCGGAGGTCGCCACCAGCTTGTTGTCGAGCTCGTCGACGTAGCCCCCGCCGAACACCCACCGGTGACCGGACGGTGTCGTGAAGCCGCTGCCTGTCCGCACCAGCAGCTGCTGGAAGCTCGCGAACGCAACCGTCCGCGCGCTGGCGTGAATCGTGCCGACTATCCCGCGTTGAGCGAACTTCGCCTCGAGAATGCTCACAGCCTCGACAAGGCTGCCGGTCGCCGTCGGTGTCCCGGCGTCGGCCAGCAGGCGGGCGGCGAACTCCCTCTCGACCATCTGCTGCTCGTTCAGGCGCAAGTTCTGCACCGCGCGGTCGCGCGTCTCGGCCTGGCTGGATTCAGTTAGGTCGCATTGCGCGAAGCCCCACACCGTCATTGGGTCATACGGCGCCGGATCAGCCGCGCGGACGCCGTCCTTGACGTCGTCGGGGCCGAGGTCGTCGGGCTGTGCGCACCAGTCAGCGCCCCACACTCCGGCGGCATCCTGTCCGTCGTAGTTGGCCGTCAGCACCTGGACGCCGGTCAGGAACCGGCTGGGCTCGTCTTCGGCGGTGTCGGTCCACTGTGTTGCCGCGTAGAGCCCGGGCGGCGACGGGTTGACGAGCGGTGCCCGGAAGAGGATCGGGTTCAGTGTGCCGGTCTCGGTGGTGATGGTCATGCTGCTCCCTGCATAGCTTCGGATTTCGCGGCGTTCTTCCTGAATTGGCGAGCGGTCTCAGCCGCCGCCCTGGCTTTGGCGCGGGCGGAACCGACGGCGAGATACCGGTCAATGCAACTGCGGCAACGCCATCCGTGCTCACTGCCCTTCCAGGTCAGCGACGGCCCATGACAATCCGGGCAGACATGGGGTGTTTCCGGCGGGTGATACGCCACGATCACACCGCCCCGAGCTTGGTCAGCGCCCGTTGGCGGCGCTCGGCATCCACGCGCTTCTCCTGTTGAGAATTGAATTCCTCGACTGTCGGGAGCTGTTGGCGTTCAGCGACTTTGACCAGGCGCCTTTCAGCGGTCGCCACAGCATGGTCGAGCCCGCGAAGGGCTTTTACTAGTCGATCAGAAGCACTAGGCGCCCCCTTCAGCCGCTGATCATCGGGAGGCAGTGCGACGGACAGCAGGTGCGCTAGGTCAGCGGCGTAGGGCTCGACGTACTGCACCAACGGGCTGACCCAAGTGCCGGAGACGATCTGTGTGTCGCCGATCTCAGGGAGCTGCGGCCGCACAGCGAGATCAGCTGCCGCTGTCCGAGATTGTGCGCGGATGTCTTCGGCGAGCGTGCGAGACTCCGCAATCAGGCTGACGTTGGTTACCTGTAGCTCGTGGACGGCATCAAGGATGTCCTCGATGTCTCGGCGCATGGACACCGGGTTTTTCAATCGCGAGATCTCGATGGCTAGCGGAGTGCACACGTCGCAGACCTCGGTGGCGACGTTGAAAGCGCCGGTGCACGTGGCGGGTTGATGATTGCGACGACGTGCACGTAGGAAAGCCTGGTCGACTCCGGTCGGGAGAGTTGAGAGATACATCGGCGGGAACGGGGGCAATGCTGGCTGGGTACGACGGCGACGAATCATCGAGCCACCGCCTCGGCGAGCGCCGCCCGCAGGCGATCGACTGCCGCCCCCGTCAGTTGTCCAGACTCGGCGGCGATGGCTTTCTTGGCTCGGTAGTACGCCAGCGCGTGTTGGCACTCCACTCGTTCGGGTGCCGCTTTGGGTAGCCCTCGACATGCGTAGTTAGCGTTCATCGCGACCCACACTGCCTGCGACTTCGACTCGGGGTCGGTCGACGCGATGGTGGCGTTCATGGTCTTCAAGATAGCGCCACCAGCGCTTGTGCGCTATAGGTAAAATTCCCAATAGTACTGTGCCAGAACGACTTTAATGCCGCCTTGTTGACGTATTGTCGGCGTCGTTTGCGGGGCTACCCAGTAGCTTTATTGATACGGCGGCATTGTGGCAGGGACAGAAAACGTCTGTCCCGATCGGCAAACTGGCCGGGGCAGACGGGCGTATGAGGCAGGTTGGCGTCTCAGCCCTCAGCTTCCTTGGCGGCCAACGCGCGGTAGACGGTCGCCCTGCTCACGCCGAGTGTTTCGGCAATGACGGGTACCGGTTCGCCCTGTGCGCGTAGCTTCTCGGCGATGGCCACCTTGTCCGGCCGCAGGGCCTTCGGGCGTCCGACGTCCATGCCGCGCGCCTTCCTGGCCGCCTTGGCGGCGGTCCGGCGCTCACGGCCCAGCTCTAGTTCCAGCTCGGCCAGGCTGGCTAGCACCCCGGCGATCATCCGACCGGTGGCATTGCTCGTGTCGATGCCTTCTCGCAGGCTGCGCAGAACGATGCCTTGCTGGTTCAGGTCTCGGATGGTGAGCATGACCTCGGCGGCATTGCGGCCGAGACGGTCGATGCCGACAACCACGATCGTGTCGCCCTCCCGGGCGTAGTCGAGCACCTCGGCTAGGCCCGGCCGCTGTTCCTTGGTCGAGGTGCCGGTGAGTTTGTCGGAATAGACCCGCTTCGGATCGACACCGGCAGCGGTGAGGGCGTCAGTTTGCTGATCGAGCGACTGATGATCGGTCGACACCCGGGCGTATCCCAACAGCGCGCCCGTCTTCGGCTTCGTGGTTGCGGCCATGCTGACGAGCATATCTCAAAATGTCTCTAAATAGGGTTTAGATATGCTACAAGTTTTGCGACGCTCTACCTGCGACTATGGTGCTGTCCAGCGGGTCAGCCAACCACGTTGCACAACTATAGAATTGAGACGCTGATCAGATGGGACGTAGGCCGCCGCCGTGAGGGACGCCGAACCCGCGAGCAGCGATGTGTCCACCACGTGGGCCGCGACTCGGGGCCGGTTCCGGCTCGGCATGTTCGAGTTCGGGTTCGTCCTCCACGGCATCGTTTTCGCCCCCCAGAACGGCCAGGCCAGGCGAAGCGTCGTCGGTCGGCGCATCGTCACCGGTGGTGGGCTCTGGGGCGTCTAGCGTCACCACGGCCTCCGAAGCGGAGTGAGCGTTGGGGATCTCGCGCCGTCGCTGTACTGCCAGCCATTCGCTGATCTCGTCGGCAGGCACGCCGCCTTCAGCCAGTACCCGGCGAGCTACCTCGATACGAAGCGTCGCCAGATCGGTACCAGGTTCGGGGGCCAGCAGCATCAGTGCCGAAAGCTCTTCCACGGCCTGGCGTTCCAGCGCGGCTGGGGTGATCTTGCCGTCGGCGGCGTCGGTGGCGACGGACATCGCTGCCGTGATGACGTCTTCTACGGTGGTGTTCATCTGACGATCTCCCCTTCGATGATGGTGGTGTTGGCCAGGGCGGACTGTGGTGGTCGGTCGGCCACCAGCGCCAGCAGTTCGTCGCGCATCCGCTCGATGATGGCCGAGGGCGATTGGTGCACGTTGACTTCAACCTCGGCCCGTTCGGGCATGTACGCCCCTGCCAGCTTCGCGCGTTCGGCGACGATGCTGCGCAGCTCTTTCGAGTACTTAACGGCGGTCTCGTCGTCCCCGCCCTCCATCGCCAGTAGGTAGCGGGTGAAGTCGGCCCGCTGCAGAAGTTGCAGTGCGGCGTCATGTTTCGCCCGCACGGACTCGATGGTCTCAGGCAGGGTGCTGCCTGTCAGTCTCGCCACCGCCTGCTGGGCTGCCTGACGGCTGCGGTAGTTCAGCTGGTCTGCGATCTCCTGCCACGTGGCGCCGGTCGCACTCATTCGCGCTGCGTGTTCAGCACGGTGCCGTGCCTCCAGTCGGGTGGACATGTCAACATCCTGTCAACAAACGGTGCAAACGAAAATGGCATCACACGGCGGCTTTGTCGTTGCGGACGTGACGGTTCCGCCGCAACGATGACCGAAACCGCCACAGACCGTGTGGCTGTGTTGCCGTCTGAAGTCTGACGCCGCCTGCACCGCCCATCGGGGTTTGAACTTCACCGCTCCTAATCCGGCTGCCTGTCGGTAGCCAATTTCCCTCTGCCCCTTCGGGTTATGGGGTGGAGGTTTATGTGCCAGCCCAAAGCCGCCGTTGACGTGCGGCTATAACACGAGCCAGCAGATTCCGGCACGTAAAGATCCGGGCTGCCAATAAGCCGCTGACCAGTGCGAATGTAGTTCTGGCAGGTAAACCTCCGATACCGGTTTACCTGCCAGCGTGAAGTGAATGCGATTCCGGCAGGTAAACACCCACCGCGGACGCCCGCCCGGCACACAAACCTCTGACCAGCACGAACAACCACCGAACTGGGGAAACGCAGACTCTGGTGGGTAAACCTCCGACCAGTACGAACGTGATCTGGCCTGCATCGACACATAAACCCCTACGGACAGGGGCGGGAGTTTACCTGCCGGCCGGTCATGGGGCCATGAACGTGACGTCCGTCGGGTCGACAGGTGTCAATGGCGATACATCCGTGGGATTGTCCGGTCGGTTGGCGTCAATCCACCGTTCCCAGGCGCCTGAGAATGGCTCGCGGGAAACGCCTTTGATGAAGTGGTCGCGTACGCGCGACATCGCCGTCTTGTCGTGAATGCGACCCTCACGCTTGAGCTTGCACAGCTGCACGATGGTGCGCTGGACGGCCCGCTCGTACTTGGGCGACCCGACGACGGTCACGCCGTCGGTCACCGGGGGCCGGCCACCCTTGCGTGGGTCGGGCATGTCGGTGCCGTCTGCTGTTCCGCGTAGCCCCTTCGGACGCAGAATTTCCCACGACAGTGATTCGAGGGCGTAGCCGTGGATGTCGAGTACCGGCGCGCCCCGATCGAGCACTGGTGTGCTGTTCATACTGAATACGCCCCAGCGCCGGAGGTTGTCGCGTTTGATCTCGTCGTTGTCACCGTCGTCATCGGCCTCGGGAGCTGCGGTCTCACGGCGCACCGCGCCGGGGCGGTCTTTGTGGATCCACAGCGACGACACCCCGCCTTGTCCTGGCGTGAACTGCACGACGCGGAACACCCGCACCATTGCCCCGTTGAAGATGCGCGTTTTTCCGTAAGCCCCAACCGGTCCCAGCCGTCGCGATTCGGCATTTTTGGCCAGGTGGTCGATGAGTACGACCGCCGCACCCGCCTTGGCCAGCGGTGCGACCACGGCCCGGAACGCTGCGGTCACCTCGTCGTTGCTGTTGCTGCTGGCACCCATCAGTGGTAGCAGTTCGCCCACACTGTCCAGCAACGCCAGGTCCGGCGCCCATATCCGTAGATGGCCAACAGCGGCGCACAGCTGTGACTTGTCTTCCGGTTCCAGATATAGGAACCGGCTTGGGTCGGCCAACACCTCGTGCGCAATGCCGAGCATGTGCAACCGCTCCACCGTGGTGTCCACGCCATTGTGGTCCATGTCGATGAACACGAATCGACGGCCAGCACAAAGGACTTCGGCCCCGGCTGCCAGTGCGATCCAAGTCTTGGCCGTCTCGGGATCTCCGAACAACAGATTGACCTTGCCCTTGTAGAACAGGCATTTGTCGTCCGTCCTGGCCAACACTGAGGGCATGGCCTTGAGCGCTGCGTTGCCATCGATCACCGCGGCGATGTTGACAAATAGGCCGCCCGGCCCGACTCCATGCTGTTCGTTCTTCGCGGCTGCGTTGACCTGAGCGGCCCACCATGTTCCGGGGTCGTCTAGTTGAACGCCGGTCGTGTCAGAGACCCGCACCATCGCGGCGCGTTGCGTGTCCATGTCGGGCACCGCCCCGACATGGTCGGCGAAGATCGCTGCGGGTACGGCTTGGAACTCCGCGAATGTCGTTGTCTCGTCAAGCGGTATCCCGTACTTGTCGACGCACGCGGTCAGTGCATCCCATAGCTCGCCGCTGACCGCGTTGTAGATCGGTGAGTCGATGTCGGCGTCGTACTTGACGACCAGGGCTGCGATAGTGATCCAAGCAGCCTCAGGGTTCCCGCCCGCACCGCTCCCGTTGCGGCCGTTCATCGTCGGTCCCGCGAATGGCGCGGTGTTGCCCTCTGCTGCCGATCCAGGGCAAGCATCCCCGGACTTGGTATTCTTCACGTATCTAGTTCTCTCGGGTCGTGAGGATTGGGTGTCATTGGTCGCCCGGCGGGGTGGTGCCCGCCGGGCGCAACAAATCTCATGGCGGCCGTTGTGAGCGCAATCTGGTTGGCATGGAAGTCATTCCACTCGTCGGGCGCGCAGAAATCGGTCCGTCATCGGCTTGCCGCGATTTCGGTGGGGATGACCGGCTTCATAAGCGCGTCAACATCGGCGACCTTCACGCGGATGGCACTCCCAGGCTTATCGGATAGCCGATATGCGGGCAGCTCGCCACTGGCGATTTTGTCGCGAAGGGTGAAGACCGAGAACCCCGTACGGGTTGCGGCATCCCGAAGTGAGATGAAATGCGGGATTGGGGTGATGCGGGAGGCCATGTCGATCGGTTCCTCTGACTCGCCGTTCAGGGGGCACCGGTTGGTCCCTCAGTTACGGCGGGTCAATCCCGCTTGTCGTTTCCGAATATAGCGCACGGTTTTGTGTGAGCGCTACTGATTCTCGCCAGATAGGTGAGAACACCTATGACTAAGTCACATTCAGGCTATCTAGGCGGGGCGACGGCCAAAGCCGACAATCGATCAGCTAGTGCGGCCGCGCGCCCTTCAGCAGTGTGCTGGTAGCGCATGGACATGTTCGGGCTGGTGTGGCCCAACCGGTCCATCAGTTCCCGCAGCGTTGCACCGGTCTGGGCGGCCATGACACCGGCGGCATGGCGTAGGTCGTGAAAATGCAAGTCCGGTTGACCAATGGTCTCGCGTGCCGACTCCCAGGCTGTGCGGAACCGCTTCTCTCCTGCGAACGATCCTGTGGACGGTTCTACGAACAGCAGCGCCTCACCGGCCTTCGCCACATGCCGGTCTAGGTGGTCCAGCACGGCGGGCCGCACGTGCGGTGGCACGCTGACGACGCGCCGCGACTCGCGCGTCTTGGTCGGCCCGACTTCAAACTTGCCGTCCCGATATGTCACCGCCCGTTCAATCCGCACCGAGGACCCATCGGCAGCCACGTCGACCCGTCGCAGCGCGAACACCTCCCCCTTGCGTAGCCCGCACCATCCGGCCAGCAGCACCGCCAAGCGCGAATCGTCGGGCATGTCGTCGGCCAACTGAGCTAGCTGGGCAGCGTCCAACAGCACCACCGATCGCTTGGCGTGCTTCACGATGGCAGCACCCTTGATCCGGCACGGGTTCTTGTCGATCAGGTCGTCGGCCACTGCGGTGTTGAAGATGCCGTTGAGGACGGCGTAAGCCTGAGCGTTGCGTGTCTTGTGCTCGCTGCCGAGACCGGCGTGCCATGAGCGCACGTGCTCCGGGGTGATCTCAGTGATCCCAACGTCGCCCAGGGTCGGAAGTATGTTGTTGTCCAGATGACCTTGGTAGTTACTGCGGGTACGCCGCGCCAGATTCGTCTTGCTGTCCAGCCAGGTCTTGGCATAGCTGCGCAACGTCAGCTTCTCAGCCTGCCTTTTGGCCGCGCGTTCGGCGGGCGGTGTCCAGATTCCCGGATTCCGCCGGTCCAGCTCGATCAGCTCGCGCTCATCCTCCAGCCATGCCACTGCGCTCGCTTTCGTGGGGAACGTCGCCAGCGCGTTGTACACAGCCCCGTTGTGCGAGTAGCTGGCCTGCCAGCGACCGCTGTCGCGCTGCCGCAGACGTCCGAACTGGCGACGTGTGCGCTCGCCTACGGGCTTGGTCGGCGTTTTCGTGCGCGTCATGGAGGCTCCTCGCTGGGCAACTAACGGGCAATAGTGACCTACGCAGAACCTAACAGAACCTCACAGCACCTAGGAGCGTCTGACCAGGTAGTTGACGGTTTTCAGGAATGTTCGCAGGTAACGCCAGGTGAGCATATCGCGCTTCCGGCTACTTCGAATCCTGCCGGGGGCACCCTTGTTCTAGCAGTTCAGCCGGGCATGCGCGGGCTCCCCGCGGCCACCTACGACCACTCCGCGAGCACGCGCATCTTGCCGGCCTTCACCGCCGCCTCTCGGCGCCGCCGCTTGAGCTCGGGCGCGAAGGCGTTCCGCCCGTTCTCCTGGAAGTTCAGCGGCAGATCCAGGGCATCGATCAGCTTGGGTTCGAGATACCAGGGCTCGGGGTGCAGCACCCAGGACACCGCGGCGTTCTCGTCCATCCACTGGGTCAAGACGGCTTCGCCACCGGCGAAGGTCTGCCTCTTGCCCGACCCGATGCGGCGCAGCGCGAAGCCCAGCTGATCACCGAGAAGCACGCCCAGCGACTTGCGCAGCGTGGAGCCGTCCGCACCGGCATTGCCCGCACCGAAGTGATACCGGACGCGTTTGCGCAGATCCTGAGGGACGTGCGGTTTGCCGTCTGTCCGTGGCGGCCCGGGGCTGATACCGACGTACAGCAGTGTCCAGCCGTCGCGTTGTTCACAGCCGGAGACATCGATATCACCCGGGATGTCGCGGAACCACCAGCCGTACGCGCCCGCCGCACTGGGCACCGGGCACGGGTCGGCGAACACCTCGGCGCGCGTATACCGCTGAGCAGCAAGGAAATTCACGACCGCGTTGGCGCGGCGCTTCTCGGACATCGACTCAGCCATATCGCCCAGCCTAGTCGCCGGCGAGACCGATCGGACTAGCCGCGGCGACGGGTCTTGATGACTTCCAGACGCTCTTTGAGCAGGTCTTCGAGTTCTTCCACCGAGCGGCGCTCCAGCAGCATGTCCCAGTGGGTGCGCACGGCCTTCACCGGCTTCTGCTCGGCGGCCTCACCGTTGATGAGGATGCCCTCCTGCCCGTTGCGGCAGGCCCAGGTGCCCGGAAGGTCGGCGTCGTCGGCGAACGGCACATCGAATTCTTCGCCGTTGTCGGTGCGGTAACGCGCCACCTGGCGCGGTGCCAGGTTGTGGTCACGGTCGGTCTCGTAGCTGACGCCGCCGAGGCGGCTGCCCTTCATCACGCGATTCGACATAGCCAACAATCCTCATTTCACGTAACGGGGCTTCCCCGCAAGCTTACGCCCTGATAGGGGGCTTCCGTCCCCACGGCGACCTCGGGGGCGATGCGCTAAAGCACGTTGGCCTCGATCGCCTGGTTCTCCGCGATCACCTGCTCGACGGTGGCGACCGCCGGTTTGGGCGTCCAGTCCTGCCGGAACAAGCCGAACGAGGCCTGGGTCGGGTCGGGGTCGGGGTAATCCGCGAAGGTGTGCAGGAACGCCGGCCCGGCGAACTCCAGGGTGCGCCAGGTGCGCAGGAAGTCACCGATGTAGGCCGCCTGCGCGGTCTCTGAGACATCCGAGGTCGGCTCGCCGTACTCGGTGGCCCAGATCTTCTTGTTCCCGTCACCGTTGGCCACCATGACCGCGTACATCTGCTCGGCCTGAGTGATCGGCGTGCCGGCATGGCCCTCCCCCACCGAGAACAACAGCGCGTACTGGTAGGGATGGAACGACACCGCATCGAAGTATCCGCCCGCGCCCGCCGCGTACATCTGGGCCAAGAACGTCACCGGGTTGATCGCCACTCCCGGGGCCTCCGCCCCGGCGCCGACCGACGCCGCGATGACGACGGCATCCGGGTCGGCACCCTTGATGGCGGTGTAGGCCACCTTCAACAACGCGGTGTACTGCGCGGCGTCGGGAGCCGGCGCCCAGAAGATGCCCGCATTGGGCTCATTCCAGACCTCGTAGTCGGAGACCCGGCCCTGAAAGTGGGTCGCCACCTCGGTGACGAACTCCGCGAACGCGTCCAGGTCTGCCGGGCGGCCTTGGTACTGCGCTTGACCAGGAACCGCAGCCCAGTCCGGAGTCGTACCCAGCACCCCGAGCACCGTGATGCCGTTGCCCTGGGCGCTGTTGACGACGCGGTCCACCGCGGTCCAGTCATAGGTGCCGTCGGCGGGCTCGATTCCCGCCCAAGGCAACATGATCCGAATGGTGGTGATACCGGCATCCTTGAGCAACCCCATGGCCTTGTCGGTATCGGTCTGCGAATAGAAGTACATCTGCTGGGCGTTGACGGCGATCTCGGTGGGCCGCTGATCAACGGCGGTGGCCGACGGCGGCGCAATCGTGACCCCGACCGTGGCCGTGGTGGTCGCGCCGAACGCGTCGGTGACCGTGACGGTGAACGTGTCCGTATCGTCCCCGGGTGTCACCAGGGCGCGATACCGGGCGTCGACATCCGGGGTGTAGGTGAACTTTCCGTCGGACGTCACCTTGGCCGCCCCGAATGCCGGGCCGCTGCCCAGGCTGTAGGTCAGCGTGTCGCCGTCGGGGTCGTCGGCGGTGACTGTGCCGGTCACGGTGCCGATGGCACTCGACGTGTCGTCCACGGCCGCTTGGCCGTTGGTCGGCGCGTTGTTCGTAGTCGGGTTCGGGGCGATGGACACCTTCACGGATGTCGTTGTGGTGCCACCGAATCCGTCACCGATGGTGAAGGTGACGGTCTCGGTCTTGGTCGCCGCACTGGCTCCGGCTTTCGAGGCCGCCAACCGGGCAGCGGCCGTCGGCGTGTAGGTGAACGATCCGTCGGCGTTGACGACGACGGCGCCCTTGGTGGTCTTGCTCGCGGCATAGCTGAGCGTGTCGCCGTCGGAGTCGGTCGCGGTGACCGATCCGGTGACGAGGCCCGAACGGGGGTTCGTTTCCGCGATGACGGCTTTGGCCCCACCGGGTTTGACGTTGGCCGCGCCGATCTTGACATTCACCGTGACCGGCACGACACCGCCGTGGCCGTCGTCCACGGTGACCGTGAAGGTGTCCATCTTCTGGTCGTGAGTGGCGCCGGGCGCCAGTGCCGCGGCCCGGGCTGTCGCCGTGGGTGTGTAGGTGAACGCCCCGGCCGTCGTGACGCCGACCGTGCCCTTCGCCGGCTGCCCGCTCACCGTGTACGTGAGCTTGTCCTTGTTGCCGTCGGCGGTCGCGATCGTGCCCTTGACCACACCGGTCGATGCGTTCGGGTTGCCGATGGTCGTGGTGACGGTCGGGACCTTGTTCTCGGGGGCGATGGCCAGCGCGACGGTGGTGGTCATCGGGCCGTACCGACCGTCGGAGACCGTCACGGTGAACGAATCCTTCGTCACCGAATCGGGCGCACCGGGCACGGCTGCCGCGTGCCGGGCGGCGGCGGTGGGCGTGTAGGTGTAGGTCCCGTCGGCGTTGAGCACCAATGTGCCCTTGGTGGGCTTGGCGGTCACCGCGTAGGTCAGTGGATCACCGTCGAAGTCGGCGACACCGACGCGCCCGGCGAGCGCGCCGGTGGCCGGATTCGACACGGCCGCAACCGGATCGTTGAGGAAGGGCGCCTTGTTCTGCGGAACCAGGGACACCACGCGGACGGTGCCGTTGAGGGGATCGGTCACCCACATCTGCGTCCCGTCCGGGGTGAGTACCGTGCCGGATTGCGCCGATGTCGCGGCGACGCCGCTGTCGGCGACCCCGACGACCGCGCCGTCGCTGGTGCGCAGCGCCGCCACGAGGCCGGTCGAGGTGGTGACCATCAAGGCGCTGCGGTCTTTGGTGAGCGCGATACCAGACAGTGGCTGGCCGAGATCCAGTGTGCCCGTCGTGTGTGCGCCGAGATCGACGACGGTGAGGCCACCGCTCCCATCGGCGACGTAGACCAACTTGTAGACCGAGTCGACGGCCAGCCCGACGGGGGTACCGCCGACATCGGCGATCGACGTGGCCACCGAACCGGTGGACGAGAACGACGAGATGGTGGCGCCGCCAGACGCTTTCGCGCTCACGACGAAGATCGTCTTACCGTCGGCACTCACCGCGAGTTCACCGGGTGTCAGGCCCCCGGCGAGGGTGACGGTACCGGCGGTCTTGTTGGTGGACGTGCTGATCTTGGTCACCGTGCCGGTGGCGCCGCTGGCCACGTACACGGTGCTGCCGCTGGGGTTGATCGCGATGGCAGTGGGATTGGTGACCGCGACGGTGGCCTTCACCGTATTGGTCTTGGTGTCGATGACGGTGACGGTGTTACCGGTCGAACTGGACACGTACAACCGGGTGCCGTCGGCCTTGACGGCAAGACCGTCGGGGCCGGTTCCCGCCGCGAACGTGGTGATGACGGTGTTCGTGGTCGTGTCGAAGACGGTGATCTTCCCGGTGCTGCGATCGGCGACATAGGCCCGGGTGCCCGAGGTGACGACCGCACTGGGGTCGGCGATGTTCGTGACGGTGGCTGCTGTGTAGAACGGCGACGGACTGACCGGGATGTTCACCGGCACCGCCACGGTGTTGACGCCGTCGGTCACGGTGAGCGTCATCCCCACGGTGTCGTCGGTGGGTGTGGCGGAGGCGTTGAACCGCTGGGCCGTGGTGGGGGTGTAGGTGAGCGTCGCCGTCTTGGCGTTGTAGGTCAACGTGCCCGTGGCCGGCGCGTTCCCGAGTCCGACGGCGACCGTCTTCCCCTCGGGGTCGCTCGTGGTCAGTTTCCCGAGGACGGTACCGGTGGTTGCGTCGGGCCGGCCCCAGGTGACCGACGCGGTCGGCGGCTGGTTGGCCGCGGCGACGGTTTGGGTGGCCGCCATCGCCCTTGCGGCGACGCCCGCGGTCGCGTCCTCGGTCGTCCCGACTTCACGTCGTGCCGCGCCGAGCATCACCCACCCCAGCGGTGAGTCCGCCAGCGCGCCGCGCAGCGCGCCCAGGAACGACGAGGCCACCTGATGGGCGATACCGCTGACCAACGTGCCGAAGGTCTGCACCGGGTTCGGTACGACCGGTCGCGTCACCGTGAGTGCCGCCGGGGCCTCGGTGACGGACTGTTGCGCCACGGCCGCGGCGACTCTGGCGGTCGACGGCGGCTCATTCTCCGCAGCGGAGCCACCGGCGCTCGCCTGCGCGACGGACCGGCTTGTCACCTTGGCGGATTCGGCGACAGCGGTGCGCGGCGTGGGTGTCGGCTTCTTCCTGGCCTTGGGTTTGGACGCGAGCTTGGGCGTGGGCTTGGACGTGGACGCCGCATCGTCGGCACGGGCGTGGGCACCGCCCGAACCGGATACGACCGCACCGGGCGTCACCTCTTCGGTGACAGAACCGGTGGGTTCACCTGTCGTCGGTGCGGTGGTGTCGGCTCCACCTGCCGGCGTGCTGCCGCCCGAACCCGAGGACCCGGTGGATCCAGATCCGGTGGTCGCACCGGTATCCGCCGGAGAGGAGACGGTCGAGTCGTCGGGAGTAGCGGAAGCGATGCCCACCGGCACCCCGATCGCCGATCCGATGCCCAACGCCACGGCCAATGCGCCGACCCTGCCGACGTGTTTGCCATAGCGCAGTTGCATCATCTCTCCCACTGCTCGGTGGCCGTACTGTTGAGCGCGAGCGTTGGCTTGACTCTGCGAAACGACAGCAAGTGTCGCGAGTGTAACTCCGGCTTTCCGCCGTCGAGTTCGCTTTGCGCATTTGCTGTAGACGGTTTACCCGGCCGGTTCACTACCCTTGACGAGATGTCTGCCGGGCCGTCCACACCGCTGCGCGGGCCGGACACCCTGCCGGCCCTCGAACCCGTATCTCGGCAGGCCTCGCTCACGGGCTTGCGGGCGCTTGCCGCCCTGATGGTGGTCGGCACGCACGCCGCGTTCGCCACAGGCGCCCTGAACCTCGGTTACCTCGGCTCGCTGCTGGGCCATCTGGACATCGGGGTGCCGATCTTCTTCGCGTTGTCGGGCTTGCTGTTGTTCCGGCCGTACGTCCGATCGGCGGCCGCCGGTGCCCCGGCGCCCCGGCCGGGTCGCTACGCCCGGGCCCGGATCCGGCGCATCATGCCGGGCTATGTGACCGCCGTGCTGTTCACCTATGTGGTCTTCCTCTACTTCACCCCGGAACCGAATCCCGGCCAGACGTGGCTGGGCTTGCTGCGCCACCTGACGCTGACCCAGATCTACACCGACAACTTCCTGGTGACCTATCTGCATCCGGGACTGTCGCAGATGTGGAGCCTGGCGGTGGAAGCCTCCTTCTACGCCGTCCTACCTCTGCTGGCCCGCCTGCTCATGGGACGGCGGTGGCGGCCCGGTCCGGTGCTGGCCGGCCTCGGCGCGCTCGCCGCGATCGCACCCCTGTGGCTGCTCCTGGCATCGCACGCCGACTGGCTGCCCAACTCCGCAGGCATGTGGCTGCCCGCGCATCTCGCCGCGTTCGCGGCCGGAATGGCACTCGCGGTGCTGCAGGAGAACGGGATCCGGGTACGCGCGGTGGCCACCCTCCCTGCTGCGGCACTGGCCTATCTGGTCGCCGCCACGCCGGCCGGTGCGCATCCGGTGTCCAGGGCGCTGTTGTACGCGGCGGTCGCGATGCTGGTCACCGCTCCACTCGCGCTCGGCGATACCGGACGGTGGACACGGCTGCTCGGCAGCCGGCCGATGGTGTGGATCGGCAACATCTCCTACGAGCTGTTCCTCCTGCACGTGGTGATGATGGCGATCACGATGCACCTGGTGCTGGGCTGGCAACTCTTCACCGGCTCGACACTGGTGCTCGTCATCGCGACACTGGCCACCACCGTGCCGCTGGCGTGGCTGCTGCACGAAGCCACCGGGACCCGAAAGCCGTTGGACGCCAACATCGGCCGGCACGGATCTAGCTGAACTCCCGTACCGCCTCGGCGACGCGGCGCAACTGTCCGATGTCCGAGGACGTCGGGATGAGATGCACTTCGTCGGTGCCGATCTCGGCGAACCGGTGCAGCACCTCGACCAGTTCTTCCTCGGTCCCGGCCCACCCGGTCGTCGGCGCGATCGCGTCGACGTACTCGACCGGGATCCAGTTCATGTACCGCCGCAGGTGGTGGTGTACCTGGGCGCGGGCGGTGTCCTGGTCGCCGAGGGCGAACCAGAACGAGGTGGCCAGATGCGGCGCCGGCCGTCCGGCCTGCGCCCACGCAGCCCGGGCGACATCGAACAACTCGTTCTGTTTGTCCACGTCGAGATCCATGGTGATACCGGCCAATCCGGCCGCCCACGGCGCGGCGCTGCGCACCGTCTTGGGGCCGATCGTGCCGACCAGAAGCTCCGGGCCACCGGGTTGCACCGGTGCGGGGCCCACCGGCAGCACCGAATCGGTCACCTTCTCGCCGTTCCACACCCGCTTCATCACCGCGACCCGGTCGGCCATCTGCCGCATGGTCTGGGTCGCCGGGTCCGCACCGGCGGCGACATAGTCCTCGTTTCGCCCCCCGACCCCCAGACCGACGGTGAGCCGGCCACCACTGAGCAGGTCGCCGGTCGCGAGTCCTTTGGCCAGCAGCACGGGGTCGTGCAGCTGGGGTACCACCACCGTGGTCACCAGGCGCACCCGCTCGGTCCAGGCCGACAACGCCCCGAGCAGGGTCAGTGAGTCCGGGTTGTCGAACGCGATGCGCTCACCCCAGCACAGCGACGAGAACGGTCCTTCGTCGATGACCTTCGCCCACTCTTTGAGCACCGCCGCGTTCAGACCCGGTTCCATCACCGGCATCGTCATTCCCACATGCACGTCGGGGATTCTGGCACGAGCGCGGACTGCCAGTATGGGGTCATGGCGATCTCCACGACATCCATCGCACACGTGCGGCTCACGGTCACCGATATCGAACGCTCGCGGCAGTTCTACGAGGGTGTCTTCGGCTGGCCCGTACTGGTGGAATTGCCGCCAGGGGCCGATACCTCGACACGAGAGGCACTGGCGTTTCTCTACGGCGGGGTCATCTACGACCTGGGTGGCGCCCTGATCGGGTTGCGGCCCGTCGGCGACGGCGACTTCCACGAGGACCGCACCGGCCTGGATCATCTGGCGTTCCGGCTGGCCGACCGGGCCGCCCTGGACGCGGCGGGCGCACACCTGGACGCGCTCGGTATCGAGCACGGGCCGGTCAAGGACATCGGGCCGGCCTACATCCTGGAGTTCCGCGATCCCGACAACATCGCGCTGGAACTCACCGCACCCAAGTAACCGGGGGTTATCCCCCGCCCGGTTCGGCGGAAAACGTGGTGTCGCCGGACATCGACTGTCCATAGGTTGGACCCATGGTCGCAATCTGGTCCGGCACTGCAGACGACACCGTCGATACGGTCGATGACACCACGGCGGTCCACCGGTGGCGTGATCTCGGGGTGATCCCCACCGCGTCGATGGTCACCGGCGCCGCGCTCGCCACCGTGTGGTTGTGGATTCCATTGTCCATCTTGGTGATCGGCATCTCCTCCATCCCGTCGGTGATCGGATTTGTGCTGTCCGCAGTGGTGTTCGTCTACCTCATGCGGGGTGTGGAGTGGGTCGAACGGGTGCGCAGCGAGGCGGTGTTCGGCCTGCACATCGCCGTGCCGCCCCGCACCATGTCGCCCTACACCGGATTCCAGCGCTGGGCACACCAGCTGTGGCTCGACATCAGCGGCAGCCGGTTCTGGAAAGCGGTGGGCCAGCACTACCTGCGGATGACGTACGACCTGCTGGTCTGTGGACTCGCCCTGGCGCTGCTGGCCTTCGCCTTCCTGGCCCCGGCGTTCGCCTCGGCGATCCGGCGCAGCGACGCCGACTCCGGGCTGTCCTTCCTCTCGCCACCACTGGCCTGGCTGCTGGCCGTGGTCGCACTGCTCGCCGCGATCGCGCTCCTGGTGTTCGCCCCCGCGGTCGACGCGAAGATCGATCGCTGGCTGCTGGCCGCCTCCCCCACGGCAGCACTGCAGTCCCAGGTCAGCGCGCTGGCCGACGCGCGGCAAGGTGCGGTGTCCTCGGCGCAGACCGAGCGCCACCGCATCGAACGGGACCTGCACGACAGTGTCCAGCCGCGACTGGTCTCGTTGGCGATGACCATCGGGCTGGCGCAGACCAAACTGGACACCGACCCGGCCTCGGCCAAAGCCCTGATCGGCGAGGCACACGCCGACGCGATGAGTGCGCTGGCCGAGCTGCGCAATGTGGTGCGCGGAATCGCCCCGACCATCCTGGCCGACCGCGGGCTCGACGCCGCGCTCTCGGCGGTGGTGCAGCGCACCCAGATCTCGGGCGTGCCGACCACTCTCGATGTCCATTTGCCCAGCAGGCTGCCCGATGAGGTCGAATCGGTCGCCTATTTCGTGGTGGCCGAAGCACTGACCAATGTGGCCAAACACGCCGGCGCCGGTCAGGCGGTGGTGACGGTGCGCCTGGACGAGACGGCTCGGGTGCTGCACGTGTCGGTGTTCGACGACGGGTGCGGTGGCGCCGAGATCGGCGTCGACAATGACGCCACCGGCCTGCGCGGCCTGACGGAGCGGGTCCGTGCCGCCGGCGGCACGTTCACGGTGTCCAGTCCGGCCACCGGCCCCACCATCGTGACGGCGGTGCTGCCATGCGGATCGTGATCGCCGAGGATTCGGCCCTGCTGCGCGCCGGTATCGAACGTATCCTCGCCGACGCCGGACACCAGGTCGTCGCCGGTGTGCCGGATGCCACCGGACTGCTGAACATCGTCAACTCCGAACGCCCCGATCTGGCCATCGTGGACGTCCGGATGCCGCCGACGTTCACCGATGAGGGCATCCGCGCCGCCGCGCTGCTCCGCTCGCAGAACCCGGAGTCCGCGGTTCTGGTGCTCTCCCACTACGTCGAAGAGCGTTACGCCGCCGACCTGATCGCCTCGGATACCAAGGGATTCGGCTACCTGCTGAAGGATCGGGTGGCCGACGTGCCCGCCTTCCTCGATGCGGTCGAGGTGGTGGGTGGCGGCGGAACGGTCCTCGACCCCGAAGTGGTCTCGCAGATCCTGGTGCGTTCGCGGCGCCGCGTCGTGCTCGACGAACTGACACCGCGCGAACGGGAGGTGCTGCAGCTCATGGCCGAGGGGAAGTCGAACTCGGCGATCAGTGCCGCACTGCATGTCTCGGTCGGGTCGGCCGAGAAGCACATCGCGTCGATCTTCGCCAAATTGCAGCTGACCCCCGATGACAGCGAGAACCGCCGGGTGCTGGCCGTCTTGCGCTACCTCGAATCCTGAAAGGTACTGCCCCATGAGCATTCTCACCCCGCCCCAGGCACCCGCCGGACCACCCCCGGTGTCCGACGGCGCACGCAACGCCATCCGAGTCCTGCTGGTCGGCATCGCCGTCGTCGTCATGGCGGGTGCGATCGCCTCCTTCGGGACGCTGGCCTGGGGGCTCAGCGCCTTCCGGGTGGTGACCGACCACCAGACGCTGCCCGCCGCGATCCGGTCGCTCACCCTGGATACCGCCGATTCCCCGGTGGCCGTGCGCATCACCGCCGACCGCAACGCCACCGAACCCCGCATTGATCTGCGCATGGTGGCCTCCAGCCGCAACAGCAATCAGTACCTGCGAGTCACCAATGACGCCAACGGCACTCATGTCACCGTGGACGGAGCCGCCGACGGGATCCTGGACTTCGGCGATCCGGGCGAGGTCACCGTCACCCTGCCGCCGGAGACCGGGCGCCGGCTCGCGCTGACGGTGCGCCAGAACACCGGTGTGTTGCTCGCCCAGGCCGACCTGGATCAGCTGACCGCGAGCACCTCGGACGGCGCGGTCGTGCTGCGCGGCGCGGTCCGCCGCGTCGAGGTGCGCGCGCAGGACGGGGATATCACCGCGCGGGAACCGATTTCGGTCGGTGAGTCGTTCGATGCGGCCACCACCGACGGTGAGATCGCGGTGAAATTCGCGGATGTGGCGCCACGCCGGGTGGACGCGGTGACCCGCGACGGTGACATCTCGCTCTCGCTGCCCACCCCCGGCCCCTACCTGGTACATGCCCAGTCCGGCGGGTCGGCCACCGTCCGCGTCCCCGAGACCAGCGATGCCGCACGCGCCGCAGCCCAGATCAACGTCCGCTCCGATGACGGCGACGTGACCGTCGATACGCTCAGATGAGCGCGCCGATGATCTGGGCGGCCGGGCCCGTAGTGATACTCCGGAATCCGGTGCCGGCCCAGATATTGGTGGCCTGCGGGTCCCCCGCCCGCACCGATGCGGCACGTACCGGACTGGTCAGGTAGTGCACCTCCGGGTATCCCAGCGGCGCCTTCTCGTCATGCTCGTCGATGAACCTGTTGCGTAAACCGCGCGCGTATCGTCCCGAGAAGGCCTTGGTGACAACGGTTTCGGTGAATGCGGGATCCTGCAGCGCGGCACGGTGCACCGGGCTGCTACCGGCTTCGTCGGCGAGCAGGAAGGCGGTGCCCAGCTGGGCCGCGGCGGCACCGGCGTCCAGCACCCGGCCCACATCCTGCGCCGTCACCAGGCCACCGGCAGCCACCACCGGCACCCCCGTCGCCGCGACTACCTCGGCCAGCAGCTCATCGAGGGGTTGAGCGGCCGGCCGGGCGGCGGGGTCGTAGGTGCCGCGGTGTCCGCCGGCGGCCGGGCCCTGCACCGCCAACGCGTCGACACCCTTGCCCACCGCTTCCTGCGCCTCGGCGAGCGTGGTGACGGTGGCGACGGTCGTGATGCCCGCGGCGCGCAGCCGGGCGGACTCCGCGGCGCTGGGCGAACCGAAGGTGAACGACACCACCTCCGGCCGGATGTCGAGCACGACCTCGAGTTTCGCCGCCCAGTCGTCATCGTTGAACTTCGGCTCGCCCAGGGACACGCCATAGCGCGCCGCCTCACCGCCCAACTCCGCGATGTACCGGTCGATATCGCCGGGTTGCACCGCGCTGGGCTGGGGCGCAAAGAGATTCACCCCGAGGGGTCGCGTCGTGAGCTTACGGGTGGCAGTCAACCGTTCGGCGAACGTGTCGGCCGAGAGATAGCCGGCGGCGATGAACCCCAGACCACCGGCCTCCGACCCTGCCGCCGCAAGCGCGGGGGTGGACGGACCACCTGCCATCGGCGCCACCAGAATCGGGACCGCCAGGTCGTTCAGGTTGAACTCACCCATCACATACCGCCTTCGCCTCGTGCGTCACCGCATCCGAAGAACACCACCGGGCGTAGCGATCATCCCATCCTGGGCACGGCTCGCGGACGGTGATTGGCCGACTGGCTGACGCGCGCTTCAAGGATTACCACGCCGTCCCCGCTGAGCGCCCCCAGCATCCGCGGGCGGTTGCCCAACACCGAGACCAATTCCGCGGCGCGCCCCGACACCGCGGGCCCGTGACCGTACGTCCAGTCTGCGTCGGTGGCCTCCAGCCGTAGCCCCCGGCTGTTGCGATAGGCGGGAACGAACGGGTTGGGCAGTGTCACTTGAGTGTCGAGCACGGCGGCCAGGATGTCGGCGGGGATCTGCGGTTCACGGCCCAGCGCATAGACGATGTCGAGTTCATGGGTGACGTGGTCACCCAGCAGCAGCCGGCGGGGGAAAGCGCGGCCCGTGCCGGTCGGGACGGCGATCAGTCGGGCCAGGTCGTCGAGCAGTCGCTGCGGCGAGCGGCGGACGCTGAGCCGGACGGCCAGCGCGGTGTTGGCCGGGTCGAAACGGCGGCGGCGGAGCAGTTCGGCAGCGAACTCGCCGACGGCACAGCCATATCCGACGACCAGGTGCGCCAGGACATCGCGGTTGGACCATTCGGCGCACAGGCTCGGTGCCGCCCAGTCGTCGGCGGACAGCTCTGCAAGGACGGCGAGCAGCCGTTCATCGTTGACCCGCAGCCGTTCACGCGCCGACATGCAGATGCTCCTTCAGGAAGACCGTTTGATCGGCCAGCACCCGATCCACCAGCGGCGGGTGGTAGATGGCGAAGTGGTCTGAATCGTAATGGCGGGCAACACCATTCGCGGCACGCCGCGCGACGAGTTCGCCATAGCGGGGGTCCATCAGATTCTCCCGGTCGCAGACGCAGACCAGTAGTGGCGCGCGCACCCGAGCCGCATGCCGCAGCGCCGAGGTGGTGACGATGCCGACCGCTCCGCCAGCGGCAATGCGGTTGTCGAAGACGGCGCCAGCAGGCACGGTGGAGTTCCACCCCGCTTCAGCGCCGTCGGCCGTCACCATCGCGAATCCGCCGGGTGGCCCGACGATCGGGATATACCGGCGACCGCGGCGGATCAGTGTCCGCAGCATGTCCTCGGCGACGGCCGGCACCAGCCGCAACGGTCCGAGGATGCCCAAGCTGCGTGCCGCACCGGGCCCGTGCACGATCGGGCACTGAACGACGGCGGCCGCGATATCGGCACGCTGCCCGGCCACCCGCACCACATTCATCGCGCCGAGACTGGTGCCCCACAGCCCGAGCCGGGTGCTGTCGATCGCGGGGTCGGTGCGCAGAAAGGCCAGTGCGGCGTGCACGTCCTCACCCTGAGCGTGCAGGGAAATCCGTTGCCGGGGTTGACCATCGGAAGCACCGGTGTGTCGGTAGTCAAAGGCCAGGGTGGCGATACCGGCCGCCGCGAAATGCTGCTCGTAGACCGCCAGCATCATCTCGTGTGTCGCGCCCAGGCCGTGGACCAGCACGACGGCCGGATGCGGTCCCGGCCCGTCAGGCAGGGTCAGCCAGGCTGCGCAACGCGTGCCCCCGGACTGAAAGTCGATGCGCTCGGTAGGGATTGTCTGCATGGGTAACCACCTTCATAAGTACGATGTACGTATGAGTTAGACTGCAATACGTACGTCGTACTTGTCAAGGGGATTCGGATGCGAGCAAGATTCACGGTGCACGAAATCGCCGGTGCCGCACTGCGCATCGTCGACGAACAGGGCTTGGCGGCGCTGAGCATGCGCTCGTTGGCGACCGCCCTGGGTACCGGTCCGATGACCGTCTACAACTATGTGGCCGACAAGACCGGACTGGAAGAACTCGTGGTGGCGGCCGTCGTCGCCGACATCCCGCTGCCCGCGCCGACCGATGACTGGCGCCACGACGTGCACGCCATTGCGTACGCCATGTGGGAGGGCGTACGCGCGCATCCCGCTGCGGTCCCGCTGGTGCTGACCCGCCGGATGTCCTCACCGACCGGATTCGCCATCGTCGATGCACTGGTCGCCGCGCTGGGGCGGGCGGGCCTCACCGACACCGGGCTGCTTGCCGCGTTCCACGGGGTGTTCGGTTTCGTCATCGGTGGTGCCCAGAGCACCCTGGCCGGGCCGCTGACCGGGAGCGCGACCGAAGCGGCTGATCGCATCGGCTCGGTGGCCGGCGCAGACCATCCGCACATCGCCGCGCTGGCGAAGGTGGCGATCACCACCCCCGTCGAGGACGATTTCGCCCGCGGATTGCGCATGCTCATCGACGGGATCGCCTGTCACGTTCAGCCGTGACCGCGTTCGGTCTCCTGCCCGAGGTAGTCGGCGGCCAGGGTCGCCACATGCGCGGGCAGCTCACCGGTGGCCACATCGGCGAGGGTGGTCTGTTCCAGCACCGAGCGCATGCTGGCGCGCAGCGCCCGCCACACATCGGTGAGCGCCGCGGTCGGACCGGAGTACGGCAGGTCGCCCAGGCCGATATCGCGCACGCTGGCCAGCGGCCCGTCGATACAGCGCAGCACGTCGGCGATGCTGATCTCGGCGGCGGGCCGGGCCAACTCGTATCCGCCGTCGCGGCCGCGATGACTGCGCACCAGCCGGTCGGTGCGCAGGTCGGACAGGATGTCGACGAGGAACTGGGCCGGGATGCCCTGCGCCTTGGCCAGGTCATCGGTCTTGACCAGGCCACCGTCGCCGACGGTGGCCAGCTGCACCATGGCACGCACGGCGTACTCCGCCTTCGCCGACATGCGCATACTGCGGATTCTGCCAGGCGCGCCGATCAGCGCAGCGGCGGCGCGACGTTGCGCACGGTCCCGGTCATGGCGCGCACCGAGTCGGGCACCGGAATCGACGGGTCACAGTCCGGCGCCGCCTCCGGCGTCCCGTAGGACAGCGACAGCGGTACCAGTCCCGCCCAGGCGCCGGCCTCGACATCCGATTCGGGATCCTCCGACCAGCCCGCGCTGACCTTGAGCGACCAGTTGTCGGCACCGATCGGCATCCGCAGCGCCATGCTGGCGACCAGCTCCCGGCGGGTGCTCGGTCGAAGTTCGGCCACCCGTCCCGGGATGAAAGTGTCCGTCAGGGCGTTCAGGTAATCGCCTTTCTCCGCCTCGGGGATCGCCTCGAAGGTCCCGAACAGAACGGCACTGCGGTAACGGAACGAGGACTCGAAACCGCTGCGCGCCACCACCACCCCGTCCAGGGTGGTCACCGACACCGCCGCGGCCGCCCCGTCGGCCAGCGCGCGCAGCCACGGCGACCCCGTGGAACCGTGGATTACCAATTCGTCTGCCAGACGCGCGAATCCGATCGGGAACGCGACGGGATGCCCGTCGCGCACCAGGGCGACCGTGGCCAGTGGTGTGCTGTCGAGCAGTTCGTACAGTCCGTCTCGCGAGGTGTCCTGTTTCTCGCGGAGCCGGGTGACGCGGGTGCTGGGCGGGGACGTCGGCGACTGGGTGTTCACACCCTTAAGCTTCGCCGATGACGCACGCCTGCGCCTGCCATTTTCCTGTCCGCTCCGTCACGACGCGGCTGGCGTGCCGTGGCCGGTGCTCAGTCCGGGATGCCGGCACCGTCGGCAACCACCACGGCGAACAAGTCGGACAGCGCGGCCAGGCTGGCCGCCTGGAGGGCCGCCGCGGGCACCGGTCCGTCGGGGCCGGGCAGCGAGCGGGTGGCCGTCGCCGCGGCAACCACCGTCGGCGCGAACCCCAGGTTGAACGCGCCTCGCGCCGTGGAGTTGACGCACATGTGTGTCATGAACCCGGCCAGGATGAGGTTCGTCGCCCCGACGGTCCTCAGTTCGTTCTCGAGGTCGGTCTGCACGAACGAGTTCGGGAAATTCTTCACGATGACGGGTTCCCCGCCGCGCGGGGCGACCTGGCCGGCGATCGCACCCGACTCGCCCGCGATGTCATACAGCGAGCCAGGGCCGTCATCGTGCTGGATGTGGATGACCGGGATGCCGGCGCTGCGAGCGCGATCCAACAGTGCCGCCGCCTCGTCCAGCGCCGCCTGCACGCCCTCCAACTCCATCACGCCCTGCGTATAGGTGTTCTGGCAGTCGATCAGGACAAGGGTGGACTCGGACAAGCTCGCCGGCAGGGCGGGCAGAGTGGCCAATTCACGCAGGGTCGGTCGGGTCATGTCTGCACAGTAGCCAGGCCTCGCTGAATTCCGCGTGACCAGGTGCGCCGCCGGTCCGGCGAGTCGGTCGCCCTGTCCAACGGGATGGCCGAGAGCGGGATCATCCGGAGCTATCCGGGGCGGGCTCGGCCCCTCGGTCGACGGCGGCCAGGGTGAGCGCACGCACCACGCTGTGGCGACCCAGGTCGACTTTGAAACCGTTCTGGGAAAGGGGTTGTGCGTTCACCATCGCCAGTTGTGCTGCGGTGTCGAACGTGGCGGCCGTGGGCATCTTGCCGAGGAGACTTGCCTCGGCCTCGGGGAGTCGCCACGGCATGGCCGCCACCGCCCCCAACGCCAGCGCGGCGGCTGTGATGACCCCGTCCTCGATGACGAGCCCCGCCGCGACCGAAACCAGGGCGAACGCATAGCTGTGGCGGTCACGGACTTTCAGGTACCAGGAGTGCTCGGCGAAAGCGGAGGGCGGCAGTTCGATCCCGACGATCAGATCGTGTGGGTCCAGCGCGTTGTCGATCTCCGGGGTGCGGCCGGGCAGCACGAAGAACCGATCGATCGGAATGGTGCGCCGCCCCGTCTCGTTCTGCACATGCACGACGGCATCGAGTACGGCCAGCGCCACGGCCATATCCGACGGGTTGATCGCGACACAGTCGGCGCTCGCACCGAAGATGGCGTGCTCACGGTTGAAACCGTGCTGCGCGGCGCAGCCACTACCCGGGTCGCGCTTGTTGCAGGCGGCGAACACCGTCTGCATGAAGTAGGGGCAGCGGGTGCGCTGCAACAGATTTCCACCCGCGGTGGCCATGTTGCGCAACTGTGTGGTGGCCCCGCTGAGGATCGCGTGTGACAGCACCGGATACTGGGTGCGGATCAGTGCGTGGTTGGCGAGTGCGCTGTTGGTCACCCCGGCCTCGATGAACACCCCGCCGCTCTCGGTCGAGGTGATCGACGTCAGGCCCAGACGCCGCAGATCGATCACACCGGACGGCTGCTCAACACCCCCCTTCATCAGGTCGACGAGGTTGGTCCCGCCGGCGAGGTACTTCGCTCCCGTGGTCGTGGCCGTGTCGATCGCGTCCCCGATGCTGGACGCGTGCCGGAACTCGAAGGTTTTCACGGACGCCGCTCTCCGGCGACACTCTCGATCGCTTCGGCGATGTTGGCGTAGGCACCGCACCGACAGATGTTGCCCGCCATACGTTCCCGGATCTCGGGTGCGGTGAGTCGGGGGCAGCCGGTGACCACGTCGGCCCGGGATCCCTCGAAGGTGGCCATGCTCAGGTCACCCCGCTGATACTCGGCGAGCATGGCGTGGGCGGAAGAGATCTGCCCGGGTGTGCAATACCCGCACTGGAATCCGTCACAGTCCAGAAAGGCCTGCTGCAGCGGGTGCAGGTCGACGCCGTCGGCGATGCCCTCGATGGTGAGGACATCGCTTCCGTCGACCGAAGCCGCCAAGGTCAGGCAGCTGAGCACACGTTCGCCGTCCAACGACACCGTGCACGCGCCGCACAGACCGTGATCGCACCCCTTCTTGGTCCCGGTCATGTGCAACCGCTCTCGGAGCAGATCCAGCAACGTCGATCTGATATCCACCGTCATCCGGTGCGTGTGGCCGTTGATGTGCAGCTCCACCTCGGTCTCACCGCTCATCGGGGGCCCCCGTGTCCGCCGGCCGGTACGGGATCATCAGGTCCTCCAAGGTGATCGGCAGGTCACGCAACCGCTTGCCGGTGGCGTGGTGGATGGCGTTGGCGATGGCGGCGGGGACTCCGCAGGTGCCGATCTCACCGATGCCGCGTACGCCGATCGGATCGAGGCCGTAGTCGGGCGTGTCGACGAAGGAGATGTCGAATTCGGGCCGGTCGGCCTGTGTGGGCACGTAGTACTCACCGATCGGCAGCGCCGTCCGGCCGTCGTAGGGCACCTGTTCGAGCAAGGCCATGCCGAGTCCGAACGTGATACCGCCCATCACCTGATTGCGGGCCAGTTTCGGGTTGAGCACCCGCCCGCAGTCCATCACCGCGACCCACCGGATCACGTTGGCACGGCCGAGGTGCTCGTCGACCTCGACCTCACAGAAGTGCACGCCGAAGGACTGAAAAGCCTGCGCGCTCTGGTCCCCCGCGTCGCTGCCGGCGACGAACGTCAACTGGTCTGCGAAGGCACCGACCGCCGCGGGCGCGCAGGCGGCGATATCCACCCCGGCGGGGTCGGCGCCGAAATACGGCGAGTCGGGCTCCTCGGTGAGCAGGAACAGCAATCGGCGCTTCCACTCGGTGGCAGCGGCGAAGACTGCGGAGCCGACGGTGGCCGTGGTCTGCGAGGCACCGCTGTAGGGTGCGGTGGGGAATTCGGAATCGCCGGACAGAAAACTCACCCGGTGCATCGGGAGTCCGGTGGCATCCGCGGCGACCTGCGTCATCACGGTGCGCACCCCGGTACCGACTTCGTGTGTGGCCGAGGAGAATTCAACATGACCGTCGGCAGACGTCAGCACCCGGCAGCCGGCGGGCATGCGCCGGCCGGGATACGTGGCGGTGGCCATCCCCCAGCCGACCTGGACACCGCCGCGCTGTAGTGAGCGCGGCGCCGCGGGCCGGTCGCGCCAACCGAAGCGCTGCGCCCCTTGCGCGTAGCAGTCGAGCAGGTGCTTACCCGACCACGGCTTGCCGCTGGCCTGATCGAGATCGGCGTGATTGCGGATCCGCAGGTCGAGCGGATCGATGTGCGCGCGCTCGGCGAGTTCGTCGATGGCTACCTCGAGAGCGAACAGTCCGGGCGCCTCGCCCGGGCCACGCATGAAACATGGTGTCGGCGCATTGATCCGAGCCGTCCGGTGCGACACGACCAGGTGCGCGGACTGGTAGAGGAACCGGGTCGACAGTCCTGCCGGCTCGCAGAAATGCGCGACGGTCGAGGTCTCGGTCACGGTGTGGTGCTCGGTACTACCGATATGTCCGTCGCTGTCGGCGATCAGCGTCACCTCCTGGTGGGTGCGCGGGCGATGACCTGTCGAGGTGAACATCTGATCGCGGGTGAGGACCAGCTTGACCGGCCGTTGCACCTCCCGGGCCACCACCGCGCACAGGACGACATGCATCCACAGGAAGCTCTTCGACCCGAAAGCACCACCCACCAAGGGCGACACGATGCGAATGTGATCCTCCGGTATCCCGAGGTAGGCGGCCAAGGCCATCCGTTCCCCGGCGATCCATCGCGTGGAGTCGTGGATCGTCAGGTGATCGCCGTCCCACTGCGCGATCGTCGCCGACAGTTCGATGGGGTAATGCGCGTTCATCGGTGTGGTGTAGCGCGCATCGACGCGCGTGACCGCGCTCTCCGGCAACGGTGCGACACCGCGCTGATCCTGGAGTTTCTCTTCTTCCAGCTTCACGAAGTGGTCGGGACGATAACTCCCGTGCCTGATCTGGCCGCCCTTCTCGTCCGGCGCCGTCGGTTCGGCGAGCACCGCGGCAGCGTTCAGCAGTGCGGGCGCGGCCTGATAGGCCAGTTCGAACAGCGACGCAGCGCCGGTGGCGTTCTCCAGGCTGTCGGCGACCACCACGGCCATGTGCTGACCCACATACTGCACCGTCAGATCCGACAGCGGCGGGCGACGTTCCAGCGGCAGGTCGTACGTCAGCTCGTCGGGTAACACCTTGAGCACAGGGCAGTTCAATGGGGTCAGCACATGCAGCACTCCGGGCGCCCGGCCGACCAGGTCGGCACCGGCGCGCAGGGAATCCTCGGTGACCCGGCCGTGCGGGATCCCGGATTGCACCAGCACCGCGTGCACCAGACCGGGCACGGCGAAGTCGGCGGTGTAGTGGGCGCGACCGGTCACTTTGTCCACGCCCTCGACACGGCTGACCGGTCGCCCCACGCTTTCCGACGCCGTCGGCATATCCTGTGACCTCTCCTCCGTGTCTGCGCACTCCAGGGTCGCCGGTGCGCGGTGCGCCGTCATCAGTCATGTGACTGATGACGGGTGTCCGACGGTGCTCTCACACTGAGGTCCGCGTCCGAACCGGGGAGGGCAGCGACGTGACGGCGAACCCGCATGGCCTCGCGCTCGACCCTGCCGCGCAGGCATTCCTGGTGTCCGCCGGATCCCACCCGCTCACGCACACCCACGCCGCGGCCGCCCAGCGTACGGCCTGGGCCGAGCTGCAACGGGATACACACGGAACGGACACCGGCGCACAGATCTCCGAACGCTGGACCACAGTGGAGACACCCGATCACGGGGCCCTGCGAGTCCGCATCGTCGAGCGATCGGATCGCACCGCCCCTTCGGCGGCAGTGCTGTATCTGCACGGCGGCGGCTGGGTCCGCGGAGACGCAGCGACCCACGACAGGATCGTTCGTGAGTTGGCGATCAGGTCGGGCGCCGCCGTGATCTTCCCCGAATATGCGCTGTGCCCCGAGGCGCGCTATCCCGTCGCCCTGGAGCAGGTCTACGCCACCGCGCAATGGGTGATCACCCGCGGCGCAGAGCACGGTCTGGACTCCGCCCGGCTCGCCGTCGCGGGCGACTCCGAGGGCGCCAACCTCGCGATCGCCGTGATACTGCTGGCATTGCAGCGCAAGTCTTTTCAGTTCCGCCAACTGGTGGCGTTCACGCCGGTCACGGATGTGGATTTCGCGACGCCTTCCTACCTCACCTTCGCGCAGGGTTACGGCCTGCGCCGGGACACCATGCAATGGCACTGGGGCCAGTACGTCCCGAATCCCCAGGACCGCGCGCTGGACACCGTCTGCCCGTTACGCGCCCAGGACCGCGACCTGGCCCGCTTTCCCCCGTCGTTGATCATCACCGCCGAAGCCGATGTCGTCCGCGACGAAGGCGAAGCCTTCTCGGCGCGGTTGCGCGCGGCCGGCGCCGTCTCTGCCGCGGTGCGGTACGAGGGCACGATTCACGACTTCGTGGTGTTGAACGCACTGCGGGAGTCCGGTGCGGCCAAAGCGGCCACCGCACAGGCGGCGGCCGCTCTGGCTGCCGCGCTCAGCTGGTGAACTCCCGAAGTTCGTGGCGGCGCGTCACACCCAGTTTCGGATATACGTGATAGAGGTGGGAGGCAATGGTGCGCGGCGAGAGTTTCAGCCGCTCGGCAATCTCCCGATTGGTCAGACCCGATGCGGCCAACGCGACGATCTGACGCTCCTGGGCCGTCAACGCGTGCAGCGCATTTCGGGGCGCTGACGCGGTGTCCGGCACCCCGGCCGCGCGCAACTCGGCACGCGCGATCTCGGTCAGAGGTTGCACCCCCAGTCGCTCGAACACCTCCAGCGCGGCACTGAGCAACAGTTTGGCCTCAGCGGGTCGACGGGCCCGGCGTAACCACTCGCCGTAGTGCAACCGCGCCCGGGCCCGGTCCAGTGGCCATTGTTCGCCCGCCGGGTCGAACACCGCGAGCTTGTAGTGACGTTCGGCCCGATGCCCGGCCGTCGCGAGCGCCGTGGCCTGATGTTGCAGAAGGCGAAGGCGTGCAGGTGGTTTGATCATCACCTGTCGGCCGATCCTGGCGACGAGCGGTGCCACCTCCTCGGTTCGACCGCACCGCGTCGCGGCCCAGGCGAGGTCGGCAACCGCGCGGTAGGAGATCACGAAGTGGGCAGGATCGGCATTGCTGAGGAACATCGCCCCGAAGCGCCGGTATGCCTCCTCGAAATCCCCCGACGCGACCGCGATCCAGCCCGAGGCGCGCATCAGGGCCACTTCCGTGGCCCGCGGCGGGGCTGTGGATCCTGGGGCGACGGCGCGGGCCTCCTTCAGGGCAGCGCTCGCACCGTCCACGTCACCCCGGAAGGCGAGTAGCGCGGCGGTGCAGGCCTTGACCTCGCGGTCGACCAACGTGATCGACCGGACGGCGCTGATCGAGGCGGCGGTGGTGAGCAGGTGCATCAACTCTTCCCACCGACCGGTGTCCAGCAGCGCCCAGGCCAGCGGCGCCAGCGCGAACGTGAACCCGCGCAGCCCTTCCAGATTCGCCGTATCCCCGACCACGGTGCCGAGCTCCCGTGCCGCGACGACCGTGTCTTCGCTGGAATAGGCCATCGCACCGGCGATCAGCCGTCGTGCCATGTCCGCCGGCGTTCCGGGCTGCGGTCGCAGCAGCGCACGGTCGAACACGCGAGGCCGGGCACCGGCCGAGCCAGCGGTCTCGGCGTACATGGCGATATGGGCCCGCTGCAACGACGCGACTCCCACCGGGAACGGCAGCGAGAACCGGCTTGCCGCGGTGGGCAATTCGAGGGCTTCCAGCCATCGGCGGAGATCCCGGCGATGGTCGAGTTCCCCTGAGTAGTACGCGGCGCCCGCCGCCGCGTACAGCAGCGCCAACTCCAGGTGCCGGTCGACGGGGCGCCGGCCATCGAGGACGGACCGCACGGTGTCGACCGCTTCGGTGGGACGCGCGTATTGCAGCAGCGTGGAGGCACGGGTCAGCGCGGCGAACCCGGCGACATCGGCATCCTGGGCCTCCCGCAGCGGCACATCGGTGAGCGCCATGGCCCAGCCGGGATCGCCCCCGAAGTTGGCCGCACTGGCAGCCTGCGCGTAGCGGCGAGCCGCGTCACCGCGCTGCGGACTCATCTCGGCCGCCCGTTGCAGTGTCCGCGCCAGCTCCAATTCCGTTCCCGGACAGGACGATATGGTGGCCGACTGTTCCAGCGCCTGGGCAATCTCCTCATCCGGCCCGGGTGCAGCGGCGGCGAGATGCCACGCCCGCAGGCTCTCCTTCAGCCCTGGGGTGGCAGCCAGCGCCACGTGGGCGGCCCGCTGCATGCCCAGGTCGCCGGCGGCGTATGCCGCCGACCGGATCATCGCGTTGGCGAAGATCACGCGCCGGTCGTCGGTGAATTCGACGATGCCGGCGGCGCGGGCGGGCTGCCAGTGGACGAAGTCGTCGGCGTGGCCGGCGGCCCGGGTGATCGCATCGATGCTCTCGTACCCGGTGGCGGCCGCCGCCACCAGCAGCAGCTTTCGGGTGTCGGCGGGCAGTCCGGCGATCTGATTGACGAAGACCGGGTGGTACCCGGCCAGTTCGCTCATGGTGGCACCGTGGAATGTCCTGGACTTGTTGCGGCCATAGGCCCGGGCGTACTCGATCAACGCCAGCGGATTGCCACGCGACCAACGGATGACCTCGCCGCGCACGCTGCGGTCCGGTTGGTCTGGTTGCGCGTCCAGGAGTTCTGCCGAAGACGCCGCCGAAAGCGGTGCCACGTCGATGCTGTCGATGGACCTTGCCACGCCGCCGAGCACGTCGCGGCGACGCGCGGTGAACAGTGCCCGGACCCGTGTGCCCGCCAGCTGCGCGACCACGGCGAAGAGAAATTCGCCTGCATCGCTTCCCAATTGGTCGATATCGTCGACCAGCAGGACGATCGGCGCAGCGGCGGCCTCCAGCAACGCCACCACCGCGTCGGCGAGCGGTGGCGCATACGGGCGAGGTGCGTCGCCGCCATCGAACAGGTCACGCAGTGCCCGTTGCAGGCCCCACGGCAGGTGCTCACAGTGGTGGCGCAGCGGCCACAGCACCGTGGCCAGCCCCACATGTGCGGGCGAACTCGACGCCCCGGCGAGCCACAGCAGCTGCACGCCGTCGTCGGCGCCGGCAGCCGCGCGGCGCAGCAGCGCGGTCTTGCCGATGCCCGCCTGCCCGATGACCAGGAGAGCCGGCGGTGCTCCTGGCACGTGATTCACCACCGCCGAGAGCGCGGCGATGACACAGTCGCGACCGATGAGACTCGGCACACCCTGCACCGGCGTCATCGCCACAACGCCTGGGTGAGAAACCAGGCTCCCTGTTCGATGGCGGCCCGGGTGGGCGGCGTGTCGGCCAACTGCTTGAGTACGACGAAATCGTGCACGGTACCCAGGTAGCGCAACGCCGTCACCTCGACTCCCGCAGCGCGCAACTTCGCCGCGAAATCCGACCCTTCGTCGCGAACCACATCGGCCTCCGCGGTGACGACCATCGTCGGCGGCAGGCCGGCCAGGTCCTCGGCCGCGGCGTACAGCGGTGACACGGTGGGACATTCGGGATCGTCATCGCAGTACTGCTGCCAGTACCAGGCCTGTTCGTCGCTGCTGACCAGATAGTCCGCGCCGAAAGTGCGGTGAGACTCCGAGCGGCACAGTGCATCCGTCGGTGGATAGTAGATGAGTTGCGCCCGAAGGCGCGGCCCGCCGCGGGATTTGGTCAACATCGCCACCGCGATCGCCAGTGTCGCGCCCGCACAGTCACCGGCGATCGCGAACTCCTTCGCGTCCAGTTCGAGATCGTCGGCGTGGGCGTGGACCCACCGCAGCATGGCGTAGCACTCCTCCAGCGCCACCGGGTAACGCGCCTCCGGGGTGCGGCTGTACTCGGGTACCACCATCGACACCCGGCACCTGAGGGCGAACTCGGCGATCACGTCGGCATGGGTGTCGGCATCGCCGTACATCCACTGGCCGCCGTGCAGGTAGAAGACCGCGGGCAGCCGACCGTGCACTCCCTGCGGGCGTACGATCCAGAACCCGGTAAGCCCCGACGGTCCCACCTGGGCGGTATGGAACCGCGCGACCGTGCCGACCGGATCGAGGCCGGACTGCTGGGCCTCCCGCAACGCCACCCGTCCGTCTTCGGGGCCCAGATCACGCATGGTCGGCGGAATTCTCATCGCGGCCAGCAGGCGGGCGGTCGCCGGATCGAGGACCACCCCGCCGGAGTGCTGATGGGAACTCACTGGTTGCGCCTTGTCGCCAAGACGCGGTCTTCGTGACCGCGTGATCCTCGAATGATAGGCCCGGGCGCCCGCACCGGCTCGGCTTCCGCAGGCGGGAGACTGCTCAGTCATCCGACTGATGACCAGAGTGTGGTGCCGACGGACACTCGAGCAATTGGTGGCTGGCCGGAAGCACCGGAGTACCACTGGCGGTCCCGTTGATTACCGGCAGCATCCATGACAGACCGCCGGTAGGTCGACGAGAGTGAACGACAACACCACGCAGGAGGAAACCGCATGAGCACGATCACCACCACCGACGGCACCGAGATCTTCTACAAGGACTGGGGTCAGGGCCAACCCATCGTCTTCAGCCACGGCTGGCCGCTGTCCTCCGATGACTGGGACAACCAGATGTTGTTCTTCCTGTCACACGGCTACCGCGTCATCGCGCACGACCGGCGCGGCCACGGGCGGTCCACCCAAACCCCCGGCGGACACGATCTGGACCACTACGCCGATGACCTGGCTGCCCTGGTGGAAGCACTCGACCTGCACGATGCCATCCATGTCGGCCACTCCACCGGCGGTGGTGAAGTGGTCCGCTTCCTGGCCCGGCACGGTGCCCAGCGCGCCGCGAAAGCCGCACTCATCAGTGCAGTTCCACCGCTCATGGTGCAGACCGAGGCCAACCCCGAAGGCCTGCCCAAATCGGTGTTCGACGACCTGCAGGCCCAGTTGGCCGCCAACCGCTCGGAGTTCTACCGGGCGCTTCCGTCGGGGCCGTTCTACAACTACGACAGGCCGGGCGTGCAGTCGTCGGAAGCCATCATCGAAAACTGGTGGCGCCAGGGCATGATGGGCGACGCACTGTCGCACTATGACGGGATCGTCGCGTTCTCGCAGACCGACTTCACCGAGGATCTCAAGAAGATCACCATCCCCACCTTGGTGATGCACAGCGTGGACGACCAGATCGTGCCCTACGTCGCGTCCGGGCCGAAATCCGCTGCGCTCCTGCAGAACGGGACCTTGAAGACCTACCGCGACAACTTCCCGCACGGTATGCCCACCACCCACGCCGACGTCATCAACGCCGATCTGCTGCACTTCCTGAAGCTCTGATCGGCGATCGGGATGCCACACCAGCCCCACCCGCAGTGCGACGCAGGGGCGGTGCACTGACGTGCGTTGCCTCATCATCGGCGGCTCCCTCGGCGGGCTCGCCGCCGCCCACGAAATGCGATGGGCCGGAGCCGATATCGCGGTCTACGAACGCTCCGTCGACCGCACCCAGCCCCGCGGCGCGGGCATCGTCATGCAGCCCGAAGTCGCCGAGCTGCTCGCGAAGATCGACAGGTCGGTGCCCTCGGTCAGTGTCGCCCTGTCCGAACGCCAGCAGTTGCACCGGCACGGCGAGCCACACCGGTACTCGGCACCGCAATGGATGACGGCGTGGGACACCCTGTATCACGCCCTTCGTGAACCACTGGGCGGCGAGAGTGTGCGGATGAACAGCACGCTGACCGAACTGAGCCTCGACGCCGGGCGGGTGACCGCGGGATTCGGCGACGGCCACGAGTCGACTGGCGATTTCGTGGTCGGCGTCGACGGGATCGGCTCCACCACACGACAGTTGCTCACCGGCCAAAACGAACTGAAGTACAGCGGATATGTGGCCTTCCGGGGGCTGGAACCCGAGGCGGATGTACCCGAGCACCTGCTGGCGCTGCTCGCGGGGCGGTTCACCATGTTCGCCGTCCCCGGCCTGCAGATGCTGTGCTACCTGGTGCCGGGTGCAGGCGGGCAACGCGCCGCCGGTGAGCGCCGCGTGAACTGGGTCTGGTACGTCAACACCGCGGCGGCCCGACTCACCGAGCTGATGACCGCGCGGTCGGGCCAGCGGTTCGACCAGTTCCTGCCGCCCGGCGAGCTCACCGAGCGGTCCCAGACCGCCCTGCTCGAACTCGCCGCGCGTGAGCTGCCACCGCAGTTCGCCGAATTGATCGAAGTATCAAGAGTTTTCCTGCAGCCCGTCTTCGACCTTCCGGCCACACAGATGGCGGCCGACCATATCGCCTTGATCGGTGACGCGGCAGGTACCGTCCGCCCGCACACCGCGTCGGGAACCTCGAAGGCGTTCGGCGACGCCGCCGGATTGGCCGCCGTGCTCACCGGTTGGCGGCCCGGCTCCGCGTTACCCGTCGGTGCGCTACGTGGCTGGGAACATGCGCGCCTGTCTCATCTGGGGGCGGTGGCGGCCGGCGGCATCCGACTGGCCGGCCAGTCCGCTCTCGGACCCGGCGGACCGCAATACCTGACCGCCGAGGAGAGGATCCGATGACCGGGCCGGTTACCGGCGTCGACACCGACCACGAGGAGTGGACGATCGTCGACTGCGAAGACCTGGGGGACATCAAGGTGCGCCTCGTCAGGCCGACGGCGATCACCGATCCTGTCCCCGCCATCGTCTTTCTCCGCGGCGGCGACCTCTTCCCCGAAGCCGCGGGCCCACGAGACCGGTTGGTGCAGCAGCTGGTCCTGCAGACCGGCGCCACGGTGGTCTGCCCGGACTACGGTTCCGTCTGGAGCGCCAGGTATCCCCGGACCGTCGAGCAGATCTACGCGGTATGCCGTTGGGTGATCGCGCACGGTGCCGCCCACGGCATCGACCCCACCCGGATGGCGATTGCCGGTGACTCCGCGGGCGCCACCCTGGCGATCTCGGTCGCCCTGATGTCGGTACAGCGCAACGAGTTCGCGCTCAGGTTCCTCGCGGCCTTCTGCCCCCTCACCGACCCGGGCCGCGACACGCCGTCGCACCGGCTGTTCGCCGACGGTTACCTGCTGTCCAGCGCCACCGCAGGGCAATGGTGGCGGCAATACAGCGCGGATCGGCCGACCGCGGAGACGTGGGGAGCCGGTGCGCATCCCGCACACTTCGCCGGCCTGCCCCCGACGCTGATCATCACCGCCGAGGCCGACCCGGTCCGCGATGAGGGCGAGACCCTGGCCGCCCTGCTGCGACAGGCGGACGTGCCCACGACGTCGGTCCGCTATGGCGGCACGGTCCACGACTTCGTCGCCCTCGATTCGCTGGCCGAGACCGAGTCGGCGAAAGCCGCTCTGCGGCAGGCCACCTCGTTGTTGGCGCTGGCCCTGGGCTGTTCGGCGACATCGGGTGTCAACCCCGCCGCACCACCGCTCACCGACGGTCAGTGGGATGTCCTGACCTCCTACGGCACCCGACACGAAGTCCGCTCGGGCGAGACCCTGTTCCAGGCCGGCCAGGCCGGATGCGACATGATCGTCGTCGAAGCCGGCACCGTGGAGGTGGTCCGCCGCGCCACTGCCGACAGCGCGGAAATGCTGGTGGCACACTACGGTCCGCGGCAGTTCACCGGGGAGCTGAACCTGCTGACCGGGCAGGCCACCTATTTCGATGCCCGCGTCGCCACCGCGGGCACCATCGTGCGGATCGATCCGCGCGAATTCCGCCGCCTGATGGATGAGCAACCGGATCTCTCCGATGTCATTCTGCGGTCCCTGGTGGCGCGGCGCCAGAATCTGCTGACCCGCCAGGCCGGCACCGTCGAGATCCTTGCCGGTGCACCGTCGGCGCACACCCTTGCCCTACACACCTATCTCGACCGCCTGCAGTTGCCTTTCACGTGGACCGATTTCCGCTCCGCGGCCGGTGCTCGCCTGGCGCAGGGCACCTGTCTGTCCGCCGCCGACCTGCCGGCGGTCGTCACCGCCGAATCCGTGATTCGGCGGGCCACCCCCGAACGGCTCGCGCAGGCGTTCGGCCTGGCCGGTGGTGCATTCGAGAGCGGCGACGTCGACGTGGTGGTCATCGGTGCGGGACCGGCGGGCCTGGGCGCGGCGGTGTACGGGGCGTCTGAAGGGTTGCGCACCCTGGTCCTGGATTCGGTCGCGCCGGGCGGCCAGGCCGCCAACAGTTCGCGTATCGAGAACTACCTGGGATTCACCTCCGGTCTCAGCGGTGCCGAACTCACCGGGCGGGCCACCATCCAGGCGCAGAAGTTCGGAGCTCGTATCGACTCGCCGCGCCGGGTGGTCGGCGTGCAGGCCGCCGCGGGGCGGATCGAGGTACACCTGGCCGATGCCACCGTCATCACCACGGGTGCGGTCGTCATCGCCACCGGCGCACGCTATCGCTCATTGCCGATCGAACGGTGGACCGACTTCGAAGGTGCCGGAATCTACTATGCGGCAACCGAACTGGAGGCCCGCCGGTGTACCGACGCACCGGTCACAGTCGTCGGTGGCGCCAACTCGGCCGGTCAAGCAGCGCTGTTCCTCGCCGACCGAGGGAGTGCGGTCGATATCTGCGTCCGAAGTTCCTCGCTGACGGCGAGCATGTCGGCGTACCTCGCCGAACGCATCGTGGCGCACCCCAGGATCACCGTGCACACCCGCACCGAGGTGACCGGGCTGGCCGGCGCCGACCACCTCACCGCGATCGCGACCACCTCGACCGGCAGCGACGGGCAGGCGATCCGCACCGAGCGCGATTGTGTTGGGCTGTTCTGTTTCATCGGCGCCGCCCCGGCCACCGATTGGCTCACCGGTGTCGCGCTCGACGATCGCGGCTTCATCCTCACCGATGCCCAGATACCCGCCGACTCGCTGGGACCCGAATGGGCCGCACTCGGTCGGCGACCGCTTCCGTTCGAGACGAGCGTCCCGGCCATCATGGCGGTCGGCGACGTGCGGGCGGGCTCGATCAAACGGGTTGCCGCGGCCGTCGGCGAGGGGTCGAGCGCGATCAGCTCCGTACACGCTGCCCGAGCGATCCGAGCTACCGTGTGACCGGCCCCGGCGGGACAGCTGAGGTCAGCCTGCGGTGACCGCCAGCACCGCGGCGGCGAGCTCCGGCCGGCACACCACCAGATCGGGCAGGCGCACGTTGTCCTGGTTGTAGACCAGCGGCGAGCCGTCGATCCGCGAGGTGTGCAGGCCCGCAGCGCGTGCCACGGCGACCGGTGCCGCGGAATCCCACTCGTACTGCCCACCCGCGTGTACGTACACATCCGAGATGCCTTGTACCACGGACGCCACTTTCGCTCCGGCCGAACCCAATTCGACCAGGACGCCGCCGAGGGCATCGCGGACGGCGAGCGCCACAGCGGGCGGCCGGGTCCGCGAGACCACGATGCGCGCAACGTCCGGGGCTGCGGGCGGGGCGGCCACCGTCGGGGTGGCCAGCGTGACACCCTGGGCCGGCAGCGCGACCGCACCGGCCACCAGGTCGCCGGCCTGCCACAGCGCGACATGCACGGCCCAGTCCTCGCGACCCAGTTCGGAGAACTCCCGGGTGCCGTCGAGCGGGTCGACGATCCACACCCGATCGGCGGTCAGCCGGGCCTTGTCGTCGGCACCCTCCTCGGAGAGCACCACGTCGGCAGGCCTGTGCCGGGCCAACGCAGCGACCAGGAAGTCATGAGACCGCTTGTCCCCGGCGGCCTTCCGTTCCGCTTCGCTGCCGTCGGCGAGGTCGCTGCGCACACCGAGCAGGAGCCGGCCGGCCTCGGTGGCCAGCTGCGCGGCCAGCTCATGATCGGATTGACTCATGCCCGCTTACCTAACAGGTCGATCACCTGTTGCGCCAGTTCATCCGGGGTGTAGTCGGGCGTCAGCCGCAGATCCGGGTCCTTCGGCCGCTGGTAGGGACTGTCGATACCGGTGAAGTGGGTGATTTCACCACGGCGAGCTTTAGCGTAGAGACCCTTCGGATCACGCCGCTCGCAGTCGGCCAACGGGGTGTCGCAGAACACCTCGAAGAAGTCGTACCCGCGTTCGGCGTGCACCCGGCGGGCCAGCTCGCGATGCTCGGCCAGCGGGCTGATGGCGGGCACCAGCACGATCTGGCCCGAATCGGCGAGCAGCGTCGCGATGTGTGCGAGCCGGCGCAGGTTCTCGGCCCGATCGTCCATGGAGAATCCCAGATCGGCGTTGAGGCCATGCCGCAGATTGTCACCGTCGAGCACATAGGCCGGCCGGCCGGCGGCCAGCAGCTTCTGCTCGACAAGCATGGCCACCGAGGACTTTCCGGAACCCGACAGCCCGGTGAACCACACCGTGGAACCCTTCGACAGGCGATCGGCCGCGGTCACCAGGTTCTGGTGGCGCACCGCGTTCGGGCTGGCCGCGCGGGTGGCGGCGGGCGAGGTGGCGCGCACCATGCCGGCGGCGACGGTGCTGTTGGTGTCCGGGTCGATGAGGATGAACGACCCGGTGGCCGCGTTGCGCGAGTACTCGTCGAGCAACAGCGGAACCTGGGTGCGCAACGTGACCCGGCCGAGTTCGTTGAGCTTCAACGCCGTCGCGCTCTTGTCGCGATGCAGGGTGTTCACGTCCAGCCGGTAGTCCAGTGCGGTCACCTTTGCCCGGGTGGTGCGGGTGGTGTGCTTGATGAGGTAGTCACGGCCCGGTTCCAGAGCGGCAGCATCGGCCATCCAGCACACGGTGGCATCGAACTCACTCGTGACATCCGGCTGGTTGTTCGGCCTGGCGATCATGTCGCCCCGCGAGATGTCGATATCGTCGGCGAGGCTGATCGACACCGCCATCGAGGTGAAGGCCTCGTCCACCGGACCGGACGGACCCGAGATCTCGGTGATGCGACTGGTTTTTCCGGCCGGCAGAACGACGACCTCGTCACCGGGACGCATGACACCACCGGCGATGGTGCCCGCGTAGCTGCGGTGATCCGCGTGCTCGCGGGTCTGCGGCCGGATCACGTACTGCACCGGGAAGCGGACGTCGACCAGGTTGCGGTCACCGGCGACGTAAACCTCTTCGAGGTGGTTCAGCAGTGCCGGACCCTCATACCAGGGCGCCACCTCGGATTTGGTGACCACATTGTCGCCGTTGAGCGCCGACAGCGGGATAGTGGTGACATCGTGAATGTCCAGGCGCGCCGCGAACTCGTGGAAGTCGTCGCGGATCTTGTTGAACCGCTGCTCATCCCAGTCCACCAGGTCCATCTTGTTGACGGCCAGGACGATGTGCTGGATGCCCAGCAGCGAGGCCAGGAAGGCGTGCCTGCGGGACTGTTCGAGCAACCCGTGCCGGGCGTCGACCAGCACGATCACCAGCTGCGCCGTGGAAGCGCCGGTCACCATGTTGCGGGTGTACTGCACGTGCCCGGGGGTGTCGGCGATGATGAATTTGCGCTTGGCGGTGGCGAAGTAGCGGTAGGCGACATCGATGGTGATGCCCTGCTCCCGCTCGGCGCGCAGGCCGTCGGTGACCAGCGCCAGGTCGGTGTAGTCGTTTCCGCGTTCCTTGGAGGTGCGCTCGACGGCCGCGAGCTGGTCCTCCATGACGGCCTTGGAGTCGAACAGCAGCCGGCCGATCAGCGTCGACTTACCGTCGTCAACCGAGCCTGCGGTCGCGATGCGTAACAGGGTTGCCATCAGCTGTGCTCTCTCTTCTTCGCGCAATTCACAACAACACCCGTCGCTTCGCTCGCCCCGGCCATCAGAAGTACCCCTCGCGCTTGCGATCTTCCATACCTGCTTCGGAGATTCGGTCGTCGGCGCGGGTCGCGCCGCGCTCGGTGAGACGGGACACCGCGGTCTCGGCGATCACCTCGGAAACGGTGCCGGCCAACGATTCCACGCACCCGGTGCAGGTGACGTCACCGACGGTGCGGAACCGGACGGTCTTCTCGACGACCGGCTCGTCCTTGCGTGGCTGCAGGAACTTGTGCACCGCCAGCAGCATCCCGTCACGTTCGAACACCTGGCGCTGGTGCGCGTAGTAGATGGACGGCAGCTTGATCTTCTCGGCCCCGATATAGGACCAGATGTCGAACTCGGTCCAGTTCGAGATGGGGAACGCACGGATGTGCTCGCCCTTGTGGTGACGGCCGTTGTACAGGTTCCATAGTTCCGGTCGCTGCGCTTTCGGATCCCACTGCCCGAACTCGTCGCGGAAGCTGAACACCCGCTCCTTGGCGCGGGCCTTCTCCTCATCGCGCCGCGCGCCACCGAAGGCGGCGTCGAATTTGTTCTCCCGGATGGCGCGCAGCAGCGTGAACGTCTGCATCGGATTGCGCGACGGGATGGTCTCGACGACGCGGCCGGCGTCGATATCGTCCTGCACCTTGGCGACGACGAGGCGCACCCCGTGCTGGGCGACCAGCTCGTCGCGGGCAGCCAGCACCTCGTCGAAGTTGTGGCCGGTGTCGACATGCATGACCGGGAACGGCAGCCGGCCGGGCGCGAACGCCTTGATGGCCAGGTGCAGCATGACGATCGAGTCCTTGCCACCGGAGAACAGCAGGACGGGCTTCTCGAACTCGGCGGCCACCTCGCGGATGATGTGGATGGCCTCGGCCTCCAGCGCGCGCAGGTGACTCAACTCATAACGGGCCGCGGCCGGGTCCAGGTCGGTGGGGGCACTCATCGCATCTCCATAAAGTTGGTAGAGATGACCAAGATTGCAGACATAACCCGGAATCTAACGGGTGCACCGGGGCAGTGTCAACGTTTCTGCGCGGTTGCTGTGCGTCGGACGTGCGCAGATCAGCCGGCGCCACTGACATGCGCGCCGGCATTGCCCGGCAACCGCAGCGACTCCACCAGCGTCACCGCCATCAACGCACCGAACACGAGGTACGTCAGCGAGTAGGAGGTCAACTGACTCAGCAGCAGGGCCGCCAGCGCGATACCCAGGCCGGCCGCCAGTTCCTGCACCGCCGCGTTGAGCGTGTTGGCATGCGTGAGTCGGTCCCCGTCGACGTCGGAGAACGCCAGGCTGTTGTAGGCCGTGAACCCCACCGATCGCAGCGCACCACTGAGGTAGAGCACCGCCGCGATCAGCGCCACCGGCGCACCCGGCCTAAGCGCCGCCAGCAGACCGAAACAGCACACCGAGGCAAGCCCGTTGACCAGCAGCACGGTGCGGATGCCGAATCTGCGCATCAACGGCGTCGTCGCCGGTTTGATGGTGAGATTGCCCGCGAAGAGCGCGGCCACCATCAGACCGGCCGCGAACGGAGTCCAACCGAACTCGAGCTGGAACTGCAACGGCAGGAGGAACGGCACCGCCGTGATGACCATCCGGTACAGCGATCCGGCCGACACCGTGATCCGCAGCGTCCGCACCTTCAGTACCCGGAGCGCCACCAGCGGCGCCTCGGTGCGCAGCAGATGCCAGACCGCCGTGATCAGAAGCGCCAGCGCGGCCACACCGCACCCGCCGACCAGCAGCCAGTCGGTGCCGTCGACCCGGATGTGTTCCAGGCCGATGAGCGCCGCGGCGATACCGCCGCCCAGCAGCATGATGCCCGGCCAGTCCAGCGGTGTGCGCGCCGGCGCGGGGTCACCCCGAATCAGCTTGAACGCCAAGATGAGCCCGATGACGCCGAGCGGAATGTTGACCAGGAAGATCCAGCGCCAGTTGCCGACCGTCGCGATCGCGCCGCCGAGCACCGGAGCCAGCACCGGAGCCGCGAGCGCCGGCCAGGTCAGCAGCGCGATCGCCCGCACCAAGTCGGCCTTGCCACTGAACCGCAACACGGCCAGCCGGCCGACCGGCACCATCATGGCTCCGCCGACGCCCTGGGCAATCCGCATCCCGACCAGCATGGGCAGCGACGCGCTCAGCGCGCAGCCCACCGAGGCCAGCGTGAAGATCGCGATGGCGGCGATGAACACCCGCCGGATACCGAAGCGGTCGGCCATCCAACCGCTGGCCGGGATGAGCACGGCGACGGTGACCAGGTAGGCGGTGATCGCCACGTTGACATCGATGGCACCGACCCCGAATTGGGCGGCCATCGCGGGGATCGCCGGTGTCAGGATGCTGGCGTCCAGGATCTCCATGAAGAACGCACCGGCGACCAGGAGCGCCATGCTCCGGGGAAACGGCGGACTTTCAGGTGCACCCACACCGAAAAGGTAGTGAGTTCAGTTGTTTAAGACAAAGTCGATCCGTCGGGCACAGATGTCGGCCAGGTCCAGCCCATCGACGGCGAAGCGGCGGTTCAGCCGCACCAGCGCCACGGCGAGCAGCAGCGGAGCGGTGACATCGGTGAAGGCGAGGTTGCCGATCCGGCGCCCGACCCCGTGTTCGTAGCGGTCGACGGTTTCCTCTCGGGTGGGTGTGCCCACGGCGGACATATTGTCGGGCAGCGGACTGCTCACCCAGTCGGTCATCAGCAGCCAGCTGATATCGGCGGCCTGATCGCCCAGGTAGGCGATTTCCCAGTCCAGCACCGCCTTCGGAGTCAGGTCGGGCCGGTACAGCACATTCGACATCCGGGCGTCTCCCCAGCACAGACCCAGCCCTTCCGGCTCGTAGAGGTGTGCTTCGAGCCAGCCCAGCGCACGGGTGAAGGTCGGGTGCAGTGGCGCGTCGGCGTACGCCCACTTCAGGGCGTACCGCAGAAACCCGACCAGATCCGCGGGCGCGGACGGTCCGAGGAACCCCAGTCGGTGGGCCTGCACATCGACGCGGTGCACCGCCGCAATCATGTCGACGCAGCCGTTCCACAGCGCGGCACGGCCGGCATCGTCGGTCTCGGCGAAGATCCCCGCTCCGTGATAGGGCGGCACATCGCTGACGCCGACGATATCGTCGATGCGGTCCATCACCAGGTACGGGCTTCCCAACGCGTCGCCACGGGGGTCGATCCAACGCACCGACGGGACCGGAACCGGCGATGGCGCAAGGCGTTCCATGATGAGGTACTGCCGGCGCAGGTCGTAACCGGGCAGGATCTGGAATTCCGGCGGACGGCGAAAGACCAGCCCCAGCGGCGCGGCGCCGTCCAGGTCCGTGACGTCGAAGAGGTAAGTCTCGGTGGAGAATCCGCCCGGACTGGGCGCCCAGTTGGTGATCCGTGCGTTCCCCGCGCCGGGGATGTGCCGCCGTACCAGGTGTTCGAGTGCGGCGGGCAGATCCGCAACCGGCATCCTCACCATCCCGTGTATCCATAACTCGGGTACGCGCCGACAAAGACCATCTCCACCAGGCCGTACCCGGTCTTACCGGCCATGGTCACCCGGCACAGCGTCTCGGACAGCAGGCTGACCGGCCTGATGACGTCGAGATCGTTGGTGTCGGCGGTGAACCCGTCGAGGAAATCCGTTCCGCGCCAATGCCCGGACGCGTACCCGTTGACGTCCATGTAGCCGGCCAGGCCGGGCCAGAAATCGGTGATCGGACTGACCTCGATGGCGCTGGTGGTGCGGTCGGCGCGGTGTACGGTGAAGGTGCCGCCACTGATCACCCGCAGGTCATCGCGGAATCTCAGATCATGCTCGACATCAATGATGGAACCTGCGGGCCGACCGGTCTCGATCGGGTAGAGGATCTCGCCCTCGAACTGCCAGCGCTCCCCCGTGCTGGTCTCACGCTGCGCGAAATGCACCAGCTCGTCGTCGAATTCGAAGATGCCCATGTAATAGAGGGTGCCGTCGGGGATCTCCGGGGGTTGCAGGTTGGCCCCCTCGGAGAGGCTGCCACCGCCGGGTCCGTTTCGCACACCCCATGAGTGGTCCCGGCCGAACCACCATCGTTGCGGGTCGATCTCGATGCGCTCGCCGTCGATTTCGATCCAGCCCTCCAGCTCGCCGTTCTGGTAGAACCGCCGCGCGTCCTCGCTGACCCGCCCACGACTGCGATGGAAGGCCGGGGTCTGCTCGTAGGCGGGAAACTGTCCGCGCAGCCGAAGATCCAGGCTGACCCCCTGCTCGTTGGGTGCCAGCTGGGCGCGCACGGTGCGCAGCGGCTCCTCCACTGAGTAGGTGAATGGTCCAACGGAATACGTTCCCAGAGGGTCGGTTTGGGGATTCAGCTCGGTGGACATCCGCACCACCCGGGCCTCCCCGCCCCGGCGGGTGATCATCGCGTAGGCGTCGGTCACGTTGCGGTTGGGGTAGCGGGCCATACCGGTCATCACGTTGACATCACCCGAGCGGTCGAAGCCGTACATGACGATGCGCTCGGTCCAGCGCAGGTCCGACTGCGCGACGTGGTCGAAGGTGGTGGGCAGTTGATGGCACAGGAGTTCATCGTGCGGAGTGAGCATCGGCGCGCCTTCCAGTAATTACGTTATAGGTCGTAACGTAACAGGCTGTTCCGGAACGGGCTAGGTTTTTGGGCATGACCACCGCAGCGGGGCGTCCCCGGGATCCGGCCAAGGATGTGGCCGTGCTGCAGGCCACCCGCGAACTGCTGGTGGAGGCGGGCTACCAGGGCACCACGATGGTCGCCATCGCCAAACGCGCCGGGGTCGGCGCACCCACCCTGTACCGGCGCTGGCCGACGAAGGAAGCCTTGGTGGAGGACGCGGCGTTCGGGCACACCAGCCCGGTCCCGGTGCCCGCCACCACCGGTGACCTGTACGCCGATCTGCGCGGCTGGGTGGCGATGTTCCTGACCTGGCTGGCCGACCCCGTACCGCGCGCCGCGCTGCCAGGACTGCTCACGGCGTATCACCGCGACGAATCGATCTATGAACGACTGGTGCTGCGCGCGGAGGCCGACGTCCGAGCGCTGATGACCGATCTGCTCGACGGCGACGCCGACCGCGCCGACACGGTGTTCGACCTACTGGTCGCCACCACCGTGGTGCGGGCGATGACCCGCGGCCTGGCCGACCACGACGCTTTCTGCGACCGCACCGCCGCGGCACTCACGGCGCTGGCCCGGGCTGAATTCACCACGAGGTGAGCGACGGGCGGCGGGCTAGAGGGTCACCTCCTCGAGGCGCCCCGTCGCGACATCGAAGATGAAGCCGCGCAACGATTCGTGCTTGGTGACGAACGGGCTGGCCTCGATCCGGCGCAGTGACTGGCGCACATCCTCGGCCACATCCGGGAACGCTTCGGCGGCCCATTCGGGTTTGAGGCCGATCTCGTCCTGGATGCCCCGCTTGAAGTCATCGTCGGTGAAGGTCAACATGCCGCAATCGGTGTGGTGGATCAAGATGATCTCCCTGGTGCCGAGCAGGCGCTGGCTGATCGCCAGCGAGCGGATCTCGTCATCGGTGACCACCCCGCCGGCATTGCGGATGACGTGTGCCTCACCCTCGCCCAGTCCGAGGACACGGTAGACGTCCAGGCGAGCGTCCATGCAGGCGAGTACGGCGACATGCTTGCTCGGTGGCAGCGGCAACGGCCTCGACTTCTCGGGGCCGCTGAACGTCTTGGCGTATTCCTCGTTGTTGCGCAGCAGTTGATCGGTGACAGACACCTGCCGGACGCTAACAACGGTCGACGTCGAGGGCACCGGTCGGAATCACCGTGAATCCATCACGCCAGGGGATCAGTCGACCGGTTTACTCAAGTCGTAGACCGTCGTGCCACCCACATCGAGCTTGGTGAAGTGCTGCTGCACCCACGCCGAGATCTGGGCGCCCGCGCTGTGGCTGTCCGAACCCGGTCCGCCGTGCCCGCCCGGACCGCGGTCGCTGACGATGAAGTACCGCACCTGGCCGTCGGTCACGTCATGCTGGAACTGCTCCAGCGTGGGCGAATTGTCACCACCGGCGAATCCACCGATGGACATGATCGACGCTCCGGTTCTCAGTTCCAGACCGCCGGCCTGCATCGAGCCGATCGTCGCTGCGGCCCAACGGTTGTCGAGCCCGGTGATCAGCTTCTCCAGCGCAGCATCATCGGTCTTCTTGTCCCGGTCCCCGGGCGGACCGAAGGGGAAGTCGCCGCCGGCGCGGGCCGGGCCCGAACTCGGCATCGGCCCACCGGAATGCGTGCCTGCCACCGTCGCGATGGAATACGCCGCACTGCCGGCGAAGCCGAACAGCAGGGCCGCCGCGGCCACCACCAGGGTGGCCTTGCCCAGCTTGTGCGCGCCCACCGCCAGCACCGCGGCCACCAGGACCGAGCCGATCAGGATGACCCAGCGCAGCGCGGGGAACCAGTCGGGGGTGCGGGTGAGCAGAACGAAGGTCCACACCCCGGTGCCGGCCAGCATGACCGTCAGCACCAGCCGGGGGGCCAGGAACTGCCGTCCCTGCCACAGCTCGGCCACCGCGATACCCAACAGCGCGGCCACCGCCGGGGCCAGCGCCACCGCGTAATACGGGTGCACGGTGCCGTCCATATAGCTGAACACCGCACCGGTGACGAACAACCAACCGCCCCAGAGGATCAGGCTGGCACGGACCTTACCGGTGCGCGGACTGTGCCGGGTGAACCACAGCCCGGCGGCCAGACCGATCAGCGCGGCGGGCAGCAGCCAGGACACCTCGGTGCCCATGAAGTCGTTGAACAACCGGCCGATCCCCGGCTCGCCGCCGAAGAACACATTGCGGCCACCCTCGCCGCCGGGCCCACCCGGGAAATGTCCACCGCCACCGGGCTGATTGTTACCGGTGATCCGCTGAATGCCGTTGTAGCCGAACGCAAGCTGCAGCAGGCTGTTGTCGGTCGAACCGGCGATATAGGGCCGGGCATCGGCGGGCCACAGGCTGACCAGCGCGATATACCAACCGGCGGAGAACGCCATCGCCACCACACCCACGGCCAGCGCACCCACCCGCTTGCCCACGGTCGCGCCGCCGGCGATCAGGAAGGCGATACCCAGGCCGGGCAGCACCAGGAACGCCTGCAGCATCTTCGTCAGGAACGCGAAACCGACGGCGCAGCCGGTCAGCGCCATCCATGTGGTCATGGCGCCCGCCGAAACCGCGCCGATGGCCCGCACCGTGCAGTACGCCGCGATCACCAGCAGCAGCACCAGCAGCGCGTCGGGATTGTTGTAGCGGAACATCGACGTCGCCACCGGCGTCAGCGCCAGCGCGGTGCCGGCGATCAGACCCGCACCCGGCCCGCTGCATCGCCGCACCGTCGCGTAGAGCACCGCCACCGCGGCCACACCCATCAGGGCCTGTGGCAGCAACATGGTGAACTCGCTGAATCCGAACAGCCGGCCCGACAGCCCCATCACCCACATCGCCGCGGGCGGCTTGTCCACCGTGATGGCATTGCCTGCGTCAAAGGAGCCGAACAACAACGCTTTCCACGACTGCGTGCCGGCCTGCGCCGCGGCGGCGTAGTAGCTGTTGGCCCAGCCGTTGGAACCGAGGCCCCAGAGATAGAGCACCGCGGTGGTGGCCAGCAGTGCCAGCAGCCCGGGCCGCTCCCAGGGGGCCTGCGTCCCATCGCCCAGCAGTAGCCGGGCTCCCCTGCCGCGCGCGCCGGGGGCCGCGTCGACGGTCGCTTTTCCCGCCGCTCCGGCATCCGCCTGCCGGGAATCGGTCACAGTCATCTGAGTCCTTCGGGTATCGGTGAGTCGTTCAGGAGGTGCGGCGCGGATGAAACACCCAGCCGCGCAGCAGCACGAAGCGGACTGCGGTGGCCACCAGATTGGCCAGCACCAGGACGGTCAACTCGACCAGCTTGTGTGGCTGTTCGACGAAGGCGTGCAACCCGGCCAGCGATCCGCTGGTGATGGCCAGCGCGATGCCGAACACGATCAGGCCCTCGAACTGATGCCGTGCCGCGCCGGCGCCGCGCACCCCGAAGGTGAAACGGCGATTGGCGGCGGTGTTGGCGACAGCGGTCACCAGCAGCGCCACCAGATTGGCCGCCTGGGCGCCGATCGAGGCGTGCAGCGCCATGAACAGCAGCAGGTAGGCGATGGTGGAGGCGACACCGATGGTGCCGAACCGCACCACCTGGCGCAGCAGCGAGCGCGGTGCCGCGGCACGGCGTGAACCCAGCTGGGCGGCAATGGTATTGATCGGGATGGAGCCGTTGGCGAAACCGCGCAGCAAGCGGCCCACCCCTTTCAGGTCTGCGGTCGCGGTGGCGATGATGTCGACCCGGCTGTCGGGATCGTCCACCCAGTCCACCGGCACCTCGTGGATGCGCAGACCGGTGCGCTCGGCCAGCACCAGCAGCTCGGTGTCGAAGAACCATCCGGTGTCCTCGACATAGGGCAGCAACTCGCGGGCCACGTCGGCGCGGATCGCCTTGAAGCCGCACTGAGCGTCGGAGAAGCCGGCCGCCAGGGTGGACTTCAGGATCAGGTTGTAGCAGCGGGAGATGATCTCGCGCTTGGGGCCGCGCACCACGCGTGCGTTGCGGGCCAGGCGGGTGCCGATCGCCAGGTCGGAATGACCGGAGATGAGCGGAGCCACCAGGGGCGCCAGTGCGGCCAGGTCGGTGGACAGGTCGACGTCCATATAGGCCAGCACCGGCGAATCGGACTGCGACCACACCTGGTGCAGGGCACGGCCGCGGCCCTTCTGCTCCAGCCGGACCACCCGTACCTCGTCGAGTTCGGCGGCCAGCTCGGCGGCGATCCGCGGCGTGTCGTCGATGCTGGCGTTGTCGGCGATGGTGATGCGCACCGGATAGGGGAAGTTCTCCTGCAGGTGACGGTGCAACCGACGGACCGAGTTGGCCAGCGCGGCCTGTTCGTTGTACACCGGCACCACCACGTCGACCACCGGAACGGCGAGCGAGCGAGCGACCTGTACGGCGTTGGGCCGCGCGGCGAAGGCGATGTCTGTCATGAGTCCATACTTGGGCGTCGGGGTGTGTCGGCCGTGGGCACAAGCTATGCGAAACCTATGAATGCGGCGCGCTGGTCAGGTCGTAGACCGTCACACCGGCCACGGGCACCGCGGTGAAGTGGCTCTGCACCCAGGACGCGATATCTGCCGCCTCCCGGCTGCCGCTGGTCTCGGACCGCCAGTTGCCCATCATCACGGCGTGGATGAAGTAGTGAATCTTCTTGTCCGACACCAGTTTCTGGAACTCCTGCAGGGTCGGCGCCGGATCGGTGCCGTTGAACCCGCCGACCGCCATCACGGGCGCACCAGTGGCCAGTTGATAGCCGGCCGCGTTGGTGGAGCCGACGGTGGCCGCCACCCAGGTGTAATCGTCGGCGTTGGCGCTCAACAGGGCCGTCAGCGCGGGTTTGGGGGTGGGAGTGTCGAACGGGCCACCTCCCAAACCAGCACCGAAACCGCCACCCAAGCCGCGCCCCGGCCCCACCGAGGGGATGGCCCCGCTGTGCGGGCCGGCCGCGGTGGCGATGGCGTAGGCCCCGGGGCCGGCCAGGCAGGCCGTCACCGCCAGCGCAGCGGCGACGCCGGCCACCGCTCGTGGCAGCCGGCCGGACACCAGGATCAGGACCGCAGCGCCGATCCCGGCGACCGCCACCACCGCGCGCAGCCACGGCATCCAGTCGGCTTGCCGGCCCAGCAGCACCGCCGCCAGCACCGCGGTGACGAGCACCGTGCCGGCCAGCGCCGTCGCGCATCTCAGGTCGGATCGCCGCTGCCACAACATGCTCACCCCGATGCCCACGCAGGCACCGATGGCGGGCGCGAGCGCCACCGTGTAGTAGGGGTGCAGGATGCCGTTCGCGTAGCTGAACACCACGGCCGTCACCACCAGCCAGCCACCCCACAGGATCAGGGCGGCGCGGGTGGCGTCGGTGCGGGGCGCACGCCGGGTCAGCACCAGCCCGGCGGCCAGGCAGATCAGCGCGGCGGGCAGCAGCCACGCGATATGGGTGCCCATCTGGGAGCCCAGCAGCCGGCCCCAGCCCACATCGTGGTTCATGTTGCCCAGTCCGCCGACCTCGTCACCGGTCAACCGGCCCAGGCCGTTGTAGCCCAGCGCCAGTTCGATGATGCTGTCGTGTTGGGAGCCCCCGATATACGGCCGGGACGCGGACGGCCACAGTTCGACCAGCAGTAAGTACCAGCCGCCGGACAGCACCAGGGCCACGATGCCCCCGACGAGGCGCCACAGCCGGGTGCGCAGCGGGGCGGCCGCACAGATCAGATAGGCCGCGGCGAAAGCCGGCAGCACCAGGAACGCCTGCAGCATCTTGGCCAGGAACGCGGACCCGGCGGCCACGCCCACCGCGACCATCCACCAGCGGCTGCTGGCTGGCTCGCATGCCCGCTGCACGCAATACGCGCCCACCACCAGCAACAGCACCAGTAGTGCGTCGGGGTTGTTGAACCGGAAGATCAGGGCCGCCGCGGGGGTCAGCGCCAGGATCGCACCGGCCAGCAGAGCGGCACCGGGCCCGGCAGCCCGGCGCACCGCGGCGTACAAGAAGCCCACCGCGGCTATTCCTTCGAGGGCTTGAGGCAGCAGCACACTCCACGAGTGCAAGCCGAACAGCCGCACCGAGATGTCCATCAGCCAGAGCGCCGCCGGGGTCTTGTCGACGGTGATGGCGTTGGCGGCGTCGCTGGATCCGAACAGCATGGCGGTCCAGTCGCTCGCGCCGGCCTGCACCGCAGCGGAGTAGAAGCCGTTGGCCCACCCGCTGATCGACAGGTTCCACAGGTACAGCACCGCCGTCCCGGCAAGGAGCACCGCCAGTGCGGCGCGTTCCCTCACCGCGATCCGGCGGGCGGTCGATGCGGGCACGGGCACAGCTACCTCGGGCAGTACGGCGGTCACCTGATCGATCCTCACAACCCGCGCTACGTGGCGGTTTTGTCGGCGCTGTGCGTTACCTGTGATTCACCTCGGGGCAAGGTGACGACGAACTCGGTATCGCCCGGCGCGCTGCGCAGGTCGATACGCCCGCCGTGCGCCCGGATCACGGCGGCCACGATCGCCAGACCCAACCCGGTGCTGCCCATCCGGCGCGATCGCGACGAATCCCCGCGCGCGAACCGTTCGAAGACCTCCGGCTGCAGTTTCGCCGGGATACCCGGCCCATCGTCGGCCACGGTCAGTTGCACATCGCCGTCGGGCAGCACGCTCAGCGAGGTGACCACCGAGGTGCCCGCCGGGGTGTGCGTGCGGGCGTTGCCCAACAGATTGGCCAGCGCCTGGTGCAGCCGGGCATGGTCGCCGACCAGCAGCACCGGCTCCTCGGGCAGGTCCAGCGACCACTCGTGATCCGGGCCGGTGGCGTGCGCGTCGCTGACGGCATCGACCACCAGCTGCGACATATCGACCTGGGCGCGCTCCAGCGGGCGCCCCTCGTCCAGGCGGGCCAGCAGCAGCATGTCCTCCACCAGCGTGGTCATCCGCTGGGCTTCGGACTCGACCCGACTCACCGCGTGCGCGACATCGGCCGGCAGATCGTCACGCTTGCGCTGGGCGAGTTCGGTGTAGCCCCTGATTGCTGCGAGAGGCGTCCTCAACTCATGGCTGGCGTCCGAGACGAACTGGCGCACCCGGGTCTCGCTGGCATGGCGGGCCGACAGCGCACCGGCGATCCGGTCCAGCATCCGGTTCAGCGCCGACCCGAGCTGACCCACCTCGGTATGGACGGTGTCGGGGTCGACCGGGACGATCGGGGTGGGCAGATTGACCTCGCCGCGGTCCAGTTCCAGATCGGCCACATCGCGGGCCGCCGCCGACAGCCGCGACAGCGGCGCCAGTTGCCGGCGGATGATCCAGATACAGGCGATGATGGCCCCGGCCAACGCGATCGCGGCGACGACACAGAACATCGCGAGCACCCACAGCAGGGTGTCGTCGACCACGGTGGTGGGCAGGCCGACCACGATCACCCGGCCACTGCGGTGCGCATGCAGGGCGAGCACCCGGTAAGACCCCAGACCATCCAGGTGCATGGCGACCGGAGTGCGCGTCGGCGGGACGGCGGCCAACTGAGCGGCCGCGGTGGAACTGATATCGGCGGTGGCCCCGTCCGAGGTGATCACCCCGGCATCGAGGGATCCATCGTGCCCGATGACCATGCCGACGGTGCGGATCGCCTGACCGGGCGCATTCAGGAACCCCGGACCGGGCCCGGCCTCCGGGTCGAACCGGAATGCGGGCGGCCCACCGCTGTGCTGCGGGCCGTCCAACGGCGGCCCCGGCCCGAACGGCGGCGGTGGCAGGTCGACGATGCCCGCGGAACGCCGGGCGGCTTCCAGGAGCTGGGTGTCGAGCTGGTGCATGAGGAATCGCTGCAACGCGAACTCGGTGGCGACGCCGATGCCGACACACAACAGCGCCAGCAGCGTGACCTGGGTGACCAGCAGCCGCATGCGCAGCGACCAGGTGCGTGGTGCCAGGACGCGGCTTCTCACCTCAGCGCGGGGGGCGCAGGACGTAGCCGGCGCCGCGGAGGGTGTGGATCATCGGTTCGCGGCCGCTGTCGATCTTCTTGCGAAGGTAGGACACATACAGTTCGACGATATTGGACCGGCCGCCGAAGTCGTAGCTCCACACGCGGTCCAGGATCTGCGCTTTGCTCAGCACCCGCTTCGCGTTGCGCATCATGAACCGCAGCAGCTCGAACTCGGTCGCGGTCAGCGAAATGGGATCGCCGCCCCGGGTGACCTCATGACTGTCCTCATCGAGCACCAGATCACCCACCACGATCTGTGCACCGCCGGCTTCGTTGGCCACCCCGGTGCGGCGCAGCAGCGCACGCAACCGCAGGACGACCTCTTCCAGGCTGAAGGGTTTGGTGACGTAGTCGTCGCCGCCCGCGGTGAGGCCGGCGATCCGGTCCTCCACCGAGTCCTTGGCGGTGAGCAACAGCAGCGGCAGTCCGGGCTGCTGGTCGCGAAGCTTGCGCAGGACGTCCAGGCCACTCATGTCCGGCAGCATGACGTCGAGCACGACGACGTCGGGCGGGTTCTCCTTGGCGAGTTCGATGGCGCTCGCACCGTCGCCGGCGGTCTCGATATCCCAGCCCTCATAGCGAAGGGCCATCGACACCAGTTCGGCGAGCACCGGCTCGTCGTCGACGACGAGAACGTTGATCGGCTTTCCGTCGGCCCGCCGCATCACGACGCGCGCCGGATCTGACTCGGATCCCGATCCGCTAGACATTCCGCTTGCCTGCCCGTTCGCCAGCCCATTGGTCACCGTGGTCACACTGTTCAGTATTCAAACAAGTAATGGGCTGGCACTGTGCCGTTCCTATGCGCAATCTATGAATATTGCGAGTTCTATCCACAACCGTCTCGTCTCACAGCGTGCACATAGGGATTCCCGTCACAGTGGCGGACATGAGCGAGGAAGAACAACCCTGGGGCCGACCCCAGGAACACCGCTGGGGTAGACGCGAGACTCTCGCCGCGGTCGGCGTGGCCGTGGTGATCGGCGCCCTGGGCGGCGGGGCGGTCTACGCGGCGACCGACAGCGGTGGCCGTGGCGGGGGTTTCGGTGGATTCCCGGGTGGCCCGCCGCCCGGCGCGGAACCGTTCGGCGGAGGGCCGGGCCGGTCCGGGACGGGTCACGTCGCGACGGACCCGGCGGCGCTGCACGGAGAGTTCGTGGTCCCCGACGGCAACGGCGGCTTTCAGACCGACATCGTCCAGGTGGGCACGGTCACGGCCGTGTCGGCCACGTCGATCACCGCACGCAGCGACGACGGCTTCACCAGCACGTACGTCATCCCGCCGACAGCGGCAGACAGCAGCGTGCCGTTCACGGTGAACCAGAAGGTGAGCATCCGCGCCACCCGGACCGGTGACACCAGATCGATCACCACGATCGGCGCAGCCGATCACTAGTGCGGGACGGCGAAGCCCGAGGGTGTGGTGAAGGTGACCGGCGGCTCGTTGACCGTCGGTTCCGGCGATTGCACGGCAGTGGTCTCGGTGACCGTCTCCCCGAGGGTGGCCGGCGTCGTCGTGACCGGTCCCGGCGGCGCCGGGTCTGCTCGGCTGACCTCGCTGCCTGCCACGGACAGCACACCCATCACGAGGACGGCCCCCAGCCCGGCGGCCGCGGACAGCAATTTCACTCTGGCGGTATCCATGGCTTCGGGGTAGCCGAGAAGCTGCTCCACGAAACCTGGAAGCCATCAGCCCTGCGGATCGGCGTTGGGCGCCTCACCCGGGTAGAGCGGCACCTTGCCACGGATCGCCGGCACGGCCATCGTGGTCGCCTCGACTGTCGGGACCACCGACGTGGTCGCCGCCCCGTCATCGGACGGACCTGCCGCCCCCGCCACCGGCATCGTCGTGGCCGTGATGATCCCGCACACCAAGAGCGCGGCCGTGGCGAGACAACCGATCAGCATGATTGTCAGTTTCATGCGTTCCAGCGAACGCCGCCGAGCTGGATACGGGCTGGCCAGCCGGTATGAGATGCCTCGATATGACCGCGCTGTGAAGCAGCTACTTGGCGGGGCCCTTGATGGCGGGCACCGCGCGGGCCACCTCGGGTGTGGACGGCGGAGTCGGCTCCAATGTCGTGGTGACGCCGATCTGCATCGTGTTCGACGCCATCGGTGCACTGGAATGGGCGAACAGCGCGCCGAGCACGCCGATCGCCACCAGGGCGCCCGCGCCGACGGCGGCGGCGAACATTTGAATCTTCCGGGGAGTTGTTGAATTCATGCTGTGAGAGTGAATCCCACGACACTGTGAGAAAGCTGACGCGTGCATGTCAATTCGCCGGTAACGGGCTTGTGGCGCGGTCATCTCCTACCCTGTGCCTCATGCAGGAGGTTCGATGACGCGGTTTCTGGCGCGACGATTGCTCAACTACATCGTGCTGCTGTTGTTGGCGTCCTTCCTGGCGTTCACGCTGGCGTCCCTGACGTTCAGACCGCTGGAGAGTCTGCAGCAGCGCAACCCGCGCCCACCACAGGCGGTGATCGACGCCAAGGCCGCCGAACTGAATCTCGACCAGCCGATCCCGGCGCGGTATGCCACCTGGCTGGTGGGCACCGTGCACGGCGACTTCGGTAAGACGGTGACTGGCCAACCGGTGAGCGACGAGTTGGGGCGCCGAGTGGGGGTCAGCCTGCGGCTGGTGGTCATCGGCTCGGTCGTTGGCGCGATCCTGGGCGTGGTGGTGGGCGCGTGGGGCGCCATTCGGCAGTACCGGCTCTCCGACCGCGTCATCACCGGGCTGTCGCTGCTGATCATCAGCACGCCCACGTTCGTCATCGCCAGCCTGTTGATACTCGTTGCGCTGCGGGTGAATTCGGTGCTGGGTGTGCAGCTCTTCGAATACACCGGCGAAACCTCGCCCGATGCGATCGGCGGCGGCTGGAACATCTTCGTAGACCGGATCCAGCATCTGGTGCTCCCGACACTGACGCTCGCGCTGGGGTCGATCGCGGGGTTCAGCCGGTATCAGCGCAACGCGATGCTCGACGTCCTCGGCCAGGACTTCATCCGGACCGCCCGGGCCAAGGGGCTGACCCGGCGGCAGGCGCTGGTCAAGCACGGGCTGCGGACGGCGCTGATCCCGATGGCCACCCTGTTCGCCTACGGTGTCGGCGGTCTGGTCACCGGAGCGGTGTTCGTCGAGAAGATCTTCGGCTGGCACGGCATGGGTGAATGGTTCGTCCAGGGGCTGGCCTCGCAGGACACCAATATCATCGTCGCGATGACGGTGTTCTCCGGCGCGACGGTACTGCTGGCCGGCGTACTGTCCGACGTGATCCTGGCGGCGCTCGATCCCCGGGTCCGAATCCGATGAGCGAACCGATGACGACCACAGCCAAATCCGGTGTGGACGTCCAGACCTTCGCGTCCCGCCGCACCCTGGTGTGGCGACGGTTCGTACGCAACCGGCCCGCCATGGTGGCACTCGCCGTACTGTGCCTCCTTTTCCTGGGCTGCTACGCGCTGCCCCCGCTGCTGCCCTACAGCTACACCGATCTGGACTACTACGCCCTGCAGACCCCACCGAGCCCCAAGCACTGGTTCGGCACCAACGCCCTGGGCCAGGATCTGTTCGCCCTGACATTGCGGGGAATGCAGAAGTCGATGCTGATCGGCCTGTGCGTGGCCCTGATCTCGACGTTCATCGCCGCCGTCGTCGGCGCGATCGCCGGCTACTTCGGCGGCTGGCGGGACCGCGCGTTGATGTGGGTCGTCGACTTGCTGTTGGTGGTGCCGAGCTTCCTGCTGATCGCCATCGCCACCAGGAACACCAACGGTTCGGGGGCACTGCTCGTGCTGATCGTGCTGCTGGCCGTCTTCTCCTGGATGATCAGTTCACGCATGGTGCGCGGCCTCACCATGAGCTTGCGTGAGCGCGAATTCGTGACCGCTGCAAGGTATATGGGTGTCAGCGACACCCGCATCATCGCCCGGCACGTGCTCCCCAACGTGGCCTCGATCCTGATCATCGACACCACGCTCAACGTCGGTGTCGCGATCCTCGCCGAAACCGGATTGAGCTTCCTCGGGTTCGGCGTGCGCGCCCCCGACGTGTCACTGGGCACCCTGATCGCCGACGGCACCCCGTCGGCCACCACCTTCCCCTGGGTGTTCCTGTTCCCGGCGGGCGTCCTGATCCTGATCGTGATGTGCGCCAACCTCGCCGGGGACGCGTTACGTGATGCGGTGGACCCGGGATCGCGCCGGCTGCGGAGGGGTGCCAAGTGAGCCTGCTGGAGGTCCGCGACCTGACCGTCGCGTTCCCCACCGACACCGAATGGGTGTCGGCGGTGCGCGGGGTGTCCTTCGATATCACCCCGCGTGAAGTCGTGGCCCTGGTGGGCGAATCGGGTGCCGGGAAGTCGGCGAGCGCGATGGCCGTCGTCGGCCTGCTTCCCGAGTACGCCGAGGTGTCCGGCTCGGTGCGCTTGCACGGTGAGGAGCTGCTGACCCTCGACGACGACCAGCTGTCGAAGATCCGGGGCCGTTCCATCGGGACGGTGTTCCAGGATCCGATGTCGGCGCTCACCCCGGTGTACACCGTCGGTGACCAGATCGCCGAGGCGCTGCGCATCCACCAGCCCGGCCTGGACCGCCGTAAGGCCCGGACCCGGGCGGTCGAACTGCTGGAGTTGGTGGGCATCACCAACCCGGGCCAGCGGGCCCGGGCGTTTCCGCACGAACTGTCCGGCGGCGAACGCCAGCGCGTGGTGATCGCCATCGCGATCGCCAACGATCCGGATCTCATCATCTGCGACGAGCCCACCACCGCCTTGGATGTCACCGTTCAGGCCCAGATCCTGGACCTGCTGCGCACGGCCCGCGATGTCACCGGCGCCGGCGTGCTGATCATCACCCATGATCTGGGGGTGGTCGCCGAGTTCGCCGACCGGGCGCTGGTGATGTACGCCGGCGCGGTGGTCGAAAGCGCTTCGGTGTCAGAGTTTTACGAGAACCGCGCGATGCCCTACACGGCCGGTCTGCTCGGCTCGGTACCTCGGCTGGACGCACCCCGCGGCCGGCGACTGGTGCCGATCCTCGGCGCCCCACCATCGATGGCCGCGCTGCCCCCGGGATGCCCGTTCGCACCTCGCTGCCCACTGGCCACCGAGGACTGCACCGCCGCCGAACCGCCGCTGCTCCAGATCGGCCCTGGGCACAGCGCGGCATGCATCCACACCGAGGAGGTGATCGGCCGTAGCGCGGCCGAGATCTACGGCGTGCGTACCGAACCCGAGAACGCCGAGGTGACGGACACCCAGCCGGTGGTAGTGCGGGTCCGCGATCTGGTCAAGACCTATCCCCTGACGAAAGGCGTGCTGCTGCGCCGTCAAGTCGGCGAGGTGCGGGCCGTCGACGGTATCAGCTTCGACCTGCGCGAGGGTCACACCCTGGGCATCGTCGGTGAATCGGGATCGGGTAAATCGACCACGCTGCACCAGATTCTGGAACTCACTGCGCCGCAGTCGGGTTCAATCGAGGTGCTGGGCACCGACGTCGCGACGCTCGACCGCAGCACTCGGCGGCGCCTGCGCACCGACCTGCAGGTGGTGTTCCAAGACCCGGTCGCCGCCCTGGACCCGCGTCTTCCGGTCTCGGATGTCCTGGCGGAACCGTTGTCCGCCAATGGTTTCGACAAGGGCGATATCGCAACCCGGACTGCCGAACTGCTCACCACCGTCGGATTGCGCCCCGAGGACGCCGGCCGCTACCCCGCCGAGTTCTCCGGCGGGCAGAAGCAGCGCATCGGTATCGCCCGGGCACTGGCGCTGCAGCCCAAGATCCTGGCCCTCGATGAGCCGGTGTCGGCACTGGACGTGTCCATCCAGGCCGGCATCATCAACCTGCTGCTGGATCTGCAACAACAGTTCGGGCTGTCGTATCTGTTCGTCTCGCACGACCTGTCGGTGGTCAAACATCTGGCCCACGACGTGGTGGTCATGCATCGGGGTGTCGTTGTCGAACAAGGCCCGGCCGAAGAGGTGCTGACCGCACCGCAGCACGAGTACACCCGGCGGTTACTCGCCGCAGTCCCGCAACCGGAGGATAAAGTCGATCGCCATGAAGATCCGTAGCCTGACTTACGGGCTGGCTTCCGTCACTTTCGCCGTCACCCTCGTCCTGTCCGGCTGTTCCAGCGGAGACCAGAGCATCCCGCCGATCGGCGGTGACGCCACGGTGGGCACCACCAATGACATGAACCCGCAGGACCCCAACACCCTGCAGCAGGGCGGTAATCTGCGACTCGCGCTGCCCGCGATGCCGGCGAACTTCAACCCGCTGAGTATCGACAGTGAGGGAACCGGCGCCGCCATGCTGCGCGCCACCCTGCCGCGCGCCTTCACCATCGCGCCCGACGGGGAGCCGTCGGTAAACCCCGACTACTTCACCAGCGTCGAGCTCACCAGCGAGAACCCGCAGGTGGTCACCTACACCATCAACCCCAAGGCGGTCTGGACCGACGGCACGCCGATCACCTGGGAGGACCTCGCCTCGCAGATCCAGGCCACCAATGGCAAGGACAAGCGCTACCGGATCTCGAGCTCAGCCGGCCAGGACCGAGTCGCCTCGGTGACCCGCGGTGTGGACGACCGACAGGCCGTCGTCACCTTTGCTCAGCACTACACCGACTGGAAGGGCATGTTCGCGGGCAACACCACGCTGCAGCCCAAGAAGATGACCGAGAACCCGGATGTCTTCAACAATGGGCAACTCAACGGACCCGGCCCGTCGGCCGGGCCGTTCATGATCTCCAATATCGACCGCACCGCCCAACGCATCACGCTGGTGCGCAATCCGAAGTGGTGGGGCGCCACCCCACGGCTGGACAGCATCACCTACCTGGTGCTCGATGACGCAGCTTTGGTCCCTGCTCTGCAGAACAACACCATCGATGCCACCGCTGTCGCGTCACTCGACGAGCTGCAGATCGTGCGCAACACCCCCGGCATCGCAGTCCGGCGCGCATCGGCGCCGTATTGGTATCACCTCACTTTCAACGGCGCGCCGGGATCGATCCTGGCCGACCCGGCGTTGCGCGTGGCGGTCGCCAAGGGTATCGACCGCCAGGCCATCGCCAACGTCACCCAGCGCGGCCTGGTGGACAATCCGACCCCGCTGAACAATCACGTCTTCGTCGCCGGCCAAGAGGGTTATCAGGACAACAGCGCGGTGGTGGCCTTCGACCCGGAGAAGGCCAAGGCCGAGCTGGATGCCCTCGGCTGGAAGATGAACGGCCAGTTCCGCGAGAAGGACGGCAAGCAGCTGGTGATCCGCGATGTCTTCTACGACTCCAAGAGCACCCGGCAGATCGCCCAGCTGGCGCAGAACAGCCTGGCTCAGATCGGGGTGAATCTGCAGCTGGAGGCCAAGCCGGGCGACCGGTTCTTCACCGACTACATCACCGTCGGCAATTTCGATATCGCCCAGTTCGCCTGGCAGGCCGACGCCTTCGCGCTGTGCTGCCTGACGCAGATCTACACCACCGGCGCCGAGAGCAATTTCGGCAAGATCAGCACTCCCGAGATCGACGCCAAGGCGAACCAGGTACTCAACGAGCTGGATGCCACCAAGGCGCGCGACCTGGCCAACGAGGCGGACAAGCTCATCTTCGCGGAGGGGTTCAGCCTGCCGCTGTTCCAGACCGCCGGCAACGTCGCGGTCCGCAGCACCCTGGCGAACTTCGGCGCGGCGGGCCTGGGCGACGTGAACTACACCGCCATCGGATTCATGAAGTCCTGACACCCTCGACCCAGGGCGGCACCGCCGACTCGGCCAGCGTGGCCGCGGTGAGCGCGGACATCGCAAGGCGCAGAACTACTTTGGCGGGTAACGCATCGAGTTCGGCGGCGCGGTCGGGCAGGATGTCCGTCGCACCCGCGCGCACGGCGGCGACGATCGCCAGGGCCGCCCGCTCACGCACGTCGAGCACACTGTGCCCGGCACTGGGCAGCTCGACGAGCACCGCACCGGGGATCAGTCCGGCGATCCTGCGGGCCACCGCGGGCGGGGTGACCAGATCGCGACCACCCGAGACGACGACGGTCGGCCAGCGGAACCTCGGCATCTCGGCGGTCAGATCGAAGGGTTCACTCTCGAATGCCTCGTGCTCGGGGTTGTGCTCGGCGATACCGACCGACGGGTCCAGCGGCAGACCGTCGGGCACGCCCGCGAAGTTGAGCTCCCGGAAGGCGATCCGATTGACCAGATCCTCCTCGTGCCGAAACGGCGACGCGTGGTGCGGGATCCGCCGCAACAGATTGAGCCCCGACCAGACCCAGGTCCGCCCACTGGACAGCAGCTCGATCTGCCGGCCCAGCAGCGCGGCTCCGCCATAGCCGTACAGCGCGCCTGCCAACTGGCCCGCCGAGTCGGTGAGCACGCCGTCGTCGAACAGTTTGCGCACCTTCGGCGCCAGGCCGGCGGTCTGCGGATCGGTGCCGTCGAGCAGCAGGCCGCGGATCGCCGCGCGCATGTAGTCGATATCGCCCGCGGACAGCAGGGGTGAATCGAGCACCATCTGCGCCACCCGGTGCGGATGCCGCACGCCAAACCCGGCGGCCAGATACGTGCCGTACGAGGTGCCGTACAGGATCGCCGAGCCGACCCCGGCGTCATCGAGCACGGCGGCGATATCGTCGACCACCTGCTCGACGCTCATCGCCTCCGGTGGCAGGTCCGCACCCGTGTCGTCGTGCCGCGACAACCCCACCCCGCGGTGCTCGACCATGATCACGTCCAGCCCGGCGACGGCAGCGTGCCGGCGCAGCCCCCGGTAGGACGCCACCGAAGCCATCCCCGGACCACCGGGAATGATGACCAGCGGATGCGCCGATTTCAGGCCGTTCCGCACGTAGTACAGGTCGAATTCGCCGGGATGTCCGGGGGCGATCGGCCGGCGCACGGCGCGCACACCAGGCAGTGCGGCGAGCTTGGCATGGGCTCGACGGCGCTTGGCGGTCATGGTCATCGTTCCTCATTGTGCCCTGCCGCAGTTCTTAGGTTCGCGGTGATCGCAAGCAGTGCGCCCCGGCGGGCCCGCTCAGTACAACTGGTTGGCATGACCACTGTGGAACACACCTCCCGAATCCTGCCGGGATCACCCGAATGGACCGAGCTGCTCACCCGCATCGGATCGGGCGCCAAGGACCGAGACCGTAACGACGAGAATCCTTTTGACCAGGTGGCCGCCCTCAAACGGGCCGGCTTCGGCACGCTGCGCGTGCCAACCGAGCTCGGTGGTGCGGGATTGACTGTCCCGCAGCTTTTTTCCGCGGTCATCGATGTCGCACGCGCTGATCCGATTGTTGCCCACATCTTCCGGGCGCACTTCTGGTTCGTCGAGGAGCGGCTGCGCGGTGACGACCGGCGCTGGCTGGACAAGGTCATCGCAGGCAAGACCTTCGGCAACGCCTTCAGCGAGAAGGGCAGTCTGGCGGTGGGCAGCCTGGTGTTCAACACCCGGCTACTGCCGGCGCCGGGTGGCGGCTTCCGCCTGGACGGCGAGAAGTACTACAGCACCGGCACCCTGTTCTCGGACTATCTGACTACCACCGCCACCACCGACCACGACTCGGTGGCCACCGTGGTGGTGCCCGCGGACCGGGCCGGCGTCAAGCTGATCGACGACTGGGACGGCTTCGGCCAGCGCCGCACGGGTACCGGCACCACGACGTTCAGCGGGGTCACCGTGGCCGCCGACGAGGTGCTCAGCGACACCCCGTACGACGCCGAGCCGTCCCCCACCGTGCAGTACGCCTCGCTGCAGCTCTACATCCACGCCATCGTGGCCGGGATCCTGGAGTCCGTGGTCGACGACGGGGTGGCGCTGCTGCGGTCACGGGAGCGCAGCTTCAGCCACGCGGTGGCCGAGAAACCCACCGAGGACCCGCTGCTGCAGCGTCAGCTCGGCGAGTTGGCCAGCACCGCCTATATCGCGCGGACCGCGGTGCTCGACGCCGCCGCCGCCATCGCGGCAGCCGATGCGTCGGCGGTCAACGGTGTCCCCGACGCCGAGCTGGCCGAGGAAGCTCAGCTCAAGGCCGCCAAGGTCAAGGTGCATCTCGACGATGTCGCCCCGGAGGCCGCCACCCGGCTGCTGGAGCTCGGCGGGGCCAGCGCGGCCAGCCGGGCCCGCAACCTGGACCGGCACTGGCGCAACATCCGCACCATCACCCTGCACAACCCGGTGGGTCTGAAGGCGCGCGCCATCGGGCAGAACCTGCTGCACGGCACCCCCGTCCCGGCCAACGCCTACTTCTGACCAGTGATTTCGGCGCGCTGGCGTTCGCTGAGCGAACGTCAGCGCGCCGAAATCGCATAGGAGACCTCATGACCAAGCAACTGCACCTCGGCGGCTTCCAGATCGCCTCGCAAGTGACCCACAGCCACGCCGCCTGGCGCCATCCCGGCAGCGATACCGCATTCACCACCCCGGAGTACTACCACCGGATCGGGCGAATCCTGGAGCGCGGCAAGTTCGACTTCGTCTTCTTCGCCGACCTGCTGGCCGCTCCGGCCCGGTACGGCCGCGATATCAGCGAGCCGCTGCGCCGGGGCACCCAGGCCACCGCCACGCTGGATCCGTCCATCGTGGCGGCCAGTATCGGCGCCGTCACCTCCAAGCTCGGTGTGGCGATCACCAAGTCCGCCACGTACTTCCATCCCTATGAACTGGCGCGCATCTTCGCCAGCCTGGACCACCTCACCCGCGGGCGGGTGGCCTGGAACATCGTCACCTCCCTGACGCAGAGCGAGGCGCAGAACTTCGGCCACGACAATCACCTCGATCACGAGTTCCGCTACGAGCGGGCCGAGGAGTTCGTCCGCACCGCGATCGAGTTGTGGTCCAGCTGGGATCCCGACGCCCTGGTGCTGGACAAGGAGACCGGCGTGTTCGCCGACCCGGGTCGGATTCGTCGCGTCGACCACGACGGGCAGTACTTCAAGAGCCGCGGCCCGCTCAACGTGCCCCGTTCCCCGCAGGGACGCCCGGTGCTGATCCAGGCCGGATCGTCGAACACGGGCCGCGATTTCGCCGCCCGCTGGGCCGAGGCGATCTTCGAGATCGACCCCACTCCCGAGGGCCGGCGTGCGTACTACGACGACATCAAGTCGCGGGCAAGCAATTTCGGCCGAAACCCGGACGGTGTGCTGATCTTCCCCGCGTTCATCCCGTTCATCGGTGAGACGGAGTCGATCGCCCGGGAGAAGCAGGCCTTCCACAACGAGCTGGCCGACCCGATCTCCGGGCTGATCACCCTGAGCGTGCACACCGACCACGACTTCTCCCAGTACGACCTGGACGCACCGGTGGAGGACGTGCAGGTGACCGGCACCCAGGGCCTGTTCGACACCGCGCGGCGGGTGGCCAACCGGGACAACCTGACGTTGCGGGATATCGGCAAGTGGTACGCACAGGGTGTGCTGCTGCCCCAGTACGTCGGCACCGCCTCGCAGGTGGCCGACCAGATCGAGGAGTCGTTCACCGCCGGAGAGGCCGACGGATTCATGGTGTCGGCGGCTCAAAGCCCGGGCACCTTCAACGATTTCGTCGACTACGTGGTACCGGAGTTGCAGCGCCGCGGTCTGTTCCGCACCGAGTACCAGGGTGACACGCTGCGCGATCACCTGGGGCTGAGCTCAGCAGACGATCGCGTCGCGCACGCGGTCGCGTAACCATCGGTGCTCGCCGTCGGCCTCGTTGCGCGGATGCCAGGCCATCGCCAGCGAGAGAGGCGGTAGCGGCAGCGGAACCGGGAAGCTCACCAGCCCGAACGTCTGGAGGGCCGCGGCCCCGATACGTTCGGGGAGCAGACCGACCAGGTCGGTGTTCTGCACCAACACCAGGCCACCGGCCGGGCTCGGCGCACTGGCGACCACGCGGCGTTGCAGACCCTGCTCGGCCAGCAGGTCGTCGACCGGGCCACGTAACCGGCCACGGCGGGAGAACACCACGTGCTCGGCGGCGGCGAACCGCCGGAGCGTGACCCGCCCGCGGGTCAGCGGGTGTCCGGCCCGCACCACGCCGACGAATCGGTCGTCGAGCAGATGCTCGACGACCGTTTCCGGCTCGGTGGGCCGGATCTGGCCGATCTCGATGTCGACGGTTCCGTCGCGCAGCGAGTGGGTGTCCTCATGACTCTCGCCGACGAATCGCAGTGTGACACCGGGGGCTTCGCGACGGACGGCGGCCAGTAGCCGGGCACCGATCTGACTGAACAGACCGTCGCCGGCCTGAATGGCGAACACCCGGGCCAACGTGGCCGGGTCGGGTGCGGTGGGTGCGACGAAGATCGCCTGCGCCTGGGCCACCAGTTCGTGCACCGGCGCCTGCAATGCCAGTGCACGGGGTGTCGGCACCATGACCCGGCCGGCACGCACCAGCACCGGATCGTCGAGGATGCGCCGCAGCCTGGCCAGAGTCCGGCTCATTGCCGGAGCCGAGGTGTGCATACGCTGCGCGGCCCCACCGACACTGCGCTCCTGCAACAGCGCGTCGAGTGCCGCCACCAGATTCAGGTCCAGATTCAATTCCATTTGGGATAACTATCCATGATCAAACATGCACTGGAGTCAATCATGGATCGACCCTAGCGTGGTTCCCATGACCAATTCACTGCAATCACCCTCCGTCGCCGCCGTGCTGCACCGGCTGCTGACCACCGAACAGGAACACGACCCCGCCGAGTTCGCCCGGGTGCCGGCGTTTCCGTTGGATCTCGATGCCGCACAACGCGCCGAGCTGTTCCGGGATGTCTACATGTCGGTGTCCGACGCCGGCGGTCGACTGCTGTACCTGCTCGCGCGCGCCACCGGTGCCCGCCGGATCGTCGAGTACGGGACATCGTTCGGGGTGTCCACCCTCTATCTGGCCGGTGCCGTCCGCGACAACGGCGGCGGCACCGTCATCGCCACCGAAATGCAGCAAGCCAAAGCCGCAGCGGCCCAACGTAACTTCACCGAGTCCGGGCTCGACGACCTGATCGAGTTGCGTACCGGCGACGCCCTGCAGACACTGGCCACGGTGCCCTTCGACGTCGATCTGCTGCTACTGGACGGCTGGCCCGACCTTGCCCTGGATGTCCTGCGACTCGTGGAGCCACGGCTGCGCGCCGGCGCCCTGGTGCTGGTCGACGATGTCGACATGGATTGGGGCAGTGACGTTCACGGCCCGCTGCTCACCTACCTCGACGAGTCGGGACGGTACGTGTCCCTCACGCTGCCGGTGGGCGACGGGATCCGCGTCGCGGTCTACACGCCGTAGAGCTCACGCGGACAGTTCGATGACGTGCGAGTCGGCGATACCGGCGTACCGCTCCGGATCACAGGTGAGCACGATGACCTGACCGTCGCCACCCACGGCGTCGAACACCGCGGCCATCTTCGTCAGCCGGTCCGGATCACTGAAACCCAAGGCGTCGTCGATGACCACCGGCACGGTGTCCTCCTTGGCGACCAGCGAGGCGCACGCCAACCTGGCCACGATCCCGATCTGTTCCTTGGCGCCGCCGGACAGCGATTCGTAGCCCACCGTGCGGCCGCCCACCGTACGGCTGCAGATGCGCAGTGAGCTGTCGATGTCGACCTCGAAGTCCGCGCCGAAGACCATCCGGCCCAATCGCTCGATCTCCCCGCGAAACGGCTCGATATAGCGCAACCGCGCCGATTCGCGGTGCCGCGCCATGACCGAGCGCAGGAGTTCAGCGGCCCTAGCCCGGCGCTCGATGCGCTGGTACTCCGAAAATGCGTGCTCGCGTTCGGATTCGGCCGTGTCCAGGGCACCCTTGCGGCCTTCGGTGCCGTACAGCCGCAGCGCGGTCGCGATATCGGCGAGCGCAGTCGCGGCCGCGACCCGGTCCCGCTCTGCCGCGTGCGCGGCGGCGGTGGCCTCGGCCAGTGCCGCGGTGACCAGGTCCGGGTGCGCGGCGGCGAGCTCCGCGTCGAGGGTGGCCACGGCGGCGGCCGCGCTCCGCGCGTGCTCGGCATCGGCTTCGGCACGCTGTCGTAGCGCCTCGTCGGTGGCCACCACGCGCTCACCGGCCAGTCGTTCGGCGGCGGCAGTCAACTCGGCCTGTGCGGTGCCCAGCTTCTCCCGCAGCACACTCGCCGCGACCGTCGCCTCGCTGAGGCGGGTGGCCAGCCGGGCCACCAGGCCGCGTCGTTCCTGGGCGTCACGATCGGCCACACGGGCCGCCGTCAGCGCCGCGTCGAGTTCGGCCCTGGCGACGTCCAGATCCCCGTCGGGGTGCGGTCCCCCCTCGCACAGGACGCGGTGCCGCGTGCGCAGCTGTTCCACCGTCTCGTCACCGGTCAGCGCATCCACCGTGGCGCGCAACCGGTCCCGGGTTGCGGTGCACTCTGCCCGCCGTGCGTGCAGAGTGCGGGCGGTGGCCGCATCAGCAGCATCGCATCGGTGCAGCACCTCGGCCAGCGCCTGACGGGCCGCATCGAGCGCGGCGGCGGTGTCCACCGCGTCCGCACCGGGGACCACCCGGGCCGACAGCACCCCGGCGATCTCGATATCGGTCGGTGCGGCGACGCCGGCGGACCACTGCTGCCCGGCCGCGAGCACCGTGGTCTGATCCCCGGACCGCAGCTCGATATCGGCCAGTGCGACGAGTTCCACATGGGCGGAGGCGAGTTCGGCCCGGTCGGCTGCGCGTTCCACGGCCCGCTCGGCGGCCTCCACCTCCCGCAACAACGCATCGGTGATGGTGATGGACGCCAGTTCGGCGCCGACCCGCTCGAGCTCACCGGTGGCGGCGTCGATACGCGCCAGCTTGCCTGCCAGCCGGGCCGCCTCATCGCGGGCGGCCAGCGCGGCCACCGCACCCCGGGCAGCCTCCACACGCGTCCGAGTGCCCTCTGTCGCGGCCTCGCCGGCGATCGCCGACTGTTCGGCGGCCGCGTGCTCGTCCCGGGCTGTGGCCTGGGCGCGCGCTGACTCCGCCGCGACAGAGATCAATTCCGCTGCAGCAAAAGATCTTTCGTCGATCTCGCCGCGAAGACGATCCCGCTCGGCGACCGCAGCCGCCGAGCCGCCGCGCTTGGCTTCGGCCGCCGCGGCGACCAAAGCCGCCTTGTCCCGCTCGGCGGTGAGCCGCTCGACGGCGGCCGCCACCTCCCGCGCCTGCGCCAGCCGCACCTGGGCGGCATCGCGCTGCGCGGCAAGTTCGGCCACGGTGGTCGTCAGCACTGCGTGGCGGTTGACCGCGTCGTCGACCTCGGCCACCGCCGCGGCACGTGCGGCCACCTCCGCGTCGGCGTCCCGCAGCCGCTGGATGGCCGCGGCCCACAGGCCGGTCGGGCGGCCGGTCTGGGTGAAATAGGTCAGGTACTCGGCGTCGATGCGGTCGATCAGCAGCGGATCGGAATCTGTGCCGCCGGTGTCATCCTCGGCTCCGGCGGCCACGTCGAGCGCGCGCGAGAGCGCATCACAGCCGGACAGATCCACCGGCGCGGTGGCGGTCGCCTGCAGCACCCGCTGCGCCTGCCACAGCGCCGTGTCCACGGTCTCGTCCAGCATGGCCAACACGCGTTCGTGCGCCTCGTCACCGGTGAGCTGCTCACGGCGCGGGGACAGCACGGTCAGCTCCGTCTCGGCACGCTTGTGGAACCGCTTGCGATAGACGAAACGGTAAGGACCGGTGGAAATTTCGGCGATAACCTCCGAACCCACATCGGCGTGGGTGGGCTTGACTGCCTTGACCTCTTTCTTGGTGGAGCGGTCCTTGGACATCAACAGCAGGTCGAGCGCCTCGATCATCGAGGACTTGCCGATCTCGTTGGCACCGCTGATCACCACGACTCCGCGGTCGGGGAAATCGATATCGCGGTGGGCCACCCCTCGGTAGTTGGTCAGTGTCAGGCGGTGCAGTTTCATGCGACGCGCCCTCCGGCGAGCCGCAGCAGCAGCCCGAGGGCCGAGCGGGCGTCGTCGGCGTCGGCACCGTCGGCCCGTGCGGTGGCCATCAACTCCTGCACCGCGCCGGCGGCGAAACCGCCGATCGACAGATCGTCGAACTCACCGTCGGCGGGGATCACCGCGATATCGGTGTGCCGCTCCCACAACCGCAGCGAGGCGAACAGCCGCGCATACCGGTCCAGGCAGGCATCCAGCTTCGCCTTGTCGGTGACGGTGAGCGAACCCTTGAGCACCAACCGCACGACGGTGCGGTCCTTGTCCGGCAACTGGTCCAGGTTGATGTCCAGACTGGCGATATCGCGGTCGTCGTCCACCTCGTGGCGCAGGGTGATGAATCGCCACCGACCGATATGCCGCGCGGTCACCTGCGCCTGCGCCTCGTCGAGATCGACGATGAGCACATGCCCCGGATCGGATTCCACGTCGTCGTAGTTGGTGACCTCCGGGGAGCCGGAGTACCAGATGCGTCCCGTGTCACCGACCCGGGTGCGGGAGTGCTTGTCCCCCAACGCGACATAGTGCACCGCGCCGCGGTCGAGTGCGTAGTTCAGAGCGGCCAGCCGAATCAGCGACGGCTTGGCCGGGTCCGGGTCCAGCACGTCCACGCCACCGTGCGCGACGAGCACCCGCAGCGTCCCGTCGGCGGGCAGCGACTGCAGCACCGCGCCGGCCAGATCGGTGGTCGGCGCCTTGGACCGCCACGGCGCGGCCACGATCTCCAGACCGGGACGAACCTCGAAGACGCCGTCGCGGTCCAGCACGGTAACATTGTCGGGCCGTTCCGCGACGAACAGGGCGCTGGTGTAGACGGAGCCGGCGTCCAGCGGGTCGTGGTTGCCCGGCAGCAGGTAGACCGGAACCCCGATGGCGCGCATGGCTTCCAACGATTTGCTGACCTCGGCGGGCGCGAGCTGGTTGTGCTCGAACACGTCACCGGCCACCACCACGAACTCGGCCCCGGTCTCGGCGGCCAGCGCACCGAGCCCCGCCACGGCCTCCCGACGGGCTGCCGAGTAGCGCGGCTGTGCTTCCGAGCCACCGGCTCCGAGGAAGTGCCGCGTCATACCGAGCTGCCAGTCGGCGGTGTGGAGGAAACGCATGACGGGAAGTCTAGGTTCGACCGCCGACAAGTCCCGGGATGCGCGTCGGCTCGCCGTTGCAAAACCGTACGGTGGCTCTATGCGAACCCTCATCTTGTTGCGGCACGGCAAGTCGGACTATCCGACCGGAGTGTCCGACCACGACCGTCCGCTGGCCCCGCGCGGCATTCGGGAGAGCGCGCTGGCCGGGGACTGGCTGCGCGAGCACGCACCCCGGATCGACGCCGTGCTGTGTTCCACCGCGACGCGGACGCGGCAGACGCTGGCCCGCACCGGCATCGACGCACCGGTGACGTTCGTCGATCGCCTCTACGACTCCAGCCCGGGCATCGTCCTCGCCGAGATCAACGAGGTCGCAGAAGATATCGACACCCTGCTGGTCGTCGGGCACGAGCCGGTGCTCTCCGCGCTGGCGTTGGGGCTGGCCGGGCAGGCCAGCTCCGCGGAGGCCGTCGAGACCATCGAGCAGAAGTTCCCCACGTCGGCGATCGCGGTACTGCAGGTCCAAACGCCGTGGAGTGCGCTGGAACTGGGCGGCGTCCAGCTGGTCACCGTCCACGTACCCCGGTAGCGGTGGTCAGGAGCTGGTGGCCAGCGTCAGTTCCATCAGCTTCAGCGCCATCGAGCAGGCGTCGATACCCGGCGTCTGCGGGTTCACCCACCAGCCGACCACCCCGCTGGCATCGCTGGCGACCCCGCACGCGCCGTTGGCCGCCGGGTTCTTCATCACGATGGACGGCACACCGGCCACCGCGCGGTTCTCGACCTGGTACTTCAGCTTGTCCGCGACCTGCTTCTCGTTGTCCAGGCTGCCCTGCTCGAACCAGAACCGGGTGATGTCGATCAGGCCCGCAGGGTTGGCGGCCTGCCAGCGGCACACCGCACCGACGAAGGTGCTCTGGATGTCCAGCGGATCCGCCCCGACGGTCTTGGCCAGGATGTCCTCGGTGAGGACGTCGCATTCCTTCAGCAGGTTCGGGTAGGTCTTCTGCGAGTCGTTGTTGCGCGGCACATCGCCCGAACCGGCCTTCACCGCCGTCCCGTCCACCGTCGAGGAGCAACCGGCCAGCACCGCGACCACTGAAGCCATAGCGGCCAGCGCAGCGAGAACCCGGCGGCTCATTTGGCGTTCACAATCGATTGCCGGGTCAGTTCCTTGGCCACCTCACACGCGTCCGGATAGGGCTTCTCGGCGAAGCTGACGGACCACTCGATGAAATCGTCGTCGAACTGGATACCGATCTCACACAAGCTCTTGCCCAGCACGGGGTCCTCCCCGACCGCGATGAAACCGCTGCGTCCCTCGATGGTGATGTCGTCGACGCTGGCGCGGGACAGTTCCTCGGTCTTGCGCTCGCGACCGATGGGGCTGCCGCGGAAGCTGGTGAAGGAGAAGTGCGGGCCGACGATGCCGCCACCGGCCAGCCACTGGCACCCCACCGAATTGCGCGCGGTGTTGACCAGACCGGTCACCTTGGTCAACTGCGCGACCGTCTGGTCGCTGATGCCGCCGCACTCGGGGAAGATCGGACCGTGCTTGGCCTGCGGTGCCGCGGCCGTACTGGAAGGGACCTGCGGCGAGCTCGGACTGTCCGAGTTCGAGCAGGCGGCAACCAACGGGAGCGCGGCCGCGGCGGTCACAAGGACCAATGTCTTCGCGGGACCGCTGAATCGGCGGTGGCCTCGTCTGGGCGTCACGACATGCACTGTAGCGGCAGCCTGGCGCAGAACCACTGACATGCGCACTGACCTGCCTTTTCGTGTCCCATGCCGAAGATCGGCGGACACAGGGCGGTATGCGACAGTAACCAGATGCTCTTGGCGTTGCTGCGACGGTACGTGCGGCCCTACCGCGGGTTGCTCATCGTCGTGGCGACGCTTCAGGTGATCAGCACCCTCGCGTCGCTGTATCTGCCGACGATCAACGCCGACATCATCGATCAGGGTGTGGCCAAGGGCGACACCCCGGCGATCGTCCGCCTCGGCGGCGTGATGCTCGGGGTGACCGCCCTGCAGGTGGTGTGCGCGGTGGGCGCGGTGTTCTTTGGCTCCCGGGCCAGTGTCGGCTTCGGCCGCGACCTGCGGTCGTCGATCTTTCGCCATGTGCTCGGCTTCTCGTCGACCGAGACGGCCCGGTTCGGTGCCCCGACGTTGCTGACCCGGACCACCAATGACGTCCAGCAGATCCAGCTGCTGGTGCAGATGACCTCCACCATGCTCATCACCGCACCGATCATGGGTGTCGGCGGTATCGCGATGGCGGTGCACCAGGACGCCGGCCTGTCCTGGCTGCTGCTGATCAGTGTGCCGGTGCTGGCGCTGGCCAACTATCTCGTGATCAGGCATCTGCTGCCGATCTTCCGCTCCATGCAACGCCTCATCGACGGGATCAACCGGGTGCTGCGCGAGCAGATGGCCGGTATCCGGGTGGTGCGGGCCTTCGCCCGGGAATCGCTGGAGCGCAGCAGGTTCGACGAGGCAAACCGGGCGCTGGCGGACACCGCGATCACCGCCGGACGGTGGCAGGCCGTGATGCTGCCGGTGACCACCCTGGTGATCAACGTGTCCAGCGTCGCACTGATCTGGTTCGGCGGGCACCGCATCGACGCCGGGCAGATGCAGGTCGGTTCGCTGATCGCGTTCCTGGCCTATTTCATGCAGATCCTGATGGCGGTACTGCTGGCCACCCTGCTGCTGGTGCTGCTGCCCCGCGCGTCGGCGTGCGCGGAACGCATCACCGAGGTGTTGGGCACCCATCCACAGATCACTGACCCCGCGCATCCGGTGCGCGTCGACGCGCTCCGTGGCGAAGTCTCCTTGCGCGGAGCCACCTTCAGCTACCCGGGCGCGGACCGACCTGTCGTGCAGGGGGTTTCGCTGACCGCCCGGCCGGGCACCGTGACAGCCATCGTCGGCAGCACCGGATCGGGCAAATCGACACTGGTGTCGCTCATCGCCCGCCAGTACGACGTCACCGCCGGCGCGGTGCTGGTCGACGGACTCGACATCCGGGACTACGGCACCGAAACCCTGTGGTCGGCAATCGGGTTGGTGCCCCAGCGCGGCTACCTTTTCACCGGGACGATCGCCGACAACCTGCGCTACGGACGCAGTGACGCCACCGAGGACGATATGTGGACCGCGTTGCGGGTCGCGGCCGCCGACGATTTCGTCCGGGCCGACCCCGACGGCCTGCAGATGCGGGTCGCCCAGGGCGGCATCAACTTCTCCGGCGGTCAGCGGCAGCGGCTGGCCATCGCGCGGGCGGTGATCCGGCGGCCCGCGGTGTACCTGTTCGACGATGCCTTCTCCGCGCTGGACGTACGCACCGATGCACGGGTGCGTGCGGCGCTGCGCGAAGCGTCGGCGGACGCGACGGTGATCATCGTGTCGCAGCGGATTTCCACCGTGGCCGGTGCCGATCAGGTGATCGTCATCGATGCCGGCCGGGTGGTCGGCACGGGCACGCACTCCTCGCTGCTGCGGGACTGCCCGCCCTACGCCGAGTTCGTCGACTCCCAGTCGGTGACCACATGACCCGACCCATGCGCGGTATGCCGCAACCACCGGCCGCCCGGTCCAGGGATTTCACGGGTTCCGCGATCCGGTTGGTGAAGCGACTGACACCGCTGCGCGGGATGACGGTGGCGGTGATCGCGCTGGGCGTGTGTGGGATCGCGATCGGGGTGATCGGTCCGCGGATTCTGGGCCACGCCACCGACCTGCTGTTCAACGGGGTCATCGGGCGTGGACTCCCCGCTGGGATCAGCAAGGAACAGGCGATCGAGGCGGCCCGGGCCAGGGGTGACAACACATTCGCCGACCTGCTCTCGGGCATGAACGTGATACCCGGTCACGGTGTGGACTTCGGCGCGGTGGGGCGCACCCTGCTGCTCGCCCTGGGACTGTATCTCGTTGCCGCACTGGTGGTCTGGGTCCAGGCCAGGATTCTCAACGTCGTCGTGCAAAGAACCATCGCCACGCTGCGCACCGATATCGAGAACAAGGTGCACCGGCTGCCGCTGTCCTACGTGGATGCCCGTCAGCGCGGTGAACTGCTCAGCCGGGTGACCAATGACGTCGACAATGTGCAGTCCTCGCTGGCGATGTCGATCAGTCAGTTGCTCACCGCGGCACTGACGGTCATCGCCGTGCTGGCGATGATGCTGACCATCTCACCGCTGCTGGCCCTGCTGACCGTGCTGACTGTGCCGCTGTCGCTGCTGGCAACGCGGGCCATCACCCGCCGTTCGCAGAAGCTGTTCGTCGCGCAGTGGACGAACACCGGCCGGCTCAACGCCCACATCGAGGAAACCTACAGCGGTTTCACCATCGTCAAGACCTACGGCCACCGCGACCACGCCTGCGCACAGTTCGCCGAGTTCAACGACGATGTCTACCGCTCCAGCACCGGCGCGCAGTTCCTGTCCGGCCTCGTGGGGCCGGCCACCACGTTCATCGGCAACCTCAGTTATGTGGCCGTGGCGGTGGTCGGCGGCGTCCAGGTGGCGACCGGCCAGATCACTTTGGGCAGCATCCAGGCGTTCATCCAGTACGTGCGCCAGTTCAACCAGCCGCTGACCCAGGTGGCCGCCATGTACAACACCCTGCAGTCCGGGATCGCGAGCGCAGAGCGGATCTTCGATGTCCTGGATGCCCCCGAAGAGGCTCCCGATCCCCCGCCTCCGCCGGTGACACCCACCGTCGGCCGGGTGGAATTCGACCGGGTCACCTTCGGCTACCGGCCCGGCACCCCGGTGCTACGCGACCTCTCGCTGGTCGCCGAGCCCGGGACCACGGTCGCCATCGTCGGGCCGACCGGCGCGGGCAAGACCACCCTGGTGAACCTGCTGATGCGGTTCTACGACGTGGATTCGGGCCGGATCCTGCTGGATGGCACCGATATCACGTCGATGCCACGGGCGATGCTTCGCTCGCGGATCGGCATGGTGCTGCAGGACACCTGGCTGTTCGGCGCCAGTATCTACGACAACATCGCCTACGGCCGCCCCGGCGCCGGACCGGACGAGGTGCACGACGCCGCCCGCGCCGCTTTTGTCGACCGGTTCGTGGCCGGCCTGCCCGACGGCTACGACACCAGGGTCGGCGATGACGGTGGCCGTCTCAGCGCCGGCGAGAAACAGCTGATCACCATCGCACGCGCGGTGCTGGCCCGCCCGCAGCTGCTGATTCTCGACGAGGCGACCAGCTCCGTGGATACCCGTACCGAACTGCTCATCCAGCAGGCACTGGCCGAGTTGCGCAGGGACCGGACCAGTTTCATCATCGCCCACCGGCTGTCGACCATCCGCGATGCCGACCGGATCGTGGTGATCGAGGACGGCCGCATCGTGGAGCAGGGCACCCACGCCGACCTGCTGGACCGCCGCGGCGAGTACTGGGCATTGAGTCAGATGTAGCCCCGGTCGCGGCCGCCAGGACTAGAGCCCCGGTCCCTCGGCCCGCAGATCGTCCACCGCCGTCATCGCCGCACGCAGCTTGGACAGCCATTCGTCGGTGTGCTCACCGACCAGACGTACCGACCAGGCCAGCGCGTCGGAACGGGACCGGGCCACACCGGCGTCGACCAGGGTATCCAGTACCTGACGCTCGGGCTGGCGCAGCCGCGTCATGACCGGTACGGCCAAGTGGGTGAACAGGATTCGCTCCTCGCCGGCCCGGACGCCCCAGGAGACCTTGCGCCCGAAGCGATCCTGCGCCTCGTCGGCGATCCGCATGCGTTCGCCGCGGGTCTCCTCGCGGAACTTCGCGGCACGGCCCGACAGCCGCGATGTGCTCTCCTCGCCGTCGGTATCGGGCAACCGGCCGATGACGGTGATCTCTTCGCGGTCGACCACGACGTCCGGATCGCCGGCGAACCAGCCGTCGGGCAGCCGTCCGGCGAACCAGTCGGCGGCTTCCGCGGCGTCGCGCGGGGCACGGTGCCCGTGATCTCGATGATGATGATGTGTCCTCATGATTACATGATTACACCGTTACAAAGGCATGTGGGCGCAGTTCACCGACGGTGAACAACGCGGCTGTTACCTACCGCTTGAGCAGCACTGCCGCACCGCCGGCCAGCACCAGGGCCACCAACAGCAGCCCGGCCCACCCGGCACCGGCCAGCCACCACACCGCGGCAACGGCGATGACCGCCGGCGATACGAGAAACAGCACCATGCCCGGATGTTGCCTGGCCACTGCAAGGGCACTCTTGGCCCGCACCCGATCGAGCTCGTCTCCTGCCATCAACAAAGAATGCCAGCCTAAGGTGGCTCTAGCACGTGCCGAATTCTGGGGAATTTGAGGAGATACGGTGAGTGGTCAGTGGCTCAGAGATCCCGAGGGCCGGTTCGAATACCGGTGGTGGGACGGACAGAAGTGGACCGATCAGGTCTCACATCAAGGACAGGTGCACGCCGCACCGTTGGGCGCGCCGCCCGTGCAGCAGCAGCCGGCGCCACCGCAGCCGGTGACGCCCCCTGCCGGCGACGGATTCACCGGTATCACCGGCGATCTGGTCGACGGACGGTTCAGCGAGAAGGAATCGGCCGCCGTCGCCAACCAGAACAAGAAGTTGCTGCGCGTGCGCGTCGGTGAACCGTTCCTGGCGCGCCAAGGTGCGATGGTGGCCTACCAGGGCAATGTCGAGTTCACCTACGAGGGCGGCGGCGCCGGGAAATTCCTCAAGAAGGCACTGACCGGTGAGGGCCTGCCCTTGATGCGGGTCGCCGGCCAGGGCGATGTGTTCCTGGCCGAGCAGTCCTTCGATGTGCACCTGCTGCATCTGAACAACTCCGGCTTGTCGATCAGCGGCAAGAACGTGCTGGCCTTCTCATCGAGCCTGGACTGGAACATCGAGCGGGTCAAAGGCGGCAGCATCGCCACCGGCGGCCTGTTCAACACGACACTCCGCGGCACCGGCTGGGTGGCCCTGACCACCGATGGGCCACCGGTGGTGCTCAATGCCGCCGAAGCGCCGACCTTCGCCGACACCAATGCGGTGGTGGCATGGTCGGCCAACCTGCAGACCTCGCTGAAGACCAGCTTCAAGGCGAGCGCGCTGATCGGGCGCGGTTCCGGCGAGGCGCTGCAGGTGGCTTTCGCCGGTCAGGGCTTCGTGATCGTCCAGCCGTCGGAGGGCATCACCGTCCCGGTTCAGTGACCGGTCGCTACAGCGTCTGGAGGATCGCCTTCATGGTGTCGATCTCCTTCTGCTGAGTTTCGACGATGGCGTGGGACAACTCGATCGCCGGGCCGTACTGCCCGGTGGCGATCTCGTCCTGAGCCATGGTGATCGCACCCTCGTGGTGCGCGATCATCTGGGTGACGTAGAGCTTGGCGGCTTCCGGGCCGGGGGCGTTGCGCAGCGCCTCGATGTCCTTCTCGGAGACCATGCCCTGCATCGAATCGTGGTTCATCGGCGCCATCGCCGGGCTGCCCCAGGACGTGAGCCAGCCCTGCATCTGCTGGATTTCGGGGGCCTGCGCGGCCTTGATCTCGGTGGCGAGCTGAACCACCCGGGCGTCGACGCCCTGCTTGGCCAGCAGGATGTCGCTCATCTGAACCGCCTGGGTGTGGTGCGGAATCATCATCTGGGCGAACATCACGTCGGCATCGTCATGGGCGGTGGCACCCGCACCGGCCGATGCCGAACTGGGGTGGTCATGGCCGGCGGTGCCGTCGTGGCTCGTCGCACTGGGCTGGCTGCTACAGCCCGCCAGCACCGCAACCGCTGCCGCAATCACTGCCGCTGTCTTCTTCATATCTCTCCTCACATCGCTGGGCCGGACGTGACCGTTTACCCATACCCCCTACCGGTATACCATGGGGGCATGAACATCGTTCTCAATGTCGAGGGTATGAGCTGTGGCCACTGCGTCTCGGCCATCACCGCCGCGGTACAGCCGCTGCCCGGCGTCACCGGAGTCGAGGTCGACCTCGGCGCCGGCACCGTCACCGTCTCCGGCACACCCGGCACCTACCCCGATCGCAAAGCCGTGACTGCCGCCATCGAGGACTGCGGTTACGAGGCAGCATGAGCACCCTCACCCTCGACGTCGGCGGGATGACGTGTGCCTCCTGCGCAGCGCGAATCGAGAAGCGACTCAACCGGATCGACGGCGTTCACGCCACCGTGAACTTCGCCACCGAGCAGGCCCGCGTCGACTTCCCCGACACCGTCAGCCCCGACGATCTGGTCGCGGCCGTCGAGTCGACGGGTTACTCCGCCAGCCTGCCCTCACCGGAACCTGTGGCCGCCCCCGAACGTGACGAGTCCGCCGAGTGGCGGCAACGGCTGCTGATCAGCGCCGCCCTGAGCGTGCCGGTGGTGGCACTGTCGATGATTCCCGCACTGCAGTTCACCAACTGGCAGTGGCTGGCCTTCACGCTGGCGTCGCCGGTGGTGGTGTGGGGCGCCTGGCCGTTCCACCGGGCCGCGTGGACCAACCTGCGGCACGGCGCCGCCACCATGGACACGCTGATCTCGGTGGGCGTCAGCGCCGCATACCTGTGGTCGGTATGGGCGCTGTTCTTCACCCATGCCGGGATGCCGGGTATGAAGATGCCCTTCGAGTGGGTGTCCCGCGGCGGTGCGCCGCACCTGTACCTCGAAGTGGCGGCCGCCGTCACGACGTTCCTGCTCACCGGACGGTATTTCGAGGCGCGGGCCAAGCGCACCTCCGGGGCAGCGCTACGGGCCCTGCTGGATATGGGCGCCAAGGATGTCGCGGTGCTGCGCAACGGGACGAGCGAGGTGCGGATCCCGACCTCACAACTGGCGGTCGGCGATGTGTTCGTGGTGCGCCCGGGCGAGAAGATCGCCACCGACGGCACGGTTACCGCGGGCACGTCGGCCGTCGATGCGTCGATGCTGACCGGCGAGCCGGTGCCCGTCGAGGTCGGTCCGGGCGACACCGTGGTCGGGGCGACCGTCAACGTCGGCGGACGGCTCGAGGTGCGGGCCACCCACATCGGTTCGGACACCCAGCTGGCACAGATGGCCCGGTTGGTCAGCGAGGCGCAGAGCGGTAAGGCCGACGTGCAGCGGCTGGCGGATCGGGTGTCGGCGGTCTTCGTGCCGATCGTGATCGGGTTGGCCCTTCTGACCTTGGCGGGCTGGTTGCTGATCGGCAGCTCGGTGGCCGCTGCCTTCACCGCCGCCGTCGCGGTGCTCATCATCGCCTGCCCGTGCGCGCTGGGACTGGCCACGCCGACCGCACTGCTCGTCGGTACCGGCCGGGGAGCGCAGTTGGGCATCCTCATCAAGGGCCCGCAGGTGCTGGAGTCCACCCGCCGCGTGGACACCGTGGTGCTGGACAAGACCGGCACCGTCACGACGGGTCGGATGTCGGTGGTCGCGGTACACGTCGTCGATGGCGAATCCGAGGCCGAAATCGTCCGGCTGGCAGGTGCTCTCGAGCATGCCTCCGAGCATCCGATCGCCCGCGCGATCGCCGAGCACGCCGGCGGGACACTGCCGCCGGTGGACGGGTTCGAGAATCACGGCGGACGCGGGGTGAGCGGCGTCGTCGACGACCGGGCCGTGGCCGCCGGCCGGGTGTCCTGGCTGTCCGAGGAGTGGGCCATGACGGTCCCGGCCGATCTGCGTTCCGCCGCCGAGGCGGCCGAAACCCAGGGCCGCACCCCGGTATGGTTCGCCGCCGACGGACGTATCCGCGCGGTCATCATCGTCTCCGACACCATCAAGGACACCGCGGCCGAGGCGATCGCCCAATTCCGGGCTCTCGGCCTGACTCCGGTCCTGCTGACCGGCGACAACCGTGGCGCCGCCGAAGCCGTTGCCGCACAACTGGGTATCGAGCAGGTGGTGGCCGAGGTGCTGCCCGCCGGCAAGGTGGCCGAGATCAAGCGGCTGCAGGCTGGCGGTGCGGTGGTGGCGATGGTGGGCGACGGCGTGAACGATGCCGCCGCGCTGGCGCAGGCCGATCTGGGTCTGGCGATGGGCACCGGCACCGATGTCGCCATCGAGGCGTCGGACCTGACGCTGGTGCGTGGCGATCTGCGCGCCGCCGCCGACGCGATCAGGTTGTCCCGAGCCACCCTGCGCACCATCAAGGGCAATCTGTTCTGGGCGTTCGCCTACAACGTGGCCGCGCTGCCGCTGGCTGCGCTGGGACTGCTGAACCCGTTGATCGCCGGCGCGGCGATGGCGTTCAGCTCGGTGTTCGTGGTGACGAACAGCCTACGGCTGCGCCGGTTTTCACCTGTTCGGTAGCCGCGCCCGGAACAGTTTGGTGTCATCCTTGATGCCCTTGAGTCGCCGTGCACCGGCGAAGGACCACTCGAACCCGGCATCGTCGCCGATGGCGTCGCGGGCGGCCTCGGACACCAGTACCGAACCCGGCCGTGCGACGCCGGTGATACGGCTGGCCAGGTTGACCGGGCTGCCGAACCAGTCCCCGCCCCGGCTGACCGCCATACCGGTGGCCACGCCGGCACGCAGACGCAGGAAATCCTCGCCCGCCTCGGTCGCATCGACCAGAGCCAGCATCGTGACCAACAACGGCACCGGGTCCGGGCTGACCAGCATCACGGCATCGCCGATCGACTTGATGAACCGCACCGGTGGCACGACCACGTCGTAGGTCAAGTCGACCAGGCGGCGCGCCAGGTCCTCCAATTCCTCGGGCGGCACCGCCTCGCCGAGTCGGGTGAAGCCGACCAAATCGGCGAAGGCCACCGCCACCGGCCGGGCGCCGGGTAGCGGCAGCCCCTTGGCGCGTTCCCCTGCCGTCACCGCCTCGGTCTCCATGGTGTGGCGCAACTGCAGCCGAAGCATGTCCTGGATCATCGGCCCGAGCAGCGGATCGGCTTGGCGCAGCAGGGCTTCGGAGGCCTTGGCGATCTCCAGTTCGGTGGCGCCGGCGGCCATCATCGCCGAGAGCGCGGTGAACCGAATGGCTTCTGCCGTCTTGGCCAGACCATCGGCAATGACCCTGATCACCGCCACGATGCGCTCCTCATCGAAGCCCAGATCCATGAACTTGACGACATACGAGGTGATGTCACCGTCGATCGCGGGGTGGACCCGCGCGTCCGGATCGTCGGACTGCGGTAGTCCGATGGCGCGCTGGATCCGCCGCAGCAGATCGAGATCGATGCCGGTCGACTCGCAGATCTCACGCGCCGACACCAGCGTGCCGTCATCCCCGAGTACCCGTCGTGACGCCAGGAGCATCGGTGAGTACGCATCACGGATCTGGCCGGTGGTGATGCCCTGCTCCAGTAGCCACTCGATCAGCTCGGCGCGCTCGGCCCGCGCGTCCCCCTCGAGCCCGTCGAGTAGGTCGGCGATGTCTGGAGAGTCCACGACGTCAACGTAGCGGTACGGGATCGTCGGTGTGGGATCGTGGCTGGAATGACCGACGTCCTGCGCGGGCTGCCACCGTTGGTCGGTGCCGGCGCCCGATTGCTGATCTGCGGCAATATGCCCAGCGTGATGTCGCTGGCGGCGGCCGAGTACTACGGCAACCCGCGCAACGCGTTCTGGCGGATCGCCGGTCAGGTGTACGGGTTCACCGCGGACGCGCCGTACCCGGAGCGGGTGGAGTCGCTGCTGGCGCACGGCATCGCGGTGTGGGATGTGCTGCGGACCTGTATCCGCCAAGGCAGCCTGGATTCGGCGGTGCAGCGCGACAGCATGGTGCCCAACGACTTTGCGGCCTTCTTCACCCAGCATCCGTCGATCGAGCGGGTGCTGTTCAACGGGGCGGCCGCCGAGACGAACTACCGGCGGCTGGTCGGCGTCACCCCGGTCCCCGCCGTGCGGTTGCCGTCCACCAGTCCGGCGCAGACCATGCGCTTCGCCGACAAGCTGGCGATCTGGCGCGCCGAACTGGCCGACTAGGATCGCGCCATGAAAGGTTCAGTGACCGTACACATGAACGCGCCGGCCGACCAGGTCTGGAATCTGATCGCCGATGTTCGCAACACCCCCAAGTACTCACCGGAGGTGTTCGAATCCGAATGGCTGGATGGCGCGACCGGACCCGCGCTGGATGCGCGGTTCCGCGGGCACGTCAAGCGCAACGAGATCGGGCCGATCTACTGGACGACGTGCCGTGTCACCGCCTGCGAGCCGGGGACAAGCCGGTGAACAACTGGCATTACGCCCTGGCCCACGCCGGTGACGGCACGGACGTCACCGAGTCGTTTTGGATGACGCCCGGCCTGCTCGACACCGTGTTCGGTATCTTCGGCGGCCAGTTGCGACCCGGCGCAATATCCGGGATATGACCACCACCCTCAACCGGATCAAGGCCGAGGTCGAGGCGGGCTGATCACCCGGACGCGTCTTGGGCCTGGCCCGGCGGTCCGTCACCCAGAATCTGTTCGGGGTGGTGGTAGAGGTTGGTGCGGGCTTGGCCGGTGTCCAGTAGTGGTGGTGGGATCCATTCGACGTGGCCGGTGGTGGTGAGGACGGTTGTCCAGCTGCCGTCTTTGACGAGGCGGTTGTGCGGGCCGCAGGCCAGCACGAGTTGGTCGATATCGGTGCTGCCGCCGCGGGCGAAATCCTGCACCGCGTGGTGGGTTTGGCAGCCATAGGCCGGGACCCGGCACCCGGGGAACGTGCAGCCGCGGTCGCGGTAGGTGAGCACCAGACGCTGATCAGCACTGGCGCAACGACGGGTCCGCCCGAAATGCAGCGGCCGCCCGGTCACGTCATCGAACACCGCCAGGCACAACAGCGAATGCGAGGCCATGCGGATGACCTCACGCATCGGCACCCGGCTGCCGGCCGCGGTGACCGCGTGCCCGGTCGCGGCGTCGAAATCGGCGACGGTCGCACCCAGCACCACCGTCACCGGCAACCCGTTGTGCTCACCCCACTCACCCGAAGCCAACGCATGGCGGGCGACGGTGATCAACGCGTCATGCTGACGCTGCCCGCGGGTGCGGGTATCGGCGTCGATCGCCTCCTGCGACGGGGCGCCCCTGGTGCACGGGGACTCATCGGCGGGATTGCACATGCCGGGTCCGGCGAGCTTGCCCAGCACCGGTTCCAGATACGCCCGCCCCTGCGCAGTTACCGTGCCGTGGAATTCACTGTTGCCGTCCTCGTCCTGCGGACCCAGCACAAACGTCCGGCGCTCCGCACCCCGCTCAGCATCCTCATCCTCATTCGGTTCAGGCCCGTCCGGGTCCAGCACGGCGAGCAGATGCTTGGCCAGCGCGCGCAGGGTGTCTGGATCATGGGCGCTCGCATACCCGGCCAGCCGGGCCTCGGCATCGGCGCGGGTCGGCTCATCCACGGCGAACGGAATCTTTTTCATGGTCGTGGTGATGATGCGGACATGCTCGCCGGTGATCTCCCCGCGCGCCTGCGCGGCCGAGGTGCCCGGATATACCGGCGCCAACGGCTCCCCGGTCACCGACCGCCGTGGGGCCAGCAGTTCCCCTTCGGCCAGGCGGCGCCAGCCTCCTGCGGGGAGAGCCGCAACCGGATCCCCAACGCATCACGCCAACTCCGCGCACCCAACTCAGCCGGACTGGCTTGGGCCTTCACCGCCGCCATCACCCGATGCTGAATCGCCGGAACCCGCCGATACACCCGCTCCAACACGGTCTGAACATCCAGCAACTCGGCCACCGAGGCATCGTCGAACACCGCGCCCGACAACTTGTCGAGCACCGCCTCCACTTCGACCACACCCTCCATGACTCGAACACTAGTACGAACCACCGACAAGATCAGACGTTATCCACAGCTCCAGAAACCATCCACAGATTCACCCGCACAACATGATTCGATGTTGCGCCGACCGAGAGACAGTGCTAGCGCGCTACCCCAGCCGATCCACGATGTCCTTGGCCTCCTTCAAGCCCAACCCGGTCTCGTCACGGAGCACCTTGATGGCCTGGATCTTCTTGCCCTGCAGGGCAAGATTGCGGACTGTCGTGCTCGCCCAGGTCTCATTGGGATCCCCCACCGGTCGCGGCGGCACCGCACCACCCACCATCCGTTCCAGCGCCGCCACCCGGCGCTCGAGTTCCTCGACCCGACGCTGCACATCGCCGTCGCTTGCGCTACCGAACAGTCCCATGGCTCACAGTGTGCCCCGGCGGGCGTCGATGCGCCCACGGCCGGGCCGACTCGATCTGCGCGCCCAGCGACAGCAGCGTCGCCTCGTCGGACGGTCGGCCGATCAGCTGGATCGACATCGGTATCCCGTTGGGGTCCAGTGCCCACGGCACCACGGCCGCCGGCTGCCCGGTGACATTGCACATGGCCTGGAACGGCACCCGTGCTGCCACCAAAGCCAGGGTGGAGATGGCGCCGCGGCGCTGATACGCCCCGATCCGCGACGGTCCGGTGGCCGCGCCGGGGGTGAGGACCACGTCGACGTCGTCGAAGATGGACAGCACCCGCGCCGCGATGGCCGGCTCGGCGGCCCGGATAGCGGCCATCCTGCGCTCGGACAACAAACCGCCGATCCGGGCGAAAGCCCTTGTCCGGGAATCCAGCCGCTCCGGGTGCGGCAACATCTGCACATCGTCGTAGACACCGCGGAAGTACCGCGGCAAGGCGTGGCCGTACACCACGCCGACCGGATAGTCCGGGTCCCGTTCGATGACCTCGTGGCCCAGATCGCGAAGCAGCCCAACGGCTTCGGTGACGGCGGCGCGCTGCGGAGCACCGACCCGTGCCGTCACCCCGGGCGGCACCTTGAGACTCACGGCGATCCGCAGCCGGCCGGGCGCTCGTGCCGCCGCGGCCACGAAACCGCCCCCCGGGGCGGTGGCGTCGAGGAACAGCGCGGCATCTGCCACGGTGCGCGCGAGGGGGCCGTTGGCCACCAGACCGCACCAGGAGTTCTCGTGCGGTGCCGTGGGCACCCGGTCACGCTGCGGCTTGATCCCGAACAGACCACACCAGGTGGACGGCACCCGGATCGATCCCATGCCATCGGATCCCAGCGCGATCGACGCCAAGCCGGCGGCGGTCGCCGCACCACTACCCCCACTGCTGCCGCCGGGGGCGAAATCGGTGTTCCACGGGTTGTGCGTCGCCCCGTAGCTGAGGGTTTCGGTGAACGGCCAGATCATCATCTCCGGCACCGCGGTCTTGCCCAGGATGACCGCACCCGCGGCCCGCAGCCGCCGCACCACCTCGGCGTCCGCGGTGGCGGCGGGGCCGTGCGCGCTGCTCCCGTAGGCGGTCACCTCTCCGGCGACATCGGTGTCGTCCTTGATCGCCACCGGCACACCGAGCAGCGGCAGCCGCTCCCCGACGTCCAGCCGGACCTGCGCCGCGGCGGCCTCCGCCCGCGCCGAGTCGGCGAGAACGACACGGTACGAACGGATCTCGGGATCGATATGCGCAATCCGGTCCAGGAACAGGTCAAGCAGATCGGGCGCACTCAGGGTTCCGGCAGCCAGCATGCGGGCGTGTTCGGCCGCGCCCGCGAACGCGATATCGCTCATCGTGGCCACGGTAGCGCTCACGGCCCGTGTGCGGTGGCGTACTCCCCCGGCGTGTAACCGAGCATGAGGCGAAAGTCGTTGATGAAATGAGCCTGGTCGTACCAACCCAGCCGGATCGCCAGGTCGGCGAAGTCGACGCCGGGCGTGCTCTCGATCTCCAGGGCCGCCTGCTGCAGCCGGTAGCGGCACAACACCCATTTCACCGGGACCCCGACATAATGCGCAAAAACCCGCTGCGTGGTGCGGGTACTCCACGGCGAGATCGCCATCACCTGTGTCACCCGGTGCAGGGTGGTGTCCTGCTGCATCCGCTCGATCAGTCCGGTGAGCTCCCGGTAGACGGGATCGGCCGGCGCACGGACGTCCCCGATCGCGTCATCCAGGCGCGAGCGCACCACGTCTCGATCCTCACCGAATTCGATTGGCGCACCGAAGAGGTCGTCATCCGCAGGTTGCACCAGACCGGTGAGTTCTGCAGCGTCGCGGCCGAATCGCGCGGTGAACCCGCCGGGCCGGAATCGGGCGCCCACCACGGTGCCACGCTCGGCGATGGTGGTGCGGAACACGCGTGGCACCACGCCGTGCACCAGTGTGTTCGGCAGCGCGAAGCCGTGCCGGGCGGCGTCATCGCCCCACTCCCTGGTGAGGTGCATCGACGGGAAGGTGATGACGGTGTTGTCGTGCGGCCCCTCGGCCCGGCGGTCCCACCGCACCGACCAGAAATGTTCGACGAATCTGCCGGCAGCGTCCGACGGCGGCCAGCGGCGCAGCTCGAAGGCCGCGATGCTGCCCGCCCGCCCGACCACACCCCGGACCGGCGCTGGCGTGTTTTTCCAAGCCGCCACGGGCTCAAGGCTACGAAACTGGCCGATATGAGCAGCACTCCGATCCCCCAGGGTTACACCAGCCTGACCCCGTTCCTGTGCGTCGACGGCGCCGCCGCGGCGATCGATTTCTACACCGAAGCGTTCGGCGCCACCTTGATCAGCCGGATGGATGGCCCGGATGGGACCGTCACGCACGCGGAATTGGACTTCGGTGCGGGCCGGTTGCAACTCGGCGATCCCCAGGATGCCTACCAACTGGCCGCCCCGAACCGGGGTGCATTCGCCACCGAGTCGATCGGGTTGTACTGCGCCGATGCCGACGCCGTGGTGGCACGTGCGGTGGATGCGGGCGCCACCGTCCGGGAACCCCTGCAGACCTTCGTCACCGGTGACCGATTCGCGTCCCTCATCGACCCGTTCGGGCGGCGCTGGACGGTGATGACGCGCGTCGAAGACCTGACACCGCAAGAGCAGGAACGCAGGCTTGCCGAGTGGGCGTCCTCGAACACCTGATGGAGGGCGGCTAACGTGGCGGCATGACCTGCGTGTTCTGCTCCATCGTCACCGGCGCCGCCCCCGCGATCAGGATCTACGAAGACGACGACTACCTCGCGTTCCTCGACATCCGGCCGTTCACCCGCGGCCACACCCTGGTGATCCCCAAGCGGCACACCGTGGACCTGACGGACACCCCGCCGGACACGCTGGCCGGGCTGACGGTGCTGGGCCAGCGCATCGCGAAGGCGGCCCGGGTATCCGGCCTGCACGCCGACGGCAACAACATCGCGATCAACGACGGCAAGGCCGCCTTCCAGTCGGTCTTCCACATCCACCTGCACGTGTTGCCACGCCGCACCGGCGACAAATTGTCGTTCGCAAAGGGCCTGGTGCTGCGCCGCGATCCGGATCGCGAGGAGTCCGCACGCCTGCTACGTGCGGGGTTGGCGAGACTGGAGCACACCGCGCAGGATTGACCCATGACGCATCTGTCCCCGATAGAGCAGGCCGGCCTGCGCGTGCTGCACCTGCACGACCTGCTGTACCAGAAGACCAACGGCCTGATCGGTCACCGGGTCCCGGGCCTGCCCAACAGCCTGCTGCTGCACACCGTGGGCGCCAAGACCGGGCAGCCACGCGTCAATACGCTGAGCTACGCCCGTGACGGCGGTGACTACCTGGTGGTCGCGTCGATGGGGGGCGCACCGCGCTCGCCGGGCTGGTACCACAATCTCAAGGCCCGACCGGAGGTCGAGATCAACGTGGGCACAAGGCGACTGGCGGCCACGGCGCGCCCGATCCTGCCCGACGACCCGGATTATGCGCGGCTGTGGCGGTTGGTGAACAAGAACAACGCCAACCGCTATGAGGCCTACCAGCGCAAGACCAGCCGGCCCATCCCGATCGTCGCCCTGACGCCTGCTTAGAGAAGCTCCTTCGCGAGCAATTCCAGCGTCGTCACCCGGGCCGGCGCGGTGGAAGGCGAGGTGCCGCGGTGCGCCGAGCCGACCGGGCTGATCATCACCTCGTCGACATCGAATTCCTCGGCGAGCGAACGGATCTGCTCGGCGGCCTCGGCCGGGTCGCCGAGCACAGTGCGGGCCCGGCCCGCGTCGATGATGAGTTGTTCCTGCGCCGAGACGGTCGCACCGAGCGCATCTTCGACCAGGTCGAGTGGCCCCAGCGGCCGACCGGTGCGCAGCCGTCCCATCATCTGCAGGTTCGGCAGCAGCAGATCCTCGGCCTCGGCGCGGGTCTGGGCCACCGACGCGTTGACCGTCAAGAACGTGGTGGGCTCGGAAAGCTCTGCGCTGGGCCGGAATTCAGCCCGATAGGCGGCCAGCGCCTCGGCGGTGCCCTGCCCGCTGAAATGGTTGGCGAAAACGTAGGGCAACCCCTTGGCCGCCGCCAGGTGCGCCGAATACATCGACGAGCCGAGCAGCCACAGTCGCGGCTCACTGGCCGCGGCCGGGGTGGCCTTCAAGATGTAGTCCTCTTGCTGCGCCACGCCGCCACGGGTCAGTGCCACCCGCACACCACGAGCACCCATCAGGGCGGCCACATCGTCGAGATACTGCGGGAACCGCTCGATATCCGTATCGTCACGGCCGGCTGCGCCGCGCAAGGCCACCGACGTCACCGGGTCCGAGCCGGGCGCACGGCCGATCCCGAGATCGATACGCCCCGGGGCGGCAGCTTCCAGCAGTGCGAACTGCTCCGCGACCGCCAGCGGCGCGTGATTGGGCAGCATCACCCCACCGGAACCGAGCCGGATATGCGAGGTCTGGGCGGCCAGGTAAGCGATCAGCACCGGCGGACTGGTGGCCGCCACCGCCGCCATGTTGTGGTGCTCGGCCACCCAGTATCGGCTGAACCCCAGCCGATCGGCGGTCTTGGCCAGCGCCGCCGTGGCTGCCAGCGCATCGGCGGTGGACTGGTCCGACCGGACCGGAACGAGATCGAGCACAGAAAGACGCACGACTGCGTCAACGCCGGGTGATGCCGGAACGTTCCCGTGCCTGTACGAACACGTCGTCGAGCATGGCCGGTGTCAGCCGGCCGGTGAACATGTTCTGCTGGCTGGGGTGGTAGCAGCCCAGCAACGTGCGGCCCGTGGACAGTGTCGCCACCGCGCCATGACCGAACACCGGCTTCCGCTGTCCGGCGAGCTCCTCGGCGAGCAGTCCCTGGGCGATCTGCCAGGCAAAGCCGCCCAGCGCCACCACCACCCGCACGTACGGCGCAACCAGCCGCCATTCGGCGAGCAGCCACGGCGCGCAGGTCAGCCGCTCCGCGGGGGTGGGCTTGTTGGCCGGCGGGGCGCAGCGCACCGGCGCCACGATCCGCACGCCATTGGCCCGCATCCCGTCGGCGGCGTCGACGCTGAGACCGGAACTGACCAGTCCGGCCCGGTGCATCGCGGCGAACAATTGGTCGCCGGACCGGTCCCCGGTGAACACCCGGCCTGTGCGGTTGGCTCCGTGCGCGGCCGGCGCCAGCCCGACCACCAGGACGCGGGGGCGGGCCGCCCCCCAACCCGCGACCGGGCGGCCCCAGTAGGGCTCGTCGGCGTAGGCACGCCGTTTGGTCACCGCGATCTCTTCTCGCCAACTCACCAGGCGCGGGCATGCCGCGCACACCGTGCAGGCGGCGTCGAGTTCGGCGACCGTTCCCGCGCGGGCGGCCAGCGTCGCGACGGCCTCGGGATCGTGGGCCACCGGCGTCGTGGATTTCGCCCGATCCCCCGGCCAACCCGTCCCGGGTGGCACCGGCGAGGCGAACAGCCGTCCGGTGCGTGGATGGGGAAGCTCGCGGGACACGCCATCATCCTGTCTGAAATTCGATGGCCGGGTACGGCGAAGCGCTGTTAGATTCTCCGGCGAGACGCCATGAACACACGCCCCCGCGGCCCAGCGCTGCTCATCCTGTTCGCTGCCCTCATGGCGGGATCCGGCAACGGCATATCCATGATCGCCTTTCCGTGGCTTGTGTTGCAACGCAACGGATCAGCCCTTGACGCGTCGATCGTCGCGATGGCCGGGACACTGCCGCTGCTGGCATCCACCGTGATCGCCGGCACCGCTGTCGACTACATCGGCCGGCGACGGGTCTCGATGCTCGCCGACGCACTGTCTGCCCTGTCCGTCATCGCCGTGCCGGTCATCGCGCTGATTTTCGGTGTGCACGCCGTCAACGTCGCGGTACTGGCAGGTCTGGCCGCGCTGGGCGCCGCGTTCGACCCGGCCGGGATGACGGCACGGGAGTCGATGCTGCCCGAGGCCGCCTCGCGCGCGGGCTGGACACTCGATCACGCCAACAGCATCTACGAGGCGGTGTTCAACCTCGCCTACATCGTCGGGCCGGGCATCGGCGGCCTGCTGATCACCACCCTCGGCGGGATCAACACGATGTGGGTCACCGCGGCCACCTTCGGCTTCTCCATCGCGGCGATCGGGTTGCTGCGGCTGGAGGGCGCGGGCAAGCCGAACCGCGAGGCACTGCCCGAACGCGTGTGGGCCGGCGTCGTCGAGGGCCTGTCCTTTGTGTGGAACACCAAGGTGTTACGCACGCTGGCCATCATCGATCTGACGGCCACCGGGCTGTACATGCCGATGGAGAGCGTGCTGTTCCCCAAGTACTTCACCGACCGCAACGAACCCGCGCAGCTGGGCTGGGTGCTGATGGCGCTGTCGGTGGGCGGCCTGGTCGGCGCGCTGGGGTACGCGGTGCTGTCGAGATACCTGAAGCGGCGCACCACCATGCTGATCGCGGTGATCACGCTCGGGGTGGCCATGACGATCGTGGCATTCCTGCCGCCGTTGCCGGTGATCCTGGTGCTGTGCGCGATAGTCGGTTTCGTCTACGGCCCGATCGCACCGATCTACAACTACGTCATGCAAACCCGGGCACCACACCACCTGCGCGGTCGGGTGGTCGGCGTGATGGGCTCGCTGGCGTATGCGGCGGGGCCGCTGGGTCTGCTGCTGGCCGGGCCGCTGGCCGATTCGGCCGGATTGCACACGACATTTCTCGCGCTGTCCCTGCCGATGCTGGTGATCGGCGTGGTCGCCGTCGCCTTGCCGTCACTGCGCGAACTCGACCGGCCCGTCTAGCGCACCGGGTCAATCGGTCCGACCAAAAACCCAATAATGCTAGGCATTTCCTGGACATGCCTTTTACGCTGCCTATGTGCGTTTGACGTGGCCGTTGACGGGCCGCACCGAGGAGATCCGAGCTGTTCGCGCGGGGGTGTCGGACCCTGACTCAGCCGGGATCGTGGTGTGCGGTCCGGCTGGTATCGGCAAGAGTCGCATCGTGCGCGACGCGCTGCAGGGCACCGAGTACCGCTGGATCGTCGGCACCACCTCCGCACGCGACATCCCGCTGGGTGCCTTCGCCGCGTGGACCACCTCGGCTGACGATGACCGACTCAAGTTGGTCCGGAGCGTGATCGAGGCGGTGACCGCGTCGCCGGCGGGACGTCCGGTGGTCATCGCGGTGGACGACGCCCACCTGCTCGACGACCTGTCGGTGTTCGTGCTGCATCAGATCGTGCAGCGCCGGGCGGCGAAACTGGTGCTGACGGTACGCGACGGGCGGGACGGATCCGGGGTGCCCGACAGTGTGCGGGAGATCTGGAAGGACCCCGGTCGAGCCGCGGGGACGGGCACCGACAACCTGGCCTTCGACAGGCTCGACGTGCAGCCGCTGGCACCCCAGGAATCGGCGGAGCTGCTCGCCGCCACGCTGAACGGGCCGGTCGATCCCGACGCGGCCACCCGGCTGTGGAAACTCACCCGCGGCAACGCGCTGTATCTGCGCAACATCGTCGAGCAGGAACTCGCCGACGGCCGCCTGGAGCTACGCGGCGGGTGCTGGCAGTGGGGCGGTAAACCGGTGCTGCCCAGCAGTCTCGTGGAACTCATCGATTCCCGGTTCGGCGATCTGCCACCGGCCGTCGGCAATGTCGTCGACGCGTTGGCGGTCGGGGAACCCATCGAGCTGGCGGCACTGCAGCGCATCACCGACCGCGAATCGGTGGAGGACGCCAACGTTCGCGGGCTGATCACGTTGGATCACGGCGATTCCGATGTGCAGGTTCGGATTTCGCATCCGCTGTACGGAGAGATACGCCGGATGCGGGCACCCTCGACGACGCTGCGCCGGCTGCGTGGCCTGGTGGCGACCGAGCTGGCGGCCGGACCCGATCGCGACAAGATGCGCATGGTGGTACGCCGCGCCAGCCTCTGTCTGGATTCCGACCTGCCGCCCGATGCCGACCTGTTCGTGCACGCGGCGCGCGGGGCTATCTGGCTGGCCGATCTAGGTCTGGCGGACCGGCTGGCGCGGGCCGCCATCGCCGGCGGAGCCGGGGCCGACGCGCACTTCCTGCACGCCCACGCGTTGTCGTGGTCGTTTCAGGGTGAGGAGGCCGAGACCGCTCTTGCCGCGCTGACGGCGCAGAACTGGGATGACCGCGACCGCGCCAGATTCGCCTATCTGCGGGCCACCAACCTGCTGTGGGCGCTGAGCCGGCCGGACTGCGCCAAGGCCCATATCGATGCGGTGTCGGTCGGGCCCGAGGGCCGCAGCTGGATCGACGCCTTACTGGTCATCTACTGGTTCGCCACCGACCAACCCGAGGCGGCACTGGAGGCGGCCAAGGTTCTGAACCTGGCCGAACTGCCGGGCGTGGTCGGGGCCGAAACGGCCTTCGCGCTGACCGTCGTCACCGGCGACGCGGGCCGCACGTCCGAAGCGCTGAAAACGGCAGAGACCGGCTACACCACCACGGTGCGCGCCCACGATGCGCCCCCTATGCGGTTCAACATCGCCGATGCCGAGCTCAGTGCTCTGCTCCTGGCGGGCCGGCTCAGCGACGTGTGGCCCGTGGCCGAACGCGTCCGCGAGCAATCTGCGGAACTGCCCGGGGCCGCCCACGCACTCGGTGCGGCGATCGCCGGCCGGGCAGCGCTGGGGACCGGCAGATTGCACGAGGCCTGCAGCCTGCTCAACCAGGCGGCCGTGGCGTTTGCCACCAATCACTCCACCGGGTGGGGCTACCGGTACAACGTCGTGCGCGCCACCGCGCTCGCGATGCGCGGTCGAAGCGCCGAGGCCACCGCGATCCTCGACGAGATCGACGCCCAGCAGCGCCCGTTCCGGTCGCTGGACTACGAGCGCAGTATCGGTAGGGCCTGGGTGGCCGCCGGTCAGGGTGTGGTGAGCGAGGCCGCGAACATCTTGTCGGCAGCCGCGGACACCGCAGCGGCCAAGGGCCAGTTCGCCGCCGAGGTGATGTGCCTGCAATTGGCCACGCAGTTCGGTGCGCACTCCCATGGCGCCAGGTTGGCCGAGCTGGCCGCGGTGACCGAAGGTCCCCGGGCCGGCCTGGCCGCCCGATTCGCCGCCGCGCTGCACGATGACGATGCCACCGAATTGAGCGCGGTGTCAGAGGAATTCGAGGCGATGGGCGATCTGGCTGCGGCGATGGACGCCGCCGCGCACGCGGCGATCGCACACCGGACCCACGATCGGCGCGGTTCGGCATTGAGCTGTTCGGTGCGCGCCGAAGCACTGGCAACGCAGAGCGGGGTGGTCACTCCGGCGCTGCTGCAGGCCGCCGACCCGTTCCCGCTTACCGCACGCGAATGCGAGGTCGTGGCGCTGGTCGCGGTGCCGCTACCCACCAAGGCGATCGCCGAACGTCTGCACCTGTCCGCGCGCACGGTCGAAGGCCACGTGTACCGGGCCATGCACAAGACCGGCACGACCACCCGTGAGGAACTCGCCGAGCTGTGGCGTAAGCGGCGGCGCACGGAGTGAAACCCCACCGGTGGCGCCGGCCATACACTGGCCCGGTGAGCTCCACCCTGGACAGCCTGATCGCGGCATTGCCCGAGGGCACCGTGGTCACCGATCCCGATATCGTCGCCTCGTACCGGCAGGACCGTGCCGCCGATCCCCACGCTGGCACCGCATTGGCCGTGGTCCGGCCGACCCGCACCGAAGAGGTGCAGGCGGTACTGCGCTGGGCCACCGGCCATCAGATCGCGGTGATCCCGCGGGGCGCGGGCACGGGGCTTTCCGGTGGCGCCACCGCACTCGACGGCGCCATCGTGCTGTCCACCGAGCGGATGCGCGATATCACCGTCGACACCGCCACCCGAACCGCCGTCGCACAACCGGGGCTGCTCAACGCCGAGGTGAAGAAGGCGGTCGCGGCCTACGGGCTGTGGTACCCGCCGGATCCGTCGTCGTTCGAGATCTGCAGTATCGGCGGCAACATCGCCACCAACGCCGGTGGCTTGTGCTGCGTGAAATACGGTGTCACCACCGATTACGTGCTCGGTCTGCAGGTGGTGCTGGCAGACGGCACCGCCGTGCGACTCGGCGGCCCACGGCTCAAGGACGTCGCCGGCCTGAGCCTGACCAAGTTGTTCGTCGGCAGTGAGGGCACGCTCGGTGTCATCACCGAGGTGACGCTGAAACTGCTTCCCGCCCAGCACAGCCCGTGCACGGTGGTGGCGTCCTTCGACTCGGTGGAGGCCGCGGCCCGGGCGGTGATGACGATCACGGGCAAGATCCGGCCGTCGATGCTCGAGTTCATGGACTCGGTCGCCATCAACGCCGTCGAGGACAAGCTGAAGATGGGGCTGGACCGCAACGCCGCGGCCATGATGGTGGCCGCTTCGGACGAGCGTGGTCCGGCGGGTGGGTCGGACGCCGAGTTCATGGCGAAGGTGTTCACCGACAACGGCGCCACCGAGGTCTTCTCGACATCCGATCCGGAGGAGGGCGAGGCCTTCGTGGCCGCCCGCCGGTACGCGATCCCGGCCGTAGAGGCCAAGGGCTCACTGCTTCTTGAGGATGTCGGTGTCCCGCTGCCGGCACTGGCCGACCTGGTCTCCGGGATCGCGAAGATCGCGGCCCAACGCGAGGTGTTGATCTCGGTGATCGCCCACGCCGGCGACGGCAACACGCATCCGCTGATCGTGTTCGATCCCGCCGATACTGATATGGCGCAGCGCGCCGAGCTCGCGTTCGGCGAGATCATGGATCTCGCCGTCGCGTTGGGCGGCACCATCACCGGTGAACACGGTGTGGGCCGGCTCAAGCGGCCCTGGCTGGCAGGGCAGATCGGGCCGGAGGCAATGGAACTCAATCGGCGGATCAAGGATGCACTGGACCCCGCCGGCATCCTGAACCCGGGTGCGGGGATCTAGACGTGTCCTTCGAGGGAATCGTCGCCACCGATGTCCGGGACTCCACCCCGGACTGGACGCCCTATCGTGAGGCGCAGGCTCCCGCGGGGGCACCCAATGTGCTGTACCTGCTGTGGGATGACACCGGGATCGCCACCTGGGACTGCTACGGCGGTCTGGTCGACATGCCGAATCTCCGCCGGATCGCCGACCGCGGCGTCCGGTTGACCCAATTCCACACCACCGCACTGTGTTCGCCCACCCGCGCCGCATTGCTGACGGGCCGCAACCCGACCAGCGTCGGGGTGGCGTCGGTGCTCAACCTGGCCGACGGCTTCCCCGGACACCACGGCCGCATCCCCGCGGAGTCGGCGCTGCTGTCCGAGGTGCTCTCCGAGCGCGGCTGGTCGACCTACGCCGTCGGGAAATGGCATCTGGCGCCCATCGAGGACTGCCAGGCCGCGGGCTCGCGCCGATACTGGCCACTGCGCCGCGGATTCGACCGGTTCTACGGATTTCTCGACGGGATGACCGACCAGTGGTACCCCACCCTGGTCCGGGACAACGACCCGATCGATCCGCCGGCCAGCCCGGAGCAGGGCTATCACCTGTCCAAAGACCTGGCCGACAACGCCATCGGCTTCCTTCGTGATCACCGCGCGGCCGCACCCGACAAACCCTGGTTCATGTATCTGTGCCCGGGCGCCGGCCACTCCCCCCATCAGGTCGCCCCCGAGTGGGCCGACCGGTACTCCGGCAGCTTCGATATGGGCTACGAGCGCTACCGTGAGATCGCCCTGGCCAACCAGAAGGCCCTCGGCCTGCTCCCGCCGGACACCGAGCTGTCCCCGATGAACCCGTACGCCGACGCCACCAGCCCGGACGGAATTCGCTGGCCGGACAATGAGAATGTCCGGCCGTGGGATTCGTTGTCAGAGGACGACAAACGGGTGTCCTGCCGGATGGCCGAGGTGTTCGCCGGGTTCTTGTCCTACACCGATGCGCAGATCGGCCGGATCCTGGACCACCTGGAGGACACCGGCCAACTCGACAACACCCTCGTGGTCGTCATGTCCGACAACGGGGCCAGCGGCGAAGGCGGCCCGAACGGCACCCTGGACGAATCGGTACCGATGCTCGGCGGATCCCACACCACCGCGGACGGCCTACGCCTGTTCGGCGAACTCGGCGGCCCGGCCACGGCGATGAACTACTCGAACGGCTGGGCCATGGCGTTCAACACGCCGTACAAGCTGTTCAAGCGGTACGCCTCACACGAGGGCGGGATCGCCGACCCGTGCATCGTCTCCTGGCCGGCCCAACTGTCCGCACACGGCGCGGTCCGCGACCACTACGCCCATGTCAGCGATGTCACCCCGACGGTGTATGACCTGCTCGGCATCGGCGACATCGGCACCGTCAACGGTATCGAACAGACTCCGTTGGAGGGCACGAGTTTCGCTGCCGCACTGCGGGATACCGCTTCTGGCACCGGTAAGCACACCCAGTTCTACTCGATGATGGGCACCCGCGGCATCTGGCACGAAGGCTGGTTCGCAGGCACCGTGCACCCGCCCACCGCGGCCGGACCGCGCGGCTGGGCGGCATTCGACCGGGACCGCTGGGAGCTGTTCCACATCGAGACCGACCGCAGCCAGATCCATGACCTCTCCGCGCAACATCCCGACAAACTGGCCGACCTGCAGGCGCTCTGGCACCGGCAGGCCCTGCAATTCCGGGCCTACCCGTTGACCGACCTGAGCGTGCAGGAGATCGTGCTGCGCGCGGCCGCCGCGATCGGCGAGCCCGCGTCTCGGGCGGTGTTCTACCCGGGTACCCCGGCCCTGCACACGGCGTTTCGCGGGTTGGTACGCGGCAGGTCGTTCACGCTGCAGGTGGCGGTATCGCTCGAGCGACCGGACGCCGAGGGCGTGCTGTTCTCCCAGGGCAGCCGCACGGGTGGGCAGGTGCTGTTCCTGGCGGATGGGCATCTGCACTATGTGTGCAACACGGGCGGGCAGGAGCAGAAGGTCACCTCGGCGCATCCGATTGCGTTGGGACGCAGACTCTTCGAGGTTCGCTACTCCCGCACCGGCGCGGTCGACGGCACCATGGACATGGTCGGTGACGTCGCATTACTGGTCGACGGACAGCCGGCGGGGACGGCGACTCGGGTGCGGATGACCGGGCTGGACATCATGCAAACCGTCTCGGCGGGCCGCGGTGTCACCTACTCGGTATCGGCTGCGTACACCTCACCGTTCCCCTTCACCGGCGGCGGATTCGACGAGGTCGTCCTCGATTTCACCGGCCGCGACACACATGACGACGGCGCCGTGGTCGATACCGCATTCAGACGGGACTGAGCACCGGTGACTTTGCACGCCCTGATTTCGGGTGCAGGTATCGCCGGGCCTGCGCTGGCCCACCAACTCAACGCCCGCGGCTGGCAGACCACCGTGGTCGAACGGTACCCGCAGCGTCGCGACGAAGGACAGAATGTCGATATCCGCGGCGCCGCACGCGAAGTCGTGCGCATCATAGGCATCGACGAGGCGGTGCGCGCGGCCAACACCGGCGAGGTGGGGATGCGCTTCGTCCGAGCGGACGGTTCGGCGGCGGCATCGTTTCCCGTCGACGCATCCGGTGAGTCCGACGGTCCCACAGCAGAATTGGAGATCCTGCGCGGCGAGCTGTCGCGAATCCTCGTCGAGCGCACCGAAGCGCAGACCGACTATCTTTTCGGCACCCAGCTCTCCGACGTCGTCGATCACGGTGATCACGTCACCGCCGTACTGGACGACGGCACCTCGGTGGACGCCGACCTCCTGGTGATCGCCGAAGGACTGCATTCGCGTTCACGCCGCTTCGTCACCGGCGCCGAGGTCACCCCGCTCGGGATGTACCTGGCCTATGTCACCCTGCCCCGGCGGGATGACGACGGCCGTTGGTGGAACTGGCAGCATGTGAACCGATCGCGCAGTGTGCACGTGCGACCGGACAATCTCGGCACCATGCGTGCGGTCCTGACCTTCATCTCCGATGTCCGCGGTATCGACAACCTGGACCAGGCCGACCAGATCGCGATTCTGCGAAGCACTTTCGCCGACGCCGGGGGCGCTGCGCCGCGCATCCTGGACGAGCTCGACCAAGGTGCGCCCATGTACTTCTCGACAGTCGGCCAGGTGCACACCCCCACGTGGAGCAAGGGCCGTGTCACCCTGCTCGGCGATGCCGCCTTCTGCAATGCCACCTTCGGCGGCGCGGGTACCAGCCTGGCGCTCATCGGCGCTTACATTCTGGCCGGCGAGCTGGGCGTGGTGGCCGATCATCACGCCGCACTGGCAAGCTATCAGCGACTGATGAAACCCTTCGTCGGCGCCGCACCCTCCGTCAGCGCCGGTGGGCTGCGCATGATGAATCCGCGCACCGAAACCGGAATTCGCGTGATCCACACGGCTGCCCGCCTCGCCACCAGCCCGATCGGCAAGGCAATCGGCAAGGTGGCCGGACGCGGGTTCACGGGCGAACGCCTGCCGCTGCCGGACTACCCGGTGCCGTGAGGGCCCGCGGCGCTAGCTGATCGGGACCAGCGGGCTGAGCACATCGTGCACGAACTGCACGATGTTGGTTTGCGGCGATCCGTCCGGAAAGCTCACCGTGGCCAGCAGGTTGCCACCGGCGTCGACGAAGTTCCCGTCGGCCCGGTCCTGATGGGTCGACGACGTCACCAGGATGATGCCCGACGTGCCGGCCTGCTTGGCCAACGGCACCGAGAACTGCGCGTTCTGGACGGTGCTGTTGGCCTTGTCCTCCTTGATGATCCGGTCGGCCGGAAAACCGAGTGTCTTGAGCAGGAAGCTCATCGTGCCGGCTTCGGTCTTTCCGTTCTGCGGGTTGCCGCCGGTGACGATGATCGGTGACTGCGGGAACATCTGGGCCACCGCCAGACCGGTGAGGACGCGGCGCCGCAGGATCGGGCGCATGTCACCCTGGGGTGTGAGGCCGTAGCCGAGGATCACGATCGCCGGCTTGGAGAAGTCCTTACCCCCCGGCGCGGGCGCCGCCTGGGCCACCGGAGCGATACCAGCCCACAGACCCGCAAGCGCCAGCACCACCGCCGCAATTCGGCTACGCATCACCGCAGATTCCCCTCGTCACTATTTGACGTTAGCGCCACTAAGGGTTCGTCGCACCGGCGCGCGCCGGTGTTACGTCAACTGCGGTGTGGAACACTCCAAAGACACCACGAGTGGATAAGACGGAGGGGCCGATGAGCCAGCAAGATCCGGACGCCAGGGCGACTTCCGCGGCCAACACGTGCGAAATCGCCGAACGCCGGGTCGGGGCCGTCATCGTCATCGAGGTGTCGGGAACGGTCGACATGATCACGTCGCCACAGCTGGAGGCGGCGCTCACCTCAGCCATGACGGGCGCACCACAGGCCATCGTGGTGGACCTCAGTGCCGTGACTTTCCTGGCGTCGACCGGCATGGGTGTGCTGATAGCGACGCGTGACGAGCTCCCGGCCACCACGCCGCTGGCGGTGGTCGCCGACGGACCTGCCACCAGCCGGCCGCTCGATCTGATCGGCTTCGCCGACATCCTGAACATGCGGCCCACGCTGGACGAGGCGCTGAGCGCCGTCACCGGCTGAGCTCGACGCCTCTTTCACCGGCGGCTACAGCCCGGCCGGCACGACCTTGCCGTTGACCGTCACCTCGACCTGGCCGGTCTTGGGATCGTAGGAAATCCTGCCGTGCTCGAACGTCGTGACGAGAAGCCCGTCGTCGGCGTTTTCGTCGCTGGTCGGGACGCCCAGCGGACCTGCCGACCCGTTCTCGCCCGTGATCGCGGGCACGCCGTCCGGGTCGCGCTGGACATTCCACGCCTCCCGGATCTTGCCCCAGGTGATGTACGCGGGCGTGCCGTCGTCATCGTTCTTGGCCACGATCACGCCGCCCTGAAACTGCTGGAACACCACCCCGCTGTCGCGCGTTCCGGCGTTGTGGTCGCCCGTCAGCGCCAGGCCGAGAGCGTCCTTCTGACTCGGGGTGGCCGAGGCGTACCTGACCGCGATGGGGCCGGTCAGCGTGACCTCGACGTCCCTGTCCCCGATCAGCTTCACCTCGGTCGGCGGCACCGGGGCCTCGGACGTGGCGACCAATCCAACCTCTGGCGGTACTGACGCCCCGACGTTGTCGACGTTGCTGAAGACCAGGGTGATCAGCGCGACGGCAGCCACGCCGCCGGCGGCGGAAGCAGCACGGCGGTATGCGGTCGTCCCCATGGATTCCTCTCTCGGGTCTGCCGGCCTGGGCGGATCGACTACCAAGCTACTTGGGTGCCGAAGATTTTGTTGCCCCAGGAACTGTAGGTTCTCCGTTCAGATGTCATTCCTCCACGACCGTGACCTGCCGGTACTAACGGCGTCCCACCTCCTGTCCTGCGGAATCTGTCCCAGGGTTCTGTCACTTTTTTACCCGCACGGACCAGCGTCAAGGTACCCATTCGTACTGCGTGAAGAATTGCACCTCGTAACGGGACGTACTGGATGGTTTGGCACGCACCGTTTATCACCTGACGGAGAGCGCGCCTTGCATCGCGGTCCCATAGACCTCGAACGTCGGCTGCGATCTAGTCGACCGGCCGCGTAACTCGTTGATCCGGCCACGGCCATGTGCATATCGCCGATGCCGCCGTGGAGGCCAGCGGTGATCGACGCTACTCGGCTCGATACGAAGCCATCGGCAATCTACGCGAAGGTGGCATCCGCATCAGTCGCCGGCAGGTGTCCGCTCATCGACAAAGTCGATCGACACGACGTTGCCAGCGCCTACCCACTCAATGAGCGTAGCGAGACACTTGCCATCGAGCTCTTGGGTGAATAGGAGGGCTAGGTTGTGTTTGGCGCGCGATGCGGCAACGTAGAAGAGGTTACGCGTCCGTTCAAATCTGGCGCGCTCCTGGCTGTTCAGGCTGTCGCGTTGAGGATAGGTCGACAACATTTGCGCGAAGTCGTACAGGTTCCATCCGCGTCCGAGCACGACGATCACGTCATTGAACTCGGCTCCTTTCACGGCGTGCTTTGTGGAGAAGACGGTGCTCTCTGACAGGTAGGTTCTCAGAGCCCGCACCTCTTTGTAGGGGACAGTGCGTAGGGCGTTGTGTTCGACGAGTCGGCGGGGTTCGGTGGGCGGGTAGCCATCTGGCAGTTGCTTGACGGCCTCGCGTAGTTCGCGCTCTCGCTTGGAGACTCGAGTCGGTAAGGCGAACGGCCCTTCGGCCTGGAGCAAATCAAGTACGTCACCGACTGTGCCTTCGGCCGTGATTGTGGCGAGCTTCTTGAGGAAGTTGTTCCACCGGGCTTTGTCGCTCGGGGCTTGTATGGCAGGCCCTTTGGTCCCTAGCGCCGCGAATAGGGTTCCATAGCGGCGACTTTTGAACGCTTCCAGGACCGGCTCGATGACATCGATCAGGTACGCAATTACCGGATCTTCCTTACGAACGAAGGAGTCGTTGTATTTGAAGACGTCATTGAGACTCGAGTAGCCAAGCTCGTTAGCGATGGTGGCGTGGGTGAGCATAAGGACTTTGAGATCGTCAGATTCTCGCGCCCATACGCTACTTGGCGAGTCCGTGCGCAGCCACGTCAAGCAATTTCGGGTAGCCTCGTGCGAGATCTGGCCTTTCCAGTGACCGGTAAGCCGTTCCCCAGGCCAGGCATTCGTGTGATAAACGGTGACGGTGCCCTCTGCCGCGTCTAATGCGGGTGCCTGAGTGAGTTCGGGGCGCAAGCAGTTGAGAAAGTTGACGATCGATCGATCTGACCGAAAGTTCGCGTTCTTGGGTATCGAGGTGACAGTCGGGTGGTCGATGGATCCGCATGTTCTGGCATAGATCTGTTGCCAATGATCGCCGAAGAATCCGATCACCGGGCTTACTTTGTCGATCCCGTGGCCAGAAAGGAAAGCTTCGGCGAGCCCCGCGGGGGTGTCCTGGTACTCATCGACGAAAATGACGGGAAATCTATCGGCGATGAGCGAGCGGAACTTCGGCATCTTGAAGAGTTCGATTGCGAGGCTGGGTATATCATCATGATGGAGAGCGATCTTGTTGTCGTCGAATGCGCGAATGCCGAGGTCGTAGTCGATCTCGACACCGTCGATATCGGGGTGCTCGGCCAGGATTTTGGTCCATGCTTCGGACGCGAGAAGCGCCTTTGCGAGCGCTTTTTGGTAAGGGCTGATCATTTCCCAGAGAAATCCGTGCAGGGTGTCTGCGAAGACGAAGGGGCTTTCGTCGGTGCGTGTAATGATCTCGTCGCGGGCGACATTGGTGTACGTCAGGCATGCGACGCGCTGGTCGCTTCGCGGTAGATACGTTGAGCGTTGAGCGAGTATTCGGTTGAGGGCTTGGATGAGTGAGTAGGTCTTTCCGGCTCCAGCGCCGGCTTCCAGCTTGAAGTTGTGCCACTGCTTCAGCGCGGCGAACATTGTCTCCAACGACTGTTCACTGGCCTGCTGCGCAGTATCGAGTGGAGTCGAAGCGCTCTCGCTCACTTGACCACTGCCTCGATAGGTTCGGTCGTAGTCGTGTCAGCACCGCCGCTGTCGGGATAGGCAAGCAGCCAGTCGAGGCCCCGTTGGATGTAGCGCGGCGTGACCCAGTCCTTTTCGAGAATCGCGAATCGTAGGGCGAACGCGCTCTTTTTCTGAAGTTCTGCAATACGTTGCGCTTCTTCCTCGTCCTTGTCCACATCATCGGTCATCGTGATACTGAAGATGGAGGGGTTGGCAAGGATGAATGCATCTTCGAATGACCGGCCGCATGCTGCTGAGCCGGCCTCGGGTACTTGATACGCGAGATATCGGGCCGGTTTGATGATCTCCGCCGTTTCGGCTGCTCTCAAGAGGTCGAATGGGGTGTTTTCCGATTCGGAGAACCACTTCTTGATAGTGGCGTTGCTGGTTCCGTCACCGTGGTGGACAGTGGTGGCGTGCTTTTGAGTACTGCCGGTCTGCGGACCGACGGTGTCGATGTCAGTGATAACCAAGGCTGGGATGCCGAGGAAGTCGAGCAGCGGGAAGAAAATGTATGCGTACGCGCCCCCCACTTCCATGAGGGTGACGTATTGGTTGGACAGTGCTGGTGCTGTCTTCCTAATTGCTGCAGGAATCATCAGCCGTTCGGTGGTGCCTTCGACGAGGATTGCCTTGTCCGCGAAGAACAGATCTGACCGTGTGAGCGTGAGGTACTGGTGAAGGAACTGCTCATCGAGTCCCTTGGCGCGGCTGAGGTCGAGCACTTCGGCGTGATTGCCTTCCCGTCCTTCTTCGGCGGCCACTACGCGGAAGTATCGAATTCCGGAGAATTCGGCTCGGTTGGCGACGTGTGATGAGTGCGTGGACACCACAAACTGTGGCGTCCACGGATGGGTCTGAGTGTCTAGCGATGGGAACAGCTTCGCGATTCCGGATAGTTGCTCGATGAAGACTTCTTGCATCTGTGGGTGCAGGTGGGCTTCGGGTTCCTCGATGAAGATCAGGTGCAAGCCCGGCATGCCGTCGCGGGTTGCGTATTCGCGGTAGTAGCCGAGGAGCGTGAGCAGCATGAGTACCAGGTTGCGGGAACCCAAACCACTGTAGGACTCCGGGAGCGAGACGCCGGCGACTCCTTTGTGTCGGACCGTTGTGTAGTTTGACAGGAGTCGCTCGATGTCGAGTGTTGTCTCGGCCTCTAGTTCCGGATTGTTCAGTCCCGGGTATCCGAATTGTTCGAGGGCTGGAGCGATGCCCTTCATCATCTCACTCACACTATCGCCCAGATCTTGCTCGATACCTGATACTGCGGCGGCGAGCTGGTCGGCCGTCTCACGCTGCGCAGTGCCGTCACCTGCTTTCGCCGCAGCGGTGAATAGTGTTTGAAAGATTCTGCCGATGAGGTCTTTTGGGCGTTCCTTCTCGTCGTCGAGCCCTCGCTGCGCCCTCAAGAAGTGGACGGTGATAAGTTTCCGAATGGCGTCGACGTTGATGTCGCGCGTGTTGGTCGGATCATTCGGATCAACCGCAGTGATGCTTCTGCTGAAAAGCTGAGGGACGCGCCGGGCGATGGCGGCGAGGATGGTCTCGATATCTGGTTGGGCTGCAGACGCATCGGTGTTGGCGATGCCGTCGAAGAGCTCAGACAGCCGGCCCCCCTGCAAAGAATAAGCCAGTCGGACGATCGCCTCGTTGCAGTCAGGATCAAGATCAACGATCAGAGCGGAGAGGGGACCGTACTCAGGCACGTCGGCAGCGTAAGTGATTCTTAGAGTCAGAGAGATCTCGGGAAGGACCTCACGCGCCCGTGTAGTTTCGCCCTCTCGGTAGAAACGATAGGCAGCGTGAAAGTCCCTGTATGTCTCGACAGAGAAGTCGGCTAGCTTGAGCCTGGGCACGCTCACATCCAGAAATCTGGTGATCACCTCAGCCAAGGTAGTTTTCCCAGTGTTGTTACGCCCTACCACCACCGTTGCTTGCTGCGCTAGGTCGACGTTCACGTTGCGCAACAGGCGAAAGTTGCGAACCTCGATGCCAGCAATCTTCATCTGAGGCTGAGGACTGCCAGCGTAGGCGCCAGATTCGTTTGACGCATTCTTGTCTTTTGACACTCGTAATCCTGTTCTTGGGTTTGCCCTGCGCGCATACGGACAGTCGGAGGCAATGCATTGCGTAACGGACGGCATCACACCGTTTCGGGTCCGCCAATACTCTGCTTGCTGGGCCAAGGACCCGAATTGCCGCGCTCGACCTTCGATCTTCGATCGAATCACGCTCGCGGACAGGCATATTCGCAGTAATCGAGGTCAGCCGCAGCATCATTGGGTGATGGCCGAGTCAAGCTACTTAAGAGAGGCGACAGGCAATCCCTCAGCTGCGTCGCTTCGTTCAGCGGCGATCTCGACGACGCGATCCGACTGGTAGAAGCCTGTCGTCTCGACATTGATGACCGCAACACGCTCAAACCCAGCGATGCTCGAACGCGGCTGAGCGGATACGTCGCCCCTGGGTGGCTGGATGTGCAGGTGTACCGGCGTATCAGCCGGCATGTGACTCGGGTCGTCTGTCCGCTGAGGAGGATGTGTCCATCCGGTCCACTCATCGCCGTTCCACCAACGTAGCTCGGCATGCCCCCAAGGATCGGGATGCCATCCCGCAACTACACCCACCTTCAATCCTCACACTTCCGATAGCTGTCGGTTAGCTATCAAGACGGCTGCTACACCTACCGCGTCATACCTCGGACAGAGAACGGAGCCAGGCGCCGTCTGTCTTTTTCTTTCGTTCTCAACGAGATCTGATTTCTACCAGAGGTGTTAGCCGGTCGACCAAAGCCAGGCCGTCAAGTCGGGATGGTCGCAAACTCGATGCCCTTGAGGGCACAACCCACGTATCAACACGGGCGTCAATATATACGTATCGTTGCTGTCACGGTAGGAATTGCGAACGTCCTCCCCCGAACGACTGACAGGTCGTTCAGTCCCGCCTGAACGCCGTACTCGTAGATGCACGACCACGCGACGACCCAATTCCCAGTTTGCAGTTCGATTTTCGGCGGTGGATGTCCTCAGCGGTGCGCCGTTCGTCAGAACGTTGAAAAGCCATCGACGCTTATCGTCATGCCGTGCCCGGTCGCGTCGTACATGAATGTCGTACCCTGGCTGGTTGGGGTGATGATCCAGCCCATTGCGTGGTAAACCGAGCCGTAAGCCATGGTCACATAGTCCGGATCTCCTGGATCGCCGTATAGCCATTCCCAGACACCGCGTGAGTTGACGCCGACGCCCGAGACGGGCATCCCGTTGTTGATCGGTCCAAGCCTGTTGGCGAAGTGCACGTTGCACTGAACATCGCCTGCGGTCATCGCGCAAACGGTTCGGCCTGACACGGTTCGCACATGTACTTGGCCGTACGGGTCCATGGACAGCGTGACTGGCGCGGGTTGCGTTGGTCGCGAAGGTGACGGGAACCCGGACGCCGGCGGAGCCGCGGTCGCGGCGGTCGTCGCGGGCGCCGGCTGAACCGAAGTGGTAGACGCCAGGCCCGCTGCTGGGAGATCGGACCTGTCGTGCAGAACCATCCACGCCACTGTGCTCGCCACAGCGATAATGGCTGCGCTCGAAGCGACCACGATTCCTGTGATCTGGGTGGGCGTCACGCGCTGTGTTTGCCAGTCTTCGGCGTCGTCGAGCGACCACGCGGTGCGCGCCTGGGTCTCCTCGACGGCCGAGGCGAGCTCGGTCGGAGCTATACCCATGGGGGCCGCGTCGTCTACCTCATCGCCCATCCGCGAATGGTATCGCTGACCTGAGCAAATAGAACCGTGACGTTCGAACAATGAAGAGAACGCCTGACAGTGAGGGTGGGCTCGGAGGCGTTCGCGACCTATCCGCACAGTGCGTGCCACTCATTCGCAACGAAGACTCACCAGACATGCGGGGAAAGCGTCCTGCCTGTCGGTGGCTACGGGCAAAATGCTCGGCCATGTCTAGGTACATCGAGTTTCGCAATGACGACGCTGGGGTCTGCTGCACGATCAGGTGACAGTTGCGGTCACGCAGCCTGACTGGCCGGTGTGGTCATACTCGCTTCGTATTCGATCGGGGTCAAGCGCCCGAGGCCGGCCTGGCGTCGGCGTCGGTGGTAGGTCCGTTCGATCCAGGTGACGATGGCGATCCTCAACTCCTCGCGGGTGGCCCAGCGGCGGCGATCGAGCACGTTCTTCTGTAGGAGGCTGAAGAAGCTCTCCATGGCCGCATTGTCGCCGGCGGCACCGACGCGGCCCATCGAGCCGACCATGTCGTAACGACCCAAGGCGTGAACGAACTTTCGGCTTCGAAATTGACTGCCGCGGTCGCTGTGCAGAATGCAACCGGCCACTCCACCTCGTCGTGCAACCGCACTACTGAGCGCGGTCGTGGCCAACCGGGATTTCATCCGGGAGTCGATCGAGTATCCGACAATGCGGTTGGAGAACACGTCCTTGATTGCGCACAGGTAGAGCTTGCCTTCGCCGGTCCGGTGTTCGGTGATATCGCTGAGCCACAACTGATTTGGTGCATCTGCTGTGAAGTCGCGCTCGACGAGATCGTCGTGCACCGGCGGCCCGACTTTGCCGTTCTTGCCGCGCTTCTTGCCGAACACGCTCCACAACCGATTCTGCGAGCAGATGCGCCAAGCGGTCCGCTCGGCCATCGGCTCACCAGCATCGCGGGCCTCTTCGACCAGGTAGCGATACCCGAACTCCGGATCGTCGCGGTGGGCGTCGAACAGGGCGTTGGCGCGGTAGGCCTCGACGAGTTCGGCGTCAGTGATCGGCTGGTCCAGCCAGCGGTAATAGGGCTGGCGGGCGAGCTTAAGTACCCGGCACGTCACCGCGACGGGAATCCCGTCGGCGGCGAGCTCCTTCACGAGCGGGTAGACCCTTTTCCCGGCAGATTGGCCTGCGACAAATACGCGGTCGCCCGGCGCAGGACCTCGTTTTCCTGCTCCAACAACTTGATCCGCCGCCGCGCATCCCGCAGCTCCGCAGACTCGCCGGTGCTCTTCCCGGGCTTGGTGCCCTCATCGATATCGGCTTGGCGAATCCACTTGTGCAGCGTCATCGGGTGCACACCGAAATCAGTAGCGATCTGCTCGATCGTCACACCGTCATCGCGGTTACGAGCGACCCGCACAACATCGTCACGGAACTCTCGGGGGTAGGGCCTGGGCACAAGGACATCCTTCCAGCTCACCCGTCCCGGGCAAGCCAACTCAGATGTCACCTATTCGTGCAGCAGACCCCTGGTTACCTGGCCTGGCTCGCTACCCACGCCGACGGATACGTAATCAACATCGCGGACAGCCACAGCCTGGCCCAGTCGCGAGTACACAATGCGCATTGCCACACGATCGGCGGCCGGAATCCTCGCGGCGGCACTTGGACCGGGCCGTACAAGAAGGTGTGCGGCGACCGCCTAGACGATGTACAGTGCTGGGCGATCGAGACTGTCGGGCAGCCCATCTCTCCGTGCGGCACGTGCCGACCCGGCACTCGGGACATGAACGCCACGCCGCAGCAGCAATCCAAGATCGCCCCTGCCGCTGTGTCTTCCAGCAGGCCCACGACAGTCACAGCAGCGACACTGGCCGAAGGACGTCGCGCAATCCGGATGCCATCCGCGGGCAGTCCCGCAGTCCAGGCTTGGGCCGACGACTACATCCGTTTCGGGCGCCTCCCGGCCTGGCAGGAGCAGTTGCGCACCGAGATTCGCGAAGCGTGCAACGATCTCGAACCAAACCTCCAGCAGGTCCTACACGCCACATACTTCGGCGCCAAGCGCGTCAACGCTGATGTCGAGAACCTCGTGCTGTACAACATCGGTCCGTCGTTTCGACTCCCGGGACGCAACGGGATCCGCTTCGAGCACGGAACCACGGTGCCAGCCGGCCCGAACGGCGATAAGTACGCGTTCGCCTACCGATACGAAGTAGCAGCCAGGTCAGCTCACTTCACGCATTGGCAGCTCGGCCGAACGCTGGCGGCATTCGACTGGACCGACTTCCATCCGTCCTCAGACTCGAAGCTCGCACAAGTCTGGCTAGCTCTGGCACGCGCCCGGGCGCAAGGACTAATCGAGGTGGCCAAACCAGGATCTGCGGTCGACACCGCGTTCGCCGTACGGGTTCAAGTCCGCCCTCCACAGGGCCGCCAACCCGGGTGGGGAGACCTGATAAAGCCCATCTTCGACGGTGTGATCAGTGCGTTTCAGGCTCATACCGACGCAACGGTCTTGCCGACAGTCACCGAGCGCTTGGCGATGGCCCTAGACGCAGAGCCTGCCGAGATCGAGCAACATCTGCTTGATCAGCGATGGGCCGCGCTGGGCGCCGTCTCGCGACTGGTATCGCCCTACCGCGAGCGCGTGAAATGGGATCCCGCCGACCACTGGTGCGTTGCCGGAGAGCTACTGGCCGCGGATCCGGATGGTTCTCGGTGGAGCATCCAAGGCGAACTCGTCGAGGTCACGCGCCGACAGTTGCAGCTTGGACAAGTCAACAGCCACTTGTAAACGGTAAGCAGCGTCTCGCCGAAAACCCCACCCGATGCGCGTACACCGCCATCGACCGGCCATTATTCGGCGCGATATTCCGAAAGGGCTGCGAAGCAAGATCTTTAGCACACAGGAGCGGCAGCTCAATAACAGTGCATTCCACGGGCTTGATTAGGAATCGCCCCTCCGCTACCGCGGGTCTCGTCCAACTTGTCTGCCCAATTGGACAGACAAGTGGACAAATCATCTGGGATTAGGACAACCAACCGAGATTCTCCAGGACCATTGACACCAGCAACCATCTGCCATACACATAAGACATGTCACTTGATGTGTCTCACGCGCCCCGCTTCCAGCTCGCCGGCGCGGACACCTGGGCCGACCCATTCGCGCTGTACGCCGCACTGCGCGACCACGACCCGGTCCACCACGTCATTCCGGACAATCCCGAGCAGGACTATTACGTGCTGTCCCGGCACGCCGACATCTTCACGGCGGCCCGCGACCACCAGACGTTCTCCTCGGCGCAGGGGCTCACCGTCAACTACGGGGAGCTGGAAATGATTGGGCTGCAGGACAATCCGCCGATGGTCATGCAGGACCCACCCGCCCACACCGAGTTCCGCAAGCTGGTGTCCCGCGGCTTCACCCCGCGGCAGGTCGAGGCCGTGGAACCCAAGGTCCGCCAGTTCGTCGTCGAGCGCATCGAGGGGTTGCGTTCGAACGGCGGCGGCGACATCGTCACCGAACTGTTCAAGCCGTTGCCGTCGATGGTGGTCGCGCACTACCTCGGCGTACCGGAGGAGGACCGCGACCAGTTCGACGGCTGGACCGAGGCCATCGTGGCGGCCAACACCGCCGAGGGCGGGATCACCGGCGCGCTGGAGACACTCGGCGAGGCACTCGGTTCGATGATGGCGTACTTCACCGCCCTCATCGAACGGCGCCGGGTCGAACCGGAGGACGACACGGTCTCGCACCTGGTGGCCGCGGGCATCGGCGCCGACGGTGACATCGCCGGGGTGCTGTCCATTCTGGCGTTCACCTTCACGATGGTCACCGGCGGCAACGACACCACCACCGGGATGCTCGGCGGCTCAGTGCAACTGCTGCACCGGCGACCCGATCAACGACGGCTGCTCGCCCGGCAACCGGAGCTGATCCCCGATGCCGTCGACGAATTCCTGCGGCTGACCTCGCCGGTACAGGGCCTGGCCCGCACCGTCACCCGCGACGTCACGATCGGCGACACCACCATTCCCGCCGACCGCAAGGTGTTGCTCTTGTACGGCTCGGGCAACCGGGACGAGCGGCAGTACGGACCCGACGCCGCCGAGTTGGACGTGACTCGCCGACCGCGCAACATCCTGACCTTCAGCCACGGCGCACACCACTGCCTGGGCGCCGCCGCGGCGCGGATGCAGTCCCGGGTCGCACTGGAGGAATTACTCACCCGCATACCGGAATTCACCGTCGACGAGGACGATATCGTGTGGGCCGGTGGCAGTTACGTGCGCCGGCCGCTGTCGGTGCCCTTCACAGTAGGCTGACAAGCATGCCGGACTGGCTCGCCGAGCGACGCACCGAGGTGGCGGCCGAACGCATTCTCGACGCCGCCGACGATCTGTTCACCCGGCGGGACGCGGCGACCGTGGGGATGAACGACATCGCCACGGCCGCAGGCTGTTCGCGCGCGACGCTGTACCGCTACTTCGAGAATCGCGATGTGCTGTACACCGCGTACGTGCACCGCGAGACGCAGCGGGTGTTCGGCGCGATCGGCAAGCAGCTTGCCGGCCTGACCGATCCGGACGAACGGCTGGTCACCGGGATGCTCGCCGCCGTGCAACGCGTCCGCGACACTCCCGCCCTGGCGTCCTGGTTCGCCAGCACCCACCGCCCCATCGGCGGCGATATGGCCGCGCAATCCGAGGTGATCGCAGCCTTGGCCCAGGGCTTCCTGGCGACACTGGGCGACACGACCGGAGTCGAGGCGAGGGCCCGCTGGGTGATCCGGATACTGGTGTCGCTGCTGCTGTTTCCCGGCCGCGACGCCGAGGACGAGCGCGCGATGCTGGAATCCTTCGTGGTGCCCGTGGTCAGGCCCGAGCAACCGGTCAGGCAGCCCAGTAGGCGCGCGCCTTGAGCGAGCGCTTCGGAATCTTGTAATCCTCCCGCAGGACCTTGGCCACCGCACGGGTCGTGCGGTTGTCACAGGCCACCCAACCGAAGTGCGCGGAGGCGTCGAATGCTGCCGCGGCCACCGCTTCGACGAGCGCCTCCCCCGCGTTCTTGCGGTCCACCCAGGTCACGCCGGGGCGTGCCACCGGCAGCTCACGGTCGCCCTCGTGTGCCGACTCCAGGAACACCCGGGCCGGTGCGTCGCCGATGGCTTCCAGAAGCGAGTTGATCGCCGGTAGCGAGGCGGTGTCGCCGACGATGACGTAACCCTCCGGCGCCGGTGCGGGCAGCACGAAATCGCTACCCAACACGGTCACCTCCAGGATGTCGCCCGGTGCGGCCTCGGTGGCCCACCGCGTGGCCAGCCCGTCGTGCAGGGCGAAGTCGATGTCCACCGTGCCCGCGACCGGATCGGGGTTGACCAAGGTGTAGCCACGCTGATGCGATTTGGCGCCGTCGGGAAACCAGCCGCGGACCCACATCGTCGGGTGGATGGGCCGGTCGGCGAGCAGCTCCGCGGCAGCGAAGTGCAGGCGCAGGAAGTGCGCAGTGATCTCGGTCCGGCCGGTCACCGTGAGTTCGTAGTCCCCGCCGCGCCACAGTTTGACGAGCGCGCCGGACAATCCGCGAGACGGCTTCTGCTCGGACAATGCATCCCCCTCGACGAGTGTTCAATGCTTAAGTAAGGGTACCCTATCCTCGCACTCGAGTGGCGCGGTGCAGAAGCCACGCCAGCGGGATGGTCACCGCCATCGTCCAGAAGAACAGCCACCACATCGGGCCGGTGTAGACCGGGTAGCCCAGGATCTCCACCATCACCAGCTCCATCAGGACCAGGTGGACGAGGAAGATCTCGTAGGAGATCTCACCGAGGAACACCATCGGCCTGCTGCCCAGCAGCCGTGAGTACCAACCGTGATCTCCCAACGCCAGGGGAGCGACCACAAGCGTGGCGATGACCGCGTAGAAGGCGGTCTTGACCAGTGCCTCGGACAGCTTGGCCGGCGAGGTGGTGGGTTCACCGGCGATCGGGGTGGCCACGATGAGGTAGCTGACCAGAGCCAACGGGATACACACCATCGCGTAGGCCCGCACCCCGATCGCCTGCAGCACCGCCAGCAGCATGCCGCCGAGGAACCAGGGCAGATAGGTCGGCAGCCACAAGCGGGCGCCGTCCGGCAGCCCCTGCGTGGTGTGCACCAGCGCCAGCCACGCCGGGTTGACGGCGAGCAGCCCGAACAACCCGATGATCAGCAGTCCCGGCCGCCAGCGCCGCCGGCACAGCACCACCAGCAACAGCCAGGCGAGCAGAGGCAGCGCGACGTAGAACGCCGCCTCGACCGCCAGGCTCCACATCTGTGTGAGCCCCTGGTGCAGATAGGAGAACAGGTAGTTGTCGGTGTAGATCTGGGTCAGCGTCAGATTGCGGAGCAGACCGGTCCAGTTATGGCCGGGATTCGGCCCGGCCTCGCGAAAGTGATAGATGGCGTAGGCGGCCAGCACCGTGACGACGTACGCCGGCATGATGCGGCGCACTCGGTGCCAGGCGTAGCGGCGCACCGACGGCGCGACGGCCCCGGCGGCCGCCCTGTCGACCCAGGGTTTGAACAGCAGATAACCGGACAGCACGAAGAAGATCGGCACGCCGATCTCGGCACGGGACAACAGCAGACCCACGTAGCCGTGGTTGTACTTGCCGGTGGTGTACGCCGCATGGGTGAGCACCACCAGCAAGGCCGCGAGTGCCCGCACACCGGTGAGCGACGCGACGCGGTCCACCGAAGTGACCGACTCCAGGCCGCCCTGTTCGCATGTCTCCGGTCGCAGCGTCACGAATCCTTGCGTCGTGGCTTCTGCGGGCGATCGGGTTGCAGGTTGATCAACACACCCTGAATGCGGGTGTTCTCAAGGGCTTTGAACACCTTGCCCGGCAATTTGGCCGGCAGTTCCACCAGCGAGTGGTCGACGCGGATGGAGATGTGGCCGAAATCGCTGCGGTGCAGACCGCCCTCGTTGGCGATGGCACCGACGATGGCGCCGGGCGCGACCTTGTGCCGCTTGCCCACCGCGATGCGGTAGGTCGCCAGATCGCTGCGCGTGCTGTGCTTCTTGTGCCCGTGCCCGGGCCCGTCCTCGCGCGGCGCCCGGTCCTCGCGCTCGCGCCGCTTCTCCGGCGGCGGCTCGGTCATCAGGAAGGCTTCACCGTCACGCGACTCCAGCGCCAGCGCGGCGGCGATATCGGCGATCGGCACGTCGTGGTCGCGCTCGTAGTCCTCGATGAGCCTGCGGAACAGCTCGATGCCCGGCGCGTTGAGTGCGTCACTGATCGAATCGTTGAACTTGGCCACTCGCTGGGCGTTGACGTCGTCGACGCTGGGCAGTTCGATCTCGATGAGCTTCTGCCGGCTGATGCGCTCGATCGACTTCAGCAGATGACGTTCGCGCGGCGACACGAACAGCAGTGCCGTACCCGAGCGGCCCGCCCGGCCGGTACGGCCGATGCGGTGCACATAGGACTCCGGGTCGTGCGGGATGTCGTAGTTGAGCACGTAGGTGATGCGGTCGACGTCCAGGCCGCGCGCCGCCACATCGGTGGCCACCAGGATGTCGATGCCCTTGGCGCCGCCCGCCTTGAGATTGGCGATGGTCCGCTCACGCTGCGCCTGGGCGATGTCGCCGTTGATGGCGGCGGCGGAGAATCCGCGCGCGCGCAGCTTCTCGGCGACCTCCTCGGTGGCCTGCTTGGTCCTGACGAAGATGATCATCGCGTCGAACTCTTCGACCTCGAGCACCCGCGTCAGCGCGTCCATCTTGCGCCGGCCGTCCACCTGGATGAACCGCTGTGTGATGTTCTCCGCCGTGGCCGTCTTCGTCTTGACCGCCACTTCGACGGCATCCTGCAGGTACTTGCTGGTGATCTTGCGGATGGCCGGCGGCATGGTGGCCGAGAACAGCGCCACCTGCTTGTACTCGGGAGTGTCGGCCAGGATCCGCTCGACGTCCTCGGCGAAGCCCATCTGGAGCATCTCGTCGGCCTCGTCGAGCACCAGGTAGTCCAGGTGCGAGAGGTCCAGGCGGCCCTTCTCCAGATGGTCGATCACGCGCCCCGGCGTGCCGACCACGATCTGTGCACCGCGCTTGAGCCCGGCCAACTGCGGACCGTAGGAGGAACCGCCGTAGATCGGCAGCACATTGATACCGGGCAGGTGCGCGCCATAGCGCCCGAAAGCCTCCGCCACCTGCAGCGCAAGCTCACGCGTCGGCGCCAGCACCAGTGCCTGGGTGTGCTTGCTGGACGGGTCGATCTTGGACAGGATCGGGATCGCGAACGCCGCGGTCTTCCCGGTGCCGGTCTGGGCCAGGCCCACGACATCGGACCCGGCCAGCATCGGCGGAATCGTCGCGGCCTGGATCGCCGACGGCGACTCGTAGCCGACGTCTTTGACGGCCTGCAGCACAGCCGGGTGAATCTGCAGGTCAGCGAAGGTCGTCTCGGCGTCGGTCGCGCCGTCATCAGGGGAAGTCATTTCACGAGCAGTCTAGAGCGTGCGCGCCGCCCTGCCTGGCGGAGCCGGATTCCCGTCGCTCCGCTTGCCTCGGCAAGCAGGTACGGTTCGGTGTTGTGCGGAGGGTGGCGCTGGGGGCGATGCTGGCGGTGGCAGTCACATCGGGACCCCTCCTGACGAGCTGTGGATCGAGCGATTCGACCGTCTCCAAGACACCGGAAGCCAGCACCGGGCAGGCCCCCGTTCCGTCTGTGGCCGCACCCGCACCCATCGTCACCCCGACGACGGCGGCTCCCGCCCCCGATCCCTGCGCGGTGAACCTGGCCGCCCCCGAGATCGTCAAGGCGGTGTCCGAACTTCCCCGCGATCCGCGCAGCAATCAGGCATGGAGCCCGGAGCCCTTGGCAGGCAACTACAACGAGTGCGCGCCCCTGTCGGTGGTGATCGTCAAGGCCAACACCAACGCGCCGAACGCCAGCACTCGGGCCGTGATGTTCCACCTCGGCAAGTTCATCCCGACCGGGGTGCCCGACACCTACGGCTTCAACGGCATCGACGAGACCGCCAGCACCGGCGACACCGTCGCCCTGAAATTCAGCAACGGCACGCCCGGGTTGGACAGCGTGGTGCGATTCCGCTGGAACGGCAACGGCGTCGAGCTGATCGGCAACACCGGGCACTGAGTCGTCGGCACTGTCGTCGTCGAGGTTGTCGGCCGTCTCCCCTAGCCTGGGGGCGTGTTCGTGGCCGACGATCGTGTGATCTACAGCGCCTCCGATCTCGCGGCCGCGGCCCGGTGTGAATACGCGCTGCTGCGTTCGTTCGACGCGCAACTGGGCCGTGGCCCGAAGGTGTCGGCCGCCGACGAACTTCTGGCCCGCACCGCAGCGCTCGGCCACGACCACGAACAGCGCCATCTGGAGGAGCTGCGCACCGAGGACACGGTCACCGTGATCGGGCGGCCGCCCTACACGGTCGCGGGTCTCACCGCCGCCGCCGAGCAGACCATGGCCGCGGTGGAGCGCCGGGCACCCGCGATCTATCAGGCGGCGATGTTCGACGGCCGGTTCGCCGGGTTCGCCGACTTCCTGCATCTCGAGTCCGGTCCAGCCGGGCAGCGCTATCGACTTCGGGACACGAAACTGTCCCGGTCGGTGAAGGTGGAGGCGCTGCTGCAGCTGGCCGCCTATGCCGACGCACTGACCACTGCTGGTGTCCCGGTGGCTGCGGAGGTGGAGTTGGTGCTCGGCGACGGCGCGGTGTCGCGGTACCAGGTCGACGAGCTGCTGCCGGTCTACCTGCCGCGGCGCGCGGCCCTGCAGCGGCTGCTCGACGAGCATCTGGCCGGCGACCGGCCGGTGTCCTGGGCCGACGAGCAGGTGCGGGCCTGTTTCCGGTGCCCCGAGTGCAGCGTGCAGGTGAAGGAGACCGATGACCTCCTGCTGGTCGCCGGGATGCGCACCAGCCAGCGTGCCCGGTTGATCGACGCCGGCATCGGCACGGTGCACCAGTTGGCCGCCCACGAGGGTGCGGTGCCTGAACTGTCCAAGCGCACCGTCACGACGCTGACCGCGCAGGCGCGACTGCAGATCGCCGAGCGGATCGACGGCAAACCACCGTTCGAGGTCGTCGACGCGCAGCCGCTGATGGTGCTGCCCGACGCGGACAAGGGTGACCTGTTCTTCGATTTCGAGGGCGATCCGTTGTGGACGGTCAACGGCCGCGACTGGGGTCTGGAGTACCTGTGGGGCGTGCTGACCGTCGCCGACGAGTTCACCCCCTTCTGGGCGCACGACCGGGAAGCCGAGCGCCGGGCACTGGTCGATTTCCTGGCCATGGTGCGCAAACGGTTGAAGCGCTATCCGAAGATGCACATCTACCACTACGCGGCGTACGAGAAGAGCACCCTGCTGCGGCTGGCCGGCCGGTACGGCGTCGGCGAGAACGAAGTGGACGACCTGCTGCGCAACGGAATTCTGGTCGACCTCTACCCGTTGGTGCGCAAGAGCATTCGCGTCGGCACCGAGAGCTACAGCATCAAGTACCTCGAACCGCTGTACATGGGTGGCGAGCTGCGCGACGGCGAGGTGACCAATGCCGCCGACTCCATCACCCAATACGCCCGGTACTGCGCCCTGCGCGACGAGGGCGACGCCGACGAGGCAGCCAACGTGCTCAAGGAGATCGAGGACTACAACCGCTACGACTGCCGCTCCACGCGCCGGTTGCGCGACTGGCTGGTGGCCCGGGCCATCGAATCGTCGGTCCCGCCCCGCGGGCCGCAACCGTTGCGGGACACAGCGGCTCAGGACGAAGTCAAGGTCGCCGACGCACTCGATCGCACCCTGATGAAATTCGCGGGCGACGGTATCGAGGAACGCACGCCGGAGCAGACCGCCGTCGCGATGGTGGCCGCCGCCCGCGGATTCCACAAACGCGAGGACAAACCCTTCTGGTGGGCGCACTTCGACCGCGTCAACAATCCTGTCGACGAATGGTCGGACAACAGTGATGTTTTCGTCGCCGAACGAGCCGAAGTCGTCAACGACTGGCACCAACCGCCCAAGGCGCGCAAGCCCCAACGTCATGTCCGACTGACCGGCGAACTCGCCAACGGCGGACTCGCGCACGACATGTACGCGCTCTACGACCCGCCGGCACCCGCCGGCCTGACCGATGATCCCGACCGCCGCGCGTTCGGATCGGTCGCGGTGCTCGAATGCGACGACCCCGAGGTTCCGACGGCGGTCGTGATCTGCGAGCGGGAACCGAAGGGCGGCAGCACCTTCGATCAGCTGCCCTTTGCGCTGACACCCGGTCCACCGATCAACACCAAACCGCTGCAGGAGTCGATCGCGGATACCGCGGCGGCGGTCGGAGCGGGACTACCCGACCTGCCCGCCGATGCCGTCACCGACATCCTGTTACGCCGCGCACCGCGCATGGTCGGCGGTGGGCCGCTGCCTCGCACCGGCGACGTGGCCGCGGATATGGGCACCGCGCTGCTGGCCCTGGACTCGTCGTATCTGGCCGTGCACGGCCCGCCCGGCACCGGCAAGACGTTCACCTCCGCCAAGGTCATCGAGCGCTTGGTCAACGGGCATGGTTGGCGCGTCGGCGTGGTGGCTCAATCACATGCCGTGGTGGAGAACCTGTTCCGCGATGTCATCGCCGCCGGGGTCGACGGCGCGCGGGTGGGCAAGAAGGTGAATACGGTGAACTCCGGCTGGACCGCGCTGACCAACCCCGAGTTCGCAGGTTTCATCGCGAACAACGAGGGCTGCGTCGTGGGCGGAACGGGGTGGGACTTCGCCAATGCCAACAAGATCCCGAGGCGGGCGCTGGATCTTCTGGTCATCGAAGAGGCCGGTCAGTACAGTCTGGCCAACACCATCGCGGTGGCCCCGTCGGCCCGCAATCTGATGCTGCTGGGCGACCCGCAGCAGCTGCCGCAGGTCAGTCAGGGTACCCATCCCGAGCCGGTCGACGGTTCCGCGTTGGGCTGGCTGGTCGACGGGCATCACACGCTGCCCGAGGAGCGAGGCTACTTCCTCGACTACTCGTTCCGGATGCACCCCGCCGTGTGCGGACCCATCTCCCGGTTGTCCTATGACGGCCGCCTCCGGGCACGCGAAGAGGTCAGCGGCGCAAGGCATCTGGAGGGCGTGACGCCGGGCGTACGGGTGCTGACCGTCGATCACGACGGCAACTCCACCGACAGCCCGGAGGAAGCACAGGCGATCGTCGCCGAGATCACCGCGCTGCTGGGTACCCCCTGGACCGATGAGCACGGCACGGTCGCGCTGGCCGCACAGCACGTCCTCGTCGTCACCCCCTACAACGCACAGGTGGTGACGTTGCGCCGCGCGCTGGACACGGCAGGCCTGGCCGAGGTCGAAGTGGGCACCGTCGACAAGTTCCAGGGGCGGCAGGCGCCGGTCGTCTTCATCTCTATGGCGACCTCCTCGGCCGAGGAGGCCCCTCGCGGAGTGTCGTTCCTGTTCAACAGGAATCGACTCAACGTGGCGGTCAGCAGGGCCAAGTACACCGCATTCATCGTGCGGTCGGCACATCTGACCGACTACCTGCCCGCCACCCCCGACCGGCTGATCGAACTCGGCGCGTTCCTGGCACTCACCAGCTGACCCTACTTGTCGGACCCCTCTGCGAGAATGTTCTTATGTCCAGTACCGCAACATCTTTGGCCGCCGGACAGCGGCTGGAGATGTTGTTCGACGAGATCGCCGAGTTGTGCGGACAACGCAATGCCATCGACGGGCGCCTGGTACAGATCGTGGCCGAATTGGAGCGCGAGGAGCTCGCCGGCCTGACCGGCGCACGTTCCATGTCCGCGTTGGTGGCGTGGAAGACCGGGGTCGCCCCGCGTAACGCCGAGACGGTGGTGGCGGTAGCACGGCGGCTGCAGGAGTTTCCGCGTTGCACCGAAGCCCTGCGTGAAGGCCGGTTGTCTCTGGATCAGGTCGGGGTGATCGCCGAACGCGCCGCCGCCGGCTCCGATGCGCATTACGCCGAACTCGCTGCGGTGGCCACCGTCAGCCAGTTGCGCACCGCAATCACGATGGAACCGCGACCCGATCCCGAGACACCGCCCGAATCCGGGCCCGAGGTCACCACAACCTCCACCGGGGAGCGGTACACCACTTATCGGATTCGGCTGCCGCGGCTGGAAGCCGCGAAATTCGATGCCGCGCTGCAGTCCCATCACGATGCGCTGATCGCCGAAGCCAAGGGCGACGCCGGTGAAGCGTTCCCGACGCGGGTGGATGCGTTCATGAGCCTGGTTGAGGCCGGCTGGGATTCCGACGTCGCGCGCCGCCCGCATGGGCAGCACACCACCGTGGTCGTGCACCTCGATGTCGAGAAGCCAGCAGCTGCGCTGCATCTGGGCCCGGTCCTCTCCGAGGGCGAACGCCGCTACCTGCTCTGTGATGCCATCTGCGAGGTGTGGTTCGAACGCCACGGCCAACCGATCGGCGCCGGCCGGACCACCCGCACCATCAGCCGCCGACTGCGCCGGGCACTGGAGCACCGCGACCGCTGCTGCGTCGTGCCGGGCTGCGGTGCCACCCGCGGACTGCACGCCCACCACCTCACCCACTGGGAGGACGGCGGGTACAGCAACCTCGACAACCTGGTCCCGCCCTACCCCGGACCGACCGGCGAACGCGCCCAATGGTGGTGGTACCAACCCTTCGAACCACCACCAGGGGTCAACTAGATCGCTGACCGTCCGTCACTCGTCGCGGGAGTGCCTGCCTCGACTGGGGCGCGAATGTCTGCCCTCGGATGGCGCCTCGGCCTGATCGTCGGACGGCGGTAAGGGCTGGAGCCAGCCGCCCTGGTCAGCGTGGAAACCGTTGTGCGGGCGGGCGATCTGGTCCACCGGACGGTCCGCGAGCAGATCGTCGAGGATGCTGCGCCACGCGCGATCGGGTTCCGGTTCCGGTTCTGGTTCGGGTTCCGGTTCTGGTTCGGGTTCGACGTGCTGCCAGGTGTCGACGGGCCCGGCGTGCCAGGTATCGGCGGGCGCGGGCAGCGGGTGTTCGACATGGGCATACAGCGGTTCGGTCATCGACTCATCCGCCATCCCATCGACGACGGGGAGCAGGTCAGTTGGCGCATCGGCTCCGGTGCAGCGGGCGGCCGGTTCAGCCCAGTCCACCGTGTACTCGATGTAGTCATCCTCGTCGTGCCAGTGCTCGTCCACGGAATGCTGCGGCGGCGGGGACGGGAGCCGCGGCGCGGGCAGGCCGGTGACCAACCGGGGCGCGCCGACGCTGCCGCGCAGGAACAGCGCGGCGACCACCCCGAACAACGCCACGAACGCGGGCAGCAACAGCGATTGGGACAGCGCCGCCGAGAACGGCTCGCGCAGGAAATCCGGCAGGACGGTGGCCTGCCCCTCGGCACCGGCGGGTGCGGCGCCGCCGGCCGGCATCTCGGCCCCGATCCGCGAGGTCATGAACGCCGCCATCCCGGCACTGCCGAGCACCGAGCCGACCTGACGGGTGGTGTTGTAGACGCCGGACCCGGCCCCCGCGAGCTGGGGCGGCAGGTTGCGGGTCGCGGTGGCCGCCAGCGGTGACCAGATGAATGCCATCCCCGCTCCCATCACCGTCAGCGGGAGCAACAACCGCCAGATGGGTGTGCTGGGCGTCAACTCGATCGACAACCAGGTCAGCCCGATCGCCATGGCCGCGAAACCGAACCCGATGATCGGGGCGGGATGCGCCCGGTCGACGATGCGCCCCACGACCGGTGCCAGCACACCCGTCGCGATGGCCATCGGCGCGGTGAGCAATGCCGACCGGGTGTAGGACAACCCGCACACCGCGGGCGCATAGAACATGACAGGCAGGATCATCGCGGTCACCGTGAAGCCGATCACGGCGATGCCGACATTCGACAGGGTGAAGTCGCGGTCCCGGAAGATCGTCAGCGGGATCAGCGGCTCGCGCGGGTTGACGGCCTGCCAGTAGACGAATGCGGCCATGAAACCCGTGCCCGCGACGATGGTGGCCCTGATCCAGGGCGCCCAGTGGTGCGACTGGCCCTCCTGCAGTCCGAACACGATGAGGAACATCGCGATGCCGGACAGCGCGACGCCGAGCACGTCGAAACTGTGCTTCTTGGTGGGCAACGCCGGAACCAGCCATACCGCCAGCCCCAGGCCGAGCACACCGATCGGCACGTTGACGAAGAAGATCCACTGCCAGCCCAGCCCGTCGACCAGGACGCCACCGGCCAGCGGTCCGACCAGGGTGGCCACCCCGGCGGTCGCACCCCACACACTCATCGCCACGCCGCGGCGGTCCGGCGGGAAGATGCGGGTGATCGTCGACAGGGTCTGCGGCGTCAGCAATGCCGCCCCGATGCCCTGCACCACCCGCGCGGCGATCAGCATCTCGATCGAGCCGGACAGGCCGCACCACAGCGAAGCCAGGGTGAACACCCCCAGCCCCAGCAGGTAGAGGTTCTTGGGGCCGAACCGGTCACCGAGGCGGCCGGCCACCAACAGCGGTACGGCGTAGGCCAGCAGATAGGCGCTGGTCACCCAGATGACACCGTCGTAGTCGGTGGACAACGCCTCCATGACGCGTTTGTTGGCCACGGCGACGATCGTCGAGTCGACGAGGATCATGAAGAACCCGACCAACATCGCCCACAGGGCGTGCCAGGGGTTGGCCGGGCGCACGCGTTGCTCAGTCAGGATTTCGGGCATCTACTCGGGGTGTCGAAGAGGCGGCGCGACCGATGCGCCGTACTGCCGACAACTTACGCCGCGTCGGCGACAGGCTCGCCGGCCGGCACATCCTCGGACTCCGCGGTGGCGGACCCGACCGCCAGCAGCGCGAACAGTGCGACGCTCGAACCGACGACCATCACCAGGGCGAGCGCGAACTCGTTGTTGCCGAGCACCCCGACCAGTGGAGCCACGGCGGCGCCCAGTCCGAACTGGGCCGCACCCAACAGCGCGGCCGCTGTCCCCGCCGCGTCGGAATGTCGGGACAGTGCCACCGCGGGCGCGTTCGGGATGACCAGACCCATGGCGGCGAGGATCAGCCAGATCGGTACCAAAAAGCCCCACAGTCCCCCGACTTCGCCGAGCGCGAGCGCGACGAACACCGCCGCGGTGACCGCCGACGCGGTCAGGGCCGACACCGTGATGGTCTGTGGCGTGAACCGCTTGAGCAGCAGCACGTTGGCCTGGGTCGCGCCGATCAGTGCGACCGCCCCGGCGGCGAATACCAGCGCGAAGGTCTGCTGGTCCAGCCCGTAGTGGCCCTGCAGCACGAACGGCGCCGCGGCGATGTAGCCGAACAGTCCGGCCATGCCGAGGGCGGCGACCAGAACCAGGATGACGAACCGCACGTCACGCAACAGCTCGCCGTAGGTCGCGAGGATATTGCGCACGTGCAGCGGACGCCGGTGCGATACCGGCAGGGTCTCGGGCAGCGCCAGCGCGGCCATCAGCAGAAGGGCGCCGGCCAGCACCACCAGCGCGGCGAACACCCAGTGCCAGGAGGCCTTGAGCAGCACGACGGCCCCCAGAGACGGCGCGATCACCGGTGCCACACCGAGCACGAGCATCAGCCGCGACATCACCGTGGCCGCGGCGGTACCCGTGTACAGATCACCGACCACCGCGATCGCGACGACCGACGCGGCGGCCGCTCCGACACCCTGCAGCCCGCGGCCGAGCCCCAGCACGACGATATTCGGGGCGAACAGGCATATCAGGGACGCGACCATGTGCAGCACGATCCCGGCCATCAGCGGCCGGCGCCGGCCCAGCGAATCCGACAACGATCCGACCACCAGCTGGCCCAGCGCCAGCCCGGCCAAGGTGCCGGTCAGCGTGAGCTGCACCACCGAGGAGGACACCGACAGGTCGCCGGCGATGCGCGGCAGGGCAGGCAGGTACATATCGATGGTGAGTGGGCCGAGCGCGATCAGCAGCCCCAGCACCGTGATGATCCGGATGCGGCTGGGGGTCTGGATCGCTTCCACGCTCACGGATGTTGCCACGGTCAGAGGCAGCGCCGCACGTCCGTTTTTTCTTCCGCGCTGGGCGAACAGTGACCGCCGTCACGTTCGGGCACCGAGGCTCCGGCGCCGGTCGTTGACGAGAAGTTAGCCTTGTTGTGCATACAGGGCACGGGATCTGCACAGGAGACACAGCGATGAACGCTCGGTCCAACACCACGAGCCGGCTTCCGGCTACCCGTGACGGCGTCGACGAGGATCCCAGCGCGGCCGCCAAGGTCCTTTCGCAACTCTTGGAACGCAGCACCCGGTTGCAGGCGCCCGCGGTCACCGCCTACGTCCGCCGGTTGCGCGACAAGAAGCCCGACGCCACCCCCGCCGAGATCATCACCAGCCTGGAGAAGCACTACCTGGCCGCGGTGATGGCCAGTGGCGCGGCGGTCGGGTCGGCCGCGGCGTTCCCCGGTATCGGGACGCTGGCCGCGCTGTCGGCGGTGGCGGGCGAGACCGTGGTGTTCCTGGAAGCGACCGCCGTCTTCGTCCTGGCAGTGGCCGAGGCACACGGCATCCCGGCCGAGCATCGGGAACGGCGCCGCGCCCTGGTGTTGGCGGTGCTGGTCGGCGATGACAGCAAGCACGCGGTGGCCGACCTGCTGGGCAGCGGGCGCACCAGCGGCGCCTGGCTGTCCGACGGTGCTGCGACGCTGCCGTTGCCCGCGGTGTCCCAGTTGAACAACAGGCTGCTGCGGTTCTTCGTGAAGAAGTACACGCTCAAGCGCGGCGCGATCGCCTTCGGGAAGCTGCTGCCGGTCGGCATCGGTGCCGTCGTCGGTGGGGTGGGCAACCGGCTGATGGGTAAGAAGATCGTCGGCAACGCCGGCCGGGCATTCGGTAATCCGCCGCCCCGCTGGCCGTCCACCTTGCTCGTTCTGCCCGCGCCGCGTCCGTAGAACCGGACATATCGACCCACTTGCCACTGACATAACCGGCCATATGTCAGCTCGGGTCACCGGCCTGGTGCGTCAGTCCGATGTGCCTGGTCGCGCCGCGACCGGAAGCGATAGCCTTGTTGCGGCCGAGCGCGGATATCCGCACACACGTGGTGGGCTCGTCACACACGCCCGCCGTGACAGATGGAATCGAGGCGAAGAACTGCCGTGACCAGTTCCCCATCCCCCTTCGGACAGAACGAGTGGCTGGTCGAGGAGATGTATCGCAAGTTCCGCGAAGATCCCTCCTCGGTAGACCCCAGTTGGCATGAATTCCTCGTCGACTACTCGCCCGAACCGGTGACCGAGACGGTCGCCACCAACGGTGCCGCCGCCCGCCCCGCGCCCGCCGCCGCGCCCACCCCGGCACCGGCACCGGCACCGGCACCGGCGCCCGCCAAGGCCGCGGCTCCGGTCGCTCCCGCCACCCCGGCACCGGCCTCTCCCGCCGCCACACCCAAGGCTTCTCCCGCCGCCGCACAGGCAAAGCCCGCCGATGACTCCGAGGTCTCGGTGCTGCGCGGCGCCGCCGCGGCCGTGGTGAAGAACATGAACGCCTCGCTGGAGGTCCCCACCGCCACCAGCGTGCGGGCCATCCCGGCCAAGCTGATGATCGACAACCGCGTCGTCATCAACAACCATCTCAAGCGCACCCGCGGCGGCAAGATCAGCTTCACCCACCTGCTGGGATACGCGATCGTGCAGGCCGTCAAGAAATTCCCGAACCTGAACCGGCACTTCGCCGAGGTGGACGGTAAGCCGAGTGTCGTCACACCCGCGCATACGAACCTGGGCCTGGCCATCGACCTGCAGGGCAAGGACGGCAAGCGCCAGCTCGTCGTGGCAGCCATCAAGCGTTGCGAGACAATGCAATTCGGCCAGTTCATCGCCGCCTACGAGGACATCGTGCGGCGCGCCCGCGACGGCAAGCTCACCGCCGAGGACTTTGCCGGCGTGACGATCTCGCTGACCAACCCGGGCACCATCGGCACCGTGCACTCGGTGCCGCGGCTGATGAGCGGCCAGGGCGCGATCATCGGCGCCGGCGCCATGGAGTACCCCGCCGAATTCCAGGGCGCCAGCCCGGAACGCATCGCCGATCTGGGTATCGGCAAGCTCATCACGCTGACGTCGACCTACGACCACCGCATCATCCAGGGTGCGGAATCCGGCGACTTCCTGCGCACCATCCACCAACTGCTGCTCGATGACGACTTCTTCGACGAGATCTTCCGCGAGCTGGGCATCCCCTACGAGCCGGTGCGCTGGCGTATCGACAACCCGGATTCGATCGCGGACAAGAACGCCCGCATCATCGAGCTGATCGCCGCCTACCGCAACCGCGGTCACCTGATGGCCGATATCGACCCGCTGCGCCTGGACAAGACCCGGTTCCGCAGCCACCCCGACCTGGACGTGCTCACCCACGGCCTGACCCTGTGGGACCTGGACCGCGAGTTCAAGGTCGACGGGTTCGCCGGCAAGGAGTACAAGAAACTCCGCGACGTGCTGTCGGTGCTGCGCGACGCCTACTGCCGCCACGTCGGTGTGGAGTACACCCACATCCTGGAGCCCGAGCAGCAGAAGTGGTTGCAGGAGCGTATCGAGGTCAGACACGAGAAGCCGACCGTCGCCGAGCAGAAGTACATCCTGAGCAAGCTCAACGCCGCCGAAGCGTTCGAGACCTTCCTTCAGACCAAATACGTTGGGCAGAAGCGCTTCTCACTGGAAGGCGCCGAGACCGTCATCCCGATGATGGACGCCGCCATCGACCAGGCCGCCGAGCACGGGCTCGACGAGGTGGTCATCGGCATGCCGCACCGCGGTCGGCTCAACGTGCTGGCCAACATCGTCGGCAAGCCCTACGTGCAGATCTTCAGCGAGTTCGAGGGCAACCTGAATCCGTCGCAGGCGCACGGTTCCGGTGACGTGAAATACCACCTCGGTGCGAGCGGCACCTACCTGCAGATGTTCGGGGACAACGACATCGAGGTCTCGCTGGTGGCCAACCCCAGCCACCTGGAGGCCGTCGACCCGGTGCTCGAGGGCCTGGTGCGCGCCAAGCAGGACCTGCTGGACTCCGCAGAAGGGGCAGACGGCGGCTCCGAGAAGTTCTCCGTGGTGCCGATGATGCTGCACGGTGACGCCGCGTTCGCGGGTCAGGGAGTGGTGGCCGAGACGCTGAACCTGGCGCTGCTGCGCGGGTACCGCACCGGCGGCACCATCCACATCATCGTCAACAACCAGATCGGCTTCACCACCTCGCCGCAGGACTCCCGCTCCAGCGAGTACTGCACCGACGTCGCGAAAATGGTTGGCGCACCGATCTTCCACGTCAACGGTGACGACCCGGAAGCCTGTGTGTGGGTGGCCCGGCTGGCCATGGAGTTCCGCCAGCAGTTCAAGAAGGACGTCATCATCGACATGCTGTGCTACCGCCGCCGCGGGCACAACGAAGGCGATGACCCCTCGATGACGCAGCCCGAGATGTACGACGTGATCGACCACAAGCGCGGCGTCCGCAAGACCTACACCGAAGCACTGATCGGTCGTGGCGACATCTCGATCAAAGAGGCCGAGGATGCGCTGCGCGATTACCAGGGTCAGCTGGAACGCGTCTTCAACGAGGTGCGCGAGCTGGAGAAGCACACCATCGAGCCGAGCGAATCGGTCGAATCCGACCAGCTCACCCCGAAGGGGCTGAACACCGCGGTCGACAAGTCGCTGCTGGCCCGTATCGGCGACGCCCATCTGTCCGCGCCGGAGGGGTTCAACGTGCACCCGCGGGTGCAGCCCGTCCTCGACAAGCGCCGGGAGATGGCCTACGAGGGCAAGGTCGACTGGGCGTTCGGCGAGCTACTGGCGTTGGGAACCCTTGTCGCCGAAGGCAAGACGGTCCGGCTTACGGGTCAGGACGTCCAGCGCGGTACGTTCACCCAGCGCCACGCGGTGATCGTGGATCGCAAGACCGGTGCCGAGTTCACCCCGCTGGACCTGCTAACCGTGGACGTCGACGGCAATCCGACCGGCGGCAAGTTCCTGGTGTACAACTCGGCGCTGTCCGAGTTCGCAGCGGTCGGTTTCGAATACGGCTACTCGGTGGGCGATCCCGACGCCATCGTGTTGTGGGAAGCCCAGTTCGGCGATTTCGTCAACGGTGCGCAGTCCATCATCGACGAGTTCATCTCCTCGGGCGAGGCCAAGTGGGGCCAGCTCTCCGACGTCGTGCTGCTGCTGCCGCACGGTCATGAGGGCCAGGGCCCCGACCACACCTCGGGTCGCATCGAGCGGTTCCTGCAGGTGTGCGCCGAGGGTTCGATGACCGTCGCGATGCCGTCCACCCCGGCCAACTACTTCCACCTGTTGCGCCGGCACGCCCTGGACGGCATCCACCGTCCGCTCATCGTCTTCACGCCGAAGTCGATGCTGCGCAACAAGGCGGCGGTCAGCGAGATCAAGGACTTCACCGAGATCAAGTTCCGCTCGGTGCTTGAGGAGCCCACCTACGAGGACGGTATCGGCGACCGTTCGAAGGTGACACGGGTACTGCTGACCAGCGGCAAGATCTACTACGAGCTGGTCGCGCGGAAGGCCAAGGAGCAGCGCGACGATATCGCGATCGTGCGGATCGAGCAGCTCTACCCGCTGCCCAAGCGCAGGCTGAACGCGACGCTCGACCAGTACCCGAATGCACAGCAGTTCTTCTGGGTACAGGAGGAGCCGGCCAACCAGGGTGCGTGGCCGACGTTCGGGCTGTCGCTGCCGGAGTTGTTGCCGGACAAGCTGTCCGGGATCAAGCGGATCTCGCGGCGGGCCATGAGCGCCCCGTCGTCGGGTAGCTCGAAGGTGCACGCCGTCGAGCAGCAGGAGATCATCGACCAGTCGTTCGCCCCGTAGGACGCCGAACGTAGAAATGCGCGAGATCCCTCAGCGGATCTCGCGCATTTCTGCGTTGAACGGGTCAGAAGCCGGGCAGCCCGAACGGCAGTGGCGAGTTCCCGTTGGCCAGTGCGGCCACCGCGCCCGGGCAGAACGCCTGGATCGCCAGACCGGTGAACATGGTGGCCGGGCCCAGCGGCTGCCCCAGGGTGTCGGCCACATGGGCGGCGGCGTCGGCGGCCTGTTGCCCGGGATCGGCCAGCATCGGGCATACCGACTGGCCGACCTGTGCGGCGGTGGCCGGGTCGATATCGCCCAGACCGGACGAGCCGAGCGTCGAGACGAAGGAGTCGACGCCGTCGTCGGCTTGGGCAGGTGTGGCCAAGGACAGCGCGAGTGCTGCCGCAGCCAGCGGTGCCGCCAGGGCGGCAATCCGGGTTCGGTTCATGGTGTGAGTATCGCTGCCGAACCTGTGCGCGTTACCCGATACCTGCGGTATCGGCCGTTCCGGCTAAGCTCGACGCCAGTCAACCGCTTACGCGAGGAGTGTCCATGGAGGGCTTTGCCGGAAAGGTCGCCGTCGTCACCGGCGCCGGGTCGGGGATCGGTCAGGCGCTGGCCGTCGAGCTGGGTCGCTCCGGCGCCAAGCTGGCCATCAGCGATGTCGACCTGGAGGGCCTGGCAGTCACCGAGGAACGCCTGAAGGCGATCGGCGCCCCCGTCAAGGCCGATAGGCTCGACGTCACCGAGCGCGAAGCCTTCGAGCTGTACGCGACCGCCGTCAAGGAGCACTTCGGCGCCGTCCACCAGATCTACAACAACGCGGGCATCGCGTTCACCGGCGATGTCGAGGTCAGCTCCTACAAGGACATCGAGCGCGTCATGGACGTCGACTTCTGGGGTGTCGTCAACGGCACCAAGTCGTTCCTCCCGCATCTGATCGCCTCCGGTGACGGCCACATCGTCAACGTGTCCAGCCTGTTCGGCATCTTCTCGGTGCCCGGCCAGGCCGCCTACAACTCGGCGAAGTTCGCGGTGCGTGGGTTCACCGAGGCGCTGCGCCAGGAGATGATCCTGGCCAAGCACCCGGTGAAGGTCACCGCCGTGCACCCCGGCGGTATCAAGACCGCGATCGCCCGCAACGCCGGCGCCGCCGAAGGCCTGGACGCCGATCAGCTGGCCAAGATGTTCGACAAGAAGCTCGCGAAGACCACACCGGAGAAGGCCGCCCGGATCATCCTCGAGGCGGTGCACAAGAACCGAGCGCGGGTGCTCGTCGGCGCGGACGCCAAGGTTCTCGACGTCCTGGTGCGGATCACCGGTTCCGGCTACCAGCGGCTGTTCGCCGGGATGATGGGCCGGATGCTGCCGCGCTAGCGGGCCGGCGCGCTGGGCGCACGAGCCTCGAATGCACGCTGCCGCGCGATATCCAATCCTGTTGCGACGGCTCCCATGACGACCGCTTCCTGACCGAGGGTTCCACGGATCAGCCGTGTGCTCATCGGCGTGATGAGTCGGAGCGATGTCACCAGGTCGTGCTCCATCAGATCGATGTTCTGACCCACGCCGCCTCCGAAGACCACCACATCGGGGTCGAACAACGCCAGCACCGTGGCCACCAACTGGGCGAGCTGTTTGGCCTCGCGTTCAACGACTTTCATTGCGCGGGTATCCCCCTCACGTGCCGCGGCGAACACACCCGCGGCGGATACCGAATCCGGCATACCAAGATGCTGAGCCTGCGCGACGATCGCGTCTGCGGCCACCGCCTCTTCGAGCATGCCCCGTGGCGGCCGGTCCGGACGCATCGGCACCAGGGCCTCACCAAGCGGCAGGTAGCCGGCCTCACCCGCAGCGCCGTGCGCTCCCCGGTACAGCGCCCCATTGAGGAACAAGCCCACACCGACACCGGTGCCGATGGTGATGTAGACGAAGTTGTCGACCGAGCGGACCGCTCCGTAGGTGTGTTCGCCGATCGCCGCAAGGTTCGCGTCGTTGTCGATGGTGATGTGGGAGCCGACCTGCGCTCCCAACGCCTCTGCGATGCCCAGTCGCTGCCATCCAGGCAGATTGGCTGCATAGCTGATTCGCCCGCGCGTCTCGTCGTAGACACCGGGTGAGCCGATCACCGTGTGTACCGTCTTGTCTTCGCGGATGTCGGCTTCGGCACGCACGGCAGCCACCGCCTCACCGGTCAGTTCGACAAGACCTCGTGCGGTGGTGGCAGAGTTGCGGATAGTGCGCGCCGCCAACCGGCCACCCGCAAGGTCGGCGGCCACCAAGCGGATCCATTCGTGGCCGATGTCGACGGCGATGACGGCACCCGCATCGGCATTGGCCTCGAACGTCACAGCCGGGCGCCCGTGACCGACGACGCTCGTGCCTGTCTCGCGGACCAAACCGACCGACTGCAGGTCACCGAGCGCCGCGATCACCGTCGGTAGGGACAATCCGGTGCTGAGCACAAGCGCGGGCCGAGTGGCCGGACCTTCGGCGAACAGACAGTCCAGCAGCACGCGCTGATTCATCTCGCGCATCACGGACGGGGCCTGCGCCGCCCGCGGCCCGCTGTCCCGTTCGCGGTTGCGAACCACACTGCCCCCTTAGTAAAGACTCCTAGTCAATGGTAGAGCACGCCTGACCTTGCGATTGACAACTAAAGAGTCTTGAGTAAATACTCTTTACTAAGTCCTCGGCGGACCACCCAGGCACCACGCGAACCCCACCCGTCTCTCGAAAAGAGCAGCCACGATGACGCCCTCGCCACCACCCGGCCAGCATTCCCTGAAATCCGACTCCATCGGTGTCGTCGGCGCCGTGTTCATGTGCATGGCGTTCATGGGGCCCGCGATCAGCGTCGCCTACAACACGCCGGCAGCCGCCGCGGGAGCCGGCTTCGCACTGCCCCTGTCCATCCTGCTGGCCCTCATCTCCTGTCTGCTCGTGGCCAACAACATCGCGGCCTTTGCGCGCAAGTTGCCCTCCGCGGGTTTCGCCTACACCTACAACTCACACGGATTCGGCCCACGTGCGGGCTTTCTGTCGGGGTGGGCGATGCTGACCGCGTACGGCATGGTCGGGCCGATGATCATCGCCGCGTTCGGCGGATTCTCGTCCACATTCATCGACTCGGTGTTCCACGTCCATGTTCCGTGGCAGCTCCTGTCCACATTCCTGGCCGTATTCATCTGGGTGGTGCTGGCCGCAGGCATCAGCGAGTCGGTACGTGTCGCGTTCGTGTTCCTGGCCATCGAGGTGGGGGTCATCCTGGCGTTGGCCATCACGATCCTGGCCAAAGGCGGCGCCGACGGCCTGAGTCTGCAGAATTTCAACCCCGCCCATTCACTGCACGGTTTCAGCGGTATCGGCACCGGAATGCTCTGGGGCATCCTCATGTTCATCGGCTTCGAAGCCGCTGCCACACTCGGCGAAGAGGCCAAGGGCTCCCGACGGGCGATTCCGGCCGCACTCTTCACCGCGGTGATCGCGATCGGCGGTTTCTATGTGATCGCCGCTTACGGGTCTTCCTCCGGCTTCGGCCTCTCCGGTGTGGCGGATTTCGCCGCCGACACCGACCCCTGGGCGACCCTTGCCCAGAAGTTCTGGGGCGGAACGGCCATCCTCACCTTGACCATCATCGCCAGCGCCACCGCCAACGGCATCGCCGGGTCCAACAGCGCCGTACGCATCCTGTTCTCTATGGGCCGCGAAGGAATCCTGCCCAGCGCGCTGGGCAGGACGTCGCGCAATGGTGTCCCACGAGTGGCCGTGACCGCTTATGTCGTGTTCTCGCTGGCCTTCGCGCTCCTCGTCGGAGTCAAATACGGCCCGTTCGGCGTGTGGGGGTTCTGCGGAACGCTGCTCGGACTGGCGATGGTGGCCATCTACATCGCGGTGAGCATCGCGGTCATCCCGTTCTACCTGCGCCGCCACCGCGCCGAGTTCTCGGTACTGCGGCACGCTGTCATCCCGGTCATCAGCGTGCTCATCATGCTGCTGCCCATCTACGGCCAACTGCACCCGCTGCCCGCCTACCCCAACAACGTGGCGGTGTATCTCATCCCGATCTGGATGCTGATCGGCGTCGGCTACCTGGTCTACCTGCAGCGCAGACACCCGCACCGTATCGCGGCCATGGGCCGGGTCTTCGAGAGGCCGGAAGCCGATCAGCCCGAATCCACCAGCGAAGCCGCTTAGCCAGGCAACCCGAAACATCTGCACCGGAAGGACATCCGTCATGCTTGGCGAAGCCATGAGACGTGAGATCGACGAACAACCCGCCGCGCTCGGTCTACTCGTCGACCGATTCGAGGGTCTCCGTGCCGACGTGACCAGGCTCGGCGCCGGCGTCGCGGGGGTGGCATTTCTGGCCCGCGGCTCGTCCGACCGTGCCGCACTGCTGGGTCGCTATGCGGTAGAAGTCACCACCGGGCTGCCGACGTGCCAGCTCGCGCCGAGTCTGGTCACCGACCCCCCGGTGCAGCGCTTTGGCAACTGGTTGGTCATCGCCCTCTCACAATCCGGCCAGACACCTGAGATCGTCAGCACTGCTGCCTATTTCAAGTCCGCAGGCGCGCGCCTGCTGGCCATCACCAACGATCCCGACTCCGCGCTGGCGCAACATTGCGATGTACACATCGATCTGGGCGCCGGCCCAGAGGTCGCCGTACCGGCCACCAAGACCGTCACCGCCCAGATGCTCACCACCCTGGCGGTGTCCACCGCGCTGACCGATAGTCCCGCACGGTCGTCCTTCGCTCCGCTGGCCGAGGTTCCCGATGCCGTCGCCACCGTCCTCGCCGACGAAGAACCCGTTCGGGACATCGCCTCCGAGCTGGCCGCCTACGATCGCCTCGCCGTGGTGGGCCGAAAATGGTGCTACCCGGCCGCGCTGGAAACCGCGCTGAAACTCCAAGAGACCGTGGGGGTCATGGCGCACGGCTTCTCTACAGCGGACTTCCGACACGGACCGATAGCGGTCTGCGGGCCCACTACGCCCGCCGTGGTGCTGGCCGGTGCGGGCGGTGCCGCCGACGACGACTCGCGCGCACTCGTCGACGAACTACGGCAACGGCGGGCGTGGCCGGTTCAGATGGGGGTCGGCACCGCGCTGGGCTGGCCGGCACTCGGTCACGCGGGCGAATGCGTGTTGGCCACCGTACGGGGCCAACAGCTCGCCTACCACTGGTCGATGGTCGCCGGCGTCGACCCCGACCGGCCCATCGGCCTGCGCAAAGTCACCCTCACCCACTGACCATTCGGCACATCGACTCGGCGTCAAGGACTTCCCATGTTTCTGCAAGCGCTTCAGCGACGAAATCCGGCACTCATCGACGCCGCGATCCAGTTGCACCAATCCGGGCAACTCCCGCCCAACACCTTCGTCCTCGACCTGGACGCGATAACCGGCAACGCGCGCGCCCTCGCCGAAGAGGCGCAACGGCACCATCTCACCGTGTTTGCGATGACCAAACAGATCGGCCGCAATCCCGATGCCTGCCAAGCGATCATCGCCGGTGGTATCGATGCCGCAGTCGCGGTCGACATCGACTGCGCCCGGGCGACCACCCGGGCCGGCATGAAGTTGGGCCATGTCGGACACCTGGTTCAGATCGCGGGATGCGATGCCGACCAGACCGCCGCCATGGCGCCGGACTTCTGGACCGTGTTCAGCGACGAAAAGGCCACCGAGGCGGCCCGTGCCGCTGCCCGGCACGGCCGCGACCAAGCCCTGCTGGCGCGGATCTACGCCGACGGTGACGAGTTCTACTCCGGGCACGAGGGCGGCTACCCGGCCGAGCACATCCTGCGGGTTGCCGACCGCATCGACGCCCTGGACGCTGCGCACTTCGCCGGCATCACGACATTTCCGGCGCTGCTGCACGATCGCGCGACCGGAAGCCTGCGCCAGACCCACAACCTGCGAACACTGGAGCGCGCCGCGAGTGCGCTCGCCGGTGCAGGACGCACCTTCCAGATCAACGGGCCCGGAACCACCTCGGCGGTGGCGCTGAGCCAGCTCGCCGCGGCGGGCATCACCCAAGTCGAGCCCGGGCACGCCCTCACCGGCAGTACCCCGCCACACGCCCACGACTTCGACCTGCCCGAAATACCGGCAGTCTGCTATCTCACCGAGGTGAGTCACACTTATGCCGGGCGTGCCTACTGCTTCGGTGGCGGGATGTACGTCGACCCCGTATTCCCCGACTACGGCATGCATGCCGTCGTGGCCTCCGCGCCCGACCGTCAACGTCTGCTGCCTGCCACCGTCCCGCCACCATCCGCCATCGACTACTACGGACAGATCCACGGCGCCGGGCCTACCCCGGCGATCGGTGAGAGTGTCGTGTTCGGATTCCGCGTGCAGGCCTTCGTCACCCGTGCCCACACCGCCGGAGTGGCCGGGATCTCCACCGGAAAGCCGGTCGTGCAAGGAATTTGGTCGGCCGACGGCCTGCACCGGGCATTGACGTCCCACACTGACGCCGACCTACCGCAGAACCCGACAGCCAACCCCTGACCGGCAATCGGCCCAACGCGCTAACGCCCCAACGGATGCGCGTCCAGATACGCGGCGGCCACCGCACCCGGGTCCTGCCCCGCGGCGACCTCGGCGCGCATCTGCGCCAGCGCATCGGTGTCGAGCACTCCGGCCAACTCGTTGATCGACCGCACCTGCGGGTCGCTCAACGTGTTGCGCCGGTAGACCGGCACGACATTCTCCGCTCGCACCAACGCGGTGCGGTCCGACAGCCTCGTCACCTGTTCCGGGACGTCCGGAGCCGCCGCCGAGGTCCAGGCCACGTCGATCTTGCCGTCCCGCAGGGCGGCGAAAAGTGCTTGGTCATCCGGGAATTCACGCGCCACAGGTAGCACGCAGCCGGCCAGCGACGTGGGCCCCGGCCGCCCTGCGCGGTAACCGATCCGCAGCGTGGAGCACCGCTTCAACAGCGCAAGGGTGTCGGTGGCACCCCACTCCCGTGCGGTGCGATCGGTCACCGCGGGCAATGGCTTGTCCGAGGTGGTGTCCGCGAAGTCGCCGGCCGCCAGCCCCTCCGGGAGCGCGGCCACCATCGAGCGGTAGACCTGTGCCTGCGACCGCGCCGGGGCATCCGGCTCGAATCTGGCGAGCAGGACGCCGGTCAGTCCGGCGGTGACGTCGATGTCACCGGAATCGAGGCCCCTCACCGGATCCTGGGTCACCTCGACGTGCGCGGGACTGCCGTAGAAGCGCAGTGCCGCGGCGTACAGATGCGCCAACAGGGACGACTCGGCGTCGTGCTGGGCGCCGACGGCCACCGACCGTGGCGGCGGGGGCGCCGAGCAGCCGGCGACCACCACTGCCACAGCGGCCACCACCGCCACCGCGAACCGGTGCACGAGCCGACTCAGACTCCGGAAGCTTTCGCTACCGCGGCGGCCACCGCCGGGCCCACCCGCGGGTCCAACGCACTCGGCACGATGTGATCGACGGCGAGATCGTCACCGACGACCGAGAAGATCGCATGCGCCGCAGCGACTTTCATCTCCTCGGTGATACGCCGCGCACCCGCGTCGAGCGCACCCCGGAACACACCGGGGAAGGCCAGCACGTTGTTGATCTGGTTGGGGAAATCGCTGCGGCCGGTCGCGACGACGGCGGCGTACTTGCGGGCCGCGTCCGGGTGGATCTCGGGATCCGGGTTGGACAGCGCGAACACGATGCCACCGGGCGCCATCGTCGCGATGAGCTCCTCGGGAACCAGACCTGCCGACACACCGAGGAAGACGTCGGCGCCGCTGAGCGCCTCGGCCACCCCACCGGTGAGACCGCGGGGGTTGGTACGTTGCGCCAACTCGGCCTTGAAGGAATTCAGGTCGCTGCGATCGGACGCGACGATGCCCTTGCTGTCCAGCACGACGATATCCGTGATGCCGCTGTTGAGCAGGATGTTCGTGCAGGCGACGCCGGCCGCGCCCGCACCGGACACCACGACCTTCAGATCGTGGATGTCCCGGTCGAGCACCTTGACCGCACCCAGCAGCGCGGCGAGGACCACGATGGCGGTGCCGTGCTGATCGTCATGCATGACGGGGCAGTCCAGTGCCTCGATGACCCGGCGCTCGATCTCGAAGCAGCGCGGCGCGGAGATGTCCTCGAGGTTGACCGCACCGAAGGTCGGGCGCAGCCGGATCAGGGTCTCCACGATCTCGTCGGGATCCTTGGTGTCCAGCACGATCGGGATGGAGTCCAGCCCACCGAACGTCTTGAACAGCGCGCTCTTGCCCTCCATGACGGGCAACGAGGCGGCGGGTCCGATGTCACCGAGGCCGAGCACGGCGCTGCCGTCGCTGACGACGGCGACAAGGCGATTGGCCCAGGTGTACTTCTTCGCCAGGGTCACATCCGCGGCGATCGCGCGGCTGACCTGCGCGACGCCCGGGGTATAGGCGATGGACAGGGCGCGCTGGGTGTCCAGCGGCTCGTTCAACGCGACCGAGAGCTTTCCGCCCTCATGGGCGGCGAAGATCTCGGCATCGTCGATAACTACTTGCGGGGTTCGCACCAATTCGGCCACGGCGACCACGGTAACTCACCCCTGGAACTCACACGGGCAGGTTCCCCCCTCGTGAGAAGACCGAAAAATGCGCTTTACGTCGAGAAACAGGCTACCCACGGGTAGGTTCCCAGCGAGTAGCCAGCTTCCGATGACGGGTATCGGACACCCGCGCCGCGTAGCATTCCATCGGTTCCCGACTGGGACTACGCGCTCTGACACGGAGGTTTGCGATGCCCTCATTCCGCGCGTTGCCGCCGTCCCTGCTACGCCCAGGGGTACGCAAGGCGGTTTCGGCTCCCGACGCACGTTCCATCCACGTACCGGTCGCGCGAGCGATGGTCGACTGCGGTGTGTACGTCGACGGTGTCCGGCTGCCCGGCAAGTACACCCACGCCGCCGCGCTGAACAAGGTGCGCGAACTGGAGGCGCAGGGCAACTGCCAGGCGTTCGTCTGGGTCGGCCTGCACGAGCCCGATGAGCACCAGATGCAGGCGGTGGCCGATGTGTTCGGCCTGCACGAACTGGCGGTCGAGGATGCGGTGCATGCGCACCAACGTCCCAAGCTGGAGCGCTACGACAACACCCTGTTCCTGGTCCTCAAGACGATCATGTACGTCGAGCACGAGTCGGTGGCCAAGGCCCGGGAAATCGTCGAAACCGGCGAGATCATGGTCTTCGTGGGCCCGGACTTCGTGGTGACGGTCCGGCACGGCGATCACGGTGGCCTGGCCGGGGTGCGCAAGCGCATGGACAACACACCCGCCAACTGCGCACTGGGCCCCTACGCCGTCCTGCATGCGATCGCCGATCACGTCGTGGACCACTACCTCGAAGTCACCGACCTCGTCGAACTCGATATCGATGCGATGGAGGAGAACGTCTTCTCCCCCACCAGCGAGACCGATATCGAGCACATCTACCTGCTCAAGCGAGAAGTGGTCGAGATGCGCCGAGCCGTCGGCCCGCTGAACCTCGCCCTGCAACGACTCGGCAGCGACCACAACGACCTGATCTCCAAGGAGGTCCGGCGCTATATCCGCGACGTCGTCGATCACAACATCCAGGCCGCGGACCGGATCGCCAGCTATGACGAGGTGCTCAGCTCGCTGGTCCAGGCCGCCCTCGGCAAGGTGGGGATGCAGCAGAACACCGATATGCGCAAGATCTCGGCCTGGGTGGCGATCGCCGCTGTGCCCACCGCCCTGGCCGGCATCTACGGGATGAACTTCGACTACATGCCCGAGCTGCACCAGGTGTGGGGTTACCCGGCCGTGCTGCTGACGATGCTGACGGTATGCGTGCTGTTGCACCGCACCTTCCGCCGCAACCACTGGCTCTGAGTCCCTCTTCGGCGCAGCTCAGGACGGCGAGGACGCGCGCCGGTGGGCGTCGAGTACATCGACCCCGTCGGTGCGCCACGCCTCACGCATGGCCTCGGCGCCCTTCAGCCGCACCCAGGCAGCCTCGGTCGGGGTGATCGGGGTCGCGGCGAGGAACCGCACCGGCGCCAGCGGTTCCGGTAGCACCAGATCGCTGATCTCGCTGGGCCCCAACAGAAACGCGGTGAAGGGTGCCCCCTCGAAAAGGGGAGCGCTGAGGTCCACCAGGGCATCGGCGTCCAGAACCAGACCTTCGACCGCAGGTGCGGCGGCCAGCACGGCAACGGATTTCGCCAAACCCGTCGGAGTGGGTGCCCGCAGGGACACCACCACCTCCGCGCGCGGACCGATCTCGGGGTCGGCCAGAAAGTCCGTCGGATCCGCCATGGCCTGCCTGGAACAGCCTAGGGACACAAAATGATTCACCCGGTCACCATCGGGACCGAAGCGCAGCACATCGATCCGGTCGGCACCGAGGAAGGTGATGCTGGCCTCCGACGGGTCACCGAGCACACCGGCACCGGTGAAGTGCGCACTCAGGTGCGCACGAACGTCCGCCAGCGGGCTCGATCCTCCCCCGTCGCTTCGCTCGCCCCCTGGAATCACGCGATGGACAGGTTGGCGCCGGTCGCCGCGTCGAAGATCATCAGCTTGGAGACATCCAGCGCCAACTCCGCCTTCTGCCCCGCCTTCACCTGAGACGACGCCGAAACCCGTGCCACGAACTCGTTTTCGCCGGTACCGGACTCCGCGGCCAGCTGAGCGAGCTGCGCTGCCCGGGCACCCTCACCCTCGGTGCGGAAATGCAGGTACTTCTCCGCGCCCAGCGACTCGACCAGATCCACCGTCACCTCGAAGACGTGCGCCCGGATCCGGGCGTAGGAATCGATTGCGGCGGCGTCGTCGAAATGTTCGGGGCGCACCCCGACGATGAGCTCGGCCACCTGCTTCTCGACGAGGGCGGAATGCGTCACCGGACCCTCCACAGGTAACGTCACCTCGCCGAACGGCAACCGCAGCCCGACATCGGTGAGGGTGGCCGGGAAGAAGTTCATCGCGGGGGAACCGATGAATCCCGCGACGAACAGGTTCACCGGGCTGTTGTAGAGCTCCTCAGGCGTGCCGATCTGCTGGACGACGCCGGCCAGCATCACCACCACCCGGTCCCCGAGCGTCATCGCCTCGGTCTGGTCGTGGGTGACATAGACGGTGGTGGTGCCCAGACGGCTCTGCAGACGGGCGATCTCGGTGCGCATCTGCACGCGCAGCTTGGCGTCCAGGTTGGAGAGCGGCTCGTCCATCAGGAAGGCCTTGGGGCTGCGCACGATCGCGCGGCCCATCGCCACCCGCTGCCGCTGACCACCGGAGAGCTGCGCCGGACGCCGATCCAGAAGTGCGGTCAGGTCGAGGATCTTCGCGGTCTCCTCGACCTTGGCCGCGATCTCGGCCTTCGGCAGCTTGGCCAAGGTGAGCGGGAACGCGATGTTCTGCCGCACCGTCATGTGCGGGTATAGCGCATAGGACTGGAACACCATCGCGATATCGCGGTCCTTGGGCTGCTTGTCGTTGACCCGCTCGCCGCCGATGCGCAGTTCGCCGGAGCTGATGTCCTCCAGGCCCGCGATCATGTTGAGCGTGGTCGACTTCCCGCAACCCGACGGCCCCACCAGGATCAGGAACTCGCCGTCGTTGATGGTCAGCGACAGATCCTGCACTGCCACAGCCCCGTTGGCGTAACTCTTGGTGACGTGGTCCAAAACGATCTCGGCCATGGAGCTACCCCTTCACCGCACCGGAGGTCAACCCGGCCACGATCCGTCGCTGGAAAATCAGAACAAAGATGATGATGGGCACCGTGATGACCATCGCCCCGGCGGCGATGGATCCGGTGGGTTCCTCGAATTGCGAACTGCCGGTGAAGTTGGCGATCGCCACCGGGGCGGTGATGGCCCGCTCGGTGGCCGTCAGCGACAGCGCCAGCAGCAGGTCGTTCCAGGCGAAGATGAACACCAGGATCGCCGCGGTGACGATTCCCGGCGCGGCCAGCGGTGCGATCACCTTGCGGAACGCCTCACCCGGGGTGGCGCCGTCCATCTTCGCGGCCTTCTCCAGATCCCAGGGGATCTCCTTGAAGAACGCGCTCATCGTGTAGATCGCCAGCGGCAGCGCGAAGGTGATGTACGGGATGATCAGCCCGGGCCAGGTGTCGAACAGCCCGATCCGGCGCTCGATGTTGAAGATCGGTGTCACCAGCGAGATCTGCGGGAACATCGCGATCAGCAGTGCCACGCCGACCAGCACCCGCTTACCAGGGAACGCCAGCCGGGCGATGGCGTAGGCAGCCATCCCACCGATGGTCACCGCGATCACCGTGGTGATCAGACCGATCCCGATCGAGTTGATCAGCGCCGAGCTGAAGATGTCGCCGGTGAAGATGCCCTTGTAGTTGTCGAAGGTGACCTCCGACGGAATGAACTTGCCGTCCTTGACCGTTGACGTCGGCTTGAGCGACAGCGACAGGATCCACAGCACCGGGATGAGCGCGTAGAGCACCACCAGGACGTTGACTACAGCCCAGCCGGTCGCCCGGCCGGGACTGACCCGCTCGCTCATCGGGCACCTTCCTCGTCAGCGCCGGGCGCCGACGCACCGAAGATCTTGATGTAGATGAACGCGATGACGGCGACCGACAAGAAGATCAGCACGCTGATAGCCGACCCGAGCCCGAGGTTGAACGCCTTGAACAGGTTGTCGTACCCGAGGATCGACACCGAGCCGGTGTCGTTGGCCCCGCCCGTCAGCACGTAGATGTTGTCGAAGATCCGGAACGCGTCCAGGGTCCGGAACAGCAGCGCCACCAGGATCGCCGGTTTGATCAGCGGGATGGTCACCTTTGTCAGACGCTTCCAGCCGCCGGCGCCGTCGACCTGGGCGGCGTTGAGCAGATCCTGGGGCACCAGGGCCAGGCCGGCCAGCAGCAGCAGCGCCATGAACGGCGTCGTCTTCCACACCTCGGCCAGGACCACGACGGCCAACGACGGGATCTGCTCGGTGAGCGGGGCGGTCCCGGTGGGCAGCAGGTTGGCCAGATAGCCGGTGCCCGGCGTCCAGGCGTAGTACCAGCTGTAGGACGCGGCGACGGTCACGATGCCGTACGGCACCAGGATCGCGGTGCGCACGATGCCCTTGCCGAAGATGGTCCGGTGCATCACCAGGGCCAGCGCCATGCCGAGCACGAACTCGATGGCCACCGAGACCACCGTGATCGCCAGCGTGACGACGAACGCCGTCCACCAGTACCGGTCGGTGAGGATGGTGACGTAGTTGTCGATCCCGACGAACTTCGTGTCCTCGGGTGCGGCCAGGTTGTAGCGCTGCAGGCTCAGCCAGACCGCGTAGGCGATCGGGTAGGCCGTCACCGCCAGCATCAGGACGACGGCCGGGCTGATCAGCCAGTAGGCGAGCCGGCGCTGCGAGGCGCGGTCATCGGTGGCGGCGCTACTCACGGAATCAGCCCCTTACCATCGATGGCCTGCTGCACCTGGTGGGCCAGTTCATCGGCGGTGCGTTCCGGATCGATGGCGGTGATCGGCGCGAGCGTCGCCGAGATGCGCGTCGACACCGACTGGTAGACCGGGGTGGCAGGCCGCACGGCGGCATTGGTGAGCTGCTGGCGGATGATCTCGTACTGCGGGTACTTCTTCTGGAACTCGGGATCGTCGTACAGCGATGTCCGCACCGCGGGCAACCCACCTTCCACCGAGGTGTAGCGCTGGTTGTCCACGCTGCGCAGACAGCGGATGGCCTCGAACGCCTCGGCCTTGTGCGCAGTGTTGCGCCCGACGGCGAGGTTGAGGCCGCCGAGGGTCACCCGGGCCTGCTCCCCCGGCGTGACCGCGGGATAAGGCGCGAAACCGAACACCTTCTTACTGGCGTCGTAGGCGATGTCGAACTGCTCATCCGTCGGCGAGAAGGTGCCGACGTCGTTGATGGCACCCTTCATCGCCGGATCCTCGCTCAGCGGCAGGAAGCTCACCCCGCCCTTGGTGGCGTTCTCCAGCATGGAGGGCAGCACGAACGGCCAGTTGACCTCCAGAGCTGCTTTGCCCTGTTCGAGAGCCAACCGCGCGGTGCCTTCATCGGTCTGGGTGATCGACGGGTCCGCACCCGGCGCGGTGGCAACCGATTTGATGATGGACAACGCCTTCACCGTGGCGGCGCGGTGTTCGGGGGTATCGGTGAGCGTGACGGTCTTGCCGTCATCGGAGAGCACCTGCCCGCCCGCGCTCTGCAGCAACGTGTTGAACCACACCACCAGACCTTCGTACTGCTTGGCCTGCACGGCGATCCAGCTCGGCCCGCCCTCGTTGTGCAGGCGGGTGGCCTCGGCCACCATGGCGTCCCAGGTGGCCGGTGGTTCGTTCATCAAATCTGCCCGGTACCAAAGCAATTGGGTGTTCGTGGTGATCGGGGCGGCGTAAAGTTTGTCCTGCCAACGCGACGTGGCCAGTGGACCGGGCAGCGTATTGCCCTCCGCATCGGCAACGGCCTGGCCCGCGGGATCATCCGACAACGGCAACACCCAACCGGCTTCGGCGAATTCGGCGGTCCACACCACGTCGAGCGCCATCACATCGAGCGATTTGTCGTTCCCGGTGAGCCGTCGCGCCAGCTGCAATCGCTGATCGTCGGCGGCTTTGGGCAAGGACACCTGCTTGATGGTGAAGCGCCCACCGAGTTGTTCGTTGCACCGTTTGGCGACCGCGGTGAAGGTGGCCATCTCGCTTGCCGGGGTGTAGTAGCTGACGACGATGCCGTCATTCTTGGCGCCACATGCCGAGACCACCGACCCGGCCGTGAGCGCGGCCATCACCGCAGCGCACAGTCGTCGTGCCCGCACTACCGGCCTCCCGTCTTGTCGGGAACCTCCCGCGGGCAAACCGTAGAGCTATTCAGACGTGATATGCAACCGTTTCCGCGGCGCGTTGCCCACTCAGATCGTCAAGCGCGCCAGCAGATCCCGGCCCTGCTCGGCGCTGGCGGGCTCACACAGCACGTCGTAGCGGCCGGCGACCAGTTGCATGGTGGAGCTGAAATCCCTTGTGCCGCGGGCCATCGCGTACGGAATCGCCGAAGTGATGAGTCCGAAGAACACACCGGCGATCAGCCCGGTCACGAGCGCACCCCAGGGACTCGGGCTGAAGAAACCGAGGATCAGGCCGATGAACAAACCCAGCCATGCACCGGAGAGGACCCCGCCGCCGATCACCTTCGGCCAGGTCAGCCGGCCCGTCACCCGCTCGACCTGCATGAGGTCGACACCGACGATGGTGACCTGCTGCACCGGGAACTCTTGATCGGAGAGGTAATCCACGGCGCGCTGGGCTTCGGCGTACGTCGGGTAGGACCCGATGGGCCAGCCTTTGGGCGGAGTGGGCAAAGGCGCGGGGCCACGGCCGCCGGGAGTGCCACCCGGCGTCCGGCCGGGCTGCAAGGGACCGCTCATCGTGAGTTCTCCTTCATGCGCGTTTCAGGTGCCACCTACCAACCTATCGGTACTCGCGAGCGGACACCGAGACTCCGCCGCCGCCCGAACGCGCGATGCACCGGCACCGCGGCGACCAGCACATACGCTACGTTGTGGGCATGACAGTACCGGGCCAGGACGAGGGTGCGACAGCATCGTCGGGGGCTTCTGAGACAACGCCGGACACGGGTTCTGCGGCCGAGCCGCAGTCGGGCGCCTACGAGGCGCCGCCGCTCGAGCGGGCCCCCGAGCCCGTCCCGCCGCCGGCGGCTCCGGACTACCCGGGCTACGGCCCACCTGCGGGCTACGGCCCGCCGCCCAGCTACCAACCGCCGAGCTATGAGCAGCCGCTCTACCCGCCGCAGGGTCATGGCGCGCCGCCGACTTATCAGCCCGGCGGGTATCCGCCCCCACCGCCCGGTTTCGGTGCGCCCTATCCCGATCCGTCCGGCTACGGCGCACCCGGCTACCCGGGGGCGCAGTACGGCACCCCACCGCCTTACGGCGCCCCACCGCCACCGCCCTACGGCGCCGCCCCGGGTTACCCGCCCGCGGGTTATGGCGCACCGTACGGTCCGCCGGCCACCGAGACGAACCCGCTCGCGATCGGCTCGCTGGTCGCCTCGGCGATCGGTGTGCTCTGCGGGATCGGCTCGATCATCGGGATCGTGCTCGGCATCGTGGCGCTCAACCAGATCAAACAGACCCGCCAGGGCGGGCAGGGGCTGGCCATCGCGGGTATCGCGGTGGGTGCGGTGTCACTGGTGGTCAGCATGATCTTCGCCGTCACCCTGTTCTGAGCACCGGGCATGACCACCCCACCGCCCGATCCCTACCGGCCGCCGGATCCGTTCGCCCCGGTGGACTACCCGACCGACCCCGGTCTGCCGCCGCCCGTGTACCCGGTGCCGTACTCACCGCCGGGTTACCCGCAGGCCGGCCCGTACCCGTATCCCGGTCCCTACCCCGGGTACGACCCGTACCGGCAGAAGCCGGCGGGCACCAACGGTAAGGCGATCGCGGCGCTGATCATCGCGCTGGGCGGGTTGGTGTTCTGCGGGCTGCCCTCGGTGGCCGGGCTCGTCCTCGGTGTGGTCGCCATGCGCGAGACGCGCCGCACCGGCCAGGACGGCTGGGGCCTGGCGCTGGCCGGTGCCATCATCGGCGGCCTGGCCACCGCCGGGCTGGTGTTCTACACGCTGCTGTGGATCGGATTCATCGCCAGCGGCTTCTCGCTGGTCTAATTCGGCGGCTGGAACGGGGCGCCTGCCCGTGCCATCCCCGCCGCCCGGCCCTTGCCCGCGATCACCAGCGCCATCTTGCGACTGGCCTCGTCGATCATCTCGTCACCGAGCATCACCGCGCCCCGTGCGCCGCCCGCCTGCGAGGTGTGCCACTCGTAGGCTTCCAGGATCAGCTCGGCGTGGTCGTAATCGTCCTGCCGGGGGCTGAACACCTCGTTGCCCACCGCGATCTGGTCCGGGTGCAGCACCCACTTGCCGTCGTAGCCGAGGGCAGCGACGCGCCCGGCGATCCGGCGGAACGCCTCGGTGTCGCGCACCTTCAGATACGGCCCGTCGATGGCGTTGATGCCGTGGGTGCGGGCGGCGACCAGGATCGTCATCAGCACGTGGTGGTGGGCGTCGCCCACGTCATAGCCCTCGGGCTGCTCCCCCACCACGAGGGTGCGCATGTTGAGGCTGGCCATCATGTCGGCCGGCCCGAGTACGAGGGCCTGTACCCGCGGCGCGGCGGCGATCTCGTTCACATGCGTCAGCCCGGCCGCGTTCTCGATCTGGGCCTCGATGCCGATGCGGCCCACGGGAAGTCCGTGGGTCAGTTCCAGTTGGGTCAGCAACAGATCCAGTGCGCGGACGTGTAAGGCGTCGGTCACCTTGGGCAGCACCACGATGTCGAGAACCGAACCCGCCCGTGCCACTTCGGTGACCACCTCGATGACGTCGGCGTGCGTCCAGGGTGTGGTCCAGTCGTTGACTCGCACCCCCCGCAACTGTCCGGACCAGCCCGGCTCGGCCAGCGCGGCCGCGACCCGGGTTCGGGCGGCGGCCTTGGCGTCGGCGGCCACCGCATCCTCGAGGTCGAGGAACACCAGGTCGGCGCCCAGAGACTTGGCCTTCTGAATCATCTTGTCGCTACTACCCGGAACCGAAAGGCACGTTCGGCGGGGGCGATAGAGGTTGTCCACACCGTCAGTCTCTACGCTTGCCCTCATGGCGGCGGTCAACCGGGTCTATACGGCCCGACTTGCGGGAATGGTGGTGCTCGGCCCGGACGGCGAGTCCATCGGCCGCGTCCGCGATGTGGTGGTGAGCATCAGCGTCGTGCGCCAACAACCCCGAGTCCTCGGGCTGGTCGTCGAATTGCTTACGCGCAGAAGAATTTTCGTCCCCATCCTGAGGGTGACGGCGATCGAGCCGAATGCGGTGACACTCAGTACCGGCAACGTCTCGCTCCGCCGGTTCGCGCAGCGTCCCGGTGAGGTCCTGGTCCTGGGCCAGGTGCTCGACACCCGGGTCCGGGTCAACGATCCGGAGCTCGAAATGCTCAGCGGCACCGATGTCGTCGTGGTCGACCTCGGTATCGAGCAGGTGCGCTCCCGGGACTGGATGGTGACCAAGGTCGCAGTACGCCAGCACCGCAGACTCGGCCGCCGCACCGCGATGCACATCGTCGATTGGCAGAACGTCACCGGCCTCACCCCGGCGGCGCTGAACCTGCCCGGCCAGGGCGTGGCGCAGCTGCTGGCGCAGTTCGAGGGCCAGCGGCCCATCGAGGTGGCCGACGCCATCCGCGATCTGCCCCCCAAACGCCGCTACGAGGTGGTCGCCGCGCTGGGCGACGAGCGGCTGGCCGACATCCTGCAGGAGCTGCCCGAGAGCGAGCAGGCCGAGCTGCTGGACCAGATGGACACCGAGCGCGCCGCCGACGTGCTCGAAGAGATGGACCCCGACGACGCCGCCGACCTGCTCGGCGAGCTGGACGCCACCCGCGCCGAGATCCTGCTGGCCCGGATGGACCCGGAGGATTCCGAGCCCGTGCGCCGGCTGCTCAAGCACTCCCCCGACACCGCCGGTGGTCTGATGACCTCCGATCCGGTCGTGCTGGCCCCGGACACCACCGTGGCCGAGGCGCTGGCCCGGATCCGCGATCCCGACCTGACCCCCGCACTGGCCTCTCTGGCCTTCGTCGTGCGCCCGCCGACCGCCACCCCGACCGGCCGCTACCTGGGCTGTGTGCACCTGCAGCGGCTGCTGCGCGAGCCGCCGGCCACGCTGGTCAGCGGCATCGTCGACAAGGACCTCCCGAGCTTGACCCCGGAGTCGTCGCTGAACGCCGTGACCCGGTACTTCGCCGCCTACAACCTGGTGTGCGGGCCCGTGGTGGACGAGGAGAGCCACCTGCTGGGCGCGGTGTCGGTCGATGACGTGCTCGACCACCTGCTGCCGCACGACTGGCGCGTGCGCTCCGAAGAGCCGGAGCTGGGGGCCGCGACATGAGCGACCCGTCGACCCGTCAGCGCATCGACACCCCCCGGGTATCGCGGTGGCGGCTGACGCCACAGTTCGACGTCGAGGCGGCGGGCCGGTTCGGTGAAGCGTTCGCCCGGTTCCTGGGCACCGGCCGCTACCTCGCCATCCAGACCGTCTTCGTGGTCGTGTGGATCGCGCTGAACCTGTTCGCCGTCAAGCTGCAGTGGGATCCGTACCCGTTCATCCTGCTCAACCTGGCGTTCTCCACCCAGGCTGCCTACGCCGCCCCGCTGATCCTGCTCGCCCAGAACCGGCAGGAGAACCGGGACCGGGTGGCCCTGGAAGAGGACCGCCGCCGCGCCGAGCAGACCAAGGCCGACACCGAGTTCCTGGCCCGTGAGCTGGCCGCACTGCGTCTGGCGGTCGGCGAGGTGGCCACCCGCGACTACCTGCGCCACGAGCTGGAAGACCTGCGCGACATGCTCGTCGAACTGGTGCCGCCCAAGGGCAAGAAGAAGAGCAAACAGGCCCCACCCCCGGTCGACGCCGAGACCACCGAGCCCGCCGAGATCGCTGCCGACAGCAATAGCTGACCATTGCCGCACCACACGCCACACCCAGTGGGTATGGTGACTTGGTTCACAACCAGTCGGGTACCGCACAACGAGGACGGTTGAGTGTTCAAAGGGGGAGGCGCCGCCCTTGAGGCAGCGCGGCGCCGAGCAGGCAAAGCCGTCGGCAAGCCCGTATTCGGTATCGCGGTGCTCACACCTGTCGTCCTGGCCATGAGCGTGGGAGCCTCGGCCCCCTCGATGAAACCGGTACGCGACACCACGGTGACCACGCTGGCCGCCGTCGGCCCCGTCGCACCCGACGATTCCGGGACGTCCATCGTGGCGGCCTACAAGACACCCCGCCCGTTCCGCATCGGCGGCGCGGCGCTGTCCGCTCCCCCACCCGCCGTCGTCATCAGTTCGCCCGGCAGCCTCCGCATCCCGGCGATCGTGCTGAACGCCTACCGCAACGCCGAACGCATGATGGCCGCCGCGGAACCGGGCTGCGGGATGAGCTGGAACATCCTGGCAGGCATCGGACGCATCGAGTCGATGCACGCCAACGGCGGCACCACCGATATCAACGGCACCGCGGTGCGGCCGATCTACGGCCCCGCGCTGGACGGCACGCTGCCCGGCAACGAGGTCATCGTGCAGAGCCGCAGCAACGACCGGGTCACCTTCGCGCGCGCCATGGGACCGATGCAGTTCCTGCCCGGCACGTGGGCGCGCTACGCCGTCGACGGCAACGGCGACGGAAAAGCCGACGTGCAGAACGTGTTCGACGCGACCCTGGCCGCGGCACGCTACCTGTGTGGTGGCGGGTTGAACATGCGCGATCCGAACCAGGCCATGACGGCGATCCTGCGCTACAACAATTCCGTCGCCTACGCCCAGAACGTGCTCGGGTGGGCGCGCGCCTACGCCACCGGTGTGGTGCCGGTGAACCTGCCGCCCATCACCGGACCGGTGCCGCCGCTGGGCGACGCCCACCTGGACAGCAATCCGGAAGGCATCGGGCCCGGCCTGCCCCTGAACGCCATCAGCCTGCCCGCGGGCGATCCGTTGGCCCTGACCCCGATCTTCGATGTGGGTCGCACCGACGTCGCCAGCCAGTTGCCGACCGCGCCCGGACCCGGACAGGCGGTGGCACCGCAACAGAACTGCGCGGTGTTCTGCATCGGCCAGAACCTGCCGGAACCCGAACCCGCCGCGCCGCCGCCCGGACTCGATCCGGCGGCTCCGCCACCGGTATTCAACCCCTTCGCACCGCCGCCTGCGCCGCCCGCGCCGGTGTTCAACCCCTTCGCTCCGCCGCCCGCACCCCCGGCCGCACCCGTTCCGCTGGGTCCGGCTCCCGGGCCTGCCAACTGACCCGGCAGCGACCCGGTCCGGAGGCCGCCGCTATGCGGCCTAGACTCGCAGGTGATGTCTGCGACGAACAACGATCTGTCAGCCGCGGTTCGCGCCGCACTGGGCAAGGTCGTCGACCCCGAACTGCGCCGTCCGATCACCGAGGTCGGAATGGTCAAGAACGTCACCATCGATGATGCTGCCGGTGTGCACGTCGAGGTGTACCTGACCACGTCTGCCTGCCCGAAGAAGACCGAGATCATCGACCGCGTCACCGCGGCGGTGACCGACGTGCCGGGCACGGGTGCGGTCAAGGTCACCCTCGATGTGATGGACGACGAGCAGCGCGCAGAACTGCGCAAGCTGCTGCGCGGCGACTCCCGCGAACCGGTCATCCCGTTCGCCCAGCCCAACTCGCTGACCCGGGTGTACGCGGTCGCGTCCGGCAAGGGTGGTGTCGGCAAGTCCAGCGTGACGGTCAACCTGGCCGCCGCACTGGCCGCGCGCGGGCTCTCGGTGGGCCTGCTGGACGCCGATATCTACGGCCATTCGGTACCGCGCATGATGGGCGTCGTGGACCGGCCCACGCAGGTCGATTCGATGATCCTGCCGCCGATCGCCCATGAGGTGAAGGTCATCTCGATCGCCATGTTCACCCAGGGCAACACCCCGGTGGTGTGGCGCGGACCGATGCTGCACCGCGCGCTGCAGCAGTTCCTGGCCGACGTGTACTGGGGCGACCTGGATGTGCTGCTGTTGGATCTGCCGCCCGGCACCGGCGATATCGCCATCTCGGTGTCGCAGCTGATCCCCGGCGCCGAGATCCTGGTGGTCACCACGCCCCAGTCGGCGGCCGCCGAGGTCGCCGAACGGGCCGGCGCGATCGCCCTGCAGACGCGGCAGCGGATCGTGGGTGTCGTGGAGAACATGGCCGGGCTGACCCTGCCCGACGGAACGGTCATGCAGATCTTCGGTGAGGGCGGTGGCCGACAGGTGGCCGACTCACTGACGCGTTCGGTGGGGGCCGATGTGCCGCTGCTGGGCCAGATACCGCTCGACCCGGCGCTGGTGGCCGCGGGCGACAGTGGCGTGCCGCTGGTGCTCACCGCCCCGGATTCGGCGGCGGGTAAGGAATTGCGCAAGGTCGCCGACGCCCTGGGGGCACGCAAGCGCGGGCTCGCCGGGATGTCGTTGGGGCTGGACCCCGCCGGGCGATAACGCGCCGGGCGCTAGGTGGCGTCGCTGTCGAACTTGGTGACGCCCGGTTCGGCCGGGGGCTGCTCGGGGCTTTCCACGGGCTTGGGCCCATCGGGTGACACCGGCTTGGTGGGCTTGTCGAAATTGCCCGTCAGGAACGAGTCGTCACCGTCGAGCAGGTGTTTGGTCAGCGCCGCACGCGGCGTCATCCCGCGCAGCTTCTGCAGTTCCGAGAGCGGCTCGCGCAGATCGTCGAACTCCGGCCCCAGGTCTTGGCGGAGCTGACTGGTCGCCCCGCTGAGGTATTCACGGGCCTGTTTGAGCGTGCCCGCGGTCCATCGGATGGCACCGGGCAGCCGTTCGGGACCCAGGATCACCAGTCCGGCGATCACCAGGATCAGCATCTCGCCCCAGCCGACGTTCGCGAACATCGGTTACGTCGGGTTGTCGCCGGTGGGCGTGACCATCAACGTCACATGCCTGCCGTCGCGGACCACCTCGATGGGAGCTTCCTGCCCGATCTTGAGCTGGCGCGTCGCGACGACGAACTCGTCGGCGTCGGCGACCGTGCGGCCGCCGACCTTGACCACGACGTCGTTCTCCAGGATGCCGGCCTTCTCGGCCGGCCCGCCCGCCTTGACGTTGGCCACCTGTGCACCCGAGGCGACGTCATTGCTCACCGACCGGGCGCTCAGGCCCAGCGTCGGATGCGAGATCTTGCCGGCCTGGATCAGCGCCTGCACGACGTCCTTGACCTCATTGACCGGGATCGCGAAGCCGAGGCCGCTGGCGCTGTCGGACAGCGATTTGCCTGCCGTGTTGATACCGATGACCTGGGAATCCATGTTGATCAGCGGGCCACCGGAGTTGCCGTGGTTGATCGAGGCGTCGGTCTGCACACCGTCGATGACGGTGTCGGTGTCCGACCCTTCGCCGGAGAGCGGGACGGGACGGTGCAGGGCGCTGATGATGCCCTGGGTGACCGTGCTGCGCAGGCCCAGCGGGGCGCCGGCGGCGATCACTTCCTCACCGACCTGAAGCTTGTCCGAGTCGCCCATGTTCGCGACGGTCAGATTGTCGACGTTGTCGACCTTGAGCACGGCGAGATCGGTCTTGGGATCGCGCCCGACGAGGTTGGCGGGCACTTCCTTGCCGTCATTGAAGACGACGGAGATCTTGAACTTGCTCGGGTTGGTCGCCGCCTCGGAGATGACGTGATTGTTGGTGACGATGTAGCCGCGGCCGTCGACCACGACGCCGGAACCCTGGGAGCCTTCCTGGTCGCTGACCGCCTCGATGGTCACGACCGAATCGGCCACGGCAGCAGCGACTTTCGCGAACCGTCCGGCCGGCATCTGCGGGTTGTCGTTGGTTTGCAGGGTGACCTTGGACGTGGTGAACGCCTCGACGACCTCGGCCGTCTTGCGGCCCACCCAGCCGCCGGCGATACCGATGACCAGCGCCACGATGGCGAGGATGGCCAGCGCGACGAAGGACACCCGGCCGCCGAACAGCACATCGCGCACCCCGAGCTTGCCTTGCGGGGCTGTCACCGTCACGGGGGCGGTGTGGGTCACCGCGGGCGCTCCGAGTGCCGCACCGGCTGCGGGGTCGCGCCACGGGTCCGGCGCTGCGGCGTCCTCACCCTCACGCTCCGCTTCCAGCGCGCCCGCGTCGGCCGGATGCCGCTGCAGCGAGTCGACGCCGGGATAGGGCCGTCCGAACGCTTCGGCCAGCACCTTGTCGGGCGCCTGGTCCTTCGGCGTGTACTCGCCCTGGTCCCGGTACTGGTCCGTGGCGAGGAAGGAGCCGTCGAAGCCGGCGGGCCGGCCGAAAGCGCGCTGCGCCGCCGGATCTACCGGGGGGCGCGAGACCGGGCGCGGTGCCAGCCGGGGCCGGTCGCCGGAGGGATCCTGATTGGTCACGCGGGCATCACTTTCCGCTCCAGCGCACCGAGGGCGCGCGTCACTGTTTGTCTGTGCATGAATCTACCGGCGCTTGCGGCGGGTCCGAGCCGACTCTTCCGCCAACTCCCGAGCCGTCTGCTCGGCGGACACTTCCCTCGGATTCTCCTCCGGGATCTGGGACAACAAGCCCAGGAGCGCACTCGGGATGGCGATCGGGCACGAGTCCCGCAGGGCGCTTCGGGCCTGACGCTGCGCGTCGACTTCACCGGCACACTGCGGGCACAGCGACAGATGGTGGCCGGCACGCAGGTGGGCCGTCATCCGCAGCTCACCGTCGACGAACGCGGCAATGGCCTCGGTCGACAGGTGTTCGGTGGACCGGAACCGGCGCGGGCCGACGGGCTCGCTGCTCTGGGACGCGAACTGGGTGGGCAACCAGGAGAAGGCACGGCGGAACACGTCCCCGGGGTCGACCATCACCCAGCTCCTCTCTGGCCACCGCGCATCACACGCACACTGTTCTTTTGAATGTAGCGCGGGAAGCTGAGCCCCACACCTACGACGCTCAGGCGGAGGTCGGCAGCGTGTCGGAGTGCTTGGCCAGATGCTCGCGCAGCGCCTGCCGTCCGCGGTGGATGCGGCTGCGCACCGTGCCGAGCTTGACGCCCAGGGTGGCGCCGATCTCCTCGTAGGACAGACCTTCGATATCGCACAGGACGACGGCCGCGCGGAATTCCGGCGGCAGCGAGTCCAGGGCCGCCTGCAGATCCGGGCCCAGCCGCGAATCATGGAAGATCTGCTCGGGGTTGGGATCCTCGGCGGGCACCCGGTCGTAGTCCTCGGGCAGCGCCTCCATGCGGATGCGGGTGCGGCGGCGCACCATGTCCAGGAACAGGTTCGTGGTGATGCGGTGCAGCCAGCCCTCGAACGTGCCGGGCTGGTAGTTCTGCACCGAGCGGAACACCCGGATGAAGGTTTCCTGGGTCAGGTCCTCGGCGTCCTGCTGGTTACCCGACAGGCGGTAGGCCAGCCGGTAGACGCGGTCGGCATGCTGGCGAACGAGCTCGTCCCACGAGGGCATGGCTGCTTTGTCGCCGGTGGCGTCGAACACCGCCGTTCCGGTCAGCTCCTCAGACGGCTCCACCCAATCGGCATCCGCGTACTGCTCCAAATGGGGCATCGAGACCGGGGTGGCCAGGCGCGTGGTGGTGTTCGTCAGATCCTCCGTATCGGTGAGGCAACCAGCCGTTTCGGCCGATTGCTCGGTGCCTTTGGCAACGCGACTCTGGATATCGCTATTCCCCGAGTGCCAGCTCCCGCCGATGTTCATGCAAGTACCGTCGCTGACCGGTGTGAGGTAGGCATAGGAGAAAACTGATTAATTCCTGAGAAAAGCGGGATACCCGATACCCCACCAGGCAAAACCTGCCGAAATTCGGGGTGATCCTGATTTCCGGGGCGGGCGTGTCGATGCGCGGGCCCGTGCGTCTTCGCTCTACGCTGCGGGCATGGCCACCACCGACGACGCCGCACAGCGTGCTCACGCGATCGTCTCGCACGCCGAGGGCTCGATCACGGAGGACAACGTCACCGCGGCGGCCCGGGAACGCGCCGTCGACAGCGGCGCCGGAGCCGTCACCCCGGCGGTCGGAGCCCTGCTCAGCGTGCTGGCCCGGCTGACCGGCGCGAAGGCGGTCGTCGAAGTCGGGACCGGGGCGGGCGTGAGCGGATTGTGGCTGCTGGCCGGCATGCGCGAGGACGGTGTCCTCACCACGATCGATATCGAGCCCGAATACCAGCGCCTGGCCAAGCAGGCCTTCGTCGAGGCCGGGGTGGGGCCGTCGCGCACCCGGCTGATTGCGGGTCGCGCCCAGGAAGTGCTGACCCGGCTGGCCGACGAGTCCTACGACCTGGTGTTCATCGATGCCGCGCCGACGGATCAGCCGCTCTACGTGGCCGAGGCCGTGCGGCTGCTGCGCCCCGGCGGGGCGGTCGTCGTGCACCGCGCCGCGCTGGGCGGCCGGGCCGGCGATGCCACCGCCAACGATGCCGAGGTGAGCGCCGTACGTGAGGCGGCCCGGCTGATCGCCGAGGACGAACGCTTCACCCCGGTGCTCGTGCCGTTGGGCGACGGGTTGCTCGCCGCCGCGCGCGACTGACGTTCTCCGCGCCCGCGAGATTGCGGTTGTTGCGTCCCCCTCTCGCACTTCTGCGCAGTAACGGCAATCTCGCGTGATCTTTACCAATTCCTGACGGCGCCGACCCTTGACGTCGCACTGAACATGCGTTTAGCGTACTGAACATGCGTTCAGTCGACGATCTGACGGCGGCGGCCCGAATCCGCGACGCCGCGATCGACCAGTTCGGTCAGCACGGCTTCGGCACCAGCGTGCGGGCCATCGCCACCGCGGCGGGTGTGAGCCCCGGCCTGGTGATCCATCACTTCGGCTCCAAAGACAAGCTGCGCCAGGCGTGCGACGACTACGTCGCCGAGTCGATCCTGGAAGCCAAGACCGAATCCATCCAGAGCACCGACCCGGCGAGCTGGTTCGCCCAGATGGCCGAGATCGAGTCGTTCGCGCCCGCGATGGCGTACCTGGTGCGCACCATGCAGAGCGGCGGTGAACTGTCGAACAAGTTGTGGCGCAGGATGATCGACAACGCCGAGCAGTACATCGAGGAGGGCGTTCGAGCCGGCACCGTCAAGCCGAGCCGCAACCCTAAGGCGCGCGCCAGGTTCCTGGCCATGGCCGGCGGCGGTGGATTCCTGATGTATCTCCAACTGCACGAGAACCCGACCGATCTGCGCAGGGTTCTGCACGAGTACGCCCAGGACATGGTGCTGCCCGCCCTCGAGGTCTACACCCAGGGCCTGCTCACCGACTCCACCATGTACGACGCGTTCGTCGCACAGGACGAACAGGGACTGCCCATCGCCACATCTCCGGAAGGAAGCGCATGATGACGCCGAACGCCATCGAAATACAGGGTCTGGTCAAGAGTTTCGGCGCCGCCCGCGCCCTGGACGGACTCGATCTCACCGTCGCCGCCGGGGAGGTGCACGGCTTCCTCGGCCCGAACGGGGCCGGTAAGTCCACCACCATCCGCACCCTGCTCGGTCTGGTCCGCGCTGACGGCGGCACCGTGCGGCTACTCGGTGGCGACCCGTGGGCCGACGCCGTCGAACTGCACCGCGATATCGCGTACGTGCCCGGCGATGTGACACTGTGGCCGTCACTCACCGGCGGCGAGACCATCGATCTGCTGGCCCGGATGCGCGGCGATATCGATGCCGGCCGGCGTGCCGACCTGATCGAGCGGTTCGCCCTGGACCCGACGAAGAGGGCCCGCACCTACTCGAAGGGCAACCGGCAGAAGGTGTCGCTGATCTCCGCGTTCGCCTCCCATGCCCGGCTGTTACTGCTCGACGAACCCAGCAGCGGTCTGGACCCCTTGATGGAGAACGTCTTTCAGCAGTGTGTGCGCGAGGCCAACGACCGTGGGACCACCGTGCTGCTGTCCAGCCACATCCTGGCCGAAACCGAGGCCCTGTGCGACCGGCTCACCATCATCCGGGCCGGACGCACCGTCGAGACCGGCACGCTGGACTCGATGCGGCACCTCTCCCGCACCTCGATCACCGCCGAGATGATCGGCAATCCCGGCGATCTCAGCCGCATACCGGGCGTCGAGGACATCAGCATCGACGGCACCACGCTGCGCGCGCAGGTCGACAGCGCGAGCATCGGTCAGGTGATCAAGGCGCTCGGCGATGCCGGAGTGCGCAGTCTGGTGAGTCAGCCGCCGACCCTGGAAGACCTTTTCCTGCAGCACTATGACGTGGTGCACTCATGAGCCAGCGAGAAGCCGAAAGCGGATCGCGCATGACCGTGGCCTTGCTGGACCGACCTGCCGTCAGGTCCTCCAACTTCACCGGAACAGCTGGGCTGCTGCGCCTTTACCTGCGCCGGGACCGGGTGGCGCTGCCGTTGTGGGTGCTACTGCTGTCGGTGCCGCTGGCCAGCGTCTATGTCGGCAGCACCGAGGCGGTCTACCCCACCGCCGCCGACCGGGCCGCGTTCGCCGCCACCATCATGGCCAGCCCCGCCCAGCGTGCGCTCTACGGCAACATCTACAACGAGTCGGTCGGCGCGGTGGGTGTCTGGAAAGCCGGGATGTTCCACCTGCTGATCGCGGTGGCGGCGATTCTCACCGTCATCCGGCACACCCGCGGTGACGAGGAATCCGGCCGCACCGAATTGCTGGACTCCACCGCCGTCGGGCGCTACGCCGGGCTGACGGCGGCACTGCTGCTCACCGGTTCGGCGACGGTCTTGACCGGCGTCCTGGCTGCCGCCGGCCTGCTCACCCTCGATATCCCACCGGCCGGCTCGATCGCCTTCGGTATCACGCTGGCCGCATCCGGTCTGGTGTTCACCGCCGTCGCAGCCGTCACCGCGCAGTTGTCATCGAGCGCCCGGTTCGCCCGTGGCGCAGCGTTTTCCGTCCTCGGCGCGGCCTTCACCCTGCGCGCGGTCGGCGATGCGTCGAGCCCTGAGGGCGGTCTGCTGAGTTGGCTGTCACCGCTGGGTTGGTCGCTGCAGGTGCGGCCGTTCGCCGGTGACCGGTGGTGGGTGCTGCTGCTGCATCTGACGCTCGCGGCCGTGCTCGTCGTCGTGGCCTATCGGCTGCTGGCGCACCGCGACGTGGGCGCCGGGCTGTTCGCCGAGCGCCCGGGCTCGGCCACGGCCGGGACCACCCTGAGCGGGCCGCTCGGATTGGCGCTTCGCCTGGACCGCGGTGCCCTGCTGCTGTGGACCGTCGGCCTGTGCCTGTACGGCTTGATCATCGGCAGCGTGGTGCACGGGATCGCCGACGAGGTCGGCAACAGTGCCGTGGCGCGAGATGTCGTCGTACGACTCGGCGGAAGCTCCGCGATGGAGGAGGCGTTCGTCGCGGTGGCGTTCAGCATGCTCGCCATGATCGCGTCCGCGTTCGCGATATCGCTGACGCTGCGCTTGCATCAAGAGGAGTCTGACCAGCACGCCGAGACGGTGCTGTCCGGCTCGGTGAGCCGGACCCGTTGGCTGGCGAGTCATCTGATGCCGGCCCTTCTCGGGTCCGCCGGCGCCCTGCTGCTCGCGGGTGTGGTGGCAGGGGTGACCTATGGGGCGGCGGCCGGTGATATCGGCGGCAGGCTCGGCACCGTGCTCACCGCCGCAGCGGTGCAACTGCCCGCGGTGTGGCTGCTCGTGGCCGTCACCGTCGCATTGTTCGGACTCGCACCGCGTTTCGCCCCGTTGGCCTGGGGTGTGCTGATCGGATTCATCGCGCTGTTCCTGCTCGGCTCGCTGTCGGGGTTCCCGCAGCTGCTGCTTGATCTGGAGCCGTTCGCCCACATCCCGCGGCCCGGCGCCGTCACGGCCACCCCGCTGCTGTGGCTCCTGGCGATCGACACGGCACTGATCGCCGTCGGGGTCGCCGCGTTCCGCCGTCGTGATCTGCGTTGAGGAGGGCGTCATGAAGGTGTTGTGGCAGGCCCTGGTCTCCGGATTCTTCGGCCTGGTGTTCTTCGGTGTGCTGTTGTTCCTGCCGGCGGGCACGTTGAACTATTGGCAGGCTTGGGTTTTCATCGCGGTATTCATGGCCACCACGCTGGTGCCGAATGTCTATCTCGCCGTGAAGAACCCGGCCACCCTGGCCCGGCGGATGCACGGCGGCCCGACTGCCGAGACGCGGCCGGTGCAGAAGGTCATCATCACGGCGACATTCGCGTCCGTCGTGGTGATGACGGTGGTGAGCGCGCTGGATCACCGGTTCGGCTGGTCACATGTACCGACGGCGGTGGTCATCCTGGGCAATGTTCTGGTGGTGGTGGGACTGGTGCTGGCCCAGGCGGTCGTGCTGCAGAACAACTTCGCCGGGGCGAGTATCCGGGTCGAGGAGGAGCAGCCACTGGTCTCGACGGGCCTGTACAGGGCGGTGCGCCATCCCATGTACTCGGGAGCACTGATCATGATGTTCGGCACCCCGCTGGCCCTGGACTCCTACTGGGGTGTGCTGGTCACGGCCCTGGCGGTGCCGATCCTGGTGGTGCGGATCCTCGATGAGGAGTCCCTGCTGCGCACCGAACTGGCCGGCTACCCCGAATACTTGGACACCGTTCGTTACCGCCTGGTGCCCCATGTCTGGTGAGGAATGTCTGGTGAGCGCCCCCACCGACCTAGGATCAGGTCATGCCCAGCCCGCACGCAATGCCATGTCCAGGTGCCGGCAAGAGCTGGACGGTCGACATGGCCGGAAACCCGGTCTGCCCACGCTGCCGGTGCGCACTGAGCACCGTCGCAGGCAAGGGCCGCACCCCACGCAATACGCCGAAAGTCCCGCCGCATGACCGGCCGCGCAGCGACGACCACAAGCAGCGGCGGAAGTGAGCTTCTGCCCAGTCCACTGAATCGGCCGGACCGAGCCGCATACTGACGGTGTGGAGCTGCTCACCGGATTCGGGCTGGCAACGGCCGCGGGGCTGAACGCCTACATCCCGCTGCTGGCACTCGGCCTCTTGTCGCGGTTCACGGACCTGGTGAGGCTGCCGGCCGGCTGGTCCTGGCTGGAGAACGGCTGGGTACTGGCGATCGTCACGGTGCTGCTGGTGATCGAGGTCATCGCCGACAAGGTGCCGGCGCTGGACTCGGTCAACGACACCATCCAGACATTCGTGCGGCCCACGTCCGGCGGCATCGTCTTCGGCTCCGGCACTGCGGCGCAGACCGCTGCAGTGACCGACCCCGGCACGCTCGCCGGTTCGGGTCAATGGGTGGCAGTGGTCATCGGTGTGGTCACCGCGCTGATCGTGTCGCTGACGAAATCCGCCGTGCGTCCGGTCGCCAACATCGGCTCGGCCGGGATGGCCGCCCCGGTGCTCAGTACCGCCGAGGATGTCGTCAGCGTCGGGCTGGTGTTCAGCGCCATCCTGGTGCCGGCGTTGGTTCTGGTGGCGTTGGTCGCGGTGGCTGTGGTGATCATCCAGGTGTGGCGGTGGCGACGCCGGCGCAAGAACGCCGCCGACATCCGCTGATTCACGCCCCGGCGGTCACCGGGATTCGGCGATGCGATAACCGTTGCTCCCACACGCCTTCGCCTCGTACATGGCTCGGTCCGCGGCACGCAGGATGTCCTCACCCCCGGCGATCGAACCCACCGCAGCGGCGATCCCGATACTCAGGCCCACACTGCCGGACCAGTCGGCGATCGTCATCGGGGCGGAAGCCGCTTCGATGACCTGTTGCGCCAGCACCACAGCCGAATCGAGCACCGGCGGGTCGGCGACGTGGATGATGACGAACTCGTCGCCGCCCCGTCGCGCCACGGTGTCCGCGGGGCCCACACACGACACCAGCCGGCTGCCGATCGCCGCCAGCACCCGGTCACCCACCTCGTGCCCGAATGCGTCGTTGATCTGTTTGAATCCGTCGAGATCGACGCAGAGCACGGCGAAGCCGTTACCGTCCCGCGCGCGTTCGATGTGTGCGGTCAACCGCTCGTACAGCAGTGCACGATTCGGCAGTCCGGTCAAGCCGTCGTGGTAGGCGTGGTGGACCAGCTCTGTTTCGAGCTCCTTGCGACGTGAGGTGTCCCGTACCGACACCACATAGCCGTCGCGCTGACCGGTGGTCGGGTCGTGGGTGACCCTGACGAAGGCTTCCAGCCACACCCAGGAGCCATTCTTGTGACGCATCCGGTGTTCGGTGACGAAGCTGTCGAGGTGGCCGTCGCGCATGGCCAGCATCTGCCGTCCGAAACCCTCGACGTCGTCGGGATGGGTGATCTCGCTGGCGCGATTGCCCACCAGCTCATGGGCGTCGTAGCCGAGCAACGTGCGGATCGAGGGTGACACGTACCTGCGGACCCCGTCGAGGCTGCCCCGGATGAGCGTGTCGGCCGAGTTCTCCGCCACCAGTCGGTACAACGCCGTGTCGCTCTCCTGCTGCAGGTGCAGCGATGCCAACAGACCGAAGTCTTCGAGTTGGGCACGGAGCCCGGCGGTGTTGGCACGCGGGTGGGGATCGGCGACCCACAGCACCCCCACCAGCTCAGCGCCGTGGTGTAACGGGACCGCAGCGACGAACCGGGCGTCCGGGAAGACACTCATCGCCGGATGGGCGAGGACGCGCGCGTCCTCGATGAAAAGCGGGGTGCCCGAAGGCGGCCAGAGGGAACGCGGAATCGCGGTGTCGTCGCCACAGATCAACGCATCCCGGCACTCCAATGCGGCCCGCACGCTACGGCATATCGCGTCGAAGAACGGCGACTCCAAAGCCGTCAGATCCAGACGCCCTTGCCCACGGCGACGACTCCCCCGGAGCTGATCGAGAAACGCTCGCGGTCCTTGTCCAGGTCCACCCCGACCATCTCGCCCGGCCCGACGACGACGTTCTTGTCCAGGATCGCGCGACGGACCACGGCGCCGCGTCCGATCCGCACCCCGGGCATCAGCACGCTGCCCTCGACAATGGCGCCGTCATCGATGGCGACATTGGACGACAGCACCGAATTACGCACCGAGGCCGCCGAAATGATGCTGCCCGCGCCGACGACGGACTCCTGGGCCGATCCGCCGTTGACGAACTTCGCCGGGGCCAGGTTCTCCGAGCCCCCGCGGATCGGCCAGCGCTTGTTGTAGAGGTTGAAGATGGGGTGCACCGACACCAGGTCCATATGGGCGTCGTAGAACGCATCCAGGGTGCCGACGTCACGCCAATAGCCGTGGTCACGCTCGGTGGCTCCGGGCACCTCGTTGTCATTGAAGTCGTAGACGGCGGCCATCCCGTCGGACACCAGGCGCGGGATGATGTCGCCGCCCATGTCGTGATCGGAGTGGTCGTCCTCGGCATCGGCGCGGATGGCGTCGATCAGCACCTTGGTGGTGAAGATGTAGTTGCCCATCGACACGAAGGTCTGCTCCGGGTCGTCCGGCGTGCCCGGCGGGTCGGCCGGTTTCTCCACGAACTCGCGGATGCGCCCCGACTCGTCGGCGTCGATGCAACCGAAGGCCGACGCTTCCGCACGCGGGACCCGGATGCCGGCGACGGTGGCACCCGCACCGCTTTCGATGTGGAAGCGCAGCATCTGCTCGGGATCCATCCGATAGATGTGGTCGGCGCCGAACACGACCACATAGTCGGGATCCTCGTCGTAGATGAGGTTCAGCGATTGCAGGATCGCGTCGCCGGAGCCTGTGTACCACCGGGGGCCGAGCCGTTGCTGGGCGGGCACGGGGGTGATGTACTCACCGGCCAGCCCGGACAACCGCCAGTTCTGCGATATATGACGGTCAAGTGAATGCGACTTGTATTGCGTGAGAACACAAATCCGCAGGAACCTGGCGTTGACCAGGTTGGAGAGTACGAAATCGATGAGCCGGTACGAGCCACCGAAGGGCACCGCCGGTTTGGCCCGGTCGGCTGTCAACGGGTATAGCCGTTTCCCCTCTCCGCCCGCCAGGACGATGCCCAGCACGTGTGGCGCTTCCCTCATGCTTGTCAACCTATCGGCGATACTGCACCAGGGCCAGCCAATCGCCCCCATTTGATGCATGTCGGTCAAGACAATTCGTTATTCCCCAAAAACGTTGACCGCAATCATGCGCGCCGAACGGCGGCCTACTACCGTGCACACCATGCGGGTGGCCATGATGACACGGGAGTATCCACCTGAGGTGTACGGCGGCGCCGGCGTACACGTCACCGAACTCGTCACCCAACTCAGACACCTGTGCGAGGTCGATGTGCACTGCATGGGTGCACCACGCGACACCGCCATCGTGGCGCAGCCCGACCCGGCGCTCACGTCCGCCAATGCCGCGCTGTCGACGCTGTCGGCGGATCTGGTCATGGCGAACAACGCCGGCCTACCCGGACAGGCGGCAACGGTCGTGCATTCGCACACCTGGTACACCGGGATGGCCGGGCATCTGGCCGCGCTGCTGCACGGCGTCCCGCACGTGCTGACGGCGCACTCGCTGGAACCGTTGCGACCATGGAAGGCCGAACAGCTCGGGGGCGGCTACCGGGTGTCGTCCTGGGTGGAGAAGACCGCGATCGAGGCCGCCGACGCGGTGATCGCCGTCAGCTCCGGGATGCGTAACGATGTGCTGGCCACCTACCCGGCGCTGGATCCCAGCCGGGTGCATGTGGTGCGCAACGGGATCGACACGACGGTCTGGTATCCGGTCGCGAGCGTAGGGAGCGGTTCCGCTGGAGCGCCCGACCCAGAGGGGTCGGTGCTGGCCGAACTCGGGGTCGACCTGTCCAAGCCGATCGTCGCGTTCGTCGGCCGCATCACCCGGCAGAAGGGCGTCGCCCATCTGGTCGCCGCGGCCCACGACTTCGCCCCGGACGTGCAACTGGTGTTATGTGCCGGTGCGCCGGACACGCCGGAGATCGCTGCCGAGATCAGTACCGCTGTCCAGGAACTCGCCGCCAGTCGGACCGGGGTGTTCTGGGTACGCGAGATGCTGCCGATCGGCAAGATCCGCGAAATACTCTCGGCGGCATCGGTTTTTGTCTGCCCGTCGGTGTACGAGCCACTGGGCATCGTGAACCTCGAAGCGATGGCGTGTGCGACGGCTGTGGTGGCCTCCGATGTGGGCGGCATCCCCGAGGTGGTCGCCGACCACCGCACCGGCCTGCTGGTGCACTACGACGCGCAGGACACCGCATTCTTCGAGCGGCGACTCGCCGACGCGGTCAACACCCTGGTGGCCGACCCCGAGCGGGCACGCGACTATGGCGCCGCGGGACGGCAGCGGTGTATCGAGGAGTTCTCCTGGGCTCACATCGCCGAGCAGACCCTGGAGATCTACCGCAAGGCGCAGCGCTGAACCCTCGGGGTCAGCGCCGCGGCCTGGCGGGGGCCTAGCTGCTGGTCACGCCTTTGAGTTCGTCGCCCAGGGCGGCGGCCTCATCCGGGGTGAGTTCGACGACCAATCGACCACCACCCTCCAGTGGTACTCGCATCACGATGCCGCGCCCCTCTTTGGTCGCTTCCAGTGGACCGTCACCGGTCCGGGGCTTCATCGCCGCCATCGTGTGCTCCCTCCGCGTGAGCCGGCCCGCGTGGGCGGACCCGTTCGTGGCCGGCAGCAGCCGACCCAAGTTTGGTACTGAACTCACCCTATTGTTCCCTATCCAACCGCGTCGGTGTGAAAAGACCCGGCGATGGCACCAGACCGAGACCAGTTCAGGTGGCTGTGGACACCCAGCAGGAGGCGATGTGGTCGTCCACCATGCCGGTCGCCTGCATCAGTGCGTAGGCCGTCGTCGGCCCGACGAACCGGAACCCGCGGCGCTTGAGTTCCTTGGCCATTGCCTTGGACTCGGGGGTGACGGCGGGCACCGAGGACATGTCCGCGGGCCGGGTGCGCGACTCCGGCGCAAACGACCACAGCAGATCGGCGAACTCGATATCGAGGTCGGCGACCGCCCGGGCGTTGGCGATGGTCGCCTCGATCTTGGCTCGGTTACGCACGATGCCCTCGTCGGTCAGCAGACGCTCGACATCGCGTTCGGTGAAGCGGGCCACCTGCGCCACGTCGAACTTCTTGAACGCTCGGCGGAAGTTGTCCCGCTTGCGCAAGATGACCAGCCAGGACAGCCCGCTTTGGAAGGCCTCCAAGCTGACCCTCTCGAACAGTGCGGCCGAATCATGTACCGGCTGCCCCCATTCGGTGTCGTGATACTCGCGGTAGAGCACCGAGTCGGGCTTGGAATCCGTTGGCGCCCAGCCACACCGGATGCGACCGTCCTCGTGGAGCAGATCGCTCACGATTCCTCGGCGCGGGCGTGCGCCGCCTCATGCTCGGCAGGTTCGCGCTCCTCGGCGATCCCGTACGCGGCCCGGACCGCGGCCAATTCGCCGCGCACCAGATCGAGTTCGGCACCCAACCGCTCGAGCACCCAGTCGACCTCACTGGTCTTGTAGCCACGGAAGGTCTGTGTCAGCTTGACCGCGTCGACGTCGGCGCCGGTCACCCCCGACGCCGGCAGCACGGTCGCGGTGGTGCCCCGCGGAAGCGGGGGCAGCGATTCACCGCGACCGAACAGCACACTGCCCAGGGCAAACAACACCACGCCGACGAGGACGAGCACGACCAGGTACAGCAGGATCAGGGTCACGCCTCGATTTTGCCCTAACCCACCGACAACCTCGCCGCGGCGGGCGCGACTCAGAGATCAGGGACGCAGCGTGTTCATCGGCGGCCTGTCCTCCAGGGACACCGAGGACGTGCGCGCCGTGTAGTCGTCGCCGTCGGCGAAGAACTGGGTCAGCCCGACGCCGGAGTCCGGGATGCCGCAGCGCGACAACAGGGTGGCGATCACCTGCCGGCTCATCGCGGCGAGCTCGGTGAGCGGGCGGTTGCGGTGCGTGCGCACCCCCAGATTGACCTGAGCGATGGCGTCCAGGCCCAGCTTGTCGTAGGTGTCGACCAGCAGGCCGATCTCCACCCCGTAGCCCGGCGCGAACGGCACCGAGGTCAGCAGCTCGCGGGTGCCGGCGTACTCGCCGCCCAGTGGCTGCAGCAGGCACGTCAGCTCCGGGCGCAACGCGGCCAGCAGCGGCCGGGCGACCAGCTCGGTGACACGGCCGCCGCCGTTGGCGTCCTCGGCACCGCTGACCTTGAGGGGGCGCCGGTAGAAGCCCTTGACCAGGTGTACCCCGTCGGCGGTGAGCAGTGGTCCCAGCAGCTTGGGCACGAACATCGGGTCGGGATCGATCAGGTCGGAGTCGACGAACGCGATGATGTCGCCGGTGGCAGCGGCCAGCGAGCGCCACAGCACCTCACCCTTGCCCGGCTGCGGTTCGACCTCCGGCAGCGCGGTTTCCCGGCTGATCACCCGCGCTCCCGCGGCGACGGCCCGGATCTCGGTGTCGTCGGTGGACCCGGAGTCCAGCACGATCAGCTCGTCGATCAACCCGCCCAACAGCGGCGCGATGGTCTCGACCACCGAGCCGACGGTGTCCTCCTCGTTCAGAGCCGGTAGCACCACCGAAACCGTGCGGCCGGCTTTGGCGGCCTCCAGTTCGGCGATCGTCCACATGGGTCGACTCCAGCTGTGATCGGTGAGCCATTGGTGGCCGGTGATTCCGGTGGCCAGGTCGGGCGTCAAGGTCATGCCAGTCCCCTCACGGTCCGCGTCGGTGGACGCTCCCCTTTGATCGACGCGACCATTTCCAGTACGCGCCGAGTGGGTCCCACCTCATGCACCCGGAACATCGCGGCACCGTCGGCGGCCGCCAGGGCGGTCGCTGCCAGTGTGCCCTCCAGGCGCTCTGTGAGGCCCACACCCAGAGTCTCCCCGACAAAATCCTTGTTACTCAGGGCCATCAGGACCGGCCATCCCGTATTTACAAGATCTTTTACCTGGCGCAACAAACTAAGGCCGTGGTAAGTGTTTTTGCCGAAATCGTGCGTCGGATCGATCAGAATCGCGTCTTTTGCGACGCCGACGGCTACCGCGTGTTCGGCCGCCGCGGTCACCTCGGCGATCACCGCGTCCACGACGCCACGCTCGCTGATGCCGTAGTTCACCCGGAACGGCCTGGTCCGCGGCGTCGCGCCGCCGGTGTGTGAGCACACCAGCCCCGCGCCGAACTCCGCGGCGACCTCCGGCAGGCCGGGGTCGGCCCCGGCCCAGGTGTCGTTGATGAGGTCCGCTCCGGCCGCGCAGGCCTGCTTGGCGACGCTGGCCCGCCAGGTGTCGACGCTGATCAATTGATTCGGGTACGCGCCGCGCAGCCATTCGATGAACGGCACGACGCGGGCGATCTCCTCGTCGGCGTCGACGGTGCTGCCGGGGCCCGCTTTCACCCCACCCACGTCGATGACGTCGGCACCGTCGGAGATGACGCGATGCGCCGCGTCTTTCGCCGCCTGGTCATCGAAGGTGGCCCCGCGGTCGTAGAAGGAGTCCGGGGTGCGGTTGACGATGGCCATGATCATGGCCCGGTCGCCGGCGACCGGTCTGCCGAGAAACGTCGACTGCACGTCACCAGGCTAGCGTTCGGCGATTTCGGCGCGCTCGCGTCCGCTGGGCGAACGCCAGCGCGCCGAAATCGTCACTACTTGGGGCGTTTGCCGTCCCTCACCTCGTCGGTGTAGCCGTCGTAGAACGGTACATAGCCTTCGTCGCGGCCGGCCAGGACGTAGATCGGGTCGGTGATATCGGGGCCGTAGCCTTGCTTGCGCAGCTCGACCTTCTGGCTCTTGAACGTCGAGGTGTGCGCGAGTTCCTTGACCAGACGCGCGAACAGCGGCACCGCGTAGGACGGCAGGTTCGCGTACGCGGCCTTGGCCAGGGCGGCGCCGTCGAATTCGGCACCCTCCTTGAGCTGCACCGCGACCATGCCGGCACGCCCACCGCAGCCGGGCACCTCCACGCCGAACACCGTCGCCTCCTCGATCTGCGCGTCGGCGGAGATCGCGGCTTCCACCTGGGTGGTCGCCACGTTCTCGCCCTTCCAGCGGAACGTGTCACCGAGCCGGTCGGCGAACGCGGCGTGGCCGAAGCCCTGAGACCGCATCAGGTCACCGGTGTTGAACCAGACGTCGCCGTCCTTGAAGGCATCGCGGACCAGCTTCTTCTCGCTGGCCGACTTGTCGGTGTAGCCGTCGAACGGCTGCAGGCTGGACACCTTGCTCAGCAGCAGACCCGGCTGGCCACGCTTGACCTTCCGAAGTCGGCCGTCGGAGCCGCGGGCGGGCTCGCCGGTGTCCAGGTCGTATTCGACGAACGCGACCGGGCTGGGGCAGATGCCGGTGGTCTTGTCGACGTTGAAGACGTTGACGAACGCGGTGTTGCCTTCACTCGCGGCGTAGAACTCGCACACCCGCGGGATGCCGAACCGCTCGGTGAACTGGTCCCAGATGGCCGGGCGCAGCCCGTTGCCGCCGATGACGCGGATCTTGTGCGCCCGGTCGGTCGGCTTCGGCGGCTGGTTGAGCAGGTAGCCGCAGATCTCGCCGATGTAGACGAACGAGGTGGCGTCGTAGCGGATGACGTCATCCCAGAACCGCGAAGCCGAGAAGGACTTGCCCAGGGCGAGGGCCGCGCCGGCGTTGATCGCCGATCCGGTGGCCACCGTCAGCGCGTTGTTGTGATAGAGCGGCAGGCAGCAGTACAGGGTGTCACTGCTGTTCAGGCGCAGTCCGAGACCGCCGAAACCGGCGAGGGCCCGCAGCCAGCGGTAGTGGGTCATCACGCTGGCCTTGGGCAGACCCGTGGTGCCCGAGGTGAAGATGTAGAAGGCCTTGTCCTTGGCCAGCACCGCGGAGGTGATGGCCGGGTTGGTGGTGGGCGCGGTGAGTGACAGCTGCCGCAGGTCGTCGATGGTCAGCAGGCCCTCGGGCTCGGCGCCGCTCTCCCCGATCGGGTCGATGAGATCGTTCTCGGCGACGACGGCCCTCGCGTTGAGCAGGCCGAAGCTGTGTGCCAGCACGTTGCCGCGCTGGTGGTAGTTGAGCATGCCGGCGACCGCACCGCATTTGACGGTGGCCAGCATCAGGAGCACCGCGTCCGGTGAGTTGCGCAGCATGATCCCGACGACGTCGCCGTGCCCCACGCCCTTGGCGGCCAGCACGGCGGCATACCGGTTGACGGTCTCGTTGGCCTGCCGGTAGGTGATCTGCTGGTCCTCGAACTTGAGGAAGACCTTGTCTGCGTATTGGGCGGCGCGGTCCTGGAAAACTTTGCCGATGGACGTCTTGGCCGTCGGCCGCGCACCGAACCCGGTCACCAGCCCGCGCACGATGGCGGGGGCGTCGGCCAAAAACCCTGGTAGCTGCGTGGCGATGTCAAGCAGTCCGACGCTGGTGCGGGATGTGTCGTCACTCATGAGCGTCAACCCTAGTGAGGGATCTCACCGGGAGCACATGCGGCCATCGCCGCATCGACGTTGTTAACCACCACCAAGCGGTCCAGCGCGGTGGCACCCACGTATCCGGTGTCGACCAGGCTGCGCAGCCAGGTGAGCAGGCCGTCATAGTGGCCGAGCGGATCCAGCATCACGATCGGCTTGTGGTGCATGCCGAGATAGCCAGCAGTCCACGCCTCGAAAAATTCTTCGAGTGTGCCGATACCGCCGGGCAGGGCGATGAACGCGTCCGCCCGGTCCTCCATGACCTGTTTGCGCTCCCGCATGGTGTCGGTGACGATCAGCTCGTCCGCCTCGACGTCGGCGAGTTCGCGGTGCACCAGCGCCTTGGGGATGACGCCGATGGTGCGGCCGTTGTGCTGGCGCGCGGCGTCGGCCACCGCCCCCATGGCCGAGACGTTGCCCCCGCCGGAGACCAGCGTCCAGCCGCGGTCGGCGATCGCATGCCCCACGTCGGAGGCGAGTTTGAGCAGTTCCGGGTGCTTAGGGCCGGAGGCGCAGTACACGCACACCGCCCAGGAAGGGGTTTCGGCCACGAGGCAAAACGTTACCGACGGTCCGGCGTCCGCCATACACTGCGGCTGTGCCCGATGGTCCCGCCGACTCGTTGACGGAGCGATTGGCGCGGGCTCAGGTGCTCGCCTGGCAGGGCCGCGGGCGCGATGCCGACGAGGTGCTCGCAGCGGTGGACCCGACCACGTTGAGCGAGACCGACCTGATGGCCTGGGCGCTGCCGCGGGCGGCCAACCAGTTCTGGATGCTCGATGAGCCCGAGCGGGCGACGGCGTTCCTGCGGGCTCTGCGCGGACGGGTGTCCTCCGATGCGACGGTGGACGCACTGCTGGGCACGTTCGCGATGAACGCCGGGGATCTGCATCGAGCGCGGGAACTGTCGGCGTCGGTGCTGGCCTCCGCCACCGCCACCGATCAGGCGGTCGGTTGGGCCGCGTCGGCCGCGGCGCTGGCGCATGCGCGGATGGGTGAGTTCGGGCCGGTCGACGAGTTGGCGAATCGTGCTGTCGCGGCCGGGCATCCCGGACTGCTGCGCTACACCTCCGGCTACGGGCAGGTCCTTGCAGCCGTCTTCCGCGGTGACCTGGACGGGGCCGAGTCACTGGCTCATGAGTTGCGCGCCGAGACGGGACCGGGCCAGGCGATCGGGCAATTGTTGATCGCGGAAGTGTCCACCTTTCGCGGCGATCTGGATGACGCCGTCGGTTTGTTGCGTTCCGCTGCAGACAGTTTGGCGCCGACCGGCTATTCGTGGACCCCGCTGGCGTGGATGTTGTTGGCGCAGACTCTCGGTCAGCAAGGTTCGACGGTGGCCGCGGCAAAAGCCCTGGGGCGGGCGGAATCCCGGCATGGATTGAAGTCGATGCTGTTTGCGCCAGAGCTTGCCCTGGCCCGGGCCTGGACCTGCTGGGCGCGTAAGGATTCCCTCGGCGCGGTCGGGGCAGCCAGGGAGGCTTTCCGTGCGGCCGAACGTAGCGGGCAGTCCGCCGTGGCGTTACGCGCGGTGCACGATGCGGTGCGGTGCGGAGACGCCCGGGCGGTGTCATCCCTTGACGGCCTGCCGGTTGAATGTGTCTTCGCGCGGGTGACGGCGTCGCACGCGCGGGCGTTGGCCGCGCGCGACGCGATCGGGCTGGCCGGGGTGGCCGAGGAGTGGCAGCAACTCGGGTTCGGCGCGGCCGCGGCCGACGCGGCACGCCAGGTCGAGGAATTGGTGCCCGATCACGGTGAAGCACCCCAATAGGATTGGCAGATGACCACGGACCCGTTTGATGTCCAGACGGACGGGGTGTTGCATTTCTCGCAGGCTCACTCCGACGTCGCTGCGGGTTTGTCCGGGCTGGGTGATGCGGACGGAAACGGTGTCGAGACCAGCCATGGGCCCATCGCGTCGGCGGTGAGTACCGCGTTGGCCGGCGTGCTGAACGGTCGGCAGGACAGCTTCGGGGTGACATCGGCGACCGCCAGCACCATTTCGGATCTGCTGCAGAAGGCGGCACAGGCGTACGCCCGCGGCGACGAAGAGGGTGCCGAACGGTTCAAAGCCGCGGCGGACGTGTTGGAGGGCAAGGACTCCCCCGGCCGAGGCGGTGGTTCCGCGGCCGCCGGACCTGCGGGCGCCGGCTCTGGGGGCGCCGGCGCAGACATGATGGGCCAGATGGGGCAGGTGCTGGGCCAGGTCGGCCAGCAGGTGGGGAAGATGGCGCAGTCGATCGCCCAGCCGCTGCAAGGTCTCGCCCAAGGGTTGCAGCAGATTCCGCAACAGATCATGCAGGGTGTGCAGCAGGCATCGCAGGCAGCCTCGGATGTTGGTGTCCGTCCCGAGGACAAGGATGAGAAGGACGCCCGTCGTCTGGCGGACAAGCCCAAAGACGATCGCGAAAAAGATCGTGACGAATCCGAGCCGCATGCCGAGGCCGGGTCGTCGACGCCGCCCGAACGTGCGCCGGTGGAGGCTCCCGCTCCGAAGCAACGTCCCGCGGCCACTCATCCGCAGGCAGATTGAGCATTGCCACTGCAATAGATGCTCTCCGGTGTTCAGCAGCAACTTCGACAGAGGCACAGACGTCTCAGCAAACGCATCGCGTTTAACGCAGGCGATCCTCGTCGCTTCGTATGACTAACCAATGCGGCGCGTCACGTTGTGGCAGCAACTTGGTGACGGCCAGGACCGCTCCCAAATATCCGCACTTCCACCATTTCAGCGTTGGGTAGGGTTTTAGCTGAGGTATGCGGAGGGGATTGTCGATGCTGGTTGAGCCCATGGGGCCACACCGAGCCGCGGGGGTTTCGGGGGGCTGCGCCACGGCCGAGGAATCGGGCGGTCATGGCGCCTGAAAACCTGAAGGTCGATACGACTGCGTTGTCCCGCGCGGGGGATAACTTCCTGACTGCGTCCAATGCCATCCCGCAGGCGCCGGCGGGCTACACACCCAGCGGGTCCGATCCCTTGTCGATGGCGATCGCGGCCGTGGCCCCGCAGTTTCTGGCCCCGATCGTCTCTGGGTTGCCGCTGTTGAAGGCCGAGACCAATCAGTTCGCACAGAACATCAAGACCGTCGCCGAGCGCTACGCAGCAACCGATGCGCAGTTGCACAGCAAGCTCTCGTCTCAGGTTGGTGGTTCCGGCGGCGGAGGTGGCACTGGTGGAGGTGGTGGTGCTGCGAGCGCCGCGTCCGGAGTGGCTGCCGGTGCGGGCGGATCGGCATCTGGTGCGGCGTCCCAGGGCGCCGGTCAGCTCGGCCAGATGATGCAGATCCCGATGCAGATCGCGAGCCAGGCAGCGCAAGTTCCCCAGCAGGTGATGGGAATGGCGGGGTCGTTGCCGCAGACCGCGATGCAAGGCGTGCAGCAGGTCGCCGAACAGGTCAGCCAGGTCGCAGGCAAGGTCGGCGGTTCCGAGAAGCCGGACGACAAGCCGGTGGAAGAAAAGGACCGCGAGGGTAGGCACCGGCGCGAAGACTCTGAGGAGGAATCCGCCGGGCCCGCGGCCGGTGCAGCGCCGGGGGCCACCCCGTCCGAACGGGTACCCGACGCCGTCCGCGGGGATGCCCACCGTCACGCGTCATCGCGCCAATCGCCGGAGAGTGTTCTGTGACTCAGCCTCCCCCACCACCCAGCGGTCCCTGGGGTCCTCCCGGTGGCTATCCCGGCGGTGCCCCAGGCCCGCAATGGAATCCCCAACAGGGATGGCCGCAGACACCGCCGCCCGCACCCAAGCGCGGCTTGGCGAAATGGATCATCGGCGCGGTGGCCCTGGTCGCGGTCATCGCGGTGACCGCCGTCGTCGCCGTGTCCTGCACCAAGAGCAGCGGCGGGTCCGACAAGCCAACCGCCGCACCCACAACAAGCGGTGCACCGACGTCCGATTTCGCGAGTGCGAATGACACCGGGCCGGTGTCGGTGATCACCGAAGATCCGTCGTGTGCACCGTGGATGCCGATTCTGAATACGCTCGCAGATAGTCAGAAAAACGGTTGGGACCAACGGGACCCATCTATACCCGCCGACCTGTGGGACCAGACAATACGCACGCAGTTTCAGACCGTCGGGACTGCTATGCGCAACGCCAGTGATCAGGCGGTAGCTATAGTAAAGATCACCAAACATCGAGTCATGCGCGAGCTCTACCAGCAGTTTATTGCCTACGCACGCGCATACGCGGACAGTATCAATACATACACTGCAAATGACGACCAATTGGCACTTACTGCAATTGGCGCTGGCGAAGTCCTGAGCAATATTTGCCAGGCAATCACTTACGGCTCCGCCGCCGCACGCGCGCCCCTGACGCCTTCGGCAGAAGCACCGACACATACAGTCGAACTCGGGAGTGCCGATAACCCCAAGCGATTCCTGTTGACCCACGACCCTGTTTGCAGCCAATGGGAAGCCGCTCAGAAGGCGCACGATGCAAACCCGGCTTTCACCGAGTGGATCAAGACAGATTCCAATCCACCCGCCAGCCAGTGGACACCGGAACAACGGGCGGCAACCGATGCAGTTATTCCCGTAATGACCGCTTGGGCGGATCAGATGGAGGAACTAGGGCGCAACAGCTCTAACCCGACATTCCAGGACATTGCAATGCTCGGAGCGGTTTATCAAAGAGCGTACATACAAGCACTTTCCACATACACGAAAGCAGATTACAGCCTCTATCAAGTAGCTTTATTGAGCCCTGGAATAATTCTTGGAGCCTGTCGGACTTCCGGAGCCTGAGCTCATGAGTACCGATAAACCGACGGGGCCTTATGCAGATCGCTTGACGCAAGATGGCGGATGGCCGGACGCCAACGAGGACTTCCTCTATGGTTCAGGGACAGCATTTATACAAGCGCTCCAAGACCTAACCTTCAATGCCCTCGAACCATGGGAACGCGAGCGTGGCGAGACCTTTGGAGGTGATATCTGGAGCGGAGGCGCCGCGAATTCAGCAAGCGAGAAGGCAGCTACGCGTAGCAGTAATTTCCGCGAGCTACAAGAGCGCATTGTAGCCACTGCAACATGGTACAACCACGTGGCAGGCACGGTGGCCGACACCAAAGCAAAGATTACAAAGAATGTCCACGATGCTCAGCGCATTATTAGCGAAATTGAGTCCACTGATGATTCAGATATGGACGCGATAGAAAAGCAGAATGCCATAGACGCCGTCCTAGCTGGCTATCATGCTTTGAACGCAGGCACTGTAGTAGCCGCGGCTGCCCAAGTTCCAACCTTCAGCGGCTGGAAACCTCCCGCGAATGCCCTTGACCAATTGCTTAGCCGAAAAGTCCCCCCTCCCGAGGGGTCACCCTCCGATACTAATCAGGCACCATCAAACGGGTCGGTGCCGCCAGCCCCCCGGCAGTCGCAAGGTGGAAGCTACCAACCAAGTGCGAACGCTGCTGTATCCCCGCCTGCCCACTCGACGTCCAGTGCACCCGGAGGCCCCCCCGAAAACGCATCTCCGCAAGGCGGAAGTCCCCAACACAACGTAAGTACCCCGGCACCCCAACCGACCTCAGCCGAAGCTCCGCCCTCAGCGCCGCTGGGGATCCCAGCCACGCCTCAGGGAGGTGGCGCACAACAATCCGCGACTGCGCCCGTACCGACCCCGAATTCGCCCTCTCCACCACTCGGTCGCGGACCTTCATCAGTTTCTGGAAGTTCGCCGGCGGCCCCACCTTTCCCTTCGCTCAGCGGCAGCCAGCCAAGCATGCCTGGCGCACCCGGCACCCCAGGCGGGCCCGGCGGATCCCCGACCTCGCCCCTGTCCTCCACCACCGGCACCGGAAGTCCCAGCAGCCCGACCCCCGCTCAGACCGGCCAAGGCGCCCAAGGCCCGCAGGGCGCGCAAGCGCCTAAGCCCGACTCACTCAGCGGCGCAACGGGTCCCAAGACCACCGGCATGCAGGCACCGGTCCAGCCACCGCCTGCTCCGCTGGGCAACGCGACCCCATTCACCCCGCCCGCCGCGCCGATCGAGCAGACCGCCGCCACCAGTTCGCCGACGGCACCCGCCGCCACGCATCCCGCTGTCCCCAGCGGCAATGTCGCGCCGCCGTCCGCGCCCTCGTCCGCTCCGGCCTCGCCGACTCCTCCGATGCCACTGGGCGCACCTGCCACCCCACCACCGGCCGCACCGGTACCACCCACAGCAGGACCACCGGTCATTCCCGCAGCGACATCGTCCGCCCAAGGCGGAGGTGCCGCAGCAGCTCCGATTCCGGTGTCCGCGGCCCGCGCCGAACGCGATCTGGCAGCAGCATCCGCCGCGGCCGGCGCGCTGAAGCGCAAGACCGGTGGAAGCGACCCCGTGAGCGTGGCCCGCCGCATCGCCGCCGCCCTCAATGCACCAGATATGTCGCGGCCCAACGATATCGGCTTCTTCTGGCTGGTCGCCCTCACCGCCGACGATACGATCGTCGTCGCCAACAGCTACGGCATCGCCTACATACCAGACGGTGTGAACCTTCCCGAGCAGGTCAAGATGGTCAGCGCCGACACCGCCATCCCCGCTGCTGAGCGTGGCCGATGGGCCACCTATCCCGTTGCCGCACTGACGGCTTGGGCCCAAGCACACGAAACGACATTGCGCGCGGTGATCGGCACCACGACCCACCTCGAAGGTATCGACCCCGGTGCGCACAAGATCCTTCTCGAGGACGACGACATCCCGCCGAGCGGAAAGATGACCGGGCGCGACCGACTACAGATCAGCTTCCCCGACGCCGCAACCAAACTCGCCGCGGTCAAGGATCCAGATCTCATCGCCCAACTCCCACCCGCACAAGCAGACAGCACACCTCCCGCCAACGAGACCTTCACGCTGTGGTTCGACGTGATGCAACCCTTGATGAGCGCGGCCACTGGACGAGAGATCGCTCACCTCAACGCCTTTGCGCTCTACGCCGCACACTCAGCCGACCTCGCACTCTACCGCGCCCACAACGCCGCCGAAACCGCCGACCAACGAGCAGCCATCACCGACTGGCTCTACTGGCTACACCAGTACGATCTACTCACCGAGGCCCAGGCCAACGTCACCGCGAGGGCGTAAGCACCCCTCGGTCCAACACCAACGTCCGCTGCACCGCGATATTGTCCAGGAACCGCCCATCGTGGCTGACCACGACGAAAGCACCGCGGTAGGCGTTCAACGCGGATTCCAATTGCCCGATGCTGACCAGGTCGAGGTTGTTGGTCGGTTCATCGAGCAGCAGAAGCTGCGGCGCAGGTTCGGCGAACAGCACGCACGCCAGTGTTGCCCGCAATCGTTCACCGCCGGACAGCGCACTCACCGGCAAGTCCACCACGTCACCACGAAACAAAAACTGCGCCAGCAGATGCCGCCGCCGCGTCACCGACATCGCGGGTGCAAAGGCCGTCAACGACTCCAGGACCGTCGACGACGGATCCAGCAGATCCAAACGCTGCGACAAATAGGCGACCGGCACCTGAGCGCCCGCCACCACCAACCTCAGCAGTGTCGATTTTCCGGATCCGTTCGGGCCCGTCAGCGCAATCCGCTCGGGACCACGGATATCCAACGACACCCCGTTGAAAACCGCAGATCGTAACCCGAACTCGGAGAACAGCACCCGACCGGCAGGCACCTCCGTGGCGGGCAGATGAAGCGCCAGCACATCGTCGTCACGCACCGCCCGCTCAGCCTCATCCAGCCGTAACCGCGCACCATCCACCCGTCGACTGTGTATATCGTCCGAACGCCCCGCCGAGTCTTCAGCACTGCGTTTGCGTTTTCCGGCAAGGATTTTCGGCAGCCCCGCATCCTTGGCGTTGCGCGCGGCGTTCGACGCTCGCCGGTCCGCGCGCTCGCGCGCCTCCTGCATCTGGCGTTTCTCCCGCTTGAGCAGCTGCTCGGCGTTGCGCAGATTGCCCTCGGCCACCCGCTGCGCGTCAGCGACAGCCGACTCGTAGGCGGTGAATCCGCCGCCGAACATCGACACCGCACCGGCACGCAACTCGGCGATCGCGTCCATCCGGTCCAACAGCTCACGATCATGACTGACGACGACCAGCACACCACCGAACCCGTCCAGCGAAGAGTAAAGCCGTTGCCGTGCTGAGGAATCCAGGTTGTTGGTCGGCTCGTCGAGCAGCAGCACATCCGGCCGCTTCAACAGTTGGGCAGCCAGCCCGAGCGACACCACCTGTCCACCCGACAGCGTGCTCAGCGGGCGGTCCAATTCGAGATCCCCCACCTGTGCCCGCAACCGTTCCTCGATATCCCAATCGTCGCCGATCGCGGCGAATACCGCCTCGCTCGCGTCGCCGGCAGCCAAGGCATCGAGTGCCGCCAGAATCGTTGTGACGCCCAGGACATCGGCCACCGAATGATCGGCCAGGAACGGCAACTCCTGGGGCAGATAGCCCACCACACCATCGACGGCAACAGAGCCCGACGTGGGCGGCAATACCCCCGCGATCAGACGCAGCAGCGTGCTCTTACCGGCGCCGTTGGGCGCCACCAGCCCAGTGCGGCCTTCCCCAACCGAGAAGGACAGATCGGTGAACACCGGGGTGCCATCGGGCCAGGCGAACGAAAGATGCGAGCAGACAATTGACATGCGCGAACTCCAAAGATGACGACGGCAAGGGACTACCTCGGTGTCATCGATTCACAGCACGAAAGTGATAGTACCGAGCCGATCAAGCGGTTAAATATGCCCGCAATGTCTCGGTGGTCGCGGTGATGGCCGCGAGGTCGACATGCTCGTCGACCTTGTGCGCCACGTTCGGGTCACCCGGACCGTAGTTGACGGCCGCTATTCCCAGTGCGGCGAACCGCGACACGTCAGTCCAGCCGTACTTGGCCCGGACCTGACCGCCGGCGGCCGCCACCAGCGACGCCGCCGCCGGATTGGCCAAGCCGGGCAATGCGCCGGCCGCTGCATCGGTAACCTCCAGCGCCACGTCCAGCCCGTCGAACACCTCACGGACGTGGGTCACCGCCTGCTCGACGCTGCGATCCGGCGCAAACCGGAAGTTCACCGTCACCGACGCCGCGTCAGGTATGACGTTGCCCGCGATCCCGCCGCCGATGCGCACCGCCGACAGCCCCTCCCGGTATACGCAACCGTCGATGTCGACACTGCGGGCCTGATACGCCCGCAGCCGCTCCAGCACCGCGCCGAGCTTGTGAATAGCGTTGTCTCCCAACCAGGAACGGGCACTGTGCGCGCGTGTGCCCGTGGCACTGACCACAACGCGGATGGTGCCCTGGCAACCGGCTTCGATGAATCCGCCCGACGGTTCACCCAAGATCGCGACGTCGGCGGCCAGCCAGTCGGGCAGTTCACGTTCGATACGGCCCAGTCCGTTCGCGCTGGACTCGATCTCCTCGCAGTCGTACATGACCAGGGTGATGTCGTGGCTGGGCTCGGTGAGGGTCGCGGCCAGATGGAGAAACACCGCATCGCCGGACTTCATGTCCGAGGTCCCGCAGCCGTACATCAGGTCGTCGACAACGCGACTGGGCAGGTTTTCGGCGGCAGGCACGGTATCGATGTGCCCGGCCAGCATGACCCGCGACGGCCGCCCCAGATGGGTCCGCGCCAGCACCGCGTCACCATTGCGAATGACCTCGAACCACGGCGCCTGAGCGCGTAAGGCGGCCTCGATCTCGTCGGCGATGCGCTGCTCATGGCGCGACTCGCTGGGAATGTCCACCAGTGCGGCGGTCAGCGCGATCGGATCAGCACGAAGATCTAGGGTCACAAGGCTCGAGGCTAGTCCAGTAACCTAGGCCAACGTGACTGCTGCATCTGGCTTCGGCCTGGCCACCATCGCCGCCGACGGAACCGTTCTGGACACCTGGTTTCCCGCTCCCGAATTGACCGGTGACGGGGCATCCGGGACGACGAGACTGTCGGTCGCCGAGCTCACCGACAACCTGGCCGAGCTCACCGGACCGGATGCCGACCGTGATGTCGAGGTGGTGGCGGTACGCACCACGATCGCCTCACTGGACGACGCACCCATCGACACGTACGACGCGTACCTGCGGCTGCATCTGCTCTCCCATCGGCTGACCAAGCCGCATGAGGCCAACCTCGACGGCATCTTCGGCCTGCTCACCAATGTGGTGTGGACGAACTTCGGCCCGGCTTCGGTCGACGGCTTCGAACTGGTTCGCGCCAAACTGCGCCGCCGCGGCGCCGTGACGGTGTACGGCGTCGACAAGTTCCCGCGGATGGTCGACTACGTGCTGCCCAAGGGCGTCCGCATCGCCGACGCCGACCGCGTCCGACTCGGCGCGCACCTGGCCGAAGGCACCACGGTCATGCACGAGGGCTTCGTGAACTTCAACGCGGGCACATTGGGCACCTCGATGGTCGAGGGCCGCATCTCCGCCGGCGTCGTCGTCGGCGACGGGTCCGACGTCGGTGGTGGCGCGTCGATCATGGGCACGCTGTCCGGTGGCGGCAAGGAAGTCATCTCGGTGGGCAAGCGCTGCCTGCTGGGTGCGAATGCCGGGCTGGGGATCTCGCTGGGCGACGACAGCGTCATCGAGGCCGGGCTGTACATCACCGCGGGAACCAAGGTCACCACGGCCGACGGCCAGACGGTCAAGGCCAAAGACCTCTCCGGCGGCAGCAACCTGCTGTTCCGCCGCAACTCACTCTCGGGTGCGGTCGAGGTCGTCAAGCGCGACGGCACCGGCATCACGTTGAACGAGGCGTTGCACGCCAACTAGCTTGGGGCCCATTCATCGGCACATCAGCGCGTGAGTTTGGTGCGCTGACACCCCGGATCGCCCCGGTACGCTGGATGTTTATGAAGGTGGTGCAGCAGTGAGCGATGGATTACAGGTAAACACTGACGAGCTGCGCATGACCGCAGAGCAGCTGGGCATGCACGCAGTCGATCTTCGCCATGATCATGCGGTTGCACACGCGAAGTTAGCCTCTACCATCACCGCCTTCGGCACTACCTTGTCAGCTACGGCCCTCAACGAGCGAATTGCCCAGTGGGAGTTGGAGACAGCTGACCATCACGCCGAACTCCTGCGGCACAGTGACGGACACCGAGTCGCCTGCACGCAGTACACCACCACAGATTCGAACAGCGAATCACAAATCACTAACGCTGGTGGCGGCATCAACGAAGCAGCCAGTGCTGTAGATCTGTAGCGCTGCCCCATGTCCATGACATTGGCCGAACTGCGGATGTGGCCGGCCGAAATCAAGACAGTCGTGGATGCGGCGACGCAACGCGCCAAGGCCAGTCGGGACGCCGCAGCCAACGTGCAGGCGATCGTAGACATCTCAACTTGGGAGGGCGGCGCCGGCGACGCCGCCCGTGACGCGATGAAGCGGTCGGCCACCAAGTTCGAACAATCGGGATTGGACGCCCTCGCCTTAGCCGTCGGCGCCAATCAAGCACATCAAGAAGCACTGCGCGTGGTGAAGATGATCGACAACCTGACCGATGACGCCCATTCGTCTTCCGACGGCGAACCCGCGATAGATATCGACCTGACCTCAAATCAGGTGCTCGCTCCCAATACCAATTACATGACGGACGAAGCCGCGGCGAAGGCAGCGCAAAAGATCGCGCGTCTGCAGGGTGAGATCAGCACCATACTGACGGCTGGCGAAGCGGTGGATTCCGACCTTGCTCGGGTCATCGCATACGGGACCGGAGGTGTTCCGCCAGAACGCGACCCTTGGCCGGCCGAACCTCTGGGTAGCGCTGACTCCCCCAAGCGTGAACAGAACCAGCGGAACGCATTTCAAGAGATGTTCGGGAGGCAGCCGACCAGCCCTTCGGACTGGCGAACCGCAGCTGCCCTCGACCCACACAGCTATCTTCCACTGACCAAGGGCCACCCGCCGAACATTGTTGTGGGAAAGATCGAGAAGGTGCCAGGTGCCGGTGTCGTACAGACGAATGCGTTCATAGACACCGAGACGGCGCCAGCCGGAATACTCACCAACGCCGGGGACAATCGCGGCTTCGATTCCAATGCGTTACCTGACCGATCGCGAGTCACCTTCCTTATCGACTATGAGAACGGCATCGTGGTGGCACGGCAGAACCCATCGATCAAGCTCGATGACGGCTCCGTGTTATCCGGGCACCCCGACATCAGTGTCGGCCAGGAAAGCAACGGGAACATCCACATCAAGTTCAACGCCGCCGATCCATTTACGCCGGTGTTGGGCGAGAACACCAAAGTACTGGGCGTCAGCGTCAATGGGGACCTGTTCTACCAACCCACGGCTGACGGTGGTATCCGTGTCGGAGGTACGACAAGTTCCTACCCTGCCTGGGAAGTGAACCACTACTCATCCAGCGGTGCGGCTACTCCGGTTCTGCAGGAAATGCCCCTAGTCGACCATCCGTTGTTCCTGGCGGCGCCGGGGCACAGCATCGGCGACACCCGACTGCCCTATGAGTTCAACAACGTCTTCCCTGCGCTCCCCGGGATGGGTGCTTCGGCTCCGGGCCCGCTGGAACCGGCTCCAGCTGGAGGTATACCGCCGATGATCGCCCTACCACCGCCGACGACGCCGCTCGGTCCAGTGGGAGCCGCGCCCACCATTCCGGTAATCGATCCCGTGGTCCTTCCGAAGTAGGCTGCGAGGATGACGCGTACTGACTGGAACGTCAGCATCTATGCGGGCGCAGCGTGGGGCGGTGTCTTCTGGATGGCGCTGCCCGTCTTCACATCGTTGCTACGATCAAATCCACCACCGCACGCAGCCTTGGTGACGGTTGCGGTGTCGGTCGCCGTTTCCCTTGCGGGACTGGTGTTTTTCCGTGCGGCGCAGAATCCCACCACTCGCCGTATAGGCGCAGCAATCACGATCGGCGCACTCCTCGGCCTACCCGTCCTGGCGTGGCTCGCTTTGTGGCAGAACGCGATCCCATGAGCGCGGACGAACATGACACCCAGATCGCTCCGCGACTCGCGGGGCTGTTCTTGGGCGCGATCTCCGGCGTCATCCACCCCGGCTTCTTCAATCTGCTGCTGCCGACCTGGATTGTTCCAGCACTGATCGCGGGCCTACTGTCAATCAGTCCCCGCACACGGTCATGGGCGATGGGTTTCGCGGCCGCGAGCGTGGCCTGGCTTGCGTTTTCCGCAGCGTTCTTCCTCTTCGGCGTGATAGGTCCGTCATTCAGCTAGGCGTCTAGCACCCCGGACTCACCCGCAGCAGCGCCACGCCATGCCTCGGCACCGATGCCGAGATATCGCTGTCGGTCGTAGAGTCGTTGTGCTGCCAAAGATCTCGCACGGTATGACATGTGCCGTCCTGCAGCCCGATCGTGCTCAGCGAAGCGTGCAGGGTGACAGTGTCGGCGGACTGGTTGAACAGCCCGACCGCGACAGCGCCACCGCTGAGCGGTTTGACCAGCACTCGCGGATCACCCGCCAGCGGATGCCCCTGTACCACAAGCGGATCCTGGTCGACGGCGATCACCTCGCGGTTGGTCAGGATGGCCGCCGTCCGCGGCGACATCGAACGAATATCATTGCCCGCCAACAACGGTGCCGCCAACAGCGCCCACAGCGAGAAATGGGCCTGCTGCTCGTCATCGGTCAGATCGGCACGCTGCGGCCCGAGCGCCATGGTGGGATGCCCGACCACGAACTCATTCCAGCCCAAACCGATCACCATCATGTCCGGATCGTTGATGTGCGACGGCCCGCTGTGCGAGGCGGCCGCACCGGCCTCGGTGAACGCCTGATCCACACCGGCCAACCCCGATGACCACAGCGCGGCATCGCCCCATGCGGGAACCAGATCGACTGCGTTCCGCGTGATATCGGAAACATGCGACCAGTCGTACTCCATACCCGCACGCGGATCGCCCGAGCTGTTCGGGTTGATGCTGTAGACGATGTTCCGCCCGGTGGCATGGAGCGCGTCGCGCATGGCCGTGAAGTACGCGACCTGATCGTCATGCCCGGCGGCCAGCCGGCACCAGTCGTACTTCAGATAGTCCACACCCCAGTCGGCGAACGTCTGAGCATCGGCCTGTTCATGGCCCGCCCCGCCGATCCGCGGATCCTGTCCGCAGCCCTGGTTGAACGGGCTGTGATAGATACCGAACAGCATCCCCCGGTCGTGGGCGTAGCGCGCCAGCGCGGCGATCCCGTGCGGGAATCGGTCCGGGTCGGCCTGCAGGTGACCGTCGTTGTCACGGGTCGGCGCGGCCCAGCCGGCGTCGAGGTTGACGTAGCGGTACCCGGCGTCCCGCATCCCCGAGGACACCATCGCGTCGACGATCTGGTGCACACTCTGCTCGGTCAGCTCGATCCCGGAATTCCAGGAATTCCAGCCCATCGGCGGAGTGAGCGACTTCGGCGGTGGGGCCGACGCGCACCCGGCGAGCACCAGGGCACAGGTCGCCAGCCAGACCAGTGCACGCATCGGGCCATGGTGGCAGCCCAGCCTGGGAGCCGGATGTGCAGAGGCTATTCGGCAGCCAGGATGCAGAATTCGTTGCCTTCCGGGTCGGCCAGCACCACCCAGCTCTGCTCGCCCTGTCCGATGTCGACATGCCGGGCGCCGAGAGCGAGAAGTCGTTCGACTTCGGCGTCCTGATCCTCCGGGGTGAAGTCCAGGTGCAGCCGGTTCTTCACCGATTTGCCCTCGGGCACGGCCAGGAACAGCCAGATCGGCCCGGCTCCGGGTGGCGGGGTCAGGACCACGTCACCGTCGGCGTCGGTGTGGTGCGGCCAATCCAGCACCCGTGACCACCACGCGCCCAGCGCTTCGGGGTCGCACGCATCGATGCAGATCTCGGAGAACCTGAGGGTCATGTCATCAGCTCCTTCTTGAGTACCTTGCCCATCGCGTTGCGGGGCAGCGCGTCGACCACACGGACCTCACGCGGGCGTTTGTGCACCGAGAGTTGCTGTGCCACAAAGTCGATCACCTCGTCCGCCACGACGGATCCGACCACGAAGGCCACGATCCGCTGACCCAGGTCGTCATCGGGCACCCCGACCACGGCCACCTCGGCCACACCGGGGTACCCGAGCAGCACCGTTTCAATCTCGCCGGCACCGACCCGGAAACCGCCCGTCTTGATCAAGTCGACCGATTCCCGCCCGACGATGCGGTGCATGCCCGCGGCGTCGATCACCGCGACATCCCCGGTGCGGTACCAACCGTCGGCGTCGAACGCCTCCGCGGTCGCGTCGGGCCGGTTGAGATATCCGCTGAACACGGTGGGGCTCTTGATCTGCAGGTTCCCGATGGTTTCGCCGTCGTGCGGCACCGGCGCACCGTCCTCGTCGACCAACCGCGTCTGCACGCCCGGTAACGGCAGCCCGACCCAACCGGGCCGGCGTTCCCCGTCGACCACGGTGCTGATGGTGATCAACGTTTCGGTGCTGCCGTACCGCTCGACCGGCGCGTGTCCGGTGAGCCGCACCAGTTCGTCGAACACGGGCACCGGCAGCGGCGCACTACCCGACACCAGCAGCCGGGCCGACGCCAACGCGCGCGCCGACGCCTCGTCTCCGACCACCCGCGACCACACCGTGGGCACCCCGAAGTACATCGAGCCGCCGGCCTCTGCGTACGCCTGGGGTGTGGGTTTTCCGGTGTGCACAAAACGGTTTCCGATGCGCAGCGAGCCGAGCAGCCCCAGCACCAGACCGTGCACGTGAAACAGCGGCAGCCCGTGCACCAGGGTGTCCTCGGCGGTCCACTGCCAGGCCGCGGCGAGGGCGTCGATATCGGCCGCGATGGCCCGCCGGCTGATCAGCACACCTTTGGGCAGGCCGGTGGTGCCGGAGGTGTACATGATCATCGCGGGCGAATCCGGCGACGGCTCGGCATAGCGGTGCCAGGACCGTGCGTGGAGCCGGACCGGAATATGCGGCAGCCCTTCGGCTTCGGCGGGTTGTTCGCCCAACCACGCCTGAGCGCCGGAGTCGGCGAGGATATGCGTGCGTTCGGTGGCGCCGACGTCGGCGGGCACGGGCACGAACGGCACACCGGCGATGAGGCAACCGGTGACCGCCAGCACGGTGGGGACGGTCGGGGTGGCCAGGATGGCGACGCGCCGCGCGACGGACACCCGTTCGGCGACCGAGGTGGCCGCCCCTACGAGGTCACTACGACTCAGCGTCACACCGTCGATGCGCACCGCGTCGGCGAGGTCATGTCCGGCGGCCACGGCGGCGGGGTCCAGGGAAGTCAACAACACGCTGGTGAGGCTACTCTGGGCCGGTGGACCCGATCGAAAGACTGGCCAGTCGTGAGGTGTACCGCAACAACTGGATGGTGGTCCGGGAGGACGATATCCGCCGCCCCGACGGCACCCTCGGCATCTACGGTGTGATCGACAAGCCGACGTATGCGCTGGTGATCGCGCAGGACGGTGACCGCTACCGCATGGTAGAGCAGTATCGCTACCCAATCCGGTTGCGGCGCTGGGAATTTGTCCAGGGCACCGCACCGGGCAGTCTCACCGGTGACGAGCCGGAGCCCGCCGAGCTGGCCGCGCAGGAACTGCGGGAAGAGACCGGCCTGCGTGCCGCATCGTGGCAGGTCCTGGGCCAACTCGACGTCGCGCCCGGGATGAGCAGCCAGCGCGGCTGGGCGTACCTGGCCACCGGCATCACCGAAGGCGATCACGAGCGCGAGCATGAAGAGCAGGACATGCACAGCGAGTGGTTCACCGCCGGGCAGATCGATCAGATGATCCGCGACGGCGTGGTCACCGACGCGCAGACCCTGGCGGCGTGGCTGCTACTGAAACTGCGCCGCGAGTAGGGCTAGGACCGCCGACCGCCACCCGCACCGCCGGCGCCGCCATTGCCACCGGCCCCGCCGTTGGGCGGATTGGGAGTCCGGCCCGTCTCGCCTGGCCGGTGCGCCCCCGACCCGCCGTTGCCCCCGTAACCGCCACCCCCGCCCGGCCCGGAAGTGCTCGACCCACCTTTGCCACCGGAGCCCCCGGTGCCACCGGTGACGCCGCCGGCACCGCCGTGCCCGCCATTGCCGCCGTCGCCACCGTTGCTGCCTATCGACCCCGCGCCACCGATACCGCCGTTTCCGCCGCCCCCACCGAACAGGCCGCCATGTCCCCCGTCGCCACCCCTGCCGCCGCCGAGAGCGCCGGTTCCGCCGTCACCGCCGCTGCCGGCCAGCAGACCGCCCCGTCCACCGTTACCGGCGTTGATGCCCATGCTGGTACCGTCGCCGCCGCGCCCGCCGTTTCCGAACAGCCCGGCGTTACCCCCGCGACCGCTGTTCGCCCCGTTGCCGCCATTGCCGGCGAACCATCCGCCGCTGCCGCCATTGCATTGCGTACCGCAGGTGGCCGGGTCCGGGCTGTAACCGTCGCCGAACAGCAGGCCGCCGTTGGGGTGGGAGGCAGTGCCGTTGCCGACGAGCACCAGGTGGGGGCCCGCAATGGCGACAGCCGCCTGATCACCCGCCCCGCCCAGGCAGCCCGACGCTCCCGGAACGCATACCGAAGCAGCGCTTTCCGGCTCGGCATGGGCGACTGCCGCGTTGGTCGCGGCCAACAGGTAGCCGGACCCGATGATCGCTGCGCCGGCGATCCCGCCTCGCACATACGGTGCTACCGACTTGCGATGTCTGGCCATGGAATTCCCTCCTGAAGAGTTATTTGGTGGCCCGGCCCACGGCGAGCGGATGGACGATCGCGGGCATCCCGCTCCACACGGCATCGTCGGCGTCGACGGTGAACCCGGCGGCCCGCATCAACTCGACGGTCGGCCGGTTGCAGACACAGCCACCGGCGAAGCTGCGCCAGGACCGCTCAAAGACGTTCTGGCACAACGCCAACGGCCGCCAATTCGACCGGATGTGCTCGATGAACAGCAATTGTCCACCGGGACGCAGGACGCGCGCGATCTCGCGAAGGGCTTGCTCCGGCTGTTCGACGGTGCACAGCACCAGCGTCGCCACCACCGTGTCCACGGACTCGCCGGCGAACGGCAGACGCTCAGCCGACGCGCCGGAGATGACCGCCTGGCGGCCGTGACGATCAAGGCGCCGAACGAGTTTGCGGCGCATCCCGGGTTCGGGTTCGGTGAGCACGATCTCGTCGACCGCATCCGGATAGTGCGCGACGTTCAGTCCGGTGCCCGCGCCGATTTCGAGGACGCGCCCATAGGCCTGGGCCAGCAAGGTACGCCGGCGGCGCCGCATCCCGACGATCTCACCGGCCCAGACAAACGGGTCATACAACACGGACATGATGCGCAGCCACAACGAGTGCGCCGGACGCGATTCAACACAGATGAGCTCGGTCATATGGCGAAATCTACGAGCGAATGCGCCGCGCACGCATCGCGCTATCCGGCCATCTTTCGGCGATGGCCGGTTCCGGCCATCTACAGCAGCCCGAGCCGTGCAGCCTCGGCGACGGCGGCCGTGCGCGACGGACTACCGAGTTTGCGGCGGATATTCGCGACGTGGCGGTGCACGGTGTGTGGGCTGAGCCGCAGCTGCTCCGCAATCTCGCGGTCACCGAGACCGCGGGCCACACAGTCGAGCACCTCGCGCTCACGACCGGACAACAGCACCGGCCCGTCCACCTTGTGTGTCGGTAGCGGTTGGGGCGCGAGCGCGCGGCGGCAGGCGCGGACCACCGAATCGATGTCGCCGATCCACGGGAAGTGTGAATCACCTTGCAACGGCATGAATTCCGCACCGTCGATCGCGGCCGCGACCGCACGCCCGAGCTGATACGGCACGGCACGGTCATCACGGCGGTGCACGACCGTCGTCGGCACCCGGACAAGCGGAAGTCGGGCGCGGACGTCGAGGCTGTAGACCAGACGCAGCAGGGCCGCAGCGGTGTCCGCGCCGGCAGACTCACGCTGCACCTGGGCGAAACGTGCGTGTTCCGCCGCGTCGGCGCCACCGAGGAAGATATCGCTGAGCACGCGTGAGCCCAGGCCCCAATGCGCACCGACCGCCGTGACGATCGCGTCCGCCACCCCGGGCGGGGTCAGCGCATCCCCCTGGGGGTAGGAGCCGTACAACACCAGTCGCTCCACACGTTCCGGATAAGCCGCGGCGAACGCCACGGCGGTGCAACTGCCCGAGGAGCCGCCCAGCAGTGACACGCGGTCGAACCCGAGTTCGTCGAGAAGTGCACGCAGGACCTCGACCTCAGCCTCGAGGGTGAGATCGGCGTCGTGCACGGCGCGGTCGGACATACCGACGCCGAGCCGGTCATAGCGGACCAGCGTGAAGTCCTCGGCGACGCCCTCCCAGAATTGCCGCACGCCGGGGTGCTGCCAATCGAGTTCGAGGTGACTGACCCACCACGCCGGGGCGACCAGAGGCGGCCCGCTCCCGCGTAGCTCGTATGCCACGCGCCGGGCGCCCAGCGGCAGGAAGCGGATCGCAGACATCGACCTGAGCGTACGACGGCCACCGCCGCATCACGATGCGATCACTAATTGACGCCGACGCGCTGTGGGATCGCTGAGTTGTCGGTGCCCACCCCTACCGTGAGCTCGTCGGAGCTTGAGAGAAACAGGAAGCGGAGATGACTGTCCGTCGCGTGTGCATCGCGGTGACGCTCGCCCTGGTGGCATGTCTGTGTTCGATTCCGACGGCGGCGGCCGCCGGTCAGCCGTTGAACGGCCGCTATCAATTGGTCAGCTACGCCTCGCAGAAGAACGGCACCAGCATCGCGGCACGGCAGGCCGAGCCGGACTTCGGCGCGGTCTACACCTTCTCGACGGCCTGCGGCAGCGTGTGCGTGGCGACCGTCATCGACGGCCCGGCTCCGTCGAATCCGACCATCCCGCAACCCCAGCGATACACCTGGGATGGCACGAAGTGGACGTTCAGCTACGACTGGCAGTGGGAGTGTTTCCGTGGCGACGCATATCCTCGCGTCTACAGCCCGGCCACCTCCTGGGTGACCTACACCCCGCAACCCGACGGCTCACTGCGCGGCAATTGGTACACCGACATCCTCAGTGACGCCTGCCGGGGCAACGTGCTGATGCCGGTGGCCGCGTTCCCCGCGCCTTAGTCCCGGAACAGCCCCTGGGCGAGCGGGGTCGGCGAGCCGAACCGGTGTGCGGTGACCGCGACCGCCTGCTCGCGCAGGAACGTCAACAGCTCGATCCGTCCGGCTTCGACCACGGGTTGGGCGTAGAGCGCGATATCGACCCTGCCGTCGCTGGCGCGGGCGAACTCCTCGCGACGTCCGCCGAGCAGCCGGACACGGGCAGGAGCGTTGTCGCGCAACACATTCGACCACGCCGCCGCATCATGTACGCGGCAGGTGACGCCTGCCCCCTCGAGGGCCTCGGCGATCGCGGGGTCCAGCGGTGTCGGTGTCGAGACCGTCACCGCACTGCCGGCCAGAATTCCTGCGCCGACCACCCGCATCAGGGCAGCGCTGTCCTCGTGCTCCGCACGCACCGTCACGGGCAGCGGCAGATACCGGAACACGTTCGTTTCCGCCATCAGGCCCGACACGTCGCGAGCGACACCGAACTCCTGAGCCCAGGCCAGCGCATCCGAGGCGAAGGATCGGCCCAGGAAGTCGAGCTCCTCGGGTTCCAGCGCGAAATGCTGTGCAGCATCCAGAATCCGACGGACCGCCGGACCGATCTCGCCGGCCTGCGTCGCCGGCGCGGACCGCCAGTCGCACACCCCGAACAGGTAGTTCGGGCCGCCGGCCTTGGCGCCGGCACCGACCGCGGATTTCTTCCAGCCCCCGAAGGGTTGACGGCGCACGATCGCCCCGACGGTCGAGCGATTCACGTAGGCGTTTCCGGCCTGGACCCGGTCGATCCAGTGTTCGATCTCGGCGCGGTCCAGACTGTGCAGTCCTGCCGTCAGTCCGTAGTCGACCTCGTTCTGGATCGCGATCGCGTCGTCCAGGTCGTCGGCGGCGATGAGCCCGAGCACCGGGCCGAAGTACTCGGTGAGATGGAATTCCGAGCCGCGCCGGACACCGGTCTTCACCCCCGGAGACCACAGTCGTCCGGTGTCGTCGAGCCGGCGAGGCGCCACCAGCCACTGCTCCCCCGGCGCCAACTCTGTCAGCGCGCGCAGTAGTTTTCCCGCCGCGGGCTCGACGATGGGGCCCATCTGCACGGTCGGGTCGCTCGGATAACCGACCTTCAGCGAGGAGACGGCGTCGACGAGCTGATCACGGAACCGCGCGGACCGGGCCACCGAGCCGACCAGGATGCCCAGCGAGGCCGCCGAGCATTTCTGGCCGGCGTGCCCGAAGGCCGAGTACACCAGGTCTTTCACCGCCAGGTCGAGATCGGCGTGCGGGGTGATCACGATGGCGTTCTTCCCGCTGGTCTCGGCCAGCAGGGGCAGATCGGGCCGGAAGCTGCGGAACAGGGCGGCCGTCTCGAAGGCACCGGTGAGGATCAATCGACCCACGCGGTCGTCGGAGACCAGTCGTGTTCCGAGGTCACGTTCGTCGACGTGCACCAGTTGCAGGACATCGGCCGGCACGCCGGCATCCCAGAGCGCCTGCACCATCACGGATCCGCACCGGCGGGCCTGGGTGGCGGGTTTGATGATCACCGGGCTGCCCGCGGCCAGCGCCGCCAGGACCGAGCCGGCAGGAATCGCGACCGGGAAGTTCCACGGCGGCGTGACCACGGTCAGTCCGACCGGCACGGCGACGGCGCCGTCGACGGTGTCCAGCTGCTCAGCCAGGGTGGCGTAGTAATTCGCGAAGTCGATCGCCTCGGAGACCTCGGGGTCGCCCTGGTCGAGCGTCTTTCCGCATTCGGCGGCCATCACTTCCAGCAGGACCGCCCGAGACGATTCCAAGGTCCCGGCCGCACATCTCAGGATGGCGGCCCGCTCGGCACCCGAGAGCGCCGACCAGCCGGCGCCTGCGGCGACACCGCCGGCGATCACGGCATCGAGTGACGCGGCGCTGTGGACGGTGTGTTCGGCGACGAGTGCCTTGCCTGCCGACGACTGCGCGATCCGATCCGTGATCGCCCGTCCCCAGAGGCGATTGCCGGGCAGCGACGGGTCGGTGTCGGCGACGTTGGCGAACGAGCCGGCCGGATTCGCCGCGGCGTACGGATCGTCGACGCGGCGGTCCTGTCGACGGTTCGGCGGGGGCACCGCGTCGTCGAGCCCCACCAACGACGCCAGGAAGCGATCCCTCTCCCGATCGAACAACGCACTGTCGCTGTGCAATTCGAAGACAGCGGACATGAAGTTCTGCTGACTTGCGCCCTCTTCCAGACGCCGCACAAGGTAGGCGATCGCGACGTCGAAGTCCTTCGGATGCACCACCGGGACGTAGAGCAGCAGGTTGCCGACGGTCCGCCGGACCACCTCGGCCTGCGCCTCTGCCATGCCGAGGAGCATTTCGAACTCGACCCGGTCGCGGACTCCGCGCCGCCCCGCCAGCGTCCACGCATAGGCGATGTCGAACAGATTGTGACCGGCGACGCCGAGTCGCACATTGGCCGCACGGTCGGGGTGCAGTGCGTAGTCCAGCACCCGTTTGTAGTTGGTGTCGGTGTCCTGCTTGGTCGACCAGGTCGCCAACGGCCAGTCGTGCAGCGATGCTTCGACCTGTTCCATCGGCAGGTTGGCGCCCTTGACCAGACGGACTTTGATCCCGGCGCCGCCGCGCTCCCTACGCGCACGGGCCCAATCCTGAAGGCGGATCATCGCACTCAGGGCATCGGGCAGGTAGGCCTGCAGCACGATCCCGGCCTCCAGCCCGAGCATCTCGGTGCGGTCGAGAAGGCGGGTGAACACCGCGATGGTCAGATCCAGATCGCGGTACTCCTCCATGTCGAGGTTGATGAACTTCTTGGCCGGCGAAGCGGCCGCATAGCTGAACAGCGGGAGCAGACTCTGCTCGATATGGTCGACCGCCTCGTCGAACGCCCACGGTGAATGCGGCGGTACGGTCGCCGACACCTTGATCGATACGTAGTCGACATCCGGGCGTGCGAGGAGTTGCTCGGTGCCCGCCAGCCGCCGCGCGGCCTCCCGCTGACCCAACACGGCCTCGCCCAGCAGATTGATGTTCAACGCGACGCCGCGCTCCCGGATACGGGCGATGGCACGGCCCAGCCGCGCGTCGGTCGCGTCGACGAGGAGGTGGCCGACCATCCTGCGCAGGGCCTTCTGCGCGATCGGAATGACGATGCCAGGAGCGATCACCGAGACCAGCGCGCCGAGTTTGACCAGCAGGCGCAGGTGCCACGGCAGGAAGCCGGGCGCGTTTCGGGCGAGGTCCCGCAGGTTCGCCGCCGCGACCCGGTCGTCTTCGGGTCGAATGACGCGGTCGACGAATCCGACGGTGAAGTCCAGGCCGCCGGGGTCGCGCAGCACATCGGCCAGGCGACGCGCGGCGGGTGCGACGGGTTGTCCTGCGGCATCGTCAAGCCAGCTCCGGACCTGGGCCACGACATCGGTCAGCAGGTTTTCCTCGCTGCTCAGCTGTGCCATACGCCCATCATGAGCGCATCAGACATTTAAAATAAAGCGATGTTTTCTGATATGAAACTTTAAGTAGAACTGATGCATCAACGACCAGATCTCCTCGACACCCGTCGGCTGCGGTTGCTGTACGAGCTGAGCCTGCGGGGCACGCTGTCCGAGGTGGCCGAGGCCCTGCACCAGAGCCCGTCGTCGGTATCCCAGGCGCTGAATCAACTGGAGCGCGAAGTCGGTGTCCCACTCCTGGAGAAGGTCGGCCGGCGGCTGCGGCTCACCCCCGCCGCCGAGGTGCTCGTCGAGCACACCGCCGTCATCTTGGCGCGACTCGAACTGGCCGCCTCCGAGATCGCCGTACAGAGCGACCAGGCGTCCGGCACCGTCCGGCTGGCCGTCTTCCAATCAGCGGCGTCCGCCTTCATGCCTCAGATGCTGACCGAGTTGGCCACCCGGCATCCGCGGTTACGCGTCACCATGTCCCAGCGCGAACCCGAGCAGGCCCTCTACGAGACGTGGATGCGTGAGTTCGACCTGGTGATCGCCGAGGAGTACCCGGGACATGCCGCGCGCGTCTATCCCGACCTGCACCGCGAACCGCTGACCACCGATCTGCTCCGCCTGGCGGTCCCACCGACGGGCGACCCGTGGCGGCGCATCACCTCGGTCAAGGACACCGCCGACCTGCCGTGGACCATGGAGCCCGAGGGCACCGCGTCGCGGCACTGGGCCGAACAGCTCTGCCGGCAAGCCGGTTTCGAACCCGATATCCGATTCGAGACCGACGATCTCGAGGCCCAGATCGCTCTCATCGAGAACGGGAATGCGGTGGCGATCCTGCCGGACCTCATGCGGGTCCGCCGCCGACCGGACGTCCGCGTCGTGGACGTGGATCCGCGACGCCGTTCGGTCTTCACCGCGACGAGGACCGCGATCAGCAATACGCCGGCCATCGTGGCGTGCCGCAAGGCACTGGCCTCGGTGGTGCCTGAGCACCTCGACGTGATCTGAGGGCGCTCAGCTCAATCGCTGCACCGCAGCGGCTATACGCTCGTCGGTGGCGGTCAGCGCGATCCGCACATGCTGGGCACCGGCGGGGCCGTAGAACTCCCCGGGTGCGGCCAGGATGCCACGCTGGGCCAGCCAGCCCACCGTGTCACGGCACGGTTCGCCGCGGGTGGCCCACAGGTACAGGCCCGCCTCGGAATGGTCGATGGTGAAGCCGGCCTTACGGACCGCCGCCGCCAGCAGTTCGCGACGCCGGGCGTAACGCTCGCGTTGTTCCGCCGCGTGCGCGTCGTCGTCCAGCGCGGCCACCATCGCCGCCTGCACCGGCGTCGGGACGATCATCCCGGCGTGCTTGCGGACCTCGAGGAGTTCGGCCACCAGGGCGGGATCGCCGGCGACGAAGCCGGCGCGGTATCCGGCCAGCGAGGAGGTCTTGGACAACGAGTGCACCGCCAGCAGGCCCGTGTGGTCGCCGTCGCACACCGACGGGTGCAGCACACTCAGTGGTTCGGCATCCCAGGCCAGGCCCAGGTAACACTCGTCGGAAGCGACGATCGCGCCGCGTTCGCGCGCCCAGCTCACCACCTTGCGCAGGTGATCGACCCCGAGCACCCGCCCGGTGGGGTTGCTCGGCGAGTTGAGGTAGACCAGGGCTGGATTCAGCGGGCCCAGTTGGGTCAGCGAATCAGCGGCCAGCACCTGGGCACCCGCCAGCCGGGCACCCACGTCGTACGTGGGATAGGCCAGCTCGGGGATGACCACCGTGTCGTCGCCGCCGAGCCCCAGCAGGGTCGGCAGCCAGGCGATCAGTTCCTTGGTGCCGATGACGGGCAGCACGGCGGACTCGGCCAGGCCGGTGATGCCGTAGCGGCGCAACAGAGCCTCTGCCGCGGAGGCGCGCAAAGTGGCGGTGCCGGCGGTGGCCGGGTAGCCCGGCGATGCGCTGGCCGCGGCCAGCGCATCGCGAATCACCGGCGCGACATCGTCCACGGGAGTCCCGACCGAGAGGTCGACGATCCCGTCAGGGTGCGCCCGTGCGGTCGCCGCAGCGTCGGCCAGGGTGTCCCAGGGGAACACCGGCAGCGCCGCGGATTTGGGCGAACGGGCCGTGCTCACTCGCCCTTGGGCTCGAGGTCCTTGATGGCCTGCGGATCGTTGTCGGTCTGGCCGACCTTCGACGCACCGCCGGGCGAACCCAGTTCGGCGAAGAAATCCGCGTTGCTCTGGGTATAGCCGCCCCACTGGTCCGGCACGTCGTCTTCGTAGTAGATCGCCTCGACCGGGCACACCGGCTCGCAGGCGCCGCAGTCGACGCACTCGTCGGGGTGGATGTACAACATGCGGGCACCCTCGTAGATGCAGTCGACAGGGCACTCCTCGATGCATGCCTTGTCTTTGACGTCAACGCAGGGCTCGGCAATGACGTACGTCACTGATGTCTCTCCTGTCCAGTGGGCTGCTGGTCGGGTTTGTCTGTTGGGACTCTACGAGTCTGCGGCAAGTATGCGGTGCCGACACCTGCACGCGCCTCTAAGTGTGTCCTAACTTCCCGCAAGGTCGCGGTGGTTACTGACACTAGCCGTTGCAGATACCCACGACTAGACACCACACGACCCAAGTGTCACGTCATTGCAACATGTTGCATAGGACCGCCGGTACCGCATACGCTGCCTCCCGTGGCCCTGCAACACGCGATCCTGGTGGCGTTGTGCGAGCAGGCCGGATCCGGCTACGAACTGGCCCGCCGCTTCGATCGTTCAATCGGGCATTTCTGGGCTGCCACCCATCAGCAGATCTACCGGACCCTGCGGGTCATGGAAGGCGACGGCTGGTTGTCCGTGCAGATCGTCGAGCAGCACGGCCGGCCGGACAAGAAGGTCTATTCGGTATCGGCCGACGGCCAGGCCGAACTCCGACGCTGGATCGCCGCACCACTGTCCGGGCGCGGCGGCACGGTGGCCGACCACCGCACCCGCGATCTGGCCATCAAGATCCGCGCCGCCGCGTTCGGGGACGTCGGGGCCATCCGGGATCAGGCCGTCCAGTTACGTACCGAGCGCGCCGCACTGCTGGACACCTACCGCGGATACCAGAAGCGTCAGTTCCCCGACCCCGCCGCCCTGACCGGGACAGCCCTGCACCAATACCTGGTGTTGCGCGGCGGCATGCGCGCCGAAGAAGGCGCGATCGAATGGCTCACCGAAGTACTTGAGGTGCTGGGAGGCGCTTTGTGAACTACCCAAACCTGTTGTCACCGTTGGACCTCGGCTTTACCACGCTGCGCAACCGGGTGGTGATGGGCTCGATGCACACCGGCCTGGAGGACCGGGCCCGCGACACCGAGAAGCTGGCCGCGTACTTCGCCGAACGGGCCCGCGGCGGCGTCGGGCTCATCATCACCGGCGGCTACGCACCCAACCGCACCGGTTGGTTGCTGCCGTTCGCCGCCGAGATGCGCTCCGGCGCCGACGCACGCCGGCACCGCACCATCACCCAGGCCGTGCACGACGAGGGCGCCAAGATCGCCCTGCAGTTACTTCATGCGGGACGCTATGCCTACCATCCTCTTTCGGTCAGTGCCTCGTCGATCAAGGCACCCATCAATCCGTTTCGCCCGCGCGCCCTGCGCGACGTCACCGGAACGATCTCCGATTTCGTGCGTGCCGCACTGCTTGCGCGCGACGCCGGATACGACGGCGTGGAGATCATGGGCAGCGAGGGGTACCTGCTCAATCAGTTCCTCGCCCCGCGAACCAACAAGCGCAGGGACGCCTGGGGCGGCACCGCCGAGAAGCGGCGACGCTTCCCGGTCGAGATCGTGCGCAGGGTCCGCGAGGCGGTCGGCACCGACTTCATCATCGTCTACCGGATCTCGCTGGCCGACTATGTCGAGGATGGTCAGACCTGGGATGAAATCGTCGCGCTGGCAACCGAAATCGAGGCGGCCGGCGCAACACTGCTCAACACCGGTATCGGCTGGCACGAGTCACGGGTACCCACCATCGTCACCTCCGTGCCAAGCGGCGCGTTCGTGGCCACCAGTAGCGCACTGGCCGAGCATGTCCACATTCCGGTGGTCGCATCCAACCGGATCAACATGCCGCAGGCCGCCGAGCAGATCCTCGCCGACACCCAGGTGCAGTTGATCTCGATGGCCCGTCCCCTGCTGTCCGACCCGGACTGGGTACACAAAGCCGCCGAGGACGCGGCCGATCAGATCAACACGTGTATCGCCTGCAACCAGGCCTGCCTGGACCACGCGTTCGTGCACAAAACCGTGTCCTGCCTGTTGAATCCACGCGCCGGGCACGAAACGACGCTCGTGTTGGGACCCACGCGTCGGGCTTTGTCGGTGGCGGTGGTCGGCGCCGGCCCGGCCGGATTGTCGGCAGCGGTCAGCGCCGCGCAGCGCGGACACCGGGTGACGCTGTTCGAGGCCGGTTCCTCCATCGGCGGTCAATTCGACTTGGCCAGAAGGATTCCCGGCAAAGAAGAGTTCAACGAGACGTTGCGGTACTACACCCGGATGTTGGAGGTGCACGCGGTGGACGTGCGGCTCGGTGTCCGCGCGTCGGTGGACGATCTGACGGCCTTCGACGACGTCATCCTGGCCACCGGGGTGACTCCGCGGCTACCGGATATCCCGGGCATCGATCACCCGATGGTGTTGTCCTATGCCGAAGCCCTGTCGGGACAACACGTCGGCACACGGGTCGCCGTGATCGGCGCCGGCGGGATCGGGTTCGACGTGAGCGAGTTTCTGGTGAACGAGGAATCGCCGACCCTGAACGTCAAGGAGTGGAAGGCCGAGTGGGGTGCGCTGGACCCCCAGGATGCGCCGTCGGTCCGCGGCTCGTTGACCACGCCGATTGTCCTGCCCGCCGCTCGTGAGGTGTATCTACTGCAGCGCACCACGGGTGCGCAGGGCAAAGGACTGGGTAAGACCTCGGGCTGGGTGCATCGGGCGTCACTCAAAGCCAAAGGTGTGCAGCAACTCTCCGGAGTGAACTACGAACGTATCGACGACGACGGGCTGCACATCAGCTTCGGGAAAGACCGTTCCGATGCTCGGGTCCTGGCCGTCGACAATGTGGTGGTGTGCGCCGGCCAGGAATCGGTGCGCGACCTCGAGGACCTGTTGCGTGCGCGTGGCGTCGAGCCGCACGTGATCGGTGGTGCGGCCGTGGCCGCCGAACTCGACGCCAAGCGGGCCATCCGGCAGGGCACCGAGCTGGCCGCGCGACTGTAGCGAGCACAGACGTCCCCGCTCGGGTTCGAGCGGGGACGGTCTGTGCCTGCTACCGCGAAACGTCAGGCCTGCTTCAGCGCCTCGATCTCGAGGGTGATGGTGACCTTGTCACCGACGACGGCCCCACCGGTCTCCAGCGGCGCATCGAAGGCGATGCCGAAGTCCTTGCGGTTCAACACCACCGACGCCTCGAATCCGGCCACGGCACCGTGGCCCATACCCGGGTTCACGCCGTTGAACTCCAGCTTCAGCGACACCGGCTTGGTGACACCCTTGAGGGTGAAGTCACCGTCGAGCACGTAGTCGGCACCGTCGGCCCGCACCGCGGTGGAGGTGAACGTCGCCGTCGGGAACTGCTCGACGTCGAAGAAGTCGGCAGCCTTCAAGTGCGCGTCGCGCTGCTCATTGCGGGTGTTGACCGAGTTGATGTCGATGGTCGCGGTAACCGACGGGGTGCCGTCCTCGGCGACGACGATCGCGCCGGTGAAGTTGTCGAAGGTGCCGCGCACCTTGCTCACCACCAGGTGGCGCACGGAGAAGTTGACCGAGGAGTGCACGGGATCGAGGGCCCAGGTGCCGGCGGTCAGGTCGGTGGCTACAGCTGCAGTCATGAGTTCTCCTTGGTCGTGGGGTCGGCTGTCCCGACATCCTCACTTCGACCAACCGGACCATAGTCCGGATTATTCGCGATGCACCCCAGTCGTGATTCACATCACACCTCGACGGACACGCGAGGATCGTATTTATCGCCGCCTCGTCGACTCCCCCTAACCCACACCCCACACCGCACGAGCCCCCGAATCCCCGACTTTGATCACCACCGCGATCGCCGCGAGCCCGACCACCACGGCCAGCACCGCCACCACCGCGGCCACTCCGCGACCGTGGCCGGACCACCAGTGCAACAGCGCCAACAAGGCCGCCACCACCACCAACGCCACGGCCACATAGGGCATCCAGTCCCCGCGTTCGGCATGCTCCTGCAACACAGCGGCGGGCTGGGGGAACCTGTCGTACATCGCCTCCCCGGCTTCGACGGTCAGCGGCGTCAACGCGGCCGTGACCGCGGCCAGCGCCAGCACCAGCCACACCAGTCGTTCCCGTGCGGCCGGCCACAGCGCACAGAGGATCTCCAGCAGCGCCACCAACGGCACCAGTACGACGACGGCGTGCACGAACAGTGGGTGGGCGGGAAGTCCGGCGATCGTGTCCATGACCGGAGGATCCCACGCGAGCGTGCGCAAAATGCCACGAATTGCGGCGTGTCACTGTGCAGACACGCACGCTCGGGAGAGGGTCTAGGCCGCCAACGGTGCGTAGGTCGTGGTGCGCTGCCGGGCCGGCCGGCCGATCCCCTCGGCGATGGCCACCAGTTCCTCGACGGACTTGGCCGAGCCGTTCTCCGAGCCGGCCATCCGGGAGATGGTCTCCTCCATCAACGTGCCGCCCAGATCGTTGGCGCCACCCTGCAGCATCACCTGGGTGCGTTCGACGCCCAGCTTCACCCACGACGTCTGGATGTGCGAGATCCTGCCGTGCAACATGATCCGCGCCAGCGCGTGTACCGCCCGGTTGTCCCGGTGCGTCGGGCCCGGACGCGCGCCGCCGGCCAGATACAGCGGCGAGGACTGATGCACGAACGGCAGCGGCACGAACTCGGTGAACCCGCCGGTGCGGTCCTGGATACCGCGCAGCACGTTGAGGTGCCCCACCCAGTGCTTCGGAGTGTCCACGTGCCCGTACATCATCGTCGAGCTGGAACGCAGGCCCACCTCGTGCGCGGTGGTCACCACCTCGATCCACTCCGAAGTCGGCAGCTTGCCCTTGGTGAGCACCCAGCGCACCTCGTCATCGAGGATCTCGGCGGCGGTGCCCGGGATCGACCCGAGCCCGGCCTCCCGCAACGACGTCAGCCACTCCCGCACCGACAGGCCACTTCTGGTGACGCCGTTGGCGATCTCCATCGGCGAGAAGGCGTGCACATGCATCGACGGCACCCGGGCTTTGACCGCCCGCACCAGATCCGCGTATCCCGTCACCGGCAACTCCGGATCGATACCGCCCTGCATGCACACCTCGGTGGCCCCGGCGACATGTGCCTCCCAGGCCCGGTCGGCGACCTCCGCACTGGACAGCGAATAGGCGTCGGCGTCGCCCTTGCGCTGCGCGAACGCGCAGAACCGGCAGCCGGTGTAGCAGATGTTGGTGAAGTTGATGTTGCGGTTGACGACGAAGGTGACGTCGTCGCCGACGGCATCGCGGCGCAGCGAATCCGCAAGGGCGGCCACCGCATCCAGCGCAGGACCGTCCGCGGTGGCCAGGGCCAGGTATTCGTCGTCGCTGCAGCCACCCGGATTGCGTTCGGCCGCACGCAGGGCAGCCAGCACATCGGTGTCGATGCGCTCGGGAGCGCGGGCCGCCAACTCGGACACCTTCTCCCGGATGGACTCCCAGTCCCCGAACGCGCTGCCCAGATCGCTGCGGGTCTCCGTCAGGCGACCTTCGGTGTCGATGGCGGTGTGCAGATCGGTGCGCCCCAACGACTCGGACGCCTCATCGGGTTCCTGCCAGGGCCGGCCCACCGGGTTGACATCGCGCGCCCACCCGGTCTCGGGGTCGGCCAGCGCGTCCACATGCCCGCGCACCCGCGGATCGATCCACGCCGCACCCGCCTGCACGTAGGACGGCTGTGCGGTAAGACGTTGCACCAGTTCATAACCCGCAGCGGCAGTGACCTCGGCCAGGTCCTCCAGGGCCGGCCACGGCCGCTCCGGGTTGACGTGGTCGGGAGTCAAGGGCGACACCCCGCCCCAGTCGTCCACCCCGGCACCGATCAGCGCCAGGCATTCGTCGCGGGACACCAGGTTCGGTGGAGCCTGGATGCGCATCTTCGGTCCGAGCACCAGCCGGGTCACGGCGACGGTGGCCAGGAAATCGTCGATCCCGGTATCTGGCACGGATGCCATCGCGGTGTGGTCCTTGGCCCGGAAGTTCTGCACGATCACTTCCTGAACGTGCCCGAACTCCTTGTGCGAGCGCCGGATCGCATGCATGGTCTCGGCCCGTTCGGCCAAGGTCTCGCCGATACCGACCAGCAGGCCGGTGGTGAACGGGATGGACAACCGGCCCGCATCGTCGAGGGTGCGCAACCGTACGACGGGGTCCTTGTCGGGGCTGCCGTAATGCGCCAGCCCCTTGGTCTCATACAGCCGCCGTGACGTGGTCTCCAGCATCATGCCCATCGACGGGGCCACCGGCTTGAGCCGGGACAGCTCGGTCCAGCTCATCACCCCCGGATTGAGGTGCGGCAGCAGGCCGGTCTCCTCCAGGACCCGGATGGCCATCGCGCGGACATAATCCAGGGTGGAGTCATAACCGCGTTCATCGAGCCACTGCTTGGCCTCGTCCCAGCGGGCTTCCGGCCGATCGCCGAGGGTGAAAAGCGCTTCCTTGCAACCCAACTCTGCACCGCGCCGGGCCACGTCGAGAATCTCGTCGGGCTCCATGAACATCCCCTTGCCCTGGGCGCGTAGCCGGCCGGGCACGGTGACGAAGGTGCAGTAGTGGCAGGTATCGCGGCACAGGTGGGTGACCGGGATGAAGACCTTGCGGGAGTAGCTGACCGGTAGTCGCCCCTCGGGGCCACGGCGGCCCGCCGACTCCAGGCCGGCATCTCGTACCCGCGCGGCACTGGCGCACAGATCTGCCAGATCGTCGCCACGGGCAGTCATCGCGACGGCTGCTTCGTCGACATTGAGGGCCACACCGTCGCGGGCACGGCGCAACACACGGCGCAACGCGGACGTACTGGGCTTCGGCGGGATCACCGGACTGGGTAGATCGGAGCCGTGCTGCGGGTTCAGAGCCACTCCCCTGTAACCCCTGCGTCGTCGCGAATCATCCGCGCGTCTCACAATCTGAAACCACTGCCCCTGGCATAGGGGCCACCATAGTCCCAGCGATCGGCTGCGACGCGTGGCCCCAATGCAATAAACCTGCGTTGACTCTGGCGTAAATTCACCCGCACAGGCGACCGCAAGAACAGGAGCCACGATGGGTGTGTCCGTCCGTTCGTATCTGATGGCGGGCGTGACCGCCCTCGCCGCCGGCACCATTGCCATCCCGTCCTCGGTCGCGCCACCCACGGCGGCACCTGCCCCGGTGCATGCCCAGGTGCGTCTGGCCGCCGAGACCAGGACCACGTGGGCGCCCACACCCGTGATCGTGCTGGCCCCGAAGTCGCAGGTCACGCAGAAGGCGGCCGCCGCCGGGCCTTCTGCGGGCGCCCCGGCGCTCGCCTCCGCTTCCGCGGGCGCCCCGGCGCTCGCCTCCGCTTCCGCGGGTGCCCCGGCGCTCGCCGCCGCGGCCGCGCCCACCGCGGTGGCGCCGGCTGCCGCTGCGCTGGGTTTACCCGGGCTGAGCAGCGCCATCATCAACGGCTACGACTGGCTCATCGGTTGGGTCGACTACGGCGTGGACCTCGCCCAATACGCCGTCGGCTGGATCCCGATCGCGAATATCTTCGCTCCGCAGATCGGCATCGTCTACTACAACCTGATCCGGCCGATCATCACCAGCGCCGTCTACAACACCGCGTACGTCATCGGCGGGTACGTCAACCTGGTCCAGGCCGTCGGCAACGTCATCAACGACAGCATCAACGCAGGCAAGGGCTTCATCCAGGCAGAGATCAACTGGGCGCTGAGCTGGCTGCCCCCGCTGCCACCTCTGCCCTTCGCCGCGACGGCGGCCAAGACGGCAACGGCCCAGATCGCACTGGCGTCGGCAACCGGCGACACGGCCACCACCGGAACGCCGGTGACCGCGGCGGAAGAATCGACCGGCACCGGTGACACCGGCGACAAGACCACAGCCGCCGAGGACGGCACGCCCGCCGCCGGGGCAGAGCCCCTGACACACCAGGAGACCGCGACGCCGGACCCGGTCAAGACGCCGCCTACCGAACCGGAATCGGTCCCCGAGTCGGCCGCCGGCAACGACACTCCGGTCACCCCGCCGACGACCAAACCCGATGTGGTCAAGGCCGACGATCAGAAGCAGTCGACCGAGGCCACACCCGACACCACCAAGCCGGACGCCAAGCCCGAAACCAAAGCCGGCGACACCGACACCCCACCGGACACCACCAAATCGAGCACCACCAAATCGAGCACCACCAAATCGAGCACCGAGAAGGCCGACACCGGCAAGCCGGACCCGAAGAAGGCCGAGCCAAAAAAGACCGAGCCCAAGAAGAAGAAACGCGATCAGCACGCGTCGACCCCGAAGGCCGACACCCACTCGAACGCCGACGCGGACTAACGCGACCTGGCGTACCGCCGCAACACCAGCACGGGCGGAAGCGTGCCGACGACGATCAACAGGAGCAGCAGCAGCGCGCCGGATGCCGTCGTCGCGAACACGATGTCGCTACCCGGGCCACCCAGTGTCAGCGATCCGATGGTGGCCAGCCAGCACCACAGCGGCAGCGCACCTACCCGCGTCGAGGAGGTCCACTGCAACGCGGCCCAGACCAGGGCGGCGTTGCAGGCACCGCTGGCCAAGACGCTCGCCGGAAAGGGTGCACCGCTGACGCGCCAGGGCAACAGAAAGGCTGCGAGCACTGCGGACAACACACCGCCGAGGCACAGCAAAGAGATCATGACGGGCGGCACCCAGGCCGGTCCGTCGGGTTCTTCGTCCGTCAGGTCGAACCCCGTCAGGTGGGAATGCTGTCGAGCAGCGCGACAAGCGAACCGACCACCCACTGGAAGTTGTCGGCGCGGTCCTGCTGGTGCTGCAGATTGGGATCCAAGTCCGGGTCCATAGGGGCAGCGTACCGCCCCGAGCACGCCGGCCCGGCTGCTATCCGAGTTTCAGTCCGGCCAGCAGATCGGTTTCCACACCGCGCTCATCGCGCTCGCCCGCCGCCCCTTTGACCAGCACGTAATGCTCGGTCCCCCACAGCGGGAGCGCGACCAGGTTCGACAGCGCCAGCGAACGTCCGTCCGCGGCGACGCTGACCTGGGTGGCGTGGGCGCGCAACGCCGCGGCCTTCGCCGGCAGATGTGCGGCGGCGTCGATCACGGCGTCGACCTTCTCGTCGGGGTATCCGAACGTGATGTCCGACGGCTTGATCCGGATCCAGTCCGCAGGTGGGTCGCCGATATCGGCGAGCCCGTCGGCGATCCCCGATTCCGCCATCACCGTCCAGTAGAACTTCGGTACCTCCCACGGCTCGCCCGGATGGCTGTCACCACCCGCGGCGGCGACAGCGGCCGTGGTGACTTCGTGTGCGCGGATGTGGTCGGGGTGCCCGTATCCCCCGTTGGGGTCGTAACTCACGACGACGTGCGGGCGCAGGTCCCGGATGATCGCGACCAAAGCCGCGACGGGCTCGGCGATATCGGCGTCGACGAATCGCTGGCGGTGCCGGGCCGGCGTGCCCGGCATCCCGGAATCGCGCCAGCGGCCGGCGCCACCGAGAAAGATCGGCTCGCCGGCGCCCAGGGCCGCCAGTGCCGTCGTCAGTTCGGCGATGCGGTAGCCGCCCAGTTGATCAGCCGCGTCGACGGCGAGTTGGGTCCAACGATCGCCGATCACCTCGCCCTCCTCGCCCAGCGTGCAGGTGACCACGCGCACCGTGGCGCCCTGTGCCGCGTAATGCGCGATGGTCGCTCCGGTGGTCAGGGACTCGTCATCGGGGTGGGCATGCACGAAGAGCAGCCGAGGTGTTTGCACTCCCCTAGATTTACCGTGTGGCGGCTGCGGATGCGAGAAGCACCGATGAGCGGCACCTTCTCGAGTTCGGTTGCGCGGTCGTGGCCGTCGGTGTGCTCGCGGGCGCCGCGGGTGCGGCCACCACCCTGCTGCTGCACTGGGTGGAGCATCTGACCTACCACTATCACCTGGGCACCCTGCTGACCGGTGTCGGTGCGGCCGACCACATTCGTCGGGCGACCGGCCCGATGATCGGCGGCGCGCTCGCCGGCCTCGGCTGGTGGCTGCTCCGCCGCCGCGCGCCGGTTCCCTCGCTCACCGCGTCCATCACCGCGCACCGCCCGCTGGCCCGAATACCGCTGGCCGTCGACGCCGTCCTACAGGTGCTCATCGTCGGATCCGGCGCCTCACTCGGGCGCGAAGGCGCGCCTCGGCAGCTCGCCGCCGTCTTCGGCGACTGCGCCACCCGCCGGTGGGCGCTGACCGAACGTGACCGCGAGATCGTGCTGGCATCGGCCGCCGGCGCCGGCCTCGGGGCGGTCTACAGCGTGCCGCTGGGCGGCGCACTGTTCACCATCACCATCCTCATGCGCAGCTGGCACCCCCGCGTCGTCGGCACCGCGCTGATCACCTCCAGCCTGGCGGTGGCCGTCGCCGCGCCCGTCACCCATTTCGAGCATTCACTCACCTGGCCGTCGGCTGACGTGTCGTATCGGTTCGTCCTGCTGGCCCTGGCCATCGCGCCGGTGGCCGTCGGGATCGGGATCGCGTTCGAACGGCTGATGGCCACCGCGCGGCCCAAGGTGCCCTCCGCGTCATGGCTGCTGATTCCCGGTATCGCCGCCGCCGGACTGCTGACCGGCATCTGCTCGATCTGGTATCCCGAACTGCCGGGAAACGGCCGCAGCATTCTCACCGTCAGCGTGAACAGCTCATTGACCTTGTCGGCGGCTGCGGTCATCCTGCTGCTCAAGCCGGTCCTCACGGCGCTGTTCCTGCGCGCGGGCGCAGTCGGTGGCCTGATCACACCGGCGCTGGCCACCGGGGCCGCGGCGGGATCCCTTGTGGCGCTTACCCTCAACGAATATGCCGGCGCCGCGCTGAACGTGCCGGCGGCGGCCCTGACCTGCGCGGCGGGCGTACTGGCGATCACCCAAAGGGCACCCCTGTTCGCCGCGTTGTTCGTATGGGAGCTGGCCCGCCCGCCGGAATGGCTGGTCCTGGTGTTTGCGATCGCCGCGTTCACCGCCCACGCACTCTGGAAGCGCGTACACCCCGAACGTTAGGGCTGTTTCACCCATTTGCCGGCGTCGCCGACGATCCCGACCGGCACCGCGCCGGAAAGACTGACCCCGCGCACCCGCGGGCCGGCGGCCACGATGGTGGTGTCCTGCAGGATCGGCAGCACAGTCGACAAGTTCCACAGTCGCGGCTCGACGGCGTCGATCACCTTGGCGATTTCCTCGGTGCCGGCGAGAGCCGCTTCGATACGCGGCTGAATGCTGCGGTCGCAGACGCCGGTCAGGTTACTGGGCACCGTCACCAGCTCGCCGGTGCCGCTGGGCACCGGCGTGGTGGCGGTCGGTGTCGGGGTGGGCGCGGGCGGGGCGGGGCGGGGGGTCGTCGTCGTCTGCGCCGAGGACGTCGTGGTCGTGACGCTCGGGGACGGCGTCGCGGTCGACACGGCCGTCGCCTCCAGGGCCGGGCAGCCGTAGCGGGAGGCGAGCGCGGTGGCGAGGTCACCGCCGGCCTGGTGCCATCCGACAATCGCGTCGACCTTGTTGTTGGCCAACGCATCCCCGTACAAGACAACCGGGTCGAGCGCCGACACCGAGGCCGCGATGCCCACACTGCGCAACTGGTCGGCGGCGGTGTTGGCCACGGCCACCGACGTCGGGTCGTTGGCGGCCACGCCGATCACGAAGGTCAGCGGCTGGCCGTCCTTGGTGATCTGGCCGCGGGAGTCGTCCGGCGGTGGGACACCCGGCGTCGACGGGGGTGTCGACGTCACCGGCTCAACCTGGTACCCGGCGTCGGCCAGGAGTTGCAGGGCGGCCTCCCGGGGCATCGCCGGCGGCGCGGTCGGCACGTACCCGGGGTCCGACGGTGAGCGCACCTGGGCTTGGGCCAGCGTGACGGTGTTGTCCGATCCGGCGCCCACGGCAGCCAGCAGACCGACGTCGAGCAGCCCGAAGATCGCCTTGCGCACATGCGGGTCGGCAAGTGCGGGCTGTTGCGCGCGCAGCGTCAACTGCATCACCCGGGGCGTCACGATGCGCGCGGTCCGCACGTCCGGGATCGCCGACAGCTGCGCGAACGCCGCCTGACCACCGTGCACCTGCGCCACCTGGGTGTCGCCGTTGCGGATGGAATCGGCAAGGGCCGCAGCCGCTCCCCCGCGCCGGAACAGGATCTGGTCGGGCGCCGCGGGCGGGCCCCAGTAGCGGTCGTTGCGGGCCAGCAGGATCTCGTCGCGTTGCGGATCGATGCTGTCCACCCGGAACTGGCCGCCGGTGACCGGCATGGTGCGCACCAACCCGGCCCCGAATCCGCCCGGCACGTCCTTGACGATGTGGGCGGGCAGCAGATCGTTGAACAACTCCCGCCAGGCCGGGTACGGCTGGGAGAAGGTGACGACGGCGGTCTTGCCGCCCTCCACCGACTGCACCCCGGTGATCAGGTCGTAGCCGGCCGGGTCGACCACGCCGGGCTGACTGACCATCTGACGCCACAGATACCAGTAGTCGTCGGCGGCGATGGGCGCGTTGTCGGTCCAGGACGCCTCCGGTTTGATCCGGTACGTGACGGTGAACGGTTCCTCGCTGGTCACCTCGGCCGACACCAGCAGGCTGGTGTCGAGCTCCCAGCGCGAACCGGTCGGAGCGGCAGGATCCGGGATCGGCCGGAAAGAACTCGGCAGCACCAGAGCCGAGATGGCCGCGTTCACCGGCGACTGATCCGAGAGCAGATGCGGGTTGAAGCCCGCGCCGATCGAGTCGATGGCCATGATGATCTGCATCGCCTTGGCCGGCGGCGGTGGTGTCGACTGACTGGTCTCGGTGCTTTGCGGTGCCGGCGGCGGGCTCACCGTGCAGCCGGCCAGCACCAACGACGTTCCGACCAGGGCGCCGGCGACAGCGCGAAAACGTCGTGGGTTGGTCGGCACGCCCAACAGGGTATCGACAACCGCCCACGACACCGCCAACGTGTGCCCAAGACGCCGAGCGGGTACTTTTTCTACTAGAGGTCGTAGTACTAAAAGAATTGCGCATAAGCCGCCACATTATTAGCTACCCACTCGGTAACAATACGACACAGCAAAATCACAGTCAGCCCACATATGAGGCTTTTTACGTCATCTAGCTGCACATATGTAAATACGTAGGCGATATGGACAAGTTTCTCTGCTTTCTTCTTCGCTCGCTAAAATTCCGTTCCGGGAAATGTGGGCAAACAAGTAGCAGGGACCGACATATTTAAATTGAAACGTGTTTTACCAAATTGCTCTCCCTTGTCGCCACCGGGACTACGGTCAGCCCGGTCGGAGTGACCGACATCACAATCGAGTCAAGGGAGAGAACGTTGCAACTCGCATTGCGCCCCTATGTGACAACCGGCCTCGCGTTGGTGAGCGCCGGCGCCATCGCCATCACCCCGATAACTGCTCCGCCTCCGGAAGTCCACATGCCGGCCGTGGCCCTGGCCGCGAACCCGGTGATCGGTGCGTACACGCAATTACTCCAGGACACCTGGACCGATGTGCGGACCGTCGGATCCCAGGCCTGGAACGACGGTCTGCCCATCTTCGACCAGTTCGTCCGCAACACCAAGGCCAACTTCGACATCCTGGCCCAGGTACCGCCCAATCTGATCAACGGCGTCAAGTACGCGGTGTCCCAGATTCGGCCCACGCTCGACACGGCCGGGACACAACTGCGCGCCGGTCAGATCGACGATGCGATCAACACCTTGTGGAGCGGGCTGGTGATCAACCCGTTGATCGGTGTCGCCTTCCCACTGCTCAACACCCTGGAGATCCCGGTCAACATGGTGAAGACCTTCGCCCGGGTGGTCGAAGCGCTACCGTCGGCGGTCCTGATCGGCGTCGGACTCCCGGTCCTCAGCATGGTCACGGCCGTGGTGAACTCGATCGGCACTGTGGCACAAGGGCTTTACGACGGCGCCACCACCGGCAACCTGGGAGCGGTGCTGACGACCGTGCTCACCGCACCCGCCACCGTCCTCGGCGGCGCGCTCAACGGCGACCCGACCACCGGCACCGTGGGCCTGATCAACGGCGTCATCTCCGGCATCCTTGCCGCGCGTAAGACGATCGCCGACGCCATGGCACCCCCCGCCACCGCCACCGCCGGCGCCACCGCGCTGAAAGCCGCCGCCGCCAACGAGGTTCCGGCCGTCACCGCCGACACGGTGACCCTGGACGTCAAGTCGGCGCCCACCGGCGAGAGCACGAAGGTCGCCGAAGCCGCCCCTGCGGTCAAGGACGCCGAACCGGCTGCGACCGAAGCGAAGTCCGACACCGCGGTGACCGAGAAGGTCCCCGACACCGCCACAGCCGACACCACCAAGCCCGACGTCACCGCCAAGCCCGACGCCAAGCCCGACGCCAAAGCCAACGGTGCCACCGACCTCAGCGACGGCAACAAGGTGACCCCGGGTGAGAAGGCCGGCGAAAAGGCTTCCGACACCAAGGCATCCGAGAAAGCCGCCGACAGCGCTCAGAAAGAAACCCCGGCCGCGGTCACGACCACGGCTACCACGCCGGGTGCCACCACGTCCGCAGCCGACGATGGCAGCGATGCCAAAGCCGGTGCGACAGCGTCGTCAGCGGACGCCGGCGAGTAGCGCGAGTGGGCCGTCAGCCCTGCTGCTTCGCGCGTGACTTGGCGCGGGCCCGCAGGCTGGCGGTCAGCTCGACCTTGCGCACCCGCACGACCTCGGGGGTCACCTCGACGCACTCGTCCTCGGCGCAGAACTCCATGGCCTGCTCCAGGGTGAGATCCATGGGTCGAGCCAGCGTCTCCATCACATCGGCCGTCGAAGAGCGCATGTTGGTGAGCTTCTTCTCGCGGGTGATGTTGATATCGAGATCCTCGGCGCGCGGATTGATACCGACGACCTGGCCCTCGTAGGTGTCCTCGCCCGGTTCGACGAAGAAGGTGCCGCGGTCGGCGAGCTGGATCATCGCGAAGGGGGTGACCGAGCCGGTGCGGTCGCTGACCAGCGACCCGGTGTGCCGGGCCCGGATCTCGCCCGCCCACGGCCGGTAGCCGTCGAACACCGCATTGGCGATACCGGTGCCGCGGGTGAGCGTCAGGAAATCGGTGCGGAAGCCGATCAGGCCACGGCTGGGCACGATGAAGTCCATCCGGACCCATCCCGCGGCGTGGTTGGTCATCTGCTCCATCCGGCCCTTGCGGGCGGCCATCAGCTGGGTGATGGCGCCGAGGAACTCGTCGGGACAGTCGATGGTGAGCGCCTCGAACGGCTCGTGCACCTTGCCGTCGACGGTCTTGGTGACCACCTGCGGCTTGCCGACGGTCAGCTCGAAACCTTCCCGGCGCATCTGCTCGACCAGGATGGCCAGTGCCAGCTCACCTCGGCCCTGTACCTCCCAGGCGTCCGGGCGGCCGATGTCGACGACGCGGATGGACACGTTGCCGATGAGCTCGGAGTCCAGCCGGCTCTTCACCATTCGGGCGGTCAGCTTGTGTCCGGAGACCTTGCCGGCCAGCGGTGAACTGTTGGTGCCGATGGTCACCGAGATGGCGGGCTCGTCGACGGTGATCCGCGGCAGGGCGTGTGCGTGGTCCGGATCGGCCAGGGTGTCGCCGATCATGATCTCGGGCATACCCGCGACGGCCACGATGTCGCCGGCGCCGGCCTCGGTGGTGGCGGTCCGCTCGACACCCTCGGTGATCAGCAGTTCGGTGACCTTGGCACTGGTGATGACGGGGGCGCCGTCGACCTCGCGCATCCAGGCCACCTGCTGGCCCTTCTTCAGCTTGCCGTTGTAGATCCGGACCAGCGCGAGACGGCCCAGGAAGGCCGACGCGTCGAGGTTGGTGACCAGCGCCTGCAGCGGGGCCTCCGGGTCACCGGCCGGGGCCGGGATGTGCTCCATCAGCACGTCGAACAGCGGGTCCAGGTTGTCCCCGTCGGGCACCTCGCCGTTGGCGGGTTCGGTGGTGCTGGCGATGCCGGCGCGACCCGACGCGTAGAGCGTCGGGAGGTCGAGTGCCTTCTCGGCGGAAGCCTGGGCTTCCTCGTCCAGGTCGGAGGCGACGTCGAGCAGCAGGTCGTGGCTCTCCTCGACCACCGCGGCGATGCGGGCATCGGGGCGGTCGGTCTTGTTGACCACCAGGATCACCGGCAGATGCGCCGACAGCGCCTTGCGCAGCACGAACCGGGTCTGCGGCAGCGGGCCTTCAGAGGCATCGACGAGCAGCAGCACGCCGTCGACCATCGACAGACCGCGCTCGACCTCGCCGCCGAAATCGGCGTGGCCCGGGGTGTCGATGACGTTGATGACCGTGACCGTGCCATCCGCGTTGTGCCGGTGCACCGCGGTGTTCTTGGCCAGGATGGTGATGCCCTTTTCCTTTTCCAGGTCACCGGAGTCCATGATGCGTTCGGTCGAGTCGTCTCCGCGGTGGGTCAACGCACCCGACTGCCGCAGCATGGCGTCGACCAGGGTGGTTTTACCGTGGTCGACGTGCGCGACGATGGCTACGTTGCGAAAGTTCGGGCGAGAATCCACGACGACGATTGTCGCAGTGTGAGTACCGGATCACGAAAACGGCGGATGCCGCGGTGGTGGTGGGAAGGCAAGTGTGAAGAACCTGACCTCGGTCAAGGCCAAGAAGAAGTGCTGCCGTAGCAAGCCACGGTGCAAGCGGTGCCCGTTGGTGTTGCACAAGGTGCACAAGGCCGCGCACGCGGGTGCTTCTGACAAGGAGCTGGAGAAAGTCTTCAAACATGCCAGAAAGTCGTAATGACCTGCATTTTCCAGCCCCGGCGGGCGTACCTTTGAAGTATCCGTCACCGATGGTTGGAGGTGTCGATCATGACGGTTTACGAGGCACTCACCGTAGCGCTGATCGTGGTGCTGGCGCTGGCGACGACAGCAGCGATCTACCTCGGTTTGCTCAACTGGATCGGCGGCGCGTTCGTCGTCCGGTGTGCGGCATGTCACCATCTGACCTTCTCCTCGGCAAACGCGCCGCAGAGGTCCTGCCCGCAATGCCGGCATCAGGCGCTCATCCATCCGATATACGCCGCACAGCACCCTGGCGGTGAGGTGCGAGTGGTCGGCGACCGACTGCGTTACTAGCGGTGGGCCAGCGCCGACAGCAGATCCGGCACCCAGGCCCGGTCGGCCGGCACCCAGGGCAGATCGACGAGATCGGTGGCGCGCACCCAGCGCAACGCCCGGTGGTCGTGCGGCTGCGGACTACCGTGGGTCAGCGTGACCCGGTAGGCCCGCAGCGTCATACCGTTGGGCAGCGCGACATCGGACCCGATGCGCGCCCCGACGGTCACACGGATCCCGAGTTCTTCGTGCAGTTCGCGAGACAGCGCCTCGGCGTCGGACTCCCCCGGTACGATCTTCCCACCGGGCAGTTCCCACAGCCCGGCCAGCTCGGCCGGACGGGCACGTTGCGCGACCAGCAGTCCGTCTTCCGAAATGAGCGCCCCCGCAACGACAATCTGCTCATCCATCGCCGATGACGGTATACCGTCGGTGACATGGCCGTGTTGACGAACGAGCAAGTTGATGCCGCGCTGGCCGACCTGCCCGGCTGGGAACGCGCGTCAGGCGCCCTACACCGGTCGGTCAAGTTCGGCGCGTTTCTCGACGGAATCGAGGCGGTCCGGCGGGTGGCCGAATTCGCCGAAAGGGCCGACCATCATCCTGATATCGATATTCGTTGGCGGACAGTGACTTTCGCATTGGTAACGCATTCGGCCGGCGGGATCACCGAGAAGGATCTGGCGATGGCGGCTGATATCGACCGGATCCTCGGCCAGTAGCGGCCATCCAGGTCAGCGTGGCCAGGGTGGCCACGGGGTAGACCAGGCCCGCCCAGGCCAGGTACCACGGCCGGCTGATCTCCCAGATGGTCGGCTGCGCGAAGCTGAGCAGCCAGGGCAGCCCGATCAACGTCAAGACCAGCCAGCCCCAACCCAGAATGCGCGCGCCACGGCGCTCACGCAGCGGGCCGTGCAGCAGCCAGATCATCAGCGGGATCAGCCACACCCAGTGGTGGGTCCACGAAATCGGCGACAGCAGCAGGCCGAACAGTTGCACGATCACGATCCCGGCCAGCCGGTCGCTGCCGCCGTCCACCGCCCGCCAGGCCAGCACGGCCAGGACCGCGGCTGCCAACAGGATCGCGATCACCACCGGTCCATACCCGGCGTCGTGCCCGAGGATCCGGGAGATCGCGCCCCGCACCGATTGGTTGAACGAGGTACCGATCGGGCCGATTCGGCCGGCATCGCCGAGCAGGTCGGTGAAGTAGTACCGCCCCTGCGCGCCCACCACCAGAATCGACACCGCGACCGTCGCGGCGAACACCACCGCGGAGAAGGCCGCCGCCCCGAAGCGACGCACGCCCAGGAAGTACAGGCCCGATACGGCCGGCGTCAGCTTCATCCCGGCGGCCAGTCCGACGAGGAGGCCCGACACCCACCAGCGCGAGCTGTACGCCGCGTAGAGCACGGCCAGGACCAGCAGCACATTGATCTGCCCGTAGTCGAAGGTGCTGCGCAGCGGCTCCGTCCAGATCCCGGCGGCGGTCCATAGCATCGCCGTGCGGGCGTTGGGACGGCCCAGCAACCGCAGGCTCAGCGACACCACGCCGTACAGCGCGGCGACGATGCCGACCTGCCAGAAGAAGGCCACCAGGCCGAACGGCAGCAGATGCAGCGGATAGAACACCACCGCCGCGAACGGCGGATAGGTGAACGGCAGCGGGAAGTCCGGTGTCTGGTCTGCGTAGACGTAGGAGTACAGCGTGCCGGGGTGGTCGAGCGCACCGGCGCCGCCCACGTAGACGTGCAGGTCGACGAAGTTCGCGCCGTTCGGCACCAGGTAGGTCCACGCCAGTCGCGCCGCGATGCTGAGCGCGAACAAGACCGGCGCCAGACGGGTGCGTGGCGCACTCGGGGCGCGCGAAGAGGTGGTGTCTACGGCTCGACTGTAGCCAGCCCGATTCAGATGGGCGATTGCGGTCACCATCGGCACACACCTCCGTAACGGTTGAATAACCGCCACACGTGTCACTTGAGTAACACCAGTAACGGGCTACTTTCGGATTCAGACCCGCCGCCAACGAATTGGGGAGAACCATGCCAGCTACCAGAAAACTGTTTATTACCAGCATGATCGCTGGCGCGGGTGCGGTGACCGCGCTCGCGCTCAGCCCGGTTGCCGGCGCCGACCCGGTGCTACCGGCCCCGGTCGCACCGGCCGCCCCGGCCGCACCGGCGTTGCCGTTCGCCAACCAGCTCGCGATGGCTCCCCAGCTGATCCAGGGTCTGGCCTCGGCGTTGTCCGGAGGCGGTGCGGCATCCGCCGTGCCCGCCGCGGCCGCACCGGCTGCCGCTCCCGCCGCGGCACCGGCAGCGAGCGCCAACCTCACCCTGCCGCAGTTGCCGGCCGTCAGCCCGGCCTCGGCGGCCACCGCCGCGGCACCCCTCGCGGCAGCGGCAGCACCCGCGCCCACCGGCAACGTGATGTTGCCCCAGGCCGATGTGAATCTGCCGCAGGTGGGCGGGCTTGAACTGCCCAAGCAGTTGGCCTTCCCGGGTGATCTCGCCTCGCTGCTGCCCGCCGGTTCACCGTTGGCCGGATTGCTGCCCAAGGCCGCCACCGCAGCGCCGGCCGCACTCGGTGCCGCAGCGCCCGCGGCCGCCGCGGCACCTGCCGCGGCCTCCGCACTGCCGGGGGCCGCCGGCCTCATGCCGATGCTGCTGCCGACGACGGCATTGTCCGCGCTGCCGTGATCGGGAGCTGACCAGCCGTCACCACACATATCCAGGGGGAAGTCATGACATCGATCCGGACACTGCTGACCAGTACCGCCGCGACAACGCTGGTGGTGCTGGGCAGCGGCGTCGCCTCGGCGGATCCCGCGGTGCCCGCACCGTTGCCGATCAACAATTTGCAGGCGCCCGGGCTGCCTGCGATGGAGACGCTCGGACCGGCGATTCAGCAAGCCGCCGCCGATCCGCAGGGAGCCGCATCGATGCTCATGGCCGCGGCCGCCGCGTTCGCAGGAAACGCGGCGGCACCTGACGATTCGAAGAACATGGCCACCGCGGTCAACCAGTTCGCCTCCGACCCGCAGGCGCACGTGCCCGCAGCGGGCGCCGGACCGGAAGCTCACCTGCCCGCGGGGGTGGACCCGGCGCATGCCGTCGGACCCGCACCCGAGGCTGCCGCGCTGCCCGCACCGGCTCCCGCGCCGGCTCCCGCTCCCGATGCCGCCCCGCTGGCCGCCGCAGCACCAGCACCAGACGCCGTGCCGGCACCGGCCCCTGGCCCCGCGCCGGCACCCGCGCCGGCGCCGACGGGTCTGTTGAGCCCGGACGCCGCCACCAAGCAGGACTTCATGTACCCCTCGATCAGCAACGGATGCCTCGCCAACGGCGGCAACGTGCTCGCCACCGCGATCTCGGTGGCCGGCCCGGCGGCGATCCCGACGCCGGGCCCCGGCCCGGGTCAGACCGCGTACGTCTTCACCGCGGTCGGCACTCCTGGTCCCGCAGCCGAGCAGAAGCTGCCGCTGAACGTGACGTGGGTGAATCTGTCCACCGGGAAGTCCGGGACCGCAACGCTCAAGCCCCGCCCGGATATGAACCCCGAGGGGCCGACCACCTTGACCGTCGTCGCCGACACCGGGTCAGGCAGCATCATGTCGACGATCTTCGGTCAGGTGACCACGACAGAGAAGCAGTGCCAGTTCATGCCCACCATCGGTTCGACGGTGGTGCCGTAAGTCCTTAGCTCACCCGAAAGCTCACCCGAACCGCGACGGTGCACACAGATCGCAAATCCGGCCCGATAAGCGATCTGGGTGCACCGTCGTCGGGTAAGCGCCCCGCTCAGTACGCCATGAACAGGATCATCTCCCGGTCGTACTCACGACCGGGATGAGCTTGCGCCAGATGTTCCTGGGCCTTTTCCACCAGATCGTTCTCGTCGGTGCCGGTAATCGCTTCGCCGCAGGGGCAATTCAGATGCGTCTTCGCCATGTGATCACCATCTCATATCGTGCGGCTCAGGCCTTGGCCGCCTTTGCGGCAGCTTTCATCTTCTTCTTGTAGGCCCGGACTTCCTGCAGTGACCCGGGATCCACCACGTCGGCCACCGACATGTGTGTGCCCGCCTTGCCGTAATCCCCTGCCGCGGCCCGCCAGCCGGCCGGTGTCACGCCGTACTGCTTGCCGAGCAGGGCCAGGAAGATCTTGGCCTTCTGCTCACCGAAACCGGGCAGCCGCTTGAGCCGGCGCAGCACCTCGGCACCGTCAGGGTCACCGGCGGTCCACAGCGCGGTCACGTCACCGTCGTAGTCGTCGACGATCGCCTGTGCCAGGGTCTGCACCCGCTTCGACATCGATCCCGGAAAGCGGTGGATGGCCGGGGTTTGCGAGCACAGCGCGACGAACTCGTCCGGGTTGTACTCGGCAATCTGGCGCGCATCGACGCCACCGATCCGGTCCGCGATCTTCTTCGGCCCGGCGAACGCCGTCTCCATGGGGATCTGCTGGTCGAGAAGCATGCCGACGAGAAGCGCGAAGGGATTGGACTCGAGCAGAGCGTCGGCCTCGGGGTCTTGGACCAACTGCAAGGTGGGCATCTGGCCAGTTTAAGGCGAGCCCGGCGGGCATTCCCGAAGTCTGTGTCCGTCCTGTGTGCGAACGTATAGACGACAAACCGGTGGTACACCCGTGGGGAGACGGACATGAAACGTGTGGTTGCACCTCTTCTTGCCGGTCTTGCCGGGCTCGCCACCACGATCGCCCTGGCCGCCCCCGCCAACGCGATCCCGGACCAGGGCACCCCGGCGTTCGACGACTACATGCAAGGCCTGCAACGCAACGGCTACAACCTGAATCCCGACACCGCATGGCGCGTCGCGCACCAGGCATGCATCGGCGGCATACCGGGCTACATCGGTTTGGAACTGGCCGCCCAGGGCGTCATCGGCCCCGGGGCGCAGGAACGGGTCATGGACGTGGCCAGGAAGTACGCCTGCCCGGTTCAATAGCCCGACCGGTTTAGGGTGGCCGCAAGATGTCCGGCCAAGTTGCTCTCGCGCTGGCCGTCGCCCTGTTGTTGGCGGCGGTGGCCGCAGTGCTGATCGTGCGCACCCGGCGCGTCGTGGCCACCCCCACCGAACGAGCCGTACACACCGCGCTGCACACCGCATCGCTCGCGGCGCGCGCCCTGCGCCGTGGCCTGGACACCGAATCCGCGCAGACCGCGGCGCCGTTCCTGCGCGGACTGACTGGCACCGAAGGCGTCGCCCTCTTCGATGGCGACGGTGACCTGCTGGCCCGCGACTCCGCCGACGACGCGATCTGGACACCCGAGATCGTCGAGGCCTGCGCGTCGACCGCCCGCGACTCCGTATCCGCGGCACGCCGGGTGCTGACCAACAACGGGACGACCGCCGTGGTAGCCCAGCCCCTGCTCGCCGAGGGCGGTGACGTGCTCGGCGCGCTGGTGTCGGTGGCTACCGGCAATCCCGGGCCGGGCATGCTGGGCGCCATCGGCGAGGTGGCCCGCTACGCGGCCAGCCAGCTCGAACTGGCCGAGCTCGACGCCTCACGGGCCCGGCTGGACCGGGCCGAGGTGCTGGCACTGCGGGCCCAGATCAGCCCGCACTTCATCTACAACGCCCTCAACACCGTCGCGTCCTTCGTGCGCACCGACCCCGACCGCGCCCGCGAACTGATCCTGGAATTCGCCGATTTCACCCGCTACTCGTTCCGGGCGGCCGGGCAGTACACCACGCTCGCCGAGGAGCTGCGCAACATCGACCGCTACCTGACCCTGGAGCGCGCCCGCTTCGGCGCGGCGCTCACGGTGCGCCTGCAGGTGGCCCCCGAGGTGCTCAACGTCGTCGTGCCGTTTCTGGCGCTGCAACCGTTGGTGGAGAACGCCGTCCGACACGGCTTGGCCGCCCAGGGCGGCGGATCGGTGGAGATCATCGCCCGTGACGCCGGCACCGATTGCGTCATCACCGTCGAGGACGACGGCGCCGGAATGGACCCCGAGATGCTGCGCGCCGGAGCCGACCAGTCCGCGCACGTGGGCCTGACGAATGTGGACCATCGGCTGCGGGCAGCCTTCGGCAACGATTACGGTCTGGTGGTCGAGACGGCTCTCGGAGCGGGCACCAAGGTCATCATGCGGGTGCCGAAGTTCCGTTCCGGGGTGCGGGCCAGCGGAGGTGCGTACACGTGAGTTCCAAGCTGACGGTGCTCGCCGTCGACGACGAGGCACCCGCACTCGACGAACTCGCGTATCTGCTGGGCCGCCATCCTGGTGTCGCCGAGGTGTTCACCGCCGGCGACGCCACCTCGGCGTTACGAGAACTCAACCGGCACACCATCGATGCGGTGTTCCTCGACATCAACATGCCGGGTCTGTCCGGAATCGAACTCGCCGGCGTCCTCACCAACTTCGCGCATCGGCCCGCCGTGGTGTTCGTGACCGCGCATGACGACAAGGCGGTGGCGGCCTTCGATGTCGGCGCCACCGATTATCTGCTCAAACCGATCCGGCAGGACCGCCTCGACGAGGCGGTGCGCCGGGCCGCCACCACCCAGACCGGTGCCGCACTCGGAGACGGAGACCAGGACTCCGACGTGGTGCCCGCCGAACTCGGTGGCATCACCCAACTGGTGCCCAGGGACAGCATCGGCTGGGTGGAGGCCGAGGGCGACTACGCCCGCCTGCACTCGGCCACCGGAGCCCACCTGGTGCGAATCCCGTTGAGCGTGTTGGAAACTCGCTGGGCCGACCACGGATTCCAGCGTATCCACCGGTCCTATCTGGTGTCCCTGCGTCTGGTCACCGGGCTGCGCACGCACGACGGCGCGATGCTGGTGCGGTTGCGCGCCAACGGCACCTCACCTGCCGTCGAGCTACCGGTGAGCCGACGCCAGGCGCGCGAACTTCGGGACCGGCTGGTCCGGGATCCGATGCGCAATCTGAAGCCCGCCGATGAGTGAGCCACCGCAGGGGTCCACGCCGCGGCCCGCCGCGGGGCGGCAACGGGTCGTGCTGGCGCACCGGCGCGGCGCCCGGATGGTGCGCACCCGGGTGGAGGTGCAGGAGCAGACCCAGGTCGGCGACGCACTGGTACGTGGTCTGATGCGCGCCCAACTGGGTCTGGCGCTGCGGCTGACGCTGGTCGTCATCGCCGGGGTGGTCGCGACCGTGATACTGGCACCGCATCTGAGCGCACTGACGGTGCTCGGCATGCGGCTGAACTGGTTGGTCCTCGCCGTGCTCTGCTACCCGCTGCTCTACGGGATAGGCCGGCTGTACGTCCGCCTCGCCGAACAGGCCGAGCGCGATTTCGTGCGGGTCGTCGACAGCGAACCATGACCGGCGCCCCACTCACGGCGGCCGCCCTCCTGGCCGCGGCGGTGGCCACCGTCGCCATCGGCGCCTACGGGGTCCGGTTGTCGCGTACCACGTCCGACTTCCTGGTGGCGTCTCGCAGTGTCGGTCCACGCTGGAACGCGGCCGCGATCTCGGGCGAATACCTCTCGGCGGCATCGTTTCTCGGCGTGGCGGGCCTCATCGCCAAGTACGGCGCCGACGCACTGTGGTACCCGGTGGGGTTCACCGCGGGTTACCTGGGGCTGCTGCTGTTCGTCGCCGCTCCCCTGCGCCGCTCGGGCGCCTACACCGTTCCCGACTTCGCCGAATTCCGGCTCGGCTCGGCACGGCTGCGCAAGGTGGCGATGCTCGTCGTGGTGGTGATCTGCGTGTTCTACCTGGCTCCGCAATACCAGGGGGCCGGGTTGACACTGAAAACCCTTCTGGGAATGCCGGTATGGACCGGGCCTCTGCTTGTCGGCGCGATCGTGATCAGCAATGTGGTCGGCGGCGGGATGCGGTCGATCACCTTTGTGCAGGCCTTCCAGTACTGGTTGAAACTGACCGCCATCGCGATTCCCGCACTCGCTCTGCTCGGGTTGTTCCTCAGCGACCGTGCCGAATTGGGCGGACCGCTGCCGCCGAGCGTGCAGCATCAGACCACCGTCGCGATCGATACCGACGTGGTGGTGCAGGTGGTCGATCCCGCGGGCATCACCATCACCGGAACCCTGGATGGCCGGCATGTCGAGGCCGCCACCCTCGGCGTTCCCGGCGACCACACCCTGGGCGCGGGCAGCACGCTGACCCTGGCCGCCGGCGCGGCCACCCCGGTGGTGGCCGGCACCCCGAGCACCGGCGGCGAATGGATCACCTCCGGCGGCGGGCTGGGTGGCGGCCATCCGCTCTATCAGGTGCTGTCCATCATCGTGGCGACCTTCCTCGGCACCATGGGTCTGCCGCATGTGTTGGTCCGCTTCTACACCAATCCCGACGGCCGCGCGGCCCGGCGCACCGCGCTGGCCGTCATCGCCATGGTCTCGGTGTTCTATCTGTTTCCCGTACTCCTCGGCGTGTTCTCCCGGCTGTACGTACCGCAGTTGCTCATCACCGGAACCGCCGACGCCGCTGTGCTTCTGGCCCCGGGATCGACCATCGGCGGCGTAGCGGGACAACTACTGGGTGCGCTGGTGGCCGCAGGCGCCATCGCCGCGTTCCTGGCGACCTCGTCGGGGCTGCTGGTCAGCATTGCCGGGGCATTGGCCACCGATGTGCTGCGCGGGCGTGTGCGCGATTTCCGGGTCGCCGCGGTGATCGGCGGGCTCATCCCGATTCCGCTGTCACTGGTGGTGTCGGGCCTGGAATTGTCCCGCAGTGTCGGACTGGCCTTCGCGGTCGCGGCATCGACGTTGTGTCCGCTTCTGGTGCTTGGCATCTGGTGGCGAGGTCTGACCGCCGCCGGCGCCGCGTGCGGACTGATCATCGGCGGCGGCGTGTGCGGCAGCGCGGTGGCGGTGGCCATCGCCGGTGGTGTCGACGACGACGTGCTCGGCGGCTGGCCCGCCGTCATGGTGGGCTACCCTGCCGCGGTCAGTGTGCCACTGGCGTTCACGACGATGATGGTGGTCAGCCGATTCACCCGCACCACTGCGGATGTCGGGCAGATCTTCGCCCGCATGCATCTACCGGAACGGCTGGGCATGGGTGTGGAGCGCGTGCCCAGAGGATGAGGGAGACTCGGCTAGGTTGGCCGGCTGGTGGAGTCGGGCCGCATGATCGGGAAAGTGGTGGTGCACAGGTGAGTCAGCAGGTCGACCTCGCGGTCATCGGATTCGGCAAGGGCGGCAAGACGTTGGCCGCAGCACTCGGCCGCAAGGGCTGGCGGGTGACGCTGATCGAACAATCCGCGCAGATGTACGGCGGCACCTGCATCAACATTGGTTGCGTCCCGACGAAATCACTGGTGTACCGGTCCGAGCACCTGAGCGCCGGGACTGCCCACCCCGACGAGTACCGTCGCGCCGTCACCGCCACCGGTGAGCTGACCGCCGGACTGCGCGCGGTGAACTACACGATGATCGACAGCATCGACACCGCCGAGGTACTCACCGGCGCGGCCCGCTTCGTCGACGCGCACACCCTCTCGGTCTCGACCGCCGACGGCGAGGTGACGGTGTCCGCGAAATGGATCGTCATCGGAACCGGTTCGCGGCCAACACTTCCCGATATCCCCGGCCTTGCCGCGTCGACTCGGGTGCACACCAGCACGGACCTGCTCACCGAGGAGCACCTGCCTCGCCGACTCGTGGTGCTCGGCGGCGGGTACGTCGGAATCGAGTTCGCCGCGATGTACGCGGCGTACGGATCCGAGGTCACCGTACTGGAGCGCCACGCGCAGGTCCTCGGGCGCGAAGATGACGATATCGCCGCGACCGCACGGGACATTCTGCAGGACAAGGGTGTTCGGATCATCACCGAAGCCGGGGTCACCGGGGTCAGTGACGGCCCGGAGGCGACCACCGTCGGCTACGACGCGGGCGGCGGTTCGCACACCGTCGAGGCGGATACGGTCCTGGTGGCGCTGGGCCGCGAACCCGTCACCGCCGACCTGAACCTGGCGGCCGCTCAGGTGCGCACCACGCCGTCGGGCGCGGTGTCGGTCGACGAATACCTGCGCAGCAGCCAACCGCACATCTTCGCGATGGGTGATGTCAACGGCGGTCCGCAATTCACCTACGTCTCGCTCGACGACTACCGCATCGTGCTCGATCAACTCGTCGGAACAGGTGCCCGCAGCACCACCGACCGCAACGCCGTGCCCTACAACCTGTTCATGACGCCGCCGCTGGGCCGGGTGGGCCTGACCGAGCGCGAGGCCGTGGCCGCCGGTCTGCACATCAAGGTCGCCACCACGGCGGTCGCCGACATGGCCACGGTGCCGCGCGCCCGCATCGTCGGCGAGCCCGACGGCCTGATGAAGGTCGTCGTCGACGCCGACACCGACCTGATCCTCGGGGCGGCCCTGCTCTGTTACGACGCCCATGAGGTGATCAACACCGTCGCGTTGGCGATGCGCCACGACATCACCGCGACCGCCCTGCGGGATTCGATCTACACCCACCCGTCCATGACCGAGGCGTTCAACCAGCTGCTGGGCGGTCTCACCGTGCGATAGGCCCGCCGCTCACCGCCACTCATCGACCGTTGGGCGCATCGGTGCCCGGCTTCGGCGTCAACTCCACCCATGTGACCCGCATCTCACTTAGGTTCGGTTACCAGCTGGTTCACAGTCGACGTCAAGGAGTCCCACGTGCCCACCACCGACAGTCGCTCCGCGCCCACCGGCGCCGAGTTCGTCGAAGTTCAGAGCAGCCCCGAGTTCCAGGAGTTGCGCACCAAACTGCGCCGTTTCGTCTTCCCGATGACGGCGTTCTTCCTCATCTGGTACGGCCTCTACGTCCTGTTGGGCGCCTTCGCCCACGATTTCATGGCCACCAAGGTGTTCGGCAACGTGAACCTCGGCCTGCTACTCGGCCTGGGGCAGTTCGTCACCACCTTCCTCATCACCGGCATCTACGTCCGGTTCGCCAACCGCGAGCTGGACCCACGCGCGGCCGCCATCCGCGCCGAGCTGGAAGGTCCCGTCAAGTGACCACGCTTCTCGCAGCATCGGATTCGGTGGGCAACCCGGTCGCCAACATCGCGATCTTCGGCGTCTTCGTGGCCGTCACCATGTACGTGGTGATCCGGGCCAGCGGCAACAACAAATCCGCCGACGAATTCTTCACCGGCGGCCGCGCCTTCTCCGGCCCCCAGAACGGCATCGCCATCGCCGGTGACTACCTGTCGGCGGCCAGCTTCCTCGGCATCGCCGGCGCCATCGCCGTCTACGGCTATGACGGCTTCCTCTACTCCATCGGCTTCCTGGTCGCCTGGCTGGTGGCACTGCTGCTGGTGGCTGAATTGCTGCGCAACACCGGCCGATTCACGATGGCCGACGTGTTGAGTTTCCGGCTCAAGCAACGCCCGGTCCGGCTGGCCGCGGCCACCACGACGTTGACGGTGTCGCTGTTCTACCTCCTGGCACAGATGGCCGGGGCCGGCGGTCTGGTGGCCCTGCTGCTCAACGTTCACAGCAAGACCGGCCAGTCGCTGGTGATCGCCGTCGTCGGCATCCTGATGATCGTCTACGTGCTGGTCGGTGGCATGAAGGGCACCACGTGGGTGCAGATCATCAAGGCCGTCCTGCTGATCACCGGTGCCGCGCTGATGACGGTCATGGTGCTGGCCAAGTTCGGGCTGAACTTCTCCGAGATCCTCGGGGCCGCCCAGTCGGCCGTCTCCGATGCCACCACCAAGGGGGTGGCCAGTCGCGATGTGCTCGCCCCGGGTGCGCAGTACGGCGGATCGACCACCTCGAAGATCAACTTCCTGTCACTGGGGCTGGCGCTGGTCCTGGGCACCGCGGGTCTGCCGCACGTGTTGATGCGCTTCTACACCGTGCCCACCGCCAAGGAGGCCCGCCGATCGGTGGTGTGGGCCATCGCCCTGATCGGGGCCTTCTACCTGTTCACCCTGGTGCTCGGTTACGGCGCCGCCGCCATCGTGGGGCCGGACCGCATCCTGTCCGCCGCAGGCGGCCAGAACTCGGCGGCTCCGCTGCTGGCCCTGGAACTGGGTGGCGTGGTGCTGCTCGGCATCATCTCCGCCGTCGCGTTCGCCACCATCCTCGCGGTGGTCGCCGGCCTGACCATCACCGCGTCGGCGTCGTTCGCGCATGACGTCTATGCCAGTGTTCTCAAGGGACACAAGGTCACCGAGGAGGAGCAGGTCAGGGTCTCCCGGATCACCGCGGTGGTACTCGGGCTGGTGGCCATCGGGCTGGGGATCCTGGCCAACGGTCAGAACATCGCCTTCCTGGTCGCGCTGGCGTTCGCGGTGGCCGCGGCGGCGAATCTGCCCACCATCGTCTACTCGCTGTACTGGCGCCGGTTCAACACCCGCGGCGCGCTGTGGAGCATGTACGGCGGGCTGATCTCGACCATCGTGCTCATCGTCTTCTCCCCCGCCGTTTCCGGGTCGAAGACCGCGATGATCCCGGGTGCGGATTTCGCGTGGTTCCCGCTGGCCAACCCGGGCATCGTGTCGATCCCACTGGCCTTCCTGCTGGGCATCATCGGGACGCTGACGTCCTCGGACGAGGGCGACGCGGAACTCAATGCCGAGATGGAGGTGCGGTCGCTGACCGGCGTCGGCGCCGAGAAGGCCGTCATGCACTAGGGAAGTGCATTAGCGGGCATCACAGCGGGGTATGGATTACCCATGGCGGCGGCGGCGTTGTTCACACGCGTGAACATCCGCCGCCGCCTGGCCTTTCCACTCCTGGCCTTCGCGTTCGCCGCCGTGATGCTCGGCACCACCCTGCCGACACCGATGTACGCGCTCTATGCGGCGCAGATGCACTTCGCGGTGCTCACCACCACGATCGTCTTCGCCGCCTACGCCATCGGCGTGCTCGGCGCCCTCCTGGTCGTCGGCGGCTGGTCCGATGCGATCGGGCGGCGCCCGGTGCTGCTCGGCGGTCTGGTGTTCGCGCTGGCCAGCGCGGTGGTCTTCCTCTTCGCCGACAGTGTGGCCGTGCTCCTGGTGGGACGACTGCTGTCCGGCCTGTCGGCGGGTATCTTCACCGGAACGGCGACGGCCGCCGTGGTGGAGACCCTGCCCGCCGCGCAGCGTGAGCGCGGCGCCGTGGTCGCGACGGTCGCCAATATCGGCGGCCTGGGGAGCGGGCCCATTCTGGCCGGCCTGCTGGTGCAGTACGAACCGCATGCGCTGACCCTGCCGTTCGTGGTGCACATCGTGCTCGTGGTACTGGCGATCGCAGCGGTCCTGATCGCCCCGGAGACCTCCGACCGCACCGGCCGGATCGGCATGCAGCGGCTGTCGGTACCCGTCGAGGCGCGCGCCGTTTTCCTCACCGCCGCCACCGCGGCTTTCGCCGGCTTCGCCGTGATGGGCTTGTTCACGTCGGTGGCCCCGGCGTTCGTCGCGAATGTGGTCGGCAACGACAACCACGCCGTCGGCGGTGCCGTGGCCTCGTCGATCTTCCTGGCCTCGGCCGCGGCCCAACTGGCGGGACGACGGATCGCACCGGCCCGCGCGGTCGCGGCGGGCAGCGCCGTCCTCGTGATCGGCATGGTGATACTGGCTGCCGCGCTGCACTTCTCCTCACTGACGGGCATCCTGGTCGCGGCTCTGGTGGCCGGTACGGGCCAGGGCATCAGCTTCAGCCGCGGCCTGGCCGCCGTCGTCGAACAGGTGCCCACCGAACGCCGCGCCGAGGTCAGCTCGACGTACTTCGTGGTCGCCTATGTGGCCATCTCGCTGCCGGTGGTGGGCGCCGGACTGGCCGCGCACGCATGGGGATTGCGCACCGCCGGCGAGGTGTTCGCGGTGGTGGTCGCGGTGCTGGCCATGGTCTGCCTGGCCGCGATCCTGGTCCAGGAGCGCCGCGCCACCCCCGCCGCACGGTGATTTGTGGAGTCACAGCCGTAACCAGTACGGCTGCGACTCCACAAATCTCGAGGTTCTGAGTGGTTCTACTCAGGTGCATCGCGCGTCGCTGATTTAGCGTCGAGCCATGCCCGCGACCACGTTTCCCAGCGTCGCCGGGGTGGCTCGGGCCACCCCGGCCGACCGGGACCGCGCCCTCGACGTCATCCGCATCGTGTCTCTGCTCGGCGTGGTCACCGGCCATACCCTGATGGCCACCAGCATCATCACCGACGAGGTGTTCCACTGGGACAACCTGCTCACCACCTCGGCCGTCCTGCAGGCACTGACCTGGATCTTCCAGATCATGCCGCTGTTCTTCTTCGCCGGCGTGGCGAGTTCGGTCACGTCCTACCACAACAATTCGGCCGGCGACTGGGGCACCTGGCTCCTCAAACGCTGCACCCGCCTCTACCGGCCGGTGTTCTCCTACCTGGCGTTCTGGGCGGTGGCGCTGACGGTGTTACACCGGGTCGCCCCGGTGCATGTGTACGAGCCGATCGCCGGGATCTCGACCCAACTGCTCTGGTTCCTCGGCGCGTATGTCCTTGTGCTGGCGTCGGTTCCGTTGCTGGCCCGGATCACCACCACGGCACGGCTGGCCGGAGCGGTGGCCCTCGGCTACGGGCTCATCGCCGTGGTGGACGCGGCTCGCGTCAACGACCCGAGCCTGGGTTGGCTGGGCTTTGCGAACCTGTCGGTCTGGCTGTTGCCCGGCATGTTCGGCGTGGCCTACCGCCGCGGTCTGCTACGCCCGTCCACAGCGGCCGCGCTCGGTGTCATGATGCTGGCCGCCAACCTGGCGCTACTGCGCTTCGGCCCGTACGAACTGAGCCTCGTCGGCATCGAAAGCCAGCGCCTGAAGAATATGACGCCACCATCGCTGTTGCTGGCCGGGCACGCAATCATGATGTGCGCCTTCGCCATTGCCGCCGCGCCGGCCATCGGTCGCTGGGCCACCCGGCCGCGGGTGTGGTGGCTGACGGTCATCGGCAACAGCGGCGCGATGACGCTGTACCTGTGGCATATGCCGGCGCTGCTGGGGCTGCACCTGGCGTTCGACTATCTGGGTCTGCCCCGTTACCCCGGGCAGCCGCATCTGCTGGCGCTGAGCATCGTGCAGCTGGCGCTCATGGTGGCGCTGGTCGCCGCGCTGTTCATGGCGCTGCGACCACTGGAGAACAATCCGCTGCCCTACTGGGACGGCGGCACCGTCACCGCAGCCCGCGGGACCGCGGTCGGAACGCTGCTCTGCCTCGCCGGCGCCGCCACCCTCGCCTCGGTGAGCTGGGGACTGAAAGGCCCGGGACTGCTGTGCGTCGCGGTGCTGCTCACCGCGCTGGCGGCCGCCCGGAGTCTGGCCCGCGCGACGGACTAACCGATGGACTAACCGCTCTTGCGGCGGAACTCCCTGCGGTTCTCCACCACGCCGTGGGCCTTCGATTTATTCGCCCGGCCGTCTGCGTGTGAGTTGGCGCCGGACGACTGCGCCTTCTTCCGTTCCAGCGCCTCCCGGAACTTGCGCTTGGTGTCGTCTTCTTCCGGTTTCTCGGCCATTGCATGAGCCTATCCGAGAGCCGGCCCAATCAGCGCAGACCGGGCGGCATCCCGTACAGATGGGCGATCGGGATGGTGAGCAGCACCCGCCGATCCTCGACCATCGCCCGGCGATAGTCATCCCAGTCCGGGTGCTCACCGGCAATGTTGCGGTACAAGGCAATCAGCCCCTCGACGGTGTCATCGTGTGGTTCTGCCGCCGGCGGGGTAAGGATCGCATCGCCCTCGGCCACCGCATAGGACCAACCGTCGTCCGAGCTGACGAGCAGCGACGCCCGCGGATCGCGCCGCAGATTGCGCGTCTTGGCCCGCGGCTCGGTGATCGACACCTGCACCGCCACCTCGCGTGGATCGAAGTAGTACGACACGTTGGACAGCTGGGGCCGGCCGTCGGATTTGATCGTCGCCAGCACCCCCAGCGAATTCCCGCTGATCAATGCCAGCAACTTGTCATCGAAAACCAGGCGACCCATGTAGCGAGCGTACGTCGATAGGATCGCAACGATGACCGCTCTGCCCAGGATTGGTGGCACGACTTTGGTCGGCGTGCCGGTGACGACGTCGGAGTTCGCGTGACCCGCTACGCCGCGTTTCTGCGCGGTGTCAACGTCGGCGGGGTGAACCTGAAGATGGCCGACGTCGCCAAGGTGTTCACCGATGCCGGCTTCGGCGATGTCAAGACCGTGCTGGCCAGTGGAAACGTGTTGCTGGACAGCACTTCCGGGGCCACGTCGGTGCGACGCACCGCGGAGGCGGCGTTGCGGGAGGCGTTCGGTTACGACGCCTGGGTACTGGTCTACGGATTGGACGAGCTCCGCGAGATTGTTCAGCGGTACCCGTTCGAGCGCGACGTTCCCGAGCACCACTCCTATGTCACCTTCGTCAGCGACGACGACCTTCTCCAGGAGTTGGCCGCGCTGGCGACCGAGGCCGGGGACACCGCGGCCCGTGGCGATGGTGTCCTGTACTGGCAGGTCGCCCGCGCGGCGACGCTGGACTCGGCGATCGGCAAGACGATGAGCAAGAAGCGCTACAAGTCGTCGACCACCACCCGCAATCTGCGCACCCTGGACAAAGTGCTGCGCTGACCCGAGCGGGTACATTCGGCGCGGTGAGCTCCCAGAAGATCGACGCCTCGGCGCTGACCGGTGTCTCCGAGACCGCACTGCTGACCCTGCAGGTCCGGGCCAACGAAGCCCGCCGACCGGATGCCATCCTCGATGATCCGGTCGCCGTCAGCCTGGCTGACTCCATCGACTTCGACTTCGCGAAGTTCGGGTCCGCGAACCGCCAGGACATGGCGCTGCGGGCGCTGACCTTCGATACGGCCACCCGCGCCTATCTGCGCGATCATCCGGCCGCTACCGTCGTCGCTCTCGCCGAGGGCCTGCAGACCAGCTTCTACCGCATCGACGCCTCCGGTGTGAGCAACGAATTCACCTGGCTCACCGTCGATCTCCCCCCGATCGTGGCGCTTCGCGAGAAGCTGCTGCCGCCGTCGGACCGGATCCACACCTGCGCACAGTCCGCGCTGGACTACAGCTGGATGGACAAAGTTGAGGACGCCAACGAGGTGTTCATCACGGCCGAGGGTCTGCTGATGTATCTGCAGCCCGCGGAGGCGATGAGCCTGATCGCCGAATGCGCGAAGCGGTTCCCCGGCGGGCAGATGATGTTCGACCTGCCGCCGCACTGGTTCGCGTGGTGGGCGCGCAACGGTCTGCTGCGTCCCTCGCTGCGCTACCGGGTACCGCCGATGCCGTTCAGCCTCTCGGTGGCCGGTGCCGCCGACCTGATCAACACCGTGCCCGGTGTCCGGGCCGTCCACGACGTCCCGCTGCCGCCGGGCCGCGGCCGGGTGGTCAACACCCTGATCTGGGCGGCCTACCGGATTCCGCTACTGGATTCGCTGCGCGGGGTGACCACCTTGCTGGAGTTCGGCTGAACCGACGATCTCCCCGTCGCTGCGCTCACGCGACTCGGTTGCGCGGGCCGCGTTCTCGCTGATGACCGTCACCAGCCGGCCCGTCACACCGGGGGCAAGGTCGTGGCCCATCCCAGGGATGGTCAGATGCCGAGCAGCGGGTATGGCCGCCGCGGTGGCCATACCGCCGCTGGGATGCACGATGAGGTCCCGGTCCCCGTGCACGACCTGAGTCGGGGCGGTGATGCGGGCCAATTCCGCCGTGCGGTCCCCGGATTTGTAGATCGCGTTGATCTGCCGTGCCACGCCGGCAGCAGCGCAGGGGCCCGGTCCGCGTTCCCAGGCGCCGGCAGCGTATTCCACCGCACCGGCGACGTCCATCGGAAAGCCTTTTCCAGCAAGATGTTTCATCATCTTGACATGGCGGTCGATGAACGCCCGTCTGGTCCGCGGGGGCCGCGCGGCCATCAGCATCAATGTGGCGACGGCGGGCTGTCCGACCTGGGGCGCGCCGGTGGTCGAGAAGATGGACGTCAACGACAGCGCTCGGGCCGGGTACCGCGCGGCCACCGTCTGGGCGATCATGCCGCCCATCGACATCCCCACCAGGTGTGCCCGCTCGATACCGAGGTGGTCGAGCAGTCCGACGACGTCGGCGGCCATATCCGCGAGATCGTAGCCGTCGCGCCGGGGCCGGCGGGTGAGCTGGCGCAGCGTCCCGGGCGGTGTGGTGGTGGCCCAGGTGGAACGCCCGACGTCGCGGTTGTCCAACCGGATCACGTGGAATCCACCCTCGGTCAACCCGTCGACCATCTCCCTCGGCCAGCTGGTGAGGTCCAGGGTGAGGCCCGCGATCAGTACCAGCGGCTGTCCCGCAGGATCACCGTCGGTGCGGTAGCACACCCGGTTGCCGTCAGGCAGCAGGCAGTACCGGTCGGTCATCGAGCGGCCACTGGTTCGGCGGCGGCGACCCTCGCGCTGAACCGCAGATGCGAATCGGTCACGGGCCCGTGCCGCAGTGTCTCGACGTCGGCGGTGTAGTTCATCGTCATCTGCCACGGGCCGTCGACGCCTTGGCGGGGCAGTTCCGCCGCGCTGCGGCTGACGTACCCGGCACCGAAATCGATCAGCGGCAGCGTCGGCATGGCCGTGTCGAGGACCTCCGGACGGACCGCGTCGAAACCGTGGGCATCCATATAGGACAACAGCCGGCAGAAGTGCTCGCACAACAGCCCCACCTTCAGCGTCCACGACGAGTTGGTATAGCCGAACGCGAAGGCGAAGTTGGGCACACCGGACAACATGATGCCTTTGTAGGCAACGGTTTCCGCCGGGTTCACCGGCTCGCCGTCCACCGTCAGCCCCATCCCGCCGAACAACTGGATCTGCAGTCCCGTCGCGGTGACGATGATGTCGGCTTCCAGCTCGCGGCCGGACTCCAGCAGGATGCCGTTCTCGGTGAAGGTGGCGATCCGGTCGGTGACCACCGATGCGCTGCCGTCGCTGAGCGCCTTGAACAGGTCGGCGTCGGGTACCGCGCACAGCCGCTGGTCCCACGGGTTGTAGGTCGGGTTGAAATGCTCGTCGACCGGATATCCGGCCGGAAGCTGCTTGGCGTTGATAGAGCGGATCAGCCTGCGGGCGGCCGCCGGGTACTTCTGGCACAGCACGTACACCGACCGCTGCTTGAGGATGTTCTTGCGCCGGGTCAGGGCGTAACCGCGCTTGTCACCCAGCAGCTTCTTGGCAGCGTTGGCGAAGCCGTCCTTCGCGGGCACCGGCATGACGTAGGTCGGTGAACGCTGCAGCATCGTGACGTGTCCGGCGGTGGGGGCCATCGCCGGGATCAGGGTCACCGCGGTGGCGCCGCTGCCGATGACGACGACCTTCTTACCGGTGTAGTCGAGGTCCTCGGGCCAGTGCTGGGGATGCACGATCTGCCCGGTGAACCGTTCGCGCCCTGGGAATTCCGGGGTGTAACCCTGGTCGTAGCGGTAGTAGCCACCGGCACAGAACAGCCAGTCCGCGCTGATCTGGATCATCTCCCCGTCGCGCTCGACATCGACCGTCCAACGGGATTCGGCGGTGCTCCATGCCGCGCCGAGCACCTTGTGGTGGAACCGGATCCGGCGCTCGATACCGTTCTCGTCGACCGTCTCACGCAGGTAGGCCAGGATCTTGTCGGCGGTCGCGATGGCGTATTCGTCGCGCCACGGCTTGAACTCGTAGCCGAAGGTGTGCAGATCGGAGTCCGACCGGATACCCGGATACCGGAACAGGTCCCAGGTCCCGCCGGTCGCGCCGCGGGCCTCCAGGATCGCGTAGCTGCGCCCCGGATGCTCCTGCTGCAGGTAGTAGGCGGCGCCGATGCCCGAGATACCTGCGCCGACGATCAACACGTCGACGTGTTCGGTGTGAGTCATGTCTCCATGGTCGCCGTCCAACTACCCGAACCCAAGGTCGAAATAACCCATTCTGTCCATCACGATGTGCACTTTGCACCATTCTCCTAGGCTGACCGGGTGGAGTGGGCGAAGCCGTCACCGCCGGTGCGGGAGCTGATCCGGCGGTGCGCGCAGATCGTCGTCAATGCCCGCCCCGAGTGGCTCCAGGAGCTCGATGACGCGGTGCTCAACGCCAATCCCGCGATCGGCTCCGATCCCGAACTCGCCGCCGCCGTCAGTCGCAGCAACCGGGCCAACCTGTTCTTCTGGGGCACCGCCAATGTACGGGACCCCGGTGCACCCGTCCCTCCCAACACCGGACCCGAGCCCCTGTCCATCGCACGCGAGCTGGTGCGCCGCGGCATCGACGCCTTTCCCCTCGATGCCTATCGGGTCGGCGAAGGGGTGGCGTGGCGGCGCCTCATGGACATCGCCTTCGACCTGTCCTCCGATCCTGCCGAGCTGCACGAGATGTTGCAGATCTGCTCGCGGTCGATCAGCACGTTCATCGATGCGACCCTGACCGGCATCGCCACCCAGATCGAACTCGAACGCGACGAACTCACCCACGGCACCCACGCCGAACGGCGCGAGACCGTCGCGCTCATCCTCGACGGCGCACCCATCCCCCGGCAGCGCGCCGAAAGCCGCCTCGGCTACGCATTGACCGGCACCCACACCGCTGTGGTGATCTGGTGCGAGCACCCCGACGGGGACCTGGCCCAACTTGAGCGGGCCGCAGAGGCAATCGGGCTGGCGGCCGGTGGACGGCGCCCGCTGAGCGTGCTGCCCAGTGTGGCGACCCGCTGGGTGTGGGCACCCGGCCACATCGAGACCTGCGCGCTGGAAGCACTCGTCGCCCAGTCGGCCGATATCCGGGTGGCGATCGGCTCGACAGCCGAGGGAATCGACGGCTTCCGGCGCAGCCATTTCGACGCGATCACCACGCAGCAGATGATGGCGAGGCTGCATTCACCGCAGCGGCTCGCCTTGTTCACCGACATCCAGCTGGTCGCCCTGATCACCGCCGACGCCGCCCGCGCCGCCGAGTTCGTGCACCGCACGCTGGGCGACTTCGAGACCGCGAGTCCCGAATTACAGCACACGGTACGAACATTCGTCGGCGAACAGTGCAACGCCTCGCGGACGGCCGCACGGCTGTACACCCATCGCAACACCCTGTTGCGGCGGCTGGCACGCGCCGACGAGCTGCTGCCCCGCCCACTGGCCGAGCGCAGCGTGGACGTCGCCGTCGCGCTGGACGTCGTGCGCTGGAGCGCTCAGTCCAGGACGGCGTCCAGATAGCGCAGCGCTTCGGCTTTTCCGATACCGAGTTGGCGTGCCGTTTCGGCGAAGGCATGCGCGGCGGCCGCCATCGCCGTATCGGCCGGATCCACCCGCGCCACGAATGTGCCGAACCGCCCACGGGTTTCGAGAATGCCCGCCGCTTCCAACTCCCGATACGCGCGGGCGACGGTGTTGACCGCCAGTCCCACTTGCCCGGCCAGATCGCGCACCGTCGGCAAGCGAGTGCCCGGCTCCAGCCGGCCATCCCGCACCACATCAATGATCTGGGTCCGTAACTGGTCGAACAAAGGGCTTGCCGCCTGCGCGTCCAGCCGGACCCACTCCCCCAACCCGGCCATGTGCCCAGTATCGCCCACACCCGCTACTTTGGTGGTGTGCAGGTGACGGTGCTCAGCGGGGCCGGCATGTCCGCCGAGAGCGGTGTGCCGACGTTTCGCGACGTGGAGACGGGTTTATGGGCGAACGTCGACCCCTACGAGATCTCCAGCAGCGAGGGCTGGCAGCGGCACCCGGAGAAGGTTTGGGCGTGGTACCTGTGGCGCCACTACATGATGGACGCCGTCCAACCGAACAACGGCCACCGCGCCGTCGCGGCGTGGGAAGACTACGCCGATATCCACATCGCCACCCAGAACGTCGACAATCTGCATGAACGCGCCGGCAGCAGCCAGGTCCACCACCTGCACGGCAGCCTGTTCGAATTCCGTTGCGATCGTTGCCATTTACCGTTCACCGGAGCACTGCCGGCGATGCCGGCGCCGGTCGAGGCCATCGACCCGCCCCGGTGCGCGTGTGGCGGCCTGATCCGGCCCGATGTGGTGTGGTTCGGCGAAGGCCTGCCCGACGCCGCCTGGAACGGCGCGGTGGCTGCGGTGGCCGGGGCCGATGTGGTGATCGTGGTGGGTACGTCGTCGATCGTCTATCCGGCCGCGGGCCTGCCGGAGGCCGCGCTGGCCAACGGTATCCCCGTCATCGAGGTGAACCCGCAGGCCACGCCCTTGTCAGCCGCCGCGACGGTGGTGGTCCGGGAGACCGCGGCCACGGCACTGCCCGGGTTGCTGCAGCGCCTGCCCGCTCTGCTGGGTTAACCGGGCCGCACCGCCTGGCCGATCGCGAACTCGGCGACCGGCACCGGCACCCACGCCGGGAACGTCAGCTGGCGCCGCGACCTGCGCACCTCGAATCCGGCGGCCACGATCGAGGCTTCGGTGTCGCGGTGGGTGTGGCAATTGCCGAGCAGGCGCGGCCACACCGTCGCGTCGGCCAGCCGCTGCAGCGAGGCGCGCGGGCCCGAGCTGGCGACATGTTCCAGATAGCGCAACTGGCCACCCGGTGAGATCATCGAAAATAGTTGCCGCAGAACGGTATCGGGTTCATCTACCGAGCACAGCACCAGCGAGCACACCACGGCGTCGAACATTTCCCCGTCGCTTCGCTCGCCCCAGGAGGGCTGCTGCGCGGCGTACGTCTCGACGGTGTCGGTGGTGACGGTCACCGGCACGGGCGCCGATTGCGCGGCACGGGCTGCCACGTCGGCAAGCCGAGGTTCGGGTTCGACCGCGACGACCTCGGTGACACCGGTCGGATAATGGGTGAAATTGGTACCGGTGCCCGCACCGACCTCCAGCACCCGGCCGGTCAGTCCCGCGAGGTTCTCCACCCGCAGCCGCCGCAGCGACTCGGGTTCGTGGCCGGACATCACGGTCCACAGCCGAGCGAAGAACGGATTCTCGATGGTCGTCATCTGAGCTCCTGCAATTTCGCGATGGTCTCTTCTGGGGTGGCGTCCGGACCCACGATGCCGTAGACGATGCGGCCACAGCACACGGCGCTCAACACGCGGTCGGCGAACTGCTCGGCATCACCCCACGGCAGGTACGGCTTGGCAATCAACAGGGCCGCCACACCGTGCACGGCGGTCCACAGTTCCAGCGCCGCGGCCGTCGAATCCCCTTGCGGGTAAATCCCTTCGGCCATCAGTGTTTCGATCGAGTCACGCATGTGCACGAACGCCGAACTGGCCAGGGTCATATCGACGTCACTGCCGGGACTGCCTTCGCCCATCGTCGCGATCCGGTACAGCTGCGGGGTCTCGCGGGCGAACCGCACGTAGGCCAGCCCCTGGGCGCGCAGCACCTCGATGGTGGAACTCTTGCCCACCGCGACCCGCTGCATCTCCTCGTCGAGTCTCTCGAAGTACCGGGCGCACACGGCGTCCAGCAGTGCGTCCTTATCGGCGAAATGCAGGTAGATCGACGGGGAGGTGACACCGACGCGCTGCGCTACCGCCCGGATCGACACCGCTTTCGCGTGACCCGTTTCCAGGAGGAGTTCGGTGGTCGCGTCGAGGATCTCCTCGCGTAACCGTTCACCCGAGCCGCGGGCAGCCCGCCGGCGTTTGAGAGCTTCAACCACGCTGACCAGTGTCCGTCACACCGGCGGCCACGGGCTCGCGCCCCTCCGTGTCGCGCTCCGGACCGCTCTCACTGATACCGATCCGCTCGTGCAGCCACGCCAGCGGCTTCGGCGCCCACCAGTTCCAGCCGCCCGCCACATGCATGAACGCCGGCACCAGCACCATCCGCACCAGGGTGGCATCGACCAGCACCGCCAGCGTCAGCCCGACGCCGAACATCCGCATGAACGACACCTGTGCGGCGATCAGCGCGGCGAACGAGATCGACATGACCAGCGCGGCGGCGGTGATGACCCGGCCGGTGCGGGCCAGACCGAGCGCCACCGCCCTGTCGTTGCGCTGCCGGGTCGGCCCGTCCAGCGACAGCCAGTACTCCCGGATACGCGCCGCCAGGAACACCTCGTAGTCCATCGACAACCCGAACGCGATGCAGAACAACAACACCGGCATATTGGCCACCAGCGTGCCGGTGGCCGTCGTTCCCAGCGCCGACAGATGCCCGTCCTGGAAGATCCACACCAGGGCCCCGAACGCTGCGGTCAGCGAAAGCACGTTGAGCACAAGGGCTTTCAGCGGAAGCACCACGCTGCCGGTGAGCAGGAAAAGCAAACCGAAGGTGATCACCGCGATCACGCCGAGCACCCAGGGCAGCCGATTGGTGATGGCGGTGACGCTGTCCCGGTTGATCTGCGCGATCCCGGCGAACTCGACGGCACGGCCATCCGGTCCGCTGACGGCGTGCAGCGCGTCGAGCTGCTGCTCGGAGCCATCGGAGAACAGCGGTGCGGTGCTGGCCACGGTGAGGAACGCGCTGCCCTCGGCGAGACCGGCGGTGGGCCCGGCGGGGCCGACCTTGTCACCCCCGACGAAGGTGCCGGTCGGGCTGGAGACCGAGGTCACCGCGGCGACTTTCGACAGCTGCGCTGCGTAGCGGTCGAATTCGGCCGGGGTCAGGCCGTCGGCGTCGGGGATGACGGCGGTCACCGCCGTCGCCGAGTTGTCGGTGAAGTCATTGCGCAACTGGTCGCCGACCTCGTGCGCCGAGGCGGAGCCGGGCAGCACCCGGTCGTCGGGGAAGCCCCATTTGACGCCGAGGAACGGTGCACCGAGCAGCACCAGTAGCGCCGTGACGGCGAGGCCGATCGGGATGGCGCGGCGCATCACGGCACCCGCCCACCGGTACCAGAACAGCTGCTCGACCGGCTTGGCGGCGGGAGCCGGCCCCCGCCGGAACAGCCGGCGCACGTTGAGCGCGTCGAGCCGATCGCCGAGGAACCAGATCGCGGCCGGCGTGACGATGACGGCCGCCAACGCGGCGAAACCCACGGTCGCGAGGCCGGCGTAGGCAAAGGACTTCAGGAAGTACATCGGGAACAGCAGCATGGCCGCCATCGACAGCGCCAGCGTCGTCGCCGAGAACAGCACCGTCCGCCCGGCCGTCGCCATGGTGCGGATCAGCGCGCGGTCGCGCGGCTGCCCCTCGGCGAGTTCATCGCGGTAGCGGCTGATGATCAGCAGGGTGTAGTCGATCGCCAGGGCCAGGCCCATCGCGGTGGACAGGTTGAGCGCGAAGATCGACACATCGGTGGAGAAGGTGATGAGCCGCAGCACCGACATCGTGCCCAGGATCGCCATCCCGCCGACCAGCATCGGCAGCGCGGCGGCGACCAGCCCGCCGAACACCCAGACCAGCACCAGGAAGCTCAGCGGGATCGCGATGGATTCCATGAGCAACAGGTCCCGCTCGGTCTGGGCGTTGATCTGGGCGTAGACCATGGAGACGCCACCGGAGCGGACCGTCACCCCATCGCGGTCGTGCACGAGCCGGTCGGACAGTTCCTTGGCGTACTTCTGAGCGTCATTCTCACCCCCGTTGATGCCGGCGACGATGAGCCCGGACATCTTGTCCTTGCTGATCAGGTCTGCGGCAGGACCACCGCCCGTCGCTTCGCTCACCCCAGAACCGGGCGGCACCGTCCACGCCGAGGTCACCTGGGCCACATGAGGCGACTTGCCGAGGGCGGTGGCGATCTCCTTCCCGACGGTGGTCGCCGCGGCGCCGTTGACACCGTCGGGCGAGCTGACGGTGATGATCAGCTGCATATCGCCCTGGTGGAACTTGTCGGTGAGCAGCTGGGTCGCGTGCGCCGATTCCGATGTCGGGTCCTGGAAACCCCCGGCGGACAGGCTCTTGGCGACCGGGATGCCGAAGATCGCGGCCGCGACCATGACCAGGGCCGAGAGCGCCAGTACGCGCCGGGGCGCGGCCATCGCGAGAAGCGCGATTCGATTCAGCATGCAGCTTCCCCTCCAGAGCAGGCTTGGATATCGCCGTTAAGTTAACAACGATAAGTCACACCGTCAATCCGTCTGCCCCGATCACGACGCAGCGTTACGGACGGTTCACTGGCCGGCAGGCCCTACTCCGGAGTAGAACTCGGAAGTAACATTTGCTGGAGTCACATCGACGCCTTCGTGTGTCGGCACACACACCGCAGGGTTGTGAAATCGTCGATCTTGAAGCTCAGGCGCAGGTCAGGGTCATCCTGACTGTTGAGTAAGGCGATCGGGCGCAACGCCCGCAAACATCCCGAACCTACCCGGCGGTAAGAATTGCCACGATATTCAGAATCGTGACTCAAAGATTCCTTAAATGTGACCCATACGCTCAGTGTCATGTGGATCGACGACACCAGTGCCGATGTCATCAAAGTCGACTTTGACGCCCTGTACCACGGGGATGTCCTCGTCGAGGGTGACACCTCCGAGCAGTTCCCCGACCTCGCTGCAGCGGTCTGACCGCAACAGCTCCCTCCTAGCACCACGACGCCGCTGAGCCATGCCTCGGCGGCGTTGTGGCGTCTCAGGGACTTCTCGCCAACGAAAACCGCGCGGCCGAACGTCATTGTTCGACCGCGCGGTCAGCTCGTAGCGCAGCTCAGGCGCTGGCTTTCTCTTCCTCGTCGAGGACGACCATGTCGGCCAGCCGGCCGATGATGATGTCCTCGGCTTCGTCGACGATGCGGGTGATGAGATCGGCGACGGTCGGGATGTCGTGGATCAGGCCCATGACCGTGCCCGCGGTCCAGATGCCGGCATCGATATCGCCGTCCTCGAACACCTTGCGACCACGCACACCGGCCACCAGGTCCTTGACGTCCTCGAACTGGCCGCCGTCGGCGAGGATCGCCACCACCTCACGTGAGACCGCGTTGGACGCCACCCGCGCGGTGTTGTGCAAGCTGCGGAAGATCAGCTCGGTGCCACGCTCGTCACCCGCGACGATGGCCTCCTTGACGTTCTGATGGATACAGGACTCCACGGTGCACATGAACCGGGTGCCCATGTTGATCCCATCGGCGCCCAAGGCCAGCGCCGCCACCAGACCACGTGCATCACCGAAACCACCCGAGGCGATCATCGGGATCTCGATCTCCTTGGCTGCCGCCGGAATCAGCACCAAGCCCGGCACATCATCCTCACCGGGGTGACCGGCGCACTCGAAGCCGTCGATGCTGATGCCGTCCACCCCGAGGGTCTGCGCCTTGACCGCATGCCGCACCGAGGTGCACTTGTGCAACACCTTGATCCCGTTGTCGTGGAACATCGGCAGATGCGGCCCGGGGTTGGAACCCGCGGTCTCCACGATCTTGATACCCGCGTCGACGATCACCTGGCGGTACTCGTCATACGGAGGCGGGGTGATCGACGGCAGGATCGTCAGGTTCACCCCGAACGGCTTGTCAGTCAGATCGCGGGTCTTGGCGATCTCATTGGCCAGGTCCGCCGGCGTCGGCTGGGTCAGTGCGGTGAGGAAACCCAACCCACCCGCATTCGCCACGGCCGCCACCAATTCAGCGCGACCCACCCACTGCATACCACCCTGGGCGATGGGGTGCTCCACACCGAAGGCCTCGGTGAACTTCGTAACCAGAGTCATTGCTTCTCCTCGATCTACCGCGGGGCCATACGGATCGCACCGTCGAGGCGGATGACCTCGCCGTTGAGCATCGGGTTCTCGACGATGTGCACCGCCAGCGCGCCATACTCATCCGGATCACCCAGCCGGGCGGGGTGCGGCACCTGCTGACCCAGCGAGCGCTGCGCCTCCTCCGGCAAGGAGCCCAGCAGCGGGGTCTTGAACAGACCCGGGGCGATGGTGCAGACACGAATCAGGCTGCGCGACAGGTCACGCGCCACCGGCAGGGTCAGCCCGACCACACCACCCTTGGACGCCGAGTAGGCAGCCTGGCCGATCTGCCCGTCGAACGCCGCGACCGAGGCGGTGTTGATGATGACGCCACGCTCCCCTGCACCCTTTCCGTCGTCGAGCACCTCCGTGTTGGCGATGCGCTCGGCGGCCAGCCGCAGCACGTTGAACGTGCCGATCAGGTTGACCTCGACCACCTTGCGGAAACCGTCCAGCGGGAACGGACCCTCCTTACCGAGGGTCTTGATGGCGTTGCCGATACCCGCGCAGTTGACGTTGATGCGCACCGGACCGAGCGACTCGGCCACATCCAGGGCCTTGCTGACCGCGTCCTCGTCGGTGACGTTGGCGGCGACGAACCTGGCGCGCTCACCCAGTTCGACGACCGCTTCCTCGCCCTTGAGGTCGATGACCACGACCGACGCGCCGGCGTCGAGCAGTCGCTTGGTGGTCGCCAGGCCGAGGCCCGAAGCCCCGCCGGTGACAACCGCTACCGAATCCCTGATTTCCACGTGCCGTGCTTCCTTCCTATCGGGGTCGTTACCGGGCTCTAGGCCCAGTCGGAGAGAATCGTGTCGTTGTCGGCGCCGACCACCGGGGGCGGCGTGGGCTGCCCCGGCCGGCTGCGGGAGAACCTCGGGGCGGGCATCGGCTGCAGGCCGGCACCCGTCTCATAGAAGGTGTCGCGCTCGGCCACATGCGGTTCACTGAGCACCTCACCGAACGCCAGCACCGGTGTGGCGCAGGCATCCGAACCCGCGAAGATCTGCGCCCACTCGTCGCGCGTCTTGGTCTTGAACACCTCGGTGAAGGTGGTCCGCAGCTCTTCCCAGCGGGCCATGTCGTTCTGGCCGGGCAGCTCCGCTTGGTCCAGCCCCAACTTGGCCAGCAGCTCGGCGTAGAACTGCGGTTCGATGGCACCGATCGCGAAATGCTTGCCGTCGGCGGTCTCATAGGTGTCGTAATAGGGAGCGCCGGTGTCGAGCATGTTGGTGCCGCGCTCATCCGACCACAGGCCCTGCGCCCGGAACGACCACATCATCTGGATCAGCACGCTGGAGCCGTCGATCATGGCCGCATCGACCACCTGCCCCTTGCCCGAGGTCTGGCGTTCGAAGAGCGCCGACAGGATGCCCAGCAGCAGGAACATCGACCCGCCACCGAAATCACCGGCCAGGTTCAGCGGTGGCACCGGCTTCTCGCCCTTACGCCCGATCGCGTGCAGCACACCGTTGAGGGAGATGTAGTTGATGTCGTGACCGGCCTGCAGTGCGCGCGGGCCGTCCTGCCCCCACCCCGTCATCCGGGCGTAGACCAGCTTGTCGTTGACCTTCGCGCAATCCTCGGGCCCGAGGCCCAACCGCTCGGTGACGCCGGGTCGGAAACCCTCGATCAACACATCGGCCTTGGCCACCAGATCGAGCACGAACTGTTTGCCCTCAGCGGATTTCAGGTCGGCGGTGACGCTGCGCCGGTTACGCAACATGGCATCTTTGGCGGGGCTGTTCGACGCCGTCGGGCGGTCCACCCGCACCACATCTGCGCCCAGATCACCCAGAATCATCGCCGCGTGCGGGCCGGGGCCGATACCGGCCAATTCGACAACCCGCAATCCGTGCAGTGGTCCCGTCATACCGCCGTCCTTCGTCGTTGAGTTGCTCGTCGAGTACGAGTTAGTTGACCGCCGACATAGCTTACTTGTATAACCAAGTCGACCGGCCGTGGGCCACCCAGCCAACTGTGAGGGCGCTTCTCATGACGTATGCCAGCATCGACTCCCTGCTCGTCGCGCTCGACGACGGGGTGTTGTCGGTGACCCTCAATCGTCCCGACAGCCTGAACTCGCTGTCCGAAGCCATGCTGACCGGTCTCGCCGAAGCCCTCGAACGGGCCGCCATCGACCCCGCGGTCCGCGTCGTGAAGTTGGCCGGCGCGGGCCGCGGTTTCAGCTCCGGCGCCGGTATCAGCGCCGAGGATGTCTCGGGCAAGTCCGCCAGCGGACCGGAGGCGGTGCTCGACGCCGCCAACCGCGCGGTGCGGTCCATCGTCGCGCTGCCCAAACCCGTCGTCGCCGTGGTGCAGGGCCCGGCCGCCGGCGTCGGCGTCTCGCTGGCGCTCGCCGCCGATATCGTATTGGCTTCGGAGAAGGCCTTTTTCATGCTGGCCTTCACCAAGATCGGACTGATGCCCGACGGCGGGGCCTCCGCCTTGATCGCGGCGGCCGTCGGGCGCATCCGCGCGCAGCGGATGGCACTGCTGGCCGAGCGCATCACCGCGGCCGAGGCCTACGACTGGGGTCTGGTCACCACGGTGCACGCCGCCGAGGACTTGGACGCCGCCGTGGCCAAGGTGATCGACACCCTGGCCACCGGCCCGGCCGTGTCGCTGCGTAAGACCAAGCAGGCCATCAACGATGCCACCCTCACCGAACTCGAGGCCGCACTCGAGCGCGAACGTGAGGGTCAGTTGGTTCTGCTGGCCTCCGACGATTTCCGGGAGGGCACCAAGGCCTTCCAGGAGCACCGCAAGGCCACCTTCACCGATAAGTGAACCCGCGCGCCGAATAATTCGGTGGCTTCGCCCAACCCCGATCGGTCACCATCGGTGATGTGACCACGCAACTGGAGCAACCGCGCTGGCGGGTATTCGCACCGTTGCGGCACCGCGAATACCGCCTGTTGATCGGCGCCGTCGCGCTGTCCATCTTCGCCTCCGGCATGTGGACGGTGGTGATGGCGCTGCAGGTCATCGCGCTGGACAACGACCCCACCGCGCTGTCCCTGGTGGCAACCTGCTTGAGCGCAGGCTTGATCGCGTTCGTCCTGGTCGGCGGTATCGCCGCGGACCGTCTGCCGCAGCGCGGCATCATCATCGCCGTCGAATCGGTCAACACCGCCGTGGCCACGGCGGTGGCGGTACTCGGCCTCACCGGCCAGTTGCGGTTGTGGCACATGGCCGTGGGCGCCACCGCCCTCGGCGTGGGCGCCGCATTCTTCTTCCCGGCGTACAGCGCCTACCTACCGCGGCTGCTCCCGCCAGAACGACTGCTGGCGGCCAACGGAATCGAGGGCATGCTCCGGCCCACCATGCAGCAGGCCGTCGGCCCGGCAGTGGCCGGCATGCTGATCGGCGCCACCTTCCCGTCGCTGGGCGCGGTGGCCGTCGCCATCCTCTACGGCACCGGCTTGATCCTGCTCGTCGCGACCAGGTCGGTGGCCCAATCAGTTCCGGCCGAACGTCCGAGCACGCATCCGCTGGCCGACCTCCGGGACGGCTTCCGGTTCATGGTGCGCACCCCGTGGCTGCTGGCGACCTTGCTGTTCGCGAGCGGTTTCGTCCTGCTCATCATCGGTCCACTGGAAGTGCTGCTGCCGTTCATCACGAATGCGCGCTTCGCACACGGTGAACGAATCTTCGGTTTCGTGCTGGCTGCATTCGGCCTCGGCGGGGCGGTCGGTGCGATCGCGGTCTCGTCGGTGCGGCTGCCGCGGCGCTATCTCACGGTGATGGTGATGTGCTGGGGACTGGGCAATCTGCCTCTGGTCGCGATCGGCTACACGTCGTCGTTTACGGTGATGGCGGCGGCTGCCTTCGTGGTCGGTATGACCAGCACCGCGGCCACCGTCATCTGGGGGACGCTGCTCCAGCGCAGGGTTCCCCCGGCGATGCTGGGCCGGGTTTCCAGCCTGGACTTCTTCGTCTCGCTGGTCTTCATGCCGGTGTCGATGGCCGTGGCCGGGCCGCTGTCCAAGGTGTTCGCGGTGCAGACGATCTTCTTGGCGGCCGGCACCATTCCGGCGGCGCTGGGTCTGATCGCCTGGCTGGCAGCCCGGATGCCGCGCGACGAGATGGCGCATCCGCTGAATTCCTGAGGCGACCGTGCCGGTCACAGACCGAAGATCGGCGGCAGGGCCAGCACCATCACCAGACCCCAGAAGAAATGGGTGAGCATGGGCGCCAGCACGCCACCGGTCGCGCGGCGCAGCAGCGCACAGACGGCGCCGAGCACGATCGCGGCGAACCCGAGCATCGGGTTGCCCGCCGCCATCACCGCGACGAAATAGATCGCCGTCGACACCGGGACGGGCCGGTGACCACCGAGCGCGCTGTACAACGCGCCGCGGAAGAACAGCTCCTCAGCCAAGCCGTTGATCACGGTGATGAAAACGACCAGCGCAAGTGCGCCCTGATCGGCGAATTGCAAAACGGCGGTGACGTATTCACGCACCGGCGGGATGAGCCGCGCGATCAGGCCGCCGATGACGAACACCGCGCCCAGCCCGATTCCCACCCCGATTCCGAGTAGGACGGGCCGGCGCGCACCTCCGGGCAGCCGGCCCAGGTGCAACGGCCCGGACAGGACGGCCCCTGCCGACCAGACCACGGCCATGATGAGGGTGAAGACGTAGAAGGAGTTGTCTCCCGGGTGCCTGCTCAGCGAGTACGCCTGCAGCGCCGCCCCCATCACCAACACGACAACGACGGTGATCCGTCTGCGCAGCACCACGTTTCGGGCTTCCTCGACGGCAGGTGCAGCGGCGCGCCACGGTGGCGGGATCATCGGCGACGCCCCCGCGGGATCAGCCCGGCCAGAATATCGATCCCGGTGCGCAGTGCGGCGGTGGCCGGACCGGGTAGCAGCGAGAGCAGTGCAAGCGCCGGCCGGGCGATCGTCGGGGTGAGCTGACGGATGCGCGACATATCGCCGCCGGCCCAGGACGGGTCGGTATCGGCGAGGTGGTGTGGATCGGCCAGATCGGTGACCGGGACCCGCTCGGGCGTATGCAGCGAGCGGGTGATCGCCTTGTTCACCGTCAGCAGACCGCCGGCCGGGTCGGGCACCAGATTACGTAGCCCCTCCCCCGCCGCGGTCATCGGATGATCCAGAGACGCAGTCAAATCGGCGGTGAGCGCGCCGGGAACCGGAAGCGCCACAGCCGACACCTTCGACGCGACCACGGTCGGCACGCCCGGCGCGGGCACGGCCCACTGCCGTGTTCCGGACAACCGGGCGTAGACCGCCAACAGGTCCCGGTAGCTGGTCGTCTGCGGTCCACTGATGTCGTACGCCCCGGCGGGCACCAACTCGCTGTCTACGGCGGCCATGAGGTAGTGCAGCACATCGCGGATGGAGATGGGGTCGAGGGGGTTGGACAGCCAGGACGGTTGCGGCAGCACCGGGAAGCGTTCGGCGACATAGCGCAGGATCTCGAACGACGTCGACCCCGCGCCGATGATCAGCGCCGCACCGAGCCACACCACTTCGGCACCGCCGGCAACCGTGAGGGCCGCAGCCACTTCGGCCCGGCCGGCCAGATGTTCGGACAACACGTCGTCGGCGGGCACGAAACCGCCGAGGTAGACGATGCGGCCGACGCCCGCTTGAGCAGCGGCCAGCGCAAAGCGGCGGGCGCCCTCGTTGTCCGTAGTCCTGAAGTCCGCCTCACCGATCCCGTGCACCAGGTAGTAGACGACGTCCACGTGTCCGCACCGCGCGAAAAGCGTTGCCACCGAATCGGGGTCGTTCGCATCCAGGGATACGGCCGTGACGTCGCGATACCACCCGAAAGCGGTCAGACGTTCCGGCCTCCGGCTGGTCACCACCACGTCGTGGCCGGCCGAGAGCAGTTCACCGACCAATCGTGATCCGATATATCCCGTGGCCCCGGTGACGAGGACGCGCGCGGTCATCCGCATCCCACGCATGCGTTCGACATCATCACCGAAGCCTCCTGACCACCGCTAGTCCTATCACCTGCACGCGGTCCATACCCTGATCGAGAAGGTGCTACACGCCAGGGAGTTGCTCGTCACACCAGGCGGACAAGAGGGTGGTCCGGCCTCATCGGGTGGAGTGCCGGGCACCGCGAGCGTCGTCGACGACCACTCGGTCGGGCTGGTCATCGCTCTCGTCGCGGGTCACCCGGGGGTCGATCTTGTCGGCCTGCTCGCGCCGGGCATCCAAGCGCTCACGAGTCGAGTCGACCTGATCACGATGGCCGGCGGCCCGATCCTGCAGAAGGGCGGCTTCGGCGGCCTTCGCCTCGGCTTCGGCCTGGGCCGCGCGCGCCTTCGCCTCGGTCTCGGCGGCCACCGCCTCGCGCCTGTTCAGCCGCTGGCTCTCCTCCTGAACCTCTGCCCGGATGCGTTCGGCCTGCGCGGTGCGTCGGCGGCGGGTGGCGTTGCGAACCAGGAACGCGACGAGCGCCAACACCAATGCGGCGGCGACGGCGACGATGATCCAGCTGGTGGTGGTCATGAGGACTCCTCCGATCAAGGGGCGCATCAAAAATTGACGTGCCTGCTGGTTCGGATGCCCGCGTGGGCCGCCCTTCAAACCCACCGTCGCGGGAACGTACCGAGTTCGATGGAAACCTCAGCGGGAAGCGTTGTCGGCGTTCGCCTTCGGGTTAACCCTGCCCCCGGTGCAAGTCGATGAGCCCCCGATAGGCCTCGGCGTTGAAGCGGTTGCCGGCGACCTCCTCGTCGCCGAGACTGCGGCGCACCTTCCCCGGCACACCCGCGACCAGCGACCGTGGCGGAATCACCGCCCCCTGGGGCACCACCGCGCCGGCCGCCACCAGCGACCCCGCACCCACGACCGCCCCGTTCAGCACGATGGCGCCCATCCCGACGAGCACGTCGTCCTCAATGGTGCAACCGTGAAGCACCGCGTTGTGGCCGACCGTGACACCCGCGCCGATGCGCGCCGGGAAACCCGGATCGACATGGACGGTGACACCGTCTTGGATGTTGCTGCCCTCGCCGATCTCGATGGGCTCGAACTCGGCGCGCAATGTGGCGTTGTACCAGACACTCACGCGGGCGGCCAGCGTCACCGGGCCGATCAGGGTGGCGTTGGGCGCCACCCAGGACTCGGCGTGCAGCTGCGGGGCACGCCCGCGGATAGGAATGATCAGCGCTTCAGGCATGGGCGTCATCGTAATCAGTGTCCCCGCACGAGCGCGGTAGGTGTCCGATCTCGACGTGACATCCGACGCGTGAGTGGGTAGATTCTCTGCTCACCACAATCGAATAGCCGTCGACACGTTGTGGGAGAACCTCGTTCACGAGGCGCCGTAGGAGCAATATCCTCCCCGGGAATCTCTCAGGCACCAGTACCGCAGCGTCGAGGCAACTCTGGAGACAAGGCGTCACCTCATGGGAACGGCCTTACCGAAGGTGTAGAGGATCCGCGGCACGACGCGGAACCGCAGACTCTCAGGTTTCAGGACAGAGCGGGGAGGGCGCCACCGGCCCGGTTTGGCTCCGGGCTCAGCCGAGATGGAGTCGCCCGTTGTCCGTTACACCCACCGCCCGCAGCGAGTAATTGCCATGGTGGTCAGCGCATTCGAATTGTTCTCCGTCGGTATCGGCCCGTCGAGCTCGCACACGGTCGGTCCGATGCGTGCCGCCGCGCGGTTCGTCGAAGCCCTGCGCGCCGACGACCAGTTGCGCGACCTCACCCGGATCGGCGTGCAGTTGTACGGCTCCCTGGCCGCCACCGGCGTCGGCCACGGCACCCAGTCGGCGATCCTGCTCGGCCTCGAAGGCTGCCGGCCCGAAGACGTCACCACCGAGGACAAGGAACGCCGCCTCGCCGCGATCGCCGCCACCGGCACCACCCGGATCGGCGGGGACATTCCGGTGCCCCTGACCGAGGACGCGATGATTCTGCGCGCCTCGACGGTCCTGCCGCGCCATCCCAACGCAATGACGTTGAGCGCCTTCAATTCCCGCGGCGAGGTGCTGTCCACCCAGACCTATTACTCCATCGGAGGCGGGTTCGTCGTCACCGAGGACTGCCCCGACGCCGGCACCGACCACCGCTGCGCCACCCCGCTGCCGTACGCCTCGGGTCGAGAACTGCTCGAACTCTGCGCGCTCAAGGGACTCACCATCAGCGCGGTCGCCATGAGCAACGAACGATGTTGCCGCTCCGAGGGGGAGGTCCGGAAGCGCCTGCTGCACCTGCGCGATGTCATGGCCGAGAGTGCCCGCAACGGCATCGCCCGCGACGGCGTGCTGCCCGGAGTTCTGCAGGTGCGGCGGCGGGCCAAGGCCTGGTACCACAGTCTCAGCGCCGAAGATCCAGAGCGCACAGCGGAATTCGCCGAGGACTGGGTGAATCTGATCGCGCTGGCGGTCAACGAGGAGAACGCTTCCGGCGGGCGCATCGTCACGGCTCCGACCAACGGAGCGGCCGGCATCATCCCCGCCGTGCTGCACTACGCCACCCACTACACCCGCGCCGGGACGGCTGACCCGGACGACACCGCGGTCCGGTTCCTGCTCACCGCGGCTGCCATCGGATCACTGTTCAAGGAGCGCGCGTCGATCTCCGGAGCCGAGGTCGGGTGTCAGGGCGAGGTCGGGTCGGCGGCAGCCATGGCCGCTGCGGGACTGGCCGAAATCCTCGGCGGCACCACACACCAGGTGGAGAACGCGGCCGAGATCGCCATGGAACACAGCCTCGGACTGACCTGCGATCCGATCGCCGGGCTGGTTCAGATCCCCTGTATCGAACGCAATGCCATCTCAGCCGGCAAGGCGATCAACGCCGCCCGGATGGCGTTGCGCGGCGACGGCAGCCACCGGGTCAGCCTCGATCAGGTCATCGAGACCATGCGCACCACCGGAGCGGATATGCACGCCAAGTACAAGGAGACCTCGACCGGCGGGCTGGCCATCAACGTGGGGGTCAACGTCGTCGAATGCTGAGCCACCGCATTCAGGCGCCCTGGTACACCTTGCGGTAGCTCGACGGGGACATCCCCATCCCGCGGCGCAGATGGTGGCGCAGGTTGCCGCCGGTACCCAGCCCCGACAGCCGGGCCACCTCGTCGACCGGAATATCCCTGGACTCCAGCAGTTCCCGGGCCCGGTCGATACGGCGCTGCCGGATCCAGTTGCCCGGTGCCTCGCCGGTCTCCTCGCGGAACCGGCGGTTGAACGTCCGCAGGCTCATATGGGCATGCCGGGCCAGGGTTTGCACGGTGAGTTCTTCGGTCAGGTGCGCCAGCGCCCAGGCCCGGGTGGCCGCCGTGGAGGCGTGGTCCCCCGCCGGCACATGCCGGTCGATGAACTGCGCTTGGCCGCCTTCCCGCCATGGTGGCACCACGCAATGGCGGGCCACCGCAGTGGCCACCTGCACACCGTGATCACACCGAATGATGTGCAGGCACAAGTCGATTCCCGCGGCCAGCCCGGCCGAGGTGAGCACGTCACCGTCATCGACGAACAGCACGTTCTCGTCCACCCGGACCGCCGGGTAGAGCTCGCGCAAGGTGTCGGCGTACTTCCAGTGGGTCGTCACGGTCCGGCCGTCCAGCCGGCCCACCGCGGCCAGCACGAACGCGCCGGTGCAGATCGACACCATGCGGGCGCCGGGCCGGATCCGGGCGAACGCGGCGGCCACGGCGTCCTCGACGCCGCCGCCGGTTCGCGCCGGCGGGTAACGCGTGCCGGGGATGACGACGGTGTCGGCGGTGTCCAGCGCCTCCGGGCCGGCGGTGGGCACGATCGCGAAACCGTTGGTGGACGCGACGGGCCCCGACTCGACGGCACACGTCGTCACCTCGTATAAGGGCTGACCGTCGCCGTCCGCCGCGGTCCCGAACAGGGTCGGCGCGATGGTGGCGTCGAAGCCCACCACGGGCGGCAGCAGCAGGACGGCGACACGATGCATCACGCCAGTCTGGCATGTTTTTGATGAATCGTGTCGTTTGTGCCACTAGGCGGGTGGCCCGCATTCCGCGACAGTGAGCCGGTGACACTTCTCGGTACGCGAACACGCCCGTATTGGGCCTGGGTGGTCGCCGCGGTCAGTTTCATCGCCATCCTCGGCGCGGCGGCCTTCCGGTCGGTGCCCGGGGTGATGATGAACCCGCTGCATCACGAATTCGGCTGGAGCCACGGCACGGTCGGCGCGGCGATGGCCGTCAACATGACGCTCTACGGCCTCACCGCCCCGTTCGCCGCGGCCCTGATGGACCGGTTCGGGGTGCGCCCGGTGCTCACCGGGGCCCTCACCTTGATCGCGGCCGGCTCGGCGCTCAGCGTGGCGATGACGGCCAGCTGGCAGCTGGTGCTGCTGTGGGGCGTACTCGTCGGGTTGGGCACCGGCGCCATCTCGATGGGTTTCGTCGCAACCATCGCCACCCGCTGGTTCGAAGCCCGGCGCGGACTGGTCACCGGTGTACTGACAGCGGCCAGCGCCACCGGTCAGCTCGTGTTCCTGCCGGTGGTCGCCGCGGTGACCATCCACCACGGCTGGCGCTGGGCTTCGCTCATCGTCGCCGCGGCGGCGGTCGCGGTGGTACCGCTGGTCGCGTTGTTCATGCGCAACTACCCGCAGGACCTGGGGCTGACGGCCTATGGCGCCGACCCCCGTGATTCAGGCGCACGCGAACCCGAGGTGCTACCCACCGGCACGTTCGCCGCGGCGTTCGAGGGGCTGCGGATCGGGCTGCGCTCCCGGGCGTTCTGGCTGCTCGCCGCCAGCTTCGCGATCTGCGGGATGACCACCAACGGCCTGATCGGCACGCATTTCATCCCGGCGGCCAACGATCACGGCATGCCCACGACGGTGGCCGCGGGCCTGCTGGCGACCATCGGCGTGCTCGACGTGCTGGGCACCGTGTTCTCCGGCTGGCTCACCGACCGGGTCGACCCACGGCTGCTGCTGGTCGTCTACTACACCGGACGCGGGTTGTCGCTGATACTGCTGCCGTCGCTGTTGTCCCCCCACGCCGAACCGAGCACCTGGGTGTTCGTCATCTTCTACGGGCTGGACTGGGTGGCCACCGTGCCGCCGACGATCGTGCTCTGCCGCGAGTGCTTCGGTGCCCGCACCCCCGTGGTGTTCGGCTGGGTGTTCGCGTCCCATCAGTTGGGCGCGGCCGTCGCTGCGGCCGGTGCCGGGTGGATCCGGGACCTGCAGGGCAACTATGACCTGGCGTTTTATCTCGCAGCCGGGTTGTGCCTCATCGCCGCCGGACTTTGCGGGGCGGTCCGCCGCACCCGAATCGACCAGCGCTGAGCTGTCCTCGTTTTTGTTCCTCCAGCCGGGACGAATAGCATGCAATCGGCGCCGCGGGGACGCCGAGGCATGGATGGATCGGTTAGCTGATGGTGAGTGCGCACTGCGCGCATCTAGGTCCCCACCCATCCTCGCCGCCCAGCTTCACGCACCTGGACCAGGCACGAGATGGAGGAACTCACGTGCAATCACGCACAGGCAAGCTCATCGGTGGTGTCGTCGTATCCGCGGCGATCGCCCTGTCCGCCGCGGTGACGGCGCACGCCGACACGACCACCCCGACGGCTCCGATTCCCACTCCGCAGGGACCTGCCTGCGACGCGGGCATCAAGTCCGTCGCCTCAGGCCCCGGCTCGCTGGAAAGCCTGGCCAAGGAGGGGTCGTCCGCCGCGCTGGCGGCCATCCCGGAGATCTCCACCTTCAGTCAGGCCGTCTCAGGACAGCTGAATCCCGCCGTGAACGTCTCCAGCGTGCTGGACAACGGTCCGTACGTGGTGTTCGCACCCAGCAACGACGCGTTCGCCAAGCTGGATCCGGCCCAACTCGAGGCGATCAAGGCCGATCCCGCGAAGCTGACCGCGCTGGTGTACTACCACATGGTCCTCGGCATCCTGGGCCCCGACGACATCCACGGCACCATGTACACGCAGCAGGGCAAGCCCGTCGTGGTCAAGGGCAAGGGCGGCGATATCACCGTCAACGACGCCAAGGTCACCTGTGGTGGCATCAAGGCCGAGAACATGCGGGTCTACATCCTCGACACCGTGCTGGACCCGGCTCAGGCCCCCGAGGTCGTGACCGCCACCCCGACGTCGACCTCTTCGACGGAGACCACGTCCGCGACCGAGACGACCGCGACGTCCACCCCCGCCGCCGAGACTCCGGTGACGACCACGACGACCACCACCGTGGCCCCGCCGCGATAATCCGCCGTCGCAGCTACGAGAAGCGGCGCCCACCGGTGACGGTGGGCGCCGCTTCTCGTTGTCGGGACGGGCCTACAAGCCCAGGTCCCGGCCGATGATCTCTTTCATGATCTCGGTGGTACCGCCGTAGATCGTCTGGATGCGGACATCGACGTAGTCCTTGGCCACCCGGTACTCGTTCATGTAGCCGTAGCCGCCGTGCAGCTGCAGACACTGATCGACGACCTTCTTGCCGAGCTCGGTACACCACCACTTGGCTTTGGATGCCTGGACCGCGGTGAGTTCCTTGTCGACGACGGCCCGCAGGCACCGGTCGACGTACTGCTCGGCGATATCGAGTTCGGTGTCCAGCTCGGCCATCACGAAGCGGCTGTTCTGGAAGCTGCCGATGGGCTGACCGAAAGCCTTGCGATCCTTGATGTACTGCAGCGTCTCGTTGAAGGTGGCCCGTGCGCCGGCAACACCGGCGATGGCGATCGAAAGCCGTTCCGAGGGAAGGTTTTCCATCAGGTGATAGAAGCCCTTGCCTTCGACACCCAGCAAGTTGGTGGCCGGGACGCGGACGTCCTCGAAGTTCAGCTCGGCGGTGTCGGCGGCATGCTGGCCGATCTTGTCGAGCTTGCGGCCCCGGGTGAAGCCCGGCATGTCCCGCTCGACCACCAGCAGTGAGAAGCCCTTGTGCCCGGCCTCCGGGTCGGTCCGGGCCACCACGATGACCAGGTCGGAATTGATACCCGCGGAGATGAACGTCTTGGAGCCGTTGATGATCCAGTCGTCACCGTCACGGACCGCCGTGGTGCGAATGCCCGCCAGGTCACTGCCCGCGCCGGGCTCACTCATGGCGATGGCACCGATCAGCTCGCCGCTGGCGAAGCCGGGCATCCAGCGCTTCAGTTGCTCTTCGGTGGCCAGGTTGGTGAAGTACGGACCGACGATGTCGTTCTGCAGGGTCAGGCTCGGGCAGGCCAGACCGAACTTGGAGAACTCTTCGACGATGACGGCGTTGAACCGGAAGTCGTCGACACCGCCGCCGCCGTACTCCTCGGGCATGTTGAACCCGATCAGTCCGTAATTGCCTGCGGCCACATAAGCTTCGCGGTCAACCAGGCGGTTGGCCTCCCACTTCTCCACGTTGGGCAGGCACTCCTTTTCCAGGAACTGCTTGGCGGTCTCCCGGAACTGCTCGTGTTCGGTTTCGAAAACCAGTCTCTTCATTACTTCGCTTTCCAGACGGGTTCGCGCTTCTGCGCGAAGGCGAGTGGACCCTCTTGTGCGTCCTCGGTCTTGAGCAGGGTGGCGAACTCACCGAAGGTCTGCTTCCAGAACGGCTCATCGGCGGCGACCACGCCGTCGATGGCGCCGTAGGACACCCGCTTGCTTGCACGAACGGCCAACGGCGCGTTGACCGCAATGCGTTCGGCCAGTTCCACGGCCGCCTCCACGACGGTGCCGTCCGGCACCACCTTGTTGATCAGGCCCCACTTGAGCGCATCCGCCGAGGACAGCGGCTCGCCGGTGTACACCAGCTCCAGTGCCAGCTTCTGCGGCAACTGCTGGACGATGCGGAACACGCCGCCGGCACCGGCGATCAGGCCGCGTTTCACCTCGGGCAGACCGAATTTCGCGCGTTCCTCGGCCACCACCAGGTCACTGGCCAGGGCCAGTTCGGTGCCCCCGCCCAGGGCGGTGCCGTTGACCGCGGCGATGGTCGGCTTGTCGATGAAATGCCGCACGTAGCCGGCGAAGCCCCACTCCGGGTGATCGGGGTGGAACAGGTTCTCCCCGCGCGAGATGGCCTTGAGGTCCGCACCGGCACAGAACGCCTTGTCGCCCGAACCGGTGAGGATTACCACCCGTACCTCGGGATCGTCCTGCGCGGCCTGCAGCGCGTCGCCGACACCGATGGACACCGAGGCGTTGATCGCATTGCGCGCCTCGGGCCGGTTGATCGTGATGATCAGGACGTTGCCGCGCCGTTCTACGAGCGCGCCCGGCTGCTGTTCGCCGCTCACAGCAGCTCGAGGATGGTCGCGTTGGCCTGACCGCCACCTTCGCACATGGTCTGCAGGCCGTACTGAATGTTGTTGTCTCGCATGTGGTACAGCAGCGTGGTCAGAATGCGTGCACCGGATCCGCCGAGCGGGTGGCCGAGTGCGATGGCACCGCCGTTGGGGTTGAGCTTGGCTTCGTCGGCGCCGATATCCTTCAGCCACGCCATCGGCACCGGGGCGAACGCCTCGTTGACCTCGAAGACGCCGATCTGGTCGACACTGAGGCCGGACTTGGCCAGCGCCTTCTGGGTGGCCGGGATGGGCGCGGTCAGCATGATGACCGGGTCGGCACCGGCGAGCACCGCGGTGTGCACCTTGGCAAGGGGCTTGAGGCCCAGCTCTTTTGCCTTCTCCGCCGAGGTGATCAGTAGCGCCGCCGAACCGTCGGAGATCTGGCTGGAGTTACCGGCGTGGATCACACCGTCCTCCTTGAAGGCGGGCTTGATACCGGCCATGGACTCGACGGTGCCGCCGCGGCGGATGCCACCATCTTCGAGAACCGTGCTTTCCCCGTGCTCTTCCTTCACCCTGATTCCGACGATCTGATCCTTGAAGGCACCGGAATCCTGTGCAGCGGCGGCCTTCTCATGCGACCGCAGGGAGAATTCGTCGAGCTCGGTGCGCGAGAAGCCCCACCGTTCTGCGACCATTTCGGCACCCACACCCTGGTTGGGGGACTTGTGGTCGTAGCGCGCGAGGAAGGCCTCCGGGTAGGGATGACCGCCATTGGCCAGCGAGGAGCCCATCGGGGTGCGGGACATCGCCTCGACACCACCGGCCACCACGACGTCGTAGTGACCGGCGATGACACCGGCGACGGCGAAGTGCAGCGACTGCTGACTGGAACCACACTGGCGGTCCACCGTGACACCGGGAACCGTCTCGGGCCACCCGGCGGTCAGCGCGGCGGTGCGGGCGATATCGAGCGCCTGCTCACCGGCCTGCATGACACAGCCCCAGATGACGTCGTCGACGAGTCCCGGGTCGATCCCGGCGCGCTGCACCAGACCGTTGAGCACCTGCGCCGACAACTCGGCGGGGTGCACCCCGGACAGGGCCCCGTTGCGCCTCCCGACTGGGGACCGCACTGCCTCGACGATGACGGCTTCAGCCATGAACTTCTCCTTCGAAGGTGTGTTGGCGTTTGCAAAAGTCGCATGGGGGTGGACTTAAAATGCAACCTAGATCAGAAGGTTTACTAGGTCAACCTACTGGTTGGTAGACCTGAGATAGCCCCACCCGCTACCGCAGACATGGTTTACTGAGTTCACTAGCTGGCGGCAAGCCGGTTCACGTACGTGTAGGAGGCTCCGGTGGCGCAGTCCACCCCGTTATCGCCGATGATCGGCCCCAATGCCGTTCCATCGTCGAGCGGCGGCCCCATCCGCAGCCCGAAAACCGCCGAACTCGTCGCCGGCACGCTCCGTCGCATGGTGGTGGACGGGCAGCTCAAAGAGGGCGACTTCCTGCCGAACGAGGCCGAGTTGATGGCCCATTTCGGGGTGAGTCGCCCCACCCTGCGCGAAGCGGTGCGGGTATTGGAGTCCGAACGACTCGTCGAGGTGCGCCGCGGTTCGCGCACCGGCGCCCGAGTGCGGGTGCCCGGACCGGAAATCGTGGCGCGCCCAGCCGGGCTGCTGCTGGAGTTGTCCGGCGCGACCATCGCCGATGTGATGACCGCCCGATCCGCCGTCGAGCCGATGGCGGTGCGACTGCTGACCGAGGCCGGCGATACCGCGGCTTTCGACGAGTTGGAGACGATGCTCACCGACTACGTGCCGTCCGGGCGTGAGACCGGCCGGATGGCCGAGACCACCGGCGACTTCCACCGCCGCGTCGTGGAGCTGTCCGGCAATGCGACGCTGACCATCATCGCCGGCATGCTGCACGAGATCACGGTGCGCCACACCGCGTTCGCGATGAAGGAAAACCGTCCGCTGTCCAAATCGGATTACGACCTGTTGATGCGGTCCTACCGGCGGCTCATGACGCTGATGCGTTCCGGTGACGGTGCGGCCGCCGAGGCGCACTGGCGCAAGCACCTGGACACCGCACGCGATCTGCTGCTGAAGGGCATGGAGACCGTCAAGGTCCGCGATGTGATGGGTTAGGCGTTCCAGGGCGGTCAGCCCAGCCAAGCCCGGGCGGCGACGGTCAGCGCCTCGACCCCGCCCGCCAGCGTCGGCTCCAGCACCGGCGCGAACTCCGGCGAGTGGTTCGTCGGCGGCAGCTCCCCCTTGGCGAAGGCATCGGTGAAGGTCTGCATGGTCACACCGCCCCAGAACCAGAACACCGTCGGCACCCCGATGGCGTTGCCGAACACCCCGACGTCCTCACTGGCCGACAGCGGTGGCAGCGGCCACACCTTGTCCGCACCGAAATGCGCCCGCAGGGCATCCACGGTTTTCTCGGTCGCGGCCGGATCGCTGATCAGCACCGGCGCGCTGACCGTCCAGTGCACGTCCGGCTCACGCGGGGCAGCGGCAGCCGCCGCCTCGGCCCGCACGATCCGCTCGATCGCCGCCTGGACCGCCGCCCGGCGTTCCGGTGAGTACGTCCGGATGCTGATCCCGAGTTCGGCGGTGTCGGGGATGATGTTCTCTTTGGTTCCGGCGTGCAGGCGTCCCACCGTCACCACCGCCTGCTCGTGCGACGGCACTTCCCGGGACACGATGGTCTGCAGCCGCATCACCACCGCAGCGGCCATCACCACGGGGTCAACCGTGTGCTCCGGCGACGAGCCGTGTCCGCCGCGGCCGTAGAGCGTCACCTCCGCCGCATCGTTACCCGCCATGATCGCTCCGGTCCCGAAACCGATCACCCCGGCGGGCAGCGGGCCGACGTGCTGACCGAGCACGACCGAAGGCTTGGGAAAACGCTCGAACAGCCCGTCGTCGAGCATGGCGCGCGCACCGCTGACGAGCTCCTCGGCCGGCTGGAACACCGCAAGCACGGTTCCGGACCACTGCTCGCGGGTGGCCGCCAGCGTCTGTATCGCGCCGACCAGGGCCGCGGTGTGCATATCGTGCCCGCAGGCGTGGGCCACCGGTACCTGGCCACCACTGCCGTCCGGCACGGTTTTGGTACTGGCATAAGGCAATCCGGTGTTCTCCCGGACCGGGAGAGCATCCATATCGGCGCGCAGCATGACCACCGGTCCGTCACCGTTGTGCAGCACCGCCACCACGCCGGTACCCCCGACGCCCGCGGTGATCTCCGCTCCGACACCGGTGAGCGCGGTGACCACCCGCTGCGCGGTGGCATGTTCCTGACCCGACAGTTCGGGGTCGCGGTGCAACTCGCGATACAGGTCGGCCAGCTCGCCGAGCAGTGGGGTGTCGATCGCCATACCGACAGTTCTATCTGTTCGCCGGGGGCGCCACGCCGTAGACGGGCACATCGTCGTCCCACGGTTGGCGGACCACCATGTCGGCGACCTTCACGTAGCCGGACTCGAATTCCCCGGTAGCGGCGTCGACGAGGCGGTACCGCTGCGTCTGGTGGTGGATGGGCTGTGCGTCGAGCATGACGATGCGCACCTCGCCGGGCTCGAAGTGGCAGCGCGCCTGGAGCGCGGCCACCAGTTGTTCGTTGCTCATGTGGCCGTCGCCGAAATTCCAGCCGATGGCGGTGCTCACGATGCGCTCGCCGTCGGTCAGGGTGTAGTCGTCCTCGTTGTGCCCGGCCATCGCGCGGTGCGCCAGGGTGAACAACGCACGGCCGTGCGTGTTGAACGAGCGGAACGCGTATCCCATGTAGAGCGGGATCTGGGCGGCCTCCTTGCTGCCGTAGAACTTCTCCAGCTGGGCGGCGGGCATGCTGGCGATGGCGACGATGCCCTTGGCGATCTTCTCGTCGGCCGACGGTTTGATGCACCACAGCGAGGTGTCCCAGTTGCCGGCGTAGTAGCGCATACCGGGCAGGAACGACACCTTGCGGGGAAACATGTTGCCCACCGCCACGGTGCCGGCCACCACCACGAAAAGCACTATGGGCCATGGACTTTGCAGGTCACCGAGCCCGACGCCGGCGTGCCCGACGAACAGCGTGAGCACCGAGAACATCATGAAGACGTTCCACTCCAGTGGCACACCCATCGGGATCGAGCTCAGGATGCCGAAGTGGAAGCACAACATGACGAATGCGGCGATGTAGGTGGGCCAACCGCCGTGCGAGAAGAACAGCACCAGCGGCACCAGGCCTTCGATGGCGGTGGAGAAATGCGCAAGGAACCGGGACGGCCGGCCCGGGCGCAGGTCGTCGGGAAAGCGTTCGAAGAACATCCGTTTGATCCAGCGCGGCCGGAACACCGGGTTGTTGCTCATCATCGTGGAGATGACGAACGGGAAGTGCTTGTTGAGTTTTGAGGTCGCCGCACCCAGCCAGATGACCAGGCAGACCAGTTTGGCGGCGATGACGATATCGGCGCCCGCGAACAGGAAGCACACCGCCAGCGAGCCGTACACCTCACCGCGGGCGGCCAGGAAGATCACCTTGTCGCGCAGGCCGGCCAGCGCGAGCAGGCCGACGACGGTCGCGGTCTGCCAGACCGGTAGCACCCCGACGGTCGAGCCGAGCGCGGGGATCGGCCCGGTGCCGTCGCTGAAGATCGCGATGAGCAGCACCACCAGCAGTGCCCCGTAGAGAACGACGTCGACGGGGGTGCGGGTGTCACCGGCGGTCAGCGGGACCCGTCCGGGCCACGGCGGCAGGCGAATCGTCTTGGGCCGCAGCCAGTACAGCACCGAACCCATGGGCGGGAAGAAGCGGTTGTTGAGCGGCCCGAAGCCACAGCCCAGACCGACCACTTCGAACAGCATCGTGTAGAAGACGACCTTCTGGTACACGATGGGCTCGGTGTACCAGTGTGCGACATCGGTGAATCCGCTGATCCCCGTGGTGGTCAAGACCACCAGCCAGCCGCCCAGGATGTAGAGCAGGATCTTGACGACGTAGAACAGGTGCAGGGCCACCGGGGTGCCGAAGCCGACCTCGGCCCAGTGCCGGGCCATCGGGATGATCTTCTCCGAGCGGGTGCCCTTACTCCAGGTCTCGAAGTCGATCTGCGGCGTTTCCTGTTTCAAAAAGCCCATGCCAGACAGACTAGAACGTGTTCTAAATCGAGGGAATCAGTTCGCCCAGAACGGCGAAGCACAGGTCAGGCGCGCAAACCGGCTATCCCTGGGACTCGCGCTTCCCGAAGGCACCGGCCAGATATTCGGCGCGTGCGGCCTGCCGGGCCAGCTTCCCGCTGGTGGTCCGTGGCACCGCACCTGCGCTGACCAACCGGATGTCGGCGACAGCCAGGCCGTGACCACGGGACACCGCCGCGCGGATATCCGCGGTCACCGTTTCCGGGTCGGCACGCCCGTGGCCGGGAGCTCGTTCGGCCACGATGACGAGGCCCTCGCTGGCGCCGCGGGGTACGGAGAACGCCACCACGAATCCGGCGCGCACGGCCGGCGTCGCCTCGGCCACCGTGTGTTCGATGTCCTGCGGGTAGTGGTTGCGGCCGTCGACGATGAGCACGTCCTTGACGCGTCCGGTGATGAACAGTTCACCGTCGAGATAGACGCCGAGATCACCGGTGCGCAGCCACAGCGCATCGGGCTGAGCGCCCTCGGCGTGACTGCCTTCGGGCAGCGTGGATTCCAGCTTGTTGCGGAACGTCGCGTCGGTTTCCTGGGGCCTGCGCCAGTAGGCGGCACCCATGTTGTCGCCGTGCAGCCAGACCTCGCCGACCTCGCCGTCGGGCAGTTCGGCACCGGTCGCCGCATCGACGATCGCGGCCCACTGACTCGGGGCGACGTGCCCACAGGAGACGTGCGTGGTGGCCGTCGGCGAGGTGGGCGTCGTCTTCACCGCGTGGCCGAATCCGAGTTCGTAGCGATCGAGGTAGATCACCCGCGGTGCGGCGTCCGGGTCGGTGGTGGAGACGAACAGGGTGGCCTCGGCCAGGCCGTACGACGGTTTGACCGCAGTCGGGGACAGACCGTAGGGGGCGAACGCCTCGTTGAACCGCGCGATGGAGTCGGCGCTGACCGGCTCGGAGCCGTTGATCAGTCCGGCGACATTGCTGAGGTCGAGCGACTCGCCTTCCGGGGGCAGACCGCGGGTCGCCGCGAGATCGAACGCGAAATTCGGGGCCGCGGCGAAGGTGCGTCCGGGTTCGGTATCGGAGCCGAGCTCTTTGATCCACCGGTAGGGCCTGCGCACGAAGGCCGCCGGCGACATCAACGTGATGTGCCCGCCGCACAGCGCCGGGAACATGATCATGAGCAGGCCCATGTCGTGGAACAGCGGCAGCCAGCTGACGCTGCGGATATCAAAGTCCAGTCCGACCGACAGCACCATCTGCAGCACGTTGGTGCACACCGACCGGTGGGTGATCTCGACGCCCGCCGGCTTACGGGTGGACCCCGAGGTGTACTGCAGGTAGGCGATGTCGTCCATCCCGATCGGCACCGGCCGGATCTCGGTGGCCAGCGTTTCGGGGACCTCGTCGACAGCCATCATGCGGGGCCGCAACCGGACGGCCCGGCGGCGAAGACAATCCCGGACGATCTCGGCGGCGCTGGAGGTTGTCAGCACGACGGTGGGTTGTGCATCACCGATGACGTTGTCCAGGCGTTCGGCCTGCCCGGCCATCTCGGGCGCGAAGAGCGGCACCGCGATACAGCCGGCCTTGATCGCGGCGAAGAAGGCCACCACGTAATCCACACCCTGGGGCGCCAGGATGGCCACCCGGTCGCCGGGCTCGGTGATCTGCTGTAACCGCGCACCAACAGCCGACACGCGTGACCGCATCTGCTGCCACGACAGTTCGATCCGCCGGACGCTTCGGTCTGGACCGTAGTCCAGGTACCGATACGCGACCGCGGGCGAGGCAGCCTCGAAGTTGCGGTCGAGATACGTACATATCGTCGTATCCCTCGGCAGCTCGATCTGGCCACTCTCGCTGAGGTAGTCCTCAACCTTCAGTGCCACGTCAGCCCGCTCTTCGTATCATTTCCGCCGATACTTCGGGAGTCTAGAGAGCGCCGGCCCGGATCTGAGGTTGCGACACTGCCCCCCGGGCAGTTCCCTCGATCCGCGCTGGGTGTGCTCTCAGCCACCCCCGTGCACACCGTAGCGAATACCACCAAAGCGCGGAGCTAACCCCCTCACACTCATCCGGTCTTGGCGGGCGGACGGAAGAAAATGACCAACTGGCCGACGCCGCCGGCCAGGCCGAGCACCACGGCGATCGCCAGGCCGCACCAGCCGTGCAGATAGCCGTAGAGGTCCGTGCGGGAGAACAGCAGGTGGTCCAGGCTGTAGCGGCCCGCACCGGTACCCGCGATGGCGACGGCCGAGACCGCCAGGACGAGGTTGTACTCCCAGCCCTCCTTGACGATGAAGAAGCCGTTGTGCCGGTGCACCGTCCATGCGGCCACGAGCATCAGGGCGACGAAACCGGCGGCCGGCACGGGCGTGAGCAGCCCAAGGGCCAGCCCGACGCCCGCGGCGATCTCAGTGGTCGCTGCCACCCGGGCGTGGAACAGGCCGGGTTTCATGCCGATGCTGTCGAACCAGCCCGCGGTGCCCGGGATGCGCCCGCCGCCGAAGAACTTGTTGTAGCCGTGGGCGGCCATCGTCAGACCGAGCACCACACGCAGGACCAGGATCGCAGTGTCGAAAGCGGGAGAAGCCACGTAACAGAATCTAGGCCATCTGTTACACGGCCGCCCAGCCCCCGTCCACACTGAGCACCGCGCCGTGGATGTTCGCCGCGTCGTCACCGGCCAGGAAGAGCACCGCCGCGGCGACTTCCTCCGGGGTGCTCATCCGGCGGGACGGAATACGTGCCAGCACCGGACCGACATGATCCGCAGCCTCCAGCGCGCGGTCGGTGGCGATCGGGCCGGGCGCGACGGCATTGATCCGCACCCCGGCCGGCCCGTACTCGGCGGCCCAGGATTTGGTCAACGAGTGCACGGCGGCCTTCGTCGAGCTGTAGAGCGCCGACTTGTCCCCGCCGATCAGGCCGGTGACGGAACCGATGTTCACCACCGCTCCCCCGCCGCGCTGCACCATCGCCGGCGCGATCGCGGCGGTCAGCAGGAACGGCGCGATGACGTTGGTCCGATAGGACGCCAGCAACGCCTCCTCGGACACCTCGGCGGTGGGCAGGGGCAACGACCAGACGCCGGCGTTGTTCACCAGGATGTCGACCGGTCCGGCTGCCTCCACGAGGCGGCGCGCCTCCGCCTCCCCCGCGCCGAGATCGGCAGCGACGAAGTCGGCCCGCCCGCCGCGGGCGTGGATATCGGCGACGACGGCATCGCCCCTGGCCTTGTCGCGGCCACTGACGGTGACGATCGCACCCTCCGCCGCCAGTGCCTTGGCGATGGCGACGCCGAGGCCGCCGGTGGACCCCGTGACCAATGCTCTGCGGTCCGCGAACCGCGTACTGTTTGGACTCATGAGTCCACAAGTAGTCGGATGAAAATGGACCCGCAAGTCCAAAATCTGACGGCCACCCTGACCCCTAAAGGCGCCGCCACCCGAGACCGGATCGTGGCGGGTGCGGCGGCCGAGATCCGGGACCGCGGCGTGGCACTGACCACGCTGGACGATATCCGGGCCCGCACCAACACCTCGAAGAGCCAGCTGTTCCATTACTTTCCGGGCGGCAAGGAGCAGCTGCTCCTCGCGGTGGCCCAGCACGAAGCCCGGCAGGTGCTCGCCGACCAACAACCGCACCTGGGTGCACTCAACTCGTGGGCGGCATGGCAGCGCTGGCGGGATGCGGTGGTCGACCGCTACCGCAGGCAGGGGCAGAGCTGCCCGCTGAGCATGCTGATGTCCCAGATCGGCCGCACCACCCCGGGAGCCCAGGCCGTCACGACCACACTCATGCGGCAATGGCATGACGAGATCGCCGACGGTATCCGGAACATGCAGGCACAGGCCAAGATCTCCGCGCGGGTCGACGCGGGCACGAGTTCCGCGGCACTGCTGGCCGGCATCCAGGGCGGGGTCGGCATCCTGTTGGCCACCGGCGACCTGTCCTATCTCGAGCACGCGCTCGACGTCGGGATCGAGGCGTTGCGCACGGCGCAGTAGCCGCACCGGAGATCCGCGGCCGACAAGCGGGCGCGACCTATCCGATCCGGGTACGCAGATATTCGGTCATCGCCACGATCGATTCGGCGATCAACTGCGGGTTGCCGTCGGCCTCGTGCCGGAATGCGAAGCGCAGCAGGTAGTCCAGGATCTCGATGGCCACCGCGCAGTGCACCACCTCCAGGCGCGTGGTGCGTTCGGGTTCGATACGCCGCAGCGTCTCCCAGAGTTTGGTGGCGATGTACAGGTTGGCGCGCTCGTCCGCGGCGACGGCCACCGGCGACAGGTGCCCGTTGAGCCAGAGTTCGCGCACCGCAGGATTGCGGTAGTAGCCGCTGTAGGTCGAGATCGCCCGGGCCGTCACCTCTTCCCAGCTGCCGTAGTCCTCCACGGCGAAGTCGTCCGCCATCGCAGTGGACCGCTCCATATAGTCGAGCGCCAAAGTCTCCATCGCCATGTCAGGACTGGTGAAGTAGGCGTAGAACGCGCCCTTGCTGACACCGGACTTCTCGACCAGCAGCGCCGGCGATTCCACGGCGCGCTCGTACCCGACTGTGACGAGCAGGCTTTCGGCAGCGTCGAGGATGCGCTGCACCGTCTCCCGACTGCGCCGCTGAGCGGGCAACCTGCGCATCGTTTCGGCCATGAATGTGACTCTAGTCGGATTTACCGTCTCGTTACGCCGCGAAGCACTCCTGAAACAGACTCGAGTTCAGACTGGAGTCTGAAATTACTGCCTCGCCCTTGGGAGTCACCACGTGTCAGAGCTCAACCACCTTCCCGCCACCGCCAGCCCCGAGCAGATCACCCGAGCGCTACGGGAAGACGGCTATGTGATCATCGACAACCTGGTACCCGGGTCCCACATGGACCTGATCGCCGATCAACTCACCCCCTACATCGAGGGCACGGACTACGGCGCGGACGACTTCCTCGGCGTCAAGACCCGGCGCACCGGTTCACTCATCGCACGTTCGACCGCCGCACGCGAACTGGTCGCCCACCCCACCATCCTGTCGGTGGCCGGCGACTACCTCAGCCATGCCTCGAAGTTCCAGCTGCACCTGACCCAGGTCATCTCGATCGGCCCTGGATCACCCGCACAAGCCTTGCATCGCGACGAACTGGCGTGGGATTTCTTCCCGTTTCCCGCCGACTACCAGGTCCAGTGCAACACGTTGTGGGCGATGAGCGACTACACCGCCGAGATGGGAGCCACCCGGGTGGTCCCGGGCAGCCATCTCCTCGGACCGAATGAGAAGTTCTCCCAGGAGGATTCACTCCCGGCCGAGATGGAGCGCGGCTCGGTGCTGCTCTACAACGGGAAGATCTACCACGGCGGCGGGGCCAACACCACCACCGACAAGGTGCGGCAGGCGATCAACATCACCTACGCCGTCGGATGGGTGCGCCAGGAGGAGAACCAGTACCTGTCCACACCGCCGGAAATCGCCCAGACTCTCGACGACGATCTTCTCAAGCTCATGGGATATCAGTTGGGCTGCTTCGCCATCGGCTACGTCGGCGATGTCGCCGATCCGCTGTCCGTTCTGCGCGACAACGTCACCGGCTACCTGACGGTCGACGATATGCGATCCGCCGCCGACCGCCAGGACTCGGCGAACACCTTGATGAATGCCATCTCCGACACCTCGGGCGCACGGGTATGACCACCGACGACACCGACGGACTCGCCCGCAACAGCGTCACCCTGGGTGAAGCGACATTCGTCTCCATCGCGACCATGGCACCCGGCGTGGGTGCGGCGTTCGCCGTCATCGCCGGTGCCGGATTCGCCGGTGGGGCGCTGCCTGCCTCGGTCGTATTCGCCTTGCTGGGATGCCTTTTCGTCGCCATCTCTATCGGCCAGCTGGCCAAACGGGTGACCTCGGCCGCCGGGATGTCCTCCTACCTGGCCGCGGCATTCCACGGCGGTGCCGGATTCCTCACGGGCTGGGGCACCTTGCTCGTCTACGCCGCGGCGTTGCCCTACCTCGCCCTGCTGGTCGGCAACATGGTGGGCACCTCGTTCACCGGTGCCATGGGTCTGGGCTACACCGCCTGGTGGATCATCGGCGCGCTGACGTGTATCGGTCTGGCCTTGGTGATGAACTATCTCGGCGCCCAGTTCGGCACCCGGGTGGGCATGATGCTCGGTGCCGTCGAAATCATTGTCATGCTGGTGATCTCGGTGTGGATGATCGTCGCCGCAGGCGACCGCAACACACTGTCGGTGTTCTGGACCACCCACGCCGACGTGGACGGCTTCGGCGGAATCAGCGGCATCATCGCCGGCGCCGTCTATGCCTTCCTGGCGTTCATCGGATTTGATGCCGCCGCTCCCCTGGGCGAGGAAGCCCGCGATCCGCGCCGCACCATCAAGTGGGCGGTCATCGGTTCGGTGGTCCTGGTCGGCGTCTTCTTTGTGATCACCACGTACGCCTCCGCCGTGTACTTCGGGCCCGACCGCTACGCGGGATTCCTCGCCTATGGCGACGGTGACCCGTGGATGGAGATCACTCGCACCTTCTGGGGAGCGGGCTGGGTGATTCTGCTGATCACACTGCTCAGTTCCGGTCTGGCCTCCGCCAACGGTGCCGCCATGGCGGCCACCCGCACAGCATGGGCCCTCGGACGAGCCGGCAGCCTGCCCCACTTCCTCAAGAAGACCCATCGCCGGTTCAAGTCACCGATCGCGGCCATCGCCGTGGTGTTCACCTTCGCCGTCGTGGTCACCCTCGGTGTCGGGTTGGTGTTCGGCCCGGTCTCGGGCTTCATGTTCACCGGCACGGTCCTGACGGTCGGCGTGCTCCCGATCTATATGGCCGTCTGTATTGCCTGTCCGGTGTACTACCTGCGCTTCCATCGTTCGGAGTTCCGGGTGCTGACCCACCTCGTGATCCCGGTACTGGGCCTGCTGTTCCTGTTCCCGACGTTCTGCGCGGGTGCGGGGATCACCGCGTTCAGTTTCGTTGCCGCGCTGTCCTATCCCATGAGCATGGCGGGGTATTGCGTGGCAGCCTGGTGGGCGGTGGGACTGGCCATCCTCGGCTACCTCGCCATTCGCTTCCCCGAACGCCTGGACCCCAACCTGATCATCAGCGACCCCGGCCCCGAACCGGCCCCCGAGACAGATACCGATCCGCAGACCCGAGAGGCAGTGCCCGCATGACCGATCTGATCACCCGATCCGTCCCCGATATCGATTACCTCAGCCCGAAACTCTTCGACGATCTGGGCATCGTGCAGAGCATCGTCGCCAACGACACCGTGTACGTATCGGGTATCGCGCCGCTGACCGATGCCTCCGGCGTGCTGGACGTGGCGGGTACGACTCTCGCCGAACAACTGGTGTATGTGCTCGGTGTGCTGGAGCGGTCGCTGGCCGCCGTCGGGGTGGGCCGAGAAGGCCTGGTGGCGTGGACCATATACACCACCGACGTCCCCGCCCTGGCCGAATGTACGCCCATCCTCAAGGACTGGGTCGGTGCGCACCCGCCGACCAGCACCTGGATCGGCTGCTCGGGTTTCATCCACCCGCAGCAGCTGCTGGAACTCACCGCCACCGCCGTCGTCTCCTAGCGATTTGTGCACGTTTACCGGTGCTCGCCGCCGGTAAACGTGCACAAATCACGCGAAAGTGGACTCCAAGCGGTGCATGTAGGTGTCGATGTCGCCGATCGCCGACTCGGCCGCGAACACACTGATCGCGATGGTGTCGCCGACCCCGGTCACGCAATGGGTCAGGCCCACCATCGGCGACAGACCCGGAAACGCCGCAGCCACCCGCACCGGCGATCCACCGAATCCGAAATCCGCGGCACCGCAGTTCACGCTGGACATCACGGTGTTCCCGGTGACCGTCGCCGACCGGACGGCCGGGTCGAATTTCCCTATCCCCCAACGCAGCAACGGCGCCGGCGTGGCGGCGAAGGCGCGGTCGGCGGCCCGCATCGCCGGGTGCGCGGCCCGGGCGCGGCGCGCCTTCAGCTCACCCGCGATGGCCGCGCGACGCTCCGGAGTCGCCAACTCCGGAAACAGACCCACACCGACCGTGCCGAAGTGGTTGTAGGCCTGGCGCGCACCGGCTTTGGTCATCGTCACCTCCGCCCCCAGAGTCGATACGTCCTCCCCCAGCTCACCCAACTGTGCGGCCAGAGCCTCGGCGATCCCGGCCAGCGCCACCACGGTGACCGTGCCACCGGAGAATGACGACCGCGGCCGCACCAGGGTCCGCATGGCACGCGCACCCGCCGGCGGTGCGTTCGTGCGAAGCGGCGGCCGCGGCGGGGCGGCCGCCGGCACCGACCCGGATTCGGTGTCGTGCACCAACTCTCGGTACGCTCGGGCGGCCTGCACGCTGCGCCAGGGCAAGGACAGCGGGGCGATGCGCGGCGGGATCACCGGTGGCACATCGCCCACCCGGCCGAACATCAGCGCCGCCGGCGCGCAGGTACGTCCGCCGCCACCGAGGGCGTGGGTGATCTGCAGCGCCACGACCGTACCCGGGCCCGCGGTACCGGGGATCCCGTCGATTCCGGTGAACAGGTGCAACCGCCACGGGGTCACCCGGGGATCGAGCTGATCGTCGACCACCGCGCTCACCGCCGCCAGGCAGCCCGCCCAGGTGCGCTCGCCGGGCGCATGCACCGTGAACCGGGTGCGGTCGGCCGGGCACGGCACCCAACTCGGGTAGCGCCACCGCGAGGAGTCCTCGATGCGCTGTGACAGGTCGGGGCTGGTGCGGGCCCGCGCGACCAGATCATCGAGTGCCCGGTCCAGATCGGCCGGCACACCGTCGAACCCGAACACCAGAAAGGTGTCGTTGGGGATCTTCGCCGACATCCAGAACATCTGAGCGTCGGCGGGGGCCAGTCGCTGCGCGACGCTCTTCGCGCAAGCGCTCATCGCCCCGAGGACATCACTACACCGGGTCGAACTTGGCGATCAGCCAGCGGTCGCCGTGCTTCTCCAGCGTCACCCGGACACTGGAGGCCGTGTCGGTGGGCGCGTCGGCCCCGACCACCACGGTCTGGTTGACGAACACCAGCACCACGGCGTGGTTGGGATCGGCGGACACCGATGCCGCCGCGGGGACCGTGGCCACCGCAGAGATCTGCTTCTGCTTGGCACCCGGGATGACGACGTCATGGGTCAGCGAACTGTAGGACTCCTGGAATTCGCCGGTGAGCAGATCGCGCGCGGCACCCAGCTGCTGCTCGACGGTGTCGGGCTTGTACGACAGCAGTGCGACCGTGCTGTCCTTGGCCACCTGGACCGATTCGGCGCGGGCCTTGTCGGCGTCGCGCACCGAGTTGTCCTGCCACTTGAAAAAGCCCGCGGTCAGCGCCAGCACCAGGGCCAGCCCCGGCAGCACACCGAAGGCCACCACGCGCTTCCAGTCCAGGGATCGTGCCGGCTGCGGCACGGCCGGAGTTTCGGGGGTGTCCTCGACCTCCGGAGCCGTATCGGCTGCGGTCTCCTCGACCGCCGACGATTCGGTCAGCTCGGCCTTCTCTGGGCCGTCCTTCGCGATGTCGTCCTTCTCGGGGCCGGTCACGGCACAAACTCCACGTTGGACACCTTCACGTCGTCACCCATCTTCTGCACGGTGATTCGCATCCGCCACAACCGTGGTTGCTGCTCGGCTGCTCCCGCATTGGAGGTCTTCACCGCCACCGCCACCAGCACCTCGGCCTCGGTACCGGTATCGGACTCCAGGCCGGCCTCGGTCACGGTGCCGACCGACTTGGACTTGGCCTGCTTGACCACTTCCACGAAGGGGCCGGCGCGCTTCTGGAAGTCGTCGTAGAAGGTTCCGGTGGCCGAGTCCAGGATGCGTTGCACATCGGCATCGGCATGTTCGAAGTCGATCGTCGTGAGGTTCAGCGCGCCCTGGCGGCCCACCTGCAAGAAGACCTTGCGCTGATCATCCACCTGCTTGGACTGATAGGCGCGGAAACCCAGCCAGCCGGTGAGCCCGCCGAGCGCCAGCACGAGAACCAGACCCGCGATGAGCGCCAGCGTCACGTGCGACCGCTCCGACCCGACCGGCGCCGCAGGGCTCTCGCCGGCTTCCGCCTCAGCCGCGTCGATGTCCTCCGCGGCCTCGATGGGCTCGGCGGTGTCGATGGGCTCCGCCTCGGTCACCGTGGTGTCTTCTGCCTTCGTCGCGGACTCGCTTACCGCCCCTTCGGGGGTAGCAGCATCGTCTGCCATGTTTGCTCCTCGGTCGCGCTCTGGGCCAGATTCGACTGGGTATACACCTGCCCGTCGGGTCCAACGTACGTGCCGGTGCTGGGATCGTATTCGGCGGCCGCGATGGGCGGTGGTGGCGGGGCTCCGGAAGGCACGGGCGGCGCGGCTTGTGCGGGCGGCGTTCCCGGTGGCAATTGCGGGATGGCCTGCCCGGAGAGCGTCGCGTTAGGGTCGCCCTTCCAGTTGTAGCCGTCGTTGAGCGGAATGTAGTTCTCCGTGCTCTCGCACATCTTGACCGTCGGCGCGCGTTTCCCGGGCACCGTTTCACACGGCAGGTTACGGGCGCCGCGGACGTTGCCCGCCGCGTCCTGCGGGATGCGGCAGTACAGATCGCCGGCGGGCCGATCGGGATAGTCGACGTCGGCGGCCACCCGCTGCTGCTGCGCCGGAAGGAATCCGGTGGTGCACGGCGGCGGCAGGTTCAGGTTGAGATTCAGGTCCAGATAGGCACCCTTGAAGGCCTGCTTGGTGTTGCGGTTCGCGGTACCGACGGCCTGTGAGGTCGCCGTGCCCTGCGGGAGCAGCACCAGCAGCTGCTCCAGCGCCGGCTGGTAGGTGATGGCCACCTGATTGATGTTGACCAGGTTGGCCAGCACCACCGGAAGAGTGGGCTGCAAGCGGTCGAACAGGGCCCGCAGCTCCTCGGCGGCACCGGGCCCCTGGGTCAGCACGCCCCGCACGGCCTGGTCCTGGGATTGCAGCTGGCCGGTGATGGTCGCCAGGTGCGACGCCCACGCCCGGATGGAACCGGAGGTGTCGGTCTGCGTGTCCAGCACCGGCTTCGACTGGTCGATCAGCGTGGTGATCGGATCCAGGTTCGCGCGCGCGTCGATGGCCAGCGCGGTGGAGCCCTTGACCAGACGGGACAGATCCGGCCCGAGACCACCGACGGCCTGGTACGCCTCATCCACTGCAGTCTGCAGATTCTCCCGCGGGATGGCGTCCAGACCTCGATTGGTCGCGTCGAGCAGGCTGTTCACATCCGGCGGGACGGTGGTCCGGTCGGATGCGATGACATCACCGTTGTGCAGGTACGGTCCCCCGTCGGCGCGCGGCAACAGTTCGACGAACAGTTCGCCGATCGCGGTCTGGCTGTGTACCTGGGCTTCGAGGTCCGACGGGATCTTCACCTCGTCGGTGAGCGACAGGATGGCGCTCACCCCGCCGCGCTCGTCGAGATGGACGCTCTCCACCCGGCCCACCTGGGTACCGCGATAGGTGACGTTGCTGCGCGGGTACAGCCCACCGGTTTCGGGCAGCTGCAGCGTCACCTTGTAGTGCCCGGCACCCCACAGCAGATTCGGCAGCTTCATATAGCCGAACACCATGATGCCGATCGCCACGGCCGCGATGAACGTGAACACCGCGAACTGCAGCAGAATGCGTTTCGTCAACACCATGATTACGGCCCCTGATCCCAGCGATACGGCACCACGAGCGGATTCACCGCGGTGTAGGGGCTGGGCAGCTGGCCGATGGTGCGGCCCCACTGCATCTCCAGCTCGGTGAGATCACCCTCCCACCGGGTGCCGGTGAACACGCCCTGGTCGAGCCGACTCAGCGTCAGGTCCACCACGAGGGTGAGGTTGGCGTAGTCGCCACGCATCCAGTTGGCCAGCGTCTCCTTCGGGAACGGATACGTGGTGAAGAAGCTCAGCGACCTGGTCAGCGCCGGGCCGGCATTGGCCAACTGCTCCAAGGTCGGTCCGAGCGTCTTCAGTTCGGCGACAAGGGAATCCTTGGTCTGGTTGGCCGAGTCCGCGGCCAGCGCACTGAATTTGCCCAGCTGCGTCACCGCCTCGGCCAGCTGGTCGCGCTGGTCCTTGAGCACCGCCAGCGCGTCCGGCACCGTCTTGAGGGCCTTGTCCACCACCGGTTTCTGCGCGGCGACCTGACCCACCAGATCGTTGAGACTGGACGCCGCGTTGATGATGTCGGTCTTCTGGTCGTTGGTGTTCGCGATGAAGATGTTCAGCTGATCGATGAGGCTGCGCAGGTCGGCCTCGCGGCCGGTGAACGCCTGACTGAACGCCGCGGTGATGTCCTGCACGTTACCCAGGCCACCGCCGTTGAGCAGCAACGAGATTGCGGCCAGCGTCTGCTCGGTGGTCGGGAAGGCACCGCTGTTGGCCAGTGGGATCAGCGAGCCGTCGTGCAGCCGGCCCTGCGGCGGGGCGTCCTTCGGCGGCGACAGTTCGATGTGCTGGGAACCCAGCAGACTGGTCTGGCCGATCTTGGCGGTGGCGTTGGCCGGCAACACCACATCGGCGTTGAGCTTCATGGTGACCAGGGCATGCCAGCCTTGCCGCTGGATGTCGGTGACGTTGCCGACGGTGACATCGTCGACCCGAACCCGCGAATTGCGGTCCAGGTTGTCGACGTCGGGCATCTCGGCCTTGATCGTGTAGGCGCCCGCCCCCTGCCCTTGCACACCGGGCAGCGGTATCGAATTCAAGCCCTGCCACGAGCATCCGCTCAGCGCGAGCCAGGCGAGCACAAGGATCAGGAGCCGAGTCGTCCTCCCCAGTCGCTTCGCTCCCGCCCGCCGAGTCGTCCTCCCCAGTCGCTTCGCTCCCGCCCGCCGAGTCGTCCTCCCCAGTCGCTCCGCTCCCGCCCGCCGAGTCATGAGCCACCGCCGCTGTGCACCATCAACCCCGGCAACCCGGCGTTCGGGTCGGTCACCGCCGCCTCGGCGGGCAGCGGGGGCGCGGCGGGATCGACCACCGGTGGAGGCAGGATCGCGGGCGCGGGACCCGGGGGCGGGATGTAGTCCGGCCGCATCCAGTCCTCGGAGTAGGTCAGCTCGTTGGGGCGAGCCTGCGCACCGACGAACTGGTTCAACCCGAGGGGCAGGAAGTTGTACTGACGGTTCTTCACGATCGGCGCCAGGTACTGCACGCACAGCTTGGCCGACTCCTCGGCACCCATCCGGGAGGCCGCCTGAATTCCACCGCACAGGAACGAGATCGGGTCGGCGAAATTGTTCAGCGCCGGCACGGCCGCGACCGCACCCAGGGCCGGCTGGTAGATGTTCACGTAGTTCTGGAATGCCGAGGGCGCCACATGCAGGAACTGCTTGACGTCGGCGAGGCTGTCGTTGAGCGTCTGCGTCACCCCGGCCAGCTTGTCCGAGGTGGTACCGAGCGCTTCGCGGTTGTCCGCCACGAATGTCTGTACCTGCCCGACGGTGTCGGCCAGATCCTTGACGGCATTGCCGACCTCGTTCGGACTGTCCGAGAGCAGACCCGTCACCGAGGCAAGGTTCTGATTGAGCTGACGCATCACCGTGGTGCTGTCCTGCAGCGCCGAGACGAGGATCGACAGGTTCTTGACCGTGCTGAAGATATCGGTGCTGTGATCCCCGAGCGCCGAAAAGGCTTGGGACAGCTTGGTCAGCGCGTCCCGGATGCTCGCGCCCTGGCCGCGCAGGTTGTCCGCGGTGGTGTTGATGAACGCACCCAGGGTGCTGACCCCGCCGGGCTCGGTCGGCTGCAGGGTTTCGGTCAACCGCTGCAACTGTTTACGGAAATCGTCGTACTCGACCGGCACCACCGTGCGTTCCCGCGGGATCACCGCGCCGTCGGCGAGCACCGGTCCGCCCGAATACGTGGGGGTGAGCTGCACCGCGCGGGAGGTGACCAGCATCGGGGACAGGATGGCGGCGTTGACGTTGGCCGGGACCTTGTAGCGGTTGTCGTAGTGCATCGAGATCTTCACGCGCTGCGGTTCCGGTTCGATCTTGTCGATCCGGCCCACGGGTACGCCGAGGATGACGACATCGTCGCCGACATAGATGCCGTTGCTGTTCTCGAAGTACGCGACGATGTTCGTCCGGTTCAGCGTGTCGCTGGCCCGGGTCACCACATACACCCCGGCGGCGAGCAGGATCACCAGCGCCACCGCCAGCCCGATCCGCGCATTGCGCGGGTTGACCACTGCGTTCATTGGCCGGCCCCCGATTGTCCTGTCGCTGCACTCGCCCCGTTCGACTGCACGGGTGCGGGTTCACCCGGCGCGGGGACCAGCACCGGACTGGGGAACGGCGTTGGCGTGGAGGCGATCCCCGGCGGGGCGATCGCCGGCGGTCCCGGCGGAGGTCCGCCCGGCGGTCCCGGCGGGATGGGTTCGCGGTAGGGATAGCAGCCGGTGGGTCCCGGCAACGGCAGCCCCGGCGGCCCGCAACCCTGGTCGCCCGGGTTGCCTGTGATGGCGTCGGGCAGGTTCATCCGCGGCTCGCCGCCCTGGCCGGTCCGCGGGAACGGCAGCGGCATGGCCGGCGTGCCGGGCTGGCCGAGTTGCGGGTCGGTGCGCTGCGAGGGCAGCAGCACATGGGGGTCGAGTCCCAGATCGGAGAAGGCCGCGTCGACGAAAGGCTGGACGAACTGCCCCGGCAGCAGGTTGACGATATAGGTCTTGAAGAACGGGCCCGAGCTGACCGACTCGCCGAGGGACATCGCATAGGAGTTGAGCAGCGGCAGCGCCTTCTTCAGCCGGTCCTTGCGGTTGTCCAGGATGGTCAGCACGCCGTTGAGCTTGTCCAGTGCGGGCCTCAGCGTGGTCTTGTTCTCAGCGATGAGCCCCTGAACCTGCTGGCTCAATGCCGAGATGTTGCCCGAAAGGCTGTCCAGCGCAGCGCTTTGCCCTTGCAGCTCGGCCAGCAGTGCGTTGGTGTTGCGGACCAGGCCGACGATCTGGTCGCTGCGTTGGGCCAACACCGTGGTGGCCGTGTTGGCATTGGTCAGCAGCCCGCGCAACTGGGCGTCGCGCTCGTTGAGGGTCTGGGAGAACCGGGCCACGCCCTCGACGGCCACCTTGAGCTCCGGCGGCGTGTCGGCGAAGGTTTCCGAGAGCACCCGCAACGAGTCCGAGAGCTGGTCGGTGTTCAGACCGCTGACGGTCGCGGCCAGATCACCCAGCGCATCGGGCAATTGGTAAGCGGGCGTGGTGCGGTCCAGCGGGATGGCGGACTTCAACGATCCGTCACCGCGCGGTGACACCTCCAGGATCTTGGTGCCCAGCAGGCTTTTCGTCTTGACCGCGGCCTCGCTGCGGTCTCCGATGCGCACTCCGTCGTCGATCTTGAATTTGACCAGCACCTGCTGGCCGTCCAGTTCCACCGCCGTCACATGCCCGACGCGCATACCCGAAACTTGAACGGCGGCACCGTTTCGCAGACCGCCCGCCTCGGCGAAGTAGGCCGAGTAGTTCTTGCCGCGGTCGAGCAGCGGCAGCTTGTCGTAGTTGAGTGCGCCCAGCACGATCGCGGCGAACACCGCCAGGCCGATGGCCCCGACGACGAACTGGTTACGTTCGGAGAAGGACTTCATCGCGGCGTGCACCGCCCGCTGTCCTGCCCGGCCGCCTTCACATACACCGGCTGCCCGCCCTTGCCGTTGAGCTTCAAGATGATGTCGCAGAGATAGAAGCTGAAGAAGTCACCGTAGATGCCCTGGCGGGCCAGGATCTGATACGAGTCCGGCAGGGTGTTGAGCAGGTTGTCGAAGTAGTCGTGATCGGCGACGACGATGCCTGCGGCACGGTCGGTTTCGTGCACCGTCTTGACCAGTGGCGGCCGCGCCTGCGACAGCAGATCAGCCACACTTCCGGCGGCGGCGCTCGCGTAGGCGACGCCGTTGGCGATATCGGTGCGCCTCGCCGACAGCGTGTCCAGCAGCTGCGCCAGTCCGTCGATGCCCTTGGCGAACTGCTTGTTCTGATCGCCGAGCGAACCCATCACGGTGTTCAGGTTGACGATCACCTCACCGATCAACTGGTCGCGGTCGGCCAGCGTATTGGTCAGCGCGGCCGTCTGAGTCAGGAACGATCCGATGGTCGCGCCCTGTCCCTGCAGCGCGCTGATCAGCTGACCCGACAGCGCGTTGACCTGAGTGGGATCCAGCGCACGGAACAGCGGCCGGAAACCACCGATCAACGCGTCCAGGTCGAGCGCGGGTGCGGTGCGGGTCAGCGGAATCGTGTCACCGGGCTTGAGCTTCTTGGTATCCCCTGCGCCCTCCTGGAGCGCCAGGTAGCGCCCACCGATCAGGTCGTCGTAACGGATCACCGCGCGGCTGCCCTCGGTCAGCACCACCGAATCGTCGGCGGTGAACTCGGCCAGCACCGTGCCGTCATCCTGGATGCGCATGGCGCCGACCTTGCCGACCTCGACACCGGCGATCCGCACGAAATCACCCTCCTGCATGCCCGAGGCATTGGCGAACAATGCCTTGTAGGCGTGCGAGGACTCACCGAACCGCAGCTGCGCGAAGATCGCGAACAACCCGAAGACGCCCAGGATGCATACGGCCAGGAATATGGCGAGGCGCCAGATCGCGCCTACCAGATTGTCTTTCATGGCTCGTTCCTTCTAGATGCCTGATGGTGCGGATTGCACTGCGTGCGCGGGTTCCTACGGTGCGGGGGCGGCCTCCTCCGGCAGCGGTACCGGGGGCAGCGGTGTCGGCTGCACGCCCGGGGCGGCGACCACGAACGGTTCCGAGCCCGGGGTCGCGCCCGGGTCCCGCGGAGCGCCCGGCGGCGGTGCGGGCGGCAGGCCCGGCCACAGCGGCGTGCCATCGGGTGCGTACAGCGGTGCACCGTAAGCCGGGGCACCCGGGCCCGGAATCGGACCAGGCGCCGGACCGCCGAAGGTGTTGCGAATGCTCGGGGGTTCGGGGACCGCGCGGGTGACCGGCAGGTAGTTGCCGTACATCGGGAACGCAATGCCCGGATTGGGCCGCCAGTCCAGGCCGGTACCGAAGCCGGTGTTGGTGATGAGCTGGCGTACCGGCCAATTCTTGTCGACCACCGGCAGCGAACCACACCCCGGCTTACCTCCGGGTCCGCCCTTGGCACCCACTATCGGCAGGTTCTCCGGGAACTTGTACGGGTCGTTGCCCAGGCGGATGCCGGTGTCGAGGATGAACGACTTGCCGTTGCCGCCGGTGGCTTCGTAACCACCGTGTTCCAGAAGGTATTGGGCGCCGATCAGCATGCAGGTGTACTCGGGGTTGTACTTGTAGAGCAGATCGGTGGTCGGCTGCAGTGTGTTGATCGCCTTGATCAGGTTGGCCTGGTTGGGGGCGAGCAGCTCGATGCCCTTGTTGGAGAACCCGGTGGTGGCCAGCAGCAGCGCATCGAGCTGTTTGGCGTGGCTGGTGACGGTCACCGCGGTGGTGCTGGCGGCGTCGAGCGTGGACAGGATGTCCTGTGCCGCACCGCTGTACGCGTCGCTGAAGCCCTGCAGTGACTGCCAGTCCGCGCGGATGGCCGCACTGCGCGGGTTGATCGCCAGGAGTACCTGATTGGCGTCGGTCGTGGCCTGACCGATGCGCTCCCCCTGCCCACGGACACCTTCGGCCAGCGCCGAGAGCACCGCGTTGAGCTTGGCGGTATCGATCTTGTCCAGCACGCCGACCAGGTTGCCGAAGACGGTGTTCACCTCGGTGGTGACGTTGAGCGACGTGAGCACCTGCCCGGACTTCAGCCGCTGCGGGCTGGGCTGGTCGGGGTACACCAGGTCGACGAACTTGGCACCGAAGATGGTGGTGGCCCGGATCCGGGCCTCCACATTGGCCGGGATGTAACGGATCTGGTCGGGATCGATGTCCAGGCGCAACGACACCGGTGCCGAACTTTCGGTGTTGCCACCGGAGATGGCGGTCACCTTGCCCACTTGCACGCCGCGCATCTTCACCTTGGCGTTGGTCTCCATCACCAGACCGGAGCGGTCCGAGGTGAGCGTCACCGGTACGGAGGACTTCAGGTCTCCGGTGAACAACGCATACGACAGCCACACCGCGGCGACCACGAACGCCGCCAGGATCAGCGTCCACCAGCCGGGCGCCAAACCCTTGTCGCGAGAGAAATGATCCATATGCGTCAACCGGCCAGATTGAAGTTGCCCGATTGCCCGTACACGGCGAGCGAGATCAGCACCACGACGAATGCCGAGATGACCAGCGAGGTGCGCACCGCGCGACCGACGGCCTCCCCGACCCCGGCCGGGCCACCGCTGGCGGTGAAACCGTAGTAGGTGTGCACCAGCATGATCACGACGGCCATCACGATCGACTGCACGAACGACCAGATCAGGTCGATCGGATTGAGGAACGTGTCGAAGTAGTGGTCGTACACACCGACGGACTGACCGTAGATGGTGGTGGTGCCCAGTTTGGCCGCCCAGAACGACATCAGCACGCCGATGCAGTACAGCGGGATCACCACCACCACACCGGCGATCACGCGGGTGGACGCCAGATAGGCGACGCTGCGAATGCCGATGACCTCCAGCGCGTCGATCTCCTCGTTGATGCGCATGGCGCCCAGCTGTGCGGTGGCGCCGGCGCCGATGGTGGCCGACAATGCCACCGCGGTGGTCGCGGGCGCGATGAGCCGGACGTTGAAGAAGGCGGAGGCGAAGCCGGTGAGTGCCTCGACACCGATTTCGGCGAACTGGTTGTAGCCCTGCACCGCGACCAAGGCGCCGGTACTGACCGTCAGGAAGCCGACGATGGCCACGGTGCCGCCGATGATCGCCAACGCGCCCGTGCCCAGGCCCATTTGGGCGATGAGCCGGATCAGCTCCTTGGGGTAGTTGACGAAGACATCGGGAATCGAGCGCAGCGTGCGGCCGAAGAACTTGGTCTGCACGCCGACCTGGTTCCAGCCGTCGACCAGACCGCCCACGGACCGGCGGACTCGGTGGCCCAGGGCCCCACTCATCGGGCGCCCATCACATCGTGGCCTTCACGCCGACGGCGGTTGCCACGACGTTGATGGCGAACAGCGTCATGAACGTGAACACCACCGTCTCGTTCACGGCGTTGCCGACGCCCGCCGGCCCACCACCGACGGAAATACCCTTGTAGCAAGCGATCAGACCGGCTGCGAGCCCGAATAGTGCGGCCTTGGCCAGCGCGATCATCACATCGGCGGGCCCGGTGATCAGCGTCAGGCCGGCGACGAACGCACCAGGTGAAACGTGCTGGACGTACACGCAGAACAGGTACGCGCCGGTCAGACCCACCAGGACCACGGTGGCCGAGAGCGCAAGCGACACCGTGGTGGCAGCCAGCACACGCGGAATGACCAGGGCCTGAATGGGATTGATACCCATGACGCGCAGAGCGTCGAGTTCGTCGCGGATGGTCCGCGCACCGAGGTCGGCGCACATCGCGGTGGCGCCGGCGCCGGCGATCACCAGGACCGTCACGATCGGCCCGATCTGGCTCACGGTGCCCAGCGCAGCACCGGTGCCGGAGAAGTCGGCCGCGCCGAATTCGGTGAGCAGGATGTTGAACGTGAAGGTCAGCAGCACCGTGTAGGGCACGGTGAGCATCAGCGTCGGCAGGATCGACACCCGTGCGACGAACCAGGACTGCAGGATGAACTCGCGCCACGCGAACGGGGGCCGCCACATCAGGATGAAGACGTCCAGTGTCATCGAGAAGAAGCCACCGAAGGCTCGGACCGGCTTGGCAATGACGGCGGGAACTGCGTCGGTCGATGCCACTAATGACACCGCCCCGACATGCACCTCTTTCGCATTACCTGCTTGTTCCCTTCCACCACGCCCCGACGATGCCGCTGTCACACGAATCTGACCACAGGCACCACCATGGACGGGGGAGAACGTACATAACGATTTTCCCGTCAGCAACATCTGCCGGCGGACGGCCTGATCACCACCCTGCGAATAAATTACTGATCGGTAGGTTTCAATATTTGCCGGCGCCGAGAGCCCTCATGGCAAAGCTGACCACCCGCTGCTTGGCGACCTCGATGAGAACCGGGTTGGTGATGGACGGCACGCTGAGCTCACGGCTCACCAGCGCACTGATCGCTACGGCGTCACTCTCGGGCTCGGCCAGCGGAAATGAGCCGTCCTCGACACCGCGGCGCAGGATATCGACCAGCGAACGCTCGCGGTTGGCACGCGCGAGCTCACGGGCGTGCGGGTAGCCTTTGGCGGCCCGCATCTCGTCCGATTCCATCACTGCGAGGTAGCTGGACACCAGCGGCTCGGTCGCCAGCGCAAACATTTGCTCGATCCACGCGCGCACCTGCTCCGCCGGCGCGTCGGGCCCGCGGGCGATCTCGTCGAGCCAGCCGGACAGGGTTGCAGTCAAGTTCTGCAGCATTGCCAGGAACAAGTCGTCCTTGGACTCGAAATGCCGGTAGAAAGCACGGCTGGAGACCCCGGCACGGGCCAGGATCGCCGCCACCGGAACGGGGCCCTCGTGTGGCTCCAGCAGGCAGTGGTAGGTGGCGTCGATGATTCGGTCGCGTTCGTCGACATCGGGACGATCACGCGGCACAACGCGAGATTCTAGGGACCGCGACACCACTGGACCGCCGAATGGCGGAATCCGGGCGCTGGGTAACGTGATCGACGGGGTCGGCGAGAGGACGCGCGTGAGCACTGCAGACAACGCACCACAGACGGTGACTTTCCGCGGCGTCGACGACCTGGCCCTCGTCGGCGACGAGTGGAATCGTGGCGTCGAGACCGATCTGCCCAGCGTGCTGCTGCTGCACGGCGGCGGGCAGAACCGCCACTCGTGGAAGAACACCGGGCAGATCCTGGCCGACCGGGGAATGCACGTCATCGCACTCGACAGCCGGGGTCACGGGGACAGCGACCGGTCCCTCACCGCCAACTACGCCGTCGAGACGCTGTGCGCGGACACCCTGCAGGTGCTCTATCAGATCGGCCGGCCGGTGGCACTGATCGGCGCCAGCATGGGCGGCCTCACCGGCATCCTGGCCGCCCACGAGGCCGGACCGGACCTGGTCTCCAAGCTGGTCCTCGTCGATGTGGTGCCGCGCTTCGAGAAGGACGGCAGCGCCCGCATCCGCGATTTCATGTTCAACCACGTGCACGGGTTCGACTCGCTGGAGCAAGCGGCCGAGGCGGTGGCCGAATACCTGCCGCACCGCCCGAAACCGCGGAGCCCGGAGGGGTTGAAGAAGAATCTGCGACTGCGCAACGGACGCTGGTACTGGCATTGGGATCCGGCCTTCCTCACCAAGCCCGGCGATGACCCCTTCACCCGGGTGGACAAGTTGGAGCAGGCGGCCATGAACCTGGCGGTGCCGATTCTGCTGATCCGCGGACGCCTCTCCGACGTGGTGTCCGAAGCGGGCGTGCGGGATTTCCTGGAGAAGGTGCCGGCGGCCGAGTTCGTCGAGTTGTCCGACGCCGGGCACACCGCTGCCGGCGATGACAATGACGCCTTCACCGAAGTGGTCGTCGACTTCGTCAGCCGGTGAACCGAAAGTGACTGAATCCGTGGGCTTTAACTTCCTTGACCAACCGGCGCTGCCCGGGCCGCAGGTTTCCGCGAGCCAAGCCGAGGAGCTGTTGCACGCCCATTACGGCATGCGCGGTGTGCTGACACTTCTCGGCAGTCAGCAGGACTGCAACTTCCTGGTCCACGAGGCGGGGGAACCCGTTGCGGTGCTCAAGATCGCGAATCCGGCGTTCTCGGCCATCGAACTGGAAGCCCAGGATGCCGCGGCCGACCGCATCGCAGCGACGTACCCGACGCTGCGGGTTGCCACGCCCATGGCCACGTCGGCCGGTGAGAAATATGCCACCACAACGGAACTCGGCGATTCGCCGACCTACGTGCGCCTGCTGCCATTCCTGGCCGGCGGCGCACTGACCGACGCCGGGTACCTGTCGCCGCCGGTGGTGGCCACCATGGGTGAGCTGGCCGCGCGCGTGAGCCTGGCGCTGGCCGGATTCGATCATCCCGGGCTGGATCGCGTCCTGCAGTGGGATCTGCGCTTCGGCCACGCCGTGGTCGGAGAGCTCATCCCCCACGTCTCGGAGCACGCCGACCGGATCTCGGCGGCCGCCGCCGACGCGTGGGCGCGCATCGAACCCCTCGCCGCCGAACTCCCCCGCCAGGCCGTGCACCTGGACCTCACCGATGCCAACGTGGTGGCCGGCGAATCCGGACTGCCCGACGGTGTCATCGATTTCGGTGACCTCTCGAACACCTGGGCGGTGTCCGAACTGGCCATCGCGCTGTCTTCGGTCCTGGGCCATCCGGGTACCGATCCGACCTCGATCCTGCCCGGTATCAAGGCTTTTCACGCGATCCGACCGCTGTCGACGGCCGAGGCGCAGGCGCTGTGGCCGCTGCTGGTGCTGCGTACGGCGGTGCTGCTGGTCAGCGGGGCGCAGCAGGCGGCAATCGATCCCGAGAACGCCTACGTCACCGAACAGTCCGAGGCGGAGTGGCGGATGTTCGAGCAGGCCACCTCGGTCCCACCGGAGGTGATGACGGCGCTGATCGCAACGGAGCTGGGGTTGGCGACCGATCGGCCCGAGGTGCAGGTCGAGAATCGGCTGATCTCCGGGCTTGACCCGGATTCGGTGGTGGCCCTGGACCTCTCGGATACCCGTGACTCCTCGGACACACTCGCCGAGGAAGCCGTGCGCGAGGGCGCAACCCTGGTGCTCACCCGCTTCGGGCAGCCGCAGCTGAACCGCGCTCCCCTGCTCAGCCACGACAGCCCCGACGTCGTCGAGACGGGGATCAGCCTGTGGCCGGCAACGACCACCCGCGTGCTCGCCCCCTGGGATGCCGAGGTCACCGACCGCTCCGACGACCGCATCACGGTGCGCGGCCTGGATTTCGAACTCACCCTCACCGGTGTCGAAGCCGGCGCGGCTCCGGGACATGTGCATGCCGGCGAGCATCTCGGTGTGCTGGGGGCCCAGCAGTGGGCCACGTTGTCGGTCCGGCCCACCGGCGCGCCGGTGGCGCCCCGATTCGTCCGCGCCGAATTGGCGCCGGGCTGGCTGGCCCTGACCCGCGATCCGCGAGCGGTGCTGGGCCTGGATCCGCTGCCGGCCGCGGAGTCCGCGCAGGCGCTGCTGGCTCGTCGCGATGACAGCTTCGCCAAGGTCCAGGAACACTATTACCGCCGCCCACCGCATATCGAACGCGGACAACGCCATTACCTGATGTCGACGGCCGGCCGGGTGTATCTCGACATGGTCAACAACGTCACCGTGCTGGGTCATGCGCATCCGCGGGTGGCCGAGGCAGCGGCCCGCCAGCTGAGCCGGCTCAATACCAACTCGCGGTTCAACTACGCGGCGGTCGTCGAGTTCAGCGAGCGGATCGCGGCCACGCTACCGGACCCGTTGGACACCGTGTTCATGGTCAATTCCGGTTCGGAGGCAAGCGATCTGGCTATCCGGCTGGCCATGGCCGCGACGGGGCGCCGAGATATGGTGGCTGTCCGCGAGGCGTACCACGGCTGGACCTACGCCACCGACGCGGTGTCAACATCGACGGCCGACAACCCGAACGCACTGTCCACCCGGCCGGACTGGGTGCACACCGTGGAGTCCCCCAACAGTTTCCGCGGAAAGTACCGCGGCGCCGAGGCGTCCCGGTATGCCACCGACGCTGTCGCACAGATCGAGCAGATGACTGCGGCGGGCCGGCCGCCTGCCGGGTTCATCTGCGAGCCGGTGTACGGCAACGCCGGCGGTATGGCCCTGCCCGAGGGCTATCTGCGTCAGGTGTACGCCGCGGTGCGTGCCGCCGGCGGGTTGGCCATCGCCGATGAGGTGCAGGTCGGCTACGGCCGGCTGGGCCGGTGGTTCTGGGGTTTCCACGAACAGCAGGTGGTGCCCGATATCGTGTCGGTGGCCAAGGCCACCGGCAACGGGTATCCGCTGGGTGTGGTGATCACCAGCCGCGCCGTCGCCGACGCGTTCCGGTCCCAGGGGTATTTCTTCTCCTCGACCGGCGGAAGCCCGCTGTCGAGCACCATCGGCATCACCGTGCTCGACGTGCTGCGCGACGAGGGCCTTCAGGACAACGCGCTGCGGGTGGGCACGCACCTCAAGACCCGGTTGCTCGGATTGCGGGACAAGCACCCGCTCGTCGGCACGGTGCACGGCATGGGCCTGTACCTCGGGGTGGAGATGATCCGCGATCTCGAGACGCTGGAACCGGCGACCGCCGAGACGACGGCGATCTGCGAGCGGATGCTCGATCTCGGCGTGGTCATCCAGCCGACCGGCGACCATCAGAACATCCTCAAGACCAAGCCGCCGTTGTGCATCGATATCGAGGGGGCGGACTTCTACGTCGACACCCTTGATCGGGCGCTCACCGAACTGTTCCCCACCGGCGGGCGTTGAGCGCTACTTCTGCGCCTCCGCCAGCCGCTGGTGCAGCCGGGCCCGGATGTCGTCGGGCGTGTAGGCGGCGCGCTTGCGCTGATCCCGGGCAACCAGCACGCCACCGGCCACCACCCCGGCGACACCGGCCAACCCGACCCACTTCCAGATGCTTCGCATGAAGCGATTGTGCATAAGCTGCCCGAGTGAACGCACACACGGTGTCACTGAACCAGGCACTGCACGAAACCCGCACCGGCGATATCTGGCTGTTCCGGGGCGGCTCCGGCCCCGATCGGGCCATCCAGGCACTGACCAACGCACCGGTCAACCACGTCGGGATGACGGTGGCGATCGACGATCTTCCGCCGCTGATCTGGCATGCCGAACTCGGACAGAAACTGCTGGACCTCTGGACCGGCACCCACCACCGCGGGGTGCAACTCAACGATGCGCGTGAGGTCGTCGAGCAATGGGCGCACGGCTACGGCCAGCGCTGCTGGTTGCGCCAGCTGTCGCCGTATGCGACCCGCGAGCAAGAGGATCGCCTGCTGCAGGTGATCGCCAGGATGAACGGCACGGCGTTCCCGACGACGGCCCGCCTGACCGGACGGTGGTTGCGTGGCCGGCTGCCCGTCGTCAGCGATTTCACGCGCGGGTTGCCGGTCGTGCACAAGCGGGTGCGCGAATCGGCCGAGCGGAGCAAGGCACAACGTCGCGCCGGCCTGGAGACCGCGTACTGCGCCGAGACCGTGGCGATCACCTATGAGGAGATGGGCCTGCTGCACACCGAGAAGCGGGAGAACTACTTCGATCCGGGCAAGTTCTGGAGCGGCGACACCTTGTCCCTGACCGCGGGATATGCCCTGGGTGACGAGATCGCCGTCGATGTCGGTGCACCCCAGGCATAATCGCGGCCATCGATGCGTTATACCCGGCAGACCGAACCGTCGATACTACCCCCGAGGTCGACGGTTCGGTCTCTGAAACTGGTTGCATGGCAGTGTTTTTGACTAGGCTGTCGGAGTGACCTCGATCACCGTGTTCAGCAGCCCCGATCTGGACGCACCGTCCGGAGTCATCGGGGCGTTCGGCGATATCTGGTTCACCAGTATCGGCAACCACCTTGTCGGCCGTGTTCGCGACGGCGTGGTGCAGACCTTTGCCGGGCCTCCGGGCGCCATCCGGTTGCCCGCCAACATCTTTCCCGGTACGGATGGCAGGGTCTGGTTCACCATCCTGGGGTCGGACGCGCTGGGTGCCATCGATCCCGACGCACCTGATCCCGCCGCGACCATCACTACGGTGACGCTGCCCTCCGGAAGCCGACCGGTGGCGCTGAAGTCCGGCCCCGATGGCCGCCTTTGGTTTTCGCTGCGCGGGATCGACGCGATCGGCTCGCTGGAGCCGTCTTCGCCCGATGATTCCCTGCACGTATTCGACTCCCCGACCATCGCCGGCCCCGCTGCGTTGTTCGTCACACGCGACGGCCGGGTGTGGTGGGTGAACTCGTCGTCGAACACCGTGGGCGCACTCGATCCGTCGACCGGCGAGGTCACCGCCATCACGGTCATCGGCAGTCCGCGAGCCTGGGCCCAGAGCACTGATGGCCGATTGTGGCTGACCACCCGTGAGCCCGCCGGCCTGTTGTCCTTCGATCCCGCCGACCCGTTCAACAGCGCGGTCCATCGCACTGATTCCCGCGTGGTGGAACCCGACGGCGTCTGGGTGGGCCGCGACGGCGCGGTGTGGTTCGCCGATACCGGGGCCAACGCGATCGGCCGCTACCTTCCCGCGTCGGACCAATGGTCGTTCACCGGCGCGCCACCGCAGGTGGATGGACCGTTCGACATCAAAGAGGCCGCCGACGGCGCACTGTGGTTCACCAACAAGGCGGGTAACACGCTGGGCCGGATAACGCTGCCCACCCGCCCGCCGATAGACGGTGCGTGACGCGTTCTTGGGATCGGTAGCGATTCCCGGGGCGTGTGCTGGGCGCGAGAACGCGTCCGGACGCCGGCGCCTGACGGGAAGGACCGAGATGAACCGAATCGCACGGATGGCGGCCACGCTGGCCGTATCCGGCGGGCTGGGGCTGGCGGGATTCGCCCTGTCCACCGGTACCGCATACGCCGACGGACCCAGTTACCAGGGCGGCAACTGTCCGGGCGGGCTGACCTGCACGCACTGGTGCCCGGGCGACCCGCTGATCCCCGGCGCCGAGTTCGGCGTCATCAGCTGGGACTGGAACATCTGCCACGACTGGTACTGGAATTCCGAGGGCACGGTGGACATCGCCACCAACACCATCTACCCGTGGCGCGGGACGCCGCACCAGGCGGCGCCGGTCCCGCCCCGCCACCGGCACCGCCGGCTCCGCCACAGCCCCTGCCCGCCGATTGCCCGCCCTGGTCGCCGTTCCTGGCCCCGTCGAGGTGCGGCGAGCTGTAGCTCCGGCTTGTCGTGCCGCCACGGCGAAGAGTGTCGACACTCTTCGCCGTGGCGTCCCGCGTTTCATGAATAGTGTTCCGGCTCAGCATTTCTCGGTGACGGCGTGATCGCCTTCGACGCCAAGAATCTCTCAAGTTCGCGGTCCTACGGTGAGGTCACCACAACATCAGCGGCCCATCCGGACCGCAACCACCACAAGGAGCGCACCATGAACACCACCCACCACCTCAAGAAGATCGTCCTCGGCGCCCTGGTCTCGGGTGCCGTCGTCACCGCCGGATTGGGTCTGACCGTCGGCACCGCTGCCGCGCAGCCACAGGGCCCGGGTGTCGGCGTCGACTACTCCGACGTGGGCCCCTTGGTCACCTGCAACGCCTGCCAGGTCGCCAAGCCCGGCGACGGCTCGGTCCGGGTCAACCCGGGCCCGGGTGTGGCCAAGATCGGTGACGGTTCCGTGCGCGTCGCCGTCCCCAGCGCCGGACACTGAGCCCCGCACCGCGCTTCGGCCCGTCGCAGGCAACCGCCTGCGACGGGCCCCACCACGAAAGGACTGAGCATGAAGGTCGTCGCACGATCGCTGCCCGCGCTGGCCGTCGCCCTGCTCGCCGGGTGCACGGCGCAACACTCGCCTGCCCCCACGCCGACGGTGACGGTCACCGCGGCACCCACACCCACGGCATCGCCGGCGCCGTCGCCGGCGACGGTCACGGTGACACCGTCGCCGAGTGCCGTACCCGCCACACCGGTCGAGGTCGGGCCGTGCTCAGACGGGGACCTGGAAGTCACCAACGGGGCGATGGAATCCACCGACACTCAGCGGCGGGTCCTGGTGTCATTCCGGAACTCTTCGTCGCATGCCTGCACGATGGTCGGCTACCCCGGCGCCGATCTGGTGACACCGGCCCGCGGTGTGCTCATCAACGTCCCGCGGCGCCCCGCCAATGCGGCGCCGCGGCTCACCTTGCAGCCCGGTGAGGTGGGCACCGCCGATGTGCTGACCTATGCGATCGATACGGAGACCGGGAACTCGTGCGCCCGCTGGGGCCAGCTGGTAGTCACCCCGCCGAATGACGTCGTCGCGCATACGTTGCCGATCGATCTGCCGATCTGCAGCGCGAGCGTCAGCGCGTTGGGCTGAGTCCGAATTTGGCGCGAGCCGGTTCTGTCACCGGGGTGAACAGGTTCACCAGGTTTCCGTCCGGGTCGCGGAACAGCAGCGCCCGGTTGCCCCACGGCATCGTGGTGGGTTCGGTGACGACCTCACCGACATACGGCCGCAGCCGCGCGTACTCGGCGTCGACGTCATCGACGATGAACTCGATGATCGCGCTGCGGTTGGCCGCCGGCTCGGCGGATCCCGCGCCGAACAGGGGCACGGTCTTCTCGCTGCCGATGGCAAGTGTTCCGGCCGGGGTCGGGATCTCGGCGAACAACTCGTTGCCCCACACCGCGGCGATCCCGGTGACCTCCTCGTAGAAAGCCACCAGCCGGGCCACGTCTGCGGTGATGATGCGCGTCGATACAAACCTCATGGCGCGAGGGTATGCCGCGGCACCGACAAGTCGGTCAGAGCAGTTCCCCGCCGGCTCCAGTACCCACCGCCACACCCCGCGACGTGTCCTTGAGCGCCACCCCGGACCGGCCCAGCTCGCGCGCTCCGGCGACCAGTCCGGCAGCCACGCGAGCCGCTTCCTGGTAGCCCAGGCCGTCCGGCGGGTGAATGTTGGAGATGCAGTTCCGATCCGCGTCGGTGCAGCCCGCACGCGGCCGGTGCGTCAAGTAGATGCCCAGACTGTCCGCGACGCTGAGCCCGGGCCGCTCGCCGATGATGACCAGCAGCGTCCCGTATCCGCCGCGGGCGGCGATATGGTCGCCCAGGGCCACCCGTGCCTGCGTCGCGATCACCGGTGGCGCCAGCGAATATCGCTGTCCCAGTTGGGCCACCAGCTCCTTGAGCAATGGCGCGCCGTGGTGCATCAGGGCCGTCGGCGACAGCCCGTCGGCCAGGACGAAGCCGATATCGGCCGGCTGGGCCGGCACGGCTGCGAGATCCGCGGGGCTGCGGCCGAGGTCGGGCCGACGCAGGTACTCGCCCCGCGATGTCGCCTGGCTGGTCACCACGGCGGGCGTCCCGATGCCGATCTCGGTGACGTCGGCAGCCAGCCGCTCGACATCGAGCGGCAGATGCACGGCATCACGGGCCGCGGCATGGGCCGCGTTCAGTTCCAACACTTCCCGCGTGGGCAGGCCATTGCCGGCCCGGCCGAGGCCGATCCGCGCCTGGGTGGTGGTGCGCAGTTCGTCCCAGAATCGCTGGCGGGCCAGCTCCTCGGAACTCATGACGCACCCGCCGAGGTCAACGACCGCAGGGGTGACTGGGTCACGTCGAACGGCGTCAACCGGCCCGCGGTGTCGATCATGCCGATGCGACGCAGCCAGTCCTCGAATTCCCGGGCCGGCCGCAGCCCCAGGGTGCGCCGGGTGGACAGCACATCGTGGAATGACAGGCTCTGGTAGCCCAGCATGACGTCATCGGCTCCGGGAACGGTGATGACGAACGCGCACCCGGCCGCGGCCAGCAGCGTCAGCAGGTTGTCCATATCGTTCTGATCGGCCTCGGCGTGGTTGGTGTAGCAGACGTCGACGCCCATGGGCAGGCCGAGCAGCTTGCCGCAGAAGTGATCTTCCAAACCGGCGCGGATGATCTGCCTGCCGTCGTATAGGTACTCCGGGCCGATGAACCCGACCACCGTATTGACCAGCAGCGGCTGCAGGTCACGGGCGACGGCGTAGGCCCGCACCTCCAGCGTCTGCTGATCGACGGGCTTGCCGCCCACCCCGAGATGCGTGTGCGAACTCAACGCCGAGCCCTGCCCGGTCTCCAGGTACATCACGTTGTCGCCCACGGTGCCGCGATGCAGCGACCGCGCCGCCTCATTGCCTTCCCGCAGCAGCTTGATGTCCACCCCGAATGCCGAGTTGGCGCCCTCGGTACCGGCGATCGACTGGAACACCAGATCGACGGGGACGCCCTCTTCGATCAGCCCGATGGTCGTGGTGATGTGCGACAGCACGCACGACTGCGCCGGAATGTCGTAGCGGGCCCGGATCGAGTCCAGCAGGTACAGCAGATCCGCTGTGGCATGCGGTGAATCGGTCGCGGGGTTGATGCCGATGACGGCGTCGCCGCACCCCAGCAGCAGCCCGTCGAGCACCGCCGCGGCGATTCCACGCGGGTCGTCGGTCGGATGGTTTGGCTGCAGCCGGGTGGCCAGAGTGCCGGGCGCGCCGACGGTCGTCCGGAACGCCGCGGTGACCTCCGTGGCGGCGGCCACCGCGATCAGATCCTGATTGCGCATGATCTTGCTGACCGCTGCGGCCATCTCGGGCGTGACCCCGGCCGTGACGGAAGCGATCCGCTGCGGACCGTCGTCACGAGAGGCGTTGTCCAACAGCCAGTCCCGGAATCCACCCACGGTCAGATGCGAAATGGCGGAGAAAGCCTCGCGGTCGTGGGTGTCGATGATCAGCCGGGTCACCTCGTCTGTGTCGTAGGCCACCACCTCCTCGTCGAGGAAGGTCTGCAACGGCATATCAGCCAAAGTCCATGCGGCAGCTGCTCTCTCAGCATCGGACTCGGCCGCGCACCCGGCAAGCTGGTCCCCGGAGCGCAGCGGCGTCGCCTTCGCCATGACCTCGACGAGCCCGTCGAAGGTATAGCTGGTCCCGGAAACTTGCTGCCGGTAGATCATTTGAGTTCACTCTCCGCTTTGGCCAGCATCGCGAACTCTTCGTCGGGTGAGTTCGCCACCAGTCGATGCCGGCTGTACACCGCGAAGTATCCCATGAATGCGGCGAAGACGCCGAGGCAAGAGAGCGCGGCGATACTGTCGACCAGGAAGGTCGCGATGACCGCGAGTACCGCGACGGCGAGTGCGAATCCGGTGGTGACAGCTCCACCGGGCGTACGGTACGGCCGGCGCATCTCCGGTTCGCGCCACCGCAGCACGATATGGCTGACCATCATCAGCACGTAGCTCAGCGCGGCGCCGAAGACCGCCATGTTGAGCAGCAGCGCACCCTTACCCGTCAGCGACAGCGCGAACCCGATGACACCGGGAACGATCAGCGCCAGCGTCGGCGCCTTGCGAGAGTTGGTGACCGACAACCGGGTTGGCAGATAACCGGCACGAGACAGGGCGAACAGCTGCCGGGAGTAGGCGTAGATGATGGAGAAGAAGCTGGCGATCAACCCGGCCAGACCGATGTAGTTGACCACCTTCGCGGCCGCACCGTCGCCGAGTGCCTCGACCAGCGGATTGCCCGAGGACGACATCTGCTCGGCGCCGCCGGCGCCGGTGGTCAGGACCAGCACCACCGCGCAACTGACCAGCAGCACCGTGATCGCGGCGATGATGCCGCGCGGGACGTTGCGCTCGGGATCGGCGGTCTCCTCGGCGGCCAGCGGCACACCTTCCACGGCAAGGAAGAACCAGATGGCGAAGGGGATCGCGGCCCAGATGCCCATGTATCCGTGCGGCAGGAACGCCGAGGATCCCACCGCGTCCGAGGGTGCGATATCGGTCAGGTTGGCGGCGTCGAACTGCCCGGCGGCGAAGACGGCGAAGACGACCAGTCCGACCAGTGCGATGGCGGTGATGACGAACATCACCTTCAGCGCCTCACCCACACCGGACAGGTGGATACCGATGAAAAGCACATAGGCGGCCAGATACACCCACCAACCGTCGGTGATGCCGAACAGCCCGAGCGATTCGACATAGGCGCCGATGAACGTGGCGATGGCCGCGGGCGCGATCGCGTATTCGATGAGAATGGCTGTGCCGGTGGCGAATCCACCCCATGGCCCGAGTGCGCGGCGAGCGAAGGTGTATCCGCCGCCGGCGGCCGGCAACGCCGAGGACAGCTCGGCCATGCCGAGCACCAGCGCCAGGTACATCGCGGCGATCACCACTGCCGCGATGGCCAATCCGCCGAATCCCCCTTGGGCCAGACCGAAATTCCAGCCCGAGTAGTCGCCCGAGACGACATAGCTGACGCCCAGGCCGGCCAGCAGAACCCAACCGGCGCTACCCGATTTGAGCTGCCGCTGCTGCAGATAACTGGCGCTCTCGAGGTGCTCTTCCACCGCGCCGTGACTTGTCGTCACTTCCCACTCCCTTGGTTTTCTCTCTCGGGGCCACACCTCAGCCGATACACCGCCGATGGGCCGTCGGGCGACACTGCGCGCCCAAAAGGTAGTTTTTCCAACCTTTAAAATAGTGTGACGTATGCCCCGGTTCTTGTCTAGCGCAACCGCGGTTCACACCCCGAGCCGGGGACTCGGGGTGTGAACCGCTACTGACTCGTCAGGATCGTCGTTTCCTCGCGCAAGCGCTCGTCAGGATCGTCGTTTCCTCGCGCAAGCGCTCGTCAGAAGAACCCGGCGGCGTTTTCGCTGTAGCTGACCAGCAGGTTCTTGGTCTGCTGGTAATGATCGAGCATCATCTTGTGGTTCTCCCGGCCGATACCGGACTGCTTGTACCCACCGAACGCCGCATGCGCCGGGTACTGGTGATAACAATTCGTCCACACCCGACCGGCCTTGATATCACGCCCCGCCCGATACGCGGTATTACCGCTACGACTCCACACCCCCGCACCCAACCCATACAAGGTGTCATTGGCCTGCGCGATCGCATCCGCATAATCAGTGAACGACGTCACCGCCACCACCGGCCCGAAAATCTCCTCCTGGAAAATCCGCATCTTGTTATGCCCGGTGAAAATCGTCGGCGCCACATAAAAACCACCACCCAGATCCCCACCGAGCTCGGCACGCTCACCACCGGTAAGCACCTGCGCCCCCTCACCCTTACCGATCTCGATATACGACAGAATCTTCTCCAACTGATCATTGGAGGCCTGCGCACCGATCATCGTCTCGGTATCAAGAGGATCCCCCTGGCGCACCGCCTTCGTCCGGATCGCCGCCAACGCCAAAAACTCGTCATAAATATCAGCCTGAATCAACGACCGCGACGGACACGTACACACCTCACCCTGATTCAGGGCGAACATCGTGAACCCCTCCAACGCCTTATCCTGATAGGCATCGTTACTCGCCAGCACATCACTGAAGAAAATATTCGGCGACTTCCCCCCAAGCTCCAACGTCACCGGGATCAGATTCTGGCTGGCGTACTGCATGATCAACCGACCCGTGGTCGTCTCCCCGGTGAACGCAATCTTCGCGATCCGATTCGACGACGCCAACGGCTTACCCGCCTCCACCCCGAACCCGTTCACAATGTTCACCACACCCGCGGGCAACAAATCCCCGATGATCGAGAACAAATACAAAATCGACGCCGGAGTCTGCTCAGCCGGCTTGAGCACGATCGCGTTACCCGCCGCCAATGCCGGTGCCAACTTCCACACCGCCATCAGAATCGGGAAATTCCACGGGATGATCTGGCCCACCACACCCAACGGCTCATGGAAGTGATACGCCACGGTGTCTTCGTCGATCTGCGACAACGACCCCTCCTGGGCGCGCAGCACGCCGGCGAAATACCGGAAATGATCGACCGCCAACGGAATGTCAGCGTTCAGCGTCTCCCGGACCGGCTTGCCGTTATCCCAGGACTCCGCCACCGCGATCGACTCCAGATTCTCCTCAATCCGATCCGCGATCCGGTTCAACACCAACGCCCGCTCCGCCGGGCTGGTCTTACCCCAGGCCGGGGCGGCCGCATGCGCGGCATCCAACGCCAACTCCACATCAGCCTCATCCGAACGCGGGATCTCACAAAACACCTGCCCCGTCACCGGCGTCGGATTCTCGAAATACCGGCCACCCACCGGAGCCACCCACTGCCCACCGATGAAATTGCCATAACGGGACTCAAAAGACATCAAAGCGCCTTCAGTACCCGGGCGCGCGTAAACGGTCACAGTTGATCTCCTGCTCTATGAATGACTGTGTCGGTCGTCACTCAAGCTAGTTTGCAACCCGTTGCAGCACGGTTGGGTAATTTCGCAACGTTGGTGCAACGTCAGGACAGCGCGGTGTCCAGCGCGGTGAGATGCCCCCGGATGTGGGCGCGCGTCAGTTCGTCGGCGCCGTGGTGGTCATGCAATGTCTGCCAGCCGTGCCGGTCGTCGCGGGCCTCGGGAAGGTCCAGCCAGCGCCGCAGGGCGCGCGAATCCCCGGCCGAACTGGCTGCCAGCACCGCCCCCCGCAAGCTGGTGCTCAGCTCCGTGCGCAGGCGTGCCACGGCCGGCGAGCCGGATCGCGGCAACAGCAACCCGGTGTAGTTGTCCAGGGCGGCGTCGATGTCGCCGCGGCGCAAGGCGGCGAACACCTCACCCATATCGCTGTCCATCGGAGCGAGCAGCCGGTACGGCCGCGATCCGATCGTGTCGGTGCCGACGATGCGGCGCAGGCGCGACAGCTCGGCACGGATGGTGACGGCGTCGAGCTCGCGCTCGTCGAGCAGCACCGCGAGGTGATCGCTGCTGAGCCCCTCCGAATGCTGCAGCAGCAACACCAGGATCTCGGCGTGCCGGCCGGACAGCTGCTGAGACCGCGTCCGCCCCCGTTCGTCGACGGTGTGCCAGGACGGCCGGTCCGCCCCCAGGACCGTGAGGCGGCCGACAGAGTCGGCCGGGACGGCAGGTGTTTGGCTGTAGGACAAGGCAAGTCGGTGTTCCACCGCGACGGCGGTGGCACGCACCAGCGCCAAGGTCTGCGCCGACCCGATCGAGGAACCGCCGGTGAGGTCGATGCTGCCGATCGGCAGGCCGGTGACCGGATCGTGCACCGGCACCGCCGTGCACGTCCACGGCCGGACCAGCCGGGAGAAGTGCTCGTGCCCGTCGATCTGCACCTCGCGGTCGAGTGCCAGCGCGGTGCCCGGAGCATTGGTCCCTGCGCCCTGTTCGCTCCAGTCGGCGCCGGGGACGAAGTTCATCGCGGCCACCTTGCGGCAGGCCTCGGCGTCGCCCTCGACCCAGAGCATGGTGCCGTCGGCGGCGGTGACGGCCACGACAACGCCGGAGTCGACGGCGTAGTCCACCAGTAGTTTGCGGATCACCGGGAGGGCCACCGCCAACGGGTGACCGTTTCGCAGTTCCGACAGCCGCGCGGCGGCCGCCGCTTCCCTGGCGCCGCGGTCGGGGTCGACGCCGATGGCCAGACTGCGCTGCCAACTCTCCGCAACGAACCGCCGAAGGGGCTTCTGACCAGCGACGATCAGTTCGTGGACCGGACGCGCGGAATCGGCCGTCGCCTCGGGCGACGGCTTCACCGACCTCGTCTTGTCTGCCACGACGTTCACGCTCCTGACGCCAGTGCCAACTACTCGCTGACCATCGGGCCTTCTGGCCACAATACCTGCACGTCAGGGCCACCGACGGAGAATCGTACGTGGCAGTGTGGGCCCTGCGCACAGAATTCGCCCGGAGTGCGTGCATATCCCCCACACTCGGCGCGCGCCACGTGGTGTCTCGCACGTTCCGGCTCGGCAAGCACCCATAGCCGTGCAGCGCTCAGAGAACCTTCTTCACCACGCTCGACTTCAACTGCATCTGACCGAAACCGGGCACCTTCGCGTCGATGTCGTGATCGCCTACGCCGTCAGAGATGAGGCGGATGCCGCGCACCTTGGTGCCGATCTTGACGACCCCACCACCGGCACCCTTCACCTTCAAACTCTTGACGATGGTCACAGTGTCGCCATCGGCGAGCGGGTTGCCCACCGAGTCGACGACCACTCCGCTGGACACATCACCCGACACGCTGGCATCGTGCACGCCGGGTGCCCACTCGTAGGCACACATCGAGCAGACCAGGAGTGCGCCGGACTCGTAGGCGAACTCACTCGCGCACGCCGGACACGGCGGCAGAACGTCAGACGTCGAATCAGACATTGAACCTGAACTCCACCACATTGCAGTGCCAATAAACGTTATAGTTAGTGACATGGCCGCTACTATGACCGCTCGCCGCGCTGCTCTTTACCTGCGCATTTCGCGCGACTTCACCGGCGAGGGTCTCGCCGTCGAACGCCAGCGCGAGCTATGCCAGCAGATCGTCCGTCAGCGCGGCTGGTCTGTCGCGGGTGAGTACGTCGACAACAGCATCAGCGCTAGTGACGCCCGCAAGAACCGCCCCGGCTACGACTCCCTGGTAGCCGCATATGAGGCCGGGACGTTCGACGCCCTGGTCTGCTACGACATGGACCGCCTCACCCGCCAGCCTCGCCAGATGGAGGACTGGCTCGATGCCGCCGAGAAGCACGGCCTAGCACTCGTGACCGCCAACGGAGAGGCCGATCTGACCACCGACGCGGGCCGAACCTTCGTGCGGGTGCGTATGGCGTTCGCGCGCGGCGAGGTCGAGCGAAAGTCGGCGCGGCAGAAGGCCGCTGCCCGTCAACGGTCTAACCTCGGTCGACCACCGCTGGGCACGCGGCTCAGCGGCTACACCGCCAAGGGTGAGGTTGTGCCCGACGAGGCCGAGGTGATCCGGCGGGTGTTCAAGATGTTCGACGCGGGTGAATCGCTGCGGTCCATCGCTCGCACCCTGACCACCGAAGGCCTCACTGCCCGAAACGGCAGGCCGTGGAACCCGTCCACTATCAGCGGCATCCTGACGAACCCCCGGTACGCCGGTCGAGCCGTCTACGAGGGTAAGGAAACCGGCGTCCGCGGCGGCTGGGAGCCGTTAGTGACCGACGAGCTGTTCGACGTAGTGCAAGCGCGACTCAGCGACCCCCGGCGCAAGACGAACCGCGTCGGCACCGACCGGCGACACCTCGGCTCGGGATTGTTCCTATGTGACGACTGCAGCCAGCCGGTGGTGAGTTTCAGTGGTGGCCGGTATCGGTGCAAGGCGGCGTGCGTCAACCGCGCTCACGGCCCGATGGACAATGCTCGGGTACGTCAGATCATCGCCAACCCCGAGGACGGCGAGGACGCTCCGTTGGCGCGCGGCGTGGACGAATTCGTGACGGCGGTAATCGCCGAACGGCTGAGCCGAGCCGACGCTGCCGAGCTGCTGGCCGCGCCCGCCGCCGATATCGCGCCCGTGCTGGCTGACATTGAGCGGCTGAGGAACCGTCTCGGCACCATCGACGCCGACTACGACGCGGGGGTTATCGACGGCCTGCGACACCGCGCGGCCACCGACCGCGTGACCGCCGAGCTTCGCACTGCCGAACGCCAGCTGGCCGGGCACCGCACGGGCTCAGCCCTCGGTGAGGTGCTGTCCTCCCCCGATCCCGTCGCCGCATTCCTGGCAGCGTCTCTCATGGCGCGGCGCAGCATCATCGACGCCTTGTGCGTCGTTCGACTGCGGCGCGGCACGCGTGGGTCAAAGCTGTTCGACTCCAATACCGTTGATGTTGAGTGGCGTCGGTAGTCCGTCCGTAGACACGGAGTCGACCATCGGTGAACCGCACCTCGACGGTGTATGTTTGACCTCACGCGCCGGGCGATGATGACCTTCGCACGAGCCCTGCGCGTACCGGCTGGGAATCTGGCGCGGCTGACATAGAGGCCACGACGGGCAACATCCGGTAGCCAGCAGCCGCGCTGGGGCATCGCAAGGTGTCCCGCGCACGCGGACCCCGAGGGATGGGGCGAAGGCATCCCGGCTCGGGTGAGCGTGCGGAACCGACCGATTACTTCGGAGTTCCGCATGGCTTCACCGACCACAACCACGCCCTACCTTGACTATTCAGGCGTAGCCGACCGCCTTTGTCTAACCGTCCCCACCGTGCGCCGATTGGTGCGCGAAGAGGGTCTACCCGCTCATCGCGTCGCGCGGCGCGTGAAGTTCTTGGCCGACGAGGTCGACGCCTGGCTGCGCGCCCGCAGCGGCGACCAACACCCCGCCAAGGCCGTGGACGACCACCGCGCAGCGATCAAGCGATTGGTCGACGCTGCGCCACCACTGACCGCTGAACAGGCTGCGCGCATCAAGGCCGTGCTGGGCAGCGGGGCGCAGGGTGTTGCATGAGCCTCTACGACTATCGCGCCTCGCGGCAGATCGCCGCTGCGGACCCGCCGTTCTACGCGCTCATCATGGCGGCGATTCGCAAGGCGGACACCCAGAATGCCGCCCGGATGAGCATGGCGTTTCCCGAGGTGCATGCCGAATTCGAGGCGCGCTACAACGCACCCGCTGGAATGCTGCCCGCCGAGCGGGCCGATGACGCCGATGCCATGCACCACGCCTCGATGGAATAGACGCCGTGACAACGCAATTGCAGCCGACCGGCTGAAACAACGAACCCGCCGGGGGCACTGGTCACCACTCCCGTGCTTGGTCCCCGACGGGCTCGCCATCGACACCATCCCGATAGGACAGATAAGTGAAGAATAGCAGCGCACGGGGTGCACTGACCGCCAACGGAATTGCCGCTGGGCGCGACTATGGCAACGGCGGCGAGTACAGCGGCGACGGCCCTGATGCGATCGCCAACTACATCAGCGGTGACCAATGGGCCGACGTGCTCGGCGTTGACCCAGACGAGTCCATCACCGCAGCACTGGGTGTGGAGGTGGCGCAGCTTGTGCGCCGATTCTGCCGACGCTTTGAGCTACCCGTGTCCTACGACGACGGCGGCATGACGTTCTCAGACTTCGCCGCGGTACCGAGCTGGGTCTGGCATGCCGAGGTCGCAGGACGCCCCAAGGTCACGCGACTCGACCGTGAGCGGTTCACCGAGGACACGATGACACGCGACCCCGATGACATCGGGGCCGAGATGGAACGCGCACGACAGCAACGGTATGCGGCTCAGCGCGCTGTCGATCGGGCGTTCAAAGGGGTCGAGGTTCCCACCCGTCGGCTGTTCACCGTCAACGCAGTGGAACGCGCCTGCGGCACCGAGGTGGCTGACCAGGTACGCGCCCGGATTCATCAGGCAAACCGGGACTGCTGGAACACCCCCAAGCCGCACAATCTGCACGAGCGACCCCAGCTCGTCACCGCGGCGGACCTACACCAGGTGCACGGCGTCCCGGTCGCCACCCTCGCCGCGATGCCCGCAGCCACTGCCGAGGACATATCCGCAGCCAAACAGGCGCTCGCCGTCGCACGCAAACGGCACACCGATGACATCACCGTGCAGGCACGTACCGACGACCACGCCCCGCTGCATCTGGACACCGAGGTGCTGTCATTCGACCAGTTGTCCGAGCTGGAACCAGTGACACCACTCATCAGCGGCGTGCTGCCGCTGGGCGAGCTGGTCGAGGTGATTGGAGAACCGGGCACCGCCAAGACATTCATCGGGTTGGGGCAGGCGCTGGCGGTCGCCGCTGGCCGTGACTGGTGCGGCCACGCGGTGCCCACCGCTCAGCCGGTGCTCTACGTGCTGGCCGAGGGCACCAGCGATGTCGAGGTGCGTGCCAAGGCGTACTGCGAACGCCACGGCATCACCGCCGGCAATCTCGGCGAGCGATTCCACCTGTACCCTCGCCCCGCCCAGATCGCGGACGCCGACCATATGCGCGATGTGCGCGACTTCGTGGAACAGCACGGCATCAAGCTGGTGGTGTTCGACACCAAGGCGCGGTGCACCGTGGGCGTCGAGGAAAACAGCGCCACCGACCAGGGCCGGGCCATCGCGAATGTCGAGACGATTAGCCGTGATTGCGGTGCGACGGTGGTGGTCGTGCACCACACCGGCAAGGGCGCGGACACCGGACGCGGCTCCACCGCCTGGCTGGGCGCGGTCTGGTCGTCGCTACTGGTCACCCGCGGCGGCAAGGGCAAGTCCAAGACGGGCGCGGTGACGATCACGTGCGCCAAGCACAAGGGCTGGGTAGATGGTTGCACGCACCGGTTCACGCTGGAACCGGTGACGGTGCCCGAGACCGCGATGGCGGGTAAGACACTGGCACAACGGCAATCGCTGGCGGTCACCGAGGTGGACCAGCTCGCCGAAACCGCTTTTGAGGCGCAGGCCGAGAACGCCATCGGCCAGTCGATCCAGGCGGTCTTCCATACCTACGGCGCGACCACCGGGCTCACCAAGGCCGAGGGGCGCAAGTACGCCCGCGAATCGAACGTCAGCGACAGCAGCTACACGCGGTACTTCGATGGGTTCGTCAAGAGCGGTGTGCTCGTACAGATCCCCGGCAAATCCGCACATTTCCGGCTCAAGATCGACGCCTCAGTATCCACCGTCGGCACCGACGAGAACCTGGCCCTCGTGGACACGCTCAAGGCACGCATGGCCGAGCTGCGCAACGATGGCGACATCACCGACGCCAACACCAAGGCCGACGTCGAGAAGATGCTCGGCAACCCCGACAAGACTGCCTACGCGCAGGCGTGGGGATGGTTCCAGGACAACGGGCGACCCGTAAGCGTCTGATAGTGCCCCGCCCACCATGCCCAACCGGCGTGGTGGGCACGTGAGCGTGGATGCTCGGTGGGCAGCGGTCCTCGGGACAGTTCACCGCCCATCAACGCAGCCAAAAACATGCCCTGACCTGCGCGGTGATCACGCCGTGCCCAGACCCGTGAAATCGGCTGGGCACGGTGGGCAAACCGCAGGTCAGAGCGTTTTCAGGAGTTGGGCACGCGGTTGGGCATGCCCACGGTGCCCATCATGCCCACGCCGACAAAACCACGGCTTGACCAGTGGTTTGCCCACCGTGCCCAATGTGCCCAAAGCAGTCACCCACATGCCCACCACCGGGGTGTCCCTTTAGGGACCCCGTCGGGCAAGGGCCGCTCGTGGATATCGGGTAGATGAACAGATCATCGCCAGAGACCGTGCCGACGACCACCGCGCATACGCCTGCCAGCTTGTGGAGCCGAGGCTGAGTCCCGTCGCGTGGTGAGCCGAGAGCTGAGGACCGCGACCGCCCGACCCGTGCACCCAATCAGGACACAATCAGGACATGCCACCGGTGAGCAATCGACAGGACGCCCGACGCCGTGCCGAGCGTGCCCATCAGTTGCGCGCCCTCGGTCGTACCTGGCAAGAGGTTGCCGACACTCTCGGGTACCGCAGCCGTGGTGCGGCACAGGATGCAGTGGCGCGCATGCTGAATCGCACGGCACCGGAGTCACCCGAGGCGCTGCGCCGGGTGGAAGCGGAGGAATTACGCATCCGGCGGGCGGTGCTGCACGAGAGATTCCATGCGGCTAGGGCGCGCCAGGACGATGACGCCCTGGTCGCGCTCAACCGCGAACTCGACCGCGTCTCCACAAGGGTAAGCAAGCTGCACGGCCTCGACGCCCCCGAGCGGCAACAGGTCGAGGTGAACCTCGCTACCGACCCCGTCGCGATCATTGCCGAGACCCGAGACCGCCTGTTGGCGGTGCTCGCCGAACGTGAGCAGCAGCGCCAGCTCACCCCCGCACCCATTATGGAAGCTGAGGTAGTCGAATGTCCTTGACCACAAGCCAAGATGCCATCACCGCCGCGATGTCCCTTGCCGAGGACATTGCCGCCGGAAAGGTCGACCCGGCACAGCTGGAACGCCAGGCAGTGGCCGAGCTGTCCCAGCTCATGCTGATAGAGCCGGAACCCGGTAGCGACCTCGCGCAGCTGCAAGCGGAGTCGGCCCGCCGGGTGCTCGCGCGCGGTGACTTGCCAGCCGCCGAGGTCGCCGAATGGGCTGCGGTCGCTCGACGGCGTGAGGCCGGTGCCGCCGTTGTCAACGGCTGACCTGCCGCCGGTGGGCACGTCGCAATTCTTTAGTTCTGGGATAGCAACCACGAGTCACCATGAGGGCATTGGAATACCAGGTCGATAGTCTCGAAAGTTGTCGCGTATTGAAACCTAGCGCGTTACTGTTTTGAGATACGATACGGGTCATGATCACCACAGCCACCGGCACGCTGCTCGGGTATGCCCGCGTCAGCACCGGACACCAGTCCCTCGACGCGCAGGCCGACGCGCTCGCCGATGCCGGGGTGCCCGCCGAGCGCGTCTACAGCGACAAGCTGACGGGCACCAGCACGCGCGAGCAGCGCCCCGGTCTGGCTGCGCTGCTCGACTACGCCCGCGAGGGCGACACCATCGTGGTCGTCGGCATCGACCGGCTGGGCCGCAGCGCCGCCGAGGTGATGACGACAGTCAAGACGCTGCTCGATAGCGGCGTGGTCATCCGCGCGCTGCGCGAGGGCGTGGACAGCTCGACGCCGACAGGCCGGGCAGTGCTGGGCATCATGGCCAGTCTTGCGGAGCTAGAGCTGGAACTCGGGCGGGAACGCCGCACAGCAGCGAAAGCGGCACGCAAGGCGCGCGATCTGCCCATCGGTCGGCCCCGCGCACTCACCGCCGATCAGGTCAGGCAGGCCAAGGCGTTGCGGGCCAGCGGCGAGCCCGTCCCGGTGATCGCTGAAACGCTGGGCGTCAGCCGGGCAACCCTGTACCGCACCCTGGCCGAGGCGACCGGTAGATGAGCAGCCCGCTCGACCTATCCGAATTCACCGGGTGGGTGAAGTTTGCGGACCTCAAGGCTGCGAATGTGCCGACAGAGCCGGGTGTCTACGTAGTCATACGGCCCACGGACGAACCACACGAGTTTCGCCCTGACGTTCGCTATACGGGCGACAAGCCGTTTCCAGTGGCCGAGCTTGAGCAGCGATGGGTGCCTGGCGAGCGAATCATCTACATCGGCAGAGCCAACCACGGGTCCGACCAACGGGGGCTGCGCAGGCGACTGCGTCAGTTCAGGCGTTACGGGGCTGGGGGCAGCGCGCGGCATTCCGGCGGTCGTGCGATCTGGCAGCTTGCCGACTGCAGTGACCTGCTCGTCGGCTGGCGCGAGCTACCGGACGAGGACGTGGTGCGCACCGAGACGGCGATGATCGCGGCGTTCAAAGCGCACTACGGTGCCTGGCCGTTCGCCAACGGCAAGGACTGATGTCCTGAGACATCAGGGCTCGGCACCCGAGCAGCCGCGCGAATGATGATGTCTGAGGACATTAACACCAGCCCCGGCCTCGGCAAACCGACCACCGAGGCTGTCTCGACAACCTCGGTGGTCGATACGAAAACCCTTGCTAGTAGCAGTATCCCGGCTGCACCGGTGTTCTTCCCGGCAGCTCCGGTGCACCCCGCCCTGATTTCATTAGGTCCGTGAGCACAGCCGTTGAAACATCGAGGCCGACCGACCCGTCGACATTGACGCCAGCCCAATGGAATGGGCGATCAGCAGCGCTGTCCCGCGATGCCCCGCCCGATGACCCTCGGGTGGCTGAGTGCCGGGCTGCGTTGGCCTACTGGCGTATCCGACGGGCTATCGACGCAGACCGGGACAACCTCGACCCCGCGCACGTCCCGGCGCTGGCCGACCTGCTGCGCCACGCGCACCCGGCGGGGTCCCGATGAAGCGACCGACGACCCCGAGCGCGCCCCGGCTGCCTGCCGCGACCCCGCGTATTCGGGTCACCACACCCCGCACACCGTCAACGCCGAGCACGACCAAGAGAGGCAACCGATGAAGAACCGACTTGCACGCCGGTTGGGCGACAAGCCGCAGCCGCAGCAGCGGGGTCCCGAGGCGGTGCATCCCGGATTTCGCGCCGAGCCACCCCCACCTACCGATCAGACTGAGCTGCGCTACCTCCGACGCTCGGGACCGGCGCCGGTTCACCTGAGCTTTGACCTGCGCCGCGAGATTGCCGAACAGGTCGCGCCATTGGAGCGCGGTATCACCGCGCTGCCTCGACCGGCTGCAATGCGGGGCGCGGTGGCCGAGGTCGTTGCCGCCGCGGACACCGTGACGTTGATCATGGCCGAGCTGATCAGCGATTCGGCGGGCGCGTCACCCGAGGCCCGTCGGCGCAGCGCGGGTGTCATGGCGGAACTTGCCGCCCGCGCACAGTCCGAGGAACGCTCGGTGCCCGACTCGATGATCACCGGTGGGACGTGGGCGGTAGACCTACTCGCCCGCGGTGCGGTGCTCGCCGACGATCTGGCGGCGCTGCTGGCGCGGGCACATCGTCCCGGTTCCCCGGCGCTCGGCGGGGACCTGTCGGTGGCTGAGCGTGTCGAGCAGGCACTGCGGCGACTCGACCGTGCGGTCCGCGATGCGCTGGCGCTGCTCGACCGGGTACGGGCGCACCAGGCGCTGCCCAGCCCCGAGGAATACAACCGGCAGCGCCGCGCCGAGGTCGCGGCTGAGCGAGCACGGCAGGCGCGATACGAGTCTCAGCGCCGGGCTGAGGCACGGCGAATGGCAGCAGTAGGAGCGGGCCGATGACACTGGCACCGATTGCGCACACGTTCCCGGCGGTGAACCCGGCCCCCGGCGGGCTGCTCGCCGCGGTGAGCTGGCAGCCCGACGATGGCCCACCTCGGTGGGGGCCAGGCGGTGTGCTGCCGCGTATTCCGACCAACTACGGCGGCGCTGAGGCCACCGGCGTCTGGGATGTCGACTGGCTGGCAGCTGAGGACGACCTCGGCCCCGGCGATATCAAGGATGGCGAGCGGCCCGACGAACCCGAGGACCCATTCCCCAGCGTCACGGTCTACGGGTTCGACTGGTGCAACCCGAGCGAACCAGCACGCGCCGAGGTCGAGGCACGCGCCCGCCAAAACCTGCGCCTGCAAGAGCCGCTGATGGCCGAGCGCGAGTTCGCCGACCGTCTACTGGCAGACACCACCAGCGCCAGCGCGGCCAACATCGTGGATGCGGTGTCCCAGCTCGAGAACATACTGGCGCGCACCAACACGGTGGGTGTCATCCACGCCTCAACTGGGTGGGCATCCATCGCCGCGAACGCACAGCTGGTCCGGTGGACGAGCGTCGGCGCGACCACCCCGCTGGGCCATCGGTGGGTGTTCGGCGGGGGCTATATCGACGGTCTCGGTGCGAATCTCGTGGCCACGTCGCCGGTCGTCGGATGGCGTACCCAGGTGGTCACCCGTGACTCGCTCGATTTCGAGCGCAACCGGTACGTCGTCATCGCCGAACGGTCGTTCGTGCTTGCCTATGAGCAAGCCATTGGCGCAGTCGAAGTCAGCTGAAAGGTATTCCCAGACATGGCATTCGAGGATATCGCCACCGCCGAGCGGGAGCACCTCGCTCGCTGCGTACACGAGGCATCACATTCGGTCGTTGCCGCGCTCCACGGCGGTGCCGTAGTCGCCGCCGAGGTCTACCGTGGCGGTCCGCGCACCGACCCGCAGGGCCGCGTGATCGGCGGGCTGTGCGACTTCACCAACGACGACACCGGCACCACCGTCGCGCACCGTTCACAGATCGTCGCCGCTGGCGTAGCCGGCGAATCGGTGTGGCGATTCGGCCCGCGCCCGAGCATCGGGCAGATGAATGAGGTCATGGCGCTAAACGGGCTCGACGCCCGCGAATTGCGCAGGCTTGCGGGGGCGTTCAGCGTTCCGCTGCCACCTCACACGATGCTGCCGCTGGTGCTTCGGTGCTGGCCCGCCGTCGCCCGCTTAGCCCATCAGCTGAACCTCGGCACGCCCGTTGCGCACGAGCAGGTGTGTGCCGCGATGGGCATACCGACTCGCGGCAACGAGATGCAACGCCACGCGATCCTGCAAGGCGGCACGGTGCCCCGCACGCTCACCCCGAACACCCGGCATCTGGCCGCGGTGTAACAGACCGGACGGCGGGCGGTTCTCCCAAGAATCGGCCCACAGCCCCGCCCGCCGTCCTCACCGCCGACAACCCCCACCACCAACCACGGCAGCCTCACCCCACACCGGATATCACCACACCGAATGGAGCTGACCGACATGCCGACACCGACCCCGCGGTCCCGATACCGAATGCCGCCCAAGCTGTTCGACGCAGCGCTGCGCGCACACCCGCCAGTGCCGTACAACCTCGACCGGCTCGATGACGACCTGTTCATGCCCTCGGCGTGCCCCGTCGGCTCGCGGTTCTACAGCGAACTCATCGACGTACTGGTGCCGTCGTACACCTATACCGTGGACTCCGGCGGCGAGACGGTCACCACTCACCACGACTGCCCTGTATGCGGTGCCAGCTGGACACAGGGCGGTTGGCCGTCGGTCATGGTCGGTCTGACCGCTGCGGGTCGGCGGTCAGCGTGAGCACCGCTGCCACCATCACCGCCGCGCGGGCACTCACAGCAGAGAGTGCCCGACGGCGACCCGCCTCGCCTGCCGACCTGGCGCGTCGTCTCGACCCTCGGTTCCGCGTGACACCCACCATTCGGCTGCTGTCCGATATCGCCGTGCGGGCTGTCGAGGAACCCGACCAGCGCGACATCGTGACCACCCCACCCCGCACCGGCAAGTCCCGCCTGCTGGCGGTGTGGGAGGTGGTGTGGGCGCTGATGCGCAATCCCGACCTGCAAATCGTGCTGGTCAGCTACAGCGACGAACTCGCGCAAGCACACAGCCGCGAGGCGCGCCAGCTCATCAACGAGCACGCCGACTACCTTGGATTCCGGCTGTCTCAGGACAAGACAGCTGTGGGCCGCTGGCGCGTCGACGGGCACGCGGGCGGGCTGCTCGCGACCGGCATCAACTCGGGCGTCACGGGTTTCGGTGCGGACCTGCTGATCCTCGATGACGTGGTCAAGGACGCCGCCGAGGCCGACAGCGCCGCCCACCGCCGCCGGGTGGTCAACGAGTACCGCAGCACCTTGGCAACCCGCGTACACCCCGGCGGCAGCGTGCTGCTCGTAATGACGCGCTGGCACGAACGCGACCTGGCCGGTGAACTGCTCGACGCCGAACCCGACGTGTGGACCCACACCAACGTGCCCGCGGTCGCTACAGCGGGCGTCCCCGATGCCCTTGACCGTGAGCCCGGCGTGGCGATGGTCAGCGCGCTGGGATTCACCGCTGAGCACTACGCCGCAGCTCGGCGCACCTCGGGCGAACGTGCTTGGGCCGCGCTCTATCTCGGCGTCCCCAGCACCCCCGAGGGTGGCCTGATCAAGCGGGATTGGTTGGACACCTGGCGTATGCCCGCGGCCCCACCTGGCGCTGCGTTCACCGTCGTCGGAGTCGACCCCAGCGACTCGGGTAGCGGGGACAGCTGCGGCATCGTGGCCGTCTCGATGACCACTGGTGGGGTGGTCGCCGTCATCGCAGATGTGTCCGCACCGATGACCAGCGACCAGTGGGCACGGGTCGCCGTCGAGCTGGCCGACGACGTGGGCGCTTCCGAGATTGCCGTCGAGGGGTTCGCCGCCCGCGAGACCTACGTGCGGGTGGTCAAGGACGCGCTGCGCCGCTACCGAATCGACCGCCCCGTGCGGGTGTCCTCGTGGCCCCCGAAAGCCAGCGGTCGCGGCGGTGGTGACGCCATCGCCCGATCCGCGGCGCTCATCCAAGCGCTAGAAGTTGGCACCACCCGTATCGCCGGGCACCTGCCCGATTTGGAACTGGCTGCGGTGCAATGGCAAGCGGGCCAGCACCAGCCCGATGCCCTCGCCGCGCTGGTTGTCGCGCACGATGTCGCTGTGCACTCAGCAGGTCGGCAGCTGTATATTGCCACCCCTGACCTGACGGCTCGGCTGGGCGATGTGCGACCCGAGCCCGGCGCAACCGTCACCCCGATGCATTCGCGGCTGCGGCGCAAGATCACCACACCCCTGGCCAAGCGGCGCACCGGTCCTGGCGCTGGCCGGGGACTACCCGTGGGGTTCGGCGACACCGGGCTGCTGGACCCCGTCGAAAGGCGCTGAGCGTAGATGTATCCCGCCTCGTTGCGGTCCATCTTGGCGCGGCCGCCTGGACGATTCGGAAGGCCATGGCTAGACCAGTATCTCGACCTTGCGCGCTAGAAGGGCATCCAGCAATGCCGCGCGCGCGACTCGGAGGCGGGCAGCCTCATCGCGAATGCTGGCCACCGCGTCCGACATCGGTTCCAGCTCAGCGACGATAGACAGCTGCTCATCGATGCCCGGCAGCCGCACGGGCATCAGCTTCGCGCGCGTGTCACCTATGTGCTTAATGTTCACGCCCGGCGGCGCGACGTCACGGAAAGTGCCCGACTCGTATGCCCACAGGCACCACTGTCGTACGAAGGACGGCATGGTGACGCCCTCGATCGAGCGATAGCGCAGCAGCGTGTTCTGAAAGCAGACAGGTCCCTCGATTTCATCGTGCCAGGCAGCGGGCATACCAACAGCTTCCGCGCCAGCACTCCCTTCGGACACCAGAACGTCGCCGTCCTGCAACGAATACCGCTGCCGCTCGCGCTCATTAAAGTCCATCGAGAAGACGTCGTCCAAGCGAAGCGCGTCATACCCGATATTCCCAGACCTCAGGTATGGAGTCATCGATGGTCCGGTCGCCCGCTGGGGTGACCTCTGCCGACCTAGCCGAATATCAAACGCCTTGCTAGCCAACACTTCCGCGAATCCCTCGTCATTCACGAGAGCCGCTCGGCGGATCTTCATAATGACCGCGAGGCGATCTGCCTCGTCTTCAGTTCTGGAGATCGTCTGGTCGACCGCGTCGATCACATCAGCGATCCGAGTCTGGACCAAGACAGGCGGATGAGGAATTACCCACGACTCAAAGTCGGCTTCCTTCCACCTTGCCCGGCCATCGCGTCCGTCCCTTAGCTTCCCGATTTTGTCCAGTGTGCTTTGGCTAGAGAAGCACAGCACGAGAAATCGCGCGTCCAGGGCACTTGGATCGACGGAGTAAAGCGGGAACTCGTTGGTGACCAATGCGCCATCGAGATCCGCTGGGACCACCGCAAAAGGCCCGTTCTGTGCGTCGATCCGACAGAACACAAAGTCACCCTCGCTAGCCCGATTAAGTGTCTTCGTCTGCGGTTTGCTCGGGGGACGAAGGTATGCGCCGTTGCCATACCAGCGCACACCCATGGTGTCGTACTCGACTCCTGGTGTGATCGGAACCTTCTGAGTTCGTTGCGTGACGTGCTTGCCAACGACGACAGTGGGCCAATCAGACATCGAATCCGCCGATGCCAGCTTCGGTCAGCACCTGGGACATCCGCTCCAGAGCCTCCTCCCGCTGCGCCCTGGCTTCCTGCCAGTCGGCAACCGCCGCTTCGAGATCGTGTGACTCCGTCTGGGGCCACGGATTGCGGCGAATCCCACGCGGGTCGAAGGCACCTTCACTCCCGAACACCGGACTACGCCACGAGCGGGCTTCAATGCTCTCCACACCATCGCGAACGGTCTTCTCGATTAGAGCTGCGATTTCTGGCCACCGTCCAGTGTCGCGCCGCCCGCTGCCGGAACGAACCTCGTGACCGTCATCCTCCATGTCGACGAAGGTCACGAGAGCATCCCGCTCATGCCCATTCGACGTTTTCGTGAAGCCAAAGATCGACGTCTTGACACCGCGCCCTTGCTCAAAGAACAGTTGCTGTGGCATATCGATCAAGAAATCGAGTCGGGCCTTCTGAAGGATTGCGCGCGCAGCCTTTTCATTAGCATTCTTGGAGAGAGTGTTGTTCGGCATGATAATGACCAGCCGACCGCCTTCTCCTAAGTACTCGATTGCGGACATGGTGAAGTTGATCGGGTTGTCGTTCTCGTAGGGCGGGTTAATTACACACTTGGTGGGCTGAAGACTTTTGACGTAATCGCGCAGCTTCTCATCAGCTTTTCTCACCGCGAACGTCCTGCCACGTGTCACCAGCGAGTCGCGGTATAAGAGATTGGACCGGCCGTCGCCATGAAGAAACATGTTTGAACAGGCCAACGCAAATAGGATCGGGTCGAGCTCCATACCGATTAGTTGGTGCTCGTGGACGTGCTCGATCCGTTTCTGGTCGCCGTGAGCCTTGGCAACTAGCTGCTCCATCGCATCCATGAGGAACCCGCCTGAGCCCATGCAAGTGTCCAAAACGACGTCGTCACGCTCAAGCCGTGCCAGGTCGACCATAAACGTCTTAATGTGATCGGGCGTCAGAATGATGTTCTTATTGTCCATCTTGCCCGCGCGCGATAGAAAGATCTTGTACGCCCGCCCCAGAACATCCCGTTTCACCGTGCGTGTGGAGGGTTGGTGGACTCGCTCGTCAATGTCGTTAATGATCGACTTGTACTCGTCCAACGGGATATCAATCGTCTTGACGAATGCGAATCGATCCTCCCAATCGATCTGCTTTGACTTCGAGTTGACCTTCTTTGCGAGCTGGCGTTTGACGGCAGCGACTATCTCGTCGTTTAGGTACCGAGCTTCCACCAGTCGGGTGTCATCAGGAATGACCTGCGACTGATATACGCTGCGGAATTGGGCATCATCGAGGGCAATCATCAACGCCGAGAAAAACAGCGAACGCTCGGTGTCGCGCACTCGGGAATCCTTGTGGAAGCGCTCATTCAAGCGTACGAGGAACCTTCGAAGCTCTGCGTCCGACAGTGGGTCACCGTGCGCCGCGGTCTCGTAGTGGTGCGCCAGCGCATCGAGTCCGACGAGACTTTGCAGTTCCTCGATCTCCTCGATCTCGTCGGTGCCACCCTTCCGAAAGAAATATGTAACGCGTAGCGAATCCTGGGTCTGCCCCGACACCGCGATCCCGATGAGGTTGGCGTGCGGCACTGCGTTGTTCGTCATGTATCCACGCACATCTGCCTCCGCAGCGGCGTGATTGGACTTCGGTCCCGGCTCGCCTGACTTTGCCTCGACGACGATTAGCCACTGCCCCATGTCCTTGAAGAAGTCTGGGTATCCACCGTCCTTGGAACCCTTGCGCTTCGACTGGAAGCCGAATTTCTTAGGTATGTCACGCTTTTCGATAAACTCTGAGGCCCCGTAGAAATCCCGAAACAGGTTCTCGGTCGTACTTTCGGCCATCGTCCGCCCTTTCTCTGCCAGCGAGCGATTACTCATCAGCGACACACGTTAGCGCGACTAATGGCTGTCGCGGAGAACGCCCCGCCCCAGCGTCAGTGTCCGCCCAAGCTGGGAGGTCTCCCGCCTGCCGTCGTCGCGCTGATCATTCTTGCGCCTTCGCGGGTTGCTCGGTCGAGACTTCAGACGATTGCCGCCCGTGCAGGGCGAGTCCCGCCAAGATACGTGCTTCGAGGGTGTCCTTCGCCCAGGGGGCCTTAGAAATCAGTCGGCTACGTAACAGCGCCCGCAACAGGAGTGGTGCAATGTCGGCACTGACGTACTGCTCGCCGTCAAACTGGAAGCTAGGTTTGGATTTCACGGAGCCATGGGCGATTTCCGAGCGGTGATCGTAGACCCTTCTAGCCAGTTCGAAGACGGCTGTCGGCTGGAATTCGTCACACAGCGCCGCTGCGGCCCTCATCGCCATGCGATATTTGAGTTCCGCGCCCCCTTCCATCAATAGAGCTTCGATGCCAATCGTCGCGTCGAGGGTTCGATCCTCATCGTTGGCCCGCATCATTGCGCGCACAGACCTGCGCGCTGCCAGTTTGACATCGTTGGGTGCAACTGCCAGGGCATTAAATGCAGCCACTACCTCGCCAACCTGACCAGCCAACAGGGGATTTCGGGCGATGGCATTCCAAGGCGCTCGGAACGAATTCGCGGGGTAATTGTCGATTACATCGATCTTCCAGACCGGCGGCAAGTCGTAGGTCCAACCATCGGCCCAGCCGTCTGGCCGCACGTAGACTTGGTTGTAGCCGGTGTCATCCTCGGTGATGATGTGGACACACTGAACCGCTCGATCAATCTTGTCGACGTCCTCGGAACCGATCAGGGTGTCGATCCCCGTCGACCGAATGCGAGCCGCATACGGCTGGTTCAAAATCTTGATGTCCTTTACAACGACGGCATGAGTCGCCGCTGCGACTAGATACGGGCTAATCCCTTCAGTCGCACGGAAGCTGAGCGCGCGGGCGCATTGCTCACCAGCGGTGAGGGGCTCAATCGTTACACCACCACCTAGATCGACAGGCTCATCGATTCCTAGATCAATGAGCGTTAACGGCGCCACGAGGTCACCGCGCAGATCGGGTGCGAATCTCGCCTTCTCCAGCTGCATATAAATGTCGAGGACGTCCTCATCTGACGAGACGTCAAGCGCCACGGCACGGCCAATGATCGAGCCGACGAATCTCAGATACTCCCACTCGAGGCTGCCATCACGCGTCGACTTGTTTTCAGCATCGGCGAAAGCGTTCATCCCGCGGGCGAACGTCAGGTCATCGAACGCCGCGGTCCGAACACCTTCCAAGGCGGCACTCAAATCCGGGACATCACCGACTACAACCATGGCACCGAAACTCGGGGGTTGGGTTGTGAACATCACGGTCCACTTGACCGGCGCGGACGCTGGTGTACTGAAATTGGAATCGGTCGCCACCACATGTGGCCAGCCGCTGTCGCTTTCTTCGTACTCGGGAATCGCGATGCGAGAGACGGGCTTGCCGTCCTCGATCAGCTGCTGCCCTGCTCTCCAGCCTGCGCGAACTGCCGGAAGAGTGAGGTCCCACAAGAACGGATGGATTGGGGTATTCGCCACGAAGTCCTCCGGCGCACTCGGCCCCAACTCGGCGTCGGGAGCATTCTGCTACTTCTTCGCTTGCTGTCCAGACGTTGCTTGGAATCGGAACTCGACCACATCCCCGTCGGCCATCACGTAGTCCTTGCCCTCCATCCGGACCTTGCCCGCCGCCTTGGCCGCGGCCATCGAGCCGGCCTCGATCAGGTCGTCGAACGACACGATCTCGGCCTTGATGAAGCCCTTCTCGAAGTCGGTGTGGATCACGCCGGCCGCCTTGGGGGCGGTGTCGCCGCGGTGGATCGTCCACGCCCGTGCCTCTTTCGGCCCGACAGTCAGGTAGGTCTGCAGATTCAGTGTGTGAAAACCGGCCCGCGCCAACGCATCCAGGCCACGCTCGGTCTGCCCGATGGACTCCAGCAGCTCGGCGGCGGACTCGTCGTCCAGTTCGATGAGCTCCGACTCGATCTTGGCGTCCAGGAACACCGCATCGGCCGGGGCCACCAACGCCCGCAATTCGGCCTGCTTGGCCGGATCGGTGAGCACCGTCTCATCGGCGTTGAAGACGTAGAGGAACGGCTTGGTGGTCATCAGATTCAGCTCGCGCAGCAACGAGACATCCGAGCCCGCCGCGAACAGCGTCTTGCCGGAATCCAGCACGCCCTGCGCCGCCACGGCCGCGTCCAACACGGCCTTGCGGTCCTTGTTGGTGCGCGCTTCCTTCTCCAGCCGCGGGATCGCCTTCTCCAGTGTCTGCATATCCGCCAGGATCAGTTCGGTCTCGATGACCTCGATATCCGAACGCGGGTCGACCCTGCCGTCGACGTGCACGACGTCGTCGTCGGCGAAGACCCGCACCACCTGACAGATGGCGTCGCACTCGCGGATGTTGGCCAGGAACTTGTTACCCAGCCCGGCGCCCTCGGAGGCGCCTTTGACGATGCCGGCGATATCGACGAACGTCACCGGCGCCGGGACGAGCTTCTCCGATCCGAAGATCTTCGCCAGCTCACCGAGGCGCGGATCGGGCAGCGCCACGACCCCTTCGTTCGGTTCGATCGTCGCGAACGGATAGTTGGCGGCCAGCACGTCATTCCGGGTCAACGCGTTGAAGAGCGTCGACTTGCCCACGTTCGGTAGTCCGACGATTCCCAGGTTCAAGCTCACGGACTCCAGAGTCTAGAGGTTGTGACGGGCACGCCAGCGCGTGCTGGCAGCGCACGGGCAGTAACAGCCGGTACGGTCAACATGTGTCAGGTCAGCCCGCAGAGCCGACGGATGCGGTGATCGACCGCTCCGCGCTCCCTCGCATTCCGGCGTTGCCCTGGTGGAGTGCCGTGGTGATCGCGGTGATCTTCACCGCCATCGGTATCGCCTTCGACGCCGGTACAGGCACCAAAGAGCTCGGCGCCGTCTTCGCGACGTGCTACGTGCTCGGTTGTGTGCTGGCGGTGCTCGCGGTGCGCCAGTCCGCGGTGTTCACCGCCGTCATCCAGCCTCCGCTCATCCTGTTCGTCGCCGTTCCCACCGCCTACTTCCTGTTCCACAGCGCGGAGATCGGCGGTATCAAGGACATCCTGATCAACTGCGGTTACCCGCTGATCGAGCGGTTCCCACTGATGTTCTTCACCTCGGCAGCTGTGCTGATCATCGGGATGGTGCGCTGGTACCTCAGTGCGTCGAACAAGCGTCTGTGGCCCGATAAGCCGGCGGCGCACGTCACGGCCGCGGCGGCGTCGGCCGCTCCCGCACGCCGGGTTGCCCGCCGCTTCGCCCAGACGTCGGTCACCGACGACGCCGAGCCGGCCGACGAGGTCCCGCCGCGACGCAGTTCGGCCCGCCGGCTCAGCCGGGAGGCCCCGCCGTCGTCCACCGCCCGCCGCAGCGGCCGGCCCAGTGCACCGTCACGGTCCCGCCACACCCGGCCGCCCGAGAACGACATCGCCGCGTCGGCGGCAGCCGCGGACCGCCGCGAGCGGATGGCGGCAACCGAACGTCCGGCACGGAGCCGTCGCGAGACCGAGCAGCCGGTCGATCCAGCCCGCCAGCCGCGCCGTCCTCGCCCGTCCGGTCGGGATCCGCGCCGCAGCGCGCCGAGCCCCTACGAACCGGCCGAGTACTACGAGCGGCCGCGACGCCCGGAACCTCAGGACACCTACGAGCGGTACGGACGCGAGCCGCGGGAGGCGCGTTACGACGAGCGCCAGCGCCCGCCTGCGGGCACCAGCCATCACCCGGTGTCACGGGTGCGGTATCGCAGCAGCGATGAGGACCCCCGCCCGCGAAACTCGCACCGGCGTGACGACGAGCCCTGGGAAGACCGCTAGGAACGCGGCGGACGGATCTCGCGCGGCAGCGCGAACACCAGCGTCTCGTTCGCGGTGGTGACCGGCTGCACGGTGCCGTAGCCGTACTCGGCCAGCCGGTCCAGCACGCCCCGCACCAGGATCTCGGGCACCGACGCTCCGGAGGTCACACCGATGGTCGTGACACCGGAGAACCAGGCCGGGTCGATATCGTCGGCGTAGTCCACCAAGTAGGCGTTCTGCGAGCCGGCGTTCAGCGCCACCTCGACCAGGCGTACCGAGTTCGATGAGTTCTTCGACCCGACCACGATCACCAGTTCGCATTCCGGCGCCATCGCCTTCACCGCGACCTGGCGGTTCTGGGTGGCGTAGCAGATGTCGTCGCTGGGCGGATCCTGCAGCGTCGGGAACTTCTCGCGCAGCCGGCGCACCGTCTCCATGGTCTCGTCGACGCTCAGCGTGGTCTGAGACAACCAGATGACCTTGTTCGGATCGCGCACCGTGACCTTGTCGACGGCGTCCGGGTTGTCGACCACCTGCACGTGGTCGGGGGCCTCACCGGCGGTGCCGACCACCTCTTCGTGGCCTTCGTGGCCGACCAGCAGGATGTCGTAGTCGTCGCGGGCGAACCGCTTGGCCTCGTTGTGGACCTTGGTGACCAGTGGGCAGGTGGCGTCGATGGTCCTCAGATTGCGCTCGGCGGCCTCGACGTGCACGGTCGGTGCGACGCCGTGCGCGGAGAACACGACGATGGCGCCTTCGGGCACCTCATCGGTCTGCTCGACGAAGATCGCGCCGGCCTTGGCCAGCGTGTCGACGACGTAGCGGTTGTGCACGATCTCGTGGCGCACGTAGATCGGCGCACCATGCTTCTCCAGGGCGCGCTCGACGGTTTCGACGGCGCGGTCGACACCCGCGCAGTAGCCACGCGGTTCGGCCAGCAGGACGCGTTTGCCGGCCACACCCGAACTCACCGAGCTCGTGGCGCCCGGGATACCCATGTTGACAGTTGGCGGCATCCTTCAAGGGTACTTACCTGCCGCGGCGCAGGGCCAGCCGTAGGCTGGCACCCATGTCGACAGCACCGTATGGAGTCCGACTGCTGGTGGGTGTAGCGGTGACCGCCCTGGATGAGACCCGCAAGCTCCCGCAGACCATCCTCGCCTACCCGATGACGGTGGCCAGTCAGCTCGCGCATCTGGTGATGAAAGTGCAGCAGGACGTCGCCGATCTGGTGATCCGCGGTGACGAAACGCTGGAGGAGCTGTTCCCGCCGAAGGACGAGCAGCCCGAGTGGGCCACCTTCGACGAGGACCTGCCCGACGACCCCGATGACCCCGTCTACGACGTTCCCGTCACCCGCGCCACGGGGTCACCGGTCGCTCCCCGCTCCGAAGGCCGCTTCGCGCTGTACAGCGAAGGCGAGCCAGAACGTCCCGCCGACACAGCTGCTCCGCGCACACCTGCACCGGGCACCAACGGCTCGGCCCCGTCCGTCGTCACCGAACTCGGCTACGACGCGCTGACGCTGGCCCAGCTGCGCGCGCGGCTGACCTCCCTGAAGGTCGACGATCTGGAGGCCCTGCTGGCCTACGAGGAAACCACCAAGGCCCGCGCCCCGTTCCAGACGCTGCTCGCCAACAGGATCACCCGCGCGACGGCCAAGTGAGCGATCCGGGCCAGTCACCGGAGAATCCCTGGCCGGTTCGCGCCGTGGCCACCCGGGTGGCCAAATGGATCGACCGCCTCGGCACGGTGTGGGTCGAGGGCCAGATCGCCCAGCTGACCATGCGTCCGGGCTCGGGCACCGCCTTCATCGTGCTGCGGGACCCGGCCGCCGACATGTCACTGACGATCACGTGCCCGCGGGACCTGGTGGCGAACGCGCCGGTGAAACTCGCCGAGGGCACCCAGGTGATCGTCTACGGCAAGCCGGCGTTCTACACCGGGCGCGGCACGTTCTCCCTGCGCGTGACCGATATCCGCGCGGTCGGCATCGGTGAGCTGCTGGCCCGCATCGACCGGTTGCGCCGACTGCTGGAGGCCGAAGGTCTGTTCGACCCACGCCTGAAACGCCCGATTCCGTTCCTGCCCAGCACCATTGGGCTCATCACCGGCCGCGCCTCGGCCGCCGAGCACGATGTGATCGCGGTGGCGTCGGCCCGCTGGCCCGCCGTGCGGTTCGCGGTACGCAACACCGCTGTCCAGGGACCCAATGCGGTGGCCCAGATCGTCGAGGAACTCAAGGCCCTGGATGCCGACCCCGAGGTGGACGTCATCGTGCTGGCTCGCGGCGGTGGCAGCGTCGAGGACCTCCTGCCGTTCTCCGACGAAACCCTGTGCCGCGCCATCTCGGCGTGCACCACCGCGGTGATCAGCGCGGTGGGCCACGAACCGGACAACCCGCTGTGCGATCTGGTGGCCGACCTGCGCGCCGCGACCCCCACCGACGCCGCCAAACGGGTGGTGCCCGACGCCGTCGCCGAACAGGCGCTGGTGAACGAGCTGCGCCGGCGCGGCGCCCACTCGCTGCGGCACTGGGTGCACCGCGAACAGCACCTCATCGACCAGCTGCGCACCCGGCCCGTCCTGGCCCAGCCCTGGCTGGCCCTGGATGCGCGGACCGAGGAGGTGCAGCGGGCCCGTTCCGCCGCGCGCCGCGATATCAACCGGATGATCGCCGGCGAGAGCGACCGCCTCGAGCACCTGGCCGCGCGGCTGTCGACCCTGGGCCCGGCCGCCACCCTGGCCCGCGGGTACGCGGTGGTTCAGGTGCTCGGTTCCGGCGGGCAGGAGCGCAGCGACTCGGGGAATCAACCCAGCGATACGCACGTTCTGCGATCCATCACCGACGCCCCGGAGGGTACCCGGCTCCGGGTCCGCGTCGCCGACGGCGCAATCATCACCATCAGCGAGGGATCAGATGAAGCCCATTAGTCAGTTGGGATACGAAGAGGCACGCGACGAACTGGTCGAGGTGGTGCGCACGCTCGAGCAGGGTGGGCTCGATCTCGACGCCTCGCTCAAGCTCTGGGAAAGGGGCGAGGAGCTGGCAAAACGGTGCGAGGAGCATCTGGCCGGAGCCCGCAAACGAGTGGAGGACGCACTCGGCGCGAATGCCCCTGACGAAGAGTGATCACACCCTAGGTCGACCCCGCCGCGGACGGCGGGGTTTATAATTGGAACACGTTTCATTTATGCTCTGGGCATGGGTGACGCATCACTGACGACTGATCTCGGCCGCGTTCTGGTGACGGGAGGTTCCGGCTTCGTCGGCGCCAACCTGGTGACCACCCTGCTGGAGCGGGGGCACGAGGTGCGCTCGTTCGACCGGGTGCCCTCTCCCCTGCCGGATCATCCGAACCTGCAGACCCTCGTCGGCGACATCACCAACACCGATGACGTCGCCAAGGCCGTGACCGGAACCGACACCGTCATCCACACCGCTGCGATCATCGATCTGATGGGCGGCGCATCGGTCACCGAGGAGTACCGGCAGCGCAGCTTCTCGGTGAACGTCGAAGGCACCAAGAACCTGGTGCGCGCCGGACAAGCCGCGGGGGTGCAGCGGTTCGTCTACACGGCGTCCAACAGTGTGGTGATGGGCGGTCAGGACATCGTCAACGGTGACGAAACCCTGCCCTACACCAACAGGTTCAACGACCTGTACACCGAAACCAAGGTGGTGGCCGAGAAGTTCGTGCTCTCGGAGAACGGGGCGAACGGCGGCATGCTGACCTGCTCCATCCGGCCGAGCGGGATCTGGGGCCGCGGCGACCAGACCATGTTCCGCAAAGTGTTCGAGAACGTGCTCGCCGGTCACGTCAAGGTGCTCGTCGGCAACAAGAACATCAAGCTGGACAACTCATACGTACACAACCTGATTCACGGTTTCATCCTGGCCGGCCAGCACCTGGTGCCCGGTGGCAGCGCACCGGGCCAGGCGTATTTCATCAACGACGCCGAGCCGCTCAACATGTTCGAGTTCGCCCGCCCGGTGCTCGCGGCCTGCGAACGCCCTCTGCCCACCTTCCGGGTGTCCGGCAGGCTGGTGCACAAGGCGATGATGGCTTGGCAGTGGTTGCACTTCAAGTTCGGCATTCCCCAACCGCTGATCGAACCCCTTGCGGTGGAACGGCTTTACCTCAACAACTACTTCTCGGTGGCCAAGGCCGAGCGCGACCTCGGCTACCGGCCGCTGTTCACCACCGAGCAGGCCATGGCTGAGTGCCTGCCGTACTACACCGACTTGTTCCACCAGATGGACAGCAAGGCCGGCGAGCCCGCCGCGGTGTGACCGCCTGAAACTGGACGAGGCCGGCGACGCTGTAGCGTCCCGGCCTCTGGTTTCTCGCTCGGCATCTACAGAACCGGGGAAACTTGGTTGCCAGGTTACGGTACGGCCCACCGATTCGGCAAAAACCCGGCCTACTTCTGGCGCGCTCGCCCACCACCGAGAATGGCCCGCAGCGTCTGCACGCTGGGCGGACTGGCTGCGGTGGCGACAGCGGCCAGCACCAGGCGCGCATCGAGCTCCGTGGCGGCCGGTGGCACCACGAACAGCAAAGAGTGCCGGTTGTGGGTGCCCATCAAATAGAGCGTGTCCCGGGCGATGAGCGAGTACGCGTCGACGGGCACTGACGTCGAGCCGCGAATGAGCCGGGCCGGCGCCGTGTCCCACCAGATGGGGTCGTAGAGCACTCGGCGCACCGGACCGATGCGAAGTCCGAGCACCGCCACCAGATCGGCCAATCCCGTACCGAGTTGACGGTCGCACGGCCACCACGCGCCGGCGACGGTACCTTGCAGTCCCGGATGGTTGGACAGTGCCAGGCGCGCTATGAGCGCGGCATGCGCATCGTCATCGGCCATCGGCGATGCTCCCGTCTTTGGAGACCGCAGACGGGAGCCGAGAGGGCGGCGCGCGAGGAACCTACGATGACTCCACCCTAGCAAACGCTGGAGACTACCGTGAGGATACGCGCAATACGTTGCTGTGCAACATGATTCACCGGCGCCGGAGAGGCTCCGCACGGAGCGCCAAAGCTGCCGAAACCCTCGATTGCGCGGCGAAATCCCCTAGCATCGACCGCAGGTCGCCAATCGAAGGAGTTGCGTCATGCCCGACGGAAAGCCGAACATCCTCGTGATCTGGGGCGACGATATCGGGATCTCCAATCTCAGCTGCTACAGCCGGGGAATGATGGGTTACTTCACGCCCAATATCGACCGGATCGCCGACGAGGGCATGCTGTTCACCGACTCGTACGGGGAGCAGAGCTGCACGGCCGGACGCTCGTCGTTCATCACCGGACAGAGCGTCTACCGCACCGGGATGAGCAAGGTCGGTATGCCCGGCGTGGACATCGGCCTGCAGAAGGAGGACCCGACGATTGCCGAACTGCTCAAACCGCTCGGCTATGCCACCGGCCAGTTCGGCAAGAACCATCTGGGTGATCTCAACAAGTTCCTGCCCACCGCACACGGCTTCGACGAGTTCTTCGGCAACCTGTACCACCTCAACGCGGAGGAGGAACCCGAGCACGAGGACTACCCCACCGCCGAGGAGGCCCCGATGCTGCGCAAGGCCCTGCTGCCGCGCGGTGTCATCCACTCCTGGGCCACCGACGAGGACAGCGGCGAGGTCGACGAACGGTACGGCCCGGTGGGCAAACAGCGCATCGAGGACACCGGTCCGCTGAGCGCACTCCGGATGGAGACCATCGACGACGAGACCACCGAGGCATGCGCGGACTTCATCAAACGCCAGCACGCCGCGGACACCCCGTTCTTCGTCTGGATGAACATGACGCACATGCACTTCCGGACGCACACCAAACCGGAGAGCCGCGGTCAGGCCGGGCGCTGGCAGTCTCCGTATCACGACACGATGATCGATCACGACCGCAACGTGGGCACCCTGCTGGATCTGCTCGACGAGTTGGGCCTCGCCGAGGACACCATCGTCATCTACTCCACGGACAACGGTCCTCACGCCAACAGCTGGCCGGACGGCGCCACCACCCCATTCCGCAGCGAGAAGGCCACCAACTGGGAGGGCGCCTTCCGGATCCCCGAACTGATCCGCTGGCCCGGAAAGATCAAGGCCGGGTCGGTCTCGAATGAGATTGTGCAACATCATGACTGGCTGCCCACCTTCCTGGCGGCCGCGGGTGACCCGGACATCGTCGACAAGCTCAAGTCGGGGCATACCGCCGGGGACGAGACCTTCAAGGTGCACATCGACGGCTACAACCTGCTGCCGTATCTGACCGGTGAGGTCGACGAGAGCCCGCGGCGCGGTCTGATCTACTTCTCCGACGACGGCGATGTGCTCGGCATCCGGTTCGACAACTGGAAGATCGTCTTCATGGAGCAGCGCTGCCAGGGCACGCTCCAACTGTGGTTCGAACCGTTCACCAAGCTGCGCGCACCCAAGTTGTTCAACCTGCGCACCGATCCGTTCGAACACGCCGATGTCACCTCGAATACCTACTGGGACTGGGTGATAGACCGGCTGTATCTGATGTTCTACGGCTCGGCGCTGGTCAACCGGTTCCTTGAGACGTTCAAGGAGTTCCCGCCGCGGCAGGAGCCGGCGTCGTTCACGATCAACAACGCAGTCGAGGAACTGGAGAAGTTCCTGGCCAACCGCGGCGGATGAGCCTGCCGTCCTGGAAGGACGGCCCCACGAAGTCGGCGATCGTCGACTTCGTGGCCCACGCCGTGACCCTGCCGCCCGAGGACCGTGTCGCGGTGTTCGACAACGACGGCACCCTCTGGGTGGAGAAGCCCGCGTACATCCAGCTGGACTTCCTTGTCCGTCGACTGGCCGTGCAAGCGGCCGCCGATCCGGCGCTGGCGGCGAGGCAACCGTATGCGGCAGCAGCCGCCGGCGATCTCGGTTGGTTCGGCGAGTCCGTCACCAAGCACTACAACGGCGACGATTCCGATCTCAAAGTGCTTGCCGGGGGCCTTCTTTCGGCTTATCAGGGGCTGACGGTCGAGGAGCACGCGGCGCGCGTCTCGGCGTTCTTCGCCGAGGCCTCGCACCCGACGCTGGGGCGGCCATACACCGCGTGCGGGTACGCCCCGATGGTCGAGTTGTTGAGGTATCTGGAGGCGAACGGGTTCACCTGCTACATCGTCTCCGGTGGCGGGCGCGATTTCATGCGGCCGGTGACCACCGCCCTGTACGGGATCCCACCCGAGCGTGTGGTGGGTAGCTCGGTGGGCGTCACGTTCACCGGCGGCAGCCTGGTGACGACCGGGCAACCGGAGTTCCTCAACGACGGCCCGGTCAAGCCGGTGCGGATCTGGGACCGGATCGGGCGGCGGCCGATCTTTGCCGCGGGCAACTCCAACGGTGACATCGAAATGCTGCAGTACACCAATGGTTTCCGGCTGCTCGTCCGGCACGACGACGCCGAGCGTGAATTCGACTACACCGCCGGGGCGGAGAAGGCGCTGGATCTGGCCGAGACCGAGCGCTGGACGGTGGCCAGCATCCAGAACGACTGGGCGCACGTCTTTGCCTGCTGACCTGGTGTGGATTCCGCCGCAGACGGCGGTGCTCGGCTCGAACGATCACGAGCCCGAAGAAGGACCCGCACACGAGGTCAGCACGGACGGGTTCTGGATCCAGCCCCATCAGGTGACCAATGCGCAGTACGCAGAATTCGTGGCCGACACCGGCTATGTCACCGTCGCCGAACGCCCGGTGGACCCGGCTGACTTCCCCGGCGCCCCAGCGGAGAATCTGGTGCCGGGTTCCCTGGTGTTCAGACGCACAGCCGGGCCCGTCGACCTCCGCCACCTCAGCCAGTGGTGGGTGTGGACGCCCGGAGCCTGCTGGAACCATCCGCGGGGGCCGCGGTCCACATTGGCGGGCCGGGACCGGCACCCCGTCGTGCACATCGCTTTCGAGGATGCACAGACCTACGCCGACTGGGCCGGACTGATGCTGCCCACCGAAGCGCAATGGGAGACCGCCGCGCGCGGTGGTCTCCCGGGCGCGAGGTACACCTGGGGTGACGAACCCGAACGGCCCGGGCAGCGGCTGGCCAACTACTGGCACGGCGAATTCCCCTACCTCCCCGAAACCGGCTACGGCACCACCCGGCCGGTGGGGAGCTTCCCGCCCAACGACTACGGACTGTTCGATATGGCCGGCAATGTCTGGGAATGGACCGCCGACTTCTACGGCCCTGATCGCGCCGGCACCCCATGCTGCGCGACCGACAGCTACGACCCCCACCAACCACAGTTTCAGATCGCTCGCCGGGTGATCAAAGGCGGATCCTTCCTGTGCGCCGACAGCTACTGCATGCGGTACCGGCCCGCCGCGCGACGACCCCAGCAGATCGATACCGGCATGAGCCATATCGGCTTTCGTTGTATCAAGCGCTGAGGTATCTGGGCGCGCTAATTGAAACCCGGTGCGATGAACCGCTCAAGCAGTCGCTGCTCGGCAGCCTCGTCGTCGGCCGGCCAGAACAACAACGCCAGCACCACCCGGACTATCCAGCCCGCGGCCTCCGCGTCATCCTCGGCGACGCCGGCGAACTCGGCGGCGAAACGCATCACCGCATCGGATGAGGTGAGTGAACGGGACCCCGGCGTCCCGACCACCGTGGCGGCCAGCGGGTCCGCACGAATCTCGCGCAGAGCCACGGCGATGGCCGTCAGCACCCGATCCGCGCCGGTGCGATCGATCACCGCCGCCCGTACCGTCGCGACGATCCGCTCCGCGGACCGGACCAGGACAGCCTCGCGAATCTGCGCTTTGGTGCCCGCATGCCGGTACACCGTGGCGCGCGAACAGTGCACGGCCGCCGCCAGCGCGTCGATATCGATATCGGCGAAGCCGCTACGGCCCATCATGTCGGCGGCCGCGGAGTAGATCCGGTCAGCTGCCGCCGCGCGGCGATCACCACCCACCAGCCAGTCCTCACGTCGCGGCGACATAGATCCTTGTTTATCTCAGTTTGAGACGAATTAACAGTGTCTTCTCACAGATGGATGCAGGTCAGATCACCGCTGTGCGACGCCGCGATCGGCGGTGCTCAGCTCCCCGTATCAACTTCGCCGCGCCCTGTTGACGCCACCTCACGCAGGCCCGAGCCTGGGAAAATGGTTGCGGCCCAAGAATTCTTCGCACTCGATGCGCTACACGATCCGTATCCGCTCTACGATCGGCTGCGGGCACGACCTGTGCAGCGGGTCGGCGACAGCGACTTCTTCCTGGCTTCGACCTGGGACGCGGTCCTCGAAGCCACGGGCCGAACCGGTGACTTCTCCTCGAATCTCACCGCGACCATGATCTATCGGCCCGACGGCACCGTGACACCCTTCGCGATGGGCAATCCCGGCGACCCGGTGCACGTATTGGCCACCGCCGACGAACCGTCGCACGCCGCACACCGCAAGCCGGTGTTGGTGAAACTGGCCGTCAAACACCTGCGCGCACTGGAACCGGTGATCGCCGAGATCTTCGATGAACTGTGGACCGGCATCGAGGGGGACTGGATGTCCGCCGTGGCCAACCGGCTTCCCATGATGGTGGTCGCACATCTGCTCGGCCTGCCCCGCGACGACGTCGACCAGTTGGTGCACCGCGCCTACGCCAGTACCGAACTCATGGACGGACTGGTCGACGAGGACCAGCTGAGCGCCGCCGGGATCGCGGCCATGGAGCTTGGCGGCTACCTGATCGACCGGTTCACCCGCGCGGCCGCCTCACCGGCCGATGACCTGATGGGCCAATTGGCACTCGCATGTGCCGCCGGCGATGTGGATACCTCAGCAGCCGCGCTCATCCTGATCCAACTGGTTTCCGCCGGGGCGGAATCGACCGCCTCCCTGTTGGGCAGCGCGGCGTGGCTGCTGGGCACCCGGCCCGAGGTGCAGCGCCTGGTGCGCAGCGACCCGACATCGATACCGGCCTTCATCGAAGAGGTGCTGCGCTACGAATCACCGTTCCGGGGGCACTACCGCCACGTCATGACCGACACGACCCTTGCCGGAACCGAGCTGCCCGCGGGCGCTCATCTCCTGCTGTTGTGGGGTGCGGCCAATCGCGACCCGAGCCGGTTCGACGCACCGCAGGAATTCCGGCTCGGCCGTGCGGGTGCCCCCTCGCACCTGTCGTTCGGGAAGGGCCTGCATTTCTGCGTCGGCGCGGCGCTGGCCCGGCTGGAGGCTCGCGTCGTGTTCCGGCAACTCCTGGAGCGGACGACCTGGCTGGCGGCATCCGAGGATCCCGAATGGTTACCCAGCGTGCTGGTGCGCCGACCGGCCCGGTTGGATCTACGGATGCAGTGAGCCCAACAGCGGCCATTCGCTAGGGTTGGAACACGTTCTCGTTCCCCCGATGGAGGGCCTATGACCGATACCGTGCTGGTAACCGGCGCTTTCGGACTTGTCGGGTCCGCCACCGTGCACCGCCTCGCTGCGGACGGCCGTCGGGTGGTCGCGACCGACCTCGATACGCCCGGTAACCAGAAGGCGGCCGCGGCCCTGCCGGTCGGTGTCACCGTGCGCTGGGCCGACCTGACCGATCCGTCCGCCGTCGGCGCCCTGGTCGCCGATATCGCGCCGTCGGCAATCATCCACCTGGCCGCCGTCATCCCGCCGTTCATCTACCAGCGCCGCGGACTGGCCGAGAAGGTCAACGTCGGCGCCACCGCAAGCCTGGTGGCCGCGGCCGAAAAGTTGCCTACCCCACCATGTTTCGTTCTCGCGTCCAGCATCGCGGTGTACGGGTCACGCAATCCGCACACCGTGTCGGGCGTACTCACCGCCGATACCCCCGTCAACCCCGCCGACATCTACGGCGACCACAAGGTCAAGGCCGAAGCCCTGGTGCGGTCTTCGGCGCTGGACTGGGTGATCCTGCGACTCGGCGGGGTGCTCACCGTCAATCCGGGCTCCTACATGAAGATGGACAACTTCTACTTCGAGGGCATGCTGCCCACCGACGGGCGCCTGCAGACCGTCGACGTCCGGGATGTGGCACGGGCGTTCGCCGCCGCCACCACCGCCGATGCCGTCGGCGAGACCCTGTTGATCGGCGGCGACGACAACACCCACCGGCTCCTGCAGGGCGACGTGGCACCCGCCATGGCCGCCGCGCTGGGATTGGTCGGCGGACTGCCCACCGGCCTCAAAGGCGATCCCCACAACGACGCCGGCTGGTTCAACACCGACTGGATGGACACCACCCGGTCTCAGGAAGTTCTTGATTTCCAACGTCATTCGTGGCCGCAGATGCTGATCGAAACGGCCGAGAACGCCGGTATCAAACGTCCGCTGCTGCGGTTGGTCGCACCGCTGGCCAAGCAGGTCCTGCAACGCCGAACGGCGTACTACGGCACCGGTCAACGCTATGCCGACCCGTGGCAGGCGATCAAAGCCAAATGGGGCGATCCTCGCCCGGACGGGAGTCAGGCGTGAGCGAAGCGACGGGAAAAGCAGCGATCGTCATCGGCGGCGCTTCGGGGATCGGCTGGGCGTCGGCCCAGGCGCTGGCCGCCGAGGGGTATCGCGTCGTCATCGCCGACCGCAACGCCGAAGGCGCGCGGTCCCGCGCCGCCGAACTCGGGGCGCCGCACACCGGTACCGGCGCCGATGTCACCGACGAAGCCTCCATCGCAACACTTTTCGAGCAGACTGAGGGTGTGCACGCGGTGGTGAACTGCGCCGGATTCTCCAATATCGGGCTCATCGTGGACATGCCGGCCGAAGACTTCCGGGCGGTCATCGACTGTTGCCTCACCGGGTCGTTCATCGTCGCCAAGCACGCCGGCCGGCACCTGGCCGACGGCGGCTCACTCGTGTCGATCTCGTCGCTCAACGGCCGCCAGCCGGCGGCCGGGATGAGCGCCTACTGCGCGGCCAAGGCCGGACTCTCAATGCTGACCCAAGTCGCCGCGCTGGAATTGGCGCCGCACGGCATCCGGGTGAATGCCGTCGCGCCCGGCTTCGTGCACACCCCGCTCACCGAAGGTGCGGCGCTGGTGCCGGGCGTCGTCGAGGAGTACGTGGAGAACACCCCGCTGGGCCGGGCCGGTACCCCCGAGGACATCGCCGAGGCCGTCGTATTCCTCACCAAGGCCTCCTGGCTCACCGGCGAGGTGCTCGATCTCAACGGCGGATCCCACATGAAGCGCTACCCGGATCTGCTCGGTCACATCATGAAGCTCGCGGCCCAGTGATCAGTCCTGTGAAATAGCCGCTGTGGAAACCGAGTTCACCCTCAGCCAGAGGCGGGCGCTGGCGATCGCGACGGTCGCCGCGATCGCCTTCGGCGCGTACTTCCTGCGTGGCTATTTCATCCTGATCGTGGTGGCCGCGGTGGTGGCCTACCTGTTCGATCCGATCTACCAGCGTCTGCACAAGAGGTTCGGCACCGGCCTGTCCGCCACCTTCACCTTGCTCGCCGCGCTGGCCATCGTGATCGTGCCGATCGCCGGGGCCGTCGCCATCGGGGTGGTGCAGATCAGCATCATGGTCCGCAGCGTCGCCGACTGGGTGGGCAAGACCGATCTGAGCTCGCTCGGTGACCGATCACTGCGGGCGGTCAACGAACTGCTGGACCGGCTGCCGTTCCTGCAGAGCACGAACATCACCGCGGAGTCGCTGCAGAAATGGGTGGTCAGCTTCGCGCAGCGGGCCGGCCAGTGGGGTCTGGAGTTCCTGCAGGGCGCCGCAGGCGGCCTGTTCGGGGGTCTGACCGCCGCCGTCATCTTTCTCTACGTCTTCATTTCGATACTGGTCAAAGGCCATGAGCTGCGCGTGCTCATCGGCCGGCTCAACCCGCTCGGCGAGGAGGTCACCGACCTGTACCTGGCCAAGATGGCGGCCATGGTCCGTGGCACTGTCCAGGGCCAGTTCGTCATCGCCGTGGCCCAGGGGGTGGCCGGTGCCATCTCGATCTACATCGCCGGGTTCCACGACGGGTTCTTCATCTTCGCGATCCTGTTGTCCGCCCTGTCGGTCATCCCTCTCGGCGGAGGGATCGTGACCATCCCGTTCGGGATCGGCATGGCGTTGTTCGGCAATGTCGGGGGTGGCATCTTCGTCGTCGCCTTCCACCTGTTGGTGGTGACCAATATCGACAATGTGCTGCGCCCGATCCTGGTGCCCAAGGAAGCCCGGCTGGACTCCGCACTGATGCTGCTGTCGGTCTTCGCCGGCATCACCATGTTCGGCTTCCTCGGCATCGTCATCGGACCCGTGCTGATGATCGTCATCGTCACCACGATCAGCGTCTACCTGTGGGTCTATCAGGGTGTGCCGATGGACGTCGACACCGAGGATGATCCCGAGCCCAAGCGACCCGGACTTCTCACCCGGCTGATCGCGCACGCCCGGGCGGCCACGCGTCGCCGGACCGAGCCCGCCGTTCCGGCGGCGTCACCGCCGACCTCGGACGACTAGACCGGCAGCGGCGCAGCGCTCTGTACCGCCTTGGCCAGCACCCGGAACTCGTCGTTATCGGCCGACCCGGTGATCGCCAGTTGCGTGTCCCCGGTCTCGCGGCCCGCGCGTGTCACCCCGGGCAGCCGCGTCGTCCACGCGGGCTCACCCTCGCCGGCCTCGTAGACCACCCATTTCACGCCGTCCACATCCTGGGTGCCGGTGGGTACCAGGTCGGTGTCGAGCGAGGAGATGAGGGCGTCTTCGTCGGCATTGCTCTGGGTCAGCGACAGGTACATCCCGGCGGGCGTCAGGTAGCCCACCCGCGAGCTGACCGCGCGGGCCTTTTGGCCCGTCGCCGGATCGATGCGGCCGCCGTCGATCCCGCCGCGTCCTCCGGAGTTCGCAGTCCAGCCTGAGGGGAGGGCGGGTAGCCGGATGGGGATCTTCAGCGCCGCGGCGTCGGCCGCCAATGCCGCCCGCGCGTCATAGTTGGGCGCGGGCCCCGCGCCGGGGCCGCTGGGCTGGAACGAGCACATGCCCAGGACCCCCGCCAACACCACGCAGGCCAGCACCAACGGGGCCATCGACCAGAACATATCGCGGCCGTCCTGCAGCAGCCGGTTCTTGGCGGGCGCAGGCACCGGCACGACGATCGGCGTGTCGGCTTCCGGTTCCCGCGGGGCACTCATGTCTGCCAGTATCCCAGTTCCCAAACTGGGAGCCGCTAATGGGACAATTTGCCCCATGACATCCGACGACGGTCTTCGCGCAAGCGGCTCATCCCGATCACGCCGGGAAGCCCCCGACCGTAACCTCGCACTGGAACTGGTCCGTGTCACCGAAGCCGGGGCGATGGCCGCCGGCCGCTGGGTGGGGCGTGGCGACAAAGAAGGTGGCGACGGCGCTGCCGTCGACGCCATGCGCGAACTGGTGAACTCCGTCTCGATGCGGGGTGTGGTGGTGATCGGCGAGGGCGAGAAGGACAACGCCCCGATGCTCTACAACGGCGAAGAGGTCGGCAACGGCGACGGTCCGGAGTGCGATTTCGCCGTCGACCCGGTGGACGGCACCACGCTGATGAGCAAGGGCATGCCGAATGCCATCTCGGTGCTCGCGGTGGCCGAGCGGGGCGCCATGTTCGACCCGTCCGCGGTGTTCTACATGCACAAGATCGCCGTCGGCCCGGACGCCGCCGACGTCATCGACATCACCGCCCCCATCGCGGAGAACATCAAGCGCGTCGCCAAGGTGAAGAAGTCCAGCGTCGCCGACCTGACCGTCTGCATCCTGGACCGGCCGCGGCACACGCAGCTGATGGCCGACGTACGCGCGGCGGGCGCCCGGATCCGGCTGATCTCCGACGGTGACGTCGCCGGCGCCATCGCCGCCTGCCGCCCGGGGTCGGGTACCGATCTGCTGGTCGGCATCGGCGGCACCCCCGAGGGCATCATCGCCGCCGCGGCCATCCGTTGTATGGGCGGCGCGATCCAGGCCCGGCTGGCCCCCACCGACGACGACGAGCGCCAGAAGGCGATCGACCGGGGCTACGACCTGGACCGGGTGCTGCACACCGAGGATCTGGTCTCCGGCGAGAACGTGTTCTTCTCGGCCACCGGCGTCACCGACGGTGACCTGCTCAAGGGCGTTCAGTACTCCGGCGGCGGCGCGACCACGCAGTCCATCGTGATGCGGTCGAAGTCCGGCACGGTCCGGATGATCGAGGCCTACCACCGCCTGTCCAAGCTCAACGAATACTCCGCGGTGGACTTCACCGGGGACCTGTCCGCAGCACATCCGCTCCCCTGACCCCTCCTTCATCGAGAAAAGGACACAGATGACCGACAGCGTTGTCGAAAAGAAAGCCGGCGAGCCTGAGTACCGCATCGAGCACGACACCATGGGCGAGGTCCGGGTGCCGATCAATGCCCTGTGGCGGGCCCAGACCCAGCGAGCAGTGGAGAACTTCCCGATCTCCTTCCGTGGTCTGGAGCGCACGCAGATCCGCGCCCTGGGTCTGCTGAAAGGCGCCTGCGCGCAGGTGAACAAGGACCTGGGCCTGCTGGCGCCGGAGAAGGCCGACGCGATCATCGCCGCCGCCGGTGAGATCGCCGACGGCCTGCACGACGACCAGTTCCCCATCGACGTGTTCCAGACCGGTTCGGGCACCAGCTCCAACATGAACGCCAACGAGGTCATCGCGTCCATTGCGGCCGGCTTCGACCCGCCGGTGACGGTGCACCCCAACGACGACGTGAACATGTCGCAGAGCTCCAACGACACCTTCCCCACCGCCACGCATATCGCGGCAACCGAAGCTGCTGTGCGCCACCTGATCCCGGCGCTGGAGATCCTGCACGAGTCGCTCGCGGTGAAAGCCAAGCAGTGGCGCACCGTGGTGAAGTCCGGCCGCACCCACCTGATGGACGCGGTGCCGGTCACCCTGGGCCAGGAGTTCGGCGGCTACGCCCGCCAGATCGAGGCCGGCATCGAGCGGGTCAAGGCGACACTGCCCCGCCTGGGTGAGCTGGCCATCGGTGGTACCGCCGTCGGCACCGGCCTCAACGCCCCCGACGGTTTCGGCGCCAAGGTGGTCGAGGTGCTGGTGGCCCAGACCGGTATCGCCGAACTGCGCACCGCCAAGGACTCTTTCGAAGCTCAGGCCGCCCGCGACGGGCTGGTCGAGGCATCCGGCGCGCTCAAGACCATCGCGGCGTCACTGACCAAGATCGCCAACGATGTGCGCTGGATGGGCTCCGGCCCGCTGACCGGGCTGGGCGAGATCCAGCTGCCGGATCTGCAGCCGGGCAGCTCGATCATGCCGGGCAAGGTGAATCCGGTTCTGCCCGAGGCGGTTACCCAGGTGGCCGCGCAGGTCATCGGTAACGATGCGGCCGTCACGGTGGGCGGCCTGTCCGGCGCCTTCGAGCTGAACGTCTACATCCCGATGATGGCGCGCAATGTGCTGGAGTCGTTCACCCTGCTGTCCAACGTGTCGAAGCTGTTCGCCACCAAGTGCATCGACGGCCTGGTGGCCAACGAGGCGCACCTGCGCGAGCTCGCGGAGTCGTCGCCGTCCATCGTGACGCCGCTGAACTCCGCGATCGGTTATGAAGAAGCGGCCAAGGTCGCCAAGGAAGCCTTGAAGGAACGCAAGACGATTCGCCAGACGGTGATCGACCGCGGCCTGATCGGCGACAAGCTCTCCGAGGCCGAACTGGACAAGCGCCTCGACGTGCTGGCGATGGCGAAGGTCAAGCCAGGCGAGTGACGGATCGTCGCCCCGGCCGGCGTCACTGCCAGGGCCCCGGGCTCACGGCTGAGCGGCACCCGTCGCCAGCCGGTCGGGCGCGACGAATCGGATACCCGGCCAGGCCGTCAGGCTGTGCAGCAGCAGGCTCAGCGTCACGGTGATCACCACCGCCTCGGTGATGACCGAGGTGTTCTGGATGGTGCCGTGGCCGAGCACCAGCAGGCCGAGTACCAGCGTGCCGATCCCGCGCGGACCGAACCAGCCGATGAACCACCGACTGCGCATCGGGACATCGGTGCCGAGCAGGGCGAGCTGGACCGCGACCGGACGCACCAGCACCAGTGCGGCCACACAGAACAGCACGGTGCGCCAATCGATCTCGCGCCAGCCCGTGAATATCGCGTAGCCACCGAAGATGGCGAACACGACGAGCTCGAGCACCTGGCCGGCGGCATTGGACACCTGGGTGGGCACCGAGGTGTCCGCATGGCGCGCGACTGCGGCGAAGCCCAGCCCGCCCACGAAGGCCGCGACGAATCCGCTGGCGTGGATTCGTTCCGCCAATCCGAAGCACACCAGCGCCAATGCCAGCGTGGCCAATTGCGCCCAGGTGTCGTTCATCCAGCCCCGCCGCCACGACGCGGCGACCACCACGCCGCCGACCACTCCGATGACCGCACCCACCAACACCGCGAACAACTCGGTGTGCACCAGGAACCAGCCCCAGCGTCCGATATCGCCGTCGGAGTGCTCCGATGCCAGCGCCAGCGCGGCGAGTGCCGCCGCGAGCGCGAACCCGTCATAGCACCCGCTCTCCACCGACAGCGCGTGCCGCACCCGCTCTGGAATGCGGTGGTCCTCCAGGAGGGCGTCAATCAGCGCGACCTCCGTCGGCGCCACGACGGCCGCCAGACACACCGCCTCCCACAGCGGCAGCACGGGCAGCAGCACGAGCGCGGTCACCGTGCCCAGTAGCAGTGCCAGGGGGATACCGACCACCAGCAGCCGGAAGGTGGCATGGCCACGGCGCACCGCCCGCACCAGATCGAGCGACGCCGCCTGGTTGAACAGGATGACGGTCAGGGCCAGCTGTGCCAGCGTCGTGAAGGTGTGGCTGTCATCCGCGGCGACCACGTCGAGTCCGAACGGCCCGAGCATCATTCCCATGATCACGAACACCAGCGCCGGTGCCAGGTACCACTTGTTGACCAGACCGGAGATGACGGCGTAGATCAACACCAGCACGGTGAGGGCGAGCGCGGTGCCGGTGTGCATACCGCGGAATCCTAGGGGTAACAGGGCGAGCGAAGCGACGGGGAATCAAAACACGGGCGAGCGAAGCGACGGGGAATCAAAACACGGGCGAGCGAAGCGACGGGGAATCAAGGACGCCCTGCGCGCTACTCCTTCGGCGGTGTGTCGTGGACGCCGTGGGCGGCGGTGTTGACGGCGGTGCCGCCTATCCCGGCTGCGGCCGTCGCGATGTCGATACCCGCACTGTGCCTGCCCGTCGACCGCTCCGGAGGCGCCGGTGCGGGCGGCGGTGCCGCGGGCAAGTGGTAGTGCCGGGCCAGCTCGTGTTCCTCTTCGGGGGTGATGCCCTCACGCGCGCGTGGACTCGGCGCCTGCTTGACGCTGTCCTTGTCCACGGCCACCGTCACGGCGTTGCGGTCACAATGCGCGCCGGCGAGCGGGACGAAGGACGACGAAAGCCCGAACAGTCCGCCATTGACCGTCACCCACTTCGGTTGGTGGGTGTACGCGTCGACGAATATCTGGCCGATCTTGCCGATCCGGTGGCCGGTCACGTCGTACGCGGTCGCGCCGACGAAACGCTGCACGGGGCTGGCCATGTTGTTCTCCTCCGTTGTGGGGATTCACGCTCTCCACGACTCGGGTAGCCACCTTGCCCAGGTGGCTAAACATCACCGGCTCAGGCCGTCAGGCTCCGTTGTTGGGGCCGCCGGAGTTGGCCCCGGGGATATCGGTGATGGGAAAGTTCGGCATCGGCGGCGGTGACGGCGTGGGCGGCAACGCGGGTATCTCGGCTGGCGGGATATCGGTGAGATCGTTTGCCGGCGCTCCGTTTTCGCGACTGCCGTAGCTGGTTCCCGGCTGCCGTTCCCCGAGCATGTGACTGACCGTGACCAGGTGATAGCCGTTGGCCTTGAGCACCGGGATGAACTGGTACACCAGATCGACTGTGGAGGAATAGGTGTCGTGGAACAGGACCACCGAATTGGGTTTGATCTGCGTCATCAGCATGTAGCGGGTGGCCGCGGTGTTGGCGTCGTTGAACCAGTCGAACGGGATGACATCCCAGTTGATGTCGGCCAGCCCCTGTTTGGCCGCCTCGGCCAGCACGGCATCGTTGATCAGGCCGCCGGCAGTGCGCAGCAGTTTCGGCCGCTGCCCCGTCGCCGCCTCGATGGCGGCGCTGGCCTTGCTGAGTTGGGTGGGAATCGCCTGCGGCGGGATCGCCGTCATGTTGGGGTGTTCCCACGTGTGACTGCCGATCTCCATACCCGCCTCGGCGATGCGCTTGGCGCCGGCGGGGTTGGCCGCGACCTTGTTGCCGATCAGGAAGAACGTCGCCTTGGAATCGGTGTCCTGCAGGATCTTGAGCAACCTGTCGGTGTACGGACCGGGCCCGTCGTCGAACGTCAGCGCGACGCACTTGACCTCGGCACAATTCACCGCATCGGGATCGTCGCGACGAATGTGACCGGACAGGCTGCCGACGATCAGGATCGCAACAGCCGCCACGACACCCAGGACGGTCCACAGCCAGGCATGTCGCGACACCTCAGCAGCCTACCGGCTGGCGATTTCGGCGCGCTCACGCTCGCCCAGCGAACGCGAGCGCGCCGAAATCACTCAGGTCAGGATCAGGGCAGGGCCTCGGGGCTGATCTCCTCCAGCATCTCGGTGACCAGTGCGGCAATCGGTGACCGCTCGCTGCGCATCAGGGTGATGTGCGCGAACAGCGGGTGACCCTTGAGCTTCTCGATCACCGCGGCCACACCGTCATGCCGGCCGACCCGCAGGTTGTCGCGCTGGGCGACGTCGTGGGTGAGCACCACCCGCGAACCCGCGCCCAACCGGGACAGCACCGTGAGCAGCACGTTGCGCTCCAGCGACTGCGCCTCGTCGACGATCACGAACGAATCGTGCAGCGAGCGGCCACGAATGTGGGTGAGCGGCAACACTTCCAGCATTCCGCGACTGAGCACCTCTTCGAGCACCGCCGGGCTGGCCAATCCTTCCAGGGTGTCGAAGACGGCCTGGGCCCATGGCCCCATCTTCTCGCTCTCGCTGCCCGGCAGATAGCCCAAGTCCTGGCCGCCGACGGCGTAGAGCGGACGGAAGACCACGACCTTGCGCTGGGTGCGGCGCTCGAGCACCGCTTCCAGGCCCGCGCACAGCGCCAGCGCCGACTTACCGGTACCCGCCTTGCCGCCCAGGGACACGATTCCCACCGACTCATCCAGCAGCAGATCGAGGGCGACGCGTTGTTCGGCTGACCTTCCCCGGAGGCCGAACACTTCGCGGTCACCGCGCACCAGCTGCACGCGCTTGTCGGCGTTCACCCGTCCCAGCGCCGAGGAACTGCCGCCCAGCAACCGAATTCCGGTGTGGCACGGAAGATCCCGTGCCGCCGCCAGGTCCAGCTCACCCTCGGCGAACAGCGTGTCGATCTCCTCGGCGGCCACGTCCAGCTCGGACATCCCGGTCCAGCCGGAGGTGATGACGTCCTGGGCGTGGTACTCGTCTGCGGTCAGACCCACGGCGCCGGCCTTGACCCGCAGCGGGATGTCCTTGCTCACCAGGGTGACGTTCTTGCCCTCCGCGGCCAGGTTGGCCGCACAGGTCAGGATGCGCGCATCGTTGGTGTCGGTGCGGAAACCGACCGGAAGCACCGTCGGATCGCTGTGATTGAGCTCGATGTGCAGACGCCCACCGTGGGTACCCACCGGGATCGGCTGATCCAGCCGGCCATGTTCCAGGCGTAGGTCGTCGAACAAGCGCAAGGCTTGTCGGGCGAACCAACCGAGTTCATGGTGGTGCCGTTTGCCTTCCAATTCACTGATGACCACGAGCGGGACCACTACTTCGTGCTCGGCGAACCGTGTGCACGCCCAAGGATCGGACAGCAATACGGAAGTGTCGAGCACATAGGTCCGGATCTGAGAATCAGTCACGAGGCGCTCCTAAGCCCGCGCGGCCCCGCGAAGGCAGTTCGGCGGGCGCTGCGGTACCAGGACCGGGGCCGGTCCCGTTCTTGTCGAAACGATCGGTACCGCCCGGACAGCAAAGCAAGTTGCTAGCCATCCCTTGCGACGCTACTCCCGGTCCGCACGGTGCGCGCGTCAGGCGCGCCGGGTCAACCGGCACAACAGGTTACGCGGGCGTGAACTCTCGTAACTCTGGTTCTTCGGCCAGTCCCCACGCGGCGATCCGATCAGCGACGACGGTCGCCAGCGCGGCCTGGTCGAAGATGCCCGCCGACGCCACCGAGGCCACCTTGTCGGCATAGGCGTCGATATCGCTACCGACCACACCGAGTTCGGCCGCTCGGGACACGACGGCCGCCACGGTTTCCGCGCGCGCGGTGGTCGCCACATGGGCGACCAGGTTGGAGAAGAACACCGCGTGCCGCTCTTCGTCGGTCGCGATCTTGCCAACCAGGCCCTTGAGCGTGGGATCGGTGATCTGAGCTTCCAGGTTGCGGCAGAACACCGCGTTCGACTGCTCGAAGAACGCGATATTCACCAGCGTCTCGATCTGGGTCAGCTTGTCGGCGCGGTAACCCTTCATCACGTGTTCGACGCGGACGTCCTCATTGGCCGCCGGGTCGACCTCACGGGTGACGACGAGGTAGTTGCGCAGCGCGATCGCGTGCAGGTGCTCCTCGGCCGTCCAGCGACCGATCCAGCGACCCCACTTCTGGTCCAGGATGAAGTGCTCGACGATCTCGCGGTGGTGCGCGGCGAGGTTGTCCTTGGTGATGAGCAGGATCTCAAGGGCATCCGTGACCGGCTTGGGCAGCGTCACGTCGGACGGGTCCCAGTCCTTGCCGCCGAGGAAGGCGAAGTTCTCGCCCTGGTCGAACGGCACGTAGTCGTGTCCGTACCAGGGCTCCTCGGTCGCCAGATGGCGAGTGAGGTTCTCCGCGACGACAGGCTCCAGCTCGAGGGTCAGCGTATTAGCAACCGGAGGCGTTTTCTGTGCCATGAGATAACTGTAACCCTCATACACATGTTTCTCGAAATTGCCCGCTGCGTGTCGCTCTCCGAGGCTCAGAGCGTCAGGCCCGGGTAGAGCGGGTTGGCGGCCAGCAGCTCGGCTGAGGCGGCCTTCACCCGGTCGGCGGTGCCCTCGGCCAGCTTGTACTTGGCTTTGGAGGTGCCTTCGACGGCGGTGTTCTTCAACACCTCGACCACCAACTCGGCGACCCGGTCGAAGTCCTCGCCACCGAAGCCGCGGGTGGTCAGTGCCGGAGTGCCGAACCGGATGCCGCTGGAGTACCAGGCGCCGTTCGGATCGTTCGGGATGGAGTTGCGGTTGGTGACGATGCCGGCGTCCAGCAGCGCGGACTCGGCCTGACGGCCGGTCAGCCCGAACGAGGTGACATCGAGCAGCACCAGATGGTTGTCGGTGCCGCCCGTCACCAGCCGTGCGCCGCGGGTGAGGAAACCGTCGGCCAGGGATTTGGCGTTGTCGGCGATGCGCTGCGCGTACTCGCGGAACGCCGGCTGGCGGGCCTCGGCCAGCGCCACGGCCTTGGCCGCCATGACGTGGCTCAGCGGACCGCCGAGCACCATCGGGCAGCCCTTGTCGACGGCGGGCGCGTACTCCTCGGTGGCCAGCACCAAGCCGCCACGCGGGCCGCGCAGCGACTTGTGCGTGGTGGTGGTGGTGATGTGCGCGTGCGGCACCGGATCCTCGTCACCGGTGAACACCTTGCCCGCGACCAGTCCGGCGAAATGGGCCATGTCGACCATGAGGGTGGCGCCCACCTCGTCGGCGATCTCACGCATCTTGGCGAAGTTCACCCGGCGCGGGTACGCCGAATAGCCGGCCACCAGGATCAGCGGCTTGAACTCGCGGGCCGCGGCGGCGACGGCGGCGTAGTCGATCAGACCGGTCTCGGGATCGGTGCCGTAGCTGCGCTGGTGGAACATCTTGCCCGAGATGTTGGGCCGGAAGCCGTGGGTCAGGTGCCCACCGGTGTCCAGCGACATGCCCAGCAGCCGCTGGTTGCCCAGCTTGTGGCGCAGCGTCTCCCAGTCCGCCTCGGACAGGTCGTTGACGTGCTTGGCGCCCAGCTCGGCCAGGGCGGGGGCCTCGATCCGGGTGGCCAGGATGGCCCAGAAGGCCACCAGGTTGGCGTCGATACCGGAGTGCGGCTGCGCGTACGCGTAGGGGGCGCCGAACAGTTCACGCGCGTGTTCGGCGGCCAGCGCCTCGACGGTGTCGACGTTCTGGCAGGCGGCGTAGAAGCGGTGCCCGACGGTGCCTTCGGCGTACTTGTCGGAGAACCAGGTACCCATGGTCAGCAGCACGGCCGGGGAGGCGTAGTTCTCGCTGGCGATCAGCTTCAGCGAATCCCGTTGATCGGCAAGTTCTTTGCGGGTGGCGGCGGCGACCCGGGGCTCGACCTGCTCGATGACCTGCAAGGCGGCCCGGTAGGCCTCGCTGGCGGTGGCGGCGTAGTCGGCGCCGAGCGCGCTGACGGTCGAATCTGCAGTCATGAGCACCAGCCTATCGCCCCACCACGACGCGGTTTCACCGCGCCGAACCTGCCGTTAGACGGCCCGCAGCGCGGACGGGATCAGCGGTTCGTCCAGCAGCCGGCCGAACCGCTCGGTGAGCGACACCTCGGCCGGGCGGGCGTCCAGCCAGCCGCGCAGCAAGCGGTATCCCTCGACGTAGGTGCTGGTGTAGGCCCGCCACAGCGGCGAGGACAGGAACTTCAGCATCTGCCGGGCCCGGGTCTCCGACGTCAGCAGCCAGGTGGACAGGTAGGCCACCACCTCGTCGACGTCGCGGTGCTCGTCGTGCAGCATCAGCGCCGCGTCCTGGCGCACATCGGCCAGCGCGGCGGAGGCCTCGGAGATGGCGGCGGCCCGCTCCCCGTCGAAGCGCAACCCGAGGTCGGCATAGATCTCGGCGGCCCATGGACCCCAGCCCTGCCCATTTCCCGTCGCTCCGCTCGCCTCGTCGCCGACGACCGCATAGAGCGCCAGGTCGGCCAGGCCCTCGGCCATCAGGCACTGCGGAGTGTTGACCAGGAAGATGGTCTGCTCGGCCTGACCGTCGCGGGCCACCAGGCCGGCCTCTTTGCGGCAGTGCTCGGTGTGGTGGCCGGGATAGGACTCGTGGGCCACCAGCCGCGGCAGATTCGACATCTGCTGTTTGAGGTCGGCGTTGACGGCGACGGTCGACTTGTAATCGCCGAGGTAGTAGTTGAATCCCGACCAGGGCTTGTCGGTGACCACCTCGTAGGTGATGGTCTCGGCCTCGGGCAGCGGATAGGTGGCGCGCACCTTGTCCCGTAGCGCCGAGGAGAACGCGTGGATGGCCTCCTCCAGGCGTGCCGGCGGGATCTCCTCACCGCTGCGGTAGGCGTGCATCCGTTCGGCCAGCGAGCCGGTGCCACCGACCACCTCGTCGAGCCGGCGGTGCGCATCGCGGTAGCGCTGCGGATCGCCCTTGACGATGTCGACGTCGAAGTACTCGCGCACCTCCTCGACGAAGCCCACCTGCTCGCCGGCGAACTTGCGTCCCGCGCAGGCCAGCGCCTTCAGATGTGCCGACAGATAGTCCGCCCGGGGACCGTCCAGGCCGCTTCCGGGCACCTGGGCGAGCAGTCGCTGCGCCTGTCGGGCCAGGTCGGCCGGATCGGGAGTGACCTCATCGGCCACCTGGCGGCGCAGCTGCGGATCGCCGGTGAAGGAGTCCACATAGCCCTCCTCGACCCGGTCGAAGCGCAGGCCGAGAAGGAGATACTCGCGAATCAGGGCCTCTGAATCCGTGCCGGCGTCCATGACGTCAACCGTAGATGCAAGACTGACCGCATGCCGCGGCCGAGTGAGCCGAGCCCATATGTGGAGTTCGACAGAGCCCAGTGGCGCGCGTTGCGTATGGCCACCCCCCTAGCGTTGTCCGAAGCGGAACTGCGCAGCCTGCGCGGCCTGGGTGAGCAGATCGACCTGCTTGAGGTGGAAGAGGTCTACCTGCCGCTGGCCCGGTTGATCCACCTGCAGGTCGCCGCGCATCAGTTGCTCTTCGCCGCCACCGCCGAGTTCCTCGGCGAGCAGACACCGGAGAACCCGGTGCCCTTCGTCATCGGAGTGGCCGGCAGCGTCGCCGTCGGGAAGTCCACCACCGCCCGTGTGCTCAAGGCACTGCTGGCGCGGTGGGAGAACCATCCTCGGGTCGACCTGGTGACCACCGACGGCTTCCTGTACCCGAATGCAGAGCTCGCACGCCGGAACATGATGCATCGCAAGGGCTTTCCGGAGAGCTACGACCGCAGGGCGCTGATGCGCTTCGTCACCGCGGTCAAATCCGGGGCGGAGGTGGCCTGCGCCCCGGTGTACTCACACCTGCTGTACGACATCGTGCCCGGTGAAAAGCAGCTGATCCGCCAGCCCGACATCCTCATCTTGGAGGGTCTCAATGTGCTGCAGACCGGGCCGGCCCTGATGGTCTCGGACCTGTTCGACTTCTCGCTGTACGTCGACGCCCGCATCGAGGACATCGAGCAGTGGTACATCTCCCGGTTCCTGTCGATGCGGGCCGGCGCCTTCGCCGACCCGGCCTCCCATTTCCACCACTACTCGACGCTGACCGACGAACAGGCGGTGTTCGCGGCCCGCGATATCTGGCATTCGATCAACCGGCCCAACCTGATCGACAACATCTTGCCGACCCGGCCCCGGGCAACACTGGTGCTGCGCAAGGACTCCGATCACTCGATCAACCGGCTGCGGCTGCGCAAGCTCTGAAACGGCGAGCGTTCAGATCCGGCGAAGACCGGCGTACTGCACGCTGCCGATGACCGCGGTGTACAGCGCACCCCCGAACAGCAGGGCGTAACCCCAGGTGCTCAGCGGCCAGATGCCGGCCTCGGCCAGTCCCACGAAGCCGACGGTGAACAGCGCGTTGGCGGTGATGGTGGCGATCGCACCGGGGCGCACCCGATCCCGGCCCGCGAGCCAGTACACGACCACGCCGTAGGCGAGGAAGAACACACCGAGGCCGTACTCGACGGCGACCGGGACCCCGGTCAGCGAGGACAGCCAGTCTGCGGCGGCGACGAACGGGATGCCGGTGATCCCGACGAGCACCGCGTCCAGGCGCATCGCGAAGCGGACCAACCCATCCCTGGCCCGTGTGGTGGGGGCGGTGAAAGTGGTCATCGAACGTTCCTTCCTGTTGGGGGGTGCGGAGAAGCCGGTGCGGGGGCATCACGCCAACCTCTAGCGGGACGACCCCGCACCGGGTCGGAGGGAGTCACGCCAGACGGCGCACTCCGAGGTACTGCCACCACGCGCAGCCGAGCGTGCACAGGACGACGGCCAGTGTCATCACGACGCCCGCGGTGGTGAGCGGTAGGACGCCCGCGATCAGTACGGCAAGCGTCCCGGCCGCGACGAGAAGGTTGGCGGTGACGACGCCGATCCCGATACGCCGCAGCGCCGGTGCGGCGGCCAGCAGGTAGAGCATGGCGCCGTAGCACACCAAGGCCGCGCCGGCGATCCACTCCGAGGCGGCCGACAGTCCGGACAGCCGGGACAGCGGATCGGCCGCCACCGCCACCAGCAGTCCGGTGGCGGCGCACACGGTGGCGTCGGCGCGCATGACGAACCGCAGCAGCGAATCCGAACTGTCGGTCAGCGGTGGCCGGGTGAGGGTGGCGGTCATATCGGGCTCCTCTTCGTCGAGGGTGCGGAACACCACCAACGTTGCGAGAAATCCACTGCCAGGTCTGCCCCGGTCGCTGCCAGACACTGCCAAGCCCAGCTCAGCCCGTGTGCGCCACCTGCCCGCCGCGCAGGTCGGCGGCGATGACGCGGGCCGCGGCGTTCTGCCAGTTGTGCAGGGACCGCTGCGGCACCTCGGTGACCAGCCACTGCCAGGCCTGTCGGGCCACCGGGTCGAGTCCGGATGCGGTGGCGTTCTGTGCGTAGGCGCGCACGCCGGCGACGTACGGGAAGTACAGCGAGTTGTAGTGCCGCCATTGCTCGCTGGTGCCGAAGTCGCCGCCGTCGCGTGGTTTCAGCGCGGCGATCCGGTCGGCCAACAGCGCCCTGAGTTCGTTGGCCCGCTCCAGCGGCTGATCGGGTGCGCCCCGAGAAGCGAGCCGGACATCGATGACGGGCAGCGCGGTGAGCGGACTGGCCACCAGCTTGGACAGGTCACCGTAGTGGCCCAGGGCGCGCCGGGTCAGGCGTGCGAACGCCTCGTCGTCGACCTGGTCCAGTGGGTGCGCCGAGCGCAGCGGCAGGGCGGACTCGGTGCGGCGCAACGCGGCACGGTCGGCCCGCAGTTCCGGGGAGCGCGAGAACGTGACCCGGTCCAGCAGTCCGGCCAGCGGATCGGCCAGCACGTTGATCGCGACGGCGATCGCGACGCTGGTGAACAGCAGTACCGTCAGCGCCGTCAGCGCCGTCCGCGCCGTCGGCCCCGCCACAGCGAGGCCGACCAGGGCCTGGCCGCCGAACACCAGGGCCACCACCGCCGTCGCCGTGAACGACCGCAGCATGTCGGCGCGCAGCGCCTGCCCCTCGTCGAAGGCGTCGGACAACGCGACGGCCACCCCCAGCAGGGCCACGTCGAACCCGGTGGACGCCAACGCAAGCCAACTGGGCACCAGGCCGAGCGGGATGACCAGGATGGCGTTGCCGAGCGCGAAGAACAGGGTGGCCACCACGACGAAGCGCACCACCGGGACCGGCTGGACGGGCCGCAGCGTCGTGGAGGCCATCGCCCCCAGCGACGACACCGACACCGCGGCGAACATCACCCAGTGGCCGGCGCGCAGCGGACCGTCGACGTTGCCCGCCATGGCGGCGCCGGTGAACGCCACCGCAGCCACCACCGCGACCGCCACGAACTCACGCGCCCGGCCGGGCGGGTTGTCCTGGGGGCGGGACAGTTCCAGCAACACCGCGAACCAGAAGATGCCGGGCAGCACGACGAGGTAGACCTCGACCTGACTCAGCAGATGCGTACTGCGCTCCGGCCCGCCGGCCGCCACCCGCACCGCGTCCAGTGCGACCACCGCGGCGAAACTGGTCAGCCCGGCCGCGGCCAGCGCCAGCACGGGCTTACGCGGATTCCGGGCGAGCAGATACAGGCCGAGCCACCAGCTGAGTGCGAAGACGACCGCCGACAGCCAGGCCATGGTGGTTACAGGCCGTGGCGCCGGTGGCGCCGGGTGTAGTCGCGCAGCGCGCGCAGGAAGTCGACGCGGCGGAAGGCCGGCCAGTGCGCCTCGGTGAACCACATCTCCGAATATGCGCTCTGCCACAACAGGAATCCGGAGAGACGTTGCTCACCCGAGGTGCGGATGACGAGGTCGGGATCGGGCTGCCCGGAGGTGTAGAGATTCTCCGAGATCGCGTCGACGGTGACCGCCTCGATGAGTTGTTCGGCGGTGGCACCGTTGGCGAGTTCTTTGCTCAACAGGGCCCGCACGGCGTCGACGATCTCCTGGCGACCGCCGTAGCCGACGGCCACATTGACATGGAAGGAACCGGGACCGGTGCTGGCCGTGCCGGCCGTACTCTCTACGGCCTCCCGGAGCCGGCGGGCGGGTTCCTCCCCGAGCAGTTCCAGGTCGCCGACGGTCCGCACGCTCCAGTGATTGGCCGGGGCGCAGATCTCCTCGACGACGTCGGTGATGATCTCGATGAGGGCCGACAACTCGTCCGGGTCGCGCCCGAGGTTCTCGGTGGACAACAGGTAGACGGTGGTCAGTTCGATTCCCGCGGCCTGGCACCAGCGCAGCATCTCGGCGATCTTGGCCGCACCCTTGCGGTAGCCGTAGCTGACATCGTCGTAGCCGGCGTCGCGTGCCCAGCGACGGTTGCCGTCGCACAACACGGCGATATGGCGAGGGAGTTCGGATTTCGAGCGGACCAGTTCGTTGCGCAACCGCATCTCGTACAGCCGGTACGCCGGCTCCTTGAGACGCGGGGGAATGATCTCCACGAAAATCAGACTACTGTGGCAACCAGGCTCCCCCATGCCAGTCAGTGGAGGTGACCCAGTCTGTGGAGGTGACGATGACAACTCCGATCGACGCCAGCCGGCCGTACCGGTCGGCGGCAGCCACCACCCAATCTTCCGACGATCCCGGCGACCTGCCTGCCGCCGTCGTCGACGGGGTGGCCCAGTTCCTGGGCAAGCCGCGCGCCCGCGGCTGGATCCACGTCTACTCGGCGATCGTCGCGTTTATCGCGGGTGCGGCGTTGGTATCGGTGTCGTGGTCGCTGCAGGGCACCCGCGCCGGTGTGTCGACCCTGATCTACACCTTCACCATCGTCGCGATGTTCACCGTCAGCGGCACCTACCATCGGGTCAACTGGACATCGCCGAACGCACGCAAGTGGATGAAGCGTCTGGACCACTCGACGATCTTCGTGTTCATCGCGGGCAGTTACACGCCGTTCGCCCTGCTGGCCCTGCCCGATTCCAAGGGCATGGTGCTGTTCTGGATCGTGTGGAGCGGTGCCGCCGCCGGGGTGCTGCTCAAGATGTTCTGGCCGTCCGCGCCGGCCTGGGTCGGCGTCCCGCTGTACCTGTTGTTGGGCTGGGTGGCGGCATGGTTCATCGGCCCGATCATGGATGGCGCGGGTGTCGCGGCGGTGGTGCTGCTGATCGTCGGCGGCGCGCTGTACAGCATCGGCGGTGTGCTTTACGGGCTGAAGTGGCCCAATCCGTGGCCGACCACCTTCGGTCACCACGAGTTCTTCCACGCCTGCACCGCGGTCGCGGCGATCTGCCACTACATCGCGATGTGGTTCGCAGTCTTCTAGTGGTTGGTGACGTTGTCCGGCCCCCAGTAGGCCTTCATCGAGGTGATCTTGGCGTCCGCGTCGAACGTCATGACGCTGATGATCTCGATGCTCATCCCGACGCCGTTGCCGAAGTCCAGCGATAACCGCCAGTAGAAGGCCGCCTCATGGCCGAGCGCGCGCAGGGTGTGGATCTCGGTCGTGCCCTTGACGTTCTCGATGTTGGCGTAGAAGCCGCGGATGGCCTGCCGACCGATGTGCACCTCGCCGCCGACCGGGTCCTCCAACGTGGCATCGGAGGCGTACAGCTCGACGACCTCGTCGGGTGCGCCCTTGGCGACCAGCTCGAGATAACGGTGAACGGTGGCGGTGATCTGCTCGGGAGTGGGCATGCGCCGCACGCTACACGGCGCGACTCAGCGCCGCGGCGAGATCCTCTGCCGTCGTCACCGGCAGATCGCAGGTCCGGCCGCGGCACACATACGCAGCGTCGCGCCCGGCGATGCGGTCCCTGCCGATCAGCAGTTCGGTGCTGTCCGCCGGGCCGCCGACGACGATCGCCCCTCCGGGTGCCAACATCCTTGCCGCGGTGAGCAGTTCGGAGTGGTCCGGATCGCAGGCGACGGCGATCTGGAGGGGGCCGCGGACCGCCGCTTCGGCCACCGCCAGCCAATGCCCACCGGAGCGCGCCGCCTTGCCCAGGATCGGGGTCGCCGCGGCCAGGGCGGCGTCCGCGGCCGTCGCGTAACGCTGCGTGGCAGTCAGGTGCGCGGCCAGTTGCAGCGCCTCGGCGACCAAGGACGCCCCCGACGGGGTCGCCCCGTCGAGTGGATCGGCCGGGCGCAGCACCAGGGTCTCGGCGTCGTCGGCGGTGTCGAACCAGCGCCCGTCGGCGTCGGCGAAGTGGGCGAGGGCGGTGTCGAGCAGTCCGGTCGCCTCGGGCAGCCACGAGCCAGTGAGCTGATACAGCGTCAGCAGCGCGGTGGCCAGTGCCGCGTAGTCCTCCAGAATTCCCGCGCTGCCACCGACCACCCCACCCATGCTGACCCGGCGCAGCCGGCCGTCGACGAGATGCAGGTTCAGCAGCGAACGAGCGCAATGCGTTGCGGCATCCAGATATTCGGGCTCCCCCAGCGCCACCGAGGCCTCGGCGAGCGCGGTGACGGCCAGCCCGTTCCAGGCGGTGACGATCTTGGCGTCCCGCCCGGGCTGGACCCGCTGCGCGCGTGCGGCCAGCAGCATGTGCCGGACCCGCGCGAACCGGGCCGCGTCGTCGGGATCCACCGGTAGCCGCAACACAGACGTCCCGCGCTCGAAGGTCCCCTCCTCGGTCACGCCGAAAAGCGAAGCGGCCCAAGGACCATCCTCGGCACCGAGGACCTCCCGCAACTGCTCCGGCGACCACACGTAGGTGAGGCCTTCCACCCCGCCGGAATCCGCGTCCAGGGACGAGATGAACATGCCGCCGTCGCCGAGCTCCTCGATCAGAAACCGGGCGGTCTCGCCGGCGATCCTGCGCGCGAACGGGTTTCCGGTACGCCGCGCCCAGTGTGCGTACACCCGCAGCAGCAACGCGTTGTCGTACAGCATCTTCTCGAAATGCGGTACCACCCAGGCATTGTCGACGCTGTAGCGGGCGAAGCCGCCGGCCAGCTGATCGTAGATACCTCCGCGGGCCATCGCCTGGCAGGTCCGCGCCACCACCTCGAGGCCGGTTCCGGTCCGCTCGTCATGTCGCAGCAGCGCTTCCAGCAGCGCCGACGGCGGGAACTTGGGCGCCCGCCCGAAACCGCCGTATGTGGGGTCCTCGTCGCGGAGCACGGCGGCCACCGCGTGGTCGCACAGCGCAGGCTCCAGTGCGGGACCACCGGACCGGGCAGTGGTCATCGCGCGCAGTTCGCCGGTGATGGCCTCGGACGCCTGTTCCACCTCGGCCCGACGCTCCCGCCAGGTCTGCTCGACCGCCGAGAGTAATTGCAGGAAACCATCTTTGGGGAAATAGGTGCCGGCGAAAAAGGGCCGGCCGTCCGGGGTGAGGAAGCATGTCATCGGCCAGCCACCCTGCCCGGTCAGTGCGATGGTGGCATTCATGTAGACCGCGTCCAGATCGGGGCGTTCCTCGCGGTCGACCTTGATGCAGACGAACGCGGCGTTCGCCGCCGCGGCGACCTCGAGATCCTCGAACGACTCGTGCGCCATCACGTGGCACCAATGACAGGCCGCGTATCCGATGGACAGCAGGATGGGGACATCCCGCTCGGCAGCCTCGGCCAGCGCCTCGGCGCTCCACTGCTGCCAGTGCACCGGGTTGTCGGCATGCTGGCGCAGGTACGGGCTGGTGGCCCCGCCGAGCGTGTTACCCCTTGGCGTCATCCTTGAACTCACCCGTCGTGCCCTCGTCGATGGCCTGATCCGGCTCCGGGTGCTCCGGGTCGAAAGACTCGGGCAGCTTCTTGAGGTGCCGATTCATCGACCACACCAGGGCGAAGGTGCCGATCAACAGGATGACGACCACGACAAGGCCCAGCGGACTGGCCTTACCGAAATCGGGCCCGGTATCGCGGGGCCCCTCCTCGGCGAGGAGGCCGGCGATCAGGATGAACGTATCGGTCATGTCTCGATTCCCGTGAACAGGTCTGTCTCGGGCAATTGCACCCGTACCCGCGAGCGCGCGAGTTCGAACTCCTCGGTCGGCCACAGCCGCTGCTGCCATTCGATGGGCGCGTGGAAGAAATCGCCGGTCGGGTCGATCTGGGTGGCATGGGCCCGCAGCGCGTCATCACGCTGCGAGAAGTAGTCCGAGCAGTGCACCCGGGTGGTGACCCGCCCCTCGAAGACGTCGAACTCGGGATCCCAGTGCTCCAGCCACTTGTCGAAGGGTCCGGTGCGGCCGTGCTTGACGAACTCGTCCTGCAGCATCTGCATGCGCCGGCGCAGGAAGCCGTGGTTGTAGTAGAGCTTGGACACGCTCCACGGCTCACCCGCGTCCGGGTAGCGCAGATAGTCGGCGGCGGCCTCGTAGGCGGCGACGCTGACCTCGTGGCAGCGAATGTGATCGGGGTGCGGATAGCCACCGTTCTCGTCGTAGGTGGTCAGCACGTGCGGCCGGAACTCCCGGATCACCCGCACCAGCCGTTCGACGGGTTCGGCCAGCGGCACCGCGGCGAAGCAGCCGTCGGGAAGCGGCGGCAGGGGATCGCCCTCGGGCAACCCGGAGTCGACGAAGCCCAGCCAGTGGTGCTCGACGCCGAGAATCTCGGCGGCCTTGGCCATCTCGTCGCGGCGCACCTCGGCGATCCGGCCGTGCACCTCAGGCAGGTCCATGGCCGGATTGAGGATGTCCCCGCGTTCTCCGCCGGTCAGCGTCACCACCATGACGCGGACACCTTCCGCCGCATACCGCGCGGTGGTCGCCGCACCCTTGCTGGATTCATCGTCCGGGTGGGCGTGCACCGCCATCAATCGCAGTTCAGTCATCTCGTCTCATCTAACGGTTTCTTTCCACAACCGCGGCCGCCGCCTCTTCATGCCCACGGTCCTATAGTTCCAGTCCTAGTAGAAGCAACCGACCGACGGGCAGCCAAAACCTTGACCATCGACCGTCCCGCCGCCCGATATGGGCGTGAGCGATTGTCCCGCAGTACCCGACGCCGGGTGGCCATCGGGTTGACCGCACTGATTGTGACGGCAGGGGTGGCCCTCGCGCTCGTCGCGTTCAACCGGCTGGGCGCCGGGGACGTCAAGGGCGAGCTCGGCGGGTACAAGCTGATCGACAACCAGACGGTGTCGGTGACCATCACGGTGACCCGTGCCGATCCGGGACGACCGGTGGTGTGCATCGTGCGGGCGCGGTCCAAGGACGGCGGCGAGGTGGGCCGGCGCGAAATCCTGGTCCCACCCTCGACCGAGACATCGGTGCAGGTCACCACCGAGGTGAAGACGACCAAGCCGCCCGCTGTCGGCGATATCTACGGCTGCGGCACCGATGTGCCCGCATATCTGCGAACCCCCTAGCCGCGCTCCCACGGGACCGCTGCGGGCGTCGGCACAACCAACGCCGAACAGCGAAATCATGAAAATCCGCTGACCCGTCGGTGGTAGACTGGCCCGATACACGGTTCCGGCTGGAGCCGTGTATTGCTGCTTTAGTACGCGATCTGCGGCTGCGAATGCGGCATCACGCCACAGCACTCACGCGGCGCAGCGCAAGAACAAACAACGACAGGAGCGCGAGGATATGACCGATACCCAGGTCACCTGGCTGACCCAAGAAGCACATGACCGGCTGAAGGTCGAGCTGGACCAGTTGATCGCCAACCGGCCCGTCATCGCCGCCGAGATCAACGACCGTCGCGAAGAGGGCGACCTGCGCGAGAACGGTGGCTACCACGCCGCCCGCGAGCAGCAGGGCCAGGAAGAAGCGCGCATCCGGCAGCTGCAGGAACTCCTGAACAGCGCCAAGGTCGGCGAAGCTCCCAAGCAGTCCGGCGTCGCGCTGCCCGGTTCCGTGGTGAAGGTGCAGTACGGCGACGACAAGACCGACACCGAGACCTTCCTGATCGCCACCCGCCAAGAGGGCGTCAGCGACGGCAAGCTGGAGGTCTACTCGCCGAAGTCACCGCTGGGCGAGGCGCTGCTCGACGCCAAGGTCGGCGATACCCGCAGCTACACGATTCCCAACGGCAACACCGTCACGGTGACCCTGCTCAGCGCGGAGCCGTATCACGCCTGAGGCTGCCGTCCTCGGCGACCGCTAGGGTTGATCCCCGATGGCCCAGATCGCCGAGGACCTGCTTCTGCTCCTGCTCGACAATTCGTCGGCCCTCCCCGGCCTTGAACGACGACGGCGTCAGCGCGTCGTCGGCGCGGCCGTACTGCTGGACCTCGCCCTTGCCTGCCGGGTCCGGCCCGCGGTCGACGGTGAACGCGTTGCCCCGGGGCATCTGGTCGCGCTGACCGGGACCGGTCCCCTGGACCCGGTGACCGGTCCCGCTTTCGAGCTCCTGCAACGCCGTCCCCTGCGGCCCGCGACCGCGTTGACCAAGCTGCGCAAGCACAGCGAGGACCACCTGGTGGGCTGGCTGGAGCACATCGGGCAGATCCGCCGGATGGCACAGCCCGACGCCTTGCCCCTCGTCCGCCGAGATCGCGTCGACGCGGCCCGCGCGGCCTTGCTGGCGGCGCTGTTCGACCGGCACCCTCCCCCACCGCCGACCGCGGCCATCATCTCGCTGCTGCACGCAGTGGACGGCCTCGGTGCCCTGCTGAGCCTCAACGACCGCGGCTGGCGCTGGGTACATGCCCGCGCCGGCGAGATCGCCCTGGGCAGCTGGGTCGACGAACAACCGACGGGGCTGGCGGAGGTCAACCTCGCGGTGACCGCGTCGGCGTTGCGGCAGGCGTTGGCCGGCTAACCGAGTGCGTGCTCGAGGTCGCCGAGCAGATCGGCGGATTCCTCGATACCGACCGACAACCGGACCAGATCGTCGGGCACCTCCAGCTGCGATCCCGCAGTAGAGGCATGCGTCATGGCGCCGGGATGCTCGATCAGCGACTCCACTCCGCCCAAAGATTCAGCGAGAATGAAAATCTCTGTGCGCGCGCACAATTCGTGGGCCGCGGCGCGTCCGCCCTTGAGCCGCACCGACACCATGCCACCGAAGCCGGTCATCTGCTTGGCCGCGACGGCATGCCCGGGATGGCTGTCCAGCCCCGGATACAACACCGACGCCACGGCTGGATGCTCGGCCAGGAACTCGGCGACCTTCGCCGCATTCTCGCTGTGCCGCTGCATCCGCAGCACCAGGGTCTTGAGGCCCCGCATGGTCAAGTAGGCGTCGAACGGGCCGGGCACCGCGCCCGCCCCGTTCTGCAGAAACCCGAACGCCGCGTCCAGTTCCTCGTCGCTGGTCAACAGGGCACCCCCCACCACATCGGAGTGCCCGCCGATGTACTTCGTGGTCGAATGCAGCACGATATCCGCCCCCAGGGTCAGCGGCTGCTGCAGCGCGGGTGAGGCAAAGGTGTTGTCCACCAGAAGTTTCGCGCCACGCGCACGGGCGACGGTGGCCAGCGCGGCGATATCGGCGATGTTGAGCAGCGGGTTGGTCGGTGTCTCGACCCAGATCAGCTTCGTCTGCGCGGTGATGGCCGCGGCGACGGCATCGATATCCGACAGCGGCACGGGCGTGTGGGTGATACCCCACTGGGTGAAGACCTTGTCGATCAGGCGGAAGGTGCCTCCGTAGGCATCATCGGGGATGACGACGTGGTCGCCTGGGCGCAGCACCGCGCGTAGTGCGCAATCGGTGGCGGCCATCCCGGAGCTGAACGCGCGCCCGTAGTCGGCCTGCTCGACGGCGGCCAGCGACGCCTCCAGCGCGGCCCGGGTCGGGTTACCGGTGCGGGCGTACTCGAACCCGCCCCGCAGGCCGCCCACACCGTCCTGGGCGAAGGTCGAACTGGCGTAGATGGGGGCGTTGACGGCGCCGGTGGCCGGATCCGGCCGGTAGCCCGCGTGGATCGCCCGGGTCGCCAGACCCTGCCACCGGTGTGCGTCCGAGGAACTCTTCTGCTCGCTCATACCCCTCAGGCTAGTGGTGCGCGCCGAACGCGAAACGGGGTGGACCGGATTGCGGTCCACCCCGTTTCGGCTCGAACGGTTTACGGCGTCAGCGCGGCGACCGGACCACCGGAGAGCTTCCGGTAGGCGTAGACGGTGATCAGCGACACCACCGGGTAGGCGACGATGAGGCCGACCAGGCACGCCAGCGTGCCGACGATGAAGATGCCGATCGTCGTCAGCCACGTCAGCGCCACCGGACCGAAATTGGCCTTGGCGATGTTGAAGCTGGTCGTGATGGCGTCGATACCGGACACGTTGCGATCCAGCACGATCACCGTGGTGAAGAACAGCATGATGGTCGCGATGATGCCGGGCACGATGCACAGCACGACCCCGATGGCGACGATGATGCCGGACACGACCGACGCGATGATCACGTTGCCCACGTTGCGCGGCTTGAAGAACGAACCGATCTCAACCTGTTGCCCATTGGCGATGTCGAGCATGCCGCCGATGTAGGCGGACTGCACCACCGCCGCGACGACCAGCATGACGATGCTGCCGATGATCGAGACGACCACGCCACCGACGCCCATCGAGACGCTCGCCGCGTAGCCACCGTCGTAGCTGGTGTAGCTGTCGGTGGTGGTGAACAGGCTCGAGATGAACTGGATGATGCCCTGCAGTACCGCGTACACCACGCCGAACACCAGCGTCGGCACGAGGATTGCGGCCGCGTTCTTGGTGAACTTGTTCCACGCCCAGGAGAACGCCTCGCCGACGCTGTATCCCTGACCGGGGCCGCCGAACGCCGGCGCACCCGGGTATCCGGGCGGCGGCGGTGCGTAACCACCCTGCGGTGGCGGCGGCGGGGGGTAACCCCCGGCCGGTGGCGGAGGGTAATTCCCTTGCGGCGGCGGATAGTTACCGGCCGGCGGGGGCGGGTACGCACCCGGTGCGGGCGGCGGCGGGTAACCGCCGGGGGCCGGCGGCGGCGGATAGCCACCCGGCGCGGGCGGCGGGTAGCCACCGGCGGGTGGGACGTTCTCCGGTGGCGGATATCCGCCCGGCGGGTAGTTGCCGGGCGGAGGTGGTGGCTGAGTCATAACACCCTCTCGTCAGTCGGTCGTTACGGTGAAACGCCGGTCCGCGCAGTGATTTCGCGGACCGGCGCTTCGGTTGAGCCTAGGTCAGAGCGGCAGACACACTGTCTTCATGATCTTGTCGGCCAGCGTCTGCCGCTTTGCGTCCCACAGCGGGAACAGGTACCCGATGTAGCAGATGAGGCCATCGACGATGTGCGCGAGCTGGCGCACGATCGACAGACCGAAACCGATTGGCTGGCCGGTACTCTCGCTGACCACCTTGAATTTCAGTATGCCCTTGCCGATGCTCGACCCGGTGGTGCCCTGCCGGTACCCGTAGTTCCATATCACATAGGCCAGCACCACCAATCCGGCGATGAAGACGGAGGCCTGACCGAGCGTCGAGGCTCCGGTGGCGCAGAAGTCGCCCAGGTCGTACTCGGAGGTATCGGTGACACACACGGTCTCCCGGGTGCCGAGGAGCAGTGCGTAACCGATGCCCTCGACGATGAACACCGGAATGAAGTCGATCAACCAGGCCAGCACACGAGTCAACCACGGCGTGTACGCGTCCTGCGGCAACCCACCGCCGAGAGCCGGTCCCCCGAATCCCGCACCGAAACCCGGACCTGATCCCCCGCCCGGCGGCGGAGGCGGCGGGAAGCCACCCTGCGGCGGAGGCGGATAACCACCACCGGGAGGCGGCGGGGGCGGCGGGTAATTTCCAGGCGGCGGTGGCGGAGGTGTGGTCATTGACGCCTTCCAAGGTGAGGAAATTAGCTGACTATGAGCGGTGTCACCCTACCTGAGAATTCGCCCGAAATGGATACCATAGCCATTTCTTCATCGCCCCGACATAACAACCGTGGCACGTCAATCATTAGCGTAAGTAATTGATTTCGCAGCTATCAAACTGCGGGGGGACGCCGCGTCTACCGGGGGAAACCGCCGTCGGAAAGCGATCCGAGAAGATCATGGCGGGTGAGCACACCGATCGGTTTGCCATCCTCGACAACCATCAGTGCGTCGTAATCGCGCAAAGTCTTGGCCGCGGTGCTGAGCAGTTCACCGGAGCCGATCAGTGGCAGCGGCGCGCCCATATGGTCGCCGACCGCGTCGGCCAACTTCGCCCGTCCCTCGAACACGGCGGAGAGCAGGTCCCGCTCGGATACGCTGCCGGCGACCTCGCCGGCCATCACGGGCGGTTCCGCACCGACGACGGGCATCTGCGACACCCCGTACTCACGCAGGATGTTGATCGCGTCACGGACGGTTTCCGACGGATGGGTGTGCACGAGATCCGGCAGCTCACCTGACTTGCGCCGCAAGATATGCCCGACCGTGACCTCTTCGATGGACCCATCCAGCCTGCTGCGCAGGAAGCCGTACGACGACATCCATGCATCGTTGAAAACCTTTGACAGGTAACCGCGCCCACCATCGGGCAGCAACACCACCACCACGGCGTCGGGGCCTTCCCGCTCGGCCACCCGCAGCGCCGCCACGACGGCCATCCCGCACGAACCACCGACCAGCAGGGCCTCCTCGCGGGCCAGCCGGCGGGTCATCTCGAAGGAATCCGCATCCGAGACCGCGATGATCTCGTCGGGCACGGTCGGGTCATACGCACTGGGCCAGAAGTCCTCACCGACACCCTCGACCAGGTACGGGCGCCCGGTGCCGCCCGAGTACACCGAGCCCTCCGGGTCGGCTCCGATGACCTTGACCCGTCCGCCGGACACCTCTTTGAGGTAACGGCCGGTTCCGGTGATGGTGCCACCGGTGCCGACGCCCGCCACGAAATGCGTGATCTTGCCGTCGGTGTCGGCCCAGATCTCCGGACCGGTGGTCTCGTAGTGGCTGGCCGGCCCGTTCGGGTTGGAGTACTGGTCGGGCTTCCACGCCCCGGGAACCTCCTCGACCAGCCGGTTGGAGACGCTGTAGTAGCTGTCCGGGTGGTCCGGCGGCACCGCCGTCGGGCACACCACGACCTCGGCGCCGTACGCGCGCAACACGTTCTGCTTGTCCTCGCTGACCTTGTCCGGGCAGACGAAGATGCACTTGTAGCCGCGCTGCTGCGCCACCAGCGCCAGACCGACTCCGGTATTGCCGGAGGTCGGTTCCACGATGGTGCCACCAGGTTTGAGGGCGCCGCTGGCCTCGGCCGCGTCGATCATCTTCACGGCGATGCGGTCCTTGGAACTGCCGCCCGGGTTCAGGTACTCGATCTTGGCGGCGACCAGTCCGGCGCCGTGCGGCACAACCGAGTTCAGCTGAACCAGCGGGGTGTTACCGATGAGGTCACTGATGTGCCTGGCGATGCGCATACATCCATCGTGTCAGGCCGCGCCATCAGTCACCAAGCGGGAGTCACCAGGTGGCTTCGCGAATGTACTCACCGATCTGGCGCAATGAGCGCGTCGCCTCGTTCACCAACGGCGAACACAACTGGAAGACGTGCATCTGGCCTGGCCAGACCCGCACCTCGACCGGTACGCCCTCGGCGGCCAGCATTCGGGCGGCCTTTCGCGCATCGTTGAGCAGAACCTCCGAACCCGACACGTGAATGAGCGTGCGGGGCAGCCCCGGCTCGATGTAGTCCAGGGGTTCGTACACCTCTTCCCCGGTCTTGTCCGCGGCCCTGCCGATCAGTTCGGCGAGTGCACCGAACGCGTGCGGCGGGAACATCGCGTCGCCGTCGAGATTCGGATGCTGTTCGCGGCCGGCGTTGTCGATCTCGAACAGGGGCGAGAGCGTCACCATCGCGGCAGGTTCTTCACCTTCGGCCAACAGCCGCTGAGCGAGCGCCAGCGAGAGGTAGCCACCGGCCGAATCGCCGGCCAGCACGATGTGCTCGGGCGCATAACCGGTCAGCCGCAGCCACCGGTAGGCGTCGTAGCAGTCATCGAGCGCTTCGCCGATCGAATGTTTGGGCAGCTTCCGGTAGTTCACGACGAACATCGGGCTGTCGGCGAACTTCGACAGGCTCTCCACCAGCCGGCCGTGCGTGTTCACACCGCACGACAGGAAGGCCCCGCCGTGCAGGTAGAGCACGACGCTGCGGTTACCGTCCGCCGGCAGCACCCCGTCGGCGCGGACCAGTTGCGCCGTGCAGTTCGGCAACGCGATGGTGGCACGCACGGTGCCGGCCGACGGCCGCAGGATTCGCGCGGCGAAGTCCACGATCCCGAACGGCCAGGGCAGCGTAGGAGCGTGGCAACCGATTGCCAGAACCGGCTTGATGGTCATCCGAGCGGCCAGTGAAGCGAGTCGGCCGGCGATGCTCGGACCGTCTTCGACGACCTCGACCGGGGCCCAGTCACTGACCGGGAATCGACGTACTCGATGGGCTCTAGCTGCACTGATAGCAGCACGAGAGGAGCCTGAGATCTCACTTGGTGCCGTCATCGCCACCACTTCCTACGCCGTTGTAGTGCCCGGATAAGTCTGGTTACTTAGCCAACCGGGGTAACTTAGCTTGCCACCGTCAATTTGTTCAACAAATCAAAGTGCCGATTTGGTGCCGCACTCGATACCGCAACGTGACCGTTCGGACAGCTTGAGCTCACTGACATCCGCGCCGAGGTCACTAAAATCAACCGGGTGGGCACACCCCGTCGGTCAACCATCGCTCTGGCGGCCGCGGCCGTCGCGTCAACGGGTTCGGCCTACGTCGGGGCTCGCACCCTGCTGACCGGACAAGCCGCCAAGACGCGGCAGGTCATCCCCAAATCCTGGGACGTGCCACCCCGCGCCGACGGCGTCTACCACCCCGGCGGCGGACCGGTCGAACGTTTTCAGCGCGGTGTCACCTTCGATCTGCACCTGATGGTCTTCGGCGATTCGACCGCCACCGGCTACGGCTCGCAGTCGGCCGAGGAGGTCCCGGGCGTGCGGATCGCCCGGGGGCTGGCAGAGCTGTCCGGCAAGCGGGTCCGGTTGAGCACGAAGGCGATTGTCGGGGCGACGTCCAAAGGGCTGTCCGGTCAGATCGACGCCATGTACGTGGCGGGTCCGCCGCCGGACGCGGCGGTCATCATGATCGGCGCCAACGACATCACCGCCGTCAACGGCATCGGTCCGTCGGCGCGCCGGCTGGAGTCGGCGGTGCGTCGCCTGCGTAACAGCGGCGCCGTCGTCGTCGTGGGTACCTGCCCGGATTTCGGTGTCATCTCCGCGATCCCGCAACCACTGCGCTGGTACACCCGCAGCCGCGGGCTGAGCCTGGCCCGCGCCCAGGCCGCGGCCGTGCGCGCGGCCGGCGGGGTGCCGGTGCCGTTCTCGGATCTGCTGGCACCGCATTTCCAGCAGGCACCCGACCGGCTGTTCTCGCCGGACGGCTACCACCCGTCCGGCGAGGGGTACGCCCTGGCAGCCGAACAGTTGCTGCCGGCGCTCTGCGACGCACTGGGTGAACACGATCCCGAGTCGCCGCTGCAGTCGGCGAACTCGATGTTCGGCCGGGTCAGCAGCCTGACCCGGCTGTGGCGGCGCACCACGGGCGTACCCGCACCGATCGTCGCTCCTGTCACGGGTTAGGTTCTGGGGGAAGCAACCCCTCCACCTCGGGAGCCAGAGGAGCCATCATGCCCGAAGCCGTCATCGTTGCCACTGCCCGTTCACCGATCGGCCGCGCCGTAAAGGGATCGCTGGCCACCATGCGTCCCGACGACCTGGCCGCCCAGATGGTGCGCGCGGTACTCGACAAGGTGCCCTCGCTGGACCCCCGGGACATCGACGACCTGATGATGGGCTGCGCGCAGCCCGCCGGTGAGGCCGGCTACAACATCGCGCGTGCGGTGGCCGTCGAACTCGGCTACGACTTCCTGCCGGGCACCACCGTGAACCGGTACTGCTCGTCCTCGCTGCAGACCACCCGGATGGCCTTCCACGCCATCAAGGCCGGCGAGGGTGACGTGTTCATCTCCGCCGGTGTCGAGACGGTGTCCCGCTTCGGCGTCGGCGCCGCCGACGGTGCGCCCAACAGCAAGAACGCCATGTTCGACGAGGCGCAGGCGCGCACGGCCAAGCAGGCCGAGGGCGCCACCGAGTGGCACGACCCCCGCGAAGACGGCCTCATCCCCGACGTCTACATCGCCATGGGCCAGACCGCCGAGAACGTCGCGAACTACACCGGCATCAGCCGCGAGGACCAGGACCACTGGGGCGTGCGGTCGCAGAATCGCGCGGAGGAGGCCATCAAGAACGGCTTCTTCGAGCGCGAGATCGTGCCGGTGACGCTGCCCGACGGCACCGTCGTGTCCACCGATGACGGTCCGCGCGCCGGCACCTCCTACGACAAGATCAGCCAGCTCAAGCCGGTGTTCCGGCCCAACGGCACGATCACCGCGGGCAACGCCTGTCCGCTCAACGACGGCGCCGCCGCCGTGGTCATCATGAGCGACACCAAGGCCAAGGAGCTGGGTCTGACCCCGCTGGCGCGGATCGTCTCCACCGGGGTGTCCGGGCTGTCGCCGGAGATCATGGGCCTGGGCCCGATCGAGGCCATCACCCGGGCATTGGCCAAGGCCGGCAAGACGATCTCCGATATCGACCTGGTCGAGATCAACGAGGCCTTCGCGGTGCAGGTGATCGGGTCCGCCCGCGAGCTCGGCATCGACGAGGACAAGCTGAACGTGTCCGGTGGCGCCATCGCCTTGGGTCACCCGTTCGGTATGACCGGCGCCCGCATCACCGCGACGTTGCTGAACAACCTGGCGACCTACGACAAGACCTTCGGTATCGAGTCGATGTGCGTCGGCGGCGGCCAGGGTATGGCGATGGTCGTGGAGCGACTTTCCTGACGCAGCATCCGAGACTGCGCTCAGATCGCGATTTCACCAGAACTCACGGTCTGAGCGCAGTGCCGATGCGCTCAGCGCAGACCCGATTGCCGTTGAGCGAGCGCGGCGCGCACTCGCCGCAGAACCTCCCGCGGATGGTCCTCGGAGACCACCCGGACAACGATCCAGCCGAGCCGCTCCAGTTCTGCGATGCGGCGGATGTCCTTGACGTATTGCCAACGCTCCGTCCGGTGTTGGTCACCGTCGTACTCGACGGCGATCATGAACTCCGGCCACCCCATGTCCAGATAGGCGAACACGTACCCGTCGTCGGCGAATACCGGGATCTGGGTCACCGGCGCCGGCAACCCGTCGTCGATCAGCAGTAATCGCAGCCACGTTTCCTTCGGCGACTGTGCGCCGGGGTCGACGAGTGCGACCACCCGCTCGAGCAAGCGAAGCCCCCGCACGCCAGGGTGGTACGACGCCACCTCGACGATGTCGTCGGGCCGACAACCCGCGGCTCGGCAGAGCGCATCGAGGGCGGCGACGGCGTGCTGGAGCGGGCCCCGTCTTCCCAGATCGAAGGCGGTCCGCTCCGGCGTGGTCACCGGCAGCCCCGCCACTTCGCACACCTCCTCCGTACGTAAGGACATCGCGCGCGTACGCACTCCTGCGGGCGCGCGGGCATTACCCCAGATCAGCTCCACCGGCGCTGCCGCGTCGATCCATTTCGCGCCGTGCAACGCCGCCGCGGTACGCCCGGCGACAACGCCCTGACGATGCGACCACAGCCACGCCGCCTTCGCGCGCAGTGCGGTCGTCAGCGTCAGGTCACGGCTCACGTAGACATTCGGCAGCACCGAGCGGAAGCCCGAACGCAGTTGATGCTTCTTCAGCGTGCCTGCCGCGACCGCCTCGCTGCCGAGGAAAGGCTCCGGGTAGAGGTTCATATTCGGCAGCTTCAACACCGATTCCGACACAAAGGGGCGTCGAGGTTGCACTCGGATCGCCGTCTGTGGATGAATCGCGATCTGTGTACACAACCGAATTCCTCAACGCAGCGCCGACGCGCCCATGACCACTCTCGGAACACCGCTGTCGGCGCACGCCACCCGGGTGATGCTGCTGGGTTCGGGTGAACTGGGCCGCGAAGTCCTGATCGCCTTGCAGCGCCTCGGCGTCGAGACCATCGCCGTCGATCGCTACGACCACGCGCCCGGCCATCAGATCGCGCATCACGCGCGCACCATCTCGATGACCGATCCCGATCAGCTCCGGGCGCTCATCGAAGCCGAGAAGCCTGACCTCGTGGTGCCCGAGATCGAGGCGATCGCGACCCCGACGCTGGAGGCGCTGGAGGCCGACGGCGTGGTGCGGGTGATCCCGACGGCGCGGGCGGCGCGGCTGACCATGGACCGCGAGGGTATTCGCCGGCTGGCCGCCGAAACCCTTGGGCTGCCGACCAGTCCGTACCGATTCTGCGATTCGCAGGACGAACTACAGGCCGCGATCGACGAGAGCATCGGCTATCCGTGCGTCGTCAAGCCGGTGATGAGCAGTTCGGGCAAGGGCCAGAGCAAGATCGACGGCCCGGATGACGTGGCCGCGGCGTGGGCCTACGCCATGTCCGGCAGCCGGGTGAGCAACACCCGCATCATCGTCGAGGGATTCGTCGATTTCGACTACGAGATCACGCTGCTGACGGTGCGGGCCGTCGATGGCACGCAGTTCTGCGAACCGATCGGACACAAACAGGTCAGCGGCGACTATGTCGAGAGCTGGCAGCCCCACCCGATGTCCGCCACCGCCCTCGAGCGTGCGCAGCACATCGCGCGCACGGTGACACAGGATCTGGGCGGGCAGGGCATCTTCGGTGTCGAGCTGTTCGTCAAGGGTGATCAGGTGTGGTTCAGCGAGGTCAGCCCGCGGCCGCACGACACCGGCATGGTGACCATGGTGACGCAGTGGCAGAACGAGTTCGAACTGCACGCCCGGGCCATCCTGGGCCTGCCGGTCGACACCTCGCTCAAGACGCCGGGGGCGAGCGCGGTGATCTATGGCGGCGTGGATGCCGAGGGCATCGTCTTCGACGGGGTGGACGACGCACTGCGGGTGCCACGCACCGACATTCGGCTGTTCGGTAAGCCGGAGAGTTTCGTGAAGCGCCGGATGGGTGTGGCGCTGGCCTACGACGCCGATGTGGACACCGCCCGCGCCAACGCCGTCCAGGCGGCAAGCCGGGTCACGCCCCGGTTGCCCTGAGTCGCGCGCCGCAACCCGGTGACATCAACGCGTGAAAAAGGGCGCCCACGCTGTGGACGCCCTTTCTCTCGCCGTCGCACTAGTCGTTGTTGAAGTAACTCAGCAGGCGCAGGATCTCGATGTACAGCCAGACCAGGGTGACGGTCAGGCCCAGGGCGATGCCCCACGCGGCCTTCTCCGGCGCACCGGCGCGGATCAGCTGGTCGGCGGAATCGAAGTCCACGAGGAACATGAAGGCCGCCAAGCCGATGCAGACCAGGGAGAAGACGATCGCGAGCGGGCCACCGCTACGCAGGCCGAAACCCTCGCCGCCGCCGACACCGAAGAGCGCGAGCACCATGTTCAGCAGCGCGATCGCCACGACACCGAACATCGCGGCCACCAGCATCCGGGTGAACTTGGGCGTCACCCGTATCGCTCCGGTCTTGTAGACCACCAACATGCCGACGAAAACGCCCACCGTGCCGAAGACCGCCTGCGCGATCATTCCGGGGCCGCCGGTGGAGACCAGGTTGGCGAACAGGAAGGACGCCGCGCCGAGGAACAGACCTTCCAATGCGGCGTAGCTCAGCACGATGGCCGGGTTGTCCTGCTTGCGACCAAACGTCGCGATCATCACCAGCGCAAAGCCACCGAGACCGCCGATCGCCACGAACGGCATCATCAGTCCGTAGTTCTGCGACACGAGGAAGTACGACAGGACGCCGACGACCGTCACCACGGCCAGGGTGATACCGGTCTTGGTGACGACATCATCGATGGTCAGTGGCCGCGAGACGCCGCGCTGCTGATCCGGGTACGGCGTGACATAGGGATCCGCGTGTACCTGCTGCGCACCGAAGCTCGCGGCTCCGGTACCGAATTGCGCGTATCCGCCCTGCTCTTTCGGCAGGGAGCGGAATACCGGGTTGCTGCTCTCGCGCACCGTAGGTCCTCTCCTGTGCTGTAGGTCCGGCGTTCCCGGACGTACGATCAACGATCAAGTCCTCCGACAGGTTCCCGAGACGCTGATAAGACTCTCAGGAAACGTCCAGGATTGATCTTGGTCAAACCCTACCCGTCGCTGCATCCGCTGGGGCGACGAACTAGATTGCAATCGTGACCGAAAACGAGGACATCCTAGTAAGTGTCCGCAATGGTGTCGGCATCCTGACCTTGAACCGGCCCAGAGCGATCAACTCCCTCAACGACGTCATGGTCGCCGGTATCGCGCGGGCACTGACCGACTGGGAACACGACGATGCCATCACGGCTGTCCTGCTCACCGGGGCCGGCGAACGGGGGCTGTGCGCGGGCGGCGACGTGGTCGCCCTCTATCACTCCGCCTTGGCGGGCGGCGCGGCGGCGCGCTCGTTCTGGTGGGACGAGTACCTGCTCAACGCGCACATCGGCCGGTTCGCCAAGCCGTATGTCGCCTTGATGGACGGCATCGTGATGGGCGGCGGCGTCGGTGTCGCCGCGCACGGCAACGTCCGGGTGGTCACCGAGAAGACCAAGATGGGCATGCCGGAGGTCGGCATCGGCTTCATCCCCGATGTCGGTGGCACCTACCTGTTGTCCCGCGCCCCCGGCCGGCTCGGCCTGCATGCCGCCCTGACCGGTGCACCGTTCTCCGGCGCGGACGCCATCGCGATGGGCTTCGCCGACCATTTCGTCCCGCATGATCGCCTCGCCGACTTCGCCGAGGCCGTCATCGCCGACGGGCACGAAGATGCACTGCGCTCCTACGCCGAGGAGCCGCCGGCCAGTGAGCTGCTCGCCCAGCGGCATTGGATCGACAGCTGCTACGCCGGCGATACGGTCGCCGAGATCCTCACCGACCTGCGCGGTCACGATGAGCAGGCCGCGCGCGACGCGGCCGACCTCATCGCCACCCGTTCGCCCATCGCGCTGTCGGTCACGCTGACCGCCGTGCGCCGCGCCGAGCACCTGCACTCGCTGGAAGAGGTGCTGCAACAGGAGTACCGGGTCTCGGTGGCCTCGGTGGCCTCCCACGATTTCGTCGAGGGCATCCGCGCCCAACTCGTCGACAAGGACCGCAATCCGACATGGTCGCCGGCCACCCTGGAGCTCTGCGACGATGCGGCGGTCGACGCGTACTTCGCCGCCGCCCATCCTGATCTGACGTTCTGAACAAGGAGATCTGATGACTGACTACGAGACCATCCTGGTGACCCGCGCGGGCCGCGTCGGCACCATCACGCTGAACCGGCCCAAGGCGCTCAACGCCCTCAACAGCCAAGTGATGCACGAAGTCACCACGGCCGCAGCCGAATTCGATGCCGATGCGGGTATCGGCGCGATCATCGTGACCGGCAGCGAGAAGGCCTTCGCCGCCGGTGCCGATATCAAGGAGATGGCCGACCTGTCCTTCGCCGACGTCTACTCGTCGGACTTCTTCGCCCTGTGGGGCAAGTTCGCCGCCACTCGCACCCCCACCATCGCCGCGGTCGCCGGCTACGCGCTCGGCGGCGGCTGCGAGCTGGCCATGATGTGCGACCTGCTGATCGCCGCCGACACCGCGAAATTCGGCCAGCCGGAGATCAAGCTCGGCGTGCTGCCGGGGATGGGCGGCAGCCAGCGCCTCACCCGGGCCATCGGCAAGGCCAAGGCGATGGATCTGATCCTCACCGGCCGCACCATCGACGCCGCCGAGGCCGAGCGCAGCGGACTGGTGTCCCGGGTAGTGCCCGCCGACACCCTGCTCGAGGAGGCCAACGCCACTGCGGCGACCATCGCCGGGATGTCGCTGTCGGCGGCGCGGATGGCCAAGGAAGCGGTCAACCGGGCCTTCGAATCGACGCTCGCCGAGGGCCTGCTCTACGAGCGTCGGTTGTTCCACTCGGCCTTCGCCACCGACGACCAGACCGAAGGCATGAACGCGTTCACGGAGAAGCGCGCACCGAATTTCACGCATCGCTAAAGTCAAGCGGTGACCGACACCGCCCTCGAAGCCCCGCCGGAACCTGCAGCCAAGCGGGCCTGGTGGATTCGGCATTACACCTTCTTCGGCACGGCCACCGGCCTGGTGTTCATCTGGCTGTCGATGACACCGTCGCTGCTGCCGCGCGGCCCGCTGTTCCAGGGGCTGGTCAGCGGAGCGGCCGGCGCGATCGGCTACCTGTTCGGCGTCTTCGGCGTCTGGCTGGTTCGGTACATGCGGTCCAGGGACACCAGCCCGCCGGCCCCGAGCTGGGCGTGGAAGGTGCTCATCGTGGTCGGCATCCTCGGCCAGATCGCGGCCGTCGTCTGGTTCCACGTGTGGCAGGACGATGTTCGCGATCTGTTCGGGGTGCCGCGGCTGACCTTCTGGGACCACCCGCTCACGGCGGTGCTGTCCATCGTCTTCCTGTTCGCATTCGTCGAACTCGGCCAGCTGGTCGACAAGCTGGTGCACTTCCTGGTGCGCCAGCTGGAACGGATCGCGCCACCACGGGTGTCCGCGACGGTGGCGGTGGGTCTGCTGCTGGCACTGTTCATCGCACTGCTCAACGGTGTGGTGGTGCGGTTCGCGATGTCCACCATCAACAACACCTTCGAGTCGGTGAACAACGAGGCTGATCCCGACAATGCCGCTCCCGCAACACCATTGCGCTCAGGCGGCCCGCAGTCACTGGTCAGCTGGTCATCGCTGGGTCATCAGGGCCGGGTCTTCGTGTCCGGCGGGCCGTCGGTCGAGGATCTGTCGAAGTTCAACGGCGCCAAGGCGACCGAGCCCATCCGGGCCTACGCCGGGCTGAATTCGGCCGAGGGGATCAAGGCGATCGCGAAGAAGGCCGCCGAGGAACTCCGGCGCGCCGGCGGCCTGGACCGCAAGGTCATCGCGGTGGCGACCACCACCGGGACCGGCTGGATCAACGAGGCCGAGGCCACGGCACTGGAATACATGTACAACGGCGACACCGCAATCGTGTCGATGCAGTATTCGTTCCTGCCCAGCTGGATCTCGTTCCTGGTGGACAAGGAGAACGCCCGCCAGGCCGGCCAGGCACTGTTCGAAGAGGTCGACGCGATGGTGCGCGAACTACCCGAGAACAAGCGACCCAAACTCGTGGTGTTCGGCGAGAGCCTGGGCTCCTTCGGCGGTGAAGCACCGTTCCTGGCCCTGAACAACCTGATCGCCCGCACCGACGGTGCGCTGTTCTCCGGCCCGACGTTCAACAACACCATCTGGACCGACCTGACCATCAACCGCGACGAGGGATCACCGCAGTGGCTGCCGATCTACGACAAGGGTGAGAACGCCCGGTTCGCCGCCCGGCCGGACAACCTGAACCGGCCCGCCGATCCATGGGGGCACCCGCGGGTGGTGTACCTGCAGCACGCGTCCGATCCGATCGCCTGGTGGAATCCCGATCTGCTGTTCGCCAAACCCGATTGGCTCAGAGAGCCTCGCGGCTATGACGTTTCGCCTCGGATGGAGTGGATCCCGGTGGTGACGTTCCTGCAGGTGTCAGCCGATATGGCGGTCGCGGTCGACGTACCGGACGGGCACGGCCACGTCTATGTGCGCGATGTCGCCAACGCGTGGGCGGCCGTACTGCAACCACCCGGCTGGACCCCGGCCAAGACCGAACAGCTACGGCCGCTGCTGCGCTCCGGCGAATGAGGCCGCAGCCAGGGCGTGATAGCCGCCGATGACGTCGGTGGCCCGGTGCAGCCCCAGATCCTGCAGGGCTGCGGCGGCCAGGCTGGAGGTGTAGCCCTCCGAGCACAGCACCACCCACTCGACGTCGTCGTCGACCGCCTGCGGCAGCCGGGCGTCACTGGTGGGGTCGGCGCGCCACTCCAGCACATTGCGCTCGATCACCAGAGCGCCTGCCACCTCGCCCTCGGCGGCACGCTGGGCGGCGGGCCGGATGTCGACGAGCACGGCGCCGCGTTCCAGCGCCGCGGGCACCTCGTCGGCGGGCAGGCGGTGCAGTCGCGACCGTGCGGCGGCGAGTACCTCATCGATTCGGCTCATGTCATCCTTCGGGTGCGTCGGTCAGTTCGGTCCGGTTGCGACGCAGGGTCTGCTTGTCGGTGACCTCGTAGTAGGACATCGCCGTCAGCGGCGGCGAGTAGGCGTGCACGCTGAGCGTGACCGGAGCGGCCGGAACACCGGCAAATCCCCCGGTCGCTACGCCCTCCCCCGCAAGCGGGTGGTGCCCCCAGCCCGCCGCCGCGGGTGCCCACACCACATCGTGCACCCACCCGAGCGGAAAGGCCGCCTGGTCCCCCGCCCGCAACCGCCTGCGCTTGAAGGCCTGACCGTCCCACCGGGTCTCGTTCAGTGCACCCGACACCACCGTCAGCGCGCCCAGCGAGCCACCGTGATCATGCAGTTCGGTGGAGCGGTCCGGGACCCAGCTGATCAACCAGATATCGAGCTCGTCATCGCCATGGAGTCGGCTGTACCAGCGCTCGTCGGTCGGTGGACCGCCCACGGGCAGCAACCGGTCATACCTGCCGGACAGCACATCGTCGGCGCAGCGGTCGGTCGCGTTCAGCAGATCCGGCAGCCGCAGGCGGGTGGGCGCGGAGACCGCGGGCGGGGCGACGAGCGCTGCGGCAGAGGCAGAAACCATGGGTGACTCCAAAAAGGGAACGGTTGATGGGCGTGCGTGCTGGTGCCGTCAGACAGCAAGCGCGCAACAACAGCCCCGAAAACCGGTCCCCTCCGTCACGGCCGCGAGTGTTGCATAGATTGGAAACATGCGCAGCTACCCGATTCTGGTGTTCGCGGCCGCAACAGTCGCCCTGGCCGGTTGTTCATCGCACCCCGAGGCCCCGACCGCGTCGAGCCCGGCCACCGCCACGTCGATCTCGGAGCCGCCGCCGTTACCGCAGGAAGCGCCATTGCACGCGGGGGCCGTCGCGGTCTCGCCCGGCGGGGTCACCACCGCCGTCGACGTGCCCTCCGATGCCACGGAATCGCAGTACGGGCAGGCCTGCCACGCTGCCAAGCTCTGGCTCGACGAGCAGCGCGCCGAACCGCGCACCCTGGTCGAGGACTATCTGAAGACCCTGCAGGCACCCGAGGCCGACGGTCCGGGCAGCTTCAACACCCCGTGGGTGCAGCTCACCCCGGCGCAGCAGGCCGGCGTCATCATGGCGGCAAACGCCGCCGCCAACGGTGAGTGCGGCTGAGGTTCGAATCAGGCCGAGCCGAAAGCCCCTTGCACGATCCGTTCCCGGCCCCGCGCCGGTGTGACGGCCGCCCACCTGCCTGGGGTTGTACCCGCTGCCGCGATCTGCCCGAATACGGCAGGATGACGGTGTGGACTTCCGTAATCGCACTGCACTGATCACCGGCGCCAGCGGCGGAATCGGTGAAGAGTTCGCCCACCAGCTCGCCGGTCTCGGAGCCGACCTGGTGCTCGTCGCACGCCGGGCGGACAAGCTGGAGGAGCTGCGGGCAACGCTGTCGCGCAGCACGCCGGGCATTCGGATCGACGTGCTCGCCGCCGATCTGTCCCTGCCGGGGTCGGGGGCACAGCTGGCCGCGCAGGTCGAGGCCCTCGGCCGGAAGGTCGACGTGCTGATCAACAATGCCGGTGTCGGGTCGCACGGCGAGTTCGTCAAGCTGGACCCGGATGCGCTGGCCGCGCAGATTCAGCTGAACTGCGGCACCCTGGTCGATCTGACGGCGCGGTTCCTGCCGTCGATGGTGCGGACGGGCACCGGCTTGGTGATCAACGTCGCGTCCACCGCGGCGTTCCAGCCGACCCCCACCATGGCCGTCTACGGTGCCACCAAGGCGTTCGTGCTGTCCTTCACCGAGGCGCTGTGGCAGGAGACCAAGGGCAGCGGGGTGCGGGTGCTGGCGCTGTGCCCGGGTGCCACCGAGACCGAGTTCTTCGCCCGCACCGGAAAGCAATTCATGACCCGTGGGCGCCAGACCTCCCGACAGGTCGTCGACACGGCGCTGGCCGCCGTGGACAAATCGGGCCCCACCGTCATCTCGGGGCTGGCCAACACGGTGCTGGCGGCGAGCGCGCGGTTGTTGCCGGGCCGGCTGCTGGCACCGGTGGCGCAGCGGATCATGAAGGAGTCCTGAGCGCCGATGCGGATCGCCCTTGCGCTCGGCAGCGGAGGTGCCCGCGGCTACGCGCACATCGGGGTCATCAACGAGCTGCAGGACCGCGGGTACGAGATCGTCGGGATCGCCGGGTCGTCGATGGGCGCCCTCGTCGGCGGCCTGTATGCAGCCGACAAGCTTGACGAATTCGCCACCTGGGCAAGCTCTTTGACGCAGCGAGCGGTGCTGCGGCTGCTGGACCCCTCGATCAGCTCACCCGGGGTGCTGCGGGCGGAGAAGATCCTCGACGCGGTGCGCGAGATCCTCGGCGACGTCACCATCGAGGAGCTGCCGATCCCGTACACCGCGGTATCCACCGATCTGATCGCCGGTAAATCGGTGTGGATGCAGCGCGGTCCGCTCGTTGACGCGATCCGGGCCTCCATCGCGATCCCCGGCATCTTCACCCCGCATGTGGTGGACGGCCGGCTGCTGGCCGACGGCGGCATCCTGGACCCGCTGCCGATGGCGCCCATCGCGGCGGTCAACGCCGATCTCACCATCGCGATCAGCCTGTCGGGCGCGGATCCGGCGGCCCGGCTCAGGGAGCCGGAAGGGCCCCGGCCGACCGCCGAGTTTCTGGGCCGGATGTGGCGCAGCACAACGGCATTGCTGGACACCACCGCCGCCCAGCGGGTGCTGGAGACCCCGGCCGCGCGTTCCGTGCTGAGCCGCTTCAGCAGTGTCGACTCCGAACCGCCCGACGATACCGGGGTGCCCCGCCTGGGCAGCTTCGAGATCATGAACCGCACCATCGACATCGCCCAGGCCGCGCTGGCCCGGCACACGCTGGCGGCGTATCCCCCCGACCTGCTGATCGAGGTGCCGCGCACGGCATGTCGCAGCCTGGAATTCCATCGTGCCGATGAGGTCATCGAGATCGGTCAGGAACTCGCCGCCGCCGCGCTGGCCGTCCTGGACTGATACCGACTCGGCCGGTCAGTGCGACAGGAATTCCGCGACCGCCCCCGCGACCCGCCTGCCCTGCGCCCGGCCCGCGACCGCAGACGGTCGCCGGCATGCCGGGTCCAACGGATTGCGCCCGAAAGCGGTCAGCGCCTCGTCATCGGCGTACACCGTCAAGGTGCGGCCGGCGAACGCGGCGATCTCGCCGGCCGTCCCGGTACCGAACGGGGACGGTGCGAACTCGGCGGCGGGCACCAGCACCACCACGGCGTCGCAGTCCGCGGCGGCGGCGGTGTTGACGCTGCTACCCACCCCGCCGTCCATATAGCGCCGGTCCCCGATGGTCACCGGCGGCCAGGCACCGGGCACCGCGCAACTGGCCGCGACGGCATCGACCAGCGGCACCCCCGATTGCGGGGTGAACACCACGAGTTCCCCGGTGTCGACGGGAATCGCGGTGATCCGCAGATCGCGATCCGGCCAGTCGTGCGAGGGCAGCCGGTGCGCGATCACCTCGCGGCGCACCGCCTCGGGCACGGTGTCGGTGGCCAGCGCGATCGCCCCGATCCGCCGCAACCGCTCCTGGGGGTTGCCCGGCTCGCTGAGCGCGCTCATGAACACCGTCGAGATCTGGTCGATGTCGACACCGGAATCGATCTCATGCGACTGGTCGGCGATCTGACGGGCGAAGAGTTCAGCCAGCGCCGCACCGCTGCCCAGCGCGGCGGCGACCGCCGACCCGGCGGAGGTGCCCAGCAGCACGTCGGAACCCACCAGCGCCGCCGCGGTGTCCGGGGATTCGTCGGCGATACCGGTGAGCACCCCGGTCTCCCAGGCGATACCCGCCAATCCGCCACCGGCAAGGATCAAGCCACGTTTCACGAGCACTGAGTCTGCCAGCACAGGCGTGTGTTCTACCCAATTCTCCGACGCTCGTCCGTCATGATGGCAGCATGACAAACGCGACGATGCGGGCCCAGCGGTTCTACGCGGAAACCAAAACCATTGCGGTGGAGGATGTTCCGATTCCCGAACCGGGCCCAGGCGAAGTTTTGGTCAAGGTCGCGTTCTGCGGGATCTGCCATTCTGACCTGAGTTTGATCAACGGCACCTTCCCGGCCCAGATCCCGGTGGTGACCCAGGGCCATGAGGCCTCGGGCACCGTCGCCAAACTCGGCCCCGGTGTGACCGGCTGGGCCGAGGGCGACCGGGTGGTCGTCGCCGCTGGCCGGCCGTGCCTGGACTGCGTGAACTGCCGCCGCGGCGACGTGAGCAACTGCCTGCGGATCCGGTTGATGGCCTTCGCCTATGACGGGGCCTGGGCGCAGTACACCGTCGCGCAGGCCTTCGGACTGACCCGGGTGCCCGACAACGTGCCGCTGGAACAGGCCGCCATCCTGGCCGACGCGGTGTCGACGCCGTTCGGCGCGGTGGTGCGCACCGGCAAGGTCGGTATCGGGGAGTCGGTCGGTGTCTGGGGCGTCGGCGGGATCGGCACTCACATCGTGCAATTGGCCCGGCTGGTCGGCGCGGCGCCGATCATCGCGGTCGACATCAAACCCGCCGTGCTGCAACGCGCCCTGGAGTTGGGCGCCGACCATGCCTTCGACGCCCGCGATGACGCGCTGCACGACAAGATCGCCGAAGTCACCGGAGGCCGCGGACTGGACGTCGCCTTCGACGCGGTCGGGGTGTCCTCGACGTTCGACCAGGCGCTGGCCAATCTCACCGTCGGCGGCCGGTTGGTCGGGGTCGGGATGAGCGCCGACGCGCCGACCATCGGGCCCACCTCGATGTTCAACCTGACCAAACGCCAAGTCCTGGGCCACCTCGGCTATCAGAACGCCGATATCGGCACCCTGGCCAAGCTGGTCTCGCTGGGCCGACTGGATCTGCACCGCTCGATCAGCGATATCGTGTCGCTGGAGGACGTGGCCAAGGGTATCGAGAAGTTGCACCACGCCAACGGTGACCCGATCCGGATCCTGGTGGAGCCCTGGCTCGAATGACGGTGGTGGAGCCCTGGCTCGAATGACGGTGGTGGAGCCCTAGCTCAGATGCGGTGCCGCCCGGCCCGCGATGAGCGGCAGATCCAGATAGGTGGCGATACCGGGAGCCGCCGCGCACACCGCGGGTACCGAGTTCACGCAATGCGCGGCGGTACCGACCACACCGGACTCCACCTCGTCGCCCGGCTCGCCCTGGAATCCGCGCACCACGACGGTGAAGTCGGGATTACCCCGCACCGCCATCTCGTAGCGCTGCCCCTCCGGGCCGAAAGTCCATGCGGGATCGAGGTTCTCCTCCCCCATCAGCCAGTTGACCGTGATGCGCACCACCGGTTCGCCGTCGACCTGGGCTTCCCAGTGGAACCGGCGGGCGGCGACCTGACCGGGTGCGATATCGCCGATCGGCGAGGCGATCGGCGCGGTGGCCACCGCCACCTCCTGGGACGTGACGACGCGCGGGTCGGCGCGGAAACCGAGCTTGTCGGTGCACATCCGGATCGCCTGGATGAATCCGCCGTCGAGCATCTTCTGCATCGGGCCGCTCATCGCCTTGTCCGGGGTGTCGCCGAAGCCCATCACGTGGCGCAGTACGTCGGGTGCGTCGTAGGTGCGCAGATCGGAAAACTCTTCGGCGCGAACGAAGGTCACTCCGGTGGACAGCGCCGACAGCAGCAGCGGGTACTTCTCGCTGAAGCCGCCGGGCGCGATACCGGTGCCGTGCAGAGTCACCCCACCCTCGAGAGCCGCGGCCCGCAGCGGCGCGGCCTGTTTCTCGCTCGGGTACAGCCAGCCCACCGGGGTGACGACGTTCTTGCCCGATCGCAGGAGTTCGGACACCTCCTCGGCGTTCGGCAGCAGCGGCGCGTAGATGAGCGCGTCGGCGTCGAGCGCCAGGATGTCCTCGACCCGGTTGGTGGCGGCCACTCCCAGGGGAGCGCTGCCGATGAGGTCCCCGATATCGCGACCGTTCTTGGCTTCCGAGTGCACCCACGCGCCGGCGAGCTCGAGATCGGGATGTTCGAGGATGCCCTTCATGGCGGCCATCCCCACTCCGCCGGTGGCCCACTGCACCACGCGCAACGCCATTGTCGCTCCCTTCCGCATGCAAGAACTAGAACACGTTCTACCACCTTTGGGGCCGCCGCCCGGCACAATGACCGGTGATGACCAACGCCCTGGACTTCGGTGTACTCGGCCCGCTGCAGGTGACCGTCGACGGCGTAGCGCTGCCGCTGGGGACGCCGAAGCAACGGGCGGTGCTGGCATTGCTGGTCATGAGCCGAAACCGGCCGGTCAGCGGCGATTCTCTGGTCACCGCGGCGTGGGAGCAGTTCCCCCCGCCGGAACCCAAAGCCAGCCTGCACTCCTACATCTCCAATCTGCGCAAGCTCATCTCCGGCACCGGCGCGGACGGGCGGACGGTGCTGGCCAGCGCGGCACCGGGTTACCGGTTGGCGGTCGACGATGCGAACTGCGATGTCGGCCGCTTCATCGCGGCCAAGAGCGCCGGGGTTCAGGCCGCCGCGGCCGGACAGTTCGAGCAGGCCAGCAGCCACCTGGCCACGGCCCTGGCACAGTGGCGCGGACCGGTGCTCGACGACCTGCGGGATTTCGAGTTCGTCGACCCGTTCGCCACCGCACTCGTCGAAGACAAGGTGGTGGCCCACACCGCCCATGCCGAAGCCGAAATCGCTTGCAACCGTGCGCATACCATCATCGGCAGCCTCGAGTCGCTCGTCGTGGAGTTCCCCTACCGCGAGCCGCTGTGGGCGCAGCTGATCACCGCGTACTACCTCAGCGACCGCCAGTCCGATGCGCTGGATGCCTTCCAGCGGCTCAAGTCCACCCTGGCCGACGATCTGGGCATCGACCCCGGGCCCACGGTGCGCACGCTGTACGAGCGCATCCTGCGCCAGGAACCCCTCAACGTCCGTCAAGCCGCCCGGACCACGGCCGTGCACAAGATCAACAATCTCGACCTGCGCACCGCGGTCGGTGTGCAGACCGCCTCGGCACAGCTGCGCACCCGGTCCGGACGGGTCTACCCGCTGCTGGCCGCGGCCACCAGGATCGGCCGACTGCCCGATAACGACATCGTCCTGGACCAGGCCAACGTGAGCCGCCACCACGCCGTCATCATCGACACCGGAACCAGTTTCGTCATCACCGACCTGCGCTCGGCGAACGGCGTCGAGGTGAACGGCCAGCGCATCCGCGGTACGGCCAGCCTCGACGACGGCGACCGCTTCCGGATCTGCGAGCACGAGTTCGCCTTCGAGATCGTCCGTCCCGACTGAGCTTCGGCTGTGAGCGCCACGTCCACCCGTTAGGGTGTTGAGCCTGCGGACGTAGAGGAGCGAGGCAGACATGACCGGGCCGACTTCGCGTGAGGGCACCGATTTCGGCCCGTATCGTCTGCGGCGTCTCATCGGCCGCGGCGGGATGGGCGAGGTATACGAGGCCGAGGATACGGTCAAAGACCGGATCGTCGCCCTGAAACTGTTGCCGGAGGGTGTCTCCCACGATCCGGTGTTCCGCAAGCGCCTGCAGCGCGAGGCGCATTCGGCCGGGCGTCTGCAAGAGCCGCACGTGGTGCCGATCCACGACTACGGCGAGATCGACGGCGTGCTGTACGTCGACATGCGCATGATCAACGGGAACGACCTGCGCAAGCTGCTCAAGGGCTACGGACCGATGACGCCGGCGCGCGCGGTCGCGATCATCCGCCAGGTCGCCTCGGCGCTGGACGCCGCCCATGAGAGCGGCATCATGCATCGCGACGTGAAACCCGAGAACATCCTGATCACCCGGGACGATTTCGCGTACCTGGTGGACTTCGGGATCGCCAACGCCGCCAGCGACGAGAAGCTGACCGAACTGGGCACCGCGGTGGGCACCTACGCCTACATGGCCCCGGAGCGGTTCACCAGTGGCGAGGTCACCTACCGCGCCGACGTGTACGCGCTGACGTGTGTGCTGCACGAATGTCTCACCGGCTCCCAGCCGTTCCCGGGTGACAGCGTCAGCATGGTGATCACCGCCCACTTGATGAATCCCGTCCCGGCGCCCAGCCACACCCGGCCCGGCATCCCCACCGCCTTCGACGCCGTCATCGCCCGCGGGATGGCCAAGAAACCCGAGGACCGGTTTGCCAGTGCGGGAGACCTGGCCGCCGCCGCGACCGAGGCACTGAGTTCCCGGGATCAGGATCAAGCGGCCACCATCGTGGCGCGCGGTGAGGCCGCCGTGCGCCCGGGCGTGCCGTACGGCGCGCCCGCCCGGCCGCCCACGCCGCCGCCGTTCGGGGCCACCCCGCCTCCTGGTGCCACGCCGCCGCCGGTCCCCCCGCCGCCACCGGGTGCCACGCCGGCGCCGTACGCGGGGAGCCCCGCCGGTTTCCACCAGCCCCCGTCGGGCGGGCCGACCTGGAATCAGGTCAGTCCCCCGCCGAAGAAGAAAGCGACGCCGTGGCTGCCGATCGTGGCCGCTGCGGGCGTGTTCGTGCTGGTACTCGCCGCGCTCGGGGTGTTCTGGCTGGTCAAACCCGAGGACACCGCCGCGTCCCCGACCACCGGCACCAGCAAGACCACCGAAGAGCCGACCGAGGCCACCGACACGACGGAGACGACGGAGCGGACCCGGACCACCGAACCGGACAGCCCGGGCACCTTGGAGAACCGGCTGCTGGGCATGCTGCCCCGCGACTACTCTCCCGGGTCCTGTCAGGTGCTGCACCCGCCGGTGACGGGCGCGCTGGCGACCGTCGACTGCGGACCGGCCTCCTCACCGGGTGGACCGGCCGCGTCGCGATACTCGCTGTTCGCCGATCAAGGTCAGTTGTCGTCCCACTTCGACGACGCCATCAAGGGTGATTCCGAGTTGTTGCAGTGCCCGGGCAGCGGGATCGATTCGCCGACGACATGGCACTACACCGACTCCGCGCAGCGGGCCGAGGGCTCGATCGCCTGCGGCACGTACAACAACGGTCCCGACATCACCTGGACGAAGAACTCCGACCTGCTGATCGGCAATATCCAGGCACCCGATCTCGCACAGTTGCACCAGTGGTGGCTGGCCTACGGCTAGCCGCCAAGAAGACACCAAGAATCCATCAAGGTCGGCGTTGGACCCTGATGCCGTCCCGGAGCGACCGGGACCGACATCACCAGGAGTCCAGCCCATGTTCAGCACTTTCGCCCGCACCGCACTCGTCACCACGATGTCCGGGCTGGCGCTGGGACTGGCGGCGTTCGCCTCGGCGGGCACCGCGAGCGCGATCACCTCGCAGACCGATACCGCGTTCCTGAGCGAGATCGCCGACGAGGGCATCTCCTACGATTCGGCCTCCGCGGTCATCGGCAATGCGCACCAGGTCTGTTCGGAACTCAAGGCCGGCGCCTCCGGCACCGATATCGGCGGCGACATCCTCGCCCACACCGACCTGACCACCCGGCAGGCCGCCGCCTTCGTGGTCATGTCGATCGATTACTACTGCCCGCAGTACACCGACGCGTTCGCCTGAGAAGTATGTTCGATCCCGACCGCAATGAAGCGAAAGGGATCACCATGCCGAATCGTGTGTTCGTCGTCGGGGTCGGGATGACGAAGTTCGAGAAGCCAGGCGGACGCGGAGCTCGCGGAGCGGACCATGAGGCAGGCAAAGAGGGCTGGGACTACCCGGACATGGCTCGCGAATCCGGCACCAAGGCTCTCGCCGATGCGGGTATCGAGTATGCCGAGGTGCAACAGGGTTACGTCGGCTACTGCTCGGGCGACTCGACCTCGGGTCAGCGCGCGCTCTACGAGCTGGGCATGACGGGCATCCCGATCGTCAACGTCAACAACAACTGTTCCACCGGTTCAACGGCGCTGTACCTTGCGGCGCAGTCGATTCGGGGCGGGTTGGCCGACTGCACAATCGCGCTGGGGTTCGAGAAGATGCAGCCGGGCTCCCTCGGCGGCGGTGCGCAGGACCGCGAATCGCCGCTGGGCCGGCATATCAAGGCACTGGCCGAGATCGACGAGTTCGCCTTCCCCGTCGCGCCGTGGATGTTCGGCGCGGCCGGGCGTGAACACATGAAGAAGTACGGCAGCACCGCCGAGCACTTCGCAAAGATCGGCTACAAGAACCACAAGCATTCGGTGAACAACCCGTACGCGCAGTTTCAGGATGAGTACACCCTCGATGACATCCTGGGCTCGAAGATGATCTCGGACCCGTTGACCAAGCTGCAGTGCTCGCCCACCTCCGACGGTTCGGGTGCGGCCATCCTCGCCAGCGAGGCCTACGTCGACTCGCATGGGCTGGCCGGTCAGGCCGTGGAGATCGTCGGCCAAGCCATGACCACCGACTTCGCCTCGACCTTCGACGGCAGCGCGGCCAACATCATCGGTTACGACATGAATGTGCAAGCTGCACAACAGGTCTATGACCAATCCGGACTTGGCCCCGCCGACTTCCAGGTGATCGAGCTGCACGACTGCTTCTCGGCCAACGAACTGCTGCTGTACGAAGCGCTGGGCCTGTGCGGTGCGGGCGAGGCCCCGGCGCTGATCGACAACGACGACACCACCTACGGCGGCCGGTGGGTGGTCAACCCGTCCGGCGGCCTGATCTCCAAGGGCCATCCGCTGGGCGCCACCGGGCTGGCGCAGTGCGCCGAGCTGACGTGGCAGCTGCGCGGTACCGCCGACAAGCGGCAGGTGTCCGGGGTGACTGCCGCGCTGCAGCACAACATCGGTCTCGGTGGCGCGGCCGTGGTGACGGCCTACCAGCGCGCCGAGCGCTGACCCGGCGCCGAGATCGACAAACGGGCGCGAAGGTCCTGGGACTTTCGCGCCCGTTTGATCAATTGGGCGCAGATCGGTCAGAGGATGATGACCTCGTAGCCGCCGTCGGCGTGCTGGGCCCGGATGGTCTTCTTGTCGTATTTGCCGACGCTGGTGCGCGGCACCTGCGTGATGAACGTCCACCGCTCGGGCAGCCACCACCGAACCACCTTGTCGGCCAGGAACTCCCGCAACTCGGCGGCATCCGCCGAGGCGCCTTCGTCCAGGACGACGACGGCCAGCGGCCGTTCCTCCCAGCGCTCGTCGGGCACACCCACGACGGCGGCCTCCAGGACGGCCGGGTGGGCGATGAGCAGGTTCTCCAGCTCGACCGACGAGATCCATTCGCCGCCGGATTTGATGACGTCCTTGGCGCGGTCGGTCAACGTGACATAACCGTCCGGGTCGATGAGGCCGACATCTCCGGTACGCAGCCAGCCGCTGTCGAACTTCTCGGCGTCCTGGCCCAGGTAGTAACCGCCGGTGATCCACGGCCCGCGCACCTCCAGCTCACCGATCGCCTTACCGTCATCGGGTAGCCGGTTGCCCGCGTCGTCGACGATCCGGACCTCGACCCCGCACATCGGCCGGCCCTGGGTCGCGCGCATCTGCCAGTGCCGCTCCTCGGAGACGCCGGGCAACGGTTTGGCCACCGTGGCCAGTGGGGAGGTCTCGGTCATCCCCCAGGCCTGCTGGATGTAGACGCCGTACCGCTCCTGGAAGGTCCGCATCAGCGACACGGGCACCGCCGAACCGCCGCAGGCCACCAGCCGCAGCGACGAAACATCGTGCCCCGGAGACCTTTCCAGGCAGTGCATGACATCGTTCCAGATCGTCGGGACCGCCCCGGCCACCGTCGGCCGCCGCGTTTCGATCAGCTCGATGAGCGAGGCCCCATCCAGGAACCGGTCCGGCATGGCCAGGTCGGCTCCGGCCATCAACGCCGCGTAGGGCAGGCCCCAGGAGTTGGCGTGGAACATCGGCACGATGGGCAGCACCACGTCGCTGGAGCTGACGTCCAGGGCGTTGGCGGTGCATGCTGTCAGCGCGTGCAGATAGCTCGAACGGTGGCTGTAGACAACACCTTTCGGGTTTCCGGTGGTGCCGCTGGTGTAGCACATCGCGGCCGCAGAATTCTCGTCGAGCTCGGGCCAGTCGAATTCTGTGGGCTGGCCGGCCAGCAGTTCGTCGTAGCGCAGCACCGTCGGACCGGACAGCGCGTCGAGGTCGCCGTCGCCGACCACGATCACGGTGTGCACGGTGCTCAGCTGAGGCAGCACCGGGGCCAACAACGGCACCAGTGAGGCGTCGGCGATGATCACCTGGTCCTCGGCCTCGTTGGCGATGTACGCGATCTGTTCGGGCGACAGGCGGATGTTCAGGGTGTGCAGGACCGCGCCCATCGCGGGGGCGGCCAGGTAGGCGACGAGGTGTTCGGCGTTGTTCCACTGGAAGGTGGCGACCCGCTCGTCCCCGGTGATCCCGAGCCCGCGCAGCGCGTGCGCCAGTTGGGCGGCCTGTTCACCGACTTCGCGGTAGGTGATACTGCGGTGGCCGCCCTGCCCGGTGGCGGTGGTGACGACGCGGTCCCCATTGACGCCGCACGCGTGGCGCAGGATCGCAGTGATGGTCAAGGGCCAGTTCTGCATGGTGGAGTACACCGCCGCGATGGTAGCGCCAGCCCGGGTTGCACCTGCAACGAATCACCGCCGGCGGACGATGTAGTTCACAGCAAGTGTTCACCACATCGACAGGGGGCGCGTCATGCGTCCGTATCTCATTGCCGTGCCGCTGGCGGCGGCCGTGCTGCTCGGGTGCGCGCCACCGGCAGACGCCGACGAATCCGCGCTGGACACCATCGGCCGGCTGGAGTCCGAGGGTTACACCGTCAACGTCGACCGGGTCGGCAGCGCCCCGATCGATCAGTGCGTGGTCACCAGTGTGCGCAACCCGCAAACCGTCACCCGGCTGATCCGGGTGGACAACGGCCGTAATGGCAAACACGACTACGACTATGTCGAGGTGGTGGTCAGCCGGTCCATCTCGGTGTCGCTCGACTGCACCGCAAACCTGCGACATGGGCCATGATGGACATATGCGAATGAGATGGCTGCTGCCCGCGACGGCGGTATGCGCCGCGATCACCCTGTCCACCGGGATCGCCGCCGCCGAAGAAACGGCGCAGGAGACCATCAACCGCCTGCAGTCCGAGGGCTACACCGTGAACATCGACCGGACCGGCACCCTGCCGATGAGTCAGTGCGTGGTCACCAACGTCCGCAATCCGAACACGGTCAAACAGTGGGTGCCCTATGTCGGGCCGGGCACCGATGAACGGGTGCTGGTGCAGCAGACGGTCAGTCAGTCGATCTCGGTGTCGCTGGACTGCAACCGGTCGATCAACGGCACGCGTTAGACGCCGACCGGCTCGAGTTCGCGCTCGTCGGCGAAGGCGATGGCCTCGAACGGCGAGTACATCGGCGGCGGCGTCACGCGGAACGCGGTGATCTCGCCTTCCACGTCGGTGACGTAAAGCCGGTCACCCTGGTCACTCAGGGCCACCGCCGTGGGGCGGGACCCGACCGTGATGGTCTCCAACACGTCGTTGGTGACGGTGCACAGCACCGCAACCTGGTCGTAGTCGACGACATAGGCACGCGAACCATCCGCCGACATCGCCATCTGGATCGGCAGCGAGCCGGCGGCGATGGTGCGGTTGACGGTGAAACCGGCGAGATCGACGACGACGATTGCGCCCAGGTCGGTGATATCCGAGGTCAGCACGTACGCAGCGGTCTTGGTGACGGCGAGGTCGCGGATCGGCGCACCCAGCGACAGAGCCTTGCGCACGCGTGCGGTCTCGGTGTCGATCATCAGCAGACGGCTACCCGAGATCGTGGTGACGGCCGCGTACAGGGTGCGACCGGACGGGGCGATCCGCAGTCCGTCGATCGAGGCGCCGACGCCCGCGGGGATGTCGATGGTGCCGACCCGCTCGGCCGTGGTGTCGATGACAGCGATATCGACATGGTCGTCACCGGTGCGCGCCACGTAGGCGCGCTTGCCATCGGGGCTCACCTCGATCGCGGTCGCGGTGAATGCGAGCGGGTAGGTGGCAAGGACCGTGTTGGCGCGAGTGTCGACGACCACCACGCTGTCCACCTCCGCGGTGCTGGTGAGCACGTATGCACGGTCGTCGGCAAGTGCGACGGCGGTGGGTTCGCCCTGTACGGACACCTGGCCCGGGCCCGTGACAGTGTCCGGGCGGACCACGGTGACGGAGTCGTCGCTGTGGTTGGCGGCCACGATCGTCGTGGAATTGGCAGCCACGTCGGCGATGACACCACGTCCGATCAGCACCGATCCCGCGAACGCCGTCCGCGATTCGGTCAGCGCAGCATCATTCGCGCGCACAAAAACACTTGCCATTTCCTCGACACCTCCGCCGGTATGTCGGCACCGGCACTAGATTCAGTCGCTATGCGCCGTGGTTGACGCGTTCGTTCTTGATTCTAGCGACGAAAAGCGGGTCGACAGCGGGCCCGAACGGGACCGGTGGACGATCTGCCGTCAACCTCTCAGACACTTATTAGAAAACTTTTCGTTATGTAGTTGTGACCTTTGGTCAGCAATTCGAAGCGAGCCGTCTAGCACCGAAGATGCGGAGCCAGCAATTGCCGGCCAGACGCGCCGAACAATCCGCGACCGCCGGCGACCGCAACGCGGGAACCGGAAATGAGCGGCATATCACACCCGACATATCAGCAAACCCGCCGCCCCGACGACCGATATCGGTGGCACCAGCCGCGGCGCCGTGACCGGAATTCCGCCGATTTGACGTTGCTGTCAAATTAGCTATGGAGTCGCCCTGAGCTCAGGGCAGCAGCACGTACGAAAGGCCCTTCTGGGCTTTTACGTCGCGCGCCGACCAGGTGCCGGGGCCCATACCGGGCCCACCCATCTCGGTGAGCCGCAGATACGTGCCATCGGCGCGTTTCGACACCGTGTCCACCCATGCCACATGTCCGGCCGCAGGAGCATCGAGCACCCCGGGCGGAATGACGACGATCGAACGCGACTGCGGATCGCCGGCCACCGACCAACCCGAGGACCTGGCCGCAGTCGCGAGATCCTTCGGCGCGCCACCGATCGCCGGATAGAACTGCTTTCCGGAGACGAAATACCATTTCTCGAACGCGGCCCACATATCGGTGCCATCGCGGCCCGGATTGTTCTGCGCCTTGCGGCCGACGGCGCGTCCCGTGGTCAGCCGCGTCGATTCGGTCTCACAGGGCGGTACCACCGGATCATTGGAGCCGGTGTCCAGCATCGCGTCGGTGACATAACCGCCACTTTGCAGCCTGTTCCACAAATCGGTGCTCAAGTGATAGGGACCGCCGCTGAACACCACGCCACGGGCATAGCACGTGATGACCACCTTCGAGTGATCGGCGATGCTGCCGATCTTCTGACTGGTCGCCGACGGCGCCGAGCGGACCGCCAGGTCAAAACTGCCCGTGTTGACCGTGACCGTGCGCCCACCGGCGGCCGCCTCCGATTGCGGCACCGCCCCCGCCTCGCCGCCTCCCGAAACGAGGGAAGCAAGTGAGAATGCCACGAATGCGATTGCCCACGTACTCACCCTGGTCGAACTCACCCGCAACCCTTTCGGAATACCAATTCGCAGAATCATAATTCCCGAATTGACTATTTGCTAGAACCGAAAGAATTCTTTGCCGACCCGTGATGTCCGGCCGGCACCGGGGCACCCGGCACTCAATGCCATTGATAGCGCGTCTTGGGACGTCCAGCCTTCCCGTAGTCGGTGCCGCGAGCGACGGTCCCGTCGTCGGCTAGCCGCTCCAGGTATCGCCATGCCGTCACCCGCGACACCCCGACCCGCTCGGCCACCTCGTCAGCGGTCAGACCGTTCGGACTGTCCCGCACCACCCGGGCGATCTCGTCGGTGGTGTGCGGCGCCGCTCCCTTCGGCGAGACGGCCTTGTCGGTGGCCACCCGCAGTTCGGCGAAGGCCCGGTCCACTTCGGCCTGGCTGGCGGCTTCGGTGCCGGCGGGCAACGCGCTGCGGTAGCGCCGATAGCGCTCCAGCCGGTCACGGAACGCCGCGAAGGTGAATGGTTTGAGCAAATACGCCAGTGCTCCGTGCGCGACGGCGGCCCGCACCATCTCCAGGTCTCGCTCCGAGGTGATCGCGATGATGTCGGGCGCGGGCGCCAATCCCGACAGCGCCGACGCGAGCGCGATCCCGCTGGCATCGGGTAACCCCAGATCGAGCAGCACCAGATCGACGGGAGGCTGCGCTTCCGCCGCGGCCCGCATCGCGTCGCGCGCGGTGTGCGCCACCGCGACCACCGAAAACCCGTCGAGGCGGCCGAGATAGGTGAGGTGGGCCTCGGCGATCAGTGGCTCGTCCTCGACGATCAACACCCGGATCATCGGCGCACTCTGCTCTTCGCGCAAGCGCTCATCGCGGCACCGTCACGGTGACCACCGACCCGTAGGTCACCTCTGCGGCAATCGTCCCACCGTGCCGGTTGACCACCTGCGCGATCAGCGCCAAGCCCAGGCCATGGCCCGCCGCATCACTTTTCGTCGAATAGCCACGGCGCATCGCCCGCTCGAACGTCCGCGGATCCATCCCGGGCCCACTGTCGGCCACTCGAATCGTCAACGCCTCGTCGTCCTGGTTCACCGTCACTTCGACCCACGGCTCATCGCGGTCACACGCGTCGAGCGCGTTGTCGATCAGATTACCCAGCACCGTGACGATCTCCTGCCCGGTCAGCGGGATATCCGAGGGTAGTTGGGTGTCCTCGGTGACGGTCAGCGCGATGCCCCGTTCGTCGGCCTGAGCGGTCTTGCCCAGCAGCAGCGCCACCAGGGCCGGTTCGTTCAGGGACTGCGACAATCTGTCGACCAGGTGCTGGGACAGTTCGAGTTCCCGGGTCGCGACGGCGACCGCCTCCTCGGGGCGGCCCATCTCCACCATGGTGATGACGGTGTGCAGTTTGTTCGCCTGTTCGTGGGCCTGGGCCCGCAGGGAATCGGTGAGCACCTGCAGCGCACTGAGTTCGCCCAAGGCGCCCTGCAACTCGGTGCGGTCGCGGATGGTGACGACCTCGGCGGCGCCCATGCCCCGGTCGCCACGCCCCCGACCGCCGGATGCCCCGGACACCAGCGCCCGGTTCACCACCAGCACCCGATCCTCGGTCACCTGCAACTCGTCCCGGACGCCCGGATCGTGGCTGCGCAGGAACTCCGGGAGGTCCGCACGGGTCACGGGCCCCTCCGGCAGGCCCAGCAGCCTGCGCGCCTCATCGTTGACCAGGGCCACGCCGCGACCGTCCAGCACGATCAAGCCCTCGGACACCGAATGCAGCACGGCGTCATGGTGGTCGTACATCACCCGCAGCTCGTCGGGCCGCAACCCGTGCGTCTGTCGCAGCAGACGTCGCCGGATGGCCCAGGCACCGAGCAGCGAAATCCCCAACGCCGCAGCGGTGACCGCGACGATGATCGGGATCTGCGCCTGCCAGCGCTGCGCCAGGGTCTGCCGGGTGATGCCCGCCGACACCATGCCGACGATGCGGCCGTCGGGCGCCCGCACCGGGGCGACCGCCCGGATGGACGGACCCAGGGTGCCGGTGTAGACCTCGGTGAACGTCTCACCGCGCAACGCCGGTTCGAGAGTGCCCAGGTAGTGCCCGCCGATCTGGGTGGGGTCGGTATGGGTGAACCGGATTCCGTCCGGCGTCATGATGGTGATGAAGGCGATGCCGGTGGCGGTGCGCACGGCCTCGGTCGTCGGCTGCAATATCTTTGTCGCCGAGCCCGATTCGATCGCCGCCGCGGTCGACGGGGAATCTGCCAGTGCTGTGGCGATGCCCAGCACCTGCTGACGGGCGGCGGCGTCGCCGTCCCGGCGGGCGTCCAGCAGGGCCAGGCCGCTGCCCGCCAGCACCACGACGACGACCACGAGGATCTGCAGGGCGATCGCCTGACCTGCCAGGGACCACTGTGATGCGGCCGGCCACCACCTGCGCACCGCCACCCCCAGCTGAACGAAATGAACTAAAACGTGACCCGGGTCACTTACTCGTCGACCATCCTTACATGACTTCTCATCAGGACACCCCTACCAAAAAGCGGGACCGCACCCACTGGCTCTATATCGCCGTCATCGCCGCCGTCGTGATCGGTGTCGGCGTCGGCCTCCTCGCCCCCTCCATCGGCAAGGACGTCGGTGTCCTGGGCACCATGTTCGTCAACCTGATCAAGATGATGATCGCGCCGGTCATCTTCTGCACCATCGTGCTGGGCATCGGCTCGGTCCGCAAAGCCGCCACCGTCGGGCGCGTCGGCGGGCTGGCCTTCGTCTACTTCTTGATCATGTCGACCGTCGCGCTCGGCATCGGGTTGGTCGTCGGCAACCTGCTCAAGCCGGGCTCCGGTATGCACCTGTCGGAGAAGACCGCGGGCCAGGGCGCCGCCCTGGCCGAGAAGGCACATCAGGCCGGCGGCCTGATGGACTTCGTCACCCACATCATCCCGAACACCCTACTTTCCTCCCTGACCGAAGGAAATGTGTTGCAGGCGTTGTTCGTTGCGCTTCTCGTCGGATTCGCGCTGCAGGCCATGGGGACCGCCGGCGAGCCCATCCTGCGCGGTATCGAGCATCTGCAGAAGCTGGTGTTCAAGGTGCTCACCATGATCTTGTGGCTGGCCCCGATCGGCGCGTTCGGTGCCATCGCCAACGTCGTCGGACAGACCGGCTGGAGTGCGGTCACCCAACTGCTGGCCCTGATGCTCGGCTTCTACCTCACCTGCATCGTGTTCGTGTTCGGTGTCCTGGGTGTGCTGCTGCGCGCGGTATCCGGCGTGTCGATCTTCAAGCTGGTGCGCTACTTGGCCCGCGAATACCTGCTCATCTTCTCCACCTCATCCTCGGAGTCGGCGCTGCCCCGGCTGATCGCCAAGATGGAACACCTGGGCGTGGACCGCAGCACCGTCGGCGTGGTGGTCCCCACCGGGTACTCGTTCAACCTGGACGGCACGGCGATCTACCTGACCATGGCATCGCTGTTCATCGCCGACGCCATGGGCCATCCGCTGTCCCTCGGTGAACAGCTGTCGCTGCTGGTGTTCATGATCGTCGCCTCCAAGGGCGCCGCCGGGGTCAGTGGCGCCGGAATGGCCACCCTGGCCGGCGGTCTGCAGAGCCACCGCCCGGACCTGCTCGACGGCGTGGGCCTGATCGTCGGGATCGACCGCTTCATGTCCGAGGCGCGTGCGGTGACCAACTTCTCCGGCAACGCGGTGGCCACCGTCCTGGTCGGCTCGTGGACCAAGACGATCGATCGAGCCAGGGTCGACGCCGTGCTGAGCGGCCAGGTACCGTTCGACGAGCTGACCATGGTCGACGAGGCACGCGCCGAAGAGCCGGCATCGGAGCGCACTCCGGTACCGGTGTAGGGCGCGCACACCGAACCCGGCCGGAGCTGCTCCGGCCGGGTTTTCGTTGTCGTTGAACCGTTTCCACATCGAGTCCGTGTTCTCGGTATGCGTACGATCGTCTTCGCCCCACTCGCCGCCGTCGTGGCGCTCGCCACCGCGGCGCCGGCTTCCGCCGAATCCGCGGTATCCACCATCGGGCTACTGGAATCTCAGGGCTATCACGTCAACATCGATCGGGTCGGCAGCGCCCCGCTGGATCGATGCGTGGTGACCAGTGTCCGAAATCCGCAAGAACAAACGAGACTCGTCCAGGTGGACAGCCACGGCGACCGCGACATCGTCGTCCCGGTGGTGGTCCGGCGCACGATCACGGTGTCGCTGGACTGCTCGCGATAACGAACCGTTCGACATCAACTATTGGACGATGTGGGACCATCTGCACATGAACCCCCAGGATGATCCCGAGGCCCGGATTCGGGCCCTCGAACAGCCGCTCAGCGATGCGGCCAGGGCTTCCGAACTGGGCACCGACCAGCAGTACAGCGCCTACGGCTACACCCCCTCCCCGCCGCCCACTGCGCAATGGCCGTATCCCGGCGGGTATCAGTCCGGGTTTCCCACTGCGCCACCACGTTCCGGGTTGCGCCCATGGATGTTGATCGTGCCGATCACGATTGCCTTCCTCGTCCTGGCCGGCGGCATCGTCACATGGGTGCTGCTCCAGAACACCGCGGTGACCCGAACCTCTCCGGGGATCTCCGGTGGCGGCGGCCTGATCACCAGCGCTGCGCCCAGCCAGCGGTCGACGGTGAACCAGGCCCCCACCGCGGTGCCGACCGCCGCGCCGTCGCAGACGCTGCCCCAGCCCGGTAGCACGGTGAGCGTCTCCGGCATCGGCGCCGTCAAGACCATCGCCTGCAATGAGAACGTGATGGTGGTCAGCGGCGCGAACAACCGGATCACCATCACCGGGCATTGCACCAGCCTGACGGTGTCCGGCTTCGAGAACAACGTCACCGTGGACACGGCGGATGCCATCACGGCCAGCGGGTTCAACAACCATGTGGCGTTCCACTCCGGCTCACCGGCGGTCAACCAGTCCGGCGAGGGAAATCTCATCGAGCAGAGCTAGTCTGCCGGTATCACCTTGAGCTGCAACGCCGCCGCGGTGGCCGGGCCGACGACCCCGTCGACCACCAGGCCCGCGGTCCGGCGCTGGAACTCACGCACCGCGGCCTCGGTCTGCGGACCGTAGTCGCCGTCCACCACCAAACCCCCGGCGTAGGACGCGTAGCCGTACTTCAGGCGGCGCTGCAATTCGGATACCTGCGGACCCCGCACACCGCGATACAGCAGGATCCCGGTGTACTCGCCCACCGGAACGGGCGGGCGCGGGGTCGGCGCCGGGTCGGCGATCACACCGATACGCTCGGCGATATCACTGCGCAGCAACGTCATGTCGATCGCACCCGGATCCCATTTGCCCTGCGCATAGCCCGCGTACTCCTTGTGCCCGATGGTGCGGGCAGAGGTCTGGGCCAGCCGCCGGTTGATCGCCGCACAACAGCGGACCAGTGCGAAATACTGGGCAGCGGGCCAGTTCTGGCGATGAGGGGCGAGCGGACCGGTACCGGTGTTGGCGCATTCGATGCCGATCAGGTGCCAATTGCCCATGTTCGCCGGCACCCACGGATACATCCCCGCACCTGCATGCCACGCGACCCCGAGCGCCACGACGGTCACCGTGCCGTCCCGCGCAATGTGCAACTGCGACAACGGCCCTGCCAGATCGGGGCGGCCGTCGGCGATCGACGCCGCGGTGGCGGTATCGGATCCCGTGTGGTGCACCATCACACCGCGGATGTCCTTGAAATCCCCGTGCCCGCGGTCCCGCCAGCCCGGGTACTCGACCACATCAAGCCCCTCGGCCCTGAGCACATCGGCCAGCCAGACCGGATCGCCGGTCCACGGTCGTGTCGACGGCACCGCTGCTGCCTCCCCTGCCTCACCGGACGTGCGCCAGCCAACCTACCGTCCCACCGGCCCACCGGAGGAGGGAGTCTCACCGCGACGCACCCAGGCCGATGGGCGCATCGAATAGCTCTGCAGGGGAACGAATCACCGACTTGCCCCAGAAACACCTACCGGCCCGCTCGCAGTGCGAGTGGACCGGTAGATGCTCGATCGAGATTTCGCGCCGGCCACCTCGAGGGCGGCCGACCGTGCACAGGACTCAGCCTCCGAATGCCTTGCCGATCCTGTTCACCACATTGGTGACACCCTTGCCGACCTGCTTCTGCAGATTCGTCCCGGCCTTGCCGACCTGGTTCTGCAGATTCGTGCCACCCTTGCCGAGCTGGTTCTGCAGATTCGTGCCACCCTTACCGAGCTGGTTCTGCAGATTCGTCCCGGCCTTACCCAGCTGGCTGCCCGCATTGCTCCCGGCCTTACCCAGCTGGTCACCTACGTTGCTGCCGGCCTTGCCCAGCTCGCTACCCAGCTTCCCGAGATTGTTCCCGAGCTGCGTGATGACGTTCTGCTGCGAGTCGGCCGCGGCCACGCCCGCCGAAGCAGTGGCAACGCCCATCGCGACCGCAAGCCCACCGGTGCTCACGACCGCGGCCGTGGCAACTCGCTGCAGCATCCCCTGACGTCGATCCATGATCGTCCTCCCTCTAGCAAACGCCTTTGTTGGCCTACAAAAATTAGCACAGGGGTTGCTGACGGAGCCATAGTCACAACCGTCTTACAGCAAACTATTGTATTGACCCTTCCGTAAATTGTTTTGCCCTGCGCCGTGGTCGTGGAGTACCCAATGACCTCGTAAGCAAACCCGAAATTTATCGGTCCGGCGCGCCGCCGGCAGGCGCCAACTTCGCTAAACCTGCACGCAGATGCCACCTTTGAGATGTTCGTCATAGCGCTCCAGGGTTGCCGAGCAAACCCAGTATTGGCGGGCCAAATGAGGAGATCCTGCATTTTTGTCCCCGCCGGTTCGAAACTGGCACCGCAATTGCAGGCACCGGAATGAGTACGCCAAACCTTCCGCGCGCGAGTTTGCTGGCGAGGGTCGCCGGCAAAGTCATATAGATATCGGGGTTGCCGGGTTGGTGGCGTCACACCCATGACCGAGCGGCTCCGGGACACAGCGCACCCGCCGGACCGAGCCCGCGGACCGATCTACGCCGGCAGCGCCTCACTCATCGTTGCTGATTGAGCCAGACCTTGGTTCCGCCCAAGGGCGCCCAGGTCATCGAACCGTTCTGGAACATGATCTTCTTGCCGCCGAACACCCATGCCTCATCCGAGGTCGCGAGGCCCAGTTGCGGCACCCATGCCTTGGCGAATTCCTTACTACCCCAGTGCGCCCCGGTTTCGGGCGAGTACCACACGCGCACCGGAGTGCTGCCGGTGAAGTCCTGATAACCGTTCGCGAATGCCGTCAGCGGGACGACTCGCCTCGCTCGGGCCACATCCCCGACGGGCGACGGAGACCAGACGAACTGGCCGGGCGTCAGTTCCCACAACATGGCCGCCGTGCGCAACTGCGCCCACACCGTCGACGTCGCGGCGAACACCGGACTGAGCACGTCACCCAGCGCGGGGTCGGTGACGGTGGCGAACCGCTGATAGACAGCACTCGTACCGGGTGGGGATTGGACGACTTGTTGCGATTTCTTGGCGGTCCAGTTGGTCTGGTAGACCCCGAAGCGGTCCTCTTCCATCGCGCTCGAACTGTTGAGATCGCGCGTCGTGTAGAGCATCAACGGCCCGCCGAACGGCAGTTCGCGCCAACTGCTGATCATGTTGGACATCAGAGCCGCTTGCGCGTCCTCCGAGACGCGGTTGGTGGGTGCGCCGAATTCGGTCACCCAGATGCTCTTCGCCCTTTCATTGTTGGCCAACATGAGCAGACGAAGCCGCACCAACTGTTCGACCGGGGAATCGCTCTGGTACATCCCCTCGGAGAATTTCATGGTGTAGCTATAGGGATGGTAGGACAACGCGTCGAAATACGGGCCGGCGCCGGCCGCATACATTTTCGTCAAAAATGTCACCGGGTTGATGGTCCACGTGCTCCACGATTTACCGGAGCCGAGCACGCCACCGAGTACCGTCACCGAAGGATCGACGGCCTTTATCTTCGGGTAGGCCGCTTTCAGAAGATCGGTGTAACCGCTCGGATCCGGTACGGGCCGATACCCGAAAATTCCATTGGGCTCGTTCCATATTTCGTACGCCGCGATCTTGCCTTTGTAGCGCGCCGCCACGGCAGCGGTGAAATTCCCGTACACATCCGGCGATGCGGGCCGCCCGTTGGGCGGTATCGAACCGGGAGCCGCCGCCCAGAGCGGGCTGGAGGTGATGGCGCAGATGATCGATATGTTCGCCGCGGCCGCTGCGGCGACGACACGGTCGGCACGCGACCAGTCGTAGACGCCCTTCTTCGTCTCGACATTCGCCCACGGAATACCGATTCGCACGGCGTGAATGTTGTTCGCGACCCACCGTTGCACGGTCTGCGCAACTTGGTCATCGTTATAGAAAAAGAACTGCGAGTCGGCGAACCCCAAGGTTGACGACGAGGCCGCCAATGGCGTCACCTGTCCGAATTCCATGGGTCGATGCCGCTGCGATGTCGGTACCACGAAGAGCACCGCCAGCGTCACCAGGGAAACAATGACCGAAGCAGCGACCCGAGAATATTTACGGGCGGGGTAATTCATCCTCCGGCGCACGCATACCCAATCTCTCCGGTCCCCTGTCTACCCAAACGACATTGTGTCGTATCGGCCCTTTTCGACACGCGCAATTCAATTCGGCGTGTCGGACGATCGACCGACGCGCCGGGGCCGTGTGGTTGGGGTCAGTCGCCCGCCTGGGGTTCCGCCTTCTCGGCCGATGCCCCCTTCTGCCAGGGCCATCGCCCGGTGATCTCGACTTCCAGCGAGAAGCTCAAGAAGGTCCGGATGACCACGATGCCCGCGAGCACCACCACGCTCTGCCACGTGGGCGTGATGGCGACCGTCCGGATGATGTCTGCGGCGACGAGGAACTCCAGGCCGAGCAGAATCGAACGCCCAAGCTGTTCCCGGAAGAACCGATAAGGATCGCTTGCCTTGTCCCGCATGCGGCCGACGGTGGCGCCCAGCGCCAGCACGGCCCCGACCGCGATCACCGCGACACCGATGCCGTCGATCACCTTGCCGACCGTCTCGACGACTTCAAAGAAACCCATGACTGAACGGTAGGACCCGGCCCGAGGTTTTCGGCCCCTGGCAGCCACGACACGCTGGCAATTCACCGTCGAATACCGGTGAGCCCGCCCGCAAACTCCCTTGCCGACGATTCGGTGCCGTGTACCGACCAACGAGCCTGTTTGCGCGCCCGAACTGGACATCTCAGCAAACTCCCGCGATAGTGAACGCATGTCGAACCCGAAAGCCCGGTCCTTGTCTGGTCGCGTCGTGGCCGCCGCGGTCGGCATCACGATCGCCGCCGCACCGGTCGCGGTCGCGCCGGCACATGCCGACGGCGCCGATGACGCGATCCTGGCCGCACTGAGCGCCGCGGGATTCTCGATCGGCAATCCCGCGGTGGTCAAACAGGTGTCCCGGACCATCTGCCCGTCGTTGAAGGACGGCGCCAAGACGATGACCTGGTTGGTGACGGGTGCCACGATGCAGGGCATCCCCCAACTCGTGGCCACGAAGCTCGTCGGCCTGACGGTGAAGACGAGGTGCCCGCAGATGGTCAAGTCCGTCCTGACCTGACGAGCTCCGGCCCGATTGCGAGAATGGCCCCATGGCCGACGACTCACCCGATTTTCCGCACCACGCCGCGCAGCGGGGACGGGTGGAGCCGGCACCGCGGCGGGTGCGCGGCTACTGCGCCGGAGAGTTGATCTTCGACACCACCGCAGCCCGCTACGTGTGGGAGCTGCCGTACTACCCGCAGTACTACATTCCCCTCGACGATGTGCGGCGGGAACACTTGGTCGACGAACTCCACCCGCAACGCAGCCAGTTCGGGGCGTCCCGGTCGTATGCGATCAGTGCCGGCGAGGTCACCGTGCCGTCGGCGGCACGTGTCTATGACCCCAGGCGCGACGGGGACCCCGAGGGCGACGGGCTCGTCCCCGGTCTGGTGCGCTTCGAATGGTCCAGTCTGGAGTGGTTCGAGGAGGACGAACGGATCCTGGGGCATCCGCGAAATCCGTACACCCGGGTCGATGCGCTCCGCTCCCACCGCCACGTGGTGGTCGAGCTGGGTGGGACGGTGCTCGCCGACACGCACTGCCCGGTTCTGCTGTTCGAAACGGGTTTACCCACGAGGTATTACATCGACCGGACCGACGTGCGTTTCGAGCACCTGGCAGCCAGCCAGACCCAGACGTTGTGCCCGTACAAGGGCACCACGACCGGCTACTGGTCCGTACACGCGGGCGGCGCCACCCACGCCGATCTGGCCTGGGCCTACGACTATCCACTGGCCGCGGTGGCGCCGATTGCCGGGCTGGTGGCCTTCTACAACGAGAAGGTCGACATCATCGTCGACGGTGCGCGGCTGCCCCGGCCGAAGACACATTTCAGTTAGGCCCACCGGCCCGGGAACGGCCCCATGTCGGCGTGTGTCAACCGAACTCACACGGTGGCCAGGGAAGCCCAGAATTCGGTGAGCGCCGCCGCGCCACGCACCGGGTCCTGCACCATCCACCAGTGCCCCAGCCCTTCGAGCACCTCGGTGCGCGCGCCCGCGCGCTCGGCGGCGCGGCGCCGGATCTCCTCCGATCCGGTGTAGTGGTCCTCGGTGGCCAGCAGGCACAGCCCTGGACGGACCGCCGCGTTTCCGAGTCGCCGGCCTTCCTCGGCCAAGACGTCGCCCGACACCGAGCGGTACAGCCCGAGGATGGCCGCCCCCATCTCCGGTCCGAGACCCACGGCGATCCTGGCGGCGACGTCGTCGGTGATTCCGAGCGCTGTCAGCCGCCCGGCCCTGTCCTGCACGCTCCCGCCGATCAGGGCGTCGACGAATTGTTCACCGGCGCCGGGGGTCTGCCAGATCTGGGCGGCCTCATGCCAGACGTACTCCGGGTCGAAGACCCCGATGATGTCGGTGGCCCAGCTGCGCACCAACTCCGGTCGGAGCATCATCGCGTTCACCACGTGGTTGCCGCCCCAGTCGTGGCCGACCAGGTCGATAGGACCGTCGATCCGGGCCAGTTCGCCGACCAGCCAATCGCGGTAGTCCAGATAGGTGCCCACCCAGCCGTGCGGTACCGGCGCACCGAATCCGGGCGGCGACAACCGGATCACGTCATCGCGGCCGAGCGCCTCGACGAGCGGGTCCCAGAGCGCGTCGGTCTCCGGGTTGCCATGCACCAAAACCACCGTCATGCAATCATCCTGACATGGCCGGCACCAACGCCCACTTCTACCGCACCGCGGAGGGGACCGGGTTACCCCATGATCCTTTCAACGCCATCGTCGGCCCGCGTCCGATCGGCTGGATTTCCAGCCACAGCCAAGAGGGCGTACGAAACCTGGCCCCGTACAGCTTTTTCAACGGATTCAACTACCATCCACCGATCATCGGATTCTCCTCGATCGGGTGGAAGGACACCGTCGCCAATATCGAGGCCACCGGCAACTTCGTCTGGAATCTCGCCACCCGCGATCTGGCTGAACGAATGAACCAGACCGCCGCCACCCTGCCCGCCCATCAAGACGAGTTCGAGACCAGCGGGCTGACTCCCGTTCCGGCGACCATCGTCAGCTCCGCGATGGTGCTGGAAAGCCCGGTGAACTTCGAATGTGAACTGGCGCAACTCATTCAGCTCACCACCGCCACCGGTGCAGCACTGGACACCTGGCTGGTCCTCGGCGAGGTCGTCGCCGTGCACATCGAACGGGACCATCTCGTCGACGGGATATACGACACCGCCGGACCTCGTCCGATCCTACGCAGCGGCGGGCCGGCCAACTACTTCGAGATCGGCCCGGAGGCTCTCTTCGCCATGCCCCGGCCCTCCTGAGGACTCATCTCAGCGTGGCGGGTCACCGTGCCAGGTGAAACTGTTCACGTACTTGCCGATATCCATGGCGAGTTGCAGATTCGCCCCGGACGGGTGCCCGATCCCGAATGACGGACTGAACTCGTGATACGGCCCGACCGCCGAAGCCACCAGGGCCACCTCGTTTTTCACCGCAACCATCACCATGATGCGCAGCCTGGTGTAGCTGCCGGAGGAGTCTTGCGGGTACTCGTCGGCGAAGACTCCGTATCCCGGCTGGTAACCGACTGCCGCATTGGGGATCTCGTAGTCCACGGTGGCATCGGGATAGCTGCGAGCGATCAGGTCCTCGGCGATCGCACGCGGCGTACGCCCCGCCGCCGGCTCACCGAAGAGCTCCACGGTGCCGGTGTCGCCGGCGATGAAGTCCAGCGTCACCCCGTCCGGATCGAGGGTGGCCCGGTAGGCGGTACCCGGCCCGGGGTAGGAGACCGAGAACGACCCGTCGGCGGCGGTGAATCGGGGGTTGGTGGCCACGGGTGTGCCCATCGGCGGTCGCCCGCAGTCCGGCGGGCACTTGTAGTTCGGAACCGCGGGCGTGATCACCGCAGACACCGCCGCGACCACCACCGCCGAGATGACGACGCCTACCCCGACCGGTAGCAGCACCCGGGTATCGCCCGCCGGCCGCTCGCCGAGGTCACCTGCCCCGGCCTGGATCGCGACGCGGGCGGCCAGCAATGCCACTACCGTGAGCATCAGATGCACGCCCACGTGCACGCTCTGCGGCAGTGGGGCGACTTCGGCCACACCCAGCACACCGTAGAGAATCAGCGCCACGCTCACGCTGACGATCACCGCCGCCACGCGCCGGCGGCGGGCACCGAGTGCCACCCCCACCATGCCACCGACTGCGGCGGCCATCAGCGGCACCGCGATGCCCTGGATGCCGGCCTCGACGAGAAGCGCGAGTACGGAGCGTTCAGGGGTGGACACCCCGGTCGCCAGCTGCGGGCTGAGCCGGGTCAGTGTCGCCGCCGCAGTGAACGCCGTTGCCCCCAGCGCCCCGAACACATAGCCGTCCAAGGGATCCCGTATCAATCCAGGCGCCAGCCGCGCAGCGATGGCGGGCAACAACATAAGAACCACCCCGCCGACCGGAATCGACAGACCCTCCAGCATGGTGTGCCCGAACGTGACCCCGGATCCCAGGGCGACGTCGTAGGCCTGCGCCACTATCTCACCCGCGACCAGCGCCCATCCCAGGCCCAGCAGCGCCGCGAGCAAGGCCGTCGTCACCAGGGCGCGCCCCGACCTGCCACAGGTGCGCAGATACATCACGAACACCAAGGGGAATCCGGCTGCGGCCGTTCCGATCATCGGCGCCTGCCAGCGCAGGACCGCGCATACCGCCAGCGCGACGACCACGCCCGCCAGCGCGAGGCGGAATGGGGTGCGCCGCTCACGTGGCAGATACGGGAAGAGGGTGGTTGTCACCGAGGGCCACAGCACCCGTTGATCTGGGCCGGCTGCGAATGAGGTCATCGCCGCGCGGCGCCGGTCTGGAGGGCAAGAAGATCGCGGACCAGACTGTCGACGTTCGGGCTGCCGAGTCCGGTCACCAGGTCGTAGCCCGGACTCGAGACGTCGACTGCGTTCGCCCCCAGCCGGACATCGCGGAAACCGGGCAGCCGGGAACCCGAGGCGACCTGGTACAGCAGCGGATTGAGGTCACCACCCAATGCCCGCCCGCCGTGGGCGCGCAGATACTGGTTCATCAACACCGTCAGCGCCGCCCAGATGGGTGCGGCCTGCGACGTTCCCGCACCGATTCTCGACTGCCCGTCGAACACGATGCGCACGCCGGTGAACGGGTCGGCCACCGCCGCCACATCCGGCACCAACCGCTGGGTGGTGTCCCGCCCGGTCCCGACACTGCGCTGAAATGCGGGACGGGAGTACAGCTTCGAGACACCGCCGCTGCTGCCCAGTGACATCGCCACATCCACCCAGGCCTGTTCGGAGAGCCACTGGCCTTGCTCGTCGGTTGTCAGCGTGGTGCCCCCGACCGACGTGACCTCGGGCATCGACGCCACCGCGTCGAGGCCGATATCGTCGGGCCCCGGGGGTGCAGACCAGTCGGGTCCGCCTTTGCATTCCAGGCCGCCGTTGTCCCCACTCGCGTCGAATACCGTGGTGCCGCGCTTCTGCGCCGCCGCCAGCGCCGCACGGACCGGGGTGAGGTCGGCGGTGCCGTGCAACCGGTCGCAACCCCAACCGATCGACAGGCTCCACACCGCTCCGGGAAATTGGCGATCCGTGGTCTCGAACAGCTGCGCGACCTTCTGATAGCCGCCGTCGCCCTCGACGGTGGGGAGCGCGTTCACGACGACCAGTTGGGCATCGGGCGCAATGGCGTGCGCCACTTGAAGATCCATCACCGTCTCGCCGGTGGACGGGCCCGGTTGGCCGCCGACGAGGACCGGGGTGAAACGGGGCAATCCCGACGTATCGGAGAAGGTGTCCAGATCGCTCTGGTCGTAGCCGTCGAACTCGAAGAACACGATGGTCGCCCCCTTGCCGGTGAAGCCGGCAGCGGCGAGCGGTTGTGCGTTGTACGCCGTCAGCAGCGCATCCGGGCTCAGCCCTTGGCGCGGCACGTCCAGCGGCAGCAGACCGGGACGCGCCATGTGGTGCGGGGTATAGCCGAGGATGCGGCCGATATCGCTGACCGTGCTCGTCAGTTCGACGGGCACCACGGGTTGCTGCGGGGACGCGTAGAACTCCTGGCCGCGGCGGCCCCGGTAATCGCGCACCGGAACCGCGAAGGCACGCGCCACGCTGTCGGCCGGGCCCTCGACGACGGCCCAGGCATCACCGGGCCGCCACCGCACCGACAGATCACGCTCGGCGGCCCAGCCGATCAACTCCTCGGGCCGACGGGCGTCGGCGAGCGTGACCGTCAATTGCGTGTCACTCGAGCGGGACGCACCCAGATCGGCGGACGCGGCCAGCAGTCGGGCGTAGGGACCGGCGATGGTGGCGTCCACAGAGCGGGACAGCGGCGCAACGTCGGCTGCCAGCAGCAACGCCGCCGCCAGCAGCACCCACAACCGGTGACGACCGATCATGCCTACGCTATGGCGAGGATCAGGGGGTGCCGCCGATCCCAGAATGCCGACCGCCCGGGACCGACGGCGCGGGCGGGGCCAACACCGACGGGGTGAAGAGGTTCCCACCGGTCGGGTCGATCGACTTCTGCGTCGGGGAGACCGTCTCGGTCGGTGCCGCGGGCGTGGTCGTCGTGGTCGTCGTCGTAGTCGTGGTCGTCGTTGTGCTGCTGGGGCTTTCCTTGGTGCTGTTACCGCACGCCGCGGTCAGGCCACCCAGTGCAATGACGGCCGCGGCGCCGGCGACGGCGCCCAGACGGCGGCTCAGAATGCGTGAATTCACGATGCTGATCCTCTCTACGCCTACGACGACGATCCGGGACGGTGGACGCCCGGGGGTTCCGTCGGCGCCGGCGGAGCCAGCACGCTGGGTGTGAAGAGGTTCCCGCCGGTCGGGTCGATCGACTTCTGCGTCGGAGACACCGTCTCGGTCGGCGTCGCGGGCGCGGTCGTCGTGGTGGTCGTCGTCGTGGTCGTCGTGGTGGTGCTCGACGGCGCCTCCTTGCCACCCGAACCGCACGCGGCCGTGAGGCCGCCCATTGCGATGAGGGCCGCGCATCCCGCGGTCAACCCCAGACGACGAACTAAAACCCGTGAAGCCATGACATCCATCCCATGCGGCCGGTGCTACGCAACATCTATTTGACAAGAACGTCACCATCGTCGCACATCAGGGGCCGATGCATTGGTTTTACCGGCTAGGCGGCCTTCTTGTCCGAGTCGGACCTTTCGCCGGCGCCACCGGTGCTCCGCGGTGTGCGATCACCGGCCGCACCGTCCTTGTCTCGCGAGCCGTGTTTGCCACCGGCTTTCGACGGGGCACTATCGGACGAGCCGGCGTCGGACGAGCCTGCGTCGGGCGTCTGCGACGACGTGGTCGAATCCGCTGCGGGCGTCTTGCTTCGGTGCGGGCGGTGGGTGCCGGCGGGATGCCGGCGAGCGGGCGGGGCGGCATCATCGCTCGCCGACGCACTCGACGTGTCGGCCTCGGCCGACGTCGCGGTGTCGGCAACACCGGTCTCACCCCCGGTTGCGGCGGTCGTGGTGTCGTCCGCTTTTGCGCCCTTGACCTCGACCGGGTCGCTCTTGACGTCATCGGCGGCGGTGGTGGTATCGGCTTCGCCCGTCGCGGTTTTCGCGGTGACCTCCGCCGCGCTCTGCGCCGCGCGGGTGTTGGTCTTCGCCTGCGGCAGCGCAGTGGGTGTCGCGGCGGCGAGGGCAGTTTGATCGGCCGTCTCATCCGAGACGGTGGGCACCTTGTCCCAGGACGGGTTGAGCGCATGTCGGATGCCCACACCCACGGCGTTGAGCAATTGGAACGGCAGCGCGATCAGCCGTTGCGGCGTCGGGGACAGCGACGCCGGGGTGGGGACACCGGGGTTGATCGAGCGGTCATACCCCAGGTCGACCAGTAGTTTCAGCGCCGGCCGCACCAGATCCAGGAGTTGCTTGGGCACCCCCAGCATCTTGAACGGCACCAGCAGCGGAAGCTCCGGGGCCGCCAGCGTCACATAGGTGATGTTGCTGTCGGGGTCGGTGTAATCGGGACGGGCGCGGGGACCGGTCATATCCGCCGGGAAGTAGTTGGAGTGCAGAAGGCCGAAACCCAGCAGCGCGTTCAGGTCGGCCAGGAGGTTGAGCGGATAGTTCGGAAAGTCCGAGATCGGGTCGTACTCCCAGCTCACATCGGTGGTCTTGTAGGGGGTGTCGGTCGGTGTGCTGCCGTCGAACTTGACGTTGAATAGCGGCAGGAACAATCCCGGAAAGCGTTGCGCGATACCACCATTGGGACGGTTCATGCTGGCGAAGAGAAGAAAGGACAACCGGTCGGCATCCGGCGACCCGATCGATTGCAGATACCGCATCTCCCGGACGACGACGTTCGCACCCGACGAATAGCCCGCGACGGTGACGGGCCCGTCGGTGAGCAGGGCCGAGTCCAGCGCGTCCTGCACGTTCGCCAGCCCCTGCTGCTGCGACTGTTCGAAGGTGGTCTTGCCGTCCCACCCGGAGGTGTACGGAATCTGTGACGGCCAGCCGACCTTCTGGAAGTCGTAGCCGTAATAGGGCGACGCCGGGTTGGTCGGATCGAGGTAGCCGTGTCCGGCCACCCCGACGGAGCCGGGGTAGCTTCCGAGCGACCGCGGATCACCGCCCAACTCCTGGATCATGCTGGCGCTGCTCGGGTTGCTGTTGCCGCCGATCGCCACCAGCGTGCCGGCGAGCAGCCGCACGCCCACCCCGACACTGGACAGGAATGCCAAAGCGGCAACTGCAGCGAACACCAGAACTGATCTGGAGACGGACGATGCAACCGACACCATCGGACGACCCGTCACGGCAACCTCTTCCCCCGAGATTGAGTAAACAGCCGCATATCATCGCAGCTAGAAGCACTTGAGAGCGTTTCTACCATGTAGATATACGTGATGGGTCGCCTTTTGGCGATCTCTGCGCGCACCCACGCGCGTGCTCCGACTACTTACCGGCCATGCGCCTTTGGCAAAACCTTACTCCGGAGTAAGGAAACGCCCTGGTAGTGCGGCTGTTTCCGCGCCAGGTTCACAACACCTTGGAGAGGAACTCCTGCAGTCGCGGATGTTTCGGGTTGTCGAACAACTCGGCCGGCGGTGCGTCCTCGACGATGTTGCCGCCGTCCATGAAGATCACCCGGGAGGCCACCTCCCTGGCGAAACCCATCTCGTGGGTGACCACCACCATGGTCATGCCGCCCTGGGCGAGGGCGCGCAGCACCTCGAGCACATCGCCGACCATCTCCGGGTCCAGCGCACTGGTGGCCTCGTCGAACAGCATGATGGACGGATTCATCGCCAGTGCCCGCGCGATCGCGACGCGCTGCTTCTGCCCACCCGACAGCGTGGAGGGCTTCACCTGGGCCTTCTCCGCCAGCCCCACCTGGGCGAGGAGGTCGAGCGCCTTCTTCTCGGCGGCCGCCTTGGTCATCTTCTTGGTCAGCAGCGGCGCCAGCGTGACATTGTCGATCACCGTCATGTGCGGGAACAGGTTGAAGTGCTGGAACACCATGCCGATGTGCTGGCGGACCTTGTCCAGGTCGACCTTCTTGTCGGTGAGGTCGAACTCGTCGATGGTCACCTTGCCGCCGGTGATGTCCTCCAGCTTGTTCAGGCACCGCAGGAAGGTGGACTTGCCGGAGCCCGACGGACCGATGACGCAGACGACCTCGCCTTGTTTGATGGTGGTGTCGATACCGTTGAGCACCACCAGATCTCCGAACGACTTCTTCAAGCCCTCGATGCGGATCTTGACGGTGCCCGGCTCCGCGGTTGCAGCTTCGGGAATGAGATCGGTCATTTTCGATGCCCCTATTTGACTAGCCGGTGTTCAAGTCGGTCCGAGAGTTTCGTGAGCGCCATGATCACGACGAAGTAGATGATGCCGATGATCAGCCACATCTTGAACGACTGGTAGTTGCCGGCAATGATGATCCGGCCGGTCTGGGTCAGCTCGGCGATACCGATCACCGACAGGATCGAGGTGTCCTTCAAGGTGATGACGAACTGGTTGATGTACGACGGAATCATCGTCCTGATCGCCTGCGGCAGAATGACTTTCCGCATCGTGGGCAGATAACCGATGCCCAGGCTGCGGGCCGCCTCCATCTGCCCCTTGTCCACCGACTGGATGCCGCCGCGCACGATCTCGGTCATGTAGGCGCCGGCGTTCAGCGACAGCGTGATGATGCCCGCGGTCAGAGCGCTCATCTGGAAGCCGAGCGCCGACGGAATACCGAAGTAGATGAAGAACGCCTGTACCAGAAGTGGTGTGCCGCGGAAGATGTCGACGAATGTCGTGCCGATGGCGCGTAACCAGATCGCCCGCGACACGCGGAACAGGCCGAAGATGATACCGAGCACCAGGGCGATGGCGATCGACACGACCGTCAGGATGACGGTCATCTTCAGGCCCTCCAGCAGGACCGGGTAGGTGCTCTTGATCAGACCGAGGAACGAGTTGTCGTCATTGGACGCACCCTCACCGAGATAGGTGCTGACGATCTTGTCGTACTCGCCGGACTTCTTGAGATTGTTCAAGCCGGCGTTGAACTTCTGCAGCAGTTCGGCGTTGCGGCCCTTGTTCACCGCGAACCCGTAGCCGGTCGGATCCTCCTTCGGGGTGACCGTCTTGAAGCCGTTGCCTTGCGCGATGCCGTACAGCAGCACCGGGTAGTCCTCGAAGACCGCCACCGAGTTCCCGGTCTTCACCTCGTCGAACATCGACGACGAGTCGGCGAACGAGACCACCTGGAAGCCGTACTTGTCCTTGATGGAGTTGGCGAAGGTGGCGCCCTGGGTACCGTTCTTGACCGCCACCCGCTTGCCACGCAGATCCTCGTAGGACTTGATGTCCTCGTTGGTCTTGAGCACCGCCATCTGGATGCCGGACTCGAAGTAGGGTTCGGAGAAGTCGAACACCTGCTTGCGCTTGTCGGTGATGGACATGCCCGCGATGACGCCGTCGACCTGATTGGCTTGCACGGCCTGCAGCGCCGCGTCGAAACCGAGCGGCTTGATGTCCACCGTGAAGTGCTGATTCTCGGCGATCGCACGGATCAGATCCATGTCGATACCGACGAAATTGCCCTGCTTGTCCTGGAATTCGAACGGCGCGAACGTCGTGTCCGTGGCAACGACGTATTTCTCGCCGTCCGCCGAGGCGGTACCTGCCGTCAGCATCGGGCTCAACGACGCGACCAGCAGCGCGGTCACCAGTAACGCTGTCCGGTGCAGGACTCCTCGTCGTCTCGATGACGAACGCTTCATACTGCGCCTCCCCCTCATCATCGCGCCTCCCCCTCATCGAAAGCGCGGGGACTAACGCTAGCCGTCGGTCACACTTCTTGTCAGCGAACAGGAGGCGAATCGCCGTCAGCGCGCCCCGATGACGACGCGGTTTCCGCCGCTGCGTTTGGCCGCATACATCGCCGAATCGGCCGCGCTGATGAGTTCGAGCACTAGGTCGGCCGGTCGCGGCGCGGTATGCACGTCGTCTCCGTGGACGACCGTGACGCCGATGCTGGCAGTGACATTTCCCGCGAGCGCCGCAATGGCCCGGCACAGCGCGGTGGTGAATGACGCGTCGCCGGTTCGGGAGGTCGTCGCCACGAGGAACTCCTCTCCCCCGGCGCGGCAGATGGCCGCGTCATCCGGTGCGTGCTTGCGCAGGATGTCGGCGACGCGCAGTAGCACACGATCCCCAGCGGCATGGCCGTATGTGTCGTTGATCCGCTTGAAGTCGTCGAGGTCGACCATGAGCATGACGAGATAGTTCTGCCCGCCGGCCAAACCGCCGATCAGCAGGCGTTCCACCACGTCCACGAATCCCCGCCGGTTCAGCAGGCCCGTCAGCGGATCCTCATCGGCCCGGGTCGCGTATTTGCTCATGGCCTCCGACAGGCCACGGACGGTGAACGGCGCCACCATGTTGATCAGCCACAGCAGCCAGAGCGCGGCGATGGCGGTGTTGACGTCGACGTCTGTGGCGAGTCGGTATGCCGCGACGGCAGACGCGACCTGCCCGGCCGCGATGTTGAGCGCAAGGGCACGCGTGCTGTGGAAGAACGCGATGTATCCACTGGTGATGGGCACCGCGGCGCAGGTCAGCGCGGCCAGCGCGGCACTCGGCTGCGCCAGGCTCCAGCCCACGATGCATGCGGTGGCCACCGAAGCCGCGATCAGCGATTGGCGCCGGGTGGGCCATCGGGTGAGCCAGAACCAGGTCATCACGCATGACAGGCTCGCTCCGAGCACGCCGATCACCACAGCTGAGCCGAGGGTGACCTGCCTTGCGCCGGGCACGATCAACGCCAAGGGTGCCAGCACCGACGATGCCGCGACCACCGCCAGCAGCACGCGCGTCGAGCGGATCAACCCCCGATGGCACAGGAATGCGGTGACAGCCTCGAACTGATCGGGTTGGTCGAGCCAATCCGACAGCCGGGCCAGTCGTTTTCCCCCGCCGATAATGCACACGCTTTCCACTTAATTTACTGATATCGATATTTTGACCTGCACGGCTTTGTAGCCCCCGGCGTTCGCCCGCCTTCCCCCGCCGGGACATGGGCTGAACAGCAGCCTTACCCACCTGCTGCCCATATATGAATAGTCCTATTGGACCGAATGCGTCGGGAAACAACCAATTTCGCCTCCACTTTTATTTGCGAATTCAAGTATTTTTCCGCGGCGTTTTCGCGAAGTGCGAGATCATCCAGGAGGGCGGCGGGCACCGGCACCTTTGACGCCGGGATCCGGTTCCCGACCCGGCAGCGCCGGCCACAATTTGCGAGACTGGGCTCGACATCCGGCGGTGAAGGAGACGGGTTGCTCGTGCATCGATGCGGCTGGAACGGCCAATCCATACTGACGACTACACCAATGGGATGACGCCGTCATCGCCCGCTCCTGATCCGCCGGACGATTCGATGCGGGGTTCGGTACTCATCTGCTGCACGGCAGTCGTCGCCGGAGTGGGAATCGGTTTCGTCGGCGGCGCGTTCCGCTGGTGCTTGCAAACAGCCGACCGCTTACGCATCGACCTGGTCGGCTGGGCACATCAACTTCCCGGACCGAGTTGGCTGGTGCCGATGGCGGCGGCGGCGATGGGTGCCACGCTCGCCGCATTGATCGTGAAATGGATGCCACTCGCGGCGGGCAGCGGCATTCAGCATGTCGAGGCCGTCTTCCACGGCGACGCGAAGCCACCGCTACTGCGCCTGCTGCCGGCGAAGTTCGTCGGCGGGGTGTTGGGCATCGGGTCGGGACTGGTGTTGGGCCGCGAGGGACCGACCGTCCACATGGGCGCGGCGATCGGCGCCGAAGCAGCCCGGCGCGCGAAACTGCCGGACTCCGAAGTGAGAATGATGCAGACGGCACTGGGCGGCGCTGGCCTGGCGGTCGCCTTCAATGCCCCGATCGGCGGCACCCTGTTCACCCTCGAGGAGGTGACAAGGCAGTTTCGGGTCAAGACGGTGCTGGCGACCGTCTTTGCGGCCGTGACTGCGGTCGCCTGTTCGCGGTTCATCCTCGGGAATCGGCCGGACTTTCTCGTCGAACCCACACACGCACCGGACCTGGCCTGGCTTCCACTCTTTGTGGTCTTCGGTCTGCTGACGGGGTGCCTCGGCGCTGCGTACAACTGGCTGGTGCTGTGGTTCCTCGACCATGTTTCTGCGTTTGCCAGGGTTCCGAAGGTCGCGAAGGCGGCCATTATCGGTGCGATCGTCGGGCTGGCGATGTTCGTCTATCCGCTCGCCGTCGGTGGCGGCGATACCCTGACGCAGCTGATCGTCGGAGGACATCACATCGTCCTGCCCGTCGTCATCGGATACCTCGTGGTGCGCTTCGTTGCCGGACCGCTGTCGTATTCCGCGGCGGTGCCCGGCGGCCTGTTCGCACCGCTACTTGCGCTGGGGTCGCTGTGGGGTGTGCTGTTCACCGACGTCTTCAACGCGGTGTGGCCGGGAAGTGCCGCAGACCTCACCATTCCGATGGCCATCGTCGGCATGGCGGCATTGTTCGGCGCGGCGGTGCGGGCGCCCTTGACCGGCATCGTGATCGTCATCGAGATGACGGCGGCGACGTCGGTGGCAGTGCCGATGATGGCCGCCACCGCCGCGGCAGTGCTGGCCGCGTACCTCGTCGGTTCACCACCGATCTACGACAGCTTGCGGGAGCGGATGCCCAGCGAGGATCCTCCCACCCAGAAGACTTGATGAGATTGAAAGACAAGCGATTTCCAGATCATGGAGATCGGCGCCGCTCGTACTGATCGCTGACGCACAACGCAGCACCACCTTCACGCGGTACCCGGGAGACCTCAGCCGAATCCCCGGCTGATCCGAGAACATCCGCGGCCTGCTTGTGCCTAGCCCGCTGGACTGGGCACCCACCGGTCACCGGTGTCTTAACAGTGCCCCCAGTCGGACTCGAACCGACACTGTGCGGATTTTAAGTCCGCTGCCTCTGCCAATTGGGCTATGGGGGCCCGTGCAGACAATGACGTTAGCGTCTGCGCCGGTCCCTGAAAAATCACTCCCCGGCTCCTCCGAACAGGGGATAGTCGCCCGCCTGCCAGGCCGTCTACCATCTCGGAATGAACGGCCTGCTTGCCTTGCTCGTCACGCTGGCATTCGTCGTGCCCATCGGGGGAATACTCATCTGGCTCAGTCACCGCAGCGCAAAGAAGCAATCCGCAAAGTACTGGTCCGCCCGAGGCGGCACCGCGGCCGGCGGTGCCGCGGCCGGTGGCGGCTATCTCGCCGGCGGATGCGGCGCCGGTGACGGCGGTGGAGGCCATGGTCACGGCGGTTGCGGCGGTGGCTCCAGCTGCGGCGGAGGCGGTTGCGGCGGCGGAGGCTGCGGCGGAGGCAGCTAGCCCGCGGCCGCCAATGCAAACGGTGTGAGCGAAACCGTCAGCGCGGGAACCGGATACCGGCACAACGCACAGCCATCACGGATGACCTCGGCGGTCTCCTCCGCAACGCCGCGCAGCACCCGGATGTCACCGGAAGGCTCCCCGCTCAACCCACCGAGGCTCAGCCGGCTCAGGATGGCGCCGTGCCTGCGGCTGAGTCGCGCCATCGCGGCGACCATCTCGATCACGGTGTCCGCACCACCCGCACCGTCGGACCGCTGCAGCTCACCATGCACACCGATCAGGGTTGTCGCACGCTGTGCGACAACCTGTGCCGCGTGGTCCTCCCAGCCGGATTGACCACTGTCGACCATCACCTGCCGGACCGCACCTGTCGAGCCACCGAGCACCGCCAGGTGTTCCTCGGCCCCGACCACGAACTTGATCACCCCGGCGACGACGGCTCGCCTCACGGCGGCGGAATCCGTATCCGCCCGGCAGTGCATGACGAGATGCTTCGCAGTCACCTCACGTGACACCGCAAGATCAAGTTCCTCGGCTGAGGCGATATCGACACTCACTCCGTGGCGCCGGATCCAGTCCGCCACCACCCCCGACCGCAGCACACTTGCCGGAAAGCTGAGCGCCGAAGTAGGAAATGCTTTGCGGTACATCGCACATCGGCGCAGCACCACCGCCTCGTCGAGGAGGCCGGCGGGCCGCACCACATCGTCGAGCAACCGGCGCGCGAAGCGGTCCGCGGACGACAAGCGAGGGATGACGAGCGTATGCACCGTCATGCCGCCGTCCGTCCGACGATCGCGCCGCCGGCCGAGAGCACGACCAGCGGACGCGGGAAACGCATTGTGGCGCAGGCATCGTCGAGGGATTCGTCGATCTCTTCGGCGAGCTCCGGCAGTTCCTCCCGCCAGTCTCCGCTGGGCACCGCACGGCCCCCACCCAATCCCAGCCGCGTCAGCACCTCACCGTGAATACGACGGATGTGGGTCATCTCCGTGATCATCTGCCCGATGGCTGCCGGGTAACTGATGAAGTCGTCCACGTGCCCGCCGACCTCGCAGTGCAATCCCACCAGGTCAAGACGGGCGCTACCGAGCACTGCCTCGATCGCGGCATCCATCTGCTCGCTGTCGCAACGCAAGGTGCGCCGACCATCCTGCTGAGCCCGGACCACGGTGAGATCGGCTGCGTTGGAGTCGGTCACATGCACCATGACACCTTGTGTTCGGCCTTCGACTGCCGATGCCAACAGCTCGATTTCCGCCAGGGAACTCACGACGATGCAGCCGGGCCTCAGCCCGGCGGCGGCGCGGATCTCCGCGTCCCGCAATCCTTGCGCATGGATGGTCAGCCGTCGCGGACTGATGCCGGCCGCGATCGCCACCGCGAGATCCCGGCCCGACCATACGTCGACCGCGATACCGCGTTCACGAGCCCACTTGGACACGAGGTGATTTCGCAGCGCACTCGCGGGCACAGCAACCTCGGTCATCGGAAAGTAGCCGCGGTAGATCTCGCACCTGCGCTGGACCAGCCGGTCTGGCGACATGGCCGCCGAACCGGTCTCGGACGACGATGTATGCGATCTCGCTCCCGACAGCGCAGAAAGGAAGACGCCGGAAATGGACACCGTAACCTTCTTGCTCGTTGAGGCCCCGGCCTGTTGCCGGGGGCCACACCATCCACTGTTGCGCCCGCCGCGTCGCCCGACTATGTCCCTTGCGGACTCTTGACGGGTACCAAAGAAACCTTGACGCCTTCTTGACACTCCGCCTACTGCAGAGCGTCCGCGATCGGTCCGAGGGCCAGCGCGGGCAGGTACTCCAGACCCACCATGACCAGCGTGACACCGGCCATCAACACGATGAACGTCGGTTGATGGGTGCGCAACGTGCCCGCGGTGACCACTCCCGGCCGCTGCGTTGCGAACGTTCCGGCAAGGGCCATCACAGCGATGATCGGCACGAACCTACCTGCCACCATGACTATTGCGAGCACCACGTTGTACCAGGCAGTGTTCCCGCTGAAGCCACCGAAGGCGCTGCCGTTGTTGGCCGCCGAACTGGTGAAGGCGTACAAGACTTCGGAAAGTCCGTGCGGTCCGGCGTTCAGCATGGACGCACGCTGACCAGGCAGCGCCATGGCCACCGCACAGCCGACGAGAATCGTCACAGGCAAGGCGAGAAGGTAGATGCTGATGAGCTTCATATGTCGGGCATGGAGCCGTTTCTGCAGGTACTCGGGCGTGGTTCCCACCATCAAGCCACCGAGGAACACCGTTAACAGAGCCATGAGCACCAGCCCGTACAAACCGCTACCTGCGCCCCCGGGTATCACTTCACCCAACATCATGTTCATCAACAGCACACCACCACCGAGACTGGTGAAGCTGTCGTAGGACCCGTTCGCAGCACCGTCTCCACTGGCGGTGGCCGCCTGAGCGAATATCGTCGTGCCCAGCACCCCGAATCTGGTCTCCGATCCCTCGGACGCCGTGCCGACAGCAGCTATGACGGTTCCGTGGTCGGCGGTTTGGGACCACACAATGGCGCCCGCGCCGATGGCGAACAGCGCAGCCACCACTGCCAATAGCGCCCAGCCCTGCCGTTTGTCGCCGACCATCACACCGAATGTCCGGATGAAGGCCATCGGTATCACCAGCATGGCCGCGACTTCGATGACATTCGACACCGGAGTCGGATTCTCGAATGGATGGGCACTGTTGACATTGAACGCACCGCCGCCGTCACCAGACATCAGTTTGATCGACTCCCAGGGGGCAACCGGGCCACCCACGATGGACTGACGGCCGCCCGCAAGGGTCGTGAATTCCTGTGTACCAAGGAAATTCGCGATGACACCCAAGGCCAGAAGCACAACCGAAACAGCACAGGAAAGCGGCAGCAGCACCCGGAACACGGAGCGCACCAAATCCACCCAGAAATTGCCGAGTTCGCCGCCGCCCCGTGTCAACCCGCGAATCAGGGCGATCGCAACGCACATGCCGACCGCGCAACTCGCGAACGCCTGCACCCCCAATCCCGCCATCAACCCGATATGCCCTAGGGTTGTCTCCCCCGGGTAATTCTGCCAACTGGTATTGGTCGTAAACGAAATTGCCGTATTGAACGCCAAGGCCGGCGAAATACCTTTATGCCCCCAAGGCTCAGGCAAATATCTCTGCAGCAATAACACGGCATACAGAAACAACACACTCACCGCCGAGAAGGCGAGGAGCGACCCGAGATACCCGGTCCAGCGCTGCTGGGCGCCGGGCTGGACACCCACCACCCGGTAAACCGCGCCCTCGAGTCGCCAATCACCGGTGGTGGAGTACACCCTGGCCAAGTAATTGCCAAGCGGCACATGCGTTGTCAGCACGATCGCAAGAACGGCGGCCGCCTGCATCCATGCAGCGGTTCCCCACTGCGCTGAGTCGTCGATCGGTCCGGCTCCTTAGTCGTCGTGACGGATCCGCCGACCCTATGAGCAATCAGTGCCCGACCCGGTCGCCCGATACGCAATCCCTACGCCCGACCCGCGTCAATTGACGCCATCTTGACGGCGCCAGTGTGACCTGGATAACGGCGTTGAATAAACGGCGTAAAGGACTTACCTCCGGACGTAAAGAAACCGTCAATGCGCGTCGAGTGTGTCCCGGAGGGGTCTACCTTCAACCCAGGCTCTCACCTCAGCGAGCCCGGCGGAGGCTGCCTCGACCACACCCGAGCGCCGCCCGCAGTTTTCAGTGAACGGAGTGACATGTCCGTAGTGGTGTACATCGTGCTGACGGTGGCGATCTTCGCCCTGCTCGGCTTGGTACAGAAGTTGGTCGAGGGGCTGTGAGCTACGACAACATCGTCGGGCTGGTGCTCGCGATTCTCCTCGCACTGTTTCTCTTCGCCGCACTGCTCTTCCCCGAGAGGTTCTAGTGAGTGCCCTGACTAGCGAGGGGGCGGGGATCCTGTTCCTCGTCACCCTGATCGTCGCCCTGGTGGCCGTACACGTGCCGCTCGGCGACTACATGTACCGGGTCTATTCGTCCGACCGAGACCTGCGCGGCGAGCGGCTCGTCTACCGACTCATCGGTGCCGATCCGAAAGCCGAGCAGACCTGGGGTGCTTACGCACGCAGCGTGCTGGCCTTCTCGGCCATCAGCATCCTGTTCCTGTTCGTTCTCCAGCTCGTGCAGGGCAAGCTCCCCCTTCACCTGAACGATCCGGCGACGCCGATGACTCCGGCCCTGGCGTGGAACACCGCCGTGAGCTTCGTGACAAACACCAACTGGCAGGCCTACTCGGGTGAATCGACGCAGGGCCATCTCGTCCAGATGGCCGGCCTGGCCGTACAGAACTTCGTGTCCGCGGCGGTCGGTATGGCAGTCGCGATGGCCTTCGTCCGTGGCCTGGCCCGGCGCAGTACCGGTGAACTGGGCAACTTCTGGGTCGACCTGGTCCGCGGCTCACTGCGCATCCTGCTGCCCCTGTCCATCGTCGGCGCCATCATCCTGATCGCGGGCGGCGCCATCCAGAACTTCCACCTGCACGATCAGGTGGTCAACACCCTGGCCGGCGGGCAGCAGACCATCACCGGCGGCCCTGTCGCCAGCCAAGAGGTGATCAAAGAACTCGGCACCAACGGCGGTGGTTTCTACAACGTCAACTCCGCGCACCCGTTCGAGAACCCCAACGCGTGGACCAACTGGGTGGAGATCTTCCTGCTGCTGGTCATCAGCTTCTCACTGCCCCGCACCTACGGGCGGATGGTCGAGAGCAAGAAGCAGGGGTACGCGATCGCGGCCGTCATGAGCGTGCTCGCCGTGATCAGCGTCGGTTTCATGATGCTGTTCCAGCTGCAGGGTCACGGCACCGTGCCCACCGCGGTCGGCTCGGCGATGGAAGGTGTGGAACAGCGCTTCGGCGTGGCCGACTCGGCCGTCTTCGCCGACGCCACGACACTGACGTCCACCGGTGCTGTCGACTCGTTCCACGACTCCTACACCAGCCTGGGCGGCATGGTCACGCTGTTCAACATGCAGCTCGGCGAGGTGGCACCGGGCGGCACCGGCTCCGGCCTGTACGGCATGCTCATCCTGGCCATCATCACCGTTTTCATCGCGGGCCTGATGGTCGGACGCACCCCCGAGTACCTCGGCAAGAAGATCACCCCGCGTGAAATCAAGCTGGCCGCAACATATTTCCTCATCACCCCGTTGATCGCGCTGACCGGTACGGCCATCGCGATGGCGATGCCGGGCCAGCGCGCGGGCATGCTGAACACCGGCCCGCACGGCTTGTCCGAGGTGCTCTACGCGTTCACCTCGGCGGCCAACAACAACGGGTCGGCATTCGCGGGTATCACCGTCAACACCGAGTGGTACAACACCGCGCTCGGCCTGGCCATGGTGTTCGGCAGGTTCCTGCCGATCATCTTCGTGCTCGCCCTGGCCGGCGCGCTGGCCAAACAGGGCAAGACCCCGGAGTCCATCGGCACCCTACCGACGCATCGACCTCAGTTCGTCGGCATGGTCGCCGGTGTCACGCTGATCCTGGTCGCGCTCACCTTCTTGCCGATGCTTGCGCTCGGCCCCCTCGCTGAAGGAATTCACTGATGACCACCCCCACCCTCGAATCTGGGCACGCACAGCACAAATCGCAGTCCACCAACCGCATTCAAGGCGGCCTGCTGGATCCGAAACTGCTGTGGAAGTCGATGCCCGACGCACTGCGCAAGCTCGATCCGCGCACCTTGTGGCGCAACCCGGTCATGCTGATCGTCGAGATCGGTGCGGTATGGAGCACGATCCTCGCGATCGCCGACCCCTCCTGGTTCGGCTGGCTGATCGTGATCTGGCTCTGGCTGACAGTCGTTTTCGCGAATCTCGCCGAGGCGGTCGCCGAAGGACGCGGTAAGGCCCAGGCCGAGACGCTGCGCAAGACGAAGACGTCGACCATGGCCCGTCGCCTCATCGACTGGGCCCCCGGCCGCACGGCCACCGAGGAAGAGGTTGCCGCTCCCCTGTTACAACTGGGCGACCACGTGGTGGTCGAAGCCGGCGAGACCATCCCCGGCGACGGCGATGTCGTACAAGGCATTGCCTCCGTGGACGAATCCGCCATCACGGGTGAATCGGCGCCGGTGATCCGGGAATCCGGAGGTGACCGTTCCGCGGTGACCGGCGGCACCGTCGTGCTCTCCGATCGCATCATCGTCCGGATCACGCAGAAGCCGGGCGAGAGCTTCATCGACCGGATGATCTCCCTCGTCGAGGGCGCCAACCGGCAGAAGACGCCGAACGAGATCGCGCTGAACATCCTGCTGGCCTCGCTCACGCTCATCTTCGTGTTCGCCGTCGCGACGCTGCAACCGCTCGCGATCTACTCGAAGATGAACAACCCCGGTGTGCCGGACAGCTTGGCGCTCACCGGCAACGGTGTGTCCGGCATCGTGATGGTCTCGCTGCTGGTGTGTTTGATTCCCACCACCATCGGCGCGCTGCTGTCCGCGATCGGTATCGCCGGGATGGATCGCCTGGTCCAGCGCAACGTGCTCGCCATGTCGGGTCGTGCGGTGGAAGCCGCCGGCGATGTGAACACGCTGCTGTTGGACAAGACCGGCACCATCACGCTGGGCAACCGGCAGGCTGCCGCGTTCGTCCCGGTCACCGGGGTGACTGCCGAGGCACTCGCCGATGCGGCCCAGCTGTCCAGCCTGGCCGACGAGACCCCGGAGGGCCGCTCGATCGTGGTCTTCGCCAAGGAGGAGTACGGGCTGCGGGCCCGGACTCCGGGCGAGCTGGCGACGGCGCAGTGGGTGGAATTCACCGCCCAGACCCGGATGTCGGGCGTGGACCTGGGCACCGATCACAGCCTGCGCAAGGGCGCGGCCAGCTCGGTCACCGACTGGGTGCGCAACCAGGGTGGCCAGGTGTCGGCGGAGCTGGGCGAGATCGTCGACGGCATCTCCGCCGCCGGCGGGACCCCCCTTGTCGTCGGGCAGGTCCTGGACGGCACCGCCTCTGTCCTCGGTGTCATCCACCTCAAAGACGTCGTCAAGCAGGGTATGCGCGAACGCTTCGACGAGATGCGCCGGATGGGTATCCGCACGGTGATGATCACCGGTGATAACCCGTTGACCGCCAAGGCCATTGCCGATGAGGCAGGTGTCGATGACTTCCTCGCCGAGGCCACGCCGGAAGACAAGATGGCCCTGATCAAGAAGGAGCAGGCCGGCGGGAAGCTGGTCGCCATGACCGGTGACGGCACCAATGACGCACCCGCGTTGGCACAGGCGGATGTCGGCGTGGCGATGAACACCGGCACGTCGGCGGCGAAAGAGGCCGGCAACATGGTCGACCTCGACTCGGATCCGACCAAACTCATCGAGATCGTCGAGATCGGCAAGCAGCTGCTCATCACTCGCGGGGCGCTCACGACGTTCTCGATCGCCAACGACATCGCCAAGTACTTCGCGATCATCCCTGCGCTGTTCGTCACGCTGTTCCCCGGTCTGGATCTGCTCAACATCATGCGGCTGCACAGTCCGCAGTCGGCAATCCTGTCCGCGGTCATCTTCAACGCGATCATCATCGTCGCGCTGATCCCGTTGTCGCTGCGCGGTGTTCGGTACACGCCCAGCAGTGCATCGAAACTGTTGAGCCGCAACCTCTACGTCTACGGCTTGGGCGGAATCATCGCGCCGTTCATCGGCATCAAAGTCATCGACCTCGTAATCCAGTTCCTGCCAGGGATGTGAAATGAATTTCTCCAGTTTGATTCGTCAGCACTGGGCCGCGCTCCGTGCCCTGCTCGTGCTCACCGTGATCCTCGGCCTCGCCTACCCGGCCCTCATCTGGCTCATCGCCCAGATCCCCGGGCTGAGCGACAAGGCCAACGGGTCCATCGTCGACGTCGGTGGGAAACCGGTGGGCAGCAGCCTGATCGGGCAGTCCTTCACCGACGCGGAGGGCAACGCACTGCCGCAGTACTTCCAGAGCCGGCCGTCGGCCGCGGGCAACGGCTATGACCCACTCGCCACCAGCGCGAGCAACCTGGGACCGGAGAGCATCGTCGACACACCCGGGGACCCGTCGCTTGCCAAGGACGACAACGGGTACAAGGCCAGCCTGCTCACGCAGGTCTGCCAGCGCAGCGCCGCCGTGGGTGAGCTCGAAGGTGTCAGCGGGGCCCGCCCGTTCTGCACCGGAGGAGGCGTCGGGGCCGTGCTCTCGGTGATCGGACCCCGCACCGCATCCGGCGACGTCGTCCATCCCACGCGGGTGGTCAGTGTCAACGAACCGTGCGAGACGACGAAGACCCCGTTCCTGAGCACCTATGAGGGCGCCCGCGTCGAATGTGCGAAGTTCGGTGAGGATTACGCCATCGGCCAGATCGTGCCGATTCGGGGTGCCGCCCCGGCAGAGCCGGCCGTACCCGCGGACGCCGTCACCGCCAGCGCCAGCGGCCTGGATCCGCATATCTCCCCCGCGTACGCCGCCATCCAGGTGGACCGGATCGCCAAGGCCCGGGGTGTCTCACCGGACCTCATCCGCACGGCCGTCGCGGACAACACCGCCGGCCGCACCCTCGGGTACTTCGGCGAACCGCGGGTCAACGTATTGATGCTGAATGTGGAGCTGGACGAGAAGTATCCCGTGAAGAGTTGATGCACCGGTGGATGATGAGGGCGTGAACATCGGCGACGAGGTGCTCGCCCCGGGAGCGAGCAGACCAGACGGGGAACGGTCGGCCACGTCGACGCACAAGGCCAAGCGGGGCGAACTGCGCATCTACCTGGGCGCCGCCCCGGGCGTCGGGAAAACCTTCTCGATGCTCGGGGAAGCACGCCGCAGGCTCGAACGCGGCACCGACGTGGTCGCGGCCGTCGTCGAGACCCACGGCCGCAAGAAGACAGCAGAGCTGCTCGACGGGATCGAGATCGTCGCGCCGCGGTACATCGAGTACCGCGGCGGGCGGTTTCCCGAACTCGACGTGCCCGCGGTCATCGCCCGACACCCGGAGGTGGTGCTGGTCGACGAACTGGCCCACACCAACACTCCCGGCAGCGTGAACGCCAAGCGCTGGCAGGACGTCGAAGAACTGCTCGACGCAGGAATCGACGTCATCTCGACGGTCAACGTCCAGCACCTGGAGAGCCTCAACGACGTGGTCACCCAGATCACCGGAATCGAGCAACAGGAGAAGGTCCCCGACGAGGTGGTGCGCGCGGCCGATCAGATCGAGTTGGTCGACATCACCCCGGAAGCGCTGCGGCGCAGGTTATCCCACGGAAACGTGTACGGCCCCGAGCGCATCGATGCGGCGCTGTCCAACTACTTCCGGCGCGGAAATCTGACGGCCCTGCGAGAACTGGCACTGCTGTGGCTCGCCGACCAGGTCGACGCCGCGCTGTCGAAGTACCGGGCCGACAACAAGATCACCGACACCTGGGAGGCGCGCGAACGCGTGGTCGTCGCCGTGACCGGTGGCGCCGAGTCGGAAACCCTGGTGCGGCGGGCGTCGCGCATCGCGTCGAAATCCAGTGCCGAACTGATGGTCGTGCACGTCGTGCGGGGTGACGGTCTGTCGGGTATCGCGGCCCCGCAGATGGGCAAGGTGCGAGAACTCGTGACCAGCCTCGGCGCGACACTGCACACCGTGGTCGGTGACGACGTCCCGGCCGCGCTGCTGGACTTCGCCCGCGAGATGAACGCCACCCAGCTGGTGCTCGGGACCTCCCGGCGGTCCCGCTGGGCGCGCATGTTCGACGAGGGCATCGGCGCGTCGGTGGTCCAGCAGTCCGGCAAGATCGACGTTCACATGGTCACCCACCCGGAGGCCAAGCGACCGCGCTCGTACTCTTCGGTGGCGTCGTGGCAGAAGCACCTGCTGTCCTGGCTGGCCGCCGTGATCGTTCCCAGCGTCATCTGCGCCATCACCTCGCTGTGGCTCGACCCGTTCCTCGGTATCGGCGGCGAGAGCGCGCTGTTCTTCATCGGGGTCCTGGTGGTGGCGCTGCTCGGCGGTGTGGCGCCCGCCGCGCTGTCGGCGCTGCTGTCCGGTCTGTTGCTGAACTACTTCCTGGTCAATCCCCGCTACACCTTCACCATCGCCGAACCGGACAGCGCCGTCACGGTCGTGGTGCTGCTGCTCGTGGCCGTCGCCGTGGCCGCGCTGGTCGACGGCGCCGCCAGTCGGGCTCGCGAGGCCACCCGCGCGTCACAGGAAGCCGAACTCCTCGCGCTGTTCGCGGGATCGATTCTGCGCGGGGCGGATCTGGGCATGCTGCTGGAACGCGTCCGCGAGACGTACGCCCAGCGGGCGGTCAGCCTGGTCCGCGACGGACCCGACGGGCCGGCGACGGTGGCGTGCGTGGGCAAGGACCCGTGCGTGGAGGTCGATGACGCCGACACGGCGGTGGAAGCCGGCGACGACGAGTTCTGGATGCTGCTGTCCGGCCGCAAGCTGTCGGCCCGGGATCGCCGCGTGCTGGGTGCGGTCGCCAAACAGGCAGCCGGCCTAGTCAAACAACGCGAATTGACCGAAGAGGCAAGCCAGGCCGAGGCGATCGCTCAGGCCGACGAACTGCGGCGTTCACTGTTGTCGGCGGTGAGTCACGATCTGCGGACCCCGCTGGCCGCCGCGAAGGCAGCGGTGTCGAGCCTGCGGAGCAGCGATGTCGATTTCTCCGCGGAGGACACTGCCGAACTGCTGGCCACCATCGAAGAGTCCGTCGACCAGCTCACCGCCCTGGTGGGTAATCTGCTCGATTCGTCGCGGCTGGCGGCGGGGGCGGTCCGCCCCGAACTGCGCCGGGTGTACCTGGAAGAGACGGTGCAGCGCGCACTGCTCGGAATCAGCAAGGGAGTCACCGGTTTCCCGCGCAAAGAGCTCGACCGGGTCAAGGTCGAGGTCGGCGATGCCGTCGTCATGGCCGACAGCGGCCTGCTCGAGCGGGTATTGGCCAATCTGGTCGACAACGCGTTGCGCTACTCGCCGGTGAACAGACCGGTGCGGGTCACCGCCGGCCAGGTCGGTGACCGGGTACTCATCGCCGTCGTCGACGAGGGACCCGGTATCCCCCGTGGCACCGAGGACCAGCTGTTCGAACCCTTCCAGCGCCTTGGCGATCGCGACACCAGCACCGGTGTCGGCCTCGGCCTTTCGGTGGCCCGCGGCTTCGTCGAAGCAATGGGCGGCACGATCACCGCAACCGACACACCCGGCGGCGGCCTGACCATCGAGATCGACTTGGCGGCAACAGCAAAGGATGTCCACGCATGACCCGGGTGCTCGTCATCGACGATGAACCACAGATCCTGCGGGCGCTGCGCATCAACTTGTCCGTCCGCGGGTATGAGGTGACCACGGCGGCCACCGGGGCCGAGGCCCTGCGGTCGGCCGCCGATCACCGTCCGGATGTCGTGGTTCTGGATCTGGGCCTGCCGGATATGTCCGGTATCGAGGTGCTGGCGGGGTTGCGAGGTTGGATGAGTGCGCCGGTGATCGTCCTCTCCGCGCGCAGCGACTCCTCGGACAAGGTCGAGGCGCTGGATGCCGGCGCCGACGATTACGTGACCAAACCCTTCGGCATGGATGAGTTCCTGGCCCGCCTGCGCGCGGCCGTACGCCGGGGCACGGCCGCGGCCGAAACCGACGAGCCCGTCATCGAAACCTCCTCTTTCACTGTGGATCTCTCCGCGAAGCAGGTCACCAGGAACGGCGTCGAGGTGCATCTGACGCCCACCGAGTGGGGCATCCTGGAGATGCTGGTGCGCAACCGCGGCAAGCTGGTGGGCCGTGAGGAGCTGCTCAAGGAGGTGTGGGGTCCGGCCTACGCCAAGGAAACGCACTATCTGCGGGTGTACCTGGCGCAGTTGCGGCGAAAGCTCGAAGACGATCCCTCACACCCGGTACATCTGCTCACCGAAGCGGGGATGGGTTACCGGTTCCAGCAGTAGCGGGCTTGGCCGCCTGCAGTGTGTACGTCAACGGGATTCGGTCCCGCCCCTCGGCCAGCACGAACTCGCCCGGGTATTCGCTGCTCGGGATCATGGCCTCGCCCAGCGGATTCCACGGTACTTCGCGGTGCTCCTCAAGCGCGGTGACCATCAGTCCGGCGTCGGTGAGTGCCGTGAAGATCTCGCCGAGACCATGATTGAAGTGCACCAACGTCGGGGAGTCCAGAGTGCCGGAGCCGGCATAGCTGTCGTGCTCGACGAACACGACGCCGTCGGTCTCGAAATACGGGTACTCCAACACCAACAATCCGTCGGGTCGCGGATCGCACATCGCCCACAGCACCGGATGCCCCTCGCGCATGAACAACCGTCCGCCGGGCCGCAACAGGCCGGCGACGGTGGCGGCCCACCTCCGGATGTCGGGCAGCCAGCAGATGGCGCCGATACCGGTGTAGACCAGATCGAAATCGCCGACCGCGTCGTAGACATCGGACTCGACGAAGGTCACGGCCCCCTTCGCCAGGGCGCGCGCCGCCTCCAGAGCGGACGGCGAGAAGTCGATACCGGTCACCGATTTCGCGCCCAGACGGGCGAGCGACACGGTGTCGGTGCCGATATGGCATTGCAGGTGAACGACATCCAGTCCGTCGAGCCGGCCCAGCCGGGGTAGGTCATAGCGGACCACGTCGGAGAGGTGGGCGGGGTCATCGAAGCCCGCGAGGTCATACCCGTCCGGCCCGGTGTGCAGGGGCACCCGGGATTCCCAGTTGGCCAGATTCGTCGCGCGCCAGTCCTCGGTCACACCTCATTCTCGCACGCGCAGTCTACTCGTTTTCCCGATCCAAAACCGTTGTGCGGGTGGATCTGTGGATGAATCCGCGACTGTGGATAACTGCCGGTTCTGTCGGTGGTGCGTACTAGTGTTCGAGTCATGGAAGGTGTCGTCGATCTGCTGGCCACCGTGGACAAGCTGTCCACGGTGGCGTTCGACGACGCGTCGGTGGCTGAGCTGTTGGAGGTGCAGTCGGCGCTGGAATCGGTGAACCGGCGGATCCCGGCGGTGCAGCACCGGGTGATGGCGGCGGTGAAGGCGCAGTCCAGTCCGGGCGAGTTGGGTGCGCGCAGCTGGGCCGACGCGTTGGGGATCCGACTGCGGATCTCGCACACCGAAGCCTGCCGCCGGTTGAGCGAGGGTGAGTTGTTGGGCCCGCGGCGCTCGGTGACCGGCGAACCACTCGAGCCCGTGTACCCGGGCACCGCCGCGGCCCTGGCTCGCGGCGAACTGACCGGCGAGCATGTCCGGATCATCACCCACACCATGAAGAAGATCCCGCCCATGGTGGATGACCGGACCCGCGCCGACGCCGAGACCGACCTGGCCGCTGTCGCCGCCGTGCAGACGCCCGAGGCGTTGCGTAAGGCGGCCGCACTGCTGCTCGAGTTGCTCGACCCCGACGGGCCCGAACCCAATGACGAGGACACCGTGGCGCGCCGGGAGATGCTGCGCAACGTGACGCTGGGCCCACAGGATGCCGACGGGATGAGCGATCTACGCGCCAAGGTCACCCCCGAATGCCGGGCCTATCTCGAACCGATCTTCGCCAAGCTCGCCGCCAAGGGCATGTGCAATCCCGACGACGCACACCCGTGCGTGAAGGGCACCCCACCCGCCGAGGTCAGTGCCGCCGACACCCGCAGCCTCGGGCAGCGCCAACACGATGCCCTGATGACGCTCGCCCGCAGCGCGCTGGCGGCGGGTGAGCTGGGCGAGCACAACGGACTACCGGTGAGCGTGGTCGTCACCACCACGCTGACCGAGCTGGAAACCGCGGCCGGGGTCGCCCACACCGGCGGCGGATCCACTGTGCCGATGCGCGATCTGATCCGGATGGCCGGGCATGCCCGCCATTATCTGAGCATCTTCGACGGCCACACCGCGGTGCCGCTGCACCTGGGCCGCACCAAGCGCATCGCCTCCCCCGGCCAGCGGCTGGTCCTGCATGCCCGCGACCGCGGCTGCACCTTCCCGGGCTGCGCCATTCCCGGCTACCTGTGCCAAACACATCACGCCGAGACCGACTACGGCGCCGGCGGGCACACCGACATCACCAACTTGGGCCTGGCCTGCGGCCCGCACAACCGCCTCGTCACAGAACGCGGCTGGACAACCCGCATCCGGGCCGACGGCCGCGTCGAATGGATACCGCCACCACTGCTGGACACCGGCCAGCCACGGGTCAACCCCCTGCACCACCCCGAAGACCTCTTCCACCGCTTCCACGGCAGCGGGGACGACCGTTGACCTTTCCAAACGAATTCCAACCGCGACCGCTTACGGTGCCCGCCATGACACACTCCACGACCCGCGCTGCCGCGGCCGCCGCCGTCGTCGCACTCGGTCTGTTCGGCGCTGTCGGTTGCGGCTCCGATTCCAAATCCGAAGCCACCAGCAGTACCTCGTCGAAGAGCTCATCCTCGTCATCGACGAAGAGTTCGGCCGCATCGTCGACCAAGAAGGCGCCCTCGACTCCCGAAGCGCACGAATCGATCGCGGACTACGTCCAGGAGAACGGGATCACCGAGACGTCGATCAAGCGCGGCGATCCGGGCCCGTCGATCGACCTGCCGGTGCCCGAAGGATGGGAGGCCACCGACGAGCTGCCCGAAGCCCCCTACGGCGCGATCGTCTTCACCGGCAGCTCGGTTCCCGACAACCGGCCGCGTATCCTCGCTCTGCTGTCCAAGCTGACCGGCAATGTCGACCCCCAGAAGATCCTCGAGTACGCCCCGGGCGAGCTGGAGAACCTCCCGGGGTGGAAGCCGCTCAACGCGGGCGCCTCGTCCACCCTGAGTGGCTTCAACGCCTTCCAGTTGGGCGGCAATTACGACGTCGACGGCAAGCAGGGTGTGATCGCGCAGAAGACCGTCGTCATCCCGGCCGATGACGGCCTGTATGTGCTGCAACTCAACGCTTATGCCGACGAGTCGGAAGCCGACACGCTGGGCAATGCCACCGATATCATCGACCAGCAGACCACCATCACGCCGTAACGCTCACAGGCTGCGGTCGGCTCTCGGTCATGTAATCGCCGCGAAGCGTTCGTCTGCTGCTACCTCGCACGACGCCAACCCCGGTACACGCTCTAGCCGTGGACAACTCGCGTGCGTACAACAGTGTCTGGCAGTTCCGCGGCGATGCGTGGTGCCGCCTCGAAGAGGCCGCCGACCGGTTGACTCGGCCGAGCACGACCGGCGACCTCAAAGACGAATACGTGGCCATCTGTCACGACCTGCTGATCAACCTGGCACCGCTGGAACCGTACTGGGCCTTCCCCGGCTCACCTCAGTTCGCCAAGATCCAGCGCCTGTTCAACGCGGGCGCGTACGACAAGTTCGCCCATACGGTCGCCCGGATCAACCGGGCGCTCACCACGGAGTCCTACCGCACCGGCGATGTCGACACCGCCGGTGCCGACGACACCGCCGATCTGTTCCCGGCCGACCCGCGCACCTTGGAGAGCCAGCCCGCCAACCGGCGCGAGCAGCTCTACTTCGAGGTGCTGGTCGTGGAGAAGATGACCGAGGCCCAAGAACGGGCGCTGCGCAAAGAGGTGCGCAGCTGGCGCAGGCCCGATGACGAATTCGTCTACGAGCTGGTGGTCGTCGGCAGCGGCGACGAGGCACTGATCGCCGCGCGCCTCAACGTCAACCTGCAGGCCGTCGTCATCCGCCGCCGGTTCAGTCACCAGTCGCCCCGGGACCTGACCACGCTGTCGGAGTTCATCGACCACACGCTGTCCCACGATCTCGACGACCACAAGTCCCCCGATGAGCGGGCCGCGATCCTGGCCAAGTCGCTGCATGAGCTGCGTCCCGAACTCGACCTGTTCCTGATGACCGAGATCGAGGTCGAGGACATCGCCGGCCGGCTCGGGCAGTCGTTCCGCCGGGTGTTCCACGCCCGCGAGGGTGTGCTGGAGCTGCACCTGTCCATCCTGCAGGGGGTCGCCGCGCGCTACCGCACCCCGTTCTTCAGCGCGCTCAAGCAGTACAGCCACCGGCCCACCGGTGTCTTCCACGCGCTGCCGATCAGCCAGGGCAAGTCGATCGTCAACTCGCACTGGATCAAAGACATGGTCGGGTTCTACGGGCTGGACGTGTTCATGGCCGAGACCTCGGCGACCTGCGGCGGGCTGGACTCGCTGCTGGAACCCACCGGCCCGCTGCGCGAGTCCCAGCAACTGGCCGCCGAGGCGTACGGCAGCAGGCACACCTATTTCGTCACCAACGGCACCTCGACGGCCAACAAGATCGTCACCCAGTCCCTGGTCGCTCCCGGCGATATCGTGCTGCTGGACCGCAACTGCCACCAGAGCCACCACTACGGCATGATGCTGGCCGGCGCCAACGTCGTCTACCTGGAGGCCTACCCGCTCGCCGACTACACGATGTACGGCGCGGTCCCGCTGCGGGAGATCAAGTCGAAACTGTTGGCGCTCAAGGCCGCCGGCAAGCTCGACCGGGTCAAGATGATCTCGCTGACCAACTGCACGTTCGACGGCATCGTCTACGACACCGAGCGCGTCATGGAGGAATGCCTGGCCATCAAGCCCGACCTCGTATTCCTGTGGGACGAAGCGTGGTTCGCGTTCGCCCGGTTCCACCCGGTGTACCGCAAGCGCACTGCCATGGCATCGGCTCGCAGCCTGCGCGACAAGCTCGCCGACCCCGAATACCGCGCCTCCTACACCGAGCAGCTCACCCACGAAGGCCCGCTGTCCGACGAGGAGCTGCTGAACCGGCGGCTGCGGCCCGACCCCGCCGAGGCACGCGTGCGGGTGTATGCCACCCAGTCCACGCACAAGACGCTGACCTCGCTGCGGCAGGGCTCGATGATCCACGTCTTCGACCAGGACTTCGAGCAGAAGGTGTCCGAGGCCTTCCACGAGGCCTATATGGCGCACACCTCGACCTCGCCGAACTACCAGATCCTCGCCTCACTGGATCTGGGTCGCCGCCAGGTGGCCCTGGAGGGTGTCGAGCTGGTGCAGCGCCAGATCGAGAACGCCATGCAGCTGCGCGATGCCATCGACAACCATCCGCTGCTGAGCAAGTACATGTCCTGCCTGCGCACCTCCGACCTGATCCCGCAGCAGTTCCGTCCCTCTGGTATTGCCCAGCCCCTGCGATCCGGGCTGAAAAATATGATGGCGGTGTGGGATTCGGACGAGTTCGTGCTGGATCCGTCGCGCATCACGCTGTCGATCGGACGCACCGGCTACGACGGTGACCAGTTCAAGCGCGAACAGCTGATGGACCGGCACGGCGTGCAGATCAACAAGACCTCACGCAACACCGTGCTGTTCATGACCAATATCGGCACCACCCGCAGCTCGGTGGCGTTCCTGGTCGAGGTGCTGGTGAAGATCGCCGGCGAGCTGGAGGAGTCGATCTCCGAGATGGGCCTGGGCGAGCGGGCCCGGTTCGAGCAGAAGGTGCGCCGGCTGACCACGAACTCGGCATCGCTGCCGAACTTCAGCGGCTTCCACCCCGTCTTCCGGGACGGCACGCAGACACCCGAAGGCGATGTGCGCCGCGCCTTCTACCTGTCCTACGACGACACCCACTGCGAGTACCTGTCCACCGATGAGATCTTCGACAAGATCGACGCCGGTGTGCAGGTGGTGTCCGCGACGTTCGTCACGCCCTACCCGCCCGGATTCCCGGTTCTGGTGCCCGGCCAGGTGTTCAGCCAGGAGATCCTGACCTTCCTGCGCGAGCTCGACACCCCCGAGATCCACGGCTACAAACCAGAACTCGGCTTCCGGGTGTACACCGAGAAGGCGATCGAAGGCCTGCGGCCGGCGCGCTGGTCGGATCTGCCGCAGCCCAGTGTGATCGGCTAGCTCACGCGACGTAGTCGAGGCTGGTCATCATCCCGGCTGCCTGGTGATAGGTGTTGTGGCAGTGCAACATCCAGGTGCCCGGATTGTCGGTGATCAGGCGGACACCGACCGTCTGTCTCGGCAGCACGATGAGGGTGTCCTTGCGTGGACCCGGCCGGCCATCCGGGGTGATCACCTCGAAGGTGTGCCCGTGCAGGTGCATCGGATGCCACATCATGGTGTCGTTGACGAAGGTGAGGGTGACATTCTGGCCCTGCCGGACCTGCAGCGGCTCCATCTGATCGAAGCGTCGACCGTTGATGGTCCAGTCGTACCCCATCATCGCGCCGCCCAGCCGGGCGGTCAGGGTGGTCTCGGCGCGGTCGCCGGCGAGCACCGCCTCCGGCGCCGCGGCGAATGCCGCGACGGTACCGATCCGGCCGCGCAGCTCGGCGGGGACGAATCCGAGGTCGGGCACGGTTCCGGCGCCGGTGGACAGCATCGCGCGGGCGTAGGCGTTCTTGCCCTCGGCGGAAGCCACCAGCGGGAAAACACCGTCCCCCGCGGTGATCACCACGTCGTAGCGTTCGCCCATCCCCAACAGCAGAGCGTCCACCTCGGTCGGTACTACCGGGAACCCGTCGGTATGGGTCACCGTCATGCGGTGTCCCGCCAGGGCCACCCGGAATGCGGTGTCGGCCCCGGCATTGATGAGCCGGATCCGGACGCGTTGTCCGGATTTGGCGCGGAATGTGCTGGCCGCGGCCGGGATCCGGCCGTTGACGAGGTAGTACGGGTAACTGATATCGCCGGCGTCCCCGCCGAGCAGCTCACTCGTACCGACGCCGCCCACCCCGGGCATACCGGGCATACCGGGCATGGTGTGTCCACCCATCCCCATCCCCATCGCCCGCAACCCGTCGAACAGCTGTTGCGGACTGCTGCCGACTCCGGCGGTCCAGTCGTCGAGGACGACGATCCATTCGGCGTCATAGGCGCCCGGCTCACGCGGGTCATCGATGATCACCGGCAGGTAGAGACCGTGATCGGCATCCAGATCGGTGTGCGGATGGGCCCAATACGTTCCCGGATGCGCAGCGGTGAAGCGGTAGGTGAAGTCGCCCGCCGCGGGGACATCGGGCGTGGCCGGAGCCGCGCCGTCCATATCGTTGCGCAGCGCCAGACCGTGCCAGTGCACCGAGGACGCATGCGGTAGCCCGTTGGCCAGGGTGACCGCCAACTCATCGCCGACGCCGGCCCGGATCAACGGTCCGGGCACCACCTGGTTGTACGCGTACGTCTGCGCGACGGGGCCGCCGAGGTCCACCCGGGCCGGCCCCGCCTCCAGCCGCACGTTCACCGTTCTCCCGGTGTGCGGACGGGCCGCCTCGGCTGCCGCGATCGCGTCGGCAGAGACCGGTGTGGCACCACCGCCGTGCGGCCGGCCCCCGCATCCGGCCAGCGCCAGCCCACCGATCGCCGTCGCGGCCAGGAACCCGCGCCGGGTCAGGGCGGAGCCCGTGAGTCCCTTCATCCCAGATCTCTCCTTCCCCCGCCACGATGAGCGTGCTCACCGGCGAAATGGGTATTGCTTCGATGAAGATTCGGTCAAAATCGGCCCAGGACGGCGTCCGGCGGCACGCGCGCGGCACGATACGTTCATGGACAACACCGCAGCACCCACCGGCCCCGGTTCCGGGTTTCGTGCGTTGGTCGTGGACGACGAGGTGGGCCTGGCCAATGTGGTGGGCAGCTATCTGGAACGCGAGCAGTTCGAGGTCACCGTGTGCCACACCGGTACCGATGCCGTGCTCCGGGCTCGCGAGGTCGACCCTGATGTGGTCGTGCTCGACCTCGGCCTACCCGGTATCGACGGTGTCGAGGTGTGCCGGCAACTGCGCCTGTTCTCCGACGCCTATGTCGTGATGCTCACCGCGCGCGATTCCGAGACCGACACCATCGTCGGGCTTTCGGTCGGCGCCGACGACTACGTCACCAAGCCGTTCAACCCGCGCGAGCTGGTGGCGCGGATCCGGGCGATGCTGCGCCGCCCGCGCACCGTGACCTCGCCTGCCGATACGGTGCGGCGGACACCACCGCCCACCGCGCCGCCGCGGGTGTTCGGCGAGCTGTCCATCGACATCGAGCGCCGCGAAGTCACCCTGGGGAACACATCGATTGCGTTGACCCGCACGCAGTTCGACATCCTCGCCGCATTGTCGGCACGCCCGGGCGTGGTCTTCACCCGGCCCCAGATCATCGAGACCGTGTGGGGTGACTCATGGGTGGGCAATGCGCACCTGGTGGATGTCCACATCGGCCACCTGCGCCGCAAACTCGGTGACGATGCTGCCGAGCCGCGCTTCGTGCAGACGATACGAGGCGTCGGCTACCGGATGGGTACCGGCGGATGAGCGCACCGGATCACCTACAACAGAAGCCCGGAGTCGGGCTGGGCGCCCGGCTGATGGGGGCGCAGATACTGGTCCTGCTGACGGGCGGGGTGACCACCTGGATCGTCGCCGCGATAGTCGGGCCGCCGTTGTTTCGGGAACACCTGCGCCGGGCCGGTGTCGATCACGGGTCGAACGAACAGTTTCACGCCGAACAGGCATACCGTTATGCCACCGTGCTGTCGATCGCCGTGGCCGTCGCGGTCGCGGCCGCCACGGCGTTGGTGGTGACTGCCTATTTCAGCCGGCGTCTGCAGCGTTCGGTGGCCGACGTGTCAGCGGCGGCCAGCGCCGTCGCCGCCGGGCGATACGACATCCGGGTGGCACCGGCGGGCCTGGGCGCGGACTTCGACAATCTCTCCGGGGCGTTCAACCAGATGGCCCGACGCCTGGGCACCATCGAGCTGACGCGGCGCCAGATGTTCAGCGACCTCGCCCACGAGATCCGCACGCCGGTTTCGGTTTTGGGGGTGTACCTGCAGGCGGTCGAGGACGGCGTACGACCAATGGACGCCGACACCATGGGGATGCTGCGCGAGCAGGCGGACCGTCTCGTGCGGTTCTCGCAGGATTTCGCTGCCCTGGCTCAAGCCGAGGAGGCCGGCTCGGCGATCGACGTGCAGCTCGATGCCCCTGCACCTCTGGTGACGTCCACGCTGGCCGCGGCCGCCGGCCGGTACGCGGCCAAAGGTGTCGCACTGACAAGCCACGTCCCAGCGGGCCTGCCCCAGATCCGCTGGGATCCGCAGCGCATCGGTCAGGTACTGCACAATCTGCTCGATAACGCGTTGCGGCACACGCCCTCCGGCGGCCATGTGGACGTGCGGGTGACTGCCGACCATCAGGACCTCGTCATCACGGTCACCGATGACGGTGCCGGAATCCCGGCCGAACATCTGACCCGGATCTTCGAACGGTTCTACCGGGTGGACGCCGCCCGCGACCGTGAGCACGGCGGCGCCGGGATCGGTCTGGCCATCGCCAAAGCCTTCGCCGACGCGCACGGTGGCAGCCTCACCGCGTCCAGCATGGGGTCCGGGCACGGTGCGACCTTCACGTTGGTGGTACCTATCGGGGGTCCGGCGGCAAACGGTTAGAGCGAACCCAAAAGGGTTTTCATGGTGTCGATTTCACGTTGCTGGCTGGTCTTGATGCTGTTGGCCAACGCAACCGCGGCCGGCGACTGACCCGTCTTGATCTCGGTCTCGGCCATGGTGATCGCGCCCTGATGGTGGGCGATCATCTGCGTCAGGAACAGCTTGCTCGCCGCGACGCCCTGAGCGTTCTGCAGCGCCGCCATGTCCTGCTCGGACATCATGCCCTGCCCTGTCTGCATGCCCGGCATACCGGGCATTTCCGGCATTCCTGACATACCGGGCATACCGGGCATTCCCGACGAGGGGGACATCCCGGTGGAGCCCCATTGGGTCAGCCAACCTTGCATCTGCTGGATCTCCGGACCCTGTGCGGCCTTGATCTGGGTGGCCAGCGCGATCACCTTCGGGTCGACACCCTGCTTGCCCAGGATCATGTCGCTCATCTCGATGGCCTGTTGGTGATGCGGAATCATCATCTGTGCGAACATCTCGTCGGCATGGTTGTGCTCCGCCGACGTCGCCGGTTGCGTCGTGATGGCAGTGGTGGTCGTGCCCGACGAGGACGGTCCGGCGGAGGTCGTGGAGGTGCCACACGCACCGAGCGTGACCGCCGCGGCCAGGGCCGCGGTCATCATCAGTGTTTTCTTCACCCCTCCAGCCTGACAGCGCCCGGTATGGCTCTTGTCGTCGTTCTGTGAAGGTTCGGTATAGGTCGCCCGCGTGCTCACGCCGGCAGCCTGAGGCGTTTGAGCATCAGCGCGTTGACCGCCACGATCAGGCTCGACCCGGACATCGACAGGGCGGCGACCTCGGGGCGCAGCACGAATCCGAACAGGGGCACGAGCACCCCCGCCGCGATCGGCAGCGCAATGACGTTGTACCCGATGGCCCAGCCCAGGTTCTGGCGCATCTTGCGCAGCGTGCCCCGCCCGATCCGCAGGGCCACCGCGACATCGAGCGGATCCGAGCGCATCAACACCAGATCGGAGGTCTCGATCGCGACATCGGTGCCCGCCCCGATCGCCACCCCGAGGTCCGCCTGCGCCAGCGCCGGTGCGTCGTTCACACCGTCGCCGACCATCGCGACTCGGGAATGTGCGGCCTGCAACTCGGCGATCTTGGCCGCCTTCTCCCCGGGCAGCACGTCGGCGATCACGATGTCGATGCCGAGTTGGCCGGCGATACGTTCGGCGGTGGCCTCGTTGTCGCCGGTGAGCATCGCGACCTGCACGCCCAGTTCATGCAGGGCTGTCACCGCCGCCGGGGACGTGGGTCGCGCAGCATCGGCGAGCGCGATCACCGCCACCAGTTGTCCGTCCACGGCCACCAACACCGCGGTCCGTCCTCCCGCGGCCAGCTCATCACGACGTGCGAACAGGGCACCGGAATCGACACCCTCCTGCGCCAGCAGGGCGCGGTTGCCCACCACCACCGTGCGGCCCGCCACCGTCGCCACCGCGCCGTGGCCGGGTACGTTGCGAAACCCGGTGAGGGCCGTGACGGGTGCCCCACGCGCACGCGCAAAGCTCACGATCGCAGCGGCCAGCGGATGTTCGGACTCCGTTTCCACCGCCGCCACCACGGCCAGCAGTTCGTCCTCGGCCATCCCGTCGACCACCAGATCTGTCACTTCCGGCTCGCCTTTGGTCAACGTGCCGGTCTTGTCCATCACCACCGCGGTGACACGAGCCGACATTTCAAGGGCGGTGGCGTTCTTGAACAGCACACCGCGTTTGGCACCCAATCCGGTGCCCACCATGATCGCCGTCGGGGTGGCCAGCCCCAAGGCGTCCGGGCAGGTGATCACCACCACGGTGATCGCGAACAGCAATGCGGTCTGAATCCCGGCACCGACGGCCCACCACACCAGGAAGGTGACGATGCCGCCGAGCAGCGCCACCAGCACCAGCCAGAACGCGGCCCGATCGGCCAGTCGCTGCCCGGGCGCCTTGGAGTTCTGTGCCTGCTGGACCATCGCGACGATCTGGGCCAGCACCGTGTCCGCGCCCACCTTGGTCGCGCGCACCCGAAGGGTCCCGGTGGTGTTGATGGATGCGCCCACCACCGCCGAACCGGGTCCCTTGGAGACCGGCAGACTTTCGCCGGTGACCATCGATTCATCGACTTCGGAGTTACCGTCCTCCACCGTGGCGTCGACGGGAATCTTTGCGCCCGGCCGGATCAGCAGCAGGTCACCGGTGGCGACCTCGGTGGTGGGGACCTCGACGGGCAGACCGTCCCGGATCACCACCGCCACCGGCGGGGCGAGCTCCAGCAAGGTGCGAATGGCGTCGTTGGCCCCGCCCCGGGCCCGCATCTCGAACCAATGCCCGAGCAGCACAAAGGTGGTCAACATCGAGGCGGCCTCGTAGAACACCTCGCCACCACCGGTCAGCGTGACGCCGACGCTGTAGAGCCAGCCCGTGCCGACGGCAACGGCCACCAGCACCATCATGTCCAGTGTTCTGGCGCGCAAAGCCCGCCATGCACCGTCGAAGAAGATCCAGGCCGAGTAGAAGATCACCGGCACACTCAGGACGAACCCGACCACGTCGTCCCGGAGCCCGAACGGGGCAGGCGCGGTGAAGCCCAGCATGTCGCGTCCCATCGGGGAATACAGCATGATCGGCACCGACAACACCAACGCCACCACGAACCGGTTCCGCATGTCGGCCACCATCGCCGCCATCGACATCGCGCCGTGGCCACCGTGGCCCATCATCGCATGTGGCGATACCGCCTCGGCGCCACCGGGTTCGGCCATCGGATCGCACACGTGCGCCGGCACCGATCGGCCCTGACAGTGAAAACCACAGTCGCGCAACCACTGCGACAGATCAGCCACCGAGGTGACCGCCGGGTCATAGGTCACGGTGGCCGTATTGTTGACGGTGTTGGCCTGCACCGAGGACACCCCCGGGCGGCGGAGCAACGTCGACTCGATCACCGCACCCGTGGTCGCCCAGTGCACACCGCCGACATCCAGCACCGTGGTCGTCAACACGACTCAAGCATCCCGGTCGCCGTTGATCATGATGTTCGATTCCGACAAAGATTCGATGAAGATTCGCCACAGCGGCCCCGCGGCAACCTGATCTGACTGGCCTCGTAGACGGAGCTTTCGCGCTACGGTTCTGCGGTATGTCCGGCTATCGCGAGCTCTTCGACACCAGCATCTCCGATCCGGCGGCATTCTGGGCCGAGGCCGCAAAGGCCGTCACCTGGACGCGCGAGCCGCAACGGGTCCTCGATGACAGCAACCCGCCGTTCTACCGGTGGTTTCCCGACGGGGAGCTCAACACCTGCGCCAACGCCCTGGACCGGCATCTGGACGAGCGTAGCGATCAGGCCGCACTGATCTACGACTCCCCCGTCACCGGTACCACCCGCACCTACACCTACCGCGAATTGCACGACCAGACAGCCCGATTCGCCGGAGTGCTGCGCAACCTGGGCGTGGCCAAGGGTGACCGCGTGGTCATCTACATGCCGATGGTGCCCGAGGCCGTCATCGCCATGCTGGCGTGCGCCCGGCTGGGCGCCGTGCACTCGGTGGTATTCGGCGGATTCGCCGCCTACGAGCTGGCTGCGCGGATCGACGATGCTCGACCGGTGGTCGTGGTGAGCGCCTCCTGCGGTATCGAACCCACCCGTATCGTCGACTACAAACCGATGCTGGATGCCGCGCTCGCGCATGCCGAGCACACCCCGAGCGCCTGCGTGATCCTCCAGCGCGAACAACAGCCCTGCGCACTGATCGACGGACGCGATGTCGACTGGGCCGACGCTGTCGCCACGGCCGAACCCGTGGGTCCGGTACCGGTGGCCGCCACCGACCCGCTGTATGTGCTCTACACCTCCGGCACCACAGGCAAACCGAAGGGCATCGTCCGAGACAACGGCGGGCACGCGGTGGCGATGATGTGGACGATGCGCCACATCTACGACGTCGAACCGGGTGACGTGTACTGGGCGGCCTCCGACGTCGGCTGGGTGGTCGGCCACTCCTACATCGTCTACGCGCCGCTGATGCTGGGCGCGACAACGGTGCTCTACGAGGGTAAGCCGGTCGGGACCCCGGATGCGGGTGCATTCTGGCGAGTGGTCGCCGAGCACCGCGTCAAGGTGCTGTTCACCGCGCCGACGGCGATCCGGGCCATCAAGAAAGAGGATCCGCACGGCGCCCGCATCAAGGACTACGACCTGTCCTCGCTGGCATCCCTGTTCCAGGCCGGCGAGCGACTGGACCCCGACACCTACCACTGGGCCGCCGACAAGCTCGGCATCCCCGTCATCGATCACTGGTGGCAGACCGAGACGGGCTGGGCGATCGCCGCCGACCCGATGGGCGTGCAGGTACTGCCGGTCAAGCCCGGGTCGGCGACGGTGCCGATGCCCGGTTACGACGTGCAGATCCTGCATTCGGACGGCGTCGTCGCCGAACCCGGCGAGGAGGGCGCGATCTGTATCAAACTGCCGCTGCCGCCTGGAACATTGCCCACGCTGTGGGGTGACGACCACCGCTATGTCGCGGCCTATCTCTCGGCGTTCAGCGGGTACTACCTGACCGGCGACGGTGGCTATCTCGACGAGGACGGCTACCTGTTCGTGATGGGGCGGACCGACGATGTCATCAACGTGGCAGGTCACCGGTTGTCCACCGGATCGATGGAGGCGGTGTTGGCAGAACACCCCGCCGTGGCCGAATGCGCGGTGATCGGCGTCGCCGATGAGATCAAAGGCCAGGTTCCGCGCGGCTTCGTGGTGCTCAAGGCGGGAGCGTCCGCCGATAATCTGGCCGCCGAACTCGTTGCGGCGGTGCGTGAGAACATCGGTGCCGTAGCCGTTTTCAAGTCGGTCGACGTGGTCCCGGCGCTGCCGAAGACCCGGTCGGGCAAGATCCTGCGCAAGACCATGCGCGGCATCGCCGACGGCCGCGACGAGCCGGTGCCGTCCACCATCGAGGATCCCGCGGTGCTGGAAGCCCTGAAGTCGATTCTGCGGCGGTAGCTACCCGGCGAGCCAGGCACGTTTGCGCAGCAGCCGCAGCCCGTTGAGCGCGACCAGGATGGTCGATCCCTCATGTCCGGCGACACCGAGCGGTAACGGCAAGTACCAGAACAGGTCCCAGACCACCAGTACTGCGATGAAGGTCGCGGCGATGGCCAGGTTGGCCAGCATTGTCCGCCGGGCTCGCCGGGCCAGTGCCACCACGGCCGGGATGGCGTTCAGTTCATCGGCGATGATGATGGCATCGGCGGTCTGCAAGGTCAGATCGGCGCCACGGCCGCCCATCGCGATCGAGGTGTGCGCGGCGGCCATCGCCGGCGCATCGTTGACGCCGTCGCCGACCATCAGCACCCGGCCCGGCAGACCGCGCACGATCTCGACCTTGTGTTCGGGCAACAGGCCGGCGTGCACCTCGGCGATACCCACCTGGTCGGCCAGATGCGCAGCGGCGCAGCGATTGTCACCGGTGATGAGCACCGGTTGCCGGCCGCTGAGGGCCGCCAGCGCGCCGACCGCGGCGGCCGCGCCGGTACGCACCGTGTCGCGCAGCCCCAGCACACCGGCCACCGTGTCGTCCACGACCACCACCACCGCGGTCGCGCCGGACTCCTCCAATCGCCGCACCGCCGAGAGCTCGCCCGGCACCGCCGCCGGGTTGAGCACCTGCACCCGCGTGGCCTCAACGGTGGCCTGCACGCCCCGGCCAGGAAGGGCCAGGAAATTCGCGGCCGCCGGCACGGCGATCCCGCGCGCCCGCGCCGCGCCGGTCACCGCGCGCCCCAGCGGGTGTTCGCTGTCCTGCTCGGCGGCGGCGGCCAGGCGCAACACCTGCGTCTCGGTGTGGCCGGCGGTGACCTCGACGCAGGCCAGCCGCGGCCGGCCCGAGGTGAGCGTGCCGGTCTTGTCGAAGGCGACGATCTCGACCTCGGCCAGATGTTCCATGGCCACAGCGGATTTCACCAGCACCCCGTGCCGGCCGGCATTGGCGATCGCGGACAACAGGGGCGGCATGGTGGCCAGCACCACCGCACACGGTGACGCCACGATCATGAACGTCATGGCCCGCAACAACGCGCCCTGCAGATTCTCGCCGAACGCCAGTGGCACCGCGAACAGCGCCAGCGTGGCCACCACGACGATGACCGAATAGCGCTGCTCGACCTTCTCGATGAAGAGCTGCGTTCTGGCCTTGGTCGCCGACGCTTCCGCCACCATGGCGACGATCCGGGCCACCACACTGTCGGCGGGGTCCCGGAGCACCCGGACCCGCAACGCCCCGGCACCGTTGAGGGTGCCGGCGAAGACCTCGTCACCGGCAAGTTTGGCCATGGGTACCGGTTCTCCGGTGACGGAGGACTGGTCGACATCCGACGCACCGTCCACCACGATCGCGTCGGCGGGGATCCGCTCCCCCGGCCGCACCAGCACGAGGTCGCCGACGCGCAGCGCTTCGGCCGGAACCACCTGCTCACCGCCGTGCTCGTCGAGTCGCACGGCCCGCTCGGGGGCCAGGTCCAGCAGCGCGCGCACCGAATCCGCGGTGCGCCGGGTGGCCAGGTCCTCCAAGGCCCCCGACGTCGCGAAGATGACGATCAGCAGCGCACCGTCGAACACCTGCCCGATGGCCGCCGCGCCGATGGCCGCCACGATCATCAGCAGGTCCACATCGAGGTGCCGGCGTCTCAGTTCGGCCAGCCCGTCGCGGGCCGGCATCCACCCGCCCGACACATAGCCGCCGAGATAGGCAGTCCACCAAACGAATTCGGGCGCGTCCAGAAGCTGGGTCGCCAAACCGGCGAGAAACAGGGCCAGCGCAAGGGCCGCCCACCGCACCGACGCCACGGTCCATATCGCCGGGCGGCGCACCATCGGGTGCGCCGCGGGATCCCGCACCGCCATGTCCGTCATCACCCATACATCTAAACATGTAAAGATTTAAATATGTCAAGTCCGTTTGGCTCACCGTGCTTGAATGGATGAATGGGACACGGAGTCGAAGGCCGTACCGCACCCGCGGCATCGCTGGATCCCGTGTCGGCGGTCAAGGTCGCCGAAACGCTGCAGGCGCTGGCCTCCCCCAACCGGTTACTCATTCTCACCCGGCTGCGCCAGTCGCCGTGCACCGTCACGGACCTGTCGGCGGCCGTGGGGATGGAACAGCCCGCGGTGTCCAATCAGCTGCGCCTGCTGCGCACCCTCGGCCTGGTCGCCGGCGACCGGTCCGGCCGCAACATCGTGTACCGGCTCTACGACGGGCACGTCGCCCAGTTGCTCGACGAGGCTGTCTATCACATCGAGCATCTACGGCTCGGCGCCCGCGACACCGGATAGCCACAACACCCCGCCTGACAAGGCAATTCGATGCCGGGAGCCTTTATTTTCCGGTCCAGCCGAACTATGGTGAGGTGGTCATATGTTGATATTCCACCGAGTCCGATACCGGACACCGAGGAGCTGAGCAGCATGGTCGAGCGCGTCACCCACCGAGCCGGATCCGGATGCACCTGTCATTGCAACGCGTGCGATGGCGGCCACCACTGCGGGAATCCCCCCAACTGCAATATCAGGCGCTGACCCCCCAAGGCGGTGCCTTCACCGGTCAATGGACCGGTGAAGGCACCGTTCTGGTTTGCGAGGCTCACCACCTCTGCGTGATAGCCGGTCCACCGCCCCTACGACAGGGGCATCGACGAGTTTGCTACCGGAGCATCCGTCGGCCCGAAAATGCTGCGCGACATCACCGTTTGAATCCGCCTGATTCCCGGGGACCGTTCCCCGGGAGGTTAAGTGCCTGCTAATTTCGCACACAGGGCGGCCCCACGGGGGGAGTCGCTCACGACTTCAGGAGTGGAACACGGTGAAGTTCACGACCATCACAGCGGGGTTCGCCTCGGCAGCCATTGCCGCCGCAGGAGCGTTCGCTGCATTCAGTGCACCCATCGCGACCGCCGACAACCAGACCACCACCTCGCAGCTGGGCAGCCAGGCCACACTGACCAACGGCGACATCGTCCAGGGCTGGACGCTGACCGGTCTGAAGGTCAGCACCGACACCATCCCCTACCAGCCGCACGGCACCCTGTGGGAAGCCACCGCCACCAATGAGGCCCTGCAGGGCAATGTCACGCCGATCGTGTCGAACTTGAACGCCCGCGCCCAGAACGGGGACACCTACCGCGCGCTGTTCGGTGTCGCCACCGCGCAGGGCGTGAACCCCTCCACCCTCTCGCAGGGCGAAAAGACCACCGGCAAGGTGTATTTCGATGTCACGGGGCAGGCCCCCGACAGCGTGGTGTACGCCAACGCCGACGAGGACCTGATCGTCTGGCTCAAGCCCGCACCGGTGCAGAGCCCGGCCACCGGATCGGCTCCGCGGGCCCGCCAGGCACCGGCCACCACCAGCACGCCGGCCACCTCGACCAGCGCCACCCCCACCACCAGTGCAGCGCCGACCACCAGCGCGGCACCCACCACCTCGCCGGCCACGACCACCGAGCCGACCACCCCGGGCGCACCCACCACGGCGGCCACCCCGGTCCCGTCCGGTAGCGCGGGAACCCCACTGCCCGCCGATGCCGTGCCCGCGCAGGCCCCGGCCGGCAGCGCCGGCACCCCGCTGCCCACGGGTGAGGTTGCGCCCGCCCTGGTCCCCGCCGGTACCCAGCCCGCCCCGGCCGCTGCTGCCGAGGCCGGTGCCGCGCAGGTGCCGGCCCCGGCCGAAGCCGTCCCGGCACCCGGCGGAAGCGCGGGCACGCCGCTGCCCGCCGGCGCCTCCCCGACGACGACCGTCGTGGTGCCGGCCCCGGCCGGCTGATCAGCTACCCGCAGGGTCGCTCAGGAGTGTGACGTCCACCAGGCGTAGATGTGGTCGAGCGTCGGACCTCCTGGGCGGCCCTGCACCACGCTGAACAGTTGCTTGTCGATATCGCTCCAGGCGAGCATCGGGTTGTCGCCCTGGATGCCGCAGACCAGCGTGCCGCTGACCTCTTGTGGTGACGCATTGTGGCGCCACGGCCCCGGCGATTGGATCCGGCCGGGACAGTCGACCACGGTCGAGGTGTTCGTGAGCTCCTTGATGGCCTTGTCCAGAGCGGCCGAGTCGACCAGCAAGGAGTACGTCGCCGAGACCGGCCCGCCCGGGTCGGAGTTGGCCGTGCACGCCATGGTGGCCAGTGCACCCTCCAGCCGCGCCACCGGCGTGCAGGTACCGGTCGGGTAACCCGCCGGAAGCGCGCGCAGCAGCCGGGAATTGGGGTCACTCGGCGGTGCACTGGTGGTGGACGCCGCCGTCGAGCCCTGGTTCGGCGCGGGCGCCGCCGGGGCAGCGGAATCACCGGAGGGCCGCAGCAGCAGGAAGGCCGCGCCGGCTCCGACGGCCACGACGGCGGCCACCACGCCGACGATGACGCCTGGGCGCGGGCCGCGCCGCGTGGGCGCAGGCCGCGGAATCACCGGCGGGGGTGCTCCGTTCTCCCATGACCCTGGCGTACTCACCCGGCCTCGCTCCTCACTCCGCGATGGACAGCGCGATGCCGTCCAGGATGTCGTGTTCGCTGACAACGAGTTCGTCGATCCCGGCGAGATCGCCCAGCACGTCCGCCAGTTCCTCGACGACGATGGCACCGCCGGCGATCACATCGGCCCGGCCCTCGTGCATCGGCCCCAGCGCAAGACGCTGTGCGGCACTCATCCGGATCAGGTTGTCGCACACCTCCAGCAGATCGCCGAATCCGGTGCGGGACAAGTGAATAACGTCAGGGTCATACTCTTGCAGACCGTGCGCCAGCGCGGCGAGGGTGGTGAACGTCCCGGCCACTCCCACCCAGGTACGAGCCTGCCCGACCGGTACCTCCCGCAGCGCCTCGGCCAGCCGTTCACGCACCATGGCCCGAGCCTCACCGATCTCGGCCGCAGTCGGCGGATCCGTGTGCAGGCAGCGCTCTTTGATGCGCACGCAACCGATGTCCGCCGAGTAGGAAGCCTGTACCCGGGCGGAACCGAGGACCAGTTCGGTGGATCCACCACCGAGGTCGACCACCACGAAAGGCCCTGCGTCAGGGTCGAGTTCACCCACGGCCCCACGGAACGAGAGCTCCGCCTCCTGGGTTCCGCTGATCACCTCGGCCACCGATCCGGGGATCACCTGGCCCAGCAGCCGCGCGGTCATGGCGAAGAATTCGTCCCGATTGGCCGCATCGCGGGCGGCCGAGGTGGCCACCATCCGCACCCGCTGCACCCCGTGTTCGCACATGGTCGCCACGTAGTCGGTGAGCGCTGCTTCGGTGCGCGCCAGCGCGGCCGGTGCGAATTCACCCGTCGCGTCGACACCTTCACCGAGCCGCACGATCCGCATCTCACGATGCACATCACGCAGGCCGCCCTGCACCACGTCGGCGACCAGCAATCGAATCGAGTTGGTGCCGCAGTCGACGGCCCCTACTCTCAAGCCCACGCTCACGTCCACACCTTCGGGTCGAGGATCCCGGCCATACCGGGTTCGGCCGCCAACACCGCCAGCGCTTCGTCACCGAACGGGTTCACACCGGGTCCCTTGGCCAGCGCGTGGGCCATCACCACATGCAGGCATTTCACCCGGTCCGGCATCCCGCCGCCGGTGAACGTGGTGCCCAGCGACTCGATGGCGTCCCGTTCGGCCAGATAGGACTCGTGCGCGCGGAGGTAAGCGGCGGCGAGCTCGGCATCCGAGGCGAGCCGTTCGCTCATATCCCGCATCACCCCCGAGGACTCCAACCGGCTGGCGGCCGCGGTGAGGGCGGGATGGGTCAGGTAGTACAGCGTGGGGAACGGGGTGCCGTCGGGAAGGCGTGGCGCAGTCTTCACGACGCCGGGCTCTCCGTTGGGGCAGCGGTAGGCGATCTCCAGGACACCGCGCGGCTCGCGACCGAGCTGGCGCGCAACGGCGTCCAGATCGGCCGGCTCAACCACCGGCGGGCGGGGTCGGGGGCACGGGCAGGGTGTCCGGCGCGGGCGGGGGCGCCTCGGGCGCGGGGGTCATGACCGGCGAAATACCATGCGGCTCATCGGCAATGGTGTGCCACAGCGAGGTGTACCACGGGTCGGTCGACTTCACGGGCGCATTCTCCGCGCCGGGGGCCGCGGGCTGCGCCGCCGACGGCGGCAGCTGCACCTGATAGGGGATGTCGCCGGGCATGACGAAACCCAGTCGCTCCCGCGCCTGGGCGGCGATGAACACCGGATCGGCAAGTTTCACTTTTTGCTGCTCAAGTTCTTCGATCTGCGAACGTAGTTGTGTCTCGGCGGCTTTGAGCTGATTCATCTCGGCCCGCTGCGCGAAGTAGGTGCGTACCGGCCCGGCGATGGTGAGCGTCAGCACACACACCACCACGGCCAGGATCGCCGCCCGCCGGGCGGCCGAACCGAAGTGCTGCTCGGACTGGTTGTCCAGCGCTTCGGTGGCCGCCCTGCGGATCGACTCGGCGACGCTGTCCGCGACCGGTTCGACCGGCTCGGCAGCGTCCTGCCCCGCCTCGGCCGGACGCGGCTCGATCCGACGCGGAACGGCACGCGAGCGGGCGGCACCCGGCTTGCCCGGCCGTGGGGCCGGGCCGCGCCGCCGCTGATCGGGCCGTTTCGCGTCGGGCATAGGACCGAAGCTACTGGCTCGCAGGCGAGAAGCGCGGGAAAGCCAGGTCCCCGGCGTAGCGCGCGGCGTCGCCGAGGGTCTCCTCGATACGCAGCAGCTGGTTGTACTTGGCCACGCGCTCACTGCGGGCCGGGGCGCCGGTCTTGATCTGGCCGCTGCCCACCGCGACCGCGAGGTCGGCGATGGTGGTGTCCTCGGTCTCACCGGAACGGTGGCTCATCATGGTGCGGTAGCCGCTGTTGTGCGCCAGCGCGACGGCGTCCAGCGTCTCGGTCAGAGTGCCGATCTGGTTCACCTTCACCAGCAGCGCGTTGCCCGCACCCTTCTCGATGCCCTCTTCCAGGCGCTCCGGGTTGGTGACGAACAGGTCGTCGCCCACCAGCTGGACGCGGTCGCCGATGGCGGCGGTCAGCGCCACCCAGCCGTCCCAGTCGTCCTCGGACAGCGGGTCCTCGATGGAGACCAGCGGATATTCGTCGAGCAGCCCGGCGTAGAACTCGGCCAGCTGCGCCGCGGTGCGGGTCTCCTTCTCGAAGGCGTACCCGGTTCCGTCGGTGTAGAACTCGGTGGCCGCCACGTCCAGCGCGAGCGCGATATCGCTGCCCACCTTGAAGCCGGCCGCCTCGATGGCCGAACCGATGAGATCGAGGGCCGCCCTGGTGCCGGGCAGATCGGGCGCGAAGCCGCCCTCATCACCCAGACCGGTGGCCAGACCCTGCTTCTTGAGCACGGACTTGAGCGAGTGGTAGACCTCGGCGCCCCAGCGCAGCGCCTCCTTGAAGGACGGTGCACCGATCGGCGCGATCATGAACTCCTGCACGTCGACCCCGGTGTCGGCGTGCGCCCCGCCGTTGATGATGTTCATCATCGGCACGGGCAGGATGTGCGCGTTGGGCCCGCCGAGGTAGCGGAACAGCGGCAGCCCGGCAGCCTCGGCGGCACCCTTGGCCACCGCGAGGGACACACCGAGGATGGCGTTGGCGCCGAGCCGGGACTTGTCCGGCGTGCCGTCCAGATCCAGCAGCGCCTGGTCGACGAGCCGCTGGTCGTCGGCGGCCAGGCCGATGACGGCCGGGGCGATCTCGTCGAGCACGGCCTCGACGGCCTTCTCCACGCCCTTGCCGCCGTAGCGCGATCCGCCGTCCCGCAGTTCGACCGCCTCATGCTCACCGGTCGACGCGCCCGAGGGCACCGCGGCGCGGGAGATGGTGCCATCGATCAGGGCAATCTCGACCTCGACGGTGGGGTTACCGCGCGAATCGAGGATCTCGCGGGCTCCGACCTGTTCGATGATGGGCACGGGTTCCTCCTGGGAGTGACGGACTGGGCTGACGGTTCATGCGCTCAACCAAGAGCCTAAAGGTTGATCCTCGGCGCGGTGTGCCCCAGTCATGCACTACAGGGAATGCCCGGCGGCGTACGCGGTCGCCCAGTCCCGGACCGAGCGGGCGTACTGGTCGGACAGGTTGTAGGCGCGCAGCGCGTCCATCCAGCCCCGCGGGGTCGACAGGTCCTTGCCGCGCCAGCACAGATAACCCGCCGCCGAGAGCGCGGCGTCGTCGATGTTGTCCGGGCTGACCACGCCGTCGTTGTTGGCATCGACGCCGTACAGCCGCCACGTCTCGGGGATGAACTGCATGGGGCCCATCGCGCGGTCCATGGTGGAGTCGCCGTCCAGCGCACCGCCGTCGGTATCGGGGATCTTCAGGTTCCCCATGGTGCCGTCCAATTGGACGCCTCGGATGGGCGGCCGCACATCACCATTCGGCGCGACCGTGGCCCCGCGATAGGTGCCGTGATGACTCTCGACCATTCCGATACCGGCCAACGTGGGCCAGGACAGGTGGCATTTGGGGTTCTCCACTTCGGCGACCCGGGCGGCGTACGCATAGGCCTCCAGCGCCGTCACCGGGATCCCCAGAGCCGGTGCGCGTTGGGCCGCCCAGGCGTGCAGGGGGTCGGCCGGCCGGCCGGCCGCGTGGGTGTCGACCTGCGGGACGGGATCACCCGCCGGCGGCGGCACGCCGTCCGGGATCGGGATGCCCGTCTGCCAGGAACAGCTCGAGGCCATCAACAGGGCCGTCGCGCCGATCACCGCGACAGCCCGTAGCCAACGCACTGGCGACACCGGACTCCTCAAACCGTTTCACTTGGTGCCATCGTCCCACGCGCCGGCGGCGATCCCATTCAGTCACACGACCGTCCCCCACCGAGACCGCCCCTGATAAGGTACGCCACACCTATCTTTGGCAAGGCAAAGCTTGGGTGCGAAATTGGGTAGCGAGGACGACTGAATGACGGCATCGGCAGAACTTCCGGCCAGCGTTCTGGCCGCTGCACCCAATATCACCTCACAGCTTTTCGGCAGCGGGCTCATAGGTCTGCGCGAAGGCCTGGAAACCAGCATCGTCGTGTCGATTCTGATCGCGTTCCTGGTCAAATCCGGCCGCCGCGACGCACTCAAGTGGGTGTGGCTGGGCGTGGCCGGGGCCATCGCGATGACTCTCGGGGTGTTCCTCACCATCCAGTTCAGCGCCTACACGGTGTCGGGGCTGGGTGCCGAGGCCATCGCCGGGGTGGCCTCGCTGGTCGCCGTCGTCATCGTCACCACCATGGTGCTCTGGATGAAATCCGCGGCGGCCAGTCTGTCGGGCGAGTTGAAAACGGGGATGGCCCGCGCCCTGGAGACCGGCGGGCTCGCGGTCACGAGCCTGGCCTTCCTGGCCGTGGGCCGCGAGGGCGTGGAGACGGCGCTGTTCATGGTCGGCTTCGCCGAGGCCGAGACGCTCTGGCCACTGGTCGGCCTGGTGGTGGGCGTGCTGATCGCCATCGCCATCGCCTACGCGATGTACGCCGGAGCGGTCCGCATCAACCTGGCCACGTTCTTCAAGTACACGGCCGTGTTCCTGATCCTCGTCGCCGCCGGCATCCTGTCCTACGGCGTGGGCGCCCTGCAGACCGTCGGCTGGCTGCCGGGCCTGGGCAGGAAGGCCTTCGACATCAGCTCGTGGTTCAACTGGTCGTCCTGGTACGGGCAGGTGATCCAGGGCGTCTTCAACGTCACACCCACCCCCACCGTGCTGCAGTTCGGGGCGTGGCTGGCCTACCTGGTCCTGGTGCTCGCGGTGTTTCTGCGGCCCACCAAGGCGCCGGCCGCATCGGGTGACGCCCCCACGCCCGACGACACGTCGGCCGAATCGAACACCGACGCCCGAATCGAACACTGACACGGTCCCGGCTCCGGAACCGTCCGCCACCGCAGAAAAGCATCGAAAGGTCGACCACGTGAACAATCGCACCGCCCTGACAGCAGCGCTGTTGGCCGGGCTTGCCCTGGCCGGGTGCACCGCGAAGGAAAGCGCCAACAGCAGCGATCCCGCGAAGGCCGGCGGGCCGGCGGAGATCACCGTCACCGCCTCCGACGACAAGTGCGAGCTGTCGGGTACCGAGGGCAAGACCGGTGCGACGACGTTCAACATCACCAACAACGGCACCAAGGTCACCGAGTTCTACGTGTACGGCGAGGGCGAGCGGGTGATGGGCGAGGTGGAGAACATCTCCCCCGGGCTGCAGCGCAAGCTGATCGTCCAGCTGGCCGAGCCGGGCACCTACCAGACGGCGTGCAAGCCGGGCATGATCGGCGACGGCATCCGCGGCGACTTCAAGGTCACCGGCGACACCGTGCAGGTCGACACGCAGGGCAAGTTCAAGGAAGCCGCCGACAACTACAAGCGGTACGTCAACAGCCAGACCGACGCGCTGATCCCGGCCACCCAGCTGTTCGTCGACGCCGTCAAGAAGGGTGATGTCAACGCGGCCAAGGCCCAGTACCCGATCGCCCGTACCTACTACGAGCGCATCGAGCCGGTCGCCGAGTCCTTCCCCAACGATCTGGACCCGCGTATCGACCTGCGCGAGGCCGATCTGGAGCCGGGCCAGAAATGGACCGGTTTCCACGCCCTGGAGAAGCAGCTGTGGGTCACCGGGTTGCAGCCCGACGCGAATGCGCTGGCCGACCAGCTGCTCGCCGATGTGAAGGAACTCGACGCCGGGGTCAAGGCGCCGGACTGGACCATCGACTCCACCAAGATCGCCGGTGGCGCGCAGGGTCTGCTCGACGAGATCAGCGCCAGCAAGATCAGCGGCGAAGAGGACATCTTCAGCCACACCGACCTGTGGGATTTCAACGCCAACGTGCAGGGTTCGCAGACCGCGGTGGCCTCGGTGCGGCCCATCCTCGATGAGCGCAACCCCGACCTGGGCAAGCGGGTGGACGAGCAATTCGCCAATGTCGAAGCGCTGCTGGCGAAGTACCACAAGGGCGACGGCTTCGTGCTCTACGACACCGTCACCGAACCGCAGCGCCAAGAGCTGTCCCGCGCCATCGACGCGCTGTCCAAGGAGGTAAGTCAGGTGCAGGGTGTCATCGCACCCCAGTAACCCCGAAGGCGGTCCGGAAGTACTCGTCGTGGACACCCCGCGCCAGGGGCTTTCCCGGCGCAAACTGTTCGGCGCAGCGGGTGTCACGGCCGCAGTCGTCGGCGCGGCCGGCGCGGGCGCACTGGCCGGGCGCGCCTCGGCCACCAGCACCCGCGGCGGCGACTGGGAACCTCATGGCGCGGTGCCGTTCCGCGGCGAGCGGCAAGCCGGCATCATCACCGAGGCCCAGGACCGGATGCACTTCTGCACCTTCGACATCATCACCGACAAGCGCGACGACGTGGTGGCGATGCTGCAGGAGTGGACCGCGATGGCCGAGCGGATGACCAGGGGCGAGGATGCCGTCAAGGACGGCGCGGTCGGCCTGAACCCCTACGCGCCGCCCGCCGATACCGGTGAGGCCCTTGGCCTTCCACCCTCACAGCTGACCCTGACCATCGGCTTCGGCCCGACCTTCTTCGTCAAGGACGGTAAGGACCGGTTCGGCATCGCCGACAAGAAACCTGTCGACCTGGCTCCGCTTCCCAAGCTCACCAACGAGAATCTGGACCCCGCCAGGTGCGGCGGCGACATCTGTATCCAGGCCTGCGCCACCGATCCACAGGTGGCCGTGCACGCGGTGCGCAACCTGGCACGGGTGGCCTTCGGCACGGCGGCGGTGCGGTACTCGCAGCTCGGTTTCGGCCGTACCTCGTCCACCACCCGGGACCAGTCCACCCCGCGAAACATGTTGGGATTCAAGGACGGGACCAACAACCTCAAGGCCGAAGACACCGACAAGCTCAATCAGAACGTGTGGGTGGCCGACGGTGACGGCCCGGACTGGCACACCGGCGGCACCTATCTGGTGACCCGGCGGATCCGCAACCGGATCGAGGCCTGGGACCGGACCACCCTGCTAGAGCAGGAGCGGGTGATCGGCCGCACCAAGGGCACCGGTGCACCGCTGGGCTACGACGACGAATTCGCCCCGCTGGACTTCGACCTCAAGAACGCCAAGGGCGAACCGATGATCGACCGCGACGCCCATGTGCGGCTGGTGCATCCCGACCACAACGGCGGCATCGAATTGCTGCGCCGCGGTTACAACTTCACCGACGGCTCCGACGGCTACGGGCATCTGGACGCGGGGTTGTTCTTCATCGCGTTCACTCGCAACCCGAAGACGCATTTCGTCCCGGTCATCTCCAAGATGTCGTCCGACGCGCTCAACGAGTACATCTTCACCAACGGCACAGGTGTGTTCGCCTGCCCGCCCGGGCTCAAGGACGGCGACAAAACCGGCTATTGGGGTTCGGGCATCTTCGCCTGATCTCCGCCCGGTAAAGTCCCGCCGATGACCACGCCGAACGCCCGCGCGCTCTGGTTGCGCGGCGGGCTGGTCGGCGGGAGTTCTGCGGTGATGGCCACCTCGGCCCACGCGGGCGCGGCGGGAGCCGTCCCGCACGGCGCCGCGCTGGTCGCGGCGCTGCTGGTGTGCGCCACCGCCGGAGCCGCTGTTGCGGCGGTCGACGTGGCCGGCCGCTGCACCCGGGGCCTGACGGTGTTCACCGCGCTGTGCGCCGCACAGTTCCTCAGCCACGTCGCGCTGGCCGTGACCGGCGGCCACCACCACGCCGGTGCCGCGTTGGGCCTGACCCCGGCGATGATCGCCGCCCATACCGCCGCCGCGGTGGTCCTGGGCCTGTCGATCGTGGTGGTCGAACACCTCTACACGGTCTGCGCCACCCTGCTGACCTGGCTGCGCCTGTTCGCGGTCGGCAGCTCCAGACCCACTCCGCCGCCCGTTCAGCGGGCCGAGCCCGTCGTCATCCGCCCCGTGCTGCTGCGCCCGGGGTTGGGTATGCGCGCGCCGCCGCGCACCTTCGCGTAACGGTCACCACTCCGCACCCGACACCGCATGGCCTCGTGGGCTGCGGTGGTACGCGTTGCGCGCATCTCTGCGCGCCCCACACACTTTCGCAGCGATTCAGAGAGTCACGACATGACCCTTCCCGAAGAAATCTCGGTACCCGAAAACCCGACCGCCCCACCACCGCCGCGGCGCAGCTGGCGCCCGCTGCTCATGCGGCTGCACTTCTACGCCGGCATCCTGGTGGCCCCGTTCATCGTCGTCGCCGCCGTCACCGGCGGGCTGTACGCGATGGCTCCGACCATCGAACGCCTCGCCTACGGCGACCTGCTCCGTGTCGAGCCGTCCGGCCGGCCGGTGCCACTGGCCGATCAGGCCGCCGCCGCCCGCAACGCGTATCCGCACCTGGCCATGACCGGGATGCGGCCCTCGGCCGAGACGGGTGAGTCCACCCGGATCTACTTCGCCGATCCCGCCCTCGACGAGGAATTCCGGCGGGCCGTCTTCGTCGACCCGTACACCGCCCGGGTGCTCGGCGACGAGCCGACCTGGCTGGGCTACCTACCGGTCAGCACCTTCCTGGACGGGCTGCACCGCCACCTTCAGCTCGGTGAGCCCGGCCGGATCTACAGCGAGGTCGCGGCCTCATGGCTGTGGGTGGTGGCGCTCGGCGGACTGTGCCTGTGGCTGTTCCGCCGCAGCCGTGTCTTCACGGTGGCTCGCGGACTCAAGGGCCGCGCCCGCACGCTGAACTGGCACGGGGCCACCGGGGTGTGGCTGCTGGCCGGTCTGCTGTTCCTGTCGGCCACCGGTATCACCTGGTCCACCTACGCCGGAGCCCACGTCAGCGATATCCGCACCGCACTGAATTGGCAACGGCCCACGATGGATCCGGCGCCGACCTCGACGGCCACCGTCGATCCGGCCGGCATCGATTACGACGCGGTGGTGCACGCGGCGGCAGGCGCCGGGGTGCGGCTGCCGGTCGAGGTGGCCCTGGCCCCCGAAGCCGGTGCGGGTGTCACCGTGACCGAACAAGACAAGCCCTACCGGCTGACCACCAACGCCGCCACCGTGGATCCGGCCACCGGTTCGGTGATCAGCACGCTGGACTACTGGCGGGACTACTCCGTGGTGGCCATGCTCGCCGACTGGGGGATCCGGGCACATATGGGCCTGCTGTTCGGTCTGCTCAATCAGCTGGTCCTGCTCGGTATCGCAGTCGCGCTGGTGGCCGTCATCGTCGGCGGGTACCGGATGTGGTGGCTGCGCCGCCCGACGCGCGGGTCGGCGTGGGCGGTCGGCAGGGCCCCGCTGCGGGGTGGACTGCGCAAGCTCTCCCCGTGGGCAGCCGGCACACTGGTGGTCATCGCGGTGGCACTCGGCTGGTTCCTCCCGCTGTTCGGGATTCCGTTGGCGGCCTTCGTGATCGTCGATCTCGGCATCGCCGCGATCACGCGCGGGAAGGCCGGGTCCGATGCGTAGGCGGCTGGCCATGCTGATGCTGGCCCTGTTGATGGCCGGTTGCGCCACTCCGCATCCGGAACAGCCGATGGCTGCCGAAGTCACCGTCCGGGACCAGTGGGCCAGCGCGGCCGACTCCGGAATGGCGGCGCTGTTCGGCACTTTCGCGAACAACGGCCACCACGAGGCGCGGATCGTGTCCGCCACCTCGCCGGTCGCGGGCCGGGTCGAGGTGCACGAGGTCACCGCCGATGCCAACGGCACCAAGACCATGCACCCGAAACCCGGTGGCCTCGTGATACCGCCGGCCGGGACGCACGATCTGGTACCCGGTGGCGATCATCTGATGCTGATGGATCTCAAGGCACCGCTGTCCCCGGGTGCCGATGTGCCGGTCACGGTGACGTTCGAGGACGGTTCCACCCTTGACGTCACCGCGCAGATCCGCGATTTCGCCGGCGCCAACGAGCACTACCAATCGCATGGCTGAGATGAACCGGCGGCGCCTCCTCACCGGGGGCGCCGCCGCGCTCGCCGCCGGGGCAGCCCTGACTCAGAGCGGTGCGGCCCGATCAGCCACGCCGCAGGGCGGTTTCGGCACCTCCGTCGAACCGTTCCGCGGAACGCACCAAGCCGGGATCGCCACCGCGGCGCAGGCCCACGCCTTGTTCATCGCGCTCGACCTGGTGCCCGGCGCAGGCCGGGATCAGTTGACCGCGGTGCTCAAGTTGTGGAGCGCCGACGCCGCGCGGCTCACCCAGGGGGTGCCGGCCCTGGCCGATACCGAACCCGAACTGGCACTGCGCCCGGCCCGGCTCACCGTCACCGTCGGACTCGGGCCCGCGGTGTTCGTGCGGGCCGGGCTGGCGCACCGGCTGCCGGCCACGGTGTACGAGATGCCCGGGTTCGGTACCGACCGGCTCGATCCGCGGTGGTGCGGAGGAGAATTGTTACTCCAGCTCTGCGCCGAGGACCCGGTGGCGCTGGCGCACGCGGCCCGGGTGCTGCTGAAGAATGTGCGACGCTTTGTCGTACCACGGTGGCGGCAAAGCGGATTCCGGCATGCCGCCGGGGCCGACCGGTCTGGAGCCACCATGCGGAACCTGATGGGTCAAGTCGACGGCACCGCGAATCTGCGGAAGCCGGCCGAATTCGACCGGCACGTCTGGGACGACGGCGGCCGGCAGCCGTGGTTCGCCGGCGGCACGGTGCTGGTGCTCCGGCGAATCCGAGCAGAGATGGACGCCTGGGACGAATTAGACCGGGAGAGCAAGGAATTCGCGGTCGGTCGCCGCCTGGACACCGGTGCGCCGCTGACGGGAGAACGCGAGTCCGACCAGGCCGATCTCACCGCGCAGGTCGGTGGTATCCCGGTGATCCCCCCCAACGCGCATATCGCCCTGGCCCGGCACCGGACTGAGGACGAGCTGATGCTGCGGCGGCCGTACAACTACGACGACCCGCCGCCACCGGGCGCCACCACCGACAGCGGGCTGCTCTTCGCGGTCTACCAGCGCGACCCGGGGCGGAGTTTCGTGCCGGTGCAGCGCCGGCTCGCGGCTGCCGATGCGTTGAACCGATGGGTCACCACGATCGGTACCGCGACGTTCGCGATCCTGCCGGGTACCAACGGCGGCTATCTGGGGCAGTCGTTATTGGACTGACCGCATCAACGAGGCCGCGGTCACGGAGTGGCCGCTTGCGCGACACATCGGTAATTCGCTGCCCCGAACGATCCGTCACTGTGCCGTGTATCCGCCATCGACCCGGATGGTGGTTCCCGTGACGTAACCGGCATCGTCCGATGCCAGGTAAGCGACTGCTGCCGCAACGTCCTGCGGTGCCGCCAACCGCCCCGCGGGTATCGCCGACACGACATCGCGCTCGGTGCCGGCGGGATCTGGCAGATCAGCCAGCCAGGCATCGAAGAGCGGCGTCTTCGTCATCCCGGGCGCGACCTCGTTCACCCGGATCCCTCGGGGCGCCAGTTCAACGGCCGCCGTCAGGGTGAGTGCGTGTATCGCACCCTTGGACGCGGCGTACACGGCCATCGTCGGCACGCCTGCATAGGCCAGCCGGGATGTCACATTGATGATCGAACCGCCGCGCCCATCCATGGACCGCACCGCAGCCTGCATCATGGCGATGACGCTGAATGTGTTCACCTCGAATACTTTTCGGATATCGGCCAGCTCGGCCGACTCGAACGCCGCGGTGTGGTCGAGCGCCGCATTGTTGACCAGCCCGTCGACGGCACCGAACGACTCGACACATGCCCTCAGCACCACATCGGGCGCCTCCGGATCGGTGAGATCGGCCGCAACGAACTCCACGCGGTCGCCCAAGGCGTGGACCAGATCCCGTCCGCGACCGGGGTCCCGGCCCGTCACCAGGACGCACGCACCTTCGGCATGCAGTCGCAGCGCCGTCGCCCAACCGATCCCGGAGGTTGCTCCGGTGACCACGACGGCCTTGCCGTCGAGGCGGAGCGTCACTGAAGCTTGGCCGCGATCTCACGGGCACCGGCAATCACCCGGGCGCCCGCATGCTCCAGGTTCTCCGGATCCAATCGGTGTGTCAGGAAGCTGATGCTCAGCGCATAGCGGGAGGATCCGCCGTTGGGTGCGGGCACGGCTGCGGCCACACAGGTCAGTTCCTCCGCCGCCTCTTCGCGATCGACCGCGAAGCCCTTTTCGCGGATGTCATTGATCTCGGTTGCCATCTTCTTCATCGATGTGATCGTGTGGCTGGTCAACTCGGGCAGCCCGGCCGAGGCGACGATGTCCCGCCAGACGCTGTCCGGCATCGTGGCCAGGAGCGCTTTGCCCAATGCAGAGGCGTGCCAGGGATCGGTCTGCCCGACGTCACTGACCTTGGTGACCGCTCGTTTGCCCTCGACGACGTCGAGGATGACGACGCTGCGGTCCTTGTGTGCGGCGAAGTTCACCGTCTCGTTGAATTCGTTCATCAGGCGCTCCATGGTGGGTAACACCGCATCGGCGGGAACCTGATTGGAGAACGCCCGCTGCCCGAGCCGGAAGATCTCCCAGCCCAAGCGGTATTGGTTTGCATTGAACCGTTCGACGTAGCCGAGCGCGGACAGACTGTTCAGATACCTCAGCACGGTGGCTTCGTTCAGCTCTGTGCGCCTTGATATCTCGGCCAGATTTCCAACCTCGGAATCCGCCACCGCTGTCAGGATTCTGGCCGTGCGCTCGACACCGATCAGAGTGGACGGTTTCTCGGCAGCCGCTGTGGTTTTCACTCAGTGAAGGTTACCAGCATCCAGCGAAACCAAACGAACCGTCGCTTCCTGTTGACAGACGGTCCGCCGACTCCCACATTTCACTCAGCGCAGATGATTGTCACCCAGTGAAATATTGATATGCGCTATCCATTACCCGAAGGAGACGCGATGCCCACCGCAGCCGACAGCCGCACACCCAAGGTCGACGGAGCCGCCATCCTGGCTTCGCAAAACCTCCTGGCGGCCGACGACTACGCCCTCACCCCGTCGGTGAAGGCATTCGACGACGGCGGGAAGTACCGATTGGAAATCTCTGGGGTGGAACGTCTTTCGACTCTGCAGGCATTGCTCGACGAAGCGGACAAGCAAGGCGTCTTCATTCATCGCATCATCGCCTTCGGTGGCGGCACCACGCTGCTCACCACCGGAGAGCTGAGCGACGTCGCCGCCCTGGCGGCCGAGAACGACATCGAACTGATCGCCGTCCCCGGCCCCCGCACCGGCTGGGATCTCGGGCGTCAGGCACTCAGCAGCGAGGGCCAGGCGGGTGGACGACGGGTGCGCGGCCTCGACAACGTCCGATACCTGCTTGATGACTACCTCAGGATCTTCGCCACCGGTATCCGCGGCGTGCTGGTGTGGGACGAAGGTGTGCTCGACATCCTGAACAAAGCGCGTGACGCCGGCCAGATCCCCGCCGACGCCAAGTTCAAGATCTCGGTCTACGCCGGCCACGCCAACCCTGCCTCCATCAGGATTCTGCAGGACCTCGGCGCGGACAGCGTCAATCCGGTCGGCGATCTGAGCCGCCCCATGCTCGCGGCCATCCGGCATTCGATCGACATCCCGCTCGATGTCTGGGCCGAAACCTTCGAATCCTTCGGTGGGATGAACCGGCTCTGGGAGGCCGGCGATATCGCCCGCGTCGCCGGGCCCGTCTACTTCAAGATCGAGCCCGGTGAATCAGAGGCCGTCATGTACAACGGCTGGGTCCGGCCCGAGTTCCACGAGGAACTCATCCGGCACAAGGTTCGCCACGCTGCCATCCTGAACGAACTCGTCCAGCGCAGCGCCCCCGATGTCACGGTGTCACCCAATCCCCGCAGAGCCGCCCACGCTCTGTCCCACTGACCCCGCGGCACCCGAAACTGACGAACAGAAGGAAGAAGTGACCCATCGTCCACGGGCCGCGATCATCGGCTCAGGCAATATCGGCACCGACCTGTTGGTCAAGTTGCGCCGCTCGGAAGTCCTCGACGTCGCCGCGATGGCCGGAATAGACACGGCCAGCGACGGTCTCGCGCGAGCGGCGGCGCTCGACGTGACGGTCACCGCTGACGGCGTGGACGGGCTGCTGCGGCTGGCCGTCTTCGACGAGATCGACGTGGTGTTCGACGCCACCAGCGCCGATGCCCACCACGTCAACGATGCGAAGCTGGCGCCGACCGGTAGACGCGTCATCGACCTCACTCCCGCCGCCATCGGGCCGTTCGTCGTCCCCGCCGTCAACATGGCCAGCCTGACCGGCCACCGCAACCTCAACATGGTCACGTGTGGCGGTCAGGCCACCATTCCGGTGATCGCAGCCCTGGCAGGTGTCACCGATGTCCACTACGCCGAGATCGTGGCGTCCATCTCGTCGCGGTCCGCGGGTCCGGGAACGCGGGCCAATATCGACGAATTCACCGCCACCACAGCACGCGCCATCGAGACCGTGGGCCGTGCTGCCCGCGGCAAGGCGATCATCGTGCTGAACCCCGCCGAGCCGCCGATGCTCATGCGCGACACCGTCGCCGCACTGGTGTCCGCAACGGACGACGCGGTGATCACCTCGGCGGTCACCGCCATGGTTGCCGGTGTCTCCCGCTACGTGCCGGGATACCGACTTGCCCAGGAGGTCTTGATATCTCCTGTGCCACAGCGTGATCCACGACGCAGACTGGCCGGGGCCGCCTGCCGGGATGCCGATCTGGTCCAGGTGACGGTATTCCTCGAAGTGACGGGTGCTGCCGACTACCTGCCCGCCTACGCGGGCAACCTGGACATCATGACCGCCGCTGCGGTCCAGGTCGCCGAAGGCATGGTCGGTCTCGGCGCACTTCCGGAGCCGGCGCGATGACCGCCGAGATATACGTCCAGGACGTCACGCTTCGCGATGGCATGCATGCCGTCGGTCATTCCTTCAGCCTCACCGACGTCAGGCGTATCGCCGGCGCTCTCGACAGCTCTGGGGTGGCTGCCATCGAGGTCGCGCACGGCGACGGATTGGCCGGTGGCAGCCTGACCTACGGAGCCGGCGCACATGGCGACACCGACTGGATCGCGGCCGCCGCCGACGTCATCCAAACAGCGCGGCTGACAACACTTCTCATCCCCGGCATCGGCACCCTGGACGATCTGCGGGCGGCGGTCGACCTCGGGGTGCGCTCGGTACGGGTCGCCACCCACTGCACCGAAGCCGATATCGCCCGCCAACATATCGCGACCGCCCGCAACCTGGGCCTCGATGTCGCCGGGTTCCTGATGATGTCGCACCTCAGCCCGCCCGATCGGCTGGCCACCCAGGCGAGAATCATGGAAGATGCCGGCGCGCAGTGTGTCTATGTCACCGACTCTGGCGGTCGGCTGACCATGACGGGCGTCCGGGACCGGGTCCGGGCCTACCGCGACGTGCTGGCGCCGACGACGTCGATCGGCGTGCACGCACACCATAATCTCGCTCTGGGAGTGGCCAATTCGCTCACCGCGGTCGAGGAGGGCGCGCATCGCGTCGACGCCTCACTCACCGGACTGGGCGCGGGGGCAGGCAACTGCCCGTTGGAGGTGTTCATCGCCGTCGCCGAACTCAACGGCTGGAATCACGGCTGCGATCTGTACGCCCTGATGGACGCCGCCGACGATATCGTCCGACCCCTACAACAGCGGCCCGTGCGCGTCGACCGGGAAACGCTGACACTCGGGTTCGCCGGGGTGTACTCCAGCTTCCTGCTGCACGCCGAACGCGTCGCAGCCGAGGTGGGCGTCTCGACCCGCGACCTGCTGGTCGAGGCCGGCCGCAGGTCGATGGTCGGCGGCCAAGAAGACCTGCTCATCGACCTCGCACTCGAGATGAGGAGGTGAGCTAACTCTTCACCCAATCTCCGGTTCGCAGAAGAGGTTGGTTTCCCCGCGAAACATCAGCTGCCCATTTCACGAGAGATGAACGACCATGGAGAACGTCACCCAGTCACTACCGCCACAGCGGCCCTCGACGACGGCGTCGTCGTCACCACCCGGCACGTCACCGCCTGTCGGGCGGCGAAACCACGGACTCAAAGAGAACAGTCTCGGCGTGCCGAGCATCTTCTTCTACATCATCGCCGCGGCGTCACCGCTGACTGTGGTGGTGGCGCTGTACCCGATCATCATCGGGTCAGGCAACGGAATCGGTATGCCGGGAGCGTTCGTCATCGCCGCGGTGGTGCTGATGATCTTCGCGGTCGGCTACGTGGCGATGAGCAGACACGTCACCAATGCGGGCGCCTTCTACGCCTATGTCACGCTCGGCCTCGGCCGAATCCCCGGGTTGGGGTCGGCCTCGCTGGCGATCTTCGCCTACAACGCGATTCAGGCCGGGCTGTACGGCGGCTTCGGCTACTACGCAAGCGAGTTGATCAACCCCAGACTGGGGGTGAACATCCCCTGGTGGGCCTATGCATTCGTCGCCCTCCTGCTGTGTCTGGGCCTTGGTGTCCAGGGGGTGCACTCAGGAGCGAAGGTGCTCGGGGTGTTCATGACGCTGGAAGTCACGATGATCACCATCCTGAGTGCGTTCAGTCTCTTCGGCGATGCCGTCCCGGTGTCCGACTTCTCGCTGCAACCGTTCGCACCCAGCGTGGTGTTCGGCGGCGCCCTCGGTGTCGCGCTGATGTTCGCCCACGCGTCCTTCATCGGTTTCGAGGGTTCCGCGATCTACGGCGAGGAAGCACGTGACCCTGCCCGCACCATCCCCCGCGCGACCTATCTGTCGATCGCCTTCATGGGCATCCTCTACGCGGTCTCGGGCTGGCTGATCATGAACGCGCTGGGGCTGGACAAGGTGGTCGGCATCGCCAACGAGACCGGTGGCAACTTCATCTTCGCGGCCAGCGACGCCATCATCGGGCACAACATCTCGCTGATCTTCCAGGTGCTGATCGTGACGGCGACGTTCGCGGCGATCGTCACCTTCCACAACAACGTCGCGCGGTACATGTTCTCGCTCGGCAGGCAGGGCTTGGTGTGGAAGCCGCTCGGGTGGACGCTGCCGCAACGACAGACGCCGTGGGTGGCTGCCATCGTGCAGAGCGTCACCGTCGGGATCGTCATCGCCTTGTTCGCCCTGTTCGACCAGGATCCCTTCGCCACGCTGTTCACCTGGGCGACCGGTATCGGCACCATCGGCGTGATCTTGTCGCAGCTGATCGCCGGCGTCGCCATCTTCGTCTTCTTCCGCAGATCCGACGTCGACAAGCGCAAGTGGAATACCGTCATCGCCCCGATCCTCGCGGTGATCGGACTCGGCGCGTTCTTCGTCCTGACACTGAACAGCCTCGACATCCTGCTCGGTGTGCACGGCGTGATGGCGGCCTTGATGGTCTCGTTGGTGTTCCTCGCCCTGTTGGCGGGCCTCGCTTACGGCGTCTATCTGCGAGTCGCCGCACCGGCGCGTTATGCACTCGTGGGACATGCGCTCAACGAGCGCGACCTCGACGACCCCGCGCCCGAAGCGCTCTAGCACCCCGACAGTTTTTCGTTCGCCGTGCCCGACCACCCGTCGTTAGGTACATTTGTCCGCATCGATGCGTACGAATGTTCTTAACGAAGGAGTGGGCATGGGATCCGCACCGCGGCGGGCACGACGACACGACCCGGACAGAAAGGAACGCATTGTGGTCTCGGCCCTGGACGTGCTCGCCCGTGACGGCGTCGCGGGTATCACCCACCGCGCCATCGGTGACGCCGCGGACGTGCCACTGGGGTCGATCACCTATCACTTCGCCACCCTCGATGACATCGTGCACAGCGCGTTCGAAACCCACGTCGACAAACTCGCCGGCCGCTTCGAGGCGCGACTGGCGGCCTGTCACGAGGATGACGATCTCATCGAGTGCATCGTCTCGGCCATCACCGACGACCTCGCCGCGCATCCCAACGAGCTTGCCGTCACCTACGAGCTCTACGGGGACGCCGTCCGCAGACCGAAGACCAGGCGGCTGACCCAACGATGGATGGAACGCGCCGAGGATGCGTTGGCCGAGCACGTCGACCGCACCACCGCCCGGCTGCTCGACGTCGTCGTCGAGGGCTTGATGGTGCACATGTCCATTGCGCAACAACCGATTCCGAAAGAAGAGGTGCGCAACCTGCTGACCATGGCGGCCAGCGGGGCGCAACCTCGCGCTCAACGCACACCCCCGACCAAGGAGCAGTCATGACCTTCCACAGCAAAATGTTCATCGACGGTAGCTGGGCCGGTGCCGCCGACGGTGGCGTCGATCAGGTGCCCGCCCCCGCGACCGGCGAGGCCTTCGCCGAAATCGCCCACGGTGGCACGGCCGACGTCGATCGCGCGGTAGAGGCCGCCCATCGGGCCTTCCCCGCGTGGGCCAGGACACCCGTGGGCGAACGGGCCCGCGCGTTCCTGGCCCTTGCCGACCGGGTCGAGGCCGATCAGCGCACCCTCGCCGAGGTCGAGTCCCGCAACGTCGGCAAGCCGATCGGCCTGGCCCTCGAGGAAATGGAGATGATCCCGGACCACCTGCGGTTCTTCGCCGGTGCCGCCCGAACCATGGAAGGCCGCGCGGCCGGTGAATTCGTCCGCGGCAAGACCAGCATCATCCGGCGCGATCCGCTGGGGGTCGTCGGCTCCGTTGCACCGTGGAATTACCCGCTGCTGATGGCAATCTGGAAGATCTCGCCCGCACTTCTCACCGGAAACACGTTGGTGCTCAAGCCTTCCGAGCACACACCGTTTTCGGTGCTGCGGCTCGCCGAGCTGGCCGAGGACCTGTTCCCTGCCGGCGTGTTCAACGTCGTCACCGGTGACGGCGAGGACGTCGGTGCCCGGCTGGTCGCCCACCCGAAGGTGCGGATGTCGTCGCTGACCGGATCGGTGGAGACCGGGCGAGCCCTGATGCGCGCCTCCGCCGACTCGAACTTGAAGAGGCTGCACCTCGAACTCGGCGGCAAGGCACCGGTGCTGGTGTACGCCGACGCCGACGTCGCGCTGGCCGTCGGCAAGATCATGGAAGGTGCGTTCTGCAACTCCGGGCAGGACTGTATGGCCGCATCCCGGCTCTACGTTCATGCATCCGTGCACGACGAACTGGTCGCCGGCCTCGAAAAGGCGGTCAAGGAACTCGATTTGGGTGATATCGCCGACGAGAACACCTCGATGGGTCCGGTCATCACCGCAGCCCATCGCGACCGCGTCGAGGGTTTCGTCAACCGGGCCAAAGCCACCGGGCACACCGAACTGATCCAGGGAGACAACCCCGGCACCGGCTTCTACACCGCCCCCACCGTCGTCGTCGGCGCCCGACAAGGCGATGAGATCGTCAGCACCGAAGTGTTCGGGCCGGTCACCTCGGTCACCAGGTTCGACGACGGCGACGATGTCGTCGGCTGGGCCAACGATACCGAATACGGCCTTGCCGCTTCGGTATTCACCCAAGATATCGCCCGGGCGATGACCGCTTCGAGCGATCTTCAGTTCGGCACGGTATGGATCAACGACCACCTTCCCGTCACGCCCGAGATGCCCCACGGCGGATTCAAACAGTCCGGCAACGGTAAGGACATGTCTGTCTACGCCCTTGAGGAGTACACCGAGATCAAGCACGTCATGATCAACCGTGAGAGCGCCTGACATGCCAGTGAGCGCGATCAACACGTTCCGCCTCCGCCCCGGCGTCAGCGCCGCACAATTCGAGGAATTCTCGACCGGGCTCGACCGACCGACCTGTCTGGCCTTCGACGTCGTGCTCGACTTCGACGTGTATCTGGTCGAGGCCGCCGGCCACACCGGCGTCGATGTCGTCGAAGTCATGACCGTCGCCTCGTGGCCGGAATGGGAACAGGTTCGCGACGCCGCACCGGAACTGCGCCCAGTGGTCGAGAAATTCGACGAGCTGGTCGAACCCGGCAGTGTCTCGACACTGCTGACCCGCAAAATAGCCCTACCGCAGGAGATCTGAGATGAGCACAACACCGGATTACGACGCCGTCATCATCGGCGCGGGCCATAACGGCCTGGTGGCCGCCAATTACCTGGCCCGCGCCGGGAAGCGAGTACTGGTCCTGGAGGCCCGGCAGGTGGTCGGCGGGGCCTGTGTGACCGAAGAACTGATCCCCGGCAGCAAATGGTCCTCGTGCGCGTTCATCGCCGGGTTGCTGCGACCGGAGATCATCGCCGAACTAGAGCTGGCCAGGTTCGGCCTGGACCTGTATCAAGGTGATGCGCTGTCGTTCAGCCTGTTCCGCGACGGAACCTCTTTCATGATGTGGAAGGAGACCGACCGTACGCTGCGCGAACTGGAGAAGATCAACAAGAACGACGCCCAGGCTTTCCTCGACTTCGGGGTCCGCCTACAGCGTTTCGCCGGGTTGGTCACGCCCTATCTGCTGGCCTCGCCGCCGCAGCGCTCGGAGGTGTTGGCTGCGTTCGAAGCTGCGGGTGAACAGACTCTGTTCAACGAGTTCACTCTGCTCTCGGTGCGCGATCTGCTGGACCGGTACTTCGAGGATGAGCGGCTCAAGAGCATGCTGACGTTCTTCGGGATGGTATCGATCTTCGGCGGCCCCTCCTCGCCGGGTACCGCGTACACCTACGGTCACCATTCGTGGGGTGAATTCAACGGTAACTTCGGGCAGTTCGGCCTCGCCCGCGGTGGCATGGGCGCCATCAGCGACGCACTGGCCGCCGGTGCCCGTCACTACGGCGCGGAGATCCGCACCGCCACCCCGGTTGAGAAGGTGGTCGTCGAACGCGGAACCGCCACCGGGGTGCAACTGGCCGACGGATCCGTCATCACCGCCAGGCAGATCTTCTCCAACGCCGATCCCAAGCGATCCCTGCTCAAGTTGATCGAGCCGGGCGTGCTGCCGGCCAAACTGGTCCGCGACGTCGCGGGTATCGACACCCGCGGGTCGATGGCCAGGATCCATCTCCTGATCGACGAATTGCCCCATTATCTCCCGTTTCCCGATGCCACCGCGGGACCACAGCATCACGGACATCAGCTGCTGGGGCCCAGCCGGGAGGCTTTCGAGGAGGCGTACGAAGCACAACGCCGCGGAACCTTCCCGAGCACCTTCGTGATCGAAGCCGTCACGCAGTCGGTCACCGACGACTCGCTGGCCCCGGCAGGTCTGCACACGATGACCCTCGGCATACAGCAGTTGCCGTCGGAACTGACCGGCACCACATGGGCGGCGGAGAAGGAGAAGTGGGCCGACCTGGTGCTCGAGGACCTCTTCACCTATGCACCCAACCTGCGTGAGCACATCCTCGACCGGGCCATCATCACACCCGACGACCTCAACGACGAGTACCTGATCACCGACGGGAACATCTTCCACGGCAGCATGATGCTCGATCAGTTGTTCGGGGCTCGCCCGATTCCCGAGCTGTCGAATTACCGCACCCCCGTGCGCAATTACTACCTCTGTGGTTCCGGTACCCACCCCGGCGGCGGCGTGATGGGCGCCAACGGGCACAACGCGGCGAAGGTCGCGCTGGCCGACGCGGCGGGCACCCCGGCCGCCGCTGGCGTGACCGTCACCAGAATCGGTGGCCGTAAAGCCCCGTGGCAGCAGCGACTCGTCAGCACCCTGATGTCCACCAAGCCCGGGCGCTGGGTGGGTTACCGCGCGGCCCGCCAACCCGCACTGCGCAAGATCACCGCGTACGCCGCGCGCGTCCGCTGACCATGACGACGTCATCAGAGACCTTGCGAAGCGCCAAGTGGTTCGCCGGAAAGGACGTACCCGGTTTCGTGCACCGCTCGGCGATGCGCGCGTCCGGGTTCTCCCGGATGGCGTTCGAAGGCCGGCCGATCGTCGGGATCTGTAATTCGTGGTCCGAAGTTGTCAACTGCAACATGCACTTTCGCGGCCTGGCCGATTCGGTGCGGCTGGGTGTGCTGGCGGCGGGTGGGTTTCCGCTGGAGTTCCCCACCATCGCGCTGGGCGAACAACTGATGAAGCCGACCACCATGTTGTTTCGCAACCTGATGGCAATGGACGTCGAGGAGTCCATCCGCGCCTACCCGTTCGACGCCGTCGTCCTCCTCGGCGGGTGCGATAAGACGGTCCCGGCGCAGCTGATGGGGGCGGCCAGCGCCGACGTCCCCGCCATCGCGCTGACGGGCGGGCCCGCGTCTCCGGCGGTCTTCCGGGGCAAGCAACTCGGGGTGGGAACCGACCTCTGGGAGTACATCGACGATGTCAGAGCCGGCCGGATGTCGATGGCGGAGTATGAGCAGCTGGAGGCCGCGGCCGGGCCGTCGCGGGGACACTGTCCGGAGATGGGCACCGCCTCCACGATGGCCACCCTCGTGGAGGGCCTCGGTATGACCCTGCCGGGAACCGCCGCAATACCAGCCATGGATTCGCGCCGGTTGCAGGTCGCCGAGGAGTGCGGGGCCCGGGCTGTCGGGCTGGCGGTCGAACGGTTACGGCCGTCCCAGGTGATGACCACGGAGGCCTTCGACAACGCCATCACGCTGATGCTGGCGGTCGGCGGCTCCACCAACGCGATCGTGCATCTGCTGGCGATCGCGGGTCGGGTCGGAGTCCCGTTGTCGCTGGACCGTTTTCACCAGCTCTCTGCACGCACACCACTGGTGGTCAATGTGCGTCCGGCCGGTGAGCACCTGGTCGAGCAGGTCTTCCACGCCGGCGGGATACCGGCGGTGATGAAGTCCGTCGAGTCGCTGCTGCACACCGACGCCCTCACCGTCACCGGTAAGACCGTTGCCGACAACCTTCCCGTCACTGCGGCCGAGGACGTGTCGGTGATCGCTCCGCTCAGCGCGCCGTTCCAGCCGCCGCAGGGTCTTGCGGTGGTGCGCGGCAATCTCGCACCAAATGGAGCGGTGATCAAGTGCAGCGCGGCCAGCCCGGAGCTTCTCAGCCACCGGGGGCCGGCGGTGGTGTTCGAGAATATGCAGGATTTGATGGCTCGTTTCGACGATCCTGATCTGGAGGTCACACCCGATTCCGTCCTGGTGCTGCGCTCCGCCGGGCCGCGTGGCGCCCCCGGGATGCCCGAGTGGGGCCAGTTACCCATCCCCAGCAAGCTGCTCAAGCAAGGTGTCACCGATATGGTCCGCATCTCCGACGCCCGCATGAGCGGAACCGCCTACGGCACCTGCGTTCTGCACGTCAGCCCGGAATCGGCGGTCGGTGGGCCGCTGGCCCTGGTTCGCGACGGTGACCTGATCGTGCTCGACGCGCCCGGCGGACGACTGGACATGCTGGTACCGGAGGATGAGTTGTATTCGCGGCGCGCCGAATTGGTACCCCAGCCCGCGCGGCACACCCGTGGTTACGCAGCCCTGTACACCGAACGCGTGCTGCAAGCCGACCAGGGATGCGACTTCGACTTCCTGGTCGGACGCTCACGAAGACCCGAGGACGAACCCGAGGCGATCTTCGAAGGATGGATAGGCGGGTGGTAATTACGGTTGCTCGTGCGGCCAGTGGGCGCGCCACTCGTCCTCGGTGATCTGGGCGGGTGGCGCGTCCGCGATGGCGTCCCCTCGGCGGTCGGCGAAGACGGCCTGCTCGACCTGGCGGATGGTGTCGATGAACTCCAGAACCGCTGTGCGGAGGTCGTTTTCGACATCGCCGCCGGCGTCTATCCGCACCTCGTGCAGAGTGGCCGGCACCAGGTCTTCGGGCAGACCGGCCCCGGCGACCCGCTCCCGGATCTTCTGTGCCAGCGCCAGCGCGGGCTGGCCGGTCGGGACATCGTCCATGCACGAATTGCGGGCCTTGGAGAGCTTCTCCTGGGCTTTACGCTCCTCCCACTGAGCCAGCTGCTCTTCCAGTGAGATCGATTCGCCGGCCAGTACCCCGAAGGCGCGGTTGCCCAGCTTGCGCACCAACGCGTCGGCGACATCGTCGATGCCGAACGGGTGCGTGGGCGCGTCCTCGGCGATGCGGGCGTGAAACAGCACCTGCAGCAGCACATCCCCGAGTTCCTCGCGCAGTTCGTCGGCATCGCCGCTGCGCACCGCGTCGAACAGTTCGTAGGTCTCCTCGAGCAGATAGCGCCGCAGCGAGTCGTGGGTCTGCTCGCTCTCCCACGGGCCGTCGGTGCGCAACTTGTCCATCATGGCCACCGCGTCCATCAAGCGCTCGCCGGATTGCGGTGCGGGCGCGGCGATCAGCCGCTCCCCCGCCGCCAGCCGCGCCTTCACCGCCGGATGCCCGGGGTCCGAGGACAACAGCACCGGCGCTGCGCCTTTTTCGTCGTCGCCGGCGAAGCACGGGCGGGCCGACGGGAGTGACCACGGCACCTTGATCGGCATCTCCTCGGTGTACTGCACATCGCCGGCCAGCAGTGCGACGGCATCCACCGGCACCAGTGCCGGCCGGCGCGGGTCCACCAGAACGACTGTCATTTCACGCCTCCGGCATGGGAAGTCATTTCACGCCTCCGGCATGGGACGTCATGACGCCCCACTTCCCACAGTCACATCCACGTCACCGGCGGGACGGCCGTCCAAGGTGAGCAGCAGACCGGCCACCGCCTTCACCAGCTCGACATCGCGGATGCGCGGCGCGCCGACATTGGTCCCGGCCCGCGGGATCGGGATCTGCACCGCCGACGTCGCCGCGCGGTAAGCCGCACCCGGGTAGACCCGTTTGAGCCGCAGCTGCTGGGAATCCTGCAGGGTCAACGGACCGACCCGCAGGGTGGAGTCCGAGATGGTGGCGACTTCGGTGACCCCGTACTGCCGGCACAGCAGCCGCAGCCGGGCGACCGCGACCAGGCGCTGCGCCGGTTCGGGCAGCGGTCCGTACCGGTCGACGAGTTCCTCGATGACCGCGTCCACGGCCGCGCCGTCGGACGCGGCGGCGAGGCGCCGGTAGCCCTCCAGCCGGAGCCGGTCGCTGGCGATATAGTCCGGCGGAAGGTGCGCATCCACCGGCAGATCGATCCGCACATCCTTGGGTTCTTCCACGCCCACAACGGTTTTGCCGTCGACCGCGGCCCGGTAGGCCTCCACCGCTTCACCCACCAGCCGCACGTACAGGTCGAAACCGACCCCGGCGACATGCCCGGACTGTTCGGCGCCGAGGACGTTGCCGGCGCCGCGAATCTCCAGGTCCTTCATCGCCACGGCCATCCCGGCGCCCAGGTCGTTGTTCTGCGCGATGGTGGCCAGCCGGTCGTGCGCGGTCTCGGTGAGCGGAACCTCCGGCGGATACAGGAAATACGCGTACCCGCGTTCCCGGCTGCGGCCCACCCGGCCACGCAGCTGATGCAGCTGGGACAGACCGAAGGTGTCGGCGCGTTCCACGATCAGGGTGTTGGCGTTCGAGATGTCCAGCCCGGTCTCCACGATCGTGGTGCACACCAGGATGTCGTACTCCCGGTTCCAGAACCCCTCGACGGTCTTCTCCAGCGTGTCCTCGTTCATCTGGCCGTGCGCCACGACGACGCGTGCCTCGGGCACCATCGCCTGCACCCGCGCGGCGGCCTGGTCGATCGACTTCACCCGGTTGTGGATGTAGAACGCCTGCCCGTCGCGCAGCAGCTCGCGCCGCAGCGCCGCCGCGACCTGCTTGTCATCATGCGGACCGACGTAAGTCAGCACCGGGAAGCGTTCCTCGGGCGGCGTCAGGATGGTCGACATCTCCCGGATGCCGGCCAGGCTCATCTCCAGGGTGCGCGGAATCGGGGTGGCGCTCATGGTGAGCACGTCGACGTGGGTGCGCAGGCTCTTGATGTGCTCCTTGTGCTCGACGCCGAACCGCTGCTCCTCGTCGACGACCACCAGACCGAGGTCTTTCCAGCGCACCCCGGTCTGCAGCAGCCGGTGCGTGCCGACCACGATATCGACCGAACCGTCGGCCATGCCCTCGATCACGGCCCGGGATTCGGCCGGATCGGTGAAGCGCGACAACCCTTTCACGGTGACCGGGAACCCCGCCGTGCGTGCCGTGAAGGTCTGCATGTGCTGATCGGCCAGCAGCGTGGTGGGCACCAGCACCGCGACCTGCTTACCGTCCTGCACCGCCTTGAACGCGGCCCGCACCGCGATCTCGGTCTTGCCATAGCCGACGTCGCCGCAGATCACCCGGTCCATCGGGACCGGCTTCTCCATATCGGCCTTGACCTCTTGGATCGCGGTGAGCTGATCGATGGTCTCGGTGAACCCGAACGCGTCCTCCATCTCGGCCTGCCACGGGGTGTCCGGACCGAACGCGTGCCCCGGCGCGGCTTGCCGCTTGGCATACAACGCGACCAGCTCACCGGCGATCTCGCGAACCGCCTTGCGCGCCTTGGTCTTGGTATTGGTCCAGTCGCTGCCGCCGAGCCGGCTCAGCGTGGGCGCCTGGCCACCCACATAGCGGGACAGCTGGTCCAGCGAGTCCATCGGCACGTAGAGGCGGTCCGACCCGCCGCCGCGCTTGGCCGAGGCGTACTCCAGCACCAGGTATTCCCGGCGCGCACCGCCGATCACCCGTTCGGTCATCTCGACGAACTTGCCGATCCCGTGCTGGTCGTGCACCACCAGGTCACCGGCGGTCAGCGCCAGCGGGTCGACGACGTTACGCCGTTTGGCAGCAAGCCTTTTGCCCTCGGGCGCGGCGACACGGTTACCGGTCAGGTCGGTTTCGGTGATGACCACCAGGTTCGCGCCGGGCACCACCACGCCGTCGCGCAGCGGCCCCTTGAGCACGCCGACCACACCGGCCTTCGGCGCCGCACCGGACTCCAGAAGTGTTGCCGGGACATCGGATTCGCCGAGTTGTTCCACCACGCGCTGCGCCGTGCCGGCGCCCGGCGTCACGACGACGGCGAACCCGCCCGTCGCGGCATGGGCGCGCAGCATCGCGAAGATCTCCTCCAGCGACTGCTGCGACCGTGCCGAGGGGGCGGCCCGCAGATCCAACTCGGTGGCGTTCTCGCCGGTGAGCTGACTCAGCGTCCACCACGGGTGTCCGCCGGCCACCGCCGTGGCACGCACCTCGTCGAGACCGCGGAAGCCGGACCCGCCGAGCTCCTCGATGTCGATCGGGGCATTACCACCCATCGCGGCGACCGACCAGGACGCCTCCAGGAACTCCCGGCCGGTCTTGATCAGGTCGGCGGCGCGGGCCCGCACCTTCTCCGGATCGCAGACCAGCACCGGGGTGCCGGCGGGCAGGTGCTCTGACAGCAACACCAGATCGTCCGGGCGCAGCACCGGCGCCAAGGCTTCCATCCCGTCGACCGTGATGCCCTCGGCCAGTTTGGCCAGCATGTCGCCGACGCCGCCGGCCATGGTGTTATCGGTGGCGGGCAGCGCCCCCACGAGCTGACCGGCACGTTCGCGGACCTCGGCGGTCAGCAGCAACTCCCGGCACGGCATCGCGATCAGGTTCTCGATGGTGATCTCGGGGATGGAGCGCTGGTCGGCGACGGCGAACATGCGCATCTCCGAGACCTCGTCGCCCCAGAACTCGATGCGCACCGGGTGTTCGGCGGTGGGCGCGAACACGTCGAGAATGCCGCCGCGCACGGCGAACTCACCGCGTTTGGCGACCATGTCCACGCGGGTGTAGGCCAGCTCGACGAGCCGGGCGATCAGACCGTCGAAGTCCGCTTCGCCGCCCACCGTCAACGTGATGGGCTCCACGTCCGCCAGTTCGGGTGCCATCGGTTGCAGCAGCGAACGGGTGGTGGTGACGACGACGCGCAGCGGCGGGCCGAGCCGTTCGTCCTCGGGATGGGACAGGCGACGCAGCAGCCGCAGCCGCGCACCGACGGTCTCCACGCCCGGCGAGAGCCGTTCGTGCGGCAGCGTCTCCCAGGACGGGAACAACGCGACCGACTCGCCGAACACCGCACGCAGTTCGGCGGTCAGGTCGTCGGCTTCGCGGCCGGTGGCGGTGACCACGAGCAGCGGTCCGGCCTGGGCGGCCGCGGCGGCGACGAACAGGCGGGCGCTGGCAGGCCCGATGAGGGCCAGGTCGCCGCTGCGTTCGGTCACAGCCCGCAGACCGGGATCGGTCAATGCCAGCTCGATGAGGCCCGCCAACGGGGTCTCGACAGAATGGTGCCCCGGTGCGGTCATGATGGCACCCAGTCTAGTGGCGTCCGAACGGTGTCAAGAATTGGTACGGCGGTGTCAATAGACCGTCAAGATCATGGCGTCCGGCCCCCGGGGCGCACACCGTGGAGACATGACTCTTCTCGATGCGGTGCACTCGCTGCGCCGGGCAGCCCCTCAGCGGATCGACCCTGCGGTGTGGCCGGTGACCACGCAGGTCGATGCCGACGGCCGGCTGTGCGTCGGCGGGGTGCCGCTGACCGAGGTCGCCGACCAGTTCGGCGCTCCCGCGCTGGTGCTCGACGAGGCCGAGTTCCGCTACCGGGCGCGCCGTTACCGGGTGCAGCTGCCCGAGCGGCGCACCGTGTACGCCGGCCACGCGCTGCTGAGCCGGGAGGTGGCCCGGTGGGTGGCCGAGGAAGGTCTGGGACTGGCCGTGCGCAACCCGGCCGAACTCGCCGTCGGTGTGGCCGGCGGTGTCGATCCGGCCCGCATCGTCGCGCGCGGCTGCGCCCGGACCACCGCCGACCTGCGCGCCACGGCCGGGGTGGGGCGCATGGTGATCGGGTGCGGCACCGAGATCGCCCTGCTGGCCTCTCAGCTGAGCCGGCCGCAGCAGGTGCTGGTCGATTCCGCCGACCTGGCTGCGCGGGTGCTGCACCAGCCGATGTTGCAGCTGGCCGGGCTGCACTGCCGGGCCGGCGAGATCAAGCAGGCGCTGGCCGAGATGGCCGAGATCCGCGACCGGCAGGACATCGAGCTTCCCGAACTCAATATCGGGGAAGTCGACGCCGACGATTCCGCGGCCGATCTGACCGAACTCGATGAGGCCATCGACCTCGCCCTCGACGAGAGCTGCGCGGCGGCACGCTTCCCGCGCCCGATCGTCGTCGTCGAACCCGGGCATGCGATCACGGCCAGGGCGATGGTGAGCTGCGCGCGGGTGGTGGCCGTGCGCGACGGTGTCGTCACCGTCGACGGCGCCGCCCCGCCGGTGAGCCGGCAGTCGGTCGCCGTGGCCAATCGGCACCCGCTCGGACCGACCCAGCCGGTCACCGTGCTCGGCCGGGCCGGTGAGGTGATCTGCGCACAGGCGATCCTGCCTGCCGATCTCCATCCGGGCGACCTGCTCGCCCTCGCCGGGCCAGCCGGCCCGGCCGCCCGCAGCGACGCCCTGACGACACGGCCCCCGGTCGTGGTGGTGCGCGACGGGCGCGCCCATCTGTCGGTGCGCCGGGAGACCATCGACGATCTGCTGTCCCGGGACGTCGGTTAGTCAGTCGGCTTCCAGCGCGGGGTCGGCCTCCAGGTGCGTCAACCCGTTCCACATCAGGTTGACCAGATGCGCGGCCACCACTTCCTTGCTGGGCTCGCGCACATCGAGCCACCACTGCGCGGCCATCGACACCGAGCCGACCAAGGCCTGCGCGTAGAGCGGCGCGAGATCGGGATCGAGGCCGCGCCGGGAGAAGTCGCCGGCCAGAATCGACGCGACCTGGCTGACAGCGTCGTTGAGCAGCGTCGAGTAGGTGCCGGAGGTGATGGCGGCCGGCGAGTCGCGGATCAGGATGCGGAAGCCGTCGGTGCGTTCCTCGACATAGGTGAGCAACGCCAGCGCGACGCGCTCCAGCCGGACCCGGGACCGGTTGTTGGTCAGCGAGGAGGTGATGCCGTCCAGCAGCGCCGACATCTCCCGGTCGACGACGACGGCGTACAGGCCTTCCTTACCGCCGAAGTGCTCGTACACCACGGGTTTGGAGACGTTGGCACGCTGGGCGATCTCCTCGATGGAGGTGCCGTCATAGCCGCGCTCGGCGAACAGCGACTTGGCGATCTCGATGAGCTGCTGGCGGCGTTCGGTGCCGGTCATCCGCGCGCGGGGGACGCGGGCTTCCTTTTCCGGTGCTGCCATACATGGGAGCCTACGCACTTGCATTAGAGTCTCGGGTTGATCAGTCCGTCGTGGTGTAATCGGCAGCACCTCTGATTTTGGTTCAGATAGTTCAGGTTCGAGTCCTGGCGACGGAGCTCGTTCAGCGCTCATTCAGCGCCCATTCGGCCGACCCCGTGCCGCACGCCGTCCCCGGCAGGCCCAAGATGGCTGGTGTGGAAGGCCAGCGCTCCTACGGCGGCATCAGCGCAGACGAACGGACCGCACGGCGGCGCCGGCAACTGCTCGACGCCGGCCTGGAGATCTTCGGCTCGACCGGGTACCGCGCGGCCACCGTGCGGCAGGTCTGCCGCGTGGCGAAGGTCGCCGACCGCTACTTCTACGACCAGTTCCGCACCATGGAGGATCTGCTCGTCGCCGTCTATCAGGAATGCGTGGATCGGCTCGAGGACTCGATCGCCGTCCCGATCCAGACAGCCGGCTCCGTCGAGGAGATGGCCCGGCTGGGGTTGGAGTCGTTCCTGGCGGCGGTACAGGACGACCCGCGGCTGGCCCGGGTGGTCTGGTTCGAGGTGCTGGGCGTGAGCCCGCAAGTGGAGACGACCTATCTCAGCCGGATGGCCAGGTTCGGTGACCTGCTGATCACCGCGGCGCCTGCGCCGTTCGCGGTGGTTCCCGAACTTCGGCCGCTGGTGGCGGGCGCGGTCATCGGCGGTATCAGTCACGTGGTGATGACCTGGCTGGCGTCGGGCTTCGCCGCACCGCGTGCGGATGTGGCGACGGCACTGGAGCTGTTCCTGACCAGCGTCGCCAGCGGCACCGTCACCGCACCCGAGTGAGCTGCATCACCGTCCGTCGGGGAAGCTGCTATCGCCCGTTAATCTGATGACGTTCAACATCAGATTAGCGGGTGGAGGCGATCGAGATCGAGGCGGACAGCGGGACACACAGTGCCGTGATCATCGGCAGTGGCTTCGGCGGACAGTGCGCGGCCATGACGCTGCGCAAGGCCGGTATCGACGACTTCGTCATCCTCGAGCGCCGGCCGTTCGTCGGGGGGACCTGGTGTCAGAACTCGTACCCGGGCGCCGCAGTGGATGTGCAGTCGCCGCTGTACTCCATCTCGTCGGAGCCGTATGCATGGACCCAGATGTTCGCCGACCAGGCCGAACTGCAGGCCTACACCAACCACGTCCTCGACAAGCACGCCCTGCGCCCCCACATCCGCGTCAACGCCGAGGTCACCGAGGCCCGCTGGACCGAGGACGCGTGGACCGTCTACACCGCCGACGGCCGTGAGTTCCGCGGCAAGTACCTGATCAACGCATCGGGCCCGCTGAGCACCCCGGTCATCCCCGACTTCGCGGGCCGGGAACTGTTCACCGGCAAGAGCTTTCATACCAACGACTGGGACCATTCGTTTGACTGCCGAGGCAAGCGCGTCGCGGTGATCGGTTCCGGCGCCAGCGCCGCGCAGGTCATCCCGGCGATCGCACCCGATGTCGCAGAACTGCACGTCTTCCAGCGCAGCCCGCACTGGGTCATGCCCCGCCACGACCGGGTGTTCACCCCCTGGCAGCGTCGGCTGCTGGGCAACCGCCTCATCCACAAGGCGGTGCGCACCGCGATCTACTGGAGCCTGGAAACCCGGATGATCGGGTTCAAGTATTCGCGGTGGGCGCTCAAGCGCGTCGCCGAGGACCGCGCCCGCGCGCTGATCGCCCGCCAGATCAGCGACCCCGCCCTGCGCGCGGCCGTGACTCCCGACTACACCATCGGCTGCAAACGAATCATCCTGTCCAACAAGCTCTATCCCGCGCTGGCCGCGGAGAACACGACGCTGCACGACCGCACCGACGGTATCCAGCGCATCACCGAAACCGGCATCGTGACCGCCTCCGGCGAGCACGTCGACCTCGATCTGATCGTGTGGTCGACGGGCTACGACGCCACCGACGGTGTCATCTCCTACCCCGTCGTCGGCGCGCGGGGAACCAAGCTGGCCGATGTCTGGCAGGAGTTCCCCCGGGCCTACCTGGGCACGTCGATCCCCGGCTTCCCCAACTTCTTCGTCGTCACCGGCCCCAACACCGGAATCGGCCACACCAGCGCGGTTTTCGTCATCGAGGCGCAGATGGAGTACATCTCGCGAGCGATCACCGCGGTCGAGCGGCAGGGCGCGGCAGCCATCGAGGTCACCGATATCGCCGAGGACGATTACACCCGCATGGTCCACCGCGAAATGCAACGCACCGTCTGGCATACCGGCGGCTGCCAGTCCTGGTACAAGTCCAAGTCCGGGCACGTCATCGCGATGTTCCCGGGGTTCTCGTTCACCTTCCGCCGCCTGGCCCGCCGATTCAGGCCCGCCCATCACGTCATCCGGCCGGCAGGAGCACATCGATGAGCCGAGCCGACCGCATCGACCTGACCACATCGGTGGCGCTGGTGACCGGCGCCGCGGGCGGCATCGGCGCCGCGGTGTCCGAAGAACTTCACCGCCGGGGCGCCGCGGTGGTCCTCGTCGACCTCGAACAGGACCGGGTCGACGCCGTGGCACAGCGCCTGGGCCCCCGGCGGACGCTGGCCATCGGCGCCGACGTCACCGACCTGGACGCCATGAAAGCGGCCGTCGCCGAGGCCGGGAACACCTTCGGAAAGCTCAACATCGCCTTCGCCAATGCCGGAATCGCCAGCGGAGCACAGGCTTTCACCATCTCGAGCGCCCCCGACGGTATCTTCGAGAAAGTCCTCGCCGTCAACCTGCAAGGGGTGTGGAACACCGTGCGCGCCGCGTTGCCCGACGTGCTCGACACCGCGGGACACGTGCTGCTCACGTCGTCGACGTACGCCTACGTCAACGGCATGGTCAACGCTCCTTACGCGGCCTCCAAAGCCGGGGTGGAGGCCGTCGGCCGGGCACTGCGCGCCGAACTCGCCGGCTACTCGGCCACCGCCGGCGTGCTCTACCCCGGCTGGATCGCCACCCCCATCGCAGACATCGCCTTCGGCGGTGACCCACTGGCCACCGAACTCGTGCACCGGGCCACCCCGGCACCGCTGCGCAAGCCGATCCAGCCGGTGCGGGTCGCCCACGCCGTCGCCAACGGCATCGTCGGTCGCGCGCCCCGCATCCACGTCCCGAAACGATGGATCCCGCTGTCGGTGCTGCGCGGCGTGGTCAACCCGATCGCCGACCGGGCACTCGAAGGTGACCCCGAGCTGCAGCAGCGGATCCGCCAGATCGACCGTCGCTGAGACCGTCCTGCACCGGCGGCATCCCGCCGCCACTGGTTACCCTCAGACGGAACATCGACCCGCGGGTCCGGATATCTGGAGACTGGGATGCCCAACATGCACGGCGAGTCCGCTGTGGTGATTCTGGCTGCCGGAGCGGGCACCCGGATGAAGTCCAGCACTCCCAAGGTGCTGCACCCCCTGGGCGGGCGCAGCATGCTCGCCCACGCGCTGCTCGCCGTCACCCCGCTGGAACCCAGCCATATCGTGGTCGTCGTCGGCCACGGCCGTGACCTGGTCGGCGCGGAGGTGGCGCAGGTCGCCGAGCGGGCCGGCCGCCCCATCCTCACCGCGGTGCAGGACGAGCAACTCGGGACCGGGCACGCGGTCGGGGTCGGCCTGGCCGTGCTGCCCGACGATTTCACCGGCACCGTCGTGGTCACCTCCGGGGACGTGCCGCTGCTCGACAGCGAGACGCTGGCCGCGCTGGTGAGCACGCACGGCCGCGGCGGAGCCACCATCCTGACCACCACGCTGGCGGACCCGACCGGCTACGGGCGCATCGTGCGCGATGAGGCGGGCGCGGTGCTGGCCATCGTCGAACAGGCCGACGCCGATGCCGCCCAGCGCGCGATCGCCGAGGTGAACTCCGGCGTCTACGCGTTCGACGCGGCCGCCCTGCGGTCCGCGCTGAGCCGGCTGCGCGCCGACAACGCCCAGCAGGAGCTTTACCTCACCGACGCGATCGCCCTGGTCCGCGGTGACGGGCTGCCGGTGCGGGCCCAACACGTCGCCGACACCGCCCTGGTGGCCGGGGTCAACGACCGTGTCCAGCTCGCCGCACTGGCCGCCGAGCTCAACCGGCGCATCATCGAGCGTCATCAGCGCAATGGGGTCACGGTGATCGACCCAGCGACCACCTGGATCGACGCCGACGTCGAGATCGGACCCGACACCGTCGTGCAGCCGGGCACCCAGCTACTCGGGGCCACCGCGATCGGCTCGGGCTGCGCCATCGGTCCCGACACCACCCTCACGTCCATGGAGGTGGGCGACGGTGCCTCTGTGATCCGCACCCACGGCGAGCTGTCAGTGATCGGCGCGGGCGCCACCGTCGGCCCGTTCACCTATCTGCGACCGGGTACCGAGCTGGGTGCGGCGGGCAAGCTCGGCGCCTTCGTCGAGACCAAGAACTCGGTGATCGGCGAAGGCACCAAGGTGCCGCACCTGACCTATGTCGGTGATGCCGATATTGGCGAGCACAGCAATATCGGGGCCTCCAGCGTCTTCGTCAACTACGACGGCGAGACGAAGCGCCGCACCACCATCGGTTCCCATGTGCGCACCGGCTCGGACACCATGTTCGTCGCGCCCGTCACCGTCGGCGACGGTGCCTACACCGGTGCCGGCACCGTACTGCGCGAGGATGTGCCGCCGGGTGCGCTGGCGGTCTCCGACAACACCCAACGCACCATCGAAGGATGGGTGCTGCGCAAGCGGCCGACGAGCGCCTCGGCCGAGGCCGCACGCAAGGCCGGGGCCGCCGAACCCGACGCCTGATGTTCGTAATCTGGTAACCCGGGGACGCGGGACGGTTACTGGCCCGTACGATTGGCGCGTAATCGACCCGACTGGCGAAGGCGACAGATGAGCCACGACTGGACCGACAACCGCAAGAACCTGATGCTCTTCTCGGGTCGGGCTCACCCCGAGCTGGCCGAGCAGGTGGCCAAGGAACTCGACGTACCGGTGACCGCGCAGACCGCGCGGGACTTCGCCAACGGTGAGATCTTCGTCCGCTTCGACGAATCGGTGCGCGGCTGCGACGCGTTCGTGCTGCAGAGCCACCCCGCGCCGCTGAACCAGTGGCTGATGGAACAGCTCATCATGATCGATGCGCTCAAGCGCGGTAGCGCCAAGCGCATCACCGCGATCCTGCCGTTCTACCCGTACGCCCGCCAGGACAAGAAGCACCGCGGCCGCGAGCCCATCTCCGCGCGCCTGGTCGCCGATCTGTACAAGACCGCGGGTGCGGACCGCATCGTCACCGTGGACCTGCACACCGACCAGATCCAGGGCTTCTTCGACGGTCCGGTGGACCATATGCGCGCCCAGAAGCTGCTCACCGGGTACATCGCCGAGAACTACGCCGACGCCGACAAGGTCGTCGTCTCCCCCGACTCGGGCCGCGTCCGGGTCGCCGAGAAATGGGCCGACTCCCTCGGTGGCGTGCCGCTGGCCTTCATCCACAAGACCCGCGACCCGCTGGTGCCCAACCAGGTGAAGTCCAACCGGGTCGTCGGTGAGGTCAAGGGCAAGACCTGCATCCTGACCGACGACATGATCGACACCGGCGGCACCATCGCGGGCGCGGTCAAGCTCCTCCGCGAGGACGGCGCCAAGGACGTCATCATCGCCGCGACGCACGGCGTGCTCTCCGACCCGGCCGCGCAGCGCCTGGCCGACTGCGGTGCGCGCGAGGTGATCGTCACCAACACGCTGCCCATCGGTGAGGAGAAGCGCTTCCCGCAGCTCACCGTGCTGTCAATCGCACCGTTGCTGGCCAACACCATCCGCGCGGTCTTCGACAACGGCTCGGTCACCGGCCTCTTCGACGGGTCCGCGTAGCGACGAGCGCCTGCCCGAGGAGCAATCAGCCATGGTGGCGACGATTTTTCACAACCCGAAATGCTCGACCTCGCGCAAGACGCTGGACCTGTTGCGCGAGAACGGTATCGAGCCGGAGATCGTGCTGTACCTGAAGACCCCGCCGTCGCGCGCCGAACTGGCCACGCTGATCGCCGATGCCGGTATCCCGGTCCGCGAGGCGGTGCGCAAACGCGAATCGCTCTACACCGAACTGGGACTGGCCGACGCATCGGATGACGACCTGCTCGACGCGATGGCCGAACACCCGATCCTCATCGAGCGGCCCCTGGTGGTGACCGACAAAGGCACCCGGCTGGCACGGCCGATCGAGCGCGTGCGCGACATCCTGTGAGGATCGCGGTAGCCCTGGCGGCGCTGGCCGTCCTACTGGCCGGCTGCGGTGACGACACCCCGGACTACAAGTCCATCTGGACCACCCCGACGACGACCACCTCCAGCGCCGATCCCAGCGCCGCACCGAAGCCGGTGCCGCTGTCGGCCTATCTGGAAAGCGTCGGCGTCACCGGCGATCCCGTCGCGCCGGAGAAGATCACCGACCTGACCGTCGACCTGCCTCGGCCGGCCGGCTGGCAGGCCTACAGCAACGTCAACCTCTCGCCGGGCACGCGGGTGATCGCCAAGGGCGACACCTATCCGACGGCGATGCTGATGGTGTTCAAACTGACCGGGAACTTCGATATCGCCGAGGCCCTCAAGCACGCCGACGCCGACGCGCAGTTGTCGCAGAACTTCACGAAGCTCAACGGGTCGACCGAGAATTTCCGCGGCTTCCCGTCGTCGATGATCGAGGGCACCTATGACCTCAACGGGCGGCGGATGCAGAGCTATAACCGGATCATCATCGCGACCGGTACCCCGCCGAAGACGCCGCCGGGTGCTCCCGGTCAGCGCTACCTGATCCAGCTGACCATCACCAGCTATGCCGAAGAGGCGCAGAAGCAGGGCAAAGACATCGAGGGCATCATCTCCGGGTTCAAGGTCGCCGCCAAGTAGGTGAGGTGAGCTCAGTAGGCTCGACGGCATGAGCTGGACAGCCGCAGATCTGCCCTCCTTCGCCGGGCGCCGGGTCATCGTCACCGGGGCCAACAGTGGTCTCGGCTTGGTCACCGCCCGTGAGCTGGCCCGGGTCGGGGCCTCGGTCACGCTGGCGGTGCGCAACCTGGACAAGGGCCATGCCGCCGCCGCCCAGATGACCGGCGATGTCACCGTCGCCGCCCTGGATCTGCAGAGCCTGGACTCGATCCGGGAGTTCGCGACCGGGGTCGACGGGGTCGATGTGCTGGTGAACAACGCCGGCATCATGGCGGTGCCGTTCGCGCTGACCGCCGACGGATTCGAGAGCCAGATCGGCACCAACCACCTCGGCCATTTCGCACTGACCAACCTGCTGCTGCCCAAGATCACCGACCGGGTGGTCACGGTGGCCTCGCTGATGCACCTGATCGGATGGATCGATCTCAAGGACCTGAACTGGAAGTCCCGGCCCTACCTGGCCTGGCCCGCCTACGGCCAATCCAAGCTGGCCAATCTGCTGTTCACCAGCGCCCTGCAGCGCCGGTTGGCCGCCGCCGGTTCCCCGGTGCGGGCCATCGCCGCGCACCCCGGCTACTCGGCGACCAATCTGCAGGGCCAGACCGGGAACGCCGTCGGCACCAAGGTGTGGTTGGCGGCGAACAAGATCGCCACCGATGCGGACTTCGGCGCCAGGCAGACGTTGTTCGCCGTGTCCCAGGACGTGCCCGGTGACAGCTTCATCGGCCCGAAGTTCGGGATGCGGGGACCGACCGGCCCCGGCCCGCGTAGCCCACTGGCTCGCTCGGTGCGCACCGCCGAGGGGCTGTGGCAACTGTCTGCGCAGCTCACGGGTACCGAATTTCAGATCTGAGCCCGTCATCGGCTACCCTTGCTCACGTCACGGCGAGGGTTGGTCGACGTCTGTCAATGCAGAAGACCACCGTTATCGACGGGAACCCACTTCGTTGGACCCTGGCCGTGTGTGAACCGGTTTACAGGAGGACCAACACATGGCCAAGAACTCGGCCCCCAACAAGCTGACCGCCGACGTGCGCACCCGCACGGGCAAGGGCGCCTCGCGCCAGGCCCGCCGCGACGGCAAGGTCCCCACCGTGCTGTACGGCCACGGCGAGGATCCGCAGCACCTGGAGCTCAACGCGCGTGACTTCGCCGCCGTGCTGCGCCACTCGGGCACCAACGCGATCCTGACCCTCGATATCGCGGGCAAGGAGCAGCTGGCGCTGACCAAGGCGATCGTCATCCACCCGATCCGCCGCAACATCGTGCACGCCGATCTGTTGGTCGTGCGCCGCGGCGAGAAGGTGACCGTCGACATCGCGGTCGTCGTCGAGGGCGAGGCCGTGCCGGGCACCCTGGTCACCCAGGACGCCAACACCATTCAGGTGGAGGCCGAGGCGATGTCCATCCCCGAGCAGGTGACCGTGTCGGTCGAGGGCCTCGAGGCAGGTACCCAGATCACCGCCGGCCAGATCGAGCTGCCCAAGGGTGTCAGCCTGATCGTCGACCCAGAGACCCTGGTGGTCAACGTCGTCGCCGCGCCGACCGCCGAGGACCTGGACGCCGAGGGCGCCGGCGAGACCGCCGCTGCCGGTGGGGCTGCCGCAGAGCCTGCCGCCGAAGCCGAGTCCGCCGAATAGTTTTGGCCGAGCCGTTACTGGTGGTTGGGCTCGGTAACCCCGGGCCCAACTACGCCAAAACCCGGCACAATGTCGGCTTCATGGTGGCCGACATCCTGGCCGACCGGATCGGCTCAGGTTTCAAGGTGCACAAGCGCTCCGGCGCCGAGGTGGTCACCGGCCGCCTCGGCGACCGGTCCGTGGTGCTGGCCAAACCACGGGTGTACATGAACGAGTCCGGCCGACAGGTCGGGCCGTTGGCCAAGTTCTACTCCGTGGCACCCGCCGACATCGTGGTGCTGCACGACGAGCTCGATATCGACTTCGGCCGGATCCGGCTCAAGCTCGGCGGCGGCGAAGGCGGCCACAACGGCCTGCGCTCGGTGGCAGCCGCGCTGGGCACCAAGGACTTTCAGCGGGTGCGCATCGGCATCGGCCGACCGCCCGGCCGCAAGGATCCTGCGGCCTTCGTGCTGGAGACCTTCAACTCTGTTGAGCGTCCCGAGGTTCCGCTGCTCTGCGAGAACGCCGCCGACGCGACGGAGCTACTGCTTCGCGTTGGTGTCGAGGCCGCCCAGAACACCGTGCACGCCTGGTAGATCCGGCCCTCAGTCCGAGGTGCGCCGCGCATAGGCTCGCAACGCGAACGGCGCCAGCACGGCCGTCATCGCCAGCGACCACAGGATGGTGGACAGCACCGGGTGGTGCAGGGGCAACTGGGCATCCGGCGGAGCCGCGGGGCCGTTACCCCACAGTTCCCGCATAGCCTGAGCCAGCGAGGACACCGGGTTCCATTCCGCGGCCACCCGAAGCCAGCGCGGCATCGGTTCTGTGGGCGCGAAGGTGTTGGCCAGGAACGTGATCGGGAACAGCACGGTGAACATCACCCCGTTGACGGCTTCCACCGAGCGCATCAGCGAGCCGACCAGGATGCCGAACCAGATCATCCCGAATCCGAACACCAGGATCAGCGCGAACGCCAACACCGCGTCCCCGACACCGCCCCGGATCCGCCATCCGATACACAGGCCGGTGATCGCCATGACCACGATGCCGATCGACGAATGGATGAGGCTGGCGACGCTGCGGCCGATCAGCACCGAGGACCGCCGGATGGGCAGGGACCGGAACCGGTCGATCACACCCTTCTCGGCATCGGCGGTGATGCCGGATGCGACGACGAACGCGGTGAACACGATGGTCTGCGCCTGGATACCGGGCAGCAGGAACTCGCGGTAGGACGCCCCGCCCCTGGTGGCGATGGACGCCCCGAACACGAACGCGAACAGCAGCACGAACATGATCGGCTGCACCGTCACGTCACTGAGCATCTCGGGCATCCGCTTGGTGTGGATCATGTTGCGCTTCACCATGATCCAGGACTGCTGCGCGATATTCGTCGGCCGCACCGCCGGGTGCGCGATGGCCTTCTCGGATACGGCGGTCATGCCTGCGCCTCCTCGGCGGTCTCGGCGCGGTGCCCCGTCAGCGACAGGAAGACGTCATCCAGGCTGGGCCGGGACAACCCGATATCGTCGATCTTGATGCCGCTGTCCCGCAGCCAGTTGGCCACCCGGGTCAGGTCGTCGATACCGTCGGCCGCCGCGGTCAGCTGCCGGGCACCCACGTCGACATGCACCTCGGTGCCGGACCGGGCCACCAGGTCACGCGCGGTCGGCAGGTCGGCGGCGTGCGACACCGTGACCACCAGGCTGGCGTTGCCGGCCTGCTCCTTCAGTTGCAGCGGTGTCCCTTTGGCGATGATCCGGCCGTGATCGATGACGACGATATCGTCGGCGAGTTGGTCGGCCTCCTCCAGATACTGCGTGGTGAGCAGCAGCGTGGTACCGCCGGCCACGAGCTCGCGCAGCACCTCCCACAGGTCGCTGCGGCTGCGCGGATCCAGCCCGGTGGTCGGTTCGTCGAGGAACAACACCGGCGGCGCGGCGATCAGGCTGACCGCCAGGTCAAGGCGGCGCCGCATCCCGCCGGAATAGGAGCGCACCGGCCGGTCTCCGGCGGCCACCAGATCGAACTGCTCGAGCAGCCGATCCCCCAGTGACCTGAGGTCCTTGCGGCCGATCCCGTACAGGCCGCCGATCATCCGGATGTTCTCCCGGCCGGTGAGCAGTTCGTCGACGGTGGCGGCCTGTCCGGTGAGCCCCATGTTGCGCCGCACCATATCGGGCTGGGTTCGCACGTCGTATCCGGCGACCCGCGCGGTACCACTGGTGGGTTCCGACAACGTGGTCATCATCCGCACCGTGGTGGTCTTGCCCGCGCCGTTGGGACCCAGCAGCCCGAGCACCGCGCCTTGGGGCACCGTGAAGCTCACCCCGTCGACGGCCCGATTGTCGCCGAACTCTTTGACGAGTTCGATCGCCTCGATCGCCGGTGGGGTCATGGCCTCAACCGTAGCGAGGTGCCCCGACATCTCACCAATGCTTTTGACGGCGTCAAGATCCGCGCCCAGCCCGTAAAGATTCCGTTCACGACGCCGCCGGGGCCCCGAACCGGGCGTAGACCTGAGGACATGAGCGCCACCACGCAGACCACTCGCTGGCATCGCCTCCTCGACGGCGACCGCACGTGGGGGTCGTTGAACATCTCCCTGACCCGCCACGGCATCACCCGCTACCGACTGGTGGTGTTCCCGCCCGGACTGTCCTGCGAGCAGCGTCGGCAGCTGCGGGTGTGGCGGGCCTGGCCGACATGGGGTCTGGTGCTGTGGCTGGTGCTGGAGGTGGCGCTGTTACCGACGGCGGGAACAGGTGGCGCGCTGACGATAGCCACCTTCGCCGCCCTGTCGGCGGGAGCCGTCTCGATGGCATTCGTCGACCAGTTCCGCCGCGAGGTCCGGACGCTGGCCGTGCTGCGGATGGCCGGGATCAACGATCGCGAGAGTGCCGAGTTGTTCGCCGAACTGAAGGGGCACGCCACCGCGCTGGCCCTCGCCGATCGAGAACTGGCTGCCGGTGAGATCTCCGCCGCCGACCACGAGTCGGTGGTGTGGCGGGTCTACGACGGGATGGCCCGCACCTCGGTGGCCTGAGGCGCCCCGCGGATCAGCCAGACCCCCAGGGCGATCACCGCGGCCACCTCGAACCCGGCGATCCCCCGTTCCACCAACCCCAGCGGGATGATCCGCCACCACGCCTGCCCCGACACCACGCCCACCGCGATCGCGCCGAACAGCACGCTCAGCCAGCCGACCGAACCCCACGCCAGCCAGCGCGCGACACGCGCCCACACGTCTCGGCCGCGGGCGATCAGCAGTACCGCCACCGGAAGCGCCACGAACGCGAGCAACGTCGCCACCCGGTGCACGGTTCCGCTGGCACTGGGTCCGACCGCCCAGTTGTGCTTGGGGAAGGCCACCACACCCACCAGCCCGACCACCCAGAGCACCATGAGCACCGATCCGACCGACAGCGGCGGTAGCCGGCCGGCATGAATCAAACCGGCCAGCAGCAGCGCGGACCCGGCCGCCAGCGCCAGGACCGCGATCACGAACAGCCAACCCCCGGCGGTGAACACATACTCGGAGATGGTGGCCCGACGCAATGTTCTGCCGCGCAAGGGTTCTCCACCCAATACGGCATCGAGCGCCAGCACGGCCAACAGGGACGACGCCGCCCCGAATACCGCGATCCAGCCGAACACCACATGAAGACGGCGGTTCATCGAACCAGCCTACTGATCGGCGACTTCAGCGCCCTCGGATTCCGCTGTCGACGACCTTGACCGTCTTGTGCGGGTAGCGCTTCTCGGCATGGGCCTTGGCCGCGGAGTTCGGCAGGACGTAGAGCGTCTCCTTCTTCTCCTGCAGGGGTTTGAGCACCAGATCCATGAAGCCCTTGCGGTCGTCGAGGTAGGGCTCGATCACATCCTCGCCGGCGGGGCAGACGGCCAGACAGTAGGCGGCCTTGTAGTTGGCCTTGAACGACAGGCTCTGCCACATCGAGGCGTTCTCCGAATCACTGACCCTGGACCGGAAATCCGCGGCGTCGGTGCTGTCGGCGATGGTCTGCGCCCAATCGGTGAACCCGCCCATGAACTCGCGGTAGTTGTGCACCGAGCACGCCACGAAGTCGAACTGTCCATCCTTTCCGATGGCCCCCACCGGGCAGGCCGCGACGCACAGCTTGCATTCCAGACACGGCGAATAGTCCAGTGGCTCACCGTATTCGGATATCGGTGCACCTACCAGCAGGGTGGCCAGGATGATGAAGTTACCGAACTTCGGGTGAATGACGTTGCGGTGGATACCCATCACACCCAGCCCGGAGGCCACGGCCACCGGCTTGTGCGCGATCACCCAGATCCGCCCGGGGAACTTGTCCATCTCCATCGGGAACGTCGCCGACGGGTTGATCACCCGGTACCCGGTATCCTCCAGCACCCGGGTGACACGGTGTGCGGTCTCGTTGATGATCTCGCCGGTGCGGTGGAACTCCTGATTGGCCACGCTGCGCTCCGCCGAGCGGACATTGTCCCGGTTCATCTTCACCACCAGCGAGATGTAGCTGCGCACTCCCGGCAACGCCGTTTCGGCGTACTCGCGCTCGGAGGCCAGCGCGGGGTCGTCGAACGAGGCGAACGCGACATCGTCGGCCCCGGACTCCAGACACAGCCGGCGCAGCCAGTCCGCGTCGATCACCGGCGGGACCGGTGCGGCGGTCCGGGCGCGGACCGCACGCACGGTGGGATGTTCGGCCAGGCGCGCGGGGAGTTTGTCCGTCACATAGCTGAATATAGTTTACTAAACCCAGATGGGCAATGCGGCGGCCCGCTGTCGGTCGGCTTCAGTCGATGAATGCAGCGGACAGCGCGCGCAAAAGCCTTGTAAACAACCCCTTTCGAGTTGGCGACCGGGAGCCGAGCTCCATATCCAGATCAGATTTCTCATCGCTGATCTATCCATCAATCGGATCGGCCACGTGTGCGAGACTCGATGCTCGCCGACGACGAGGGAGCAACAGACAGCCATGACCCAGGTGGAACCGTTCGACCCGACCGCATATGCCATCGTGCCCGCACGGACCTTCGACGAGCTAGAGGTCGGCGAGGTGTTCCGGGCACCGAGCCGGACGCTGACCGACGCGCACGCCGCCGCCTTCCAGACCGTCTCGGCCGACAACCATCCCGTGCACTACGACGTCGAATGGGCACGGGCGCACGGTCATTCGGCGCCGGTGGTGCACGGCCTACAGGTCCTGGCGTTCACCGCACCCGGTGCCACCCTTTTTCCGCATGTGATCGGCGAGGTCTTCATCCGATTCAAGAGCGTCACCTGCGAGTTCCTCGGCGAGGTGCACGCCGGGGACACGCTCTACTCCCAACTGACCATCAGCGAACTCGTACCCGACGGCCCGGAAGGCATCGTGAAAGCCGATGCCACAGTGCACAATCAGCGCGGTGAGCTGGTCCTGTCCGGTACACACACCTACGTGTTGAAGCGCGACGACGCGTAGGCGACGTTTCTCGCCGGGGGCGGGCATGCACAAGGGGCCGCGGCCCGGCTGTGCGACAGTACGTTGCATGACTGATCGGTTTCCGCGGTACCGGGTTCTGACGGGTCCAGATGACGCCGTTTTCTGCGCGCGGGTGAGCGAGGCCCTCGATCTGGGATACCAGCTGCACGGCGGGCCCGCCCTGACGTGGACGGGCGCCGGCGTGGTCGTCGCCCAGGCAGTGATCTGGCACGGGCCCGGCGATCCGCCGGCGCGTGAACCGGCGACCTAGCCGGTGACCAGCGCGACCGAGTTGGCGCGGCGCAGCTTGCCCGACGGGGTCTTCGGGATGGTGCCCGGGCCCAGCACGACCACGTTGCGCGGGCGGACGTCCACCTCGGTCACCACCTCGTGGGCGACCTGGTGCTCGATCCGGCGCACCGCGACCGGGTCCTGGTAGGCGTTGGACTCGACGGCCACCGCGAAGGTCTCGCGCGAATGGCCGGCATCGAGGCGCACCGCGACAGCGCAGCCGGGGCGCACGCCCTCGACGCGGCCGGCGGCCCGCTCGATGTCTGTCGGGTAGATGTTGCGCCCGGCCATGATGATGACGTCCTTCACCCGGCCGCACACGACGACGTTGCCCTCGTCGGTGATGTAGCCGAGGTCGCCGGTGTCGTACCAGCCGTGCTCGTCCTGGGTGGGCAGGAACCCGGCCATGGTGATGTAGCCGGGGGTCACCGACTCACCCCGCAGCTGGATCACGCCGACACCGCGAGTCGGCAGCACCGCCCCGTCCTCGTCGACGACACGGGCTTCCAGATCCTTGAGCAGCGGACCGAGCGAGGCCAGCCGGCGGGTGTTGCCCTTGCTGGCCGGCACGGCGCGGCGCAGCGCGGCCAACAGATCGGCGTCGACCTCGTCGACCACCAGACCGGCGTTGCACGGGGAGAACGACACCGCCAGGCAGGTCTCGGCCATGCCGTAGGCCGGCAGGATGGCCGACGGCTGCAGCCCGAACGGCTTACCGGCGTCGATCAGGTCCTCGACGTCGGCCGGTTCGACGGGCTCGGCACCGGACAGCGCAAAGCGCAGGGTGGACAGATCGAACTCGCCCGGCTTGGCCTGGCGGCGCAGCCGCTTGGCGAACAGCGCGTACGCGAAGTTCGGGGCCGCCGTCATGGTGCCCTTGTACTTGTCGATCAGGCGCGCCCACAGCAGGGTGTCGCGCAGGAAGTCCATCGGCGTGACCTTGACCAGCTCGGCGCCGAAGTACATCGGAATGGTGAGGAAGCCGACCATGCCCATGTCGTGGAAGCAGGGCAGCCAGCTGACCATGACGTCCTTGTCGACGTCGTACTGGGCGCCGATGAACATGGCCTCGGCGTTGGAGAAGATGTTGCGGTGCGTGATCTGCACGGCCTTGGGGGAACCGGTGGACCCGGAGGTCAGCTGCATCAGGGCCAGGTCGTCCTCGTCGGTCTCGACGGGGTCGATCGGATCGGCGGCCAGCAGATCCGCGACCTTGAGCACCTTGATGCCCTTTTCCTCCAGCACCGGGATGGCGACTACGAAGGGCTCGGAGATGATGACGGCCTTGAGCTCGATCATCCCGATGACGGTCATGGTGTCTTCGGCCCAGACGGCGAGGTCGGTACGCGGGGTGGGCTGGTGCAGCATGGTCAAGCTGGCGCCGCGCATCCACACGCCCTGGGCGGTGGGAGCGATCTCGACAGGGAAGCCGGCCAGGACGCCGACGGAGTCGGCGGGACCGATACCGGCGGCGGCGAGGCCACCGGCGATGCGGCGGGCGCGCTCGTGGACCTCACCCCAGGTGTGGCGGACGGGCTCGTAAGGCTCACCGGTCACCATGCCCCGCTCGCTCTCCCGGGCATTGCGGTACATCTTGTCGGTAAATCGGCTCACGGCAACCTCCTGAATGTCTGGAAGCGCGTCGCCGGCGACGTCGACCCCAGTGTCATTGCACGTTTCCCTATATTCCGCCTGCTAGCACGCACTATTCGAGAGGCGCGCGCACACAATTGGGAAGCAGTTGTGTCTCAAAACGGTGATGGTCCAGCTGATCCAGTTCCCCCGAACGGCTCTGTCGCGTGGGGAACGACCGGATCGCGCTATTTTCCACCGTCAGCCATCTTAAGAGACCCTTAAGTAACTGCCAAACTGTCGCGAGAATTGAGGCCCGTGTCACACCCCGTCGCTTCGCTCGCCCCGGGCCTCTCACACTTCCGCGATCACACGCGCCCCCGGCACCGGACCGCTGGCCACCCGCACCGTGCGGCACACACCGGCACCGGATAACGCGGCGCCGACCTGCACCGCCCCCTCCTCCGATTCGCAGAGAAAAGCGCAGGTGGGACCTGACCCCGAGACGAGGCCCGCCAGGGCTCCGGCCTCCGTACCGGCACGCAGTGTGCGGCGCAGATCCGGGCGCAAGCTCAGCGCGGCCGGCTGCAGATCGTTGCCCAGCAGCGCCCCGAGTTCGCGCGGGTCGCCGGACGACAGCGCCGCGAGCACCGGCTCGACATCGTCCAGGCGCGGCGGCGCATCCCGGTCCGGGGCGCCACGCAGCCGGTCGATCTCCCCGAACACCGCGGGCGTGGACAAGCCCTTCTCCGCGAACGCCAGCACCCAGTGGAACGTGCTGCGGGCCAGCACCGTGGCCAGTTGCTCACCGCGGCCCGTTCCCAGCGCCGTTCCGCCGTGCAGGGCGAAGGGCACGTCGCTGCCCAGCTTGGCCGCCAGGGTGTGCAGATCGCGGCGGGCCACACCCAGTTCCCACAGGGTGTTCATGCCGACCAGGACCGCGGCCGCGTCGGCACTGCCGCCGGCCATACCGCCGGCCACCGGGATGGACTTCGCGATCGAGATCGCGACATCGGGTGCGCGGCCGACGTGCTCGGCCATCAGTTCGGCCGCCCGCCAGGCCAGGTTGCGGTTGTCGGTGGGCAGCCCGGCCACACCCTCGCCCGACATCTCTATCGACAGCAGGTCGGCGTTGCGGACCGTCACCTCGTCGAACAGGGAGACGGCGTGAAAGAGGGTGGTCAGCTCGTGATAGCGGTCGTCCCGCAGGTCGCCGACCTCGAGATAGAGATTGACCTTGCCGGGCACCCGCACGGTGACGGAACCCGTAGGCACCCATTCGGACGCGGTGTTTCCGTCGGAGGAGGGCACAGGTCGACATTATTCGCCCACCACCCGCGGGAGCGAAGCGACCGGGGGAATAGTGGAAGCGTGCGATTCGGCGGCTATGAGCCCGACGAGCTCCTCGGGCACGGCGGCTATGCGTCGGTGTACCGCGCCCATCACCGCGACGGCGGTGCGGATGTCGCGCTCAAGGTCGCCCGCGCGCACCGCCACCGGCTGGCTCGTGAGTTCGCCTTCGCCGCACGGCTCGACCACCCTCATATCGTGCGGATGCACCGGCTCGGCGACGGCTGGCTGACGATGGAACTGGCCCGCGGCGGGACGGTGACACACCTGCCCGGCCGCGAGGACCGGTTGCGGGCGCTGACCGAGATCGCCGGGGCCCTCGACCACGCCCACCGCCGCGGCATCGTGCACTGCGATGTCAAACCGTCGAATATTCTGCTGTCCCGCGACGATCCGCAAAGCCCCGCCGTGCTGGTCGATTTCGGCAGCGCGCACGCCCTGGCCGAGGACGTCTGGCACCATCCGGGCCGCGCGGATGCGTCGCTGCCCTATGCCGCGCCGGAGCTGCTCACCGGCCACCCACCGTCGGCCGCCACCGACGAGTACGCGCTGGCCTGCGTGTGCGTCGAATTGGTCATCGGCACACCACCATTCGCCGCAGACACGGCCATGGACCTGGTCGAACAGCACCTGCACGCACCCGTGCCGCGCTACCACGGACGCGTCGACGGGATACCGCACGCTTTCGATTCCATCGTGGCCAAGGCCATGGCGAAGGACCCGGACGCGCGCTATCGGTCCTGTACCGAATTCATGGTCCTGATCGCTCGCGCGCTCAGCCGGTGAACTCCCCCGCGATCTCACGGTGGACGAACTCGGTGAGCGCGTCCCCGGTCAGGCCCATGCCGGTGCCCAAAGAGACCTTCACATAAGCGGTTTCGGCGCGCATCCGGCGGAAGGGAATCAACCCCGCGGCGGCGAAGCCCGTCACCGACTCGTAGGCGGCGACATCCGAAGGGACGGGACCGAGGAAGATCGGCACCCCGACCGCGCGACAACGCCGCGCGAACTCCGTGATATCGGTGGGCCCGGACGGCTCGACGGTGCACGCGGTACCGGAGTGATAGGTCTCATGCACCACGGCGTCGAAGCCGGTCGGATCGACCGCCCGGTAATCGAGTCCGGGATACGGGCGCAGGAACAGCACGCGCGCACCGAATCGGACGGGCCCCACCGGCCAGGGCGGCGACGCGGGCGACATGGGTGGCAACCGATCCAGATCGGCGATATCGACCTCACCGTCGCTGTGCACGAAATGCCGGATCGGCGTGGACGGCTGTAACCGCGCGCCGGCATGTACCAGTCGGCGGCCGTCGGGATTGCGGAAAGTGACGAAGACGCCACCACCGGGCACCGCGCCTATCACCTCGAGCGCATCGCGGAAATTGCTGTGCCCATTGGCATCCGGATGATCGAGGGGTCTGTTACTGGCGACCACCACCACCGGAACCGTCAGGTGGCACAGTGCAAAGGCCAGCGCGGTGGCCCCGTAGGACAGGGTGTCGGTTCCATGGGTGATGACCACCCCGGTGTGGTGTGGCCGGATCGCCGCGGCGACCGCGGCCGCCATCGCGGTCCAGTCCGAAGGCCGGGCGTTCTCGCTGAGCAGCGACAGCGGCTCGATCACGTCGAAAGTCGACGTGTCGTCGTATGCCTGGAACAGCAGCCGGGTCTGGCCGGGGGCCAGCCCGATCACGTCACCGGAGCGCCTTGAACCAATCGTGCCGCCGGTGAAGACGACGAGAACAGCTCCTGCGGCGATGCTCAGCTGAGCGACGCCTCGGTGTTGTCGACGGAGTCGACGGCCTCGATGGCTTCCACCGACCGGGCAGTCGGCACCTCGAGCTCACCGGAGCGCTGCAGCAGCCGGACGAAATCGGTGATCGACAGAGTCTCGCCGCGACGGGCCGGATCGATGCTGGCCGCGAGCAGCCGTTCGGCAGACTCGTTACCGGAGCCCGCCCACTCGGCGAAGGCGTTGCGCGAGGTCTTGCGGCGCTGCGCGAAGCCGATGTCGATGAGCTGGAAAACCTGCTCGCGGAAGCTCTCGTCGGTGGGCCACGGCGACGTCTCGTAGCGGTCGATCCGGACCAGGCCGGAGTAGACCCGCGGGATCGGCCAGAACACCGTCGGCGAGACCATGCCGTAGCGGCGCACGTTGCCGAAGAACCGGACCTTCGCGCTGGGCACGCCGTAGTCCTTGCCACCGGGCTCGGCGGCCAGCCGCTCGGCGACCTCGGCCTGCACCATCACCATGACCGTCTTGATGGACGGGAACTCGCACAGCAGGTGGATGAGGGCGGGCACCGCGATGTTGTACGGCAGATTGGCCACCAGGGCGGTGGGCTGCTCGTCCAGGTCGTCGGACTTGAGCGTGAGGATGTCGCGGTTCAGCACGGTCAGCCGGCTGATCTCGCTGTGTGAGTGGTTCGCGATGGTCTTCGGCAGTTGATGGGCCAGTACCGGGTCGATCTCCACCGCGGTGACCCGCGCACCTCGGTCGAGAAGACCCAAGGTCAGCGAGCCGAGGCCGGGCCCCACTTCGAGGACACAGTCCTGGCGGTGGATACCCGATGCCGACACGATGCGCCGCACCGTGTTCGCATCATGGACGAAGTTCTGTCCGAAGGCTTTGCGTGGTCGGAAGTCGATCTCGCGCGCCAGATGCCTGATCTCGGTACGACCGAGCAGTCGGATCGTCATCAGGAGGTACCTACTCTCCCACTACACACCGGCCAGGCGCCCCATCCTTGACGCGCCCTCGTCACTTCAGCAATCGCGATCTGCTCCTCACGGGTAGCCAGATCAGCCCGCTGAGCATACCTCAGACCACCCTGTCGTTCCCATGTGTTCTGATCAAATTGGACGCCACCGAAATATCCGTTGCCGGTGTTGATGGCCCAATTACCACCCGATTCGCATGAAGCGACGGCATCCCAGGCCCGTCCGTCACGCACCGGCGGCACCTCGGTGCCCGGTTTCGCGCCGACGCGCAGCACAGAATCGCGCGCCGGAGTGACGACGACATTGGCTACTGGCAATCTGCCCGTCTCGACTCCGTTGAGCTTCGCGACGGCGAAAGTCACGTCCTGCACACCCGGAGTTCCCGGGTCGACGACGACCTGCCTGCTCATGTTCATCGTCGCGTCCTCGATGCGCTGGCTGGCGGGCGGAAGCGGAATCTGCTGGGTGACCTTCTCGATCCGCAGGCGCGTGACCTGGATCTGCATGCCGTCGACGACGGGCGCGGACGCCGCCGGGACGACGGAGTCATTTTGTTGCAGCGGAACTCCGGCGGCATCGAGCAGGCCGGCCACGTTGGGCGCGGCCAGATGGACCGAACGCACGGTGCCACCGTCGTTGATCTGTACCGTTTTGGCGCTGACCACGGGCAATGCCATCCCCGCCAGCGGCAGGCGGGTGGCGCGGGACGCCGCCGCGGGCGCGGTGTCGGTCAGGGACAGCTGCGCCAACGCGTCCTGGACGGTCGAGGCGGTGGTCCACACTTCTTTGCTGTTTTGACCGTCCAGGGAGATCTGCACGGGACGGCTGCGGCTAAGCACGATGTTGTCGGCGTCATGCACCGGGGTACCTGCCGCCGGGTAGAGGTCGTCGCGGTCACCGACGGTGAAGCCGTTCTCCCGCACCACGTCGATGACCTTGGACTTCATGGTGGTCACGGTGATCGGCGCACCGTCGACGGTCAGCGTCACGGTCTTGTGGGAGGTAACCGCCACCCCACCAGCAAACACGAGCGTCAATAAAAGGGTTCCCACGAGCAGTCGAAGCGCAGGCGAACGCTCCTCATGGATCTTGTCCAAAACACTCAAGAGTCTGTCGTCTCCGGGTTTCGACCCATACGGGCCCGCGGCACTCGCGACCCGGCTGGCCGCCCGCGTTCTATAACAGGAAGGTAACGAAGATCTGCAACCGGCGCCAATTCACACGCCCGGCAGCTGGTAGACGCGCCTCGCGGTGGCGGTCGTGACCTCGGCCAGCTCGGTCGCCGGCCGGTCCAGGATATCGGCCAGCGCGCGCACCGTGTACGGCAGGCAGTACGACTCGTTGGGTGCGCCGCGGAATGGGTGCGGGGTCAGGAACGGCGCATCGGTCTCGACCAGCAGCTGACCGTCCGGGATGACCCCGGCGGCTTCCCGCAGCGCGTGCGCGTTCCGGAAGCTGACGGTGCCCGACAGGCTCAGTGTCCAGCCGTTGGCGACGCAGGTTCTGGCCATCTCGACGCCGGAGGAGAAACAGTGGAAGATCACCGTCTCCGGGGCGCCCTCAGCGGCCAGCACGTCGAGCACCTCGGCGTCGGCGTCACGGTTGTGGATCATCAGCGGCTTACCGGTCCGTTTGGCCAGATCGATATGCCAGGCGAAGGCTTCCCGCTGTTGGGTCGGATCGGCGCAGCCCTCGAGTCGGCCCGGCCAGTACATATCCATCCCGGTCTCCCCCACGGCCACCACCCGGGGATCCCGCGCCAAGGCGTCCAGGTCGGTGCGCGCGGCGTCATCGAGGGCGTTGGCGCGGGTGGGGTGCAGCGCCACCGCGGCGTAGACGCGCTCGTCCCAGCCCGCCGCCTGAGCGGCCCAGCGGGCGGCGTCCAGATCGTCGGCGATGGTGACGACGGCCTGCACACCGACCGCCCCGGCCCTGTCCAGGATCGCGGCGACGTCCGCAGGGGTCTGCGCGCCGCAGGCGTCCAGGTGGGTGTGCGCGTCGATCAGCGGGGCGAGCGGCTCCGGAGCGGGCGGCTTCTGTCTCTTGGAGCTCACGCCGACACTTTAAGGTGGAAACCCTCATGAGCAACTCGTCTTCCCCCGGCGCGGGGACGCGCACCCCCGGGGATCCCTACTACGTGACCACGGCCATCGCCTACCCGAACGGCGACCCGCATATCGGGCACGCCTACGAGTACATCGCCACCGACGCGATCGCCCGGTTCAAGCGTCTCGACGGGTTCGACGTGCGCTACCTGACCGGAACCGATGTGCACGGCCTGAAGATGGCCGAGACGGCCGCCAAACTGGGCATCACCGCCGCCGAGCTGGCCAACCGCAACTCCGACGTGTTCGAACGGATGCAGGAAAGACTCGGTGCCTCCTACGACCGGTTCATCCGGACCTCCGATACCGACCATTACGAGGCGTCCAAGGAGATCTGGCGCGCGATGAACGAAGCCGGCGATATCTACCTCGGCAGTTATCAGGGCTGGTATTCGGTGCGCGACGAGCGTTTCTTCACCGAGGACGAGACCGAGGAACGCGACGGCTCGCGGTTCGCCACCGAGACCGGTACCGAGGTGACCTGGACCGAGGAGCAGACCTACTTCTTCAAACTGTCCGCCTACACCGACCGGCTGCTGGCCCACTACGCCGCCCATCCCGAGTTCATCGGGCCAGATGTGCGGCGCAACGAGGTGGTCAGCTTCGTCTCCGGCGGGCTGCGCGACCTGTCCATCTCGCGCACCACCTTCGACTGGGGTGTGCCCGTCCCGGATCACCCCGACCACGTGATGTACGTGTGGGTGGATGCGTTGACCAACTACCTGACCGGGGTCGGTTTCCCGGACACCTCCTCGGAGGACTTTCAGAAGTACTGGCCGGCGAACCTGCACATGATCGGCAAGGACATCATCAGGTTCCACACGGTGTACTGGCCCGCCTTCCTGATGTCGGCCGGTATCGAGTTGCCGCGACGGGTTTTCGCGCACGGCTTCATCAACGTCAAGGGCGAGAAGATGAGCAAGTCGCTCGGCAACGTGGTCGATCCGCTGGTGCTCGTCGACGAGTTCGGCGTGGACCAGGTGCGCTACTTCTTCCTGCGCGAGGTGCCCTTCGGTCAGGACGGCAGCTACAGCGAGGAGGCCATCATCGGCCGGATCAACGCCGATCTGGCCAATGAGCTGGGAAACCTGGCCCAACGATCACTGTCGATGGTCAACAAGAACCTCGACGGCGTGGTGCCCCAACCCGGTCCGTTCACCGCGGAGGACACCGAACTGCTCACCGCAGCCGACGGGTTGCTGGAGCGCGTCCGCGGCCATTACGACGAGCAGGCCATGCACCTGGCCCTGGACGCCATCTGGTCGGTGCTGGCCGCGGCCAACAAGTACTTCTCCGCGCAGGAGCCGTGGGTACTGCGCAAGGTCGGGACGCCCGAGGCTGAGGAACGCTTCGGGACGGTGCTCTATACGACGCTGGAGACCGTGCGCATCGCCACGCTACTGAGCCAGCCGGTGATGCCCGGGTCGACGGCCAAGCTGCTCGACCTGCTCGGGCAGTCGGCAGCGCAGCGTGATTTCGCGGCCATCGGGACCCGGTTGGCGCCGGGGACGGCCCTGCCCAAACCCGAAGGCGTGTTCCCGCGGTACCAGGTCGCCGACACGGAGTGATCTGGGTCACCGCCTGTCACACTTTCGGGATGGGCGGTGTCTTGAGGGCATGACTGAGAACAACGCAACCCAGAAAGTGATCGTCCTCGGCGGCGGCTACGCCGGCGTGCTGGCCGCCAACCACCTGCTCCAACAGCAGGCAGCACAAGTCACATTGGTCAACGCCCGGCCCGAGTTCGTCGAACGCATCCGGCTGCACCAGCTGGTCGCGGGTACCCACGACGCCACCGCCGCCTACGACGAGTTGCTCTCCGACAAGGTGACTCTGGTGGTCGACACGGCCGAACGCATCGACACCGCGGCACGCCGCGTCGAGCTGGCTTCGGGGAACACCCTCGACTACGACTACCTGATCTACGCCGTCGGCAGCACCAGCGCCGGTGCACCTGAATTCGCTTATGCTCTAAGCGAATTCGAAGATGCGCAGCGCCTGCGTGCCCGTCTGCAGGATGTCCCGATGTCGGCGCCGATCGTGGTGGTGGGCGGCGGTCTGACCGGTATCGAGGCGGCTTCGGAATTCGCCGAGGCCGGTAGGGCGACGACGCTCGTGGCGGGTCCGGCGCTGGGGCCCTCGCTGGGCGCCCAGGCGCGCAGATCCGCGGCCAAGCAGCTGGCCAAGCTGGGTGTCACCGTCATCGTGGGCCCGACGGTGGCCGCTGTGCACGCCGACCACGTCGAGCTGTCCGACGGTCGCCTGCTGCGCAGCGCCACCACGGTCTGGACTGTCGGCTTCGGGGTGCCCGAGCTCGCCGCCCGCAGCGGCCTTCGCACGGACGACCTGGGCCGGCTGCTCACCGACGAGACGCTGGTGAGCATCGACGACGACCGCGTCGTCGGCGCCGGTGACGCGGTGGCGCCGTCGGGGGCGCCGTTGCGGATGAGCTGCCAGGCTGCGATGCCACTGGCCGCGCAGGCTGCGCGCACCGTGCTGGCCCGCATCGACGGCGACGCCCCGCAGGCGATCAACCAGGCTTTCGCCGGACAGTGCGTCAGCATCGGACGGTCCTACGGCACCATCCAGATCTCACGCCCGGATGACAGCCCGCGCCGCGCCTACGTCGGTGGCCGTATCGCCGCGTCGATCAAGGAGATGGTGTGCAAGGGCACGCTGTGGCAGCTGCGTCGCGAAGCGGCCAAACCCGGATCCTATTTCCTGATCAAGGGTGGTAAGCGGGCCGAGCGGCTGGCAGCGCTCCTGGAGCACGACCCGGCATGAACGAGCACGCCGAGCGGTTCACCGCACTGCGACCGCTGCTGTTCACCATCGCCTACGAAATCCTGGGTTCGGCAACCGAATCCGACGATGTGCTGCAGGAGAGTTACCTGCGCTGGGCCGAGGTGGACCTGGATGCGGTCGTCGACACCAAGGCCTACCTGGCCCAGTTGGTGACCCGGCAGTCGCTCAACGCGTTACGCGCCACGGCGCGCCGCCGCGAGGAGTACGTCGGGCCATGGCTGCCGGAACCCGTTCTGGTCGAGGATGCTTCGGCTGACGTGGTGCTGGCCGAGTCGGTGTCGATGGCGATGATGGTGGTGCTGGAGACTCTCACACCCGACGAGCGCGCCATCTTCGTGCTGCGCGAGGTGTTCGGCTTCAGCCACGACGAGATCGCCGCGGCGGTGGGCCGGTCGCCGGCCGCGGTGCGCCAGATGGCGCACCGCGCAAGGGAACACGTGCAGGCCCGACGCAAGCGGTTCGACCATGTCGACGCCGCGGTCGGCGAACAGATCACCGCGCAGTTCTTCGCCACCGCCGCAACCGGCGATGTGGCCGCGCTCGTCGAGATGCTGGCACCCGATGTGGTGTGGACGGCCGACAGCGCGGGCAAGGTCAGCGCGGCACGGCGGCCGGTGATCGGCGCGGACAAGGTGGCCAGGCTGGTGCTCGGCCTGATGCGCGGGGCCGGCGAACGGCCCGACGCGCGGATCGACCTCGCCGTGTACAACAACGCACCCGCCCTGGTCCTGTACCTGGGTGACAACCTCGAAGGGGTGATCACCGTGGAGATCACCGACGGCAGGATCAGCCATTTCTACGCGATGCGCAATCCGGACAAGCTCTCGTCGATCATGGTCCCGCGCGCGATCAGCCGATAGCTTCTGACAGGCTAGGCCGGTGCGAATCGACCGGCTCGGCCCCCTGGGTGACGCCCCCGGGGTGCTGCGCGCCGTCGCCGATGCGGGCCGCAGCCGCGGTCTGCCCCCGCCCGCCGCGCTTATCGGCGACTGGTTCGGATCGCGCGCGGTCATCGCACCCAGCGTGGCGGCCGAACCGTGCGGGCGGGTGTTCGACGTGCCACTCACCGCAAGATCTGTCGGGGCGGACACCATCGTCGGCGGAGGCTGGTTCGGCTACCTGTCCTATCCCGACGGCAGCCCGCGTCTCCCCGCAGCCGCCGGAGGCTGGTCGGATTGTGTCCTGCGCCAGGACCGCGACGGTCTCTGGTGGTACGAAAGCCTTTCCGGCACTGCATCTCCCGACTGGTTGACCGGTATCGCCGCCACACCGGCCCGGCCGTATGCCATCGACTGGCGGGCTCCGGACCGCAAGGCGCACCAGGCCGGGGTGCTGGCCTGTCTTGAGGCGATCGCGGCGGGTGAGATCTATCAGGCCTGCGTCTGCACCCAGTACACCGGCCGTATCGACGGTGACCCGCTGGATTTCTTCGTCGACGCCGTCACCCGTACCGCACCGGCCCGCGCCGCATTCGTGGCCGGGGAATGGGGTGCGGTGGCCTCGCTGTCCCCCGAGTTGTTTCTGTGCCGCCACGGCGAGCAGGTGACCTCGAGCCCCATCAAAGGGACGCTGCCCCTTGATGAATCGCCGGTGGCGTTGCGCGCGTCGGTGAAAGACGTCGCCGAGAACATCATGATCGTCGACCTGGTGCGCAACGATCTGGGCCGGCTCGCCGTCACCGGCTCGGTCACCGTCCCCGAGTTGCTGCGGGTTCGCCCGGCACCGGGGGTCTGGCATCTGGTGTCGACGGTGACGGCCCGGATTCCGGTCGAAGTGTCTACGCCGGCGGTACTCGAGGCGAGCTTCCCGCCTGCGTCGGTGACCGGCACACCCAAGGGCCGGGCCCGCGAACTGCTCCTGCAGTGGGAGCCGGATCGCCGCGGAATCTACTGCGGGACCGTCGGTTTGGCATCACCGTCGGCGGGAGCCGAATTGAACGTGGCAATCCGGACGGTGGAGTTCGATCCCCACGGCAGCGCGGTCCTCGGTGTCGGCGGAGGGATCACCGCGGACTCCGACCCGGACGCCGAGTGGGAGGAATGCCTGCACAAGGCCGCCGCGATTGTCGGTGTGGCCGGCCACGTCGGAGCGGCCTCGGCCGGACCGGTGCCGACGTAGAGGTCGATCAGACGGGCCCGTCCGTCCTTCAGCTGCGCGCCTTCAACACCGCGTCGTAGAGCTCACGCCGCGACGGCGCACCGGGATGCGCGGCGATCACCTCGGCACACGCATCCTTGGCGCGCGCACCGTCGTCGACCAATTCCAGTACGAGCGCGACCAGGGAATCCAGGTCGGCTTTGGGCACCGCGCCCGCCAGTACCACGGTGATCTCGCCGAGCACACCGTCGGCGGCCCACTCGGCCAACTCGCCCAGCGTGCCCCGCTTGATCTCCTCGTGGGTCTTGGTGAGCTCTCGGCATACCACCGCGCGCCGGTCCGCGCCCAGGGTGTCCACCGCATCGCGCAGGGTGTCGGCGAGCCGGCGCGGCGACTCGAAGAACACCGCGGTGCGCTGTTCGGCGGCCAGGGTGCCCAGCCAGGTGCGTCGCGCGACTTGTTTGCGCGGCGCGAACCCCTCGAAACAGAACTTGTCCGCGCCCAGCCCGGACACCGCCAGCGCGGTGGTCACCGCCGACGGACCGGGCAGACAACTGACCGCCAAACCCGCCTCGATGCAGGCCGTCACCAGGCGGTAGCCCGGATCGTTGATCAACGGCATTCCCGCGTCGCTGATCAGGACCACCGTCGCGCCGCCGCGGATCTCCTCCAGCAGGGCGGGCACCCGCGCCGACTCGTTCTGGTCGAACACGCTCAGCCAGCGCCCCGCGGGCGTCACGCCCAGCGCTGCGGCCAGGGTGCGGGCGCGCCGGGTGTCCTCGGCGGCGATCACGTCGGCGCCGGCCAGTGCCTCGACGAGGCGGGCGGATGCATCTGCGGGCTGTCCGAGCGGCGTGGCCGCCAGCAGCAGTCGGCCAGAGCCGGGGTTTGACATTCCGGCGGGCTGGAGCGGAGCGACCCGGGGTTCCACAACTGCACAGCCTACGATCGTCGGTGATGACCGCTCCTCATACCGTGCAGCCGGAGCGCGCCGTACCCGTGATCAGCCCCGGCCCGCTCGTACCCGTGCCGGACTTCGGGCCGCTGGATCGCCTTCAGGGCTGGGTGATGACCCTCATCATCGGTGCCCTGGCCGCGCTGACCCGCTTCCTGAATCTCGGCTCGCCGACCGACGCCGGCACCCCGATCTTCGACGAGAAGCACTATGCGCCGCAGGCCTGGCAGATGCTGGGCAACCACGGCGTCGAGGACAACCCCGGCTACGGCCTGGTGGTGCACCCGCCGGTGGCCAAGCAGCTGATGGCGATCGGCGAGTGGATCTTCGGCTACAACGGGCTGGGCTGGCGGTTCTCGGGTGCGGTGTGCGGCGTCATCATCGTCGTGCTGACGGCGCGGATCGTGCGCCGGATCACCCGGTCGACCCTGGTCGGTGGGATCGCCGGCCTGCTGTTGATCGCCGACGGCGTCAGCTTCGTCTCGGCGCGCACCGCACTGCTGGACGTGTTCCTGGTGATGTGGGTGGTGGCGGCGTTCGGCGCGCTGATCGTCGACCGCGACGAGGTGCGGTCCCGGATGCACGTGGCGCTGATGGAGGGCCGGATCGCGCAGACCCCGTGGGGTCCGCGACTGGGCGTGCGCTGGTGGCGGTTCGGCGCCGGCGTGCTGCTGGGGCTGGCCTGCGCGACGAAGTGGTCGGGCCTGTATTTCATCGTCTTCTTCGGGTTGATGACGCTGGCGTTCGACGTCATCGCCCGCCGCCAGTACCGCGTGCCGCGGCCGTGGCTGGGCACCCTGCGCCGCGACGTGGGTCCGTCGATCTACGTGTTCTGGATCATCCCGTTCCTGGTGTACCTGGGCAGCTACGCGCCGTGGTTCGCCTCCGAGACCGCGGTGGACCGCCATGAGGAAGGCCGCTCGATCGGCCTGGACAGCTGGATGCCGGATGCGCTGCGGTCGCTGTGGCACTACACCTATCAGGCGTATCACTTCCATTCCGGGCTGACCAATGCCGCGGGCAACCACCACCCGTGGGAGTCGAAACCGTGGACGTGGCCGATGTCGCTGCGCCCGGTGCTGTACGCGATCGATCAGCAGAACGTGCCCGGCTGCGGCGCACAGTCCTGCGTCAAGGCCGTGATGCTGGTGGGCACCCCGGCGATGTGGTTCGTCGCCGTCCCGGTCCTGGTGTGGGCGATGTGGCGGGCGTTCGTGCGCCGCGACTGGCGCTACGCGGTGGTGCTCGTCGGCTACGGCGCGGGCTTTCTGCCGTGGTTCGCCGACATCGACCGGCAGATGTACTTCTTCTACGCCACCACCATGGCGCCGTTCCTGATCATGGCGATCGCACTGATCCTCGGCGATGTGCTGTATCAACCCGGGCAGAACGCCGAACGCCGGACGCTGGGCCTGATCGCGGTGAGTTGTTATGTGGCGCTGGTGATCACGAACTTCGCCTGGATGTACCCGATTCTCACCGGGCTGCCGATCTCGCCGGCGACGTGGAACATGCAGATCTGGTTGCCCAGCTGGCGATAGTCAGCGCAAGGCCGTGATGCAGGACGCCAGGCGCGATGGTTCCGATATTGAGCGGATGATCCTTCGCAGAATCCCCGATCTCGCCGCCCAAATCGAGGCCGACGACCTGGAGAAGGCCGACGTGGTCGACATCGATGCCGATGCTGTACTGCGGGTGATCCGGAATCCTGAGGGCTTGTTCAGCGAACAGGAAGGTTCCCATAGCCACCAACTCTCGCGGGAGGCTGTCGACAGCAGCCTTCGCATCCCGGCCGAGGAATGGGAGTTACCAGGCGTTAAACCAAGCCCGAACTTTACGATCGTCGCCAGAATCACAACCGGCCGATAGGTTCCGCACACGTTGGTATATCAAACGAGGTTTAGAGCCTTCCAAGCGCCACGGTGCAATATGAACCGCTCGGAGTAGTTGACACTTGCATTGCGATTCCGGTAACGGAATGTGTAAAAAATGCCATCCGTAACCCCATCCGAGTGAGGTCGATTCACAATGTTGCCAATTGCCGAGCAGTCGAAGAGGACCCGTACGGCAGTTTCTAGGTCGATTTTCTCGCTTAATCCGGCCTTGTTGGCGTACTGCTTTAAACTGTCTAATGAAAATGACCTCTGACGCAGTCCCCCGATTATCTGGAAGCAGACATTCACTTCTGACGGTTTGAAATAGCCGGCCAATTCATCCTTGAGTTCGGGCAGGAAGTATTCTATGGAATATCCCCTTAAGCCGACAATTACGTCGCGAAAAGTAACTTCATTAGGATCCTTCAACGTGCGCTGTATGTAACTTAACAGTTGCAAGAAGTCACGAGGGGTGTGGCGTGTGTGATCCAGGAGAAACTTATAGGTGTTCGTTGGATTGGTATTCATGTACAAAGACTCGGGTATCGACTCCCTTATAACATCTTTACCCTCGTAGCCTGCGACACGCGCACGATGTTGCGCTAAAGCAAAGAGGTCAGAGTTGGTTGGATCAGCGGCATCTCGATACCAGTCAATTACGTATGAGTAGTCGCGCAATTTGTTAATATTAGGACTCGGCAGGCGCTCGAAAATATCGGTTCTGCAAAGAATCACTATCTTTGCAGCGCTGTTGTTCTCGTCAAACTCGGCATTCAGGGCTTCGATTTCATGGACCAGTGACGCCACCATTGAATACCACGGATTGAACAAAAAGAACACTTCGTCAAGTCCATCGATTATAAGCAGGTGTCGATTGGGCGTACGAGCGTCACAAATGATCTTCTTCATTGCGTCTCTAACGTGTGAGAGAATTACAGTGGGTTCCTGGTACTTGCCAACCAGTCCGCCCTTTACGACTTTCGCTAATTCTACCGACAGGTTGACCTCGCGGCTGACCAGAACCAAATCTCGGAACTTTAATTTCGGCAGCAGCCCGAGCCTTCGCAAGTCTCGCTCTAAATTGTCGAAACGAGTTCCGCCGTCGTCGAACGTCACCGCTTGGTCTTCGGTAAGACTGTCGAACATCTTCAGGAGCAAAAGAAGCGACCATGCTAGGTTGGTCCGAACCGATATGTCTGCTTTACCGGATACCAATTCAGGCACTTGCTCATAGGGAAAATCGCGTAGGAGTTGGTTTTCGACAAATAAATTAGGGTTACCCTGAGCCGCTAAATCGATATGCTCAGCAATGCTTGACTTTCCTCCACCTTTGTACCCGAGCACCAAGAACTCGCTGCCATAGATGAGGTCATTAACAACTCCGCCGCGCTCGAAAAACCCGTCTAGTAATAGGTTTGGCATCTTGCGGCGCTCGAACTGAGCACTGATATAGCCGAACTTGATGTCCTTGAAACGTACAGCTGGCCGGTCCGGTTCGACGCTTGATTGCTGGCCAGGAAGTTCATGAAGTGGTTCTCCGCCATTCGAAGATGACGCGTCGTTGCCCATTTCGTCAAGAGTTGCTACCCCGATGCGATCAATTCGATCGACGAATGTTGCCATGATTCGCTCGGCCCGCTTAGGAAGGAAATGCGAAATCGTCAATTCAATCGATTCACGATGGATCAACAGGTCGACGTCGCTGGTGGAGTCGATCAGCGACAACAGCGTTTCTTGTGCTTCGCGAACCTGTACGGTCCTGACCATCTCCGTGATGCGATAGAGTTCGTCTTTCAACACAGCCTCCCCAGTGCCGGATCAACCTGGACCGCGCCTAACGGTCAAGGGCGCGCCCAATGAGCGGGGGCCGCGGTGCGAACGAGACAATCTCCCCCAAAACAAGATACGGGCTTTCCTTCGATGTCACCCGTTGTTTGGTTCGATATGCGTTTGGAAGAATTAGACCTTATCGGGTCGGGTGTATAGGCAAACGGTCGAGTAGTCGACGGTGGGCATACCCTGGTCCACGCCGAGCGCAAAGAACCGCCACTCCGCTCCGCTACCTGATTTCCTCATACCGCCGCAGCGCCTCGGCCCGTTCGGCCTTGTGGTCCACCATCGGGGCCGGATAGTCGGCCGACCCGTACTCCGGCACCCAGCGCCGCACATAAACGCCGTCGGGGTCGAACTTCTTGCCCTGGGTGTCCGGGTTGAACACCCGGAAGTACGGGGCGGCGTCGGTGCCGCAGCCCGCGGCCCACTGCCAGCCGTGCTGATTGCTGGCCATATCCCCGTCGACCAGCTGGTCCAGGAACCAGCGCGCACCCCACTGCCACGGTAGATGCAGATCCTTGACCAGGAACGACGCCGTGATCATCCGGACCCGGTTGTGCATGAAGCCGGTTCCGGCGAGCTGACGCATCCCGGCGTCGACGATCGGGAAACCCGTCTTGCCCGCCTTCCAGAGCTCGAACCGCTTGCGCGCCTCGGCGTCCTCGTCGACCTCGATGGCGTCGAAGCTGCGGTTCCAGTTCCACCACGCGCTGCGCGGCCAGTGGTGCAGCACATCGGCATAGAAGTCACGGAAGGCCAGCTCGCGTAGATAGGCCTGCGCCCCTTGGTCTTTGCCCAGATCGGCGGCCAGGGTGCGGGGATGGATGGTGCCGAACTTGAGGTGCGCCGACATCCGGCTGCTGGCATCGAGATCCGGCCGGTTGCGGTCTTCCTCGTAGTCCGCCAATCCGTCCTTCACGAACCGCTTCCACGCCGTGCGCGCCGCCCGCTCCCCCGCCGCGTACTCCAACTCGGTGTCACCGGCCGGAATGTCCACGCCGCCATCCAGATCGGCCGGGTCGATCCAGCGGACCGACGTCGCCGTCGTCTGTGCGGGCGAGCGCCAACCGTGCGCCTGCCAGGATCGGAAGAACGGGGTGAAGACCTTGTACGGCGTGCCATCGTCCTTGGTGACCCGCCCGGGTGACACCAGGTACGGCGAGCCCGTCTCCTCCAGCGCAATCTCACCCAGGGCCTCGCGGACGGTGGCATCGCGGCGTTTCCCGAACGGTGAGAAGTCCCCCGACACGTGCACCGAGGTGGCGCCGATCTGCTTGACCAGGGCCGGAATCCGTTGTTCCGGGCGACCGCGGGTGACCAACAGACGGCCATCGAGCTGCTCGTGCACATCGCGCAGCGCGTCGTACAGGTACTGCAGGCGCCGCGCCCCCGAGGTGGCCTGCAGCTTCGGGTCCAGCACGTAGCAGGCCAGCACCTCACCGTCGGGCTCGGCGGCGTCCAGCAGGGCAGGCAGGTCATGCAAGCGCAGGTCACGCCGGAACCACAGCAGCGTAGGCATGCTTCGACGTTACAGCCGGCGACGTTACAGCGGGTCGCGCGCCGCCGGACAGGACATGCAACGCGGGCCGCCGCGCCCGCTACCCAACTCGGAGGCCGCGATGGTGAGCACCTCGATACCCGAATCGGCAAGGCGGGCATTGGTTTCGGTGTTGCGCTCGTAGGCCACCACCACACCGGGAGCCAGCGCGAGGGTGTTGTTGCCGTCGTCCCACTGTTCGCGTTCCGAGGTGACGGGGTCCAGCCCGGTGTCGATCACCCGCAACCTGTCGATCTCCATGGCCGCCGCGGCGGCTCGAACGAACGGCAGCTCCTCGTCGATGCGCACCCCACCCCCGGGCGTGCGATGCATGGTGAACGCCGACAGCGAGTCGACGATGTTCGGATACATCACCACGGCGTCGGTGTCGACCATGGTGCACACGGTGTCCAGGTGCATCTGGGCGCGCTGCTGCGCGATCGGCACGGCCAGTACGGTGTGCGCCAGATCGTCTTCGAACAGGCTGCGCGCCAACGCTTCCGCCCCGGCGGGCGTGGTCCGCTCACCCACCCCGACCGCCACCACCCCGGGCCGCAGCAGCAGCACATCGCCACCTTCGACCGGCGCGGAACGGGATTCGTAGGCGCGCCGTACCCCCAGGAAGCGGGGGTGATGGGCGTAGATCAGATCGGTCAGCGACGATTCCCGCGACCGCGCCGGCAGCGCCAGCGAGGTGATCGCCATCCGCGGTCCGATCCAGAACGACGAGTCCCTGGTGAACATCAGGTTCGGCAGCGGGTCGATGACGAAGTCGGCACCCAGATGCATGCGACGCACCAACGACAACTCGCTGCCCGCCAACGGCAACTCGGTGAAGGTCATCCCCGCGATCAGCACATGCGCCAGGGTGGCGGCGTCCAGGGTGCGCAGGTAGGCCGAAAGCTCTTGGGCCAGTGGGATCCCCAGCCGGCGGGCATCGACGGCCGCGGAGATGCCGTGCATCCTGGCCGCACCGGAGGCGAGTGCCTCGGTGAGCAGATCGGCCAGCAGCAGCACCTCGACACCCCTGGAGGCGAGCACCGCAGCGAAGGCGTCGTGCTCCTCCTGAGCCTTGGCCACCCAGGGCAGTCCGTCGAACAACAGGCTGTCGTTGTTGCGCGGGGTGAGGCGCTGCAGTTCGGCCCCGGGGCGGTGCAGGATGACGACCCGTAGGGTCCCCACCTCCGAATTGCATCCCAGTACCCGAGCTGTTTCCACACCGGAAACGTTAACTCAACTATGGTTGAGGTGTATGGAGTCTCATGAGCTGACGCCGGGTGAGATGGCACACCGCAGTGGTGTCGCCGTGTCGGCGCTGCACTTCTACGAACGCGAGGGACTCATCGCGTCCCGGCGCACCAGCGGTAACCAGCGGCGCTATCCGCGCGAGACCTTGCGCCGGGTGGCGTTCATCCGGATGTCGCAGCGGCTGGGCATCCCGCTGGCCCGCATCCGCGAAGCCCTGGCCTCGCTGCCCACCGACCGGGTACCCACCAGCAAGGACTGGGCCAAGCTGTCGGCCGGCTGGCGCCAGGACCTCGATGACCGGATCGTGCACCTGGAGCGTCTGCGCGACAACCTGGCCGGCTGCATCGGGTGTGGTTGCCTCAGCCTGAAGACCTGCCTGCTGTCCAACCCCGGGGACATGCTCTCCGAACAGGGACCCGGCGCCGCCAAGCTCTGATATCGAACACCTGTGCGATACCATCGGGTGGTGTCTCTGGCCGTTCAGGGGTCGCTCTTCGACCACTCGGAACGTCGCTATCTGGGCGACGGCGCGTGGATCGATGTCCGGGCCGGGTGGCTCGGCAGTGACGACCGACTGTTCGACGAACTCCTGACCGCCATCCCGTGGCGGGCCGAACGCCGCCAGATGTACGACCGGGTGCTTGATGTACCGAGGCTGGTCAGCTTCCACGACCTCACCACCGAAACGGCGCCGCATCCCGGGATCGCGCGGCTGCGGGTGCGGCTCAACGACATCTACGCCGGCGAACTCGGTGAGCGGTTCACCACAGCCGGGCTGTGCCTGTATCGCGACGGCGACGACAGCGTGGCCTGGCACGGTGACACCGTCGGCCGCAGCAGCACCAGCGACACCATGGTGGCCATCGTCAGCCTCGGCGCACGAAGGGTTTTCGCGATGCGCCCCCGCTCGGGCGGGCGCAGCCTGCGGTTACCCCAGGCACACGGCGACCTGTTGGTGATGGGCGGATCCTGCCAGCGCACCTGGGAGCACGCGGTCCCCAAGACGGCCCGGCCGATCGGCCCGCGGATCAGCATCCAGTTCCGGCCCCGCGACGTGCGCTAGCTCCCGCGCACCGCGGCGACCGCTGCGGTCAGCAGATCCTTGGCTTTCTGGACATCCACCGGCGCCGGCGGTTTGTCCGGCACCACCAGCGGATTGGCCGTCACCATCACCAGGAACGTGTCGAAACTCGCCACGTAGTTGAACAACTCGCCGACGCGCGGCGGTCCGCCCGGCATGGCCGTCTGAACCACTCGGTGGGTGCCCAGCACGCGCGCACCGTCGATGTGCGGGGAGTCCACCACCTCGACCTGCCCGCGTACTCCCGGGCCGGTGTAGCTGACCAGCTTGCAGGCGGGCCCCGGATCCGCGAACGGGATGGGCTCCGAGGTCTCCACGGCGATGGCGATGAAACGGTTGCCGTTGCCCTCGGCCGTGGTGGCCGCCATGTTGCCGTGCAGACCGGCGGGCACCGAGATCCCGTTGGCGAACTTGGCACAGTCGGGCGGCTCGATCGTGACCCCGGGCGGCACCGGCTGCCCCGAGAGCGCTTTCGGATCGATCCCGGCCGGGGCGACCGCGGTGACGTGGAACTCCGGGCCGAATTGCGATTTCACGTCGGCGACCCGCGCGATATCGGGCTGGGCGGGGGGTCGAGCGGTCGAGCACGCGGTGAGTGCGGCAGCACAGGCCACGAGGGCGGCCGCTCGTGGAGTGAGCATCGCCGCCAATCTACCGGGCCTCACCCGGCGACCGCCGAAACCACCTGCGCCAGCAGGCTTGGCGCGATGTTCGGTGGGAGCCCCTGCTGGACGGACCCAGGATCGGTGACCACCGTGACCGACGCGACGTAGGCGTCACGCAGATACGCGGTGACGGTGTCGGCATGCATCCGGGTCTGGGTGCCGCCCTCGACGGTCGTGGTGGCCACCGCACTCATCGCGACCGTCGGCGTACCTGCGATACCGGGTGCGGGGACCGAGGTCACGGCGGCATCGGTATGCCCGCCCGCCAGCGACCAGGTCGCACACCCGTCAGGCGGGGCGGTCTGCGCGCCCGGTCCGGCGACGACGGCGTAGATGATCCCGCCGGGTCCCGACGCCGACCAGCCGCGCACCGGGGTGCCCGTACCGGGGTCGACCAGCGCGCCGCAGTGCTCCGGAGTCGCGGCCCACCCGGGCTTGAAGCCCCAAAAGGTCACGGGTGCAGCCTGTTCGGCGAGGGCGCCCACCTCGTATCCGGCCGGCAGACCACTTCGGGCCCGCGCCACCCCGGCCGGATCGACAGGGCCGGCGGCCCCCGCGGCGGTGGCCGGCGACGAGGATGCCGCGATGTGGTCCGAAGTCCCGCATCCCGTCACACCCGCCGCCACCACGAGGCAAAACACCATGGTGCGCACGCCGCTGTGATACCACATCCTCATGTGCACCAGGGTGTTCTGGAACAGTAATCAACTCGCCAAACTGGCCGGCCGCAGCATGGACTGGCCCGAATCGACCGAACCTCTGCTCATCGCGTTCGGCGCCGGCCGTGACCGCGACGGCGGAAAGCTGCTGTACCAGGTGGTGATCGCCGACAATCCGCTGCGCTGGACCAGCCGCTATGCCAGCCTGATCACCAGCGTGTACGGCCTGGGCACCGTGGACGGATTCAACGAACGCGGGCTCGGTGTGCACGCGCTGTATCTGAAGTCCACCGATACCGGGCCACGCGACCCCGCCCGGCCCGGGCTGCACACCGGTCTGTGGGCCCAGTACCTGCTGGACCAGGCCGCGACGGTGGACGAGGCACTGGCGCTGATGGACGACGTGCAGCTGGTGATGGTCGGTGCGCGCGGCCGGGAGGCCACCCTGCATCTGGCCATCGAGGACAGTGCCGGCGACTCGGCGATCCTCGAGCTGGCGGGCGGCGAGCTCGTCGTGCACCACGGGCCGCAGTTCACCCTGATGACCAACGACCCCAGCTACGACGAGCAACTGAAACTGCTGGCCGCACACGACTTCTCCCATCCCAGCCGGGACCTGCCACTGCCCGGCAACGTCAACCCCGTCGACCGATTTCAGCGCGCCGCTTACTACCAGGCCCTGCTGCCCGAACCCAGCACCGAGCGTCAGGCGGTGGCCGGCGTGATGGCGATCATGCGCAACGTGTCGGTACCGTTCGGGGCGCCCTACGGCGACTTCGGGGTGTACAACACCGAGTATCGGACCGTCAGCGATCTCACCCACCGCATCTACTACTTCGAACTCACCACCAGCCCCAGCGTCATCTGGGTGGAGTTCGACAAACTGCCCTTCGGCCCGCAACCTGTGGCGATCAACCCCTATGACGACTCGCTGACCGGTAACGTCACCGACCGATTCACGCCGAGTGACATAGGTTTCTGACAGAGTTTTCCCAGGCAAGACGGCGACCACCCCAGGAGAAGGCATGACCATGCACACCACGACCCGCGGACTCGCGGTGGCGGCCACCGTTCTGGGCCTGGCCCTGGCCGGTTGTGGATCGAATACCAAGACCGACACCGCGGCCAAAGAGAGCACCAGCAGCACATCGGCGACGTCCAAGACGTCCGAAGCCAGTTCGACCAGCGCCACGCCGAGCTCGACAGCCAACGCCAGTGGCCCGAACTACACGATCATGGACTACGTCAAGGACAACAAGATCACCGAAACGCCGGTCAAGCGAGGCGATCCAGGTACGCCCACGGTGAACCTGCCGATCCCGGAGGGCTGGGCCGATGCCGGGGCCAAAGCACCGGACTGGGCGTGGGGCCAGATCGTGCTCGCCGGCACACCGGCCGGCCCGGTCCCCCCGACGATCACGGCCATCATGTCCAAGCTCACCGGTGCCGATCCGGCAAAGATCGTCGAGTACGCACCCAACGAGCTGAAGAACCTGCCCGAGTACGAAGGCGGCAACGAAGGTCAAACGGGCAAGCTCGGCGGCTTCGATGCGGTGCAGGTCGGCGGCACATACGTCAAAGACGGCCAGAAGTTGTTGATCGCCCAGAAGACGGTGCTCATCCCGGCGGGCCAGGATTTGTTCGTCCTGCAACTCAACGCCCAGGGTTCCGAGGAAGACATGGGTCCGTTGATGGATGCCACGACAGCCATTGACGACCAGACCACGATCACCCCATGACGCAGCCCGCGCCTGCCGAACCACCGCCCCCGCAGCGCGGTCAGACGCTCGGCGAGCGCGGTCGCGACATCAGTGCGGCGCAGGCCGAAGCCGAGGCCGAGACGTCGAAGGTGCGGCAGTACCTGAAGGTGATGAGCCCGAGGTTCATGTTGTCCATGGCCGAGGGCTACCCGGTGGTGCTCAAGCAGTTCATCCAGTTCTGCCTGATCCTCATCTGGCCGGGATGGGTGTTCACCGTGGTCGTCGGCGCCGCGCTGCACCTGCTGTTCTACGTGACCATCTACCCCATCCTGTGGGTGCTGTTCTGGCCGATCCGCAATCACCAGAAGAAGACCCATCCGGAGGATTACGCGGCCTCCCAGCAGAAGTAGCCGTGGGACTGTTCAGCCGCACCGGCGGTGTGCGCATCGAGATCACCCCCGGCGTGGTGCGGCCGCGTCAATCCGTCACGGCGACCGTCACCGCCGACAAGCCGGTCGACAAAGTCACCTCGGCTCGGCTGGAGTGGGGTTACGACAACTTTTACCGGTATCACTGGGCCGGCCGGGCCGACTCGGCTGCCGCGGCGGCCAACGACACGCTGTGGATGGCCGGTGAGGTCGGCACCAACTACGGCGGCGAACGCGACACCGACGACTGGGTGTGCGTCTCCCGCACGGAGATTCCCCTGGCCGCCGATGAATTCACCGGAACCACCGCATCATTCAAGGTGCCGTCCTGGGCTCCGGGCTCATCCCCTCAGGTGGCGCGGTGGGGTTGCCGGCTGGTCCTCGACAGAGGTGGTCGCGATATCGACGCCAAGGGCGAGTTCACCGTCGTGATCGGGGCCGGCGACGTCGACGCGGTGGACGAACCGCAGGAACGCTATATGGGCGATGCGGCCTCGCAGCTGGACATCGTGCTGGCCTCGCCCGTGGGGCTCGCCGGCGCCGTCATCACCGGCCACCTGGTGGTGCGGCCACAGCAGGACCTGCCGACCGCCGATATCGCGGTCTATTGGCAACGGGAACGCGAACACCATCCGCTGGAGCGCTATCCCGCACAGGGCGGCACGCTGGACGGGCCACCGCTGCACCTGGGCAAGAAGGTCCCGATGCCCGGCGGCACCGAGTTCGGGCTGCCGTTCGCGTTGCCACTGCCCCCTGATGCCGCCCCGACCGCGACATCGGTGCACTCGTCACTGTCATGGTTCGTCGGGGCCCGCATCTTCTATTCCGGTTTCACCGGGCATCAGGTCGAGCGGGTGCGCAAGCCGATCACGGTGGTCAACACGCCTTAGGCCCGGGAGATCGCCGAGGCCGCGGCGATCTGTTCCGGTGACGGCCGGACACCGGTATAGCGTTCGAACTGTTCGGCTGCCTGCAGCGCGATGACCTCTGCGCCGGTGATCACCTCGATGCCCGCCGCGCGTGCCGCGGTGATCAGCGGCGTCTCCGAAGGTAACGCGACAACGTCGAAGACGTTGTGCGCCTTGGCGATCACATCATCGTCGAATGCTTGTTGACACTCCTCGGGGCCGCCGGACATACCGATGGGTGTGACGTTGACCAATATCGGCGCACGCAGCGAACCGACCTCGGGCGCATAGGCGTAGCCCAGCCGGTCCGCCAGCTGCCGGCCCGCTCGGACGTTGCGTGCGACGACGGTGCCCGAGCGGAAACCGCTGGCCTGGAACGCGGTCGCGACCGCACTGGCCATTCCCCCACTGCCCCGGATAATGACGGCATCGTCGGGATCCAGCCCGTGGCTGTCGATAAGCTGTTGCACCGCAAGGTAATCGGTGTTCGAGGCGCGCAGGTACCCGTCATCGTTGACGATGGTGTTGACCGACTCGATGGCCCGCGCCGACGGCTCGACGTCGTCGACCAGCGCGATGACGTCGAATTTGAACGGCATCGATACCGAGCAGCCCCGGATGCCGAGCGCACGCACACCGCCGATGGCCGCCGCGATATCGGTGGTGGTGAACGCCTTGTAGAGGTAGTCCAGACCGAGTTCCTCGTAGAGGTAGTTGTGGAAGCGGGTACCGATATTGCTCGGACGGGCCGCCAGCGAGATGCAGAGCCTGGTGTCTTTGTTCAGTGGCGGCCGCCGGCCGCTGGAAAGGGGGTGGCCCGGAGCCATCACCCGACCGCCCGCATCACTCGCCTGGCCATCTCGTAAATGGCCCGATACCGTTGCGGGCTCATCGACACCTCAGGCACGTCCACCACGGTAGTCACCACGTTGAGGTCTTCGCGGTCCCAGTGCGCACCGGCCCGGTCCAGGATGGCCCGCATCGGGTAGTTCTCCGACAACACGCGGGCGGTGAACGTCGTGACCCCGCCGGCCCGGGCCGCCACCGCGAGCGCGTCCATCAGGAACGTGCCCACACCGCGTCCCTGGTAGGCGTCCCCCACGATGAACGCGATCTCCGCCGTCGTCGCGTCATGCCCCTCGCGCACGAATCGTGCGTCGGCCACCACCGGCCCGTCGGGGCCGTCGGTGAGCACCCAGACGAAGTGATCGACATAGTCGACCTCGAACAGATAGGCCATCAGCGATGCCGTCGGTGCACGGGTGCTCTGGAACCGGCGGTAGAGGGTCTCGCTGGAGAACTCCACGGGGCCGTGGATGGTGCGTTCGTTGTCGCCCGGCAGCACCGGCCGCAGATACAGCTCGGTCCCGTCGCGCAGCGAGACCGGAATCGGGGTGATGAAGGCCGCCAGCCGCTGCCGGGCGGTCCGCATCATCCGGTCCATCACGCCCGGCAGATCCAACATGGTGGCGAACGCCGCAGAGTCGCCCACCCAGCCGGTCAGCGGATCGATCGCAGTCACCGTCGCAGTTCGCGGGATACCGCGCAACAGGGCGATCTCCCCGACCACCAGGCCGGGATGCAGCGACACCACCACCGTCGCTTCGCCGCCCTGACCTATGTGGACGACCTCCGCACACCCCGTACCGATCAGCAGGAAGGACACCGCGTGTTCACCCTGGCGCATGAGCACCTCGCCCGGTGCGGCCGCCAGCGGCTGTAGCAGCGCCGCCAGTGGCGCCAGGTCCTGCGCGGTGCACCCGGCGAAGAACTCCAACGCGGCCAGTTCACCGGCACGCGCATCGGTCACTCCAGACACGTCACGAGGCTACGGCCTGGTCCGCGGAGAAGCCACCACGCGAACGGAACTTTGCTGTGTAGGGCCTGAGCCGGCGGTGGGGAACGACGTTTCTACGCACCGGTCAGATAAGTGTGGCAAACTCCGCGTATGACTCAAACGCTGCGCCGTACTCGCGGTCGCCCCCGGGCAGCTAACGGCTCGGAGACTCGCGAGCGGATCATCCGTGCAGCCCGGCAGGTTTTCAGCGAACTTGGCTACGACGCGGCCACATTTCAGGCGATCGCCGAACGTGCCGATCTGACCCGCCCGGCGATCAACCATTACTTCGCCAACAAGCGGGCCCTGTACCAAGAGGTGTTGACGGCGACCAATGCCGCACTGATCACCGCGGGTGTGGCCGCCGCCGCTACCCAGACCACCCTCGTGGACAGGTTGTCGGCGTTCCTCAGCGGGACTCTGCTCGCGCACCGGGAGTACGACTCTGCAGCGGCGTTCCTGGTGACCTCGATGCTGGAGTCCCAGCGACATCCAGAGCTGAGCCAGGATGCCTACGCCCCGCGCGACGACGTGCGCACCTTCGTGCGTGCCGCCGTCACCGAAGCGGTCGCCGACGGGCAACTTGCTCCGAGCACCGACCCCGACATCCTGGTGGACATGCTGCTGGTACTGATGTTCGGGGTGGGGTTCTACGCCGGATTCGTCGGCACCGACGCCGAGGTCACCGCCGTGGTCGGCAAGTTGCAGAAGTTGTTGTCCAACAACTTGTGGAAACTGCAGGAGCCCGCCGCCATCTGACCGCAGCGGAATGGGCCTCGCCCGGCCGGCGCCGGAGGCCGTGGGGCAATCTTGAGGAGCGTGCCCCGATCGATCGGGGCGCGGACTCGGATTTCACCACCACCATCCGGCCGATCGAGGGCGCCGCCGGCGTCGTCGTGGACGGCCGTCTGCCAGGAGAGGACCGGCCGCCCGAATGACCCGTGTCGACCCGCTACCCCCTAACCAGTGGCCGCCCACGATGCGCGACGCCCTTGCCGCGATGAATCCGCCGGTGCGGCGCCACGCGCAGATCCCCACCGACGGCAGGCCCAAGGGGCTCAACGTACTCGGTGCGTTCGCGTATCACCCCGAACTGGCGCGCGCGTTCTTCACGTTCAACGGTCATCTGCTGTCGGCGACCTCGCTGAGCCCGCGCCAGCGTGAGCTGCTCATTCTGCGGACGGCGGTGCTGCGGCAGTCCGAATACGAGTGGGCCCAGCATGTGGTGATCGCCGGTGATGTCGGGATTTCGCGCAGTGAGATCGCCGCGATCTCCGAGGGCCCGGACGCGTCGACGTGGTCCGAGGTCGACGCCGCGCTGCTGCGTTGCGCCGATGAACTGGTCGCCGACGGCGTGATCGGTGACACGACGTGGGCGACGCTGTCGGCGGAGCTCAGCACCGAGCAGCTGCTCGATGCCATCTTCACCGTGGGCGCCTACGAGACGCTGGGCTGGATGCTGCGCAGCTTCGGCGTCGAACTCGACGCCGATGTGCGCGAGTACCTGGCCGGCCGGGACTAGCTCGGCGGTGCCGTCAGTACCTGAACCACTTCCTGTAAGGGGTCCGGGGAGGTGGCGATGTCACCGACGAACGGGTGCGCCAGTTCGAGCACCAGGAAGAGATTGGTGGCGACCAGTACGGCGACGATGAGCACCATCGGGTAGTGCATCACGGGCCGCTCGACGCCGTAGATGATCGCGGCGCCGAGCACCATGGTGCTGGTGATGAAGATGACCGCCCACAGGGGCCACGGCGGTCCGTCGTCGTTGCGCGCCTGCAGGATGCGGACGGTTCGCGCCTGAGCGATCTTGTCCAGGTTGCCGAATGACGTTGACAGGAAGGTCTTCTGGGCATCGATCGTGGCTTGCACCTGAGCGTAGGCGGTGCGCAGTTCGACGAGCGCACGATCAGCGGCCGCGGACCGCTGGTTGTCGCCGGCGGACCATTCGGCGATCGCGGCGTTCTCATAGGCCAACAGCGCGGTCCTGACCCGGTCGCGGTCGGCGGGAGCGAATACCGTGGCGTCCGTTGCCATCTGCACCGCTGCGGCGCCTTCGGCCCGGGCGTTACCGTCTGCGGTGTTGATCTGACCCCACATCGACGAGACGACGAAACCGATGAAGAACGCGTAGACGAACCCGATGACCCCGTAGGTGAACCTGGTGACATCATTGTGCTCATCCTGGTTCAGCGCCGGGTAGCGGTGGCGTATCACCTTCAACAGCAGGATCGCACCGCCGGCGATGACCGCGATCAAGATGAGCAGGAGCAGTCCCGCGGGGATGTGTTCCACCAGCCAAGCCACCACCGGATCTCCCCCTTCGTCGACTACGCACCTTAGGCGCCGGACGCGAGCTGTGAGATGGCGATCCACCAATTGGTCTGCGAGCGGCTGATTCTCACCATGGCCCGGCCGCGGACTCACTACGCTGCACGGGTGGGCCGATCTCCGATAGGACAAGCGCGGTGAGGGCGATGGCACAGCGGACCTGGGCAGCCGGGGCGCCGCTGGAACTGCTGGAGCTCCCCACCCCCGAACCCCGCAGGGGCGAGGTCCGGATACGGGTGCAGTCCATCGGGGTGAATCCGGTGGACTGGAAGATGCGCAGCCACGGTCCCCTGCGCTGGGCGGCCCGCCTCCTGGGCCCGAGGCCCCCGGTGATCGTGGGTGTCGACTTCGCCGGGGTGGTCGATGCCGTCGGTCCCGGGGTGACACGTGCGGCCGTGGGCGATCGGGTGGCCGGTGGCACCAACTTCGCCCGAAGACAGCGCGGGTCCTATGCCGACACCGTGGCGGTGCGCCAGGACCAGATCTGCCGGGTGCCCGATTCGGTGGATATCACGGTGGCCGGCGCGCTGCCCATCCCGGGTGTCACCGCGTGGATGTCGGTGGTGGATCTGGGCCGGATCCGGCGGGTGCCGACTGCGCAACGTCGAGTGCTGGTACTGGGTGCGTCCGGCGGCGTCGGGCAGCTCGTGGTGCAGATCGCCAAGCAGGAGGGCGCGTTCGTCGGTGGCGTGTGTTCGACCGCCAATGTCGAGCGGGTGAAAGAGCTTGGCGCCGACGTGGTCATCGACTATCGGCAGGGTGACGCCCTCAGCCAGGCACAGGCGTACGGTCCGTTCAGCGTCATCGTCGACTGCGCCGGTGGATACTCCGGCCGCGGCTGCCGTGCCCTGCTCGCGCCGGGCGGACGGCACATCATGGTGGCCGGCGATGACGCCGGCGCCGCACTTGCCCAACTGATCGCGCCACGGAAATCCAAGGGCATTCTCGGCAGACCCACCGGGGCGCGACTTGAGCCGTTGATCGCCGCAGTGGCCGACGGCACCCTGCGGGTGAGTATTGCCCGCTGCCTACCGCTGACCAGTGCCGAAGAGGCCCACGAACTGAGCCGGACCGGCCGGATGACGGGGAAGCTGGTGCTGGTGCCCTGAGTGCGCGCCACACAGGTTTCGATCAGCTGCCGGGTGGGGATCCCTGCCGAAGGCGCACGAGCCCAACCCGGGTGGTCTCCACGCCAGGTTCCCCCGGTACAGACCGCTGCCGGGGGGACCGCTCGGAGGCCGAGCAGCCGTCAGGAGTAGTCCGCGGTGAGCCATCGGTCGGGCCGCACCATGAACAGCACGCTCCGCATGTCCTTCATAGACTCGACGAACGCCCGCCCGCCTTCCTCGCCCAGGTAGCGGATGGCGATCTCCTCCCGCGCCTGCTGCGGGGCGGGCTCGATGGTCTCGACGACACTGCCTTCGACGACCACGTACTGGTACGGGGGCTCTTCGTGCTGCACCACCAGCGTCACCGCCCCTGCCCGGGCGATCAGCCGGGCCTTGCGCGAGGCTGCCCCCGTGTTGATCCGGATGAGCCCCTCCGGGGTGTAGTCGTACCAGATCGGGACGCTGGCCGGCGGCCGGTCATCACCCGACGCCACAGACAGCACCCCGACGTGCTTCGCCGCGAGGAATTCTTCGCGTTCTGTCTCTCCGAATGGTCTGCTCATAGTGCCGAGCAACGCCGCGACGGCCCGGACCTATTCCCGTTCACCGGGTGCGCAGAAAGCGTTCGTCGATCGCGCCGAGCATCCGCGTCGCCTCCTCGACACGTCGCAGCACCACCCCGATACGGCACGGCGGTTCGACATAACCCTTCTCGTCGCAGCGGCGGCGCCAATCTGCTTCGGCTTTCGCGATTTTCGCGGTCATCGTGGCGATCTCCTGCCGGAGCACACCGGCGAAGAATTCCGCCTGCGCACGTTCAGCGGGCTGCACAAGCCGCAGCACCACCGCGTCACCGTCCGGGGTGGCCTCGCCGTCTGCGATCACCTGACACAACCTATTTCGGAAACGTCAGCGGGTCGTCTATCGGCCAGCCGGCCGCCATAAGCCGGTGCTCGACGCGTTGCACGTCCTCGTGCGAGGGCATCTCGTCGGTGAGCTCGGTGATCGCCACCCGCACGTCGGTCCCGTGCGCCGGCCTGTTTCCCAACGCAATCAATTGAGTTGTCAGGGTGAGCACTTCGTCGTCCGACAGGCGCCGCCTCAACACCGCGATCAGCGGAATGTAATCGTCGGCCGGGACGCCCTCGGGATAACCTGCACGAAGAAATCCCAAGATGCGCGCCAGCACATCGGATAGCGCCACAGTTCCCCCTCGGCCGCCCGGCCACATGTCAGCGTTGAAACCTTGTTAGCCGGAATGCCCCATCGGGGGCAACTCCTTTCACCACCCAGCCAGATCACATTCATGGTGAGTTCACCAAGTGCACCTGTCACACCGTTCAGCATCTAGTGTGTGACAATGCGCACCGCCTTCCAAGACCAGCTCGACGGGCTGACCCAGACGCTCAGCGAGATGTGCGGGCTGGCCGGAGTGGCCATGGAACGCGCCACGCAGGCCCTGTTGCAGGCCGATCTGGTGACGGCCGAGCAGGTCATCACCGATCACGACCACCTGGCGGCCCTTCGCACCCAGGCAGAAGAGGCGGCGTTCGTCCTGCTGGCGTTGCAGGCGCCCGTCGCGAGCGACCTACGCCTGGTGGTCGGTTCGATGCAGAATGTCGCCGACTCCGAACGGATGGGCGGGCTGGCGCTGCATGTCGCCAAGATCGCCCGCCGCCGCCACCCCGGACATGCGGTGCCCGAGGAGGTCGACGGTTACTTCGCCGAAATGGGCCGTATCGCAGTCGAACTCAGCAACTGCGCCCAGGAAGTGGTGCTGTCGGGCGATCCGCAGCGAGCCGCCCAGATCAGTCGGGACGACGACGCCATGGATCATCTGCACAAGCACCTGTTCAGGGTTCTGATGGACAAGGAGTGGCACCACGGCGTGGCCACCGCGGTGGACATCACGCTGCTGGGCAGGTTCTACGAACGCTTTGCCGACCACGCCGTGGAGATCGGGCGTCGTGTCATCTTCCAGGTGACCGGGCAGACCCCGGAGCTCTGAGGCCGTCCGGCCGCCGGGCCGAGACGCGGCTGCCCTATCGGTCCGATGCCGCGAACCTGGGCATGTCGCGCGGTGGCCGACACCCCGGGCATCTGGACGATGCACTGCCACAAGTGCTTATCACCCAGCCGCGGGAATGATGACCGGCCTGGACTACCCGCCCGCGTAGTCACGACGGCGGACGGGCTCACCTGCGCATGGCCAACTGGTGACTTATGACCCTTATCGCGTCGATCGGTTCGGCGGACCATTGCACGCAACGTCATCACACCGCGGCAGAGAAACGGGGACGCCATGGATGCCGGAACCGAGGTCAGCACGATCGGGCCGATGCAGTTGATCGCGGCCGGGTTCGAGCCCGGGGTCGGTTTCGTCGGCACCATCCTGCAGGAGATCAACAGGCTTCAAGGACATGGGGTGCTCCGCCTGCTCGACGTGCTCGTCCTGACGATGGACGACGCGGGGTCTCTGACACGCGTGGAGATCGCCGACGAGGACTTCGGCGACTTGCTGATCGCCGGCGCCCAACTCGACCCCGCCGATATCCTCGCCGCGTTCGAGGGCCGTGGCGTTCATGTGCTGCAAAGCGAGCGCGCCCAGGCTCTGGCGCAGTCGCTCGTCCCCGGCTCGGGCCTCGCCCTGATCCTAGTGGAACATCAATGGGCCAGACCGTTATTCGATTCGATCACGAGTCTGGGTGGCGTCGTCTTCAGCGAGGGCTTCCTCGAAGAACAGACCGAGAAGCTCCTGAGCGTGCAACTCGCCGCCCTGGCGGACACCGCCCGGGTGATCGACGCGGCCTACGCCGCGCAGACCGAGGCCGAGCGAGAGTCTGCTGCGGCGATCGATGCCGCCCACCACAAGGCGGACGAAGCCGCGGTGGCCGCCTCGGTGACGGCCGTCGAACGGCAGGTTCTGCGCTATCTGCCCACCAAGATGACCTTCGCCCTGGTGGCCGACAAGCTGGACATCTCCCGCTCGGCCGCCAAAGAACGCGCCGAGCGTGCCTACAAGAAGCTCGGTGTCCACAATCGCGCCGACGCGGTCACCCGTGCCCGCGAGCTCGGATTGATCACCCACGTGGGCGCCAAACCCCAACATGAGGAGAAGACGCTGTGAGCGGTACCGACAAGGCCAAGAACAAGCTCGAGGAGCTCGGCGGTAAGGCCAAGGAAGCGATCGGCAAGGTCACCGGCGACACGAGCACCGAAAACGAGGGTAGACGCGACCAGACGAGGGCGAACCTCAAGGATGCCGGCGAGAAGATCAAGGATGCTTTCAAACGTAAGTGAGTGACCGGGCGCTTCTCACCCGTTCGCGACAGTGCGAAACCTGTTCTCCGACGACGTCTCAGGTGCGTCATCAGAGGTGGGTGAGGAACCTGTTCGGGAGCGCGAGTTTGCAAATGGTGCGCAAGGTGAGCAGGAACTGTCGACCCAGCGGGCCGGTCGTATGCGGCAGATCGCAGGTGGCGCACAGTATCTGAACCCGTTGGGTGATCTCCGCATAATGGTTACTCGGCAGATCCGGGTAGATGCGGCGTTCGATCTGGTAGCGGACTCCCAGGTAGTGGAATGGACTTCCGGAGCATTCATCCAATCCCATTGGCCGTGGCCGACGTTATGTCCGAGTTCCATATTCTCGACACTCTTGGACACGGCCAACGCGGCGGAACCGACCACCCAGCCGGCCTCGCTTCGGCTCGCGGCAATCACGACCCTCGCGCCGACTTCGAGACAGCGCTGAAAGGCTATGGCGCACTGGATGTATGCCCTGTCCTTCAGTCCCAACGAATCCTCGATATCATGGCGGATCGCCTCCAGTGCGACCGCCAACGCCTCGAGATCCGTGTTACTCAGATGGGCGTATTCGCCGACTCTCATGATCACCATCGGCGCCTCACGAATGTGTGAGCGGACTTCGGAGCTGCGAGGGTTGCGCCCCCGAATCCAGCTCTCGTGCACAGTCAGCTCGGTTGGGGCACTGTGCAATTCGACACCTTCGGGTTGACCCCGAAGTAGTTCAGCGGTCCGGCGATCACGGTCACCGCGATCGTCCCCGCACCGGCACATGTCTGTGACGCGTGGGTGAAATACCCACGCTGGCCGGCTGCGACGGCGCCGACGATGAGCCATATGAGCACCAGAAAACCGACGATACGCGTCATGGGAGTCTCCTTAGATGGTCGACCGCCGAGAAGTGCGGGCGGCTGGTCCGAACGAGAACCGATTCAGGCAGTCATTCAGGGGCTGCCGTTCAGTAGTAATGGCTACGGCCGCCGACCGCGTGTCCCGTCGCTCCCAATATCCACAACACCGCGCCGATGACGATCAGGACGACCCCGATGCTCCAGAGGATGGATATCTTGAATACGAACCCCGCGATGAGAAGGATGACGCCGAGAATGATCATGGTGTCTCCTTGGTGTCGCTGATAGTTGATGTCGCTGATAATTGCGAACGTTAACGTTCCCGAGGAGAGAGCGAATACGGGCGAAGGTCACATGCCGGGGAGCCGATGGTCCCCTGAAGGTCCGCGTACGCACCTCCGTCAGCTCGCCCGGATGTCCGCGCTGACGTTCCGATGCGGACCGTCGCCAACGGGGCGGACGCCGCCTCGCACGCTAAGCGAACTGTAAATCTTCTCTAAGATTCTCGTCCTTCAATAACGCAGCGACCTGGCGTTTTACCTGCCGCCGCGGGGTCGACTGCGACTCACGATGCATCCACGCGGCCGAACGAATCTTGCCCCTGAGGCCAGTGCGGCGGCGTTTTCGGATCAGGCGAGACTCCGTCCGAATTCGCCAGCCATCGCCCGTCCCGACACTCTGAGACCACACCCGGCGTGCGCGCGCGGGAGGCAATGTCCCAAAACTGGGAATCCGCTGTGCATTAGCGGCCCATGGGCAGATGCCCCCTCGGTTCGCGCCGACCGCGGAGAAACTTTCCGCGAATGTTGCCATAACTCGACTTACCGATGCCTGATGGAAATCGGGATCATTGACCGATCCTTTGCCGAATTACGGGTATCAGGTACTGAATCCGGCCACCTTAATGCGCAATATGGATAATTTGCCAATTTGCTGCTTCCCACATAACTTCTGGGAAAGAAGCTGGTCACGCACCTGAATTGCCGTATTTTAGAACAGGAGTCGCCGTCATGAGCCATGCGCTCAGGCATTTCCGAAGGATTGCCGTTAGGTCCGTAATTGCAGTGACCGCGGTAGCACTATTCGCGGCGACGACGAGTCAATATCTCTTGCCGACCAACCAAAATGGTCACGTGCCGGCCGTGCGGCAGGCCTCGTACGACATCGTCAATACGGCGGCCATCGACGAGTCCCCGACCACGATCGGCATTGCCGAGTCGAACCTGTACTCGATGAGCAACGCCGAGATCGACAAGGCACTGGACAAGATGCTGTCGCTCGGCGTCACCAATGTCCGTGTCGGCGTGTTCTGGCTGAACATCCAGCCGACGAGTGCCACCAAGTACAACTGGGCCAAGACCGACTACATCGTGAAGGCCGCCTCCGATCGCGGGATGGGCATTCTCGGCGTGCTCAACAAGACCCCGCCGTGGGCTGGTTCCCTGGGTAACGGCCATCCCGACCCGGACACCTACGCCAAGTTCGCCGCGACCGTCGCCGAGCGCTACGCGGGCCAGATCTCCGCCTACGAGATCTGGAACGAGCCCAACGGATTCCTGGAATGGAACCCCGTCAGCGCGGCCTCCTACACCGAGATGCTCAAGAAGGCCTACACGGCGATCAAGACGGTCGCGGCGAGTACCAATCAGGACATCAAGGTGATCGGTGGTGTCGTCGGCGCCGGACTGACACTGGGAAACCTCACCTTGGACCCGGTGAGCTTCGTGACCCAGATGTACGCCAACGGTGCCCAAGGATACTTCGACGCCATCTCGTTCCACCCCTACAACTACTCGGTGAAATTCAGTGCGGGCCCTGCCAATACGTGGCCGGGAACATCGGCACTCGCGCAGCTGCAGGCCATCCGAGCACTGATGAACGTCAAGGGTGACGCCGATCTGAAGATCTGGATCAGCGAGTACGGCCAACCCACGGTGAGCGGTACCGCGGCCGATCTGCAGAAGCAGGCCGACTTCATGGAAGACATGATCAGGTCCTGGCAGAAGTTCCTCAACGGCGGTCCCATCTTCATCTACAACGTCAAGGACACCGGCCCCGCCAACAGCACGAACACCGAACACCACTTCGGCCTGTTCGACTACTCCTGGAACGAGAAGGCCGCCGCCGACGTGATCAGGAAGCTGATCCTGGAGTTGACCGGGCCCAAGCCGACAAATCCCACCACACCCAAGCCGCAGACGGGATTGGCCGCCTTTGCCCACCAGCTCGCGTCCATGGTGGCGACGATCATCAACTTCGTGCCGAAGACGGCCATGGCGATGATGAAGGCGGTACAGAACCTGCTCGGCGGGATCTTCGGTACGGCCAAGGTCGCCACCGCGGCGGCGCGCGTCGCAGCGGCCGGTAGCGAGGCAGACACCACCACTTCTGTCACCGCGGAATCTGTCGAGAAGGCACCCGACGTCGGCGAGAGCGCATCCACACAGAAGGCAACCACCGGTAAGCACGACACCACCACGGCGACAGAAACTCTCGCCGACACCAAGACCGAAGAGAAGCCGGCAAGCACCGACGTCGACAGCGAGGCAGCGAGTACCACTGCCGACCCCGTGGCCGAGGTGGATGTGACCACCGAGGCGGTGACCGAGGTGACCGACGTTGCGACCGAGGTGACCGAGGTTGCGACCGAGACGAAGACCTCCACCACAACGGCACCCGAGACTTCCACCGCGACGGAGTCGGCAACCGAGACCAACACCGGCACAGCGGCTGTCAGCGATCCGAAGACTGCGGCCGAGCCGGATGCGAAGCCTGACACCAAGCCGGATACCAAGTCCGACAGCAAGTCGGGCACGAAGACCGACACGAAGACCGAGACCGAGACCAAGTCCGAGACGAAGACCGAAGCGACGTCCACCGCCGGCTCATCGCCGAAGACCGACGACACCAAGGGCGACAAGGTCACCCGGCCCGGCGCCAAGTCCGGCCTCGGTGTGAAGGGGACCAACCCCAAGAAGGCGGTCAAGCCCAAGCCCGCCCCGAAGCCTCGTACCCCCGAACCCGCCACCACCGCCGCGTCGCAGGAGAGCAGAGTAAACGCAGGTGCCGGCGGTTCGTCGGGCAAGGGCGATGCGTCCTCTGGCAAGAGCGATTCGGAGTAGGAGAAGCGTCGATGGTCGCCCCGATACCGCGACGAGGAACCCACCGATGACCTTGAGCGTTTTCGAGCTCTTCACGATCGGTATCGGATCGCAGGACGACGCCACCGACCTCTGCTCCATCACTCACCGTCGGGCTCATCTGCTCAGGCGGAACGTCTAGCAGCCGTGGTCGTGATAGTCGCCGAGCAATGCGCGGTCGTGGAGCGGGGACACCTCCTTGACCGACTCCATGAATCGATCGAGATCCACTCGGCGACCGGAGATCCACGTGCCCAGCACCCGCATGGACTTAAAGGCCCTCTTCGCGCCACAGCCGGTGAATCTTCTTCTTGTTGACCTCACGGCGTTCGTCGTCGCGCAGTGCCGCCCAGGCACGCCGGAACCCATGGCACGGGTGTTTGGTGCGTATGCGCGCAGCCAGGCCCTCATCTCGGCGTCCGGATCGGTCGAGGTCTGCGCCAACGGTAACCGGCGGTAGGTGGAGCGTGCCAGCCCAACGGCTTTGCACGCCAACCGCTCCCGACATGCTCAACGTGTCCTTGAGCATGTCCACGGCGCGACGCTTGGCAGCTGGGCTCAGAATTTTCCTGGCCGCCTGGTGTGCCTTTCGTGAGGACCTGTCGACCCTTGGGTCGGCGTTCACCGCACAACCAACATGGGCATTGCGACAGGGTGTGACCTCATAGGAGCGTGTTCGCCCGCAACCCATCACTGGCCTGTCCACCTGGCCGTGGTGCCCAACCGACAGGAAGGGCACGGCATGGGCCGGCGCAGCGCAACCATCATCGGCGGTGTCGACACTCACACCGCAACGCATCACGCAGCCGTCATCGACTCCCGCGGACGTCCGTTCGACGATGCCGAATTCCCAGCCACGTCAACTGGTTACGCAGCAATGCTCACCTGGATGCGCAGCCAAGGCAAGCTCAGCCAGGTCGGTGTCGAAGGAACCGGTGCCTACGGAGCCAGCCTCACCCGATTCCTGCACGAGCAGAACGTGGAGGTCCTCGAGGCACCGCGCCCTGACCGCAGACTGCGACGCCAACACGGCAAGAGTGACCCCATTGACGCCGAAGCAGCTGCACGAACCGTACTGGCGGGCAGAGCAAGCGGAGCACTGAAGCTCGCCGACGGTCCGATCGAAGCAATCCGCATGCTGCGGGTGGCCCGCGGCGGTGCGGTCAAGGCCAAGACCGCCGCAATTAACACCCTTCGAGCCATGCTCATCACCGCCCCGACGCCCTACGTAGCCAGCTTCACGGCCTGTCTGCTACGCAGCTGATCACTGCCTGCGCACGACTGCGACCTGACCTCGCCAACCTCGCAGATCCCGTCCACGCGACCAAGTCCGCCCTACGTTCCCTCGCCTCCCGAATCCAGCACCTCGACATCGAAGTTGACGCTCTCCGAAAGCAACTCGATCAACTTGACCGCACAAGTCGCTCCAACAACCAGTGCCGTATTCGGGCTCGGACCCGACACCGTGTCCGCGCTGTTGGTGACCATCGGCGACAACCCCGACCGGCTCCGCACGGAAGCCGCATTCGCCCACCTCTGCGGCGTCGCCCCGATCCCCGCGTCGTCGGGCAAGACCAACCGCCACCGGCTGCACCGCGGCGGCGACCGATCCGCCAACAGCGCCCTCCACATAGCCGCCATCGTGCGCCTGCGCCATGACCCACGCAGCCGCGCCTACGCCGACCGCCGAACCACCGAAGGCCTGTCCATGCCCGAAATCATCCGCTGCCAGAAGCGCTACCTGGCCCGCGAAGTGTTCCGCGCCATCCGAGCCGATTTCGCCGAACTCAGCACTTGACATCTATAGGAGCGTCCTTAGCGACCTCCCGCAGCGCGTCCTTCTCCAGTTCGGCCTCGACCAGCAGCCGCCTGAGGCGGGCGTTCTGCTCACGCAGATCTTTGAATTCCTTGGCGGCGTCGGTGTCCATGCCGCCGTAGGTGCGCCGCCAGTGGTACAGCGTCGCCGGCGAGACCTGCAGCTCAACAGCGATCTCCTCGCCGGTCTTGCCCTCGGCAGCCAGCTCATCCGCCCGACGCAGCTTGCGCACGATGTCCTCCGCGGAATTCCGCTTCCGACCAGCCATGTGTTCGTCGTCCCTTCTGACCCGACATCGGGCCACAGGACTCTAAAACTGGTTGGACTCATTCAGCGGGAACACGCCACCGCCTACGACCTGAGGAATCGACGCAAGTCACGAAATGTCGCCATAGACCACACTACTCGCGCGTTAGCCGAATCCAGGATACGTCTGAACTACCGTGCGAGCTGCGGCTTCGAACTTCGTTTGATACTCCGAGGTGTCGGGAAAATCGCTATCAGATGCGACGAACAATCCGATGAGCTCATCGACAAGTCCTGTTGGAAAGTCGGGTCGAGCGGCGGTGATACTGTCGATTTCCAAATAGACGGTGGTGAAAATCGCCCACGAGGCGTCGAACGCAGCTAGCTTTCCCTGCAGCACCGCATCGCACCACACGTATAGCAGCCAAATACGCGCCGCAACAATGTCCAGAGAAATACCGAGCTCTTTAATGACCTCACCAAACAACTCATGAAGCTCCGCAGGCGGGTCCAACCGGCCCATGCCTGCCAGCTCAGCCAAGCTTGGCGTTTCCACACCCTGAACGAGAGCCTCGCTAGCAATATCAGGCAACTCCTCAGGATTTTGACTATCCAGCAGCGTACGGGCCCACGCTGAAATTATCGCCGCCCGTGGGTCGTTGGCGTAAACCGTCAATGTTCCATTCCTCATGGCAGTTGTTTGAATCCCGGATTGATGAACTTCGTATCAGCGACCGCACCAGTCATCAGGTTATAGACGTAGTGAATAGAAATAGTCTGTTGAGTTGTGATGGTGGTCTGTTGCATCTTCGCCCAGCCGTCTGCCGCTAACCAGCGCGGGTCCTTCATCTCAACCGCAACCATCTTGCCGCTTGCTGGTGCAGACAGTACCGCGTCCAAGGCCATCTGATCAGCAAGGTTGGCGGGAGCGACGTAAGTCGGCGACGTTGACGATTTGAGAATGCTCTTTGCGGTCGAAGCGAAACCATCCCCAACTTCGGGCAGTAGTGTGCGCCCCAGAGCGCCCTCACCGCCGAATGGCACTGTTGCGGCCATAAGGGTGCCGTCGAAGAACTTCCCGCCGAGGTAGTGACCGGGGTCGTTGATGGCCTCGGGTAGTTCACGAGCGGTCGTGATGACGCCACCGAGCGGGGTCGGCCCGGACAGGGCACTGAGTGGATCGTTCAGAAGTCGATCGGCTTGGCTCTGGGAGAGTTGGCTCCACGATTCGGCAACACCGGGATGACCGGGACCGCCGAGTCCAGTGAGGTTCTCGGCAGTTTGTGCGAGGTTCTGCACGGATTGCACGGTCTGATCAGCCCGGGTGTAAAACCCTTCCTGAACATCGTTGGTGAACGTGTTGAAGGCACTGCCGAGCTGTTCGCCGATACTTTGTGCCGGTACTGGCGTCGTTGGTGTCTGCGGCACTTGGGGCACTGCGCCGTTGGCGATTTGGGTGTTGAGGTGGGCGGCGCCGGCCACAACCTGATTGACCTGCTGATCCATCTGTGAGGCTGGGACGCCGTCGTTGGCCATCACTTGCCGCAAGACCGCCACATCCTGCTGGCTCGGGGTAAACGCGGGCGGCCGTGACGGCAATGCTGTCTCTGAACTGGTCAATGCCACAGCCAGCCTCTGCGGGGTGACCCGCGCACCCGTTCCCGACGTCGACGAACTTCCGCTAGAGCGGCGCGAAGCCAGCCCCGCGCCGGCAGCGGCGCCGAGTCCGATGACCAACCCGGTCGCTGGGTTGTTTGGATTACTTGGCGCAGTAGGAGCAGTCGCGGCGACAGCTCGCGGGGGCTGTTGGACTGTTTGTCTGGCTTGCTGCGCCGGTGGCGTCGCGGGCGGAACCTGCTGCTGGACAGAGGGTGTCGGAGACGCAGGAGGCGCTGTCTGGGGCGGCGATGTCGGCGTAGGGGTGCTCTGCCGGCCCTGACTCGGGGGCGCTTGGATCACCTGTGTCTGCGTCCGGGGTGGCTGCGGTGGCTGCGCCTCGCTGGAAACCCGCGTGTTCACACTGCGATTCGGGCCATCAGCACTCCAACGGTTGTTGGCGTTGGTCCGCTCGGTAAAACTCGACCCCGAGCGCTGGTTGCCGGAATCGCTGCTGGATCCGCGGGCAGAGGATCCCTCGCGGTTGTTGTTGTTGTTGTTGTTGTTCGATTTCTTCTTGTTGTCGCTCTTCTTCTTTTTCTTGTTGTCCCCGGGTTTGGAGTGATTCCCACCCGCGGACCCTGGTTTGGGGGTGGCCGAGGCCTGCGCGATGACCGCGGGATCGCTGCTGATCATCGGGACCACCAGACCCGCCACGGGAACCAGAAGGGCGGTCAGCCCGGCTGCCACACCGAGGCGTACCCACCGGCCGCGATCACCGATCGATCGCACCGGCGCCGCCCGGTGCCGTCCCCGGTATGCGCGACCAGCGTGCGACACCAAAGGTGAAGCAACCGCTAGCCCAGATGCGGGCCCCGCGGCGGCATCGGTGTGCTGCAGCAGTCCCAGGTCTCGTGATGCTTCGAACAGCCTCAACCACCCGCCACTGGATGTATCAGGGCAAAGTCCTGTTAGGCGGTCCGCGACAGCGACGTGAGCGCTCGCCGCGCCTGTCGCAGCACGCCGATGCCGCATCACTGCGGCTCCCGCACAGTGACGATATGACCAGCTCGCCATTCCCGCACGTCCCAACCGTGCAGGTCAGACCCCGACAATTCCCCCATGACATCTCCCCCTCGACAACCGAACGTGAGCCCGTCTACCAGACGGGCTCTGCAAGGTGTAGTCGGGAACAGACGCCAGAACCGAACGCCAGCGAACGGTGATCTAGACCACAGCAACATCAGCGCCAAACGCGGCTACGCTTCGACACCACCAACACACGGTGGCCAGAACGTCACGACATCCAGACATCAACGGCCACCGAACCATCGATTCGGGGGAATCATGCACGCATCAAGCGACAGCGCACAGTTTCAGTTCAAAGACTTCGGCACGCTCCTAGCCGGCCTCGCCATGCTCGTCGCCGGCTTCGCCGCCATCACCAGCCTGACCGACTGGATCGACCGGTGGGGCACCGTCCCGGTCTACCTGAGCTATTTCCTCTACATGTCCCTCGCCGGGCGCCTGTTCTGGAAAAGCGCCGACGCCGCCTGGGCCGCAATCAAAGCAAGCCTCACCGCTGGGGCCGCAACCAAATCGGTCCCATAGGCTCCCGGCAGCTATCCCCCCGACGGCGATTGTGAGATCAGGGGCGGCTTCTTGACGTTCGGGCTTCTCAGATTGTCAGGGAAGCACGGCGACGAAGCAACAAGCGACGGTGGATATTTCGGGTCTTGTCGCGCTTCGATCTGCAGTACGTACTCGTCGGGCCACCGCCTACCGGCGCGTCACCGGACCCGACGTCGTGGCCAGCTTCACCGACACCGCACAACGCCACGGCCTCCCGGCATCTACCCTCACCGACAACGGAACCGTCTACACCAACCGATCACCAACGGCCACAACGACTTCGAACGCCTACTCGCCACCTTCGGCATCACCCAGAAAAACGGGCATCCCGGCCACCCTCAAACCCAAGGAAAGATCGAACGATTCCACCAAACCCTCAAACGCTGGCTCAAAGCACGCCCACGGCCCACCACCATCGCCGACATGCAACGACTCCTCGACGAATTCACCGTCATCTACAACACCGAACGCACCCACCGCGCCCTGCCACCGGCCACCACACCCGCGCAGGCCTACCACGCCCGCCCCAAAACCACACCCACCAACAACCCCAGCCAACACTTCCGCATCCGCCACGACACCGTCGACCAATTCGGCAAACTCACCCTGCGCTACGGCAGCCGCATCCACCACCACGTCATCGGCAAGAACCACGCCAGCACGCCGTGCTCATCGCCGTCACCCACACCACCGTGACCGTCCTGAGCAAAACCACTCACCAACTCATCGCCAGCCACACCGTCGACCCCAACCGCAACTACTGGCGCAACCAACAGAAAAACCCCGGCCGATGGCCGGGGTCTTCCGTAACCGATGACGAGACTCGGGTGTAACCCAAGTCTCGACTGATCACATTTGTGGAGCTAAGGGGAATCGAACCCCTGACCTTCTCGATGCGAACGAGACGCGCTACCAACTGCGCTATAGCCCCTTGTGCCGGTAGCACGTTACCAGGAACACCGGCGACGGCTGAAACCGGCCGCTATCGAGCGATCACTGGCCCGCCGCGCGGGGCAGATCCCAGCTCCGGGCGGCTCTGGTGTACTCCAGATGCTCGAAGATCGGGTCCTCGTCGTCGATCTCCAGGACCGCCGCACCGGGACGGCGCAGTCGGGCCGGCACGACGTCGTACTCCTGGTCGGTGGTGTTCTCCACGCCCAACCGCGACCGCATCATCCGGTGCGCACGCCGACGGCGCAGCTGCTCCTCGATGCGGGTCTGGCGGCGCAGGTAGGCCAGATACAGAACGGTCACCGCGCCGACCGTGCCGCACAGCCACCACGCGCTCGGGCCGAGCAGGAACGGCAGTACCGCGGTCCCCACCAGGAGCACCGCCATGACCGACAGCACGCGCTTGCGGAAGGTGTACTTGCGGGCGCTGACCGCCTGGGCAGTCTTCGACTCGAAGCGGTTGCGGCGCGCCGCCGACAGCGAGTCGGCCCCGGTCTCGGCTTCCGCTTCCAGACCGGATGTGTCGTCGATGTACTCGTAGTCGTCGTCGGCACCGTCGGACAGATCGTCGGCCGAGTCGTCCTCGACGTCATCCTCAGCTGCCTCAGCTGCCTCGGCGACGGGTTCGTCCACCGCCTCGGCGGCCACCGGCTCGGCGGCCACCGGCTCAGCCGCAGGCTCGGCGACGGAGTCACCGAAATCCAAGGGCAATTCCTCGGTTTGGGGCTCGTCCTTGCCGAACGACTTCCCGATCGGCAGGGCGCCGGAGTCCTCTTCGACGATGTCCACGTCCAGATAGTCCGGCTCGGCGACCTCCGGCGCTGCCGCGGCCAGCACCACCGCGCGGCGTGCGGGCTGCTCGGCGTGGTCGCCTTCCAGGTCGTCCGCGTCATCCAGGTCGCCGACGTACTCGTCCTCGGCCGGTTGCCATTCGGGGTCGCTGTGGTGCCCCCCGGCCGGGCGGCCGCGCCGCCGCAGGCGCGCGTTGCGGCCCGTGTTGAGCACCCGCGTCGCCAAGGCGACATCGCTGGTGCGGCGGACGGTGTCGCGCTTACTCACCAGCATCGGCACCAGAACGAAGAGCCAGAGCACGACGAGGGAGATCCACAACAGAGATTGGGGGATGCTTGGCATGACGCCTTTCCTTTCCCCTTCAGGCTAGGTCTGTGACCAGCGCATCCGTCCGCGGCGCGCCGACACAATTACACACCTGTAATTCGCTGGATACAAGCACCATCAGTCACACGCGTCACATTTGCCACATAGCGCGTCGCCGAGGTCGACGAAATGTCGGATTTCACTCGCACTTCCCCGCCCGTGTGATCATTTGGGCGCACGTCGGCTAGGTCCAGCTGGCCCGGCCGCTGCGGACCAGCTGGGCGGCCACCGAACCCTGCACCTCTTCGACGGTGATCGCCACCAGCAGATGGTCCCGCCATGCCCCGTCCACATCGAGATAACGCCGCAACAGGCCCTCCTCACGGAAACCGGCCCTGGCCAGTACCGCGCGGCTGGGCGCGTTCTCGGGTCGCACCGTCGCCTCCACTCGATGCAGCATCACCGGACCGAAGGCGTGATCCAGCCCCAGCGCCAGCGCCGCCGTCGCCACCCCGGCGCCGGTGAACTCCTTGGCCACCCAGTACCCGATCCACGCCGAGCGCAGCGCGCCGTGCGTCACGTTGCCGATGGTGATCTGCCCGGCGAACTGCCCGTCGAGGTCGATGACATAGGGAAGCATGCGACCTTTGCGGGCCTCCCCGCGCAGTCCCGAACACACCGCCGGCCACGACGAAAGGGCATGGCGCACTTCCCAGCTCACCTCGGCACTGGGCTCCCACGGCTCCAGGTGGGCACGGTCGGACAGGCGCAGGCGGCTCCACTGAGCGCCGTCACGCAGCCGGATCGGGCGCAGGCTCACCAGGCCGGCCCGCACCCGGATGGGCCCTACGGGTAGCGGCCATCCGGGATGGACAGCACTCGTACGCCAGCGGTTCACGTGGTTGCCTCGCAGGCTCGGCTCCCACGTGCCATCAGTAGGTTCGCTCCGCAAGCTTCGCTCACTCGACGTCAGCCGCGCTGTGCGAGGAACGCAACGTCGACGACCTCACCGATGCGGATCTGCTCGGCTTCGCTCGGCACGATCACCAGACAGTTCGCCTCGGCCAGGGTGGCCAACAGGTGCGAGGACGCACCCGGCGTGCCACCGAGGGCCTGCACCAGGTACTCACCGGTGTCCTGATCTCGCATCAACTGCCCACGCAGGTACCCCTTGCGACCGGCCACCGAACTGATCGGCGCCAAGGTCCTGGCCTGGATCACCCGGCGCATCGGCTGCCGCTTACCCAGCGACATCCGGATCAGCGGACGCACCATCACCTCGAAGACCACCAGGGCGCTCACCGGATTCGCTGGCAGCAGGAACACCGGCACGCCGTCGCGCCCGAGTTGTCCGAAGCCCTGCACCGAACCGGGGTGCATGGCCACCCGCACCACTTCCATCTCCCCCAGTCCGGACAGCACCGAGCGGACCGATTCCGCGGCCGCCCCGCCCACCGCACCGGCGATCACCACCACCTCGGACCTGCTGATCTGCCCCTCGACAACCTCGCGCAGCTCCCCCGGGTCGGCGCTGACGATCCCGACCCTATTCACCTCGGCACCGGCATCGCGCCCGGCCGCGGCCAAGGCATAGGAGTTGACGTCGTAGACCTGCCCGTTGCCCGGCGTCCGCGACACGTCGACCAGTTCGCCGCCCACCGAGAGCACCGACATCCGGGGGCGCGGATGCACCAGCACCCGGTCACGGCCGACCGCGGCCAGCAGACCCACCTGAGCCGCGCCGATGATCGTGCCCGCGCGCACCGCCACATCGCCCGGCTGAACATCGTCGCCGGTCCGGCGCACATAGGCACCCGAGCGCACCCCGCGCAGCACCCGCACCCGCGACTGGCCGCCATCGGTCCAGCGCAGGGGTAACACCGCGTCGGCCAGGGTGGGCATCGGCGCACCGGTCTGCACCCGGGCCGCTTGGCGCGGCTGCAACCTGCTCGGAGTCCGGGCACCGGCATCCACGTGCCCGACCACCGGCAGGCTCACCTCACGGCTCACGCCGTCGTCGTCGGTACCGCCGACCGCGACCACATCGACGCTGCGGACGGCGTACCCGTCGATGGCAGCCTGATCGAAGCCCGGCAGAGGCCGCTCGGTGACCACCTCTTCGGCACACATCAGGCCCTGCGATTCGGCGATCGCCACTCGTACCGGCCGGGGCGCCACCGCAGCAGCCCCTACTCGAGCTTGCTGCTCCTCAACCGAACGCACGGCACGCCTTTCTCCTGTCCAGGACCGGCCGCGCAGTCGCTATTTCTCGACCAGGTCCAATCGCTCGACCAACCAGCGCCGCAGCTCCGGTCCGTAGTCGTCGCGTTCCAACGCAAAGTCAACCGCAGCCTTGAGGTACCCGCCGGGATTTCCCAAGTCGTGTCGGGACCCGCGGTGCACCACCACATGCACCGGATGACCCTCCTCGATCAACAACGCGATCGCATCGGTGAGCTGAATCTCGCCACCGACACCGCGGTCGACCCGCCGCAGCGCGTCGAAGATGGCCCGGTCCAGAACATAGCGTCCGGCGGCGGCGAACAGCGACGGTGCGTCCTCTTTCTTCGGCTTTTCCACCATGCCCTTGACCTTGAGCACGTTCGGATTGGCCGCGTCGGGCACCACCTCGACGTCGAAGACACCGTAGGCGCTGATCTCGTCCTCGGGTACCTCGATGGCGCACAGCACCGAGCCACCGCGCTTGGCCCGCACCTTCGACATCGTCTCCAGCACCCCGGTCGGCAGCACCAGATCATCGGGCAGCAGCACCGCGATGGCGTCCTCGTCGGGCAGCAGCTTGTGCTCGACGCAACCGACGGCATGGCCCAGCCCGAGCGGTTCGGCCTGCACCACCGACTCGACCTTGATCAAAGCCGGCGCACGACGGACCTTTTCCAGCATCACGTGCTTGCCGCGGGCTTCCAACGTGCCCTCCAGGATCAGGTCCTCGACGAAATGCGCGACGACACCGTCCTTGCCCTCGGAGGTGATGATCACCAGTCGTTCGGCTCCGGCCTCGGCAGCTTCGGCGGCCACGAGCTCGATCCCCGGGGTGTCCACCACCGGCAGCAATTCTTTGGGAACCGTCTTGGTGGCCGGGAGGAAACGCGTCCCCAGACCAGCCGCGGGTACGACGGCCGTCCGCGGAATCTTGACCTGTGCCTGTGTCATCGTTGACACACTAATGCCCGCGCGATCGAAGGCGAAGGGATAGCGGCGCAATCGTGGCAATCCTGACAAAACCCGCGCTCCGGATGCGAATCCTCGCGGCTCGCCGCACAGTAACCGCGCAGCAGAAGCGGGCCGAGTCCGCCGCTCTGCAAACTCATCTGATCTCCTACCTGTCCTCGCGCGCCCGGCCCGGCGACACGGTGTGCGGCCACGTACCGATGGGGGCGGAACCCGGTTCGGTGGCGATGCTCGACGCGCTCGTCCACGCCGGAGTGCGGGTGCTGCTGCCGGTCGCCCGCAACGGAGAGCCGATGCAGTGGGGTGAGTACGTGCCCGGCCGACTGGTCGCGGCGCCGTTCGGTTTGCGCGAACCGGCGCCGCCGTGGCGGGAACCCGAGACGATCAGGACCGCGACGGTGGTGTTGGTGCCTGCGCTGGCGGTCGACCGGCGCGGGGCGCGACTCGGCCGCGGCGCGGGTTTCTACGATCGGGCGCTGCCGCTAGCCGATCCGCATGCTCAGCTGATCGCGGTGGTGCGCGATGACGAACTGGTCGACGAGGTGCCCGCCGAACCCCATGACGTGCCGATGACACACGTACTCACCCCGGAGCGGGGCGTGGTGGCGCTGCCGAGCCGGGAATGACCTGACCCACATAGCGGTTCTAGCACTTGGACCGCTAGAGTGCTAGAAAGTTTTGACTGTCTCGGAGGTTTTCGTGCCTACCTATTCCTATGCGTGTACCGAATGCGACAACCGCTTCGATGCCGTACAGGCGTTCAGCGATGATGCGTTGACCACCTGCCCCAAGTGCTCCGGCCGCCTGCGCAAGCTGTTCGGCAAGGTCGGAGTGGTGTTCAAGGGCAGCGGCTTCTACCGCAACGACAGCCGCGATGCTTCGAAGTCGTCGAGTGGCAGCACGACGTCGTCGGCCAAGAGTGACAGCTCGTCGACCTCGTCCTCGTCGGATTCGTCGAGCACGTCCTCGTCGGGGGCCGGCACCTCGTCATCGACATCGTCGAGCTCCAGCTCGGGCAGCTCAGCACCGGCTGCGGCCGCCTCCAGCTAGTTATCCACAGGCCCGCCGACGCGGGCTGTGCACGCCCTCATCGGCGGCCTAGCGTGGCCGTGTGGGGGAATCACTGAATCCTGCGCTCTGGACACGCGTACGTCAGGCCCTGCGCCCCGAGTGGACCCGGACCGTCGCTGCCCGTCGTATCGCGGCGGGTTTGCTCGTGGTCCTGGCCGCCATCGCGGCGCTGCGTCCCGACCCGGACACCGCGCGACGTCCGGTTCTCGTCGCGGTGCGCGATCTGGCGCCCGGCACCGCTCTCACCCCCGCCGACGTCCGGGTCGAGATCCGTTCGGCGGCAGCCGTCCCCGACGGCGCACAGACCGAGGTCGCGGCCGTCCTGGACGCCACGCTGGCCGGCCCGGCGCGCCGGGGTGAGGTGCTCACCGATGTGCGGCTGCTCGGCTCGCGTCTGGCCGAGGCCACGGCGGGGTCGGACGCCCGCATCGTTTCGCTGCACCTGGCCGACGATGCGCTGGTCGATCTGATCCGGCCCGGTGATGTGGTCGACGTACTGGCCGGTGACAGCACCTCGGCCGGGACGGAGAGCCGCCCCGAAGTGATCGCCACCGACGCCGTGGTGACCCTGGTGTCGCCGCGCGCGACGGGTCCGTCGGCCGGCGCCGACCGGGTGGTGCTGGTGACTTTGCCCCGGACAGCGGCCCACCAGGTGGCCGGGACGGCACTGACCAGGCAGATCACAGTCACCCTTCACTGACGTCGCGATCGCCTCGGCTCGGTAATGTTTGCGTGGCCGATTACCTCATCGAACTGCTGGAAGGGTCCCCGCATGCTCAAAGGTTTCAAAGAATTCCTGCTCCGCGGCAACATCATCGATCTGTCGGTGGCCGTCGTCATCGGCACCGCCTTCACCGCGCTGGTCACGAAGTTCACCGAAAGCATCATCACTCCGCTGATCAGCCGTATCGGCGCGGGTGATTCCGATTACGGCATCCTGCGCATCAACATCGGCGGCGGGCAGACCATCGACTTCAACCTGCTGCTGTCGGCGATGATCAACTTCGTCCTCGTCGCGGGTGTCGTCTACTTCCTGATCGTGCTGCCCTACAGCAAGTTCCGTAAGGAGAAGGAAGAGGTCGCCGACGCCGAGGTGGTCCTGCTCACCGAGATCCGCGACCTGTTGGCCGGCCATCCGGAAGGCAATCCGCTCGACAAGGCGTAGAGACGAAATCAGCCCCCGGTCATGACCGGGGGCTGATTTCGTTGGTTCGGCTAAGCGCTAGTTCATGTTCCAGGGCTCGCCGTAGGTGGTGACCGAGTCACCCTCCTTGGCGATCAGCCGAGCGAACGGACGCAGCAGCACACCACCGGCAGCACCGGTCACCGTGCCATGCGCATTCGACACCGCCACCGCACCATTGGCGCCCGAAACATCGGTGGAGAAGGTCGCCACTTCCTGGATACCCGGGCCGTTACCCAGATCCGCGCTGATCGACGCACCCGGGAACAGGTTCGGCGTGATCACCTGCAGCGGGTTCGACGGCGTCGCATCGTCGAGCAGGATGTTCGGCGTGGTGTAGCTGAAGTTGATACCCACACCGAGCGACCACGGGAAGCCGATCTGGTAACCCAGCTCCAACGTGCCGGCGAAGTCATCCGCGCCCGGGCCCGAGACGATGTACTTGGCCTTACCCGAGTGGAACCACTCACGGGTCAGCCGGTTGCGGTCCAACGGGAACACACCATTGAGGAACGTGTCCCACTGCTGGATGGTGAGGGTCCGGTCCTTGCCGTCAACGAGACTCAACTCGTTGTCCAGACCTGCGTGAGAAGTGCCCGTACCCACGAACAGCGCGGCAAGAGCCGCCACCATCGCGAGCAGCACCCGACTGAATGCCTTCATGTTCTCCCTTACCTGTGTGTGGTGGCCTAAATACGCAGGTGGTGCCGTCCGGAGCCGAAGCCCAGACGGCACCCCCGCGCCGTTTATCGCCGAAACGTCAGTTCATGTTCCAGGGCTCGCCGTAGGTGGTGACCGAGTCACCCTCCTTGGCGATCAGCCGAGCGAACGGACGCAGCAGCACACCACCGGCAGCACCGGTCACCGTGCCATGCGCATTCGACACCGCCACCGCACCATTGGCGCCCGAAACATCGGTGGAGAAGGTCGCCACTTCCTGGATACCCGGGCCGTTACCCAGATCCGCGCTGATCGACGCACCCGGGAACAGGTTCGGCGTGATCACCTGCAGCGGGTTCGACGGCGTCGCATCGTCGAGCAGGATGTTCGGCGTGGTGTAGCTGAAGTTGATACCCACACCGAGCGACCACGGGAAGCCGATCTGGTAACCCAGCTCCAACGTGCCGGCGAAGTCATCCGCGCCCGGGCCCGAGACGATGTACTTGGCCTTACCCGAGTGGAACCACTCACGGGTCAGCCGGTTGCGGTCCAACGGGAACACACCATTGAGGAACGTGTCCCACTGCTGGATGGTGAGGGTCCGGTCCTTGCCGTCAACGAGACTCAACTCGTTGTCCAGACCTGCGTGAGAAGTGCCCGTGCTGATAAAGAGCGATGCAAACGCTCCAGCCACGACAGTGACCATCGCAAGCAGCACCCGACTGAATGCCTTCATGTTCTCCCTAGCTGTGCCGACGGTGTTCTGGCGTGGAACACCGTATCTGTCGATGTGTGGCCCGGCCCTCACGCAACCTCACACCTTGCAAGACCTCCATGTGAACCAAATTAGAAAGCCCACATGTTGCTCTTACTCTTTGCTCATCGTTGACACGAGGAACATAACGGGGAGGCATCCACCCGGCAACGCGTACATGGCGACATCCGGCACCCCCCTACACCGCGACGGGAGTTTGCTGGGTCATGCAGATGCAGCAACGATCGGGCGCACCAGCGGCAGCGCACCACAGCGGGTACACATTTGCCTCACGCGTCAAGGCGCACAGAGATTTGCGCCGAAATCAAAGAGATTCCAGCCGATCAGAACGAAAACACAGCTCAGCCGTGGTGCGGCGGCACGTTGTCCCGCAGCCACCGATCGCGATCAGATGCCTCCGCCGGCAAATTGTCACCGCGCTCATCGCTCGTCGTGCTCGGCAGCTCGTCGCCGAAGATGGCGTTAACTACATCTCGCGAAGGCTTCGGGGGACCGCTCACATCACTCTCCAGGTGTGACTAAGATCACAATCACAGGCCCGGTGCAGTTCACACGCGTGTAACGCAACGGGCCTGCGATTTCTTCCTTCACGTGCGCGAACGAGCATATTTCTGATCTGACAAACGCTTCTAAATGTCCAGGCTCGAGAGCTGGCCGATGATCTGGCCCGCCAGGGGGCCAAGAGTGGCCATTCCGTCGCGCACTGCCGCCCGCGAACCCGCGATATTGACCACGAGGGTGCTGCCCGAGATACCGGCCAGACCCCGCGAGACACCGGCGTCGATGATGCCGGCGGACAGTCCCGACGCCCGCAGCGCCTCGGAGATGCCGAGCAGCTCGCGATCCAGGATGTCGACGGTGGCCTCCGGGGTCACATCGCGCGGACTCACGCCCGTGCCGCCGACGGAGATGACCAGATCCACCCCGCCGATCACCGCGGTGTTGAGCGCGTTGCGGATCTCCACCTCATCGGCGGACACCACCACGACCCCGTCGACCAGGAATCCGGCCTCCCCGAGCAGCTCGGTCACCAACGGCCCGCTGTGATCTTCTTCCCCATGCGCAGTCCGGTCGTCGACCACGACGACGAGTGCACGCCCTACCACCGACCCAGGTTGTTCCATGAGTGCCACCGTATATCCGGCCACAGACAACGGAGCAGCCGACAGCCGCGCGTCGCCACGTGTGCGGGTCATTGCGCGGCCTTGCCCAGGGTGACGTCCACCGTGGCCGGCTTCCCGGACTGATCCAGGTAGGTCAGGGTGATCTTGGTGCCGGGCGCTTTGGATCGCACCGCTGCCACCAACGCGTCCGCGCTGCCGATCACCCGGTCGTTGACCTTGGTGACCACCACACCGCTGGGCAGGCCCGCCGACGCGGCCGCGCCGCCCGCGGTCACCTCGACGATCTTGGCACCGTCGACACCCGCGTCGTTACCGACCTGCACGCCCAGCGAGGCATGTGTGGCGGTCCCGTTCTGGACCAGCTCGTCGGCGATCCGCTTCGCCTGGTCCACCGGGATCGCGAAGCCGAGCCCGATTGAACCGCTCTGGGACTGGCCCGAATCGCCACCGAGGGTGGCGATGGCCGAGTTCACGCCCACCAGCTCACCGTTCATGTTGACCAGCGCGCCGCCGGAGTTACCGGGATTGATCGCGGCATCGGTCTGGATGGCGTCGAGCACGGTGTTCTGGTTCTTGGCATCGCCGCCGGCGGCCACCGGCCGGTTCAGTGCACTGACGATGCCGGTGGTGACGGTGCCCTCAAGTCCGAGTGGCGAGCCGACCGCCACCACGTCCTGGCCCACCCGCAGGTTCTCCGAGGAGCCCACCGTGATCGGGGTCAGGCCGGACACGCCCTGTGCGCGCACCACCGCGATATCGCTGCTGGGATCGGTCCCGACGACGCTGTACGTCGCGGTCCGGCCGTCGGCGAAGGTCACCTTGGTCTGTGCGGCACCACCGGCGGACGGCGCCCCGGGTGCGGACGGGCCTCCGGGACCCGCGCCGGCCACCACGTGGTTGTTGGTGAGGATCAGCCCGTCGGTGCTCAAGATGATGCCCGAGCCCTCCTCGGACGCCCGGCCCATATCGGTCTCCAGCTTGACGACGCTGGGCACCACCTTGGCGGCGACCTGCTCTACGGAGCCCACCGGCAGGTTGGCGGCCGGGACACCTGGGGTCGCGCCACCGAAAGAGGTGGTGGCCGTGGTCCGGTCCGGCTGGGCCAAGACGGCCACCCCACCGCCGACGCCGGCCGACACGACCGCGACGGCGATCGCTCCGGCGACCAAAGCCCCTGTGCGCGAACGCTTTTCCGGACGATGCCCGGGCACCGGACCGGGCCCTCCGGCGGGTCGATACGGGTCGTACTGGGGCTGCGGCGGGTGCTGTTGACGGGGTTGCTGCGCGTATCGCCAGTCGTACGACTGCTGGTAGCCGGTCTGCGGGCCGGTCTGCGGAACACCGTGCGGCGGGGAGTACCCGGACCCCGGTTCATACCCGCCGGGGCGCTGCGGGGGCGTGTACCTGGGGTGGTTCGTCATGTGGCTCCGCGCTCTTTCTGTCGAGATCCTGTTACCTGGTCAACGCATCCGTCACGTACACAGTGCCCACTTGGGCTGAGAATCCACTTAGAGAACGTCCAGGACAACACGAAGAAATCCCCCTCGCGTCCCAGATCACACCCCGATGCGCCGCAGTACCCTCAGGCCGAGCGTCAATTATTCTCCGCGCCGGCCACCGCACCGTCCACTGAATTGACGGCGCGTGTCGCGGCGGGCATGTCGGCAGTGCTTTCGGGGATCGCCCGCCGACCTGGCAGCAGTACCCGGATCGAGGTGCCCGGCGGGTCGCCACCCGGCACGGTGTCCTCGACCCGAAGAGTCCCACCGTGTTTGAGCACCACCTGTTTGACGATCGCCAGGCCGAGACCGGATCCGGGCATGGCCCGGGCCGACGTCGACCGGTAGAAGCGTTCGAAGACCAGGTCACGCTCCTCGGGCGGGATGCCCGGTCCGCGATCGGACACCACCAGTTCCGCGTGCACGGCGTCGCGCTGCTGGAGCCGTACCGACACCCGACTGCCGGGCGGGCTCCATTTCGCCGCGTTGTCCAGCAAATTGAGCACGGCCCTGGACAGTCCCGCGGCATCGCCGTAGACCTGCCACGAGATGACGTCGGCGTCGAACTCGATATCGCCGCGGCGACGGCGCACCCGCTCCAGCGACCGTTCCACCACCTCGGAGATGTCCACCGCCTCATGGATGACGACACCGGCGTCGTCCCGGCTGAGGTCCACCAAATCGCCCACCAGGGTGGACAATTCGCCGATCTGAGCGACCACGTCGGCTTGCAGCCCGGCCATCTCGTCGTCGGGTAGCCGGGGCGCCCCCGGCGCCATGGAGGCAATCAGCAGCTCGACGTTGGTACGCAGCGAGGTCAGCGGCGTGCGCAGTTCGTGTCCGGCATCGGTGACGAGCCTGGCCTGGCGTTCCCGGGATTCGGCCAGTGCCCGCAGCATCATGTTGAAAGCCTCGGTGAGCCGGGCGAGTTCGTCGGTGCCGACCACCGGGATCGGCCGCAGGTCGTCGGTGCGAGCCACCCGTTCGGCGGCTTGGGTCAGCCTGCCCACCGGACGCAGGCCGGCGCGGGCGACCATCCCGCCGGCGATGGCGGCCACCGCCATCCCCGCGCCGCCCACGATGGCCAGCACCGTGCCCAACCGTTTGAGCAGCGCCAGCGTCGGCGCAAGACTCTTGGAGATCAGCAGCGAATTACCGTCTGCGAGATGCACAGCCAGCACCCGCTGGTTGTTGACGGTGCGCAGCGACATGAGCAGTTCGCCTTGGACCACCGCCTTCTCGGGCGCGCCCAGCGGCAGCGTCTGACCCTGCTGATTAGCCGTGTAGATATAGCGGCCGGGGCTGACCAGCATGGCGTTCACATCCGAATAGGCGGTGCCCTCGATGGCCTTACCCGGATCCGCGGCCAGCGACCCGCTCTCGATGAGCAGCTGGGCCCGGCTGTGCAGCTGATTGTCGATATCGGCGAACACCGAACGCGACACCACCACGTAGACGGCGACGGCCATCAGGACCACGACCATGGCCACCATCGACATCGCCAGCAGCATCACCCGCCAGCGCAGCGAGACCGAACTGACATTGCGAACCGTGCTGTAACGACGATGAGGCGGTTTCACGGCGTTCATCCGACCGGGCATCAGGGCGGCGTTTCACGCAGCACATAACCCACCCCGCGCACGGTGTGGATCAGCCGCGGTTCTCCTTCGGCCTCGGTCTTGCGCCGTAGGTATCCGACATACACCTCGAGAGCATTGCCCGATGTCGGGAAATCGAATCCCCACACCTCTTCGAGAATGCGGCTGCGGGTGAGCACCCGGCGCGGATTGGCGATCAGCATCTCCAGCAGGGAGAACTCGGTGCGGGTGAGGCTGATGGACCGCTCACCGCGGGTGACCTCGCGGGTGACGGGATCCAGACTCAGATCCGAGAAGGTCAGTGCGCGGGATTCGCTGCTGTCGTCGGGCACCCGGCGCCGGAGCAGCGCCCGCATCCGGGCCAGCAGTTCCTCGAGCGCGAACGGCTTGGGCAGGTAGTCATCGGCGCCCGCATCGAGGCCGGCCACCCGTTCGGATACCGAATCACGGGCGGTCAGCACCAGGATCGGCAGATCGTCACCGGTACTCCGAAGATGCCGGCAGACCTCCAGGCCATCGAGCCTCGGCATCATGACATCCAGGACCAAGGCGTCCGGACGGTCACTGGAAATCAGATCCAGTGCCTCGACACCATCCTGGGCCAATTCGACCGAGTACCCGTTGAAAGAGAGCGACCGGCGCAGTGATTCGCGCACCGCGCGATCGTCGTCAACGACAAGAATGCGCACCGCCACAGTGTCACCCGCCCGTCTGAGAGCGACCTGAGAGGCGCGCCGGAGAGGTGTCTGCCGGACGCTTACTTGCGGTCGAGGTCAACGAGGCCGAGACGGGCAGCCTTGAGCAGGCGACGCGGCACCTTGTGCTGCTGACCGGCGACATTGACGTTGACCAGGCCGGTGGCCTCGGTCTTCCACTGCGCGCGGCGGCTACGGGTGTTCGAGCGCGACATCCGGCGCTTGGGCACAGCCATGATCGAGATCTCCTCTTGAGGGGGCACCGACGCGCAGAGCACAGCGGCGGCAATTGGCATCCAGGATAGCCCGGGCTGCCGGTTGCCTCCAAACCGCTGGCCGGTCGGGGGTCACCGGACGCCGTTTCCTCATCCAATCGGCCCACCACGCCACACCTCGTCACCGAGACTGAACCCAGGGCGACGCCGGCTTCCGGATCGATGCCTCGCTTCAGGCTCGGGCCCACCCGACCCCTTGACTCGAGACCGGCGGTACCCGATAACCTACCGGTTGGTTGGTCGCGGTCAGATCGCGTCCAGTTCGAGGGAGAATGCGTGACGCCTGCAGCTGGTGCGGTCCGGATCGGCAACTGTTCGGGCTTCTACGGCGATCGCCTCACGGCGATGCGGGAGATGCTCAGCGGTGGTGAGCTGGATTATCTGACCGGCGACTATCTCGCCGAACTCACCATGCTCATCCTGGCGCGCGACCGCGCGAAGAACCCCGGGCTGGGCTACGCCAAGACCTTCCTGCGTCAGCTCGAAGACTGCCTGGGCATCGCGCTCGACCGGGGCGTGAAGATCGTGGCCAACGCAGGTGGCCTGAACCCCGCGGCCCTGGCCACCGCGGTGCGCGAACTGGCCGAGCGCCTGGGCCTGGCCGTCAACGTCGTCCATGTAGAAGGTGACGACCTCGTCGGGCGCGCCGAGGAACTGGGGTTCGGGAACGTGCTCGCCGCCAACGCCTACCTCGGCGCGTGGGGCATCGTCGACTGCCTGAACGCCGGCGCCGACATCGTGGTGACCGGCCGCGTCACCGATGCCTCGGTCATCGTCGGGCCGGCCGCAGCACATCACGGCTGGAGCCGGACCGACTACGACGCGCTGGCCGGTGCCGTCGCCGCGGGGCACATCATCGAATGCGGCACGCAGGCCACCGGCGGCAACTTCTCCTTCTTCACGGAGATCCCGACGGCCACCGGGGTGTTCCGGCCCGGCTTCCCGCTCGCCGAGATCGCCGCCGACGGATCCTCGGTCATCACCAAACACGCCGGGACCGGCGGTCTGGTCAGCCCGGATACCGTCACCGCGCAACTGCTCTACGAGATCACCGGCGCGCGGTATGCCAATCCGGACGTGACGCTGCGGATGGATTCGATATCGCTGTCCCCCGACGGGCCGGACCGGGTGCGGGTGGACGGCGTGCGCGGCGAGGCACCGCCACCGACGCTGAAGGTGTCGCTCAACAGCATCGGCGGGTTCCGCAACGCGACGTCGTTCGTGCTCACCGGCCTGGACATCGAGGCCAAGGCCGAATTGCTGCAGCGCCAGCTGGAGAGCAGCCTCACGACGCGACCGGCCGAGCTGGAATGGACCCTGGCCCGTACCGACCATCCCGATGCCGACACCGAAGAAGCCGCCAGCGCCTTGCTGCACTGCGTGGTCCGCGACCCTGATCCCGCCAAGGTGGGGCGCCAGTTCTCTTCGGCCGCCGTCGAACTCGCGCTGGCCAGCTACCCCGGCTTCACCTCGACCGCGCCGCCCGGGGAAGGTCAGGTGTACGGCGTGTTCACCCCTGGCTATGTCGACGCCGGGCTGGTGCCGCATATCGCGGTGCACGCCGACGGCACCCGGGTCGATATCCCCGCCGCCACCGAGACGCTGGTGCTGGCCCCCGCCGACGAACCTCCCCTGCCGCCGCCACCCGCCGACGGGCCGACGGTGCGAGCCCCGCTGGGCCGCGTCGCGGGTGCCCGCAGCGGCGACAAGGGCGGATCGGCGAACGTCGGCGTGTGGGTGCGCACCGACCCGCAGTGGCAATGGCTGGTGCACACCCTGACGGCGGACAGGCTGCGCGAATTGCTGCCGGAGACTGCCGAACTGGAGGTCACCCGGTACGTGCTGCCCAATCTGCGCGCACTCAACTTCGTCATCGACGGCATCCTGGGCAAGGGTGTCGCCTATCAAGCCCGGTTCGACCCGCAAGCCAAGGGCCTCGGCGAATGGTTGCGATCCCGCTGTCTCGACATCCCGGAAAGGCTGCTGTGACCGACATCTGGCACACCCCAGAACGCGACGAGCTCCGAAGGACGGTGCGCACCTTCGCCGAACGCGAGATCCTGCCCAATGCCTCGGCGTGGGAACGCGACGGTGAGCTGCCGCGCGATCTGCACCTCAAAGCCGGCGCCGCGGGACTGCTCGGCGCCGGGATGCCCGAATCGGTGGGCGGTGGGGGTGGCGACGGCGCCGACGCCGTCGTCATCTGCGAGGAGATGCACCAGGCCGGCGCCCCCGGCGGCGTGTTCGCCTCCCTGTTCACCTGCGGGATCGCTGTGCCGCACATGATCGCCTCGGGCGACCAGCGGCTGATCGACACCTACGTGCGACCCACCTTGCAGGGCAACCTGATCGGCTCACTGGCCATCACCGAGCCCGGTGGTGGCTCCGACGTCGGGCATCTGAGAACCACCGCACGGCTGGAGAGTTCCCGCGACGGCGACTTCTATGTTCTCAACGGCGCCAAGACCTACATCACCTCGGGCGTGCGGGCCGACTACGTGGTGACCGCCGTGCGCACCGGCGGCCCGGGCGCGGCCGGGGTGTCCCTGATCGTGGTCGACAAGGGCACACCGGGATTCGAGGTCAGCCGCAAGCTGGACAAGATGGGCTGGCGCTCCAGCGACACCGCCGAGCTGTCCTACACCGATGTGCGGGTCCCCGTCACCAATCTGGTGGGCGTGGAGAACACCGGCTTCCTGCAGATCGCGGGCGCGTTCGTGTCCGAACGGGTCGGTCTTGCCGCCCAGGCATATTCGAGTGCTCAGCGTTGCCTCGACCTCACCGTCGACTGGTGCCGCAACCGCGAGACGTTCGGTAGGCCACTCATCACGCGCCAGGCCGTGCAGAACACGCTGGCCGAGATGGCGCGCCGGATCGATGTGGCCCGGGTGTACACCCGGCGGCTGGTGGAGCGGCAACTGAACGGGGATGACAACTTGATCACCGAGGTGTGCTTCGCCAAGAACACCGCCGTGGAGGCCGGCGAGTGGGTGGCCAACCAGGCCGTCCAATTGTTCGGCGGCATGGGCTATATGGCCGAATCCGAGGTCGAGCGGCAATACCGCGATATGCGGATCCTCGGGATCGGCGGGGGTACCACGGAGATCCTGACCGCACTGGCCGCCAAGACGTTGGGGTATCAGGCATGACCACACTGAAATCCACCCTGGATCCTCGCTCGCCCGCGTACGCCGAGGCGGCCGAGGCGATGGCGGCCAAACTCGCCGAGCTCGAAACCGAGCACGCCAAGGCGCTCGCCGGCGGCGGGGAGAAATACGTCGACCGCCATCATGCCCGGGGCAAGCTGACCGCACGCGAACGGGTCGAACTGTTGGTGGATCCGGATTCGCCATTCCTGGAACTGAGCCCGCTCGCGGCGTGGGGCAGCGATTTCGCCGTCGGCGCCAGCGTGGTGACCGGGATCGGCGCGGTAGAAGGCGTCGAATGCCTGATCGTCGCCAACGACCCGACGGTCAAAGGCGGCACCACCAATCCGTGGACGTTGAAGAAGATGCTGCGGGCCAACCAGATCGCGCTGGAGAACCGCCTCCCCCTGATTTCCCTGGTCGAATCCGGCGGGGCCGACCTGCCCACCCAGAAGGAGATCTTCATCCCCGGCGGCCGGGGTTTCCGGGATCTGACCAGGTTGTCCGCCGCCGGCATTCCCACCATCGCACTGGTCTTCGGCAACTCCACCGCCGGTGGCGCCTACATCCCCGGCATGTCCGACCACGTCGTGATGATCAAGGAGCGCTCCAAGGTGTTCCTGGCCGGACCGCCGCTGGTGAAGATGGCCACCGGCGAGGAGTCCGACGACGAATCCCTCGGCGGCGCCGAGATGCACTCCCGCACTTCCGGTCTGGGTGATTACCTGGCCATCGACGAACTCGACGCCATCCGGATCGGGCGGCGCATCGTGGCGCGGCTGAACTGGCACAAACAAGGCCCCGCACCCGCCCCGGTGGTCGAACCACGCTTCGACGCGGAGGAACTGATAGGCCTGGTCGGCGCCGACCTGCGTATCCCGTTCGATCCGCGCGATGTGATCGCCCGGATCGTGGACGACTCCGATTTCGACGAGTTCAAACCGCTGTACGGTTCCTCGCTGGTGACGGGGTGGGCACGGCTGTACGGCTACCCGGTCGGCATCCTGGCCAATGCGCGGGGCGTGCTGTTCAGCGAGGAATCCCAGAAGGCCACCCAGTTCATCCAGCTCGCCAACCGCGCCGACACCCCGTTGTTGTTCCTGCACAACACCACCGGCTACATGGTGGGCAAGCAGTACGAAGAGGGCGGCATGATCAAACACGGTTCGATGATGATCAACGCGGTCTCCAACTCGACCGTGCCGCATATCTCGTTGCTGATCGGTGCGTCCTACGGCGCCGGGCATTACGGCATGTGCGGGCGGGCCTATGATCCGCGGTTCCTGTTCGCCTGGCCCAGTGCGAAATCCGCGGTGATGGGCGGCACCCAGCTGGCCGGTGTGCTCTCCATCGTCAGCCGGGCCGCCGCCGAGGCCCGCGGACAGACGGTCGACGAGGACGCCGATGCGGCCCTGCGGGCCGCGGTGGAGGCACAGATCGAGGCCGAATCACTGCCGGCCTTCCTATCCGGCCGACTCTACGACGACGGCGTGATCGATCCCCGCGACACCCGGACCGTGTTGGGAATGTGCTTGTCCGCCATCGCCAGTGGCCCGATCGAGGGGACGTCGAACTTCGGCGTCTTCAGGATGTAGTGATGAGCGCTTGCGCGAAGAACAGAAAGCACGGCAGATGATCACCAAGATTCTGGTTGCCAACCGCGGTGAGATCGCCCGCCGTGTCTTCACCACCTGCCGTCGGCTCGGTATCGGCACCGTCGCGGTGTACACCGACCCCGACGCCGGCTCACCGCATATCGCCGAAGCCGACACCCGAGTACGTCTGGACGGCCGCAACGGCTATCTGGACAGCGCCCAGTTGATTGCCGCAGCACAGGCATCCGGCGCCGACGCGATCCATCCCGGCTACGGATTCCTCTCGGAGAACCCCGACTTCGCGGACGCCGTCGAGCAGGCCGGGCTGATCTGGATCGGCCCGTCGGTGCCCGCGGTACAGGCCATGGGCTCCAAGATCGAGGCCAAGAAGCTGATGTCCGCCGCCGGCGTGCCGGTGCTGACCGAACTGCACCCCGACACCGTCACCGCCGACCAGCTACCGGTGCTGATCAAGGCGTCCGCCGGTGGCGGTGGCCGCGGCATGCGGGTGGTGCGCGAGTTGTCGGCGTTGCCCGCCGAGGTTGCCGCGGCCCAGCGGGAGGCGCAATCGGCGTTCGGCGACCCGACAGTGTTCTGCGAGCGCTACCTGGCCGGCGGGCACCACATCGAGGTGCAGGTGATGGCCGACGCGCACGGCACCGTGTGGGCGGTCGGGGAACGTGAATGCTCCATCCAGCGCCGCCACCAGAAGGTCATCGAGGAGGCCCCGTCACCGCTGGTGGAACGCACGCCCGGGATGCGCGACAAGCTCTACGAAGCGGCCCGGCTGGCCGCCGGCGCGATCGGTTACACCGGCGCCGGCACCGTCGAGTTCATGGCCGACCACCGGGGCGACTTCTTCTTCCTGGAGATGAACACCCGATTGCAGGTCGAGCATCCGGTGACCGAGGAGACCACCGGCCTGGACCTGGTCGAACTGCAGATCGAGGTGGCCGACGGGCGGCGCCTCGATCCGGATCCCCCTGCCGCCCATGGCCATTCGATCGAGGCCCGGCTGTACGCCGAGGATCCGGCGGAGAACTGGCAGCCACAGGCCGGCCCGGTGTACCGGTTCGGCGTCCCCGCCGCCCGCACACAGTTCAGCACGCTGGGCGGGCGCAGCGGGGTGCGGGTGGATTCCGGCATCGTCGACGGCTCGGTGGTCTCGGTGTTCTACGACCCGATGCTGGCCAAGGTCATCTCGTACGCACCGACCCGCGACCGCGCCGCAGCCATCCTGGCCGACGCCCTGGCCCGCACCCAGCTGCACGGCATCAGGACCAACCGCGATCTGCTGGTCAATGTGCTGCGGCACCGAGCATTCCGCGACGGCGACACCGACACCGCGTTCTTCGACACGCACGGCCTCGCCGAGTTGGCGACGGCGACCGCCGCGGCGACCGTCCCGTCCACGATGGCCGCCGCACTGGCCGATGCCGCATACAACCGCTCCACGGCAACGGTTTTCGCACCCGCGCCGAGCGGCTGGCGCAATCTCGCGTCGGGCTACCAGACCCGCGGGTACCGGGATGCCGGCGGCACCGAGCACGTGGTTCGCTACCGGTTCACCCGGGCCGGGGCCGAACTTCCCGACCATGCCGGGCTGTCCGTTGTCACCGCTACACCCGACCGGGTGGTGCTGGCCGTCAACGGGGTGGAGCTGCCGTTCGACGTGGCCCGCCACGGAGACGAGGTCTTCGTCGATTCCCCGCTGGGCGCCGCGCGACTGACCGTCCTGCCGCGTTTCCCGGACCCGGACGCCGCGGTCGCGCACGGTTCCCTGCTGGCCCCCATGCCCGGGTCGGTGGTGCGCGTCGGCGCCGCCGTCGGCGACACCGTCACGGCGGGCCAACCCCTGATCTGGCTGGAGGCCATGAAGATGGAACACACCATCGCCAGCCCGCATGCCGGCGTGCTCGCCGAACTCCACGTCGCGACCGGCCAGCAGGTCGACGTCGGCGCCGTACTCGCCCGTGTAGACACCCCCGAAGGAGAACAACCGTGAGCTTCATCGAGACCGAGGAACAGCGGGCGCTGCGCGACGCCGTCAAAGCGATGGCCGCCAACTACGGCCAGGACTACTACCTGGAGAAGGCCCGGGCAGGCCAGCACACCACCGAATTGTGGAGTGAGGCAGGCAAACTCGGCTTCATCGGGGTAAACCTCCCCGAGGAGTACGGCGGTGGCGGCGCGGGCATGTACGAGCTGAGCCTGGTCATGGAGGAAATGTCGGCAGCCGGGTCGGCGCTGCTGATGATGGTGGTCTCCCCCGCCATCAACGGCACCATCATCTCCAAGTTCGGCACCGAGGAACAGAAGAAACGCTGGATCCCGGGCATCGCCGACGGCTCCATCACCATGGCCTTCGCGATCACCGAACCCGACGCCGGGTCCAACAGCCACCGCATCACCACCACAGCGCGCCGCGACGGCAGCGACTGGATCCTGTCGGGACAGAAGGTCTACATCTCGGGTGTCGACCAGGCGCAGGCCGTGCTGGTGGTGGGACGCACCGAAGACCACAAGACCGGCAACCTCAAGCCGGCCCTGTTCGTGGTACCGATCGACACCCCCGGGCTGCACTGGACCAAGATCGAGATGGAGATCGTCAGCCCTGAGTTCCAGTTCCAGGTTTTCCTCGACGACGTCCGGTTGCCCGCCGATGCGCTGGTCGGCTCAGAGGACGCGGCCATTGCCCAGCTGTTCGCCGGGCTCAACCCCGAACGCATCATGGGTGCGGCCAGCGCGATCGGCATGGGGCGCTTCGCCATCAACAAGGCCACCGAGTACGTCAAGACCCGCCAGGTCTGGAAGACGCCGATCGGTGCTCACCAGGGCATCTCACATCCCCTGGCGCAGAACCACATCGAAATCGAACTCGCCAAACTGATGATGCAGAAGGCCGCCTCGCTGTATGACAGCGGTGACGATTTCGGGGCCGCCGAGGCGGCGAACATGGCCAAGTACGCCGCGGGTGAGGCGTCGGTGCGGGCGGTCGACCAGGCCGTGCAATCCCTCGGCGGCAACGGGTTGACCAAGGAGTACGGCATCGCCTCGGTACTGACCGCCTCGCGGCTGGCCCGCATCGCCCCGGTCAGCCGGGAGATGATCCTGAACTTCGTCGCCCAGACGTCGCTCGGCCTGCCCCGGTCGTACTGATGTCCGACACACTCGTCCACTACGACGTCGACGACGCCGTCGCGAGGCTCACGCTGGACTCCCCGCACAACCACAATGCGCTGTCCACCGCACTGGTCACCCAGTTGCGGGATGGGCTCGACCGCGCGGCGGACGCGCCGGGGATACGCGCCGTCGTGCTCGGGCACACCGGTAAGACGTTCTGTGCGGGCGCCGACCTGAGTGAGGCCACCGGCCGGGACCCGGGTGACCTCGCCGTGGATAGGGCCCGCGAGATGACGGTGGTGCTCCGCTCGATCCTGGAGTTGCCGATCCCGGTCGTCGCGGCGGTCGACGGGCATGTCCGCGCCGGCGGTATGGGCCTGATCGGTGCGTGCGATATCGCGGTGGCGGGGCCGGCCAGCACGTTCGCCCTGACCGAAGCCCGGATCGGGGTGGCGCCGTCGATCATCTCGTTGACCCTGTTGCCGAAGTTGACCGCCCGCGCGGCGGCCCGCTACTTCGTCACGGGTGAGAAGTTCGGTCCCGCCGAGGCCGCCGCCATCGGGCTCGTCACCACCGCCGCCGACGATGTCGGCGGCGCCGTGGCAGCCCTCACCGACGAGATCGCCAAGGGTTCGCCGCAGGGGCTGGCAGCCTCAAAAGCGCTGACCACGGCCAGCATCCTGGCCGACTTCGACCTGCACGCCGATGACCTCGCGGTGCAGTCGGCACGGCTCTTCGTCTCCGACGAGGCCCGCGAAGGCATGCTCGCCTTTCTGCAGAAGCGCACCCCGAACTGGCCGAAATGAACCGGACGAGGTCGACACAGCAAACATCGCTGCGCCGGACAATATTTGGCTGACGGTATTGCATGTACCGCCATTGGCCGTAGGCTCATCTCTGATGAGCACTTCAGCGCCGCGGAGCGGATCGATGCGGGCTGCCGACACCGACCGGATCCAGGTTGCGCAGTTGCTGACGGATGCCGCCGCCCAGGGTCGCCTGTCGCTGGAGGAGTACGAGACCCGGCTGGCGAAGGCCTATGCCGCGCAGACATGTGCCGAACTTGACCGCCTCAGCGCCGACCTCCCCGGGGGCAGTGCGACCGGCAAGGGTATCTGTCGACCGGCGCCGTCGACGCTGTTGCTGGCCATCATGAGCGGCTACGAACGCCGCGGCCGCTGGAACGTGCCCAAGAAGCTGACCACCTTTGCCCTGTTCGGCGGCGGCGTGGTCGACCTGCGCTACGCCGACTTCACCACCGCCGACGTGGAGATCCGCAGTTACTCGATCTTCGGTGGGCAGACCATCCTGGTGCCACCGGAGGTCAATGTCGACATCGGCGGCGTCGGCGTGATGGGCAGCTTCGACCACAGCATCGCGGGCAGCGGGACACCCGGCGGTCCCCGGGTGCGAGTCCGTGGTTTCTCGCTGTGGGGTTCCGTCGGTGTGAAACGCAAGAAGCGGCGCAGCCCGAGTTCCGAGTCCGACGGCTGAGCTACCGGCGCTCCGGCTGGATCGGCGTCACCGACGCTTCGGCCGGATTGGCGTCACCGACGCTTCGGCCGGATTGGCGTCACCGACGCCGTGAGGTCAGGTAGTCGCCGACCACCGCGGCACCGAGTCCGTCCAGATCGGGGACGACCACCCGGCCCTGCACCCGGCGCGCGACCTGATCGATGAACTTCGCCAGTCCGGGATCGTTGCCGAGCCGGAAGATGGTCACCTGCGCACCGAGCCGGGCCACCTCGTCGAAGCCCTTGACCGTGAACGCGATGGTGCGCCGGTGCGGCGGGTAGTCAAAGAAAACAGCAGAACCGCCTTCTGCGTCCCCGTAGTCCTCCAGGTGCGCGGTGGGTTCGCCGTCGGTGACGATCATGATGACCGGCTGCGCGTTCGGATGCCGGCGCAGGTGCCGGGTCGCCAGCGCCAGCGCGTGGTGCAGGTTGGTGCCCTGCTCGTAGACACCTTCCAGCCCGGTGAGTTCGGCCGCGCTCACCGTGCGGGCATACCGACCGAACGCGATGATCTGCAGATCGTCGGACCGGAACCGGGTGCTCACCAGATGGTTCAGCGCCAGCGCGGTGCGCTTCATCGGTAACCACCGATTCTCCATCACCATCGAGAAGCTGGTGTCCACCAACAGCGCCACGCAGGCCTGCGTGCGGGTCTCGGTTTCGGACACCTCGACATCGTCGACCGTGATGCGCAGCGGACCTTCGGCTGTGGTTCCGGCCGTGCGCAGCACGGCATTGGTCAACGTCCTCGTCACATTCCAGGGTTCGGTATCGCCGAACTCCCACGGCCGCGTCGCCCCGGTCAATTCCCCCGCCGCGCCGGCACGCTGGGTCTGGCGTTCCCCACTGCGCCCGGACAGCTGGCGCGCCACATCGCGAAGGGCGGTCTGGCCCAGCTGGCGCATGGCCTTTGGTGAGAGCCGCCACTTTCCGTCCGACCCACGGTCCAGGAAGCCCTGATTCATCAGTGCGCGCTCCAGATCGGCGAGCGTGCGGGCATTGACCGCCGCGTCCTCGCCGAGCTGACGGGCCAGGGCGTCCAGGTCGACATCTTCCATCGTCGCGCCCGCGTAGCTCTGCGACAGCTGCTCGGCCAACTGCTCCAGTTCGGCGATATCGGCCAGCGCCTGGGCGCCCTCCCCCATGCCCAGCGGGTCGCCGCCGGAGAACTCCTGCGAGCCCGTCCAGTCCTCGCCGGGTCGGGCTGCCTGCAGGTGCGAGTCCAACCGGTCCAGCGCATTCATCAGCGAGGGCGATCCGAAAGCCTGCTGCGCCAGGGCATCCAGCTCTGCACGCTGCTCCGCGGACAGACTGTTGCGGAAGCGCTGGGCCGCCGCGGCGCGCTTGGCCAGCGAGTCGATCAGCTCTTCCACGTTGCGCGGGTTCTCGGGGAAGTGCTGACCGTGCTTGGCCATGAAGTCCTGAAAATCCTGCTCGGAATCTTGTCCCTTGGCGTGTTTGTCGAGCAGGTTGTTGAGGTCGTCGAGCATCTCGTTGACGGCCTGGCGGTCCTCGTCGGTGGCGTTCTCCAGCGCTTGCTTCATCCCGGCGAAACGCTGATCGAGCATCTCGCGGCCGAGCAGATCCCGGATCTGCTCGTACTTCTGCCGCGCCTCCGGTGAGCGCCAGTCGTAGTCTGCGAGTTCCCGCACCGCCTTGGCCGGCGATGGCGACAGGGCCTCCATCTGCATCTCGCCGAAGCGGGCGTCGTCGTCGAGGGCACGGGCCAGTTCCTTGCGTTCGGCCAGCACCGCCTCGTCGAGCAGCTTCTTGATGTCCTGCAGGGTGCCGTCGAGATTGTTGCGCTGCAACAATTCCCGGCGCTTGCGGTTGGCTTCGGCGGCAAGCTTGTCCGCGCCCGTCATATTGCCGGTACCTCGGCGCAGCAGTTCGGACAGGGCGCGCCGCGGCGAGCTGCCCTCCATCACGTCCTGGCCGATCTGTTCGAGTGCCTCCCGAAGGTCGACCGGCGGCGCCAGCGGGTCCGGGCCGCCGGTGTATCGCGAATAGCGCGAGAGGTGTTTAGCCATATACGGTTTCGCCCTCACCTGAGGTCTTGTCGATCCGCTTCGCCAGGTACAGCGCTTCCAGGGCCAGTTCCACCGCGGCGGCGCGTTCCCCGTCGGTGCTCGCCCCGAGCCGTTCGGTGATCGCATCCAGTACGGGCAGATCCGGCAGAGCCGCCAGCACATCCTTGGCACTGACCCGTTCACCGGTGGTGACCGGGGAGCCCCCCTCGATCGCGGAGACCAACGGGCCGACGTCGATACCGCCGAGCGCGCGCGACGCGGTGTCGGCCGTCGCCCGGCGCAACAGGTGCTCCAGCACCACCTGCTCCCGGCCCTCTTCACCGGATTCGAATTCCAGTTTGCCGCGCAGCACGTCGATCACCGTGCCGAGGTCGACCACGCGGGCCACCGGCTCCTGCTCGCCCAGGATCGCGCCACGGTGCCGTGCGGAGGCGGCGACCGTTTCGGCCGCGGCGATCGCAAACCGGGCCGACACACCCGAACGCTGGTCGATGGCGGTGGATTCGCGAAGTGAGCGGGCGAACCGCGCGACGATCTGCAGCAGATAATCCGGCACCGGAGCACTCAGGTGCGCCTCCTGCTTGATGACGGCCACCTCCGCTTCCAGCTCCAGCGGATAGTGGGTGCGGATCTCGGCGCCGAACCGGTCCTTGAGCGGGGTGATGATGCGGCCGCGGTTGGTGTAGTCCTCGGGATTGGCGCTGGCCACGACGAGGACGTCAAGCGGCAGACGCAGCGTGTAGCCGCGGACCTGGATATCGCGCTCCTCCATCACATTGAGCATCGACACCTGGATGCGCTCGGCGAGGTCGGGCAGTTCGTTGACGGCGACGATGCCGCGGTGTGCGCGCGGGATGAGGCCGTAGGCGATGGTCTCCGGGTCACCGAGGCTGCGGCCCTCGGCCACCTTGATGGGGTCGATATCGCCCACCAGGTCGGCGACGCTGGTGTCGGGAGTGGCCAGCTTCTCGGTGTAGCGCTCGCTGCGGTGACGCCAGGAGATCGGGAGGTCGTCGCCGACCTCGGCGGCCCGCCGGATCGACTCCGGGGTGATGGGGCTGTACGGATGCTCACCGAGTTCGGAGCCGGTGATGACGGGCGTCCACTCGTCGAGCAGTCCGGCCAGTGAACGCAGGAGGCGGGTCTTGCCCTGCCCGCGTTCGCCGAGCAGAACGAAATCGTGCCCGGCGATCAGGGCCCGCTCGACCTTCGGCAGCACGGTGTCCTCGAAACCGAACAGACCCGGCCAGATATCGTCGCCGTCAGCGAGGCGAGTCAGCAGATTCTCCCGGATCTCCTGCTTGATTCCACGCTCTACGTGACCCGTTGCGCGCAGCTCGCCGACGGTACGGGGCAGATTGTTAGGTGACGTCACCACTCCACGCTACGACTGCTGCCGGGCAGCGGCATGGCCACCAGTGATTTCCACCGACGAGATACCCAGTACCATGGGTACCGTGAATTTGCTCGAATGGCATGATCGGCCGGATACCGTGCAGTTCGGCCCGGCATCCAGGCAATCCAAGCTTCTCGGTTTGCTGACCGCAATCTTCGTCCGGCCGGTGCTCGGCGCACTCACCGTCATCGGCCTGATCTTCAACAAGGTGTGGCCGGCCGGGCTGCAACGGGCGCGCCTCGATGTCATCGACCGGCCGCTGCGAGTCATTCGGCCCCTGCCCGGTACCGCGGTGACCAAAGAGGTCCTGCCGCACTGCACGGCGGAGTGGCTCGTCGCCCCGAACGCGCGGGACTCCGATCGTGTCATCGTCTACTTCCACGGGTCAGCCCTGGTCACCCTGGGGCTCAACTCGCACCGGCGCTTCGCCTCCAAGCTGTCGGAGGGCACCGGCGCGCAGGTGTTCAACGTCGGCTACCGGCTGGCCCCACAGGCCAGCATCGACGAGGCCGTCGAAGACGGATTGCACGCCTACCAGCACGTGCTCGCGCTGGGTTTCTCCCCGGACCGGGTGGTGTTCGCCGGTGATTCGGCCGGCGGTTTGATGGCGGCCGACACTGCACTCGCCGCGCGGGACGCCGGTCTGCCGGTACCCGCAGGTCACGTACTGCTGTCAGCCCTGACGTCCGCCGATATGCAGCTGAAGTACGAAGCCCTCAAAGAACACACGGACGTGCTGTTCCCGTTCATGACCGTCAAGTTCATCTACGACGTATTCGCCACCGTGAACGGCACGCGGCCGGTACCGGTCATGCCATCGGAGGCGAACATGAGCGGCCTGGGCCCCTTCCTGTTGCAGATCGGCACCAACGAGATGCTGCGCAATGACACCTTCACCCTCGCCGACCGGCTGCGGGCCGACGGTGTCCCGGCCTGGGTTCAGGTGTGGGACAAGGCCATGCACATGTTCCAGTTGTCGTTCGACGTGAACCCGGACGCGCGACGAGCGGTCGAGGAGATTGCGTCGTTCGTGGAGTACGTGACGACGGCGGCGCGCGACGAGGCGGTGTCCTAGCGTCGAATGGCCAGTTGTGACACGCGTTCTCGACTTTCACGGGTCATAACTGGCCAACGGGTTATGCACACCTGAGGATCCATCCACAGCCCGGACGTCGCGGAGCGACGACGCCGGAGATTTGTCTGCCCGCACCGACACCGTGGCGTCATGACGACACGTCCCATTCTCGGCACTGAGGCATTGACAGCCGGCACCGCTACCCGGCGAGCACTTCGCGGGAAATACCGTCCGGTGTACCGAAATGTCTATCTACCTGTACAAACCGAGCTGACTGCCGCAACCCGCGCTGAGGCCGCCTGGCTCTGGTCCGGCCGAAAGGCAATCGCCGCAGGATTGTCGGCGGCAGCACTTTATGGCACGCGATGGGTCGACGCCACCGAGCCCGCCGAGTTGTACCGAACCAACGGGAAACCCGTAAGTGGAATCCTCATCCACCGCGACACACTTCTGCCATGGGAGATCGGCTCCGCATCGGGTATCCCGGCGACCACGCCAGCTCGTACGGCATTCGATCTCGGACGTCGACCTGGCCGCACCCTCGCCGTGATACGCATCGACGCACTCGCCCAGTCGACCAGGCTGCGAGTCAGCGACATGCAGCCTCTCCTCGAGTGCCACCCTGGCCTACGCGGCGTGGTCCAGCTACGCAAAGTGCTCGACCTCGTCGATGGCGGTGCCGAATCCCCGCAGGAAACCAGAACCCGCCTGGTACTCACCGACGCGGGGTTGCCGCGACCCACGACACAGATCGTGGTTGCGCGCTACCGAATCGACATGGGTTGGGAGGAAGTGAAAGTCGGCGTCGAGTACGACGGCGATCAGCACTGGAAGGACCCGGCACAGCATGCTCGTGACATCGACCGGTTGGCCGATCTGGCTGCTCTCGGGTGGCGGATTATTCGCGTCAGCGCACAGATCCTGCGCTACCGCCAGCGTGTCATCCTGGCCCGAACGTGCGCAGCACTCGCGGAAGCAGGCGCCGATTGGCCAGTTATTGCACGCATTCTCGAATCTGGTGTGCAATAACTGGCCAGCCGGCCGTAGTACTAGTGCGCGAAGTGCCGCGCCCCGGTCAGGTACAAGGTGATGCCGGCCTTGGCCGCGGCCTCGGTCACCACGTCGTCACGCACCGAACCACCGGGATGCACAATCGCTTTCACGCCCGCGTTGGTGAGTGTCTCCAGCCCGTCCGGGAACGGGAAGAAGGCGTCGGATGCGGCGACGGCGCCCTTGACCCGGTCACCGCCACGTTCGACCGCCAACCGGGCGGCGTCCACTCGGTTGACCTGTCCCATACCCACGCCGACGGTGGCGCCGTCGGACGCGACCACGATGGCGTTCGATTTCACCGCACGGCAGGCGCGCCATGCGAACACTAGATCTGCCAATGTCGCGGGATCGGCGGGCGTGCCCGTCGCCAGCGTCCAGTTGGCCGGGTTGTCACCTTCGGCGTCCAGCACGTCGCGTTCCTGCAGCAGCAGCCCGCCGCTGATCTGACGGAATTCGACGCTGGACTCCTGCGGTTCGGACGCCACCAGGATGCGGATGTTCTTCTTGCCCGACAACACTTCCACCGCACCGGGCTCATAGGCCGGGGCGACGATCACCTCGGTGAAGATGTCGGCCACCGTCTGCGCCATCTCCACGCTGACGGTGGTGTTGGTCGCGATCACGCCACCGAAGGCCGAAAGCGGGTCGCACTCATGGGCTTTGCGGTGCGCATCGGCCACCGATACCGACGAGACCGCGATCCCGCACGGATTGGCGTGCTTGATGATGGCCACACAGGTCTGCTCGTGGTCGAACGCGGCCCGCCACGCGGCATCGGCGTCGGTGTAGTTGTTGTACGACATCTCCTTGCCGTGCAGTTGCTCGGCCTGCGCCAGGCCCGGCCATCCCGCATCGTTGCGGTACAGCGCCGCACCCTGGTGCGGGTTCTCGCCGTAGCGCAGCACCGCGGCACGCCGCCAGGTCGCACCGACCCATTGCGGCGGAGCATCCGGTGCTGCGCCCGCTTCCGGTGAGAGCACCGAACCCATCCAGCTGGCCACCGCCACGTCGTACTCGGCGGTGTGCCGGAAGGCCAACGACGCCAGACGCTTTCGCTCGGCGAGAGTGAATCCGCCGCCACGCACCGCAACCAGCAGACCCTCGTATCCGAGCGGGTCGACGACCACGGCCACGCTGGGGTGGTTCTTGGCGGCCGCACGCACCATGGACGGGCCGCCGATGTCGATCTGTTCCACGCACTCATCCGGTCCGGCGCCGGAGGACACCGTCTCGCTGAACGGGTACAGGTTGACCACGACGAGTTCGAAGGGGGCGATACCCAGGTCGGCCAGCGCCGACTCGTGCTCGGACTTGCGCAGATCCGCGAGCAGCCCGGCGTGCACCCTCGGGTGCAGGGTCTTCACCCGGCCGTCGAGCACCTCGGGAAACCCGGTGATGTCCTCGACCGGTGTCACCGGAACACCGGCCTCGGCAATCGTTTTCGCGGTCGAGCCGGTGGAGACGATGCTCACACCCGCCTCGTGCAGGCCGCGGGCCAGCGCCCCCAGACCGGTCTTGTCGTACACGCTGATCAACGCGCGCCGGATCGGCTTGCGTCCTTCATCGGTCACCACAGTCTCCTCAACATCCGAAGGTCGCCTTTCGCCCGTTCCAGGTGAGGCCGCGGGTAGCCACCGCGGCGAGCACGTCCACCAGCAGTCGACGTTCGACCACCTTGATGCGTTCGTGCAAAGTCTCTACGTTGTCATCATCGAGCACGGGGACGGCTTCCTGCGCCAGAATCGGCCCGGTGTCCATTCCGGCATCCACGAGGTGCACCGTGGCGCCCGTCACCCGCACGCCGTAGGCCAGTGCCTCAGCCACGCCCTGTGCACCGGGAAAAGACGGCAGCAGAGCCGGATGGGTGTTGACCACACGGCCGGAGAATCGCGAAAGAAACTCGGGCCCAAGAATTTTCATGAATCCCGCGCTGACGACGAGGTCCGGCTGATGGCCGGCGACCGCTTCGGTCAGCGCAGCGTCCCAGGAGGCCCGGTCGGCATGGTCACCCAGCCGCACGGTGAACGACGGCACCCCGGCTCCGGCGGCGATCTCCAGGGCGTGGCACGGCCGGTCGGTGCCCACCGCGACCACCGCACCCGGAAAGTCAGTGGCTGTGGCGGCCAGCAGCGATTCCAACAGGGAACCCGTCCCCGAGGCCAATACCACCAGCCGCGACGGTGCAGTCGGGGGCACTCGAAGCGTGGGCTGCACGCCCAGCAGCCTAGTCGGCCTGCTCGCGGGGCTTTTCGACCGGATCCCCGTCGGTGAGGAAGTGCTCTTCAGGATCCAGCAGTGGCGCATCCAGCGGCGGCTCGTCCGCCACCTCGACCGACTCGACGGCCCCGACCACCTCGGCGTCGATCGGCTCGCCGAGCACGACGACATCGGTGATGGCGTCGTCATCGGCGTCGAGTTCGGGTTCCGGTTCGGGCACCGCGACGGGTGTGACCGGTTTCGGCCGGCGTGCCAGACCGCCGGCCATCGCGACGGTCAGACCGCCGATCGAGAAGAACCACAGGAACACCGCGGGCCCGAAGGTGACCTGGTCCACCCCGACCTCGCCGAAGTTGCCCAGCCGGCCGCCGCCGGCGTAGCCGAGCAGCGCCATCACCACTGCGGCGAGTCCGGCCGCCACCACCAGCTTCGCGGCGGCTGTCGGCAACGGCAGCGGACGCCGCGCACACTGTTGGCCGAGTGCCACCGCCGAGACCGCGGCGACGATCAGCAGAGCGACCCAGATCGGTCCGAGTGGTGGCGTCGGGACGGCTGCCAGTACGGGGACCGCCGGGATGTCACCCCCCAGCACGACGAACGAGCTGAAGCTGGCCAGCCCGACATGTGCGGTCGACCCGACCGCCACGGCCGCGGTACCGACGATGACGTTGGGGATATAGAGCATCGAGAGCAGAGCCAGACTGAACTGGCCGAACATCGAGTCGGTGATCCCGAACAGGTCGTGCATGGTGCCCCAGTGCACCACCAGCGATCCGACCGCGACCACACCGGACAGGCCGAGCAGTGCCAGCACCCCGGCGCCGGCGGCGCGCAGCGCATCGGACACCCAACGCGGAATCCAGGGAACGGTCTGCACCTTCCCGGTGAGCAGGACGCCGATGGCCGCACCGATGGCATGCACCACGAGCACACCGGCGAAGGCACGCCCCGCACTCGGCGTCTGCAGTTCGGTCAGTACCGAGGATGCGTCGTGGATCACCGCCAGGGACAGCGCCGCGATCAGCAGCGGACCGCCCAGCGCGGAGGCCACCACCCAACGGATGACAAACCACGACGTCCGGGCCGAGGCGGCCGCGGTGGTGCGCGCGGTACCCCAGACCATCAGCAACACCGGCAGCAACGGCATGACACCGAGCTCGCGGCCGCCGATGGACACCGGCACCTGGTGCACCCCCAGCCACATGCTGGCGATGGCACCGAAGGCGCCCGTCATATCGCTGTTGGCGATGAGCAACTGCAGCAGCGTCACCGCGGCGATGATCCCGAGAGCGACGACCGACGGACCGAAGGCGACCCGGAGCAGGTCACGCGCCTGCCGGGTGCCGACTGATCGGTTCTCCACTAGCTGGGTCGCTCCTCGTGCACTGGGTCTACGCACGCCGTGTCCACATTGCTCGGGCGCGCGACGCCCAGACTACGACGGCGGCGGCCCGGCTTGCTGTGAGGACGCGGCCGGGGGTTGCTGCTGTGTCGGGACCGCGGTGGTCGGCTCGGACGAGCCGGCGGGTTGGGGCTGGCCGAACGCAGGAAACCCGGTGGGCGGGGTCGGCGGTCCGCTCTGCGGGCCGGGTGCTGGGACGGCGGAGAAACCACCGGTGTTCGAACCCTGGTAACCGCCGTACTGCGCCGGCGGCGCGTAACCGGGCCGGCCCTGCTGCGGCGGCGCCTGGGGCGCACCATAAGGCTGACCGGGCTGGCCCGGCTGGCCGTAGTACGGCGCACCGTACTGGCCGTAGGACTGCTCGTACCGCGGGCGCGGTTCCGGCGCAGCGATGATCCCGGACTCCAGCAGCAGCGCCGCGATGGCGGCACCGGCCTGCAGCACGGTGCTGATGATCACCAGGTACAACGCCCAGCCGATCGACACGCCCTGCGGCGCATTGATCACCTCGCCGAGCACCAGCAGGAACGACAGCAGCGCAACGGCCGCCACCACTCCGGTGGACACCTTCTGTTTGGGCAGCAGACCCACGGCGGCGATCAGACCGGCGAGCACCGAGGCGGCGACGGCCAGGCCGATGCCGATGGTGCTTCCGCTGGCGCTGCCGAACTGCGGGAAGTCCGAGCTCTTGATGGTCAGCAGCGGCCCGAAGTTGAACGCGTAGGTCGCCAGTCCGAGCACGGTGACCGCGGCGAACAGGTAGACCGGCAGCTTGGACGGCCCGGCCGGATCGGCGACCCTTCCGTACTGCTGGGTCGGAGCACCGTACTGGCTGCTCTGCTGGGCGGGCGGATATCCGGGACTACCGGGTGGGTAAGTCATGACTCTCCTGTGTCAGCGATCTCGACCACCCACGCTAGCGCACCCAGGTGTGAGCGACCCTAAGCCGATACGAGCACCGGAGCATCGATTGTGTCCTGTTCGGATGCCTCGATTTCGCGGACCAGGGGCAGCACGTGCTTGCCGAAGTACTCGATCTCCTCCTGGAAGTGGAGGAAGCCGCCGAGAATCAGATCGGCGCCGCGTTTGCGGTACTCGGCGATCCGCTCGGCGATCTGCTCGGGAGTTCCGATCAACTGGGTGCGGAACCCGTCGTTGTACTGAACGAGATCCTCGAACGACGAATCGGCCCACATACCCTTCTTGTCGCCGGTCGAGTTGCCCGCCTGCTGCACCGCCCCGCGGAACCCTTCCACCGCCGGCTTGTTGGCCTTGGCGATGATCTCGCGCAGGGTCTCGCGCGCCTCCTTCTCGGTATCGCGGGCGATGATGAACCCGTTCAGGCCGAACTTCACCTCCCGTCCCGCCGCGCGGGCATGATCGCGCACCTCGACCACCTGCTCGGTGAGGCCCTGGTAGTCCTTACCGTTGGAGAAGTACCAGTCCGCGTAGTAGCCGCCGTTACGCCGCGCGGCAGTGGAGTTGCCGCCCTGGAACAGTTCCGGATTCGGACGCTCAGGGGTGTTGAGCGGTTTGGGCTTCAGGGTGAAGTCGTGGATGCGGTAGAAGTCGCCACGGAAATCGACATCATCCTCGGTCCAGATCTTGCGCAGCACCTGCAGGAACTCCGCGCTGCGCCGGTAGCGCTCATCGTGCTCCAGCCACGGCTCACCCAGATGGGTGAACTCGTCCTTGAACCAGCCGGAGACGACGTTGACGGCGAACCGCCCGTTCGAGAGGTGATCGGCCGTGGCGCCCAGCTTGGCCAGCACCGCCGGCTGCCACAGCCCCGGATGCACCGCCGCGATCACCTTCAACCGCTCGGTGGCCAACAACAACGCCAGGCTGAAACTCGTCGACTCGTGCTGATACTCCGCGCCGTAGCTGGCCTCGTAGCGCACCTGCGACAGCGCGTACTCGAACCCGTTGTTCTCCGCGGTCTGAGCCAGCTTCTTGTTGTACTCGTAGTTCCAGTCGGTGCGCTGCTCGATATCACTGGTCACCAAACCACCGCTGACATTGGGCACCCAATAGGCGAACTTGATGTGATCGGCAATCCGTTCAGTGGTCATGGCGTGTGATTCAATCCCGCTGCGACCAGGACGTCACGGGTAACGATCTGCGTGAACCTAAGAATCCACCCCGCGCTTGCGCTGGCAGACTAGAACACGTTCTAATTCTTGCCATGGACTATGGGCTCGTACTCTTCACCAGTGACCGCGGCATCACCCCGGCGGCTGCGGGCAAACTCGCCGATGATCACGGTTTCACCACCTTCTACGTGCCCGAACACACCCATATCCCGATCAAGCGGGAAGCCGCGCACCCGACCACCGGCGACGAGTCCCTGCCCGACGACCGCTACATGCGCACCCTGGATCCATGGGTCTCCCTCGGCGGGGTGGCGGCCGTGACCGAGCGGGTGCGCCTGTCCACCGCGGTGGCCCTGCCCGTCGAACACGATCCGATTACGCTGGCCAAGTCGGTCGCCACGCTGGACCACCTGTCCGGCGGACGCGTCAGTCTGGGCGTCGGATTCGGCTGGAACACAGACGAACTCGCCGACCACAAGGTGCCGCCGGGCCGGCGCCGGACGATGCTGCGCGAGTACCTGGAGGCGATGCGTGCGCTGTGGACGCAGGAAGAAGCCGAGTACGACGGCGAGTTCGTCAACTTCGGACCGAGCTGGGCGTGGCCCAAGCCGATGCAGTCACACATCCCGGTACTGGTCGGCGCCGCGGGCAACGAGAAGAACTTCAAGTGGATCGCGAAGTCGGCCGACGGCTGGATCACCACGCCGCGCGACTTCGACATCGACGCGCCGGTGAAGCTGCTGCAGGACACCTGGGCCGCCGCCGGACGCGACGGGGCACCCCAGATCGTCGCGCTCGACTTCAAGCCGGACGCCGAGAAGCTGGCGCACTGGCGCGACCTCGGCGTCACCGAGGTGCTGTTCGGCCTGCCCGACAAGCCCGAGGCGGAAGTCGGTGCCTACGTCGAGCGCCTCGCAGGCAAGCTCGCCACCCTCGTCTAGAGGTTGCTGGAGGCTGTCAGAAGGTAACCTCGCGCCGACGTTTCGGTGGCCTCCGAGTGAACACCAATCGACCGGGGCATGGCCGGACTCACAGGATGTTCACTGGTTGAGGCCCAACGATGCTCGCATGTCAGTCGCCCCGCTCCCGGACGAATACGAGTACGGGTACAAGGTCAGTGTCCCCACCCGGCCGGTGCTCGTGGCCGCCCGGAGGTCGCATCCCGGCACGGCCGATGCCGCCCAGGCGCGCCTGTTCGCGGCGCTGCTGGAGGCCGAGATCGCCGAACTCAGCGCTTATGCCATCGCCGCCGAGGAGAAGTGGATGCGCAGCCACCCGGCAGAGGCCAAACGCCCGGATGGTTTGTCCCGCCAGCACGCCCGCGTCGACGAGGCTCGACGACTGCTGGCCGCGTTGACTGAGCGTTTCCTGCTCAGCTGAGCGAATTCGGATCAGCGGGAATGGAATTCGGCCGCCGACCACCAGCTGCGCACCGACGGCAACGGCCTGCCGGCCGGCTCGAGTTTGCTGGCACCGGCGAGGCCTCAAGCCAGCGTTGCGCGGTTGCCCTTCTCGGTCGGTCGCACCGAGATCCGGGCGCCCAGGGGCTCGCCCTCGGACAGCAGCGCCACCAGCGCCTCATCCGTGGTGGTGGCCAGGAATCGAGATCCGTCGGCGTCCAGGCGGCCGACGATGATGCCGGTGTGCGGCGTCCAGTCGTAGCGCACCGTATAGGTCTCGATGGTCGCGGCCCCGTCGGCCTGTTCGGTGACGGCGACGGCCGGGAACGCGGCGACCTCGGCCTGCAGGTCGGCGCTGCGATCGGCCACCCAGTCGGCGGGTTCGGTGGAGTAGATCCCGACCGAGTACTTGCTCGCGATGCCGCCGTTGGCGCCCACCAGTGCGAATCGCCCTGGTGTATCCCGCATTTCATTGACCGCCTCGGCGATACCGTGCAGTGAGTAGTTGTTGCCGGGGCCGCCGAAGAAGGGCAGCCCGCCCGTCAGCGTCAGGCCGCGCTCGTCTTCTGCGGACAGGCCCACCCCGTCGCAGATGTTGAACACGGGGAACGCGAAGCAGCTGTAGAGGTCGAAGGCCGCGATGTCGTCGATACCGATACCGGCCACCCGCAGTGCCTCGTTCACCGCGAGAATCGAGGCAGGGCTGGCGCCCAGGTCGGCCCGCTCGAGCAGCTTCTGCTCTTTCATATCGGCGTGTCCGCGCAAGTACACCCATTTGTCTTCGGGCACACCGAGTTCGCGCGCCGAGCCCACCGACATGAGCAGTGCCGCAGCCCCCTGGTTCACCTGGTCGCGCGCCACCATCAGCCGCGGGTAAGGGTCGCAGATCATCCGGTTGGCGGCCGTGACGGTGGCCAGTTCGTCCACGGATCGTTCCGTCGGCGCCGACGAATACGGGTTCTTGCCGGCGACTTTGGAGAACGGTGCGAACAGTTCGGCCATCGCCTGCCGGTAGTCCGCGACCGACAGACCCAGCCGGGCCCGCCGCGCGTTCTCCAGCAGCCCGTACTGCACCGGGGCACCGATCAGGCCGTGTGTGACCGTGTACTCGTCGAAGATGCCGTCATAGCCATAGCCGCGATCTTCCAGTTGCCCGCCGACGACCTCGGAATGGTCGGGCTTGTCCTCGCGGTCGGCGAAATACCGGAGACTGGAGGTGTTCTCGGATCCCATCACCAGGACCACATCGGCCTCGCCGGCGGCGATGGCGGCGGCGAACTCGGTGATCAGGTGCTGCGGGCTCTGGCCGCCGATGACCTCGAGGACGGCGCGGGCCGGGTCGGCGCCGATCCGGGCCGCGACCGAGCGCGGGTAGTTGTCGGACTTGCCCAGCGGTGCCGGTGTGCGCCCGGAGATCTCGAACTGGCGGGTTCCGGCGATGATGTCGATGGCCGCGGCGACGGTCGTGGGGTCGGCATCGGTGTTCTCCAGGGCAGCCTGCGCGGCCGCGGCGGCCAGGTCGACCGAGGACATCCCGCGGTATCCGGAATCGCCGAGGCGTTCGGTGAACTGCCCTACGCCGACGATGACGGGGGTGCGTGGATCGACCATGACGATTCTCCTGACACGTGTTAATTCGCCAGGCTAACGGAAAAGGGGAACACGTTCCAGTTCGTCACCGGTGACATTGCCGCCGAACCGGGTATCCCTGGATCATGGCCCGCGGCGAGCACCCACAGCGCACCCCGTTCTACGGGGCATGCCTGCTCTTGGCCGCATTCCTGTCCTGTTGGCTGGCAGCCTCGGTACACATCGCCTGGGTGTCGGCCCTGATCTACGCGGCAGCGGCCGTCGCGGCCTGCGTCGGCGTGGTCATGACGCTGCGCGACTACGGCTGATTTCTACGTCATCATTGATGTACGCCTACTTCGACGTACATCATTTCCGACGTATACTCGCCGGGTGTCGTGGCCGATTCGTCCGATGTCCCTGGTGGTGGGCGGCGTGGTGCCGCCCGAGAACGTTGTCGGCCGCATCCGGGAGCAGCAGGAGATCCTGGCCAGCCTCCCCGACGGCGGTGCCGCGCTGGTGGGCGACCGCAGACACGGGAAGACCTCCCTCTCCCGCCTGGTGGCCCACACCGCCCGCGACAGCGGTTTGACGGTGATAGCGGTGAGCGCCGAACGGCAGTCGTACGCCGAGTTCATCTCCGCCCTGGCGGGTGAACTCGGCCGCCTCGACACCACGTTGCGCCAGGAGGTCGAGCGCTGGAAGATCGCGTTCGGCACGGGCCCGGTGCGATTTGAGCGGGCCCGCGCCGAAGCCGCGCTCGACGACCTGCTGCAACGCGCGGTGAGCCGCACCCGAGTCGGGCCGTTGGTCCTGTTCATCGACGAGGTCACGGTACTGGCCCGCAACTTGGAGCGCGAAAAGGTAGGTGGCGGTGACGGTTTCCTGCATCTCCTGCGCCGACTGCGGCAGGACCATGCCGGACGGCTGGCCACCGTACTCTCGGGATCGATTGGGTTTCACCATGTTTCCGGTGAGGCCCTGAGTTCGGTCAACGACATCCGCAAGGTCACCGTCGGGCCGATCCGCCACGACCACGCCACCTACCTGGCCGAATGCCTGTTGCTGGGGGCTCAGGTCGAGGTCAGCGACCGGCCACAGGTCGGGGCCGCCATCGCCACCGCAGCCGAGTGCGTGCCGTACTACATCCAGCATCTGGTCGCCGCGGCCGCCCGGCTCGGCGAGCCGGTGAACGCCGACCGCATCCGACTGCTCCTGGACTCCGCCATCACCGACCCGCACGACCCTTGGGATCTGCGCCACTACCGGGACCGGTTGCGCAACTACTACGGGGAGGACGCGCCGGCCATCGCCGGCCTGCTCGACATCTATGCGCACGCACCAGAGCCTCTGGGCGTCGAGGCGGTACTGCAGCTGCTGCGCAGCGAGGGCTCCCCGGTGCGCGAGCGCGATCAGTTGGTGTCCTTCATCGAACGCCTGGAGCAGGATCACTACCTGCGCAGGCGCGGTGATGATGACACGTTCGCCTCCGGACTGGTCCAGCGCGCCTGGCGGGCCTTGCGGAGATGACGCGATGAACGCTCCCCTCTACAGCCCGGGTGCCGCCGACGCCGGAGACCTCGACACGCGCACCGTCGGTCGCCAAGCCCTGTTGTCACGGCTGGTCCAGCGTTTCGGTACCGCCTCGAACGACGGATCCCGCCCACACACGCTGCTCGTCGGGCCTCGCGGCAGCGGTAAGACGCACACCGTCCGTGTCACTCTGCACCGCACCCTGGGCTCACACACCGAAGATGTACTGCCCCTGATCATTCCGGAAGACGCCCTCGCCATCGGCAACTACGGCGACCTGCTCGTCGAACTGCTGCGGACACACGATCCGACCGCCAAGGACCTCAGGGGTGACGTCGTCGCCCTCGAGCGGGCCATCCTCGACATCGCCGGCGGCAGGATGGTGCTGGCCGTCATCGAGAATCTGGACCGCGTGTTCGATGCGATCGGCGAGGCGGGCCAGGGCAGCTTGCGGGCCTGGGTCGAAACATCGACCGCGGTCACGATTTTCGCCACCACGCCGGCGCTGTTCCCGGGGGTCTCCTCGCGCACGCTGCCGTGGTACGGCTCCTTCATCATCGAGGAGCTGGGCGATCTCGACACCGCTGAGGGAGCCCAGCTCATCGCCCGGGCGGCCCATGACCGCGGGGACGACGAACTGGCCGGCTATGCGGTATCGCCGGACGGGTTGCACCGCCTCGGAGAGATCGCGGCGATGGCCGGCGGGACACCGCGGTTGTGGCGCCTGGTCGCCGAGGTTGCCGACCGCGACAGCTTGTCCGCGATGACACCGGTGATCACCGCCCTGCTGGACCGGCTCTCCCCCGTCTACCAGCAGCGACTCTGGCAGCTACCGGCGGGTGAACAGCGCCTGGTGGTCGAGATCGCCCGTGCCGACGGGCCACGCACGGTATCCGATCTGGCTGCAGCCGTGGGTGTTTCGAGCCAGACCGCGTCGGCGGCGCTGGGCCGCCTGGTGACCGCACGCTGGGTGGTGGCCACCAAATCCGATGCGGGCGACCGCCGCGCCACCTGGTACGACCTCACCGAACCCCTCGTGCGTCACGTGGTGCGTTATCGGGAGGGACGGCTCACTCCTTGACGAGCATGTCACTTAGTGACACAGTGGAGTTGTCACTAAGTGACAGGAATGGGGGTGGTGCAGATCGCCGACAAACAGGCTCAGGCCCGCTTGAATGTGTCGAGGCGAGCCGCCGCGCTCTTCTGGGAACAAGGAGTCGCCGCCACCAGCGGTGACGATATCGCCGCTGCCGCAGGCCTTTCCACCAGAACCATCTGGCGCTACTTCCGCTCCAAGGAGAGCTGCGTCGAGCCCCTGCTGGCCAAATCGGCGGAACGATTCCTCGATTCGGCGCGCCGCTGGCCGCATGAGCTGTCCCTCATCGAACACCTCGCGGCCGAGGCCATCGAGTATCCCCTGTCACCCCAGGACATCGAGGACGAGATCGCGGCGCTGCGGATCGCCACGCTGTCGGGTACCGATCCCGCGCTGCGGACCGCCTATCTCATGGTGCACGACGAGATGGAGCGCGGTCTGATCCCGGTGATCGCCGACCGGCTCGGCGTGCCGGACGACCATCTCTCCGCACGGCTCTACGCCGCCACGGTCACCGGCGCGTTCCGCGTCATCGACGAGGACGTCGGCCACACCGTCATCGTCGAAGGCAAGCCGGTCAGCCAGGACGAGGCCTACGCACTGATCGACCGAGCCATCAAGGAAGCCACCGACGGCCGCATCGGCGGACCCGTGCGGCGCTGACCCACTCTGCCCAATTCATTACGAGCCCACATCACGGTGGGCCCGTCGACCCAGCGCGCCCCGAGAAAGGACAACCGTGTCCACCCACATCACCGTCGAGGAGTTCTTCCGCCCGCCCGAGCGCACCGCGGCGACCATCTCCCCCGACGGCACCCGCCTGGCCTATCTGGCACCGTGGCGCAACCGCCTCAACGTCTGGGTGCAGAGCCTGGACACCGACGAGCCCGCGCGCTGTGTCACCGCCGACGACACCCGCAGCGTGTACATCTACCGATGGACCCACGATCCGCGCTGGCTGCTGTACATGCAGGACACCGGTGGTGACGAAAACTGGCACCTGCACCGCATCGATCTCGACGACCCGTCTGCCCCCGCGGTCGACCTCACCCCGTTTCCCGGCACCCGCGCTGATTTCGAGGTGCTCAAGGGGCGGCCCGGCAAGGCGGTCGTCCAGCTCAACAAACGCAATCCCGAACTGTTCGACGCCTACGAAATCGATATCGCCACTGGTGAGCTGACGCTGCTGGCCGAAAACCCCGGCACCGTTGTCGGTTGGCTCAGCAGCCAGACCGGCGACCTGTTCACCAATACGCTGACGGCCGACGGCGACGTCGAACTGTCACGCTGGGATCCGACGGCAAAAGCGTTGCGCCCCATCAAGACCTATGACGGTATGGACCATCCGCTCGGTATCCATCCCGTCGCCGTCACGTCGGACGGGACCGGACTGTGGCTCGGTTCCAACGAAGGCTCCGACCGCACCCGGCTGGTCCGCGTCGATGTCGCCACCGGCGCCGAGACCGAGGTCGACAGTCACCCCACCCTCGACCTGGCCGCGCAGATGGTGCTGCCCTCACCGCTCATCCGCAGTGCACGCACGGGTGAGCTGATCGGAGCCCGCTACTACGGGGAACGTCAGGTGATCCACGCGCTGGACCCGGAGTTCGCCGACGTATTGGGCGCTTTGACCGCGCTCTCCGATGGTGACCTGGCCGCCATCTCGTCCGACGACAGCGGACGGCGCTGGGTGGTGAGCTTCACCCACGACCGCGACCCCTGGGCCACTTACCTTTACGACCACTCCACCGGCGAGCACCGGCTGCTGTTCCGGCCCTACCCGCACCTGGACCCCGATGCGCTGACCCCGATGCGGGCGGTCACCATCCCCGCCCGGGACGGACTGCCGCTGCACGGCTACCTCACCCTGCCGGCCGGAACGGAACAGACGAACCTACCGCTGGTGCTGCTGGTGCACGGCGGGCCGTGGGCGCGGGACTGCTGGGGTTATCAACCCGACGTGCAACTGCTGGCCAACCGCGGATATGCGGTGCTGCAGGTCAACTTCCGCGGGTCGACGGGCTACGGCAAGGCGTTCGTCCAGGCCGCCATCGGCGAGTTCGCCGGCAAGATGCACGACGACCTGATCGACGCCGTCGGCTGGGCCGTGGCGCAGGGTATCGCGGACAGGGACCGGGTGGCGATCTTCGGCGGTTCCTACGGCGGGTACGCGGCGCTGGTCGGCGTGACCTTCACCCCGGACGTCTTCGCCGCGGCCATCGACTATGTCGGCATCTCCAGCCTGCCCAACTTCATGCGGACCCTGCCGAATGTCGCCCGACCCTTCCTGGCGAACAACTGGCACCGCTATGTCGGCGACCCGTCGAATCCGGCGCAGGAGGCCGATATGCTGGCCCGCTCGCCAATCACCAAGGTGGATGCCATCCGCACCCCACTGTTGATCGTCCAGGGCGCCAACGATTCTCGGGTGGTGCAGGCCGAGTCCGACAACATGGTGGCCGCCCTGCGCGACCGCGGGGTCGAGGTCGAGTACATGGTCAAGGACGACGAGGGGCATGGATTCCTCAACCCGGACAACCAGATCGACATGTACCACGCGGTGGAACGGTTTTTGGCGGCTCACCTCTGACTCGCGAAAAGACGCAAACCCTCCCTTTTCTCACCGGAAAAGGGAGGGTTTGCGTCTTTTCGCGGTGAAACCTAGAGAGTCTCGAAGATCTCCCGGGCCAGCTTGGCGGTCTCGGACGGTGTCTTGCCGACCTTCACGCCTGCGGCCTCCAGAGCTTCCTTCTTGCCCTGCGCGGTGCCGGCACCGTCGGAGACGATGGCGCCGGCGTGGCCCATGGTCTTGCCCTCCGGGGCGGTGAAGCCCGCGACGTAGCCGACGACCGGCTTGGTGACGTTGGCCTTGATGTAGGCGCCGGCCTTCTCCTCTGCGTCGCCGCCGATCTCGCCGATCATCACGATGATCTTGGTCTCGGGATCCTTCTCGAACGCCTCGATGGCGTCGATGTGGGTGGTGCCGATGACCGGGTCACCGCCGATGCCGATGGCGGTCGAGAAGCCAAGATCGCGCAGCTCGTACATCATCTGGTAGGTCAGCGTGCCGGACTTGGACACCAGGCCGATCGGGCCCTTGCCGGTGATGTTGTTCGGCGTGATGCCGACCAGCGACTCGCCCGGGGTGATGATGCCGGGGCAGTTCGGCCCGATGATGCGGGTCTTCTCGCCCTTTTCGACGTTATAGGCCCACGCATATGCGCTGTCCTGCACCGGGATGCCCTCGGTGATGACCACCAGCAGCGGAATTTCGGCGTCGATGGCCTCGATGATGGCGTCCTTGGAGAACGCCGGCGGCACGAAGGCGATCGACACGTCGGCGCCGGTCGCCTTCATGGCCTCGGCCACCGAACCGAACACCGGCAGCTCGATGTCGTTGCCGTCTTTGTCCTTATGCGACACCGTCGTGCCGGCCTTGCGCGCGTTGACGCCGCCGACCACCTGGGTGCCCGCCTTGAGCATCAGTGCGGTGTGCTTGGTGCCCTCGCCGCCGGTGATGCCCTGGACGATGACCTTGTTGTCCTTGTTCAGAAAAATCGACATTGATTGCGTCCCTTACTTGTTGGCCAGCTCGGCGGCCTTGTCGGCGCCGGCGTCCATGGTCTCGGCCTGGATGACCAGGGGGTGGTTGGCCTCGGCCAGGATGCGACGGCCCTCCTCGACGTTGTTGCCGTCGAGACGAACGACGAGCGGCTTGTTGGCCTCGTCGCCGAGGATCTGCAGCGCCTTGACGATGCCGTTGGCTACCGCGTCGCACGCGGTGATGCCGCCGAACACGTTGACGAACACGCTCTTGACCTGAGAGTCGTTGAGGATGACGTCGAGACCGTTGGCCATCACCTCGGCCGAGGCGCCACCGCCGATATCGAGGAAGTTGGCGGGCTTCACGCCGCCGTGCTTCTCACCGGCATAGGCGACGACGTCCAGGGTCGACATGACCAGGCCCGCGCCATTGCCGATGATGCCGACCTCGCCGTCGAGCTTGACGTAGTTGAGGTCGTTCTCCTTGGCCTTGAGCTCCAGGGGATCGGTGGCGTCCTTGTCCTCGAACTCGGCGTGGCCGGGCTGGCGGAAGTCCGCGTTGGCGTCCAGGGTGACCTTGCCGTCCAGCGCCAGGATCTGGTCGTCGGGCGTACGCACCAGCGGGTTGACCTCGACCAGGGTGGCGTCCTCGCCGACGAAGACCTCCCACAGCTTCTGGATGGTCACTGCGGCGGCGTCGAGCACCTCGGCGGGCAGGTGGCCCTTCTCGGCGATCTCGCGCGCGAAGGCCAGGTCGACACCCTTGACGGCGTCGACGGGCACCTTGGCCAGCCGCTCCGGCTTGGTCGCGGCGACCTCTTCGATCTCCATACCGCCCTCGACCGAGCACATGGCCAGGTAGGTGCGGTTGGAGCGGTCCAGCAGGAAGGAGATGTAGTACTCCTCGGCGATATCGCTGGCCTCGGCAACGAGCAGTTTCTTGACGACGTGGCCCTTGATGTCGAGGCCGAGAATGTTCTGGGCGTGGGTGAAGGCGTCCTCGGGGGTGGCCGCGTACTTCACGCCGCCGGCCTTGCCGCGGCCGCCGACCTTGACCTGAGCCTTCACCATGACCGGCTTACCGATCTCCTCGGCGATCGCCTTGGCGTCCTCGGGCGAGTCGGTGACCCGGCCGGGAGTGGTGGGGACGTTGTGCTTGGCGAACAGCTCTTTCGCCTGATATTCGAAGAGATCCATGAGCTCTGAGAAATCCCTGTCTGTCTGCGTTGACGATTGGTTTCACTTCAGCGTGTGGGCCTGACCGGCTCGCTGGGCACTTTATCGACCCTTGGCGCGGGCTCCCCCATCGCCCACCTGACTTGTGCTAAATCTCACCGAGGGGGCCCAGTGAGACAAGTCACATTCCCGCCCGGAATACGCGCTTAGGTTGCCACCAACATTGGGGTTTGGTTAACGTGCCTACTGGTCCAGATCACGGCAAGGTCACGAAAAGAAGGACATCGCAGGTTGCCTGAGCACAGTTCGTCCCGCTTCCCCAAGGGAACACCGACGAACGCTCGCACCGCGAAGAGTCCGCTCTCGGCCGCCGAAATCACCGACATCATCCCGTTCAACGAATTCGGTGACCTGCACGAACTCGAGTTCCGCGACAGCTCCGCCTTCGACAAGGAGCAGCGCGTCATCGCCGCTCCCGAACTCGACGATCTGCACGACACCGACGACCTGGTGCCTTTGCGGCTCGCCGTGCCGACCGAGTTCGAGTCCCACGAGCCTCGGCTCTCGGCCCGCGGCTATCGCGACAGCCACACCGACCTGAGCGACGGCCTGGCCCAGACCGACGTCATCGACATCCGCGGCCAGCGCACCGGTGGTGCGCACCGCAAGCAGACCGTGGGTGCGGTCAAGAGCCGGCTCCTGATCGCCGCCATGGCCGCCGGTGCCACCGCCTCGGGTGCCTACACCCTGAGCACCGCCGATTCGTCCACGGCCACCTCGGACACCGTGCTGACCGGCGCCCAGGCCGGGATCAGTGGCGGCGTCATCACCGGGTCGGCCGACGGGATGCAGATCGTGACCGTCGAGCCGGCCGCCAGCTCGGCCGTGCACGCCGAAGAGATCACCAAGGCCGCCGCCTTCGCCCAGGAACGTGCCGAGCGTGAAGCGCGACTGAACAGGCCGCTGTTCGTGATGCCCACCAAGGGCGTGTGGACATCAGGCTTCGGCTACCGCTGGGGCGTGCTGCATGCCGGTATCGACATCGCCGGGCCGATCGGCACGCCCATCGTGGCCGTCGCCGACGGCACCGTCATCGACGCCGGCCCGACCGCCGGTTACGGCGCCTGGGTCAAGATCCGCCACAACGACGGCACCGTCACGCTCTACGGCCACGTGAACACCTGGCTGGTGTCCGTCGGGCAGCGCGTGATGGCCGGTGACCAGATCGCCACCATCGGCAACCGCGGCAACTCCACCGGCCCGCACTGCCACTTCGAAGTCTTGCTCAACGGCAGCAACCGCATCGACCCGGTGCCGTGGCTCGCCCAGCGGGGGCTTAGCCCCGGCACCTACGTTGGATGACGTGAGTCCCGAGCACGTCCCTGAGGATCCCCGCACCAACATCATCCGCCGGCACCCCACCGGTTCGTTCCCGGCGCTTTCGCCTGCCCCCGGCACCGGCCCCACCATGTTCGTGCGTACCCCTGCCGAGCAGGACCAAACCAGTTACATCCCCCGGCCCACCCCGCAGGCCGTGGCACCGCGCCGCGAGGCCGGCCCGGCCGCGGCCATCGCCGCCGCCGTGTTGAGCATCTTGACCGGCTGGGCCACCGCCGTCATCGCCACCGATCTGATCGCCGGGTGGTGGCGCACCGACCGGTTGTTCTGCGTCGCGATCGGCTTTCTCACCGCGATCTCGGCGGCCGCCGGGATCGGGGGTTTGATCGTGCTGCTGCTTCAGCGCCGGATGGGACGGCTGCTGATCGTCGTCGGCGCCACCATCGGCCTGTTGATCTTCGGCTGCTTGTTCCTCGCCGGGGCGCGGCTGCACCCCGTCGTCTACGCGATGCCGGCGTTACCGGTCGCCGCGATCGTGCTGGCGTTGCTGCCCGCGACGGCACGGTGGGCGAAGGGTTAGGCCGTCATGGTCAGAGCTTGCTCACCGGCGCGTGGTTGTGCATCAGCTTGACCCGGCCGGCGCTGCCGAAATCGATGAGCGACATGGCCGATTCGCCGACGCCGGACACCTCTTCGACCCGGCCCAGCCCGTACTTGTCATGGGTCACCCGGTCGCCGGGTTCCAGGGTGATGACCGTGCGGTTGCGCACCTTCGCCGGCGCCGGGCGTGCGCTGTCGGCGAATCGCCCCACACTGCGCGGGGCGCTCAGCACTGATGCCGGCGTCTCGACGCGGCGCCAGTTGATGAGGTCTTCCGGGATCTCGCGCAGGAACCGGGACTCCGGGTTCAACATCGGCTGTCCCCAGGACGACCGCACCTTGGCGCGGCTCAGATACAGCCGTTGCCGGGCCCGGGTGATACCGACATAAGCCAGCCGGCGTTCCTCGGACAGCTCCGTCGGGTCGCCGAGGGCGCGCATGTGCGGGAACATGCCGTCCTCCCAGCCCGTGACGAACACCACGGGGAATTCCAGGCCCTTGGCGGTGTGCAGGGTCATCATGGTCACCACACCCGACCCCTCTTCGGGGATACCGTCGGCGTCGGCGACCAGCGACACCCGTTCCAGGAACTGGGCCAGCACCCCGGTGTCGGGAATGTCCTCGTCGACCAGGTCCTCTTCCTCGCGCAGCGCCTGCGCATTGGCCAGGTCGATGCTGAATTCGTGTGCGACGCTGACCAATTCGTTGAGGTTGTCCAGCCGCGCGAGATCCTGCGGGTCGTTCGACGATTCGAGTTCGCGGCGGTAGCCGGTGCGGTCGAGCACCGCCTCGACCAGATCGCCGAGTTCACCGTCGAGCCCGGCCCGCAACGAGTCCAGCAGCTCCACGAAGGAGGCGATGGCCTTCTCCGAGCGGGTGTTGAGCATCGGGACCTTGCCCTCGGCGGCCACCTGCAGCGCGTCGTTGAAGTTGGTGCCGGTGTTCTCGGCGTACACCGCCACGCACGCCTCCGCCCGGTCCCCGATGCCACGGCGCGGGGTGTTGAGGATGCGCCGCATGCTCACCGAGTCGCCGGGGTTGTCCAGCACCCGCAGGTAGGCGACGATATCGCGAATCTCCTTGCGCTCGTAGAAGCGCACGCCGCCGACGACCTTGTACGGGATACCGGAGCGGATGAACACCTCCTCCAGGGCACGCGAGGAGTTGTTGGTGCGGTAGAACACCGCAACGTCGTTATAGCTGATCTGGTTCTGGTCGGCCAGGGCGTCGATCTCACCGGCGACGAACCGCGCCTCATCGTGCTCGTTGTCGGCGACATAGCCGACGATGAGTTCGCCCTCCCCGGAATCGGTCCACAGTCGCTTCTCGCGCCGTCCCGCATTCCGGGAGATGACCGCGTTGGCGGCGTTCAGGATGGTCTGGGTGGAGCGGTAGTTCTGTTCCAGCAGAATGGTTGTCGCGTCCGGGTAGTCCCGCTCGAAATCCTCGATGTTGCGGATGGTGGCCCCGCGGAACGCGTAGATCGACTGGTCGGCGTCACCGACGACGCACAGCTCGCCGGGCGGCACGTCACCGGCGGGGTCGTGGCCGACCAGTTCTCGGACCAACATGTACTGGGCGTGGTTGGTGTCCTGGTACTCGTCGACCAGGATGTGCCGGAAACGCCTGCGGTAGTACTGCGCCACCTGTGGGAACGCCTGCAGCACATAGACCGTCTCACCGATGAGGTCGTCGAAGTCCAGGGCGTTGGCCGCGCGGAGCCGGCGCTGGTACTCGCCGAACACCGAGGCCACGGTGCGCGACATGTCATCGGAGGAATCGGTCAGCTCGGCGACCGCGCGCTCCGGGTCGATGAGCTCGTTCTTCAGATTGGAGATGCCGTTGGACAGCACCCGCGGTGAATACCGCTTGGTGTCCAGCCCCATGTCCTTGGCGATCATCATCAGCAGCCGCCGCGAATCGTCGGCGTCGTAGATGGAGAAGTTCGAATTCAGCCCGGGCATCAGGGAGGCCTGGTTGCGCAGGATGCGCACACACGAAGAATGGAACGTCGAGACCCACATGTTGCGCGCGCGGGGCCCGACCAGTTGCACCACCCGTTCGCGCATCTCCGCGGCGGCCTTGTTGGTGAAGGTGATGGCCAAGATCTGGCCGACGCCGACGTCGCGGGCGGCCAGCAGGTAGGCGATCCGCCGGGTGAGCACCGCCGTCTTACCCGAACCGGCGCCCGCCACGATGAGCAGCGGCGAACCTTCGTGCAGCACGGCCTGGCGCTGCTGCGGGTTGAGGCCGTCCAGCAAGTTGTCGGTGTCAGCAGCAAGAGTCATATCGCAGTCAAACCTACAACCGCGGGCGGACACTTTGCGCTGGCCCGGCCGTTAGTGGCACACTCGATTTGTGCTCCATCAGCAGCGACGATTTTTTTACGGGTACCGATCCGCGGTGCCCGTGGTCTAGCTGCTTCCCCAGAGCCCCGCGGTCCGCATCCGGATCCGGGGCTCGTCTGTTGTGTGAGGCCCGAAACCGGATGAAACCAAAACCCACCAACAGCGAGGAACCCATGACCATCGAAACCAGCGAGCTGCCGAACATCGATGATCTGCGCCTGGAGATCGACCGCCTCGACGCCGAGATCCTGGCCGCCATCGCACGCCGCAAAGAGGTCTCCCAGACCATCGGCAAGATCCGGATGGCCTCTGGCGGCACCCGCCTGGTGCACAGCCGCGAGATGAAGGTGATCGAGCGCTACAGCGAGCTGGGTCCCGAGGGCAAGGACCTCGCGATGCTGCTGCTGCGCATGGGCCGCGGCAGGCTCGGCCACTAACGCGGTTTACCGAAGCCCGCCTGCTCCAGCACCTTCTGACCCTCAGCACCGGTCACGAGGTTGATGAACTTGTGGGCCAGGTCCGCATTCGCCGCACTCTTCAGCGTGGCGATCGGGTAGGTGTTGACCGCACCGGAAGACTCCGGGAACCCGACGCCGTCGACCTTGCCGCCCGATCCCGCGACATCGGTGACGTACACCAGCCCCGCGTCGGCCTGGCCGGTGGACACCTTGCCCAGCACATCGGTCACCGACGTCTCCTCACTGACCGGTGCCAGCGTCACCTTGGTGGTGTCCTCGACCTTTTTCGTCGCCGACCCGCACGGCACCTGCGGCGCGCACACCACCACGTTCAGACCAGGCTTGGCCAGATCGCCGAAAGTCTTGATGCCCTTGGGGTTACCGGGGGCCACCGCAATGGTCAGCACGTTCGTCGCGAAGGTCACCGGGTCCCCGGCCAGCAACCCGGCCGCAGCCGCCTTGTCCATGTTCTTGGCGTCTGCCGAGGCGAACACATCGGCCTTGGCACCCTGCGTCAGCTGCGTCACCAGGTCCGAGGATCCGGCGAAGGAGAACTCCACCGTGGCCCCCGGATTGTCGGACTTGAACTGGTCGCCGATCTGGGTGAAGGTCTGCTTCAGCGAGGCCGCGGCGAACACCACCAGGTGCTGCGCGGGCGCCGCGCTGCTGGACGGGGCACCGCCGGGCGACGTGTCCGAGCCGCAGCCGCTGAGCACTGCCGCCGCGGTCAGTCCGGCAGCCGCCAACGCCCTCATGCGTTTCATCTACGTGTCTCCCGGGGTCTCGACGATGACGGTGGTGGCCTTGACGACGGCCACGGCGACACTGCCGGGCTCGAGCTGAAGATCGCGCACGGCGTCGGTGCTCATCAGGGAGACGACGGTGAACGGTCCGCACTGCATCTCGACCTGGGACATCACCGTGTCCGAGACGACCTTGGTGACCAGCCCGGCGAATCGGTTGCGCGCGGAACTGCCGATCGCGACCGGATCCTGCGGCACCCGGCCGGCATGCTCGCGGACGAAGCCGGCCAGCTGGGCGCCGTCGAGGACCTTGCGGCCCGACTCGTCCGTACTCGCCGCGATGCTGCCATCGTCGATCCAGCGCCGGACGGTGTCATCGCTGACCCCGAGCAGCTCGGCGGCCTCGCGGATACGGAGTGTCGGCACGGCAGGATCGTATCCGTATCTGCGGATAATTCACACAGATGGCACCGAAGATGCGGATCCAGAGCGGAAGCTACGGGGTGAAGGCGATGTACTTCGTCTCCAGATACTCCTCGATACCCTCCGTGCCGCCCTCGCGGCCGAACCCGGATTCCTTCACGCCGCCGAACGGCGCGGCGGGATCCGAGATCACCCCGCGGTTCACCCCGACCATGCCCGACTCGATCGCCTCGGCCACCCGTAGCGCACGGTCCAGGGACTGGGTGTAGATGTAGGACGCCAAGCCGTATTCGGTGTCGTTGGCCGCGGCGATGCCCTCTTCCTCGGTGTCGAACCCGGCGATCGGCGCGACGGGCCCGAACACCTCCTCCTTGAGGATGCGGGCATCGGCGGGCACCCCGGCCAGCACCGTGGCCGGGAAGAAGTTGCCGGGGCCGGCCGGGGCCTCCCCACCGACGGCGACCTCCGCGCCGCGGTCCACCGCATCCGACACCAGCTCGTTGACGATGCCCAGCTGCTTCGGTGAGATCAGCGGCCCGAGCGTGGACGCATCATCGAGCCCGTTGCCCAGCTGATACTCGCTCATCCGCTTGACGAGCTTCTCGGTGAATTCCGCGCGCACCGCGTTGGCGACGTGGAACCGGTTGGCCGCTGTGCAGGCCTCGCCGCCGTTGCGCATCTTGGCCAACAGGGCGCCCTCGACGGCGGCATCGACATCGGCGTCGTCGAACACCACGAAGGGGGCGTTGCCGCCGAGTTCCATCGACGTGCGCAGCAGTTTGTCCGAGGACTGCTTCACCAGCGCCTTGCCCACGCCGGTGGAGCCGGTGAACGTCAGCTTGCGCAGCCGGCCGTCGTCGATCAGCGCGGTGGTCAGCGCACCGGGGTTCGAGGTGGGCAGCACCGAGAGCACACCCTTGGGCAGGCCCGCCTCCTCGATCAGCTTGGCCAGCAGCAACATCGTCAGTGGGGTCTCCTGCGCGGGCTTGACCAGCATGGTGCAGCCGGCGGCCAGCGCCGGGCCGATCTTGCGGGTACCCATCGCCAGCGGGAAGTTCCACGGCGTGATGGCGTAGCACGGGCCGACCGGCATCTTGGTGACGACGATGCGGCCGGTACCGGCCGGGCTGTGGGTGTAGCGGCCGCCGATGCGCACGGCCTCCTCGGAGAACCAGCGGAAGAACTCGGAGCCGTACTTGACCTCGCCGCGGCTCTCGGCGATGACCTTGCCCATCTCCAGCGTCATCAACGTGGCGACGTCTTCGGCACGCGCCGTGAGGGTTTCGAAGACCGACCGCAGAATCTCGCCGCGCTCACGGGGCGCGGTGGCAGCCCATTCGGCCTGCACGGCCACCGCGGCGTCCAGCGCGGCGATACCGTCTTCGGGCGTCGCATCGGCGACGGAGGTGATCACCTCGTCGGTCGCGGGATTGTGCACCTCGAAGGTGGACGAGCCGGCGCGCTCTTCGCCGCCGATCCACAGTCCGGTGGGCACGGATGAAATCAGCTCTGCCAAGTGTTCGGTGCGCATACATCCATCATGTACACCCTCGACACGCATACCGCACTAAGGTCTGAAGAATGAGTGCTGACATCACCGCTACGGCCGCATGGCATTCGCTGGCGCGCCACCATGACGCCCTCGCGTCGAAGAATCTTCGGGAGATCTTCGCCGAGGATCCCGCCCGCGGCACCGAACTGACGCTGACCGTCGGCGACCTCTACATCGACTACAGCAAGCACCGCGTCACCCGCGAAACCCTGGATTTGCTGGTCGATCTGGCCAAAGCCGCTGACCTGGAAGGCCGCCGGAACGCCATGTTCTCCGGCGAGCACATCAACACCTCCGAGAATCGCGCGGTCCTGCACACCGCGCTGCGGCTGCCGCGCGGGGCGGCGCTGACCGTCGACGGCCAGAACGTCGTCGCCGATGTGCACGAGGTGCTCGACGCGATGGGTGCGTTCACCGACCGGTTGCGCTCCGGCGAGTGGACCGGCGCGACCGGTAAGCGGATCACCACGGTGGTCAACATCGGCATCGGTGGCTCGGACCTGGGGCCGGTGATGGTCTACGACGCGCTGCGCCACTACGCCGACGCCGGCATCTCCGCGCGGTTCGTCTCGAATGTCGATCCGGCCGACCTGGTGGCCAAACTGGACGGACTCGATCCCGCCACAACGCTTTTCATCGTTGCCAGCAAGACCTTCTCCACGCTGGAGACGCTGACCAACGCCACCGCCGCCCGACGCTGGCTCACCGACGTGCTAGGCGATGCCGCGGTCTCCAAGCATTTCGTGGCGGTCTCGACCAACAAGCGGCTGGTCGACGAGTTCGGCATCGACACCGCGAACATGTTCGGGTTCTGGGACTGGGTCGGGGGCCGTTACTCGGTCGACTCGGCGATCGGGCTGTCGGTGATGGCCGTGATCGGCAAGGAACGCTTCGCGGAGTTCTTGGCCGGCTTCCACCTCGTCGACGAGCATTTCCGCACCGCACCCCTGGCCGAGAACGCCCCGGCGCTGCTCGGCCTGATCGGCCTCTGGTACAACAACTTCTTCGGCGCCCAGTCCCGTGCCGTGCTGCCGTACTCCAACGATCTGTCCCGGTTCGCCGCGTATCTGCAGCAGCTCACCATGGAGTCCAACGGCAAGTCGGTGCAGGCCGACGGCTCACCCGTGACCACCAGTACCGGTGAAATCTATTGGGGCGAACCGGGAACCAACGGCCAGCACGCCTTCTACCAACTGCTGCATCAGGGCACCCGGCTGATCCCCGCCGATTTCATCGGGTTCAGCCAGCCCACCGACGATCTGCCGACAGCCGACGGCACCGGCAGCATGCACGACCTGCTGATGAGCAACTTCTTCGCCCAGACCCAGGTACTGGCGTTCGGTAAGACCGCCCAGGAGATCGCGGCCGAAGGCACGCCCGCCGACGTGGTGCCGCACAAGGTGATGCCGGGTAACCGGCCCACCACCTCGATCCTGGCCACCAAGCTCACACCATCGGTGGTCGGTCAGCTCATCGCGCTCTACGAGCACCAAGTCTTCACCGAGGGCGTGATCTGGGGTATCGACTCGTTCGACCAGTGGGGCGTGGAACTCGGCAAGACTCAGGCCAAGGCCCTGCTGCCGGTGCTCACCAGCGACGCGTCGCCCGCCGAGCAGACCGATACCTCCACCGACGCCCTGGTGCGTCGCTACCGCACCGAGCGCGGCCGATCAGCCTGAGCCACAGCGATTTCGGCGCGCTCGCGCTCGCTGAGCGAATGTGAGCGCGCCGAAATCACCGACGTGGATCAGCCCGGGAGCTGGATCGTGCGGCACGGACCGCCCGGGACGCAGGCGATCCCGCCACCGGGACCGGCTTCGGCCCACGGACCACCGGGGACCTGCGCCGACACGTGGCCGTCGGGGCTGGCCTGAGCACCGGGGCCGCCGGGAACCTCGGCACCTGCACCCTGCGGACCCGCCGACGGCGTACACGGCGTGCCGTCCGGGTTGTAGCAGCCGGGGGCCGGCGGTGCCGGCGGCATCGGCTCGGCCACGGCGGCCGGGGCAAGTGCGATGGCTCCAGCAGCCGCAGCACCTGTGAACAGTAGAGGCGTCATCTTCATCAGTTTCACCATCATGAGGTTCGACTACCCGACTACTGCGCAGGGTTAAACCAGGCAATCCGAAAAATCACGCAAAGCGCTTGGTGTACTTCGGCGGCAGCAGCCGCATGATCTGCGTCAACGGCGCCCACGGCCACCCGGGCACGACGGCGCGGCCCTTCTCCTTCTCGATGGCGTTGACCATCGCGCGGACCCCGGTCTCGTTGTCGACCATGAGCAGGGTCGACCCGGATTTGGCCGTCATCTCGGATTCGATGTACCCGGGTTCGATGACGGTGACCCGGATCGGTCCCTTGTCATACTCGGCGCGCAGCGACTCACCGAGTGAGGTCATCCCCGCCTTGCTGGCGCAGTACGCGGCCTTCGTACCGGGAACACCGGTGTTGCCCAGCACCGACGAGATGAGCACCAGGTGCCCTCCCCCGGATTTCTTGAACATTTCCAGTGCCGTCTCGATCTGCACCAGCCCGGCGACCAGGTTGGTCTCGATGGTGGCCTTGTTGGCCCACGGCTTGCCCTCGCCCAGCGGCCAGCCCTTGCCGATACCGGCGTTGACGATGACCCGGTCGATACCGCCCAGCTCGTCGGACAGCTCACCGAACACCCGGGGGACGGCCTCGTGGTCGTTGACGTCCAGCGCGGCCACGGCCACCTTCACATGCGGGTGCTTGGCGGCGATCTCCGCCTTGAGCTCCTCCAGCCGGTCGGTGCGGCGGGCACAAAGGGCCAGGTCACGGCCCTTGGCAGCGAAAGCGCGGGCCATGCCGGCGCCCAGTCCGGAACTGGCGCCGGTGATCAGGATCTTCTGGCGAGTCATGCCGAGCAGAATAACCCAGTTAGATAACTGACCGGAAACCTGAGGTTGCTACTTGAGCAGCCGCGACAACCTGCGGTCCGCCAGTTTCTTGCCACCCGTCTGGCACGTCGGGCAGTACTGGAACGACTTGTCGGCGAAGGACACCTCGGCCACGGTGTCCCCGCACACCGGGCACGGCAGTCCGGTGCGCGCGTGCACCCGCAAACCGGAACGCTTCTCGCCCTTCAAGGTGGCAGCCCCCTGCCCCACCGACCGTGTCACGGCATCGGTGAGCACCGACACCATCGCGTCGTGCAGGGCGCCGAGCTGATCGGGCGTCAACTTGGCGGCGGTGGCGAACGGGGAAAGCTTTGCCACATGCAGGATTTCATCGCTGTACGCGTTGCCGATACCGGCGATGATCTTCTGGTCGGTGAGGACGGTCTTGATCCGACCGGTCTGGGTGGCGAGCACCTCGGCGAGTTCGGCAGGTCCGAGTGACAGCGCATCCGGCCCGAGCGCGGCGATCTGCGGGACGGCCAGCGGATCTGACACCACCCACACCGCGAGCCGCTTCTGTGTGCCGGCCTCGGTGAGGTCGAAACCCACGCCGCCCTCGCCCGATGTCGCCGGGGCGGCTCCCAGGTGCACACGCAGGGCGATCGGCCCTTTGCCCGGTTTGAGCGGCGTCGGTGCCAGCTTGTCGGACCAACGCAGCCAGCCGGCGCGGGACAGATGCGTGATCAAGAACAGCTCACCAACCTGCAGACCGAGGTACTTGCCCCACCGCGACGCCCCGGTCACGGTCTGCCCGTGGAGGGCGGTGACGGGCGGATCGAAGGTCTTGAGGACCGACAGGGCGGCCACGTCCACCCGCGTGACCGGCCGCCCGACGGCATGCCGGCGCAGATGATCGGCGAGCGCCTCGATCTCGGGCAGTTCGGGCATGTGTCCAGTGTGACATCCAGGGCGAGCGCAGCGGCCGGAGAAGGCGGGGGCAAGGGCCACACCGATATCGTCGGTATGTGCCGCCGTTCCTGCGCCGCCTGCTCATCCTCAATCCGGCGCCGAGGCGCTGGCCGTTCGCGCTGCGGGCCGGGATCTGCATGGCGGTGCCGGTGCTGGCGGGTTGGCTGTCGGGCGATACCGCGGCCGGGCTCATCGCGACCATCGGCGGATTCACCGCCTTGTACGGCAGCGGCCGCCCTTACCTCAACCGTGCGGGCTATCTGGCGATCATCGCGCTGAGCTTCGCCGCAGCGGTGGCCCTCGGCGATTGGGCGGCACGGATCCCGCTGCTGGGTCTGGTGACCATCACGGCGATCGCGATGGTCGCGGTGCTGGTGTGCCACGCGCTGAGCGTCGGGCCGCCCGGGGCCTACATGTTCATGCTGGGCTGCGCGGCGGGGACCGCGACGGCGGCCACCCACCTGACGCCGTGGCATATCGGCGCCCTGGTGTTGTCCGGCGGGGTGTTCGCGTGGCTGGCGCACATGGTGGCGGTGCTGTGGCGGCCCCGCGCACCGGAGTATGCGGCGGTGGGCGCCGCACGCGCCGCGGTCATGCGCTACCTCGAATCCGGCGACGGCACCGACCGCCACCAGGCGGCCCGGGCGTTACACCAGGCGTGGGTGACACTGGTCAATTTCGAGCCGGCTCGGCCCCGCCGGGACGGCACGCTGCAACGCCTGCGGGCCGAAAACCACCGCCTGCATCGAGTCTTCGCCGCAGCGATGGCTGCCGTCGATCGCGGCGAGCCGCTACCCGATATCGACGACCCGTCGTTCGCCGACACCACCCCCGATCTCCCACTGGGCCGCCCGAGCAATCTCACATTGCTGCGGCGCGCCCTGACACCGGGCTCGGACTCCCTGCGGCTGGCAGTGCGGGTCGGTATCGCGGTCGCCTTGGCGGGCACCGTCGCCTCGGTGTTGTCCATCGATCACGCCTACTGGGCCATGGCGGCCGCGGTGCTCGTGCTGTATCAGGGTTTTGATTGGACGCGCACCGTACAGCGTGGGGTCGAGCGCCTGGTGGGCACATGGCTGGGGCTCGGGCTGGCCGGGGCCATCCTGGCCTGGCACCCCCAGGGACTGTGGCTGGTCGCGGTGATCGCCTTGCTGCAGTTCATCATTGAGATGTTCGTGGTGCGCAACTATGCGATCGCCGTCGTGTTCATCACCCCGATCGCGCTGACCATTGCCTCCGCCGGCCATCCGGTGGACGATCTGGGCCGTCTGCTGCTGGCCCGTGGCTTGGACACCGTGATCGGATGCGCCGCAGCCCTTCTGGTGTACCGGGTGGCGATCCGCACGCGCGGTCCCGCACCGGTGACCGAAGCCATCGATGCCACCCTCGCAGCGATGGCGGCCACCACCACACATCTGGAGGCCGGCGCCGTCACCACCGCGCAGGCCCGGGCCGACCGCCGCGATCTGCAACTGCACGCGATGACGATGCTCGATGCGTACCAAGGTGCCGTCGGCGGATCCGCCTCCCAGCGCGAGGCCGCTGAACGGCTGTGGCCGACAGTGGCGGCCACCGAGCAGGACGCCTACCGCACGTTGGCCGCCTGCTGGCAGGCCGAACACCGGCGACCGAACCCAGAGTAGCCAGTACGTGTGCTGCCAATGTCTTTGGCGACACCCCGCGGCGTGCCCGCGTTGCTAGAGCCGACCGTGGCGTCGTGTGAAGGGAGACCCTTCGGTGGGTGATGAGCAGGAGCGGCTTCGCGCGTTGTATCAGTCGTATCTGGACGCGTGCAACGAGCACGACTTCGCACGGATGAGCACGTTTTACGCGTCGCCCATCAGCATCAACGACACTCCCACGGATCCCACGAGGGTCACCGAGCAGTTCGTCCCCCTGGTGTCGGCCTTCCCCGACTGGCAGTGGGAGGTGCGGCACGAACTCGTCGAGGGAGACCTTGTCGCGCTGCACTTCTCGGTGGCAGGCACCCACCTCGGCCACTTTCGCGGGATCGCAGCGACTGGCCGCCGCGTGGTCACCTCTGAATTCACGCTTTATCGGGTCGAAGGCGACAAGTTCACCCACGTATGGGATATCACCGATATGGACGCGGTGCTGGAACAGATCACGGGCACCGAAACGCAGTGACGCCCAGCCTCAACTGACGGGCAGATCGAGGTCACTGCAGTGGTATGTCCTGACCGCGTTCGGCGTCGGTCCGGGGCCCGAAGTAGCGGCGTTCGGATTCGTCGATCGCGAGGTCGTTGATGCTCGCCTCCCGTCGACGCATCAACCCGTGCTCGTCGAATTCCCACAGTTCATTGCCGTAGCTGCGCCACCACTGGCCCGCGGAGTCGCGATCCCGTTCTCGCTGCCATTTGGCGGTCAGGAATGCGACGATCTCGTCGCGGCCGGTGACGAAGACGTTCCGGTTACGCCACACGCTGTCCCGCGTGTACGCCTTACTCACCCGCTCGGGTCACAGGTGTTCCACGCGTCCTCCGCGGCCTGGACTTTCTGGAGTGCCGACTGCAGATCGAACGGTGGTAGCGGTGGACGCTCCTCGTCTGCACCCATCGGATGGGACCTCCCTCTGTACGCGTCGACCGATACGCGTCGACGAACCTTCCTGTCCAACCGCCTTCGGCGTCAGGAGCGAACGACCAGGGAGAGCAGCCAGCTGACGATCGACAGCATGATGGCCGCCCAGATCGCGGTCCACCAGAAGTGGTCGATGAACAGCCCCCAGTGCGTGGTGTGTTCGGTGATCCACGACGTGATCCACAACATGAGTGCGTTGACCACGACGTGGAACAGGCCGAGGGTCAGGACGTAGAGCGGTATCGAGATGATCTGCACGATCGGTTTGATGACGGCGTTGACGAGTCCGAAGATGACCGCGACGACGAAGATGATGCCGACCTTCTGAAGGGTCGTGGCACCGCCGACGAACGTCATGCCCGGCACGAAGAGCGTCACCACCCACAGCGCCAGGCCGGTCAGGGTGGCGCGCAGCAGAAATGATCCCATGCTGCGATCCTGCCAGGTCAGGCGCGCAACAGATAGATGTCCATGATCCAGCCGTGCCGTTCGCGGGCTTCGGCCCGGCGCGCCACGATCCGGTCACCGACATCGCCCACCCTGCCGGACTCCAGCAGTTCGTCGGGCGTCCCCAGATAGGCGCCCCACCAGATTCGGGTGTCCGGCGGACAACTCAAGAACGAGCACTCACCGTCCAGCATCACCACAGCGTCGGTGTCCAGCCCGTTCTCACGCAGTTGGCGACCGGTGGTGATCAGCACGGGCGCACCGATGTCGTTGAGCGCGATGCGATGTCGTGCGGTCAGCGCCTGGATGGCGGTGATCCCGGGGACGACGTCGAAGTCGAACTCGACATGCTCGGCCACTCGCTCCAGGATCCGCAGCGTGCTGTCGTAGAGCGACGGGTCACCCCAGGCCAGAAACGCGCCGACACCGTCGGGTCCGAGTTCGTCCTGGATGGCCTGAGCCCATAGCCGGGCTCGGGCGGCGTGCCATTCGTTCACGTTGTCCCGGTAGGCCGCGCTGTCGGCGGCGGCGGCCCTCTTGGGGTCCGGCAGTTCGACGAACCGGTAGCCGGGTTCGGTGATGAACCGGTCGCAGATCAGCCGGCGCAGCGCCACCAGGTCGTCTTTCGTCTCACCCTTGTCCATGGCGAAGAAGACGTCAGTGTCGTTGAGCGCCGAGATCGCCTGCGTCGTCACGTAGTCGGGGTCGCCCGCGCCGATACCGATGACATGAAGGGTGCGCACCCGCAGAAGGCTAGCCGACCGGGCATGGAGCGCGGGTCAAGAGCGGTGAAGCACCCGCATGCGTCTCAGTGGCGGCGACTACCCTCCTGGCGCCCATTGCCTGCCGCATCGTTGGGTGCGTACACAGCTGGGAGGATCAACGTGTCGATCACTTCTCGCAGGAACCTGGCATCGACAGTGAGCCCGCTCATCACGCGCATCAGCCCCATCGCGATGAGGGTGTCGGCGATGATGGACCAGTCCCGCTGGGCCACATCGCCGCGTTCTACCGCCTGTTCAAGGATGGCCCTGACCAGACGGCGCCCCTTGAACAGCATCAACTCGTCGAATGCCGAAGCCAGTTCGGGGTCGTGGGCGGCCTCCAGCGCGACCCGCAAGACCAGATCGTTGGAGACGAGTTCGTTGTCGTTGCGAGCTGCGCGTTCGATGATGACATCGAAGTCGCCCTCCAGGGTGCCGGTGTCCGGCACGTCGTCGTGCAGAAGTTCGGGTCGCCAGTAGACGACGACGTCGGTCATCAGCGCCGCCTTGGACGACCATCGGCGATAGATCGCCGCTTTGCCGACACCGGCGCGTGCAGCGATGTCATTCATGCTGGTTTTGGCGTAACCGTGTTCGGTCAATTCTGCCAGCGCGGCATCGAGAATGATCGGGTCGCGCGAGCGATCCAACCGCCCGTCGGTGCGCTGGCGAAGCTTCGACTCGCGCTCAGTCACCTACTCGTTTCCTTCTACCCGTTTCTTACAGCATCTCAGACCGCGTCATCGAGGTGTGGCCCCCTGCGGTGATCGACAGCGTGGTTCGGTCGGCTGGGCCGCTGATCCCGCTGACCATTCGTCTGAGTACGGGGACGGCTGCACGCAACTTCGCTTGGTCTTCGCCGCTCACACACTGCAACCGGCTTTCAATGGCGCGGCGATGAGTTTCCAGGAAGGCGTCGAAGGACTGTTCACCGCGAGCGGTCAATTCGACGTATGAATTGCGCCGACTAGCGGTGGGTGATGTGCGGCAAATCAAGTCACGTCGCGTCAGCCGACTGACGGCAACCGACATCGTCGGCAGGGTCACACCTGCGGCCTGCGCCAGTTCCGAGACTCGGGCACGCCCTCGTTCGACGACGATTTGCATCACCGCATACTGCGCCGTGGTGAGCTGCCCTGTCGCCCGCCGCGCCATGTCGGTGTGCCGTGACGCGACGTAGAGCTTGGTCAGGACCCTCAGCAGCGCTTCGGCCGCTTCGGCTGGGTCGGGCTTGGGGTGTGCCAGCGGTGTCACGGCGCGCTGGGCGCAGGGATGGGCGCGGTGTGGGGTTCGTCAGGATCGGGCCCTACCGGCGGTGTGGCGGCCGGATGGGTGATTTTGATGGTGTTCAGTGGCCACCAGAACCAGCGTCCCAGCGCGGCGGCGATGGACGGGGTCATGAACGAGCGCACGATCAGTGTGTCGACGATCAGCCCGATCCCGATCGTCATGCCGAGCTGACCGACCACGCGCAGCTCCGAAACGATCATCGACATCATGGTGAAGGCGAACACCAGACCAGCGGCGGTGACGACGCGTCCGGTGGCGCCCATGCCGCGGATGATGCCGGTGTTCAGCCCGGCGTGGATTTCCTCTTTCAGTCGCGATACGACCAGGAGGTTGTAGTCCGAGCCGACCGCCAGCAGGATCACCATGGACAGCGGGATGACGATCCACTGCACGCCCAGACCCAGGATGTCCTGCCACAGCAGCACCGAAAGCCCGCAGGCGGTACCCAAAGAGGCGGCCACGGTGCCCACGATGACCAACGCTGCCACCACGCTGCGGGTGATGAGCAACATGATCGCGAAGATCAGGATCATCGCGGCGATGACGGCGATCGCCAGGTCGATGGTCACCCCGTGTTGCATGTCGTTGTAGAGCGAGGCGGTACCGGCAAGGGACACCTTGGCATTCGACAGCGGTGTGCCTTTCACGGCGTCGGCGACGACGTCCCGCATATCCTGGACGTGCTCGATTCCGTCCACCGACGCTGGATCCCCCTGGTGGGTGATGATGAAGCGCACCGCTTTGCCGTCCGGGGAGACGAACATCTTCAAGCCGCGCTGGAAGTCGGGGTTCTGGAAGACGTCCGGGGGCAGGTAGAAGAAGTCGTCGTTCTTGGCCTGGTCGAAGTACAGACCCATTTCGGTTTCGCCCTTGGCCAGCTCCTGTTGCTGGGCCTGGGTTCCGGCCATCACACTGTGTGTGGCGACCATGAAGTCACGCATCCTGGTCATCGAGTCGATGGTCGAGCGCAGCACCGGCAGCATCTGGGGCATCAACTGGTCCATCTTGTCCAGATCCGCAGCCATGTTGCCGAACTTGTCCGACAGTGCGTCGATACCGTCGAGTGCATCGAAGATGGATCGCAGCGAATGGCACATCGGGATGTCGAAACAGTGTGGTTCCCAATAGAAGTAGTTGCGTAGCGGCCGGAAGAAGTCGTCGAAATCGGCGATGTTGTCCCGTAACTGCTGTGTCGTGGACACCAGGTCGTGGGTGTCTCCGACCATCAGGTGCGTCGTGTCGACCAGTTCGGTGGTGATGGTCAGCATGCGTTGCATGCTGGCGATGGTCTTGCTCATCTCGTCGGCCTGCTCCAGCATCTGGGCCGAGTTGTCGTTGTTGAACTGCGCAGCCTGCAGCGTCCCGGCGTTCTGGGCGCCCATGAGGTAGGGCAACGAGCTGTGCTCGATCGGCGCGCCCAGGGGCGGGTGATGGTCTGCACCCGATCGATACCGCGCATGTGCACCACAGCCTTGGCGACGCGGTCGATCACCAGCATGTCAGCGGGGTTGCGGAGATCGTGGTCGGCCTCCAGCATGAGCAACTCTGGGTTCATCCGCGCTTTGGAGAAGTGTTTTTCGGCGATGGCCATGGCCTGGTTGGACGGCATATCAGCCGGAGTGAACTTGTCGTCGTTGTACTGCGGCACATAGGTCATCAGACTCAGGAAGCCGATAATCGCGATGGCCGTGGTGACCACCACGATCGGAATCGGCCACCGCACCACCGCGGTGCCGACTTTGCGCCACCCACGGGCGTCTATGGGGCGTTTGGGGTCCAGCATGCCAAAGCGCGACGACACCGCAAGCACCGCCGGAGCCAGCGTCAGCGCGGCGGCGATGACGGTCAAGATGGCGATGGCACACGGCAGACCCATGGTGTTGAAGTACGGCAGCGTGGTGAACGACAAGCACATCGTCGCACCCACGATGGTCAGGCCGGACCCGACGATGACGTGCGAAACACCATGGTAGGCCCAGTAAAACGCGTCTTCGCGGTCCAGCCCGTTCGACCTGGCCTCGTGGTAGCGACCCAGCAGGAAAATGACATAGTCCGTACCTGCCGCAATCGTCAACATCACCACCATGCTCACCGCGTACGGGGTCAAACCGATGATGTTCAGGTTGCCCGCAGTGGCCACCACACCCTGGGCGGCGAACAGTTCGATACCGATGATCACCAGCGACAGCAGCATCGCCACGATCGAGCGATAGATGATGAGCAACATCACGATGATCACCACGATCGAGAGCAGCGCCATCACCGCCATACTCTTATGCCCGGCAACCGAAGTGTCGGTGACCAGGACGGTGTTGCCTGTCACGTAGGCCTTCACCCCTGGCGGGGCGGCAACCGAGTTGACGATGTCGCGCACCGCGGCCACCGACTCGTGACTCGGGGTGGTGCCCTGCGCACCGCTGAGGAAGATCTGAACATAGGCAGCTTTACCGTCCACACTCTGCGAACCCGCCGCGGTCAGCGGGTCACTCCAGTAATCCTGCACGTTCTGCACGTGCTGGTGATCGGCGTTGAGTTTCTTGACGATCTCGTTGTAATAGTCATGGGCGCTGGCCCCCAGCTTGTCCTGGCCTTCGAGCACGACCATCGCCGTCGAGTCGGAGTCGAATTGCTGAAACTTCTTGCCGATATTCAGCATCGACTGAAACGCCGCCGAACCCTTGGGGCTCAACGACACCGCATGCTGATCGGCGATCGTGTCCAGCGGCGGTGTTACGACAGCCAAGATGACCGCGAGGGCGATCCAAAACAGGATGACCGGAATGGCCAGCACTCGGATCAGGTGTGCGATAAGCGGGCGGTGCGGTGCTGAATGTGCTGTGCTCATACGGATTTCACCAAGCAGTAGATGAACGGTTTAACGGTGTCGGTGCTCGTCCGGTCGTCCCGTACGTCTCCGTCCACGGTGACACGACACTTGAGGTCGCTGACGTCACGATCACCCTGGGCCATGATGTTCGCCGACATCGACGGCAGCGTCGTGACGATGGTGAAAGACCATGGCAGGGGCGCATTCTCGATGAGATGCGGTTGCCCGTTCTCATCGAGATAGTTGACCGTCACCGTTCCCCCCGAACCGGTGACGTCGTAGGTGATGTGTTTCGGGTTGAAGTTGGCGGTGATCCCCGATTGCTCAGCGACGGCAGGCGTGTGGTGGCCCGAATCCCGGATCCGCACTATCGCGTAGGCGCCGATGGCAACAACCACCGTCAAAAGCAGCGGCACCCAGAACCGCTTCAGTACTGCGTACACCATGCACCTCTGCATTCGGGCCTTCACGACGACCGCGCACGCCGATGCACACGGGGCCGAACATTCGGTTATCATTCCCTAGACGGAACCGCAGTTCCGCCTAGGCACGGGCAGGACTCTACACCACCGTTTCGCCACCACGGAGTACGGCGGGAGACTTGTGTAACACAACTAACAATGACGGTAGTGATCGCGAATCTGCAGTGGCAGCGCGGAATTCGTGATCACGGCGGTGTCAACACCGCACTTTTGGCGGGCTGGTTGCAAGAAGAGAGCAGGTCAGAATGAATCTCGCCATCACCACCACCGGGTTGGTTGCGGCGGCACTTGTTGTCGGTACCGCGGGCACGGCCCCGGCGGCCGCGGACCCGTCGTTCGACCGGGATCCCGACACCAACTTCGCCCATCAGCTGCACACCGTGGGGATCTACGGGCAGAAGGACTACAACGCCTGGATCGGCAAGATCATGTGCAAGCGGATGTACAACAACGTCGACACCGATGCGGCGCAGACGGCGACGTTCGTACGGAATCAGCTGGACCGCGACAGCAGCACCGAGCAGGTGTGGCAGTTCGTGGGGCTGGCCGTCGACTACTACTGCCCCGAAAAACGCGGCGTCATCGACCACGCTGCCTAGGAGGGAAATCACCATGATGCGCACCAACTTTCGGAACGCCGCCCGGGTAGGCCTGGCCGCCGCCGCCTTGGCCGGCGCCTTCACCACAGGCATCGCCACCTCCGCAGTCTCTTCAGCAGATGCCACCGACGACTACCCCATCCCCAACCGCATCCTGCGCACCCCCTGCACCGCCGAACAGATCATGGCCGCCGCCCGCGACGTCGAACCCGTCTACTACGAGCGCTACATGATCGACTACAACAACAAACCCGCCGCCGACCAACAAGGCACCCAAGACCGCATCCACTGGTTCTTCTCCATGGACTACGCAGGACGGCGCCAATACTCCGAAGACACCGCCACCAACGCCTTCTACGAACAAATGTCCTGGCGCTGGCCCAACTGGGCAAAACTATTCTTCAACAACAAAGGCGTCGCCGCCCACACCACCGACATCTGCCAGAACTACCCGGCCAACGACATGTCCGTCTGGGACTGGCACTAACGCCTCAGCCGGCCAATCGCGGTTGGTCCAACGGCGATTCCGTCGAGCATTGTCGCGGCACATCGCCTCGAGGATCCCGAATTCGCCATCGTCCCAAACCTCAGGTATCCGGTACCAGGGGTATTGACTACCTGCGGGGGCGGACGTAGCTTCGAAGTCACCGACCGAAGGGTGCGCCACGATGACGGCTTCGCTGAAATCCCAGACCACACGTGCGGAATTCGCCGAGCGGCTGCTGAAGGGCTCGGTACGCAAGTCCTACGCCCCGATTGTCGATATCGACTGGGACGCCCCGCTGGAGGCGGACAAGTTCTTCTTGCCCCCCAAGGTGGTCTCGCTCTACGGCACCCCGTTGTGGGAGGCGATGAGCCGGGCCGAGCAGATCGAGCTGTCCCGTCAGGAGCTGGTGAACACGCTGTCCGCCGGCATCTGGTTCGAGAACATCCTGAATCAGTCGCTGCTGCGCAAGATGATGCATCAAGACCCGACCGCGGCCACCACGCACTATGAGCTGACCGAACTGGGCGACGAGACCCGGCACATGGTGATGTTCGGCAAGGCCATCGCGAAGGTCGGCGCGGACCCGATCCGGCCCCGGCTGTACCAGCGCGTCATCATCAACGGGCTGCCGTTCATCTTCCGCGGAGCGGTGCTGTGGGTGGCGGCCCTGATCGGCGAGGAGATCTTCGACTCGCTGCAACGGCAGATGATGGACGATCCCGAGCTGCAGCCAATGGTCCAGCGGCTGATGCGGATTCACGTCACCGAGGAGGCCCGCCACATCCAGTTCGCGCGCGACGGCCTGCGCAAGCGCACCCCGTCCATGTCGCACTGGAAGCGCTTCTGGATCGGCAATCTCAACGGCGCGGGCGGCCTGTTCTTCCGATTCCTGTTCACCAACAAGGTGCAGTACAGCCGGGTCGGCCTGGATGCGCGGGCGGCGCGCAGGATGGCTCGCGCGTCCGCGCACCGGCGCGAGGTGCAGATCGCCGGGTTCGCCCCATTGGCCGCATTCCTCGAGGAGGTCGGCCTGATGGGCCCGATCGCGAGGCGGGTCTGGCGGCGCACCGGGTTTCTGCCCGCGAAGGGTCCCGCCGCCGCGCAAGCCGAGGATGACGACTGCGGAACCTTCGTAGAGGACGTCTACGACGGACCCGCCACCGTGGACGGCCACGCGGTACGGGTGCGGCTCACGGGGCATCTCGATCCGATCGACGGTAAGTATCACTGGCAGGGCACCGTGTTCGACGCGCCGGCCGAGACCCCGCGCGGCGCGGTGCCGGTCGTCATCGACGGCAATACCGTGACGGGCCGGTGCACCGAACGCACCCAGCAGGGCGGTTATCAGATCGCCGGTGCGGGAGCTCCGCCGTTCCGCCTGGTGTAGCCGACTGTCAGCATCGCCATCGCGAACACCGCGCCGACACTGCCGGAGATCAACAGCGGCACAGTGCCGTCCTGCCCCCAGGCCAGCCCGGCCCATACGCCGGCGATCAGGATCGCGAACCCGCTCGCACCCTGGAAGACACCCTGCGCGCTGGCCTGAAGATCGGCGCCGACCAGGGTGGAGATCCACGCCTTGCCGACGCCATCGGTGCAGCCGGTGAACAGTCCGTACGCACCGATCAGCAGCCAGGCGGCCAGCGGATCGGTGGTCAGCCCCAGCCCGGTGTACCCGATGGCAAAGAACACCAGCCCGATACCGAACACCTGCACCCGGCCGATCCGGTCGGCCAGCAGCCCGGCCGGATAGCTGCTCAGCGCGTAGACCGCGTTGTAACCGACATAGGCCAGGATCACTTCGACGACCGAGAAGCCGATCTCGTTGAGCCGCAACAGCAGCAAGGCGTCGGGGAAATTGATGATTCCGAACGCAACGAGGATGCCCGTGGTGCGCCAGTACCGGCGCGGAAGGTCCTTGACGCGCGCGAAGAGCGGTGGCCGCGTCGTGGGTGCGGGACGTTTGCGTTCCTTGGACAGGAACACCAGCGCGACACTGAGCACGGCGGGTACGACGGCCACCCACAGCAGCGGTGCGATCTGATGGTCCAGCAGCTCGTAGCCGGCCAGCCCGATCAGCGGCCCGACGACCGCACCGAAGGTGTCCATGGCGCGATGAAAGCCGAACACCCGGCCGCGGTAGCCCTCGTCGATATCGGCGACCAGTAGGGCGTCACGCGGGGCGCCGCGCAAGCCCTTTCCCAGTCGGTCGACCACCCGACCTGCGAGAACTCCCTGCCAGGCGCCCGCGGCGGCGACGATCACCTTGCCGAGGGCAGCCATCCCGTACCCGGTCGCGATGAGCGGGCGTCGCGCGAACCGGTCGCCCAGCGGCCCCGAGGCGAGTTTGGTCAGCGACGCCGCCCCCTCGGCGGCACCTTCGATCGCGCCGACGACAGCGGGTGGGGCGCCCAGGACAGCAGTCAGGTAGATGGGCAACAGCGGGTAGAGCAGCTCGCTGGCGGTGTCCTGAAGGAACGACACCGCGGAGAGCACCCGGACATTGCGCGTCAGCCAGGTGCCCATCCGGACATCATCCTCCGACCCATTCCGGCACACAGAACTAGAACACGTTCTAGTATCGGTGTATGCGGTTCACCTATGCGGAAGCGATGACAGACCCGAGCTACTACATCCCGCTCGCCAAAGCGGCCGACGAAGCCGGCTACCACGCCATGACCATTCCCGACAGCATCGCGTACCCGGAGGTGTCGGACTCCAAATATCTGTACACCGCGGACGGCAACCGCGAATTCCTCGACGGCAAATCCTTCATCGAGTCCTTCTCGCTCATCGGCGCACTATCGGCCGTCACCACCAAGCTGCACTTCAACATCTTCGTGCTGAAGCTGCCCATCCGGCCGCCGGCACTGGTCGCCAAACAGGCCGGGTCGCTGGCCGCACTGTTCGGCAACCGGCTCGGCCTCGGCGTCGGCACCAGCCCGTGGCCCGAGGACTACGAGATCATGGGCGTGCCGTTCGCCCGGCGCGGCAAGCGGATCGACGAGTGCATCGACGTCATTCGCGGTCTCACCTCGGGCGACTACTTCGAGTATCACGGCGAGTTCTACGACATCCCCAGCATCAAGATGACACCCGCGCCGACCAAGCCGGTGCCCATCCTGGTCGGCGGGCACGCCGACGCCGCGCTCAAACGCGCCGCGCGCAATGACGGCTGGATGCATGGCGGCGGAGATCCCGACGAACTCGACCCGCTGCTGAAGAAGCTCCAGCAGTACCGCGAGACCGAGGAGCGGATCGGACTGGCCGACGAATTCCAGGTCCACGTCATCTCGATCGACGGGTTCTCGCTGGACGGGGTGAAACGCCTGGAGGACAAGGGGGTTACCGATGTGATCGTCGGCTTCCGGGTCCCCTACATCATGGGCGACGATACCGAGCCGCTGGACGCCAAGATCCGCAACCTCGAGTGGTTCGCCGAGAACGTCATCGCCAAGGCTACCTAGCCAGTAGCGCGTCGACGGCGCGGGCGCTGAGCACCTCGTCCAGCGCCATGACGGCACCGCCCACCGGCGCCGCCGCGCCGCCGTGCACCGAGGCCACCACCTCCAGCTCGCGAGTCGCCATCGCAGTCGCATTGCCGTACAACGCTTCTCGCAGCCCCGCGACGAAGATGTCATAGGCGCCGGCCATATCGCCGGTGATGACGAGCACCTTCGGGTTGAGCAGGTTCACCGCGGGCGAGATGCCCTCACCGACGTAGCGCCCGCTGTCGCGGATCATCCGGCGGGTCTCGGGGTCGCCACCGTTGGCCAACTCGACGACATCGCGCAGATGCCGCACGGCGTAGCCCTGCTGCTGCAATTCGTGCACGATCGCCCAGCCGCCGGCGACGGTCTCCAGGCATCCGGTGTCCCCGCACCGGCAAGCGCGACCCGCCGCGACGGCGATCTTGTTGTGGCCGAATTCGCCCGCGGCCCCGGAGACCCCCCGCTGCAGCGCACCACCGGCGATGATGCCCGCGCCCAGACCGGTCGAGGCCTTGAGCACCAACAGGTCGCTGTGCCCCTCGAGCTCTCCGCCGCGCTCGGCGAGTGCGATCGCGTTGGCGTCGTTGTCCAGGATCACCGGGACGTTGCCCAGTCGGATCACGTCGTCGAAATACGGGCGCAGCGCCACCCCGTCCCAGCCGCGCAGGATCGGCGAATCCCGGCTGCAACCCCGTTCTCGATCCACCGGACCGGGCAGGCTCAGTCCGATACCGAAAACCTCGACATCGGGGTACTCCTCGAGCAGAACATCGAGACGCTTGGCGACATCGGGCATCAGGTCGTCGGGCCCCAGGGCCACCTCTTGGTCGATATCCGACAGCCGCAGGACGGTGCCCGCCAGGTCGCAGACCGCCAGCCGGGTCCGGCTGATACCGACGGAGACCGACAGCACGACGCCCGCGTCGGCATTGAAGCTCACCGGGGTCGCCGGCCGCCCACCGGTCGAGGGCACCTGCTCACCTTCGAGTACCAGGCCGGCCGCCGCGAGGGCCGCGATGCGCGCTGCCACGGCGGTCCGGGACAGCCCCGTCGCGGCGGCGATGTCGGCGCGCGTGGTTTCCCCACGCTCCCTGATCAGGGTGAACACATCGCCGGCGGTGGACATGCCCCGATTGAACACCGAAAACGTAAGTTCCGCCACTTTTGCCCGATCTAGACAAAAGTCAAGTGGCTGGGAGGCGTAAGTGGTTCTAGGCTGATCAGGTGACTCCCACCCTCGCCCGGCCGCACCGGCCCCACTCCGTCGTCTCGCCCGACCCGACCGTGCGCTGGCTGGCGGTGTTCGCGCTGGCCCTGGGTGGTTTCGCGATCGGTACCACCGAGTTCGTGGCGATGGGGCTGCTGCCCGATATCGCCGCGAGCCTGCACATCTCCGAGCCGACCGCGGGACATGTCATCTCCGCCTACGCCCTCGGTGTGGTGATCGGCGCCCCGCTGATTGCGGCGCTGACGGCGCGGATGAACCGCAAGACCCTGGTGCTCGCCCTCATGGTGCTGTTCACGCTGGGCAATCTGGCCAGCGTGTTCGCCCCGACCTACGGCACCCTGATGGCCGCCCGGTTCGTCGCGGGTATCCCACACGGCGCCTTCTTCGGAATCGCCGCGTTGATCGCCGCGCACCTGATGGGCCCGCAGAACCGCGCGAAGGCCGTCGCACACGTGCTCACCGGTCTCACCGTGGCCACCGTCGTGGGCGTCCCGGCCGCGTCGGCACTGGGCCAGCATTTCGGCTGGCGCAGCGCCTTCGGCCTCGTGGTGGGCATCGGGCTGGTCACCCTGACCGCCATCTGGTTCTGGGTGCCGACCCTGCGCAGCATGCACATCACCAGTCCGCTCACCGAACTCGGTGCGCTGCGCCGGGTGCAGGTGTGGCTTGCCCTACTGGTCGGAATGGTCGGCTTCGGCGGCATGTTCGCCGTCTACACCTACGTGGCCACCACGATGACCGACGTCGCCGGCTTGCCGCGCGCCCTCATCCCGCTGGCGCTGATGGCCTTCGGCCTCGGCATGGTGATCGGCAATCTGGCCGGGGGCCGGATGGCCGACATCTCGGTGATCCGTGGGCTGTACCTGTCGATCAGCACGCTCGGTGTGGTGCTCGCCCTGTTCGTACTGGCCGCCCACAATCCGTGGACCGCGCTGCCGGGGCTGTTCCTCATCGGGGCCGCGGGAGCGGCCATCGGTCCGGCACTGCAGACCCGGCTGATGGACGTCGCGCACGATGCCCAGACGCTGGCCGCGGCGCTGAACCACTCCGCGCTGAACATCGCCAACGCCGCCGGAGCCTGGATCGGCGGGGTGGTGATCGCCGCAGGGTACGGCTACACCGCCCCGGCGGCGGCCGGTGCACTGCTGGCGGTGGCAGGTCTGGTGGTGCTGACGCTGTCGGTTCTGCTGCAGCGCCGCCGCTGACCCCCGGTCGCTTCCGCTCCTGCCCGCCGGATCACTCGTCGATGACGTGCACGGCGGCTTCTTCCGCGGAGGCCGCCCCGCCGTCGATGCCGACGTCGGTACCGATCAGATCCGATTCGTCATCCTCGCCGGAGCCCCCGTTGGGTGCGACCAGCCGGCCCGACCGGACACCGCCCACCTCGTCGTCTCCGGCCTGTTCGTCCGGGACGTAGGCCTCATCCAGTTGCATCGCCGGGTCCGGGACCTCCGCGGCCAGGAACTCGTCGAGTGTGTCGTGATCGCGCGGTTCCTGCCACTTCTCCGGCGGCGAGTAGCCCTCGTCCAGGAGATCGTTGACACCGCGGTCGAGCAGGGTGTCCTCCTGCGTCAGCTGATCGTCGTCGTCGACGCTGTACAGGCCTGCGGTCTCTTCGGGACTATCTGGACTACTCATGGACACCACGATGGCACTGACCGCGCCCGACTGCCACCCTTCACCCGCAGATCGGCGACAACCCGGAGAAGTGCACGGCGGGCAGGCCGTCGATGGTGACGAAATCGGTGCCGGGCGACCACTGGGCACCCGGGGTGATCCACGGCGGCACAGCCTGCGGATACGCGATCGTGAGATCGCTGAAGTACCGGACATCGGCCGGGCAGGCGGCGTCCTTGGCGGGCTGGGGATTCCAGGCGTGCACGACAACGGGGTTCACCAGTCGGGTGCCCTGCGCGCAATTGGGCTGGCACTCCACCGAACTGTCGGTGCCCGTCCCGCGAGCGCTGTCGGGACCCCACGTCGCCCACACCATGTCCTGCAGCACGCCAGTGCCGTCGCAGTTGTAGTCGAAGGTGGCAGGGCGCGTCAGCACGGTCTTGTCCGGGTCGTAGCACTTCCCGATCGCGAACACGGGGCTGCCGGCCTGCGGTTCGGCGGTGGCGAGCGCACTCGCCCCGAATACAGCCAGCGCGGCGGCGGGCATTGCCAGCAGGCGAATCACGTGCGGAGATTAGCAATCGGCCGGCGGGCCCGCGCGGTATCACCGGCCAGCGCGATGACCAGTTGTTCGACGACGTCGGGGTCGGTGAGCGTCTCGCCGTACAGCTCGCGCAGTTGCCCGAGGCGATAACGGACCGTCTGCGGGTGCACGAACAGCGCGGCGGCGACGTCGTCGCGGCGGCCCTGATGGAGCAACCACGCCCGCAAGGTTTCGACGAGTTTGTCCCGCACCGCAGGGCGTTGCGAGTCCAGCGGTGCGAGCACCGCAGCCCGCAGATCGGCGAGTGCATCCGGATCGGCCTGCAAGACCAGGACTTTGAGGTTCTTCTCGGTGTCGAACGGATCCGCGTCCTCAGCGCAGAGATCGACCGCGCGCAGTACGCGGGCCACGGATTGGGCCACCCGCGCCCACGGCCGGTCCGGCCCGATGACCACACCGGGGATGTCCAGCTGCCGTCGCAGCGCGGAGCCGTCGGTGCACAACAGCACCGTCACCGGCCGGGTGAGCGGGGGCAGCGCATCCTCGGGCACTTCCAGGCTGGCGGCGGCGAGCACACCGGCCACCCGGCGTTCCGACCCGCGCGGTACGGCGACGGCCGTCAAGGTGGCGGGCGCACGCCACTCGGCGCGTTCGGCGCAGGCCAGCAGATCTTCCAGGGGTGCGCCTCGGAGTAGTTGGCGGGCAAGGGTTTCCCGGTGGCGCTGCCTGGCCAGTCCGGACTTGGCGAGTTCGTGGGCGTGGCCGGCGACGCTGGCGGCCGAGAGGCGATCGATATACGCGAACACCTTCTCGGCGAACACCGCCAGCTGGTCCCCCGGTACCTCGTGTGCGACGGCGACGGCGCTCCATTCGCGCCACGCGGTCCGAGCTCCGCTACGGAACGCGGCGAGCAGCACATCGGTGGACCGGTTCTGGCGAGCTTCGCCCTGGCCCAGGGCGAAGGCACCGTCGAGCGCCGGCTGGATCGACGGCGAGGTGTCCGGGTCGTCTCCCTTGGACACCAGCTGCAAGAAGGCAGCCAGGGATTGCTGGACGGCGCGCTCGATGTTCTGCCCGGTCCGTCCGCTGAAGGCGTCGGCATAGCTCGGAACGTCGCTGACCACGGCGGCGACGGTCCGCTCCGCAACGACAGGCAGTACCGACCGCATGGCGGCCGACACCGCTTCAGGTAGCGGTGCCCACACCACCCGGTCATCCCTGCCCACACGCCTGCCATTCTATTTGTACTTTTCGAACAATATTGGTATTCAGTTTCACACAATTCTGTCGAGAACCTGCGCATTTTTACAACCATGATGAAGACATGACTTCAGCCATCGCCAAGGTCCGACGTGGACCACTGCGCGCTGTCGCCCACATGGTGACCACTCCCCTGGTGCCGCGGGACTTTCTCGACCTCGTCGACCCGCTCGGGAGTTCGCGTGACCTGCGCGGCCGCATCGACGCCGTCACCTCCGAGACCGACGACACGGTGACGGTGCACATCCGGGTGGGGCGCGGCTGGCGGGGACACCGCGCCGGCCAGTACGTCCGCCTCGGCGTCGATATCGACGGCGTCCGGCAGTGGCGTACCTATTCCCTGACCTCACCGGTCACCCAGACCCGCCGCCTTGCGATCACGGTCAAGGCGATCGACGGCGGGATCGTCTCGAATTACTTTGTTTCCCAGGCCGAGCGAGGCACCGTCGTGCATCTCGACCAGGCGACCGGTGACTTCACCCTGCCGCGCTCGCGCCCGGCCAAGACCCTGTTCGTCACCGCCGGCAGCGGCATCACCCCGGTGATGGGGATGCTGCGCAGCCATCTGGCCGACCTCTCCGACGTCGTCGTGGTGCACAGCGCCCGTACCCCCGAGGACGTGGTGTTCGGCGCCGAACTGCGCTGCCTCGCCCAATCCCGTGCCATCCGTCTCGTCGAGCACCACACCGGCACATCGGCACGCCTGACCGCAGCCGACCTCGGCGCCCTGGTGCCGGACTGGGCCGAACGGCAGACCTGGGCCTGCGGACCCGCAGGCCTGCTGGACGACCTCGAAGCGCACTGGGCACGCCATGACCTCGCCGATTCACTGCGCACCGAACGCTTCACGATGCCGTCCGTCGACGGCGGAGACGGCGGGCCGGTCAGCTTCACCAAGACCGGCATCACCACCGACACCGCCCCCGCGACAACGCTTTTGGCGGCCGGTGAGAACGCCGGAGTGCTCATGCCGTCGGGCTGCCGGATGGGTGTATGCTTCGGCTGCGTCCTGCCCCTGCGCAGCGGCGCGGTCCGTGACGTGCGCAACGGCGCCGTCACCATCGGCGCGCCGGATGCCGGCGTCCTGGTGCAGACCTGCGTCTCCACCGTCGCCGGCTCCTGCGAACTCGACATCTGACCACCCACATCAACGGGAAGACATCATGACCGCCATCCAGAACCAGCCCACCAGCCCGGTCGCCCACTTGAGCGCCGACGATATCGAGAACCTCGGCCGCGAATTGGATGCCATCCGCCAGAGCGTCCTGGACGCCCGCGGCGCGGACGACGCCCGCTACATCCGCACCGTCATCAAGACCCAACGCGGCCTGGAGGCGGGAAGCCGCGCGGTACTGCTCTTCTCGCTGTTCCCGCCCGCCTGGTGGCTCGGCACCGCCGGGTTGTCGGCCGCCAAGATCCTGGAGAACATGGAGATCGGGCACAACGTCATGCACGGTCAATGGGACTGGATGCGCGATCCCAAGATTCACTCGACCACCTGGGAGTGGGATCACGCCTCCACCGCCGAGCAGTGGAAGCACGCACACAACGAGGAACATCACACCTACACCAACGTGCTCGGCAAGGACGGCGACCTCGGGTACGGGATCATGCGGGTCGACGAAGAACAGCGCTGGAGCCCGTTCCACCTGGGCCAGCCGGTATGGAATGCGATCAACGCGTTGATCTTTCAGTACGGGATCGCCGCGTACGACCTGAAGCTCGGCAAGAACCTGAAGACCGCGGAACGCCGCAACAACCCCGATTTCCGGGCCCGGGTGAAGGCCACGCTGCGCAAGGTCGGCACGCAGGGGCTACGCGACTACGTCGTGCACCCGCTGCTGTCGGGGCCCAGTGCGGTCACCACGCTGACCGCCAACCTCACCGCCAATCTCGTGCGCAACGTATGGACGCACTCGGTCATCATGTGCGGCCATTTTCCCGAGGGCGTACAGACTTTCACCTACGACAGCATCGACGGCGAGACCCGTGGCCAGTGGTACCTGCGCCAGATGCTCGGCTCGGCGAACATCACCGGCAGCCGGCTCATGCACCTGATGAGCGGCAACCTGTCCTTCCAGATCGAGCATCACCTGTTCCCCGACCTGCCCAGCAACCGGTACGCCGAGGTCGCCCCGCAGGTGCGCGACATCTTCGAGCGCTACGGGCTGACCTACACCAGCGGCCCGTTGATCAAGCAGGTCGCCTCGGCCTGGGGCAAGGTCATTCGGCTCTCGCTGCCCAACGATCTGCTGGGTTCGCGCTCGTCCACGCCGCGGCAACCGGCGGCTGTGGCGGCCTGACGCACTGTCCACAGTTCACGTCGAAGGCACCCCGAACGCCAGCACCGCGGCGTCGTCTTGGACGCCGGTCCCCAGACTGTCGAGCAGTGCGCGGATCTCGCGCACGGCCTGCTGTGCGCTCGCCGGTGCCCACTCCTTCGCGCTCGCCAACAGGGCGCCGTCATCGTCGAAGCGCTTCCGACCGATCCCGGTCAGGGCCTCGGTGAGCCCGTCGGTGTAGAGCACCATCGTGTCGCCCGGGTTCAGGTGCAGGGTGTGCGCCACGAATCGCGGTTGTTCCACCATCCCAACCGCCTGACCCCCGAGGGTGTCGGCGTAGAAGGCGCTCCCGTCGGCGCCGAGCAGCAGCGGCGGCAGGTGGCCGCCGCTTGCCAATTCGATGTCGAACCCGTCTCCGGCTCTGACCATGTTGCCGTAGATCAGGGTGCTCAGCGTCCGCTTGGGCGCCAGGCCGAGGTGCTGGGCGAGAACGGAGTTCAGATTCCCGAGCACCGCCACCGGGTCCTCGTTCGAGACGGCCGCCGACCTCAGCACGTAGCGGGTCAACCCGGTGACCACCGCCGCGTCGACGCCCTTGCCGATGACATCGCCAAGAAAGAAGCCCCATGTCGCGCGGTTCACCGGGAACAGGTCGTAGAAGTCGCCGCCGATGTCATCGGTGGACGCGGCATAGTAGTAGTCGGCGGCGTCCAGTCCCGGTGGTGGTGACAGCACCGGCGGCAGCAGTGAGCGGCGCAGCGTCTCGGCGAACGCTCGGGCCCGCGCACTTTCGGCCTCGGCCCTGGTGCGTTCAGCCAGCAGTTCGCGCTCGTAGGCGCGACGGTCCGTGGCGTCGACGGCCGTGATGCGCAGCAGCTCGAAATTCCCCTCCGCATCCGTTTTCACATTGGCGGTCAAGAACATCGGCTGCCGTGTTCCGTCCACATCGACCATGTCGACCGTGACACCCTGCAGGTCGCCGGTCATCGCCAGCAGGGGCGCGAAGTGCGTCTCGTAGTGAATACGCCCACCGACGCTCAACAGGTCGGTGATCAGGGTGCCGCGCAGCGCGTCGTGCTCATAGCCCAGCCACGCCAGGACGGTGGCGTTCACGCGCAGGATTCGGCCGGCGCCGTCGGTGATGATGTGCCCGCACGGCGCGTGTTCCCAGAGATCGTCGACGTCGAGGGGGCTCACGGTGCGGTGGCGAACGTCGTGATCGCGGCGGCGGTGGCTTCGGGGTGGCTGACGTGGGGGCAGTGCCCGGTGGCGTCGAGGGTGACCAATCGGCTGCCCGCGATCTGGCTGTGCACGTAGGCGCCCACCCCGGTCGGCGCGATGGAGTCTTGCGCGCATTCGATGACCAGGGTGGGCACCGTGACGTGAGCCAGATCTGCGCGGTTGTCGGACAGGAAGGTGGTCCGGGCGAAGACGCGGGCGTGCGCCGGGTCGGTGCGGCAGAACGACGCTTCGAGTTCCTCGGCCAGTTCGGGACGCTCGGCGTTACCCATGATCTGTGGCGCCATCGCTGCCGACCAGCCCAGGTAGTTCAGTTCCATCGACTCCAGCAGCTCGTCGATATCGGCTCGGGAGAAGCCACCGCGGTAATCGTCGTCATCGAGGTACCTCGGCGACGGGGTCAGCATCACCAGCTTGGCGAACCGCGTGGGGTCGGCGATGGTGGCCAGGACGCCGATCATGGCCGACACCGAGTGCCCGACGAACACCACCTCGCGCAGGTCGAGGGCGCGCACGACCTCCACGGCATCCTCGGCATACCCGCTCAGCGAGGAGTACTTGGTCTCGTCCCACGCCGCCGGGTCCGATGCTCCGGAGCCGACGTGGTCGATCAACACGATCCGGAACGTGGACTGCAGTCGTTGCACAACAGAGCGCCACAGGTTCTGATCGCAACCGAAGCCGTGCGCCAGGAACAACACCGGCCCACGCTCGACACCGAGGACGGTGACGTTGTTGCGCGTGCGTACGTCCACCGGGTCAGTTTAGGAGGCCCGACATCGAAGTAGTCTCGCGTCCATGACCGTGACCGTCGACGAGCTTGAGGTCGCCGATCCGGCGGACGCCTGGACCCGGGCCGGGTTCGGTGTCGATCCCGACGGTGTGTGTCGCGTCGGCGGTGTCGGCATCCGTCTGGTCGGGCGGGACGGCGGTACCGGTATCCTCGGGTGGTCGTTGCACGGCGTGCGGGTCGACGGTGCACTCGACGGCATCCCGACGAAGATCTCCGACGTTGTGGCTGCGGCGCCGGGCACGCACGCCAACGGCGTCACCGCGATCGACCACATCGTGCTCCTGTCACCCGATCTGAATCGGACGGTCGCGGCGCTGGCCGCGGCCGGCGTACAGCCGCGCCGGGAACGCGACGGCGAACTCGGCGGCCGGGCGATCCGGCAGATCTTCTTCCGGTTCGCGGACGTGATCATCGAGCTGGTCGGTTCACCCGGGGTTGCCGGCGCGGGGCCGTCGTCGCTGTGGGGGATCACGTACACCGTCGCCGACATCGATACCAGCGCCGCGTTCTTCGCTGACTACTGCACGCCCGTGAAGGACGCGGTGCAGCCCGGGCGCCGCATCACGACACTCGATCACCGGGCCCTCGGAATGTCGGTCCGGACGGCCTTGATCTCGCCGCATATCCTCAGCGCATGACCGACCCTGTGATCATCCATACCGACGGCGGGTGTCGCCCCAACCCCGGCCCCGGCGGCTGGGGTGCGGTACTGCGCCACCGCGAGCACGTCCGGGAGATGTGCGGAGGCGAGCCCGGCGAGACGAGCAACAACCGGATGGAACTGACCGCGCCGATCATGGCGCTGGAGGCGCTCACCCGGCCCGTGCTGGTGCACCTTTACACCGACAGCACGTACGTACGCAACGGCATCACCAAGTGGGTGTTGGGCTGGGAACGCAACGGCTGGCTGACCGCCGCGAAGCAGCCGGTGAAGAACGTCGACCTGTGGCAACGCCTGCAGGCCGCGTGCTCTCGGCACGAGGTCGAGTGGTTCTGGGTGAAGGGCCACGCCGGTGTCGCCGACAACGAACTGGCCGACGTACTGGCCACCCGCGGGATGCAGGAGGCGATGGGCGTGGCCGGCTGAGTCGTCCCCCGGCTCGGGCCGCGGTCGACGCCACTGCCCGAGCCGATGGTCGCACGCTACTTCGAAGTACCCTGTGAGCCACCGTCGTTCGACTCGTGGGACGCCTTCGGGGTATCGGAACTCGACGCACTCTCCGGCTTCGTGGCGCCCGCCGTGGCCTTCTTCGGGATGGAGAACTTCAGGGTCGGCAGCTTGAACGTGGGAAGCTTGAGTGTCGGCTTCTTCCACGCGGGCTTCGCTGCCGCGACGGTGTCGGCCGTGTCTGCCTTCTTGGTATCGCCGGCGGCATCCGTCGACGCCCCTGCGGCACCGTCCGCGGTGGCAGCCGCCACCTTCTGCTTGGGCACCGTCTTCGGCGCCGTGTCCACCTTCGCCGTCGACAGCGTCACGGTCGGAGTCGAGTCGGCGATGGCCGTGCACGCCACGTCCTGGGTCTTGGCATCGGTCTTGGTCGTCACCGCCAGTGTCGGCGACGGGGTGAACAATGCCTTCTCCGCGGCGATGAATCCTTCGATGGCCGTCTTGATGGCGTTGAGGGCGAAGTTGATGGCCTGGGCCGGAGTGAATTTGCCCAGGACGAACGTGCCGTCCAGCGCGCTGGCCAAGGCACCTTGCACACCGGTGGCGATCGGAAACAGGAGTCCCTGGGTCAACAGGCTCGGCTGCTGAGCCAGCCGGTTATCCACGTGAAGGCCGGTGAGGACCTGCGTCACGCCCTTCACCAAAGTGTCCGCCGCGTAGGTCACGACGTAGAGCGGAACCGTCACCGCCGTCCCCAACGGGCCGGCCGGCTGGTAGTAGTACGGCGCGAAGAAGTCCACTCCGCTGGTCAGCTGCAACGGCAGCGATTTCACCTCGTGCACCGCCGGCGGTACCACGCGTTCCGCGGCGTGTTGCACCGGCGGTGCGCTCACCACCGCCGCGGTCGCTATGGCCATGGCACCGGTCAGCGCCAACATCGGCGTCACACGTTCACGGATATCGATCAGAGCGTCCACTATTCCCCCGTCGGTCGAATTCAACACTGCCAGCAACCATGCGTTTGCCGCCTGGTTAGCAGATCACGACCTCCAGCAAATTTCTGTGATTTTGCACAGCTGAACTAACTTCACAGCGGATTGGCAGGTTGTCCAGAATCTCCCGATGCCGCGGACACACGATCAGGTGAACCAGCGGCGGATCGCCGAGGCGAACTGCTCGGGAGCGTCGGAGGGAACGAAATGTCCGGCACCCTTGACCATCACGGTCTCGTGATCGGTGAAAGTCTGCTGCCACCGCCGCAGTTCCTTATCGCCGAAGGCGAAGTCGCCGTCACCCCAGACAATCAACGCCGGCAATGCCGCGATACCGGCCAACCCGGCCTCGATACTGGCGAGAAACGCCCGGCTGGAGGTGATCTCGCGAGGAAAGACCGCAGAAGCTTCCCGCCGCGAAGGGCTACCCAGCGCCTTCCTGTAGTGGTCCATCTGCGCGTCGGTGGGTGTGGTCAGCCGGTGTCCGATCGGGATCATCACGTTGACGAACAGGTTGAACTGGCGGATCAGCAGCCGCCCGATTGGGCTGCCCATCACGTGCGACATGACCTGTATGAGCGGGTCACTGACCGGCCATGCCCAGGTGTTGGTGAGCACCACTCGGTCGAAGGTTTCGGGCCGACGTAGCACCGCCGCAAGCCCGATCGGCCCGCCCCAGTCATGACCCACCAGGGTGACATTGCTCAACCCAAGCGTCTGCACGAATCCCTCGATGACCTCTGCGTGTTCGGTAGGCAAATACCGGTATCCGGGTGCCGCTACCGATAGCCCGAACCCGGGATAATCCACTGCAACGCAACGGAAGCCCACCCGCAGGGAATCGATCACCGCGCTGTAGTCGAATGACCAGGTGGGGTTGCCGTGCAGGAAAAGCAACGTGGGTCCCGAGCCTTCATCCACGTAGTGCACACGGTGCCCATCGATATCGATGAAGCGGCTCACGAACGGAAACAACTCCTCATCGACCCAGGTGGGTCGCCCTGTGATTGCCATAGACGGCTACACCATTCCGATCGTCAGCGCCATACCAAGAAACAACACGAGCTGATAGGCGCTGTTGACGACGGTCAACAGCGCAGGCTTCAGCTCAAATGCGTTGTGTTGCAGCAGTGTGGTGAACGAGAAGGTCAACCACGCCGCGAAACCGACAAGCAGGGCCAGCCACAATGAATCATTGCCGGCCGCTGTCGATGCGACCTCGATGCCGGCCGTCAGGCCCACTGCCGTCACGCCGTTCGCAGCCAGCAGCACGGCCATGTTCCTTCTGCTGGCTTTTTGCGAGTCCGCCGCGGCGACCCCCGTCAATCTCGACCACAGCGTCGTGAACACCTTGCCGTACCAGACACCCGCCACGCCCATTCCCACCCCGGCAGCGACGACGACGGCCAGCCAATTGAGCTCCATCGCACAACTCCATCTATCACGAAAGCCCGCCTAGTCTGACTGATATAATCAAGTGAACTTTAAAATAGCAAGTGGATGGTGATGAGTCGAGATTACGGTCAGTACTGCGGACTTGCCCGGGCCCTGGATGTGGTGGGCGACCGGTGGAACTTGTTGATCGTGCGTCAGCTCCTGGTAGGACCCGCGCGGTACGTCGAGCTCCGGCAAGGACTGTCGGGCATCGCAACGAACCTGCTGACAGACCGGCTTCGCGACCTCGAAGCCGCTGGTGTGATCGAGCGGCGACTGTCGGGCGACGCCAGCGCGATTGCCTACGCGCTCACCGAATGGGGCGCCCAATTGCGGGAGCCCATCAATGCGCTCGTCCGCTGGTCCACCCCGCTGATGATCCGCGGACCCGAGGGCGACGAATTCCGCCCCGAATGGCTGTTGGTCGTACTTCCCGCTCTGCTCCAGGGGCGTGTGCCGACCAGTCACTCAGTGCGCGTGGGGATTGCCGTCGACGGCGGAATGATCCAACTACACGCCACTGCCAATGGAGTCGAGGTGGCCAAACCTGACGGACGAGAGCTTGACGCCGTCCTCACCGCCGATGCCCATGTGGTTCTGGGACTTGCGGCGGGCGTGTTGACCCTCGATGACGTCGCTGCACTCGCACATATCGACGGTGACGAGTCCGCCATACGAGCTGTTCTCGAAGCCGCCCCGTCGAGAGGCCGATGACAAGATGTCGCCCCGCTCCGACTGGACCTTCACCCCCACAGCTGTTCAGACGGGCGCGGATTGTTCGGAGCCGAAGCAACCGCTACGTCCTGCACTCGTGGCAGACGGTCGCAGGTGGCACGGAACCGTGAGAAGCGAACGCTCACAAGGTATTTTTCACTACTCCCAGACCACCTCGGCAGGGGTCTTATCCGGCCGCAGCCCCCGCCAGCTGGGCTGACGCAATCGACCGTCCGATGTGCGTTCGCTATAGCGCACCTCACCCACCAGTTCCGGCCGAACGAACGTCACGCCACGCCCATCGAGTGTGGAAAGCTTTGCGTTGAAGGGTGATTCACGGGTTTCCAGCGGCTTCAGCGTCTCCCTCAGATCGCCGAGCATCTTGTCGGTGAAGCCGGTGCCGACCCGGCCGGCGAAGTGCAATCCGCCCCGGGCGGGGATGCCGACCAACAGTGCCCCGATGCCGCTGGTGCGCCCGCCCTCGCCCGCACGCCAACCGCCGATCACCACTTCCTGGGTGTTCCAGAACTTGTCCTTGATCCAGGCCGTGGACCGCCGGCCGGGCTGATAGGTCGAGTCCCATTTCTTGGCCACCACCCCTTCCAACCCGCGCCGGCGCGCCTCGTCCAGCGCACCGGTGCCCGGGAGCAGGTCGGGAACGATCAGCCCGCCGCCGGCGGCCAGCGTTTCCAACAACTTCCGCCGGTCCCGGTACGTGGCGCGCAGCAGCATCCGGCCGTCGAGTGCCAGCAGGTCGAATGCCCAGAACTCGACGTGGGTGTCGGGTCCGCGGTTCTGCATGGCCTGGAAGCTGGGCACCCCACCCTCAAGCGCGACGACCTCGCCATCGAGGGTCACGTGGTGGTCGGCCAGATCGGCGGCCACGGTCTGCAACTGCGGGAACTCGGCCGTGACATCGCGGCCGCTGCGCGAACGTAGTTGCGCTACACCGTGATCGGCGTCGACGAGCAATCGGTAGCCGTCCCACTTACCTTCGAACGCCCATAGCGACGGATCGAGTTCGGCGACGGAGCCGTGTGTGGTCAGCATCGGCGCGATCTCGCCGGGCTGGTCCTTCATGCGCTGCACGATCCAGTTCTTGCCCTCGGTCTGGATCAGCACGTAGCGGCCGGAGACCCGCGAGCCGTGCAGGTTGACGATCACCTCACCCTTCTTGCCGCTCGGGTCGCCGTCATCGCGGAACTTCTCGGTGTCATAGCGTCCGGAGTCCCAGATCCGGACCTCGCCGCCACCGTATTCACCCTTGGGAATCGAACCTTCGAAGGTGGCGTACTCCAGTGGGTGGTCCTCGGTGTGCACCGCGAGGTGGTTCACTGAGGACTCATCGGGCAGGTTCTTCGGCACCGCCCAGCTCACCAGTACGCCATCGCGTTCCAGCCGGAAGTCGTAGTGCAGGCGCCGGGCATGGTGCTCCTGGATGACGAACCGGTCGCCGGAGCCACCCAGGCGGCCTCCTGCGGTGGTCCCCACCACCGGCGGGGCGCTGGGCACCGGCTCTGGTGTCTTACCGGGATCACGCATGCTGCGGTATGTGGTGAGTTTGTCCGGCAGCACCACGGTGTCGTCGAGTCCGGCCAACAGGTCGCCGTCGCGGTCGAGGCGGGCCAGCACCTCGTCGAAACTCAACTGCCGCAACGCCGGATCGTCGAGCTCCGCCCAGGTCCGCGGCGCCGCGACGGTCGGGTGCTCGCGGCCACGCAGCGAGTACGGGGCCACCGTGGTCTTGGCGGCACTGTTCTGGCTCCAGTCCAGGAACACTTTCCCCGCGCGCAGGCTGCGGGTCATTGTGGCGGTCACCTGCTCTGGCATCGCCTGCTCCAGTTGCTGGGCCACCCGGCGCGCCAGGACCGACGCGCCGTGCGAGCTGACCGGTTCGGTCAACGGCACATACAGGTGCACACCCTTGCTTCCGCTGGTGACCGGGAATGTCGGCAACCCGATATCGGCCATCAGATCGCGCACCTCGCGGGCCACCGCGCACAACTGGCCCATCTGCACCCCGTCTCCGGGGTCGAGATCGAACACGATGCGGGTGGCCGGACCCACCGTCTGGCCGACGAACTTCCACTGCGGGACGTGTACCTCCAGCGCCGCCTGTTGGGCTATCCACGCCAGGCCTTCCCGGGTATCGATGATCGGGTACACGGTGGTCGCCGACTTGTGTGCGATGGCGCCGCGGTCCAGCCAGTCCGGCGCCGAAGAGGCCAGTTGCTTCTCGAAGAAGGACGCCTCGTCGACCCCGTTGGGCCACCGTTTCCGGGTCACCGGTCGGCGGGCGATATGCGGCACCATCGCGTCGGCGACGGCCAGGTAGTACTCGAAGACCTCGGCTTTGCTGGTGCCGGTCGCCGGATAGAGCACCTTGTCGGGGTTGGTCAGTTTGACGCGGCCGTAGCGCTCCACCCCATCAGGTTATTCCCGCATGCCTCCCGACAGCATCACTCGCTGTTACCTTGGGATGGTGAGGCGATTCTGCGTGGCGTGCCTGATGGTCGTGGCGGCGGTCGCCGGGGCCCCGGCCGCCGGCGCGGATCCGGCCGACCTGGTGCCGTACTGCTCGGGTGATCAGACGCCGATGGACAGCAATTGCCGGGTGGCGCCGTCGCAGGTCTTCACCCATGACCACTCCGGCGCGAATCCCGAGACACCGCTGGGTCTCACACCCGACGAAGTACCGGCGGTGTAGCCGATGCGGTCGATCTGGAAAGGTTCGGTCGCCTTCGGTCTGGTGAACGTCCCGGTGAAGGTGTACAGCGCCACCGAGGACCACGACATCAAGTTCCATCAGGTGCATGCGCAGGACAACGGGCGCATCCGCTACAAGCGCACCTGCGAGGTGTGCGGCGAGGTGGTCGAGTACCGGGATATCGCGCGCGCTTACGAATCCGACGACGGGCAGACGGTGGTGATCACCGACGAGGACATCGCCACCCTGCCGGAGGAACGCAGCCGGGAGATCGAGGTGGTCGAGTTCGTTCCCGCCGAGCAGCTGGACCCGCTGATGTACGACAAAAGCTACTACCTGGAACCCGATTCCAAATCGTCGAAATCCTATGTGCTGCTGGCACAGACGCTGGCATCGACCGACCGGGTCGCCATCGTCCACTTCGCACTGCGTAACAAGACGCGGCTGGCGGCGCTGCGGGTCAAGGATTTCAGCAAGCGGCAGGTCATGGTGGTGCACACCCTGCTGTGGCCCGACGAGATCCGCGACCCGGACTTTCCGGTGCTGGACAAGGAAGTCGAGATCAAACCCGCCGAACTGAAGATGGCCGGGCAGGTCGTGGAGTCGATGACCGACGATTTCCACCCCGAACAGTTCCACGACACCTATCAGAACGAGCTCCGCGAGCTGGTGACGGCCAAACTCGAGGGTGGCGAGGCCTTCACCACGGAGGAGCAGCCGGCCAACCTCGATGAGGCAGAGGATGTCTCGGACCTGCTGGCCAAACTCGAGGCCAGCGTGAAGGCCAGACAAGGTGATGGCGAGAAGCCGCCCGCGAAGAAGGCTGCCGCCAAGAAGGCCCCGGCCAAAAAAGCCCCGGCCAAGAAGGCCGCCGCCAAGAAGTAGCGGCGAGCATCCCGTTCCTCACCCCGGGACCGCCGGCTCGCGCCGGGGCCGGAACCTGCCCCGATGTGGCAGTCCCCGACAAATTAGAACGTGTTTCAGAAAGTGGTTCCGAAGCTTAGTCAGCCTTGCTACCGTGGCGCCGGAGAGAGAAACGAGGCAGGCATGATTCTGGACAGATTCCGGCTCGACGATCAGGTCGCAGTGGTCACCGGCGCGGGACGCGGACTGGGCGCTGCGATCGCGGTCGCCTTCGCGGAAGCCGGTGCGGACGTGCTGATCGCGTCGCGCACGCAGGCTCAGCTCGAGGAGGTCGCGGCGCAGATCGCCGCCACCGGCCGCAGGGCCCATATCGTCGTGGCCGACCTCGCTCACCCCGAGGCCACCGCCGCGCTCGCGGAACAGGCGGTCGGCGCGTTCGGGAAACTAGACATCGTCGTGAACAACGTCGGCGGCACCATGCCCGGCCCGCTGTTGAACACCTCCACCCAAGACCTCAAGGATGCGTTCACGTTCAACGTCGGGACCGCACACGCGCTCACCCAGGCGGCCGTGCCGCTCATGCTGGAGCACTCCGGCGGCGGGTCGATCATCAACATCACCTCGACGATGGGCCGGCTCGCCGGCCGCGCCTTCGTCGCCTACGGCACCGCCAAGGCCGCCCTTGCCCACTACACCAGGCTGGCCGCGCTCGACCTGTGCCCGCGGATCCGGGTCAACGCCATCGCACCGGGATCGATCCTCACCTCGGCGCTGGACATCGTGGCCTCGAACGAGGCGTTGCGCGATCCGATGGAGAAGGCCACCCCGATGCGCCGGCTCGGGGATCCCGTCGATATTGCCGCTGCGGCAGTCTATTTGGCATCGCCGGCCGGTTCCTACCTGACGGGCAAGACCCTCGAGGTCGACGGCGGCCTCACCTTCCCGAACCTCGACCTGCCCATCCCGGATCTCTGAGGAGCACGCAAGAATGGCCATCAAAGTCGCCGCGATCGGCACCGGAAACGTCGGCAGGCACGCCCTGAGCCAGCTCATCACCGACCCGGCCTACGAGCTCACCGGCGTGTGGGTGTCCTCGGCCGCCAAGGCCGGCCAGGACGCGGGAACGCTTGCCGGTCTTGATGTCACCACCGGCGTCATCGCCACCAACGACCTCGGCGACGTGCTGGCCACCGAACCCGAATGTGTCGTCTACACCGCGATGGCCGACAACCGGCTGCCCGAGGCCCTGGAGGACTACCGTCGGATCCTGGCCGCCGGCGTCAACGTGGTGGGCAGCGCGGCCGTGTTCCTGCAGTACCCGTGGCAGGTGTTGCCCGTCGAGCTGATCAGCCCCATCGAGGAGGCGGCACGGGCGGGATCTTCGTCCATCTTCATCAATGGGATCGACCCGGGATTCGCCAATGACCTTCTGCCCCTTGCTCTTGCCGGTACGTGTCAGAGCATCGAACAGATCCGGTGCATGGAGATCGTCGACTACGCCACCTACGACAGCCCCACGGTCATGTTCGACGTGATGGGATTCGGCAAGTCCCTCGACGAGCTGCCGATGCTGTTGCAGCCGGGGGTCCTGAGCCTGGCCTGGGGGTCGGTGGTGCGCCAGCTCGCCGCCGGCCTGGGCATCGAACTCGACGAGGTCACCGAGACCCACGTGCGGGTACCCGCGCCGGAGGATTTCGACATCGCCTCGGGGCACATCCCCAAGGGCAGCACAGCGGCCATGCGGTTCGAGGTACGCGGCATGGTCAAAGGTCATCCCGCCGTCGTCCTTGAACATGTCACCCGGCTGCGCGCCGATCTGTGCCCGGAATGGCCCCAGCCCGCACAGGAGGGTGGGTCCTACCGCGTCGAAGTGACCGGCGAGCCGTCTTACGCCCTCGATCTCTGCCTGAGCAGCCGCAAGGGCGACCACAACCACGCCGGACTGGTGGCCACGGCCGCCCGCGTCGTCAATGCCATTCCCGCTGTGGTGGCCGCGCCGGCGGGCATCGTCACCACGTTGGACCTGCCTCTCATCACGGGGAAAGGGCTGTACGCTGGCGCTTGACGCCGGAGTTCGATGAGAGGGGCCCGCGGATGCGGTCAATGTTCGTTCTGCCTTCACTCCTTGCTGCGGCCGCCGTGGTGCTCGCACCGGCCGCCGCAGCCGACCCGGACTCCACTTCCGATTCCAACCTGCCGTCGTGCACCAGCGTTGGCGGAAACGAAATGGGCGGCGCCGCAACCGAATGCGCCACGCCCGGCAACGTTCAGCTCAACGCCTCCCCACCGGAGCCCACCTACCCGTACCCCTGGGACGACGAGTTCTACGGACCCGCCCTGATCATCGGTGGCGACGGCGGAGGTGGCTACCACGGCGGCGGAGGCGGTCACCGCTAGGAGGCCACATGCGCATCGTCGTGATACCGGCCCTGCTCGCCGCCGCGATGCTCGGCGCGCCGGTGGCGGCAGTGCTTTCCGCGCCGCTCGCGGCGGCCGCACCCCAATGCGTGCACACCGGCCCGATGACGACGCAATGCGCATCGCCCGGGCACACCCAGATCGTCACGTCCCCTCCCGCCACCAACAACGGCCCGTTCTACGGTTGGCCCTACGGGGGCGGCGGGATCGTCATCGGCCTCGGCTGAGCCGACCCGACTGGTGGCGATCGCAAGGTTTCGGCTACCCTAACTTTTCTATTCGCAGCCCCGGATAGAAGAGAGGGTCAGTTGTTGCAGGACACGCAGGCACGGGTGCGGCCGGGCTGGTATCTGCTCGGACCCGCCTTCGTCGCCTCCATCGCCTACGTCGATCCCGGCAACGTCGCGGCCAATGTGAGTGCCGGAGCCCAGTTCGGTTACCTGCTGGTCTGGGTGATCCTGGTGGCCAACATCATGGCCGGGCTGGTGCAGTACCTGTCGGCCAAACTCGGGCTGGTCACCGGCCGCTCGCTGCCGGAAGCGATCGCCGACAACACCCGCACTCCCACCCGGATCGCCTTCTGGTTGCAGGCCGAGACGGTCGCGATGGCCACCGACCTGGCCGAGGTTGTCGGCGGCGCCATCGCCCTGCACCTGCTCTTCGACCTGCCCCTGCTGGTCGGTGGGATCATCACCGGCCTTGTCTCCATGCTGCTGCTCGCCGTGCAGAACCGCCGCGGACAACAGGTCTTCGAGCGGGTGATCACCGGACTGCTGCTGGTCATCGCCATCGGATTTCTCACCAGCCTGTTCGTCGAACCACCCGCACCCGCAGACGTCGCCTCGGGTCTGATTCCCCGGTTCGACGGCCCGGAGAGCGTGCTGCTGGCCGCCGCCATGCTGGGCGCCACCGTCATGCCGCACGCGGTGTACCTGCATTCCGGGCTGGCCCGCGACCGGCACGGCCAGCCGGACGCCGGCCCGGCCCGGCGGCGCCTGCTCCGCATCACCCGCGTCGACGTCGGCATCGCGATGCTGATCGCCGGCGCGGTGAACCTCGCCATGCTGCTCGTGGCGGCCACCAACCTGCAGGGCATGGCCAACACCGACTCGATCGAAGGCGCGCACGCCGCGGTGGCCGACACCCTGGGCCCAGTGGTGGCCTTGTTCTTCGCGATCGGGTTGCTGGCCTCGGGCCTGGCCTCGACCTCGGTCGGCGCCTACGCCGGCGCCATGATCATGTCGGGCCTGCTGCACCGCACCTACCCGCTGCTGTTGCGCCGGCTGGTGACGCTCATCCCGGCATTGGTCATCCTGGGTATCGGTGTCGACCCGAGTCGCGCCCTGGTGATCTCCCAGGTGGTGCTGTCGTTCGGGATCCCGTTCGCGCTCATCCCACTGGTCCGGCTGACCAGCAACCGCATCCTGATGGGCGCCGACGTGAACCACCGCATCACCACCGGACTGGGCTGGCTGGTGGCGGCCGTCATCACCGTGCTCAATATCGTGCTCATCTACCTGACTGTGCGAGGCTGAATGACGTTGTCGCACATCTATTTCGCGTACGGGTCCAACCTGTGCGTGGACCAGATGGCGCGACGCTGCCCCGATGCCACCGACCCCCGGCCCGCGACGCTGCCCGATCACGACTGGTTGATCAACGAACGGGGCGTGGCCACGATAGAACCGCTGGACGGCGCACTGGTGCACGGTGTGCTGTGGCGGGTCAGCCCCCGTGATCTGTCCACCCTGGACAGCGCCGAAGGAGTCCCGGTGCGGTACCGGCGCGACCGCCGGGTGGTGTTCACCGAGGACGGCCCGCGCGACGCCTGGGTCTACATCGACCCGCGCGTCGAGCCCGGACCGCCGCGGCCCGGCTACCTGGAACGGATCATCACCGGCGCCGTCCACCACGGGCTGCCACAGACGTGGATCGACTTCCTGCACCGATGGGACCCCGCCGGCTGGCCCCACCGTGACCGCGGCGCGCACGCGTCGGCGCCGCAATCACTCACCGCGCTCCTCGCCCACCCGGAGGTGTCCGAGGCGGTGACCCTGCGATCGCGGTTCGGCTTCCTGGCCATCCACGGCGGCGGGCTGGAGCGGATGACCGACGTCATCGCCGAACGCGCCGCCCACGCCAGCGGGGCGTCGTCCTATGTCGTGCGTCATCCCGCCGAATACCCGCACCACCTGGCCTCCGCCCGGTATCTGCCCGAGCAGTCCGAACACCTTGCGGCATTTCTCGACCACGTCGACATCGTGGTGTCCCTGCACGGCTACGGCCGCATCGGCCGGAGCAACCAACTGCTCGCCGGGGGCGGCAACCGGGCACTGGCCGCACACCTGGCCCGGCATCTGTCGATACCGGGCCACCACCTCGTGACCGATCTCGAGGCGATGCCTCGCGAACTGCGCGGTCTGCATCCGCAGAACCCGGTGAACCTCGCCCGGCAGGGCGGCACTCAACTCGAATTACCGCCGCGCGTGCGCGGACTCAGTCCGCGCAGCGGAATGGCGGGACCCGACGGACTCACCCCCGCCACCGCGGCCCTGGTCCGCGGACTGGTGGCGGCCGCTCGCTCCTGGCCCCCACGCACGTGCTGAGCCTCGCCGTTTCGCCGAGCTGTCCGGCTCGGCGCTTACGATCGCGGTATGCCATCTGACTTCCGGTTCGGCTTCAGCATGCGCGACGCCACCTCCGCAGGGTTCGTCCAGGACGAGGCTCGGCGCGCCGAGCAGCTCGGCTACGACATCCTGCTCGTTCCCGACCATCTGGGGATCGCCGCTCCGTTTCCCGCCCTGACCGCCGCGGCCACCACCACCGAGCGGCTGCACCTCGGGACGTTCGTACTCAATGCCTGTTTCTACAAGCCGGCCCTGCTGGCCCGCGATGTGCAGACCCTGCACGACATCTCCGGCGGCCGGTTCGAGGTCGGCCTGGGCGCGGGGTACGTCAAGGAGGAGTTCGACGCTGCCGAGCTGCCGTTCCCCAGCGCCGGGAAGCGCATCGACTACCTGGCACACGTCACCGCCTATCTGGCCGAGCACGTCCCGGACGCACCGATCGTGATCGCCGGCGGGGGTGACCGGCTGCTCACCGTGGCGGCCAGGTGGGCCACCACCATCGGTGTCACCGGCGATCTGGCCGATCGCGTCGCGTTCCTGCGCACCGTCGCCGGCGACCGTTTCGACGCGCTGGAACTCAACGTGGCCATCACCGCGGTGCCGACCGACGGGTCCGGGATTCCGGACCTCAAGATGACGCGCCGGTTCGCACCGGATGCGACCGACGAGGAACTGCTCGACAACCCGGGCGTGCTGTCCGGGACGCCCGCAGACCAGGCCGACAAGCTGCGCCGGCTGCGCGACGAGCACGGCGTCACCTACTTCGTGGTGCAGTCCGCGCATGCCGAGGCGTTCGGGAAGGTGATCGCCGAACTCAGGTAGGCATCACAGCCCGTCGGCAAGGTGGTAGTACACCGAATTCCACCGCAGTTCGCGCTGAAAGTCATGGGTGACGGTACCGGCGTCGATGGTCACGAGTTCGGTACCGGTGATCAACGCCAGGTCCCGAATCGCGGACACCGATACCGCCGTGGTGAGCACGGTGTGGTGCGGCCCGCCGGCCATCAGCCAGGTTTCGGTCGAGGTGGACCATGACGGCAGGGGTTCCCACACCGCACATGCGACCGGCAGCCGCGGCAGGGCGGCAGGAGGCTCGATGACCTGAACTTCGTTGGCCACCAACCGGAACCGTCCACCGACATCGCAGATGCCCAGCACCACGGCATCACCGGGCGCAGCGGTGAAACGCAGCCGGACCGGGTCCTCCCGGCCACCGATGCCGAGTGGATGCGCTTCCACGGACGGGGTCTGCGCGGCGATGCTGGGGCACACCTCGAGCATGTGGGCCCCGAGGATCGACTCCGCACCGGGGGTGAGGTCGTAGGTGTAGTCCTCCATGAACGACGTACCACCGGGCAGCCCGGTAGCCATGGTCTTGACGGCACGCACCATGGCGGCGGTCTTCCAGTCGCCCTCCGCGCCGAAGCCGTAGCCGTCGGCCATCAACCGTTGCACGGCGATGCCCGGCAGCTGGCGCAGGCCACCGAGGTCCTCGAAGTTGGTGGTGAACGCGCTGAATCCGCCCTCTTCGAGGAACTGCCGCAGACCGATCTCGATCCGTGCGGCCTCACGCAGGGTGTCGTGCCGCTCGTTGCCGGGTCGCAACTCCGTGGCGACGACGTATCGGTCCTGGTACTCCTGCACCAGCTTGTCGATATCGGTATCGGCGGCGCTGTTGACCGAGGCCACCAGATCGTTGACCGAGTACGAGTTCACCGAGATGCCGAACCGGGATTCGGCTTCCACCTTGTCACCTTCGGTCACCGCGACATCCCGCATGTTGTCGCCGAACCGGGCAAGCCGCAGGCCGCGCAGGTCCGCGGCGGCCAGCGCGGACCGCGCCCACGAACCGATCCGCGCGGTGGTATCGGGATTACCGACATGGCCGGCGATCGTCGTGCGCGGCACCGACAGCCGCGTCTGGATATAGCCGAACTCGCGATCCCCATGCGCCGCCTGGTTGAGGTTCATGAAGTCCATGTCGATGGTGTCCCAGGGGATCTCGACGCCGAACTGGGTGTGGAAGTGCAGCAGCGGCTGGCGCAGCGCGTTCAGCCCCCGGATCCACATCTTCGCCGGCGAGAAGGTGTGCATCCAGGCGATCACACCCACGCACTCATCGCTGGTACCCGCCTCGCTGAGCAACCGGTAGATGGAATCACCGGTGGTGACGACAGGCTTCCATACCACCGGGACCGGCAGGTCCGCGCTGGCGTCCAGCCGGTCGGCGATGATCCGTGATTGCTCGGCAACCTGGTCCAGGATCTCCTGACCGTACAGCGACTGGCTGCCGGTGACGAACCAGATCTCTTTTCTGGCAGGACTTTCCATGATCTTGGACATCAGCCCTCTTTCTGTCCGTAGACGTTCTGGTAGCGCTCGTAGAGCGCGGTGACATCGCCGGCCGCGAGTTGCGCGGGGCGGCCGAGCTGGCGACTGAGGTAGGCGGTGCGCGCGACGTCTTCGAGCATGACCGCGGCCTTGACGGCCGACCGGGCGTCCGGTCCGATGGTGAAGGGGCCGTGATTTGCCATCAGCACGGCCGCAGAACGGCTGCCGCGCAGCGTCTCCACGATCCCGCGCCCGATCGAGTCGTCGCCGATGGGAGCGAACGGGCCGACGGGTATCTCACCGCCGAACTCGTCGGCGATCATCGTCAGGATGCACGGGATGGGCTCCCCGACCGCCGCCCAGGCCGTGGCATAGGTCGAGTGGGTGTGCACCACGCCCCCGACCTCCGGCATATGACGGTAGACGTAGGCGTGCGCCGCGGTGTCCGAGGAGGGCGCGAGTTCCCCGTCGACCAGTTCACCGTGCAGGTCGCAGACCACCATCTGCTCTGGCGTCATCGAATCATAGGAGACACCGGACGGTTTGATGACCATGAGTTCCCGGCCGGGAACGCGGGCGGAGACGTTGCCCGCGGTCCAGATCACCAGCTGGTAGCGGGTCAGCTCGGCGTGCAGATCGCACACCTGTCGCCGAAGCTGGGTAATCACTTGGGACACTTCTGATGCCACGGTCACTGGGCAATCCTCGCCATATCGGGTTGGCCGGCCGCCGCGCGGATCGCCCGCAGCCTGCGCATCATCGGGTTTCCCCGACCGAACCAGTCGTGCAGGGCCACGTACTCGGCGTACAGGGCGTTGTAGCGTTCGACGTTCTCCGGGATCGGCAGGAACGCATTTCTGGTGCGCCCGCCCATCTGGGCCGACGCGGTGGGCACATCGGGGTAGATACCGGCCGCGGTTGCCGCATGGATGGCGGCACCGAGAGCGGGCCCTTGCGTCGAGGTCACACAGGACAGCGGTAATCCGGTGATATCGGCGTAGATCTGCATCAGCAGACGGTTTTTGATCAAACCGCCGGCGACCACGAGCTCCTCGACCGGGACTCCCGCGCGGTTGAAGGTCTCGACGATCATCCGGGTGCCGTATGCGGTCGCCTCCAGCAGCGCGCGGTACTGGTCGACACAGGTGGTGTCCAGGCTCTGCCCGACGATCACCCCCGACAGGTGGTGGTCGACCAGCACCGAGCGGTTACCGCTGTGCCAGTCCAAGGCGACCAGTCCGTGTTGACCGATCTCCTGCTGGGCGGCCAACTCCGACAGGTGTTCGTGTACCGATATACCGCGCTGCTGCGCTTCCCGCGTGTACTGCTCGGGCACACTGGATTTGGTGAACCAGGCAAAGATGTCGCCGACGCCGGATTGTCCCGCTTCGTAGCCCCAGAGCCCCATGGTGATGCCGCCGTCGACCACTCCACACATGCCCGGTACGTCGCGGACCTCACGGGCGTTCATCACGTGGCACGTGGAGGTGCCCATGATCGCGACCAGGCGACCCGGCTCGGCGGCATCGGCAGCGGCCACGGTGACATGGGCGTCGATATTGCCCACGGCCACCGGGATTCCGGCGGGCAGCCCGGTCCATGCCGAAGCCTGTGCGGTCAGGTGACCGGCCGAAGCACCGAGCGCGGCGATCGGTTGTTCGATCTTGTCGGCGACGAAATCGGCGAAGTCTGGATTGAGCGCGGCCAGGAAATCCCTGGACGGATAGGCGCCGTCCTGGCGGATCGCCTTGTAGCCTGCGGTGCTGACATTGCGCACATAGGTTCCGGTGAGCTGCCAGACGATCCAGTCGGCGCCCTCCACCCACCGGTCGATGGCGGCATAGACCTGCGGGTCCTCCTCCAGGATCTGCAGGCCCTTCGCGAATTCCCATTCGCTGGAGATGAATCCGCCGTAGCGCGGCAGCCATGTCTCTCCCCGCACGGCGGCCAGGGTATTGATGCGGTCGGCCTGCGGTTGCGCGGCGTGGTGACGCCACAGTTTCGCGTAAGCGTGTGGGCGGTCGGCGAATTCGGCGAGCTGACACAGCGGAGTGCCGTCGGCACGGGTGGGCACCATGGTGCAGGCGGTGAAATCGGTTCCCACCCCGATGACGTCGGCGGGGTCGATACCCGCTGCGGCGACCGCCTCCGGCACCGCAAACCGCAGCACGTCGACATAGTCCTCGGGTACCTGCAGTGCATAGTCCGGTGGGAGCCGGACGTCGGCAACGCCCGGCAGCGCCTCGGTGATCACACCGTGGCGGTACACGTGGTCGGCGAACGCCAGTTCCTGCCCGTCGGAGACGCGCACCACCAAGGCACGCCCGGACAACGTCCCGAAGTCGATACCGACGACATACCTACCCTTGGTCATCGAGCCACCCTCTCCGCCATGGTGCGGAAACGAACCATCGCGACCACCCCTACCACTCCTGTGCCCTGCATCACACTGCGAATGTTAACGTGAACATTCGCGATCGGTCAACGCACGATTTGTGTCGTCACCACACCCCACGCGCGCGGCCGTGCGTGCTGCTCATGCTGGCCGAGACCAGCGACTGGCACCCCTCGCGCCGGCACCGGACCGGGGTTGACCCGCCGCTAGGTGATCGTTAACATCCAAAATGTGATGCCGGCCACTTTCTCCCCTGCCGGCGATGCCGGCCATCGGCGCGCGGCCGAGCGGCAGATCCCGGGAACGAACAGGAGTCAGGTGTGAAGAGAACCTTTGCGGCCGTCATCGGCATCGCCGCCGTCACCGTCGCCGTGGCGGCCTGCGGGAGCGGGAAGGCACCCGAAGGCGGTAGCGGTGGTGCCGGCGGCGCGACCACGCTGGGCTTCGCCCAGGTCGGCGCCGAAAGCGGTTGGCGTACCGCCAACACCCAGTCCATCAAGACCGCCGCGCAAGCCGCCGGCATCGACCTGAAGTTCGCCGATGCCAATGGCGAACAGGAGAAGCAGATCTCGGCCATCCGCTCATTCATCCAGCAGGGCGTCGATGTCATCGCCTTCAGCCCGGTGGTTCGCACCGGTTGGGACGCAGTGCTTCTGGAGGCCAAGAACTCCAAGATTCCGGTGATTCTCACCGACCGGGCGATCGACACCCAGGAGAAGGACGTCTACAAGACGTTCATCGGCGCCGATTTCGTCGAGGAAGGCAAGCGGGCCGGCACGTGGGTGGCCGATCAGTACGCCGGTGCACCGGGGCAGGTCGACATCGTTCAGCTGGAGGGCACCACCGGCGCCGACCCGGCCATCGACCGCGACACCGGTTTCAAGCAAGGCATTTCGTCGAACCCGAACCTGCGGATCGTGGCCTCGCAAACCGGTGATTTCACCCGCTCCGGCGGCAAGCAGGTCATGGAAGCCCTGCTGAAATCGACCCCGAAGATCGATGTGGTGTTCGCGCAGAACGACGATATGGGCCTGGGCGCCATGGAGGCCATCGAGGCCGCGGGCAAGGTCCCCGGCAAGGACATCAAGATCGTCGCGGTCGACGCCACCCACGACGGGATGCAGGCGCTGGCCGACGGGAAGTTCAACTACATCGTCGAGTGCAACCCACTGCTCGGGCCGAAACTCATGGATCTGGTGAAGCAGGTGGCCGCGGGTGAGCAGGTGCCGACCCGGGTCGTCGTTCCCGACGAAGCCTTCGATCAGCAGCAGGCGATCAAAGCGCTGCCCGGACGTCAGTACTGAGCGGCGGGGATATGCCCTCGAAGGAGCCCGTACCCGTCGTCGAGATACGGGACGTCTGCGTCGAGTTCCCCGGAGTCAAAGCGCTTGATGCCGTGGACTTCCGGTTACTGCCCGGCGAGGTGCACGCCCTGATGGGTGAGAACGGCGCCGGAAAGTCCACCCTGATCAAGGCGTTGACCGGGGTGTATCCCGTCGACTCCGGGCAGATCATCGTAGACGGCACGCCACGGTCCTTCACGGGGCCGCGCCAATCCCAGGAAGCCGGGATCAGCACCGTCTACCAGGAGGTGAACCTGTGCCCGAACCTCTCGGTCGGCGAGAACATCCTGCTCGGCAGAGAACCGCGACGGTGGGGGCATATCGACTACCGCACCCTGCACCGCCGGGCCGGCGAACTCCTCGCCCAGCTCGAACTCGACATCGACTCCCGGTCACGGCTGGGCGCCCATCCCATCGCGGTGCAACAGTTGGTGGCGATCACGCGGGCCACCGCCATGCGGTCGGCGGTACTCATCCTCGACGAACCCACCTCCAGCCTGGACGCCGGTGAGGTCAGCGAACTGTTCGGAGTCATCCGCCGGCTGCGCGACACCGGGACGGCGATCCTGTTCGTCTCGCACTTCCTCGATCAGATCTATGCGATCTCCGACCGGATCACGGTGCTACGCAACGGAAAACTGGTCGGAGAGTACCTGACCGCCGATCTACCCCGAGTCGGCCTGGTCACCGCCATGCTGGGCCGCGCTGTCGACGCTCTCGACGAGGTCGCCGACACGACGGCGGCAATCGAGGTGACCGGCACGCCGGTGGTGTCACTCCAGGGTTTGGGCCGGGTGCCCGCGGTGGAACCGGTCACCCTCGATATCCGCCGCGGCGAGATCATCGGGCTGGCCGGGCTGCTGGGATCGGGCCGCACCGAACTGGCCCGGCTGATCTTCGGGGCCGACCGCGCCACCGCCGGTCAGCTGTGTGTCGACGGCAAACGGGTGATCATGCGGACGCCGCGCACCGCCATCGACCACCGGTTCGCGTTCACCTCCGAGAACCGCAAGGAAGACGGTGTTTTCGGGGAACTCACCGTTCGGGACAACCTGGTGCTCGCGCTGCAGGCCCGCCGCGGCTTCGCCCGGCCGTTGTCGGCGCGAGCCAAGGACGAACTGGTCGACAAGTACATGGAAGCCTTCGACATCCGGCCGCGCCGGCCCGATGCCCTGATGAAGAACCTGAGCGGCGGCAATCAGCAGAAGGTGCTGCTGGCCCGCTGGCTCATCACCGAACCGCAGCTGTTCATCCTCGACGAGCCCACCCGGGGTATCGACATCGGCGCGAAAACCCAGATCCAAAAACTTGTCACGGAGTTGGCCGCCGGCGGGATGGCCGTGCTGTTCATCTCCGCCGAGCTTGAGGAGGTGACCCGGGTGTCCCATCGCATCGCGGTGATGCGGGACCGTCGCAACGTCGCCCAGGTCGACACCGACCAACATCCCGACCTGCACGAACTGATCGCGGCGAGCCCGTCATGACCAGAAGGATCGCTGCACACCAATTATTCTGGCCCGCAATGGCGCTCATCGCGCTGCTCGCCGCGAACGCCGCGCTGTCCCCCGGCTTTCTCAGTGTGCGCGTCCAGAACGGGCACTTGTACGGCAGCCTCATCGACATCCTGCGCAACGGTGCACCGACACTCCTCGTGGCGCTGGGCATGACGCTGGTGATCGCCTCCCGCGGCATCGATCTGTCCGTCGGCGCAGTGGTGGCGATCGCCGGCGCCGTGGCGTGCGCACACATCGCCGGCTCACCACAGCCCGACAGCGTCGCCACAGTCCTGACGGCGATGGCCTTGGCCGTACTGGCGGCCGCCGTGCTGGGTCTGTGGAACGCCACCCTGGTGGCGGTGCTGGGTATCCAACCCATCATCGCCACGCTGGTCCTGATGACCGCGGGACGCGGTATCGCCCTGTTCGTCACCGAAGGCCAGATCGTCACCGTCACCAGCGCCCCGTTCAAGATGCTGGGGGCGGGCTACTTTCTGGGCCTGCCGGTCGCGATCCTGGTGAGTCTGTCGATATTCGTGCTGATCGGCCTGCTCACCCGCCGCACGGCGCTGGGCATGCTGCTGGAGGCCGTCGGGATCAATCCCGAGGCAGGCAGGCTGGCCGGGGTACGCAGCCGGACCATCGTTTTCGCGGTGTATCTGTTCTGCGCGCTGTGCGCCGGCATCGCCGGCCTGATGATCGCCTCGAACATCTCCGCCGCCGACGCCAACAACGCCGGGCTGTGGATCGAGATGGATGCCATCCTGGCGGTCGTGATCGGGGGCACCTCACTGCTCGGCGGCCGCTACAGTCTCACCGGGACCCTGCTGGGCGCGTTGATCATTCAGGCACTGACCACCACCGTCTACACGCTGGGTATCCGACCTGAGGTCACGCTGGTGTTCAAATCCGTTGTGGTGGTCGCGGTCTGTCTCATGCAGTCGGCGAAGTTCCGCGCGTCGTTCACCCGCGGCCGCCGACGTCCCACGTCTGGACCTCCCACCGCACCGACACGTGCCCCCCGGACCGAGCCGAAGGTGCCCGCATGACGACCACCCTCGCCTCACCCCGGATCCGTAAGCTCGCGACCGGAAAGTACACCGGACCGCTGGCCACTCTGGCACTGTTCGCCGTGATGTTCGGCGGTGTCCTCAATCGTTACGATTTCGCCAGCCCCACACAGGTTTTCCTCAACCTGTTCGTCGACAACTCCTATCTCATCGTGCTGGCCGTCGGGATGACCTTCGTGATCCTCACCGGCGGTATCGATCTGAGCGTCGGGTCGGTGGTCGCGCTGTCGACGGTCATCCTGGCCAAGACCCTGCAACAGGGCTGGCCCACCTCCGTCGCGATCATCACCGTCATGCTCGTCGGTCCCGCACTGGGACTGGTGATGGGCGTCATGATCGAACGCTTCGATGTCCAGCCGTTCGTCGCGACATTGGCCGGCATGTTCCTGGCACGCGGGATGTGTTACGTCGTGAGCGTCGATTCACTGCCCATCAAGGATCCGGCGGTGCGCACCCTGGGTCTGCACTACCTGTACCTCTACGACGACAAATTCATCCGTTGGCCGGTGGTCATCGCGCTCGTCGTGGTGGTGGTCGCGCTGTACGTCCTGCACCTGACCCGGTTCGGCAGAACGGTGTACGCGGTCGGCGGTAACCGGCAGTCGGCACAGCTGATGGGTTTGGACGCGGCGGCGACCCGGATATCGGTGTACGTCATCAGCGGATTCTGCGCATCGCTGGCGGGCGTCCTGCTGGCCGTGCAGAAGCTGTCGGGCTACAGCAACAACGGAATCGGGCTGGAGTTGGACGCCATCGCCGCGGCCGTGATCGGCGGTGTCATCCTGGCCGGGGGCGTGGGCTACGTCGCGGGCGCCCTGATCGGGGTGCTGGTGCTGGGCACCATCGAGACGTTCGTCACCGCGGCCAATCTCGATTCCTACTGGACCCGCATCATGACCGGCGCGCTGTTGCTGATATTTGTTCTGGTCCAGCGTGTCTTGGTGCGGCCGACGTCATGAGCCCCGGCAATAATAGGTCGATGAGCCGCAAGCCAGTCATGTCCGACGTTGCCCGGCTCGCCGGGGTGTCTCATCAGACGGTGTCGCGGGTGATCAACGGCTCCCCCAGTATCCGGCCCGCCACCCGCGAACGGGTGGAGCACGCCATCGCCCAACTCGGCTACCGCCCCAACAGCGTGGCCCGCGCGCTGGTCACGAGCAGGTCGGGCATCATCGGGATCATCGGCAGCAGCACCGCCCAGTACGGTCCGGCGAGCACCCAACGCTCGGTGGAGGAGTCGGCTCGGGAGGCGGGTTTCTTCTCCAGCTCGGTGACACTGGCGTCGTTGACACGACAGGAGATTCGCAGCGCGCTGGATCATCTGTCGCGGCTGGCGGTGGAAGCCATCGTGATGATCGTGGCACAGCAGGACGCCCTCAACGTGGTGAGCTCCGAGGATTTCGGGGTACCGGTGATCGTGGTGGAAGGTGATCTGTCCGGGTCCGGGTTGTCGGTCGGGGTCGATCAGATCGGCGCCGCCCGCACGGCCACGCAGCATCTGATCGACCTCGGCCACACCGAGATAGCCCATGTCAGCGGCCCCGATGGCTGGCCAGAGGCGACGGCGCGCACCAAGGGGTACCTCGACGCGATGCTCGCCGCGCGATTGGCGCCGCGCCCACAGTGGCGCGGTGACTGGAGCGCGGGGCGTGGGTACGAGCTCGGCAAGCAGATCGCGGCCGATCCCGATATCACCGGGATCTTCGTCGCCAACGACCACATGGCCATCGGGGTGCTGCACGCGCTGGCCGAGGCCGGCCGCCGGGTGCCCGACGAGGTCAGTGTGGTGGGTTTCGACGACATCCCCGAAGCGCCCTATCTCATCCCCGCGCTGACCACCATCCGCCAGGACTTCGCCGCGGTCGGCCATCGCGCCATTGCCCTGGTGAAAGCTCAACTGTCCGATACCGAATGCGAGACGGCGCTGCTGGGCGCGGATCTCGTGGTGCGGGACAGCACGGCGCCCCCGCCGAGGACGGCCTAGGTGCGTACCACCGAGGTCACCGCCCACGGCCTCGAATACGAGCTGTCGGACGGACGGGTGCGCGCCGTGCTCACCGGGGTGGGAGCGGCGATCAGGGAGCTGGCAGTGGACGGTGTCGATCTCACCCCGGGCTATCGGCCCGACGTGCTGCGGCCGTTCTACTCGGGCACGGTGTTGATGCCATGGCCGAATCGGGTACGCGACGGCCGCTGGACACACCGTGGCGTCACACAGTATCTCGATATCACCGAACCGCGGCGAGCCAACGCCCTGCACGGACTCCTGTGCTTCACCGAGTATCGGCTACTGGAGCACACAGATTCCTGTGCGGTCCTCGGGGCGCAGGTCTTTCCGCAACACGGGTACCCGTTTCAGCTGGACACCCGGGTCCGCTATGCCCTGGTCGACGACGGTCTGCACGTCACGCACACCGTCGCGAACACCGGACCGGAGACCGCACCCGTCGGCATCGGCACCCACCCGTTCCTGTGCATCGGCGATGTGCCCACGGCCGCACTGACATTGACCGTCGCCGCCGATGACCACATCGATGTGGACGACCGCCTCAATCCCGTCGGGGTCAGCCCGGTGCGCGGCGGTTACTGGGATCTGCGGGGCGGGCGTCTGGTGGCCGATCTCGACCTGGACGATGCCTGGACGGGTCTGCACATGAGCGACGGCGGTAGCACACACACCTTGAGCGCACCCGACGGTCGGACGGTATCCCTGTGGGCCGATGAGCAATTCGGCTATCTCCAGGTGTTCACCACCCGCCGCTACCCGGTCGGTGACGGATTCAGCACCGCGATCGCGGTGGAACCGATGACCGCCCCGGCCGACGCCCTCAACAGTGGGGCCGGCCTGCGGTGGCTTGAGCCCGGCCAGGACTGGTCGGCATCATGGTCGATCCGGTACCGCGGCGCCGCTCAGTAGACGCGGCGCGCCGCCCCGCTCGGGATACCGCACAGGAAATCCGGTTTCGGTAGCCGGTGGTCCTGGGCGGCCCGGCCGACGGCTTCGATGACGTCCCGCAATCGTTCGGTCCTGACCAACGCCAGCGCCGAACCGCCGAACCCGCCGCCGATCATCCGCGCACCCAGTGCGCCCCCCTCCAGGGCGGCGTCCACCGCGGTGTCCAGCTCCGGCGAACTGACCACCAGATCATCGCGCAGCGACGCGTGCGAGGCGCTCAGATGTGGTCCGATGGCCGCGATCTCCTCCGCACGCAGCAGATCGGCGACCGCGCTGACCCGGCGGATCTCGGTCAGGACATGCCGCAACGCGCGTCGCAGCGGCGGGTCGTCGGTTCCGGCGCAGTTCAACACCGCGTCGACATCGTCGGTGTGTAGCAGGGCCGAACGGCCGATGCGCGCGCACACCCGCTCCACCCGAGACCGCCGCAGCCCGTAGGATCCTTCGACCAGCCGGTGCGGTGCGTTGGTGTTGATCACCAGGAAGAGCACTCCCGCAGGCCGGCAGTCGAGTTTCAGGTGTTCCACACCAAAGGTGTTGCAGTCCAAGAGCATCACATGGCCGGCGCGGGCACGCAGCGCGGCGGACTGATCCATGCCACCGGTGGCGGCACCGACCACGACGTTCTCGGCGGTGATGCAATCGCGGGCCAGCGTGCGGCGCCCGGAATCGTCGGTCGCCGCGCCGAACAACTCGGCGATCGCCAGCGCGGTCGCCGATTCCAGTGCGGCCGAGCTTGACAGGCCGGCGCCCTGCGGCACCGACGAGTGCACGGCGATATCCAGACCCGGTATCCGGGCAATGGTGTCGTGATAGGTCATCGCCCACGGCACCCCGGCGACGTACCCGGCCCAGCCGTTCGGCCGGTGTGGCCCGATATCCGCACCGCCGCCCTCCCAGTGGTCCTGGTGACCGGTCGATGCCAGCCGGACCCGGTCCTCGTTGTGCACCCGGACCGCGACGGCGGTGGCGTAAGGCAGCGCGAAAGGCATGACCGATGCGCCGATGTAGTCGATATGCTCGCCGATCAGGTTGACCCGGCCCGGCGCCATCCACACCCCGTCCGGCGCCCCGCCGAAGCGCTCCCGAAACAGGTCGTCGGCCCGACCACAGAGTTCGTCGGGCGCAGCAGGAGCCACCAGATCAAGGTTGTTCATCGTCGGTGCCCTCATGCGATCTCCCGAAGCCGGTCGGCGATGTGTTCCGGAGTGGTGTCGTTGACCCACGCCCCCATCGCGGATTCCGAACCGGCCAGATACTTCATCCGGCCGGGCGCACGCATGAGGGAGAACAACTGAAGGTGCAGCCGTCCGTGGGCACGGTCGGGTCCGACCGGTGCCTGGTGCCATGCCGCGATGTACGGAGTCTGGTCCACCCCGTCGAAGAAGCGGTCGACCCTGCCTAGCAACTGCAGATATATCGTGGCCAACTCGTCCCGTTCGGCATCGGTCAGCGCGGGGAAATCCGGCACATCACGATGCGGCACAAGGTGGATCTCCAGCGGCCAGCGTGCGGCGGCGGGGACGAACGCGGTCCAGTGCTCGGCGGCCACAAGCAGCCGGCGTCCCGAATCGCGTTCGGCGCCAAGGATATCGTCGTACAGGTTGCGACCGGTGGTGGCGGCGTGGCAGCGGGCCTGCCGAACCATTGCCTTGGTCCGCTGCGGCAGGAACGGATAGGCGTAGATCTGGCCGTGCGGATGGGTGAGCGTCACCCCGATCTCGCGACCGCGATTCTCGAAGCAGAACACCTGTTGCACACCGGGTACCGTCGACAGTTCGGCGGTGCGATCCGCCCACGCCTCGACGACGGTGCGTGCCCGCCGATGCCCCAGGGTGGCGAAGCTGGCATCGGGATCGCTGGTGAAGCACACCACCTCGCAGCTGCCCGTACCCGGTACCTGCGGCCACAGCGGCTCACCGTCGACATGGGTGTCGGTCGCCGCGGCACGGGAGGACAATGCGGGGAAACGGTTTTCGAAGACGACGACGTCGTAGTCGGCGGCGGGTATCTCGGTGGCCGGCCGGCCCGGCCTGGTCGGTGCCAGTGGCGAATCGTCCGGGCCCGGCAGGAATGTCCGGTCCATCCGGTGCGCGGCGATGGTCACCCATTCGCCGGTGAGCACGTCGTAGCGCAGCTGCGATTCCGACACCGCGGGCTCCAGCGGCCTGGTGTCGGTGAGCCCTCCGGTCCGCCGCATCCGCCCTCCGCTGTCGAGTTCGTCGAAGTAGATGAGCCGGCGGCCGTCTGCCAGTGTGGTGACGGTCTTGCGGATGGTCGTGGGTGTGACGGTAGGCGGTGTGGGCACGGGTCAGCGACCGCCCCTGCGCTTGTTGTAGATATCGAAGCCGACGGCCGCCAGCAACACGAGACCTTTGATGACCTGTTGCACGTCGCTGCCGATGCCGACGATCGACATCCCGTTGTTCAGCACACCGAGCACCAGACCACCGATGATGGCGCCGAACACGGTGCCCACGCCTCCGCTGGACGATGCTCCGCCGATGAAGGCCGCGGCGATCGCCTCCAGCTCGAAGTTGATCCCGGCCTGCGGGGTGGCCGAATTCAGCCGCGCGGCGAACAGCAGCCCGGCGACCGCGGCCAGCATCCCCATGTTCACGAACACCAGCAGGGTGACCCGTTTGTTGCGGACACCGGACAGGCTGGCGGCCGCGGCGTTGCCGCCGACGGCATACACCTGGCGCCCGAACACGGTGTTACGCATCAGGAATGCGTAGACCAGGGTGAGTACGACCAGGATGATGCCGACGATCGGCACACCGCGGTAGCTGGCCAGCAAGAGGGTCACCGCACCCAGCGCCACCACGATCCCTGCGCACTTGGCGATGAACAGGGTTCGGCTGGAGACCTCCTGGCCATACTGCAGTTGTGCGCGTCTGCGCCGGATCTGCATGATCACGGTGGCGACCACGGCAATGCCGCCGAGGATCACCGTCGGCCAGTGGTAGAGCGCGGCATTGCCGAGTTCGGGCAGGAAGCCACTGCTGACCTGCTCCAGCCCGCGGGGCATCGGCGCGATCGATTGTCCTTCGAGCACGTACTGGGTGGCGCCGCGGAACACCAGCATGCCGCCGAGTGTCACGATGAACGACGGAATACCCACGTAGGCGATCCAGAAGCCCTGCCATGCGCCGATGAGCGCGCCCATCCCGATGCACAGCAGCACGGCCAGCAGCCACGGCATATCGTTGCGCACCATCAGGACGCCGGCCATCGCCCCGGTGAAGGCCGCCACCGAGCCCACCGACAGGTCGATGTGACCGTTGATGATCACGATGACCATCCCGATCGCCAGGACCAGGATGTAGCCGTTCTGCTGGATGATGTTGGTGACGTTGAGCGGTTTGAGGACGATACCGCCGGTCCACACCTGGAACAGCAGCAAGATCGCGATCAGCGCGACCACCATTCCGGACTGACGCACGTGCGACATCAGGAACCGCGTCACCGCGTTGCCGCCGCGTCCGGTCGGCGGCGTTCCGCCCTTGTTGATATCGGGCGCCGGCTGTTTCGCGGTGATGGTCACGCGGATCCTTTCATCATGTGGTGCATCAGGGTCTCTTGTGTCGCGTCGGCGCGCGGCACCTCTCCGGTCAACCGGCCCTGACTGAGGGTGTAGATGCGATCGCAAAGCCCGAGCAGCTCAGGCAGTTCGGAAGAGATGACGAGGACGGCCTTGCCACGGGCGGCGAGTTCGTTGATGAGGACATAGATCTCGTGCTTGGCGCCGACGTCGATACCGCGGGTCGGTTCGTCCAGGATCAGCACATCGGGGTCGGTGAACAGCCACTTGCTGAGCACCACCTTCTGCTGGTTGCCACCGGACAGTTTCCCGGTGGCGGTCTGCACCGACGCGGTCTTGATTCGCATCGAGGACCGGAACTGTTCCCCGATCCGGGTCTCCTCGTGATGGTCGATGACCGAGTGGTGGCTGACCTTGTCCAGGGAAGCCAGGCTGATACTGGTGGCGATGCTGTCCATCAGGTTGAGCCCCAGGCTCTTGCGATCCTCGGTGGCATAAGCGATTCCGTTGCCGATGGCGCGCGGCACCGTACTGGTGTCGATCTCGCGGCCGGCCTTGAACACCTTGCCGTTCTCGTAGCGCCCGTACGATCGCCCGAACACGCTCATCGCGAGCTCGGTACGGCCGGCGCCCATCAGCCCGGCGATCCCGACGATCTCCCCGGCGCGGACGTTCAGCGTGACATCGTCGACAACCTTGCGGTGTTGGTCGATGGGGTGCAGCACGGTCCAGTTGGCCACCGAGAACACCACATCGCCGATCTCGCAGCCCTGCCGGGACGGGAACCGGTCGGACAGATCACGGCCGACCATCGCCCGCACGATGGCGTCCTCGGTGAGGTTCTCGTCGACTGGCACGGTGTCAATGGTGCGACCATCCCGCAAGGTGGTGACGGTGTCGGCGACCTGCAGCACCTCATTGAGCTTGTGCGAGATGATGATCGAGGTGATGCCGTGCTCGCGCAGGCCGACGATCAGCTCGAGCAGGTGTCTGCTGTCCGAATCGTTGAGCGCCGCGGTCGGTTCGTCGAGGATGAGCAAGCGGACATCCTTGGACAGCGCCTTGGCGATCTCGACGAGTTGCTGTTTACCGACGCCGATATCGGAGACCCGGGTCTGCGGGCTTTCGCGCAGACCCACTCGATCCAGCAGCGCCTGCGCCTTCTGCAGCGTCCGGTCCCAGGAGATCACCCCGCGACGTGAGATCTCGTTGCCGAGGAACATGTTCTCGGCGATCGAGAGGTAGGGCACCAGGGCGAGCTCTTGGTGGATGATCGCGATACCGCACCGCTCGCTGGAACGGATATCCCGAAATGCGCACAGCTCCCCGCCGAATCGGATCTCCCCTTCGTAGCTGCCGTGCGGGTACACGCCGCTGAGGATCTTCATCAGGGTCGACTTGCCGGCCCCGTTCTCACCACAGATGGCGTGGATGGCACCGGTCTGCACCGTGAGGTCCACTCCGGACAGCGCTTTGACACCGGGAAACTCCTTGGTGATTCCCCGCATCTCCAATAGCGGTGTCGCGGTCACTTCACCTGGTCCGGCGTGTAGTAGCCCGAATCGATCAGGACCTTCTGGTAATTGGACTTGTCGACGCTCACCGGGTCCAGCAGATAGGACGGCACGACCTTGTCCCCGTTGTTGTAGGTCTTGGTGTCGTTGACCATCGGGGTACCACCGGTCAGCACGGCGTCGGACTCCTGGACTGCCGCCTTGGCGAGTTCGCGGGTGTCCTTGAAGACGGTCTGGGTCTGCTCACCGGAGACGATCGACTGCACCGAGGCGAGTTCGGCGTCTTGGCCGGTGACGATGGGCAGCGGTTTGGCCGCATTGCCGTAGCCGGCGCTCTTGAGCGCCGAGAGCACACCGCGGGAGATGCCGTCATACGGTGAGAGCACGGCGTCCAGGCGGGCCGTGGTGTAGGCCTGGCTGAGCAGGTTGTCGGTCCGGGACTGAGCCAGTCCGCCGTCCCAGCGCAGCGTAGCGACCTGGTCGAAGGTGGTCTGCCCGCTGCGCACCACCAGCTTCCCGCTGTCGATGTAGGGCTTAAGCACACTCATCGCACCGTCGTAGAAGAAGGTGGCGTTGTTGTCGTCGGGCGATCCGGCGAACAGTTCGATGTTGAACGGTCCGGCGCCACTGGCGAGTTTGAGCTTGTCGACGATGTAATTGGCCTGGAGCACTCCGACTTTGAAGTTGTCGAAGGTGGCGTAGTAGTTCACGTTCGGGGTGCCCTTGATCAACCGGTCGTAGCTGATGACCGGGATCTTGGCATCGGCGGCGCGCTGCAGCGTATTGGTCAGCGAGGATCCGTCGATCGGTGCGATCACCAGGAGCTGGACGCCCTTGGTGATCATGTTCTCGATCTGCGAGACCTGATTCTGCACGACATCATCGCCGTACTGCAGGTCGGTCTTGTATCCCAACGCCTGGAACTGGTCCACCATGTTCTGGCCGTCGCCGACCCATCGCTCCGAGGACTTGGTCGGCATCGCGATACCGATCGTGCCTTTCTCGGGGCTGCCACCCTTGGCGGCCTCGGTGGACCGGCCGCAGCCGACCAACACCACGGTGGCCATCACCAACAGGGCGACACACCATCTCAGCAACCGCATCTTTCCTCCTGCCGACACGCGGGCGGGGGTTCCGAGACCCAGCCATTCCCGCGTTCTCTCCAAATGTGAACGTTAACACTCCACGGAAAGTATGTGAGCCAGTTCACTCGATGTCAATGGGATGCTGCACTGCCGCACCAATTACCCAGGTGAGCCCGAATTTTTTGGGTCAAACCACCGGGGCAGCGACCCTACCGTTCGAACCACGATGTGATCATTAACATCACGACACATCTGGCGCCGCCACGCCCCCGGGCCTGGTCCGCAGGCGATATCCGCAATCCGCCGAGCAACGTCCCATCCACGCAGAGTCCGGGTCCGAATACCGGGTGTGACACACATACATCCAGGTGGTCGGTCCATCGCGGTGATCGGCAGCGGCGTGGCCGGACTCACCGCCGCCTACGTACTGTCCGACCGGGACAACGTCACACTGTTCGAGGCCGATGCCCGCTTCGGCGGGCACGCCCACACGCAGTACGTCGACGACGGTGTGGGCGGCACCGTCGCAGTCGACACCGCCTTCCTGGTGCACAACGACCGCACCTACCCGACGCTGTGCCGGCTGTTCGGCGAGCTCGGCATCGCGGTCCAGGACACCGATATGTCGATGTCAGTGCGCGATGACACCAGCGGGCTGGAGTACGCCGGGGCGCGCGGTCTCGGCGGACTGTTCCCGTCGTGGTCCAACCTGACCCGGCCGCCATACCTGCGGATGTTGACAGAAGTCAGGCGATTTCACCGATCGGCCACCGCGCTGCTGGACGCCGACGACACCGGCGAGACCGTCGGCGCATTCCTCGAGCGGCACCGCTTTTCCCGTTACTTCACCGAGCACTTCATGAAGCCACTCATTGCAGCGGTCTGGTCCTGCCCGCCAGGCGACGCACTGCGATACCCGGCCCGCTACCTGTTCGTCTTCCTGCAGCACCACGGCATGCTGTCGGTGTTCGGTTCCCCGGTGTGGCGGACCGTCACCGGCGGTTCGGCCACCTACGTCGAGGCGATCGTGGCGCGCATCTACGAGCCACTGACCAATGCGCCGATCGTGTCGGTGCTCCGCAGGGACGACGGGGTGCTCCTCACCGCGGCAGACGGTCCGGCCCGTCTGTTCGACGCCGTCGTCATCGCCACCCATCCCGACCAGGCCCTGCTGATGCTGGCCGCACCCACCGCCGCAGAGCGAGCCGTGCTGGGTGCCATCCCGTACAGCCTGAATCAGGCACAGCTGCACACCGATACGTCCATCCTGCCCAAGCACCCGCGGGCCCGCGCGTCCTGGAATTATCTGACCGGGCCGGACAACGACGCCGTCACGGTGACCTACGACATCACCCGGCTGATGCGCCTGGGCGGCGAAAAGCGCTACCTGGTCACCCTCGGCGGAAACGACCGTGTCGACCCATCTTGCGTGCTGGCCGAGATGATGTACAGCCATCCGGCCTACACCACGGAATCCGTTGCCGCCCAGTCCCTTCTACCGACCCTCGATGACGACCGCGTGGTGTTCGCCGGGGCCTACCACGGCTGGGGATTCCACGAGGACGGCGCAGCCGCAGGGCTACGGGCCGCGCAGCGACTCGGTGCCCGCTGGCCGACCGGAGCCACCGCGAAGGCACTCACATGCTGACACCCGCGCTGTACCGCACCAGGGTCACCCATGTGCGCCGGGCGCCCGTGCACCACTTCTTCGAACACCGCGGCTACAGCTGGTTCATCGATATCGATCAGCCGCCGCGGCTGCCGCGCTGGCTGGCGCCGTTCGCCCGGTTCGACGCGCGCGACCACCTGCAGGGCGGGCCGAAAGATTCACTGCGACAACGGGTCAATGCCTTTCTGGGTGAGCAGGGCATCGATCTGCAGGGCGGCACGATCACCGCGCTGTTACAGGCCAGGGTACTGGGCTATGTGTTCAATCCGCTGAGCCTGTTCTGGTGCCACGATCGGCACGGCACCCTGCGCTGCGTCATCGCCGAAGTGCACAACACCTACGGCGAGCGGCACGCCTACCTGTTGGATCCGGACACCTCGGAACCAATCGACAAGCAGATGTACGTATCCCCGTTCAACGGGATGGATGGCCACTACCGAGTGCGGGCGCCCATGCCGGGACCGCTACTGGACGTGGCGATCTCCTTGCACCGCGAGGGCCATCCGACATTCGTGGCCACCTTGCACGGCACGCGACGACGGGTGACCGTCGCCGAGGTGGTGCGTCTGCAGTTCGCCGCGCCGCTGGCACCGCTGGCCGGGGCGCTGGCCATCCGCATGCATGGCATCTACCTGTGGCTACGCCGCGTTCCGCTGACTCCCCGACCCCACCCCGTCACCCGCGAAGGAATACCCGCCCGTGAGCATTGATGTCGAAGGTTTCGAAGCCGACCACGCCGTTGATTCGGTTCGCTGGCCGGACGTGGCGTCCGTGCCGTCCGGTCCACTCAACACCGTCTCGGCGGCGATCGCGGACCGGCTGCTGCGACGAGCGGTCACCCGGCTACCGGTTCGGCTGGTCTACCCCGACGGTTCGGTGGTGGGCGCCGCTGATCCGACCCTGCCCACCATGGTGATTCGGCGGCCGGAGGCCCTGGCCCGCCGGATCGGCCGGTACGGATTGATCGGCTTCGGCGAAGCCTACATGGCCGGAGACTGGGATTCCGCTGACCTCGCAGGAGTGCTCACCGAGTTCGGCCGATCCCTGGCAGAGCTCATACCTCCTGCCCTGCAACGGTTTCGGCGGTTCGCGGTGGTTCGTGCGCCACGCTCGCAACGCAACCACCCCACCCAGGCGCGGGAGAACGTGTCCGCGCACTACGACCTGTCCAACGAACTGTTCGCCGAGTTCCTCGACGAGACGATGACCTACTCCAGCGCACTGTTCGATCACCTGCCGGCCACCTGGGCCGAACTGCCCGCCGCGCAACACAACAAGATCGACCGACTGCTCGACGCGTCGGGCGTCCACGTGGGCAGCGAGGTGCTCGAGATCGGTACCGGCTGGGGCGAGCTGTGCATCCGGGCCGCCCGCCGCGGCGCCTACGTCCGTTCGATCACGCTATCGGTAGAACAGCAGCGCCTCGCACAACAGCGGGTGGCTGCGGCGGGGTTCTCCGACCGGGTGAGTATCGAACTGCTGGACTACCGCTCGGTGCAGGGACAGTACGACGCGGTGGTCTCGGTGGAGATGATCGAAGCCGTCGGCTATCAGTTCTGGCCGACCTATTTCCAGACGCTGGAGCGGCTGGTGCGTCCGCACGGCCGCGTCACCATCCAGGCGATCACCATGCCGCATGACCGCATGCTGGCCAGCCGCGACACCTACACCTGGATCCAGAAATACATCTTCCCCGGCGGCCTGCTGCCCTCGGAGGACGCGATAGCCGATATCACCGCGCGACACACCCGGTTGCGGACCGTGGACGTGTCGTGGATGGGGTCGCACTACGCCGAGACGCTCCGGCTGTGGCGGGAACGGTTCCTGCACCACGGCGAGGCAGTGCACGCGTTGGGGTTCGACGAGGTGTTCGTGCGGATGTGGGAGCTGTACCTGGCGTACTCCGAGGCCGGCTTCCGCTCGGGCTACCTCGACGTGCTGCAGTGGACATTCGCACCCACATCCAGTTCGGGTTTGCGGCCGACATGACCACACAGGTCCTGCCGGCCGCTAGGCTACGGCTCGTGACCACCGACCTCGACGTCCTGTTGCGCCGGGTCGCGCACCGTGACGCCGAAGCCTTCGCCGAGTTCTACGACCACACCAGGTCCAGGGTGTATGGGCTGGTCACCAGGGTGCTGCGCGATCCCGGCTACAGCGAGGAAACCACCCAGGAGATCTACCTGCAGGTGTGGCACAACGCCGGGGGCTACGACCCGGCAGCGGGGTCACCGCTGGCCTGGCTGATGACGCTGGCGCACCGTCGCGCGGTCGACCGGGTGCGTTCCGAGCAGTCGGCGAGCCAGCGCGAGTCCCGCTATGGTGCGGCCAGCGTGGACACCCCCACCGACCACGTCGCGGATTCGGTGATCACCCTCGACGAGCATCGCCGCGTCGTCGAGTGCCTCGGTTCGTTGACCGATGTCCAGCGCGAGTGCATCGACCTGGCCTATTACGGTGGACTCACCTACCGGCAAGTCTCGGAACGTCTTTCGGCGAATCTCGCCACCGTCAAATCGCGCATGCGTGACGGCCTGCGCGCGCTGCGTAACTGTCTGGGTGCCGCATGACCGGGCCCGTCGAGCATGAGGTGATGACGCTGGCGACGCCGTACGCGTTGCACGCCGTCGATGACGGCGAAGTCGAACGGCATCTGGCCGACGCACCGCCCGCGGTCGCCCGGGATTTCACCGCTGAGGTCACCGCGGTGCGCGAGTCGATGGCGCGGGTTTCGGCCGCGACCGCACTGGAACCGCCGGCCTACCTGCGGGACCGGATCCTGGCCGCCGTCGAGTCATCAGGTCAGGTAGGTCAGGTACATCAACTTCGGCCCAACCGGTGGCGTACGGCCGTGCTGGCCGCGGCGGCGGCCGTCGTCGTGGCCGCCGCCGGTGTCGGGGTGGGGACCGTACTGCGGCCCACGACACCTGCACCGACTCCCTCGACCGCGCAGCAGGTGTTCGCCGCACCCGATGTGCGCACCGTGTCCGGCCCGATCCCCACCGGCGGTACCGCCACCGTGGTGTTCTCCCGGGAACGCAACGCCGGCGTGCTGGTCATGAACAACGTCGCCCCGCCGGCCACCGGCACGGTCTACCAGATGTGGCTGCTGCGCGATACCGGTCCGCAGTCGGCGGGCACCATGGATCAGGCAGCCGTGGCGCCGTCCACCACCGCCGTACTGCCCGATCTCGGGGATGCGACCGCCCTGGCGTTCACCGTGGAGCCGGGCAAGGGCTCGACCGCGCCGACCGCACCGATCTTCGCCGAGCTACCGCTGACGTAACAGCAGCGGGGGTGCTCGAGGGCACGATTCACCCGTAGCAGGGACCGCCGCCCGGTGGGGCGCATGAGGCGGGCCCCAGTTCCCGCCAGCTGAGGTCCGTCCAGGGCGCAGACAGCCATGTCTTGGTGGGTTCGAGGACGAATCGCATCGGGCCACGCTCGCAGTAGGTGCGGCCGTCCGGTGTTGCGGCACAGGTGGTGCCCTCGTGTGTGATCTTGCCGCGCGGATCGAGGACACGTTGCGCTTGTGTATCGGGGAACCGCACCGCCATCGACCAGTCGTAGTGGACCGCCCGATCACCGTCTATCCAACCGATGTGGTTGACGCCGGCCGGCGCCCCGGGAATGTCTCCCGCGCAGCCGAAGCTGCCCAAACCCCAGATACCGCAGTTCTGCCCGCCCGGAGCGTTGAACCACACGCCACCGGGCTGGGCGAAGCTGCTCGCATCGAGGTCGTCGTAGTAGCGGATATCCGGGAACGGGTCCGGCGCACCCGGCGCAGGCCCCGGATCCGCTCCCGCCGGTGCCGCGCTGACGATTGCCATGATCAGTGCGCCCATTGCCGGGATGACCCCACGTAGTCGGACCACTCGTTCACACCCTCACATAACCTCTTCTCGCCGCATCCGGAATGTCTCGCGAATGAGACGAATCATGTTTTCCCACTATGTAATTCGAGGTGTCGCGCCATAGCACGCGGCGTCACCGACGTCCAAGGTGTTCTGGCAGATGACCTTTCCTTGATAGAGGATGCGCACACTGACCCACCGGGTGGGAGCTGCACTGGGACGCCAGTCGGCCCGCACTTGACTCCCCATCGGAGGCGGGTCCAGCACCGAGCGTGCCGGCGCGTCAATCCGCCAGGGCAGCGTGGCACCTTCGACCGTCCGGCGTCCCGTCGCATCCTGGTACTCGACGTTCGCCTCGGCAACGGTGTCGGAGACGACCTCGTAGGTGACAACTTCGTCGGCGGCAGCCGACCCCGGATGAGTGAGAGCGGCGATGATCACCACCGCACAGGTCACCGCGCCGCAGGGTCGCCGCGTCGCGCGGCTCATGACGTCCCCACCAGCACCGCGACGACCAGGTGGTAACCCGAACCCGGCTCGTACTGGTGGCTGACACCGAAATCGGTGTAGGAGCAGTCCGGGATCACGTCACGCCCCTCCAGGAGCAGCACTTTGATCGCATCGGCCTCATCGTGCGCCGCGCCTTGAAGAGATATCGCCTTCCCGGTGTCGATGCCCAGGTCCTTGAGGATCGCGGTCGGATGCGGTCCGTCGGCCGGCACATTCTGGGCAGAGTGATCGAGATAGGTGAAGGTGGAACGGTTGACGATATCGGCCGCGTGCTCGACCGTCGGGTTGTGGTTCAGCGGCCCGCACGCTGCGCCGTCCCGCTCCGCCAGCACCGCCTGGACCAGTTCAGGGGCAGGGTCGGTCGCCGCACGGGCGGTAACCGGAGCTCCGACGACGAATGCCGAGAGCGCTGCCGCCATCACAGCAGACCACCGCATGGTCACCATCTCTGTCTCCTCATCGCGGCTCAGCTACACACATGTGAGCGGTGAATCTTGCTGCCCCAGAACTGCATCTGGTGGTACGACGGACCGGTGAACCACGTCGGCTGTCTGGCTTTGAGGCCGTTGTTCACATTCGACATCTGTTGCCACAGTCCGTAGAACGCATCGCCCTGGTAGAGCGGAAAGAACATGTCGGCCGAATGGTCGAAACTTCTGGTCAAAGCCTGTACCCGCGGGGTCAGGAAGTCCAAGGACTGGTCGAGATTCGCGGTCACTATATCCGTCTGCCGAGCGACCTCGACAGCGTTGAAATCACCGTTGTGACGGATCACGTTGTCGTTGAGCCCCTCGATCTGATGTTTGATGAGCTCGAACTGGGCGTCATACCACTGACACATCTCTCGCTCGGCGTCGATATCGGCCGCCGTGACGTACCGCCGGGTCTGGTCGAACGGGAACGGAAACTGCGGCTCCCAGGTGCTCGGAGACGGCGCGATGACCGGCAGCCGTTGCGGTTGGTCGTAGTGGGCCACCGGGTCGTAGTCGCTCACCGGATCCCCCTGCGCCACGCCGGCCGCGATCAGCGCAGCCGTGTATACGGCCAGTACGCTCGCCGCGACCGGAATCCGTTTCCATACAGGCGACTTCGCGGATCTACCGGACATGGGAGTCCTGACCTATTTCCCGAGGGCGGCATCGATACCACCGCCATCGGTGATCTGCCAATTGTTGTTGCTGTCGATCGTGATGCTGTAAGTGGCTGTGGACTGCAATCCGGTTGGGGCCTGCATGGTCTTGGTCAGCACACTGACGAAGGAGTCCACGGTGTAGATACCACCGACTTCGGAGCGCACCTTGGTGGCCAGCGGCTTGGCGGTCGACTTCCACTGCAGCGGAGCGAGCACCTGTTCCATCGAGTCGGCAGCCTTGGTGAGCTTGTCCTTGAGCTCAGGGGAGGTGCCGTTGACCAGCTTGACTTTCCATGCGTTGAAGTCCTGATAGTCCATGCCGGCGGCGTTCACCGCGTAGTCGGCGGCGACATTCTCGGCTTTGTCCCGGTTGCTCGACGCACGTGCCTGTGCATCGAGCGTTCCCTGCGCACCGATATACAGCCAACCCAGCGCACCGACCGCGGCAGCCAGTATCAGGATCGTCGCCGTTACGGCCACGGTGCGCAGCGACAGCGATACCTGCCGATCTACCGTGGCACGCTCCGCCGACTCAGCTGTCGCCTTCGACCGGCTGTCGACATTCACATCGTCATCGGAATCTGTTGCTGAGCTGTCTATTTCAGTGTCGAGCACGGACATGGAACTTCCTCCTTCAGATTTTCGGAACAAGACCTCGATCTAGGGATCGGGGATCGTGACATGAAGTGTGATCGCCCCCTCTTCCGGTATGCCCGACAACGCATTCGAGAGGATCTGGGCCGTGTCGAAATTCATGAGCGCCCCGCCGATACCCTGGAACTGCGGCAGCAGTGCATTGCCGATGACTTGGAGGTCGGGAGCCCTGTTGTCCAGAAAGCTCTGAACACGAGCCAAGAAGTCTTGGAAAAGGTTGATGTTGTTGGGATTGTTCCATGCAACGGTGTTCATCATGCCTTGAAAAATGTGCGACACCGGAGGTCCCGTGGCCCGTAGCGACGGGGCGGACTCGGCGAGTGTGGGACCGACCCAATCCGCGTTCTGCAGCAGGGTCTGAAAGTTGTCGAGTACTTGCTGTCCTTGCCCGTGCATGCCCGCCACCATGTTTCGGGTCAGCAAGCTGGCCCGGGACAGGTTCGGCAGCACTTTGCCCGGATCGGGCAGCCCCGCATCGGCCTCGTTGAGGATCCGTTTGAGCTGATCCGGATCCATCTGGTTGAGCACACGCACCACGCTGGTGGCCAACTGGGAGATCGACGGCGGCACCGTGATCGCGTCCGTCGCGATGTGCTGGCCGTCGGTCAGCACCGGTCCGGTGTCAGTGCGCGGCAAGAACCCGACATAAGCCTCTCCGAGCGCAGACAGGTTGTCCAACCGCACATCACTGTCAACGGGGATGCGCTGATCACCATCGACGTAGAAGTCGATGGTGACGGTGTCGACCGAGGACGATATGCCGGTGATCTTCCCCACGGTCGCACCCCGCAACAACACACTGGAGCCGACCACCAGGCCCTTCACCTCGGGGACCGCCATCGACAGATTGATTCGATTCTCGGGCGGCCCCAGCCATATGCCCAACGATCCGATATACGCCGAAGCTACCGCGATGATCACCGCGAACGCGCCGAACGACGCAATGTTCTTGACGGTTCTCATGGTGTCGCCCCCAGGATCCGAAGCACATCTTGGACATTGCCGATCATTTCCCGCCCATCCGGTCCGGTGATGGAGGTGATGTTGATCGCCGGGTTCTTGTCCACCGGGAAGAAGTCCTCGATGAACAGCTTGCGCCAGGCAGGTGCCTCACGTTCGAAGTCCCATTTGCTCTGCTGCACGGCGCCCACGGCCTTGCCCAGCGAATCCAGAAGTGGCACAAGCCAGAATCCACCGCTATAGATACTGCCGACAGAAGGAACGACGGTGTCGATATAACTTGCCGCGACCGTCGCCCGATCGAAACCGGTCATACCGGCCGGTGAAAACCAGTACTGGTAGGTGGGAAGTGCGCGGTGCATCACATCTACGGTGCCCGAAACCCCGTCCAGCCAGGTGTCTACGGTGTCGATATTGTTGGCCAGGTCCCTCAGATCCGTGGTGACACGACTGACCATGGCGCGCAGATCCTGCTGCTTGGCCGGTGTGACGTGGTTCAGACCGATGATGGTGTTCTGCGCCCGCTGGATTGCTCCGCTGCCCACGAAGTTCGCCAGATTGGCCAACGTGTCCTCAAGCTGCGGCGGTGATGTGCTCTGTGCCAGTGGAATTCGCCCCCCACTCGGCACAGCTCTCGCCGTGTCATCGGCTTCGGGCCGTTCGAGGGCTACGTAGGTGTCGCCGAGCACCGTCGACTGCTGCAGCGTGGCCCGGATGTTGGACGGCACCAGCACGCCCTCGTCGATCTGCGTCGCGACGTCGACGTGATCGCCCTTCAAGGCGACGTTCGTGACCACACCGACCGTGGTGCCGTCCTGCACCACTTTCGCCCTGTCCGGCAGATTCAGCACATTGGCGAATTCGATGACGACGTCGTAGCCGGCGCCGTGGGTACCACCCGGCTGCGGTAGTGCATCAACGGTTATCGAAGCACACGACGACAGCACCAAGGTGGTGGCGATACCGACGGTCGCCGCTGCCATCGCGCGGATCACTGATGACTCGCTTGGGCAAGTACGTACTGCAGCAACGCGACGTCGACTGCATACGGTTGTCCGTTGACGTCGGCGCAGCTACCCGGCATCGATGCGTTCATCAGGCCACACAACGCCAGTCCGTCATGAGTGGGAACCCGGAACAGCGGCGGGCGATAGGCGATGTTGAAAGTGCCGAATTGCTTGGCGTTGAAATGATTCGCTGCGGTGTTGATCCACCAGGGCACACCGTTGAACAGAGCCGCCAACTGGTTGGCGTGCGGCGCCACCTTACGCACGGCGTCACTCACCGTATCCAACGTGAGCTGAGTTTCGTCGCCCAATCTGGTCTGCAGCACGCCGACCATCTCGGTGAGCGGACCGAGCGTTCCGTATCCCTCTGGGCCGGCGATTCGCGCCGCCCCTTCGATGGCTGTCACCAGATCCGGCGTCGTGGCTGGCATATCCTGCAGGATCTCCTTCATCGGCCCCCTGATCTCCTTCAGCGCTGTGGTCAGTGACCCGACGTTCTGGATGATCGAGCCGATATTGCTGATCTCCTGATCGGGACTGTCCAGCAAGGCAGAGGAGACGGTGAGCAGTTGCCCGAACCCTGCTCCGTTGTCGTGTGCGAGCCGATCCAGCCCGCGTACGGTGTCGGCGACGTTGGTCGACCCGGCGGCATTGATCGCGTTGACGAATGTGTCCGCGGATCCGATCACCTCCGACAGCGATTTCGGGGACACCGAGCGATTTAGTGAGATGCAGTCCCCACGGCTCAGTTGCGCGCCGCCCGCATAGTTGCCCACCAGTTCCAGGGACCGGTCGGCAAGGATGGAGGGCGAGCGGATGATGGCTTTCACGTCGCCGGGCAACGTGCGTTGCTCGGTCATCGAGAAGTCGACCCGCACCTGCGTGGCGCCGGGGCTGATGGCGGTGACTTTTCCTATGGGATAACCCATCTGGGTGACCGGGTTACCCACGTACAACCCGATGGTGTCGGGCATGAATGCGCAATACCGGGACGATTCGTCCCGTGTTTCGGACGCACAGGACGAGCTGGCACACGCGACCGCCGCAGTCACCGCTGTCACCGCACCGACGCGGAGCACGCCACGCTTGAGGTTGGCGATCATCAGCAGGGACTCCCTGGCATCGGGATACACAGGTCGGTGGCCAAGAGTTCCGGGCGGGCGTTCTGGGCGTCCAGGACACGTTCGATCTTGTCGCGAACCCGACGCAATCTGGGCACGATCCTGCTGTTGTTGTCCACCCAGCGGCGTACCCGGTTCTGCCACTCGCGGACCTTCTGGATGAATTCCTCGCGGTGGTTCACCCAGAACTTCCCGAGCGGGACCAGGAACGCGTCGGACACCTCCCCCAGGCCCTTCAACGAACTGGCAAATCCCTTGCCGTACAGGACCAGTGTCTGCTCCAGGATTGACACCTTGGAGACGAGCTCTTTGAGCTTGTCACGGTAGTTGGCCAGCGACTCGATGTATTCATCGGAGAGATCCAGGATCTCGGACACCTGTCCTCGCTGTCGGTCGATGGTCTGGGTCAGCGCGTCGCCGGCGCTGATCACTGCGGTGAGGGTGTCGACGTTGGTTCCGTTGAGCCCGGCCTGGATCTCGTCGAGAGATTGGCGGATCGGCTTCGGATCGATGCGTTCAGTGATCTTCGTCGAGTCCGCCAACGTCTTCATCAGGTTGTACGGCATCGTGACCCTCTCCACCGGAATGGGATTGTCTCCCAGCGGCTTATCACCGAGAGACACCAGATTCACGTAGTAGCCACCAACGACGGTCAGCATCCGGACTTGAACCTGAGATTGGTCGCCGACGAACGCGTCCTTTTCCACGCTCGCGTGGATTCGGACACGATTCGGCTCGATCGCCATGTCCTCCACCTTGCCGACGGTGATGCCGGCGATGCGCACGCCGTCGCCGGGCCGTACGGAGGCGGCGTCATCGGTGTAGAAGACGACCGACCGCTGATTGGGTGGACTGACATACACCGCGCCCGCCGTCACCGCCAGGACAGCCACCAACACCAGTGAGGTCACGCCCCACAGCATCGGGTTACCGAGCCTCTTCATCGATTGCACAGGACCACCCGCTGACCGTTGAGCAACACATCCATCGACTGGGGCAGCTGCGCACGACCCTTCGAGCACGGTTGCGGTTGCCCGTCTTCTGCGGGTGGTTCGACGTTGTCCCAGATCACCGGCACCCGCTTGAACGCATCGCTGTAGTTGTCGAAGGCGGTGATCGCACGGTCGATTCCGTCGTCGATGTCGGCCCTACCCGGCGAGAATCCGGCGTTCTCCAGCAGACGCAACGCCGCAGAGGTGAAGCTGGGTCCGTACAACTCGGATTTGCGGAACTCGTCGAGCACCGAAAGTGCCGCATCCAGTGGGCGGTTCAGCCACTCCAGCACCTGCACCAGGTCTTTGGAGTGACCCCCGAGGCCATCGGCGATCGCGCTGAGATTGCTCATCAGCGTGGCAATCACGTGCTGGCGGTCGGCGACGAGCGCGGTCAGCTTGTGGATGCTGTCGAGCATGGGCCCCAGCCCGTCACCGTCGCCCTGCAGGAATGAGGCGGCGTTCGCGGTGAAGGTTTCCAGATCATCGGGACTCAATGTGGCCAGGACCGGTTGCAGCCCGTTGAACAACGTCGTGATGTCAAACGACGGCTGCGTCATACTCATCGGAATTCTGTGCACCGCATCCGCGGGGTTGGGCTGGTCCGCGGGATTCGACACATCGACATACCGAAGTCCGGTGAGCGCCTGATATTTGATGGCCAACCGGGTGGCCGGCACGACTGTGTAACGCTGGTCCAGATTGAGATCTACCTCGGCGACACTCTGGCCGTCCTTGCGCACCAACCGCAAGGCCGCAACCTTGCCGACCCTGACCCCTCGCACCCGGACGTCGGCATCGACGTGCAACCCGGACGCATCGCTGAATTCGGCAGTGTAGGAGCGCGTGGCACTTTCCACCGGCTGCCGCAGCACGTTGACGATCAGTACGAAGACGACCGCGGCCAGCGCACTCGCCACCAGGAATCGCCACAGCGCCGCCTTGGGCTTGATCACGGTCCCCCCAGAGCACTGACGGGAGCCTGCACACCCGGGATCTGATCCAGCACGATATGCACCTGCAAGGCGCGCTGTTCCGGCGAGCCCGCGTAGAGCTTTTCGAATCGGGTACGCAGCTCCACCAACGTGTCGTTGAGCCCCACCGGCGGGATCAGGCCCGGCACGGTATCGGTGAGGCTCTGGACCCCGTTGACCAAGGGAAGCAAGTCGGCGGGGTGTGACGCCAACAGCTTGCCCAACGCACCGAACAGTCCATTCGCGATGACATTCAACGTCGCCTTGGAACGGGTCTGCCAGTACTCCTCGGTCTGGGGCTGTCCGGGAACTGCGACCATGTCCTGTCCGGGGAGCGCGTCACGGCCGGACACATTGAAGGTGACAAACCCCGAGCCTTGGTTGAAGCCGTACCCGGCGGCAGTGGCCGCATCCACGAAGCCCGGGAACGCCACGCTGATCCCCGTGGCATTCCGGAGCAACTGTTCTGTGCTGACGGTTTGTACCTTGGTCACCGATTCGGCTGCGGTCACCATCGATTCGATCAGCGGGTTGAGCCCATCGGTGTAGCGGGTGGCCCGGTTCATGACGTCCACCAGTTGTGGGGTCACCACCCCGTCGGTGATTTCACCCATCCGCGACAGCAACGCCTGCAGGGTGAAGTTCCCGGTGGGGACCGTCGTGATCCGCGCGCCGTCATGCAGGCGCGTGCCGCCTTCCCCTGGCATCAGGTTGATTCCGGTGACGCCGAAGTAGTTGGCGGGACGGAAATCCACCTTCATCGCATCGGTGAGTTTCGCGGTCGGAGCGGACTCCAGGTCGGCGTTGAGCCGCACGGTGCCTTTGGGCAGACTCGACACCGATGTCACCTTCCCCACGGTGACGCCGTGCATGATCAGGGGAGACCCGGTGGCCACCCCTTGCCCGACATACGGGAGCTCCATCACCACCGACATGCGGTCGGACGCGCGACCTCTGAACGGGTTCGTCACCACGAGTACGCACACCAACGCGAAGCACGACAGCACCGCGCCACCGATGACGATCAGCCTGCGTCTCTCGGCATCCGCCGACATTCGAAACAACACCGCAGCTTCACCTAACCTTTGAACACGAACTCTGGGCGCAGACCCCACAGCATGATGGTGGTCGCGAGGTCGAGGACCATGATCGTGACCAGGCTTGCCCTGATCGCCCGACCGGAGGCCTCCCCTACCCCCACCGGACCACCCGAGGCGAAAAACCCGTAGTAGCAATGGATCAGGGTGACGGCAGTGCAGTACACGGTGGCCTTCAACAACGATGCAGCGATATCACCCGGGGTCAGGAACTCGACGAAGTAATGGTGATAGGTGCCGCCGGGCTGTCCGTAGAAGATCCGGATGACCACATCGCAGGTCACGAAACTCACGACAAGGGTCAACAGAAATCCCGGTATGACACAGATCAATCCACCGATCACCCGGGTCCCCACGACATACGGAATCGCCCGCAGCCCCATCGCCTCGGTGGCATCGATCTCCTCGGCGATGCGCATCGACCCGATCTCGGCCGTCATCCGGCATCCGGCCTGTGACGCGAATGCCACCCCAGCCACCAGCGGAGCCATCTCCCGGACGTTGCCCCAACCGCCGATCACCCCGGACAAAGCGCCCAGCCCGATCAGATTCAGTGTCGCAAAGGCCTCGATCGCCACGATCGCGCCCACGGTGACACCTAGAATCCCCAACACGCTGATGACGCCGCCGTCGACGATGATCGACCCTTTGCCCCAGGCCAGGTTGTTCATCACCTGCAATGTCTCGCGTCGGTACTTGCGCACCGTGATCGGCAGCAGCCAGACCGTCTGGGCGATGAACGTCGCCCACTGGCCCGCCATCCGTAACGGTTCCGCCAGATGGCGTGTGGGCAACCACCGGGTACTGAAGAGCCGCGATGGTGCCGATCGCCCGGCTTGGACCGAAACTGCCACTACGCCACCGCCATCGGGAAGAACATGGTTTGCAGCTGGGTGATCCCCAGGTTCACGCCGATGATCAGGATGACGTTGAGCACTACCGAGGCGTTCACGGCGTCGGCCACCCCACGTGGCCCGCCCTTGGCTTCCATTCCGCGCTGCGCAGAGATCACCGCCACGATCGCAGCGAAGAGGAAGCCCTTCGCCAAGGTGAACCACAGATCGACCATTTTCGCGAATGAACCGAAGGACAACCAGAAGCTGCCCGGTGTCACCCCGTTGACCGTCGTGGCGATCACGAATGCCGCACCGACGCCCATGGCAATCACGATCACCACGAGGATCGGGGTGATCAGCTGCAAGGCCAGGAACCGGGGCACCACCAGGCGGCGCACGGGATCAATACCCAAAGTGCGCAACGCATCCAATTCCTCGCGAATCGCCCGCGCCCCGAAATCCGACGCGATCGCGGCCGCCGCAGCACCCCCCATCAACAGTCCGGCGGTCACGGGCGCACCCTGACGCAGAACCGCCACGCCGGTGACGGCACCCACGAGCGAGTTCGCCCCCACCTCGTTGACAAGACCGGAGACCTGTACCGCGACCATGCCCCCGAACGGTATCGCCATCAAGATCGCCGGAAGTGCCGTGACCTTCAACAAGGACCACGCCTGAACGATCAACTCACCAAACGACAGTTTCAACGACAACGTGTCCGTCACCGCGTACCGCAATACCGATGCCGCGAGAATGACGCTGCGTCCCATCGTCGCAGCGCTACGCGCTGGAAGGGAGCCGACCTTCTTCGCGAGGGTGGTGGCGCCGGTCTTCGCCGACGGCAGGGTGCCGCCAAGACCACCGCGCGATTTCCCCCCGGCCGATTCCAACCCGAGGGCCGGCGTCGGGCGCGTCAGTGTCGCGACCGCCTTGCCGCCGAGCATCTCGTCGGGCGCCTGGATAGCCGGCGCCCCGAGATCATCTGCCTGGCGTTCGAACTCACTCATCGCACACCGTTCCCGGCATGGAACCCAGTCGCACCGCCAGGACGGCACTTATTTCGAATTTGAATTTTATTCGATGCCGACAGCGAAGTGTCACGGGCGCCGCACGGACCGACGCCCCGCCGCGTCGTCCCGGCCTCAATACCGCTCTTCGACATTGCTCTCCCCTCGATCGATCAGCACCGTCTCGCGTGGTGGCACCGCGACCACCGTCCCGTCGTTGCTGCTCCGGCCCAACCAGATTCGATACCTGGAACATTTGCTCGCCGAACCATTGGACTCGCCCATGCTATGACTCAGACCACACCCGGTCAACACAATGAGCAAATCTCTTCGGCAGTCTTACGGCCCTGATCTATCCGCTTCGGCCCGTCACCAGCGAGACCGACGGCCTCGCTGTCAGGACGTGCCAGACAGTCGGATCTGCTTCTTTCGAGCATGATTCATGACGCGATGATCTCCGTGAAACCACCGCCAGAAGCGCCCGCACGTCCACCCATTCGCAAGCCCGAGAAGTTCGGTGAACGTCGCGAGCAAATCACCGCAACTACCGCACGTTGCGCCGAAGCAGCACCGACCACCGCCAATCTCGGTCTCGACTTGACTCACGACTGCGCGGCTACCACTAGCCGGCACACTTCGGTCGTGTTGCGTCCTGCTATCTCGCTTGATCGCGCAGAACAGTTTGCGCGGCAAGCTTTCCGGGCAGTGCGCAGACCCCACCCACCGGGTGTGTCCCGGCACCGCTGAGGTAGAGACCCTTCACAGGAGTGCGGTAGGCACCAAACCCGGCGGCCGGCTTGAGCGGCCCGAACCGTGTGATGAGGGGGTCAACGTGATAGACGTTGCCGGCGGGGGCATTGAAGCGTTGCTCGATATCCGGCCCACCCAATACCGCGCGGTCGATCTCCAAAGACTCGAGGCCCTCGTAATACATTGCGCTATCGCGGAGTACGGAGTCGCCGATCTTGTCACGTACGTCTTCCCAAGGCTCGGTCGGTGTCACCGGGATGACACCCGACCAGAGCCACAGGTTACTGCGGCCCGGAGGTGCCTGCGTGGGATCCACAGCCGACGGAATGATCGCGCAACTGACCGGAACCGGGTCAGGCCATTCCCCTCGAACCAGGGCGTTCCACCCGGCGTCCTGTTCTTCGAGGGTATGCCACGCCACCAGATACTTGCGCAGGTCCAGCCCGTCGCCGCGCCACTTCTCGTGGCGTTGCATGGAGACCTCCCCGTTGATCGCGACATTGATCTTCAGTGAGGTTGCGTGCGTTTTGCGAATCGGGATATCCCTGGCGCGCGCCGAGAGTCTGTTGTCCAAGACGCCCTCTGGCAGAAGCTGGTTCAGTGTGATCACGGGATTGCACGTGGTGATCACCGCATTCCGCGCCTTCACCACCTGACCGCTTTCGAGCTGCACGCCGGCCACGCGGTCCGACTCCATCAACAGCTCGTGCACCCGGGTGTCGGTGTGCACCGTTCCCCCGTGTGCGAGCAGACAACGGTGCAACGCGGCCGGCAGGGCCCCGGTGCCCCCGACGGGCATGGCGTTGGCCACCTTCTGAACCACGCCGAGGTAGATCATCGCCCACGCGGTCATGTCCAATCGCATCTGAGAGAAGGCGGCCATCGCCGCCAACGCGCCCTTGGGCAGTTCGGACTCGAAGTTCTCTTCCAGGAATTCGGTGTGCGACGCGGTCGCAAGATGGCGCAGCGACCACAGCCGCTTGGGGTTTCGCGCCGCGCGCGCTGCCGCCTTCGCCATCTCTTTGTTCCAGGGCCGCAACGGATGCGACTTCATGTAGGCGACGACCAGATCCATCGCTGGATCGAGGGCGTTGGCCAGATCGAGCCATACCCGGGCGTCTCGCGGAGAGAACCGTCGCAACTCGTCGGCGGTGCGACTGGCGTCTTTCCAGATCGCCAGCGAACTCCCGTCCGGCGCCAGCTGCACATGCGCGGGATCGACCGAGATCTGTCTCAGCCCGTACTTGTGCAGTTCGAGTTCCTCAGCGACCCCGGACAGCTGGAAGATTCCGGTGAGTTGGATGGCCCCTTCGTTGAACAGGTGCCCGGGTGCACTCGGCAGCGTGGCGTTGGTCGACGTCATTCCACCGACGGTCGGTGACGCCTCGAGGACGGCGACAGAGTGGCCCGCCTTCGCCAGATAGCACGCGGCTGTCAGGCCGTTGTGCCCGGCACCGACGATCACGTAGTCCGCTTCGCGAGGCAAGGCCGGGGTGGACGTGGATTGTGGTTGCATATCGTGAATCACTCTTTCGGATTGGTATCGGAGAGCTCGCGTTCGCGGAGCAGGTCCGGCGACGTCGGCACCACTCAGCCCGGCATCATGAAGGTCGGAATGGAGATGATCGAATCGGCGTTGACCGACATCCAGCTCCACGGAATGAAGTAGCTCAAGGCTGCCCATGCCGCGCAGAACCCGACGACCGACAGCAGTTTGACCGGTGTCCGCAGTCGTGGTGACCAGCGATGAATTCCGCGATGCACCCAGGGCAACCCGTCTGGGCTGTCGTGAGCCGACATCCGCAGATAAGTGAAGCCTGCGGCGTAGGCGGCGACGAAGACGCTCTCATAGACGGGAAACTGATACTGCGTTCCGGCGAATACGGTAAGCGCCTCCCACGTGCGTGGAAAGGCATAGACCTGAGTCCGCACGAACAGCTGTTCAATCACGATATCCAGCAACAGGATCGCGACGAAGGCCACGCTGAACGAACGGATGTTGGCTATACCCGGGTAGCGCCGCCGCAGCGCAAGAATGATCTTGCACTCGATGGCTGCCAGCCCTATCCCCAAGTAGAGATACTGGGGCACGAACCACGCGAGTCCTTCCGCATAGCGGGTGGGTCCCTGATGGAGTGGGAAGAACGCCAGCCAGGAACCCAGGTTCAGCGCGTGCGCATTCCAGGCGAAGGTGTAGTGGAAGTAGTTGATCATCGGATCGATGCCGGCGGCGAGCAAGGAGCCGATGACGATCATGCCGTCCAGAGTTAATTGCCTTTGACGCCACAGCGGTCGGATGAGAAACGTCCAGATGGTCGCTGCCGCGATGACCAGACTCACCAGTTCGATGACGCGCAGCACCCACAGGGAGCTATCCGAGAAGGTGTCTGGGCCAAGGATCGGTGCCGGCGCGAACTGGTCGCCGGAGAGCATCCAACGCGTCCAGGCCTGCCCGACGAACAGGATCCAGAAGATGCCGAGCAGCGCCCACAACGAGACGCCTCCACCCAGTTCCCGGGTGTACGCCGAAGGGTTCTGCCCATTCCGTACTTGGGCGGTTTCGCCAAGCGTAAGTCCTCCCCCGACCGTCATCATCGGTTGCCCATGAACGTTGTGGTGAGTCCGGTCGGTGCGGGCAATTCGAGAAGCTGGGCCAGCAGTTGGCTGGCCGGGTTGCTCAGTGCCATCGGTGAATCCGCTGGAAGCAGCCCCATGCTGATCATCATGTGGGCGGCCCGGACCATGATGATCGACAATTTGGTCGCCGCCAACACTTCGTAGTAGCCGATATGAGACGGGGTGTGCCCGCTGACGGATTCATACAGCGCAAGTGTCTCTTCCCGGGTGGGAACACCGTCGGGCAGCGGAAGACCGATCCCTTCTGTGTGATGGCGCATCAGGAACAGCCACCACCCCAAATCGACCTCGCGCGGCGCCACGCTCACCATCTCCCAGTCCAGGACGGCTGCCACGGCGAGATCGTCACCGAAGATGATGTTCCCGACGCGGGCGTCTCCCCAATTGAGAACTTTCACCCCCTCGTCGGCAGGCGCATTCTCGGCCAGCCAGTCGAGTGCTCGCTCGATCGTGGGATTCGCCTCACCGTCGGCTGCCCAGGCGAAGGTGTCGCGCCACTGGGCGATCTGCGCGGCCACGGCACCCTGCTCACCGCTGTCGAGAAATCCCAGGCCAATACCCCGCCAATCGGTCGAGTGAATCCGGCTCATCACCTCGATACTGTTCTGCCACATCAGCCTTCGTTGCTCCGTGGGGAGATCGAGCACCCATCCGCCGGCGGTGAATGGCGGGTCGTCGGAGGGCACCCGGCCGTCGACACGAGCCATCACCAGAAATGGCGAACCGAAGACCGCTGGCGCGTCGTCGTAGGAGAAGATCTCGGGGACCGGAACGTCGGTGTGCTCACCGAGCGCCGCGAGGACCCGCGCTTCCTTGCTCAAGTCGTAGGACGGAAACACCCCGGGCCCCTCGGGCTGCACCCGGGCCACCATCCCTCGACTGTGCGATCGGTCCGCTTCCACCCATTCGGCGTTGAACAGAATTGTCTCGTTCGACATCCCAGCGGAAGCCGGGACAACCAAGTCGGTCACCCGCATGGACGTGGCTTCACGGACTTTCGACTCCATCCACTGCGCGATGCGCGCGGAGGCAGCCTCGGTGTCGATGGTGTTCTTCAGCGCCATTGCTTCAGCTCTCTCTCACTGTCAGACATGTCTTCACCCCTGCGGGTCAGATGCGCGGTCGGCCATCGCCCGCTGGTAGGTGTCGAACCAGATTTCTTGATAGGTGCAGTGGCTGACCCGGCCTTCGTCGTCTTCCCATCGGTAGACGCTGTCGCGGAACGAGGCATTGGGCCAGGAGGGAATCGATGCACTCGCGATCGCCTCGCCGCGGAAGCGGTAGACCTCGCCGCGGTCGTCGCGCGCCGTGATCTCCTGCCGGGTGGCCATGTGTAGGCGGGGGTGATACTCGAGAACGTCACGGTTCACCCACGTGATCGACCGCGTCTCGTCGTCGCGTTGCACCCACGCGAAATGGTGGGACGGGCGGTCGCCGACGTCGTAGAGCCCTGCCCATCGCGGATTGGTGTCGAGTGGCTCGAAACTGATCTGGTTGAAGATCAGGTCAGGTCCGAAGTACATAGGCGACCATCCGACCGGCGGGCTGGCGACGGCGCCACGCCGCTCCACTCGCACCTGACGCCACGACCGATCTCGGGGGGCGAAACAGTCGACGTCGTACGACTGACCGTCGAGGGTCAGGCTACCCTTCACGTGCATGAATTGTTCGCTGCCCCCTGGCTTTCGAGCCAGGTCGTGATGTTCTTCCTCGCCAGGCATGACGTGTCCACGCGCCAGTAATGGAGTGACCGCATCGGCGTTGAGGTCCATGCGGAGTCGTCCGTCCGGCGCGGCGTAGGCCAACCGAGCCGACACACCCGGCTCGACGAACTCGATGCGGAGTCCGTTGTCGGTCGTGATCGCATTGTTCTCGATACGTGGCCACGGCATGGTGATCTCGTAGTCGAGATAGGCCATGTCGGTGAACTCGACATTGTCGTTGCCCTGGAAGATACAGACCCCACCCTGGGACAGCGGGAACGCGGGTTGGTACCTGATGTAGACGAACCCGCCGATCGCCGCTTCGGGGATAGAGAATCCGAAGTAGTGCGTGTGGATGAGGTGCGGGTCCCATACATCCTGCAAGCCGGGCAACGGGATCAACAGATCCGTCTCTCCCGGGTGTACGTGGAGTTCCATGGACGCTGCGTTGGAGGTCACAGTATTTCCTAATCGTGATTCAGTTCACTGCCGACTCGGATCAACCTAACGGCAAATGAATGGGTTATCAAGTATGAATATTGATTCATGATGAAGAATCGGAACGTGGCACCGCAGGACAAACCGGCTACCCGCACGGAACGGCAACGGCAGCGCACCCGCCGCCAGCTCTTGGATGCCGGCCGCTCCCTTATCGCCGCCAAAGGCGTTGCCGGACTTCGCATCCAGGAGATCACCGAAACCGCCGACGTCGCACTGGGCTCGTTCTACAACTACTTCGAGTCCAAGGACGAGTTCTTGGAAGCGATCATGACCGAGAGCCTCACCGAACTGGCGGCCGCGACGGTCGCCACCGAGGACCTCATCTCCGATCCGGCAGATGTGGTAGCCCTTGCCAGTCTGCGAGTCGTCGGCGTGGCCTACACCGAACCGGAATTCGCCCGCTTGATCGCCAATATCGGCCATTCGGAGGCGCTGTTCGGCCGGGCGCTGCATCCCTACGCCCGGGAGGCCGTCGAGCGCGGCATCGACAGCGGCCGCTTCGTGGTGCCGAACATCGACGTCCTCCTGACCGCGGTGATCGGAGCGGCATTCGCGTTGATCCGCGAGATCCTGGACGGCCGCCACGGTCCACATGCAGAGCGCGCCTTCGCGCAATACATGCTGGCCGCACTCGGGCTCACACCGGACGAGGCCGCCACGGTGGTGGCCAAGGTCGCGGCTTCCGAACAAGCCTGAAGCGCAAGGCGTTCGGTCATCATCCAGGCCGCCAGGACATCCGCTCAACAAGCGGCAACCTCACACCGGAGCGGGAATCTTGCTGGAACCTTCGACACCGAAGATCGCCGCCTTGAGCACACCGATCTTCGATTTGATGAGCACCTCGTCATCGGGCCGGGAAACGACGAATGACAGCACCCACACGAACGTCAACGCGAGTCCGAGCGTGACCAGCCATGCGAGGTGGCTGACCAGCAACGGCGCGTCCAGATTGAGGGCGGTCCACACCGGCCATGCGGCGGCACCGTTACCAATACCGTCGGCCATCGGGATGAATGCAATGACCAAAGCCAGTCGCCATCCCGGCAGGTGCTCACGCAGGCGGTAGATCAATGCTCCCGCCGTCAATGGCATCAGCGGATTGACGCATACCCACCACAGCGGCAGGCCCCAGAAGTTCAGCGGCTGCGGCCCGTAGTACTCGTAGGCACCCATGAGCACGCCGGGACTCTCCAACCAGATGTTGATGAAGACGTCGATCAGATAGAGCTGGAACACCGCTTTGCGAGTCACCCCGGTACTGAAAATGCGGTAGGCGAGATACGCCAAGCCGCCGACGTACCAGATGTAGACGAAGTTGATGAACAGCGGGAAGTCGCGCCCCATCGACGAGAACGTCGTGAGGGACGCACCCTGTCGGATGTAGCAGAGACCCAAAGTGTCCACGATCGGCTCGAAGAGACAGGCAATACCACCGCCTATCAGGCAATACATCAGCAGCGGACCGCGACCGGTCACCAGGTGTTTGATCGCGAAGAACACCATCACCACCACCGGTATGCCGAGAAAGATCGTGAAGATGACCTCCGGCACGAACGGCATGGGTGTCGTGGGGTGCGCAGGAATTGCCGGGGCTGCCAGCAAAGTGACTTGTCCTGTCATGGCTCTCTTTCGCCGAGATCTTCGGTAAGCGTCAGTGATGCCGTCAGCGGTGACCCTTCATGTGTGTCGTGGACCACACGAATGACGACGTTCGGAGCCTAACCGGAATTGAATGGGTTTTCAACAGTGAAAGAACGATCATTTTTCTCAGGGTTTGCGTCGCGCGTCGATCCGGCCGAGAGCGCCTCGAATGGCAGAACGGCCCAAGGTCACCGCCGCGAACGGCGCACAATCGCCAGTACTAAGCCCGTACTAAGCCATGAAATACCCCGCACTACAACGCACTTCGCCCATCCGTCGATCGCAGCCGCGGTGTCGACCAGCGCCCACCGCGACAACCGACCTCCCCGGTCTCGACGGCAGCGTCCTACCTACCGTCACAGCCGGGCCGCCGCTGGCGTAGGACTGCCGGCCCGGCTTCGGTAAGCTTCGAGCGTCCCTGGCCCCCGTAGCTCAGGGGATAGAGCACGGCTCTCCTAAAGCCGGTGTCGCAGGTTCGAATCCTGCCGGGGGCACCAAAGTTGTTTCTTTCAAACCTGCGCCACGGTGCGCGGGTTTGTTTTGTTCCTGCCGTATGACGCTAGTCAGGCTCGGTGGCCTCGCCAGTTCCTCGCTGCCGCCGCTAGCAGCCACGTAGCGATGTTGAGCGGCATCAGCGACATCGCTGCTAAGGAGTGTGGCGAAGGGCTCAGCGAGCTCGACCCGAATTTCGTCGTCACGTGCATATATATGGGTGAAAAACGCCTGGTTAAGCGCGCGACGGGTCTGCGGCGCCGCTCGGGCATAGGTCTCTCCGCAGTTAACCGCGTAGTCGAGCGCAGCGTGCAAGCACCACTCAACCCTGTCGGACTCGATGATGGCAGAACTCAGGCTTGATTCAATCGAGGCCAGCTCCCGGCTGATGCGGGTTTGCTCAGTTTTGAGGAGGTCGAGAGGTACTGCGCCAGCGTAATGCGCTTGAAGGAGCTGGTTGCGTTCGTTGAGGAGGCGGTTCTTCTGTGCCAACAGGCGGTGGGTCTCCCTGTCTGCACTTCGGCGGAGCGACGACAGATCCTCCAGAAGCATGGCCTCGATGCGCTCTCTAAGCTTCGGGTCCAACTGCTGACCTTCGTAGTGTTCTTCGATCCGCTGCTCAACGACCGAGATCAACATGGCTCGCTGCGTGCAGTCAGTTGTCTTCTGGTGGCGCCCGAGACAGATGAAGTAGGGATATACCGTTCCCGAGCGGTTCTTGGACATCGTGACAATCAGCCGGCTGCCGCACTGTCCGCAGAAGACGCTCGATTTCAGATAATGCGGATGTTCACGCTGCTTCTCCCCCGTTGCGTGCGACGAGAGAACGTCCTGAACTTTTGTCCATGTCGCGTCGTCGATCAGTGGTTCATGGCGGCCCGCGTAACGCACACCGCGATAGGTCACTTCGCCCTTGTAGTACGGCGTCGTCAAGATCTTGTGCAGCGAGTTGAACTTGAGAGGCCGACCGGGTGATCGCGGCGTAGGACGGGTCGTGAGACCACGTCGCTCAAGCTCAGCCGCAAGTCGCTTGAGCGTCCACTCCCCGGTCGCATATGCGACGAAGGCCAACTTAATCAACGGAGCGCGCTCAGGGTCGACCGCGACTGTGCGGACTTCGCGGCCATCGTCTGTCGTGGCGCGCACATTGCGATAACCGAGCGGCGCCCGACCAGGCGTTCCACCAGTCTTCGCCTTCTGCTCCATCCCTTTGACTACTTCATGTGCCAAATTCTGGCTATAGAACTCGGCGATCGAACTCATGATGCCGTGCAGCAACATGCCGGAAGGAGTCTCGTCGATGTTCTCAGTCGCCGAAACGAGCTCAGCTCCAGCCTTTTTAATGACTACGTGGATCTGAGCATCGTCGAGTCGGTTCCGCGCCAAGCGGTCAACCTTGTGCACGATGACGTAGTCGACAGGGTTCGCCTGGATGTAGGCGAGCATTCGTTGCAGCTCGGGCCGCGAGTCGGCGAACTTGGCGGATTCGCCACGTTCGACGAACTCTTCAACGATGACTGCTCCCTTGGCTTCCGCCTTGCGGCGGTTCGCTTCGAGCTGCGCAGGAAGGGAATAGCCTTCCGGGTCGCCGTCGCGCTCGACCTGGTCCTTTGTAGAGACCCGTGCATACGAGACCGCGAGCTTGCGGCGTTCAGTCTCTGGGGCGATCATGCTGCTACTCCTTCTTCTTCAACCGCACCGGTGAGTTCGTCATCGGCATGGGGTTCAATTTCGTCGTCAGCGATGAATGGCAGCGGTGACGGGAGATGCCGTAAGTGGTGCTGGTGAGCGAGGCCGGTTTGGCGCAGTCGGTTCCCGATCGTGTACTCGCTGACCTGAAAGAATTCGGCGAGTTCGCCGGTGGTTTGGATGCCGTCCTCCCATGCCGACTTGAGGAATTTCCGCGGCACGAGAAGACATCCGGCGAAGTAGTCGGCAGCTTGTTCGGCTTGGGCTGCTGGATCGGATTGTCGGGTGCCGCGGTAGAGCTGTGTCTGCCGTCCATGGTCGACGATGTGCTTGAACTCATGCGCCAGGGTGAAGCGGTTGTGCGCTGGCGGTTCGGCGTGCGCGAGGTGGATGACCCAGACTTGTCGGTTGGCGTTCCAGAAGCTGGCGCCCCATACCAATCCGTTGGTGTATTCGAGGGAGACCTTTGGTAGGTCGCTGATGATTTCGGTTGGAACCGGGCCTGCGTCGAGGCGGTGGAAGTCCAGGAGCCAGTTGGCCTGGCGTTCGGCGATGCGCAGCGCCTCGGCGTAGGTGATACGGCTCTGTGGGCGGATGAGTGCGCGCAGGTTGCCGAGCACACTTGCTGATGGTTGTTGTCGCTGATGCACGGTAACTCCTCCTTCCACCGGGGCGGTTGTTTAGTGTTGTATCGGTTCGTTATTCGTCTTCGCCATCGACCGGTCCGTCGCTTTGATCGAAACTGATGCCGTGCCGGCGCGCGACGTCGTCGAAGTGGGCTTCGATTTCCTGCATCGCAGCGGGCGGCAGTTGTCGGTACTTGGTGCGGAGGTAGGGTCGAATGCTCGGCAGCGCCTTGGATGGCATCCAGCCCACGGTGGCGAACAGGTCGCTGGCGGGAATTCCGAGCACCTCACCAATGGCTTGTAAGCTCTCGGCTTTTGGACTGGCGATGAGGCCTTGCTCGATACGCCACACCGTGACGCCATTAACTCCGGCACGGCGGCCGACTTCGGCGACACTTAATCCAGACTCCGCGCGTTTCGATGCGAGGATATTGATGAGCTGCACTGTCTGTTCTGGCGTCATTATCGTTGTCTCCCTTGGTATTTCCATTGTACGACCGGACGTTGCATCTGTGCAATGATGGTTGACAATTTCACAACGCCAAAACCTTTGTTGCGCAAAGGAAGTCCTTTCCTTAGTGCTAGACATTGCCGTCGAACAACCAGACACCGCCATCTGGATTCGGGGCGACATAGAGTGCGCCTGAGTGCTCCATGTCGCGCGCCATCGCTGCGGCATCGATACGGAGGTAGCTTTGCAGTGACTGCAGGCGCGGGACTTCGGCGAGTTCGGCGGCAAGACCGAGGTCGTCAACGAGCTGGTCGGCGTATTCCTGGGTGGAGTCGTAATGGCCGAGGTAGCTATCGGTGAAATCATCGAAGCGCTCGGGTGCACTTTCGTGGGCCTCGGCCCAGGCGGCGAAGGCGTAGCCGTGCTCAGCAATCCCCTTCGCGATGCGGGAGACCAGCTCGATGCCGTCGTATTCGTGGATGCGGCAGGTGCCGAACTGTTCGTAGTCATGGATGGCGAATTCTTCGGCGCCTGGTTCTTTGGACCGCGCCAGCATGGCGGTGATGTCGGCGTGAATGTCGGCGGGGTCGCGGGCGGCGTCCATCCATTCGCCGTGCAGGTGTCCGTTGTTGTAGTCGGCCAGGCTGGCGACATAGATCGCTGGGCGGGGTCGCGGTGCGGTTTCGTGGGTCTGCGTCGGTTTGGGTTGTTCCGTGGGGTTTTCGGGTGGGGGTGGTGGGTGGTCATGCATGCTCACCTCCTTTCAAGGTTGTGGTTGGTGGGTGTTGGGACCGGGCGGGAGGCAGAGAGCGCTGGGCGCTCGATCTGCTCCCGCCCGGCTGGGCCGCTGGCCACTACTGGCTCAGCTGTCCGGGGTGGCATCACCTGCCTTTGTGGTGCGGCGGGCGGACCGGGCCGTGTCGCTACCGCCACCTGGGCCGGTGGCGAACAGGGTGGCGATGGCCTGCTGGCGGGCAGCGGCTTCGGCTTCGATGGCGGCGCGTGCCGCATCGGCCCGGCCTTTGAGTTCCGCGTCGCCCTTAGCCGCCTCGATGTGGGCGGTGATGGCGAGTTGGATCTCGTCGGTGATGGTGCCGTCACGCAGTTGAGCGATGAAGCTCAGCTGGGCGTGAACGTCCGGCTTGAGCCGGATGCCAAGGGTTTTGACCCCCTTGGTGGTTTCGTCCGGAATGGACATGGCGACCTCCTCGGTGCGCTGCGGCCGGCAAACACGGAGTGTGCTTACGGGTACGGCCGCATGACACCGACGAGGCGCTGCCGTCATGCGGCCGTCTCCTCACCGGATAGCGGGCGCGTGTTGCGTGCTTGGGTGATGCGCTGCTGGGCCATGGCGGCGAAGTCTGGGTTGAGTTCGATACCAAGCCAGTCCCGGTTGAGGTTCTCGGCGGCCACGGCGGTGGTGCCGCTACCGATGAATGGATCGAGCACCAGGCCTGGTTCGCTCGGTGCGCGGCAATCACAGGTCGGTGCCAGCGCAGCACGGGTAGCAATGCCGCCGAGACTGCGAATCAGGCGCCGGCGCCACGGCAGCCGGCAGCGGGTGCAGCGCGCTTCGGGACAGCCGGCCTGGATGGCTCGGGTCGCCAGCGCCAGCGGGAAGGTGGCGTGGTGTGCGCCGCGGAAGCTGCTCGTCGCGATGGTCCAAACGTCGCCGGGATTCTTGCCCAGCGGATGCCCCACCCTGCCGTTGCTTTTCAGGACGTCGAGCCCAGTCGCGGTGTCACTGTTGGGCCCGCGCCAGCCTTCTTTCGGACGGCGCACAGTGTAGGGACGGCCACCACGAGAACGATGCGGCACGCGGATGGCATCGAGGTCGAAGAAGTACCGCGGTTGGATCGCCAAGATGTATACGACTTCGTAGGTGCAGGCCAAGCGGTCGGTGACGCTGGTAGGCGTCGGATTAGGCTTGCTCCACAGGAGCTTTGATCGGACAATCCACCCTGCGGCTTGCAACCGCAGCGCCAGTCGCTCCGGTGCCAGCAGCAGGCTCTTGCGAGCCGCGCCCTGTGAGGGATGGGTGGCGTAGGTGTCGCCGAGGTTGAGCCACAGCGTGCCGGTCGGCACCAATGCCCGTCTGGCTTCTTCGAGGATGGTGGTGAGACGGTCGACCCACGCATCGACGTGATGTTCAAGGCCGATCTGCTCGTCGTGCTGGTAGTTGCGCAGCCGGAAGTATGGCGGGCTGGTCAGCACCATATCCACGGACTGATTCGGCAGACTGCTCAGCCGATCGAGTGCGTCACCGATAAGGATGTCGCCCCGCGGAACCGCGCTGTTGTTCTGCGCCACGGTCATTGCTGACCTCGGTGCTGCAATGCGCCGGCGAGTTGCTCTGGGGTGACGATACGAAACAGTTCGGCCAGTAGCGACCGGTCTGCGGCGATCGCCTGGCGCAGTGCGTCGCGGCGGCGCTCGGCCTTGACGGGGTCGGCATGGGTGATGCTCCAGACGACGAGCGGGAAGCTGCCCGTGGCGTCTTGCTCGACGCCCGAGCGACGATAACTTTCGTACTCGCGGCACTTCTTGAGCAGGGTCTGAATACCCTCGGTGCCGAGGTCGACTTCGACGAACCAGGCATGGACGAAGTCGCTGTCCGGTGAGACTGCGGTTTCGAGGTACAGGTCTGGCTTGAGAAGCAGGCGGGCTGCACCCAGGCCGGTGAACCGTCGCCATGACGCTGGCTCCAGTGCACACTCGGTGAGTGCAATCTGGCGGTGCCGATCGGCTGTCACCAGCGCCACGTGGGCATCGGCGATGGCCAGTCGGTGGCTGAGGAAGCGCGACGACGGTTCTCGGGAGCGGCGGCGGCCATCCCGGCCAGATCGACTGCGAAGCAGTTGGTCGCCCACTGAGTCGACGTAGTGGATCAGGCCGGCTGATCCCGCTTTCACGCCGCCGATGCGCCGTTGCAGTGTCCCGAGGAGCCGGTAGTGACGCAGCCGTGCCAAGGTGCGGCGTGCAATCCGCGGGCCGGATACCGGTGCGTGGGTGGCGAAGTGCAGCGCCTCGACGTGGCCGACGGTCAGGAACTGGTGCTCGGCGACCGACTGCAGTACGGCGATATCGCGTTCACTGAGCCAGCTGGCGAGCTCGTGAAGGTCGCGGGGTTTCACTCGCTGCTTGCGGCGTGGTGTCCGGGGTGTGGTGCCCGTATGGGCACCATCATTAAGCGACCCTAGGTCGTCATCCGCCGATGTGGGAGGCAGATTCGTATGCGACGTGATCGGGTGGCCGAGGTGGTGACCGGCAGGGTGGGCACCATTGATGTGGTGTTGGTCGTCGCTTCTCATGTCTGCCTCCGTCGTTGCCGCGGGGCGCCGATGTCTGCAATGTCGTTGCCCGAGCCAGTGCTGCTTTCCAGGAGCTCCGCGAAACCGGCTTCGATGTCGGCGCGCGGTTGGCCGTAGCGCTGCTCACTTGATCGGCGGATGTCGTCGGGGTCACTGGTCACCATGGGTGCTGGCCGGGTCGTGCCGGAGGCCCACGGCTGGACTGAGTTGTCCCGGATCAGGCTGGCGTAGATGTGATGGGCGGGCAGGCTACTGAAGTCCTCTGGGGTCAGCACCGATTGACCCGCGGCCATGTCCTTGGCATCCCCGGCCTGGAGCTGGAAGCAGATCCGCGAGCGCACATTGCTGCGAAACGCCTCGAGCATCGCGGCGGGCAATTGCTTCTCGTATTGATGACTGAGGTGAAACCCGGCACCGAGTGAACGCGATTGTGCAAGCGCATCGTTCAGGTCGACGGGGGTGGCCGTGTAGTCCTGGCACTCATCGATATACAGCATCGCCGGGTCGCGGGTGGCCTCCGGCGTCCCCGCTCGTTCGCGGACGGCTTGCCACAGGTCTGCCAGGACGACGGCCGCGAGAATTTGCGCACTTTCCGGTCCGATGACGCCCTTCTGGAGCGGGACCAGCAGTACCTTCTTCTCGCGCAGCACCTGGCGGATGTTGAACTTCGGATTGCGCTGCGCCAGAATCGATCGCAGCTGTTTGCTCAGCAGGGGGCGTAGTTTGTTGCTGAGTGGGGCGACTGTTGAGGAGACTGCGTCTGGTGAGAGGTTGTCGAACCATTGCCAGAAGGGGCCGGCGGCGAAGGGGTCGTCGCGGATGGCCTGCTGAGTCAGCGAGCGCCGGAACGTTGGATTGGTCAGCAGTAGCGGCAACATCACCAGCGAGGCGTCGTCGCGCCGAGCCAGAACTTCCAGGCAGTTTCTGAGTATGTCTGAGGAGCGTGGGCCGAGGCTGTCGCCGTAGAGAGCTTTGAAGGTGCCGAAGAGACTGTCGGCCACCACCTCCGGTGAGCGGCCGTCGCGGTGACGGCCGTCGAGCGGATTGATCCCCACAGGCGCGTCGGAGAGCGGGTCGAGCAGGACAACGTCGTCGCGACGACTGGCGGGGATGCGGGCCAGAACGTCGGTGACGAGATCCTTTGGCTCGATCACGACGACCGGGCGGCCAGCTTCGAGGTCCTGCACGATGAGGTTCAGCAGCACCGTCGACTTGCCCACCCCGTTGGGTCCGATGACCCAGGTGTGACGGAGGGCGTCGGTCACGTTATAGCCGATGGTGGAGGTGGTTCCGGGCGCGTTGGCGTCGGCGATGACTCGCTCACCCGTCTGCATGGCCGAGGTCGGTCGAACAGGGCGCGGGTGCTGTGGTGGCTGGCCAGGGAATGGTTCGTCGTGGTCGCTGATTGGCCAACCAGACAGGTGTGCAACTTCGGTGACGGTCAGCAGCTGGGACGGCGTGAATGCCGACCAGCTGGCGCGCGGATGGTTGAGCCGCTGCGGCTTTTCGGGTCGCAGTTTCAGATGGACGCCGGGTGCCTCGACGGTGCCGATCGCCGCCGCTAGGCCAAGCAGCAGTGTCCGTCGCCGGTCACCGGTAGCGGCGTGCACGCCAATGCGCACGGTGGCGGCGAAGCCGTGTTGGCCGAGCTTGCGGGTCAGGGCCTGGCGGGCGTCGGGCTGAGCTTCGGGCAGGACGCCGTGCAGCAATTTGGACAGCGTTGGTTGGTTGGCGCGTTTCGGTTCTGGTGGGCTGAGGCGCGGCGCACGGCGCGGTCCCAAGACAACTTGCAGGGTTAAGTGTTCCCCGCGCTGCACAGTGGTGAGAGCGTGCAGGATCGAGCGGCCCGAGGCAACCGGATCGGAGGGCTCCAACGGCCGAGCGGTCGTGGTGAGGCGCAGCCGGCGCGCCGTGCTGATGTCCTGGCGGTCGTCGGGGTCGGCACTAGTGACGATCGCACCGCGGATCAGTTGCTCAACGGCCCGACGGACGGCCTGAGCGTGGCGCAACTGGCTACCGATCCAGTACTCAACACCGGTGACGTCGGCACGGGCCTCCAGGATCAGTTGCTGCGCGTGCGTTTGGGCAGCCCAATGGCGTAGGACCCCGAATGCGGATACCTCGGTCAACGGATGCGGCCAGAACAACTGTTGCCAGAACAGCGAATCGGCAGATCGGGGGACATCGGGCTGCTCAATCATCCGTCGCCTCCTTCTCCATACCGGACTGGGTCGCGACGTCGGGAGTCTGCGCCACTGTGGTGTCACTTTCTGCGGCGGCCGCGGCCGCGAGTTCAGCTTCACGGAGCGCCATGGCGATGACTGCCCGGCTCAGCTTGCGCAGGTCCGGCGGATCACGCGGAACGCTGCGAACAATGATGCGGCGCTCGGCTTTTGGTTGGCCGCGTGTGCCGCGGCGGTGGTTGGTTCGTCCTGTTTTAGACATAGTTGTCCTCCTTTCGGAATGCGGCGGAAGTTGATGAATGACGATTCGTTGAATCAATGCAACGTCGTGCGACTTACTATGCGTTGCATCGATTCAACATTCAATAGCATTGGTGCATAACACAACACCGACCGGAACAGACTGTCTCGTAGTCGCATTGCTACGGTTTCACCAACGATCACGCCATGCGCGAAACACAACAACCGCGCCGATGAGCAGACCCGCGATGGCCAACACTCCGACGATGAGGATCAGCGTCGGCAAGATCGGCTTGATAAGCGCGACGGCGCAGTACAGCGCGATGACGCCGAGCAGGATGCCGAAACACCAGCCGATCATGCGGTCCATCCACTTGCCCGGTTCCTGGGTCACGATCCCTCCTGGCGTTTTAGTTCTGCCAACAATCCGTGATCGAATCCGGCTGCTACACAACCGGTGACGAAGCGGCGCTGGTCGAGGGGGAACCGCCTGGCGAACGCCTGCACGTACGCTTGACCGGTCAGGTCGGCGTGCAGCAGCCTCCAGACTTGGGAGCCGGGCCGGTGTCCGGCCTTCTCCAGTTCGCCTAAGTGCCACAGCGATAGTTCCAACTCATCCACCAAGTCGAAGGTCAACCCATGCCGGACGTGGCTGATGTCGTGCCAGAAACGCAGCGCGTAATTGACGTCGAGGTCGGCGTAGATCACAGTGTCGCTGTTCTCGATGGAGATGGGCAGTGGTGCACCGGTTGTGGCGCTGTGCTTGTACGCGGCCACGAGCGCCTCGTATGTCCTTGGCGCGTCCGGGGTCAGCTCGTAGTGGAAGCCGACCTCCTCGGCGGTGCGCGTGGCCATCTGCCTGATGAAGTCACTGAGCGTGGCGGCTGCCTTGGTGATCTCGTCGCTCAGGCAGCGAGCGGGTGTCATCTGTCGACAGTGGCACTGCCTGGTCGCGAGGCGGCTCATGATTGCCGCCCGCTCCATATCTCTATGGTGTTGATTGAACACTGGTCAAAGCTCCTATCTCGTTATGCTTTTGGGCGCAAAAGGTCAGGGCATCCACCGGCCTGGTCTTTGAGGTGGTGCCTGGGTGGCTGTGTCTGAGGTGAGTGATCCCGCCTTAGGTAGACGGCGGGATTGCGCGACGACTTAGCGAGCGACCACCCCCTGCCGGTGAGCGGTCAGCCCGTCGAAGATGGCCTGGGCCACCTCGCCGGGCTGGGACTCCGGCGTGATCTCCGAGATTGCCACCCGCTCGTCGTTCTCCAACTGGTCCGGCGTGAGACCGCCGAGTACGACGGCATGTACATGTCCGGGGAAGTTCGCCAGGCGCTCCAACACTCGGTCGGATTGGTGGTCGCACAGTTCGAAGTCGCTCAGCACCACGACGGCCGCGCGGTGGGGTGTCAGCTTGGCCAGGCGCTCCGCGATTGTCAGAGCCGGCAGGAGCGAACTGGAGGCGCCGGTGCGTTCGGCGATGACCATGCCGCGCTGCAGCCGCCGGATGCCACGCCCGTTTAAACGTTGTGGAAGCACCAGTCCCGGCGAAGGCTGGTCAAACGGCAGCAGCGCCACTTGTTCCCGCCCGCATCGGCAGGCCACCGCCACATGCCGGATCGTCAGCAGTGCTTCGTCGTGCCGCCGCGTAGTCGGGTCGTTGCCACCCGCGCCGCACACGCTGCCGGAGTTGTCGGTGAGGATGAAGGTCGTCGTCTCGCCGCCGCACGTACCAGGATCCCCGAGGATGATCTGGGACAGGTACTCGTCAATCTTGTCGCAAACAGCAGCGGCGGTGGACTCGTTGCGAAACCCACCGCCGCCCAGCAGGTCTTGACGCAGCAGCCCCTGCTCCAAGATGGCTGCCTGCTGCATGTTGTTGCCGGAATTGGTCATCGCCCAACCCCGTTTCGTCGCGGGCTCCGCGCCGTGACCTTGACTTCCTTGGCCATCTGGCCGTTCGACGGCAACTTCAGCGCCGCGCCGCTCGACACTGACAGGCCGTGGCCGACCACATCGGGATTCGCGACCAAGGCCCGCTGCTTGAGCGCCTCCACCCGCGAGCTGGCGGCCGTGCCACGCCTAGCATGCTCGGTCGTGATCGAGTCCGCTTCCTCGGTGCGACGCGCCTGCTCGCGGATGATCGCCGCCTCGGCCAGCTTTTGGTGTCGCTTGATGGCTAGCCGGTAGGCGCGCTCGGCATTCTCGATGACATCCGCCACCAGATCGGCGTAGTACCAGGCATTGACACAGCTGGCGGCCGCTATCGCGGCCGCCATCGTCCCGAACGTGATACCCGAGGCAACGCCCTCGACGCTCATCCGCAGGGTGCCCACGCCCAACGCGACGAGCACCATAATGATCGCCGCGATGGCGAACACGGCCGTGCTGGCGCCGCTACTCGCGCTGCCCAGGAACAGGTGTCGGTATGGCTCAAGCTCTTTGGGGAGGCCTTCGAGCTGGCGGTGGCGGTCGACGGCATCGTGTTGGTGCCGCACATGAGCGCCGACCAGACCAGCGGTGATCGTGGCAGTGCCCGCGGCAACGGCTTGGACGCAGGCCAGGACCGGCACCTCGCCGAGCGCTACTGCCGCAGTCGCCAGTCCAGCAACGTCGCCGACGAGCAACCCGCCCGTGCGCGCCATATACCAGATAGACGACGCGCTCTTACGGTGCGCGAAGCGGCTCAACATCGCCCGCGCCTGCTGGTATTCCGCGCAGGCGTTCTCGACCACCGCTATGTCGTTCGTGGCAATGGTGCGCGCGTGTTCGGCTCCGAACTCACGGCCCTTGGCCTCGACTGCAGAGCGGCGAGCGGCCTCCACGCCGGTGGCATGAAACAGATTGGTCTGCTCGTCGCGGCGGGCGTCGAAGTCCCGTTCCAGGTACGTCGGACCGAGATGCCCCGGACGTACCTGAGCCTTGGTCTGCAAGACGAGGTTTAGGCGAGGGCTGTCAGCCGGCATCTGCCCTCCGCTGACCTTTTTGATACGCGGGACCTGCACCGTCGTCATGCTCCTGCCGCGTCGATGACAACCACACACTGCGCGGCGTGGGTGCGCTTGCACACCGCGGTATGGAAGGTCCGTAACGCGGTGATGTATGAGGTCGGCAGGGGTGTGCGGTCTGCCTGACGCCCGATCCCGATCAGACGGACTTCTGCGCCTGAAAGGTCTGGCACGGTGAACGTTGCGGCCAGCGCCTCGGCCTGTTGGTCTGTGAGCGCCGGGTCGCCGAGATACTGCCCCGCAGTTTGGATGCCGTCGGTGAGGATGGTCTGCTCTAGCTGAAACCTGCCGGCTGCAGAAAGCTGCGATTCGTATTCGGCACCGAGCTCGTACTGGCCCACGATGTCGGTGTTGCCGTCAGTGAGCTGATTCGAAGCGTCAGGCAATGCCGTATTGATCTGTTCCATCACGGCGTCGACGGCATCAGGGGCCTTCCTCAGGCGCGCCGTCGCGGTTGCACCGTCCAGCTGCAGGTCACCGTCAAAGACGGTCACGCCGATCATTGAGCCCGAAAATAGCGTCACTCTCAAATGTCCGCTGCAGATAAATGTCCGCTCGGCAACCCGTCGGAGTACTTCCTGCTCGGCGGACTCGGTGATGGTGTCTCGCTGGCTCAGTGACCCATCTATTGCCGCGAAGGAGGCGACCCGCGTGCCGTTCGTTGGACACGAATTGGCGATATTCTCGGTGTGGGACATAGCGCGATCGGTACTTGTGCATGCAGTCATCGCTAGCATCGAGATGCCTGTGATCAAGAGAGCATCAGTTGCACGCTTGGTAGCCTTCATTGGGATGCTTCCATTCTTTGTTTGTTCGCGCATACGGGAAGTAGGTAGTGACGCGGTGGGCTGCCCACTCGTCATATTTGAGTTATTTATCTGTTTGACGCGTTTTCCACGCCATTGATGACCTGATGAAGTGCTCGAAGGAGATCCTGGATTTCGTCGATGTGCTCGTTTATGTCCTGGACGTCGGCGATGCTGATCGAATAGCCGCGAACCCACAGGCGGTAGGTGGCGCTGGAGAGGGCGGATTCTGCCCCGATCAGGCCGCGGATGATGGTGTCGCGCATCGAATGTGCCTCGCTTTCGTGTGCATGTAGTGGGGTGATGGGCTCCTTTGTAGTCGCCACACGGCGTCGCATCGACGCATCACGCGACATCACGTGACGTCACGTGACGTCACGTGACGGGATTACGTGACGCGTTTGCTGGCGGCCTCCCGAACATGGAAAAGCCCGGTCAGCGGATGTCGCTGACCGGGCAGGTTGGCCCAAATTTTGATTGGTTGTTGTGCTCTTGGTGCTAGCCGAAGTGCCGCGGCCGTCCTGCGACCGCGAGGTCCCAGGTTGTCCGACTTAGGGCAGGGTGTCGCCACGCCTTGTAGTCCAGGCGGGCCATCGGCATAGCTTCGCCGAAAATCTCGACCGGGGGCAGATTGGGCCACCGCTCTCGACGTTCCTTCTCAAGCTCTCCATCATTGTTCGCGAAGTACTCGTATTCTCGAACGGCCTGAGAAATACCCTCACCGCCCAGGCGAATGTCCCGGATGGCTTCATGGTCTCGGACTCGATCTGCCCACTCGACGACGAGGCAGATTACGAGCACCAGGTAGTTCTCATACGCTCCACATGCCTCAACCGCGTCTCCGAAAATCAACCAGGCTGCGATGGTGTCGAGAAAGCATGGGGCATCCTCAGGCAGCGTTCGCCCCTGGACAACGTGCCTGCGGACCCAGTCGAGGTAACTGCCCTGGCCGTTTTCGCGAGTGCTTTCAGTTCCATCGAGGATGAAGTTGACATATGCATGCATTGCCGGGTGCATACCCATCCCGATACTGACTTCGGGGCCATGCATGTTTTTACGCGCGGAATCGCCGTACTCTTTGTCGAAAAGGGCCATGGTTGGCCTCCTTATATAGGGGGCCAACCCTTGGGGCTACTATCGCACAAATGAAAACGATTGCCAATAAGGAATGGACGGGGGCCGCAATTGGCGGAAAACAAGGACGACGTTGTTGCCGCGATCATCGACCTGCTGACACCAGGTAGGACTGCGCAGCCAAACAACATACCGTTGCCGCCAGCGCTACCCCGGTGGGTTGAGAGTCGATGGCAGCTCGACGAGCGCCCGCAGGTGCACAATCTGGTTTGGGATCTGCTCGAATACGCTGTTCTCCCTGACGATCCCGTACAGAGCGCCGAACTTGACGCGGCGTGCTTTCTCCTCGCACTCGGCCCGAACCTACCCACGGAGCGGGATCATCCGGTTCCGGGTACCGAGGTCACTTTTGCGGAGGCATGCCGGCGCGCGGGAGTGGAACTGAAAGACGGTGCTAAGCCAAAGCACTCATCGGTTCGGCATCGACAAGCGATGGCCGCGGCGAGACTTCCGCAGTGGAAAGACGTCACCAATTGGGCGCGGTCTAAGGGCGGTGGGCCACCGGCAGTGGCCGAAGCTCTCTATCAGGAGCTCGACCGCTTACTTGGCGATGAACATCGCCGCGCGGAACTCGTTGGGTACTACGAGCGTCAGATGGGCAACACATGGACACCACCATCAGCTTTGGACGGACGGGCAGCCGACTCTCGCGAGCCCGCCCACACTGATGTCCTAACAGACCTCGTTGCCGTTACCGATGTCCGCGATCTGGTAGATCTGTTCGGTCACAATGGCTTTCTGACCGCAGCGGACATGAACCCATACGTCCTTCGTGCCACGGAATCAAAGTATGGTGACCGGCGTCATCACGGGATCGATGACCCGTACGTTGCACGGACTCGAAACAAATTTGATGAGACGCTTGCCAATGCACTTAAGACCCGTGGATTCACGCTGATCATTGGGCCGTCCAATGCTGGAAAGACACGATCAGCGTTCCATGGCGTCGCAAGTGCTCTTCCCGACAGTGGAATTGTCGTTCCGGTGCCGGGCCGATTATCAGAGCTGGCAGCCCATCCGCTAGTAAGGAACACGGATGCCCCGCTTGTGGTTTGGCTCGACGATCTTGATCGCTACTTGAGACCGACCGACCCGCTCACACCAAGCCTCCTCGACAAACTATTGTCACGGCCAGGCCGGACGAATGTGCTGGGGACCTTGCGCAGCGAGCAGCGAGCATTCCTACTCGGGGATCAGCTATCGGTTAAGGGTTTAAATCACATACGCGGAGCTGGCTTACCGCCGGGCTCGCTGGGCGCGGATGACAGGTCGAGCGGTGCGCCCTATTGGATTGAGGAATTTGCGTCAAACGGAGCGAAGTACTGCCGGCATGAACCCGCCGACGATGACATCCGACACATTAGGCAAGTGCTTCACAGCGCTTTCTGCATCGATCTCGACCACACCACGCAAGATCCGATCGAGCAACAGGCAGCAGCCGCCAACTATCCGCATGAGGAACTTGGTCAGTTCGGCCTTGGGGCACAACTAGGCTGTGGTCCTGATCTTTTGCGGTTCTACCGTGACGCAGAACATTGGGAACAGCCGCTGCTCCACGCAGTCCTCCGCGCAGCGATCGACTGGTCTCGCTGTGGTCGGCAGGACCCCATTCCCGAGAGTGCGCTCATTGAGGCCGCCGAGCACGAATTGCGGTTATTTCGCAGCGATGTTCATGCGACACGGGAACTGATGTTAAAGGCTGTCGGGCAGGCGCGAACGCCCCGACCTGGCGATGGCAAAGCAGCCACGCTGACATCGCACTTTCTAGCGGATGGCACCCGTGGGTACAAACCATATGATTATCTCGTCTCCGCCGACGACGAACAAAGTTGCCAACGTCCGATTGCTGACCGGCGCTGGGACGATGCCTTGTACTCCGCTGATGCGGCCGCAGCGTACGGCGTCATGCTCACCGCCTACCACCGCGGACAGGCGCGAACCGCTGTACGACTCGGGCGCCAGGCTGCCAAGCTGGGCAGCGCTGAAGCAGCATACCTCATGGGGTATCTGTACGAGACCGCGATCGAACCGCGCAACCCTGACGCCGCCCTCCGCTGGTACCGCAAAGGCGCCAATGCAGGATATCTCCCAGCTCAACTACGTACGGCATGGGCTCTCTCACAGGAAAACGACGCCACCCTGCTCGCGGACGCCCAACGTCTGTACGCGACGGCGTCTCGGAGCGGAGACCGATCAGCAAAGCACCATTATGCGAATTTTCTTTTGTCAAAGGTCAAACCACCACGGCGCGATGAAGCGATCGAACTGCTCGAAGATTGCGCCAATCAGAACGATCTATGGGCCATGAATCACCTCGGCAGCATTCTTGCAGACAGTGAGCCTCCCAATCTTGAGCAGGCCGTCCATTGGCTCACTAAGGCTGCGACTGAATGCGTGACGGAAGACAACATTGCAGTTGTAAATGCGTCTCGCATCAGGCTCGGTTATATCGCTGCCCATGCTATGGATCCTCCCCAAATCCAAGTCGCCCAGAAGTGGTTCAGAGCGGCCGATGCAGACGGCGACCCTGGCGGTTTAGTCGGCCTTGCGGACATCGCCGCGAACCACCGCAAGCGGCCTGATCTGAAAAAGGCAGATGAGTTATTTCGCGAGGCCGCCAACACTGGTGATGTGTATGCGATGTGTTCGTATGGAAGATTCCTTCTTGATAACTTTGGAGCCGCGACCAATGACGACGCGATTCATTGGCTTGAGAAGGCTAGCAAACACGGTGATCGCACCGCCAAATACTATCTTGGCTGTTTCTTTATCAAGCACGGAGAAGGTGAGCGTCTCGCCGACGGCGCCGCCTATCTGAGGGAAGCCGCTGAGGCGGGGTTGGTCGAAGCAATGTGTCATCTAGGCGACCTCTACCGCGAGGATGATCCAGCAGTTGCCACAGCTCCACTTCAGCAAAAGAAATCACGATGGCGCCAGATGCGTGAATGGTTCGCTTCGCTCGATAGCCACAAATCGTTGAAATCGGCCATATATTGGTATACGCAAGCAGCCGAGAATGGACATATCCACGCAATGGTGGCGTTAAGTGCTGTGTATTGGGCGGATTTCGATCCGCCAGCCCTGAAACCGGCACGTGAATGGTTGGAGCGGGCAGCACATGCAGGTGAGTCAGTCGCGATGAGGTCCCTCGGCGATCTGCTATCCGTTCTCTGGAGCCCACCGGATATTGATGCAGCAATATCATGGTACAAGGCTGCAGCCGACCAAGATGACGTCGACGCAATGCAACGATTGGGGGACCTTATGCAAGCTACTGCCCCGCAGGAAGCGTGCTATTGGTATGAGCGTGCGGCAGAACTTGGCGATTTAGAATCAATGATAGTTCTGGCAGACATGCTACTCGAAACCTTCAACGACCCGCAGGAAGCCCTAACATGGTATCGCAGAGCAGCGCGCAAAAATGACCCCCGGGCAATGCTCGGCGCTGCCGATGTACTGCGCAACCACCTTAACCCGCCTGAAACCCGAGAAGCCGATCGCTGGCGAAGAAGAGCCTCCGAACTGAGCCGGTAGACGGTAGTTGGCGAAGCTATGCGTTTGGAAATTTGGGAAACCGCGATCACCCGCCCGTGTTCGTCTGGAAGCCATTGCCGTCGAGAACACTGTCGGGGTCGTTGCTGACGCCCGTGGTCGCCGAGATGGTTCGTGGGTCGAAACTGGCAGCTGGCATGCACCCGTCCCCCGTGACGTAGCAGGCATCACTCGTAATGGTGTGGCCGTCCGTCGACTGTGTGGCCAGCCCGCGCTGGTCGCCGGTTACGGCCGGGACCATGGTGCCCTGGGTGCCATCGGCGTCGACCGTGCTGCCCGACTGCGCGTCGACGAGACCGGGTTGGGCGCCAGCCGTTGCCGCTCCGCCAAGCGCTACTGCTGCCCCGACGACTGCGACAAACGCCCCGTTTCTCATGGCGCGGAAGGCCCTGCGCGAAGCCATGCGGTTTGCGGAGTGCCCAGCTGTTGGACGGTCCGCGTCTGTGTTGGTGACGATTCCGGCCTGATTTGGGCATGCGTAAGTAGGCGTGGCCTGCACGGCCACCCTCCTCTCTGCCCCTGGTAGGGGCGGAAAACAACGGTTCTGGGACCCGTCCTGGTGGCCGGTCAGATCATCGTAAGGGTCAATAGGTCTGGGTGCAATAGATCGCGACTCGATAGATATGGGTATGATAGATACGCGAACTAACTGCTCTGGCCCGATGTGGCTGGGCAGTATGTGGTAGTCGTCATGCCTAACGAGCGCGCCAAGGAGGCGCAGAATGAAGCCACCCGCGCATTCGGTGAGCGCGTGCGAGAGCGGCGGCAGGAACTTGGCATCAGCCAGGAAACGGCGGCAGACCGCATGGCGATCCACTGGAGCCAGCTCGGCAAGATCGAGCGTGGTCAGCGGAGTCTGCGACTGGAGACAATCCTGAAGATCGCGGCGGGACTGGACATTGACGCCGGCAAGCTCGTCTCTGGCCTGCCCGTCCCGCTGGACACTCCTAACAGTTGAGGCCCCGGAGTCCGATCCCGAAGCCGACCGTCACGCCGCCGCCTTCAGCCGGCTACACGAAGCCCGAGGGCACCATGGTGTTCACGACGATTGTGTTGGTGTCCTGAAACGCCAACGCGCGAATACCGCAGGTAGTCAGCGTGTTCAGTCGCAGCGAGGCGCAGCTCAAGTTGCGCGAGCGCGGATGGCGTCGAGCATTCGCGCGCCGTCGGCGTCGGAATGAACCGCTTACAGGAGGTCGTGAGTCAGATCCTCGGGGTAGCAGCCGGAGGTGAGATGGGCCACGAAGTCCAGTGAGTACGGCGGCGTCTGCTCGATCGGCGGCAGCGAATCGTCTATCGACTATCGGAGTCGGTGGAGCGGTCATGAAACGCAATACCGATTCAGTTGGATCTCGCGATCGCTGCATCAACCCACCGCCGACCGTCGCTCCCCAAGAGGTGAGCTGCATAGCTGCAGGTCATCTGGTGCATGAGCTGAAGGCATCGCATCGCCCTGAAACTGCTGCGCAAGGTAGTCGTTCGCGCGCAGTATGCTGACGTCAGCGTTATTTGCTCGGAACTGAGGGGGTCCGATGTCGGGGTGGCTGCGGGTAGAGCCCGAAGATCTGCACCTGTCTGCGTCAACGGTGGATATGCACGCCGATGACATGCGGACTAAGCACGGCACCGCCGATGGCCGCGTTGAAGAATCCATGGCTGGATTGCCTGCTGGTGCGGCCGCCGCAATGAGCGCCAAGGTCACTGAATGGCAGGCCACCACCGGTGTTCTGTACGGCAACATGGCCGGCCACAGCGACGGCCTGCGCATGGGGGCGATGAGCTACTCGCAGAACGACGAGACTGGCGCCACCAACATCGCTAACGCCAGCGGTCAGATTCCCGATTCGGGTCTCTGACCTTCTGCCATCGCTGTGACGGTTTCGATTGCCGATATCGATCGGTGGGATGCGGGCGATGTCCGGGAGGTGTTTCACGCCACCCGGAGTCGGGCTGAGGCGGCGTTCGAGGCTGCCAATGGCATTGCCTCTTTGCCGGCGTTCGGGACGTGGGGCGGGACGGCGTCGGATGCCGCCAAGACCGCCATTGAAGCCACGCGCAAGGATCTTGACGCCCACGGCAACGAGGCACTGGCTGTTGCCCGGGCCGCGAGCAAGGCGGCCGAAGACATCGAGCAGGTGAAGAACGATCTCGCGGCGCTGCGCGCAGAAGCGGAAAGCCTCGGTATGGCTATCGATTCCGCGACCAGCACCGTTGTTGCGGGACCGGGCGCGGCTGGGGCGCCGCCGATGGAGATCGAGCTCAAGCGTGAGCAGCTGCAGCCCAAGCTCGATGCGATTCTGGCTGAAGCGGCCGCTGCGGATGCGGCACTTACGCAGGCGATCAGCATGGCTACCGGTGACACCCCGATCCCCGATTCGCCCCACGAGAACCGTCCGGAAATCCAGGATGCCCTCAACAAGCCTTTGCCCGAGGATCCCCAGCAGTTCCACGACCTGTGGGAGCAGTTGACACCGGAAGAAAAGGACTGGCTGTACAGCCAGGACCACAGCATCGGGAACCACCCGGGCATGCCATTCGCAGACAAGAATCAATACAATCAGCGTCATCTGGGGGAGCTGACCAACCAGGCCCAACGGTCGGTGGACGCCCTGCGGAATGAACATCCAGGTTGGGCGGCCGGCCAGGTGCCCAATCCCAAGGGCAATGCGGCGGTGTATCGGCAGTGGCAGGAATGGAAGAAACAGTGGGACAGCGCCACCCACTCGCTGGGTGAGTATCAGCAGGTACATAAGGCACTGGAATCCCCAGACGGTCTGCCCCGCTATCTCGGCGTCCTTGACGATCAAGGGCATGCCGCCGTATCAATCAACAATCCGGACACCGCGACGAGAAACGCCACGTTCGTGCCGGGTACGGGACAGGACCTCAGCAGGCTGGAGTTCAGCACGAGCAAGTCCGAGCAGATGCTGCAAGCAGCGCTACGGGCGGACCCGAGCCTGAAAGCCAGCGACGTCTCGGTCACCACGTGGATGGGGTATGACCGACCGATGAATGTGCTTACCGATGCTCCGTCGACCAGCTACGCCCACAACGGGGCCCAGGCCCTCGACAGCTTCCAGGCAGGCATGCGCGCGTCCCACGATGATGGCGCGGCGGCTGGTCCGTCGGTCAACACGGTCATTGGTCACAGCTACGGTTCAACCCTGGTGGGTGCGGCTGGCCTCGATGGTCATCACCTGGACGCCAACAATGTTGTGGCAGTGGGCAGTCCGGGCGTACTCGCCGCTCACGCCAGTGACTTGAGTTTGGCGGACGGGGCGCACGTCTTCGCGACAAGGGCTGAGAACGACGTCATCGGCATCGCGACGTACGCCACGCTGGGGCCCGATCCGATGAGCGCGGGGTTCGGCGGTATCCCATTCGAAGCAGCACCCGGCCCCGCCGGCCCCTTCGGCTCGCCTACCGTAGATGCCCACAGCAGTTACTGGAGCGCCGGGAACCCGGCGCTAGACAATCTAGGACGCATCATCGCAGGGCAAACTAACGTCACACCACCGAGGTTCACACCATGACACGTCAGAACCCGCGTCGAGTCCGCGTTGCCGCGGTAGTTGTGGCCGCCGTCCTTTCGACCGCGTGCTCGACCTCATCGCCGTCTACGTCCTCGCCGACCGGGGGATCGTCCGCGGCTACAGGGGCGACTGAGATACCAGGGGGGCCAATGGAATCCATACCAACTGCTTCGTCGCCGAAGATTCCAGCGAGTCAGCAGGAGGCTCAGGACGCGATCGTGCGCTACCTGCAAGCGACGATCGACGCCCTGCCCAAAGGGACTACGCTGGACGGGTCTCGGTACGTTGTCGGTGACGGCACCGCCTATTGCGAAGACAATCCGAGCGGCGACAACGCTCCTGTGCATGTTGAAGATTGGCGCGACATGTCGTTGCCGCCTGGGACAGATTTCAGCGCGATCATCAAAGAAACTGGCGACATCTGGAAGCAATGGGGATGGCAGGTCATTGAGCGTGATGGCTTCACAAAGCCCAATCGCTTCGGATACGCACCCGATGGGTACGTACTGCAGATCGAAGCGAGACAGGACCCGAAATATCCACCGTCGCTTGTTGGTTCGTCGCCGTGCTTCCCTGGAAATCTGAGAAGTGCGAACGTTACGAAGTCACCCCTGATCGCACAATCGCCATCAGGGGGATAGCTGCCGGGGGGCCTATGGGACCGGTTTGGTTGCGGCCCCAGCGGTGAGGCTTGATTTGATGGCGGCCCAGGCTGCGTCGGCGCCTTGCCAGAACAGGCGCCCGGCGAGGGACATATACAGGAAGTAGGTCAGGTAGACCGGGACGGTGCCCCACCGGTCGACCCAGCCGGTCAGGCTGGTGATGGCGGCGAAGCCGGCGACGAGCATGGCGAGGCCGGCCAGCAGCGCCGCGAGGTCTTTGAAGTGAAACTGAGTGCTGTCGCTTGATGAGTGCATGATTCCCCCGAATCAATAGTTCGGTGGCCGTTGATGCCTGGGTGTCGTGACAATTTGGCCACCGAGTGTTGGTGGTGTCGAAGCGTAGCCGTGATTGGCGCCGATGTTGCTGTGGGCTAGATCACCGTTCGCTGACGTTCGGTTTCGGCGTCCGTTCCCGACTACACCTTGCAGAGCCCGTCTCGTTGACGGACTCCGATTTGGATGTCGAGGGGAGATGTCATGGGGGGATTGTCGCGGTCTGACCTGCACTGTTTGGATGTGCGGGGACGGCGAGCTGGTCATATCGTCACTGCGCGGGAGACGCTGTGACGCGGCGTCGGAGTGCGGCATCAGATGCGGCCAGCGCTCAGGTGACAGTCGCGGACGATCGAACGGTTCTTTGCCCTGAAGCATCCATCGGCGAATGGTTGAGGCTGCTCGAAGCATCGCAAGACCAGGGAATACTGCTGCACGCCGATGCCGCTGCGGGGCCCGCATCAGGGCCAGCGGTCACTTCACCTTTGGTATCGCATGCTGGCCGCGCACACCGGGGACGGCACCGGGCAGTGTCGTCGCGATCGGTCGGTGATCGAGGCCGGTGGGTGCGCCTGGGTGTGGCGGCGGGCATGACCGCCTTTCTGGTGCCGATCGCGGGCCTGGTGGTGCCGCTGATCAGCAGCGATCCCACGGTCATCGCGCAGGCCTCGGCCACCCCCAAACCTGGTTCACCCGGCGGCAATCACTCCAAACCGGGGGACAACAAGAAAAAGAAGAAGAGCGATAACAAGAAGAAGTCGAACAACAGCAACCGCGAGGGATCCTCTGCCCGCGAATCGAGCAGCGATTCCGGCAACCAGCGGTCGGGGTCGAGTTTTTCTGAGCGGACCAACGCCAACAACCGTTGGAGTGCCGATGGCCCGAATCGCAGTGTGAACACGCGGGTTTCCAGCCAGGCGCAGCCACCGCAACCGCCGCAGACGCAGACCCAGGTGGTTCAAGCGCCCCCGAGCCAGGGCCAGCAGAACACCACTACGCCGACATCGCCGCCGCAGGCAACGCCTCCTGCGTCGCAGACACCCCCTGCTTCGCAGACCCCGCCTGTCCAGCAACAGGTTCCACCGGCACAGCAAGTCACACAAGCAGTCCAACAACCCCCGCGAGCCGTCGCCGCGACTCCTCCTACTGCGCCGAGTAATCCGAACAACCCGGCCACTGGATTGGTCATCGGACTCGGCGCAGCTGCCGGTGCCGGTCTCGCTTCACGCCGCAATAGTGCAAGCTCGCCGACCTCGGGAACGGGTACACGGGTCACCCCGCAGAGGCTGGCTGTGGCATTGACCAGTACACAGACACCCCTCCCACAATCCCCGCAGCCTGCTGCAGCGCCCGCGTTCACCCCGAGCCAACAGGATCTAGGGGTCCTGCGCCAGGTGATGGCCAACGACGGCATCCCAGCCTCACAGCTGGATCAGCAGGTCAACCAGGTTGTGGCCGGCGCCTCCCAACTCAACACCCAAATCGCCAACGGCACACTGCCCCAAGTGCCGCAGACACCAACGACGCCAGTACCGGAACAAGGCATCGGCGAACAACTCGGTGATGCTTTCAATCACTTCACAAATAGGGTCCAGGAAGGGTTCTACACCCGGGCTGATCAGACCGTGCAATCCGTGCAGAACCTCGCGCAAACCGCCGAGAACCTCACTGGACTCGGTGGTCCCGGCCATCCTGGTGTTGCCGAATCGTGGAGCCAACTCTCCCAGAGCCACGCCGATCGACTTCTGAACGATCCACTCAGTGCCCTCGCCGGGCCGACCCCGCTCGGTGGCGTCATCACGAGCGCCCGCGAACTACCCGAGGCCATCAACGACCCCGGACATTATCTCGGCGGAAAATTCTTCGACGGCACCCTCATGGCCGCCACAATGCCCCTCGGCGGTGAAGGCGCCTTAGGGCGTGCGCTACTGCCTGAGGTTCGCGCGGCCGAACGTGGCCTTCCCGAGGCGGAAGCCCTCACACAAGATGCAGCGTCTGGCATCCCCGACGAGTTGCGCCGCGTAGAAACTCAGTCTGGCGGCGTCGGCGCGTGGAACCGGGAACTAAACAATCCCGCACCTCTCACGCACTATGTCGTGGACGACAGGTTCAGCTACATGACGGATGCCGCGGGTCGCGTCAGCCACGCTGAGATGATCTACGACAGTAGTGTCGAGTCCGGCGTTCGTAACGGGTACCAACAGCGGGTTGCGGGTCGCCTTGATCGCCTGCCCGGAGATCAAGGCGGACACATCTTCGGGACGCAGTTCGGCGCCCCTGGTGAGGCGATCAACATCACCGCGATGCGCGATACGTTGAATAGTGTTGGGACGCGGGACTATTACAATTTGGAGATGCAATGGCGGGCGCTGGCCGAGCAGGGGCATCAGGTGCAGGTCAACGTGGATATCGGGTTCCCGGCCGGGTCTTTGCGTCCGGAGGTCTACACCGTCGAGACTCTTGTCGATGGCCTCTTGAACAGTACGCACCATTTTTTCAACTAAAGGGGATGAGATGACCGACGAATCGCCGTACCTCGTCCAATTGGGCGACGCGCAGACAGCTGTCATGCGTGCGTTGTTCGATTTTCTGCCGCGCGCGGGCTGGGACAGCTGTATCGTCCACTACCACATGGTCGGCTCAGTTGCCGAGTCACGGGTGGAACTGACAGGCAGCGACGGTGCCACCGAGGTGGTCAAGTCGCCAACGCCTATGGTCATTGCGCTCAAGCGTCTTCGCGAACTGATGGCAAGCCAGGGACGTGGCGCGTGGCTCTCGGCCGCTGTCACAGCGAGGGCAGACGGCAAGTGTGCCTTTGATTTCAACTACGATGTTCGGCCGAATTGGACAGTTCAGCCCACTGATGAGACGTACATCGAGGATTTGAGAAAGTATCCGCGACCGCCTGGTGCTGTGCCGGAGTGGTATCCGCGCAGCTCGTGAGGGCAAGTCGGCTCCGTATCCACCTTTTACGGGGTCGGAACGTACCTTGTCGAATCTTAGTGTTGGTCTAGCCGAGGTCTATTTGTCGTTCACGCGACAGCTATTGGAGCACAGTATTAAAAATGGCCCCGGGATCGCCGCCGCCCCAATTGAGATCCGCGAAAGAACAGTAGCGAAATATTGTCAGCTAAGCTACCGAGTGTCGAATTAAATGACGCTATAATAAACAGATTGAAGACTGTATACGATGGCGCAGGGCAGCTATTCTCTACACGCGGTGTCAAAATCGTTGATAGGGCGATCAGCAAGGGAACCATTCGTGGGCACATTGGCATGCAGTTGCTCTTTGAGCCAGCGATGTTGCTTAGCCTGACCGCTACACCTGCCACAGTTTGGGAGCTGGCAGATATAGCCAAAGACGTTCCGTTCGTCGGCAACTACACCGCGTGGAGCCCGGTTCAGTCAATGCTCGCGGCAGCGTATCGCGTGCACTCCCTGCGCGGGGACGTGCGTGCCGGCGACGTTGAACTGTGGCTGTCCCTGCCGGAAAATGGTGGTATCGCGGGTCCGCCCATCATCCACGAGGCCATGCAAAACCGCCTCCGCGGTGACCTGTTGGACCACTTCAACCAGGTCTCCTACCAGCCACCCTTGAAACTGCCGCAGTTCTCCTTCGTCATCGGCAAGCTCAGGGAGCTGGGCGTGATGTGGGCTTTTGGCGGCTCAGAGGTCTGGAATCGCTCCCGGATCGATCAGGAAATTGCAGGTGTACATCAGCAGTTAGCGGACTTTCTCGTCTAGTTTGTCGGGGCGTAGTCGGCACCCCGCAGCCAAGATTCGGCGGCCACGCGCGATCCTCTTCTCTTGACGCATCCTCAATGGGCAATATCAGTCTTATTGCGACATTCCGGTATCGCCTTCAGTTTGCTCGTTCTGAACGCTGGTACGGTGATGAGTCAGTAGTTGATAAGTGAAGGAGTCCCCCATAGCAGAGCGAGTTGTCCGCCAACTAATTGACGACCTCGATGGATCCGACATTCCGGACGGCGGGGGTGAACGCGTGGTGTTTTCCCTGCGTGGCACTGAGTACCAGATCGACCTGTCTAGTTCGAACATTGCGAAGCTGGAAAAGGCCCTGAAGCCCTACGTTGAGGCTGGTTCGAGGCTTCGCGGCCACGGTGTCCGTCGCGCCAAATCGGTTCGTACAACTGGCGCATCCGGCAGGGAGCAGCTCGCTGCGATCCGCGACTGGGCACGCAGCAACGGCTACGAAGTTTCTGACCGTGGGCGGATCAAAGCCGAGATTGTCGAGGCATTCGAGGCTGCTCACTAACGCCTCCCGCGAATCAAGGAGGAATAGTGAGCAGTATCGATGACTGATGGCCGCTTCTCCATGAGCACATTCATCGATGCACGATCCATGATCTGTGGTCCGCCGGTCTTAGAATTCTGCCTTTCTTAGATTTAGCGACTGGGTGGGTCATCGAAGTCGGGCGAGTATTGGAGACTCCGCGACGGCGAGGTACATCTGCCCGCCGAAGCTGTGAAGTGGATCGCTGCTTCGCTGGATTTCGACCACCTCAAACTCTCCGAAGGAACCAAACCCGCGCTCGACGTACATTCGGCGCGGGCTCTTCCGGTTGCCGTGATCAGCTGGCCTGTTCGGGCATTCAGATGTTGATGTGAGAGCGGGTTCGAGTGCGCCGACTACAGATCGAGTTCCGCCCATACGGCTGCGTGGTCTGAGCCTTCGTGAACCTTGGCGGTCAGGGTGTCGTAGACCGGCCACGGATCTTGCGTTCGCGGACCGCGGTACACCCCTTTGCGGAAGACGCCACCCTGTTTGACCCGGCCGAACAGTTCGGGCGACAGCAAGATGTAGTCGATCTTATCGGTTTTGGAGCTGCCATAGGTGCCGTGCCGGCCTTGCCAGTCGAAGTTGGCGTGCGCACTGACGTCGACGAGGTCAGTATCTTGGACGAGTGGCTTGAGCGCCTCGCTGTCCGGGGTGTCGTTCAGGTCGCCCAGGATCGCGACATACTCATGTTCGGCCACAACCGACCGGTAGATCTCGGCGACGCGCGTGGCCTGGCGGGAGCGCTTCTTCGCCCCTCCAGGGTCGCCGGGTGTGGAGTAGCCCTTGGACTTGAAGTGGTTCATCAGCACAACCACGACCGTTCCGTTTGCGGCCTTGAGGTAGTACTCGCAGCAATCGCGGGAGAAGATCTCGCCCTTGGCATCGGTATCGAAGATGTGTGTCCGAATGTCGATGAGTTCGAAGGCGTTGCGCCACAGCAGCCCGACATCGATGCCTCGCCCGTCGTTGCCCTCGATCAGCATGCAGCGCTCATAAGGCTTGCCGTCGGGGATGGCATCGAGCAGGCTCGCCGAGAACATCTGCAGCGTCGGGCGGCTCTCCGCTTCCACGACGCCGAGTATGTCCGCCTTGATATCTCGCATCACCATCGCGGTGTGCTTCATGGCCAGGTCATCGATGGCCTCGGTCCGCAGCTCCACGAAGCCCGTCCAGTCGGGCCGACCGTTGGCGACCACCTCGACGCTGCCGTCGTGGGAGCGCTTGAGGAGCTTGCCGCGGATGACACGAAGTAGCGTGAGATCTGCGGTGTCATCTGCCAAGAGGTCAAGTATTTTCAGCAGCTCGATGATTCTCGCCTTGGTAGGACCGTCATAGATCTGCTGATCGAACAGGGTGTTGATCTCCGCGTGAGCGGCGAGCGTTTTCTTGGTCCGGTCATCGCCCATGCCGGGCTTGAGTGCTTTCGCGCGGTCAAAAAGGTTCTCGACATTGTAGGTAGCGATGATCATGTCTGCCCCCTTCAGTGCTGTTCATCGCGGCGTGAACAGTCAAACACAGAGTGTTTGCCGGGCGGATCGGATTCACTCGAATAGCGCATGCCGATCGGGTAAACACAACGCAATGGGCGGGTCCCCCGAACGGCTGACATGCTCTGTATACATATGAATTACGTCGCGTCTGAGCTGGCGCATCCGCCGCTATCTGCGGACGTGGGGACGGCGCAATAGGGCTTTGCTCGGGGATGGCATCAACTGAGCTCAAACAGCCGAAAAGTGAGGATCGGCGGCGTACGCTCGCTCGCGTATCCGAGGGGCGGCGGGCGGCTTTCGCGGCGTGGCGTGGTCGGTGTTGTCTACAAAGGGGTTGGCTCATGGCATCAACAGATCTTCCATTCGCGCCGGTGCGAGGCCAGATGTACACATCTGGAGAACTCATGGCCGGGTTCGATCCCGATAATCCCGATAGCATCGCCGACACGTTGGACTTCAAGATCTACCGCTACTACATCACTGAGGGCGCCAACTTCCCGACCGACGCGGTGGCCGGCATGATGGAAGCGTTGGCGGACAACTCAATTGCGCAGGCGATGTTCAGCTATGTCGGCAAGGAGCTGAAGGTCGCAGCGATCATGGGCGGCCATGATCTGCTTCGCGACGACCCCGTCTACGAGGAAGTTGTGTCGATCGCGAAACGCCTCGCCGAGGCCGGTTTCATTGTGGCCACCGGTGGTGGCCCCGGCGCCATGGAAGCTGGCCATCTCGGGGCGATGTTCAGCGGCCGATCAGACGATGAGTTGGACAATGCGCTGAACAAGCTCAAGTTGGTCCCCAAGTTGCCGCAGACGTACGGCGTGGTTGACCCCAAGGGCAACGTCAATGAAGCCATGCTCAGAGAGATTCACGCGTGGGCGCTGCCCGCTTGGGAGATCCAGCGAGACATCACCAACCCGGGGCCGAGCCTGGCAGTACCGACCTGGTACTACGGCCATGAACCATTGACACCGCTGGCCACCCACGTCGCGAAGTTCTTCCAGAACAGCATCCGCGAAGACAGCCTGCTCATGCTTGCGGCACAGGGCATCATCTACACCAGTGGCCGCGCCGGAACGATCCAAGAAGTGTTTCAGGACGCGGCCCAGAACTACTACGCCGACAAGCCAAACAAAGTGTGTCCCATGGTGTTCTTCGCCAGCGACGACTTCTGGACTGACCAGATTCCTGTCGCGCAGGTTCTCAAGCCACTCTTCCAGTTCAGCAAATGGAGAGACCTCTACGACGACACCGTGACGTTCGTGCACACACCCGAGGAAGCAGCCGACTTCATCATCAAGAAGGCCGTCCCGGTAGCCAAGCGCGTCGAACGCGGGAAATCACTAGGCATGACTGCCATGATGCAGCGAGCCGTGTAGGCCAGAGGCGTACCCATCGTCATCCAAGCTGCCGAGTCTCTGTTGGGCACCAATGTCGTTGAGCGCGTGCACATGACGTTCTCTCGGACATCGTCAACTCGACATCGCACACTCGCGAGGCGTCGCCTTCGGATGCGGGATATCTCCGACCCGACCCGGCCCGGTTGCCGCGCACGCCGCTTTGGTAGATCAATCGAAGTTTGTCCGGCCCCAGTTGCTCAGGAAGGTGAGAAGGTTGCCACCGGCATCCACCGTGTAGTCCGATGTAGTGCCGCTTCTTACGCCGATGATCGTTGGTTCCGGAGGGCTGTAACTGAATTCAGGAAACAGGCGAACCGTGCTCAGCCAGCCCAACAGTGGTCCACCCGAGTCACCGTGAAAACTGTCGCCGTAGGAATACAGCTCCTCCGACTGAAAGTTCCCGACCTCATCGTCAACCACAGAGATCTCCCTCTGCACGTACGGGGCGTCGCCGCCCTTATCCTTCGGATAGCCAACATGCGTCCACCACGGTTGGTCTTCCCAGCTGTCGTCATATGCCCGCACTGGCAGGAATCCCAAGTGGTCCCCGAGCGGGGCATCGAGCTGCATCACCATCATGTCGCTGCTTGAGGTAACGTTTTTGGCCCCCCAGTAGCCGGCAGCTTGGGTGACGTGCGCGGTCGGAGCCACCGGAACGAAGTCAAAATTCGTCTTGCCCGCTTCAAACGTGGCCGACCAGGCGGGCGGTTGGGGTTGAAAAAGCCCGCGACCCGGCATGATGTGCTGGGCGGTGAGGATTGTGCGTCTTCCGACCAGTGCGGCAGTTCCCGAGTTGACCCAGCCATGGCCAGAGGAGTCGTTGTAGCTGATGCGTAGCTTTCCGATGCAGTGCCAGGGATATTGATAGGGGCCCAACACGTGTCGGTCATCGCGGCCCCAAATCTTGGCGTCTGGTTGCACAAGGGTGCCGTTGACTGTGCGCAGATACGGCGCCTCCCGCGGGGACATTGATCGCGGGTGATACACCAGGTCGACCCACGGCGGACGGTATCCGGGAAGGGCGTCGGTAGCGATCGGCTCACCGCTGGCACCGTCGGCGATATCGATGATGTTGGGTGCCGCTGCGAGTTTGGTGCTGAAGCCGTCGGGTAGCACGAGTTCGTCGGATCGTTGAAGTGCTGTACACAATTCCGCGGGAGTCGCTCGACGGTCCCCTATGAAGATGTCGAGCGGACGACGCGATAGTGCGTACTTAACACCGTCGGGAACGGGCTCCGCGGCCCGAAGATCCTCGAGTGGTAGTTCCGATGGGCGGAGCGGCTGAACGTACTCTTCCGGTGACGCAGTTGACATTTCTCCATCTCCCCTGGTCGTCCGACGCGACAGAACAACGTTATTGACGGATGCGTCGGCAGCGGTACGTAGTTGGGTACCTCAATTAGCCGGGCGGCTCGGTGGATCAGGAACCTCGCGCTTGGCTTCGGTGAGCAGATGGGTCTGCTGCACGATCAGGTGACAGTTGCGGTCACGCAGCCTGACTGGCCGGTGTGGTCATACTCGCTTCGTATTCGATCGGGGTCAAGCGCCCGAGGCCGGCCTGGCGTCGGCGTCGGTGGTAGGTCCGTTCGATCCAGGTGACGATGGCGATCCTCAACTCCTCGCGGGTGGCCCAGCGGCGGCGATCGAGCACGTTCTTCTGTAGGAGGCTGAAGAAGCTCTCCATGGCCGCATTGTCGCCGGCGGCACCGACGCGGCCCATCGAGCCGACCATGTCGTAACGACCCAAGGCGTGAACGAACTTTCGGCTTCGAAATTGACTGCCGCGGTCGCTGTGCAGAATGCAACCGGCCACTCCACCTCGTCGTGCAACCGCACTACTGAGCGCGGTCGTGGCCAACCGGGATTTCATCCGGGAGTCGATCGAGTATCCGACAATGCGGTTGGAGAACACGTCCTTGATTGCGCACAGGTAGAGCTTGCCTTCGCCGGTCCGGTGTTCGGTGATATCGCTGAGCCACAACTGATTTGGTGCATCTGCTGTGAAGTCGCGCTCGACGAGATCGTCGTGCACCGGCGGCCCGACTTTGCCGTTCTTGCCGCGCTTCTTGCCGAACACGCTCCACAACCGATTCTGCGAGCAGATGCGCCAAGCGGTCCGCTCGGCCATCGGCTCACCAGCATCGCGGGCCTCTTCGACCAGGTAGCGATACCCGAACTCCGGATCGTCGCGGTGGGCGTCGAACAGGGCGTTGGCGCGGTAGGCCTCGACGAGTTCGGCGTCAGTGATCGGCTGGTCCAGCCAGCGGTAATAGGGCTGGCGGGCGAGCTTAAGTACCCGGCACGTCACCGCGACGGGAATCCCGTCGGCGGCGAGCTCCTTCACGAGCGGGTAGACCCTTTTCCCGGCAGATTGGCCTGCGACAAATACGCGGTCGCCCGGCGCAGGACCTCGTTTTCCTGCTCCAACAACTTGATCCGCCGCCGCGCATCCCGCAGCTCCGCAGACTCGCCGGTGCTCTTCCCGGGCTTGGTGCCCTCATCGATATCGGCTTGGCGAATCCACTTGTGCAGCGTCATCGGGTGCACACCGAAATCAGTAGCGATCTGCTCGATCGTCACACCGTCATCGCGGTTACGAGCGACCCGCACAACATCGTCACGGAACTCTCGGGGGTAGGGCCTGGGCACAAGGACATCCTTCCAGCTCACCCGTCCCGGGCAAGCCAACTCAGATGTCACCTATTCGTGCAGCAGACCCGTTCCTGGTCCGGCGCATTGCTGTGGCCCGAACGTCATCTCGCTGCTTCGTAGGTTCAGCGTTCTGAAAGGTGGTGGCCTCGAACAGACCGTCATCGTCAGCGATCACTCGCTGATCATGCCGGCCGCTGTTGGAGTCGAAGTGTCCGGCTATTCGGCTATTCGTGCGGGAGCCGGAGGACTTCATCCACGAGTGCTGAGTAGGGGCGGATCCGGCCTTGAGCCACCATGCGTTCTAAGAGCAGCTTCGGTGGCCACTTCGTCTTGTTCTTTTTGACTGCAAGTACATTCGCGGCTTGCAAAAGCTCATCAAGTGCCAAGTGGTAGACACAATCGAGTGACCCGGAACCGTAGGCAAGTAGCTTCAGCATGGATGGTCGCGGTTCCATGGTAAGTACCGCGTAGTGGGGCATGTGTCCCCGACGAAGATTGACCAACTTCCCGCCTTGCGCAATGCAGTCTTGTGCTCGGTCGGTGCGAAGGGACCATTTCGAACTAACCCCAACGAGCAGACGTTGTGCAGTCGCCGGGGCTGTTATGGCGATATCAAGTTTCAGGAGCGCCTCTTCCGGCATCGTCCGGATCAAGCCCTGAACACGCTGGTCGTCATCCTGCGCAAGTTTGGCGGCACGCCGCAGCTTTTGGATGACTTGTCGTGACTCCGCGCTCTTTGGCAGCTCGCTAGCAACGTCAATAGCCTGCTGTAGTGCCGTGTGGTCGCCCTTGTACGTCGCAGAGAACTTCGTGGTGACGCCCAGATGCTGATACTGGTCGAAGCTCACGGCTGGCCGGTTACCTGCAATTATGAGGTCGGGGCGAACCTGCGCCAGGTGGCTGATGACGGCGGCCTCGACGGCGTTCCCGACACTCGCGCGCTCTAGCTGTCCAGGAGGTACTGCAAGTTCGTCAAACAAAGCGTGACCCCACTCGACGGACTCACGTTGAGAACCATCTGACGTCGACGGGTGGCCCGAGTTGGCACGGTATCCACAAAGGTCGGCAGCGAAGGGAGCAGTCATCGTGTCATTCGCCTAGTGCAGCGTTGCATGCTCCAAATCTAGGGCAAGCTATGGAATCCGCTTCCCCGCACGCGCTCGTTTACCTATCTGGAGGACCGTATGCCGCTTCAGGGAGGATCGAGCGGTTAGAGGTACGGCTCGACGTGGGTGGCAAGCGCCTTCGCAAGTCCGACCGGTACCGCATTTCCAATCTGCTTCGCGATCTGGATTTTTGTCCCGCACCAGAGATACTTCTCCGGGAAATCTTGAAGCAGTGCAGCTTCGTAATGCGTGATTGGTCGGTTGACTCGATGGAGCCCCTCCTCATCCCACTGCGGATGGAGGTAGGCACCCTTCTCTGGCTTGAAGAACTCAGTTCGGATTGTGTGGGACGGCATCGTCCAACGCATGCGGCCCATAACATCGGTCGTGCCCGTAGGCTTTTCCCGCCAGCAGCGGGGTAGCAGATGATCGGGAACATCGAAGCGCCCCCCGCCAGGAGGCACATGGTCATATCGCTGGCGTGATAGTGGAGTAGGCGTTCTGCCGAGGTGAATATCGAGGCCCTTGAATATGCCGGGAATCCGCTCGCCGAAGAATTCAACGATTGAGCTCGGAAGCTGCGTCGAGGTTGTTTCGTCGGGTACCTTGCCGATTCGGCGTTTGGTGGTTACCCAGGGCTTCGTCTTGCCGGGTACTGGCTGGCGCGCGTGCGTCGCTTCAGGGAGCTCGATAGGACCCACGCGTGAACCGATGACGATCGTGCGGATTCGTCGTTGGCCGACGCCGAAGTTGGCCGCGTTCAAGTGGCCGGCACGCAGCGTGTATCCCTTCAAACTGCCGTGATCAGCTTCCGCCAGCAAGAGTTCAAACTCAGCGCTCTTCATGAAGCGGTCGACGTTCTCGATGATGAACACCTTGGGGCTCGCCGTCTTGACGACGCGCAGATACTCGCGCCATAGCTGGTTGCGCGGGTCGTTGACGTCCTTCGAGCCCAGATTGGAGAAGCCTTGGCATGGCGGGCCGCCGATCACGACGTCGGCCTTCGGAATCTCGCGGGCTTTCACGGTGGCGATATCGCGCCACAAAGTGTGATCCTCGCCGAAGTTGGCGGCGTACGTTGCGGCGGCGTGGAGGTCCCACTCGACCGCCAGGGTCGGAGTGAACTTCTTTGCGACAAAACCGCTGGTCATCCCGCCGCAACCGGCGAAAAGGTCGATCATAGTGGGCACGTCCGAATCCTACGGGTGTTCACCGACAGGACGCGGCATCGGCGCGCGGATTCATAGCACATTCGTGCGAACGGCGGCCGTCGACGGCACGCCGTACCCTTTCGAGGGCGTCATCCACGGGCTCGTGCTCCCAGATTCGCACCACCAACCAGCCTGCGCCCACTAGCAGGCGGTTCTGTTTTGCGTCGCGTGCTGCGTTCCCTTCGAGTTTTGTCTTCCAGAACTCTGCATTGGTCGCCGGCATGGTGCTGTGGTCAGGGCACATGTGCCAGAAGCAGCCGTCAACGAACACCGCCACGCGGGTTCGTGTAAACACAATGTCTGGTCGTATGAGGGTGGTTGAAACTCTGACCGGGAAGTCCTTGCGAAAGCGAAGTCCTCCGAGGTGGAGCGCTGACCTAAGCGCCACTTCGGGCTTCGTGTTCACGCGTTTGACTGCCGCCATGTTGCGGGAGCGAGCGGCAGATGGTCGCGCAACGGAAGGCTTCGTCTCGCCCATTACCCAACTCTACGTAGGGGCACCGACGTCCCAAACATTGTCAGTTAGCCACGATAAGCGCAACGCACAGCACATCAAGGAGTTCACCAAACTGCGGGCAGTCCCTCTCCACGACAATGGGTGATAGACGGGCGAATCGCTAGCGACGCCTTGTCATCCGTTCGTTTGAAATTTCCGTCGCCTGCGGGATTCACGACCGCGGCGATTCGCCCCTCATTTAGATTCCCATGGACCACTACAGGCCAGTGGCGTCTGCCCCCGAGCACCGGACGGTGCGCAGCAATGCGCAATAGGGAGTGAATGCGGTTCGGCTATGACAACCAGCACAACTTCCGGAACCTCTCAGACTGTGCCTCGATGCGTCGGTCGCCCCCGGCATGCCCTCCGCCGATCGCAGGGGCTGTGCACACACATGTGTCGAGTCACGCCCAACCCACCGTCAGCCACACCAGTTGACGTGGGAGAAACCGCGCGGCTCGCACTCACCCAAGAAGCAGTCGACGCCCGGGCCGCATCCAAAGCCACCAGCGACAAGATCTTCCAACGAGCTGATGCAGCAGGCAAAGGTCTGATCTCACTCGCCACGCTCTTGGTTGGCTACGTCGGTGTCAGCCACGCGACCGACCTGTTTCCCATCCCATCGGGCTGGCTCTGGTTGGCAGTCGTTGCCGTGGCCCTACTGACGCTTATGTTCATATTGGCAATCTCAATGGGATGGCGCTTCTCACACGCTGTGGCTCCGGTGGTCATGGGCCTCGACCCTGACAAGAATCAGACCTTGTCCCACGCAGAGCGCGCAATCGTCAAAGAGGTGTACAGGCGGCACGTCGAGGACACTGACTTTCAGACGTTGACTGAGTACGACGCCCATCGACGAACGATTGCTAAGACCTACGAACGGTATCGACTGGGCGACCGCCAGCCGAACCTCCCGTTCAGCCGTTCTAGCCAGATCCTGGCAGAGGTGAAATGTGCTCAGCAGCGCGCCGTCGTTCATGTCCTACGTCTCCGCGTCGGCAGAGCCACTTCCGGAAAACTGACCATTGCCATCGTCGTTGCATTTGCGATCTGCGCCTTCGGCTTTGGGGTCGCGGCCAACAAACTCGCCAACGAGCGCACTAGCACCTCAAATCAATTCGCCATCATCAAGCAATGCGGCGAAGCTGCCGCAACGATCGAGGCTCACGCCGCGATCACCCTTGCATTGCCAAAGGAGTGCATGCCGTGAGGCTAGGTAGGTCCGGTCCGCCATCAGCACGATGCAATCCGGTCCATCAGTTGCAAGCCGCCATCATGACCCGTCACGTACCGCCGAGAAAGTCTCACTACTAAGACCATTCGGCTACACCACTAGCAGTCCAAACCTGCTGGTATTTCCCCTCTAGGAGGTCCGTAGCGCGTCGCACTGGCCTATCCCGAGGTCTACGACATGACGCGTTTCAAGAAGGGCAGAAAGGAATGTAACGTTCGTATTCACCTTCAATATTGCCAAAGATGCACCTGTGACCATTCTGCGACCTGATAGCCGTCAACGAAGAGTGGCAATACGGCGGTGAGTGGTTCCCTCTCTCCGACCTTCCTCCACTTAAGAAGGGGACTAGCGACCTGTCTCGGGCCGCTGGATTCCACAGGCATCGCACGATCCGTGATATTGCATGACGCAGGGGGCGCAGGCTTCCAGACGACGAATAGCCCAGCAACTGGGGGCCATGCTCTACATTGACCAGTACTGGATAGCGATCAGGGCCGACAGACCTTCAGCCAACCTAGCGGGTGCCAGCAGTGCTTCAATCCACGCATTACTAGTCCCCCTCCCACAGAGGAGCGTTCGCTCGAATGACGATCCCCATCCAGAGAATCGAACGGACGCTCAGGACTCGTTTCGACCGGCCGCCCCCTGGCATGAATCGCAAAGACATCCAGACAGCGGACCAGCATCACGGACTCGAACGCCGCGTCAAGCGTATCCAAGAAGCAGTTGCGATCGCCATGATCAGCGACCTTCCTCGCTGGAACCTTCGCCTCACCGAGACATTGACGCCTCACCAACGCCATCTTGCTCATCGCGTGAAACACGAGGTTCGTATCCCGAGCGCATTGGACCTTGCACACTCCGTCTTACCTGGACGCGACCTCCCTACGGCAGACCACAAATGTCGACTCTACGTGCCCATAGCGTTCCTACCGAAGGGAACCCTTCTTTCGGGGTTCACCATCAGTAGTTCCCATGAGCCTGTCAACATCTTGAACTTTACGGACGGCGACGCCTTCACGCGACGACTACTGGCTCGGCTTATTCCGGCCAACTTTGACGCTACGAAGCCATATTTCGCCGATGCCTCCGCGACACTTGCCCGCACTATCCAGACGCGGTATATCCAGTTCGCTGAGATCGAAGCGCGCCTCGGAGAAGTGGTCACGATTGAATACTCAAACACTTTTCCCCACCTTGAGGCATCTACCGACAAGGTCGCGACGTGGCGGCTTTCGATGGGTTGGCGACAAAATCGGTACACATTCGAGAGCGAATTGTTACATTTTGCAGCCAGCTATCATTTTCATTTCGAGGTGCCAGACGGCTTCATCCTGAAACGGATTTCAGTGAAGCCAAAGAATCATCGCGCCATCCCAAATTACACGTTCAGTGGCTCCGGAACCCCAGACGGGCACATATATGTACCGCTTGACCGAAGCCGTCCCCAGGCAAAGTCGTCCGAGAACTACTTCCTCTTTATTGACTGCTTCGAGTCTCCCCCAGGGAGCCAGGGCTACACCGCCATCATGGGACTCGTTATGGCCGGGATACTATACGTGCTGATGCTGGCGTTATCGCACGGCTGGTTTATTGACTCGTCAACGCAAAAAGTACAAGCTACCGGAGCAATCGCACTTATTGCCGGCGCACCCGCAGTTCTCGCATCACTCCTACCGTTGCGCAACGACCCGACTGCCGCAATCCGGCCACCACTGACCGCGCGAGTGGCGCTATGGGCAAGTTCTGCAATGTCTGCTTACGTAGCACTGCTGCTCGCCACGCAAGGCTTCGGTATCGACCTTGCGACCATGAAGAACACCGCCATCATTCGATGCTTCTTCGGCGGTCTGACGTGCATATTTTCAATCCTCGCCGGGCTACTTCTCTTACACGGCGTACGGCGAAAAAGACCTACCCTCAGCAATGAGGAGAAATTCTGGCGCTACTTCTTCGGAATAATTCCGATTCCCATCGTTGCGTATTTCGTCGTCACCCAACCTGGGCACGTCAGCTCCACCGACTACTTCTTCAGCGTTGTAATCCCCTTGTATCTCGTCATATTGATTCGATGCATAGTTGGATGGGTGAAATCAGTGCTTGTCGCATCGGGGATCCGCCGTAGTTTTGAACCGAAAAGCGTGGTATCATAGCACTGTCCGTGAATGAACGCATTTCAAGACAACCTGAACGGCGAAGAGTACAAATGTCGAACGCCATCTACAGCCTCTCACACCAGGTCTTGAAAACGCTGCTCGATAAGGTAGACAAGTTCACAGAAAGCCCGCCCCCGGACGAGCACGACATCCATATTTTCGTCCCAGGCGCCATGCCGTCGCTCGACGTCCCCATCCCTGACGACGTTGAGATACGCCGAGCGTTCTCCGAGAGACTCGGGCAACCCGTCAATGACGAGCTTGTCGACGCTTTCCTGGCGAAGGTGTGGAGCGCAGAGCCAGCTACCGAAGCGACCGACGTTCGCGCAACAGAAGGCGCTTCATCACCGTAAATCGGTGATGAAGTGTCACTCCGTAAAGGAAGCGTGACGTCCCACTTGGTCGCAAGGCCGTCTCGCGCTTGATACCACCGCACGCCCACTGTTGCCACAGCGCGTGATTTGCTCGCGCAGCTCCGTGGCGGCGTCGGCGTCCATCCCGCCGTAGGTGCGCCGCCAGCTGTACGGCGTCCCAGGCGAGACACCCAGTTCGGCGGCAATCTCCTCACCGCCCTCTGCCCTCGGCAGCCAGCGCGTCCGCACGGCGCGGCTTGCGCACGATGTCCTCCGCAGAACGCCGTTTGCGACCAGTGATGTGTTTCATCGTCCCTTCCGACCCGACCTCGGGCCACAGGACTCTAAAGCCGGCTGAACTCAATCACGGGGAACACGCCACAGGCAATCGGTAATTTTTGATTGGCCACATTACTAAGCCGTCACCATTAGGTCGACAAACATCGGAAATCGCTTCACGGACTGTCGCGATCAATTAATCTTCAACGTCCTTGATAGTCCGTGTCACGGAGTTCACCTGATCGTACATGTATGCCGGATATGACGTCTCGATCAGGAACCCACGCCACATGCCGTCAGCTGAGGGGAGGGGTCTAAGCCAAAACGAAGGCGATGTCCAAATGGCCGCTCCGTTGGCCTGAAGGAGGTCGAACGCCTTAATCAGCAATTGGTGATGCTGCTCACTGGCCCTGACATTGGCCGTAAATCGCATTACTCCATTATCGCGGAATAGGACCAGCGCGGCGTCACTCACCGTGACGTCTCCAACATGCACACCCGGAAAGATGAACGTCTTCGACACAACGATCCGTTCCGAAGGGGAGATATCCCCAAATAACTCATCGGGCAACTTCGTGTAATCAGATTTGTCCAATGGGGCCACACTTGTGATCAGCTCTGTCGGCTGTTCAACGAATTTAAGCACGACCTTATCCACAACAGTCATGGAAACTTCTTCAGTAGTCATGGGCATCCTCCGTAGAATTGGTGTCGGTTCCGAGATCACTCAGCACCACTGCATCACGGTTTCAGTCTTTGGACATGAGTAGAGGTCTACTCGAATGGTCCGGTTTCAACCAGCGGGTAGAGGTTCTCGTCGTTGCGGGCGGGCAAGGCCACCTCCGGCAAAGGCGCGAGCCCGGAGGATGGTCCAGGCGGTGGCGTCACCGCCTGGACTGCCGGCGTCACCGACCAAACTGGCGAGAAAGCTCCGGTCGGATACAGCCTCTCGCCAAGCGGGCACCGCATTACCGTGCGGGCGTTGGCGCGGCCGGAACCCGACGTTCGGATGCTGGCCAAGATCTTCTGGCAGATGGCAGTCGATGATATGAAGCGCGCGGACGAAGACGACCGAGCGGCCTAAGTCTTCATCCGCCGACCCTGCGGACGACGCTGCCCTCCCGCCGCCCTCACTGCCCTGTTGATCGTGGTGGCCCGGACGCCGAGCACGTCTGCGGACTTTCCTCAAGTGAGTTGCCTTGCTCGTACAGTGCCCGTGCACGGCGATTGAAGGCAGGCGTTCGGATCTTCTGTTCGCGCAAGACCACGCCTGCCGCTTTCAGCTGGCGGGCGACGGTTTGGCGATTGCATTCAAACTTTTTGCCGAGCTCAACCATCGATGTGCCGGCCCTGAAAGCGCTTCGCGAAGGAGCACCAAGATTCGAACACATGTTCGGACTAGTCATTACAGAGGTCGGCACAGCAATGTGCCGGCTTTTTGTATGTCATCGATACATGTCAGCGCTACGGGCTCAATAGCCCGAAAGCACCCTGACCTCTGTTGTAGCTGTTTGAATCTCATTAGGGTCGTTGCGTATCGGTACAACCTTTCGTAGCTTTCTACACAACAACCTGGCCCCTGTTGGTACGTACCGCTGGGTCGGTGCGCAACGCTAGGGGCGCGTGAACGTCACTTTTTCTTCTTTAGATTGAGCATGTATGTTCCACAGCCACATCTCAGCATCTCTTCCTCCGGGTAGCCCACTACATATATCCACCCGCCACAAGCCGTGTTCTCGCAAGTGAACAGGTCCAAGAACGACTGAACGCTCTGCAGCGTGGGTCGAAAGTCGGCCACCGAGACATTAGCCCAATCATTGTTGTGCACAACTGGATTGATCATCCAATTTTCCGCGGCTTGCTCAGGAATCGTAACCGCCCACCGCTCCTTTAGTTTCGCGACTTTCTCTCTAGCCGAATCATCATTCCAGGACTCCGCAGATTCTGAAGCTTTCTTGAGGAGCTTATTATATCGGCCCTTGACTGCACCAAGAAAGTCTGACAATGCATAGTTGTTATCGCCACGATAAGCCACTTGACCGCCGATCTGGCCAGCGATGTCAGCGCACGCTGCTTCAAGCCATCGTCGCAACTTATGGCCTGCACCCGGCACATCGTTGCGCTGAAGATCAGCCTCGATCTTCTCCCACACGTCGCCTTGGTCGATCAGTGGACCATCGTGGACGTTCCATCCATAGAATCGTGCTTGACCTTTTGAAGTGATGAGACCAGCGGTTTGCATCTGGCGCGCCCAGACTGGATCGTGGGTCGTTATGATGAATTGGACGTCGGGAAATTCTTCGCGAAGGAGTGCACAGAACTGCCGGCGGTGATTGACATCGACTGACATGACAACATCGTCCAATACAGCGAAGCTAAATTCGCCTCCAAGCAGGCGTTTCACAAGTGCGAGATAGAGGCACACCCCCATTCCGTCTTGATGGCCCTCGCTGTGGTATGCCGTCGGAGGGAACATTCCGATCCCGTAGAAGTCCACCGAAAGCTCGAGGCTCGCGGTTTGAGGTACTAACGCTGCTTTGAACCCTGACTCGTCATCAGCATTGATTTTTCGATAGTAGGTGCTGAAATCTGACTCAACTGCCTCGTAAAGTGCCGTTAGCGCACTGTCGGCGCGTTCGCAGAAGCCGTCGTAAATCTTCTTCCCGGCGATATGTGCCGCGTCCGCTTTGGTTTCGCTCGCGCGCGAAACTCGCACTCGTCCCCAACGGTCTTTTGCCACCGTGAGAAATGAGCGAGCAGCGTTTATCTCGGATAGATCCGGCTTGTTCGCCAATTTTTCAGCGAGATCTGTGATCGCATCACTCAAATTGTCAGGTGTGCCATATGGCCTGATCTCCAGCGCCTCCACGAGCGTGATGATGTCATCGAATTCTCTAAGTTGCCCAGTATGAGCACGCAGCTGCTGTAGCCATGAATCCAACCTGTGGTGGAGTTCATCACCACCTTCGACCTGTGCAACTGGAATCACGCGTTGCACGAGGTCTGCAAGCTCATTAAGGTCTGCACGGTAATCTTGTGCTGCCGAAGTGATTCGGCTCTTTACAACTTGCGCAGCCGTTGATTGTTCTAATTTGACCTCAAGGTGACCACGAAGTGCTTCGACACTTGGCCACTCCTTGTCGCATAGAGGGCATGCGTTCGTTCCGAGACTTTGCAGACCTTGCTGTACTAACGAACGATGACGGAGAGTGTCCAGCAGATTCGGGTTGGATTGTAGTTCCAGTAGCACGTCCCGAAGCGTAGTTCTTTTCGTGTCGAGGTTGACGAATCCGTTGATCACAGAACCGAGTTCATCTACTTCACGTTGCGCCGTCTTAAGATTGTAAGGCACCGATGCACTCTGATCACCCAAGCCATCTGCGAAATCGGTATCGATTGAGATGTCCGAAATCTCGGTCAGTCCAAGCTTTAACCGACGAGCGTTAGTCTCTCGCCCGATCTCGCTCACAAGTAGACTCGATATATCCAGATGACCCATGAAGGACTTCTCCGCCGTCTCGCGCTCCTCTTTGCGGGCTTTAAGGTCCGACGAGAGTTTGCCCTGCGTAGTCTTCAGGATCTTTCTGAATTCTCCAAGCCTATCGAGCTTCAGAAGTGACTGAACCTGCTGCGCACGCTCAGCAGGCTTGGCAACGATATACTTAATGATTTCGCGTCGCGATAGAGTCAGTTCGGGATGAAGCGCTGCTTGATTAATTGCTGCGCGCGTGGCTTCGGTGTCTGGGTTCAACACAAAAGAGTCGGGCTTATTGACGGATCGAGATACAGTCGCGACCTGACCAGAACTAGTATCCTTGAATTCGAGAGTTACTTTTGCTGACGCTGGATCGTCACGCCGATGAACGTGGGGGCCATGCTTAGCTACGGAAACACCTTTTGTACCCTCACCCGACAACCGTGCGATGCTCCCAGTCAGTACAAAATCAATGGCATCGACCACACCACTTTTCCCAGAGCCGTTTGGCCCGTGAATCACAAACGAATTTCCATTGAAGGGCAGTGTGATTTGACGGATACCACGGAACTCTTCGATCTGGATGCTTAAGATCTTTATCACGCTACAGAATCTCCGGTGTGGTCTTTGATTAGTGATGCAATGGAGTCAGCGGACGGCATCTTCTCCGCACCAAAACCATCGACCAGAGTCTCGACTATTTGTTCAGCGATGCCTTCGCCAATCAGTCCAGCTTTGTACTCTTCAATTATTTGTTCTTCAAGCGGCGTCATTGTTAACCCGTATCCTCCTGGTCTATTGAACGTCATTATGACAGGGTTGCGTTGCATTGAGAAGTTTTTTTCGTCCGGCATGATGAAGTCATGCCAAGACTCAATACATCCACCTACCTACACCACCATCACCAACTTAAAGAGCTGTGGCTCATCGAGCAGAACGCATTTTCGTACATGAGTCCCTCGGACCAACTGGCACTGCACAAGTACTTCCAGTTCGCGTCGGACAAGACCGAGGCCCAACTCGTCGAGCATCGACACAACGTCCATGCGCTCGACCCGGCACTCCCCCAGTGCGCCGGCCGGGCATACGCCAAACTCTTGCGCGATGAGCGGCGTCGGTCGTATACACCGAAGGGCGGATGCGTGTCAGTCCGAGCGATCACGCGTACGGAGCCGGATATCAAAATGCTCGCCAAGGTCTTCGTAGCGATGGCCTTGGATGAACTTCGGAACGCAGGGCATGATCGCGCTGCTTAGGTCAACCGCATAGGGTGTTGACCGCGCGAACTACTCAGTGCATATTTGGAGATGAATGAATAGCGAAGAAGCACAACATGATCAAGAACGCAGCTTCGCCGCGCAGGCGATCCAAGTTGCACGCCAATCACCAACGAGTGCGCGAGTCGGGGCAGTCATCGCACAGGGCGATCGTGTCCTGGCGACTGGCTACAAAGACGAGATCAAGGGCTTACACGCCGAGCAGGTCGCGCTTAGGAAAGCAGCTGATGATGGCTTGGACATCAGAGGTGCAACGATCTACGTGACGCTCGAACCGTGCGCGAATTCGAGGACTTCACGTGTACCTTGCGCGCAACTCATCTCGGAAGCAGGCCTCGCCGCGGTACACATCGGCCAGTACGATCCCAACCCGCAAGTGAACCGACTGGGCTGGAAGTACCTGCGCGACCACGTCATCGAGCTGAAGGACTTCCCTGCTGACCTTCGCGAAGAAGCACGCCAGGCAAATCAGGACTTCTCTCGCGTATTCACCGAAGGCACCGGCATGAGCGGGGGAGCCAAGTTCGACTTCACGACGAACGGTGGACGTTTCATCATCAGCGCAGACAACGACGACAGCTCTCCGTCATGGCAGACAAGGTGGTCCAACTGCGGCGCGTCCGCCATATACCTGAATGCTGGAGTCCCTGGCGTCGTCGCTCTCGCCCGATACGCCAATCAGTTCAATGAGATCGATGATCCTGGCGCCCTCGACTTCGGAAACACGTCAGCCAGAATCGAGATCGGGTCCATCGGAGTCATGCAGAATTCGGACGGCTACGTCCTCTGCAAAGTGAAGGCTATTGAGCCAACAGCCGACTACGGCGGCACCGGGAACGTGTCAGTGACGATCCAATGGGAAGTACGGCTCGCTTCGGCTCAGCCAGCCTGACTGCCACATTCAGCACCCATCTCGAAAGTGCCACCTATCCGCTACCGGCGGACGCAGCGTGACGCCGGATCGTTTCAGCGCCTTGCCGATCGTGCTGGCCTCGAGCCCGAACAGCTTTCCGACATCTTCGAGCGTGTAATCACTGGCGTATAGCAACGTCGCCTGAGCAACCAGGTCAGGCGTCATGCGCTTCTGCGGACGGATCTCGATACCCGCGTTTTTGAGCGCCCGCATGATGGTATGGCGATGGCATTCAAACTTTTGGGCCAGTTTTGCCATGCTTTCACCTGCCTCGTACAACGTCGCGAGCTCTTTCAAATCGTCGGCAGACAGCTGGCGGTATGGGCGCAGTTTTTCCCTGTTGAGCTGCGACAATCCGGGTTCCGTGGTCAGGCCAGGCTGGCCTTGGCGGACCAGTTTTGCGAACGCAGAATCGTTGCTTGAAAGAGATTCACGTAGGCGCACCAAGACTAGAACATATGTTCGAGCACAGCTCGATCGCCAGAGGTCAGCTGGCCTTTTGCGTGTCCTTCGGTACTTGTCGGGGGGCGGACCTACACTGCCGAAACATGCTCTGACCTCTGGGGAGGGGGTTTGAATCTCGTTAGGGTGGTTCGTCATCGGTACTCAAATACGTAGCTTTCAGCACAACAGGTTGACCCCTGTTTCGATGTACCGATAGTTGAGATTACGTATAATAGAAATATGATTACTGCAGGCGATAATCCGATAACAAAAGAAGAGCAGGACGTTTTAAATCGCCACCCTACTGCGGTCGCATTGGCCAGAGAAATTAAACGTGTAGACAGTTCTGAAGGCTATGTCTTTGGGATAGTTGGACCTTGGGGCTCGGGGAAAACGTCACTTCTCAATCTTATGAAGCTAGAGCTCGACAAGGACGCCGACTACACCGTCGTTAACTTCAACCCGTGGATGTTCACTGGCACAGAGCAACTCGTCAACGCGTTCTTCCATGAGTTGTCGTCGCAGCTTAACGAATCGAACTCCTCCAAATTTGGTGCAATCTCCACAACGGTAGACACCTATGCCAACCTTTTCAGCCCCATCACGCTTATACCGGGAGTTGGAGCATGGTACGAACGGCTCCTCAAGATCACAAAAGCTGCTCGCCAATACGCCGACAACAACCGGCCAAGCGTTGAGGCAAAGCGGCACGAGCTGCGGAAGCTCCTGTCCGAACTCGACACGCCGATCGTCGTAACGATCGACGATATCGATCGTCTAAGCAGCGACGAGATCAAGAGCCTCTTCAAACTTGTGAGACTTACCGGGAACTTCCCGAAGCTTGTATATGTGCTTGCATTCGACAGGTCGCGAGTTGAAAATGCACTCCAGGACGGCGGTGTCGACGGCCGGGCCTACCTCGAGAAAATAGTCCAACACGGCATCCGTGTCCCTGAGGTTCCAAAGATTGATCTCGTCAATGCATTAGGTGCCGCGCTGTCCGACAACACTAGCGAGATCGATTCTTTTACCCACTTTAATCAAGACTATTGGACAGATGTGCTAGCCGAAGTTGTAGCGCCACTTCTCCGAAACATGCGAGATGTCCGCCGATACGCGTCGGCGTTTGGAGCGACTGCCCGCGACCTCCACCACGACATTGAAGCGACAGATCTGCTAGCGCTAGAGGCTGTACGCGTATTTCTACCCGACAAGTTCGACTCGATTGCCAACGCACACGACGCACTCACCACCCTCGGCGACCGCCAACAAGATGAGCTGAAACAGAAGGTATTGCAGATCGTCGGCGATGACGAGCCAGACAGTGCAGTCCTCAAGTCGCTGATTGGTCGAGTATTCCCTGCCGCTGCCCGATATTGGGGTGGAACGTCCTACGATCGCAGCTGGGCTAGCCAGTGGCTTCGAGACCGACGGGTTGCACATCCCGACGTCCTTCAGCTGTACCTCGAGCGGGTGACGCCGGCTGACTTTGAAAACTTCATCGAAGCAGAGCAAGCCTACGCCTTACTCACCGATCAAGATGCGCTCGACAGATATCTTCGATCACTCGACCCTGGTAATCTCGATCGGGTCATTTCGGCGTTACTACACTTCGAAAACGACTTTGAGAAATCGGCTGTAGTTCCCAGCGTGACGGTTCTCTTGAACTTAATCGGAGACTTGCCGATTCGACCGCGGTCATCGTTTTTCGACCTCGATCCCGACACTCATGTCAGATCGACCGTGTTCCACCTACTAAAACTGCTCGATGAGCCGAGTGACGCCATGAGCGCCGTCAGCGAGATTCTCCCGAATCTCATATCTTTATCTTCCAAGTTCCTACTCATTAGTATGGTTGGCCATCGGGAGGGTACGGGACACGGACTTGTCAACGAGAACGATGCATCAACTCTTGAACAAGACATCACAGGGCAAATCGAGCAGGCAACACCCGAACGACTATCGACAGAGTGGGATCTTCTTCGATTACTGAGTACCCCAAGCTATTGGGGGGTACGCCAAGGTCCCGCAGTAACGGACTTTTCGTCATCGCCGCTGCACAGAGCAATCTTGCTCAAGAGCCGTTCTAACGTGCGTAGTCAAATGGTCGGCAATAGAGCCGTGCACATCACTCCGACTCTCTACTGGGACACTCTTGAGAGAATGGGTCTGCTGCACGATCAGGTGACAGTTGCGGTCACGCAGCCTGACTGGCCGGTGTGGTCATACTCGCTTCGTATTCGATCGGGGTCAAGCGCCCGAGGCCGGCCTGGCGTCGGCGTCGGTGGTAGGTCCGTTCGATCCAGGTGACGATGGCGATCCTCAACTCCTCGCGGGTGGCCCAGCGGCGGCGATCGAGCACGTTCTTCTGTAGGAGGCTGAAGAAGCTCTCCATGGCCGCATTGTCGCCGGCGGCACCGACGCGGCCCATCGAGCCGACCATGTCGTAACGACCCAAGGCGTGAACGAACTTTCGGCTTCGAAATTGACTGCCGCGGTCGCTGTGCAGAATGCAACCGGCCACTCCACCTCGTCGTGCAACCGCACTACTGAGCGCGGTCGTGGCCAACCGGGATTTCATCCGGGAGTCGATCGAGTATCCGACAATGCGGTTGGAGAACACGTCCTTGATTGCGCACAGGTAGAGCTTGCCTTCGCCGGTCCGGTGTTCGGTGATATCGCTGAGCCACAACTGATTTGGTGCATCTGCTGTGAAGTCGCGCTCGACGAGATCGTCGTGCACCGGCGGCCCGACTTTGCCGTTCTTGCCGCGCTTCTTGCCGAACACGCTCCACAACCGATTCTGCGAGCAGATGCGCCAAGCGGTCCGCTCGGCCATCGGCTCACCAGCATCGCGGGCCTCTTCGACCAGGTAGCGATACCCGAACTCCGGATCGTCGCGGTGGGCGTCGAACAGGGCGTTGGCGCGGTAGGCCTCGACGAGTTCGGCGTCAGTGATCGGCTGGTCCAGCCAGCGGTAATAGGGCTGGCGGGCGAGCTTAAGTACCCGGCACGTCACCGCGACGGGAATCCCGTCGGCGGCGAGCTCCTTCACGAGCGGGTAGACCCTTTTCCCGGCAGATTGGCCTGCGACAAATACGCGGTCGCCCGGCGCAGGACCTCGTTTTCCTGCTCCAACAACTTGATCCGCCGCCGCGCATCCCGCAGCTCCGCAGACTCGCCGGTGCTCTTCCCGGGCTTGGTGCCCTCATCGATATCGGCTTGGCGAATCCACTTGTGCAGCGTCATCGGGTGCACACCGAAATCAGTAGCGATCTGCTCGATCGTCACACCGTCATCGCGGTTACGAGCGACCCGCACAACATCGTCACGGAACTCTCGGGGGTAGGGCCTGGGCACAAGGACATCCTTCCAGCTCACCCGTCCCGGGCAAGCCAACTCAGATGTCACCTATTCGTGCAGCAGACCCAATCTATGGCAATGATGCTGCGATCAGGCGTGCTGTTGATGTCGCTGAGCAGTCCGTCAGTGGAGATGACGACGAGCTCGTTCCCGTGCTCACGTTGGCGAGAAAATACATTGACGGCTGGCGACCAGAAACCTTCAGATGAACGGATACTGCTCATGACTAGCAACCTCGACGCACTGAAGAAACGTGTCGAACGCCTGAGGGCGCTGCACCTGAAAGCCCTCGGCTCGTACCACGCGCTCGAAGAGATGCTCAAATTCACCGCGCCGAACGTGGTCGGCCAAGCCGAGGCGCATCTAAACGCTCAGGCAGCTGGACGGTACGCAGGCTTCTACAACACCGCCCTTCAGGCGCTGATCACCGAGTCCCACATCTCGCTGGCGAAGATCTTCGACGACCACAAAGACGCACTTCACATTACAAAACTGTTCAAGTACGCAGTCGGCAACAAGCGAGCCTTGATCGCCAAGCACGAAGCCAAGCTAGTGGATCCCGAAGCGGCGGAGGAACTGGGCGAAGTCTACGAGGGCCTGTCATCGAAGGATCAAAAGGAGATCGAAAGCGACCTCGAGCAGGCAAGCGACAAGATCAAGCGACTCAAGGCGGTTCGTGATCGCAAGGTCGCCCACGAAGACCTCCGGGGTTTAGACACCCTTGACAGCGTCAGCTTCGCGGACCTTAGCGATCTGATCGCACTCAGCGAAGAGATCCTCAACACAATCTCGCGAAAGTTTTACGGGAATGCTGCGATGTTTTCGCCTTATGGCGACCAGGTAGTGGAAGAAACTAAGGCCTTTCTGCAACTACTTCGTGATGACTACGACAGGTTCGTGTCGGATATCCCGCCCCTTCCGTGAGTCGTGCATCTGTCACGCTGGATTCATGCCAAGACTTAATACATCCACCTACCTACATCACCATCATCAACTTAAAGAGCAATGGCTCATCGACCAGAATGCGTTCTCGTACCTGAGCCCGACAGACCAACTGACCCTGCACAAGTACTTCCGGTTCGCATCGAGCAAGACCGAAGCCGAGTTGATCGAGCACCGACGCAGCGTGCATGCGCTTGATCCGTCGCTCCCCCAGCGCGCAGGTCGGGCATACGGCAAGTTGATGCGAGGCGAGCGAGCACCGGTCGAGTACAGCGTCATGCCGGACGGTCGTCGGATCTCGGTTCGAGTGGTCATGCGCCCCGAGCCAGATCTGCACGTTTTGGCCAGGGCCTTGATGGCCATGGCACTGCGCGAAGTAGACCATCGGCGACGGCGCGAGCAAGTGCTCAGTCGCGCGGCGATCCGTGCCACCTATCCGCGACGGGCGGACGCAGCGCGACGCTAGCTCGCTTCAGGGCCTTACCGATCGTGCTCGCCTCCAGCCCGAGGAGTTTTCCGATGTTCTCAAGCGTGTGATCGTTGGCATACAGTGAGGCCGCTTGAGCCAGGAGTTCGGGTGTCATCTTGCGCTGCGAACGGATCTCCACGCCTGCCTTGGCGAGCTGGCGAGCGACGGTATGGCGATGAGTTTCAAACTTTTTGGACAGGTCGAGCATCGATGCACCGGCCTCATAGAGCGCAACCATCTCGGCTTGTTGGGCTGGATTCAGCTTGCGATGCATGCGGTATGAATCGCGGTTTACCGTGTTGACCTGCGATAACTCTGGACGCTCGTCACTGTTTCTAGTATCATTAGCTAAGCGAAGTAACTTTGCGAACGGGGTGTTTTCACTTGAAAGCGCTTCGCGGAGGAGCACCAAGCTTCGAACATACGTTCGATGGCGAGATTATTTATAGAGGTCAGCGCAGCAATGTGCTGACTTTTTGTGTCCTATCGGTACATACCCTCGGACACAGTCGCTCGACCACTCAGGTCTCTGACCTCTATTGATGGGTTTGAATCTCGTTAGGGTCCTTGGGTATCGGTACTCAAATACGTAGCTTTCAGCACAACATGCTGACCCCAGTGTTGATGTACCGATGACCATTGCGCAATTCATATCGCTTATGCTTTTTTACGTTTCGTCAACTTTGTTGCTTTATGAGCAATCGTGTTAAAATTGATGTGGAGTAGGGTGTGGAAAGTCTTGGGGGGAATCGAAAGAAATTAACTAGTGCAAAAAAAGGGGGGTACATGAGTATTTCTATGAACAACAAACTTGGGGTAACGATCTTCACAGAGCTTCAGATATGAACTTCCACGGACTTTTCATCGGTATAGATCGCTACGCGGATACAAAGATCCAGTGGCTGAGCGGAGCAGTACGCGACGCCAAGGCGCTCCACGCCTTGTTCGCAGACACCATCAGCGATGAGTCACATGTTTTACTGACAGACAAACAAGCAACTGCTTCCGCCATCCGTAGTGCATTGCAAAAATTATCGAACGATGCGAAACCAGATGACGTTGTCGTTATCTATTACGCTGGCCACGGTTCTGACACTCACGAAATCATCTGCTACGACACTCTGCTCTCGGATATCAGTAGTACATCACTACCGTTGGAGGAGCTCGGAGAAGTTATATCGGGAATCAAAGGACGTACAGTTTTCTGCGCGCTGGATTGCTGCTTTTCAGGAGGGCTTGGTAGCCGTGTCCTCGCGACAGGCATCAAGGAGCGAGGCTTAGCTGCCACTCTCCCCTCAGCGATTCTCCAACGGTTCACTGGCAAGGGCCGCCTGGTCTTGACTGCATCAGCCGATGACGAACCGGCCCTGGAATCGTCCACTCACGGCCATGGACTGTTTACGTTTCGCCTGCTAGAGGCACTGCAGGGCGCCGAAGACGTAGCCGTGAACGATCAACTCGACCTCCAAAAACTGGTCCACTACGTCAGTCAGCGCGTCATTGCGGACGCTGCTCAAATGGGCAGACAACAAACACCAACGTTGCGTGGCCAGCTTGACGGAGTGCCGCTGTGGCCTCTGTTCAAACCTGGCAGTCGATACTCCGCTCTCTTTCCTGACCGAGTCCGACAGCCGGCCACCGCGGATCCATCAAGCTTGTCGGCGTATGGCATCTCGGACGAGGTTCTTCATGTTTGGGCGGCGAACATCAAGGAGCTCAATGAGCTTCAGCTTCGCGCCATCAACGAATTCGGGGTCCTCGACTACGAGAACGTTGTCGTCACAGCGCCGACCTCGTCGGGCAAGACGATGATTGGCGAGTTGGCGGCGGTCAAGGCAGCGACAACACGCGGTCGGACCGTCTTCCTGTTGCCGATGAAGGCGCTTGTCAACGACAAGTACGAACACTTTGTCAGCACCTACGCAGCCGCAGGGATCAAGACGATCCGAGCGACTGGCGACTACAGTGACCAAGTTTCAGAGCTCATGCGTGGACAGTTCGACTTCGCGATCCTGACCTATGAGAAGTTCACGGCTCTGGCGCTCGCCAACCCTCATATCCTGGCTCTGGTGTCGGTTGTAGTCGTCGATGAAGCGCAGACACTGACTGACAAGACAAGAGGTTCCAACCTCGAGTTCCTGCTGACGATGATCAACAATCGTCGTGGTCAAGACGGATCGCCTCAGTTGATCACTCTGTCCGCTGTCGTCGGCGACCTCGGAGGACTGGATCGTTGGATCAGTGGCAAGAACCTGCATACAGATCAGCGCCCAGTACCCCTTCGCGAAGGCGTCATGGATCGTTCCGGCACACTTCGCTACCTCGATGAATCCGGTAACGAGCAGTCTGAACCACGCTTCATCACGCCGCTGTTTCACGATGGCAGTCGCAGCGTCGTCATACCACTGGTTCAGCGCCTCATCCAGGAGCACAAGAAGGTCATCGTCTTCCGACAGTCGAAGAGTGAGGCGATCGCATGCGCGACGTATCTCTCAACCGCACTGAATTTGCCTGCGGTCAGCCAAGTACTGGAGAGCCTTGCGATTGGCGAGCCATCCGCGAGCTCTAATGCGCTGCAACGAACACTGTCGGCGGGAATCGCGTTCCATACAGCGGATCTGGATAGAACCGAGCGGCAAGTGCTCGAAGCAGCATTCCGTGACCCAGATTCAGGTCTCGACGTCATCGTTGCGACCCCCACCTTGGCCATGGGCGTCAACACACCTGCTTCTGCGGTCATCATCGTTGGTCTGACCCATCCGGGCGCTCCACCCACCCCCTACACAGTTGCCGAATACAAGAACATGGTCGGCCGAGCCGGTCGCCTCGGTTTCGCAGAAGCCGGTGAGTCATACCTCGTCCCCGAGGGAGCACTCGATCCCGGTCGGAGCTGGTCCCACTACGTCAACGGCGAACTGGAACCGCTGAAATCTCAGCTGGTGCCTGACGGAGATCCGCGGACACTCATGCTCCGCGTACTGGCCCAGTACCAGACCAATGCAACAGGGACGGTCAGCGAGCAAGACGTCATTGGATTCCTCGATTCCAGCCTCGCGGCCTTCCAAGCTAGGGAAGGCGGAAATGCCCAGTGGGACACTGACAGACTCCGGCGCAGCTTCGATCAACTCGTGCAAGCGCAACTGATTGAACGCACTACCGATGGTTATCAACTAACAACCCTTGGCAGGTTCGCGGGCCAATCTGGCGTTCACGTCGACTCGATCATCAAACTCGCGGAAATGATGCGTCACGTGGACACCTCCACGTTGAAAAGCACCGGCCTGATTGCCGCGACCCAAGTAACAAACGAGTTAGACGACTACTACATCGCAGCCAATCTGAAGGGTAAGAATACAGAACACGTTCGTTGGTGGAGCACACTGCAACAGCAAGATGTACCTGCTCCGATAACCCAAGGGATGCAACGAACTGCAGACCAAACCAGAGCGCTAAGACGTGCTAAGCGAGCAGCATCTACCATCATGTGGATAAATGGTGTCCAAATGGCTCAGTTAGAGGCGACGCTGAACCAACATATTTGGAATCGTCCTGAAATGGCGGGAGTTGTTCGATCGGTCGCAGATCGAACACGCGACCTACTGCCCGCGGTTGCCGCTGTTCTTTATGAACTGCACCCTGCATCAAGGGACCAAGTTGCAGTACTGATCGAGAGAACATCTCTTCGTCTTGAGTTCGGCGTTCCGCCTCAACTAATTGACCTCGCAGCGGCTGGAGGTGGTCTAACGAGGACGCAGCTGCTGGCACTGAATCAAGCCGGCATCTCCACCCCAGCACTTGTGATCGATGCTCCCGAGGACACGCTGACAAATGTGATTGGTTCCCGAGAAGATGCCGACTTGCTAGTGGAGGCTTGTCGAGAATTCGTCAATCAAGAAGCCGCGACTAATATCGATCTGCCCAAACCATTGGAATAGGTGTTTACCCCTCGCTTTTCGTACTTGACACTTATTCTTTGGTTAAATAGCACATCATGTCACGCTCGATGCATGCCAAGACTTACTACCCCCACCTATCTATTGCAACATCATCAACTCAAAGCCCTATGGGCAGAAGATCAACGCCGGTTTGTTTTTCTCACGTGGAACGATCAACTTGCTCTGCACACGTACTATCTGTTCACGCTGGATAGGACCGAGCCCGAGCTGATCGATCATCATCGCAATGTACGTGTCGGTGATCCGTCGCTCCCGCAGCGAGCAGGCCGGGCATACGCAAAGCTGCTGCGCGGCGAGAAGTCCAAGGTCGGCTACAGCGTGACCTCAACCGGTCGCCGAATCTCAGTCCGGCCACTCATGCGACCGGAACCAAATCTCCGCATGCTTGCCAAGACCTTCCTCAACATGGCACTTGATGACATGAAGCGCCAGGACGAGGAAGACCGAGCGGCCTAGGCTCATTCGTCACGTGACGCCCAGCGATCCGCGACCGGCGATCGCAGTTGCACACCTGCACGTTTCAGTGCCTTGCCGATCGTGCTCGCCTGCAGTTCAAGCAGCCGACCGACTTCTTCGAGTGAGTGACCAGTCTTATAGAGGACTGTCGCCTGGGCGAGCAGCTCTGGTGTCATCTTGCGCTGGGACCGGATCTCCACGCCAGCCTTGGCGAGTTGCCTCGCGACCGTATGGCGATGGGTTTCAAACTTTTTGGACAGGTCAAGCATGGAAGCGCCGGCTTCATACAGCGCAACCATCTCGGCCTGCTGGGCTGGATTTAGCTTGCGGTGCATGCGGTATTTATCGACGTTTACCGTGTTGACCTGCAATAACTCTGGACGCTCGCCATCAAATTTAGTATCCTTAGCTAGGCGAAGTAACTTCGCAAACGGTGTTTCTTGCCTTGAAAGCGCTTCGCGAAGGAGCACAGTGTGATGTCTCAAGACATCGGAGTGGCCGCGGACCTACTTTGGGTCCGCGGCTTTTCTGTTTGGGGCCTTTGGGGGCTCCGGTGGGTTGGTAGTACCTGGTGGGGTCGAGAGTCAGGTCCGCAGGACTTCTCCGGCCCCATGCACCCGATTGTGGCGTCAGTCAACCGAGAGCCGGGAGACCTGAGCGGCTTCGGTGAGCGCGGCGGCCACGGCAGCCCGGCGCATCTCGATGGCCTCGCCCAAGTTGCGCGCCAGCCGTGGATCGGCGCGCACCACGACATTCATCGCATCGCGGGGAACCTCGACGATGGTGGTATCGGTAGTCGCCACCACTCCGCTGACCACCCGTTGGCGGGTCAGCGCGGTCGTGCCGATGTAGTCACCGGGCTCCAGTTGTCCGAGGGTCAATTCCACGCCGTCGTCGGTGCAGACGACCATCGCCGCGGCGCCCTCGGTGATGAATCCGACGGCATCGGGCACTGTGTCCACCCGTTGGATGGTCTCCCCCTCGGCGTACACCAGCCGTCGGCCGGCCCCGATCATCGTCGTGATCGCGTCCTCCCCGAGGCCCAGTGACTGACCGACGGTCCGGAGCTTCTCGGCAACATAATCGGTGTGCGGCGTGCAGTCCGCACCGTCGAGATGCAGGTGCGCCCGTTGGGCGGCATACCACGCACGATGCAGCAGGAGGTTGCGCGCTGTTGACTCATCGGCGGGTGAGAAGACCGGAACCGACACCTTGTATTTGGCGTCGCCAAGTGTGGTCACCCGCGCGGCCATATGGGGCACCTTCGATGGCAGTGCCTCGGCGATCGCCAGCAGGTTTCGGGTGACGACGCCCGGCGGATCGTCGGGGCTGAAGCTCAATGTCACGGTGGCACAGAAGGCCGCCCCGGCAACCCTGCTGAGGTTGGTGAACGAGCCGGTGGCCAGCGTGGCATTCGGAATGATCTGGATGCCGTTGCCGGTATCGATATGAACCGAGCGCCAATTCACCTCCACCACACGACCTTTGGCATCATCGGTATCGAGCCAGTCACCGATACGGAAGGGCTGCTCGAAGAGCATCAGAAGGCCGGCGATGACGGGTCCGACGGCAGTCTGCACCGCCAGACCGATCACGATCGAGGTCACCCCGACCGCGGTGACCAATCCCCCGATGTCGGCACCCCACACCCAGGACAGCAGCACGCCGATGCCGACGATGATGAGAACCAAACGCCCCAGATCGATAAAAATGGTGGGCAGCCGTTCGCGCCAGCTCCCGGTGCGCGCTTGCCCGAACAGCACGGCGTTGGCGCCCGAGAGCAGGAACAACATGACCAAGAAGCCGAAGACCGTGGCCGCGATCCGCGACCAGGTGGCCTCGATGTCACTGCGCTCTACCTGGTCCACCAGAATGAACAATGCACACGCCGGCAGGACGTAGTTACGCAGCAGCAGAACAGGTCTCGCGTAACTGCTGTTGCGGCGGGTCAGGTAGTTGTACAACTCGGTCAGCACGAGAAGCATGATCGGCAGACCGATCACGATGGCCAGTGCCGGCCAGAACCACGACTGGCTGGTGACGCTGCTCATGACACCCGCCACGACGTCAGATCGAGCGACCAGATTGACTCACCACTTCGACCGCCCGGCACGGTACCGGCAGGAGTGAATGTGTAGATGCCTTTCAGCGCATCATGAACTCTGGCACTGACGAACACGCCCGGTTCACTGGTGGCCGCGTGCACGCGGTGGGCCAGGTCGACCGCTTCACCCCACAGGTCGTACACCTTCGCGCGTTGTCCGATCAGGCCACTGGAGACCGCGCCGCTGTCGACAGCGGCGCGGATCGACAGCGTGGCGTCGTGCGCCGCATTGGATCTTTCGATGATCTCCGTCAGCTCACTGGCGAAGGCCACTGTCCGGCTGGCGTGGTCGACTCTGGGTACCACCAATCCACAGGTGGCCAGAAAGCCGTTGTGCAGATGCCTGACTCGTTCGATACCGTGCCGTTCGGCGGCTTCGTCGATGCCCTCGATGATGGAGTTCAGTAATCCCACCGAGTTGTCCGACGTTGTCGAACGCGCGAATGCGTCGAACCCGACCAGCTCGGCGTAGATCACGGAAACATCCCGATAGTCGTTGCTGATGGTCTCCTCACCATCGCGGTACCGACGCGCCAGGGTTTCGGGCATCAGGCTCGACAGCAGCTCGTCGTATTCTCGGCGCTGCTGATCGATCAGTTCCTGTTTGACCTGGAGGGTATTGCTCATCTCATTGAAAGCCGCTCCCAGATCACCGATTTCATCCTTCGTGGTGACCGGCACCGCGACGTCTCGTTCACCTCCACTCACCCGCCGTACCGCGGCGGCGAGCCTGGTCAGCGGCCGGGTGAGGATCCTACTGAACACCAGGCCGATCAGGCACACCGCCAACACGATCGCCGCAATGGACAGCGCGATGTTGCGAGCGAACTGGTTGACCGGTGCCAGTGCCTCGGAGACGTCGACCTTCGCGACCAACACCCAGTCCAGGCCTCGAATCTCCAATGGCATGTAGGCGACCAAAGCCTCCGGACCGACATAGTCCGCCGCGGTGGTCACACCGGATTCACCTGCAAGGGCTCGGTTGACGGCCAGGGTGTCCACCCGCTGCAACAGCACACTGTCCTTGACCTCGACCTCCCTCGCCGCAATGTCCTCGGGAGTGCCGCTGGCGACAACTTCCTTGACGTAGTCGCCTGGATTGGTCAGCAATTCCCTCGACACCGATCGCATGAGCCTGTCGGACCCCGCCAGATAGGTCTCCCCCGATTCGCCGAGTCCGTCTGTCTCCCAGCCTTTGTCGCCGGTCATCACATCGTTGATCCGGTCGACCGACAACTGCAGGGCAAGCACCCCGGTGATCGCGCTGCCGGTACCGATGGGGGTCAGAACCCAGGGAGTGGGTTTGCCGTATGCCGGGGCGTAGCGCTCGAAATCGGAGACGAACGTCTCGTCCACCGAGGACGCCTGCACGGTCTGGCGATACGCATCGGCGACCTTGGTGGTCTTGTAGGGCCCGGTGAGCAGGTTCGTCCCCAGGTCTACGCCCTTGTATGCGCTGTAGACGACGTCTCCCGAGGTGTTGAGGATCAATGCGTCCTCGAAACCGAACCGCGTGGTGAGGTCGGCGAAAAACGGCTGATACCGGGCATTTGCCGCCGACCATGCGCTGGCGTCACCGGCCGTGTTGACCTTGAGCGCGGCATCGAAATCACCGCGAGCCGGCACCGTGTAGGCGTTCTGCAGATAGATCGCTGCATTCGAAGTCGGCTCGAAGAGCGTTCCGTCCACGGCCTTGCCGGTCGACTTGGCCAACTCCGGGCTGAACACCGATGCGTAGTAGTTCGCAACCGCCGCGGAGGCTCCCGCGGGCGGAGGTGTGGCTTGAAGTTCCGCGAACGCCGCATTGAAATCCCGTGACGCACCCACTGCGGTCGCGCCGTGCGTGACAATCGACGCGCCATCGGTGACGGACCGGTAGTAGGCGCTGATTTCGCGCGCCCGCGACTCACGCAATTGGGTCAACCGCTGAAATTCAGTGGCCCGAAGAGAATTGGTTCCCGAGATATACCCGATGGCGCCGGCGATCAGCACTGAGATCACGCTCACCGCGAGCAACATCACCAGTAGTTTGGACTGGAACCCCAGGGCTCTCCCGCGCGAAACTCGGCCCACGATCGACATTCGCGACAAAGCGGTCCACCCATCGACGCACTACCGGACTAGCAATTTCTCGAATGCTAACGGACCGAGGTCGACTTATTCTCGATATACGAAAGGGACATGGTGCGGGTGCCAGAGCGCGTCGGGCCTATCCACTCGAAGTGCACGTCGAAAACCGGAGATATCGGCGCCGCCCAGTGGACGCGTCGCGGCTCACTGCGCGCGCGACCGCAGCGTCAGATAGGCCTCCCGGCCACGGCTGAACATGACGCTGTCCCCGCCACTGTCGGGGTGGTGCGTGGCGGCGTAGAGTCGCCAGGCGCGACGCAGCTGTGCGATCGAGAATGGTTCCTGCGCACCGAGAATGACCAGAGGATCGGTGGGTGCCGCGGGCAGCGCACGCCTGCGCGCCGACGTGCCGGACTGTCCCGAGGCGGCGGCCTTCTTCGCCGCCTTTTTACCGGGAACCTTCTTCGCGGGCGCGGCCTTCTTCGCCGCTTTCTTGCCCGGCACCTTCTTCGCGGGTGCTGCCTTCTTGGCTACCTTCTTCGCGGCCGCTTTTTTCGCCGGAGCTTCTTTCGCGGCCTTTTTCGGTGCGGCCTTCTTGGGTGCGGCTTTCTTCACCGGCCGGTGGTGGGCATCCCCGCCACCAGTTAGCTCCTTCACAGTCGATGTCCTCTCGCCGTAGTGATCAGGTCCCCGAGTTGCGGACTCATGCCATAACCTGTTCGTCGAGCGGATCCCCGGGCGGATCCAGACTGCGTCCCGGTGGCCGGTCGGCTCGATGCGCGGTCTCCGGCACCCCGATCACGAGCAATACCAGTGCAAGAACCGCGATCCCCGTCAGTACGCCCATGGCAGTGGCGTAGCCGCCGAGAACGATGATCGCGCCGGCAAGCGTCGTGGACAGTGCGGCACCAATTCCCTGAACCATGGTCGCCGCTCCCAACGCGACGTTGAAGCGTCCGCTCCCGCGGGTCAGATCAGCCACCATGACCGGGAACAAGGCGCCCTGCAGACCCGCCCCCACCCCGTCGAGGGCCTGGATGGCGATGATGGACGTCGTGTCACCGGCCAGGACGAACAACAGTCCCCGCAGCGGCAACACCACGAATGCCGCGACGAACAACGGCTTGCGGCCCCAGCGATCTGCGTTGCGGCCCACCAGAATCGCCATCGGGATCATCACCAGCTGCGCGACGACGATCAACGCCGCCTGAAAAAGCGCCCCTTCATGGGCATTGGCCAGCGCGAGCTTCTGCCCGGTGATCGGCAGCATCGCGCCGTTGGCAAGCTGCCACAACATCGTCACCAACGCCAACATCAGCAGGGGCCGATTCCGCAACAGCACCGCCAAGCCTGACGGTTGATCGTCACCACGCAGTTCCGGGGTCAGCCCGCGCGCAAGTTTGTCGTCGATCAGCGTGGCCTTGATCATGAGCGTGGCGATGACCACGAAGATCCCGCACATGCTGGCGATCCAGAATCCGGCACGCAAGCTGATCAAATAGCCGGCCAAGCCGTAGACCGTGGACCCGACGACGTTTCCGGCGTGGTTGAACGCCTGCATCCGTCCGGTGCGACTCGCAAAAGCCCGCGGACCGACCAGGCCGAGTGCGATCGCCCCGATCACCGGGGCGAGCACCACAGCCGCGATTCCGGTCATCAACTGCGCGGCGGTCACCACGGCGAGACTCGGGGTCAACGTGACCACGAAGGTACCCAGAGCAGTCAACGCGGCCGCCCCCATCAGAAGACCGCGTTTGTGGGTGGTCCTGTCGATCAGGGCTCCGGCCGGCGCGTTCAACAACAACCCCACCGCACCGCCCAGCGTCAGGACCAGCCCGATACTCGCCGGGTTCCACCCCTCCTTGTTGATCAGATAGATCCCCAGAAACGGTCCCAGTCCCGCCTGGACATCGGCGAGGAAGAAGTTCACCCAATCCAGCGCGCGCAAAGACCGCCTCAACTCGCCGGACGACGCCGCGGGCACACTGGCTGAACTCACCGCACCTTTGTCCCCAGAAAAGCGCCATCACAAACAGCTCACCCGGAAATGCAGGAAGCCGACAGGTGACGCACAGACTGCACCGGGACCCGCTCCGGCCCGGGCTTCAGCAGTGCAGGTCCGCCGGTGGTTGTGTGAGATCGACGAAGAAGGCCTCCAGCGGCTTGTCGATGCAGCGGTTTCCGCTGAATGCGACGGTGTGCTGATCACCGTTGAAGGTGATCAGCGGGGCATCGAGTTGCGCGGCCACGTCGACGCCGACCTGGTACGGCGTCGCGGCATCGCCGGTGGTGGACACGACGACGACCTTGCCAGCCCCGGGGCTGGTCACCGCGTGCGGCACCGTGGTCGGCTGCACCGGCCAGAACACGCACAGGGGGCGGGGAGCGAAGCCGGTGAACTCGCCATAGCTCTTGTAGGGCGCGGCGCGGCGGACGTCGCGATCGTTCTCCGCCCAGACAGCTGGATCGTTCGGATAAAGGTCGTCGGCGCAGTGCACCGCATCGAACGCGTCCTCCAGGTTGGCGTAATGGCCCTCCTCGTCCCGTTCGGAGTACTCGTCGGCGAGCTCGAGGAGATCGTCGGCATCGTGGCCACGTGCCAGGGCGGTAAGCCCATCGGTGAGCCGCGGCCAGTCCTCGGAGTCGTAGAGCGCCGCGTCGACACCGGTCATGGCGTCTTGATAGCTCAGCCCACGCGGGTCGGCGGTACGGGCAGGCTCGTCGGCCAGTGGGTCGACGAGTTCCCGGAAGCGGACGACGGACTGTGTCGGATCAACGCCGAGAGGACAGTCCGGTTGGGAGGCGCAGTCGCTGGCGTAGGCGTCGAAGGCCTGCTGAAATCCCGCCGCAGACACGATCTCTTCGGCCAACGGATCAGTGAACTGATCCACCACACCGTCGAGCATCATGGCCCGCACCCGATCCGGGAACTGTTCGGCGTAGGCGGTTCCCAAGCGAGTGCCGTAGGAGTAGCCGAAGAAGTTTGAGCTTCTCCTCCCCCAATGCTGCCCGCACAGCGTCCATATCGCGTGCGGTGTTCTCGGTGCTCATGCCCGCCAAAAACGGCGCACCCACCCGGTCCAGACATTTCTGCGCGCGTTGACGCTCGGCTCCGCTGCCGCTCAAAGATTGCCAAGTCACGCTGACCCAGAGCACGACGCACCTTGAGTGAGGAAATCGTCACATGCGACTATCACGTCAGTCAATGAGCTCAGGCGCCTAGGGCGGCCAGGCCACCGGTCACCTGGCCACTTCCCGAGCAACCGCACGATGGCTTGACTGACTATTGACTCGCATGTGACGATTTCGTCATTCATATCGAAGGAGCAAGCGCGATCACGGCGCACGCGGGTGCCCACGGTGACATACACCCCGCTCCGAGACGGCAACGCATGGAGGTCAGAGACGCGTGAACCAAACGCATACCGAGGACGTGTTGTGGCCGCGCTACGCCGAGCCCGCCGATATCGCCGACATCGAGGCGGTTCCGCTTGCTGAACGCGGACTACCAGTCTCCACCTATGCCCTGCTGCGCCGGGCCGCAACCTTCTGGCCGGACCGGACCGCTCTACGGGTACTTCCCGACGGCGACCGCTGGCAAGAGCCGACGTCCATCAGCTTCGGACAGCTTCTGACCGACGTGCACCGGACGGCAAACCTGCTACACCACTTGGGAGTTGATCGTCACGGCACGGTCGCTCTGATCGCTCCCAACTGCGCGGAACTGGTCACTGCCACTCTGGCTGCCCAGCTCGCCGGCGTCGCGGCGCCCATCAACGCCGCCCTGTCGTTCGATCACATCACCGAACTCCTACGCCGCTCCGGCGCACGCGTCCTCATCACGGCCGGCCCCGAACTCGACCCCGCGACCTGGGCCACCGCTCGACAACTGGCCACCGCGCGGGTCGTGGACACCGTGCTCCTGCTGGCGCCGACCGGGGAAACGGTGAGCAGCCCGGAGCCCCTCGGGGTGGACGGGCTCACCATCGGACCGCTGCACGCGCTCGCCATGGACTTCGACGGCACCGAGTTCACCGGAATCCCGCCCTCCGGCACCGACCTGGCCGCGGTCTTTCACACCGGTGGCACCACCGGTGCACCGAAACTGGCCGCGCACACCCACACCAATGAGGTCGCCGACGCCTGGATGATCGCCGCCAACACCGCGCTCGACGAGGATTCGGTGGTCTTCGCCGCGCTGCCTCTTTTTCACGTCAACGCGCTCGTGGTCACCCTGCTGGCACCGTTGTTTCGCGGCCAGTCCGCGGTGTGGGCCGGCCCACTGGGCTACCGCGATCCGATGCTCTATGGCAACTTCTGGAAAATCGTTGAGCGATACCAGATCAGCGCGATGAGTGCGGTGCCCACGGTCTACGCGGTGCTATCGCAATGCCCCGTCGATGCGGACATCTCAAGCTTGCAGTACCCGTTGGTGGGTGCCTCGGCGCTGCCCCCGTCGGTGCGCACCAACTTCGCTGAGCACACCGGACTGCAGCTGCTCGAAGGGTACGGACTGACCGAGGCCACCTGCGCCAGCGTCCGCAGTTTCACCGAACTGCCCCGTGACGGCGCCGTCGGCCAGCGACTTCCCTACCAACACCTCAAAGCCGTCGACATCGACGACGACGGCACCCGACACGACCTGCCCGCAGGCCAGGTCGGACACCTCGTCATCTCCGGGCCCTGCGTGTTCCCCGGCTATGTGGTGGGACGCGATGGCGACGAATTCCGGCTCGACGGCCTCGGCGCCCTCGTCGACGGCTGGCTGGACACCGGCGACCTGGCGATGGTCGACGCGGAGGGCTTCGTCCATCTCCGCGGCCGCGCAAAGGATCTCATCATCCGCGGCGGCCACAATATCGACCCGATCACGATCGAAGACGCTTTGTTGACCCATCCCGACGTCACCGGAGCCGCCGCCGTGGGACGTCCCGACATCCACGCCGGCGAAGTGCCCGTCGCATACGTCACGCTGACGTCTCCGGATGCGGTATCCGCCGAGGACCTGTGCAGCTGGGCCACGGCCAGGGTGCCCGAGCGCGCCGCCGCACCCAAACTCGTGACCGTCGTTCCGGACCTGCCGCTCACCGCGATCGGCAAACCGTACAAACTTCCGCTGCGCGCCGATGCCGCCCGCAGAGCCGCGCTCGATGCCCTGGCCGAACTACCCGGCATCGCCGACGTTGCCGTCGCGATGGATGGCAGCGCCCCGGTAGTGACCGTCATCGTCGACTCGTCGGCGGACCGCGACGCTGTCGCCACGGTTCTCGACCAGTTCACGACGGCGTGGCTGATTGAAGCACGTCGTGGATGACACGGCCGCACCTGCCGCTCCGCCATGCACCCGGTACTGATCCACCCCGTCACCAGCACCGCGCCAAGGAGTGCCAGCCAATGCCCAAGCCGCGCAACGTTCCCACCTATCGCCACGATATCTATTCGACGGCGGCCATCGTGGACCCCTATCCGCATTACGCGCGCCTGCGGGACCTCGGCCCCGTCGTCTGGCTGTCCAAACAACGGGTGTACGCGCTGCCTCGCTACGCCGAGTGCAAGGCAGCGCTGCGTGACGACAAGACGTTCGTTTCCGGTCGCGGAGTGGCCCTCAACGCTTTCACCAACCGGATGTCCCGCGGCACCACGCTCAACAGTGACGGTGACGACCACGACAGACGACGCAAGCTCGTCGCCCACCGGCTGACCCCCAAGGCACTGCGAACTATGTCCGACGCGGTCACCGACCGGGCCGAGCAGGTGGTGGACGCCGCCGTCACCAGGCGCACTGTCGACGGAGTCCGTGATCTGGCGAGCGCCCTACCTCTGTCGATCGTGCCAGACTTCGTCGGATGGCCCCGCGACGGTCGCGACCAGCTCATCGACTGGGCGGGAGCGACATTCGACTTCCTGGGCCCGCTCAACAAGCGCAGCATCGCCGCCCTGCCCGCCAGTTTCAGGATGCTCCGGTTCACCCGACAGGTAGTGCGAGAGCGCTCAGTCCTCGAGGGGAGCATGGGCCACGACGTCATGACCGCGGTAGACGCAGGAACCCTCGACACGTCCGACGTCCCCCCTCTGATGATCGACTATCTGGCTCCCTCGCTGGACACCACCATCAGCGCCATCGCCAGCGCGCTGTACCTGTTCGCCACTCACCCCGATCAGTGGAAGGCCATCCGTGCCGATCCCACCCTGATCCCGAACGCCGTGAACGAAGTGGTGCGCATCGAATCCCCGCTACGCGCCTTCTCCCGCAGCGTCGCCCGCGACGTCGACATCGCCGGCACAGTCATTCCCGAGGGGGCCCGCGTATTGATCATCTACGCCTCGGCCAACCGCGATGCCCGCCAATGGGATGACCCGGACACTTTCGACGTCCACCGCGATGCCACCGCCCAGATCGGCTTCGGTCACGGAACGCATGGTTGTGCCGGCCAAGGACTGGCCCGGATGGAAACACAGGCGATCCTCACCGCCCTGGCTGACCGGGTGGAGACAATTCGCTGCGCGGGCAAACCAAAATGGGCTCTCAACAACATCATTCACCGCTTCGAACGTCTCCCGATCGAACTGATTCCCGCTGGAGAGGAATGATCATGAAGGTCAACATCGAGTACGCGCGCTGCGAGGGCCACGGCCTGTGCACTTTGCAGGCTCCCGATGCCTTTCACCTCGACGACGACGGCGAGCTGAAGTACCAGTTCCAGGGACAGGACATCCCCACCGATATGGAAGGCGACGTTCGCTCGGCCATCGACGCGTGCCCGGTGGCCGCGCTGAGCGAAGGAGCCTGATGCCTCAGACAGTGCGCGGTGTGATTTCCCGGGTCCAGGAAGCAGCCCGGCGAAGTGTCGGTCCGGTACTGCGACACCTCCTCGTCTGACGAAAGTGTCATGACTGACTGTCATCGCATAGACTTGCCGCGACGTGGAGGTGGGAGTAGTGAGCGACGGGCAGATCCCGGTACCGAATCGGCTGGAGCGACAAAAGCAGCGCACCCGGGCAGCCCTGCTTCGAGCGGCGCAGGAGTTCATCGCCGCGGGCAAGCTCAATGCCCCGATCTTGGAGATCACCCAGGCCGCCGATATCGGAATGGGGTCGTTCTACAACCACTTCGGGTCCAAGGAGGAGCTGTTCGCGGCCGCGGTCGCCGATGTGCTCGACGCTCAAGGCGAGCTGTTGGATCGACTCACCGAGTCGTTGAGCGATCCGGCGGAGCGATTTGCCTGTCGATATCGCCTGTGCGGACGACTCTTCCGGCTCCAGCCACAAGAGAGTCGCATCATGCTGTCCATCGGAGTCTCCCTCCTGTCTTCGGACCGTGGGCTGGCACCCCGCGCCAAACGCGATATCGTCGCCGCGTCCGAGGCGGGCCGCTTCCAGGTGAATGATCCCGACATCGCCCTCGCGATTGCCGGCGGCGCGCTGTTGGGACTTGGACAACTCCTCCTCGATCAACCCGACCGCGACGACGCCCAAACCGCCGATGACGTCACGCGTGACGTCCTGCGCATGTTCGGTGTCACCGCCAAGCGTGCCGAACGCCTCACGACACAGGCACTTCCCGACCTCACACCCGGCAACGACGCGGGGTCGGCCGCGTAGCGTCTGGCTCGGCTTCAATATCCCGACAGAGTGCCCACTTCGTCGAGTACATCCACCGGCGTGATGACGGGCGCCGCGCTGAAGAGTTCACCGTGCGCTTCGATCGCCTTGCGGACCTGGCAGTGCAGCTGCACCTGCCGGGTGGAGTTGGGGATCACAAGCATCCAAGATGCGCACTCAACGTGAACTGAGAGCCTCGATGGCGGCATCGATAACTCAAGCCGGCATCCAGCGCGTGCGCACCCCTGAGCGCAGAGATGACGATCGTCACGAAGCACTCGACCATGACGTCCACGTCGAACCGATCCTCGTTGTCCAGCCAATACACGCTGGCCTCGTCGATGGCCGCGACCACGGCACGTCCCATCATCGTCCAAGCCGGATTGTCCGGGTCGATGCCCAGGACGCCGGCGGCAGCGCCGAGAGCCCTCGACCGGGCAGACTGAAACACCTCCCACGCCTCGGGATCCGCACCCCCACTTCTGAGTACGCAACGCAACGCCAGACCGCGGTGACCCGCCAGGTAATGCAGATGCGCCGCGAATGCCTGTCGCAACAACTCTGCCGGAGCGAGCGTGGGGTCGATGACAAATGCCGCATCCATTTGCGCGGCAACCTCACGCATCGCTGCGAGATAGATTCCTCGCTTGTTTCCGAAGTGGTGAAACAGCAGCCCGTGTGCGACTCCGGCACCCTTGGCGATATCGGTCACCGCCACGTCGTCATAGTGACGGTCGGAGAACAGCTCGATGGCGGTGTGAATGAGCCGCTGTCGCGTCTCGGCGGCTTGCGCGGCACGCGTCGTGGTGCCAGTTCGCTGGGTCGGCATCGCGCCCTTCCGGGAAGATCTCGCAGCAGTCTGTCCGCGGGGACTTCAGTGCCCCATCCTATCCGGTCTGCAGTCGATGATCGGAAGTCAACAACCCGCGGCGCCCTCGTATTCTCGGCCGCGTCCGCTGCCTGCCCCGTCCCTCCGGGCAGGTCTGTGAGATTTCACCGGTCGGCGCCGGACTCACTCGTGTCGTGCACCGGCTTCTCGGCCGTCCCGGTCTTGTCGGCGGCGGCGATGTGTGAACCACCGCGCTGGTGGTCCTGGGCTGCGGCCGAAGTCGTCGACGCCGATCGCGACGACGCCGCGGTAGGTGTGCTGTCGGTTCCCGCCACGCCACGGGCAGCGCCCGATCGGCCCCGACCGGTGACGCTGGGCATGCGCCAGTTGGTGATCTGACCGAAAGCCTTCGTCCACAGGCGTTTCGGCGATCGGCGCGCGCTGCCGCCACTTTCTTCGGCCACCGCGGCGGATCCGTGGACGCCCGCCCGTGCAGCGACGTCGATGGCACCGGTCCCGCGGTCGGAATCCACGCCGGCCGGTGAAATCCGTTGGGGAACGGATACTGCGGGTGTCGGGGCTGTCGTGTCGGCGGCCGACACCGCAGCGCTTGCCACCTGTTGCGACGGTGCAGATGCGGGGGCAGGTTCCTCGGCGGTACTGGTGTCTGCAAGCACGTGGGGACGACGGATATAGGCGCTGTCGATGTACGGGCGTAGCCACTTGTCGGCGGCGGTGGTGTCGATGCCGGCGATGCGCAACGGCGCGGTGATCGGCAAGTCTGCAGTGGGGACGACGTAGTGCGTGGTGGTGCCACCGGCCGCGTTGACGGTCACGGTCTTCAGCGTGCCCGGTGTGCTCGGGTCGGCGGCGGCACCGTAGTCCGGGTGCACGAATGCCACACCCATCACCGCATTCGTGACCGCCAACGGATTGAACCTGTCCGGCCAGTCGGCAATACCGTCATACTCGCGGACGATTTCCGTGGTGTCGTACGGTGTGGGCAGTAGTCCCGGCGGCACCGACAGCCACAGCAGCGGATTCTTGGCCACGATGCCGCCGGTGGTGTTCATCGGATCACCGAACGTCACGAAGGTCAGTTCCGTCGGGGGCCGCTCCGCGGCGACCCGCAGGGCAAATGACTGCTTGACGTAGTCCAGCACGATTGCGCCCTGACTGACACCGGCAAGAGTGATCTTGGTGCCGGCGGGGACTGCATCCAGGTGTGCGTTCACGCCGGTGGCACCGATCGCCGAGTCGAGCGCGAACAATAGGCCTGCGGGATAACCGATTCCGGTGATGGGGCCGGCTTCGGCGAGGTATCCGTCCGCAAGTCCCAACGCCTGTTGGGCAACGGGGACGGTATTACACAGGCAGGTGCCCTGGAGATAGAACGCGGCGATGTCGGGACTGCCGGCGACCGCGGCTCGGGCCACCGGCGCGGCACCCTGAGCGAAAGAGAGCATGGCAGCGAAACCCGCAGCGAGGATGCGCGACTTGGAGTCCACGAGGAAGCCTTCCGTTGTCACAGTGGCGGTAAGCGTCCGCTCCGGTGGTCCCCACCGGTACCACGGCAGGATTCGCACACTCACGAAACCCAGAGGTCGCGGGCGGAAGGCGGATCAGTCGCGCTGTCAACACAAGGCCGCACCGGCGCACAGAAGCATCGACATGCGACCCATCCTTTTTGGCACGCCAGTACCTATATTGACGCAGCAAAAATAACATGGTGTGCATACCCACGCTTGCCGAAAACTTCTGCAGCAGATCGGCTTCGACGAGATCTCCGTCACTTTCCTCGCCTTCCCAGATTGCCGGCGCGGGAGGCCCCCAGGTCGCCGCACGCACCGTCACCGTCAGTCCCGATGTCAGTTACTCGACCAGCCTCGCCGGTCTGATCAGCGAACTCGGTGCCACGGGGAGCCGTTGGGGTCAGCCCCCTCGGCCATCGGCCTCGAGCAACCCGGCTGCATCGGCTTTGAACCCGCCTTCGCCATCGAAGTCGAATGGACACTGATGGATTGCCTGTCACGGCTGGGGCATCCCGACGGGGCCTCGACCTATCTGCGGTGTCGACCCGACCAGTGCAGCCGGAACTCGCTGACATCCCCGAAGAAGCCGCTGCACGCGACCGCTGACCGGGCCGCACTGGACCTGACGAACTGAGAGGGCAACGACCGCTACCGTCAGGATCGCCCGGCCGCGGCGGCCCGGTAATGTTCGCGGATCTGCTTGGCCGGCACCTTGCGATCGAGGGCAAGTGCATAGGTCACGACAAAATTCTCGTCGAGACCCGCCTCGATCAGATCGCGCAGATGCCGCTGCGGGCGCTCCCGATCACTGCCGCGGACCGCGCTTCCGGCGAGTTCGAAGTCATAGGACAACAGTCGCACGAATTGGCGACGCAGCGGGTCACACAACGGCGGCATCGTCCGTCCGGTGGACGGGTTGTACGCCCTCGCCGCGGTCGCCCACCCTCGAAAATCGACGCAGCCGGCTCTCTCGAGCACGATCAGGGTCTGGTGAACGGCCATCGGAACAGCGCGTTCGAGCCAGCGGTCATCAGGCCACACCAGAACTACCGGGCCACTACCCCACTCCCAATCCGTGAGCCGGCGCACCCTGCGACGCGCAGTCCCTTGCGAGAGCGCACGAAGCAGCGGCATATCGTCGAGGGACTCTCGACGCTGAGGCGTGACGAGCACGCGCCTATTCATATTCGCCACACTATGGCGAAGCCACTCTGCCATCCGCATGATCGATTCGGGGTCGTGCAATGCGTGGGCAGGCATCCACACGCCCCGGTGGCGGACGTCAGTGATCACACAATGAAGGGTGTCATGTCGACATGTCTGAAATAGCCCGATATTCAGAACCAGAGCGTGAACAGAATTTACACAATTCCCCTGGTACCGGGATTACCGCGAAATACCCGACTTATCGATATCAAGTCGGCGACAAGCACGCTCAGATATCCGCCATCAAATACAGGGCCTGAAGAATGCGAACTTGACCGGTAGACAGTTCTGAAACAGTTTCGGTACGCCGATCTTCGGCAGTCCCACCTTCACGAGCTTCGGGGATGACACCGCCTGCGCGGCGTCGGCAACCGTCGACAGTGCGCTCACACTTGACTTGGCGGAGCTGGTTCCGCTGCTCCCGCCCACCGAACCCAAGGCCTTGCTCACGTAGTACACAGCGTCGGCGGCGTCACTGATCCCGCCGACGATGCTGGTCGGGATATCGATGGCCGAGTTGACGACACTGAACACGTCCTTGGTGGCTCCGATCCCGGACGGTATCCGGCCACTCTGCTGCGCTACCTGCGCGGCATCACTCCATTGCTGCGTGGTCACGCTCGCAACGGCCGGAGCCTGCGCCTTACCGAGCGCCGCGGACAGCGCGCTACGGCACTCGCCGGTACCCGCGTCGCGCACCTCGCTCCTTTTACACGTCGACGAAACACAGTTGCCGTTGAATTCCGACTGCCCGGTCACACAATCCGCCGAACTGGGAGCAGCGGTGATCACCCCGACTGCCGTCAACGGTGTAAAGGCGGCCAGCGCAGCCGCCACATAGCGGCCCGACGAGTTGGCCATGGTTCACTCCTAACCCAACGAATTCGGCGAACGAATATCCGAGAAGCTGTGCGCGAATCGCCAGTCCGCGCAGCGGACTGGCGACGAAGTGACCGCGCTCAGCGCGGCGGCGGCGGGCACGGATTGACCGGCGATCCGCACGGCGGAGGGGGTGGCGGAGCTGCGTTCGAGACTCCCGCTCCGATACCCAGTGCCGCCGTGCTCAACCCCGCGATCAGCACGGCAGAACCAAAGACGTGACGTACATTGCGCTTTACAGTCAAGATCTCACCCTTTCGTCAAATCATCTGGACGACAACCAAACTAGCGACACGAGTTTGGCGCATGCCATGGTGCGCTGTGATTTCCATGTGTGTTCAGCGCTCGCTCGACCTGCCCTCCCCGGCAGATCGACAGCCGAACGGTGTGGTGTACGCGCAGAAATCGGCGTACACCACACCAGCCGAACTAGCGCCAGCCGGGGCCGCCAGGTCCCGGCGGCGGCGGGTTGGGAGCCGGCGGACAGGGCAGCAGAGGCACGCAGCGCACGGGCGCGGGCGGGCCACCTGGTCCCGGCGGAGGCGGCGGAGCGGCACTGGCCACTCCAGTCCCGAACCCCAGTCCGGCCAGCACCAGGCCGCCACAGACTGCTACGGCACCGCGCAGACGACTTCTTCGATCGCGCATTGCATTTCCTTTCAGGTAGTTGTGCAAAACTCGACACCATCTGCACAGCAGCGACTTTCGTATCATTTCGTCACATCAGCACCACGACAGCATCACGAAATGCGCACTATGCCTTGCCTGTGTGCGAGCTGGCCGCGGGTTCGGAAGTAGCTAGCACACAGCATGTTTCGGGACACATCAGATTCTTAGCCCGGGGCGGGCGGCCACCCACACTGACCCCATAGCGTTTCCCACGTCCACACCAAATCGACAACAAGGAGCACTCCATGAGCAGCGCAAAGACACGTGCTCGGCGGATTGCCGCCACCGCAGGGATATTCGGGGTTGTGACGATGGGCGCGGTCGGCTTCGGATCCGCCACCGCCTCGGCGTTCCCCGGACCGCCCGGGCCACCCGGACCGGGACCCGGCCCCGGGCTGTGCATCCCGCTACTGCCGTGCGCTGGTCCACCGCCGCCTCCGATGCTGGGCGGACCTGGTCCCGCGCCGGGGCTGTTCGGTTTACCCATTCCCTTCCTGTGACCGAGTGAGGCGGGTTTGGTGCCATCCGGGCTGCACCAAACCCGCCTTCGGGAGACCCTCAGCTGGAAGCGGATTCCGCCTTCTGCTGCTGCGGTGACAGGTCATTGCGGAGCGGCAGGGTGACGGTGAACGTCGTGGCGGACGGAACGCTGTCGACGGCTATCGATCCGCCGTGAGCAGACACGACCGCCGAGACGATGGCCAGCCCCAAACCCGTGCTGCCGCCGCGCCGTGAACGCGAGCTGTCGCCTCGAACGAATCGGCCGAAGATCTCTGACTGCTGTTCTGCCGGAATCCCCGGTCCGTCGTCGATGACCTTGATGGTCACGGCATCGGATCCCTGGGCCAGCACGGTGGTGATCGTCGTGCCAGCGGGGGTGTGCACGCGGGCGTTGGACAGGAGGTTGGCGAGCACTTGATGCAACCGGCCTACATCGCCCGTCACGACGACCGGTTCTTCCGGCAGTTCCAGATCCCACTGGTGGCCCGGTCCCGCGGCGTGGGCATCACTGACCGCATCGATGGCCAGGGCGGAGAGGTCGACAGGTTCATGCTCGAGCGGCCGGCCGGCATCCAGCCGGGCCAGTAGCAGCAGATCCTCCACCAGCCTCGACATTCGCTTGGCTTCCGAGTCGATTCGGCTCATCGCGTGCGCCAATCGATCCGGTGACGGATCATGCTGACGTTGAACAAGTTCGGTGTAGCCCCGAATTGCCGCCAAGGGCGTGCGTAGCTCGTGGCTGGCGTCCGCGACGAACTGCCGCACCCGGGTCTCACTGGCATGCCGGGCGGTCATCGCCTCACCGATCCGGTGCAGCATTCGATCGAAGGCTGCGCTCAGCCTGCCGACCTCGGTATATCGCGAGCCTGCCGTGCCCGCGTTCGGCGCCTTCGGCAGTGTCACCTCGCCACGATCCAGTTCGGAGTCCGCGATCCGCTGCGCCGTCGTCGCCACCGCCGACAGTGGTGCCAGCTGACGTCGCAAGATCAGCACCCCGGCAGCAATCGCGGCCGTCAGCGTGACCACACCGATCACGGTCAGCATGCCGACCACCGCGAAGAGCGTGTCGTCCACCGGCCGTGTCGGCAGCCCGGTCATGATCGCCTCACCGCCGAGGCCTGGAGTGGTGATGAGGCGATATCGACCCAATCCGTCGATGACCTGCGACTCGGGGCCTGCTGTGATCATCCCGGCGAGTTCTTCGCGCGCGGTCGGAGTCACCTCTCGCAGGCTCCCGCGGTCGGTGATCACCGCAGCATCGAGCAACCGTCCGTTGTGGTAGACGGCGCCCAGCGTGCCGCTGGCCTGTCCCGGAGCATTGAGGAAGAACGGGCCGGGCCCCGATGGCCGATGTTCGTCCGGCATCATCGGTGGTGGCCCCAGGGAATACAACATCGAGGATCGCCAGCCCGCTTCGACCACCTGATCGTCCAGCTGGTCCATCAGGAAGCGGTCCAGTGCCAGCAGCACGCCGGCGCCGATCGCCGAGCAGGCCAATGCCAGCACCACTGTTTGTGCCGCCAGCAAACGTACTCGGAGTGACCAGCTGCTCGGGTGCGCCACGCGCCAGAACAGGCCATGGTCGAGGTCGGCCATTTTTGTGTGAGACGCGGAACTCATGACTTTCTCACCCGCAGATCGTCACTCGCCCAGCTAGCACAAAACTGTGCCGGACTTAGGTCTCAGCATTGAATTCTCTGTCGGACGTCAATTCCTAACTTCCTCATAGGTTTCCAAAGGCGTTCGCAGATTTGCGCGCCCGACACTCACGCCATGATGCCACGCCTTTTCGACAGCACTCCGACCTCGTTCGGGCCGCAGGCGCGGGAACGTCCGTTGGGCGTCGGCAGGTCTCCGATGACCGTGCTCGTCGTCGACGATGACCGCGTGGCCGCGGAGATCGTGTCGATCATGCTGAGTTGGGAGGGTGCCGACGTCATCACCGCGCACGACGCGGCCGAAGCACTGTCCCTGGCACGCAGGCACCGCTTCGACGTGGCGATTCTGGACCCGCGCCTGCCCGATACCGATGCGTTGTCACTGCTGCGCACGCTGCGTCACGACCAACCGGCGCTGCTGGTACTGATGTTGCTGCCGGCGGGATCGACCAATGAGCGCCTCGCCCGGTTCGCCGCCGGATACGAGTACCTGGCCAAACCGTTCTCGGTGGAGGAGCTTTCGCTGAGGTTGCGGATCTTGTTGTCGCGCGCGGCTTCAGGAGTGAACGGCGGCCTGCCGGACATCGTCGTCGGCGACCTCGTGCTCAACGAGGAAGGTCGCGAGGTGACGCGTGCCGGGCGTGCTCTCGCTCTGACGTACACCGAGTTCGAGCTGTTGCGCTACTTCATGCGCAATCCGCACCGCCTGCTGACCAAGCAGCAGATACTGGCCAGGGTGTGGCCGTACGGATACTCGGGCCGCCCCAACATCGTCGAACTCTATGTATCCAGTCTGCGTAAGAAGATTAATCAGGATGCGGCACCGATGATCCATACGCTGCGGCTCAGCGGTTACATCCTCAAACCCGCCCTCGGCGAGGCCACATGACGAACTTCGTCCGACAAGCAGATCGAGACCGGGAACGCCCGAGGTACTGCTACCGAGTCGCCGGTTTGAGGATGTATCCGACGCCGCGCAGCGTGTGGATCATCGGCGGGTGGCCGGAATCGATCTTCTTCCGCAGATAGGAGATGTACAACTCCACCACGCCCACGCGCCCACCGAAGTCGTGATCCCAGACCCGGTCGAGAATCTCGCTCTTGCTGACGACCCGGCGGGCGTTGTGCATGAGGATACGGAGTACCTCGAACTCCCTTGACGTCAAGCTTATCGGTTGCCCAGCACGGGTGACCTCGAAACTGTCCTCGTCGAGAATCAGGTCTCCCACGACGATTCTTGCGCTGCCCTCGACGACCGCCGCACCAACGCGCCGGACCAGAGACCGGAGGCGAAGAATCAGCTCTTCCAGACTGAACGGCTTCGTGACGTAGTCATCACTTCCCGCGCTCAAACCGGCCAGTCGTTCCTCGACGGAATCGCGTGCCGTGAGCAGGAGCACGGGCAGAGCCGGTTGCTGGCCGCGAAGATGCCGCAGGACGTCCAAACCGTCCATATCGGGCAGCATCCCGTCCAGAACCACGACATCGGGCGGATTCCGGCGTGCCTCGACGAGAGCTGAAGTCCCGTCGGCCGCCGTCGACACCTGCCAACCCTCATAGCGCAGCGCCATGGCGATCACCTCCGTCAGCGCCAGCTCGTCGTCGACCACCAGCGCCCGCAGAGGTGATCCGTCGGGGCTGCACATGGCCACCTGTTTGCCCCCGGTCACCCACCCCGACAACGTGTTCCCGCCTTCTGGTGCACTCACCGGGCCATTGTCGTCGATCGAGATGAGCGCCACCTGTGCTTGACATAGCGCGCGGCTAGGAATGACACCGGGACCCAGATCACTTTTCTGACAGAGCAATTCGTTGGGCCGAGCACGCCGGAGCGGATTCGGGCACGCACCCCACACGACTGCGGCGCACGGATCATTCGATCCGTGCGCCGCAGTCGGTCGACGTCAGTGCGCGGGTGCCGACAGGTCGTACAGCGTGATGCCGTCCACCGTCTTCGCGGTGTAGTGCTGTTTGACCCAATCCGAGATCTTGTCGGACTCCGACTTCGATCCGGATCCACCACCGAAGGACGGCATTCCCGGCCGTTCCGACAAGTAGTAGTAATGCACGAGCCCATCGCGGACGTAACCCTGGAACTGCTCCAAGGTCGGCGCCGGATCCCCGCCACCGAATCCGCCGATCGGCATCACCGGATGGCCGGTGGCCAGTTGGTAATCCGAGGCGTCCAAAGACCCGGTGGTCGCGGCGACCCATCTGTAATCGCCGGCATTGGCCATCAACAGCCACGACACGTCTGCGGAGACCTTGCCCCCGCCAGGGCCCCACGAAGGAGAACCCGACTTGTCACCGGGAGCACCGGGACCGCCCCCTGGGAAGCCTGGCATCCCACCGTTCTTCGACGACGGACCCGCGGTGATCACGGGACCGCTGTGCGCGGTGGTCAGGGTCTGGATGCTGTACGCCACCGGTCCGGCCATGGCAGCGACCACGGCCAGCCCGGCCGCCCACACCTTGAGGTCACGGGCGGCGACGGTCAGGCCGGGCCGGATCAGCGAAACGACCAGCATGATGACCGCCACTGCGCCGGCGGCCACGACGACCCACCGCAACCACGGCAGGAAATCGGAGGCTCTGCCCAGCAGCACCCAGGCCCATGCCGCAGTCAGCGCGACCGACAACGCCAAAACTGCGGTCACCCAACGCTTCTCGCGGTTACGCCACAGGTGCGTCACGCCGATGCCCACCAACGCGGCCACGGCCGGCGACAGGGCGACGGTGTAGTAGTCGTGAAAGATCCCCGACATGAAGCTGAACGTCAGGGCCGTGACGACCAGCCATCCGCCCCAGGCGAGGTAGGAGGCGCGCCTCGGATCGGTCCTGGCCGCTCGCCCACACAACACGAGACCCGCGACCAGCAGTATCAAGGCCGCCGGCAGCAGCCAGGAGATCTGGGTGCCGGATTCCGTGGTGAACAACCGCGTGATGCCGGCCTGCCCGAACATCGGGCCACCGGCACCGCTGGGACCGCCGTGGCCCATACCCGGGGGCATCCCGCCGCCACCACCGGCACCGCCGCCCAGGATCCGACCGAGTCCGTTGTAGCCGAGCGTGAGCTGCAGGAAGCTGTTGTTCGATGATCCGCCGATGTAGGGGCGATCGGACTTCGGCCAGAATTCGACGAGCGCGACCCCCCACCCGGCGGCCGCGATGACGGCCGCCAGCCCGGCGAACAGTTGGACGATTCGCGTCCGCAAGCGGGGCGGAGCGGCGACCAGATAGGCAATCGCCAGGCCCGGCAGGATCAACATGACCTGCAGTTGCTTGGTCAGGAATCCGAAGCCGATCAGTACACCGCACAACACGACCCATCGGGTGCGCCCACTGTCGACGCCGCGCAGCAGCGCCCAGGTGGCAGCCACCATCAGGAATACCAACAGGGCATCCGGATTGTCGTAGCGGAACATCAGCGTGGCCACAGGTGTCAACGCGAGTACCGCGGCGGAGATCAGTCCCGCACCTGGACCGAAAGTCCTTCGCACCGTGGCGTATAGCAATGCCACCGACGCCACACCCAGCAGCACCTGCGGTATCTGAAGGGCCCAGGAGTTCATGCCGAACAGTCGGGTGCTGATCTCCATGACCCATAACGACGCGGGTGGTTTGTCGACCGTGATCGAGTTGCCCGCGTCCGAGGAACCGAACAGGAATGCCTTCCAGCTCTCGGTGCCTGCCTGCACGGCGGCAGCGTAGAAAGAGTTGCCCCAGCCGTTGCGGCTGAGCCCGATGGTCCAGCACACGGCGGTGGCCAGGAGCAGCGCGATGAGGCCGGGCCGGGCCCAACGCGGGTCCGCCGTGTCACCGAGTCGTGCAGCGTCGCCGGTGCAATCGGTCGTGTCTGCTGCAGCAGTCATAGTTTCTCTCCGGTCGCGTAGGGGCTGGAATCAGCGGTTCGGGTGAAAGACCCACGAGCGCAGCACGATGAAGCGCAGCACGGTGGCGACCAGGTTGGCCGTGACGAGCACGCCCAACTCGAGCCAGTGCGGGGTGGGGTGGACCAGCGCATGAACACTGGCCAGCGATCCGCCGGTGATCAGCAGCGCCATCCCGAAGACCAGCAGGCCCTCACCGTGATGACGGGCGCGGCCCTGCTGCCCGCGGATACCGAAGGTGAACCGACGGTTGGCTGCGGTGTTGGCGATCGCCGTCACCAGCAGCGCCACGAAGTTGGCCGTTTGCGATCCCACCGCGGTGTGCAGCCCGCTGAAGATGAGCAGATACGCCAGGGTGCTGATGACGCCGATCGCTCCGAAGGCTGCCAGTTGATAGATCGTTCCACGTGCCGGGGCGACGTGCTCCCGGCCGACGCGCAGGTCCGCAGCCACCTCGTCGACCGGGATGCGACCCAGGGCGAAGCCCTTGCGCATCCGGGCAATCCCCTTGAGGTCGGCGGTGGCGGTGGCGACGATGTCGACCCGGCTGTCGGGGTCGTCCACCCAGTCCACCGGCACCTCGTGGATGCGCAGGCCGGCCCGCTCGGCCAGCACCAGCAATTCGGTGTCGAAGAACCATCCCGTGTCCGCCACCAGGGGCAGCAGCCGGTGCGCCACGTCGGCACGGATCGCCTTGAAGCCGCACTGGGCGTCGGAGAACTTCGCCGACATCGTCGTCTTGAGGATCATGTTGTAGCAGCGCGAGATCACCTCGCGCTTGGGGCCGCGCACCACCCGTGACGTGCGGGCCAGCCTGGTACCGATCGCCAGGTCGGAATGACCGGAGATCAGCGGAGCCACCAGGGGGCCCAGGGCAGCGAGGTCGGTGGACAGGTCGACATCCATGTACGCCAGCACGGGGGCATCCGAATTCGACCAGACCGCGTTCAGCGCACGGCCGCGCCCCTTCTGCTCCAACCGGACCACCCGGACCCCATCGAGTTCCTCGGCGAGCTCAGCGGCGATGCGAGGGGTGTCGTCGATGCTGGCGTTGTCGGCGATGGTGATGCGCACCGGGTAGGGCAGCGTCTCGGCCAGGTAGCGGTGCAGCCGATGCACCGAGCCCGCCAGGGCCGCCTGCTCGTTGTAGACGGGCACCACGACGTCGAGAACCGGGACGCCGCGGCGGGCGGCATCGGCCAGCGCGCTCGACCGCGAAGGCGTGGACACGCCACTTTCGAGGGCCGCGGAATCAATCAGCATCTTGGTCATGACCATGATCATCGGGCCCGGGCATGAGCGGGATATGGGACAACCATGTGCGAAAGCTATGCGATGGTGACGGTGCCCGCCGAGGCCACCGCGACCTCCGCATCAGGCCACTACGCGCCTTCGGTGCGGAGCTGGTGCGCCCCCGGCGTGGGCTGGTACGTGGTCGCATCGGTACGGAACTCGGCGCCGCTGTAGCGCTCGAGCAAGCTGGACACCTTCCGGGTGAGGCGGCGGTCGGCAAGGTCACTGAGATAGGGCACGCGCTCGGCGATCGCATACGGCAGCATCCGCGCCACGACATACAGGAGCGCGGCGGTTGCACGGACACGATCCGCGCGGGTGACGATCACGCCCATCTTGGCAGCCCTGGCGGTGTCGCCGCTGATGTAGGTGCGGATGAAGAACAGCTTGCTGAGGCTGCGCTCGAACGGTTCCCGGATACGGGTGCTCAGCGAGTCCTCCGGCTCGAATCGGGCACCCATGGTGCCGGCCACCAGACGGCCGCAGGTGTCGTCGTCCCACCCGGCCCGCAGCGTCGCGTGGCGGGTCGCCATCACATCCACGATTTCCTGTGGCGTGGTGGGCAACAACTCCTCGGGCAGACCCAGCAGGAAGCATCGGTACCGATAGAACTCCACGCGGGCCCGTTCGTCCGCGGTGAATTCGCGGCGACCCTTACCCACGATCTTCAACGCCAATGCGAACATCGCCGCGTTACCCGCCGGCATCTGATCGGCCTGCGGGATCGGCACACCGTATTCGGCACTGTCCCAACGGCCCTTACGCATGACATTGATCCGGACCATCGAATGCATCAACCGCACCATCGCCGCACTCTTGAAGCTGTACCCGTCGCGCGCGAGAGCGCCGGGCAGAACCGACGAGACGAAGAACGCCGCCGTCTCCTTGACCCGCTTGCCCGACGTTCGTTCACTGAACGCACCCGTCACGGCCATCGGCAGCGCCGCGTACTTGTTGACGAACGTTCCGAGCAGACCGCCGCGGATGACGTAGGGCAACACGTGGGCGGTGGCATTGCGTTCCAGACGCGCACCGCGCTCCACCAGATCCAGGTCGATCCACTCCGGGACACTTTCCATGTCCTCGATGAAATCGACCAATTCCTTTGGGGCACCGTCGACTTGATCTATACCCTTGTCGCAGGCCTCGACCAGCATGTCGACCAGACGCTTGAATCCGTACTCGAACATCAGCCCGGCATATGCATCGCCGACGCGATCCCCGAGCAGCGTGTAGTCCGCGACCACCGATACCAACTCGGCGTTGGCGAGTAGCCGTGGACGCTGATCGGCCAGTTCGTCTCGCATCTGAGCCGGAACGTCCGGATCGGTGGTGAAGCGCAGCGGCATCGTGTCGAAGTCGATCGAACCGTAGATCTCGGGCTGCGCCTCGCGTTGGCCTCGAATCCGAACTGCCCGCTCCTGTGCGGTGAGCATTCCCCGTGGTCCTCTTTCTCGTCGCCGGCAACCGCGCGCCTCCTGATGCCAAGTTGGCACCGAGTGCCAGATTAGCCCGTGGCGGCAGCGAATGCCAGCGTGAGTCGTCACGACCGCATCGCCGGGCCGGTGTCAGCGACCCCGATCTGGGTATGGCGCAGGTGCGAGGGCCGCGAACGCTTCATCGAACAACGCCGAAATCGAATCGCCTCCGCCAGACTGCGCCCAGATCTTTCCGGCAGCCCGATACGCACCAGTGGCCGCGGCGACGATCACCGGCAGATACAGGTCGTTTCCGGAATGGGCGAGTCTGGTGCGAGCCGCGGCGACGAGGCCGGCCTGCCATCGATCGACGCGATCAAGGTAGCGAAAACGCAGAGTCGGCGACTTCTCGATCAGCGCCAGAAACGCCAACGCGCGCGCATGATCTTCGTCGACCCACTCCACGAACGGGGTCAGGCTGTGCCGAAGTGCGGTCCAGACATCCTCGTCGGGCGGCCGGGACAGAAAAACCTCACAGCCGATATCGGACAACACCGGCAGCTGCGAGATCACGATGTCTTCCTTGGTCTTGAAATAGCGAAAGAAGCTGCGCCGGGACAAGCCCGCCGCCGCGCATATCTCGTCGACCGTCGTCTCATCGAAACCCTTGGCGAGGAACAACTGCGTTGCCATCTCGGCGACCTCAGACAGCATCCGGTCCTTCATCCGGCGCTGAAGGGATTCTCCGGCACCGCCTGGGGTGATCATGTTCGCAGTGTAGTGAGCGCGGTACCTGCCGAGACCTCCCGCGATCGATCGGTCAGCGGGTGAGATCCGGGCGGTCGAGAATGAGATCGGCTGCGCGCAGGGCGATCATCATGGTGGGCGCGTTGGTGTTGCCAGAGGTGATGGCCGGGATCACCGACGCATCCGCGACGCGCAGCCCGTCGACTCCGCGCACACGCAGATCGGGACCGACGACCGCGCCGTCGTCAGTTCCCATCCGACACGTGCCGACCGCGTGGTAGATGCTGCTCTCGGCGGTGGCGAGCCAACGCCGCGCGTCGCCGCCGAACGGGTTGAGCGGGGCGCCGGTGATCCCGCGCATGGCTGACTGAGACTCGACGAGGTCACGGGTGAGTTCTGCACCCTCCAACAGCTTTCGCACATCTTCGGCCCGGCCCAACCGGTCGAACTCGATATGGGGTTTGCCGCCCCGGACGCGCACCCTCCCCCGGCCCTCGGGATGCATCACCACCGTGTAGGCCGTGAACGCATCGGAACGCTTCAACTTGGCCCGGCCGCTCACCGGATTGAGCTCATAGCTGGCCGGAGTCACCGCAATCTGGAAATCCTCGGTGAAGAGCTGGGCCTCAAAGGGTGTGGTCGTCAACGGACCCTCACCGCGAGCGCGGAAAGTGCGAACCGCCTTGGCAAGACGCACCGGGCCCATGGTGTTGATCGTCGGCACCTTCGAGGCCCAGCGTTGCGTGACGACGAGATGGTCGTGGAAGTTCTCCCCCACCCCCGGCAGGTCGGCCACGCTGCCGCCCGCGGCGATGCCGGAATTCATCAGAAGCGCGGCAGAGCCGATCGCGCCGGCGCACACCACGACCTCTTGGCGCGCCCGAATGACACGATCGCCGACCTGCACCCCGACCGCGCGCCCGTTCTCGACGATCACCCGTGTCACCGTGGTGCGCGTCAGGACACGTGGGCGCTGTTCACGGGGCAGGCCGCGCAGGAATTCCCGACCCGACGAGCTGCGGTAGCCACGCCGTTGGTTGACCTGACTGCGCGCCACCCCGACCTGGTCCGCGCCGTTCGGATCCGGGTTACGCCGATGACCGGCATCCACCGCTGCCTGAATGAACGCGTCATCGATCTCGTGGTGATGGCCGCACCACGAGACCGCGATGGGACCGCAACCGCCGCGATAGTCGTCGGGACCCTCGACCCAGTTCTCCAGCGCCTTGAAGTATGGGAGCACCTCAGGGTAGGACCAGCCGGTCGCGCCCGCTTGCGCCCAGCTGTCGTAGTCGGCTCGCCGTCCCCGGGCGTAGACCATGGCATTGATGGATCCACTGCCCCCGACGATTCGCCCGCTGGCGAAGGCGCCCGTCTTCCCGTCCCTGCTCGGTTCGGGTGCGGTGGGGTATTTCCAGTTGGCCGTCGCGTAGAGCGTGACAATCCCCAGGGGCAGGGCCACGTCCGGACGTCGATCGGTGCCGCCCGCCTCAAGGAGAATCACACTGGCTCCGGCCGCGCAGAGCCGACTTGCGAGGATGGATCCGGCGGACCCCGCCCCGACCACGACGTAGTCCGCTAGATCGTGCTCGCTCATGCCGAGCTCCCCTCAACGCGTGAATGCCGGGTCAACCCGCTATCCGACCAACAGCGCAATTTAACACATATTCGAAACCTGCCGATCGGTGATCGGCGACTGCGCACACCACCACCGGCACCCCAGACCGAAGTCGCTATTGTCAACGTGCTCCCCACGCGTTGAAGGACAAGCACATTGACCAACGACATCGACTCCATCGTCGCATCCCGCCGGGCCGAGCGGTTACCAGCCGATGCGGCGACCACACTCACCCACCTGTTGGCCGTCCGCGTGAGTTGTCGTGCGTTTCGCCCGGAACCCGTTGCCGAACAGACGATCCGCGAGATTCTGTCCACTGCACAGTTGACGGCATCCTGGTGCAACAGCCAATCCTGGCAGGTGGCGGTCGCCAGCGGCGCAGGAACCGATCGCCTCCGCGCTGCGCTGTACACCGCAGCGTCGAGCGGTCACACCGCAACGCCCGACATCGCGTTTCCTCGCGAGTACCGCGGCGTCCATCGCGACCGCCGGCGTGAGAGTGGGCACCAGCTGTACAACGCCCTGGGTATCGAACGCGGCGATCACCAGCGTCAGACGGAGCAAACGCTGCAGAACTTCACCTTCTTCGGTGCACCGCACGTGGCGATCATCCACACCGATGAAGCACTGGGGCCTTATGGTGCGGTCGACTGCGGCGGCTACGTCAACAACTTCCTGCTGGCTGCGGCCGCACGCGGAGTCGGCAGCATCGCCCAAGCCGCCCTGGCGATGTACCCCGACGCGCTCCGCAAGGAACTCGGCCTCACGCCGGACCGTACCGTCGTCTGTGGCATTTCCTTCGGCTACCCCGACCTCGACCACCCGTCCGACAGCTACCGCACCACGCGCGCCCCGCTCGACGAGGTCGTCGAGTGGGTCAATTCCTGACCGTGACCGCACGGTCGGCAGCGGGTGGCGTTCCGACCACCCGCGGACGTTCCCTCCCGCACAGCGAGTTCGTTGCGCTCTAAACTCGGGAACGTGCACATCCGAGGTGGCCCGCAGGTCGCGGCAGGTCGACGCTCGAAGCGCCAGGGGCATAATGCCGGCGCAGCTTCACAGGTGGCGCGGTGAGTACGCCCTCGCGGCGGTCGCAGCGCGAACGCGTCGAGGAGTCCTCGCGGCGGTTGGCAGAAGCCGCCATCGAGCTGATCGCGGAGAAGGGCTACAGCAATACCACCGCCCAGGAGATCGGGATCCGGGCCGGGTACAGCCGTGCGATGGTGCGGGAGCGGTTCGGGTCGAAAGAGGCGCTGCTCGAAGTGATCCTGCGCGACTACGAGGGCCGCATCGATGTGCCGCGCGAGCCCGACACCTCAGGTCTACAACGCGCGCTGGCCCCGATCCTGGCCTTGCGCGATTTCGCGGCCGAGGATCCGCGTCTGCTGCGCGCGGTGTTGAGTCTGAATTTCGAAGCGCTGCATGACCACGACGTCCTTCGCAGCCGGATTCGGGCCTGGCTCGTACAGCTGGCAGATGGTATCCGCAAGGCGGTCGTCGAGGGTCAGGCCGATGGCTCCATCTCCGATCATCGTGATGCCGACGAGGTCGGTTCAGAGCTGATGGCCACCGGTATCGGCTACGCCTACGCGTGGATTCTGGACTCGCGCACCGTCGACTTCGAAGCGGTGTTGACACGCTGGCACGACCGGGTCGCCGCAAGGTTGTCCGGATCGGCGTGAGGGCAGCCTGCCCCGCCACTCAGGTGGTGGTCGACAATGCTCGCACGGCCTGCACCGCGTCGGTGTCGGCGATGACCGCAAAGCTGCGTTCCATCAGAACCTGAAGCAGCTCTTGGCCTCTGGGATTGAGCGTCTCCCAGGAGATCATGGCGAGCAGCGGCAGAGCGATCTGCGCCACGACGGCGATCTGGAACTGTTGCCACGCCCGGTCGAACGGGTAGTCGACGCCCAACCCGGCGAGAGTATCGACGTATCGGGCGACCAGCTCCCGCTCCCGCCCGTCCCGCTCCTCGGGGGTGAGCCCCTGGCCGACGAGATAGGCCACGTCCCACATTCCGCAGCCGCGGCCGGCGAACTGATAGTCGACGGTGACGTGCGGGCCCGAGTCACTGAAGAAGAGGTTGTCGGCCCGCAGATCGCCGTTGATCAGCGTGGCCGGCTCAGTGAGCGCGCCGAGCAGATCGGGTGCCAGGGTGGAGTACTGCTGAATCAGCTCGGCCAATCCCACTGGGGCACCGGCCCGTCCATGCTCGACGTAGATCGGCCAGCCGGCGGCGGCGCCCACGCCGAACAGGCCCGCCATGCGCGCGTCGTCGATCGGCAGGAAGGCTGGATTCTTGGTGGCTGCGGGTTTCATACGCCAGCCCCAGGCGTGGAAATACGCGAGCTCGTCCAGTACCGCCTGGGCGCGGTCGATGCTCAACCCCGCGAGGTGGTCGGCATTCTCCAGCCCCGCAAGGTCTTCCATGACGATGACGAAGTCGGTGCTGTCGTTCTCGATTGCGGCGAAGTAGTTACGCGGCGCGCTGATCGGGGCCACGGGTGCCACCTCGCTGTAGAAGGCGACCTCACGGTCGTAGAGGTGAATCGACTTGGCCAGTTCGAGATAGGCGGGGTAGTCGGTCGGCCATTTGATGATGACCGTGGCCGGGCCGGCACCGTCGACGTCCAGATGGGCTCGGTACAGGAAGGATGCGAAGCCGACTCCTTCGGCGATTCGCTCCACGCGAAGGCCTCTGATGCGTGATCCCGGCGCGATGGCCTGTGCCGAGGCAAGGACGTCGGTCAGCCAATCGGCGGTCAGCTCATCGGCCGAGCGAGGGAAACGCGAGATTATTGAAGTCATGTTAGAAAAGTAGTTGTTAACTTGCGCACAAGCAAGTAAGAATGTGGTCATGGTTACACATCGATTGAAGATCGCGGGCAGCCGCGCGCTCGTCACCGGCGCCAGCAGAGGAATCGGTGCCGACCTGGCCCGCGGACTGCGACGAGCCGGTGCGACGCTGGCCTTGGTCGCCCGCCCGTCCGACGAGTTGTTCGCGTTGACCGAGGAGCTCGGCGCCAAGGCATACCCCACCGATCTCACCGATCACGAGGCCGTTCGGGGCCTGCTCGATCGCGTCGAGGCCGACGGTCCCATCGACATCCTGGTCAACAACGCCGGCGACGAGAAAATCGGACGCTTCGACGAGATGACCGCCGAAACGTTGGATTTCATTCTGGATCTGAACGTCCGGGCAGTGGTCGAACTACAGCGCCAGGCTGTCCCGCGCATGGTCGCCCGGGGGCGCGGCCACGTGGTCAACGTGTCGTCCATCGGCGGCCTGATCTGCCCGCCCAATCTGGCCGTCTACGCGGCCACCAAGGCGTTCATCACCCATCTCACGGCCAATCTGGCCGCCGAGTTCCATAACAGCCCGGTCGGTTTCACCAAGGTGGAGATCGGTGAGGTGGCCGACACCGGTCTGATGGAGAAGGGGCGCACCGACGCGGTCTTCACCGCGTTGGTGCAGCGGATGTACCGGCTGCACCTGAGCAGATTGATCACGCCGGCAGAGATCACCGGTGCCACGCTGGCTGCCATCGAGAACGGGCGGCTGTCCGTACGACTGCCCCGGCGCATCGGTCTCAGCTCGTACCTCGTCGACGGCCCGCGCGCACTGACCAGTCTGCTGGCGCGCGATCTTCGTCGTAAACAGCCGTCGATGGCCGGGCGGTGAGCGACCGGGCGGCGAGTCCGCGGACGGTCGTCGAACGCTACAACTACGAGCTCTGGAACGACCAGAACTACGCGGTGGCCGACCAGATCATCGGTGCGGAGATCATCCGGAACACGCCGGGCGGTCGGACCGTACTGACGCACGAGCAGGCGGTGACACGCGTCCGGGATTTGTGGGCCACGGTGCAGAACGTGCACTTCACGCTCGTGCAGATCGTCGCCGAGGGCGACCTCTGCTCGATCGTGTACCAGGCGGACATCGTCAACCACGACGACACCCCCGACTTCATCGCCGCGATCGAGGTGTTCCGGGTCTTCGAGGGTCGAATCGTCGAAGTGTGGAACCCCTGCACGTATGACCACGATCGGTGGCCTGAACTCGCCACGGAGAGGAACGCATGAGCACGACCATCAGACCGGAACTGGGCTTCTACACCCTTGGCGGACAACCCGAATCGCCGCGGGTGCTGATCGACGAGGTTCGGCAGGCCGAAGCCATGGGCCTTGGGCACGTGTTCATCTCCGAACGTTTCAACACCAAGGAAGCGTGCACACTGTCCGGCGCGGCCGCCGCGGCCTCTGAGCACATCGGCATCGCCACCGGCGCGACCAACCACAACACCCGCCACCCCATGGTCACCGCGGCATACGCGCTCACGATGCACGGGATGAGCAACGGCCGCTTCACCTTGGGTATCGGACGCGGAGTACCACCGCTTCAGGATGCCTTCGGCATGCCCCGCATCACGACCGCGCAGATGGAGGACTTCGTCGGCGTCATGCGCAGGCTCTTCCGCGGGGAAACCGTCGTCGGCCACGACGGCCCGATGGGGCACTACCCCCTCCTGCGACTGGGCCAGGACTACGACGTCGACATCCCGATGGGCATGGTGGCCTTCGCGCCGAACTCACTGGAGTTGGCCGGCCGGGTGATGGACCAGGTCATCCTGCACACCTTCTTCACCGACGAGACCCTGGCTCGATGCGTCCAGACGGTGAAGTCCAGCGCCGAACGCGCCGGCCGCAATCCGGATGACGTCAAGGTGTGGTCCTGCCTGGCCACCATCGGTGACCACATCCCCGAGGAGATGCGGCTGCGAAAGCTCGTCGGGCGGCTGGCCACCTATCTGCAGGGCTACGGCGACCTGATGGTCCGCACGAACCGCTGGGATCCCGCAGTCCTGCAACGCTTCCGCGACGACGCGGTGGTCAAGAGCTTCTACGAGGGTGGGCTACAGGCGATCGACAGTCCGACCACGCCCATCGACAAACTCGAACACATCGCGACCCTTCTCCCCCCGGACTGGACGGCACCGGCAGCCACGGGTAGTGCGCCAGCCTGTGTCGCCACCATCCGGGAACAACTGGCCCTGGGCGCCGATGGCGTGATACTTCACGGCGCCACCCCTGCCGAGTTGGAGCCGATCCTGGCGGCCTACTAGGTAGCCACCCGTCGGCGCCGGGGACTCAAGGCTGTTGTCCGTAGACGTGCTGATATCGGTCGAAGAGCCGGTCGATGGCAGTGTCGGGAAGGGGATCGGGTTCACCGAACTGACGCGCGATATGCACGGTCCTGGCCACATCTTCGAGCATCACCGCGGCTTTGACGGCGTCCTGCGCGTTGGTCCCGACGGTGAACGGTCCGTGGTTGCGCATCAACACCGCCCGGCTGCGGTGTCCGGTGAGCGTCTCGACGATGCCGCGTCCGATGGAATCGTCGCCGATCACCGCGAACGGGCCGACCGGGATCGGACCACCGAACTCGTCGGCCATCGCGGTGATGACGCACGGGATGGGCTCGCCACGTGCGGCCCAGGCGACGGCATAGGTCGAATGGGTATGCACGATCCCGCCCACCTCGGGCATATGCCGGTAGACATAGGCGTGTGCCGCGGTATCGCTCGACGGGGAGCGGTGCGATCCCACCGAACCGGGAACGACCCGGCCATCCAGCGTGCACACGACCATATCCTCGGGACCGAGGTGGTCATAGGACACGCCGCTCGGCTTGATGACCATCAGGTCAGCGCCCGGTACTCGGCTCGACACATTGCCTGCGGTCCACACCACCAGACCGTTGCGCACCAAATCCTGGTGCAGGAGCGCCAATTCATCGCGAGCCTCGGCGATGGCCGCTTCGGTGCTCATGCCGGCACCCCTGCCGCGGCGGCCCCCACGGTGCCGAACCGGTACTCGGTCTGGCTGCGGTACACCTCACCCGGGTGCAGTTCGACCGACGGGAACTCCGGGCGATTGGGCGAATCGGCGAAGTGCTCCGGTTCCAGCGCAATGGCATCGCCCTGACGGTAGATACGACCGCCGGCTCCGACGACGCTGGCATCCAGGAAGTTGCCGGTGTAGACGTCGAGTCCGGGTTCGGTGGTCCACACCTCGAGCGCCCGCCCCGACTCGGGCTCGACGAGGTGCGCCGCCCTGGCGAATCGGCTGCCGTCCAACGGTTTACGGAGGACGAAGTTGTGGTCGTAGCCACGTCCCAGGCGCAACTGCTCATGCCCGGTCCGGATCCGTTCGGAGATCCGTCGGGGTGCGCGAAAGTCGAAGGGGGTACCGTCGACCTGCTCGAACTGCCCGGTCGGAACCAACTCGGCCGTGACGGGCAGGTAGGCGTCGGCATCCACCGTCAACAGGTGCTCCCCCGCGCTTCCCGAACCCTCACCGGCGAGGTTGAAGTAACTGTGCCCGGTCATGTTCATGATGGTGGGCGCATCGGTGGTCGCTTCGAACCCGAGCCGCAGGACGTTGGCGTCACGCAGCAATTCGTAGCGCGCCGTGATCGTGACGTTGCCGGGGAAGCCGTTGTCGCCGTCGCAGCTGGTGATGGTCAATTCGAGGCCGCACGCGTGCGGGCTGTCCACGGCTTCCATCGTCCACACACGCTTGTCCAGACTGGCGCTGCCGCCGTGCATGGTGCCGAAGGGATCGTTGCGGTCCAGCTGGTAGGTCACCCCGCCCAGGGTGAAGCTGCCATCGAGAATCCGGTTGGCGCAACGCCCTACGATGGCGCCCAGATAGTACTCATCGGCTTCGTAGGAGCTCAGTTCGTCGTAGCCCAGGACGACATTCGCCGTGTCCCCGTCATTGCCCGGAACTTCGAGGCGCTGGATGATCCCCCCGAAGGACAGGATCGCGACCCGCATCCCGGTCTGGTTCTCGAGGATTCCCCGATGGACCTGGGTGCCGTCCGCGGTGACCCCGAACTCCTGTATCGCGCTGCTGGACATCATGTGGCTGTCACCTGGTCGGTGCCGGCCGGCGCCGACTGTTCGAAGATCACGCAGTTCTGCCTGTCGATATCGGTGTTGATGGTGTCCGGACTCGTCACACTCAGCGCCGACAACGCCGTCGCCCGCGCGTTGGCGGGGACCAGGCTCAGCCCAGCCACCGTGCCGAGGATCAATCCCGCGAGATGCGCGTCACCGGCCCCGGCGGTGTTCTTCGCCGCGACGGTGCGAGGCGCCTGGTGGTGTAGCACCGCACCGTCCCATACCCAGCTGCCCGACCGGCCCGCCGTGATGCAGAAGCTCAACCCCGGATACCTGCCGACCAGAAGACCGACCGCCTGGTCCACCACCGCGCTCGTATTCTCTTTCAGTACAGCGAATTTCACCCCGACGAGGACGGCCGCTTCATCGATGTTGATGGAGAGCACATCCACCAAGCCCAGCACGCCGTCGGTGTACGCCTGGCGGATCTCACCGGACAGGAACGATGCGAAGCGCCCGAAGCCGTGTCGGGTCGCCAACTCCAGCAACGCGATGCGCGCAGCCATGGGTACCTCGGGTGCGGCAAGCACGATCCCGTGGTCGGCATACTGAGCGAACAACGAGGAGGTGGCGTCGATGTCCGCCGGCCCGACGACCGAACTGGCGGTATCGGTGAGGGTCAGGTTGCCGCCATCGCCGTTGGGATAGCTGAAGCAGACGGAGCTCAGTGTCGGTCGCGTGTGATCCGTGGCGACGTACGAGACGTCCATCCCCTCGGCGGCAAGTTCGGCCAACACGGTCTTGCCGGCGGCATCATCGCCCACGCTGCCCACCGGAACGACCCGCAGTCGTCGGTCCGCCAGCCGGGCGACGTAATGCAGGATGATGTGCAGCTTGCAGCGGTCCTGTGTGTCGACCAACCGGGCAGCCCTGCTCTCTTCGCGTCCGAGAGTGTGGTCGCCCTCCAGCACCAAGGCCGTGCCGACTCCCAGCCCGCCGGTGCCGATCACGATGTCGCATCGGCGTCGGTGGATACCGGTCACAGCGCGGTCACCCAGCCTGGGTTCAGCGAGATCGGGTGCTGTGCAGTCTCTTTGGTTGCCGTGAGCATCGCATCGGGGTGGCCCTGCAGCAGGGTGACGGGATACTCCGCGGTGGGGTCGCCGAACAGCGCCACCCGCAGCGCGGTCTGCTTCCACGCACCGGTATCGCTGAACAGACGCACCCGGCGGGCCGCCAGAATCTCGCGCATGCCGAGTGTCACCGACATCGGCGGGACGAATTGGTAAGCGCCGCCCAGGGTTCGCTGCGAGAGCGCGATGATCGTGTCGACATTGTTGTCCTGGATTCGCGCTGTCGAATTCCGCAGGTCGTCCACCGAGATCTCACTGAACGGGTTGCGCCGCGCCTGGTTGTAGGCCACGTGACCGTCCTGTCCCCAACCGCCGTAGGCGAGGTCGGCGGGATTCTCGATCAGTTCGGCCGACATGGCGGCACAGGTGTCCGGTGTCAGCCAGTGACGCTGCTCCACTGCCGGCAGCAGGGCAGCGTCGATCGCACCGTAGAACTCGCGCTCCATGGTTCCACGGAAGCTGTACGGATGATCGCGCGAGATCTCCAGACCTTGCCAATCCAGACATTCGTCCATGTGGAACACCTCGAGATTGCGCAGACTCACCTTGTCGGCGTTGACGATTCGGGCAAACGGCTCCATCCACGCCATCGGTCCGCACGGCAGGATCATCCGAAAACTGCGTCCTTCGTGCTGAGCCTGCACGACCGCGTCGACGAACTCCTGGGCCATGACGCGGCCCATCTCGGTCCTGTCCTCGACCATCCGGAACGGGATCCGGCGGGCGGGATGGGTCGTCAGCTCGTCCGCGGGAATCGCGCACCATTCCAGCAGCGCGCGCTTGGACAGAGTTTGCATGAAAGTACTCCTTTGTCATGAGGGACGGTCGTCGGGTCGAGACCGTCAGGGCATGGGATTGAGTGCATCGAAGGCGCGTTCGGTCGCCTTGTAGAGCGCGCCGGTGACGCCGCCATCGCCGCCGAACGCGGCCAGCCGCACGTCGGGCATGATCGGCACGAGTTGATCGAGTTCGTCGCGCAGTGCGTCCAAGAGCATCTCGCCACCCTTGGACAGACCACCGGCGATCAGCACGCATTCGGGGTTGATGACGCACACCGCGGCTGCGATGCCCGCCGCGATTCGATGAGTCATGCAGCGGAACACCGCAAGTGAGGCCTGGTCGCCTTCGCGGATGCCCCGGAACACGACCTCGGCGTCGACCTCATCCGGGTTACCACCCGCGAGCTCCCGCAGTCGAGAACCGCCTGGCTCGGTGGCAGCGGCCCGCCCATGTCGGGCCCAGGCCCGTCCGCCGGCTGCCCACTCCCATGCGCCGATTCCGCTTCCGGCGGGCGGGTCATCACCGAAGCTCAGCGGTAGGTAGCCGAGTTCTCCGGCGGCGCCGACGGCCCCCGTGACCGGGCTGCCATTGGCGATGATGCCACCGCCGATGCCGATGCCGAGCTGCACGTAGAGGACCGTTCCGATACCCTCCGCCGCCCCGGCCACGGCCTCGGCGAGCACCGACAGGTCGGTTTGGCGTTCGACGAACACCCGCTCCGGTTCGACGTCGAGGCACTCGGCAAAGGCAGCACGCAAATCCGTGCCGTCCCAGTCGAGTATCTGTGGGGCGAGGCTGACCACGTGTGTGCGAGGGTCGACGACCCCAGGGGTGCTGACCACGATGGTGTGGAACTCCGAACTGTCCTCAGGGCCACTCTGGCGAACCGACGTCACCGCCTCCCCGACCAGACCGAGAAGGTAGTCCTTGTCGGGCTTCTCCCGGCGAGTACGAACCTCCTTGGCGGCCAGAACGTCGCCGTCCAGGGTGGCGGTTCGGGCACTGACCTTGTCGGCGCCCACGTCGATTCCGAGTACGCATCCGTGTGTGGTCGATATTCTCAGACTCAGTGCGGGACGGCCTTGTTGGCGCTTGGACGGCTCCGACTGATACTCCTCGAGCAGGCCTTCAGCGATGAGGTCGTCACAGATTTCCTTGATGGAGGTCTTCGACAGCTTGATGATGGCACCGAGCTGTGCTCGGGTGACACCTCGCCGGCTGTGCACCACGTCCAGGACCAGCCGGCGATTACGCGCCCGGGCCCGTTGCGGACTGTCGAAGACCACCATGGAAGTCAGCCTTTCTCGTCGGTGATGTCAATGGGTGAGAGATCCGGGGCGGCGAGCACCGACGCCGGCTCGCCGCGGAAGTTCGCCAGGAGCGCGGCGGCGGCCGCACATCCGATGACGACGATCGCGGCGATGTTACCGAGGTTGCCCGGATATTCCGGCCACGGGATGAACTGGAAGTACAGCGGCGCCAACAGAATTGCGACTGCCAGCCCGGGGAACACCACATGGAGCACGATATTCGTCCCGCGTTCGGTGCGGTCGGTGAGGTGGTATTTGATGCAGGCGAGGCAGGTCATGATGTAGATGATGATGGCGAACACGGTGATGAGCGCTCCGAGCACCGAGAACGTGGTGACCGGCCCCAGGATGAGTCCCAGGCCGAGAGCGACGATGATCGACACTCCCGTCTGGAAGTAGATGGCGAAGGTCGGAGTCGCGTGGGTGGGATGGGTGCTGCCGAAGCGGGCCGGTAGCCGACCCATCCGGCCGAAGGCGAAGACGATTCGGGACGCGGCGATCGTGCCGGCGTTGATGTTTCCGAGGAAGCTGTTGAACAGGGCGAGCAGGACGAGCACCCAGGCGGGGCCCCAGAACTTGTGTGCCAGATCGATCCACGGACTGTCCGCGGTCGCGAAGTTGGCCATATCGTCGAAGCCCCATCCGATCACCGACGCATAGGAACACAGCACGTAGAAGGCGCCGCATGCCACTGCCGAGTACATGATGGTCCGCGGGATCGTGCGGCGCGGATCCTTGACCTCTTCGGCCAGGGGCGCGGCGGTTTCGAAGCCCTGAAACGCGAGGATCGAGAAGACGACGGCCTTGAAGATGCCCGTCCACCCCGGCTCGAGCGCGTTCGCGGGATTGAAGACGGCCAGGGTGTTGTGGTGGCCGCCGGCGACGATCATCCACACCGCCAGGACGAGGAAGGTGCCGATCTCCGCCGCGCCCATCACCACACCGGTGGCCGTGGACTGCTGGACGCCGCGAATGTTGAGCAGACAGACCAATAGAGCCGCGGGTATCACGAACACCCACCAGGGGATGTCGACTCCGGCCGCCGCGTTGATGGTGCCGGAGAGGAACTGGCCGAAGAACACGAGAACGATTGGCGCGATGAGCAATTCGAGCGGCGCGTACAGCCATCCGACGAAGGCTCCCGCCCTCTTGCCGAGGCATTGTTCGACGTAGTCGGCGAGGCCGCCGGCCGAGCTGAACACGCGGGCCAATGACCCGATTGCCACGCCCACCAGGAGAATGACGATCAGTGCGAGAAGAACCGCCAGCGGCGTCGCGGGGCCGGCGAACGCCACTGCCACCAAGAGCGAGGACGCGACCCCGGCGGCAGGCCCCATATGCGTCAGAGCCTGGAAGACTCCCGGCACCAAACCGATCGAGTTGCTGTTCAGAGATTGCGCCGGAGGCGCCGGTTGTGCCATTCATGTCTCCCTAATTAGATCGGACAGTGTCCGTATTAATGGAAGAAAGCTAACGCCTACCGCCCGACCTGGCAAGACCTGGGAGTTAAGAACGTGTTACCGCGCCATCGAGGGCGCGCCGCGCAGGGCATCGCATCGAGAAGCCCCACCGAATACGGCGACGCCGCTCCGCCGGACCTGCCTCCGGCCGCGATCCGTCAGGGGCGCGTTTGCCGCCTCTTACCCGAGTACATCCGCTCGTCTGCGGTCTTGAGCAGGTGGCTCAGCACCTCTTCCGATTCACCGGTCGGCGTCGGGCCTTCAGCTCGGGCGCTACCGATGCTGACGCTGATGCCCTCGCGCGACAGGAGCTGCCGCAGGGCGTCGGCCACTTGTTCCTTGGTGCGATCCGGCCGAACCGCCACGGCGATCCCGAACTCGTCACCGCCCAACCTGGCCGACACCGCCAACATTCCCACCGTGCTGATGATGCCGGCAGCCACCCTCCGCAGCACCTGGTCACCGTGGTCATGCCCATGGCTGTCATTGATCATCTTGAGGTGATCGACATCGACAAGTAGCACATCGACGCCGTGCGGCGAGGTTTCGATCAGCCGTCGCGCACGCAGATCAAAAGCACGCCGATTCGCCAGCAGCGTCAACGGATCCGTGGTGGCAACCATGTGACTACGAGCGATCGCCCGACGGATCTCACTGGTGTACTGACCGTGCAGGAGCACCGTGCCGTTGACGGCAACCAGCAGGACCACCGTCTGCCCGATGCCTCCGAGCGGGTCGGTATCTCCGGCGGCGACCGTCCGGACGCCGAACGCGACGATGACGATGCTGGACACCGCGATATGGAGCAGCCGGGGTACCGCGGTGAGAAAGTGCGCGGCGTACGCGCCCACCACCGCGAACAATGCGGTGCCGAGCAAAGCGGCGGCGGCGTTCTGGAACGCCAGGATCACCGTCAGACCGGTGTCGGCATAGGCGACGAACAACGTCGGAGCAGGTTGCCAACGCGCGCGCTGCGACCACCACACAGAACCGAGGTGCAGTCGGGTGGTGGCGATGGCGACCGGGAGTGTGGTGAGGGAGACCACCAGCACGACGCCCCTGGCCACGGGCGTCTGCGGCCCATCAGTGGAGGCCAGCGAGAGCACGCCGACGACACCGAACACCAGCACGAACGCCGCTATCGCGTACCTGAAGACTGGCTCGCGCAACACCAGGCCGTCAAGAATCTCGCGTTGCTGCAGCCGTGACCGCAACGCCATCATGATCCCCCGATACACCCGTCCCTGGGTCGATAGTAGCCATGCACGGTAGCCTGGGCGTTTCCGCACAGGCATCGCCCGGCCATGCCGTCGCGGAGATCGGGGGTCAGCCGAGGCCGGTCAGCGTTGCCCGGGCCACCTCATCGATGACGTCGGAGACTTCGCCGCGACGCCGCCACGCCGCCAGCTGCCGGCCGGCCCCGTTGCCCTCGGCGAGCACGCGCTGTAATTCCGCAGTCACGGTGTCATAGTCCCCAACGGTCTGCAGCGCCCCTGTCACCCGAGCCAGCAGCGCTTCCAGCATGCGCGGCGCGGGCACCAATGCGTGACTGTCGATCAAGTCAACGGCGAAGCCGCCCAAGCCATCTCGTGACGCACGCCAGTACGCCGCGGCCAACGCGTGCCCTGCGACGGGCTCCTGTGACCGGCCGTGCTCGATATCGTCGAGGGCGGTCATCACCAACGCGCGGACCAGCGCGGCCAGCAGCACGGTGTCACCGACCGTCGCGGGCACATCCGCGACGCGCACCTCGACGGTCGGAAACTTCGCCGACGGACGCACGTCCCAATAGACCATGCCGTCATCCAGCGCAGCGCCGGAGGTGAGCATGATGTCGACCAGTGCGTCGTACTCCGCGGCCGAGGCGAAATGCGGTGGCGGGCCCGCACTGGGCCAGCGCGCCCACAGCACGCTGCGCCAGCTGGCATACCCGGTGTCGGCACTGCGATATACCGCCGAGTTCGCGGACAATGCCAGCAGAGTCGGCAGCCACGGCCGGAGCCGATTGCTCACCTCGATACCGGTGTCCCGATCCGGGACGGCGACGTGCACATGGCATCCGCAGATGCCCTGCTCGTGCGCGATCATCCCGAACCGCTCGGCGATCTCTCGGTACCGCGGGGTGTCGGTGATCGGAAAGCGCTGCGACACGGTCGGCGGCAGGCCTACCGCCAGCAGTCGGGTGCCGGCATCTGCGGCGGCCTGGGCCGCGCCCGCGCGCAGTGTCGACAGTGCATCGCGGAGCTCTCGAGCACCGTGGACCACCGGCGAGGTCGTCTCCACTTGGCAGCTGGTCAGCTCCAACTGCAGATCGAGGCCGCGCTGTTCGGCGTATTTCGCCACGTCACGATTGCGGGGCACGGGTTCTCCGGTGCGGGGATCGACGAGGAGAAATTCCTCTTCCACCCCGACCGTCGGATGCTCAACCATGTCCGGGGATTCCCCCAGGGGGCATGTCCGCAAACCAGCGCCGGTGGAGGACACGTGCTCTCGCACCCCTTTCCCGACGCGGAGCCGGCGAATTCCCGCCGATTACTCTGTTAGTTGCAGTAACGTCGCGGTCATGGCGTGGATCCTCGGTGGCTATCAGAGCGATTTCGCCCGCAACCTGCACCGCGAGGGTGCCGATTTCGCGGCACTGACCGCCGAGGTGGTCCGTGAGACGTTGACCGCCGCGAAGACACGGCCGGCCGATATCGGCGTGGTGCACGTCGGCAATGCGTTCGGCGAGATGTTCGCGGCTCAGGGCCACCTGGGTGCCATGCCCGCAACCGTCGAGGACGCGCTGTGGGATGTCCCCGCGTCCCGGCACGAGGCGGCGTGCGCGTCGGGCGGGGTGGCGGTCTTGGCCGCGCTGGCCGACCTGCGGGCCGGCAACTACGACAGCGCCCTGGTGGTCGGCATCGAATTGGAGAAGACGGTGCCCGGCGACCTCGCCGCGCAGCATCTCGGCGCGGCCGCGTGGACCGGGCACGAGGGTGCGGACGCGAAATTCATGTGGCCCCACATGTTCTCCCGGATCGCCGACGAATACGACCGACGTTACGGCCTCGCCGACGTTCACCTCGACGCCCTTTCCGCACTGAATCACGCCAACGCCAAGGCCAACCCGAACGCACAGACCCGGGAGTGGGCGGCAACCACCGACAACCCGGTCGTGGAGGGCCGGATCCGGCGACTGGATTGCAGCCAGATGACCGACGGCGGCGCCGGCATCGTGCTGGTCTCCGACGGCTATCTGCGCGACCATCCCGAGGCGCGACCGATCGCCCGTATCGCCGGTTGGGGACACCGCACCGTCGGCCTGGGACTGCAGCAAAAACTGGACCGCGCCGAGGCGGATCCGTATGTGCTGCCTCATGTCCGGCGCGCCGTCGTCGACGCCTTCACCCGCGCCCAGGTGACCCTGGAGGATCTGGACGGTTTCGAAGTACACGACTGCTTCACCCCGAGTGAGTACCTGTCGATCGACCATATCGGTCTCACCGGGCCCGGCGAGTCGTGGAAGGCCATCGAGAACGGCGAGATCGAGATCGGCGGCAGGCTGCCGATGAACCCCAGCGGCGGCTTGATCGGCGGTGGTCATCCGGTCGGCGCCACCGGGGTCAGGATGTTGCTCGACGCGGCCAAGCAGGTCGCCGGAACCGCCGGGGACTACCAGGTCGACGGCGCGAAAACGTTCGGCACCTTGAACTTCGGTGGCAGCACCGCCACCACCGTCAGTTTCGTCGTCTCCCAGGGGTTCTGATGAATGTAGAAGTGGTCGCCAAGTATCTGTCCACCCTCCCCGAGGAGGACCACCACCCGTACCGCACCGGCCCGTGGCGCCCACAGACCACCGAATGGGATGCCGTGGACCTGCGCGTCGTCGAGGGCGAGATCCCCGGCGATCTGGACGGGGTGTACCTGCGCAACACCGAGAATCCGCTGCATCCCGCGTTCAAGACCTATCACCCTTTCGACGGCGACGGCATGTTGCACATGGTCGGATTCCGGGACGGAAAAGCCTTCTACCGCAACCGCTTCATCCCGACCGACGGCTTCCTCGCCGAGCAGGAAGCGGGCGGTCCGCTGTGGCCGGGAATCGCCGAGCCGGTCGAGCTGGCCCAGCGCGATCACGGCTGGGGTGCACGGACCTTGATGAAGGACGCGTCATCGACCGATGTGACCGTGCACCGCGGGGTCGCACTCACCAGCTTCTACCAGTGCGGAGACCTGTACCGGATCGACCCGTACACCGGGGACGCGCTGGGCAAGGCGGACTTCTCCGGCGGCTTTCCCGCCGACCTGGGTGTCTCGGCGCACCCCAAGGTCGACGGCACCACCGGCGAACTGCTGTTCTTCAACTACGGCAAGCAGGCCCCGTACATGCACTACGGCGTGGTCGACGAGCGCGATGCCCTGGTGCACTACGTCGACGTCGAACTCCCCGGCCCGCGACTGCCGCACGATATGGCGTTCACCGAGAACTATGTGATCCTCAACGATTTCCCGCTGTTCTGGGATGCCGAGATGCTCACACACAACGCGCACATTCCCCGGTTGCACCGGGATCTGCCGTCCCGGTTCGGGATCTTGCCGCGGCGCGGCGGGTCCGGCGAGATTCGCTGGTTCGAGGCCGCGACGACGTATGTCCTGCACTTCACCAACGCCTTCGAGGACGGCGACGAGATCGTGCTCGACGGGTTCTTCCAGGGCACCCCCGAACCGACCGATGCCGGAACCGCCGACGGGATGGATCCGCGGTGGCAGCGGTTCTTCCGGTATCTGTCCCTGGACGGGATGCAAACCCGGCTGCACCGCTGGCGGTTCAACCTGCACACCGGACAGACGCGCGAGGAGCAATTGTCCGACAGCTTGACCGAGTTCGGCATGATCAACCCCTCCTATGCGGCCAAGGACTACCGCTACACCTATGCCGCGACGGGTAAGCCGGGCTGGTTCCTGTTCGACGGACTGGTGCGCCACGATCTGCACACCGGTTCCGAGCAGCGCTACGCGTTCGCCGACGGGGTGTACGGCAGTGAGACCGCCATGGCGCCCCGGGTTGGGAGCAGCGCCGAAGACGACGGCTACCTCGTCACCATCACGACCGATATGACCGCCGATGCGTCGTACTGTCTGGTGTTCGACGCTGCCGGCCTCGCCGACGGACCGGTGTGCAAACTTCAACTGCCAGAACGGGTCTCCAGCGGAACCCACTCGACCTGGGCGCCCGGTTCGGAGCTGCGGCGCTGGCGGGAGTGAGGGAGCCCGGCCCCACCGTGAATGCCGTCGGCAGGATGCTCGGTGTGCTCGGTGATGAGTGGACGCTGCTGATCGCCCAGCAGGCGCTGTTGGGTGCCACCCGGTACGGGGAATTCGCCGCGCGGCTGCCGATCTCGAATGCGGCGCTGACGTCGCGGCTGGCGAGCATGACGTCCGAAGGGCTGCTGGACCGGGCCGGCCGAGACTATCGGCTGACCAGCAGCGGCCGGTCACTGTGGCCGATGCTGGTGTCCATCTGGGAATGGGAGCGCCGCTGGGTGCCCGAGCATGCGCTGCCTGCGATGTGGCACTCCGGCTGCGATGCGGAGTGTGCGCCGTCGCTGACATGTGGCGACTGCGGCGCGGCCACGACCGAGAAAACCCTGGATGCGCGGTGGGGTCCGAGCGGATCCTGGGCGCGGTCCATGCCCACCGTCGCCACCAGGCGGCGATCCCAGGGTGACCGAGCGGGCCTGTTCCCGCAGACCATGACCATCCTGGGCAATCGGTGGTCCTTCGCCGTCATGGTCGCCGCCTTTGTCGGCACCAGCCGATTCACCGATTTCGCCGCCCAACTGGGCGCCCCGCCGGGCTCCTTGTCCGACCGACTGCAGATCATGGTGGCCAACGACGTCCTGACCACCACCGACGGCCGCTACCGATTGACCGAGAAGGGCCGCGCGGTGCTACCCATCCTGGTGACCGCGCTGGACTGGGCACAGCGCTGGCTCGCCACACCCGAGGGCCCGGCCGTCGAGCTCACCCACACCACCTGTGGCGCCGCCTTCCATGCCGTGCTGGCCTGCGATCGATGCGGGGAGATCTTGCACGGACGGTCGGTCGGCGTCGTCCCCACCGCGTAGCCGACCCACCACACATGCTGCGCCACAGCGGGTATCGATGGTCACGTGGTGAAAAAATTCTCGACCCCAGGACTGGCACTCTCGCATCGAGAGTGCTAAAAATGGAACTGCACAGTGATTTGGCTGCCCGCCAGGGTGGTGGGCTCTTGAGCGAATGAGGAGGTGGATTACTGTGCTCCGTTTCGATCCGTTCAGTGACCTTGACGCCCTGACCCGCGGGCTGCTCACCAGCCAATCCGGATCATCGCGCACCCCGAGGTTCATGCCCATGGACCTGTGCAAGATCGATGACCATTACGTTCTGACCGCAGATCTTCCCGGCGTCGATCCCGGCTCGGTGGACGTCGACGTGGACAACGGCACGCTGACCATCTCGGCTCACCGCACGGCCCGCACCGACGACTCGGTCCAATGGTTCGCCAACGAGCGGTTCTTCGGCAGTTACCGCCGGCAACTCTCACTCGGCGAAGGCATTGACACCTCAGCCATTTCAGCGACGTACGAGAACGGTGTCCTCACCGTCACGATCCCGCTGGCCGAACGGGCCAAGCCGCGCAAGATCGATATCGCGCACGGCGGCGGCCAGCGATCCATCGAACCGAATACCGTCGACTCACAGTGAGTCGCCACCGCCGGGGGTGGCGTCACAGCCCACCCCCGGCGGCTTCACTCGCGCTGTAGCCGGAACCGCAGGTTGTTGCGCACCGCCGGCCACTCGATATCCAGAATCGAGTAGACGACGGTGTCCCGGCGCGACCCGTCGGGCAGCAGCTGGTGGCTGCGCAGCACCCCGTCCAGTTTGGCCCCCAGCCGCTCGATTGCCGCGCGGCTGGTGGTGTTGAAGAAGTGGGTGCGGAATTCGACTGCCACACAGTTCAACTCGTCGAAGGCATGGCCGAGCAACAGAAGTTTGGCCTCGGTGTTCACCCCGGTGCGGCGCACCGAGGCGCGGTACCAGGTGGCCCCGATCTCCAGTCGCCGGTTCGGCCCGTCGATGTTGAGGTAGCTCGACGACCCGACCAGAGTTCCGTCCAGGGCCCGCACCACGAACGAGAACGCGGCCGGGTTGCCCAGCCAGGTCTGCACCCAACGGCCCGCGGTATCCGGCGACGGGGCACCGGTGAACCACAGCCGCCCGAGGTCGCCATCGGCGGCGGCTTCGGCGATCTCGTCGGTGTGATCGGTGCTCAGCGGTTCCAGCGTCACCCAGTGTTGCCCCGTCAGCGTCACGGGTTCGACGAAGCTAGTCACCCCAGGCCACCACCATGGTCAGCACCGACAGCACGATCCCGACGGCCACCGCACCCGCGCCGACGAACAGCCCGTAACCCGCGGCGATGGGCGCATGCACGTACAGCCGGAAGTACCAGCCGATCAGCGCGGCGATGATCATCGAAAGTGACAGGGCGGCAGCAGAAGCCAGCCTGGGAGACAAGCGTTGCGCGGCCATCGCGGCCGCCACGATCAACGTCGAGGCCAGCAGCACGATCAACTGCCCGACACCGAAACCGGGCGGTGGCACCTCGATGGCGCCCGTCCTCGCCCCGATGGCATTGGCCCGGCCGCCGTGGGTGGTGAGCCAGGGCAGCCATGCGCTCACGATCAGCACGAGCGCACACAGTGCCACCAGCCAGCCGGGACGCAGACGTGCCATACGGCTCAGGTTATCCGGTTGGCCACCGTAGTCTGGGTTGCCATGACGGATCTCCCCGATTGGGCGCGGGAACTGGACTTGTCCCCGCATCCGGAGGGCGGCTGGTACGCGGAGACCTGGCGCAGCGCGCTGACCACTCCGCAGTCGGCGCTGCCCCCGGAGTACACCGGTCCGCGCAGCGCGGGCACCGCGATCCTGTTCTTGTTGATGCCCGGTCAACAGTCGGCCTGGCATACCGTCCGCAGTGCCGAGTTGTGGCTCTATCACCGCGGCAGCCCGCTGGTGCTGGAAGTCGGGCCGCGCCAAGCGGAGGCCTCCGAGCTGCTGTTGGGCGCCGATATCGCCGCCGGCGAGCAGCCGCAGGTGGTGGTGCCGCCCGGCTACTGGCAGCGGGCCCGGCATCTGGGGCGAGCGCAGCGACGGGGAGAAGCACCGGACGACGAACCCACACTGGTCAGCTGTGTGGTCGTGCCCGGTTTCGACTTCGCAGACTTCGCGCTGGGGGCGCCGAGCCCTTAGCCTTTCCTGGGGCGAGCGAAGCGACAGGAAAGGTGGCGCCCTATGCAGGGGCACATCATCGTGTGCGGCACCGACGCGCTGGCCGAGCGCATTGCCGACGAACTGCGCGGCGCCGGCGCGACGGTGGTCCCGCTACAGGATCCGCGGGCCCTGTCCACCGCCGATGTCCCGTCGGCCACCGCGGTGGTCTGCGTCGGCGACGATGACGCCGTCAACCTCGAAATCGCTTTGCTGGCACGCCAACTGAGCCCGCAGGTGCGGGTCGTGGCCCGACTGGCCAATGGTGTGCTCCGCGAGGCGGTCGCGTTCGGCAACGGGCCCGGCGCCATCCTCGACGTCGCCGACCTGGCCGCCCCCTCGGTGGTCGAGGCCTGCCTGGATCGCACCACCCACACCATCGCGGTGGCAGGTATCGACTTCGTCGTGTCCGGTGCCGACGTGCCGCGCGACGCCACCCTGCGCGAGATCTACGGCGACCTGGCCCCGGTCGCGGTGATCCACGGCGACGCTTCGGTGACCGCCTGTCCGGGTCGTGACATCACCGTCCACGAGGGCGACCGGACCGCCATCATCGGTACCGCCGCCGAACTGGCCGGACACGGTATCGAGGTGTCGAAACCTTTGAGCCACAACCGGGTCCGGCGGCCACCGCTGCGCCGGTTCTTCGATGCCGTCCGGGTACTGCGCGATGACATCAACCCGATGTTCTACCGGGCGCTGGCGGCCTCGATGACCCTGCTGATCGGGTCGACCGTGCTGTTGCGCTTCACCTATCAACGGCCGCCCGGGATGAGCTGGATCGACGCCCTGTACTTCAGCACCGAAACCATCGCCACCGTCGGCTATGGCGACTTCAGCTTCATCGAGCAGCCGTCCTGGCTGCGCCTCTGGGGTATCGGGCTGATGTTCGCCGGTGTCACCACCACCGCGATCCTGGTGGCCTTCGTCGCCGACGTGCTGCTGTCGCGGCGACTGGCCCAGTCCGCGGGCCTGCGGCGGGCCCAGCATCTGCACGACCACATCGTCGTGGTGGGCCTGGGCTCGTTCGGGATCCGGGTGGTCAGCGACCTGGTGCACGCCGGATACGACGTCGCCGTCATCGACAGCGATGAGGACAACCGATTCCTGCCCACCGCACGCCGCCTGGACGTCCCGGTGATCTTCGGCGACGCGACACTGCGCGAGACCCTCGAATCGGCCCGAGTGGCGCACTGCCGGGCGATCGCCGTCCTGACGCCCAACGATGTGGTCAACATCGAGACCGGCATCGTGCTGCGCGAGCTCACCGCCGACCAACCCGTCGTGATGCGGGTGTACGACCGGGTGCTCGGCGCGGCCGTCGCGCAGCGGTTCGGTTTCGAGAACGTGCGCTCGACGGTGGAGCTGGCCGCGCCGTGGTTCATCGGCGCCGCACTCGGTCTGCAGGTGTTCGGTACCTTCTCCGTCGGCCAGCATTCGTTCATGGTGGGCGGGGTGCGCGTGGAACCGGGCAGCGAACTGGACGGGGTGCGAATGGCGGATATGTCCACGCAGACCCGGGTCATCGCGATCACCCGGCCGGGAGCGGCGACGCGGCTGCATCCACGTCGCGACACCCAACTCACCGCAGGTGACACCGCCTATCTGGTGGGGCCGTACCGCGAACTGCTGGCCACCTTGCGAAAAGGACAAGCCGTCACGTCAGCGACGACAGGTTGAATCCCGCGCCGGTGGGGTCGGTGACCGACGCCAGCCGGCCGTACGGGGTGTCCTCCGCGGCGCGGACGACGGCACCGCCGTTGTCGACGATCAGCTGCTGGGTCTTGTCCACGTCGTCGGCACCGAGGAAGAAGAACCAGTTCGACGGTTCACCCGCGCTCATGAACGCGGTGCCGTCCATCACGCCGATCAGCGGTTCGCCATCGAATACCGCGGTGCTGTAGCGGAATTCGTCGGTATCCCCGGCCACCTCGGTCTGCCAGCCGAAGACGTGCACGTAGAAGTCGAGCACCTTGGCGAAGTCGAGGGTGGTCAGCTGGTGCCACACCGGGGTGCCGGCCACGCCGGTGATCTCCGTACCGGGGTGACCGGTGGGCTGCCACAGCCCGACCACACCCCCGCTGGGATCGGAGACCATGGCCATCCGGCCCTGGGCGGGGATGTCCATGGCGCCGCCGCAGCAGGCCCCGCCCGCCGCGGTCACCCGGGCGAGGGTGGCATCCACATCCGCGGTGTGCAGGTAGGTGTTCCACCGGTCGATGGGATGGGTCATCAGGCCGGCCACCGGCTTTCCGTCGACGTGGGCGGTCACGTAGCCGCCGTATTCGGGGCCGGCATCTTCGAAGGTCCAGCCGAAGACGGTGCCGTAGAAGCGTCGGGCCACCTCGAGATCAGAGGTGGCCAGGTCGATCCAACAGGGTGCGCCGAGTGGTGTGGTCATGCCGGTACCGACCCGCGCCGGCCACGAAACTCATCGCGGTTGTGCGGTTTCATCGGCAACGCGCCGGATGTGCCCACGGAATCGGCACAAATGCGTCGCGGCAGCCGCGCGCACGCAATGCAGACGCCACGCGCCCCAGGAATCGCCGATCACGCAGCAGTCCTGCACTCATCCGGATGACGGTCCACCCCAACTCGTCGAGCAGCGCCGCCCGGTCGATGTCCCAGCTACGCTGCTTGGCATCCGTCCAGTGCTGGGCGCCGTCGTATTCGACCGCAACATGGAATTCGGGCCACCCCATGTCGAGGCGCGCAAACGCGTGTCCGTATTCGTCGAACACCTCGATCTGGGTGTGCGGGATCGGAAACCCTGCCGATATCAGAGCAAGCCGGGTCAACGACTCGTACGGTGACTCCGCTCCCCCGTCGACCAGTGGCAAGACCTTGCGCAACTGCTTCAACCCGCGCGCTCTCGCATGCCGCTGCGCCACCTCTTCGATCTCGATGGTCTTGACGTTCGTGGCGGCAATCAACGCGTCGATCCGCTGCACCGCTTCCGCGACGGGCAACCACCTACCAAGGTCGAAAGCGGTCCGGGTAGGCGTCGTCGTCGGTATCGGCGTGCCTGTCACCTCATCGGGGTGCAGGCGCTCCGTGTGCACCGTCAGCAACGCGGGCGGACGCCGGTTGCCATGTAACAACTGCGCGGGCTCGCCAGGTTCAATCCACTTGGCGCCCAGCATCGCCGACGCCGACAACCCGGCCACCACGCCCTCGCGGCCGGACCACAGCCAGGCAGCGCGCGCACGCAGTTGGGGTGTCAGCTCGGCACCGCGTGGAATCCAGACCCCGGGGTAGACGGCTTGGTAGAACCGCCGAAGCTCCCACGATGTCAGCGCGCCGGCGTCGAGCATCTCGCCCGCTCGAAACGGCCAGTCGATGTCTTGCATCCGCCGACCATCGCAGTCGCACCCGACGATTCAGGGCCCATCTCAGCCGGTTATCCACAGGCCGGCCGTCGCGCTTGTGCGGTTTCAGCGGGCCGCCTCGGCGCGTCGCCCACGAAACCGCACAAACGCGTCAGGAGAAGACGGTCCTGAACTTGTACAGCGACTGCTGGATATCGGTGCGCAACGCGGCGGCCACCACCATGCCGATCGGCCCGAACAGCGCCGGACCACCCAGGTGGATGTCCAGCTGCACCGCCGATCCCTCGTCCACAGACTTCACCTTGGCGATCAGCTTGACCTTCACGCCACCCTTGCCGTCCCCGTTGAGGGTCATCGACTCCGGCGGCTTGTAGTTCACGATGGTCCAGTTGACCCGGTTGGCCATGCCCTTGACCTCGACGATGGAGTCGATCTTGGTGCCCTTGTCCAGCGTCTCCGGCAGCGTCGAGCGCCACACCCGGTGGATGCTGAGCCACTCCGAGAACCGGGACAGATCCGACGCGGCTTCCCAGGCCTTCTCCGGCGACAACGGCACGTCGACGGAGACCGATAGCTTGGCCATCTACGCCGGGTGGGTCGGGTCGATGTTGCGGGCCGCGTTCTTGGCCGCGTCCTGCGCCTTGTCGACGATGCCCTGGTATTTGTCCCCGGTCTTCTCGTCCACGATGTCGCCGACCTTGTCGATCGCGGCTTCCACCTTGTCGGTGTTCTCGGCGATCAGGTTCTTCGCCTTATCCAGAAAACTCATGGGGCCTACCTTATCGCCACAGTTTGCGGGGTTCGCCAGACGCTCGGCCCTCGATCCACCACAACACCTCGATGACCGCGGCGGCCACCAACCCGATGCCCAGCGCCAACGATGTCTGCGCGACATTGCTGGGATCGAGCATGAACTTCTCCTGGGCCAGCGGGATCGAGAAGATCACCACGTAGGCCAGCGCGGACACCGCCACGAGTGCCACCCGCCACCACTGGTAGGGCCGGGCCACCACGGCCAGCACCCAGACCGCACCCACCAGCAAGGTGATCAGCGCCGCCGTGGACGCCTGGGTCTGTTCGACCTTGGTCGCATGCGAGCCCTGGTAGGCGAGCAGATAGGAGATCAGCGTGGCCAGGCCCACCACCACACCGTTGGGCACCGCCGAGGTCATCACCCGGCGCACGAAGCCCGGGTGGGCTCGCTCGTTGTTGGGCGCCAGCGACAGGATGAACGCCGGGATGCCGATGGTGAACCAGGCGGCGATGGTGACGTGGATCGGCTGGAACGGGTACAGCAGGGCGTCGGATCCGAACAGTTTCGACGCCAGACCTCCGAGACCTACCAGCGCGGCCAGCAGCACCGAGTAGACGGTCTTGGTGAGGAACAGGTTGGAGACCCGTTCGATGTTGCCGATCACCCGGCGGCCTTCGCCGACGACATACGGCAGGGTGGCGAACTTGTTGTCCAGCAGCACGATCTGGGCCACGGCACGGGACGCCGAGCTGCCCGATCCCATGGCGACACCGATATCGGCGTCCTTGAGCGCCAGGACGTCGTTGACGCCGTCGCCGGTCATCGCCACGGTGTGCCCGCGGGACTGCAGCGCGTGCACCATGGCCCGCTTCTGGTCGGGACGAACCCGGCCGAAGGTGGTGTACTCATCCAGCGTGGACGCCAGTTCTTCAGGGTCATCCGGTAGCCGACGCGCATCGAGGGTTTCGCCGTGCAGGCCCAACGTGCCGGCCACCGCACCGACGGAGACGGCGTTGTCACCGGAGATGACCTTCACCGCCACCTTCTGCGAGGCAAAGTAATCCAGGGTGTCGCGAGCATCCGGGCGCACCCGCTGCTCCAGCACCACCAACGCGGCGGGGGTGACGGTGCCGGGGGCGTCCGCGGCATCGACGGCGGTGTCGGACGATCCGAGCAGCAACACCCGCAGCCCGTGCGCCCCGATCTGCTCGGCATCTTCGGCCTCCGGGGAGGCTGGGTCCAGCAGCACATCGGGCGCGCCGATCACCCAGTTGCCGTGTTCGCCGTAGGAGGCGCCGCTCCACTTGGTGGCCGATTTGAACGGTGCCGAGGCGGTCTGGGTCCAGCCGGGCGGCATCTTGTAGGCCTCGGCGATGGCGGCGATGCTGGCGTTGGGGCGAGCGTCGTCGGCGGCCAGTTGGGCCAGCACGTCGGTCACATCGGATGTCGACAAGGTCTTCAGGTCGCTGACCCGCATCCCGTTTTCGGTCAGCGTGCCGGTCTTGTCCGCGCACACCACGTCGACCCGGGCCAGGCCCTCGATGGCGGGCAGCTCCTGCACCAGGCACTGCCGCCGGCCCAACCGGACCACGCCGACGGCGAAGGCGATCGAGGTCATCAGCACCAGACCTTCGGGCACCATCGGCACTAATGCCCCGACCATCCGCAGCACCGACTCGCGCCAGCCGACGTCAGTGGTGAACAGCTGGGTGTAGATGATCAGCGCGCCGGCAGGCCACAGCAGGTAGGTGATGAACTGCAGGATCTTGTTGATCCCGCTGCGCAGTTCGGATTTCACCAGGGTGAACTTGCTGGCCTCCTCGGCCAGCTTGGCGGCGTACGCCTCGCGGCCCACCTTGGTGGCGCGGTAGGCACCGCTGCCCGACACCACGAAACTGCCCGACATCACCGGATCGCCGGCGTCTTTCTGGATCGGGTCGGCCTCACCGGTCAGCAGCGATTCGTCGACCTCGAGGTTGGCGCCCTCCAGTACCTCGCCGTCGACGATGATCTGGTCACCGGGCCCGAGTTCGATGATGTCATCGAGCACCACCTCGTTGGGTGACAACGCCACGGTCCCGGACTGCCTGCGCACCAACGGTTTCGCCTGCCCGACGATGGCCAGCCGGTCCAGGGTCTGTTTGGCCCGCAACTCCTGGATGATGCCGATCGCGGAGTTCGCGACGATCAGCAGGCCGAACAGGCCGTTGATCACCGACCCGGTGGCCAGCACGATCGCGAACAGCACGCCGAGAATCGCGTTGACGCGGGTGAACACATTGGCCCGCACGATCTCGGACACGCTGCGTGCGGCCCTGGTCGGGACGTCATTGGTCTGCCCGTCGGCAACCCGCTGGGCGACCTCGGTATCGCTGAGTCCCGAAATGATCGTCGTCACTTGGTGAATACCGCCTCGTCGTAGTACTCCAGGGTGAGCTTGCCTCCGTCGAAGGTGGCCTTGGAAATGCTTCCGGGTGGGGAGTTCTCGCTGATGAACGAAAACGTGAAGATATTGCCGTCCCAATGGGTGAGCTCGACGGTGTCCCCGCCTGGACCGAGAGTGAGGGCCAGTTTGCCGTTCTTCTCCGCGATGACGGCCGGCCCCCAGTAGTCATTGCGGTAGGTGCCGACATAGCTCGACAATGGTTGCGCCGGTGTGGGATTGGCTGGCCGTTGCGCGCCGACCAGCGAGCCGACCGGATCACTCATCGGGAGCATCGCCCCGGTGTACAGCTTGCACCAGTCCTCCCGCACCGAACCGAATTGAACAAGGTCGGCGAATTCGGCCGTCAGCGCCTCGGGCACACCGGACGGCGTGGCGTTGGTCAGCGCGACGATCGCCACGTCGGCCGACGGCAGGAACAGGACATTGGTGCCGGCGCCGAGCTCGAACGCGCCGGAGTGACTCAGCTGGGTGCGGGCCGCCGAGGTGGTGCCCACGTTGAACCCGAAACCGTAGGAGCCCGTACGCATCGCAGGTTCCGACGGCGGGCTGGACACCACCTGGGGAGTGAGCGCGGGCAGCAGGGCCTTCGGGTCGATGAGCTGGCGGCCCTGGTAGCTGCCGTTGGCCAGCACCATTTCCAGCCAGTGCGTCATATCGTTGACCGACGAACTGACCCCACCGGCCGGAGCCTGCTGGTCGGCGTCGCGGACGAACTTGGGCTGGTATCCCCCGTCGATGCGGACATGGCCGACCGCGCGGTCTTTGCGGCCTTCGTAGTCGGCGAAACGGTAACTGGTGGAAGACATTCCAAGCGGGCCGAACAGCACGTCGCGGCCCAGCTGGTCCCACGACTTACCCGCTGCCGCGGCGACTGCCTCGGCACCGGCCGTCAATCCGTAGTTGGTGTAGGCGTAAGAGATCCGGAACGGGTCCAGCGGGAGTTGGCGCAGCCGTTCCAGCACCTGCCGGCGGTCGTAGCCGATATCCTCCAGCAGATCGCCGGCGTGGTCGGGCAGGCCGGAGCGATGGGAGAACAGGTCACCGATGGTGACCATCCGGGTGACGGCGGGATCTGACAGCGCGAACCACGGCAGCTTGCTGGTGACCGGGGTGTCCCAGCCGATCGCCTTTTCACCGACCTGGTGTGCGACCACGGTGGCACTCAGCGGTTTGGACACCGAGGCCAGCTGGAAGACGGTGTCCGGGCCGACCCTGTTGGTATCACCGGCCCCGGCCCGGTTGTCCTTGACACCGAACCCTTTGGCATAAACCGTTTTTCCACCGTGCACCACCGCGACCGCCAGACCGGGGATCCCCGATTTGCGCATGAGTTCGTCGGCGATTCCGTCGAGTTTGCCGACCGCGTTCTCGACCGCGTTGTCCGGCAACGGCATTGCCGGGACGAGCGGGGGCGGTTGATCGGACAGGATCCTCGCCGGGCCGGTTGCCGGCGTCGTGCAGCCGGCCAGCAGCGCGACAGCCGCGATGCACAATATCCGTCTCACAGGGAAGAACGCTAGCCGCTCAGAGCCGCCACCATGCGTCTATCGGCCGTGCCGTGGCTGCGCCGTCGACCCGCTGCCCGGGTTTGGGCGTCGCCACGGTCACCCCTTCCGCCGAGGCGGCGGTCAGCAGTCGCTCGACGGGTTCGGACCACGGGTGCGGCGCCAGCCGGAAGGTGGCCCAGTGGATCGGTACCAGCAGACCGGCGTCGGTGACATCGCGGTGGGCCCGGACGGCGTCCTCGGGGTTCATATGGATGTCGGGCCAGCCCGGGTGGTAGGCGCCGATCGGCATCAAGGTCAGGTCGAACGGGCCGTACTCGGACCCGATCCGGCCGAAGCCGTTGGTGTACCCGGTGTCGCCGCCGAAGAACGCGCGGTGCCGGGGACCGATCACCGTCCACGACGACCACAGGGTGGTGTTCCGGGTGAGGAACCGGCCGGAGAAGTGCCGCGCCGGTGTGCACACCAGCCTGAGGTCGCCCAGTGTGGCGCTCTCGTCCCAGTCGAGCTCGACGATCCGGTCCGGCGGGACACCCCAGATACGCAGGTGGGACCCGATGCCCAGCGGAACGTAGAACTTGGCCCGCTGTGACCTGGCCAGCCCTTTGATGGTGTCGATATCGAGGTGGTCGTAGTGGTCGTGGCTGATGATCACCGCGTCGATCGCGGGCAACGCGTCGAGTTCGACCGGCACGGGATGCAGCCGCTGGGGCCCCACGGCACGCGACGGGGAGCAGCGCTCACTCCACACCGGATCGGCCAGCACGCGATAGCCGTCGACCTCGATGACCGCCGACGAGTGGCCGAACCAGGTGACCGCCAGGTCGGCGGCCGGGGCGGTCGCCGTCGGGCGTACCAGCGGAATCTCACCACCCGGCCGCTGCTGGTCGCCGGTGAACAACTCGCGGATCAGCGACCACTGCTGCTGCCTGGTCAGCTGCACCTCGGAGGCGGGCTCGCGGTTGACGAACACCCCGTCGCGGTAGTTCTGGGAGGCCTTCGCCGCGGCGCCGATATCGGCGGCGCCCAGCGACTGGGGGGCGCCGCGCAGGGCACGCAACGCCCAGCCGCCGGCCACCAGTGCTGCGGTGCCACCGACCACTCGGGCCGCTTCCGCGATCATCGCTGCTCAGGCCCCCGTGAAGTTCGGCGGCCGCTTCTCGATGCGCGCCACCTGCGCCTCGATGACATCCGGGCTGGCCCACGCCTTGTTGAACATCCGGGTGTGGTCGCCGCGGACGGTGTCATAGGCACCGTCGTCGTTGAGCACCCGCTTGGAATGCGCGACCGACAGGGGCGCGTAACCGGCGATCTCGGCGGCCCAGGTCTGTGCGTCGGCCAGCGTGCCGGTGCGGTTGACCATCCCGGTCAGCAGCGCGGTGTCCAGGTCGAGGCGTTCGGCGGCGATCAGCATGCCCCGGGCGCGGCCATGGCCGACCAGCGACGTCAGCCGGCGGATGCTCCAGTTATCCAGGGCCAAACCGTATTTGGCGATGGGGAACTGGAAGTAGGTGCTGGGGGCGGCCACCCGCAGATCGCAGATCATCGCCAAGATGACACCGGCGCCGATCGCCGGGCCGTTGAGTGCGGCGATGATCGGCACCGGGCTGGCGTCGATCGCCAGGTTCAGGGCCAACGCCTTGTCCGGGAGTTCCTTGGCCACGCCCTCGGCGTCGGACAGGTCGGCACCGGCGCTGAACACCGTGCCCTGGCCCGTCAGCACGATGGCCCGCACGTCAGATCCCGACGCCTTCTCGATCTCTTCACGCAATCCATCGACAAGTGCGCCGTTGAGCGCATTGCGCCGCTCGGCCCGCTGCATTTCCAGAGTCAGGACATTCCCGTCCCGGGTCACTCCAATCATGCTCGCCAGCCTATAGAGGTTCCTCGGGCGCGCACCGTCCGGCGTAGCTGCGGTGCAGTTGCTGCCGGGATACTCCCAGCCGCCTGCCGATCTCTCCCCAGGACATCCCTGCCTGTCGGGCCTTGAATACGGTGGCGTCGTAGTCGGCGAGGATTCGCTCCCTCTCGTCGCGCACCATCGCGAGCTTTCGCGCGATGGTCCCGCTGCAGAACTCCTGGAAGACGGGGTCGTGATCGAGCAGCGGGGGTCCTTGGCCGGCCCGTTCGAGGGCTTCCAACGCCTGCCGAGCCGTGTCGGTCAGGGTCGGATCGTCGCGCCAGTCGGCGTGGTCGTCCTCATCGTCGCCCCACTCGTCGTCCATGGCTTGAGGGTGCCGGCGCACACCGACAACATCGCCGTTCTCAGGTGGTTCTCTTCTGAACTGTGTCAACAATCGCTGACACAGTTGGGAAGAGAACCACTTGAGAGCCCGTCGCATAACCTCATCCCGTGAGCCGGACCCCAGCCCTCGCCGTCCGAGATGCCGTCCTCGACCCGGGATCGTTCCTCAGCTGGGACAGTCCGCCGGTGCAGGTGCCCACCTCGGAGGCTTACCGCAGAGAACTCGACGCGGCGCAAGCCAAGTCCGGGCTGGACGAGTCGGTGATCACCGGCGAGGGCACCGTGTTCGGCCGCCGGGTGGCCGTGCTGGCCTGCGAGTTCGACTTTCTGGCCGGATCCATCGGGGTGGCCGCTGCGGAACGCATCACCGAAGCGATCCAGCGCGCCACCGCCGAACGGCTGCCGTTGCTGGCCTCCCCCAGCTCGGGGGGCACCCGGATGCAGGAGGGCACGGTCGCCTTCCTGCAGATGGTGAAGATCGCCGCCGCAGTCGAACTGCACAAACGGGCGCATCTGCCCTACATCGTCTATCTGCGGCACCCCACCACCGGCGGCGTCTTCGCGTCGTGGGGCTCACTCGGGCATGTCACGGCCGCCGAACCGGGCGCGCTGATCGGTTTCCTCGGCCCCCGGGTCTACGAACACCTCTACGGCGAGCAGTTCCCGGAAGGCGTCCAGACCGCGGAGAACCTGTTCCGGCACGGCGTCATCGACGGCGTGGTCCCGGTCGAGGCGCTGCGGTCCGTCCTGGACCGCACGCTGGCGGTGCTGGTCGACCCGCCCGGGACCCCACCACCGGCGCCACCGGCCCAGCCGATCCCCGACATCCCCGCCTGGGATTCGGTGACGGCGTCCCGTCGCGCCGAACGCCCGGGTGCGGAGTACGTGCTGGCGCACGGGACCACGAAACCGGTGCCGCTGTCGGGAACCGGTGGGGACACCAGCCAGATGCTGCTGGCGCTGGCCCGCTTCGGCGACCAGCCGGCCGTCGTCCTGGGGCAGCAGCGCATCGGCACGCTGGGCCCGGCCGCGCTGCGTGAAGCCCGCCGCGGCATGGCGCTGGCGGTGAGCCTGCGGCTACCGCTCGTCTCCATCATCGACACCCGCGGCCCGGCACTCTCGGTGGAGGCCGAACAGGGTGGGCTGGCCGGCGAGATCGCCCGCTGCCTGGCCGAATTGGTGACCCTGGACACCCCGACGGTGTCGGTGCTGCTAGGTCAGGGCAGTGGCGGCCCGGCGTTGGCGATGGTGCCCGCCGACCGCGTACTGGCCGCCCAGCACGGCTGGCTGGCCCCGCTCCCCCCGGAGGGTGCCAGCGCCATCGTCTTCCGCGACACCGATCACGCGCCGGAACTATCTGCCGCCCAAGGCATCCGGTCGGCCGACCTGCTGCGCAACGGGATCGTGGACACCATCGTCGACGAGCGTCCCGACGCCGCCGACGAGCCGCTGGAGTTCACCACGCGACTGTCGATGACCATTGCCGCCGCGCTATACGAGCTACGCACCATGCCCGACACCGAACGACTCGGCCTGCGGCTGCACCGCTATCGCCGGATCGGGCTCACACCTCGATAGGCGGTTTGAGCCGTTCCATCGTGTACTGCCTGTCCCGCCGGGCCGCGAACGAACTGGCGGCCAATGACACCAGCAGCACCCCCGTCAGGACGGCGATCGCGATCCACAACCGCGAATCGATTCCGCCGGCGATCAACTGACGCAAGCCGTTGACCGCATAAGTCATCGGGTCCACCGGGTGCAGGATCTGGAACGGTTTGGCCGTGGTCTCCACCGGATAGATACCGCCGGCCGAAACCAATTGCAGCATCAGGAAAGCCAGCGTCACTACCCGCCCGACCGACACCCCGAACAGGGCGTTGAACGCCTGGATCAGGGCCAGGAAGGTCGCCACGATCAGCAGCAGGAAACCTACCGTCGCGATCGGATGACGGGCCTGCAACCCGACGCCGAAGTGCACCACCAGATACATCACCCCGACCTGGCAGACCGTGATGAGCAGCGCGGGCCAGTACGACGCCAGCACCACCCGCAGCGCGCCGAGCCCGTTGATGATCGGCCGGGACTGCACCGGTTTGAGCAGCATCCAGATGATCAGCGCACCGATGAAGAGCGCCAGCGGCAGGAAGAACGGTGCGAACCCCGTGCCGAAGGTGGCGGCGGCGTTGTCGGTCTGGATGTCCAGGGTCACCGGCGCGGCCAGGGTCTTGGCGACCGCAGTGCGCTGCTCCGGTGTCCAGGACGGGACTCGGGTGGAACCTTCCTTGAGCTTGGCGGCCAGCTCCTGGCTACCCGCGCGCAGCTTGCTGGTGCCGGCCGCGAGTTGTGTTGCTCCCGAGGAGAGTTGGCCTCCCCCGGCGGCCAGCTGCATCAGTCCGCTGTTGAGCTTGCGCGCACCGCTGTCGAGTTGGTGCACACCATCGCGCAGCTTCACCACATCGGCGCGCAGCCCGCCGTTGAGTGCGCGGGTGAGAAACACCCGCAGCTTGCTGTTGGGGTCGCCGAGTTCGTTCTCCAGCTGTGTTGCGCTGTCGCGCAATCTGTTCAGTCCGTCGTCGGTGGTGGGATCGATTCCCTTGGCTCGCAGCAGTCGCTGCGCGCCGGACAGCACGTCACCGGCATCGCGGACTGCCGGATCGGGGTTGGCCTGCAACATGCCCACGGCCTGATCCACCAGCGTCGCCGCCTGGGCCTGGTCGATGTTGAGCGCGGCGATCCGATCGGTGGTCGAGCGCACCGCCCCGGACAACCGGGATGCGACGAATCCGACCTCGTCGGGATCCAGCCCCAGATCACCGACTCGGTCCAGCATGGTAACCAACGGACCCGTCGCGGTGTCCACGGACGCGGACAGCTGACGTGTCCCAGCGGCCAGCTGCGCCGAGCCGTCGCGTGCGGTCACCAATCCGGCCGTCAAGGCACCGGCACCGTCGGCGAGTTTGTGCGCGCCGTCGTCGGCGGCCGCGGTGCCCGTGGCCAACTGGCCCGCCCCGTCGGCGGCCTGGACCAATCCGGCACCGGCGTCGGTCAATCCGGTCAGCACGGTGCCCAAGGTGCGCTGCCCGATGCTCGCGTTGACCTGGTTGATGACTTCCCGGGCGGCGTTCTGCCCGATGATCGAACCCAGATAGTTGTTGGCGTCGTTGAATTTGAACTGGATCTGCGCTTGCTCGGGCGAGCCGCCCGACGGGGAGGCGACGTCGGCACTGAAGTTTTCGGGCAGCGTCACCGAGAAGTAGTACTTGCCGCTGGACACCCCCGCCGCGGCCTCGGTCGACGACACCCGGTGCAATTGCAGCTGGCCCGAATCGACCAGTGCGTCAGCCACTTCCGCCCCGGCGCGGACCTGCTGACCGTCCACGACGGTGCCGGTGTCCTCGTTGACCAGTGCCACCGGGATCTTGTTCACCTCGGCGAACGGATTCCAGAACGCCCACAGATACATGGCGCCGTACAGCAGCGGCATCAGGATGACGGTCACCAGCGCAATGCGGGGGAGCGCGCCCCGGGAGAAGCGCTTCAGATCGGTACCCAGAGACATTCCGGCAAGCATGGCTACTCACTCCCCACGTTCAGCTGGGCGCGCACACCCGGGTCGGTGACACCGTTCACGGTCGCGGTGATGACGGTCTGCTGCTCGCCGAGCGCGATGAGCCGCTTCAGCACGATGTCGCGGTTACGGTCGTCGGTGAGGTGATCGAGGTTCGCGACCACCAGCAGGGGTGGCGTCGCGGTATTGGCCAGCGCGATACGCAACAGCGTCTGCTCGAGTTCGGACAGTTCGTCGAAGTACGCGGTGAGCGACGGCAGCGCCACCTCACCGAACACGGGTGCACACACCTTGGTCAGGTCGTCCTGGTCGGCCGCGCCGATGAAGCGGTACCAGGCTGCATCCCAGCGCTTCTGCTCGGTGATCAGATCGCGGACCGTCACCGATTCGGCGATCCTGTCCAGTTCGTCGATGCAGGCCAGCGCGGAGTGGGCGAAGATATCGCGGGCCCGGCTGTGACCGAACACCGTGATCTGTCCTTCGACGGGTTTCATCCGGCCAGCCAGTGTCATCAGCAGGGCGGTGCGGCCGGTACCGGTCGGATAGACCAGCACGCTGACCCCGCCGGCCTCCACGTCCAGATCGATGGGGCCGTACACCGGGCCCCAGGGCCCGGTCATTCTGATGCCGCGGGCCGTGATTGCCGGTTCTGGTTCTGCCACTGAGTCATCTCAACACATCGGGCTGCCCCGGCGAGCGCTAGTCGAGGTGCAGATAACCACCGAACATGCTGAGCAGCTGCACACTGCGCCACCAGATCAACGCCAGGAACAACACCAGCAGCCCCACCACCAACGAGGCCTGGATCAGGTTACGTTGCGCGCGTGGCGGATACACCAGGCCGGCGGCCACCACGCATCCGGTCACCAGCCCGCCCACATGGCCCTGCCAGCTGATGGCGCCCGACCCGAACAACGGGCCGATGAAGGTGAACGCGAGGTTCAGCACGATGAGCCCGACGACCCATTTGACATCGAGGCGCAGCTTCCGCGCCACCACGAACGTGGCGCCGAACAACCCGAACACTGCGCCGGAGGCACCGGCGGTCGCGGTGTTCAGCGGGGCGACCAGGAACACCAGCACCGACCCACCGAGCGCGGACAACCCGTAGAGCGCCCCGAACCGGACTCGGCCCAGCAGCCGCTCCAGCGGTGGGCCGATGACGTACAGCGCCCACATGTTGAACAGGATGTGCGCGATGCCGTAGTGCAGGAACGCCGAGGTGACCAGGCGGTAGTACTGGCCGTCGGCGACGGCGGGCGGCCACAGAGTCAGGTGGCTCTCCAGTTCGCGCGAGGTCATCTGCAGCACGAACATCAGGACGTTGATCGCGATCAGCGTGTAGGTGACATACGGGGTCTCGCCCGCGGGCGCGCCCCCGAAGTGGCCTTCGACCCGGCGCACGGTGGCCGCGCCCGCCGTCACGCAATCCGGGCATTGGTGCCCCACGGCGGCGTCGCGCATGCAGTCGCCGCAGATGAAGCGCTGGCAGCGGGTGCACTGTACGAACGCCGGCCGGCCGGGATGCCGGTAGCAGGTGGTGGCCTGCGGTGGCGGTGGCATCTGCGACGGTGGGTAGGTCATGCCCTACATGATGGCCGATGGCGCGCGCCGCCTCGTCAGGACATAGAGCACCGCGGTGGCGACACCGGCCTCGATCAGCGACACCGTGGTCGCGACCGTCATCAGTCCATTCACCTGCTCGGGCGCCACGGCACCGTGGTGATGGGTGGGCATCGACCAGTGCACGGCGATCATCGCGAGGTTCATCACCGCGACCACACACCAGGTCCGCACGCCGCAGCCACGCCACAGTTCGTAGGCGCACATCAGGCAGGCTGCGGCCATGGCCACGATGAGCACCGCGACCACCGGGGTGCGGGCATGGCCGATCATCGTGGCGTGCAGCGCGGCCGACCCGGCCGCCACCACAGCACACGTCCGCCGTCCGAGAACGGCGGACGTGCTGCTGACGGTGGACATGTACTAACTCTCGCAGCAGTGCGACTTCGGCGCAGCGGGAACGTTCAACGCGGGGTTGCGGTCGAAGAACGACACCGGCTTGAGTTTGAAACCCGCGTAGTCCACCGGCATGACCGGCCAATCCTCCGGGCGCGGGAAGTGCGTCAGCCCGAAGGTGTGCCACACCACGATGTCCTGGCCGTCGATGTCGCGGTCCTGGGCCACGTAGGCCGGCAGCCCGGCATTGCCCGGGTTCTGGTTGACGAACCGGCCGGCCGGATACCGTTCGGCGGGGTCGTATTTCGTCACCCACAGGTGCTTGGTGGCGAACGCCGCGCGCTGGGCGATCGAGCTGGCCGGGTGGGCCAGCAGCGCCGGCTGACCTTCGGGATGCAGCGCGTAGCCGACGTTCTGCCCCAGCCGGTTGGTCTTCTCCGGGTTGGTGATGTGCCATACCCGCGCCTTGAGGTTGTCGGCGGTGCGCATGGCCTCCGACTCCCGGGTCAGCCGGGTGCGTTGCGGCCGGAAGGCGTTACCCCACGGGTTCTCCGGGCCCATCGGGACGGCCACGGCGTCGACCTCTTCGACGACGTTCGACTGGCCGTCCACCTCCATGTCCAGCCGTGCCGAGAACAGGTGCTGGTGGAAGGGTGCGCCCAGCCCGGGCGCCATCTCGGTGGAGAACCCGTCGGGCCCGCGGTAGGCCGAGGCGAACACGATGCCGGTGGCCTTGGCCTCCAGCTGGATGGTGCCGTCCAGGTACAGGTACCAGTAGAACCCGTAGTCGTAGTTGCCGATGGTCAGGAAGAACGAGATGACGAGTCGCCGCGACCGCCGCACCTCGGCCATCCCGTTGAACATGTCGGTGTGCTTCCACAGCACGCCGTAGTCCTCCTCGTGCAGGCAGATCGCGTTCTTCATCACCTTCGGGTTACCGTCCTCGTCGGCGATGGTGACGTCGAAGTACTTGATCTCACCCAGGCAATCGCAGCCCAGCTCAAGGGAATTCGTGTATCGGCCGAACAGGTACTCACCCTGGTCGAAGTAGTTCTGCCAGTACCGTACCGGCGACGGGTCGGCGTAGGGCACCACCATCTCGGCGATCGACGCGCGATACACCACAGGCCGGCCCGCGATGGACAGCTGGTGCAGGGTCAGGCCCTCGCGGACGTCGAACCCGAACCGGAACTTCCAGTCCGCCCAGCTGATCTGGTTGCCGTCGACGGTGAAGCTGGCCCCCTCGGGCTGGGTGATCTCGATGGGTTTGAGGTCGGTGCGCGGCGGCGCCGCGTGCGGTTCGGCGTCCCACTGGCCACGCTCGGCGGGTAGCGGCAGTTCGATCTCGTCGATCACCTTGGTGACCCGGCGCTCGGTAAGGTCCACATAGGCCACCACCCCGTCGATGGGATGGGCCCACGGAAGGTCGGCGGCGTCGTACTGATAGAAGGCCAGCACCCGGACGATGCGCTTGCCCACCTCGTCCTCGTGTCCGAAGACGCCCGCCGACAACGGCACCGCGCGCACATCGGCGTGGGTGAGCCCGCGCTTGTCCATCGCGGCCAGCCATTCCGGGCAGTCCAGCAGGAAGGCCTCGATGTCCTCGAATTCCTGGTCCAGGATCGGCACGTGGCCGTCGACGCCGGCGTCGACGTGCTCCAGCGACACCACCTTCTGCTGGGTCACGGAGACGACGAGGTCACTACCCTGGCCGGTGGCGCGGTCGAGCAACAGCACCCGGGCCTGCCGGTCGATCGGGTCACCGGGAGCGTAGGCCTGCACGACCGACTTGTGCGGCTCCTCCAGCGCGACGAAGACGAAGCGCACGGAGGCCGACAGCAGGCCGTTCTCGTCGACGATGCGCCGGGCCGCACGGATCTCCTCCGCGCTCAGCGGGTTCAGCGGGTGCTCGGAACTGTCGGTGGTGGTGGGGGTTTCGAGGAACGCGGTGCTCATCGTGCAATCTCCTTAACGGTTTCGATCTCTTGGTGGCCGGCGTGCGGCCGCAGCACTGCGACCGCGGCGCCGCCGAGGAAGGCTCCGGCGAGCAGCACCCCGATGACGCCGGCCAGGGTGGCGGACCCACCGACGAGCAACGGCAGGTTGACGGCGGTCATCACCGAGAGCACGGCCAGGCCGATGAAGCCCAGCCCGGGCGCGATCACGGTGTGCCACAACCGGGTGTCGAATCGGGTGCGGCGGAAGTAGACGACGACCGCCGCCGAGGTGAGGGTCATCAACACGGCGATACCGACCGAGGCGGCGCCGACGAACCAGGTGAACACCTGGGTGACCGGGTCGAGGTTGGCCAACACCGCCACCACGATCAACACCAGCGCCGAGACGGTCTGGACCACCGAGGCGATATGTGGGGAATCGTGGCGGAGGTGTGAGCGGCCGCAGCGTTCTGGCAGTGCGCGGGTGTTGCCGAGCGAGAAGATGTAGCGGGCCAGCACGTTGTGGAAGGACAGCAGTGCCGCGAAAAGGCTTGTGATGAGGAAGATCTGGACCAGGTCACCGGCCACCGAACCGAGGTAGCGGTTGGCGGTGTCGGTGAGCATGGTGGCCGGTGCGTCGGTGGCCGCGGCCAACGCGCCGGAGTCGCCCCAGGCGCTGACCATGACCCAGCTCGACAGCGCGTAGAAGCCGCCGATGAGCAGCAACGCCACGTAGGTGGCCCGCGGGATGGTGCGGGCCGGGTCGCGGGCTTCGTCGCGGAAGACGGCGGTCGCCTCGAAGCCGATGTAACCGGCCAGGGCGAAGATCAGCGCGATACCCGGTGCGCCGCTGAAAAAATTGCCCGGATGCAGGACGGCGGTCGACAGGCCTTCGGCGCCGCCCTTGGTGATCACCGCGGCGTTGATGACCAGGACGATCCCGACTTCGCAGATCAACAGGACCCCAAGTACCTTGCCGGACAGTTCGATGTGCCGATACCCGAGGGTGCCGACGACGGCGAGCATCGCCAGCGCGTACAGGTACCACGGCACCGCCGGGCCGCCGTGGCTGGTGACCAGTTCGTTCAGCGCCGCCCCGACGTAGCCGTACACGCCGCCCTGCACCGCCGTGTAGGACAGCAGCGCCAGGAACGCCGCACCCAATCCGATGTGACGCCCGAAGCCGTGGGCGATGTAGGTGTAGAAAGCCCCGGCGCCGCGGATGTGGCGGGTCATCGCGGTGAAGCCGACGGCGAACAACAGCAGCACCGCGGTGCAGACACCGTAGGAGGCCGGGAAGGCCGCGCCGTTGCCCGCGGCGATGCCGATCGGGAAGGTGCCCGCCACGACGGTCAGGGGTGCGGCCGCGGCGACGACCATGAAGACGATGGCGGTGGGGCCGAGTTTGCCGGCCAATCGGTGAGCCTGGCCACCGGCCGCGCGGCCGGCATCCAGGACTGCGTCAGTTGTCATGGGTCTACCTTCGATGGAATTGAATGTGAATTGGTTGCCGTGCGGTAAGGCTTCGGTGAGTTCAAATGAGAATGGCCATATGTGGCAATTCCCATTTGACGGATGAAATTCAGAGAGCGATATTGACGGCCTTCGTCTGGGTGTATTCGGCGAGGGCGCCCTCGCCCAGTTCGCGGCCCCAGCCGGATTGTTTGTAGCCACCGAACGGCAGCGCGCTGTCGAACGCGTTATGGCAGTTGACCCAGACCGTGCCGGCCTTGATCTGGGCGGCCACCTCGTGAGCGGTGGACACATCGCGGGTCCACACACTGGCCGCCAGCCCGTACGGGGTGTCATTCGCTGCGGCTCGCACCCCACGTTCCCGGTTGAACGGCACCGCGACCGCCACCGGCCCGAAGATCTCCTCGCGGTAGACGCTGAAGTCGTCGCGCACGTCGACCAGCAGCGTCGGCTGCACGTAGAAACCGGTGTCGCCGTGCCGGCCGCCGCCGGCCAGCGCGCGGGCGCCCTGCTCGATGCCGGCGTCGAGGTATCCGGTCACCTTGGTGAGCTGTTCCCGAGACACCAGCGGGCCGATGTCATTGGTGGGATCCAGACCGGGGCCGATGCGCAGGCCCGCCGCATGCTCGGCGACACCGGCGGTGAACTCGTCGAAGATGGTGTCCTCGACCAGCAGGCGGGTGCCCGCGGTGCAGGTCTGGCCGTGGTTGAACAGGAATCCGCCGGCCACGCCCGGGATGGCGGCGGCCAGGTCGGCGTCGGCGAACACCACCTGCGGGCTCTTGCCCCCGAGCTCCAGGGAGACCTTCTTGAGGTTGCCCGAGGCGGCGTTGACGATCTTCTTCCCGACCTCGGTGGAGCCGGTGAAGGCGACCTTGTCGACGTCGGGATGCGCGGACAGCGCGGCGCCGATATCGCCGAAGCCGGTGAGCAGGTTGAACACGCCGTCGGGCACGCCGGCCTCGGCGATCACCTCGGCCAGCAGCACCGCGGTCAGCGGGGTCTGCTCGGCCGGCTTGAGGATGACGGTGTTACCACAGGCCAGCGCGGGCGCGACCTTGAACGCCGCCATCACCAGCGGGAAGTTCCAGGGGATGATCTGGGCGCAGACCCCGATCGGTTCGCGCAGCGTGAAGGCGTGGAAGCGGCTGCCGGGCGCCCACGGCACCGACACCGGGACGGTGCGGCCCTCGATCTTGGTGGCCCAGCCGGCGTAGTAGTAGAAGATCTCCGCGGCCCAGGTGACGTCGACGGCCTTGGCGACGGCCACCGACTTGCCGTTGTCGATGCTCTCCAGCTCGGCGAACTGGTCGGCGCGGGCGGTGATGCCCTCGGCGATCCGCCAGATCATCCGCTGTCGCTGCGCCGGGGTCATCGCCGGCCATGGGCCGTCCTCGAAGGCGCGCCGGGCGGCGGCGACCGCGCGTTCGACGTCCTCGACGCCGCTGTGCGGGACGGTGGTGATCACCTGCTCGGTGGCCGGGTCGACGGTGTCGAACCGCCGCCCCGAGAGCGCGTCGGCCCATTGGCCGTCGATGTACATCTGCCGGGGCGCCGACACGAAGGCGGCGGTCCGCGGGTCCAGATCCGGGCTGAGCATGGTTGTCATGTAGGTCATGATTACGCCCCGATGTGGTCTGCGTCACCACTAATTCCTAATGGGTTTTTCGCACTTTTGCATTCTCATTTGGAACGTCGTTGCCATTCTCATTCGGACGGCGGGAATTCGCAGCTTACGGATGCAGCGGTGGACAAGTGACGCACGGGGCCGGTTCGATTCTCATTTGAAGTTTTCGAAGATTTACCTGACAACGCTGTGCCGGGGTGGGTGATCGGCTACGTTGCCGAAGTGAGTGGCAGACGGGCGATGCGGAGCAGCTCACCGGTGTCCGGGTTGCGACGGGCACAGCTGTCGTTCGCCCAGGTGCTGGGGCAGTCTGTGTCGGCGGTGGCGCCCTCGGCGGTGATGGTGACCTTGCCCGCCCTGGTCATTCCCGCGGCCGGGCGCGCGACGCTGCCGGTGTTCGTGGCCACCGCGCTCTTGATGGCCGCCGTGGGTTACTGCGTCGCCCAGTTCTCCACCCGGATGGTCGCGGTCAGCGGGCTGTACAGCTACACGGTCAAAGGACTGGGGCCGGTGCCCGGTATCGCGGCCGGCTGGTCGGTGGTCGTCGGTTACGCGGCGGCAGCGATGGCCAGCACCCTGGGCGCGGCAAGCTATCTCACCGCACTATTGGGCCGCCTGGGGGTGCCCGACGGTCGGCCGGTGATCGCGGTGCTGGCGGTGCTCGTCGGCGTCGTCGCGTGGGCGTTGATGGTCCGCGGTATCCGGTTGTCGGCCCGCATCTCCCTGACGGTGGAGGTGTTCGCCATCGCGGTGGCCGCCGCGGTGTTGGTGATCGCCTTCACCCGATCGGTCTCCGGCGGCCACGACCCACCCAAAGTGGATGTTCCCGACAGTCATTCGGCGTTGGGTTTTGCTGTGCTGCTGGCCATCACGTCGTACGTGGGATTCGAGAGCGCGGGCACCGTGGCCCGTGAGGCGCAGCGTCCGTTCGTCACGGTGACCCGGGCGATCCGGTGGTCACCGCTGGCGCTCGGCGTGTTGTACACCTTCGCCGCGGCAATGCAAACCACCGGAACCATCAGGGCCGGAATCGGTTCCGTGCCCATCGTGCTCTCGTTGCCCGACAACGCGGCGCTGTCGGTCGTGATGGAACTGGGTATCACCGCGTCGTGGTTCGCCTGTGTCATCGGATCCACCACCGCGCTGTCCCGCACGCTGTTCGCGATGGGCCGCGAGGGCGTGCTCCCGGCACGGGTCGGCCGGGCACATCCGGTGTACCGCACCCCGCATGTGGCGCTGAGCGCGGTGATGCCGGTCATCGTGGCCGTTCCGGTCGGCTATCTGTTCCTCGCCGGATCCAGTCGCGAGGTGCTGGTCGGACTGCTCGCAGTGTCCGCGCACGGCTATATCGGGGCGTATCTGCTGGTGTGCCTGGCCGCCCCGGCGTTCCTGCGTCGGATCGGCGAACTGACCCGCGGCCCGTTGGTGATCGGGATCGCCGCGGCCGCGGCGATGATCGCCATCATCTGTTGGGCCGCGCTGACGGTCGCCTCCCCGGTCTGGATCGCCACCGCGGTCTACGCCACCCTGCTGGCCGCGGGTTTCGCCGCGTTCGGGTTGCGCCGCCGCAGTATGCCCGACCTGGCCGACCGGGTCGGGGTGTTCGACGAGACGGTGGCCGGTGACGTGTTCGCCGACTACAACCCATGGGAGGTGCGCCGGTGAGCCCCGGCGGGCTGGAGCGAAGCGACCGGGGAATCGGGCGCGGTGACGGCGCCCTGTCGGGTCGCCAACCCAAGGCGGTACAGAGTGCGTTGCAGGTGCTCGAAGCGGTTGCGCTGGCGGGTGCGGGAGTCACCGCCAAAGAGATCGCGGATCGTCTCGGCATGCCGTCGGCCACCACCTATCGGCTGTTGAATCTGCTTGTCGCCGACGCCTATATCGTGCGACTGCCGGATCTGTCCGGATTCTCGCTGGGTCCGCGGATGGGCGTGCTGATCGACGCGGCGGTGTCACCGACGGTGTGCACCGCGGCCCGGGAGGTGTTGGCCGAACTGCGGCTGTCGGTGCGTTTCGGCGTGCATCTGTTCTATTTCACCAATACCTCGGTGCGGTTGGCCGACTCCGATGACGAATACCCGCCACCGGCCGACGAATCGGTGCTCAATCACCACCTGCACGCCTGCGCCGTCGGCAAGCTGCTGCTGGCCGAGAAGCGCGATATCGACACCCTGCTCACGTTCCCGCTGCACAGCCTGACCGGCCGCACCATCACCTCCAGATCGGTTCTGGTCCAACAGCTCCACGAGATCCGCGACCAGGAGATGGCCACCCAGGTGGGCGAAGTCACCGAGGACTCCGCCTGCGTCGCGGTGCCGGTGCGGTCGGCCACCGGGGCCTTGGTGGCCGCCGTGGCGATGTCGGCGCGCGCCGACCAGGAGCAGCTGTTGATCCGGCAGGTCCCCGTCTTGCGGGAGTGCGCGGCCCGGCTGAGCCCCCTCCTGGCCTGACTGGTTTCGCCCAGTTGATCAAACGGGCGCGAAAGTGCGAGTAGCCCGCGCCATTTCGTCGAACTCGGCGCTCACAGTCCGAGGATCTGCACGCTCTCCTCGCGCATCTGCACCTTGCGGATCTTCCCGGTGACGGTCATCGGGAACTCCTCGACCAGGTGCACGTAGCGCGGAATCTTGTAGTGCGCCAACCTGCCTTCGGCGAAGGCACGGATCGCCTGGGCGTCCAAGGGGTCCGCGCCCGGCTTCATCTTGATCCAGACGCAGATCTCCTCGCCGTACTTGGCGTCGGGGACGCCGATCACCTGGGCATCCTCGATGCCGGGGTGGGTGTAGAGGAATTCCTCGACCTCGCGCGGGTGCACGTTCTCCCCGCCGCGGATCACCATGTCCTTGATCCGGCCGACGACGGTGCAGTAGCCGTCCTCGCGCATGACCGCGAGGTCCCCGGTGTGCATCCAACCGTCCTCGTCGATCGCCTCGGTGTTGTATTTGCGACCTCCGGTCGCGGGCGGATTCCCCGAATCATCCCAGTACCCGAGCATCACCGAATAACCCCTGGTGCAGAACTCCCCGGGTTGCCCGCGCTCGACGATGTCCCCGGTCTCCGGGTCGACGATCTTGACTTCGACATGTGGATGCGCGCGGCCGATGGTCGCGGTACGGCGGTCGAGGTCGTCGTCGTGCAGCGTCTGACACGACACCGGGGAGGTTTCGGTCATGCCGTAGGCGATGGCCACCTCGGCCATGTTCATCTCGTTGATGCAGCGCTTCATCACCTCGATCGGGCAGACCGCGCCGGCCATGACGCCGGTCCGCAGGCTCGACAGATCGGCCTCCGGGAACGACGGATGGTTCTGCATGGCGATGAACATCGTCGGCACCCCGTACACCCCGGTGCAGCGTTCCTGCTCAATGACTTTCAAGGTCAGGCCAGGATCGAACCCGGGCGCCGGGATCACCATCGTCACGCCGTGGGTGGTACAGCCCAGGTTGCCCATCACCATGCCGAAGCAGTGATAGAACGGCACCGGGATGCACAGCCGGTCCCCCGGCCGCAGATTGATTCCCTCGGTGACGAAGAACCCGTTGTTCAGGATGTTGCGGTGCGACAGGGTCGCCCCTTTCGGGAAACCCGTGGTGCCCGAGGTGTACTGGATGTTGATCGGGTCGGTGTTGTCCAGCGTCTCCTGCCTCGCCGCCAGCTCCTCGGGCGCCACCGCACCGGCACGCAAGGCGTCCCAGTCAGCCGTGCCCAGGAAGATCACCTCGGTCAGCGTGGGCGCTTCCGGGCGCACGGCGTCGACCATCGCGACGTAGTCCGAGCTCTTGAACTCGGTGGCCGAGATGAGCATCCGCACACCCGACTGGTTGAGCACATACCCGAGTTCGTGGGTGCGGTAGGCCGGGTTGATGTTGACCAGGATCGCGCCGATCTTGGCGGTCGCGTACTGCACGATGGTCCACTCGGACCGATTCGGCGACCACATGCCCACCCGGTCGCCCTTGGCGATCCCGCGGCCCAGGAGTCCCCTTGCCACCAGATCGATTTCGTCGTTGAGTTCGCGGTAGGTCCACCGGGTTCCCTGCGCGGCGTCGACCAACGCCTCGATATCGGGATGGGCTGCCGCGGTGCGCTCGAAGTTCGCACCGATGGTCTCCTCGAGAATCGGGAGGGTGGTCGGCCCGGCGTCGTAACTCTGCATCATTGCACCAGATCTTCGTACCGATGTTCGGTCGGAATCGGCGACCCCGACTCGTGCGCTTCGTCTTCGCGCCGCCGCAGTTCGACGCGCCGGATCTTGCCGGAAATGGTCTTGGGCAGTTCGAAGAACTCGACCCGGCGCACCTTCAGATACGGCGCCAGATGGTCGCGGGCGTACTCCATGATGGCGCGTGCGGTGTCGGCATCAGCCGACCACCCTTCGGCCAGTGCCACATAGGCTTTCGGGATGGCCAGCCGGGTGTCATGCGGTTGCGGGACGACCGCGGCTTCCACGACGGCGGGGTGCTCGATGAGCACGCTCTCCAACTCGAACGGCGAGACCTTGTAATCGCTGGACTTGAACACGTCATCGGTACGCCCGATATAGGTGATGTATCCGTCCGTGTCGCGGGCCGCGACATCGCCGGTGTGGTAGTAGCCGCCGTGCATCACCGCCGCATTGCGTTGTGCATCATCGAGATAGCCCGTCATCAGGTTCAGCGGCGCCTTCGACAGGTCCAGGCAGATCTCGCCTTCGTCGGCCAACTCGCCGGTGAGTGGGTCGATGAGTACCACCGGCACACCGGGCATCGGCCTCCCCATCGAGCCGGCCTTGACCGGTTGCCCCGGGGTGTTGCCGACCTGCAGGGTGGTCTCGGTCTGCCCGAACCCGTCCCGGATGGTCAAACCCCACGCGCGCTGCACGGTTTCGATCACTTCGGGGTTCAGCGGCTCCCCCGCACCCAGGATCTCGCGCAGCCCTTCGGGTTTGGACCCGAGCTCGGCCTGGATCAGCATCCGCCACACCGTGGGCGGTGCGCAGAACGTGCTGACACCGGCCCGGTGGAGCTGCGCCAGGAGGTCGGCCGCGTCGAACCGGCTGTAGTTGTAGACGAAGATCGTCGCTTCGGCGATCCACGGCGCGAAGAAGCAGCTCCAGGCGTGCTTGGCCCAGCCCGGCGAGCTGATGGCCAGGTGCACATCCCCGGGGCGCACCCCGATCCAGGCCATCGTCGACATGTGCCCGACCGGGTAGGAGATCTGGGAGTGCTCGACGAGCTTCGGCTTGCTGGTGGTGCCGGAGGTGAAGTAGACGAGCAGCGGGTCCTCGACGGTCGTGACGGTCTCGTGCGCGTCGGGCGCGACGTCGTACGCGTCGGCGTAGCGGTGCCAACCCGCCACGTCGCCGACCGCGATCCGCACGTAGTCCCCCGGCACCTGCTCGAACTTGGGTGCGTCGACGGCGTTGGCGATGACGAACCGGGCGCCGCCACGGGTGATCCGGTCGGCCAGATCCTCCGGTCCGAGCGCACCGGTGGTCGGCATGATGACGGCTCCGAGCTTGGCGACGGCGAGCATCGCCTCCCACAGTTCGACTTGGTTGCCGAGCATCAAGATGACCCGGTCGCCCTTGCTCACCCCCAGCCCGCGCAGCCACGTCGCCACCCGGTCAGAGGCCTGCGCCATCTCGGCGAAGGTGACCTTGCGCTCGCTGCCGTCCTGCTCGACGATCCACAGAGCGGTGCGCTGGTTGTTGTGCGCGATGACGTCGAACCAGTCGGTCGCCCAGTTGAACGAACCGGTGATCTCCGGCCACCGGAACGTCTCGACGGCTTTCTCGTAGTCGCCGATTACGTCGACCAAATGGTCGCGGGCATCGCGGTAGAGGTCGGTGTTGGTCGCCATACAGATAGGATCTACGTCACACTCGCCTGTCCGCTACCCCCGAAAGAGGGGAATTCTGTGCAATCGCTGTTAAGGCCCCGCGATACCGATGCGGTGCGCGCTGAGCTGCGGCGGGTGGCCGCCGAGGCCGGGGTGCCGGTGCTGTTCGGCGGCGAGGTGCACGAGGACGCGCTGCTGCTCACCGAGTTCGTCGGCACCCGCACCGGCGGGCTGCGGGGGCTGGTGGTGCGGTCGCGGTCCGGGCTGGGCGGGGCCAGCATGGTGGCCGGCCGGCCGATGGCGGTGGCCGACTACCGCAACGACGTCAACATCACCCACGACTACGACGCACCGGTGTCCGGCGAAGGTATCCGCTCGGTGCTGGCGGTGCCCGTGCTGGTGGACGGACAGGCCCGGGCGATGCTGTACGGCGCGTACCGCTCCGCCGCCCCGATCGGTGGCCGGGCGATGGACCTGATGGTGGGGTCGGCCCGCCGGTTGTCGCATGAGCTGCGGGTGCGCGACGAGGTGGACCGGCGGATGCGGTTGCGCGAGGCGCACCTGTCCGGTTTTACCGATCGGGTGGCCGACCCGGAGAAGATCCGGGAGGTCCATGCCGACCTGCGCCGGTTGGCGGCTTCCGCGCCGGCCGAGATGCAGGGCCAGCTACGGGTGCTGGCCGATCAGCTTGGGGCAGCGTTGTCGGGCGGTGCTCCTGTTGCGGCACCGCTGACTCAGCGCGAAATTGATGTGCTGGCCCAGGTCGCCCTCGGATGCACCAATGCAGAAGCCGCTCAGCGGCTTTCGTTGAAACCGGAGACGGTGAAGAGTTATTTGCGCAGTGCCGCAGCGAAACTCGGGACGAAGACGCGGCATGAGGCGGTGTCGCGGGCCCGGCGGGGGCGGTTGATTCCGTGAGCGCAGCAAGTGGTTGCACTGCAGTAGTTCAGGAGATGGGCATCGAAGCGGCCAGCAACTCCCCTTGGCTTTCAATGTAGGTGAGCGACTGATCGATAATCTCGCCGTTGATCGCACTGACCACGATCATGTGCGGAGAATGGTAACTCAGCAAACGTTCATCGCCGACTTGCGCGGCCCCGCCGAGGTGTGACAGACACTCAGGGGTGATGAAGTAGCACCATCGTCGCTGGCCGTCGGAAAATTCAAGGACAACGTCTACGGTGTTGCAACCGTCCTCAACTGGACCGTCAATGGTCATGTGCACGAGCTTTACGACGCGCTGGCCGCTCAAGTCGAAACAGTGATCCGGATACCACCGCGCCTTCGCGTTGTCGCCGCGTACCTTCACTTGGCGCTTGTCGACGTCATGGGCCAGGATCGGATACGCGCTGCCGTAGGTGAGAGCGTGGGCGTAGACACCGACGCAGGCACACGTGGCAACGTTCCGCGAGTCAGCACCCATAGGGTTTGTGTCCCCCACAGACGGATTCTAGCTCCGAGGGCGTCGGTCGGCTGCCCATATCCTGAACGAGCTTTACTGGCCGACAAGTGTCGAAGTGCGTTCCTCGACAACGCAAACTCGGCACGAAGGCGGCCGACGTTCAGTTCGCCCGCTGCCCGGGTTGCAGGTAGTGCTTAAGCCACACAGTCCGTCATTTCATGTACGCCACCGCCGTCCCCCAATCGAGGGAATACGGATTCCCCTGTCGTGCAAGCCGACCAGCGGACAGACCCAGGCTTTCGGCTGCGGGAAGTTGTTCTCACCAAGCTTTCACCCCGCCTCATCCCCAAGAGAACAACCATGACGAACACCTCTCGCACCCGCCTCACCCGCCGCATCGCCGCCGTCGCCACACTGGCCGCCGTCCCGGCAATGGCCCTCGGTCTGGCCCCGACCTCCAATGCCGACGCCACGGCCACCATCTTCGGACCCTGCTCCACCATCAAGCAGACGGAGAGCGTTCCGTGGAAGGGTGTCGACCCGGCCAAGTACACCCCGAAGAGCAAGGGCACCAACTTCGACATCCAGTGGCCGAACAACGACGCGGCCCACGGGTGGGCGGTGCACTCCGGCAACTCCAGCCAGAAGAAGGTGCACACCGATCTGCTGGTCATTCCCACCATGCCCGAGTCGGGTATCGAATGCTCCAACCTGCTGTCCGCAGACGCACCCCACTACTTCAAGCACGCCGCCGACGAGGCTCATCTCTTGAACGGGGTCGGCGACTGGGCACTGGCCATCAACTCCGCTGACAGCCGAGGCCAAGAACAGATGCACATCCACCTGACCGAGCTGTACCGCCCGGCGCGCCACGACATCGACGCTGCAGCCAAGGCCGGCAAGATCACCGACAACGAGAGCAACTGGGTGAACGCGGGCACAACGACATCGCCCAGCCCAAGGGCACCGACATGTCCCACGTGATGGTCCTGGTCGCCAAGGATCCGCGCGGCGGCTTCGATGTGCTCGAAAGCGACCGGCAGAGCGGCCTGCCCGCAGGCATTAACAACGTCGAGTCCCTGCTGTACAAGATCGGCGGCAAGTAGTTAGGCCGGCATCGCCGACTGTGGGCCTTGTGTACGCGATACATCGACCTGGCGTACACAGGGCCCACAGTCGGCGTACGTCGTCACGCCAGCGAGTCCTCCCACGCCCGATACAACCCCGCGAAATGCCCACCCGCATCGATCAATTCACTGGGCGGGCCGTCCTCGACGATCCGCCCGTGCTCCAGCACCAGCACCCGGTCCGAGCTCAGCACGGTGGACAGCCGGTGCGCGATCACCACGGCGGTGCGGTCGGCCAACACCGTCACCAGAGCCCGTTGCACCAGGCGCTCGCTCGGGATGTCCAACGAGGACGTCGCCTCATCCAGGATCAGCACCGCCGGATCGGCCAGGAACGCCCGCGCGAAGGCGATGAGCTGACGCTGCCCCGCCGAGAGCCGGCCACCGCGTTTGGCGACGTCGGTGGCGTACCCGTCGGGCAGCGCGTCGATGAACCGGTCCGCACCGACGGCCTCCGCGGCGGCGCGCACTTCATCGTCCGTCGCAGAGGGCCTGCCGAAGCGGATGTTGTCGGCGACGGTGCCCTCGAACATGAAGTTCTCCTGGGTCACCATCACCACGTGGCGGCGCAGTTCGGCCTGCTCGATGTCGCGCAGGTCGACCCCATCCAGGCTGACCACACCCGAGACCGGGTCATAGAACCGCGCAATGAGTTTGGCGATGGTGGTCTTACCCGCACCCGTGGTCCCCACCAGCGCCACCGTCTGCCCGGCAGGCAGGTGCAGGGTCAGATCCGGCAGGACCGGACGGCCCGGCACATAATCGAAGCGCACATCGCGGAAGTCGACCTCCCCGCGCACCGCCGTCAACCGCACCGGATCCGACGGATCGCGGATCCCAGGCTCGGTGGCCATCACCCCGGAGATCTTCTCCAGCGCGGCCGACGCCGACTGGAAGGTGTTGAAGAACTGCGAGATCTCCTGCATCGGTTCGAAGAAGATGCGCAGGTACAGCAGGAACGCGGTGAGCGTGCCGAGCGTCATCCGGCCTTCGAGCACCAGGTAGCCACCGTAGAGCAGCACCATCCCGGTGGCGATGTTGCCGACCAGTCGCACGCTGGGCATGAAGATCGCCATCAGTTTGAAGGCGCGCTCGTTGATCGACTTGTACTGGTCGGCAACGTCTTCGAAGATCTCCTGGTTGCGCGGCTCGCGGCGATACGCCTGCACGGCCTTGATGCCGGTCATGGTCTCGACGAACTGCACGATGACCAGTGCCGCGGCCTCGCGCACCTTGAGGTAGGTCTTCGACGATTCGGCACGGAACCACCACACCAACCCGACCAGGATGGGGAAGGCGCACAAGCACATCAGGCCCAGCCGCCAGTCCAGCACCAACAGGAGCACTGCGGTGCCACACATCGTGAGCACGGCGGTGATCAGCCCGTCGAACCCCGTCGACAGCATCTCCTGGATGGCCTCGATGTCATTGGTGGAGCGGGCCACCACCCGGCCCGACGTATAGCGGTCGTGGAAGGCCACATCGAGACGCTGGAAATGACGAAACAGCCTGCGCCGCAATTCCAGCAGCACCTGCTGGCCGATCCGTCCGGACCGGCGCAGGAACACCATGCGGCTGCCGGCCTGCAGGATGACCACACCGCACAGCACCGCCAGGATGACCACCAGTTCACGCGCCGAACCGCCGGCCAGGATCGGCGGGATGCCGTGGTCGATCCCACGCTGCACCAGGATGGGCACCGACAGCCGGGCGGCGTTCTCGACCACCACGATGATCGCCAGCACCGCAATCACCGCGCGGTAGGGCTGCAGTAGCGAGTACAGCAGCGCGCGCGCTTCACCGCGCCGCGACACGGTTTCGTCGATCGCCGAATCGTCGGCGGACTCGACCGCCTGACCGCGCCAGTCGGTGGTACTCATCGCTGACGCTCCCAGCTGGACAGCGCTTCATCCTCCAGGTGCAGATGCTCCAGCTGAGAACGGCATTCGTCGTTCTCCCAGTCGCAGGAGCGCTCGGCACCATCGTCGAGCTCGTCGTCGGCGGCCAGCAGATAGCGGTATTCGGGCACACCGGCCAGCAGCTCGCCGTGAGTGCCGATATGCGTGATGGTGCCGCTCTCCAGCAGCGCGACCCGGTCGGCGAGCAACACCGTCGAGGCGCGGTGTGCCACCACGATGCCGGTGACCTCGCGCAGCACCCGGCCCAGCGCCTCGGTGACGACGGCCTCGGTGTGAACATCGAGCGCAGACAGGGTGTCGTCGAGCACCAGCACCGACGGGTGGGCCAGAATGGCGCGCGCCAGCGAAAGCCGTTGCCGCTGGCCACCGGACAGGCTCATACCCTGTTCCCCGATGCGGGTGTCCAGACCGAACGGGAGATCGTAGACGAACTCGGCTGCCGCCACCCGGACCGCTTCGGCGAGCTGCTCGTCACTCGCGACGGGGTTACCGAGCTGCAGGTTCTCCCGCACGGACATGGAGAACAGCGTCGGATCCTCGAATGCGGTGGCTACCGCGTGACGCAGCGCCGGCAGTGACAGGTCGCGGATATCTTTGCCGTCCAACATGATCCGGCCCTCGGTGACGTCGTAGAGCCGGGACAACAGGGCGGCGAGCACCGTTTTGCCCGATCCGGTGGAACCCACCAGGGCGATGGTCTCCCCCGGCTCGACGGCCAGGTTCACGTGCCGCAAGGCCCAGTCAGAGCTGTCTGCAAACCGGAAGCCGACGTCGACGAGTTCCAGCCGACCGCCGCGCGGGGTGGCGCCGTCCGGCCCGTCGGTGATCTCGCGTGGCGCGTCGAAGATCTCGGTGACCCGGTTGGCCGCCGTCATCGCCTCCTGCGTCATCGACAGCAGGAAGCCCAGCGAGGCGATGGGCCACACCAGCGACAGCATCATGGTGATGAACGCGACCAGGGTGCCCATGGTGACCAGCCCGTGGCCCGCCGCATAGGCGCCCACCCCAAGGACGACGATCAGCGTGACCGTCGGGATGACCTCCAGCAGCGTCCAGAATTTCGCCGACACCGCGACCTTGCGGACCTCGGTGTCGAACAGGTCGGAGGCCCGCTCGTCGAACCGCTCGTAGGCGTACTCCTCCCGGCCGAACGCCTTGACCACCCGCATCCCGAGGGCCTGCTCCTCGACGTGGGTGGCGACGTTGCCGGACTGGTCCTGCGCCTGCCGGGACAGCTGGGTGAACTGCCGCTGGAAGTGCAGCACCGTCGCGGTGATCGGCGCGATGGACAGCACCACGACGACCCCGAGCGGCCAGTACATGGCCAGCAGGATCGACGTCACGACGACGATCTGGACGAAGTTGAGCATCAGGAACAGCAGACCGAAGGACAGGAACTGCCGGATGGTGCCCAAGTCGTTCATCACCCGCGACAGCAGCTGCCCGGACTGCCACCGGCCGTGGAAGTTCATCGGCAGGATCTGCAGCCGCGCGTAGAGGTCTTTGCGGATATCGGCTTCCACGCCCATGGTGGCGCGCGCCACCAGCCAGCGGCGGATGAACCACAGCACGGCCTCGGACACGCCGACGGCGGTGGCGGCCGAGCCCAGGATCCACAGCCCGCGCTCGTCCTGGTGGCGGATCGGGCCGTCGATCACCGCCTTGGTGATCAGCGGGATGGACACCGTGGCGCCCAGGCTGACGAACGCGGCCAGCACCATGACGGCCCAGCGCACTCGGTAGGGCTTCAGGTACGGCAGCAGGCGCAGGATGTCCGAGGACGCGCGGATACGGCGTGGCGGCGGCGCAATGGCCGGCGCCCCGCGCAGCGCACTTCCGTCCGTATCCATGACCCCACCCACTGAGACTGTCTAACTCACGTCACCGACATCTACGTCGTGACGCGGCTGTCTGTTCCGACTCCCCCGGTTCCGATGTTCCCACGCCCGGCAACCGAATAACCGTTCGCCACTCGACGCTAAAACCTCAACAAATATTGAGGTCAATGGCATTCCCCTGTGGGCCGTCAGATGAAGCCGAGGTACCCGATCACGCCGGCGCCGGCCACGATGAACAGCGGATTGATCTTGCTGACCAGGAAGATCCCGGTGCACACGGCGGTGACGGTGTAGGCCCGCCAGTCGTGGTCGGCGGCCCGGCTCATCACCAGCGAGGTGGCCAGGATGAGCCCGACGGTCAGCGGCGCGAAACCCTTCTCCACGGCGATACGAAGTTTCGACTTCTCGGCGCGCTGCCAGAACAGCGTCACCACGTAGACGAACGACGCCGCGGGCAGCACCATCGCCACCATCGCGATCACCCCACCCAGGATCGCCCCGGGCACACCCCCGACGTGCAGACCCGCGCCATAGCCCACCATCGACACGATCAGGATGCTGGGCCCCGGCGCGGTCTGCGAGATGGAGAACAGGTCGGCGAACTGGTTGTTGGTCAGCCAGTGCCGGTGGTTGACCGCCTGCATGTGCATCTCCGGCAGCACCACGTTGCCGCCGCCGATGGACAGCAGCGAGAGCATCCCGAACAGGCCGGCGATCTGCAGGTAGGTGCTCACGACTTGACCTGCTCACGCCCCCGTGGCCAGGCCCAGATCAGGCTCAGCGGCGCCAGGATCGCCAAGGTCCCCAGCAGCGGCCAGCGCAGCACCCCGTTGAGCAGGAATGCCCCGCCGAACAGCAGCACCGGCACCACCCCGGTGAGGCATTTCTGGCCCGTCTTGATCACCATCGTCAGCGTCAGCGCCACCGCCGCGGCCGACGCGCCGTGCAGCACCCCTTTGACGGCGGGCACTTCCTTGAAGCGGAAGTAGACGAACGACAGCACCAGGATGATCACCAGCGGCATGAGGCACAGGCCGACGACGGCCGCGACCGCCCCGGCCAGGCCGCGCATCTTGGTGCCGGCGAAGACGGCCATGTTGACCTGATTGGCGCCGGGCAGGATCCGGCACATCGTCATCGCCGACAGGAACTCCGCCTCGCCCAGCCACTCCTTCTCGACCACCAGCACTTCCCGCGACCAGGCCGAGAGCCCACCGCCGAACGATGCGAGGGCGATGTGGTTGAACGTGAGCGCCAGTTCCACCAAGGACACCGGCGCTCCGTCAATCCCCGGGTCGCTGGGCTCCTGCCCGCCGAGCTCACTCATGCATCAAGTCCGGATCGTGCGGGAAATCGTCCTCGCCATGCTCCCCGGGCCGCAGTGGATCCGGCGGCTCGTACTGATGCGAGGACTCCCAGTCGAAGGCGAAGATCGCGCCCAGCCGGGCGACGGCCTCGGAATCCTCGACGATGACGCCGAGCTCGCGGCGCAGGTCGAAGGCACTGCGGTCGATGTTCATCGAGCCCACCAGCGCGTGCGCGTCATCGGCGATGAGCAGCTTCGCGTGCACCCGCAGGTTCTTCTGCTTGTGCACCTTCACGCCGAACCGGCGCAGGGTGCGCAGCGAGGCGAAGGTGTCCAGGATGTCCCACTCGCTGATGCCGTGCTTCCCACCGCACAGCACGCGCACCTTCACGCCGCGCCCGGCCGCGGCAGCAATGTGGTCCAGAATCACCGCGTCCACGTATTTCGGATGCTGAATATCGAGCCGGTGCTGGGCGGCGTCGATGAATTGCGCCATGTGATAACGCGAATTCGAATTGCTCCACAACAGCCCCTCGAACACCGCGGGATGCCAATCGTCGTGGTGCTCCCAGTCCGCGTCGAACGCGTCGACGATCTGCGCCACGTGCTGCGGCACAGTGGTGACGACCCCGTAGTCGCGGGTGAGGGTGAAGTACTTCTCGCAGAGGTTGAACGTGGCCACCAGTGCGGCCTGCCCGTCGACGACGATCGACTTCTCATGCGTGACATAGAACTTCGGATTGGTCCACGCCACGTTCACGCCGGCGGCCTGCAGCCGCGTGAACGAATCGTCGTTGGCACGGTCCCCGCCGGAGCGAGCCGGGTTCAGCATCACCCGCACGTCGACGCCCGCGTTGTGCCGCTCGATCACCGTTTCCAGCAACGATTCCTCGGTGAAGGTGAATTGTTTGAGGAGTAACGATTTCTCGGCCGACGCGACGAATTGCCGTACAGGTTCGACGCCGTCATCGGGCTGCACGATTACCCGCGGCGTAAATGCCTGCATAAATGCCGGATGCTAGCACCCAATGGTGTCCGGGACGTGCCTGCCGCAATAGCGGTGATTCATCGGGCAAGATGGGCCTTATGGACAGTGGAGCAGCGTCACCCCGGGTTCTCGTCGTCGACGACGATCCCGACGTCCTCGCGTCCCTGGAACGAGGCCTCCGGCTGTCCGGATTCGAGGTCGCCACGGCAGTCGACGGAGCCGAAGCCCTGCGCAGCGCCACCGAGACCCGGCCGGACGCGATCGTGCTCGATATCAACATGCCCGTGCTCGACGGCGTCAGCGTCGTCACCGCGCTGCGCGCCATGGACAACGACGTACCGGTCTGCGTGCTGTCGGCCCGCAGCTCGGTGGACGACCGGGTGGCCGGGCTGGAAGCCGGCGCCGACGACTACCTGGTGAAGCCGTTCGTGCTCCAGGAGTTGGTGGCCCGGGTCAAGGCGTTGTTGCGCCGGCGCGGCTCGACCGCGACCTTCTCCTCGGAGACCATCTCGGTCGGCCCGCTCGAAGTCGACATCCCTGGTCGCCGGGCCCGCGTCAACGGCACCGACGTCGACCTGACCAAGCGCGAATTCGACCTGCTCGCCGTGCTCGCCGAGCACAAGACCGCGGTGCTCTCCCGCGCCCAGCTGCTGGAGCTGGTGTGGGGCTACGACTTCGCCGCCGACACCAACGTGGTGGACGTGTTCATCGGCTACCTGCGCCGCAAGCTGGAGGCCGGTGGTGCGCCCCGGCTGCTGCACACGGTTCGCGGCGTGGGATTCGTGCTGCGGCAGCAGTGATGAGCGCTCGCGCGAAGAACAGACAGCAGTAGGCCCGCATGGATCTCAACGACCGCCTCTACCGGCTTCTCGGACTACCCAAGCGGGCGCTGTCGCTGCGCTCGATCGTGCTGGTGGCGTCGTTCTCGGTGATCGCCACCGTCATCACCATCGGCACCTGGGTGTGGATCGGCATCACCAACGAGCAGTACAGCCAGCTGGATCGCCGGCTTGACTCGATCAGCAGCCTCGGCGATGTCACCACCCTGCTCAGCAGCGCCCTCAACGATCACACCGATCAACTGGCGGCCAATGGCGGGTTGGTGCGCACCGCCCGCATCGCCGGGTCCACCGTGTCGGCGCCCGATGACATCGTCCTGCCCGAATTCCCGGACGGTTTCGCGACCACCACGATCAACGGCGTCAAATATCGGGTGCGCACGTTCAGCGCCGGCCAGGCCTCGGTCGCCCTGGGCGCGCCGACCGCCGAGACCGAGCATCAGATCGACGCCCAGCACCGCCGGGTGTTGCTGATCTGCGGCGGTGTCATCGGCGGTACCGCCATCGTCGGCTGGATCATCTCGGCCATCATGATCACCCCGTTTCGGCGGCTGGCCCAGCAGGCCCGGGCCATCAACTCGCAGTCCAAGCCCGAAGAGGTTCAGGTGCGCGGAGTCTGGGAGGCCACCGAGATCGGCGAGGCGGTCGAGGGCATGCTGGCCCGCATCGGCGACGAGCAGCAGCGGACAAAGGCGGCCCTGGAGTCGGCGCGCGATTTCGCCGCCGTCGCCTCGCATGAGCTGCGCACCCCGCTGACCGCGATGCGCACCAATCTTGAGGTGCTCGACACCCTGGAGATGCCCGACGAGCAGCGCAAGGAAGTGCTCGGCGACGTGATCCGCACCCAGACCCGGATCGAGGCGACCTTGACCGCGCTCGAGCGTCTGGCGCAGGGCGAGCTGACCACCTCCGACGACCATGTGCCGGTGGACATCACCGAACTGCTCGACCGCGCCGCGCATGACGCCATGCGCGTGTACCCCGACCTGGATGTGTCCCTGGTGCCCGCGCCGACAGTGCTGATCCTCGGGCTGCCCGCCGGGTTGCGGTTGGCGGTGGACAACGCGATCGCCAACGCGGTCAAGCACGGGAACGCGACCCGGGTGCAGCTGTCCGCGGTGGCCTCACGGGCCGGGGTGGAGATCGCCGTCGACGATGACGGCGTCGGGCTGCCCGAAGAGGAGCGCACCCGGGTGTTCGAGCGGTTCTCCCGCGGGTCGACGGCATCGCATTCCGGGTCGGGCCTGGGCTTGGCACTGGTGGCCCAGCAGGCCGAATTGCACGGCGGCACAGCCTCATTGGAAGCTAGCCCGCTCGGCGGCGTGCGGTTGCTGCTGCGGTTGCCCGGGCCGGCCTAATCCGAGCCGGCGGTCGGCGCCAAGCAGTAGGCCCGCACCGGGGCGGGATAGCTGTAGGTGGTGGTGTCGGCCGGGCACTGGGCGGCTGCGGAGTCGAATCGCTGCACCACCTTGTAGGCCTTGTCATCACTGACGGCGCAGTCGGTTTGTTCGAGGTTCTTGCCGCCGTCGGTCGGGTGATAGCAGTGCCCGGCGGTGAGGTTCTCGACGAGGCAGAGCCGGCCGACTGCGTGGTGGTCGAGAGTCCAGTCATAGCTGACGTAGTTGGCGTTGGCGCACGACCGGTCGCTGTCGAGCACCGCGCCTACCGTGAAGCTGGGGTCGGTGCCGCAGTCGGTGCGGTGCACGTCTTTTCCGTCGGCCCCGAGTGCAACACAGTCGCCGACAAGGTAACTCGTGATCTCCTGCTTCGCAGCGGTGGTCGCTTGCTGCACCTCGCGCTTCTCGGCCAAGCTGAATTTGGCGAGCAGAATCAGTGAGACGCCGATGATGGTGAGGGCCAACCGGACCTTCTTGGTGCGCCACCACCGTGTCTTGGCCGGAGCGGGCTGGGCGGTGGTTTGCGGGTTGGTCATATCTGTCGATCCTTTTTTCACGTGGACACCGAAAGCCCGCGTGCCGGGGCCTCTTGCAAGGTGTAGTCGCGAAACATTCGTCGATCCGAACGCCGCCCGAGGGTGATCTGCCCCACGGTCGGGACCCGCACAAGACAACGAACCGCCGTCGCTGCGGCCCACATTGGACCGGAACGACGGCGGTTCTGTTGGTGCTAGCTAGCGGGTGGCCAGCAGGTCGATGACGAAGATGAGCGTCTTGCCGGACAGCCGATGGCCGCCACCGGCCGGACCGTAGGCCTGCTCCGGCGGGATGGTCAGCTTGCGCCGACCGCCCACGCGCATCCCGGGGATACCGTCCTGCCAGCCCTGGATGAGGCCGCGCAGCGGGAAGGTGATCGACTCGCCGCGGTTCCACGAGCTGTCGAACTCTTCGCCGGTGTCGTACTCCACGCCGAGGTAGTGCACCTCCACGGAGCCGCCGGGTACCGCTTCCTCACCGTCGCCGACGATGACGTCTTCGATGACCAGCTCGGTGGGTGCCGGGCCGTCCGGAAATTCGATTTCAGGTTTTGTTGCCACGATTGTCCACCGTAGTCGGGCACACTGGCTTCATGGCCACTGATGCGGACATCCTCGCCGAAGTCAACAAGCTCGTCGCAGAGGAGCAGGAGCTGCGCACTGCACTGCAGCACCGCGAGATCGACGAATCGACCGAACACCAGCGCCTGCGCTCCATCGAGGTGCAGCTCGACCAGTGCTGGGACCTTCTGCGGCAGCGGCGGGCGCTGCGGGAGTCCGGCGGCGATCCCGACGACGCCGCGGCCCGCCCCGCCGAAGAGGTCGAGGGCTATCTGGGCTGACACCGGGTGGCACACGCGCAGTACGACGTCGTCATCGTCGGGGGCGGACACAACGGTCTGGTCGCCGCCGCGTATCTGGCACGTGCTGGGCGCCGGGTCCGGCTGTTGGAGCGGCTCGATCATGTGGGTGGCGCGGCCGTATCCGCACACGCCTTCGACGGTGTCGACGCCCGGCTGTCGCGGTACTCCTACCTGGTGAGCCTGCTGCCACGGCGCATCGTCGACGAGCTGGGCGCGCGAATCCGGCTGGCCCGACGGCGGCATTCCTCGTACACGCCCGACCCGGCCACCGGTGGGACCACCGGACTGCTGCTCGGAGCGCACGACACCTTCGACGTCATCGGCGCCCGGGCCGACGCAACCGGTTTCGCCGACTTCTACCGGCGCACCGGGCTGCTCACCAAGGCGCTCTGGCCGACGCTGCTGCAACCGCTGGAGACCCGGTCCGCGGCGCGGCGCCGGGTACTGGCCGGCGGGGACGATGCGGCCACCGCGTGGCGCGAGATCGTCGAAGAACCGATCGGGCACGCGATCACCGCGGCGGTGCACCACGACCTGGTGCGCGGGGTCATCGCCACCGACGCCCTGATCGGCACCTTCACCTCCGTCGAGGATCCCGCTCTGCTCCAGAACGTCTGCTTCCTGTACCACCTGATCGGCGGCGGTACCGGTGACTGGGATGTGCCGATCGGCGGGATGGGCGCGGTCACCGGCGCCCTGAGCGCGGCGGCCAGCGGCTTCGGCACTGAAATCACCACCGGTGCAGAGGTTTTCGCGATAAGTCCAGAGGGCGAGGTGCGCTACCGGGCCGGCGGCCAGGACCACACGGTGTCCGGCACGCACGTGCTGGCCGGTGTGACGCCCACGGTGCTGGCCGGGTTGCTGGACGAGCCCGCACCCGTGTCCGCGCCGGGAGCCCAGATCAAGGTCAACCTGATGCTGCGCCGCCTGCCGCGGCTGCGCGACACCTCGGTGACCCCCGAGCAGGCGTTCGGGGGCACCTTCCATATCAACGAGACACTGACCCAACTGGAGGGCGCTTACACCGCAGCGTCCCGCGGCCAAGTGCCCGAACCTCTCCCGTGTGAGATCTACTGCCATTCGCTGACCGACCCCAGCATCCTGTCCGCGAGCCTGCGCGCGGCCGGGGCGCAGACCCTGACGGTGTTCGGGCTGCACACCCCGCACAGCCTGTCCGCCGGCACCGACCCGGACCGAGCCAGGACCCGGTTGACCTCCGCGGCCCTGGACTCGTTGAACTCCGTTCTGGCCGAACCGATTCAGGACGTCATTGCCGAAGACGCCGCCGGCCGGCTGTGCATCGAGGCCAAGACCACCGTCGATCTGGACAATATCCTGGGCATGACCGCGGGCAATATCTTCCACGGGGCCTTGGGCTGGCCGTTCGCCGAGGACGACGAGCCGCTGGACACCCCGGCACGACGCTGGGGCGTGGCGACGGCACATCCACGAATCCTGTTGTGCGGATCAGGCTCCAGGCGCGGCGGTGCGGTGTCGGGGATCGGCGGGCACAACGCTGCGATGGCCGTGCTAGAGAGTTAGCTTCCGCAGAATCGTCTGCAGCGCAAGCAGATCAGCGTCGCCCAGGGCGGCCAGTGCGGCCGGTGCCGGGTCCTGCACCGCCTCGACGGCGGCGGCCACGGCCTGCCCCTCCTCGGTGAGCGACACTACCTTGCAGCGCCGGTTCGCCGGATTCGTCTGGCGCAACACCAGGCCGCGCTCCTCCAGATCATTGACGGCCACCGTCGCCGCGGGCGCGTCCATGGTGGCCGCCTCGGCCAGCTCTTTGACCGTCATCGGGGTGCGGGCCAGCCTGCGCAACACCCGAATCCGGCTGAACGGTAGACCGGACCGGTCGATCACCGCGCGCTTCCAGTCACCGCGGTTCTCATGCACGAGTGCGGACATCCGTTGCCACACCTCGTCGGCAATCAGGTCATCCGACATGGACCGCCGCCTTCCCTTCGATCAGCGGGACCAGCCGTTGCGCCGAGGCCAGGGCACGCGGCGCGGTGGACACGAAGCCCAACACGATGATCACGACTCCGAGCGCGACACAGACGAACCAGAGCGGACGGGCGGCGGCGATGAAGTCGACCCCCGAGGCCAGCAGTGTCGTGCCCGTCACCGAACCACACAGCGCCACACCGATACTCACTCCGATTTGACGGCTGGTGCTGGTCACCGCCGAAGCCGCCCCGGCCCGATCCAGCGGCATCCCGCTGACCGCCGCGTTGGTGATGGGGGCGTTGACCATCGAGAAGCCCATACCGAACACCGTGAACACCACCAGCAGCGCCCACACCGGCGTCGTCGCCGTCAGGAACGTCAACAAATACGCGGCCGTGGTGATGAGCACACCGGCAGCCAGCAGTGACGGCCGCGCACCGTAGCGACCGACCAGCCGGCCCGACAACGGTGAGAACACCAGCGCGCCGACGGCGATCGGCAGGTAGATCAAACCGGTGTGCATGGCCGAGAACCCGCGCTCGGCCTGCAGATACAGCGACATCATGAACAGGAACGCACCCCAGGTGGCGAATGCGCTGATGGCGATCACGGTCGCCGAGGCGAACGGGACGCTGCGGAAGAAGCGCAGGTCGATGAACGGGTCGTGGCGGCGCGACTCGAAACGCAGGAACGCGGCGAACGCGACCGCGGCCAGCACCGCCACCGCGATGACCCGCGGGTTGGTCCAGCCCATCCCGGGCCCCTCGATCAGCGCGAACACGACACCGAACAGGAACACCACGGCCAGGCCCTGCCCGATCGGGTCGACATTGCGCATGGTCGCCGATTTCGTCTCGGGCACGAAGATCGCGGTGAGGAGGACCGCAGCCGCACAGATCGGCAGGTTGATCCAGAACACCGCGCGCCAGCCCACGTACTCGATCAACAGACCACCCACCGTCGGCCCCAGCGCCATCGAGATTCCGACCACCGCGCCCCAGAAGCCGAGTGCGCGGGCGCGTTCCACCTTCCCGGTGAAGACCTGCGAAATGATGGACAGCGCAACGGGGTTGAGCATCGAACCACCGATACCCTGCAGCAACCGGGCGGCGATCAAGGTGTCGACACCCGGAGCCAGGCTGCACAGCAGTGAGCCGACGGCGAACACCGTGAGCCCGATCTGGAAGATCCGCCGGCGGCCGAACCGGTCACCCATCGCGCCGGAGAGCATCAGCAGCGAGGCGAGCACCAGGGTGTAGACGTCGACCACCCACTGCAGCTGCGCTGGGCTGGCCCCGAGGTCGGTGCGGATGGACGGGATGGCGACGTTGACGATGGTGGCGTCCATCGACACGATCAGCAGGCTGAGGCAACACGACACCAGGACGACGGCTTTACGCCGCGGGGTCAGGTTGCTGATGGAGTCGGGCCGCCGACGACCATCCTGCACAGTTTCATTCATACAACCATTGTGAAACTACAATCATTACCTTTGCAAACGCTGTCAGTGCACGAACAGGAATGCCCCCGACAGCCGGAGCTCTCGGGGGCATTCCTGCGCGGTCTCAGCTGCGGGTGTCGATCCCCGCATAATCGCGCTCGGTGTAGCCGGTGTAGATCTGCCGCGGCCGGCCGATCTTGCCAGGCTCGGAATGCATCTCGCGCCAGTGCGCGATCCAACCCGGCAACCGGCCCAAGGCGAACAGCACGGTGAACATCCGGGTCGGGAAGCCCATGGCCCGGTAGATCACGCCGGTGTAGTAGTCGACGTTCGGGTAGAGCTTGCGCTCGATGAAGAAGTCGTCGGTGAGCGCGATCTCTTCGAGCTGCTTGGCGATGTCCAGCAACTCGTCCTCGACACCGAGCTTGCCCAGGATCTTGTCGGCCTGCTCCTTGACGATGCGCGCCCGCGGGTCGTAGTTCTTGTAGACCCGGTGCCCGAAGCCCATGAGCTTGACACCCTCTTCGCGGTTCTTGACCTTCTTGACGAAGGTCTGCACATCGTCGCCGCCGGACCGGATCTTCTCCAGCATCTCCAGCACCGCCTGGTTGGCGCCGCCGTGCAGCGGGCCCCACAGCGCGTTGATGCCGCCGGAAATCGAGGTGAACAGGTTGGCCTGCGACGACCCGACGAGGCGCACCGTCGAGGTCGAGCAGTTCTGCTCATGGTCGGCGTGCAGGATGAACAGCATGTCCAGCGCACGGACGATCTCGGGATCGACCTCGTAGGGCTCGGCCGGGAAGCCGAACGTCATCCGCAGGAAGTTCTCGACCAGGGTCAGCGAGTTGTCCGGGTACAGGAACGGCTGGCCGACCGACTTCTTGTAGGCGTAGGCCGCGATGGTCGGCAGCTTGGCCAGCAGCCGGATGGTGGACAGCTCCACTTGCTCCTTGTCCAGCGGATCCAGCGAATCCTGGTAGTAAGCGCTCAACGCGTTGGCCGCCGACGACAGCACCGGCATCGGGTGCGCGTTGCGCGGGAAACCGTCGAAGAACCGCTTCAGATCCTCGTGCAGCATGGTGTGCCGCTGGATCTGGGTGGTGAACTTCTCCAGCTGCTCGGTGGTGGGGAGCTCACCGTAAATGAGCAGGTAGCTGACCTCGATGAAGGTGGACTTCTCGGCCAGCTGCTCGATCGGGTACCCGCGGTACCGCAAGATGCCGGCGTCACCGTCGATATAGGTGATCGCGGATTTGGTGGACGAGGTGTTGACGAACCCGCCGTCGAAAGTCGTGTAGCCCGTCTTGGCGAGCAACGAACCCAGCGCGATGCCGTCGGAACCCTCGGTGGCGCGCACGATGTCCAGGTCCAACGAGCCACCCGGATACGACAGGGTCGCTACTTGGTCAGGGCTGGAGTTTTCGGCCACGGGAACCCCTTCTGTGGTCGTGAGCTAAGCGTCACTACTGGACGGTAGTCGCTAACGTTGCGGCCCGCTTGCGTGGGGTGCCACGTCACGCGCCGGAAGCTGCGTTGCTTGCGGTGTCGGCGCCCACGATCGGCGGAACCTCTCGAAGGTCGCCGACAGGCGTTCGCACAGGATCCCCGAGTTGATCGGCGGATGCCCGGGCAATCCGAGCTCGGCGAATGACGAGGAGAACAGCAAGGTCCAGATATCGGCGACGAGTCCCACCGCGGGGTCGGACACCCGGACACCCAGCCGTTCGGCCAGGACCTCCACCGACGCGCCGGCGTGCCGCTGTTTGAACGCGAACGGCGAGGTGGACATCGAGGTGGCACCGTTCACGATGGAGATCAGCACCGCCATCCGGGTGAAGGCCGGCGACTCGTGACCCTGGCGCGGAGCGAAGATCTCCAGGTGCGCCCGCAGCAGGGCCTCATGCGTGGTGATCCCCCCGGGCTGGCGGCGCAGCGCCTCGGCGACGTAGCCGTCCATGTCCTCGGCCAGCGCGACGACGACATCGGCCTTGGTCGGGAAGTACCGGCTGAAGGTGCGCGGGGACACATCGGCGGCGATCGCGATCTGCTCGACCGTGGTGTTGTCGAATCCCTGCCGCTGACACAACTCGGCCGCGACGGCCACCAGCGTTGCGCGGGTCTTGAGCTTCTTTCGTTCCCGCAGTCCCGCCCCGACCTGATCAGACATTCGCCGCCACATCGAGGTCCGCGACGAACTCCCCCGTCTGCACACACGCCTGGTTCAGCCGCTCGACCATGAGCAACGGCCCGAGCGGGCCACCCTCGGTGTCTCCGACGAGATCCCCACACGCCGCGACGATGATCGACGAGAACACCGTCACCCCCAGCAGCAGTCGGCGGTCATCGGTCGGCACGCCCATCCGATCGGCAAGCACCGCAAGCACTCTCGGGTGTCTGAACTCGAAGGCGGCCTGACGCAACACGTCCGAGCCGTTGATGATGCGCAACATCAGCACGATGCGGCCTTTGGTGAGCCGGCCGACGGTTTGCCCGTCGACGCGAGTCAGCACCTCCACGTGCGCGGCGCGCAGCGCTTCCAGTGGTCCCAGGTGCCGCGGCAGACGGGTGATCTCCGCGGCGATCTCCTCCGCGAGATCCTCGATGAGCGTGAGGAACACGGCCTCTTTGGTCGCGAAGTAGCGACTGAAAGTGCGCGCCGAGACATCCGCCTGCGCGGCGATCTGATCGACCGTGGTGCGCTCGTAACCCTGGCGCAAACACAAGTCCAGCGCGGCGTCGATCAGTGTCGTGCGGGTTCGCTGCTTCTTGCGTTCACGCAAGCCGAGATCGGTCCCCACCCCGGCATCAGCCATTGGTGGATGGTAACTCCCACTCACGCATCGTCCCGGCTATATGCGTGCACTCGGTAACGCGCGAACGCCGGACCGGCCAGGGCAGCCACCGTCACACCGATCACCACCAACAGCCCACCGCCGGCGGCAGCCGCCGTCGTTCCCACCACCGCGGCCGTGGCACCGTGGGCCACATCGGCGATCCGCGGGCCGCCCGCCACCACCACGGTGAACACCCCCTGTAAACGACCACGCAGATCGTCGGATGCCGCCTCCTGCAGGATGGTCGACCGGAAAGCCGCCGACACCATATCCGCGGCGCCACCCAAGGCCAGGAACGCCAGCGCCACCCACAACATCAGGCCCGCCGTGCCGTGCGCGGCTCCGGCCGCCACGCCGAACCCGAACATCGCCAGCCCCCACACCACGATGGAGACCAGCACCGTCAAGCCCTGTCTTCGGACCCTGGGCAACCAACCGGAGAACACGCCGCCGGCGACCGCCCCCACCGACATGGCCGCGGCCAGCAGCGCCATCGTGGTGCCACCCTCCACCGGTCCGCCGAAGCTCTCGTGGGCCATCTGCGGGAACAGCGCCCGGGGCATCCCGAAGATCATCGCGATCAGGTCGACGACGAAGGACATCAGCACCACCTGGTTGCCGGCCAGGTAGCGGAAGCCCTCCAGCACCGCGCGGAAACCGAACTTGCCCTGACGGGGCGAGCGAAGCGACGGGGAAAGATCCGCGTCACCGGTTCGGATGGGCGGCATCTTCGCCAGCCGGACCGTCGCCCAGATGGGGGTGATGCACGTGACGGCGTCGATCAGATACAGCGTGGACAGATCGACGAAATGCAGCAGCATCCCGGCCAGCAGCGGGCCAACGATGGCACCGAACTGCATCACCGTCATGTTCAGCGAGTTGGCCGCGGGCAGCTGCTCGGGCGGCAGCATGCGCGGAATCGCCGCCGCCCGGGTGGGCGAGTTGACGGCGTAGAAGACCTGCTGCAGCGACAGCAGACACAGCACCACCCAGACGTTGTTCAGCGCGAGCGCGGCCTGCAGCCACAGCAGCACCGACGAGCCCGCGAGCCCGACGGCGGTGATGATCAGCAGCAGCCGGCGATCCATGGCGTCGGCCCAGGCCCCGCCCCACAGACCGAACACGATCAGCGGGACCAGCGCGAACAGACCGGACAACCCGACGTAGGCCGAGCTCTGGGTGAGTGCGTAGAGCTGGACGGGGACCGCGAAGATGGTCAGGTTGCCGCCGATGACAGTGACGATGCCGGCCAGCCACAACCGCCGAAAGTCCGGGGTTCTCAGCGGTGTGGTGTCGGCGAACAGCCGTTTCACCGTGGGGCGAGCGAAGCGACGGGGAATGTCGTCCAGGCGAGCGAAGCGACGGGGAATGTCACGGCTGCAGCCGCTCGATGGTGATTGTCGCCGCCGGAGCGGCTCCGGCGCGACCCTGCGTCACGCGAATCCTGTTGTGTACCCGGTTCTCCCGGCCCTGCCAGAACTCGACGACCTCAGGGGCGATCAGATACCCACCCCAGTGCGGTGGCACCGGGACGGTCTCCTGGTCGGCGAACCGGGCCGTCACCTCGTCCAGCTGATCCAGCAGCGCGCGACGCGAGGCGATCGGCTGCGACTGGTGCGAGGCCCACGCACCGAGCTGCGAGCCACGCGGACGCTTGCTCCAGTAGTCGGCCGTGGCCTCCGCGGACACCTTGGTCACCGGACCGCGCAGATGCACCTGACGCCCCAGCCCGTACCACGGGAAGGTCGCCGACGCGTACGCGGTCGCGGCGAGCTGCTCGCCCTTCGCGGAGTCGTAATTCGTGTAGAAGCTGATCCCGGATTCGTCCACGCTCTTGCACAACACCGTCCGCGTCACGGGCCTTCCCCGCTGGTCGACGGTGGCCACCACCATGGCGTTGGCCTCGGGCAATCCGGCCGCCCCGGCCTCGGAGATCCATGCGCGCAACAGCGTCAGCCAGCCGGTCGCGGGGTCCGGACCGAGCCAGTCGGCATCGAGGTCGACGCTGCCGTCCTTCTCGACCGATCCGTACTCGACCCGCATCGCGGCCAGGTCCTGATTGTCGGCGCTGGTGCTCACGCGCCAACGCTACGCCAGCCGATGGCCACCGCACACGGCCGTCGCCGACGCGGGTGCGACAATTCCGCACATGACTGTTCCGGAAAACTTCGTTGCCGGGCTGGAAGGCGTCGTGGCCTTCACCACCGAGATCGCCGAACCGGACAAAGACGGCGGCGCACTGCGCTACCGCGGCGTCGACATCGAGGATCTGGTGACCAAGCACGTCACCTTCGGCGACGTGTGGGGCCTGCTGGTCGACGGAGAGTTCGGGCGGGGCCTGGCCCCGGCCGAGCCGTTCCCGCTGCCCATCCACTCCGGTGACGTCCGGGTCGACGTGCAGGCGGGGCTGGCCATGCTGGCGCCCATCTGGGGCTATGCGCCGCTGCTGGACATCGACGACCAGACCGCCCGCGACCAGCTGGCCCGCGCCTCGGTGATGGCGTTGTCCTATGTCGCGCAGTCCGCACGCGGTATCGGCCGGCCGGCGGTGCCACAGCGCACCATCGACGAATGCGACACCGTCACAGCACGTTTCATGACCCGCTGGCAGGGCGATCCGGATCCCCGTCATATCGAGGCCATCGACGCGTACTGGGTGAGCGCCGCCGAGCACGGCATGAACGCGTCGACTTTCACTGCCAGGGTGATCGCCTCCACGGGCGCCGATGCGGCGGCGGCGCTCTCGGGTGCGGTGGGCGCGATGAGCGGGCCGTTGCACGGCGGAGCCCCGGCACGGGTGCTGCCGATGATCGAGGAAGCCGAACGGACCGGTGATGCGCGCGCGGTGGTGCGCGGCGTCCTGGATCGCAAGGACAAGCTGATGGGCTTCGGGCACCGCGTCTACCGCGCCGAAGACCCCCGCGCCAGGGTGCTGCGGGCGACGGCACAGCGGCTGAACGCCCCGCGGTTCGAAGCAGCGGCGGCGCTGGAACAGGCTGCGCTGGCCGAGCTGCGGGAGCGCCGACCCGACCGCGCCATCGAGACCAACGTGGAGTTCTGGGCCGCGGTCATCCTGGATTTCGCGCAGGTACCGGCCCGGATGATGCCCGCCATGTTCACCTGTGGACGGACCGCCGGCTGGTGCGCACATATCCTCGAGCAGAAGCGCCTGGGCAAGCTGGTGCGCCCGGCGGCCATCTACGTCGGGCCCGAACCACGGTCACCGGAAGCCGTGCCAGGCTGGGAGCACGTCCGCACGTCGTGAGTGTCTTCGACACGGCGGCAACGACTTCGGCCTCGCCACGTCAGCGACTGGGTTCCCGCTCGCAGGTGCCGACCCGTCCCCCTGCGCCGCCCTCGTAGGCGAAGCTGCGCCGCCAGGCCACCCTGGCCCAGATGGGCGCCCCGGCGACCATGGTGAACGGCGTCGCCAACGGGAAATCGTCGTCACTGGACCGGATCTCGGTGCCGCGCACGATGGTCGCCAGCGCCAGAGTGGCTTCCAGCATGGCGAAGTGTTCGCCGATACATGACCTCGCACCCGCCCCGAACGGCAGGTACTGCCACCGGTCCATGGTCTTGACCGCCTCCGGCCGGAACCGCTGGGGATCGAAGAGCTGCGGCCACTCCCACAATGTCGGATCACGTTGCACGGCGTACGTGCCGAACACCAGCAGCGTCCCGGCCCGCACGCGGTAGCCGTCCACCTCGATATCGCGCACCGCCGTGCGGGCCGCCCCGGGTGCGGGCGGGCACAAGCGCAGCGCTTCCCGCAGCACCTGCACGGTGTAACCCAGGTGATCGATGTCCTCGGGTCCCAGTGCGCGGTCACCCAGTTCGGCAGCCTCCGCGCGGACGTTCTCCTGCATCTCCGGATAACGGCCGAGCTGCCACAACGCGTAGGTCAACGCGGTCGCGGTGGTGTCATGGCCGGCGGCGATGAACACGATGAGCTCATCGCGGATCTCGGCGTCGGTCAATCCCTGACCGGTCTCCGGATCAACGGCCGCCATCAGTGCGCGGACCAGGGGTGCATCGAGATCGGGATCGTCGCGGCAGGCCTGCAGCACGTCCTCGGCAAGCCTGCGCAACGTCGCGGCCGCGGCCCGGGCCCGGTTGCGCCCCGGGGTGGGCACCCACCTGGGCAGCCGCAGCGGGGACACCGCGCGGTCGGCGATATAGGCCAGAACCGTGCGCAGCGGTTCGTCGATCTCGTCCGCACGCTGGTCCAGGTCCAGCCCCAGCACCGCCCGGCCCAGCGCACGCATGGTCAGCCGGCGGCACTCCTGGTCCAGGTCGATGCGGGAGCCTTCCGACCAGCCGTCGACCACCGACTGCGCGGCCTGCGCCATATCCCCGGCGAAGGTCTGCACCTGCTTCTTGGTGAACACCGGCTGCACCGCGCGCCGGCGGGGCAACCACTCATCGTGCATCAGGTCGAACAGGTTCTCACCCAGCACATGCTGCATCTCGCGATGCGTGGTCGCCTTCTCGACGTACTCGCTGCTGCGGCCGAGAATGTCGCGCCCGCCGCGGGGCGAGGTGACCAACACCACCTCGGGCATCAACCACCGGGGGGCCAGCTTCAATCGGGTCACCGGGCCGCCGGAGTCGCGCAGCACCTCGAACCCCGTGTGGAAGCTGCGCAATGCGCGCAGCTTCTCCCGGTACGGCAACGGATTGAGCGGTGGCTGCGGCAGGCCCTCGACCGGGAAGTTGCTCATACGTTCAGCCTGGTAGCGGTGGCGCGGGTGCCCTAGCGTAGTTGACTACTCGTCTTTGCCTACTCGACGCATTGCTGTCACCCGCCCCATCCGCGATGAGATCCGCAGACCCGGCCGGTCTGTACCGTCGTCCACCCATCCCGCTTGCAGGAGAGACCATGGCCATCGAGATCATTCCCGCCGTCAGCCCGCACCTCGTCGTCGACGACGCGGCCGCCGCCATCGATTTCTACGTCAAGGCGTTCGGCGCCACCGAACTGGGCCGGGTGCCGGGCCCGGACGGTCGGCTGGTGCACGCCGCCCTCACCATCAACGGTGCCACCGTGATGCTCAACGATGACTTCCCCGAGTACAACGACGGCAAGTCGCAGACACCGAAGGCCCTCGGCGGATCGCCGGTCACCATCCATCTGACCGTGACCGATGTCGAGGCCAAGTTCGCCCGGGCCGTCGAGGCCGGCGCCGAGGTGGTGATGCCGCTGGAGGACCAATTCTGGGGTGACCGGTACGGGCTGGTGCGGGATCCGTTCGGCCACCAGTGGTCACTGGGGCAGCCGGTGCGCGAAGTCAGCCCGGAGGAGATCGCCGAGGCGATGCAGGCGCAGTAGCGGGGCCCGCGCCGCGCCGGAAACGCCCGGTTTTCGACCGGGTCAATTCGGCACTGTCCCTGTGGGATTCGTCAGCCCCGCGACGGCCCGTCCGCGGCGGTATCGTCTGACCGAATATGTCCATTCGCCAACGGTCCGCGGGCACGGTCGAGTACTCCCTGTCAGGGGCGGTCGCGGCGCGTGTCGATGGCGCGACGGTGCCGTTGGGCGGACCGAAGCAGCGCTGCGTGCTCGCGGTGCTGCTGGCCCACCACGGCACCGTCGTCAGCATCGATCGCCTCATCGATGCGATCTGGGCCGACGAGGCTCCCGCGAAGGCGCTCGCGTCGCTGCGGTCCTATGTCGCCAACCTGCGCAAGGTGCTCACGCCGGCGACCGATGACGGAACGGCCCGGCTGGCGTCGCGCCCCAACGGTTACCAGCTGAACCTGCTGCCCGGCGATTCGGTGGACCTGCACGAGTTCGAGGCGCTGGTCCTCAAGGGCCGGGCGCAGCTGGTCGGCGCGGATGCCGAGGGTGCATTCGCCTCGCTGAGCCAGGCACTGCAGCGCTGGCGCGGCGACCCGTTCGGCGAGTTCCTCTACCGCGACTTCGCGATACCAGAAGCGCGGCGCTACAGCGCATTACAGACCACCGCGATCGAGGCCCGCTTCGACGCCGCCGTGCAGTACGGCCGGGGCGCTCAGATCATCCCGGAGATCGAGGCGGCGGTGGCGCATGATCCGCTGCAGGAACGATTGTGGGGACATCTGATGCTGGCCCTGACGCAGGCCGGCCGGCCGGCGGACGCGGTGCGGGCGTTCGACCGCGTCGGCGCGGTCCTCAAACGGGAACTGGGTGTCCGCCCCGGCGAAGGCCTGCAGACGCTGTTCGAGAAGATCAGCGACGGATCCGCCGACCCGCTGGGCACCACCTCCCGGACAGCGCCCGAGCTGCCGCTCTACGTGGGCCGGGACCCGACCACCGAATCGGTCACGGCATCGGTGAACCGGATCCGGTTCGGCACCGGCGGCCTGACGCTGGTGACCGGCGAGAGCGGTATCGGCAAGACCTCCCTGGCGCAGGCGGTCGCGGAGCGGACCGGCATCGGCGAGATCCAAGTGGTCTGGGCCGGTCACCCCACCGGGATCAGGCTGCCGCTGATGTGGACGTGGATTCAGGTGCTGCGCCAGCTGGGCACCGATCTGGGCTCCGCGGGACGCCACGTCGTGCACCGGGCGGCGCCCGGTGTCGTCGACGCACTGGTCCCGGAATGGGGCGACGACGATGCTGGTGCGGCTCCGGCGGATCTCCCGCAGCGAACCGCGGTGGCGGCGACCGGCTTCGCCCTGGCCGAGGGGATCGCCGGCGCCCTGCGCGAGGTGTCGGCACTGCGCCCGTTGCTGTTGATCCTCGACGACCTGCACCACGCCGACACCGCCTCACTGCAGGCGCTCACCCTGCTGACCACGCAGCTGGCCAGGGTGCCCATTCATGTCATCGGCACTTGGACCTACTTCGGCGCCGACCGCCCGGTCAACCGGAAAGCCCTGACCCGGCTGCTGCATTCCAGTAGTATGGCCACGGTCCCACTCGGCGGTATCGACCGGACCGCCGCACACCAGCTGATCCACACGGTCTCCGGGGCGCCGGCGCGCAGCGAGGTCACCGAGTCGGTCTGGCGCCAGTCGGGCGGAAATCCGTTCTATATCAAGGAGATCGCTCGCGGCCTCGGTGCCGACGAGCCGACCGACGGGGTGCCCGATGCCGTTCTCGGGGTGGTCGGTCGGCGCCTCGGCACACTCGACCGGCCCACCCGGCGCACGCTCGGGGCCGCCGCGGTGATCGGTCCGGTCTTCGATGTCGCCGCCCTGGCCGACGTCGTCGACCTGTCGGTGTCGGCCGTGCAGGCCCGGTTGCGCCCCGCGTATGAAACCGGACTGCTCGACGAGGTTCCCGGCCAGCCTGGCGCCTACCGGTTCAGCCACGGATTGGTGCGCGACGCCGTGCTGGCCCACCTGTCCACCACCGAACGCACAGCCGCACACGCCTCGATCGCCACCACGCGCGCCGCCGCCATCGCCAGCGACGCCTACGAGGACGCGATCGCCGGCGCCGACCACGCCTGGCAGGCCGGCGCCGCACTCAACCCGGACACCGCACTGGAGATCAGCGAGACCGTGATCGAAAGGGCATTGAGCCGCTCGGCCTACGACGACATCGCCGTGCTGGCCGAGCATGCGCTCCAGATCGCCACCCGGCTGCCGGCCAAACCCGAGTACCTGGCCCGGCAGGCCACTCTCTGGATGCACCTGGCCGGTGCCAAAGGAATTCTCGAAGGCCAGACCAGCAGCGCCGTCACGCATGCCATCTCCCGGGCCTTCGAGATCGGCGAACAGGTACGCGGCCGCAGCTTCTACGGTGCCGTCGCGTTGCAGTGCTTCGCCCGGATCGGCATGGGCCACACCGAGGAAGCGGCGGTCCTCGCCCATGGCCTGCGCGAGCAGTATCTGCGTTCCGGTGACCCCGACGCCGGGCTCGCCAACGACTTCACCCAAGTGATGGTCCATTTCATCCGCGGCGATACCGAGGCCGCGATCGCCACCGGCCAGCACATGATGGAGAACTTCCCGCCGCCGGAGACCGTCACCGATCCCCTGCACTTCGTCCACCCGCGGGTGTACTGCTGGATGGCGATCGCCGAAGCACAGCGCGGCAACACCGTGGCGATGGACGACTATCGGCGCCTGGCAAGGGAACTCGCGCAGAGCCGGGGTGACACGTTCAACATCCTGGCCTCCGAACTGACCCAGGTGGAATGCGCGGCCATCCTCGGTATCACCGCGGGCACCGCCGCGGCGGCCGCGGAAGTCGACCGCAAGCTGTGCGCCGCGGGTGGACACCAATGGGCAGCGTGCGCCCGGATCATCAGCATCTGGGCCGAGGTGATGGAGACCGGCGTCGACCACGCCCCCGCCGCGTTCGAGGCATTCGACGAATTCGCCGGCGACGGCTCAGTGGCGATGCATGCGTTGTTCCTGGCATTGCTGGCCGATATCGAACAACGGGTGGGTCGCCCCGGTTCTGCGCGCGAGATCCTGACGCGCGCCCGCACGCTGACCGAAACGACCGGCGAGCATTCCTGGGACGACTTCATCGACCGGCGGGTGCAGGCGCTGCAGAGCTAGAACGGCCGCGCAAACGTATCCAGGCGTTCCTGTTTGGTGCGCTGCAGGTGTGCCGCGACCGCGGCGCTGGCGGCCTCCGCATCGCGGGCCCTGATCGCCTCCAGGATGGCTTCGTGTTCCACGACGACGTCGGCGAGATCGTCGCGGTGGACCGCCTCTTGGTCGTACACCCGCAGCCTGGCCACCAGATTGGCCAGCGTCTCGTGCAGCGTCGAATTGTGCGATGCCGCCCACAACACTTCGTGCCACTGGGAATTGAACTGGCGGGCCACCTCGGGTTCTTCGGCCTCCGCGGCGTGTTGGTGCAATTGGGTCAGCTGTGCCAACTGCAACTCGGTGCGCCGGGCCGAGGCCGCCTCCGCCGCGGCCTTTTCCAGCGCGATCCGCACGTCGTAGATCTCGATGACATCGTCGGGAGTGCCCGACCGGATGCGATAGCCGCGCGCCGATCGGATGATCAACCCCTCTTGTTCCAGCCGGCTCAGCGCCTCGCGTACCGGCGTCCGGGAGACTCCGTATGCCGTGGTGAGGGTGCTCTCGCTCAGCGGTTCGGCCGCCGAGAAGCGACCGGCGAGCAGGTCAGCGCGCAGAACGCTGTGAAAGGGGGTTCGCTGCACCGACCGAGCATACGTTTCGTGCCGTTATGTATACAGAAAATACTCATGGTGATGCCAAGTCATACGAAGTGCACCTCGCCCGTCCATACTGAGGCCTTCGCGTTCGGCCCTAAGGAGACCCATGAGCACCCAGTCCACCGACACGACGCCGGCCGCCACCGGCCGCGCCCTGCGCTGGCGCGTCGTCGATATCGTCGTCGCCAGCGTGCTCGCGACGGCCGCCGGCCTGGTCTTCGTGCTGTGGAACATCGCGTCGAACCCGATCAGCACACCGTTGAGCGCGGCCCTACCCGGCCTGCAGGCGCTGCTGGGTGGCGGCTGGCTGTTCGCCGGTGTGCTCACTGCTCTGGTGATCCGCAAGCCCGGCGCTGCCCTGTACGGCGAACTCGTTGCTGCCACGGTGTCGGCCCTGGTCGGCAACCAATGGGGTGTCCTCACCCTGGAATCCGGCTTGGTCCAAGGCCTCGGCGCGGAACTCGTGTTCGCCGTATTCCTCTACCGCCGTTGGGGACTGCCGACCGCCGTGCTCGCGGGCGCGGTGGCGGGGCTGGCCCTCGCCATCAATGACCTGATCCTCTGGTACCCGGGTTCGGCGAGCACGTTCATCACCATCTACACCGTGTCGGCGATCGTATCGGGAGCGCTGATCGCCGGACTGTTGTCCTGGTTCGTGGTGCGCGGCCTTGCCAAGACCGGAGCCTTGAGCCGCTTCGCGTCCGGCCGGGCGGAGCCCGATCCGCGCACCCGATGAGCCGATCTGCAGGAACCGGTGCCGCCGTCACGGCACAGGGTTGGGGCTGGCGGCATGCAACACGCACGCAGTGGGCGGTACGCGATCTCGATCTCACGATCGAACCCGGGCAGCGGGTGTTGCTCCTTGGGCCGTCAGGAGCCGGCAAATCGACTGTGCTACAAGGTATCGCGGGACTGCTCGGCGGAGCAGAAGAAGGGCAGCAGGCCGGCCGTCTCCTCGTCGACGGCGCCGCGCCGACCGCCCAGCGGGCCAGGATCGGCATGGTGCTCCAAGATCCCGACGCACAGGTGATCTTGTCCAGGGTCGGCGACGACGTGGCGTTCGGGATGGAGAACTTCGGCGTCGCGCGCGAGCAGATATGGCCCCGGGTGCGCGAGTCGCTCGACGCGGTGGGGCTGAACCTGCCTCTGGCGCACAACACTTCGGAGCTGTCCGGCGGCCAGAAACAGCGGCTCGCGCTGGCCGGTGTGATCGCGATGAACCCCGGCCTGATCCTGCTCGACGAACCGACCGCGAACCTGGACCCCGAGGGGGTGGTCGAGGTCCGTGACGCGATCGCCGAATCTGCACAGCGCACCGGCGCCACGTTGATCGTCATCGAGCACCGCACCGAAGTGTGGCTGCCGGTCATCGACCGGGTGATCGTGCTGGGCGCCGACGGCGCCGTGATCGCCGACGGCACACCGCAACAGACGATCCGGCGCGAACACGCCTATCTGATGTCCGCGGGCGTGTGGGTGCCCGGCACGCCACCGCCTGCGCTCACCCGGCACCGGCACACCGATACCCGCACACTGCTGTCAGCAGTGGACCTGTCGCTGGGCCATCGTGGTGGTGCGCAGCTGCACACCGGAGTGAACTTCTCGATCGATCGGGGACAGATCTCCGTGATCACCGGCCCCAACGGGGCGGGCAAATCCACGCTGGCACTGACCCTCGGCGGTCTACTCCCCCCGGCCGCGGGACGCGTCGAGGCCGACACCGCCTTCGCGCCCGCGCCCGCGCGGCGCCAACCCATCAAGTGGAAATCCCGGGAACTGATCACCCGGATCGGCAGCGTCTTCCAGGACCCCGAGCACCAATTCCTGACCGGCACGGTCCGCGGCGAACTGGCCCTCGGCCCCAAGGCCCTCAACCGGAATGCCGTCGAATCCACCGTCGACGCACTGCTGGAGCGCCTGCACCTGACCCGTCTCGCCGACGCGAATCCCTACACCCTTTCCGGCGGTGAGAAGCGTCGGCTGTCGGTGGCCACCGTGCTCGCCACCGGTCCGCAGGTGATCGTCCTGGACGAACCCACCTTCGGCCAGGACCGCCGCACGTGGGAGGAGCTCATCCTGCTGCTCGCCGAGATCGCCGACGAGGGCACCGCCGTCGTCGCGGTTACGCATGATCTGGATTTCACGGCGCTGCTCGCCGACGCCCGCATCGAGCTGCCCGCCTGGGAGACGGTGTCATGACGGAGGCACTCGCGGCACGGACGGTCAACCCCGTCGCCCGGCTCCTCGCGGCCGCGATCATCGCGGCCGGGCTGGTGCTGTCCCTGGACTGGGTGTCCGCCCTGACCGCGCTGATCCTGGAGATCGGCCTGTTCTTCGCGATCGGCGCCCGACCGCGACCGGTGCTCATTCGCAGTGCGCTGCTCGTGGTGGCGGCGGCGGTGACCGCGGTGACGATCCTGTTGTACGGCCAGTCCAGCGGTTCGGTGCATTGGCATTTCCTGCTGATCACCGTGAGCGACGGTTCGATCGCGCTCGCGCTGGCCACCTTTCTGCGGGTGCTCGCGATCGCACTGCCGTCGGTGATCCTGTTCGCCGATGTCGAACCCACCGAGCTGGCCGACGGCCTCGGTCAGGTGCTGCGCCTGCCGGCCCGGTTCGTGCTCGGTGCACTGGCCGGGCTGCGGCTGGTCAACCTGCTCGCCGAGGACTGGCGTTACCTGGGCTACGCCCGCCGGGCCCGCGGGGTCGCCGACCACGCGCCGCTGCGCCGGGTTGCCGGTCAGGCGTTCGCGCTGCTTGTCTTCGCCGTGCGGCGCGGCTCAAAACTGGCCACCGCCATGGAGGCCCGTGGCTTCGGCGCCCACCGTACGAGGACATGGGCCCGTCCGTCACCCTTCAGCGGACGCGAATTCGCACTCATCGCAGCAGGATTCGCCATCGCCGCCACCGCCACCACCGTCGCGGTGACCAGCGGAAACTGGAACTTCATTGGCCATCGATGACATCGCGGCCCGGCTGGCGACGGACCGGGCGACGACGGTCCTGATCGACGGCCGTTCGGGTTCCGGGAAGTCGACGCTGGCGAATCAGCTGCACACCGCGTGGCCGGACAGCCTGGTGGTCCGTCTCGATGACATCTACCCAGGGTGGGACGGGTTACTCTGGGCCGCCGAGCATCTGCAGCGCGCACTTCTGGCGCCCCGCGCGCAGGGGCGGCCCGGACGTTGGCGCGGCTGGGACTGGACCCGTGACGCGCCGGCCGGCTGGCATACCGTCGGGCCGCAGCAGCGGCTCGTCGTCGAGGGGATCGGCGCCCTGACTCCAGCCTCGCGGGCCCTGGCCGACCTGGGCATCTGGGTGCATGCCGAGGACGACGACCGCAAACGCAGAGCACTGAGCCGCGACGGCGACCTGTATCGGCCGCACTGGAACCGTTGGGCCGCACAGGAAGTGGCGTTCATCGAACGTCATCGACCACAAGCGTGCGCCGACCTCATCGCGGTACCGACCGGCCTCGGATTCGGCTTCACCACACCGGAAGGGCTGCCATGACCACCCCACTTTCCCTGGCCCTGGAGTACTTCCATCCGTGGCCGAACTCCGCCGGGTTCTATATCGCGCGAGACCGCGGTTGGTACGCCGAGGCCGGCATCGATCTGCAGATCCGCACGGTGGATCCGGGTATCGGGGACAGCCTCGAGCACATCCGGCGCGAGCTGGTCGATCTGGCGGTATTCCCCACCAACCGGCTGTTGGTGCGCGCCGAGCGCGGCGAGCCACTGCAGGTGATCGCCGCGGTCAACCAGCGCGGCCTGGAGACCATCCGCACGCTCGCCGACAACGGGATCGAGACCCTGGCGGACCTGACCGGCAGGCGGTTGGCCCTGAATCCGACACCGCGCGGTGTGGCGCTGGTACGCGATCTGGTGCGCGATGCCGGCGGCGACCCGGACGCCGTGACCCTGGTGGATGTCGGGGTACGGGAGTTGACCAGTGCGGAACTGGCCGCCGGGGTAGCCGACGCCACCTTCGGGTCCTACTGGGCGTGGGACATCCTGCTCACCGAGCATCCGGATCGTCCGGAGCGGGTCTGGCGGGTCGATGATCACCTGCCGTTCGGCTACCACAGCTATCTGCTCGGTGCGCACAGCCGCGTGGCAGAGCAGAACCCCGTGCTGCTGAGGGATTTCCGCGATGTCACCGATCGCGGATTCCGGTATGCCGCCCGACACCCCGACGAGGCGGTGGCACTGCTCGGGGGCATCACCCCGTACTTCCCGGACCGCGTCATCGCCCGTTCACTGGAAGCCATTGCCCCGACCTGGTTTCATGAAGGTAGTTGGGGCACAGTGCGCCCCGAACTTGTCGAACCGTATGCACACTGGCTGGCCGGACATGGAATACTCAGCGCGCCCGATCGCTGGGAGTCAGCCTTCGCCAACTCGTCCTTCGCCAAGACGGCCCAGTCGCTATGAGTGAAAACCCGGTCGTCGGTGCTCGGCAACTGGCCGCCGAGCTGGCCGGTCCACGGGCGCCGGTGCTCCTCGACGCCAGCCTGATCCTGCACCGGCCCGAGTTCGACGGCGACTACCGGACCGACAGCGGGCGTCACCGCTGGCAGTCGGGCCACCTGCCCGGCGCCATCCACGTCGAGGTCGACGCAGATTTCGCCGTGCCCGCCCAGACCCACAACCAGCACCCGCCGGCGCAGGTATTGGCTGAGCGTGCAGCCAGATTCGGCATTGGCCCCGACACCGCGACGGTCGTCTACGACAGCACCGGTGGTTTCTGGGCGGCCAGGGTCTGGTACCTGCTGCGCTGGATCGGTGTGCCGGTCCGTGTGCTCGACGGTGGCCTGGCCGCCTGGAAGGCGGCCGGACTGCCGACCGACGCCAGCCCCACGCAGCCCGTGCCGGTGCCGCCATGGCGCGTGCACGCCATCCGCGATGCCTGGATCGAGCTCGACGAGCTTCGTGAAATCGTCAGCAGCACAGCTAATCTGGTCTGCGCCCTGTCGCCCGCAGCATTCACCGGCGCCGAACCGACGCGTTACCACCGGCGCGGACACATCCCGGGCAGCCGCAACGTCGCGGCCCGTTCCCTGCTCGACGAGCGGGGCCTGCTGCTGCCGCCCACCGAGATCACCGCGTTGTACCGGGACGCCGGCGTCGACCTGGACCGGGAGGTGCTGCTGTACTGCGGGGGCGGCATCTCCGCGACGGTGAACGCACTCGCGTTGGTCGCGGCCGGCATCGAGCGGCTACGCGTCTACGACGGATCACTGGAGGAGTGGAGCGCCGACCCGTCGCTCCCGCTGACCGTCGGTTGAGCCCGAAGTCAGCGCCCCAGCGCGGACAGCAGTCGTTGTCCGACAGTCGGTTTGGGTGCCATCGCGGCGGCCGCCAACATATCGTCGACTCGGGTGAACTTGTCCCGCGGACGATCCTCGCCACCGCGCGCGATCTCCGCGGCGTCGATGGCACGCCAGCCCGCGGCGTCAACGACCGCGGGCCGGCGGCCTCGGACCAGCTTGTCCAGCGCCCCAGGCTTGTGCACCCGGTCGCCGAGCTGTCCTCGGTTGTAGTCCTCCACCAGATTGTGCACCGTCTCGGCGGCACACGACTTGTTGGTGCCGATGAAACCGGTGGGACCACGCTTGATCCAGCCGGCCACGTAGGCGCCGGGCACCGGCACACCGTTGTCGAGCACGCGGCCACCTGCGTTCGGCACCACGGCGGCGTCCTCGTCGAACGGCAGCGCGGGAATCGCCTTGCCGCGGTAGCCGATCGAGGTCAGCACCATCCCGGCCTCCACCGCGCGGTGCGCATCGGTACCGGTGACGCCGAACTCGATGCCGGCGACGCGGTCCTGCCCCACGATCCGCCGCGGGGTGAGTTGGTAGGCCAACCGGATCCGCGGGCGGGTATGAGGCGCGCTCGTCGCGGACACGGTAGGGAGTTTGGACAGGATCTCCAGCTTGTTGCGGGTCAGCGGGTCCGATTCGTGGGCCAGGTCGCGGATCACCAGGTCGTGGTCGGCCGCGTCGAGCACCACATCGCAGACCGAGGTCAGCCCGATCAACTCGGGCAGGGTGAAGGCCGACTGCGCGGGCCCGCGCCGGGCCGCGATCACGACTTCCTGCACCTTCGAGCGCCGCAGTGCGGCGAGGGCATGGTCGGCGATATCGGTGCGCGCCAACGTATCCGGGTCGGTGGTCAGGATGCGGGCCACGTCGAGCGCGACATTGCCGTTACCGACGATGACCACCCGCTCATGACTGAGGTCCACCGGCAGATCCACGAAGTCGGGGTGCCCGTTGAACCAGGCCACCACCTCGGTGGCGGTGGCGGTGTTGGTCAGGTCCATCCCGTCGATGTCGAGACGCCGGTCGTTGGGCGCGCCGACCGCATAGAGCACGGCGTGGTGGTGTTCCAACAACTCCGCATGGCTGAGGTGCTTGCCCACCTCGACGTTGAGGAAGAAGGTGAAGCCCGTCTGCCGCGTCATCCGGTCGAACAGCCGGGTGACGCGCTTGGTGCTCTGGTGGTCCGGCGCCACTCCGGCGCGGACCAATCCGTATGGCGTGGGCAGCTTCTCGAAGACGTTCACCCGGACCCCTCGCTGGGTGAGCAACTCGTCGGCCGCGTACATCGCCGCGGGACCGGAACCGACGATCGCCACGGTGAGCGGATCACCGGCGCGCGGATACACCTTCGGCGCCTCCAGTACCGGCGCCAGCTTCGACGTCGGCGGCAGTTTCCCCTCCCGCTTGGGATAGAACGCCGCGTTCAATTCGATGAACGGCAACTGGTTCTCGGTGAGCCGGGTATCGGGCCCGATCGCACCGACCGGGCATGCGCTGACGCACGCGCCGCAGTCCACACAGGCATCGGGATCGATGTAGAGCATCTCGGCGGTGGCGAAACCCGGCTCGTCCGGCGACGGGTGGATGCAGTTCACCGGGCAGGCGTAGACACAGGACCCGTCGCTGCAACACGACTGGGTGATCACATGAGGCATCGGGCAGCCGTCAGGCGACCGAGACCAGGTGCTGGCGCTGCGGCTCGCTGCGGTAGCGACTGGGGCTGCCGTTGATCCGGCAGATGCGCCACACGAGCTTCGCCAGCGGGTTCATCAGACCACTGTCGTGGGCCAGCATCCGCACGTCACCGAACATGTCGCGCAGCATAAGCCGTGACTGCGGCGATTTGAAGAAGATGTCCTTGCGCACCGAGCGCGGGATGTCGAACTTCTTCCAGAACGTGCGCGGCGGCACGATGATCGCCGAGCACAGGATGCGCATCACGATCGGGACGTAGATCGACAGCACGAACCGCTTACGCCAAGACAATTCGGGAACCCGCTTGCGCAGGTACTCGTGCGCGAACGAGATGTGCCGGGCCTCTTCGGCGACGTGGATCGCCATCACCCGCTCCATGATCGGGTGCAGGGCCTTGCCCTCGCGCAGCACGTTCTTCTGGGTGTGGTCGATGGGCTCCTCGCCGGCGAGAATGCCGAACCAGAACGGGATCGGCAGTGGGCCGGCCACCAGCGGGATGCCGGGCTGGATCCACTTCAGCAGCCGCGGCATGCCCGGCACGTCAGCGCCGATACGGTTGACCATCTCCTGGAACATCAGGGTGTGGTTGCACTCCTCGACCGCCTCGTGCAGGCAGTACCGGTATTCCGGGGACCCGTTGGGCGTCCAGAAGGCGTACTCCATCAGGCCGCGGATGAGGATCGACTCGAAGTGCAGGCCGACCTTGGCGACATTGGCCTGGCGCCACATGCCGATCTCGATCTGCCGCTCCAGAGGCTGGGCCTGGTACCAGGGATGCTGGCCGATGGGATCAGTGGCAGGAAGCACCCACCGCGGGTCGTTGGGGATCACGGCAAACTCCGGCGAATCCCACTCGATGTCTTTGTACGGATTGAAATTGCGCCGCACCGAACCCTCGGACAGCGTGGTGAGCATCTCGACGTATTGCGTGTCCTCGCTGACGTCCATGTTCTTGCGCCAGCGCCGGATCATCTTGGTCCTAGCCACTTGAATCCCTCCGTGAGGTTTACATCGAACGGCCTCTTGTCTAGACGGTACCGCAGGTATCGAGTAAAAGTCCACACTCCCGGCTCTCCATTTGCTGATATTCACAGCTCATCAGGAGAAGGTCCTGTTGGAACTCTAAACGCTGCCACACGATATGTTTGCTACACGCCGCCCGAGCCCCGCCCCGCGGCGTGCGGGATCACGCCGCACCCGACGGTCTGACCACGCATTCGTGTGACTGCGTCACCTCGGAATTACCACCTGCGCCGACCGCACAAACCTTGCTGCGCAACCCCGGAAAGCGACACCACACCGATACCGAAACCGGGGTCATCCGACGGACGACGGCGGACACGCGCGTTCCTCCGTCCATGCCGCCGCCGCGCACCCAGCGTCAGAAGCGCGCAAAGTCTCCTCACCTCGCTACACTCCCAGCTGACTCACAGCACCGACGAAGGATGCAGATGGCCGTCAATCGCAACGTCAAAGGTGTGGTGATCGGGGCCGTGCTCGTCGTCGGCGTCCTGATCTCGGGCGCGGTGCTGTCGAGTTGCGCCACCCAGGTAGGGCCGGGGCAGACGGCGGTCAAGGTGGACGACTACGTCTTGATCCCCACCGATCCCAAGGTGGAGGGTTGCATCAATCCGGAGACCTCGGAGTTCAATCCACCCGGTGGTTTCAAGGCGTATCGCTATCCGTCCCGACAGATCAGCTGGGATGCGACCGGCGGGCCCGATTCCGAGGCGGAGGCCACGATCGTGGTGTCCAACGCGACCGCCCCCGCCGAACTTCGCGTTCCCGTCGTGATCACCTTCGATCTGACCACCGACTGCAGCATGCTGATGGACTTCCACCGCGACTTCGGCACCAAATACCAGGGCTGGCTGGACAACGACGGCCTGGTCACCCCCGGTTGGGTGAACCTGCTGCGCTACGTCATCGGCCAGCCCGCCGAACAGGTGCTCATCAGTGTCGCCCAGAAGTACACCTGGCGGGAGATCTGGAATGACGAGAAGGTCCGGATCGAATTCCAGAACGCGCTGCGCGACGCCCTGCCCGGCGCGTCGCGGGCCCGCACCGACGGGCGGGAGTTCTTCACCAACTTCCAGGTGACCGTCATGAAACCGGATCCGGTGGAGTCGGGGCTCAAGGACGCGATCATCGCCGAGCAGAAGGCCATCGCCGACGCCCGGGCCGCTGAGGCCAAGGGGGTGGCGGACGCCAACGCGGCCAAGGCCAAAGCCGAGGCGGACAAGGCGGCCGCACAGGCCCAGACCGAACTGGCCCGTCAGCGTGCACTTCAGAAGCAGGCCGAGATCGCCGGCTACCCGGACGTGGACGCCTACCTGAGGGCCATCGCCATCGAGAACGGGCAGAACCCGTTCCAACCCACCTACGTGGTGCCCCAGGCGCCCTGAACCGCACCGGCGTCTTAATGGCTGGCGCAGGCCGATAATCTGAACGCCATGGCCGAACTGACGATCCCCGCCGATATCAAGCCGAAAGACGGACGCTTCGGGTGCGGACCGTCCAAGGTGCGCCCCGAACAATTGGCCGCGCTGGCCGCCGCCGGTGACCTGTTCGGCACCTCGCACCGGCAGGCCCCGGTCAAGAACCTGGTGGGACGGGTTCGGGACGGTCTGCACCAGCTGTTCGCGCTGCCCGACGGGTACGAGGTCATCCTCGGTAACGGCGGATCCACCGCATTCTGGGATGCCGCGGCCTTCGGCCTGGTCGACAAGAAGTCGCTGCACCTGACCTACGGCGAGTTCAGCTCGAAGTTCGCCTCGTGCGTGGCCAAGAATCCGTTCGTCGGCGATCCCATCATCATCAAGACCGAGGCGGGCACCGCCCCGGAGCCGACGTCGGACCCGTCGGTCGACGTCGTCGCCTGGGCGCACAACGAAACCTCGACCGGCGTCGCGGTGCCGGTGCAGCGTCCCGCCGGCGATGCGCTGGTGGTCATCGACGCCACCTCGGCGGCCGGCGGGCTGCCCGTCGACATCGCCGACACCGACGCCTACTACTTCGCCCCGCAGAAGAACTTCGCCGGTGACGGTGGGCTGTGGATCGCGGTGCTCTCGCCCGCCGCGCTGGCGCGCATCGAGGCCATCGCGGCGACCGACCGCTGGGTGCCCGATTTCCTGTCCCTGCCCATCGCGGTGGAGAACAGCCTCAAGAACCAGACCTACAACACCCCGGCCATCGGCACGCTGATCCTGCTCGCCGAGCAGATCGACTGGCTGTTGGGTAACGGTGGGCTGGATTGGGCGGTCAAGCGCACCGCCGATTCGTCGCAGCGGCTGTATTCGTGGGCCGAATCGTCGGCGTTCGCCACGCCGTTCGTGGCCGACCCGGCGCTGCGGTCGCAGGTGGTCGGCACCATCGATTTCTCGGATTCGGTCGATGCCGCGGCCGTGGCCAAGGTGCTGCGTGCCAACGGCATCGTCGACACCGAGCCTTACCGCAAACTGGGCCGCAACCAGCTGCGGGTGGCGATGTTCCCCGCCGTGGAGCCCGACGACATCAGCGCCCTGACCGCGTGCGTGGACTGGGTTGTCGAAAAGCTCTGACCGGCCTGCGTGTCCGCGCGGTAACGGACAGATAACGCTGTAGGGTGCGCGGGAGGAGGTCAGTATGCGTGAACTCAAGGTCGTCGGGCTCGACGTGGACGGCAAGAGGCTGATCTGCGAGGGCGCCGACGCGAGCGACAAGTTCGTCATCAAGGTCGACAACCGGTTGCGCGCCGCCGTCCGTGGGGACAAGGCCACCTCCAACCAAACTCAGATCGAGGTCGAGGTGTCGACGACGTTGCGTCCCAAGGAGATTCAGTCCCGCATCCGTGCGGGCGCCTCCGTCGAGCAGGTCGCGGCCATCACCGGCGCCGATATCGAGCGCGTGCAGCGGTTCGCTCACCCCGTGCTCTTGGAGCGGGCCCGCGCGGCGGAGCTGGCCACCGCGGCGCATCCGATCCTGGCCGACGGTCCGGCGGTGTTGACCCTGCTGGAGACGGTCACCTCCGCCCTGATCTCGCGCGGCCTGGATCCCGATGCCACCACCTGGGATGCCTGGCGCAACGAGGACGGTCGCTGGACCGTGCAGCTGGCCTGGACGGCCGGCCTGTCGGACAACACCGCGCACTTCCGGTTCACCCCGGGCTCGCACGGCGGCACCGTGACGGCCTTCGACGAGCGGGCCGCCGAGCTGATCGAGCCGAACTTCACCCGCCAGCTGCGCACGGTCGCGCCGGTGGCTCAGCTGGAATTCGAAGCGGTGCCTGCTCCCGCGCCGGTGACTGCTCCGGAGCCGGTGGCGGCACCCGCGCCCGCGACGATGGCGGAGCCGACACCCGAACCTGCACCCGCGGCGCCCGCAGCCAAGCCCGCACGTAACCGCAAAGCCCGCGCCACGGTCCCGGCGTGGGAGGACGTGCTGCTCGGCGTGCGCTCCGGCACGCAGCGCTGAGCCGGTTCCCTCCGGTCAGAGCGAAGGAGCGTTCGCGCTCAGCGGCTGGCGAGCAGCGCGAGCAGGGTCACCCAGCCGGCGGCCACGCCCACCGCTGAACCCAGCACGAACCAGCGCCATACCGGGCGGGAACGCCAGCCCCACACCGTGGGAGCCAGGCCACCCACCGCCACCAGGTTCAACCCGACGGTGAGCAGTGGGTGCACCCGCGTCAACCCCACGCTCAGCACGATGATGGCCGCGGCGGTCAGGGCGGCGACGAACCCGGCGACGGTCAGACCGGTGCCCCAGGGCACGCCCGCTCCGCGCGCATGCGATCGCGTCGTGTCACCCGACATCACGCCAGCCTAGCCCGCTCGTAGAAGGCCAACGCGGCAGCCGTGGCGACGTTGAGCGAATCGGTGCCGCGCGCCATCGGGATGCGCACCCGGACGTCGGCGGCCCGCATCGTGTGCTCGGCCAAGCCCGGCCCTTCGGCACCGACCAGGATCGCGACCTTGTCGCCCACCAGGCCGCTCATGGCCGCGGCCAGCGTGTCGGCGGCCGGATTCGGGGTCATGGCCAGCACCCGGAAACCGTTGTCCCGCAAGGTGTCCAGCTCGCGAGGCCAGGACGGCGCCCAGGCGTAGGGCACCAGCAACGCGTGCCCCATCGACACGCGCACCGCGCGCCGGTAGAGCGGATCGGCACAGCCGGTGCCGAACAGCACCGCATCCACGTCCAGGCCCGCCGCGTTGCGGAAGATCGAGCCCAGGTTCTCGTGGTCGTTCACGCCTTCCAACACCGCGATGGTGCGGGCACCGTCGAGCACCTCGGCCACCGACAGTTCGGGCGGGCGCGGGGCCGCCGCGAGCACACCACGGTTGAGATGGAAGCCGATCGCCTGGGCCATCACCTCGGCGTCGGCCCGGTAATAGGGCACGTCCACGTCCGTCAGATCGGCCGCCAGTTCCCGCAGCCTGCGATCAGTGCCCAGCAGTGCCCGCGGGGTGAACCGGGAGGCGAGCATGCGCTGCACCACCAGCACGCCCTCGGCGATCACCAGTCCCTTGCCGCTGGGCAGATCCGGCCTGCGGTCGACACTGTTGAGATCGCGAAAATCGTCCAGCCGCGGATCGGCCGGATCCACGATGTCGATGATGTCGGTCAGGTCGCCGAACCTTCGTCGACGATGGCCAGCATCAGGTCGGCGGCCTCCAGGAGCGTCTGGCGCTGTTCGGGGGTCAGCGCATCCAGCCGCTGTTGCAGCCATTCCCGGCTGGCCTTGCGCTCGGCCTCGATCAGGTCGGTGCCGGCCCGCGAGACGGACACCAGGACCTGCCGGCGGTCGGCGGGATGCGCGGTGCGGTCCACGAAGCCGAGATCGACCAGCGACGCGATCACCCGGGTCATCGACGGCGGGCGGACACGCTCGCGGATGGCCAGAGCGCCGGGGGTCATCGGCCCTTCCTTGGCCACCGTGGCCAGCGCCGAGAGCTGCGACAGCGACACCGGTGAGTCCGGCCGGCGGAACCGCAACTGCCGGGCCAACCTGATCACGGCCAGCGACAGATCGCTCGACAACCTTGAGTCGACGTCCGTCACAGGGCAAGACAATACCCAGAGGCCATCCGGGAGGTCGGGAGGCTACGTCGGGAGGCTAGGTTGTGAGGCGATGGCAGAAAACACGGCCGACCCGATCGAACCGCCCGCGCTGCCGGCCAGACTCCTCGAACCGGTGCCGGTCATCGTCGCGATCGCGGCCGGCTGGCTGATCGCCGTGCTGCTGGCCTTCACCGTGCCCGCCCTGCACACCTGGCGGCCGATCACCCTCGCCGGGCTCGGCGTCGGAGTGCTCGGTACCTCGATCTTCCTGTGGCAGCTGCGCTCCGCCCGTCGCGGCGACCGCGGCGCACAGCGCGGCCTCGTCAACTGAATCGAAGGAGCACAGTGCCGTCCAGACAGGGATCCCCGCTACTGCAGGCTCAGATCGACATCCACGCCCCGGTGCCGCAGGTGTGGGCGCTGATCTCGGATCTGCGCCGGATGCCGCAGTGGAGCCCGCAGTGCCGCGCGATGTTGGTGCTCGGACGCACGCGCGTCGGCGCCAAGGCGATCAACCTCAACCGCCGCAACAAGACGTTCTGGCCGACGACGTGCACCGTCACCGAGATCGTCCCGCAGCGCAAGCTGGCCTTCCGGGTCGACTTCAACGCCATGGTGTGGAGCTATGAGCTCGAACCGATCGAGGGCGGCACCCGGGTGGTGGAGACCCGCCGGGCACCCGAGGGCTTCAAGACGGTCCCCACCCTGCTGGTCGACAAGATGATGGGCGGGGTGCCCAGCTTCGAGCAGGAACTCGTCGCCGGGATGAACGAATCGCTGCGGCGGATCAAGACCGCCGCGGAGCGTTAGGACCCGTCCGCGGGACGTTCGGCGACGTCCAGCACGCCGTCGTCGTACGGATCGAACAGCGGCGAGCCAGTGCCGGCGGGAACCGGGGTGTCCGAGTGCGCGCCGCAGCCGTACTCGCCGTCGACCACCCGGCCGTCGGCGGACATCTCGTTTCCACAGACACCGAACACGGTGCCCAGCGAACCGGCCAGCGGCAGATAGAACCCGCATTCACGGCACACCCGCCGGGTGGCGCGGGCCATCGCCGAGTCGGGGCCGAACTCGCCGTCGTGCCAGCGCTGCGCCGCGTCGAGCCTGCCCTCCAGGCTGAGCACCTGACGGCGGCCCAGGCCGACCTCACCGGCCAGTTCGTCGAGCTCCTCGTCACCGCTGGACAGATAGCCGGGCACCAGTCGCGGGTCGTCGGCAGGTGGGGCCAGCAGGTCACCGGGACTCAGGTCGCCCGGGCGGACGCGCTCCTCCCACGGCACCCACTGGGGCGCCAGCAGCGCGGTGGGACCGGGCACCAGCACCACTTCGCTGATGGTGACGTGGTCGGCGCCGGGATACCCGGCCACCACGACCGCCCACTGCCAGCCCTGGTAGCCGGTCAGCACGGCGAGGAAGCGGTGCGTCGCGGCGGCCGGGTCCTCGAATGCCGAGCCCAGATACTCGCCCACGGCGTCGGCGCCGCTGAACTCCTCGATCGCCGCGCGCGCGGCGTCGACCGCACCGAGCAGCAAGGCTTCGAGCGCAGGTGACCGTTCCGCCTGTGGCTCGACCTGTTCGGTGACTTCGGCGACCGTGTCCGTTCCTGTGTCCATCGATCGCAATTATTGCCTGACCATGCCCACCAGAGCCACACCGGTCGCCTTCCCACGGCAGCCGTCGCGGTAAGGGACAATCGAAGTCGTGCCTTCCCGGGACCCCCGATACCACCCACCGCGGCCGCCGTCGGACGGTGAGCACCCCGGCATGGCGAACTATCCGAGCGACGGTGGCGCAGGTTCCAACGGCCGGCGGCAGCACCCGCCGTCCGGGCCGAGCGCCAACAGGTGGCTGCCGCCGCTGGACGAGGACACGCCCCGGCGCCACACCGATCCGCAGCCCCGGACCCGTTCGGGCGTCGGCGCGGCGGCAGGCGAGAAGGTGACCGTCACCCGCGCCGCCGCCCAGCGCAGCCGGGAAATGGGCAACAAGATGTACGACCTGGTGCACCGGGCCGCCACCGCCGACGGCGCCGACAAGTCCGGGCTGACGGCACTGACGTGGCCGGTGGTGGCCAGCTCGGCAGTGGACGCCGCGATGGCGGTGGCACTGGCCAACACGCTGTTCTTCGCGGCGGCCTCCGGCGAGAGCAAGGGCAAGGTGGCGCTGTATCTGCTCATCACCATCGCCCCGTTCGCGGTGATCGCCCCGCTGATCGGTCCTGCGCTGGACCGCCTGCAGCACGGTCGCCGGGTGGCACTGGCCATGTCGTTCGCGCTGCGCACCGTGCTCGCGGTGGTGTTGATAGCCAATTACGACGGCGCCACCGGCAGCTATCCCTCCTGGGTGCTGTACCCGTGCGCGCTGGGAATGATGGTGCTGTCCAAGAGTTTCTCGGTGCTGCGCAGTGCGGTGACCCCGCGGGTGCTGCCACCGACGATCGATCTGGTGCGGGTGAACTCCCGGCTCACCATGTTCAGCCTGCTGGGCGGGACGATGGCGGGCGGGGCGATCGCCGCCGGCGCCGAATACCTGCTCAACATGGCCGAACTGCCCGGCGCGCTGTACGTGCTGGTGACGGTCACCGTGGCCGGCGCGGTGCTGTCCATGCGGATTCCCAAATGGGTCGAGGTAACCGCCGGTGAGGTACCGACCACCCTGAGCTACCACGGCGGCGGCACCGAGGCGTTGCGCCGGCCGGCCACACAACGGCAACCCTTGGGCCGCAACATCATCACCTCGCTGTGGGGCAACTGCACCATCAAGGCGATGGTCGGATTCCTGTTCCTCTACCCGGCGTTCGTGGCGAAATCGCACGGCGACGGTGGCTGGGAGCAACTGCGCATCCTCGGGCTGATCGGCGCGGCGGCCGGAATCGGTAACTTCGTCGGGAACTTCACCGCGGCCCGGCTCAAACTCGGCAGGCCCTCGCTTCTGGTGACCCGGGCCGCCATCGCGGTCACCGTGATGGCCCTGGCCGCCGCCGTGTTCGGGAATCTGCTGGTGGCCGCCCTGGCCACCCTGGTGACCTCGGGCGCCAGCGCGATCGCGAAGGCATCGCTGGACGCGTCCCTTCAGGACGACCTGCCCGAGAAGTCGCGGGCATCGGCGTTCGGCCGCTCGGAGTCGCTGTTGCAGCTGGCCTGGGTGCTCGGCGGGGCGACCGGGGTGCTCATCTATCCGCAGCTGTGGATCGGGTTCACTACGATCACCGCCGTGCTGATTATCGGTTTGGCCCAGACACTGGTGAGCTACAACGGCGGATCCCTGATACCCGGCTTCGGCGGCAATCGCCCGGTGCTCGCCGCAACCGAAGGCGGCCCGGTGGCCGCTTCGTCGGGACGCCGATGAAGCGCGTACTCGCTGCCCTGCTGGCGGTGGCGCTGTTGGCGTCGGCGGGCACCGGACTGCTGGTGTGGCAGCTGAGCCGGCACGACGGCACCGGGCTTCCGGAGATCAGCGCCTATTCGCACGGCGAGTCGGTGCGCGTCGGCCCCTACCGGTATTGCCAGGTGCTCGATCTGGACAACTGCGAAATTCCGCAGACCACAGGTAGTTTGGCGGTGAATTCGCGCAACCCGCTGCAGCTGTCGGTGCCGTCGGCGATCGCGCGGGCGCCGTGGTGGCTGATCCGCGCCTACGAGGACGCGCCGTCGCCGGTCGTCTCGGAGTTCCGGCCGGGCACCACTTTGGCGGTCACCATCCCCACCGTCGACGCGCGATTCGGCAAGCTCACCGGGATCGCGGTCCAGGTGCCCACCCTGGTGCGCGATGAGGCGGGCAATGAGTTCCCGCTGCCGCACGCCGAATGGTCGGTGCGCACCGTCTGGAACTAGACCGGCGGGGTCCCATCGCCAAAAGGTCTGCCGCCCAGGACTTCCCGACCGTGCGGCGTGTTCCAGCCGGAGAGGTCGGGCCCCTTCGGCACGATCTGGGTGGGGTTGATGTCCTTGTGCACGACGTAGTAGTGCTTCTTGATCTGATCGAAGTCGATGGTGTCGCCGAAACCGGGCGTCTGGAACAGGTCGCGGGCGTACGCCCACAGCACGGGCATCTCGGTCAGCTTGGACCTGTTGCACTTGAAATGCCCGTGGTAGACGGGATCGAAGCGGGCCAGCGTGGTGAACAACCGGACGTCCGCCTCGGTCAGCGTGTCACCCACCAGATACCTTTGTGCGCTTAACCTTTCGGATACCCAGTCCAATGCGGTGAACAGCCGGTCATAGGCGGCGTCGTACGCCTGCTGGGAGCCGGCGAAGCCACACCGGTACACGCCGTTGTTGATCTCGGTATAGATGCGCCTCGCGACGTCGTCGATCTCGTCACGCAACGGTTCCGGATACAGCTGCGGCGCCCCGGCGCGGTGGTAGGCGGTCCATTCGGTGGAGAAGTCCAGCGTGATCTGGGCGAAATCGTTGGTCACGACGGCGCCGGTCGGCACGTCCACGATCGCCGGCACCGTGATGCCCTTGGGGTAGTTCGGGTCACGCTTGAAGTACGCGTCCTGCAGGCGTGGGATCTGCAGGACCGGGTCGACTCCGCCGGGATCCAGATCGAAGGTCCAGCTGCGCGCATCGTGGGTGGGCCCGCAGTAGCCGATGGACAAGGCGTCCTCCAGCCCCAACAGGCGCCGCACGATGATGGCGCGGTTGGCCCACGGGCACGCCCGCGCCACGATCAGCCGGTAGCGTCCCGGCTCCACCGGGAAACCGTCGCGGCCGTCCGCGGTGATGCGGGTGGTGATGTAGTTGGTGTCGCGGTTGAACTCCCCCTGCGGGCTGACATAGGCCATGGCCCCAGTGTTCCCCGTCGAGCGTCGAAAACACGTCGGCCATCCACAAATTTGTCGATGCACGGAACCGCGTGGAGCCCCGGAGGGTCCAACAAGTGGGGACGTTCTGGAGTGGCCCTTCGTCGGCTCGGAGGCGCGCGCCGCCGGCCTGGTGACCGATCACCGCCTGCGGACCGCCTACGTCGCCGTCCACCGCAATGTCTATGTGCCACGCGAGGTCGCACTCGATGCCAAGGACAAGGCGGTGGCGGCATGGCTGTGGTCGGGCCGGCGTGGCGTCGTGGCCGGGCTCTCGGCGGCCGCGCTGCTCGGCTCCCGCTGGATCGACGGACACCTGCCCGCCGAGCTGAACAGGCCGTCGCGCGACAAGGCCAACGGGATAGTGCTGCACAGCGACGCGTTGGCGCCGCGCGATGTCGATCGCATGGCCGAGCTGACCGCACTGGGTTGGAGCGTGGTGCGCGTCAGCGGGGAGATGCTGCGCGACCGACCTCACGTGATCGTGCAACGTGTGAGCGCAGCGCTACGCGAACGTGGACTTGTCGTCGAAGAAACCCGTTAGGAGCGACGAAAACTCGACGTTCGCGGAGAAGAACTACGCGTCGAGTTCGCGGGCGACGGCCTTGACGACCTCGGACACCCGGCGGGCGACCTTACGGTCGGGGTACTTACCCTTGCGCAGCTCGGGCTGGATGGTGCTCTCCAGCAGGGTGATGAGGTCACCGACCATGCCGTGCAGCTCGTCGGGGGTGTGCTTGTGCTCGACGGTGACAGCCTCGCGGCGCGTCTTGGCCAGGCTCGGCGGCGGGTCGATCAGCTTGACCTGCAGCGCCTGCGGGCCTCGGCGACCGGCAGCAAGCCCGAACTCGACCTTCTGCCCGGCCTTGAGACCCTCGACACCCGCGGGCAGCGCCGAAGACCGGACATAGACGTCCTCGCCGTCCTCCTGGGACAGGAAGCCGAAGCCCTTCTCGGCGTCGTACCACTTAACCTTGCCCGTCGGCACCGCTGTTCACCCGCTCGTCTCTAGATCACATAAGTAATGCGTCCCGCCTGCGCAGGACGCAATGTAGGAGGATCTTATCCAATTCCCGGGTCGCCGCGCTCATGGGTAGTCTGATGTGACCGCTGGAGGAGACATGCGCCTGATCCTGAATATCGTCTGGTTGATCTTCGGTGGGTTGTGGCTGGCCCTGGGCTACCTGCTGGCCGCCATCATCTGTTTCGTCCTCATCATCACGATCCCGTTCGGGTTCGCGTCGCTGCGTATCGCCCTGTACGCGCTGTGGCCGTTCGGGTACACCGTCGTCGACAAACCTGGCGTGCGCCCCGGCGCCCTGATCGGCAACATCATCTGGATCATCGTGGCCGGAATCTGGTTGGCCATCGGGCATCTGGTGAGCGCCGTCGCCATGGCCATCACCATCATCGGCATTCCGCTGGCGCTGGCCAATCTCAAGATGATCCCCGTGTCGCTGATGCCACTGGGCAAGGAGATCGTGCCGGTCGACGAACCACGACGGGTGACCGGATGACGCTGACCGATCTCGGCGTGCCCGCCCTCCGCATCAGCCGCCCGGCGCCCACCGCGGGCCCATTGATCGACACCTTCGGCCGCATCGCCACCGACCTGCGCGTATCGCTGACCGACCGCTGCAATCTGCGCTGCACCTACTGCATGCCGGCCGAGGGGCTGGACTGGCTGCCGGGCAGTCAGCTGCTCAGCGCCGCCGAACTGAGCCGTCTGCTGCGGATCGGCATCACCCGGCTGGGCATCACCAACGTCCGGTTCACCGGAGGCGAGCCGCTGGTCTCACGAAATCTGGAAGAGGTCATCGCCGCGGCTGCGGCCCTGCGGCCCCGCCCCCAGATCGCGATGACGACGAATGGGATCGGACTGGCCGCCCGGGCCGCCGGGCTGAAGCGGGCCGGCCTGGACCGGGTCAACGTCTCCTTGGACACCGTCGACGCGACGCACTTCGCCCAGATCACCCGCCGCGACCGCCTCGATGACGTGCTGGCCGGGCTGGCCGGGGCCGCGGCAGCCGGGCTGGCCCCGGTCAAGGTCAATGCCGTGCTGGACCCGCGGACCGGTCTCGACGATGTGGTGCCGCTGCTGCGCTTCTGCCTGGAGCACGAGTATCAGCTGCGGATCATCGAGCAGATGCCGCTGGACGCGGGCCATGAGTGGAGCCGGGACCGGGCGATCGGCGCCGACGCGGTACTGGACACGTTGCGCCGGTACTTCGACCTCCGGCCGGATCCGGCCCCGCGGGGTTCGGCGCCGGCCGCTCTGTGGCGCGTCGACGGCAGTGCGGCCACCGTCGGGATCATCGCGTCGGTCTCGGAGGCTTTCTGCGGGGCCTGCGACCGGACCCGGCTGACCGCCGACGGTCAGATCCGCAACTGCCTGTTCTCGACCGCCGAGACCGATCTGCGCGGACTGCTCCGCGGGGGTGCCGATGACGAGGAGATCGAGACCGCGTGGCGGCAGGCGATGTGGGTCAAGGCGGCCGGGCACGGCATCAACGACCCCGGTTTCGTCCAGCCGTCGCGGCCGATGAGCGCGATCGGCGGCTAGCCGTGACACCGTCCGCTGACGGCTCACCGATGACGGTCACCGTGCGATATTTCGCCGCCGCACGGGCCGCTGCCGGAATCGAGACCGAAACGTTGCAGCTGCAAAAAGAATTGACGCTCGCAGCTCTCGTACAGCAACTCTCGTCCAGGAGTCCAGAGTTGGCCAAAGTGCTGGCACGCTGCTCTTTCCTGTGCGACGAGGTCGCCGTGCGCGATCTCGAACGGCCGCTCCGAACAAACCAAACCGTCGATGTGTTACCCCCGTTCGCGGGCGGATAGTCGTGATTTGCATCACATAACGAAACGGTCACAACGAGGCCAACCCGAGGTTCTGCGCCGAAAACACCTGCGAAAACGCCCGAGCGGCCTGCGCCTTTAAAGTCCTCATAAGATTTGCTGCCTGTGAAAACGCCGAAAACGCATCGAAGTGACGCATGCCCGGCGAACCGATACCGTCTTGTCCCAAGCCATTTGACCTATATCGAGTGGCCCGCTGTGCCCACTACGCCGAGCTCCATCCACCGGGCACTGCCACCAACGAACCAAACCTTGGATGGAGGCGGGGGACCCACCGGTCCGCCGAAAGCAGACCAGGGCTCACGAGCCCTTGGGGTGAAGCCGGCGTCGGAAACGACGCAGGCCGGACAACCTCTCCAGTCCGAACCCGACAGCTGACCTCGCAGGCGTTCACGAGAGGACTGTCTTTACGTATGAGTGGACGGCACCGTAAGCCCACGTCAACCTCAGTCAGCGTTGCCAAGATCGCCGTCACCGGCGCTGTTCTCGGTGGCGGGAGCCTCGCCCTTGCCGGCCATGCCGGTGCCGCCACAGACGGTGAATGGGACCAGGTCGCCCGCTGCGAATCCGGCGGCAACTGGGCCATCAACACCGGCAACGGCTACCAGGGCGGCCTGCAGTTCTCGCCGGGCACCTGGGCCGGCCACGGCGGCGGTGAGTACGCCCCGGCCGCCCATATGGCCACCAAGGACGAGCAGATCGCGGTCGCCGAGCGCGTGCTCGCCACCCAGGGCAAGGGTGCCTGGCCCGTCTGCGGGCGCGGCCTGTCCGCCTCGACGCCGCGCAACGTGCTCGCTGAGCCCGCTCCCCCGCAGGCACTGGACAACCCGCTCGTCAACGGTGAGCTGCCGCCGCCGCCCGCGCCTGAGTCGGCCCCCTTCGATGCGCTCTCCGCGCCGCTGCCCGAGGCTCCGCCTCCGCCGCCCGCGCCCGAACCGCTGCCGCCAGCCCCCGACGTCATCCCCGCCGTCCCCGTCGATGCAGTGAGCCCCGCGCCGGCCGATCTGCCGCCCGCACCGCTCGATGCACCTGCACCTGCACCCGTCGACGCCGCACCGCTGGACGCGCCGGCGCCGCCGGCCCCGGCCCCGGCCGACATCGTCAACGTCGACAATGTGGTTCCCGCCCCGGCACCGGTCGATCCTGCCGCGCAGCCGGCGATCCAGGCCGCCAGCTGGGATGCCGCACCGGCACCTGCCGATCAGCCTCAGGTGTGGGCACTGCACGGCGCCCCGATGCCGCTCGACCCGGTCCTGCCGGCACCGGCCCCCGCCCCGGCGCCCGCTCCGGTCGCCGCGCCCGATCCGCTGGCCCCGCTCGGTGCCGTCAATGTCCCGCAGCCGGCCTACGACGTCGCCAACCAGGCGATCTCGGGCCAGCTTCCGGTGCCGGCCGAGGGTGTGCCGCACCTGATCAGCCCGGACAACCTGCCGCCGGGATCGACCATGGATCCCAATGCCGACGGCAACGAGAGCCCGAATGTCAGCTACCTGCGGCAGCTGTGGCACGCCGTGCAGAACCAGGACATCACCGGTAAGGACGCACTGATCGCGATCACCACACAGCGGTCGATGAACAGCCCGATCCCGGACGAGATCCCGGCCCCGCCGAACGCCCCGGCGCCGGCGGCACCCGCCCCGGCCGATCCGGCGCCCGCGGTCCTGCCGACGCCCTGACGACGCTTTCACGACAATGGCTGTATTCCGCTGAGGAATACAGCCATTCGTCGTTCCGGGCTCAGGCCGAGTTGACCCACTCGTCGGTCCCGTCGCCGAAGAACTGGTGCTTCCACACCGGCAGCCGGGCCTTCACGCGCTCCACCAGCAGCGCACACGTCTGGAACGCGGCGCCCCGATGGTCGGCGGCGACGGCGACGGTCAACGCAGCATCGCCGATGTGCAGCACACCGATGCGATGGCTCACCGCGACCGCCCGCACCCCCTGGGCCTCGCCGGCCACCTCTTCGACCACCTCGGTCAGCGTCTGCAGGGCCGACGGGTGCGCGGAATACTCCAGCCGGGTGACCGAGCGACCGCCGTCGTGATCGCGCACCACACCGGAGAAGCCGACCACCGCCCCGGCCGCCTCATGGGCGACCAGCGCCTCGTGTTCGGGCAGTGAGATCAGGTCCTCGGTGAGCGCGACGCGGACGATCTCAGCGGGCATGGTCACCACCGCGCAGTTGGTCCAGCGCGTGCTCCAGGACCCCGTCCAGCACGCCCAGCCCGTCTTTCACACCACCGGTGGAACCTGGCAGGTTGACGATCAGGACCCCGTCGCGCACGCCGCACACACCCCGCGAGAGCACCGAGGTCGGCACGTGCGGCAGTCCGGAACGGCGGATGGCATCGGCCAGGCCGGGGATCTGGTAGTCGACGATGTTCGCCGTGGCATCTGCGGTGCGGTCGGTCGGCGAGATGCCGGTGCCCCCGGAGGTGAGCACCACGTCGACGCGCGCCCCGACCGCGGCGAACAGGGCGCGACTGACCGCGACCCCGTCGGCGACCACCACGGGCGGCGGGACCTCGAATCCGCGGGCGGTGAGCCAGTCCACGATCACCGGTCCGCTGCGGTCCTCATAGACGCCGGCGGACGCGCGGGTGGACGCCACGATGACCTGGGCCGTTCTCATCGTGTCGCCGTCGTCATCGTGTCCACGTACCCGTCTTGCCGCCCTCTTTGTGCACCACCTGAATCCCGTCGATGCGGGCGGCCCGGTCGACGGCCTTGATCATGTCGTACAGGGTCAGCGCGGCCACGCTCACCGCGGTCAGCGCTTCCATCTCGACGCCGGTGCGGTCGGTGGTACGGACGGTGGCGGTGATGGTCACCTCGGTGCTGCCGATGGTGAAGTCGACGTCCACACCCGTGAGGGCCAGCTGGTGGCACAGCGGGATCAGGTCACTGGTGCGTTTGGCGGCGAGAATGCCGGCGACCCGGGCCGTGGCCAGGGCGTCGCCCTTGGGCAGCCCGCCGCCGGCGATGAGCTCGATGACATCGGCACGGGTCTGCACCGTGCCGACGGCCACGGCGGTGCGCTTCGTCGCATCCTTGGCCGTGACGTCGACCATGTGGGCGGCGCCCGACTCGTCGAGGTGCGAGAGCCCGCTCACCTGACTACTTGTTGATGACGGTGACCGAGTGCAAAAACGGCAGATCCTCGGCCGGCAGCGGGAAGGTCACATCGCCGAACGGCGAGAGGGCACCCACGCGGTCGGTGGCGAGCTCACTGACGGCGTGCTCGCCGTCGGCAACCTCGGGCCAGCCATTGTCGACGTACTGGTTCTTCTTGTCAGCCACGACTGCCATTGTGGCAGGTACTGCGCGCCGGAGCGAGACCGGTGGCCGTCTCACCGCTCGGCCCCGCAGGAAGCTGCTTTACGCTGGTCAGCGATGAGCCAACACGGAGGGACCGGGGGATCGATGCCGACCGTGCCCCTGGGTGTCTGGTTGGCCGACCTTCCCGACGACCGTCTGATTCGTCTGCTGGAGTTGCGACCCGACCTCACCCAGCCGCCACCGGGCACGATCGCGGCGCTCGCGGCCCGCGCCCAGGCCCGCCAGTCGGTGAAAGCCGCCACCGACGCGCTGGATTTCCTGCATCTGGCGGTGCTCGACGCGATGCTCGCACTGCAGGCCGACGCCGGACCGGTCCGACCCGAGGCGGTCGTGGAGTTCCTCGGCTCCCGGGCCAACGCCAACGAGGTGCAGGCCGCGCTGACCGACCTCACGGACCGCGCGCTGGTGTGGGGCACGGACGCCCTGCGCGTGACACCCGAGGTGGCCTCCGGTCTGCCGTGGTTTCCCGGACAGGCCAGCCAGGCCGAGCCCGATCTGGATCCGGCGACGATCACGGCACTGCTGGCCGGTATCGACGAACCCCAGCGCGAGCTGCTGGTCCGGTTGTCGGAGGGCTCGCCGGTGGGGCGCACCCGCGACGCGGCGCCCAGTACGCCCGCCGACCGGCCGGTGCAACGCCTACTCGCCGCCGGGCTGTTGCACCGCATCGACACCGACACGGTGATCCTGCCCCGGCTGGTCGCGCAGGTGCTGCGCGGCGAACTGCCAGGTCCGGTCGGGCTGCACCGCCCGGATCCCACCGTGCACAAGACCAAGCAGGCCGACGCCGACTCGGTGGCCGCCGGCGCGGCGATCGATCTGCTCCGCGAGATCGACCTGGTACTCGAAACACTCTCGGCCACACCGATTTCCGAGCTGCGGGCCGGCGGTCTCGGGGTACGCGACGTCAAACGGCTGACCAAGCTGACGGGTATCGACGAACAGCGACTGGGCCTGATCCTCGACATCGCGGCCGGGGCGGGCCTGATCGCCTCCGGAGTACCCGATCCACTTCCGCCGGACGGCAGCGCCCCGTACTGGGCCCCGACGGTGGCCGCCGACCGCTTCCTGGAAGCCACCACCGCCGCCCGCTGGCAGTTGATCGCCGCCACCTGGCTGGACCTGCCGTCGCGGCCGGGGCTGGTGGGCACCCGCGGTCCGGACGGCAAACCCTACGGTGCGCTCTCCGATGCGTTGTACTCCACCGCAGCACCGCTGGATCGACGGCTGCTCCTGGCCACCCTGGCCGAGCTGAAGCCGGGCGCCGGGGTGGACGCCGCCTCGGCGGCCGGCGCCATGATCTGGCACCGTCCGCGCTGGGGCGCCCGGCTGCAGCTCGAGCCCGTCACCGACCTGCTGCGCGAGGCGCACGCGGTGGGCGTGGTGGGGCGCGGTGCCATCGCCACCCCGGCGCGGGTGCTGCTCGCCGGCGGCACCGACGACGAGGTCGTCGCCGCGATGGACAAGGCGCTGCCCGCACCGCTCGACCACTTCCTGCTGCAGGCCGATCTCACGGTGGTGGTGCCCGGTCCGCTGCAACGGGACCTGGCCGAGCAACTGGGCGCGGTGGCCACCGTCGAATCGGCGGGTGCGGCGATGGTCTACCGGATCAGCGAGGCGTCCATCCGGCACGCCCTGGACTCCGGGCGTACCGCCAGCGAGCTGCACGCGTTCTTCGAACGGCATTCGAAAACTCCTGTGCCCCAAGGTTTGACCTACCTGATCGACGATGTGGCCCGCCGGCACGGGCAGCTTCGGGTCGGGATGGCCGCATCCTTCGTGCGGTGTGAGGACCCCGCGCTGCTCGCCCAGGCGGTGGCCAGCCCGGCCACCGAGTCACTGGAACTGCGCGTGCTGGCGCCGACGGTGGCGGTCTCGCAGGCACAGATCGGCGATGTGCTGGCGGCCCTGCGCGCCGCCGGCTTCGTCCCGGCGGCCGAGGATTCCTCCGGTGCCGTCGTCGATATCAGCGTCCGCGGCGCCAGGGTGCCCGTGCAGGGCCGGCGCCGGACGTACCGACCGCTGAGCGCACCCGCGGCGCAGACGCTCGCCGCGATCGTCGCCGTGCTGCGCAAGGTGTCCACCGCGCCCGCCGCAGGGCAGCGTCTGGACCCCGCCGGGTTGATCGCGCAGCTGCAGCAGGCCGCGCTCAACCAGCAGCCGGTGGTGATGGGTTATGTCGACCCGGCCGGGGTGGCGACCCAGCGGGTGGTCGAGCCGATCAACATCCGCGGCGGCCAGCTGACCGCCTTCGATCCGGCCGCCGGACGGGTCCGCGAGTTCGCGATCCATCGCGTGACGTCCGTGGTGTCGGCAGACCCTGGATAATGGACGGGATGATCTCCGCGCATGAAGGCCGCTCATGACTGACGGCCCCTTGATCGTGCAGTCCGACAAAACGGTGCTGCTCGAAGTCGACCACGAGCTCGCCGGCGCAGCCCGCGCGGCCATCGCGCCGTTCGCCGAGCTCGAACGTGCCCCTGAACACATCCACACCTACCGCATCACCCCGCTCGCGCTGTGGAATGCGCGCGCGGCCGGACATGACGCCGAGCAGGTGGTCGACGCGCTGGTGAGCTTCTCCCGGTACGCGGTACCGCAACCGCTGTTGGTGGACATCGTCGACACCATGGCCCGGTACGGCCGGCTGCAGCTGGTCAAGCATCCGGCGCACGGCCTGACCCTGGTCAGCTTCGACCGCGCAGTGCTCGAAGAGGTACTGCGGCACAAGAAGATCGCCCCGATGCTGGGCGCACGCCTCGACGACGACACCGTCGTCGTGCACGGCAGCGAACGCGGGCGGGTCAAGCAGATGCTGCTCAAGATCGGTTGGCCGGCCGAGGATCTCGCCGGTTACGTGGACGGTGAGGCGCATCCCATCACCCTGGAGCAGGACGGCTGGGAGCTGCGCGACTACCAGGAGATGGCCGCGGACTCGTTCTGGGCCGGCGGCTCCGGTGTGGTGGTGCTGCCGTGCGGTGCCGGTAAGACGCTGGTGGGCGCCGCGGCGATGGCCAAGGCCGGGGCGACGACGTTGATCCTGGTCACCAACACCGTCGCCGGGCGGCAGTGGAAGCGCGAGCTGATCGCACGAACCTCCTTGACCGAGAACGAGATCGGCGAATACTCGGGCGAACGCAAGGAGATCCGGCCGGTCACCATCGCGACGTATCAGGTGATCACCCGCCGCACCAAGGGCGAGTACAAGCACCTCGAGCTGTTCGACAGCCGTGACTGGGGTCTGATCATCTACGACGAGGTGCACCTGCTGCCCGCGCCGGTCTTCCGGATGACCGCGGACCTGCAGTCGCGCCGCCGACTGGGACTGACCGCCACGCTGATTCGCGAGGACGGCCGGGAGGGCGATGTGTTCAGCCTGATCGGCCCGAAACGCTATGACGCACCGTGGAAGGACATCGAGGCCCAGGGCTGGATCGCGCCCGCCGAATGCATCGAGGTGCGGGTCACCATGACCGACAACGAGCGGATGCTCTACGCGACGGCCGAACCCGAGGAGCGGTACAAACTCTGCTCTACGGCGCACACCAAGATCGCCGTGGTGAAGTCGATCCTGGAACGCCACCCGAAAGAACCCACCCTGGTCATCGGCGCCTACCTGGACCAGCTCGACGAGCTCGGTGCGGAACTGAACGCCCCGGTGATCCAGGGTTCGACCAAGAACGCCGAGCGCGAGGCGTTGTTCGACCAGTTCCGCCGGGGTGAGATACGGACACTGGTGGTCAGCAAGGTGGCGAACTTCTCCATCGACCTACCGGAAGCATCTGTGGCCGTTCAGGTTTCGGGCACCTTCGGGTCCCGACAGGAGGAGGCGCAACGACTGGGCCGGTTGCTGCGGCCGAAGGCCGACGGCGGCGGCGCGGTGTTCTACTCGGTGGTCTCCCGCGACAGCCTGGATGCCGAGTACGCCGCGCACCGGCAGCGCTTCCTGGCCGAGCAGGGCTACGGCTACATCATCAAGGACGCCGACGACCTGTTGGGACCGGCGATCTAGGCGTCCAGCGCGCCCGCGGCCACCGCTGCCGCGTTGATCCGGGTGAGCACCTTGTGTAGGTGCTCCAGTTCGGCGAGATCGACACCGAGGCGGGCGACCACGGCGGGCGGGATGTCGAGCGCCCGACGCCGTAATGCACGACCGTCCGCCGTGAGCTCGACGTGGGTGGTGCGCTCATCGGCACTGCTGCGGGTGCGGGTGACCAGCCCCAGCGCCTCGAGCCGTTTGAGCATGGGCGAGATGGTGGCCGGTTCCAGCTGCAGAAGAGCGGCGATCTGCTTGACCGACAAGGGAACCCCCTCGGCGTTGGCGTTGTCCCAGAGCGCCAGCATCACCAGGTACTGGGGATGGGTGAGGCCGAGCGGTTCCAGCAGTGGACGGTAGACCGCGAGCACGGCCCGGTTGGTCACCGCCAGCGCGAAGCACACCTGACGCTCCAGGGCGAGGGGATCGACTTCTTCGGTCATGGTGGCCATGGACACAGTGTACTACTTGATTAGCGCCCTAATCATTAGTGTACTATCTAAGTACTACCCGGCACCGACCGTAGGAGCCACGATGACCGCGTCCCAGCCCACCACGTTGCAGTACCTCGCGTACGCCTATGGGCGACGCCTGCCCGACTCGATGCGGGAATGGGTGGCCGACGACCTGACCGGCCCGGGCGCGATCCGGCGGCACATGATCCGGTACTCGATTCCACCGCTGTTCGTCCTGGCCCCCCTGTGGCTGCTGCCGGCGTCGCTGTACGTGCATCTCGAGATGACGGTGCCCATCTATTTCTGGGCCGTGGTGATGGCGTTCGTACTCAACAAGATCTGGCGCAGACACCGCCTCGCTCAGCACGGCCTCGACCCCAACCTGGTCGACTCGGCCAACCGCGAGCGCAACGCCCGCCTGCACGAGGACTACGCCCGCCGCTTCGGTCCCCGCCCCGAATCGGCGAAGTGGCAGTCCAACTCAAGTCCGTTCTGATTCTCAGACGTGCGGCCCGACGGGCTTGACGACGGTCAGCAGCACCGCCGAGTCCGCCAGCGCGTCTAGGCGGTGCCGGGTCCGCGGGATGACGAGGTGATCGCCGGGCGACCCCTCCCAGCTCGCCTCGGCATTACTGAGCCGAACCCGGCCTTCGATCACGTGCAGGGTGGCCTCCCCCGGGCTCTCGTGCTCATCGAGACCGTGCCCCTCGGTCAGCGCGATGAGGGTCTGCCGCAGGGCGTGCTCGTGGCCGCCGTACACGGTGTGTGCACTGCGACCGCTGCCGGCGGCGCGGGCTGAGGCCAGTTCTTGGCGGGCAAGGGCCGTCAATGAGATCTTCTCCATGAGACCCGATGCTTCCACTTCCGGGCCGTCCGCAATCCGAGAAGCCGCAGTTGGACCGAACTCAGGCCCGAGATGACGGTGCGACGCCTTCGCCGCCCCTCGCATCGGACAGCGCCGCTTTGGCGTTGCGCGAGATGTCGTCGGCGATGATCTCCGGCGCCCCGTCGAGCAATCCGTCCACGGCCAGCCGGGCGACCACCGCGGGATCGGTCTTCTGATCGGCCGGGATGTAGGTGACCATATCGGTGTCCATATAGCCGACGTGCAGGGCTGACACGCTCACCCCGCGCGGGGCCAGCTCTTCGCGTACCGCGTCGGTGAGCGCCCAGGCCGCCGCCTTCGCCGAGGCGTAGGCACCCGAGGTGTGCGGATGCAGCCAGGACAGCACCGACAACACATTCAAGATGGCGCCACCGCCGTTGCCTTCGATGATCGGAGCGAATGCACGGATCACGTTGAGCGTGCCGAAGTAGTGGGTCTCCATTTCCAGCCGCACATCCTCGATCGGCCCGGTGAGCAGATTGGCCCGGGTGGACACCCCGGCGTTGTTCACCAGCACCGTGACATCGGCGGCTATCCGGGCGGCTCGGCGTACCGATGCCGGGTCGGTGATATCCAGCTGGATCGGGATGACGCCGGGCAGGTCGACGGTCTCGGGCCGCCGCGCCGCGGCGTACACCTTCGCACCACGTGCGACCAATTCGATGGCGAGCCGTTTGCCGAGCCCGCGGTTGGCGCCGGTGACCAGCGCCGTGATTTTCTCAGTCATAGCGCGCACAACGCCTGCGCCGCCGGGCTCGGTACCTGACCGTTGCGAGGAATCTCCTTCCAGCTGCGAGCACACCGATCCTGGCCGGGGGTGCGCACCGTGCCGACGATGAAACGATGCGACGACATCTGCACACGTCGGTACTGCCCACCGCCGCGGCCCTGGCGGCGGCCATGGGGGTCGGCCGGTTCGTCTACACCCCGATCCTGCCGATGATGACCGCCCAGACCGGGCTGACCGCCCACTCCGGCGGGCATCTGGCGACCGCCAACTACCTCGGCTACCTGGGTGGGGCCGTCGCGACGATGTTGTCTCCGCGGTTGGCCCGTTCCGGGCCGGCGTGCCGGGCCGCACTGGTGGCGATCGTCGCAAGCATGGCAGCAATGCCGTTGACGCTCAACCTTTTTGCATGGCTGACCCTGCGTACCCTGGCCGGCTTCGCCAGTGCGGTGGTGTTCGTCATCGCGGTCAACACCCTGATGGAACGGCTCCCGGAGAAAGCCGGCTGGGGGTTCGGCGGGGTGGGCGCGGGGATCGCATTGTCGGCGGTGCTGGTGCTCGCACTACCCGCGCACACGGGCTGGCGTACGGCATGGTGGTCGGCGGCCGCGCTGGCCGCGATACTCGGTGCGCTCGGCGTGCTGGTGCACCCGCAACCAGTGACCGCGACGGCCGCCACCGCGCGGGCGCGGGCGCATCGGGGCTCCGCCGACTCCCCGGTCGCTTCGCTCCTGGCCGCCGGCAGGGCGGGCAGCACTCGCTTCCTGCTCCTGTTCACCGGCTACACCCTGGAGGGCATCGGCTACATCATCGCCGGCACCTTCCTGGTAGCGGCGGTGGCACAACACTCCCCCGGCGCCCTGGGCAGCAGCGTCTGGCTGGTGGTGGGTCTGGCTGTCATCCCGTCGGCCGCCCTGTGGGCTCGGCTCGGCAAGCGGCACGGGCAGCCGGTCATGCTCACCGTGGCACTGGCGCTGCAGGCCGCCGGGATCGCGCTGGCCGGTCAGGGCAGCGTGGCCGCCAGCCTGACCGGCGCCCTGCTGTTCGGGGGCACCTTCATCGGGGTGAGCACACTGGCGATGGCCGAAGGCAGGTTGCTCGGTGTCCGCGGCGCGGTGGCCGTGCTGACCGCCGGCTACTCCGTCGGCCAAATCCTGGGGCCGCTGCTGGTGGCCCCGCTGCTCGACGGCGGCTACCGGCCCGCACTGTTCGCGTCGGCGTTCATCGTGTCACTGGCCGCGCTGGCGACCGCTGCGGTATGGATCATCGGCCGGAAGCCACGCGTCAGCGTCGAGCACTCCCAAACCGCCTGTATCACGTGTGAATTCGTCGATGACGGCGTGGACGATCGGATTGGATTCGCCCCGGCGCCACACCAGTGACCACGTCCACACCGGGGTGGGTCCCACCACCGGCCGGCGCACCAGATCGCGCGGCTGCACGTCGTTCTGCCCTTTGGGATTGTTCAGCACGGGCCTGCCCAGGTTGCGCACATGCTCGAAGAACGTCGGCCCGGTGACTCCGCCGTCATCGGTGCGCATCACCCGGGCCCCGGTATCGGCGGCGAACTGCTCGGCGTAGCGGTTCCAGGACGACCAGCTCGCGGTGTCCGTATCGACCAGCACGACGGTGTCCTTGGCCGATACCGGCGATTCGTCGCTGCCCGGACACAGGGCGTAGAGCCGATCGACGCCCACCAATCTGGCCTCCAGCGACAGCGCAACGAGGTCGGCGCCCTGCACCCAGCAGATCGCCAGATCCAGGCTGCCTTCGGCCACCCGGGCCGCCTGGGTGTGCGACGGCATCACCCAGGTGTCCACCCGAAGCTGCACCACCCCCGCGGCCCGTTCGGCCCAGCCGACCGGGCACCAGTTGACATAGCCGATGCGCACGGGATCGGAGACCACCAATCCCGCTGCACTCCTGCGTAATTCGTCGGCCTGCTCGATCAGTGCCCGCGCACCGGGCAACAGCGCGGCCCCTGCCGCGGTGAGCGCAACCGAACGCCGATCCCGGTCGAACAACTGGATCTTGAGCTCACGTTCGAGCACCTTGATCTGCTGTGACAACGACGGACCCGCGATGCGCAGCCGCTCGGCGGCGCGGCCGAAATTCAACTCCTCGGCCACGGTGACGAAGTACCGCAATTGGCGCAGCTCCACCGGAGAAAGCCTAGTAGGCACACACTTGCACCAGGGAGGATTACCGTCCCGCCGAGACGGCATCGTGGGCGCGATCCTCGCGTTGAGCTCGGTGACAGACCCGCTCAGAAAGGCAGGATCATGAACACTCCCACCACCCGCGTAGCGATCATCACCGGCGCCTCCCAGGGCATCGGAGAGGCACTGGTCGCCGGCTACCGCAAGCTCGGCTACGCGGTCGTCGCGAATTCCCGCAGCATCACCGAGAGCGACGACCCGATGGTGCTGACCGTCGCCGGTGACATCGGCGCACCGGGTGTCGGCCGACGGATCGTCGACGCCGCCATGGAGCGGTTCGGCCGCGTCGACACCGTCGTCAACAACGCCGGCATCTTCGTCGCCAAGCCGTTCACCGAATACACCGATGCCGACTACGACGCCGTCACGGGCGTGAACCTGCGCGGCTTCTTCGAGGTCACCCGTGCCGCACTGGCCACCATGCTCACCCGGGACGGAGGCGGCAACATCGTCACCATCTCGACCAGCCTGGTCGACCACGCCAACTCCCAGGTGCCCTCGGCGATGGCGTCACTCACCAAGGGCGGGCTGAACGCGGCCACCAAGGCACTGGCCGTCGAGTATGCCGGGCGCGGCATCCGGTCCAACGCGGTGGCGTTGGGCATCATCGACACCCCGATGCACGCACCCGAGACCCATGACTTCCTGGCATCCCTGCACCCGATGGGTCACCTGGGTGAGATCGACGACGTCGTGGACGCGGTGCTGTACCTGGAGCAGGCGAAGTTCGTCACCGGCGAGATCCTGCACGTCGACGGAGGCCAAAGTGCCGGGCACTAGCGAGGACATCGTGCGCACCGTGCTCGACGAGTGGAAGGCCGGGATCGACACGCACGACCCGGGGCGGGTGGCTGCGGTGTTCACCGAGGATGCCGTGTTCCAGGGGCTGCACCCCTACACGGTGGGCCGCGACGGCGTGTTCGCCTACTACGAGGGACAGCCGCACGGGCTGACGGTGGACTACCGGATGTACGCGATCCGCCGGCCCGCCGAGCAGGTGCTGCTGGGCTACGGGCATGCCGATTTCACCCGCCCCGACGGCACCGTGCTGGCCCTGATGCTCGGCGTGGCACTCACTCGCGATGGGGACGACTGGCGGATCACGCAGTATCAGGTCAGCGCCGTGCCCACTTAGCCGAGGGCCGGGATGATCTCGCGCTCGAACAACTCGATACCGGACCGGTCGTACGCGGCCTCGGGGAAGTAGAGGATGGCGTACTCGCACCCGAGGTCGCGCAGCCGCGTGAGCCGCTCGATGACCTGTTCGGGGGTGCCGGTGGCCGAGTCGGGTGAGGCGACGTTGGCCAGCATCGCGTCGACGGCAGTCGCATCGGCCTTGCTCACCTGACGGGCCCGGATCCGGGCCAGCCGGTCCTTGACCTCGGCTTCGGACCGACCGACCACGGCGTTCAAATTGGCCGAGCGCACGATGGCGTCGTAGTCGGTGCCGACATCGCGGCAGTGGCCCGCCAGGATCTCGGATTTGCGGGCGAACTCCTCGGGAGCCGCGCTGAAATTGGTGTACCGCGCGTACTTGGCCGCGATCTTCAGCGTGACCTTCTCGCCGCCACCGGCGATCCAGAGCGGAAGCCCGCCCTCCTGCAGCGGCTTCGGTGCCACGATGGCGTCGTTCACCTGGTAGTACCGGCCGTCGAAGGTGACGCGGCCGTCGCGCCAGGCGTCCCGCATGATCTGCACGCCCTCGTCGAGGCGGCCCAACCGTTCGCCTGCGGACGGGAAACCGTAGCCGTAGGCCCGCCACTCATGCTCGTACCAGCCGCCGCCGATACCCATCTGGGTGCGCCCGCTGGAGATCACATCGACGGTGGACGCAATTTTTGCCAGGTAGGCGGGGTTGCGGTAGCTCATGGCGGTGCACATCTGGCCGAGCTTGACCCTGCTGGTGGTCGCGGCCAGTGCGGCCATCAACGACCACGCCTCATGGGTGGCCTCGTCGGTGGGCACCGGGACAGTGTGGAAATGGTCATACACCCACACCGAATCCCAGCAGCTCGCATCGGCATGAGCAGCCAATTCGCTCATCAGCGGCCACTGTTGTTCGGTGGGGATGTCGACGAGATCGAGTCGCCAACCTTGCGGAATGAAGAGTCCGAAGCGCATGCATAGAAACTGTAGGCCCACCGCATTGTTATCTCGTCTACACTCTAAGGAAATTGTTCGCTACATCAATGGGTGAGGACTGGCCATGACCAACTCGACGCGCCGCTACGCGGCGGCCGTGGCGGCGGCCTTCGCACCACTGGCTGTCGTTTCCGTGATCACCGCTGCACCGAGCTCCGCCGAGTGCGGGGCCGACCAGTCCGAGTTCAACGGCAACTGTGTCTCGTCGAACTGCAAGAAGACCGAGGTCCGCGACTCCGGCACCGGTGAGTGCCGCAGCGCACTCTCGGCGGCATTCGGTAAGGCCCAGCCGCGCCAGGTCGCGCAGGTCAGCCCCGAGCAGTGGAACAACGCCTACCACGTGGCACAGCAGGCCAACGTCCTGCCGTCCGGCGTGAAGGCCACCAAGGACGTGTTCAGCGTGGTGAACTCCGCGATCGACGTGCCGACCAGCGCCATCGGCGGTGTGAACGATCTGGCCTACACCGCTTTGCTGTTCAGTCGAATCGGCGGCGGCACGCTCGGTGCCACGAGCAACATTGCCTCCGCGGCATCGGCTCCGGTCAGCGCGATGGGCGCCATCGCCGACGCCGCGCAGGCGCTACCGTCCCCGAAGATCGGGCTGCCCAAGGTCGGCCTGCCCAAGGTGGGGCTGCCGAAGATCGGGATGCCGAAGCTGTTCTCGGCCTGCCTGCCGGTGAAGTTCGTCTTCTTCCGGCCCTGCATCTGATCCCACACTCGTCCGACTGGCCGGAAACCTCAGGGTTCCCGGCCAGTCGTCTTTTCACGGCCGGTACAGGGCGGCGACATCGCGCAGACTGACCTTGAGCGCCGGATTGCGGGGCAGCGCGTCGACGACCACCACCCGCACCGGGACACTGTGGTGCGGCAGCGTCTCACGCACGAGGCCCAGCAGCGCCGCCGGATCCGGTGCGGGGGCACCCGGGACGACTTCCACAGCGGCGAACGGCACCTGGCCCAGCCGGGTATCGGGTACCCCGACCACGCAGGCGTCGCGCACACCGGGATGGTCCAGCAGCACCCGTCGCACTGTCTCGGGCAGGATCTTGAATCCCCCGCGGTTAATCGCACCGTCGGCGCGGCCGTGCAAGGTGATGAAACCGTCGGAGTCGATGGACGCGATATCGGTGGTGCGGATCCAGTCCGGGTTGATCGACGCGATACGCGCTTCCAGCAGGCCGTGGCGCCCCGCCTCCAGTTGTTCTCCGGTATCCGCGTCGATGATCCGTACTTCGGTGTCGGGCAACGCCTTTCCTGAGCTCAACCGTTTGGTGGCGCCGAACTCCCGATACAGCTCGGGCGTCCACGCGCATACCGATCCGGCGAATTCCGTTGCACCGTAGGCCAACAGCACCGGAATCCGGTAGCGCCGCTCGAACGCGTCGCGCACCTCCGAATCCAGCGGACCGGAAGCACTGACGATGAACTGCAACGAGGCCAGATCCGCGGGGTCGAGGTCGGCGTCCAGCAGCATCCGCACCACGGTGGGTTGCACCCCGGCCCGTTGCAGCCGATAGGTTTTCACCACCCGCACCCACTCCTGGACGCTGAATTTCTCCAGCAGCACCATGCGCTTGCCGATATAGGCACCGGTGATCAATTGGCACACCCCGCCGATCCCACCCAGTGGCCAGTACACCAGCTCAGGCGGATCGTCGGCGCTGGCCTGCCCGCCGGTCACGCTGTACACCGCGCGTTCCAGCACACGGGCCGCAATGGCCTGCCGTTTGGGCGGCCCGGTGGTGCCGCTGGTGAGGACGTGCACACCGCAGCGGCCCGCAGCGGTGTCGACGTGACTGCGCGCCAAGCCATCGACGAGGTGCGCGCCGCTCACCGAGATCCGCACGCCGGCACTGCCTGCCGCCGCGGCGGCGGCGGCCACCGGCGCGGTCCAGTCCTCGTCGTCGGCCAGCACCGCGGGCAACCGGAGTTTCTCGATATCGGCGGCGATGGCGGCTGAGGATTGGAACGAATAGATCATCGACACCCAGCGGCGCGCCGCCAGCAGACCGATGGTCGCGGCGGCATGCGGCCATCGGTTGCGCACCACCAGCCCGATCGGTGCGCCGGCCGGTACGCCGGCGGAGCCCAGCGCGGCCTCGACCGCGGCGGCCATGGCGGTGACTTCGGTGCCGGTGTACCAGCGCCCGCCGAATTCGATACAGGGCCGGTCAGCGTAGCCGGCCACCCTTGCCGCAAAGGTTTCGGTAAAGCTTTCGGTCACGTGGCCACGGTAGCGGTCCCGCGAAAACCCCACGCCGACGCCGACACGTTCGGTATACACAGGACCGCTGGTATCACCAATCGGGTTGGGGGGTCTGATGTCGATGAACCATGGCGGCACACGGGTGCGGCAGTCGGTCGCGATGTTGTGTGCGGTGTTGTGGGCGTTGGCGACCATGTGGATGGCGGGCGGCGTCGCCCACGCCGACGGGACATCGACGAAGGACTCCACACGGAGCAGCGCGTCGGAGGGTGGCGCGTCCACGTCGGAGCCGGCCACCCACGACAAGCCGACGGCCGATTCCACGGCCGCCGGGGAGGGCGCCGCCACCGGGGAATCGAACACCCAGAAATCCGGCACCGAGAAATCCACCGCCACCGATCCACCCAAGACCCGCGGCACCCACAAGCACGGCACCTCCCGCCCGGCGGGTAAACCCAAGACCGCGACGCCGGCGACGGACACGACGTCAAGTTCCAAGTCCGACACCAAGGCCGATGCCAAACCGGCCGCGACGCCGGCCGATGCCGACGCGGCGCCGAGGACGACGAAGGACAAGACCGTCACGGTCAGTGCCGCGGCCGCCACTCTTGCGGCGGCACCCGCGGCCGCGAAGGTCGCCACCGCGGCGGTCACCCCGTCGGCCACGGCATCGGTGCCCAACCCGATCAAGCAGATCACCCAGTTCGCCCGCCAGATGACCGGGCTGGCCAATGACCTGGCCTTGATCGCGGTGTCGCTGGTGAACAATCTGGCCGCGGCGGCGGCCACCACCATCGGCCCCAAACCGTTCTTCGGCCTGCCGTACAACATCGCCAAGACCGTCGCCGGCACCACCGCGATCGCGGCCAAACTGCTGGACGGCACGCCTTTGGATGCCGTCAGCGAGGGACCGTACAAGGTGAACTACGGTGTGCCCGATCTGCTGTCCTGGCTCAATCCGGTGAAATCGCCTGCGGGAGCCAATCTTCCGTTCACCGGAATGTCGGCCGACCATCCGCTGCCGATCATCCTGCTCAACGGCACCAGCGCCACCCAGGGTGTGAACTGGAGCGTGGGCGCCCCGGTGCTGGCCAACGCCGGCTACACGGTCTACACCTTCAACTACGGCAACACCACGACGAACCCGTACTTCCCGGTGCAGGCCACCGCCGATATCCGCAAGTCCGCGCAGGAACTCTCCGACGAGGTGGACCGGGTACTCAACGAGACCGGCGCGGACAAGGTCATCCTGATCGGTCACTCACAGGGCGGCGGCATCATGCCGTCCTACTACATCAACAATCTGCACGGGGACGAGAAGGTCTCGCAGTTCATCGGAATTGCGCCGAGCAATCACGGCACCAACGTGGACGGGCTGGTCGATCTGAAGAACATCCCCATCCTGGGCCCGGCACTCGCGCCGCTGATCTACCGCATCGTCGACCTGTTCGGCGCCGCCTGGACGCAGCAGGCCGTCGGTTCGCCGCTGCAGCAGGAAACCTACGGCGCCGGTGACACCCGGCCGGGCGTGCTGTACACGACGATCGCGTCGAAGTTCGACTGGGTGGTGACGCCGTATACGCAGCAGGCACTGGCCGCCGGCCCGAACGTCACCAACATCGTGCTTCAGGATCTGTACCCCAACTACAACGCCGGGCACCTGGGCATCGTGTTCTCCGCTCCGACGTGGACCGCCGTGTTGGGTGCACTGGCCGCGAACCCGGCGGCGAACGTCGCGCCCACGACGGCGCTCGCGGCCTGATCCGACGTCCGAAAATTGACATCAGCGGCCACAAGATGGCCGAAAGTCGCTCGCGTACAACGGACCGTCGGCTATACCCATACCCAAGGGTATTGCCCATGGGGGTCGGGGGAGGCCACAGTGTCGTCGAGTCGTGTCCGCGTGCGCACCTGCCGTTTTCCAGCCGCGCTCTTGGTGATCGCCTGGTTGTTCGCCGCGCTCTGGCTGACCGGCGGCGTGGCGTATGCCGATGACACCACGTCGCACGATTCGACGCCGGGCACCTCCCAATCGGGTGACCAGAGCGCCACGTCGGCAGACAAACCGGCCGCTTCTGCAGACAAACCGACTGCGTCGGAGGAGAAGACCGACACCCCCACACGGGCCGGCAAGCCGCGCGGCGCGCGTAAGCACGGCACCGCCAAGCAGGCCACCGAGACCACACCGGATACCAAGCCGGACGCCAAGCGCGGTCCTGATTCCGACGCGAAGGCCGGGACCAAGCCGAAAACCACGGCCGCGCCGGAACCGGACACCAAGCCGCTCACCACCACCGCGAAGAAGTCCGGCGCCGCTGCCGCAACCCTGAAGCTGGCCTCCCCGGCGGTCCTGCCGTCGACCACCGCCAAGGCGCCCCACCCGATCGCGCACGCGGTCCAATTCGTCCGGCAGATGACGGGGCTGGCCAACGACATCGGTCTGCTCGCCGTCACCGTGGTGAACAACCTTGCCGCCGCGGCGGCCGCCACCATCGGCCCGAAACCGTTCTTCGGGGTGCCCTACCACGTGGCCAGTGCCATCGCCGGAACGGCGGCCACCGCGGGCAAGCTGCTGACCGGGACACCGCTGAACGCCGATTCCACTGTCAAGGGGCCGTTCAAGGTCAGCTACGGGATGGGCGATCTGCTGAGCTACCTGAACCCGAACAAGTCGCCTGCCGGAGCCAACCTTCCGTTCACCGGGATGCCCGCGGACCACCCGCTGCCCATCATCCTGATCGCCGGCACCGCGGCCAACGCCCCGTTCAACTGGAGCGTCGGCGCACCGGTACTCGCCAACGCCGGCTACACCGTCTACACGTTCAACTACGGCAACGTCACCGACAACCCGAACTGGCCGGTGCGCGGCACCGCCGATATCCGCAAATCCGCCGCGGAACTCTCCGCCGAAGTCGACAAGGTGCTGCAGGAGACAGGTGCCGACAAGGTCATCCTGATCGGGCACTCGCAGGGCGGCGGTATGACGCCGGAGTACTACCTGAACAATCTCGACGGGGCGGCCAAGGTCTCGCAGTTCATCGGCATCGCGCCGGCCAACCACGGGGCCGATGTGGACGGACTGGCCTACATCAAGAACATCCCGCTGATCGGAAAACCGATCTTCAACCTGATGAACCTGCTGGGCCCGGCTTGGCTGCAGCAGGCCATCGGGTCACCCCTGATCGACGAGATCTACGGCGACGGCGACACCCGTCCCGGCGTGCTCTACACGATGATCAGCACCAAGAACGACTGGATCGCCACGCCCTACACCAACCAAGCGCTCGACGGCCCGAATGTGCAGAACGTCGTCCTGCAGCAGCTGTACCCCGATTTCAACGCCGGGCACCTGGGCATCGTGTTCGCGAAGCCTACGTGGGATGTCGTCCTGGGTGCGTTGGCGGCCAACCCGGCGGCCAATCGGGCACCACAGGATCAGACCATCGCCGCCTGAAAACGACTGCCCACCAATAAGTTCAGAGCAGTGGTTAGGCTGGTGGCCATGGCCCTTTCCAAGGAAGAACGCGAACAGTTTCTCGCCGAGCCGCATATTGCCGCACTGTCGGTCTATGCGGGTGACAACCGCGGACCCCTCACGGTGCCGATCTGGTACCAGTACTCCCCCGGCGGACAGCCCTGGCTGCTCACCGGGAAAGGCTCGCGCAAGCACACGCTGATCGAGGCCGCCGGACACCTCTCGCTCATGGTCGAGCGCCTCGAACCGTCCGTGCGGTACGTCGCGGTGGACGGTGCGGTCGACCGCATCGAACCGGGTACCGACGACCAGCTGGTCGAGATGACCAAGCGCTATCTGGCACCGGAGAAGGTGGATCCGTACCTGGAGTTCGCCCGCCGCGAGCACGGGGAGAGTGTCGCGGTGTTCCTCAAGCCCCAGCACTGGATCTCCTCGGACCTGGGTGCACTGTGACCATGCTTTCCGACAAGGTCGTCGCATTCCTTTCGGAGGGCACCCGTACCGCCGTATTCGGATGGGTGGCCTCCGACGGCCGGCCGCTGGCGGCACCCGTGTGGTTCTTCGTCGACGGCGACGAGTTGGTCTTCAACACCGGCAAGGACACCGCCAAGGGAAAGGCGTTGCTTCGGGATCCGAGAGTCGTGCTGTGCGTTGATGATTCGCAGCCTCCGTACTCCTTCGTGCAGGTTCAAGGGGTGGCCACCCTCAGCGAGGACCCCGCCGAACTGCTCGACACGGCGACCCGCCTCGGCGGCCGGTACATGGGGGCTGACCGGGCGCGGGAGTTCGGCGAGCGCAACGGCGTCCCTGGCGAATTGGTGGTGCGGGTGCGGCCGACCAAGGTGCACGCCGGGTTCGACGTCGCGGACTAGCCGCTAGCGACCGGGACGCCTCAGAGTCCCAACGCCGCCATCGCACCGTCGACCGCGGCGGTGCGCAGTTCATCGCGCCGGGCATCGGGGAACTGCAGGCAACAGTCCTGCAGCCCGCCGAACGCGATGACGGCCCGCGTCGACTGCGTCAGCGAGGCCCTGGCGCCGAACACCAGCCGGGTGTAGCGCTCCCGCCACGCCAGCAGGGTGTCGATCAGGCCGAGGTCGGCCAGTGTCGTGAGTTCGGCGACCACGAGCACCAGGTCGGCACGGTACCGGTAGTGGAAGTCGAACCAGCCCTCCAGGAGTTCCCGCGGGGTGGCGCGGGCCGCGCCCCGGCGCCGCTCATAGCCGGTGACCAGCTCTTCGCCCTCGTCCATCAACGGCGTGAGGATGCTGCGCACCAGGTCCTCACGGGAACTGAAGTGGTAGTACAGCGCGGGTTTGGTGATGCCCAGGCGGTCGGCGATGTCCTGCAGGCTGGTGCGCTGCACGCCCTTCTCGGTGAACAGCTCACGCGCCACCTCTTGGATGCGGTTCTTGGTATCCGACGCGGGCCTGGGCACGTAGCCACCATAGCTGACTTAACGATCGGTAAGCTCGTCGACGTAAGCTTACCGATCGTTAAGTAAGGAGAAGATCGTGAACGTACTCATCTCCGGCGCCAGCATCGCCGGGCCGGTGCTGGCATATTGGCTGGCACAGCACGGGATCGACGTCACCGTCGTGGAACGCGCACCCGCACTGCGCAAGACCGGCGGCCACGCCATCGACCTGTTCCGGCCCGCGATGGAGATCTCCGAGCGGATGGGCGTCCTCCCCCAGGTCATGGCGCATGCCACCGGGACGACACTGCTCGACGTGCGCAGGCCCTGGGCCCCCCGTCCGGCGTATATCGACTACGTGAAGCTGGCCGGCGCCATGTCCGACCGGCACGTCGAGATCATGCGGGACGATCTCAGCGAGATCTACTACGACGCAAGCCGTGACGACGCCGAGTACCTCTTCGGCGACCAGATCACCGCGATCGCCGATGACGGCCGGGTGACATTCGCTCACGGCAGGTCACGGCGGTTCGACGTGGTGGTGGGGGCCGACGGGTTGCACTCGGGCGTCCGTCAGATCGTGTTCGGCGACGTGCCCGAACGTTTCCTCGGTGGCTACCTGTCGGTGGTTTCGGTGCCGAAATCGTTTGCCCGCGAGGGTGAGATGACCGGCTACTACGAGCCCAACCGGGTGGCGATGGTCTACACCGCCGATCATCTGGACGACGCCCGCGCGGTGTTCGTCTTCCGGCCGGTGACGCCGCTGGCATTCGACCACCGCGACGTGTCCCGGCAGAAGAGGCAGCTGTGCGACGCCTTCACCGGCGTGTCCGGCGAGGTCGACACCTGGCTGGCAGAGGTGGAGCGCACGCCGGCGTTCTACTTCGACGCCATCACCCAACTGGAGATGACCACCTGGTCGAAAGGCCGCGTGACACTGGTCGGGGACGCCGGCTATTGTCCCGGCCCGGCCGTCGGCGGCAGCACCAGCCTGGCCGTCTACGGCGCCTACGTGCTGGCCGGTGAGCTCGCGCGCGGCAAGGACATCTTCGCCTCCGATGAGCGCTTGCGCGAAGAGCAGATAAGCACCGATGAGCGCTTGCGCGAAGAGCAGATAAGCACGGCGTTCGCGGCGTACGAGGCGATCATGATGCCGTCGGTAGTCAGCGCGCGCGCCTTCGCGGCCACCACGGCGAAGACGATCGTGCCCGGAAGTCGTTGGGGCGTGGACGCACTCGTCGCCGCGGGGCGCGCGATCTCGGCGCTCCCGCTGGGTGTGACGCAGGCACTGGCCCGGCTCAACCGCAGGGGTGTGCGGCTCTACGACACCATGCCGCTACCCGCCTGAACACACAAATCCCCCGGAACCGCAGTGGTTCCGGGGGATTCGCGTGAGATGACTAGCTCTCCAGCGACGCCGGCGGCAGGAACCGGTCGCCGTACTTGGCGGCCAGTTCCTTGGCGCGGGCCACGAAGGCTTCCTTGCCGACGCCGAGCGGTCCCTCGTAGCCGACGATGAACTGGGCCGAGCCCCCGGTGTACGGCGGGAAGCCGATACCCATGATGGAGCCGATGTTGGCATCCGCGGTGGAGGTCAACACGCCCTCGTCGATGCACTTCTGGGTTTCCAGAGCCTCGGCGAACAGCATGCGGTCGATGGCGTCCTGCAGCGGGATCTGCGCAGACCCGGAGTTGAACGTCTCGCGCAGTCCGGGCCACAACCCGACCCGCTTGCCGTCGGCGTACTCGTAGAAGCCGGCACCGGCCAGCCGCGAGGGACGGCCGATCTCGATCATCTTCTCGACGACGGCCTCAGCCGGGTGCGGAACGTAGACGGCTCCCGCATCTTCCTGCGCCTTGCGCGTAGCAACGGCGATCTTGTGCATGAGCTCCAGGTTCAGCTCATCGGAGAGCTGCAGCGGCGCCGCCGGGTAACCGGCCTGCGATCCGGCCTGCTCGATCGACGCGGGCTCGACACCCTCGCCCAGCATGGCCAGCGCCTCGTTGACGAAGGTACCGATCACGCGCGAGGTGAAGAAGCCGCGGCTGTCGTTGACGACGATCGGGGTCTTCTTGATGGCCAGCGTGTAGTCGAACACCCGGGCCAGCGCCTCGTCGGAGGTCTTCTCCCCGCGGATGATCTCCACCAGCGGCATCTTGTCGACCGGCGAGAAGAAGTGGATGCCGACGAAGTCCTCCTGCCGCTTCACGCCGGTCGCCAGACCGGTGATCGGCAGCGTGGAGGTGTTGGAGCCGAGCAGCGCGTTGGGCTCGACGATGTCCTCGATCTCCTGGAACACCTTGTGCTTGAGTTCCTGGTTCTCGAACACGGCCTCGATCACGAAGTCGACACCCGCCAGATCCGCCGGGTCAGCGGTCGGGGTGATCTTGGCAAGCAGCGCCGCAGACTTCTCCTCGGTGGTCTTGCCACGCTTGAGCGCCTTGGCTTCCAGACCCTCCGAGTACGCCTTGCCCTTCTGGGCGGCCTCGATGGTGACGTCCTTGAGCACGACGTCGAAACCGGCCTTGGCCGACACGTAGGCGATACCGGCGCCCATCATGCCCGCACCCAGCACACCGATCTTGGTGATCGGCACCGGTGCGATGCCCTCGGGCCGCGAGGCGCCGCCGTTGATGGCCTGCAGGTCCAGGAAGAACGCCTGGATCATGTTCTTGGCGACCTGACCGGTCACCAGCTGGGTGAAGTACCGGCTCTCGATGCGGCTGGCGGTGTCGAAGTCGACCTGCGCACCCTCGACGGCGGCATCCAGGATGGCCCGCGGTGCCGGCATCGGGGCGCCCTTGAGCTGCTTGCGCAGCAGCGCCGGGAACGACGGCAGGATGGCCGCGAGCGCCGGGGTGGCGGGGGTGCCACCGGGGATCTTGTAGCCCTTGACATCCCACGGCTGCACATGGGCATCCGGGTTCGCCTTGATCCAGGCCTTGGCGGCCGGGATCAGTTCCTCGACCGAACCGACGAGCTCGTCGACCAGGCCGACCTCCTTGGCCTTGGTCGCGGTGAACCGGGTGCCCTGGCTCAGGATCTCCATGAAGGCCTTCTGGATACCGAACATCCGCACGGTGCGCGCCACGCCGCCGCCGCCGGGCAGCAGGCCCAGGGTGACCTCGGGCAGACCGATCTGCACACCCTTGACGTCGGCGGCGATGCGGTGGTGGGTGGCCAGCGCGATCTCCAGGCCGCCGCCGAGCGCCGCGCCGTTGATGGCCGCGACGACGGGCTTGCCGAAGGTCTCCAGCGTGCGCAGGTCGCGCTTGATGGTCTCGACCTCGTTGAACGCGTCAGCGGCGTTGTCGGGGCCGATGTTGATCATGGCCTTGAGGTCACCGCCGGCGAAGAACGTCTTCTTGGCACTGGCGATCACCACACCGGTGATCTCCTCCTGCTCCGCGAAAAGCCGCTCCACGGCGAGGTGCATCGACTCCTTGTAGTGCTCGTTCATCACGTTGGCGGAGCCGGTGGGGTCGTCCAGGGTCAGGGTGACGATGCCGTCGGCGTCCTTGTCCCAGTGAATCGTGTTCTCAGTCATTGGTTCAGTTCTCCCTAGACGCGCTCGATGATGGTGGCCACGCCCATGCCGCCGCCGACGCACAACGTCAGCAGGGCACGCCGGGCGCCGCGGCGCTCCAGCTCGTCGACCATGGTGCCGATGATCATGGCGCCGGTGGCGCCCAGCGGGTGGCCCATGGCGATGGCGCCACCGTTGACGTTGAGCTTCTCGTCCGGGATGTTCAGATCCTTCTGGAACTTCAGGACGACCGAGGCGAACGCCTCGTTGATCTCGAACAGGTCGATATCGTCGACCGTCAGGCCGGCCCGGTCGAGCACCTTCTTGGTGGCCGGCGTGGGGCCGGTCAGCATGATCACCGGGTCGGCACCGCTGGTGGCGGTGGCCACGATGCGAGCCCGCGGGGTCAGCCCCTGCGCGGCACCCGCAGCCTCGGAGCCCACCATGACCAGCGCGGCACCGTCGACGATGCCCGAGCTGTTACCACCGGTGTGGACGTGGTTGATCTTCTCGACGAAGTGGTACTTCTGCAGCGCCACATCGTCGAAGCCGCCCATCGCGCCGATACCGTCGAACGCGGTCTTGAGCTTGCCCAGGCTTTCCACGGTGGAACCGGGACGCATGTGCTCGTCCTGATCGAGGATGACCAGTCCGTTCTGATCCTTCACCGGCACCACGGACTTGGCGAAGTAGCCGCCCGACCAGGCCGCGGCCGCGAGTTCCTGCGAGCGGGCCGCGTACGCGTCCACATCCTCGCGCGAGAAGCCCTCGATGGTGGCGATCAGGTCGGCACCGATGCCCTGCGGCACGAAGCCCACGCGGTAGTTGGTCTCCGGGTCCAGCGCCCAGGCGCCACCGTCGGAACCCATCGGGACACGGCTCATCGACTCGACACCACCGGCGAGCACCAAGTCATCCCAGCCCGAGCGCACCTTCTGGGCGGCCAGGTTGACGGCCTCCAGGCCGGAGGCGCAGAACCGGTTGAGCTGGAAACCACCGGTGGTGTCGGGCATGGCAGCGGCCAGGACCGCGGTACGGGCGATATCGCCACCCTGATCGCCGACCGGGGACACGACACCCAGGATGACGTCGCTGATCAGCTTCTCGTCGAGGTCGGGGAAGCGGGTACGCAGTTCGTTGATCAGACCCACAACCAGGTTGACGGGCTTGACCTCGTTGAGGGCGCCGCCGCGCTGCTTACCGCGCGGCGTGCGAATGGCCTCGTAGATGAAGGCTTCTTCGGACATGTGTAGTTCCCTTTCGGGTGGGTGACGGGATCGTCGGTCGGGACTCGAGTCCACTGGTCGCGAAGCCTAACAAAACCGCAAACCAACCTGTTGGTTGGGCGTATGCTCAGCGCCCCGAACACCCACTACACACTCATGCCGTGCGCGGTTCCTCCAGCTCAGCCAGGGTCGGGTAGTCGATATAGCCTTCGGCACCCGGGGCGTAGAAAGTGGCCACATCCGGCTCGTTCAGTTCCGCACCCAGCAAAAGACGGTCGATCAGATCGGGGTTGGCCAGGAACGTCCGGCCCACGGCGACAGCGCTGACGGCGCCCCACTCGGCGTAGCTCTCCAGCTGGCAGAAGTCGGTGCCCGTCTCGCGCCCGGTGTTGAGCACCAGGGTGCCCGACCACACCGCGCGCAGCACGCCGAACTCCCGGGCGCTCGGGTCGATAAGCACGTGCAGATAAGCCAGTCCCAGCGGGGCGATGCGGTCTAGCAGCGCCTCGTACACCGCGACGGTGTTCTCCTCCCGCATATCCCCCGCGGAGTTCCCGGGCGAGATACGCAGGCCGACCCGCCCCGCGCCGATCTCGGCCACCACGGCCTCGACCACCTCGGCGGTCAGCCGGGCCCGGTTTTCCGGCGAACCCCCGTAGGCGTCGGTGCGCTGGTTGGTCACATCCGATGAGAACTGGTGCAGCAGATAGCCGTTGGCACCGTGGATCTCGACGCCGTCCAGTCCGGCGTCGACGGCACGCCGGGCGGCGGCCCGGAAATCGGCGATGATGCCGGGGATCTCGTCGGTACGCAGCGCACGCGGCACGACGAGCGCCTTCTTACCCGACGGGGTGTGGGTGGTCATGTTCGCCGCGATCGCCGAAGGCGCGACGGGCTCGATGCCGCCGTTCACCTCCGGATGACCCATCCGGCCAACGTGCCAGAGTTGCATGAAGATTCGGCCGCCCGCGTCGTGCACGGCCCCGGCGATCTCGGCCCACTTCTCCTGATGCCGGTCGGTGTAGTTGCCGGGGGTGTTCATATAGGCGCCGTTGGCCACCTCGGAGATGGCGGTGGCCTCCGTGATGATCAGTCCCGCGCCCGCGCGCTGGGAGTAATACTCCGCGGCCAGATCCGACGGCGTGCCGTCGGCCTGCGCCCGGGACCGGGTCAGCGGTGCCATGAAGATCCGGTTCCGCGCTTCGGTGTCGCCGACGCGGATCGGCTTGAGCAGTGTGGCGTCGGGCACGAGGGTGAAAGCCATGTGCTGGTAAGCGCACCTGGCAGTCGATTCATTCCGTACTGTGCGGCGTTGCACACGGCACTGGGCCATCCGGGCGCTGGTCGACTCGGCGCGCCGTCCGGTCGCCTAGGCTCGGAGGGCATGACGGTCTCGCGGCTCCAGCCGTATGCGGTGACGATCTTCGCCGAGATGTCCGCGCTGGCGGCCCGGATCGGTGCGGTGAACCTCGGTCAGGGCTTCCCCGACGAGGACGGCCCGGCCGGCATGCTCAAGGTGGCCCAGGACGCGATCGCCGAGGGCGTCAACCAGTACCCGCCCGGCCCGGGTATCCCGGCGCTGCGCCAGGCCATCGCCGCCCAGCGCGCCAGGCACTACGACGTCGACTACGACCCCGACTCCGAGGTGCTGGTGACGGTCGGCGCCACCGAGGCCATCGCCGCCGCCGTGATCGGGCTGGTGGAGCCCGGCTCGGAAGTACTGGTGCTCGAACCGTTCTACGATTCCTACTCCCCCGTCATCGCCATGGCCGGGTGTGTGCGCAAGGTCGTGCCGCTGGTGCCCGACGGCCGCGGTTTCGCCCTCGATATCGACGCCCTGCGCGCCGCCGTCGGGCCGCAGACCCGAGCGATGATCATCAACTCACCGCACAACCCGACCGGGATGGTGCTCAGCGATGCCGAGCTGAGCGCGATCGCCGATCTCGCGGTGGCCGCGGATCTGCTGGTCATCACCGACGAGGTCTATGAGGCGCTGGTGTACACCGACTCTGACTACCGCAGACACCTGCCCCTGGCCCGCTTCCCGGGCATGGCCGAACGTACCGTGACCATCTCCAGTGCGGCCAAGATGTTCAACGTGACCGGTTGGAAGATCGGATGGGCCTGCGGCGCACCAGAACTCATCGCCGGCGTGCGAGCGGCCAAACAATTCCTCACCTATGTCGGGGGCGCGCCGTTCCAGCCGGCGGTGGCGTACGCCCTGGACCACGAGGACGCGTGGGTCCGCAAGCTCCGGGACAGTCTGGAGAGCAAACGGGATCGGCTGTCCGCGGCGCTCACCGACCTCGGTTTCGAGGTGCATGACAGCCAAGGCACCTATTTCCTGTGCGCGGACCCGCGGCCCCTGGGATATCACGACAGCACGCAGTTCTGTGCCGAGTTGCCGCACAAGGCCGGCGTGGCGGCCATCCCGATGTCGGCGTTCTGCGCGGACACCGACAACACGTGGAATCATCTGGTGCGCTTCGCGTTCTGCAAACGCGATGACACCCTCGACGAGGCGATCCGCCGATTGGAGGTGTTGCGGTGAATACCATCCCGGAACCCACGCTGGCCCGTATCGACGCGCTGCTGGCCGATGTCGACGCGGACCTGGCCGCGCACTATCCGGGTGACCGCCCCGAGGCGCAGCCGGCGCACACCGTGTACATCAGCGCGGCCGACGCCTCCGCGGACACCCCCGCGATCTGGGGTGCGGCGGCGCTCGAGCTGCTGGATCGGCACACCGCGGTATTGCTCGAGCTGGGCGACCCCGCCGTCCTGGAGTTGGTGCGGCACCGGCTGTCCACCGCGCCCATCGCCGATCTGCGGCTGGATTTCGAGGACGGCTACGGCCGCCGCGGCGATACCGTCGAGGACGACGATGCCGTCCGCGCCGGCCACACCTTGCGTGCACTCGGCTTGGGCAGCTGCGGTATCCGTTTCAAAGGGCTGACCCTGGCGGATCGCCCCCGTGCGGTGCGCACCCTGGAACTGGTGCTCGACGGCGGGCTACCGGAGGGCTTCGTGTTCACCGTGCCCAAACTGCGGGCGGCCGAGCAGGTCACCGCGACGATGTGGCTGTGCGAGGCGCTTGAGCATGCGCACGGGTTGCCCGCCAGGTCGTTACGGTTCGAACTGCAGATCGAGAGTCCGCAGGCGGTACTCGGCGCCGACGGCACCGCCACCTTGGCCCGGGCCCTGCACCTGGCCGAAGGTCGTTGCACCGGACTGCATTACGGCACCTACGACTACAGCGCCGCGTGCGGCATCACCCCGCAGAACCAGTCGTTGGAGCATCCGGTGGCCGATCACGCCAAGGCCGTCATGCTGGCGGCGGCGGCCCAGACCGGGGTGTGGGTGGCCGACGGGTCCACCCAGGTAAATCCGGTGGGCACCGATACCCAAGTGGAACAAGCGATCCGACGACACCACAGACTGGTGACCCGCTCCCTGGAACGCGGTTTCTACCAGGGCTGGGATATGCACCCGGGCCACCTGGTGACGCGCTGGCTGGCGACGTTCACCTTCTTCCGGACTGCACTGGCGGCCGCGGCCCCGCGTCTGCAGGCCTATCTGGACCGGCGCGGTGGCGCGGTGGTCGACGAGCCGGCCACCGCGGAGGCGCTGGCGGCCGTGGTGCTGCGCGGACTCGACTGCGGCGCCTTCGGTGTCGACGAGGTGCTGGCCCAGGCCCCGGGCGCGGACCTCGCGACCCTGCGCGCATTGAAGGCCCGCACACACTCCTGATTCGCCGGACGTCGAGTTGTGGTCGGCCCGAACGGGAAATACCGACGACAACCCGACGTTCGGTATCAGAGCGTGGTGTATTGCTTCTCCGGCGGTGCCGCGAACTCGCCTCGCTTGGATGTCCGCAGCCCCAGGGTGACCAGCGACTGCACCGTCAGCGTCGCCGCCGTCACCCCGTCGATCACCGGCACACCGAGGTCGACCGAGATGGCGGCGCACATATCGGCCATCCCCGCACAACCCAGCACGATGGCATCGGAGTCGTCGGTCTCCAGCGCCTCCCGGCAGGCCTCGGTGATGATCTTGCGGGCATCGGGATCGGTCTCCAGGTCCAGCACCGCGATCTCGCAGGCATGTATCCCTCGGCAGAACCGTTGCATGCCATAGTGTTCGGCCAGATCGGCGGCCCGTCCCATGGTGCGTGCCAGGGTGGTGACCACACTGAAGCCGCGGCCCAGATGGCTGGCGGTGTGCATGGCCGCCTCGGCGATGCCGATCACCGGTCCGCGGGCCACCTCGCGGGCCGCGTCCAGGCCGGGGTCACCGAAGCAGGCGATGACATAGCCGTCGACGCCGTGGGCCTCACCGCGCTTGACGGCGTCGAGCAAGCCGGGCACGCTCATCGCCTCGTCGTAGTGACTCTCGATCGAGGGCGGGCCGAATTCTGAGGTGACCCCGACGATTTCGGTGCCCGGACCGGCCACCGCCCGGGCGCACGCCTCGATGGTCGAGGTCATGGCCCGGGTGGTGTTCGGGTTGATCACCCAGATTCGGCTCATGCCACCGATGCTGCCACCAGCGTGTCGCGCTTGGCCAGCAGGTAGTACAGGCCCAGCGCCACACCGCAACCGATGAACCAGCTGTACTGGGCCGCGGTGTGCATGCCGTAGACGCTACCGCCGAGCAACACCGGGAGCATGGCCAGCACCGCCCCGACCACCGTGGCGATCACCGCACACTTGTTGTAACCCTTGGTGTACCAGTACTTTCCGGACTCCTCCATGGTGAACAGGTCGTCCACCACCACCTTCTGCTTGCGGATCAGGTAGAAGTCGGCCAGCAGCACCCCGAACAGCGGGCCGATGAACGCGCCCAGCGTTTCCAGGGTGTAGTGGATGACCTCGGGGTTGTTGTACAGGTTCCACGGGGTGATCAGCACCGAACCCACCGCCGCGATCATGCCGCCGGCACGCCAGCTGATCTTCTGGGGGCTGACATTGGAGAAGTCGAACGCCGGCGAGATGAAGTTGGCGACGATGTTGATACCGATGGTGGCGATGGTGAAGGTCAACGCACCGAGCACGATGGCGAAGGTGCTGTCGATCCGGGCCACCGTGGTGACCGGATCGGTGATCAACTCGCCGAACACCGGAAGCGTCAGCGACGCCGTCACCACCACCAGCACCGAGAACACCAGGAAGTTCACCGGCAGGCCGAGGAAGTTGCCCTTCTTCACCGCCGCGAACGACTTGCCGTAACGGGAGAAGTCACCGAAGTTGAGCATCGGGCCAGAGAAGTAAGACACCACCAGGGCAATGGCACCGAGCATCACCGGAACCGAGGACCAGCCGGTGTACGTGACATCACCGAGGTTGAGATCAATTGCGCTCCAACCGGCCTTGTGGATCAGGTAGCCGCACAGGATGAACATGACGACGTACACCGCGGGCCCGCAGAAGTCGATGAACTTGCGGATCGATTCCATACCGCGCCAGAACACGCATGCCTGCAACACCCACAGCAGCAGGAAGCTGCCCCAACCCAGCAGGGACAGCCCGGCGAACCCGTAGTCGCCCACCACCGCGTACGGTGCCAGCCCCGGGAAGAGCTTGACCAGGACGATGTCCAGGGCCGCCGACGCCAGAAAGGTCTGAATGCCGTACCAGGCCACCGCGATCAACCCACGGATGATGGCCGGGATGTTGGCACCCAGCACACCGAACACGGTGCGGCAGATGACCGGGTACGGCACACCCGCCAGCTGACTGGGTTTGGCCACCAGGTTGCACAGGAAGTAGACGATGCTGATGCCGACCAGCAGCGCCACCAGCACCTGCCAGCTGGCCAGGCCGAGCGCGAAGAGGCTGCCCGCGGTGACATAGCCACCGACGCTGTGCACATCGGACATCCAGAACGCGAAGATGTTGTAGGAACCCCAGGTCTGGTTGCGCAGCGGGGCCAGGTCTTCGTTGGTCAGCCGCGGGTCGTACCCCGGCTTGATCTCACCACCGCCGACCGGGTGACCGGCCGCTTCCACGATGTCACCGGCGCCGATGACGGCGCCGGGAGGCAGGTCGTTCTTGGGGATGACGGTATCGGTCATAGTCGGTGACGCTAGAAACCGTGTGTTTCCCTGCTGTTTCACCGCGACTATGGATTGATTGCGAAGAAAATATATTGCCAGCTAGGCAAGTAGGCCGGTGTCGGTCGGCAGCGTCGCGATCACGGCGTTGAGCCGTGCTGCGTGGACGTCGGAGGCGGCCAGCAGCCGCGGCGCGTCGCCGGCCAGGAACGCCTCCAGCATCTCGCGATGATCGGCGTGCAGGTGCGCGCGATCCTCGGGGCCGACATGGACCATCGACTGCACGGGTTCGGTGACATTCCACGCCGCCTCGAGCATGTGCAGCAGTCGGTACATGCGTGAGGGCCGGGTCAGTGCGGCATGGAACTCCCGGCTGCCCCGGTGGTAGGCGACGCCGTCGGCGTCCCGTACCGCTTGTTCCAGGAGATCGTTGACCGCGATCACCGCGAGCCTGTCCTCCTCGGTGGCATTGGCCACCGCGGCGGCCAGCGACGCGGACTCCAAAGTCTCACGCACGATGTACATCTCGCGAAGTTCCTCGGCGGTCAACTGCGCGACGCTGTAGCCGCCGTTGCGCCGCTGCGCCACCAGGCCCTCACCGACCAGTGTTTTCAGCGCCTCCCGCACCGGGATCTGACTGACACCGAACACCTCGGCCACCTCGGCGAGCGGGATGGGGCTGCCGGGGGGCACGCCGCCGTCGAGGATGGCGCGACGCAATTCGCCGAGCACGGCCTGCTGCGAGGAGCCCGCATGATCGGCCACCAGATGTTCGAGCAGGGCCGATCGCCGTTGGGGCCGCATGCCCGCAGGGTAGGACACCGGTGTTGCCGCCCTGTTTCAGACCGCTTACAGCGCGGCGCCCACCTCCCAGATGGGCTCGAGCGAGGCAATACCGGTGCGGACCAACGGGCTCAACACGACGTCGGTGGCTCCGGCGTCGAGATAGCGCCGCAGCGCTGCGGTCACCTCGGCGGCCGTGCCGACGGCGGCGAGATCGATCACCGAATCCACGCCTTCGCGCTCGATGACCTTCGCGTACGACGGGATGGTGGCGTAGAACTCGAGGGCCTCCTGCGCCCGGGCCCGGCCCTCGTCGACATCATCGGTCACCAGCACGGGCACCGCGGCGATCACCTTCGGTGCGGGCCGGCCCGCCTCGGCCGCCGCTTTGGAGATCGTCGGCACGATGAACTCCGCCACGGTGCGCGGCCCCGCCAGGTACGGCAATGTGCCATCGGCCAGTTCTCCCGTCACGCGCAGGGCCTTGGGCCCCATGGCGGCGACGTACACCGGAAGTGGTGACCCGCCGGCCACCGTGACCGGCCATTCCGGGGCCGCGGTGAACTCGGCACCGTGGAAGTCGACGGTGCCGGTGTCGAGGATGGACCGCAGCACCTGAAGGTGCTCACGAAGCCGGCCGATGGTGTTCGGCCAGGCGGTGCCGAAGGCGGCCTGCTCGGGTGCATGCGCACCGAGCCCCAGTCCGAGGCTGAAGTTCCCCCCGGTGGCGGCCTGAGCCGTCTGCGCCTGCGAGGCGACGATGAGCGGGTGCCGGGGGTTGATGGGCACCACGAACGTCCCGACACCCAGGCCGGGCACCGCGGCGCCGACATAGCCGGCCAGCGAGATGGCGTCATGGTCGAACTGCTGGGCGATCCACAACTGGCGGATGCCTGCGTCGTAGGCACGGCGGGCCTGGTCGATGGCGGCCTCGACGTGGTTGGCAGAAGTACGGTCGGGATCGAGCACTACTCCGGTGGGCATGCTGAGCACAACCCTCCGCCCGGCACCGGGAATTCCGTTCGGCTCAGGCTGAGTACTTGTCCATGACCTGTTGATGCAGGCTGTCCACGGCGGTGTCGAGCACCAGCTTCTTCGCCCGCCGGACGATGAAATCCGGGATCGGCGCGGCGAGGTCGATGATCAGGTCGAAACGCACCCGGGTCCGGTCACCCTCGCGGGTGAGGTTGTATTCACCGTGCTGGCCGCGCTGGGTGCCGGTGTCGGCGGCGTCCCACACCACCCAGTTCTCGCCCCAGTGATACTCCAGCAGTTCCCTGTCGGTGAATCCCATGATCTTGAGCGTTGCCCGCACGTGATGCGGGCGGCCGTCCGGGTGACGGTCGAGCACCTCGGTCTCCCGGTGCAGCGACGACCACGACGGCACCGAGTCGATATCGGCGATAGCGTCCAGGATCTCCTCGGGCAGGGCGTCGAAGACGACTTCCCGCGTTGCCGTGACAGCCATACGGGCAAATGTAATTACCCATTCAGCCTCGCGCAACGATTCTGAAGGCTAATTTTGCCTCAGACGTAAACGCATCGTCACCAATCGATCTGGTCGATCGGGGCGGCGATCTTCGCGTCCCGCGCACCGACTGGCTCGCGTGCGGTGCACGCGTGCCGACAGCACACCCCGTAAACGCCGTCACCGACCGTACGCACCCTTTGCTGAAATCGACAGAGTCAGTCGAGCAACAGGCCGTGGCGCCTGAGCACCTCCACCGACTCGTGCCGGTCCCGTTCGATGTGGGCGTAGGCGACGCTCTCAGCGAGGCGTTCATTGCCGGTCTCGATGGCGGTGACGATATCGGCGTGATCCTGGTGCGCTGCGACGTTGTCGAGGTCGGAGGTCATGTAGAACAGCCACATCATCCGGCCTGCCAGTGACCGCATCATCGAACGCATCAGCTCATTGCCGGTCAGGTCGGCGATCACCTCATGGAACTCCGTGCTCTGCTCGGCCACCACGTAGACGTCGCGGGTCTGCAATCCGCGAGTGGCGTCGTCCAGCGCCTGATGCAGGCGGTCGGTACGAGCACCTGCCGCAACCTGTCGCGCGGCGTATCTCGCGGCACCGACCTCCAGGCAGAGCCGCACGTCGAACAGCTCGTGTACGGTCTGGGCCGTCCACGAATTCACCACCGCGCTGCGCCGGGGCAGGGTGCGCACGAACCCGTCCACCTCGAGCCGGGGTACGGCTTCGCGCAGCGGCACCCGACTGATGTTGAACTCGGTGGCCAGCCGTTGTTCGGCCAACCGTGTGCCCTGTGGATAGGTGCCGCGAATGATGCCTTCCCGCAACGATTCATAGACCATCCGGGACGACAACGATCGTGCGCCGTCCGTGTTCACGCTCGACATGGCCCCTCCTGTCTGGCATGGCGCACCGCGGTCGACCGGCGGGCCGACTCGTGACGCTACCCGTCGACAGTCCGGCTCGATGATCAGATGCCCAGCATGTCGAGGGTGGCCTGGCCCAGTTCCTTGCGTGAGATGTGTGGCCCCGCGGCGGTACTGGGCGCCTCGCCGGCGGGCATCCCCGGCGCGGCGGCCAGTGAGGCATCCGGGTTGGGCTGCTGGAAGTAGGCGACGGACTGCCTGCCCAGCGCCGCGGCGGGACCCTGCGCCCACACCACCCGGTGCGGTGTCGCCGGGAGGATTCCGCCGCTCCAATGTTCGAGCACATCACCGACATTGAGCACCAGCGAGCCCTCGATGTAGGGCACGTTCCACCACTTGTCCTGAGCGAAGACCTCCAGACCGCCGGGTTCGCTGGGCCGGTACAGCAGGGTCAGGGCACCGTGGTCGGTGTGCGTGCCGTTGGGGATCATGAACCCGTCGCCGACGTCGTGGCGGGGCGGGTAGTAGTTCGACGCCAGGTTGTTGAAGTGGCGATCGAACTTGTCGGCGAACCAGTCCTGCCGAAGCCCCAGACCCACCGCGATCAACTCCAGCAGCCGGTCCCCGAGCGACTCCATCTCCCGGTAGTAGCGTTCCCACACCGGCCGCAGATCGGCGGGGCGGTCCGGCCACAGGTTCGGCCAGCGCCACAGCCGGGCCTGTGGGCTGCCGGGCCGGTAGTCGTCGACGGTGTCGAGCCGATTGATCAACAGCGACTCCATGGCGTTGGGCGCACGGACCGCGCCGGTGATGTCCGGCAGCGGCTCGTATCCCCGGATGATCTCCGGGGACGGGAACGACACCGCCATCTTCTCGTCCACCGGCAGCGCGAAGAATTCCCGCGATGTCGCGCAGTAGTCGTCGAACACCCGCTGCGGGATGCCGTGCCCTGTCACCACCGCGAATCCGGTGTTCCGGAAGGAGGACACCAACTCCGCCGCCACCTCGACGGCACGGGCTTCGGTCGCACCGGGGCCCACGGAGCCCGTCAGGTCCACGGTGTCGACATCGACGGTACCGCTGCTGGCTTCGTCGCCGATGCGGGCGGTAGTCATGTACTCCGCGCTCGGGGTGATCTTCGGAACGGCGCTGTCGGCCATGTCGTCTCCTCCTGAGGATGGCAGCGTGATCGTCACTTCGGTGCCTCGATAGTGAGCTGGTTGAAGTTCAACTCGAAAGAGCCGATGTTGTGCGCGTTCTCGATATTGCCGAGCCATTTCTGCGCGACGACCCAGTCCTTGTTGTAGGCCAGGGTCATGTAGCACCCAGTGGCGCCATAGGCGTCACCGGCCTTGACGTAGGTGGCGATGTCACCGGTCTTGACCGCGTCGTCGAGCATGCCGTCCACGGCCGGGCTGTCACAGAGGAAGTAGTTGATTCCGCCGGACTTGTCCCAAAAGACGTGTCCCCACATGTACGGGTTACCGCCGTCGGGACCGTTGCTGCCGTCGACGAACGCATCGGGCCCCTTGGTGGGGTCATTGGGCCAGGAGAATACCGTTGCTGTCGGGTAGGCCTGCGCCGACGCCCGGATACCCATCGTCTGGAGCTGCGCGACAACGATGTTGGCCATCTTCTGGGCGTTCTCGTTACCGGTCGCGTAGCCCAGCGTCATCTCTGTGTTCGGGGGCAGTGTCTTGGCGTACGCCGCCATGACCGTGGGGTCATAGGTGATGTGCTGTTGATCGGCCCCGCCGGGGATCATGCCCTTGCCGTACATGGTGGTGGCCACCTCAGAGGTGTCCCCCATCACGTCGCTGACCAACTTCTTCTGGTCGATCATCTGCAGGAAAGCCGCCCGCGCCGGTTGGGTGCGGAAGAAGTCCTTGCTGGGGTTCAGCGTCAGCAGGGCTGCCCCGAGGGTCGGCAGGAAGTGGTTCGTCACCGACGAAAGCGACTGGTAACGCTTGAGGTTGGACGACGGCAACGCGTTCACCGCGCCGGCGACGTCACCGCTATCCAAGGCGAGTTGCAGCGCGGAGACGTCGTTGTAGACGGTCAGCCGCACCGTCGTGAACGGCGACTTCTGACCCCAGTACCCGGGATAGGCGGTCAGGTCGTATCCCCGGCCCGTCTCGGCCTTGCTCAGTTCGTACGGTCCGGTACCCAGGTCGTGCTTGCTCAGGAAGTCCTGCGCATGGTCGGCGCCGGCGTTCTTCGCCAGTCCTGCAGGCGATTCCATCTTGGGCCCGAAGGGTGACGCCAGATAGTCCAGGAAGGCCGAGTTCGGCTCCTTGAGCGTCACGACGGCGGTGCGGGCGTCCGGTGTGGCGACGCCCTGCACGCCTGCCACCATGTACGCCGGACCGCCGTTGACCGCCGTGCGCCGGTCGAAGGATGCCTTGACCGCCGACGAGTCGAACGGGGTGCCGTCGTGGAACGTGACGCCGTCACGCAGGGTGAAGGTGAAGACCGTGTTCTGCGGGTTGACGGTCCACGAGGTGGCCAGCGCAGGGGCGATATCGGGCCGGTCAGCGCCGTCCTTGTATTTCACCAGGCCCTCGTACACGTTCTGGATGATCGCCACACCGTTGTTGGCGTAGTAGATGTCGGGGTCGGGCGGCTGGCCGATATCTCCGTTGAGACCCAGGACCAGGACACCGTCGGTCGGCGGCTTGGCATCGCCGCCGGAAGAGGAGGTCTTGCCGCCGCACGCGGTCGCCGCGACGAGGACCGTTGCCGCGCAGAATGCCGCGGTGGCGACGCGGGTGTTCATTGATGTCACGCGAATCTCCTTGGGATGGTGACGATTGGCACTCGCGGACCGCGCTTCACAGTGCGATCCGGGGATCTGCCATGGCTTGCAGGATGTCGACGGCGGCGTTGGCGACGATGTACATGGCTCCCAGCAGCAGCGTGACCCCCGCGATAGCGGGGAAGTCATCGACCGGGATGCTGGCGGCGAGATAGTTTCCGATGCCCGGCCAGTTGAAGATCTGTTCCACCACAACGACACTGGCGAACATGAAACCGAGTTGCAGACCGGCCATCGACAGGGCCGGGTTGATGGCGTTGCGCAGGACGTGGCGCACCACCATCGCACCCGCGCCCAGACCTTTCATCTGCGCGCTGCGCATGTAGTCGGCCTTCATCGTCGACTCCAGACTGGAGCGCAGTATCCGGCCGATGGCGAGTGCAGGCGCGATCGCCAGGGTGGCCGCCGGCAGGATGAGGTGCTGCAATCCGGTCCACCACTGCGCGGGGTCGGCGCCCAGGATGCTGTCCAGCAGAACCAGATTGGTGGGTCCAGTGGTCGGCCCGCGCCCACCTCCGGGCAGCCAGTTCAGGTTACGGTAGAACACGATCAGGGCGCCCATCGCAATCAGGAACGGCGGTGCACACCCGGCGATCAGCAGCGCCCCGCGGTACCAGGAGGTGCCGGGAATCTGGATCGCCCCGGACAGCGCGAAGAGCGCCGCCAGGCCCAGCGCGATGCCGAACGCGCACAGCACCAGTTCACCGGTGGCCGGGGCGAACGTCGCGAGATCGGCCCATACCGGATCGCGGCTGCGCATCGAGATGCCGAAATCGCCGTGCAGGGCGCGCCACACATAGCTGAGATACTGCGCGGTGAGCGGGCGGTCCAAACCCAGCCGGTGGCGGGCCTCGGCGACGGCATCCGGTGTGGCGTTGGCGCCAAGATAGGCCTTGACCCCATCACCCGGGCTCATCATCTGGAGGATGAACACCGCCGCAGAGAGCACGGCCAGCAGCAACACAGCCCAGCAGGAGCGGCGAATGATGAACCTGATCATGAGTTCTCACCCAGCACCTTGCCCAGGGCATCCCCACCGAGGTTGGCCACCAGGCTGAGCAGCAGAATGGTGACCGCCGGGATCACCGGCACCCACCACTCGCTGAGCAGTTGCGGTAACGCAGCCGCCGTGTCGGAGCCGAGTTCGGGCGCGGGCTCGCGTTGCCCCAGCCCGAGAAAGGACAGCCCGGCCAGCAGCAGGACCGCGTTGCCGACATCCAGGCTGGCCGCCACCACCGAGGTGGGGACCACGCCGGGCAGCAGGTGCCGAAACACCAGGCGCGGCCGCCCCGCCCCGGCCAGCCGGGCGGCTTCCACGTGCGGCCGGGCGGCCAGCGCGCGGACCTCCCCGCGCACCACGCGGGCGTAATACGGCCACCACACGATCGAGATGGCGATCAGCGTGTTGGTCAGGCCGGGTCCACGGGCCGCCACGATGGCGATGGCGACCAGAGTTCCGGGCAGGGACAAGAACAGGTCGGTGATCCGCATCAGGATGCCGTCCACCCACCGCCCAGCCGCGCCGGCGACGAGTCCGATGGTCCCGCCCACGATCAGACCGACGGCGACGAGTCCGATGGTCCCGCCCACGATCAGACCGACGGCGACGATGACGAGCGCCGACAGCCAGCTGGTACGCATGCCGATCAGGGTCCGGCTGAGCACATCTCGACCGACCCCGTCGGTTCCGAGCAGATGTGTCGGCGTGAACGGCGGCAGGTTCAGCTCACCGACGGGTTGCACCGGGTCGAACGGCGCGAGCCATGGGACGACCACCACCGACGCGGTGACCACCACGAGTACGGCCACCATCGCCTGATTGCACCTGCCGCGCAGGCCGGGCATCTCGATCTGCAACGGGGAGAACCGTCGGCGTGGCACGGTGAGGGCGGTCATGTCAGGACCGCAGGCGGCGGGCACATCCGGGCGAACGCCTCGTAGATCTGCCGAGGCTGGGCGATCCATACTGAGTCACGCTGTGCGGCAATATGGTCCAGCGCACGGGTGATGTGGCGCAGACGAAATGGGGCGCCCGAGATGAACGAGTGGAGCACGATGCTCATCACGATTGGTCTGCCCTCGTCGGATTCCCGTAGCTCATCGAACTCGTCGACGATCATGTCGGCGAACTCGGCGGCGCCGACATGCCTGCCGATCATCGAGGTCGAGTCGTTGAGTTCGAGCGCGTACGGAATCGACAGCAGCGCACCAGCTGACGAGGTCAGCCACTCCGGCTGATCATCGCGGCGCAAGTCGAGCAGATACCTGTAACCGGCCCGGACCAGGTTGTCCACCGTACTGGGGGTATGGATCAGCCAGGGTGTGGACCATCCGCCCGGCGGTGCGCCCTCGTGGTTGTCGATGGCGTGGGCAACCGTGGTCAGGTAGGCCAGTTCCTCGTTCTCCTCCAGTCCGTGCAGCGAATCGGAGTTCGACACCCCGTGTCCGACGAATTCCGCTCCGGCAGCGCGTAGGGCGTCGGGCACCGCGGGCACCGTGCCGTACAGCATGGTGTTCAGCAGTGTGGTGGCCGGGATGCCGAGATCGCCGAGTCGCTGCAGCAGTCGGTACACGCCCACGTTGTTGCCGTACTCGCGCCACGCCCGGTTGACCGCGTCGGGGGCTGGTATGTCGGGCAGCAGATTCTCTGCATAGCCCTCGTCAGGCCGGTAGTCTTCGACACCGACTGCCACATAGACGGCCAGCGGCGCGTCTCCCGGCCAGCGCCCCTGCACCCGCATCACTTCACCCATCTGTTGATTCCGACATCGGCGGCGGCAGCTCGATCGACGACCTCCCGGTAGAGCGGCAGCACTTCCCTGGCCGCGGTCTGCGCCTCGATCAGGTCCGGCCGGCGGGCCGCGAACAGTTCACGTGCCTCGCCCAAGAGGGCGTCCTGATCGACCCTTGTGAGCCGGCCGGCCCCGGCCACCAGCACGCCGTCGACCATGGTCGCGACCACATCGGAACCGTTCTCGCAGTACACAAGTTGGCCCGCGACATCGTTGCGCGGGGTGAAGGTAGGCGTGTGCAGGTCCAGCATCGCGAGATCGGCGAGCCGGCCGGGCGCGATGGCGCCCAAGGTGTCCGGCAGTCCCATCGCCTGGGCCCCGCCCGCCCAGAGACAGTCGAGCACCTCGGTGGCCCGGGGCCAGCGGTCGCTGTCAGGATCGGTGATGTTGTGGATCAGGCCGGCCATCCGCACGACGCTCCACATATCGACGGCGTCGTTGCAGATCGCCTCATCAACACCCAGCCCGACTGGGATACCGCGATCGAGCATGGCGCGCAACGGCATCACCCCGCTGCCCAGCCGCAGATTGCTCACCGGGTTGTGCAGCACCGTCGACCCGGCCGCCGCGATGAGATCAAGATCGGCATCGTCGACCCACACGGCGTGGATGACATTGGTGTGCTCGTCGAGCAGGCCGAGATCGGCGGTGTAGCGCACCAATGAGCGACCGGCGAAGCGGGCCTGGTGCTGACTCAGCACCCGTTGGGTCTTGGTCTCGAGCATGTGCGCGAACAACGGGGTGTGGTGCCGGTGGCTCAACTGGACCAGGGCCTCGAAGTACGGCACCGAAACCCGCTGTGGTGCCGAGATGGACACCGCGGCGCGCAGCCGCCCATCCGCCGCGCCGTGCCAGCGGGAGAACAGATACTCGTAGCAGTTCAGCAGGTCAGCGGCCGCCATCGGAGCGGGGGCGTGCACGGCGTCACGCCACGGCGTGGCGGCCGCAATCTCGCCCAGAAAGGGCAGTTTGTCGGCGTCGGGCAGGTCGGGTTGGTCCAGAGCCACCGTCGCCCGGATCCCGCTGTCGGCGTATGCCGCGAGCATGGCATCGATCGCGTCTGGATCCGGGCCTGGCATCAGGAACGCGTCGTCCTGCACCGAGGTGGTGCCGTGGTTCAGCATCTCGATGGCGCCCAGCATGGTGCGCAGGTAGATCTCACGCGGTGTAGGTCGCAGCGCCTCGTCGGCAGGCGACTCGAACAGCATGAAGAGCTCCAGCGGCAGGCTGGGCAGCGAGCCCTTGAGGTGGTTGGCGGGTGAGTGGAAATGCGCGTTGATCAGGCCGGGGATCACCAGATGCCGGCCCGCGCCGGCAACCACGCGCGCGTCCGGCGCGGCAAGTGCACGAGCGTCCGATCCGATCGCCGCGATGAGCGGCGCGTCCACGAGGAGGTCGGTGGGCGCCGGCGTCGGCCCGGCACCGATCCAGAGGTAGACATCGGTGAACAGCGTCTGACGGGTCACCGCCGTCTCACCGTCAGGAAAGCTCACACCGAGAACAGTATACCGTTTGCCGTTTCGGGCATGTTAGAGGCGGTGACGTTTGAGTTTCACAGCAGATCAGACGCCACTTGCTCAGCCCGAGCCTTTCAAACAGTATGCAAAATGACTTATCCGGCCTTCTGCCTTCGTAGCACTTCCTTGCGCAGCCCGTCGGTGGCGACGTCGAGGGCGCCCTTCATCACCTTCTTGAGGATGAATCCGGGCAGCGGGATGGCGAGTTCGACGGTGATGTCGAACCGCACTCGCGTCTTGGGGTCAGTTCCCCCCAAGGGGGCCAGCGTGTAACTGCATTTCTGCGATTTCAGCTGGCTCGCCTTGACCAGCTCCCAGCTGACCTTGTCCGGCTCCCAGGTGTACTGGACGGTCAGTACGTCGGTGATGCCGACCGTCTTGATGGTCTGCTTCACCACGCGGGGGCGGCCCTCGTCGTCGGTGTCGACGACCTCCGCCTTCTGATACTGCGGTGACCACGTGGGGGTCGACTCGACGTCGGCGACGACGGCGAAGATCTCGTCGGGTGTCGCTTCGATGACCACTTCACGGGAGTCACTGGTTGCCATGGGGTGACCATAGCCACCCGCTACCGGCCGGCGGTCACAAATCAGCGCCTCGATGTCGTGCAGAGTTCACAATCTGATGGAAGCATCGGCCGAGTGGCCGCCACCTTGCCAGACAACCCGCAGACCATCGCCTATCCCGCGCCGGGCGCCCGCCCGCATCGCCGCGACGGCGATCCGCTCGAGCCGCACGTCATCGTCCTGTTCGGGGCGACCGGCGATCTCGCCAAGCGCAAGCTGCTCCCGGGGATGGCGTACCTGGACCAATCCGAGCTCGCGCCCAATATCCAGGTGGTCGGGACCTCCCTGGAGGATCTCACCGACGACGAGTTCCGCGCGCTTGCCAAAGAGGCCATCGAGAAGTTCGGCACCCACAAGCTGACCGATGAGCAGTGGGCCAACTTCGCCAAGATCGTGAGCTATGTGCCCCAAGGCGCGGGCCCGGAGGCACTGGCGGCGGCGGTCGCCGACGCAGAAACCAGGCTGGGCGGCAATGCTCAACGGCTGCACTATCTTTCGGTACCGCCCAAGGCCGCGCGTGCGGTGATCACCATGTTGCGCGAGGCCAATCTGGTGGAGCGCTCACGGGTGGTGATGGAAAAGCCGTTCGGCACCGACCTGGCCAGCGCGGTCGCGCTCAACGATTTCGTGCACGAAACCTTCAAGGAACGTCAGGTCTTCCGCATCGACCACTTCCTGGGTAAGGAAGCGGCACAGAACATCCTGGCGTTCCGGTTCGCCAACGGCCTCTTCGAACCGATCTGGAACCGCAACTTCATCGACCATATCCAGATCGACATCCCGGAGATGCTCGGCCTGGACGAGCGGGCCAACTTCTACGAGAGCACCGGCGCGTACAAGGACATGGTGGTCACGCACCTGTTCCAGGTGATGGCCTTCGTGGTGATGGAGCCTCCGACCGCGCTGGAGCCCCGGGCGATCAGCGAGGAGAAGAACAAGGTCTTCCGTTCCATGCTGCCGATCAAATGCAGCGACGTGGTGCGCGGCCAGTTCGCCGGCTACCGCGAACTCACCGGTGTCGCAAGAGATTCGGACACCGAGACGTTCATCGCCCTGAAGGTCGGTATCGACAATTGGCGCTGGGCCGGTGTGCCCATCTACCTGCGCACCGGCAAGAAGATGGCCGAGGGGATGCGCATCATCTCGATCGCCTTCAAGGAGGCCCCGCGGACGATGTTCCCGGCCGGCTCCGGTGTCGGCTCACAAGGACCGGACCACTTGACCTTCGATCTGGCGGACAACTCCAAGGTGTCACTGTCGTTCTACGGCAAGCGGCCGGGGCCCGGGATGAAGCTGGACAAGATGTCGATGCAGTTCTCGACGACGGAGATCGCGACGAACGGCGACGTGCTGGAGGCCTACGAGCGGCTGATCCTGGACGCCATGCGTGGCGACCACACCCTGTTCACCACCGCCGAAGGTATCGAATCGCTGTGGGAGCGCTCGAAACAGCTACTGGAGGACCCGCCCCCGGCCAAGGTCTATCAGCCCGGAACATGGGGCCCGAACGCCATCCACCAGCTCATCGCGCCGAACGCCTGGCGGCTGCCGTTCGAGCGGGCCTGGCGCGAAAAACCCGAGTAATCCCGCCTACCGCCCCGGTGGCACCAGCATCGACTGCCACGTCCGGTTGCCCGGGTTGGCGAGGTCGCCCTGGGTGTAACGCCGGCCGTCGGGGCCGATGTAGTCCCCGGTGGCCGGGTCGTAGGGCACGGCCACCACGGGTGGCGGTAGTGACACTGCGGCCGCACCCTGCGCGGCACCTTCCGGCGTGGACGCCGGTGGCGTGCCGGGCGGGTACTGCGGAATGCTCTGCCCGGACAGCGTGGCGTTCGGATCGCCCTTCCAGTTGTAGCCGTCGTTGAGCGGGACGTACTCCTGGTCGCTCTCGCACATCTCGACCGTCGGCGCCCGCTTCCACGGCTTGGCCTCACATGGGATATTGCGCGCCCCACGGACATTGAGGTCGGAGTCCTGCGGAACCCGGCAGTACAGTTCACCGGCGGTGCGGTCCGGATAGTCCTGCAGCGACGGTGCGCGCTGCTGTTTGACCGGCAGGAAGCCCGTATTGCAGGGCGGCGGCAGGTTCAGGTTGAGGTTGAAGTCCAGATAGATCCCGTTATAGGCCTGCTTGACGTTGGCGTCCGCGGCGGCGATCGCCGACATCACCGCCGTGCCCTGCGGGAACAGCACCAGCAGCTGCTCGATGTCGTTGCGGTAGGTCACCGCGATATCGCCCAGACTGACCAGATTGGCCAGCAGCACCGGCAACGCGGGCGCCACCCGGCCGAAAAGTTGTCTACCTTCGTTCAGCGCCGGGGCGCCCTGCTCCAGCAGATCGGCGAATGCCCGGTCCTGGGCTTTGAACTGGCCGAACAGTGACGCGGTGTGCGCCGCCCAGGTCCGGATCGAATCCGCGGTCTGCACCTGTGAATCCAGCACCGGAGGCGCCTCATCGATGAGCCGGCCCAACTGCTCGGTCGACTTACCGCCCTCGATGGCCAACGCGGTCGAGCCATCGACGATGCGCGACAATTCCGGCCCCAGCCCGCCGACCGCCTTGGCGGCCTCATCGACCACGGTCTTCAGGTTGTCCTGCGGGATCGCCTGCAGCGCACGGTTGGTGGCATCGAGCAGGTGGCCGATATCGGGCGGCACAGACACCTTGCCGACCGGGATCACATCGCCGTCATGAAGAAGAGCCGCCGCGCCCGATCTGTCCACGCCGGGGGTGAGTTCGACGAACTGCTCGCCGACGGCAGAGCGGCTGTGCACCGCCGCGGACACATCGGCGGGTACCGGCGTCGACGACTTCAGGGTCAGTTCGGCCCGCACCCCGTCCAAGGTGGCGTCGACACTCGTGACCCGCCCGATTTCGTCACCGCGATAGGTCACGACCGAACTCTCGTACAGGCCACCCGAGGTCGGCAGATCCAACGACACCGTGTACCGACCGTATCCCAGCAGCGCGGGCACGTTCACGATGCCGAAGGCCATGACGCCCACCGAGATCAGCGTGACGGCAGCCAGGATCGCCAACTGGATCCACACCTTGCGATGCAGGCGCAACATGTCAGTACCCCCCGAAGTGGTAGGGGGCGACCAACGGGTTGCCACCGGTATAGGGGCTCGGCATCTGCCCGATGGTCCGGCCCCACTGCATCTCGAGCTCGGTCAGGTCGCCCTCCCAGCGGGTGCCGGTGAAGATGCTGCTGTCCAGCCGGCTCAGCGTCAGGTCGAGCACCAGGGTGATGTTGGCGAAGTCGCCGCGGAACCACTTGGACAGATTGCTCTTCACCCACGGATAGGTGGACAGGAAGTCCAGTCCCCTGGTCAGCGACGGGCCCGCATCGGCCAGTGAACGCAGCACCGGGCCGATATTGCGCAGGTTGTCCACCAGCGCCTCTTTGCTCTGCCGCACAGTCGAATTGGCGACGGCACTGAACTTGCCAAGCCCGTCGATCGCGTCGGCCAGCTTGGTGCGGGTGTCGGCCAGCACAGCCAGCGCCTGCGGCAGGGTGGTCAGCGCCTTGTCGACGGTCGCGTCGCCGGCGGCGAACTTCCCGGCCAGCGAGTTGAGATGCTCTGTCGCGGTGATGATGTCGTCGGTCTGTGCATTGACCTGGGTGATGAACGTGTCCAGCTGGGTGAGCAGGCTGCGCATGTCGTTCTCACGACCGGAAAGCGCCTTGGCGAAAGTCTGGTTGATCTCCTGCAACTCCCCCAGCCCGCCACCGTTGAGCAGGACCGACACCGAGGCCAGCGTCTGCTCGGTGGTGGGATAGGTGGCCGCCGAGGACAGCGGGATCAGTGACCCGTCGTGCAGCTGCCCCTGCGGCGCTTCGTCGGTCGGCGGGGCCAGTTCGATGTGCATGGAGCCCAGTAGGCTGGTCTGCCCCACCTTGGCGGTGGCGTTGGCGGGCAGGTGCACGTCGCCGTTGATCCGCATGGTCACCAGCGCGTGCCAGTCCTGTACCTCGATCTTGGTGACGTTGCCGACGTTCACATCGGCGACCCGTACCCGGGTGTTCTGCTGGATCACCACGACGTCCGGCAGCTGCGCCTGGATGGTGTAGGAGCCGTCCCCGGCCCCCTCGGTGCCGGGCAGGCTCAGAGAGTTCAGGCCGCGCCATTGGCATCCGGGGATCACCGCCAGGCAGGCCACCAGCAGTACCGCGAGCAGGGGCCGCCTCATGGGGTACCGCCACCGGGGACCATGAGGCCGGGCAGCCCGGCCGCTGGGTCGGGTGTGGCCGTGGGTGGTGCTTCGGCGGCGAGCAGTCCCACCGGGTCGACTCCAGACCCCGTCGCTTCGCTCGCCCCGACCGGGGGCAGAAGCGGATCTCCGGGAGGCCGCAGCCGGTCCTCGCTGTAGGTGATCTCGTTCGGTCGCGCCACGGCGCCCACGAAGGGGTTGCCGCCGATCGGGAAGAAGTTCATCTGGCGGTTCTTGACGATGGGTGCCAGGTACTGCACGCACAGCTTGGCCGACTGTTCGGAGTTCAGCCGTGACGCGGCCTGGACTGCGCTGCAGAGGAATTGGACGGTGTCGGCGAAGTTGACCGGCGCGAGGATGCCGGTGATCGCACTCTGGGCGGGCTGATAGATGTTCACGAAGTTCTGGAACACCGTCGGCCCGATGTGCAGCACCTGCTTGATATCGGTGCGGCTGTCGTTGAGCGCGGTGGTGATCTGGTTGAAGTGGTCGAAGGTGGTGCCCAGCGCCTCGCGGTTCTCGGCGACGAAGCCGCGCAGATCTCCGACAGCATTGTCGAGACCCTTTGTCGCATCGGCGACTTCGTCGGGTGTGTTGGTCAGCACCGTACTGACCTGGGCGAAGTTCTGATTGAACGCAGCCAGTAGGTCACTGCTGGACGACAGGGCGGACACCAGCAGTTGCATGTTGCGCACGGTGCTGAAGATGTCGGTGCTGTGGTCGCCGAGCGCCGAGAGCGCCTGCGACAGTTTGATCACCGTGTCGCGAGCCGTGTCACCCTCGCCGCGCAGGTTGTCGGCAGCGCTGCTGATGAACTCGCCGACCGAATTGGGGCCGCCGGGGCTCTGTGGTTGCAGGGCGGCGGTCAGCTTCTCCAGTTGCTGCCGGAAGTCGTCCCACTCCACCGGGACGGCGGTGCGGTCCTGCGGGATCGACGACCCCGCAGCGAGTTTCGGTCCCCCGTCGTAGGCGGGTACCAACTGGATGGCACGCGCGCTGACCAGCGACGGGGACAGGATGGCCGCCTTCACGTCGGCCGGCACCGGATATTGCGACTCGACGGAGAAGGTCACCTTGGTGGATTGCGGTTGTGGTTCGATCTTGTCGACCGTGCCGACGGCCACGCCCAGGATTCGCACCTCGTCGCCCTTGTACAACCCGTTGGCGTTGGCGAAGTACGCGCTGAAGGTGTCCTTGGCGAGGTGTTTCCACCAACCAGATCCGGCCGGCGTCGCCACCACGCTGATACCGGCGGCCAGAATGACCACCAGCAGAACCCCCGTTAGAGAGCGGGCCTTGGAGTGTGTCACGGCTGACCTCCCGGCTCACCGGGTGCGGGCACCAGGACCGGCGTGGGTCCGGTGTACGGCACCGGCCCGACGATTCCGGGCGGCGCCAGGGCCGGCGGTCCAGGGGGCGGACCACCCGGCGGCGGGGCCGGCAGCGGTTCGCGATAGGGATAGCGCGGATCGCCCGGATTACCCGTGATGGCGTCGGGCAGGAAGAGTTTGGGATCCCCACCCTGGCCGGTGCGCGGGAAGGGGGACGGCAGGGCCGGGGTACCCGGTTGCCCGATCGCGGGGTCGACCAGTTCCGAGGGCAGTTTCACGTTCGGGTCGAGCCCGAGGTCGGAGAAGGCCGAATCGATGAACGGCTGGACGAATTGCCCGGGCAACAGGTTGACCAGGGAGGCCTTGAAGTACGGTCCCGAACCCAGCACCTCGCCGAATGACATCGCGTATCGGCGGAACAGGGCGACGGTGCGCTGCAGTTCCTTCCTGCGGTTGTCCAGGATGGACAACACCCCGTTCACCTTGTCCAGGGCCGGTGTGAGCTGGGTGCGGTTGTCGGCCACCAACCCGGAGATCTGATGTGACACCGCCGTCAAGTTGCCCATGAAGCTGTCCAGGGCGCCTTGCTGGGCCACCAGTTCGGAGAGCAGGGCGTTGGCGTTGACCACGAGCCCGGCGATCTGGTCGCTGCGCTTGGCGAGCACGGTGGTGACCTTGTTGGCGTTGCCGAGCAGGTTGCGCAGCTGCGCGTCGCGCGCGTTGAGGGTGTCGGAGAACTGGGCGACACCGTCGAGGGCCAGCTTGAGGTCGCCCGGGGTCTGTTTGAACGTATCGGCCAACGTGGTCAGCGCCGAGGACAATTGGGTGGTGTCCAGGCCGCTGACGGCGGTGGTCAGGTCACCGAGTGCGGTCGGCAGGTCATAGGGCGAGGTGGTGCGTTCCAGCGGGATGGTGCCGGTGAGGTGGCCGTCGCCGCGCGGGGTGATCTCCAGCATCTTGGTGCCGAGCACGGTTTCGGTCTTGATCGCGGCCTCGGTGCGGTCGCCCAGTTCGACACCGTCCTTGACGCTGAAGTCGACCCGGACCTTGGTGCCGTCGAGGTGGATATCGGACACCCGCCCGACGGACAGGCCCGAAACCCGCACGTCACTACCGGGTTTGATGCCGCCGGCTTCGGAGAAGAAGGCGGAGTAGTCCGATGTCCCCTTGATGAACGGCAGCCGGTCGTAGGAGAACGCGGCGATGACCACCACGATCAGGATCAGGGTGCCGACCACGCCGACGACGATCCGGTTGCGCTCGGCAAGGGGTTTGATGTTGGGGCGCTTCAGTTTCAATGTCATCACCTTCCCCCGTCGCTGCGCTCGCCCTGCTTGGGTGTGCACCGTCCTGTGTCCTGTCCGGCGAGTTTGATGAACACGGGTTGGCCGCCTTTGCCGTTGACCTTGAGAATCGCGTCGCACAGGTAGAAGCCGAAGTAGTCACCGTAGAGCCCGTTGCGCGCCAGGATCTGATAGGCGTCGGGCAGCGTTTTGACCAGGTCGTCCACGTAGGCGTGGTCGGCCTCGATCTGACCGGACACCCGATCTGCCTGTACCACGGCCTCTTTCAGCGGGGGTCGCATATCGGTGAGCAGGTCGGCGACGGTGGCCGTCGCCGCGCTGATGTGCGCCACGCCGTGTGCGATATCGGTCCGGCGGTCCGACAATCCCTGCACCAGTTCCGAGAGTTTGTCCAGACCCGCCGAGAACTGTTCATCGCGTTCGCCGAAGGTGCCCAGCACGGTGTTCAGGTTGGTGATGACCTGACCGATGAGTTGGTCACGGCCCGCCAGCGTGGTGGTCAGTGCCGACGTCTGGGCCAGCACCGAGGAGATGGTGCCGCCCTGGCCCTGGAACACCTTGAGCAGTTCGCCGGACAGCGCATTCACCTGATCGGGGTCCAGCGCCCGGAACAACGGGCGGAACCCGCCGATCAGCGCGTCCACATCCAGAGCGGGTGAGGTGCGCTCCTTCGGAATGGTCTCCCCCGGCGTCAGCCGGTGCACCGACCCCGCACCTTCTTCGAGCGCCAGATACCGGTCGCCGATCAGGTTCTCGTAACGGACCGCCGCGGTGGTGCCCTCGGTGAGGGCGAGGTTCTTGTCGATGGAGAAGTCGACGTGGACGGTGCCGTCCTTCTGCAGCGTCATCGTGCCGACCTTGCCGACCTCGACGCCGGCGATGCGGACGAAGTTGCCCTCCTTGAGTCCCGACACATTGGTGAACACGGCGTGGAAGGTGGCCCGCGAGTCGAACCGGAACTGCCCGAACACCGTCACCAGCGCGAAGAGGAAGACCAGGCACATGGCGGTGAACAACGCCACCCGCACCACCGTGCCGGTGAGGCCTTTTCGTCGCATGAGTCGTCCTAGGGGTTCGCGGGCGGAGGAGGTACGGGTACCGGGTCGGGCGGCGGGGGCGGTCCCGGTGCGAACTGCGGTGGGAACGGTCCAGGTGCGGGCGGGCCGTTGTACCGGATGCTGGGCGGTTCGGGGACCGCCCGGGTGACCGGCAGGTAGTTGGCCCAGCCCGGGAATCCGATACCGGGGTTGGTGCGGATATCCGGCCCGGTGCCGAACCCGGTATCGGTGACCAGGTATTTGACCGGGAAGTTCTTGGTGACGTCGGGCAGCGACCCGCAGCTCGGCCTACCTCCGGGCCCACCCTTGGCGTTCACGATGGGCAGGTTGTCCGGGAAGCGGTACGGGTCGTCGCCGGCGAGCAGCGCGGCGTCCATGATGACGGACTTCCCGTTGCCGCCCATGGCATCCCGGCCGCCGTGTTCCAGGAACCACTGCGCCCCCTGGAACAGGCAGGTATAGGTGGGTGAGTACTTCAACAGCAGGCTGGTGGTCGGGTCCAGGATGTTCATGGCGCGCACCAGGTTCTGCTCATTGCCGCCGATCACGTCGACCCCGGTCTGGGCGAACCCGATCGCCGACAACAGCACGTTGTCCAACGCCTGAGCGTGCGTGGTGATCGTGGCGCTCGTGGTGGCCGCCGAGTCGAGGATCGACAGGATGTCGTCGGCGGCATCGGAATAGGCGGCGGTGGTCTGGCCGAACAGTTGCCAGTCCCGCTGCACCGTGGGCATCCGCGGGTTCACGGTGAGCAGCAGGTTGTCGGCCGACGTGATGGCTTCGCCGATGCGCTCGCCCTTGCCGCGCAAGGACTCCGCCACCGCCGACAGCACGGAGTTCAGTTTCGCCGGGTCGATGGCGTGCACCACCGACTGCAGGTTCTCGAAGACGGTGTTCACCTCGACGGTGACATTGCGGGAGTGCAGCACTGCGCCCGGTTTGAGCGATTCCGGACTGGCGTTGTCCGGCACGATGAGGTCGACGTATTTGGCCCCGAAAGCGGTGCTGGACTTGATCTCTGCTTCGACATTGCTGGGCAGGTACGTGAACGGCCCGGGGTCGAGTTTGAGGTTCAGTGACGCGAGTCCATTATGTGTGCCGATGGCACCGACCTCACCCACCTGCACACCGCGCAGTTTGACCTTGGCGCCGTTCTCCATGACCAGACCGGAACGGTCGGAGATCAGGGTGACCGCGACGAAAGACCGCAGCGTCCCGTTGAACAGCACGGCGGTGAGTGCGATCAGCGCGCCGATCAGGATGAAGAGGATGGGCGCGTACCAGATCGGGTCGATCTTTTCGCGGCGGGCACCGTTGGTCATCCGGGTCAGCCCGAGAGGTGGAAGTTGCCGGACTGTCCGTATACGGACAGCGTGATGGTCAGCAGCACGAACACCGTGGCAGTCACCGACGTGCGGACCGCCCGTCCGACGGCCTCCCCTACGCCGGCGGGCCCGCCGGTCGCGGTGAAGCCGTAGTAGGTGTGCACCACCATGACCGCGGCGGCCATCGACAGGGCGGCGATGAACGACCACACCAGGTCCATCGGGCGCAGGAAGGTGGAGAAGTAGTGCTGATACACACCGTTGGACTGGCCGTAGATGACCGTGGTGCCGAACTGGGTGGCCAGGAACGACATCAGCACGGCCACCGTGTAGAGCGGGATGACCACGACCACGCCGGCCACGATGCGCGTCGACACCAGGTAGGTGATGGCCCGGATGCCCATCACCTCCAGCGCATCGATCTCCTCATTGATCCGCATGGCGCCCAGCTGTGCGGTGGCGCCGGCGCCGATGGTGGCTGCCAGGGCGACCCCCGCGGTGGCGGGGGCGATGAACCGGACGTTGAGGAAGGCCGACAGGAAGCCCGTCAGTGCCTCGATGCCGACGTTGGACAGGGTGTTGTAGCCCTGCACCGCGATCAGCGCACCCGTGGACAGGGTGAGGAAGCCGATGATCACGACGGTGCCGCCGATGACGGCCAGCGCGCCGGTGCCCAGCCCCATGACGGCGATGAGCCGGAGCACCTCACCGGGGTAGCGCCGGATGGCATCACCGATGTGCAGCAGCGACTGGCCGTAGAAAGCGGTCTGCTCGCCGATCACCCGGAGCCGGTCGGCCGGGGTGCGCTTGCCGGCTGTGGCGTCACTCATCAGGGCGCGACCTTCACGCCGAGCGCAGTGGCCAGGATGTTGATCAGGAACAGCGCCATGAACGCGAACACCACGGTCTCGTTGACCGCGTTGCCCACACCGGTGGGGCCGCCGCCCACCGACAGGCCTTTGTAGCAGGCGATCAGCCCGGCGGACAGGCCGAACAACAAGGCCTTCACCAGCGACACGATCACCTGGGGCAGACCGGTGAGCAGGGTGAGCCCCGCGACGAACGCGCCGGGGGTGACGTGCTGAACGTAGACGACGAAGATGTAGCTGCCGGTGAGGCCGACGACAGCAACCACGGAGTACAGCATCAACGCCACGAAGGTGGCGGCGATGACGCGTGGAACCACCAGGGCCTGAACAGGATTGACGCCGATCACCTTCATCGCGTCGATCTCTTCGCGGATGGTGCGGGCGCCGAGGTCCGCGCACATCGCCGTGGCCCCGGCGCCGGAGACGACGATGGCGGTGACGACGGGCCCCACCTGGGTGACCGAGGCCAGCGCCGCCCCCGCGCCGGAGAGGTCGCCGGCCCCGATCTCCAGCAGCACGATGTTGAGGGTGAAGACGATCAACACGGTGTACGGGATGGACAACATGATCGTCGGGAAGATGGACACCCTGGCGACGAATGAGATCTGTTCGAACAACTCGCGCCAGGCGAACGGCCGCCGGAACATGGCAGCGAAGGTCTCGGCGCTGAGCACGACGAACTCGCCCACGGCATCCATGGACCGGGCGGCCTGCCCTGGCAGGGGTCGAGCTGTCATCGCGCGGACGTTAAGGCCACCGAAGTTAGCTGTCAAAAGCAGTGCTCACAGGAATGTCGACGTCAATATCGGATTTTGCTGGTGGACATGACGAGAATAGTTTTGCTCAGCGTGATCTGATCTCATCGATGCAAACGCTTGCCGCACAGTAAGCTCGCCTTATGACACCTGCCGATCCGGAAGCCCAGCCGGACGTCGACCCGAACGCGACACCCAGCGGTACCGGTTGCCTGGAATGCGATGCGGCGGGCGGCTGGTGGGTACACCTGCGCCGCTGCGCCGCCTGCGGGCATATCGGCTGCTGCGACGACTCGCTGTCCCGCCACGCGCAGGCGCATTGGCGTAGCACCGGGCATCCCGTCATCCGCAGCTTCGAACCGGACGAGGACTGGTTCTGGAACTACGACACGAACGAATACTACGACGGCCCGGAACTGGCCGACCCGCAATGCCACCCGCTGGATCAGACGGTTCCGGGGCCGCGCGGGCGAGTGCCCAGGGACTGGATGGCCCAGCTCCAGGCCAGGGGCTAACCCAGCACCGCCTGCGCGGCGTTATAGCCCGGAATGAACGTGATGCCGGGCCCGCCGTGGCAGCCGGCACTGCCGAGGTACAGACCCTCGATCGGAATCGGTTGGTCGGCGTAGCCTTTGGGGCCGGGCCGGTTGGGGCCCATCTGCTCGGGGTGGATCAGCCCGTGGCAGTAGTCGCCGCCGGGCGCGCCGAACATGGTGCCCATATGCCGCGGGGTGAAGGTGGTGTGCCGGGTGATGAGTTGCTCGAAATCCGGCGCGATGCGGGTGATCTTCTCGATCACCCGCCGCCCCATCTCGGCCTTCGATTCCCCGTAGGACGCCGAACCCGCTTCGATCGGAAACCACAGCGCGAACGCCGACACCGCGTGCTTGCCCGGTGGCGCCAGGTCGGGGTCGTGCACGGACGGCATCTGCATGGCGACGGCGGGATCGGCGGGCACGATGCCGCGCCGACTGTCCTCCCACTGCTGTTGCAGTTCCTCGGGAGTGCTGAAAAGCCCGATGGCCGCCTGCATCTCGGGGTTGTTGAGCATGCCGTAGGGCTCGGCGAAGGTGGGGAGTCCGTCCAGCGCGAAGTGCATCTGCAGGTAGCTGCCGCGGTGATCGATGCGGGCGAAGCGTTCCCTGATATCGGCGGGAACGGCGCCGGGGTCGATCAATCCGTTGACGGTGAGATCGGGTGCGATGCCAGAGACGACGACCGGCGCACTCACCACGGTGCCATCGGCCAATCGCACTCCGGTGACCCGCCCGCCGTCGACCAGGATCTCGTCGACCTTGGCTCGCAGGCGCACTTCGCCGCCGGCCGTGGTGAGCCGGCGCACCAGGTGATCGGTCAGCGTCCCGATGCCGCCGCGCAGCTTCTTCATCAGCACGGCATTCTCGTCGGGCACCGCCAGCCCGAACGCCAGCGCCGCGGCGCTGCCCGGGGTGGCAGGACCGCGGTAGGTGGTGTTGACGGCCAGGAAGGACAACATGCCGCGCAGTGCGCCGTGCTTCTCACCGTCGGGCAGATACCGGTCCAGCACGTCGGTGACCGAGCCGAACAACATGTCGCTGATCGCCGCACGTTCGAATTCGTTTGTGGCACAGCCGTACATCTCGTCGAGTGTGCGGGGCGGCTTCCCGGCGTCGAAGCGCCCGAGCGCCCGGGTGGGCGCCTGGCTCCAGGCCATCAGGCCGGCCATACCGTTGACCGCTTCGGCGCCGTGCACCTCGTTGAGGTGGGTGAGCAGCTTCATCGGGTCGGTGTAGTAGATCACCGGCTCGTCGCCAATCCCGCGCAGTGACACCGACATCACGTCGACGTCGACACAGGGCAGTTCGTCGAGACCGAGTTCCGCGCTGACCACCGCGGAGGTCGGGAACTGCAGTGAACCCGCGATCTCGAATTTGTAGCCGTCGAAGAGTTCGACGGTCGAGGCCATGCCACCGGCGTAGAGCTTGGAATCCAGACAGAGGGTGTGCAGTCCGGCGCGTTGCAGCAAGGCGGCGGCGGCCAGGCCGTTGTGGCCCGCGCCGATCACGATGGCATCGAAATCCGTGGAATCCGGCATCAACCGAGGCTGGCAGCCGAGGAATGTTTTGTCAATATTGACAAAACTAGGACGGGAGGAGGCCCGTCTCCAACGAGTTCAGCGCACTGCGGGTCAGCCGGGCCAGTTCGGGAAGCGACCGCTCGCCGAGCATCCACACCTCCATGGCACCGAACACCGCCGCGGCGATACACCGGGCCGCCACCGTCACCCGCAGTCGGGCGTCGGTACCCGGCCGGGGCGGGTAATCGCGACGCAGATGTTCTTCGACGACTTCGGCGAAATCGGCCTCGACCTGCCGGATGTGGCGCACGATCCGGCCGGGCTCCAGTTCCTCGGCGCGCAGCGCGGCGATCTTGGCCACCGCCTCCACGTCGTACGGTGACGCCAGGATTGCCGAGTGCACCGACTCCACGATCGACTCGCCCGAGTTCCGTTCGGCCAGGGCCGCGCGGAACCACTCCAGGCCGGCGTCGTAGTCGACGAAGAGCAGATCGTGCTTGGACGAGAAGTGGCGATAGAACGTCCGCAGCGACACCCCGGCATCGGCGGCGATCTGCTCGGCCGAGGTCTCCTCCACCCCCTGAGCGAGAAATCGCACCAGGGCCGCCTGCCGCAGCGCTTCGCGGGTGCGCTCACTTCGCGCCGTTTGGGCTGGCCGGACCATCATTTCAACGTACCGCAGCGCCCACGTCACACCCCGAGGCTGACAAAGTGCACCGTTTGACATGCTTGCCGGGGTTGCCCACAAAGTCGCCGCTGCCAAGGAGCTTTTTCCCGGCATCGTGCTGGTGTCGCTACCCGGGCACACCCGCGGCCACGCGTGCGTGGCCGTCGACGCGGGGCAGCGCTGGATCCTGCACGCCGGTGACGCGTTCTACCACCACGGGACGATCCGGGGCGCGGCTGTCCCGCCGATGTTGAGCCGGATGGAGAGTTTCGTCTCGTTCGACCGGAACCGCCTGCGGGACAACCATGCTCGACTGGCCGAACTGGCCGGCCGACACGAGCCCGACCTGTTGATCGTCAACGCGCACGACCCGGTGCTCCTCGAACAAGCCCGGGTCAGCGGCGGGCACGCCGGCGGAGCACCGATTCCACCCGGCTCATGACGTCGTAGTAGTACGTCGGCGTGATGCGCGTGAGCGCGTCGAACACGTACGCGTCGGGCCCCACCAGGACGCGGGCCTTCCCGGCCTCCACGCCGCGGTGGATGATTGCGGCCGCCTCGTCGGGTTCGGTCATGGTGAGCGCGGCGAACTCCGCCACCATCTCATCGTGCGTACGCCCCCGGCGGTCGGGGTCCTTGCGGACCCGTGCATTGCGCACGATATTTGTGTTGATCCCACCCGGGTGCACGTTGACCGCCGACACCCCGGTACCGCGTAACTCCTGGCGCAACGCATCGGTGAAGCCGCGCACCGCGAATTTCGCAGCGCAGTAAGCACTCTGGTTGGGCATGCCGGCCAGGCCGAACACGCTGGACGTGTTGACGACGACCCCGCGATCCTGCCGCACCAGGATGGGCAGGAAGGCCCGCGTGCCGTTGACCACACCGTGGAAGTTGATATCCCACAACCAGTTGTCGTCGTCGGTGTTCGCTTCCAGCACACTGGACGACACGGCCACGCCGGCATTGTTGAACACCGCGCCGATCGGTACCGGCGCCCACGCGGCGACCTCGGCCGCGAAGTCGCGCTGAGCTTGGGCGTCAGCGACGTCGAGCACCTTGCGCAGCACCGGACCGGACAGCGCGGCCTCGGTCTCCTTGAGTCCCGCCTCGTCGATATCGGAGATCGCCACCGGACAGCTGTGCGCCGAAAGCCGCTGCGCCAATGCACGTCCGATCCCGGACGCGGCACCGCTGATGACCGCGGTGCGGCCACTGATGGTTCTACGCATGGACTTGCTCACGTTGCTCCTCGTGTGGTGTCTCGGCCGGCGTGCGACGCCGGAAGACCACGGCGCGCCCGCCCGCGCCGGGGGCCATCGCGACGCCGCGCGAATGTTGTGGTTCCCCGGCTGCGGTGGTGGTGCCGAAAGCGAAGTCCTGCAACAAGGTACGCAGCGTCACCGTCATCTCCATGTTGGCGAACGCCGCGCCGATACAACGCCGGATGCCACCGCCGTAGGGAATCCAGGTGTAGTTGTCGGGATTGGAGCCGAGGAACCGGTCGGGGTCGAACGCCATGGCATGGCGGAAGTTGGACTCGCAGCGGTGCGACAGGCCGAAGCTCGCGATGACGGCCGTACCTTCGGGAAGGACCCAGTCGCCCAACCTGATTCGGGTGTCGACGATGCGCGCGGTGAACTCCACCACCGGCCGCGTGCGCTGCACCTCCCAGATGACGGCCTGGAGTAGCTCGCCGTGGTCGTGCTCGAGGCACTCCAGCACCGAAGGATGCCGGCGCAGTCGTTCGATCACCCACGACAGTGTCGTCGCGGTGGTCTCGTGTCCGGCCGCGAGCAGGGTGAGCAGTTCGTCTGCGACATGATCGTCGGCGATCGGCGAACCGTCCTCGTAGCGTGCGCTCAACAGCAGCGCCAGCACGTCACTGCGGTCTTCGAACCGGGGATCGGCGCGGGCCTCGGCGATCAGCCCGGCGATGATCTCGTTGTAGCGGCGCCGGGCCCGCTGCACCCGGCCCCATGGACTCCACGGCCCGAGATCCCGCCGCAGCGCCCGGGGCAGGATCGCCATCTTCGATGCCAGCGGGACCATCGGCGGCAACAGCTCGCGCAACTCGTCCAGCGCGGGGCCCTGTGCGCCGAAGACGGTGCGCAGGATGGCACTCAACGTGATGCGCATCATCGGCTCGAGCGTCGCGAACTCGACACCCTCGGGCCACGTCGCCGTCTCCCGACGCACCTCTTCCTCGATGATGGCTTCATAGGAGGACATCCGCTTGCCGTGGAACGGCGGCACCAGCAGCTTGCGCCGTTCCCGGTGTTCGTCACCGTTGAGGCTGAAGGTGGATCCGGGGCCCAGCACCGAGCCCAGATTCGCCGGCCTGCTGATCAGGTCCGGTCCGGTGGTGAACAACTCCTTGATCAGCGCGCGGTCGCTGATGACGACGGCGGTGCCGAAGATCGGCACTTTCACGGTGAAGGCCGTGCCGTACCGCCGCGCGGCGGTGTCGAGCACCCACCGCCGGGCACTGAGGAACGCCAGGCCCTGCACCAGTGGAGGCAGCCGCGGACCGGGGGGCAGCCGGATCGGGTCGGTCGTCGCTTCGGCCATGTCCACACACCCATCAAGTTGGTACTGCGATGTACCGACTACGGTACGTCCAAGTACCGGGCTCCACAAGAACGTGTCAGGACATCGGCGTGATGAGCGCGATGGTCGCCTCGACCGCCTCCTCGGTGAAATCGCTCATCCGGCCGCCGTTCTCCACCGTGACCGCGGTGAGCTCGCGCAACCCGCCCAGCAGCATGATCAGCCGCTGCCGTGAGATCGGGCCGATCCCCGCCTCGCGGAACTCGGACCGGTCCACCAACTGGTTCACCATGCCGACGAACTGCTCCATGGCGTCACGGACGAGCTGACGGCCCGCCGCCCCCAGCGAGGGGCCGTCGCGTATCCAACTCAACGTCAGGTCGGGCCGGGATTCGGCCGAGGCGATCCAGGCTTCGATGGCCTGGCGGGCTTGCTGTTGCCAGGGCGCCCCGGGATCGACGGCCGCGGCGATCTGCTGCACCTGTTCGGCGTTGGCCTCGGCCAACAACCGCACAAAGCACTCCTCCTTGCTGGCGAAATGCTCATAGAACGTGCGACGCGACGTGCGGGCCCGCCGCACGATATCGGCGATCGTCGTCTTGGCATAGCCAGTCTCGGCGATCGACTCTTCGAACGCCGTGAGCAGTCGCTGACGGAAGTCGGGCGCAGCGGGTTCGGTCGTCACCAGGTCCACCTCATATCGGGCAGTCATCGTACTGCCCGATAACGCGCAGGTGGTGCACAGCAATCGCACGCATACTGGCCGCCATGTCTTTGGCGGTGGCACCGCTGACGCTGTCCACCGCGGTGACATCGTGGACCGTCGATGCGGCTTCGACGGCGCTGCTTGTGCTGGCAGGCAGCGCCTACGCGTGGTGCTGCCGGCGCGCCCACGCTGCCGGGGCGCCGCTGCCGGCCCCCAGACGGGCCGGATTCTGGAGCGGAATCGCGGTCTGGGCGCTGGCCACCATGAGTATGGTCGGCGTGTACGCCCCGGTGTTGTTCTGGGTGCGCGCTCTCCAAGTTCTGCTGCTGCTGTTCGTGGTGCCGATGTTGTTGGCGCTGGGCACCCCGCTGACCGCGCTACGCGCGGCGGGCGGCGCCGCACTCGTCGACAGGGTGCTCGCAGGCAAGGTCGCCCGCGTGCTCACCCATCCGGCCACCACCTCGGTGCTCATGTTGGCCACGCCGTGGCTGCTGTACCTGACACCCTGGTACGTGGCAGCCCTGACCAACCCGGCCATCGAGTCACTCACCCGAATCATCTTGGTACTCATCGGTTTCTGCTACTTCTATGCGCGCATCCAGGCCGACCCGGTGCCGCGGCGGTACCCGCAGATGATCTCGGTCGTGATCAGCATCGCCGAGACACTCGGCGACGGTCTGTTGGGCCTCGTGTTGTGGCTGGGACCGCTGGTCGCCACCGACTACTACCTGGCACTGAACCGCACCTGGGGCCCCAGCATGCGGGTGGACCAGTCGATCGGCGCGGGCGTGTTGTGGATTCTCGGTGACGTGCTCGGTGTGCCGTTCCTGATGGTGCTGATGCGCGCGATGTCTTCCGACGAGAAGGCGCAGGCTGCGGTGCTCGACGCCGAACTCGATGCGGCCGAAGACACCTCCGGTGAACAGACCTCACCCGCACTGTGGTGGGAGGCCGATCCGCAGCTGCGGGACCGCTTCCACCGCCGAACAACCGAATAGGCGTAGATGCTGACCTATCTGCAGGCCGTCGTCATCGGCGCGCTCCAGGGTGTCACCGAACTGTTCCCGATCTCCAGCCTGGGCCATTCGGTGCTTGTCCCGGCCTGGCTCGGCGGGTCCTGGAGTCAGCTTGTGACACAGGGCAATTCCCACGGCCACACCCCGTACCTGGCCTTTGTGGTCGGGCTGCACGTCGCGACGGCACTGGCCCTGCTGGTGTTCTACCGGCGGGACTGGGTGCGCATCATCGGTGCGTTCGTGACCTCGGTGCGAATCCGCAGGATCGAGACGTCCGCGCAGCGGCTGGCCTGGCTGTTGGTCCTCGCGACCATCCCGACCGGGCTGCTCGGGCTGGCCTTCGAACATCCGCTGCGCACGCTGTTCGCCACCCCGCTGGTGGCGGCCGTGTTCTTGACGCTCAACGGTGTGATTCTTGCCATAGCCGAACTGTGGCGAAGGCGGCTGCCGGGCACACGAACCCTCGACGACCTCAGTGCGGTGGAGGCCGGTGGTATCGGCCTGGCGCAGAGCCTGGCACTGCTGGCCGGGATCAGCCGGTCCGGGGTCACGATGGTCGGCGGGCTGATCCGGGGCTTGGACCACGAGGATGCCGCCAAATTCGCGTTCCTGCTGGCCACGCCGATAATCCTGGCCGCAGGCGTGCTCAAGTTGCCGGAACTGGCCGAGCCGGCCAGCCGGGGCATCCTGGGCCAGGTGCTGGCGGGCTCGGCCGTCGCCGCAGCGGCGGCCTACCTCTCCGTACGCTTCCTGACCCGCTATTTCGAGCACCGCACGCTGCTGCCGTTCGCGGTCTATTGCGTTATCGCAGGCGCGGCCTCGGTCGTACACTTCGCCTGATATGCCCGACGCCGCCCGGCACCGATTGCCTGAACCGCCTCGGCGCCGGCTCCGCTGGGCCCGCGTCGTCCTTGCTGTGTTGTCCACCGCATTGGTGGCGGTGTCCGGGGCGGCGTGGTGGACCACCCGCGGCGTGCTGACCGGATTCACCGTGTCACACGCGCTGGCCGACTCGGCGCACATCAAAGGCGGCCCGATCAACATCCTGCTGATCGGGCTGGACTCCCGAAAGGACCAGCACGGCAACGACCTGCCGCAGGAAGTGCTGGATCAGTTGCATGCCGGGGATTCCGAGACCGGCGGCTACAACACCAACACCCTGATCCTGGTGCACGTTGACGCGGACAACAAGGTGACCGCCTTCTCCATCCCGCGGGATGACTATGTCGACTTCCACCGCCTGCCCGGTTACACCAATATCAAGATCAAAGAGGCCTACGGGCTGACCAAGTTCTACACCGAACAGCACCTGGCCGATGAGGGGATCGGCGACCGCGAAACGCTCGAGATGGCCGGACGCGAGGCCGGCCGCGCCGCCACCCTGAGCGCCGTGCGCAGCCTTGTCGGGGTACCCATCGACTACTTCGCCGAGATCAACCTGGCCGGCTTCTACGATCTGGCGTCCACCCTGGGCGGCATCCAGGTGTGTCTCAACCACGCGGTGGACGACGAATATTCGGGGGCGAACTTCCCGGCAGGCCACCAGACCCTCAACGCCGCGCAGGCGCTGGCCTTCGTCCGGCAGCGGCACGGTCTGGAGAACGGTGACCTCGACCGCACGCACCGCCAACAGGCCTTCCTGGTCGCGGTCATGCGGCAGCTGCAGGAGTCCGGCGCCTTCACCGATATCGGCAAGCTCAACGAGTTGATGGCCATCGCCCACAAGGACATCGTGTTGTCCAGCGGCTGGGACTCCGATCTGTTCCGCAGGCTGGGCTCGATCAGCGGTCAGGATGTCGTCTACAAGACCCTGCCCGTGGTGCGCTACGACACCCGCAACGGCCAGGACGTCAACATCATCGACCCCGACGCCATCAAGGCACAGGTGCGCGCGGCGTTCTCCGACGGCACTCCGGTCGCCACCACTGCTCCCACTACCGCCGAGGCCGTCCCGACGAACCCCGTGCAGGTGGTCAATGCCGACAGCAACTGGACGGCCTCGACCGTCGCGACCGCCCTGGAGAAACGCGGCTTTCACGTCGAGACGCCCGATATCCAGCTCGAGGACAAGCCCGCACTGACGACCATCAGCTACGGCGCCGGGGCCGACGACGTCGCCCAGGAACTCTCCGGTCTGCTCGGTGCCGTGGTGACCGTCGCGGACAAGGAGCTGCCGGCGGGCCAGGTGCGGGTGGTGATCGGCAACGGTTATCTGGTTCCGGCCAAGCTGACCGCGCAGGATTCCACGTCTTCGACGTCCAGCACCACGCCCAGCACTTCCGCCGCCAGGACCGCCACCACATCCACGCACCGGCCGTGGTTCGGCACCGAGGAGGCCGGGTCCAGCGACCCGACCCCCGACCACGGTCTGCCGGTCAGCGGCGACCGCACCCCGTGCGTGAACTGAGGCCCACAGCGGGTTGACATCCGCGCCGGAGTCAGGCCCCAGCGCCGTTTCCTAGCCTGGCGCGACAATGACGCTGCCATTTCTGGGCCCGATCACGCTGGCGGGCTTCGCCCACGCATGGTTCTTCCTGTTCGCACTCGTCGCCGCGGCGGTGGCCGTGCTCTACATCGTGATGCTGCGCAAGCGCCGGATCCGGGTGCTGCGCTTCGCCAATCTGCACATCCTGGACAAGGTCGCACGCCCACGCACCGATCGCTGGCGACACCTGCCGGCCGTCCTGCTGGTCGGTGCTCTGCTGCTGTTGAGCTGTGCCTTGGCCGGGCCGACCCATGACGAGCGCATCCCGCGGGACCGGGCGGTGGTGATGCTGGTGATCGATGTCTCGGAGTCGATGCGCGCCACCGACGTGTCCCCGAGCAGGCTGGCGGCCGCCCAGGCGGCCGGGAAGAAGTTCGCCGACGAACTCACCCCGGGTATCAACCTCGGCCTGATCGCGTACGGCGGCACCGCAACGGTCCTGGTGGCCCCGACCACCAACCGCGCCAAGATGAAGAACGCCATCGACGGACTCAAGGCCGAGGAGCGTACCGCCACCGGCGAGGCCATCTTCACTGCGCTGCAGGCGATTTCGACGGCGGACGCGGTGATCGGCGGCGGCGACGGACCGCCGCCGGCGCGCATCGTGCTCGAATCCGACGGCAAGGAGACGGTGCCCTCACAGCCCGACGAGCCGCGCGGCGCGTTCACCGCCGCACGGGCCGCCAAAGACCAGGGCGTGCCCATCTCGACGATTTCGTTCGGTACCCCGGACGGTTATGTCGACCTCAACGGGATCCGCCAGCCGGTGCCGGTGGACGATGCCACGCTGAAGAAGATCGCCGAACTGACCGACGGCCAGATGTTCTACGCGTCGAACCTCGACGAGCTCAACGGGGTGTACGACAAGCTGCAGCAGCAGATCGGGTATCAGACGGTACCCGGCGATGCCAGCGCCGGCTGGCTGCGGTTGGCGGTGCTGGTGACGGTGGCGTCCGCGGTGGCGTCGCTGACGCTGAACCGCCGAATTCCGGCCTGAGGGAAGCGGAAAACCCGGGAAGTCATTGTTCGGTCGCGGCGACTCGGGCATGCCTGCGGTTGCCCAGCCACATCACCAGGCGTCGTACGCCTTGGATCACGAGGAACACCGTGATCACCGTCGGGATGGCCAGGATCAGCGTCGGTCCACCGAAATGCGCACCCAGAACCAAGACCACAGCCCACACTGCGGAGGCGATCACCGAATAACCGACGAACCGCCCGAAAGGTCGTCGTGCCGTGCCGAGTGAGGCCGGCACGAAACCGCGCGCCGGGGGCACCCAGCGCTGAACGATCATCGCGCCCAACACACCTCGGCGCTGCACGGAGTGATGCGCGCCGTAGACATGTTTACGCGAACGGCGCACGAGCCTCGTCTTGAGCAGCCTCGGTCCGAGCGTCCGGCCGAGCCAGTAACTCACCATGTCACCGACGACGGCGGCCCCAATCGCGACCGCGAGCAGCTCAGGAACGGACAGATCTTGATCGGTCGCCAGTATCACGGCGACCAGAATCGGTTCGGCGGCGATCACGATGCTGAATACCGGCACCGACGAGCCGATGACGACCGCTGCCAACACCACGAAGGTCAGCGGCCCGACGGGTATTTCGGGCAGGAAGTTCAGTGGGAACACGTATCCGCTGTCCTTACTCGCACGAGGTGAACAGCGTGGGGTGCCACGGATCTGGCGCCGAGGTCACCGGTGACCTCGGCGCTGTCACCCGTCCACAGGTCGCGCACGCTGTAACAGGACGCCGGCGGCAGTCCCACTGCGGCGGCCGTGGTCGCGATATCCCCCGGCACGCTCGAGGGATTGAACAGCGCGACCGCCACCGAGGAATCGGCGAGCCGCTTGGCCCAGATCCGCCCATCGCCGCCGACCTGACGGGCCTTGGCCATCAGCGGGTCCTGATCGACCGCGATGACCTCGCGGTTGGTGAGGATCGACAACGTGGTCGGCGACATTGCCCGTAAGTCGTTACCGGCCAGCAACGGGGCGCCCAGCATCGCCCACAGGGAGAAATGGCTGCGCTGCTCGTCTTCGGTCAAGCTGGGCTGAGTGGCGGCAATCCACTGCGCGGTCCGCGCCGGCATGGCCAACATCGGTTCGATCAGCGCGCGTTGGTCGGCGGTCAGGGGCTGCGATTTAATGTTGTTACGCAACAGTTCTCGGTGCCGGAGAAAGAAGTCGCTCCACGTCACCCCGACCACCAGCATGTCCGGGTCGCTGCGATATGCCGGGCGGTCATTTGCCGCGGCGGCATCCGCGAACTGGTCGGGGACGCCGCCGAACATCCCGGAAGCGAACGGATCCACACCACCCGGAATGGTTAACACATTGTGCCACAACGGAACCAGGTCGCCGGACGTGCGGACCACGTCCGCGATTCCGGTCCAGTCGAAGCGGGCACCCGCGGCGGGGTCCCCGGAACTGTTGGGGTTGATGCTGTAGACGATGCGTCTTCCGCTGTCCCGCAGGGCCGACCCCATCGCGCCGAACACCTGAACCTGTTCGTCGTGGTCGGCGGCGACGCTGCACCAGTCGTACTTGAGGAAGTCGATTCCCCACGCCGCGAAGGTCGCGGCGTCCACGGTTTCGTGGCCGAGGCTCGCGGTGCCCACACCTTGTCCGCAGGTCTCGTTGAACGGACTCGAGTACAGACCGAACTGCAGTCCGCGTTCGTGTGCGTAGTCGACCAGCGGTGTCAGCCCGAACGGAAAGCGCTGGGGGTCGGGGACCAGCTCACCGCTGGAATTGCGTTCTGGTGCAGCCCATCCCGCATCCAGATTGACACACGTGTATCCCGCATCTCGCATCCCGGAGGACACCATCGCGTCGATGGTGTCCCTGATCGACTGGTCGTCGATCTCCATTCCCGAGTTCCACGAGTTCCATCCCATCGGTGGCAGCGGTACAGGTGGAGCGGCGATCACGACATCGGCGGGATACGAACACCCGGAAACCACAGCGGCAACTCCCAGCACGCACAGCAAACGACGCAAGACCCCGACCTCCCCGTGGCGGACGACTAGGACACGGCGGATTGCGGCTGAACCGCGTCGCGCCAGGCCAGCGGGTTCAGTTGACGGAAGGGGTCTTCGGCGCGGATGTCCTGCAGCTCGCGCAAGATGCTCTCCACCGCCGTCTGGGTGGTCTTCTTGACGGTCTCCACCCACTCGGCGTCGGATACACCGGCCGGCTGTGTGGTGTCGATCGGCTGACCGAAGCGCAGGTAGTTCCGCTGCGGGCTGGGAATCAGCGTCGGGCCGATCCCGCGCACCAAGGGCATCGTCATGTCCGGCTTTCCGGTGACGGCCAGACCCAACTTCTCGGTGAGCCTGCCCAGCATGCTGTCCCGCGGGGTGATGCTGTGGTAGATGTCGTCACCGCCGACATAGCCGAAGGGGACGATCGGATAGTCGTTGGCGATCGCCACCCGCGCGAAGCCGGCGCGCCCTTGCCACTTGAGTTGGTATTCCTCGCCTTTGAACTTTCCGATCTCGCGGCCGCCGCCGGGAAACACCAGCAGTGTCTCGTTGTTCTGCATCAGCTTGGTGGCATTCTCCGGCGTTCCGACGACCCCGCCGCACGCGGCCAGAACGTCTCCCATCGGCCCCGGCATGCTTCCCATCCCCCGTTCGGTCAACGGCCGGACCCGGGTGCCGATCGCCCGCCGTACCGCCAGGCAGGTCAGCCACGCCTCGCCCATCCCGGTCTGGGTGTGGTTGCCTACCAAGAAAAACCGGCCGTCGCGCGGGAGGTTCTCAGTGCCGTCGATGTACGGCCGGGACAGCTCGATCGCCGGCCATAGGCCGTCCGCGGTGGCTTCCACCAGTTTTCGCAGCGCCCGCACCCGTGCGGGCTGTTCGATGATCTGTTCGGTTCTGGCGGCGGCGTTCTTCATTCGGACGTTCCTTCCTTGGCCGGGGCGGGGGTGCAGGCGCGTGGCCCCCGGGAGAAGACGGCGGTCATCGACGGCGGACCGAACCTCGAGCGTGGTGGTCGAAGAAAGTCGATGTTCATCTGCGGGTCGGCGGCCTTGCCGAGCGCGACCAGCGCCGGCGCCGAGTAGGCGCGCAGCGAGCTGATGATGCCGTCGTGCATGGTCGGCAGGATGGACCTGCGCGGCATGATCGCCAGTGACATCGGCACCATCACGATCGGGGTGAGCAGCATCCCCCACGGCGAGGCACGCTTGAGGTCGATCACCAGGAAGCGGGAGGCCACCCGCGTGGCCTCGGCGATGGCGCGATACGCCGTCGCGGGCGGCAGGTGATGGAAGGCCAACGCGAACACCACCAGGTCATAGGAGGCAACGTCGGCATCGATGGCGGTGGCATCGACCACCTGGGTGCGCGCCCGGGGATGAGATCCCAGCGGGCCCGCCGCCATGTTGGCCACCGACGTCGGGTCCAGATCGCTGGCGGTCACGGTGGCGGTGGCGTGCAGTTCCAGAATCCGCGCCGATAGCCGGCCATGGCCGGCGCCGATCTCGAGAATGCGCGGGTTGGCGATATCGGCGACGACCTGAAGTGCCGTCCTCGCGTGTTGATCGTGAAGGCCGCTCCGTTCACCCATCGCGTCGAGCCCCTCGATCACCCGTTGCTTGAGCTCGTCGGGGACGTCCTGCCGATCGGTGTATTCCAGGACGTTCGTCTGCATCAGCCGATCCAGTCGTGTGGCGTCGGGGCCGCCGCGCGGCATCGACGCAATCGACGACGTTGCGGTGTTCTGCTGGGTCATAGTCCCGAAAGTACCAAACGAACTGTTTCGTTTGGTTATGATCTTCCTGTGAGAAGTACAGCCGAACTACGCGACGTGATCATCGACGCGGCACGCGCCGAGTTCGCCCGATACGGACTGGCCGGCGCCCGGATCGACCGGATCGCCAAATCCGCGAACGCCAGCAAGGAGCGGCTCTACGCGCATTTCGGCGACAAGGAAGCCCTGTTCCGACAGGTGGTCGCCGCCGACAGCGCGGAGTTCTTCAGTGCGATCGCTGTCCGGCCGGACGCTGTCGCCGAATTCGCCGGAGACCTCTACGACCTGGCCACCAGCAAGCCGGAGCATCTCCGGATGATCACCTGGGCACGGTTGGAAGGCGTACCGCTCGAGGAACCCGAGCTCGACGGCCACAACATCCGCGAACGCGACACCGCTTCCATCATCGCCGCCCAGGAAGCCGGCCACGTCGACCGGCGATGGGAACCCCACCAACTGCTGATAATTATGTTCGGCATCGGGATGGCCTGGGCTGCTTGGCCGGAAGTCGGACCCGTCGACGCCGATACCCACGCCACCAGCCGCGCCGCCGCGGTCGAGGCGGCCGCCCGCATTGTTGCCCCACGGGAACCGGCGGCCCTGCAGACGTGAGTTAGTCGGTTCACCGCCATTGCGTTGTGGCGCCAAGAACATGGTGCGACGTTGGCGCGCGGACGCAAGACGCGCCGCCCGTGCTCGGGCTGAAATGGCTTGGTAATTCGCCACATTGCGACCTTTCGAGGAGCCACCATGACCGACGTCCGACTCAACCTGCGACCGGGAACCGGCTACCCGGATATCCCCCTGTTCCAGGGCTGGGGCGCACCCAGCCGTATCGAGGCCGACGTGTACGAACTGGAGTCCTACGGCCAGGTGCCGGCCGACCTCAACGGGCGTTACTACCGCGCCGCGTACGACTGGGCGTTCCCGCCGATGACAGACGATGAACTGTTCATCAACGGAGACGGTATGACCGCGATGTTCCACTTCCAGAACGGCCACGTGGACTTCAAGTCGCGATTCGTGCGTACCGAGAAGCTCCGGCTGGAACGCGCCGCCCGGCGCGCCCTGTTCGGGCGATACCGCAACGTCTACACGGCCGACCCGAGCGTTCGTGGCCAGGTCCGCTCGACGGCGAACACCCATGTCGTCTGGCACGGCGGCAAGCTGCTCATGCTCAAAGAGGACGGCCTGCCCTGGGAGGTGAACCCGGAAACCCTGGAGACAGTGGGCCAATGGGATTTCTACGGGGCGATGACCAGCAAGACCTGCACGGCGCACCCGAGCTTCGACCCCGACACCGGAGAGATGTTCCTGTTCGGCTACGAGGCCAAGGGTGAGGCCACCCGCGATATCGCCTACTACGTCGTCGACGCGAGCGGGCATGTCACGCACGAGGCGTGGTTCGAGGCCCCTTACCCCGCCTATATCCACGATTTCCGGGTCTCCCCCAGTCATGCGGTGTTCCCGATCAGTCCGGCCGCGACCGACCTGGACCGGCTCAAAGCCGGTGGTGCGCACTGGCAATGGGATTCGTCCAAGGCGTCTTACGTCGGGGTGCTGCCACGGTATGGGCGTGGTGAGGAGATCCGGTGGATCGAGGTGCCGACCCATGCCCCGGGCCATTTCGTCAATTCCTACGACGAGGACGGTGTGACCGTCGTCGACGTCTGCCAGGGCAAGACGGGGCCGTTTCCGTTCTTCTTCCCCGACGTGCAGGGCAACATGTTCGACCCGGCCGATATGGCCACCTACCTCACCCGGTGGCGGATCGACCCGAGCGATCCGGCCACGCCGGTCCGGGTGGAGCGCCTCGACGAGGTCGTCTGCGAATTTCCGCAGATCGACGCCCGGCGGGAGATGTCACGGCACCGGCATGGCTACTTCTTGGTCATGAACGCCGGCATGCCCGCCGGCCGGCTGCTGGAGGCGCCCGGCGACCCGGCATTCCCGGACGGCGCACCTGAGATGGTTCCCGCGTCGCCGGCCATGAACGGGATCGGCCACTACGACTTCGACAACGGGCAGTTCACCGTGCACGCCCTGCCTCAGGGCGATACCGCGCAGGAGGTCGAGTTCGTCCCGGCATACCTGGGCGCCCCCGAAGGGGTCGGCTATCTGCTGGCGCTGGTGAACCGGGTCGCCGAGCGCCACAGTGACCTGCTGATCTTCGATGCCGAGGACGTCGGGGCGGGTCCGTTGGGTGGGTACAAGCTGCCCGTGCGGCTGAGCACGATCCACGGGACCTGGATGCCCGAACACCAGCTCGGTCTGTAGCGCATCGGCTTCCGGGCGGATCTCAGCCGAGCAGGGCAGGGAAGTCTCGGGCCAGGCTGAGGGCGACGACCATGGGCGTGGGATCGTCGAGGGCCGGCCGTTCCAGACGTTCGTCGGCTTGGCGCACCCGGTAGGCGACCGTGTTCGGCGCGATGTGCAGCTCTTCGGCGGCCGCGAGTCTGCTGCGTCCGTGCCGCAGGTAGGCCCACAGTGTTTCGCGCAGCATCGCCGACTTGGCGTCACTGCCGGTCAGACCCTTGAGCACGTGGCGGACGTACCTGCCGGCGGCCTCGGGGTCGGCGAGCAGCACCGCTTGCAGCCCGACATCGTCGTAGGTCCATGCGCCCTCGCCCTGGTGCTGCCCGCCCACGAGCGCGGCCTGCCTGGCCCCGAGCAACGAGTTCTGCAAGCCGGCCACGTCCCGACCGACCGGTCCGAACGCGACGATCGATCCGGGCGGGTGCGGGACACGGTCCGTGACGGCCGAGACCGGGTCCCGCGGCGCCGCGGACAGCGACCAGATCACCGTGGAGCCGTCCGGCTGGTCGAGGACCAGACTGTTGACCGCCTCGATCGTCGCGCTCACCGCTGCGACATAGCGTGTGATGCTGCCGTCCCATCCGGTCGGCGGGGCCGGGTCGACCGACCGGATCACGGCGGCCAGATGGTCACCGCGCAGGCGGATCCCGAGGAGTTGTTCGCTGCCCTCCGGGGCAGTGCCGTGCTCGACGATGTGGTCCATGGTCTGGCGGCGCAGTGCCGCCACGCGGCCGTGCCATGCCGCGCGTTCCTGGTCGTAGGCCGTGGCGAGCTCGCGGACGAGGCCGTCGACGAATTCGAACAATCCCTCCGAGACCGCGCGCAGTTCGTCGACGAGCCGCTCGGCCGGCACCTCGCGGGACAGCACCTCCAACAGCGCCGTTTGAAGGGCGGTGTGGCTGAACCACACGACTCGCAGGATCGTTTCGATTCTGGCGCCTTGGCGCACGGCCCGCCGGACACCCTCGAAGCCTTCCGGCGGCGCCGGGGCGTCGGCCCGCCCGGTACGCAGGTTGACCAAGACCGTCAGGAGCGCGGCCTCGCACGCCACCCGATCCAGCCCGTCGACGGTGATCGTCGGATCAGCCCGGGCGGACGCCTCGTAGGTGTCGCAGATCTGCTTGGCGCGCTGGATCGCCCAGGCCGTCGGCTCGTCGCCGAGGACGGCGCGGGCGCGGGCGACGGTCTCCGGCAGGCTCACCGGCTCGAGGTCGTCCCTCGTCGCGGGTTGGGAGGGCCGCAAGGCAGACATCCAGGCCGACATCGGCGGACGCCCTCCTTCCGGTGGCAGTTCATCGCCATTCGTCCGAGTACGAAACCAGGCGGGACCGGCGCTCATCCGGTGGCTGGCTACGACAAGAAACGTATATCAAGCTAGAGCCGACGATTGAGAACACCGCGAGTAGCTGGTAGCCAACAGCTTTGGCAGACGGTCGGAAAGCTCGCCGGGAAAAGGGGGTGCTGAACCGCGATGAAGCTTGGTGGCCAGGGCCGGGATCGAACCGGCGACCTTCCGCTTTTCAGGCGGTTCAGCGTGCGACTCAAATCTGTTTTCGCTGTTCAGAGTCGGTCCGCGTGGCCGAGTTGGACGTCTCAGAGCACCTGTTCCGAAAGTTTGGCCCTATTTTGGCCCTATGAGTTTGGACTCCATCATCTCACCGCCATGGCACCCACCAAACCTGATGCTCAATCAACCGCAACGGAGGACGCCTGAAATAGCGTGGCTCTGGTCGCCCTCGAATCGTTCCATTCGCTGACTAACGTCTCACGTTTGATGGGTGGCGGAATCCCCATGCTGCCCATGGGCAGCATGGGCGGACCCAGCGCTGGCGCGGGCAAGGACCGCGAGCAGGCAACCACTGCGGCGAGCGGGAGCCCTGAGTCCGATGTACTCCACGGCCGGCGCGCTGCAGCGGAGGCCGTCCCCGGCGGCACCATCGCTCGACGCGGGGACGGGCGACGGAGCGGACCGGGGACCGAGGCCGCGTAGGCAGGAACCGATCGTCGAGGCCCACTTCATGCATCGGAAGCGGTTCTGGCGCGCGGCGCGGGTAGCTTTGGACAGCCATGCTTGATGACTCAATGCTCATGCCCTGGTTCCTCCACGATGAACTGGCGACCGACATCATCGGACCCAGGAACGCCGCCCGACTTCCCTTCCGCGCCAGCGAGTAGTCAGTCTCGAAGTCGAACGGCGGCACCCATGAGTACCGACCGGCGTCGCCGCGGCGAAGGTCGACGAGTTGTAGCGTCACGGTCAGTGCTGGAGTTCGAATGGCGCCAAGGAGTAATACCGGTCGAACTCGCGGTACTCCGCGATGTCACTGAGTAATCGCGCTACAGCCAACTCATACTGCGCAATCCGCAGCCCCTGGTGCCCGCCGCCGAGAGGAAGGATGACTGCCGTGACCGCACCCGCCACGCGGATGATAGTTTTCTTCCACTCGGTGCACGCCATCTTGGTCAGCCGCGGTCAAAATTCTCAAACATGTTGGCTTCACCAAGGTTTGGGTCCGAGATAGGCGGCGATCGCCGCTAACAGATCAGCTCCTTGGCGTGAAGTCAGCGCGCGGTGAGCTGCGACGCTGGTTGAACTCTTGAAATCGTTGTCTATAAGGGTGATCGCCTGTTGGAAGAAGTCGGAGTGCTGCAAGTAGTCTTCCTGCGTCGCGCGCCCCGAATCCGCGACAACAAAATCGAGAAAATCGGTGAATGCCCGCCGCGCCGCGAGTGCTTGCTGACTATCGGACACCAGGACGACGTTAACGCAAGCGTAGACCGCCGAAACAACTGATCCCAGCGCCTCTGTCTCCCAGGTAAATTCAAGGTTGGGATCTTGGTCGTTGGGGATGTTCGCCAACAAGTCGGCATTGATCGTCGCGAGCTGGGACGTGTCAACATCGGTTCCTTGCGCGGCGGTCCAGGCTTGATCTAAGGCAGGCGTGAGGAGGTCGTCGAAGTACTGCCATTGGCCATCCCGCACACCCTCGAATACGACGAGTAGTCGCTGGGCGTATCCGGCCGCGAAGGCGATCTTGTGACAGGGTTCCATCAGGTCGATGAGTCCCGCCAAGGCGTCTTCGTCTTCAGGTAGGTCCCGTGTCATGGTCGCCATGATGCAGTCAATCCGTCAGGAAGAACAGTTCCGCCCGCTTCGGTGATGGCAGTGACACAGTTGTCGCAGATCTTGCGCGTGACCGCCATTAGGTCTGGCGTGAGGCCTTCGACGCCAGCTTGATGCAGCGCCGTCACCTCAGCGTGGGCGCGGGACAGTGCTGCAAGGACATCGGTCGCGTCTTTCAACGCCTTCTGTCCGCCAGTTAGGTCCCGGCCACCTGATGCAAGAATATCGAATCCTTCCTGAGTTCCAAGGACGGCCGTGGTTCGCCGATTTTGGGCGATCTGGTCTAGGACCGAGTGAATCTGGCTGGCGCGAGCAGCGAGGCGTTCGAGTTCTGCTGTAGTGCTGGCGATGTCGGCGCCAGCTTGGGCGGCGCGCAGAACGTTTGCGAGTTCGGTGAGGGTGCTCGTTGCAGCTCGCGCGGCCGGAACGAGGTCGGCAGCGAAGAGCGCGGTGTCGGCGACCGCGCCCATCTGGGTGCTGAGGTTGTAGCCGTCGGTGCTCAGTACATGCCAGTCGTAGGGCACGTTAGGCACGACGGACAAGTTTTGGCGGAACCAGGATTCGATACCGGTGCCGGCTCGCAGAATAGGGTCGGTGACAGTGTCGGTCGACTGGCTGAAGGGCAACATCCCGCTGACGCCGGGGATCTCGGTGGTGGTGGTTTCGATATCGCGGGTCCAGTTTCCGGCCGCGTTGTATAACGAGGTGGTCACCAGAGTGTTTTGGAACTGCATGTCCTTAGCCAAGGTGTCGGTGACCTGAGCGGGTCCGGTGACCGAGAAGCCGCTGAGCCGCCCGTCCACCGCCTGGCTCATCACCACGGTGACCGGATTGCCGTTCAATGTTCCGGTCCAGCTGCCATCGGGTTGGGCCAGCGCACGAGCGATGGTGCCGGCCGACCCCAGATTCAGTGTGGTTGTCCCGCTGGTGGTGTCGCGGAACGCGGTCACTGGGCTACCTGATCCACCCAGGAAGGTGGTGACCCCGCGAGGGTCGCTGATCTGGCGGATCTCGGCGGAGCCCGGCCAGTACTCGGTGGCTGTCTGCGATGGTGCGTCGAACCACACCGGGCGGTCCAAACCTTCCACCAGTTGTGCGGTCGCCGGCGATCCAGGTGGCGGCGGCAACTGCGACACTGGGGTTCCCGATATCTGGCTGGCCACACTGGCCAAGTAGGGAGCCTGAGCCTGCTCCACGGTGGCCTGGGACGTAGCCGAGGTCAGGTTCGGGGCCAGTGCTTGCTGCCACCCCTGAGCCGGGCTGGCAGTAGGCGCTGACGTGGGCGCACCAAGCAGGCTTTGCACTGTGGTGCCCGCAGCGTTGGACCCCGGAACGCTCGCCGGATTCGCCAAGGCTCCTGCGAGATTGTCCGCAGTAACGTCAACCCCGTCGGGGTCTTGGGCCGGTGTTTGAGGTATGTGTAGGTCCCAGGCCGGTCCGCCAAGTGGGGTGCCGTGGTCCCAGTTGTCGGCAGGGTTGGGTGACGTGCTGGCTGGTGTGCCAGGTGAACTTGTGCTGCGGCGTCGGGATGCCGCGACCGCGGTCGCACCGATCACTAGGGCTGTTGCCGGGCCCACGGGGTTGCTCGGACTGCTCGGTGTGGCCGGGGGCGTGGTCGCCGCAGTTTGGGTGCTCTGCGCTGCCGTTGGGGTCGTGGTCTGCGCCGGCGGCGTGGCAGGAGCGGTGTCCCGTGGCGGTGGTGTGACTGTCTGTTGCGGGGTGCTCTGCGGGGGATTCTGTTGTCCCTGGCTGGGATTGGCGTGGATCACCTGACTGGGTGCCTGCGCCGGCTGCGGCGGTTGCGCTTGGCTGGGAATCCGGGTGTTCACACTGCGATTCGCGCCATCGGCGCTCCAGCGGTTGTTGGCGTTGGTCTGCTCAGAAAAACTCGACCCTGAACGCCGCGCACCCGAAGCGCTGCTGTATCCGTGAGAGGCGGACGATCCCCCCCGGTTGCTGTTGTTGTTGGACTTTTTCTTGTTGTCGGTCTTCTTCTTTTTCTTGTTGTCCCCGGGTTTGGAGTGATTCCCACCCGCAGACCCCGGTTTCGGTGTCGCAGAGGCCTGCGCCATCACCGCGGGATCAGCGCTGATCAGCGGGATGACCAGACCCGCGACCGGGACCAGCAGCGCGGTCATGCCCGCAGCCACACCGAGGCGCACCCAGCGGCCGCGATCACCGATCGATCGCACCGGCACCGCCCGGTGCCGCCCACCGGTGGCGGTGGCGCGCAGCGGACTGGTCACCGCATCTCCTGCGGGGGCCTGCACCGGTGCGACCAGCACCGATGGCCATACCGGGAAGCTGGTCGAGCAAAGATCCGTTCGGCTGCCGCGAGCCGCTGCGTGTGATCCTCGGCTACGCCGGCCACCCGTTGAATATCCCGTCATGACAACCCCCCAGTTGTTTCCCGCATCCCCAATTCGGCCAGCAATAATGGCCGAGGCTTACATGGTGTAGTCGGAAACCGAAGGCCAAACCGAACGTCACCCAGCGGTGATCTAGCACACAGAGCAAGCGTAGGAAAGTGCCGCTACGCTCCGACCACAGCAACATGTCCTGACCGAAGACGCGCAGCGGCGGGGCGCTCGAACACGTCAAGGGCTACGAACATCTACCTATCGGGGGATCATGCACACGTTCGGGGAACGCACACAGTTCGGATTCAAGGACCTGGCAGCACTGCTGGCCGGCCTGGCAATGCTCGTCGTCGGGTTCGCCGCGATCACCGCCCTGCCCGACTGGGTCACCAAGTGGGGCACCGTCACGGTGTATCTGACCTATTTCCTGTACATGTCGATCGCCGGGCGGCTGTTCTGGAAAGGCGCCGACGCCGCCTGGGACGCGCTCAAAGGCACTGCAGCACAACAGCGCTCCGCATCGCCATCGCGGATGTGAGTGGTCTTCTCGTTCAGCTGGCAACAGTGGTTGCGGTGCGGGCGTGGGCCAGGCGGTAGGAGTCGGTGCCGGTTTCGATGATGGTGCCCCCGAAGGTGAGCCGGTCCACGATCGCCGCACACAACCGGGGATCGGTGAACGTCTTGGTCCACGAACTGACAGCTTCGTTGCTGGCGAGGGCCACCGAATTCTTCTCCTCCCGCTCAGTCAACACCTGAAACAGCAACTCGGCGCCGCGTTTATCAAGCTCCATGCACCCGAGCTCATCAAGCAGGAGAAGATCAACGCGTCCGTAGCGGGCGATGGCTTTGGTGAGCTGCTCATCGTCGGCGGGTTCGACGAGCTCGTCGAAAAGCCGGGTGGCCAGGTCTAGCGCACCGAACTCGCTGGTTCTATCGGGGCTGTGTTGCTAAATTTGCCGCTTCACGCTGGCTCCACCTACCTCTCCACCGCCGAGGTGTCTGCCCTCGCCGAAGCCTGCGGGCGCCAGGGCGACGTTGTCATCCTGCTCGCCTACACCGGGATGCGTTTCGGCGAGCTCGTGGGACTCAGAATCGAGGACGTCGAACTCGACGCGCGCAGGATCCGCGTCCGCCGTTCTGTCACCCAGGTCGGCGGCAAGCTCGTGGAGGGCAATCCCAAAAGCGCCGCGGGGCGCCGATCGATCCCTCTTCCGCAGCTCCTATTGCCGATCCTCGCCGAACGTCTTGCCGACCGACCGCCCGGTGCACCGGCGATTACCTCACGGAACGGAAACCTGCTGGGCCTGGAGAATTGGAAGCAGTCCACACGGTGGAGGGATGCCATCGTGGCGATCGACCGGCCGGCCATGCGGGGGCATGATCTGCACCACACTTATGCGTCTTTGGCACGGCGATCAGGCGCCGACCTTCGACTGCTGCAGAAGACGATGGGGCACGCTTCGATCACGGTGACTGCTCATGTCTATGCGGATCTCTACGATGACGAGCTGGACGACGTGGCATCGGCTCTGGATGAGCTGGACGACCGTCCGCACGACTAGCACGCGAGTTTGGCCCTATTTTGGCCCCATAGATGCCTGCCGACTCATGCTCTGAGTCAGGGGATTTGCTCCGATAGTGGCGCTGAACAGCAACGATAGTGAGTGGCCAGGGCCGGGATCGAACCGGCGACCTTCCGCTTTTCAGGCGGACGCTCGTACCAACTGAGCTACCTGGCCGGAAGGCCCCGGTCTTTCGACCGAGCGAGCCTTACGCCGCAATACTGCGACCCTGACGGGACTCGAACCCGCGACCTCCGCCGTGACAGGGCGGCGCGCTAACCAACTGCGCCACAGGGCCTTGCTTTCCTGCATGCTCCGCGTTTCCGCGTTGCGTACCCCCAACGGGATTCGAACCCGTGCTACCGCCGTGAAAGGGCGGCGTCCTAGGCCACTAGACGATGGGGGCCTAATCCGAATTCCTCCGGGGTACTCGCAACTACGTTCCGTTGAGAGCTTCGATAGCTTAGGACACCACCGCCGGAAATCCCAAACGGGATCCCCCCGCCCAGCTCAGACCACCTCTGGGACCACCTGACGACGACCGTCGAGCGGCAGGCAGTATTCTGTTGCTCCACGCCCCTATAGCTCAGTCGGTAGAGCTACGGACTTTTAATCCGCAGGTCCCAGGTTCGAGCCCTGGTGGGGGCACCACCCGATTCAGGCGCTGCGCGCCGTCGCGATCTCGTCGGCCAACGGCGCGACAGCGCCGATGATCTCGGCCACCAGCTGCTCAGGTACCCCGGCGGCGGTCAGGCTGTCCGACAGATGCCCGGCGACCAGAGCGAAGTGGTGCGGGGTGATCCCACGACCCTGATGGACCTGGCGCATGGGTGCGCCGGTGTAGGGGTCGGGCCCGCCCAGAGCCGCGCCGAAGAACTCGGCCTGTCTGCCTTTGAGCCGGGCCATGTTCGTCCCCGTGAAGAAGCCCGCCAGCTCGTCGTCGGCGAGCACACGGACGTAGAAATCCTCGACGACGGTCTCGATGGCCTCCGCCCCGCCGATCTGTGCGTAGATGCTCATGTGGCAAGGACACCGCGCCGCCGTTGCCGCCCCGTTTCGGCGAGGTACCTGCCACGCTACAAGGACCTCACATCTTCATGTACGCGATTTCACCTGTCGCCGAACATATTTGACGACTCTCAGCCTTGGCCGTGTTTCGGCTTGTGCCCGTTGGTATTTCCCTTGCCGTTACCGCCACCGCGATCCTTCGGCGGCCCCTGCTGATCGGTGGGGACAGGCGCCGGTGACGGCGGCGGCACCACGGAAGTCGTTGGCGGCGAAGGCTCGGAGGTACCCGAGCCGGCCGGCTCGGGGGCGCTGGGCCGCGACGCGGAATCCACGACGAAGGCCAACACCACCATCACCACGACGGCGATGGCTCCGATCGCCGCGATCACCGGCCGACGCCGCCGGCGCTGCACCGGGACCACCCTCGTCGTCGGATCGACCGGTGGACTCTCCAGCACCCGGGTCGGCGGGCGCACCGGCAGCCCACCGGGCAACGCGGCACGCATCTCGGTTGCGCTGCCGAAGTCGCGCGCGAGCGCCCGCTCGATGACGTTCACCAGAGCGGGGTCCGCATCGGGCCGCAGAGCAGCCAGCGGCGCACGCAGCCCCTCGGAGATGGCACGGACCAGTTCGGCGAGATTCTCCTGCGGAAAGGGCAGTCGACCGGACAGCGCTTGGTAACCCACCACCCCGACGGCGTAGAGGTCGTCAGCCACGGTCGCCGGCCGGGCCGCGATCCGCTCCGGTGACAGGTAGGCCATGGTGCCGATGATCTGACCGGTCATGGTGTCCGCAGAATCGGCAAGCTTGGCGATACCGAAGTCGGCCACCTTCGCCGTTCCGTCTTCGGTCAGCAGGATGTTCGCGGGTTTGATATCGCGATGCAGCACGCCCGCCCCGTGCGCCGCCGATAGCGCGGACAGCACCTGGTCGAGCAGTGCCCGCACCGCATGGTCGGAAAGTGGGCCGTGGTCGAGCGCGTCGGCCAGCGTCCGTCCGGACAGCCGTTCCATGACGATGTAGGGGGTGGTCCGGTATTCACCGACATCGTGCACCGCCACCACGTGCGGATGACTCAGACCGGCCGCCGCCCGGGCCTCCACGTCGAACCGTCGCCGGCTGTCCGGTTGTGCACTCAGCGGCGCAGAGAGCAGTTTGATGGCGACCGCACGACCCAGCCTGACATCCCAGCCCGAACGAACCTCCGCCATACCGCCGCGGCCCAGCAGCTCCCGCAGTTCATACCGGCCGCCGAGAAGTTCCGGGCGCTGCATGTCCACCACGCTAACCTGCCCGCCACCCAGCGGAATCCACGGTCAGACCGAAGCCGACCGATGGCAGCACCCGAAGCCTGCGTCTAGCCGGGCCCGGCCGCGTTTTTGTAGATCGTCGTCGCCTGATCCATCGCCGTCATACCGTTCTTCACATCGACGCTGATCGCCTGGACCGCAGCCTGGCCGCCCTCCGGGGTCAGCGTGTCGCACTTCGCCCCGACCTGTTGGTAGCTGTCGACGGCACTCTGCAGCGCGGTCGTCATATCGCGCCGCGGGGCGGGCAGCATGGCCTCGATATCCCCGGCAGCCTTGGACAACCGGCTGCAGGAGGCCTGCATCGCGCCGAAGTCCTGCCCCTCGGCTGCCGCTTGCAGGCTCTTGATCGAGTCGTTGACGCGCCCCAAGGCCGGCATGAACTTCGTCACCCACTGCTGAGTGGCGCCGGCCTGCACCTTCATCGACACCGTGGGGTTGGCCGACATCAGCGCCACGCCGGCCTGTGTCGGGACGGGAGCCCCCGCCGCGGTGATCTGCGTGGGCTGAGCCAGCACACCCCCGGCCACGATGGCGCCGGCGCCCACCGCTAAGACCGCCGAATACCAGACGCGCAGTGACGTGGACATCCTTCTCCTGACACAACTAAGGCCCCGTCGGAACTGTCAAGCAAAGGCTACGCGACGGTCCCGGCTCTGGCCAGCACGGTCATTTCGGTCCCTGGGCTCGGCCGCGCCGATGGCCCACCACCCGCGATACCGTGGTCACGGCAGGTGTCAGGCCGTGCAGGCCCGCGCCGGTGCGTCACCCAGGGCGAATGCCGAACCGTGGTCAGCAAATTGATTGACGCCTGCGCAACCAGGACGATCGACAGTCCGCATGCCGCTGCCACGCCCCCGCAGTACGATTCAGCCCTGGTGTCAGCCGACCTTCGGGCAGTAGAAATTCGGGCTGTCGCGGTATTCGACCGGCGGCAGATTCCGTGCCGGGGTCTGCACGAGCGGCGAGTCCACCGGAATCCGGCCCGTCGCCCGGTCCATGGCGGAACGCTTCCGCGGATGCATCAATCTGCGCTTGGGACCGAACTTGGTGACCAGCGTGATCCCCGCGCACAGCCGGTCGTGCACCCATTGCTGACGGGGCGACCAGGTGTAACCCATCAGGTCACGGATCGGCGGGTCGTAGAGCGCCACCGTCATGAACGTCAGGAACCGTTGCATGATCTTGAGGTTCTGCGCCCAGAGCCAATCCGGAATCCATTGCAGCGAAGGATGTTTGGGCATGGTCGACAGGTCCATCACCTCACGCGCCGCATAGTTGTTCTCCAGTACGTTGCGGCACATGTGGTCCCAGTACTCCTGGAACTCCTCCCAACTCTTGGGGACCGGCCGCATGCTCATCCCGTACATGCGGTACCAGGTGACGTGCTCGGAGAACAGCTGACGTTTGTCGGCCTCGGTGATTCCACCGCCGAACTTCTCGGCGGCCAGCAGGGTCGACTTGAAGAACGTCGCGTGCGCCCAGTAGAAGACCTCCGGGTTCAGCGCGCTGTAGCGGCGGCCCTGCTCGTCGACGCCCTTGATGCCGATGTGGTAATCGCGCACCTCGGCGCCAGTCTGTGGCGCCCGATAGCCGTCGAACACCACGCCGCCGATGGGATAGATCGACCGCATCAGCCGCGGGATCCGTTCCATGAAGAAGATCGAGTGGTCCTTCACCGCCGCACCCAGCTGTGGATGCATATTCTGCATCGAACCCGCCCAGGTGCCCTGGAACAGGCCGGTCCATTGACCGAAGTACTTCCAGGTCAACGAGTCCGGGCCGAGCGGGACCGGCGGCGCGTCATAACCACCCGCAGACACCGGGCAACCCGCGGCGAGTGCAGCATCGTCGGCTGCCGGGCATGTCGGCGACGTCTCTTGTGCCACGGACGCCCTTTCCCTCAGGGGCAGCCATATTCTGACTACACTCGTTGTCACTATGGAGCTTAGGAGCAGTGCGCCGTCCGGTCAACGACGAGGTCGCTGGTCGGGCGTTCCCCTGCGCGACCGTCAGACGCTCCGGCGCAGCGAGCTGATCGCCGCCGGCGTCACGCTGCTCGGCGGGCCGGACGGGCCCAGCCTCACGGTGCGCGCGGTGTGCCGGGCAGCCGGTCTCACCGAGCGCTATTTCTACGAAAGCTTCAGCGACCGAGACGAATTCGTGCGCGCCGTGTACGACGACGTGTGCACCACGGCAATGACGGCGTTGGCGTCGTCGAGCACGCCGCGCGAGGCCGTGGAGGGATTCGTGGCACTGATGGTCGACGATCCGGCGCGGGGACGGGTGCTACTGCTGGCCCCGGAGCGTGAACCGGTGCTCACCCGGTCCGGCGCCGACTGGATGCCCACATTCATCGGGCTGTTGCAGAGCCGGCTGAGCCACGTGAGCGACCCCGCGCGCCAGCAGATGATCGCCACCGGCCTGGTCGGCGCCCTGACGGCCCTGTTCACCGCCTACCTGGACAACCGTCTGTCGGCCACCCGGCAGCAGTTCATCGACTACTGCAGTGATCTGGTGTTACGCCGCGCGGCGACGCACTGACCCCCGACTACTGGTCGGGGGTGCTGACCTGCGCGAGGTCCTGCTCCTGCTGGGAGGCGGCCTCGAGTTCGGCCTGCTTCTGCTCGGCCTCAGCCTTGGCGGCGGCCTCGTCGGCAGCAGCCTTCGCGGCGCGGCCTTCCGGGCTGGCGATCGAGGAGCCGGGGTTGGTGGCGGTCGCGTACGAGCCTGCGCAGTTCAGATAGAACTGAACCTGGCTGGACACATGAACGCCGTCATTGGCACTGGCGAAGGGCGCGGTCTGCGAGCGCGTGACGATGCAGTCACCCTCGCTGAGCTTGTCCCCGACCCGGGCCGCGACGACGACCGTCTGGCCCGCATCACTTGCCGCGGAGCTTGCATCGCTGTAGGTCTGCCCGGCGTACGAATCGGCAGCGGCCACACCGGTACCGAAAAGCGCGGTGGCGGCCGCCAGCGCACCGACTGTGCCCGACCCCAAAACGATCAGCTTTTTCACGTGTGGCCCTACTCCCATTACTCAGGGTTTTGTTGTAATCGACAGAGCGTAACGTGCCTTGTAGTGGGCCGCATCCTTCCCGTCGACGTCGACGGGATTCGCAATCGTGTGAAAACCGTTACACGACGGCTCGGGCCATGAACTTGATGTAACCGGAGTCCACAGATATATTGAGTGCTACCAACAGGTACAGATAACTGGGAGCGAACGTGCCGCAAGATCTACCCGACGTGCAGTTATTGCGCGAACTTGAGCCCGTCGTCGAACAGAACATCAACCGGCATCTGTCGATGCGCAAGGACTGGAACCCACACGACTACATCCCGTGGTCGGACGGCAAGAACTTCTATGCGCTCGGTGGTCAGGAATGGGATCCGGAGCAGTCCAAACTCTCCGAGGTCGCCCAGACCGCAATGGTGCAGAACCTGCTGACCGAGGACAACCTGCCCTCGTATCACCGCGAGATCGCGATGAACTTCACCATGGACGGCCCGTGGGGCTGGTGGGTGAACCGCTGGACCGCCGAGGAGAACCGGCACGGCATCGCCCTGCGCGACTACCTGCTGGTCACCCGCGCCATCGATCCGATCGAGCTGGAGGAACTGCGCGTCGAGCAGGTCACCCGCGGCTTCTCACCCGGCCAGAACCAGCAGGGCGACCTGTTCGCGTCGACCCTCTTCGATTCCGTCGTCTACGTGACGTTCCAGGAACTGGCCACCCGCGTCTCGCACCGCAACACCGGCAAGGCCTGCGAGGAGACCGTCGCCGACCAGCTGCTGGGGCGCATCTCCGCCGATGAGAACCTGCACATGATCTTCTACCGCGATATCAGCGCCGCGGGCCTGGACCTGGTCCCCAACCAGGCGATGAAATCGCTGCACCGCGTGCTGCGCAACTTCAAGATGCCCGGATACACGGTGCCGGAGTTCCGCCGCAAGGCCGTCATCATCGCCGTCGGCGGTGTCTACGACCCGAGGATCCACCTGGACGATGTGGTGATGCCGGTACTGAAGAAGTGGCGCATCTTCGAGCGCGAGGACTTCACCGGCGAGGGTGCCCGGCTGCGCGACGACCTGGGGCTGCTGGTGCAGGAGCTTGAGGAGACCTGCGTGAAGTTCGAAGTGGCCAAGGAACGCCGACTGGAACGCGAGCGCAAGATGGCCGAGAAGAAGGCGATGAAGAACCTCCTGGTGTCGACCTCCGCGGCAGGATGACTCTCACCACCCACCGTCCGACGTCGGCCCGATCCCTGCGGATCGGGCCGATCTCATTGCGTTCCCCCGTCGTGCTGGCCCCCATGGCCGGCGTCACCAACGTGGCGTTTCGTACCTTGTGCCGTGAGCTCGAGCAGGCCCGCGCCGGGACGGTCAGCGGCCTGTACGTCTGCGAGATGGTGACGGCCCGCGCGCTCGTCGAACGCCATCCGGTCACCCTGCACATGACGACCTTCGCGCCGGAGGAGTCCCCGCGGTCGCTGCAGCTCTACACCGTCGACCCGGACACCACCTATGCCGCGGCGAAGATGATCGTCGACGAGGGCATGGCCGACCACATCGACATGAACTTCGGCTGCCCGGTACCCAAGGTGACCCGACGCGGTGGCGGTTCGGCCATCCCGTACAAACGCCGGCTGTTCGGTCAGATCGTCGGTGCCGCGGTGCGCGCAGCCGAAGGTTCCGGCGTTCCCGTGACGGTGAAGTTCAGGATCGGCATCGACGACGCCCACCACACTCACCTCGATGCCGGCCGGATCGCCGAGCAGGAAGGCGCGGCCGCGGTCGCGCTGCATGCCCGCACCGCCGCCCAGCGCTATTCCGGCGCCGCCGACTGGAGTCAGATCGCGGCGTTGAAACAGCACGTCACCACCATTCCGGTGTTGGGCAACGGCGACATCTTCAACGCCGACGACGCACTGGCGATGATGGAACAGACCGGATGTGACGGAGTAGTCATCGGTCGCGGCTGCCTGGGCCGACCCTGGCTGTTCGCCGAATTGTCGGCGGCGTTCACCGGCCGGCCGATCGCCACCCCGCCCACCCTCGGCGAGGTGGCCGACATCATGCGCCGCCACGGCGCCCTCCTGGCCGCGCACTTCGGCGAGGACAAGGGCATGCGCGATATGCGCAAGCACATCGCGTGGTACCTGCACGGCTTCCCGGCCGGCGCCGACGTCCGCCGGGCGCTGGCACTGGTCAAGACCTTGGATGAACTCGACACGCTGCTCGGCGAGCTCGACGGCGAGGTGCCGTTCCCGCCCGCTGCGTCCGGCCCGCGCGGCCGTCAGGGCTCACCGTCCTCGGTGACGCTGCCCGAAGGCTGGCTCGACGATCCGGACGATCTCACGGTGCCCGAAGGTGCCGATGTGATGCATTCCGGCGGCTGAACCGACCCCTCACATTGTTGCGTCTGAAACGATATTGAGATGGCCCTGTCACTTCCTCGGGCTGGCTGACGCTCAGGTTGTCTCAGTACGATGAGGGCCCACTTCACCCCGTCCGGCTGGCGGAAGGGGGTACCGGGCTGCTAGACAACAATGCAGCCCCCACGACCACGCGTGTGCAACGGCGCGCACGTCCCCGCGAACGTCGAAGGCCGGTACGACATGAGTGACGGCGACAACGCCACTCCCGGTCTTTGGGGTCCCGCGGAGCCGTCCGATGAGGACGGCACGAAGCCCTCGCAGCCTTCCCAGCGACTTACCCGGTCGACCCCGCCGGGACCAGGCGCCGCGCCGTGGGAGCGCGCCCAGGGTGTGCTGCCGCCCGATCGGCGGCCCGACGTGGAGGGCACCGGTAACCACACCGACGGCGTTGCCGTTGCCGACCTGATCGCCAAGCTCGCTAACGAGTCGGGCACCGGTGGCCGGCGCCGGCGGCGCCCCGCACCCCAACCGACGGCACCGGAGCCGACCGTCGAGGAACCGGCGGCCGCGACCCCCCTGCTCGATGAGGACCAGGACCCGGTCGCGCCGGCGGACTCGGGTGCTACGGACGACTCGGACACCGAGGTCATCCACATCGCGTCGGCCTACGCCTCCGATTACACCTCCGTACTTCCCGATCTGGCCCTGGCCCACCCGGACCGGCCGGCCCACACCACCGCCGCACCCGCGGCTCCGCGGGGCACCCACCGCCGCGCCCGCATCATCGGCCGGGTCGCCGCGGCGCTCATCGCGGTATGCGCGCTGGCACTCACCGGCGGGGCCTGGCAGTGGCAGTCGATGAAGAACAACAGCCTCAACAAGGTGTCCGCACTGGACCTCAACTCGCGCGACATCGTCGACCCCACCGCCCAGTTCGGGGACGAGAACTTCCTCATCGTCGGCGTCGACAGCCGGATCGGCGCCAACAGCGATATGGGCGCGGGCAGCACCGACGACGCCGCAGGCGCACGCTCGGACACCGTCATGCTGGTGAACATCCCCGCCAACCGCAAACGGGTGGTGGCGGTGTCGTTCCCGCGCGATCTCGCCATCACGCCGATCCAATGCCAGGCGTGGGATCCGTCCACCGGAAAGTACGGCCCGGTCTATGACGAAGAGACCGGCGAATACGGTCCCGACGAGGTCTACACCGAGACCAAACTGAATTCGGCGTACGCGTTCGGCGGCCCCAAATGCCTGGTCAAGGTCATCCAGAAGCTGTCCGGCCTGTCGATCAACCGATTCATGGCCGTCGACTTCGCCGGCTTCGCCAAGATGGTCGACGCCCTCGGCGGGGTCGAGGTGTGCAGCACCACCCCGCTGGAGGACTACGAACTGGGCACCGTGCTGTCCACTGCCGGTCGGCAGATGGTGGACGGGCACACCGCGCTGCAGTATGTGCGGGCCCGCCAGGTCACCACCGAGGTCAACGGCGACTACGGCCGCATCAAACGCCAGCAGCTGTTCCTGTCCTCGTTGCTGCGTTCGCTGATCTCCAAGGACACGTTCTTCTCGCTGAGCAAGCTCAACAACGTCGTCAACATGTTCATCCAGGACAGCTACGTCGACAACATCAAGACCAAGGATCTGGTGGACCTCGGCCAGTCCATCCAGGGTGTGAACGCCGGGCGGATCAGCTTCATCACGGTGCCCACCACCGGGCAGACGGACTCGGACGGCAACGAGCCGCCGCGCACCGACGACGTCCATGCGCTGTTCGACGCGATCATCAACGACGATCCGCTGCCCGAGGAACGCAACGCCGACAACACTCCCGTCCCGCAGACCCCGGAAGCGCCGAGCGCGCCCGCACCGGGCACCGCCGAGGTGGTCGACGCCGTGGCCACCGACCCGAGCCTGGTCACCGTCCGGGTGTCCAACTCGACCGGCGAGAACGGCCTGGCCGCCGATGCCGCCTCAGCCCTGCAGCAGCACGGGTTCAACGTCGACGCTCCCGACGACTATCCGGGGCCGCTGAACTCGACGACGGTGTTCTTCGCTCCGGGCAATGAGCAGGCGGCCGCGACCGTGGCGTCCTCGTTCTCCAACGCCACCATGGAACGGACGACCGGCCTGGGCAGTGTGGTGCGCGTTGTGCTGGGCTCGGACTACCGCACGGTGACCCCACCGCAGCCGAGTGGCTCGGCAGTGCAGGTGCATCTGGTCCACGGCGTCGCCACCGAGCCGACTCGCCTGCCCGAGGACCTGACCGTCACCAACGCGGCCGACACGACCTGCGAATAGCCGCACACCGCCGCCTGCGGCCATTCATCGCGAGTTCACCTGCGGCATCGTGACGATCCCGCATCGCAACCGTAGGCTTATCGCCATGCGTACCGCGTACCACGAGCAGCTTCAAGGCCTGAACGATCGACTGGGCGAGATGTGCGGCCTGGCAGGTCAGGCGATGGAACGCGCCACTCAGGCCCTGCTCCAGGCCGATCTGGTGCTCGCCGAGCAGGTGATCACCGACCACGAGCGCATCACCGAGATCAGCAAGGAAGCCGAGGAAGAGGCGTTCGTCATCCTGGCACTGCAGGCCCCGGTCGCCGGTGACCTGCGCGCGATCGTCAGCTCCATCCAGATCGTCGCCGACGTCGACCGGATGGGCGCGCTGGCCCTGCATGTGGCCAAGATCGCCCGCCGCCGCCACCCGCAGCATGCGCTGCCCGAAGAGGTGAACGGCTACTTCGCCGAAATGGGCCGGGTTGCAGTCGAATTGGGCAACAGCGCCCAGGAGGTGCTGCGCACCCTGGATCCGGAGAAGGCGGCCCAGATCCGCGAAGAGGACGATGCGATGGACGATCTGCATCGCCATCTGTTCTCCGTCCTGATGGACAAGGAGTGGCGCCACGGTGTCACCTCGGCCGTCGATGTGACACTGCTGAGCCGGTTCTATGAGCGCTTCGCCGACCACGCGGTGGAGGTGGCCCGCCGGGTGATCTTCCAGGTCACCGGTGAACTGCCGGCGGACGACGAGGTCACCCCGCGCTGAGCGGTTTCCCGTCGCTGCGCTCGCCCTCGATCATTCCCCGTCGCTGCGCTCGCCCCGGGCGGCGACGATTCGCACCCCGTCCTTGCGTGCGGCCAGCAGGTCCCGCAGCACGGTCTCCAGCACCTGCAGATCCGCATTGCTGTAGCGCTGCAGGAATTCGCGCATCCCGCGGTCCATCTCGTCATGCAGTTCGCCGTGTGCGGCGGTGACCAGCTCCCCGTCGGCGGTGAGGCCGAGCGCAATCTCCTTGCGGTTGCCGGGCACCGGCGTGCGCTCCACCAGCCCGGCCTCGACCAGGCGCTGCACGTGTTTGGACACCGTCCCCTTCAGCTGACCCGACCGCGCGGCCAACCCGACCAGACTGAGCGGGCCGTCGGCGATCGCGGCCAGCAGGTGCATCGACAGGGTCGGTAGCGCGCGGACCGTACCCTCCAACCGCTTCGGGCAACGGGCGGCGATGAAATCGCGCTCCGGGTCACCGTCCTCATCGGTGTCGAACTTGTCGCCGACAGCGCCGATCAGCGCGTTGATCGCGTCGACCAGGGCGGCCTTGGTTTTCATGGAAACAATCTTGCCATCCCGGCCCCATCGGCATACATTGTTTCCTTAGAAACCATTTCTATCGAAACTCGAGGAGCGCCATGAAAGCAGCCGTCGTCACAGCATTCGGCCAGGTTCCCGCCTACGCCGACTTCCCCGATCCACAAGCCGGCGAGGGGACGGTGACCGCCACCGTCGAAGCCTCCGCACTGACCAATCTCACCAAGGGATTGGTCAGCGGAAAGCACTACGCCAGTGGCGAACTCACCCTGCCCACCATCCCCGGCTTCGACGGGGTGGCGCGCCTGCAGGACGGGCGACGGGTGTACACCGGAGCGGTCGCGCCCTACGGCATGATGGCCGAGCGCACCCTGATCAGCACCCACGGCGCCATCGAGTTGCCCGCCGCAGTCGATTCGGTCACCGCGGCCGCCGTCCCCAATCCCGGCATCTCGGCGTGGACGGCATTGGAACACGCGGCGGCACTGCGCCCCGGCCAGCGCGTGCTCGTGCTCGGCGCCACCGGCGTCACCGGCTCGATGGCGGTCCAGCTGGCCAAGACGGTGTTCGGCGCGGGCCGTGTGGTCGTCGCCGGCCGCGACACCGCCCGGCTGGACTGGCTGCGCACCGTCGGGGCGGACGAGGCGATCGCACTGGGCGAGGACGACCTCAGCGCCCGGGTGTCCGCGCTGCACGCCGAGCAGCCCTTCGACGCCGTGTTGGACTACCTGTGGGGACAGCCCGCGGAGACGGTGCTTTCCGCCCTGGCCGCGAGCCACCCCTCGGCGCATTATCACGCCACCCGGTTCATCCAGATCGGATCGATGGCCGGACTGACCTTGACGCTGGCCGCCGGGATCCTGCGCGGTACCGGCATCGTGCTGTCCGGTGTCGGTATCGGCAGCGTCCCGCCCGAGGTGCTGGCGCGGGTGCGCACCGAGGCGTTGCCCCGGTTGTTCGACATGGTCGCCGCCGGCACCATCGAATTACGCACGACGACAAGGCCCTTGGCCGAGGTAACGCAGGCCTGGACCGCCGCCGAACCGTCCGGTACCCGGGTGGTGCTCGTCCCCTGAGTGGCTCGCTCTAGCCGAAGCGGCCCGAGATGTAGTCCTCGGTGGCCTTCTGCGTCGGGTTGGAGAAGATCTTCTCGGTGTCGTCGATCTCGATCAGCCTGCCGGGCTTGCCCGTTGCTTCGAGATTGAAGAACGCGGTCTGGTCGCTCACTCGGGCGGCCTGCTGCATATTGTGCGTGACGATCACGATGGTGAAGTCCTGCTTCAGCTCCGAGATCAGGTCCTCGATGGCCAGTGTGGAGATCGGGTCCAGTGCAGAGCAGGGCTCATCCATCAGCAGCACGTCGGGCTGAACGGCGATGGCGCGGGCGATACACAGCCGCTGCTGCTGACCACCGGAGAGGCCGCCACCCGGCTTGTCCAGGCGGTCCTTCACCTCGTTCCACAGGTTGGCACCCTTGAGCGAACGCTCGCAGACCTCATCGAGGGTCTTCTTGTTGCGCACGCCCTGCAACTTCAGGCCGGCCACCACGTTGTCGCGAATGGACATGGTGGGGAACGGATTCGGGCGCTGGAACACCATGCCGATGGTCTTACGCACACCCACCGGGTCGACACCGGCACCGTAGATGTCCTCGCCGTCGAGCAGCACCGAGCCCTCGACGCGGGCGCCGGGAATGACCTCGTGCATGCGGTTGAGGGTGCGCAGCACGGTCGACTTGCCACAGCCCGACGGACCGATGAACGCCATCACGCTGCGCGGCTGAACCGACAGCGAGACGTCGGCCACCGCGTGGAACGACCCGTAGTAGATATTGACGTCTTTGAGATCAAGCCGTTTTGCCATGGCAGTTCACTCCTCTAAACCTTCTTGGGGGCAAAGATCTTGGCGACGAGTCGCGCGCCGATGTTGAGTACGGCGACCAGCAGGATCAGGGTGAGCGCCGCTCCCCACAGCCTGTCAGTGGGCACCGGGTTGGCGCCGGCGCCGGCCGAGATCTGGTCGTACATCATGCCGGGCAGCGATCCCATGAACCCGCCGAACATGTCGAAGTTCATCGCCTGGGCGTAGCCCACCAGGACCAGCAGCGGTGCGGTCTCCCCCATCACGCGGGCCAGGGCCAGCATGACACCGGTGACGATGCCCGACAGTGCCGTCGGGATGACGATCCGCATGATCGTCTTCCACTTCGGCACGCCCAGTGCGTAACTCGCCTCGCGCAGGTCCATCGGGACGATGCGCAGCATCTCCTCGGTGGCTCGCACGATGACCGGGATCATCAGCAGCACCAGCGCGAGCGACACCGCGAAGCCGGACCGCTCGAAGCCCAGCGTGGCCACCCACAAGGCGTAGATGAACAGCGCGGCGACGATGGACGGCACACCGGTGAGGATGTCCACCATGAAGGTGGTGAGCTTGCCCAACCGGGTGCCGCCGCCGTACTCGACGAGATAGACGGCCACGAACACACCGATCGGGATCGAGATCAGCGAGCACACCAGGCCTTGCAGCAGCGTGCCGACGATCGCGTGGTAGACGCCGCCGCCGGCGCTGAACGTCGTCATCCCGGCCTGGGAGTTGGTGAACCACGTCGGCGCGGTGATGGCGTTGAAGCCCTTGACGATCACCGAATACAGCACCCACACCAGCGGTACCAGGGCCACCAGCACCGACCCCGTCACCAACACGGTCGCCACGTTGTTGGTGACCTTGCGGCGCGCACTGACACCCTGGAAGGCGGGCGCCTTGACCGGCTTTTCCAATGTGGAGGTCATCGTGTTCCTCTGTTCTTCGCGCGAGCGCTCATCACTTGGCACCCCGGCCTGCGACCGCGGCGCGGGCCAGCGAGTTCACGATGAAGGTCAGGATGAACAGCACCAGGCCGGCGGCGATATAGGCACCGGCCTTGTACTGGTCGTTGAATTCGCTTGCGGTGGCGGCGATCTTGCTGGCGAAGGTGTAGCCACCGTCGAACAGCGACCATCCGAACGCGGTCTGCGTGCCACGCAGGATGATCAGCAGCGCGATGGTCTCACCGAGCGCACGGCCGAGGCCGAGCATCGCACCGCTGATGTAGCCGGACAGACCGAACGGCAACACCGTGGTGCGCACGACCTCCCAGCGGGTGGCGCCCAGCGCCAGCGCGGCCTCGATCTGGCCGCGGGGCGTCTGCATGAACACCTCGCGGCTGACGGCGGTGATGATCGGCAGGATCATCACCGCGAGCACGATGCCCGCGGTGAAGATGGTGCCGCCGCCGGCCACCGACGCGGTTCCGGTCTTGAACAGGAACAGCCAGTTCAGGTTCTCGTTGAGCCAGATCGCGAAGGGCTTGAGCACCGGCGCCAGCACGTACAGGCCCCATACGCCGTAGACGATGGACGGCACCGCCGCGAGCAGGTCGACCATGTAGGCCAGCGGGCCGGCCAGTCGTTTCGGGGCGTACTGGGTCAGGTAGATCGCGATACCCAGTGCCACCGGCATGGCGAGCACGAGGGCGAACAGCGACACGAAGACCGTCACCTGCAACAGGTCGAAGATGCCGAAGTGCATCGCCGAGGTGTCGGTGGTGACCCAGTTGCCGCCGTAGGTGAAGAAGTTCTCTTTGTTGCGGGCCAGCGCGGGGATGGCCCGCCACAGGAGGAACACCCCGATCGCCGCGATGAGCGCGACGATCAGGATGCCCGATCCTTCGGAGAGACCACGGAAAATGCGGTCTCCCAAGCGTACTTTCGCACCCTTGGAGGGGTTGGTGGAGATGGGCTCCGGCGCCGGGATGGGTGAGGCGATTACCTCACCCGATCCCGCGTCGGCTGGATTAGGTGTCGTCACTGTTATCCCGTCAGGGACCTGGTTGGTCATCGGTCCGCAAGTCCATCCTCACCGCAATTGTGGTTACGCGCCAGCCGTCAGGAGATCGCCGAAACGGAGGCCAGCAGGCGCTGCTTGAAGCTGTCCGGGAGGGCGACGTAGCCGGCCTGGGACAGGCTGGCCTGGCCCTGGTTGGCCGACACCGTGAGGAAGGACTTGACGGCCGCAGCGGTGTCGGCGTCGTAACCCTTCGAGCAGACGATCTCGTAGGTGGCCAGCATCAGCGGGTAGACGCCGGCGTCCTTGGAGGCGTACAGCGCGTTCAGATCCAGGGTCAGATCCTTGCCCTCGCCCTTGAACTTGGCGGCGTCGACGGCCTTCGCGGTGGAGTCATCGGTCAGCGCCACGGCACCGGCACCGCTGTCGATCTGCGCGGTGTGCAGGTTGGCTGCCATGGCCGGGCTCTTCTCGACGTAGCCGATCGAGCCGGGGGTGGCCTGAATGGCCTGCACGACACCGGAGGACTTCTGCGCCCCCTCGCCGGCGCCACCCTGGAACTCCTTGCCCGCACCCTTGGTCCACGCCTGCGGCGCGGCGGCGGCCAGGTACTTCTGGAAGTTGTCGGTGGTGCCCGAGGAATCCGAGCGGTAGATCGGCTTGATGTCCGTGTCGGGCAGCGTGGTACCCGAGTTCAGCGCGGCGATGGCCGGGTCGTTCCACTTCTTGATCTCGCCCTGGAAGATCTTGGCGAGCACCTCGGGGTTCACGACGAGGTTGTCGACACCCTCGATGCTGTAGGCCAGCGCGACGGGGCCGAACACCAGCGGCAGGTTCCAGGCGTCGTTGCCACCGCAACGCTCCTTGGCCTTGGTGATCTGATCGTCTTTGAGCGCCGAGTCGGAGCCGGCGAAGTCGACCTGCTTGGCGATGAACTGGTCCACACCCGCGCCGGAGCCGGTCGGGTTGTACGCCAGGGTCTTGCCCGAGCAGACCTGTCCCCACACCTTGTTGAACTCGGCGATCGCGTTCTGCTGGGCGGTCGAGCCCTCGGCGGTCAGGCTGTTCTTGCCGGCGCAGTCAGCGGCGGAGGCGGCCGAGCTGCCGGAGGCAGCCGAAGAAGAGGAGCTGCCGGAGTTGTTATCGCTACCGCACGCGGTGAGCGACAGTGCGGCGACGGCGGTCATGGAGAGCGTCGTGCCAAGGACCTTGCCAAAGCGATTGAGCTTCACTTATCCCACTTTCGGTTGACGGCTTCAGGCTCTCCGGCAACGTATGCGGTGGTAGTGGACTCTTAACGGATGGAAAGTGAACGGAAGGTGAATAGGTCCAGGGGGTTCACAGGATGCTGAGAAAGGCCATCAAGCAGCCCGTGCAGCCTAGATTCCGTAGGCCACGTCGGCGCTGAACACCGTGAAACCCAGGCGCCGGTAGGTCTTCACCGCCGCCGTGTTGTCCCCCTCCACATACAGGGTCACCTCGGCGCCGGGACCCAGCCGCTGGGCCAGGTGGTGCAGGCCCACCAGCGTCAGCACCGCACCCAACCCGCGGCCCTGCGCGGCCGGGTCGACACCCACCACATAGACCTCACCCAAACCTCGGTCGTGCACATCCCCGCGGGGCGCGGAATGGATTTTCGTCCAGTGGAAACCCAGCAGCCTGAAACCACCCCCCGAGTCGCTGCGCTCCAGCCCGTCGGAGCCCTCGAACACCATGAACAGCCCGGCCGGGTCGAACCAGCTCTCACCGCGACGCTCGGCGATATCGGCCTCGGTCCACCCGCCCTGCTCCGGATGCCAGGAGAACGCGGCGTTGTTCACGCGCAGCAGCTCCGCGTCATCGGACGGTCCGGCGTAAGTCCGTAAGCCCTCCACCGCCGGAAGCGCCGGCAGGTCGGCCAGGCCGCGGCGCATCTGGAGCAGCTCGCGCTTGGGCACCAGCTTCAGCGCGGCGGCCAGCGCTCGAGCCGGTTCCAGGTTGCCGTGTGCCCAGACCCGGATATCGTCTCCGGACTCGGCCAGACCGGTGCGCGCCAGCGCGGACCCGATACCGCGCCGCCGGGCCTGCGGGTGCACCACCAGCTCGGCCATGGCGGGAGCCAGGTTGAGGTAGCCGACCAGTTCCCCGCCATCGAGGGCGAGCAGGTGGCGGGTGTCGTCGCGCGGAAGCTCGCGCAACACCTGATCACCGACCGGCGCGACGCCATCGTGGGCGGTGGCCGCGTCGATCAGCGCCGCGATGCGCTGCTGTTCGGATACCGGCAGTCCGGTCTGCCACGAGATCACTGACTGTGCAGCGGATCGAACGCCTCAGACGCCGAACCGAAATCGTCGTCGTCGAACACGTCGTCGTCGTCCGCTTCGGGTGCCGGGGCCCGGCCTCGAGCGGGACGCACCGCCTTGTATCCGACATTGCGCACGGTGCCGATCAGCGATTCGTATTCGGGACCGAGCTTGGCCCGCAACCGCCGCACGTGCACATCCACCGTGCGGGTGCCACCGAAGAAGTCGTAACCCCACACCTCCTGCAGCAGCTGGGCCCGGGTGAACACCCGCCCGGCGTGCTGCGCGAGGTACTTGAGCAGCTCGAACTCCTTATAGGTGAGGTCGAGCGGGCGGCCACGCAACCGCGCGGTGTAGGTACCTTCGTCGATGACGAGCTCACCGAGGGTGACCTTGCCCATGCTCTCCTGATCGGAGACCCCGCCGCGCCGGCCGACCAGCAACCGCAGTCGGGCGTCGATCTCGGCGGGCCCCGTGCCGGGCAGCAGAATCTCGTCCAGACCCCACTCCACGTTGACCGCCACCAAGCCGCCCTCGTTCACCACGGCCACCACCGGGATCGATGTTCCGGTGGTGCCCAGCAGTCGGCACAGCCCCCGGGCCGCCGCCAGATCAGTGCGCGCGTCGACGATCGCGACGTCGGCGGTACTTGCCTCCAGCAGGGAGGAAACCTCAGTCGGTGCGGAGCGAACGTTGTGTGCCAGAAGGGACAATGACGGCAGCACGGACTCAGGATTCGGGTCTACGGTGAGTAGCAAAAGCTCCAAAAGGCCCTCCGGCGCCCCAGAGGATTCCCAGGACAACGTTGTCGAAGGTCATCTTCCAGATTCATGGCTGACACGTGGTCGTTACGACCGACGATGGGTTAACGATAGCGTGCTACCTGCTGATTAGCTGAGTTGAACGGAGCGCCGCCAACTCCGCGCCCCGCCGGGTACGCCAGAATGTCCGGGTGCGCAAACTGCTCGCCGGTCTCATCGCGACTCTCACCACGCTGGTGCTGGGAGCCGTCGCTGTCGACTTCGGCGCGGCGATCTACGCCGAATACCGCTTGGCCCGCAGCGTTCGCACCGCCGCTCACCTGCCCTTCGATCCGTGGGCCAGCATCCTGAGCTTCCCGTTCATCTCCCAGGCCGCCAACCACCGCTATCGGGAGGTGGAGATCCGGGCCACCGGGGTGGACCACCCGATCACGGGCAAGGTTTCGCTGGAAGCCACGCTGCACCGCGTCGACCTGCACGACTCGTCCTGGCTGATCGGTCCGGATGCCACCCTGCCGGTGGGCAAGCTGGAAAGCCGGATCATCATCGACTCCAGGCACGTCGGCGATGTCATGGGCATCAAGGACCTGCAGGTCGAGGCCCCGCCACGAGAGTCCAACGACGCGACCGACAACACCACGGAGTCGGGCATCTCCAGCGGCGACGGGCTGGTGTTCACCGGTACCCCGGCCGCCGCCGGTTTCGACAAGCGGGTCAGCGTCTCGGTCGATCTCACCCTCGACGGCCCGAACCAGACCACCCTGGTGTTCACCCCGACCAACGTGCTCACCGGACCCGGCACCGCCGATCAGGCCGTACCGCAGGACCGCACCGCCGCGGTGCTGGCGGCCTTCACCTCGCAGGTGCCCGGCCAGAAGCTGCCCTTCGGTCTGACGCCCACCTCAGCCGGAGTCCGCGGATCCGACATCATTGTGGAAGGCATCACCGAGGGAGTAACCATCACACTCGACGGGTTCAGACAGTCATGAACAGTTCCATGGCCCTGGTCATCGTCATGGTGATCGCCGTCCTGGGTCTCGGCTACATCGTCGGGCGCCTGATGACCCTTCGCGCCGGCATGCTGCGCGCCGCGGCCGAGGACGCCCCCACCGAGGATGTCGACACCTCCGATCTCGGGCTGTCCGGCACCGGACCCACGATCGTGCATTTCACCGCCGTGTGGTGCGGGCCGTGCGCCGCTGTGCGCCGCGTGGTCAGCCAGGTCTGCGCCGAACTGCCCGCGGTGGCGCACGTCGAGATCGATATGGACGCCAATCCGGCCGCCGCCCGGCGCCTTTCGGTGCTGTCACTGCCGACGACCTTCATCTTCGATGCCCAGGGCCGGCAACGCTTCCGTGCAACCGGGGTTCCCAAGGCCGCTGACCTGCGCTCGGCCCTGGAGCCACTATTGGCTTGACCGCAGGGTCAACAGGTATTGTGTGCGACGTGTCCGCCCGCCTTGAGCTGCTGCTCACCAAGCGCCGCGCAGTCGATCTGTGCCGCGTCGCGGGTTGTTGCTGTTGTTGTAGCTGCTGAGTAGCCGCGCTTCTCTCTGCGCCGCGCTCGGGGCCAGGCCACCAGGCCGGAATGTGCCCCTTCAGCCCCAACCCCAGCCCAGCAACAGGAGCACAGATATGTCCACGACCACCAGCACCATCACAAATCAGGGCCTCGACCAGGTCGATGTCCGCGGTCCCCGCTTCGTCGCCTGGGTCACCACCGGCGTGCTCATCGTCACGCTGCTGGTGTCTGCGATCAGCGTGCCCGCCGCGGCGGTCATCCTCGCCCTGCAGGCCGTGGTGTTCGCCATCGGCGCCACGCTGGGCCCCCGTAAACACCCCTACGGCCGGGTGTTCGCCGCGCTCATCGCACCGCGACTGGGCCCGGTCACCGAGAAGGAACCGGTGCCGCCGCTGAAGTTCGCCCAGTTGGTCGGCTTCCTCTTCGCCGTCGTCGGCGCCGCGGGCTTCGCTTTCCAGGCGGCGCTCGGCGGCCCACTGCTCGGCCTCATCGCCACCGCGTTCGCCCTGTTCGCGGCGTTCCTGAACGCGGCCTTCGGCATCTGCCTGGGCTGCCAGATCTACCCGTTCGTCGCTCGCCTGCGACGTGCAACTCCCGCCACAAGCCGATAACCGAAAGGAATCACTCCATGGCACGCTCCGACGTCCTGGTCTCCACCGACTGGGCCGAGAGCAATCTCGACGCGCCGAACACCGTCTTCGTCGAGGTCGACGAAGACACGTTGGCCTACGAAGGTGGTCACATCGCCGGCGCCGTCAGGCTGGACTGGAAGACCGAGCTGCAGGACCAGGTCAAGCGCGACTTCGTCGACCAGCAGCAGTTCTCGAAGCTGTTGTCCGACAAGGGAATCAGCAACGACGACACGGTGATCCTGTACGGCGGCAACAACAACTGGTTCGCCGCCTACGCCTACTGGTACTTCAAGCTGTACGGCCACAACGACGTCAAGCTGCTCGACGGCGGGCGCAAGAAGTGGGAGCTCGACGGGCGCCCCCTGGTGACCGAGGTCCCCACCCGTCCCGCCACCTCGTACACCGCCGCGGCACCGAACAACGACATCCGCGCGTTCCGCGACGAGGTCATCGCGGCGATCGGCGAGAAGAACCTCGTCGATGTGCGCTCCCCCGACGAGTTCTCCGGCAAGATCCTCGCGCCCGCGCATCTGCCGCAGGAGCAGAGCCAGCGCCCCGGCCACATCCCCGGCGCCATCAACGTGCCGTGGAGCAAGGCGGCCAACGAGGACGGCACCTTCAAGTCCGATGAGGACCTGGCCAAGCTCTACGCGGCGGCCGGCCTGGACGGCGAGAAGGAGACCATCGCCTACTGCCGCATCGGCGAGCGTTCCTCGCACACCTGGTTCGTGCTGCAGGAGCTGCTGGGTCACCAGAACGTCAAGAACTACGACGGCAGTTGGACGGAATACGGCTCCCTGGTGGGCGCCCCGATCGAGTTGGGAAGTTGATATGTGCTCTGCACCGAAACAAGGTGTGACGCTGCCGGCAGGCGTCGACCTGGAGAAGGAAACCGTCATCACCGGTCGTGTGGTGGACGGATCGGGCCAGACCGTCGGCGGCGCGTTCGTGCGGCTGCTGGACAGCTCGGACGAGTTCACCGCTGAGGTGGTGGCCTCGGCGACCGGCGATTTCCGCTTCTTCGCCGCACCGGGCACGTGGACCGTGCGCGCGCTGTCGCCCGCAGGCAACGGCGACGCCAGCGTGACGCCGTCCGGCGCCGGGATCCACGAAGTCGACATCAAGGTCGCCTGACGCCGATCGAGTGCCGCTGCGCTCGGGCCTCGGTTCGAGCGCAGCGGCTCCCGGCAGTTAGACTCCTGACGTGGTTCTCTTCTTCGAATTCATGCTTGTGGCGGCCGTGGTCGTCATCACCTGGTTTGCGCTCTACGCGCTGTACCGCCTGATCACCGACGAGGCGTGAGCAACGACGACGCCGTCGAGCCGGGGTCGGGCGACCGGGCCGTAGCCGCAGCTGCGGAGCGGGCCAGGATCACCGCCGCCCGCAACATCCCGACGTTCGATGATCTGCCCCTTCCGGCGGATACCGCGAACCTCCGGGAAGGCGCCGACCTCAACCCCGCACTGTTGGCGCTCCTGCCGCTGGTCGGCGTGTGGCGCGGCGAGGGCGAGGGTCGCGACACCCACGGTGACTACCGTTTCGGCCAGCAGATCATCGTCTCCCACGACGGTGGTGATTACCTGAACTGGGACAGCCGCTCCTGGCGGCTCGGCACGGACGGCGAGTTCGAGTCGACCGGGTTCCGCGAGTCGGGATTCTGGCGCTTCGTGAATGACCCAGCCGACCCCTCCGAATTACAGGCCATCGAGCTGCTGCTGGCCCATTCCGCGGGCTACGTCGAGCTGTTCTATGGCCGCCCGCGCAACCAGTCCTCCTGGGAACTGGCCACCGACGCCCTGGCCCGCAGCAAGTCCGGCATGCTCGTCGGCGGTGCCAAGCGGCTGTACGGCATCGTCGACGACGGCGATCTGGCCTATGTCGAGGAGCGGGTCGACGCCGACGGCGGGCTGGTACCGCACCTGTCGGCGCGCCTGAGCCGCTTCGTCGGTTAGCCGCGCAGGCGCATAACCTACGCCCAGGCTAGGGATACCGCGCGCCCAGCAACGGCCCATACCGTCGTCTCCGTCAATTCGAGAACGGAGAATTCATGGCTCTGACAGCACTACGCACCGCGGCGATGGGCATCACCGGTGCGGCCTTGATCGCCGGCGTGGTCGGTTGTTCGTCGGGTGGAACGTCAACGGAATCAACGACTTCGGCGACGGCATCCACCTCCTCCAGCGCGACGTCGGAATCCACGTCGGCGGCGGCCGCACCCGACGGTCACGATGCTTTCACCGCCTGCATGACAGAGCACGGCGTGCCCGCTCCGCCGGAGGGCGGTCCGCCCGCCGGAATGACCCCGCCGCCCGGGATGACGCCGCCGAGCGGTCCGCCGCCCTCGGGCGCTCCCCATCCCGGCGAGGGTAAGACACCGCCGGCCCCTCCGGGCGTCGACCAGGGCACGTGGGATAAGGCCAACGAGGCCTGCGCGTCGCTCGCCCCTGCACCCCCGAAGTAGCCCAGACATGGGGCGGCCCCCGAGCCGTAGTTCTTGGTGGGACAAAACCAAGGGCTCGGGGGCCGGGTGGCTGCTTGGAATTCGCCAGCGCTCGCAGGTGGATTCCTCGCGCCTGCAGCTGCTAGCGAGCAGCCACCTCACTTGTCCGTATGCCAATCAATGTGTCGGACCACCTCCTTCCCTGTGTACCGACGAAAGTACTCGCGCCCCGCGGACCCGACAACCGAATTTCGTCAGGATTCGCGGCCGACGGCGGTGTCCACCCACTCGGCCAGCTGCGCCGCGAGCGGCGCCAGCGGCAGGGCGACACCGTCCAGGGTGTGCACACGCGCGGCCAACGTCACCGCCGAGAGCAGCCAAACACCTTGCGCTGCAAAGAGATCGGCGACGGCCAGCGGACGGTACACGACCCGCGGCGCGGTCTGGAACAACGCGCGCACGGTGGTGCCGGGCAGGATCGCCGGCGTGGCCGGCGGGCTGATCAGGGTTTCGCCCTCAGCGATCACCACCGACGAACGCGGGCCCTCCAGTACCAGCCCGCCGGCGCCGACATAGATCGCGTCGCCGGCGCCGCGGCGGGCGGCCTCCCGTAGCGCCGCGGCGTTATCGGCGTAGGACAACGACTTCGCCGCATGCAGGGGACCGTCCGGTCCACGATCCAGCGTCACCGCAGCCACCCCGTCGCGGCGGGCCGCGGCCACCCGGTCCGGCACCGGCGATATCGCGGCGAAGGCCGCGCCGCGGCCGTACACCAACCGCAGCACCGCGTCGTCCCCGGCCCACCGCGAGACCGCCGTCGCCGCCGCCGTGCGGAACAGCGCGAGGTCGACGGGCGGCAGCGCCGCGATACGCGCGGAATCGGCCAGCCGGCTCAGATGGGCTTCCAGCAGACAGGCCCGCCCGCCGCGCACCAGGGTGGTCTCGAAGACCCCGTCACCGTGGGTCAGCACCGGGTCGGTGACCCGCACCAACGGCTCGTCGAGACCGTGCACGTCGCCGTCGAGCGTCACGACGAGACCGGCGGGCATGACGCCAGAGCCTAGTGACCGCTGCGCCGTAGGCTTGGGGCATGTCTGCAGTTCCCGCCCCTGAACACGGTCCCGACGCCGGCGCCGTCTGGCACTACGGCGATCCCTTCGGCGAGCAGCGCGCCGCTGCCGACGGTGCCGTGGTGGTCGACCGGTCGCACCGGGCGGTGCTCGCACTCACCGGCGGCGAACGCCGCTCCTGGCTGCACACCATCTCCAGCCAGCACGTCAGCGACTTGACCGACGGCACCGTCGTGCAGAACCTCAGCCTCGACGGGCAGGGCCGTGTGGAAGATCACTGGCTGCAGACCCAACTCGACGGTGTCACCATTTTGGACACCGAGCCGTGGCGCGGCGAACCGCTGCTGGCTTATCTGCGCAAGATGGTGTTCTGGGCCGACGTGGTGGTCGAACCCGCCGATCTGGCCGTCCTCTCCCTGCTCGGGCCGGCACTGGCCACGCCCGAGGTCCTGGCCGCGCTCGGCGTCGACGCTCTGCCCGCCCCCTGGACGGCGGTCGGGCTGCCCGGTGGCGGCTTCCTGCGCGGCGTCTACCCGGGCGAATACGACCTGGTGGTGCCGCGTGACATGGTCGGCGACCGGCAGCGCACCCTCGCGGCGGCCGGTGTCCGGCCGGCCGGAATCTGGGCCTATGAGGCCCACCGGGTGGCCGCCCTGGGCCCACGGTTGGGGCTGGACACCGATGAGCGGACCATCCCGCACGAGGTCGGCTGGATCGGCGGCCCCGGTGAGGGCGCGGTGCATCTGGACAAGGGCTGCTATCGCGGCCAGGAGACCGTCGCCCGAGTCCACAACCTGGGCAAACCGCCGCGCGCTCTGGTGCTGGTGCAGCTGGACGGCTCCGGGGACCGGCCCTCGACCGGGGACCCACTGACCGCCGGCGGCCGGCCGATCGGGCGGCTGGGCACCGTGGTGGATCACGTCGACGACGGTCCCATCGCGTTGGCGCTGGTCAAGCGAGGCATCCCGGCCGACACGGAGCTGAGCACCGGCGGCGAGGTGGCCGTGGCCGCGGTGATCGATCCGGATTCGGTGGCCGCCGATGACCACGTCGGCGCGGGCCGAATCGCGCTGCAGCGGCTCCGCGGCGGTGACCGTTGAGCTGCTCGGGCCGCGCCGACGACCTGTGACAGGCAGGGCCTACCAGCGCGGCGCCGCGCGGCACGGTAAAGTGACCGCAGGACAATAAAGACACACAGATCGGAGCCGCCTGCGCGTTGGGCCGCTCCGTTATTGCGCGAGGGGGTCCCCCATGGGCCGCGGCCGGGCGAAGGCGAAGCAGACGAAGGTCGCACGCGACCTCAAGTACAGCTCGCCACAAACCGACTTCGACAGGTTGCAGCGTGAGCTGTCACATGCCGAGTCTGAGAATGACTTCGGGGGCAGTGACGGCTTCGCCGATCAACACGCCGACGAAGACGACTGGCGGCGCTGACTCACGCAGAGGTGTAGCCCCGCGGTTCTGACTTCCGTCAGAACCGCGGATGCTGACCGACGAGGTGTGCGCGGGCCTCACCTTTGCCGCTCTTGGCAACGGTGCCCAGCGTCCAGCAGTTCAGATGACGTGCGGTGAGAATCGCCAGTGCGCGGTCGGTGTCCTCCGGCGCGACGATGGCGACCATGCCGACGCCCATGTTGAACGTCTTCTCCATCTCGGCACGCTCCACGCGACCGCGCTGGGCGATCATGCCGAAGACCGGCGCGGGCGTCCAGGTGCCGCGGTCCAGCTCGGCGACCAGTCCGTTCGGGATGACCCGTTCGAGGTTGCCCGCCAGCCCGCCACCGGTGACGTGGCAGAACGTCCGGACCTGGGTCTCCGATGCCAGCGCCAGGCAGTCCTTGGCGTAGATGTAGGTGGGTTCGAGCAGTTCCTCGCCGAGTGTGCGGCCGAACTCCTCGACATGGCCGGCCAGATCCATCCGGTCGATCTCCAGCAGCACCTTGCGGGCCAACGAGTAGCCGTTGGAGTGCAGGCCCGTGGACGCCATGGCGATGATCACATCGCCGGGCCTGACCAGTTCCGGCCCCAGCAGGTCGTCGGCTTCCACGACGCCGACACCGGTCGCGGAGATGTCGTAGTGGTCGGGCTCCATCAGTCCGGGGTGCTCGGCGGTCTCCCCGCCCAGCAGCGCGCAGCCGGCCAGGACACAGCCGTCGGCGATACCGGACACGATGGCGCTGACCCGCTCGGGGACCGTACGTCCGACGGCGATGTAGTCCTGCAGGAACAGCGGCTCGGCCCCACAGACGACGAGGTCGTCGACGACCATCGCCACCAGGTCCAGCCCGACCGTGTCGTGCTTGTCCATCGCTTGTGCGATGGCCAGCTTGGTGCCGACGCCGTCTGTCGACGAGGCCAGCAGCGGTTCTCGATACCCGCCGCGCAGCGCGAACAGTCCGGCAAACCCACCCAGACCGCCTCGGACCTCCGGGCGGGTGGCTTTCTTGGCCAACGGTTTGAACAGCTCGACGGCGCGATCCCCCGCCTCGATGTCCACCCCGGCCGTTGCATAAGAGATGCCGTGTTGTTCGGCGCGACCCTGACTCATCAGGCTAAAGGCTACCGCTCCCGGTCCGGCCCCGACACCGCTGGTAAGGCCCGGGCATTCTGCCGGGGCCACACGCAACGAGGTGACGTATGACACTCTGGGCGCTCATGAACCGATTTCGCTGGTCGGCGCTGGCCGCCGGGGCTGTCGTGGCGTGTGCCGCGGGCCAGCCCGCACCGGCGTCCGCCACCGCCGGAGTGGGCGTGGAGGCGCAGATCCTGGCGCAGGCCACCCGGGACGGACACGACTACATCACCAAAGAGATCACCATCGCCCCAGGCGGCGGTACCGGCTGGCACTGGCATCAGGGCCGGGTGTTCGGCGTGATCGAGTCCGGGACGCTCACCCACTTCCGGGCGGACTGCTCGGTGGACGGGGTGTACCCGACCGGAGCGCCGATCACCGAGGAGAGCGGTCCGGTGCACAACGGCCGCAACCTGGGTCCGGACCCGCTGGTGATGTGGGTGGTCTACATCGATCCGGCCGGCGCCCCGCCGGCCACCGATGCGCCGGATCCCGGCTGCGGTTTCTAGTGTTGGACGACGGCGGAGCCGTCAGGGCCTTCTGATCGCGGAGGCGTTGTCGTTGGCCGGCTCCAGCGGGATCCCGCTGCGCGCCGCGTTGGCCAGCATGTGCTCGATGACGTTCTTGCCCAGGGCGCTCTCGCCCGGGAGCTCGATCGGGTAGTTGCCGTCGAAGCACGCCGAGCACAGCCGCGATGACGGCTGCTCGGTGGCGGCGACCATGCCCTGCTGGCTGATGTAGCCGAGGGTGTCGGCACCGATGGCCCGACGCACGTCCTCCAGCATCTCGTCCTCGTCGCCGCTGGAACCGTTGGCGATCAGCTCGGCGGGGGTGGCGAAGTCGATTCCGTAGAAGCACGGCCACTTCACCGGCGGCGAGGCGATCCGGACGTGCACCTCGAGGGCACCGGCCTCCCGCAGCATCCGGATGAGGGCACGCTGGGTGTTACCGCGCACGATCGAGTCGTCGACGACGATCAGCCGCTTGCCGCGGATGACTTCCTTGAGTGGGTTCAGCTTGAGCCTGATGCCGAGCTGACGGATGGTCTGCGACGGCTGGATGAAGGTGCGCCCCACGTAGGCGTTCTTCATCAGGCCCTGTCCGTAGGGGATACCCGAACCCTGCGCATAGCCGACCGCCGCGGGGATCCCCGACTCGGGAACCCCGATCACCAGGTCACCCTCCACGGGGTTCTCAGCGGCCAACCGACGGCCGATCTCCACGCGGGTGGCATGCACGGACCGGCCACCGATCACGCTGTCCGGCCGGGCCAGGTAGACGTATTCGAAGACGCAGCCCTTGGGGGTCGGATTCGCGAATCGGGTGGAGCGCACCCCGTCGGCGTCGATGGCCAGCAGCTCGCCGGGCTCGATATCGCGTACGAAGGACGCGCCCACGATGTCGAGTGCCGCGGTCTCCGAGGCCACCACCCAGCCGCGGTCCAGCCGGCCCAGCGACAGCGGGCGCACGCCGTGCGGATCGCGCGCCGCGTACAGGGTGTTCTCGTCCATGAAGGTCAGGCAGAAGGCACCGCGCACGGTCGGCAGCAGGTCCAAGGCGGCTTGCTCCAGGGTGGCATCGGCCGCGCCGTGGGCCAGCAGTGCGCCGAGGATGTCGGAGTCGGTGGTGGCAGCCGGGGCGCCACGGGTTTCGATCAGCCCGGCTTCACGAGCCTGGCGGGCCAGCTCCGCGGTGTTGACCAGATTGCCGTTGTGTCCCAAGGCGACACCGGTGCCGGCGGCGGTGTTACGGAACACCGGCTGGGCGTTCTCCCAGGTGGTGGAGCCAGTGGTGGAGTAGCGGCAGTGTCCGACGGCAACGTGGCCGGGCATGGCCGCCAGCGTCTGCTCATCGAACACCTGACTGACCAGACCCAGATCTTTGAACACCAGCACCTGCGAACCGTCGGCGACGGCGATACCGGCCGCCTCCTGGCCACGGTGTTGTAGCGCATAAAGGCCGTAGTAGGTGAGTTTGGCCACATCTTCGCCGGGAGCCCAGACGCCGAAGACGCCACATTCTTCTCTCGGGTCTTCTTCGGTCTGTTCGATCTGCTCGGCGGTCACGATCAGTCTGCTCCCTAGGGGCTGTGGGTGACGTAACACAGTTTACGGGCAACCCCCGTCATTGGCTGAATCGAACGGCGGATTACCCACTCACGAACGTCAACGTCCTTGGCGGGTGAACACATTCCGGTGCCGGAACCGCACGCCACTACGGTGGACGGACGTGAGCCAAGACACCGTCTCGGGCGACCCGATCACCGGGGAACCCGCCGACTGGCACCCGCTGACCCGGGTCGCGTTCCGGTTCTGCGTCGTGTACTTCGGATTGTTCTGCCTGTGGTTCGCCCAGATCACCTTCGCCTTCGCCGGGCCGGTGGCGATGCTGCTGCCCGAGGGTTCGGTGCAGTGGCAGATGCTGGTGACCGATCCGGTCACCAGTTGGGTGGGCCGGCAGGTCTTCGGTGTCGACGCGCACCTTCGCCCCGGCTCCGGCAGCGGCGATCAGGCCGCCATCTGGATCGCGATGTTCTGTCTGCTCGTCGTCGCCGTGGTGGGCACGGCCGTGTGGTCCGCACTTGATCGGCGAGCCACCGGCTATCCGCGACTGGCCGCCTGGTTCGCCGTCTTCCTGCGGCTCTGCCTGGCCGGGCAGATGTTGTTCTACGGTGTCGCCAAGGTCATTCCGACGCAGATGCCGCAGCCGCCGCTGACCGCCCTGCTGCAACCGTTCGGCGAGTTCAGCCCAGCCTCGGTGCTGTGGCTGCAGGTGGGTAGCTCGCCGCCGTACGAGGTTCTGCTCGGGGCCGTCGAGATGCTCGCAGGCCTGCTGCTGTTCGTGCCGCGCACCGCCACCCTGGGTGCGCTGGTCGCCCTGCTCAGCATGGCGCAGGTGTTCATCCTCAACATGACCTTCGACGTGCCGGTCAAGATCCTGTCCGGACATCTGCTGCTGATGAGTCTGGTGTTGCTCGCACCCCGGGCCCGGCGGTTGTTCGACGCCGTCGTGCTGGAGCGCGCCTGCGGACCCGTCACCGTGACGCCGTTGTTCAGCAGTGCCCGGGCCAATCGATGGACCACCAGAGTGCAACTGGCCCTGTGCGTCTGGGTATTGGCCGGGTTGCTGCTGCAGGGCTGGCAGGCCTGGAGCAGCTACGGCGGCGGGCGACCCGAGCCCGAGCTACACGGCGTCTGGTCAGTCAGCTCGTTCAGTCTGGACGGTCAGCCGCTGCCGCCGCTGACCACCGACGCGAGGCGTTGGCAGAAACTGGTTTTCGATCAGATCGGGGCCGCGACATTCCAGGCGATGGACGGCTCGCTGCATACCGCACCCGCCGATGTCGAGGCCGGCGCCCACACCCTGGTGCTCACGACTCCTCTGCCCCCGCCCGACGGCACGTCCGCCCCCGCCCCGGACCCGACACCGTTCGCGAGGTTCACCTACGCACGGCACGGCCCGGACCGGCTGACACTGACCGGCACGTTGCGGGGCGCACCGGCGATCATCGAACTCGACCGGTTGGACCCGGACAGCTTTCCGCTGCGTAACCGCGGATTTCACTGGGTACAGGAGTACCCGTACTTCCGCTGACTCGTCAGTCCGGTAGCGGCACCAGTGGCAGCCAGCCGGCGATCTCGCGGGCCCGCGAACCGGACATCGTCATCCCGGGCGCCGAGTCGATATCGAGCAGCCCGGTGGCGAGCAGCAGCCAGGTGCGCGGATCCGCCTCGACCACATTCGGTGGGGTGCCGCGGGTGTGCCGGGGGCCGGCGATGCACTGCACGGCGACATACGGCGGCACCCGGACCTCGACGCTGGCGCCGGGGGCCAACGCGGCCAGGGTGCGCGCGGTGAGCCTGACCGCAGCGGCGAGAACGGGCCGCTCCGGGGCCGGACGGCTGTCATCGCGCAGCCAGTCCGCGACCGCGAGCACCGCGGCCCGCGTCTGTTCCGGATCTGCCGTTCGGCGCGCCACCATCCCATTAGTGTCGCAATGTGGCAGCCGAGCGCTTCGCACCGCCGTATCGGGCGGTCGGTGCGGTCGCGCTGGCACTGTTGACCGGCCTGGCCGTCGTCATCTCTCTGCAGTTCCGGGGCGAGTTCCGATACCGCGTGGAACTGACCGTGCTGTCGCCGCGAGCCGGCCTCGGAGTGGATCCGGGATCGAAGGTCACCTTCAACGGGGTGGAGATCGGCCGGGTGCGCGCGATCTCCCCCGCCGATGTCGACGGGACGCCCCGTGCCCGGCTGGCGGTGCAGATCGAACCGCGCTACCTGCCGCTCATCCCGTCGAACGTCACCGCCGATATCAACGCCACCACCGTGTTCGGCAACAAGTACATCGCACTGAGGTCGCCGGAAACCCCTTCGCCACAGCACATTTCACCTGACGGCGAGATCACCGCAACGTGGGTCAGCACCGAGTTCAACACCCTGTTCGAGACGGTGATGGCCATCTCCGAGCAGGTCGACCCGGTGAAGCTGAACCTGACGCTGACCGCGGCCGCGGAGGCGCTGGACGGGATGGGCGCCAAGTTCGGGAACTCCCTGCAGGACGGTAACGCGATCCTCGCGGATTTCATCGCCCGCACCGACGAGTTCGGGCATGGCACCCGGTCATGGGCCACGCTGGCCGATCGCTACACCGACGCCGGCCCCGACCTGTTCGACGGACTGGCCGCCGCGGTGCGCACCGCCGCCACGCTCAACGACCAACGCGGCGCCATCGATCGGGCGCTGCTGGCCGCGGTCGGGTTCGGCGACAACGCCGGCGACATCCTGGAGCGAGGCGGACCGTTTCTGTCGCGCGGCGCCCAGGATCTGATATCGACGTCGAAGGTGTTCGACGTCTACAGTCCGCAACTGCTGTGCACCATCCGGAACTACTACGACGTCGCACCGCTGATGGCATCGACGTTCGGCGGCGACAACGGCTACTCGCTGGACTCGGCGGGCACGGTGTTCGGGTTCGGCCTGCCCAACCCGTACGTGTACCCGGACAACCTGCCCCGGGTGAACGCCCACGGCGGTCCGGAAGGCAAGCCCGGCTGCTGGCAGAAGATCACCAAAGACCTCTGGCCCGCACCATATCTGGTGATGGACACCGGCCTGTCCATCGCGCCGTACAACCATTTCGAGTTCGGCTCGCCGATCTTCACCGACTACGTGTGGGGCCGCCAGGTGGGCGAGCCCACCATCAATCCGTGAGGGTTGACCTCAACCTTCATTGAGCTCCTAGCGTGGGTTCATGACATTCACACCGCACGAGATCGCGTTCCTCGACAACGCGGAACTGGGTCGCCTGGCGACCATCGGGCCGGACGGAACACCGCAGAACAGCCCGGTCGGCTTCACCTACAACGCGGAGCTGGGCACCATCGACATCGCCGGCTACCGGATGTCGTCCAGCCGCAAGTTCCGCAACCTCGCCCGCAACGACAAGGTCGCCTTCGTCGTCGATGACATCGCCTCGCGCGAACCGTGGCGGGTGCGCTGCCTGGAGATCCGGGGCACCGCGGAACAGGCGACGGTCCCCACCCGCACCGGGCCGGCCGGCGACCCGTTGGATTCCGCCATCATCAGGGTCACGCCACGGCGGATCATCAGTTTCGGCATCGCCAATCAGGACACCGAACCGCACGACCTGGTGCCCGATATCCGCGACGCCTAGCGATGACGCCGCTGGACCACCAGCGCGGCCACCGCGCCCGCCTCATTGATGGCCAGGTGCGCCAGCATCGGTGCCAGTAAGCTGCCCGAGCGGCGGTACAGCCAGTCGAAGGCCCATCCAGCGGCGGCCGTCACCAACACGGTGGCCCACACGAGTCCCTCCCCCGAGTCGCTACGCTCCCGCCCGCCGGGGTGCCGGGCGTCGCCGATATGGCTGAGGCCGAACGCGATCGCCTGCACCAGCCGGCCGGTCCGGGGGCCGAAAGCCGCCGCGGTGACGGTACCGAGCCCGCCCCGAAACGCCGCCTCCTCGGCCCAGACGGTGGCCACCGGGATACGCACCAACAGCCAGCGCGCCGGATCGGCGGGTAGTTGCCGCGCCGCCATGCCGGCCCGCACCGGTGGCAGCGCCGCCGCGACCGCGGTACCCACCGCGATCGGGGCGGCCACGGCCAGGCCCAAGCGCATACCGGACCGCACCGCCGGGCCGCGCAGCCCGACCCGGGCCCCGCTCCAGGTCACGAGGGCGGTACCCGCCGCGACGCGCACGGGCGCGCGGGTCAGCGCGGATTTGCCCGCCGCCACGGTGGCCGCCAGCGCAATGGCCCGAATTATTCTGTGGGACATCAGTATTGGTCGGATGCGTCGTCGTGGTGCAGGGCGTCGCGGATCCGCTCGGTGTCCGCCGGGGTCCAGCCCTGCGGTGCGGCGACGGCCACCCAGCCGTCCAGCACCGAGTCGCCGTAGTTGTGGCCATGCCCGCCGGGCACCCCGGACGCATTGGTCATATCGGCACCCACCTGCCAGAACGTCACGATCGGATACCAGCGCATGGACGCCGTGCGATCGGCACCGGGCGGTTCGGTGAGCCAATCCGGCCGGGAGAACAGGAGTTTCGGCGACCACCAGACGATCGGGTCGGATGCGTGCTGCAGGAACAGCACCCGGGTGCCGTCCCACGGTGCCGCGGCCACCCGCGCGATCTGGTCCGCATTCTGCGCCTGCGAGAACCGCACCGTGCGGCCGTTGTCGTAGCGCGGTTCGACCTCGCGGGTGCCCGGGTCGCGCCGCTGCACCAGACCGCTCCACAACGCGCTCTCGTTCGGGGGCCCGACCCACAACACCGAGGAGAAGTCCATCGCGGCGATATCGGGCAACCAGCCGAAGGCGCCCTGCCCGGCCAGCGACCCTAGGCTCTCGCCGTACAACGCCAGCCTGGGCCGGTGCTCCGGCGGCAGTTTCGACCAGCGGTCGTGGATCGCGTCGATCATCATCCGGCCGGTCTGCACCGACTTCTGCCGGTCGCCGAGAAACGAAATCCAGCTCGGCAGATACGAATACTGCATACCGACCAGGGCGGTGTCGCCGTTGTACATCAGCTCGATGGCACGCGCCGCAATCGGGTTGATCCATCCGGTGCCCGTGGTCGGGATGATCACCAGCAGCTTACGGTCGAAGGCATCCGTGCGCTCCAGCTCGCTGAGCAGCACCGCCAGCCGGCCTTCATCGGTGTCGGCGGTCTCCAGACCGGCGTACACCCGGATGGGTTCCTGAGCCGGGGTGCCGTTGACCCGGGTGAGTTCGCCGGCATCGGGGCCGCCGGCGACGAAGTTGCGCCCCTGGTAACCGAGGCCGTCCCAGGACGCGAAAGAGGTGGGGCTGCCCGATCTCTCCGGCTCCAGCGGTTGGCTGACCCCGGCCCGTGTCGCCGAGTTCTGCGGCTGGAAGACGCTGCTCGCGCCGATCAGGAAGCCGCGGTACAGCACACCGTTGACGAGGGTGATGATCAGCACCACGACGATGGCGGTTCCGATGAAGAACGCCACCTCGTGGTGCAGGTGCCAGCGCCGGATCAGCAGCCGGGCCAGCAGTTTGACCGCATCGATGAGCACTCGCCAGGTCCCCACACAGGCCGCGCCGACCAGCAGCGCGATGATCAGCGTGCGCAGGTAACTGGCGGTGCCCGGGCCCGCGATGCCCATCGCCGCCGACACCTGCCGCTGCCACGCCGCGGCCGGGATGAGCACCAGCAACGCGGACCCGACGGACGCGGTCACGATCACGGCCTTGAGCACCCGGGTCACCCGCGGAGACGGCGGCCACCAGGATCGGTGCCGAAGCACGAAGCGGTACAGCAGCTTTCCGACGCCGACACCGATGCCGTAACCGATCGCCGAGTTGATGCCACCGATCAGGCCGGCGAACAGCCAGTCCCGCGGCAACAGTGACGGGGTCAGCGACAGACAGAAGAACAGTGCACCGAACGCGACGCCGACGAAATCGAGGCGGACCAGGCTCCAGGCCCACACCAGAAGGGGGTGGTGGTAACCGGTCCGCTCGATCACCCGAACAACCCGGGCAGCACGCCCTCGGATGTCCTGCGCAGTTCGTCGAGCGTCACGGTGAACTGACCCTGCACCTCCAGCGAGTCGCTGCCTTCGTCGGCCACCCCGATGCGCTGCACCGGCAGGCCACGCGCCTCACACATCGACCGGAACCGGCTCTCCTCGGTGCGCGGCACAGCGACCAGCACCCGGCCCGACGACTCGGAGAACAGGAACGTGAACGGACCCGTGCCTTCCAGGAATTCGTCGGGAATGATGATCCGGCAACCGGTTTCGCCGGCCAGCGACGCCTCCACGACGGCCTGGATCAGACCGCCCTCACTGAGGTCGTGCGCGGCCGAGATCAGTCCGTCGCGCGAGGCGGAGGTCAACACCTCCGACAGCAGTTTCTCGCGGCCCAGATCAACCTTGGGGGGCACGCCGCCGAGGTGGTCGGCGGTGACCTGCGCCCAGATCGAGCCGTCGAACTCGTCATGGGTGTCGCCCAGCAGCAGCAGGGTTTCACCGGGCTCGGCGCCCAGACCGGTGGGGATCCGGCGGGTCACGTCATCGATGACACCGAGCACCCCGACCACCGGGGTGGGCAGGATCGCGGTGCTGCCGGTCTGGTTGTAGAAGCTGACGTTGCCGCCGGTCACCGGAATCCCAAGGGCGGCACAACCATCGGCGAGCCCCCGGACCGCCTGCGAGAACTGCCACATGACACCCGGGTCCTCCGGCGAGCCGAAGTTCAGGCAGTTCGTCACGGCCACCGGCGTGGCGCCGGTGACGGCAACGTTGCGGTAGGCCTCCGCCAGCGCGAGTTGCGCTCCGGTGTACGGGTCCAGCTGGGTGTAGCGCCCGGAGGCGTCGGTGGAGACCGCGACGCCACGGCCGGTGGCCTCGTCGATGCGCAGCACACCACCGTCGGCGTGTTCGGCGAGCACGGTGTTGCCCCGCACGTAGCGGTCATACTGCTCGGTGATGAACGCGCGGCTGCACAGATGCGGACTGCCCACCATCGCAAGCAACGTGGCGCGCAGCTCATCGCCCGTCACCGGGCGGGGCAGCGCGGCGGTGGTGTCGGCGATCAGCGCGTCCTGGGTGTCGGGGCGCGCGACCGGCCGCTGGTATACCGGGCCTTCGTGGGCGACGGTGCGTGGCGGCACGTCGACGACGGTCTCACCGTGCCAGGTGATCTCGAGGCGGTCGCCGTCGGTGACCTCCCCGATGACGGTGGCCAGCACCTCCCACTTGCGGCAGACGGCCAGGAACGCTTCGACGTTCTCCGGTGTGACGACGGCGCACATGCGTTCCTGGGATTCGCTCGACAGGATCTCGGCCGGGGTCATGTTCGCGGCGCGCTGCGGCACCGTCTCGAGCTCCACCCGCATACCCCCGTCTCCGGCCGATGCGAGTTCGGATGTGGCGCAGGACAATCCGGCGCCACCGAGGTCCTGGATACCGACCACCAGGTCGGCCGCGTAGAGCTCCAGGCAGCACTCGATGAGCACCTTCTCCATGAACGGGTCACCGACCTGCACGGCGGGCAGTTTCTTGCGGCCCGGGCCGGATCCCTCGTCGCCGCCGAAGGTCTCCGATGCCAGCACCGACACACCGCCGATACCGTCCAGACCGGTGCGGGCGCCGAACAGGATGATCTTGTTACCGGTGCCCGAGGCGAACGCCAGGTGCAGATCCTCCTTGCGGAGCACGCCCACGCACAGCGCGTTCACCAACGGGTTGCCGGCATACGACGCGTCGAACACCGTTTCGCCGCCGATGTTGGGCAGGCCGAGTGAGTTCCCGTAGCCGCCGACACCGCGGACCACCCCGTCGAGCACGCGCCGGGTGTCGGGCGCGTCGGCCGCCCCGAACCGCAGCTGATCCATCACGGCCACCGGGCGGGCGCCCATCGCCATGATGTCGCGGACGATCCCGCCGACGCCGGTGGCCGCACCCTGATAGGGCTCCACGTACGACGGGTGGTTGTGCGACTCGACCTTGAAGGTGACGGCCCAGCCGTCGCCGATGTCGACGACGCCGGCGTTCTCGCCGATGCCGGCCAGCATCCCGGCCCGCATCTCGTCGGTGGTCGTCTCCCCGAAGTAGCGCAGGTGCACCTTGGAGGACTTGTAGGAGCAGTGCTCGCTCCACATCACCGAGTACATGGCCAGTTCGGCATCGGTGGGTCGGCGGCCCAGGATCTCGCGGATGCGCTGGTACTCGTCATCCTTGAGACCGAGCTCACGGTAGGGCTGCGGATGTTCGGGGGTGGTGGCTGCCCGCTCGACGGTGTCTACTTCGGGACTGTTACCAAAGGTCACCGGCATAGTTTATTCGTTCTTCGCGTAGCGGCCGACCAGCACCGGCCCGAGCACTCCCCAGAGCAGCACGCTGCCGAGCACCACCAGGATGGTGGACAGCAGCACGGCGCGTTCGGCGGCGTCCTCCAGCACGTTGAACGCCAGCAGGCCCAGCACGATGGTCGCAGCTCCACGCGGCGCGAGCACGGCCACCAGCCGCCGTTCCGACCGGCTCAAACCCGACCCGGTCAACGACAGCACCACCGGGACGAACCGGACCACGGTGACCACCAGCACACAGAACACCACCAGCCCGATCGACACACCCTCTTCGAGGACGTACCAGGCCACCGCGCCGAAGACGAACCACAGCACGGCCGACAGCAGGAACGCCACGTCGTCGAGCAGTTCCATTTCCCGCCGCTCATCGGAATAGCGCCGCAACCCGTTGAACGCGATACCGCAAACGAAGGCCGCCACGAACCCGTTCCCGTGCGAGGCCACGTTGAGGGTGTAGGCCAGCACCGGTGTGCACAGCAGGATCAGCCGCCGGGCCCGGTCGGTCATGAACCCGCGGCGGTCCACGGCGTTCGCGGCGACGGCGGCCACCGCACCGATCGCCAGTCCCAGCACGACGGCACTCAGTAGATGCGGGACGGCGTCGCGCACGGCGTGCATCAGACTCTCGGCGCCGGCTTGTTGGCCCCCGGTGATCGCCAGCGCGAAGACCAGGATCGGCGCGACCACGCCGTCGCTGTAGCCCTCCTCGACGTTGAGCAGATTGCGGACCCGCGCCGGGATGCGGTCGTCGTGCAGGAAGGACGCCACCGGCGCGAAATCGATGGGTACCACCACGCAGGCGACCGCAAGCAGTGCGGCCCACGACAGCCCGGGCAGCAGCCAACTGCCCAGCAGCACCGACAGGCCCATGCTCATCGGCAGCGCGATCACGATGAGCCGGAACGCGGGCCCGAACATGCCGCCGAAGAAACCGCCGCGCACATGGGTCGCATGACCGAACAACAGGATGGCCAGGATCACCTCGATGATCGGCAGGATCACATCGGTGTCGAGGCTCGCCGCCAGCGCGTGATGGGTACTGACACCCACCCCCGCACCCACCACGACAAGCACCATTGCGGGCGTGATGCGCCAGCGCTCCAGCTGCCGCGCGAACAACGCCCACACCGCCAGCGCCGCGCCGATACCGACGACCGACCACACCATGCCCGCGGACACCCGTCAGGAAGCGGCAGTCAAGCAGAAGGCGTTTCCGTCCGGGTCCGCGAGCACCACCCAGCGGAACTCCGCGCCGAATTCATGCCGGCCGGTCTCACGAGCGCCCAGCGAGACCAGGCGAGCCACCTCCGCCTCCATATCGGCGGCGCTGAAATCGACGTGCACCCGGTTCTTGCCGGGCGTCGGATCCTCGACCCGCTGGAACCCCAGCCGCAACCCGCTCGGCAAGGCGACGAACACGAATTCCCCTGGCATCACCGGGGTCAACTCACCGCCGGTGGCGGTGGCCCACCACGCCGCGAGGCGATCGGGGTCGAGTGAGTCGACGGTGATCATCTCCACGCCAAGGCCCATACCGGGAGCCTAGCGACTACCCCCGACGTCTACGACTCAGGAGGAACCGGCGGGCGCCAGGAACGCCTGAAGCGCCGCCGAATACGCCGCGACGTCGAGGGCGCCCATCATCTCGCGGGCCGAATGCATGGCCAGCTGCGCCGCGCCCACGTCGACCGTCGGGATACCGGTACGCGCGGACGTCATCGGTCCGATGGTCGACCCGCACGGCAGGTCGGCTCGGTGCTCGTAGCGTTGCAGCGGCACCCCGGCCTGCCGGCACGCGAGCGCGAACGCCGCCGCGGTCCGGCCGTCGGTGGCGTACCGCAGGTTGGGCTGCACCTTGAGCACCGGGCCGGCGTTGACGGCGATGAGATGACCGGGTTCGTGCCGGTCCGGGTAGTTCGGGTGGGTGGCGTGGGCCATGTCCCCGGAGGCCACCATCGACTCGGCGCAGCGGCGCAGGAAATGCTCCCGACCGTGCCCCGCCGCCAGCACGATGCGCTCCAGCACGGTCGGCAACAGCTCGGACTGGGCGCCGTGATCGGACTGCGAGCCGACCTCCTCGTGGTCGAACAGTGCGAGCACCGGGATGTGGCCGGTGGGCTGCACCGCGAGCAGCGCCTCGACCCCGGCGTAGCAGGTGACCTGGTTGTCCAGCCGCGGGGCGCTGACGAATTCGCCACCGGCGCCGGTGATCGCCGACGCCGCCAGGTCGTGCGTCATCAGGTCGAAGCCCAGGACCTCGGAGGCGCGCACCCCGGCGCGTTCGGCGACGAACTCGAGGAACGAACCCTGCTCCCCCAGGCCCCAGATCGCGTTGACGTGGCGCTGCGGGTCGGGGCTGACACCCTTGCGGTCATCGGACAGGTGGATGGCCAGCTGCGGCACCCGCAGGATCGGGTCGTCGATGCGGACCAGCCGGTGCTCCACCCCGCCGGCGGACCTAATCCCCGAGTCGCTGCGCTCCTGCCCGCCGCCGGACCCACTGCCCGCGTCGCTGTGCTCCCCCGCGCCGACGACCGACAGCCGGCCGCTGATCCCGAGATCGCGGTCCAGCCAGGAGTTCAGCCACGCACCGCCGTAGGGCGCCAACGCCACCACCTGCCAGCCCGCGACCGCCCGGTCCGGGTGCTGCTTGACGCGCAGGTTGGGGCTGTCGGTGTGGCCGCCGACGATCCGGAACGGCACATCGCCGGGCGTCGAATCCCAGGCGACCAACGAACCCGCCCGCACCGTGAAATAGCGGCCCGAGGCGGGCCAGGCGTCCGCCTCGGACAGTTCGGTGTATCCGGCGGCCGCCAGCAGGCGCGCGGCCGTCGCGCACACATGGAACGGCGACGGTGAGGCGTCGATGAATTCACACAGGCTCTGGGGGCTAGCTGGCATCTTTTCATCTTGACCGGTGTGCCGAGCGTCGGCCGCGCTAGGGTCTGCGATGTGCCCGATCTTGTCCCGCAGGCGGTGCTTGCGCCTCTGACGCCGGCTGCCATCTTCTTGGTCGCCACCATCGACGACGGTGGCGAGCAGACAGTGCACGATGCCCTCGGCGATATCTCGGGGCTGGTTCGCGCCATAGGTTTTCGCGATCCGGCCAAGCATCTGTCCGTCATCACGTCGATCGGCTCGGACGCCTGGGACCGGTTGTTCAGCGGGCCGCGGCCGGCCGAACTACACCCGTTCGTCGCGTTGGAGGGCCCGCGGCACAGCGCCCCGTCCACCCCCGGAGATCTGTTGTTCCACCTCCGCGCCGAGTCGCTGGACGTGTGTTTCGAGCTGGCCGGCAAGATCGCCCAGGCAATGGACGGCGCCATCACCATCGTCGACGAGGTGCACGGGTTCAAGTTCTTCGACAACCGCGACCTGCTGGGCTTCGTGGACGGCACCGAGAACCCTGGTGGCCAGGTGGCACTGCACGCCAGTCAGATCGGCGACGAGGATCCCGACTTCGCCGGCGGCTGCTACGTGCACGTGCAGCGCTACCTGCACGATATGTCGGCCTGGAACGCGCTGTCGGTCGAGGAGCAGGAGCGCGCGATCGGCCGCACCAAACTCGACGACATCGAACTCGACGACGCCGTGAAGCCCGCGAATTCGCATGTGGCCCTCAATGTGATCGAGGATGACGAGGGCAACGAACTGAAGATCCTGCGCCACAACATGCCGTTCGGTGAGATCGGCAAGGGTGAGTTCGGGACCTACTACATCGGGTACTCGCGCAGCGCCGCGGTCACCGAGCGCATGCTGCGCAACATGTTCATCGGGGATCCGCCCGGTAACACCGACCGGATTCTGGATTTCTCCACCGCGGTCACCGGGTGTCTGTTCTTCACGCCGACCGCCGATTTCCTCGACGATCCACCCCCGTTACCCGGTGACGAGAACGCCGCACCCACCGTGGTCGTCACGCCCCCCGCCCCCGCATACTCCGGTTCACTGTCGATCGGCAGCTTGAAAGGACAACCCCAATGAACAACCTGTACCGCGAACTGGCGCCGGTCACCGACGAGGCGTGGGCCGAGATCGAGCAGGAGGCCACCCGGACCTTCAAGCGCCATATCGCCGGACGCCGCGTCGTGGACTGCAGCGGGCCCAGCGGCGCCACCACCGCCGCGGTGTCCACGGGACATCTGCTCAACGTGGCCTCGCCGGGCGACGGTGTGCTCGCCCACCTGCGGGACAGCCGGCCGCTGGTGCGGCTGCGGGTGCCGTTCACGATCACCCGCGAGGCGATCGACGACGTGGAGCGCGGCTCGCAGGACTCGGACTGGGATCCGGTCAAGGAAGCGGCCAAGAAGCTGGCCTTCGCCGAGGACCGGGCGATCTTCGAGGGCTACGCGGCCGCCAACATCCAGGGCATCCGGGCGTCCAGCTCCAACCCCGGCCTGGCCCTGCCCGAGGATCCCCGCGACTACCCCGATGTGATCGCCCAGGCGCTCTCGGAGCTGCGGCTGGCCGGCGTCGACGGACCGTACTCGGTGCTGCTGTCGGCCGACGCGTACACCAAGGTCAGCGAGACCACCGAACACGGCTACCCGCTGCGCGAGCACCTCAACCGGGTGGTCGACGGGGACATCATCTGGGCCCCCGCCATCGATGGCGCGTTCGTGTTGTCCACGCGCGGAGGCGATTTCGATCTGCAGCTGGGCACCGATGTGTCGATCGGCTACCTGAGCCACGACGCCGAGACCGTGCAGCTGTACCTGCAGGAGACGTTCACATTCCTGAACTACACGGCCGAGGCGTCGGTCGCACTGTCCGCCTGAGTCAGGCGGACAGGACCGCGTCCAACGCGGAGTAGAACAAGCCGAGCCCGTCATCGGACGGGCCGGTGAGCGGTTCGGTGGCGTGCTCAGGGTGCGGCATCAGCCCGACCACGCGGCCGTCGGCCGAGCTGACCCCGGCGATGCCGCGCATCGACCCGTTGAGGTTGTCGCGGTAGCGGAACACCACGCGGCCCTCACCCTCGAGTTCGTCGAGCACCGCCTCGGAGGCGACGTACCGGCCCTCGCCGGATTTCAGCGGCACCAGCAGATCGGCGTCCTGCTCGTAGCGGGTGGTCCACGCCGTCGAGTTGGACGCCACCTGCAGCCACACGTCGCGGCAGATGAAGTGCAGTCCGGCGTTGCGGGTCAGCGCACCCGGCAGCAGGCCGGCTTCACACAGCACCTGGAAGCCGTTGCAGATGCCGAGCACCGGCAGCCCGCCCCGGGCAGCGTCGACCACCGAGCGCATCACCGGCGCGAAGCTGGCGATGGCCCCGGCGCGCAGGTAGTCCCCGTAGGAGAACCCGCCCGGCACCACCACGGCGTCCACACCCTTGAGGTCGGCGTCGGCATGCCACAGGGCGACGGCCTCGCCGCCGGCCAACCGCACCGCCCGGGCCGCGTCGACGTCATCGAGCGTGCCGGGGAAGGTGATCACGCCCACACGCGCGTTGCTCACGACTGTTCCCGGCTCACGACGAAGTCCTCGATGACCGTGTTGGCCAACAGCGATTCGGCGATTTCGGACAGCGCCGCGTCGGATACCGAATCGTCCACCTCGAGCTCGAAACGCTTGCCCTGGCGGACGTCCGAGATACCTGAGTGGCCGAGACGGCCCAGCGCGCCGACGATCGCCTGCCCCTGCGGGTCGAGGATCTCGGCCTTGGGCATCACGTGCACTACGACGCGGGCCACGGGTACTCCTTCGAAAGTTTGCACAAATCGGTCCTGATCGGCTGTAACTCTACCGACGTAGATACAAGCCACAATGGAGCCATGCAACTCGTGCATTTCGGCCACTCCTGCCTGCTGGCAGACTTCCCGAACGTCGGCGGCGGCAGCACCAGGGTGCTGTTCGATCCCGGCAACTTCTCACACGGCTTCGAGGGCATCACGGGTCTGGACGCGATCCTGATCACCCATCAGCATCCCGATCACGCCGACACCGCCAGGCTGCCCGCGCTGCTGGACGCGAACCCGCATGCCAAGCTGTACGCGGATCCCCAGACGGCGGCGCAGCTGGGAGCACCGTGGACGGCGGTACACGCCGGCGACGCCTTCACCGTCGGGCATCTGTCGGTGCGTGGTGTGGGCGGCACGCACGCCACGATCCACCCGGAGATCCCGGTGATCGACAACACGTCGTACCTGATCGGCGACGGCGACCACCCGGCCCGGCTGATGCATCCGGGCGACGCCCTGTTCGTCCCCGGTGAGCCGGTCGACGTGTTGGCCACCCCGGCTGCGGCGCCGTGGATGAAGATCTCCGAGGCCGTCGACTACCTGCGCGCCGTCGCTCCGGCCCGGGCCGTGCCCATCCACCAGGGCATCATCGAGCCGGCCGCGCGCGGTATCTACTACGGCCGGTTGTCGGAGATGACGGACACCGACTTCCAGGTGCTCGCCCCGGAGAACGGAACGACATTCTGAACGCGCGAACCCTGCTGCTCTGGTGGCCGCCCGTCGGCATCACCGCCATGGTGGTGCTGGGCCTTCTGGTCGGTCCGAACAACACCCCCTTCGACACCGCCGCGCTGAATGCGATGAACCGGGTCCTCGGCCCGGATCCCCGCTGGATGCTCTGGTTCACCTGGGGTATCGCGATGGTCGCCCTGCTGTTCTGCGCGGTGGTGGTCGCACTGTGGCAGCGGCGCTGGCGGGTGGCGGTGGCCGCGGCCCTGTGTCCGGTCCTCGCGCTGCTCGGATCGCGGGCGCTCAAGAAGCTGTTCGGTCGTTCCAAAGGGGACGGCGACTACTGGGCCCACGCCTACCCCAGCGGACACACCACGGTGGTCACCACCGTGACGGCGATGTTCGTGCTGGCCATCGGCTACACGGTGTGGCGAGCGGCGCTGGCCGCGGTGATCAGCGTGATCGGTGGCATCGGGATGGCCGCGACCGACTACCACTATCTGACCGATATCTTCGGCGGCTGGCTGTGGGCCACCGCACTGGTGTGCCTGGCGATCCTGGCGGCCGGGCCTCAGGCGGTGTCGCGGGCTGCCGCCCTGCCCGCGGCCCGGCCGGAGAACACGCAGCCACCCAAGAAGGTGCCTTCCAGCGACCGGTAGCCGTGCACGCCGCCCCCACCGAAGCCGGCGGCCTCACCGGCGGCGTACAGGCCGCTGAAGGCGCTGCCGTCGGCGGTGAGAACCCGCGATTCCAGGTCGGTGTGCAGTCCACCCAGCGATTTGCGGGTCAGGATGTGCAGTTTGACGGCGATCAGCGGGCCGGCCTTGGGATCGGTCAACCGGTGCGGGGCGACGACGCGAGCCACCCGGTCCGGCAGATAGTCGCGAGCACCCCGGATCGCGGTGATCTGCCCGTCCTTGCTGAAGCGGTTGACCACCTCGCGGTCGCGCGCGGTCACTTCTGCCTCGACGGTCGCGTAGTCCAGGGACGCCACCCCGTCGACGCCGTTCATTGCGGACACCAGGTCACGCAGTGAGTTCGCGGTGACGAAATCGACGCCCTTGTCCACGAATGCGCGGACCGGGGCGGGGCCGCCGTCCCGGCCACGGGACAGCACGGCGCGGACGCTGCGCCCGGTCAGGTCCGGGTTCTGCTCCTGCCCGGACAGGCCGAACTCCTTGGCGATGATGCGGGCGTTGAGCACGAACCAGGTGTAGTCGTAGCCGGTGGCGGCGATGTACTCCAGCGTGCCGAGCGTGTCGAATCCCGGGTACAGCGGCACCGGCAGGCGTTTCCCGGTGGCGTCCAGCCACAACGAGGAAGGCCCGGGCAGGATCCGGATGCCGTGGTTGGGCCACACCGGGTCGTAATTGGTGATGCCTTCGGTGTAGTGCCACATCCGGTCGGCGTTGATCACCTGGGCGCCTGCGGATTCGGCGATCCCGATCATCCGCCCGTCGACGTGCTCGGGTACACCCGAGAGCATCGTCGTGGGTGGTGTGCCCATCCGGGCCGGCCAATTCTTGCGCACCAGATCGTGGTTGCCGCCGATGCCGCCGCTGGCGACGATCACGGCCTGCGCCCGGAAATCGAATTCCCCCACGGTGTTACGCGAGGACGCGACACCACGTGCGGCGGCCGACGGCTCCAGCACCGCGCCGCGCACACCGACGACGGCGCCCTCGGCGACGACGAGCTCGTCGACGCGGTGCCGGTGCGCGAAGGTCACCTTCGGGTGGCCGAGCAGGCGGCGGGCGAAGATGTCGACCAGCGCCGGACCGGTGCCCCAGGTGATGTGGAAGCGCGGGACCGAATTCCCGTGTCCGCGAGCGCCATAGCCGCCGCGCTCGGCCCAGCCGACCAGCGCGAAGGTCTGCAGCCCGCGCTCGCGCAGCCAGCGGCGCTTCTCCCCCGCGGCGAAGTCGACGTAGGCGTGCGCCCACTGGCGGGGCCAGTGGTCCTCGGTGCGGTCGAAGCCGGCGGAGCCCAGCCAATCCTGTAACGCCAGCTCGTGGCTGTCGCGGATGCCGAGGCGGCGCTGCTCGGGGCTGTCGACGAAGAACAACCCGCCAAACGACCAGTAGGCCTGGCCGCCGATGTTGGCGGCGTTCTCCTGGTCGACGATCAGGACCGTACGGCCCCGTTCGACCAGTTCGCATGCGGCGACCAGCCCGGCCAGCCCAGCACCCACCACGATGACATCGGCGTCCATGACGCCAAGGCTAGCCCGCCTCCAGCGCGTCAGGCCGCGTCGGTGAGCGCCGGATACGGGGTCCAGCGGTACACCGCAGGCACGCACTGGTGCATGAGGGCCAGGTCGATGGCGTCCAGGATGGCCTGCCGAGTCCCGGTACGGCGGAGCTGGCGGGCCGAGACGGCCAGTCGCACCATGCCGCCGCGGCGGGCGCTGCGTTCGGCGGACAGCACCAGGGTGCGGCACCACCATGGTTCGGTCAGAAATCCCTCGCCGATGCCGAGCACCCGGGCCCGCACGGTGGTGTCGCGGATCAGATCGCTGATGCCCGCGACGCCGATGAGCAACCGGAATCCGTTCCGCGGCAAGGCCCCGACGGTGCCCTGCGAGACCGTCCAGCCCGGCGCGGCGAACAGCCGGGTACGCAGGCCGAGATGTTCCAGAACGCGGTCGGCGCCCGTCAGCCGAAGATTCGCCTCGTGCGCGGGCAATACGGCGAACTCGCCACGACGGGTCTTGGTGGCGGCCTCGTCGAAACCATGCAGGACCAGGGCGTCGCCACGGTTGCGACGGTCGCCGAGCCATTCGACACTGGAGCCGTCCTGCTCCAGGCGGTAGTCGCCCTTGAGCCGGGGCGCCACCATCAGCGACACCGGAACACCGCGTGTGTCCAGCTCACCGCAGAACGCGTCGACCTCGGTCAGGGTGCGATCCCTGATACCGGAAATGGAGACGATCAGTTCTCCTGCCACATTCACAGTGTGGCAACGTCAGGTGTCGCGACGGTTGCGAACACCCGGACGCAAGTTGACTTTTGGATCGGCTATTCGGCCAGTACCGCTTCGATCGCCGCGATCACCTCGGGTGCATCGGGTTCGGTGCGGGGCCGGAACCGGTTGACCACCTCACCGCCGGGCGCGAGCAGGAACTTCTCGAAGTTCCACTGGATGTCGCCGGCCGCACCGTCGGCGTCGACGGTCTCGGTCAGCGCGGCGTACAGCGGATGCCGGTCTTCGCCGTTGACGTCGGTCTTGGCCAGCAGCGGGAAGCTGATCCCGTAGGTGGTCGAGCAGAACGTCTGGATCTCCTCGGCGGTGCCGGGCTCCTGTCCCATGAACTGGTTGCACGGCACGCCGACGACGGTGAGCCGGCCGGCGTAGTCCTGTGCCAGCTTCTCCAGCGCGCTGTACTGCGGTGTCAAGCCACACTTGGAGGCGACGTTCACGACGAGCGTTGCGCCGTCGGACAATTCGGCCAGCGTGGTGGGTTCCCCGGCGAGGGTGGTCAGCGGGATCGTGTTCAGGCTCACCGGGACGACGCTAGCCGTCGAACAGGATCGCCGCCAGCCTCTCGACCGTGGCGATCGGATCGCCTGCCATGCGCGTCTTGTCGAAGGCGTCGTTGAGCCACAACTGGGCGAACCCGTGCACCAGCGACCACGCCGCCAGGGCGGCCCCGTCGGGATCGGCTTTGGCGTGCGGATCCGCCAGGGTGCCGACGCCGCGGCTCAGTTCGGCACCCGCGGCGGCCGAGGCGCGTAGCAGGTCGGGGTCATCGTCGTCGTAGAGCGACTTGTCGAACATCACCTCGTAGTGGCCGGGATGATCCAGGGCGAACCGGACATACGCTTTGGCGGCGTCGATGAACTGTGGCCGGGCGTCGGCCAGGGCCGCGGCCAGCAGGCCGAATCCTTCGGCCGCCAGCGCGGTGAACAGCCCGCGCCGATCGGTGAAGTGATGCGCGGGTGCGGCGTGTGAAACGCCTGCGGCTCTGGCCAATTCACGTAGCGAGATGCCGTCCGCGCCACGTTCGGCGACCAGCGCCGCAGCCTGCGAGAGGATCGCCGCCCGCAGGTCGCCGTGGTGATAGGTCTGTTTTCCCACCCCTGCATCCTATCTTGACATCGTCTAGTTTCTCGATATTCTCATCTTGACAATGCCTAGATAAGGGAGGCGCGATGGCGGTTTTCCTCGCGCTGGTGCTCGGCAGCCTCGCGGCCCGCGCCACACTCGCCGACACCTGGCCGGCCGCCATCGCGTGCGGGCTTGCCGTGATGTTCACCCTGACCGGGATCGCGCATTTCGTGCCGGGAATGCGCCGGGACATGATCGCCATCGTGCCGCCACCGCTGCCGGCGCCGGCCCTGCTGGTCACCGTCACCGGCGTGCTCGAACTTGTGGGCGCGGTCGGGGTGGTCTATCCACCCACGCGGGTCGCCGCGGCAGGGTGTCTGTTCGTGCTGATGCTGGTCATGTTCCCGGCCAACATCTACGCCGCCCGCATGCCCGACCCGCCGGCGTCGATCACGGCGAACCTAGGTCTGCGGTCCGCCGAAGAGGCTGTGTACCTGGCCGCTGCCGTAGTTGTCGCGGTCTGCGGTGGCCAGTAGCCAGGCGTACTGGAACGCCGCTTCCTTCCAACGTTCGTAACGTCCGCTGATACCGCCGTGCCCGGCGGCCATCTCCGTCTTCAGCAGCACCGGGTGGTCATCGGTCTTGACATGACGCAGCGCGGCAACCCATTTCGCGGGTTCGACGTAGTACACCCGGGTGTCGTTGAGTGAGGTCATGGCCAGGATGGCCGGGTAGTCCTTGGCCTCGACGTTCTCATACGGTGAGTACGACTTCATGTACTCGTAGACGCTCTTGTCCTCCAACGGGTTTCCCCACTCGTCCCATTCGGTGACGGTCAGCGGCAGGGACGGGTCCAGGATGGTGGTCAGGGGGTCGACGAATGGCACCTGGGCCAGCACCCCCGCAAACGCCTGCGGGGCGAGGTTGGTGACCGCGCCGATCAGCAACCCGCCCGCACTGCCGCCGAGGGCGACGAGATTCTGCGGCCGGGTCACGTCGGTGTCCACCAGATGCGCAGCGACAGCGATGAAATCGGTGAACGTGTTGCGCTTCTGCAACAGCTTGCCGTTCTCGTACCAGGGCCGGCCGAGCTCCCCGCCGCCGCGGACATGTGCCACCGCGAACACCATCCCGCGGTCCAGCAGGGACAGGCGCGCGATCGAGAAGCGGGGGTCCTCGCAGGATTCGTAGGCACCGTAGCCGTACAGCAACGCAGGCGCGGGAAAGGCCAGCCCGGCCCGGTGCACGATCGAAATCGGGATCCGGGCACCGTCTTCGGCCACGGCCCAGTCCCGGCGCTCGACGTAGTCCTGCGGCCGGTAGTCGCCGAGCACCGGCTGCTCCCGCAACAGGGTGCGTTCACCGGAGGTCAGGTCCAGGTCGTAGATGCGCACCGGGATGACGAACGAGGTGGCCCCCACCCGCAGTTTGGGCGACGACCAGTTCGGGTTGCCGGACAGGCCCGCCGACATCAACTCGGATTCGAACGCGATCTCCTCGGGCGCGCCGTAGGTGCCGTCGGCGCCGATGGGCCACAACTGGATTCGCGGTAGCGCTTCGCGCCGATAGCTCACCACCAGGTGCTTCTCGAACGCGTCGACACCGTCGAGGCGGACATCGTCGCGAGCCTCGATCAGGGTGCGGAAGGCGGTCGGGTCACTCACCGGAGCATCGACCAGGGTGAAGTTCATCGCCCCGTCGTTGTGCATGATCAGGAAGCGGTCCTCGCCGCCGACCACGGCGTGCTCCACCGAATACTCGACCAGGTCGCGGCGCGGCAGCACGACGGTGAACGCGGCCTCCGGGTCCGCGGCGTCGGCGTAGTGCACTTCGGTGGTGACCGCACTGCCCGCCGCGATCAGCACATATTTGTTACTTCGGGTACGCCCGACGGCCAGCCAGAAGCGCTCGTCGGGTTCGTGGAACACCTTCTGCGACGGCAGACCTGCAGCCAGCCGGTGCCGCCACACGGTATCCGGGCGCCAGGCGTCGTCGACCGTCACGTAGTAGACGGTGCGGTTGTCGGCGGCCCAGGTGACTCCGGAGCCGATCCCGGTGATGGTGTCCTCGTACAGTTGCCCGGTCCGTAAGTCCTTGAACCGCAGGGTGTACCGCTCGTCACCCTTGACATCCACCGAGTACGCCAGGATGTTCCCGTCGATACTGACACTGATGGCCCCGAGCGAGAAGAAGTCGTGCCCGTGGGCCTCGTCGTTCTCGTCGAGCAGGATCTGCTCACCGGGGATCGCGGTGTTCTCGTCGAGTTCCGGTGGTGTCCAGTCGTCGGGACCGGCGATCGGGCACCGGCACTGCACGCCGTACTGCTTGCCCTCGAAACTGCGTCCGTAGTACCACCATTCGCCGCGCCGGGTCGGGATCGACAGATCCGTTTCCTTGGTGCGGGCCTTGATCTCGTCGAAGATCTTCTGCCGCAACGGCGCCAGATGTTCGGTGGCCTTCTCCGCGTATTCGTTCTCCGCCTCGAGGTGGGCGATGACCTCGGGGTTGTCCTTGTCACGCAACCACTCGTAGTGGTCGACGAAGACATCGCCGTGATGTTCGCGGCGTTTCGCCACCCGCTTGGCGACGGGAGCCCCTGTCATGCGCCGATCCAATCGTTGAAGTTGAGCCCGGAAATACGTTCGTAGGCTTCGATATAGCGCGCCCGGGTCGCCGCGGCGATCTCCTCGGGCAGCGGCGGTGGCGGGGTGTTTCCATGCCGGTCCCAGCCGGAGTCCGGACCGGTCAGCCAGTTGCGGACGAACTGCTTGTCGTAGCTGGGCTGCACCACGCCCGGCTGGTAGCTGTCGGCGGGCCAGTACCGCGACGAGTCCGGTGTCAGGACCTCGTCGGCCAGCACCAGCTCGCCGTCGCCATCCACCCCGAACTCGAACTTGGTGTCGGCGACGATCACCCCCTTGCTCAGGGCGTGGTCGGCGGCTTTTGAGTAGATGGCCAGGGTGCGGTCGCGCAGTTGGGCGGCGCGGTCTTCGCCGACGAGCTTGACGACGGCGTCGAAGGCGATGTTCTCGTCGTGGTCGCCGAGCTCCGCCTTGGTGGCCGGGGTGAAGATCGGCTGGGCGAACTTGCTGGCCTCGACCAGACCGGGGGGTAGCTCGATCCCGCACACGGCCCCGGTCTGCTGGTAGTCGATCAGCCCGGATCCGGTCAGGTAGCCGCGGGCCACGCATTCGACCGGCAGCATCTCCAGCTGGCGCACCACCAGGGCGCGGCCCAGCACCTCGGCCGGGATGCGTTCGTCGTCCGCCGGGCCCGCGAGGTGGTTGGGCACGCCGAGGTGGTCGAAGAAGAACACGCTCATCGCGGTCAGGATCCGACCCTTGTCGGGTATCTCGGTGTCCAGGATGAAGTCGAAGGCCGAGATGCGATCGGAGGCCACAAACAGCAGGTGGCCGTCGTCGATGCGGTACAGCTCGCGAACTTTGCCGCTGGCCAGATGCCGGTAGTCGGTCAGAGCGGGGCGCATCCGCCCACCCTATGTGCTGGGATCAGGGCCATGAGTTCGCGGTACCTCCCCTATGCCACCAAACCCGGCCGATTCCTGGCCCAGCTGCTCAGCGATATCGCGGTGATCATCTGGATCGTCATCTGGGTGATGGTCGGCGGGGCGGTGTACTCGGCGGTCGCCACCATCTCCGAAGTGGGTCGTCGAGTGCAGAGCGGCGCCGACGGGGTATCCGGGAATCTGGCGTCGGCCGGGGACAGCACCGATGACGTGCCGTTCATCGGCGGCACCCTGGCCGGGCCGCTGAAGGCGGCCAGCAAGGCAGCGGGTGAGATCGCCGGCGCCGGTCACAGCCTGGATGTCACCGCGAGCTGGCTGGCGTGGGTGCTGGCCGTGGCCGTGGCCGCGACGCCGATCCTGGCCGTGACGATGCCCTGGCTCTTCCTTCGGCTGCGGTTCTTCCGCCGCAAGCTGGTGGTGCTGTCCCTGGCCTCCAGCCACGCCGGCCAGGAACTGCTGGCCATGCGGGCCCTGGCCAACCGGCCGCTGGCCAAGCTCACCGCGATCGATCCCGACCCGATCGGCGCGTGGCGCCGCGACGATCGGATGGCCATCCGCGGCCTGGCCCTGCTGGAACTGCACGCGGCCGGCATCCGGCTCAAGTCCTGAGCGATTTGTGGAGCGCGAGCCGTAACTATTACGGCTCGCGCTCCACAAATCGCTGAGGTTGGAACCGATCGGCGCTGGACCGCGTCGGAACCGACATGCTCCAGGATCTACTGCGCGACCACGACGGTGTCATCACCCTGGCACAGGCCCGGATGGCGGGGCTCAGTCAGGACGACGTCGACTACCGAGTTCGCAGTGGCCAGTGGCGGCGGTGCGCACGTGGCGTCTTTTTCGCCGACGACCGGCAGTTCACCGACGCCGCGCGTGTCCGTGCCGCCGTCTGGTCGTACGGGGATGACGCAGTCGCCAGCGGGCTTGCCGCAGCCTGGTGGCATCAGCTGACGCGGTACGCGCCCGAAGTGGTCGAGGTGACAGTGTCCAGAAGTCGGCGTCTCCGATTCCAGCCCGGCACCAGACTTAGGCGCCGAGATCTCGACCCGGCCGAGGTCATCGAAAGATCGGATCTCCGCGTCACGGCCCTGCCGCTGACCGTCGTCGAGGCCGCGGCCCGGCGCGGGGGCGGCCCCAAGATCATGGACACCGCCCTGCAACGACATGTGGAATTACCCGAACTGTGGAAAAGCCATCTCAACAACAAGGGCCGGCATGGGTCACCGCGTGCTCGCATCCTCTTGCTCGGAGCTGCAGACGGCACCCGATCCGAAGCCGAAAGGCTGCTCAGGAGGATATTGCGACAGGCCGGCATCGTCGGCTGGATCGCCAACCATCGCGTGGCCGGTTACAAAGTCGACTACGGGTTTTCTGCCGCGAAACTCGCCCTGGAAGTCGATGGCTGGGCCTTCCACAGTGACCCTGATGACTTCAATCACGATCGCGTCCGGCAGAACGCGCTGATTCTCGCGGGCTGGCAGGTGCTGCGGTTCACCTGGCTCGACCTCAACGAGTACCCCGAACGCGTGGTTGCGGAGATCAAGGCAGCGCTGAAGCGGCGATTTGTGGAGCGATAGCCGTAATGGTTACGGCTATCGCTCCACAAATCGCAAGAACAGGTGGCGTATACCGGTGTGCCGGTTGCTGCGGGTCCATTCCACCGGCGACGCCAACTCGGCACCGGAGAACCGCGTCAGCAGCTCTTCGAACATCACCCGCAATTCCAGGCGGGCCAGGTTGGCACCCAGGCAGTAGTGCACGCCGTACCCGAATCCCAGGTGTGGATTGGGCTTACGTGTGATGTCGAACGTGTCCGGATCCGAGAAGACCAACTCGTCGCGGTTGGCCGACCCTTCCCACACCTGGACCTTCTGTCCCGCGGCGATCGTCACACCGCCGAGTGACACCTCTCGGGTGGCGGTGCGCCGCTTCGACGGCGAGGGTGTCGTCCACCGCACCATCTCCTCGATCGCGTTGGGCAGCAACGACATATCCGCACGCAATGCCTGGAATTGGGCGGGGTGCTCGATCAGCGACAGCAACCCGCCGGCGACGGCGTTGCGCGTGGTCTCGGCGCCGGCGCTGAACAACAGGCTGAAGAACAGATACAGCTCGAGATCGGACAGTTCGGCGTCGGTGTCATGCAGGCCGGCGTTGGCCACCACCGAGAGCATGTCATCCGTCGGCGCCGAGCGTTTGGCCGCGATCAACTCCATGCCGTAGGTGTACATCCGCGACCCGGCCTCCTCGGCCGTCAGCTGCCCCACCTCGGCACTGCGCCCGGAGAAGTCGAACTGTGGCTCGATGGCATGAAACAGCCAATGCCGTTCCGATTCCGGGATTCCCAGCAGGATGCAGATCATCTGCATCGGCAACTCGGCGGCCACCTCGACCAGGAAGTCCACAGTGACACCTGGTTGCACCGTGTCCAGCAGGCTCCGGGCCCGCCCGCGCAGGTCGGTTTCGACCCGGCTGATCATCCGCGGGGTCAGCCCGGAGGACACCAACCTGCGGATCTGCGCGTGCCGCGGATCGTCCATCATGTTGAGCACCTGACCCGCGATGGACAGGTCCTGCAGCAGCGTCCCGCCGTACGGCCGGGAACCGCCGGTGACGGACGAGAACGTCACCGAATCACGAAGCACCGCAAGCGTTTCCGCGTGCGTGGCGACGGACCAGAAGCCTTCGCCATCGGGTGTATGTTCGGTCGGCTCGTGCCAGAACACCGGTGCGGAACGCCGATGCTCGGCGAACAACTCATGGGGGAACCCCTGAGCGAAATTATCCAGATCTGTCAGATCTGCGGACGTCACAAGATGGCACCCGAGGTGTACTTGGCCGCCTCCGGGTAGCGGCTCACCAGTTCGTCGACCGCACTCACCACCGCATCCACCTGCGCCGACGCCGCGCCACTGAAGGCGGCACGGTCGGCCAGCGCCGCGTCGAGGGCGACCCGGTCCAGCGGCAGCCGCGGGTCGGCCGCCAACCGATCCAACAGGTCTGGTTCCGCACCCTTTTCCCGCATGGCCAGCGCGACGGCCACCGCGTGTTCCTTGATCACCTCGTGGGCGGATTCGCGTCCCACCCCGGCACGTACCGCGGCGATGAGGATCCGGGTGGTCGCCAAGAACGGCAGATAGCGGTCCAGCTCGCGCTGGATCACCGCCGGGTAGGCACCGAACTCGTCGAGCACCGTCAGGAACGTCTCGGTCTGCCCGTCGATGGCGAAGAACGCGTCCGGCAGCGCGACCCGGCGCACCACCGAACAGAACACATCGCCCTCATTCCACTGGGCTCCGGCCAACTCGGCGGCCATTGACGCATAGCCCCGCAGCACCACCTGCAGACCGTTCACCCGCTCACAGGAGCGGGTGTTCATCTTGTGCGGCATGGCCGAGGACCCGACCTGCCCGGGCGCGAATCCCTCGGTCACCAGCTCATGTCCGGCCATCAGCCGGATGGTGTGTGCGAACGAGGAGGGCCCCGCGCCCAACTGCACCAGCGCCGAGAGCACATCGTGGTCCAGCGACCGCGGATACACCTGCCCGACGCTGGTGAAAACGTCTGTGAATCCGAGGAATTGGGCGACCCGGCGTTCCAGTTCGGCGAGCCGATCGGTGTCGCCGTCGAACAGGTCGAGCATGTCCTGGGCGGTGCCCATCGGCCCCTTGATCCCGCGCAGCGGGTACCGGTCGATGAGCTCACGCAGCCGCTGCAACGCCACCAGCGTCTCCTCGGCCGCCGAGGCGAACCGCTTGCCCAGCGTGGTGGCCTGCGCCGCGACGTTGTGCGAACGCCCCGCCATCACCAGTTCGCGGTACAGCGCCGCCCGCTCGGCCAGCCGCGCGACGACGGCCACCCCGTGGGAGAACACCAGCTCCAGCGACTGCCGGATCTGCAGCTGCTCGACGTTCTCGGTCAGGTCGCGGCTCGTCATGCCCTTGTGCACGTGCTCGTGACCGGCGAGTGCGTTGAACTCCTCGATGCGAGCCTTCACGTCGTGCCGGGTGACGCGCTCGCGCGCGGCGATGGACGCCAGGTCCACCTGCTCCAGCACGCGCTCGTAGTCGGCCACCACGCCGTCGGGCACCGGCACCCCGAGTTCCGCCTGCGCACGCAGCACCGCCAGCCACAACCGGCGTTCGGCGACGATCTTGGCTTCGGGTGACCAGATGGCCACCATGTCATCGCTTGCGTAGCGGCTGGCCAGGACATTCGGGATGCTCACGAACACACAGCTTACGAGTCAGTCGAACGGCGCGAGAACGTCGATCACATCAATCAGGGTCGCGCGGGCGGTCTCACGCGGCGTATCGCCGTCGTCGACGAGCGCGGCGACCACCGCACCGTCGACGGCACGGACCAGCGCGGTGAGCAGTTCGGTGTGCACCGTCCGCCCTGAGCGCTCGACCACCTCGACGACGGCATCGGTGCGTTCGCGCAGGATCCGGCGCTGGATATTGCGCAATTCCGGCTGCCGCGCGCACGCGATATAGCGCTCGTAGCGGGAGATCAGTTCGGGGACCCGGGCCCCCGGGTCGTCACCGACCAGAAGGTCGACCAGCAGGTCGGCGGTGGACTCCGCGCCGCGGCGCCGCCGGGACAGCGTCGCGACCTGTGTCTTGAGATGTTCGGCCTCGCGGGTGCCGACGTGTTCGACGGCTTTGGCGATGAGGTCGTCCAGGGAGGAGAAGTAATACGTCGTCGACGCCAGCGGCAGACCGGCCCGACGCGCCACCGCGCGGTGGCGCACCGCGTCGAACCCGCCCTCGCACAGCAGATCGGCGGCGGCGCTGACGAGAGCGCCCCGCCGCCGCTCTCCCTTGGGGGTCACTGCCGCCGTCACGCCTTGCATGCTGCCAGCAAATGGCCTGCTGTATGGGGGTTTTGCGGCAATCGCCAAGGCACTGCACAAGAACGTCACCGGGCCGATGGCATGATGGCCCGCATGCCAGACGTCACTCGCCGGACTGTTCTACGGCTGGGCGTCGGCGCCGCCGTCGGAGCGGCAGGCGCCTACGCACTGGGCTCGCTGCCCTCCGCTCCGCAGGCCACCACTCCACCGGTGGCGATGACGAGCGTGGGCGCGCCACTCGCGCCGCCTCCCCCGAGCGCACCGGCCCCGACCTACGTCAGCGGATCATTCGTCTCGGCGGCCCGCGGCGGGATCACCACCAACTGGGCCATCGCCCGCCCGCCCGGCCAGACGGCGCCGCTGCGTGCGGTGATCGCGCTCCACGGGAAGGGCAGTGACGCGGCGACGGTGATGGCCGGCGGTGTCGAGGACGGCCTGGCGCAGGCCGTGGCCACCGGAATCCCGCCGTTCGCGGTGGTCGCGGTCGACGGCGGCGGCGGGTACTGGCACAAGCGTGCCGACGGTGACGACGCCGGCGCGATGGTCCTCGACGAGCTGATCCCGATGCTGGCCGGCCAGGGCCTGGACACCTCGCGGGTGGGTTTCCTGGGCTGGTCGATGGGTGGGTACGGCGCACTGCTGCTGGGCGCGCGGCTGGGGCCGGCCCGCACCGCGGCGATCTGCGCCGTCAGCCCGGCGCTGTGGACGTCCTCGGGGGCCACCGCACCGGGCGCATTCGACGGCGCCGACGACTACGCGGCCAACAGCGTGTGGGGTCTGCCCGCGCTGGGGTCCATCCCGATCCGCATCGACATCGGCAACAGCGATCCGTTCGCCTCGGCGACCCGGCAGTTCATCGCGCAGCTGCCGGCACCGCCGTCGGGCGGCTTCTCCCCCGGCGGCCATGACGCCGGGTTCTGGAGCTCGCAACTGCCGGCCGAGGCGGCCTGGATGGGGCCGTTGCTGGTCGCCTAGTTATAGGCTGATCCGGCCCTGCGCCGCGGCCAATCCGATATCGGTACGGAAATGACTGCCCGGCAAGCGGATTGATTCGATCCGCCGGTAAGCATCAGCGCGCGCAGCGGAAAGGTCGGCGCCGGTGCCCACCACCGACAGCACCCGCCCACCGGAGGAGACGATGGCACCGTCGTCACGACGGGTGGTGCCGGCGTGCAGGACACCGTCGGCTTCCGAACCGGTAATCACGTCACCGACGCGCGGCCGGCCCGGATAGTTCTCGGCGGCGATCACCACGGTGACGGCCGAACCGTCCCGCCACTGCAGCGGCGGATGGTCCGCCAGTGTTCCCGTGGCGGCGGCGTGCAGCAGCGTCCCCAGCGGTGATTCCAGCAGGGCGAGCACGGCCTGGGTCTCGGGATCGCCGAATCGGCAGTTGAACTCGACCACAGCGGGCCCGTTCGAGGTGATGGCCAGGCCCGCGTACAGCAGGCCGGAGAATGAGCTCCCGCGCGAAACAAGCTCGGCGGCAACAGGTTTGACAACCTCGTCGACAATCTGCGTGAGAACCTCGTCCGGCAGCCACGGCAGCGGGGTGTAGGCACCCATCCCACCGGTGTTGGGGCCGGTGTCGTTGTCACCGACGCGCTTGAAGTCCTGGGCCGGCAACAGCGGCACCACCGTCTCGCCGTCGACGACACAGAACAGCGACACCTCGGGGCCGTCCAGGAACGACTCCAGCAGCACCGGGTGCCCGGAGTCGAGCAGTGCCGCCGCGTGCGCACGAGCGGCCTCACGGTCGGCGCTGACCACCACACCCTTGCCCGCGGCCAGACCGTCATCCTTGACCACCCAGGCCCGCTGACCGGCGGGCGGCCCGAAGCGGTCCAGGGCCGCGTCCAGGCGGGCGGGGTTGTCGACGATCTCGCTGGTGGCCGTCCGCACTCCGGCGACGGTCATCACGTCCTTGGCGAACGCCTTGGATCCTTCGATGCGGGCGGCGTCCTTGGACGGGCCGAACGTGGCGATACCGGCCTTGCGCAGGGCGTCGGCGACCCCCAGCACCAGGGGCACCTCCGGGCCGATGACCACGAGGTCGGCGTCCAGACGCCGCGCCAGGGCGACGACCGACTCACCGGACGTCGCATCGACGTCGTGCTGCTCGGCGACCGCGGCCGTCCCGGCGTTACCGGGCGCCACGGCCAGATAGTCGACGCCGGGATCGCGGCTGAGCGCCAGTAGCAGGGCGTGCTCACGGGCACCGGATCCGATTACGAGGACGCGCACGAGTGATCACCTTATCGGCCCACCGCGAGGCCCGGCCCGAAAGCCACGGCCATACAGTTGACATTGCAGTGTATGGTCGATGCAACGAGTGCGGTATGTCACACCAGGAGGCCATAATGACGACGCTGGAGAGCGCCTGCCCGTTCGGTAAGGGTTACGACTTCACCGATCCCGACGTGCTGCTGCAGGGCATCCCGGTCACCGAGTTCGCCGCGCTGCGCAAGACGGCGCCGGTGTGGTGGAACGAGCAAGGCGAGTCGATCTTCGACGACGGCGGCTACTGGGTGATCAGCCGCCACGAAGACATCAAGGCCATCTCCCGCAACGGCGGCGATGTGTGGTCCACCAACGCCAAGGGCGCGGTCATGCGCCTACCCGACGGCATCACCGCCGATCAGCTCGACCTCACCAAGGCCCTGCTGATCAACCATGACGCCCCCGAGCACACCCGGTTGCGCAAGCTGGTGTCCCGGTTGTTCACCCCGCGCTCCGTGGCCGCGCTGGAGCACAAGCTCGCGGTGGCCGCGCGCGAGATCGTGGCCGCCGCCAAGGAGAAAGACACCGGCAACTTCGTTGACGATGTCGCGATGGGCCTGCCGTTGCTGGCCATCGCGGATCTGATCGGCGTCCCGGAAGAAGACCGGGAGAAGATCTTCCACTGGTCCAACTGCATCATGAACACCGACGACCCGGATTTCGACGCCGATCCCACCACGGCCAACGCAGAGCTGATGGGCTACGCCTACAACATGGCCGAAGCCCGCCGGAAATGCCCGGCCGACGATATCGTCACCCGGCTGGTGCAGGCCGATTTGGGAGATGAAGCCGGCGAAGGCATCACCGACGTCGAATTCGCGTTCTTCGTGATCCTGCTGGCCGTGGCCGGCAACGAGACAACCCGCAACGCCATGACCCACGGGATGAACGCCTTCTTCGAAAACCCGGACCAGTGGGAGCTTTTCAAGCGCGAGCGGCCCGACACCGCCATCGAGGAGATCATCCGCTGGGCCACACCGGTGCACTGCTTTCAGCGCACCGCACTCGTCGACACCGAGATCGGCGGGGTGACCATCCGCAAGGGCCAGCGCGCCGGGCTGTTCTACAGCTCGGCCAACTATGACGACGAGGTGTTCGAGAACCCGTTCACCTTCGACATCCTGCGCAACCCCAACCCACACCTGGCCTTCGGCGGCAACGGTGCCCATTTCTGCATCGGCGCCAACCTCGCCCGCATGGAGATCAAGCTGATGTTCAACGAGATCGCCGACCAGATCCCCGATATCTCCAGACTCGCCGAGCCACTTCGCCTACGCTCCGGCTGGATCAACGGGGTGAAGGACCTGCAGGTTTCCTACAAATAGTCCTTTAAGATTCCCGGGTGCGAACCCACGGCTGGTCCGGCGCCGCCCCGGCAAGCGATGAGGAGGCGGTCGCGCGCATTCTGGCCGCCGCCGGCAAGGCCATCGACGAGCGTGGCGCAGACTTCTCGATCGCCGATGTCGCGCGCACGCTGGGTGTCACCCGCCAGACCGTCTACCGGTACTTCCCCAGCACCGATGCGCTGCTGATGCAGGCCGGTGTGGTCGCGGCCGCCGATTTCCTGGAGCGCCTCGCGTCCCACATCCAGGGCATGACCAATCCGATGGACGCCGCCGTGGAGGCGATCGCGACCGCATTGGAGTGGCTGCCCAAGGACAAGCACATCGGGTTGCTGCTGGCGCCCGGTCGCTCCCCTGCCCTCACCGAATCGATGACCTCGGATATCGCCCTGCAGTTCGCACAGTCGGTGGTGCGACGTTTCGACGTGGATTGGGCGGCCGCCGGGTTCGACGACGCCGATCTCGACGAGCTCGCCGAGTACCTGCTGCGCATCATCCAGTCGTTCGTCGTCGACCCGGGGCGCCCCCCACGCACCGGGGCCGAGTTGCGCGCCTACCTGCGACGCTGGGTCGCTCCGGCACTGAGGCCGGCGTGATGGACGCCGACGTCTGGCTCACCGTGGGCAAGATCGCCCTGCTGAGCTTCCTCGTGCTGGGCCCCGCGACCGTCGTCATCACCTACATCCGGCGTAGCCGCAGCGGCGTCACCGGATGGCGGCCACCCAACGGCAGTCAGTATCCCGATGCGCTCGGTGGCGCCGTCCCCTCGATACCGTCCCCCGACGGGCGTCCCTGGGAAGAAGTGCCCCACCCGGACGACCAAGCCGTCCTGCTGGACTGGGATTACGACGTCGCTGCGGACCTGATCGCCCACACCGAGGAGGTGATCGCCGCGACCCTGACCAGCCGCCGGGTCCCGGGCGAGGTCGACGGAAACGACATCGGCGGCGGCGCGACGCGCATCTATCTCTACGGGCCGGACTGCCATGCGTTGTGGTCGGCGATCGACGCCGTGGTTCGCGCGCTGCCACAGCCGCCGACATCGGCGGTGTTGCGCCCGGGCGGCCCGGGGAGTCCGAGTCGCACGGTGACTCTGTGATCGCCTGATCACACGACGGTCAGCGGCAGCGACTTACGCTCCTCGAACACCCAGGACGCACCGCCACTGAACTCGCACACCTCGACCTCGGGTTGTTTCTTGGCCGCGGTGTCGGTCTCGATGACGCGCACGGTCCAGTCCGACTCGGTACCGAACACCTCGGCGCGCAGATGAGGATCGACCGCCGCCACGATCGCCTGCAGCGGGGCGTCGGCCACCGGTGAGACCAGCGAGATCCATGAGCCGTCCTCATAGGCCGGCGAGCGGCGCACGTGCACGAAATCCTGGTCGACATCGGCGGACACATAGGCGGCCGGGTTGAGCAGCGGGTGCAGTTCGAGCACCCGCAACGCGCCGCGTACGTCCGTGCTGAGCTTGAGCGCCTTGTGAATTCGCGAGGCGGCCACACCGGCGATACCGATCAACTGCTTCGTACGAATCGACCGCGCGAGGGCCACATCGTCCTTGGCGCGCTTGTCCACCGCAATCGTGAACGACTTGACCAGCAGGTGCATCTGGATGCAGACCTCATCCGCGATCCGGACCAGTGCCGAGTGGGAGAACGCGCCGAAATCGACATCCGCGAGCAACTCACCCGAATAGTCGGCCATACCTTCGTCGTTCGGGTCGATCGGATCCAACTCGCACGCGTAGGCATGGGTCGCACCGACGATGTCCATCGCCGGGATGAACGGCACCTCGGGGTAGGACTCGTCGATGATGACAGTCCAGGCGCAGTGCGGGTGCCGGTCCGACGGCGTCCGCGGAGGCCGATGAATGGGCCGGACCTGCGCCTTGCGGTTGGTGGCCAGCGCGGTGGCATCGAAGGTGGGGTCCTCGATGTCGTGGCACATACCCTTGACGTAGTCCTCGCCCATCGGTTCGACATCGAGCAGCGCACCGCAGTGATCCAGATAGAACTCGCCGTGCCAGCGGTCGTGCACGATATAGCGGAAGTCCATGAACTGCGGCGGCGCACCGATGTCCAGCTGCAGGCCCTTGAACAGGGTGAAGATGTCCACGCCCTCGTACTTGAGCGCCTTCTGCATCCGCTTGGTGTACAGCGGACTGGAGGCCGCCCACTCCTCGATGGCGATCTGCAGCATTTCCTCACGGCCGAACGACGATATGCACCACGCCATTCCGGACCGGTCGATCAACTGGCCGATCAGCAGCAGCTCAGGGACCAGGGTCGCCAGCTCCTCGCGTGTCAGCGCGGCATATCTACTGTTCATCGACGCTGCCCCCGGAATGCATCTTCACCGCGGCGTTGACATTGCCCTTCTTGTCCTCGCCGGCACCGCGCTCGGCCGCCTTCTTACGCTGCCGCACCACCTTGCTCACCGCGCCGTCCAGCTTGGAACCCAACGGGAACCCGAGGTAGTGGGTCAGGAACACCGACACCTCTTTGAGTTCCTCCGCGGTGATCTCCCCGTTGTGCAGCGCGGCGTTGATCTGGATCTCGGCCAGATCCGAATTTCCCACCGCCGTCACCGCGGCGAGCGTCAGCAGGCGCTTGTCCCGCATCGACAACCCCGGCCGGGTCCAGATGGTGCCGAAGAGGTGTTCGACGGTCAGGTCGAAGTACGGGTCGCCCTGGATATCGGGCATCTCCCAGCCGTAGACCTCGTTCATCTTCTGCAGGCCCTGTTGGCGACGATCGTCAGAACTCACTGCGTCACTCCTTCGTGTGCGGTACGCCGAGGCCGTCGGCCAGGCGGTCCAGCGCCACCCTGGCCAGCGGAAGATCCACTCCCACAACCTCGCCCAGTCCGAGTGCGAGCGTCAGGTCCTTCTCCGCCAGACCGCGGGTGTGGATGAACATGTCATATATCCAGTGGTCGGGAGTCAGCTGCTTGGTGTCATCGCGCACCATGATGGCCCCGGGCCCGCCGCTCTGCGCGTCGCTGTGGCGCACCACCCGGCCCAGCTTCTGCAGATCGATACCGGACGCCTCGGCCAGTTGCTGCGCCTCACACGCGGCCGCGAACCCGATGAACGTGAGCATGTTGCGAGCCAGCTTCATCCTGGTACCCGAGCCGGGCTCGCCGGCACGCACCACCATCGACGCCCACTTCTTGAACACGGGCTTGACCAATTCGTAGGCTTCGTCGCTCGCGCCCACCATGACAGCCAGTTCGCCCTTGTCGGCGGCACCCGCACCACCACTGACCGGCGCGTCGACCACATGGATGCCCTTGGGCTGCAACTGCTCGGCGAGCTCAGCTGCGGTAGTCGGCTCGATCGTGGAGTGGATCGCGATCACCGTCCCCGGCGTGGCGTGCTGGGCCAGCCGGCCGACGACGTCACGCACCTGCGCGTCGGTGAGCACGGTGACACTGATGACATCGGCCTTGGCCACCTCGGCGATATCGGCCGCCGCCGTCGCGCCCGATTCGGCGAACGGTGTCATCGCGTCGGTGCGCACATCGAACACCGTGAGTCCGCCTGGCCAGTCGACCAGCCTTCTGGCCATCGGTGCGCCCTGGTTGCCCAGCCCGATGTACCCCAGTCTCAGTTCGCTCATGCCCGGAAGATCTGTCCGCCATCGACGTTGAAGATCTGGCCGGTGATCCAGCTGGCTTGATCGGAGAGCAGGAACAGAAGCATGCCGACCAGGTCCTCGGGCTGCCCCATCCGCGACAGCGGGATGGCCTTGACGATATCCGCGACCATCTCCTGCGGAGTGGTGCTGCGGTTGGCTTCGGTGTCGATCGGTCCCGGGGCGATGGCGTTGATCCGGATGTTCTGGCCGCCGAGCTCGCGGGAGAGCTGCTGGGTGAGACCGTTGATGCCGACCTTGGCCAAACCGTAGAAGTTTGAGTAAAGCCATGCCGCCGTGGAGGACTGGTTGACGATCGCCCCGCCACCGCGCTTGGCCATCTTCTTGTAGACCGCCCGGGTACACCACAACGCACCGTCGAGATTGACGCTCATGAACTTCTTGTAATACTCGGGGTCGACGGTGAGCAGGAAGTCCAGCTTCATTCCGCCGAAGATGGCGGCATTGTTCACCAGGTGGTCGATACCACCGAATTCGGCGAGCGTCTGGTCCGCCATCGCCTTGGCCGACACCGGATCCGACACGTCGACGGGCAGCGCGAGCGCGGTCCCGCCCTCCCCTTTGATACCGTCGGCGACCTTCTGGGCGCCCTCGAGGTTGATATCGGCGACGACGACCGCCGCGCCTTCCCGGGCCAACGCCTCGGCGTAGGCCTGGCCGATACCGCCGCCGGCACCGGTGACGATGGACACTTTATTGTCGAACTGCCCCATGATTTCCTCTCGCCACGCCGGCGGGGCCGGCAATGTTGGTGTGCGTATTCGCTCTAGGTCGCGATGGTCGCGATGAGCTTGGTTTCCAGATATTCCTCGAAGCCGGCCACGCCCATCTCACGGCCGATTCCGGACTGCTTGTAGCCACCGAACGGCGCGTCGGCCGAGTACCAGACGCCACCGTTGACATTGACCGTGCCGACGCGCAGCCGCGAGGCGACCGCCTGCGCACGCGCGTCGTCACCGGAGAACACCGTGCCCGACAGGCCGTAGGGCGAATCGTTGGCGATGCGTACCGCATCGTCGTCGCCGTCGTGGGCGATGACCGTCAGTACCGGACCGAAGATCTCTTCGCGGGATACCCGGGCCGAATTGTCCAGGCCGGCAATGACGGTCGGCTCGATGAAGTAACCGGTGTCCAGGTCCGCGGGCCGTCCGCCACCACAGGCGAACCTGCCACCCTCGGCGATCGCCGAGTCCAGATAGCCCTGGATACGATCGCGCTGCCGGGCCGAGATCACCGGGCCGCAGACGGTGCGCTTGCTGTTGGGATCGCCCGGCTTGATACCACCGAGGGTCGCCGCCGCCGCCTCGACTGCGGCGTCGTACTGGGCCCTCGGCACGACCAGCCGGGTGGTGATCGCGCAGCCCTGTCCGGCGTGCATGGCAACGGTGAAAGCTGCCATCGCGCAGGCGCCACCCAGGTCCGCGTCGTCGAGCACCAAAAACGCCGACTTGCCGCCGAGTTCGAGGAACACCTTCTTGATGGTGACCGCGGCATCGGCCATCACGGCGCGTCCGGTGTTGGTCGATCCGGTGAACGAAACCATGTCCACCCGTGGGTCTTTGGACAGCAGCGCGCCGACACCGTGGTCATCGGAGGTGACGATGTTGAACACGCCGGGCGGGAAATCGGTGTGCTCGGTGACGATCTCGCCGAGCACCGCGGCCGCCCACGGGGTATCCGGGGCCGGCTTGAGGATCAGGGTGTTGCCGGCCGCCAGCGCCGGTCCCACCTTGGCGAGATTGATCTGGTGCGGGAAGTTCCAGGGAGTGATCGCACCGACGACGCCGACAGCCTCCCGGGCGACGGTGCGGTTGGTCGGAATTCCCTGTGGTGTCGCGTATCCGAGCTCGGTGCGCCACTGGTAGTTCTCCGCGGTGTCGGCGCAGAACGCCAGGTCATCGACCGGCCCCTCCAGCTGGGCACCCGAGGTCAGCATGCGCGGCGCACCCACCTCGGAAATCGTCAGCTCCCGCAGCTCTTCTATGTTCGCCTGCAGGGCCTCGCGCAACTGGCGCAGGCAACGCACCCGCAGCTCGGTGTTGGTCGACCAATCGCTGTCGTCGAAGGCCGCACGGGCCGCCCCGATCGCAGCCGACATATCCGCTTGATCGGCGTTCGCCGCCACCCCGAGGACTTCCTCGGTGGCGGGGTTGACGGTCTCGAACGTGCCCGCACTTCCGGTGACCAGCTTGCCGTCGATGAGCAATCGGCTCTCGCGGTCGGCGATCAGCGACATCCGCACTCTCCCCTTACATCCATCCAGCCATCCCAGCCGGTCTGTTCCTGGACAACTGTCCGGTCACACTCCTTCGAACCATAACCTCAGCCGAGTCGCAGTGGCAAGACCGGATTACTTCCACATTGCAAATAGCGCTATTTTCCTGCAACTTTGCCCCTGGAACTTGCCCTAAACCGGCAATATCGGATAACTTGGACATGTGTCCAGCGATGCCGTGGTAGCCGCCACAAGCGAGACGGCGGAGACGCCGCGTAACCGCCGCCAGGAGGAGACCTTCCGCAAGGTCCTGACTGCCGGTATGGAGATGCTGCGCGAGTCGTCCTACTCGGATCTGACGGTGCGCGCCGTCGCCGCCCGCGCCAAGGTCGCCCCGGCCACGGCCTACACCTACTTCTCGTCGAAGAACCATCTGATCGCCGAGGTCTACCTCGACCTGGTCAAGCAGGTGCCCTACTTCACCGACGTCAACGACAGCCTGACCAGCCGGGTACAACAGGCGCTGCGCAGCCTGGCCCTGGTGGTCGCCGACGAACCCGAGGTCGCCGCGGCGTGCACCGCGGCCCTGCTGACCGGTGGCGACCCGACGGTACGCAAAGTACGTGATCGGATCGGTTCCGAGATCCACCGGCGCATCCGGTCGGCCGTCGGACCGGACGCCGACCCCCGCGTCGTCTCCGCCCTCGAGATGACGTACTTCGGCGCGTTGGTCAATGCCGGCAGCGGCGCCTTCACCTACCACCAGATCGCCGATCGCCTGAGCTATGTGGTCGGCCTTCTCCTCGGAGATGACACATGAGCCTCAACACCGTCGAGCCGATCCTCGACCCCTACGATTACGACTTCCACGAGGACCCGTACCCGTATTACAAGCGGCTGCGCGATGAAGCCCCGCTGTACCACAACGAACAGCGCAAGTTCTGGGCGCTGTCGCGACACAGCGACGTGCTGGCGGGTTTTCGCAACAGCGTCACCCTGTCCAACCGCCATGGCGTGTCCCTGGATCCGATCTCACGCAATGACGAAGCCCACCGCGTGATGTCCTTTCTGGCACTTGATGATCCCGGGCATCTCCGACTGCGCACGCTGGTGTCCAAAGGCTTCACGCCACGGCGCATCCGCGAACTGGAGGGCCGGGTCACCGAGATCGCCCACCAGCATCTGGACGCTGCGCTGCAGAGCACCACGTTCGACTATGTCGATGACTTCGCGGGCAAGTTGCCGATGGACGTCATCTCCGAACTGATGGGGGTGCCGGACGAGGACCGGGTGCGGATCCGCGCGCTCGCCGACGGCGTGATGCACCGGGAGGACGGTGTGCCCGACGTACCCGCTTCGGCCATCGAGGCCTCCGGCGAACTACTGGTCTACTACGCCGACATGGTCAAACAGCGCCGCAAGAACATCTCCGACGATCTGACCTCGGCACTGGTCGAGGCCGAGATCGACGGCGACCGGCTCACCGATGACGAGATCATGGCGTTCCTGTTCCTCATGGTGGTTGCCGGTAACGAGACGACCACCAAATTGCTTGCCAACGCCGCATATTGGGGTTACAAGAATCCCGACCAACTGGCCCCGGTGTTCGACGACCACGACCTGGTCACCCCGTGGGTCGAGGAGACACTGCGTTATGACGCCTCCAGCCAGATCCTGGCCCGGCTGGTCAGCGAGGACCTCACCTTCTACGACACCACCGTTCCGGCGGGCGATGTGCTGGTGCTGCTGATCGGCTCCGCCAACCGCGACGAACGCGTCTTCGAGAACCCCGACGAATACCGCATCGACCGTGAGATCGGTCCGAAGCTGGTGAGTTTCGGCAGCGGCGCCCACTTCTGCCTCGGCGCACACCTCGCGCGCATGGAGGCCCGGGTGGCACTGACCGAGTTGTTCAAGCGAATCCGTGGGTACGAGGTGGATGAATCCGCGTCTGTGCGGGTGCATTCCAGCAGCGTCCGCGGATTCGCTCACCTACCCATCACCGTCCAGCCCCGCTGAAAGGCCCGCTGAATGCCTCGTTTCGATCCCCTACCCGCCCGTCGTCCGGCACTGGTCGCCGGCGCCTCCTCCGGTATCGGCGAGGCGACCGCGATCAGGCTCGCCCGCAACGGTTTTCCGGTGGCACTCGGTGCCCGCCGAGTGGAGAAGCTCGATGAGATCGTCGGCAGGATCCGCGCCGACGGCGGCGAGGCCATCGCCGTGCACCTCGATGTCACCGACCCGGATTCGGTGAAGGCCGCCGTCGAGCAGACCACCTCCGACCTCGGCGAGATCGAGGTGCTGGTGGCCGGCGCCGGCGACACCTACTTCGGCAAGCTCGACTCGATCAGCACCGAACAGTTCGAGTCCCAGATCCAGATTCACCTGGTCGGGGCCAACCGGCTCGCCACCGCGGTGCTGCCCGGCATGATCGAACGCCGGCGCGGTGACCTCATCTTCGTCGGATCCGATGTGGCACTGCGTCAGCGGCCGCATATGGGCGCCTACGGAGCCGCCAAGGCCGCCCTGGTCGCGATGGTGACCAACTACCAGATGGAGCTGGAAGGCACGGGCGTGCGCGCCTCGATCGTGCATCCCGGACCGACCAAAACGTCGATGGGCTGGAGCCTGCCCGCCGAGTTGATCGGACCCGCGCTGGAGGACTGGGCCAAGTGGGGTCAGGCGCGTCACGACTACTTCCTGCGCGCAGACGATCTCGCGCGGGCCATCACGTTCGTCGCCGAGACGCCCCGCGGCGGCTTCATCGCGAACATGGAACTCCAGCCCGAGGCTCCGCTGGCCGACGTCAAGGACCGCCAGAAGCTGGCTCTCGGCGAAGAAGGCATGCCTGCTTCCGCGGGCGGGAGCGAACCGACAGGGGGGTCAGCACTGTGAGTGATCTCAAAGAGGTGGAACGCGTTTCCGGTGGCGAGGAGGAACACGGCCATCTGGAGGAGTTCCGCACCGACCCCATCGGGCTGATGTGGCGGATCCGCCAGGAGTGCGGTGACGCCGGCTGGTTCCAGCTTGCCGACAAGCAGGTGGTGCTGCTGTCCGGCGCGGAGGCCAACGAGTTCTTCTTCCGGTCCACCGACAGCGAGCTCAATCAGGCCGAGGCCTACCCGTTCATGACGCCGATCTTCGGCGAGGGTGTGGTGTTCGATGCCGACCCCGAGCGCCGGGCCGAGATGCTGCACAACACCGCCCTGCGCGGTGAGCAGATGAAGGGCCACGCGGCCACCATCGAGAACGAAGTCCGCAAGATGATCCAGGGATGGGGCGAGAGCGGCGAGATAGATCTCCTGGAGTTCTTCGCCGAACTGACCATCTACACCTCGACGGCCTGCCTGATCGGCCAGAAGTTCCGCAACCAGTTGGATTCGCGGTTCGCGAACTACTACCACCTGCTCGAGCGCGGTACCGATCCGCTCTGCTACGTCGACCCCTACCTGCCCATCGAGAGCTTCCGCATTCGCGACGAGGCCCGGGCCAGCCTGGTGGAGTTGGTGCAGGAGGTCATGAACGGCCGAATCGCGAACCCGCCCACCGACAAGAGCGATCGTGATCTGCTGGACGTGCTGGTCTCGATCAAGGATGAAGAAGGCAATCCGCGCTTCACCGCCAACGAGGTCACCGGGATGTTCATCTCGTTGATGTTCGCCGGGCACCACACCAGCTCGGGCACGTCGAGCTGGACACTGATCGAGCTGCTGCGCAACCCCGAGTTCTACACCAAGGTCCAGAACGAGCTCGACGAGCTGTATGCCGACGGCCAGGAGGTGAGTTTCCATGCGCTGCGCCAGATTCCGAACATCGACAACGCGCTCAAGGAGACCCTGCGCCTGCATCCGCCGCTGATCATCCTGATGCGGGTCGCCCAGGACGAGTTCGAGGTCGCCGGACACCCGATCCACAAGGGCCAGATGGTGGCCGCCTCGCCGGCGATCTCCAACCGGATCCCCGAGGACTTCCCCAACCCGGATGCCTTCGACCCGGACCGCTACAACAAGCCGCGCCAGGAAGACCTGATCAACCGGTGGACCTGGATCCCGTTCGGTGCCGGCCGGCACCGGTGCGTGGGTGCGGCGTTCGCGCAGATGCAGATCAAGGCGATCTTCTCGGTGCTGTTGCGCGAGTATGAGTTCGAGATGGCGCAGCCTCCGGAGAGCTACCAGAACGACCACTCCAAGATGGTGGTGCAGCTGGCCCGGCCGGCGAAGGTGCGCTACCGCAAGCGCGTGAAGGACTAGTTCGGTGGGCTGCTACCGAATCGAACTCGACGAGGACCTGTGCCAGGGCCACGCCATGTGCGAGCTGGAGGCCCCCGACGTCTTCAAGGTGCCCAAACGCGGAGTCGTCGAGATCCTCGACCCGGAACCGCCCGACGAGCTCCGCGAGGATGTCGAACGGGCCATCGACATGTGTCCCACCCGAGCACTTTCCCTCATCGAAAAAGACTGAAAGGCAACGACAATGGCGTCATCGTCAACACGCGAGGCACTTGAGGACTGGACCCAGCGCTGGCTCAAGGCCAACCAGGACGCGGAAGCGGCCGGCGACTGGAAACCGTTGGCGGACTTCTACACCGAGGACGCCACCTACGGCTGGAACATCGGCCCCAAAGAAGACGTCATGTGCATCGGCCGGGACGAGATCCGCGATGTCGCCCTCGGTCTGGAGATGGAAGGCCTGGAGAACTGGGTCTACGAGTACCAGAAGGTGCTCATCGACGAGAAGCAGAACGAGATCGTCGGCTTCTGGAAGCAGATCGCCAACAAGTCGGACGGCAGCACCGATGAGATCTACGGTATCGGCGGCAGCTGGTTCCGGCTCAACGACCAGCTGCTCATCGAATGGCAGCGCGACTTCTTCGACTTCGGGCACGTGCAGAAGGCGTTCATGGACCTGATCACCTCGGGCGACCTCACCCCGACCATGCAGAAGCGCATCGAGCGCTCACTGGCCGGCGAGAAGTTGCCCGGCTACTACCCCCTCGGCGAGGCGCCCGTTCCGCTCTGGTGAATCACCACCAAGCAGTTGCTTGGGGGCAGTGTGATGTGGCTAACTAGAGGCTCTAGTCTGGAGTTCGAGGCTCTCGTCGAAAGCAGGAGATATGAAGACCAAAGGCGCTCTGATCTGGGAATTCAACCAGCCGTGGTCGATCGAGGAAATCGAGATCGGTGACCCCGTCAAGGACGAGGTCAAGATCCAGATGGAAGCCTCGGGCATGTGCCATTCGGACCATCACCTGGTCACCGGCGATATCCCGATGGCGGGATTCCCGGTGCTCGGCGGCCACGAGGGCGCCGGCATCGTCACCGAGGTCGGCCCCGGGGTCGACCACATCGCACCCGGTGACCACGTCGTGCTGTCGTTCATCCCCTCCTGCGGTGAATGTCCCGCGTGTCAGGAAGGCCTGCGCAACCTGTGCGACCTGGGCGCGGGACTACTCGCCGGCACCGCGGTGTCCGACGGCACGTATCGCATCCACGCCGCCAAGAACGGCCAGCCGGTCATCCCGATGACCCTGCTGGGCACCTTCAGCCCCTACATGGTGGTGCACAAGAGCTCGGTGGTGAAGATCGACCCGTCCATCCCCTTCGAGGTGGCCTGCCTGGTCGGCTGCGGCGTGACCACCGGCTACGGGTCCGCGGTTCGCAGCGGTGACGTGCGCCCCGGTGACGATGTCGTCATCGTCGGTGTCGGCGGTGTCGGCACCGGCGCCCTGCAGGGTGCGCTCATCGCCGGCGCGCGCAACGTCTTCGCGGTGGACCCGGTTGAGTTCAAACGCGACAACGCACTCAAGTTCGGCGCGACACACGCCTACCCCGACATCTTCAGCGCGATGGCCGGAGTCGCCGAGGTCACCCAGGGCCGGATGGCGCACAAGACCATCGTCACGGTCGGTGAGCTCAAGGGCGAGGATATCGACCACTACATGAACATCACCGCCAAGGGCGGCACCGTCGTGGCCACCGCGGTCGCGAACATGGCCAGCAACGATGTGAAGTTGAACCTGTCGATGTTGACCCTGCTGCAGAAACGCCTGCAGGGCACCATCTTCGGTGGCGGCAACCCGCATCACGACATCCCGCAGCTGCTGTCGATGTACAAGGCCGGCCGGCTCAACCTCGACGACATGGTCACCCGCCAATACAAGCTGGAGCAGATCAACGACGGCTACGCCGACATGCTGGAGGGCCGCAACATCCGCGGTGTCATCCGCTACACGGACGCCGATCGTTAATCGTGATTTCGGCGCGCTTACCTGCGAGGACCGCGGGTAAGCGCGCCGAATCGCTGAAAGGACACCATGACCGAGTCACCCGTCGTCATCGCATCCGAGGCTTCCTGGCGTTGTGTGCAGTCCGGCGACCGCGAAGGCTGGCTGGCTCTGATGGCCGACGACATCCTGGTCGAGGACCCGATCGGGGAGGCGGTCACCAATCCGAGCGGTACCGGGGTGCGCGGCAAGGAAGCGCTGGCAGCGTTCTACGACACCAACATCGGGCCCAACAAGCTGACCGTCACCCGCGAGGCGACGTTCCCGTCCAGCTCGCCGGCCGAGATCGCCTACATCCTGGTGCTGCGCACCGAATTCCCGAATGGCTTCGTCGCCAGTGTGCGCGGCGTATTCACCTACCGGGTGAATGACGCCGGCCTGATCACCAATCTGCGCGGCTACTGGAACATGGACGCCATGGAGTTCACCGAGGCGAAGGCCGATTAGCGCGCTGCTGGCCGGCCGCGCCGCCGTCGTGGTCGGCGGGACCCGCGGGATCGGCCTGGCCGTCGCCGAACTACTGGCATCTCAGGGTGCGTCGGTGGTGGTCAACGGCCGCGACCGGGAAGCCACCGACGAAGCGGCACAGCGTGTCTCGGGCCTCGGCATCGCCGGATCGCCGACCGACCCGGACGTCGCCGACGGCCTGATCGACGCGTGCGTGGCCGCCCACGGACGCATCGACATCCTGGTCAACTGCGCCGGCACGGCAGAGCCCACCGGATCATCCATCCTCAACGTGACCTCGGCGCAGTTCCGCGCACTACTCGACGCACACCTGTTGACGGCATTCGAGACCTGCCGGGCCGCCGCACCGCATATGGTCCGGCAGGGCTCCGGCGCCATCGTTAACACCAGTTCGTTCGCTTTCCTCGGCGACTACGGCGGTACGGGATATCCGGCAGGCAAGGGCGGGGTCAACAGCCTGACGCTGGCCATCGCAGCCGAACTGAAAGAGCATGGGGTGCGGGCGAATGCGGTCTGCCCGGGTGCGCGCACCCGGCTGTCCGAGGGCGCGGACTACGAGCAACACATCGCCGAGCTGAACCGGCGGGGACTGCTCGACGATGTCAACGCCCAGGGTGCGTTGGACGCCGCCCCGCCCGAGTATGTCGCCCCCACCTACGGCTATCTGGCCAGTGACCTCGCCGCGCACATAACCGGCCGGATCTTCATCGCCGCCGGCGGATTCGTCGGTGAGTTCGCCCGGCCCGAAACAGGCTTCATCGGCTACCGGGACCACAAGGACACGCCGCCGTATGCGATCGAGGATGTGCACGCGTTGATCGGCGGTTAGTTCGCACGGATCAACCGGCCGTGCGCGATCAGCGAACCGACCTGTTTGAGCCGTTTGCTGCGGATACTGACGTCATAGGCCAGGATGTGGTCGACGGTGGCCAATCGCTCGGCCAGGTAGCGATATAAGTGCTCGACGTCGCGACATATCACCACGACCATCAGGTTGGCCGAGCCACTGATCGCGACGACCGAGGCCACCTCGTCGTGCACCACGATCTGTTCGGCCGTCGCGGTGAGATGCCGGGGTGGGGTCGAGATCCAAATGGTCGCGTTGAGCGTGTATCCGAGCAGTTCGGGTAGCACATCGAGGTCGTAGGACAGGGTGTCAGAGTCCTGTAGTGCCGCCAACCGGCGCTTGACCCGCGCCGGTGACCATCCGGTGAGTGCGGCCAACGCACTGTCGGAGATCCGCCCGTCATCGGCCAACGCGTCGATCAGCCGTTGGTCATCGGGGGACGGTGCGCCAGGTCGATTCGGGCGTGCGGTCTCCGGTGGTTGCAACGCGGCGATCTGCTCCGCACTGAGCGGGCGGCCGTGGCCGGTCCAGTGACCACTGGATGCCTGCCCGAACACCTTGAGCACCAAGTTCACTCGGACATCGAGAACCGCAGACGTGCGGGGCAACCGGTGCAGCAATCCGTCGCCGGTATCACCGATCGGCGCACGGACAACGCAGATCAGCTCGGTACCGCCGGACAGCACATTGGCGTGCGTCACCTCGGGCCAACGAACCAGCGCCTCCGCCAGCTTGGGGACGTTGTCCGGTTTGGCGTGCACCCGCACGATCCACTGACACTCGCCGTAGACCCTCGGGTTCACCACTGCGATCACCCTGAGCACGCCGTCGCGGCGCAGCGCCCGATAGCGCCGGGCGACCGTCTGCTCGCCGGCGCCGATGACCTCGGCGATCCGCCGGAAGGGCGCCCGCGGAGCGATCTGCAACGCGTGCAGAATTTGACCGTCGAGACGCTCCATGGTGTCAATAACACTACGCATGTGATGTCTTTGTTGCCCATTTTTGCCGTCTCGATGCGAATACCTGGCCTGGATTCGCTCAACCGGCCAATGCTGAACACCATGAATCTGACCGGCAATGCCGCGCTCAACACGATCGAAACGAAGGACGTGCTGTGAAACTGGGAATCGGGTTGCCGAACCACATTGCCGGAGTGGCGGGTACAGGCATCACAGAATGGACGCGCCGCGCCGAAGAACGCGGATTCGAATCCGTCACCACGATCGACCGGCTGCGCTACCCGGGTCTCGACTCGCTCATCGCACTGGCCGCCGCGGCCGGTGCCACCACCGACGTGACGCTGGTGACGAATGTCCTTCTCGCCCCGGTGTATCCGGTGGTGCCGCTGGCCAAGCAGATCGCCGGCGTGGCGCAGATATCCGGCGGACGACTTGTCGTCGGCCTTGGTGTGGGCAACAGACCCGACGACTACGCAAGCACCGGAACGGACTTCGACCGCCGAGGGAAGATCCTCGACGAGCAGGTCGAGCGGATGCGCCGGCTCTGGACCGGCGCCGGCGATGCGCCGTTGTGCGCACCCGTATCGGTTCCTTTGTTGTTCGGCGGACGGTCGGCGGCCACGGTCCGGCGGGTGACGACCGTCGGCGACGGCTGGGCCGCCGGCGCTGTCCGCCACTATGACGTCCAGGCCGAACTGGTCGGCCGCATTCGCTCCGGCTGGGCGGCCGCCGGCCGTAGGGGCCGCCCGTATCTGCAGGCTTCGGTGAACTTCGGGCTCGGACCCGAGCAGGCGATCGCCGCCGGAAAGGACCACCTGGCAAGGTATTACGGGTTCAGCCCGGAGTACGCGCAGGTGAACGTCGACGATATGGTCAGCTCGCCCGATGAGGCCCGTGACACGGTCCGACGGTATCGGGATCTCGGGTTCGACCGGCTGCTGTTCCATCCGACGACCGCCGGGGTCGAGCAGCTCGACCGTCTCGCCGACGCGATTCTCTAGCCCGGCTAGCGCCGATGCACCCCGAACGCCCGGCGCAGCGCGACGAAGCGCACCAGGGTGGCCACCAGGTTCGCCACCACCAACACGGACAGTTCGACTGCCTTGTCCTTGGTGAGACCGAAGTGGTGCAACACCAGCAGTGACCCACTGGTGATCGCCAACCCGAAGAGGAAGACCAGCAGGCCGCCGGCCTGGTGGCGGGCCGCCCCGGCGCGACCACGGATGCCGAAGGTGAACGCCCGGTTGGCCGTCGTGTTCCCGATCGCGGTGAGCAGCAAGGCCGTCAGGTTTGCGGCTTGAGCGCCCATCGCCGCGTGCAGCGCCATGAACAGCAGGGCGTAGGCGACCGTGCTGATCACGCCGACGATGCAGAACCTGGCCAGTTGGCCGACCATGCCGGGCGGCACGCCGGGTACCAGCGGCTCGCGCCCGAGACTGGCCTGCAGTTCGCGCAGCGGCAGGGCACCGGTGGCCAGCGCTCGTCCCACCCGCCAGCAGCCCTTGAGGTCGTCGATCGCGGTCGCGAGGATGTCGACGCGGGAGTCGGGATCGTCGACCCAGTCGACCGGGACCTCGTGGATGCGCAGCCCGGCCCGCTCGGCGATCACCAACATCTCGGTGTCGAAGAACCATCCGGTGTCGGCCACCAAGGGCAGCAGCTGACGGGCCACGTCGGCGCGCACCGCCTTGAACCCGCACTGCGCGTCCGAGAACCGTGCACCGAGGGCGCCGCGCAGGATGAAGTTGTAGGAGCGCGAGATGAATTCGCGCTTCGGGCCGCGCACCACCCGCGCCGACGCGGCCAACCTGGATCCGATCGCCACATCCGAATGCCCGGAGATCAACGGCGCGACCAACGGCATCAGCGCCGAGAGGTCGGTCGAGAGGTCGACGTCCATATAGGCCACCACGGTGGCCGGTGAGGCCATCCACGCGGTGTACAGGGCGCCGCCCCGGCCCTTGCGGTCCAGATGGATCACTTCGACACCGGGCAGTTCGGCTGCCAACCGGCGCGCGACCTCAAGGGTGGAATCGGTACTTGCGTTGTCCGCGACGGTGATCCGGGTGGCGTACGGCACCTGCTCGGCGAGGTAGCGATGCAACCGGGTCACACACCCGGGCAGATCGTGTTCCTCGTTGTACACCGGGATGACGATGTCCAGAACGGGGGTTTCCCGCGCAGGCTGGAACAAGCCCCCGTCCGCCTGGGCGCGAGCCAGCTCGGTCATATCGTTCACACTCCCGTAACGAGCTGCCACGGCACTGCCGTCGGCCTGGGAGCTTGCTGCGCCCTGACTATGCTCGGTACTCATGGCGACCGTCTTCACCATGATCATCAACGGGGATCTGCCCGGCCGTTTCGTCTACGAGGACGACGAGGTGGTCGCGTTCCTGACCATCGAACCGATGACACAGGGGCACACACTGGTGGTGCCGCGGGCCGAGGTGGACAACTGGCAGGAACTGGATCCCGCGGTGTTCAACAAGGTGATGTCGGTGGCGCAACTCATCGGTAAGGCGGTCACCACGGCGTTCGACGCCGAACGCGCCGGCCTCATCATCGCCGGGCTTGAGGTGCCGCATCTGCACGTGCACGTGTTCCCCGCCCGCAATCTCAGTGATTTCGGCTTCGCCGGCGTCGACCGCAATCCGTCGGCCGAGTCGCTCGATGAGGCCCAGGCCAAGATCAAGGCCGCCCTGGCTCAGCTGGCCTGAGCGGTACCCGCGACGGTCGTGGCGGTCACCGCCGGGGCGGCTCCGGCCACCTCCGCGATGCGCGGCAGGTTCACCCGGAACTGACAGCCGTGGCCCGGGGCGGTACGCACCGACACCGTGCCGCCGTGGGCGTGCACCAGCGAGTCGACGATCGACAGGCCGAGCCCGGTGCCGCCGCTGGCGCGCGTGCGCGACGAGTCGGCGCGATAGAACCGCTCGAACACCCGTTGGGCGTCCTCGCTGCTCATCCCCGGCCCTTCGTCGCAGACCTCGAGCACCGCGTGTTGCTCGTCGGTGCCCACCCGCACCGTGATGCCCGCGGATTCCGGGGTGTGCTGCAAGGCGTTGGCCACCAGATTGCTCAGCACCTGACGCAGCCGGGCTTCGTCACCGAGCACCTCGGGTGTGCCCGGTCCGTCGAACACCTCCATCCGGATGTGGCGGGCAGGCGCCACCGATTGGGCGTCGTGCACGGCGTCGCTGGCCAGGGCCAACAGATCGACCCGGTTCTGTTCGAGCGGGCGCTGCACATCCAGACGGGCCAGCAGCAGCAGGTCCTCGACGAGCAGGCCCATCCGTCGGGCCTCGCTCTCGATACGGCCCATCAGCATGTCCACATCTCGTGCGGCACCCTGCCGGTACAGCTCGGCGTAGCCGCGGATGGTGGTCAGGGGCGTCCGTAACTCGTGGCTGGCATCGGTGATGAAGCGCCGCATCCGTTCCTCGGAACCGCGGGCAGCTTCCGCGGAGGAGTCCGACGAAGCCACCGCACGCTGGATCTGCGCGAGCATGCCATTGAGCGCGAGCGAGAGCCGGCCCACCTCGGTACGCGGATCACGTTGCGGCACACGCCGTTCCAATTCACCCGCGGCGATGGCCGCCGCGGTCTGCTCAACCTCGACCAGGGGCCGCAGGCTGCGATGCACCACCGCGAAACCGGCCACACCGAGCACCAGCAGCACCGCCAGGCCGATGCCCACCTGGGCGTAGATCAGGGCGCGAACGGTCGACTGCACCTCGGAGAGGTCGATGGCGACGGTGGTCAGCTCACCATGCGGACCGCGCACGGTCATGGCGCGCCATTCCACTCTGGATCCGTCGACCGAGCCGACCGTGACCGGTACCGGGCCGACGTTGTTGTCATCGGGCAGATCCGGTTCGGCGTCGCGGTCGTTGACCGCCATCCAGGTGCGGCCGTCCGGGCCGATGCCCCGGACATAGAAGTTCGACGGCGGCCGGCCCGGATTCGGATCTTCGGGTGTCAGCGTGGGCTGGCTGGGCATCCGCCGGGGCGCCTGCGCCCAGCTGCGCGAGGCATCCAACAGGGTCTGGTCGATCCGGTCGACCTCGGTGTGCGACATGATCGAGGTGACCGCGATCCCCGAGGCGAGCAGGCCGAACGCCACCAGCACCAGGGTGGCGGCGACCAGGCCCACCCGCAGCGGTACACCGCGGCGGCGTTGTTCGGTCATGTACTCATTGTTGGCCGGGATGGCCCGGCCGTCCGGACGTTGGCGAATCAGCGGGGCTCGCGCAGCACGTAACCCACACCGCGCAGGGTGTGCAGCAGGCGCTTCTCACCGGTGTCGATCTTGCGGCGCAGGTAGGACACATAGGACTCGACGACGTTGACGTCGCCGCCGAAGTCGTAACGCCACACATGGTCGAGGATCTTGGGCTTGGACAGCACCGTGCCGGCGTTGATGATGAAGTAGCGGAGCAGCGTGAATTCCGTCGGCGACAACGAGACGGGCTCACCGGCCTTCCATACCTCGTGGGTGTCCTCGTCGAGTTCGATATCGGCGAACGTCAGCCGGGCATTGCGGGGTTCCTCGATACCGCGGCCGGTGCGGCGCAGGATGACCCGCAGCCGGGCCACCACCTCTTCCAGGCTGAACGGCTTGGTGACGTAGTCGTCGCCGCCGAGCGTGAGTCCGGCGATCTTGTCCTGCAAGGTGTCGCGGGCGGTGAGGAACAGCGCCGGGGCGTCGATACCGTCGGCGCGCAGCCGGCGCAGCACGCCGAAGCCGTCCATACCCGGCATCATCACGTCGAGGATCACCGCGTCGGGCTTGACCTCGCGTGCCTTGTCCAGCGCGGCCGGTCCGTTGGATGCGGTGTGCACCTCGAAGCCTTGGAACTTCAGGCTCACCGAGAGCAGCTCGACGATGTTCACCTCGTCGTCCACCACGAGGATCCGCGCTTCGGGAATGCTTTCAGGTACCGCCGCCATAGCCATACAACTACTGTCCACCCGCCGTTTGGACTCATCCTGCATACCCACTGTGAGATTACTGTGAACCTGGGAGTCCCATGTGAGGATAACCCCCTCGACCGGCCGCGCGGCCCGTGCGCACGCACCTAGACTGGCGCCATGAACCTCGGCAACACCGTCGTGCAGTTTGCCACGGCTCCGGTCCGGCTCGGACTCGCTATTGCCGACCTGGGATTGAGCATTGCCGGCGGGACACTCAAGACCGTCCAACGTTCGCTGAACGACCCGAATCAGATGAGCGGCGCCACCTCGTTCGCCGGCATGCTCGGCCTCGACGAAGCCGTCAACCGGGCCAACCGGCTGGCCAGGCTGATGGATGACGACGCCCCACTCGGTCGTGCGCTGGCCCCCGAGGGCCCGGTCAATCAGCTGCTGCGCCAGGGCGGACTGGTCGACCAGCTCACCGCCCCGGGCGGGCTCATGGACCGGCTCACCGCCGAGAACGGGCCGGTGGCCCGCGCGCTGGCCAAGGACGGGCTGATCGATCAGCTCACCGCGGAGGGCGGCCTGATGGACCGGCTCACCGCCAGCGGTGGCGTGGTGTCCCGGGTGATCGAGCCCGGCGGTCTGGCGGACCGGTTGCTCGCGCAGGACGGTGTGGTCGAACGGGCCTTGCGCCAGGACGGCGTCGCCGATCAGCTGCTGTCCGAGAACGGCCCGGTCGGACGGGCTCTGGCCCCGGGCGGCCTGGTCGAACAGGTGACCGCCGAGGGCGGCCTGATCGACCGGCTCACCACCGACAGCGGAGCGTTGTCACGGCTGATCGCACCCGGCGGCCTGGCCGATCAACTGCTGGCCGACGACGGGCTGATCGAACGGGTACTGCGCGAAGAAGGGGTTGCCGACCGACTGCTCGCCGAAGGCGGCCTCCTGGACACCCTCACCGACCCGGACGGCCCGCTGCTCAAACTGGCCGATGTCGCCGACACCCTGAACCGGTTGACCCCCGGGCTGGAAGCCCTCGCACCCACCATCGATGCGCTGCACGAGGCGGTCATCACGCTGAGCCAGGTGGTCAATCCGCTCAGCAATATCGCCGGCCGCATCCCGTTGCCGCGACAGCGCAACCGTCGTGGCAACACCGGGCCGCGGGCAGTGGTCTCCGAGCGGGTCATCGACGAGGACCGCTAAGCTATCGCGCGTAACAACGCCTCCTTAGCTCAGTGGTAGAGCACTCGCCTTGTAAGCGAAAGGTCGTCAGTTCAATCCTGACAGGGGGCTCAAACTCCACCGAGCTGCCTTGTCGGGCCCACGTCGTAGCGTGCGTTCATGAGACAGTGTCGGGGCTGCGGAGCCGAACTCACACGGCGCAGCCAAAAGCTCTACTGCAGCAATCCATGTCAGATCGCGTCCCGCCGCAGGACGCGCACAGATCTGTGGCTGGAGTCCGGCGAGGGCCGCGCCGGTTCTCTCCCGGGTCATTACATCCGCGCACACGTGGCTGCTGAACAATCCGACTGCTGCGCAATCTGCGGCGGGGCAAGCACGTGGCAGGGCCTCCCGCTGGTCTTGATCCTGGACCACATCGACGGGAACCCCACCAACAATCGCCGCGAGAACCTGCGACTCATCTGCCCGAACTGCGACTCTCAGCTGCCGACGTACAAGAGCCGAAATCGCGGCAACGGCCGCAGTTACCGCAGGCAGCGCTACGCCGACGGGCTGTCGTACTAGCGGTAGTCGATGACAACCCGGCCGTCGATCTGACCGGACTCCATCCGGGCGAAGATCTCGTTGATGTCCTCCAGGCGCGCGCTGTGCACGGTCGGATGAATGAGCCCACGCGCGTAGAAGTCCAACGCCTCCACCATGTCCTGGCGGGTTCCCACGATGGATCCGCGGATGGTCAGACCCTTGAGCACGATGTCGAATATCGGGGCCGGGAACTCGCCCGGAGGCAGCCCGTTGAACACGATGGTGCCGCCACGGCGCGCCAGACCGATCGCCTGGCCGAACGCTTGCGGGTGCACCGCGGTGACCAGCACCCCGTGGACCCCGCCGGTGGCCTTCTGGACTTCGGCCACCACATCGCAGGTGCGGGCATTGACGGCGACCTCGGCACCGAGGCGGGTGGCCAAGTCGAGTTTGGTGTCGTCGATGTCCACCGCCACCACCCGCAAACCCATCGCGCGGGCGTATTGCACGGCGATGTGGCCGAGCCCGCCGATCCCCGAGATGGCCACCCACTGACCGGGCCGGGTGTCGGTGACCTTCAAACCCTTGTACACGGTGACGCCCGCACACAGGATCGGCGCCAATTCCAGCGGGTCGGCACCCTCCGGGAGTCGTGCCGCGTAGGCGGCGTTGACCAGCATGTAGGAGCCGAAGCTGCCGTTGACGCTGTAGCCACCGTTGCGCTGACCTTCGCACAGCGTTTCCCACCCGGTACGGCAGTAGTCGCAGTGCCCGCATGCCGACCAAAGCCAGGCATTTCCGACCTTGTCGCCGACTTTCAGATCCTCGACGCCGTCGCCGATCGCCACGACGGTGCCGCATCCCTCATGCCCGGGAACGAACGGGGGCTGCGGTTTGACGGGCCAATCACCATGTGCAGCATGCAAATCCGTGTGACAGACACCGGAGGTTTCGAGTTTGACCAGCACCTCCCCGAGACCCGGTGTGGGCAGGTCGAGACTCTGCACCTCCAGCGGCTCACCGAACGCGGTGACGACGGCGGCGCGCATCAAGTTGGTGGCTGCACCGGTCGCAGGACTGCTCAGTGTTCTGGTCATGTAGTGATTCCAGCCCGGAACGATCCCGCTGCGTAGGGTCTTTGGGCCTTGGCCGAAGAACCCGAAGGCCTTCCGCGACGAGCGGACGACACCGAATGATTCAGTGGAGGGTCTCACCCAGTCGACCGCCGAGCTGCTCGTCCGCCCGCTCGTAGGTCGACGCGGCGGCCGCCAACTTGGTGGCGTAGCCGGACATGTCATCGGCCACGTGCTGTGCCTGCGCCGCGAACGACTCTCCCGCGAACCGGCACGCCGCACCGGAGGACAGATTCGCCACACCTTCGGCGGCAGCGGCCATAGCACCGCCGACATCAAGCCCGGCGACCGTCGACGCGAGGTGTGCCTGCGCCGCCGACGCGGCCCGCAAGGCCGCAGGATCGACGGACAACGGAGCGGTCATGCACTCGAGTCTAAGGTCGCTGCCGAACCTCGCTGCGCATCGATCGTGTGTAGCTTCGTCGACATCCGACAGAGAGGAACCGTCATGGCCGAGGCCGGATTCTGGGTGGCATGGGGGCTGCCGTCGCGGGGTCGCGAGACCAACGCGTTGGATGTGTTGCGGAAGTCCCGCGACTACCTGCAGGCGGCGGCCCGCGACGGGCGGATCGAGCGGTTCGACACGGTGATCCTGCGCCCACAGAGTGTGGAACTCGGGGGCTTCTTCCTGATCCAGGGCAGCACGGCGCAGCTCGATGCGCTGCGCCGTGATCCGGGCTTCGAAACGTGGGTCAACCAGGTCCAGCTGGTCGCCGACCGGGTCGCGGCCGTGGACGCCTGGGTGGACACCGGCATCGACGAGGCGATCAGCCTGTACGAGGACGCACTGCGCGAAGCCGGCCTGAGTGACTGATGGGATTCGTGTAACAAATGTGGTCTCCGCTGCGAAGATGAAGCGGGTTGCACTGACGAGTGCCCCGCGCGATTGACGGAGGACGCAGGCATGGGCGCAGCGGCGTATATCGGCCGGATCGGCGGCCTGGCCATGGCCTTGGGTGTGGGCACGGCGATCGCCACAGGTCACGGCATCGCGGCGGCCGACGACACGAGCACCGCAGGCACCCAGACCGCCACCTCGGACACGAAGACCGCCGACAACACCGACCCCAAGACCGGTACCGACCCCAAGACTGCCGAGACCAAGGAGTCGACCGACACCGAACCCGCGGGTTCCAAGGACACCGACCCCAAGACCGGTACCACCACCCAGCCCGCCGACGGCGTGGTGGTCAGCGCCCAGACCAATACCGGCTCAAGCACGGGCACCAAGACACCCGAGAAGACGCCCGAGCCCGAGAAGCCGGCCAAGCCGAAGAAGACCGCGCGCACCGCCGCGACCACAACCACCAAGACGGCGAAAACCACCACCGCGACCACCGCTGCCGATCCGGCTCCTGCCGACACGAAGTCCGCAGCCACCACCGCCTCGGCCGTGTCCTCGACGGTGCAACCCGCGGCCTCGGTCGCGGTCTTCGCCAATGCCCTGACCATGGCCTCGCAGACGGCAGCCCCGGCCACGACCGCCCCGGTACCGGTGCCGGCCGTACTGCGCAAGCCCGTCACCGCCGTCCTGAAGGCGGTCGCGGGTGCACTCGACTGGGCGCTGAACAACGCCGCGAATTCCCCGGTCCAGCCGGTACTGAGCTGGACACTGCTCGCGTTCGCCCGCCGCGAGGTCGACCACCTTCTGACGGCCATCAACCCGCGCAGCGCAGCGGCCACCGGCGGTGTCGCCACCGACACCACCAGCCTCGCGCTGGCCGCGACCACCCTGAACCCGCGCCCCGGCTTCCCTTATCCGGGACAGCAATTGAGTCCGTCGACCAGCTTCGTCGACTGGGTCACCGGCAATTTCGCCCCGAACGACACCTACAACCGGTTCGGCATCTGGGGCACCGATGTCGGCACCATGTGGGACAACGGAATCCCCGACGATCCGACCACCCCGATCAACGAACACCAGGTTCTCATCGCCTTCGGCGACACCTTCGGCGGCCCTAACATGACGGGCACGTGGCGGCTCAACACCCTGTTCCGCAGCTCCGACACCAACCTGTCCGACGGGATGACCATTCCGGCCGGACAATGGCTCAACGGCAACATGTTCGGCGGCTCGCCACTGTGGGGTGAGACCTACGCGCGGCAGATCATCCTGCCCGAGCGGCTGCCGTCCGGCCTGCCCACCGGCGTGACACTGATTCCCACCGCGGGCATCTCGGTCCCCACGCCCGGCACGAAATACGGTGCCACGCAATATCTGAGCTTCATGTCGGTCAAGCAGTGGGGCGCGGCCGGGCAGTGGACCACCAACTACTCGGCGATCGCCTACTCCGAAGACAACGGCGAGAACTGGTACATCTCACCCAAGAGCGTGCGGACGAACTTCGGTGGCAACGCGAAATTCCAGCAGGCCGCCCTGATCCGACCCGGTGACGGCTACGTCTACTCGTACGGCACCCCGAACGGCAGGCAGGGTTCGGCCTATGTGTCACGGGTGGCGGAGAAGGACATCCTCGACGCCAGCAAGTACGAGTTCTACAGCAAGGGCAGCAAGGGTGGGATCTTCGGTATCGGCGCCTACAAGGCCGGCTGGTACAAGAACGATCCGTCCAAGGCCACCCCGGTCTTCGGCCAGGAGAAGGGCGCCTGCGGAATCGGCAAGCCGGGCAACCAGGTCAGTGAGATGTCGGTGCAGTACAACCAGACGCTCGGCAAGTACGTGGTGCTGCACGCCGACCAGTTCAACAACATCATCCTGCGCACGTCGGACAGCCCGGAGGGCACCTGGTCGGCGCCGACGGTGCTGATGACCCAGCAGAACGGCGGCATCTACGCCCCCATGCTGCACCCCTGGTCGCCGTCCACCGTCGGCACCGGCACGGACCTGTACTGGAACCTGTCGCTGTGGAGCCAGTACAACGTCATGCTGATGAAGACCGACCTCACCAAGCTGTAGCGATGTCCCGACTCGTCGTGCTCTGCGCCCTGCTCGCCGCCGCGCTGGCTGTCCCGCCGGTCGCGTCGGCCGATCCCGCCGCACCGCAACCGGATTCGCCGTGTCCGGCCGAGTTCACCGGCGCCACCACGATGCCGCCCGGACAATCCCTGCCGCTGGTATGCCAGGGACAACAATGGCAGGCCGTCACCGCGCCCGGAGATCCCAGCGATCGCTGGGTCAGCTTCGGTCCCGCCATGGCGCTGCATGGCGAAGGCCTGCGCAACCCGAACCTGGCCTCCGGCGCCTGGACGGCGACACCACTGGACCCCGATGTCCGGTGCGCCGCCACCCAGCACGCCGTCGTGAGCGCGGGTGTCGTCGGACCCCCGATGACCGCGGAAGGCTCGCCCGGACAACCACTTTCACTTCAGGTGCTGCCCAGCCTGTTCGATATCTCGATGGCCGGGTACTGCCTGTGGACACGTACCGGCTAGCGACAGACGCCGGCGTCGCGATCTGCGCCTCACCCGTCACGAGCGCTTGCCCGCCGTCGCGCACCTAGACTCGGCCTGGTGCGCGAGGTTCTCGACGAGCTGATGACGATATGGCGGGCCGGTGGCACCGCCGGTCTGGCCACCGTCGTGCGCACGATCAGGTCGGCACCCCGGCCGGCCGGGGCCGCCCTGGTGGTCGATCCCGACGGCGCCGTGGCGGGCTCGGTATCCGGCGGCTGCGTCGAGGGTGCGGTCTACGAGCTGGCGACCGAAGTGACCGCCACCGGCAGGCCCGAGCTGCAGCGCTACGGAATCAGCGATGACGACGCCTTCGCCGTCGGCCTGACATGCGGCGGAATTCTCGATGTCTTCGTGGAGCCGGTGTCACAGAAGACTTTTCCGCAACTGGACGAGGTGGCCGACGCCATCGGTGCACACCATCCGATCGCGGTGGCCACAGTGATCGCCCACCCGGACCCGTCCTGGCTGGGCCGCAGGCTCATCGTCGACTCCGAGCGCTGCACCGGATCACTGGGATCCGCACGCGCCGATGCCGCCGTCGCCGACGACGCCCGCGGTCTGCTGCTGGCCGGGAGCACCTCGGTGCTGTCGTACGGGCCCGACGGGCAACGCGTGGACGAAAGCTCCGGCGAGACCGATACCGGCATGGAGGTGTTCGTCGCCAGTTACGCGCCGCGGCCCCGCATGCTGATCATCGGTGCCATCGACTTCGCTGCCGCGCTGTCTCAGCAGGCAACCTTCCTCGGCTACCGAGTGACCGTCTGCGATGCCCGGCCGGTGTTCGCCACACCGGCGAGGTTCCCGTCCGCCGACGAGGTGGTCGTCGATTGGCCCGATCGCTATCTGCGTGGCCAACAGGATCTCGGTGCGATCGACGGCCGCACCGCGATCTGCGTGCTGACCCACGATCCCAAGTTCGATGTGCCCGCACTCGAGGTCGCCCTTCGCCTGCCTTCGGTCGGCTACGTCGGGGCCATGGGCTCGCGGCGCACTCATCTCGACCGTCTCGACCGGTTGACCGCCGCCGGACTCACCGACACGGATCTGGTCCGGCTGTCCAGCCCCATCGGCTTGGATCTGGGCGCCCGCACGCCCGAGGAGACGGCGGTGTCGATCGTCGCCGAGATCATCGCCCGACGCTGGGGCGGTGGCGGCCGCCCGCTGGCCGCCGTCGACGGGCGAATCCACCACGAGCTGGTCGAACGACCCTCGGTCACCAGCGCCGACGGCGCGGGATGATCAGTCGACGACGCCGCGCAGAGCAGCCTCGCCGAACACCGGGCCCAGCATCGAGGACATGTCCGGCCCACGGCGCAGGCAGTGACCGCCGTCGACATTGATCAGCTGACCGGTGATCCACGCGGCGGCGTCGCTGAGCAGGAAGATCGCCGCGTTGGCGACATCGGAGACCTCGCCGGGCCGCGGCAGTGGCGTGCAACTGGCGTAGTCGGCGCTGATCTCCGGTGACTCCAGGATCGGCGCCACCATCTCGGTCTTGATCAACCCGGGGCGAATGCCGTTCACCCGGACCCACGACGGGCCGAGCTCGTCGGCGGCCAGTTGGAGCAGATGGTCGAGCGCGGCCTTGCTCGGTCCGTAGGCGGCGAACCATCGGTGGGTGTTGCTCGACGCGATGGACGAGATACCCACGAACGATCCGCCGCCGCCGCGCACCATCGCGCGGGCGCTGTGCTTGAGCACGTACATGGTGCCGTTGACGTTGAGGTCGACGGTTTGGCGCCACAGCTCGGAATCCACCTGGGTCAGTGGGCCGATCGTCAACGATCCGCCCGCACAGTGCACGACACCGTGCAGGCGCCCGTTCCAGGCCTCGGCGGCGTCGACGACGCCGGCCACCTCGTCCTCGTCGGTGACATCGGCAGGTTCGTAACGGACGCGCCCGGATGCACCGGCGGCCTCGATCTCGTCGACCACCGCCGAGAGACGATCCGCGTTGCGGCCCACCAGCATTGCGTTACCACCGCTGGCGACCACCGCCGCCGCGACGCCCTTGCCGATACCACTGCCACCGCCGGTCACCAGTACCGTCCGACCCGCCAAGGAGAGCTGCACCGCGATCCCTTCGACACCAAAACTGCAACACGTTCTCGCCATAGAACCACGCCGCACCACCGGCGCACAGGAATTCGCCGTCCAGCACTTACGCAGCGATCGTCCAGACCTTTCCCAGAATTGGCACTGGCGCACCAATATTCACGCTCTCGCCAGGGTTTTTCGCCCCCGTCAGCGTATTCTGGCCCCCAGGAGTCACATCCCTCCGAACTGGATCAGCCCGATAGATCCGGCCGGCACATCACAGAAAGCGTGACGCTCATGGCGACCTTCGCGTTCCCTGCCCGACGAATGATCCTTGCCGGCGGATTCGCCGCAGCGGTCATCGCGGCCCCTGCCCTCGCGGCGTTCGCCGTCGAGGCACCCGCACCGGGCCCCGCCCTTGCGTCGTGCCCGTCGGGTGAATCCGAGGACACGTTCACCGGCGCGTGCACTCCGGAGCTGGTGCCCAACTCCCCCGAGTTCGGTAACACCTCGACGGGTGGCGGTGGCCTCCCGTCCGTGGACGGCATCCCCTGCACCGGCGGCAACTCCGGTCAGTGCATCGGCCTGTCCGAGGATCAGCCGCAGTTCGTCGAGCCGCACACCAGCGTGAGCTCCAGCCCCTAGCGCGGTCGCGCAGCGACAGCCGGGGCGCCCTGCCGGGCGTCCCGGCTGTTTTCTTGCGCCCGCACGGTCCACGCCGCGACGACCTGCACTGATTCCGGCTCCCAGACAACTCATGGAACTCATGCAGATTCCTCTCAGCTTCCTTAGACTCGGTCCGACGTGTCGGTCAATAACTACAGAAAGCGTGACGATGGCGAGCTTTGAGTTATTCGTTCCACGACTGGCCCTTGCCGGCGGATTCGTGGTCGCAGCGGCCGCCGCCCCGGTGGTCGCCCTCCTCACCACGGTCGGCCCCGCCGGCACCACGGTCTCGGCCTGCCCATCCGGCGAAGAAGAAGACCTCTACACCAGCGAGTGCCTGCCGCACACCGTGCCCAATTCGCCGGCGTCGCCGTTCAGTTCCATTCCCGGCAACCCCGACCTGCCTGCCATCAACGGCATCCCCTGCACCGGCCACAACTCGGGGCAGTGCATCGGCCTGTCCGAGGACGCGACGCAGTTCCAGCAGCCGCAGACCAGCGTCAGCTCAAGCCCGTAACCATCCGAAGTAGCGCCTGGTGACCTCGCGTTTCGCGGGGTCACCTAGAGTGGGTAGATGCCTGCAAAATCTGAGACCGCCGAAATCGGCGAAGTCGAGCCGGTCGCCGACGACACCGCCAGCCAGGCCCGTCGAGTGGTGGCCGCCTACGCGACCGACGCCGACGAATGTCGGACCTTCCTTTCCATGCTCGGTATCGGTCCGGCGAAGCAAGAGGCCTAGGTGGCGCCCGGAGACGGGAAATTGACCGACTCCGTCCCCGCCGAGGGCGCCTCCGACTTCGTCGTGGTCGCCAATCGGCTGCCGATCGACCAGGTGCGCCTGCCCGACGGCACCACCACGTGGAAGCGCAGCCCAGGCGGTCTGGTGACCGCACTGGAGCCGCTGCTTCGTAAACAGCGCGGTGCCTGGATCGGGTGGCCGGGCGTACCAGACAGCGACCAGGAGCCCATCGTCCAGGAGGGCCTGAAGCTCTTCCCGGTGCGGCTGTCCGCCGAGGATGTCGCCGAGTACTACGAGGGTTTCTCCAACGCCACGTTGTGGCCGCTCTATCACGACGTCATCGTCAAACCCATCTATCGCCGCGAATGGTGGGAGCGGTATGTCGATGTGAACCGGCGCTTCGCCGAAGCCACATCCAAAGCCGCGGCACCGGGAGCGACCGTCTGGGTGCAGGACTACCAGCTGCAGCTGGTGCCGAAGATGCTGCGCATGCTACGGCCCGACCTGACCATCGGGTTCTTCCTGCACATCCCCTTCCCTCCGGTCGAGCTGTTCATGCAGATGCCCTGGCGCACCGAGATCATCGACGGCCTCCTGGGCGCCGACCTGGTGGGCTTCCACCTTCCTGGCGGGGCACAGAACTTCCTCATCCTGGCCCGCCGGCTGGTGGGCGCGAACACCTCGCGCGCGACGGTGGGCGTACGGTCCCGGTTCGGTGAGGTCCAGGTCGGTTTCCGCACCGTGAAGGTCGGTGCGTTCCCGATCTCCATCGACTCGGCCGAACTGGACAGCAAAGCGCGCGAACGGTCGATCAGGCAGCGCGCCAAGGAAATTCGTGCCGAACTCGGCAATCCGCGCAAGATCATGCTCGGCGTCGACCGATTGGATTACACCAAGGGCATCGACGTTCGACTCAAGGCGTTCTCCGCGTTGCTCGCCGAGAAGCGTGCCGACCGCACCGACACCGTGCTGGTGCAGCTGGCCACCCCCAGCCGGGAACGCGTGGAGAGCTACATCGAGATGCGCGAGGACATCGAACGCCAGGTCGGCCACATCAACGGCGAGTACGGCGAGGTCGGCCGGCCCGTGGTGCACTATCTGCACCGCCCGATCCCCCGCGATGACCTCATCGCCTTCTTCGTCGCCGCCGACATCATGCTCGTCACCCCGTTGCGTGACGGCATGAACCTGGTCGCCAAGGAGTACGTGGCCTGCCGCAGCGACCTGGGTGGAGCGCTGGTGCTGTCCGAATTCACCGGCGCCGCAGCGGAACTGCGCCAGGCTTACCTGTGCAATCCGCACCACACGGACGGGGTGAAGGAAGCCATCGAGCAAGCGCTGACCCAGTCACCGGAAGAGGGCAAGCGACGGATGCGGGCCATGCGCCGCCAAGTGCTCGCCCATGACGTGGACCGCTGGGCACGTTCGTTCCTGGACGCGCTGGCCGGGGCGCGCGACAGCTGAACGGTTCTACACCGGCTGGATGTACTTGATCAGCCACCTGCCGTCGATCTTCTGGTAATCGACGCGAAGCCGGCTGCCGTCGTAGACGGGCTGCTTGGACTTGTCGGTGACGGTGCGGTTCATGAACACCAGCACCGAGGCGGAATCCCGTTGCGCGCTCAGCATTCCCGCGCCGACGACATGCGCCTGGCTGACCACCTGGCGGTCGCGCGCCTGGGGGATGATGTCCTTTGCGGCCCGATCCTCGAACTCGCGGCGGTAGTCGGGGGTCAGCAGCGTCGCCGCGTCGGTCAGACTGCGCTCCACCGTCTGATAGTCGTAACCGAAGATCTTCGGTATCTCGTCGGTCGCCTGCGACGGCAGGTCTGCGCTGGCCTCCTGCACGGCGCGGGTCTGCACCCGGTCCCAGTAGAGAGCTCCGCCCACCGCGGACAGCCCGACCAGACCAATCGCGAATACCAGAACCACCAGGGCAATGAGCTTGCCGCGCATCAGTTTCCACCCTCGGGGTACTTCAGGTCGTATCCGGTCATGTGGCCGTTGTCATCCTCGTGCACGATGACCCGCATCCGATAGGCCTGTGACGGTTTGTTGACACCGTCGATATCGGTGACGGTGACGCGTACCGCGACCAGTACCGCGGCATTACTCCCGACGTCGTCGATCTTCTCCAACGCTGCGCCGCTGATGACGGCTTCCGACGTCGCATTGGTGTCGCGGAAGATGGCCTTGAGGTTGTCGACGTTGTTGTTCTGGCTCATCATGTCGCGAAGCGGCCCGCTGATCCCATTCACGAATCGGTTCACGCTGTCGTCGATGTTGTTCTGGTCATAGCTGAACATGTTCAGCACGGTCTGCTCGGCCGTGTCGACGAACCTCTGCTGCCGGGCCGTCGCCGCTTCTGCTTGGCGGTATTGCGTGAGCAGTACGAGGACCACGGTCACGAGGACGGCCGCCGCGACGACCGCCGCGACGGCCGACACCAAGGCCACCCGACCGCGGTTGGGCTGCCGCCGCGCCAGCGGCACCGCCCCCATCGGCTTCCCCGAGGGCACCCCAGCGGGAACGCTCATGACCACCGGTCCAGGCGCCTGCCCGAGCTCGCTACCCGCCGGGCCGGCCGCACGCGAAGCACGCCGACGGACCGGCTTCGTGCCGTCCTCAACCATCTACCAAACCTGCCTAAACCTGCTTCGGCGCCATCATCAAATCCACCCAGTTCTCCGCCGGTGAGAACTTCTCGGCTCCGGAGGCGAATACCCCGGTACCGCCCGCAGGGTCCGCGAACACTCCGGTCCTCGGATCGTAGGTGGTGCTCGTGGGAGCACTGGCCTGGGGTTGGGGCGCCTCGGCCGGCAACGGTGCCGGAGGCGCGTCGGGCGCGGGCGCACCGGCCGGGGGCGGCGGTATGCGCCCATACGGCGGCACCACCTGATCCGGCGGCGCGTAGAACGTCCCGGGCGGCGCCGGCGGGTTGTCATTGGGCGGCACCGGCAGCGGGAACGGCGCGTTCGGGGCCGGGCCTGGCCCTGGCTGCACTCCCGGCGGCAATTGCACCGCCGGCGGTCCCGGGTCGTAATCCGCGCTGGGCGGAATGTTTGGGAACTTGTTGGGCGGCAAGACATTGCGCGGGTCTTCGACCGGGGTGCCGTAGGGCACCGGCGGCCCGCGCCATGGGTTGCTGCCCAACGGCACGTAACCACGGGGGTCGCGGCACAGTTGGACCGTGGGCGCACGCTTGCCCGGGAACTCCTGGCACGGGTAGTTGCGCGCGCCACGCACCACCGAAGGATCGTTCTGCGCGGTCTTGCAATACAGATCGGTGGGCAGATCACGCAGTGTCGTATCGGCCGGTGTCCTGATCTGAGTCGGAGGCAGGAATCCCGTCGCACAGGGCGGTGGATCGCCAAGGTCGACCTTGAAGTCCAGCTTGGCACCCTCATCGGCGGGCACACCTCCAGCGGAGGTGTTCAGCGCCGCGAACAGAGCCGGGAAGATCACCAGAGCCTGTTCGATGGACTTGTGATAGATCACCCCGATCCGGCCGAAGTTGGCCAGATTGGCTGCGAGCTGCGGAAACGTCGGACGGATGCCGGCGAAGGTGGTGTTGGCTTCGGCAACGGCTCCTGGCACCGTCCGCAGCACCGAACGCAGCTGCGGATCGGCCTTGCTCAGCTCGGTGGTGAATCGGGCCAGACCGTCGACACTCGACTTGATGTCGTCGCCGGCGCGGATCTGGGCGTCCAGGAACGGCCCGGCTTGGTCGATCAGCTGGGTGGTTTGCCCGTAGTTCGCGTTGGCCTCGTCCACCAGCTGGCGAGAAGACTGGATAAGCCGGGACAGCTCGGGGCCGGATCCGTTGAACGCCTTGAAGGTCTCCTTGAGCAGATCCTGGATGCGGCTGTCACCGACGCTGCTGACCAGATCGTCAGCCTGCTTGAGCAGACCAGCGATGTCCTGACCGATCGCGGTGTGCGCTACGCCGATATTGGAACCGTCCCGCAACAGCGCCTTGGCGGGCGCCTCGCCGTTTCCCGGCGGAACCAGGTCGATGTACTGCTCACCGACCGCCGACACGCTCTTGACCGTCGCGGTCACGTTCTCCGGGACGCTGGTGTCGGTGTTGAGCCGCATGTGGGCGATGACGCCGTCATTGGTCAACCCGACCGACTCCACCCGGCCGATCGTGACGCCGCGGTAGGTGACGTTGGCGTTCTCGTACAGACCACCGCCGGCCACGAAATTCGCGGTGATGTTGTAGGTGCCGATTCCGAGAGCCGCCGGGACATGCAGATAGAACGCAGAGATCGCAGTCACGGTGAGCACGGTGACGACGGCGAAGATCGACAACTGAAGTCGGGTCAGCCGGTCCAGCATTACGGCGTACCTCCATGCTGCGTGGCGGTGCCCGGCGGGATCTTGAACGGATCGGCAGCCTGACCGGACAGATTCGACATCGCGCCGGTGAGGAAGTCCGGCGGGTTGATTACCTCGTTCAGGTGCTTCATGTTCGGGTCGAAGAACGAGGTGGTGAACACCGATTCGCCGAACCGCCGCACGGTGAGGTCGAACGTCACGAACACGTTCAGGTAGTCACCTCGGACCGCGTTACGCAGATACTTGTAGTGGAACGGGAAGGTCGGCAGAAGTTCCAGATCCTTGATGAAATCGTCGGCATTGTCGTTGAACGCCTTGATGACCGGGAACAGATCCTTCATGTCGGCGGTGAAGTCGGCCTTGGTCTCGGACAACACCCTCGAACCGATCGCCGCGAACTTCTGCAGCGCCCCGAACGCGTCGACGATATTGGACCGGTTGTCGTTGAGCACCTTCAGCGCATTGGGCAAGCTGTCCAACGTGCGGCCCAGGTTGTCCTTGCTGCGCGCCAGCATCGACGCGAACCGGTTCAGTCCTTCGGCCGCCGAGATGATGTCGTTGGTCTGCTGATCCAGCGAAGCCGTCAGCTCAGCCAGCCGGGGGAACAGGTCCGCGAAGCTGCCCGCGCGGCCGGCCACCGCCGCGTAGGCCTCGTCGGTGATATCTTGCAGCGCCCCGAGATTGCCCTTGTTGACCACCACACCAAGCGAGGACAGCACTTCCTCGGTGGTCGGGTACCGGCCGATGCTGCCGAGTGGGATGTTCGAACCCTGCTTCAGCTTGCCGACACCCTTACCCTCCGGGGCGGTCAGCTGCACATGCTGCGAGCCGAGCAGGGAGGTCTGCGCCACGGTGGCCGTCGAGTTGGCCGGCAGGTTCACATCGCCGTCCAGCGAGAGCTTCACCGCGGCGAAAAAGGTGCCGTCCGGACGCTGCACGGCCTCGATACCGGACACGCTGCCGACGGTGACGTCATCCACCATCACCGGTGAGTTCTGCGGCAACGTCGCGACATCCGGCAGCTCGACGGTGATCGTGTAAGACCCGGCACCATGCCCTGCGGTACCCGGCATGTCCAGCGAGTTCAGCCCGCCGAACTGGCAACCGGCCAGCAACAGCGCGCCCGACCCGAGTGCCATACCCCGCACAATCATCGGCGTCATCCCCCTGTTCCTTCCGCCGGGGGCGGTGGTGCTGGTGCCGCAGCCGGTGCGGCGGGTCCGGGAAGCGGACCCGCACCCATCGGCGGCGCCGGGGGAACCGGGCCGGCCGGTGAGATCTGCCCGGTGACTGCCGGCGGCGGCAGGATCAGATCGCTCAGGCTGCCGTCGGGCGCCACCACAGGCGGTGTGACGCCGGGTGCCGGCTGCCACTGGAGATACGGCACCGGGGTCTGGGCCTTGGCCTCGGTCTCCGGGGTGTCGTAGATGATCTGTCCCTTGTACGCGGTGATGCTGTCGATCGGATGGAACAGCACGGGCGGGTAGTTCATCGTGATGCGCTTGAGCACCGGCCCCATCCGCTGCCTGCAGATCTCGGCTCGCTTGTAGTTGTCCGGGTTCGCGCCGATATCGAAGGTGCCTCCACAGATGAACTGCACCGGGTTGGCGAAGTTCGGCAGGGACAACAGGCCACCGACGGTGCCCTGGGCGGGGTTGTAGATGTTGTAGAAATTGGCCAACCCGTTAGGCGTGACGTGCAGAATCTGTTCGATGTCGTCGCTGTGATCCGTGAGTATCTGGGTGAAGTCAGCCAACTTGCCGACAGAGTCGATCAGCGATTTGTTCGAATCATGCAGCAACCCCTTGACATCCCCGAGGGCCTGGTTCAGCGCGCCGAGGGTGGCGTCCAGATCGGCAGAGCTGGCCGCCAGCACCTGCGACACCGAGGCCACATGATTGGTGAACTGCACGATCTGCTCGTTGCTGTTGGCCAGCGCGTTCACCAGCACCTGCAGATTACGCACCGTGCCGAACAGGTCGGTCCGCGAGTCGCCAAGCCGACCTGCGGTCTGCGACAGTTCACGCAGGGCCTGCCGGAACGAGTCGCCGTTGCCGTCGAAGGTGTCGGCGGCCTGGTTGACCGCGGCCACCAGCGGTCCCTGTACACCACCCTGTTTGGGACCCAACTGGGCAGACAGCTGGGTGAGCTGCTCTTTTACCTCGTCCCACTCGACAGGGACGCCGGTGCGATCGAGCCCGATCTGGGCGTTGTCGGCGAGCGCGTCGCCGCCGGTGTAGGCAGGGGTGAGCTGAATGAACCTGGCGGACACCAGGTTCGGCGCGATGATCAGGGCACGCGCGTCAGCCGGCACCTTGATGCCGTCATCGAGCGTCATGGAGATCTTCACATCGGTGGCGCGCGGCTCGATCGAGTCGATGCGGCCGATAGGCACCCCCACCACCCGCACCTCGTCACCGGGATACAGGCCGACCGCAGTGGTGAAGTAGGCGACGATCTTCTGTCCGCCGCGGTTCGGCCAGACTAGATACACGCCTACGGCGAGCAGCGCCACCAGCGCGACGGCAAGTCCGCCACGCAGCCACTTCGCTCGGCGTGATTTCGAATCGGGTCGGTTCATGACGACTTGGGCCTCACCAACAGACGCTCAGAGATCAGGCCACGCAAGTAGTCGGCCAGGCTGTCCGGCAGCTTGCCGGGCTGGAAGTAGGTGTCCAGCAGCACTTCGGAGATGGTCGCCGGGGGCAGGCCGTACAGGTTGATGTTGAAGCCCGATCCGTTGCCGACCACTTCGCCGAGAGCCGTCGCATAGGGCGGCAGCCGCTTGAGCGCCTCGCCGATATGCTCGCGCCGCTCCAGCAGGTTGTCCATCACTGCATTGAGCCTCCGCAGCACCGGCTCGAACTCACGCTTGTTGTCGGCGACGAGGCCCGAAAGCTGGTGCGAAACATCGTCGATGCCGGCGATCAGGGAGCTCAGCGCCTGCCGACGCTCATCGAGTGCGGCGAACAGCAGGTTGCCATCGGTGACCAGCTTGTTCACCTGATCGGCGCGCTGCGCCAGCGTGTCGGACACGTTCTTGGCATGTCGCAGCAGCTCTTCGAGAGCCTCATCGCGTTTGTTCAGGCTGCGGCTCAGGCTAGCCACCCCGTCCAGGGCACCCCGCAATTGCGGAGTCGCGTCGTGCAGCGTGTCGGTCAATGTCTGCAGTGCCTGTTCGAACTTCGGCTTGTCGAGGGCGCTGACATTGCCACCGAGATCCTGCAGCGCAGTGTTCAAGGTGTAGGGAGTCGTGGTGCGCCCCACCGGGATCACCGTCGAATCACCGCCGCCTTTGGGTGTGACCGACAGGGACTTCTGGCCGAGCACGGTATCGGTCTTGATCGCCACCAAAGTCTGGTTGCCGACCTTGATGTTCCGGTCGACGGTGAACCCGACCTTGGCCTGGTCACCGGCCAGCGTGACCGAGGTGACCTTGCCGACCTTGATGCCGGACACCGCCACGTCGTTGCCGGGCGAGATTCCACCGGCGTCGGTGAAATAGGCCTCGTAATTGCGGCCCTGCGGCCACCACGGTAGGCCGGTGTACCCGAAGGAGATCAGCACCAGACACGCCACCACGAAAATACCGAGGATGCCGGTCCGTAAGGGGTTGTCGCCCTTGGGGCTAGCCATTGTCCGAGCACCTCCCCTTGGTCGGATCGGCGGGACCGCCGAACGGGATCAGGATGTCACTGCCGGCCGGCCCGTTGATCTTCAGCCGGATGGAGCAGTAGTAGATGTTGAAGAACGCGCCGTAGGCACCGAGCGCATTGAGGCGTAGGTAATTCTCGGCCAGCGGCTCGATGACCTTGTTGACGTCGGCCTTGCGCTCATCCATCCGTTGCAGGAACGGCCGCGAGTTCTCGATGACCCCCTGCAACGGCCGTCGCGACGCCTGCAGCATCTCGGTCAGGTCGTTCTCGGCCGAGGCCAACGGTCCGATCGCCCCGGCGATCGGGTCACGGCCGTCGGCGAGCCCGGAGATGAGCTTCTGGAGCTCGTCGACGCTGGCGTTGAACTGGGTGCCCTTCGCATCAACGGTTCCCAGCACGGTGTTGAGATTGTTGATCACGTCGCCGATGAGCTGGTCCCGGTTGGCCAGGTTCTGGCTGAAAGAACTGGTATTGGCCAACAGGTTCTGGATGGCACCGCCCTGGCCCTGCAGCAGTTCCATGACGGCACTGCTGATCTCGTTCACCTTGGTTCCGTCGAGACCCTTGAGCACCGGTTTCAGTCCGCCCAGCAGCGCATCCAGATCCAGGGCCGGCTGGGTGTTCTGCCGCGCGATCGTGCTTCCGGGCGGGAGCTTGCGCAGTTCGCCCGGACCGGAGGTGATCTCCAGATAGCGGTCACCGACCAGGTTTTCGTAGCGCACCACTGCCCTGGTCGAGGTGTACAGCTGATAGCGCTTGTTGACGTCGAACGCCACGTCGACGCTGTTGTCCGGATTGAGCTTGACCGCGTTGACGGTGCCCACCGGCACACCGGAGATGCGCACGTCCTGGCCAGCCTTGAGCCGGGAGGCCTCGGCGAAGTTCGCGTGGTACGAGGTGCTGGAGGCGAACCGGAACTGCCCGAACACCACCACCAGGCCCGCGGCGACCAGGACCATCGCCACGGTGAACACCACGACGTTGATCAGCGTGCGTCTCTGGCTACCCATCAGCAGCCCATGTTCTTGGGCATCGACTCTTCGCGTAAACGCTCATCGCGGCGCAACCTGATCATCAGAAATCATCCCGTTCGGCGTACGCACCGTTGAACAGGAACTGCAACGTCGACGGCGCATTGAACTGCACTTCGGTGTTCGGCTGGTACGGCACATAGGCGTTGTCGGTGACCAGGAATGGTGCGCGGTACCACGATCCGCCGTATTGCTTCGTCGGCATATTCGGCAGGCCCCGACAGTTCGGACCGCCGGAGGCGTTCACTATCGGTAGGCTCTCCGGGTAGGTGTAGGCCGGCGCGCCGGGCAGGAAGTTGGAGTCCACGAACAAACCGGGCCGGATGCCACCGATCACCGGTGCGAACCTGTCGACGCCGATCGCGATGCCCTGCAACAGACAGCCGAACTCAGGAGAGTAATCACCCAGCACCTTGAACGGCGCCCGCAATCGCTTGATCGCGGCGATGTAGTCGTCGGCGGCCGGCGCCAGTGTCGCGGTGCCGTTCTCGGCGAATCCGGTGGCGGCCAGCAGTGCGGCGTTGAGGTTGTCCTGTTCGTCGACGATGGTCTTGGACAGCCTGGGCGCGTTGTCCAGGACGGTGGCCAGGTCGGCACCGGCGTCGCCGTAGATATTGGCGACCACGCCGGCCTTGGCGATATCGGACTGCAGGGTCGGCAATTTCGGATTGAGCTGCGCCAGATACGAGTTCAGCCCGGCCATGGTGGCGCCCAGGTCATCACCGTGACCGCGTAGACCTTCGCCCAGGGCGGTCAGCGTGGCGTTCAGGTTGATCGGGTCGATCTTGTGCAGCAGGTCGGTCAGGGTCTGGAACAGCGTGTTGACTTCCAACTGCACACTGCTGGCCTCGATGTTCGCACCCGGCTGCAATGTCGTCTTCTTCGGATCCTGCGGGGGCAGGAATTCGACCGACTTGGCACCGAAAACCGTTGTCCCGCCGATCTTCACCAACGCGTTGGACGGGATGAAACGCATCTGGTTGCGGTCGATGTCCAGGGTCAGCTTGGCCTGCTCGCCGGTGAAGGCGATATTGGTGACCTTGCCGATCTGAATGCCGCGATACTTGACCTTCGCGTCGGTCTCCATCACCAGGCCGGCCCGCTGTGACGTCACAGTGACGGTGTCGGTCTTGGTGAAGGCGGCGGTATAGGAGAGATAGGTGAACACCACCGCGGCGACCACGATCGCGGCGAGGATCGCAGCGGCGATCCTGACATGACTGCGCTTGGCACTTCCGGAGGACACTGGCGGCCTACCCGGAGAGGTTGAAGTTGCCGGACGCGCCGTAGACGGCGAGTGAGATGAACAGCGTGATGGTCACGACGACGATCAGTGAGGTGCGCACGGCTTGGCCCACCGCGATACCCACACCCACCGGACCACCGGAAGCGTTGTACCCGTAGTACGTGTGCACCAGCATCACGGCGATCGACATGACGATCGCCTGCAGGAACGACCACAGCAGGTCGGTCGGGATCAGGAACGTATTGAAGTAGTGGTCGTACAGACCCGCGGACTGACCGTTGATGAACACCGTGGTGAACCGTGCGGCGAAGAACGCGGCCAGGACCGACAGTGAATACAACGGGATGATGGCGATGAGTCCGGCGATCAACCGGGTGGACACCAGATACGAGACGGCATGCACCGCCATGGCTTCCACCGCGTCGATCTCCTCGGCGACACGCATCGCGCCGAGCTGCGCGGTGGTGCCGGCGCCGATCGTGGCGGCCAAGGCGATACCGGCGATCACCGGCGCCACGATGCGCACATTCAGGAAGGCCGACAGGAAGCCGGTGAGGGCCTCGATACCGATATTGCCCAGCGAGGAGTAACCCTGCACGGCGATGACGCCGCCGGAGGCCAGGGTCAGGAACGCCGCGACGCCGACGGTGCCGCCGATCATCACCAGAGCGCCTGCGCCCATGGTCATCTCGGCGACCAGTCGGATGGTCTCTTTGCGGTAGCGGGTCAGTGCGTTGGGGATGTAACGCATCGTCTCGCCGTAGAACAACGCCTGCTCGCCGATGTTGTCGACAGTTCTGGGCACGCCGCGGAAGAACCGGCGCACGCGCAAGGTCACGTCATAACTCATCGGTGGGCCGCCTCACCGCTCCAGGACCCGGACGCCGACAGCGGTCAGGATGACATTGATGACGAAGAGGCAGATGAAGGCGTAGACGACCGTCTCGTTGACGGCAATGCCCACGCCCTTGGGTCCGCCCTGCACGGTGAGCCCGCGATAGCAGCCGACCAGACCGGCCATCAGACCGAACAGGACGGCCTTGAACATGGCGAGCACCAACTCACCCAATCCGGTCAGGATCGTCAGCCCGTTGATGAAGGCTCCGGGATTCACGCCCTGCAGGAATACCGAGAACACGTAGCCACCCGCGAGGCCGATCGCGCAGACCAGACCGTTGAGCAGCAAGGCCACGAAGGTGGAGGCCAGCACCCGCGGGACCACCAGCCGCTGGATCGGATCGATACCGAGCACTCGCATCGCGTCGATCTCTTCACGGATGGTGCGCGCACCCAGATCCGCGCAGATCGCGGTGGCGCCGGCACCGGCGACGACGAGCACCGTCACCACCGGGCCGAGCTGCGTGATGGTGCCGAACGCCGTGCCGGCTCCGGACAGATCGGCCGCGCCGATCTCACGCAGCAGGATGTTGAGCGTGAAGGCCACCAGCACGGTGAACGGGATGGATACCAACAACGTCGGGACCAGCGAGACGCGAGCGATCATCCAGGTCTGGTCGAGGAACTCGCGGAACTGAAACGGCCGCTGGAACATCTTGACGAAGGTGTCGATGGTCATCTCGAAGAATCCACCCACGGCCCGCGCCGGAGCCGCAAGCTGTTCGATCAACCTCGGCTCCGTTCTCGGTGAGGGGCGCGAAACACCCGCGTTGGCGAAGAGCCCGAATATAACGGGAATCTGTTCGCTCCGGCGGCCTTTCCACCCCTGGTCTACACGCTTGGCTTAGTGAGCGGGCTCATAGTAACTAGAACACGTTCACAGTGTCAAAGAACCGCAATCTTCACCAAAACTTCTTATTTATGCAGGTCAAGGACCGTGTGACCGATATCATTTTAGAACGTGTTCTAATCCTCACAGGCCCCATGAATATGGAATTCTCAAATCTAAGAACCCATAAGCGCAGTTGCCGAGAATCCCGTTTCCAGATCCCTCTCAGCAAAGAAACCGCCCAGCGCCGAGCTCAGCGCGGCCGGGTCCCAGGCATCGCCGGTGGCCTCGAAGCGCTGCGCGACCGTCGGCGCGGCCACCAACGTGACCGTCGGGCCGTAGACGATGAACAGCTGTCCATTCACCGCATCGGACGCCGGCGAGGACAGATACGTCACCAGCGTCACCACGTGTTCGGGCGAGAGCGCGTCGACCTGGCCGTCGGACAGCTCCGGAGCGTCGCCGAACACATCGGCGGTCATCGCCGTGCGGGCCCGCGGCGCGATGGCATTGGCCCGCACACCGTAGCGACCCAGGCCGCGCGCGGCCGTGAGCGTCAGCGCCGTGATGCCGGCCTTGGCGGCACCGTAGTTGGCCTGCCCCACCGGGCCCGCCAGCCCGGCCTCCGACGAGGTGTTGACGATCCGCCCGTACACCCGGCCGTCCGCCGAGTCCTTTGCCTTGGCCCGCCAGTAGGTGGCCGCGTTCCGGGTCAGCAGGAAGTGTCCGCGCAGGTGCACGGCGATCACCGCGTCCCAGTCCTCGTCGGACATGTTGAACAGCATCTTGTCCCGGGTGATACCGGCGTTGTTCACGACGATGCTCAAGCCGCCGAGGCCGTCCGCGGTCGACACCAGTTCGTCGGCGGTGCTGCGGGCGCTGATGTCACCGGCAACGGCCACGCCCTTGGCGCCGGCCCCGGCGATCTCGTCGAGCACATCCGATTTGTCCAGCGCGGCGGCGATGTCGTTGACCACGACGGTGGCGCCCGCACGGGCCAGACCCACGGCTTCCGCGCGGCCCAGACCGGCCGCGGCACCGGTCACGACGGCGACCTTTCCGGACAGGTCGAGCGCGGCGGTGTTGTCAGCGGATATCGAAGATGTTTCGGCCAATTTATGAATACCTCTAGTCTTTTCGGATCAGGGCTGCGCGCGGGCACTCGGCGACGGCTTGTTCGGCCAGGTCCTCCTGGTCGGCCGGCACCGGGTCGGCCTTGATCACCGCATAGTCGTCGTCATCCAGATCAAACAGGTCGGGGGCGATACCGACGCAAACCGCGTTGCCTTCACAACGATCGCGGTCGACTTCCACACGCATGACAACCTCCTCGGGCTCTTCATATCCATGCTCGGCTCAACTTCGCCAATGTGCCGGCTAACCATACCGCCCTGGACCTCGAGACTAGAACGTGTTACAACCGGTTGGGAAAAAGGTGCCGTTGAGCACCTTCGATACAACACGGCATGCCAGCGCCGCCCGATAGTGAGGATGTCAAGATGCGGATCGGTTACACCGCCGAGCAGGAGGAGTTGCGCCGCGAACTGCGGTCGTACTTCACCAAACTGATGACACCCGAGCGAGCCGAGGCGCTGGCCGCCAGCGACGGCGAGATGGGCCGCGGCAACGTCTATCGCGAAACCGTGTCCCAGATGGGCAAGGACGGCTGGCTGACGCTGAACTGGCCCAAGGAGTACGGGGGCCAGGCCCGGACACCCATGGAGAGCCTCATCTTCAACGACGAGGCCGCCATCGCCAATGTCCCGGTCCCGTTCCTCACCATCAACAGCGTCGCACCGACGATCATGCACTTCGGCACCGAGGAGCAGAAGAAGTTCTTCCTGCCCAAGATCGCCGCCGGTGATCTGCACTTCTCCATCGGCTACTCCGAGCCGGGCGCGGGCACCGACCTGGCGTCCCTGCGCACCACGGCCGTGCACGACGGCGACGACTACGTCATCAACGGCCAGAAGATGTGGACCAGCCTCATCGCCTACGCCGACTATGTGTGGCTGGCCGTGCGCACCAACCCCGAGGCGAAGAAGCACCGCGGGATCTCGATGCTGATCGTCCCCACCACCGCCGAGGGCTTCTCCTGGACGCCGGTACACACGATGTCCGGTGTCGACACCAGCGCCACCTACTACCAGGACGTCCGCGTTCCCAAGACGGCGCTCGTCGGCGAGGAGAACGCCGGCTGGAAGCTCGTCACCAACCAGCTCAACCACGAACGCGTCGCCCTGGTATCGGCGCAGCCGATCTTTGTGGCGCTCAACGGCGTTCGCGAGTGGGCACAGAACACCAAAGATGTGCACGGCAAGCGGCTGATCGACTCGGAGTGGGTGCAGCTGAACCTGGCCCGCGTGCACGCCAAGGCCGAGGTGCTCAAGCTGATCAACTGGGAGCTCGCCTCCGCCGATGATGTCGCCCCCTCCCCCGCCGACGCCTCGGCGGCCAAGGTGTACGGCACCGAGCTGGCCACCGAGGCCTACCGCCTGCTCATGGAGGTGCTCGGCACCTCGGCGACGCTGCGGACCGGATCACCGGGGGCGCTACTGCGCGGGCGGGTGGAGCGGCTGCACCGCTCCTGCCTCATCCTGACCTTCGGCGGTGGTACCAACGAGATCCAGCGCGACATCATCGGCATGGTCGCACTCGGCCTCCCACGAGTGAATCGATAACGGAGGAGATTTCACATGGATTTTTCTGCAACCGAGGCATCACTCGATCTGGGCGGCTTGGTCCGCACCATCACCGAATCGGTGTGCACGCCCGAACACCAGCGTGTCCTCGACGGACTCGACCAGCGGTTCGACCGCGACCTGTGGGCCAAGCTGATCGACGCCGACATCCTCTCCACCGCTGCACCGGAGTCGGTGGGCGGCGGCGGATTCGGTGTGCTGGAACAGACCGCCGTGCTGACCGCGCTCGGCCGCCAACTGGCAGCGGTGCCCTATCTGGAATCCTCGGTGCTCGCCGGGGGGGCGTTGGCCAGATACGGGTCCGAGACGCTGCGACAGGATTGGGCGGTACCCGCCATCAACGGCGCCAAGATCGTCACCGTCGCCCTCGACGGTGAGATGGGGCAGGGCCCGGTGCAGGCCACCGCTGAAGGCACTGACGGACCCGGATTCCGGCTGACCGGAACGCGCACCCAGGTGAGCTACGGCCCGGTGGCCGACGCCTTCCTGGTGCCCGCCGAGACGCCGTCCGGGGTGGAGGTTTTCCTGATCACCGCCACCGATCCCGGCGTCACGGTGAGCACATTGGACACCACCGGTCACGGCGCCATGGGCCATCTGGAACTCGACGGCACGGGTGTGGATGCCTCCCGTGTCATCGGCGGCCGAGAGGTCCTCGACTGGCTGACCGTGCACACTGCGCTGGGCCGCACCGCGTTCCAGCTCGGGGTGCTGGAGCGCGCACTGGAACTCACCGCCGTCTATGCGCGCGAACGTGAGCAGTTCGACCGGCCGATCGGCAGCTTCCAGGCCGTGTCCGCGCGGTTGGCCGACGGCTACATCGACGTCAAGGCGCTGCGGTCCACGCTGACCCAGGCCGCGTGGCGGCTCTCCGAGGACCTCCCCGCAGATATCGACGTGGCCAGCGCCGCCTTCTGGGCCGCCGACGCGGGACACCGGGTCGCACACACCACGGTGCACGTGCACGGTGGTGTCGGCATCGACATGGATCACCCGATCCACCGCTACTTCCTGGCCGCCAAGCAGACCGAGTTCGCGCTCGGCGGAGCGACCGGGCAGCTGCTGCGGATCGGCCGCGAACTGGCCGACACCCCGGTCTAGATGGCCGACACCGTTGGCGCGTTATTGGCGCCATTGGTCGGCGTCACCGACCGCGGCGTGCACTACGGCGACGAGTTCACCAGCTGGCAGGACCACATCGCCGCCGGGGCTGCGCTGGCGGCCGCGTTGCGGGCCCGACTGGACGCGGACCGGCCGCCGCATATCGGTGTGCTGCTGGGCAATACGCCGTTCTTCTCCAGTGTGCTGGTGGCGGCGGCGCTGTCCGGGCTGGTGCCGGTCGGGCTCAACCCGACCCGGCGCGGGGCGGCACTGGCGGGCGACATCGCCCGCGCGGACTGTCAGCTGGTGCTCGCCGACTCGGGCGCCGAGGTGCCGGACGGGGTCGAGTTCATCGACGTCGAATCCGCGCAGTGGGCCGCCGAACTCGCCGGCCATGCCGGCGCCGCGGTGACCTTCGCCGAGCTGTCCCCGGACGACCTGTTCATGCTGATCTTCACCTCGGGGACCAGCGGTGACCCCAAGGCCGTTCGAGTCACCCAGGACAAGGTGGTTTTCCCCGGAAGGATGCTGGCACAGCGGTTCGGGCTGGGACCCGCGGACACGTGCTACCTGTCCATGCCGTTGTTCCATTCCAACGCGATCATGGCCGGCTGGTCGGTGGCCGTGGCGGCGGGGGCTTCGATCGCGTTGCGGCGCAAGTTCTCCGCCTCTCAGTTCCTCCCGGATGTCCGCCGGTACGGTGCCACCTACGCCAACTACGTCGGCAAGCCCCTGTCCTATATCCTCACCACCCCACCGCAGCCTGACGATGCCGACAATCCGCTGAAGTTCCTGTACGGCAATGAGGGTGCGCCGCGGGATCTGGTGCGCTTCGCCGATCGGTTCGGCGTGCGGGTGGTCGACGGATTCGGCTCCACCGAAGGCGGTGTGGCGATCGCGCGCACCCCGGAGACCCCCGAAGGGTCCCTGGGCCCGCTCACCGATGAGGTGGCCATCGTCGACGTGGAAACCGGGCAACCGTGCCCGCCCGGAGTGGTCGGGGAGATCGTGAATCCGACTGGTGCCGGTTGGTTTCGCGGCTATTACAACTCACCCGAGGCCCAGACCGAACGGATGGCGGGCGGGGTCTACCACTCCGGGGACCTCGCCTACCGGGACGAGGCGAACTTCGTGTACTTCGCGGGGCGCCTGGGCGATTGGATGCGAGTGGACGGTGAGAACCTGGGCACCGCGCCGATCGAACAGATTCTGCTGCGCCACCCCGATATCGCCGAGGCGGCCGTCTATCCGATCCCGGACCCCGCGGTGGGCGACCGGGTGATGGCCGCGGTGGTGCCAGTCCCCGGCGCTGCGTTCGATGTCGAACGGTTCGCGATGTTCTTGGCCGAACAACCCGATCTCGGCCCCAAACAATGGCCGTCTTTCGTCAGGGTCAGCACCGCACTGCCACGTACCGAGACGTTCAAGGTGCTCAAGCGCGAACTCTCGGCCGAGGCCACCGACTGCGCCGATCCGGTGCACACCGTCGAACGGCCAGCGCTGCGCGGTTAGCCCGTCGCCGCTATTGGAGACCTCCGAGAACGGCTGGGATGCGCTGTGCCGCGATACGGATCAATGCCCTGGCCCCTGATTTCTCCATGCCCGAAGGATTGGCCAGAATGGCATCACCGGAACGCCTGAAATTGCCGAACTGATGTCCCTTTGGGGCGCCCCGGCAATGTCGATGAAATGGCCGGAGCCGCGGTATTCCTGGCGTATTATCTGTCGAGCTACGTGACGGGGCGGACCATTCATGCCGACGGCGGCACTCACGCCGCCGGTGGCTGGTATCGGCACCCTGAAACCGGTTCGTACACGCTGGGTCCGGGCTGACTGCGGGCAATCATCGTATGAGGATTTGCTGGCCGCGGTAAGACTTTCTCCACCTCGAATTCGAGTAGTTCTACTCAGCACGGCGAACGCCGCGCTGAGCTACGCTTCCGATCGGAAATGCATGGCGGTGACCTTTGCCGTAATTGCACCGGAAGACTTCGACCTCCGAGGAGTTATGTCATGAGAGCATCTGCGCTCACCGGTTTGGCGGCCGCGGCCACCGCCCTGGCCGTGGTCCTTTCCGGCTGCGGCTCGGACACCAAGACCGCCGCGAGCAGTAGCGAGAAGACCACCGCGTCGTCGTCGGAGAAGACGTCGACCAGTAAGTCCGAGACCCCCACCAAGAAGCCGAAGGTCGCGCCGCGCGACGAGGATGCGGCCGGGCCGAACGAGACCATCGCCGGCTACATCAAGGCGAACAACATCCAGGAGACTCCCGTGCACCGGGGCGATCCCGGCTCACCGACCATCGACCTGCCGCTGCCCGAGGGCTGGGAATCCGCCGGCACCGACACCCCGGACTGGGCCTACGGAGCGATCGTCTACACCGGCCCCGAGGCCGCCGAGTACACCCCGAGCGTCGTCGCGATCGTGTCGAAGCTGACGGGCAACGTCGATCCGCAGAAGATCCTCGATCTGGCTCCGGGCGAACTGCAGAACCTCTCCGGTTACGAGCCACTCAACGAGGGCGCGGCCAGCACACTCGGCGAATACCCCGCCTTCCAACTGGGCGGCACCTGGGTCCAGGACGGCCAGAAGAAGATCGTCGCGCAGAAGACGGTCGTCATCCCCGGCAGCGACGGCCTCTATGTGCTGCAGCTCAATGCCGACGGTCTCGAGGACCAGGTGGACATCGTGGGCGCGGCGACCGACGCCATCGACTCGGGAACCACCATCACGCCCTGACCTGAACGACGACAACGCCTCCACGGGTACGCCCGTGGAGGCGTTGTCATGTTCATCACCGCAGGTCAGGATGACCCGCGGCGGCTTCGTGAACAAATCGGACGGGCACCCTGGTCGATACCGCAGGTACCGGGTAGGTTTGCCCTAGCCGTTTAGTTACTCACCAGTAAGGGAGAGTCGACCATGCCCGCTCCATCCGCCGCGGACTTCGCTCGTCTGCGCACGCTGGTCGCCATCGACGATGTTGACGCGCGCCCGTCCAAGCCGATCGACGAGGTGTTCACCGGCAGGGCACTCACCACCATCCCGGTCGGCAATGCCGACGACGTCGCCGCCGCGTTCGCCAAAGCCCGTGCCGCGCAGGCCAAATGGGCCCAGCGCCCGGTTGCTGAGCGGTCCGCGGTCATCGAACGGTTCCGCGATCTGGTGATCGCCAACCGCGATTTCCTGATGGATGTCGCGCAGGCCGAAACCGGAAAAGCCCGCTCGGCCGCTCAGGAAGAGATCGTCGACATGATCCTCAACGCGCGTTACTACGCGCGGGAGGCGGTCAAGCTGCTGGGCACCAAGCGGGTGCAGGGCCTGTTGCCCGGCCTCGTCAAAACTGTGGTCAACCACCACCCCAAGGGCGTCATCGGTGTCATCTCGCCGTGGAACTACCCGATGGCGCTGTCCATCTCCGACTCGATCCCCGCGTTGCTGGCGGGCAACGCCGTGGTGGTCAAACCCGACAGCCAGACTCCCTACTGCACACTGGCCAACGCCGAACTGCTGTACCAGGCCGGGCTACCGCGCGACCTGTTCGCCGTCGTGCCCGGGCCCGGGTCGGTGGTCGGCACCGCGATCGTGGCCCACTGCGACTACCTGATGTTCACCGGTTCCACCTCCACCGGGCGGACGCTGGCCGAACAGTGCGGCAGCCGGCTCATCGGCTTCTCCGCCGAGCTCGGCGGCAAGAACCCGATGATCGTGACCAAGGGCGCCAACCTCGACGTCGCCGCCAAGGCCGCCACCCGGGCGTGTTTCTCCAACGCCGGGCAGCTGTGCATCTCGATCGAACGGATCTATGTCGAACGTTCCGTCGCCGACGAGTTCGCCGCCAAGTTCGCCAAGCAGGTCAAGGCGATGAAGCTCTCCACCGCCTACGATTTCAGCGCAGATATGGGCAGCCTGATCTCCGAGGACCAGATCAAGACGGTGTCCGGACACGTCGATGACGCGAAAGCCAAGGGCGCCAAGGTGATCGCCGGTGGCAACGCCCGCCCCGACATCGGCCCGCTGTTCTTCGAACCGACCGTGCTCACCGATGTCAACGACGAGATGGAGTGCGGCCGCAACGAGACCTTCGGGCCCTTGGTGTCCATCTACCCCGTCGACTCGGTGGATGAGGCGATCGCCAAGGCCAACGACACCGAGTACGGGCTGAATGCCAGTGTGTGGGCGGGCAGCAAGGCCGAGGGTGAGGCGATCGCGGCCCGGCTGCAGGCCGGCACCGTCAACGTCGACGAGGGCTACGCCCTGGCCTTCGGCAGCACCGCTGCGCCGATGGGCGGGATGAAGGCCTCCGGGGTGGGGCGCAGGCACGGCGCCGACGGCATTCTCAAATACACCGAGTCCCAAACGGTGTCCACCGCGCGGGTGATCAATCTCGATCCGCCGCTGGGCATTCCGTCGGCCTGGTGGCAGAGGGCACTCACCCCGATGATCCAGGCGGTGCAGAAGCTGCCCGGCCGGTGATCCCTTCCGCGCCCAAACGCACGTTTGGGCGCGGAAGGGCGGGTAGATCACGCCATTGCGTCGATCTCGGCGGTTAGGACCCGGCGATATCGTCCAACCGCTTCGTGGCCTGCTCGAATCCCGCCACCAGCTCGGCGATGATGTCGGCGACGGGGCGGATCTCGTTCATCCGGCCCACGATCTGGCCCACCGGCATGGACACCGTATCCGGATTGTCCGACTCGTTCATCCGTTGGTGCGCCTCGCTGACCAGGATGTTCTGCAGCGGCATCGGCAGCGGCTCCGGAGCGTCCGGCGCATCCCAGGCATCGGTCCACTTGGTCTTCAGCAACCGGGCCGGCTTGCCCGTGTAGATCTTGCGGCGCACCGTGTCTGCGGTGGTCGCGCGCAGTAGCGCGTCCTGGATGGTCGACGTGCCACCGGGCAACCGGTGACCCAGATCGTATTCGGCCGCAGTCAGGAAGGCCGAGCCCATCCACACGCCCTGGGCGCCGAGCGCCAGCGCGGCCGCCACCTGGCGGCCGGTGCCGATACCGCCGGCGGCCAGGACGGGCGCCCTGCCGTCCAGTGCATCCACGATTTCCGGCCAGAGCACGACGGAACCGATCTCACCGGTATGTCCGCCGGCCTCATGCCCCTGCGCGACGACGATGTCGACACCGTTCTCGACATGGCGCAACGCGTGCTTGGCGCTGCCGGCCAGTGCGGCCACCGGCACGCCGGCCGCGTGCGCCTGCTCGATGACGTCGACAGGTGGCGAGCCCAGCGCATTGGCGATCAGCTTGATCGGATGCTTGAGCGCCACGTCGACATGGCTACGCGCCACCGAATGCAGCCAGCCCAGCACGCCCTCGTTTTTCTCCTCGTCCTCGGGCAGCGGCGGAACACCCAGATCGGCAAGGGTTTTCGCGACGAAGTCGCGGTGGCTCTGCGGGATCAGCTTGTTGATGTCGACGGCCGTGCCCTCGGTGGGGATCTTGGCCGGCATCACGATGTCCACGCCGTACGGCTTGCCGTCGGTATTGGCGTCCATCCACTGCAGGACTTCTTCCAGATCGTCGGCGTCGTTGAACCGTACGCAGCCCAGCACGCCCAGGCCGCCGGCCTTGCTGACCGCTGCGGCCACCTTCTCCGACGGAGTGAACACGAAGATCGGGTATTCGATCCCAAATCGTTCGCAGAGTTCGGTACGCATCTATATTTCCCGTCGCTTCGCTCGCCCTGGCATCATTTCGCTCCTACATGCTTGGCATGCACCTCGTCGGCCGGACGCTCTTCGGTGGTGTCCTTGGCCCACCGGTAGTCGGGCTTACCCGCCGGGGACCGCTTCACCTCGTCGACCAGCCAAAGACTGCGCGGCACTTTGTATCCCGCGATCTCACTGCGGACGAACTCATCCAGCGAGGCGAGCGTCGGCCGGGTCCCTTCGCGCGGCTGCACCACGGCCGCCACGTGATTGCCGAAGCGTTCGTCGGGCACGCCGACCACCAGCGCGTCGAACACATCCGGATGGCCCTTGAGCGCTGCCTCCACCTCTTCGGGGTAGATCTTCTCGCCGCCACTGTTGATCGACACCGAGCCGCGCCCCAGCATGGTCACGCTGCCGTCGGCCTCGACGGTGGCGTAGTCACCCGGGATCGCGTACCGCACACCGTTGATGGTCCGGAACGTCTCGGCGGTCTTCTTCTCGTCCTTGAAGTAGCCGACCGGGATGTGACCGCGCTTGGCGAGGATGCCGCGCACCCCGGATCCGGGGACCACCGGGTTGCCGTCCTCGTCGAGCACCGCGGTGTTCTTGTCGATGGTGACCCGCGGTCCACCGGTGTGCGACTGCCCCTTGGCCACCACGCTGGTGCCGCCGAAGCCGGTCTCCGAAGAGCCGATCGAGTCGGTGATGACGCGGTTGGGCAGCAGCTCCAGGAACTTCTCCTTGAGGCTGGTGGAGAACAGGGCCGCGGTGCTGGCCAACAGGAACAGGCTGGACAGGTCGTAGGTGTTGCCCTCCTCCTGATGTGCGAGCAACGCATCCAGCAGCGGCCGGGCCATCGCGTCACCGGTGAAGAACAGCAGGTTCACCTTGTGCTCGTGGATGGCCCGCCACACCTCGTCGGCGTCGAACTCCGGCACCAGCAGCACCGTACCGCCGGAGAACAGCGCCATCCACGTGGCGGACTGGGTGGCGCCGTGGATCATCGGCGGAATCGGGTAACGCACCATGGGACCGCTGGTGGCGGCCTGCTTGGACAGGTCGTATTCGTCGGCCAGGGGTTCACCGGTGGCGAAGTCGGTGCCGCCCAGCAGCACTCGGTAGATGTCCTCGTGGCGCCACATCACGCCCTTGGGGAAGCCGGTGGTGCCGCCGGTGTAGAGCAGGTAGATATCGTCCGCGCTGCGCGGTCCGAAGTCGCGTTCCGGGGAGTGCTCGGCAATGGCGGAGTAGAACTCGACACCGCCGTATCTGAGGAAGTCCTCAGCTGGACCTTCTGTGCCATCTTCTACGACCAGCACGGTCTTGATATTCGGTGTCTCGGGCAGCACGTTGGCGACCCGGTCGGCGTAGCGCCGCTCGTGCACCAGCGCGACCATGTCGGAGTTGTCGAACAGGTACTTCAGCTCACCCTCGACATAGCGGAAGTTGACGTTCACCAGGATCGCGCCGGCCTTGACGATGCCCAGCATCGCGATGACGATCTCGATGCGATTGCGGCAGTACAGGCCGACCTTGTCGTCCTTCTGGATGCCCTGCGACTGGAGGTAGTGGGCGAAGCGGTTCGCCTTCTCCTCCAGCTGGGCATAGGTGAGTTGATCGTCCGCACTGATGAGGGCGACACGGTCCGGCACAGCGTCGATGGCGTGCTCGGCAAGATCGGCGATATTCAGGGCCACGGAACCTAAACTAGAACGTGTTACATTTCGTGACAAGTCTGGGGTTGTCGAGCAGAGAGGCTGGGACGGGTGACGGAGAGCGAAAAGGGGCCTGACGCCCTCATTGAGCAGCGCGGACACACGTTGATCGTGACGCTCAACCGCCCGGAGGCGCGCAATGCCCTTTCTGGCGAGATGCTCTCGATCATGGTCGAGGCGTGGGACCGCGTCGACAGCGATCCGGAGATCCGCACGTGCATCTTGACCGGCGCGGGCGGTTACTTCTGCGCGGGTATGGACCTCAAAGGCGCCACCAAGAAGCCGCCGGGCGACTCGTTCAAGGACGGCAGCTACGACCCGTCGCGCATCGACGGTCTGCTCAAGGGCCGCCGGCTCACCAAGCCGCTGATCGCCGCCGTCGAAGGGCCGGCCATCGCGGGCGGGACCGAGATTCTGCAGGGCACCGATATCCGCGTCGCCGGCGAGAGCGCCAAGTTCGGGATCTCGGAGGCCAAGTGGAGCCTCTACCCGATGGGCGGTTCGGCGGTGCGCCTGGTACGCCAGATCCCGTACACCATTGCGTGCGACATGCTCTTGACCGGACGGCACATCACCGCCCAACAGGCGCTGGACTACGGACTCATCGGTTACGTGGTGCCCGACGGCACCGCACTCGACAAGGCCCTGGAGATCGCCGAGGTGATCAACAACAACGGGCCGCTGGCCGTGCAGGCCATCCTCAAAACCATCCGCGACACCGAGGGTATGCACGAGCTGGACGCCTTCAAACCCGATACCGCCAACGGCATCCCGGTGTTCCTCTCCGAGGACGCCAAGGAAGGTCCACTGGCGTTCAAGGAGAAGCGGGCACCTCAGTTCAAGATGCGCTGACCCCGGTCCTCGGCTGTCGGCAGGAACGCGTCCCCCTGCTCCCGGTCGAGGTAGGTGGTGGCCTTGTTCTTGAGGACGAACAGGTACACCGCCAGCGACAACGCGATGCAGACCGTGACGTAGCCGATGAACAGGGGAACCTGGTCGCGGGCCTTGAGCGCCTGATAGATCAGCGGCGCGGTGCCGCCGAACGCCGAATTCGCCAGTGCATATCCGACTCCCACGCCGAGTGCCCGCACGCGGGCGGGGAACAGTTCGGATTTCACCAGGGCGTTGATCGACGTGTAGCCGGTGAGGATCACGTAGCCGACGGCGACCAGCAGGAACGACAGCAGCGGTGAATGCGTCTGCGGCAGATAGGTGTACAGCACGTAGGTGTACACCACACCGCCGAAGCCGAAGAACAGCAGCAGCGGCTTGCGTCCCACCCTGTCGCTGATGATGCCACCGACGGGCTGCAGCAGCATCAGGAAGATCAGACTGATCAGGTTGATCCAGGTGGCCGTCATCGCCTCGTTCTTGTAGGTGGCCTTGACGATGGCCGGGGCATTCACGCTGTAGGCGTAGAACGCCACGGTGCCGCCGAGAGTGATCAGGAAGCACAGCAGCAGCGGCCGCCAGTAGCGCGTGAGCAGTACCCGGATGGACCCGGCGCCCGTGTCCTTGCCCTCCCTGATCGCCTCCAGTTGCTCGGCGGACAGGGATTCATCCATGGTGCGCCGCAGCCAGAACACCACGATCGCGGCCGCACCGCCGACGGCGAACCCGATGCGCCAACCGAATTCGTGCACCTGCTCGGTGCTCAACGTGGTCAGGATGATCAGCAGGGTGAACTGAGCGAGCACATGACCGCCCACCAGCGTGACGTACTGGAACGACGAGAAGAAGCCGCGCCGCCCCCGCGTCGCGGCCTCCGACATGTAGGTCGCCGAGGTGCCGTACTCACCACCGGTGGCGAAACCCTGCACCAGCCGGCACAGGATCAGCACGATGGGAGCGGCGACGCCGATGGTCTCCCGGCCGGGCACCACCGCGATCACCAGGGAGCACAGGGCCATCAGCGAGACGCTGATGGTCAGCGCGGCGCGCCGGCCCCGCCGGTCGGCGAACCTGCCGAAGAACCACGAGCCCAGCGGCCTGGTGAGGAACGTGACCGCGAAGATCGCGTAGACGTAGATCGTCGAATTCTGGTCTGCCGGATCGAAGAACTGCTTCTCGAAGTACGTCGCGAAGACGGTGTAAACGTAGACGTCGTACCACTCGACGAGGTTGCCCGACGATCCCCTGATGGTGTTCCAGATGGCGCGGCGGGTGTCCGCCCTCGATGTGGTCATACCCCATCTTTAGCGTGCACACGTGCCCACAGTGCCGGCTCTACCGGATTTGCCGCCGAATTCTTACCGGTATCTAGTCCAGGAGCCGAGGGGTCGGGGTGAACACCACCGGCATGGCCTCGGGGCCGCTGACGAAGTTGGCCGGCCGCAGCGGAACCTCGGCGCCGTCGGCCAGCCGCAGATCCGGCAGCCGGCGCAGCACCCTCTCGGTCATCAGTTTGAGCTCCAGACGGGCCAGCTGATTGCCCAGGCAGAAGTGGCTGCCGAAGCCGAAGGCCAGGTGGCTGTTCGGGTTTCGGTCGATGTGGAACTCGTGCGCGTTCTCGAACGCCGATTCGTCGAAGTTGGCGGACTCGAACATGAGCATGATCTTCTCGCCGGCTTTGAGCTCGGCGCCGTGGAACTCGGTGTCCGCCGTGACGGTGCGGCACATGTTCTTCACCGGTGAGGTCCAGCGCAGCATCTCCTCGATGGCGCCGGGGAGCAACGACACATCGGCGACCAGTGCCTCCCACTGGTCTCGGTGCCGCAGCAGTTGCTCGGTACCGCCGGACAGGGTGTGCCGGGTGGTCTCGTCACCTCCGATGAGGATCAGCAGCGTCTCGAAGACGATCTCGTCGTCGCTCATCCGCTGCCCCTCCACCTCGGAGTGCACCAGCACGGAGAACAGGTCCTCGGTCGGGTCGGCGCGCCGCTTGGCGATGACGTCCATGGTGAACGCCGTGTATGCGGCGAAGGTCTCCATCAACTTCTGCACGGCCGATTCGTCGACATGCGAAGACAACCCGCACACCAGGTCATCGGACCACTGCAGCAGCATCTCGCGTTCTGTCGGCAGGACGCCGAGCATGTCCCCGATGACCGCCATCGGCAGCGGCGCCGCGATCTCGCGGACGAAGTCGGCCGTACCGCGCTCGCACACACCGTCGATCAAGGTGTCGCACAGCCGCTCGATGGCGGGCAGCTTGTCCATCACCCGCTTACGGGTGAATCCGGCGTTGACGAGCTTGCGTCGCATCAGATGCGCCGGATCGTCCATATCGATCATGTACGGCATGCCCGGCTGGTCGGGCCGGATACCGCCGGCGCTGGAGAACAGTTCCGGGTTGCGTTCGGCGTCGAGCACCGCCTGATAGCTGGCGGCGGCGGCAAGCCCGTTGCGGTCCCGGAACACCGGTTGGTGGGCCCGCATCCAGCGGTAGGCCTCGCGTGCCGCGGGTCCGTCGGCGTAGAAGCGGCCGTCGGCCAGATCCACATCGGGTTTGGCGACGACGGTCGTCATGCGATCTCCTTGGCGTCACCGAAGGTCATGTCCACGTTCTGCGCGGATCCCGAGAACATCGCCCGTCTGGGGAAACCGAGGTCGGCGAGTTCCCTGGCGTAGGGATGGCCACCGAGACGCACCCGCACCCCGCCCGGCCGGTAGCGCACACCGGTCATCCGCATCTCGCCGGAGGTCACGCGGGTGACGCCGTCCAGATGCGAGTAGGTGGGATGGACCTGAGGGCGCGAGGTGAACAACGCGGGCACGGGCAGTCCCGGGCTGAAATCCATGCCGACGGCGTGGATGCCGTCGATGCTGACATCGAAGGAGAACGACCCCCCGTCGCGGATACGGCGGGCAGGAGCGGAGCGACCCGGGGATCGAACAGTGAAGTCCGCCATCACCTTCGGGTAACCCCAGATGGTCCGGCCGGCCTCCAGCGTGAAGGCCTGATCGACGGGCAGGTGGTGAATGAACGCCCCGGCCGACCGCAACGCCTTCCACCCCGAGGCCTGCTGCCCCGGTGGATTGACCATCACGTTGGTGCCGTACTCGTAGTACTGGCCCAGATCGGTGTCGAGGTAGTGCATCAGCATCAGCACGACGACGGCCTTGCCGGGCCGGTAGCGGCAGACCTGCAGGCCGCTGTAGTCGATCATCCGCTGGGCGGCATCGGCATTCACCGAGAACATGGCCATGTGCTGCTGCGCGGTGCGGACCCGCACCGGCATCGTCAGGACGGTGCCGGCGACCGTGTGTTGCGATGAGCGCTCGCGCGCAGAGCCAGTGGCGGGGGTCACACGCCAAATCTAGAACGCGTTCTAGACAACTGCAAGAAAGTGTCTACACCAATGCCGCGAGATCACGGATCTGCTCGACCGACCGGGCGCCGACCACCATCATCGTGACGCCGGACGCTTCCCAGGCCTTGATCTGCTCCTTGACGTAGTCGAGGTTGCCCACGATCGCCGAATCGTCGACGAGTTCGTCCGGGATGGCCTTGGCCGCCTCGTCCTTGCGATCGTTGCGGAAAAGTTTGGTGACGTCGTCGACGACCTCGGCGTAGCCCATCCGGCGGTAGACGTCGGCGTGGAAGTTGGTGTCCTCGGCGCCCATTCCGCCCATGTAGAGCGCCAGGTGCGGCTTCATCAGCTCCATGATGGCCGGGCGGTCGTCGGTCACGACGACCTGCGCGGTCGCGCAGATCTCGAACGTCTCGCGGGTCCGGCGCGCGCCGGGACGGGCGAAGCCCTCGTCGAGCCATTCGTTGTACATACCCGCGATCCGCGGCGAGTAGAAGATCGGCAGCCAGCCATCGGCGATCTCGGCGGCCAGTGCCACGTTCTTGGGTCCTTCGGCGCCCAGCATCACCGGGATGTCGGCGCGCAGCGGGTGGGTGATCGGCTTGAGGTTCTTGCCCAGCCCGGTGGTGCCCTCACCGGTCAGCGGCAGCGGGTAATGCGGGCCGGCGCTGTGCACGGGTGCCTGCCGCGCCCACACCTGGCGCAGGATGTCGATGTATTCGCGGGTGCGGGCCAGCGGCTTGGGGAATTTCGCGCCGTACCAGCCCTCGACCACCTGCGGGCCGGACACGCCGAGACCCAGGATGTGCCGGCCACCGGAGAGGTGATCCAGCGTCAGCGCGGCCATCGCGCACGCGGTCGGGGTGCGCGCGGACAGCTGGATCACCGAGGTGCCCAGCCGCAATTTCGTCGTTTCGCGGCCCCACCAGGCCAGTGGGGTGTAGGCGTCCGACCCCCATGCCTCGGCGGTGAAGACGGTGTCGAAGTCCGCCTCCTCGGCCGCCGCGACGAGTTCGGCGTGGTTGGTCGGCGGCTGCGCGCCCCAGTAACCAAGCTGCAAACCCAGTTTCATTTAGCCCACCTTCCGACCCATGGTTGAAACCATTCTTAGAACCTGTTCTACTCGATGCCGTGACCACAGGCCAAAGCAGCCCGGTGCAGATCGACGAGCATGAGCGGCCTCTCTCGGCGCCGTTGAAGCTCGCATTCGACTACACCCGTTCAGTCGGACCACTCCTGTCCCAGTTCTTCACCGCCCTGCGGATGCGACGCATCGTCGGCGTTCGCGGGTCGGATGGCCGGGTACACGTACCGCCCGCTGAGTATGACCCCGTCACCTACGCGGCCCTGACCGAGGTGGTGCCCGTCAGCAGTGTCGGCACGGTGCAGTCCTGGACCTGGCAGTCCACCCCGCTGGAAGGCCAGCCACTGGACCGGCCGTTCGCCTGGGCGCTGATCTTGCTGGACGGCGCGGACACCGCGCTGCTGCACGCCGTCGATGTCGGAGGCGCCCCGGACATCAAGACCGGTGACCGGGTGCATGCGCACTGGATCGACGAACCGGTCGGCGCCATCACCGATATCGCCTACTTCGTGCCCGGTGAGGAATCCGAGCCGGCGGGCGCACCCGACGCGGGTGATCCCAGGGACCCCGTCACCGTGCAGGTGACGCCCAGCTTCATCGAGATCCAGCACACCGCGTCGCTGCCCGAGACCACGTTCCTCAAGGCGCTCCAAGAGGGCAAGCTACTCGGCGCCCGGACCAAGCACGGCCGGGACGGACAGCCGGGCAAGGTCTACTTCCCCCCGAAGGAAGCCGATCCCGCGACGGGTCTGGAGCTCGACGAGTTCATCGAGCTGCCGGACCGGGGCACCGTCACCACCTTCGCGATCATCAACATCCCGTTCCCGGGGCAGCGGATCAAGCCGCCCTACGTGGCCGCCTACGTGCTGCTCGACGGCGCCGACATCCCGTTCCTGCACCTGGTCGTGGAGATCGACCCGGCGGATGTCCGGATGGGCATGCGGGTGCAGGCCGTGTGGAAGCCGCGCGAGGAATGGGGTCTGGGTATCGACAACATCGACTACTTCAAGCCCACCGGCGAGCCGGATGCCGACTACGACTCCTACAAGCACCACCTGTAAAGGGCCCGAACTGATGACCGAAATCGCAGTGGTGGGCTTCGCACACGCGCCCCACGTCCGCCGCACCGACGGCACCACCAACGGCGTCGAGATGCTGATGCCGTGCTTCCACCAGCTCTACGAAGAGCTCGGCCTCAAGCAGACCGATATCGGCTTCTGGTGCTCCGGATCCTCGGATTACCTTGCCGGCCGCGCTTTCTCGTTCATCTCCGCGATCGACTCCATCGGCGCGATCCCGCCGATCAACGAGTCGCATGTCGAGATGGACGCGGCGTGGGCGCTGTACGAGGCCTACATCAAACTGCTGACCGGGCAGGTGGAGACCGCGCTGGTGTACGGCTTCGGCAAGTCCTCGGCCGGAACCTTGCGGCGTGTCCTGTCGCTGCAGACCGACCCGTACACGGTCGCGCCGCTCTGGCCGGATTCGGTGTCGATGGCGGGACTGCAGGCCCGGGCAGGCTTGGATGCCGGCAAATGGACTGCCGAGCAGATGGCCCAGGTGGCACTCGATTCCTATGCAGCCGGGGGCCGTACCGACCGAGAAGAGGTCACCGGCAGCATTGACGACCTGCTGTCCCGGCCGTACTTCGCCGACCCGCTACGCCGCCACGACATCGCACCGATCACCGACGGCGCGTCGGCGATCGTGCTCGCCACGGGTGATCGGGCCCGCGAGCTGCGCGAGAACCCGGCCTGGATCACCGGTTTCGAGCACCGCATCGAGACGCCGATCCTGGGCGCCCGTGACCTGACCACCTCACCGTCCACGGCGGCGTCCGCGAGGGCGGCAACCGGCGGTGATACGGGTTCGATCGAGGTCGCCGAGATCTACGCCCCGTTCACCCATCAGCAGCTGATCCTCACCGAGGCGATCGGGCTGGGGTCGAAGACGTCGGTGAACCCGTCGGGCGGGGCGCTGGCCGCCAACCCGATGTTCTCGGCCGGGCTGGAGCGCATCGGTTTCGCCGCGCAGCACATCTTCAACGGTTCCGCCCAGCGCGTACTGGCGCACGCCACGAGCGGCCCTGCGCTGCAACAGAACCTGGTTGCCGTCCTGGAGGGAGAAGCCTGATGGCTCCGAAATCGGGTAAGAAACTCGCCGCGGTGCTGGGTACCGGGCAGACGAAGTACGTCGCCAAGCGTCACGACGTGTCGATGAACGGCCTGGTGCGTGAGGCCATAGATAGAGCGCTCCGGGACTCCGATTCCACATTCGACGATATCGACGCCGTGGTGGTCGGCAAGGCGCCCGACTTCTTCGAGGGCGTCATGATGCCCGAACTGTTCATGGCCGACGCGACCGGCGCGACGAACAAGCCGCTGATCCGGGTGCACACCGCCGGTTCGGTGGGCGGCTCCACCGCCATCGTCGCGGCCAGCCTGGTGCAGTCCGGCAAGTACAAGCGCGTGCTGACCATGGCGTGGGAGAAGCAATCCGAGTCGAATGCCATGTGGGCGTTGAGCATTCCGGTGCCGTTCACCAAACCGGTCGGCGCCGGCGCAGGCGGGTACTTCGCTCCCCACATCCGCGCGTACATCCGGCGCTCCGGCGCCCCCAATCACATCGGTGCCATCGTGGCGGTCAAAGACCGGCTCAACGGCGCGAAGAATCCGTTGGCGCATCTGCACCAGCCCGATATCACCGTCGAGAAGGTGATGTCCTCCCCGATGCTGTGGGATCCGATCCGCTACGACGAGACCTGCCCGTCCTCCGACGGCGCGGCGGCCATGGTGATCGGCGATGAAAGCTCAGCAGAAGCTCATATCGCCAAGGGAAATCCCGTCGCCTGGATCCACGCGACCGCGCTACGGACCGAACCGCTGGCCTACGCCGGGCGCGATCAGGTCAACCCGCAGGCCAGCCGGGATGCCGCCGCCGCGCTGTGGCGTGACGCCGGGATCACCTCACCCATCGACGAGATCGACGCCGCCGAGGTCTACGTCCCGTTCTCCTGGTACGAGCCGATGTGGCTGGAGAGCCTCGGTTTCGCACCCGAGGGCGAGGGCTGGAAACTCACCGAGGCCGGCGAGACCGCGATCGGCGGCCGCATCCCGTTCAACGCCTCCGGCGGCGTGCTGTCCTCCAACCCGATCGGCGCCTCGGGCATGATCCGGTTCGCCGAGTCCGCGATCCAGGTGATGGGCAAGGCCGGTGACCACCAGGTGCCCGGTGCGCGCAAGGCACTCGGGCACGCCTACGGCGGCGGTGCGCAGTACTTCTCCATGTGGGTGGTCTCCAGCGACAAGCCGGCGGGTCAGTCCTGATGACGGCCCCGGTGACGGTTGCCGGGCGGCGGTCGCGGGAAGCGGCCGTCGCCCGCGACAAGGAAGCCTGGCTCGCGCTGTTCGCCGATGACGCGATCGTCGAGGACCCGATCGGTCCGTCGCATTTCGACCCCGAGGGCAAGGGCCATCGCGGCAAAGCGGCGATCGCCGCGTTCTTCGACAAGGCGATCGCCCCGAGCCAGCTGGAATTCCACTTCGAGAAGACCTACGTCTGCGGTAACGAGGAGGCCAACGTCGGTCACATCGTGATCGTCGCGGGCGGGTACCGCGTGCAGGCCGAAGGGGTGTTCACCTACCGGGTGAACACCGACGGCAAGATCGCGGCGCTCCGCGCCTACTGGGAGGTGGCGGCGGCCACCGCGGGCGCACGCAAGATCTGAGTGGTTCGCGTACCGTTGGGGACATTCATCGTCCAGTTCCCAAGAGTCAACAGACCACCTTGCGCCGCTTCATTTTCCCCACCGTCCTTTCAGCCCTCACCGCCTTCCTGATCAGCGGTTGCGCCGGTACCGACGGCAGCACACCTGCCGCGACCAGTCTCCCCGGCTTTCCCGCACAGCCCTCGTCATCGACCACCACGCCCTCCTCGAAGAGCAAGGCCGCACCGCAGTACGAGCGCCTGTTGCTCACCGCCGACGACCTCAGTGACGAACAGGACACTTTCCACCAGCAGTCCACGCAGTCACAGCCCGACGGCCAACCCGGCGCCAGCGCGTTCTTCGTCAACGACAAGGACGACCGCGCGATCAGCACCGTGGTGTTGATCTACCCGGACGCTGCCACCGCCGCGGCGACCCTGAAGCAGGCGGAGGCGACGCTGCCCTCGCTGGTGGCAGGCGGCACCCCGCAACCCATCGCGGTGGGCAACGGCGGCGTCGTCGTCAAAGGCGCCAAGCCAGAAGAGGACAAATCGGTCACCTTGATGTTCTTCACCGTGGACCGGGCCCTGGTACGGCTGGAATTCCAGAGCGCGATCGGGGACGTCACCACCGACCCATTCATCACCAAAGTCGGCAAGATGCAGGCGATCGCCCTGCGGACCGGCCTGGCTACACAACCTTGAGGCCCTCGCGGTAGCGGCGGGCCAGATCCTGGTAGGCCTGGGCGTTGGTGTCGATCCAGACCTGCGCGCCGGTGCCGGCGATCGGCCCCCTGACCTTGGCCGGCACCCCGGTGACGAGTACCTCGTCGGGAATCTTGGTGCCACCGACCACCAGCGCGTGGGCGGCGACCAGGGTCCGCGCACCGATGACCGCCCCGTCGAGCACCGTCGCGTGATTGGCGATGAGGGCGTGGCTGCCGATGTGGGCACCGTGGATGACGCAGCCGTGGGCGATGGTGGCTCCCGGGCCGATGTCCACCGGAATCCCCGGCGGTGCATGCAGAACAGATCCGTCCTGCACATTCGCCCCCTCGCGGATGATGACGGGCGCGTAGTCGGCCCTCAGCACCGCGTTGAACCAGACCGATGCACCTGCCGCGACGTGCACGTCGCCGATGAGGGTGGCGGTCGGAGCGACGAACGCCGTCGGGTCCACCACGGGAGTTCGGCCCTCGAATTCATAAAGAGGCATGGTTCACATATACCGCAGGTAGGCGTGCATGCATTGCGCGAACGAGGACCAAAACTGTAACGTGTTCTAGTTAGAAGACTGATACGGGAGGCCCACCGTGACTACTGAAACCACCGGCACTGTCGGTGTCAGGGAGATCGACACCGGAGCGCTGCCGGACCGCTACGCACGCGGCTGGCATTGCCTTGGTCCGGTCAAGGATTTCCTCGACGGCAAACCACACGGCGTCGAGATCTTCGGCACCATGCTCGTCGTGTTCGCCGACTCGAACGGCGAGGTCAAGATCCTCGACGGCTACTGCCGCCACATGGGCGGCAACTTGGCGCAGGGCCAGATCAAGGGCGACACCGTGGCGTGCCCGTTCCACGACTGGCGCTGGGGTGGGGACGGCAAATGCAAGCTGGTCCCCTACGCCAAGCGCACACCGCGCCTGGCCCGCACCCGCGCGTGGGAGACCGATGTGCGCGGCGGCCTGCTGTTCGTGTGGCACGACCACGAGAACAACCCGCCGCAGCCCGAGGTCCGTATCCCCGAGATCCCGGAATTCGCCAGTGCCGAGTGGACCGACTGGCGCTGGAACTCGATGCTCATCGAGGGCAGCAACTGCCGCGAGATCATCGACAACGTCACCGACATGGCGCACTTCTTCTACATCCACTTCGGTCTGCCGACGTACTTCAAGAACGTGTTCGAGGGCCATATCGCCTCTCAGTACCTGCACAACGTGGGCAGACCCGATGTGAACGATCTGGGAACCTCCTACGGTGAGGCTCAACTGGATTCCGAGGCGTCGTACTTCGGCCCGTCGTTCATGATCAACTGGCTGCACAACAACTACGGCGGCTTCAAGGCCGAGTCGATCCTGATCAACTGCCACTACCCCGTCAGCCAGGACTCGTTCATGCTGCAGTGGGGCGTCATCGTCGAAAAGCCCAAGGGCCTGGACGAGGCGACGACCGACAAGCTCGCTCGGGTGTTCACCGAAGGCGTCAGCAAGGGCTTTCTGCAGGATGTCGAGATCTGGAAGCACAAGACCCGGATCGACAATCCGCTGCTGGTCGAGGAGGACGGTGCCGTCTACCAGATGCGCCGCTGGTACCAGCAGTTCTACGTCGACGTCGCCGATGTCACCGCGGACATGACCGACCGTTTCGAGATGGAGGTCGACACCACGGCCGCCAACGAGAAGTGGCATGTCGAGGTGGAGGAGAACCTCAAGGCCCAGGAAAGTCAGAAGGTCCAGGAAGAAACAGTTCAGCCGAGCTGATGACCACCCACGACGAGCGGGCCCAGACGCCGGACGTTGATCGTCTGGCCCGGTCGATGCTGGAGTTGCTCGGTCACGACGACGATCACGATCATCCGGCCGGCGACTCCACTGCACCCGGATCTTGGTCGAAGGCACCGGATTTCGCCGGCGATCCACACCGCGCCGCTGCCATCCGGGAGGCCACCGCGCGCGACCGGGAGCGTTACCTGACCTCTGGCCTGGTGTCGGTGGACTGCCGGTTCTGCCATGTCACGGTGCAGGTCAAGAAGCTCGGCCCGGAACAGACCTCGGTGCAATGGAGTAGCGGGGCAACGCAGCGGTGTGCGGTGTTCAGTGAGATTCGGTCCACCGGTGGGGATCCCGCCCGTGCGCGGTCCTGTCCGAAGCTGACAGATAGCATCAGGCATGCCGTCGCTGAAGGCTGTCTGGAAGAGGTGTCGAGCGCACCGTCGCCCGGTGACGGCTGACGTCGCCGTTGCCCTAGTTCTTGCCGGTGGCCTCACGGTGAGTGGCTGCGCCCGAATCATCGATACCGCGACCCCGCACCCGGCCCCCCGGGTCGGCCCCATCCTCGCCAATCAGGTGGGTGACCTGCTCAGCAAGCAGGCCCAGAACGACAAGGACGGCAACCGGTTCGTCAGCGTGGTGCCCGATTCCTGCGCCGGTGCGGCCCGGGAGAAGGATGCCCCGTTCATCGTCGACCATCATCCCGAGGCCACCGACGGTGGGCACTGGGTGGCCGCCGAGGGCCGGCCGGTGTATGTCGAGGAGATCGTCGCGGTGTACGCCGCAGATTTCGATGCCCGGTCGGCGATCGCCAGCGCCCGCAGCGCGCTGGAAGGGTGCCGCACCCCGTTCACCGTCACCGATATGAAGGGGCGGGAGTACCACTTCAGCATGGGTGTCGCCGGCCAGGGCTCGCCGCATTCGGTGATCTGGTCGTTCCACGCCGCCGACTGGGCATGTGACAACGCGTTCGTCGCTGCCCACAACGCCGCGATCGAGATCACCACGTGCGGATCGGTCGGCGGCTACAACGTGAGCGCCTTGGCCCGCGATGCCCTCAAACTCATTGAGTCGCTGGCCAATACGAAGGCCTAGGGTTACCGCGACTCGTCGGTGTCGAAGCGCCGGCGCGCCTTCTCGATCTCCGGCGTGTGCGTGGCAGCCCAGGCCAGCAGCACCTCGATGGGTGGGCGCAGCGTCTTACCGAGCGGTGTGATCCGGTACTGGACGGCGACCGGTCGTGTGCTCAGCAAGTCACGCGCGACGATGCCGTTGCGTTCCAGCTTGCGCAGCGTCGCGGTCAGTGACTTCTGTGTGACGGCGGGGAGGGCGCGGCGAAGGTCGTTGAACCGGCAAGGCCGTTCGCAGAGCTCGTTGAGAACGCTCAACGACCATTTGTCCAGCACCTGATCCAGCAGTTCGCGGTGCTGAGCGCTGATCACGAAATCCGGTGCGGTATCGGTCATGAAACCTGGTCTCGTTGAAGTGTCCTGCGTATACCAAGTATCAATGCTGCACCACGTCATCACCGATCGGCAGGAGAATTCGATGTCCGTGCACATGTTCAGCCCGCCGGGCCTGCTACAGCCCGTCCCTTATCACCATGTCGCGGTGGGAACCGGTACCCGGCACGTCCACGTCAGCGGTCAGATAGCCAGACTCGCCGACGGAACCCCGGTGGCTCCCGGCGACCTCGCCGGCCAAGTCGCCCAGGCACTACGGAACACCGCGACCGCCCTGGCCGGCGCGGGCGCCGGCTTCGGCGATGTCGTCCGGCTGACTTTCTACGTCACCCAATGGGTTCCCGAGCAGATGGAGGCCTTCATGGCCGGCATGAATCTGGTGGCCACCGATATCGGACTGCCCTCGCCCATACCGCCCGCCTCGCTCATCGGCGTGGACGCGCTCTTCGAACCGGACGTACTGGTCGAGGTGGAAGCCACCGCGATCCTGCCCTGACCCTAGAGTCCCTGGAACCGCTCCTTGACCTGCTCGGCGGTCAGTCCGTAGTCGCTCAGCGAGTAGGTGTGCTTGGGCGCTCGCGGACCCTTCTTGCTCTCTTCATGCGAATCGACCATGGCCTGGCGGGCGGCATCGGTGAAGTCGATGCCGAACGTTCGGTAGATGCCTTCCACCGCGCCGATCGGATCCTTGATGAACTCGAAATAGTCCACATCGCAGAACTGAGCCGGATCATGTTTGGCGCGTTCGGCATCGAAGAGTTCCAGGCCGCGCGACCAGGTTTCCATCGAATCGGCACCGATGACCTCGCCGCGGAACGTGTCCGACCAGCCCTCGGTGGTGTGCTGAGCCAGGGAACACATCGAGGCCATGATGGTCTCGGCGGGCCGGTGGCACTGCACCACCAGCGCGTCGGGGTAGGTCGCGAACAGGGCGTCGAGCGCGAACAGGTGACTGGGATTCTTGAGCACCCAGCGCTTCTCCGGTTCGTTGAGCCCGATCAGCTGCAGATTGCGGCGGTGCCGCTGATACGACTTGGTCCAGTCCTGCCCCGCCAGCCACCGGGAGTAGGTCGGGATGTGGGCCAGCGTCTCGTAGGACACCGAGTGCAGCGACTGACGCAGCAGCTGCCAGCACTCCTCGACCTCGTCGGCGGTCATGTAGTGCAGGCCGGTGTAGTCCGGGTTCTCCTCGTGCGCCTTGGTGAACTGCGCGTCGAGTTGGGCGAATACCGGATTCTGCGACCAGGTTTCGCGCGGCGGGCGGGGTTGCGGAAACTCGGCGAGCCACAGTTCCAGACCCTGGTGCCGCGGGTCCGCGGTGAGCAGCCGGTGGATCACCGTGGTGCCGGTGCGCGGCAGGCCGGTCACGAAGATCGGCCGCTCGATCGGCACGTCGGTGTGCTGCGGGTACTGCTTGAACGCCGCCTCGGAGACCAGACGGGCGACAAGGGCGTTCCGCACGAAGAAGCGCTGCATCTTGCTGCCGAGCTCGGTGAGATCGGCATCGCGTTGATAGGCCTCCAGCAACACGCCGAGCGCCTCTTTGTAGTTGTCGTCATCGGGGCCGAAATCATCGAGGCCGCAGGCCTTCACGGCCGAGGCGTGCAGGTCCTCGACGGTCCCCACATTGGTGCGCGTCATCAGTACTTGTACTCCCCGCAGTTGACATCCAACGTCTGCCCGGTGATACCGCTGGACAGGTCACTGGCCATGAACAGGATGGCCGAGGCCACCTCGTCCTCGGTCGGCAGCTTCTTCAGATCGCTGTTGGCCGCGGCCGCCTTGTAGATCTCGTCCACGGTGGTGCCGTATTTGCCGGCCTGGTGTTCGAAGTAACCCTGCAGGGTTCCGCCCCAGATATAGCCGGGAAGTACTGAGTTAACCCGAATACCGCTGCCGCCCAACTCACTTGCCAGCGACTGGGACATGGCCAACAGCGCCGACTTGGCCAGCTTGTAGGCGCCCTGCTTGGGATCGGAGTGCCGGACCACCATCGAGTTGACGTTGACCACCGACCCCTTGGCCTCGGCCAGCGCCGGAGTGAACCCCTGGATCAGACGCAGCGCGCCCAGCACCGTGAGCTCGATGGTCTCGCGGATATGCTCGAAAGTGGTGTCGGCGAACGGTTTCATGGACGGCACCCGGAAGGCGTTGTTGATCAGCACATCGACCTTGCCGTACGCCTGCACCGACTCCTCGACCAGATTGGCGACCTGCGCCTCATCGGTGATGTCGGTGCCGATCGCGACGGCTCGGCGTCCCAGCCCGGTCACCTCTTTCGCGACGCTTTCCAGCCGTTCCACGGTGCGGGCGGCCAGCACCAGATCGGCCCCCTCCTCGGCACATCGCCGCGCCAGCGTGGTGCCGAGCGCCGGCCCGACACCGCTGATCACCACGACCTTGTCCTGCAGCAGTCCACCCAACGCGCCGGCCATCGTCAACCCACCATTCTTTCGCCGATCAGCTTCTGGCGCAGCGCGATCCGCGCCCGCCAGTCATCGTCTGAGATCTTGTTCGAGTCGTAGTACGGCAGCGCCCCCGCCACGTCGGCCAGGTCGACGATCTGCGCGGTCGGGCCGTCCGCTTCGGTCAGCTGGCGCGACACCCGCTGCCAGCGGAACTGGAGATATCCCTTGCCGTGCCCCAGGGTTTCACACCAGTTCGTCACGCCGGGGTTCGCATCGGAGACCACGATGCGGACCTTGCCGTCCGGATCCGCCTGCGCCTGAGTACCGTTCAGCGACGTCTGATGGTTGATGTAGTCCAGCGAGATGTACCACAGACTGCCCAGCTGGAAGCCCACGTACGGCGCATCGGTGACCGGCACAGTGATGACGACGGCCTGGTCCGGCGCAAGATCATAGTGCCCCACCGAGGAGTACTGGGTGGCCAGCCCGCCCGGTGTCAGCCGCGGTGCGGTCAGCGTGTTGACCGGCAGATTGTCGTAAAACCATTTCGGGAACTGCAGCCACGTCTTGACGCGCTGCACGAGTTGCTTGCCCGCCACCGTATAGCGCTTCTCGAGCAGCTCCTTCGTGAGCGCAGCCGGGGCGGTGCCGGCGGTGTCGGTCCGCGCGATGGCGAACGTGCCGCGCTGGGCCGCCCAGTCGTTGTAGACCTCGCGGATCACCAGTTGTGACGGGGTGGCCGGGGTGAAGCGCCATTCGAAGGTGCCGTCGGCGGCGATGTCCAGCTTGCGGTCGTCGAAGGCCGTCTCACTGTCGGGCACCACCTCGTCGGTGTATTCACCGCCCAGCAGTTGGAAGCTGACGTCGGTCGTGGTGCCGCGCCGCCCCGTCACCACATATTCGTGGCCGGGCTGCACCCGGGTGCCGAAATACATGGTGTCCGGGTTATCCAGCCCCATCTTGGTGAACGGACCGGTGCCGCTGTGCAAGAACGGGTGGTCGCGGTCGTAGTCGAAGGCGACGTGCGTGCAGGCCGCGATGCAGCCGGCCAGATACTGCAGCCCTTCGAGCAGGTCGGCTTCGGATTCGATGAACGGGGCTTCGGTGACGAGACGTTCAGCCTCGGCGACGGCGTCCAGGAAAGGTTGTGCGTACATCCTCACCCCTTCGTTGCGTTCCAATATTGGACCGTAGTGGTAGAGTTTCCGACCTGAGACTAGAACGCGTTCTAGTTCGCGTCAACGATGGGGGCCCAGTAGCGATGCCACTCGGGGAACCGGCCGGGCGCGCCTCACCGCCCACCGCCCGCGTGGTCGCGATCCTGGACTTCCTGGCACGCCATCCGCACGACCGGTTCGGCCTGTCCGAACTGGCCCGCAGGGTCGGGCTGAGCAAGCCCACCTGCCTGGGGATCGTCACTACCCTGGCCGAGGCCGGCTACCTGGTGCGCGAATCATCGGACAAGACCTACCGGCTGGGCCCGGCGCTGATCGCGCTCGGCCATACCGCCCAGGAGTCGATGCGGGTCAGCCCGGCCGCACGCACCGAGTTGGGACGACTCAGCGAGAAGTTCGATGCCACCGCGGCGCTCTCGGGTGTCGTCGACGACCGCATCACCCTGCTGGAACTGGTGGCCCCGACGGGCACGCCACCGGCGGTGCGGGTCGGTCAGAGCTATCCCTTCGCCCCGCCCGTCGGACTGATGTTCGTGCTGTGGGACGAACGAGCCGTCCGCGAGTGGCTGGCCAAGGAACCCACCATCCCGCTGCGCACCGATAGCGAACGCCTGGAACGGGTGATCACCGAATGCCGTGCCGCGGGTTACCTGGTGGAGCGGCTGACTCCCGGTGGCCGCCGGCTGTATGCCCTGATGGCCGGGATGTCGAGCACGCTGCCCGACGAATTACGAGCGCTGCTGGGCGAATTGGTCTCCGATATCGGCGAACGCGTCTACCTGCCTGACGACAGCGAGGCCGGGCCACAGACCCGGCACGACATCAGCGTCATCGCCGCGCCGGTCTTCGACCATCACCGACGCCAGGTCATGGTGGTCTCACTACAGATCGGGCATGCCCTGACCGACAGTGAGATCGCCGAACGAGCCCGCGAGGTGATGACCAGCGCGGCCGCGCTGACCGCCCAGCTCGGCGGGTCGAAGCCGGGTACTGACCGCAGTTCTGGGGCGTAGCGTTCCCGCAACGCGACCGCGACTGGTCTCCCGGCCGAATCATCGTCCAATGGGCGGCAACTCATGGTCTGCCCGGTATCGGCTACGAGGGTCCTTTCAGGTGACGGCGGCGGCAGAGACGACGACTGGATAGACACGCCGGCGGCGGTCATTGGTCAGGTCGACGTGGATGAACTTCGGCTCGGTGTACTCGTCGAGGGCGTCGGATCCGAGTTCTCGTCCCAACCCGCTCTGCTTGACCCCGCCGAACGGGAATGCGGCACTGAGCATGTGCCAATCGTTGACCCACACGGTGCCGGACTCCAGCCGCCGGGCGATGCCGAGCGCACGTGTGTTGTCGGTGCTCCAGACCCCGGCCGACAGCCCGTATTCGCTGTCGTTGGCGATCGCTACGGCCTCGTCGTCGTCACGGTAGGTCAGGACCACCAGCACTGGACCGAAGATCTCCTCACGCGCGATCCGCATGTCATTGGACGCACCGATCAGGATGGTCGGTGCCACCCAATGACCTTCCACCAGTGCGGGATCGGTCGGCGTATCGCCCTGAAAGACGAGCTTGCAGCCCTCCTCCTGCCCGAGCGCGATGTACTTTTCCACCCGCGCCTTCTGCTCGGCCGAGATCAACGGTCCGAGATCGGTGGCCGGGTCCATCGGGTCCCCCAGCACCACTGTTCGGGCACGGGCGACGAGTCGCCGAACGAACTCGTCGTGGATGGATTCGGGTACCAACAGACGGGTCCCGGACTCGCAGGCCTGCCCGCTCATCAGCAGGAAGCCGAACAGCGTCCCGTCCACGGCGAGGTCCAGGCCGGCGTCGTCGAGCACGATGTTGGCGCCCTTTCCGCCCAGCTCGAGGGTGACCTTCTTGACGTTGCTCGCGGCGGCGCGCATGACGCTCTTGCCGACTTCTGTCGAACCCGTGAAGGCAACCTTGCGGACGTCGGGGTGCTCGGCCAGACGGGCACCGACCACCGGTCCGGGACCGGTCACCACATTGAGCACCCCGGCGGGTAGGCCGACTTCGTCTGCGGCCCTGGCGAGTTCGAGTAGCGTCAATGGGGTCTGATCGTCGGGCTTGAGCACGACGGTATTGCCGGCAGCCAGTGCCGGACCGAGCTTCCAGACCGCCAGCAACAGCGGGAAATTCCACGGAATGATCCCCGCGCACACACCCACCGGATCCTTGACGATCAGGCCCGCGGCCAGAGTCGGCGCTTCGGAAAGCGGTCCGCTGGCCTGGAACGCATACGACCGGGCCAACGACGCGAAGTACCTCAGGTGGTCGACCGCGTAGCCGATCAGGAACGCCCCCGCGGCACGGACGGTGGCACCGTTCTCCCTGACCTGAAGGGCGGTGAGTTCGTCGGCGCGGGCGGCCAAGTTGTCGGCGATCGCATCGAGGACGTCGGCGCGCGCCCGTGGCGGAGTCGTTCGCCACACCCCTGACTCGTGCGCGGCCTTGGCCGCCGCCACCGCATCGTCGACGGCACCCAGGTCGCCGTAGGCGACGGTGGCGACCAGTTCACCGGTTGCCGGGGAACGGACCTCGATCGACTCCACGGCGTCACGCCAGGCACCGTCGACATACATCCGGTAGTGCGGAAGGTTCGTCATCTACTGCTCACTCTCACTGATTGGTCAGAACCTGATCAGGCCACGCAGGTTGAGCCCGTTGTGCAGGTCCTCATAACCCTGGTTGATGTCATCGAGGCTGTACTCGCGGGTGATCAGCTCATCGAGTTTGAGCCGGCCGGCCAGATACAGCTCCAGCATCCGGTGAATATCGATGCGCGGGTTGGATGATCCGAAAAGGCATCCTCTGACCTGCTTTTCATACAGGGTGAGGTCGAACAACGACATGTCCACCTGGGTATCGGTGGGGTGTGGAATCGCGGTCATCACCACCCGACCCCGCTTGCCGACGAGGCTCAACGCCTGTGCCACGTACGCACCTTCACCGCTGTCGGTGGTCACCACGCAGACGTCGGCCATGGCCCCCCGTGTCAGATCGGAGATGACCGCGTGCGCCTCCGCCACCGACGTGGCGGCGTGGGTGGCGCCGAATTCGATGGACCGTTCCCGCTTGTAGGCGACCGGGTCGAGGGCGATCACGTGCCGGGCGCCGGCGATCGCCGCGCCTTGTATCGCGTTGATGCCGAGCCCGCCGACGCCCATCACGACCACGGTGTCACCGTCGCCCGCCCCACCGGTGCGGACCGCGGCTCCGTATCCGGTGGTGACGCCGCAACCGACGAGGGCGGCCTTGTCCAGCGGAATGTCCTTGTCCACCTTGACCACCGAAGAGACCGGGACGACGGTGTACTCGGAAAAGGTTCCGAGTACACACATTTGGCCGATGTCCTGGCCGAGTCCGTGGAAGCGGAAGGTTCCGTCGAGCTGCGGTCCGGCGACGATGGCCGCGCCGTACACGCACAGGTTGCTCCTGCCGCGCGCGCACTCGCGGCAACGTCCGCAGGCCGGGATGAAGCTCAGCACCACGTGGTCGCCCACCTCGACCTCGGCGACCCCCGGTCCGACCTCGACCACCACACCGGCACCCTCGTGTCCGCCGACCACCGGCAGGTTCATCGGCATATCGCCGGTGACCAAGTGGTCGTCGGAGTGGCACAGGCCGCTGGCGGTCAGCTTGACGAGCACCTCCTGCGCCTTTGGGCCGTCGAGCTCGAGTTCGGTGACCTCCCACTTCCGGTGCAGTCCCCACAGCACAGCGGCTTTGGTCTTCATGCATTCTTCCTTTCGGGGGTCCAGGTGGCGGGCAGGCTGTTGATGCCGTTGATGAAGTTGGCGACCTGGAAATGTGGCTGAAGCGCCGAGATGTCCGGGATCCTTGTGTAGACCTCCGTCAGCAGCGAACGCAGCATGGTTCGGGCCAGTCCCGCGCCGAGACAGAAGTGTGGTCCACCGCCGCCAAAGGCCAAGTGCGGGTTAGATTTACGTTGGATGTCGAAGGTGAAGGGATCGTCGAAGACCTCTTCGTCGCGGTTGGCGGAGGCGTACCAGAGCACCACCTTGTCGCCGGCCTTGATCTCCGATCCACGAACCGTGACGTCCTGGGTTGCCGTGCGTCGCATGTGGATCAGCGGGGAGGCCCAGCGCAACGCTTCCTCGACCGCGGAATCGACCAGCCCCTCGACGTCGGACACCAGCAGGTCACGCTGCTCGGGAAACTGCGAGAACGCGTAGATCGCCTGTGCCGAGGCGTGCCTGGTGGTGTCGTTGGCCGCTACCGCCAGCAGCGTGAAGAACGCCTTCAGTTCGTCATCGGTCATCTTCTCGCCGTCGAACTCGGCCTGCACCATCCACGACAGCAAGTCGTCGCCGGGGTTGGCCCGGCGCTCCGGAAGCAACGTCGTCACCGTCTCGTGCAGATCCATCACGGCGCCGGCGAACAGCTCGATCGCGGTGCACTCCCCCCGCACCTCGGGGTCGGTCCAGCCCAGCGTCCGCTGTGCGGCGTTGATGGTCTTCTCGTGGATCTCCCCCGCGGGAAGCCCGAAGAAGCTGCCGAAGATACGCCCCGGCAGCTTGATCGAGACCAGCTCGACGAAATCGCCCTCTCCGAGATGGGACATCTCGGAGATCAGGTCACGGGCATGGCCCTGGATCCAGCCCTGCAGCCGGCGCATGTTGCGCGGTTTGAACGCTTCCAACGTGATGCCGCGCAACTGGGTGTGCCGCGGAGCATCCATGGCGATGAACGACTGCGACATCAGCAGGATCTCCTGAGGGAAGTCCTCCATGGTGATGCCCTGCTGTGAGGAGAAGATCTCGGGATGCCGGCTGGCGTAGCGGATGTCCTCGTGTTTGGTCAGTGACCAGAAACCCCTGAGGTTCTGCTCGGGCGGCAGCAGGTCGGATTCGGCGGGCCGGCTCCAGGCCACCGGGTTCTCCCGGCGCAACACCGCAAAGGCCTTGTCACGCTCAGCAGGCGCCTTGGCCCAGAACTCCCGGGCGCTCAGGTCGATGTCGCCATGCGTGGTGGCGGGAAAGACGGCGGTCATCGCATGTCCTTTCGGGATCGTCCGCGGGAGTGTGGTCCAGCTCACTCAGCGGCTCCTTGCCAGTTTTGGCCACGAAGCGCTGCAAAAGGCCCGACGTACGGGCCAACCCGCGGCCCGTGCGGGCCACGTCTGCGCGTGCGCGGGCCGCTATCCGACCGGCACCGTGAACGAGGCGGTCAGCCCCCCGCCGTCCCGCGCGGCAAACCGCAGCGTCCCGCCCAGCGCATCGATGATCTGCTGCACGATCCACAGCCCCAGCCCGGCGGTGCCGCGACGATCGGAGAGGCTGACGAATTTGGCCGTCAGTTCACCGATATCCTCTTCCGCCACACCGGGTCCGCGATCCAGGACGCAGATGTTGAGCTCATCGGCGCGCAGCGCACAGTCCACATCGATGGGTAGTCCGCGGCCGTGCCGGGCCGCGTTCTCCAGCAGGTTCGTCAATACCCGGCGCAGCCCCTGCACATCAACCCGCACCGCGGACACATCACCGGTGATCGACAACCGCAGCCGGAGCGGATCGATACGGGCCGAGTCCGCGGCCTCGGTGATCAGGTCGGTCAGGTCGACGCTGCGGACCCGACCGGTGGAGAAGGCGGGTCGCCTGCTCAGGCTCACATCCGCCAAGGCGTCGAGCATGTCGGAGAGGTGGCGCGCATGCCGGCCGGCGAGCCGCATCGCGGCTTCGCGATCCGCGGGCGTGGCCGCCGTGGTGGCGGTCAGTGCATCGAGTGAGGACACCGGCGTGCGGAACTCGTGCAGCAGGACTTGCAGCCCCTCCTGCTGGGCCTCGTAGGAACGCAACAGACGGGCCCGCAGGTCGCGTTCCTCCTCGGCTGCGGCATGCTCGGCCTCGGCCTCGACGAGAGCGCGCACCCGCGACTGGTGTTCCCCTTCGAGCAGCGTCGCCAAGCCGCCGCTCAGCACCGCGATGAACACTGCGTACAGCGCCCACCACAACCCCAGGACCCAGGGCGCCAGCGCAGCGTCGGCCCGAACTGGGGCGTCGTTCGCGTGCATCAACACAACAGCGAGGTATCCGGCCCCGACGAGCGCGGCCAGCACCAAGCATCCGGTGAACGTCAGCCGGGCCGCCGACGCGATCACCAGCAGTGCCAGCACCGAGACGACCGGACTGGCTGCCCCACCCGTCAGACCGATGAGTGTCAGGGTGAAGGTGGCATCGAGCGCCGATACCAGCCAGCCGAAGCGGGTGCGGCGGACCTCGTAGCGGGGTACGACCATCAGCACGCCGGCATAGCTCAGGGCGGCACCCAGCACGACGGCGGTTCCCAGGGTGTGCTGCCTCATCCACGCCGGTCCGATCACGGCCAGCGCGGCGACCGACAACACCACCGCCAACCGGACCGCGACGACCACGCGGGCCAGCCCGTATCCGTCGGTCGAGGGCATGAACAGAGACCGGAACCGCTGCGAACCGCCCACGCGCCCGACCCTAGACACCGACCGAGCCCTCGTCGGGGGAATCGCCAACGACCGCCGCACCACCGTCACTACGATCCTGCGGATGAGTCGAACGCCCGGCCGGCGACCCAGTGTCGTCGTGATCGTCGACGATCACGAGCTGTTCGCCGAGGGCCTGGAGCTGCTCCTGACGCGCGATTGGGGCGAGGAGTTCGTGATCGGCGGCCGGACGACGTACGTCGAGGAGGCCGCCGAACTCGTCACGTCCTGCGACGCCGACCTGGCCATCGTGGATCTGACCATGCCGCCGCTCGGCGGAGTGGCGGCCATCAGACACATCAAATCCCGTCACCCCCGAACCCGGATCCTGGCCTTGTCCGGCACCGGGGACGCGCAACTGGCCGAGGAGGCGCTGCGTGCCGGCGCCGACGGTTTCCTGTCCAAGACGGTGCGGCCCGAAGCTCTGGTGGGGCCCCTGACCACCATCGCCGCCGGTCTGCGGGTACTCGATCCAGACGTTCTCGACGCGATGCTGTCTGGAACGCGCCGGCCTGCGACCGAGTTGCTCGCCTCGTTGACACCCGCGGATATCAAACTGTGGGTTCTGCTGTCGACGGGCATGGAAACGGGCGATATCGCCGACCGGATGGTCGTTTCCGAGCGCACCGCCAAGCGAATGGTGGCGGCCTTACTACGCAAGATCGGAGTGGCCAACCGGGTTGCGGCGGCCGCACTCGCCGGCCGGTGCGGCCTGCTCGACGACACCTCCGCCGGCTGAGAGCTAGTCGAGGACCTGCAATGCCTGCGCCGGACACATCGCCGCGGCACGCACGACCGCCGCATGGTCACGTTCAGGAGGATTCGCATCCAGTACGACGACCTGATCGGACCCATCAGGGAGATCGAAGACATCAGGCGCGGCCAAGAGGCACTGACCGTGCCCTTCGCACAGCGCGTAATCGACGTTGATCTTCATGGCTGCTCTCCTGTTCTGCTGAGACCCGAGTATGGGGTCGCCGCCGAATCCCAGAGCAGGGCTGCACGCGCCAAATCTGGCCTGCACGTGCCAACCGCCGGCCTAAACTTCGGCCAGCACCGCCAGCGCATCGGTCGGCGCCACCTGCAGACCGCACCGGTCCTTGTAGGCGGTCAGCGGCGCCTGGATGGCACGCAGCTCATCGGCCTCTTGCGGATGATCCTTGAAGTAGCCGTCGAACTGACCGACCGCCACGAATGCCGGCTGCCGGGTGAAGTCGATGAGCGCCGCGTTCACGTCGGGATGCGCGGCGAAGTACGCCGACAGCTCCTTGGTGACCGAACTGATGGTGTCGGCCAGACCAGCCGCGTTGCAGTCGCCGGCTACGGGCGCCGACGTCGTCGGAGTCGCCGGGGCGGGCGTGCTGTCCGAGTCCTCCGGATCAGCCCAGGCGGTCGGCATGCCCAGCATGGCGCCGGCGGCACCGGCAGCGATGAGACCGAAGGTGGCGCGCCGGAAGGTGGCGATACGGGCCATGTGTGTACTCCTTTGCAGCGGATCGGCCGGCATCCCGGCCCTGTAGAGCACGTCGCCTCGGCAAACACGGCTGTTACACACGTGGCGGAAATTCACTTCTGTCCGCACGGCGCGATGTGTTGCGATGGCAGTCATGACGGACCCGATCTGGCCGTTGGCGGACTTGGAAGTGACCACTCCGACCCTGGGCCTGCGCTACATCACCGACGAGCTGGCCACCGAACTCGCGTGCCTGGCGGCCGAGGGGATTCACGATCCTGCCACCATGCCGTTCTCGGTGCCGTGGACCGACGTGCCGTCGCCCCAGCTGGAACGCAACAGCCTGCAGTACTTCTGGCGCTGCCGCGCCGAGGTGACCCCCGAACACTGGGACCTGCCACTCGCCGTGCTCGCCGGCGGGCGGCCCGTCGGGGTGTGCACGGTGCACGCCGAGCAGTTCCCGGCCCGCCGATCGGTGACGACGGGGTCGTGGTTGGGCCGCGCACATCAGGGCCGCGGCCTCGGGCGGGAGATGCGCCAGGCCGCCCTGCATCTGATCTTCGCGGGCTTCGGCGCCAGCGAAGCCACCACCCGCGCGTGGCACGACAACGCCGCATCGCTGGGTGTCACGCAATCGCTGCCCTATGTGCGGACCGGCACCTCGCAGGAACAGCGCCGTGACCGGACCGACACCATGCTTGCCTTCACGATGCGCCGTGCCGCATGGAACCCGATCCGCCGCAACGACATTCATCTGAGCAACGTGCCGGCCGTCGCGGCGCAGCTGGGCTTCTCACCGCACTGCGGCGAGCGCGAACGGGAGAACGGCTGACGCACCGGCCGCCCGCACCACGCGTGCCGCCATGGTCAGCGTCCACCCGGTATCGGTGACATCGTCGACGAGCAGCACCGGTCCCGCATCCACGTGGACCGGCACCTCCCACGCATCCCGCAGTCCCGCCACCCGGTAGGCCGAGTTCGCCGCGGTGACGGGCCGGTGCTGGGGTGTGTACCGCAGCACCCCGAGATCGGTGAGCCTGCCCAGCTGGGCCAGCCGGGCCGCGGTCGAGCGGATCAGCTGCGGCCTGGTGGCCGAGTCCAGCGCCAGCACCGCGGTGGGCCTGGTCTTCCAGTCCCAGGCCTTGAGCACCGCTATGGCGGCCTGCACCAGGTCATCGGGGACTTCACCGTCGGGCTCGTCGAGCAGTCGCCGCAGCCGGGTGCCCCAGCCCAGGTCGGTGAGCCGTCCGATCACCCGGCCGGGTTCCGGGCCGTCCCCGATGCGGCCGGACAGGTCGACACCCAGGGACGCCAGCCCGGTGGGCCATTGGCGGCGCGGGGCGATCTCCACCCCGGGGCGCATCAGCTGCTCGCGGGCCGATTCGGCCGCCGACACGTCGACCGCGTTCGGGTAACGGGAGCCGACACAGTTGTCACAGCGCTCGCACCGATGATCGGCCGCCAGGTCGGGGTCATCGAGCTGACCCCGCAGGAATGCCATCCGGCACCCGGATGTCGACTGGTAGTCGAGCATGGCCTGCTGCTCGCGCTGCCGGGCCTCCGCCAGCTTTCGGTACCGCGGTTCGTCGTAGCCCCACGGTTGGCCGGTGCTGATCCAGCCGCCCTTGACCCGGCGCACCGCGCCGTCGACGTCGAGCACCTTGAGCACCATCTCCAGCCGCGACCGGTTGAGGTCGACCAGCGGTTCCAGCGCGGCGGTGGACAGCGCCCGGTCCGGCTCGAGCGCGCCGATCACGTTGCGCACCATCGCTTCCGACGGGAACGCCACCGAGGAGAAATACCGCCACACGTCGGCGTCCTCGCGACCGGGCAGCAGGATCACCTCTGCGCTGGCGGTGGCACGACCGGCGCGGCCCACCTGCTGGTAGTAGGCGATCGGTGAGGACGGCGCGCCCAGATGCACGACGAACCCGAGATCGGGTTTGTCGAAACCCATCCCCAGCGCCGAGGTGGCGATCAGCGCCTTGACCCGGTTGGCCAGCAGGTCGGCCTCCAACTGCTCGCGTTCGGCGGCCTCCGTCGAGCCGGTATAGGCCGCCACCGGGAATCCGCGTTCCCGCAGCAGCGCGGCGATATCGTGGGCCTGTGACACCGTCAGCGTGTAGATGATCCCCGACCCGGGTAGCGAATCCAGTTGCGCAGCAACCCATGCCGCGCGTTGAGCCGGTCCCCCGGCCTGCACCACCGACAACCGCAGCGACTCCCGGTCCAGTCCGCCGCGCAGCACCAGGGTGTCCGCTCCCCCGACGCCCAACTGGGCGGCGACATCGTCGACCACTCGGTCGTTGGCTGTTGCCGTCGTCGCCAGAACGGGTATATCGGACCCCAATTCGGCGATCAGTGTCCGGATCCGGCGGTAGTCGGGGCGGAAATCGTGGCCCCAGTCCGAGACGCAGTGCGCTTCGTCGACCACCACCAACCCCGCGTCGGCGGCCAGCGCGGGCAGCACGGCGTCCCGGAAGTCCGGATTGTTCAACCGCTCCGGGCTGACCAGCAACACATCGAGTTCACCCGCGGTGACCCGTCGATGCACGTCCTGCCATTCGGTCACATTGCTGGAGTTGATCGTCGCCGCGGCCACCCCGGCTCGCTGCGCCGCCGCCACCTGGTTGCGCATCAGTGCCAGCAGCGGCGAGACGATGACCGTCGGCCCGCGTCCGGCGGCCCGAAGCAGCTTGGCGGCGATGAAGTACACCGCCGATTTGCCCCAGCCGGTGCGTTGCACGACCAGCGCACGCCTGCGCCCGACGACCAACGCTTCGATGGCCGTCCATTGATCATCGCGCAGTACCGCCTCCTGGCCTGCGAGCTGTTCCAGGATGGCCTGCGCGTCAGTACGCGTAGGTGTTGGCAGGCTTGGGGATCGGGGTGGCACGGGTGACCTCCAGGGTCGGGATGAAATGGGTGGAAGGATTCGAGGACCCCGGGATGACACGCCCTTCGATGCGCAGCCAGGTGTCATCGGGATGACCAGAGATGTTGCCGGACAGATGGACCCGGGCAAGCTGCGCATCCGCGGCGCAGCAGATGATCACCACCCGGGCCAGGTCATCGCCCATGACGAAGCCGGTGGTGCTGATCGATCGGTTGTCCAGGCTCTTCGTCGAGTCGGCGGCCGCGCGCATCAGCAGTTCGGGCAGGGAGACGGTGCCGTCCGGGGGCAGCGGCGGGAACGGCCGCAGGTGCGGCTGCGCGGCGGCCGGCGACTCCGGAGTCGCACCGACCACGCCCATGGCCGGTACCGCCACGAATGCGGTGAGCGCCACCGGGAGCAGCAGCAGCCAGGCCGTACCGCCGTGGTGGTGGTGCTCGGCTGCACCGTGGCGCGCATCGGCGAGGAATCCGGCCAGTCCCAGCACCACCAGCAGCACCGCGGCCGCGATCAGCCACGGCAGCAGACCCGGTTTGACGAAGTTGAGGTAGGTGCCTTTCACCACCAGCAATCCCGCACTGAGCCCGATCAGCAGCACCAGCGTGTTCTGCACGACCCGGCTCATGACGCGGTCCCCAGCACCAGCAGTCCGACCACGGTGGCACTGGTGGTGGCCACCAGCAGGGTGAGCGGCGCGAACCGGACCGCGAACGCCCGGCCGAACATCCCGACCTGCATGGCGAACAACTTCACGTCGATGGCCGGGCCGACCACCAGGAACACCAACCGGGGCAGCAACGGCAGCATGGTGAATCCGGCCGCGACGAAGGCGTCGGCTTCCGAACAGAGGGCCAGCACCACCGCCAAGACCGCCATCGCGAAGATCCCGACCACCAGATTTCCGGCCACGTGCTCGAACACCCATGCGGGCACGAACGCCCGCAGCAGGGCCACCGCCGCCGCGCCGATCACCAGGTACCCGGCGGACTGCAGGAAGTCGTGCCGGGCAGCACCGGTGAACACCGCCCAACGCGGGGCCGAATCATCGTGCGGGGTCGGCAGGCTGCGGGTCACCCACGCGGCGCGGCCCCAGCGCTGCCACAGCAAACCCATGGTCACCGCCGTGAGAAGCGAGGCGGCGCAACGGGCCGCCACCATCTGCGGCTGACCGGGGAACGCGACCGCGGTCGCGACCAGTACCACCGGGTTGATGGCCGGCGCCGAGAGCATGAACGTCAGCGCGGCACCGCCGGTTTCGGGGCTGAACAACCGGCGCGCCACCGGGACCGAGCCGCATTCGCAGCCCGGCAGGGCAGCTCCCCCCACCCCGGCGGCGGCCACCGCGAGCACCGGGCGCCGCGGCAGCCAACGCTGCAGCCGCCCAGCGGTCACAAAGGCGGCGACCAGCCCGCTGACGATGACGCCCAGCACCAGGAAGGGCAGCGCCTGGACGAACACCCCGCAGAAGATCGTGGCGGCGGCGGCCAGCCGCGGGTGGGTGGATAACACGCCGCTGACCGTCCCCGCCGACAGCGCCAGCACGATGAGACCGACCAGCAGGAACTCCAGCGAGCCCGCCCTGCGGCGCGTTGTCGCAGTGGTGGCCATGGCCCTATCTTGCCCGGGACTCCTGACAGTTACCCAGATCGACGTTTTGGCCGGTTCTTCTCGACCTTTCACGCCCGTTTGATCAATTGGGCGGATAGGGATCAGGCAGAAGCGGCTTCCTGCTCCCGCTTGATTTCCAGGGCGATGTCGATGAGTTGGTCTTCTTGGCCGCCGATCAGTTTGCGTTGGCCGGCGCGGTGCAGCAGTTGGTGGGCCGGCACGCCGTAGCGTTCGGACTGGCGGATGGCGTGTTTGAGGAAGCTGGAGTACACCCCGGAGTACCCCATGATCAGGGCGTTGCGGTCGAGCAGGCATTCGGCGGGCATCGCGGGGGCGACGACCTCTTCGGCGGCGTCGGCGATATCGAAGAAGTCGATACCGGTCTTGACGCCGATCTTGTCGAACACCCCGATCAACGCCTCGACGGGCGCGTTACCGGCACCGGCACCGAACCGGCGGCACGAGCCGTCGATCTGCTTGGCCCCGGCACGCACCGCCTCGATGCTGTTGGCCACCCCGAGCCCGAGGTTCTCATGCCCGTGAAATCCGACCTGGGCGTCGTCGCCGAGCTCGGCGACCAACGCGGCGACCCGGTCGGCGACCTGATCGAGCACCAGCGCACCGGCCGAATCCACGACGTAGACACACTGGCAGCCGGCATCGGCCATGATGCGGGCCTGGGCGGCCAGCTTCTCCGGGGCGATGGTGTGGCTCATCATCAAAAACCCGACCGTCTCCAACCCGAGTTCACGGGCCAGCCCGAAATGCTGGATCGACACATCGGCCTCGGTGCAGTGGGTGGCGATCCGGCAGATCGAGCCGCCGTTGTTCTGGGCTTCCTTGATGTCTTCCTTGGTACCCACCCCGGGCAGCATCAGGAAGGCGATCTTGGCGTTCGTCGCGGTCTCGGCGGCGAGCTTGATCAGTTCCTGCTCAGGGGTTTTCGAGAAACCGTAGTTGAAACTCGACCCACCCAGCCCGTCACCGTGGGTGACCTCGATGACCGGCACCCCGGCCGCATCCAAAGCGGCGACGATCGCCTGCACTTCGTCTTTGGTGAACTGGTGACGTTTGTGATGGGACCCGTCGCGCAGCGACGTGTCGGTCATCCGCACATCCCACACCGGGTTGAAGAAAATGTCTGCGGTGCTCATGCCTGCGCCCCTTCCGAAACAGAAGCACGTTCCTTGGCTATTTCCTCGCCCACCTTGGTGGCCGCGGCGGTCATGATGTCCAGATTCCCAGCGTACGGCGGAAGATAGTCCCCGGCACCTTCCACTTCCACGAACACGGTCACCACATGGTTGCCGCCGTTGACCACCGACGGCTCGTCGAACTGCGGTTCGTTGAGCAACCGGTAACCCGGCACATAGGTCTGCACCTGCGCCACGACCTCCTTGATCGACGCGGTGATCGCATCATGGTCGGCATCCTCGGGGATGGCGCAGAAAATGGTGTCGCGCATGATCATCGGCGGCTCGGCCGGGTTCAAGATGATGATCGCCTTACCCTTGGCGGCCCCACCGATATCGCGCACCCCGGCGCTGGTGGTCTTGGTGAACTCATCGATATTGGCCCGGGTACCCGGCCCGGCTGACGCCGAGGACACCGACGCCACGATCTCGGCATAAGGCACCTCCACCACACGGGAGACGGCGTAGACCATCGGGATGGTCGCCTGGCCACCGCAGGTCACCATGTTCACGTTCGGCGCATCCAGATGCGCACGCAGATTGGCCGGTGGGATCACCCCGGGCCCGACCGCCGCCGGGGTCAGATCGATCGCCCGGATCCCGGCCGCCTCATACCGCGGCGCGGCAGCACGATGCACATACGCACTGGTCGCCTCGAACACCAGATCCGGCAATTCGCTCTGCCCCAGAAGCCAATCCACACCCTCATGGCTGGTCTGCAGGCCCAGCTTGCGGGCTCGGGCCAGGCCCTCGGACTCCGGGTCGATACCGATCATCCAGCGTGGTTCCAGCCAGTCCGACCGCAACAACTTGTACAGCAGATCGGTACTGATATTGCCCGACCCGACAATCGCCACTGAGGCCTTACCTGAAGCCCTATCGGCCATCTGAACAGCTCCCCTATTCGAAACTCAGTCGGACTGAACCTAGTCCGACGAAATCTGCTACGAAATCGTCACCCGGACGTGCATCTATCGCACGCATGCACGCCCCCGGCAGCACGATGTCGCCGGCCTTCAACCGCACCCCGAACTGGTCGACCTTGCGGGCCAGCCAGGCCACCGACGTGACGGGATTGCCCAGCACCGCGTCGCTGCGACCCTCCGCCACCACCTCACCGTTGCGTTTAAGCACAGCGCTGATGTTCTTGATGTCAATATCCTTGGGCGACACCCGTTCCGGCCCCAGCACCCAACCGGCCGACGACGCGTTGTCGGCGATGGTGTCACATAGCTTGATCTTCCAGTCGGTGATACGCGTGTCGATCAACTCGATCGACGGGGCGAAAGCCGCGGTCGCGGCCAGCACATCGTCCTCGGTGCAACCGGCCCCCGGCAGGTCGTCGGCCAGGATGAAACCCACCTCGACCTCGACGCGCGGGTAGAGATACTTCGCCGTCTTGACCGGGCTGTCCTCGAAGACCTCCATATCAGCCAGCAGATGACCGTAATCGGGCTCATCCACGCCCATCATCTTCTGCATGGCCTCCGACGAAAGACCCACCTTGTGCCCGATCACCCGGGCGCCTTCGGCGACCCGCTGCCGGATGTTGATCAGCTGGATCTCATAGGCATCCACGACGTCGATATCGGCGTAACGGTCGGTCAACGGGGTGGTGGGTATCCGGCTGCGCTCAGCCTGGGCGAGATCCGCCGCGAGTTCATCGCGTACCTGCACACTCAGCATCTAGGTGAATTCCCCTCATTACCTCGTCAAGCCCTCGACCGGCACAGTTACGGGCCTGTTGTCGAAAGGCGCTGCAATTCTATAACGTGTTCTACATGACTGGACAGGAGTACGACGTTGTCGTGGTCGGCAGCGGGGCTGCCGGCATGGTCGCCGCACTTACCGCTGCTCACCAGGGCCTCTCGACAGTAGTCGTTGAGAAGGCTCCGCACTACGGTGGTTCCACAGCGCGGTCAGGCGGCGGCGTGTGGATCCCGAACAACGAGATCCTCAAGCGTGATGGGGTCAAAGACACCGCCGACGCGGCCCGGAAGTACCTGCACACGATCATCGGCGACGTGGTGCCCGCGGAGAAGATCGACACCTACCTGGACCGCGGTCCGGAGATGCTGTCGTTCGTCCTCGCGAACTCCCCGCTGAAGCTGTGCTGGGTGCCGGGGTACTCCGACTACTACCCGGAGACCGCGGGCGGCAAGGCCACTGGACGGTCGGTGGAGCCCAAGCCGTTCAACGCCAAGAAGCTCGGGCCCGACGAGTCCGGCCTGGAGCCGCCGTACGGCAAGGTGCCGCTGAACATGGTGGTGCTGCAGCAGGACTACGTCCGACTCAACCAGCTCAAGCGCCACCCGCGTGGTGTGCTGCGCAGCATCAAGGTGGGCGTGCGTTCGGTCTGGGCCAACGCGACCGGTAAGAACCTCGTCGGCATGGGCCGCGCACTCATCGCACCGCTGCGTATCGGCCTGCGCAACGCCGGGGTTCCGGTGTTGCTGAACACCGCGCTGACCGATCTCTACGTCGAGGACGGCGTGGTCCGCGGGATCTACGTGCGGGCCGACGGCGCACCGGAATCTGCTGAGCCACAACTAATTCGGGCGCGCAAAGGGGTTATCCTGGGCTCCGGCGGCTTCGAGCACAACGAGCAGATGCGGGTGAAGTACCAGCGCGCACCCATCACCACCGAGTGGACGGTCGGCGCCAAGGCCAATACCGGCGACGGCATTCTGGCCGCCGAGAAGCTCGGTGCGGCATTGGAACTCATGGAGGACTCGTGGTGGGGCCCGACGGTCCCGCTGGTCGACGCGCCGTGGTTCGCCCTGTCCGAACGCAACTCTCCCGGGTCGATCATCGTCAACCTCAAGGCCCAGAGGTTCATGAACGAGTCCATGCCCTACGTCGAGGCCTGCCATCACATGTACGGCGGTCAGTACGGTCAGGGTTCGGGCCCGGGCGAGAACGTGCCGGCCTGGCTGATCTTCGACCAGCAGTACCGGGACCGCTACATCTTCGCGGGACTGCAGCCGGGACAACGGATTCCGAAGAAGTGGTTGGAGTCCGGCGTGGTCGTCAAGGCCGACACGCTGGCCGAGCTGGCCGAGAAGACCGGCCTTTCCGGCGAGGCCTTGGCCGCCACCGTCGAGCGCTTCAACGGGTTCGCCCGGACCGGTGTGGATGAGGATTTCCACCGCGGCGAGAGCGCCTACGACCGCTACTACGGTGATCCGACCAACAAGCCCAATCCGAACCTGGGTGAGATCAAGAACGGCCCGTTCTACGCGGCCAAGATGGTGCCGGGTGACCTCGGCACCAAGGGCGGCATCCGCACCGATGTGCACGGCCGGGCCTTGCGCGACGACGGCTCGATCATCGAGGGGCTCTACGCCGCAGGTAATGCCAGCTCACCGGTGATGGGCCACACCTATCCCGGCCCGGGTGGCACCATCGGACCCGCCATGACCTTCGGATACCTGGCCGCCCTCGCCGTAGCCGGAGCCGCCCCGGCGGCGACATCAGAGTCAGGAAGGGTTGGTTAATGCCCATCGATGTCGAAAAGGCGCTCGCCGCCGACCTGGAGCCCATCGAATTCTCCTGGACCAGTAGCGATATCCAGCTGTACCACCTGGGGCTCGGTGCGGGTGCGGACCCGATGGACGAGCGCGAGCTGCGCTACCTGACGGACAACACCCCGCAGGTGCTGCCCACCTTCGGCAATGTCGCGGTCAGCTTTCATATGACCGAGGCGCCGACGGTGCAGTTCCCGGGGATCGACATCGAGCTGTCCAAGGTGTTGCACGCCAGCGAGGGTGTCACGGTGCCGGGTCCCATCCCCACCAGCGGTAAAGCCTGGTCCAAGCAGCGCTTCACCGAGATCTGGGACAAGGGCAAGGCCGCCGTCATCGTCAGCGAGTCGACCGTGACCGACGAATCCGGCGCGGTGCTGTGGACCACGAAGCGCTCCATCTTCGCCCGCGGCGAGGGCGGATTCGGCGGGGAGCGTGGACCGTCGACGTCGGCGGAGCTGCCCGACCGGCCCCCCGACGCCGAGATCGCGCTGCCGACGCTGCCGCAGCAGGCGCTGCTGTACCGGTTGTGCGGTGACCGCAATCCGCTGCATTCGGATCCGGCGTTCGCCAAGGCCGCCGGGTTCGATCGGCCGATCCTGCACGGGCTGTGCACCTACGGCATCGGCGCGAAGGCTATCGTCGATCACTTCCTCGACAGCGACGTGTCGCAGGTGGCTTCCTACGGTGCCCGGTTCGCCGGCACCGTCATCCCGGGTGAGACGTTGCAGGCCAATATCTGGAAGCAGGACGGCAAGTTCCTCGGTGTGCTGACCGCACCCAGCCGGGACAACGCCGTCGTACTGTCCGGAGTGGAACTCATCCCCGCTTGATCACACGCGGCGGGCCGCGTCGTCTCCGGCGGTAGGCCTGCCGTGTTCGTGCGGTGAGACCGGAGCCGGCGCCGCCGTGCCCGGCGCCGGGCCCGCCGCACCGTGCTGCGGCGCCGCCGCATCGCGCGCGTCCTGAGCGGCCTGCCGCTGGTCCTGCTGGTGTTCGCGTTGGTCCTGTTCGGCCTGACGCTGATCCTGCTGCGTCTGGCGCTCGTTCTGCTGCTGCTCGCGCTCGTCCTGCTGCTGACGGTCGTCCGGGCGGCCCTGGTCCGTGGGTATCTGTCCGGCCAGCTGAGAGCCGAGCGACCCGAGCGAACCCAGCCCGCCCGCGCCGCCCCCGGCACCCGACCCCGAGCCACCGCCCTGGCCGGCACTTCCCATGGCCTGCTGCATCATCGAGCCGAAGCTGCCGGTCTGCCCGCCCAGGCCACCGGCCGCCTGCATCGGCGCCTGCATCATCTGACCCATCTGGCCGAGCATGCCGCCCAGCTGCCCGACGGACTGGCCACCCTGCTCATCGGCGTTCTGATAGGCCGACTGCGCCGCGCCGACCTTGCCGGAGAACTGGTTCTCTTTCGCCGACAACGCGGTGACATTGGCCGTCAGGGATGCTTCCAGGGCGGGCAGTACCGACGCGATGGTCATGCTCATCGCGTCGGCGCCGGGCGGGATCGTCGGCATCGGCGGCAGTTCGACCGACGCGGCATCCCAGGTGAGTCCTTCGGGTTTCTCCAGCGGACTCGTCATCGGCGGTCACCATTCATCGTCATCGACCTCGTCCTCCCCGTAGTCCAGGGATGGCGGTAGCGCCAGACCCTGTTTGGTGCCGCCACCCTCGGTTCCGCGGTGGCCCATCATCCCGCCACCCATGCCACCCATGCCACCGCCACCAGCCGCGACGGGCGCGACGCCACCGACGACTGCACCGGCTGCGGCCTCGGCCGGCGCCACCGAGACGGGCAGCGTCTTGCCGACCAGGCTCGCCATCAACGGGGTCTGCGGCGACCCACCGCCGGCGCCCGGCAGCCCCGCTGCACGCACCATGCCCGCGCCGCCACCCGCGCCGGAGCCGCCCGCCAGTGGATGGTTGGAGAACGCCGAGAACGGCGAGGGCCCCATCCCGGCACCGCCGGGCGAGCCGCCCTTACCGAGCATCGAGGTGAGCTGCTGCAGCGGCTGCGTCATCTGCTGCAATGGCTGCATCAGCTGCTGGGGGGCCTGCCCGAGCGCCTGGCCGAGCTGCTGCGGCAGTTGGGTGAGCATGGATCCCATCTGGCCGAGCATCTGCATCGCCTGCTGTGGGTCCTGACCGGCCAACTGCTGCGGGCCCACCGCGGGCGGACCCGAGGCCGGCACACTGGGCGGCGCCCCGATGGTGTTGGCCAGCTCGGTGGCATTGGCGGTCACGGTCGCGGTGTTCTGTGACAACCCCAGTTTGATCCGGGCCTGCACCAGCTCCTGGGCGTTGCTGTAGGGCATGGACTGCAGTGCCATGCATTCCGCGTTCGTCTCTTCGGCCATCGTGTTGACCAGCGTCTTGGTGGCTACGACGGCGGCCTCCATGCTGCGCAGTTTCGCGGCGATGGCGGCGGCCTGGGCGCCGTTGGACTCATGACCGCCGATGATCGTGGTGGCCTCGCCTGCCGCGGCGACCGCCGAGCCGCCCTGCCACACGTCGGCGAGCTTCATCAGCTGACCTGATTGCTGAGGCACCACGGTGCCGGTGATCTTGGCCGCCAGTGCCTCGTACTGTGCGGCCGCGGCACCGAGCGCGTCCTCATCGACGTTCGGCCAGCCCGGTCCGGTGACCGTCTGCGAACCGAACGGGCTCATATCGGGCTGTATGCCCATGCCAAGGCCCCCCTCGAGCGCATATGAACAGCAGTCTCGAGGTTACCGTGCGCCGGGCAGGCGGCTGAACACTTGTCGGGCGAGACGCCTGAACGGCTGCACGCCCCAGCGACGGTCGGACCGCCGCGTCCCGTGGGCTGAGCCTCGCAGCCCGTCATACCTGTCGCAGGTATCCGATAACAGCAAATAATCGAGCCAGGACCGCCAATACTCGGCATTACCGCGCGCGCTGCCGGTCGGCCCGCGTCCGCCGAAGGGATGATTCGGTGCGATTTCGCGACGAAACCAGGCACTCTCTCCTAAAATTGACGCAGCAGTGATCGCAAGGGGGGCCCTCGATAGGGGATATGCGACGCCGCGAAGAGCTGGAGTTCATTCCGTTCAGGTTCGGGGGAACCAATTTCAGCGATCTTTCGGCCTCGCAGATTCGCGTACGGAGACGGGCGCCGCCCCGCAACGGGGACGGGAGCGGACGGGCGTGGACGAGAGGGCTGAGCTTCGACGAGCCGTTGACGCCGCAGCGGATCATGCCCTTGCGCGCCCGACTGCACCCGAACACGAGGGTGACCGGTACCGGTATCGACCGGAACGGTTCGACGTGCACGTCTGATCGGGGGAGGGCAGATGATTTCCACATGGAAGCGCCGCATCGAACAGGTTCGCAGGCGGTGGTGGGTCGTTGCCGCGGTCACCGTGCTTGCCCTGGCCGGCGGGGCGTTGTCTGCGTTGACCACACCCACCACCTATGTGGGGAAGTCGACGCTGGTGTTGTCGGGGCGAACCCCCGAACAAGATGCGGTGATGATGGTGGGCTACCTCACCATCTTCCGGGAGCCGGCGACGATCCCCCGGTTGCGCGCCGGGACGTCCATACCCGCCGATGTCACCTTCGATGCCCAGACGGTCGCATCGAGTCCCATTCTGACCATCGAAGCGACCGCAAGCGACCCTGCGACCGCGCAGAGCGCGGCCACGGCCATGGGAGTGGCGTTCAGCGATGACATCAACGCGGTTCAGAAGGAGGGCATTCAGGACAACGTCACCGATCTGGAGCATCAGCTGGGGCAGATACCCCGGGTGGATCCCAACGGTGCGACGAACCCGTACTACGCGTCGCTGCAGGAACGCATCGACGCGGCCCGGGCCAACCTGGCCGACCAACTGACCGCCCTTCAGCCCGAGGCGGGCGTCACCGAGGTCGCGCCCAACATCGTGTCGGCCCTCGGCCGGGCCGCGATCGGGGGTCTGGTTCTCGGCATCCTCGCCGCGTTGGGCCTGGCGGCAGTGTCGTCTCGCGTGACCAGCGAGGACGAGCTGCGGGAGAAGACCGGGATCGAGCCGTTGGTGGAACTGCCCGGCCCCCGGTCCGGTGAGTCGGCCAGAGTTCACCGAGATCGGTTGCGCACCTTGACCAATCTCATCAGCCTTGAAGATCTTCCCAAGCCGACCGTCATCGCACTGACCGCCGGCCACGGCACCTGGGGATCCCGGAACATCGCCGCCGAGCTCGCCGAGCTGTCGGCCCGACGAGGCGAGCGAACCGTGCTGGTCTACGCGGACAACGAGCCGGTGCAGTCGGGCGGTGAGGCCGGCTTCAACGAGGCACTCGCCGACCCGCGCCGGATACCCGATCTCTTGAAGGACGGCGACATCCCCTCGCTGAAAGTCCTCGCCGCGGGTGCGCATCTCGCCGATCGGTACCCGCTGGCGACCCGCGACAGAATCCTCGCCGTCCTGGACGAACTCCGCTCGCACGGCGACATCGTCCTCGTCGCCGCCCCGGCGATATCGGACGGCGGTGACGCGTCACTGCTCTGTGCCGCAGCAGATGCCGCGCTTCTCGTCGTCGCTGCGGGGTCGCGCGCCGGTGATATCAGCGCGGCCGCCGAGGCACTGGAACGGGCACACGCGGCCGTGCTCGGGGCGGTGCTGATCGACGCCACCCAGATCTCCGCGCACACGGTGGCCCTGGACCCGTCGGACTTGATCGGGTTGGGACAGCGGCCGGCCCACGATTACCGCCCGCCGGTGCACAGCGCCGATACCAGACCACACTCGTGGTCGGTGCCCGAACAAGATCACGCGTGAATCGACGCCTCTGATGACCGGTTCGCCTCGACAGGCGGGATACCGACTCGGGGACGGCCGGCACAGGGCGTGGACGACCGCCCCGATCCTCGCCGCACTTCTGCTCCTGGTGGCGACGTTTCTGCATTCGCCGCTCGCGGACGACCTTCCCGGCAACACCTTCGCGATACTGATAGCTCTGGTCATCGGCGCCACCGTGTTGTGGATGGACGTATCGCCCACCAGGTTGCGCGGTGTCGGCGCGGTGGAATGGGCGATGGCGCTGTACCTGATGTGGAACGCCTACTCGGTGATCGCTCCACACGAGTACTCGACGGTGGTACCGCTGGACGGCTTGGACTACCCGCCCGCCCGGTTCATCATGACCGGCACGGTGATCCCGTTCCTCATGTACGTCGTGGGTCGCTACGCTTTCGACCGGCCGGCGGCCGTCCGGCTGTCGCTGTGGACCGTCCTGGCGTTGGCGGCGTACTCGGCCTGGGTGAGCATCCTCGAATTCACCGGCCCGGCGAGTTGGGTCTGGCCCCGTTCCATCGTCGACGGGTCACTGCCCGCCGATCAGACCTGGGTCGGCCGCGCGGTGGGTGTCGTCAATCAGCCAGTGGTCAACGGTTTGATCCTGATCTTGGGCTTCGCCATCGCGATCACATTGATGGGCCGGCACGGCGAGCCGATGTGGCGCCGGTGCCTGCTGCTCGTGGTGGCGGTGGCTTGCGGATACGGGCTCTACCTGACGCACACCAGGGCCGCCTGGCTCAGCGGCGTGGTCATGCTCGTCCTCGGTGCACTGCTGGCCAAGGGCTACCGTTCCGGATTCACCGCGGCGCTTGGACTCATCGCCGCAGTCGTCGCACTCAACTGGTCGGTGTTCATCAGCTCCGACCGGGCGGCCGGCGGCGTGGGCTCACAAAGCGAGGTGTGGGACCGGCTCAACATGATCCGCACCGCACTGTGGGCTTTCGGCCAAAAGCCCATCGAAGGCTGGGGAATCAACCGGTTCAGAGCGGTCAATACCTTCCACCACCAGCAATGGGCGCCAGAGGTGCCGTGGCGCAACGGCTATGGAATGCCCTCACACATGAATGAACTCGGCATCCTCGCCGAACTGGGCCTGATCGGGCTGGCCCTCTGGATCGGCGTGCTGGCGCTCATCGCCCACCGGTTGTGGGACGCCTACCGAACGCTGCCCGACGGCGATATCTGCGGCAAACCTCTCGCCGTGATCGGGATCATCGCGTTGGCGACGCTGCTGTGCACCGGATCCACCGTGGACCTCCGGTTCCTCGACTTCCCCACCGCCGCAGTCTTCCTGCTCGTCGGAATCGCCGTCGGGTGGTGCGACCGGCACAAGCGGGAGCAAGCGGCGATCCGGGACAAGGCGGTGACTCATGCCGTCTCGGCTGCCCACCCGCGATGAGACCGTCTTCGCCACACTGACGCTCGCCGGATTCTCCTTCTGGTTCCTGCTCGGCTTTCCTTACGCCAACCACAACGAGTCCTTTGCGATCGTCGCACAGCTCAAGGAGATCGGGATGGTGCGCGCGCTCACCAGCGTCGTCGAGCCCGTGGCGAACTACCGTCCCCTCGGCCAGGCGCTCGCCTGGCTCGGCTATCGGTCCGCGGGCGCGATCTACCCCGTCGAGATCTTCAATTATGTTGTCGCCGTGGCCGCCTGGGTGCTCCTGTTCACGGCCTCGCGGGAACGGAAGCTGTTTGCGGTCACGGCATTGATCACCGGCGGGGTGTTCTTCACCGGGTACATCTACCTCTTTCACCTGCACGGGGTGTTCTACAGCCCACTGCTGTTCGTGACGGCGATGCTGTTCTGGCTGGACCGGGACTTCTCCCGCAACCGGTTCGTCGCCCTCACCCTCTGTACACTCGTGGCCGCCTTGTTCCATCCCTATTCGCTGCTGGTCTATCTCGCCGGCGTCGGCGGCATGGCGGTCGAGCGATGGCGAACCCTGGCGGGCCTCAGGGCCATGGTCGCCGGCGGCCTCGCGGCGGCGGTGCTGCTGTTCGTGGCACTGCTCGCCACCCAGTCCAACAAGAACGTCCTCACCGCCGGTGAGATGCTCGACGGATTGCTCGCCTCGTACCGATTTGCCGAGATCAACCTGATCGCCTCGCTGGTCGCCCTGTGTCTTGCCATCGTCACATCGTTGAGCCTGCCTGTCGGTGTCAGACCGCGCAGGATCGTGGCCATCGGTTCAGGCATCGCGGGATTGTTGTTCATCCATGCGGGCCTACCTGTGCTCCTGCTCTGGATCGCCGTCTGCCTCACCAAGACACTGCTGATGCGGAAATGGTGGATGGCGCTCGTATTGGGCTGCGCCACCTTGTTTCCCGCGCCGACCGCGACGGGCTCGCCCACCTATGCGATCTTCGCCCTGATGATCTGTACGGCCATTCTTCCCTATGGCAAGTCGGCGTGGGAAGAACGGCTTCGTGTGCCGGCCCGAAGGGCAGCGGTCGCCGCTGTTGCCGTCGCCACGGCACTCCTGGTGCTTCTGCGTGTCGGGGTGGATCTACCTGTCGTGACACACCTCGCACAGCCCTTGATCGCCGAGCAGGAGAAGACGTTCCAAATGGAGCAGATCGCCCGATGGCTGGCGTCATCGGACTACTCCGGGTACACACCGCGGTTCGTTCGTGCGGTGCGCAACCCGAAGGACGCCTCCGACTCCGTCGACCGGACATTTCGGCCGCCCACCACCGACGAGGATCTGGCCATGTACATGCGCGCGTTGCGCGGCTCCTCCGCGCCGCCGCCGGCGAAGGACAAGATCGTCCTGGTCGGATTCGGCGGCGACGCGATGCCGCCAGGTGCCGTGCTGCTGACGGTGCCGAGCGCACACGCCGGAGTGGCACGGGTGGTACTGCCGGAGAACAGGGCTCGCGATGTCACGTGATGCCGGAACGGTGCGGTGATGTGCGGCATCTGCGGCATCAGCAGTACCTCCGATCGGGCGTCGGCGCGCCTGGACCGGATGCTGGATGCGATCGTGCACCGCGGCCCCGACGGCGAAGGCCGGCTGCAGCGGCCGGGACTCGTGCTCGGCATGCGCCGGCTGGCCGTCATCGACCTCGCCGGCGGTGACCAACCCATCTTCAACGAGGACGGCTCGGTTGCGGTCGTGTTCAACGGCGAGATCTACAACTTCCGCGAGCTGCGCGCCGAGCTGGAACGCCACGGACATCATTTCGCCACCCGTTGCGACACCGAGGTGCTCGTGCACGGTTACGAACAATGGGGCGACGAAGTCCTGCACCGCCTCGTCGGCATGTTCGCGTTGGCACTCTGGGACGAGAACCGCCGCCGGCTGCTGGTCGCCCGGGATCGCTTCGGCAAGAAGCCGCTCTACTACTCACGGGATGCGGGCGAGGTGGTATTCGGATCGGAAATCAAGGCGCTGCTGGCCGCGGGCGTCTCGGCGGATGTCGACGACGCCGCTTTGCAGGACTACCTGGCCCTGCGCTATGTCCCGGCCCCCCGCACTCTCTTTCGGTCGGTCCGCCAGCTCCCCCCGGGGCACAAGTTCGTCGTCGGCGATGACGGATTCGCCATCGAGCGCTGGTGGCAGTTGCGTTATGAGCCCAAGCCGGCGATCACCGTTGTCCAAGCAGCCGACGAGGTCGAAGGCCTGATGCGCACCGCCGTCGAGCGGCGCCTCGTGAGTGACGTGCCCCTGGGTTGTTTCCTGTCCGGCGGCCTCGACTCGTCCACCGTGCTGTCGTTCATGTCGGAGCTCTCGAATGAGCCCGTGCGTACCTTCTCCGTCGGATTCGACGAGAGCTGGGCCGCCGATGAACTGGCGGCCGCCCGCGCCACGGCGCATTCCTTCCACACCGTTCATCACGAGACCCGTCTCGGCCCCGATGAGTTCCTCCGGCTCCTGCCTGCGGCGGTCTGGCACCGTGACGAACCGCTCGCCGAGCCTTCGGAGATCCCCCTGATGGCGCTGTCGCGGATGGCACGCGAGCACGTCACGGTGGTGCTCTCGGGGGAGGGCGGTGACGAGTTGTTCGGTGGGTACCCGAAGTACCGGGTCGACGCGCTCCTGGACCGGGCCGGTCGACCCGCACGCGCAGCCATAGGTGCGCGGCGGCTGCACCGCCTGGCCCGTTGGCACCGGCTGCCTCGACGGACCAGATTGGCCATCCAGGCCCTGGCAACTCCGGCGCCGGCGCAGCGCTGGCCGGCCTGGTTCGGCGCCGACCCCTCGGCCGGCCTGTACGCAGCGGACTTGGGGCCACTGGACTCGGCATTGTCCGAAATCGACGCCGGGCTGGGCCCTTTGGACCGGATGCTCGCGCTCGATATGCACACCTATCTGGCCGACAACCTGCTCATTCGCGGGGACAAGATGACGATGGCGGCATCGGTCGAAGGCCGGATGCCGCTCCTCGATCACCAGCTGGCCGAGTACGCGGCCCGGCTGCCGGCCTCTCTCAAGGCCACACCGAGAGGTACCAAGATCGTCATCCGCGAGATCGCCCGCCGGCGGCTGCCTGCAACACTTCTGTCCCGCAAGAAGATCGGCTTCGCTGTCCCGGTGGCACCGTGGTTCCGAGGGAGTCTCGGAGACGCACTGGAGCGATTGACCTTCGGCCCGCAAGCGCGGCCGGACCCACTGGTGGATCCGGAGCGGGTCCGGCGCGCCCTCGCCCTGCACCGGTCCGGTCACTACGACTTCGGGAAAGAACTGTGGAGCGTGCTCACCCTCGATGTCTGGGCACGGCTGTTTCTCGACGGCGCCGATCCCGCGAGCCTCACGTTCGATCGGTGACCCGGGTCCTACTGCAGCCCGCATCTCCCCACATATGACCACAAGTCATAGCGGTGCTCGCGGAAGATGAAATCGAGATTCGGGTATTCCAGCGTCTCTGCGGTCATCTCGACCCGACTTCTCAAGTCGTTGACGACGGCACATGCCGCAAGAAACGTGGCTTGTTTGATTCGGGAATCCTGGCCCGACAATCGTGCCCAGAGCAGTTGTCCGAACTGGTTCTGCACTTTGTTGAACAGGTTCGCGTCGACCGGCATCGCGAGACGTTCACGTTGTTCGAGGAGGAGGGGAACGAGCCAATACGCATCCAGCGCGGATTGCCGGCCCACGACTTTCCGCGTGATTCCGCAAGGATTGTCGCGATAGTCGTACACAGACTCGCTCAGCGCCACGTAGCGTCCGCACAGCGGAAAGATCACCAGCGCGAAGATCGTGTCCTCGAAGTCCATGCCGTCGGGAAATCGAACCTTCTCGAACAGAGTTCTCCGGATCGCTTTACCCCATGGGTATCCCGAGATACGCGTCGTACGTTCGTCGAGTCTCAGTTGGCTGCAGGCTTCGTACCGAACACGTTCGATCACGCCTCCCGCGGTGTCGATGACGTCGTAACCACCCTGGACGATATCGGCCTGCTCGCGTTCCGCCGCGCCCAGGAGTAACTCGACACTGTTCGTCGCGAGTCGATCGTCGCTGTCGAGGAACACCAGGTACCGGCCCCGCGCCGCGGCGATGGCATGGTTTCTGGCGGTTGCCACCCCTGCGTTCAGAGTGCGAATGACATTGAGATCCTTGTGATCCCGATAGCCATCCAAGATTGCGGGGGTGCCGTCACCGGAGCCGTCGTCGACCACCAGGATCTCGTAACGATAGTTCGTGGCTTGGGCAATGGCGGAGTCCAGGCATTCCTTCACGTGGGATTCAGCGTTGTACGCGGGGACGATGATCGACGCATCCAGGTCGTCGGTTCCCGATACCAGTTCAGGGTGACATCTCGGCACCGCACGAGGCCGGACCGTCGAAATGCAGCTCTCCGGATCGAGGACGGCTCCGTCGTCCCACGATCGCCGCATCAACTTCTTGGCAGCGAATCCGGCGGAGAGCAGCGTCTCGAACGCATCCGCGGCCCATGTCGCTGCGAGCTCCGATCCGGTCGATCTGGCGACCCGCCTGAACACCTTGTCCCGCACGTCGCCTACTCAACAACCAGGCTGCAGGACCGCGCGGGCGTATCCCGCGCTCTGGTAGGCGTACTCGAATGCCCACCTCGGCAAGGGTATCCGCGCCGGGCTGTCCACCATCACCAGGTCACCGCCGAAGCACTGCTCGAGAATGAATCGGGCCCGCGAGATGTGGGGGCGGAAGGTCACCACGATGACGGTGTGCCAACCATATTGCGCTGCCAACCGGCGCAGCTCCCGCCCTTCGCCCTTGGTGGTGCCCGGATCCGGATCGAAGCACAACACCCTCGGTCCCTCGATCGCGGCCCCGCAACGGTGAATCGTGTCGCGATCGGCATCATCCGGGCTGGACACCACCAGGGTCGGTGCCCATCCTTGTGCCTGGAGCTCGCGGCCGTAGGCATAGCGCTGCGCCCCGTACCCGCCCAGCACGAGAATCGCATCCGCGGTGCGCAATCGGTCGATCTGCGGGTGCACGTACACCGGCAGTCCGGCGACGACGATCGCCGCCGGCAGATACGCCAGCGCGGTGAGGGTCCGGACAGTGCCGCGCCACCGGCGGCGCCGCGGTACCAGCTGCGGCGGGGCGGCAGCCCGGGCCGCGCCGCTACAGGCCGTCTGCACTGTCGGCCGCCCGGAAGCCGGTGTGGTAGACGATATCGGTGGAGGTGGTGGGCTTGCGATACATCCCCTCCTTGTAATACACGGCAGCGTCACCAGGTATCAGCGTGCGGACTAAATAGGTGTCGGCACCGTTGACGAACGTCTGCCTTATTCCGTTGTGCCATAACCTGATCCAGCCTTTGTCGTCCGATGCCGACCAATTTATCTGCATCGTCACGTCATGCCACTGTCCGACATCGAGCGGGGTGTCGAAAATCGAGAAGGTGCCCAGCCAGACGCCCGGCGCGGATTGATCCTCGATCGTCAGCGACCAGAAGCCGTTGCGCGAGTCCACCGTCCAACTGATCGGCGGGCTGCCCGCACTACCGTCTTGATGCCACTGGTTGGTCACCCCCCAGCCGAGGTCGCCGTGATTCATCGGGAACGTCTGGTCGAACTTGGTCGAGAATCGATACCAGCGGGTCTGCCCTTCCGAGCCGCCGGCATCGGGGGTATCGCCCTGCACCTCGGCGCGTTCGCCGCCGCCGAACGGGGGCACATCTCCGGGACGGACCTCGAAGCGAGCCACTTTCCCCTTGGTGGGATCGTCGACGATCCGCGCCGAATACCCTGGTACGTAGTCCTTTCCGGCACCGTTGTAACCGCGCACCTGCACCGTGGGCCATTGGGCGAAGTCCCCGGTTGCGTAGTTGCCGGTGAACAGCGCCCCGGCCGCGAGCGCACCCGGCGCCGCCCACAGTGTGAGCCCTAGGACAACGGACGAAACGAATAAACGCATGACGCCTCCGTGAGTCGATGGATGAGTCAGGGACTTGTCTCCCCCGAGGCCCCGGTGCCGTCGTTGCCCACCTGCGCGGTAGACGACTGGCCGACCGGGTCGGCCGGTCCCTGGGTGCTGGTCACCCCACCGGTCTGCGTTGTGCTCGGCTCGGGCGTCGCCGTGGCAGACGGCTGGGCATGCTCGGTTGCGGAACCGCCGGCACTCGACGAGCCGGCCACCGTATCGCCCGGCTCGAACTTGTTGCCCGTCGACATGATGTCCTGGGATGGTTGTGTCGCGCTGGTCGGTGGGACCGACGGCGGCTCCGGGGCCACCGTCGCGGCCGTGAGTGCCGGCACCTGCTCCGAAACCTGCGGTAAGGGCGTCATTTCACTGGTCGGCAACACCATGGTCATGGCGGATATGGTGGGGGTGGCGGGGGTGATGGGATCCGGCGGCGCGGGCGCCGGGAGGGGTTGGATCGCCGGTGTCGCCATGAAGGCTGACATGACCGGGACCGTCGGCGGCTGCGGTACCGGGGCGAGCACCACCACCGTCACCGCAGCGGCCGTCGGCGCGGCCTCGGGGGCTAGCGGATCAGAAGCATCCGGGGTGCGCATCCGCGCGGTGGGCGTGTGTACGACGAATGCGGCGGCACCATTGATTTCGATCACCTCAACCTTCCCGGACGGCGCCGGCACCGGGGTCACGACGATCTTGTCCAACTCCGTCGTGACGTCGGAGAGATCAGAGGTTCCCACGAACACGCCGTCGAGCATTCTGTTCAGGTCCGCCAGATCCGGGTGGCCCATCACCTGCTCCAGCACGGAGTCCGGCATCGCCAACAGGGCTTGGAGTTTCGTCTCCAGCATGGTTTGTTCCGCGTCGGCCGAGTGGAAACTCAACAACATCAGCAGGGCTTGCAGCTTCGCCCGCACCGGAAGGGGTCCGACATCGACCACCGCACTCGGATAGGGCTGCGTCTCCAATTCGGCCGCGGCCGGCTGCCACGACGATATCCTGGCATTCATCAACCTGAATTCGGCTGTCCGCGAGGCATCGAACGTATCGTCGACGACCACCCCGTGCATCGAGGTGATACCGGCCGCAGGTGATGCCGAACGCTCGGGGAGCCCGATCGCGAGTCCGGACTCGACCGTCGAAGGAAACAGCGCCCACGTCGACACCCCGACACCGAAGACGAGCAGCCCCGCGATCTCCCGGCGACCCGCCGGGCGCGAATGAACGAGTTCTCTTCTAGCTCGCATGTGCGATCACCCCTCGGAATCGCTTGAATTGCTTGTTTATTCAGGCTATGCCTTGGTACATGAAGGTGTCAATGAATCCCGAAGACGTTGTCTACGAACGAATTAAGCACAGCACCAATGCTGTTCAACATATACCGGCACCATAAATGGACACCAGAACGGATCCGTTCGATGAATATCATTCAGTGGCACCACCTTTTGTCATCCCAACTGGAGTACACCTCCGCCCCCAGGCTGTGCGCACAGATCACCCGGCATGACGCACCTGCCGCACCACGGCCGACAGTTCACGCCACGCCGCGGGTGCGAACAACGCCAGACCGGCCGCGTAGAGCACCAGGTACCCGACACCCTCGCCCAACAGGATCGCCACACCCGCCAGGAAGCCGCGTTGATCGGAGTGGCTCACCAGGTGCTCGAGAAGGCCGAGCGCGATGGCCGCAGGCGCTGCCACCAGGACCGGCGGCCCCAGTCGGGCGGCCAGCTCACCGAAGGTCACCCCAGCCAGAGGCCGGGCGAGCAGCAGACTGAGCACGCCGGCGACCACGGACGACAACGACAGCGCCAGACCGACTCCCGTCAGCCCGAGGGGCAACAGCGCGAACAGCAGGCAGATCCCCAGCACGCTGGTGAACAGCGTCACCCAGTTGAGCAGGTGAGTCCGGCCCGCCCCCTTGATCGACTCCATTCCGACGGCCATCAGCGCCACCCCCGGCCCGATTCCCGCGAGAGCCACCAGCATCACGCCCGCCCCTCGCCACTTCTCGCCGAGCAGCACCGTCACCCCCGGTTCACCCGCGGCGATCACGAAACCCGCCACCGGGACCATCAGACCCCACAGCAGTCCGAGGGCACGCAGGAACGCCGACCGGAATCGCTCGGGATCTCCGGCCAACCGGGAGAAGGCCGGGAACAACACATATGAGCCGGCGTCGATGACCGCCGTCTCGGGCAGCGATCCGAGTCGCCGGCCGTAGCGGTAGTACCCGAGCGCGGTGGCGCTCAGCGCACCGCCGACCACCGCCGTCTCCAACACGTCCCGGGCCCGATTGACGACGGTCCAGACCACCAGGGGCAGGGAGAACCTGGCCAGTTCCCGCCACAGCGCGAACGACGGCTTACCGCCGTCCGCACCTGGGCGCCAGCCGGCCAGCGTCCACGCCGTGACCAGCCACGCCGCCGTCGAGCAGTAGGTTCCGATGACCAGCCCCCACACCCCGAAACCGTTGACGCACAGAATGATCGACGTGCCGGCGAAGGTCAGCGCCACGACGGGACGGACGATCAGCCGTTCCCGGAAGTCGAAGCGGCGCTGCATGAGCGCGTCCGGCACGTAGGTGAGTGCGTGCAGGACGATCGTTCCCGCCGACACCGCGGCGATCGCCCCCACGATGTCACTGGAGAAGATCCACGCGATCAGAGGGGCACTCGCCAAGGCCACCGCCGCCCAACCCACGCTGGCGAGCAGCGTCGCCCAGAAGACGGTGGTGGCGACATCGGCGATCCGGCCTTCGCGCTGCACCAGCGCGTTGGACATACCGGCCTCGGCGAATGTGGTGAGGAAGCCTGACAGCACCGTGCCGGCGGCGAACCACCCGACCTCGGCCGGTGAGAGCAGTCGCGCCAGCACCAGGGTCTGCAGCAACGACACCAACTGGGTGAAGACCAGCATCCCGGTCGCGATGGCGGCTCCGCGACGCAGTGTGCCCGACAGTGGGCCCACCGATGAGCCCGGCACGCCGGTCACGGGAGCGCCGGTGTCCGCGCCGGCCGGGCTAGGCACTTTCCCCCTGTCCGGCAATGGCTTTCGCGCTGGCCTCCGTCTCCCTGAACAGGGCCTGCCACGGACGACCGGTGACGTGCCAGGGATAGTGCTCGTGCAGTAGTGCGTTGGCATTCGCCCGCAACCTCAGCCGTCGGGCCGGGTCGTCGAGCAGACCCAGCACCGCGGTCACGAACTCGGCACCGCTGTCCGCGACGACCAGGTGCTCGCGGTGGCGCACGCCAGGCAGCGCTTCGACGCCACGTGCCGTCGACACGACCGCGATCCCCAGGCCGAATGCCTCCAGCACCTTGTTCTTGAGCCCACTCCCGGTCTGCATCGGATTGACCATCACCGGATACCGGGACGCCTCCGCGCGCAGATCGGCCACGAAACCCGGCACCCGGACCAGTGGCTCCCGCTCGGCCAGCGCCGCCAGCCACGCCGGTGCGTTTCGGCCCATCACCGCCACCTCCACCCCGGCGGCCCGCAGCGCGGGAAACCACACTTCTTCGAAGAAGTAGCTCAGCGCGTGCGCGTTCGGCTCGAAATCGAGGTTGCCCCAGAACACCACCCCCTGCCGCTGCGCAGGTGGGGGCATGGGTGCCAGGAAGGCGTCGTCGACACCGTTGGGCACCGTGATCACGTTGGCTGCGGTACCGCTGCGCTTGACGATCTCGGCGGTGTCCATGTCACCCACCGTGGTCACCGCGTCGAACAGCGCGGGCAGTCGGGCTTCGGTACGACGGGCCCGGTACAGGTCGAGAGCGTCGCGCCAGTTGCGGCCACCACGAAAGCCACCCGCGTGCGCGAAGGCACGACTCTGCGTCAGCGCTGTGCTGTCACAGACGTCGAGCACCATCGAGCAGGACGGAATATCGCGCACCAGCTCGACGAGGCTCTCGCCGAATACGATGACCCGGCGGACGTCGCGTTCGGCCACCACGGCCGACAGCAGGCGGCGCGTAGCGGCAGCCTCGCGCGGCCTGCTCATGCGTAGGTAGTGATGATTGTCCAGCCGCAGGTGCCTGCGCAGAGCCTGCGCCCCGGTGAGGATCGGCGGACACTCGGTCACGCTGGCGAACAATGCCGAGTTGTCCATCGTGGGCGTGCGGGCCGGCAGCGGGTAATGCGGTGCGACCACCAGGTGCAGCTCGTCGGGAACCAGCGCGCACAGCTGTGCCACCCGCAGGTCGTAGCCGCTGTGCAGCGTGTCCACCCGCGTCGAGGCAAGCACCAGGGTTGTCACGACGATCTACCTCGCTCCCGCCGAGGGCAGTTGCGCGGGGTTTCGGGCCTGTTCCTCGACGAAGCCGGCGAGCGTGCCGATCGTCTCGAACACCTCGCCCCTGAAGTCCTCGTCGTCGATCTCGAACCCGAACTCCCGTTCCAGCGCAACGGCCAACGCGACCACGGCCATCGAATCGAGTTCGGGCATACCGCCGAACAACGGCGTGGAGGCCGTCAGCGTGTCGGCCCGGTCCTGGATACCCAGTGTGCTGACGATGACCGCGGTGACACTGTCGAGGGTCGCCGAGCTGTACTCCATCCTGTTCTCCTTTTCATCGCTCTGTGGTGGCTAGACGAGCACCTCGGCCGGATGCGGATGGCCGAGAAACGCTGTCGGGCTTGCGGTCAGGCCATATGCTCCGGCCTGGAACAGCACGATCAGGTCGCCGATATCGGCAGGTGGGAGCGCGACCTCGTCGCCGAGCAGGTCCAACGGGGTACACAGGCAGCCGACGACGGTGACGGTGCCCGCCGTTGGCTCGTCCATCCGGTTACCGACGGCGATCGGGTAGTTCCTGCGGATCACCTGACCGAAATTGCCCGACGCCGCCAACTGGTGGTGCATCCCACCGTCCACCACCAGGTAGTCGCGTCCACGTGAATGCTTGCGGTCGACCACGCGGGTCACGTAGATCCCGCATTCTCCGACGAGATAGCGGCCGAGCTCGACCACGACCGCTGCCTCCGGCAGGTTCGCGGCGATCCGGGTCGCCATCAGTTCGGCCAGATTCGCTCCGATTGCGTCCAGGTCGACGGGGATGTCCTTGGCGAAGTACGGGATACCGAAACCGCCGCCGAGGTTGACGTAGCGGATGGGCGTGGGAAGCCGCTCGGCCAGCGCCACGATGAGATCGACGGTGCGGCGCTGGGCTTCACCCAGAATCGCCGCGTCGAGGTTCTGGGATCCGGCGAAGACGTGGAAGCCGAGGAAGTCCACATCGGCCGCGACCAGGCGGGCCAGCAGGTGCGGTACCTGTTCCACGTCGACACCGAACTGCTGCGGGCCGCCACCCATGCGCATACCCGATCCCTTGACCCGGAAGTCCGGATTGACCCGCAATGCGACCCTGGGGCGAAAGCCCAGTCGTTCACCGATTTTCACCACCCGATCGACTTCGGTCGCCGACTCCATCTCGATGGTGACGCCGGCGGCGACCGCCTTCTCGATCTCGGCCTCGGTCTTGCCGGGCCCGGCGAAGCTCACCCGTTCCGCCGGGAGGACGGTATCCAGGACCGTCGCCATCTCCCCCGTCGACGCCACGTCCATCGCGTCCACCAGGCCGGCTAGATGTTGGACGACGGCGGGCATGGGGTTGGCCTTGACGGCGTAGCTCAGGTGGATCGCCTTCGGTAACGCCGCACGCAGCCGCTCGACCCGCGCAGTGAGCAGGGCCCGGTCATAGGCGAAGAACGGCGTGGTTCCCACTCGGGTAGCCAACCGCTGCAACGTCATTCCGCCGAGGGTCAACTGGCCGTCAGCGGTGCCGAAGGTGGCGATGGTCGGGTGCTCGGTCACGGTCCGAGTTCCTCACGCAGTCGGGCGCGATCGAACTTGCCGTTGGGTGAGCGCGGGATCTCCGCCAGCACCGAGACCGACGAGGGCACCATGTATCGCGGAACCCGCTTGCTCAATTCGCCGATCAGCGCATCCGTATCGAACCGGCCGGCCGTCGCCGGGGTCACCACCAGCTGGATCCGCTGGCCCAGGTCCTCGTCGTCGACACCGAGGGCCACGGCGTCCCGGACCCGGCCCGTCTCATACACGACATCTTCGATCTCGGTCGGACTCACACGATAGCCGGACGTCTTGATCATCTCGTCCCGGCGCCCGACGAAATACAAGAAACCGTCCTCGTCGGCGATCACGTTGTCACCCGACCAGACCGCCAGTTCCGCTGCACGCCACGGTATTTCCGGTCGTGGCACCGGACGGAACCGCTCCGCGGAGCGCGCCGGGTCGTTCCAGTAACCGAGTGCGACGAGCGCGCCCCGGTGCACCAGCTCACCTTCCTCGCCCGGGTCGCACAACGAGCCATCCGGCCGCACAACCAATATCTGCGCACCAGGGATGGCTTTACCGATGGAGCCGGGCCGGCGATCCAGTTCGGCTGGATCGAGGTACGTCGACCGGAACGCCTCGGTCAGGCCGTACATGAGGTACGGCCGCGCATCGGGGAAGACCGCGCGCAGCTTGTCCAGGGTGGGCTTGGGCATCCGGCCGCCGGTGTTGGCGAAATACCGCAGGGAGCGGATGGCGTGCGGCGGCCACTTCTGCTCGGCGATCTGCACCCACAGCGGCGGGACGCAGGTGAGCCCGGTGACGCCGTGCTGCGCACACAACCGCGGCACATCGCCGGGGAGCAGGTAGTCCATCAACACGACGTGGGCACCGGCACTGAATGCGGTCGTCAACTGGCTGAAACCGGCGTCGAAACTCAACGGCAACACGGCGAGAATGACGTCATCGGCCGAATTGCCCAGGTACTGTGCGACGCTCTCGGCACCGACGATCAGGTTGCGATGACTCAGCACCACGCCTTTCGGCCTTCCGGTGCTTCCCGACGTGTAGAAGATCGCGGCCATGTCGAGATCGATCGCCGCGGTGCGCGGCAGGCCGCCCCGCGCCGGTGCGCACAGGCCTGCCCAGGAGTGCACCGCATACCGGCAGCTCGGCGGGTCGTCCGGCAGCGCACCGACCACCACGACGTGCTCCAGGTCTGGGCATGTCTTCAGGTCGCCCCGAAGCAGCGCCCACCGCTCCGGTGAGGTCACCAGCACCGTGACAGCGCAGTCGACCAGGATGTGCCGCACTTGTGCGGATCGCAGCAGCGGATTCACCGGTACGAATACGCAACCCGCCGCGGACGCTCCGAACACTGCAGCCACGGTCTCGACCCGCTTGTCGAGATAGACGGCCACCCGTTGCTCGGCGGTCACACCGAGGGACGACAATCCGGCCGCCGCACCTCGGATCAAGGTCCACAACTCGCCGTAGCCGATGGTCTGATTCTTGACCGTCAGTGCCGGCGCCGCGGGGTGTGATCGGGCGCGGTCTTCGATCAGATGGTGCACATTGGTTCGCATCAGTCACCACCGCATACATGTGAGTTCGCTGTAGAGATAGTCGATTTGGTCCGCCCGCAGGGTGTCGCTGCGGTACATCTTCGCTCTGGGCGACACCTCCACCGACCCGGTGAAGCCCGCATCGACGACATGCGATTCGATGAGCGTTGCCGGTAGCCCATGGTGCCGGAGGAGATGGCCGAACAGGTGGCGGCCGGTTTCCCGGAACAACCTCTGGTTGCTGACATGAACGAGTGCCGCGAACAACGGCAGGTTCTTCCGCCGAACACGCCGGAACATCACATGACAGGTCTGCGCTCCGCGCACGATGACGGCATGCTCCACGGCAGCCGCTCCGGCATGGTCGAGATACACCGAGAGATCCTCTGCGCAAAGGCTCTTCTTGATGTCCTGGAAGTGCGACAACACCCGGACGCCGTCCGAGCGGACGGGCCACGGCACGTTGGGCACGACCACCGTGGACGTGTCCAGCGCAACGAAGCCGAGCCGGATGTTCAGCGCCTGTACGTCGATTGACGGGGACAGGTCGGTGAAGTGATACCCCTGCTGGCGCAGCAGTGCGCGCAACAGTCGCACACCGTGCGATCGGTACGGCTGCGCCACACACCATGCCGCCAGATTGCAGAACCGCTCTGTTCTGCCGTCGATCCACCGGTCGGAGTAGAAGGCCAGATGAGCACCGACCACCTCGGTGCCGCACCGGAGCAGGAAACCGTGGTTGGGCTGGTCGACCGCCCACGTCGGGATGATCTGCGCGGACCAGCTCTCCACGGGTACCCGCGGGTCGAGCCGATCATGCAGGAACTGGGCCACCTCCGGCAGATCCGCCACGGTGATCGGCCCCAGTTCCACTGCGGACTCGACCACTGCGCCTATTCGCAGTGCCGACCCGTGACCGTCAGACGCCGACATCGGTGCTCACCTTGTTCTGCGCCGGTCGCTCACCGACAGAACTGCGCCGGCGCGGTCGCGGCGCAAAGCCGGAGACCTTGAGCTTGAACACCGCAAACGACTGATGTGCCGCGAACCCCATCCGGGGCAGCGCCAACGGGTCCGAATCGGCATCCGCGAATCCGTCGGTGGTCGCCAAAGCCCACTGGATACCGTTGCGGCGCAGCACCGTTCTCGACCGGTCGTCGAAGTCCTGCGTCCTGCCGTTGGGGTAGGCGAAGATCGTCGGCGCCCGGCCGGAGTTGATCTCGACCGCCCGGCATGATTCCGAGATCTCCTGATCCACCTTGTCGTCATCGCATCGCGACAGGATCGGGTGGGTTACGGAATGCGGATACAGAGTGACCGGCGCGTCAGCGGCCAACGCACGCGCTTCGTTCCAGGACAGCAGCTGGAACGGCCCGCCGTGCGCATCGGATTCCTGTCCCAGAGCGGCGACCAGGGACTCGACCTCCACCAGCCGTTGGGCATCGGGCACCTCTTTCAAACGCTGGGTGATCTCCTCACGAGCCCGGGTGCGGTCACCGTCGGTGCGCAGCGATCGAATGCCCAGCCCCTGCGCGGTGAGGTCGATCTCCGTCCTGGCCGTCTGCGCAAATGCGTGCCACAGCCGGTCCGGCCACAGCAATTCGGCCGTCCCCATCGGCCCGGTCGCCAGAAACACCGCCGCGGGCAACTCGAGATCACGCAACACCGGCGCGGCGTTGGTCAGCAGGTTACGTGTGCCGTCGTCGAAGGTCACCGCCGCTGCCCGGTGGGGCAGCGTCCCGTCGCGCAGCCGCTCCAGCGCCTCCTCCAGCGGGAGGACATGGAAGTGCCGGCGAACGTAACCCAGGTGACGCCGCAGCGCCGCGGTGTCGATCACCCAGTCGCAGGGCGGCCACAACGGCTCGTCGTGCACCCCGTGGAACATCAGAATCGCCAGTTGGCGCGAGTGCTTCCACCGCGCGTACCTCGGCACTCCGAGCGCGCACAGCAGCCGAGCCGCCACATCCCTCGTTCTGGTCATCGTCATGCTCCTATGCCATGGCTTTCCGGTAGGCGTCGACGGTCATCTCGGCGACCGCAGCCGCGGTGTACCGTTGCACCGCAACCTCGTGTGCGCGTCTGCCCATCTCGAGCGACAGCTCTTGATCGGCAAGGAGTTTCACCATTCGATCGGCGAGTGTCAGCTCATCGTCGGGGTCGACCAGAAATCCGGTCTCCCCGTCCTGCACCATTTCCGGCACCCCGCCGACCCGGCTCGCCACGACCGGTTTGCCCGCCGCCATCGCCTGCGCGAGGATCGTCGGCGCGGTCTCTTGGCGAGAGAACAACACGACCGCGCGGGCGGTGGAGATCTCGCGCCGCATCCGTTCGTTGCCGACCAGATCGACGATGTCGACACAGTCTTCGAGACCGAGGTCGCGCACCCGGTCCTCGACGAGTTTCGCGTAAGCCGGGTCGGGCTGCGGGCCGACGAGTGTGAGACGAGCCTGCGGCACGGACACCTGCACGCGCGCGAAGGCACTGACCAGACCGACCGGGTTCTTACGGGGTGTGAAAACACCGGCGAAAAGCAGATGCGGCTGAGTCGGTTTCGGGGGCGCCAATGCGAAGAACTCCGCTCCGGCGGGATTCGGAATGCTCACGCGGGTGCCCCGGATCGGTGCATCCAGCACCTGGGAGTCCCAGTTCGAGATGGAGATGGCGACCTTGGCGCGGCCCAGCACCCGCCTTTCCAACCGGCGGATCAGTCTGTCCCGCAATCTGCCTTGCAGACTGCCGTCGTCGAGGGTGTCCGGCGATGTGTCGGTGAACGTCACACCGTGCACGGTGATCACGGCGTCCGCGCGGCATCGCTGTGCGATATCGCCGTACAGTCCGATCTCCTGTCCGTGCACCACGTCGGGGTTCACCTGCGCCACCAGCCTGCGGGCCTTGCGCACGTCCAAGAAGGATCTGGTGATCGCCCGCAATCGGCGTTGCCCGCGCACACAGTGGACCTCGACCTTGGGACCCTCACGCCGATATTCGGCCGGTGCGTCACCATCGTGGAAACGCAGCACCGTCACACTGTCCACATCGTCGCGCTCCGCCAGAGCCGGGACGAGTGTGCTTGTCACCGATTCGATTCCGCCGCGCACCAGCCCGGGTTCGAGCGGATACGGCCCTACCATGACGATCCTCAGTCCCGGCCTCGTGCTGCTGTCCGGGACGGTGCGCGCCACCGACGGCACCTCGGTCACCAGCCGATACCCTGGTAGTTCGACGCACCCCGCAGTTGCCCGGCGTCGGGCAGCCGCACCAGGTCGATGATGAGCCGGTCCGCCCCGGCCCGTGCGATCGCCTCGACGACCCGGGGCTCCCGCGACCCGATGATCAGCACCTCGCCGTGGTCGAGCACCGCGTCGACATCGTCGGTCAGCAGCTCGCCGAGGTGGGGCAGTTGCTGGCGGATATACGTGCGGTTCGCTCCGGTCAACCGGGACAGCATGACGGTTGCATCGTAGATCTTGACGTGAAATCCTTTGCCTATCAGCCGTTCGGTGAGCTCGACCATCGGACTGTCGCGAAGATCGTCGGTTCCCGGCTTGAAGGACAATCCGAAGATCCCCACCTTGTGCCGACCGTTGGCGAGCACCAGATCGACGGCGCGTCGCATGTGACTCTCGTTGGATGCCAGCAGATTCGCCAGCAGCGGAACATCGAGATCGTTTCGCCGCGCGGCGTGCGTGAGTGCGCGGACATCCTTCGGCAGACAGGAGCCGCCGAACGCGAATCCCGGTCGCAGATACGCGGTACTGATGTTCAGTTTGGTGTCGGCCAGGAAGATATCCATCACTGCATGCGAGTCCAACGCCAGGGAGGAACAGATGGCGCCGATCTCGTTGGCGAAGCCGACCTTGAGGGCGTGAAAGCTGTTGTCGACGTATTTCGTCATCTCGGCCACCGGTATCGGGACCTGGAACCGCGGGCCCGGCAGCCCGTCGTACAGACTCAAGACCATCTCCGAACTCCGAGGATCGGAGTACCCCACAACGGTTTTCGGCGGATCCAGAAAGTCGCGTACGCTCGTGCCCTCGCGCAGGAACTCGGGATTCACGCACACTCCGAAGTCCCGTCCCGCCCGCTTACCCGAAGCCGATTCCAGCCGCGGGATGAGGATGTTCTCGCAGGTACCCGACACCATGGTGCTGCGGTAGACGACGACATGCCACCCTTGTTTCACGGCCAGCGCCGCACCGATCTCGTCGGTGACCTGTTCCAGGTACGCGGTCGACAACCCCCCACCGTGGGCAGAGGGCGTACCGACGCAGACGAGTGAGAGGTCCGTACTCGCGACTGCGGCAACCGGATCAGTGCTCACACTGAGATCTCCCGAGCCGACGACTTCGACGATGAGCTCGCCTATTCGTTCCTCGACCACCGGAGACACCCCCCGGCGGAGCGACTCCGTCTTGTCCGGGTTGACATCCACTCCGATCACCCGATGGCCCAGCCAGGCCAGGCAGGCCGCGCTGATGCACCCGACATAGCCGAGCCCGAACACACTGACCGAATACGACAACGTATCGCTCATCGTTTACTCACCAATCCCATCAACGGTGACAGAGACACACCGGACACAGCACCTCGCCGGCCGGCGTCGATCGTCAATCCGCGCCGGCCGTCCTGCTGGTACCAGCTGACCTTGAGTGCCGAACCTTCTCGGACTATGCGGGGTGCGGCCGTCACCCCGGGGTCGCCGACATGAAGCACCGACAGGATCGCCACCGGCGCGCCGGATCGGCAACGGGCTCCGACCAGCCAGGCCGGTGTTCTGGCCTCGAGCCGGTCCGACCACCACCCCAGATTCGAGGCGCCGTCCGCCCGTACCTGTTCCGGCCAGATCGTCGTCGTTGCGGCGTAACAGAGTTCGAGCACCGGCGTGCCGTCACGGGTGATCCGCTGACCCGTTCGCGTGGGTGTCGAAACCAGATCGGGGTGCAGCGGCCACGACACCGCGACGTCATGATCGGACCGCCCGCAGATCAGGTCGACGACTATCACCGCCGAATCCTCGGCCGGTGCGATGAGCCAGCGCCGGTGCACCACCGGATCGTCGAGCCGGCGGTATCCGTCATGCTCGGCGTCGACGATGCCGCGGTCCAGATCGACCGAGTGCACGGTCGTGTGGGCCCGGCTCCGCCAATAGAACGGTCCGCCGATCAACGATTGGTCGACGTTGTCGATGCACACCGTCGGGTGGGTGCGGGTACCGCGGTGCATGTCGCGCACGGCAGGGTCCCCGTAGAAGCTGGCCGTCCCGGGATCGGTGACCAACTCGCGTCCCTCGACGCTGAGCGTGACGCCGAGTGCGTCGGCGTGCCCGTGCGCCGCCGTCGCCGGATAGCCCAGCGGGCCCACATCCATCGTGAGTCGCCGGCGGCCATGCCGCAACACCACCAGCCCCCCGTTCGGCGCATAGGCGCTGGGCTTCGGATCGTCGCCGCCCGCACCCGGCCGGCCGGTGGACGTGCACAACGCGTTGCCGAACCAGGCGGAGGTGAGGGTGCGGTGTCCGTATCTGGCAGCGGTCGCATTTGCGGTGACCGCCCCGATGATCCCGAGATGCTCGCGGACCGTGCGTTTGTGTTCGGCACCCAGCCGCACCGCGAAACTGTCGTCATCATCACCATACCGGGGATCCGGATCTTCGGTACCGACCAGGGATACCAAGTATGCCGCACCGCGGTCGAGCGCCTCGGTCAACCGGACCGGCACCCTTTCACCACTGAGCTGCAGCAGTGCCACGACCACGGCCAGCAATTCCGCGGTGAAGATCTGATAGGCGACCGACTGCTCGGCGCCGGCGCCGTCGGGCAGGATCAGTCGGTCCGCTTCCTCGGTGAGGGTGTCCATCGCACGCCCGTACAACGCTGCGGGAGCGGACAGTTCGGGGAAGAGCAGATGCACGGTCAGCAATCCGGCCAGTTCACCGACCACATGGTTGTTGGCCGAACTGAACCGCGAGCGCGCATGCCAACAGTGACGTGCACTGGCATCGAGCATCCGGACGATACGGCGGTATCTCGATGTCGTCATTGCCGGTGCGTTGCGGAGTCCCTGTACGGCGAGCGCCACCGAGATCGCCCGAACGCCGACTTCGAACGCGCCCCGCCAGGCGATGCCGGAGCCGACCGGGTTCTGGTCCAGCCACGAGTCGAGGTGTGCGAAGGCCGCTTCGCTGTAGCGCAATTCGTCGGTGTAGAGCCATGCCTGCGCCAACAGCGGAAGGTGCTGTAGGCGGTTGAGTTCCCAGATCCATTTCGGGTCGCGCCGGCCGACCCGGTGGTCGATCCTGCTGCCTGCGACAGCCGGCCAGTGATAATCGGCTATCGGGTCATGGTTCCAATCGACGGCCCGCCCGACATTGACCGTGCGATAACCGAAATAGGTGCGATCGCCGGCAAGTGCACGGTCGGCCTCGACCAGGAGCCGGCCGACCTGCGCGAGGTGTTGGCTCTGCACCTCGCCGGCCCGCTCCTGATCGAGAAGAACCGGCCTGCCGATACCGTCGCGGAAATCCTGCAGCAACGCGGTCCAGTCGGAGTCGAAATTTGTCAGCATCCTGGAGTCGGCGCACTCACGCAATCCATCCCGGTTGGTCAGGGTGTCGACCACGCGCCGGGCGCGCCAGAGCACCTCGCGGGGCGACATCGCCGTCGCGCGGCCGGCATACCAGGTGAGCTTAGACACCTGTCGATTCCTCCAACGCCGCTCCGGCGCGCAGTACGGGCACCCGCGCACCGACCCGTTGTACGGGAATCCTGTTCCGGTGAAGCGGAATCTGCGTCACGGCGGGCCGCAGATCGACGATGGCGCGCTCTTCGCTGGGCTGCTGGACACCCAACAGCTCGGCGTAGAACCGGACCAGCGCCCGACTCGATACCTCCCAGGACAGCTCCTCTTCGACCCTGCGGCGCCCCAACTCCCCCATCTGTCGACACTGCTCGGGATTGCGCAACAGTGCATCGACTGCTCGGGCAAAGGACAGTTCATCGTTACCCGGCACGTATACCGCTGCGTCACCGGCAGATACCCGCGCCTCGGCGAGGTCGAAGGAGACGATGGGGCGCCCCATCGCCATGTATTCGAGCACCTTGTTCATCGTCGACACATCGTTGAGAGGATTCAACGGATCCGGCGACAGACACACATCGGCGGTGGAAAGGCAGCGCTCGACATAGGCATCGGGCACCCGGCCGGGAAACTCGACGATATCGTCGACGCCGAGTTCTGCACTCAGCGAGACCATGTCACCGTACACATCGCCGGCGCCCATGAAGATACAGCGGAAGTCGTCGCGCCCGATCTCGTCGCGCAGCCGCTGCACGGCACGAAGCGCATAGTCGACACCGTCCTGAGGTCCCATCACGCCCAGGTACGCCAGCAGATGGCGCTTGTCCCTGCGCAGGCTGGTGTCCGGGGGCCGGAGGTTGAAACGGTTCAGATCCGGTGCGCTGCGCACCACCGTGACCCGGTCCGGTGACATGCCACCGCGCTCGATCGCCACCCGCCGATAGCTTTCGTTGGTCGAGATGACGGCATCCGCTGCGGCATAGGTCATCCGCTCGACGTAGCGGGTCAACCGGTAGAGCAGCCGTCCACCGTTCGGGAAACGCGAGAGGAACAGTTCCGGCACCAAGTCGTGCTGGTCGAAGACGAAGCGCGCGCCGCCGGGGCGCAGAGCCACGGCGATCAGGAACAGCAGATCCGGCGGGTTGCACGCGTGAACGATGTCGATACGCGCAGTCCGGCGGACTTTGATCGCCAGCCGCAAGGTGTGCCACAGGGCGAGGAGGTACTCGCGCAGATACCCCGCGGGGCCACCGGTCGCCGCCCGCAGCGGGTAGCGCAGAATACGGACGCCCTCGATCGTCTCCTCCGGCTCGGTGTCCTGGTTGGCCCCTTTGGGACAGATGACGGTGACTTTGAACCCCGCCCGCGTCAGGGCCCGGGCTTCCTGCCAGACGCGCCTGTCGAAGGGCACCGATAGGTTCTCGACGAGGATCAGGATGTGTCGCTTCTTCATGCGTGGACTCCCCCTACTTGTGTGTACTCGGCGTTGAGCAGATCCTCGATCTCCCGTTGGGCCGCTTCGACGCTGCGGTCCAAACCGAATTCGGTCTCAACGCGGCGACGCCCCGCCCTCCCCATGCGGCGCGCCCGGTGCGGGTCCGACAGCAGGCCGACGATCTTGGCCGCCAGCTGCGCTGGGTCTTGTTTCGGTACCAGAAATCCCGTGGTTCCGTCCTCGACCACCTCGACGACTCCGCCGACGGCGGTACAGACCGCCGGACGGGCACATGCCATGGCCTCCAGTAGGGCCATCGGGAGACACTCGGTGGTGGAGGTCAGCGCGAAGACGTCCATCGCGCACAGCATTCGGCCCACATCGGCACGGGCACCGACGAAATGCACGTTCGACGCGATCCGCAGTGCACTGCACAATGTTTCGAGTCGGGAACGGCACACGCCGTCGCCGACCACCAGGAACCTCGCCCGAGGCACCTCGTCGATCACGATGCGCGCGGCCCGCAGGAACGTCTCGTGGTCCTTCTCCGGCCGCAACGAACCGAGGATGCCCACCACCGGATCGCCCTGATCCACCCCGAATTCGGTGAGGACGCTGCGGTCGGTGGCGGTGTCGAACAGCTCCGGATCCACGCCGTTGTGGATGGTGCGGATCTTTCCCGCGGGGTATCCGCGCTCCTGGACCAGAAATTCTCGCTGCACCTCGGCGACACCGAAATAGCCGCTCGTCCAGCGGATCAGGCCACGGTCCACGGCGCGATGAAGAACTCCGCGAGGGGTGATCTCACTCGCGTTGTGCACCCACATGATCGTGTGCCGGACCCCGGCGATGCGGGCGGCGATGCGACCGAGAGTCTCTGCGTTGTAACCCGACACCACCACGAGGTCGGGCCGGTCCCGCCGGATGATCGAGATCAGCTCGCGCAGTGCACGAGCGGCTTGCCACTTTCGCAGGTGCAGTGCCGTCGCCGCGATGCCGGCGGTGCCCAGATCGGCGAAGAGATCGCCCTCGCCACCGATGCAGACCACCGACGGTGTGAACCGCGCCGGATCCATCCGCGGCAGCACCGTGGTCAGATGCCGTTCAGCGCCGCCCGCTCCCAACAGTGGAACGACGAACAGTGCCCGGATCGGTCCTCCGCTCATCGGCACACCTGCCGGTAGAGCGCGTCAATCCGACTCGCGACGCGGATGGTGTCGAAGTGATCCCGGACCCTGGCATGGGCGGCCACCCCATATCGGGCACGCAGGTCATGGTCGTAGACGACCGTGCGCAGTGCCATGGCGATCGCCTCGGTGTCCTCCGGCGGGATGAGCAGACCGCATTCCCCGCCGATCATTTCCGGTAGTCCACCGACGTCGGTGGCCACGACGCACACACCGCGGGCCATCGCCTCCAGCACCGCCATCGGTTGGCCCTCGTTTCGTGATGGCAGCACCAACACCTGAGCGCGGTCGAGCAGCTCACCGGTCTGCTGCTCCGACAGCCAGTCGTGCACGTCGACGGTGTCTTCCAGGCAGAGCTCGCGGCTGTACCGACGAGCCTTCTCCACCTCGCCGTCCCCGGCGATCGTCAAGGTCGCCAGGTATCCGCGCGGCGTGCTGAACCCCGGCTCACACACCAGCTTGGCCCAGGCATCGAGCAGTCTGAACGTCCCCTTGTGATCGCCGATGCGGCCCAGGAAGACCACGTTGACGGGCGCACCCGGCGGCGGCTGGTCGTTGCGGTCCGCCAGACGCACGGCGTTGGGAATCGCGACTATCCGCGCGGACGGAGCGGTCACCCGCATCCGGGCTGCCCACAGGTCGCCGAGCGTGACGAAGGCGTCGGCCCGGCGCAGGGTCGCCCCGATCGCCGCCCGGATGAGCCGCGGCGCCTGCTCACAATCCGCTTGGAAAGCCGAACCGTGCATGTGCAGGACGACGGGTACCCGGGCCGGCCGGCTGATCCACAGCAGGAGGGCTTTCCGGATGAAGCTGCCGCGGGCGCTGGAATGCAGGTGGATCACGTTCGGCCGGAACCGGATCAGTTCGATGACGAACCGCACCATCCCGAGCGCGAACGTCGCGATCTTCTGCGTGGTCGAGCCATCGCGGTGGGTGACGACGTGGCGGACCTCCCACTCACTCCACAACGGTGTCTGTTGCATGGCCCGTACATAGGAGGCGATACCGCCTCGGGTCGCGGTACTGGTGGAGACCCACAGTGCACGTCGCGCAGCCGTGTTCGTCATCGGTGCCGGCCCTCCCCCATCTCTACGCCTCGACCAGCTCGGGCTTCGAACCGGCACCCAGCCACTGGAGGGTGCGGCGAATCCCCTCCTCGACGGCGACGACCGGTACCCAGTCGAGTTCCTCCTCGGCCCTGCGTACGTCGAGCGCGATGGCCTGCACTTCTGCCGCCGGGGCCGGTGCGTAACAGGGTTGTGCCGTCGCACCCAGTGCCGAGGAGATCAGGCGATACACGTCGTTGGTGGTCGTCTGCCGCCCGGTCCCGATATTGAAGATTCCCTGAGTCGTCGATGGTGCCCGGCCGGCGCGGACGAACGCCTCGACAACATCGTCGACGTAGACATAGTCCCGGGTGGCTGTCCCGTCCCCGAACACGGTGACCGGTCGACCCTCGAGCATCCTGCTGCCGAAGACGGCGATCACCCCGGCCTCACCGTGCGGGTTCTGTCGAGGTCCGTAGACGTTGGCCAGGGCCAGCCGGATCGCCGACATACCGTACAGCTGGGCATAGCAACCCAGATAGACTTCACCGGCGAATTTCGAAGCGGCATAAGGAGACTGAGGATCGACAGGCGTGGATTCGCTCACCGGAAGAGCGGTCGGTGCCCCATAGCGGGATCCGCCTGATGCGGCGTAGACGATTCGTTCGACACCGGCATGCCGGCAGGCTTCCAGCACACCGATCGTCCCGAGCACATTGCAGCCGGCGTCGTGCAGAGGGTCGGCGACCGAGGCGCGGAGGTCGACCTGGGCTGCGAGGTGAAACACCACGTCGGGCCTGGCCGCCGCCATGATCTCGATCAACTCGGGTGCGCGAATGTCGCTCTGGCGAAAGGTGAACCGGCTCCCGGACGACCCGAAGCGGCTCCGGGCGTGGTCGAGGTTGGCGGCGATGCCGGTGCTGAGGTTGTCGACAGCGACGACCTGGTGCCCCTCGTCGAGCAACCGGTCGACCAGAGTGGAACCGATGAAGCCGGCTGCGCCGGTGACGAGTGTCCGCATTCCCGTCACTCTCCTTTTCCATACACACGTGTGGGTTTCACGATCTCGAACGTCACGTCGACCCCCTCAGTAGGCACCTGTGCGAGCCAAGACGGCTCGCAGAGTCTTCGCGATGATCAGGACATCACCCACCATCGACCAGTTGTCGACATAGGAGAGGTCGAGGCGAACAGACCTGTCCCAGGACAGATCCGAGCGTCCGCTGACTTGCCACAACCCGGTGATACCGGGCTTGACCAGGAGCCTGCGCAGCACATCGCAGTCGTAGGACTCGACTTCGGGCCGCAACGGTGGTCGTGGGCCGACGACACTCATCTCCTGCCGAAGCACATTGATGAACTGCGGCAGCTCGTCGATGCTGAATCGGCGCAGGATACGGCCGACCGGGGTGACCCGAGGATCATCGCGAATCTTGAACAGCAGGCCGTCACTCTCGTTCATCGTCGAGAGGCTCGCGAGCTGTTGATCGGCATCCACGACCATGCTTCGGAACTTCAGCATCGAGAACGGCTTCCCGTTGATGCCGATGCGCTCCGCAGCGTACAAGACGGGTCCTCGGCTGGTGAGCTTGATGGCCGTGGCCGCGACGACGAGGATGGGCAGTGTCGCCGTGAGCGCGGCCAAGGCAAAGCAGAAGTCGAACGCTCGCTTCTGGAAACACTTGGCGCCCCGATATTGCGGTTTCTCGACCTGCAACAGCGGTAGACCTGACATCGGCCGCATCGCCAGACGCGACAATGCCACATCGACGACCCCGGGCGACACCATCAGGTCGACACCCATCGGCTCGAGTTCCCAGATGAGCCGCTGGAGTCGATGGACGCCGAAGTGTCCGGCACCCGCCACTGCGACCGTGTCCGCACCGCATGCCCTGATCGCCGGCAAAGCGCAGTTCTCGTCACCCACGATCGGGATGTCCAGGCCTGCGACCGTGAGGAATTCACCCTGCATGCCCCGGTATCCCGGGATGCACACCCCGACGACGTGATAGCCGTCCGACGGATTGTCGACCAATTCGTCAACCAGGTGCGCCACCGCATCTCGTTCGCCGACCGCCAGAACCGTCGTCCGGCATCTGCCCTTGCCCCGTTCGCGGACAACGACTTTCCGGCAGGCCCACCTGCCCAGCAACAGACCCAACGTCCCGACCGGGAGCGCCACCACCAGATATCCACGGGAAAGCCCGAGCTTGACCACCAGTTCGGCTATCGCCATGGCCCCGAAGGTCGCCAGGGACGCGTTGACGACTCGCCGATACTCCTCGGCCCCTGCACCGACCACCTTGGCGGACCGGGTATGGAAGCCCGCCAGCATCGACAACCACAGCGCGGCAATCACGATCGAGAAGGCGGTCACAAGGTGACTCACTGGTCCGGGTGAGGTGACGGTACTGCCGAATCGCACATACTGCGCCAGCATCACGGCGCCGGCGACGACGGCGGTATCGGTCACACGTAGCCGAGTGACGTACTGCCGCTGCCAACGTAGGCGCTCGGTAACAGCCTCCGGCGGGCTGCCGACTTCGCTGAGCGGTATGACAACTCGTCGGGCCGCCGGTTCCGCCCGTCGGGCTTGTCCGGCGATCGCACGCTTGCCGGGACCCTGACTGACCGTGTTGAGGTGCGCCATGGTCAGCCCACCAAATCCACGATGTGCGAAATACGCTCTGTAGAAGTCTTTTTCCGTGACACTTCTTCGCATTCCGCAGCCGGATCGGTCGCAGTGAGGTCAGTCAGCCAACGAACCGTCCGGGCGATCCCGTCCGGGAGATCGACCAGGGGAGTCCACTCCAGAGGGCACCGGGTGGGAGCGCCGGTGCCGATATCGCACGTGCCGGTGATCTGCACGGGCGCATGACCGGCGCGTACGAGTGCGTCCACCGCGTCATCGATGTACACGTAGTCACTGGCACGAATGTTGTCCCAGCTCCTGATCTGCGAACCGCCGGCGATCATGGCACTCGCCAGAGCCGCGATGGCGTTTCCCGGGTCGCGGTGATTCTGACGCGGGCCGTAGACGCTGCCCAAGGCCAGGCACAGCGGGGCCAGATCGTACATCTCGGCGTAGGCGCACAGATACATCTCGGCGGCGACTTTGGCGACCCCATGTGGTGACACCGGATTGGTCCGGCCGCTCCCCTCAGGCGGCCGTCCCGCACCGATGCCGTACCGGGCTTCCCGGCAACCCGCGTAGACGATTCGCCGAACCCCGGACCGGCGGCTCGCCTCACAGAGATTGATCGTGCCGAGTACGTTACTGCGCGCGTCGAGTTGCGGATCCAAGACCGATACCTGCGGATCCATCTGCGCCGCCAGATGAAAGATGATGTCCGGGTTGGCCCCCGCGATCACTCCCGCGAGCTCCGGTGCCTGAACATCGAGGCAGATCAGCCTGAACTGTCCGGGGCTGCGCTCGTTCCAACTCATCGCGTCCTTCAGGTTCGCGACGGTGCCCGCCGTGAAGTTGTCGATTCCGATGACCTGGTGGCCGTCGGCCAACAGTCGGTCGACGAGCGTGGAGCCGATGAATCCGGCCGCGCCGGTGACTAGAGACCTCATGGCACGTCCGTCCCCGACACCGCGGTGAGCCACGCCGGCGATCCCCCACCGCCGTCAACAGCTAATTCGTCAGGCACCCCTTAACTATCGGGTCCCCCACCGGTCCCGTACATGGACCGTCGGAGCGATCTTTCGGTTGAATCCCGATCTAGTTCCAGGAACTAGCCACGGTGCACCGGAGGGCGCGGAAGTGATTGCAGCAAAACATATTCAGACGCCCGCGGGCAAAGCACCACTCGTCGACGGCGCGCGGATGGACACGGTTGGTATGACGCCAGGTGAACGCACGTCATCGGGCATTGCACCGGATGACCGAAGCACCGAGGTGCGACGGGTCGAATCCGCAGGACGCGAACATGATTTGGTCACGGCGGCGGGATGGCCGACGGATCCGGTTCTCACCCTCCAGAGACCTGGTCCTTCGGGCGATGCGAACTAGATCCTCGCGGATCGTCGACCCGCACGACGACAATCAGATCAGCAGTGCGACGAGTCTGGTTCCCGCTCAACGGCGAACAGCCGCATCGACGCTCAGCAATGCCGCAACTCGGCAACACCGCGTCGCCGAAGGAACCTGGCCTGGTGTGCCGTTCACCACCAATCGGTGGACTCCCACAGCCGGCACTGCGGGATTCTCGATCGAAGACGCAACAGCAGTGCGATGTTGACCGCTATCAGAATCCCGAACACTCCCACGACGGCGATGCCGACCACCGCTACCGCACTCACGACAATTCCCACCACGTCAATCACCCTTCAGCACAGGCGAATTGGCTGACCGGCTACCACGGAACGCACGCAAGCTCGCTGTACAGGTAGTCGATCTGCTTCGGTTCCAGACTCGGGCTGGAGTACATCTTCGGCCTGTTGTTCAGGCTGAACGACAGCAAGGGCCGGTGCTCGATGGTGCGCAACTCAGCCAGGGTCGCCACCAGTCCCCGCCTGACCAACAAGTGGCGGGTCAGCGGGATCAACGAACGGTGGAACAGGTCAAGGTTGCTGACATGCAGGATCATCGCGTAGCCCACTGCGCCCATGTACCGGAACTCCCGGTACATGACGTGGCCGGACTCCTGACCACGGGTCAGGACGAGGTGCCGGGCCGCGAGCGCCTGTGCGTGGTCGCGGTAGAGTGCCAGCCCTGATCCGACCAGTGACCTTTCGATCACGTCCGGATCGGCACTGATCCTCGTGCCACACCGGAAGGTCGGCCACGGCAGATTGGGAATGAGAGCGGCCGAGGTGTCCAGATAGCGAAACTTCAGCCAGGCCAGAATCTCCCGAGGCCCCTCTTTCGGGGACAGACTGGTGAAGTGAAAGCCCTCCTGCGCCAACATCGCGTTGAGCAGAGACATGCTCTCGCCGCGGTATTCGGGCAACACGCACCACGAGCCCATGTTGCAGAACCGTTCCAGCCGGCCCGCCACCAACCGCTCGGAGTACAGAGCCAGAAGGACGCCCACGACGCGCTCCCCGTCGCGGAGCATGAATCCGTGATTGGGGGCCTTATCCTCCCACGGAGCCGAACACGATGCGGTCCATGGAGTTCGGTTGTTGTGATTGGTCCGAAGGAACTCCGCGGCTACCGCGATGTCGGCGTCCGTGATCGGACTCACGCCGGCTGTCATCGGTCCCCGCACACCGTTGACGTCACCGGCCGCACGTGCGGTGAGTCGTTGTCCCGCCACCATGCCTGCCCGGATTCCGGCAGACTGCCCACCGGGTCGTAGAACGGGTATACACGGCTCAGGGCACCGACATCCGCACCGTCCAAACCGGTGCGGTAGTTCTTGGTCCAGTAGGATATCCCCAGGTTGCGGTCGTAACGGACCGCCTGATGAACCCACCGTTTACCGACATACGGCACATCGCAGACGATTCGCGGTGTCGCGAAACCGGGCAGATAGCCCATGATCGACAACTGCAACTGCTGCGCTTGCCACAGCGGGGTCCGCCAGTGCTCGGCACTAGGCACCATGTCACACATGTAGAAGTAGTACGGCAGGATTGCCGCTTCGCCCTGCAGTGCGAAGCACAGGTCGAGCAGATCGTCCGCGGTGTCATTCACTCCGCGCATCAGCACGCCTTGGTTGCGCACATCTCGCAGCCCCGCGCCGAGCAGGGCCCGCGCCGCCGCGGCAACCAGCGGAGTCACCGACTGCACATGGTTGATATGGGTGTGCAGCGCAAGGTTGACGCCACGGGCGGCGGCCAGCTGAGCGATGCGCCCGACGCCGTCGACGACCTTCGGCTGAAGCCAATGCTGGGGCAGCGCGGCCAACGCCTTGCTCGCCAGCCGGATATCACGAATGGTGTCGATGTCGAGTAGCTGCGCGACAAACGATTCCAGCCGCGGCCAGGGCACATTGGCCACGTCACCGCCCGATACCACGACATCACGCACCGACGGTGTGGCTCGCAGATAGTCCAGCATTCGGCCCTGCCGTTCGGCCGGACTGAGCGTCAGCCTGGCCTTGCTGACCGTGGGTGTGGAGTTGCCGACCAGGTCCATCCGGGTGCAATGCCCGCAGTACTGCGGGCAGGTCGACAGCAGCTCGGCGAGCACCTTGGTCGGGTACCGGTGGGTCAGTCCCTCCACCACCCACATATCGCTTTCGTGCAACGAATCCCGTTCGGCGTAGGGGTGCGATTCCCACACCGGCTCACGGTCGCTGAGGACTGGCAGCATGTAACGCCGGACCGGATCGGTGTAGAAGGCCTCCGTCAACCAACGGCGCTCCGGCGCACAGTGCGCGGCCACGGTGTTGAGCATCTGCGGCGGCACCAACATCGACATGGTCGCCCGCTGTTGCTGATCGGCGGCCAGATCGGCGTAGAACCCATCGTCGAGCAGGTCGCCCACCACGGCGCGGAGCTGGCCGATGGTCTTGACCGAGTGCGCCCGCTGCCATTGCGGGTCGTGCCACTGCGCCTCGGTGACCAGTGCCCAGCCCGGGTAGCGCCGCCAGTCCGGCTCCGAAAGACTTCTGCGTACATAGGAATACGGCTGATCCACCGCCGCGGCGAATCCGGCCCGCTCGGGTTCGATGGCTTCGGTCAGTGACGTCATCGGGAGAGCACCTTCTCCGAAACGGGTGTCCGTTCGTCGCCGTGGATAAGCTCGGCCGCGACCCGCCGGCCCGATCTGATCGCACCCTCCATCAACCCGAAGAACTCCAGACTGGTTTCGGTGCCACACCAGTGCACGTAGCCGTGCGGATCGGTCAGCGTCGGCCCCAGGTTCAACCAGTCGCCCGGACCGAACAGGGCGGCATAGCACCCCCTGCTGTACTTCTCGGCAAGCCAGTCCGTCACGGTGCACTGCGTCGGCGCCGGCAACTGCGGGAAGATCCGGCCGATGTGCGCCAGGGCCGCATCCCGTTGTGCTGTCGCCGACAGCGCAGAGAATGCGGTTGCCGCCGCGCCGGTGACGAACCCGGTCAGCACACCGGCTGAGCCATCCGGCGGAGAGTCGTCGACCGTGGACAGCAACGGCCCGTTCGTACTCACCGACCATCCGGACAAGCCGAACTCACGCCACAGCGGGGCCGGATAGCCCAGTTGCACCTTGACCGCGCAACCGCGACCGGTGACCGCCGTCGCGCGCAGCGCACGCAGAGCGGGCCGGAACTCGATTCGCTGCGCCAACAGCGGTGGCACGGCGAGCACCACCCGGTCCGCTCGATACCGAGACCGCGCCCCGGATTCCGGATCACATTGCACCACCACGTCGCCGGCGCTCTGGTCGATCGCGCACACCGGCTGCCCCAACCGAACCCGTGCGCCGAGCCGTTCGGCGAGCGCCTGGCACAGCAGCTGCGCGCCGCCGTCGATCCGCCATTCCTGGGCCCCACCCTCGAAGGCGTTGAGATAGCGGATACCCCCGCCGGACCGCAGATAGAACGCCATGTGCAGGACGGAGATCGCAGCCGGATCGGCCGCCATCATCTCGCCGAGAAACAACGGGAAGAAGGTGCGCGCGTCCGGATGCCGGACCTCGTGGGCAAGCCAGCTCGCCGCAGACAGGCGGTCGAGCACGCCCGCGTCGGCACTCTGCCACGGCGCGTCCGGGCGGACGTCGGCCACGAGTTCGTCGAGCCGTTCGAACATCCCGCCGAGCGCGACCGCGTCAAGCGGGGGCATCCGACTGGCACTGGTGGTCCGGCGGCCCCCCAGCAGAAATGTGCTGTCCCCGGTCATCGTGGCGGGAACCAGTCTGAGCCCGTGCTCGCCTACCAGTGCCAGCAGCTCGGTGTGCCGTGCGCCCAGATATGCAGCTCCTCCGTCGGCCATGACACCACCGGGCATCGGGACGCCATGGATGCGACCACCCACCCGGTCCCTTGCCTCCAGCACGGTCACCTGTGCGCCCGCGGCCACCAGATCGAGAGCCGCCGTCAATCCCGCCAGGCCCGCACCGACCACCAGAATGCGCATGCCGGCCGCTGTGTTCATTGCGCCACCGCGATCACTTTGGTGAACAGCCCTTCCGCCGAGGGGCTTTCGCTGAAATCATCCCATGACAGCTCCACCCCGAAATCCCGCGCGATCGCGCTGAGCACCCGGGTGGCCAACAGTGAATCACCACCGAGTTCGAAGAAGTCGGAGTGCGGACCCACCTCGCGGGTGTTGAGCACCCTACGGAAGATCTCGACGATATGGCCTGCGTTCATCGCTCTGCTCCTTGACTTCGGTGATCCTCGGCGGCCCGCTGCGTTGCCGCTCGATCGACTTTTCCGCTCGTGGTGTACTTCATCGAGGTGACGAATGAGATTCTGCTGGGCACGAATTGGCTGGGCAGGCGCTGACGTAGGTAGTGCCTGAGCTCACCAGAGGTAGTCGGCGCGACCGCGACCACGTACGCCGCCAACGAGGTGCGGCCCAGTACCCGTTCACCGACGACGACCGCGCCTCCGACAGCGGGGTGCGTGATCAACTGCGTCTCGATCTCCGCCGGATGTACCCGCACACCAGAGACTTTCACCTGTTCGTCGATGCGGTTACGCGGATACAGCAGACCATTCTCCCCGCGGGCGACCAGATCCCCGGTGCGGAACCACCGTTGCGGTCCGCAGTCGTGATCGGCGAGCGGGAATGCCGCCGCGGTGAGTTCCGGTGACCCGAGGTATCCGTCTGCCAGGCTGGGGCCTGCCACCAGCAACTCACCTTCGTCGGTGACATGGTCGCGCACATGCGGCAGCCTGCGGCCGAGCGGCGCCTCGGCAGCCTCGGCCGCGACTTCCGGCTCGGTCGCGGGGCCGGCCAGCTGGACGGCATGGGTGATCATGGTCGTCTCGGTGCAACCGTAGGTGTTCAGCAGTGTGACGTGACCGATGCCGAGTTCGCGCCACTGCCGCAGCCGGGTCGGATCGACCCGCTCGCCGCCGATCACGACCAGCCGGACGCAGGCCGGTAACGTCGCGTGTTCTTCGTGTAGGAAGTACACCAGCTCGTGCCAGAATGCCGTCGGTAGGTCGAGCACGGTGATCCCGAGCTCGGCCAGCATGCGCACGAAAGCAGGGAATGAACCGGAGTGCGCAATATCGTCGAAAACCAGTGCCGCGCCGGATGTCAGCGCGGGCAATATCTCCTCCAGGCAGGTATCCCAGCCCAGCGAGGCGAATTGGAGCACACGGTCGTCAGGCGTGAGATCGAAGAGCCGGCGCAACGCCCGTACCGTGACCGACAGCGCGTTTCGTGATACGACGACCGGTTTCGGCACTCCGGTGGAGCCCGAGGTGCAGAGCACGTAGGCCGCGTCAGCCGGCCGCCAGATCGGCTGTGGCGATTCGGTCTCCGCTGCCACCGTCTTCCTGTCAAGGAATTTGACCCGCAGTTCCGCCGTTCCGCACATGCCGGGGACGGTGGCATACAGATGCTCGATACCGAGCACCGCAGCCAGACTCTGTATCCGGGCGTCCGGGAGGGCGGCAGCGATCGGGCTGTACGCTGCGCCGGCCTGCAATATCCCGATCAGGTGCTCCACCATCGCGGGCGTATGGGTGACCAGGGCGCCGACAGGACGGGACGAACTCCCCGCTCCGCCGGCGCGATAGCACTTTGCCGTCTCCCGAATGCGTTCTGCGAGCACCTGGTAGCTGATCGTTGTCCCGTTGTGCAAGATGGCAGTGCGTTCCGGCCAGTCACGGGCCGCGGCGGCGAAGTCGTCGACCACGTCGCGCCACGTGGTCGACGAGCCTGTCACGGTGGCTGTTCCGATCGAATTCATGGCACGGCTCCCGATTCACTCGACCGTTACGGATTTGGCGAGATTTCGCGGCTTGTCCACGTCGTGCCCCAAGGTCAGCGCCATCGTGCGGGCCAGTATCTGTAGCGGTACCGTCGCCGCGATCGGGCCCCACGGCGCGGCGGGATCATCGATGACCGGTATGGCACCACCGACGCAGCCAACCGTGATGACATGACCACCGCGGGCGCGTACCTCGGCGACGTTACCTGCGAGCTTCGGGTCGCCGTTGTCGATGACGACCACGGGCGTGCCCACACCGACCAGAGCGAGCGGTCCGTGCTTGAGCTCACCGGCCGGATAGTGCTCGGCCCACCTGTAGGTGAGTTCCTTGAGTTTGAGCGCACCTTCGGCCGCGTAGGGCAGCCCCAGGCCCCGTCCGATGAAGATGAATCCGGCTTCGGCTGCGAACTGGTCGACGAGCGGCGGGATGACGCATTTGGCGACCGCACCAGCGGCGGCCAGCCGGTCCGGCACGCGACGGAGATCGTCGACGAGCGCCGCAGCCGACCGGGCCGACACCCGATTCATGCTTACCAGAGCCGAGATCATCAGCGCAGAGGCGGAGATGACCTGGCAGATGAAAGTCTTGGTGGCGGCCACCCCGATCTCGGGTCCGGCCGAGCTTCCGACGACGGCGTCCGCCAGCCGGGCCAGCGTGGACTGCGGATTGTTGGTGAGTGCGAGCACGGGCGAGATACCGACCGCGCAAGTCTGCACGCCCCGCAACACATCAGCCGTCTCGCCGGACTGACTCATGGCCACAACCAGCTGCGCCGTATCCGGAACATCATGTGCCGCTTCGCTTCCGGTGACAGTGGTCGTCGGAACCCCGCCGATCCGGCGTGCCAGGTTGGCGAGCACATTCCCGGCGTTCAGGGACGTCCCGCAGCCGATCACCCTTAGCCGCTCGAACGGTGGCAGGTTCAGCTGCTCCCAGAGCGCTCCGTTGGCGATGCCGTCCGCAAGTTCGTCGAGCACCCGGGCTGCCGCCTCGGGTTGTTCGTCGATCTCCTTGGCCATGTAGTCGGTGTAACCGTTCAACTCGACATCCCGGCCGCGCCAAGGGCAGCGGGTGGATGCGGGCGGCGGTATGACGATCCCACCGCGACGCCAACTGTCGGGGCGTGCGAGTTCGACGATATCGCCGTCACCGAGCACCCGGTATTCGTCGACCCAATCCGCGATCGCCGCAATATCGCTCGCGGCGAAGTCACCTTCTGCCGTGTGTCCGACCACCAGTGGGGAACCCTTGGCGGCGACGATGATTCGGCCGCTGCCCTGCTCCAACACCGCAAGTGCCCACGAGCCGTGCACGCGAGCCAGTGCGTTCTGTAGCGCCTGGACCAGATCAGTGCCGTGCCGCCGCTCGTCCTCGATCAAATGGCACAGAACTTCGCTGTCCACCGTGGTGACGAAGGTGTGTCCGGCACCCACCAGTTCAGCTCGCAGGCTTGCCGCGTTCTCCACGATCCCGTTGTGCACCAAGCTGATCTGTCCGGCGCAGTCGACATGCGGGTGGGCATTGCCTTCGGTCACCGCGCCATGGGTCGCCCACCGCGTATGGCCGATCCCGGCCCCGTCGAACCGGGGGCCCGCCCAATCGTCGAGCAGAGCGTCCAGGGCTCCGATGCGGCCGGTCGTTCGAAGTCGGGCGATATCGCCACCGGTCGTCCGCAGCGCCATGCCGACCGAGTCGTATCCCCGGTACTCGAGCCGGCGCAGCCCCACCCGAAGATATTCGACGGCAGAGCCTTCCGTCCGGCATGCGATGATGCCGCACATCATCGGACCCCGCGGTCGGAGTCTGCGCACCTCTGATCGAGTGCCACCAGCGACCATTCGGCGGCCTCCTGAGTTAATCCCCCAAACACCACTTCACTATCAGGTGCCGAAAGGCGTTGGTACATGGACCATCAGAGCGAATTCCAGATTGAATCGGGGACTAGATCCCGGATTGGTACCCGGGGGGATCCTCGGGCTTCAGGAGGGTGCGGGCGACCACCGCGGCCTGCGCCCGGGTACTCACGCCGAGCTTGGTCAACAAGCTGTGCACGTGATTTTTGACGGTGTGGATGGCAATGCAGAGTTCTTCGGCAATCTGCCGATTCGCAAGACCCAGTTCCAGCATCCGCAAGATCTGGATCTCGCGAGCCGTCAGGACTAGTTCCTTGGAGGCCGGCGGTCGCTGCGAGGCCAGCGCAGACAGCCGCCGGAGGAGGATGGCCGAGACCCTCGGCGAACAAAGTGATTCTCCCGCAGCAACTTTGCGGATCAAATCGATGAGATCGTCGAGCGATTCGGTTCGGAGGTGGTAACCCGCCACACCCGCCTCGGCGCAGGCGACGATCTCCGATTCGTCATCCTCCGAGACCCCCAGCACCACCACGCGCAGATGCGGACCCAAGGCCAGCGCATGACGCAACAGCGTCGCGCTGTCTCGCGACGCCATGTTCAGCAGAATCACCCGCGGCAGTGTCGAGTCGAATGCGGCGACCAGCGACGGCAGATCCCAGGCCACTCCCGGCGCCACCGCACCATGTGCGGCAAGGACGCCGTACAGATAGTCGCGGTACAGGGTGCAGTCGTCAACGATCAACACCCGCACGTCATGAAGCAACGTCAGCCCGTCGGCGAGCTCCTGGCGGGTCTCTGCCCACCGGCCGTTCGGCGCCAGATCCCACCCGAGCGGTTCGTCACGACGGACCGGAAATGATCTCGGGTTAGCTGATCGACGGCCGTTTCCCGACGAATGACCTCGCGACGCCTCGGCGAGATCGTCAGCGGCGTCGCCTGGTGCAATCGCTACATGTGGTGCCCCAACGGTCAGATCACCAGTGCTTGAGTCCATTTCACTGGCCTCACTGGCTCGGCCTGTCATGCGCCGGACAGGACGTCCGACTCGGCGCGGCATGCTGCCTGGTCAATACGACCACTCGTGATATTCGATGGACTGCTACCAATGGTCCCACCCCCGTGACCCTTCACTGCATACAGGCCTCACACCTGCGATGGCCAGATTGTAGGCATTTGCCACAATTACGGTCAACGTGCACGTAAATAACGACCGGGCAAGCCTTGCGAGTGCAAACAGTCTCGCCGAGCCAACCGCCATGACGCAAGTCACCGCGTAGCACATCCACCCAGCTAAGTACAGGTTCTCGTCGGATGCTGCCACCAGGGAGTGGCAGAATGCCTGGTCATAGTTTCGCCAAGCCATACGACTGGCCAAATGAGACGTGAGCCGGTGCCCATTGCGTACCCGAAGAGGGGCCAGATCATCCATCGAACGAAATACTGGCCTTCTAAAGAAGCACAGCCAGACGCCAGACCAGCAATTCGGCCAGATACTCTCTAGCTAGACTATTAAGTTTGCTATAAATACTTCGAGATCCCCCCGGCAGCGCCGGCACCCCGATGCCCTCAGCCCAGGATCAGACCCGATGTGGGCACACCGGTACCGGCAGTGACGAGAACATGCTCGACGTTGTCGACCTGATTGACCGACGTCCCACGCAGCTGACGCACGCCCTCGGCGATCCCGTTCATCCCGTGGATATAGGCCTCACCGAGCTGACCGCCGTGGGTGTTGATCGGCAGTCGTCCGCCGAGTTCGATGGCCCCTCCGGCGATGAAATCCTTGGCCTCACCCTTACCGCAGAAGCCCAGCTCCTCGAGCTGGATCAGCGTGTACGGGGTGAAGTGGTCATACAGGATCGCCGTCTGGATATCGGTCGGCGCCAGTCCGCTCTGCTCCCACAGTTGCCGGCCCACCAGACCCATCTCAGGCAGCCCGAGCTCATCGCGGTAATAGGAGTACATGGTGAACTGATCGGCACCCGCGCCCTGAGCGGCGGCCTCGATGATCGCGGGCCGATGCCTGAGGTCCTTGGCCCGCTCGGGGGTGGTCACGACGATGGCCACGCCGCCGTCGGTTTCCTGGCAGCAATCAAGCAAACGCAGTGGTTCGGCGATCCACCGCGAGTTCTGGTGGTCCTCGATGGTGATCGGCTTGCCGTAGAAGTGCGCCTTGGGGTTGTTGGCCGCATGTTTGCGGTCCGCTACCGACACGACACCGAAATCCGCACTGGTAGCGCCGTATTCGTGCATGTATCGCTGGGCGATCATCGCGACCGAGGCAGCCGGTGTGCTCAACCCGTGCGGATAGGACCAGCTGTACTCCACACCGCGGGAGTCGGCATTGATCGTCAGGCCGGTCATCACCTGGCCGAAGCGGAACTCCGAGCGCTCGTTGAAGGCCCGATACGCCACCACGACTTCCGCGACCCCCGTAGCGACCGCGAGGGCCGCCTGCTGCACGGTCGCCGCGGCGGCGCCGCCTCCGTAGCCGATCTGACTGAAGAACTTCAGGTCACCGATTCCGGTCGACCGCGCGACGGCCGTCTCCAGGTTCGAGTCCATGGTGAAGGTCACGAGCCCGTCGACATCTGACGGTTCGAGGCCGGCGTCGGCCAAGGCGTCGAGGACCGCCTCGGCGGCCAGTCGCAGCTCGCTGCGGCCGGAGTTCTTGGAGAAGTCGGTGGCGCCGATACCGGCGATCGCCGCCTTTCCGGACAACCCAGCCTTGCTCGACAGCGTCACTTGTCCCCCAATGTCAGCGTGGACGTGGCGATGACATGGTCGCCAAGGCTGTTGCTACCCACTACTTTCAGCGTCACCCGGTCACCCTCGACCGCGGTCACCTCACCACGGAAGGTGATGGTGTCATAGGCATACCAGGGCACACCGAGGCGCAGCTTGATCGACGTGACGATCGCGTTCGGACCGGCCCAGTCGGTGACATAGCGACCCACCAGACCGGTGTCGGTCAGGATGTTGACGAAGATGTCCTTGGACCCCTTGGCCTGCGCCTTGTCCCGGTCGTGGTGTACGTCCTGGTAATCGCGGGTCGCGATGGCGGTCGACACGATGAACGTCGGGTCGCCATAGATCTGCAGTTCGGGCAGCTTGGTCCCGACCTCGGCCGTCACGCTCATGCTTGCGGCTCCCATGCATACAGCGACCAGGCCGGGCTGACTTCACTGTCCGGGAAGTCGAGATACGTGGCACGCACCGGCAATCCGATCTTCACCTGCTCGGGTTCGATTCCGCGCAGCTCGCCGAGCATGCGGACGCCCTCCTCGAGCTCGACCAGGGCGATGACGAACGGCAAGCTCCGGCCCGGCACCTTCGGCGCATGGTGCACGACGTAGCTGAACACCGATCCCTTACCGGACGCGACGACATAATCCGTGGGCGCGTCCTTGTCGGCCCACACCGCCGGCACCGGCGGATGCTGCAGCGTGCCGTCCGGACGGCGCTGGATGCGTAACTCGTGCGCGTTGACACCGTCCCAGAAGAACTTGGTGTCACGCGACGAGGACGGCCGCATCAGCTTGTCCGGATCGAGATCCTGCGGAATGGCGGTAGTTTCGCCTGAATCCTCCTGGCCAGGCGTCGCTCTCGGTAGGAACTTCATGATGCGCCAGTCCATATCGGCGACTTCCTCGTCAGCCCCGTCTTCCCGAGCAACGTGCCAGCGGATCTTCTGATTGATGAAGTAGCCCTCACCCAGCGCGGTCTGCTTGGGCCCGATGATGCTGACGATCTCGGCGCTCATGGCCACCTGTTCACCCGGCTTCAGGTAGCGGTGATAGGTCTGGTCGCAGTTGGTGGCGACCACACCGACGTATCCGGCATCGTCGAACAGTTTCATGGCCCGCGCCAGCGGATCGTCCTCCGAGCGCGCACGTCCCAGCCCCATCATGGTCCATACCTGGATCATGGCGGGCGGCGCGACGATGCCGTCGTGCCCGGCCGCCCGGGCCGCGGCCTCGTCGACGTAGATCGGGTTGGTGTCGCCGATCGCGTCGGTCCAGTGGTGAATCATGGGCTGGTTCACCGGATCCCGGCCGACCGTCGGCTCACCGCGTCCCGACGCGATGATGGCGTCGATACCGGCCTGCAGATCGCTCGTGCCGGTCACCGGGGAACCCTCGGCACCTTCAACCCGGACGCGGCGATCATCTCGCGCATCACCTCGTTGACCCCGCCGCCGAAGGTGATGACCAGGTTTCGCTTGGTCATCTTGTCCAGCCAGTCCTGCAGATGGGCGGTGTCAGGATCGGCCGGGTTGCCGAATCGGCCGACGATCTCCTCGGCCAGCCTGCCCACCTCTTGAATGCGTTCGGTGGAGAAGACTTTCGTCGCGGCGGCATCGGCGACGGCGATGGTCTCGCCGGATGCGGCGACCTGCCAGTTCAGCAGCTCGTTGATCCGCCAGATGGCCTTGATCTGACCGAGCAGGTGCTTCGCGTCATCGTGTTCGATCGGGGCCACACCGTCGGCGGCCGGCTTCTCGGCCCATGCCCGCACGTGTTCGTAGATCCCGGCGACCCGACCGGCCGGACCGAGACCGACCCGCTCGTGGTTGAGCTGGGTGGTGATCAGTTTCCAGCCGCCGTGCTCCTCACCGACCAGCATGTCGGCGGGTACCCGGACGTCGTTGTAGTAGGAGGCGTTGGTGTGATGTGCGCCGTCGGACAAGATGATCGGGGTCCACGAATACCCCGGATCCTTGGTGTCGACGATGAGGATCGAGATGCCCTTGTGTTTGGCGGCTTCGGGATCGGTGCGGCAGGCCAGCCAGATGTAGTCGGCGTCGTGTGCGCCCGTCGTCCACATCTTCTGGCCGTTGACGATGTATTCGTCACCGTGACGCACCGCGGTGGTGCGCAGCGACGCCAGGTCGGTACCGGCATCCGGTTCTGAGTAACCGATCGCGAAATGTATGTCACCGGAGAGGATTCCCGGCAGGAACTTCTTCTTCTGTTCCTCGGTGCCCAGCACCTGCAGGGTCGGGCCGACGGTCTGCAGCGTCACCATCGGCAGCGGGATGTCGGCGCGGTTCGCCTCGTTGATGAAGATCTGCTGCTCGATCGGGCCGAAGCCCAGGCCGCCGTACTCCTTGGGCCAGCCGACGCCGAGCTTGCCGTCCGTGCCCATCCGCTTGATCACCGCGCGGTAGGCCTCGTTGTGCCGGTCGCTCTCCATCGCCTGTGCTTCTTCGGGCGTCACGAGAGTCGAAAAGTATTCTCGCAGTTCGGATTGCAGCTTGCGCTGCTCCGGGGTCAGATCGATGTACATACTCAATTTCCCGTCGCCTCGCTCGTCCGGCCCCGTTTCCCGTCGCTTCGCTCGCCCATTCAGGCTCCCACCAGATCCAGGCGATACGTCGGACCCCCGAGCAGCCGGGTGACGTCCTTGATCGACGAGTAGTACCGATCCATCGGATAGGTGATGTCCATACCCATACCGCCGTGCAGATGATGGCTCAGACGCATGGCGGGCGGGGCCTGCGAGGTCAGCCAGTAGCCCAGGATGGCCAGATCTTCGGCGGCGTCCAGATCCTCCGCGAGCCGCCAGACCGCCGACGTGGACAGCAGATCGATGGTGCGGGAGGCGATATAGATCTCGGACAGCTGTGCAGCAACGGTCTGGAAGGTGGAGAGCGGTCGGCCGAACTGCTCGCGGGTGGCCACGTAGTCGGCGGTCAACCGCAGCGCGCCAGCGACCAGACCAGCCGCGAACGCACCCGTCGTCGCCAGCGCCAGCTGGTTGACCCGTGCCACGGTGGCGCCGTGGAGGACGTCGGCCGCCGGCACGTCCACGTCGGTGAACGTCACGACATACTCGTCGGACGCGTTGGAGGTCGGCGTCTTGGTGAGCTCCACACCCGCCGCCGTCGGCGCGATGACGACCACCGCGCTGTCGGCGGTGACGAGCAGCCACTGTGCCGACTCGGCATACGGCACACCGATTTTGGTGCCATTGAGCTTCCCGTCGGCAAACCTGGTGGCGGGCCGCTCCGGCAGTGACACGCCCTGCTCGTTCAGCGCCGCCGACAACACCGACCCCTTGGCCACGCCGGCCAGGTAGCGGTCCTGCTGCTCAGCCGAGGCGAGGTCGAGCAGGGGCACCAGCCCGAGACCGAGGGTCGCCAACGCGGGGCTGATGGTGCCGTGCCGCCCGATCTCGGTCAGCGCGGTGGCCACCTCGAGCAGCCCGAGACCGTCACCACCGAGCCGCTCCGGCGTGGCCAGCGCCGTCACGCCACCGGAAACCAGTGCATCCCAACTATTGTCCCGATCGAGCACAGAGGTCACCACATCGGCGACAGCCTGCTGTTCCGGGTTTGGACTGAAATCCACCCGACTCCTCCTTGAGCCTATGCGGCCAGTGACAGACTGGTCACTTACCGGTGTAGTCGACCTGCCAATGCTTAATACCATTGAGCCAGCCGGACTTCAGCCGCTCGGGCTCGCCGATCGGCTTCAGGTCAGGCATATGGTCGGCGACCGCGTTGAAGATCAGGTTGATGGTCATCCGAGCCAGGTTGGCGCCGATGCAGTAGTGGGCGCCGGTGCCGCCGAACCCGACGTGCGGATTCGGGTCCCGAAGGATATTGAAGTCGTGCGGAGCGTCAAAAACCTCGTCGTCGAAGTTGGCCGAGCGGTAGGACATCACCACCCGTTCGCCCTTCTTGATCGCCACGCCGCCCAGTTCGGTGTCCTCGAGCGCGGTGCGCTGGAAGGCCGACACCGGGGTGGCCCAGCGGACGATCTCGTCGGCAGCGGTGCCGGGGCGCTCCTTCTTGTACAGCTCCCACTGCTCGGGGTGCTGCGAGAAGGCGATCATGCCGTGGGTGATGGAGTTTCGGGTGGTCTCGTTGCCCGCGACCGCGAGCATGACGACGAAGAAGCCGAACTCGTCGTCGGAGAGTTTCTCACCCTCGATATCGGCCTCGATGAGCTTGGTGACGATGTCCTCGGTCGGGTTCTTGGACCGTTCCTCGGCCATCTTCATGGCGTAGGTGATGAGTTCGAACGAGGACATCGCCGGGTCGACATCGGCGTACTCGGGATCCTCGCCGGCGGTCATCTCGTTGGACCAGCGGAACAGTTTGTCGCGATCCTCCTGTGGCACACCGAGCAGACCTGCGATGGCCTGCAGCGGAAGTTCACACGACACCTGCTCGACGAAGTCGCCGGAGCCCTCGGCGGCCGCGGTCTGCGCGATCTTCTGGGCCCGCTCGGCGAGTTCGGCCTCCAAGCGGCCGATCGCGCGCGGGGTGAATCCGCGGGAGACGATCTTGCGCAGCCGGGTGTGCTGCGGGGCATCCATATTCAGCAGCACGGCCTTCTGCAGATCGACCGCCTCGCGGGTCATCTCCTGTGGCCACACCGGGATGGCACCGTCGGGCGAGCTGCCGAAGATGTCGTTGCGCTTGGACACCTCTTTGACGTCGGCATGCTTGGTGACGAGCCAGTAGCCCTTGTCACCGAATCCGCCGGTGCCACCGGGCACGTCCACCCAGTGGACGGGCTCGGATTTTCGAAGTTCCGCCAGCTCTTCCACGGGGAGGCGCTCCAGGTTGAGTGCCGCGTCGAGGAGATCGAAGTCGCTCGGAATGATGGATGGCATAGCTTTGCGCTCCTAAGAATGCAACGTGTTCTAGTGTCAGTAAAACATGCCTCCACCGCAGATAAAAGGCACGGGGGCATCGCGGCTTGTCAGACTAATGGAACGTGTTCTAGCCTGGCGACATGGGTAACCCTGTCATCGTCGAAGCCACCCGCAGCCCCATCGGCAAGCGCAACGGCTGGTTGTCCGGCCTGCACGCCACCGAGCTTCTCGGCGCCGTGCAGCGCGCCGTGGTCGAGAAGGCCGGCATCGACGCAGGTGACGTCGAGCAGGTCATCGGCGGTTGTGTCACCCAGTATGGCGAGCAGTCCAACAACATCACCCGCGTGGGCTGGCTGACCGCCGGTCTGCCCGAACACGTCGGCGCCACGACCATCGACTGCCAGTGTGGCAGCGCCCAGCAGGCCAACCATCTGATCGCGGGCCTGATCGCCACCGGTGCGATCGACATCGGCATCGCCTGCGGTATCGAGGCGATGAGCCGGGTCGGGCTGGGTGCCAACGCCGGCCCCGACCGCAGCCTCATCCGCGCCGCGTCGTGGGATATCGACATGCCCAACCAGTTCGACGCCGCCGAGCGGATCGTCAAGCGCCGCGGCATCACCCGCGCCGATGTGGACGCCCTTGGGCTGGCGTCCCAGGCCAAGGCCAAGCAGGCCTGGGCCGAGGGCCGCTTCGATCGTGAGATCTCCCCGATCTCGGCGCCGGTCCTCGACGAGAACAAGCAGCCGACCGCCGAGTGGGCGCCGGTGTCGCGCGACCAAGGCCCGCGGGACACCACCCTGGAGGGGCTGGCGTCGTTGAAGCCGGTCATCGAGGGCGGTATCCACACCGCAGGCACGTCCTCGCAGATCTCCGACGGCGCCGCCGCGGTGCTGTGGATGGACAGCGATGTGGCAAAAGCCCATGGCCTGAAGCCCCGGGCCCGAATCATCTCGCAGGCCAACGTGGGCGCCGAGACCTACTACCACCTCGATGGGCCGGTCCAGTCCACCGCACGGGTGTTGGAGAAGGCCGGGATGAAGCTCGGCGATATCGACCTCGTGGAGATCAACGAGGCCTTCGCCTCGGTCGTATTGTCCTGGGCGCGGGTGCATGACGCCGATATGGACAAGGTCAACGTCAACGGCGGCGCGATAGCGCTGGGCCATCCGGTCGGTTCGACGGGTGCGCGGCTCATCACCACGGCGCTGCACGAGCTCGAGCGGACCGACAAGAGCACCGCGCTCATCACCATGTGCGCGGGTGGCGCCCTGTCCACCGGCACCATCATCGAAAGAATCTGAGCCCGTCGGTGTCACTCTCAGAAGCGGACCGTATCGCGGCGGCCCAGGCGTATATCGATGCCCTGGTGACACACCGCGCCGATGACGTGCCGTTCACACCGGACTGCATCCGGATCGAGATGGGCCTGAAGACCGGCCGTTCCGGAGATCACCTGCGGCGCAGCCTCAACCACGGTCCGCAGTTCAAAATCATCGAAGCGACGACACCACCGGAGTTCACCGTCGACGGTGACCACGTCCGGGCGAAGTTCGACGTGCTGACCAAACCGCGGCTGTTCGGCCGCCGGGTGAACTCGCATGTCGACGAGACCTTCCTGATCCCGGCGTCCGATCCCAGTGGTTCGGCGAAGATCCACCACATCCGCGCCGCACTGACACCGTTCATCAGCCGATAGGGTCCCCACCTCGATGTCCAAGCCTGCCAAGCAGTCGCGTCCACTCAGCCCCAAGCAGATCGAGTCGCTGAACTCGAAGGGCGTTGGCACCGCGATCAAATGGATGTCACGCGCTCAGACCTGGCTGTTCAAGAAGACCAACGGCCGCCTGGGCGACAAGTTCCTACACGGCGCCGAGGTCGGCATCCTCACCACGACCGGCCGCAAATCCGGTGAACTCCGCGACAGCCCGCTGCTGTACCTCCAGGAGGGCGAGCGCATCGTCCTGGTCGCGTCGCAGGGTGGTCGCGACACCGACCCCATGTGGTACCTGAACCTGCGGGCCAACCCGAAGGTGTCGTTCCAGACCAAGCACGAAACGCTGACGCTGACCGCACGTGACGCCACGGACGCCGAGCGCGACGAGTACTGGCCCAAGCTCGACGCCATGTACGCCGACTTCGTGAACTACCGCTCCTACACCGAGCGCAAGATCCCGATCGTCATCTGCGATCCCGCGTAAGCGGGCCCCCGTCGCGCCACGGCGCCGGGGGCCGAGCAGGCGCCCAGGTTCCTAGGCGCCGAACACCGGCAGCGGTGTGCGCGACTTGGCCAGCAGGTCGCTGACCACCGGGCCCAGTTCGGCCGGATCCCATCGTGCGCCCTTGTCGATCTCGGCGCCGCGGGCCCAGCCCTCGGCGACCCGGATGATGCCGCCCTCGACCTCGAACACCCGGCCGGTGACGCCTTTGGCCTCGACACTGCCCAGCCACACCACCAGCGGTGAGATGTTCTCCGGGGCCATGGCGTCGAAATCGGCGCCCTGCGTGGACATCATGTCCGCGAACACGGTTTCGGTCATGCGCGTGCGCGCCGATGGGGCGATGGCGTTGACGCTGACGCCGTATCGGCCCATCTCCGCGGCGGCCACCAGGGTCAGCGCGGCGATACCCGCCTTGGATGCGCTGTAGTTGGCCTGCCCGACACTGCCCTGCAGACCGGCGCCCGAGCTGGTGTTGATGATGCGGGCGTCGACGGTGTTGCCGGCCTTGGACTGGGCTCGCCAGTAGGCCGCGGCGTGCTTCATGGTGGCGAAGTGCCCCTTGAGGTGGACGGCCGTGACGGCGTCGAATTCCTCTTCCGAGGTGTTGGCGAACATCCGGTCCCGCACGATGCCGGCGTTGTTGACCAGCACGTCGAGCCCCCCGAACGCGTCGACCGCGGTCTGGATGAGCCCCTCGGCCTGTGCCCAGTCCGCAACGTTCGCGCCGCTGGTGACGGCTTCGCCTCCGGCAGCGACGATTTCGTCGACGACGCCCTGCGCAGCGCTCCCACCGCCGGCCGCCGAACCGTCCAGGCCGACGCCGATGTCGTTGACCACCACGCGCGCCCCTTCGGCGGCGAAGGCGAGCGCATGCGCCCGGCCGATCCCGCCGCCGGCACCCGTCACGATGACCACGCGGCCGTCAAGCAAACCCATTGTTGTCTCTCCTTTATTTGATGTCGGCGGTCGTGGTGCTCAGGTAGTGCGGCGGCTCGCCACCGCCGTGCACCTGTAGTGAGGCACCACTGATGTAGGAAGCTGCTTCGGAAGCCAGAAACGCTGTTGCCCAACCGATATCGGCCGGCTTGGCGAGGCGGCCCAAGGGCACATTCTTGGAGATGGCCGCGATGGAGTCGGCGTCGCCGTAGAACAGCTCGGACTGTTCGGTCTCCACCATGCCGACCACCACCGAGTTGACCCGCACCTTGGGCGCCCATTCCACGGCCAGGGTGGAGGTGAGGTTGTCGATGCCCGCCTTGGCCGCCCCGTAGGCCGCGGTGCCCGGTGTCGGCCGATGCCCACTGACGCTGGAGATGTTGACGATCGAACCGCCGGTGTCCTGGGTCTGCATCACGGCGTTGGCGTGAGTCGACACCGACAGCGCACCGATCAGATTGAGTTCGATGATCTTGGTGCTGAACTTCGCCGAGGCGTCGGCGGCGAGCACATAGGGCGAGCCGCCGGCGTTGTTGACCACCACATCCAGATGGCCGTGGGCAGCGACGATCGCGTCGACGAGGGCCTTCACCGCATCGTCGTCGCGGATATCGCATGAATGGAATTCATAGGGCGAACCCTCCACCGGGCGGCGCGCACACGTCACGACGGTGGCCCCCTGAGCTGCGAACACCGCACTGATCCCGGCGCCGACCCCACGCACCCCGCCGGTCACCAGGACCACCCGGCCCGCGAGTTGCAGATTGATTCCAGCCGCGTCAGTCACTGTGCTAGCGTACCAAGCAAGTGCTTGCTTAGGTAGCGACCCCTCCAGGAAGTGACTGATGACCATCACCACCGCGACAGTCGAACCGGGCATCGTCTCGGTCACCGTCAACTACCCACCGGTCAATGCCATCCCGTCCCGCGGATGGTTCGAGCTCGGCGATGCCATCACCGCCGCCGGCCGTGACCGCAGCACCCACGTGGTGATCCTGCGGGCCGAAGGCCGCGGCTTCAACGCCGGCGTGGACATCAAAGAGATGCAGAACACCGAGGGTTTCACCGCGCTCATCGATGCCAACCGCGGCTGCTATCACGCCTTCAAAGCCGTGTACGAATGCGAGGTGCCGGTGGTCGCGGCCGTCAACGGCTTCTGCGTCGGCGGCGGTATCGGGCTCGTCGGCAACGCCGATGTCATCGTCGCCTCCGATGACGCGAAGTTCGGCCTCCCCGAGGTGGAACGCGGCGCCCTGGGTGCAGCCACCCACCTGTCCCGGCTGGTCCCCCAGCATCTGATGCGCAGGCTGTTCTTCACCGCCGCCACCGTGGATGCGAACACCCTGCACCACTTCGGCTCCGTGCACGAGGTGGTGCCGCGCGCCGACCTCGACGACTCCGCGCTGCGGGTCGCCCGCGATATCGCCAGCAAGGACACCCGGGTGATCCGCGCCGCCAAGGAAGCGCTGAATTTCATCGACGTACAGCCGGTCACCGCGCGCTACCGCATGGAGCAGGGCTTCACCTTCGAGCTGAACCTCGCGGGCGTGTCCGATGAGCACCGCGACGCGTTCGCCGGGACTGACAAGGGATCCAAATGAGCGATAAGAGAACGACTCTCGACGAAGCCGTCTCGTCCATCGAGAGCGGGATGACCATCGGCATCGGTGGCTGGGGCTCGCGACGCAAGCCGATGGCCTTCATCCGGGCGCTGCTGCGCACCGATGTCACCGACCTGACCGTGGTCACCTACGGCGGACCGGATCTGGGTCTGTTGTGCTCGGCGGGCAAGGTCAAGCGCGTCTACTACGGCTTCGTGTCGCTGGACTCGCCGCCGTTCTACGATCCCTGGTTCGCCAAGGCCCGCACCACCGGTGCCATCGAGGCGCGCGAGATGGACGAGGGCATGCTGCGTTGTGGCCTGCAGGCCGCCGCACAACGCCTGCCGTTCCTGCCTATCCGGGCGGGACTGGGCAGCGACGTCCGCGCGTTCTGGGGTGACGAGCTCAAGACGGTGAAGTCCCCGTACCCCACCGGCGATGGATACGAAGAGCTCATCGCCATGCCCGCGCTCAACCTGGATGCAGCCTTCGTACACCAGAATCTCGGTGACGCGCAGGGAAATGCGGCCTACACCGGGATCGACCCGTACTTCGACGACCTGTTCCTGATGTCGGCCCAGAAGCGCTTCCTGAGCGTGGAGAAGGTGGTCTCCACCGAAGAACTGGTGAAGTCGGTGGTGCCACAGCAGTTACTGATCAACCGGATGATGGTCGACGTGGTGGTCGAAGCGCCCAATGGAGCGCATTTCACCACCAACGAACCCGATTACAAGCGCGACGAGAAGTTCCAGCGCCACTACGCCGAGGCCGCCGGCTCCGAGGAGACCTGGGCCGGGTTCGTGAAGACGTATCTGTCCGGCAGCGAAGCCGATTACCAAGCGGCCGTGCGCAAGTTTGCAGAGGAGAACCAGTGATGTCGGTGACCCGTGCCGAGGTGTGCGCCGTCGCGTGCGCCGAACTGTTCCGCGACGCCGGCGAGATCATGGTCTCGCCGATGACCACCATCGTCCAGATCGGGGCTCGGCTGGCGCGGTTGACCTTCTCCCCCGACATCGTGCTAACCGACGGGGAGGCCCGCATCATCGCCGACACCCCGGCCATCGGTGCGCCGGCGGCCATCGAGGGCTGGATGCCCTTCGGCCGGGTCTTCGAGACCCTGGCTTGGGGGCGCCGCCATGTCGTGATGGGCGCCAACCAGATCGACCGGTACGGCAACCAGAACCTGTCCGCATTCGGGCCGATCCAGCACCCGACCCGGCAGATGTTCGGGGTGCGCGGTGCGCCCGGCAACACCATCAACCACGCCACCAGCTACTTCGTGGGCAACCACTCCAAGAGGGTGTTCACCGATACCGTGGACATCGTGTCCGGGATCGGTTGGGACAAGATCGATCCCGACAATCCCGCCTACCGGTTCGCCAACATCTACCGGGTGGTGACCAACCTAGGCGTCTTCGATTTCAACGGCCCCGATCACCAGTTCCGGGCGGTCTCGCTGCACCCCGGGGTGGAGGCCGATCAGGTCGCCGAGAACACCTCCTTCGAGGTGCACGGCCTGTCCGAGGCCGCCACCACTCGGGTGCCGACCGGCGAAGAGCAGGAACTGCTGCGCGAAGTCATAGACCCGAAGTCGTTGCGCGACAAAGAGGTCAAGGTCTAGCCATGAGCAAGCTCGTCACACCGCTGACCGAACTGGTCGGCATTGAGCACCCCGTCGTGCAGACCGGGATGGGCTGGGTCGCGGGTGCCCGGCTGGTTGCGGCGACCTCCAATGCGGGCGGCCTGGGCATCCTCGCCTCGGCGACCATGACGCTCGCGGAACTGCAGACCGCGGTCACCAAGGTCAAGGCGACCACCGACAAACCGTTCGGCATCAATATCCGTGCCGACGCCGGCGACGCAAATGATCGCGTCGACCTCCTGATCCGCGAAGGAGTCAAAGTCGCCTCCTTCGCCCTGGCTCCCAAGCCGGACCTGATCGCCAGGCTCAAAGAAGCCGGCGTGGTGGTCATTCCATCGGTCGGACTGGCCAAGCACGCCAAGAAGGTGGCGAGCTGGGGGGCCGACGCGGTCATCGTGCAGGGCGGTGAGGGCGGTGGCCACACCGGACCGATCGCCACCACGCTGCTGCTGCCCTCGGTGCTCGACGCCGTCGCCGACACCGGCATGCCGGTGATCGCCGCGGGCGGGTTCTTCGACGGTCGCGGGCTGGCCGCCGCGTTGTCCTACGGTGCCGCCGGAGTCGCGATGGGTACCCGCTTCCTGCTGACCGCCGATTCGACGGTGCCCGACGCCGTGAAGCGGCGCTATCTGGAGGCGGCGCTGGACGGCACGGTGGTGTCCACCCGCGTCGACGGGATGCCACACCGGGTACTCCGCACCGGCCTGGTCGAGAAGCTCGAAAGTGGCTCTCCGGTACGCGGTTTGGCCGCCGCGGTGGCCAATGCCCAGAAGTTCAAGAAGATGTCCGGCATGACCTGGAAGTCGATGGTCACCGACGGTCTGGCCATGCGCCACGGCAAGGATTTGACCTGGTCCCAGGTGGTGATGGCCGCGAACACCCCGATGCTGCTCAAGGCCGGCCTGGTCGAGGGCAACACCGACGCCGGCGTGCTGGCCTCGGGTCAGGTGGCCGGCATCATCGACGACCTGCCGACCTGCGCGGAGCTGGTTCCGGCGATCGTCGCCGAGGCTGTCGAGCACCTGACGTCGGCGACGTCCTACATCCGGGCCTGAAACCCCGGGGCCATCAGCGGTACCAGTCCGGCAGCTCATCCGGCCGAAGATCGGTTGTGTCACCGGGCCGGGTGAGCGTCAGGACGGCGCGCACGATGGTCGATCGTGACTGCAGTTCGTCGGCAATGGCGTTGAGCCGGGCGGCGACATTGGACTCGGCCGCATCGCCGACCAGGTCGACGGCGGCCACCAGGTAGATCCGGTCCGCGCCTACCCATTCCATGTGCAGGTAGCTGACCCGCTCGACATCCTTGTGCTCCAGCAGACTCTCCAGCGCGGCATTGCGTGCCAGTGGCGGGACGGCCTCACCGGTGAGGAAATCCATATTGCGTCCGATGAGGAAGAGCGCGACGCCACCGAGCAGTACACCCACCAGGATCGAGCCGATGGCATCCCAGACCGCGTTTCCGGTGAGCTGATGGGCCAGAATGCCGGCGGCGGCGATCAGGATGCCGATCAGCGCGGAGAGATCCTCGGCGAACACCGACCGCAGCATCGGATTCGACATGACCCGGACATAGCGCAGCGGGTGAATCCGGCGCTGTGCCGCACCGGATCTGGTCTGGTTCAAGGCCTGCAGGAACGAGGTGCCCTCCAGCACGAAAGACACCCCCAGCACCACATAGGCCCAGACATAGGAGGTCGCTTCTGCCTCACCGCCCAGTGACTGCACCCCGTGCCAGACCGACACCGCGGCCCCAACACTGAATAGTCCGAAGGCCGCGAACATCGACCAGATGTAACCGGCCCGGCCGTAGCCGAGCCGGTGCTCGGCATCCGGCGGCTTCTCCGACCTGCGAGTCCCGATCAGCAGGAACACCTCGTTGCCGGTGTCGGCCCAAGAATGCGCCGCCTCGGCCAGCATCGACGCCGATCCGGTCACGCTCGCCACCGCTGTTTTGGCCACGGCGATAAGCACATTCGCTCCGAGCGCGATGACGACGGTCAGCAAGCTCTGGTTCTGCGCCGCGTCCTGCCCAGAATTGCCCATTCCTGCACCCTAGAGCGGCGAACCCGGGCGACGCAGGCCGCGACCTTCCGACCCGGCGATAAAGCCTCCTCTGGACAACTCGGTCAGCCGAGCTCGTAGCCCTCCCGCGACACCTTGAAGTAGTGGCCGGTGTAGGTGTCGCTGCAGGTGATCCCGGTGGTCTTGCTGTAGCAGACCAGGGTGCCGTCGGAGAGGGACGTCCCGTAGGCCAACGTCTGTTCGGGTGCGGGCATCGACTGGCCGTAGCAGGCGAAGCGGGCCGGCAGTGCCTGCTCCAGCCGCAATCTGCTACCCCAGTCGAGGTGGCAGTCGTCGGGCCGGGGCGGAGCAGTCCAGTACTTCTGCGCGATGGCACAGGTGACGGACACGGCTCCGTTGGGGTCGTGCCCCAGGTAACAGGTGATGTTGGACGAGGGCGACTGGAATGCCGCCTGTGCGGTTGCGGGAATCGCGAATGCCGCGACGGCGGTGGCCGCGGTGACGGCGACCGCCGTCTTGACGATGGTGTGCATCGCAGGTCCTTTGTCCGGGAGCCCCGAATGGGCTGTTGAGACAAAGAATGGGCGCGGCGCCTTGATGGAATCTTGGAGGTGGAAACTTGGCGCCGCGCCCCTAGTCGTGCCGGGTCAGAGACGTTCGATGATGGTGACGTTCGCGGTGCCGCCACCCTCACACATCGTCTGTAACCCATAGCGGCCGCCGGTGCGCTCCAGCGTGTTCAGCATGGTGGCGAACAGCTTGGCTCCGGTGGCACCGAGCGGATGACCGAGGGCGATGGCGCCACCACTCGGGTTCACCTTTGCCGGGTCTGCGCCGGTCTCTTTGATCCAGGCCTGAACCACAGGCGCGAAGGCCTCGTTGATCTCAACGGTGTCGATGTCCTCGATCGACAAGCCGGTCTTCTCCAGGGCGTAATGGGTGGCCGGGATGGGGCCGGTGAGCATGTACACCGGATCGGCGCCCCGGGCACTGATGTGGTGGATACGGGCGCGCGGCTTGAGTCCGTGCGTCTTCACCGCATCTTCCGACGCGAGCAGTACAGCGCTGGCGCCATCCGAGATCTGACTGGCCATCGCCGCGGTGAGGCGACCGCCCTCCACAAGGGTCTTGAGGCCGGCCATCTTCTCCAGCGAGGTGTCTCGCGGGCCTTCGTCGGTGACGAACCCGACGCCGTCGACCTGGACGGGGATGATCTCGTTCTCGAAGTAACCGGCTCGAATGGCTTCCTGCGCCCGCTGGTGACTGGTGAGGGCGAACTGCTCCATGTCCTCCCGCGAGAGGTTCCACTTCTCGGCGATCATCTCGGAGCCGCGGAACTGCGAGATCTCCTGGTCGCCGTAGCGGTGCAGCCAGCTCTTGGACTCATTGGTGGGAGAGGTGAAACCGAACTGCTCGCCGACGATCATCGCGGAGCTGATCGGGATCTGGCTCATGTTCTGCATGCCGCCGGCCACGATCACGTCCGCCGTGCCCGACATGATCGCCTGTGCGCCGAAGGAGATGGCCTGCTGCGACGAGCCGCACTGGCGGTCGACGGTCACGCCGGGCACCTCTTCGGGGTAGCCGGCGGCCAGCCATGACAGCCGGGCGATGTTGCCGGCCTGGCCTCCGATGGCATCCACGCAGCCGGCGATCACATCGTCGACCGCGCTGGGATCCAGATCGTTTCGCTCGAACAGCCCGCGCCAGGCGGCGGCACCCAGGTCGACCGGGTGCACTCCGGACAGCGATCCTCCACGCTTGCCGATCGCCGTGCGAACGGCATCGATGACGTACGCCTCAGCCATTACTGATCTCCTTCTTTCGTGATGCCGCCAAGAACGATGGCGAGGTACTGGCGGCCGACTTCCTCGGCCGTGAGAGGTCCTCCCGGTTGGTACCAGCGGACCGATACCCAAGTGGTGTCGCGGATGAAGCGGTAGACCAGGTCGACGTCGAGGTCGGGCCGGAACGATCCGTCGGCGATGCCCTGGTTCAGCAGGTCCAGCCACATGTTGCGCTGTTCGCGGTTTCGTTTGTCGACGAAGGCGAACTGCGGCAGCGATGACAAGCGTTTGGCCTCGTCCTGATAGATGACGACCTGCGCGTGCCGGTGCTCGATGGCCTCGAAGGAGGTCAGGAACAGCCCCTTGAGCCGCTCCAGCGGACTGGCCTCGGTGGCCGCAATCTGTTCATACTTGGCGAACAGCCAGTCCAGGAAGTCCCGCAGCACCTCTTCGACCATCTGTTCTTTGGACTTGAAGTGGTGGTACAGGCTGCCCGAGAGGATGCCCGCGGAGTCGGCGATATCGCGGACGGTGGTCGCCTTCAGGCCGCGCTCCGCGAACATCGTGGCGGCGAGCTCGAGGAGCTCGTCACGCCTGCTCGCCGGCTGCCCGGGCGGTTCCGTCGCCATCATCGCAGCATAGCAACCAAGCGCTTGCTAGGTCGAATATGTGAGAGATGACATGAGGTCCGCACCGAATCCCTAGTCTTCATTCGGTGGAGCACGATCCAAGCAGACTCGAAGTCAGTACAAGTCCGCCTGGTCAGCGACTGCCAGTTCGTAGGCGACTGACGCGCCGCACCAAGATCTTGCTGGCCGCAGACCTTGCCGGCGATCAGCTCAACACCTGGCTTACCGGCAAATGACAAGTGACGTCAGTCTCGTCGTCGCGTTTGTCGGCATGGCTGCAATGGCACTGGCGCCGCGCGGCAACCTCTCCGCAGGACGGCTCCTCTACTGGGCGGGAGCACTGATCACCTGCGTCGCGTCGTATTTCGTCGCCGCAACACAGGGCTGGAAGTCAGCCACTGGCGCTGCCGTATTCGTCTTCGGCGCAGTCACCTTCATCGCCTACGCGTACACGCCCTTTCTCAAGATCAAAGGCCGTCGCGCATCGTTCTACAGCGACCGTCCGCAGCCTTATGGCGCAGCTGTCACGGCCGCCAAGTCCTGGTGGAGGGCGCTGGTGGCCCTGATCATCCTCATGTTCGGCGTCCTGCCCTACCTCACCGGAGGGGGCAATCCTTGGTTGGCTGCCGGGGCGCCCGTCGCCATCATCGTCATAGGTGCGATCTTCGGCCATCGAGACGCAGTACTCGATGCGGGAATCGCGTCAGGACAACGCCTTCAGCTCGTCCTTGCCGCCGTCGTCACCGTGGGCGTTTTCGCCGTTGCCTACTTTTGTGGCTACTACGGAAGCCGACACTGGGCCTCAACTCATCGAGACCACGGCCGACACAGTCGGTAGTAGGTCCCCCACTCAGGCTGCAGTCGCGCCCGCCGCCGCACCGGTCACCGTGACACTCACCGCGGTCGCACCGTCATCCGCGGCAATGACCAGCTTCGCGTCATTGGCAGCCGAGACGACGTGCCCGCCGACAACGCTCACCTGATAGCCGTTCGGGAACTGCACCGCCGGGACCGAGATTGTCGTCTGCGCGCCGGCCGCGAAGGTGCCCGAGCCATCGGCTTTGGCCGTGGAGTAGCTGAACGCGAAGGTGCCGTCGGCGTAGGACCATGACTTCGGGGTGCCCGAGACCGCCTGCGGGTAGGGCGCGGACAGGATGCCCAAGTTGCCGGTGTTGACGTTGTCACCGGTCGGCGGCAGCGCCGGGTCGTAGACGAGCGCCTCACCGTCATGCGTTCCGCTGGTGGTGATATCACCCTTGCCGGTGTAGGCCCACACCGACCAGCTCATCAGGTAGCTGTCGCCGGCTCGCATCTGTTTGGTCAGATCACCCTTTGCGCTGGTGGCCCCGAACTCGTTCATGAACGCCGGGATCCCGTGTTGAGCCGCGTAGTTGTGGGCACCCCGGGCCAGCGCCTTGGCGATGTACCCGCACAGCGCGGACAGGCTCGATCCACCGCAGTAATCATGAAATGCCAGAACGGTATTCGGGTCGCTCACGGTGCCGAGGCTGGTGGGGAACCCGAGGATGTCCAGGATTTCGGACACCGCTGGATTGGCCGGCTCGATATACACCGGAGTGGTCGGGTCGACGGCCCGGATCGCCGAGATGACCTGGTTGTAGAACGGGGTCAACTGCTGATATCCGAAGAACGGGCTTCCGAGCAGGGTTGGCAGCCAGGAGAATCCGGGGAACGGCTCGTTCATGATGTCGTAGCCGATCACTGCGGTGTTGCCGGAGAAATAGCTCGCGACGTTCTCCCACATCTGCGCGTAGGCATCCTGCAGACCCAGCCCCGCCGGTGACTCGGCGTTGTTCCAGAACTGGGTCCAGGCATGGTTCATCGCGAGATTCAGGTAGTAGCTGCCCGGAAAGCCGAAGTTCTGGTTGGGCAGTCCACCGGTCTGCGTCGCCCACTCCGGGGCGCCCTCCCCGGCGAAGGTGCTGCTGTAGAGATCCTGGTGCATGTCGAGCAGGGTGTAGATGCCGTGGTCGGCCAGCATCTGCACCGTCTGCGACAGCGACGCCAGGTACTCCGTGTCATAGACACCGGGCTGGGGCTCGACCGCCGCCCAGATGACGCCGAGGCGCACCACGTTGAACCCGTTAGCCGCGAGGAACTGCGCGTCGTCCTCGCTGAAACCGCTGGCGGCCGGCTCAAAGGGTGCCAGCTTGTAGACCTCGTTGACGCCGTGCAGGATGACGACCTGCCCATCGCTGTTGGTGATCCACGTCCCCGTGGTGGACAAGCCGGTACCGCCCGCGGTGACCTCGACGGTGCCGGAAGCACCGAAATGTCCTACCTCACCGTGTGTTCCGAGCAGACCTGCATTTCCACCGGCCCCACCGAGTGCGGGCAGACCGGTCGGGTCACCCCCGACACCGCTGTCGCCGGCGTCGCCACCGTCGCCGCCGCTGCCCAGCAACCGCGCGCCGTCGCCACCGTTTCCGCCACGTCCGCCGTCCACGCCGTCGCCGCCGTGCCCCCCGGCGCCACCGATCCCGAACAGCAGTCCGGCCCCGTCACCGCCCGCACCGCCGGCGCCACCGGTGGTTGCCGCCCCACCCTGGCCGCCCCCGCCACCGATCCCCATCAGCTGGCCACCGGCCCCGCCGCGGCCACCCACTGCACCGGCTCCGCCCGCTCCGCCCATGCCGCCGTCGCCGACCAACCCAGCCCTGCCACCCGCGCCACCGGCCTGCCCGGCCACGGTGCTGGTCCAGCCGACGCCGCCATCGCCGAACAACCATCCGCCGGCACCGCCGTCGGGGTGTTCGGCGGTGCCCGCCGCTCCGTCACCGATCACATACGATCCGGCCAGTCTGTTGATGGCGCCGTTGACCTGGTGCCCGAGTTCGGTGCCGATCCAGGCTTCGGCCACGGTGTGCACCGGCGTGTAGACGAAGTGCTGGAACAATCCGGCCGGCGACTTGGGAATCGGGCCGGTGGCGACGACCTGCACCGCGTGCACGGCGGCCGCCGCGACGGTGCTGACACCGTTGACGATCACCCGGACCTCGCGCGCGACACCGGCGACGACCGACTGGATCAGTCCGACGACCGCGGGCGTCTTGGGGGTCGAGGTGGCTCCGGCCGCCGCGAGCGGAGCCGCATAGGCGGACACCTTCTGGGCCACAGACTCTTTGGTGGCGGGTGCAGCGGTCACCGCGACAGTGGCCGAGGCCGCTTTGGTCGCCGACTCTGAGGTCGGGGTGGCCGCCGGGGTCACCGTCGGGATTGCGGTCGCCGCTGTCGCGCGTCGCCGGTGCGCGGGCTTTTCCGCGGGGGGTTCCGGGTCGGCGGTGGGGCCTGCCGTGGTGGTCGCCGACTCGCGAGTCGCGGTGACGCGGGTCTTCTTCTTACGCTTGGTGGTCGCAGCGGGCTTGACCGAATTCTCTTCGGCGGCTTCCTCGGTGGGCGCCTTGGTCTCGGCAGGTTCGTGCGTGGTGGGTTTCGGCTCGTTGGTGCTCGCCGAGGACGTGCCGGCGTCCGAACCGGACGGGGTGTCGGCCGCAGCCACGCCCGCGCCCGCGAGCATGGCCGCCGAGACACCCGCCGTCACGAGGCCCGCACCCATCCACGCCGATAGCTGTTGCATGAAATCGGACGCTAACCCACAAATTCACAGAAATCTGCGGAATCGTCACCGGGTGGAGAAAGCTACGCGCGCTGGCTCGACACCGAGATGATCTCGCCGGTCAGGTAGCTGGAGTAGTCGCTGGCCAGGAAGGCGATGGTGGTGGCGATCTCCCACGGTTCGGCCGCCCGGCCGAAGGCCTCGTCGCCGGCGAGACGGTCGAGCAACTCCGCCGACGATGTCTTCTCCAGGAACTTGTGCCGGGCGATACTCGGGGACACCGCGTTGATACGCACCCCGTACTCGACGGCTTCGATTGCACTGCAACGAGTCAGCGCCATCACGCCGGCCTTGGCGGCGGCATAGTGCGACTGTGAATGCTGGGCGCGCCAGCCGAGCACACTGGCGTTGTTCACGATCACCCCGCCTCTGCTGATGTCGCCGGCTTCGCGGCTCCGGCGATCCACCTCACGGAAGTACCGCAGCGCGGCCCGGGTGGCTCGCATCACCGAGGTCAGCGTGACGTTGAGGACGCGGTCCCATTCGTCGTCGGTCATCTCGATGACCGGTGTCTGTCCGCCGAGGCCGGCGTTGTTGACCAGCACGTCGATCCGCCCGGCCTTCTCCACGGCACCGGCGATCAAGGCGTCGACGGCGTCGGTGGAGGTGACGTCGCAGACCACGGAGTCCACCTTGCCCAGGCCCAGTCCAGCCAACTCCTCGCGGGTCTCGTTGAGGCGGCGTTCGTGGAAGTCGGAGATGACGACGTCGGCGCCCTCCAGCAGAGCCCGGCGCGCCGTCGTCGATCCGATTCCGGTGCCGGCGGCGGCGGTCACCAGGACCACCTTGCCCTTCAGAAGTCCATGTCCGTCAATCTCTTTGGGTACTGCTGAGAGGTCCGTCATCCTTTGGCTTCCCTGGGTAGGCCGAGCACCCGCTCGGCGATGATGTTGCGCTGGATCTCGTTGGAGCCGCCGTAGATGGTGTCCGAGCGCGAGAACAGGTACAGCCGCTGCCATTCGTCGAACTCACCATTGTCAAGGGTCAGTCCGGCGACACCTTGCACGTCCATGGCGATCTCGCCGAGCTCGCGATGCCAGTTGGCCCACAACAACTTCGACACATTGTCCTGGCCGGGCTGCTCAACATCCATGGTGGCCAGCGCGTAGGACCGCATGGCCTTCAGGCCGGTCCAGGACCGGGTGAGACGCTCTCGGATCAGCGGGTCGTCAGCCGCGCCGGTGCGCTTGGCCAGCTCGACGAGATTCGAATGCTCACGGGCGTAGCGAATCTGCTGCCCCAGGGTGGACACGCCACGCTCGAAGGTCAGCGTGCCCATGGCCACTCGCCACCCGTCTCCGGGCTGCCCGACGACCAGCGAGGCGTCGGTGCGGGCGTCGTCGAAGAACACCTCGTTGAACTCGGAGTCGCCGGTGAGCTGGATGATCGGACGGATCTCGACGCCGGGCTGCTGCAGCGGCACCAGCAGGTAGGACAAGCCGGCGTGCCGCTTGGAACCCTTCTCGGTTCGCGCCACCACGAAGCACCATTGCGCCCAGTGCGCCAGTGAGGTCCACACCTTCTGGCCGTTAATGATCCACTCGTCGCCCACAAGTTCGGCCGACGTCGACACGTTGGCCAGGTCACTGCCCGCGCCGGGTTCGGAGTAACCCTGACTCCAGAGTTCGGTGACGTCGAGGATCTTGGGCAGGAACCGTGCCTGCTGTTCAGGGGTGCCGAACGCGATCAGGGTGGGCCCGAGCAGTTCCTCACCGAAGTGGTTCACCTTGTCGGGGGCATCGGCCTTGGCGTACTCCTCGTAGAACGCGACCCGGTGCGCGACGGTCAGACCGCGGCCGCCGTGTTCCTCGGGCCAGCCCAGGCAGGTCAGTCCTGCCGCGGCCAGATGCTGATTCCACGCCCGGCGTTCTTCGAATGCCTCGTGCTCGCGACCGGGGCCACCGAGGCCCTTCAGCGCCGCGTATTCGCCGACGAGATTATCGGCGAGCCATTGCCGGACCTCGGCCCGGAAGTCCTCGACCTCTATCACCCTTGTAGGCTAACCTACCAAGCACTTGCTTTGTTAGAGGAGCGTCAATGACGAGCGTGAAGCGGACCGTTCCAGCGGTGCTGGACCGGATTGCCGTACAGCTGTCCGAGCATGACGCGCTGGTCACGCCGGATAAACGCCTCACCTACGGGCAGCTGCGCACCGAAGTCCGCCAGGCCGCCGCGGCGCTCGTCGACCTGGGTGTGGCCCCAGGTGACCCGGTGGCGATCTGGTCCCCCAACACGTGGCACTGGGTGGTCGCCGCGCTGGCCGCCCACTACGCCGGCGCCGTCGTCGTGCCGCTGAACACGAGATACACCGCCAGCGAGGCCACCGACATCCTGGCCCGCACCGAGGCTCCCCTGCTGATCGCGGCCGGCAGATTCCTCGGCGCGGACCGCACCGAACAGCTCGACAGGGACGCGCTGCCGGCGCTGCGCCACATCGTGCGGGTGCCCATCGAGGAACAGGACGGAACCTGGGACGAGTTCGTGGCCCGCGGCGAAAAGAACGGAGCTCTGGCCGAGGTCGACGCACGGGCCGCCGCGGTGCAGCCCGACGACGTGTCCGACATTCTTTTCACCTCCGGCACCACCGGACGCAGCAAGGGTGTGCGATGTGCACACCGGCAGTCGTTGGACGCGTCGGCCGCGTGGGCCGCGTGCGGTGAGGTCACCAGCGCCGACCGCTATCTGTGCATCAACCCGTTCTTCCACAACTTCGGGTTCAAGGCCGGCATCCTCGCCTGCCTGCAAACCGGCGCCACCCTCATTCCACAGCTGACCTTCGATCCGGAACTGGCGATGAAAACCGTTGCCGAGCAGAAGATCACCGTGCTGCCCGGACCGCCGACGATCTACCAGATGCTGCTGGACCACCCGAACCGCGACCAGTACGACCTGAGCTCACTGCGGTTCGCGGTGACCGGCGCGGCGGTGGTGCCGGTGGTGCTCATCGAACGGATGCAGTCGGAGCTCGATATCGACATCGTGCTCACCGCCTACGGCCTCACGGAGGCCAGCGGATTCGGCACCATGTGCCGGGCCGACGACGACGCCGTCACCGTGGCCACCACGTGCGGTCGGCCGATCGCGGAGTTCGAACTGCGCATCGACGACTCCGGCGAGGTGCTGCTGCGTGGCCCGAATGTGATGCTGGGCTACCTCGACGATCCGGAGGCCACCGCGGCCACCATCGATTCCGACGGCTGGTTGCACACCGGCGACATCGGCACCGTGGACGACGCGGGCAATCTGACCATCACCGACCGGCTCAAGGACATGTACATCTGCGGCGGGTTCAATGTGTACCCCGCCGAGATCGAGCAGGTGCTCGCCCGGCTGAACGGCATCGCCGATTCCGCGGTGATCGGGGTTCACGACGACCGGCTCGGCGAAGTCGGCAAGGCATTCGTGGTGGCCAAGCCCGGAACCCAGCTCGACGAGGCGGCGGTGATCGCCCATGCGCGTGAGCATCTGGCGAACTTCAAGGTGCCCCGTTCGGTGGTGTTCCTCGACGTTCTGCCGCGTAACCCAGGAGGCAAAGTGGTCAAACCACAGCTGCGAGAGATGATCTAATGGATCTGAAATTCGACGACGACAGCGAAGAGTTCCGCGCGGAGGTCCGCGAGTTTCTCGCTGCGAACCGGGATTCCTTCCCCACCAAGTCCTACGACACGCTCGAGGGTTTCGAACAGCACCGGCGCTGGGACAAGATCCTGTTCGACGCAGGCCTGTCGGTGATCGCCTGGCCGAAGAAGTACGGCGGCCGCGACGCCACCCTGCTGCAGTGGGTGGTGTTCGAGGAGGAGTACTTCCGCGCCGGTGCGCCCGGCCGGGCCAGCGCAAACGGGACCTCCATGCTGGCCCCCACCCTGTTCGCGCACGGCACGCCGGAACAGTTGGATCGTGTGCTGCCGAAAATGGCCAGCGGCGAAGAGATCTGGGCCCAGGCCTGGTCGGAGCCCGAGTCCGGCAGTGATCTGGCCTCCCTGCGGTCCACCGCCACCAAGGTCGACGGCGGCTGGAAGCTCAACGGGCAGAAGATCTGGAGCTCGCGGGCGCCGTTCGGTGAGCGCGGCTTCGGCCTGTTCCGGTCCGACCCGGAAGCACAACGGCACAAGGGCCTGACGTACTTCATGTTCGACCTGAAGGCCGAGGGCATCACCGTGCGGCCGATCGCCCAGCTCGGCGGTGACACCGGCTTCGGCGAGATCTTCCTCGACGACGTGTTCGTGCCCGACGAGGACGTCATCGGCGGCGTGCATGACGGCTGGCGCGCGGCCATGAGCACGTCGAGCAATGAGCGCGGGATGTCGCTGCGCAGCCCGGCGCGCTTCCTCGCGCCCGCGGAACGACTTGTCGCGCAGTGGAAGTCCAATCCCGATCCGGTGTTCACCGACCGGGTGGCCGACGCCTGGATCAAGGCCCAGGCCTACCGGCTACACACCTTCGGCACCGTCACCCGGCTGGCCGGCGGCGGTGAGCTGGGTGCGGAGTCGTCGGTGACCAAGGTGTTCTGGTCCGAATTGGACGTCGCACTGCACCAGACCGCCCTCGACATGCAGGGCGCAGACGCCGAGATCGTGGACCACTGGACCGAGGGACTGCTCTTCGCCCTCGGCGGCCCGATCTATGCGGGCACCAATGAGATCCAGCGCAACATCATCGCCGAGCGGCTCCTCGGATTGCCCCGGGAGGCAAAGTGAACTTCGAACTCGACGATCAGCAGCGCGATTTCGCGTCCAGTATCGACGCCGCACTGAGCGCCGCCGATGTGCCCGCCGCCGTGCGCGCCTGGGCCGCCGGTGACACCGCCACGGGCCGCAAGGTGTGGGCCCAGCTAGCCGACCTCGGGGTCACGGCGCTGCTGGTGCCGGAGAAGTTCGACGGCATCGACGCGCACCCGGTGGATCTGGTGGTCGCCCTGGAACGCCTCGGCTACTGGGCGGTCCCCGGACCGGTCACCGAATCCATTGCCGTGGCGCCGATTCTGCTCGCCGGCCTGGAGGCGTGGGGCGAGCGGTCCGCACAACTCGCGTCGGGCGAGCTGATCGCCACCGTCGCACTGCCGCCGTCGGTGCCGCGCGCGGTGAATGCCGACGTGGCCGGGCTGACCCTGCTGGCCACCGACGGGCATGTCGCCGAGGCCGGCATCGACATTCAGGCAGGCGCGGCCCACGAGTCCGTGGACCCGACCCGGACGCTGTTCGACGTCACCGCATCCGGTCCGGCGCAGGCCGCGGACACCGCCCGCGCGTATGAGTTCGGCGTGCTGGCCACCGCTGCCCAACTGGTCGGCGCGGGCCAGGCCATGCTCGACCAGTCCGTCGAGTACGCCAAGCAGCGCACCCAGTTCGGCCGGATCATCGGCTCCTATCAGGCGCTCAAACACAAGCTGGCCGATGTGCACATCGCCGTCGAGCTGGCCCGCCCGCTGGTGTACGGCGCGGCGCTGGCCCTGGCCGAGGGTTCGCCGGACACCGCACGCGATATCAGCGCAGCCAAAGTCGCCGCGGCCGACGCCGCACTGCTGGCCGCACGCTCGTCGCTGCAGACCCACGGCGCCATCGGCTTCACCCAGGAACACGACCTGTCGCTGCTGCTGCTGCGGGTGCAGGCGCTGCGCTCGGCCTGGGGCGATCCCACCCTGCACCGACGCCGACTGCTGGAGGCTTTGTAAGACCATGAGTGAAGAACGCGAACTGCTGCGCGACACCGTCGCCGCACTGGTCGAGAAGCACGCCGGACCCGAAGCCGTACGCACGGCGATGGCCTCCGAACAGGGTTATGACGCGTCACTGTGGAAGCTGTTGTGCGAGCAGGTCGGCGCGGCCGCACTGGTGGTTCCCGAAGAACTCGGCGGCGCCGGCGGCGAACTCGCCGACGCCGCAGTGGTGCTGGAGGAACTGGCCCGCAATCTGGTGCCCACGCCGCTGCTCGGTACCACGCTCGCCGAGCTGGCCTTGCTCGCCGTCGACGCGCCGGAGCATGAGGAAGCACTTACAGGGCTCCTTGATGGCACCTCGATCGGCGCGGTGGTGTTCGACCCCGAGTTCGTGGTCAACGGCGATATCGCGGACGTGGTCATCGCGGCGGACGGAGAGCACCTGACCCGCTGGGGCACTTTCACCGCGCAGGCCAAGCCCACCATGGACCTGACCCGTCGGCTATCGGCGGTCACCGCGGGTGAGACGACCGTCCTCGGCGCCGATCCCGGCCTGGCCGATATCGCCGCCCTGCTGGTGGCGGCCGAGCAGATCGGTGCGGCGGCAAGGGCTCTCGACCTCACCGTGGCCTACACGAAGGACCGAGTGCAGTTCGGCCGCCCGATCGGTAGCTTCCAGGCGCTCAAGCACCGGATGTCCGACCTGTACGTGAAGGTGTCCGCCGCCCGGGCCGTCGTCGACGATGCGATCGCCGAGCCGTCACCCGCGTCCGCGGCGCTGGCTCGGGTGCTGGCCAGTGAGGCGCTGTCCGCGGTGGCCGCCGAGGCCGTCCAGATGCACGGCGGTATCGCGATCACCTGGGAACACGACATCCAGCTGTATTTCAAGCGGGCGCACGGCAGCGCGCAGCTGCTGGGTCCCCCGCGCGACCATCTGCGCCGGCTCGAAGCAGAGGTGTTCTAGCGTGAAGGTGTGACCGATCCCGTGGCGCTGCGCGCTGGCATCCCGCCGTTCTATGTCATGGACGTCTGGCTGGCCGCTGCCGAGCGGCAGCGCACCCACGGAGATCTGGTCAATCTGTCCGCGGGGCAGCCCAGCGCGCAGGCCCCGGCACCGGTCCGGGCGGCCGCCGCCGACGCTCTGGAACATCACAACCTCGGCTATACCGTGGCCCTGGGCATTCCGGAGCTCCGCGAGGCCATCGCCACGTCGTACCGCGACCGGCACCGTATCGACGTCGAACCGGACGCCGTCGTCGTCACCACCGGCTCGACGGGCGGCTTCCTGCTGTCGTTCCTGTCGTGTTTCGACGTGGGCGACCGGGTCGCGGTGACCAGCCCGGGCTATCCCTGTTACCGCAACATCCTCTCTGCGTTGGGCTGCGAGGTGGTCGAGGTGCCGTGCGGCCCGGACACCCGGTTCCAGCCGACGGTGGCCATGCTGGAGGCGCTTGACCCGCCGGTGCGGGGGCTGATCATCGCCAGCCCGGCCAACCCGACCGGGACCGTCATCGCCCCCGCCGAGCTGGCCGCGATCGCGACGTGGTGTGACGCCAACCGGGTGCAACTGGTCAGCGACGAGATCTACCACGGCCTGGTGTACCCGGGCGCTCCGGCCACCAGCTGCGCATGGGAGACCTCACGCAATGCCATTGTGGTGAACAGCTTTTCGAAGTACTTCGCGATGACCGGCTGGCGGCTGGGTTGGCTGCTGGTGCCCGAGCCGCTGCGCCGCGCCGTCGACCGTCTGACCGGGAACTTCTCCATCTGCCCGCCCACCCTGCCGCAGCTGGCGGCGGTGGCCGCCTTCGCCCCGGAGTCGCTGGCCACCGCCGACGCCCTGGTGGGCGAGTACGCGGTGAACCGGGGCCTGTTGTTGCGCGGACTGCCCGAGATCGGTCTGGACCGGCTCGCACCGGCCGACGGCGCGTTCTACGTCTACGCCGATATCTCCCGGTACTCGGACGACTCCCTGGCGTTCTGCGCAAAGCTGTTGGCCGACACCGGGGTCGCCATCGCCCCGGGTGTCGACTTCGACACGGTGCACGGCGGCTCGTTCGTCCGGCTGTCCTTCGCCGGGGCGGCGGCCGATATCACCGAGGCGCTGGCACGGATGGGCTCCTGGCTACGCTGAACTTGTCGGTGCCCGCGCGTACAGTCGACGGCATGTTCGAAAGTTTGTTCGATATCGACATCCAGGTCGACACAGAGGCCGACGAGGCGACGCTGCGCGATGTGGTCGAACGACTCGAACACCTCAAGGCCGCCGCGGCCGCGGCGCAGGCCCGCGCGACGGAAGCGTGGGCGACCAAACGCCATGCCGCGGAGACAGCAGCAGGAGTGCCGAAGAAGAAGCTCGGGCGCGGGCTGGCCAACGAGGTGTCCCTCGCCCGGCGGGCCGCCCCCAAGCGCGGTGGCCAACATCTCGGGCTCGCCACCGCCTTGGTCCGAGAGATGCCGCACACCTTGGCGGCGCTGGAACGCGGGATGCTCAACGAGTGGCGCGCGACGTTGATCGTGCGGGAGTCGGCCTGCCTGTCCGTGCCGCATCGTCAGCAGCTGGATGCCGAACTATGCAGCGACACTTCACGACTCGTCAGCTGGGGCGACAAGCGGATCGCGGCCGAGGCCAAGAAGATCACCGTACGCCTGGACGCGCAAGCCGTGGTCGAACGCCATGCGAAAGCGGCCGGGGACCGCGGCGTGTGGATCCGCCCCGCACCGGACACCATGGCCTACCTGACGGTGTTGTTGCCCGTCGCGCAAGGAGTATCGGTGTACGCGACACTCAAGCGGGAAGCGGACACCACTTTCGACGGCCGTTCCCGCGGCCAGGTCATGGCGGACACGGTGGTCGAACGCGTCACCGGACGGCCGGCCGAGCAGCCCGTACCGGTGTCCCTGAATCTGGTGATGGCCGATACCACCCTGGCCGGTGACGATGACGAACCCGCCTGGCTGGAGGGGTACGGTCCGGTGCCCGCCGGGTTCGCGTGCAAGATGGTCGGCGACGCCGCAGTCGACGACGCCACCAAAGCCACGCTGCGCCGGCTCTACCGGCACCCCGAGAGCGGACAGCTGGTCGCGATGGAATCGCGCTCGCGGACCTTCCCGAAAGGGCTGGCGGCCTTCATCGGACTGCGGGACCAGACGTGCCGCACCCCGTACTGTGACGCCCCGATCCGGCACCGGGATCACGCGCGACCGCACCGCGAGACCGGCCGCACGAGCGCGCTCAACGGCTTGGGCGAGTGCGAGGCGTGCAACTACGCCAAGGAAGCACCGGGGTGGCGGGTACGCACCCGGGAGCGGGACGGCCGGCATGAGGCCGACTTCACCACTCCGACCGGTGCCACCTACCGATCCATCGCCCCACCGTTACCGGGGCCACCGATCCGAAGACGGATCAGCATCACCGAGGGCGGGCTCAGTGTCGACCTGGTCATGTTCGACGCTGCGTGACGTACCAGTCCAACAGCGCCGGGTCGTCGACGGCGCTGCGTTCCACCACGCGTTCCGGATCGGCACCCTGGAACAACTTTTTGATGGGCACCTCGAGTTTCTTGCCGGTGCGGGTGTGCGGGATCCCGGGTGCCACGATGATCTCGTCGGGCACATGGCGCGGGGAGACCTCCGAGCGGATGGTCTGCTTGACCTTGTCCACCAGCGCATCGTCGAGCTGCACCCCGTCTGCCAGCACCACGAACAACGGCATCCAGTACCCGCCGTCGGGCTGCTCGGCGCCGATCACCAGCGCCTCGGCGATCTCCGGCAGCCGTTCCACCGACTGGTAGATATCGGCACTGCCCATCCGGATCCCGTGCCGATTCAGCGTGGAATCGGACCGGCCGTGCACGATGACGCTGCCGTGATCGGTGAGGGTGATCCAGTCCCCGTGCCGCCACACCCCGGGGAACATCTCGAAATAGGCTTCGCGGTACCGGGTTCCGTCCGGATCATTCCAGAATGCCACCGGCATGGACGGCAGCGGTTTGGTGATGACGAGCTCACCCACCTCACCGCGCACCGGCTTGCCGGACTCGTCCCAGGCATCCAGGGCCACCCCAAGATAGGGCGCGGACAGCTCCCCCGGCCACACCGGGACGGTCGGCACACCGCCGATGAACGCCGACACCACATCGGTGCCGCCACTGATGGAGGCCACCTGGACCTGCTCACCGACGTTGTCGCGCAACCACAACGCCGACGACGGTGGCAGCGACGAACCGGTGATTCCGACCGTCCGCAGCGCGGACAGATCGTGATCGGCGCGGGGTACCGCGCCGGCTTTGGCACAGCCGAGGACGTAGCCGGGGCTGGTACCCAGCACGGTGACCCCGAGCCGGGCGGTCAGCTCCCAGAGGGTGTCCGGTGCGGGGTAGGACGGACTGCCGTCGTAGCAGACGATGGTGGCGCCCACCAGCAGGCCTGCCACCTGGAAGTTCCACATCATCCAGCTCGGGCTGGTGAACCAGAAGAACGTGTCATCGGGTCCGATATCGCTCTGCAGGGCAACGGCTTTCAGATGCTCGACGAGCACACCGCCGTGACCGTGGATGATTCCCTTCGGCAGTCCGGTGGTCCCCGAGGAGAACAGAATCCACAGCGAGTGGTCGAAGTCCACGGCGGTGGTGGTCAGGGCGTCCGGGCCGGGCGTGGTGACCTCGGCCCAATCCAGGTAGTCAGCCGGGGTGGGTGCCAGCCGGGACACCGACACGGTCGCCTTGAGGGTCGGCAGGCCGGCCCTCAACTCGGCGACGTCGGTGCTCTTGTCGTGTGCTCTGCCGCCGAACCGGTAGCCGTCGGCGGTCACCAGCACCGCCGGTTCGAGCTGACCGAGCCGGTCCAGCGCCGCCTTGGCCGAGTAGTCCTGGCCGCAGGCACTCCAGACCGCACCGATGCTGGCCGTCGCCAGGAACGCGATGACCGCTTCGGCGATATTGGGCAGATAGCCGACGACCCGGTCGCCGGGCCCCACCCCGAGACCACGAAGGGTGGCCGCGAACGCGGCGGTGCGCCCGAGCAGCTCGGCCCAGGACAGTTCGGTATCCGGCGCGTCCTCGCTGATGCACAGGATGGCCGGGCGGTCGGTGCGGGCCTGCCGGGCGATCTGATCGACGTAGTTCAGTGTGGTGCCCGGGAACCATTGCGCCCCAGGCATATCACTGTTGGCCAGCACGGCACCGGGAATCTCGCCCAGCTCGAAGTACCGCCACAGCGCACCCCAGAAGGCGGCGGGCTCGTCGACCGACCACCGCCACAGAGCCGGATAGTCGGCCGGCCGGCCGGCGAAACGCGCGAAGTCGGTGATTCGCGCCGCCTCGATGTCGGCCGCCGTCGGCTCCCACTGGGGTTCGGTCATCGGGCGCTCCACCCGCCGTCCATCGTGTAGGACGCGCCCGTCACCATGCCCGCGTGCGGACCGGCCAACCACCCCACCAGCGCGGCCACCTCTTCGGGTTCGACCAGACGTTTGATGGCGCTCTCCTTCAACATGATCTGCTCCATGACCTGTTGCTCATCGATGCCGTGGGTGCGGGCCTGATCGGCGATCTGCTTGTCCACCAACGCCGTCCGCACATAGCCGGGGTTCACGCAGTTGCTGGTGACACCGTGCTGCCCACCTTCCAGGGCGGTCACCTTGGACAGTCCCTCCAGCGCGTGCTTGGCCGTCACGTACGCGACCTTATATTCCGAGGCACGCAACCCGTGCACCGACGACAGATTGATGATGCGGCCGAACCCCTGGGCGTACATATGCGGCAGCGCGGCACGAACCAGCAGGAAGGGCACCTCGGTCATCAGGGTGAGCAGCGTGCGGAAGGCCGCGGGCGGGAACTCGGCGATCGGCGCAACCTGCTGCACGCCCGCATTGTTCACCAGGATGTCGGCCTGCAACGTCAGGCTCTCCAGAGCGGCGACGTCGAGCAGATCCACCTGCCACGCCGTCCCACCGATCTCGTCGGCCAGTGCCGCAGCACCCTCGCCGTCCCGATCGGCGACCGTGACATGGGCGCCGCGAGTGGCGAGCTCGCGGGAGCAGGCCGCACCGATACCGCTCGCCCCGCCGGTGACCAGGGCAGTTCTACCGGACAGCTCACTCATGCACGCGTCCCGGCGATCTCGCGTGCGTCGGCATCGTCGAGGGTGCGCAGGTCGATACCGTTGGTCTCCCGGCTGTAGAGCACCGCGATCAACGTGATGCCGCATGCGGCGGCCAGGTAGATCGAGATCGGCACCGGCGAGTCGTAGAGCTCGAGCAGTTTCACCGCGATCAGCGGAGCGAGCGAGCCCGCCACGATGGAGGTCACCTGATAGCCCAGGGACACACCGGAATACCGCATCCGGGTCGGGAACATCTCGGCCATGATGGCCGGCTGCGGCGCGTACATGAGGGCGTGGATCATCAGGCCGAGCGTGATCGCCGCGGTGACGATCAGATAGTTGCCGCTGTTCATCATGGGGAAGGCGAAGAAGCCCCAGGTGCCGCCCAGCACCGCGCCCACCATGTACACCGGGCGACGGCCAAACCGGTCGGCCAGATGGCCCACCACGGGCACCACGGCGAAGTGCACGGCGTGCGCGACGAGCAGGTACCACAGGATCGAACTGGTGTCCGCACCCACCGACACCTTCAGATAGGCGATGGAGAACGTGACGACCAGGTAGTACATGATGTTCTCGCCGAACCGCAGGCCCATCGCGGTGAATACGCCACGCGGGTAGCGCTTGAGCACCTCGACGACGCTGAACGAGGTGGCCTTGATGCGCTCGGCCTCCTCCTGCGCCTCCACGAATATCGGTGCATCGGTGACCTTGGTGCGGATGTAGTAGCCGATCAGCACGACCACCGCCGACAGCCAGAACGCGACCCGCCAACCCCAGGCCAGGAACGCCGCGTCCGACAGTGTCGAGGTCAGCACCAGCAGCACGACGGTGGCGAGCATATTGCCCACCGGCACGCCGGCCTGCGGCCAGCTGGCCCAGAAGCCGCGGCTGCGGTCGGGACTGTGTTCGGCCACCAGCAGGATCGCCCCACCCCATTCACCGCCGACGGCGAAGCCCTGGATGAACCGCAGTGTCACCAGCAGAGCCGGTGCCCAGTAACCGATCTGCCCGAACGTGGGCAGGCAGCCCATCAGGAAGGTCGCGGCACCGACGAGCAGGAGCGAGAACTGCAGCAGTTTCTTGCGCCCGAATTTGTCGCCGTAATGGCCGAACACGATGCCGCCCAGTGGGCGGGCCACGAAGCCCACCGCGTAGGTGGCGAAGGCCAGGAAGATCGCGTTGAGCTCGCTGGTCGTCCCGGCGAAGAAGACCTTGCTGAACACCAGCGTCGCCGCGGTGCCGTACAGGAAGAACTCGTACCACTCCACGACCGTGCCGGCCATGGATGCGGCCACGACGCGCTTCAGACCGGTGGTTGGGGCGAGATTGTGATCGGCAGCACACATACGGGTGAGTATTCATGCACGTCATGATCGAAACAATGGTCAGATGTGCAGGACGCGTCTGCAAAAATGCAGATATGGGACCGCCGAGCGCCGATGATCTGTTGATCCTGCTGGCCGTCGGCCGCACCGGGCGCTACATCACCGCAGCCGAACACCTCGGTATCAACCACACCACCATCTCCCGGCGCATCGCCGCCCTCGAGGAGGCGATCAGCGCCCGGGTCCTCACCCGCGTCGGCGGCAGTTGGGAACTCACCGACCGCGGGCGGGAGGTGCTCGCCGCCGCGGAAGCCGTCGAGGCCGCGGTGCAGTCGTTGAGCGGCTCCCCCGGCCAGTCGCCCACGCTGGCCGGCGTCGTACGAATCTCTGCGACCGATGGCTTCAGCGCCTATATCGCCGCACCCGCGGCTGCCCAGGTCCAGCGCCACCATCCGAAAGTCGCCGTCGAGATCGTCGCCGCCACCCGGCGGGCCAGCCAGCAGCGTTCCGGCGTCGACATCGAAATCGTGGTCGGGGCACCCACCGTGCGCCGGGCGCTCGCCATCCGGCTCGGCGACTACTGCCTGGGCCTCTACGGGTCGCGTGACTACCTCGCCGAACGCGGCACCCCGACCTCCATCGACGAGGTCGTGGATCATCCGTTGGTCTACTTCATCGATTCGATGCTGCAGGTCGACGACCTCGATCTGGCCGCGAATTTCGCACCGGCCACCCGGGAGTCGATCTCGTCGACCAACGTCTTCGTCCACGTGGAGGCCACCCGTGCCGCCGCCGGCCTCGGCCTGTTGCCGTGTTTCATGGCCGACCGCTGGCCCGACCTCGTTCGTGTGCTCCCCGAAGCGGTTTCACCGCGGCTGACCTACTGGCTCGTCACTCGGGCCGAGACATTACGCAGGCCCGAGGTGTCCGCCGTGGTCGAGGCGATCCGCCGGCAGATGGCCGACCAGCACGACATCCTGCTCGGTGCGCCGTGAGCGAAACGCTTGTCGCCGCCCGCGTCACCTGATGCAGTGGTGTCATGCCCTTCCTCGAATCCGGCGACACCCGCGCCTACTACCGGCATTGGGCCGCAAGCGATCCCCGCGCCGCCATCGTCTTCCTGCACGGCTTCGGTGAGCACACCGGTCTGTACCACCGGTACGGTTTCACGCTGAATGCCGCCGGGATCGATCTGTGGGCGGTGGATCAGCGCGGTCACGGGCTCAGCCCTGGACCGCGCGGGAACTTCGGCACGTTGGCCGACAGCTCGGCGCTGGGTGAGGAACTGACCGCGATCGTCGAGAGGAACCGGCCGGGCCTGCCGCTGATCGCGGCCGGGCATTCATTCGGTGCGGTGGTCACCCTGCTGCGGGTACTGGAGCAACCCGACCGCTATCGCGCGGCGGTGGTCTCCGGCGCACCACTGATCCCCATCCCCGAATTGCTGGACACCGACTCCGAATTCGATCTCGACCCCAGCTGGCTGTCCGGCGACGCGTTCTACGTCGACTCATTGGAGAACGACCCGCTCGCGTTCGTCGATGCCGATGGCGCCCCACTGGCCCGCGCGTTGGATGCGGCCTGGGACCGGTTCGGAACGGAATTACCTGCGCTGTCGGTGCCCACCCTCGCGGTGCACGGCACCGCCGACCCCATCGCGCCGATCGGCCCGGTGCGGGCCTACGCCGAACAGATCGGCCCGCTGCGCCTCGCCGAGTTCGCCGGGGCACACCACGACGTGCTCAACGACACCGTCCACCGCGAGGTGGCCGCCACGGTGATCGACTTCGTGGGGACGCATATCGACAACTGAGCGCGGCCGAGATGGCATCCTGTAGCGCGATGGCACTCGGATTGAGCAAGGGCGCGCAACGCACCCTGGTGAAGTTACTGGCTGCGGCGGCGCTGATCGCCACCGTGCTCGGCGGATTCGCCGCGTGTCTGTTCACGCTCGGGATGCCCGGTAAGGAAGCCGAAGTCCCGAAAGCCGGCCCCGTCCTGAACGGCTCGTTCAAGGTCGAGATCGGCCCGATCGCCACCCCGGACGGCAAGCCGGTCGCGGGCACCGCGCGCACCGAGACATGGGTGGCACGATCCACCTGCCGTGAGGGTGGCGCCTGCGTGGCCACCGTGGCGATCATCGACCCGCGCAAGCCCGACGCCCCGGCGTCGGACAACCTGGTGTTCGACTATGTCGACGGCGACTGGCTGATGGTTCGCGAAGCACCCGACAAGTGCAAGGTCGGCGATGTCGAGGTCGACGCGCAGGGCTGGACGATCATCAAACTGAAGGCCCGCATCGACGGTTCCTTCGAAGGCGAGTACACCTGGGCGACCGCGCCACCGCTGTGCGCCAACAAACGCGCCATGGCCCTGGCCCCCACCCGCGGTGCGGACAACAGCACCCAGCCTCCGGATCCCGCGGCCGAGCCACCCCTCAAGACCGCGCCTGGAGCGGCATTGCGAGGCACCTACGTCTACACCCAGACCTACCCCCAGACCGGTGAGGTGTTCCCGGCGCACACCTACAACGCGACGACGTTCTGCCTGCGCACCGGCGACCGCTGCATCTCCCTGATGACGAGCCCCGATACCCACAATCTGTTCGTGATGATCTACGGCGACGGGCATTTCACCGCCAACTTCCCCGACGGGGATGCGCACTGCACCGACAACATCGGCAAAGTGCGGCAGTCCTCGCGTGATGACCTGCCGCTGCCGCAGGGCCCGCAGGACCCGCTGCTGGGTCTGGCCGGAAAGTCGTATCAGGACTACACCGGCGACTGCCCGGCCAAGGTCGAGCTCGACGTCACACTTTCGCGCACGGGAGATTAAACGCTTATGCGCACGCTCGCGCCACTACAGCCAGGTGTCTGAGGTGGTGGCGGTGAGGAACGCCTCCAGATCGTCGCGCCACTGCGCCGGGGTGTTCTTGTCCGGTTCTATCCCGGTGTACTCGCCGCGGTAGAACAGCAGCGGACGGGGCTTGATCGCCTGGGGTTCGGACATCGCCTGCACCGCACCGAAGACCACGAAATGGTCCCCGCCGTCGTGCACCGAAGCCACCGTGCAGTCGATGTGCGCCAGCGTGCCGTCGATCACCGGTGAACCCAGTTCGGAAGGCTTCCAGTCGATTCCGGCGAACTTGTCCGGCGTCTTCGAACCGAACTGGGCCGACACGTGCTGCTGGTTCTCGTGCAGCATGTTGACGCAGAACCTGCCACTGGCCTCGATCGCCTGCCAGGCCCGCGACTGTTTGGTGGGACAGAACAGCACCAGCGGGGGATCCAGCGACAGGGCGGCGAAGGACTGGCAGGCGAAACCGATCGGCACCTCGTCATGGACCGTGGTGATCACGGTGACGCCGGTACAGAACTGCCCCAGCACATGACGGAAGGTGCGCGGGTCGATCGGCTGAACAGCCATGGTTACTTGAAGCCGACGCTGAAGTCGTGGCCCCACAGGGAGACGGCGGTACTCTCCCGCGCCACCCAGTTTTCGTCTTCGACTTCGAGCCCTTCACAACCGAATTCGATGTCGAAGCCGCCCGGGGTCTTGATGTAGAAGGACAGCATCTTGTCGTTGATGTGCCGGCCCAGCGTCGCCGACATCTTGACCTTGCGGCGCAACGCGCGATCCAGGCACAGGCCGACATCGTCGGAATTCTCCACCTCGACCATCAGGTGCACGATGCCGGTCGGGTTGGGCATCGGCATGAAGGCCAGCGCGTGGTGGCGCGGGTTACAGCCGTAGAAGCGCAGCCAGATCGGATCGCTGTCGGCGGGGCGGCCTGCCAGCTGCGGCGGCAGGCTCATCGAGTCCCGCAGCCGGAAGCCCAGCACATCCTGGTAAAAAGCCTGCGCCGCAACGTCATCGTCACAGGTGAGCACGACGTGCCCGAGGCCCTGCTCGGCGGTGACGAACTTGTGGCCGTACGGACTGACGAACCGGCGGCCCAGGTACTGGGCGCCGTGGAACGCCTCCAGCACGTTGCCGGCCGGGTCGGTGAAACGGATCAACCCCTCGACCCGGCGCTCGGACTTCTCCTCACGAGTGCCCTCGGCGAAGGTGACCCCGGCCTTGGCCAGGGTCTCGCGCAGGCTCTGCAGAGCGGGCGCGTCGGCCACCTCCCAGCCGGAGATGAGCAGGCGGTCCTGGTCACCCGGCACGATCACCAGGCGGGCCGCAACCTCGTCCATCCGCAGGTAGAGCGCACCCGGGGTGGTGCCGTCACCCTCGACCATGCCGAGCACTTTCAGCGCGAACTCCCGCCACGCCGCGACATCGGTCGACTCGATACGCATGTACCCCAGCGACTTGATGCTCATGGTGCTGCCTTTCTAACCCGTCAGGAAATCGACGGTGAGCTTGTTGAACTCGTCGAACTTCTCCAGCTGCGCCCAGTGGCCGCACTGGCCGAAGACATGCAACTGCACCCGGGGAATCTGTTTGACCGCCACCAGCGCCCCGTCCAGTGGGTTGACCCGGTCCTCGCGCCCCCAGATCAGCAGTACCGGCTGGCGCAGCTTGTAGACATCGCGCCACATCATGCCGAGTTCGAAATCCGGGCCTGCGAAAGACTTCCCCATCGCCCTGGTGGCCGCCAGCGACTCGGGCGTGCTGGCGATCTGGAAGCGCTCCTCGACCAGCTCGGGGGTGATCAGACTCTGGTCGAACACCATGATGCGCAGGAACTTCTCGATGTTCTCCCGGGTCGGGTCCCCGGCGAAGCGGCCGAGCAGCTTCACACCCTCGGTCGGATCCGGCGCGAACAGGTTCACGCTCAGCCCGCCCGGGCCCATCAGCACCAGCCGGCCAGCCCGCTTCGGGTTGTCCAGGGCGAACCGCACCGCGGTACCACCGCCCAGTGAATTACCCACCAGCGCAGCACGTTCGATACCGAGGTGGTCGAACAGATTGAGCAGTGCGGTGGCGCTGTAGCGGTTGTACTGCTCGTGTTCGGTGTGCTTGTCGGAGTGCCCGTAGCCGGGCTGGTCGACCGCCAGCACATGGAAGTGCTCGGCCAGCACCGGGATGTTCTTCGAGAAGTTCGACCAACTGGACGCGCCGGGGCCGCCGCCGTGCAGCAGCACGATGGTGTCGGCCGACGGATCGCCCGCCTCGTGGTAGTGCAGCCGCATGTCCTCGCGGACCTGCGCGTACCGAGAGGTCGACTCGAAGGTGATTTCGGATACCGCAGTCATCAGACCATCGTGTCCGCGGGCGGCAGACCGAACTCGTTGTTACCGAAGATGAGGTAGGCGCGCTCGGGCTCGTTGGCAGCGTGCACCCGGCCGGCGTGCGCATCACGCCAGAACCGTTGCAGCGGAGCCCCGGTCACCAGGGCGGTGGCCCCGGCCGACTCGAAGAGCAGGTCGATCGAGGCGATCGAGCGCGCGGTGGCACGCACCTGATCGCGGCGAGCGCGGGCGCGCAACTCGAACGGGATCTCCTTGCCCGCCTGCAGAAGTGTGTACTCGTCACCGACATTGCCGATCAGCTGGCGCCAGGCGGCGTCGATATCGCTGGCGGCCTCGGCGATGCGGACCTTGGCGAACGGGTCGTCCTTGGACTTCTCGCCGGCGAACGCGGCGCGCACCCGCTTGCCCTGATGCTCGACGTGCGCGGCGTACGCGCCGTAGGCCATACCCACGATCGGCGCGGAGATGGTGGTCGGGTGCATGGTGCCCCACGGCATCTTGTACACCGGCGCGGTGTTGTTCTCGTACCCGCCCGCGGTGCCGTCATTCATCGCCTTGTAGGACAGGAAGCGGTGCGTGGGCACGAACACGTCCTTGACGACGACGGTGTTGCTGCCGGTGCCCTTCAGGCCGACGACATGCCACACATCGTCGATCGTGTACTCGGTGCGCGGGATCAGGAAGCTGCCGAAGTCGACCGGGCGGCCGTCCTTGATCACCGGGCCGCCGAGGAACGCCCAACTGGCGTGCTCGCTGCCGGACGACCACTGCCAGGCCCCACTGACCAGGTAGCCGCCGTCGACGACGATGCCCGCGCCCATCGGCGCGTAGGACGACGACACCCTAACCGACGGGTCGTCACCCCAGACCTCGTCCTGGGCCTTCTGGTCGAACAACGCCAGATGCCAGTTGTGCACACCGATGATCGAGCTGATCCAGCCGGTGGAGCCGCACGCGCTCGCCAGCCGCCGGACCGCCTCGTAGAAGTACGTCGGATCGGCCTGCAGGCCACCCCACTGTTCAGGCTGCAACAGCTTGAAGAAGCCGATTTCGTCGAGTTCGTTGACCGTCTCGTACGGGACCTGACGCTGGTCCTCGGCGAGTTGAGCCCGTTCGCGTAGCTTCGGCAGCAGATCATCGATGCCGGCGAGGACCGCCTGCACGTCACGCTGTTCAATGGACGTCACTGAATTGCCTCCCGGATCGAGATCCACCACTAGACAGAGATTAGAACACGTTACGATTTGTGTCGAGCAGGGCATTGATTCAGCGGCTGGACCTGCGCAAGTTCGTTTTTGTAACATGTTCTAGTTATCGGGGTGAGGAGAGGGGTCCACTGTGGCGGATGAGCCGCGGAGCAGCGTGACGGATGAGCCGCTGGGCAGTCACGTGCTCGAACTGCAGGTGACCCGGGTCGTGGAGGAGACCGCGGATGCGCGGTCGCTGGTGTTCGCGGTGCCGGAAGGCAGCACGGTCCCGGCCGACCGCTTGCGGTACGCACCGGGCCAGTTCCTGACGCTGCGCGTCCCCAGTGACCGGACCGGGTCGGTGGCCCGCTGCTATTCGTTGTCGAGCTCGCCGTTCACCGGTGACGAGCTGACCGTCACGGTGAAGCGCACCGCGCAGGGGTACGCATCGAACTGGTTGTGCGACAACGCCCATGCCGGTATGCGGATGCACGTGCTGGCTCCGTCGGGCACCTTCGTCCCCAAGACCCTGGACACCGATTTCCTGCTGTTGGCGGCCGGCAGCGGTATCACCCCGATGCTGGCGATCTGCAAATCGGCGCTGTCGGAGGGCGCCGGCCGGGTGGTGCTGGTGTACGCCAACCGCGACGAGAACTCGGTCATCTTCGGCGCCACGCTGCGTGAGCTGTCCGCCAAGTATCCGGATCGGCTGACGGTGATCCACTGGCTGGAGACGGTGCAAGGCCTGCCCAGCGCCACGACACTGGCCGGACTGGTGGGCCCCTACGCCGGGCACGACGCCTTCATCTGTGGACCGGGCCCCTTCATGACCGCCGCCGAGGAAGCCCTCAAGGCCGCGGGCGCCGACCGCATTCACATCGAGGTGTTCAAGTCGTTGGACTCCGACCCGTTCGCCGCGGTGGTGCTCGAAGAAGACAGCAGCGATGAGGGTCCGGCCACCGCGGTGGTAACCCTGGACGGCACCACCCACGAGGTGTCCTGGCCGCGCCGGGCAAAGCTGCTCGACGTGCTGCTCGACAAGGGGTTGGACGCCCCGTTCTCCTGCCGGGAGGGCCACTGCGGGGCCTGCGCGGTGGTCAAGAAATCCGGTGACGTCGAGATGCAGATCAACGACGTGCTGGAACCGTCCGATTTGGAGGAGGGGCTGATCCTGGCGTGCCAGGCGCTGCCCACCTCGGATTCCGTGGAAGTCACCTACGACGAATAGCGCCCGGGCTAACATCTGCCGGACCGACCACAGGGAGTGTGCCGTGAAGAAGTTCGCAGGAGTGCTCGCGGCCGCGTGTTCGGTCGCCGCGCTCAACAGTCCGGTGGCCGCCGCAGGGGTGAACACCGCGACGACGTCGATACCGACACCCAACGGCACCGTCGAGATGCACGTCACCGCCAACTGCGCGGGCGGCGAGGGCCGGTGCTTCTTCAACACCCAGGCCAACCTGCTGACGCCGGACGGCCCGGTCGGACTGCCCGGGGACACCTGGGCCCGGCAGACCGTCACGGTCCGCAGCACCGACCGCGACGTCTACCAGAACGCCTGGTACAGCGCCCCGGCCGGCATGCCGCGGGAACTCAAGGGCGCCAACCACGACAACGTGCTGTCCAAGGCCTACAAGTCGATCACCGACTACGAGATCTCGGTGACCTACTTCGGCGGCGGGCCACTGGAGCGTTTCGCCGTCGACGGCGACTCCGTGCAGACCGACTGGCGCACCGGCCAGCCCAACCTGAAAGCCGGGTTCATCGTGTGCTCCGACATTCAGGTGGTGTTCGGCGGGGTGAATGTGAACACCCCTAGCGCCTGCGCGCAGACCACCTTCAACTGACACGTTCCGGTGTCAGGTGCCGGGCCACCAGACGGCGCCAGCGCCACTGCCGATAGGCGAACAGTCCCCGCGCGACGCGCACCACCACCGGGGTGAGTGCACCCGCATCGATGTCCACGGTATCGCTGTAGCGGCAACGGTTTTCGCCAGTCCTTTCCCCGTCGCTTCGCTCGCCCCAGGCGGGCTCGACGTGCAGGGTGTGATTCCAGGCCTTGAGCACTCCGCCGTACTCGTGGGTGGCGATGGTGCGGGTGGCCTCGTCGACGCCCAGGATCTCGAGCGTATGCCGGTAGGCGGGAAACAGGTGGAAGACGAACAGCCAGCCCGATCCCCGCTCGCCCACTCGTAGCGGCGCGCTGCGCCCCGCCAGCGCCGGCATGCCGAACAGTCCGCGGCACACGTAGAGGAACGTCACCAGATAGTGCATTGCCCGCCAGACCTCGTCGGCATCGGTGGGCAGAATGGTCTCGACGTGTACTCGCTGCATGACTTCCATTCTCCGAAGGCCTTGCCGCGGCTGACTACTCGCTTTTCACCCGGAGGTGATGATGGCCCCGACCGACCGGTTCCGGTCGCGTAAGCAGCCGAGACAAGCCCGTTCGATAGAGACCCGGCAGCGGGTGCTGGATGCGGCTGCTCATGTTTTCAGCACCCACGGATACGCCGCGGGAACCACGAATCGCATTGCGGCCGCCGCCGATATGTCGATCGGATCGCTGTATCAGTACTTCCCCAACAAGGATGCGATTCTGTCGGCGCTCACCGATGCGCATCTCGATGCCGGGACGGCGCTGTTGGCCCAGCGCGCGTCAGCCGGGCTGCCCGCCGGTTTGGCGGACACGCTGCGGCTGTTCATCCGGGCCACCATCGACAACCACCGGGACAACCCGGCATTGCACCGGGTGTTGTTCGAGGAGGCACCCCGCTCGCCCACCCTGCTGGCCCGCCTGCGCGAGGCCGAGCAGCGCGCGGTTGCGATCGCCGCCGATCTGCTGCGCACCCATCCGGAGATGACCGCCGCCGACCCGGTTCTCGCCGCCCGGATCACGGTGGCAACCATCGAGTCGCTGGTGCACCGGCTCATCACGGCACCGGTCGACGCCCAGCAGCTCGAGGACGCGATCGTCGAGATGCTGGCGGGCTACCTAACGCGGCAGACCGAGCAGACGCTCCCCGGCCAGGGTGAGCAGGATCTGCTCGGTGCCGCCGGCGATCGACAGGCACCGGGTGTTCAGGAAGTACCGGACATCCGCGGAATCGACGATGCCCGCACCGTCCAGGGAATCCATCACGGCCTCTGAAAGGCCTTGGCGGTAGCGCACACCGATGAGTTTGCGCACACTCGACGGCGCCCCGGGATCGTGTCCGCCGACCGCCAGCCGGGCGATCAGCTGATCCAGCAGCGAACCCACCTGCGCGGCGACGATCAATGTGCCGAGCCGGTCCGCCTCGGCACCGTCGAGCTCGCGGCCGTCCAGGACGGCCAGCAGGTGTTCCATCCCCTTGTCCAGCGCGCCGCCGGTGGCGATGGCGACCCGCTCGTTGGCCAGCGTGGTGCGGGCCAGCGGCCAGCCACCGTCGACCTCCCCGATGACCTGCTCGTCGGGGACGAACAGGTCGTCGAAGAACACCTCGTTGAACAGGGCATCCCCGGTGATCTCACGCAGCGGGCGGATATCGATACCGGGGGCGTCCATCTCCACCAGGAAATAGGTGATGCCTTTGTGCTTGGGCACATCGGGATTCGTTCTCGCCAGGCAGATACCCCAGTTGGAGCGGTGCGCGTTGGAGGTCCACACCTTCTGCCCGGTGAGCAGCCAACCGCCCTCGGTACGAACGGCTTTGGTGCGCAACGCGGCCAGGTCCGAGCCGGCACCCGGCTCGGAGAACAGCTGGCACCAGTAGATGTCCCCGGTCAGCGTGCCGGGGATGAACTTCTCGATCTGTTCGGGTGTACCCGCGGACAGGATCGTCGGCGCGGCCCACCAGCCGATGGAGATGTCGGGCCGCGCCACGTGCGCCGCAGCGAGTTCCTGATCGATCACCAATTGTTCTGCGGGCGTGGCATTGCGGCCGTACGGCTTGGGCCAGTGCGGCGCCAGCAGACCGGACTCGGCCAGCGCGCGCTGCCGCTGCTCTTCCGGCAGCGCGGCGATATCTGCCGCAGCGGCGGCGATCTCGGCGCGCACGGCCTCGGCTTCGGCGACGTCCACGTGCAGCTGGCGACGCACCCCGGCCCGGGTCAGCTCGGCGATACGCCGCAACCAGCGCGACCGGCCGCCGAGGAACTGCGACAGTGAATAAGCCCGGCGCAGGTACAGGTGTGCGTCGTGCTCCCAGGTGATCCCGATACCGCCCAGCACCTGGATGCAGTCACGGGCGTTCTCCTTGGCAGCATCGATTCCCACTGCCGCAGCCACGGCGGCGGCGATGGACAACTGCTCGGGATCGGACCCGTCCGACGCCGCGGCCGCCGCGTCGTCCGCCGCCACCGCCACCTGCTGGCTGCGCAGCAACATCTCGGCGCACATGTGTTTGACGGCCTGGAAGCTGCCGATCGGCTTGCCGAACTGCTCACGCACCTTGGCGTACTCGGTGGCGGTGTTCAACAGCCAGCGGGCGGTGCCCGCGGCCTCGGCGGCCAGGACGGTGGCCACCAGATCCTCGACACGGCGGGCCGGGGCGGACAGCACCTGAGCCGGCACCGAGGTCAGCGTGACTCGCGCCAGCGGCCGGGAGAAGTCGGTGGCCTCCAGGTCCTCGATGGTCACCCCGTCGGCAGCGGCGTCCACCAGGATCCACTCACCGCCGGTGTCTTCCCCCGAGTCGCTGCGCTCCTGCCCGCCGGTGTCTTCCCCCGAGTCGCTGCGCTCCTGCCCGCCGGTGTCTTCCCCCGAGTCGCTGCGCTCCTGCCCCCTGGCGGGCAGCACCAGCACACCCGACGGATCGGCGCCGAGCACCCATTTGGCCGAACCGGATGCCGTCCCGGCGGAGAGCGTGATGTCGGATTCCAGTGCCAGGCCCGCACTGCGCTCGCCGGCCGCCAGCGCCTCCAGCACCTCCGGGTCATCGACGACCAACGTGGCCAGCGCCGTGGTGGCGACCGGTCCGGGCACCAGGGCGGCGGCCGCCTCGTCGATCATGCCCAGCAGATCCTCGATGGTGCTCCCCGCGCCGCCGTGCTCTTCCGGGACCGCGACACCGAACGCCCCTAGTTGCGCGAAACCGTCGTACGGGGCCCGCCAGGCGTCGGGGTCACCGAGCTCCACATCACGCACCGCGGTGATCGAATTCGAGCCGGCGGCCCAGCTCCGCACCAGTTCTCGGGCGGCAAACCGGTCCGACGTGTCGTTCTTCGGCGCCTTCACGGACACGGGCAACTCCTCGCCATTGGGTGAGAAGGCCACGCTTCCCACTAGAACGTGTTCTAATAGTGCCAGCGTTCGAACGTCAAGTCGACCGCCATCACAGCAGGACACGCAGCTTGTTCAAGGTGACCGGAGGTGGGAAATTAACTGTCGGCATGCGTATCTTTCTGATGAAGAACGCCGTACGAAGGAGCACTCCACCCAATGTCGTCACCAGTACAGCCCGGATCGGGTTCTGACTCGCCACGTCAGGTGACGACGGTGGCCGTCCTCGCCGAATCCGAACTGGGGTCAGAAGCACAGCGCGAGCGCCGCAAGCGCATCCTGGACGCCACCCTCGCCATCGCCTCCAAGGGCGGCTACGAGGCAGTACAGATGCGTGCGGTCGCCGAACGCGCCGATGTCGCCGTCGGCACCCTGTACCGCTACTTCCCGTCCAAGGTGCACCTGCTGGTCTCGGCGCTGGGCCGCGAATTCGAGCGGATCGACGCCAAGACCGACCGGGCCTCGCTCACCGGCGGCACCCCGTACCAGCGGCTGAACATGATGGTCGGCCGGCTCAACCGGTCCATGCAGCGCAACCCACTGCTCACCGAGGCCATGACACGGGCCTTCGTTTTCGCCGACGCCTCCGCAGCGGGTGAAGTCGATCACGTCGGCAAGCTGATGGATTCGATGTTCGCCCGCGCGATGAGCGACGGCGAACCGACCGAAGACCAGTACCACATCGCGCGCGTGATCTCCGATGTGTGGCTGTCGAACCTGCTGGCGTGGCTGACCCGGCGGGCCTCGGCCACCGACGTCAGCAAACGCCTCGACTTGGCGGTCCGGTTGCTCATCGGCGACGGGGATCAGCCTAAGGTGTGACGGGAGCGAGCGAAGCGACGGAGGTGTGGTCCAGGGTGGATGATCTGCGGCACGCGCTCACTGCCATCGCCGAGACCCCCCACCTCCTGGTCACCTCCGATTTCGACGGCACCCTCGCGCCGATCGTCAACAACCCGGCCGACGCGCGGGCCCTGCCCGCCGCCGCCGAAGCCCTGGTGGCCTTGTCCGAACTGCCCGACACCACCGCCGCGCTGATCTCCGGCCGCGCCCGCAGTGTGCTGCGCGACCTGTCCGGGATGCCCGACACCGTCGCGCTGATCGGCAGCCACGGCGCCGAGTTCGACACCGGTTTCGTGCGTGCGATAGACACCGAGCTGCTGGACACGATGATCGAGACCCTGCGCGGTATCGCCGCCGGGCGCCCCGGGGTGACCGTCGAGACCAAACCGGCCAGCGTCGCCCTGCATGTGCGCAATGCCGTTGCCGCCGAAGGTGATTCCGCGCTGGCCGAAGCCCGCGCGGCCGCGCAGGCCTGGGATGCGCACCTCACCGCGGGCAAGGCGGTGCTGGAGTTCGCGGTGATCGTCACCGACAAGGGCGAGGCTGTCGACAAGCTGCGCAGCATGCACGACGCGACCGCGGTGGTCTTCCTCGGCGACGATGTGACCGACGAGAAGGCGTTCGCGCGGATGCGGGACTCCGATGTCGCGGTGAAGGTGGGACCGGGCGAGACCCTGGCCCGCTACCGCGTGGACACGCCTGAAGATGTGGCCGAGGTGCTGCGGTTCCTCGTGGCGGCGCGCAGCTGATCAGGACGGGGGCCCCGCGGTGCGACCGCGAATCAGCTCGGTCGCCAGCATGTCGATGACGGGCAGCCCCGAGCGCGGCGGGTTGTGCAGCAGCCGGCCGGCCCGTCGGCCCTTCTCCATACTCGGCTGCACCACCGTCGTCAGACCCCGTCGCAGCGCCTCGGGGACTCCGTCGAAGCCGGTCACCGTCATCTGCCCGGGCACATAGATCCCGCGCGCCCGAAGGGAATCCATCGCGGAGAGCGCCAACACGTCCGCGGTGCACACCAGCGCCGTGATGCGCGGGTTGCGCGCCAGCGCGACGTCGGCAGCCAGCCCGCCCGAGCTGGGCCCGTGGTCGTAGCTTTCGACCACCGTCACCGATGCCGGGTCCAGTCCGGCCGCCGTCATCGCGTCGAACAGTCCGTGCGCACGTTCGCGCTGCACGTGGAAATGCGGGGTGTTCAACCGGTCCCGCTCGGCGACGGCCGGGGCCGGGTCCGGATGTGGCCAGTCCCGACCCAGCCGCATGGTGAGCAACCCGATCTCGCGGTGCCCAAGGCCCACAACGTGTTCGGCGAGCTGACGCATGGCCGCCCGATCGTCGATGCACACCCGGGAACTGCCCGGCACATCCTTGGGCTGATCGACGACGACGACCGGAAGATGACGCTGCAACACCACCGGCAGGTAGGGGTCGTCGTCAGAGGCCGAATAGATGACGAAGCCGTCCACACCGGCCGACAGCACCGCCGCCGACCCGTCCGCCACGCTGCGGTTGGGGCCCGCCGCCACGAGCAGCAGACCCTGCCCGGCCTCTTCACATGACTCGGCAAGCCCGGCAACGAAATCCAGTGCCGCCGGATCGCTGAACGAATAGTCGAGCGGTTCGGTGAGCATCAACCCGACCGCGCCCGCCTTGCGGGTGCGCAGCGATCGCGCCACCGGATCCGGTCCCGGGTAACCCATTTCCTTGGCGGCGGCCAGCACACGCTCGCGCAGTTCCGTGGAAAGCTGGTCGGGACGGTTGTACGCGTTGGAGATCGTCGTCCGCGAAACCTTGAGTTCGGCGGCCAATGAGGCCAGTGTCGCCCGTCGCCTGGGCGCCGGACTTCTGGACATGCTCTCCGAGGTTAGTGGACGTGGGGGCCGACGGCGCCGTGTGGCGGCGCGATTCGCCGATCCGTTCCGGTGCGCTGCGCGATTGCCCACACCACCAACCAGATTCCGCTGACGATCGTGACGATGACGAAGCTCGGCGGAACGTTGAACATCGCAGACAGCGCGAGGCCGGTCCACACCGAGACCACTGCCAGCAGGGTGGAGACCAACATCGCCAGCCCGGGCCGCGCGACCAGCATGATCGCCGTGGCGGCCGGGGTGACCACCAAGGCGAACAGCAGCAGGGTCCCGACGGCCTGCACCGCCATCGTCACCGCCAGCCCGAGCAGCGCCATGAACACGACCGACAGCACCCGGACGGGAACACCCTTGGCCTCGGCGACCTCGGCATTGATCGACGCGAACAACAACGGCCGATAGACGAATGCGACCACCATGGCCAGCACCGCGACGGCCACCCCGAACGACACGAGCTGCTCATGGGTCACCGCGAGCAGGTTGCCGAACAGCACGTTGGTGACGGTGCTGCTGCTCTTGGTGGCCTGCGAGCTGAAGAACAGGCCGAGCCCGGTCGCCGCCGCCAGCACCGTCCCGGTCGCCACCTCCCGTTCGTCGGCGCGCTTGCCCAGGGCGCCGATCACCAGGGCGCCACCGACGCAGAACACCGCGAGGCCCACCGTGACGGGCAGCCCGAGCAAGACGGCCCCCGTCGCACCGGGAAAGCCGATATGCGCCAGGGCATGCGCCGCGAACGCGCTGTTGCGCACCACGATGAAGTAGCCGATCAAACCGGCGGCCAGAGCCACCAGCGTGCCGCCCAGCAGCGCGTTGCGCATGAAGGCCGACGTCAGGATCTGCCACCAGTTGTCCTGATAACCCAGGGCCAGCACCGTGGTGTGCATCAAATGCTCCGCACGTACATGTCGCCCTGCGGGGTGTGCACCACCTGAACCGATGTGCCGTACAGGTGGCTGAGCAGGTCCGCGTCGACCACTTCGTCGGTGGTGTCGAAATGTGCGTGGCCGTCCAGCAGATAGATCGCGCCGTCGAGCACGGCCAGCAGCGGGTTCAGATCATGGGCGACCACGAGGATCGTCACGCCGAGCTCCTCACGGATCTTGGCCAGCAGCCGGACGATATCCCGCTGGTTGCGCACGTCCAGGGCGGTCAGCGGCTCATCGAGGATGAGCAGCTGAGGCTCGGCGACCAGCGCCTCGGCGATGGCGATGCGCTGACGCTGTCCACCGGACAACTGAGACAGTCGGCGGTGGGCGAAGTCTCCTGCATCGACGGCGGCGAGCACCTCGGCCACCCGCGTCCGCTCCGCGGCGCTGGCCCGGCCGAATCCCCACCGGTTGCCGGTCAGTCCCAGCAGGACCGCGTCGCAGGCCCGGATGGCGTTGCCCGCGGCGACGGCATAGTTCTGCGGGACGTAGCCGATCAGTCCGGTGGCGGCGCCCGGTGGTCTGCCGAGAACCCGGATGGTGCCCGAACTCACCGGAATGGTGCCGAGCACGGCGTGCAGCAGCGTCGTCTTGCCCGAACCGCTCGAGCCGATCACCGCGAAGATCCCACCGGCGGGCACGTCGAAGGTGCCTTCCGACCAGATCAGCCGGCCGCCGCGGACAACGCTGACATCCTCGAAGGACAGGGCGGGGGCGGCACGCTCAGGTCTGGACGCGTCAGAGTCAGACACCGAGGGCCTTGGCGAGGGCGGTGAGTTGGTCCACCTGCCAAGCCTCGAACGATTTGGCTCCCGGCGCCACCGTTTCGGTCACGTTCACCACGGGGATGCCTGCCTTCTGCGCCGCATCGCGCAGCTGCTCGGGGACGGATCCCTCGGTTTGGGTGTTGTAGATGAGCACATCGACACCCTTGGCATTCAACAGCTTGAGGAAGGCGTCCAGGTCGGCCGGGGAGGGGTCGGTCTCGTTGTTGGCCGCGGCCTGGTAGCCGGCCGGGGTCTTGTTCTGCAATCCGACGGCAGAGGCCAGGTAGTCGAACACCCCCTCGGTGGCGGCATACGTCTTACCGGACGCGCCGGTCTTGATCTTGGCGATCGTGTCGGTATAGGGCTGCAGCGAGGTGGTGAATGCGCTGCGCCGGGCGGCGAAGTAGTCCTTCGCCGCCGGGGCGAGTTGGCCGAGCTCGGCGGTCACCGCATCCGCGACGGCCGTCACCGTGGCGGGGTTGTACCAGACGTGCGGGTTGACCTCGCCGTGGTCGTGATCGCCAGCCGTGCCGTGATCCTCGTGCGGCTCCTCGCCGCCGGTTTCGGCGGCGTTGATCACCGGAGCGTTCGGTGCCGAGCTCGCGGCCAACTTGCTGGCCCATTCGTCGTAGTGCGCGCCGTTGACCACGATCAGCTTGGCGCCCTGGAACGTCGCGGCATCGGCAGGCGACGGCTCATAGTCGTGGGGGTCCACCGAGGAGCTGGCCAACAAGGTCTTGACGCGGGCGCAGCTGCCGCCGAGCTGCGACACGATATCGCCCCATTGGTCGACGCTGACCACGACGTCGACCGGGGTGGTGGGGCAGTCGCCGGCCACCGTCGTCGACGTGGCGGTGGTGGTTTCACCTGAGCAGGCGGCCAGGGCGAACGGGGTGGCGAGCAGGACACCGGCTGCCAGGGCGCGGAGGGTCTTCGTGGCGGTCATGTCGATAACGATAACCGTTTGCATTAAGTCCCGCGCACCGGGATCATGATTTATTGAAAATCATTTCCATTAAGGAGTTTCATGACATCCGCGGTGCAACTGCCGGTGACGGTGCTGTCCGGTTTCCTCGGCGCCGGAAAGACCACGCTGCTCAACCACATCCTGGCCAACCGGGACGGCCGACGGGTCGCCGTCATCGTCAACGACATGAGCGAGATCAACATCGATGCCGCGCTCGTCGTCGGCCAGGGTCACCTGGAGAGGACCGACGAGAAACTCGTCGAGCTCACCAACGGCTGCATCTGCTGCACGCTGCGCGAAGACCTGGTGGAAGCCGTCGGCACACTCGCCCGGCAGGGCCGCTTCGACCAGCTGGTGATCGAATCCACCGGGATCTCCGAACCCATGCCCGTCGCGGCAACCTTCGAGTGGCAGTTCGAGGACGGTTTCCGCCTCGGCGAGCTGGCCCGTCTCGACACCATGGTGACCGTCGTGGACGCCTCGACGTTCCTGACCGAGCTGGCCCGCGGGCAGGCCCTGGCGGAACGGGATATGAGCGCAGGTGACGGCGACGCCCGCAATATCGCCGACCTCCTGGTCGACCAGGTCGAGTTCGCCGACGTGCTGTTGCTCAACAAGACCGACCTGGTGTCGGCCGCCCGGCTCGGTGCCGTCGAGACACTCCTGCGCCGACTCAACCCGTCGGCGAAACTGATCCACACCGACCACGGCGTGGTCGACCTGGACGAGGTGCTGGACACCGGACTGTTCGACCCGATCGCCGCCGCGAACGCGCCCGGCTGGGACGAGGAGATCGCCGACGGCCACGCCCCCGAGACCGAGGAGTACGGCATCGCCTCGATGACCTTCCGCGCCGATCGGCCGTTCCACCCCCACCGACTGGCGTCGGCGCTCGAGCAGATGCGGGGACTGTTGCGCAGCAAGGGTTTCTGCTGGATCGCCAGCCGTCCCACGATCGCCGCCATCTGGTCGCAGGCCGGCCCGAATCTGGTGATCGAGCCGGCCCAGTACTGGTCGTCCACCGAGATCGCCCCGGGGCAGGAGATCGTGTTCATCGGGGTCCGCATCGACCGGGACCGGATCGACGCGCTGCTGCGAGAGGCGCTGCTCACCGACGCCGAACTGCGCGTCGGGGAACAGCACTGGACCAGGTTCCCCGACCCGCTGCCGGCCTGGGGTGTCACCCACACGCACTGAGTGCGTCGGTCAGTTCCCGGTCTGGACCGGCAACGCCGGGTCGGCACTCCACTGCGACCAGGAACCGGGGAACAGTGCCGCGTCCACACCCGCGGCGGTCAATGCCGCCACCAGGACGGCGGCCGTGACGCCGGAGCCGCAGTACGCCCCGACTGGTCCCTCGAATTCGGGGAGCGCGTCCAGCGCGAAGGTGCCGTCGGCGGCCAGTACCGCGGTGCTCGGTAGGTTGCGTGCGCCGGGGATGTGACCGGCCACCGGGTCCACCGGTTCGGTCTCACCGCGGAACCGTTCCGGAGCGCGGGCGTCGAGCAGCACCGGGGCCTCGGCGGCCTGTTCGGCGGTCAAGGTCGCAAGGGCGCCGGAGTACAGGTCGTCATGCGTGACGGTCACATCGCCCGGCTCGGCGATCGAGGGGCCGGTCGCCAGGTCGCCGCGCCACGCGGCCAGCCCGCCGTCGAGGATGCGCACGTCGCCGATCCCCGCTGCGGTCAACACCCACCAGGCCCGGGCCGAACCCGCGCGGTTCCAGTCGTCGTAGACCACCACCGGCACGCCGGCACACACGCCCCAACGGCGGGCCGCGGCCTGCACGGCCGCGCCGGAGGGCAGCGGGTGCCTGCCGCGGCCGCTCACCCGGTGATCGGACAACTCGTCCTCAAGCGATACGTACACCGCGCCCGGCAGGTGGCCCCGTTCGAAGGCCGCCCGGCCGTCCGGCTCGGACAACTGCCAGCGCACGTCCAGAATCGCCACAGGGGAACCTGATTCAACCCTTTCGGCTAGTTCTGCCGCCGATATCAGAACCTGCGCACGCGTGCTCATCCGACCAGCCTAGGCTGCGATGGTGACCGATCACGCGTTCAGCGACACCGACCGCCAGGCCGTGTACCGGGCCATTGCCGAGCGCCGCGATATGCGCCGGTTCGTCCCGGGCACGGAGGTTCCCGCCGACGTGCTGGCACGCCTGCTCGCCGCCGCTCATTCCGCGCCCAGCGTCGGGCTGATGCAGCCGTGGCGGTTCATCCGGATCACCGATCCGGCCCTGCGCGTACAGATGCACGACCTGGTGGACGAGGAGCGCCGGGCCACGGCGGCGGCGTTGGGCACCCGCAGCGAGGAGTTCCTCGAGCTGAAGGTCGAGGGCATCCTGGAGTGCGCTGAGCTGTTCGTGGTGGCCCTCGGCGAGGGCAGGCAGGCGCACGTATTCGGCCGCCGCACCATGCCGCATATGGACCTGGCCTCGGTGTCCTGCGCGATCCAGAATCTCTGGCTCGCCGCGCGCGCCGAAGGTCTGGGCATGGGCTGGGTGTCCATCTTCGACCCGGCCCGGCTGGCCGCATTGCTGAACATGCCGGCCGACGCCGAGCCGGTGGCCATCCTGTGCCTGGGTCCGGTCCCGGATTTCCCGCCGCGGCCCGCCCTGGAGATCGACAACTGGGCCTTCGGGCGCCCGCTGCCCGAGTTCGTCTCGGAGAACTGTTGGCCGCGTGCGGAGTTGCCGGCATGAGCGACGCTTGCGGAGCGAATCGACAGCCATGAGCGACGCTTGCGGAGCGAATCGACAGCCATGAGCGTAAGAGTCGACCTCAACGCCGACCTCGGTGAAGGTTTCGGAATATGGCGCCTCGGCGATGACGACGCCATGCTCGATATCGTCACGAGCGCGAACGTGGCCTGCGGCTTCCACGCCGGTGACCCCGCCGGCATGGTGCGCACCTGCCGGGCCGCCGTCGAGCGTGGCGTGCGCATCGGTGCACAGGTGAGCTATCTCGACCTGGCCGGATTCGGGCGCCGGTTCATCGATGCCGAGCCCGATGACCTGCGGGCCGACGTCATCTACCAGATCGGCGCGCTACAGGCCATCGCCCAGAGCGCGGGATCGTCGGTGTCCTATGTGAAACCCCATGGCGCACTATATAACTCGATCGTCACCCACCGAGACCAAGCCATGGCCGTGGCCGAAGCGGTGCATGCCGTCGATCCCGCGCTGCCGGTACTCGGCCTGGCCGGTTCGGCGTTCTTCGACGCGGCCACCAAGCTCGGCCTGCGCACCGTGGCCGAGGCGTTCGCCGACCGGGCATATCGCGCCGACGGTCAGCTGGTATCGCGCCGCCAGCCCGATGCGGTGCTTCACGACCCGGATCGGATCGCCGAGCGGGTGACCTCGATGGTGCGAGACGGTCAGGTGACCGCGATCGACGGATCGACCATCGCCGTCACCGTGGAATCCGTGTGCGTACACGGTGATTCACCGGATGCGGTGCGGATCGCGCATGCCGTACGGTCCCGCCTGGAGGCCGAGGGGGCCACGCTCGCGGCGTTCACCGGTTAGGGCAGCAACGCCATCTCGCGGGCGTTCTTGATGGCCGTGGCGACCTGTCGCTGCTGCTGCGGTGTCAGCCCCGTGATCCTCCGCGACCGGATCTTGCCGCGTTCGGACAGGAAAGTGCGCAGCACGGCCACGTCCTTGTAGTCGACATGGCTGACACCGAGCGCCTTGAGCCGGTTCACCTTGGGCCGCTTGAGCTCCGGTGCGGCGGGCCGCTTGCGCTTGTCCGCCATCACCAGCTCGCCTTCCGCACACCGGGCAGCTCGCCGCGATGCGCGAGTTCGCGCACCCGGACCCGGGACAGCCCGAACTTGCGCAGATGCCCCCGCGGCCGGCCGTCGACGGAATCCCGATTGCGCACCCGCACCGGGCTGGCGTCACGCGGTAACCGCTGCAGGGCCGCCTGGGCAGCCGCGCGTTCCTGGGCACTGCTGGACGGCAGCCGGATGGTCTCCTTGAGCGCGGCACGTTTCTCCGCATAGCGTGCCACCGTCGCACGGCGCCGCTCGTTTCCCACGATCTTGGCGGTCTTGGCCATCAGCGCTCCTCCCTGAAATCGACGTGCCGGCGCACGACCGGGTCGTATTTGCGCAGCACCAGCCGGTCCGGGTCGTTGCGGCGGTTCTTGCGGGTGACATAGGTGTAGCCGGTTCCCGCGGTGGACCGAAGCTTGACGATGGGCCGGATCTCGTTGCGGGCCATCAGATCTTCACTCCGTCCCGGCGCAATCTGGCGACGACGGCCTCGATCCCGTCCCGGTCGATGACCTTGATGCCCTTGGCGCTGACCCGCAGCCGGACCCGACGCCCCTCGGAGGGTAGGTAGTAGGTCTTGAGCTGGATATTGGGATTCCAGCGACGGCGGGTGCGCCGCTGCGAGTGTGCCACCCGGTTACCGAAACCCGGTGCGCGGCCGGTGACTTGGCAGTGCGCCGACACGTGAACCTCCTATGCTTAATGGAAATGATTTTCGACAAGTCGATGTCGGCACGGTAGCGTACGGATACGTTAATGGCAATCGTTTTCAATAGTGCAGGAGGCGCGATGCGGACCCCAGTGGTGCTGGTGGCCGGTCAGGGACCAGCAGACGATGTGGCGGACACCCTGATCCGTTCCCCGGGCACGATCAGCGTCGGCTATGCGATCGAAGGACATCTGGCGATTCGGCAGATCACCGAGATGCGTGCCGAGCGGCGGATCATCTCGGTGTGGCCGATCGAGGTGACGGGGTGTCTGAACTGCGCCATCCGCGCCGACCTGTTGCCACTGCTGCGACGGCTGCACCGGCGCGACGACGTGTCCCGGATCGCGGTCGCCCTGCCCACCTGGGCCGACCCCGAGTCGCTGTGCACCGCGATCGAGCGCACTCCCCTTCATATCGGCCCCGGCTACATCGACGGGCCCGCCGGCCGCGATGTCGTCGTCACCGCCGTGGTCACCGGTATCGAGTCCGAAGGCTGGCTCGCCCAAGCGCTCGGCGACGACGACCTGGAGGTGGACCTCGAGCACTCCCAGACCGTCGCGCAGGTGGTGGTGGCCCAGGCCGAGTTCGCCGATGTGCTGGTGCTCACCGCACCCGAGGCCACCACCCTCGCGGTGCTGCGCCGGTTGGCGCCGCGGGCCCGGATCACCGTCGGTACCGACAACGTCGAGCTGGCCCTGGCCAACCTCGATCCGCTGGCCCGCCGGGGCCGACCCGACGATCCACACGATCCACTGCTGGCCGGCCAGCCACCGCTGCGGCCCGACGGGCCCGTGAGCCTGCTGGAGTTCAACGCGCGCAGGCCTTTTCACCCTCTGCGCCTACATCATGCGATCGACGATCTGCTCGACGGCGTGGTCCGCATCCGCGGCCGGGCCTGGATCGCGAGCCAGCCCGACGTGGTCGTCTGGATCGAGTCCGCAGGGGGCGGGCTCGGTGTGGGGCACTGTGGTACCTGGCTGGCGGACATGGACCCGGCCGAACGCGCCTATGTCGACCCGGAGCGCATCGCGCTGGCCGGCTCGATCTGGGACGACCGCTTCGGCGACCGGCACATCGCGATGACGGCACTGGTGTGCGGTGCCGATCCGGATGTCATCACCGGCGCACTGAACCGGGCCCTGCTCACCGATGACGAGTTGGCCCGACCGCGGGACTGGGCGCACTACCCGGATCCCTTCGGAGACTGGCATCACGACCCCTGCGATTCACTGCAGGCCGATGTCGACGCGAACAAGGAGGCAAGCAATGAAGGCTGAGATCCATCCCGACTACCACCCCGTCGTGTTCGCCGACGCCAACACCGGGGCGATGTTCCTGACCCGCTCGACGGCGACCAGCGACCGCACAGTCGATTGGCAGGGCAGCACCTATCCGCTGATCGTCGTGGACGTCACCAGCGATTCGCACCCGTTCTGGACGGGATCGAGCCGGCGTATCGACACCGCCGGCCAGGTCGAGAAGTTCCACCGCCGGTATGGGGCACGTCCCGCCCCCTAGGGTGGAGGGATGCGCCTGAAACCCGGACGCCCGGACCTCGGCGACTACGCGCGGTTCTTCGATCTGCCCGCGGCCGGCCCGGCGCCGTTGACGGTCACCTGGGCCGGCGTCACCACCCTCCTGGTCGACGACGGGACGTCGGCGGTGATGACGGACGGGTTCTTCAGCCGGCCCGCCCTGCTGCGGGTCGGGTTGGCGCGCATCGCGCCGTCGGCTCCGCGCATCGACGGCTGTCTGGCTCGGCTCGGGGTGCGCAGCCTCGACGCGGTGCTGCCGGTACACACCCACTTCGATCACGCGATGGATTCCGCGGTGGTGGCCGAACGTACGGGCGCCGCGCTGGTGGGGTGCGACTCCGTGGCCCACCTCGGCCACGGGCTCGCGCCCGAGAAGATCGTCCTGGCCACTCCCGGTGTTCCGGTGCGCCTCGGTGCTTTCGAGATCACGCTCATCGTCGGTGAGCACTGCCCACCCGACCGATTCCCCGGCCCGATCACCGCACCGGTGCGCCCGCCGGTGCGGGCCGCGGCATATCGGTGTGGCGAAGCATGGTCCACGGTGGTGCACCATCGGCCGTCGGGCCGGCGACTGCTGATCGTCGGCAGCGCCGGTTTCGTCCCCGGTGCGCTGGCCGGGCACCGCGCCGAGGTCGTCTACCTCGGCATCGGCCAGTTGGGCCTGCAGCCCGAGCGCTATCTGCTCGACTACTGGACCGAGACCGTGCGCACCGTGGGAGCACGGCGGGTGGTGCTGATCCACTGGGACGATTTCTTCCGACCGCTGGACGTGCCGCTCCGGGCATTGCCCTACGCCGCGGACGACCTCGACGTGTCGATGCGGGTGCTGGCCCGGCTCGCCGAGCAGGACGGGGTCAGCCTGCACCTGCCGACATTGTGGCAGTCAACGGATCCCTGGATCTGACAGAACCTTGAACACCCCTCTGGTCTTTTCGGCTGCCCTTCTGGCGCTCGTGCTCGTCTTCACCATGGTGCGGCCGCACCGCTGGCCGGAGGTCGCCGTGGCCGCCCCCGCCGCCGGGCTGCTCCTGCTCACCGGCGTGGTGACCATGGACTCGGCTGCCGCGGAGATCGGCGAACTGCTCCCGGTGACCGGTTTTCTGGCCGCCGTGCTGGCGCTCGGGCGGATATGCGATGACGAGGGGTTGTTCCGGGCCGCCGGGACCACGATGGCGCGGCTGAGCCGTGGCGATCCGCACCGCCTGCTCGGCGGGGTGTTCGTGCTCGCCGCGGCGACGACGGCCGTGCTCAGCCTGGACGCGACCGTGGTGCTGCTGACCCCGGTCGTGCTGGCAACGGCCCGGACGCTGGCCGTGTCACCGAAACCGCATGCCTATGCCACCGCGCACCTGTCCAACAGCGCCTCGCTCCTGCTACCGGTGTCCAACCTGACCAACCTGCTCGCCTTCGGCGCCGCGGGCATCTCGTTCGCCATGTTCGCGACCGTGATGGTGCTGCCCTGGCTGGCGGTGATCGCGGTCGAATACCTGTTGTTGCGCCTGATCTTCAGGCGTGAGCTGGCAGCGCCCTCGCCTCATGAGGAACCGCCGCCGCCGGCCGACATCCCGGTGTTCGTCCTGGTCGTGCTCGGGCTCACCCTGGCCGGCTTCGCGGTCACCTCGGCCCTCGACATCGCGCCCGCCTGGGCGGCGCTCGCCGGCGCGGTGGTGCTGGGGGTGCGCAGCCTGGCACGCGGGCGCAGCAGCGTGACCGGCATCGCCAAGGCCGTCGACGTGCCGTTCCTGGTGTTCGTGCTGTGCCTGGGTGTCATCGTCGACGCCGTCATGCGACACGGTCTGGGCGATTTCATGAAGACCCATGTGCCGCTGGGCACTTCGCTGCCGTCGTTGTTGCTGATCGCCACGGTGGCGGCGGTGCTCTCCAATGTGGTGAACAATCTGCCCGCCGTGCTGGTGCTGCTCCCGGTGGTGGCAGCGGCCGGGCCGGCGGCCGTACTGGCCGTGCTGATCGGCGTCAACGTGGGCCCCAACGCCACCTACCCGGGGTCACTGGCGAACCTGTTGTGGCGAAACATCATCCGCCGCGAGGGCATGACCGCGGGCGTCGCCGAGTTCACCCGGGTCGGGTTGCTCACCGTCCCGCTCAGCTTGGGGGTGGCGGTCGTGTGCCTGTGGGCCGGTGTCCGGGTGTTCGGCCTCTAGCGGCGGCGCTGCCGGGCGATCTCGGCCAGCACCACACCTGCGGCCACCGAGGCGTTGAGCGACTCGGTCGGGCCGGCCATCGGGATGGACACGATGGCATCGCAGTTCTCCCGGACCAGGCGCGACAGCCCCTTGCCCTCGGAGCCGACCACCACGACCGTCGGCACCGAGGCATCCCAGTCGTCCAGTTCGGTGTCGCCGCCGGCATCGAGGCCGACGATCTGCAGACCGGCGTCGGCCCAGCTCTTGAGCGTCCGATTGAGATTGGTGGCCCTGGCCACCGGCAACCGGGCGGCGGCACCCGCACTGGTCCGCCAGGCCACCGCACTCACCGAGGCCGAACGTCGTTGCGGGATCACCACTCCGTGCCCGCCGAAAGCCGCCACCGAGCGCACGATGGCACCCAGGTTGCGGGGATCGGAGATGTTGTCCAGCGCCACCAGCAGCGCGGGCGTGCTGTCGCTTTGCGCCGCCTTCAGCAGGTCGTCCGGGTGGGTGTAGCTGTACGGCGGCACCTGCAGGGCCAGCCCCTGATGCAGCCCGTTGCTGGCGATCCGGTCCAGATCATGCTTCTGTACCTCCAGGATGGAGATACCGGAATCCGCGGCGCGCTTCACCGCTTCGGTGATCCGCTCATCGGCATCCACGCCGAGCATCACCCAGAGCGCCGTGGCCGGGACACCGGCCCGCAGACACTCCACCACGGGGTTACGACCGAGGACGACCTCGACCTCATCGGTCTTGCGCTGCTGCCTGCCCTGATTCTGCCGGGCCACCTTGGCGGCCTTCTTGCCCGCCGGGTGGTGCGGCCGCTGATGTGCGGGCGGCGTGGCGCCCTTGCCCTCCAGCCCGCGCCTGCGCACACCGCCGGAACCGACGGTCGGGCCCTTCTTGGTGCCTTCCTTGCGGACGGCGCCGCGGCGCTGTGAATTACCCGCCACTATTCGTCCCGTCGCTTCGCTCGCCCCGCCATTTACTTCGTGTCTCCCTCAAGCAGCGACCACTGCGGTCCGTCTGCGGTGTCGGTGACCTCGATTCCGGCCTCCTTGAGGCGGTCCCGGATTGCGTCCGCGGCCGCCCAGTCCTTATTCTCCCTGGCCTCGGCCCGGCCCGCCAACGCCCAGTGCACCAGTACGTCCACCGCCGCCAGCGCGGCCGACGTCTCATCGCGCGATTCCCAGCGCTCGTCGAGCGGATCGCAACCCAGGATGCCCATCATCGCCCGCACGGATTGCGCTGCCGCCATGGCGGTTTCGTGGTCACCGACATCCAGCGCGCGATTGCCCTCGGCCCGGGCGGAATGCACCTCGGCCAGCGCGATCGGCACCGACAGGTCGTCGTCGAGGGCCGCACCGAACTTCTCGGTCCACGTACCGGGCACCACGGTGCCGACCCTGCTGCGCACCCGGTGCAGGAACTCCTCCACGCCGGTGTAGGCCTTGGCGGCATCGGTCAAGGCGTTCTCGGAGAACTCCAGCATCGACCGGTAGTGCGCACTGCCCAGGTAGTAGCGCAGTTCTGCGGCCCGAACCCGCTGCAGTACGGCCGGAATCGCGAGCACGTTGCCCAGCGATTTGCTCATCTTCTCGCCGCCCATGGTGACCCAGCCGTTGTGCAGCCAGTACTGCGCGAAACCGTCTCCGGCCGCCTTGGCCTGGGCGATCTCGTTCTCGTGGTGCGGGAACACCAGATCCATACCACCGGCATGGATGTCGAACTGCGGCCCTAGGTACGACTCGCACATCGCCACGCACTCGGTGTGCCAGCCCGGCCGGCCCGGGCCCCACGGGGTGGGCCAGGATGGCTCCCCCGGCTTGGCGCCCTTCCAGAGGGTGAAGTCCCGCTGGTCGCGCTTTCCGGTGCCGGCACCCTCACCCTGGTGGACGTCTTCGATCCGGTGCCCGGACAACGCGCCGTACTCGGAGTAGCTGAGCACGTCGAAGTACACATCGCCCTGCGCGGCGTAGGCGTGGCCGCGCTCGATGAGCCGCTCGATCAACTCGACCATCTGGGTGATGTGCCCGGTGGCCCGCGGTTCGGCCGACGGCGGTAGCACCCCGAGCGCGTCGTAGGCCTCGGTGAACGCCCGCTCGAAGGTCGCCGCCCATTCCCACCAAGGCCTGCCCGCGTCGGCGGCCTTGTTCAGGATCTTGTCGTCGATATCGGTGACGTTGCGGATGAACGCCACGTCGAAACCCTTCGCGGTCAGCCAGCGCCGCAGGACGTCGAAGGCGACACCGCTGCGGACGTGTCCGATGTGGGGCAACCCCTGAACCGTGGCCCCGCAGAGGTAGATGGAGGCATGGCCGGGCCGCAGCGGTACAAAATCACGAACGCCACCCGAGAGGGTGTCGTATAGCCGCAGTCCAGTCACCTCGGCCAACCGTTCGTTTCACTCACAACGGCCAACCGTTCGCTTCGCTCACGACGGGCCAGCCTACCGGCCTATTCGGCCGAAACGAGCAACGCCGTCGCAATCGCGGCCAGACCTTCGCCGCGACCGGTCAGACCGAGTCCGTCGGTGGTGGTCGCCGATACCGAGACCGGCGCGTCCAGCAGTTCGGACAGCAGCTGCTGCGCCTCGGTACGCCGCGGCCCGACCTTCGGCCTGTTACCGATCACCTGCACGACGGCGTTACCCACGCGGAAGCCTTCGGCCCGCACCAGGTTGTGCACATGGCGCAACATGTCTGCGCCGGTGACGCCCCGCCACTGTGGTTGATCGGTGCCGAACACGCTGCCCAGGTCGCCGAGACCGGCGGCGCTGAGCAGCGCGTCGCACAATGCATGTGCTGCGACGTCACCATCGGAGTGTCCGGCGCAGCCGTCCGAATCGTCGAACAGCAGGCACAGCAGCCAACACGGCCGCCCCGCCTGGATGGGATGAACGTCGGTACCCAGACCGACGCGCGGCAGCTCCACGTCTAGTAGTCGATCGACGTGAACAACTAGGAAGCTGCGGCCAGCACCTCGTCGAGAATGGTCTCAGCCTTCTCGTCATCGGTGTTCTCGGCGAGCGCGAGCTCGCCGACGAGGATCTGACGCGCCTTGGCGAGCATTCGCTTCTCGCCGGCGGACAGACCGCGTTCCTGATCCCGGCGCCACAGATCGCGAACGACCTCGGCCACCTTGTTCACATCCCCGGATGCGAGCTTCTCCAGGTTTGCCTTGTACCGGCGCGACCAGTTGGTCGGCTCCTCGGTATGCGGCGCACGCAGCACCTGGAATACCTTGTCGAGGCCTTCCTGGCCCACAACGTCGCGCACACCCACATATTCGGCGTTCTCAGCTGGGACTCGAACGGTGAGATCACCCTGGGCGACCTTCAAGACGAGGTACTCTTTCTGCTCGCCTTTGATGGTGCGGGTTTCGATCGCCTCGATCAATGCAGCACCGTGGTGTGGATAGACGACGGTGTCTCCGACCTTGAAAATCATCAGATTAGAGCCCCTTTCACTTCTCAATCTTAGCACGGGGCACCCACACGCGCGGATCAACTATGCAGGTCAGGGGCATAGGAAGTGAAGACTAGGGGTTGACACGGTGGCCAATACGTGCAACGGCACAACGGTTTTCGGACCTCGCGCCGACCCGCGAGCGGTCCATCCGGAGCGCGGCGGGGACCCTCGATCGGCCCTGCCCAACCCTCCGCTACCGCGGCCGATGCCGACCTACTACTGTGCATAGTTGAATTCCGTCGGCCGATCAGGAGGCTCCAGTGGCTGCAGTGGTCTCTAAGAACCGCTTCGATAGGCGCGCAACGGCCCTCACCGGCCTGGCCGCATGCGCGTTGATGGCCAGCGTCGCCCTGACCGGCTGCGGCTCCGGCCAGGTATCCCAGACCGCGAACCAGGAACCGGCCGTCAACGGGGCGGCCGCGACGGCGGGCAACATCGCCCTGCGCAATGTGCACCTGCGCGCCCCGCAGACCTCCGATTACGTCCAGCCGGGCAGCGATGTCGAGCTGCTGCTGGTCGCCGCCAACAACTCGGCGGATGTCAACGACAAGCTCGTGTCGATCACCTCCGACATCGGCGAGGTGACCCTGACCGGCGACGGCACCGTCCCGGCCGCCGGCGTGCTGGTGGTGGGCGAACCGGACGGCCAGCTGAAGGCGCTCGACGCCGCCGAACGCGCCGACGCGGTCACCGCCGAGGTGGCGCTGACCAAGCCGATCACCAACGGGCTGACCTACCACTTCACCTTCGACTTCGAGAAGTCCGGCCAGACCACCGTCGCCGTGCCGATCTCGGCCGGTGAGACCCCGCGCCGCGACGGTGAGCCCAATGCGGGAACCGAGAAGGCACCCGAAGGCGCCGACGCCGACACGGGCGGACACCACTGACGATCTGACGGATCTGTCGCCCCCGGCAGCTACCGTTTGAGCGTGGCTTCGAAAGTACGTTCGCAATTCCGGTGTTCCGAGTGTCAGTACGTCACGGCCAAATGGGTCGGCCGCTGCCCGGATTGCGGCACCTGGGGCACGGTCAACGAAGTCGCCGCACTGACCTCATTCGACGGGAAGTCGATCCGTCGCGCGGTCACCCCGACCTCCCCCGCCGTCCCCATCACCTCGATCGACCCGGGGGTCACCCGGCACCTCCCGACCGGGGTCAGTGAACTGGACCGGGTCCTGGGCGGTGGCCTGGTGCCGGGCTCGGTCACGCTGCTGGCCGGGGATCCCGGCGTCGGCAAATCCACGCTGCTGCTGGAGGTGGCCCACCGGTGGGCCCGCGCCGGCAAGCGGGCGCTCTATCTGTCCGGCGAGGAGTCGGCCGGCCAGATCCGCCTTCGGGCCGAGCGCACCGGGTGCACCCACGACGAGATGTACCTGGCGGCCGAATCCGATCTGCAGACCTCGCTCGGCCATATCGAGGCGGTCCGGCCCAGCCTGGTCGTGGTCGATTCGGTGCAGACGATGTCCACCACCGAGGCCGAGGGCGTGACCGGCGGCGTCACCCAGGTCCGCGCCGTCACCACCGCGCTGACGTCCTACGCCAAATCCGCCGGACCGGACGGCTTGTCCCTGCTGCTGGTCGGCCACGTCACCAAGGACGGAGCCATCGCCGGCCCGCGCTCACTGGAACACCTGGTGGATGTGGTGCTGCACTTCGAGGGCGACCGGGCATCGGCACTGCGGATGGTGCGCGGTGTCAAGAATCGCTTCGGGGCCTCCGACGAGGTGGGTTGCTTCCTGTTGCGCGACAACGGTATCGAATGTGTCGCCGACCCGTCCGGGCTGTTCCGGGACCAACGCCCGGCCCCGGTGTCCGGCACCGCGGTGACGGTCACGCTGGACGGCAAACGGCCGCTGCTCGGTGAGGTTCAGGCCCTCATCGGCAACGCGGCCCAGGGCACCGCGCGGCGCGCGGTCAGCGGTATCGACGCCGCCCGAGCCGCCATGATCACCGCGGTACTGGAGAAGCGGGCCGGTCTGCGGCTGGGAGGCAACGACATCTACCTGTCCACCGTCGGCGGGATGCGGCTGACCGACCCGTCGTCGGATCTTGCGGTGGCGCTGGCCATCGCCTCCGCGCAGACCGACCTGCCCGTCCCGGCCACCGTGGTGGCGATCGGCGAGGTGGGTCTGGCCGGGGACCTACGCCGGGTCAGCGGGATGGAACGGCGGCTGGCCGAGGCTGCCCGGCTCGGTTTCCGGCACGCGGTGGTGCCGCCCGGGGTCACCGATGTGCCGACCGGGCTGCGCATCAGCACCGCGGCCAACATCGGCGAGGCATTGCGGGTTCTGAAGTCCATCACGGACAATGGCGGCCAATCCAAGGAGGCGCGATGTCGGTGAAGTCCAGGGCGGGCCGCACTGTGGTGCATCTGACGCGGCCCACACTGCGCGAAACGCTCGGGCGGCTGGCGCCGGGCACCGACCTGCGTGACGGCCTGGAGCGCATCCTGCGCGGCCGTACCGGGGCGCTCATCGTGCTCGGCTACGACGACGGCGTGGACGCGATCTGCGACGGCGGGTTCGCCCTCGATGTCCGCTACGCACCGACCCGGCTGCGGGAGCTGTCGAAGATGGACGGTGCCGTCGTGCTGTCCAGTGACGGCACCCGGATCCTGCGCGCCAACGTCCAGTTGGTGCCGGACCCGTCCATCCCCACCGAGGAGTCCGGCACGCGGCACCGCTCCGCGGAACGCACCGCGGTACAGACCGGGTATCCGGTGATCTCGGTCAGCCACTCGATGAGCATCGTGACCGTGTACGTCGCGGGCGAGCGCCACGTCGTCCCGGACACCCCGACCATCCTGTCGCGAGCCAACCAGACCATCGCCACCCTGGAGCGCTACAAGTCGCGCCTCGACGAGGTCAACCGCCAGCTCTCGACGGCCGAGATCGAGGATTTCGTCACGCTGCGCGATGTCATGACCGTGGTGCAACGCCTGGAGATGGTCCGCCGGATCAGCCTGGAGATCGACGCCGACGTGGTCGAGCTGGGCACCGACGGGCGGCAGCTGCAGCTGCAGTTGGAGGAGCTGGTGGGTGACAACGGCACCGCCCGAGAACTGATCGTGCGCGACTATCACGCCAACCCGGATCCGCCGAGTGCCGCTCAGGTCACCGCCACCATGGAGGAGCTGGACGCGCTCTCCTATAACGAGTTGCTCGACTTCACTGCTCTGGCAAGGGTTTTCGGCTATCCCTCCACGGTCGAGGCACAGGATTCGGCGATGAGCTCCCGCGGGTACCGCGCGATGGCAGGTATCCCGCGACTGCAGTTCGCCCATGTCGACCTGCTGGTCCGGTCGTTCGGGTCGCTGCAGGGCGTGCTTGCGGCCAGCGCCAGCGATCTGCAATCGGTGGACGGGATCGGCTCGATGTGGGCCCGGCATATCCGCGAGGGCCTGTCGCAGCTGGCCGAGTCGACGATCGCCGACCAGCTGGCCTGACTATCCGCCGGGTGCGGGCGCGGGGGCCGGTGCCGGCTCTGCCGGGGGTGCGGCCGGCTCGGCGGGCGGTGCGCCCGGGTCGGCGGGCTTGGACTCGGCCAGGATGAACGGCACCGGGGCCGACCGCAGATTACCCAGCTGCACCAGCAGGTTGTACGTGCCGGGGCCGATCGGCGAGCGCGGCAGCGGGCAGTTCGGCGCCGAACCCATACCGGTCCAGGTCACCTCGGTGGTGACCTGCTCGCCCGGGTTGAAGGTCTTCACCAGGGTCTCGTTGGACGGGGCGCAGTCCAGGTTCGACCACAGTCGGTTGTTGTCCAGCGAGTAGACGTAGGCCGACAGCACGGCCGCACCCACGTCACGCTTGCACGCCACCAGCCCGATGTTCGTCACGACCATGGTGAACTTCGGCTGATCCCCCATCACATAGTCGGGGGCACTGGTGATGCCCTTGACCGCCAGGGTCGAATCGGGGCAGTCGTCACCCTCTTTGAGCACCGGCGGCGGCGTAACCGCCGCGGTCGGCGTCGGCGTGGGTACCGGTGCCTGCTGGGCGGGCACCACCGGTGTCTTCACGCCCGGGGTCTCACCGGGAAGCGGAGTGGGCGCCGCGTTGGCGCTCGTCGCTGCGGTCTTGTCCGCGGTCGGCGTTCCCGAGCTGGTGCTGTTTGCCACCACGATCGCGACGATGCCGACGACCACCGCGAGTACGACGACCGCGATCCCGATCGCCGCAATCCGGCGCCGCCGGTAGATCTGGGACGGCGTAGGGCCACCATGCGGTTCGACGTCAAGCACGATCTCAACGGTAAGCCGCGCTCACGCGCTGCCGTCCGAGGCGGCCCGGCGTGTCGGCCTCAGGCTTTTATCCGATCCGCGCTTACGCGTCAAGCCTCGCCGATATCACCGAGATGATCTCGCAACACAGCCTTGCCGTCGGACAGCTGGTAGGTGAGGCCGACGATTGCCAGCGTGCCGGCAGTCACCCGTTCGGCGATGGCGGTCGACCGCGCCATCAACTGCGCGCCGGTCTCGGTGACGTGCCGGGCCTCGAACTCGTCGACCCTGGTCAGACCGTCGCGGCGGCCCAGCAGGATGGACGGGGTGACGCGCTCGACGATGTCGCGGATGTAGCCGCCGGGCACCGCACCCTCGTCCAGCGCCGACAGGGTCGCCTTCACCGCGCCGCAGCTGTCGTGTCCGAGCACCACGATCAGCGGCACGTTGAGTACCACCACCGCGTATTCGATGGACCCGAGCACGGCCGAATCGATGACATGTCCCGCGGTACGGACCACGAACATGTCGCCCAGACCCTGATCGAAGATGAGCTCCGCGGCCACCCGGCTGTCACCGCAGCCGAACACCACCGCGGTGGGCTTCTGCGCGGCGGTCAGGCTCGCCCGGTGGGCGATGCCCTGGCTGGGATGCACCGGTTCGCCGGCGACGAAGCGCTCGTTACCCTCCTTGAGTGCCTTCCACGCGGATATCGGGTTCGAGTTCGGCATGACGCACATTCTGCCCGAGATGCCGGCAACGATCGACCCGGCCATCGACTCGCTCGAGCTGATCACCTGGTTCGGTCACGCCCAGCGCGACCTGCCGTGGCGCCGACCGGGGGTGTCGGCGTGGCAGATCATGGTCAGCGAGTTCATGCTGCAGCAGACGCCGGTGTCGCGGGTCGAGCCGATCTGGCTGGACTGGATCGGCCGGTGGCCGACACCGTCGGCCACCGCGGCCGCCGGGCCGGCCGAGGTGCTGCGCGCGTGGGGCAAGCTGGGTTACCCACGACGGGCCATGCGTCTGCACGAGTGCGCGACGACCATCGCGGCCGAACATGGCGACGTGGTGCCCGACGATGTGGAAACACTGCTGACGCTGCCCGGGGTCGGGGCCTACACCGCACGGGCGGTGGCATGTTTCGCCTACGGCAAGCGGGTGCCGGTGGTGGACACCAACGTGCGGCGGGTGCTCTCGCGCGCCGTGCACGCTCGCGACGAGGCACCGGCCCGCGCCCGTGACCTCGACGACGTTGCGGCCCTGTTACCCGAAGAAGATGCTGCGGCCCAACGCTTTTCGGCCGCACTGATGGAGCTGGGCGCAATCGTGTGCACGGCCCGGAGCCCGAAATGCGGGCTGTGCCCGCTGAGCTCCTGCGGTTGGCGCGCTGCGGGCTATCCCACCAGGGAGGCCGGGGAGACACCGGCGCGCCGGGTGCAGAAGTATGCGGGCACCGATCGCCAGGTGCGCGGCAGGTTGCTCGACGTGTTGCGCGGCAGCACCGCGCCGGTCACCCGGGCCGCCCTGGACGTGGCCTGGACCTCCGATACCGCCCAGCGGGACCGCGCCCTGGACTCACTCCTGGTCGACGGGTTGGTGGAGCAGACCGCTGACGGCCTGTTCGCGCTGGCAGGCGAGGGCGAAATTCACGACGCGCGGGCGAAACTGCGCCGGTAGTCCGACGGCGTCACCCCGATGACGCGGCGGAAGTGGTGGCGCAGCAGGGTCGCGGTACCGAAGCCCGACCGGTCGGCGACGCGGTCGATGTCCAGGTCGGTCTCCTCCAGCAGCCGCCGCGCGAAGAGCACGCGCTGGTCGGTGACCCACTGCATCGGGGTGGTGCCGGTCTCCTCGACGAAGCGTCGGGCAAAGGTGCGCGCCGACATGCTGGCGCGGGCGGCCAGGGTCCCGACGGTGTGCGGTTCCTTGAGGTTGGCCAGGATCCAATCCAGTTGCGGGGCAAATCCTTCCGAACATCGGATCGGGATGGGCTGGTCGATGTACTGGCGCTGGCCGCCGTCGCGCTGGGGCGGCACCACCATGCGGCGGGCGATCTTGTTGGTGACCTCACTGCCGAGCTCGCGCCGGACCAGATGCAGGCAGGCGTCGATACCGGCGGCGGTACCGGCACTGGTGATCAGGTTGCCGTCGTCGACGAAGAGCACATTGCGGTCCACCCGCGCGGTCGGATACATGCGTGCGAGTTCGTCGGCGTGCATCCAATGCGTGGTGCACGGCCGTCCGTCCAGCAGGCCCGCCGCGCCGACCACGAACGCGCCCGAGCACACGGTGAGGATGATCGAGCCGGCGGCCGCGGCCGCCCGCAGCGCTTCCAGGGCTTCTTCGGGATATTCGCCGTACCGGGTGGTGACGGCGGGGACGGCGACCAGGTCGGCGCCGACGAGCGCCGAGAAATCGTGATCAGGGGTGATCTGAGCACCCACCGAGGTGCGCAACGGTTCACCGGCGACCGGCCCGCAGATCTTGAAGTCGAAGTTGGGCACACCGTCGGCGGACCGGTCGATTCCGAAGACCTCGCAGATGACCCCGAACTCGAAAACCGCTAGACCGTTCAGCACCATCGCCGATACGCTTTTAATCATGGCAGCATGTTATCCAACTGAGGCAGTGCTGCCACTGTTCGGCTGGATATCGACTGTCGAACAATTACTGCCATGACCGTTGCCCTCGCCATCCTGATCTTGTTGGCCCCCTTCGCCCTCGCGATAACCCTGGGCTGGCTGGCCAATCGCTCCCATGTCCTGCGGTTCCACGTCGACCAATTCCGTGTGCCGACCTCGACCTGGGACCGGCTGTTCGACACCGATCCGGACGTCTCCCGCAGCTCCCACTATGACGCGGCCCGCATCCAACACGAGCTGGATGCCGTGCGTACCCGGTGGGAACAGAGCCCGTCCTGGCCGTCCTCAGGTGTCCTGGGCGAACGTCGATAGGAACGATTCCACGGCGGCGCGATATTCCTTCGGCGCGTCGTCGTGGATGAGGTGTCCGGCGCCCGGTACGTGCAGATATGTGGTGCGGTGCCCGAGCTCTGCCATCCGCTTCATCTGGCCCGGCGGGGCGACGGTGCCCCCGGCCTCCAGTAGCAGAACCGGTGCCCGGACCGCCCGCCACTGCTCCCAGTAGTCACGGGTGCCCCACTGCGCCGCGATCTCGATCCATTTGGCCGGCGGGCCGTGCAGGCGCCAGCCGGACGGCGTCCGGTCGAAGGCATCGAGGAAGTACTGCCCGGCCACCGGGCCGAACTCGTCATGAACCTGCTGCGCCGAGGTGAACTCGAGCGGCAGCGCATGCAGCCACGGCTCCCAGGCCCCCGTGGTCTGGCCTTTGAAGTCCGGCGCCATATCCTCCACCACCACCGCCTTCACCAGCTCCGGCCGCGCGGCGGCCAGACACCAGGAGTGCAACCCACCCATGGAGTGCCCGATCAGGATCGCCGGCCGGCCCAGTTCGGCCACCGCGTCGGCCAGATCCGCCACGAAACGCTCGGTACTGACCGGATGCGGATCCTCGACCTCGTGACCCCGGTGCCAGGGGGCGTCATAGGTGTACACCGCCCCGAACCGGGTCAACCACGGCAGCTGACGAGACCAGGTACTGCCGCGTCCCATCAACCCGTGTACCAGGACCAATGGGTCGCCGACCGAATCGGCCGGACCTCCCCTGGCGGTCAGAAGTGCGGCGCGCATATCGCCATCCTGCCGCGCGGGTGTCCGGGTAGGCGGCCCCAGGTAACCTCAGTCGCATGCCCGTCGTGAAGATCAATGCCATCGAGGTCCCGCCCGACGCCGGCCCGGAGCTGGAGAAGCGGTTCGCGCACCGCGCGCACGCCGTGGACAACCAGCCCGGCTTCCTCGGCTTCCAGCTGCTGCGCCCCGTCAAGGGCGAGAACCGCTACTTCGTGGTGACGCAGTGGGAGTCCGACGAGGCGTTCCAGGCGTGGGCCAACGGCCCCGCCGTGGAAGCACATGCCGGTCAGCAGAAGAACCCGGTGGCCACCGGCGCATCACTTCTGGAGTTCGAGGTTGTGTTGGACGTTGCGGGGACCGGCACCGCGTCCTGACGGTGCTCGAGCAGCCCGCCGCTTCGCGGCGCTGATCAGCACCCTCGCCCTCGCCACCGTATCGCTGGGCGGCTGCACACCGGCCAGCACTCCACCCGCAAACGCGGGTGACGCCGTCATCAAGACGAACACGCCGCCGGGCGTGCGCGCCAAACAGCTGATGGACATGCTGAATTCGGACTGGCCGATCGGTCCGGTCGGTGTGAAAACCCTTGCGGTGCCCTCTCAGGTCGACGATATCGGCACCACGATGGACATGATGTGGTGGGACCGGCCCTACACGCTGGCCGGTGTCGATATCGGAGCCGGTGCCGCCACCCTGCACGTGGTGACCTCTTACGGCGCGCGCCAGGACATCGAGCTGCGCACCGATGACAGCAGCACCCTGGTCGACCGCATGGCGGTGACGAATCAGCCTCTGGCCCTGCATAGTTGGGCCGACGTCGATGCGGTGCTCGCCAAGACCGGTGCGCGGTACGCCTACCAGCTGTCGAAGGTCGACAACGGTAGGTGTGTGAAGGTGGCGGGCACCAACACCACCCAATCCCTGCCGCTGGCATCGATTTTCAAGCTCTACGTGCTCTACGCGGTGGCCGATGCCGTCAAGGCCGGCACGCTGGCGTGGGATGACCAGCTGACCATCACCGCCGAAGCCAAGAAGCTCGGATCGTCGGGTTTCGACAAATTGCCCCCCGGTGCGCAGATATCGGTACGCGACGCCGCCGGAAAGATGATCGCCACCAGCGACAACATGGCAACCGACCTGCTGATCGGGCGACTGGGCCCGGGCGCGGTCGAACGTGCGCTGGCCGCGGCCGGGCACCATGATCCGGCGAGCATGACGCCGTTCCCCACCATGCACGAGATCTTCTCGATCGGTTGGGGCGAGCCCGATCTGCGCGCGCAGTGGCAACACGCCGACGCCGCGGGCCGCGGCGCCCTGCTCCAGCAGACCAGCACCCGGCCCTATGAACCCGATCCGCTGCGCACCCACTCCCCCGCGTCGGCGTACGGAGCCGAGTGGTACGGCAGCGCCGAGGACATCTGCCGGGTGCACGCCGCCCTGCAGACCGCGGCCGTCGGGGTGGCCGCACCCGTGCGCGACATCATGTCGTTCATCCCCGGTATCGATCTGGATCGCACCGAGTGGCCCTATATCGGCGCCAAGGCGGGCAACCTGCCCGGCGAACTCACCTTCAGCTGGTACGCGGTGGACCGCGCCGGCCAGGCCTGGGTGCTGAGCCTGCAGACGAACTGGCCGCGGTTCTACAGTGTGCGCACCGCCGGCTGGCTGATGACGGTCATCAAGCAGATGTGGGCCCTGGCGCATCAGGGTTAGGGGCGCGAGCGCACCGTCCAGGTGTGCCCGCGGAAATGCATCACGGTACGGCTCACCGGCGCGATATCCAGGCGCCAGAACGACTTCGGCGGCGCGTCCAGGGCATTGAGGATCGCCGCCCGGATGACGGCGGGGTGCGTCACGGCGACCACCCGGGCATGGGTGGCGGTCAGGGTGTCCAACCACGTCCGCACCCGGGTGATCAGGTCGACGATCGTCTCGCCACCGTGCGGTGCCTGCACCGGATCGGTGAGCCACACCGCCAGCTCCGCCGGATCGACACCACTGAGTACGTCGCCCCGCCACCTGCCACAATCCAGATCGGCCAGCGCCGTTTCGGTGCGAGCGCGCAGCCCCAGCAGTTCGGCGGTCCGCACCGCCCGTTGCTCCGGGCCGCACACGGCGATGTCCACCGGCCCGAGGTCGATCGTGGCGTCGGCCTGACGGTGCCCGAGGGCGTTGAGCGGTTCGTCGGTGGGGAATCGCCCGGCCGCCATGGCATCGGTCATGGCGTGTGACACCAGGGTCAGCCGGACGACTTCACTCACCGGGTTTCGCTCAGGTGGAAAGACTGGCCTCCGACAGACCGGACCCCGAGCGCTTGCCTTCGAGCAGTCGCGATGCCAAGGCCCCGAACACCAGCCCGATGGTCGCCCACATGGCGACCTGCGTGCCCAGCGAATACAGCCGGAACTCGTAGAGATCATCGGCGGCGAAGCCGGGGAAGACGATCGTGCCCGCCGCGTCGGTGACCGGTCCCGGCGTCTCGTCGATCGTGGGCAGGATCAGGAACACCACCGCCATCGACACGATGTAGTCGGCAGCCCCGATCAGAGTGGCGTTCCAGACCCCGAACCGCGGCGCGAGCCGCCGGCCCAGCAATACCGAGCCGACGAACAGACCCGCGGAGAGCACCACGACGAGCAGATAGAGCAGGGTGCGCTGTTTGATCGTCTCGTCCAGGCTGGTCGCCGGCGGGCTGGGCGGGTACTTCAGCGCAGGGACCACCCAGAGCGACAGCAGCATGCCCCCGGCAACCAGCATCGACAGCGCCCGTGCGGACAGAGTGGTCACCCGTCCGTACGTCACGCAGAAGACGACGGCCAGCAGTGCACCCATGGCCAGACCGAAGGCCAGCACGCCGAAGCCCATACCGATATTGGACTGCACGCCGCGGGTGAACAGTTCGACACCGTGCTCGTGGGCGCCGTGCGCATGGCCCTCCAGGGACTCACGAGCGGCGCCGACACCGTCCTCGAAGTCGATGGCCCGGCCGATCACCGGTTCGATGAAGATCTTTGCAAAGACGAACGCGGCCAAGCCGCCGAGGGCGCCGGCCAGCAGACCGCGCCCGATGAGGTGTTTTTCCATCGGTGTATCCCGTACGCGCTGATCAGTGGCAGGGGAAGCCGAGAAGATGCCGCGCGTCGTGCACGAACTCGTGCACGTAGGTGTTGTTACCGAACACCGAGGTGGCACCTTGGTCCATACCGACGAAGTAGAGCACCAGCAGCGCCAGGAAAGCGGTCGCCGACAACCACACCACGGCGCGCGCGGCGGAGAGGTCGATGGCGGGTACCCGGGTCTGATGCGCCTCAGGAGAAGTCATGTCCAAATTCCTTTCGGGATCTTGCGTCCCAGCGACAAAGGCAACAACGGAGTCGGGTCTGACTTTCACAGTGGCGCGACCGTTCTGGGTTTACACCAGATTCCTCGTCCGTCGATTACAACATGCATGGTAAGCGCCGCAGCCCGCTTCGGTGTACCCAGTACGCGAAATCCGCCCGGCGCGGCGCCGGGCGGGTTTGCTGTTCTCGCCACATGCCGCCCGGCACCTGATGTTTGACCACGCAAAGACCTGTCCGATGTGCCGTCGCTAAGTGTTGCCTGTGAATGAGAGCCCCCACATAATCAGCCGGTGACTCATCTCATACGTCGTCTTCGTACGTGTGCCATCGCACTGCTCGTCGTGATGCCGTTCCTCGCAGCGCCGGTCGCGGCGGCCGACGCCCCGCACATCACCGACATCCAGCATGTCAACGATCGCTGGGACAAGGTCTCGGTGTACTCCCCGGCCATGAACAAGGTCGTCGTCAACGACGTGTTCAAAGCGCGGTCCTCGGGGGCGCCGACCTTCTACCTGCTGCCCGGCATCGACGGTGGCGACAACCTGGACCCCGGCGGCAACTTCGCACCCGGCGCCAAGTCGTGGTTCGGCATGACCGATATCCAGGGTTTCTTCGCGAACAAGAACGTGAACGTGGTGTCCCCGCTGGGTGGTCAGTTCAGCTGGTGGACCAACTGGGTCAACGACGCCGACAAGCAGTACCAGACCTATATGACCCAGGAACTGCCGCCGCTGATCAACAAGCAGTACAACACCAACGGCCGCAACGCCGTCGGTGGTCTGTCCAGCACCGGTGGCACGGCTGTCGACTACGCCGTGCAGGCTCCCGGCCTGTTCCGTGCCGTTGCCTCCTACAGCGGCATGCTCAACCCGTCGGCCGATCCCGGACAGGTGGGGATGACACTGATGGGCGGCGGCCTGAGCGCCGACAACATGTGGGGCCCGGGTGGCGGACCGCTGTGGATCCAGCACGACCCGACGCGCAATGTCGGCGCGCTGAAGGGCACCGCCGTCTACGTCGCCGCATCAGGCTCGGGCAACGTCGGCTCAGTCGACCGGTTACCGGAGGGCTTCGGCCCGAACTTCACCGGTGGGTTGATCGAGCGCATAGTCGCCGACAGCACCAAGGCCTTCGCCGACGCCGCGGGTGCCGCCGGAGTGCCGATCACCTACATCGTCCGTCCGGACGGATCCCACACCTGGGGCCTGTTCGAATCGGAGATGCAGGAGTCCTGGAACACCACCGTCGGCCCGGCGCTCGGAGTCCGGTAGCCAACCCAACAAGAATGGCCCCCCGCTCGCGCGGGGGGCCATTCTGTGGTTCTGACTATTCGCTGCCTGCCGCCGTGGCAGCCAGATCGGGCTCGGCAGACTCCTTGGGCTTGCCGGAGAACGTGAACTTCGCGTTCTCGCCCTGGCCTTCGCCGTCCCAGCCCTCGACATCGACGGTGACGAGCTGACCGGGTCCGACCTCGTCGAAGAGGATCTTCTCGCTCAGTGCGTCCTCGATCTCGCGCTGGATGGTGCGGCGCAGCGGCCGGGCACCCAGCACCGGGTCGAACCCACGCTTGGCCAACAGGGACTTGGCCTGCTCGGTCAGCTCCATGGTCATGTCCTTGGCCGCCAGCTGCTTGGAGACCCGGCCGATCATCAGGTCAACCATCTCGATGATCTCCTGCTGGGTCAGCTGGTGGAACACGATGATGTCGTCGATCCGGTTGAGGAACTCCGGCCGGAAGTGCTTCTTGAGCTCATCGTTGACCTTGAGCTTCATCCGCTCGTAGTTGTTCTCCCCGCCACCGGAGGTGAAGCCCAGACCCACCGCCTTCGAGATATCGGAGGTGCCCAGGTTCGAGGTGAAGATCAGCACGGTGTTCTTGAAGTCGACCGTGCGACCCTGACCATCGGTGAGGCGACCGTCTTCGAGGACCTGCAGCAGGGTGTTGTAGATCTCCTGGTGCGCCTTCTCGATCTCGTCGAACAGCACCACCGAGAACGGCTTACGCCGCACCTTCTCGGTCAGCTGACCGCCCTCTTCGTAGCCGACGTAGCCCGGGGGGGCACCGAACAGCCGCGACGCGGTGAAGCGATCGTGGAACTCGCCCATGTCGATCTGGATGAGCGCGTCGTCATCGCCGAACAGGAATTCCGCCAGCGCCTTGGACAGCTCGGTCTTGCCGACACCGGACGGGCCGGCGAAGATGAACGAGCCCGACGGGCGCTTGGGATCCTTCAGCCCGGCGCGGGTGCGGCGGATCGCCTTGGAGACCGCGCGAACCGCATCCTCCTGGCCGATGATCCGCTTGTGCAGCTCATCTTCCATGCGCAGCAGGCGGGTGGTCTCGGCCTCGGTCAGCTTGAAGACCGGGATACCGGTCCAGTTGCCCAGGACCTCGGCGATCTGCTCATCGTCGACCTCGGCAACCACGTCGAGATCGCCTGAGCGCCACTGCTTCTCACGCTCGGCGCGCTGCGCGACGAGCTGCTTCTCCGAGTCGCGCAGCCGGGCCGCCTTCTCGAAGTCCTGCGCGTCGATCGCGGATTCCTTCTCCCGGCGGGCGTCGGCGATCTTCTCGTCGAACTCGCGCAGGTCCGGCGGAGCGGTCATCCGGCGGATACGCATCCGGGCGCCCGCCTCGTCGATCAGGTCGATCGCCTTGTCCGGCAGGAACCGGTCGTTGATGTACCGGTCGGCCAGGGTGGCCGCGGCCACCAGGGCACCGTCGGTGATCGAGACGCGGTGGTGCGCCTCGTACCGATCCCGCAGACCCTTGAGGATCTCGATGGTGTGCTCGACCGTCGGCTCACCCACCTGCACCGGCTGGAAGCGGCGCTCCAGGGCGGCATCCTTCTCGATGTACTTGCGGTACTCGTCGAGCGTGGTCGCACCGATGGTCTGCAGCTCGCCGCGGGCCAGCTTCGGCTTGAGAATGCTGGCCGCGTCGATGGCACCCTCGGCGGCACCCGCACCGACGAGCGTGTGCAGCTCGTCGATGAACAGGATGATGTCGCCGCGGGTGTTGATCTCCTTGAGCACCTTCTTCAGGCGCTCCTCGAAATCACCGCGGTAGCGGCTGCCGGCCACCAGCGAACCAAGGTCCAAGGTGTAGAGCTGCTTGTCCTTCAGCGTCTCGGGAACCTCGCCGTGCACGATGGCCTGCGCCAGACCCTCCACGACGGCGGTCTTGCCGACGCCCGGCTCACCGATCAGCACCGGGTTGTTCTTGGTGCGGCGGCTCAGCACCTGCATGACCCGCTCGATTTCCTTCTCGCGGCCGATGACGGGGTCGAGCTTGCCCTCCATCGCGGCCGCGGTCAGGTTGCGGCCGAACTGATCGAGCACCAGCGAGGTCGAGGGGTTGCCCGACTCGCCACCGCGGCCACCGGTACCGGCCTCGGCGGCTTCCTTGCCCTGGTAGCCGCTCAGCAGCTGGATGACCTGCTGACGCACGCGGGTCAGCTCGGCGCCCAGCTTCACCAGGACCTGGGCGGCCACACCCTCACCCTCACGGATCAGGCCGAGCAGAATGTGCTCGGTGCCGATGTAGTTGTGGCCCAGCTGCAGCGCCTCGCGCAGGCTGAGCTCGAGCACCTTTTTGGCGCGCGGGGTGAAGGGGATGTGCCCGGACGGGGCCTGCTGGCCCTGGCCGATGATCTCCTCCACCTGGCTGCGCACACCCTCAAGGGAGATGCCGAGGGACTCCAGCGACTTGGCTGCGACGCCCTCGCCCTCGTGGATGAGGCCCAGCAGGATGTGCTCGGTGCCGATGTAGTTGTGGTTGAGCATCCGGGCTTCTTCTTGCGCCAGGACGACGACCCTGCGGGCACGGTCGGTAAATCTCTCGAACATCGGTGCTTACCTGCTCTTCCTGCTAAGGCCTTCTCACGAGGGGCGCGGCTTGAGCTGCCAGCCACACGTTGCCTGACGTCCACTCTAATGGGCCGCTGCGGCGGGTGCGTTGCCTTGGTTGCGCTTCCAGAGAACCTCGGCGAACACGCGCCCCACCCGCAGCGACTGCAACACGCCTTCTGTACGGCTGCGTGCACTTACGTAACGCGCAAGGGGTACCCGGCGTTTCCCGGCCGACACGTTTCACGCTTCGCCTGTAGCGAAACGCCACGGCGGGGCATCCCGCTGCCAGACGTTGCCAGACGGCTCCGCCCGGACGGGCGGAAGACCGTCTGGCAATGATTGCCTAGGTTGCTGCGTGGAACGCGTCGATGACTTCGGCGGGGATCCGGCCGCGGGTCGAGACATTGTGCCCGTTACGGCGCGCCCACTCCCGGATGGCGGCGCTCTGTTCCCGGTCGATCGCGGCGCGACCTCGACCGGACCCGGCGGAACGACCACGGCGCCGGCCACCGACCCGGCGGCCCGCCTCCACCCACTGCTTGAGATCGTTGCGAAGCTTCGCGGCGTTCTTCGAAGAAAGGTCGATCTCGTAGCTCACCCCGTCGATGGCGAATTCGACGGTCTCATCTGCTGCTGCTTCACCGTCGAAATCGTCAACTAACGTGACAGTTACTTTCTTCGCCATTAGCTCACACTGACCCTTCTGTGGCTGTTGTTGTTCGTCCCCGTCCCCAAAGCAATATTTGCATAGGATCCGAATCCGAACAACAACTCACCGACCGCGTCGGATCAGTTAGCCTGTCTGCGCACAATCGGGAACAAAACAGTCTCCCGAATCGACAGGCCCGTCAATGCCATCAACAGCCGGTCGATGCCCATTCCGGTGCCCGTCGTGGGGGGCATCGCATACTCCAATGCGGCGAGAAAATCCTCGTCCAGACGCATTGCCTCGTCATCGCCTGCCGCCGCGGCGCGCGCCTGGTCTTCGAACCGCTCCCGCTGAATCACCGGGTCGATCAATTCCGAGTAACCGGTGGCCAATTCGAATTTGCGGATGTAGAGATCCCATTTCTCGGTCACACCGGGAATGCTGCGGTGAGCGCGGGTCAGCGGGGTGGTCTCCACGGGGAAATCCCGCACGAACGTCGGTGCCCATAGGTGGTCGCCGACGGTGTGCTCCCACAGTTCCTCGACCAGTTTCCCGTGCCCGTAGCCGCGATCGGCAGGAATCTCCACACCCAACCGATCGGCGATGGACCACAAGTGCGCGACACCGGTTTCCGGTGTGATCTCCTCACCCAGTGCCTCGGACAGCGAGGGATACATTTCCAGCGTCTGCCATTCACCGTCGAGGTCGTACGTGCTGCCATCCGGCAATGGGACCGCTCTTGTGCCGATCGCCTCGTCGGCCACTTCCTGAACAATTTCGCGGGTGGTCCGCGCGGAATCGTCGTAGGTCCCGTACGCCTGATAAGTCTCCAGCATCGCGAATTCCGGCGAATGTGTGGAATCGGCACCTTCGTTACGGAAGTTGCGATTCAACTCGAAGACCTTCTCGAAACCGCCCACCAGGCACCTTTTGAGGAACAACTCCGGGGCGATGCGCAGGTACAGATCGGCGTCGAGTGCATTCGAGTGGGTGACGAAAGGCCGAGCCGCCGCTCCGCCGGCCAGCGTCTGCAGCATCGGTGTCTCGACTTCGAGAAAACCCCGGCGCTCCAGGGCGGACCGGACCGCCCGCACCACGGCGACGCGCTGCCGTGCGATGGTGCGTGCTTCCGGACGGACGATGAGGTCGACATAACGCTGCCGGACCCGGGTCTCCTCGCTCATCTCCTTGTGCGCCACGGGTAGCGGCCGCAATGCCTTCGACACGATTTGCCAGGAATCGGCGAGCACAGACAGTTCGCCGCGCCGTGAGCTGATCACCTGGCCATGGACGAACACGATGTCACCGAGATCGACATCGGCCTTCCAGGCGTCCAGCGAATCCTGTCCCACCTCGGCGAGGCTGATCATGGCCTGCAGCTGCGTGCCGTCACCGTCCTGCAGCGTGGCGAAGCAGAGCTTCCCCGAGTTACGGGCGAAGACCACGCGCGCGGCGACGCCGACCTGATCGCCGGTCTGGGTGTCGACCTCCAGGTCCGGATAGGCCGCGCGCAGTTCTGCCAGCGAGTGGGTGCGAGCCACCTCCACCGGGTACGGATCGCGGCCCTCCGCGATCAGGCGCGCCCGCTTGGCCTGACGAATCCGGTACTGCTCCGGAATATCGTCGGACTCGAGCGGAGCTGCCACGGGCGGACCTGGAACATCAGAAGAACTCACGACGTGCCAGCTTAAATGAACAGGTGAACCCACCCACGCACGCTGCCGTCGCAGCACTGTACGAGCAGCGGCTGGATTGGCGTTTCAAGGGCATTCCGGTGGCCTGGCAGGACGCCACCGCCGCCCAGGTACTGGCGGCCGCGCCGCAGTTGTTCGACGCGGGACCGACCGGGCCCGTGTGCGTACTGCGCGAGCCGGCCCTGCGGCACAACCTCGCGACCATGGCGGCGTGGTGCGCCGACCGCGGGGTGACCATCGCCCCGCACGGTAAGACCCACATGTCTCCCCAGCTGTACGCCAGGCAGGCCGCCGCGGGTGCCTGCGCGGTCACGGTGGCCACCATCGGCCAGGCGCGCGTGTACCGGGCGTTCGGCGTGCCTGCCATCGTGCTGGCCAACGAACTCGTCGATGCGCCCGGACTGAGCTGGCTGGCCGCCGAACTGGATGCAGACCCCGATTTCAGCGCGGTGTGCTGGGTTGATTCGGTGCGCGGCGTGCAGCTGATGACCTCCGCGCTGACCGGGGCCGACCGCCGGGTGGACGTCTGCGTCGAGGTCGGGATGGCGGGCGGCCGGACCGGCTGCCGCACCCCTGCCGAGGTGGACGAGGTGGCCCGCGCCGCGGCGGCGTCGCCACGGCTGCGCCTGGTCGGGGTGGCCGGTTACGAAGCAGCTCTCACGGGCGAGCGCAGCGACGGGGGGTTTGGCACGGGCGAGCGCAGCGACGGGGGGTTTGGCACGGGCGAGCGCAGCGACGGGGCCACCGCGCAGGTCCGGTCCTACCTGGCCGAGATGCGCGCCGCAGTGACGCGGCTGTCCGGGCTGTTCGAGACGGACGAGGTGATCCTCACCGCCGGCGGCAGCACCTACCCCGATGTGGTGGCCGACGAGCTGGCGGGGGCGGCGACCCGGGTGATCCTGCGCAGCGGCTGCTATCTGACCCACGACGACGGGCTGTACGCGGCGGCGTCCCCCCTGCCGCTGCACCCGGCCCTGCAGGTGTGGGCGCCGGTGGTATCCCGTCCCGAACCGGAGCTCGCGCTCGTCATGATGGGCCGGCGCGATATCTCGTTCGACGCCGGGCTGCCGGTGCCCCTGCACCTGCCGGGAGCGCGCGTCACCGCACTCAACGACCAGCACGCCTACCTGGCATCCGCGGGTCACCCGGTCGAGGTGGGCGACTGGCTCGGATTCGGCGTCTCACACCCCTGCACAACATTCGACAAATGGCAGCTGATCCCGGTGCTCGACGACACGGACCGCGTCGTGGACCTGGTCCGGACGTTCTTCTAGCTCGGGCGGCGAACCCGCTGGTTGTCGCGGTTGCGTTCGTACACAAGGCGCAGGCCGTCCAGCGTCAGGTTCGGTTCGTAGTGCTCGACGGTGCGCAGATCGGGAAGCACCAGGGGCGCCGTGTGGCCCGTCGCGACGACCGCGACGTCGCTGCCCGCGAAACCGTCGACATCGGAGCGCACCCGGCTCACCAGACCGTCGACCAGTCCCGCGAATCCGAACACCGCCCCGGCCTGCATGCATTCCACGGTGTTCTTGCCGATCACCGACCGCGGCCGGGTCAGCTCGACGCGGCGCAGCGCGGCCGAACGGGCGGCCGCGGCATCGGAGGACACCTGGATACCGGGCGCGATGGCGCCACCGAGGAATTCCCCCTTCGCCGACACCACGTCGACACAGATGGAGGATCCGAAGTCGACCACGATCGCCGCGGTGCCGTACTTGTGGAATGTCGCCAGGCAGTTCACGATCCGGTCCGCGCCGACTTCCTTCGGGTTGTCGACCAGCAGCGGGATCCCGGTGCGCACTCCGGGCTCGATCAGCACATGCGGCACCGCGGGCCAGTACTGGTCGAGCATCAGCCGGATCTCGTGCAGCACCGAGGGCACCGTCGACAGGGCCGTGGCGCCGGTCAGCTGCTCGGTGGCCTCGCCGATCAGCCCGTCGATGGTCAGTGCCAGTTCGTCGGCGGTGATCTCGGATTCGGTTCTGATGCGCCAGGTCTGGGTGACCTTGGCGTGGTCTCGGGACCCCGACACCAGACCGACCACCGTATGGGTGTTGCGGACGTCGATCGCGAGCAGCATCAGCGCGGCGACATCAGGCCGGATGCGTCGGCCGGCACGTGGGCAGGATCGGAGCCCAGGTCGATCTGCCGGTTGTCGGCGTCCACGAAGACGATCCTGGGCTGGTACGCCCGGGCGTGCGCGTCCTCCATCGTGCCGTAGGCGATCAGGATCACCAGATCTCCGGGATGCACCAGATGCGCTGCCGCACCGTTGATCCCGATCACGCCACTGCCCCGCTCACCGGTGATCGCGTAGGTGACCAGTCGGTTGCCGTTGTCGATGTCGACGATGGTCACCTGCTCGCCCTCGAGCAGGTCGGCCGCGTCCATCAGGTCCGCATCGATGGTGACCGACCCGACGTAGTGCAGGTCGGCGTGCGTGACGGTGGCACGGTGGATCTTGGATTTGAGCATCGTGCGTAACATCAGTTCCTCCAGGGCAATTCGTGCTCGTCGTACTCGACGTCCGGACCGGGGCCGGACGGCACACCGATATCGATGGCGATGTTGTCCAGCAATCGGGTGCCGCCGAGCCGGCCTGCCACCAGCATCCGGGCCCGGCCCTGCTCCGGCGGGGGCCCCAGCCAGGGGTCGCGCACCTCCAGGTAGTCGACCTCTATTGCCGGTACCTCGTCGAGCACCGCGCGAGCGGCATCCAGCGCGGACTCCACACCTTCACCCGCGCCGTACATTCCGGCAAGCAGGGCCGCCGACAGCGCGCACGCCTGTTCCCGGTCCGTCTCACTGAGGTAGCGGTTACGCGACGACATGGCCAGACCGTCGGACTCCCGGACGATCGGCACGCCGACGATGCGGGTGTCGAGGTTGAGGTCGTCGGCCATCTGCCGAATCAGCACCAGCTGCTGGTAGTCCTTCTCGCCGAAGTAGGCGCGGTCCGGCCGGACGATCTGCAGCAGCTTCAGAACGACGGTCAGCATTCCGGCGAAGTGCGTTGGGCGCGAGGCACCTTCGAGATCAGACCCGAGCGGACCGGGATGTACCGAGGTGCGCGGACCGGCGGGATACATCTGGGCCGCACTCGGGGCGAACACCACCTCCACACCTTCGCCGCGCAGGGCCTCGAGATCGGCGTCCAGCGTGCGCGGGTAGGCGTCGAGATCCTCCCCCGCCCCGAACTGCAACGGATTGACGAAGATCGACACCACGACCACCGCACCCGGCACCTGTTTGGCGGCGCGGACCAGGCTCAGGTGTCCTTCGTGCAGCGCACCCATAGTCGGCACCAGCGTCACCCGCCGGCCGGTGGTCCGCAGCACCCGGGTCAGGTCGGCGACGTCAGCGGGGCGGGTGTAGACGTTGAGCTGACCGGCGACGAACTTCGGCGGCTTGGTCGCACTCACTGATCGGTCACCTTCCGTGCGAGCACGTCGAACACTTCCTTCGGTGCGTGCGCCCGCTGGGCGGTGCGCAGTGAATTGGCCCGATAGGCTTGTGCCAGTTCGGGATCGGTCTCGATGAGGGCATGCAGGTGGCCGGCCACCGCGGCCGCGTCGCCGCGGGCCACCGGGCCGGTGAGGGCAGACTGCCCACGCGCCAGCGCGTTCTCCAGCGACGCCCGGGCCAGCGGACCCACGATGCGTTCGGCCAGCCCGCCCGGTGCGTCGCCGACCAGTTCCTGGCCGAGCAACTCCTGGCCGCGCAACGCGGTGCGCAATGCCGCAAGCGAGTCCAGCACCACGGTGACGAGATGGTTGCTGGCATGTGCAAGGGCCGCGTGGTAGAGGGTGCGGGCATCTTCCCGCACCCGGAAGGGCTCACCACCGATCTCCAGTACCAGGGCCTGCGCGACGGCGTAGCCGATCTCGTCCGCGGCGGTGATACCGAAACAGGTGTCGGGCAACCGCGCGATGTCCTCATCGGATCCGGTGAAGGTCATCGCCGGATGGATGGCCAGCGGGATACAACCCTGCTCGGTCAGCGGTGCGAGCACGCCGACACCGTTGGCACCGGAGGTATGCGCGACCAGCGTGCCGGGGCGGACCACCCCGGTGGCGGCCAGGCCCGAGACCAGCGACGCCAGTTCGGAATCCGGGACCGCGAGCAGCAGCAATTCGGCGCGGGCAGCGACGTCTTGGACGGGCATCACCGCCGTTTCCGGCAGTCGGCGGGCGGCCCGATCCCGTGACTTGCGCGATATCGCGCTGCAGGCCACCACGACGTGGCCGGCCCGCTCGAGTGCCACCCCGAGCGCGGACCCCACCCGACCTGCGGACACCACGCCGACCGTCAGCCGGGCCGGGCGAAACCCATCCGGGCCCTCCCACGCAGGCTCCGACGCCGAAGCGGACTGCACCATCGCAGTGACCTCGCAAACTTCTCAGAAATATCGTTCCGGTCCTGCTCTGCAGGTACCGGACGGTCGGCATGAGCCTAGCTCACTCGTCACGGCGGCGACGCCGCCCGCCTCCGGTACCGGTACCGTCGCCTCGCTCGCCCTGGAAACGTCCCGCCTGCAGCCGCGACAGCAGCTCCGAGACCGGCTGGCCACCCGCATGCTGACCGGCGGCTTCCTCTGACGTCTCCTCGGGCGGTGCGGTTTCGTCGGCGCTGCGGTGCCGGGCCGAGCGGCTGGGCTCCGGGGGTAGCGGCGGGGTGGCCAGCGTCGGTGACGGCGCAGGTTCGGCGGGCACCGTGTGGCGTGGAGCGCGGGGCGCCATGTCGGCGTCGGCTCCGGAATGGCGACCGCGGCGGGTTTCCACAGGCGGCGGAGTCATCGCCGGACCCGGGTGCACCGGTGGCGGCACTGGTTCGACGGGCGGCGCCACCCAGTTGCTGCCCGGAGCGCCTGCGGGGATCCACTCGCCGTCGGCCGGCGCCGGCCGCCAGTCGGCGGCGGGGCGGCGCGGCGGTGCCTGCGGTGGGGGCGGGGGTGTCCATGCGGGCGGCGGCGGACTCGGTGCCTGAACCGGCGGCTGGGGTGTCGGCTGGGGTGCAACGGGGGGCTGCTGCCACACCGACTCTCGTGCCGGCGGCGGGGGCGGTGCAGGCTCCGGTGCGGGCGGCGCACTCCACGGCGCCGGCTGCTCTGCTTCACCGGCCCTGCGATGGGCGCCACCGGCGGGCTGCGACGGACCCCATTGATACTCGGGCACATGAGGTTCGGCGGGCACGTCGATGATCGGGCTTTCCTCGGTGCGGGGTTCGGCCCTGCGCGAGGCGAAGGACTCCACCCGTTCCTCGATGTCGATCCGGCTGGCGATCACCCGTCCGGCCGGGCGATCGGTTTCCAGTGCCGGCCGCTGATCGAGGTCGGTGTCGAACAGAATCTCCAGATTGTTGCGCAGCGCCGCCAACTCGGCGCGCAGCGCCGCCACCTCATCGGCGGCCTGGGCGCGCAACTCCGCGGCCAGTTCCCGGCGCAGTTGTGACTCCACGGCGAGTTCGTACTCGCGGCGGGCCGAGATCTCCCGGTCCAACTGGAGGTCGTAGACGAGTTTGAGATCACGCACCTTGGCCTGATCGACGTCACTCTGCCTGCGATAGATCACCGAGACGAACGCGGCGACCACTGCCGCCCACAACGCCAGCACGACTGCGAGTTTGAGCAATTCGACCCGGTTGGTGAACACCAGCACCGAGCTGGCGACGATGGCCAGCACCAGCAACACCGACAGCAGGATCCATCCCGGCCTGCGGGAGACGCGTCGAACGCGCATGCCGCGGGACGGATCGGTCATGGGCTGACTGTACCGGTCACAGCTCGCCTAGCGTGTCGACCACCGCGGCGATTCGAGCAGATTCGGCTACTCCGGCGCCGCATCCCGGGGCTGTTCGGGCTCGTCCGGGGACTTGCAGCAATGCTCCAGCCACAGGGCCGCCGCCACCAGCGCCAGCGCGCACAACGCGGCGACCACCGACCCTGGGATGTCCTCGTGCGGGATCCGGATACCCCGACGCGGCAGCAGATAGCCCAGTACCCCCAGCCACCAACCGAACACCAGAGCGCCCAGCCACGCGGACGCCTTCGCCGTCACCACCGAACGCGCCACCGCCAGCGGGTGCAGCCGGCCGCCACCCACCCCGATCCGCCCGTCGCGAACCCGGCCCCGCACCACATAGCCCCAGCCGGCTTCGGCACCCGCCACCACGAGCAACGACACCCCGGTCCACAACGTGATCGGCGGGAACCACCGATACAGCCAGACCACCAGCAGGTATCCCACGATGGCCGCCGCCGCGGCCGCGAACACCAGGTCGCGCCTACGCGTCGGGCCCATCAGTTGCTCAGCACCAGGTCGGTGGGCCGAACCCCGTCCCGCTCGCGGGCGTCCAGTTCGGCGAGCAGCTCTGTCACCGGCCGGTCCAGCCCGGTCACCCAGAGCCGTGCGGCCGGATCGACGGCCAGCCACGGGATCAGCACGAAGGCACGCAGGTGCGCGTAGGGGTGCGGCAGCGTGAGCTCGGGGTCGGAGCTGCGCACCTGCTCCTGACCGTCCCGGCAGGCGACGATATCGACATCCAGAGTGCGTGGACCCCAGTGTATTTCGCGCACCCGTCCGGCTGCGGTCTCGAGTTCCTGGCAGCGCCGCAACCAGCCGGCCGGGCTCAGCCCGGGATCGTCGGCGAGGACGACGGCATTGAGGAACGGTCCCTGCTCGACGCCACCCCAGGCATCGGTCTCGTACACCGGCGAGACCGCGCGCACCGCCACCCCGAGGCCGTCGACCACCGACTGCAGATGCCCGAGACGGTCGCCCAGGTTCGAACCGATGGACAGCACCGCGCGGGTCACGGCCGCTCCCGCATCCCGCGCCTGGACCTGCGCGCCACCACCGCAACATCGTGGAACGTCAACGGGATCGGAGCACTGGGCTTGTGCACCACGACCTCCACCGCATGCACCCGCGGGTCGGTCATCACATCCTCGGCGATCTCCGCCGACACCGTCTCGATCAGGTTCCGCGGCGGCCCGGCGACGATGCCGGCGGCCCGCTGGGCCAACGCGCCGTAATCCAGCGTGTCGGCCAAGTCGTCGCTGGCGGCGGCCACCGCGAGGTCCACCCAGACCGTCAGGTCTATGACGAAGTCCTGCCCGTCTCGGCGCTCATGCTCGAACACTCCGTGGTACCCGCGAACGGTCAAGCCGCGCAATTCGATTCGATCAGCCATCGGACCCTCCCCACGCCGTCACAACCTTCAGCGCATCGACGGATGCCCGCACATCGTGGACGCGGACACCCCAGGCGCCGTCGCGCGCCGCCAGCGCCGAGATCACCGCGGTCGCGGTCTCCCGGCCGGCCGGAGGCCGCGGTTCGCCGTCGGCACCGGCCAGCAGGGCACCCAGGAAACGCTTGCGGGATGCACCCACCAGCACCGGGATCCCGGTGCCGACGAATTCGGGCAGCGCCCGCAGCAGGGCCCAATTGTGTTGGGCCGTCTTGGCGAAGCCCAGCCCCGGGTCGATGATGAGCTTGCCCGGATCCACCCCGGCCTCGACCGCCGCGTCGACACTGCGCATCAGCTCGTCGCGCACCTGCGCCACCACATCGGTGTACCGGGGCGCCTCATGCGGCTCGTCGGCTCCGACCGAACGCCAGTGCATCAGAATCCACGGCACCTTCGCCTCGGCGATCAGGCCGGCCATCGCCGGATCCGCGCGGCCGCCCGACACATCGTTGACGATCTGCGCACCGGCGGCCAGCGCCGCTTCGGCCACCGCGGCGTGCATGGTGTCGATGCTGAGCGTGACTCCCTGGGCTGCAAGATCTTCGATGACGGGCACCACCCGGCCCGTCTCGACCGCGGCATCCACCCGGGTGGCGCCGGGCCGCGTCGATTCACCGCCCACGTCGATGATGGCGGCGCCGTCGGACACCAACGCCAGGGCGTGGGTCACGGCCCGGTCTCGGTCGAGGAACTGCCCGCCGTCGGAGAAGGAGTCGTCGGTGACGTTGACGACACCCATCACCACCGGGGCGAGCGAAGCGACGGGGTGTAGGCCCGGGGAGAGGGAAGCGACGCTCACTTCCGCAGGATCAGTTCCAGTGCCTCGGCCCGGGATGCCTTGTCCGTCTTGAACTGTCCGCGTACCGCCGACGTCGTGGTGACCGCACCCGGTTTGCGCACCCCGCGCATGGCCATGCACAGGTGCTCGGCCTCGATGACGACGATCACCCCGCGCGGATCGAGTTTGCGCATCAGGGCGTCGGCGACCTGTGCGGTCAGTCGCTCCTGAACCTGTGGACGCTTCGCGTACAGGTCGACCAGCCGCGCGATCTTGGACAGCCCGGTGACCCGGCCGTCCAGGCCCGGGATGTAGCCGACATGCGCCACGCCGTGGAACGACACCAGGTGGTGCTCACAGGTGGAGTACATCGGGATCTGCTTCACCAGCACCAGTTCGTCGTGCTGCTCGTCGAACGTGGTGTTGAGCACCGCGTCGGGATCGGTGTACAGCCCCGCGAAGATCTCCCGGTAGGCGCGCGCCACCCGGGCCGGGGTGTCGATCAGACCGTGCCGATCCGGGTCCTCGCCCACTGCCAGCAGGAGTTCGCGCACGGCGGCCTCGGCGCGCGGCTGATCAAAGTCACGCAACGCTGCGGTGACATCACTCGCCGTCATCGGCGCTCCTCGGGTGCCTGTTCTCCGTGCGTGGGCGGGTAGGGCGGGTAGGGCTGCTGCTGATGCGGCGGTGCCGGGTAGCCGGGGGGCTGCTGATGTTGCGGGGGTTGGTTCGGCGGATACCAGTAGCCCTGCTGCGGGGGCTGGTCGCGCGGCGGCCAGCCGGGAGCGTGCCAGCCCGCGGGCGCACCGTAGTCGGGTTGCGCACCGTTGGGGGTCGCGTTGGACGCGCCGTTGGGATGGCCGTGACCGACCCCGGCCCCATTGCCATTGCCATTGCCATTGCCGTTCTGCACCGCGGCCTCGGCACTGGCCTTGGCAATGGCGGCCTTGAATGCCGGTTCGGGCACCGGTGGCGGCCAGGGCTCGCCCCGCTCGATCGCGATCTCGCCCGGGGTCTTGATCGGCGGCTTGTCCGAGGGGATGCGGCCACCGAACTCGTCGAACATGGTGAGCCGGGGCCGCTTCTTCACGTCGACGAGGATCCGCTCCAGATCGGGGCGGTGCAGCGTCTCCTTCTCCAGCAGCTCACCGGCCAGGATGTCGAGGACGTCCCGGTACTGGGTGAGCACCTCCCACGCCTCGGTGTGGGCGGCCTCGATCAGCTTGCGGACCTCGTCGTCGATATCGCGGGCGACCTCGTGACCGAAATCGGCCTGCGTGCCCATGGTGCGACCGAGGAACGGATCGCCGTGTTCGGTGCCGTACCGCACCGCGCCCAGCTTGGGGCTCATGCCGTGCTCGGTGACCATCGCCCGGGCCACCTTGGTCGCGTTCTCGATATCGGACACCGCGCCGGTGGTGGGCTCCCGGAAGATCAGCTCCTCGGCGGCACGGCCACCGACCGCCATCACCAGGCGCGCGATCAGCTCGGAACGGGTCTGCAGTCCCTTGTCGTCCTCGGGGACGGCGACCGCGTGCCCGCCGGTCCGGCCGCGGGCCAGGATGGTGACCTTGTACACCGGATCCAGGTGCGGCATGGCCCAGCCGGCCAGGGTGTGCCCGGCCTCGTGGTAGGCGGTGATCTTCTTCTCGAACTCGCTGATGATGCGGCCCTTGCGGCGCGGGCCTCCGAGCACCCGGTCGACGGCCTCCTCCAGCGCCGCGCCGGTGATGACCGTGCCGTTCTCGCGGGCGGTGAGCAGCGCGGCCTCGTTGATGACGTTGGCCAGGTCCGCGCCGGAGAAGCCGACGGTCCGCTTGGCCAGTCCTTCCAGATCCGCGTCGGGGGCGATCGGCTTGCCCGCCGAGTGCACCTTGAGCACGGCGCGGCGCCCGGCCAGGTCCGGGTTGGAGACCGGGATCTGCCGGTCGAAACGGCCGGGACGCAGCAGCGCCGGGTCGAGGATGTCGGGCCTGTTGGTGGCCGCGATCAGGATGACGCCCTGGCGGTCGCCGAAACCGTCCATCTCGACCAGCAGCTGGTTGAGCGTCTGCTCCCGTTCGTCGTGGCCGCCGCCCATACCGGCGCCACGCTGACGGCCCACGGCGTCGATCTCGTCGACGAAGATGATGCACGGGCTGTTCTGCTTGGCCTGTTCGAACAGGTCGCGCACGCGGGAGGCGCCGACACCGACGAACATCTCGACGAAATCGGAGCCCGAAATCGTGAAGAAGGGCACACCGGCTTCGCCTGCTACCGCACGGGCCAGCAAGGTCTTACCGGTACCGGGCGGCCCGAACAGCAGCACACCCTTGGGGATCTTGGCGCCGAGCGCCTGGTAGCGGCTGGGGTTCTGCAGGAAATCCTTGATCTCGTACAGCTCTTCGACGGCCTCGTCCACGCCGGCGACATCCGCGAAGGTGGTCTTGGGCATGTCCTTGCCCAACTGTTTGGCCTTCGACTTACCGAACCCGAAGCCCATCCGGCCGCCGGTCTGCATCCGGGAGAACATGACGAAGAGGCCGACCAGCAGCAGCAGCGGCAGCATGTAGATCAGCAGCGAGCTGAGCAGGCTGCTCTGGTTGACCACGGTGTTGGTCTTGGCGTTCTTCGCGGTGAGCGCATTGAACAGGTCGACGCCGTACCCGTTGGGGTACTTCGTGATGATCTTGTCACTGTTCTCGGTGTCGCCGTTGCCGGACTTCAGCTCCAGCCGCACCTGCTGTTCGCGGTCGTCGATCTGGGCGCTCTTGACGTTGTCGGCGCTGATCTGCGCCATCGCCACCGAGGTGTCGACAGGCTTGTACCCGCGCGTGTCATCGCTGAAGTAGAAGAAGGACCAACCCAGCAGCAGCACGACCGCGATCGCGGTGAGTGTGCGGATCACGTTTTTACGGTTCATCGATGTCTTTCGCCGGCAGGTGTGAGCCGACCCGGTCCTTCCAATGAGCGCAGTTGAGAACTTTCAGGCTACCGCTAGACCAACGATCGGCAGTTCCCACCATCGGAAATCAAGATGGGTACCGAGTGTGCTTTGGTGGATTGGTGGTCACCCCGACGGAGCGGTCAGTCGACACCAACGGCGTCACCCTTCGGATCACCGAGGCCGGCGACAGGGGCGCACCGGTGGTCGTACTGGCCCACGGCTTCCCCGAACTGGCGTATTCGTGGCGGCATCAGATCCCGGCTCTGGCGGCAGCCGGCTACCACGTAATCGCCCCTGACCAGCGCGGCTACGGCGGCTCCTCGCGGCCGCGGGCGGTCGAGGACTACGACATCGTGGCGCTGACGGGTGACCTCGCGGGCCTGCTCGACGACATCGGTGCCGAACGAGCGGTGATGATCGGGCACGACTGGGGATCCCCGGTGGTGTGCAACTTCGCGCTGCTGCACCCGGACCGGGTGGCGGCCGTGGCGGCCCTGAGCGTGCCGCCGGTGCCCCGGGCCTCGGAACCGCCGACCCGAATCTGGCGCCGGCTCGTCGGCGACGGTTTCTTCTACATCCTGCATTTCCAGGAGCCCGGGGTCGCCGATGCGCAGATGGCCCGCGATGTGCGCGACACCATGGCACGCATGGTCGCGATGCAGGGTTTCACCGCGCCGGTCACCGATCTCACCGAGAGTCCGCCTCCGTCGCTGCCGGACTGGATCAGCGCGGACGAGTTCGAGCACTACGTCGCGGCGTTCGAACGGACCGGGTTCACCGGGCCGCTGAACTGGTACCGCAATTTCGATCGCAACTGGGAGCTCACGGAGGTGACTCCGGCGCGCACCATCACCGTGCCCACCCTCTTCCTGGCCGGCAGCGCCGATCCCGTCCTGACGTTCACGCCGCGGCACCGGGTGCACGACGTGGTCACCGGTGACTACCGCGAGGTGCTGCTGGACGGCGCCGGCCACTGGCTGCAGCAGGAACGCCCCGATGAGGTGAACTCGGCGCTCCTGGAGTTCCTGGCCGGCGTGAGGTGATCTAGCTGGACCGATCCGTCCAGCCGCTAGGGTGCGAACATGCCCCTTGCACTGCGTGCCGCCATCCGTCTGGCCATGGTCGCCGCGACGGTTGTTGTCGGCGTCGCCGCCTGTGATGCGAAACCCGCCTCCCCTGCGTCGTCCGGCACCGACGCGCCGCGTCAGGTGACGGTGGTCGGCAGCGGCAAGGTGCAGGGCACCCCGGACACGCTGACGGTGTCGGCGTCGATGGAGGCCACCGCACCCGATATCACCGCGGCGCTGAACCAGACCAGCCAGCGCCAGCAGGCGGTGATCACCGCCCTCGGTGGCGCCGGTGTCGACAAGAAGGACATCAGCACCTCCCAGGTGTCGCTGCAGCCGCAGTACAACATCGACGGCTCCACCATCTCGGGCTATCGGGCCAGCAACTCGATCGAGGTCAAGATCCGCAAGATCGACTCCGCGTCGAACATCCTGTCGCTCATCGCCAACACCGGCGGCGAGGCCACCCGGATCAATTCGATCAACTACTCGATCGAGGACGACTCCCAGTTGGTCAAGGACGCCCGGACGCGCGCCTTCAACGACGCCAAGGACCGTGCCGATCAGTACGCCCAGCTGTCCGGGCTGACCCTGGGCAAGGTCATCTCCATCTCCGAAACCACCGGTGCCACGCCGCCGCCCCCGCCGACACCGATGCCGCGGGCCGCGATGGCCGAAGCCGTCCCGCTGGAGCCGGGACAGCAGACCGTCGGGTTCTCGGTGACCGTGGTCTGGGAGCTGACCTAGCCGGCAGGCACGATATCGACCGGGATGCCGTTGAGCACGGCGGTCCCCGACAACGGATCCAGCGCACTGCCGTCGTTGAGCTGATTGGCGTTCACGCCGGGCTCGGCCGCCGCGACGCCCAGCCTGGTGTCCGCACGGTCATGACCCCAGCCGTGCGGCAGCGACACCACACCGCGGCGCAGGCCCGGCGTCACCTCGACCGGCACGATCACTTCGCCACCGGGTCCGCGCACCTTCGCCGAATCGGTCAGGCCGAGTTCGGCAGCGTCGTCGGGGTGCACCTGCAATGTGCACCGGTTGCTGCCGCCGGTCAGCGCTGCGACATTGTGCATCCAGCTGTTGTTGGACCGCAGGTGCCTGCGCCCGATCAGCACGTACGCCTCGCGTGCGCGGCCGATCGACTCCCGCAACCGGGCGGTGTCGGCGACCAGCGCCGGTGGCGCCAGCTCCACCTTGCCCGACGGCGTCGAGATCACCTGCGCCAGCCGTGGTTTCAGCGGACCCAAGTCGATCCCGTGCGGCGCCGCCGTGACCTTGTCCAACGTCAGCCCGTCGGGATCGGCACCGAACCCGTCGCCGTACGGACCCAGCCGCAACATCATGTCCAGCCGGCGTTCGTACCCACGCACCCCGGTCAGCACCCCGGCCAGTTCCTCGACCGGCCGGCCGTGCACGGGTGAGTTCGGATCGGTGGTCGCCTTGGCCAGGGTTGCCGCGATCACCTGGTCGTCGACCAGTCCGGGATCGCCGTGCGGGCCCACCCCGTACAGGATCAGGGCCAGCCGGGACAGGATCTCGGCTTCATCGGGCCGGCCGTCGGCCGGGGGCAGCACGGGTGGGGTGTAGCGCACGTTGTTGTGCACGGCCAGGTTGTTGAGCGCGAAGTCGAAATGCGGGCTCGCCGAGGGCGGCGGCGGGGGCAGGATGACGTCGGCGTGCCGGGTGGTCTCGTTGAGGTAGGGGTCGACGGACACCATGAACCCGACACCCGCGAGCGCTCGGTCCAGCCGGGCACCATCGGGCGCCGAGAGCACCGGATTGCCGGCGATCGTGATGACCGCCTTGAGCTGGCCATCGCCCGGGGTGTCGATCTCCTCGGCCAGTGCCGCCGCGGGCAGTTCGGAGAGCACCTCGGGATGCCCGGACACCCGGCTGTGCCAGCGGCCGGTGACGAACCCGCGCCCCGGCCCGGGTTTGCGCGGCGCGGGAGCCGCCGCGCCGAGCGGGAACATCGCTCCGCCGGGCCGGTCCAGGTTGCCGGTCAGGATGTTCACCACGTCGACGAGCCAGCTGCCCATGGTGCCGAATTCGACTGTGGACGTGCCGATTCGGCCGTATACCGCAGCCGAGGGTGCCGCCGCGATCTCGCGGGCCAGCTCCCGGATCTCCGCGGCGGGCACACCGCAGTGTTCGGCGACGGTCTCCGGTGCGAAAGCCTCGGCCAGCGCGCGCACCTCATCGACACCGTCGACCAGCGCGGCGATCTCCCCCAGGTCGGCGAGTCCCTCGTCGAACAGGACGTGCACGACCGCGAACAGCAGCGCGGCGTCGGTGCCGGGTCGTGGCGCGAGATGACGATCCGCCAGCGCGGCGGTCCGGGTGCGCGCCGGATCGATGACGGTGAGGCGGCCGCCGCGGCGGCGCAGGGCCCGCAGCTTGCCGGGAAAATCGGCGGCGGTGGCCAGAGATCCGTTGGACACCATCGGATTGGCGCCGATGATCACCAGGTGGTCGGTGTGATCGATATCGGGCACCGTGAAGGCGACGGGGCTGCCGAACAGGTAGCCCAGCGAGACGTGTTTGGGCATCTGGTCCAGCGTGCTCGCGGAGAACACCTGCCGGGTGCCCAGCGCCTTGACGATCACGGGCGCGTACAGCGCTCCGGCGACGGTGTGCGCATTCGGATTGCCAAGGTAGACACCGACCGATGTCCCACCGTGGGCGGAGAGGACACCACCGAGGCCGGCGGCGACCGCATCGAAGGCCTCGTCCCAGCTCGCGTCGACCAGCACGCCGTCGCGCCGGATCAGCGGGCGGCTCAACCGGTCCGGGTCGTTGTCCAGTCCGGGCAGGCTGGCGCCCTTGGGGCAGATGAAGCCGGCGCTGAACACATCGTCGGCGTCGCCTCGAGCGTGGGTGATGCGGGCCGCGCCGTCAGACCGGTCGATGGTCACGACCAATCCGCAGGTGGCCTCGCACAGCGGACAGATCCGAAGGGCTGATTCGGTCATCACCGCATTCTGCGCCGTCTACGGGTGCTCGTACACCTTGGGTTCCAAGGTGCCGATGAACGGCAGGTCGCGGTAGCGCTCGGCGTAGTCGAGGCCGTACCCGACCACGAACTCGTTGGGGATGTCGAACCCGATGTGGGCGATGTCCACATCGGCGCGGACCGCCTCCGGTTTGCGCAGCAGCGCGCACACCCGCAGCGAGCGCGGGCGCCGGGTCGCCAGGTTGCGCAGCAGCCAGGACAGCGTGAGCCCGGAGTCGACGATGTCCTCGACGATCAGCACGTGACGGTCGTTGATATCGCGGTCGAGGTCCTTGAGAATCCGCACCACCCCCGAGGAGGAGGTCGAGGACCCGTACGAACTGACGGCCATGAACTCCAGCTGGGTGGGCAGCGGGATGGCGCGGGCCAGGTCCGTGACGAACATCACCGCGCCCTTGAGGACCGTGACGAGCAGAAGATCGTCCTCGCCCTCGACCAGCGGGCCGTAGTGCTCGGCGATATCGGCCGCGAGTTCGGCGGTGCGCGTCTGGATCTGCTCTTCGGTGTACAGCACCGACTTGATATCGCCGGGGTACATCTCGGCGGCGGATTGCGCGGGCACGCCCACAGCGTGCCACGTGAACCCGCCGTGCTCCAACGTCACACAGTTTCGGTGTGCATCGTGAGCACCCCGTCGCGGCGGCCCGCGAACAGCCGCGCCCCCCGCAGCGCGGATCCGACGGCCACCCCGCCCTGCCCGCGCCACGCGGTGACCAGCGCGTCCACCCGGCGGATCTGCAGGCTGGTGAGATCGCGGGCACCGCCACCGAGCAGCCACAGCCTGATCACCCGACGTCGCACCGCGGCCGGCAGCGCGGCCAGTGCGGCGGTCTCCAGGCCCTCGCCTCGCCGCACCTCCGGCAGGGTCCGCTCGGCCAGCGCGTCCAGGGCCTCGGTGTCCTCGCGCAGTGCGGCGGCGGTGCGGGCCAGCGCGCCGGCAACCCCGCCGCCGAGCACCTCCTCCAGCAGCGGCAGGACCTCGGTGCGCAACCGGACCCTGGTGTAGCGGGGGTCGGCGTTGTGCGGGTCCTCCCAGGGAGCCAGGCCGAGTTCGGCGCACGCGGCCCGGGTCACCGCGCGGCGTACGGTCAGCAGCGGGCGGCCCCACGGTGCGTCGAACTCGCGCATGCCGGCGATGGACCGGGCGCCCGAACCGCGGCCCAGCCCGAGCAGCACCGTCTCGGCCTGGTCGTCGAGGGTGTGTGCCAGCAGCACGGGCAGCCCGGCACGCGCGTGATCCAGTGCTCGGTAGCGCGCCGTCCGGGCCGCTCCTTCCGGCCCGCCCGCGACACCCACGTCCACCGTAAGAATCTGTGCGTCAACGCATCCCAGCTTCAGCGCCTGTTGACGGGCGGTCTGCGCGACGGTGGCCGAGCCGGCCTGCAGGCCGTGGTCGACGATCAGCGCGACCGTCGGACGCAGCGCCGCCGCCACGGCGGTCAAGGCCAGCGAGTCCGCGCCGCCGGACAGTCCGACGCACCAGCGCTCGCAGTCGTGCGCTGCGGCGAACGCGCCGACCGCGGCGCGCAGTTCGGCTACAGCACCCGGTCGATCCACCGTTGCGGCTCTTCGATTTCCGGGGGCAACGGCAGCGTCTGCGCACTGGTCCAGATGGTGTTGAAGCGGGCCATGCCGACCCGGCCGACCACCTCGTCGACGAAAGCCTTACCGCGGGTGTACTGGTTCATCTTGGCCTCGAAGCCGAGCAGCGCGCGGATGATCCGTTGCAGCGGAGGCTGTTTGCGCTGCCGGCGATGATCGAACCGGGCCCGGATGGTGGCCACCGACGGCACCACCGCCGGCCCGACGGCATCCATCACGTGCTCGGCATGCCCTTCCAGCAAGGTGCCCAGCACCAGCAGCCGGTCCAGCGCCTGGCGTTGCGGTTCGGCCTGCACGGCCCGCAAAAGTCCCACCACACCGCCCGGATTCTGTTCGGCCACTTCGTCTTTGCGCTGATCACGCACATAGGCGGCGAGCCTGCCGGCGACCTCTCCGACCTGCTCGCCGGCATCGTGGGTCAGCGTCGCCAGCGAGGACGACATATGCTCGGCCAGCCACGGATTGGCCCGGAACTGCACCCGGTGCGTCACCTCGTGCAGGCACACCCAGAACCGGAAATCGGTGGGATCGACCTGCAATTGCCGTTCCACGGCAATGACATTCGGGTACACCAGCAGGAGTTCCCCGCCGGTGCCGTCGGGTTCCGGGCCGGCGGCGAAGGGATCGTACTGACCGAGAATGCCCGAGGAGATGAAGGCCAGCACCGCGCCGGTCTGCGCACCGGTGAGTTTCGAGGTCAGGAATCCGCCGGGAGTATCGCTTCCCCCGGTCATCACCCGCATCGATCCGGTGGCGGCCCGGACCCATTGCGGGCGGTCCACCACCCGCGCTTCGGTGATGTCGGCGCCCTCGTTGAGCCCGGTCACCTCGCGGACCGGTTGCTCTGCGCGGCGGGCCAATTCGGCGAGCTGGGCGACGGCCTGATCTCGGGTGTAGTCGGTGGTGGCCGGGGCGGGGCGGGCCAGTTTCGCGCCCACGGTGGCGGCCAACTCCCAGTCGACGGCGCCACCGATGGTCAATTTGGAGGAGTCGCTCATCCGCCGCACCCACAGGACCGCAACACCGCGGCCAGTGCGTCCAGCGACGTCCGGCCGGTCGGCCCGGCGTTGTTGGACATCAGCGCGAACGTCAGCACCCGCCCGCTCTTGTCGGTGACGATGCCGGCCAGGGTGTTCACCGCCGTCAACGATCCGGTCTTGGCCCGCAGCCAGCCCGCGGCGGACTTACCGGCATCGGTGTCCAGGTAGCGGTTGGACAGCGTGCCGCTGCCACCGGCGATCGGCAGCACGTCCACCAGCGGACGCAACCGGGGGTGCTCCCCGCTCACCGCGGCGGCGACGGCACCGTCGAGCGTGTTGGCGGTCAACCGGTCATCGACCGACAGGCCACTGGAATCGACCAGCACGGCGCCCGCGGTATCCACGCCGACGCCGCGCAACTGAGTCAGCACCGCGGCTACGGCGCCGTCGAAGCTCTGCGGGCGGTTCAGCGCCGCGGCAACCTCGCGGCCGGTCGATTCGGCCATCACGTTGTCGGATTCGTTCATCATCTGCCGGAGCCGCTCCAGCAACGGCGGCGACTTCACCGAGGCGATCTCCCGGGCATCCGGGACCGGCCCGGAGGCGACGGTCACGCTCGCGGGATCCACGCCCAGCGCGGCGGCCAGCGCGCGCCCGGCGTCCAGGCCCGGGGTGGTGGAGCGTCTCGACTCGGCGGACACCGGCTGGGTGCGGCCGCCGTCGAGCATCACCGACTCCATCGGGGCGATGTCGCCGCCGTCGATGTCGGCGGGATCCCAGCCCGGCGCCATGGTGGGCCCGCTGTACGCGGACAGGTCGACCTGCACCGCGGTCACGGTGGCGCCGCTGCGCCGGACCTGATCGGCCAGATCGCTGATCCTGGCCGCCCCCTTGTACCAGGTGGGTTTGTCCGCGGGTGCCGCCGACAGCGTCGGGTCGCCGCCGCCGTGCAGCACCACCAGACCGGGTGTCGGGCCGGCCAGCACCGTGGTGGTCAGCGTCGCGTCCCGGTCCAGGGTGGCCAGCGCGGCGACGGTCGTGAGCACCTTGTTGGTCGAGGCCGGCAGCATCGGGATGGTGGCGCCCTGGGCCCACAACTCGGCCCCGGTGCCGGCGTCGGTCACCCGGCCGGTCAACGCCCCCAGGTTGGGGTCGGCCAGCGGACCCGCCAGCGCAGCGGCCAGACCCGCCGGGGACGGCTTGTCGGTGTCGTCGGCCAGGGCCTGCACGCCGGGCGCGGCGGTCGCCGGGGCGGGTTGCGGCCGTACCGCGTCGGTATTGCGGGCCGAGGTGTCACCCGAGGTCAGCACCGCGGCGACCCCGATGACGGCGGCGACGAGCACCAGTACCACCAGGCCGATCACCAGGTGGGTGGATCGGCGCCACCGAGCGGGCCGCATATAGAGCAGGGTATCGGTACCTCTAGGGTGGACCCGCGTCGTCAGGTGGCGACCCCCACAGACACAGTGCCCATGGAGGAGCTTTGAGCGTGCAGTTCGACGTCGTCATCGAGATCCCCAAGGGATCGCGCAACAAGTACGAAGTGGATCACGAGACCGGGCGGGTCAAGTTGGACCGCTACCTCTACACCCCGATGGGCTACCCCACCGACTACGGGTTCTTCGAGAACACCCTCGGCGAGGACGGCGACCCGCTGGACGCGCTGGTGCTGCTGCCCGAGTCCGTTTTCCCCGGCGCGATCGTCGAGGCCCGGCCCGTGGCGATGTTCCAGATGACCGACGAGGCCGGCGGTGACGACAAGGTGCTGTGCGTGCCCGCGGGTGATCCGCGCTGGGATCACATCCAGGACCTCAGCGATGTGTCGTCCTTCGAACTGGACGCCATCAAGCACTTCTTCGTGCACTACAAGGACCTGGAGCCGGGCAAGTTCGTCAAGGCTGCCGACTGGGCCGGACGCGAGGCCGCCGAGGCCGAGCTGGCGCGCTCCGTCGAGCGTTTCAAGACCACAGGTCACTGATCGGCTCGCCGGGCCGAGCCCGCACTTTCGCTTTGGTAAGTGATTTAGCACTGCCGTAACACGGGGTAACGCCGCCGTGCTTTCCGCCTTCGATCATGGGCTTTGTGCTGATGCATCAAGGGATCGGCCTGGACGCGTTCAACGCGTTGCCCGAACGCAAAGCGGTGCACGCACTCTACGAGTGCTGTCACTGCGTGACGCTGGCCGGTGATCTGGCCGGCGGGCGGCCCTATCCCGATCACAACAGCCTGTTCCGGCGCGCGGACGCGCTGCTGTTCGCCCTGTCCGAGCAGTCCGTCGACGCGATCCTGCAGGCCTATCCGTGCTCGGTACGGCCCTGCGACGACACCGAGCGGGCCGCCCTGCGAACCGCCGAGGAGAGCTACCGGGACCGGTTCGGCTTCGATTATGTGATGTACGTCGCGGGCCTGTGCGCGCCGGACGTGCTCACCACCATCGCCGACCGCATGCACAACGATCTCGAGACCGAGCGCAAGGTGGTGCGCAACGAGCTGGCCAAGATCAACCGGACCCGGTTGGAGCGGATGCTCGGGCCCGAGGGCGGGTTCGACAACTGGTGAGCCACTAGGCTCGGTCCGTGAGCAGTAGTACCCCTCCACACTTCCTGGCCTTCCCCGATCTGGCGTCGCGTGCCGCCGGCGGCGCGGTGATATGGGCCAACGACGATCTGTTTGCCGAGAAGGAGAACCTGATCACCCCCGCCGCGGCCGAGTTCCGGCCCGCGACGTTCGGGCACAAGGGCCAGGTCTATGACGGCTGGGAGACGCGGCGGCGCCGCGGCGCCACCGCCGATTCCTGCGATTCGGCGATCGTGCGACTCGGGACCGCCGGCGTGGTGCGCGGTGTGGTCGTCGACACCGCCTGGTTCACCGGCAACTATCCGCCGCACATCTCGGTCGAGGCGGCCAACGTCACGGGTCATCCCTCGGTCGAGGAGTTGGTGCACAAGACCGAGTGGACGCCCATCGTGGAGCGCAGCGCGGTCAACGGCGACACCCGAAACCCGTTCCAGGTCAAATCAACCCAACGGTGGACGCATGTGCGTCTGTCGATGTACCCCGATGGCGGCATTGCGCGGTTCCGGGTACACGGCGAAGGTCTGCTCGATCCCAGCTTCGCCGAGGCGCTACCCCTGGATCTGGCGGCACTGGAGAACGGTGGCCGGATCACCGCCTGCTCCAACATGTTCTACAGCTCGCCGAACAACCTGCTGCTGCCCGGCACGCCGCGGCACATGGGTGAGGGCTGGGAGACCTCCCGGCGCCGTGATGCCGGGAACGACTGGGTGCAGGTGCACCTGGCGAACCAGGGCGTGCTGGCTGCCGCCGAGCTGGACACCTCCTACTTTGTCGGTAATGCCCCGGGCTGGGCGCGACTGTCGGGCCGGGACGGCACCGGCGACTGGTTCGAGTTGCTGCCGCGCACCGATCTGCAACCCGATACCCGGCACCGGTTCCTGATCCAGGACGACCGCCCGGTCACCGAGGCCCGGCTCGATATCTACCCGGACGGCGGGATGGCCCGGTTGCGCCTGTTCGGCACATTGACTTCACAAGGGCTGCAACAGGTTCGACAGATCTGGGCTGCCAGCTCCTGAATCTGGCAGATGATGGCCCGATGACCTTGCAAGGACATTGGGACGACCGCTTCGCTCAGGTGGCCGCGGCGCTGGAGACCGCCATCGCCGAGGGCGAGGAGGTCGGCGCGGCCATTGCCATCGATATCGGTGGCCAGACCGTCGTCGACATGTGGGGCGGTCATGCCGACGCCGCCAGAACCAGGCCCTGGGCCGCGGACACCGTGGTCAACGTGTGGTCGTCGACCAAAACCGTCACCGCCCTGGCCGCGCTGATGCTCATCGATCGCGGGCTGATCGCCGCACACGACCGCGTCGCCGACTACTGGCCCGAGTTCGCCGCCAACGGTAAGGACGGCGTGCAGATCCGCCACCTGCTCACCCACTCCTCCGGTGTCTCGGGCTGGGATCAGCCGGTGGTCCCCGAGGACATCCTGGATTGGGACAGATCCACCGCCGCGCTGGCCGCCCAGGCCCCGTGGTGGGAACCCGGCACCGCGTCCGGCTATCACGCCCTGACCTACGGGCATCTGATCGGTGAGGTGGTGCGCCGTGTCACCGGCAGCCCGCTCAAGGACTTCGTACGGGACGAGATCGCCGGACCTCTGGGCGCGGACTTCCAGATCGGCGCAGCTCCCGAGGACGCCGATCGGATCGCGGAGATCATCCCGTCCACCGAACCTTTCGCGCTTCCACCGATGGATCAGTGGCCGGAGCCGATGCTCAAGACGTTCACCGGGCCGGCCCCCGAGCCGGGTATCGCCAACACGGCGGCCTGGCGCGCGGCCGATATCGGCGCGGTCAACGGACACACGAATGCCCGCGCGCTGGCCAAGATCCTGTCGGTGATCTCACTCGGCGGCACCGTCGACGGCGTCACCCTGCTACGGCCGGAGACCGTCGAGAAGATCTTCGAGGTCCAGCTGGAGGGACCCGATCTGGTGCTCGCGGGCCATCCGTTGCGCTGGGGCCTCGGATTCGGCCTGCCGAAGCCGGAGACGATTCCGTATGTGCCGGACGAGAAGATCTGTTTCTGGGACGGCTGGGGTGGGTCATGGGAGACCATGAACCCCGACCGCCGCGCGACCATCGCGTACGTGATGAACAAGATGGGCCCGGGAGTCGAGGGGTCGCCTCGCACCGACCGGTACTTCCGGCTGATCTACGACGCCCTCTGAGACACCACATTCAGCAGCGGTTCGGCGCGGTACAGCCGGCCGATGTTGGCGGCGATATCGTCGGCCCGGCCCGCGAAGGTGTCCGAGGTGACCCCCGAGGAGTGCGGGGTCATCAGGATGTTGGCCAGCTCGTGGAACGGCAGGTCGGCGGGCGTGCCACCGCCGGTGCCCGGTGCCGGGTAGCGATACCAGACGTCGATCGCCGCGGCGCGGATCTTCTTGTGCAGCAACGCCTCATACAGCGACCGTTCGTCCACCAGCGGCCCGCGGCCCACATTGATCAGGACACCGTCTGGCCCCAGGGCGCGCAACTGGGCGGATCCGATCATGCCCGTGGTGTCTGCGGTCAGCGGCGCGGAGACGACGACCACCTCGGATTCGGCCATCAACCGGTCCAGCGATGCCGTGGTGGCGGCCCAGTCCAGGCCGCACGCAGGGTCGACCCGGCCCGTCCCGGTCACCGCCGCGCCGGTGCATCCCAGGGCGCGCAGCAGTTCCCAGCAGCGCCGGCCGATGTGCCCGAAGCCGACAAAGCCGATCCGGGCCGCACCCAGGGTCGGCAACTGCGGCAGCACATCGTCGTACACCGGGGTGGCCCACACCTGTCGGCGCAAGGCCCGATCCTGAGCCAGGAAGTCGCGCCGCAGCAGGATGGCGGCGCTCAGGACATACTCCGCAATCGAACGTTCATGGTGAAAGGTGTTGGCCACCTGAACATCCGGGCTCAGTGCCGTGAAATCGACCCGGTCGGTCCCCGCGCCGGCGACGTGGACGAGCCGCAGTTTCTCGGCCACAGTCGCCATTTCGGCGGTGAACCGGCCACCCACGAACACCTCCGCCGTGCGCAGCGCCTGCTCGTCCCCCCACACGACGGTGACATCGGCGGGCAGCGCGGCTTCGAAGCGGGCCCGGTGCGGCACCAGGTTGCGGTCGGCGACCAGAATGCACATGCTTACACCTGTCTCACAGATCACGCAGCAGGGCAGGGCGTTTGCTGTCGAAAGTCCAGCCGGGGATCAGGTACTGCATGGCCACCGCATCGTCGCGGGCACCGAGCCCCTCGGCCAGGTAGAGCTCGTGCGCGGCCGCGACGCGGTCCTCGTCGAGTTCGACACCCAGCCCCGGTTTATCCGGCACATCCAGGTACCCGTCGACGATCTGGTAGGGCGCCTTGGTGATCCGCTGACCGTCCTGCCAGATCCAGTGCGTGTCGATCGCGGTGATCGCCCCGGGTGCCGCTGCGGCGACATGGGTGAACATCGCCAGGGACACGTCGAAGTGGTTGTTGGAGTGTGAACCCCACGTAAGCCCCCAGGCGTCGCAGAGCTGTGCGACACGCACCGAACCGTTCATGGTCCAGAAGTGCGGATCGGCCAGCGGGATGTCCACCGCACCCGAGCGGATCGCGTGCCCCATCTCGCGCCAGTCGGTGGCGATCATGTTGGTCGCCGTCGGCAACCCGGTCGCCCGTTTGAACTCGGCCATCACCTCGCGACCGGAGAACCCGCCTTCCGGGCCGACCGGGTCCTCGGCGTAGGCGAGAACCCCGGTCAGTTCCCGGCAGGTGGTGATCGCGTCGGCCAGCAGCCAGCCGCCGTTGGGATCCAGGGTGATCCGGGCGTCCGGGAACCGGTCGGCCAGCGCGATCACGGCCTTGGCCTCGTCGGCCGCGGGCAGCACCCCGCCCTTGAGTTTGAAATCGCGGAAGCCGTACCGTTCGCGGGCGGCCTCGGCCAGCCGCACCACGGCTTCGGGTGTCATCGCCTCGTCGTGCCGCAGGCGCAACCAGTCGTCGGCGCCGGCCTGTTCATCGGCGGCCGACCGGTAGGCCAGATCCGTCTTGGTGCGGTCGCCCACGAAGAACAGGTAGCCCAGCGCCTGCACCCGCGTGCGCTGTTGTCCGTCACCGAGCAGCGCCGCGACCGGAACCCCGAGATACTGGCCGAGTATGTCCAGCATCGCTGATTCGACGGCGGTGACGGCATGCACGGTGACCCGGAGATCGAACGTCTGGGCGCCGCGCCCACCGGCGTCGCGGCCGGCGAACTCACGCCGGATATCGGCCAGCACGGCGTGGTAATCACCGATGGCGCGGCCCTCGATGAGCGGCCGGGCATCGGTGAGGGTGCGCTCGATCGCCGCGCCGCCGGGCACCTCACCGACACCGGTGTTGCCGTCGGAGTCCTGCAGAATCACCAGGTTCCGGGTGAAGAAAGGCCCGTGGGCGCCACTGAGATTCAACAGCATGCTGTCGTGCCCGGCGATGGGTACCACCCGCATCCGGGTGATGACCGGGGTCTTGTGTGTGCTCATCAATCCACCTTTTCGATCGCTACTGCGCAAACCATTTGTCCCCGTTGGCGACCGGGCGCAGCACCCGGCTCACCTTGTCCCCCACCGCGCACAGCGCCTCGACGAGGTCGGCCTCGCGGTCCGGCGTCAGCCGTGCGATGGGCACCGAGACGCTGATCGCGTCCTGCGCGGGGCGGCAGTGCCGCAACGGCACCGCGAAGCACCGCACGCCGGTGGTGTTCTCCTCGTCATCGGTGGCGTAGCCGCGGATCCGGGCGATCTCGAGCGCCTCCTCCAGCGCCACCCGATCCGTCACCGTCCGCGGGGTCAGCGCGACCAGCTCGGTGGGGATGTGCGCATCGCGCTCGGCGCCGACCCGTTCGGCCAGCAGCACCTTGCCCAATGCCGTCGTGTGGGCAGGCAGCCGCCGGCCCACCCGGTTGGTGGTGCGCTGGTACTGGCGGGACTCCCGGGTGGCCAGGTAGACCACGTCGCAGCCGTCCAGGCGCCCCAGATGGAACGTCTCATCCCAGACACCGCGCAGTTCGTCGAGAAAGGGGGTGATACTCGGCAGGTAGGGGTCGGTGTCCAGGTAGCTGGTTCCGACCAGCAGAGCCCGGATCCCGATGCTGTACAACGTGCCCGACTCGTCGCATCGCACCCAGCCCTGCGCGATGAGGGTGCGCAGCAGGGCGTGCGCGCTGCTACGCGGCATATCGAGTGCGACGCTGACATCGCGGACGCGCGTCGGCTGGTCGTGGCGATCGGCCAGGTACTCGAGCAGTTCGACGGTGCGTACCGCCGATTTCACGCCGGACGAGATCTTGCGCACTGCGGGTTCGCTCATATCAGTCCCATCTGCTGGACGACGAGGAGGACGGCGCCGGTGGCCGAGGCGGTGATCGCCGTCCACCGCTGCCGCCGTGGGTTCAACAGCCGGTTCGCGTAGCGGGACAACACATATCCGCCGACGGTCGCCGGTATCAGGACGGCGCATGCCACCACGGTGTGCCGGTCGACGGCACCGGTGAGGGTCAGCATCGTCAGCGACATCAGCGAGCCGATGAGGAAGAAGCCGGCCATTGTGCCGCGCAGCCGGGGACCGCTGCTGCGTTGCCACACCAGCGCCATCGGCGGCCCACCGATGGACGTCGCGGTACCCAGCACCCCCGAGGTGGCTCCGGCCAGCACGAGGTTGCGCCGCCGCGGTGCGGGCACCCAACCCATGCTCGTCAGGGCGACCCCGCCGAGTACCACCGCGGCGATCAACATCGCCAGTGCCCGTTCCGGTATCGCGGTCAGGATCAGGGCACCGGCGATCGTCCCGGGAACCCGGCCGACCAAGGCCCAGCCGGTACCCGTCACATCGATGGCGGTCCGCTCACGCAGGACCACCATGAGCGTGACGATGGCGGCCAGCATGATCAGGGTGCCCGGGATGAGACCTGGATCGACCAGGGCGACGACCGGAGCGGCCAGCATGCCCAACCCGAAGCCGATCGACGCCTGCAGGCAGGACGCGATCAGCACCGCGATCCCGATGATCGCGTAACCGGACAGGCTCAGCTCGCTCACGCGCTGTGTGACAGCGCTGTCGATGCGCCGAGCGGATGGTGGCATTCCGCGGAGTGCCCGGCCACCGTCGGGTCCAGTGCCAGCGGGGGTCGTTGGCTCGCGCAGATCTCGGTGGCATGCGCGCAGCGGGTGCGGAACCGGCAGCCCGACGGCGGGTTCAACGGGGACGGCACTTCCCCCGTGAGCAGGATGCGGTCTGCACGCTGTGCGGCATGCAGTTTCGGGGCGGCCGACATCAGCGCGGCGGTGTACGGATGTTCGGGGTGGTCGAACACCGCTTCGGTGGGCCCGGTTTCGATGATCCGGCCCAGGTACATCACGGTGACCCGGTCGGCGACATGTCGCACCACCGACAGGTCGTGCGAGATGAACACGTAGGAGATCTTCAGTTCCCGCTGCAGGTCGTTGAGCAGGTTGAGCACCTGAGCCTGCACCGAGAGATCCAATGCGGAGACGGGTTCGTCGCAGATGATGATGTCCGGGTTCAGTGCCAGTGCCCGCGCGATGCCGATCCGCTGGCGCTGGCCGCCGGAGAACTCCTGGGGGTATTTGCCGAAAGCCTTGGCGCCCAGCCCGACCATGTCGAGCAGCCCCCGCACCCGCATATCGCGGTCTTTGCGGGACGGGTGGAGCGTCTTGTGGGTGCGCCACGGCTCGGCGATGATCTCGGCCGCCGTCATCCGCGAGTTCAGCGAGGCGTACGGATCCTGGAAGACCATCTGCACGCGTCGACGGAATTTCAGCAGATCCTTGCCGCGCAACCGATACGGGTCGATCCCGTCGAAGCTGACGGTGCCGGCGTCCGGCTGCTCCAGCATCATCAGCGTGCGCGCCAGGGTGGACTTGCCGCAGCCGGATTCGCCCACCAGGCCCAGGGTTTCGCCGCGGCGCAGGTCCAGGTCGATACCGTCCAGGGCGCGCAGCTTCTTGCCCCCTGCCGCCCGGAAGCTCTTGGCCAGCCCGCGCACGGACAGCAGTTGGTCAGACATTCTGGACCTCCCCGGAGAAGTGGCATGCGGATTGCCGCGTCGGCCCGACCGCGGCCAGTTCCGGGCGGGTGTCCCGGCACGGCTCGCGCACCAGGGGGCAGCGGTCCTGGTAGACACAGCCTTGCGGGATGGAATGCAGGTCCGGCGGCGACCCGCCGATGGATTTCAGCTCGGCGCCGCGTTCGGCGCTGACCGGGACGGAGTCCAGCAGGCCCTTGGTGTAGGGATGCTTGGGATCGGCGAACACCTCCGATACCCGCCCGGTCTCGACGACGGTGCCGGCGTACATCACCGCGACCCGGTCGGCCTCTTCGGCGACGAGCGCCAGGTCGTGGGTGATCAGTACGACGGCCATGTCGAACTCAGCGCGAAGGCTTTTCAGCAGCGCCATGATCTGCGCCTGCACCGTGACATCCAGTGCGGTGGTGGGCTCGTCGGCGATCAGCACGCGGGGGTTGAGCGCGACGGCCATCGCGATGAGCAGTCGCTGGCGCATCCCGCCGGAGAACTGATGGGGGTAGGAGTTGATCCGCTCCTGCGGCTGCGGGATACCCACGCGTGCCATCAGCTCGATCGCCTTGCGCCTGGCCTCTTTCGCCTTCATCCCGTGGTGGATCCGGAACGGCTCGGCCAACTGGGTGCCCACGGTGTAGAGCGGGTTCAGCGCCGTCAGCGCATCCTGGAACACGATGGCCAGTTCCGGACCGGCCAGCTTGCGCCGGGTCTTGCGATCGACCGCGAGGACATCCGTGTCGCCGACCCGCGCCGAACCCGCCACCACATCGGCAACCGGCTCCAGCAGCCCGACCAGTGCGGTGGCGGTCATCGACTTGCCACAGCCGGATTCCCCCAGCAGCGCCAGGGTTTCGCCGCGGTGGGCGGTGAACGACACATGGTCGACGGCGCGGACCGTGCCGGTGATGGTGCGGATGTCGACGGTCAATCCGTCGACCCGCAGCGCCGGGTCGGCATCGGGGTGGGTGGCGACGGGCGGCTGTTCTACCACGGCGGTCATCACGGTGCCTTTCATGAGAGGCGCTTTCCGGTTTTGGTGAAGCGGGACAGGCGTTCTCGCCTGGGCAAGCGAAGCGACGGGAACCGGTTCGGCACGGTGAGCCGCCACCGCTGCCCGGGATCGGTGGCGATACGGGCCCAGGCGGCCAGGATGGTGGCCGAGACCGTGGTGATGACGATGGCCACGCCGGGGAAGAACGACAGCCACCAGGCGGTGTGCAGGTAGGTCCGGCCTTGGGCGACCATCAGGCCCCAGCTGACGTCCGGCGGCTGGATGCCGATGCCCAGGAAGCTCAGTGAGCTCTCCGCCAGCATCACGTAGCAGAAGTCCAGGGTGGCCACGGTGAGCAGGGTGGGCAACACGATGGGCAGCACATGCCGGATGATGATCGACGAACCGCTGGCGCCGAATGTCCTTGCCGCGTCGACGAATACGCGGCTGGACAGCTCGGCGGATTCGGCCCGGGCGGTACGCAGATACACCGGGATGCGGGTGATGGCCAGCACCAGCACGATATTGGCCGCGCTCGGCGAGAACACATAGAGCACGACGACTGCCAGCAGCAGCGACGGGAAGCTCATGATGACGTCGGCCACCCGCATGGCCACCGTCTCCCGCCAGCCGCGGTGGTAGCCGGCCCACATGCCGATCACCGAACCGACCACGGCCGAGATCACCACGGCGGGGATCGCCACCGACAGCGTGGTGCGGCAGGCCACCACAAGGCGGGCCAGCATGCTGCGGCCCAGCGGGTCGGTGCCCAGGATGTTGGCCCAGCCGTGCGCCAGGGTGAACGGCGGCTGATTGGAGTTGTCCAGGTCGATGTGGGTGGCCAGCCCGCCCATCAGCATCGGGCCGAAGACGGCGGTGAGGATCACCAGGCCGAGGACCACCGCGGCGACGGTGGCCACCCGGTCGTTGAGCAGCAGGCGCATCCACGTGGAGCGGGCGTTCGGTGTGGTCGCCGGTTCGCCGACGACGGCGGTGGTGGGTTTGACCGGTACGAGATCGATCTGAGTCATGTTGTTGTCCTAAACCTTTGCCGGTTCCCGGACGCGGGCGTCCAGCAGCGCGTAACAGGCGTCGATGAGGATGTTGAGCAGGAAGATGCTGACGGCGGTGAGCAGCACCGCAGCCTGCAGCACCGCGAAGTCGCGTTGCAGGATCGCGTCGATCATCAGCTTTCCGATACCCGGCCAGCCGAAGATGGCCTCGACCACCACCGCACCGTTGATCAGGCCGACGGCCAGGTCGCCGGCCACTGTCAGCGCCGGTGCGGCGGCGTTGCGCAGCGCGTGGTGGGTGACCACCCGGAAATCGCCGGCGCCCTTGCTGCGGGCCAGCCGGACGTACGGGGCCGACAGCGCCGAGACCATGGCGCCTCGCACCACCTGGGTGAGCACGCCGAGCGGACGGATCATCAGGGTGGCGATGGGCAGGATCCAGGACAGCACGCCGGCGTCGGTACCCGAGGTCGGTAGCACCCCGAGCAGCACCGCGAACAGCCAGACCCCGGTGATCGCGAACCAGAAGTCGGGGATGCTGGCCGCCGTCATGGACAGCAGGCTGGAAAAGCGGTCGGCCAAGGAGTTCGGCCGGTACGCCGCCCAGCATCCGACGATGACGGCGCCGACGATCGCGAGCGCCATGGTGGTCACCGCCAGTTGCAGGGTGGCCGGGAAGGCGCGCAGCGCCATCTCCGAGGCGGATTCACCGGTGCGCAGTGAGGTGCCGAAGTCCAGGTGCAGCACGCCTTTGAAGTAGTCCATCAGCTGCGCGATCATCGGTCGATCGAATCCGTGTGACTGCGCGAACGCCTCACGCTGGGCCGCGGTGGCCGACTCCGGGAGGTAGAGGTTGGTGGGATCACCGGTGAGTCGGGCCAGCAGGAACACCCCGAGCAACACGATGACGAGCGGGATGGTGCTGGTGTACATGCGGCGCCTGACGAAGGAGAACATCGGGTTCAGCTCCTGTCGGACAGGTCAGAGCCGTTGCCGGCCTTGGTCATCTCGGCCAGGCGCATCTCGTCACCGGTGGCGGAGTTGGGGGTGTAGTGGATCCGGGGCGCGAGGCCGATGATCCCCTTCATGTGGGCGATATAGGCGAACTGCATGATCTGCTGCGGCTCCTCGGCGAACAGGGTGGCGAACGCGTCCTGGCGGGCCTGACCGGTGAGGGCTTCTGCGGCTCGGATCTTTGCGTCGAATTCCGGTGTGCCGTAGGCGCTCTGCGGGCCGTCGGAGAGCATGTACTGGTCCATGGTGAAGGCGGCGTCACCGGCCTGGTTACCGTGCTGGATCATCAGCAGGTACGGCCCGGTGTTCTCCGGAAAGGGCCGCAGCTGGTACTGCAGCTGGCCCGCGGTGTCCATCATCTCGATCTTGACGTTGAGGCCGATCTCGGTGAACTCACTCTGCAGGACCTCGATGGTCTCGGCGATCTTCGGGAACTGGGCGGTACGCCCGATCAGCCGGATCTGCCTGTCCACCGGCACGCCGTCCGCCTTCGCCTCGGCGACAAGAGCTTTGGCCTTGTCGGCATCGTGTGGCCAGAGGGCCAACCGATCGTTGTAACCGACCACACCCTTGGGGATGAGTTGCGAGGCCGGATCGCCGAGGCCGCGGAACAATGCCTTGACGATTCCGGTCCGGTTGACGGCGTAGTTGACGGCCTGGCGTACCCGGATGTCGTTGAGCGGCGCCTCGCCCGCCTGCATCCGCAGGGCGGTGGTCTCGTTGTTCTGGAACGGGACGCCCCGGTCGCCGGCGCCGTCCTCGGGGCCCAGAGAGGTGGCGATGTCGGCCTCGTCGTTGGTGATCATCGCTGCGCGCACGCTGCCCTCGCTGCGCCACTGATATTCGGCGTGCCCGAAAGCGGGTTTGGCACCCCAGTACCGGTCGTTGCGCGCCAGCACCAGCTTCTGGCCGTACTCCCAGTCGGCGATGGCGTACGGGCCGGTGCCGATGGGTTCGCGCACCTTCTCCGTCATGCTGGTGCCGCGGGGCACGATCTCCACGAACGAGATACGCAGCGGCAGAATCGGATCCGGCTTCTCGGTGGTGATGGTCAAGGTGTTGTCGTTCGGGGTGGCCAGCTTCAGCTTCTCGTCGCCGAACACGTAGCCGTCGACATTGCACTGCAGGTCCGAGTTGACGGCCCGGTCGATCGCGAAGGCCGCGTCCGCGGCGGTGAACGGCGCACCGTTGGAGAAGGTGACCCCGGACCGGATGTCGAAGGTCCATTCGGTGGGCGAATTCTGCCGCCAGCCGGTGGACAGCAGCGGTTGCAGGTCACCGGTGTCGGGCTCGCGTTCGATGAGCGGTTCGGTGATGTTGGAACGCACCACGATGCCCGTCGAGGTCAGCGAGCTCTCACACGGCTCCAACGTCGGCGGCTCCTGCGAGATGACCAGGCGCAGGGTGTCCGGGTCGTATCCGCCGTGGCCCGAGTTGGCGACGGTGCAGCCGCCGGTGAGCAGGACGGCACCCGCCAGGGCCAGCGCGGTCATGCGCAGGCGGGCGGGCGAAGTTGCGGCCATCTGATCCTCCGGTTCGGAAAGGGCTGTTCCGTGTGATGTCCATGTATGTGGACGGAATCTGTGACGGTAGACACACCGTAGGAGTGGGTCCGGAAACCCGTCAACCCCGGCCAAAAGGGCGAATTCAGTGTTTTCCGGTCTCGTCCGACGTCCGTTCGGCGCCGCATTTTTGCCACTTGAACAGGCGCTTTATCCCGAACGAGCGGACTTTGATACCCGCAAGCCACCAGGGTTTGGCCTGTTATGCGGGTTCAGCATCAACCCATGCTATTTCCGTGTTGGACAGGTATTCCCGGGCATCCTTAGCGTGGTGAGCGAAGAGAAAGGCACCACCATGCCCCGTTCCGTTCCCGACAGCGCACGCATCCTGCAGGTCGGACCGCTCAAGCCCTCCCTGGCAGAGACGCTGCGCACCGAGTACGACGCCCTGGTCCTGCCTGAGGACCCCGCCGAACGCGCCGGCTTCCTGACCACCCATGGTGCCCACGTCACCGCCGTGGTGACCTCGGGCCGCACCGGGGTGGACGCCGCCCTGATGTCGGCACTGCCCGCGCTGGGCGCGGTGGTGAACTTCGGGGTCGGGTACGACACCACCGATGTCGATGCGGCGGCCGCCGCAGGTGTCGGGGTGAGCAACACCCCGGATGTGCTCACCGACTGCGTCGCCGACACGGCCGTGGGGCTGATGATCGACGTGCTGCGCCGGTTCACCGATGCCGACCGCTACCTACGGGCCGGCCGCTGGCCCGTCGACGGCAACTACCCACTGACCCGCCAGGTCAGCAACTCCCGCGTCGGCATCATCGGGATGGGCCGTATCGGCGGCGCAATCGCCAAGCGGCTCAGCGCTTTCGGTTGCACCATCAGCTATCACAACCGCCACCGGGTGGCCGATTCGCCGTACCGCTACGCCGTGTCGCCGGTCGAGCTGGCCCGCGACGTCGACGTCCTGGTGGTGGCCGCGGCCGGCGGCAGCGGCACCCGCAGCCTCATCGACGCCGACGTCCTGGAGGCACTGGGGCCGCAGGGTTACCTGATCAACATCGCCCGCGGCAGCGTCGTCGACGAGGACGCACTGGTGGCCGCACTCGGTGCCGGACGGCTGGCCGGTGCGGGCCTGGACGTGTTCGTCGACGAACCGAACGTCCCGGTGGAACTGCTGCGGATGGACAACGTGGTCCTGTTGCCGCATGTCGGCAGCGGCACGGTGGAGACCCGGGCCGCGATGGAAGCCCTCACGCTGCGCAATCTGGACGAGTTCCTGGCCACCGGACAGTTGGTGACACCGGTGCTGCAGCCCGCCGCGCGCGTCTGAGGACGCGCGCAACGCGGTCAGGTGTGCAGTTCCACCAGATCATCGGTGGTCCACTCACGGGCGGGCAGCACATCGCGCAGCAGCCGCAGCAGCGCCGGGTTGGTGCTGTCCCCGCGCCAGGCCGCATCGAGTTCGACCGGGCGCTCCCGGAACGCCCCGATGGACCGGAACACCACGCCCTCGGGATGCAGGGTGGCCGCCGACGCGGGCACCAGCGCTATCCCGATCGCGGAGCGCACCAGTACCAGCATGGTGTGCACCTGTGTCACGAACTGCACGTACCGCGGTGTGGCACCGGCGATGGTGAAGGCGCTGATGAGCAGTTCGTTGAAGTAGCGGGCCTGGATCGGCGAGTACATGATCACGTCCTGGCCGTCCAGGTCGTTAAGGGTCAGCTGACGCGCCTGCCCGACCAGCGGGTGCTCGGCGGGCAGCGCCGCGACCAGCTGCTCGTGCAGCAGTGGCCGGGACACGATGCCCGGCCGTTTCAGCGGTGGCCGGGCCATCCCCAGGTCGATCTCGCCGGTCATCAACCCCTCGATCTGGGCGGCTGAAACCATTTCGCGGAGTTCGAGTTTCACATCGGGAAGCTTCGCCCTGGTGCGTTCCAGCAGGCGCGGCAACACCGCGTGCGCCGACGCCGCGGTGAATCCGACGACCACGGTGCCCAGATCACCCGCGGGCACCCGCTTGACGGTCAGCGCGGCACTCTCGGCCAGTTGCAGGATGCGGCGGGCATCGGGCAGGAACGCGATACCGGCCGGGGTGAGCATGACCGAGCGGGTGGTGCGGTCGATCAACTGCACGCCCAGCTCGGCCTCCAGCTGCTGGATCTGCCGGCTCAGCGGCGGCTGCGTCATGTGCAGCCGTTCGGCGGCCCGGCCGAAGTGCAGCTCCTCGGCGACGGCGATGAAGCAGGACAGCCGGGCCAGCGAGAACATCGATGCAGTCTATGCGGGTCCGGGCCGCTACCAGCGTGGGCTGACCGCCGCGAAGGTCGGGTCGACGCTGCGCATGTAGCCGGTGTCATCGCGGTCGCGGATCCCGCACCGCAGGTACTGCTCATGCAGCGCAGCCAGTGCCTCTCGGTCCAGTTCGACACCCAGACCCGGGGTGACCGGGACGGCCACGCTGCCGTCGCGGATGCTCAGCACGCCCGGCGCGATCACATCTTCGGTCTTCCAGGGCCAGTGCGTGTCGCAGGCGTAGGTGAGGTTGGGCGTCGCGGCGGCCAGGTGCACCATCGCGGCCAGACTGATCCCCAGATGCGAGTTGGAATGCATGGACAACCCGAGCCCGAACGTCTCGCAGATCCCGGCGAGCAGCCGGGACCGGTGCAGGCCGCCCCAGTAATGGTGGTCGGAAAGAACCACTTTCACCGCACCCGCGGCGACGGCCGGGGCCAGCTGGTCGAACGCGACCACACACATGTTGGTGGCCAACGGCATCGGCGCCTGCGCCGCCACCTCGGCCATCCCGTCGATACCCGGCGTGGGGTCCTCCAGGTACTCCAGGATCCCGGCCAGCCCGGTGGCCACCTTCACCGAGGTCTGCGGCGTCCACGCGGCATTGGGGTCCAGCCGCAGCGGGTGGTCCGGGAACGCCTCGTGCAGCGCCTCGATGGCCGCCATCTCCTCCTCGGGCGGGAACACCCCACCCTTGAGCTTGATTGCGGTGAAACCGTATTCGCCGATCATCCGCCGGGCCTGGGCGACCAGACCGTCCGGGTCGAGCGCCTCGCCGAACTGGTCGGGCTCTCCTCCAGGATGCGCCGCCCATTTGTAGAAGAGGTAGGCGCTGAACGGCACCGCGTCGCGCACGGCACCGCCCAGCAGATCCGACACCGGACGGCCGGTGGCATGCCCCTGCACATCCAGGCAGGCCACCTCGAACGGTGAGAACACCTGGTCGACGGCGCTGGCGGTGGTGATCATCCCCGCGGTGCCCACCGCGGCGTCGTCGCCGCGCAGACGGTCGGCGATGGCGGCTCGAATAGCATTGAGGGCGAACACGTCCAGCCCGGTGATCGCCTCGGCCGCGGCGTTCAGCCGGGCCAGGTGCCGGGTGTCGGCGTAGGTCTCCCCCAGACCCACCAAGCCGGCGTCGGTGCGCAGTTCGATGATCGCCCGCAACGCATACGGCTGGTGCACCCCGACGGTGTTCAGCAGGGGCGGGTCGACGAAGGCGACCGGGGTGATGTCAGCGCCGGTGATCCGTATCGTCGCGGGCGCCATCACAGCACCGCGCGGCCGGCTTTGACGATCTGGGTGAGCTCGCTCAGGTGCTCGGGTGAGGGCATCACCAGTGGAGCGCGCACCGGTCCGGCGTCGATACCTTCCATCGTCACCCCCGCCTTGACCAGCGAGACGGCATAGCCCGGCACGGTGTCACGCAGCCGCACCAGCGGATGGAAGAACTCGCGCTGCAGCGCGGCCAGGGTCGCCTCGTCTCCGTCCTCCAGCGCCCGGTAGTAGGCGAGCGCCAGTTCCGGAGCGAAGGCGAAGGTCGCCGACGAGTACAGCGTCACCCCGATCGCGCGGTAGGCCTGCTGGGACACCTCCGCGGTGGGCAGACCGTTGAAGAACTGGAATGCCTTGCCCGACGGCGCAAGTGCGTCGGTGACGGCGCGCACGATACGCGCCACCCGGTCCACGTCACCGGTGCCGTCCTTGAATCCGACGACGTTCGGGATCTGGGCCACCTCGACCGCGGACGCTTCCGTGTAACGGGCGTTGCCGCGGTTGTAGACGATGACCGGTAGCTCGGTGGCGGCGGCGACCTCGCGGGTGTAGTCGACCAGACCCTGCTGCGACATCGTCACCAGATACGGTGGCAGCAGCAGCAATCCGTCCGCACCGGCGTCGGCGGCGGCCTTCGCGAACACCTTGGCCTGCGCCAGCGATCCGCCCGCACCGGCGTACACCGGGATCCGGCCACCGGTGACCACCACCGCGGTACGCACCACCCCGGCGAACTCCTGGGTCTCCAGCGCGTGGAATTCACCTGTGCCACAGGCGACGAAGACCCCACCGGGGCCGGCGTCGACACCCTTGGCGATATGCGCGGCCAGGGCTTCGAGATTGACCTCGCCGTGGGAGGTGAAGGGGGTGACGGGAAAGAACAGGACACCATCAAGCATGGGAGTACTCCTCGAGAGTTCGGTCATTGACGTCAGTCGTGGGTGAGTTGGCCGTCGATCCGGCGCCACACACCGTCGGGATTGCCGTCGGCGATGACGCTGGGCAGCAAGGCGTCGGGGACATCCTGGTAACACACCGGACGCAGAAAACGCTCGATCGCCCTGGCCCCCACCGACGTGGTGCGCGAGTCGGATGTCGCCGGGTACGGCCCGCCGTGCACCATGGCATGCCCGACCTCGACCCCGGTGGGCCAGCCGTTGAACAGAATGCGCCCGGCTTTGAGCTCCAGCACGGGCAACAGCTCGGCCGCCACCTGATAGTCGGATTCCTCGGCGTGCACGGTGGCCGTCAGTTGGCCTTCCAGGCCGGCGGCGACGGCCACCATCTCCTCGATATCGGCGCACCGCACGAGCACACTCGAGGCTCCGAACACCTCGGCCTGCAGCGCCTCGGTGGCCAGGAATGTCGCCGCGTCCGTGCTGAACAAGGCGGCTTGACAATAGGTCTCGCTGGCGGCCGCCTGGCCACGGGCTTCCTCGGTGGACACTGCGCGCAACGTGTCCACTCCCTTGGCGTAACTCGCGGCGATACCCGGAGTGAGCATCGGGGTCGCCGCGGCCGTGGCGAGCGCGGTGCCGGCCGCGGTCAGGAAGTCATCCACGCCGGGACCGTCCACCGCGAGCACCAGCCCGGGGTTGGTGCAGAACTGACCGGACCCCATGGTCAGCGACCCGACGAACGCCGCGCCGATCTCGGCACCACGCGCACGCAGCGCACCGTCGAGCAGGAACACCGGGTTGACGGCACTCATCTCCGCATACACCGGGATGGGCTCCGGTCGAGCGGCCGCCGTGGCCACCAAAGCCATTCCGGCAAAGCGTGATCCGGTGAATCCGACGGCTTTGATGCGCGGGTCGGCGACCAGCGCGACACCCAGCCCGGGGCCTGAGCCGAACAACAGCGAGAAGGTGCCCGCGGGCATCCCGCTCTGTACGACGGCGCGCGCGATGGCCGCCCCGACCAGCTCCGAGGTGCCCGGATGGGCGTCGTGCGCCTTCACCACCACGGGGCAGCCGGCGGCCAGCGCGGAGGCGGTGTCGCCACCGGCGACCGAGAACGCCAGCGGGAAGTTGCTCGCGCCGAACACCGCGACGGGACCCAGCGGCACCTCGCGCTGCCGGATATCCGGACGCCGCAGCGGGCTGCGGTCGGGTTGAGCCGGGTCGATTCGCGCGCCGTTCCAGCTGCCCTCGCGCAGCACCGCGGCGAACAGCCGCAGCTGGCCGGTGGTGCGGCCGACCTCGCCGGCGATCCGCGGCTCGGGTAGCCCGCTCTCGGCGACGGCGCGCTCCACCAATTCGGTCTTGATCGCCTCGATGCTCGCGGCCACCGTCTCCAGGAACTGGGCGCGCTGCTCCGAGGTGGTCGCCCGGTACGGGCCGAACGCCTCGGCGGCGGCGGTGCAGGCGCTGTCCACATGCGATTCGTCGCCGTAGCGGTAGGCGGGCTCCAACGTCTGGCCGGTGGCGGGATTGAATCCGCGGATTTCGGTACCGGTTCCGGCGACGGGGTTGCCGGCGATGAGCATCTGGCCGGTCGGGCGGGCGGTCAGTTGGGTGGTCACGCGTTCAACGCTAGGACCCCAATCAATTCATGTCCAAGACTATTTTGGCGCGCACTAATGCATGAATTGAATTGTCGATGGTGCGGACTCAGGCCGAGATACGACCCCGCTCGGCGAGCCTGCGCAACACGTCCTCGCCCAGCCCGCGCAGGTCCTGCGGGGAGGCCGCCGCGACCAGCGTCACCCCGTCGGCGACCTCGGCCGATTCGATATCGGCAATCAGCCCGGCCAGCCCGTCCACGGTTCCGGCGTACCGGACGCCCGCGGTCTTGCCGTCGAGCGACGCGTAGGCCGCCCGGACATCACCGTGCGCGGCCACGGTGACCTCGATGTCGAGAATCACCGCGACCCGTTCGGGGCCGCCCCGCAACCGGGCTCGGGCCCGCCGGGCCTGCCCGAGGTCGGCAGCCGTCACCCGCACCACCGGCTCGGCACCGGACGTCAACTCGCTCCACGCATCGTCTGCCAGGAATAACCGCACGCCGCCACAGTAGGTGCGGCACGTGAGACTGCATACGGTTGCGATCAGACAGACCACAAAGCAGCCAGACCCAAAGGGAATGTCCCCGCCCCCGTGCGTCATCACCGGCCCGTCACCGGGGCCCAGTAGTTTGTACGGGTGACAGCGGCACCCGTACCGGCCATCCCTCCTCAGTACCTCTTGTCTTCCTCGGCGCCGGAGCCTCGCACGCTGGTCGACATCCTCTACGACACCGCGCGTCGCTACCCCGACGCACCCGCCATCGACGACGGCGAGGTCCAGCTCACCTATGCCGAACTGATCGGCGATATCGAGGAGAGCGTGGCGTGGCTGGCGGCGCGCGGGATCGGCCGCGGCGACCGCATCGGCATCCGGATGCCCTCGGGCAGCTATGCGCTGTACACGGCCATCCTGGCCACCTTGGCCAGCGGCGCCGCCTACGTCCCGGTGGATGCCGACGACCCCGACGAGCGCGCGGCACTGGTGTTCGGCGAGGCCCAGGTGGTCGCGGTGATCACCGAGAAGGGCCTGGTCCGGGCGACCGGCTCATCGCGCGGCTGGCGCGCGGCGCCACCGCTGAACCGCGACGATGCCTGGATCATCTTCACCTCCGGTTCGACCGGCACCCCCAAGGGCGTGGCGGTGACGCACCGCAACGCGGCCGCCTTCGTCGACGCCGAGGCGCGGATGTTCCTCCAGTCCAATCCGCTGGGCCCGGGTGACCGGGTGCTGGCCGGATTGTCCGTCGCCTTCGACGCGTCCTGCGAGGAGATGTGGCTGGCCTGGCGGCACGGTGCCTGCCTGGTGCCCGCCCCCCGCTCCCTGGTGCGCAGCGGGATGGATCTGGGCCCGTGGCTGGTCTCCCGCGATATCACCGTGGTCTCGACGGTGCCGACGCTGGCCGCGCTGTGGCCGGCCGAGGCGCTGGAAGCGGTGCGACTGCTGATCTTCGGCGGCGAGGCCTGCCCGCCCGAACTCGCCGAACGGCTGGCCGTGGAAGGGCGCGAGGTGTGGAACACCTACGGCCCCACCGAGGCGACCGTGGTGGCGTGCGCCGCGCCGCTGGATGGCAAGGGGCCGGTGAGTATCGGCCTGCCGTTGCCGGGCTGGGACCTGGCGGTGGTGGACAAAGAGGGGCAACCCGTCGGCCTCGGCGCAGTCGGTGAACTCGTCATCGGCGGGGTGGGCCTGGCCCGGTATCTGGATCCGGAGAAGGACGCCGAGAAATACGCTCCCATGCCGAGCCTCGGCTGGGACCGGGCCTACCGCAGCGGGGACCTGGTGCGGTTGGAGGCGGACGGCCTCTACTTTCAGGGCCGCGCCGACGATCAGGTCAAGGTCGGGGGCCGCCGCATCGAGCTGGGCGAGGTGGACTCGGCCCTGGTGTATCTGCCCGGGGTCAGCGGCGGCGCGGCCGCGGTGCGCAAGACCGCCAGCGGCACCCCCCTGCTGGTCGGTTATATCGCCAGTGCCGACCCGGCCTTCGATCTGGCCGCAGCGCGGGCCGCACTGGCCGCGGCACTGCCCGCTGCGCTGGTCCCGCGGCTGGTGCTGCTCGACGAGCTACCGACCCGGACGTCGGGCAAGGTCGACCGCAATGCGCTGCCGTGGCCGCCTCCGGGCGCCGGCCCAGAGGACGAACCCGACCTGGGCACCGGCACCACCGGCTGGCTGGCCGGGCTGTGGCGGGATGTGCTCGGCGCGACGGTGGACGGACCCGAGGCGGACTTCTTCGCCCTCGGCGGCGGATCGCTGTCGGCCGCTCAGCTGGTGACCGCGGTGCGGTCGCGCTACCCGCAGGTGACCGTCGCCGACCTCTACGACCATCCCCGTCTGGGCTCCTTGGCCGGCTATCTCGACGAGCTCGCCCCGCCTCCCGAGGTCCACACCCGCGAGGTCGCCCCCACACCGCTGCTCACCCAGCTGGCCCAGGTGGCGATGTCGGTACCCCTGGCCACCTTGACCGGCCTGCAGTGGGTGGTCTGGCTGGGCGTGCTCAACAACATTGCCGCCGCCACACATCTGGTGCCGTGGGCGGTCCACCTGAACTGGTGGATCATCCTGGCCGGCTTCGTGGTGTTCATCACCCCGCCGGGGCGGATGGGGATCGCGGTGCTGGGGGCCCGGACGCTGCTGTCCAACTTGGCGCCCGGCACCTACCGGCGCGGTGGGTCCGAACACCTGCGGGTGTGGTTCGCCGAACGGCTCGCCGACGCCAGCGGCGCCGAGAATCAGGCCGGCGCGCCCTGGCTGGTGTATTACGCACGCGCCCTGGGTAATTCGGTCGGCATGGGCGTCGACCTGCATTCCGCGCCGCCGGTCACCGGGATGCTCACCATCGGCCACCGGGCATCGGTCGAACCCGAGGTGGACCTCACCGGGCACTGGATCGACGGCGATCTGTTCCATGTCGGACCGATCAGCATCGGCAACGACGCCACCATCGGCGCACGCACCACACTGTTCCCCGGCGCGGTGGTGGGCAAGAACGCCGACGTGGCACCGGGATCCGGTGTGATCGGCAAGGTGAAGAACGGGCAGTACTGGAAGGGCTCGCCCGCGGCGAAGTCCGGCAAGGCCCGGCACCCCTGGCCCGACGAACGACCGCCCCGCTCGACGGTCTGGGTGGCGATCTACGGCGTGACGTCGATGTTGTTGGGCGCCTTGCCGTTGACCGGCCTGGCCGCCGGCCTGGCCGTGCTGGCCTGGGGCATCCGCGACACCCCCACCCCCGCGGCGGCGATCGTCCCGGCGCTGCTGTGGACCCCGGTCGCGGCGTTGGCGGCCATGGCGGCCTACGCCGCGCTGACGGTCATCGGTGTCCGGATGCTGTCCATCGGCCTCGACGAGGGCTACCACCCGGTGCGCAGCCGGGTGGGCTGGCAGCTGTGGGCCACCGAACGACTGATGGATGCCGCCCGCAACTACCTGTTCCCGATCTACGCCGGTCTGCTCACCCCATGGTGGTTGCGGGTGCTCGGCGCGAAGGTCGGTAAGGGCACCGAGATCTCGACCGCCCTGCTCACCCCGAAGTTCACCGTGGTCGAGGACGGCGCGTTCCTGGCCGACGACACCATGGTCGCCTCCTATGAGCTCGGTGGCGGCTGGATCCACGTCGCCAGGGCCACCATCGGCAAGCGGGCGTTCCTGGGCAATTCCGGGATCACCCAGCCCGGACGGCGGGTTCCCGACGACGGCCTGGTCGCGGTGCTCTCAGCTGCACCCTACAAAGCCAAGGCCGGTTCCTCATGGCTGGGCAGCCCGCCGATCCGGTTGCGCCGCAACCCGACCGATGCCGACGTAATGCGCACCTTCCAGCCGTCGACGAAGCTGAAGATCATGCGTTCGGTGGTGGAGACCTGCCGCATCATCCCGGTCATCGTGACCTTCGGGATCGGCGTCGCCGTGCTGGCCGGGCTGCAGGCACTGGCCGGCGCGTTCGGATACGCACTCGCCGCCCTGGCCGGCGGGGTGGTGCTGCTGACCGCCGGCGCGGTGGCCGGCGGTATCGCCGTCCTAGCCAAATGGCTTGTCATCGGCCGCATCCGGGCAGTCGAGCATCCGCTGTGGTCGTCGTTCGTGTGGCGTAACGAGGTATCGGACACCTTCGTCGAGACGGTCGCCGCACCGTGGTTCGCCAGGGCCGCCACCGGGACACCGGTGATGAACATCTGGCTGCGCGGGCTCGGCGCCAAGATCGGCCGCGGCGTGTGGTGCGAAACCTACTGGCTACCCGAGGCCGATCTGGTGCGCCTGGGTGCCGGCAGCACCGTCAACCGTGGCTGTGTGGTGCAGACGCACCTGTTCCACGACCGGATCATGCGGATGGATACCGTCGTCCTCGAGGACGGGGCCACCCTGGGCCCGCACTGTGTCGCGTTGCCCGCCAGCAAGATCGGCGCCGGGGCCACCGTCGGTCCGGCGTCACTGGTGATGCGCGGTGACGAGGTGCCCCCGTTCTCGCGCTGGCAGGGCAACCCGATCGCGGTGTGGGATCCGTCGCGCAAGAAGAAGAACGCGTGAGCCCGAAAAAAGCGGCCAGGAAGGCCGCGGGAGCGGCCACCAGCCCGCCCGTCATCGATCCGTACCTGCCGCGCAACGGTAACTTCGGCTACCGGGTGTCGCGGTACGAACTGGATCTGGAGTACAAGGTCTCGGCCAACCGGCTCTCGGGTTCGGCCACCATCACCGCCGTGACACTGGCCGAGTTGCGCACGTTCACCCTGGATCTGGCCGACCCGATGGCCGTCTCCAAGGTCACGGTGAACGGGCGCCGCCCCGACCAGTTCCGATGTTCGAACGGCAAGCTGCACATCATCCTGCCCAACCGACTGCCCGCCGGGGCCGCGATGACCATTGCGATCCGCTACGGCGGAACGCCGCGCCCCATCCGAAGTCTCTGGGGGGAAGTCGGTTTCGAAGAACTCACCAACGGCGCACTGGTCGCCGGGCAGCCCAACGGCGCGGCATCGTGGTTCCCGTGCGATGACCACCCGGCCGCCAAGGCCAGCTTCCGCATCAGGATCGCCACCGACAACCCGTACTACGCGATCGCCAACGGCGAATTGATATCCCGGCAGAACAGGGCCAGCCTCAACATCTGGACCTACGAACTCGCCGAACCCACGTCCACCTACCTGATCACCCTGCAGATCGGGATGTATGAGCGGCTCCGCCTGCAGAAGAGCCCGGTACCGATGTATGCGGTCCTGCCCGACCGCCTGCGCCGCCACTTCGACCACGATTTCGGCCGGCAGGCGCAGATGATGAAGCTGTTCACCAGACTGTTCGGGCCCTACCCGCTCGCGGACGGCTACACCGTCGTCGTCACCGATGACGACCTTGAGATTCCCCTTGAAGCGCAGGGCCTTTCGATCTTCGGCGCCAACCACTGCGACGGCAAACGCACCGCGGAACGACTGATCGCCCATGAGATGGCCCACCAGTGGTTCGGCAATTCGGTGACGGTGCGGCGCTGGCGCGATATCTGGCTGCACGAGGGATTCGCCTGTTACGCCGAGTGGTTGTGGTCGGAGGAGTCCGGCGGACCCAGCGCCGACGAGCGGGCCCGTTCGTATCACCGCAGACTGCAGCATTCGCCGCAGGATCTGCTGCTGACCGATCCCGGCCCCGCTGACATGTTCGACGACCGGGTGTACAAACGGGGAGCGTGTACGCTGCATGCGCTGCGCGGCGTGATCGGCGACCCGAGTTTCTTTGCCCTGCTGAAGGATTGGACGACCCGGTACCGGCACAGCACCGCCGTCACCGACGATTTCACCGGGCTGGCCGCCAACCATGCCACCGTCTCACTGCGTCCGTTGTGGGATGCCTGGTTGTACTCGACGGCCGTGCCGGACCTGTGAGCCACGCATGACAGGGGGGCCGGTCGCACGCAACAGCGTCGCCCGGGTGGGGGTGGCCACGGCGGTGTCCGCGCTGTGCGGCTACGCCGTGCTCTACCTGGCGGCGCGCAGTCTCGAGCCGGCCGGCTTCTCGTTGTTCGGGGTGTTCTGGGGTGCGTTCGGGTTGGTGACCGGCGCCGCCTTCGGCCTGTTGCAGGAGGCCACCCGCGAGGTCCGCGCCGCCCGGCACACCGCCGCCGTCACCGGTCCGCGCACCCACCCGATGCAGGTGGCGGCGGGCCTGGGTGTCGCGGCCGCGGTGTTCATCGCGGTTTCCGCACCGTTGTGGTCGGCCCATGTGTTCGCCCAGTCCCGGCTGCTGTCCGTGTTGTTGTTGAGCATCGGGCTGGCCGGTTTCTGCCTGCACGCCACCCTGCTGGGCATGCTCGCCGGCGTGGACCGCTGGACCCAGTACGGCGCGCTGATGGTCACCGACGCCGGCCTGCGCGTGGTGATCGCGGTGGCCAGCTTCCTGGCCGGGTGGGGGCTGGCCGGCTACCTGTGGGCGACGGTAGCCGGTTCGGTGGCGTGGTTGCTGCTGCTCCTGACATCCCCGGCGAGCCGGGCGGCCGCAGTGCTCGCCACCCCTGGCAGCGTGCGCACCTTTCTGGCCGGCGCGTCGCACTCCATCGCCGCCGCGGGCGCCAGCGCCATCCTCATCATGGGTTTTCCGGTGTTGCTCAAGGCCACCACCGCGCATCTGGGTGCCACCGGCGGCGTCGTCATCCTGGCCGTCACCCTGACCCGGGCCCCGCTGCTGGTGCCGCTCACCGCACTGCAGGGCAATCTGATCGCCTATTTCGTCGACAAACCGCACGAACGCCTGCGTGCGCTGGTCACCCCGGCCCTGGTGGTGTGCGCCATCGGGCTGCTCGGCATCGTTGCGGCCGGCCTGGCCGGCCCGTGGCTGCTGCGGGCCGCGTTCGGCCCGGACTACGTGGCCGGCGGCGGACTGCTGGCCTGGCTCACGGCCGGCGCGGTGGCCATCGCGTTGCTGACACTGACCGGAGCCGCCACCGTGGCCGCCGCGCTGCACCGCGCCTACGCGACGGGGTGGGTGAGCGCGACGGTCGCCGCGACCCTTCTTCTGCTGCTACCCCTCGAACTGGAGACGCGCACGATCGTCGCGCTGCTGTGCGGACCGGTGGCCGGAATCGCCGTGCACCTGGCCGCGCTGGCACGCGGCTCCCGCCGCGGATCGGAGCGGCTGCGGCCACAGCACTGAAGCCGGTGTATTTTGGTGCGCATCGATACCTCGTACCAGGACGTTTGGATCATCGTCCCCGCCTTCAACGAAGCGAGCGTCATCGCCGACGTCGTCGCCGATCTGCGCACCGTCTTTCCTCATGTGGTGTGCGTGGACGACGGCAGCCGCGACGGCACCGCCGATGCCGCGTACGCCGCGGGCGCGCATGTGGTGCGCCACCCGGTGAATCTCGGGCAGGGGGCGGCGATCCAGACCGGCGTGGAGTACGCGCGCTCGCGTCCCGGCGCGGCGGTGTTCGTCACCTTCGACGCCGACGGCCAGCACCGGGTCAAGGACGTCATCCGGATGATCGACCGGCTTGCCAGCGATGACGTCAATGTGGTGATCGGGACCCGGTTCGGCGGTACGGTCACCCACACCCCTCCGCTCAAACGGGTCATCCTGCGGGCCGCGGCGATCATCAGCCCGCACAGCCGCAGCTTGGGCCTGACCGACGCCCACAATGGGCTGCGCGTGTTCGACAAGGTCGTGGCCGACGAACTCAACATCACCATGAGCGGGATGGCGCACGCCGGCGAGTTCATCGCGCTGGCTGTCGAAAACCATTGGCGGGTGGCCGAAGAGCCGGTCGAGATCCTCTATACCGACTACTCGAAGTCCAAGGGCCAACCCTTGCTCAACGGGGTCAACATCCTGTTCGACGGCCTGCTGCGCGGGAGGATGTCCCGATGAACTGGATCCAGGTGCTGTTGATCGCCTCGATCATCACGCTGCTGGTCTACCTGCTGCGGTCGCGGCGCAGCGCGCAGGCCAAGGCGTGGGTGAAGCTGGGCTACCTGCTGTTCGTCATCGCGGCGATCTACGCGATCGTGCGGCCCGACGACACCACCGTGGTGGCCAACTGGCTCGGGGTGAAGCGCGGCGCGGATCTGCTGGAGTATGCGTTGATCATCGCGTTCCTGTTCACCACGATCAGTACCTATATGCGGTTCAAGGATCTTGAGTTGCGTTTCGCGCGGCTGGCGCGTGCGGTGGCGCTCGACGGGGCACGCGCACCGTCCGACGATCCGGCTCAGTAGCCGCCCAGCAGTTTCGCAAGCAGCGCGATCTTGCGGGCCTCGAACTCCGGATCCGACAGCACCGGCCGCAACATGGCCGCGCCGTCGAACGTGTTGGTCAGCAGCCCCGTCACCACCGCGCGGGTCCCGTCCGGGAACTGTTCGGCGGTGGGCGCGGCGCTGGCCGCCTCGAAGATCTTCGCGCTGTATTCGGTGAGGACATCCTGCAGGGTGGCGCGCAGCTTTTCGTCGGTGCGGGCGGCGATCATCAATTCGTAGAGCACCGCATTGGTGTCGTTGCCGGTGATATCGCGCAGGACGGTCAGCACCGCCGGAAGCGCGGGCTCGCCGGTCGGTATCTGGGCCACCTGCTTGCTGAACAGTTCCAGCTGACGGCGCAGCACCTCGTAGGCGGTGGCGGCCATGAAATCCCCGATGGTCGGGTAGTGTCGGAACAACGCGCCCACCGACAGGCCCGCGCGCTTGCAGATGACCGCCGCAGAGGCTCGGGCATAACCGATTTCGATGATCGTCTCGATGCTCGCGTCGAGCAACCGGGCGATGGTCTCCTCGCGTCGCTGCTGCTGGGTCCGCGCCATCTCAGACCGTGGAATGCGTGGTAGCGGCTCCGGCACGCAGGTAGTGCCCGGACCGCACGGTGGCGCCGTAGCCGTCGCGGAACTCACCGCTGCGGAAGACCACCTGCCCGTTGACTCCGGTCGCGACCACGGTCGCGTCGTTGCGGTTCACCATCCGGCTCAGGTCGCCGTAGAACGGGACCGTCGCCTCGTGGTATTCGTTCACCGAATTGTCCAGGGCGGCAGGGTCGATCACCACGAAGTCCGCGCGATCCCCACGGCGCAGAGTGCCCGCATCCAGGCCGAACCAGTCGGCCACCTCGGCGGTGAGCCGGTGCACGGCGTGCTCGGTGGTCAAGAACGGCCGACCGGCGCGGTCGGCATCGCGGACCCGCTTGAGCATGCGCAGGGCGTAGTTGTAGAACGCCATATTGCGAAGGTGCGCACCGGCATCCGAGAAGCCCATGTGCACCGACGGCTCCTTGGCCAGCTTGTCCAACTGCTTGGGCCGGTGGTTGGCCACGATGGTGGTCCACCTGACGCGCCGTTCCCCGTTTTCGACGAGTACATCCAAGAAGGCGTCCAGCGGATGGATACCGCGTTCGTCGGCGATCTGCCCGAAGCTCTTGCCGATCAGTGTGGCGTCCGGGCATTCGACGATGGTGGCATCGTGGAAATCGCGGTGCCACAACGCCGGTCCGAGCTTGCGCCGATCGAAGGAGCGGTGGAAGCGGCGGCGGTACTCGGGATCGGCGAGCAGCGTGTTGCGTTCCAGCTGATCACGCAGATGCAGGGCGGCAGTGCCGGCCCCGAACTCCTCGAACACCGGCAGATCGATTCCGTCCGAATACAATTCGAAAGGCACCGGCAGGTGCTGGAACCGCACCTGCGAGTTCAGGATGCGGTTCAGCAGCCGCACGCCAGGCCCCAGGATGTGCACGGCCCCGGGGGATGATTTGGCGTCGGCGGAGACCAGCAGGCTCATCCGAACCCCGCGGCGCCGGCCGAACCAACCGCTGCTCTCCAGGAAGAAGTTCAGCGCCTCTTGGATTTTGGCGACGTTGGGTGCGCTCTGCAGGATACGGCCGCGCTTGCGCAGCACCTTGATCAGACGACGGCGTTCCCGCCAGGTGGCGAAGGTGGACGGCAACGCCCGGGAACGGAACCGGTCGCCGTCGAGTTTGTCGATCGCCGCGTCCATCCCGGACATGCCCAGCATCCCGGCGTCCAGCGCCCGTTCCAGACGCTGTGCCATGGTCTCCAGTTCGGCATCGGTGGGCACCACATCGCGCGTGGTGGCGCGATCCAGTCCCAGCACCGAGGCGCGCAGATCCGAATGCCCCAGCAGCGACGCCACATTCGGGCCGAGCGGCAGGGCGTCGATGGCATCGACGTAACCGGCCGGGTCGGTCCAGGTCTTGTGGTCGGTCAAGGCACCGAGCACGTACTGGCGCGGCACGGCCTCCACGCGGCTGAACAGGTCGGCGGCGTCCTCGGTGTCGGCGTACACCGTGGACAGCGAGCACATGCCCAGCAGCACGGTGGTGACACCGTGGCGCACCGACTCGCGCAGGCCGGGATCGAGCAGCACCTCGGCGTCGTAGTGGGTGTGCACATCGATGAAGCCCGGGATCACCCATTTCCCGGCCGCGTCGATGACGTCGGGGCAGCCGGTCTCATCGAGTGACCCCGCCGAGATGTCGGCGACGATGCCGTCGCGAATCCCCAGGGTGCGGGTCAGCGGCGGCCGGCCGGTGCCGTCGAACCACAGTCCGTTGCGGATGATCACGTCATAGGGCATGCCGCCACCCTAGGTTAGATAGCGAGCGCTCACAATCTTTTGCCGTTTCAGGCGCGAAAGAACTCGACCGTCCGCTCGATGCCCTCGTCGATGTCCACCTGCGGGCGCCAGCCCAGCACCTCGGCACCCCGGCTGATGTCGAGCTGGGATTTGCGTAGGTCACCCAGGCGCGGCGGGTAGAACTCCGGGTCGTCGGCGGTGCCCACGGCCTTGGCGATCGCGGAGTGCAGATCGCGGACCGTGGTGCTGATCCCGGTGCCCACGTTGAAGCGCTGGCCGCTGCCGGCCTCGCCGGAGGCCTTCACGAAGGCGTCCACCACGTCGTCGACGTAGACGTAGTCCCGGCTGTCGGTGCCGTCGCCGAAGATCTTGGTGGCCTCGCCGGCCAGCAGCGCCTTGGCGAAGATCGCCACCACCCCCGCCTCGCCGTGCGGATCCTGGCGCGGGCCGTAGACGTTTCCGGGCGCGATATGCGAGCAGTCCAGGCCGTACAGGTGGCGGAAGGTGTTGAGGTAGACCTCGCCGGCCACCTTGCTGGCCGCGTACGGCGACGCCGGGTCGGTCGGCACGTCTTCGCCGGTGGGGTACACCGGCGGGGTGCCGTAGATGGACCCACCCGACGAGGTGTGCACGATCTTGCGGACACCGTGCGCGCGAGCGGCCTCGGCGAGCCGGATGGTGCCCACCACATTCACCGTGGCATCGAACTGCGGGTTGTCCACGGAGTGCCGTACCGAGATCTGGGCGGCCAGGTGAAAGATCACCTCCGGTTTGGCCTCGGCAACGATCGCACCGAGGTCGGCGTCGGTGATATCGGCCTCGACGAAGGTGAAGTCGGGATCGGCTTCCGCCGAGGTCAGGTTGACCCGCCGACCGGTACTCAGATCGTCGATACCCACCACGGTGTGCCCGTCGGCGAGCAAACGATCGACCAGGGTAGATCCGATGAATCCGGCAGCTCCGGTGACCAGTGTGCGCACGGGCTCACTTTAGCGACGCAAGATGTGCGTCCGTACAGTCGGCAGCGATGAAATGGGTAACCAGGGCTGCCATCGCGTTGATCGTGGCGCAGCTGGCGATCCGTGGCGTGGTGGCCTTCGGCGGTTACTTCTATTGGGATGACCTGATCCTCATCGGCCGCGCCGGCACCCAGGGACTGCTGTCACCGGGGTACCTCTTCGATGATCACGACGGGCACGTCATGCCGGGCGCGTTCCTGGTGGCCGGAGCCATCACCCGGCTGGCACCGTTCAACTGGGCCTTGCCCGCACTGAGCCTGCTGGTACTGCAGCTGCTGGCTTCCCTGGCGCTGCTGCGGACATGCAAGATCATCCTCGGCCGGCGTCCGGTGTTGTTGATTCCCTTGACTTTCGCCTTGTTCACCCCGCTGACGGTGCCGGCCTTCGCGTGGTGGGCGGCCGGGCTGAACTCGCTGCCGCTGCAGGCCGGGCTGGCGTGGGTGTGCGGCGAGGCGATTCTGTTGGTACGCACCGGCAATCGACGCCATCTGATCTCGGCGGTACTGGTGTACTTCGGCACGCTGTTGTTCTTCGAGAAAGCCGCCGTCATCCCGTTCGTCGCCTTCGCGGTCGCCGCCCTGCTGGCCCACGTCTGCGGCGATTCGGCGCGGGCCGTGTGGCAGCGGGGACGGGCGCTGTGGCTGTCGCTACTGCTTGTCACCGCGGCCTGGATCGGGGTGTATCTGGCGGTGGTCGACCAGAAGCGCTGGACGCTGGATCCCGTCATGACGTGGGACCTGTTGCGGCGCTCGGTGACCCACGCGATCGTGCCGGGCCTGGCCGGAGGACCGTGGGAGTGGCAACGCTGGGCGCCGGCCTCGCCGTGGGCCACGCCGGGTACGACCGTGATGGTGCTGGGTTGGCTGGTGCTGGCGGCGGTGCTGGCGGTGTCGTGGGCCCGCAAGCAGCGGATCGGTGCGGTGTGGGCCGCGGCGCTCGGCTACGCGGTGGCCTGCCAGGTCCCGATCTATCTGATGCGGTCCTCCCGGTTCACCGCACTGGAGTTGGCGCAGACGTTGCGGTATCTGCCCGATCTCGTGGTGGTACTGGCCCTGCTGGCCGCCGTTGCGTTCTGCGCGCCCAACCGCCCGTCACCTCGACTGGACGCCTCCACCACCCGCACGGTGGTGGTCTGTGCCGTCGCAGTCGCCTTCGTGGCGAGCAGCCTGTACTCGACGGTGACTTTCCTGCGGGTCTGGCGGGACAGTCCGGTGCCGGTCTATGTGGCCAATGCCCGGGCCGGGTTGGCCGCGGCGGATACCCCACTGCTGGACCAGGAGGTGGATCCGCTGATCCTGCAGCGGGTGGCGTGGCCGGAGAACCTGGCCAGCCATATGTTCGCACTGGTCCATCCGCGCCCCGAATTCGCCACCGCCACAACTGAACTCCGGATGTTCGACAGCGTAGGCCGGCTGCTGGACGCCAAGGTCACCTGGGTGCGCACGATCACGCCCGGCCCGGCACCGCACTGCGGTTACCTCGTCCAGCCCGACGACGAGGTCACCATGCCGCTGGACGGACCACTGCTGCCCGCCGACTGGACCGCCGAGATCAACTACCTGGCCAACAACGACGGCTCCCTGACGATGACGCTGCCGGAGGGGAACACCGCGAAGGTGCCGGTGCGGCCGGGACTGAACCGGGTGTTCGTCCGGCTGGCCGGCGCCGGTGCGGCCATCAAGGTGCGGGCCAACACCGCGGCGCTGTCGGTGTGTATCGCATCGGGACCCGTCGGGTTCGTGGCACCGAAGTAGTTTCTGCGCGGCCCCGGCGTGTGCCGAGAGGACTTGTCGGTGCCATTCCCTACGCTGCTGCACATGAGTTGGCCAGATTCTCGACCCTCTGTCGTCGCACCGTGCCCGCACTGCGATACCGAGACGGTCTGGTTGCAGTTGGCCTACGGCAGCTGGCAGCTCTTCGACGCCCGGATGCACCCCACCGAGGACAGCGCGGCCGGTAACCGGTTCGCCATCCGGCGGCAGTCCCGCCAGGTGATCGATCTCGACGATGTCCTCGAAAGCCGTTGGCCGGCCACTTGTCTGCAGCTGCACAAATTCGCGTGCCCGGAGAGCTTCGACCAGACGCGCTTCCATCAGCGCAGGCCGCGCCAGGCCAACGATATCGATCTCGAAGACCTGTGGCAGCGCCTCGCGGTGCGCCGGGATGCATTACAGGCTGAGGCCGGCTGAGCGCGTCCGGCGCCGGCAGGCGTCGGTCGGGATATCGTCGCCCGCCCTGTCGTCGTTCTCACAGCCGGTTCATAGCCAGACGAACCAGTTCGTTCGGTAACCTGGAGTCATGACTTCCTCCGCCATGACCAACGTCGACACCCTGATCGACCCACCCGGTCACATCCGGGCCATGCGCCGGGCCGCAGAGACCGCCGCCGACGCCGCCGCACCCCTGGTCGATTTGTACCGACCGTATGTCGACGGGTTGCAGAACCTCCCGCGCGACGGCCGATTCCTGTTGGTGGGCAACCACTCTCAGGCCGGCGTCGAGGGATTTCTGATCCCCTACGTGGTGCGCCGCGAGATCGGCAGCCTGGTCCGGCCACTCACCGACCGCGGATTCGGCAAGATGCCGTTCCCGGTGGCCGACCTGATGGCCGCCTTCGGCGCAACCGTCGGCGCACCCGAATCCGCGCGCGAGTTGATGCGGCACAACCAGCCCATCCTGGTGTTCCCCGGCGGCGGGCGCGAGATCGCGAAATTCAAGGGCGAGCAGAACACCCTGCGCTGGGAGGGCCGCGCCGGCTTCGCCCGACTGTCGGTGGAGAACGACTACCCGATCGTGCCCGCCGCGCTGATCGGCGGGGACGACGTCTACACCAGCCTGACCCGGCGCGACGGCCTATGGGGACGGCTCAGCCAGGGGCTGGCCGAGAGGCTCGGCGGCAAGCCCGATATGGCCATGCCGCTGCTGCGCGGTATCGGGCCGACCCTGATCCCGCGACCGCAACGCATGTACCTGCGCTTCGCCCCGCCGATCGACACCACCAAACCCGCCGGTATCGACGAGCAGGACTGGGTCGCCACGATCCGCGAGGAAACCAAGAAGACGCTGGAGCGCACGCTCGACGAGCTGCTCGCGATCCGGGCCGAGGATCCCTACCGGGAACTCAACCCGCTGGCGTGGCACCGAGCCACGCAACCGACCTGACCTGCAGAGACAAAGAGAGCCGCCCAGGGGAATCGAACCCCTGACCTTCTCATTACGAGTGAGATGCTCTACCGACTGAGCTAGGGCGGCGTTGCCTGGCCGATGAGCGCGTGCGCGAAGCGCGAACGATCTGGCAGGCGCAGGTGAGTCTACGGTAGTTCCCGCCCGCCTCCCAAAAGGTGGGCCCACCTCAGCTCTTGAGGGCCTGCCCCACCGTCGCGACCATGGCGTCGACGGCGAATTTCGGTTTCACATTCGTCTCGAGCGCCTCCCGGCACCCCAGTACCGCTTCGATACAGCGCAGCAGTTTGTCCGGTGGCGCATGCGCCGCCAGGGCCGCGACCTTGTCGTGCATATCGGGATGGTTGGCCGTCACACCGCCCGCACCCGCGGACACCACCAGCGCGTCACGGAAATAGGTCGCCAGGTCCATCAGGGCCCGGTCCAGCGCATCCCGGGAGGCCCGGGTCTGCCGTGACTTCTGCCGCTTCTCCAGGTCTTTGATCGCCCCTGCCGCACCGCGGATCGCGCCGGCCGCACCCTTGCCGGTACCGCCGGCGCCGAGCGCGGTGCGCAGTTCCTCGGTCTCGGTCTCGTTCCGACCGGCCGTCAACGCCTTGGCCTCCGCCTCGGCCGTCGTCACCAGCTCTTCCGCGGCGCCGTACGCCCTGGCCGGGGTGGCCGCATCGCGGGCCAGTCCCAGCGCACGTTCGCGGCGCTGGCGGGCCTCCGGATCGGTCGCCAGCCGGCGCGCCCGGCCGACATGCCCACCGCTGATCGAGGCGGCCCACGCGGCGACCTCGGCGGTCAGGCCGTCATTGTCGACCAGCACCTGCGCGATGGCCTCGGAGCGTGGCGTCACCAGCGCGATGTGCCGGCAGCGCGAGCGCAACGTGACCGCGATGTCCTCGGGATCCACCGACGGGGCACAGAGCAGGAACACCGTCGACGGCGGCGGTTCCTCCACCACCTTCAGCAGCGCGTTGGCGGCGCCCTCGGTGAGCCGGTCGGCGTCCTCGACCACCACGATCTGCCAGCGGCCGGTACCCGGGCGGCGCGAGGCGATCTGCACGATCTCGCGCATCTCCGAGACACCGATGGACAGCCCCTCCGGGATGATGCGACGCACATCGGAGTGGGTGCCCGCCATGGTCGTCGTGCAGGCCCGGCATTCACCGCAGCCGGGTTCACCCTCGGACTGGCACTGCAGGGCGGCGGCAAAACACACCGCGGCGATCGAGCGGCCGGACCCCGGCGGGCCGGTGATCAGCCACGCATGGGTCATCCCACCGGCTGTCAGCCCGCTGTGAGAGGAATCACCACGTGCGGCGCGGGCGGCCGCCACCAACTCCGCCGCCACGGCGTGTTGGCCCACCAATCGCTCGAATACACCACTTCCCACCGCTCAAACAGTAGTGGGACGTCCGGACACGGGGCATCACAGCGGCGCACGAGGTCACACCCGACCGATACGGTAAACGGGTGAGCACGTTAACCAACCCGATCGGACGGATCAGCGCATTCGTCCGTTGGGTGGCGCGCACGCCGTGGCCGGTGTTCACGCTGGGCATGGTGCAGTCCGACATCATCGGCGCACTGTTCGTCCTAGGTTTCCTCCGGTTCGGGCTGCCCGCCGAGGACCGCATCCAGCTACAGGACCTGCCGGCCTTCAATCTGGCGGTCTTCCTGGGCTACCTGTTCGTGGCCTTCACGGTGGGCGCCTACCTCAGTCTGCGGCTGCTGCTCCCGGTCATCCGTTGGCAGCGGCGCGACACCCTGCTCGCCGACGGCGACCCGACCATCACCGGACTGGCCCGCGTCCGCGCGCTGAAGATGCCCTTCTACCGCACGTTGATCAGCGTCTCGAACTGGCTGCTGGGCTCGATCGTGTTCATCGTCGCCAGCTGGCCGGTGGCCAGCAAGTCCGCGCCCGTCGTCGCGGTGGCCACCGCACTGGGCGCCACCGCCACCGCCATCATCGGCTACCTGCAGTCCGAGCGGGTGCTGCGCCCCGTCGCCGTGGCCGCGCTGCGCGGCGGGGTGCCGGAGAACTTCCGCGCGCCCGGGGTCATCCTGCGCCAGGTGCTCACCTGGGTGCTGTCCACGGGGGTGCCGCTGCTGGCCATCGTGCTGGCGCTGGTGGCCAGCAAGTTCGCCATCCTCACCGCACCCGCCGAACGCCTGAACACCCCCCTGCTGCTGCTTGCCATCGCCGCCCTGGTGATCGGGCTGGCCGGCACCGTGCTGGTGGCGATGTCCATCGCCGACCCGCTGCGGCAGCTGCGCTGGGCCCTCGGTGAGGTACAGCGCGGCAACTACAACGCGCACATGCAGATCTACGACGCCAGTGAGCTGGGGTTGCTGCAGGCCGGGTTCAACGACATGGTCCGCGACCTGGCCGAGCGACAACGCCTGCGTGACCTGTTCGGCCGCTACGTGGGCGAGGACGTCGCCCGTCGCGCCCTGGAGCGCGGCACCGAGCTCGGTGGCCAGGAACGCGATGTCGCCGTCCTGTTCGTCGACCTCGTCGGATCGACGCAGCTGGCGTCGACGGTTCCCGCCTCCGAGGTGGTGAACCTGCTCAACGAGTTCTTCCGCGTCATCGTCGACACCGTGAACAGGCACGGCGGCTTCGTCAACAAGTTCCAGGGTGACGCCGCGCTGGCCATCTTCGGCGCCCCGATCGAACACCCCGACGCTCCCGGTGCCGCGTTGGCCGCATCCCGCGAACTGCACGACGAACTGGTGACGGTGCTGGGCCAGACCGAGTTCGGCATCGGAGTGTCGGCCGGGCGGGCCATCGCCGGACACATCGGCGCGCAGGCCCGTTTCGAGTACACCGTGATCGGCGACCCGGTCAACGAGGCCGCGCGGCTGACCGAGCTCGCCAAGCTGGAGGCCGGCCATGTGCTCGCCTCCGCGATCGCGGTCAGCGGCGCACTCGACGCGGAGGCCCTGCGTTGGGATGTCGGCGAGATCGTCGAACTGCGTGGCCGCACCATGCCCACCCAGCTGGCCCGGCCGCTGGTGCGAGCCACCCCGAGCGGGCGTATCCAGATCGGCCACGACGCGGCCACCTGAGACCGGCTCAGGCCTTCTTGGCGGCCTTCTTCGCCGGAGCTTTCTTGGCCGGCGCTTTCTTGGCAGCGACCTTCTTCACCGGCGCCTTCTTCGCGGCCTTCTTCACCGGGCCGCGGGCCCGGCGATCGGCGAGCAGCTCCGACGCGCGGGCATCGGTGATGGTCAGCACGTCGTCGCCCTTACGCAGGCTGGCGTTGGTCTCACCGTCGGTGACGTACGGGCCGAACCGGCCGTCCTTGATCACCATCGGCTTCTCGGACACCGGGTCGGTACCCAGTTCGCGCAGCGGCGGGGTGGCCGCGCCCTGGCGGCCCCGTCGCTTGGGCTCGGCGTAGATCTTGAGCGCCTCGTCGAGGGTGACGGTGAACATCTGCTCTTCGGTGGCCAGCGACCGGGAATCGGTGCCGCGCTTGAGATATGGGCCGTAGCGGCCGTTCTGCGCGGTGATCTCCTCTTTGCTCTCGGGATCGACGCCGACGACGCGCGGGAGCGACAGCAGCTTGAGCGCATCCTCCAGCGTCACCGTCTCCAGGTCCATCGAGCGCAGCAGCGAGCCGGTGCGCGGCTTGGGCCCGGTCGGCTTCTTGCCCTTCTTCGCGGTGACCCCGTCTTCGGGATCCTCCTTGCCCTTCCCCCCAGTCGCTGCGCTCCCGCCCTCCGGAGGCTCCGGGAGCACCTCCGTGACGTACGGGCCGAAACGGCCGTCCTTGGCCAGGATCTCGTGACCCGTCTCCGGATCGACACCCAGCGAGCGACCCTCTTGCGGTGTGGCGAAAAGCTTTTCGGCCAGCTCGAGGGTGAGTTCGTCGGGAGTCAGCTCGTCCTTGAGGTTCGCGCGCTGCGGCTTCAACTCGCCGTCGGGAGATTCCGGATCGACGATCATCCGCTCCAGATACGGACCGTTGCGGCCGACCCGGACGTTGATGGCCCGCCCCTCGGCGTCGTCGAACAGCTTGATGGAGTTGACCACCCGCGCGTCGATGCCCTCGAGGTTGCCGCCCACCAGATGCTTCAGGCCGCCGGCGCGGGCGATCGACCCGTCCACGCCGTGCTCGCCACCGAAGTAGAAGTTGTTGAGCCAGTTAGTCCGTCGCTCGTTGCCGGAGGCGATCTCGTCGAGCTCGTCCTCCATCGCCGCGGTGAAGTCGTAGTCGACCAGCCGCCCGAAATGCTGTTCCAACAACCCGATGACGGCGAACGCCACCCAGGACGGCACCAGGGCGCTGCCCTTCTTGTGCACGTATCCGCGGTCCTGGATCGTCTTGATGATCGAGCTGTAGGTCGATGGCCGGCCGATACCGAGGTCTTCGAGCGCCTTGATCAGCGAGGCCTCGGTGTAGCGGGCCGGCGGGCTGGTGGTGTGCCCGTCGGCGGTCAGACCTGCGGCGTCGACGCGCTGCCCCTGGGTCAGGTTGGGCAGCCGGCTCTCGGCGTCGTCGGCTTCGCCACCGGCCTGCTCGTCGAGGCTCTCGACATAGGCCTTCAGGAAGCCGGCGAAGGTGATGGTGCGGCCGCTGGCGTTGAACACCACCTGCTCTTCGACGGCGGTGCCGTCATTGGACCGAGTACGGGCTGTCCCTGTGATCTTCAGCGACAGCGTGGTGCCACGGGCGTCGGCCATCTGGGAGGCGACGGTGCGCTGCCAGATCAGCTCGTAGAGCCGGAACTCGTCGGTGTCCAGCGCGCTGTGCAGCTGTCCCGGGGTCTGGAAGACGTCACCGGCGGGCCGGATGGCCTCGTGGGCCTCCTGCGCGTTCTTCACCTTGCGGGTGTACTGCCGCGGCGACGGGTGCACGTACTCCTCGCCGTAGAGCTGCCCGGCCTGGGTGCGCGCGGCGTTGATCGCCGACTCCGACAGCGTCGTCGAGTCGGTACGCATATAGGTGATGTAGCCGTTCTCGTACAACCGCTGCGCGATGCTCATGGTGCGCTCCGAGGAGAAGCGCAGCTTTCGGCCGGCCTCCTGCTGCAGCGTCGAGGTCATGAACGGCGGATAGGGCTTTCGGGTGTAGGGCTTCTGCTCCACCGAGGACACCGCGAGCTGCTCGCCGCGCAGGCCGGCGGCCAGGGCGTTGGCAGCGGTCTCGTCCAGGACCATGACCTCGTCGGGTTTGCGCACCGCGCCGAGCGAGTCGAAATCGCGGCCGCTGGCCACTCTGCGGCCGTCGACGCTGTTGAGCTTCGCCGTGAACCTGGGCGGGGATGCTTGCGGGTCGGACACGCTGGCGTCCAGTTCGGCGGTGACATCCCAGTAGCCGGCGCTGCGGAACGCCATGCGTTCGCGCTCGCGCTGCACGATGATGCGCGTCGCCACCGACTGCACACGGCCGGCCGACAGCTTGGGCGCGACCTTCTTCCACAGCACGGGTGAGACCTCGTAGCCGTAGAGGCGGTCCAGGATGCGGCGGGTCTCCTGCGCGTCGACCAGGTCGATGTCCAGGTCGCGAGGGTTCTCCGCCGCCGCGCGGATGGCGGGTTCGGTGATCTCGTGGAACACCATCCGCTTGACCGGGATGCGCGGCTTCAGCGTCTCCAGCAGGTGCCAGGCGATGGCCTCACCCTCGCGGTCACCGTCGGTGGCGAGATAGAGCTCGTCGACACCCTTGAGCAGATCCTTCAGCTCGGCGACGGTGGCCTTCTTATCCGGGCTGACGATGTAGAGCGGCTCGAAGTTGTCGTCGACATTGACCCCGAGTCGGGCCCACGGCTCGGATTTGTACTTGGCCGGGACGTCGGCGGCGTTGCGCGGGAGATCGCGGATATGTCCGCGGGAGGATTCGACGACGTAGTTGGAGCCCAGGTAGCCGGCGATTTTGCGCGCCTTGGTCGGCGACTCGACTATCACGAGCCGCCGAACGTTACCGGCGCCTCCCCGGTTCCGGTCCTCCTCAGCCACCTGCTCTTACTCTCCACTTCTCCACGCCTCGGGGCGCGACAGCAACTGACAATTTCGCACCCCACGCCTACCAACGCAAACCGGCTCGCCCGCCACCTGCCCTTATATTCGTGGCCACTGTGCGAACGCGTCGATATCGCCGGGAGGTTCCCCCACCGTCTCTACCAGCCGTAACAGCCGTCGACGACCACTTATTCGCAGCGCCGGATGCGACCCCCTGGTACCGATCAGAGTGGGCGCAATTCCCACCCTCATCAAGGCCCCCGCCAGCGCCGCGTGGGTGTCCGGCGCGTGCGGGTCCAGACCGAGCAGGTACCGGTCGGCCTCCGGCCGCCCGTCGGCCAGCACCCAGGCCCGCAGCTCCCGGGGGCCCGGCAGCCACTGCGCCGGCACCGTCTTGACCGCGCCCCTGGTCCAGTCTCGGGCGATACCGGCGAGCCGGATGTCCATGCCGGTGCGCACCAGCGGGTTGTTCTCGTCGGTGCGGGCGATCTCGGGCACCAAGCCGGCATCGGTGATCATCTCGGCCAGCCCCTCGGCACGCCAAAGCCGGTCGACGACCACCGACAGCCGCGCCTCATCCCCGGAGATCACCACCTGGCCGGACGCCGCCAGAATCCCCGTGAGGTCGGCCACCTGAGGTGGTATCGACTCAGCCGAGAAGAACGACAGCTGACTCACACGTCCGACACTAACGGCGTCGTAAACGAAAACACCCCCGGCGTGGCCGGGGGTGTTCCGTCAGACTCAGTAGATCGAACAGCGCGTGGCTCAGACGGCGCGAACGCCGGTGGCCTGGGGGCCCTTGGGGCTCTGGCCGACCTCGAACTCAACCTTCTGGTTCTCCTCCAGGGTGCGGAAGCCCGACCCCTGGATCTCCGTGTAGTGGACGAAAACGTCAGCGGAGCCGTCCTCGGGGGCGATGAAGCCGAAGCCCTTCTCCGCGTTGAACCACTTCACAGTTCCCTGTGGCATTTTCCGTACATTCCTTCTCTTACCGGGTGCGGTTCACCGACTTCCGGTGTACCGGGCCCGTTCCGACCGCCAATCCTTCGTGGAGTCGTCGGAACTTGACCCGACTCACAACCCTCGCAGGAACCGCGATCGCAACGACGATCCTGCGAGTGCGAGTACACGAACACAGAAGCTGCGACCGCGATAAGTCAATCATGTTCGGGGCGTCTGCGACAGTGTCGGCACGATCCGGTAGTTAACAATTCACCTGGGGACACATCCCGGGAATCCTCCCGGAATTTGAGAAAGGAAGCAGGTGAGTGGTTCGGTGGCCGAATCGGGGTCGCAGTTCGGGCGCGAACTGCTGGCCCGCGCGATCGACGGCACGCCGGCCGGCGAACATCCGCTGCGGCACGTCACCGATCTGGCACCCCGCCGCGCGCAGCGGCGGCCGTGGCCACAGTGGGCTCCTGACGCCGTGGTGGCGGCCTACGCCGACCGCGGGATCACCGGCTTGTGGTCGCACCAGCTGGCCGCCGCTGAGCTGGCACATCAGGGTCGCCACGTGGTGCTCTCGACCGGCACCGCGTCGGGTAAGTCGCTGGCCTACCAACTGCCGATCCTCACCGCGATGTCCGCCGATCCACGGGCCAGGGCGCTGTATCTCTCCCCGACCAAGGCACTCGGCCACGATCAGTTGCGCAGCGCGCAAACCCTCACCCTGGCGGTCGAGAACCTGCGCGATATCGCGCCGAGCGCCTACGACGGCGACGCCAGCACCGAGGCCCGCCGGTTCGCACGCGAGCGGTCGCGGTGGATCTTCTCCAATCCCGACATGATCCATCTGTCACTGCTGCGCAACCATGCCCGCTGGGCGGTGTTCCTGCGCAACCTCACCTACATCGTCGTCGACGAGTGCCATTACTACCGCGGCATCTTCGGGTCGAACGTGGCGATGGTGTTGCGCCGCCTGTTGCGGCTGTGCGAGCGGTACTCGGGCACGCCCACCGTCATCTTCGCCAGCGCGACGACGGCGCTGCCCGGGGAGACCGCCGCCGAACTGATCGGCCAGACCGTCGCCGCGGTGACCGAGGACGGATCGCCGCAGGGTGGGCGCACCGTAGCGCTGTGGGAGCCGGCCCTGCTGGGCGATCTCGTCGGCGAGAACGGCGCCCCGGTGCGGCGGTCGGCGGGTGCCGAGGCCGCCCGCGTGATGGCAGATCTGATGGCCGACGGGGCGCGCACCCTCACCTTCGTGCGGTCCCGGCGGGGTGCCGAACTCACCGCACTCGGGGCGCGGGCCCGGTTGGAGGAGGTGGCACCGCAGATCGCCGGTCAGGTCGCGTCGTACCGGGCCGGTTATCTGGCCGAGGACCGCCGGGAGCTGGAACACGCGCTCTCCGAAGGGGATCTGCGCGGACTGGCGACCACCAACGCACTCGAACTCGGCGTCGACATCGCCGGGCTGGACGCCGTGGTGCTGGCCGGTTTCCCCGGTACCGTCGCCTCGTTCTGGCAGCAGGCCGGACGTTCGGGCCGACGGGGACAGAGCGCGCTGATCGTGCTCATCGCCCGGGACGACCCGCTGGACACCTATCTGGTGAACCATCCCGCGGCGCTGCTGGACAAACCGATCGAACGGGTGGTGATCGACCCGGCCAATCCGTATGTGCTGGGCCCGCAGCTGCTGTGTGCGGCCACCGAACTGCCGCTGTCCGATGCCGAGGTGCGGGCCTGGAGCGCCGAGGCCGTCGCCGGCGAACTGGTTGACGACGGCTTGTTGCGGCGCAGGGCGGGCGGGTACTTCCCCACCCCCGGTGTCGACCCGCATCACGCCGTCGACATCCGGGGCGGGACGGGCGGGCAGATCGCGATCCTGGAGGACGGCACCGGGCGCATGCTCGGCACCACCGGCACCGGTCAGGCCCCGGCCGCGGTCCATCCCGGCGCCGTCTATCTGCATCAAGGTGAGAGCTACCTGGTCGATTCGCTCGATTTCGACGACGGGATCGCCTTCGTGCACGCCGAGGACCCCGGCTACACCACCTCGGCCCGCGAGATCACCGATATCAGCGTGACCGGCCCCGGTGAACGAAACACGTTCGGGCCCATCACACTTGGCCTGGTTCCGGTATCGGTGACCAATACGGTGACCGGGTATCTGCGTCGCCGGGTCGACGGCGAGGTCATCGACTTCGTCGAACTCGACATGCCGTCACGCACACTGGACACCGTCGCGGTGATGTGCACACTGACACCGGAGTTGTTGGCCGCCAACGGTATAGACATGCTGCAGGTGCCGGGCTCGTTGCACGCCGCGGAGCATGCGGCCATCGGGTTGTTACCACTGGTCGCCAGTTGCGACCGCGGTGACATCGGCGGGGTGTCGACCGCATCCGGGCCGGAGGACGGGTTGCCGACGATCTTCGTCTACGACGGATATCCGGGTGGCGCGGGGTTCGCCGACCGAGGGTTCCGACAGTTCAGCACCTGGTGGGGCGCCACCGCGGCAGCCATCGAGGCGTGCGAATGCCCGTCCGGATGTCCGTCGTGTGTGCAATCGCCCAAGTGCGGCAACGGAAATGACCCGTTGGACAAGGCCGGTGCGATCACGGTGCTGCGCATGGTGCTCGGCATACTGGCTCGCCACGAGCAGTGACGACTCACCCCTCGAGAATCGTGATTTGCTCGTCCCGACGCACCGATGCCGGCATGCCGAGCACATGAACACTGCGACAAACGGTCGGACGACGCGATCCGTTTTCAACCCGGCGAAACCCGGCGCCGACGTAAAATACCCCGAGACCTGGGCACCCGCAAGCCGGCCCGGGCGCAGCGACATCGCATCGACACCGGATCACCGGCGCAGCCCAGCCTCATACGATGGATTTCGTTGCTACCGCAAATTACGGGCGGGCCGCCCACCGCCAGCTAAACTACTCTCCATGGACCACGACTGGCTGCTCGTGGAGACGCTCGGTGACGAGCCCGCAGTGGTTGCCCAGGGGTCACGCACCAAGAACCTGGTGCCCATCACGACGTTTCTGCGACGGAATCCGCACCTGATGGCCATCCAGTCCGCGATCGGCGAAACCGTCCGCGGCGGACAGCCACTGACGAGCATCACCTCCAAACACGACCGCGTGATACGCACCGACGTGGTGCGGATGTCCGACGGGGTGATCCATGGTGTGCAGTTGTGGATCGGACCGCCGGATATCGAGGCGCCGGAACGCCCGTTGATCGGGCCACTCAAATGGGATCTGGATTCCGGTGTGGCAACCGATACGCCCGAATCACTGACCATCAGTGGCCGCGACGCGTCCCGGGAGGCGACGCACGGTCGCGCGTTTGCCGAGGACCTGCCCGCGCACGCACTCAACGCCGACGAATCCAGTGTGCTGTCGATGGTGATCCGCGCCAAACCGGGCAATGTCATGTGCAGCACCTGGAATGTCACCGATTACCGGGGTGCGCCCATCGCCGTCGGCTTCGTGGCCCGGGCCGCGCGTGAACCCCAGGACGACGGCACCGAGCGGCTGATCTGCCGGTCGATGAACTGGCGCGCCGAGCGGGAAGAACCGGTGCCGCGACCCGACGATCTGGCCCAGCGCATCCTCGACGGGCTGGCGACGCCGGGCGTCCACCGAGCCCTGGTGGACCTCAACAGCTGGCGCCTGCTGAAGTGGCTGGATGAGCCGTGCCCGTTCTACGACTGGCGCGCCACCGAGGAGGACGCCCCCATCCTCGATCCTGCAGACGAACACCAGATCCTGTCGATGGCACAGGAATTCGCGGTCGGCCCGACTTCGCGCGTGCTGGGTCTGCGGTCCCACGACGGTGGCTACACCCCGATCCACGTGACGGCCACCCGCGTCGAAATCGACGAGAACACCATCGCCGCGCTGCTGGCGTTGCGGCTGCCGACCGATGAGGAGCTCGCGGCCGCCCAGCAGGGCGCGATGGTGGCCGAGCCCGCCGAGCCCAGCTCCCGGCCCTCCCTGAAAACGCTGTTGCGGCTGGGCAAGACGGCCGATCCGCACGACTGATCACACCGGGCCCGCCCGGGCCTGTGCGCGGGCTCGCCACTGCCGCACCCCGGTGACCGCGTCGACGGTGACCACCGCGTCCAGTCCGTCGATGACACAACCCGACAGTGCCGTCCCCATCGCGGAGGCCACCGACGTCGCCTGCGCACAGGCGACGTGCCGCCCCGATGGCAGTGCGGTGGCCGCGGCGTGGGCGGCCAGATCCGCTGCCGCCTGCGCCCGGTGCCGCGCAATGACCACCGCTGCCACCACCGCCATTCCCATGGTGACCGCGACCAGCACACCCACCATGGCCGCGCCGATCAGCGTCGCCGAACCGCGGTCGTCACTGACCGGGTTCGACGGCGGCCACCGCTTCGGCTGCGACGGTGATACCGGGTAGCAGTGGCGATTTCGCGCTGACCCGGGCCACGACGAACGCACCGTCGCGCCGCAGCGCCACCATCGCACCCCTGGGGCCGACCCGTTCGACGGCCGCGGTCCCATCGGCGCCGCGCGCGGCCAGTCGCGCCGCCTCCCGCGCCGCGTCGACACAGCGCACCTGCATGCCCAACGCGGTGAGGCCGGCCGTACAGAGCACCAGAACCGCCACCAGTGTGGCGACCGCGAACGCGGCCTCGACCGTGACCGCCCCGTCATCGGCGCTCAGACATTGGTGTTGAGCGCCCGAGTGATGATGTTGGACAGCGCGGTGACGATGGAATCGCCGGTCACCACCGAGTAGAGAATGGCCCCGAAGGCCGCGGCGGCGATCGTCCCGATCGCGTACTCGACGGTGGACATGCCGGACTCGTCGGCGGCGATCACCGTCATTCTCGCCTGAAATGACCGAATCATGTTCCTTACCATTGCTTCTCCCCTCGATGGACGTGATCTTCACAGCAGGCCCGACCCCAGCACGTCGCCCGCCAGCCCGGCGACCACCGGCACCACACCCAGGCAGACGAACGCCGGAAGGAAGCACAGACCCAGCGGTCCGGCGATGAGCACCGAAGCCCGTCCGGCGGCGGCCTCTGCCGCGGCACCGGCTTCGCTGCGCACCTGATCGGCCAGTTCGGCAGCCCCCTGAGCCAGCGCCGCCCCCGATTCGGCGGAGCGCCTGGCCATCCGGGCCAGCGACTCGCCATGTGGGTCGGAGGCGGACTCGGCCTGCGCCCAGGCGCTGCCCGGATCCGCGCCCAGCGCGAGCAACCGTGCTGCGCGGGTGAGCCGTTCGGCGAGCTCCGCAGGAGCCAGGGCGGCTGCCGCCGCGGCCGCGGCCGGGGTGGCCATGCCCGCGCCCAGACACGCGGACAGGATGTCGAAACACGAGGCCGCGGCCAGCGGATCCGAGGCCGGACGTACCGGTGTCGGCTCCGCGGGCCGGATCCCGGACCGGACGGGTCCGGTACCGATGAGCAGCGCGGCAGCCAGAAGCAAAGCGGACCAGGTCATTCCAGGGCTCCCGAGGCGATCCGGTCCGACCACCACAACCCCAGGCAGCACAGGGCCACGCCGATGACCAGCAACCAGCCACCGGTTCCGCCCGAAACCAGGAACTGCAGCGAGTCGGCACCGATGAGCTGGCCGAGCGCGATACCGAGCACCGGCAGCGCCGCCAGAATCGTGGCCGTGGCGCGCGCACCGGCCAGGCCGGCATCGAGTTTGGCCGAGAATCGTTCGCGCTCGACGATGTCGCGCTGGGCGGCCCGCATCAGCGTGGCGATGGCCAGGCCATGGGTCTGCGCGAGTTGCCAGCACGCCGCCAGGCGTTCCCAGTGTGCGGGCAGCGCAGATGTCCCGCCGGCCACCCGCAGTCCGGCGGCCACGTCGGCGCCGAGCTGCCCGCGGGCCGCCACACCACGCAACGCCTGCGCCACCGGTCCGTCGACTTCCCCGGCGGCGACGCCGAAGGCCACCACGGGGTGCACGCCCACCCGCAACTCACCCACCAAGACGTCGAGGGCGTCGCGCAATGCCGCCGCTTCCGACCGCATTCGGGTGCGGCGACGGGCCTGATGACGACGCGCGAGCACCGTCGCGCCGATCAGCCCGCCGGCCACCACGGTCCCCAGTGGCAGCACAAGCGCAGCCACCGCGACACCCGCCACCACACCCGCCCACGGCGGGAGGTGGCCGGCGATCCGGCGTCCCGCCACGCCCAGCCGCATCCGTGCCACCGGTGGCGTGATGAGCAGGGCGGCGGCCAGCAGCAGCGCGGCGGTGATCATCGGCCGCTCCTGTCGGCGATGACCTTGTCCAAGACCGGTGCACCGGCACCGAATCCGTCGTCCGCATGCCATACCGTCGCGGCACGCACACATCCGTCGGTGCCGCGCTCCAGCACCGCGATCTCGACGAGCCTGCGGCCGGCGGTCGCGTCTCGGCGCACGTGCAGCACCACCTGGACCGCGGCCGCGAGCTGGCTGTGCAGCGCCGCGCGACTCAGCCCGCCCGAACCTGCCAGTGCTTCCAGCCGGGCCGGCACCTCCGCGGGGCTGTTGGCGTGCACCGTGCCCGCTCCCCCGTCATGACCGGTGTTGAGCGCGGCCAGCAGATCGACGACCTCGTCCCCGCGCACCTCACCGACCACGATCCGGTCGGGACGCATCCGCAGGGCCTGCCGGACCAGGTCGCGCACCGTCACCACGCCCACACCTTCGACGTTGGCGCCCCGGGCCACCAGCTTGACCAGATGCGGGTGCCGGGGCGCGAGCTCCGCGGCGTCCTCGACACAGACGATCCGCTCCCCCGCGTGGACCGCACCCAGCAGCGCCGCCAACAGCGTGGTTTTCCCCGCACCCGTGCCGCCGGAGATCAGAAAGGCCAGGCGCGCCCGCAGGATCTGGTCGAGCAACCGGGCCGCGGGTTCGGCGATGGCCCCGGTGGCGATCAGCGCATCGAGGTCCTGGTCGACCGGGCGCAGCACGCGCAGCGAAAGACACGTCCCGCCGGCGGCGACCGGTGGGAGCACCGCGTGCAACCGCACCGGGTCGGACCCCAGACACGTCAGCTGGCCGTCCACCCACGGCTGGTTCTCATCGAGCCGGCGACCCGCAGCGAGGGCCAGCCGCTGTGCGAGCCGCCGCACCGCTTCTTCGTCGGCGAAGCGTATTTCGCTGCGGTACAACCCGTTTCCGCCATCCACCCAGACCGCATCCGGTGCGGTGACGAGGACATCGGTGGTACCGGGCAGGCGCAGCAGCGGGTCCAGGAGGCCCGCGCCCGTCAGTTCGGTCTGCAGCACCCGCATGGTGGCAAGCACATCGGTGTCGCCGAGCAGACCGCCCGATTCAGCGCGGATGGCGGCGGCGACGACCGCCGGCCGCAACGGAATATCCTCGACGGCCAGCCTTTCGCGGACCCGCTCGATCAACGACGCCGTCATCCCGGCACCGCCACCGGCTGCTGCCGCAGGAGGGCGAGAATCCGGCCGGCCGCTGCCGCCAGCGGCGATCGGGCCCGGACCCGCAGTCCACCGCGCTCCATCGCGCCGTCCAGGCCCGGCTGCGGGCGCATCGACACCAGCAGCGGCAGGCCCACCGTCCGCGCCACATCGTCGGCCCGCAGTCCGCCCGGAGCCGGGCCGCGAACCACCAGGCCGACATTGGGATTGATGGCACCTGCCCACCCACCCGTCACGGCGGCCGCGGCCGTGGATCGCACGTCGGCCGGGGTGATCAGGACGACCAGGTCGGCGGCACGCATCGCGGTTTCGGTGGCCGGGCCCGGCTGCCGGGGCACGTCGCACACCACGGTCACCCCGGCGCGCCGGCCCGCATCGATGACCGCCGCGAGCGGGCCGGGCCTGATCTCGGTACCCATCCGCCCGCCCGACAGCACGGTGACCCCGCGGTGGGTCGGCAGCACGTCGCGCAGGGCGTCATAGCCGAGCCGGCCCTCGCTCAGACGGAGATCGGGCCAGCGCAGCCCCGGCTCACCCTCGTTACCCAACGCCAGATCCAGGCCGCCGCCCCACGGGTCGGCGTCGATCAGCAGCGACTCGGCCGCAGCCTGCGCGATGGCGACCGCCAGCAGCGAGGCACCCGCGCCACCGGTTCCGCCCAGCACCGCCACCGCCGGACCACGCCGCGGACCCGCACCGCGGCCGTCCGGAGCCGCCGACAACATGGCCACCAGCTCCCCGTCCTGTCCAGGCAGGTGCAGCACCCGTTCCGCACCCACAGCGACCGCGGATTCCCAGTCCTCACTGGTCAAGGCGGGCGACAGCAGCAGCACCCGGTCGCGGCGCGGCAGTCCGTGCGCCACGCACCGCTGGGCGGCAACGCGGTCGACGAGCACCACCGGCGCACCGGCCCACACCGCTCGACTGGACGGTTCACCGGCATGCACCACCCGAACACCGGCCGCGGCGGCCACCCGGTCGACGTCATCGCGCATCGGCCCGTCACCGAGCATCGCCAGCACCGAAGCCGTCCCGGAAATGGTCACCCACCCACTGTGCGAACAGCCGGCGACCACACGCCAGAGGGCGGTTGAACATCTGTGGATGAATCGGCAACTGTGGATGAATCCGGCCGGAACTCGACACTGAGAATGACATTCCGCAACGCCGGGAGGATGAGATTGCCCCTGCGGGCCGAAAGAAAAACCCCCAGAAAAGGGACGACCCCCGCCAGGGGGGGAGGAGGCGGAGGTCGTCGTGTATCAGCCCCGGGGGGTCGGGCTGATCCACACCCGACATAAGCCGGGTAATGCTCACTATACACACGAGCGTGTCACGCGGCGCAAGTTGCGCTTGCCAGAGAATGCGTCCGGGAACGGAAAAACCAGCGGTTAGCGATACCGCGTGTGAGCTGCCACTTTCCCAGCTATGGGAGAAGCCTCCCCTGGCACGGGCCTATGCTGGGCGTCGTGACGGTATCCGACGGGACCCCTGACGCACCCGCCGCCGCAGATGGCCGCGCCGAATCCGGGCAACCTGTCCGCACGGCGGCATTCTTCGATCTCGACAAGACCGTGATAGCAAAGTCCAGCACGCTGGCGTTCAGCAAACCATTCTTCGATCAAGGACTACTGAACCGCCGCGCGGTCCTCAAGTCCACCTATGCGCAGTTCCTCTTCCTGATGTCGGGTGCCGACCACGAGCAGATGGATCGGATGCGCACGTACCTGACCGAAATGTGCGCCGGCTGGGATGTCGAGCAAGTGCGCTCGGTGGTCGGGGAGACCCTGCACGAGATCGTCGATCCGCTGGTATTCGACGAAGCCGCGAACCTGATCGCCGACCACAAATTGTGCGGACGTGACGTCGTCGTGGTCTCCGCCTCGGGCGAGGAGATCGTCGCGCCGATCGCGCGCGCCCTGGGCGCCACTCATGCCATGGCCACCCGGATGGTCGTCGAGGACGGCAAGTACACCGGCGAGGTCGCGTTCTACTGCTACGGCGAGGGCAAAGTCGACGCGATCCGGGAGCTCGCCGCGAGCGAGGGGTACGCACTCGAGCACTGCTACGCGTACTCCGATTCGGTCACCGACCTGCCGATGCTGGAAGCGGTCGGCCATCCCACGGTGGTCAATCCCGACCGCGCATTGCGCAAGGAGGCGACCTCGCGGGACTGGCCCGTCCTGACCTTCAGCCGGCCGGTATCCCTGCGAGACCGACTGCCCGCCCCGTCCGGTGCGGCCGTCGCGACGACGTTCGCGGTGAGCCTCAGCGCCCTGGCAGGCGGGGCGCTTACGTATTCGTTGTTGCGCCGGTTCGTATTTCAAAGCAGGTAGTACGACACCCGGTCGTAGGGACACCGAGCCGCGTAACGATCCGGAATCGGCATCAATTGACCCTTGATGTGATCGCGGTCACGGAGTACAAAGGAGTCACGGAAGAGCGGTAAGGCCAAGGCCACACCGGAAGAGAAGGTGTGATCTCCCGAACCGAACTTCCCAGCACGGATCCCGGCACCCACGCGGAGCACATACCGCGATAGAGGTAAAAGTGTTGCGGGCCTGCGGAATTGCGAAAGCGGCTGGCATCGACGATCCCTTGGGTGGGATCGCAGACAGAGCGCAACGGAAGAACGCCGAGGCCACCCACGCAGCCACCAGAGCACGCTTGGTAACCGGAGTCCGTGCTAGCGGGCGGCGAGCCGAATCGGATGCAGGTCCGATACCGGAACGTCGCCCGCTTCGTATGCCCCTACTTCTTCGCCGCCTCGGCGATCGAAAGTGCTTCTCGCGCACCGGAATGCAGTGCCTGACTGCTCAGCACCAGCCAGGCGCCCAGCCCGTTCGGCGTTCCCGAGGCGAATCCGCGCGCGGCCGCGCGGTAATTACCGGACTGTTTCATCCAGAACATCTCCGGCACGCCCAGTCCGTGCGGATCCAGCCCGCTGGCCATGGTGATCAACCGCGACACCGCTCGCGCCACCACGCCGTCGGCCACCCCGAACGGCGCCAGGGTCAGCAGCTCCCCGTGCGCCACCGCCGCCAGCACGAACGCCGGAACCTTGGTGCCGCCCGTCACCAGATCGGCGAGCAACTCCAGGCGCGGGCCCACCTCGGGGTCCGGCCGCGGGCGGCCGAGTTGGTCATCCCCGACCAGATCCGCGGCCGCCAGGGCGTGCAGCCGGGCCAGCGCCTGCAACGGGGCCCGTTTCCACACCCCGATCAGCGCGCCGGCTCCGCCTTCCAGGACTTCGGCCACCCGCAGCGCACCCGCGAGCACCGCATCGGGGTCACCCGACTCGTTCAGGCTCAGCGCTCCGCCGTCGAGCACCGACGAGGCCCGCGCCGCCCGCAATGACGCCTCGGCCGCGGTCGCCGGCCAGCCCCGCAGGTTGGTTCGGTGCCGGTGCGCCCGGCCCAGCGCCTCCCGGGCCTCTTCGCCGGCAGCCGTCACCCCTTCGAGGTCGGCCAGTGGTGCAAGTGGGTCGGTCACAACGAGCACGCTAGCCGACCGTTGGGCGCCGATTCCCCGACCGTTCATCGCAGCGGCCCCGCCGCCCGCAGCACGCTGTGACGCTCCAACACTTGTGCAACGTTCGGTGACTACGCTCACACCCATGACCACACCGCCGCTGACGCATGCCGACGTTCCGTCCGTCTACCCGCCGCCCGCCGATTTCGTGGCGAATGCCAATGCCACGGGTCAGTTGTACGACGACGCCGCGGCCGACCGGTTGGGGTTCTGGGCCACCCAGGCCAACCGGTTGAGTTGGGCAACGCCGTTCACCGAGGTGCTGGACTGGTCGCAGGCGCCGTTCGCGAAGTGGTTCGTCGGCGGCAAGCTCAACGTCGCCTACAACTGTGTGGACCGCCACGTCGAAGCCGGCAACGGTGATCGGGTGGCGATCCACTGGGAGGGTGAGCCCGTCGGCGATTCCCGCGATATCACGTACGCCCAGCTCAAGGATGACGTCTGCAAGGCGGCCAACGCGCTGACCGAGTTGGGGGTGGTGGCCGGGGACCGGGTCGCCATCTATATGCCGATGGTGCCCGAGGCGATCGTGGCGATGCTGGCGTGTGCGCGGTTGGGCGCGATGCACAGCGTGGTTTTCGCCGGGTTCTCGGCGACCGCCCTGGCGGCCCGGATCGAGGACGCCGCGGCCAAGCTGGTGATCACCACCGACGGGCAGTACCGCCGCGGCAAGGCGGCTTCGCTCAAGGATGCCGTCGACGAAGCAGTGGCGGATCAGCCGTCGGTGCAGCACGTGCTGGTGGTGCGCCGCACCGGGATAGAGGTGAACTGGACCGACGGCCGCGACCGGTGGTGGCACGACACCGTCGAGCCGGCCTCACCGGAGCACGCCCCGGAAGCCTTCGACTCCGAGCAGCCGCTGTTTCTGCTGTACACCTCCGGGACCACCGGCAAGCCCAAGGGCATCGTGCACACCTCGGGTGGTTACCTCACCCAGGCGGCCTACACCCACTCAGTCGTGTTCGACCTCAAACCCGAGTCCGACGTGTACTGGTGCACCGCCGATATCGGCTGGGTCACCGGGCACACCTACATCACCTACGGCCCGCTGGCCAATGGCGCCACCCAGGTGGTCTACGAGGGCACACCGACCTCGCCGACCGAGCACCGGCATTTCGAGATCATCGAAAAATACGGTGTCACCATCTATTACACGGCGCCGACGCTCATCCGCACCTTCATGAAGCTGGGCCACCAGATCCCCGCCGCCCACGATCTGTCCAGCCTGCGGCTGCTCGGCTCGGTCGGTGAGCCGATCAACCCCGAGGCCTGGCGCTGGTACCGCGAGTACATCGGCGCGGGTAAGGCCCCCATCGTGGACACCTGGTGGCAGACCGAGACCGGCGCGATCATGATCTCCCCGCTGCCCGGTGTGACGGCCACCAAACCCGGCTCGGCGATGACCCCGCTGCCCGGTATCTCGGCCAAGATCGTCGACGATGACGGCAACGAACTGGTGCCCGGCGCCGACGAAGCCGAGCACGTCACCGGCTACCTGGTGCTCGATCAACCGTGGCCGGCGATGCTGCGCGGGATCTGGGGTGACCCGGAGCGCTTCAAGGACACCTACTGGTCCCGGTTCGCCGAGCAGGGCTGGTATTTCGCCGGTGACGGCGCGCGTTACGACTCGGACGGCAACATCTGGGTGCTGGGCCGCATCGACGATGTGATGAACATTTCCGGACACCGGATCTCCACCGCCGAGGTCGAATCCGCACTCGTCGGGCACTCCGGAGTGGCCGAGGCCGCCGTCGTCGGGGCCTCCGATGACACCACCGGCCAGGCGATCTGCGCTTTCGTCATCCTCAAGGCCAGCGCACACGGCGGCACCGAGGGCATGGTCGAGGAACTGCGCGCCCAGGTGGCCATCGAGATCTCACCGATCGCCAAACCGCGCGAGATCCACGTCGTGCCCGAGCTCCCCAAGACCCGAAGCGGCAAAATCATGCGACGGCTGCTGCGCGACGTGGCCGAGGGCCGCGAGCTCGGCGACACCTCAACCCTGGTGGACCCCAGCGTCTTCGAGGCCATCCGCGCGAGCAAGTAACCGACGGGGAATCGACTCAGGGGACGGGAACGAATCCCGTCCCCGGGCGGTTCTTGGCCGCGATGTCACCCAGCACGGCGTTCATCGACACGGTCACCGCCGGGGTGTGCAAGGGCACGTATTTCACGATGCAGGTCGGCAGGTCCTCGGTGAAGGCACCGTGGATCATGCCGACCAGCCGGTTGTTCACGGTGACGGGTGCGCCGGAGTCGCCGGGTTGTCCGCACACCTGGTTGAGGATGGTGCCCGGATCCTTGCCCGGGCCCCAGGTGACCCCGCAGGAGTAGCCGGTGGTGCGCCCGAGCTTGCACGCGACGTCACCGAACCCCGGATCGGGCCCGATACCGTCGATGCGGAATCCGTTGACGGTGTCGACGGGACGCACCTTCTGCGGGTCGAACTCGATCACCGCGTAATCCAGTCCGTCGTTGCCCGCGACCATGGTGCCCAGCACCCCGGCATCGGGCACGGCTTCCGAGCCGACCTTCGCACCGGGCCCGCCGCAGTGCGCGGAGGTGAATCCGATGAGCTTGCCGGAGGCGTCGTTACCGATTGCGGTCAGCGTGCAGAAGGTGTCCCCCTCGATCACGATGCCGGACCCGCCGCCCAGATCGACCGGGCCGGCGGCGTGGGCCATCGGTGCGGTCACGATCGTCGCAAGGGCTGTCACAGCCGCCGCAACCGCCGCATGCCAGCGGTGTCTCACAAGCATCCTCAATTCGACATGGCCCCGACGACCGGCACCCATTCTATCGTCGGGCTGGATCGATGGATGTGACGCGACATGGCACCATAGCCCCATGACGACAGGGCAAAGCAAGAACGGCGTGCCGACGACGGTCGCATCCATCCCCCTCGTTGACCCGCATGCCCCGAAGGTCGACCCGTCGATCGGCGACCTGGTCAAGGACGCCACCGCACAGGTGTCGACCCTGGTCCGCGCCGAGGTGGAACTGGCCAAGGCCGAGATCACCCGCGACGTGAAGAAGGGCCTCACCGGCAGCATCTTCTTCATCGCCGCGTTGGTGGTGCTGTTCTACTCGACGTTCTTCTTTTTCTTCTTCCTGGCCGAGCTGCTCGACGAATGGATCTGGCGGTGGGTCGCCTTCCTGATCGTCTTCGTGCTCATGGTGCTGACGACCGGTGCGCTGGCGTTGTTCGGCTACCTGAAAGTGCGCCGGATCCGTGGGCCCCAACAGACCATCGAAACCGTCAGGGAGATCCCGGCCGCGCTGACCCCGGGCCACGACAAGACCCCCGACGTGGCGCGCCCGACTCCGACCGACCCGTCGGGCTGGTAAATGCACCCGCCCGATCCGTCGGTGGTCTACATCGACGGCCCGTGGCGTCATCTTCAGGTCCACGCGAACGGCATCCGCTTCCATGTGGTGGAGGCCGAGCGTTCACAGGACGACCAGGCCGACAATCCTGACCGCCCGCTGGTCATCCTGTTGCACGGCTTCGGTTCGTTCTGGTGGTCGTGGCGTCACCAACTGCGGGGCCTGCCCGCCGGAACCAGCGCGCGGGTGGTGGCGGTCGATCTGCGCGGCTACGGCGGCAGCGACAAACCCCCGCGCGGGTACGACGGCTGGACCCTGGCCGGTGACACGGCCGGCCTGGTGCGCGCGCTGGGGCATCGCAGCGCGACGCTGATCGGACATGCCGACGGGGGTCTGGTGTGCTGGGCCACCTCGGTGCTGCACCCGCGCGCGGTGACGGCCATCGGACTGGTCAGCTCACCGCATCCGGTGGCATTGCGGGCCTCCGCCCTGACCCGGCGCGACCAGGGCAGGGCGCTGCTGCCGTCGATGTTGCGCTACCAGGTGCCGTTCTGGCCCGAACGCGAGCTCACCCGCAACGGCGCGGCCGAGCTGGAACACCTGGTCCGCGCCCGGTCGAGCGCGAAATGGCAGGTCTCCGAGGACTTCGCCGAGACCATCGCGCATGTGCGCACGGCCGCCCGGATTCACGGGGCCGCCCACTGCGCACTGGAGTATCAGCGCTGGGCGGTCCGCAGCCAGTTACGCGCCGAGGGCCGCCGGTTCATGCGGTCGATGAAACGGCCGCTGGCCATTCCCGTCCTGCACCTGCGCGGTGACGCCGATCCCTATGTGCTCACCGATCCGGTGCACCGCACTCGGCAGTTCGCGCCGCACGGGCATTTCGTCTCCATCGACGGCGCCGGGCACTTCGCCCACGAGGAGTCTCCGGAGGCCGTCAACGCGCAGCTGACGCGATTCCTGGCTCAGGTGTATCCGCGCTAAGAGATTGCCCGCCGTTAAGAGATACACCGTCCGGTCGGCACCGGCGCGGTGTTACCGACCTTGAGGCGCTGCTGCAGCACTTCCTCGGCGGTGAGCACGAATCCGGTATCGGCATCGTCGACGGCCGCGCCGAACACGACCCCGAGCACCTTGCCGTCGGTGTCGATCATCGGGCCGCCCGAATTGCCTTGTTTGACGGTCCCTCTGATCGTGTAGACGGTCCGGTTCACCGTGGTGGTGTGGTAGATGTCGGGCCCGTTGAGCTCGATGGTCTCGCGGATACGCGCCGGGGTCGCCGTGAATTCGCCGCCACCGGGATATCCCATCACGACGGCGTCGGTCGCCGGTTTGGCCTCGGCGTCGTGGAACAGCAGCGGCGGCGCGGGCAGATCCGGCACCGCGAGAATCGAGATGTCCTCGTCGGGGTCGTAGGAGACGACGGTGGCGTCATAGGACTTGCCGTCCACCTCGACGGTGACGGTCTCGGCACCGGCCACCACGTGCGCGTTGGACATCACCCGGTTCGGGGCGATGACGAAACCGCTGCCCTCCAGCACCTTCTGGCAGCTGGGTGCGACGCCGCGGATCTTGACCACGCTGGCGCGCGCGGCAGCGACGTTGGGGGTGTCGACCAAGGCGCCGTCCGGTGCGTCCACCGCGACGATCGGGGTGCGCCCGAAGGGCGGCAGCAGATCGGGCAGACCGGAGGTGTCCAGCAAGCCGGCCAGCCGGGTCGGCACCTTGCGCATCCACTCCGGCGCGAGCGCGTTCACCTCCGTGAGCACCCGCGAGCCGCGGACCGCCGCGCTCAGACCGGGCTGGCTCGACGAGGTCAGCGGGGCGGCCAGCAGCCAGGCGGCCAACAGCACCGCGACCAGCTGCAGACCCGCACCGACGAGCGAATCGACACCGCGCAGCAGTCGGTTGCGGATGGCGCCGCGCACCGCGCGGCCGAGCACCACCCCGGCGATCTCACCGATCACCACCAGCGCCAGGATCAGGAACAGCGTCGCGAACAGCCGCGTGCGCGCCCCGTCGATATGACTGACGATGTGCGGGGCCAGCAGTACCCCGGCGACGGCACCGAGAACGACGCCGACCAGTGACAGCAACGAGCCGAGCGCACCGGAGCGCAGACCCGACAGCGCAGCGACGACGGCGAAGGCGAGGATGACGAGGTCAAGCCATTGAGACGAGGTCATTATTGCTCTACACCGTACTGGCTGGCCCGCCCAACCAGCGCCATTGCCTCGTCGAGTTCGCGCACGTCGCCGGTGTTCCACGGCTGGGCCCAGCCCGCGACATCCAGCAGCGCCGAGATCACCTGGCCGGTGAATCCCCACACCAGCATCTGGTTGAGCAGGAACGCCGGGCCGGCGAAACGGCTGGTGTTCTGCTGCCGGTAGACCATCAGCCGATTCTCCGGATTGATGAAGGCGCGCACCGGCACCCGCGCCACGATGGCCGTCTCCGCGGGGTCGACGACCTCGACGGGGCCGGGGTCCGGCGAGTACGCCAGCACCGGGACCACGTGGAACCCCGAGGGCGGGATGAACATCCGGTCCAGCGTCGCCAGCGGTGTCAGCCTGCCGGTGTCCACGCCGGTCTCCTCCCTGGCCTCGCGCAGGGCGGTGCCCACCGGGCCGCCGTCCCCCGGGTCGGCTGCCCCGCCCGGAAAAGCGGCCTGGCCGGAATGGTTGCGCAGCGTGGACGCCCGCACGGTGACCAGCAGGTCGGCGTCGTCGGGCAGCCCGCCGGCCGGCGCGTCCTGCGGCCCGGAGAACAACACCAGCACCGCCGCATCGCGTTTGGTGCCGGAGCGGGTCGCCGAGGTGTTGGCGTCCGCGATCGCGGCGAGTACGTCGGCGGGGACCCGGCTCCGATACGCGTCGGGCACCCGGCCGACGTTGTCCACCAGCCCGCGCAGCCACTCGGGCGTGGCCGCCGGCGTCACGCCGGTGTTCTGGCCGGCATCGAGCGTGCTCATCCCGGCACTCCTATCGATGGATTCACCGCCGCGGCGATGTCGTCGGCGTGGGCGAACGGCCGGGGCAGGATTTCGGCCACGCTACCGTCCGCGCGCAGCACGACGGTGGCAGGCATGACGTTGGGCACCTTCAGCGCGGCGGCGACCAGCCTGCGGCCGTCCTGCAGCATCGGCAGGTGCACGCCGAGTTCGGCCATCCGCATCAGGCCGGCCGACTCGTTCTCATCCTGGTGCACGGTCACGACGCTCACCTCGGTTCCCATCCGGCGCTGGTATTCGGCCATCGCCGGCAGTTCGTCGGTGCACGGACCACACCAGTAGGCCCACAGGTTGAGCACCACCGGGCGCCCGGCCAGCGCCGGCGCGAGGTCGACGAGTTCGCCGTCACCGGCGCATTCCAAGGTGATCCCGCGCAGGGCGGGCGATCCCGGCTGGGGGTTGGGACCGGGCCTCGGGCACGGTGGCAGCCCAGCCGCTGCCCGCGGGCCCTGCAGGGCCGCGGGGGTGTCCGCGTCGCGGTGATCGCGGGCGGTGGGTGCCTCCTCGGTGGAGCCCGGCGCCGCGGTCCGATCCGTCCCGATCTCCCGCCACAGCGCGACGGCCAGCGCCACGAAGACGATCAGCACCACCGCGGTCCAGCGCGCAGACCTGCTCACAGCCCGGCGAGCGCCAGCAGATGCTCGGTCTCGGGGCCTTTGACCAGCGCGGCCGCCGTGACCGGATCCGTGGGGCCGGTACCGAACGACGGGCAGTCCTTGGCCAGGACGCACACCCCGCACGCCGGGCGACGGGCGTGGCAGACGCGACGGCCGTGAAAGATCACGCGGTGGCTCAACAACGTCCACTCCCGGCGTTCGATGAGCTCACCGACGATGTGCTCCACCTTGACCGGGTCCTCCTCGGCGGTCCAGCGCCAGCGGCGGACCAGTCTCCCGAAATGGGTGTCGACGGTGATCCCGGGAATGCCGAAGGCGTTGCCCAGCACCACGTTGGCGGTCTTGCGACCCACCCCGGGCAGGGTGACGAGGTCTGCCAGATTGCCGGGCACCTCGCCGTCGAACCGGGCCTCCAGCTCCTGGCCGAGGCTGATCAGCGCGTTGGCCTTGTTGCGGTAGAAGCCGGTGGGGCGGATCAGCTCTTCAAGTTCGGTGCGGTCGGCCTGGGCGTAGTCCAGCGCCGTGCGGTATTTGGCGAACAGCGCCGGGGTGGTCAGGTTGACCCTTTTGTCGGTGCACTGCGCCGACAGGATGGTGGCGACCGTCAGTTCGAGCGGATTGGTGAAATCCAGTTCGCAGTAGACATGAGGGAACGCCGTCGCCAGGGTGCGGTTCATCCGGCGGGCCCGGCGAACCAGGCCGAGGTGGGTCTCGGCATCCCATTTGGTGGCCGATTTACTCCGGCCGGTGCGGACTGTCACCCGAATCAGCGTACTGACGTGCAGCCCCGGGGCGAGCGGAGCGACGGGCAACAAGGGGCCTGGGCGAGCGGAGCGACGGGCAACAAGGGGCCTGGGCGAGCGGAGCGACGGGGAAACGAGGTCCGTAGTGCTGCGCCTACCGGTGGCAAACCGTGATCTGGCTGAGACCTTGGCCGTGTTTACTCATCATTCGTGTCGTGGTTGCTGGTGGCGTTCGTGCCGGGGTTGCTGATGCTGGCAACCTTCGGTCTGGACCGCTTGGAAGCCGGGTTGCGCATCGACACCGAACCCGCCGCGGCCGCGGACAATTTGCTGGACCGGGCACCCGCCCCGCGACCGGCGATGCAGCACGCAGCGGTGCTGCCGACCCGGATCCACGCATCGGCCGGACTGAATCCGCAATTTCCGGCGACTCGCCAGCCAAATCGTGTGTAGCGTTGGCACGTCGCGCTGGAGGCACATTGCCGACAACGTCGGCGGGGCCAGCATCTAGACTGAATTCGCTCACCAGCCAGCGGTTGGTCTGCGCGTGTCATATCAACAATTAGCTTAAGAGGGGCAACGTGGACGAGATCCTGGCCAGGGCCGGAATCTTCCAAGGAGTCGAACCCACCGCGGTGGCGGCGCTGACCAAGCAGCTGCAGCCGGTCGACTTCCCGCGGGGACACACCGTGTTCGCCGAGGGTGAGCCCGGCGACCGCCTGTACATCATCACGTCCGGCAAGGTGAAGATCGGCCGCCGATCTCCCGACGGTCGTGAGAACCTGCTGACCATCATGGGTCCGTCGGACATGTTCGGTGAGCTCTCGATCTTCGACCCCGGTCCGCGTACCTCCAGCGCCACGACCATCACCGAGGTGCGCGCGGTGTCGATGGACCGCGAGGCGCTCCGTGCCTGGATCGCCGACCGTCCCGAGATCGCCGAGCAGCTGCTGCGTGTGCTGGCCCGCCGTCTGCGTCGCACCAACAACAACCTCGCCGATCTGATCTTCACCGACGTGCCGGGCCGCGTGGCCAAGCAGCTGTTGCAGCTGGCCCAGCGTTTCGGCACCCAGGAGGGTGGCGCGCTGCGCGTCACACACGACCTGACCCAGGAGGAGATCGCCCAGCTGGTCGGCGCCTCCCGCGAGACGGTCAACAAGGCGCTCGCCGATTTCGCCCATCGGGGCTGGATCCGCCTGGAGGGCAAGAGCGTGCTGATCAGCGACTCCGAACGGCTGGCGCGCCGAGCGCGGTAGCGCGCCCCCGGGCCGGCGAGCGTCAGCCTCGCAGGTAGTCCAGCTGCGCCTGGGTTGATTTCTCGGCTGCGTCCCACAGCTTCTGGTCGACATCGGTGTAGACGTGTTCGACGATCTGACGTGCGGAGGCGTCCTCGCCGAGGATCCGCAGTGCCGCGCGGACCTGGTTCAGCCGGTCCTCGCGGTGCACGAGGTACGCCGCACTGACCGCCTCGAGATCATCGAGCTCGGGACCGTGGCCGGGCAGCACCCGGCGCCGGCCCAGGCCGTGCAGCCGGCGCAGTGATTCCAGATAGTCGGCGAGGCTGCCGTCTTCGGTGTCGATGACGGTGGTGCCGCGGCCCAACACCGTGTCGGCGGTCAGCACGGCATCGAATCCCCCGCCGCTGCGCTCGCCCCGGGTACCGACGAGGAACGACAGCGAGTCCGCGGTGTGCCCCGGCGTTGCCATCACCTTGATCCGGACCCCGGCGGCATCGATCTCCTCACCGTCGGTGAGTGGGCCGCCCAGGCCGCGCTGGAAACCGCTGCCGACGGAGCGCACCACGGCGCCGGTGCGCTCGACGATGGCGTCGATACCCTCGGTGTGGTCCTCGTGTTTGTGACTGATCAACACCAACGGGATCGGCCCGAGGTCGGCCAGCCGGCCGATGTGCTCGGCATCGTCGGGGCCGGGATCGACGATCACCATCTCGGCACTGCCCGGGCCGCGCAGCACCCAGGTGTTGGTGCCGTCGAGCGTCATGATGCCCGGGTTGTCGCACAGCAGCACCGAGGCCAGTTCGGTCACCGGCCGCAGCACGCCGTACGCCGGATGAATGATGACAACCCCCGTCTCATGCTCGATCGCTCACGCGATCTCTGTCTCATGCTCGATCGCTCACGCGATCTCTGTCTCATGCTCGATCGCTCACGCGATCTCGACGATAATCTCCACCTCGACCGGTGCATTGCGCGGCAGCTCGGACACCCCGACCGCGGAGCGGGCGTGCACGCCGGCATCGCCGAACACCTCGCCGAACAGTTCCGAGGCCCCGTTGATGACGCCCGGCTGACCCGCGAAACCCGGTGCGGAAGCCACGAATCCGACCACCTTGACCACTTTCACCACCGCGTCGATACCGACGAGTGCGTGCACCGCGGCCAAGGCGTTGAGGCCGCTGATCCGGGCCAGCTCCTTGGCCTGCTCCGGGGTGACCTCGGCGCCGACCTTGCCGGTGGCCAGTAGTTCACCATCGGCGATCGGCAACTGCCCGGCGGTGTAGACGAGGTTCCCGGTGCGGGTTGCGGGCACGTAGGCCGCCAGCGGGGCGACCACCGGCGGCAGCTCGATGCCCAGTTCGGTCAGCCTCTGCAGATGGCTCACTTGGGCCGCTTGAGGTAGGCGACGTGCTGTTCACCGGTGGGGCCGGTCAGCACCGACACCAGTTCCCACCCGTCGGCACCCCACTGATCGAGGATCTGCTTGGTGGCGTGTGTCAGCAACGGGACGGTGGCGTACTCCCACCGGGTCGGTTCGCTCATGCTGGAGAGCTTATCCGGAGCACGGATGTTCACAGCTAGCATGCACTGGTGGACCCTGCACCCAACCCGGTCGGCTGGCCGACGCGCCTGACCGAGGCCCGCCTGCACTTCGTATCGGGCAAAGGCGGTACCGGTAAGTCGACGATCGCTGCCGCGCTCGCATTGGCCTTGGCGACGGGTGGCCGCAAGGTGCTGCTGGTGGAGGTCGAGGGACGCCAGGGCATCGCCCAGCTCTTCGATGTGCCGCCGCTGCCCTACAAAGAGGTGAAGATCGCGACCGCCGACGGGGGCGGCCAGGTCAACGCGCTGGCCATCGACACCGAGGCCGCGTTCCTGGAATACCTCGACATGTTCTACAACCTGGGCATCGCGGGCAGGGCGATGCGCCGGATCGGCGCCGTCGAGTTCGCCACCACCATTGCGCCCGGGCTTCGCGATGTGCTGCTCACCGGCAAGATCAAAGAGATCGTGGTGCGCAACGAAAAAGGGAAGTCGGACAGCTACGACGCGATCGTCGTCGACGCGCCGCCGACCGGCCGGATCGCCCGGTTCCTGGATGTCACCAAGGCGGTCTCGGAGCTCGCCAAGGGCGGGCCGGTGCACTCGCAGGCCGACGGCGTGGTGAAGATCCTGCACTCGCAGCTGACCGCCATCCATCTGGTGACGCTGCTGGAGGCGCTGCCCATCCAGGAGACCCTGGAGGCGATCGACGAGCTGCGGGCCCTGGACCTGCCGATCGGCAGCGTCATCGTCAACCGCAACATCCCGACCTATCTGCCCGCCGACGCGCTGAGCAAGGCCGCCGAGGGCGACATCGACGCCGACGCGGTCCATGCCGGCCTCGCCAAGGTTGGAATCACCTTGTCGGACAATGACTTCGCGGGTCTACTCACCGAATCCATCCAGCATGCCACCCGGATCGCTGCCCGCGCGGAAAGCGCCGAGCAACTGGCGGAACTCGACGTGGCCCGCCTGGACCTGCCCGCCATCGCCGACGGCGTCGACTTGGGCAGTCTGTACGAGCTGGCCGAGGCGCTCGCCCAGCAGGGAGTGAGATAGCACCCATGAGCACCACGCCTCCCGCGCTCGATCTGGGCGCGATCCTGACCGACAAGTCCAATCGCGTCGTCGTGTGTTGTGGCGCAGGCGGTGTCGGCAAGACGACCACCGCCGCGGCGATGGCGCTGCGCGCCGCCGAATACGGCCGCACCGTCGTGGTGCTGACCATCGACCCGGCCAAGCGCCTGGCGCAGGCACTCGGCATCGAAAGCCTGGGCAACACCCCGCAGCGGGTGCCGCTGGCGCCCGAGGTCACCGGTGAGCTGCACGCCATGATGCTCGATATGCGCCGCACCTTCGACGAGATGGTGCTGCAGTACTCCTCCGACGCCACCCGCGCGGAGGCGATCCTGGAGAACCAGTTCTACCAAACCGTCGCGACATCACTGGCCGGCACGCAGGAGTACATGGCCATGGAGAAACTCGGCCAACTGCTGGCCGAGGACAAGTGGGACCTCATCGTGGTCGACACCCCGCCGTCGCGGAACGCCCTGGACTTCCTGGACGCCCCCAAACGCCTCGGCAGCTTCATGGACAGCCGGCTCTGGCGGTTGCTGCTGGCCCCGGGCCGCGGTATCGGCAAGCTCGTCACCGGCGCCGTCGGCCTGGCGATGAAGGCGCTGTCCACCGTGCTCGGCTCGCAGATGCTCGCCGATGCGGCCAGTTTCGTCCAGGCCCTGGACGCCACCTTCGACGGGTTCCGGCAGAAGGCCGACAAGACCTACGAACTGCTCAAGCGCCGGGGTACCCAATTCGTCGTGGTGTCGGCGGCCGAACCGGACGCGCTGCGTGAGGCCTCGTTCTTCGTCGACCGGCTCTCCCAGGAACGCATGCCGCTGGCCGGTCTGATCTTGAACCGGACCCATCCGACCTTGAGCAACCTGGCCGGGGAGATGGCTGCTGCCGCCGCCGACGAGCTAGACGCGCAGGAGCCCGGCGGATTGACCTCGGCGGTGCTGAGGATTCACGCGGCCCGCGCGGCGACCGCCAAGCGCGAGGTGCGGCTACTGGGCCGGTTCACCGGCGCCAACCCGCATGTCGCCATCGTGGGGGTGCCTTCGCTGCCGTTCGACGTGTCCGACCTGGAGGCGCTGCGGGCGATAGGCGATCAGCTCACGGGTGTCGCCGAAACCGCCTGAGAAAAGGCGTGTACCCCACGAATCGTGAGGTACACGGTGCTGGAACAGAAGGTCTAGACGGCGCTGCGGTGCTTGCGTTGGGCGGCGAAGAACTCGGCCCAGGACACCACCTCGGGGTGCTGTTTGAGCAAGGCGCGGCGCTGGCGCTCGGTCATCCCGCCCCACACGCCGAACTCGACGCGGTTGTCCAGGGCGTCCGCGCCACATTCGGCGATGACGGGGCAGTGCCTGCAGATCACGGCGGCCTTGCGTTGGGCCGCTCCGCGGACGAACAGTTCATCCGGATCGGCCTGCCGGCAGCGAGCCTGGGAGACCCACGCGATGCGTGCTTCGGCCTCTGCGCAGGGCGCGGCAACGTCGGGTTGCTGGCCCATGCCTGATTTGCGTATTGCAGTCGACGAAACTGACACCAGCAACCCTTTCGCTTCGACGGACCAGACCGCGGGTGCGATCTACGCCACATTGCGTCCAATAGTGTTACCTGAATCGCATTGTGTGTCCAAGCTAGGTGGTCAGAGGGGTTTTACGCAACAGTCAGATCACGATTTTTTGGGACGGGCGTGCAGTCGGGCCGTCCCACGTACAAACGCACCGCTCGCAGGCCACCTCAGAAACGTCTGGTTAGTCTGTTACCCATGGCAGAGCAGCACACCGTGCGCCCACCCGTTGCGGTGACGCTCATCAAGCTCGCATGGTGCTGCTTGTTGGCCAGTGTGATCGTCGCCGGTTTGATGTTTCCCGTGGTGGGCGGCTTCGGCCTGATGTCCAACCGCGCGTCCGATGTCGTCGCCAACGGATCGGCGCAGCTGGTCGAGGGTGAGGTCCCCGCGGTCTCGACGATGACCGACGCCCGCGGCAACCCCATCGCATGGCTGTACAGCCAGCGCCGGTTCGAGGTGCCCAGCGAGCAGATCGCCAACACCATGAAGCTGGCGATCGTCTCCATCGAGGACAAGCGGTTCGCCGAACACAACGGTGTGGACTGGAAGGGCACGCTCACCGGGCTTGCCGGGTACGCCTCCGGCGATATGGACACCCGCGGCGGTTCCACGCTCGAACAGCAGTACGTGAAGAACTACCAGCTTCTGGTGATCGCCCAGACCGACGCCGAGAAGCGCGCCGCGATCGAGACCACGCCGGCTCGCAAGCTGCGCGAGATCCGGATGGCGTTGACCTTGGACAAGACGTTCACCAAACCGGAGATCCTGACCCGCTATCTCAACCTGGTGTCATTCGGTAACGGCGCCTTCGGAATCCAGGACGCGGCCCAGACCTATTTCGGCATCAACGCCTCGGAGCTGAACTGGCAGCAGGCCGCCCTGCTGGCCGGCATGGTCCAGTCGACCAGCGCGCTGAACCCGTACACCAACCCCGACGGCGCGCTGGCCCGGCGAAATCTCGTGCTGGACACCATGATCGACAACATCCCCCAGGAGGCCGAGGCGCTGCGGGCGGCCAAGCAGCAGCCGCTGGGCATTCTGCCGCAGCCCAACGAGCTGCCCCGCGGGTGTATCGCCGCCGGGGACCGCGCGTTCTTCTGCGACTACGTCCTGGACTATCTGGCACGAGCCGGTATCAGCAAGGAGCAGGTGGCCAAGGGTGGCTACCTGATCCGCACCACGCTGGATCCCGACGTGCAGGCCAACGTGAAATCGGCGGTCGACGGTATCGCAGCGCCCGATCTCACCGGTGTCGCCAGCGTGATGAGCGTGATCAGACCCGGCAAGACCGCCCACCCCGTGCTGGCGATGGCCAGTAACCGCACCTACGGCCTGAACACCGAGGCCGGCGAAACCATGCAGCCCCAACCCTTCTCGCTCGTCGGCGACGGTGCGGGCTCGATCTTCAAGGTGTTCACCACCGCCGCCGCCCTCGATATGGGCATGGGCATCAGCGCCACCCTCGACGCCCCCGCACGCTTCGAAGCCAAGGGGCTGGGCAGCGGTGGCGCCAAGGGCTGCCCGGCCGCCACCTGGTGTGTACAGAACGCGGGCAACTACCGCGGACAGATGAGCGTCACCGACGCGCTGGCCACCTCCCCGAACACCGCGTTCGCCAAGCTGATCAGCCAGGTCGGAGTGCAGCGCACGGTGGACATGGCGGTCAAGCTCGGGCTGCGGTCCTATGCGCTGCCCGGGACCGCACGCGACTACGACCCGGAGAGCAACGAGAGCCTCGCCGATTTCATCAAGCGGCAGAACCTGGGCTCCTTCACCCTGGGTCCCGTCGAGGTGAATGCGCTGGAGCTGTCGAATGTCGCTGCGACGCTGGCTTCCTCGGGCACGTGGTGCCCGCCGAACCCGGTCGACAAGGTCTTCGACCGCACCGGCCACGAGGTCGCGGTCACCACCGAGACCTGTGAACAGGTCGTGCCCGAAGGACTGGCCAACACCCTGGCCAACGCGATGAGCCATGACGACCAGGGCAACGGCACCGCCGCCGGTTCGGCCGGGGCCGTGGGCTGGAACCTGCCGATGTCGGGTAAGACCGGCACCACCGAGGCCCACCGGTCGTCCGGGTTCCTTGGCTTCACGAGCGCCTTCGCCGCGGCAAACTACATCTACGACGACTCCAGCACTCCCGGCGACCTGTGCTCGTTCCCGCTGCGCCAGTGCGGATCGGGCAACCTGTTCGGCGGTAACGAGCCGGCCCGCACCTGGTTCACCGCCATGAAGCCGATCACGCCGGACACCGTGCAGTTGCCCCCGACGGATCCGCGGTACGTCGACGGCGGACCGGGCTCGAAGGTACCCAGCGTCGCGGGGATGAGCCAGGACACCGCGCGCCAGCTCCTCAAGGACGCCGGCTTCCAGGTCGCCGATCAGGCCAACCCGGTGAACAGCGTGTCTTCGGCGGGCACCGTGGTGGGGACCTCGCCGTCCGGACAGACCATCCCGGGTTCGATCATCACCATCCAGATCAGCAACGGCATCCCGCCGCCACCGCCGCCACCGCCGGCGGGCATTCCGGGCCTGGATCCGCTCGCCCCACCGCCGCAGGTGGGTTCCACGGTCATCGAGATCCCCGGACTACCGCCGATCACCGTGCCGGTGCTCGGTCCGCCGCCACCGGCACCGCCGCCACCGTGATCACAGGTGTAAGGCAGGTCGTCGTACGTCACGGGCAGTAGTCTGCTGTCATGCCGTACGTCAAGAACACCGCTGCCATCGCCGCAGGCACCCTGGCCGCCGGCATCGGTTATGCGTCCCTCATCGAGCGCAACGCGTTCGCACTGCGCGAGCTGACCATGCCGGTGCTCTCGCCGGGGTCCACCCCGCTGCGGGTGCTGCACTTGAGCGACTTGCACATGCTGCCGCGGCAGCGCCGCAAGCAGGCGTGGCTGCGTGAGCTGGCGGCGCTGGAACCGGACTTCGTCGTCAACACCGGGGACAACCTGTCGCACCAGCGCGCGGTTCCCGCCGTCGTGCAGGCACTCGGCGATCTGCTGTCGGTGCCCGGGGTCTTCGTGTTCGGCAGCAACGACTATTTCGCCCCGAAGCCGAAGAACCCGGCGAACTACCTGGTCAAGAAACACAAGCGGATCCACGGCGCGCCCCTGCCCTGGCAGGACCTGCGGGCCGCGTTCACCGAGCGCGGCTGGCTGGACATGACCCACACCCGCCGGGAGTTCGACGTGGCGGGCCTGCGCATCGCGGCGGCCGGTGTGGACGACCCGCACCTGCGGCGCGACCGTTACGACGCCATCGCCGGGCCGGCCAGCCCGACCGCCAATCTCCGCCTGGGCATCACCCACTCGCCGGAGCCCCGGGTGCTGGACCGCTTCGCCGCCGACGGCTACCAGTTGGTGATGGCCGGGCATACGCACGGCGGACAACTGTGCGTGCCGTTCTACGGCGCCCTGGTCACCAACTGCGAGCTGGACCGGTCCCGCGTGAAGGGCCCCTCGCAGTGGGGGGCCGATATGAAGCTGCACGTGTCGGCCGGGATCGGGACGTCCCCCTACGCGCCGGTGCGGTTCTGCTGCCGGCCGGAGGCCACCCTGCTGACCTTGGTCGCCGCGCCCACGGGCGGCGCGGTGCTCGGCGCCCGGGCCGGACAGGCGCACCCGACCGTCACGGCGCGGTGAACCCCGGGACATCGAGCGAAGGCCAGACCGTCACCCGCAGCCGGCCACGCGCGTGGGTGGACAACGCCGTCCGGCTGATCGAGGCCGACGCACGCCGCAGCGCGGACACCCACCTGCTTCGCTACCCGCTGCCGAGTGCCTGGGCCGGCGGGGTCGACGTGCAGCTGTATCTCAAGGACGAGACGACGCATATCACGGGCAGTCTCAAGCACCGGCTGGCCCGTTCGCTGTTCCTGTATGCGCTGTGCAACGGATGGATCGGTGAACACACCACCGTGATCGAGGCGTCCTCGGGTTCCACGGCGGTCTCCGAGGCGTATTTCGCGGCGCTGCTCGGGTTGCCCTTCATCGCGGTGATGCCGTCCTCAACCAGCGCCAGCAAGATCAAGCTGATCGAATCACAAGGTGGCCGTTGCCATTTCGTGGCAAATTCGGCGCAGGTGTACGCCGAGGCCGAGCGGCTGGCGGCCGAAACGGGCGGGCACTACCTGGATCAGTTCACCAACGCCGAACGGGCCACCGACTGGCGCGGCAACAACAACATCGCCGAATCGATCTTCGATCAGATGCGCGATGAGGCGCATCCGGTGCCGGACTGGATCGTGGTCGGCGCGGGCACCGGCGGAACCAGCGCGACCATCGGCCGGTACCTGCGCTACCGCCGCTACCCGACCGGGTTGTGCGTCGTCGACCCGGAGAACTCGGCCTTCTACCCGGCCTATGCGCAGGGCCGCGGCGATATCGTGACGGGCGCATCGTCGCGGATCGAGGGGATCGGGCGGCCCCGGGTGGAGCCGTCGTTCCTGCCCGGCGTGGTGGATCGGATGGTGACGGTGCCCGACCCGGCCTCGGTCGCAGCGGCGCGCCATGTCAGCCGGGTACTGGGCCGGCGGGTGGGACCGTCGACGGGCACCAACGTATGGGGTGCGTTCGGCCTCCTGGCCGAGATGATCGCGCAGCAGCGCAGCGGATCCGTCGTGACGTTGCTCGCCGACAGCGGCGACCGCTACACGGACACCTATTTCGACAACGAATGGGTGACCAGCCACGGGCTGGACCCCTCGGAGCCGGCGGCGGTGCTCGACGAGTTCGAACGCTCGGGGTATTGGCCCTGACCCTCGGCCCGGCCGGTCACGAACAGCCACAACGCCGCGAGAGCGAAGAATCCGACGTAGACCAATGCTCCCAGTCCGGTCATCTCTGCCTCCCTTTGTCGTGTGAGCGCGATGCCCTGGTGGGTGTAACGCCGGCGACGCTCTAATTCTTTCCTAATCTGGAAAGTGCTGACGATCGCCACGCCGAGGGCACCAAGAAACCGGTCTTGAGCAGGCGTTTGGCTTCGCGGTACCCCGGTGCGATACGCTGTCGTGGCTTCACGCGGGGTGTGGCGCAGCTTGGTAGCGTGCTTCGTTCGGGACGAAGAGGTCGTGGGTTCGAATCCCGCCACCCCGACAGCGTGAAGAAGGCCCCGACCTGGGATGACCGGGTCGGGGCCTTCTTGCTGCGCGGCACAGGTTTGCATGTGCCCGTTTCCGGCGACCCTGCGTACATGGAGCAGAGCAGGATCCACCCGCCGATACCCGAGGACGCCACCGAGTCCACCGCAGAACAGCGTGAGATGCAGGACCAGCTGGATCACCGGAACGAGGATCCCGACGCTCCCGCCCGGTTCCAGAGTCGCCATCAGGTCGCCGACGAGACGTGAGCCGCCGACGCGCGCGGACCCCCCGATGCGCCTAACCTGAACATCGTGTTCGGGGCCGGCAGTCTCGTCGCGGGTTACATCGTCGATGCGCACCTCGGCGGCGGCGCGAGCGCAGACGTCTACCGTGTGCATCGCGCCGGGCAGTCAGCCCCGCTGGCGATGAAGGTGCTGCACACCGACGCGACCACCCATGAGAAGGCGCGTCAGCGGTTCGCCCGCGAGTTCGACATCGCGTCGCTGTTGCGGCATCCGCACATCGTCGCCGTGTTCGAGAAGGGCGAGATCCCGGCCGCGCCCCCGGCGCCTCCCACCTTGTGGATGACGACGCAGTATGTCGACGGCCCGGATTCTTCCGCCCTCGTTCCCGGGCCGGACGCACCATGCGACCCCGCCGCGGTACTTCTGGTGGCCGAGCAGATCGCCGACGCGCTCGACTATGCCCATTCGATGGATGTCCTGCACCGAGATGTCAAGCCCGCCAACATCTTGCTCACGGCCGACCGCAGCTGCGCCTACCTCACCGATTTCGGCATCGCGCAGTTGACCGACGATGTCAAGCCGCTGGCGAGTAACGGCCGGGTCAGCGGTTCCATCGCCTACGCCTCCCCCGAGCTGCTACAGGCCCAGCAGTTGACACCGGCGACCGACCTCTATGCGTTGGCGTGCACCATGTTCGAGTGGCTCACCGGACTGCCTCCGTTCCCCCGCGGCACCGCATTCGCCATCACGTATGCACACCTTCGCGATCCGGTGCCGGCACTGACAACGCGTGTCTCGTGGTTACCCACTTCTCTCAACACCGTTTTCGCGAAGGCACTCGCCAAAGACCCTGCCGGACGCTATCGGTCCTGCGTCGAATTCACCGATATCGTCAGCCGGACGCTGCGCGGCGTCGAGGTACCCCAGGTGCGCGCGGCCAGGCGTCGCCGGCTGCGCCCCTGAATGGCCTTGCCGAACAAGGTGATCACTTTGTTCGGTGCTGACACTTCCGCAAGTTCGTGTTGCGCAATGTTTACATCGCCCAGCTTTCGCTCCCCGGCCACCCAGCCTACTGTCGAGCCAGTACGCACATGTGGACGCAACCGGTTTGCGCCCACGGCGCGTCGCGTGCGAAGTATTTTCAGGGCCCCGGGGAAGAGGCCCACACCTACCGGCGGGGAGTGGTATGACCACAGAATCGACGTACGACAACTCGGCTTTGGCGCACGAGGACGAGGGCTATCACAAGGCACTCAAGCCCCGCCAGATCCAGATGATCGCGATCGGCGGAGCCATCGGTACCGGCCTGTTCATGGGTGCGGGCAGCCGCCTCCACGATGCCGGTCCGGGATTGTTCCTGGTGTACGCAATCTGCGGGATCTTCGTCTTCTTCATCCTGCGCGCCCTGGGCGAGCTGGTGCTACACCGGCCGTCGTCCGGCTCGTTCGTGTCCTACGCTCGCGAATTCTTCGGTGAGAAAACGGCTTTCGTCACCGGGTGGCTCTACTTCTTCAACTGGGCGGCCACCGCGATCGTCGATGTCACCGCGGTCGCGCTCTACGTGCACTACTGGGGGATGTTCGAGGCGCTCCCGCAGTGGCTGATCGCACTCGTCGCCCTCGGCATCGTCCTGACCATGAACATCATCTCGGTGAAACTGTTCGGCGAGATGGAGTTCTGGGCGTCGATCATCAAGGTCGCCGCGCTCATCACGTTCCTGGTGGTGGGCATCATCTTCCTGGCCGGCCGGTTCGAGATCCAGGGCCAGTCCACCGGATTCGGGGTTATCAGCGATAACGGCGGCCTGCTGCCCGTGGGTATCTTCCCGTTGGTGGTGGTCACCTCAGGCGTCATCTTCGCTTATGCCGCAGTCGAACTGGTCGGCATCGCGGCCGGCGAGACCGCGGACCCACCCAAGGTGATGCCACGGGCCATCAACTCGGTGATCGTGCGAATCGCCCTGTTCTACGTCGGGTCCCTGGTCCTGCTGGCATTGCTGTTGCCCTACACCGAGTTCCACAAAGGCGAAAGCCCGTTCGTGACGTTCTTCTCCAAGATCGGAGTGCCCGCGGCCGGTGGCATCATGAACCTGGTCGTGCTCACCGCCGCGATGTCCAGCCTGAACGCGGGGCTGTACTCGACCGGGCGCATCCTGCGATCGATGGCCATGAACGGCAGCGGGCCCGCCTTCACCGGGAAGATGAACCGCAACGGTGTCCCGTTCGGCGGCATCGCACTGACCGGCGCCCTGACCCTGCTGGGCGTCATCCTCAACCTGTTCGTGCCCGAGGACGCCTTCAACATCGCGCTGGATCTGTCCGCCCTGGGCATCATCTCGACGTGGGCGATGATCGTGGCCTGCCAACTGCAGCTGTACCGCTGGGAGCAGAAGGGCATCCTCGAACGACCCAAGTTCCGGTTGCCCGGCACCCCCTACACCGGCTACGCGACGCTGGTATTCCTGGCCGCGGTGACGGTGCTGATGTGCTACGAGAACGTCTGGAATCTCATCGCGATCGTCGTGCTCATCCCGATGCTGATCGGTGGCTGGTACGCGGTGCGCGGCAAGGTGAATGCGATGGCTGCACAGCGCATCGGCTACACCGGCGAGTACCCCGTGATCCCGCAGCCGCCGATCCCGGAGGGCCCCGGCGACAACTGAGGACGGAGCCGCCAAGGCCCCTAAGCACCCGGTTGGGCTGCCCTACCAAGTAGTTGATAGGGTCACGCCGATGACCGGAAAGAGCTGGATCGCCACGCTGCTCGAGTTCGACCGCGACGGTGACCGGTTCATCGCACCTCAGTCGGCCGGCCCGGGCAGCCGGCTGTTCGGTGGCCTCATCGCCGCGCAGTCGCTGGGTGCCGCCGGCGCGACGGTGGACCCCGCCAAACAGCCACAATCACTGCACGCCTATTTCGTGCGCGGCGGCCGGTACGGCGTCGACGTCGAGCTGGAGGTGGAGCGCACCCGCGACGGCAGAGCTTTCGACACCCGCCGGGTGACCGCGCGCCAGGCCGGCAAAGTCATCCTGGAGATGATCGCGTCGTTCCACCTTCCCGAACCGGGCCCCGACTGGCATCCACCTCGCTCCCCCAGTGTCGAACTGACCGACGCAGTCCCCAAGCAGCCGGATCTGGAATCGGTGGACCGGTTCGAGTTGCGCTGCAATCCCGGCGATGATTCCCCATTTGCGGTGCCGCCCTTCTGGATTCGCACCCACGATCCCATCGAGGACGATCCGCTGATCCGGGCCTGCACGCTGACCTATATGTCCGACCTCGGCCCGGTGCCGGCAGCCCGGCCGCCCGGCGCCGACGTCGTCCCCGACGGCGGATTCGCCGCCAGCCTCGATCACGCGGTGTGGTTTCACCGGCCGTTCACCCCGGACCGGTGGCACCGCTACGAGGTCGACCCCCTGGGCAACAGCCACTCACGCGGACTGGTCGCCGGTGGCATCTACGACACCGAGGACAGGCTCATCGCGAGCACCAGCCAACAGGCCCTGTGGCGCCTTTGACCGGTGTCCAGAATCACGTCCACGGCGGTGTCATCCGATTGACCGACTCAAGATCATCTTTCAGACTGGTGAGCGTGGGTAGACGCACGGAACAAGATCAGGTGAACGACGTGGAAACGCGGCTACGCGAGAAGTTTCCCAGCCTGCCGTCCGAACACGTGACCGCCGTGGTCGCCGACGCCCACAAGCACTTCGTCACCAGCACTGTGCGCGACTACATCGCCCTGCTGGTCGAGCGCCGCGCCGTGGCGAACCTACAGCCGCGCTTTGACGGCCGCGGATAGCCGCGACCCGTCCGCTTTGCCCGCCGCGATCACCGTGGCCGCCTTCATGACCTGTCCCATCTTGCGTATGCCGGGCCGCTCCCCGAGTTCCTCGGCGATCTGCGCGATCGCGGTGTCGACGACGTCGGCGAGTTCGGCCTCGGTCAACGGGGTCGGCAGGTACTCGTCGATCACCCGGGCTTCGGCGTGTTCGTTGGCCGCGAGTTCACCGCGGCCGTTCTGGGTGTAGATCTCCGCTGCCTCGGCGCGCTTCCTGGCCTCGCGCGCAAGCACCTTGAGCACCTCGTCATCGGACAGCTCCCGAGTCTGCTTGCCGGACACCTCCTCGGCACCGATGGCGGCGATCACCATGCGCAGGGTGGCCGTCCGCAGCTTGTCCTGAGATTTCATCGCCGCGGTCAGGTCTGCGCGCAGCCGGTCCTTGAGTTCCGCCATGGCCCAGACGCTACGCCTGCCGACTCCCCCGCCGTACGGGATACGTTGTCAATGACACGACTCGCCGACAGGATGGTGGCCATGCACAGCGACTGGGGCGAGGGAAGCGACGGGGCAGTGCCATACCCGTCGTATCCGCCACCCGGGTACGGCCACCCCGGCTACCCACCGCCGGGTTACGGGCCGCCGGGTTACGGCCCACCGGCCTACGGCGCACCGCCAGACCTCAAACCGGGCATCATCGCGCTGCGCCCGCTCAACCTGTCCGATATCTTCAACGGCGCCTTCGCCTATGTCAGGGCAAACCCGAAGGCCACCCTCGGACTGACCACCATCGTGGTGGTCATCGCCCAACTCTTCGCGCTGGTGCTGCAGATCTCCCCACTCATCGCCGGCGGCGGGCTGGACTCGACGTATACCGGTGAAGACGCGCCCGCCACGGCCCTCATCGGTCCCACGCTGGGGAGCATGGCCGGCGTCATCGCCACCTGGGTGTCGGGCATCGTGCTGAGCGGATTGCTCACCGTCATCGTGGGCCGCGCCGTGTTCGGCTCCGGGATCACCATCGGGGCGGCCTGGCAGCGGCTGCGCGGCCGCATCTGGGCGTTGCTCGGATTCACCGTCCTGGAAGGACTGGGCGCGGTGCTGCTCATCGCGGTCGTCGTCGGGATCACCCTCACCGCGGTCCTCATCCGCGACGGCGCCGCCGGCTTCCTCGTCGGCATCCCGCTCACACTCGGGCTGGTCGTCCTCATGGTGTATCTGGGCACCATGCTGGGTTTCGTCCCGACACTCATCGTGCTGGAGCGCCTGCCGATCATCGCCGCGATCCGGCGCTCGTTCGCCTTGATCCGCAACGACTTCTGGCGGGTGTTCGGCATCCGGCTGCTGGCCACCATGGTCGCGGGCATGATCGCCGTCGCGGTCGCCGTGCCGTTCAGCATCGGCGGCCAGGTCCTCATCTTCGCCTCAGACACCTCCACCACCGCGGTGCTGGGGCTGGTACTCGTCGCCGTCGGCGGGGCCATCGGGCAGATCCTCACCGCCCCCTTCACTGCCGGCGTCGTCGTACTGCAGTACACCGACCGCCGTATGCGCGCCGAAGCCTTCGATCTGGTCCTGCGGACCGGCGCCCTCGCCGGTCCCGTCGCACCCGCGGACAGCACCGACTACCTGTGGCTGACCCGCCAACCCTGACGTGTCCGGACTCGAAATCGACAGTGACGCCGCCCACGACGCGGCGCAACGCGAGCTGAGCAAGCCGATCTATCCCAAGCCATCACTGACCGATCAGCTGTGGACCTGGCTCGACGATCTGATCTACCGGATATTCAGCGCGGGGTCATCGGTCCCCGGCGGCTGGATCACCATCGGCCTGTTCGCCCTGGTGCTCGTCATCGCGGCCGTCGTGGCGGTGCGGATTGCCATGCGCACCATGCGAACCCGCCGCAGCGGTGAGACCGCGCTGTTCGACGGCCACGAACTCGATTCGGCCGAGCACCGCGCACTGGCCGAACGGTCTGCCGCGCAAGGTGATTGGGCATTGGCCATCCGACACCGGCTGCGTGCGGTCGCGCGCAGGCTGGAAGAGACCGCAGTGCTGACTCCGGCGCCGGGACGCACCGCAACCGAACTCGCCCGCGATGCCGCCCTGCCACTGCCCGACCTCAAAGACGAATTGCGGCGCGCTGCCGAGATTTTCAACGACGTCACCTACGGTGCCCGACCCGCCACCGAGGCGGGTTACCGGGCGATCGCCGACCTCGACGATCACCTGCACCGCGCCGTCGTCACGCATGGCGACACCCCGAGCACCACGCCCGACGACTGGGCGCCGCTCCGATGACGACTCACAGCTCACCACGCGTTGCGGTAACCCAGTGGCGTACCGCGCGCTGGATCGCCCTGGCCGTGGCCGCCGTCGTCGCGGTCGCGGCACTGACCACCTTCCTCACCGCGCCCCGGCCGGGCGGCCTGATGGAGGCCGACTCCACCTCCTCCGACGGTGCCCACGCGCTGGTGACGTTGCTCGGCGACCACGGAGTGGAGGTGATCGTGGCCGACGACCTGGACGCGGTGGTCCGCGCCGCCCGGCCCGACACCCTCCTCGTCGTGGCCCAGACGTACTTCCTCTATGGCGAGGACACCTTGACCACGCTGGCGAGCCTGCCCGGCGACCGTCTGGTGGTGGCCCCCACCGCCGGGACCCGGGAACGGCTGGCACCCGGGGTCCGCCGCGACGGTGCGACCCCCTTCGGCGGGCGGCCCGGATGCGACCTACCGGAGGCGATGCGCTCCGGTGCAGCCGATCTCGGCGTGAGCGATACCTTCAAGGCCGCCGCCGACGACGTCCCGGTCACCACCTGCTACGACGGCGCCCTGGTCCGCTACACCGAAGCGGGGCGCACGGTCACCGTCGTCGGCAGCAACGATTTCATGACCAATGCGGGTCTGCTCGGGAAGGGCAATGCCGCGCTGGCCATGAATCTGGCGGGCGCCCGCGACCGGGTCATCTGGTATGCCCCCCAGCGCACCGAGGGCACCACCGAGGGCGCGCGCACCATCGCCGACTTGATCCCGGAGCAGGTGTACTGGGCTGTCCTGCAGTTGTGCCTTGCCGTGGTGCTGATCGCCTGGTGGCGCGGTCGGCGCCTCGGGCCTCTGGTGGCCGAGAGACTACCCGTGGTGGTGCGCGCCTCGGAGACCGTCGAGGGCCGCGCCCGGCTATACCGGTCCCGGCGAGCCAGGGACCGGGCGGCGGCGGCGCTGCGTACGGCGACGCTGGCCCGCCTGCTGCCCCGGCTGGGCCTGGGCACGTCGGCAACCGACTCCGCCGTCACCGAGGCGGTCGCGCAGCGCGTATCCCTGGATCCGAATACCTTGGCGTACAGCCTTTTCGGGCCGTCTCCGACATCCGATACCGAATTACATCAGCTCGCCCACCAGCTCGACGATATCGAAAGGCAGGTCGCACAGTCGTGAGTCAGCCCTCCCCCCAGGATGCCGCCCGCGACGCCCTGCTGGCATTGCGGAACGAGATCTCCAAGGCAGTCGTCGGCCAGGAGGCCGTGGTCAGTGGCCTGGTGATCGCCCTGCTCTGCCGGGGACATGTGCTGCTGGAAGGTGTACCCGGCGTGGCCAAGACGCTCCTGGTACGCACCCTGGCGGCGGCCCTGCAACTGGAGTTCAAGCGGGTACAGTTCACCCCCGATCTGATGCCCGGCGACGTCACGGGGTCACTGGTCTACGACGCACGCACCGCCGAGTTCGAGTTCCGGGCCGGTCCGGTGTTCACCAATCTGCTGCTGGCCGACGAGATCAACCGCACACCTCCCAAGACCCAGGCCGCGTTGCTGGAGGCGATGGAGGAGCGTCAGGTCAGCGTCGACGGTGAACCGCGGCCGCTACCAGACCCGTTCATCGTCGCCGCCACCCAGAACCCGATCGAATACGAGGGCACCTACCAGCTACCGGAGGCGCAGCTCGATCGCTTCCTGCTCAAACTCAACGTGCCACTGCCCCCACGCGATCAGGAGGTCGCGATCCTGGAGCGACATGCGCGCGGCTTCGACCCTCGCGATCTGTCGGCGGTGCGCCCGGTCGCCGGTCCGGCAGAACTGGCTGCCGGCCGCGACGGGGTGCGCCAGGTGCTGGTGGCCGGCGAGGTACTCGGTTATATCGTCGATATCGTCGGCGCCACCCGGCAGTCGCCGTCACTGCAGTTGGGTGTCTCCCCGCGCGGCGCGACGGCGCTGCTGGCGACGGCGCGGTCGTGGGCCTGGTTGTCCGGCCGCAACTACGTCACCCCCGATGATGTGAAGGCCATGGCCCGGCCCACGCTGAGGCACCGGATCGCCCTGCGACCCGAGGCCGAGTTGGAGGGGGCCAGCCCGGACGGTGTACTTGACGGCATCCTTGCCAGTGTGGCGGTACCCCGCTAGTGGTGCTGACCGGCCGCACCGGCCTGATCGCCGCGATCGGCGCCCTGCCGGTCCTGCTATCCCCTTGGCCCACGGTGACTTTCGTCGTCATCGCGGTCATGCTGGCCGGTGCGGTGGCGATCGACGTGGTGCTGGCCGCTAGCACCCGGGCGGTGGAGCTGAACCGGTCGGGGGATACCGCGGCGCGCCTCGGTCAGCCGGTACAGACCGAACTGGAGGTCTACAACCATGGCGGCCGACGGCTGCGGGGCCTGATCCGCGATGCCTGGCCGCCGAGCGCGTGCGCACACCCCCGCGAGCACGCAGTGGATATTCCTGCCGGACAACGTGTTCGCGTGGTCACCACCTTGGCACCGGTGCGTCGCGGCGACCAGCGCAGCGCCCACGTCACGGTGCGATCTATGGGTCCACTCGGACTGGCCGGCCGGCAGCGCACCCACCCCACGAGTGGGACGGTGCGCATCCTACCGCCGTTCCTGTCCCGCAAACACCTTCCGTCGCGGCTGGCGAAGCTGCGTGAACTCGACGGTATAGTGCCGGCGCTGATCCGGGGTCAGGGCACCGAATTCGACTCGCTGCGTGAATACGTCGTCGGCGACGACGTGCGCTCGATCGACTGGCGGGCCACCGCGCGCCGCGCCGATGTGGTGGTCCGGACGTGGCGTCCGGAGCGGGACCGCCGGGTGGTCATCGTGCTCGACACCGGCCGGACCTCGGCCGGGCGCATCGGCGTCGACCCCACCTCCGCGGATCCCCACGGCTGGCCCCGGCTGGACTGGTCGATGGATGCCGCGCTCCTGTTGTCCGCACTCGCCTCCCGCGCCGGTGACCACGTGGATTTCCTTGCCCACGATCGCATTTTGCGGGCGGCGGTGTTCAACGCCGCACGTACCGACCTTCTCGCGAAGCTGGTCGAAGCCATGGCACCGCTGGAGCCGGCGTTGGTGGAATCCGATGCCACCGCAACCGTTTCCGCGGTGCAACGCCGCGTCCGGCGCCGTGCCCTGGTGGTGCTGCTCACCGACCTCAACGCCTCCGCCCTCGACGAGGGTCTGATGGCGGTGTTGCCTCAATTGGCCAACCGGCACCATGTGCTCATCGCCGCGGTGTCCGACCCCCGGGTCGACCAGTTGGCCGCCGGGCGAGCCGACGCCGCACAGGTCTACGACGCCGCGGCCGCCGAACGGTCCCGCAACGATCGCCACGAGATCGCCACGCGGTTGCGTCGGCACGGTGTCGATGTCATCGACACCGTGCCTGAGGAGTTGGCGCCGGCCCTGGCCGACCGATACCTGGCCATGAAGGCCACCGGTCGCCTCTAGAACGCTTGGTCGATGAAGCCGTTGGTGGTGCTGACCTCGTCGTGGTTGTCCACGCTGTAGGTGGGGCCGACCGGGGTGCCGACGGCGGCCTGGGCGGGAACGGCCAAGCCCAGAACGGCAGCCGTCATGCCGGTGGCAATCACAGTGGCGAATCCGAACTTCTTCATGTCGATCATCTTCTTCGGTAGTCGTTTTGTCGCTTCTACCGAACTGAACCTGCTGGTCGGCGGCCTCATTCCGGCCGGGCAGGAAATGCGCCATGGTTGGCAGTCCCACAGCGTTCTAACCGGTGGGCAGCACATCGGGTGCCTCGTCGGCATCGCCTGACTCGCCCGCGCGGACCGCCTTGCGCCCGAAATGGACGATGTAGGTGAGGAAGACGATCTCGGCGGCGACACCGATCCCGATGCGCAGGAAGGTCGGCAGCGGCGACGGCGTCACCAGCGCCTCGATCAGCCCGGAGATCAGCAGCACCACCACCAATCCCACGGCTACCGCCACCACGGCGCGGCCCTGCTCGGCCAGCACCTGTCCGCGCGGCCGATCCCCCGGCGCGATCACCGTCCAGCCCAGCCGCATCCCGACCGCCGCGGCCAAGAACACCGCCGTCAGCTCGAGGAGGCCATGCGGAATCAGCAGCCCCAACAACACGTCTGCCTTGCCGGCACCGAACATCAAGCCGCCCGACACCCCCACGTTGAGCGCGTTCTGGAACAGCACATAGGGGATCGGAATCCCCAGCAGGATGGCGAAGCCGATGCACTGCGCGGCCACCCACGAGTTGTTCACCCACACCTGCAGGCCGAAGGACCCCGCCGGGTTCTCGCTGTAGTACGCCGCGAAGTCGTGGTTGATCAGCTGCTCGAGCTCGGCGGGCGTCCCGATCGAGGCCCGGACCTCCGGACTGCCCGCCACCCATGCGCCGATGACCACCGCAACGACGAAGAACGCCACCGCGGTGCCCAGCCACCACCGCCACGAGCGGTAGGCCACCACCGGGAAGGACACCGTCCAGAAGCGAATCAGCTCGCTCCACAGCGGCGCATGCGCGCCGGTGACCACCGAGCGGGCCCGCGCCACCAGACCCGACAGCCTGCCGATCAGCACCGGATCAGCCGATGAGCTGCGCACCATCGACAGATGGGTGGACACCCGCTGATACAGGTCGACCAGCTCGTCGACCTCGGCGCCGGTCAGCGCGCGGTGTCGGGTGAGCAGAAGCTCCAACCGGTCCCAGGACGCGCGGTGGGCCAGCACAAACGCGTCGACATCCACCCCCGCAACCCTAGTAGCGTTAACCGGCATGGTCTCGCAGCCGGAACCGTTGGTGACAGGCGATGCGGTGGTGCTCGATGTGTCGATCGCCCAACTGCCGGTGCGCGCTGCGGCGGCGCTCATCGACCTCACCGTGATGATGATCGGCTACATCCTGGGCGTCACACTGTGGGCGCTGACGCTGGGTGAGTTCGACTCGGCTCTCTCGGCGGCGGTCCTGATCCTCTTCACGGTGCTGATGCTGCTCGGCTATCCGGTGGTGTTCGAGACCGCGACCCGAGGTCGTTCCCTGGGCAAGATGGCCCTGGGCCTGCGCGTGGTGTCCGATGACGGCGGTCCGGAACGATTGCGCCAGGCCATTTTCCGGGCGCTGGCCGGCGTCATCGAGATCTTCATGTTCACCGGCGCGCCGGCGGTCCTCTGCAGCATGATGTCGTCCAAGGCCAAGCGGATCGGGGATGTGTTCGCCGGCACGATGGTGATCAGCGAGCGCGCACCGAAGCTGAGTCCACCCCCGCCGATGCCGCCCACGCTGGCCTGGTGGGCGGGCTCGCTGCAGTTGTCCGGGCTGGCTCCTGCGCAGGCGGATATGGCACGACAGTTCCTGTCCCGCGCGGCACAACTGGACCCGCGGATGCGCGCGCAGATGGCGCACCGCATCGCCGGAGAGGTGACGGCCCGTATCGCACCCCCGCCACCGCCGGGGACGCCACCCGAACTGGTGCTGGCCGCGGTACTGGCGGAGCGACACCGCCGCGAGCTCGACCGGCTGCACGTCTCACGTCCCACCTCCGGTCCGCCTGCCTGGACACCGCCCGTGACGTCCCCACCGCCTCCTGCGACACCGCCTGCCGGCAGCGGGTTCGCGGCGCCCCAGTAACAAAACGGGACAGCAATGTCCCATTTTGGATCAAAACTGCTATATTTTGCTTCATGAGTATGCCCAACTGGACCGATAACGCGGCCGCCAGCGGCCCGCGGGGGCGGACCCGGCGGGCCATCATCGATGCCGCCATCGCGGTGATCGCCGCCAACCCGGCCGCCACGCTCAGCGACATCGCCGAGGCCGCAGGCGTCGGGCGAAGCACCTTGCACCGGCATTTCTCCGAGCGCAGCGACCTGATGCGCGCGGTCGCCCTGCACGTGCACGAGGTGAGTACCGCGGCCATCGCCGCCGCCGACCCAGCTTGCGGGCCGGTCGATGCGGCATTGCGCCGCGTGGTGGAAAGCCAGCTCGACCTGGGCCCGATCGTGCTCTACATCTACACCGACCCGGCCCTGCTGGCCGATCCTGAACTGGCCGCCCACCTCGACACCGGGGACGAGGCCATCGCGGAGGTACTGGCCCGCGCGGCCGCCGACGGACCCGTGTATCCCCCCGGCTGGTCCCGCCGGGTGTTCTGGGCACTGCTGCTGACCGGCTATGACGCCATCAGACAGGACGGTATCCCCCGACACCAGGTCGTCGACGCGATCATGTCCAGCCTCACTCAAGGCACCATCACCTCTCGTTAAGGAAGTTCCATGTCCACCCGGCTCGATGCGGACGCATCGGCAAGCAACACGACCCCGACCACCCCCAAACGCGCCTGGATCGCGCTGGCAGTTCTCGCCCTGCCGGTCTTGCTGATCGCGATCGACAACACGGTGCTGGCGTTCGCGCTACCCATGATCGCCGAGGATTTCCGGCCTGCGGCATCCACCCAGTTGTGGATCGTCGACGTGTATTCCCTTGTGCTGGCCGCACTTCTGGTCGCGATGGGCAGTCTCGGTGACCGGCTGGGCCGGCGCAAACTGCTGCTGATCGGCGCGAGTGGCTTCATGGTGGTCTCCGCCGCTGCGGCCTTCGCGCCCAGCGCCGAGATGCTGGTGCTGGCCCGCGCTGTGCTCGGCGTGTTCGGCGCCATGCTGATGCCCTCGACGCTGTCGTTGATCCGCAACATCTTCACCGAGGCCTCCGCGCGCCGACTGGCGATCGCTATCTGGGCCTCCTGTTTCACCGCGGGAACCACGCTGGGCCCCATCGTGGGTGGCGCCCTGCTGCAGCACTTCCATTGGGGTGCGGTCTTTCTGGTGGCCGTGCCCGTCCTGCTCCCGCTGGTGGTGCTGGCGCCCAAGCTCGTCCCGGAATCGCGTGACCCGAATCCGGGCCCGCTGGATCTGACCAGCGTGGCGCTGTCGTTCGTCGCCATGCTGCCGTTGGTGTGGGCCATCAAGACCGCTGCGCATGACGGCCTGTCGGCCGCCGCGGTGGGTGCGTTCGCCCTGGGCATCACCGCGGGCGTGCTGTTCGTGCGACGGCAGAACCGCAGTGCCACACCGATGCTGGACATGGAACTGTTCCGGTACGGCCCGTTCACCTCGTCGGTGTTGGCCAACTTCCTGTCCATCGTCGGCCTGATCGGGTTCATGTTCTTCACCTCGCAGCACCTGCAACTGGTGCTGGGGCTGAGTCCACTGGCCGCGGGCCTGGTGACGCTGCCGGGTGCAGTCGTCTCGATGATGGCGGGCATGGGTGTGGTACGGGCCGCGAAGCGGTTCACGCCGCAGACGCTGATGATCGTCGGCCTGATCTTCGTGGCACTGGGCTTTACCCTGATCCTGTTCTTCCGGCATGACCTGACGGTCGCGGCGGTCATCGCGTCCTTCGTGGTGCTGGAGTTCGGCGTGGGTGTCTCCCAGACGGTGTCCAACGACACCATCGTGGCGTCGGTTCCGGCTGCCAAAGCCGGTGCGGCATCGGCGGTGTCGGAGACCGCATACGAACTGGGCGCGGTGGTCGGCGCCGCGACGCTGGGCACCATCTTCACCGCGTTCTACCGCTCCAATGTGGTGGTGCCGAGCGGATTGACTCCTGAGCAGGCCGGTGGGGCCGGCGAGAGTATCGGTGGCGCAACATCGGTGGCCGCCGAACTGCCCGCTGGTCTGGCCGAGCGGCTACTCGATTCCGCCCGTACGGCTTTCGACTCGGGCATCGCGCCGACCGCGGCCATCGCCATCGTGCTGACGCTGACCGCGGCGGCCATTGTCAGCGTGTCGTTCCGCCGGTCCACAGCAGCGCCGCTCCCAGCAGAGCGGTGACGGTGCGGGCGTGGTTCCACGCCGTCCACGGACCGAGGTAGGTTTGCCAATCCAGCCCACCGTCGAGCTTGTCGTTCAGCGGAACGTTGAACGCGATGGTGATGAGGGCAGGCAGGACGGCCAGGGCGGCACCTGCGACCAGGTACCCGCTGCCCGGCCGCCCCCACTGCATGATCGCGAGGACTCCGAGCACCATCGCCAGCAGCGTGGTGCCGAAGAACAACGCCAGGAAGGGCGCGTTGGCCTGGGCTTCAGCGTTGACACCGCGCATGGCGGTGGCGGCATCGGCGGCTCCGGTCCGGTCCAGGCCGGGCATCACGAAGCTGGAGAACGCGTAGAAGATGCCGCCGACGGCAGCGCTGCCGATCGTGGTGGCGGCGGCGAGCAGGGCGACTGGGGTGTGTGACATGCGCCCAAGTCAACGACGCCAAGCCCAGACGATCTATGGCTGAAGATCTCATCTTTATACGTGATCGTCTCGATGAATCGACCTAGTTCGCCGTCGGTGGTGGTGGTTCGAAGGGTTGGTACCACCACCATTGGGCGCGTTCGCCGGTCGGTCCGGGGTAGGGCGGGACCGACGGTGGTGCTGTGGTGGGTGGGCGGGCCAGGGCTCCGCCGTCGAGTTTTCGGCCGTCGGTGTCGGTGGCGACCAGCCGCTCTGCCGGGCCGGTGAGGGTGAGGCCGCCGCGGTGATGCAGCCGGTGGTGGAACGGGCACAGCAGAGGGTGTCGCACGAATTGGTGGTGTGAGTCGGTGGTGGCGTGCGGCTGCGGGTCCGCTGTGCGGTTTGTACTCAGGCGGGGATTGCGCGCTGAAGTTTGAGCATGTTGTGGACCGTGCAGATCAGGCGCCACTCACTGTGCACTCCGGCGTGTCCGCGGAGGGAGAACCTGCGGAATCCGAGGTTGGCTTTTATGTTGCCGAAGACGGGTTCGATGCTGACGCCGCGCCTGCGGTAAAGCGCGGCGTTATCAGGATGGGATAGCTTGTCGTTCATCATGTTTCGAGCAATCGTTGGGTCGATGCCTTCGCCTCGGACATGTGCGAGCATCGATTTGACACGCGTGACCGAGACGTCGAGTTGGTCACGGGCGGCGCGCATCGAGATCTCGCCGGCTGCGACGCGTTCGATGACCGGAATCCACTGCGCGGGTTCGGGTTCGGCGCTGCGCGTGATGCGCTGTCCATCACGGCCGAAGTAGCGCTTGGTCATGTCCCGCAACCAGGTGTAGGAGACGCCGAGAATCGCACCGGCCTGACGTTGAGACAGCTCACCGCGATTGACCCTTGCCAGCACCGCCAACTTGTCATCGCCGGGTTTGTCGGCCTTGCGCCACGAGGGCTTTCGCGTCGCGATCAGCACGTCGGCACCGACGTCGGTGGTGCCGTTGGCACTGGTCCAGTAACCCGCATCGGCCACGATGGTGCCCGCACCATCGCGGTGCCCGGCCTTGATGAGATTATCGATCGCCGCAGTGGCCATCGGCACGAAGTGAGGCTGATCGTTGGTGGTGTTGCTGATCTCGGCGGCCACCACAATGTGTCCCGTCGTCGCAGCTGCTTGCGCGTTATAGCCCTGCAGCACGCCTCTGGAGGCGTGCGGGATGATCCGCGAATCCGGATCAGTCGTGTTCGCCCGCCGCGGGCGCGATCGCCGCGCCGCTTCAGCGCTGGGTTTGGGCCCGGTCAGCGAGCGGCCCAGCTCGGCTTCCTTGCGCGAACGATCAGCCATCCGAGCCTCGAAATCCCGCGCCTTCTGCGATTGGAGTTCCTCAAGAGCAGCCCGGATCCGCGAACGTCGATCCCGACCGCCAGCCCATCCCGCCGGCATCCGCCTGAGCTGGTCATTATCGCCGCGCTCGTCTTCGGCGGCATCGACCTGCTCGGCTTCGGCCAAGATTTGTTCGGCCACACGACCAGCCGCCACGGCAGCGTCCTGCGCCACAGATCCGCCAAGTTCGGCGGTGAGAGCGTCCTGATCACGATTGGCCAAGAACGAGGCATTGGCAGCGATCTTCGTCCCGTCGATCGCCACCACGCCGGCATCGACGAGACCAGCGTCCACGCACAGGCCCAGGACCTGCCCGAACAGAGCCGCTATAGCGTCCTGGTGGCGCCGGCGGAACCGCGCCAACGTGGCGTGATCAGGCCGCTGATTGGCCGCGACAACCCGCACAGCGACATCCTCGACCAGTCGGCGCTCAATCCGACGCGAAGACCGTTCCCCGGTGCAATAGGCATACAACAGGACCGACAGCATCATCGCCGGGTCATACACCGACCCGCCCCTACCATCGACGCGATACGCCGCATAAAACGCGCTCAGATCCAGCTCAGCGACGACGTCGAGGACGAAAAACGCCAGATGATCCTCAGGAAGCCACTCCCGCACCGAGGGCGGCATCATCAACAACTGATCGACATCGCCGGCACGCACATTGACAGACACCTCGAATCATCGCACGCAGCAGTAACTTTCACCCGAAATGACACGAACAAAAGCACCTCACACCACCAATTCGTGCGACACCCTCAGCAAGACCAGGTTGTCGAGGTTGGTGGGGCCGCCGTCTTCCCAATGCTGGAGGTGGTGGGTGTGCAGTCCGCGGGTGGCGGCGCAGCCCGGCACGACGCAGCAGCGGTCGCGGTGCTCCAGTGCCCGGCGCAGTCGGCGGCTGATGGTGCGGGTGGTCCGGCCGGCGCCGATCGGTTGGCCGTGGCGTTCGAACCAGACTTCGCAGGTGGCATCACAGAGCAAGTAGCGGCGTTCGCCCTCGGAGAGGACCGGGCCCAGGTGCAGTGCGGCGGCGGGCATGTCGATATCGAGATGCACCACCACGGTGGTGTGCTGGCCGTGCGGGCGGCGGGCCACGTCGGAATCCCAGCCGGCCTCAACCAGGCTCATCAACGCATCCACCCGCGTCGGGAACGCTTCACCGGCGTCGCCCTTGGCTTCGGCGATCAGCGCATCGTGATGAGACTGCAGCGCGGCATCGAACTTCGCAGCCTCCAGCCGCGGCAGCCGAATCCGATAAGTCGTGTACCGCTCCCCGGTGGAGGTTTTCGTGACCTCCGGTCCTGATTCGGGCGGTGTCTCGGGATCGGGTCGCGGTTCCATCGTGACCGCGGTGCGCAACTGGCTGACCGTGGCCACCGCAGCGAGTTCGGCGTAATGCGCATCGGAGCCGGCGGCGGCGCGTTCGGCGATCACCCCGACCTGATCCAACGACAGCCGCCCCTCGCACAGGGCTTCGGTGCAACGCGGAAACTCCTGCAACCGCCGAGCCACCGCCACCACAGTCTCGGCATTACGCGGGGCGACCCCGGTCTTCCACGCCACCAACGCCGACATCGAACGCACGCCGGTCAAACCGGCGAGCTCCTCGCGCTCCAACTCGGCCACGATCTGCACCAGGCGCCCATCGATCGCATTGCGCTGCCCGCACAACTCGGCGATCTCCTCGAACAACACCTCCAGCCGCTGTCCGGCGGCCAAAGATGTTGCGGTACTGGACATGACACCATCATCGCAGAGGGGTACGACAAATGAGCGCTACCGGCACCGTCCGTACAGCTCCGGCAGAAAGCCGGCCAGATGGTTCATCTCCTGTGCGCAATGCACCAGCAGGTCGCGCGGATCGGGGAGCTGCCGGGCTGCGATCGGACGCAAGGCTCGGTCAGCCAACGCCATCCCGCCGCGCAGCGCCACATGCCTGCCGCCCATCCAGAACCGCGAGCGCATCTCCGCACCCTCGGCGGTCGGCCTGACCTGATGCACCAGCCAGCCGATGTCCACCGGAATGTCAGCCGAACCCAGTCGCGCGGTGATGGCCAAACCGGTGTGCCCCAATACCGACGGATCGACGAACTGTATTGCGCCTCTGGTGAATCCCGATCCGATGTACTCGTGCACGATCGACGTGCGCCCGAGATAGGTCGGGTCATCGCGACCGTCGAGCCAGCGCGCCGAGACATGCGCACGCGGATGCCACAGCTTGTACCGCCGGGCGTCGCAGCCATGCCAGCCGAACCACCACTGCCACATCGGCGGCGTCACACCGGGCATATCGGTGCGCACGGCCACCGTGAAGCCGCCGTCACCGACGGTGCCATAACCGTTCTCGGTCTGCTGATAGCCCTGCTTTGCGAGCCGATCCTCGAAATCGGGTAACACCGGACCGGCCTGCGGGCCGTGCTCGAGGGCGTGCACCACATGACGGGGTAGCGGCGCCATCTCCGGACGGAAGAAGGACCCGAACTCCGTCTCGGCGTCGTCGCCCCGGTAACCGAGATAGCCCATCTCAGACCCGGCCCATCCAACTGTGGAAACGACCCTGCGGATCATATTGGGCGCGAATGGCATCGAGGCGCGCCATGCTCGCATCGGTGGCGAACCGCGCCGGTCGCTGACCCAGATTCTCGTCCGCCAACTGCACCCCGGTCGCCAGGTGCGCCATCTCCGCCATGTTCGTACGGGCCCAGTCGCCGTATCGAGTGTCGTCGGCCGGGTCGGACCAGGCGGTGTAGAGCGCAAGATAGATCTCGTCCTCCAGGCTGTAGGCCATGTCCTGGCGGGCGGGTGAGGGTCCCCAGTTCAGCCAGAGGAAATGCGAGGGATGCGGCGGCATGGTCTCGATGATCCGGCGGATGCCCGGCAGCAGTTCGGTCGCCGGGGCGGACGTCCACATGTTGTCCGTGGCGTAGCGGTGCCCGGACGGGTAGTTGCTCATCACCGCCTCGAACCAGCTGGGCAGATCCGCCGGGGCGAACGGGACGGCGACCAGCGCATCGTCGCGCACCGGGCAGGAATCGAGCAGCGCCAGAGCGGCTTTGGCGTCCTCCTCGGTATCGGCGAACACCGGTGAGGCGAGCACGATACCCGGGGCGCGCAGTCCGACGCCGGGGATCTCGGACGAGGTCACGATCTGCAGTTCCACGCGCCGGTCCACGTCGGCACTGATCGCCCGCGCCCAGCCGAACACCTCGTCGGCGGTCTCGATCGGGTACACGTAAAGGCTGCTACCGCACACCGGGGGCAACGGATAGAGCCGCAGGTGGAAGGCCGTCACCACCCCGAAGAAGCCGGGACCCGACCCCCTTGCCGCCCAATAGAGTTCGGGATGATGCCGGGCGTCGCAGTACACCTGCTCCCCGTCGGCGGTCACCACCTCCAAGCCCAGCACGCTCTCGCAGGCCGGGCCCACCACCCGGCTGTTCCAGCCGTAACCGCCTTGCAGCAGATACCCGCCGACCGCCACCCCGCGGCAGTGCCCGGCGGGGAAGAACAGGCCCCGCTCGGCGAGCTCGACGGCCAGCACACTGCCACCTTTGCCCGGTCCGACGACGGCCGTCATGGCCGACTCGTCGACCACGCACGAGTCGAGCCGGCTGACGTCGAGCAGCAGACCGCCGTCACGGACATGGTTGGCCGCCCAACTATGCCCACCCGACCGAATACCCACCAACACGTCGTGCGCGGCCGCGAAGCGCACCGCCGCGACCACATCGGCGACATCGGCCGCCTGCACGATGACGTCCGGAAAGCGCTGCGGCAGGCGTGCATTCCACACCGTCGCCCGGCGGGCGGGCTCATACCCGTCGTCGCCGCGGAAGAAGTGCCGTCCGTCGGGGAGGGCGCTCATGATCACTCCTCAGATTCACAATGCGGCTCGTTGTAGTCCACAATGCGGGTCACTATAGTGAGCGGATGCCCGCAGCGGAACAGAATCGCGAAGACGGAATTCAGGTCCTACGACGGGCCGCCGCAGCGCTCGACGAGATCGCGAACGAGCCCGGCCGGTTACGTCAGGTGGACCTGGAGAACCGGCTGGGCCTGGCGAAATCCACGGTCCGACGGATCCTGCTGGCCCTCACCGATATCGGTTATGCCGCCGTGGACGAGGCAGGCAGGTTCAGCCTGGGCGACCGCCTCGTCGGCCTCGCCGGATCCGACAGCGCCCACCTCGTCGCCGCTTTCCGTCCCACCCTGCAGCGCATCGCCGACGCCACGGGCGAAACCGTCGATCTCTCGATGCTGCGCGGACGCGAGATGTGGTTCATCGACCAGATCGAATCGGGTCACCGGCTTCGTGCGGTATCTGCCGTCGGCGTGCGCTTTCCGATCGACGGAACCGCCAACGGCAAGGCCGCCAAAGCGGTACTGGAGGGTGCTGCCGCCGAGGTGCAGTTCGATCTGGACGAGCACACCCCGGGCATCTCCGCGGCGGGGATAGCCGGCTGGACGCCCGGCGGGCAGGTCGTGGCGATCTCGGTGCCGGCACCCAGCGACCGGTTCCGGGCCAACCGATCCGTGATCGTCAAGGCGCTGCGGGCCGCCCGCGCACCGTTTCAGCACTGACGCGGCGCTCCTGACGCGGAGCCTCCGGCAACGTCCGTGCCGCAGCTCGCCCGTCCTGCGCCCACCGATTACGGACCCCATATCTCCTGTAATGTGAGGTCGAGCAGTGGCCCACAACACATATCGAGATGCACGGAAAGAGTCTTCAGTGAACGAGGTTCTCGCGCGGTCCGGCATCTTCCAGGGGGTTGCTCCCGATGCTGCCGCCGCCCTGATCGCGCAGTTACAGCAAGTCTCATTCCCCCGCGGGCACGCCGTGTTCGTCGAAGGCGAGCCCGGCGATCGGTTGTACATCATCACCGAGGGCAAGGTGAAGATCGGACGCCGTACGGCAGACGGCCGGGAAAGCCTGATCACGGTGATGGGGCCGGCAGACATGTTCGGTGAGCTCGCGCTGTTCGACCCGGGGCCGCGCACCTCCACGGTGACCACCCTGACCGAGGTGAAAGCCGTCACGATGGACAGGGAAGCCCTGCACGCCTGGGTGATGGGTCGCCCCGAGATCGCCGAGCAACTGCTGCGCGTCCTGGCCCGCCGGCTGCGCCGCACCAACAGCGCGCTCTCCGACCTGATCTTCACCGATGTGCCCGGCCGAGTGGCCAAGCAGCTGCTCGATATCGCCAAGCGGTTCGGCCGGCCGGAGGGCAACGTCCTGCATGTCACCCACGAGCTGACCCAGGAGGAGTTGGCTCAGCTCGTCGGCGCATCGCGCGAAACGGTCAACAAGGCCCTCTCGGACTTCGCGCAGCGCGGCTGGATCAAGTTGCAGGGCAAGACGATCCTGATCTACGACTCGGCCCGGTTGGCCCAGCGCGCGAAATGACGCCACGCCGCCACCGCTAAGTCACCACAGCGACGGCGAAACCGTCCCAGCCCTTCGTGCCGACAGTTTGGATCGCCGCGGTGTCCAACCGGGGATGGCGGCCCATCAAGGCCAACATGTCGCGTACGGCGCGCGCCTGGACATCCGAGGGTTCCGGTTCCAGGACGCGGCCCATCCGGGTGACATTGTCGACGACGATGACCGCGCCCGGTGCGGCGAGCCGGACGGCCCACTCGACGTAGGCGCTGTTGTTCTCCTTGTCGGCGTCGATGAAGAACAGGTCGAACGGACCCTGCAACGTCGGCAGGGTGTCCAGCGCCGCACCGACGATCACCTCGACCCGGTCCGCAACCCCGGCGCGCTCGAAGTTCTTTCGCGCGACCTCGGCGTGCCGCGGATCGAACTCCAGCGTGACGACCCGCCCGTCCGGGCCCACACCGCGGGCCAGACAGATCGTGGAATACCCGGCCAGCGTGCCGATTTCGAGCACACGCCGAGCCCCGGCGATCCGCGCCAGCAACTGCAGCAGGTGACCGTGCTGCGCGGACACCTCGATGGCCGGCATGGACTCCAGGGCCGCGGACTCACGCGCCGCGCGCAACGCCTCGTCCTCGGTCTGCAACAACTCACCGAACAAGGCGTCGACCGCCACCGGATCTGCCATCACTGCACCCCTTCTTTCGCATAGAGCACTCGCAGTACATGCTGCACCTCGGGTCCCATCACCACACCGGCCAGCTCACCCATCGTCGTGACGAATTCCCGGCCGTGTGGCGTGCCGTCGGGGCACAGATGGTGGGCGAGCTCGTGTAGCACCACGAGTTCCCGCAGCGCCCAGGTGGTGTGCTGATCCGGAACCGCCATGGTCGCGGTGTCGGCCTCATAGTGCGCGGCCGTCAGTCCCCGTCTGGCCCGGACCGTGACCGGGCCGGCACCGGGCCACCTCTCCCGGACCACGGGCATGGCCAGCACGTCGTCGACGTACCGGCGCACCGAATCAAGCGAGCCGAACCGGCCCTCCGGAGGCAGCGTCAGCGCGGTGCCGAAGAAGTCCACCGAACCGTTGCCGCGCTGGGCGGCACGGTCGAACATCGTGCGGATAAATCCTTCGGCGGCATACACTTTCGCGCGCTGGACATCCCGCGCGGTCACGGCGACGTCATGGCGACAAAGGGGTCCGGGCACCGGGCAACTCCTGGCTGGGCCCCAGCCGGGCCCGCTTCCCGGCGCGGTCACCGGCGCGCCGGGCCGCCGACGAGTAACCCGACGAGGCGCTGCTGGCCCGCCAGGTGCCGCGTGCCGAGGAGCTCTGCCGGTAGAACGATTTCAGTTCGAGATCCTTGTTACGCAAGGCCAGCGCCGTCCCCGGCCGGTCCTGCCGATCGGCTTCACGCTCGGCCTCGGCCTTGGCCTCGGCCAGCCGCTGCCCCACCCGGGCGCCGAAGGCCAGCTGGAAGTTCAGCCGGGCGGTGATGGTCGGTGTCGGCCGGTGCTCGCCCGAGCCGATATAGGCCTCGGATGCCTTGACCATCTGGGTCACCAGGCTGGCGTAGAGCGCATGGGTGGCGTCGATATCCTCGGCGAACCCGTAGGCGTGGACATAGGTCGAGTTGGTGGCGACATCGCATTTCAGATCGTTGGCCAGCCCGATCACCACGAACAGCTGCACGTACGTGCGCAGCCCGCGGGTGCCGGCCGACCCGATGGTGATGGTGCGCTGCTCGGGTAATTGCGCCTTGGTGCGCTGCGCCGAGTGGGCCCGGGCCAGCGCCAGGTCGATCGAGGTCGCCGTGGCCAGGCGCTGCGCGGCCGTCATGAACGCCTCGGCCTCATGCGGATTGTCGGTGCCCTCGGCCTGGCGCAGCAGGGCCGCGATCCGGGCCAGCATCTTGTCGCTCATGGTCGCCAGGTTAACGCTCCAGTCCGACAGCCTATTTCGTGATGAAGGTGTTCAGCGCGTCGGTCAATTGGGGGGATAATGGCGCCTTCTTGGCGTAGTTGGCCACATTGTCGGTCGGGTCGTCGCGCAGCACGTGGTTGACCCCCTTGAGCGCCACCACCGTCAGGGCGGTGTGCTTGAGCGCGCCGATCAGGCCCTGCTCCGCCGGGCAACTGGCCTGATTGTCGGCGTCCGAGCAGGTCAGCAGCACGGGCGTGATCGCGGGGATCTTCGCGGCCAGGGCCACCGGATCGATCGAGTCGGCCTCGACCACGGCCTTCACGTTCTTGGCGTTGAGAATCGCCGACAGGCCCTCGGGCAGGGTGTCCGGCGCGGTGCCCTGCGTCCGGGCTTGGGCCACCGCGGCATTCCAGGCCGCCACCACGGCGTCGGCCTGTGCCCTGGTCTTGGCCCCCGAGCTCACCGCGGCGTCGACGTCCGCGTGAACCCGGCCGGTGATGATGTCCAGATAGCGGGCCGACAGCGGCTGGAACAGACCCAGCGCGTGGATCTTGGGCGCGTCCGGTGCGGTGTCGGTGGCCAGATTCATCGCGTGAATGGTGCCCTCGCCCAACGCATATACCGACAGATGCGCCGCGTCGACGCCGGGCCGGGCGGCCAGGAACCTGATCGCCGCGCGGGCCCCGGCGGTGTAGACGGCGCTGCCGACCTCGGCCGGGTGGTCCTTGAACTTGCCCAGACCGGTCTTGCCGGTGCCGACCTTGTCGTAGCGCAGGGTGGCGATGCCATGGTCGGACAGATACTCGGCGAGCTGGCGCATGTTGCCCACCGGGCCGGCCACCGCGTTGTCGCCGTTGCGGTCGGTCTGGCCGCTCTCGGAGATCAGCAGCGCCGCGGGTCCCGGGGTGTTCTGATGGCGGAACGTGCCGTGGATCGTCAGTCCGTCGGCGTCGAAGCTGATGTCCTCGTCGACCCAGCCCGTAGGCGGCTGTGGGCTCTCGGCCGGGGTCCTGGCCTCCGACGAGCAGCCGGCGACCACCAACGCCAGCGTGGCCAGCAGCAGCAGGGCCCGTCTCACAGCCTGGTCTCGATCCAGGTGGTCACGTCATCGAGCACGAGAGCGCGCTCGGGTTCGTTGAACACCTCGTGGTAGAGCTCGGGATACACCTTGAGGTTGACGTCCTCCGATGCCACGCACTCCACCAGCCGCTCGCTACCCGTCACCGGGATCAACTTGTCCTGACCGCCGTGCACCACGAGCAGGGGCGCGGTCAGCGCGGAGGCCCGCTGCGGCATGCTCTCGCCCACGCCGATCAGGGCCTTGGCGATACCGGCGGGCAGGTTGCCGTGATGGACCAGCGGGTCGGCCTCGTAGGCCGCCACCACCTGCGGGTCGCGCGAGACGGCGTCGGCGGGCAGGTTCTCCACCGGCAGCCCGGGCAGCAGACTTCCGACCACCTTGGCCACCACCGTCATCACCGGGGACACCGCTTCCTGGGCGTAGACCGCCGGCCCGGACAGCACCATCGCCGCGTAATCGTCAGGGTGTTCGACGCCGTAGGAGAAGACCACGCCGCCGCCCATGCTGTGGCCGAGCACCACCCGTTTCAGGTCGGGGTGCGCCGCGGTCGCCAAGCCGACGAGATGGTGGAAATCGTCGGTGTACTCCGAGATGTCCTTGAGGTAGACCCGCTTGCCGCCGGACCGGCCGTGCCCGCGCAGATCGAGGGCATAGGTGATCAGCCCTGCCTCGCCGAACCGCTGTGCGACGTGGTCGTAGCGGCGGGCGTGCTCGGCGTAGCCGTGGCAGAGCACGACGATCCCGTTCGCCTCGGTGGACGGCGTCCAGACGTCGTAGACGATGCGGGTGCCTGCGACACCGTCGAAGCTGCGTTCACTGCGGGTAGTCGCCACCCGACGAGCGTAACGGGGATGGCCCACCGCCGGAGGCGCCGAGGTGGCCCCTGTGTCGGTATCGGTGCGTAAGCTCGTCAGCGTGAGCGTCCTCACAGAGACTCCGAAGAAGTTCGACTCCAATGACGCGTTCCTGGCGGACGCGCAGCAGTACCGGCGCGAGCTGCTGGCGCACTGCTACCGGATGACGGGCTCGGTGCACGACGCCGAGGATCTGGTGCAGGAGACGTTCCTGCGGGCGTGGAAGTCCTACGACGGTTTCGAGGGCAAGTCCTCGGCGCGTACGTGGCTCTACCGGATCGCCACCAACACCTGCCTGACGGCCATCGAGAACAAGCAGCGCCGTCCGCTGCCGTCCGGCCTGGGGACCGACAGTTCCGACCCGACCACCGAGATCCTCGAACACCATGAGGTGCCCTGGCTGGAGCCGCTGCCCGACACCGCCGAGGTGGTGGAGTCCAAGGAGTCGGTGCGGTTGGCGTTTGTGGCGGCGCTGCAGCATCTGTCCCCGCGGCAGCGGGCGGTGCTCGTGTTGCGCGATGTATTGCAGTGGCGCGCAGCCGAAGTCGCCGATGCCATCGGCTCCTCGACTGCCGCGGTGAACAGCCTGCTACAGCGGGCGCGCGCCCAGCTCGACGAGGTGGGCCCCAGCGCGGACAACACGCTGTCGGCACCGGACTCTCCCGAGGCCCAGGAGCAGCTGGGCCGCTACATCGCGGCCTTCGAGGCCTACGACATCGACAAACTGGTGACGCTGTTCACCCAGGAGGCCATCTGGGAGATGCCTCCGTTCGACACCTGGTATCGCGGCCCGGAGGCCATCGGCATGCTCTCGAAGTACAAGTGTCCGGCCGAATACCCCGGCGATATGCGGTTCATCCCCACCACGGCCAACGGCCAGCCCGCGGCGGCGATGTACATGCGCAACCCCCAGACCGATGCGCACGAGGCGTTCCAACTGCATGTCCTCGACATCACCCCAGCCGGGATCTCCCACGTGGTGGCGTTCATGGAGCCGCGGTTGTTCGCGACGTTCGGGCTGCCCGCCCGGCTCTGATTCGGCGGTGGATCAGTAGTTGTCAATGGTGATCAGTGGGTGCAATCGAGCGTGACGTCGATGCTCTTGCTGATCACGATGGTCGTCTGGTGTTTGTCGCCGTAGGAGCCGGGTCCGCCTGGCGAGGTCCCCCCGGAGTTCAACGACGACGTGGTCATCGCGTTGTGCACCTCGACCACCGTGCAGTCCGGAAGCGGGTTGTCGCCGGCACGATCGACGGTCACCCAGTAGCCCGCGGATTGCAGGTCCGCAATGGTCGAGACGGCGTGGGTGTCGGGTAGCCAGTGCAGCTTGCCCTGTTCGTCCACGATGCACCGAAGTGCTCCGCCGTCAGGTGCCGTCGCCGAGTTGCCGATCTGACCCGATCCGCAGTCGGCCCCGACCGCCGGCGGCGCGTCGGCGCCGGCCGGTGTCGCCGGTGCGATCAGAACCGCGGCCGAGGCCAGTCCGGCTACCACCAGAGGGCCTAAGAGAGAACGCTTTTCAGTCATGGTGAACCTTCCCTCGGGAACCCTGGTGAGCCTGTGGCATCGCCAACGTATTCACCTCAAGTTAGGTTCAAGCGGGTTCCTGCGCCGGAGGCCAATGGCACCAGTCGTCGGGCCGAAGGTCCCTCGGTACGCGCCGGCATCCATCGGCTCCACTAGCCACGGGCCGCGGCCTGTAGCCCCGCGATGTCGAATTTGCCGTGGGTGGCCAGCACCGCCGCCATCAGCCGGTCCTGAGACGCGGCATCGCCTTCGGTGACCAGGTCGTAGTACTCCGTGGGGGTGATCTGCCAGGACAGGCCGTACTTGTCCTTGAGCCACCCGCAGGGCTGCGCCGACCCGCCCTCGACCAGCGCCGCCCACAACCGGTCCAGTTCCGCCTGGCCGGTGACCCGCACCTCCAATGACACCGCTTCGGAGAAGGTGAACTGCGGCCCGCCGTTGATCCCGACGAACCGCTGACCGGCGAGCTCGAATTCCACCACCACGGGCACATCCTGCGGGGATGGCGAGTCCGGGTGGGAGGCGATGGTGGTGACGATCCGGCCGTTGCCACCGAACGCGGCGATGTAGTGCGCGGCGGCCTCCTCGGCCTGGCGGTCGAACCAGAGGTTGGGCACGATCTGGGCGTTGATCTGAGTCATGAGGGGGTAGACCCGCGCCGGCCCGCGGATTCATCGAAACCATCCTGAACGATTCAGTAAAGCTATCGAATACGCAGTTCAATCGCGGTACATACGCAATTTCTAGAACCTGTTCTATGATCGCAATCCATGAAGACCAAGGGCGCCCTGCTGTGGGAACTCAATTCGCCGTTCAAAGTCGATGAGATCGAGCTCGGTGACCCCGTCGCCGACGAAGTCCAGATCCGGATGCACGCCGCCGGCATGTGCCATTCCGACTACCACATCACCACCGGCGCCACCCCGATCGGCCTGCCCGCGCTCGGCGGCCACGAGGGCGCGGGTGTGGTCACCAAGGTCGGCAAGAACGTCACCGGGATCGAGGAGGGCGACCACGTCATCCTCGCGTTCATCCCAGCCTGTGGCGTGTGCCCGCCCTGCCTCAAGGGCTTCCGCTCCCTGTGCGACCGCGGCGCCGTCCTGCTCGGCGGCAAGGCGATCGCCGACGGCACCAGCCGTATCCATGCCGGGTCGCATGAGGTGTCGCCGATGAACCTGCTGGGCACCTTCGCGCCGTACATGACGGTCCACAAGGACTCGGTGGTCAAGATCGACAAGGACATCCCGTTCGAGACCGCCGCGATCATGGGTTGCGCGGTGCCGACCGGGTTCGGCTCGGCCACCAATGTGGCCGAGGTGAAGCCGGGCGAGACCGTCATCGTCGTCGGCGTCGGCGGTATCGGGATGAGCGCCCTGCAGGGCGCGGTGATCTCCGGCGCCAAGCACGTCATCGCCATCGACCCGAACGAGTGGAAGCGCGAGCAGGCCATCAAGTTCGGCGCCACCCACGTGTACCCGTCGATGTCCGAGGCGATCATGCCCGTCATCGACACCACCTACGGCCTGATGGCCGACAAGGTCATCATCGCGGTCGGCGAGATGAAGGGCGAGTACATCGAAGAGGCGATGATCCTGACCGCCAAGACCGGCACCTGTGTGGTCACCGGGATGGGATCGATGCTCGACGCCGACGTGAAGCTGAACCTCTTCCTGTTCACCATGTTGCAGAAGACGCTGAAGGGCAACATCTTCGGCGGCGGCAGCAGCCACGTGGAGACCCCGCGGCTGACGGCGCTGTACAAGTCGGGACTGCTGAACATCGACGATATGATCACCCGCACCTACAAGCTGGAAGATATCAACACCGGCTACCAGGACATGTTGGACGGCAACAATATTCGCGGCGTGATCCGGTTCGACGAATCGGACTGGTAACCCTCGCACGCAAAAAGGCCCCCGCAAACGCGGGGGCCTTTCGCTTGCGGGTGACTACTTCGGTGGCATCCGGATGCCGCCGTCGACACGGACCACTTCGGCGTTCATGTAGGAGTTGGTGATCAGCTCGATGATCATCGAGGCCAGTTCCTCCGGCTTGCCCAGGCGGTGTGGGAAGAGCACCGACTCGCCGAGCTTGGCCTTGAAGGCTTCCGACGCCTCACCCTCCCCGTAGATCGGGGTGTCGATCAGGCCGGGGGCCACGGTGTTCACGCGGATACCGACGGCCGACAGGTCCCGGGCGACCGGCAGGGTCAGGCCCACGACGCCACCCTTGGACGACGAGTACGCGGCCTGGCCGATCTGCCCGTCGAAGGCTGCGACGCTGGTGAGGTTGACGATGGCGCCACGCTCGCCGGTGTCGGTGAGCTCGTTGCGGCTCATCGCGGTGGCGGCCAGCCGGATGCAGTCGAAGGTGCCGACCAGGTTGATCGCGAGCACCTTCTTGTACACGTCCAGGTTGTGCGCCGACTCGAACTGACCGTCCTTTCCGATGGTGCGCTGGGCCCAGCCGATACCGGCCGAGTTCACCAGGGCGCGCAGCGGGCCGAGATCGGTGGCCGTGTTCACGGCGTCGATGATCTGGTCGGTGTTGGTGACGTCGACGGTGACGAAGACGCCGCCGATCTCGTGCGCGAGTTCCTGGCCGCGTTCGGCGTTCAGGTCCGCGACGACCACCCTGGCGCCCTTGGCGGCCAGCTGACGTGCGGCGGCGGCGCCGATACCCGACGCGCCACCGGTGACGATTGCACTAGCTCCATTGATATCCACGCCCGCAGACTATCCCTATCCACCGGTGGGTAGGGAAGAGACCACCGACTGGCACCTCGAGTTCACCTGGGCCGCGTACCGTGCCCGCAGTTTTGCGTGGGCACAGACAGGAGTCACCTTGACCGCCAGCCGCACCGATGCCGGCAGCACCAATGCTGTCGATGCGCTCCGTTCCGACTACGACCAGACACCGTATGTCTCGAACTCCTTCCCGCAGTCGGCACCCGGGACGCTGGCGGCCGTGGCCCACCTGTTCGGCTTGGCGCCGGCGGACGTCGGGACCGCGCGCGTCCTCGAGATCGGCTGCGCCGCCGGAGGCAACATCCTGCCGTTTGCCGCCACCCACCCGAACGCCGAGGTGGTGGGGATCGACCTATCCGAGGTGCAGATCGCGCAGGGGCGGGCCCGCGTAGCGGCGCTGGGCCTGGAGAACATGCAGTTGATCGCCGGCGATATCGCCCGGCTGGACCTCACAAGCCTGGGGCGGTTCGACTACGTCATCGCCCACGGTGTGTACAGCTGGGTGCCCGATGACGTGGCCGAGGCGCTGCTGGCCATGATCCGGGCCACGCTGTCCGCGGACGGCGTCGCCTACCTCAGCTACAACTGCTACCCGGGCTGGAAGGCCAAGGAGATCGTGCGCGACGCCATGCTGCTGGCCGGCGGTGGCAGCCAGACGCCGGGCGAGAAGGTGCGGCAAGCCCGTGGGATGGCCGACTTCCTGGAGGAGGTGGTGCCGGCCGGTGGCGTGATGGCGAGCATCCTGGCCGAATGGCGGGCCTCCGACGACGGCTTCGGCGATTCCTACCTACTGCACGACGAGTTGGAGGCCTTCAACACCCCGCGTTACTTCTACGAGGTGCTCGCCCGCACCAGCGCGCACGGGCTGGCGTATCTGGGTGAGGCCCGCCCGGAAGTGATGATCCCGGCCAATCACGGACCCAAGGTGGCCGAATACCTGGCCGCACACTGCGGTGGCGCGCAGGTTCTGGTGGAGCAATACCTGGACTTCGTCACCAACCGCACGTTCCGGCAGTCGTTGTTCGTCCACGCCGAGCGCGCCCAGCAGATCAGCTATGACCCTGACGCCGACCGTTTCCGCCGGCTGCACCTGGCCGCCACGGTCCCGCCCCTCGACGGGCCCACCCGGCTGGACACCTCTCGCCAGGAGTTCCAGCAGGCCGACGGCGCCACCTTGTTCACCAACGCACCGGCCATCAAGGCGGCCCTCGATGCGCTCACCGAACGCTGGCCTTGGACACTGTCCCACGACGAATTGGTGGCGACCGTGCGTGAGCGCCTCATCGCCGCCGGGGAGCATCCGAGTGCCGATCTGCCCGCCCACATCGACGACCTGACCAGCGTCCTCGTCATGCAGGGTCAGGCCCACTACCGCCTCGATCCGGTACTGCCCGAACCGGCCGGCGAACCGGTGAGAATCGACGAATCGGCAAGGCGGATGGCCGAATTGACCCAACTCGACGAGGACGGGTCGACGTTCAACCGCTGGCATGAGACGGTGCCGCTGGAACCCCTGGACCGTCTCCTACTCCCGCTGCTCGACGGCAGCCGCGATGACGCTCAACTGGTCGAGGCGCTGCTCACCGCCGGCGCCGGCACCCGGGAGGCCCTCGTCGAGCACGTGCACACGATGCGGCAACGGTTGTCGGAGATGAAGCTGCTGCGCCGGGGCTAACGCCGGTCCAGCAGCGCGACACCGCCGCCGGCGAGCTCACCTGAAAGGTGTGCGGCGCGCCCCGTCATCGCCAGCAGCAGTGCCTCACCGGTCCCGCGGACCTCGGGCCCGCGCCCGGCCGCCCAATCCAGATCGGTGGCGACCAGACGAAGGCCCCTGGTGCGACGCGCGCCCCTGATCACCGGACTGATCCGCGCGAAGGCCAGCGCGGCGCGCAGCGCCTCGGGATCGACGGCGCGGGGTATCCGCAACGGCCGGCGGATGTCCTGCTGATGGACCAGGCATTCGATCAGCGCCACCCGGCCGCCGTACAACGCGCCCGCACCAGTCGGTTCGGCCTGGCGCATCAGTTCGATCAGCCGCCCGGGCTGAACAGACCCGATGCGGGCAAGGGCATTCGCGTTGAGCCTGCCGACATCCCAGCGCGCGGCGAACATGTTGCGAGCGAGGGCGATACGTCCCTGGCCGAGATAGGCGATGGTGTGCATCGCGACGTCCCGGACGGTCCACCCCGCACACAGGCTCGGCGCATCCCACTGTTCCGGGGTGAGACTTTGCAACAGATCCGCGAACGTCTCGCGTTCCGCGCAGGCGAGGGCACGGACGGTGGCCACTGCCTCAGTGTGCCTGATCGAGCCTGCGCACCGCGCCGGCCAGCCAACGCCCTACGGCGGCGGCCTGGGCGGCGCTCATCTCGTCGAACAGCACCGCGCGCACCAGTGCGACATGACCGGATGCGGCGACCGCCAGCGCCTTCCGGCCCGCGGCGGTGATCTGCACCGTGACCACGCGCCGGTCATCGTCGGCACCGTGGCGGGCCACCAGGGCACGGTCGGTCATCCTGCGCAGCTGATGCGACACCCGGCTCTGTTCCCAGCCGAGCCGCTCACCGAGCTCGTTCATCGCGCAGCCGGGTTGTTCCTCGAGGGCGACGAGCACCTCGTAGTCGGCCAGTGACAACCCGCAATCGACCTGTAACTGCCGATTCATCGCGGCCTGCAGCCGGGCGCTCATGGTCAGGTAGTCACGCCAGATCCGCTGTTCGTCGTCGGTCAGCCACATGGAATACATGACACATCATCTATGTTGTGGTGTCCAGTACCGGCACCTAGGCTGGCATCGAATCGCAAGGAGAACCCGATGAGCAATACCGCAACCATCGACATCCGCCGCGCCGCCGACCGGGCGGCCACGAAGATCTCATGGCTGGACTCCAAGCACTCCTTCTCGTTCAGCGATCATTACGACCCCGCCAACACCCATCACGGGCTACTGCTGGTCAACAACGACGACATCGTCACGCCGGGCGCCGGATTTGAGACCCACCCGCACCGCGATATGGAGATCGTCACCTGGGTGCTGCGCGGCTCATTGGTGCACCAGGACTCGACCGGGCACTCCGGGGTCATCTATCCCGGACTGGCGCAACGAATGTCGGCCGGCCGGGGCATCCTGCATTCCGAGAAGAACGACTCCTGGAACCTCACGGGCGGCGAAACACATTCCGAGCCTGTGCATTTCGTGCAGATGTGGGTCGTCCCGGACGAGTCCGGCATCACGCCGGGCTATCAGCAAATGGAGATCGACGACGAGTTGTTGCGCGGCAAACTGATCACCATCGCCTCCGGCATGCCCGAGCATCGCGACGAGACCGCGATCAGCATCCAGAACCGCTTCGCCGCGCTAAACGGTGCCCGCCTGCAACCCGGCGACTCGGTGGAACTGCCCCAGGCGCCCTATCTGCACCTGTTCGTGCCACGCGGTGAGGTCGTCCTGGAGGGCGCGGGCCCGCTGCAGGAGGGCGACGCCGTCCGACTGACGGCCACCGGCGGCCAGCGGGTGACAGCGACCACCGCGGCCGAGATCCTGGTCTGGGAGATGCATGCGGGTCTGGCCGCATAGCCGACAGCTCCTGTGCAGCGCCGCGGTGGTGCTGCTGGCCGGGTGCGCGGCGGGCACCACGCCGCCGCCACCCGCCGGCACCGCGGCGCCTGCCGGTTTGGTGCCGGTGACCGTCGCCGTCCCGGACGGCCTCGATCAGCGGCCGTTCGACACCGCACGACAGGCATTGGTCCCGCCGGGGTGGACGGTATCGGTCTGGGCCAGGGTGCCCAAGGCGCGGCTGGCGGCGTGGGCACCCGACGGGCGACTGCTGGTCTCGCTGCCCAGCGCGGGCCAGGTGGTGTCGGTAGGACCCGAGCGCGTGACGCCGTTGCTGGACGGCCTCACCCAGCCGCACGGCCTGTCCTTCACCGGTTCCACCCTGCTGGTCGCGGAGAGCGATCGGATCACCGCCTACGACTACCGTGACGGCAGTGCCACCGGTCCCCGGCCGATCGCGGCCGGGCTGCCCGACGCACGCAGCCCGGAGCTGCGCGGGGCGTATTCGCACGCCCTCAAGAGCGTGACCGCCGGATCCGATGGCGCAGTGTACTTTTCGATCGGATCGACCGGGAACATCTCGGCACAGGACCGGGCGGCCGACCCGCCACGGGCGACCATCATGCGCGTTCCGCCCGGCGGCGGTCCCGCGACCGCGTTCGCCACCGGGGTTCGCAACGGCACCGGCCTGGCGACCGCACCTGACGGATCGATCTGGACGGCCATCAACAATCGCGACAACATCGCCGACCCCGCCACCGGAAGGGTCCATCCCGATTACGTCGCCGAGAATCCGCCCGAAGCCATCGCCCGGCTGACCGCGGGCCGCGAACTCGGCTGGCCGTTCTGCCATCCCACCGGCGGCCCCGCCGACGCCCCGTTCATCCGCGACGTCCAGACCAACGCCGACGGCGGCGCGCTCGACTGTGCGTCGCTGCCACCCGTCGAGCAGACCATCGGCGCACATTCGGCACCGCTGGGCATGAGCTTCACCGAGGGCGCGCTGCCGGCGCCGTACGACTCCGGGGCGTTGCTGGGCGTGCACGGGTCCTGGAACCGGCAACCGCCCCGCGCCCCCGAAGTGTCCTTCCTGCCATGGCGCAACGGGATCCTCGGCCCCGCACAGACTCTCCTCGGCGGGTTCCAGTCCGCAGACGGATCCCGCTGGGGGCGCCCGGTTTCCGCGGTGGTCGGCCCCGATGGCGCGGTGTATGTCACGGATGACCTCGCCGACGCGGTGTACCGCCTGGCGCCGCCGGGGCTGCGCTAGCAATTGTCTTGTGGCAGAAGCGTTATGCGGCCGTGACGTAAGTTGACAGTGAGCCGGCTGTGATTATCCTGAGCATCTGACCGAAGTTTGCCAGGAAGGATCGACGTGCTGAGCACAACCCGGTTTCTCCTGCGCATTGGCGCCGGAATCGCGGTGCTCGCGATCACCGCGGCGCTTGCCACGGCCACCGGATCCCCGGTTGCGCGAGCCGCAGACGGCCGCACATTGCTGGCGAACGCGATCGCCACCACCCGCGGTGCGTACCTGGTGTACAACTTCGGCGCCGGCAATCCGGCACCGATGCTCAATGCCGCGGGCAGTTGGTACGAGATGAGCAACGGCGGGCACCTGATGATCATCAAGGGCGCATCGGCGCGGCTCGCACCGCGCCTGCTCGTCGATTCTCATGCCGGATACCAGTCCCGCTGCGAACGCACACCCGGCGCACGTACCGGCGAAGGACTGCTGCAGTCCGCAGAGATCTACACCCCGATCGCGGCGTGGCACGCGCTGGGCCGACCGACGATCGCCGTCAACGCCAATTTCTTCGACATCCGGGGACAGCGCGGCGGCTCCTGGAAGACCACCGGCTGCAGTTCCCCGCTCGGGGCGTACGTCGACAACACCCGCGGGCAGGGCAAGGCCAACGCCGCAGTCACCGGCACCATCGCCTATGCCGGTAAGCAGGGCCTGTCGGGCGGAAACGAGATCTGGACCCCGCTGTCGACGATGGTCCTTCCGGTATCCGGGGCACCGTTCGTGGTAAGTCCCAGCGGTGCAGAGGATTTCGACGCGGCCACCCCCGTCGTCACCGACCTGATGAGCAAGGGCACCCGCTTCGTCGCGGTCAGCGGTCTGGGACTGCTCGCCCCCGGAGATACCGGCCAGATGAACGACCCCGGCCCCTCGGCGGCGCGCACCGCGCTGGCCTATGTGCGCGGCCGCGACGAGATGTACGTGTTCCAGGGCGGCAGCTACACCCCGGACCAGATCCAGGATCTGTTCCGGGGCCTGGGCAGCGATACGGCCATCCTGCTCGACGGTGGCGGATCGTCGGCGATCGTGCTGCGCCGCGAGGCCGGTGGCATGTGGGCCGGAGCCGGCGTGCCCAAGGGGTCGTGTGACACCTACCAGGTGCTGTGCGACTCGCGCGAACGCGCGCTACCGGCCTGGCTCGCGTTCAACTGAAAACCGTTCAGTTAAGCGGCTTCTCCGGTCGAACCTGATCGCGCGCCCTCGGAGCTCTTCTTCGTCGTGCCGGAGTCCTTCGACTCCGACGCGGCGGGCTTCTTCTTCGGGCTGAACGCACGGGTGATATCGCGGACCGCTTTGGTCAATGGGTCGGGCTTCTTGACCGTCGGCTTCGGATTCGCCTGCGCGGCCGGCTTCTCGTTCTTGGCGGTGTCGTCCTTCTTCGAGTCGGCCTTCTTGGAGTCGGCTTTCTTGGAGTCGTCTTTCTTGGAGTCGGCCGTCTTCGAGTCATCGGCCTTGCTGTCATCGGCCTTGCTGTCATCGGCCTCGCTGTCATCGGCCTTCGTGTCGTCGTCCGCCGCGGCATGCTTACCGGTGGACTCAGCGGTCTGGCCGGTGGCGAGCGTCAAGGTCCGTGCCGCGGCCGACGGCAGCGCGTTGGCCTCGGCCAGCCCGGAAGCCGCATCGGTGGCCGTCTTGGTCAGCTCCTTCGCGAAGCTGCCGCTGGTGATGCTCTTCACCACCTTGACGAGCTCGTTGACGATATTCGGCGGCGCCGCCGTCGGATGGCCGCTGAAGAACTCCTTCTGGAATCCCTTGACCAGGGACTTGATCACGTCGTTGACCGCTTGGCCCGGATTCACGTGCGGGAACGTCATGAAAGGCGTTGGGGTGTCGGCGTCGGTGAGCGTCCTGGTGTACGTACCGTCGGCATTGCGCACCACGTCGGTGTACCCGAGGTTCACCAGACTTGTCAGTGCCGGCGCCAGGGCGTTGGCGAGCCGGATAGGCAAGGTGCCCAACGTGCCGAAGCTCACCGCGTTTAGCACATCGCCGGTGAGGTACAGCGGTTCCAACAGCGGCAGCGTCTTCGCCGGCAGCGTGAGATAGATGTTGAGCGCCAGCGGATTTCCGGCGGTCACGTTGCCCACCGCATTGCCGACTTCGTCCCCCACCTGGTTGAGGATGGTGTCGAGCGTCAAGCCGCGAAGAATGTAGGTGGCACCCACCGTTCCGGCCATCAGGTTGTTGGCCAGCGAGAAGGGATTCGGCCACGCAGCGAAGTCGGAGAACGGCTGGTATTGCGCGGTCGCATCGATCTTGATCGGGACCAGATTCGCCCCGCCGACCGCCAACCCGGTGTTGAGCAACGGAATTCCGCCGCTGTGCACAGCCCCCGTTTCCGGGGTCAGCAGGTCGATGCCGAGCAGATCGCCCAACGGGTAGAACCGGGACAACAGACCACCGTTGGCTCGGCCCAGATTGTTCAACAGCACCATCGGCAGAATGGTGAAGCCTCCGACCAGCGGGTGCTGGCTCGCCTTGGAGCCACCGGGCTGGAATCCCAACTCACTCAATATCTTCGAATACGACGCCCCGGTGGAGAAGGCCCCCAGCCCGATGCCAGCGACAATGGGAATGCGCACGTCGGTGACGTCGAGTAGTTCCAGCGGCAGGGCGTCGGTCACCGCGTGCAGCAGATTCACCGCCAGCTGCAGCGGCACTCCGAGCGGCCCCAGCACGTCGAGGGCGTCCTTGGCCTGCTTGAAGACGATGTCGAGTAGACCGTCGCCGCTGATATCCAGGTACGGTGTCGAATTGATGGCCTCGGCAACGGCATTGGGGGTACCGGGTGTCCACCCGATATCCAGCCCCAGCATCTTCAGCAGGCCGAAGGTGGGGCCGGGGGTGATGATCTTGACCCCGGCCACATCGGTGTTCGCCAGATCCACGATGTTCGACACATCAAGCCCGATGAGACCGAGTAGTGCACTGAGTGAGACGTTGCCGGCCGAGTCGGTGATGTTCAGCAGGTCCAGGACCCCGACCAAGGCGTCCGACACCCCGGCGGGCAATGCCCCGTCGAGCAGCGACCCGAGGTCGATCTTCACCGCGCCGAGCACCTGATCGAGCAGGTCCACCGGTATCTGGTTCAGCACATCGCCGATGTTGATGTGCAGACCGCCGGTCAGAGCCGGCACGCTCAGCCTGCCGACCAAGGCCTTTGCGATGGTGGCGTACAGGTCCTGTGCCTCGTTGTAGACCGTATTGCCCAGGCCGCCAGTGATATCCGGTAGTTCGCCCGGCTTCGGGAACAGGCTTGTCGACGCCGTGAGATGCAGCGGTTGATCGTGTACCAGACGCAACTCCGGACGCGTCTGCACCGGCTGGGGCGCGGCCGCTCCCACCGTCAGTGCGGTGACCGTCGCGGTTGCGGCCCCCACGACCGCGAGCCGCTTGGTCCGCTCCCCCGCCGCGCGATGTTTCCCCGTCATGCTTACGTGCCTCCCCGTAGCCTCCCAGCCGACGCACAGGACGGTAACACCCTGCCGTTGCCCGGATACGGTTTTGCCGAGAACTATCGCGTGCGTCGAAGTCCTGCGCGCGTTGGGTTTTGGTCAGGGCTGACGCATCACGACACGAAGAAGCCGATCTCGCAAAGCAGTGGGGATATGAGTCAGCAGGGCAACTTGAGCCTTGGGGCCCAGCCCTACGACATAGCGTGGCCGGGGCCGCCGCGAGGTCAGCGCGGTGGACACCACATCGGCCACCGTCTCGGGTGCGACCGCAAGCCGCTGCGAAATCGGCACGGACCTGCGCATGCCAGCAACGTGACGGGCATAAAGTTCACGGTATTGCGGCGTCAGGCCGGCCTCCACCTCGGACACCATGGTGTCGGCGGTGCGCCACATGTCGGTGTCGGTCTGCGCCGGCTCGACGAGCACCACCGGCATCCGCCACGGCGCCAACTCCATCCGCAGGGCGTCGGCGGCCGCCTCGAGCGCGAACTTGGACGCCGCGTAGGCACCCGTCAGCGGCGTCGACAGCCGGCCGTTGACGCTCGAGATGAACACCACCCGGCCGCGGGACTCACGCAAGCGGGGCAACACCGCCCGAGTGACCGCGAGCTGACCGATCACGTTGACGTCCAACTGCTTTCGCCACCCTTCGGTGGTGACCGTCTCCATCGGACCGGCGACCACGATGCCGGCATTGTTGACCACGGCGTCCAGCCTCGACGGCAAAGCCGCATCCAACGCCGCGAGCTGTTCCTCGTCGGTGACGTCGAGGCGCACCCCCGTTATCCGCTCGTGCGCCGCGCCGACGGCGGCCACGTCGGCGGCCGAGCGGACTCCCGCGATCACCTCCCACCCGCGCTTGGCCAGCTCTTCGGCGATGGTGCGCCCGATTCCGCGTCCGGCGCCGGTCACAAGTACTGATGGCATGTGGCCAGGTTATCCGGAGTCCTCGGGCCCGAAAGCGAAGATCGCTGCCGACGCCGCGAACGCATCGCGCGGCTACAGCCTCGGTGTGAGATCCAGCGACGTGACCGGTGTCATCTCCGTGATGAGCCACTTCGAGTCCCGGCGTTCCAGCGTCAGCCGATAGGACAGGTAGCGCAGCGACGGGATGTTCTTGGTGACCGGGCTGGTGGCCACCGAGTTCGTGTACACCAGCGCGGTGGCCCGGTCCGGACCGATGCTCTCGATGGCCGCGCCGAGCACCTGGGTGCTGTTGGACACCTGGGCCTGCTTGTTCGGCGCCACGATCGCGTCGATGTACTGGCGGTACTGGGCCGCGAAATCGCCGCCCAGATACTTCTGTGCCCGGTCGGGCAGCGATTCCATATCGTCGGGCGTGTAGGTCCACAGCGTGGTGATGGCGCTGGTCGCGGTGCGGGCGACGTCCAGTTTGGTGTGCACCAACGCGCGGTCGGACAGGTACTGCTGCGCCGTCGCACCGGCGAACGCGCCGGCCGCCACGAACAGCAGCGCCGCCACCGCCGCGACGATCTTGAGTGCCTTGCCCGCCGGCCGGTGCGGCACCAGCACGGGTTCTTCGGCGGGCTCCGTGTCACCGGAATCCGCTGGGGCGGCATCCGTCTCGGGGACAGACTCCGGGCCGCTCGCCGAGGCTCTACCCGCCTTGCCCGTCGGCTGGGCCTGGGCTTCGTCGTCCTCGGCCCCGGTGGTCAGATCACCTGAATCAGCCGGCTGATCTTCCACTGGCGCCCTTCCTGAATTGTCGTTGCCAACCAACGGCTTCCGGTTTCGATGGTCTGTTTGCCGTCGGGATTCTTGCTGGTCGTCAGGGTGGCCACCAGGACGTCGGCACTTCCGTCGTCGTTCCAGCGCTGTACACCGGCGGCGAGCACCGCGCCCGTGGTGGGCTCCAGACGCGCCACCTGGATCACGATCTCGTTCTGCTTCTCGGTGAACGCCTTCACGAATTCGCCGGTGGCCTGTGCCTTGATCCGGTCGGCATAGTCGTTGGCATGGAACGGATCCATGGTCGTGTACACGGTCATGAAGTCCCGCACATACGCCAGCGCGGACGCGTCCCTGACGTCGGTGCGGCGATCCGATTCGTGTGCCATCACCATCACCGTGCACAGCCCGATGACAGCGGCCAGTACCAATGCGCAGGCACCACCGATCACCGGCAGACCCCAGCGCCTCGGCGGATTGTCCACTGAGACAAAGAATTCGGGCTCATCCGGGTCGATCTGGCGGCGCGGGCTCAACGGGGACCACCACCCGGGGTGGGCCGGGTGATCACCGTGAGGTTGCCCACCCGCCACTGCCCGCCGGATTTGACGAAGTCCACCTGCACCGTCGCGGTGATGACGCGCAGGGTTTTCGGGTCGGCACCGCGCTGCCCCTGCATGGCCATCAGCATGGTCGCGGTATCCGCGCCGACCTGGGTGACCGCGCTGTTGACGGTCCAGTACTCATTGGCCACGATCGGCGCCTTGCGCACCGACTCCTGTTGGGCCACAAGCTGCGGGCGATAGCCGTCGGTGGCCAGCGACTGCGCCTTCGCGAAATCGTCGGCCAGGGTCTGCGGGGTATAGCTGAGCAACTCCTCGACGATCCGGGGGCCCTGTTCCGAGATCTGCGCCCTGGCCTCGTCCACCGCCCGGTCATGCCGGTATACCGCGCCGTATCCCAGTCCGGCCGCCGCACAACACAACACCACTGTCGCGGCCAGCCCGAGCGCGACCGGCCGGCGCAGATCGCGCGCCGGAGCATCGACTCGCACCACCTCGGTACGCAGCAGCAGATCGGCGAACGTGCGCCCACGCCGGTCCCACAGCGGCCACAGCCACCCGACCAGCACCGCGGCCGTGTCGAGCAGATGTGCGATATCGCGGACGATCAACCGGACGCTGCCCGCCGGGTCGCCGGTGCGGGTGAGCACCCGGATGCCGGTGACCGCGCGCCCCAGGGTCCACCCCGTCCATGCCGGTATCAGCCAGCGATTCACCAGCACCGCCAGCGTGACCGCCGCCCCCAGTACGGCGAACACCCACCACTGCCAGCTCATCCACGGCGAGATCCAGGCCAGCATGGCCATGATGACCACCACGGCGACCCCGAAGAGCACATCGATGGCCAGCGCCCCGGCCCGGCTCCTCCAGGAGGCCACCGGCAAGTCGGGGGTGGCGGTGGCTGCTGCGGTGTCTAGGGCATCGTTCACGTCGAGCACCGCCGTCACGTCGTCACCTGGACGAGGTTGGCGATCTTGTACGTGCCGTCGTCACGCTGCATCGTCACCCGCAACCGGTAGCCCTGCTCCTGGTCCGCGGCTTGCGAATTGGTGACCTTCGTCCGCACCGCCACCAGGATGTCGACGGAGCCGTCGTCGTTGTGACGTTCGACCGCGGCACGCAGGTCCGACACCGCGACCTTCACGTTCGCCGCTTGATACGCCTCCACCATCATCCCGCTGAAGAACCCGGCCTGGGCCCCGAAGTCACCGGTCGAGCACTCGATGATCTTGGCCTGGCTGGCCCCCATCGACGCCGTGTCCGGAGCCTGGGTGGCGGTCACGCAGTCCTTGGCGGCCTGTAGCGCGACGGCGTCATCGCGCCCGATCTGGGCGCTGCGGGCGTTGGCCTGCACGGCCAGGTAGCCGACCACGGACAGCCCGGCGGTCAGCACGAGCAGGCCGGCGGCGATCGTGGCCACCCATCCCGTGCCCAGACGTTCCGGCCTCGGCTGGTGCGCCGGGGTCACCGGATCGGGCTGCGCCTCGGGAAGTGCCGCTATCGGTTCTTCTGAATCGTGGTCATCAGGGGTGGGGTTCAGCCGGCTGGTGCCAGCATCTCCTTCCATCCGCTATCTCCTGGCTTCATCGAGTTGTTGACGGTGTACTTGACACCGTCTGGTCCGACCACCTCGCCGCTGGACGGGCTGTACACCGCCGACGGTCCTGCTGCCGGAGTGTAGATGCAGGGGTTGGGTTGCTGTCCACTGCAGCTGACGGTGCCCTGGCCGGGCGGGGTGAGCGGGTCACTGGTCGGGGCGAAAGCCTGCGGCGGCGGCAGCTGGCTGGCCCCCAGCGGGTTGAGCCCGTTGTTGATCGACGGCGCGGGGATGACCCGGCCCGGCTCGACCGGGTGGGTGCAGCGGGCGCCGGCCGCCGGGCAGTCGACGACCTGGTTGGGGTCGCCGTACCACGGGTTGGTGCCCGCGGGCACATACGGCTCGTTGCTGCGGCACTCGGCCGGGGTGGCTGCACGCTTGCCCGGGAAGTCGGCGCACGGGTAGTTACGCGCGCCGCGCACCGCGTTCGGTGCGTCCTTGGGAATCTTGCAGTACAAACCCGACGGAATCGGCTGGGTGGTGGTGTCGGCCGGCGACCGCCACTGCGAGGCCGGCAGGAATCCGGTCAGGCACGGTGGCGGTGAGTTGATCCCGAGGCCGAAATGCAGCAGACCTTGCGGCGCGAAGATCGTCGCGGTCTGGGCGATGGACGCGCCCTGGGGCAGCACCACCAGCACCTGCTCGACGTTCTTGTTGTACCGCTTGAGCATGTCGATGACGACCTCAAGGTTGGCCAGCGTCTGCGGCAGCGCGTCACGCACATCGCCGAACACGGCGTTGAGCTGATCGGCCGTCGGCGCCGCCTGCTGCAGGCCGCTGCGCAGCGCACCGTCCTGCTCGGCGGTCTGGCTGGTGATGGTGTTCAGGTTGGCCGCCCACCGGGCGATGGCGTCCCCGGAGTTCACCTGACTGTCGATGATCGGCCCCGAATGCTCGACGATGTCGTTCACCGAGGGCAGATTGTCCTTGAAGTCACCGGCCAGCGTCTGGGTGGAGTCCACCAGCCGCTGCAATGACGGACCCAGTCCGCCAACGGCTTTCGCCGTCTCGTCGAGCAGCTGGCCGATCTTCTCCTTGGGCAGCGCGGCAAGCCCCGCCTCCGCGGCGTCCAGAGCGGGACCGACCTCGGATGGCACGGACCCCTTGGTGATGGTCTGCCCCGCGCTGAAGTACTTGCCCTCGTCCTTTTCCGACACGATGTCCAGGAACTGCTCCCCGACCGCCGACACCGAATGCACATTGGCGGACGAGTCGAGCGGGACCTTCTTGTCGTTGTCGATGTCCATGGTGACCCGCGCCCCCTTGGGGGTGGGCTGGACATCGCGCACCTTGCCGATGGTGGTGCCGCGATACGTGACGTTGGCCGTCTCGTACAGGCCTGCCGAGTTCGGCAGATCGGCGTAGAGGCGGTACATCCCGATGCCCGCGGCGGTGGGCAGGCGCAGATAGAACAGCGACAGCACCACCAACCCGATGATGGTCAGGGCGGTGAAGATGAGCAGCTGCATCTTGATGAACCTGGTCAGCAACATGTCTCACTCCCCCCTTTCGACCAGTGGACCACCCGGCGCATTGTGCGGGTTCGGTGTGTATCGGATGTCCGGGATCATGGTCGCCGGATCACGGCCCCAGGCCTGTTCCAGCGCCCGCAGCATGCCCGACACCCCGGTGCCCGACAGCAGGCCGTTGTCCACCGCGGACAGCGTCAGGTCGATGGTGGCCGACGTGTTGATGTAGTCGCCGCGAATGGCTTTCGGCACGTTCTCGATATTGAACGGCACCGTCAACAGCAGCTTCAGCGCGCCCACCAGGTACGGCGAGGCCTTCGACAGCTGCTTGAGCGGACGCTGCAGGTTCACCAGGTTGGTGTGCAGGTTCGCATTGGTGTTGCTCAGCGTGTCGTCGGCGGCCGCCGACACCCGGCCCAGCGCCGTCACTGCGTCGGCGAACAGATCGCGGGTCTCCGCGAAATGCTGGATCAGCGGCGGGAACTCGGTGAGCACCTGGTCCAGCGTGTCGTTGCGTTTGGCGACGACGGCCAGCAGCCGGTTGGTGGAGTCGATGGCGCGGGTGATGTCGTCGCGCTGCTTGTTCATCTCCTGGGTGAAGGTCTCCAGCCGGTTGAGGAACTCCCGGATCTGATCGGCCCGGCCGGTCAGGATGTTGTTGACCTCGTTCTGGATCACCTCGATGTTGGGGATGCCACCACCGGTGAGGATGCCCGAGATGCTGGCCAGCGTCCGCTCGATGGTCGGGTAGGCCGACGAGTTCTTCAACGGCACCGTGTCGCCGTTGCGCAGCGGCGTCGACGAGGGGTCCGGCGGGCTGTCCAGTTCGACGTGCTGCGAGCCCAGCAGGCTGGTCTGGCCGATCTTGGCCAGCACGTTGGACGGCAGTTTGACGCCGGGCTCCAGGTCCACCGTCAAGGTCGGCACCCAGTTCTTCAGCTCGATCGAGCGCACCCGGCCGACGAACACATCGGCCACCCGGACCCGGCTGTTGGCGTTGAGCGCCAGCGTCTCCGGCATCTGGATGTAGATGGTCGAGTACCCGTCCTGCGTTCCCGGTCCACCGGGCAGCGGGACGTTGGCCACACCGCGCCACTGCGAGCAGGAGCTCAGTGCCAGGGCGGCCACCGCCAGTGCGGCGGTGCGCCGGCCGGTCTTCTTCCAGTCAGGTGTGCGCACTAGTTGCCCCCTCCGGCTTCGGCGGGCAGCGGCGGGCCGGCGGGTGCCGGTACGGCGGCCGGGGCCGCCGCGGGCGGCGCTGCGATCGCTCCCAGCGGGTCACCGGGCAGCACGCCCGGGGCCGGCACGGGCGGTGGGCCCGGCTGCGGGTACCACGGCGGCGGCAACGGGGTGTTCTCGCTGTAGGCGTTCGGCGGGCCGGGCAGGTTCCCACCCGGGGGTACGCCGAAGGCCGGCGGTGCGGGCGGCGCCACGATGTCGGGTCCACCCATCAACTCCGCCAACGAATCCGGGGTCAGCATGTTCTGGGTGAACGGCTGCACCGAGATCCCCTGCATTCCGGGCGCCACGATCCAGCCCGGCTCGTGGTTACCGTGCGAGAACAAGGTGTCGCGGGAGAAGATGCCGGGCACCGTGGTGTCCTTGTACCCCGGCGGCGGCTGCAGCCGCGGTTCGGAATAGGCGATCTGCTTGGGCAGCGTCATCGCGGTGCTGGCCATGTTCACCCCGAACGGCAGGAAGTTGAACTTGATGGCATCCAGGATGGGCGCCAGGTACTGGGCACACAACTCCGCGGATTCCTGGTAGCCCAGCCGACTACCGGCCTGGATGGTGCTGCAGATGAAGTTCAGCGGGTTCGAGAAGTTTGTGACACCGGGCAGCACCGGGACGGCCACGATGCCACCCTGGTTGGGCGACACGATGTTCACCACGTTGGACACCAGGTTCGGGTACGCGTGCAGGCCGGTTTCCAGACCGTTACGCGGCTCCGGTTGCAGGATCGTGGTGGTCACATCCGACAGGTTCTTGATATCGGCGGTGAGTGGTTTGCCGTTCTCGTCCAGGAACTTTCGGGTGGTCGCCAGCACGCTGTTGAGATCCTGCAGTGCCGTGGCGACTTCACGATCGGTGTTGGTGAAGGAGTTGGTGAACTGCGCCAGATTGTCGTTCAACGCCACGAACTGCTGGTCGTTCTTGTACAGCGCGTTGACGAACGTGGCGAGACTCTTGATCACCGCGACGATGTCACCGTGGCCTTGATGCAGCGCATCGAGCGCTTCAGACAGGCCCTGGATGGTCTTGTTGAACTGCTCGCCCTTCCCGGCGAACCCGTCGGCGAACGATTCGATGATGTCGCCGAACGGGCCCTTGGGCTGCTCCTTGGAAGGCCCCAGATCGGCCAGGAGCCTGGTCACCTGGTCGCGCAGCTCGTCGTACTCGACCGGAATCTGGGTGCGCTCCAACGGGATCGTCGCACCGTCGGCCATCGCCGGCCCACCGGTGTAGGGCGGCGACAGCTGAATCACGCGGGATGCCACCAGGCTCGGATTGAGCACCGACGCGGACGCGTTCTCCGGAACCTTGTACTTGCTGTTGAAGTGGAAGACGACCTTCATCTTGTCGCCGTCGGTGGTGATCGAGTCGATCTTGCCGACCTGGACCCCCATGATGAGGACCTTGTCCCCGGGGTACAGCGCGAGCACCTCGGGGAAGTACGCGGTCACCGTGGTGGTGGTCAGCTTCTTGTAGACGTTCCAGCCCACCATGCCGGCCCCGATCGCCACCGCCACCACGAGGGCGGTAAGGATCACCGCCGTACGGGAGAAGTGCGGCAGCTTGATGTTTCGGATGTTGAAGACGCTCGACATTACGGAGCCACCCCCTGAGATCCGGGCGGAAGGAACGGCGGGTTACCCGGCAGGGGCTCGGTGCCCACCGGGGACAACTGCTGGCCCGGTCCCGGCGGGGGCGGCGGCCCGGGCAGGATCGGCGCCGGCACCGCGCGACCGGGGATATCGCCGGGGGGCGTGGGCACCCCGGGCGGGCCGATCGGAATCTGGCGCGCGCCGGGCGGGCCGGGCGCGATCGGCACTGGCGTACCTGGCACGTCGGGAGACAACTGGCCGGGGATCGCCGCGGACGGGACACCCGGGTTCGGGCCGATACCTTCCGGATTCGGTGCCGACGTCGCCACATTCGGCGCTCCGTAGTTGGGCCCGTACGGGTTGTCACCGTAGGGACCGACGCCCAGGTGCGCACACGGCAACGGGTCAGCCGGTCGTGGCAGACCGTCGGCGGGAGGCGTGTAGGAGCATGGGGATCCAGGGGGCACCGCAGGTCCGGGATTTTCCGGGGTCCCTTCCAGCGGCGTCGGCGCAGGCGGCGGTGCACCGTTTTCGAACCGGGTGCCGTTGGGGTCCGGGAACTGGAATGCCGGCAGACCGGAGTTGCGCCAGAACTGCTCGGGGTCGATACCGCGCTTCTTGAACGCCGCGTCGACGAACGGCTGCAGCAGCGTCGGCGGCAGCAGGTTGGCCAGCAGCACCTTGAAATACGGACCCGACGCCAGCGCCTCGGCCAGCGAGATGATGAATTTGCCGGCCAGACTGAGGGTGTCGGCCAGGTCGTTGCGGCGCTCGCTGAGGATATCGCTGACCGTCTTCAACTGGGTGAGCACGTGGTTGAGGTTCGGGTTCTCATTGATGAACCCGGTGAGCTGCTGCGACACAGTCGAAATCCGCTCCAACAGCATGCTGACGGCCTGGTGGCGCTCGTTGACGGCGGCCAGCAGCGTCTGCGCGTTGACCAGCAGTGCGTTCACCTGTCCACTGCGGTCGCCGAGGACTGTGGCGATCTTGCCCGCGTTGGACAGCAGCGCCTTGAGCTGATCGTCGCGCTTGCCCAGCGAGTCGGAGAACTCCTGCACACCTTTGAGCGCGGCGCTCAGGTGCGGCGAGGTCTGGTCGACGGTCTCGGAGAGCACGTTCAGCGACTGCTTGACGGCCTTGGTGTCCCAGCCCTGCGAGGCGCGGGTGACATCGAGGAACGCGTCGTAGATCTGGTACGGCGTCTGGGTCTGCTCCACCGGCAGGAAGCCGCGCGGTTTGAGGATCTTGTTGCCCCGGGGCTCCACCTGAATGTTCTTGCGGCCCAGGATCGTATCGGTGCGGATTGCGGCGCGGCTCTCCGTACCGATCTGGCGGCCACCGAGGGTGTAGCCGATCTCGACTTTGTCGCCCTTGATGTCCATGCTCGTGACATCGCCGACGTCGACGCCGGCGATACGCACCTTGTCCCCGACGCTGAGGCCGCCGGTGTCGTTGAACTGCGCGTAATACGTCGGGACCGCGAACAGCATCGGCACGCTGGTCAAGCTGGAGCCGACCCCGATGACCAGCGCCACCGTGATCACACCCATCACGCCTTTTCGGACCCGGTCCGAACCCTGGATGGTCCTCATTTCGGCGTGCACCTGCCCGACGGCTGGGTGACCACCCGGACGGTGCGGACCGGCCCGCCCGGCTGAGCCCCGTTGAGCTTCAGGGAGAGATCGCAGACGTAGAAGTTGAAGAAGTCACCGTAGAGTCCGCCGGCGCGGCCGATGATCTTCAGCGACGCGGGGATCTGCTGCAGGATGCTGTTCACCTCGTCCTTCTGATCGATCAGCGGCTGTTGTGTGGTCTCCAGGTACCCGAGGGTGTCCCGCAGCAGCGGCCGGTTGTCCGCCAGCAGATCGCCGAGCGAACCGGCGGCGTTGCTGATGTCGGCGACCGACGAGGCGATCGGATCGGCCCGGTTCTTCAGGCCGGTGATCAGCGCCTCGAAGTTCTTCAAGGTGTCGTCGAACTGTGTCTGGTGCTTGACGGTGGTCTCGAGGACGGTGTTGAGATTGGTGATCACCTCGCCGATGGCCTGGTCACGGCTGGCCAGTGCTGATGTGAGTTCCGCCGTCTGGTCCAGGATGTCGCTGATGGTGCCGCCCTGACCCTGGAAGATCGTGATGAGCGAGTTGGCGATGTTGTTGACCTTGTCCGGGTCCAGCGATTTGAACAGCGGGCGGAAACCGCCGACCAGGGCGTCGAGATCCAACGCCGGCTCCGTGCGCTCGCGCGGGATGGTGCCACCCGGCGGCAGGATCTTGTCGCTGTCACCGCGGCGCAGCTCCAGGTAGCGATTACCGATCAGATCCAGGTAGCGGATCGCGGCGGTGGACCCCTGGAACAACTGCAGGTCGTTCTGCACCGCGAAGTCGACGCGGACGTGCTGGCCGTCGTCGATCAGCGTGACGTCTTTGACCTTGCCGACCTCCACGCCGTAGGCGCGGACGAACTGGCCGCTGCGCAGCCCGCTGACATTGTCGAACACCGCTGAATAGCTGGTGGTCTTGTCGAAGCGGAGCTGGGCGAACACCACGAAGATGATCGCGGTGAAGGCGAGCAGCACCGCCGAGATCGCTCCCAGTTTGAAGATCGTGCCTTTGATACTCATGCGGCTCCCTCGCAGGCTCGGGTCCCGCATGCCGTTTGATCAATCGTTGCGCAAGCGCCACGCACCTGCTGTCTATTCGCTCCGCTCATGGGTTGATCGTGTTCTCCCCCACTTGGCGACCCCAGACGTACTCGGCGGCCAGCGGCTGGCCGAGTTCGAAGTGGTTGTAGGGCGCGATGCTGGCACCGGTATCCATCACCAGGTACGGCATCGGCCACAGGTCGCGGGTGATCGGCTGCCAGCAACCCGGCCGTCCCTCCGGACCACCACGCGCATTGATCCGCGGGAGATTGTCCGGGTAGACGTAGGGGTTGCCCGCGCCGAGCAGCTCGGTGTTGGTGAGCAGCGAGTAGCCGTTACCACCAAGGGCCGCAGCCAGTTTGGGGGCGGCGTCGTGGAAATTGCGGACGGTGCACAACAATTCGGGGCTGTAGTAGTCCAGCAGCTTGCTGGTGGGCAGCAGGTCCTGCGCACCACGGACCAGATACGGCCCACCACGCTCGAAGATGTCCCCGGCGTTGTTGCCGAACCCGACCGCCGACATCAACGCCTTGTCGATATTGCCGCGCTGGGCATTGAGCGTCCTGGCGGTGACCACCGCATGGTCGAGCCCGTCGAACAGATCCGGAGCCGCATCGGCATACACCCCGGACAGATCCGCCAACCCCTTGGTGTCCCTGCGGATCTGCGGCATCCGGGCATTGAGCTCACCCAGAATGTCATTACCGTTGACCAGCGACTGACCGAACTTGTCCCCCAGACCATCGAGAGCCTGCGCCGCCGCGGTCAACGTCTGGTTCAACTTCACCGGATCCACCTGCTGGGCGATCCCCATGATCGTCTCGAACAACGTGTTGAACTCCGTGGTGGTGCTCGTCGCGTTGATCACCGCACCCGATTTGAGCTTGTCCGACGACGGGTCGGCCGGCGACAGGAACGAGATGTACTTGTTGCCGAACACCGTCGTGGCGCGCAATTCTGCGTCCACATTGGCCGGGATCATGTTCAGGTATTGCGGTTCCACATCGAGGAGCAGTTTGGCCCGCGACTCCTCGCCGTCGCTCACCACGCCCGCGGATTTCAGCCGTCCGATCGGCACCCCGTTGAAGGTCACCTTCGAACCCGGGTCCATCGACAACCCGGCCCGCTCGGCCATCACCACCAGGGAGGCCTTCTTGTCGAAATAGCCGCGGAACTGCGCCCAGGTCAGGCTGAGCACGACGGCCACCACGAGCAGCAGCACCAGACCGGCCAGCTTGTAGGGCGGGGTCTTGGGCTTGTTCACAGATCCAGTGGGTGCGGTGGTCATCGTGCTACACCGTCAGGTTGAAGTTCGGGTCGGTGCCGTACAGGGCCAGTGAGGCCAGCAGCACCACCATCACGATCGCGATGAGCGACGTACGCATCGACCTCCCCACAGCTTCACCGACACCCACCGCACCGCCACTGGCGAAATAGCCGAAGTAGCAGTGGTTGAGCATGATGATGACCGACATGATGATGACCTCCAGGAACGACCACATGACGTCGTCGACCCGCAGGAAGGTGTGGAAGTAGTGGTCGTAGGTGCCCGATGACTGGCCGTAGAACAGCGTCGTCACCGACTGGGCGGACAGGAACGACAACAGGATCGCCATGGCGTAGAGCGGGATGATCACGATCGATCCGGCGATCAGGCGGGTCGACACCAGGTACGAGATCGACTTGATGCCCATGACCTCCAGCGCGTCGATCTCCTCGCTGATGCGCATGGCGCCGAGTTCGGCGGTGGCACCCGCACCGACGGTGGCCGCCATGGCCTGGCCGGTGACCACCGGCGCGACGACGCGGATGTTGGCCAGCGCGGCGAAGAATCCGGTGAACGCCTCCACACCTATGTTGCCCAGCGACGCGAAGCCCTGGATGGCGATCAGCGAGCCGGCAGACAGGGTGACGAAACCGATGATGGCCACGGTGCCGCCGATGACCGCCATGGCGCCGGTGCCCATCCCGATCTCGGCGACCAGTCGCAGGGCCTCGCGGCGATAGTTCTTGAACGCGTGCGGGATATGCCCGACCGCGGTGACGACGAACCAGGCGACGTGCCCGATGCTGTCCAGGAACCGGCCCGGCGCACCCGCGAAACCGGAGGCTCGACCGAACGCCCGGGGAAACCGGGTCCGAAGAACTGCCGCTGTACTCATGCGCAATCCGCCTTCGGCTTCTTGCTGAGGCTCATGCGCAATCCGCCTCCGGCTCCTTGCTGCCCGCTCATGTCGTCGTCCCGAATCGCACGCCGATGGTGGTCAGCACGACGTTGACGGCGAACAGCGCCACCACGCAGAGCACCAGCGTCTCGTTGACCGCGGTGCCCACGCCCTTGGAGCCACCGGCCACCGTCAGCCCGCGGTAGCAGCCGACCAGACCGGCGATGAGCCCGAACAGGGTGGCCTTGATGACCGAGATCATCACCTCGGGAAAACCGGTGAGCAGGGTCAGTGTCGAGACGTAGGCGCCGGCGTTGACGTTCTGGATGTACACACCGAAGAAGTAGCCGCCGACCAGGCCGATCGTGATGACCGCGCCGTTGAGCAGGAAGGCCACGAAAGTGGACGCCACCACGCGCGGGGCCACCAGCCGTTCGATCGGATCGATGCCCAGCACCTCCATCGCGTCGATCTCCTCGCGCACCGTGCGCGCACCGAGGTCGGCGCAGATGGCGGTCGAGCCGGCGCCGGCGACCACGAGCACCGTCACCAGTGGTCCCAGCTGGGTGACCGCACCGAGCGCCGCACCCGCGCCGGAGACGTCCGCGGCACCGAACTCGGCCAGCAGGATGTTCAGCGTGAAGATGATGAGCACGGTCAGCGGGATCGAGACCGCAAGGGTCGGAAGGAAGGCCACCCGGATCAGGAACCAGCTCTGGAGGACGAACTCCTTCCATTGGAAGGGCCGGGTCACCAGAGCCTTGCCGGTCAGCACGCACATTTTGAAGAAGCCACCGACCATGGTCAGGGGCTTCTCCAGCTGATCGCGGACGTAGTCGACCAGGCCGTTGCTCGCGGTCACCGTGGTGCACTCCCCCCGAGATCGTCACGGTCCGCACGGAGCGGCATCACGTGTGGCACATCCCCTCCCTGCCCATTTCCGGCCCCGTCCCCGAACATGTGATTCCCGTCTCCCTACTCGCGGGTAGTAAGACGGACCACAGGACTGTACCCGATCCGGTACCGGCGGTGTTGGGCAACTGATTTATTCACATCGCAACCGTTAGCAAAGCCATGCCGACTGGTTACCTTACCGAAGTTGCACTAGAAACCGTTGCCGCAGTAGAACTTTCGCCTGCGTCAACGACGGTTTCGGTACCGAACTGCACGCGCAGCTCTGTTTTCAGCACTTTGCCCGACGGATTGCGGGGCAATGCGTCGACGATCTCCAGCGCCTTGGGATGCTTGTAGCGAGCTAACCTCTCGGTGAGAAAATCACCGAGATCGGCCAGGGTCAAGCTTTCGCCGGTCACCGTCCCCAGCGCCACGACCGCGACCGGCACCTCGCCCCACTTGTGATGTGGGCGGCCGATGACCGCGACCTCCGCAATCGCGGGGTGAGCAGCCAAAACGTTCTCCACCTCGGCGCAGTAGATGTTCTCCCCGCCGGAGATGATCATGTCCTTCTTACGATCGACGACCCAGATGTAACCTTCGTCGTCCTGGCGCACCAGGTCACCCGAGTGGAACCAGCCACCGGCGAACGCCTCGGCGGTGGCCTTCGGGTTGTTCCAGTAGCCGGCCATCAGGGTGGGCGCCCGGTAGACGATCTCGCCGACCTGCCCCACCGGGACATCGTTCATATCCTCGTCCACGATGCGCGCCGACACCGTCGGGATGACCCGACCGACCGAACCGAGCTTTCGAATTGCGTCCTCCCCCAACAACATACAAGTCACGGGCGACATCTCGGTCTGCCCGAACGCGGCCAGGATGTTCGCCCCCGGGAACGATTCGGCCATCTCCCTCAGCAACGTATCCGAGGCCGGGGCGGCACCCCAGGACAACACGCGCAGGACCAGCTTCCGTGGCCGGGCCCGCTGCGCCGCGCACACGGCCTGCCACTGCGCCGGCACCAGGAAGATGCCGGTGACCTTCTCGGCCTCGAGCACGTCCAGCAGCGCACCGGGATCGAACGCACCCAGCGGGTACAGCACGGTCGGGCGGCCGAGCAGCAGTCCTGCGATCATGTTGCCGATACCGGCGATATGGAACAGCGGGACGCCGATGAAGCCGATGTCGTTGTTGAGATCGGCGCCGTTGGTGAACAGGTTGGTGAGGGCCTGTCCGGCGATGTTCGTATGGGTGAGCACCGCACCCTTGGGACGTCCGGTGGTACCGGAGGTGTACATGATCAGCGCCGGTGAATCGTTGGGGATGTCCACCGGGGCGGGCGGTGCGCCGGCCTCGTCGATGAGGTCCTCGTAGCCCAGCAGACCGTCTTCACTCCCGCCGCCGGCCACGATGATGGTGGCCAGTGTCGCGTCGAGCCCGCGGACCGCCGCCGCGACGGGCGCCAACACGGATTCGGTGATGATCACCCGTGCGGCACAGTCGCTGACCAGGAAGGCGATCTCGGGCGGGGTCATCCGGAAGTTCACCGGTACCGCGATCGCGCCCAGCCGGTTGGCCGCCAGGAACGACTCGATGAACTCGTTTCGGTTGAGCATCAGGATCAGCACCCGGTCGCCGAATTCCACGCCGCGGCGCTGCAGCGCCCCGGCCAGCGCGGTCACCCGCCGGTCCAGCTCACCCCACGTGGTGGTCTGGCCGAGGTAACGCAGCGCGGTCTGTGCCGGCTGCATGAGCGCGTGCCGGGACAGCTGGTTGGACCAGTTCTGCTGGCGGGCGAGGTACGGCTGGTCGGTGGGCAGCGGCTGCGAGGTCAACGGGACGCCTTTTCGGTCGTGGAGTTGCGCGTTCTTGATATTTGATCAAATGTTGTGTCGCCGCGGTCACACTATGACGAGAATGGCCCCTGAACAAACTCGCACAAAGCCGCGACAAACCCGCACCTCCGCGAAAGGCAACCCGCCCGAACTGTGAACGCACCCGCGAAACCCCTCGCGCTCGGCCGTCGCGAACAGCTGTCCGACGAAGTGGCCGCCCACCTGCGGGCGGCCATCATGTCCGGCACCCTGCGGCCGGGCACTTTCGTGCGGCTCGACGAGACCGCCGCCCGGCTCGGCGTCAGCATCACGCCGGTGCGCGAGGCCCTGCGCACGCTGCGCGGCGAAGGCATGGTGCAGCTGGAACCGAACCGCGGTCATGTGGTGGCGCCGTTGACCCGCGACGATATCGCCGACATCTTCTGGTTGCAGGCCACCATCGCCACCGAGATCTCCGCATCCGCCGCCACCCGCATCACCGATGCCGAGATCGACGAGCTGTCCCGGCTGACCGACGAGCTGTCCGATGCCGTCACCGCCGGAGACGCCGAGGCGATCGCCATGGCGGAGTACACGTTTCACCGCGCCTTCAACAGGTCGGCCGGCCGGATCAAGTTGGCCTGGTTCCTGCTGCACGCGACGCGCTACCTGCCGCACCACCTCTACGCCGCCGACCCGACCTGGGGTGCCGGCGCGGTGGTCAACCACCGCGAACTGGTCGAAGCGCTCCGGCGCCGCGATGTCGACGAAGTGGTTCGCCTGACACGCAACCAGTTCTCCGACGGCGCACAGCGGTTGACCAACCGCCTGGACGAACTCGGTCTCTGGACCTGAGTCAGGCGCCCAGTTCTTCGGCCCGCTTCTTGAGGTTGCCCGCCAGATGCTCGAGCGCATCGTTGGCGATCTTCTTCACCATGAGCGACGGCACACCCGGCATCGACACCTCCACATCCATGTCGACGGTGAGCAGCGCCGTCGCACCCATGTCCACCACCGAGAACAGCTGTTCCTGCTTGGAGAAGATGTCGCCCTGCTGCATCACCGTCTGGATCTGAAACTCGGCGGGGTAGTAGACCGCCTGGATGAAGCTGCTGTCCATACCCTGGATCTTGGTGTCCATCCGCAGCTGGCTGGGCCGGCCGTCCTCGTACCGCGCCAGGATCCACAAGCCGGTGATCTCTTCGTTCCACTGTGGATAGGCCTCGAAGTCAGCCACGATCGCCATGATCGCCGCGGCTGGGGCGGTGACCTCTTCGGTCTTGCTCACGATGGGCATCGGGCGATTCTATAAGGCCATGAACCCACCGCTCCGGGTCGCCGTCCTCGACGACTACCAGAACGTCGCCTTGCAGATGACCGACTGGTCACCGGTCACCTCGCGCGCAGAGGTGACGGTCTTCGACGATCACCTGGCCGACGAGGATGCGCTGGTGGCCCGGTTGGCGCCGTTCGATGCCGTGTTCGTGATGCGGGAGCGAACGCCGTTGCCACGCAGCGTGCTGCACCGGCTGCCCCGGCTGCGCATGATCGCCTCCACCGGCAACGCGAATGCGTCGATCGATATGGCGGCGGCCGCGGAGCTGGGCATCCACGTCAGTCACACCGGCGGATCGGTGGCCTCGACGGTGGAACTGACCTGGGCGCTGATCCTCGCGGCCGCGCGCAACCTGGTGGCCGAACGGCAGGCGGTCGCCGAGGGCCGCTGGCAGATCGGCGTGGGCCGTGAGCTCGAGGGTCGTGTGCTCGGGGTGCTGGGACTGGGCCGAATCGGGCCACGGGTGGCGCGGATCGGGACCGCCTTCGGTATGGACGTGGTGGCGTGGAGCACCAACATGACGCCGGAGGACGCGGTCGCGGCGGGCGCCCGCTACGTGCCGCGTGACGAGTTCTTCTCGACCGCCGACGTCCTGACCGTGCACCTGAAACTGGGTGACCGGTCCCGCGGATTGGTCGGTGCCGCCGAACTCGCGGCCATGAAGCCGAGCGCTCTGCTGATCAACACGTCCCGCGGTCCCATCGTGGACGAGGCGGCCCTGATCGAGGCGCTGCGCGGCGGGTCGATCGCCGGGGCCGGTCTGGACGTGTACGGCACCGAACCCCTGCCCGCCGGGCATCCGCTGCGGACGATGCCGAACGTCGTCGCCACCCCGCATATCGGTTATGTGGCTGATCGGCCCTACCGGATCTTCTTCTCCGACGGTGTCATCGCCATCGCGGAGTGGCTGTCACACCACGGCGCCCGAGAGTAGGCCTCTGATCTCGGCCGGGATCGGCACCGGTCTTCTGGTGTCGCGGTCGACGTAGACGTGAACCCAGGTTCCGACGGCGGCAAGTGGTGCACCCGCCTCGAACAGCGCGGTGCGGTAGGTGACGCTGCTGGTGCCCAGCCGGGTGACCGCCAGGCCGACCACCAGATCCGCCGGGAATTTGAGCTCGGCGAAGTACCGGCAGCCCGATTCGGCGACCACGCCCAACCAGGGGGCCGACATCGCGTCGGTGCCGCTGCCCGCGCCGATCCAGGCGTTGATGGCCGTGTCGAACAGCTCGTAGTACACGGCGTTGTTGAGGTGGCCGAACATGTCGTTGTCCGTCCAGCGGGTCTGCACCGGCCAGTGCACCGGGAAGTCGGCGCTCGTCAGATCCATGACGGTCAGTCTGTCAGGCTGGTGCGATGAGGATTCGTGGTGCCGTTCTGGAGACCATCGGGGCGCCCGCCCCCTACGCCGACTCGCGTCCACTGCGCGTGACCGAACTCGACTTGTCCGATCCCGGCGACGGTGAGCTGTTGGTGCGGATCGAGGCGGCCGGCCTGTGCCACTCCGATCTGTCGGTGGTGGACGGCAATCGGGTGCGTCCGGTGCCGATGCTGCTGGGGCATGAGGCCGCGGGGATTGTCGAAAAGACCGGTGGCGCATCCGATCTCACGGTCGGTCAACGCGTGGTGATGACCTTCCTGCCGCGTTGCGGGCAGTGCAGCGCCTGCGCGACGGACGGGCTGGCACCGTGCCTTCCCGGAAGCGCAGCCAATGCCGCGGGCACCTTGCTCAGCGGGGCCGTGCGGCTCGGGGACGGGGTGCGCCACCATCTCGGGGTGTCCGGTTTCGCCACGCACGCGGTGGTGGATCGGCGTTCGGTGGTGCCGGTCGCCCACGATGTCCCCCCGGTCGTGGCGTCGCTGCTCGGGTGCGCGGTGCTCACCGGCGGCGGGGCGGTACTCAATGCGGGTCAGCCGAAGCCGGGCCAGACGGTCGCGGTGGTCGGGATGGGCGGGGTCGGGATGGCCGCCATGCTGACCGCGCTGGCGCACGACGATGTGCGGGTCATCGCGGTGGACCGGCTGCCGGACAAGCTGGTTCGGGCCCACGAGCTGGGTGCGCACGAGGTCTTCACACCCGAACAGGCCGAGGCCGTACGGGCCGAGGTGGTGATCGAGGCGGTCGGGCATCCGGCGGCGCTGGAGACCGCCATCGGGCTGACCGCACCGGGCGGCAAGACCATCACCGTGGGCCTGCCGCATCCCGATGCCCGCATCAGCCTGTCGCCGCTGGCGCTGGTGGCGCAGGGCCGCGCACTGATCGGCAGCTACCTGGGCTCGGCGGTACCCGCTCGAGACATCCCGCGTTTCGTCGACCTGTGGCGGGCCGGGCGGCTGCCGGTGGAGGCCCTGGTGTCCGCGACGGTCTCCCTGGATCAGATCAACGCCGGAATGGACGCGCTGGCCGCCGGCACGGCGGTGCGCCAGATCATCGAGTTCGGCCACGGATGAGGCGAGTGCGTCGAACAACCCGATACCACGTCGGACAGCAAGGGCAGCACACCCGGACCGCCGAGATCGACATTCTGCCGAGAACCACTCGCACTTTGCGACCCAAATGTGCATTTGGGCGGAAGGGGAGGTCAGAACCAGGGGTCGGCCATCTCCAGCGTGGTCCGATCCAGGCTGGCCAGCAGGTCCAGTTGCGGTGCCGTCTTGGGTAATTCGTAGCGGAAGAAGAATGTGGCAGCCTGGCGCTTTCCCGCATAGAAGTCACCGGATCGATCACCGGCGGCCAGGAACTGCTCCAGCCAGATCCAGGCGATCACGATATGCCCGAACGCTTCCAGGTAGATCGCACTGTTGGCCATGGCCGCCTCGATGTCACCGGAGGCGAACAGGCCCGTCGTCACCTCGGTCAGCCGCCGCCATGCGGTGTCGAGCTGCGCACCGAACTCGTGATCGCCGGCCGCTGCCACCGTCGCCGCGATCCGCTCACCGAGGGCCGCCATGCCGGCACCGCCGCGCTGGGTCACCTTGCGCCCCAGCAGATCCAGGCTCTGAATTCCGTGCGTCCCCTCATGGATCGGGTTCAGCCGGTTGTCCCGGTAATGCTGTTCGACATCGTATTCGCGGGTGTAGCCGTAGCCGCCGAGTACCTGGATGGCCAGGTTGTTGGCCTCCACGCACCATTGCGAGGGCCAGCTCTTGGCCACCGGGGTGAGGATATCCAGCAGATCGGTCTCCTCGAGATCGACCAGCCTCGCGCAGTACAGCGCCAGGCCCAGCGCGCCCTCGACATAGGACTTCTGCGCCAACAGCATTCGCTTCACGTCGGCGTGCGCGATGATCGGCACCTGCGGGGTGCTCGGATCCTTGACCAATCGGCCCTGCGGTCGCTCCCTGGCGTACTGCAAGGACTTGAGATAGCCGGTGTAGCCCAGCGATACGGCACCCATCCCCACACCGAGGCGGGCCTCGTTCATCATGTGGAACATGTAGACCAGACCACGGTGCGGCTCACCGACCAGATAGCCCACCGCGCCGTCGAAGTTGAGCACGGTGTTGGTGATCCCGCGCTGGCCCATCTTGTGATTGAGCCCGGAGATCGCGACGTCGTTACGGGTCCCGACAGCTCCGTCGGCACCGACCAGGAACTTCGGCACGATGAACAGCGAGATGCCCTTGGTGCCTGCCGGCCCACCCGGGATCTTGGCCAACACCAGGTTGACGATGTTGTCGCTGAGTTCGTGCTCGGCACCCGAGATCCACATCTTGGTGCCGAAAATCCGGTAGCTTCCGTCGGCCTGCGGTTCGGCACGGGTGGTGATATCGGCCAGCGACGACCCGGCCTGGGTCTCCGACAGCGCCATGGTGCCGGTGAAGCGGCCGGCCAGCATCGGCTTGACCCATGTCGAAATCTGTTCGGCACTACCGAATTTGGCGATCAGATTCGCGTTGGCGATGGTCAGCATGAGGTAACCGGAGGTGCTGACATTGGCCGCCGAGATCCATGCGAATCCCGCCTGGGCCACCGTCGCCGGTAACTGCGCGCCACCGAGTTCGGCGTCGAAACCCATGCCCAGCAGATCCGCGCGCGCGAACGCCTGCAGCGCTTCCTTGACCTCGGGGATGACCGTCACGGTGGTGCCGTCGAAGCTGGGTTCGTGGGCATCGCTGAGCTTGTTGTGCGGGGCGAAATAGCGTTCGGCCAGCTGCTCACACAGATCGAGCACACCGTCGAACGTCTCCCGGGAATGCTCGGCGAATCTGGGCCGGGCCGTCAGCTCCTCGACCCGAAGCCATTCGTAGAGAAGGAAATCCAGGTCGCGTCGGGACAGAATGGTCGACTTCACCGGATCGTGCTCACTCCCCCGTCGACGGGGATCACCGCACCGGTGATGTAGCTGCTGGCCCGGCTGGCCAGGAACACCGCGATACCGGCCATATCGTCGGGTTGCCCGACCCGGCCCAGCGGCAGCAGCGACCCGACGGCGTCTTCGCCGGCCGACAACAGCTCCTTGGTCATCCGGGACGGGAACAGGCCGGGCGCAATGGCGTTCACCAGAATCTTGGGGGCCAGCTCCCCTGCGAGATGCTTGGTGAGCATGTGCACCGCCGCCTTGCTGGCGCTGTAGGAGAAGTTGTCCCTGCCCCGCTCGGGCACCAGGAAGCCGTCGATGCTGCCGGTGTTGATCACCCGAGCCGGATCATCGTCGGTGGCGGCGGCGGTCAGCAGTGGCACGAGCGCGCGGGTCAGCAGGAACACACCCTTGACATTGACGTCGAAGACCTTGTCGAAACCGGACTCCGGGAAATCCTCGAACGGCGCACCCCAGGCGGCGCCGGCATTGTTGAACAGGACGTGGACGGCGTCCTCCTTGTAGGTCACCGCGTCGGCCAGCGCCCGGACGCCCTCGGCGGTGCCGAGGTCGGCGGGGATGCCCTCCACGGCACCCAACGGTGACAACTCGGCCACCGCGGCGTCGAGTTCGGCCGCCTTGCGGGCCGCGAGGTAGACCTTGGCCGCACCGGCCTGCAGCAGCCCGCGCGCGATCATCACGCCGATGCCGCGCCCGCCGCCGGTGACCACCGCGACCTTGCCGTCGAGCCGGAACAGATCACTCATGGCCGGCGCCACCCTCCGTCAATCCCTGGGCTCCCCCCAGGGGTTCCGCGTTGCGCACGGTTTCGTCGCGGATCAGGCCGCGCAGCAGCGCGGTGCTGAACTCCACCGCGATCTCCTGTGCGGTACGGCGGCCGTGGGGTCGCAGCCACCTATAAGCGCCCAGCGTCATGCCGATGTAGCCGAGCGCCAGCACGTGCGAATCGCAGTCATAGAACTCACCGCTGGCGATCCCGCGGTCGATCACATCGCGCACATGCTCGTAGACGGTGGCCTCCGCCCTGCGGATGTAGTCCACCTGTTCCTCGGTGAACCACTCGCTGATGTAGGGGCCCTCCTGGAAATAGACGGCCGCCGCCTCCAGGTCATTGGCGATACCGGTGAGCAACCGCCTGGTGAAGTGGTAGATGGTCTCGCGGGCGGACGCGCTCGGGTCATCGTGCAGCGCGTGCACGGTGAAGTCCGCGGTGGCCTTGTAGATATCCCAGAGGATGAGCGACTTGCTGGCGTAGTAGTGATAGACGGTGGCCTTGTTCAGCCCGACGGCGTCGGCCACGTCATCCATCCGGGTGCCGTGGTACCCGCGGGCGGCGAAGAGTTTGGCGGCGACGGCCAGCAGCTCTTCCCGCCGAGACAACCCGTTGGCGGTGGATGCCCCATTGGACGCCCCGTTCGACGCCTCACTCGACGCAGTGGACATGACAACTCACTATCTGCAGACCGGGAAAACCGGGAACCAATCAACTGGTTGGCCAGTCTAGGCAATCGGCAGGATCCGGTGTCGCACCCCGGCACAATCGCGTTAGACTTTGCACACGCAATGGCCATGCTGGGGAGGCATCGATGGACCCGAATCCGGATTACGACATCAGCGACGAGGGTGAGTTCTTCTTCAGTTGGCTGGCCTGGGGACTGCGTGGCGTGTACCCGCCGCCCGCGTATCCGCCGGTCTGACGGACTCACAGGAAAAAGGCACCCGCCGCGGCGGGTGCCTTTTTGCGCTCCGGCTCGATTCGCGGCTACGCCGCCCCCGGCTCGATTCGCGGCTACGCCGCGGCCGCCTTGACCGCCTCGCCCACCTCATCCTTGAGCTTCAGGAACTCCGGTGAGCGGCGCAGCTCCCCGGCCTCGACTCCGGTGCGGGGCAACTCGGATGGCAGGTCCAGAGCCACCTTGCCGGGGCGCCGGGTCAGCACCACGATCCGCGAACCCAGGAAGGCCGCCTCGTCGGCGCTGTGCGTGACGAACACCGTCGTGCGTCCCGACTCCGCGCTGACCTGACGGACATCCTCCTGCAGACGCTCCCGGGTCAGTGCGTCCAGCGCGGCGAACGGCTCGTCGAGCAGGAACAGGGGTGTCTCGGCGGCCAGTGCCCGGGCGATCGCCACCCGCTGCTGCTGCCCACCGCTGATCTCCCAGATCTTGCGATCACCGGTGCCGTCGAGCCCGACCCGTTCGAGGAGTTGTTCGCGCCGCTCGACGCGCCGCTCCCGCGGCACCTTGGCGTATTTGAGCGCCAGATCGACATTGCCGCCGACTGTCCGCCACGGGAACAGCCGCGGCTGCTGGAACACCACCCCCGACGTGACGCCGGGCGTCGGGGACGTCCCGGCCACCTGCACATCGCCCGCACTGGGCGATTCGAAGCCGGCGATCAGCCGCAGCAGGGTGCTCTTCCCACATCCCGAGGCACCCACCAGGACGAGGAAGGCGCCCGGGTCGACGTCGAGGTTCACCGGCCCCAGCGCGGTGACCGCGCCCGCCCCCTTGCCGTACCGGTGCTCGACGTTCTTGATCAGCAGCCGGCCGGACGGGTCACTTCTTGTCGAGGACATCCGGTAATCCCTTGGTGTAGACGGCATTCTGGAAGGTGCTCAGCGGGGCGGCGGCCGGGATCTGCTTCTGCTCCGCCAGGAACTGCGACGCGCTCTCCAGATTGGCCGCGATGTTGCCGGGCTTCCCGTCGGTACCCAGCCACTGGTTCGAGGTCAACTCCTGCGGAGTCAGGTACACGCCCTGCTTCAGCTGTCCCGCAACATCTTCGGGGCTCAGGCCGATCTCGGCGGCAATCGCCTTGGCCGCCGCGGCGGGATCATCCTTGATGACGTTGAGGGCGCGGGCCTCCTGCTGGCGCCACACGTCCACCACATCGGGGTGCGCCGCGGCGAACTCACCGGACACCACCCCGAGGTCCAGTGTGGGCTTGCCGTCCTCGGCCAGCTGGCGGCTGGTGATCAGGTCCTTGCCGGTCTTGCGCAGCTGATCGAGCGTGGGCAGCCAGGTGTAGGCGGCCGCGATATCCCCGCGGTCCCACGCCGCCAGGATGGCCTGCGGCTGCAGGTCGATCAGCTGAACATCCGCCGGGCTCAAGCCGTTCTGCGCCAGGGCGGCCAGCAGGCTGTAATGCGCGGTCGAGGCGAACGGCGTGGCAACGCGTTTGCCCTTGAGGTCGGCGATGGTGTTGATCCCGGTGCCGTTGCGGGCCACCAGCGCCTCGTTGTCGCCGGCGACGTCCAGCACGAAGCCCACCTGGTACGGAATGTTCAGCGGGGCCGACAGTCCGCGGGCCACCGGGCTGGAACCGATGGCACCGAAATCGAGTTCCTTGGCGATGAACGCGGTGTTGATATCGGCACCGGAGTCGAACTTCGTCCACTTGATGTTGTAGTCGGGCAGCGCGGATTCCAGCCACCTGTTGTTCTTGACGATCAGGTCGCCGCTCGGAAAGGACTGGTAGGCAATGCGGATGGTGGGCTTCGACTGGTCCTGCCCGGAGTGGTCCACCGAGCACCCGGCCAGCGTGAGCGCGGCGGCGACGGCCGTGGCCAACAGTGCCTTCAGTTTCATATCTTTCCTCTCCAGGGAACGGCCCGCCGCTCGGCAGCCCGCAGAATGCCGTCGATGACCAGACCCGAGATCCCGATGGCGAAGATCCCGACCAGCACGACCGGGGTGTTGTTGTAATTGCTTGCGTCCTTGACCAATCCGCCGATCCCGGGGATGCCGTTGAACAGTTCGGCGGCCACCACCGACGAGTAGGCCATACCGACCGCCAGCCGGATGCCGGTGAACGTCTCGGGCAACGCCGATGGCACCACCACATCCCGGATCACCTGAGTGCGGGTGGCACCGAGGGCACGGGCCGCCTCTTGCAACCCGACCGGTGCGGCGACGACCGCCGAGGTGGTGGCCACCGCTGCGGGCGGCAGGGCGGCCAGCGCCAGCAGGGTGATCTTCGGGGCCTCGTCGATACCGAGCCAGATCACCAGCAGGAAGAAGTAGGCCAGCGGCGGAAGTGCCCGCAGAAACGTCAGCCATGGCTCCAGCACGCTGCGCAGCCAGCCGACCGAGCCCATCACCAGACCCAGCAACACGCCCACCGCCACGCCGATGACGACACCGGCGAACACCCGGCGCAGCGTCATGTAGAGGTGCTCCCACAGCAGGTAGCCCGCGTAGCCGCGGGTGCCGTCGTGGGTGGTGGAGACATCGACGAAGGCCCGCCACACCGTGCTCGGATACGGCACGAAGGTCTGGTTCCAGATGCCTGCGGCGGCGACGATCTGCCACACCGCGAAGAACACCAGGACCGACAGCAGCGGCAACCCCGCGCGGGTCAGGACAGCGCGCCCTCGCCCGGAACCTCCGGCGGGCGCATGCACCGGGCCGACCGCCTCATCCGGGGTGATATCGACAAAGACCGACACGTCGGGCCCAACTTTCTTGTGGACGGCTTTCTGTGAACCGGTGATGTCGGGTACACGCCGCCCCTTTTATACGGGCGGCTGAACGCAGGGTGAAGAGCTCTGCTCACAGCGAGTTTTAAGCCGTTGCGCCCACGCCGCCCACCGCCTGCGAAACCGGCCGGAGACTCTCGTGTCCGGCCAGATACGACCGTCTCGCTTTTCGTCGGTGACAATGGGGGGGAGCACGGTAGGAGGCGACGTTGTCGATAGCGCCCGGTGAGCGGTTCGCCGGTTACACCGTCGTGCGCCTCCTCGGTGCGGGCGGTATGGGCGAGGTCTATCTCGCCGCCCATCCGCGACTCCCGCGCCAGGACGCCATCAAGGTGCTGCGCAAGGACGTCAGCGCCGATACCGAGTACCAGGCCCGCTTCGAGCGGGAAGCCGACTTCGCCGCCGACCTCATGCACCCCAACATCGTCCGCGTGTACGACCGCGGCGAGTACGACGGGCAGCTGTGGATCTCGATGGAGTACGTGGACGGCACCGATGCCGGGCAGCTGCTGCGGGGGCGGGGCTCCGGCGGTCTGCCCGCCGATGAGGTGGTGCACATCGTCAGCGCCGTCGCCGACGCCCTGGACTACGCACACCAGCGCAAGCTGCTGCACCGCGATATCAAGCCCGCCAACATCCTGCTCACCGATATCGGCGCCGAATGGCCACGTGTCCTGCTCGCGGATTTCGGGATTGCCCGGCGGATGGGCGATACCAGCCGCCTGACCGCGACCAGCATGACCGTCGGCACCGTCGCCTACGCGGCACCCGAGCAGTTGATGGGTGAACACGTCGACGGCAGGGCCGACCAATACTCACTGGCGGCAACGGCTTTCGAACTCCTGGCCGGGGTGCCGCCGTACCTGCACGACAATCCGGCCGCCGTCATCAGCAAGCACATCACGGCGCCGCCGCCCCCGATCGCCGGACGCCGGCCCGAGCTCGCGGATCTGGACCCGGTGCTGTCGCGGGCGCTCGCGAAATCCCCGGAGGATCGTTTCGGAAGCTGTGCGGAGTTCGCCTCGGCACTGCGCGCCAGCATCGGTGGTCCCGGCGGCCTCACCGTCCCGGCCCAGGCGTACCGCACGCCCAAGCCCCGCCGTCGCCGCACCCGACTGCTGGCGCTGGTGGCGGTGCTCGCGGCGATCGGCGTCGCGGCGGCGGCCTATCTGCTGGGCGAACGTGAGCCGGTGACACGACACGCCGCCCCCGGAACACCCCCGGTACCCGTGGTGCTCATCGGCGCCGACTGCGAAACACTCGGCGCAGCCGGGCAGAGCAGTACCGGCGAGAAGGCCTACTGTGCCCGGCTGCCGAGCACCGGGGACACCATGTGGTCGATCTACTCCGGCACCGTCCCGGTCCCGACGGTCACCCCGGCCGCGACCGATCAGGTGTATCCACCGGGTATCGAAGAGCAGGTGCGGGTGTGCGTCACCGAAACCGGCCAGGACCGCGCGACCTGCCGGGACAACGTCCGGCGCGGCAATCTGGTGGGTCCGCCATGACCGAGGTGCGCGGCCGGATCTGGCGGTCCGGCAAGCCGGTGGACGGGTTCACGTTCGAGGCGATCTCGGATTGCCTGGCGGCCGAGGACACGCTGGTGTGGGCTGACATCTACAACCCCGACCATGACGATCTGCGCAGGCTGGCCATCGAGCTGGGCTTGAACATCTGGGCGGTGGAGGACGCCACCGCACCGATGGAACGCACCAAGGTCTCGGTCTATCACTCGCACACCTTCTTCACCGTGTACGCGGTGAACACGGTCGCTCCCGAGGACGACAGCACGGCCACCCTGGTCAAGTACCGGATCTCGGCATTCGTGCTGCCGCGCGGACTCATCACCGTGCGTCTGCCCGCGGTCGGGCCGGACGGGGCGGCACCGTTCGACATCGACCTGGTGTCACAGCGGTTCGACGAACTCGGCGGGCAGGAGCACGGCACCGGCGCCCTGGTGCACGGCCTGCTCGACGTCGTGGTGGACGGTCATTTCGAAGCGGTGCAGGACCTCGACGACGCCATCGAATCCCTCGAAGACGAACTGTTCGACAACGACGGACCGCGGCGAGGCCTGCAACGGCGCACCTACCGGATGCGCAAGGACCTGGTGCAGCTACGCCGGGTGGTGCTGCCCATGCGCGAAGTGGTGAGCACCATCCAGCACCGCCGGCTGGATTCCCGGACGTCACCCGAGCTGGATCCGCTCTACGCCGACCTGTACGACCACGTGCTGCGCGCCTCGGAGTGGACCGAATCGCTACGCGACATGGTCACGTCGGTGTTCGAGACCAATCTGTCGCTACAGGACGCGCGGCTGAACACGGTGATGAAGAAACTCACCGGCTGGGCGGCCATCATCGCGGTGCCCACCGCGATCACCGGCTTCTACGGCCAGAACGTCAATTACCCGGGGATCAACACCACGATCGGATTCGTCGCCAGTTCCACACTGATCTTCGTTCTGGTGATTCTGCTGTACGTATCGTTCAAGAGACGCGACTGGCTGTGAACATTCGTTCACCGTTGCAGGGGGGCCCGCGCAAACGGGCATTGCGGATGCGAAACTCATGCATGCCAACCAACAGGCCGCATTTCCCGAGAACGGACTTGAGTCGATGATCATCGCGATACCGCGCGAGTCTCTGCCGGGTGAGACACGTGTCGCCGCCACACCGCAAACCGTTGGGCAGATCATCAAGCTGGGCTATTCGGTAGTGGTCGAGTCCGGCGCCGGCGCCGCGTCCAGCTTCGCCGACGCCGCCTACGTGGCGGCCGGCGCGCAGATCGGCGATCCGTGGGCCGGTGATGTGGTGCTCAAGGTCAACGCCCCCAGCGATGACGAGATCGCCGCGCTGCGCGACGGGGCGACCCTGGTGTCGTTCATCTCGCCCGCACTCAAGCCCGAACTGGTCGAGAAGCTGTCCGCGCGCCCGATCACGGTGCTGGCCATGGACGCGGTACCGCGCATCTCGCGGGCCCAGTCACTGGACGTGTTGTCCTCGATGGCCAATATCGCCGGCTACCGCGCGGTGGTCGAGGCCGCCCACGCCTTCGGCCGGTTCTTCACCGGCCAGGTCACCGCGGCGGGCAAGGTACCGCCGGCCAAGGTGCTGGTGGTCGGCGCCGGGGTCGCCGGACTGGCCGCCATCGGCGCGGCGGGCAGCATGGGTGCGATCGTGCGGGCCACCGACCCGCGGCCGGAGGTGGCCGACCAGGTCAAGTCACTGGGTGGGGAGTACCTCTACGTCGACCCTGCGGCGGCCGAGGTGTCGGCCACCGGCTACGCCAAGGAGATGGGCGAGGACTACAAGGCCCGGGAGGCGGAGCTCTACGCCGAGCAGAGCAAAGACGTCGACATCATCATCACCACCGCGCTGATCCCCGGCCGCCCCGCGCCGCGGATCATCACCGCCGAGATGGTCGCCTCGATGAAGCCGGGCAGCGTGATCGTCGACATGGCCGCGGCCAACGGCGGCAACGTCGAGGGCACGGTCAAGGATCAGGCCATCGTCACCGACAACGGCGTGACGATCATCGGCTACACCGACCTGGCCGGCCGGCTGCCGGCGACGGCGTCCCAGCTCTACGGCACCAACCTGGTCAACCTGCTCAAGCTGCTCACCCCGGAGAAGGACGGGCGGCTCGTCCTGAACTTCGACGACGTGGTGCAGCGCTCGGTGACCGTGGTGCGCGACGGCGAGACCACCTGGCCCCCGCCCCCGGTGCAAGTCTCGGCGGCACCCGTTGCCGCCGCCGCGGCAACGGTGGAGCCCAAGCCGGCCAAGGAACCGATGTCCACCGGTCGCCGGCTCGGGCTCACCGGCATCGCCGCGGCAGTGCTGTTCGCGCTGATCGCCATCTCCCCGGTCGCCCTGCAGGTGCACCTGACGGTGTTCGCGCTGGCCATCGTCATCGGCTACTACGTGATCGGGCACGTGCACCACGCGCTGCACACCCCGCTGATGTCGGTGACCAACGCGATCTCCGGCATCATCGTCGTCGGTGCGCTGCTGCAGATCGGCCACGGTGATCTGCCGATCACCGTCCTGGCCACGATCGCGATCCTGCTGGCCTCCATCAACGTCTTCGGCGGCTTCGCGGTGACGCGTCGCATGCTCGCGATGTTCTCCCGCAGCTAGAACCAGCGCCCTTTATTCGAACCAGTTTCGATGCCCATCTTGACTTGAATGGAACGGATTCCATGTTCACGGTAGAGACTGCCGCCACCTCGGCCTACGTCGTCGCGGCCCTGCTGTTCATCCTGGCCCTGGCCGGGCTGTCCAAGCACGAGACATCCAAGGCGGGCAACACCTTCGGCATGGCCGGCATGGCCGTGGCCCTGATCGCCACCATCGCGCTCGCACTGGACCGCAAGATCGAGCCCCTCGGCCTCGGGCTCTTGGTGGGTGCGATGGCAATCGGCGCCGCGATCGGCCTGTGGCGCGCCCGCGTCGTCGAGATGACCGGGATGCCCGAGTTGATCGCGCTGCTGCATTCGTTCGTGGGCTTGGCCGCCGTCCTGGTCGGCTGGAACGGCTACCTGCACGTCGAGAACTCACCGGGCGGCGCCGAGGCGGCACACCTGGCGGGCGAAGGCATGCTCGGCATCCACTCCGCCGAGGTGTTCGTCGGCGTCTTCATCGGCGCTGTCACCTTCACCGGATCCATCGTGGCCAACCTGAAACTGTCGGCCCGGATCAAATCCAACCCACTGATGCTGCCCGGCAAGAACTTCCTCAACATCGGCGCGCTGGTGGTGTTCTTCGCGTTGACGGTGTGGTTCGTCATCTCCCCGGCACTGTGGCTGCTGATCGTCGTCACCGTGCTCGCCCTGCTGCTCGGCTGGCACCTGGTGGCCTCCATCGGCGGCGGCGATATGCCCGTCGTCGTGTCGATGCTCAACAGCTACTCCGGCTGGGCCGCCGCGGCATCGGGATTCCTGCTGTCCAACGACCTGCTGATCATCACCGGCGCCCTCGTCGGTTCCTCCGGTGCCTACCTGTCCTACATCATGTGCAAGGCCATGAACCGGTCGTTCATCTCGGTCATCGCCGGCGGCTTCGGGATCGAGGCCGGCCCGGCCGAGGACAAGGACTACGGCGAGCACCGCGAGATCACCGCCGAAGGCGCGGCCGAACTGCTCGGCTCGGCGAGCTCGGTGATCATCACCCCCGGCTACGGCATGGCCGTGGCCCAAGCCCAGTACGGCGTGGCCGACCTCACCCGCAAACTGCGCGAACGCGGGGTCAACGTGCGCTTCGGCATCCACCCCGTCGCGGGCCGGCTGCCCGGCCATATGAACGTGCTGCTGGCCGAGGCGAAGGTGCCCTATGACATCGTGCTGGAGATGGACGAGATCAACGACGACTTCGCCGACACCGCCGTCGTGCTCGTCATCGGCGCCAACGACACCGTCAACCCGGCGGCCGCCGAGGATCCGGGCAGCCCGATCGCCGGTATGCCGGTGCTCACGGTGTGGAACGCCGAGAACGTCATCGTCTTCAAACGATCCATGGCCTCGGGTTACGCGGGCGTGCAGAACCCGCTGTTCTTCCGGGAGAACACCCAGATGCTGTTCGGTGACGCGCGCGACCGCGTCAACGACATTCTCGCCGCGCTGTAGCGCGAATTCAGCCGGAGCGCTGTAGCGCGAATTCAGCCGGAGCGCTGTAGCGCGTATCCAGCCGGAGCACTGTAGGACCCTGCGGGTTCAGGCCCGCAAACCGTAGGTGAGCAGCGTGGCCAACTCGGCATACGCCTCGGCATCGCTCAGACCTGTCGCCGTGCGGACCTCGCGCTGCTGGATACGGACCATGATCGTCGCGACGAGATCCGCCGCGAACGAGGCGTGCACCTGACGGTACGCACCGTTGCCGACGCCTTCCTCGATCAGTTCGCGCACGCGCTGCGCGGCGGCGCGGGTATTGGCTTCATACACCTCGCGCGCCGGGGCGAACGCGTTGAGATCGGCCATGAACACGTCCGAGGCCACGGCCAACTCCTCGCCGACTGCGGTGAGGTACGCCGCGATGCGCTCGCTCTTGGTCTGCTCCAGGATCGCCTCGACGGCATTGGTCGCACGCTTGAAGAAGTGGATCGTCACCCGCCTGACCAACTCGTCCTTACTGCCGGCCAGGGTGTAGAGGGTGGACTTCGAGCAGCGCAGTCTCGCCGCGATGTCATCCAGTGTGAGGTGACTGAACCCCTCCGACAGGAACAGGACCAGCAGATCGTCGAACAACGCGGTCTGCCGACGTGTCGCGAAACCGTCGTCCGCCAGATCGAACATCACCCAATAGTACTGCAGTGATGCATTCAGTACCCTCAATGATACTGTTGACTCAACTTCAGTACTGTTTTGGAAAGGCGACCTCCCGTGGCTGTCGACCGCCTGCTGCCCACCGCAGAAGCACACGAGCTCATCGCGCTGACCCGCGATATCGCCGATCGCGTGCTCGACCCCATCGTCGACGCCCACGAGAAGGCCGAGACCTACCCCGACGGCGTGTTCGCCCAGTTGGGCGCTGCCGGGCTGCTGAGCCTGCCGCAGCCGGAGGAGTGGGGCGGTGGCGGCCAACCGTACGAGGTATATCTGCAGGTGCTCGAGGAGATCGCCGCGCGCTGGGCGGCGATCGGGGTGGCGGTGAGCGTGCACAGCCTGTCCTCGCACGCACTGCTGATGTTCGGCAGCGACGACCAGAAGCAGCGGTGGCTGCCCGACATGCTGTCCGGAGCGCAGATCGGCGCCTACAGTCTGTCCGAACCGCAGGCCGGCTCCGATGCCGCGGCCTTGCGGTGTGCGGCCGTCCGCGATGGCGATCACTACGTGCTCAACGGTTCGAAAGCATGGATCACCCACGGCGGTAAGGCCGATTTCTACACCCTGTTCGCGCGGACCGGAGAGGGTTCCCGCGGGATCTCGTGTTTTCTGGTGCCGGGCGACACCGAAGGCCTGAGTTTCGGCCAACCCGAGGAGAAGATGGGTCTGCACGCGGTGCCGACCACCTCCGCGTACTACGACAACGCGCGCATCGAGGCCGACCGGCTGATCGGCGCCGAAGGACAGGGCCTGCCGATCGCATTCTCCGCACTGGATTCCGGTCGCCTCGGCATCGCCGCAGTGGCCGTGGGTATCGCCCAGGCCGCCCTCGACGAGGCGCTGCGCTACGCCAACGAGCGAACGACGTTCGGGCGCAAGATCATCGACCATCAGGGGCTGGGCTTCCTGCTTGCGGCGATGGCCGCCGAGGTGGTCAGCGCGCGGGCCACCTATCTGGATGCGGCACGGCGACGCGATCAGGGTCTGCCGTACTCGACACAAGCCAGCGTGGCCAAGCTGATCGCCACCGACGCCGCGATGAAGGTGACCACCGACGCCGTGCAGGTGTTCGGCGGGGTCGGCTACACCCGCGACTTCCGTCCGGAGCGGTATATGCGCGAGGCCAAGATCACCCAGATCTTCGAGGGCACCAACCAGATTCAGCGATTGGTGATCGCCCGCGGGCTCACCGCCTGACGGAGGCCGGTTCCGGCGGGGAGGTCACCGTGACCGTCGTCCCGCGCCCCGGCGCCGAGTCCACATCCATGTCCCCACCCATCGCATCGACCCGAACGAGCAGTGATCCCAGGCCGATATGGCCGGCGGCCACCCGGTCGGCGACCAGGGACGGATCGAATCCGACGCCGTCGTCGGCAACCGTCAGCACCACCCGGTCGCCGAGGCGCACCAGCCTGATCGTCACCACCGTGGCGTGCGCGTGCTTGCCGACATTGGCCAACAGCTCCCGCGCGGCCCGGTAGATCAGCGGCTCCGATTCCGGCTTGCCGACCTCCTCCAGGTCGGCGATCACCTCGCCTTGCCCACGAGATTCGAACTGCCGCGCCAACTCCCGAACCCCGGCCGTCAAACCGAGCTGCGCGAGCACCTGCGGGTGCAGTTCGGTGACGACGGAGCGCAACAGGGCCGCAGTCTGTTGCAGCGCCGAGTGCACCGCATCCAGCGCGGGATCGGGCAGCCGTTCCCGGATCTCGTCGAGCTCCATCCGGGCGGCCAGCAGGTTCTGCAACGGACCGTCGTGCAGGTTCTCGGCCACCTCCCGGTGACGCCGTTCGTCGGCAGCCATCGCCTCCGACACCAGTTGCCGGCGCACCTCCAGCAGTGCCTTGACCCGGGCCGAACGACGCGACAGCACAAGGCACAACGCGGTGGTCGCGACCGCCAGCCACATCAGGAAGCCGAAGTGGGTGTACACCATATTGGGCAGGCCGATGCGGTCGTCGCGCTTGGAGTAGACGATCCACACCGATAAATACGCTGCGGCCGTGAGGGTTCCGATGATGCCGGTCAGCCACGGCCGGTCTTGGAACGCCACCGAGATGGGCAGCAGGAAGAACACCGGCAGCAGCGCCGCGGTGGCACCTCCGGACACCAGGCACAGCACCACGATGACCAGGACGTCGACTCCCGTGGACGCCCAGTCCGCCCAGCGCGGCAGCGGACCCCGCAACGCCACCAGCACCCACACCACGGCGGCGATCGCGTATGTGCCCAGCACCACCGCATAGAGAGCGGGCAGCCAGTGGTCGACCTCCCAGATCCACACCAGCACCGCGATCAGCGCGATCAGCGGTAACCGCAGCACCGCGGAGACCCGGACCGGTTCGGCCGCGAAGAAGTCGACGATGCGCACCACGTCAGTCGAGCAGCTTGCGCCGCATCGCCTCCGCCACCGCGGCCGCCCGGTCGCCGACGCCGAGCTTCTCGTAGAGCCGTTGCACGTGGGTCTTGACCGTGGACGGCGCCAGATACAGCTCCTTGGCCATCGCCGGGATGCTCAGCCCACTGGCGATCATGCCCAGCACCTCCCGCTCGCGGGCGGACAGTGTCGGCGCATCGGGCTCGTGACGGCGCCGGATCTCACCGGCGAGCGACGCGGCCAGCGCAGGGGCGATCACATCGCGTCCCCGCGCACAGTCCAGTACGGCGCTGACCAACTCGCCGCGGGTCGACTCCTTGGACAGGAAGCCGGCCGCGCCGTCCTGCAACGCCTTGTAGACGATGGCCGATTCGTCATGGGCCGAGATCAGCAGCACCCGGGTGGGCAGCTGGTCGCGGGTCACCGCGGCCGCCACCTCGGAGCCATCCATTCCCGGCATCCGGTAATCCAGCAGCGCCACCGCAGGTTTGTGGGTGCGGATGGCCTCCAGCGCGGCCACCCCGTCGTCTGCCTCCGCGACCACCTCGATGGATCCGCTGGCCACCAGTGCCCGGACCACTCCGTCGCGAAACATCGGGTGGTCATCACCGACCACCACGCGCACCTTCTGTGCCGAGTCCTGCATGCGAGTCAGCTTGTCACAGCTTGCGCCGACCGGGAGAGTCATCGGTATGGATTCCGACGAGCTGCGGTGGTTCGTCGTGCTCGCCGAAACCGAACACGTCACCGACGCGGCGGCCGAGCTCGGCATCAGCCAGCCGACCCTGTCGCGAGCGCTGGCCCGGCTGGAGGCCCAGGTCGGTGCACCGTTGTTCGACAGGGTCAACCGCAGATTGGCGCTCAACGCCTACGGCCGGATCCTGCTCGAGCATGCCCGCCGCAGCATCGCCGAAATGCGTTCGGCCACCGAACGTATCGCGGCACTGCGCGATCCGGAGACCGGCCTGGTGCGGCTGGCGTTCCTGCATTCGCAAGCCGGTGGGTTCGTTCCGGAATTGTTGCGGCGGTTCCGGGCCGAGGCACCCCGGGTGCGATTCGAGCTGTTCCAGGGGGCCGCCCACGAGATCGTCGAGCGGCTCACGGCCGGGCAGGCCGATCTCGCGATCACCTCACCGCGGCCGCCGGGCTTCCCGTGGCGCGGCCTCTACGTGGAGCGGCTGTGTCTGGCGGTACCTCGCGAGCACCCCTTCGCCCGACGGACCCGCATCCGGCTCGCCGACGCGGGCGCCGAACCATTCGTCGGGCTGGCACCGGGATTCGGGCTGCGCCAGCTGACCGATGAGCTGTGCGAGGAGGCCGGAATCGACCCGCCGGTGGTCTTCGAGGCCATGGAGATCCCGACGATGGAAGGGCTGGTGGCGGCGGGATTCGGGGTGGCGGTCGTCCCGGTACCCAGACCACAGCGCGCCGAACCCGGTGCGGCCTATGTTCCGCTCACCGAGGCGTCCGCCAAACGGCAGATCGGGCTGACCTGGAACAGCTCCCGGGAGGTGCCGCCCGCCGCGGCGCGGCTGATCGATTTCGTCATACAGAATCGTCATGAACTTGCCTAAATTCATGCATTGGACACATTGTTTTAGGAGTCCTAGCGTCGTCTGAGTGACTTCTGCGACCACCACAGCGACCTGGCGGGGACATGCACGTGGGTCGGCCGAGTACCGCAGGCTGCTGGCCGCGTTGTTCTGTGCGGGCGTCGCCACCTTCGCGCAGCTGTATTCGCCGCAGGCCGTGCTGCCGCTGATCGCCGCCGATCTGGGCACCGGTGCCGCGCACGCCGCGCTGACCGTCTCGGCCGCCACCGTCGGCTTGGCGCTCGGCGTGATCCCGTGGTCGGTGCTTGCCGACCGGATCGGCCGGGTCCAGGCGATGACGATTTCCGTCGCCGCGGCAACGGTTCTCGGGCTGTTGGTACCGTTCGCGCCGACTGCCGACCTGCTGCTCGGCGGCCGGCTGCTCGAAGGACTGATGCTGGGCGGTGTCCCCGCCGTCGCCATCGCCTACCTGACCGAGGAGATCGCATCCGGTCACGCCACCCGCGCGGCGGGCACTTACGTGGCGGGGACGACGATCGGGGGCCTGGCCGGCCGATTGGTCACCGGGCCGGTCGCACAGTACGCCGGCTGGCGGGCCGGCGTGCTCACGGTGGCGGTGCTATGCGCTTTGGCGGCAACGGCATTCGTCAAACTTGCGCCGCGCGCACGCGGCTTCACCCCGTCGCGCAGCCGCGATCTGGGCCACAAACTGCTGGCCAATCTGCGCTCACCCCGGCAGCTGGTGTTGTTCGGCCAGGGTTTCCTGCTGATGGGCGGGTTCGTCGCCATGTACAACTTCCTGGGTTTCCGACTGATGGCGGCGCCGTTCCACCTGCCGCAGACGTTGGTCAGCCTGATGTTCCTGGCCTATCTGGCCGGGACCTGGGCTTCGGCCCGAGCCGGCGCCGAAGCAGGCCGGCACGGCCGCCGCACGGTACTGCTCGCCTCCACCGCGACGATGATCGCCGGCACCGCGATCACGCTCAGCGACAACATCTTTGCCGTACTGGCCGGGCTGGTGCTGGCCACGGCCGGATTCTTCGGCGCACACTCGATCGCGTCGGGCTGGGTGGGGACCGCCGCCGCCGACGGCAAAGCGCAGGCCTCCTCGCTGTACAACCTCTGCTACTACGCCGGCTCCAGCGTGGTCGGCTGGTTCGGCGGGGTGGCCTTCGACACCGCCGGCTGGCCTGCAGTGGCCGGGACAGTCATCGGGCTGGCCGCCCTGTCCGGCCTGCTCGCCGCCGTGACGCTCGGAACAGCGGAACATCCTCGCCGGTCAACCCCTCGCCGAAGGAGGCGGGCGGGGTGCACCCATACCTCCTTCCACTTGTCTAACCAAGTGGCATATCGTGACGGTCATGGACTTCGCGATGTCTGCCAAGGCGGCTGATTACCACAAGCGGCTCTCCGACTTCATGGTCGAGAACGTGTTCCCGGCCGAGGCGTCGTATCACGCCTATCGCGACCACATGGGTCCCAAGGACCACACGGTGCCGCCGGTGGTCGAGGAACTCAAGGTCAAGGCCAAGGCGGCCGGGCTGTGGAACCTGTTTCTGCCCGCCGAGTCCGGACTGACCAACCTGGAGTACTCCCCACTGGCCGAGCTGAGCGGCTGGAGCATGGAGATCGCCCCCGAGGTGCTCAACTGCGCCGCCCCGGACACCGGGAACATGGAGACCCTGCACCTGTTCGCCAACGAGGCGCAGCGTGCGCAGTGGCTCGAACCCCTGCTCAACGGTGAGATCCGCTCGGCGTTCGCGATGACCGAGCCCGCGGTGGCCTCCAGCGATGCCCGCAATATCGAGACCACCATGCTGCGCGACGGCTCGGATTACGTGATCAATGGCCGCAAGTGGTGGATCACCGGGGCCTCCGACCCGCGCTGCAAGCTGCTGATCGTCATGGGCCGCACCAACCCCGACGCCGCCAGCCACGCGCAGCAGTCGATGATCCTGGTGCCCATTGATACACCTGGGGTCACCGTCCTTCGGTCGTTGCCGGTGTTCGGTTGGCAGGACCAGCACGGGCACTGCGAGATCGTGTTCGACAACGTGCGGGTGCCGGTGGAGAACCTGCTCCACGAGGAAGGCAGCGGGTTCGCGATCGCCCAGGCCCGGCTGGGGCCGGGCCGGATCCACCACTGCATGCGCGCCCTGGGTGCGGCCGAGCGGGCGTTGGCGTTGATGATCGACCGGGTGCAGACCCGCATCGCCTTCGGTAAGCCGCTGGCCGAACAGGGCGTGGTGCGCGAGCAGATCGCCAAGTCCCGCAATGAGATCGATCAAGCCAGGCTGCTGTGCGAAAAGGCCGCCTGGACGATCGACCAGCAGGGCAACAAGGCCGCGCACGTGCTGGTCTCCCAGATCAAGTCCGTCGCCCCGCAGGTCGCGTGCAATGTGCTCGACCGCGCGATCCAGGTGCACGGCGGCGCCGGGGTGTCCGATGACTTCCCGTTGGCCCGCCTGTACGCCTGGCACCGCGCCATGCGCCTGTTCGACGGGCCCGACGAGGTGCACATCCGCACCATCGCCCGCGCCGAACTCGGCCGGGAGAAATCGGCGTTTGCGGCGGCTGTGACAAAGTAGTCAGCGTGGAACTGTCGGGTGCCTGGAACTTCCGTGACGTCGCCGAGCAGACCGGGATCCGTCCCGGCCTGCTGTACCGCTCCAGTGAATTGAGCCGGCTCGATGACAGCGGTCGCGCCACTCTGTCCGCGCTCGGTATCGCCGATATCGTCGATCTGCGCTCGCACCGCGAGGTCCAGCGCCGCGGCGGGGGCCTGCTGCCCGCCGGCGTGGCCGTGCATCTGCTGCCGTTCCACTTCGACGACGACAGCGAGCAGGACGCACCGCACGAATCGACCTTTCAGCGGGTGATGTCCGAGTCACCCGCAGACGAGGACGTCGCCGAGGCGGCCAAGCGCTACATGGCCGAGGTCTACGAGGAGTTCCCCGCCCTACCCGGTGCACAGACCGCGGTGCGGCAGGTCATCGCGATGCTGGCCGACCACAAGCCCGTGCTGGCCCACTGCTTCGCGGGCAAGGACCGCACCGGATTCACCGTGGCGACCGTGCTGGAGGCCGTCGGCATCGACCGCGAGGCCATCCTGGCCGACTTCCTGCGTAGCAATGACGCGATCCCCCCGTTGCGCGAGCAGATCCTGGAATCGGTGCGCGCCCGGTCGGACTCCGCCGAGGTGATCACCTTCGCCGAGGCCCGGCTGACCGACGAGGTGCTCGGGGTGCGCGAGGAGTACCTGGATGCGGCGTGGCGGGTGCGCGACGAGAAGTACGGCTCGCTCGGCGGTTTCCTGGACGTCGCGGAAGTGACTCCCGACCAACTCGACCGATTGCGCGCCGCCCTGCATCAGTGATTTCGGCGCGCTGACGCTCGCTGACCGAACGCGAGCGCGCCGAAATCGTCATGGATGGAACCGACGGCGGCGAATCTGCGTCCGAACTCCATGTGCTCGACGAATATTTGCGCAGGCATGACGGCGTCGTCACCCTTGCTCAAGCCGGGGAAGCAGGTCTGAGCCCGCAGTCCGTCCGCAGGCGGGTCCAGTCCGGCCATTGGGTACGGTGCGCACTCGGCGTGTATTTCGTCAACGACCGACCCTTCACCGACGCCGCTCGCATCAGAGCCGCAGTCTGGGGGTACGGGGGCAAAGCCGCCGCAAGCGGACTGGCCGCAGCTTGGTGGCACGGGCTCACTCGCTTCGCACCTGGCATCGTCGAGGTGACAGTGCCGCGGAACAGCCACGGCAGGAGTCGCGAAGGCTGTCGAATCCGCCGCCGCGACCTCGGCGAGAACGACCTCGCGACATATCGCGATCTGACGGTCACAGCGCTCCCGCTCACCATCTGCGAGGCGGCGGTTCGGCGTGGCGGTGCAGGGGCCCACATCATGGACACTGCACGGCAGGGAGATTCGCAACTCCGCGAGTTGTGGCGCGCACATCTGCGCAACAAGGGTCGGTACGGCTCACCGGCCACGCGACGGCTCCTGATGGCCGCCCAGAGCGGTGCCCGTTCCGAAGCCGAACGGCTATTGGTGAGTCTGCTTCGTCAGGCCGGAATCACCGGCTGGCGGACGAACCAACCGGTCGGCCCCTACAAGATCGATATCGCCTTCGGTGTGCAACGCGTCGCGATCGAGGTCGACGGCTGGGCCTTTCACAGCGATCCGGAGGCGTTCAACAATGACCGGCGCCGACAGAACTACCTCATCCTTCATCGTTGGCAGGTGCTGCGATTCACGTGGTTGGACCTCACCGAGTACCCCGAGCGCGTCATCGCCACCGTTCGGTCAGCGATTTCGGCGCGCTGACGCTCGCTGAGCGAACGCGAGCGCGCCGAAATCACCAGGCAAGCACGGCGACGGCCCAGGTGATGGTGGCCAGCAGCGCCCCGGTGAACTCCACCCCGACCGACAGCGCCACACCTTTGACGGCGTGCACGGTGGACGCCCAGGCCCGGCGCTGATCCCGGCGTTTGGCCAGCTCGGCCAGGTACACCCCGAGGACGAAGCCGAGAACCAGGCCCAGCACGGGCACCACGAAGAACCCGATGACACCGAGCACCCCGCCGGCCACCAGGCTCCAGGTGCCGACCTCGGCGGCCCGCATCCGGCGCACCGGCCACGTGTACTTGATCACCTCGGCGACGACGAAGCACGCCGCGGCGATACCGAGGGTCACCCAGCCCACGGCGGTCTGCTCGACCAGCGCCCAGACCAGGATCGCGGCGAAGACCAGCAGCCCGCCTGGCAGGATCGGTATCACGATGCCGGCCAGGCCGATTGCGATGACCACGGCCACCAGGACGACGCCGAGGGTGCTCACCGCTTCAGGCTACGGAACGAGAACGAGCTTGCCCCGGATCTTGCCGTCGGCCAGCGCCTGCAGACCCGCCGCGCCGTCGGCCAGCGGGTAGCTCACCGGTGCGGGCGGGCGCAGGCCCGCCGCCACCAGTTGCGCCAGACCGGCACCCACCTCGGCCTGCGCACCCGGGGACTGCCGGACGAACTCGCCCCACCCGACGCCGACCACGCTGGCATTGCGCAGCAGCAGCCGGTTCACCTTGACCGTCGGAATGCCTTGTCCGGCAGCAAATCCGATGACCAACAGCCGGCCCTCGGGGGCCAGCACCCGGATGGCGTCATCGAACGCATCCCCGCCCACCGGGTCCACCACCACATCCACACCGCGGCCGTCGGTGGCCTCCAGCACCGCCTGGCGCCAGCCGTCGGTCAACGGCAGAGCCACGTCGGCGCCAACGCCGGAGACGAAGTCCAGGGCGTCGGGCCGGTGCACCAGCGCCACCACCCGCGCCCCCATCGCCTTGGCGATCTGGATACTCGCCACGCCGATACCGCCGGCCGAACCGAGGACCAACACCGTCTCCCCGGCCCGCAATGCCGCGCGGCGCGCCAGGGCGAAGTACATCGTGTAGTAGTTGCCCAGCAGAGCTGCCGCCGCCGCATCGTCGATGCCCTCGGGAGTCGGCACCACGCTCGACGGCGCCACCGCCACCTGCTCCGCGTAGCCACCCAGCATGGTGAATGCCGAAACACGCTGTCCAGCAGAAAATCCCGATTCCGCGGGGGCCGAACGCACGGTTCCGGCCACCTCCATCCCCGGGGTGAACGGGGGTTCCAGCCGCAGCTGGTATTCACCGCGCAACAGCAGCAGGTCCGGGAAGCAGACGCCGGCCGCGCCGACGTCGATGATCACCGCATCCGGGGATACGGGGTCGTCGACGTCGGTGTAGGCAAGCCCCTCGGTACCGGTCAGGGATTGTGCGACAAGGGCTTTCATCCGAGCTTGAAGCTCGCCGCCTGCGCAGCGGACATATCGGTGATCTCGCCCCACTTGGCCGCGATCTCGTCGACCGAGGGCACGGTTGAGAACACCACACCTTCGTTCTGGAAGAGCGCTGTCCTCTGTACTTTGCCGCCACCGACGATGAACACCGAATCGGTGTCGGGCAGTTCCTCGGTCATCAGGTAGGCCACCACCGGCGCCACGTATTCGGGGGTGAGCTTCTCGAAGACCTCGGGCGGCAGGATGTCCTGGGTCATCCGGGTGGCCGCGATCGGCGCGACGGCGTTGGTCTTGATGTTGTACTTCGCACCCTCCTGCGCCAGCGTGTTGATCAGCCCGACCAGGCCGAGCTTGGCGGCACCGTAGTTGGCCTGTCCGAAGTTGCCGAACAGACCGCTGGTGGAGGTGGCCACGACCACCCGGCCGAAGCTCTGCTCGCGGAAATGCGGCCATGCGGCGCGGATCACGTTGTAACCGCCGTACAGATGCACCTTCAGCACGGCGTCCCACTGCTCGAAGGTCATCTTGTGGAAGGTGCCGTCACGCAGGATGCCGGCGTTGCTCACCACGCCGTCGACCTTGCCGAACTCGTCGATGGCGGTCTTGATGATGTTCTCCGCACCCGCGGACTCGGCGACGCTGTCGTAGTTGGCCACGGCACGGCCACCGGCGGCCTTGATCTCCTCGACGACCTGGTCGGCCATGTTGTGTCCGGCACCGGACCCGTCACGGGCACCGCCGAGGTCGTTGACGACGACACTGGCCCCTTCACGGGCCAGCGTCAGGGCGTATTCACGGCCCAGTCCACCACCGGCACCGGTGACGACGACGACGCGATCCTGCACTCCGGGCATGGGATTCCTCTCCACGGTTTTCTGTCCGGTTGTCGGACGACAACCTTCTGTATACGGAAGTCGGTTCTGCGGCGGTAGACCGGGTCCGCCGACGACTTGTTCCTGCCAACCGCCGATCAATCACCGCCATCGGGATTACCTCGCTGACCTGTGCGTTTCACCTGTCAGAGGGCGCGAAAAGCACCTAAGACGGCAGAAGAGAGAAGCACGATCATGAAGAACGTCAAGAACATCAGCATCACCGCGATCATCGCCGGCGGACTGACCGCCGCCGTCCTGGGCCTGGCGGCCCCGGCCTCGGCCGATATCAGCCACCACGACTGGATCTACGACATCCAGCCGCACGCATCGGCGCCGCAGGTGGACAACACGGTTCATCAGAGCCACTGACACAGGGGCGTCAGAAGATCTTGCGCGCCAGTTTCCATGCCTTCTCGGTGTAGGGCGGATAGATCATCTTGGCCAGGTCCGGCCGGGTCGGCTTGGTCAGCACCGACTTCCGGTGGCTGAACTCCTCGAATCCGAAACGCCCGTGATAGGCGCCGATACCCGACGGCCCGACACCGCCGAACGGCAGCCGCGTGGTGGCGAAGTGGAAGATCAGGTGGTTGACCACCATGCCGCCGGCCGGCACCTCCCGGATCACCCGCTCCCGGGTGTCCTTCGACCCGGTGAACAGATATGCCGCCAGCGGTTTCGGCCGGGCGTTCACGAAATCGATTGCCTCAGAAAGGTTTTGCACGGTGATGATGGGCAGGATGGGGCCGAAGATCTCGTCGGTCATCAGCGGTTCGTCGAGCGCGGGGTCGAGCACGACGGTCGCGTCGATCTCGAGGGCCTCGGCATCGGATCCGCCGCCGATCACCACCTCACCGGTCGTGACGGCGACCGCCCCGGCCAGGCGATCGAAGTGACGCCGGTTCACGATCCGCTTGCCGCCGGCAGCGTCGGCCTCGAACGTCGTCACGGCCCGTTTGATCCGGTCGACGAGCTCGTCGCGGATGCTGGCGTCGGCCAGCAGGTAATCGGGAGCGATGCAGATCTGGCCGGAGTTGATGAGCTTGGTCCACGCGATGCGCTTGGCGGCCACCTCGATATCGGCGTCGGCGGCGACGATCACCGGGCTCTTGCCACCGAGTTCCAGCGTCACCGGCGTCAGATGCGCGGCCGCACTCTGGTAGACCTTGCGCCCGATCTCGGTACCACCGGTGAAGCACAGCTTGTCGAAGCCCTGGTCGATGAGTTCCTGGCTGACCGCACCGTCGCCCTCGACGACCACGACCGCGCGCGGATCCAGATAGCGCGGCACCAGTTCGGCCATCAGTGCCGACGAGGCCGGCGCCAACTCGGACGGTTTGAGCACGACGGCGTTGCCCGCGGCGATCGCGCCCACCGCCGGCCCGAGGGTCAGCGCGAACGGAAAGTTCCAGGCACCGATGACCAGCACCGTGCCGAACGGCTCGTATTCGATCCAGCCGCGGCCCGGCAACTGCGAGATCTCCAGGCGCCGATACTTGCGGCGGGCCCACTTGGCAACGTGCTTGGCGGCGTCACCGGCCTCGGCGGCCACGCTGGCGACATCGGCGAGCCACGCCTCGAACGGCTTGCGGCCGAGGTCCTCGTCGAGGGCGGCGGCGATCGCCAACTCGTTGTCGACCACGAGTCTCTGCAGGGCCAGCAGCTGCTGCTTGCGCCACCGCAGGTCGCGGGTGCGGCCGGTGGCGAAGGCCGCGCGGACATCGGCGACGATCGCCGGGATATCGGGAGCCGCGACCGGGGTGGTCGCTGGCGTCGCATCGGTCGTGGTCACGGGCGCGTCCTTCCGCATGAGATGCCCCGAATACTAACCACTTGGTTGGGCGGCCAGAAGACCCCGCCGCGCCCGTCTACCGGCGGACCGCGGTGACGAAGTAGGAGAACGCGTCATCGCCGGGGGTGTCGGGGCCGCTGGGCAGCGCCCAGCGGCCCAGCCGGCGCATCTCGTCGGCCGAGGTGACCGCCGTGCTGTCCCAGCCGTGCTCGGCCAGCCAGACGGCGACATCCGCACGGTCCGGGTCGTTGTACATCAGCTCACCCACATCGATGCTCTCGCCCATCCCGAACTTCTCCCGGATGGCGTCGAACCGGGCTCGCATCTCCTCCCGACGCTCCTGGGCCTGGCGGGGCGCGGTCTCGACGGCGATCCGGCTGCCCGGCGCACTCAGCTCGGTGATCTGGCCGAACAGCCGGTCCTGCGCGTCAGCGGGCAGATACATCAACAGCCCCTCGGCCAGCCACGCGGTCGGCGCGGCGACGTCGAATCCCGCGTCGGTGAGCACGCCGGGCCAGTCGTGCCGAAGGTCAACCGGCACCTGATGCAGCGTCGCGGACGGCCGGACGCCGTGTTCGGCCAGCACCGCGGCCTTGTATTCGAGCACCTTGGGCTGGTCGATCTCGAAGACCGTGGTGTCTGCCGGCCAGTCCAGCCGATAGGCCCGCGCGTCCAGCCCGGAGGCCAGGATCACGACCTGCCGGACGCCCGCGTCGACGGCGGCGGCGAAGAACTCGTCGAAGAACTTCGTCCGCACCGCCTGGTAGCTGCCCATGTGGGTGAAGATCGCCGCGGCCTCGGCATCGATCTCGGCCGCCTTGGCCACGAACTCCTTGTCCAGCATGAAGTTCCACACCCCGGCCTCGGTGCCGCCGACCAGGATCTTGGCGTACGGATCGCTGATCAGGGGGTCGTCCCGGTCGGTTTCGGCCGCGCGGGCGGCGGCCACCATGACGGCGGTGGTTCCGACACTGGTGGCGATGTCCCAGGTGTCGTCGTCGGTGCGCAGAGAACTCATTCCGCCATGCTACCGAACAACTTAGATTAGCTATAAGCTAGCGCAGGTGCCAGTTACGTCGGCAGCGACCAGAGCTTGTTAGCCAGCAGCAGTTCGAACTTCTCGATAACACGTTCCAGATCTGCATGCGAGCCGACGTACCCGGCGTAGAAGCCCATCCCCCACATGACCGCGACAAGGAGCTCGACAAGCGTCTCCACGTCGGTGTCGGTGGTTAGCTCCCCACTGCCCATCGCCTCCCGGACCGCCCACGAAATGAACTCCCGCGAACTGGCCAGCGAGTCGTGGGTCTCGTGGGCGAGCTCAGGATGACGCTGCGCTTCCAGCACCGAGGTGACCAGGAAGGCGGCCACCGAGCGATCCTTGGTATCGGTCTGCATGACCACCGAGAAGAATGCCGACAGCCTGGCCAGTAACGTCGACTGAGCCTTGGCTCGCTCGAACCCGGCGCCCACCACCATGGCATTGGTCTGCTCGATCACCTCGCGATAGAGCACCCGCTTGCTCTCGAAGTAGTGATTGATGGCGGGCCTGGTGAGGTCCGAGCGGATGGCGATCGCCTGAAAGGTCGCGGCGTCATAGCCGAGTTCGCTGAACACCTCCCGCGCAGCCTGCAGGATACGCTCTCGGGTGTCTGCTGCTTTGGCTGCAGGCGGGCGACCCGGTCCTCTGCTGGCTATGTGCGGCACAGTCAAATTGTGCCACAGATTACCCACTTCACTACCGCGATCTTCGCCTCGGCGTTATCTACAGCTCGCGCCCAGCAAACGTTGGTTATCGTTGCTCCGGGCGCCGGACCGGCGCAGCCCGGCAGTATCCGTGGACAGACCGAACTAAGGTGTCCCACCATGGGGGTTGGCGTGTCGAGGGATTCATATTTCGAAGCCGGTATCGACATCTTGTCCGACCTCGGCTACGGCGGCCTGAAGCTGGCCGAGGTATGCCAGCGACTCGGTGTCACGACGGGTTCGTTCTATCACTACTTCACCAGCTGGTCGTCCTACACCCGCGCGCTCGTCGACAACTGGGTGCAGGTGAAGACCACCCAGATCATCGACGCGGCCCGAGCCGAGTCCGATCCGCGGCGCAGGATCGGCACGCTGGTCGAGGAGGCGCTCGCCCTGCCGCACGGCGCCGAGGCGGCCATCCGGGTGTGGAGTTCCATCGACCCGACGGTGGGTGAGGTGCAGCGCACCGTCGACCAGCAGCGGTTCGACATCATGAAGGAATCGGCGCTGGAGATCCTCACCAGCGACCGGCAGGCGCATGTGTTCGCGATCGCCGCGGTATATCTGCTGACCGGCTATGAGCAGACCTCGCTGCCCCGCGATTTCGGAGACCTGCGCTGGTTGGCCGACCAACTGCTCGACGGGCTGGACTCCGGGATGTTCGGCACCGTTCCGGACCACCCGTGACCGTCTAACATCGTCGGGCATGCTCACCCCTGCCGGCCTGTGGCTCAGGCTGTGGCGAAGGGTGCATGCGCGCGACCCCGAGTACGACGCGATGCGTCGCGCCGCGCGCGCCGGGCTGATGATGCCGGTGGTCGCCGCCGCCGGGTTCAGCGTCGGTGGCGTGCAGACGCCGCTGTTCGCGATTCTCGGCGCGGTCGCCCTGCTGATCCTCGTCGACTTCCCCGGAAACCGGCCCGCCCGGGCCCTGGCCTACGCCGGGTTGGGAGTCAACGGGGCCATCCTGGTCACCCTGGGCACCGTGGTGGCGTCCGTGCCGTGGTTGGCCGTGGCCGTGATGTTCGTGGTGGCGGCGGCGGTGATGTTCGCCGGCGTGCTCAGTGAGATCGTGGCCGCCGGCCAGCGCTCCACCCTGCTCACCTTCGTTCCGGCCCTGTGCCTGCCGCCGGGCCCGATTCCGGATCGCCTGCTCGGCTGGGTGATCGCGCTCGCCCTGTGCGTGCCCGCCGCGCTCTTCGTGTTCCCTCCGCGCCATCACAACGAACTTCGGCTCTACGCCGCCCGGGTCTGCGCGACGCTCGCCGACACGCTGGACCGGGTCGAGCCGAGCGCCGAGGACCTTGACGCCGTTCACGAGGCGATGGACAAGCTGCGCACCACTTTTCTCGGTGCCGATTTCCGCCCGGTCGGACTGACCGCGGGCAGCCGGGCGCTCGTGCGGGTGATCGACGACCTGCAGTGGCTGTCCGACCTCGTGACGCGATCCCCCGGCACCGCGCTTGCCGAGCTGCGGGACCCGATCGTGGCGGTGCTGCGTGAGTCCGCCGCCGTGCTGGAGACCGGCGGCCCGCAACGCGACGCACATCGCAGCGCGCTGGCCCACGCCCTGGCCGTGCAGCGACTCATCGCGCAGAGCCGGTACCGCGAGGACATCTGCGAGATCCTCGACGCACCCGATGACTCCGCGGCGCTGGGAATCGGACGAAAACTGTTGACCCGCAGAACGATATCGGCGTGCGTCTCCGCGACGGGGCGGGTGATCGGACTGGCCGCCGACGCCGACGCCCGCCCGGTGTGGGCGCGAGTGCTGGGCCTGCGACTGCCGGATTCCGGCGCGGCCGCACGGGTGCTGTCCGAATCCGAGGCCATCGCCAGCATCCCGTCGGGGTTGGTCGCGACGCGGGCCGTGGTGGTGCGCAACAGTCTTCGCACCGGATTGGGGCTGGCCCTGGCCGTCGGGGTGACGCATCTTTTCCCCCTGCAGAACGGGCTGTGGGTGGTGCTGGGCGCCATGTCGGTGTTGCGCAGCAGTGCCCTGACCACCGGGACCCGCGTCGTACGCGCGGTCGCCGGGACGGTGATCGGGTTCGGGCTCGGCGCGGCCTTCATCGCGCTGCTGGGCGTGGACCCGGTGGTGATGTGGCTGGCGCTGCCACTGGTCGCATTCGGGTCGGCGTTCGTCCCGGAGGTGGCGTCGTTCATCGCCGGGCAGGCCGCGTTCACCATGATGGTGGTGATCATCTTCAACCTGATCCACCCGATCGGCTGGCGGGTGGGCCTGATCCGGGTCGAGGACGTGGCGATCGGCGCCCTTGTCGGTGTGGTCGTGTCGCTGCTGTTGTGGCCGCGGGGTGCGGCCGCGGCGGTGACCCGGTCACTGGATGCCGCCCGCGCGGCCGGCACGGCCTATATGAAGGCCGCGGTGCGACGGGTGACGCGGGGCGCCTCGGAGGAGGCCGACGACCGCATCACCACACTCGGCCACGATGCGCTGTCCGCTGCCCGGACCCTGGATGACACGGTGCGCCACTATCTTTCGGAGAGCGGGGGCCCGACCGACCTGCGCGCGCCGGTGATCAGGTCGGCCAACCGAGCCACCCGGCTGAGGGCCGCGGCCGAGCTGATCGCGGATGTCGTCCCACCACCCCTGGCGGTCTACCCCCAGGTCCGTGAAGCCCTCGAATCTCATTGCCACGCAGTATGCGAACGGTTTCGCGGTGTCGAGTCGGTGCACTTCGGTCCGCCGATCAGTGACGACTTCGTGCGGGCCCTGCGCGCCGGCGCCGGTGCGGGCGAACTGGCGATCGCGGCCGCGCTGCCGCTGGTCACCGTCGCCGCCCACCTCGGCGAACTGGAACTGCTTTACCCGGAACCGGTCAGCGATGGGGCCGGAGCGCATTCGGCGGCACCGTCCCGAACCGGCCCGCGTTGAAATCCTCCAGCGCTTCGATCACCTCGGACTTGGAATTCATCACGAACGGCCCGTAGTGGAAGACCGGCTCGCGAATCGGCTGGCCGCCCAACAGCAGAACCTCCATCGCCGGGCGGTGGGAGTCCTGGGAGCCATCCGCGGCCAACGCGATCCGGTCGCCCGGCCCGAGCACGGCCAGCTGACCCTGCTGGATCGGGTGACTCACCGGTCCCACCGAGCCGCGCCCGGACAACACGTACACCAGGGCGTTGAACCGCCTGTCCCACGGCATATCCAGCCGCGCGCCCGGGGCAATCGTGGCGTGCGCCAACGTGATCGGGGTGTGTGTACCACCCGGCCCGGTGTGGCCGTCCACCTCACCGGCGATGACGCGCACGAGCGCCCCGCCGTCGACCGAGGAGAGCAACTGCACCTCACGCCCCTCGATGGCCTGGTACCTGGGCGTGGCGAACTTGTCGGCACGGGGCAGGTTCACCCACAACTGGATGCCGTGGAACACGCCGCCGCTCTCGACGAGTTCGGCCGGTGGCGTCTCGATGTGCAAGATCCCGGCCCCGGCGGTCATCCATTGAGTGGCACCGTCGGTGATCAATCCACCGCCACCGTGCGAATCCTGATGGGCGAAGCGGCCGTCGATCATGTAGGTGACGGTCTCGAACCCGCGGTGCGGGTGCCAGTCCGTTCCCCTCGGCTCACCGGGCTGGTATTCGATTTCGCCCATCTGATCCATGTGGATGAACGGGTCGAGGTCGGCGGCGCTCACCCCGGCGAACGCGCGCACGACGGGGAAGCCCTCCCCCTCGAAACCGCGTGGGCCGGTGGTGATCGAACGCACCGGGCGTTCGGTGTCGGCAGGTTCCGGCCCCGCGATGCGGGGCAGGGTCAGCGTATCGGCTGTGATGGCAGGCATACCACATCTAACCGGACTATGGTCCGATTAATTCCCGCCTACCCCAGGACGGCGCGTGCGGCGGCTCGGGCGTCCGCGGCGCTGGCGGTACCCAGTACGGCCTCGGCGGCGTCGCGGCACTGCTGCAAGGTGACCTGCGCCAGTTTGGCGCCCACGCCCTGGACAGCGGCCGAGGCCGCCGACAGCGAGGTCACGCCGAAGCCGGTGAGCACACACGCCAGCAACGGATCCGCCGCCGCCTCCCCGCACACACCGACCGGCTTGCTCACCGCGGCACCGGCGTTCACCGCCATGGCGACCAGTGCGAGCACCGCGGGCTGCCACGGATCGGTGAGGGTGGCCAGGTCCGCAGACATCCGGTCGGCGGCCATCGTGTACTGCGCAAGATCATTGGTGCCGATCGACAGAAAGTCGACGTGCTCGAGAATCCGGTCGGCCAGCAGCGCCGCGGCCGGCACCTCGATCATCACGCCCGCCATGAGCCCGTGCGAACGGACCTTGGCCGCAAAGCTCTTCGCCTCTTCGGCGGTCGCGATCATCGGCGCCATCACCCAGGGCGCGTTACCGGACCGCTGTGCCGCGGCGGCAATGCCCGCGAGCTGGCGATCGAGCAGCCCCGGGTTGCCCGTCGCGATCCGGATACCTCGCACCCCCAGCGCGGGGTTGGCCTCATCCGGGTGGCCCGCGAACTTGAGCGGCTTGTCGGAGCCGGCGTCGAGGGTGCGGATCACGACTTTGCCACCGGCGAAGGCCTCGAGTACCTCGGCATAGATGCTCGCCTGTTCTTCGACCGTCGGCTCGGTGTCGGTGTTGAGGAAGCACATCTCGGTGCGGAACAGGCCGACGCCCTCTGCGGGTGTCTGGCGGGCGGCCCGCGCCGCGGCACCGTCCTGGACGTTGGCGAGCACCGCGACGGCGTGACCGTCGGCCGTCGCGCCCGGTCCGGACCAGCCGGCCGCGGTCGCGGCGGCACGCTGCGCCTCGGCCACTTCCCCACGGGCGGCAGCATCATCCGGCGAGACGGTCACCGTGCCGCGGGTGCCGTCGACGAGCACCTTGGCGCCGACGGGCACGTCATCGAGTCCGGTGACGGCGACGACGCACGGGATCCCCAGCTGACGGGCGATGATCGCGGTGTGGCTGGTGGGTCCGCCCAGCGTGGTGGCCAGTGCCACCACCAGCGACGGATCCAGGCCCGCGGTATCGGCGGGCGCGAGGTCTTCGGCGCACAGCACCGAGGGCACATCGGGTTGCGGGACCCCCGGCTCGGGCAGGCCCACGAGTTCGGCGATCACCCGATCCCCGATATCGCGCAGATCGGTGACCCGCTCGGCCATCATCCCGCCGATCTGGGTGAACAGCCCGACGAACTGGTCGACGGCGGCGGCCACCGCACGCACGGCCGGGGCACCCTCGGCGATGCGCTTCTCCGCGGCACCCAGCCAGGCCCGGTCCTGCGCCAGACCGGCGGTGGTCGCGAGCACTTCGGAGGCGGCGCCGGTGGCGCGACCGGCCCGCTCCCGCAGCCGTTCGGCCACGGTCGCGGCCGCGGCGGTGAACCTGGCCGATTCCGCCGGGCGCTCGTCCTCGCCCAGCGAATCGGCACCGAGATCGATGACCGGCTTGCGCCCGGGACGGATCACCGGGGCATAGGCCACTCCGGGCACTACCGGGACACCGGTCAGGACGAGGGTCCCGGTGTCCGTCACAGATGGGGAACTCATGTGAGCCACGTTACAAGAAATCGTTGACAAGTCAACACAAACAAGCGTAAAACAACACATACCAACATTCACCACCGGGATAGCACCGGAAAAACCCACCCGATCCCAGACCTCGAGCACCGAGACCGGAGCCATGTACGCCGAAGAACGTCAGCAAGCGATCGCCTCCCTGGTGATCAGGCAGGGGCGCGCGTCCGTGGCCGAACTTGCGCAGGCCTACGACGTCACCACCGAAACCGTCCGGCGCGACCTCGCCGTCCTGGACAAGGCGGGGCTGGTGCGCCGCGTGCACGGTGGCGCGGTTCCGTCGCGAGCCCTGCACCTGGTCGAGCAGGATGTCGACGAACGCGACACCACCCGCTCCGATCAGAAGGACGCGATCGCCGCGGCAGCCGCCGACTTCTTCCCACTGTCCGGTTCCAGCGTGCTGCTGGACGCCGGTACCACCACCAGCCGGATCGCCGCGGCCATGCCCACCGACCGCGACCTCGTGGTGGTGACGAACTCCATCCCGATCGCCGCCCGACTGTCGGCCGTCCCGTCGGTCACGCTGCAACTGCTCGGCGGACGGGTCCGCGGCCTCACCCAGGCGGCGGTGGGCGACGCCACGCTGCAGGCACTCGATCACCTGCGGGTGGACATCGCGTTCATCGGCACCAACGGCATCAGCGTCCGCCACGGCCTGTCCACCCCCGACCCCGACGAGGCCGCCGTCAAACGCGCCATGGTCCGCAGCGCCAATTACGTTGTGGTGGCCTCGGATTCGTCCAAGATCGGCCGCGAGGAGCTGGTCAGCTTCGCACCCCTGTCCAGCGTCGACGCGCTGGTCACCGACACCGAGATCACCGACGCCGACCGCACCGAACTGACCGGTCTCGGCATCGAGATCGTCCTGGCAGGAGCCGCGGCATGATTGTCACCGTCACACCCAATCCGAGCATCGACCGCACGGTCACCCTCGGCACTCCCCTCACCCGGGGGGCGGTACACCGGATCGGATCGGTCACCAACGAGCCGGGCGGCAAGGGGGTCAACGTGGCCCGCGCCCTCGGACTGGCCGGACTGGACACCATCGCCGTGTTACCCGCCTCCGATGCCGATCTCATCCTGGCCGCACTTCGGGCCGCCGGCGTCCCGTTTCGCAACGTGCCGATCCGCGGCCAGGTGCGGACCAATCTGGCCATCACCGAAAGTGACGGCACCACCACCAAACTCAACGAGCCCGGCGCGCCGTTCGAGGCGGCCGCGCTGCAGGAGCTGACACACACCGTGCTGCAGGTCGCCCAAGGTGCCAGCTGGGTGGTGCTGTCGGGCTCGCTTCCCCCGGGCATCCCCGTGCACTGGTACGCCGATATGGTGGCCGCACTGTCGGATTACGACTGCCGCGTCGCGGTGGACACCTCGGACGCACCGCTGGCCGCTCTTGCGGCGGGTTTCGGTACCGCCGCCCCCGATGTGATCAAGCCCAACGCCGAGGAGCTCGCCGGCTTGACCGGGCACTCGGCCGCCGAGTTGGAAAGCGCTGCCGCCCAGGGTGATACCGGACCGGTGGTGGCCGCGGCCCGGCAACTGGTCGACCGTGGCGCCGCCGCCGTCCTGGTCACCCTGGGAGCGGCCGGAGCCGTGCTGGTGGACGGCGACGGCAGTTGGCTCGCCACACCGCCACCCATCGTCCCGCGCAGCACGGTCGGCGCCGGGGACTCGTCGCTGGCCGGCTATGTGCGTGCCGCACTGGAAGGTGCGCCACCCGCGCAGCGGCTGCAGATGGCCGTCGCCTACGGCAGCGCCGCGGCCGCGCTACCCGGTTCGGCACTGCCCGCGCCCGCGCAGATCAACACAGAAGCCGTTGCGGTGAGGTCACTCTCGCCGTCCGCCGCCTGATCCTGAACCCCGACAAGAAGGTCACGTCATGTCACCCACCGATACCGCACAGCCGGTGATCACCACCGACCTGGTGCTGCTCGACACCGATGCCGGCACCAGCAACGAGTCCGTCATCGCCCACATCGCCGCACTGCTCGCCGCCGCGGGCCGCACCGGCGACGCCGACGGCCTGGTGGCCGCCGCGATGGCCCGCGAGGGTCAGTCGGCCACCGGTCTCCCCGGTGGAATCGCCATCCCGCACTGCCGCTCGGCCTTCGTCGACACGCCGACCATCGGGTTCGCCCGGTTGGCGCCGGCCGTGGACTTCGGCGCCCCCGACGGCCCCTCGGATCTGGTCTTCCTCATCGCCGCACCGGAATCCGGTGGTGCCGACCATCTCAAGTTGCTGTCCAGTCTGGCCCGAGCCCTGGTCCGCAAGGAGTTCGTGGAATCGCTGCGGACGGCCAAGACCGCGGGGGAACTCGTGGCACTCGTCGACGGGGTGGTGAACCCGGCCCCCGCCGGCAGTCCCGCCGCCGTTGCGCCCGTCCCCGGCAAGACCACGTCGATCGTGGCGATCACCGCCTGCCCCACCGGTATTGCGCACACCTACATGGCTGCCGACGCCCTCAAGCTGGCCGCAGAACGGGCCGGCGTCACCTTCACCGTCGAGACCCAGGGCTCCTCCGGCAGCACCCCGCTGCCTGCCGACACCATCGCCGGTGCCGACGCCGTCATCTTCGCCACCGATGTCGGTGTCAAGGACAAGCAGCGTTTCGCCGGTAAGCCCGTCATCGCCTCGGGCGTCAAGCGAGCCATCAACGAACCCGACACCATGATCTCCGAAGCCATTGCGGCCGCAACCGATCCGCATGCGGCCCGGGTATCCGGCTCGGTCGAGGAGGCCGGCGCCGCGTCCGCGGCGAACAGCCTGGGCTGGGGCACCCGGTTGCGTCAGATCCTGCTCACCGGCGTGAGCTACATGATCCCGTTCGTCGCCGCCGGCGGCCTGCTGATCGCGCTGGGCTTCCTGTTCGCCGGCTACGACATCGCCAACGCACCCGAGGGGGCCAACGGGCTGTCCTTCGGCATGAACTCACTGGGCGCGCACATCGCGACCGGAAACTCGCTGGTGAACCTGCCGGCCGGCGGGTTCGTCCAGTACCTCGGCGCGGTGTTGTTCACCCTCGGCGGCCTGGCATTCATGTTCCTGGTCCCCGCGCTGGCCGGCTACATCAGCTTCGCCATCGCCGACCGGCCGGGTATCGCACCCGGATTCACCGCCGGCGCGGTCGCCGTCTTCGTCGGTGGTGGTTTCATCGGCGGTATCGTCGGCGGCCTGATCGCCGGGTTCGCGGCGCTGTGGATCAGCAAGATCAATGTGCCGCAGGTGTTCCGGGGTCTCATGCCGGTGGTCGTGATCCCGCTGTTCGCCTCGCTGATCGTCGGCCTGCTGATGTTCATGCTGCTCGGCCGCCCGCTGGCCGCGATCACCTCCGGCCTGACCAACTGGCTCAACGGGCTGACCGGCGCCTCGGTGATCCTGCTCGGGGTGATCCTGGGTCTGATGATGTGCTTCGACCTGGGTGGGCCGGTCAACAAGGCCGCCTACGCCTTCGCCACCGCCGGCCTCAACGTCAGCGATGTCGCGTCCCTTCGCATCATGGCCGCGGTGATGGCCGCCGGTATGGTGCCGCCGCTGGCGATGGCGTTGGCCACCCGGCTGCGGCCAGGGCTGTTCAGTGAGCCCGAACGGGAGAACGGCAACGCCGCGTGGTTCCTCGGTGCCGCGTTCATCTCCGAGGGCGCCATCCCGTTCGCCGCGGCCGACCCGCTGCGCGTCATCCCGTCGATGATGGCCGGCGGTGCCGTCACCGGAGCGCTCATCATGGCCTTCGACGTCACGCTCAAAGCGCCGCACGGTGGCATCTTCGTGTTCTTCGCGATCGGCCACCTGATGTGGTTCCTGGTCGCCCTGGCCGCCGGAACCGTGGTCGCCGCCCTCGCGGTGGTGCTCGCCAAACAGTTCACCAAGACGCCCGTATCCGCCTGATCCGTCCCACCCATCGCACCACCACCGCCAAGAGGAGAACAACAATGCCCAGCAAGACCGTCGTGGTCGGATCCGCCATCGGCCTGCACGCCCGGCCGGCCGCCATCATCGCCGAAGCCGTGGTCAACGCCGGCGTCCCCGTCACCCTGGCCGTCGACGGTGGCGAGCCGGTGGACGCCGGTTCCGCGCTGATGATCATGACCCTCGGCGCCGGCAACGGCGCCCAGGTGACCGTGGCTTCCGACGATGCCGCCGCGCTGGCCACCGTCGCCGACCTGGTCGCCCAGGACCTCGACGCCTGACCGCGCCCGCGCGCCTGACAGAAAGCGCAACTGCCCCCTTCGTCGTCCCCGTAATATTGCTCTGACGTCAGCCTGCGAGACCCATCTGGCAGGCTGACGTTGCGCGAACACGCCGCCAACACGGGGCCTTCGCTTTGCTGCGGTTGTGCCTGCACATCCGCATCCGGGGATTGCAAGGGGGAGTGGACAACGTGCGACGTATCGCCGCGCTGCTGGCCGCGTGCGTGTTGTTGGTGGGTACGGCCCCGCCGGCGGGTGCGGTCGAGCCACCGACGATCGATCCGGCGGCGGTACCGCCTGACGAGACCGGGCCCGATCAACCCACCGAGCAGCGGCGGGTGTGTTCGGCCCCGATCACGTTCCCGAACTCGAACTTCACCGACAAGCCGTGGGCCAACGACTATCTACGGATCGCCGACGCCCAGAAGTTCGCCACCGGCGCCGGTATCACCGTCGCCGTCATCGATACCGGGGTCAACGGCTCGCCGCGGGTTCCCGCCGAACCGGGCGGCGATTTCGTCGACAAAGCCGGCAACGGTATGTCGGACTGCGACTCCCACGGCACACTGACGGCGTCGATCATCGCCGGACGGCCCGCGCCCACCGACGGGTTCGTCGGTGTCGCACCCGATGCCCGCATCCTGTCGCTGCGCCAGACCTCGGACAACTTCCAGCCGGTCGGCTCCCGCAACGACCCCAACGATCCGAACAGCACCCAAACCGCCGGCTCCCTGCGCAGCCTGTCCCGGTCGATCGTGCACGCGGCCAATCTCGGCGCCCAGGTGATCAACATCAGCGAGGCGGCCTGCTACAAGGTCACCCGCCCGATCAACGAGTCCGGCCTGGGCGCCGCCATCAACTACGCCGTCAACATCAAAGGTGTCGTCATCGTGGTCGCCGCGGGCAACACCGGTCAGGACTGCACGCAGAATCCGCCGCCCGAGGCCGACCAGCCCAACGACCCCCGCGGCTGGAAACAGGTCCAGACCATCGTGTCGCCCGCCTGGTATTCGCCGTTGGTGCTCACGGTCGGCGGGATCGGCGAGACCGGACAACCGAGCAGCTTCTCGGTGTCCGGTCCCTGGCTGGATGCCGCGGCACCGGCGGAGAACATCATCGCGCTCGGCTACGACGGCAATCCGGTCAACGCGCTGGCCGGCACCGACGGGCCCATCCCGATCGCCGGCACATCCTTCGCCGCCGCATATGTGTCCGGGTTGGCGGCGCTGCTGCGTCAGCGCTTCCCCGAGCTCACCCCGGCGCAGATCATGAACCGGATCACCGCGACCGCCCGCCATCCCGGCGGCGGGGTCGACAACTACGTCGGTGCCGGCGTCATCGACCCGGTGGCCGCCCTCACCTGGGATGTCCCGTCCGGCCCGTCTGCCGTGCCGTACCGGGTCAAACAGCTTCCGCCCCCGGTCTACGTCGCGCCCCCCGATCGCAGACCCATCACCATCGTGGTGCTCACCGGCACCGCGGTGGCGCTGATCCTCGGGATCGGCGCACTGGCCCGGCGTGCCCTGAGGCGCCGATGAGAGAGTTCTTCGGCCAGTTCGGTTTCCGGTTCACCACCGCCCACCTGCTGTGGGCGGCGGTGCTGATTCCGGCCGTCGTCGTGGTGTCGATCCCGATGAACCTGCTGTGGCTCGGCATCACGCTCGGCGCGCTGATCGCGATCGCCACCACGCTCACCATCCGGGGCCGGCGGCTGACCGGGTGGATCGCGGCCCTGTTCTCCTGGCGCCGGCGGCACACCGTCGCGCCACCGGCACCGTCGGAACCCGATGTCGGCGCCACGGTGCTGCCCGGTGACCACGTGGCAGTGCGGTGGGAGGGCGACGCGCTGATCGCGACCATCGAGCTGGTCCCCCGGGCGTTCACCCCGACGGTGCTGGTCTCGGGTGAGGCGTTCACCGACGATGTGGTGGACACCCGGCTGGTGGAGAAACTCATCGCGGCGCACTGCCCCGAGCTGGAGGCCGATGTCGTGTCGGCGGGTTACCGCGTCGGCAAGACCGCGCCCGCCAATCTGGTGGCGCTCTACGAGCAGGTGGTCGGGCCGTATCCCGTCCCGGCGAACCGACGGACCTGGATCGTGCTGCGCGCCGACCCCGAACGGACCCGGCGACCGGCCCAACGGCGCGAATCCGGAGTCGCCGGACTGGCCCGCTACCTGGTCGCCTCGACCACCCGGATCGCCGATCAGTTGGCGGGCAACGGGATCGACGCACGGTGCGGGCGCAGCTTCGACGACTTCGACCGTGCCACCGAGATCAGCTTCGAACGCGAATCCTGGTCCTCCATCAAGGGCCGCAGCACGTTCACCGCCGCATATGTGGCACCGGGCGGCCCGAATGTGTGGTGGTCGGCCCGCGCCGACCACACCATCACCCGGGTGCGTATCCGGCCGGGCAGCGCCCCGACCACGACAGTGCTGCTGACCACGCTGGCCAATCCGACCACGCCGCGCGGTTTCTCGTGCCTGTTCGGCGGGCAGCGGGCCGCACTGCTGGGCAAGAGCCCGGTCTCCGACCGGCATTACGAACTGCCGATCGGCTCGGCCGGTGTGCTGGTGGGTGAGACGGCCGACCGCTACCCGGTCTACATGCCGTTCGACGATGTCGACGTCAGCATCAACCTCGGTGACGCCCGGCTGTTCACCCAGTTCGTGATCCGGTCCGCCGCGGCGGGGGGTGTGGTCACCTTGGGCCCGCAGTTCCGCGAATTCGCCGGGTTCGTCAACGCCCGCATCGGCAGTGAGGCCAAAGTGACGTGGCCCAATGCCACCACGTATCTGGGGCCGCATCCCGGTGTCGGCCGGGTGGTGTTGCGCAGCAACTTCATCGGGACCCCGCGGCATCGACAGCTACCGATCCGGCTGATCAATCCGCGTGAGGAGAGCCGGTACCAGATGGCGCTGGAGGGGGCGTCGTGACGCCTCAGCGAGAAGCGGAGCGGGATCGCGCATGACAGAGGCCAAGGTCGACACCGCCGCACTCAAAGGCCTTGCGGGCGCCATGCGAAGCGTCTTCTGGTACCAGCCGGAGGCCCAGGCCATGCCACCCGATCAGCTTCCGCTGGCGGTGGCGGCAGCCGCGAATCTCAACGCCAATGCCGCAGCGCTGCAGCAGCATCAGAAGATCGCCGAGGCCGAAGGCCACCGGCTCAGCGAGATGCTGGATTCGGCCGCCACCGCCTACGACAAGGTCGACGAGCAGTACAAGACCGCCCTCGACGACCCGCAGCGCCGCGCGGCGGTCGAGGCCATCACCGTGGCGCCGCCGTCCACGCCGCTGCCGCCCCTGCCGGACGGCCCGGCCGCTCCCGAGGCCCTCGACGGCGGCGGCTACAGCAACATCGAACAGACGCAAGCACTTCTGCTCAGCGGCAACGAGGCCTCCCTGCGGGCGGCCGCCGTGCAATGGGGACTGGCCGCCGCCAGCGCCGAGGGCGCCCGGCCGATGCACGACGCCAACGACTGGGAGGGTGAGGCAGCCGACGCGGCCCACAAACGGCTCAACGACTACGGCGACTGGTGCACCGATCTGGCTGCGGCGTGGCGTCGGCTGGCCGAGGCGGCCACCAAGGTCGCCGATGCCCACGTGACCGCGCTGACCGAGCACACCCCCCTGTACCTCCGGTACCAGGCGGCAAAGGAGGCTCTCGCCCGGTTGCTCGCCGAGGGCGATGCCCGGTCCCAGGTGCAGGCCCAGCACGTCCAGGCCGAGATGACCAAACTGCAGCAGCAATCCGACGAGGTGCGGCAGGACTACGCGGGCCACGCGACCTTCGATCAGGTGAAGGTCCGCGACCCCGGGTTCGCCTCGCGCGGTGGGGGCGGCACCGGTGCGGGCGGTTCCGGTGGCGGCGGCAATACCGGCGGTGGTGGAGGCGCTCCGGGGGCCGGCGGCCAGCCGATGGGAGCCCCGGCGCAGTTCGCCTCTTTCGGTACGCCGCAAGGCACGGATCCGGCATCCGCCGGTCAGTCCCCGTCGGGATCGTCCGGATCCGGTGCCGGCCAATCGGGTTCGGGTGGCAGCCCGTCCGGTAAGGGCGGCGCACCCTCGGGCGGTACGCCGTCGGGAGGTGGCCTGCCCAGCGGTGGGCTACCCGACGGTGGGCTGCCCGATCTCGGGCTCGACGATCCGGGTGTGAGCCCCGCCTCCACCGGGGGTGGCGGCGGATCCGGCGGCGGCGCGGGCGGCGGAGGGGGCGCACCGGCGCTGCCCCTGCAACCCAGTGTCGGGGCCGAGACCGTCGGACCCGCGCCCGGCGGCGGCGCCCGAGGCGGCGGCTCGGGTGCGATTCCGGCGTCGGCCATGGGCGGCGGTATGGGTGGCGGTATGGGTGGCGGTATGGGCGGAATGGGCCACGGTGCGGGTGGCGCCCCACCGGGCAAGGAGAAGCGCCGCGATCCCAACACCGCCCCGGACGAGGACCTCTACACCGAGGATCGGCCCTGGACCGAAGGGGTCATCGGCGCCCGCCGGCGCCGCGATATCCCGGACAAGGACCCCAAGTGAGTTTCGAGCCGACCGACGATATGCACCCCCAGGTCGCCGCGGTACTTCGGCAGGCCGGCCGTCTGCAGGATCTGATGGACAGCCAGCTGCAGAAGATGGCGAGTGAATCCTTCACGGCGGCAGACGAATCCGAGACCGTCGAGGTCACCCTGAACGGACACCACCACCTCGTCGACGTCCATCTGTCCGATGGGGTGCTACGCCTGGGTTCGGACACGGTCTCCCGCCGGCTCAACGAAGCCCTGCACAACGCCACCGAGGTGGCCAGCGAATCCATTGCAGTGGATCAGGATCGGCTCAACGAGGCCATCGCCGACATCACCGGCGATACGCCGGGCATCCGTTGACCAGCGGTGACATGATGCTGACGTGGGCGACACCGACGACGGTCGCGGTGCGGTACCGATAACGGGACCGTGGTGTGGGTCGTGCGGCCGTACGGAGTTGCCGCCGGATTCCCGCTTCTGCAACAAGTGCGGCGCGCCTGTCACATCAGCACCGACGACGGCCGAGTACAAGCAAGTGACGGTGCTCTTCGCCGATGTCGTTCACTCGATGGACATCGCTGCAGCCGTCGGCGCCGAACGGCTGCGTGAGATCATGGGCAACCTGCTGAACCGCTGCACGGCCATGGTCAGCCGCTACGACGGGTCCCTGAGCCAATTCACCGGCGACGGCATCATGGCGGTCTTCGGCGCGCCGACGGCATTGGAGGATCACGCTGTTCGCGCCTGCCTGGCAGCGCTGGCCATCCAAGAAGAGGCGAAGCGGGTGGCGGCCGAGGCCCGCGATCGCGACGGCATCGATCTGTGGCTGCGGGTCGGCCTCAATTCAGGTCAGGTGATCGCCGGTGAGATCGGCTCCGGGTCCAGGTACGCCACGATCGGTGTGCAGGTGGGCATGGCTCAGCGGATGGAATCGGTGGCACCTCCCGGTGGGGTGATGCTCAGTGCGTCGACCGCGCGACTGGTGGCTGACTCGGCTGACGTGGGCGCAGCCGAGTGGGTTCACATCAAGGGTGCCGCCGAGCCGGTGCGCGTCCACCGCCTGCTGAGCATCGGCGAACCGCATCGCGTCGCGGGTGCCGAGTCGGATCTGGTCGGTCGACGGCGGGAGCTGTCGGTCGTCGAAGGCGCACTGCAGCGCGCGATCGACGGGCACGGCGCGATTGTCGGCGTGGTGGGCCCACCCGGTATCGGCAAGAGTCGGCTGGCGCGTGAGGTGGCGGCCACGGCGCGCCGGCGGGGGGCACCCGTGTTCAGCGCCTTCTGCGAGTCGCACGCCGGCCAGGTGCCCTTCCGAGTCGTCACGCAGCTGTTGCGCGCCGCCACCGAGATCGGGGCTCTGGACCCCGCGGTCGCCCGAAATCGAGTGCGCGACCAGATGCCTGGCGCAGACCCCGACGACCTGCTGCTCTTCGATGACCTGCTGGGCATCGCCGATCCGGAGGCAATCCTGCCCCCGATCGACCCCGATGCCCGTCGGCGGCGGTTGAGCGCTTTGGTCGAGGCAGCGATGTTGGCCCGCGCGGCCGCGGCGGTCTACGTCGTGGAGGACGCGCATTGGATCGACGAGGTCAGCGAGTCGATGCTGGCCGATTTCCTCACGGTGGTCCCGCAGACGCCCGCACTGGTGCTGATCACCTACCGGCCCGAGTATCACGGAGCGCTGGCCCACATGGCCGATGATCACACCGTAACCCTTGTACCGCTGAGTGATTCAGACATCGCAACGCTGGTCGCACACCTCCTCGGCGCCGACCCCTCGGTTGAGGGACTGGGCCGCAGAGTCGCCGAAAGAGCCGCCTGCAATCCGTACTTCGCCGAAGAGTTGGTGCGCGACTTGGCCGAACGCGGTGTGCTGCGGGGCGAGCCGGGCGCATACCTGTCGGGGGTGGAGACGGGCGAGGTGACCGTGCCCGCCACGTTGCAGGCGACCATCGCCGCGCGCATCGACCGGCTCACTCCGGCGGCCAAGCGCACGCTGAGCGCGGCAGCGGTGATCGGCTCGCGATTCAGCCTCGACCTGGTCGCGTGGTTGGGCGTGGAGCCGGTCGTGGACGAATTGGTGGCGGCCCAACTCGTCGACGTCATCCGAGAACCCGAGTATGCGTTCCACCATCCGCTCATTCATTCGGTGGCCTACCAGGCGCAGCTCAGGTCGGACCGCTCAGATCTACACCGTCGGGTGGCCGCCGCTATCGAAGCCCGCGACCCGGATTCGGTCGAGGAGAACGCGGCATCCATCGCAGAACACCGGGAAGCCGCCGGCGACCAGCACGCTGCCTACGGCTGGCACATGCGCGCCGCCATCTGGGCGACCAACCGCGATATCACGGCCGCCCTGTCCAGCTGGGAGCGTGCCCAGACGATCGCCGACGCCTTGCCCGCCGATGACCCGGGCCGGGCAGCCATGCGGATCGCCCCGCGCACGATGCTGTGCGGGACCGGCTGGCGTGCCGGCGCCGACTCCGCCGGCGAGCGCTTCGATCAGTTGCGGGAGTTGTGCGCCGCCGCCGGGGACAAGGCGTCACTGAGCATCGCCACGGCAGGCATGGTGGTGAGTTATGCACATCGAGACTGGGTGCGCGAGGCGTCGCAGCTGGCTTCGGAAGCGTGGACCCTCGCCGAGTCGGTAGAAGACGCGACGTTGACGGTGGGGCTGTCGTTTCCGCTCATCTTCGGCAAGATCGAGAGTGGGCAGTGGGGCGACGTCCTGCGGTGGTCGCAGACCGTTATCGATCTGGCAGAAGGGGATTCGTCGAAAGGGAACTTCCTTGTCGGGTCTCCGCTGGCTCTCGCCTGCGCGTCGCGGGGGATGGCCCGGTACTGTCTGGGCCGTCCTGGATGGCGTGCGGACCTGCGCCACAGCCTGCCTCTGGCGCAGCGCTCCGATGCCGCGTCCTACGCGGGAGCGGTCGGCTATGTCTACTTGCTGGGGATACCTTTCGGCGTACTGAAGCCCAATGTTGATGCGCTGCACGAGATCGAGGATGCGCTCCGGACTGCCGAGCGCTCCAGCGATGACGTCGTGGTCGGATACATCCGGATGACGTTGAGCGTTGCGCTGATGCATCGCAGCGCAGCAGCAGAGCGCGACCGCGGGCGAAAGGTCGCCATCGAGGTCGGCGAGGTGCTGGTGAAACGGCGACGCAACCTCTGCGATCTACCGATCATCGAGATGTATGTGGCGCGCGAAAGGGCCAGGGGCGGAGACCGGGCGGGCGCGATAGCGATCATGCGCACCGTCTGCGATCACCTGTTCCGCGACGGCGGACTGCTGCTGTGGGGCATCCCTGCGACCGGCGTTCTGGTGGAGTCTCTGCTCGCCGATTGCACCGCCGCCGATATGGCCGAAGCCCAGGCAGCGATCGAACGCTTGGTGCGGGCGCCCGCCGACGATGCTCTGGCCGTGCGCGAGATCTGGTGGCTGCGGCTGCAGGCGCTGCTGGCCCGCGCTCAGGGCGACGATGCGCGCTATCACCGATACCGGGATCGGTACCGCGATATGGCCGAAGCGCATGGGTTCGAGGGTCACCTCGGCTGGGTAGCCGATATGGCGTGACGCCTCGGGGTGGATCAGACCACCAGTACGCCGGCGGACTCGACACTGACCCGGACCCGGTCCCCCACCGCGAAGGTCTGGCCGCCTCCCACCTGCGCAAGTACCAGCGGCCCCGCTGCCGGGCCATGTCCCAGAGTCACGAAAACCCGTGATATCGCGCCGAGGAACGACACCGACTGCACCGTCGCGGCGCCCGCCGGATCGGCGGTGAGGCGCACCGCCTCCGGCCGCACCAGCGCCGTGCCCGCGCCGGCCACCGACCCGGGCAGCGCGGCCACCGTGCGGTCCCACAGCCGCACCCGGCCGTCGTCCACCTGCGCCGGGATCCGGTTGCTCAGTCCGACGAATTCGGCCACGAACGGGGTGGCGGGCGAGGTGTACAGCTCGACGGGGGCGGCCAGTTGTTCGAGGCGGCCGGCGTTCATCACACCCACCCGGTCGGCGACGGCCAGGGCCTCCTCCTGATCGTGCGTGACGAACAGCGTGGTGATGCCGACTTCCTGCTGGACCCGCCGGATCTCGTCGCGCAACTGCGTGCGCACCTTGGCATCGAGTGCCGACAGCGGCTCGTCGAGCAAGAGCACCCTCGGCCGGATCGCGAGTGCGCGGGCCAGCGCCACCCGCTGCTGCTGACCGCCGGACAACTCTGCGGCATACCGGTCCGACTGTGCCGACAGTCCCACCAGCTCGAGCATGTCCAGCGCACGAGTCTGCCTGTCCCGCTTCGCGACTCCGCGCATCTTCAGCCCGAAGGCCACGTTGTCGCGCACCGTCAGATGCGGAAACAGGCTGTACGCCTGGAACACCATCCCGATATCGCGTTTGTTGGCCGGTGTCCGGCTGATATCGCGTCCGTCGACCCACACGCTGCCCGTGCCGGCCTCGTCGAGACCGGCCAGGATCCGCAGCGCGGTGGTCTTTCCGCAGCCCGACGGTCCCAGGAGTGCCACCAACTCACCGGGCTCCATCCGCAAGGTGAGCCCATCGAGCGCCCGTACGGACCCATAGCGGCGGGTCAGCTCACGCAGTTCCACCGCAACACCGGCGCTCATCCTCGACGCCCCCTTCTGGTCACCATCGAAAGAACAAGCAGCAGAACGAAACCGAACACCAGGGTGGCCAGTGAGGCAGCCACCGACGTCGGCCCGTCGGCCTTGCCGATCGTGACGATCTGCACCGGCAACGTCATATACCCCGACAGCGACGCCACTGTGTACTCGCCGAGCACCACCGCGATCGAGATGAACGCCGCCGCCACGATGCCCGACCAGATATTGGGCACGATGACCCGCGCGATGGTCGTGGTCCAGCCCGCCCCCAGTGAGCGGGCCGCCTCGGCGAGGGTCTGCAGATCGATCGCCGCCAGGGCCGCGTCCAGTGCCCGGTAGGCGAACGGCAGCACCAGCACGACGTAGACGAAGGTGAGGGTCAGCGGAGATTCCCCGAGCAGGTAGGTCACCCACAGGTAGACGTTGCGCAGGCCGACGACGACCACCAGCGCGGGAATCGTCAACGGCAACAGACACAGGAACTCGACCGGCCCACGGGCCCACGGTGTGCGCAACCGCACCCAGATCATCGTCGGCACCAACAGCGCGAGCATCGCCACGACCGTCAGCACGGCCAGCAGAAGTGAGGTGAGGATCGCGCCGGTGAGCTCATCGTCGGTGACCAGACTGCGCCACGCCGCCAGGGTGCGCCCGCCGCCACCCAGGTCCCTGGTGGCGAAATCGGCCATCGCATAGAGCGGAACGAGGAAGAACACCCCGAACAGCATCCAAAGTGCGCCGCGCACAGCCCTGTTCACTGCAACCACCTCGCGGTGCGGCGCACCAGCGCGTTGTAGGCCACCATCACCACCGCGACGACGACGATCATCTCCAGCGCCAGCGCGTAGGCGAACCCGGACTGGCCCAGGACGACTTCACTGGTCAGCGCGGCCCGGATCAACAGCGGCACGATGGGACTGCCCTGGCTGACCAACGCCGCGGCGGTGGCATACGCGGCAAAGGCGTTGGCGAACAACAACAGGACCGAACCGAGGAAGGCCGGAGTCAGCAACGGCACCCCGACCTCACGCCAGTACTGCCACGGCCCTGCCCCCAGACTGACGGCCGCTTCACGCCACTGCACCCGTAATCCGTCGAGGGCAGGCAGGAACACGATGACCATCAACGGGATCTGGAAGTAGCAGTACACCAGGATCAGCCCGGGCAGGCCGAAGAGCCAGCCCGATCCGGCCAGATCCCAGCCGAACGCCTCTTGGGCCCACACCGTCAGCACACCGTTGAGCCCGATGGTGGCCAGGAACGCGAACGCCAGTGCCACCCCGCCGAACTGGGCCAGCACACTGCACAGCGACAGCACCGCCCTGCGCAGCGTCGAGGTGGGCGGACTCCCGACGATCAGCCAGGCCAGCATCGCCCCGAACACCCCACCGATCAGCGCGGTGCTGCCGGACAACACCAGGCTGCGGCCCAGTGCCGCCAGCGGCGCCTCGGTGAACAGCGCCCCGATCCGGGCCAGCGAGAAATGCCCGTCCACGACGACCGCGTTCACCAGAACCGTCCCGGTCGGGATGATCAGGAACACCGCCACCACCGCCAGGAACGGCAGCAGCGGCAACGCCTCTCGGATACGGCGCACCGTCGGGCCCAGAATCAGCCGACTACCTTGGCCCAATTGGCTTTCAGATACTCGGTGGCCTTCTTGTTCTGCTCCACCGACACGAACGTCGCGGCGCCGTCGACCGGCGGCAGCGTGCCGTACACGGCGCGGTCGATGGAGCCCTTGGTCACCATCGAGTCCGCACGCACCGGTCGGGCGCCACCGGCCAGGTACAGGTTCTGCCCCTGGTCGCTGTAGAGGAACTCCTGCCACAGGCGGGCGGCCGCCGGATGCGGCGCATCCTTGTTGATCGCCTGGAAGTAGTAACCGGCGACGGCGGCGTTGTGCGGAATGATCACCTTCCAGCCGGGCACCTTCTTGGATTGCGCGACGTTGAGGTAATCCCAGTCGATCACCACCGGGGTCTGTCCCGAGGCGATGGTGGCCGGGGTCGGATCCACCGGGAGGAAGTTACCCGCCTCCTTCAACTTGCCGAAGAACTCGACACCGGGGGCGATATCGTCCGGCGACCCACCCTGGGACACCGACGCCATCATCACCCCGGAGAAGGCGGAACCGGCTTGGGTCGGATCCCCGTTGAGCGCCACCTTGCCCTTCAACTCCGGCTTGAGCAGGTCGTCCACGCCGGCGATGACCCCCACACTGGTGGAATCGAAACCGATGGACATGTAGCCGCCGTAGTCGTTGACCCAGAGCCCCTTCGGATCCTTGAAGTCATCGGAGATCTCGCCGAAGTGCTCCACCTTGTACGGCGCGAACACGTCGGTGTTGGCCAGCGCGACCGACTGCCCCAGATCGAACACATCGGGTGCGGTGCTACGGCCCTTCTGCTGCTGGGCGGCGTTGATCTCCTCCTGGCTGTTGGCACCGGGCTGGGCCGAGTTCACCTTGATGCCGTACTTGGCGGTGAAGGCCTCGATGATGGCGCCGTAGTTGGCCCAATCCGGCGGCAGGGCGATGACGTTGAGTTCACCCTCCTTCTTGGCGGCCTCGATCAGGCCGTCCATCCCGCCGAAATCGGCCGCCGAGGTCGCAGTGCTCGCCTTGTTCGCGCTCTGCTCCTCGTTCTTCTGCGGCGGCGCGCAGGACGTGACGAGTGCGACGGTCAGCGCGGCGGTGGCGGTCATCGCGACAAGTCCTGATTTCCTCATACGCGAACCCTCCGTTGAACAGACTGCCGCCCGGTGACGTGGTGGTGACAACATCTGCGTTCCGCGATGAATCTGCGATGAACGTAGACCGACCCTACCGGCGCTTTCGCCCCCGCGACGGCCCTTCGCCGAAGGCCGCCGCCCACACCGCGGCGCAGGTCTGTCGGCGTGCCGCTCCGGCCAGAATCGGCGTTTGCGCAGGTCGGCGCATACTATCTGGGGTGTGGCTGAACGCGAGGCCCCAGGGGGAGCAGATTTTCGGGTGGATGAGACCGCCGGTCCGGCCGGTGCCGACGGCGCGCCCGACGCCGACCACCCCAGCTGGGTCGGGCATAACTCCAGCGTGTGGGACGACCCGCGGCTGTATGAACCGGTACCCGCCCCCAGCGACCCCCCGACCGGTCCGTTCGACGCGTTCAACACCGGAACGTGGACCTTCAAACCTCCGCCGGCGCCCTGGTATCGCACCCAGAAGGCGACACTGGCGATTCTTGCGGTGAGTGCCGCGGCCATTGCCATCGTGGTGTCGGTCGTGCTTCTCGTCTTCTCCGGCCCCGGGACCGACGATCCGGCGGATCACGTGGACACCACCCCGTCGGCCACCCCGACGACCACCTCGGCATCGGTGCTGCCGCCTCCAGCACCCCCACCACCTCCGCCACCGCCTCCTCCCCCGCCGGCACCGGAGCCCGAGCAATCCGGCCCGGCACCGCGTCAGCACAGTGAACCGTCCTCGAAGCCGCGGATCAATGTCACCCGGTCGCCGATGAGTGTGGCGCCGCAGCCCCGTACGCGATGACCCTTCCCGCCACCGACCTCTTCGCTGCGGCACCCGTCGCGGTGCTGGCGACCGTCGGGGACGGGGTACCGCACGTGGTGCCGGTGGTCTTCGCCGTCAGCGGCGACACGCTGTACACCGCGGTGGACGCAAAACGTAAGTCCACCCAGCGGTTGCGGCGACTGGCCAATATCGAGGCCAATCCCGCAGTGAGCCTGCTGGTCGACCATTACGCCGAGGACTGGACCCAACTGTGGTGGGTACGCGCCGACGGCACCGCCGAAATCCATTCACACGGCGACCAGATGGCGATCGGTTACGCGTTGTTGCGGGCGAAGTATCGGCAATACGAGCGCACCGCGCTGGACGGTCCGGTGGTGGCGGTCACCGTCAGCCGATGGTCTTCCTGGCACGCCTGAGCACGGATCTAGATCAGTCCGAGCAACTGCAGGTCGGTGATGTACTTCACGATCACCGCGGGGCTGACATGCGGGATGTCCTTGTCCGCACCGATTTTCGCGTCCTGCACGGCAGCGCGGAACACCTCTGTCGGCGCGATCGAACCGTTGAGCGGGGTCTCCGGGTGCTGGTAGTTGTGCAGTAGCGGCAGCAGCGAGGCCTGGCGCTGCTTGTCGGGCAGCCCGCGCAGCGTCGTCTCGAACCGGGACAACCACTCGGCGTAGTCGTCGACGCGTTCGATCTTGTAGCCCGCTTCGACCAGCCAGTCGACGAAGGTGTCCATGCTGATGCCGTCGTCGTACGGATTCATCACGTGGTACGTCGCGAACCCGTCCTGAACGTGCGCACCGAGCGTCGAGATGGCCTCGGCGATGAACTCCACCGGCAGCCCGTCGTAGTGCGACGCCTGCCTCTTGCCCGCGGCATCGCGTTGGTAGAACGATCCGGGTGCGATCCCGGTGGCCACCAGGCTGAACATCATCCGGGTGAACATGTCGGGCAGATTCAGCTGTCCGGCGTAAGTGGTATCGGCCAGGATCATGTCGCAGCGGAACACCGACACCGGCAACCCGGCCAGATCGTGCGCCTCACGCAGCAACACCTCACCGGCCCACTTGCTGGTGCCGTAACCGTTGGCATAGCTGTCGTTGATGGCCCTGGTAGCGCTCATGGTCCGGACATCGGCATCCTCGACGAACGTGCCCGGCTCGATCTGATCGCCGACGCCGATGGTGGAGACGTAGGCGAAGGGTTTGATCTTCGTCGTCAGCGCAATCCGGATCAGCTCCGCGGTCCCCAACGCATTGGGACCGAACAACTCGCTGTAGGGCAGCACGTGATTGACCAGCGCAGCCGGATCGACGATGAAATCCACCGTATCGGCCAACCGCTGCCAGGTGGCCCTGTCCAACCCCAGATCGGCCTCACCCTTGTCACCGGCGATCACCTCAAGATGATCGCCAGCCAGTTCCCGGTAGTGCGCAAGGAGTTTCGGGTCACCACTATCGAACGTCTTGTCCAGCCGAGCCCGCGCCTCCTCATCCGAGCGCGCGCGCACCAGACAGATCAGCTTCCCATCCACCAGATCCATCCGCTCCAGCCACTCCAAGGCCAGATAGCGACCCAGGAACCCGGTCGCACCGGTCAACAACACCGTGCGAATCTCGCTGCCCGCCTTCGGAAGCGACGGCGCCGCCGCCAACGTCGCGGCATCCAGGAACTTGTCCAACGTGAGCTCACTCGCGGTGACCTCGGCCGCATGCCGGCCGTGCACGGAGGAGAAGGTGGGCCGGCCGGTGCCACCGGCGCGCTGCGTCTCGATATGCGCGGCGATGGTCGCCAGATCCGAGGCCGGACTCACGATCACCGACACCGGCACCTCGACCCCGAAGATCTCCTGAAGAAGATTCCCGAACGTCAACGCCGACAACGAATCCCCACCCAGATCGGTGAAGTGCGCATCCGGCGCCACATCCGAGGTCGCCGCACCGAGCAGTGCCGCGGCAGCGCGCGCCACGGTCTCGATCACCGGCGCGTCGGCACCGGCAGATCGGAGCTCTCTCAACTCACGAGCCTGCCCGTCGGCGAGCTCGGCGTACAGTTCCTCGAGTGCGGGTCCGTAATGGGCCTTGAGCTTGGGCCAGGCCAACTTCCGGATCCCGGTCAGCAGACCGTTCTCCACCGTGAACGGCGTGGTCTCCACCAGGAAATCCCGGGGCACCTCGTAGCTCTGCAGCTCCAGCGCCTTGGCGACATCCTGGAACGAGGCGGCGATGTTCCGCTTGAGCTCGTCGTGCGACCAGCGCGCCTGGGCGTCCTCGGTGGGTACCACCACGGCCAGCAGATAAGGCTGAGCGCTGTTGCCGTACACGTAGATCTGCCGCACCAGCGGGCTGTTGTTGCTGAACGCGGCTTCGAGTTTGGCCAGGGTGACGAACTCGCCCTGGGCCAGCTTGAGCACGTTGTTGCGCCGGTCCACATAGCGGACCTCGTCGGGCCCGAGTTCGGCGACGATATCGCCGGTCCGGTAGAAACCGTCCTCGTCGAACACGCCGGCGGTGACCTCCGGCCGCTTGTAGTAGCCGGGGAACAGGTTGACCGTCTTGACCAGAAGTTCGCCGCGCGGATACGGCTGATCGGTGTGGTAGTAACCGAGGTCGGGGACGTCGACCAGCTTGTAGTCGATGGTCGGCGGCCGTTGCACCCGTCCGTCGAAGAACACCATGCCGGCCTCGGTGGAGCCGTAACCCTCGCGAAGGTGGATACCGAGGAACGACTCCACCCAGGACTTCAGCGCATCGGTGATCGGGGCGGAGCCGGTCATGGCGTCCACATAGCGCCCGCCGAGCAGGTTGTCCCGCATGTCGGCGAGGACCGCATCCTCATCGGTGCCGTGCGCGGTGCGGCTCTGGAATTCCTGATAGAGCATCTCCCACACGCGGGGAACGAAGTTCAGCTCGGTGGGCCGGGCCAGTGCCAGGTCCTCCAGGAGGGTGGACAGATCGGCGCGGGCGGCGAAATAGCAGGTGCCACCCGCGGCCAGGGTGCTGTACAGGATGCCGCGGCCCATCACGTGACTCATCGGCATGAAGTTGAGGTTGATCGAGGCGACGCTCGGGCCGAACCACGACTCGCTCGAGCGCTGCCAGAACGACGCGACCTGGCTTTCCAGATACATCGCGCCCTTCGGGGCACCGGTGCTGCCCGAGGTGTAGATCAGCAGGGACAGCGGGTTGGGGTCCTCACCGCTGGGCGCCGGGGCCTGTGCCAGCTCGCTGCCGCGCGCCAGCGCCTCGGACAGGGTTTCGACGACCACGGCTGCCGCGCTCAACGCCTCGACGGCAGCGGCCAGGGCCTCGCGGTGGTCATCGACCTCCGAGTGGTAGTCGAAGACGAGGACGCGCTCGGGTGCGTGACCGGTGAGCGCGAGCTCGACGGCCTCGTCGACATATCCGATACTGGCAGCGATGACCCGCGGCTCGGTCTCGGCCAGAATGGGCGCCAGCGCGGAAGCGGACGAACTCGACTGCAGCGGAACGGAAACCGCACCGATCTGGCCCAGGGCCGTGTCGATGACGGTGTAGTCGGCACTGGTGAAGCCGAGGATGGCCACCCGGTCACCTGCGGCCACACCGGAGTCGTACAGCGCGGCAGCGGCCGAGCGAACCCGGTTCCACAGCTCCCCGTAGGTGACGGTCTCGAACCGAGGGCGGAGCGCGGCCGTCGTCCGGCCGGTGGCCGGATCGGTGACGAACTCGACGGCGCGCTGCCCGAGGGCCGGCCGGTCGGCGTAGCCCTGCAGGACGGTCTGGACGATCTGCGGGAGTCTGATCCCGGGGGCTTCGGCGGCCTCGGCGACGGTGGCGTCGGGTCGCGCCGCGGCGAACTGCGGATCATTGGCGATCAAGTCGGCGATGCGGCGTTCGAGCCGTTCGTCCTGGGTAGCTGTGGACATCACAAAACCTCTGAAACATTCGGTATTTCAAGACAAATCAGGAGGGAGCGCATCATTGAGCTCCACTAGGAATGACGAACGAGAAGGTCGGCGAATTCCCACTCGCGGCTGTCAATGCGCTGAGAAAAGCCCTACAGCAGGCCGAGCAACTGCAGGTCGGTGATGTACTTCACGATCACCGCGGGGCTGACATGCGGGATGTCCTTGTCCGCACCGATTTTCGCGTCCTGCACCGCAGCGCGGAACACCTCGGTCGGGGCCATCGCACCGTTGACCGGGACGCCGGGCCGCTGGTAGTTGTGCAGTAGCGGCAGCAGCGAGGCCTGGCGCTGCCTGTCGGGCAGGGCCCGCAGGGTGGTTTCGAACCGGTCGAGCCAGTCGGCGTAGGCGTCGACGCGCTCGATCTTGTAGCCCGCTTCGACCAGCCAGTCGACGAAGGTGTCCATGCTGATGCCATCGTCATAGGGATTCATCACGTGATAGGTCTCGAAGCCCGCGCCGACATGGGCGCCGAGTGTCGAGATGGCCTCCGCGATGAACTCGACCGGCAGCCCGTCGTAGTGGGCACGCTGCCGATTACCTTGCGCATCAAGCTCATTGAACGACTTAGGCGCCACACCCGTGGCCACCAGACTGAACATCATCCGGGTGAACATGTCGGGCAGGTTCAGCTGTCCGGCGTAAGTGGTATCGGCCAGGATCATGTCGCAGCGGAACACCGACACCGGCAATCCGGCCAGATCGTGCGCCTCACGCAGCAACACCTCACCGGCCCACTTGCTGGTGCCGTAACCGTTGGCATAGCTGTCGTCGACGACCCTGGTGGCACTGATGGTCCGGACATCGGCATCCTCGACGAACCGGCCGGGCTCGATACCCCAACCGACACCGATCGTGGAGACGTAGGCGAACGGCTTGATCTTCGTCGTCAGCGCAATCCGGATCAACTCCGCGGTCCCCAACGCATTGGGACCGAACAACTCGCTGTAGGGCAGCACGTGATTGACCAGCGCAGCCGGATCGACGATGAAATCCACCGTATCGGCCAACCGCTGCCAGGTGGCCCTGTCCAACCCCAGATCGGCCTCACCCTTGTCACCGGCGATCACCTCAAGATGATCGCCAGCCAGTTCCCGGTAGTGCGCAAGGAGTTTCGGATCACCCGAGTCGAACGTCTTGTCCAGCCGAGCCCGCGCCTCCTCATCCGAGCGCGCGCGCACCAGACAGATCAGCTTCCCATCCACCAGATCCATCCGCTCCAGCCACTCCAAGGCCAGGTAACGCCCCAGGAACCCGGTCGCACCGGTCAACAATACCGTGCGAATCTCGCTGCCCGCCTTCGGAAGCGACGGCGCCGCCGCCAACGTCGCGGGGTCGATGAACTTGTCCAGGGTCAGGTCCGCGGCATGGACTTCCTTTGCTCCGGCGCCATGGACCGAGGTGAAGGTGGGCCGGCCGGTGCCACCGGCGCGCTGCGTCTCGATATGCGCGGCGACGGTCGCCAGATCCGAGGCCGGACTCACGATCACCGACACCGGCACCTCGACCCCGAAGATCTCCTGCAGTAGATTCCCGAACGTCAACGCCGACAACGAATCCCCACCCAGATCGGTGAAGTGCGCATCCGGCGCCACATCGCTGCTGGCCGCGCCCAGCAGGGCGACCGCGGCGCGGGAGACCGTCTCCAGCACCGGCGCCTCGGCACCGTGCTGACGCAGGGTCTGCAATTCGTTGGCCTGCCCATCGGCGAGCTCGGCGTACAACGCCTCCAGTTCGGCGCCGTAGCGCTCCTTGAGCTTGGGCCAGGCCAACTTCCGGATCCCGGTCAGCAGACCGTTCTCCACCGTGAACGGCGTGGTCTCCACCAGGAAATCCCGCGGGATCTCGTAGCTCTGCAGGTCCGCGGCCCGGGCGGTGTCCTTCAGCGACTGGGCGATGGCCGCCTTGGTCGCGTCGGGGTCGCTGGGCACGACGACGGCCAGCAGGTACGGCCGAGAGCTGTTGCCGTAGATGTAGATCTGCTGCACCAGCGGGCTGTTGGTGAACGCGGCCTCCAACTTGGAGACGGTGACGAACTCGCCCTGGGCCAGCTTGAGCACGTTGTTGCGCCGGTCCACGTAGCGGACCTCGTCGGGCCCGAGTTCGGCGACGATATCGCCGGTGCGGTAGAAACCGTCCTCGTCGAACATCTGCGCGGTGATCTCGGGCCGCTTGTAGTAACCCGGGAACAGCTGGGTGGATTTGACCAGCAGCTCACCGCGCGGGTGCGGGACGTCGGAGAGCCGGTAGCCCAATTCGGGGACATCGACCAGTTTGTAGTCCAGCACCGGCGGACGGGTGATCCGGCCGTCGACGAACACCGAGCCCGCCTCGGTCGATCCGTAGCCCTCCAGCAGGTGCTGGTCGAGCAGGCGCTCGACCCAGGCCTTGAGTTCGGGCGAGATGGGTGCCGAACCGGTCAGCGCGCTGACATAGCGCCCGCCGAGCACGTTCTCGCGCATATCGGCCAGTACCGCGTTCTCGTCGACGCCTGCCAATCCGGCCCTGCTGATCCGGCTCTGGAATTCCTGGAACAGCATGTCCCAGATACGCGGCACGAAGTTCAGCTGGGTCGGGCGGGTCAGCGCCAGGTCATCCAGGAAGGTCGACAAGTCTGCGCGGGCGGCGAAGTTGACGGTGCCACCGGCGGCCAGTGCGCCGTAGAGGATGCCGCGGCCCATCACGTGGCTCATCGGCATGAAGCTCAGCACGATCGAGGGCACCTTGCCCTGACTGTCGTCCCAGTGTGCGTTGGCGGCCGGTCGCCAGATGTTGGCGACCTTGCTCTCCAGGTACATCGCGCCCTTGGGCGCTCCGGTGCTGCCCGAGGTGTAGATCAGCAGGGACAGCGGGTCGTCTTCGGAGCCGGTGACACCCTCGATATCGGGCAGATCGGCACCGCGCTCGAGGACGTCGGCGAGCGCCTCGACGGTGACGCCGGAGCCCAGCCGGGCCTGTGCGGCCTCGACGGCCTCACGCTGGTCGTCGATCTCGGGGTGGTAGTCGAAGACCACCAGGTGCGCGGTGTTCGCGCCCGCCACCAGAGCGACGGCGTCATCCAGGTAGTCGACGCTCGTGGCGATCAGGACGGGTTCGGTCTCGGCGACGATCGGCTGCAACGCCGCGACCGACGCGCTGGTCTGCAGCGGCACCGAGACGGCGCCCAGCTGGGTCAGCGCGGTGTCGACGGTGGTGTAGTCGACGCTGGTGAAGCCGAGGATCGCGACCCGATCCCCGATGGCGACCGGATGGTTCTGCCAAGCGTTGGCGATCGCCTGCACCCGGTCCCACAGCTGCCGGTGGGTGATGGTCTCGAACCGCGGCAGTAACGAGGCCACCGTCCGCCCCGTCGCGGGATCGGCAACGAATTCGACGGCGCGCTGGCCCAGCGCGGGCCGGTCGCCGTACCCCTGCAACACGGTCTTGACGATGGCGGGCAGACGCAGCCCGGGCTCGTCGACGGCGGCGATCACCTCGGCGCTGGGCGTCGCGGCGGCGAACTGCGGGTCGGTGTCGTACAGGTGGTCGAGGCGGAGCTCGAAACGCTCATCGCTCGTGTCGTTGGTCATGCGGAAACCCCCGATAACTCTTCAGATCAATGAAATTCTGGTGCCATATGCCGGGCTCTGCGGCCCGGTAACCGAAACAACGTTAGCAAAACTAAAGATATGCCCGGTTCGCGGCGACGACCAGTGTGTTGTGAGCCAGCTAACTGGGCGTCGGAGTCTTGCGGGCTTCCAGCTGTGCTTCGTAGGCGCCCTCGTCACGACCCAGCGCGATCGTCGCGGTCGTCATGACCACCACCGCTGCGGTCAGGGCGATGGACTCCCATCCGTTGGCGTCCAGCTGCTCTCCGAGGATGAAAGCGCCCAGCAGCACGGCGGCCAACGGCTCGATCACGATCATGGTGGGCACCGAGGTCTGCAGGGAGCCGGCGTGGAACGCCGACTGCTGCAGCAGGGTGGCCACCACGCCCAGCGCCACCAGGACATAGGGCACCGGGGTGGCCAGCACCTGGGCGACGCTGTCGCGGGCGAGCAGGTGCGTCAGGACCTTGGTCATCACCGCCACCATGCCGAACAGCACGCCGACCCCGACGGCCAGCAGCACCGCGCGCTGCCAGCCCGGTCTGCGCACGGCGATCACCACGCAGGCGATGACGAGCAGGAAGCTGATCACCACCGCCACGGCGATCTGACGGGCGGGCGCGATGTGCTCATTCGCCCGTGGATGCGCCAGCAGGATGAACACCGCCAGCGACAGCGTGAGCAGGATGGCCCACAGCCATTCACCGCGGGTCACCCTGCGGTGCGCCAACCGGGCGCTCAGCGGCAGCGCGAACAGCAGTGCCGACACCAGCAGCGGCTGCACCACCAGCAGTGAGCCGTGCGCCAGGGCGAGCGCCTGGAAGACGAATCCGGCCACGGCCGACGCCGTGCCCGCCCACCACAGCGGGCGGCGCAACAGGGTGGCAACCATGACGGTGCTCACCCCGTGCTCCGGGGGAACGTCGAGGGTGGCGCGCTGGCGCACCACGATGCCGACAGCGGCAAAGATCGCGGCGCACAAGGCGAACAACACCACCAGGGCAGGGCCTAGCACGCCCCAACCCTATGGGGTCAGCGGGCCGGGCGCCTAAGACCGCGGTCAGCGGGTCGGTCTCGACCCCAGTTCGCCGAGCGCATCCGCTGTCTGCAGATCGTCGTACGCGGCCGAATACCGCTGCGCGAGCGCCAGCGCGATATCCGGGCGCTGCCACAGTTCCCCGGCGCTGGCGGTGGCCAGCCACAAGGTCAGCCCATGCGCCACGGACGCGCGGTAGCGCAGCCAGATCTCGTCGGCCGACGGGAGTTCCACCGCAGGCAGCTCGAGCGCCTCGCGATAGACGGCGAGCAGGTCGCGCTCGTGCGCCCGGCGGTCCTCGGTGGTCACCGCACCCTGCAGGAAGTAGCCGAGGTCGAGCGAGAAGTTGCCGCGACGGGCCACCTGCCAGTCCAGGAAGCCCAGCTCCCCGGTCGGCAGGAGGTAGGTGTTGCCCACGTGCGCGTCACCGTGCAGCAGCGTCGGTGCCCCGCCGGACGGGCCGGTCAACGTCCGGACGAAGGGCTTCCAGATACCTTCGATGAGATCCTCGATGCTCAGCGCATGCACGGAGGCGGGCGCATCGTCGCCGAGGCGTTCCAGCGCGGCGGGCAGCGGTGCGTACTGCATCCCGTCCCACTCCTCGAATGGTTCTAGCCAGTCCAGCCCGGGTCGGCCCAGCCGCTCACCCCAGAACCTCCCGTGCAGGCGGGCCAGCCCGCGCACGCCGGCGGCCGCCTGCTCGACGGTCAGCGGCCGGGTCGCGTCACGTGGATCGGCGTCACGCGCGGTCAGGTCCTCCATGACCAGGACGAAGTCTTCGGCCTCTTCGTCGATGGCCGCGGCGAACACCCTCGGGTGCTCCAGCGGCAGGTCGACGTGCGAGGCGAACAGTCGCGGCTCGTGCAGCAGCCCGCTGGTGAGTTTGATCAGTTCCCGGTGTTCGGGATCGACCGCCTTGACGAACACCGCGGGAGGCCCGGTAGGTCCGTCCGCGGTGTACGTCAGCGCCAGCCGGGCCCGCCGGTTGGTGCCGTCATCGCGCATCGCGACGCTGACCTCGCCGACCACCGCACCGGGAAAGTCGCGGGCCAGCGCAGCGGTCATCCAGTCCGCGCGGACCTCATCCCAGGAGCTCGGGACGGTCAGACTCGCGCGGTTGCCTCGCAGGCTCGGCTCCCGCGTGTCATCCATGGTTCGCTCCGCAAGCGTCGCTCACGGTCACGGAATGAAGGCCGGCATCGAATCCCAGCCACGGACCGTCGACGTCGGCGACAACGCCGCGTTGGGCAGGTCGATCTCCCACTCCGGGAAGCGCTTGAGCATCTCCTCCAGGGCGATCCGGCCTTCCAGACGCGCAAGTGCGGAGCCGAGACAGAAGTGAGTGCCGACACTGAACGCCAGGTGCTGACGCTGCTCGCGGTGGATGTCGAAGACCTCACCGTCGGGCGGGAACTGGCGGCTGTCGCGGACCGCGGCGCCGATGAGCATCATCATCGAGCTGCCCGCGGGCACGGTCTGGCCGTAGTACTCGACATCGCGGGTGACATAGCGCGCGACGTGTGGCGCGGGCGGCTCGAAGCGCAGCAGCTCCTCGATCGCCTGCGGGATGAGCGCGGGGTTCTCGACGAGCTGACGCCGCTGGTCCGGGTGCTCGGCGAGCACCTTGGCCGCCCAGCCGATCAGCCGGGTCGTCGTCTCGTTTCCCGCACCCGCCACCACGTTGATGTAGATGAGCAGCTCTTCGCGGGTGAGGTGACGGATCACGCCGTGCTCGTCGGTGAATTCGACGTTGAGCAGGTCGGTCATGATGTCGTCGGACGGGTTGTCCTTGCGCCAGTCGATATAGGTCTCGAAGATCGAGCCGTCGACCAGGCCCTTCTCGGCGGCTTCCATCGGCTTACCCGCCTCCGTGCGCATCTGGGCGTTGCCGTGATCGCGGATCATCTCCTGGTCGTCCTCGGGGATACCCAGCAGCGCACTGATCACCCGCATCGGCATGATGGCGCCGAAGTCGGTGATGAAGTCGATCGTGCCGCTGCCGACCAGGGGGTCCAGCGCCTGGGCGCAGTACTCCCGGATCTTGGGTTCCAGCGCGGCGATCTTGCGCGGCGTGAACATCCGGGCCAACAGCTTGCGGTGCGTGGTGTGGATCGGCGGATCCTCGAAGATCAAGGCGCCCGAGGGAATCTCGATATTGGCCTTGATGAGCTCGATGATGGCGCCCCGCGCCGAGCTGAACGTCTCGTGGTCGATCAGCGCCTTGTTGACGTCGGCGAACCGGCTCAGCGCGTAGAAGTCGAACTGCTCGTTGTAGTAGAGCGGCGCCTCCTCCCGCAGCCGGGCGAACGCCGGATACGGGTTGGCGTTGAGTTCGACGTTGTACGGGTCGAAGTAGACGTCCTCTTTTGTTGCGTCAACCGTCACTGAACACTCACCTTCTCCGGAGGCTGCCGGGGTTACTTACTCGCGTAAGTTACGCGGCTCACAGCCGGGAGGGCAAGCATCAGGTGGAGGCGCGCTGAATCAGATGCGCGACGTTCTCACTGCTGGGCTCTTGGCCGCTGGGATAGCCGAGCTCGGACATCATCGCCGCCACCGACACCTCGACGATGGTCTTGGCATCCAGTCCGACTGAGGTCAGCGGTGGCCCGCTCACCGCGCCCAGCGGGATCGCGTCGACCCCCATCACGGCGAGGTCCTGCGGACAGCGCAACCCGGCCTCCCGGATACCGTGCAACACCACCAGCGCGGTCTCATCGCTCTGCGCGCACACCGCCGTCACCCCGGCGCCCACCCAGTCCCGCACCACCGCGGCCGCGTCACTGCCGTCGGCGGCGACGGCGCCGGTGACGATCTCGGGCAGATCGCGCGCGGCCACCCGCAATCCGGCGAGCCAGTAGTCGCCCAGCGGGCGCAGCGCCTCGGCCTCGGCGTAGGCGAACGCCAGCCTGCGGTGCCCGCGTGACATCAGATGCGCCACCCGCATCTCCCCGATGCTCAGGTGCAGCGCCCCCATCGCGTGCAACTGCGCGCTACCCAGGTGGATCTGCGGAATACCTGCTGCGGCAACCGATTCCAGTGCCGCACCGCTGAGCGGGAACACACTGGTGACGGCGATCGGGTTCAGATCGGCGACCGCGTCGACGACATTGCGGCCGTCGTCGGTCTCGAATTGCAAGGACAGCACGATGCCGTGCCGGCCGAGTTCGGTGGTGAGCCGGCTGCCCACCTCCAGCAGCAGTTCACCCAGCGAGAACCGGGGCACCACGTAGAGCACCACCCCACTGCCACCGCGGGCGAGGTTGCGGGCCGCGAGGTTGGGCCGGTAGCCGAGCTGGCGGGCCGCGTCGTGCACGGCGGCACGGGTCTGCGCCGAGATGGTCTGGCCCTTGACGTCGTTGAGCACATAGCTGACCGTCGCGGGCGAGACGTTGGCCAGACGGGCGACATCGGCCTTCGTCGGGCGTGCCGACTTTTTGTCCGGAGTCGGGCGTGCCGACTTCGGCTGCGCTGTCATCGGCCCATCATGGCAGGTCACCCGGCGCTGGATCCGTCTCCCCGGGGCAGCGTCACCACCGCGCCGAGCGACAGCACCGCGGCGACCATCAGATAACCCGCCGGCGCGACCACACTGCCGACGTTGGCGGTCAGCCACGTCACGGCGTACGGCGTGGTGCCGCCGAACAGTGCCACACACACGTTGTAGCCGACGGAGAAACCGCTGTACCGGACCCGGGTGGCGAACAGTTCGACCCCCGCGGTGACCGCCGCCGACACGTACACCGACTCGATCGCGGCTAGCGCGCAGTGCGCCCCGATCGCCGCCACCAGCGAGCCCGAGTTCAGCAGCAGGAACAGCGGATACGCCAGCACGATGAACCCCGCCGACCCGGCGATCAGCAGCGGGCGCCGCCCGATCCGGTCCGACAATGCGGCCAGCGGCAGGATCAGGATCAACGCCACCAGGCTCGCCAGCGTGATCGACACGAACGACGCCGTCTTGCTGTGGTGCAGCGTCTTGATCAGGTAGCTCGGCAGGAACGTGAACACCACGTAGTAGCCGACGTTGAAGATCAGGAACAGGCCGATCACCGACATGATGGGCCGCCACGACGTGGTGAGCGCTTCGTAGAGCGGCCGGCGCGCGATATCGGCGCGCGTGCGCAGGGCGGTGAACTCCGGGGTGTCGTCCAGGCGCAACCGGATGTACAGGCCGACCAGGCCCAGCGGCGCCGCCAGCAGGAACGGGATGCGCCAGCCGTAGCTGTCCATGGCCGCGGCGGGCAACGTCGTCTGGAGCACGGTCACGGTGACGGATCCGAGCAGGAATCCCAGCACCCCGGACCACGCCATGAACGTCACGGTGAGGCCGCGGCGTTCGGGGTCGGCGTACTCGGCGAGGTAGACCGCACCGCCACCGTATTCGCCGCCGGCCGAGAAGCCTTGCACGCAGCGCAGGCCGAGCAGCAGCAGCGGGGCGGCCACCCCGATCGAGGTGTAGGTCGGCAGCAGACCGATCAGCAGCGTCGCACCGGACATCAACAGGATGACGACGGCGAGCACCTTCTGCCTGCCGATACGATCCCCGAGCGGCCCGAAGACCAGTCCCCCCAACGGTCGCATGAAGAACGCCGCGGCGAAGATGGCGAACGTGTTGAGCAGCGCGGCGGTGTCGTCACCGGCCGGAAAGAAGTGCGTGGCGATGAAGGTGGCGAGGAATCCGTAGATGGCGAAGTCGAACCATTCGACGGCATTGCCGATCGAGGCGCCGACGACGGCTCTGCGCACTGCGCTGGACATGCCGACACACGGTAGTCAGGCACCGACCGCGATGCGCCGTTTACCGATTAGGCGACACGCTTAACCGCGGAGCTCAATCCCCTTGCCGCGAAACAGGCTTCAGGCGGCGTCCGGTTTGTCCGTCTCCGAAGCGGACGGTTTCGGCTGCTGCTTCTCGGGCTCGGGATCGGACTTGCGCCCGGTGAGTGCCCGCAGCGTCGAGGAGATCGCCGCCGTCGACTGCCGGAGCTTGTCCGGGAGCGAGGTTCGGGCAGGTTTCGCCGTCTTCTTCGGTGTCGCCTCGCCCGCGGTCGCCTTGTGCGCCAAGGTGTTCGGTGAGGCCGGCGCCCCGATCGGCGGTACCGCTGCCGTGGTCACACTCTTGCTGTAATCGCTTCTGTCGTAACCGAGTTCGACCACGTTCCGCAGCGGGGCGTCCAACTTGGCCAGCACCGGCTTGGGCAGCAGACCATTCAGCGGCATCAGCAACGGCAGCTGCTTGGTCGGGATCACGTAATAGGTCGTATCGCCGTGCTGCTGGTAGTACCGCGGGTCGTTCTTGTCGACGCCGGCCACCGCATCCGCACCGAGATCCTGGGTGTCGCCGTGCAGATAGATGATCCCGAGCACCGCGTTCGCGGTGGCCAACGGGTTCAGCGGGTAGGCGGGGAAGTCGGCCCACCCGTCGTACTGCCGGGCGATGTCGACCGTGGTGCCGCTGCCCTCCACCGGTTCACGCACCACCGGGGTGGCCCCGTTGAACGTGATGTTCAGCAGCGGCACGTAGAGCCCGTGGAAACGCTCGAGGATGCCGCCGTTGGGCCGGTTGGGGTTTTCCACCAAGACGTAGTTGACGCCGTTGCCCAGATGGTCGCGCTTGTACGCGGTGGCCACCACCGCGCCCTGCGAGAACCCGAACACGGTGTCCCCACGGTGCGGTTGCTCGCCGAGGGCGGCGATGCCCCGGCCGACCGATACGCCCCAGGACGGGTCACGGAACCCGCCGTGGGATAACGGCCCGATCGTGGCGGGATAGTCCACGAAGTGGAAGTCGGCCGCGTCCGGCGCCTGCTCGCCGGCGCCCGTCATCATCCGGTCGGTGAAGAGCAGGGGCGCCGGATGGCTGGTGGTGTCGCCGATCTTGGTGCCCTGCAGGAAATACACGGCCGAGTTTGCCAGTACCGCCGGAGCCGCCGCGACCGCCGGCGTCATCCCGACCAGGACGGCTCCTGCGAGTGCTACGCCCGCGGTACCGAGAACTCCGCTGACCACACCCGCCGAACGGGCACGATGCCGGCCCTGTGCATTCGCCATGAGAGACCTCATTTCGGCCCGGCCGCCGGGACCTCGCGAAAGCGTAGCGCATCGAGTTTGCTGGCGCGGCGATTACGCGCTCTGTTCGGCACCGGGTGAACACGTTCTCGGCCGCCGGTCCGCCGGCCGGGTACAACCGGAGCATTCTATGAGGCATGGACATGCATCTGATCGACAAGATCGCCGTCGTCTCGGGGGCGAGCAAGGGTATCGGCTTGGCGATCAGCCAGGCGTTCGCCGCCGCCGGCGCCTCCGTCATCGCCGGGGCGCGGCACAACTCAGCGGAACTGGAGGCGCTCGAGGCCGCCGGATCCGCGACCTTCGTCGCCGCGGATCTGGCCACGGCCGACGGTGTCGCGTCACTCGTCGCCGCCGCGGCCGCCCGCGGTGGTATCGACATCCTGGTGAACAACACCGGAGCGGTCGTGCCGCACATGGGTGGCTTCCTCACCCTCACCGACGAGGCCTGGCAGGCCTCGATCGAGGTCAACCTGCTCTCGGCCGTCCGCCTCACCCGTGCGGCGCTGCCCCATCTGCTCAAGAACGGCGGATCGGTCGTGATGATCGGTTCGGTGAATGCGGTGATGCCCGACTACCCCATCCTCGACTACAGCGCCACCAAGGCGGCGCTGGCCAATCTCGCGAAAGGGTTGTCCGGAGAGTTCGGGCCCCGGGGTGTGCGCGTGAACGTCATCAGCCCCGGCCCGGTGGCGACCCCGCTGTGGCTGGCCGAGGGCGGTGTCGGCGACCAGTTCGGCGGCGGCAGCGGCGCATCCGCGCAGGACGTGCTGCAGTCCGTGGTCGCGAGATCCGCCACCGGGCGTGCCACCACCGCACAAGAGGTCGCCGACCTGGCACTGTTCCTGGCCAGCGACCGGTCCGCCAACATCACCGGCGCCGACGTGCGTATCGACGGCGGCTTGGTCACGACCACCGTCTAGGGAGCAAGGCGCCACCGACCCGGCAAAACCGTTCTCGTGGTGCAGGATTGAGCACATGTACGACCTCGAAGATGCCATCACTTCGCGCCACTCCAGCCGGCTGTTCCTGCGGGACAAGCCGGTGCCGCAGGAACTGATCGACGAGGCCCTCGAACTCGCCGTGCGGGCCCCCTCGAACTCCAACATCCAGCCTTGGCAGGTGGTCTTCGCCTCCGGCTCGGCCCGCGACCGCCTGGTCGAGGCGCTGCTGGCCGAGGCCGAAGCCTCGGCGCCGAAGGTGCCGAAACTGCCGGAGCACTTCGACCACTACCGCCGTGACACCGGCGCGCTCGTGTACGGGGCGATGGGCATCCCCCGGCACGACACCGAAGGGCGCCGGATCGCGGTTCTGCGCAACTGGGAATTCTTCCGGGCACCGTTGGCCGGCATCGTCTGCATGCACCGCGATCTCGACTTCGTCGACAGCCTCGGGGTGGGCATGTTCCTGCAGACCTTCCTGCTGGCGCTGACCGCGCGCGGGCTGGGGTCCTGTGTGCAGGTGTCGATCGCCGGTTATCCCGAGACCGTGCGCGCCCAACTCGGGATCCCCGAGGAGATGCGCGTGTTGTGCGGACTGGCGATCGGATATCCGGACCCGGACTTCCCGGCCAACGGGCTGCACATCCCCCGCAATCCGCTGGCCGAGAACGTCCGGTTCGTGCAGGACTGAGCTAATCGACGACGGCGTCGTCGGCGGCGGCGGCGGCGGACACGGCCTTCTTCGCGTCGGCACGCGTCTTGTACAGGCTGGCCGCCGTGGTGATCACCAGGGTCACGACGATGACGCCGAGGCTGGCCAGTGTCGGGATCTCCGGCACGTGCACCGACTCGCCGCCGTTGATGAACGGCAGTTCGTTCTCGTGCAGCGCGTGCAGCAGCAGCTTCACCCCGATGAAGCCGAGGATGAACGCCAGGCCCTGGGACAGGTAGACCAGCCGCTTGAGCAGATCGCCGAGCAGGAAGTACAGCTGCCGCAGACCCATCAACGCGAACACGTTGGCGGTGAAGACGAGGTACGGCTCGCGGGTCAGGCCGTAGATGGCCGGGATGGAATCCAGCGCGAACAGCAGGTCGGTGGTGCCCAGCGCGACGATCACCAGGAACATCGGCGTCATGAGGCGCTTGCCGTTCACACCACCTTCCTGGACCCATAGCTTTAAGCCGTCCCACTTGTCGGTGAACTTCAGGTGCCGCTGCGCGAACCGGACCACGCCGTTGTCGGCATCGTCATCGTGTTCGGTATCGCGGACCAGTTTGATCGCGGTGTACACCAGGAACGCACCGAACAGGTAGAAAACCCAGGAGAACTGCTCGATGGCCACCGCGCCGAGCGCGATGAAGATGCCGCGGAAGATCAGCGCCAGGATGATGCCGACCAGCAGCGCCTGCTGCTGGTAGATCCTGGGCACCTTGAAGCTGGCCATGATGATCAAGAAGATGAACAGGTTGTCCACCGACAGGCTGTACTCGGTGAGCCAGCCCGCGAAGAACTCCACGCCGTACTGCTGACCGTGGAAGAACCAGGTCCACAGCCCGAACGCCACCGCCAGGCTGACGTAGATGGTCAGGTAGGTGGCGGTCTCGCGTTTGGACGGTTCGTGCGGGCGCCGCCCGATCACGATCACATCGAAGAGCAGGATCGCGATCGTCACGCTGAGCGTGATGCCCCACTCGAGTGCAGAAACATTCATGGAATACGAGCCTCCGGTCGTCGTTCAACGGCCGAGGTCTCTTCCGCCGCGCCGGATAGGCGCAGCCCGCGGCACCGGTAACCCGACGTTGGATCACGTGATGACGACACCGCAGCGGTAGGAGTACTCCCCTCGCCGTCGATTGTGTCAGACGGGTCGGGCCAGGTCTAATCCCCGGGCCTCGGCACGATCGACGAAGACCGAAATAGCCGACCCCAAGCCATATCTCGACCATGCCTGCGATCAGACGCGCGCGCCCTCTACTATGAGAGCTTCTGTCCGGCCAGTGCAGTGACGCACTCCGGTCAAGCCCACCCCCTCTGCCGCGGAGTGCCCTTGCGTCTTGATCGTTACCGCGTGCGCGTCGCCGGTCTGGCAGCGTTGCTCATCGTTGCCACCGGCTTGGGCGTGACGCAGAGCTCCCGCATCGTGGCCTGCCAGGACGGCTGCCGCACCCTGGCCGCAGGTCCCGACCTGGCCGCCGCCGAGGCGGCCCCATCGGCGCCGGTGCCCGCGACGGTCCGGGTGCTGCCGCAGCCCGGGGCCCAGGGTGTCCTGCCGGTCGGCCCGGTCCGGGTCACCGCGTTCACCGGGACCCTCACCGACGTGACGATGGTCAACGAGGACGGTACGACCGTGCCGGGTGTGCTGACCCCTGATCGCACAGTGTGGAAGCCGGCCGTCCAACTCGGCTACGGCCGGACGTACACCATGACCGTGCGGTCGCAGGGGCCCGGCGGGATGCCGGCCGCGGAGACCTCCAGCTTCACGACGGTGTCGCCGAGCTACCAGACCTCGGTCTACCTGAACACCACCGGATACGCGTCCCTGAAAGAGGGCGGCACGTACGGTGTCGGCACCGTCGTCGTGGCGCGGTTCGACGAACCGATCACCGACCGGGCCCGTGCGGAACGGCAGCTGGTGGTGACGACATCGCCACCGGTGAAGGGTTCGTGGAACTGGGTGGACGATCAGACCGCGCACTGGCGACCCGAGCATTACTACGCGCCGGGTACCACCGTCACGGTGGCCGCGAACATCTACGGTGTCCCGCTGGGCGGCGGGGTGTACGGGCAGGACGACGAGAAGGTGTCGTTCAAGATCGGCGACTCCCATGTGTCGATCGCCGATGACAACACCAAGCAGGTCAGCGTGTTCGACAACGGGAAACTGGTACGCACCATGCCGACCTCCATGGGCCGGGGCGGCACCGAGACCATCGGCGGGACGACGCTGAGCTTCTGGACGCCACCAGGGGTGTACACCGTGCTGGACAAGGCCAATCCGGTGATCATGGACTCCTCGTCCTACGGCCTGCCGGTCAACTCCCGCCTGGGCTACCGCGAAACCATCCCCTGGGCCACCCGCATCAGCGGTGACGGTATCTACCTGCACCAGCTCAATGCCACCGTCTGGGCGCAGGGCAACACCAACACCTCACACGGCTGCCTGAACCTCAACTCCGAGAACGCCGAATGGTTCTTCAACTTCTCGATGCCGGGCGACGTGGTCGAGGTCCGGCACACCGGCGGTCCGCCACAGCAGCTGCTCGCGCAGAACGGCGACTGGAGCGTGCCCTGGGATCAGTGGCGCAAGGGCAGCGCGCTGCCCTGAGGCGTCTCGCCTAGATGGCCCCGGCCCTGGGGGCCGACGTGCTCGTCGCGTAGGGGTCCGTCGTCGTCGTGGGCGTGGTGCCGGTCAACTCGGGGAAATCGGGAACCCAGCCGTCGTCGGTGGTCGTCGTGGTCGTCCCGGTGCTGGACTCCCCCGGATTGATGTCCGAGGTCGACGGTCTGGTGCTGCGGGTGGTCGTCGTGGTCGTCGTGGTGGTGTACGACGTCGACGGGGCGTCGGCGGTGGTGGGTGTGGGCCCGCGGGGCGGTTCCACCGAATCGTGCGCCGTCTGCAGCACCGCGAACACCAGGACGAGGATCACGACGACCGCGCCGGCCCCGGCCGCGTACACCGCCCACGATTCCTCGTACCACGGCGCCTGCGCCGGTTCCCCCGTCGCGGTGTCCTCGTCGTCTCCCACAGCCGGTGATCGTAGCCAGCGGCTGTGCCGGCCAGGTGTGTGACTAGCCCTTGACGATGTCCTGCCCCTGCGCGGTCACGGCGACCGTCGCCAACGGCTTGGTCGCCGGGCCTTTGAGCACCGCCCCGTCCAGGTCGAAGGTGCTGCCGTGGCACGGGCAGGTGATCTTCCCGTCGGCGACGGACGACACCGCGCACCTGGCATGGGTGCACACCGTCGAGAGCCCTTTGAAGACCCCGGCGGTGGGTTGGGTGAGCACCACGTCGTCGACGATGACACCCGACCCGACCGGCACCTGGGACGTCTTGGCCAGCGTGCCCGCAGCCTGCCCCGGCGCCGACGTACCCGCCGACGATTCCGTTGCGGGCGGGGCCGCCTTCTGGCTCGGAGATGTCCCGTCGCTTCGCTCGCCCCCGCCGCCTGAGCATGCCGCGATTGCGGTGGCCCCCAGACCTATTCCGGCACCGGCCAGCACCTGGCGGCGCCCGACGGCGTTGTCCTGAGTGGTCATGAGCAATCTCCTCGCATCAGTCGGCAAGTCCGTTGGTCTGGAGGAACCGAAGGGCTGCGGTCAACCAGATGTCGACGAGCGTAAAGAACACGGGGCGACCTATCACCGGAATCATCCCCGGCTACGGAAAACCACCCACCGCATGGCGCTGTACATGAAGACGGCCTCACCGCCACCGGCGATGAGGCGCGCCAGGTGGTACTCCAGCCCGAACGAGGCCAGCGCGGTGGGAAACGCGACGATGAAGGCCGCGTAGTTGATGGCGACGACCACCACATAGCTGGCCAGTTGCGGTCCGACCACCGCGTGCGAGCGGAAGTTCAGCGTCCGGTTCAGCACATAGCTCAGCGCGAAGGCCACCACATAGCCCAGGGTCAGTGCCACTGGCAGCGGCACACCAAAACCACTGTGCAGCAAGGTCAGAATCGCCAGATCCACCCCGAAGGTGAAGCTGTTGATCAGTGCGAAGCCGAGGAAGGTCGGCGCGACGACGCGGTCGAACCCGTACGGCAGGCGGGCGACGACGCGTTCACAGAATCGGTGAAACCGCTCGGCAAGTCGGGCCGGTGCCGACGCCGGCGCCGGTTCGGCGGTCACCGCCCCACCATGGCACCCGGATATGACCGACCCGTTATGCGCCGGCAAACATTCAGCGCTTGCCGGCGCGAGCGGCCAAAAGCTCTGTCCCGGTTTCTTGTTCGGCGAACTGCACGACCCGCCCCGCGACGGCGTAGTCACAGGCCAGCGCCGACCGGCCGATCAGCACGGGTCCACCACGCAGACCGAACCGGCCGTCCACACCGACGTAACTGCCGGGCGGGATCGGCTCGCTGATGCAGTACAGGGTGGTGGCCGCGCCGGCGTCCGTGTCGTTGGCCAGCGCTCCGGCGACCACCTTGACCCCGCGCTGCACGATCCCCATCAGCGGGCCGCCGGACAGCTGCGGCAGATTCGAGTCCACCCATCCGGGGTGGGTCAGCTGGGTGACGACGGGTGACCCCGCGGCCCGCAGCCGTCGATCCAGTTCCAGTCCCCACAGCATGACGGTGAGCTTGGACGCCGCATACGCGCCCATCACGGTCCACTTGTGGGTGCGCAGGTGCAGATCGTCGAGGTGCAGGGTCGCCGACTTGTGCGCTTCGGACCCCACATTGATGATCTGGTCACGCACACGGTCCAGCAGCAGGTTGGTGAGCGCGAACGGTCCGAGCAGATTGGTCGCGATCGTCGCTTCGAATCCGTCGACGGTGTCGCAGCGCTGCCGGGTGAGCGTGCCCGCGTTGTTGATCAGGATGTCGATCTCGTCGACACCGAGGGTGTCGAGCCGGCCGGGGAAGGCACGCACCGACGCCAGATCGGCCAGGTCGAGTTCGGCGACGACGGTGTCCCCACCCATCTCCGCTGCCCGCTGTGCACCCAGCGCGGTGTTGCGGACGGCCAGGATCACCCGCGCGCCGGCACGGGCCAACGCGGTCGCAGTCGCCAATCCCACCCCATTGGTCGCACCCGTCACGATGATGCGCTTTCCGCTCAGATCGCCGAGCCGTCCCGGTGTCCACTGCGATGTCATAGTGCGAGGCTAACCGCGGATTTTGCACTCGCAAGCACGGTGCCGACGGCCACCTGTGCTGGTACCGTTCGCTGAATGTCACGGTGTTCGTGCCCGACGCGGTCAGGTGCCTGATGCGCACTCCTGGGCGGTGGCGGCATCGCGGTGATCACTACCGGTGGCTGACCTCATTCCTGGCCGCCCGCGATCTGCAGACACTGACGTGTCGCGTGGTGGCGTGGAGCATCCTTGCGCTCGGCGCGATCGCCGTACCCGCCATCATCTCCACGCCGCGGCACTCCGTGGCGTACGGGCCGCTGGCGGTGACCGTCGTCATCCTGTCCATCGGCGCGATGGCCGCCATCTGGCTGCGCGCGGAATGGCCGACCTGGCGTCAGTCGGTGTTCTGCGTGACGCTCGGGACACTACTGATCGCCGCCGGGTGCCTGATGCTGCCGAATGCGGTGCTCGCCCTTGTGGGTTCGACCGCGTTCGTGGTGACGACCGCGTACACGGTGTTCTTCCATTCTCGCCGGCTCCTGCTGATCATCTGGACTCTCCAGGCGGCGACGCTCGCCACCCTCGCCTGGCGGTTGTTCGTCGAGGATCCCGTCATGGCGGTCTCGTCGGTCGCCTTGGTGCTGACCATCAACGTGTCCGTCGCCTCTGCCTGCGAACTGGCGCTCAAGATCGCCGGTTCCGAGACGAACACCGGGGGCATCGAGCCGCTGACCGGTCTGCTGAATCGGCAGACGTTCTACGACCAGGTGGCCACCCTCATCGGTTCGCGCAGCCGGCGCGACGACCGCTACTTGGTGCTCATCGTGGCCAACCTGGACAGCTTCTCGCTGCTGACCGCGATGTCCGGAAAAGCCGGCGGGAACCGCGCTCGCGTGGCGATCGGACAGCGCCTGCGTGAAACCGTCCGGGGTGACGCCGTCATCGGTCACCTCGGTGATTGTGAGTATCTGGTCGCCGATGTCTTCACCCACGCCGACCCCACCCCACTGGCCGACCGCATCCTGAGCACCATCAAATCGGCGCCCTTCCAGCTGACCGCGAGCCTCGGGGTGGTCAGCACACCGCTCCAGCCGCTGGCCCGGCAAACGTCGCACGACGTGCTCGACGAGCTGGTCACCATCGCGACCAACGCCATGTATGAAGCACGCAAGGCCGGGGGAAATCAGAGCTGCCTGCTCGAATCGCCGAAGCTGGCCACGGTGCGCGACGATCCGGATGAGGACCACCGGGACATCGGCCGCTCGGCCTAGAAGCCGATCAGCCACCCCAGCCGCGGGTGCCGTCCCAGCCACCGCAGAGGCCGTTGATGCACCCGCTGCCGAAGCCACCTTGCTGCGGGTTCCAACCACCACAGCCGTGCCAGCCGGGCCCGCTGCTGCAGCCTCCGCCACCGCCGTGGCCGTCCGGACCGCCGTAACCGTTAGGTTCTGCCACCACTGAGGTCGGTGACCCCACCTCGGGTGCAGCCGCGCTCAAGACCGCCGCCGGCGCGGCGAATGCCACGGCGGCGCATGCCACTGTCGCCAGACGTCTCATCGCACTCATGTCGCACGCTCCCTCGACTCAGCGAGCGTCGGTGGACAGCGGTTGATTGACGACGATCTGCACCGGCATGTGCGGTCCGTCTTGCAGCAGCATGACGGTGGGTGTCGCAATCGCCACCAGCGCGACCACGGACAGCAGGGCCGCCTCGGCGTAACGCTTTATAGTTAGCATGGCTAGATAGTCCCCCTAAGCAAGGCGCCTGACAAGGGATTTGTGAGTGAACACACGCCCCAGCCGGATTCCCAGCCACTCGTCACACCGGCGCACTGATTCATACCTGTGCCAACAGCAGGAGGCGCCTCGCTCATTCCGTCAGGGACGGCGAGACTTCACACCGTCAGTAGACGGGTGCGGAAAAGGTCGAGCACCTGGTCCAGCGCCGCTCTGGTGCGCTGGCCCGGTTCGTCGATGAGATGCTCGGTGAGTACCGAGTGCGGAGTCATCAGCGCGTCGGGGTTGGCGTCCGCGTCATCGAGTTCCACGGCGACGAAGGCCTCCCCGAGCTGTTCACGCAGGAAGTCGAACCGCTCAGCCGGCACCAGCCGATCCGAGGTGAACCGCAGGCCCAGCACCGTCAACCCGGCCGCACACCGCTGCTTCACCACGGCCAGATCCTGGGGTGAGATGTCGATGGAGTGCTTCTGTCGTGCCGTCAGTGCCACCGGCATCGACGGCTGCGACAGCACCGGGGCGAGCAGCACGTCATCGGTCGCCATCGCCAGCGCATAGCCGCCGGTGAAGCACATTCCGACGGCACCGACGCCGGGCCCGCCGCAGCGCTCGTGCTCGGCGCGGGCCAGTGCACGCAGCCAGCTGATGACCGGCGAGGTCCGGCCGGTCGCCAGGGTCACGAATTCCTTACTGATACACGCGGGCACCATCGTCCTGGCGAAACTGCTGAGCGCGGTGAAGGTGCTCCGGTTGGGATCGAAGCCGGGTTCGCCGAACAGGTGTGGAAGCACCGCCGTACACCCGATATCGGCGACCTTCCTGGCGAAATCGAGCACCTTCGGCGTGATCCCGGGGATCTCGGCGATCACGATGACGGCGGGCCCGCTGCCCTTGCGGAAGATCGACCGCGTGGTGCCGTCGTGGGTGAACTCGGTGTGCTCGAAATCGGCGAGATCATCGTTGGGCACCGCAGTGGTCCTCTCCCGTACCAGACACGAGCAACAGCGGCCACCATACCGTCGTCATACCGTCGTCTCGCCGGACGTACCCGTTCACACGTAGGGATCGATGATCTCCGCGCGCATCGGTTCGCTCGCCGAACCCACCGGGCGACTGAGCTTCTGCGCGTCGAGCACCATCAGTGCGACATGAAGGGAGGTGCGCGAGTCCCCGTCGTCGAGCTCCACGCCCAGCGTCTCGCTGATCGAGGCGAGGCGCTTGTAGAGCGCGGGCCGGCTCATGTGCAGCCGCTGGGCCACCGCCACCTTGTTGCCGGCCAGCCGCAGGTATTCGCGCAGGACCGCGATGTTCGACGGGTCATCGGACAGCAGTGCCCTGAGTTCGGTCTCGGCGAAGGCCTGCACCCGATGATCGCTGCGCAGCAGGGAGATCAATCCGCGCAGCCGGACATCGGCAGCCCGGTAGAACGGCCGCGGCTTCTCCTCCCCATCCCCCATGCCCAGGGCGACCTCGGCGATGTGGGCGGCTTCGGCCAAGCCCTGGATCGCGTCGATGACCCGCTCCACCGGTTCGCCGACCGCCAGCGCCGAGTCGGAAACCCCTTCGACACGCCGTATTTCGCGGCGCAGATCATTGCCCAGCGCGCCCAGCGCCGCGTCCGCGGAACGAGTGACGCCGAGCGACAGCACGAGTCCGATCTCACCGTCGCGCCGGACCGAGAACAGGCCGGTGTGTCCGGAGGCGTTGACGGTGTGCATGACGGTGTCCAGCAGGGAGACGTTGCGCCGTTGCCCGGCAACGGGATCGGCCTGGGCTCTGATGTTGTCGGGCCGCCGCACCCGGACGGTCGCCGGGACGTAGCGGGCCGCCGAACGCAACCCCAGCGCGTGCGCACGAGCCGCGGCTTCGCGCTCGTCGGTGACCCGGCTGCGCAGCACATCGTCGATCAGGCCCGTCTGGGCCTGATGCTGTAGCCCGGATCGGTCCCGCTCGATCATCCGGTGCAGGGCCAGCGCCACCCCGGCACGTTCCAGCACCATCTGGGTGCGGGCCGCATCGGCGGGCCGCCGGGGCACGATGAGCCGACCCCACTCTTCGGCGCGCGGCCCCACCGAGGTCAACGCCCAGCGCTCGGTTCCGGCATTGCGCCGGGATCGGCGCTCCCAGTCGTGCAGCAGGTCGGCGGCGTGCCCGCGTGCGGACACCGCCAGCACCCGGTGCGCCAGATCCTCGAGCACCACCGGTTCGTCGAGGATCGCCGCCGCGGCGTCGACGATGCCGCCGACCGAGGCGCGCTTCATGCTGAGGTCGGTGAAGGTCTCGTGCACGCGCCGGTCGAAGTCCACCCGGTCGAACTGATCGGTGACGATCATCCGGTGCACCGCCTCGGTCACCTCCACGAAGCGCACCTGGCGGTGCAGCGCCACCAGCGCCACATCGCACTCTTCGGCGATCGTGCCCGCCCCAGGCGGCAGGCTCGCCCCGCCGAGTTCGACGACCACCGCGAGCACCCCGGCCTCGGCCATACCCGCCAGGTAGCGGCGCGGGTCCGCGCGCAACGCGGCACCGGTGGTCAGCACCAGCTCACCGCCCTGCACCAGCGTGGACAGGTCGGCCATATCGCTGACGTGCACCCAGCGGACGGGCTCGTCGAACCGTCGGGAGCTCAGGACCTCGGGCTCGCCGTCTTGCAGCACCGGCAGTCCCAGGACATCGGCCACCGTGATGATCATTTACAAAGTGTATCGACGAAGCACAATCCGTAGACACTTCGTCACGCTCGAGGAGGACCACCCCGTCGCAGACTGGATGCAACCTCAACAGAAAGTGAGCACATCGCGATGCAAGCCACGGTTCAGCACTGGCTCAACGGCACGTTCTTCGAAGGCACCTCGGGTGCGACCGCGCCGGTGACGAACCCGGCGACCGGCCAGGTCACCGGCCACGTCGCGCTCGCCTCGGTGTCCGACGCCCAGGCCGTCATCGACGCCGCCGCCGCGGCGTTCCCGGCCTGGCGGGACGCCTCGCTGGCCAAGCGCACCCAGGTGCTCTTCAACTTCCGCGAACTGCTCAACGCCCGCAAGGGCGAACTCGCCGAGATCATCACCAGCGAGCACGGCAAGGTCGTCTCCGACGCCCTCGGTGAAGTGTCCCGCGGCCAGGAAGTCGTCGAATTCGCCTGCGGTATACCGCATCTGCTCAAGGGTGGCTTCACCGAGAACGCCTCGACCAAGGTCGACGTCTACTCGATCCGCCAGGCACTGGGACCCGTGGCCATCATCTCCCCGTTCAACTTCCCGGCCATGGTCCCGATGTGGTTCTTCCCCCTGGCCATCGCCACCGGTAACACCGTCGTGTTGAAGCCGTCGGAGAAAGACCCCTCGGCGTCCCTGTGGCTGGCCCAGCTGTGGGCCGAGGCCGGGCTGCCGGACGGCGTGTTCAACGTTCTGCAAGGCGACAAGACCGCCGTCGACGAACTGCTCACCAACCCCAAGATCAAATCGGTGTCCTTCGTGGGCTCCACCCCGATCGCCCAGTACGTCTACGCCACCGGCACCGCCGCCGGCAAACGCGTCCAGGCCCTCGGCGGAGCCAAGAACCACGCCGTCATCCTGCCCGATGCCGACCTCGACCTGGCCGCCGACGCCATGGTCAACGCCGGCTTCGGCTCCGCAGGTGAGCGCTGCATGGCCATCTCGGCTGCCGTCGCCGTCGGACCGATCGCCGACGACCTGGTCGCCAAGATCGCCGAACGCACCGTCGGCCTCAAGATCGGCGACGGCACCAAGGATTCCGATATGGGTCCGCTGGTCACCAAGGCCCACCGCGACAAGGTGGCCGCCTACATCGACGCTGGTGAAGCCGACGGCGCCAAGGTCGTCGTCGACGGCCGCACCGTCACCGCTGACGGCGCCGCGGACGGTTTCTGGCTGGGTCCCACCCTGCTCGACAACGTCACCCCCGACATGAGCGTCTACACCGACGAGATCTTCGGCCCCGTGCTGTCGGTGCTGCGCGTCGAGAGCTACGACCAGGCCCTCGAACTCATCAACAGCAACCCCTACGGCAACGGCACCGCCATCTTCACCAACGACGGCGGCGCCGCCCGGCGCTTCCAGAACGAGGTCGAGGTGGGCATGGTCGGCATCAACGTCCCCATCCCGGTGCCCATGGCCTACTACAGCTTCGGCGGCTGGAAGGCCTCGCTGTTCGGCGACAGCCACGCCCACGGCACCGAGGGCGTCAACTTCTTCACCCGCGCCAAGGCCATCACCAGCCGCTGGCTCGATCCGTCGCACGGGGGCATCAACCTCGGCTTCCCCACCAACTAATCGACCGGGCAAGTGAGAAAATCGAAACCATGACTGTCACCGAAGAGACCGCCGCGCTGCCCAATGGGCTCACCGTCGAGGACGCCCGCGCCGAAGCCGCCCGTGCTTACGAGCTGGACCGCAAGCATGTGTTCCACTCCTGGTCGGCCCAGGCCGAGATCGCCCCGATGACGATCACCGCGTCGCAGGGGTCCTACGTCTGGGACGGCGAGGGCAACCGGCTGCTGGACTTCTCCAGCCAGCTGGTGAACACCAACATCGGCCATCAGCATCCGAAAGTGGTTGCCGCCATTGCCGAACAGGCCGCCAAGCTCTGTACGGTCGCACCGCAGCACGCCAACGCGGCCCGCTCGGAGGCGGCCCGGCTGATCGCCGAGCGCACCCCCGGTGAGCTCGACAAGATCTTCTTCACCAACGGTGGAGCCGACGCCGTCGAGCATGCGGTGCGGATGGCCCGGTTGCACACCGGCCGCTACAAGGTGCTCTCCCGGTACCGCGCCTATCACGGCGGCACGGAGACGGCGATCAACCTCACCGGCGATCCGCGCCGCTGGCCCAATGACCACGGCAACGCCGGGGTGGTGCACTTCTTCGGCCCGTTCCTGTACCGCTCGCAGTTCCATGCCACCACCGAGGCCGAGGAGTCACAGCGGGCGCTGGCCTATCTGGAACAGCTGATCGCACTGGAGGGCCCGTCCACCATCGCCGCGATCATCCTGGAGTCGATCCCGGGTACCGCGGGCATCATGGTGCCCCCGCCGGGATACATCGCCGGGGTGCGCAAGCTCTGCGACCGCCACGGCATCGTGTTCATCGCCGACGAGGTGATGGCCGGCTTCGGGCGCAGCGGAAAGTGGTTCTCCATCAACCACTTCGACGTGGTGCCGGACTTGCTGACCTTCGCCAAGGGGGTCAACTCCGGTTACGTCCCGCTCGGTGGTGTGGCGATCAGCCCAGCCATCTACGAGACGTTCGCACATCGGCCCTACCCGGGTGGGTTGACCTACTCGGGTCATCCGCTGGCCACCGCGGCGGCCGTGGCGACCATCAACGCGATGGCCGACGAGGGCATGGTCGAGAACGCGGCCCGAATCGGCGCCGAGGTCATCGGCCCCGGCCTGGCCGAGCTCGCCGCCAAGCACCGCAGCGTCGGTGAGGTGCGGGGCGCCGGGGTGTTCTGGGCCGTCGAATTGGTCGCCGACCAGCAGACCCGCGAGCCGCTGGCGCCCTACGGGGGTTCCAGCCCGGCGATGAATGCCGTGATCGCGGCCTGCAAGGCCGGTGGCCTGCTGCCGTTCGCGAACTTCAACCGCATCCACGTCGTGCCGCCGTGCAACGTCTCCGAGGACGAGGTGCGCGAGGGTCTGGCGATCCTGGACAACGCTCTGGACGTGGCCGACGCCGCACTGTAGTCGGGTCAGCGAAACAGGTACGTCCCCAATTGCTCTCGAGTCTGTTCGGGGATCGGGGTCGGGCCGTCGTCGCCTAGCAGCACCAACACGGTGTCGCACAGGCCGACACAGTTCTCACCGACGAACAACGCGGTGGACGATACGAACGACGTCCTGCCGATACGCCCGATGCCGAGGCCGGTGTCGATGGTCACCGGCCAGTGCACCTCCGACAGGAAGTGCACCACGTTGGTGGCCGTCACCAGCCGGACAGTGCGCGCCTCGGGCTGATAGATGCCAGGAAAGATGCGCGCGTTGAACTCGGCTCGTGCGCTTTCGTGCAGCGCCTCGAGCGCCAGGTTGTTCAGGTGTCCGTTCGCGTCCATGTCTCCGTATCTCGCGATCGCCAGACCGGTCACGGGGTAGAGCGCCTTGGACAGGCGAGCGGGGTGAGGGCGTGCCACGTCGCCCACCAGGGCTGCGTTGTCGGTGTTCACCCAGGCATTAGAACACCACGCCGTAGGCTGGCAAGCGTGCCCGACCTTCACCCCGATATCGCTGTTCTGGCTCCGCTGCTCGGCACCTGGGTCGGCCCCGGGGCGGGTGAATACCCCACCATCGCGCCGTTCACGTATCTGGAGACCGTGACGTTCGGCCATATCGGCAAACCGTTCCTGTCCTACTCGCAGCGCACCAAGGCCGCCGATGACGGCCGGCCCCTGCACGTCGAATCCGGCTATGTCCGCGTACCCGAGCCGGGCCGGGTGGAGTTTCTGCTGGCGCATCCGACCGGCATCGTGGAGGTCCTGGAAGGCACGCTCGCCACGCACCCGCTGCGAATCGACGTCACCGCGACGACCATCGGCCGCTCCGCATCGGCCAAAGAGGTGACCGCGCTGGCCCGTTCGTTCCGGTGCCACGGTGACGAATTGACCTACACGGTGCAGATGGGTGCGGTGGGCCAACCACTGCAGCACCATCTGTCGGCAACTCTGCGGAGGCAGTCATGAGCACGACGATGAAACCCGAAGGCCGGATCCGGGTGTCCAGTGACCTGGAAGAGATCACCGATCGCGCGCCCGAGGACCACAGCGATATCGATTCCCAAGCGGTGGAACGCATCTGGGACAACGCCAGGTACTGGTATCAGGCCGGGATGCAGCCGGCCATCCAGGTGTGCGTGCGGCACCGGGGCAAGGTGGTGCTCAACCGCGCCATCGGCCACGCCTGGGGTAACGGCCCGGCCGATCCCGTTGACGCCGAACGAATTCCGGTCCGCACCGATACCCCGTTCTGCGTCTATTCGGCCGCCAAGGCGATCACCGTCACCGTCGCACACATGCTCGTCGAACGGGGCAGCTTCGCGCTGGAGGACCGGGTGTGCGACTACCTGCCCGGCTACACCAGCCATGGCAAGGACCGCACCACCATCCGGCACGTCCTCACCCACAGCGCCGGAATCCCGTTCGCCACCGGGCCGAAACCGGATCTGCGGCGGATGGACGACAGTGCGTATGCCCGCGAGATGCTGAGCCAGATGAAGCCCGTCTACCGGCCCGGCCTGGTGCACATCTACCACGGCTTGACGTGGGGTCCGCTGATGCGCGAGATCATCTCGGCGGCCACCGGACGCAGCATCCGCGACATCCTGCACGACGAGATCCTGGCGCCGCTGCGTTTCAGGTGGACCAATTACGGTGTGGCCGCCCACGATGTTGCGCTGGTGGCGCCGAGCCATGTGACCGGCAAGCCGCTTCCCGCACCGATCGCCAAGGCATTCAAGCTCGCGATCGGCGGAACGCCGCAGCAGATCATCCCGCTCTCGAACACTCCCGAGTTCCTCACCGGCGTCGTCCCGTCGTCGAACACCGTCTCCACCGCCGACGAACTGTCCCGGTTCGCCGAGATCCTGCGCCGCGGTGGCGAACTCGACGGGGTGCGCGTGCTGGCCCCGGAGACACTCCAGGGCGCGACCCGACAAGCGCGCCGCCTGCGCCCCGATCTCGCGGTCGGCGGGGCGCCGATGCGTTGGGGTACCGGCTACATGCTCGGGTCCAAGCGATTCGGCCCCTTCGGGCGGGACGCGGCGGGGGCGTTCGGGCACACCGGGCTGACCGATATCGCGGTATGGGCCGACCCGGACCGCGCCCTGTCGGTGGCCGTCGTGAGCAGTGGAAAACCCAGCGGTCACCCCGAAGCCAAACGCTATCCAGCACTGCTGGACAGCATCAACCGCGAGTTCCCGGTCAGGCCTTAGCGGCGGCCCGCACCAGCAGCCGCAGCAGCACCTGCCCGATCCCCGCCAGCGGGATCTTCACGAGCGGGAATGACGCCGTGGAGCCGATGGTGTAGTCGATCCGCGTGCCCGTACCCGACGGTGTAAGCCGCACCTCGCCGGTGTAGCCGGGGAACGGCGTGCCCGACAGCGCCTTGTAGCCGAACACGTGCGGTGCGTCGAAAGTGGTGACTTCCTCGACGATATCCGGCCCCGGCCCGGGGGTCTTGATCTGACGGACGGCGCCCACACCGTTGGCCTCCGGGGTGCCCGGCCGGCCCAGGCTGACCTTGATGCCCGGCGCCCAGGACTCCATTCCCACGTGATCGGTCAGGGTGGCCCACACCGTGTCGATGGGCGTGGCGACGGTTGCGCTTGAGGTGACCTGCATGGCCTCATCCTGCCCCAGCGTGCGCGACCCGCATAAGTGACGGCCGTCACGCCTGCCTATGGTGAGGTGATGAGCGCGAAAGCCGATGCGGACCGGGTCGCCGAACTGGCCCGCCGGGTCATCGCCGAACACGATCCGACTCAGGTCCCGATTCCGGAGTACCTCACCGCCTGCTACGACGCCGGCCTGTCCTGGGTGCACTTCCCGGAGGGCCTCGGCGGCCTCGGGGTGTCGCGCGGGTTGCAGGCCGTCGCCGACGGCATCCTGCAGGGCGCGGGCGGACCGATACCGCTGAGCCTGAATCCCATGGGCTACGGCATGGCCGCGCCCACCATCCGCGAGCATGCGCAGTCCGAGGAGCTGAAGCGGTCGTGGTTGCGGCCATTGGCGGCGACCGAGGACATCTGGTGTCAGCTGTTCTCCGAGCCCGGCGCCGGATCCGATCTGGCCGGCCTGGCCACCTCCGCCGTCCTCGACGGTGACGAATGGGTGGTCAACGGTCAGAAGGTGTGGACGTCGCTGGCGCACCGGGCCAGGTGGGGTCTGCTGCTGGCCCGGTCGAATCCCGATGTGGCCAAACACAAAGGGCTCACCTACTTCGTGCTGGACATGCACGGGCCGGGCGTCGAGACACGGCCGCTGCGCCAGCTGACGGGCCAGGCCGAGTTCAACGAGGTCTACCTCACCGACGCCCGGATCCCCGATGCCCACCGGCTCGGCGACGTGGGTAACGGCTGGAACGTGGCGATGACGACGCTGATGAACGAGCGCAGCGCCCTCGGTGGCAGCGGGAGCCGGCGCGGCGCGGGCACCATCGCCGACGCCGTTGCGTTGTGGGCGACGCGACCCGATCTGCGCACGCCGGTACTGCGGGACCGGCTGACCCAGCTGTGGTTGCGCTCCGAAGCGCAGCGGCTGACCGCGCAGCGCTCGCGGGCCACCGCGACCGTCGGCGGCCCCGGTCCGGAGGGGTCCATCGGCAAACTGGTGGGTGCCGAACTGAATCAGCACATCTATCAATGGTGCATGGATCTGCTTGGCGCCGAAGGGATCCTGTACCACGGCTACGGACTGCACGACAGCGACGATCCCGAGGATTGGCGCGGGCCCGTCCAGCAGCGGTTCCTGCGCAGTAAAGCCAACACCATCGAGGGCGGGACGTCCGAGGTGATGCGCAACATCCTGGCCGAGCAGATCCTCGGCCTGCCCGGTGATCTGCGGGCCGATGCCGGCATGCCCTGGAAGGAGATCCCCCGTGGCTGAGTTCGAGTTCAGTTCCGAACAGATCCAATTGCGTGCTGCCGTACGAAAATTCAGTGCCGACAACTTCGGCGAGCAGGCCGCCCGTACCCAGATGGAATCCGAACCGCGGTTCGACCGGAAGGCCTGGCAGCGCCTCGGGTCCGAGTTGGGGGTGCTCGGCCTTTCGGTGCCCGAATCCGACGGTGGAGCCGGCGGCACCCTTGTCGATCAGGCGATCGCGGTGGAGGAACTGGGCGCCACACTCGCGACCGGTCCGTTCTTCGGCACCGTGTACCTGGCCATCCCCGCACTGGTGGCCGCCGAACCCGGCGCGGCCCGCGACGAATTGCTCGGTGCGCTGGTGGAAGGTACCCGCACGGCGGCCTTCGCCGTCGGCGACCGCGCCGGCGCCTTCGATCCCGACGCTGTCACGGTCACCGGGACCGACACCCTGACCGGCCGCATCGACCGGGTGGTCGATGGCGACGCCGACGAACTGCTGGTCGCGGCAACGGGTTCGGAGGGTGTGGCGTTGTATGCCGTGGCCGCCGATGGCGTCCATCGCGAACCGCTGATCACGCTCGATCTCACCCGGCCGCAGGCGACCGTCACCCTCACCGATGCGCCGGCCCGGCTGATCGCGGGACCGGACACCGCACCGCGCGTCATCACGCACGCCCTGCAGGCCGGGTCGGCGCTGCTGGCCGCCGAGCAGGTCGGCGCCGCGCAGCATCTGCTCGACCTCTCGGTCGAGTACGCCAAATCCCGGCTGCAGTTCGGCCGGCCGATCGGCTCGTTCCAGGCGGTGAAGCACCGCCTCGCGGAAGGTCTCGTCGACCTCGAACATGCCCGCTCGGCCACCTATCACGCGGTGTGGGCGTTGACCGACGGATCCGATGACCCCGCGCTGGCAGTCAGCATCGCCCAGGCCCTGGCGTCGGCGACGCTCGCCCGCATCGCCACCGACACCATCCAGGTGCACGGCGGTATCGGGTTCACCTGGGAACACCAGGCGCACCTGTACTTCAAGCGGGCCGTCACCGACGCCGCGTTGCTCGGCAGTGCCGAAGCGCATCGGAACCGGGTGGCGGAGCTGGTTCTCGATACCGCGGTCGTGGACAAGGCACCCCGGGTCGCGACGGGCTGAGGGGGTTGCCTCGACGGTGAGTGGGGCTAATTTCTAGCCTCCCTAAGCGTCGAGGCCGGCCACCTCGGTGCCGGCCGGTTGTCATACCCCCTAACTAATGTAGAACACATGTTCGAAGCATTGTTGGAGCGATCCGCAGCGGGGGAAGCACTGGACCGGATGACGGCGGCCGTGCGCGCGGAGAACGCCGCGGGAGCGCGACGGCTGGAGGCGATCGCCGATCTCTATGAGATCCGCGCCCCAGGTGCGGACGTGGAGCGGCTGAACTGGGCGATCGACGGGTACGCCGGCCTCGCCGCCGAGGTGGCGGTCGGGTTGGGGATCTCCCGATCCCGGGCGGATGCCCAGCTCAGGGTGGCAATCGCGCTCCGCGACCGGTTACCGGCCGTGGCGACGGTCTATCTGTCCGGGGAGCTGGACTACCGGTTGGTCACCACGGTGATCAACCGCACCGACCTGGTCGACGATCCGGACCGGTTGGCCGTGATCGACAGCCAGATCGCCGCCAAGCTGCTCGAATGGATGCGACTGTCGGGGCCGGTGCAGGAGCAGCGCATCGACGAGGTCGTTGCCCGCAGCGATCCTGCAGGAGTCCGCACTCCGGGCCCGGTGCGGGATAAGCGGCGCGTCGATGTGGCGCCCGCGCCGGGCGGCATGTCCGATGTCTGGGCCCGCGTCGAGGCCGCCGCAGGTGCCGCGTTCGACACCCTGCTCGACACGATGGCCGACAGCGTCTGTGCCGATGACCCTCGCACCAAACACCAACGCCGCTCCGATGCGATCCTCGCGATCGGGCTGGGCACCGCGCTGGCGTGCGAATGCGGCAATGACGACTGCCCGGCCGCCGACCCCGGCCGCCCCGCCACCGCGGGCCGATTCGTGATCCACGTGATCGCTACCCCGGCCACCCTCACCGCCGATCCGCACGCCCCGGGATACCTGCCCGGGCATGGCGTACTCCCCGCCGATCAGGTCACGGCTCTGGTGCGCGCGGGCGCCGCGGTCAAGGACATCCCCGTCCCGGCACCCGAGGCCGAACCCGGCTACCGGCCCTCCACCGCGTTGGCGCAGTTCGTCCGGACCCGTGACCTGACCTGTCGGTTCCCCGGCTGCGCCGTGCGCGCCGAATACTGCGATGTCGACCACACCGTGCCGTGGCCGGGTGGTCCGACGCACCCGTCAAAGCTTAGATGCTAGTAAACTACCCTCATGGCATCGAGGAAAAGCGCTGGTCAGCGGGTCGGGGTATGTTCGGCGGCGATCTATGCCCGAATTTCTGCTGATGTAGAGGGCACCGGGTTGGGAGTGGCTCGTCAGTTGGAGGATTGCCGCAGGCTGGCCGCCGATCGGGGGTGGCCAGTCGGGGATGAGTACGTGGACAACGATGTGTCGGCGTTTTCGGGTAAACGTCGCCGCGAGTATGAACGCATGCTGGCTGATCTGGCCTCCGGCGCCCGGGATGCGGTGATCGTCTATAACTTGGACAGACTGCATCGGCGCCCCGCTGAATTGGAGGACTTCGTCACGCTTTGTGAACGGGCCGGGGTGTCGCAGGTAGCGACGGTGACCGCCGATATCGATCTGGGTAACGACGATGGGTTGTTCATGGCCCGGATCTTCGCGGCGTTCGCCGCCAAAGAGTCGGGGCGCAAATCAGCGCGTATCCGTCGCAAGATGTTGCAGAACGCCGAGCAGGGATTGCCGCACGGCTCGGTGCGCCCGTTCGGCTATGAGGGCGACAAGACTACCCTGCGCGATGCCGAAGCCAAGGTCGTTCGCGAGATGGTCGATCGGTACCTGGCCGGGGCATCGATTCGGTCGTTGACGATTTGGCTGGACGACACTGGTGTCGCCCCGGCGGTGGCGACATCCTGGCAGACCTCGGCAGTGCGTCAAATCTTGACTTCTGGGCGGATCGCCGGGTTGCGCGAACATCACGGCGAAGTGATCGGGCCTGCGGCATGGCCTGCGATCATCACCCCGGCCGAACGCGACCGAATTCTTGCCCGCATGGCCACCCGCTCACTGACCAAGACCCGCGCGCCGCGCACCTATCTGTTGTCTGGCATGTTGCGCTGTGGTCGGTGCGGCAATCGGCTATTTTCCCAAGCCCGCCAACGTAATCCGGATAACCGGGTCCGCCGCTATGTCTGTTTGAGCGGGCCAGACCATGGTGGGTGCGGGCGATTGACCGTCGTCGCCGAACCCGTCGAACACCTGCTCACCGAGGCGGTGCTGACCCGCCTTGACTCACCGCATCTTGCCGATGTGCTCGCGGGCAAAGCCACTTTGGATACTGACGTCGCGGCGTTATCAGCCCAACTCGACACCGACACCACACGATTGGATGAGTTGGCAGCCCTATACGCCGCCGGAACGGTGACCGCGAGGGAATGGATCGCCGCACGCGACCCTATCACCACCCGGATCAATCAGACCCGCCGCGATATCGCCGCCGCCACCGACAGCAATGCCGCCAGCGAACTGGCAGGGACGGGGCATCTGCTGCGCCACCAATGGGAAAACTTGGGTATCGACCGCCAGCAAGCCATCATCAAATCAGTGCTCGACCACTCCGTGATCGCGCCGGGTACACCGGGTTCACGCAGCCTCGACATCAATCGCGTCCAACCTCACTGGCGGGTCTAGGACTGATTCAGGCGGACCAACCTCTCCAAAGGACTGCGGACGTCGAAGAACTGGCTGAGCAGTCTGTGTTCCAACGCGCGGAGTTGCTCGAGGTCATCAAGCACTGACGGCAATGCAGATGATTGTCCGTCACCATGCCCGTTTCCCGCAACCAGAATGAGCAGGAACGACCAAATCACGGCACTGCCTGCGCCACGTGCCGACTCATTGCCCACCGGCGTCGGAGATTCGGGACAATCGCTGTGAGACTAGAAGCGAGACGCTCCTAAGTCACCCCGGCCTGGGACAACGACCGAGGGACTGGTCGCCGGTGGTCTGTCTCACTTCTTTTACCAAACGAGACACCGCGCTAAGACGCTTAGGGTTACTGATCCCAGAAGGGGCGTCGACCTTGAGCGATCCAGGTCTTCCAAGTGTCTTCCCAAGCTTGTGGATCGATGTTGGCCAGGTTGGTGACTGTGAGCTCGGTCAGGTTGGGGGCCGTCAAGACCGGACGGGTGTCGGAGAGCTGTTTGAGGTCGTCTATGACGAGTTCGGTGAGCTCGGTCAACTCTGACATGTTGGGCAAACTAGCGACTTCCTTGAGGTGGTACAGCCGAAGTGCACGCAGCGAGGTGAGGTGCGATATCGGACTGAGGTCGGCGAGTCCACTAACTTTGAAAAACGCCAACGTTTCCAGCGCGGTGTCGGCAACGGCACTGATATCGGTGATGCTGCCGAGGTTCATCGTGAACGAACGCAGGCTGCGGGGAAGGAAGTCCAAGCCTGGCAGTTTTCGGGCGGAGCCCAGGCTCAATGTAGTGAGATTCGGCAACGACTCGAGAGCGCTCAGGTCCCGAGTCTGCCCGTCTAGCATCAGGTATTCCAGCTTGTCCAACTCACCGACCACCTGCACAGACATCCGCGTGGGCGATTTGTAGATTCGGAGCTCGGTACATGCGTCGAGATGGCGCAGTCCATCTAGTGATTTCAGGTAGAACATGTCGCATGTGAACCGTTTCAGCTTCGGAAAGAACCGGAGAAATTCCAGATCCGTGATCTCGCGTTCCACTGACGGCTCCTCGCTCCAACTCGCAGGTCCCAGCTGCATGGCGAACAACTTCTTGTCCGGGTAATCCGCGATGAAGTCGGAGAGAGTTTGAAAGTCAGCATCAGTTAGAGGTTCCTCGAACGAAACTCCAGGTGACTCCGCTGGGAGCGGCGCCAGCATGTCGGGTGTCAACGGCGAAGCGACGCTGCGGAATGCGTTCGGGTTCTCGATTTGCACTGTGTGAGACTTTCAAGGTCGGTCGGGGACGGCATCGCGCGCCACGGGGGACAAAGTCATGTGGGGCCCTACCTCTAGCCCTGAGTTCGCACGGATTTCTTCTTACACGTACTTACTTCGGGCGCGGGTGGTTGACCTTGCTCTTTTTCTTCTTAGGCTTCTTCTTCTGCCCGCTCTTCTTGCCGCTTGCGTTGTCTCCGGCGTGTGATGTGGTGCCGTCGCCGTTTGACTGCCTAGCCTGATCGATCGCGTTGTCACGGTGTTGGTCGGCGCGTGACCGAGCTTGTTGTTGCGCTTGCTCGTTCCGCTCGGCAGCTTGAGGTCGGATGTTCGGCGAGCGGATCACACCATCAGCTGGCTCACCACCATTCTCCCGAATGAATCTTTGGATGTTCCGCGTTGATCTTCTCCCGGCTTCCTCCTGGGCAGCTGCCCATTCTTCGGGCGTCTTCGCACTTTTTCCGGCCGGGCCGTTACAGCCGATGCAGAGGATTTTGGTGTCTTCGCCATTCTTGCCGCCGGTACCGCCGGCAGACTTTGGAGTCTGATCGTGATCGAACTGGGCACGGTTGGGCGGGATCTTGTCCCCCGTCTCCAATGTGCCCTCCTGGCGATACACCCGCTGCCCACACGCCGGGTTCTCACAGTAAAGATTCCTGTCGGGGTTGCGCGCCACTCGATCCTCGGTGACAAGATCTTTCACTTTCGGTGAAATCGTTCCGCCCGTGGGCTTGGGCGCGACACCTGGAACCGGGAGATCAGGCCCCGGTGGCGCGTTCGGTGCTTTGGGGGTGTCGACGCCGGGCAGGGGTGGTTTGGCTGCGGCCGGTGCCCCAGCGATGTCGTTGGCCAGTTGCGTGGGCGGGGTGGGGGCCTCGGTGGCGGTGTCGATGACCTTTCTGGCGGTGTTGGCGAGGTCATCGGCGTGGGTGGCCAGTTCTTCGGTGGCCTTTTCGGCGACCTCTTTGACCGCGGCCTTCGCCGCGCCTTGTGGGGTGACCATCGACGCCACCCCCAGTACCGTGGACCAGGTACCCAGGGCTTGGTTGTCGGGCATCGCCGCGGCGGCGATGTCGACCCCTGCTGAGGCGAGGTTGACCGCGGAGCTGGCGATCATCGCCGCCCCAGCCGGCCCGCCGACCCCGGTCAGTGCGAGAGCGACCCCGCCGACCAGGACCGCGGATTGCAAGGGGTTGTTCTTCACGAACGTCCCGACCGCGGTGGCACCGGCCACCGTGGCCGAGGCGGCGGTAGTGACCGCATCCCCTACTGCGCTGGCAGCGCTGCTGATGGTGGAGGTGATCGAATCGAACAATCCGGTCGGCAGCGGTGCCCCACCCACACCACCCACATGCAGCGGCGGGTCCACATAGACCGGCCATGCGGTGTCGGGGCGGGGATCGATCACCTCGGCCAGGGCATACAACTGCGGCGCGACCTTCTTGACCACATACGATGCAGGCACCAAACGACCTGTGGCGTCACGGGTTTCCGCCGGGGCGAACATGCCGACGGTCTCGGCGGTCGGGGTGGCCCGGTTGATGGTCAAGTAGCCGTTGGTGTGGGCCAGCATCACCGTATCGGCGGGGGTGCGCACGAAGGTGGTGACCATCCGCACCCCAGCAGCGGTGTTGATGCGGGCCACCGTGCGGGTCCCGGTGGCGGTGTTCTCGGCCAGCATGTCGAACCCGGCACCGGTATCGGGGTAGACCACCTGCCCACCGGAGGTGTGCTGGGCAGCACCCAAACCACCCGGGAGCACCACCTGCACCGGCCCTGCCGCAGTGTTCGAGGTCAACCCGGCAACAGGGTCGGTCGGCAAGCCCGCCGCACGCTGCCCCGGGCTCAGCGCAGGCTCGGCCGCAACGGCCACCGTCGTGGATCCACTGAATGCGGCCAACGCGGCATCGGCGAATCCTTGAGCCAGCGACACCGACCCCGCACCGGCACCGGGCCGGTCACGGTCAGAAAGCCAGTGCACCCCGCCCACGGTGAGCGCCACCGTGACGATCAACGCGAAGCTGACCTGCCACCACCGAGCGACACTCCACCACGACCGGTCACCCGGCAGAAAATCCCCCACGACCCCAACCCCCTACATCGACAACCACCGCCCGCCAGCTACGACGGGCATCTGCAAGGTGTAGTCGGGAACCAACCCCAAAACCGAACGCCAGCCAGGCGGTGATCTAGCCCACAGCAACACATCCCTGCCGATTGGCGGTGCGATCGTCAGCGGATGCCAACCCAGAAAGCAGAGCCATAAGCAGCGGGAACACAAGACGCATTTACCTGACTCAGCCGTCATCACCGCACGTCAAGCAACATTTCATGCACTAGCCCGACGAACCTCGACCCACCGCCCCGGCCCCTCGATCGAGCAACAACCACAACGGCCACCAAACGACACAAGAAATGAGCCGTCCAACTTCTTTACAAACGAGACACGGGAAACGAACACGGGATGCCTCTGAGGATTGAGGATCTTGCGGTCCAGAGTGGACCGCAGCCGCAGCCGTTCCGCCTCTGTGGTCACGTCGGCGGTATGAGTACGTTGATGTCGGTGGGTCCGGAGATCGGGTACTCATCTGGTTGACCTGTCTTGGCGGTCTGGACAAGCTTTTGAGTGAAGATCTGAAGGTGGACGACACCTGGGCCGAGGTTCAGTTGTTGTTCCTCAGGAGGCGCGCCCAGATCTGAGCCGACAGCGAGTATTCCGGTGGTAAGTTCCAGCTCCCCATCGAAGACTTGTTCGCCAAGACCCGTAGAGTTCGTTCCCCGGTAGACCCGAATGCGAACGAGCCGCTCGGCATCATCGGATTCATCCGGGCTCAAGGTGTACACATCGATCGCATGCGCCGTGGCCCAACACCAGGTATCGGTCTTAGCCCCCTCAGGGACGCCTGCCTGATCGAGGGTCTCAAGATCCTCGATGCTCACATAACTGCCCCATGGGAACACCTCGACGTCGAGCAGCATCTCGTTGTCAGTCATCGATCTAACCTCCACCTGACGGGATATTGCGCTCGGGTTGATGTTTGGGCGAGTGTATGGCCAGGAGCCGAGTCGCTGTGCGCCTCATTTCATGATGGCTTTTTGTGGTTTACCCGCCTAGACCGCAGCCCCCAAGCTCTCGCCGCCAAACGTGCCACCGCCGCCCAACCACGACCTCACCGACACTGACCGGCACGGACGCCGCCAACCAACACCGCAGGCATTGCCGTTGTCTGTTCGGCGATCGCTATCGAGAAACCCATCGGCCCCGTGCAGAAAACCTCACGTGCCCCACGGGGGTTGAGGTTAGGCGTCATCGTCATCGTCGGCGCTGACGAACAAGGTGATCCAGTCGTCCACCACGTCCCAGAGCGTCATCTTTCCCCATGACAGATCGCTCAACAATCCAGCTCCAGCGGTCCATACGGCGTTGTCTTGCTGGTCCTTATTGATGAAAATAAACCCGCCGGCACCGTCCGTGTAGAACATGATCAGGTTGCGCGCTAGAGGCGGATTTGCCGGTGGGTTTGCAATGTATTTGAGCACGCTATCCCCGATCAAGGACTGCCAGTCAATGAGGCGGCGTGATCGGTACAGTCCTGCTGGTTCGCCCTCGATGTGATCGAGAAGACCATCATGGATTTTGGTGTAGAAGGTCTGGACCGAGTCCGGTAGCTCGGCAACCAGGGCAGGAGGCGTCGTGGTGGGCGGGTAGCCGAACAGGTAGATCGGGTCCTCATCGGGCACGGTGAAGACGTACATGACGGCGATCCCGTGATAGCTCTCCGATACGATCCGCGAGAGCGAGCTGTGGCCATAGTCCGTTAGGGACTGCCCGAAGCGAGGAAGAAGGCCTGGAAGCGCTGGGTCCCATTGCGCGAGAATCAGTTCCGTCGATTGGGCGGCGTCCAGTTCGGCAAGTTGCGACCACCACTCAGGAACCGTCTGCGCCTCCTCATCACTGAGAGGATTGTCTGCGGTCACCGGCTCGATGCCGATCCGCAGGTATTCGGCGGCATCGGCCGTGAGATCAGCTCTGTCCATGGTTGCCCCTTCGGCGTGCGGGTTAGTGACCGCGCTCAAGCCAGTGTCGAAGACGACGCGTCGCCGTGCGCTGATTACTTGTAGCAGCGTGCGAAGAACGCGACGCCGCCTCAACTTGTGATCAGATCAGACCGCGCAGGCGGGCTGCGTTCTCCAGGTCGGTGCGGAACTGGTCCAGCGCAGAGACGGTGTAGAGGCCGTCGATGTCGTTGGTGGTCCAGAGGTCATGGATGCGGCGGAGGTCGGCCTTGCGTGACTTCCAGCCAATGCCATCCACAACGGCCATGACGAACTGCGTTGGTTTGCGTACAGCGGCCATTTTTGCGATCTCTTCGTAGGCCGCGGTCAGCTTGCTTCCAGTCGAGTCAAATCCTTTGGCAGCCACCATGATGACAGCGTGGGCGGAGTCGGGGATGACCAAGTCCGCAGGGCCGGTCTGGTCGCCGCGGCCCACAAAACGTGTTCTTGTCGCGTACGGTAGCTTAAGTTCATTCGCGATGTCTTCGATCATGTCCTCGATCGAGCGGCCAGCAGCGGTGGCCCTGGTGGCCGTCACCCGGGTTCCCGCGCGGGCAATCAGAACATCGGCCAAGCCGTAGTTGCGACCGGCTTGCTTATTGAGCATCTCGATGACGTCAAATCTGTCCGTGAGGAACGCGATCAACTCATCAGGCTTGTCGCGGGCCAACGTGATCGCGCCGCTGGTGCCCAACCCGTCCTTGAGCGCCATAAGCAGCTTCTCCTGCGACAGTCCCACCACCAGGCCCAGCACTTGCGCCCACCGCGGATGCTCGTTCGCCCACTGTGCCAGGGACTGGCCAGTGACGGGGGTGATGGCCTGAAGGCTCTCGACCGCGGCACGAATGCCCTGCGTCTGCGGTGTCGGCGTAGTCGGGTCGACGTGCGGGGTCATGGCACCTAGCGCATCGAGGTACTGCTCGAAGGAAACTGGTGTGCTCACTCGTCTCGCCCGATGAACAGGTATTCGCTCACATCGCGGCGGGTTGCCGCGGCGTGAGTGCCGAAGCTGTACTTGTGGTCGATGGCGATGGTTTCCACGTGAGGTTTGACCTTGCCGAGCAAATCGAGGATCCGTGTGGCGTCGGGAATCGCGTTCGACGAGTACGACAGAACGATCGCGCCGGCGTCGCTGAAATGCTCGAACGTCCGGCTCAGCGCGTCCTCGATAGTCCTCTTATAGGCAAACGGCGTGAAACGCTTCTCCAACTTCTTGGTCTTGGTGTTCTCCATGATGGTGACCCCGCGCCAGTACACGCTGAGCCCCTCAAGAAAGTGGTACCGCTTGATGTAGTCGTTGTCATCGCGCGGCGGCGCGTACGGCGGGTCTAGATACACCAAGTCTGGTGCTGTCTCCGGGATATCAAAGACGTCCCCGCAGCGTGCACTGCTGCGCAGACCATTGCTGAACACGATGCGGTTGTAGTCAGCCACGCGCTCACGAAAGTGCTCACGCAAAGAGATACGCAAATCGCGGCGGCCATCGGCATAGAGCGTCGAATCAGTAAAGGTGAACACCCCGCGGGGCTGCTTACGTGCGGCCGACAACACCAGAGCAGAGATCGCCAGATCGCGCCGGTAGCCGCTCAGCCGATCGATGTGTGACCACGCCGAATCCAAGAATTGACGATCCTCCGCTGTGAAGTACAAGCCTTCGAATCGCCGTTGGATGAAGTCGCGATCATCAGCCGCAGGCCCACAGATCTCATCGACCAGCTCAGTTTCCAGGTGCACCGAAGAATTGGCCACCGACGCTCGGGCGATCACCGTAGGGAAGGTCAAGAAGTCGTTGGACGTGACCTGGTAACCCTGCGCCTTGAGCAAGTACGACACCACTCCCGAGCCGGAGAACGCGTCGACAGCAGTCGTACCGCCAAGCTCGGCGAAGACGCGCTCCAAATGGGGCAAGAGACGGTACTTCGACCCCATGTAACGAATCCGAGGAAACGCCTGCGCACGTGCGACAACTGATGCAGACGTCATATCACTCACCACACCCGTAAGACTCCCATACCTACCTCGAAGACCCTGGAAGGAGTTGTGGGTGAGCCGCGCAAACCGCGTTAAGACTGCCCAACCCAATATCGCTAGTGACGTTGTTCATCTGCGCGTAGGCCCCTCAGCGGCAGATCCAGGATCGCATTGGGCCGCCATGCGCCAACGCCAATCAGATTGTCGACGCCCACGCAGCGATCACCAGTGCATCGTTCAGCGGCGGCGTGGGCGCGTGATCGTCGGTGCGTGGTGCGGTCCGTTCGTGTATCCATGTACGCACTCGCTGTGCCAAGGCGGCCTCGGGCCATGCTAGGCAATCGCTGTCAACTCCGGTTGCGACACGGGCTCGCCGTCGTGGCGGGCTGGTGATCGTTGTCGACGCCTGTTGGGGGCACGCTGTTGGGTCCTGGCGGGCGGCCAGTTTCCCAGGTGCACGGCGACCGCTGCCAGGGTGGCGGGGTCGGTGATCGTGACCGCGACGTTCTGGCGTTGACAGGACTGGGTGAGCCAGTCAGTGAATTCGTCGCGACTGTAGGGTCTGGCACCGCGGTAGGTCGATACGGACGGGTTAGCCATCAGGGCCCAGCGAGTGGCTGAGTGTGAGGTGTTGTCCGTCGCGGGCGCTGTGTCGGCGCTGGATGCGGGCCAGTGCGGCGCTGGTGACCAGGGTGCGATCCCCGAGTGTACTCAGCCCGCCACGATCGAATGCCCACGACAGGTCGCTACCGGCGTGCGCACCGGGATCGGCGGTGATGGAGTCCGTGGCCCAATCATGCTGGGGCGCTGTCTGGTTGGCGTGGGGGTGGCGGGCAGTCCAGTGAGCGCGGTGAGCGCGTAGGGCTCCCATGGTGGTGGAGTAGCGGCGGGATTTGGTGGTGATGTGTCCGCGGTAGCCCAGGGTGTGCAGCCACCGCCCGATCCCGCCCATGGTGGTGTCGTCGTGGTCGGCCAGGCCTGAGATGGTGGTAAGGATGGCGTGCACATGCGCGGTCACGTCGAGGTCGGTGATGGCCGCAACGGAGAGCCGCCGGGCGCTGATCCCGAAATCGGACAGCGATTTGGTCACGTATTTGGCGAGGTATCGCGCGATGCTGCGCGCCGACAGTGGCCGCCCGGCGACCGCCGCCCTTTCAGGTGCGTCGCGGCGCGCTCGTGATGCGGTGATCGGCTGGGCGTCGATCTGGGTTCCGAACCCGATCATCGGCGACACGGCGTTGTCGGCAGGGCTGTGGTCAGCGATGGTGGCGGGCACGCGCACCGTGCGGGCCACCGTGTGCATCAGGGCGGCCAGCTCCACGGCGGTCATCGGTGACTGCCAGCAAGGGGGACCGTCGTCGGTGTCGGTGTCGGTGTCGGTGTCGGTGTCGGTGGTGGGATCGAGGCGGATCAGGGCGTGGATGTGAGGGATGGCGCGGGCTTGCAGTTCCACCACTTTGACGAAACTGATCCGCACACTGTCGGGGTTGGCACCAGCCGCGCGCAGGTGTGTACGCACACGGCGACGCAGCGCAATGGTGAAACGCCGCCACAGCTCAGGCAGTTGCCAGGTGAACAGCACGTGCCCGCGGTAGTCATAGCAGTCCCCGCACAACGGTTGGCCCACCAAGTGGTCGCCATCGTCGTGGATGGTACTGCACCACAAGGGTTTCCCGTGCCGACACCGCTTGTACCCGTTGAGACCTTGGTGGTCGCGGCACCGGTCCCGGCGGGCGCCGTCACGGCTGCCTGTGGCCCGGTGTACCGGTCCGTAACTTGGCGCGGTCAAGGTGAGAAACACTTGCGGATGATCAGCCACCGCAGCCGGGACACCGTGATGCCCACCCGCGGCTCCGGCATGCACGAGCTGCCAGATGTCGCGGGCATACAGGTCCGAGCACGACGGACACACCTGAGCGCGCCGGTTGTTACACCGCGTCCACACCAGCCCTTGCCGGCCTAACGTGTCGGTCCCGACCAGCTGGATGGGTTGGGCACAGAATCCGACCGATTCGGCACGCCGCCACCACGATTCAAAGCCACGACCGCGGGCGCGGCGCACCATCTGTTCCACTACCGCGCCCCAGTCGGCATCGGCAGGTGCCCCTGGCAGTGCCACCGCACCCGTTCCGGTCGCCACGGTGCCGGTCAGGTTGGCAGCACCCGTCATCATGTGTCCGGCGGTCATGACCGGTTGCCATCGGTGTGCGCGCTGGCGCCGCCCGTGCCCGCAGTCGGGCCGGGGCCCTGGGTGCCCGCCGCCCGGGAAGCCGGGAAAGTGGCGGCCATGCGGGTGATGTCGTCATCGGTGACGTGGTAGGCCCGCACCCGGGTGGGTTGGGCGGTGCCGTCGACCATCACATAGCCGACTCCGGGGGTCGTGTCGGCGATCTGGTCGCATACGGCCCCGGCGTCGCGTGCCCCTTGTCCCAGGACCATCGCGGTTTGCGATGCTTCAGTGAGGCGTAGCCCGATGCGGACGGTGAACAGCTGCCGCACCGGCAAGGTGTCTTTGGACGGGTCCTGCACCGCCGCTACCACCGAAATCCCGACCGCGCGGCCCTGGGACAGCAGCAGCCCCAATAGCTGTTCAATTTCGGTGCGGATCTTGCGGTCGGTCACATACGCGGTTAGCGCGGCGATTTCATCGATGACCACCACATACAGCGGGGCGGCCGGGGTGGCGATGTGCAGGCGAGTGTGCCCGCGCAGCCGATTGGCCCGGGTCTGCAACAGCGCCACCAGGGCGCGCAGCAGCGCCACGGTGTGCTCGGCGTTGTCGTGGGTGAACGCCGAGAACATGGGTGCGCCCGCGCCCAGCTCCATCCCGCCTTTGGGGTCGATCACACACAGCCTGACCCGGCCGGTGGCCACCTCGGGCCCCAGCGCGGCGATGAGCGACCACAACACCGATCCTTTGCCCGCCCCGGTGGCCCCCGCGACGAGCACGTGATGGCCCCACACCGGAAGCCGCCACGGCGCCCCGGTTTCGGTGACCCCGACCGGCAGACCCGCCAGGTCCACTGCCTCCCCGGGGTGCGCCGTCGGCAGGCCTACCGGCTCGGCGAGGCCATCGGTGCGGATCACGCTGACGCGTAGGCGTCCCGGTGCCAGTGTGGTGAAGGTGACCCGTTGTGCCCGCCACGTGGTGGCCAGCGCCTCGGACTGCTTGTTCCAGTTGGTCATCGACTGGCCGGTCACCACGGACACCTCCAGCACATCAATGTGGGCACCGATGCTGATCGCATACAGAACGGGCACGATTTCGCGCCCGCCATGGGTGGCGGTCAACCCGTGTAACGCACAGACTTTCGACCAGGAGCGCTCATAGCGTGACCAGCGCAGAAAGTAATGGGATGGCGGGTCAATCACCCAGGCCTGTAAGGAATCCTCATCAAGGAACCCCCACAACGTAAATACCGCTACGAACCCGGCCGCGGTGAACAGTGCCGCGTGCGGGCCTCGCCAGCACCCCATCGCCAGGCTGAGAGCGGCTGGGGTCCCGATCAGCGGGAACCGTATCGCCCACCACAGCAGGTGGCCCACCCCGGTCAGCAGCGCCCCGATCAGGTCGCCGAACCAATCATCCTGCACCACAGGGGTACTATCGCGATTGTTGTTGCTTGATGCACTGGGCATGTTGGTGGTGTCCTTCCAGAAGATGACGGGCATGCTGGCGACCACCGATCCCCTGCCGCCGGGCGTCGACAAGCACCGCCTCAGCGCGCGGCGACAGGGGATCGTTGGTCGCGGTCAGGAACGATCAACCGGCCCAGCAGGTTTCGTCGCTGAAGTGCTACCCCCAGTCGCCGACGCGGCGGTGATCGCGTCCGCGCGGTAGGCGACCCCCGAGCGGTCGTTTTGGCTCCACGGCACTGCCACAAGGTTGGTCAGCGTGACATGCTGGCCCACAACGATGTTCGGATCTCCCGGCACCGTCACCATCAGCACCTCACCGCCGGAGTCATCCAGCGCCAGCAACTGCACGGCGAACTGCGGCAAGCCGGTGGCCTTGTCGATCCGCGGCTGGCCGGTATCGAAGTTCGTTCGCGGCTCTGCAGCGCGCGTTCCGACGAACTGCACGCCCTGGGTGTCGATTTTGAGTTTCATGTCGGTGTTGTCCCTTTGTGTCGGATCACGCCCGGTCGGACGCTCACGACCCACTTCATCGGGGCATTGCGGACATCGCTATGGACATCGACAGACATTTCGGACACAACCAGGGACATTTTTCGGACGTTGCGAGCGGCGCTGGCCAACCCATGGGTAGTTAGCTGTTGCTACGGCCCCGCCGTGAGGTATGAGAAAATCTGTCCCGCGCCCTGACGAGGGGGCGAACTGATACGCACGAGGGGGAACGGGGTGCTGGACACGGGTGACGCCGAGCGCACCGCTGTTCCCAACGCCGCCCTCGAAAAGGCCATGGACGCCAAGCGGATGTCACCGCGCAAGTTAGCGACCCACGCCGACGTGGAGGAGAAGACGGTTCGACGGTGGTTAGCCAACGTTGATATCAAAGTGCGCGAGGACAACGCGCAACGAGCTGCGTCCGCTCTGGGCTGCACACCGCGGGATTTGTGGCCGGCTCAATTTGCGAATCAGCAGCCTACGCAAGCCACGACCAGCCCCGCCCCGTCCCGCGCCACCTTGTTCAGCAGCCGCACCCAGATACCGGTGACGGTGTGGCAAAACCATTTCCTCGGCGCTCAGGAATCGATCGACATCCTGGTCCTCGCGGCGACCTTCCTGTTCGACACCCTTGATGGCTTCACCGACGCTCTCGTTGAGGCGACCGCGCGGGGCGCGGTCGTCCGATTCCTCGTAGGTGACCCCGATGCCGATAGCCTCGCGCTTCGCGGGCACGAGGAACAAATCGGCGATGCCGTCACCGCACGGTCACGCACCAGCGTCGAGCTGCTACGGCCCTACGCTGGCACACCAGGTTTACAGATACGCACCCACCAGACAACGCTTTACACGTCCATCTTCCGGGTCGACGCCAACATGATCGTCAACTTCCACGTCTACGGCTCCCCAGGACGAGACAACCCCGTACTGCTGCTGTCCCGCAATGAAGACCCCCGGCTCTGGGCCACCTTCGACCGGGCATTCACCCGCGTCTGGGACAGCGCCCGGCCCATGGATAGCTCACCACAGCCCGCACAGTAGGAAGGCCATCGCCATGTCACGCACGGACTACTACAACGATCCCAACGCCCCGCACCCCAATAGCGTCGTCCCGTCCGCTTCCGCGATCGTCACCGACGAGCACGGCCGCATCCTGCTGGTCAAAAGACGCGACAACACCCTCTGGGCGCTCCCCGGTGGCGGACACGACATCGGGGAGACGATCGAACACACCGCCGTCCGAGAAGTGAAAGAAGAAACCGGCCTCGATGTGGAGATCACCGGACTGGTCGGCGTCTACACCAACCCACACCACGTCGTAGCATTCACCAATGGCGAAGTTCGCCAACAGTTTTCACTGTGCTTCACCACGCGGCTTCTCGGTGGGCGCCTGGCCATCGATCACGAAAGCACCGACATCGCATGGACAGATCCCGCCGACCTCGACACCCTCGACATGCACCCTTCTATGCGGCTACGTATCGATCACTACCTCAACGCGCCACCCACGCCCTACCTCGGATAAAGGCGGCTACGACCACGACCGCACCCGCCCCACCGCCGCCAGCAACTCACCGCGCACCTCATCCACGGCACGGTGCACCGGATCAGCAGGCCCATACCGCCTCAAAACCTCATCCAAACGATCCTCTGCGCTGACCACCGACCCGTCCGGCCCCGTCGTCAGATCACAGAACGTCAACGCATCGAGCACGTCACCGGCGGGCTCACCGAATTCGGCCAGCCCGCTGATCCCGCGCTGGCCCGCTTCGGCAGCCGCACCGCTGTGAAATGCCACCAACGACGCCACCACGTCGGGGAATCCCTGCGATCGGACGAACCGGGCCCCGTCAAGGGGATGGAATCCCGTCACCCGCACCGAAGGGGCGTAACCAATATCGTGAAGCCACGCAGCGGCCACCAAGGCATCGCCAGTCGCCGTATCGAAATGCCCCCGCACACTTTCGGCGGCCCCAGCCACACCCTCAACATGGCCCCACCGGCGCAGCAACCCGCCAAGGTGCACCTGCGCCAACCGGCGCGCACGATCGATCAAGGCTCCGCTCACGCCAGCCAGCGTAGCGGCGACACCCCCGTAGAGCACACCTCTGCAGTACAGAGCGATAGGCCGCTACCAGACGATCAGCTTCGGGTAAGCCAACCAGACCTGCGCCAACGTGAGAGCACCGAACGGCGTCACCGCAAACGGCATCACATCGGCGGCCGCGCCCGCGATGCCAGCGTCAAATTGCGGCGAGGTGACAAACAACCACGAACTCCGGGCCTGCGCGGCAGCTGCCAGAACGAACGTTGTCCCGTCCGCGCACGTACCGGTCAAGTGACGACGATCCCTGAGCCCCCCACCTTCAGTACAGACCCATCCCCACATCTGCCACAAGACTGCCAAACGATCAACGATGTAGCCGGGATCCCATTTGTCCTCGGTATGGAACTCATACAGCAGGCTAAAACGCACCCCGCCACAAAACAGCGTCGGTTCCTCACCGTCCACCCAACCCGCCCACTCGGTACCCACTTGAACCCGCGGAAGATGCAAAAGCAGCCGATTGTGATCAGGAAGATCGCGCAAAGAATCAGCCATCTGCTTGACCAAACGCCCGCCCACAGATCCGCCCACAACCGTTCCCTCCTGACCACCACTCGACACTTTCAACCACCACCCTCACCTCGTGTTCATTAAGGCCAGCACCTACCGCTTCACAGACCGAGCCCTTACAACAACCCGCCGACCTTGCCCTGCCGGCTCCCCCAAAAAATGCCGATGACAGCCCCACAACCCATATCCATCAACAGACCCGAACATCCCGAGCAAGCGCGGACGGCTACCGTCCGCTGGCGCTCCCGTCCGCCGCCCCCGCAACACCGGACCACCAAACAAGCCCTGTGAGAACTTTCTTTACTGGTATCCAGGAGCTGTATGTCCGCCCCCACCATACACACATAACTGAATGACATGTCACTATCGCACCATTGGTGGCCTCACTCGACATGATCACGCCCCGTTCCGCACCAGGACACCACCAGCACGAAAAAGCACGAATCAACAAGCGAAAACACCATATTCGCTGATATTCGCCCCGACCCCAAGAGCCGTGCCCGACCGGGATAACAGAGTGTTGCGCACCACCTGCGCAACACTCTGCGTCACCTGTGACGCTCAGTCACGACCTTTGCTCGCGGCTAAGCGTCGCGCCGGTGCGGGGTGTGGTGGCGCGTTTGGCGGCGACGGCTTGCGGGCTGCGATCAAGACGGGTAGCCGCGTCCTGAATCTCTATTGATTCGTCAAGGGCGATGGCCACCTCATCGTCGGTCCAGGGCCGGTTTCGGGGCGCCTGAGCAGGATCATGGCGATCCCGATGCTTGCGACGGATCGCATCCACCGCCGATGCCGTGCGCCCCAACACCAACGCCGCTTCCATGGCGGTCATGGACAGATCGCAGGCAATCTCGACATCCTCCTCGGTGACGGGTTCTCCCGCCCGAATCGCTTTGGGTGCGGTGATTTCGGCGACCGTGATGCTGCGGGCCCGCCGGATTCCGTTGCGCCGATCCGGCTGCCCAGCATGATGTACTGCAGTGCGGGCCGCTTTACGCACCTTGGCCTCCAGCGGCCGTTGTGCCGCCCAGGCCCGCTCATGCGCACGCTGAGCGTCGACACACGGCTGGCAACGACAACCATAAGTACGCCACGCATACGCCGTGCCGTGCTTCCCCTCAGGGACCGGCAGACGACGCAAACGCTCCTTGGCGCGCATCGCGCGGATCGTGCCCTCAGTACGCCCCAACTGCTGGGCGGCCTGCTTCGGGGGCACCGACACATCCAAAGCAACAGCCCGCTCAGCAGCAGAAAACGCTCTACGCCCCACAACACCAAAACCCTAATACCGATACCTGCGCGCCACCCACCACCATTGGGACGGCGATGCCACTTGGATCGACTCCGAGGACGCTCCAGGTGCGATGACCTGACGAGTTCCCACAGAAAGAGTCATCACCTTGGCGGAAACCTTCAGATCACCGCCCAAACTTATGGGGGGTATTTTTACAACTTGTAACAAACCTGAAGTGCCTGTGCCGTTTTCATCATCTGCTGAAAACCTTCCACGACGGATGGACCGACACCCAGTACCCCGACGGCACCGTGGCCTGGCGCACCCCCACCGGCCAGGTGCACACCACCACCCCCGAAGGCGCGCACTGGTTCCCGGCCCTGGCCACGCCCACCGGAACACCCGATATCCACACCGCCGCGCCGCCGAACTCGCTACGCGGACTGAAAATGCCCCGGCGCAGACAGACTCGCACCGCCGAACACACCCAACGTGTCACCCACGAACGCGGGACCAACCTCGAGCGCCTCAACCAACGACAGGCCGAACGACGCCTGTTGGCGTGGCAGCTCGAAGACCACCTCTACGAACAAGCCGCACTCGATGACACACCGATCCCGTTCTGAGAGCGGCTCAGGCTATCGCGCCGGCGTCCTTGAGCTCCTCGATGCGGTCCCACTCCAGCCCGATTTCCATCAACACCAGTTCGGTGTGCTCGGAGGCCTGCGGGGCACGGGTGGTCTGCACCGGTTCATGATTGAACTGCACCGGCCCACGCACCACCTTGAACGGTTTCCCGTCCGCACCTTCGACCTCGACGATCATGTCGTTGGCGATCGCCTGCTCGTCGGTGCCCAGATCCACCAGGCTCTGGAACGGCGCCCACTGGCCTTTCATCGTCTTGAGATGCCGGCGCCAGTACTCGAACGGCTTGTTGCGGATTGCTTCAGCGATGAGTTCCACACCGGCTTCGGCATTCTCGATCAAAGGCAGCACGTCGGAGAATCGCGGATCATCGGCGAGTTCGGGCAGGCCCAGGTGTGCGAAGGTGTCGCGGATATAGCCGGTGGGGCTGACGATGCACAGATTGATGGTGCCGCCGTCAGAGGTCTGGTAGTTGGCCATGAATGGATTGACCGATGCGGTGGCGCCCGGCATCAGCGAGCGCATCGTCTCCCCGGTCTCCATGCCCTGGGTGACGCTGGCGCCCGCGGCCCACCACGCGGTACTCAACAGCGAGACGTCGATCTCCAGGGCCTCCCCGGTGCGTTCCCGGTGAAACAGTGCCGCCGAGATCCCGCCGGCGATGTTCATCCCGCCGATCGAGTCGCCGAAGGCCGGAATACCTTGGGGCAGAGCACCTCCGAGCCCCTCCGGAGTCAGTGCGTGTCCGACACCGCTACGGGTCCAGAAGGCAGTGCCGTCGAATCCACCGATCAGCCGCTCGGGGCCTTTGTCGCCGTAGGCGCTCCCGCGGGCATAGATGATGTTCGGATTCGCCGAGCGAATGTGTTCGACGTCGAACTTGTTCTTCTGCCTGGCCTGCGGCAGGTAGTTGGTCAGGAATACGTCGGCGGTCTTGGCGATCTCGTAGAGCACCTCCTGGCCGCCGGGCGTGGAGACGTCGATGCCGACGCTGCGTTTACCGCGGTTGGGATGTTCGATCAGCGGGTGCCGGTCGGGGTCCAGCGCGAAGCCGCCCATGTTGACGAAACCACGCTGAGTGTCGCCCCGAACTGGATGTTCGACCTTGATGACGTCGGCACCCCAGTCCGCGAGGATCGCCCCCGCCGCGGGGACGAACGTGAACTGCGCGACCTCCAGGACGCGTACGCCCTCCATGACCTTGCTCATCCGGGACCCTTTCCGCCGATCCACTGGCGACCGTACCGTATTCACGACGGTATGAGTGTGGTCAGGCTGTGCCGGCCAGTGCATCCTTGAGATGTGCGGCCGATACCGCCTTCAGATGCGTGACATCGGAGGCGACGGAGGCGAAGGTGAACCCTTCGGCCAGGCGCCGCGCGGCGGTGGCGCCGTCGGACGTGTGGATGCCTGCGGCGACACCTACTGCGGCCGCGGCCTCGCGCACCTTCGTCAGCGCGGCCTCGAATTCGCCCGCCACCGCGGGATCATTAGAGTGCGCACCGCCGACCGCCAGCCGCAGATCCGACGGTCCGACGTACACGCCGTCCAGTCCGGGCACCGCGGCTATCTCGGCCACGTTGGCCAGGCCCTGCGGGGTTTCGATCATTGCCAGCACCACGGTGTCGCGGTTGGCCTCGGCGGGCAGCGGGCCGATCCGCAGCTGCGAGCGCATCGGCCCGTAGGAGCGGATCCCGTGGGGCGGGTATGTCGCCGCGGCGACCGCGGCGGCGGCATCGGCGGCGGTGTCGATCAACGGCACGATCACCCCGGCCGCCCCGGCGTCCAACGCCCGCCCGATCGGGGTCGGGTTGTTCGCCTCGACACGCACCAACCCGACCGGTCCGCCTGCGGCGTCGATGGCGGTCAGCCCGGCGAGCATGCCGGAGTATCCGATCAGCCCGTGCTGAAGGTCAAGCGCCAGGTAATCCCAGCCGACATGCGCCACCCATTCGTGGACGACCGGACAGTCCAGCACCGACCAGTAGCCGAGGATACGTTCGCGGTTACGGAGCCGAGCGGCGAATTCATGTGCGCTCATGATGACCTATCGGTTGTAATTGGGCATTGGGCCGCGAAGCGCAGCGCCGACGTCATCACAGGCTTCGATGATCTCGGCGTCCAACGGCCCCTTGTCCAGCGCCGCGATATTCGCGCGCAGGTGGCTGACTTTGGAGCCACCGAGCAGGATCGGTCCGGTAGCAGGTTTGGACAGCAGCCAGCGCAGCGCCAGTTCGGTCAGGAGCACGCCGGCCTTCTCGGCGATGGTGCCCAACGCCTCGATTGCGTCGAATATCGCGGTGTTCCAGTATCTTTGCTTGTACATCTGCGCCAATCGCGAGTCGCCGAACCGGCCGCCGGCCGGTTCGGCGCCGAAGCTGTGCCGACCGGTCAGCAGTCCCCCGCCGAGTGGGTTGTACACCATGGTTACCAGCCCGGTGACGGCGGCGAATTCGGCGTACTCGTCCTCGATCCGGCGGGCCAGCAGATTGTAGAGCTGCTGAGCGACGATCGGGCGGGGCGCGCCGACCTCATCGGCGACGCGGTTGACCTCGCCGATCTGCCAGGCGGCGTAGTTGGACACCCCGAGCGCGCCGATCTTGCCTTCGGCTACCAGATCTGCGACGGTGGAAAGGGTTTCGGTCAGCGAGGTCGCACGGTCGGGCTGGTGCAGGTAGAACAGCTCGACGCGGTCGGTGCCCAGCCGTGCCAGGCTGCCGTCCACGCTGGCGCGCAGCCCGGCCGTCGACAGCGGGGCATGCTCCCCCGCGTCGGGGTGCGACATCCCGGCTTTGGTGGCCAACGTGACCCGGTCGCGGCGGCCCTTGAGCAGACCGGCCAGGATCCGTTCGGTCTCACCTCCGGCGTACCCGTTGGCGGTGTCGATATGGGTGATCCCGGCGTCCAGCGCCGCGTCGAGTAAACGCCGTGCACCCGCGGTGTCGACGGTGTCTCCGAAGGTCATGGTGCCCAAGATGAGTGGGGCCAGTTGAAGGTCGGACACTAAGCGGCTCCTTGTTCCTGTTTGGTGCGCAACACACTGCGCGGCTTTACGCCCACCATGGTGGTGGGATCCAGTGCGGCGGCCCGCAGGGCGCGGGTGTACGGCTGTTGCGGATGGGCGAGCACATCGGCCGTGGCGCCCTGTTCGACGATGCTGCCACTGCGCATCACGATGATGGTGTCGCTTATCTCGCGCACCACACCGAGGTTGTGGGTGATGAACACATAGGTCAGCCCGGTGTCGCGTTTGATCTCCCGTAGCAGTTCGAGCACCTGCGCCTGCACCGACACGTCCAGGGCGCTGGTGGCCTCATCGCAGACCAGCAGGTCCGGGCCACTGGCCAGTGCGCGAGCGATGCCGATGCGCTGGCGCTGACCGCCGGAGAACTCGGCGGGCCTGCGGCGCAGGGCTGTTGACGGTAGTCCCACCCGGTCGATCAACTCGGTAGCCTTGGCCTCCCGGGCGGCCCGGCTGCGCACCCCCTTCAGACGCAACGGCTCTCCGACGATGTCGACGGCGCTGAGGTGCGGGTCCAGCGAACCGTATGGATCCTGGAAGACCATCTGGATACGCGACCGCAACGGCCGCATTCCGCGCTCGGACAGCGTGGCGATATCGGTGCCGTCGAACACGATCCGCCCCGACGTCGGGGCCACTAGCCGCACGATCGCCTTGGCGAGAGTGGATTTGCCGCAGCCCGATTCGCCGACGACAGCCAGGGTGGAGCCCTTCTCGACGCTGAAGCTGACGGTGTCCAGGGCACGGAACACCCCGTCGCCCACCGAATATTCGACCACCAGGTCTTTGACTTCCAGTAGGTTCATGCCGACACTCCGATCTTGACGGGCCCGTCCAGCCGCGGAACCGCGGCGAGCAGACGCTGGGTGTACTCGGTCTGGGGTGCGCGCAGCAGTTCTTCGGCTGAGCCGCTTTCGACGAACCGCCCGTTGCACATCACGAAGACGCGATCCGACATCAGCCGGGCCACCCCGAGATCATGGGTGATCAGTAGCATGCCGACGCCCGTGCGTTCCTGCAGTTCCAGCAGTAGGTCCAGGATGCTGGCCTGCACGGTGACATCCAGCGCACTGGTCGGCTCGTCGGCGACGATCAACTCGGGGCCAGCGGCCAGCGCGGCGGCGATCAGGACGCGCTGCAGCTGTCCTCCGGAGAGCTGGTGCGGATACTTGATCAGCTGTTCGGTCGGTCGCGGAATATGCACCTGCTCAAGCAGTTCCACCGCTCGGTCGCGTTGGCGGGCTCGGCCGGTGACGCCGCTGAGCCGGATAGCGTCGCGCAGCTGGGTGCCGACGGTGTGCACGGGACTCAGCGCGGTCATCGGGTCCTGCGGTATCAGTGCGATGTGACGACCGCGTACCGCTTGTAAAGCCTTGACGTTGTTGAGGATCGGGCGGTCCTGGAAAGTCACCGACCCGGACAGCACCGCCAGGTCGGTCGGCAGCAGGCCCAGAAGTCCCATCGCCGTCGTCGACTTGCCGGAGCCGGATTCCCCGATGATGGTGACGGTTTCGCCGGCCTCGATGCAGAACGACACTCCGTCCACGGCGCGGATCACACCGCCGGCGGTGATCAGTTCGATCTGCAGGTCATCGACGCAAAGGAGTTTGGGCATCTCAGTTCGCCTTCTTTCGCAGCGAGAACCGTTTCAGTACAGCGATTCCGGGCAGTCCGACGCTGTCGCGCAGCCCGTCGCCGAGCAGGTTGACCCCGACCACCAACAGGGCGATGACCAAGCCGGGCAGAGTGACCAGCCACCACGATGTGGTGACGTAATCCTGGCCGTCGGAGATGATGCGACCCCAGGTGGCGAACGGGCGCTGCGGTCCGGCGCCGAGGTAGCTCAGCGCACTTTCCAGCAGCACCGCCTGGGCCAGCAGCAACAGAACCACCAGGGAGACCTGCTTGACGATATTGGGGATGATGTGGCGCAACAGGATGGCGGTGCGACCCAGACCGAGAACGTGTGCGGCGGCGATATACGGCTTCTCCCGCTCGACCAGTGTCAATGATCTCGTGAGACGCGCGATTTCGGGCCACTGGGCGATCGCGATGACGAATGTGATGACGGGGATGGAGGGCCCGAACAGGGCCACGACCAGGAGCAGCATCATCAACAGTGGCAGCGACAGCTGCGCCTCCAGCAGCCGGCTCACCACGGTGTCCACCCAGCCGCCGCGGTAGCCTGCCAGCGCGCCGAGGGACAGCCCGATCAGGCCCGAGACCACCACGGCGAGAATGCCGATGACCAGCGACACCTGGCCGCCGTAGAGCACGCGTGCCAGCAGGTCGCGGCCCAGTTGATCGGTGCCGAACAGGTGGCCGTCGGTCAGCGGCGCCAGCCGGCGGGCGGCCAGGTCGGTGGCATCCGGCGAAGGGACCGGCAGGATCCGGGCGAACGCGACCGGCACGATGACGAGCAGCGCGGCGATGCTGCCAACCCAGATCTTGACCTTGCTGTCGCGGGCTCGCCGGGTCGCTCCGGCGCGGGCGATATCGCCGGCGGTGACCGCGGAGGGCCGCTGGACTGCCGGGGCTTCGAAGACGGTCGTGGCTGTTTCGGTGCTCATCTGGCGCTTCCCTTCCCGAGCCGCACCCGCGGATCCAGCACCGGATAGCAGAGGTCGACGGCCAGCTGGACCAGCACCGCCAGTACGGCGGTCACCAGCACGGTGGCCTGAATCAGCGGATAGTCACGGGTTTCCAGTGCACGCACCACCAGGGAGCCGACGCCCGGCCAGGCGAACACCACCTCGACGACGACGACTCCGTTGAGCATGGACGCGAACCGGGTGCCCAGCGCGGTCAGCACCGGGATGGCCGAGTTGCGCATCGAATACCGCCAGATGAGTTCGCGTTCGGACACGCCGCGGGCCCGGCCCACCGTGATGTAGGGGGCGGTGAATGCGCCCACCATCTCCCGGCGCACCATCCGCGAGATCAGCGCGACCTGCAGCACGGCGATGGTGACAGTCGGCAGCACCAGGCTGGACCAGGTGGTGAAGCCGGCCGCCGGGAACACCGGCATGAGCACCGCGAACACGGTGATGAGCATCAGGCCGGTCCAGAAGTCCGGCATCGACTGGCCGGTGATCGTGACGGCGTTGGCGGCCAGTTCGCGGCGGGTGTCGGCGTGGCGTGCCATCCACACCCCCAGGGGCACGGCCACCAGGGTGGTGAGCAGGATCGCCGCCACCGACAGCGTGATGGTGTAGGGCAGGCGTCCGAGCACCACGTCGAAGGCGGGCGCCTGGAAGGAGTACGAGGTGCCCAGATCCAGGTGCAGCAGCCCCTGCAGGTAGCGCAGGTACTGGATGAACACCGACTCGTCCAGGCCGAGGTCGGCTCGGATACGGGCCAGATCCTCGGTGGTTGCCAGCGGGCCGGCGATGGCGTCCGCCGGGTCCCCGGCGCCAGCCGGATGAGGACGAACACCGTGGTGAGGGTGAGGAAGACGGTGAGCAAGCTCTGCCCGAGCCGCCGGACGATGTATCTCGGCATGGCGGCGGTGAACCAGCGGCGCGCGGGCGTTCGGGCGCCTGCGGCCGGGGGCGGCGCCGCCGGAGCGTCGAGCTGTTAGGTCATCGTGACGTCCTTCGTTGAACGACAGGCTTTGTTACTCAGCTCACAATGTCACGAGTGCGTGATTTGCGCAAGCGTCGGGGTTGCATTGCGCGTTTCGCGCAATAAGGCGTACAGTTCAGCTGTATCAGCCGTCACAGCAGCACTTCGCCCGGAGGGTCGATGATGACCAAACCCTTGCTCGACCGGCAGTTTTCCCGCCGAAACCTGCTGCGCTCCAGCGCGCTGCTCGGCGCCGGCTTGGCCTTCGGCTCCGCCGCGGCCGGGTGCGCCACCCCGACCGGCCGCCCTGGCCCCACCACCATCAGCCTCGCGATGAACCGGTCCATGACCACACTGGACAACAAGCTGCTGCAGTACGACGCGGCGGTGACGGTGCAGCGGGCCGTCCGCCAGGCCCTCACCGAGATCGACCGGCATCTGCGCCCGCAGCTGGTGCTCGCCGAGGAGTTTCGACTCACCTCGCCGACCGAATGGTTCGTCCGGCTGCGCCGCGGGATTCGGTATTCCGACGGCTCCCCGGTGCAGGTGGAGGACGTCGCCACCGCGCTGAACATGTACAGCCAGGTGCACGGCGGATTCGTCGGCGGATTCTTCCCGGAGTGGCCGACCGTCCGCAAGATCGACGCCACCGCGTTCACCCTCAACACGCAGCGTCCAGTCCCGGTGCTCGACTACCTGATGTCGAACATCCTGATCACCCCGGCCGCGGCCAACCGTCCCGAGGATCTGCAGGGCGGTGTCGGCACCGGCCCGTTCATCGTCACCACCGCCGACCGCGGCCTGGGCAATTACAGCCTGGAACGCAACACCAACTACTGGGGTCCGCGCCCGTCCTTGGAATCCGTACACGTGCGGTTCATGCCCGAGGAGTCCAGCCGCGTGGTCGCGCTGCGCAGCGGCGAGGTCGACGTGATCGATTCCATCACCCCCGACTCCACCGACCAGCTCGCCGGATTGAACGGTGTCGCTATCGACTACGCCGACGGCGTGCGCCTCAACCAGCTGTTCTACAACTTCCGCAAAGCTCCTGGCGCCCCGACAGCCGACCCCCGGGTCCGCCGTGCCCTCACCTACGCCATCGACGGCAAATCGTTGACCGACAACGTACTCCAGGGATCAGCCACCGCTTCCAAGGGTGTCATCCCGCTCAGCCTGGACGGCGCGATCGAGACCGGGGCATACGTCTACGATCCCGATCGTGCCCGCCACGAACTCGACGCACTGGGCCTGCGTGAACTAAAACTCAAGATCATCTGGGAGAGCGGAGAATTCGCCGCCGACACCGACATCATGGAGTCGGTGGTACAGATGCTCTCGGCGGTCGGGGTGAACGCCACCCTGCAGCAGTTCGAACCCGGCGGCGATATCGCGCAGTGGCGTCAGGGCAAAGCCGGTGACTGGGATGTGCTGGGCAACGGCTTCCCCAGCCCCACCGGGCTGGCCCTGACCATCATGCAGGGCATGTACGCGGGCACCGCGGAGAAGGAGAAGACCCGCGACACGTACCACGGCTACCTCTTCCCGGACATCACCGCGCAGATCACGCGTGCATCGGAGGAGCCCGACGCCAAGAAGCGCGCCGAACTGCTGGCCACCGCACAGCACGCGATCTGGGACACCTGCCCGATGCTGTGGTCGTTCGTGCCGAAGGCGGTGCTGGGCCGTCGCGCCCGGATCGAAGGGATCAGCCTGCGCCCCACCAATTCCTATGATCTGTCCACCGTCTCTCTGAAGGGCGCATGACCGTGCTCACCGACGGGGTTGTGCGCAGCCACACCGAGGCCGGACGACGAGACGCGTTACTGCCCGCACCCCAGGTCCAGAACCACGCCGCCAACCTCGCGGTGTTGCCCGACGGATCGCTGGCCTGTGTGTGGTTCGCCGGGACCCAGGAGGGTGTGCCGGATATCAGCGTCTGGTTCTCCCGGATGGACGAGGGGGTGTGGTCGACACCGGTGCAACTCTCCGACGACTCGACCCGCTCGGAGCAGAATCCGATTCTGCACGTGCAAGATTCGGGCGAGCTGTGGCTGCTGTGGACATCCCAGCATGCCGGCAATCAGGACACCGCACGGGTACTGCGCCGCATCTCCCACGACGGCGGGCGCACCTGGGGCGACGCCCATGTGCTGCTGCCGGAGACCGCCGAGGGCGGGGTGTTCGTCCGGCAGCCGCTGGTGCGGCTGCCTGGCGGGCGGTTGCTGCTGCCGATCTTCCACTGCGTACGCATCGCGGGACAGCGCTGGGTCGGTGACCGCGACTACAGCAGCGTGATGATCTCCGACGACGCCGGGAGCAGCTGGCGTGAGGTGGTGGTGCCCGAGAGCACCGGTTGTGTGCACATGAACATCGGCCGCCTGTCCGACGGCACCCTGATCGCGCTGTACCGCAGCCGCTGGGCCGACGCGGTTTACCGCAGCGTCTCCACCGATGACGGGGACAGCTGGAGCGCGCCGGTTCCCACCGAACTGCCCAACAACAATTCCTCGATCCAGTTCGTGGTGCTCGACAATGATCGACTTGCACTGGTGTTCAACGAATCCAGTGCATCCGACGCCACCGCGCGGCGTACGTCGCTCTATGACGAGATCGATGACGATGGACTGGCCGACGGTCCTGCCGTGCAGTCCGTCAAGCCCGATGACGGGGACGACCGCGCAGCATTCTGGGGGGCTCCACGCGCCCCGATGACGCTGGCGATCTCCGACGACGGCGGACTGACCTGGCCGGTCCGACGCAATATCGAAGTGGGCGACGGGTACTGCCTGTCCAACAACTCGCGCGACGGCCTGAACCGCGAGTACTCCTACCCGAGCATCACCTCCACCGGGGACACCCTGCACACGGCGTTCACCCGGTTCCGGCAGGCCATCGAATACGTGGAGGTCACCCCGGAATGGATCCGGACATGACACCGACCGCGGTGGTGACCGGCGCCAGCTCCGGTATCGGAGCCGCAACGGTGCGCCGCCTGCTCGACGATCGCTGGCGCGTCATCGGTTTGAGCCGGCGCACCCCGGATGTCCAGGACGCCGAGTTCACCCCCGTCACCATCGATCTTGGTGACTTCGATGCGCTACGCGCCTGGGCCGGGCAGGCCGGCTCAGTGAATGCCGTCGTGCACGCCGCAGGATTACAGCACTCCGCCCCACTGGGAGCGCTCGATCCCGAGCACGGCCTGCAGATGTGGCGGATCCACGTCGGCGCCGCCGAGGTGCTGGTGAACGCGCTGGCCCCGAAACTGTCCGACGGTGCCCGGGTGGTTCTGGTCGGCAGCCGCACCATGACCGGCAACGCCGGCAAAAGCCAGTATGTGGCAACGAAATCCGCACTCACCGGGATGGCGCGATCCTGGGCCGCCGAGCTCGCCGCCCGCGCCATCACCGTCAACATAGTGGCCCCCGGACCGACCGACACCCCGATGCTGACCGACCCGGCCCGTGCCCACACCCCACCGAAACTGCCTCCGCTCGGCCGGTTCATCGACCCGGCCGAAGTGGCCGGACTGATCGCATTCCTGTTGGGCCCCAACGGCGGCAGCATCACCGGCCAGTCCATCGTGCAATGTGCGGGAGCCTCACTGTGAGCGCCCCGATCGTCGTGCTCGCCGATGACCTGTCCGGGGCCGCCGAAACCGCCGCTGTGTTCCTGGACCGGCAGACCTCCGTCGCCCTGCAGTTGGCACCCGGACAACCGGCCGGTCCCGGAGTCACCGTGATCGACCTGAACACCCGCACGATGAGCGCACCGGACACCCGGCGGGCACACCGCGACGCGCTGGCTACGGTCGCCCCGGATGCGATGGTGTTCAAGAAGATCGATTCACTGCTGCGTGGACACATCGGCACCGAGGTGGCGGTGCTGGCCGAACGCGGACCGGTGACCGTCGCCGCGGCGCTGCCGGCGCTGGGCCGCACCGTGATCGGCGGTGTCCTGCACATCGACGGGGTACCGCTGCATCGAACCGTCGCCTGGGCGGCCGAAACCAGCACCCCGCCGAGCACGGTCACCGAACTGTTCGGCGCCGGTATCGTGGTCTGTGACGCCGCCACCGATGCCGATCTGGACGCCGTTCTGCGCAACGCCGCCCCCGGCACCCAGTTCGTCGGCACCGCGGCACTGGCCGCCGCCGTCGCGCGCACCCTTGCACCGGGCACTCCGCAGCCTCCGCCGTACCGGGATCCTTCTGGTCTGCTCGCCGTCATCGGCACCGCCGAACCCAAAGCAGCAGAACAGGTCCGCCGGCTGATCGAGCACGGCTTCGGACACCTTCCCATCGCCGCCGCTGCCCTGGTGAACGGTAGCGCCGATCCAGGCCGGCTGGTGCTGGCCCTGGACAGCGGCCCAGTGGTGCTCACCATCGACGGCGAGGTCCGGCCCGGGCAGGCCCGGGACCTGTCAGCAGCCCTCGGGAAACTCGTTGCCCAGGGCCAGTTTCAGCATCAGCCCGATCTGATCCTCACCGGCGGCGAGACCGCCCGTGCGGTCATCGACGCCATCGGCCTCACCGAGCTGCGGCCCGTTCACCAGGTACACCACGGTGCCGTGGTGTCGGTCGCCTCCGACGGGCGCAACGTCGCCACCCGTCCGGGCAGCTTCGGCGATCACGACAGCCTTGTCGCCATCGCCGACCACCTGACCCCGCACGTCCATCCCCAACCGAAGGACAAGTCATGACAGGACATCCCATCGTCGCCGTCACCATGGGCGACGGCGCGGGCATCGGACCGGAAGTCATCGTGCCCGCCCTGCTCGACAAGGCCACCCAGGGGTTCTGCAACCCCGTTGTGATCGGCGATGCCAACCGGCTCCGCCAGGCCGCCGGCATACTCGGAGTCGACGCAGAGATCGTCACCGTCACATCTGTTTTCGATGCACAACAGATTCCCGGCCGGATCAACGTCATCGACCTGGAACTGCTGCCCACGGATCTGCCATGGGGCCAGCTGTCTTCCGTTGCCGGGCACGCGGCCTACGAATACATCCGGGTGGCAAGCGAACTCGCGGTGCGCGGGGAGGTGCAGGCCATCTGCACGGCACCACTGAACAAGGAGGCCCTGCATTCGGCCGGGCACATCTTCCCCGGGCACACCGAACTGCTGGCGCATCTCACCGGCACCGAGGAGGTGTCGATGATGCTGTCCACCCCCAAACTCAAGGTCATCCACGTCACCACTCATATCGGACTGCTCGACGCGGTGCGGCGGATCGAGCCGGGTCTGGTGGAACGCACCGTGCGCCGCGGGCATGAGGCACTGGTCCGGTCCGGAAATGCCAGCCCGAAGATCGGGGTGTGCGGGATCAATCCGCACGCCGGGGAGAACGGGCTGTTCGGCTACGGCGAGGAGGAGCAGAAGATCGTACCTGCCGTCGAGAAGCTGGCCGCCGACGGTATCGATGTGCACGGACCGCTGCCCGCCGATACGGCGTTCTTCCTGGCTGGTCGCGGTGACTACGACCTGATCGTGGCGATGTATCACGACCAGGGGCACGGCCCGGTCAAGGTGCTCGGTATCGAGGCCGGAGTGAACATCACCGTCGGCTTGCCGGTGATCCGCACCTCGGTGGATCACGGCACGGCGTTCGATATTGCGGGCAAGGGCATCGCCGAGGCCGGTAGTATGGTCGAAGCACTTCGCCAGGCTGCTGAATTGGCAAGCAGCACAACGACTGTCTAAGGATCGAGTGTGCCGGTACGGGGTTCGCAGGCCCGCCGGGCCGAGATCGTCCGGCTCGCGCGGTCCAGTGGTCTGGCCAGTGTCGAGGAACTGTCTACCCAGTTCGGCGTCACCGCCTCCACCATCCGGCGTGATCTGAGCCAGCTCACCGAGCAGGGGCTGATCGCCCGCACCTACGGCGGGGCGATCGCCCTGGACCGCCAACCCGAATCCTCGTTCCGGCAGCGGGCACTGGAGGGTTACGACGCCAAACGCAGTATCGCCAAGTGGGCGGCGGCCCAGGTGCGGTCCGGTGAGACCATCCTGCTCGATGCCGGGACCACGGTCGGCGCGATGGGTGAATTCCTCTGCGAGGTTCCCGGGCTCACTGTGGTTACTGCGGGGCTCAGCGCACTGGAGGAACTGGCCGACGCCGTCGACGTGCGCGTCGAGTGCATCGGCGGCACCCTGCGGCACCTCAGCCAGGGATTCGTGGGGCCACTGGCCGAGGCCACCCTGAGCCGGCTGACGTTCGACCGCGCCTTCCTCGGTGCCGACTCCGTGCACGCCGAACTCGGCATCTGCGAAGCAGAGTTGGAGCAGACCCGACTCAAGGAGCTGATGATCGAGCGCTCCGGGACGGTGTACGTCCTGGCGCACGCGGCCAAACTCGGGCAACGGCAGTTCCACGCGTGGGCGCCGATCCCGCCGGGGACGACCCTGGTCACCGACGAATCGGCAACCGAGGCCCAGCTCGCCCCGTTCCGGGCGGCCGGGGTCCTCACCCAACGTGTGCCATGACTGGGCCATGCCGATCGGTTCGGCCAGCAGTGAGCGGGGATCGAACGCGGGAGCGGTCATATCTGTTCGCAACCGCGCATCGCAGGCGCCGCACTCCCTCTCGCTACCGTTTCCGCACCCCGCGGTAGATGCCACGACGGACGATCCACGGTTGCAGCACCCGGTCTATCGACCACGCGGGGAAGCGGAACGCCTGCCCGGCCGGGGTGAACACCTCCAGGCCGTCGCGCTGCACCCCGAGGACCGAACCCCAGCGGGTCGACGGGGCGCGGTAGTCCCGCGGCCGGCCACCGGCGAGATAGGCCTTGACGTTGCGGGCCACCAGAGCGTCGGCTCGGCTGCGCGCCGACGCCCGTAGTGGATCGGTGGCCGCCACGTCCCCGACCGCGAACACCCCCGGACGCCCGGGTACCTGCAATTGCGGTGTCACGCGGACGAATCCTTGCTCGTCGAGCACATCGGCCGGTAGCCACGCCGTGTTGGGGCGGACCTTGCCGATCGCCCAGAGCACCGCGTCCGCAGTGACCGGGGACTGCCCCGTCGACCAGTGCACCGGGTCACCGGTGATGGCGTCGCATCCGAATCCCACGGGGACCACCGCGCGATGGCCTGGGTGCAACGCCACCCCGGCCGCCCGCAACCGCTTCTCGATCCGGTTCCATACCCGCCAATGATGCTGGGGCAGCGCACGTTCACCGGGGTAGTACAGCGCGACACCGGACGCCGGCAACGCCACCGCGAGATTCGCCGCCGCACTCACCGCTGCGGCACCGCCACCGATGACCGCGATCGACTCCGCACCGGCCAGCCGGCCGTGCACCGAATACAGCTCGCGCCCAACATCTTCGGCGGTCTGCCAGACCGGCCGGCGCCAGAATCCATTGGTCACGCCGGTCGCGATGACCAGTGCGTCATAGGGCTCCACCGTGGCGTCACCGGCGCGATCGACATGCACGGTGCGTGCCGTCAGATCCATACCCGTGAGCACCCCGTGCACCGTACGCACCCGGTCCAGTCCGCGGAACCGGCCGAACTCGATCCAGTAATCGCGGGCCCAGTCGTCGGGCCGCGCCACCCGCACGCCCAGTTCCTGACCACTGACCAAACCCGGTTTCACCGAGATGCCCACGACGTCGAAACGCCGGGCCAGCCGGATGGCGGTGAGCACCCCGGTGTCGCCGAGCCCGGCGATCACGACACGTTGGCGGTCCATCACCGCACGCTAACGGCTCGCGACCGGCAATCCGACCATTGACGCCGCGCCGCCACCGTCGTACCGTCACAGCACGGGTCTACTACAGGGGGTAGGAGATGTTCCGTATCAGTAATTGGAGCTTCGCCCAGTGGGGTCTGCTCGTCATCTCGGTGTTCCACCTCACGCAGGCGATTATCGGATTCATCGCCGAACCCAGCTTCGCCACCGGCCCGGGAGCGCCGACCGTGCAGATCCTCGGCATGGACTACAACGGGTGGCACGCGCTCGCCGGTCTCGCCCTATTCGGGCCCGGTCTGGTGTTCTGCCTGCGCAAGTCCTGGTCGGTGTTGTATCTGCTGGTCGGCGCGGTGGCCGGCGGACTCCCCGGCGTCTGGGCCCTGTTCTCCCATCAGGTCGCCTACGTGTTCACCTTTCCCCACAACATCACCGATGCGGTCGTGCACTTCATCACGGCGGCGGTGATGGCCGGGGTGGCCGTCATCCAGATCCGGCTCGACGGCGGGCTGCGAAGGTCGCTGGCCGATCTGCGCCGTTAGCGAGCTAGCCGATCGCGTCGATGGCCTTGTAGATCCGTTGTTCGCTCACCGGCCGGGGTGTGCCCAGCTGCTGCGCCCACAGGCTCACCCGCAGCTCCTCGATCTGCCAGGCGATGTCCCGGATATCGGCGGCTTGGGCGCGGGTGGGCGAAAGAGCTTGGACCAGAGTGTCGTACGCGTCCTCGACGGCGTGCACGCGGGCCATCCGCTCGGCGTCCGCGCCCGGGCCGTGTGGCAACCGCTGCAACCGGCGTTCGACGGCGGTGACGTATCGCGTCAGATCGGCCAGCCGGCCGGCGCCGGCATTCGTCACGAATCCCTTGGGCAGCAGTCTGTCCAGTTGTGACCGGATGTCAGCGACCGCTGCCGCCTGGGCCGGACCGGGTTTGTCCGGTAAGGCCACCCGGACCTCATGGAACGCCGTCAGCACCTTCGCCGCCCTGGTGACGATGCCCCGGGTCATGGCGGCCAGCTCCGCGGCCACCCTTGCCTGCAACGCGGTGAAATCGGCAACGGTCCATACCGTCGTGCGGGCCAGCGCATCCACCGCCGCATCGGTGCAGTCGTCCAGCAGGTCCGCCAGCGTGCCGTCCGGGTTCGCGCCCAGCGCCAATCGGGTTCGCGTGTCCAGGCCCCGCTCGATGGCCTTCACCGGCGAGGGCACGCTGCACCGCAACAACCGCCGGATACCGGGACCCATCGCGGCCTGTTGCTCGGCAGCCGAAGCGAACACCCGCACATCCACCGACTTTCCGCGGTCGACGAAGGCCGGGTAGCCGCGCACGGTGTGCCCGCCGGTGACGCGCTCCACGGTGCGGGGCAGTTCATCGAGATCGGCGGGCCACGCGGTCAGACCGGTGCGCTCCAGGCCACCCGCGACGGCCTCGGTCACCGCCCGCTGAATCGGTGCGGCCAGGCCTTCCTGAAGTGCGCCAAGGTCTTTGCCGCGCGCCACCTCCTTGCCGTCGTTGTCCTCGACGGCGAACGTGACCCGCAGATGCGCAGGCACCTTGGTCAGGTCGAAGGCGTCGATGGGCACCAGGATTCCGCTGATCCTGCGCAGTTCGCGTTGCAGCGCGTCGAGTACCGAACCCGATCCGGGATCCAGTGTGGGCAGCACCGCGCGGGCGGTGTCGGGGGCGGGCACGAAGTTGCGGCGCAGGTCCTTGGGCAGTGACTTGATCAGCGTGGTGATCAGTTCCTCCCGTAATGCCGGTACCTGCCAGGCGAATCCGTCACCGCCGAGCCGGGCCAGCACCTGCACCGGCACATGGACCGTGACGCCGTCGTCGGCCGCACCCGGTTCGAAGCGGTAGGTCAGGGGCAGCGCCAGATCGTCGGTGCGCCAAGCGTCGGGATGGTCGGCGGAGTCGTCCACCCGCAGCAGTTCCTCGCGGGTGAAGGTGAGCAGATCCGGGGTCAGGTGTCGCTGCTTCTTCCACCACCCATCGAAATGCCGCGCCGATACCGCCGTGGCCGGCACTCTGGCGTCGTACAGGGCGTAGATCTCGTCATCGGTGACCATCAGGTCACGGCGCCGCGACCGTTCCTCCAGCTCCGCCAGCTCGGCGCGCAGCGCGGCATTGTCGCGGAAGAAGTGGTGCCGGGTCTGCCAATCGCCTTCGACCAGCGCGTGCCGGATGAACAACTCGCGGGCGACGACGGGGTCGACGGTGCCGTAGCCGACCCGCCGTCGCGGCACCAACGGCAATCCGTAGAGGGTGACCCGTTCATAGGCCATCACCGCGCCGCGCACGGCGTCCCAGTGCGGTTCACTGTAGGTGCGCGCGACCAGATGTGCGCCAACGCGTTCCAGCGTCTCGGGATCGATACGGGCCGCTGTCCGGCCGAACAGCCTGCTGGTCTCCACCAGATCCGCGACGACGATCCAGCGGGGCGGCTTGCGGGTCAGCACCGAGCCCGGTGCCAGGACGAACTTCGAATTCCGCGCACCCTGGTAATCGCGGGAGTCCCGGCCCTTGGTTTCCTCACGCAGCCCGATATGCGAGAGCAGTCCCGCCGCCAGCGCGGCATGCACGCCGGCGGGATCGGCGGCTTGGTCGGATTCTCCGATACCGATATCGCGGGCGATACTGCGCAGCTGACCGGCCAGGTCCTGCCATTCCCTGATGCGCAGGTAGTGCAGGAACTCCTCGCGGCACATCCGGCGGAAAGCGCTGCCGGAGCGTTCCTTTCGCTGCTCACGCAGATAATTCCACAGATTGAGGTACGACACGAAGTCGGAGTGCTCGTCGGCGAACCGGGCATGCTTCTGCCGGGCCGCCTCCTCCCGGTCGACGGGTCGTTCACGCGGGTCCGGGATGGACAGCGCGGCGGCCAGCACCAGCACCTCGCGCACACAGCCCTCTGCGTCGGCCGCCAGGATCATCCGGCCGATCCGCGGATCCAGCGGCAGCCGCGCCAGCCGCCGCCCGGTGTCGGTCAGCGCGCCCGCGCTGTCGAAGGCGCCGAGTTCCTGCAGCAGCCCGACCCCGTCGCGGATGCTGCGTGCGTCGGGCGGGTCCAGAAAAGGGAACTCTTCGATGTCACCGAGGTCCAGCGCCGACATCTGCAGGATGACCGCGGCGAGGTTGGTCCGCAGGATCTCCGGGTCGGTGTAGCGGGGCCGGCCGTCGAAATCCGCTTCTGAGTACAGCCGGATGCAGATACCCGGCGCGGTGCGGCCCGACCGGCCGGCGCGCTGGTCCGCCGACGCCTGCGAGATCGGTTCGATGGGCAGTCGCTGAACCTTGGTGCGCCGGCTGTAACGGGAGATCCGGGCGGTACCGGGATCGACGACGTACCGGATCCCCGGAACCGTCAACGACGTCTCGGCGACGTTGGTGGCCAGCACAATCCGGCGACCGCTGCGGCTCGGGGTGAACACCTTCTGCTGATCGGCGGTGGGCAACCGGGCATACAGCGGGAGCACCTCGGTATGCGGTCCGACCGCACCGCGCAATGCTTCTGCGGTGTCCCGGATCTCGCGCTCCCCGGACAGGAACACCAGCACGTCACCCGCCGGTTCGGCGGCCAGTTCGTTGACCGCGTCGACGATGGCCTCGGTCGGATCGCGCAGTTCGGTACGCACGATCTCGTGATCGGGATCGTCGGGATCGTCGGAGGCGTCGGCCGCGACCGGCACCTCCAAGGGGCGGTACCGGATCTCGACCGGATACGTGCGTCCCGACACCTCGACGATCGGGGCCGGCGCCCCGACGGTGCCGAAATGCTCGGCGAATCGGCCCGGATCGATCGTCGCCGAGGTGACGATGACCTTCAAATCCGGTCGGCGGGGCAGTAATTCGCGTAGGTAGCCGAGCAGGAAGTCGATGTTGAGGCTACGTTCGTGGGCCTCGTCGATGATGATCGTGTCGTACCGCAGCAGGCGCCGGTCTCGTTGGATCTCGGCGAGCAGAATGCCGTCGGTCATCAGCTTGACCAGCGTCGAATCGTCGGCCTGATCGGTGAAGCGCACGGTGTAGCCGACGGCGCCACCGAGCGGGACACGTAGCTCGTCGGCGATGCGTTGGGCGACGGTGCGGGCGGCCAACCGCCGCGGCTGGGTGTGCCCGATGGTGCCGCGGATACCGCGGCCGAGTTCCAGACAGATCTTGGGCAGCTGGGTCGTCTTGCCCGACCCGGTCGCCCCGGCCACCACGACCACCTGATGCGCGGCGATCGCCCTGGCCAGCTCTTCGCGGTGCTCGCTTACCGGCAGGTCGGGGTAGGTGATCTCGGGGACCGCGGCCCGTCTGGTGGCGATGAGTCCTTCGGCGGCGGCGAACTGCGCCACCAACTTCCCGTCCGGAGCGCCGCGCAGATTCTTCAGTCGCCGGCCCAACCTGGCGGCGTCCCGGAACGTCAGGTCATCGAGGCGCGCGCGCAGCTCGGTGGCGGACGGATCTTGCACCAGGACAAGCATAGGGTGCAGGCTCGAGGGATCGACCCGACGGGAGCGCCTCATGAGCGATCAGCTGTTCGATTACTTCGGCGAGATGCTGCGGGCCTGCCTGGACACCGATCTGAGTTCGTCACCTCAGATCGGTGCCGACGAGTTCGCCAGGTTCCTCACCGACGATGTGCGTCTGCACGTCCTCCAGGGCCGGCTGGCCGCCACCGAATGGGGCCGGGCCGAGGGACGGGGACCGGTACACGTGGCCGCCACCCACATCGTGATCACCGAGCACGGCCTGCTGTACGCGGCCGTGGTCACCCTGCCCGAACCGCGCCATTACCTGGCGGCGCCGCGCGCCCTCCTCAATTGGGTGGCCGATCATGTCGCCGCCAGCCCGCCGCCGTCGGGTTCGGCCGCCGCGGTGGACTGCCGCCTCGACCACGACCTCGCGTCGATCTGGCAGTTCGAGAGCACATTGCGCCACCGACTGGATACCGATCCGGTGCTGCAGGTGCAGCTGGCACCGGCGTTCGCGGCCTGAGGCCTGCCGGTCCGCTAGCGCGGCGACCAGTAGGCCAGCATCTCGGCGAACGTCTCGAACGCCGGTGTGGACACCCCGTAGGCGACCTCGAAGTGCACGCTCAGCGGGAAGCCGAGATCGGCGACGCCGTCGATGACCCGCTTGTACAGATCGAGCATCAGGGTCCGCTTCTCGGCGGGCTCCAGGCCGGCCAGCTTGGTCACGAACTCCTGTTCGGCGGCCACCGCGGGATTGCCGGGATCCTGGATGAGCCAGGTGATCAGCCCGACCTTGGACTCCATCTTGGGCACGAACCCGAACGACAGCAGGATCTCGGGCCGGTGATCGGTCTGCTCGGCGAACTCGGTCAGGAAGCCCACGATCGCGTCGGAGTACAGCAACTGCGTCATGCCGTAGGTGGCGCCCTGGCCGCATTTGAAGGTGAATCGGCCCTGTTCACCGTCGCGGGTGGGAATCAGGATGGCGCCGCGGTTGGGCACCAGATCGGCGTAGATCGACAGCGCGTCGGTGGGCGCGACACCCTCCCCTTCGCCGTCCTTCATGGTGCGCGGCACGCCGACGAAGGCGATCCCGTCGAATCCCGCGCCGCTGAGCTCGGTGAGACGCTGCCCCAGTGCGTCGGGGCCCAGGAAGGACGTCACCTGGGTGCACAACCCGCGCACACCGGGCAGTTCCGGCCGGATCAGCGACCAGTACTCGAGGACGTCCATCTTCGGTTTCATCTCGACGGGACGGTCGTCGTCCTCGTCGATCATGCCGGGGATCATGATGTGGCCGAACCGGCCCGCCAACCCCGTCGCGGCGGCCAGCTCGAGCACCTTGTGGGCCTCGTCGACGGCGTACTGCGGGCCGCGTTCCACGTTCGGCGGCACGAGTTCCAGTGCGATGGTGTTCAGAGGTGTGGTCGCTGGCACCCTCATACCCTACGGATCGAGTCGGGGGCCATGGTAAACCTCCCCCATGGCTGAACGGGTGACCTTTCCCAGTGCGACCGGGCCCATGCTGGCCGGGGTGATCGACCTGCCCGACGGCCCGGCGCGGGGCTGGGGCGTGTTCTCGCACGGTTTCACCCTCGGCAAGGACTCACCCGCAGCAGCGCGGATCTGCAAGCAACTGGCGTCCGACGGGATCGGGATGTTGCGCTTCGACGCGCTGGGGCTGGGCGGCTCCGAGGGCGACTGGGGCGACGGATCCTTCACCGTCAAGGTCAACGATGTCATCGCGGCGTGCAGGTTCATGGCCGACCGCGGGACACCGGCGGACATCCTGGCCGGGCACTCCTGGGGCGGTGCGGCGGTCCTGGCCGCGGCCCGCCAGTGCCCCGGGGTGCGCGCCGTGGTGACCGTCGGCGCCCCCATCGATCCTTCGCACGTCGAGCACCAGTACGACGCCTGTCTGGAGCAGGTGTTCGCCGAGGGCAGCGGGCAGTGGATGGTCGGCGGCAAGACCCTGACCCTGAAGCGGGCCTTCGTCGAGGATGTCCGGGTGGCCAAACTGCACGACAAGATCAGAGGCCTGAAGCTGCCGCTGCTGATCCTGCATTCCCCGACCGACAACACGGTGGGAATCAAGAACGCCAGCGATATCTTCCGCACCGCCCGGCACCCCCGCAGCTTCGTGTCCCTGGAGGGTTCCGAGCACCTGCTCACCGGCCCGGGTCAGGCGCACCGCGCCGGCCGCATCATCGGCGCGTGGGCCGATGCGTATCTGGGTGACCGTTAGCGCCTACCATCAGCGCACCACTCGGTGACTTTCGTCCCTATGGTCTGGCTTCCCCGAAGTCATAGCGTCATTTGCACGTATCAAGCCGCGGCGGGCGGCACGGGGACAACAGGGCGGAAGTGCCACCATGACGACTCCCACACCGACGTACCGTGTACGGCTGCGACTGAAACCCGAAGGACCGCACAGCGGTTACGTCGACGGGGCCTGGTGGCCGCACAGCGCCGATCTGACGATCGAGATCCCCGAGCTGCTCGCGGCGCTCGAGACGCGGATCGGACCCGTCGATCGGGTGCTGTACAAGCTCAGCGAATGGGCGCAAGCACCCGCCAAACTGCCTGTCGGGACGCGCAGGATCCGACTCGACGGGTACCGGATCCAGCCGCCGCACACGGTCGAGGTACTCGGGTTCAACCGCAACAGGGTCGTCTTGCTGGTGGTCCCGCCGGACGCGAGCCCCGCGCACGCCGAGACCACGATGACCGCCGCGGCAGCGCCGGACGACGATTCGACGGTCGTTCAGCTGCTCGGCGACGGGGGCGGCGTGGCGCCGGTCCAGACGACGACGATCGATGCCTGATCTCACGCTCGGCGTGATCGCCCGCACCGGCAAGGAGAACGAACACCGGTTGCCGCTACACCCGGCGCAGCTGGGCCGCATCGACGCCGACCTACGCGGCCGGATCTATCTGGAGGACGGCTACGGCGCAGATTTCGGCGTCTCCGATGCAGAGTTGTCGGAGTCGGTCGCCGGGGTGCGCTCACGCGACCAGTTGATCGCCGAATGCGACGTCATCCTGTTGATCAAGCCGGAAGCCGACGATCTGGACCAACTTCGGGTCGGGCAGGTCCTGTGGGGCTGGCCGCACTGCGTGCAGAACGCGAAGCTGACTCAGCGCGCCGTCGAACGCCGCCACACGCTCATCGCTTTCGAGTCGATGCAGCACTGGAGCGCCGACGGTTCGTTCACGCTGCATGTCTTTCACAAGAACAACGAGATGGCCGGCTATTGCTCGGTGCTGCACGCGCTACAGCTCATCGGCTCCACGGGCACCTACGGCCGTCGGCTGCGTGCCGCGGTGATCGGTTTCGGCGCGACCGCGCGAGGTGCGGTGACGGCACTGACCGCGCACGGCGTCACGGATGTCAACATCCTGACCCACCGCGGCGTCACCGCGGTGGCCTCGCCGATCCACTCCGCCGACATCGTGCAATTCGACGAGCAGGCGACGGGCCCGGACGGCCGATCGCAGTGCTACGCACTCATCGACGGCGGGCGGACTCCCCTGTCGGAGTATCTCGCCGAGCACGATGTCATCGTCAACTGCGTCCTTCAGGACACCGATGCGCCGTTGACCTTCCTGGTCGAGGACGATCTCGCGGCGTTCCAGCCGGGCAGCGTGATCATCGATGTGTCCTGCGATGAAGGGATGGCCTTCAGTTGGGCGACGCCCACCTCGTTCGACCATCCGACATTCACCGTCGGCACCAACATCACGTACTACGCCGTCGACCACAGCCCGTCCTACCTGTGGAACTCCGCCACGTGGGAGATCAGCGAGGCGCTGCTTCCGTACTTGCGATCCGTGCTCGCCGGGCCCGAGGGCTGGAACGCCGACCCCACCATCCGCCGCGCGATCGAGATCCAGGACGGAAAGATCCTGAACCCGAACATCATCTCGTTCCAACGCCGGCAGGGGTGAGCACACGCTAACCGCGCCCGGCGCGGATCATCTCCTCGCGCGGAACCACCTTGACCCGCTCCCGGCCCTGCTGTTCACCGAGGGCGACCTCGTGGGCATCGAGCCGTTCCCATTCCGCCCACGTGGTGTAGTCGACGCCCTTGCCGGAAAGATACGCCAGGATGGCGTCGGGGTCGCCGACCTCGGGTGACCGCAGGCCCGGCAGGTCGGCCAGCAGACTGCTGACCGTCTCGGCCGCATCGGATTTCGTGTGGCCGATCAGTCCGATCGGGCCGCGCTTGATCCAGCCGGTGACATAGGTGGCGTCCACCACCATCCAGTCCGCGTCGAGTACCCGTCCCGCGTCGTGCGGGACCACTCCGGAGTGGTGGTCGAACGGCAGATCAGCCAGATGGGTGGATTGGTACCCGACCGCGCGATACACGGCCTGCACCGGCCAGTCGAGGAATTCTCCTGTGCCACGCACCGTTCCGTCACCGATCAGCTCGGTGCGCTCCGTTCGCAGCCCTTCGACGCGGTCCTCGCCGAGCACTGCCACCGGCGCCTGGCAGAGGTGGAGGTGGATGCGGTGCGGCGCCCCGGTGGGCTCTTTGTCCATATAGCGCATCATCGTGTCGACGACCAGCTTGACCGATTTCGTCGAGTTGATCGCCTTCTGACTGGCCTCGTCGATCTCGAAGCCCTCCGGGTGCACGATCACATCCACACTCGGCGAGTGCGACAACTCGCGGAACTCCATGGGCGAGAACTTGATCTGGGCCGGGCCACGCCTGGCGAACACGTGCACGTCGGTGGCCCGGTTGAGCAGCAAGCCCTGGTACACGTTGCCCGGGATCTCGGTGCTCAGCTGTTCGTCGGCGGGTTTGGCGAGCATCCGCGCGATATCGAGCGCGACATTGCCCGCGCCCAGGACCGCCACGCTCTGGGCCTCCAGCGGCCAGGAGCGGGGCACGTCCGGGTGACCGTCGTACCACGACACGAAGTCCGCGGCGCCGTAGCTGCCGGGCAGGTCGATTCCGGGGATGTCCAGTGGACGGTCCCCGCGGGCGCCGGTGGAGAAGATCACCGCGTCGTAGTGGCGGCGCAGGTCGGCGAGGGTGATATCGCTGCCGTAGTGCACATTGCCGAGGAAGCGAATCTCGTCCCGGGACAGCACCCGGCGCAGCGCCTTGACGATCTCCTTGATCCGCGGGTGATCAGGCGCCACGCCGTAGCGCACCAGGCCGTAGGGGGCGGGCAGTCGGTCGAACAGGTCGACCCGGGCACCGGGATGTTCGCTGGTCAGGATGTCGGACGCATAGATCCCGGCCGGACCGGCCCCGACCACCGCCACACGGATGTCACGCACTCAGCACCTCACTCAAGTAAATAAGGCGAGCCTAATTTGATATGTCGGCGCCGCAAGGCCTACGTCGGAGACAATGGCGGGATGAGAATGCCCGCCGCCTTCTTCGGACACGGCAGCCCGATGAACGCGCTCGAGACCAACCGCTACACCCTCGCCTGGCAGCAGTTCGGCCAATCCGTGCCACGGCCACGGGCCATCCTGGTCATCAGCGCACACTGGTACATCAACGCCACCGCGGTGACGGCGATGCCCCGGCCCCGGACCATCCACGACTTCTACGGCTTCCCGCGCGAGCTCTACGACATGCGTTACCCCGCACCGGGTTTACCGGATCTGGCCGGCGAGATCGCCGATATCGTCGAACCCACCTGGGTGGGCTCCGACGTCGACAGCTGGGGTATCGACCACGGCACCTGGTCGGTGCTGGTGCATGCCTTCCCCGACGCCGACATCCCCGTCGTCCAGTTGTCGATCAATGCCGAGAAGTCGCTCGACTACCACCTCGATCTGGGGGCCCGGCTGGCCCCGCTGCGCGACAGCGGCATCCTCATCGTCGGCAGCGGAAACATCGTGCACAATCTGCGCGCCATGGATCCGGGCACCCCGGATACCGGATTCGATTGGGCCGCACGATTCGACGAATCCGCCCGCGAGCTGCTCACCGCTTCCCCGGCGGATATGGCGCGACTCACCGAACACCCCGACTACGCCGCGGCGGTGCCCACCCCCGACCATTTCATCCCGTCGCTGTACTTCGCCGGGTTGCTCGCGGCGGCGGGACCGTCCGCCGCCCCCGACACGCTGATCGACGGATATACCTACGGTTCGTTGTCGATGACGTCGTACGCCGCCTGACCGGGATACTGTGTGCGGCGTGGGTGCACGCATGGGTCGCTTGGCGCTGGTCGTGGCCACCCTGCTGATGCTCACCGGATTCGTCGCCCCGGCGGCCCGCGCGGACCTGCAGTCCCGTATCGCCGCGGCCGACAGCTATCTGGCCTCCCGACCGGGTGTGATCGGTTATGTCCTGCGGGACCGCAGCACCGGGCAGAGATACGCCAACGCGGCCGCCGACACCATGATCTGGACCGCCTCCACCATCAAGCTCGCGATGGTGGTCGATCTGCTGACCCGTGAACGCGCCGGGGCGCTGCGGCTTTCCGCTGCGGACCGTCAGCTGATGATCGCCATGCTGCGCGACTCGGACAACGACGCCGCCGATACGCTGTGGTCGCGCTACGGCGGGCCCGACCATCGGGCGTTCAACACCGACTTCCCGAGCTACGGATTGACATCCCTGCAGCCACAACCGGGGTTCGGAGATGTGTTCCCCTATTGGGGCTTTCAGAAGGCCACGGCCAACGACCTCGACCGCCTGATGAATTACGTGCTGACCCAGATGAATTCCGCCGATGCCGCGGCGATCGCCAGTGAGATGCAGCGGGTCAGTCCGGATCAACAGTGGGGCGTCTGGGGCGCCGGACCGGCGATGGCCCCCGGAAACAAGAACGGCTGGTCCCAGGAACAGGGCGGCTGGGTGATCAACTCGGTGGGATTCGCCGGGGCCGGCGCGCGTTTCACGCTCGCCGTCATGAATGCCCTCGGCGGCGAGGGCGGCTATGACGACGGCGTCGCGACGACCACCAGGTTGAGCCAGATCCTGCTCAGTTGATGCGCGCCGCCCGGATCGCCGGCGCACTCGACGCCGCCAGGAAGCCGCGCATATCGTCGGGATACCGCACATCCAGTTCCACCGATTCGGTGAAGCGGTAGGGCTGTGCGGCGATCACACCCGCCAATTGCTTTCTGATCCGCGACATCTCGGCCCGTACGGTGACCACCCGGGACCGGTCTCCGTAGAGGTCCTCCGCCAGTTCCGGTGCCGAGCGACCCGAGGGACAGGTCGCCAGCACATACAGGATCTCGGCATGACGCTGCGAGATGTCCCGCCGCCACGACCCGAACTGTCCGGCCACCTCGAGCGTCGGGGCATTCTGATCGCGGAGGTCCAGGGTCGCCCGCGTCGACGCCGCCACGGCGTCATCCTCGCCGACCGGTCGCACCAGCCACCCGCCACTCAACGGTTCCAGATCGCAGGACCCCAGCGCGGGAACCCAGGCCCTACCGGGTGTGATGTTCTGCGGCAGCAGGATCCGGTGATGCGGTGGGAGTGCGCCGACGGCGGCGACCCAGCCATCCACATCGACGGCCAGTGCGGGCCCGGCCATCCGGGCCAGGATCGGGGCGGCGACGGCCCGCAACTGGTTGAGCGTGCGGTCATGCGCCTCACGCAACTGGGATTCGGCCAGCCGGGACACGAGGTCGACCAGCGCGATGGTGGTGGGATGGACCGTTGCCGCCGGTCCCGACACGTCGACGGCACCGATCACCTGACCGGTGCGCGGATCCCGAATCGGGGCACCGGCGCACGTCCAGGCGTGGTGGCTGCGCAGAAAATGCTCGGCCGAGAAGATCTGCACCGCGCGCCGGGACACCAGTGCGGTGCCGATGGCGTTGGTGCCGACCGCCGCCTCACCCCAGTTGGCGCCCTCGATGAAACCCAACCGGTCCGCTTTCATCAGCACCCGGGGCGCCCCGGAACGCCACAGCACCCGCCCCCGCGCATCCGCGATCACCAGGATGTTGTTCCCGTCGGCCAGCACCGATTCCAGACCGCGGGCGATGTCGTCGAGTACGGCCATCAGCCCCGAGGACTGCCGCAGCGCATCGAGCCCACTGCGGTCCACATCCGGCGGGCAGTGATGTTCCGGGTCAATACCCCTACCCAGCAACCTGTTCCAGGATTCTTCGATGACCAGGCGTGGTTTCGCGGGGGAACGCCCACCGGCCATCGTCGCGTCGTACACCTCGGACAGCAGCAGCGCGTAGCTCCGCGGGTCATCGCCGAGCGCGACCGCGGGTTCGGGTATCGACGAACCGGGCATTGCCTCGATTGTGCTCCCCATCACACCGGCTGTCACGCGCGGGCGCCCGGGCCTCAGCGGTACACCATGCCACCGTCGATGAGACCGGCCTGGCCCGTCATGTAGTCCGCGCCGGGACCTGCGAGATAGGCGACGAAACCCGCCACGTCCTCGGGCGTCTCGGGCCTGCCCAGCGCGATCGTCGCGGCGAACTTCTCGAACGTCTCCCCCTCCGCCGCACCGGTCAGCTCGGCGAACCTCTTGTCGATCGCCACCCACATATCGGTGCCGACCACACCGGGGCAGTAGGCGTTGACCGTGATGCCGTCGGCGGCGTGCTCCTTCGCCGCGGCCTGCGTCAGCGCCCGCACCGCGAACTTGGTGGCACTGTACGGGCCCAGCATCGCGAACCCCTCGTGTCCCGCAATGGACGACGCATTGATGATCTTGCTGATCTTTCCCTTGTCCCGGTTCCCGAGCTCCTTGAACTTGGCGACCGCGGCCTGGATACCCCAGAGCACTCCGTCGACGTTGACGGCCCACAGCCGGGCAACTTCCTGCGGTGTCACCTCCGCCAGCGGTCCCACCAGGGCGATACCGGCGTTGTTCACCATCACGTCGAACCCGCCCAGTGCCGACGCCGCGTGCGCCACGGCGGCGAACACCGCATCGCGGTCCGACACATCCGCCACGAATGTGGTTGATTTCGAACCGATCTGCGCGATCTCGTCGGCGACGGCGGCGATACCGTCGTGCTGGGTGTCGACGAGCGCGATATCGGCGCCCTGGCGGGCCAGCTCAAGGGCGATACCCCGGCCGATTCCGCGCCCCGCGCCGGTCACCAGTGCGACCTTGTCCAGTAGCGGAGCGTCGATGGTGCGTGTCATGTGCTGTGCCTTTCGGTGTGTGGTTGTCGTACCGGTCAGCGGGACGGGTCGACGAGGACCTTCATCTTGGTGCCGGCGTGTAGGGCGTCGAACCCCTCGTCGACCACCTCGTCGATACCGATGGAGGTCACCCATCCGGTGGTGTCGTAGGCGCCCTGGGCCATCAGCCCGATCACGGCCTCGAAGTCGGCCGAGGTGTAGCACAGCGATCCCTGGATGCGGGACTCGTTCATCACCAGCCTCAACAGCGGTGTCGTCAAAGGCTTCTCGTAGATCGCCACGCTGACCATCGGCCGTCGGGCACCCACACAGGCCAGTGCGGTTTCCACCGCAGGCGCCACCCCGGCCGCGTCGTAGACGGCGTCGGCGCCGCGGCCCGAGGTGTGTTCGGCGATGAACGCCGGCACATCCACAGCGGTCGGGTCCAGGGTGCGGGCGCCCAGCGCTTCGATCGCCGCCCGCCGGGTGGGTGTCGGCTCGACCACGTAGATGTCCTCAAGGCCCTTGCCCCGCAAGGCGAACCACAGCCCGATACCGATCGGTCCGGCACCGAACACCATCGCTGTGCCGTCCGAGGGTGGCTCACCGAGGGTCGCCGCGTGGTAGGCCACCGACATCGGTTCGACCAGTGCACCCAGTTCCAGGGAGACGTTGTCGGGCAGCTTGTGCAACATGTCTGTGGGCACCACGGTGTACTCGGCCATCCCACCGTCGGACATCAGTCCGTGGAACCCGATCTGCGCGCAGATGTTGTAGTTGCCGGCCTGACAGGCGGGGCAGTGTCTACACCGGTAGATCGGCTCGACCGCCACCCGGTCACCCTCGGCCCAACCCTTGACCCCCGCGCCGACGGCGGTGATCGTGCCGGCGAACTCGTGCCCCATGACCAGTGGCAGCTGCTGACCGGTCAGCGGATGGGGTGCGGTGGGGATGAAGATGGGCCCGGCGAAGTATTCGTGCAGGTCGGTCCCGCAGATGCCGTTGAAGCCGACCTGGATCTGAACGGTGCCCGGCCCGGGCTCGGGCCTGGCCACCTCGGTGACATCGAGCTTGTTGGGTCCGTAGTACACAGCTGCTTTCATGCCTGGAGTCTGATGTGATGCGGGGCACACCCGAAAGGGTTGCAGGGGGTTGCAGTGCGGAACCGCCACCCGTCGGCTTCGCCCACCCGGGCGCTGCAACCCCCTGCAACCCTTGTGACGTGCGCCGGGCCGGCGTGTGCTGCATCACATGACCCAGACCGTTGAACTTCCCGATGCACCGCCCACACTGTCGCCCCAGGAGCGGGTCGACGCCTGGCTCGCAGATTTCGAACATGCCCTGGCCACCCGCGATATCGAGCGCGCCGTCGGCAAGTTCGCCGTCGACAGCTTCTGGCGCGACCTGGTGTCCTTCACCTGGAATCTCAAGACCCTGGAGGGTCGCGACGCCATCGGCGAGATGCTGGAGAACCGACTGGCCGGCACCGACCCCTCCGGGTTCCGGACCCGCGAGACCCCCACTCAGGACGGGGAGGTGACGACTGCCTTCATCGAGTTCGAGACCGCCGTCGGGCGCGGGGTGGGGCATCTGCGCCTGAAGGGGGATCAAGGCTGGACCCTGCTGACCACCCTCCAGGAGCTCAAGGGCCACGAGGAGCACAAGGGCGCCACCCGGACCCTCGGCGCCGTGCACGGCTCCGACCCCGACACCCGGTCGTGGGCGGAGAAGCGGCTCGACGAGGAGCGCACCCTCGGCTACTCCGAGCAGCCGTACGTGGTGGTCGTCGGCGGCGGGCAGGGCGGGATCGCGCTGGGTGCGCGGCTGCGCCAGCTCGGCGTGCCGGCCATCGTCATCGACAAGCACGAGCGGCCCGGCGACCAGTGGCGCAAGCGCTACAAGTCGCTGTGCCTGCACGATCCGGTGTGGTACGACCACCTGCCCTACCTGCCGTTCCCGCAGAACTGGCCGGTGTTCGCGCCCAAGGACAAGATCGGCGACTGGCTGGAGTTCTACACCAGGGTGATGGAGGTGCCGTACTGGTCGAAGACGTCCTGCGTGGCAGCCACCTACAACGAGGCGGACAAGCGGTGGACCGTGGAGGTCGACCGCGACGGCGAGAAGGTGACGCTTCGCCCGGCCCACCTGGTGCTGGCCACCGGAATGTCGGGCAAGCCGAATGTGCCCTCATTCCCGGGGCAGGACGTCTTCCTCGGCGATCAGCATCACTCCAGTCACCACCCCGGTCCCGACCGTTACGCGGGCAAGCGGGCGGTGGTGATCGGCTCCAACAACTCCGCGCACGATATCTGCAAGGCCCTGTTCGAGAACGGTGCCGATGTCACCATGGTGCAGCGGTCCTCCACACATATCGTGAAATCGGATTCGCTGATGGATCTCGGTCTGGGCGACCTGTACTCGGAGCGGGCGCTGGCCGCGGGGATGACGACGGAGAAGGCCGATCTGACCTTCGCGTCGCTGCCGTACCGGATCATGCACGAGTTCCAGATCCCGATCTATGACGCAATCCGCGAGCGGGACAAGGATTTCTACGCGCGGCTGGAGGCTGCCGGCTTCGACCTGGACTGGGGTGACGACGGTTCCGGCCTGTTCATGAAGTACCTGCGCCGTGGCTCCGGGTATTACATCGACGTCGGCGCCTGCGATCTGATCGCCGACGGCAGCGTCAAGCTGGCCCACGGCGGCGTATCGCACCTGACGCCGAATTCCGTTGTGCTGTCCGACGGAACGGAGCTGCCCGCCGATGTGGTGGTGTACGCCACCGGGTTCGGCTCGATGAACGGCTGGGCCGCCGATCTGATCGGCCAGGAGGTGGCCGACAAGGTCGGCAAGGTGTGGGGCCTGGGTTCGGAGACCACCAAGGATCCCGGACCGTGGGAGGGCGAGCAACGCAACATGTGGAAACCGACCCAGCAGGAGAACCTCTGGTTCCACGGCGGGAATCTGCATCAGTCCCGGCACTACTCGCTGTACCTGGCGCTACAGCTCAAGGCGCGCCATGCGGGCTTGCCCACTCCGGTGTACGGACTGCAGGAAGTGCACCACCTGTCCTGAGTCAGCAGCCTCCGTTGACGGTGCGGTCGGGCCTGCCCTGGTCGTCGACAACGATGTCGACCATTCCACCCCGGGACAGGCCCACCCGCACCGTGTGGGCGTCGATCCACTGAACGAGGTTCAGCGACAGGGCATCCGAATTCACGCAGCCCAGGCTGCTCTCCCGCGACAACAGGCCGCGCCGGGTGTGCAACCGTAGTTCCCACGTCATATCCGGCGCGTAGCCCGCAGTGCTCTGGTACACCACCACGTCCGCGCGACCGTCCGGCGAGGGGAAGGCGGACGGGGTGTTCATCGGACTGGCGAACGCGGCCGCGAACCAGCCGATGAATCCCACGGCCACCGCGGCCAGTGCGCACACCGCCACGCCCGCCCACTTCAGCGCTGTGCGGGCGAAGCCCAGCCAGCAGGCCAGGGCCAGAAGCAGGAAGCCCGGCACGCCGAACAGCACCGGGTGGTAGAGCCACGGCCGCAGGACGAAATACGGGTAGAGCAGGAATCCCCCGACCGCCAGGGTGCACAACAGCGCACCGACCAGGGTCAGGATCGCCACCACCGTGGCGCTCGAGCGTTTGGGACGAGCCACCCGGTCAAACTAGTCGATACCGGGCGTCAAGGGTTGATGGTGTGTTCGCCGATCTGGCGACCCCAGACGTACTCGGCGGCCAGCGGCTGGCCGAGTTCGAAGTGGTTGTAGGGCGCGATGCTGGCACCGGTATCCATCACCAGGTACGGCATCGGCCACAGGTCGCGGGTGATCGGCTGCCAGCAACCCGGCCGTCCCTCCGGACCTCCACGCGCATTGACCCGCGGCAGATTGTCCGGATACACGTAACCGTTTCCGGCGCCGACCAGTTCGTCGGCCAGCACCAGTGAGTAGCCGTTGCCGCCGAGCATATCGGCGAATTTGGGTGCGACATTGTGGAAGTTACGCAACGTGCACAACAGCTCGGGGCTGTAGTAGTCCAGCAGCTTGCTCGTCGGCAGCAGGTCCTGCGCACCACGGACCAGATACGGCCCACCACGCTCGAAGATGTCCCCGGCGTTGTTGCCGAACCCGACCGCCGACATCAACGCCTTGTCGACATCACCGCGCTGCGCATTGAGCGTCCTCGCGGTGACCACCGCATGGTCGAGCCCGTCGAACAGATCCGGAGCCGCATCGGCATACACCCCGGACAGATCCGCCAACCCCCTGGTGTCCCTGCGGATCTGCGGCATCCGGGCATTGAGCTCACCCAGAATGTCATTTCCGTTGACCAGCGACTGACCGAACTTGTCCCCCAACCCGTCCAGCGCCTGCGCCGCCGCGGTCAACGTCTGGTTCAGCTTCACCGGATCGACCTGCTGGGCGATCCCCATGATCGTCTCGAACAACGTGTTGAACTCCGTGGTGGTGCTCGTCGCATTGATCACCGCACCCGGCTTGAGCTTGTCCGACGACGGATCGGCCGGGGACAGGAACGAGATGTACTTGTTGCCGAACACCGTCGTGGCGCGCAATTCTGCGTCCACATTGGCCGGGATCATGTTCAGATACCGCGGTTCCACATCCAGCACCAACCTGGCCCGCGACTGACCCCCGTCGGTCACCACGCCCGCAGATTTCAGCCGCCCGATCGGCACCCCGTTGAAGGTAACCTTGGATCCCTGGTCCATCGACAACCCGGCCCGCTCGGCCATCACCACCAGGGCGGCCTTGTCCTCGAAATAGCCGCGGAACTGCGCCCACGTCAGACCGAAGACCAACACCACGACAGCGAGCAGCACCACGCCGGCGATCCGGTACGGGGGTTCCTTCGCGTCGTTGAAAGGACCTTCATCGACGAGCTCCGGACCACCGGTATCGGGTACTGACACCTGTCGATTTCACCATGTCACAACAGTTTTCCGCATACGCGGACAGCTGTGATACTCACCGCCCGGGGCGGCACGTTGTGACTGCGGTAACAGTTGTAAGGCTAGTGCCAGTCCCAGACGGACATGTCGTTGGCCGGGTAGTTCTGGCAGATGTCGGTGGTGTGGGCGGCGACGCCTTTGTTGTTGAAGAACAGTTTTGCCCAGTTGGGCCAGCGCCAGGACATTTGTTCGTAGAAGGCGTTGGTGGCGGTGTCTTCGGAGTATTGGCGCCGTCCTGCGTAGTCCATGGAGAAGAACCAGTGGATGCGGTCTTGGGTGCCTTGTTGGTCGGCGGCGGGTTTGTTGTTGTAGTCGATCATGTAGCGCTCGTAGTAGACGGGTTCGACGTCGCGGGCGGCGGCCATGATCTGTTCGGCGGTGCAGGGGGTGCGCAGGATGCGGTTGGGGATGGGGTAGTCGTCGGTGGCGTCGGCGGAGGCGATACCGGAGGTGGCGATGCCTGTGGTGAAGGCGCCGGCCAAGGCGGCGGCGGCCAGGCCTACCCGGGCGGCGTTCCGAAAGTTGGTGCGCATCATGGTGATTTCCCTCCTAGGCAGCGTGGTCGATGACGCCGCGTTTTTCGGGGCAGTAGTAGTCGACGGCCAGCCCCACGAACTGCCACACCTGCTCGGTGCTGCTGTCGCGGTCCAGCTGATTGCGTACGAACGTCGCCGTCTGCGCCGCATCGGTGTCGACGTTGTTGTACATCCGCTTGCACATGATCTTGCCGATCCAGGCGTTGTAGTCCTTCTGCCCGTAGATCCCCACGGTGTGCAGCTGATGGGCGAAGTTGGTGTCGGGATCCCGGTCGAACGACGGATCGGCACTCGCGACCCCTGCGGTCGCGAAAGCGATTGCCGCACCAGCCATCACCATGGCTACGCGTTTCATGACAGGACCTCCTGGGGGTTCTTCTGGATGGGTGCCGGCCAGTTCTCCGGGACCGGGCGCTGACGCACCCGCTGCGGCCACCAGAACCACTTGCCCAGCAGCGCCGCGATCGCGGGTGTCATGAACGACCGGATGATCAACGTGTCGAACAGCAGACCCAGGCCGATGGTCGTTCCGACCTGCCCGATCACGGTCAGCTCGCTGACCGCCATCGAGATCATGGTGAAGGCGAACACCAGACCGGCCGAGGTGACCACCGATCCGGTACCGCCCATCGACCGGATGATCCCGGTGTTCAGGCCGGCGTGGATCTCCTCCTTGAACCGGGAGACCAAGAGCAGGTTGTAGTCCGCGCCCACCGCCAACAGGATGATCACCGACATCGCCAGGACCATCCAGTGCAGCGGGGTGCCCAGCAGGTGTTGCCACAACAGCACCGAGAGCCCGAAGGACGCACCGAGTGACACCAGGACCGTGCCGACGATCACCGCGGAGGCGACGATCGCGCGGGTGATGATCAACATGATGATGAAGATCAGGCACAGCGAGGCGATCCCGGCGATGATCAGATCCCAGTTCGCCCCCTCCTGCATGTCCTTGAAGGTGGCGGCGGTACCGGCCAGGTAGATCTTGGAGCCCTCCAGCGGAGTGCCCTTGATGGCTTCCTTGGCGGCCTGCTTGATGGCCTCGATGTGCGAGATGCCTTCCGGGCTCATCGGATCGCCGTCATGGCTGATGATGAAGCGCACCGACTTGCCGTCGGGGGAGATGAAGTTCTTCATGCCCGTTTTGAATTCGGGATTGTCGAACGTCTCGGGCGGCAGATAGAAGGAGTCGTCGTTGCGGGCCGCGTCGAACGCTTCGCCCATCGCCGACGAGTTGTCCTGCATCGCCGACATCTGATCCTGTATGCCCTTCTGGGTCTGATACATGGTCAGCATGTAGGTCTTCATATTCTTCATCGTCGCGATCATCGACGGCATGAGCGCCACCATCTGCGGCATCAGCGTGTCCAGACGCTCCATATCGGGCATCAGCTTCTGGATGTCGTCGGTCATGGTGTCGATACCGTCGAGGGTGTCGAAGATCGACCTGATAGCCCAGCACGACGGGATGTCGTAGCAGTGCGGTTCCCAGTACAGGTAATTGCGGATGGGCCGGAAGAAATCGTCGAAATCGGCGATATGGTCCCGCAATTCGGCGATATCGACGGTCATGTTCTTCATCTTGGTGACCATCGAATGCGTGGTGGCCGCCATCTGGGCCGTGATATTGGACATCTTGGTCATGTTGTCGATCGTGACCTGCATGTCATCGGCCTGCTTGAGCATGTTGGCCATCATGTCCTGCTGGTATTTCTCGTTCATCTTCTGCGACGTGCCCTGCATGCTGATCTGGAACGGGATCGAGGTGTGCTCGATCGGGGTTCCCTGCGGCCGGGTGATGGCCTGCACCCGCCCGATGCCCGGCGTGCGGAACACCGCCTTGGCGATCTTGTCGATCACCAGGAAGTCCGCCGAGTTCCGCAGATCGTGATCGCTCTCGATGAGCAGCAGTTCCGGGTTCATCCGGGCCTGGTTGAAATGCCGATCCGCCGCCGCGTACCCCTCGGCCGCAGGCAGATTGCCAGGCAGATAGTTTCGGTCGTTGTAGTTGGTCTTGTAGCCGGGCAGTGCGACCAGGCCGATGAGGCACAGCGCCAGCGTCGCCACCAGGATCGGCCCGGGCCAGCGCACGACCACGGCACCGATCTTGCGCCAGCCGCGGATACGCGCACTGCGCTTGGGCTCCAACGTCTTTCCGAATCGGGTCGCCACCGAGATGATGGCCGGGCCGAGGGTCAAGGCACAGAACACCAGGGTGACCATGCCGACGGCCAGCGGGATACCGAGCGATTGGAAGTACGGCAGTTTGGTGAAGTGCAGGCAGAACGTCGCGCCGGCAATCGTCATACCCGAGCCCAGGATCACGTGCGCGGTGCCGTGATACATGTCGTAGTAAGCGGCTTCCCGGTCCATACCCCGGGTGCGCGCCTCCTGATAGCGGCCGATCAGGAAGATCGCGTAGTCCGTCGCGGCGGCAATGGCCAGCGTCACCAACAGGTTCGTCGCGAACGTCGAGAGCCCGATGATGTCGTAGTAACCGAGGAACGCGACCGCACCGCGGGTGGCGGCCAGGCCCAGCACCACCATCACCAAGGTCAGCAGCACCGAGACCACCGATCGGTAGATCAGCAGCATCATCACGATGATCACCGCGAACGTCAGCGCCTCGATCACCTTGAGGCTGCGGTCGCTGGCGATCTGCTGATCCGCCGTCATCGCGGCCGGACCGGTGACGTAGACCTTCACCCCCGGTGGCGGCGTCAGACTGTCGACGGCGCCCTTCACCGCGTCGATGGACTCGTTAGCCAGTGACTCGCCCTGGTTACCGGCCGTGTAGACCTGCACGTAGGTGGCCTTGCCGTCCGCGCTCTGCGCGCCGGCCGCCGTCAGCGGATCACCCCACATGTCCTGGATGTGCTCGACATGCTTGGTGTCGGCTTCCAGCTTCTTGATCATCTCGTCGTAGAACTTGTGCGCGGCGTCATCGAGCTGGTGATCGCTCTCCAGCACCACCATCGCCGAACTGTTCGACTTGAACTCGTGGAAGTTCTCGCCGACCCGCTTCATCGAGATCATCGACGGTGCGGCGTCGGGGGTCATCGACACCGCCTTCATCTGCCCCACCACTTCGAGCTGCGGGACGATGACGTTGAGCAGCGCGACGACCGCCACCCAGCCGATGATGATCGGGACGGCAAGCGTGCGTACCCATTTCGCGATGCCGCCACGGTCGTGCCCGGCGGCTCGCGGGGTGGCCGCGAAGGCGTCGGTGGGCGGCTCGTGCGGAGCACTCATGTCGTCGTGGGGTGCACTCATGCGGATTTCACCAAGCAGTAGGTGTGGGCGCCGACACCGTCGACAGTACGTTCGTCTTTGACTTCGTCGTCGACGGTGATGCGGCAGGAAAGGCTGGAGCCGTCACCCTGGCCGGAGATCGTGGGGAAGACCGAGGGCGCTGTGGTGCTCAGCGTCAGCGTCCAGGGCAGCGCGACATTGTCGGCACGCTGCGGTTTGGCGTCCAGGTCCATGTAGTTGACGTTCGCCGTCGCACCCGGCTCGCCCCAGATCTCGTACTTCACCACCTTGGGGTCGAACGGCTTGGTGTCGTCGCCGGCGCTGTTCTCCGTGGAGATATAGCCCGGGCCGGTACCGAAGAACGTGCGGACCCGCATCACCGTGAACGACGCGACGGCCACCACCACGACGATGACCAGGGGTATCCACACCCGCTTCAATACGTTCATCGCCCGACTCCGTCCGATCCCTGAACAGCCTCACTTAGCCTGGCTACTCGACTGGACGAGATTAGCCAATCGGCTAAGTTAGGACAAGACGAACGTCAAAGTCTGTGACGGCGGATACTGTCCGTGCGAAGATGCGCAGCAGGTCACAGCCAGATCAGGGACCAGATCCGGGAAAGGAGGCGGTCGGATGGCCAAGCCAGTGGCTCAGCGCGGCTTCGCGCGTGAACGCGTCCTCGACGCCGCCCTCGATCTGTTCGCCGAGCGTGGCGTCAACGGCACCTCGCTGCAGATGATCGCCGACCACCTCGGCGTCAGCAAGGCCGCGATCTACTACCAGTTCCACACCAAGGACGACATCGTGCTGTCCGTGGTCCGCCCGGTGTTCGACGATATGGACCGGCTGGTCCGGATCGCCGAGACCATCTCCAATCCCGACTCCCGCCGCGACGCCACCATCAGCGGTTTCGTCGAGATGGCGATCCGGCACCGGCGCATCGGCACCCTGTTCTACGGCGATCCCGCGGTGCTCGAGCTCGTCCGGGCGCACAAGGAGTTCGAGGATTGCGGTGATCGCCTGCGCGAGCTGCTGATCGGCCCGACCGTCGACGTCGAGACCCGGGTCACGATCGGGATGATCACCGCGGGCATCTTCGGCAGCACCACCGAACCGCACCTGAGCGATATCTCCGACGGCGATCTGCACCGCATCCTGCTCGACCGCGCCCAGCGCCTGCTGGCGGTCGCCGCCGAACCCGGCACCGCCGCACTGCGCGGGTGAGCCCGGTGATGCTGCGACGTATGGGCCTTGCCGCGCTGGCCGCCGTCAGCGTCGCGTCCGCGACACCGGGGGTGGCGCACGCTATGCCCAGTCCGCTGGACGCCCTGGTCTCCGCGGCCGCGCAACGGCTGCAGGTCGCCGACCCTGTCGCCGCGGTCAAGTGGATCACCCACGGGGACATCGAGGATCCGGTGCGCGTCCAACAGGTGCTCGACGCCGTCGCCACGACGGCGAACAACCGCGGTATCGACGCCGGTTACGTCAGGCGGATTTTCACCGACCAGATCCACGCCACCGAGGCGGTCGAGTACCGCCGGTTCGCGGAATGGAAACTCGACCCCGCCGCCGCGCCGCCGTCGGCGCCCGACCTGTCCGCGTCCCGGTCCCGCATCGACGCGCTGAACACGACGATCGTCGACGAGCTTGCCGCACAATGGGACCTGTTGCATTCGCCGGCCTGCGTCCCGGCCCTGCGCGATGCAGCCGACAACGCGGCAACGGCTTACGGCCTGGACCCGGACTACCGGGACGCGTTGGCTTTCGCGACCCACTCATACTGCGGCTGAGGTCGGCGCGCCTCGCTCACCCCGGCGCTGCTTGGCCACACCGAAAGTGGCCACCGTCCGCACCAGTCGCTCCAGATCTGCCACCCGCCCGACCGGGACACCACCGGGCACCAGCCACACCGCGGGACCGACCCGGGTGAGCTGCAGTTGGGGCACGGGTTCCCGCAGCACGGTGATCCGCGCACCGTCGCGCACGATCTGCGCCTGCAGCGGGGCGCCGTCAGTTCGGATCACGGTGAGCGCAGCGCGGCTCTTGCACACCTCGATGGCGCCTGTGCGGTACTGGCCGCCCAGGCCGATCTGGATCATATCGTCGACCAGCGGAACGGTGAGATACATGGTGCCGCTACGGATCTCATCCAGATCAGGTACGCGAAGCAGCCAACGGGTGACAACAGGCATACCTTAATGGTAACGATTTTCAGTAATACCGCGCCCGAGGACCCCTCAGCGGGCGCCCACCTCCGCGGGCAACGGCGGCGGCAGCGGCGTGGTGGACGTCGGTGTGGTGGAAGAAGGTGTCGTGGACGTCGTGGAGGTCACCGTGGTGGTCACGGTCGTCGCGGTGCCACTTGTGGTGGTCCCCTGCGGTTCGTGCACATCGGTGAGCGGCTCGTTGCGGATGACGGTGCCGCTGGTGCTCACCTTCAGCCCGTTCGGGGTGACGGTGTAGGTGACGCCGTCGCTCTCGGCGACGTACCCGCCGTTCGAGGCGGTGGCGTTCAGAACCAGCTTGGCACCGTCGCGCACCCGCACGCCGCGATACTCGTAGCCACCGCTGGAGGTCTTGCAGATGGCGATGCGCGAGCTGGAGGTGCTGCCGAACAGGACCGCGACCGCGGGGGCGCTGCACCGGGCCGTGGAGTCGACGTAGCCCTGACTGTCACTGTCCGGAGCGGCACCGGCCAGCCCCGCCGCGGTCGCGAGCAGCGTCAGGCCCGCCGCAGCGGATGCGGCCAGGCGGACAACGGAGAGCGTGGAAGTAGACATCACCTTCCACCTGACCACGACCCGAGTAATTGCGCGAGCGTCAACGCCGAGACACCACCGAATCGTTAAGTTTCCGCAACACGCTCGCGCTTGTGTCGGCCGCAGCGCGGGCCACCGAAACTCAGCCCGGCCGCGGCACCGCCCTGATCGCGGTGCGGATCGCCAGGTAGATCAGCGAGGACGTGACGGCGAAGACGGGCCAGCCCATCGCGACCCGGGCGATCGCCAGCAACTCGGCCTGATTCGACTCGTACAGGTGGTACTGCACGAAGAACCTGGTCCAGGACACCAGTGCCATCACGACGGTGACGGCGTCGAAGGCCAGCCGCGCCCGCCGGATGGCGCGCCAGCTGTCGTCGCGGCCGGTGACACGCGCCCAGACCACACCGACGAGTGGCCGCCGGATGAGCACCGACACCGTGAAGGCGATGGCCATGCCGAGATACATCCAGATGCCGGGGAGATAGAAGTCCCGGGCCTGACCGGTGACGAAAGCCAGGCCGGCGCATACCAGGACCCCGGCGAACCCGAACAGCGCGGGACGGGTGGAGGCACGGCGCACCAGTTGCCACACCAGGATCAGCACCGCGACGCCGACCGCGGCGGCGACGGCGGGCACCAGGCCGGCAACGGCGGAGGTCGCCGCGAACACGGTGACCGGAAGGGCGGTGTGGATGAGCCCGCGAATGCCACCCGCGTGGGCCAGCAGCGTGGCGACCGGCGGCCGCGTCTCCGTCATGTCCACCGAGGGTACGTGGGCGTGCATCAGGATTTGCTGGCTCGCGCGTGAGTGAGTACTCTCTCACCTCGTGACCGTCTCCCGTCGCGATCAACTCATGGCCACCGCGCTGGCACTGTTCGCGGCCAAAGGTTATGCGGCGACGTCGGTGGCCGATATCCAGCAGGCTGCCGGTCTGGCCCCAGGGTCCGGCGCTCTGTACAAGCACTTCAGCTCGAAGCGTGCCCTGCTGGAAGCGGCGATCACCAGCCGTATCGAGAAGATCGTGACCGCTCGAGAGGAATACGACTCGGGCGAACCGCAGGGCATGGTGGCCTCGGTCCGGATGGCGGGCCGGCTGATCTGGAGCAACCTGACCGAGAGCGAAGAGTTGCTGCGCGTCATGCTGCGCGAACCCGACGAGCTCGGCGACCTCGACGAGAAGACGTGGCAGATCATCACCGACAACGCCTATCAACGTTTCGCCGACGAGCTCACCCGGTTGAACACGTCGGGCCGCACCCGCATCCCCGATCCCGAGGCCGCCGCCGCGGTGGCCATCGCCTCGCTGAGCTACTTCGCCACGCTCCGCGCCCTGACCACCCGAACCCCGGGCAATGTCGACGACGACCGCTATTTCGAAGCCTGGGTCGACCAGACCACCGCCGTGCTGGAACGACACACCATCCCCAAGAATCCTTGAGCAGCAATCGAATTCAGGAGCGAGCATGACTTTCTCACTTCAACTGTCCGATGACGTCGTCGAGGTGCGCGACTGGGTGCACCAGTTCGCCGCCGAAATCGTCCGCCCCGCCGCGTCCGAATGGGATGAGCGGGAGGAGACACCGTGGCCCATCATCGCCGAGGCGGCCAAGGTCGGCCTGTACTCCCCCGAATTCTTCGGGACGCAGGCCGCCGAGCCGAGCGGGCTGGGCTTCCTCACCGTGTTCGAGGAACTGTTCTGGGGTGACGCCGGTATCGCGCTGTCCATCCTGGGCACCGGCCTGGCCGCAGCGGCATTGGCCGGCAACGGAACTCCCGAGCAGATCGGCCAGTGGCTGCCGGCGATGTTCGGCACCCCGGGCGAACCCCAACTCGGCGCGTTCTGCTCATCCGAGCCCGACGCCGGCTCCGACGTCGGCGCCATCCGCACCCGGGCCCGCTACGACGAGGCCACCCGCGAGTGGGTGCTCAACGGCACCAAGACCTGGGCCACCAACGGCGGGATCGCCAACGTGCACATCGTGGTCGCCTCGGTGTATCCAGAACTGGGATCCCGCGGGCAGGCCACCTTCATCATCCCGCCCGACACCCACGGTCTGACCCAGGGCCAGAAGTTCAAGAAGCACGGCATCCGCGCCTCGCACACCGCCGAGGTCGTCCTCGACAACGTCCGGCTGCCGGAAGACCTGATCCTCGGCGGCCGAGAGAAGTTCGAGGAGCGGGTGGCCCGGGTGAAATCGGGCGCCTCCGCCGGCGGTCAGGCGGCCATGAAAACCTTCGAGCGCACCCGCCCGACCGTCGGTGCGATGGCCGTGGGGGTGGCGCGCGCCGCCTACGAGTACGCGCTCGAATACGCCAGCCAGCGTGAGCAGTTCGGCCGCAAGATCGGCGAGTTCCAGGCGGTCGCGTTCAAACTGGCGGATATGAAGTGCCGGATCGACGCCGCCCGGCTGCTGGTGTGGCGGGCCGGCTGGATGGCACGCAACAACCAGAGCTTCGACAGCGCCGAGGGCTCGATGGCCAAGCTGGTGGCCAGCGAGACCGCGGTCTACGTCACCGACGAGGCCATCCAGATCCTCGGCGGCAACGGCTACACCCGTGACTATCCGGTGGAACGCATGCACCGTGACGCAAAGATCTTCACCATCTTCGAAGGCACGAGTGAGATTCAGCGCCTGGTGATCTCACGCGCGATCACCGGTCTGGCGATCCGCTGACCCGAAAACCGTTGGCGTCGGTCACACCCAGCAGGCATCCTGGCGGGTGTGACCGACGCTGACGCGTTCCATCGCGACGGGTACCTTCGCATCGACGGCACCGCGGTACGCGCCGCCGCCCGCGCCGCGCAGACCCTGCTGTGGCAGCGGATCGGGCTGTCCGCGAACCGGCCCGAGCAGTGGACGCAGCCGGTGGTGTGGACCTCGGACCTGTCGGGCGCCGGGCCGTTTCGCGAGCTGGCCGGACACCCGGGGCTGTCGTCCGCGCTCGACGCGGTGCTGGGCGCCGGGCGCTGGATTCCGCGGGGATCGCTGGGCAACATCGTTATCCGGTTTCCGCTGCCGTCAGACGAAGACGACCGGGGCTGGCATATCGACCTGAACACCCCACTGCCCGACGGTTCGTGGGCGGTATCGGCGCATCCACATACGGTTCTGGTGCTCACCCTGCTGTCCGAGGTGGGCCCGGACGACGCACCGACCCGGGTCCGAGTGGGCTCACACCGGGACGTGGCGAGCGTGCTCGGTGATGAACCGTTGGACGCCGTCACGGCGGGCCAACACGTCGACGCCGTCAGCGCCGACCGGCCGCTGGCCCACGCCACCGGTCATCCGGGCGACATGTATCTGCTGCACCCGTTCACCGTGCATGCTGCCGACCAGCACCGCGGTCACACGCCGCGCTTCATGGCGCAAGCGCCGGTGATGCTGACCGAGCCGCTCATTTCTGGGTGAGCAACACGTACTGGGCAGCCACCAACTGCTGGGTTTCGGGCAGCCCGACACCGTTCGCCTCGATCGCGTACTGGCCGGCCGGTGCCACGCAGTAGAAGCCCTTGGGGCGAGCCGCGCAATGACTCTGCGGCAGCGCCGGAACCTGGTCGGCCGGCTTCGCCCCCTGCAACAACACCTCGTTGTCGAAGCCCTTGGTGATGGCCTGCGCCGTCTGCGAATCGCGGGACTGGTAGACATTGGCCTGGGCCATCGCCACCGCCGTGACACCGGTGTCGGCGAACAACTTCTTCGACGCGACGGGGTCGCTCTGGAAGTGCATGGCCGCCCGGGCCGGGTACACGGAGTTCTTGGTCGGCTTGACCTCACCGGTGACCAGCACTGTGCGGGCCAGCAGTCCGGTCGGGTCCAGCGGAATCTGGGCCAATGCCGCCACATCCGTCGGCGTGAATCCTTCGATGACCGGGCCCTGCGTCGCGATCGCCTTGGCGACCAGCCCGGTGGCGGCATCCGGGCCGGCCGAGGTCTGCGTCAACTGGGTGAGCACGAAGGTCCCGTGCGGATTGAACGACCGCACCACGGTCCAGGGGTGATCCGATCCCTCCGGGGTGAAGGGATAGGAGACGGCCGTGGCTTCGGGGTGGCCGGGTATCGGCGTGCGCTCCGGCCGAACCCCACGGATCGGACTGGCTGCGGCGGCGTCGGCCATCGCGCCCGCCGCTGCGGCGGCGGCCGCCGGATCCGGAAACCGCAACACCGCGTTGACCAGTACGGCCTGGTCCGATTTGCGGGCGGACGCGAAGCCGCCGACGAAGCCGTGGCTCTGGGCTGCCTCGGCAATGGCCTCCGGGCCCAGTTGGGCCAACACGGCCGGGGTGTCCATGACGTAGTACGTGCCCAGGTAAGGGTCGATCAACGAGGCGTCGACATCCCACGGCCCGATCACGTACTCGGCCATGCGGCGCGCCTCGGCCGCGGCGCCCGCTTCCACAGATCCGGCCGCGCCCAACACCGGACGCGGTGCACTCAGGTAGTTGCCCACATTGAGCTGGTCGGGACTGATGACGGGCAGCGCCGAAGCCGTCGGTGCCGCAACCGAACTCGACGCTACCGGACCCTCGTTGGCGTGCGAACATGCGGCCAGCAGTACGACGGTGGCAAGCGTGAGGCCGTGTTTCGTGAGGCGGCGCAACGCATCTGGTGTAGTCATTGCGTCCCGACCCTAGCGCGTCAATCGCCGGTTCGGACGAACTTGTCGGTGAAATCGCCGCCCTTGCACTCACCACCGGTCGACACGTTCTGACCCTTTCCGCTGAGCACGGGGATCGGATCCTGGCCATCGCCCGGCAACGGGTATTCGGCGGTGATCTTGGTGTGGGTCGTGCCGCCCATCGCGCAGGGCACGGTGCCCTCCTCGTCCCGCACCCATTTGCCGTCGGCGAAGACCAGCGTCACCACACCGTCCATGGCGTGGAACGTGCTGATGCACCGATCGCCGGTGCGCAGGCAGTGGGTGCGGACCTGCAGGTCCGGCGCTCCGGGCGCGAAACCGCCCGTGGCGTAGACGGTGGACTCGTGGTAGCGCCCGTGCAACCCCGATGCCGGGGACGTCGTCCGCGGCGGCAGGGTCGCCGGGTCGGGCAGTGTGCTGCGCGCGTTCTCACCGGTGCGGGTGAACGTGACCGTCCGCTTGCCGCTACCGCAGTTGTTCGCGGTGGCTCTGGTGGTCTCCCCGGTCAGGGTGCCGTCGGGCTGCGGGGTGAGGGTGTACACGACCCAGACCTCGGTGGGAACGTCGGGGCACTGCACCGACGCGGTGGCCACGGCGACCCAGGCGCCGGCGATCTGGTCGAAGGTCATATCCGAGACGAGCACGATGCCGCTGTCCCCGACATAGGACGCGGTGGCGATGCAGCCGTTCGAACCGCATGCGGACCGGACGTCGTAGGTGCCCGTCGTGGCTGCCGCCCCCGGAACCGGGTTGCCCTCCAGGTCGGTGCCCGGCCCGAAATCGGCCCGGTACAAGCCGGTGAATCCCGATCCGGAGGCCACCTGCGCGGTGGGGGCGGCCGGCGTGGCCGCCGGCTTGCCGTCGCGTGACGACAACCGCACACCCGCGAAGACGGCGCCGGCGACCAGTACCAGGGCGAGCACCGACAGCACCGCCACCAGTGGCTTGGAGATGCGCCTGGATCCCGGTTCCGGTTCCTGTTCCGCGGGCGGCTGAGCCGGCGGCGGTGGAGGTGGCGGAGTCGCGGGCAAGGTGGGATGACTTCGGGGCTCCGGCACCGGCGCCCCGAGCTGATACTGCAGCGCATGCGCGAACTCGCCGCAGGTGGGGTATCGGCCTTCCTTGGACTTGGCCATCGCCCGGGCCAACACCGGATCCAGCCCGCGCAGTTCCGGCCTGCGCTCACCCAGGGACGGCGCGGGCGCGGTGACGTGTTTGGTGATCACCACCGCAGGATTGCTGTCGGCATACGGCGTGGTGCCGGTGAGTAGGTGAAACGCGGTGCACGCCAACGCATATTGATCGGTCCGGCCGTCCATCGGGTCGCCGCGCAGCTGCTCGGGTGCGGCATAGGCCACCGTGCCCACCGCCATGTTGGTCGCGGTCAGCTTGGTCGAGTCGTCCATCGGACGGGCGATGCCGAAATCCGCCAGATAGATGCGCGAGGTCTCGGATTCCAGCAAGATGTTGGCCGGCTTGATATCTCGGTGCAGTAGGCCACGCTGATGCGCATAGTCCAAGGCCGAGGCGACGCCGGCGATGATCGGCAACGCCACGTGGGCGGGCATCCCGTTCGGGTAGTGGTCGCGCAACAACCGGGCCGCATCGGTGCCCGCCACGTAGACCATGGAGATCCAGAGTTGCCCGTCAACCTCACCGCGGTCGTACACGCCGAGGATGTTGGGATGCGACAGGGTGGACACCAGGTCCGCCTCGCGCCGGAACCGCGGTGCGTACTCCGGATCGACGGTAAGGGTCGCCGCCAGCACTTTCACCGCATCCTGGCGCGGCAACCTCGGATGGTCCGCGAGGTACACGCTGCCCATACCGCCCGCGCCGAGCAACCGCCGGATGGTGTATCCGGCGAAAATCTGACCCTCGGTGAGCGACACGGGCAAATCGTATTCGACCCGTCGGATGAAAGCGTCAGGTCTGTCAGGCAGGCTGGACAGGACATGACCACCACTGCCGCCCTGCTCGAAGACCCCGCTGACCTGACCGCGCTGCGCGCACTGGGTGCCGATCCCGACGAATTGTTCGTCTCGTTCGCCGATTGGGCGCAGCGCTGCGGGACCACGCTCTACCCGGCGCAGGAAGAGGCGCTGATCGAATTGGTCAGCGGCGCCAATGTCGTGCTGGCCACCCCGACCGGGTCCGGGAAGTCGTTGGTGGCCACCGGTGCGCAGTACGCGGCGCTGGCCGGCGGCCGGCGCAGCTATTACACGGCGCCGATCAAAGCCTTGGTCAGTGAGAAGTTCTTCGCACTGTGCGACGTGTTCGGGGCGGCCAATGTCGGCATGCTCACCGGCGACGCGGCCGTCAACGCGAGTGCGCCCATCATCGCGTGCACCGCCGAGATCCTGGCCAATGTCGCGCTGCGCGAGGGCGGTCCGGAAAGCACGGCCACCGACCTCATCGTGATGGACGAGTTCCACTTCTACGGTGACCCCGACCGCGGCTGGGCCTGGCAGGTGCCGCTGCTGGAGTTGCCCCGTGCGCAGTTCCTGCTGATGTCGGCCACCCTGGGCGACGTCACCTTCCTCCGCGAAGACCTGACCCGGCGCACCGGCCGGCCCACGGCACTGGTGGCCGGCGCGCAGCGCCCCGTGCCGCTGTTCTACTCCTACGCCACCACACCGATGCACGAGACCATCGGCGACCTGCTGAACACCAAGCAGGTGCCCATCTACGTGGTGCATTTCACCCAGGCCTCCGCCCTGGAGCGGGCCCAGGCGCTGATGAGCGTGAACGTCTGCACCAAGGAGGAGAAGGCCGCGATCGCCGAGGCCATCGGCAACTTCCGATTTTCGACGGCGTTCGGCACCACGCTGTCCCGGCTGGTGCGCCACGGTATCGGGGTGCACCACGCGGGCATGCTGCCCAAGTACCGGCGGTTGGTCGAACAGCTGGCGCAGGCCGGCCTGCTCAAGATCATCTGCGGCACCGACACGCTCGGCGTCGGCATCAACGTGCCCATCCGGACGGTGGTGTTCACCGCACTGTCGAAGTACGACGGCACCCGCACCCGACTGCTCAAGGCCCGGGAGTTCCATCAGATCGCCGGCCGGGCCGGCCGGGCCGGTTACGACACCGCGGGCACCGTCGTCGTGCAGGCCCCCGACCACGAGGTGGAGAACCTCAAACAGTTCGCCAAAGTGGCCGACGACCCCAAGAAGCGGCGAAAACTGGTGCGCCGCAAGGTACCCGAAGGCATGGTGCCGTGGAGCGAGGCGACCATGACACGGCTGGTCGAAGCCGCACCCGAGCCGTTGACCAGCAATATGCGGGTGTCCACGGCCATGATCCTGGACGTCGTCGACCGGCCCGGGAACCCGTTCGAGTCCATGCGCCGGCTGCTCACCGACAACCACGAACCGCGCAAACGCCAGCTCAAGCTCATTCTGGAAGCGGTGGGCATCGCCCGCTCGCTGCTGCAGGCCGGGATCCTGGAACGGCTGCCCGAACCCGAGCCCGACGGCAGAAGGTACCGGCTGACCGTCGACCTACCGCCCGACTTCGCCCTCAACCAACCGCTGTCGACCTTCGCGCTGGCTGCCGTCGACGTGCTCGACACCGAAGCGCAAACCTATGCGCGCGACGTGGTTTCGGTGATCGAGGCCACGCTGGAGGATCCGCGCCAGATCCTGGCCGCGCAGTTGAACAAGGCCCGCGGCGAGGCCGTGGCGCAGATGAAGGCCGACGGCATCGAGTACGACGAGCGTATCGAGCTGCTCGATGAGGTGACCTATCCCAAACCGCTGCAGGAGATGCTCGAGTACACCTTCGGGGTGTACCTGCGCACCAATCCGTGGGCCGCCGACGGGAAACTCGCACCGAAGTCGATCGTGCGCGAGATGTGGGAGCGGGCGCAGACCTTCCGGGAGTTCGTCAGCGAGTATGGCTTGACCAGGTCGGAGGGAGCGGTGCTGCGCTACCTCTCCGACGCGTTCAAGGCGCTGCGGTCCGGGGTGGCCGCCACCGCACGTACCGAGGAGCTCATCGATATCGTCGAGTGGCTCGGTGAGCTTGTGCGTCAGGTCGATTCGAGCCTGCTCGACGAATGGGAGCAGCTCACCAGCGGTGACCAACCCGATGCTGCGCCGGTGACCGTGCCGGTGCGTGCGCTGACCGCCAACGAACGTGCGTTCACGGCGATGGTGCGTAACGCGCTGTTCCGGCGGGTCGAGTTGTTCGCGCGCCGGCGCTGGGCAGATCTGGGCGCGCTGGATGCCGGTTCGGGCTGGCCGGCACACCGTTGGGAAGAGGTCGGGGCGGCGTATGCCCAAGAACACGACGACGTGGGCACCGGCGCCGACGCCCGGGGGCCCGCCCTGCTGATCTTCGACCGCCAACCCGAGGTGTGGCGGGTGCGGCAGATCCTCGACGACCCCGCCGGTGATCATGACTGGGGATTCGAAATGGAGGTGGACCTGGCCGCCTCGGATGAGGAAGGATTTCCGGTGGTGCGGATGACCGGTGCCGGGCGGCTCGACTGATCGTCACCGGGCAGCACTTGGGGGTTCAGATGAGGATTTCCTGGGTATTCCGTTCGTGCTTAGCGCGGGGCACTGGCGCCACCGCGGGTCGGGGACAAAGTGTGGAGCAGTTGTGAAAAATCGGATTGATCATTGGTTGGGCGCCGCGGCAGCGGCGGTGTGCGCGGCGGCGGGCTCACTCGCCGGCGCTGGTCAGGCTGTGGCAGATCCGGCCGGCGCGTGTCCGGACGTGCAGGTCGTCTTCGCGCGCGGGACGTTTGAGCCGGCAGGTATCGGCGGTACCGGCGGGGCGTTCGTGGATTCTCTCCGGGCCAAGACCCCGGGTAAGACGGTGGACGTCTACGCCGTGAACTACCCTGCCTCCCTCGATTTCTCGACGGCGGCCGACGGGGTGATCGACGCCAGCAACAAGGTGAAGGCCACCGCGTCCGCCTGCCCGGACACCAAGATCGTGCTCGGTGGTTTCTCGCAGGGTGCGGCGGTGGCCGCCTACATCACGGCCGATGCCGTGCCGGCGGGCTTCGCGCTGCCCTCGGGTCTCACCGGACCGATGCCGCCGTCGGTGGCCGATCACGTTGCCGCGGTGGCGCTGTTCGGCAAACCGTCCAGCGGCTTCCTGCAGATGATCTACACCGGCGCGCCACCGATCACCGTCGGCTCCCGGTATGCGGGCAAGACCGACGACCTGTGCATCCCGGAAGATCCGGTGTGCTCGCCGACCGGTCATGACCAGGGCGCCCACGGTTCGTACGCCGCCAGCGGCCTCACCGACCAGGCGGCCGACTACGTGGTCAGCCGGCTGGGCGGCCGTACCGCGGCCCAGCCCATCGACCAGGCCGGCCAGCGTTAAACCAGTTCGCGCAGCGTCTCGATCAGCTTGATCCGGGCGGCGGGCGTCTCGGCGATCGGCACGACGTTGAGTGCCGTCACACCCGCCTCCCGGAACGCGGCGACCCGCTCCTTGACGAATCCCGCTGAGCCGATGAGCGAGACATCGCGTACCAGCTCGTCGGGCACCGCCTTGGCGGCGGCCTCCTTCTCGCCGGCCAGGTAGAGCTCCTGGATGCGGTCGGCCCGCGGTCCGTAGCCGTAGCTGGTGGCCAGCGAGTGGTAGAAGTTCTTGCCCTTCGCGCCCATCCCGCCGATATACAGCGCCAGATGGGGTTTGACGAACTCGCGGAGCGGTTCGACGTCATCGCCGATGGCGAGCACCGGCCCGGCGTAGATGTCCAGTTCGCCCAGCGCCGGATCGCGCTTGGCACGCCCGGCCGCCAGCGCCCGGCCCCAGACGTCACCGGCCTTCTCCGGCAGGAAGAAGATGGGCTGCCAACCTTCGGCGATCTCGGCGGTCAGCTCAACGTTCTTGGGCCCCAGGGCGGCCAGCAGGATCGGGACCCGTTCCCGGACCGGCTCGTTGATCAGCTTGAGCGGTTTGCCCAGTCCGGTGCCGCGGTCCTTGGGCAGCGGGATGGTGTAGTGCTCACCGTCGAACTGCAGCCGTTCGCGACGCCAGACCTGCCGGCAGATCTGCACCACCTCGCGGGTCCGGGCGATCGGTGCGTCGTACGGCACCCCGTGGAAGCCCTCGATGACCTGCGGCCCGGAGGCTCCCAGGCCGAGGATGAACCGGCCGTCGGACACGTAATCCAGTCCGGCGGCCGTCATCGCGGTCAGGGTGGGGGTGCGGGTGTAGAGCTGCATGATGCCCGAGGCCAGTTGCACCCGTTCGGTGCTGGCCGCCAGATAGCCCAGTGCGCTCACCGCATCGAACGAGTACGCCTCCGGGACGAACACGATGTCCAAGCCGGCGCGTTCGAGGTCGGCGACCTCGGCCGCGACCTCTTTGAATCCGCCGGCGTAGTTGATACCCAGCCCGATCTTCATCGGTTCTGCACCTCCGCCAGCGCCTCGCGCTGGATCTGTTCGAACTGGGCGGCCATCGCCTCGGACAGCGCCTGCGCCCCGGAGAGCGGTCGGACCATCACCATGAAGTCGTCGATGAGGCCGGCGTCGTTGGTGTGGATGAAGTCGCAACCGGTGATCCGCTTACCGGACACCGTCGCCTCGAAGACCAGCGCGTGATCGTGTCCGTCGTTGATCTCGCGGATGTAGCGGAAGTCCTCGAAGACCCGCAGCACCCCGCGCAGGATGGCCGCGGTGATCGGTTTACCCGGATACGGCTTGAAGGCCACCGGGCTGGTGAACACCACATCGTCGGCCAGCTGGGCGGCCATCGCGTCGGGATCGCGGACTTCGACGGCTTGACGGAAGGGATGCATCCGGCACCTCACATAGTCACATTGTTGAATAGGTGTGGATGACAGTACAGTAGCCGGGTGGCACTACGCGACGCGGTGCTGGCCGCCCTGCTCGACGGTGAATCGTCGGGCTACGACCTGGCCAAGTCCTTCCACGCCTCGGTGGCCAACTTCTGGACCGCCACCCCACAACAGCTGTACCGAGAATTGGATCGACTGGCCGCCGATGGCCTCATCGAAGCCCGGGTCGTCCAGCAGGAACGCCGGCCCAACAAGCGGATCTTCTCGCTGACACCGGCCGGGCACGCGGCCATCATGGCGTTCACCGCCGCACCGCCGAAACCCTCGACCTTCCGCGACGAGTTGCTCATCAAGGTCAACGCCCTCGACGGCGGTGACGCTACCGCCGTCCGCGGCCTGGTGGCCGAGCAGCTCGCATGGTCACAGACCAAACTCGAACGCTACGAACGGATGCGGGTGCGCCTGCTCGCCGGCCGGGACGAGGACGACCATCTCGCCAACGGCACACGGATCGGCCCCTACCTGACCCTGCTGCGCGGCATCGCCTTCGAAGAGGAGAACATCCGCTGGGCGCAGCGCACGCTGTCGGTGCTCGACAGGCGCGCGGGGTCAGAGCCGATACATCTCGCGTGACATCGCAGCCTCTTCGATGACGCGGTCCCGCCTGGGCGGGTAGTACCGCCGCCGTCGCGCCCCGGGGTCCGGCTGCCCGGACTCGGCGATCCATTCGCGCGCCAGCACGTGCCCCAACCTCATCACCAGGGTCATCACCAGCCGGCGAGCCGGCCCAGCTGTGCCGGCATGGGTTCCGGCACCGATCGATGCAGCCATGACATCTCCTCGTCGTCTCTCCTGCCGGAAATCTAACATAAGAAATTGAAGTGAACACTATCTTATTTCAGTTCGCACAAGCATTAAGGAGCTCTGCGGTAGGCTTCTCGGCATGTCCCGGCGCAATTACGGTCAGTTCTGCGGTCTCGCCCACGCCCTCGATGTGGTGGGCGAACGCTGGACGCTGCTGATAGTCCGGGAGCTGGCATCCGGGCCGAAGCGGTACACGCAGCTCGCGGACGCGCTGACCGGTATCGGCACCAGCCTGCTGGCCACCCGGGTCCGGCAGCTGGAGGCCGACGGCGTGGTCGCACGCAAGCTCATCCTCGACCAGCCCAATGCGGCAGTGGCCTACGAACTCACCCCGTCGGGCATCGAACTCGCGCAGGCCACGGTCCCGCTCGCACTCTGGGGCGCGCGGCACCAGATGGCCGGCGTCGAGTCCGTCGAGGAGACCTTCCGCGCCGAGTGGGCGCTCGGCTTCCTGGCCGCCGCCGACGACGACGAGATACCCGCCGATTTCGCCGCGGTCTACCAGTTCCACATCGACGGCAGCACCGCCTGTCTGCACGTCCGCGACGGCCGGCTGCGGGTCAAGGCCGGCGCCGCCCCCGCGTCCGACGTCACCGTCCGGACCACCGCTGCGACGTTCCTCGCGATCGCCGGGCGACACCTCACCTTGGGTGAGGCCATCGCCAGGGGTGATCTGGAGGTCACCGGCGACGCCGACGCGATGGCCCAGCTGACCGGTATCGTCGAGCGGCGCCTGCCGGGCGGTGCGCCCCTGCGTGCCTGACTCCCCTGGCCTGGAACTCACGGACGCTCGGGCGCGTTGGGGGAAACTGTGACTAGCGGAGATTACGACGACGAACTGCGGTCGGAACGGCAGTACGTGGACCGCCTGTATACCCGGCTGGACACCGAGCGCTCGGCGGCCAAACAACGTTACGACGCCGCGCTGCGCGGTGATATCGACGCCCAGGACGGCGCCACACTGCTGGAACGCGATGTCGGCGTGCGGGCTCTCGCGCGGGAGATGAATCGCCTCGATGTCGCGGACAGCGGGCTGTGCTTCGGGCGGCTGGACTCCGATTCCGGCGAGCGGATGTACATCGGGCGGCTCGGCCTGTTCGATCCGGAGGACGGCTACGAGCCACTGCTGCAGGACTGGCGCGCCCCGGCATCGCGGGCGTTCTACACGGCCACCGCGGCGAACCCGGAGAGTATGCGGCTGCGGCGCCAATTCCGCACGCTCGGAAGGCGATTGGTCAGCTTCACCGACGAGGTGCTGGGCCGCCCCGATGCCGCCACCGGTGGGGACGCCGCGCTGCTGGCGGCGGTCAACGCCCCGCGCGGTGACGGGATGCGGGACATCGTCGCGACCATCCAGGCCGAACAGGACGAGATCATCCGGCTGGACCATCCCGGAGTGCTGGTGATCGAGGGTGGACCCGGCACCGGAAAGACCGTGGTGGCCCTGCACCGGGTGGCCTATCTGCTCTACACCCGCCGGGAGCAGATCGAGCGTCACGGCGCGCTGGTCGTCGGGCCGAGCCCGGCCTTCCTGGAGCACATCGGCCGGGTGCTGCCCTCCCTCGGCGAGACCGACGTGGTGTTCACCACCACCGGCGACCTGGTGCCCGGCCTGCGGGTCACCGCCGAGGACGCCCCCACCGTGGCGCGGATCAAGGGCTCGCTGCGCATGCTCGATGTGCTCGCCGCGGCGGTCGCCGACCGCCAACGCCTGCCCGAGGAGCCGCTGACCATCGAGCTCTCGGATGTCACGGTGCGCATCGACGCGGAGACGGCGCAGTGGGCCCGGGAAGAGGCGCGTGGCAGCGGCCATCCGCACAATCAGGCCCGCGCGGTCTTCATCGATATCGTCACCTACGTCCTGACCGAGCGGGCCATCGCCCGTATCGGCCGGGGCTGGCTGTCCCGGTCGGACAAGAACGCCTGGGAGCAGATGCGTACCGACCTGCTCGAGGATCTCGCCGAGAACACCGCGTTCCACGCCGCCATCGACGAGCTGTGGCCGCTGCTGACGCCGGAATCCGTTCTTTCGCAGCTGTATTCGTCGAAGGAGCGGTTGCGTGCCGCGGGTGCCGACGAGGCGCTCTGGCGGGCGGACGGACAGGCGTGGACGGTGTCGGACGTACCGCTGCTCGACGAACTGGTCGACCTGCTCGGCCGGGACAAGGCCGCCGACCGGGCCGCCGCCCGCGAACGCAAGAAGCAGGAGGCCTACGCCAAGGGCGTCCTGGACCTGATGGTCGCCCGCGAGGAACTGATGGACGATGAGGACCGGTTGCTCGCCCAGGACATCCTGGCGGCCGAGGACCTCGCCGACAGGTTCTCCGAACGCGATACCCGCGATCTCGTCGAACGCGCTGCCGCCGACCGGGATTGGACGTACCGGCATGTGGTGGTCGACGAGGCGCAGGAACTGTCCGAGATGGACTGGCGGGTGCTGATGCGGCGCTGCCCCGCACGGTCGTTCACCATCGTCGGCGATCTGGCCCAGCGCCGTTCCGAAGCCGGTGCGCGGTCCTGGGATGCCATGCTGGCACCGTACGTCCCGGGCCGGTGGGTGTACCGCTCGCTGTCGGTGAACTACCGAACCCCCGCGGAGATCATGGCCGTCGCGGCAGCCCTGCTCGCGGAGTTCGCACCCGAGGTGACCCCGCCGGAATCGGTGCGGGCATCAGGCTTCGCACCGTGGGCACGGCAGGTCGACGCGGGTGAACTACCTTCGGCGATAGCGCAGTTCGTGGCCGAGGAGGACCGCCTGCCCGGCACCTGCGTGGTGATCGGACCGCCCGGCGTGCCGGGCACCGTGCCCGCGTCACAGACCAAAGGCCTGGAGTACGACGCCGTACTGGTGGTCGAACCGCAACGGATCCTGGCCGAGGGCGGTACACGCGGATCCGCCGACCTCTACGTCGCGCTGACGCGTGCCACCCAGCGTCTCGGCGTGCTGCACACCGGTCCGCTACCGGAGGCTCTGCGCGGGCTGTAGTTCGGTGTCGGTTTGGTCGGCCAGCACCAGGTTGTACAGCGGCGCGCCCCAGGCGTGCAGACCGTCGGTGGCCGGCGCGTAGCCGGTGTGCACGGCGATACCGGCGGGGGACATGGCGTCCTGATCGGGGACGGCATCGCAGACCGGGTCGCCCACATCGCACACGCTGACGGTCCGCGCGCCGATCCGCGCCGGCAGCGTCGAGGTGTCCGTCGACGCCAGGAACGAATGCTCTTGTGCGACACCTTTACCCACACTTGGCGCCAGCGCCGCCGAACCCATGTTGATGGTGGTGTCGCCGGGCAGCCGGTCACCGTCGGCGACCAGCAGGGCAGCCACCACCTGGGGATCGTCGGCGAGGTCGTGCAGGTTGCGATGAATCACCATGGCGCCCTGCGAGTATCCCGCCAGGATCACCTTGGTCGTGGGGCACCGTGCGGTGAAGGCCGTCAGCTGATGGGCGGTGGCATCGGTGCCCGCATGCACGCTGTCCATGAAGTTCATCCACCCGCGTAGCCCGCCGTCGGCCGGGACGGGGGCGGCCGGGTACTGCACGGCTTCGGCGGTGAGGGTCCGCCCGCCGGCGGCCAGCGCCGAGCGCATCTGCAGATAGGACTGGTAGACCACATCGCCCATCCCGGCGTTGGCAGCCAGGGCGGCACCATCACGCTGGCCGGAGCCGGCGGCGCCGATCCAGTGGTAGTCCCCGCATCCGGGGGCTGCCGAGGCCGGGCCGGCGGACAGACCGATGAGACCGGGCGCGAGAAGCGCCCCCGCAACCACTGCTAACACCCGACGAATCACGAATACATGATCGTCACCAGCGGCTGCAGCGTTACGTGAGGTGCGGCACGCCGCCGTTGGCTACGGTGGCCACATGGCATCTGATGCGCTGGTCAGCTGGCTTGCCGACGCCGATCCTGCGCTGCGCGCTGGCAGGTCGAGCGCGACCTGATCAGGATGCCCGCCGGTGAACCCTCGAAGTGGCTGACGTTCTTCGGGACCAGGGTGCTCGACTGGTGGGCCGACCCCGATTCCCGCAGCTAATTAGTGTCCGTGAACGAAATACGCGGTTTGCTCGGCATCCCGAACTCGACCTGAGTCCGCCCAGGCGCGCGAAGACCGATAGCATTGACCTGTCTGCGCGGTTGACGATGCCGTTACCGCGATCGTCCCACCGATGAAAATGATTCTCGGCGTGGGTAATAGAACCGAGCTATCGACCATGGGGCAATCCCGGGCAACGCCCGGGAACAAATGCCCGCCCGAAGGAGTTGCAGCGACACGTGGCCGACCCGAACCGGATGTCCAGCCGGCCGCTTACCGTGCCGAGTTGCCAGCAAATTCACAGTTTCGGGCTGTTCTGATGCGCCAAGGACCTCTGGCCGGACGGTATCCGGCCGTGGCCGCCATGGTCACGCTGGCGCTCATCCCCTATCTCGCGCTGTCGGCGGCACTCGATCCGCTGGTGCCGATCATCTCCGCAGATCTGCACATGACCGCCCAGCAGATGAGCCTGTCCGCCGGGCTGGGCAACGCTGCCTATGCCGTGGGCACGGTGCTCGCGGTCCAGTTCGCCCAGCACCTGCCCCAGCGCCGGATGCTGCTCGGCTACGCCGTGCTGCTCGTCGTGGGTTCGGTGCTGGCCGCCTCGGCGCAAAACGCGGGGATGTTCATCGGCGGTCACGTCCTGCAGGGGCTGGCCACCAGCATGCTGCTCATCGCGGCCGCGCCGCCGCTCACCATCGGCTTCCCCCGCGACAAGCTGCGCAACACCGCCGTCATCATGAACATGTGCGTGTTCGGGGCCGTCGCACTCGGTCCGTTCGTCGGCGGTGTGCAGGCCGAATCGCATGCCTGGCGACCGCTGTTCTGGATCGTCGCCGCGATCGCATTGACGGCGCTCATCCTGGCCGCCCTCACCTTCGACGACGCGCCGCCCGCCGACCCGAACGCACCGCGCGACCTGTGGGCGATCGCCCTGGCCACCGCCGGCTGCACCGCGGCATTCGTCGGCGCCGCACAACTGACCACCCACGGTTTCGGCGATATGGCCGTGACGGGCCCCATGCTCGGCGGCCTGGCGCTGATCGTCGCGCTGATCGTCTACCAGTTCCGGGCCCGCCGCCCGCTGCTGACCATCCGCACCATGCTCACCAGTTCCATCCCGGTCGCCGGCGTCGGCGTCGCCTTGTTCGCCGCAGCCGCATCGGTGGCCGCCACCGCGCTGACCGCCAACGTCTTCCTGCTGAGCTTCAGCCCCGTACAGGTCGGGCTGATCTATCTGCCCGAGCTGGGCGGCGCGGTGGTGATGGCCGTGGTGTTCGGCATCGTGATCTCCCGGCGTGCGATGCACTACCTGCCGCTGGTCGGGATGGCGCTGCTGGCCGCCGGGATCCTGGTGTTCCGGCTGTCGTTACCGGGCAATCAGCCGCTGGCCCTGCTCGGCTCGGCGCTGACCGGTCTGGCACTGGGGGCCACAGTGGCGCCGGCCTTGTTCGTGGCCGGTTTCTCGCTTCAGTCCAACAGCCTGCAGCGGGTGTTCGCCATCATCGAGTTGCTGCGCGCCGTCGCGGCGTTCATGGTGGCGCCGATCTTCGCCCACTTCGCGGCGACCGCCGCGGACGACCTGGTCACCGGCACCGGTATCGCCCTGTGGATCGGGTTCGGGCTGTCGATCGCCGGCGCCGTCTTCGGTGTCGCCGTCTACGCACTGAGCGGAGCCCGCCCGCAGACCCCCGACCTGGACCTGTTCTTGGACGGTGAATCCCCGGCCTGGTACTCGCCGCCGCTGCTGGCGCGCCTGCGCGGCCTTCCGGCGCCGGCGCCGGAGGCCGAACCGGCACCGGCCGTGGCACCACCGCCACCCTCCTTCGCCACCGACTCCCCCGGCCCCGTGGTCATCGCCTACGACGGCACCGAGCGGGCCGCCGCCGCCATCACCGCAGCCGCGGCGGCGCTGCCACCCGGCCGCCAGGCCCTCGTGCTGTGCGTCTGGCAGCCCGTCGACGTCGGATTCACCCCCGCCGACGGCCGCCATCTGGATGCCGACAAAGCCGCTGAGGTGCGCCGATCCGCCGAGCAGACCGCCGCCTATGGCGCAACGCTGGCCGCCGAGGCAGGATTTGCGGTGTGCAGTAAGGCAGTCGAGGCGTCGCCGACCTGGCATGGCATCGTCGCGACGGCCAAGGAACACCACGCAAGCCTGATCGTGCTCGGACCGCACCGTCGCAACGGATTACTGGGCCACCTGCAGGGCAGCGTCGCGGCGGCGGTCGTCGCGCACACCGATATCCCGGTGCTGATCGTCCCGCAGGCCTCGAATCTCGTTGCGGTCGGCGACTGAACGGAGTCCCCAGATGAATCGTCGCGACATGATGTTGCTGACCGGTATCGGCGCGCTGACCGCCGCCATGCCCACGCCCTTGGCGCAGGCCGCCCCTGTCGCTCCCCCGCCCGCCGCGCCGGCTGGCGGCTACCTGTTCGCCGACGAGTTCGACGGGCCAGCCGGTTCGGCGCCCGACGCGTCGAAATGGGAAGTGGCGCTGGCCCGCGAGTCGATGGAGGATCCGACGTTCTGGGAGCTGCCCGGCAATGTCGGTCAGTACCGCGATGATCGCCGCAATGTTTTCGTCGACGGCAAGTCCAACCTGGTGTTCCGCGCCGCGAAAGACGGCAACACCTTCTACAGCGGCAAGCTGTTCGGGAAGTGGCGGGGCGGCATCGGGCACAACTGGGAAGCCCGGATCAAGCTGAACTGCCTCACCCCGGGCAGCTGGCCGGCCTGGTACCTGGCCAACAACGACCCCACCATCGGTGGGGAGGTCGACATCATGGAGTGGTACGGCAACGGCAAATGGGCCCCCGGTACCGCGGTGCACGCCAAGCTCAACGGCGGCGAGCACGTCAGCCAGACGATCAGCGTCGACAGTGCGTGGCACACGTGGCGGGTGCAGTGGGATGACGCGGGTATGCGGTTCTGGCGGGACTACACCGACGGTGCCCAGCCGTATTTCAACGTGCCCGCGCATGCGCTACCGGACTGGCAGTTCAATCAGCCTGGCTACCAACTGTTTCCGGTGCTGGATCTGGCGGTGGCCGGGTCCGGCGGTGGCGACCCGGGCGCCGGGACCTATCCGGCCGACATGCTCGTCGATTACGTGCGAGTCTGGTGACTCAGGCTTTTTCGGCTGCGACCCGGACACGTTCGCGCATGGACGCGACCACTCCGCCGTCGTTGAGGATGTCGGTGCCGGTCAGGTAGCCCGCCCGGTCGCTGGCGCAGAAGGCGAACAGTTCGGCCATCTCCTCGGCCTTGCCCCAGCGGGGCACGGCGAAGTCGGCCACCATGGCCCCGGCCCCCGCGTCCGCTTCCAGCTTCCCCATCTCGGTGTCCACCGACCCCGGGGACACCGAGACGATCCGCAGCCCGCGGGTGTTGAAACGTTCGGCCTGAGATGACGTGTACCACTTCACGAAGCCCTTGCTCACCGCGTAGGACATCCCGGAGCGAGCCTCCTCCGGGGCGATCGCGTACGCCGCCCGCATCGCGTCGGCGAAGGCGGGAGCGTCGGTCAGCGCCAGGGGGAACTGTGCTGCCGGAATGAGTTCCTCGGGCATCAGATAGGCCGCCATCGACGCGACATTGACGATCACCGAGCCCTCGCCCGCGATGGCGAAAAAGGCCTCGTTGACGTTGACGGTGCCCAGGGCGTTGGTCCGCATCACGTAATCGGCGTCGCCCATGCTGGGGCTCACACCCGCGGTGTGGATCACCGAGGCGATCGCCCCCAGCCTCGCCGCGGTCTCGAACAATGCCCCCACCGCCGCCCGGTCGGTGACATCGCAGTGCACCGCGGTGGCCGGCACTCCGAGATTGGACAATTCGGCGGTCGCGGCGGCCAGCCGGTCTGCCCTGTTGTCGGCCAGCACCACGGTGTGGTCCCGCCCGACGATCTTGGCCGTGGCCCGTCCCATACCGCCCGCGCCACCTGTGATCACCGACACTCCACTCATAGTTAGACCGTATACGTAATTCGCGGGCACGTGTAGACCTCATCGCGGACTACCACGGATTTTCAAGGGCTCGGCCGAGTGCCACCCGGGGGCAGGCTGATACCAGGTACACACCTCTGGCAAGGAGAACAATCATGAGGATCACGGTGTTCGGAGCATCCGGGCTCATCGGCTCGCAGGTCGTCGAACTGCTCACCGTGGCCGGCCATGACGTGGTGGGCGCATCGTTGCGTACCGGCGCAAACGTGCTGACCGGCGAAGGCCTCGCCGAGGCGTCCAACGGTGCCGACGTCCTCATCGACGTCACCAACTCGCCGTCCTTCGAGGACGAGCCCGTGCTCGCGTTCTTCACCGCCTCGTCGACGAATCTGGTTCAGACGGCCCGGGGCGCCGGCGTCGGGCATTATGTGGCGCTGTCCATCGTGGGCACCGACGGCCTGCCCGACAGCGGCTACCTGCGGGCGAAGGTGGCTCAGGAGCGGATCATCACCGACTCCGGCCTACCGCACACCATCGTGCGGGCGACGCAATTCCACGAATTCGGCGGCGCGATCACCGATTCCCTGCGTTCCGGTGACGTGATCCACGCTCCGGACGCCCGGATCCAGCCGATCGCGTCGGCCGAGGTCGCCGCCGAACTTGCCCGGGTGGCCCAACGGCCGCCGATCAACGGCATCGTCAACATCGGTGGGCCGGAGAAGCTCAGCTTCGCCGAACTGGTCCGCGCGGTACTTGCGCAGCGCGGTGAGGACACCCCGCTGGTCATCGATCCGGCGGCCACGTACTTCGGCACGGTCGTCGACCAGGACAGCCTGGTGACCGGGCCTGCAGCGGTGCTCGCCCAGACCCGGTTCACCGATTGGCTGGCCACCCAGTAGCGGTCAGGCCGGGAAATCGACCGGATAGGGCTCGGCGAAATCCGCCGACCGCCCCACGGCGGCCCATTTGCGGTCCTCGGCGAGGAGGAGTTCGTCCTGGCGGATCGAGCCCTCCACGGCGTTCACCCCCAGCGGCAGGTGATACGGAAGGTCGTCCCGGCGTGACAGCCGGACCAGGATCTCGGCGGCGCGGACCGGATCACCCGCGGTGACCGCCCCCGTCCTTCGCACGGTGTTCATGGCGCCCACCGTGCTCGCGTACCGCTCGGGGATGTCGGCCACCTCCATCGAGGCACCGGCCCAATCGGTCGCGAACCCGCTCGGTTCGACGACGAGCAGCTTGATACCGAACGGGGCCGTCTCGGTCTGCAGCACCCGCGAGAATCCGTCGATCGCGAATTTCGCGGCCTGATACGACGCGATACCCGCCGATCCGCCGACCCGGCCGCCCATCGAGGAGAACTGGATGATCAGCCCGCCGCCCTGGGCGCGCAGTACCGGGATGGCGGCCTTCGACACGTGCACGACACCCCAGAAGTTCGTCTCGAACTGGGCGCGGAAGTCGGCGTCGTCGCCGGTCTCGATGGGTGCCACGTTGGCGTAGCCGGCGTTGTTGACCACGACGTCGAGGCGGCCGAACCGTTCGCGCGCGGACGCGATCGCCGCGCGAGCCGCGTCCGGGTCGGTGACATCCAGTGGCAGCGCGGCGATCCGATCGCCGTAGCCGCCCACCAGGTCGTCGAGTTGTTCGGGTCGGCGTGCGGTGGCCGCGACACGGTCACCGGCGGCCAGTGCGGCACGCACCAGCTCGCGACCGAACCCGCGGGAGGACCCTGTGACGAACCAGACCTTGCTCATGTCTTCTCTCCTGTCCCTCACAAGTGAGAGTTTGACTATCACATAGTCTGGAACATGTCGGCGCGGAATCTATTCCCGTATGACCAGACCAGGGAGGTGCACGTGCGCCGGGATGCCACCAGCAACCGTGAGAAGCTCGTCACGGCGGCCGAGCAGGTATTCGCCGAACACGGCCCGGACGCCACGCTCGACGACATCGCCACCGCGGCCGGCGTGGGCCCGGCGACGCTGTACCGCCGGTTCGCCAACAAGGAGGCCCTGGTACGGGAGGTGCTCGCAGGATTCTTTCAGCGGCTCATCGATGCCGCGGGCGTCGCCGAGCAGGCGCCCGCGGAAGAGGGCGTGGAATTGTTCCTGCGGACCGTCGGGGTGGAATTGGCCGAGAAGTCGGGACTGTCGGCGCCGGTGTGGGGCGACCTGGCGCCGCGCACGCTGGTGGACGAGCTGCGTCGGCGCGCCACCGGACTGCTCACCCGCGCCCAACAAGCCGGCGCCGTGCGCGCCGACCTCACCCCCGACGACATCACCATCGCCGTGTGGGCGCTGCGCGGCGTGATCCAGTCCGAGCGCATCGACCCGGCCCACCGTGGGCGGCAGCGCTGGGAACGCCACCTCGACACGATCATGCGGGGTTTCCGTCCCCCAGCCGCTGCCGCAGGGTCGCCGCGCGGATCGTGAGATGGTGGCGTTCGGCAAGGTTGTCCGCCTCGGCCGCCGCACGCGCGTAAAGATCTGCCGCCGTTGCGGTTTCACCCGCCCGCTCGTGCAGGTGCGCCGCCGCGGCGGTGTAACGGGGCAGCGCGGGATCCAGCTCGACCAGTGCGGCCAGCCCGGCGTGCGGCCCATCGGCCTCACCCACCGCCACCGCGCGGTTGAGTCGCACCACCGGGCTGTCGGTGAGCCCGACCAGTTCGTCGTACCACTCGACAATCTGCACCCAGTCGGTCTCACCTACGGTCTGCGCGTCGGCGTGCAGGGCAGCAATGGCAGCCTGAGCCTGATACTCCCCCAATCGGTCCCGGGCCAGCGCCGTCTGCAGGATGTCGACGCCCTCGGCGATCAGGTCGCGCCGCCACAGCCCACGGTCCTGTTCCGCCAGCGGGATGAGAGTCCCGTCGGGCCTCGTGCGGGCCGGCCGTCGCGCATGATGCAGCAGGAACAGCGCCAGCAGTCCGGCCACCTCCTCGTCGGGCGTGGCGGCGGCCAGCTGCCGGGCCAGCCGGATGCCCTCCTCGGCGAGATCCAGCTCGCCGCTGTAGCCCTCGTTGAAGACCAGGTAGAGCACCTTGAGCACCGTGTGCAGATCGCCGCGCCGGACCAGGCCGGCGGCGCCGACGGTGCGCTTGGCCCGGCTGATCCGCTGTGCCATGGTCGATTCCGGAACCAGGTAGGCCGCCGCGATCTGACGGCTGGTCAGCCCGCCCACCGCGCGCAGCGTCAGCGCGACGGCGGAGGCGGGAGTCAGGTCCGGATGGGCACACAGGAAGTACAGGTCCAGCGTGTCGTCCACCGCGACGGCCGGACCGGACGAAGGCTGTTCCGCGACAAGAACTTCGCGATTCTGTCGGGCCGCGTCGGAGCGGGCCAGGTCCAGGAAGCGGCGCCACGCCGTGGTGATCAGCCAGCCCTTGGGATCGTCCGGCGGACGCTCCTGCCACGTCTTCAGCGCCCGGATCAGCGCCTCCTGGACCGCATCCTCGGCTGCCGCGAAATCCGCACCCCGGTGGACCAGCGCCGCCAGCACACCGGGGATCAGATCGCGCAACCGCGCCTCGTCCACTAGTCAGCGACGCACGGCGTGTGATTGAGCAACGGCCGAAGTTCCAGCCATTCGTGAATCGCCGCACCACCCGCGCCGGGTGCGGCCGACAATTCCGCGGCCAGCTCGACTGCCCGCTCGTAGCTGTCGACGTCGATCATCATCCAGCCGGCGATGAGATCCTTGGTCTCGGCGAAAGGGCCATCGGTGACCGGTGGTTTTCCTTCACCGCCGGAGCGCACCCAGGTCCCTCCCGGGGCCAACGCCTGGCTGTCGACGTATTCGCCGGTGCCCTGTAGCCGCCCGGCGAATTCGTTCATGTACGCGATGTGCGCCTCGACCTCGGCGGGCGTCCACTGGTCCATCGGCACGTTGTTGACCGACGCCGGCGCCCCCCGGTAGTGCTTCAGCAGTAGGTACTTGGCCATGACATTCTCCCTCCGGTTCGCGACCCTAGCGGTCGCCTCACCATGGAGACGGAGCTGCCGCGCGTTTCACGACATCACTTCACGGCCGGAACAGCACCGTGATGCAGAACGGGTGGCCCGCCGGGTCGATCAGTACCCGCCACTTCTCCGGGTTGGGCTGGATTTCGGCCTTGGTGGCCCCCAACGCCAGGATTCGGGTCTCCTCCACGTCGAGGTTGGCGACGGCCAGGTCCAGGTGCACCTGCTTGGGCACCTGCCCGCCGGGCCAGGTCGGCGGGCGATGGTCCTCGACACGCTCGAAGCTCAACAGGAACCCCGCTCCCTCCAGCGCGACGACGTCCGCGGTGGACAGCACCACTTTGAGCCCCAGCACCTCCCGATAGAAATCACCGAGTGCCGCCGGGTCCGGGCAATCCACCGCCACCGCGCCCAACCGAATGCTCACGACCACCCCCGTCAGTACGTCAGACCGGACGCGCACCCGCACGCCCGGTTACCTGACAACAACCTGACAGTAATTGCTCTTCCGGGCCCTGCTACCCGCGGTACTTCGCCACCGTGCCGGCGTAGTCGTCGAGGAGGCGCAGCGCCTCGTCGCGCGGCAGGCTCGGCAGCAACAGGTTCAGTTGCCCGAAGCCGAGGCGCTCCAAGGCGGACCAGTACTCGGGGTCGAGCGGGATGCCGAACGTGCTCAGCGGCACATCGTGGCCGGCGCCCTCGCGCAGCTGCTCGACACGTCGGGTCAGGTGCTCCACGGGCGCCTGAGTGGTGATCCACCCCGCACCGTGCCGGATCACCCGCTTGACGGTGGCATCCGAGTCGCCACCGATGAGGATCGGCGGGTGCGGCGTCTGTACCGGCTTGGGCCGCAGGTAGGACGCATCGAAGTCCACGTACTTACCGTGGTACTCGGCGGGCTCGGTGGTCCACAGCGCCTTGATGGCTTCGATCCGCTCGTCCAGCAGCGCGCCGCGGGTCTTCGGGTCGGTGCCGTGATGGCGCAGCTCCTCCAGATTCCACCCGGCGCCGACGCCGAAGACGAAGCGGCCGTGGGAGATCAGGTCGATGCTGGCGGCTTCTTTCGCGGTGATGATCGGGTCGCGCTGGATGAGCAGCGCAATACCGGTGATCAGCTGGATCCGGGAGGTGACAGCCGCGGCCGCCGCGAGCGTGACGAACGGGTCCAGGGTCCGGTAATAGATATCGGGCAGCTCGCCGCCCAACGGGTACGCCGATTCCCGGCTGGCCGGGATATGCGTGTGTTCGGCGATGGCCAGCGCGTCGAAACCCCGTTCCTCGATGGCCTGGGCCAGCGTGACGGTGTCGATGGTGTCATCGGTCACGAAGGTCGAGATTCCGAACTTCATCGATCAGCGACCGTTGCCGAAGGTCGCGGTCACCTGACCGGTGGTGGCACGCTGCTGGTTGTCGTGCACCCACTCGTGATGGGCGATATCGGCCTGCGCGGGCGCAGCCAGTCCGACGACGGCGGCGGCGAACGCGGTGGCAATGACTCCGGCGAATCCAAACTTCTTCATTTCCAATCCCTTTCATGGGAGGCTCGGGTTGCTTCTGGCCTGGATAACGCCCTGCCCGGCCCGGTAATTCCGATGGCAGAAATTGACCGCCGAGTGGCAGTCGCACCGGCCGTTCACCAGCGCGAGTTGCCCAGCCTGGTGAGGAGTCGCCGCAGGCTGGTGGCCAGTGAGCTGGGCACGTGGTCGGGATCCATCAGCTCGTTCTCCGCGAGCGGACTGCCTTCGCCGGCGACCGTGTCCGCGGTGAACCGGCGCAGCGTCCTGCCCTCGCCGATCAGTGCCTCGGCGGCCTGCAGGAAGGTCGCGCCGTCCTCCAGTGCTGCGTCGAAGTCGCCGGCGTCGACACCCAGATGTTCGCTGATCAGCCGGTTCCGGAAAGCGGTGACCGTCTGCCGGAGGGCGCCCTCTGCCGGGCCCGACTCGATGGCCACATCGCACTCGCTGTCGAAGCCCATCGATCGGTTGTTCAGGTTGGACGAGCCGATACGCAGCAACCTGTCATCGACAACCAGGATCTTGGAATGGACATAGATCGGCGCGCCGGCTTCGGTCACCGGCCAGTAGACGCCCAGCCGGTGCTGGTTGTCGGCAGCCCAGAGCTTTTCGAGCAGCAGCTTGCGCGCGCTGTCCATCGATTCCTGCTCCAACCGGCTCTCGGACCGGCGGGGCAGCACGATGACGATCTCCGGCCCGTCCGGGTCCCGTAGCCGCTCGGCGAGCGCTTCGGCGAGACGCCGGGAAGCCAGGTATTGATTCTCCAGATAGACGGTCCGCCGGGCCGCCGCGATGGCCGCCAGGTTCAGCGCCTCCACCTCGCGTACCTCGTCGCGGCCCGGGAGGTCCGGGATGGTCCGCGCGATACCCACCCCGACATCGGTCGCGTCGGGGTCCAGACCGCGCGGCCACGCCTGGTTCGTCACCTCCAGCCGGTCCAGAGACTGACCGGTGGCCGCCTCCCATCGGTCCCGGGCGAGATCACCCAGCCCGCTCGCGGCCGCACCGTCGACCGCCGCGGCGATCTCGTGCCGAGGGCCGTAGTCCCGGCGGAACACGCTGTCATCCAAGTGTTCTGAGGTATCCCAGCGTCCCAACGTGAGGTCGATACCACCACAGAAGGCCAGCACGTCGTCGATGACCACGATCTTCTGGTGGTGGACCGCACCGGTGGGATGCCGGCCGTCCACCGCGAATCGGATTCGCCTGCCGCTGAGCCGATTCAACACCGTCACCGGCGTCAGCCCGTACCAGAGATCGTCGAACACCGGAAGCAGCCGCAGATTGGACTTCAGGACGTGGATCTCCAGGCCGGGCCGCTTCCACAACAGCCAGTAGAGAAGAGCCCCCAACTGATTGGGCCCGGGCAGCGTGATCTCGCCCTGCTCCATGGTGGTCCTGCCGTCGAAATCCCAGCCGATCAGCATGATCCGATGGCGGGCACGCAGCATCGCGGCCTTGACGTGCCGTAAGTAGTCCGCGCCGTCGACGATGAAGGCGACCTTGTCGGCGTGTTCCACCCGCCAGCACGTCCGGCCCGGCTGGAGCACGAAATCGCCAGACACAGCCGCTGTCTACCACACGAGCGCAGGTGGCGCTGGGGTGTGACGGCGCCTACCCGGCTGCGCCGAGCTGCTTCTCGAAAGCGTGCACACCGATCTGCTCGGCGGGCAACGCCCGGTCGTACAGCGCGGTGTAACCGGTCGACAGATACAGCGCCACCGCCTCGGGTTGGCGGGGTCCGGTGGTCAGGTACACCCGGCGATAGCCGCGTTCACGCGCAATGCGCTCCAGCTCGGCCACCACCAGCTTGCCGTATCCGCGACCACGGTACTCCGACGATGTCCAAATCCGTTTCAGCTCGGCCGTCGATGCGTCCAGACGGCGAAAGGCGCCCCCGGCCACCGGTATTCCACCGGACAGCCCCACCACCAGCACCCCGCCCGGCGGCGCGAACTGCTCGGCCGGATAGCGGCGCATATCGGCGTATTCCGTGCCACTCAGGTCGCCGTAGCGTGCCTGGTACTCCCGGCCGAGCTCCGCCAGCAGCGGCGCCGCCAGCGGATCGTCCTGCCGCACCACCACGAACTCGACCTGCCCCACGCACATCCACGACACGCTACAAGCCGGTCACCGGCCGTTGCCGAAGGTCGAGGTCACCTGGCCGGTGCTCGCGTGCTGCTGGATTTCGTGCACCCAGTCGTGGTGAGTGATATCGGCCTGAGCCGGCGCGGCCAACCCGACCAGGGCGGCGGCGAATCCGGTGGCTACGATGCTGGCAAATCCGAACTTCTTCATTTTCATCAGTCCTTCGGTATGGAATCCACTTACCGGTTCGGGGTTCTCCTGGCCGGTCTGACTTCCACAACACGCAGGTCAGTGCGGTTAATTCCGCTGGCAGAAATTGGCGCACGGTTGGCAGAATGTGGTGCCGGGACGCCGCCACCGGCCAGCCGTCGAACGCGCGTCGGCTAAACACCGTGCAGGTTCACGGAGATACAAGAAGTGCGCGGTCCGCTTCGCGGGAATTATCCGAACCGTTATCGACGTTTACCCCAATTGTCACACGGGTATCTCTGGTAACAGCGCCGGGGCGCCGGCGCAACCCGTCCACAGAGAAAGAGCCGAATGGGTCATCATCATGAACACCGTCCTCTACTTCAGCGCCACCGGCGCCGTATATGAAACCCGCGCCTACACCCAGGCCGATATCACCCAGCTCATCCACGACCAGGGGCTGCAGTGCCTGACCAGTGCTGATCGGCAGTTCGACTTCTGGTTCAGCCCGACATCGCGGCGGTGCCAGCGCCGCGTCAATCGCCGGGCCTCCGAATTACTCTTGGCGACCACATCTTTCACCGCGAAAACGGTCCCGCTGCTGCGTGGCAGCATCGTCGTGGCGACCCATGACGCCGACGGCGACCTGGACGGTCTCAGCTGGGAGCAGCTGGATCTGCTGGCCCGCCAGAACCGCACCGTGACCCCCAGGGACGAGCGGATTCTCAACCGGCGGATCATGCGCGACCAGCGCCGTCAGCGCCGCGCCACCCAAGCCGCCCCGGCCTTCCACATCCCCGCAGCGCGTAGCGCGAGCCCGGCCAGATGACCTGCCGGCCGCCGAGCGGGAACTCATCGGCCGCGCTCAGCTGACTCATATCGCGTTCCCATCCCACTGAGATGTGATGGCCCCTGCGACACACGTGTCATCACCGGCCAACAGGGGTATGCCGACCACGGTCACCACCAGCGCACAGGAGGAACGCAGCGATGTCCGTGAGCACACCACCACGGGCCGCCGACCCGGTACCACCCGTCCACCCCGCGAACCACCGCCAGCGCAATCTCACCTTTCTGGCGGTGGTGCTCGGCATGCTGCTGGCCGCCCTGGACCAGACCATCGTCGCGACGGCGCTGCCGACCGTCGTCGCGGATCTCGGTGGCGCCGGCCACCAGGCCTGGGTGGTCACCAGTTATCTGCTCGCGTCGACGATCGTCACCGCGGTGGTCGGCAAGCTCGGCGACATCTTCGGCCGCAAGAAGGTGTTCCAACTGGCGGTCCTGCTGTTTCTGGCGGGTTCGATCCTCTGCGGCCTGGCTCAGTCGATGGAGATGCTGGTCGCCTCGCGGGCTCTGCAGGGACTCGGGGGTGGCGCCATCACCGTGACGGCGGTCGCGGTGATCGGCGAGGTGATCCCGCTCCGGGAACGCGGCCGCTATCAGGGGGCGCTCGGCGCGGTCTTCGGTGTCACCACCGTCATCGGCCCGTTGCTCGGCGGACTGTTCACCGACCACCTCACCTGGCGATGGGCCTTCTGGGTGAATGTGCCGGTAGCCGTCGCGGTGATCGCGATCGCGGCCGTGGCCATCCCGGAGTTGAACCGCACCGCGCGGCCGGTCCTCGACTATGCGGGCATCGTGCTCATCGGCCTCGGCGCCGCCGGGCTGACACTGGCCACCAGCTGGGGCGGCACCACCTACGCCTGGGGCTCGCCGACCATCCTCGCGCTCTTCGTCGGATCCGCCGCCGCGCTCATCGCCTTCGTCGCCGCCGAGCGGCGCGCCGTCGAACCGATCCTGCCCATCCGGTTGTTCGCCAACCCCGTCTTCACCGTCTGTTGTGTGCTGTCGTTCGTGGTGGGCTTCGCGATGCTCGGCGCGCTGACGTTCCTGCCGACCTATATGCAGTTCGTCGACGGCGTCTCGGCCACCGCCTCCGGGTTACGCACCCTGCCCATGGTGGCGGGGCTGCTGGTGACATCCCTGGGTAGCGGGGTGATCGTCGGCCGTACCGGGCGTTACAAGATCTTCCCCATCGCGGGCACCGCCATCATGGCGCTCGGCTTCGTGCTGCTCTCCCGGATGGATGCCGGTACCTCCACCCTGGTTCAGTCGCTGTACCTGCTGGTGCTGGGCACCGGGATCGGCCTGAGCATGCAGGTGCTGGTCCTGGTCGTGCAGAACACCGTCGACTTCACCGACCTCGGCGTCGCGACCTCCGGGGTCACGTTCTTCCGCACGATCGGCAGCTCCTTCGGGGCCGCCATCTTCGGATCGATGTTCTCGAACTTCCTCGACGACCGTCTTCCCGCGGCGATGGCCCGAAGCGGCGCCCCGGCCCAGGCGGCCACCTCACCGCAGGTATTGCACCAGCTGTCCCACGAGGCGGCCGCCCCCATCATCGACGCCTACGCCGACTCACTCAGCCGCGTGTTCCTGTTCGCGGCACCGGTCGCCGTCATCGGTTTCATCCTGGCGTGGTTCCTCAAGCAGGTTCCGCTGCGCGACACGGCCGCGAGCGGCAGCACCGATATGGGCGAGGGCTTCGGCATGCCGACCGCCGAATCTCCGGAGAAGCTGCTCGAAGTCGCGATCGGGCGGCTGCTGCAACGCAGCCACGGCGTCGACCTGGAGGCGCTCGCACGTTCCCCGCGCAGCCGGGTCGATACCGCGGCCCTGTGGGCGCTGATGCAGATCTACCGGCACGCATCGGTCACCGGGACCGCGGATATCGTCGACATCGCCGAGGAGCGCCGGGTGCCGCGCCAGATCCTGGAGCCCACCTTCGACCGGCTGGTCGCCACCCGGTACGCGACGCGGGTCGCCGACCAGTTCTCGCTGACCCCCGCCGGCGCCGCCGAGATCAACAAGGCCCGCGACCTCATCTCCAGCTGGATCACCGAATCACTTTCGCAGTCAGAGGCTTTCAGCGCTGGTCTGGGCGGTCGGGCGGATCGCATGCAGGTGCAGGGCGCGCTCGACCGTATTGCGCGCGGCGTGCTGCTGGAACGGATCGCGGAGCGTGAGGAACCCCGGCCGCTGAAACTGGGGGCTCCGGCAGGCGAGCCGCCGACTCAGCCGTTCCGGTTCAATCGATCGCCGTAGGAGAACACCCCGCGGTTTTCCGCGCCGCCGGAGTGGGTACATGGATCGCCATGAGCACACCAGTCACCCCGCCGGGACGCGATGATGCACCCGCCACCATCGGGCTCCTCCTGAACTTTGCGGCATTGATCGCGATCACCGGGTCACTCGCACTTGCGCTCGGCGGACACACCGCCGTGGCGGTGTTGCTCGCCGTCGTCGCTGCCACCGGATTCGTCGCCAGCCTGGTCCTCTTCGCGTTCGACAGCCGCCGCGCCGAGCAACCGGCCGACTGACGCGCTACCGCTGGTCGACCTGACCGTCTGCCACCCGCCACGTCCGGTCCAGCCGCACGTTCTCCAGCATCCGGCGGTCGTGCGTCACCAACAGCAATGCGCCGTCATAGGTTTCGAGTGCCTGCTCGAGTTGTTCGATGGCGGGCAGGTCCAGATGGTTCGTCGGCTCGTCGAGCACCAGCACGTTCACGCCGCGGGCCTGAAGCAATGCCATACCGGCTCGGGTGCGCTCACCGGGAGAGAGCCCGTCGACCGCGCGCTCGACATGATCGGCACCCAGCCCGAACTTCGCGAGCAGGGTGCGCACGTCGGCGGTCGACCACGACGGCATCTGCTGTTCGAAACGGTCGAGAAGCCGCCCCGGACCGGAGAACTCGGCCCGGGCCTGGTCGATCTCGCCAATGGCGACATTCGCACCGAGGGTGGCCCGGCCGTCATCGGGCTTTCGTTGCCCCAGCAGCAGCCTCAACAAGGTCGACTTGCCCGCCCCGTTGGGGCCGGTGATACCGATCCGCTCGCCGGCCGCCACCTGTAACGACACCGGGCCGAGCACGAAATCGTCCTGGCGGACAACGGCTTTGTCGAGTGTCGCGACGACCGCGCTGGATCGCGGTGCGGCGCCGATGGTGAACTGCAGCGTCCACTCCTTGCGCGGCTCCTCGACTTCCTCGAGGCGGGCGATCCGGCTCTCCATCTGACGCACCTTCTGCGCCTGCTTCTCACTGGATTCGCTCTGCGCACGGCGCCGGTTCTTGTCGTTGTCGGGAGCCTTGCGCATCGCGTTGCGCACGCCCTGACTGGACCACTCCCGTTGGACGCGTGCGCGTGCCACCAGATCGGCCTTCTTGTCGGCGAATTCGTCGTACTGTTCGCGCCGGTGCCGCCGCCCCACCTCCCGCTCTTCCAGATAGCTTTCGTAGCCGCCGCCGAAGACCGTCGTGGTGTTCTGCGCCAGATCGAGTTCCAGAATTCGGGTGACGCTGCGGGCCAGGAACTCTCGGTCATGGCTCACCAGCACCACACCGCCGCGCAGGTCGGAGATGAAGCGCTCCAGCCGGTCGAGGCCGTCGAGATCGAGATCGTTGGTCGGCTCGTCGAGCAACACGATGTCGAATCTCGAGAGCACCAGCGCCGCCAGACCCACCCGGGCCGCCTGTCCGCCCGACAGCGACGTCATCTCGGTCGACTCCGGCGGTACGGCCTGCGGGTCGAATCCCAGGTCTGCCAGCACCGCGGGCAGCCTCTCGTCGAGATCTGCTGCGCTGGTGGCGAGCCAGTGATCCAGCGCGCGGGAGTAGGTGTCCGCAGCGGTATCCGACTCGGCCAGCGCCGCCGCCGCAGTCTCCATGGCCAGGGTCGCCTCCGCGCAGCCCGTCCGGCGTGCGATGTAGGCGGCGACGGTCTCACCGGGCACCCGTTCGTGTTCCTGCGGCAGCCATCCGATGAACGCGTCGGCCGGCGCGACGCTGACCGTCCCCTCCAGCGGGGCGAGATCGCCGGCCAGGATGCGCAGCAGCGTGCTCTTGCCTGCACCGTTGGCGCCGACGACACCGATCACATCGCCCGGCGCGACCGTCACGTCGAGGCCCTCGAAGAGGGTGCGGTGGGCGTAACCGCCTGCCACGTTCGAAGCGACGAGGGTTGCGGTCACAGACCCGCTTTGCTCGCAAGGTCGATCGCGTACTGGTTCATGAAGCGGCCCGCTCCGGGGTCGCCCCGCCCGCACGACCCGTCCGATTCGCCGGGACGCTTGATCCACAGGTAGGCATCCGCGTGTGCGCCGGCGGTGGCGGTCGTGGGCGGCGTGCCGAGGGCCCGGCCGGCGGGATTGCACCACGAATCGCTGTCGACCGGTCCGACGCCGTTGCGCGAGGTGTCGATGACGTAGTGCGCGCCGTTGGTCAGTCCGGAGATCGCCTCGCCGTAGCCGATCTCCTCCTCTGTGGTGAAGAAGTTCGCGGTGTTGAGGCTGAAGCCCCTCGCCTTGGCCACGCCGACCTCGTTGAGCATGGCCGCCATCTTGTCGACGCTGGTCCAGCGGGAATGACCCGCGTCGACGTAGACAGCGGTGGCCGGGTTCCGGGTCAGGGTGTCGACGCCGTACCGAATCAGGTCGAGACGCTCCTGACGCTGGTCGGCCGACAGGCAGTCGGCCATGGCCAGCGCATCGGGTTCGAGGATGACCGCGGCCGGTCCGGAACCGATGGCCGCCGCGACTCCGTCGATCCAGCCTCGGTAGGCGTCCGCCGAGGAGAATCCGCCGGCGGAGAAGTTGCCGCAGTCGCGGTGCGGGATTCCGTAGAGCGCCAGCACCGGTCTGGTGCCCGCGGCCTGCGCGGCGGCGATGTAGGCCGCGTCGACCGCCGGGGTGGACAACCGGTCCATCCAGTACCCCTGCGGGGTGTTGGCGATGGCTGTCAACTGCGGACTGGGTGGATCCGCACTCTGCGCCGCCCGCATGGCGGCCGACCCGGGGTTGACATAGAACGGCATTCCCGCGAGCGGGTTGGCATCATCGACCAGGCGGATGGCGGGGGTCTGCACCGGACCGGCGACGAGGCCCACGCCCGCCATGGCCGCCACGGTCAACAACGGAGCGACCCACCGAGCGACCACGCCGGCAGCTGAGGACATCACGCCCAAAAACATAGTGTCGCAACACAATGAGTGCCAATTAAGGCGGCCCGCTGCGCCGATCCCGAACGATGCTGGGGCCGCTGGTCGGCAAATCTCGAGGCGACGCGTCAAAAGCGTTCATACAGCACCCTTACCGAGGAGTGGCCACGACAGCAAGCTCGCTGGGTTCCGCAGACTGTTCGCTGCGTGCGGCCGGCAACCCTCGACTTCAACCCGAGGGTCGACGTGCCGAATACAAACGGCACCGACCCCACCGTCGGTGAGATAGAGTGCCCACCGGACCTGCCCCGACTCGAAAAAGTATGTGAGCACGCACAGTGAAACGCTCCCACCGGCTCGCGGTAATCTTGGCGCTGGCACTTGGCGTGGTCGGCGCCGACGGCGCGCTCCAGTCCAACCGAGGCGTAGTACACACCACGACCGTATCGGCCCCTGCGCTGGCCGCCAGTACGCAGAGCGCTGAACGAGTTCGGTTGTACAGCAGCAAACCCGTCAGTGCCTGGCGGCGGGAGCAGGGTCAACCGCTGAGCTCACTGGCGGCGGCATCCGACCGGTTGATGGCGACCATCACCCGCGGCGACTTCGCCGGTATGCACGCCGTGTGTCGCGATGTGACCGCCATCAACCAACGCATCCGCGCCTCCCTGCCGACGCCCGATCGTGCCCTCACCGCTGCCCTGCGGCAGCTGACGGTCCACCTCGACGACTTGACCACGCACTGCTCGACCTTGAGCCTGACCTCACCCTTCAGCGAGTTCGGTCGGCTGAACGACGATTTCAAAGGCGCCGCACGGTCCTTCGCGGCGGCCAAGTTCCTTCTGAAAGGCACCGAACCGAGCTGATCGCCGACCGGCCTAGCCGGTGGCCATCGCCGCGGTCTCCAATTCGCGGATCGCCGTGCGCAGCCCGCGCCGCCTCCCGGTGGCCGGATCGACGCCGAAGCTCTCCCGCATACCGGCCCGGATCCGGAATTTCAGTTCGGAGTTCGTCTCCGGCGCGTCGTCGGACGTCGCCGTGAGGAGCTTGTCCGGGAGCGCGAGCTTGACGATGGTCCAGAACGACTGGAAGTACTGGCGCGGAAGCGATCCCGTCGTATACGGCAGATCGTACTTCTCGCACAGCGCCCGCACCCGCTCACTTATCTCCGCGTAGCGATTGCTTGGCAGGTCGGGGAAGAGATGGTGCTCGATCTGGTAGCACAGGTTCCCGCTCATGAACGCCATCAGCGGACCCGCGCGAAAGTTCGCCGAACCCAGCAGCTGGCGCAGATACCATTCCGCCGGCGTCTCGTCCTCGAACTCCTGGCGAGTGAATTTCTCTGCGCCGTCGGGAAAGTGCCCGCAGAAGATGACCATATAAGACCAGTAGTTGCGGATCAGGTTCGCCACCGCATTCGCCTTGAGCGTGCTCTTCCAGTTCTTGGCCGACAGTGCGGGAAAGACGAGGTAGTCCTTGCCGACCTGTTTACCCACCTTCTTACCGATCACCCGGAGGTCTTTGCGGACCTCGGCCCAGGACTTCTCCTTGGCACGCACCTTCGCGGTCTCCAGACCGTGTGCGGCGACGCCCCATTCGAAGAATGTGCCCAGCAGCAGGTTGTACACCGGGTTGCCGATCATCCAGCGTTCCCACCGCTGATCTCGCGTCAGCCGCATGATGCCGTAGCCGATATCGTCGTCGAGACCGACGACATTGGTGTACTTGTGGTGGATGAAGTTGTGCGACTTCTTCCAGTGTTCGGTGGGGGAGGTGGTGTCCCATTCCCACTCGGTCGAATGGATCTCCGGATCGTTCATCCAGTCCCACTGACCACGGGTGATGTTGTGCCCCAACTCCATGTTCTCGATGATCTTCGCCGTCGCCAGCATCACGATACCGGCCCGGCGGGCCACCTTGTGGTGACTGGCGAACAGCAGGACGCGGGCACCGACGGCCAGACCGCGCTGGAGCTGGATGGCTCGCCGGATGTAGCGGGCATCGCGCTCGCCCCGCGACTCTTCGATATCTGATCTGATCGTATCCAGTTCGCGGGCAAGCGCTTCCACATCGGCCGGCGTCAGATGTGCGTACCGCTTGATATCGGTGATGGCCATGATCGTTCCCCCTTAGACCATGAGTGTGCAGTTACCGGACGCGGTCGAGACGCAGGTGTTAATCCGATCCCCGGCCCCGTGCTCGGCGCCCGAGCGGAAATCGCGCACGTACCCGTCCTCCAGTGGCAGCACACAGGTCTGACAGATCCCCATCCGGCACCCGAACGGCATCTGGATGCCGACCTTCTCGCCGGCTTCGAGAAGTGAAGTGGCGCCGTCGATCTCGATCGATTTGCCGGATACCGCGAAGGTCACCGTGCCGCCCTCACCGCCTTTGTCGGTCCGTTCGATCGTGAACCGCTCGACGTGCAGGGCATCGTCGAGACCCACCCGGTGAAACGCGTCCTCGACATCGTCGAGCATCTGGACCGGGCCGCATGCCCACGTCGACCGTGCCCGCCAGTCCGGAACCGCACCGTCCAACCTGGTGAAGTCCATATGCCCGGCCGTCTCGGTGAGCTGAAGGTGCAGCCGGTAACTGGGATGCCGTTCTTCGAGTGCACGCAGTTCGTCTCGGAAGATGACGGATGCTTCCGACGGGGCGGAGTGCACGTGCACGATATCGGGCTGCTGTCCGCGGACCGACAGGGACCTCAACATGGCGATCACCGGGGTGATACCGCTGCCCGCGCTGATGAAGAGCAGTTTCTCCGGCGGCGGGTTGGGTAAGGCGAAGTCGCCCTTGGGTTTCGCCAGTCGCACGATGGTTCCCGGCGCGACGCCGTTGACCAGGTGCGACGACAGGAAACCCTCCGGTGTGGCCTTGACGGTGATGGTGATGTGCTTGGCACCGCGCTGCGGAACCGAGGTCAGCGAATAGGACCGCCAGTGCCAGCGGCCGTCGACCCGCAGCCCGATGCCGACGTACTGCCCCGGCTGGTAGTCGGCCGCGAACCCCCAACCCGGTTTGATCGTCACCGTCGCGGTGTCCTCGGTCTCGCGCTGCACATCGACCACCTCGCCGCGCAGCTCCCGTGCCGACCACAGCGGGTTCACCATCTTCAGGTAGTCATCGGGAAGCAACGGGGTGGTGGCGCGAGCAGTCAACCCGCGCAGCACGTTCACCTTCGGGCTGACAGCTGTCTCGACATTCTTGGCGGGCCTGATACTCCACCGGGCCAGCCGGCGCATCGCTGTGACCATGCCGGTGTTATTACCCGCGAGTAAGGTAGTTCACACCTCGAGTCGATCCGAATTCCGTTCCCGGCGTGCTCAGGTGCGCACCGGGCGCCGGTAGGTGAGTGTGTCGAACTCCCGTCCGTATTCGTCGACGGCCGTCACGTCCATCTCACTGACCAGGACGCCGGGCCGCACGTCGACCCGCAGGAACGCGTAGTTGCGGAATCGCACCCGCGACCAGTTGACCGCCTCGGCCTGCTTGCCACCGGCGGCGTTCCAGACATAGCTGTTCGGCACGCTCAGATCGTCGAGCACATGGCCGCGGTAGCTCTCCAGTTCACCGGGCTGGAAGCCGTATCGGGGGCGGCCGCCGCACCCGACGGTGTAATAGACCGTGCCGTCCGTGGCGGGATAGACCACGGAGTTGTCCAGGGCAACCGTCGTCGGTGCCCCACCCCGGATCGGGTCGGTGCGCTCGAACACGTGATTGTGGCCCTGCAGGACGAGGTCGACCTGGTATCGGTCGAACAGGTCGCACCATGCCGCCCGCACGCCGCCGTCGCTGGCGTGTGCGTCGGTGGTGGAGTACGCGCAGTGGTGGAAGAAGCAGACGATGAAATCGATGTCCGAGTTGGCTCGGTGTGCCGCGAGTGTCCTTGCCGCCCAGTTTGTTTGGGCTCCCTCGGAGTATCCGGTGTTGGCGGTGATCTCGTAGCTCACGTCGTTGGCGTCCAGCGACAGCACCGCGACGTTGCCGTAGACGAACGAGTACACCGACGGGCAGTTCGCGGGACCGTTGCCGGGAAAGTCCAGCCTGGCGAGATGGCCCCCGTACCCGTGTGTCCCGTACGCCGCCTCCATATCGTGATTGCCGGTGGCGAACATCCACGGCGTCGTCGAGGCGCTGCCTTCGATGGAGCCCAGGTAGACATCCCAGACGAAGGGGTTGAACTTGTCGAAGCCCGCCGGCGGCGTACCGCCCGGGCCGACGAACGCACCCGGCTTCCCCATGCCCGACGGATCGGCGTACGCGATATCGCCGGCCAGCACGTGGAAGTCGGGGCGCGCCGCGACGATCTGGCGCAGCACGTTGGCCGTGTGCGGCACGTCCGGATCGTTGTCGGGCTTGTAGTAGCGGTCGTCGTATTCACCGGCGGCGAGGCCGGGCGGCAGCGCCGGCGTGTCATCGGTGCCCTGGTCTCCGATCATGGTGAAGCGGAATGGGCCGGTGGCCGCCCTGGCGCTCGGCATGGCCGTCGAGGCCGAGCGCACATCGCCGAGGAAGCCGTCGTCGGTGCGCCAGCGGTAGTGGTGCGCCGCCGCCCCGGGTAGACCGTCGATCGGGGCGTGCACGTAGAACTGTTCGGCGGCCAGCACACCGCCGCGGCCATCGGGGATCTGGGTCACCAGATTCCGGATCTCGGCCTGCACCGTCGCGCCCAAGTCGGCCGTCGGGCCGTGGTCCAGGAAAACCCTCGTGCCCTTGGGATTTCGGGAGAGCTGTGCGGACAGCCGCAGCTGTGTCGAGGCATCCGAGCCATACCCCACCCGGCGGTTGGCCACCCCCAGGGGCGCGTCGTCCGCGTACGCGCGGACCCCGAACGGGGATCCGCCCACCGCGGCGATCGCTGCGGCGGCCGCCGCCCCACCGAGGAAGAGGCGGCGGGAGACCGGCCTGCTTCGCAGGTAGTTCAGATGCCAGTCATGGCGCTCGGCCGTGCTCATGGGGGCTGCAATCCCCACCGGGATCCCGGTGTCGGGTACGTCCCTGGCGTCGGGGGGTGAGTTGCGGACCATTCCACCGATGGTGGCTCAGATGGCGCCGCCATGCGCACCGCACCGGGGAAACCCGGACCGAACTTCCAGTGAACGACCTACTTCTGCGGGATGGGTCCCGGCTGCGTGGCATCGCATTCGCCGAGTGCGCAAATTCGATCCGGCTCAGCCGAACCCGATACCGATGCCGAACTCACCGCCCGGATCGTCATCGTTGTGGTTCGGGCAGCGCACGTCGACGTAGACGGTGTCACCGGTCGCCGGCGGCGCCCCCGAGTGATCGGGATTGTTCACCGCGACCACCGTGCACGAGGACAGCGGTTTGGTGTCGTAGCCGTTCACCCAGTTGATCTGGACGAGGTATCCCTGGTCTTCGAGATCGGCGATGACCGCATCGGCCCCCTCCGCGCGCGCGGTGGGGGCGGCGGTCAGCGCCGCAGCGGTCAGCACCGCCCCGACCAACATCCGCCCGCACCACATCCCTCCACGATCCACCCGATATCGCCGGGTGGCAACGGTCCGATCGAGGTCAGGATCAATCTCCCTGCAAGACAAACCGTTTCGCCGCCGCCGTCCGCCCCGGCCGGCCTGCCCCGACTCGCTGATTCTCAATGTTCTCGCGCTTGCTCCAGGTTCCGGACTTTCCCGGCCGCGGTCCGACGTTGCTGTGCCGGTCGTCCACGAAGGCTTCTCAGCCCCGGCCAACGGGGCCGCTAGGATGGGTGAATTCGGCAAGGGGGGGTTGCTTTTGAGCGCCATTGAGACGGAAGGGCTGACACCCGAGTTCCGTGAACTCGTCCATGCGGCGGCCCGCCAGGAGCTGACCAAGTGGGGCATCGATCGATTCAGCATCGTGGCGTTGGCGGATCGCAACGGTCTGCCGGTTGACGAGATCCTCGAGTTCTGGACGGACGAAGCGGCACTCATCATGGATGTCCTCCTGGACGGTGCCGGACGGGAGGCGGCGCCACCCGACACCGGTTCCCTTCGCGGCGATCTGTACGCGCTCGCCATCGGGATGGCCGCGTATCTGGGATCCGATCAAGGCCATCAGATCCAGGGTTCGCACCTGATCGGCGAACCGTTTCTCGATGGCATCGAGATCCGGCGCACGTTATGGCGGGTGCGCGTTCAGCGACTGGGCATCGTGTTCAACCGGGCGCGCGATCGTGGCGAGCTGCGAGACGGTATCGAACCGGCCGTCGTACTCGAGCTGCTGTTGGCGCCGATCAACATGCGCGCCCTGTTCACCGGCGAACCGATCGATGAGCCGTACTGCCGGCTCGTGGCCGATCTGGTGTGGCACGCGGTGCGTTGCTGACCACCGGTGGTCCGCGGTTGGGCTCAACGCCTGGTGGCGCGTTAATGTGCTGAGGTCAACCTCAGCGAACGCGCAGATAGAGAAGTTGAGCACAGCCATGACCGCAGCAGCAGATACCTCCGCACTTGAGTCCCGGGTCGGCCATTACTACCAGATGGACGACACGTACCTGGTGGGGCGCGAGAAGATACGTGAGTACGCCCGGGCTCTCCAGTCGGATCACCCCGCCCACTGGGACGTCGACGCCGCCAAGGCGTTGGGCTACCCGGGCCTGATCGCGCCGCTGACGTTCACCTCCGGCCCTGCCATGGCCTGCAACCAGCGCATGTTCGAGTCGGTGGTCGTCGGCTACGACATGTATCTGCAAACCGAAGAGGTCTTCGAACAGCACCGCCCGATCGTCGAGGGCGATGAGCTGCAGATCGACATCGAGCTGACCTCGGTCCGCCGGGTGGCCGGCCGCGACCTGATCACCGTCACGAACACGTTCACCGACACCGCCGGCGAGGTGGTGCACACCCTGCACACCACCGTCGTCGGCGTCACCGGCGAGGACGTCGATCCGGCGATCAAGCCCGCCGTGCAGGGCGTGATGATGCACGGCATCAACATGCTCGGCGCCGAGCACCCCGAGGACTACCGGAAAACGGTGCGGCCCGAGGGTGAGATCCGGATCGCCGAAGGCGGCGCCACCCGGACGCCCGCGTCGCCGTCATTCGACGAGCTCGCGGTCGGCGACGAGTTGCCCGTGCACCACACTCGGCTGTCCCGCGGCGACCTGGTGAACTACGCCGGCGTGTCCGGCGACGCCAACCCGCTGCACTGGGACGAGAACATCGCCAAGCTGGCCGGCCAGCCCGACGTGATCGCCCACGGCATGCTCACCATGGGATTGGGCGCATCGTTCTTCTCGGCGTGGTCGGGCGACCCCGGCGCGGTGACCCGCTACGCGGTGCGGCTGTCGCAGCCCGCGGTGGTGCCGGCTGCCGGCGGCGCGGACATCGAGTACAGCGGCAAGATCAAGTCACTGGACCCGCAGACCCGCTCCGGTGTCGTGCTGGTCGGCGCCAAGTCGCAGGGCCGGAAGATCTTCGGCTTGGCGACGCTCAACGTCCGGTTCAGCTGAGGGCAGCCGGCGAGCGCGCCTTGCAAGGCCGGCGCACCAGGAGAGATACTTAGTTCAATTAACGTTTCCTGGTTCCGCGGAAGAGGAGCACACGGTGAACCTCTGGGGTGATCTCACCATTCTCGACGGGATGCTGGCCCTGTCTCTGGTCGCGTGCGTCTTCGTCTACATCCGCCGGTTGGAGAACCGCACGCCCGCGGCGATGGGCGAACAGGTCGGCGCCCACAAGGCCGTACTGGCCAAACTGCGTAAACGCGAAACGCTCTCCCAAGAAGAGTTCGACTACGCCACCGAACTGGTCGACGACGCCCGCTCGCCGCTCGCCTACGCGATACCCGCCGTGCTCTTCAGCTGTGGCTTCTTCTACGTGGTGGGCTGCCTCTACGAGTTGCACGTACACGGTGGCAACCCTTCGTTTCGCACCTTCATCGGCGGTATCCCGATGCTGACCTCGATGAACATCGCCGCTCAGCTGCGCCGGGTGGCCCGGCTGAAGAAGAACCTGCGGGATGTCACCCTGCGGGATGTCGAGGCGACCGAGCCGCTCTATCGGGACTCCGGGGCCTCCGCGGCAACGTCGTCGTCGTCCTCCCAGAGCAGGAGCTGACGGACCGAGGCGCGGGAGCCGTAGGGCTGGAGCATCTGACTGGCGGGCCGGGGACGCACCTTCAGCGGCCACCAGAACCAGCGACCGAGCAGGGCCGCGATGGCCGGTGTCATGAACGACCGCACGATCAGCGTGTCGAACAACAGCCCGAGCGCGATCGTCGTACCGATCTGACCGAGGATGCGCAGGTCGGCGAAGACGAATGAGGCCATGGTGGCCGCGAACACCAGCCCGGCCGCCGTCACCACCGCGCCGGACCCGGCCATCGCCCGGATGATGCCGGTGTTCACGCCGGCACCGATCTCCTCCTTGAATCGGGATATCAAGAGCAGGTTGTAATCCGAGCCCACGGCCAGCAACAGGATGACGGCCAGTGCCAGCACGATCCAGAACAAGTCGATGCCGAGGATGTCCTGCCAGATCAGCACGGAAAGGCCGAACGAGGCGCCCAAGGACAGCGCCACGGTGCCGACGATGACGATCGCCGCGATGATGCTGCGGGTGATGAACATCATGACCAAAAGGATCAGGCTCAGCGCGGCGATCGCGGCGATCATGAGGTCGTACTTGGCGCCGTCCGCAATGTCCTTGTAGGTGGCGGCGGTACCGGCGAGGTAGATCTTCGATCCCCCCAGGGGCGTGCCCTTGACCGCACCCTGGGCGGCATGCCGGATGGCGTCGATATGCGAAATACCTTCGGGCGTAGCGGGATCGCCTTCGTGCGTGATGATCATCCGGGCGGCTTTGCCGTCGGGTGACATGAAAAGCTTCATCCCGCGCAGGAATTCGGGATTGCTGAACGCCTCGGGCGGCAGATAGAAGGAATCATCGGTTTTCGACGCGTCGTACGCCTGGCCCAGTGCGGTGGCGTTCTGCAGTGCGGCGGCGGTCTGGTCGTTGATTCCCGAGGTGGTGGCATAGTTCGTCAGCGTGAGATCGCGGTTGGTCTGCTGGCTCTGGATCTGCGGCGGGATCAGCGCGAGCAGTTTGGGTTGCAGCGCATCGAGTTTCGCGATACTCCCCGCGACGTTGCTCAACTGATCGGTCAGCGCGTCGATACCGTCCAGCGCGTCGAACACCGATCGCAGCGCGGCGCACCGCCGGGATGTCGAAACAGTGCGGCTCCCAATAGAAGTAGTTGCGCAGGGGCCGGAAGAAGTCGTCGAAGTTGGCGATCTTGTCGCGCAGATCGTTGGCGGTCTGGACGGTCTGCGCGAAGGCCTTGGCCTGCTCGTCGGTGACGGCGCCGGACTGTTGTTGCAGCGCGTACTGCTGGCGCAGCACGTCGATCGAATTGTTGATCACGTCAACCTGTTTGAGCAGATCCGCACCGCGAGCCTGCTGGAAGGGCAGGTTGTTGATCTGAGAAGCGCTGCTCGCGCTGATCTGGAACGGGATCGACGTGTGGTCCAGCGGTGTGCCCAGGGGCCGGGTGATCGACTGCACCTGCGCGATACCGTCGGTGTGGAAGACCGCCTTGGCGACCCGTTCCAGCAGGATCATGTCGGTGGAATTACGCAGATCGTGGTCGGCTTCGATCATCAACAACTCGGGGTTCAGCCGCGCCTGCGAGAAGTGCCGTTCGGCCGCGGCGTAGCCGACGTTGGCCGGGGCACCGGCGGGCATGTAGGGCCGGGCGTCGTAGCTGGTCTGATAGCGCGGCAGGGCGAGCAGGCCGATGAGCGCGATCGCGACCGTCGCCGCCAGAATCGGCCCGGGCCACCGGACGATGGCGGTGCCGATACGCCGCCACCCCATGGTGCGCATCGGCCGGGCGGGCTCGAACAGACCGAAATGGCGGCCGATGACCAGCAACGCCGGCGCCAGGGTCAGCGCCGCCACCACCGCGACGAGCACGCCGGTGCCGGCCGGGACACCCAGACTCTGGAAGTACGGGAGCCGGGTGAAGGTCAGGCACAAGACGGCGCCCGCGATGGTCAGGCCCGAACCCAGAATGATGTGCGCGGTCCCGTGGTACATGGTGTTGAACGCCGAGACGCGGTCCTGCCCGGCGTATCGCGCTTCGTGGAATCGGCCGAGCAGGAAGATCGCGTAGTCGGTGCCTGCGGCGATCACCAGCAGCGTCAGCAGGTTCGTCGAATACGTCGACAGCTCGATGATGCCCGCGTTCGCGAGCACGGCCACGACGCCGCGGGATGCGGTCAGTTCGATCATCACCGTGAAGATCACGAAGAACACCGTGGTGAGGCGACGGTAGAGCCAGAACAGCATCACCGCGATGACCCCGAGGGTGATCAGCGTGGTCTTCAGCGTGCCGTGGCGGCCGACCTCGAACTGATCGGTGACCAGTGGCGCCGCGCCGGTGACATAGACCTTCAGGCCCGACGGCGGCGGGGTGTGGTTGACGATGTCACGCACCGCGTCGACGGATTCGTTGGCCAGTGACTCACCCTGGTTACCGGCGAGGTAGACCTGCACCAGCGCGGCCTTGCCATCGGCGCTCTGCGACCCGGCCGCCGTCAGCGGATCGCCCCAGAAGTTGTCGATGTGTTCCACGTGCTTGGTGTCCTCGGACAGCTTCTGCACCAGGCCGTCGTAGTAGTGGTGCGCCTCGGCACCGAGCGGCTGGTCGCCTTCCAGCACGATCATCGCCGAACTGTCGGAGTCGAACTCCTGAAACACCTTGCCGATTTGCTTGCTGGCCTGTAGCGATGGCGCATCGTGCGGGCTCAGCGACACGTTGTGCGATTCGGCCACGGTCTCCAGCTGCGGTACGAAGACGTTCGTGACGACCGCCAGGCCCAGCCAGAAGAAGGCGATCAACACGGAGAACCGCCGGATGAAGTCCGGAACGCCGCCAGGGCGAGCGGAGCGACGGGGGGAGGTGCCGGGGGAAGCCGTGCTCATCCGGATTTGTCCAGACAGTAGGTGAGGGCGTTCAGGGTGTTCACCGTTCGCTCGTCCTTGACCGCGTCATCGATCTTGATCCGGCAGCCGATCGAGTCACTGTCGCCCTGTGCCGTGACGTTGACGAAGACGGCCGGTTGAGTGGTCGTCGTGTCATAGGCCCAGGGCAACGTGACACCATCGGCGCGCTGCGGTTGCGCGTCCACGTCCAGGTAGGTGATGGTGGCGACGGTGCCCGGCGGGCCGAACACCTCGATCACCACGTGTTTGGGGTTGAACGGCACGATGTCGTTGTCCGAGCCGCTGGGGGTGGACGTGACATCCGTCGAGGCGAAGATCCCGTGCAACCGAAAGACCGTGAAACCCGCGATGGCGACCACCGCCACCGCGACGAGAAGCATCCAGCGTTTTCCCAGCTTTCGGCTGAATGAAACCCGCTGCATCCGTGACCCTTTCGTGAGCGGCGACAGGCGCGGACAGTAGAGGCTTTTAGGACGGCTAATCAACTAGGTTGACGGTACGACAAGAGTGCGGGCATCACAACACCGGGCTGCGACCTACCCGTGCGCGCGGGTGCGTCCCGCCACGGCCCGAGGTGGGCATCTGTGCGCACCGGATCACCTGCTGCGACCCGAGTAGCATTACGGGACAACGATTCTCGGTCGTCCCGGCCGATTGTTCAGGCCAGGCCTGTCGCCGATCGGCGCCGGCGTGAGATCGCGTCGACGCTCGCCGCCAGTAGCAGGACCCCGCCGGTCACCAGGAAGTTGATGTAGGACGACTGGTTGAGCAGGCCCAACCCGTTGGCGATGGTGGCCACCACCACCCCGCCGATGACGGCATCCAGGGCCCGGCCCTTACCGCCGAACAGGCTGGTGCCGCCGATCACGGCCGCGCCGACGGCGTACAACAACACGTTGCCGGCGCCCGACGATGCGGACACCTTGCCGCCGTAGGAGGCGGCGATGATGCCACTGAGCGCTGCCAGCGACGAGCAGACCACGAACACCGACATCCGGATACGGGCGACGTGGATCCCGGCCCGGCGCGCCGCTTCGGCGTTCCCGCCCACCGCATAGATGTGCCTACCGTAGGAGGTGCGGTTGAGGACCACGCTCAGCGCGATGAGCAGCGCCCCCACCAGAGGCAGAACATAAGGAATGCCGCGTATCTCGACGTGCGGGTTGACGCTGCGATTGAGGTTGAGCACGTAGGCCACCCCGAGTGCCACCACGGCCACCCCGATGATGCGCGCGATCACCACACCGATCGGCGGATGGACCAACCCCTGGGTGACCTTGGTGCGGTGCCGATACAACTCGAGACCGGTGAAGCCGGCGACGATCAGCAGCGCGAACAGCCATCCCGCGGTGACCGGCATGTTGTCGATGGTGATACCGCGGATGACAGGGTCGTCGACGCGGATCGAGCCGCCTTCCCCGATGAGTTTCAGCGTCACGCCCTGCAGGCCGAGAAAGAACGCCAGCGTCACGACGAACGACGGGATACCGAGTTTGGCGCGCAGCAGGCCGATCGCCAGGCCGATCGCCGCACCGCACAGGACGCCCGCGAGCACCCCGGCCCACCAGGGCCAGCCGCCGTTGACGATCATCAAGCCCATCGCGCACGCCGACACACCTCCTGCCACGCCCGCGGACAGGTCAATATCGCCGAGCAACAGCACGAACACCAGTCCCATGGCGAGCACACAGATCGAGCCGGCCTGGGTGACGAGGTTGGCCAGGTTCAGTGCCGAGGTAAAACGCTCATTGGCGAGCCCGAACACGGTGAACAACACGATGAGGCCGAGGACGGCGGGCAGCGACCCCATGTCGCCGCCGCGGACGCGCCGCAGATAGCTGCGCACCGCATCGCGGAAGGATTCGTCGGTTCGGGCGTCGGCAGCGAAGTCCGCGTCGGCCAGTTTCGGATTGAGCGTTGTCATCGTGTGGTCCTCACATCGACTGTGCGGCGTCGGCCGGTGCCAAACCGAGGCTGCCGGAGCGGCCCGCCGTGATCAGTTCCACCACCTGGCTGTGGCTGACCTCAGCCGCTTTCACCTCTGCGGCCACCCGACCGAGGTACAGCGCGCATATCCGGTCGGCGACCTCGAACACGTCGTTCAAGTTGTGCGAGATGAACACCACGCCCACGCCTTGGTCGGCCAGCCGGCGGACCAGGTCGAGGACCTGCCGGGTCTGCGCCACGCCGAGTGCGGCGGTGGGCTCGTCGAGCAGCACCACCTTGGCCTTCCACAGGACGGACTTGGCGATGGCCACCGTTTGACGCTGCCCGCCGGACAGGCTGGACACCGGCTGGCGCACGGACTTCACCGTGCGCACCGACAGCGATGAAAGTGCTTCGCGGGCCAGCGATTCCATCTTCGCTTCGTCAAGTGCACCGTGTCGCTTGAGCTCACGCCCGAGGAACATGTTGGAGACGATGTCAAGGTTGTCGCACAACGCCAGGTCTTGGTAGACCACCTCGACCCCGAGCGCCGACACGTCGTTGGGTCCGTGCACCGTGACCGGGTTGCCCTCGAACACATAGGTTCCGCTGTCGAGTGGGTAGATCCCGGCGATGGCCTTCACCAGAGTGGACTTGCCCGCGCCGTTGTCTCCGACCAGCGCGGTGACCTCTCCCGGATACACCTGGAAGTCCACGTCGTGCAACACGTGCACGACACCGAAACTCTTGTTGACGCCGCGGAGTTCGAGGAGGGGCGCGTTCGGGACGGACACGATGCCCCTAGAGCCCCGCAGCGTTGCACGCCGCCACGAACTGCCCGGTGCAGACATCGGCCTTGGCCTGACCACCGTCGTCGAAGACCACCTTGACGGTGTCCTTGGTGATGGCTTTCGGCGTCAACAACACCGACGGCACGTCCCGGTTGCCCTTGTCGTCACGAGATGTGCTGTTGGTCTTGGGTTGTTCGCCCTTGGCGAGCGCGATCGCCGTCTGCGCGAGCGCCCCCGCCTCTTCCTTCGCCGATTTGTACACGGACATGCATTGCGAACCCGCGAGGATGTTCTGCAGGCCTTCGACGGTGGCGTCCTGACCGGTGACCGGCACCTGCCCGGCCCGGCCGTTCTTCTCCAGGATCGAGATCACCGACCCGGCGAGCCCGTCGTTGGCCGCGTACACGCCGTCGACCTTGCCGTCGGCGCCGGTGTACATCTGCTCGAAGATGGTGACCGCCTTGTCGTTGTCCCAATCCGGTACGGCCTGCTCGGCCACCACCTTGATGGTCGGCACCTTGTCCACCACCGAGTGCGCGCCACCGGTGAACAACGTGGCGTTGTTGTCGGTCGGTGATCCGTTGAGGAAGACCACATTCGACTGCTTGCCCGCGAGGCAGTCGACCAGCCCCTGGCCCTGCAACTCGCCCACCTTGGTGTTGTCGAACGAGACGTACGCATCGGCAGAGCCACCCAGGGTCAGCCGGTCGTAGTCGATCGTCTTGACGCCCTGGCCGGCGGCCTTCTGCTGGATGGACGCGCCGCTGTCGGAGTCCAGGTTGACCAGTGCGAGCACCGTCACGCCGTCGGCGATCATCGCGTCGGCGATGGTCGCCATGTTGTCGGCGGATCCCTCGGCGTTCTGGATGGAGTACGGTACGCCGGCCGCCTTGAAAGCGGCCTCCAATGCCGGCCGGTCCTTGGACTCCCAGCGGACCGACGACTTGGTGTCGGGCAGGATCACGCCGATCTTCTGCCCCTTGGCCTCACCTGCGCCGCCGCCACTGCCCCCGTTGTTGCCGCCACACGCGGTGAGCGTCAGGCCTGCCCCGACGACGACGGCGACCATCAGACCGGTGATTCGCTTCATGCAACCGCCCCTCATCACATCCGCCGATACCTCGGCCTTTTGTTGTTTCGGACAACTTATAGCGTGATGTGCATCACGTCCAGCGGTTCGGGCCGCGACTCTCAGCGCGCACCCATCAGATGCTCGATGGCCAACTGGTTCAGCCGGACGAATCCGAACCCCTTGGCGCCGAAATAGGAATCGGCATCGAAATCCTCGTACGCCGAGCGGTCGGCCAACAGCTCTTGATATGTCTCGCCGGCGCCCATCGTGGTTCGCCGGAGCTCGTCGACCCGGGCGACCCGGCGCGCCTCGATGACCTCCGGGTCGGCGCGGAAGGCCGCGGCACGTTGTTTCAGCAGCAGATACATCCGCATGTTGGCGGCGGCGGACTCCCAGACCCCACTGCTGTCCTCGGTGCGGCTGGGTTTGTAGTCGAAATGCCGGGGGCCGGTGTAGCTGGGGCCGCCGTCCACGCCGCCGTTCTCCAGGAGGTCGACGAGCGCGAAAGCATTGGCCAGGTCTCCGTGGCCGAACACCAGATCCTGGTCGAACTTGATCCCGCGCTGGCCGTTGAGGTCGATATGGAACAGCTTGCCGGAGTACAGGGCCTGACTGATGCCGTGCACGAAGTTCAGCCCGGCCATCTGCTCGTGGCCGGTCTCCGGGTTGACCCCGACCAGTTGCGGATGGGCCAACGACTCGATGAAGGCCAATGCATGCCCCACGGTCGGCAGCAGGATGTCGCCGCGCGGCTCATTCGGTTTCGGTTCGATCGCGAAGCGCAGCGCGTACTTCTGATCGAGCACGTACTCGCACAACAGGTCCAGCGCTTCGCGATAGCGTTCGAGCGCGGCCCGGACGTCTTTGGCGCTGTCGTATTCACTGCCTTCGCGACCGCCCCACATCACGAACGTCTCCGCGCCGAGTTCGGCGGCGAGATCGATGTTGCGCAGCACCTTACGCAGCGCGAATCGCCGGACGCCGCGATCATTGCTGGTGAATCCGCCATCCTTGAACACCGGATGGGTGAACAGATTGGTGGTGACCATGGGCACCACCAACCCGTGGGCCGCCAACGCCGAGGTCAGCCTGGAGATGGCGCGGCGGCGCTGGTCGTCGGTGCTGCCGAACGGGAACAGGTCATCGTCATGGAAGGTGAGGCCGTATGCGCCGAGTTCGGCAAGCCGCTCGACGGCCTCGACCACGTCCAGCGCCGGCCGGGTGGCCACGCCGAACGGGTCGGAGGCGACCCAGCCGACCGTCCACAGGCCGAAGGAGAATTTGTCCGAGCGCTTCGGGGCGAGGTCGCCCGTGGCCGCGGCGGTGGATTCGAGGATGGACATCGCATGCTCCTGAAACTGGATTTGTTGCTTGCCCGAACATAAGATGTGGCGCAGACCACTGTCAAGGGAGGATTCTCGAATGGGAGTCGGCACCAACACCGACGATGTCCGGCGCCGCAACCTGTCCGCGGTACTCACGCTGGTGCACCGTGCTCGCGCACTGACCAGGTCGGAGCTGACCCGCCGGACAGGATTGTCCCGCTCCACGGTCAAGGACCTGGTGGAAGAGCTGGTCGGCGCCGGTCTGATCGAGGAGTCGCCGGCCGCACCGGTCAGTCAGGTCGGCAGGCCCAGCCCTATGGTGCGCCCGCAGACCGGCACCCTCGCCATCGCGGTGAATCCCGAAACCGATGCCATCACCATCGGTGTGGTGGCCTTGGGTGGCACCGTGCTCGAGGTCGCCAGGTACCCGACGAACGGCGTACCCAGTGTGGGCGAGACCGTCACCATCACCGCCGACGCCGTCGCCCGGATCGAGGCCGGGCTGGACAGCCATCAACGTGTCATCGCGATCGGTGTTGCCGTTCCCGGCCTGGTGCACGCCACCAGTTCGGTGGTCCGGTTGGCCCCGCACCTCGACTGGCATGACGAGGAACTCGGCCAGATGCTGCGCGCGGCAACGGGATTACCCGTGTTTGCGGCGAACGACGCCAATCTGGGTGCGATCGCCGAACACATCTTCGGCGGCCATCCCGACGCGCGTCACATGATCTACGTCAATGGCGGCGCCAGCGGAATCGGCGCGGGCTTCGTCGTGGCGGGTGAACTGCTGGAAGGTGCGGCGGGCTACGCCGGCGAGCTCGGTCACACCTACGTCGGCGGCGCCGGGCCGTGCCACTGCGGACGCATCGGATGCCTGGAGACCGAAGTGAGCGAGACGACCACGAAAACCCTGGCGCACCAGGCTCAGTATCTCGGCATCGCACTCGGCAACGCGATCAACCTGCTGAACCCGAACCTCATCGTGCTCGGCGGATTTCTGAGCGCCTTCCCGATGCAGGCCGCTGCTGCACTCGACACCGCGGTCACCCGCCACTCCATGCGCGTACCGAACGAGCAGGTGCGCATCGTGTCGGCCAATTTGGGCTCGGGCACGTTGATGATCGGAGCCGCGGAGGCTGCCTTCGCGTCGTTGCTCGCCGACCCCGCGGCGCACTGTCCCACCAGCGGTGGACGCGCGATCAGATGAGGCCGAGTTTCTCGGCCAGGTCGAGGACCGCTTGTGCCCGGGCCCGGGTGGGGCCGACGCTGCCGTCGTACGGTCCGGCGGGTGCGTCCAGGTCGGCGAGCGTGCCACGCGCCTTGTCGATGTCCAGTGGCGACGGACTGAGCAACCGGTTGATGGTCTCTGCATGTTCAAGGTCCAGGCACAGCCGCCCGGTCATACCGGCAGCTTTGGCCACCGCCGTTTCCCGAGCGAGGTGGCGCGTCTGGTCACGCAAGGTGGGGCCGTCGATCGGCGCGGGCAGACCCGCGGCCCGACTGGCGATCACCAGCCGCGCACGCGCGTAGGCCAGCACCGTCGGCTCCTCGCTCATCCCGGTGTCGCGGCGAAAGTCACCGACCCCGAACGCAATTCGAGAACATCCAGGGGCCCGCGCGATATCGGAGACCGACTCGATACCCAGTGCCGACTCCACCAGCGCCACCAGTGGTGTGCCGGCCGGCAGCCGCGCGGCGGTCGCGGCGATATCGGCACCGGATTCGGTCTTGGCCAGCATGACGCCGGAGAGCCCACGGGCATCGGCCAGGGCATCGAGATCGGTCGACCAGTCGGGCGTGCTCACACTGTTGATCCGCACCCACCCCTGCGCCCCGGTGTTGAGCCACTCGACCACCGACAGGCGACCGGCGGGTCTCTGGGTGGCAGGCAGTCCATCCTCGATATCCAGCACGACCACATCAGCACTGCCGGCGGTGGCGGCGTCATACGCGTCGCGACCGTCCGGGATCCCCGGCTGCAACAGCCATGCCCGGGCCAGTGACCAGTGCGGCTTGCGGACTCGTCCCGTTACCTGTGGTGAAACTGTCACGTGTGGGGCCCTCTCGCTCGGCGACGTCGCATCCATCGTCCAAGCCCCGCGGCGTGGGTACCAGATTGCGCACATAAAGTTCACGACGCGTTCGCGCACGACAGCAGGAGGAAGCCCATGGCAGTGGCCACCGAGGCGATGGTGGTGCAGGCTGAGCGGCGCAGCCTGCACGCCTACATGTTCACGATGCTCGGCCTGGCGGTCCTCGGCTTCGCCGTCTACGCGATCACGCGGGTGTCGGCCACCCAGCTCGATGGGGTGATCTCGTTGATCAACGCGGCGGCCGCCTTTATCGCGGCACGGCTGGCGGTGACGGCGTCACGGCCAGCCGATGCCGACAACCCCTACGGCCGTCTGGCGCTGGAGAACCTGTACGCCCTGTTTCGTTCCCTGATGATCCTCGGCGTGGTCATCGTCGGTCTGGTCACCAATGCGATCAAGGTGATCGACTATCTGGTGACCGGCGAGGGCAGTGAACCGGAGTTCGGTATCGCGGCGGTGTACACCGCGGTGTGCGTGCTGATCTGCCTGGCGCTGAAGTGGAACCACGAACGGCACAACCGGGCGGTCGGCGGGGCGTCGGCGCTGCTGCGGGTCGAGGCGACGGCGGCGAAGATGGAAGCCATCATCAGCGGTGGCATCTGCGCTTCACTGGTCGTGGTCACGGTGATTCCGGAAGGCACCGTCATCACGTCGGCCGACTTCAACATCAAGGACATCGCCGACAGCATCATCGTGCTGATCCTGTGCGTGCTGCTCCTCGGTGAGCCGGTGCGCCAGATCCGGTTGGAGTTCGGGCGCCTGTCCGGGCGTCGCGCCGATCCCGATCTCGATGCCGCGGTGCGGGACGCGGTGAGCGCGGTGGACGCAGCCCATGCCCACGAGCTCGATCACGACCTGACGCTGGTCGACGCGCTGGCCATCAGCCGAGGCAAGACGATCGAGATCGACCTGCGGGTCTCCTACGCGGGCACGATGTCCGTCGCCGAACAGGATGAGTTGCGGGCCCATACCTATCAAGAGCTCCGCGACCGCATCGGGCCGCTGCGGCTGACGCTGGTCTTCAGCGACCTACCCATTCACGCCGTACCCACGCTGGATCGGCGATAGGCGTGACCGTAAGACCTGCACGCCGGGTCCGGTCAGGGCGTCGAGCGCCACCGCCCGACCGCAGAGCGCCAGCATCACCGATGTGCCGGATCCGCTGATCAGATCGCCACCACCCCAGGTCCGGCCGGTGTCCTCATCGCGCAGCGCGATGCCGCGCAGCCGACGCTGCGGGAAGAAGCCGAATTGTGTCGGGCCCGTGAGGAAATCGATGACGCGGGCCACGTGCTGCGGATCTGGGCGATGGGCCATCCCCAGGGGGATTCGAATGTCGGCACCGTGCACCAGCACATCGGTCAGACCCGACAGCGGGCCGGTGACCGGCGGGCTGAGCTGGTAGTCGGCCTCCCGGCGCAACGTTTCGGCGATATCGGCGGCCGAGGCGCGCGCCCGATGTCTCGCGAGCGCGTCGATGCCGCGATTCATCCCGCCGTGTCGTACCCCACTGGCCAGAAAGCCCCAGAATCCGTCGGTGAAATCGCTGACCAGATGTGCCGCAACGGTTTTGATATCCCAGCCGCCACACAGGCTCGGGGTGGCCAGCTGTGCTGGATCCAGCCCGTCGATCAGCGTCGCGATCGCCCGCCGCTCGTCGGCCACCGCGACGAAGACCCGTTCGCGTTCGTCCCCGCTGAGGCGCATGACCACAACCTATCCATCGCGGCGGATCGACTCAATCCGATAAATCAGGGTGCTCCACGCGGTTCACGAACGCAGGATTGCGGCGCCATACCAATGGCACAGCAGCAGGGCAACTTCCACGTCCAGCACGTCAGCGGTGACCGGTCGGCCACGGCGCTCGATCGCCCGTGCCACCCGATACTTCACCGAGTTGAAGTGCAGGTGAAGCTCGCCGGCAGCCGCGGTGAAGCTCTGTCCTGCTCGTAGGAACACCCGCAGGGTCTCACGCAGACGTTCGTCCCTCGCATCGGCAGAGGCCAGCGGCCCCAGTACCTCGTGCACCCAGACACGCGCCTCGGCCAGATCGCCGCCGGCCAGACCGGCCAGCATCAGTCCCGGCTCGGCGGCGCTGGCCGCCCGGGCAGGGCCGGTACCCGCAGCGGTCAGCACCGCATGCACGAGCTGCGCCTGTCGATGAGAACGGCGAAACCCTTCCACCCCAGGCAAGGGTTGGCCCGCAGCGAGATTGATCGACGAGTTCGCGGCGTCGGGCAGCGGGACGCGGCGGCCGGGTTCCAGCGGTATCCATGCCCACCCGGTCAGCCGGTCCGCCGACACGAACAGCGCACGGTCGCGTGCACCCACGGTGGTGGCGTATTCGTAGACATACCGCTCCAAGGTGGTCAGCTCATCCTGCTCGGCGGATTCCTCACACCAGAGCACCAGCGCCAGGTGGTGCGACCGCAGCGGATAGCGCAGCGCCGCAGCGACCGCGTCGACGTCGATGTCCTCGTCGCTCTCCAGCACGCGCCGAATCTCTGCTGCCCGCATGTGGTTTCGACTCTGTTGCCACCGGTCATGCTCGTCCTGATAGATGGTGAGGACTTGCTGGCTGATCCAGTCGATATAGCGGAATGTCACGGCGACGATCTCGTCGAACACGTCCAGCCTGCGTTGCGGATCCAGTTCGGCGGCTCGGATCTCCTCGAGCAGGATCTTGAGCACCTCCTGGTGACCGATCCGGTACGCGCGCACCAACGCGTTCGCCGATATATCCCGCTGTGCAAGCCGCCTCGCATACTCCAGGGCGGCCGTCGGCGCCTCCACGTGCTCCACCGGGATGCCGTGGCGGATCGCCGAGAAGACCGTGTCGATGTTCGCGGCAACGTTGTCCCGCATCAGCTGCACCAGTTGTGCGTCGCCGCGCAGGTCGGCGACCTCCTCCATCAGGACGGCCTGGGTGCGGGCCGTGACCTCATCAAGCTCGGCGGCCAGTCTGCTGACCACCGCCGCCGCGGAGTCAGCCACCGAATCACCGGCGCTGCGTTCAACCATGCCTGCGACCCTACTTGTCTTCCGGCAACAAAGAGAGGCCCGCAGTTGGTGCCCTGGGGATGTCGTTTTGGGCTCACGAGCCTCTTAGCGTTGTACTGAGCGGTTCTCAGACCGCAGACACAGAGCGTCTTGGAGCAGCCCATGTCCGTCGCAGCGGCAATCGACGAACCCGCCACGACATCACCCGAACCCCATGCGTTGCCGGATCCGGGTGCGCCGGTGCCCAAGCTGGCCCTGCCGACGGTGGCGCTCCTCGTGGTGGCGTGGACGGCGTTCGTGACGTCGACGGTCGGCTACCTCCACGGCTGGCTCCCTGCCGGAGTCACCATCGCGATCAACGCCGTGGTGACCTTCGTGATGTTCACCGTGAGCCACGACGCCATCCACCACGCGATCAGCGGCACGCGGTGGCTCAACGGGTGCGTCGGGCGGCTGGCGTGGCTGCTGGTGGTCCCGTTCATCTCGTTCCCGACGTATGCGTTCCTCCACATCGAGCACCATCGGCACGCCAACGACGACGCGAACGATCCCGATGCCTGGGCCTCGCACTCCCGGTGGTGGCAGATGCCGCTGCGGTGGCCGTTCCCCGAGCTGATGTACTCCGGGTTCATCCTCCGCACGGTGCGCAGCCGGCCGAAATCCGAAGTGGCCGAGACGTTGGGGCTGCTCACCCTCTGCGTGTCCGCACTGAGCGTCGCGATCGTCAGCGGCCATTTCTGGACGCTGGCCGTGGTGTTCCTGATCCCCCAGCGCATCGGGCTCATCGTTCTGTTGTGGTGGTTCGACTGGCTGCCGCATCACGGCCTGGCCGACACCCAGCGCAGCAATCGCTACGGCGCGACCCGAGCCCGGGTGGGCATGGAGTGGCTGTACACCCCGCTGATGCTGTCGCAGAACTACCACCTGGTGCATCATCTGCACCCCTCGGTGCCGTTCTACCGGTACCGTAAGACCTGGCACCGCAATGAGGAGGCCTACCTCGAGCGTGACGCGGCGATCACCACGGTGTTCGGCCAGCACCTCAACGCAGGCGAGTACCGCGAATGGAAGCTGCTCAACAGCAAGCTCGGCCGGGTGGTGCCGGTCTACATGCCGCCGCGGTCGAGCGCGCCGTACGCGGTGCTGCACAGCATTCCGGTGGCCTCGGTCGACCCGATCACCGCTGACAGCACCCTGGTGACCTTCGCGGTGCCCGAGGCGCTGCGCGATGAGTTCCGGTTCGAGCCCGGCCAGCACGTCACCGTGCGGACCGATCTCGGCGGTGCAGGTGTCCGGCGCACCTACTCGATCTGTGCACCCGCGACCCGTGCCCAACTGCGCATCGCGGTCAAACACCTTCCCGGCGGCGCATTCTCGACGTTTGTCGCCCATGAACTCGAGGCCGGAGACGTGCTGGAGGTGATGACCCCCAGCGGCCGGTTCGGCACCACACCGGAGCCGCTGGCCCGACGGCACTACGTGGGCCTGGTGGCCGGGAGCGGAATCACACCGGTGCTGTCGATCCTGGAAACGGTGATGCAGATCGAGACCGAAAGCCGGTTCACCCTGATCTACGGCAACCGCACCAGGGAGTCGACCATGTTCCGGCACGATCTGGCCCGGCTGGAGTCCCGCTACGCCGACCGCCTGGAGATCACCCACGTATTGTCCGACGAGCCGCTGCACACCCCCGCGCTACGGGGGCGGATCGACCGGGACAGGCTGCAGTCACTGCTGAGCACCGGCCTGGCGCCCGACACGGTGGACGAGTGGTTCGTCTGTGGGCCGATCGGCATGAGCACCGTGGCCCGGGATGTGTTGACCGGCCACGGGGTCGCCGAAGAACGCATCCACCTGGAGCTGTTCACCGGCTACCCACAGAAGCCCACCGCTGATCGTGACTATGCCTCTGCCACGGTGACTTTCACCTTGTCCGGACAGCAGGCGACGGCCGAGCTGACCCCCGGCGACTCTGTCCTGGAGGCCACGTTGCGCGTCCGCGGTGATGCCCCCTACTCGTGTATGGGTGGCGCCTGCGGGACCTGCCGCGCCAGGCTGTTGCACGGCACCGTGGTGATGGACCAGAACTTCGCGCTCGGGTCCGCCGACCTGGAGGCCGGGTATGTGCTGACGTGTCAGGCGCATCCGACGAGCCCGACGGTGACGGTCGACTTCGACGCGTGATGCTGACGACCGATCCCGGACTACTGCTCTTCCCACGGCAACAGCACGCACTTGCCCGTCGTTTGCCGGTCTTCGATGAGCCGGTGTGCCTTCGCGGCCTGCGATAACGGTAGCTGTACTCCGAGCTGGATTCGGAGGCGCCCTGATGCCACATGGTCGGCGAGTTCGGCGAGCGCAAACGTGACTTCGTGCCGGTCGCCGTACAGATAGGGATAGAGGCTGAAGAATCCCAATGTCTGGTTGCCGAACAACCGTCCAGCAGCGAACTCGGCCTCGAAATCTATGACCGGAATGGTCTTGTCGGCGCCGCCGTAAGCGCTCAGCCGGCCGAAGGGCGCCAGCGAGGCGACGGCTTGGGTGAACGCGCTTCCGCCGACGTTGACCAGCGCGGCGTCGACGCCGCGACCGCCGGTGGCGTCCAGCACCGCTTTGCTCCAGTTGGGTTGCGTGTAGTCGATACATACGTCAGCGCCCAGTTCGGACACCATCTTTCGCTTCTCCACCGAGCTGGCGGCGCCGATCACCGGTCGCGCACCCCGGATCTTGGCGAGCTGCACGGCAATCGAGCCCAAGCCTCCCGCCGCGGCGAGGATCAACACCGACTCGCCGGAGGCGAGCCGCACTCCGTCACGAAGCAAGAAGTAGGCGGTGACTCCTTGAACCAGCAGTGCGGTGCTCTCTGCGTACCCGAGGCCGGGAGGCAGTGGGCGCACCGCCTCTGCCGCCGCGACGACGTACTGTGCGTACGCGGCCGGCTCCGCTCCGGAGAGGAAGCCGAATACTCGGTCGCCCACCGCTGCGCTTGCGACACCGTCGCCGACGGCCTCGACAACGCCGGCGAACTCCGCCCCCAAAAGGTGAGGCAGTGCGGGCTGAAATGGGTAGTTGTTGCGCCGCTGGTCGATGTCGGCGAAGTTGATTCCCGCCGCCTCATTGCGGACCAGCACCTGGCCGGGACCCGCTTGGGGGATGGGGACATCCTCGTAGACCAGGCACTCAGGCGGCCCATAACGGTGGATCCTGACGGCCTTCATCGTACCGCTGGTCATTGAATTCTCCCTTATCGAAAACGCGCCGCGGGGCACTCGACCGAGATTTAGTTGGTATCATCAAACTATAGTCACATTGGTTGGTTTGCACCAACCAACTGTCACGCGGGGGAATGAGACACATGTCGACTCAGGAACAGCCCACTCAGCGCATCCACACCGCGATGGCCAAGCTGGCCCGCTTCATGACTCGTGCCGAGACGCGCACCAAACTGTTGGGCGACTCCGGCCGCGATCTGACGCCCATCGACGTCGAGTTGCTGCGGACCATCGTTGCCAATGGCCCCATGCGGGCGTCGGAGCTGTCCGATTGGCAGGCCGTCGACAAATCCACCATCACCCTGCAGGTTCGTCGGCTCGTGCAGCGCGAATTGGTCGCGCGGCAAACGGATCCGACCGATCGCCGGGCGGTGCTGCTCACGGCGACCACCCAGGGCCTGAGAACGTGTCGGCGGATGGACTCGGCGGGAGTCGAGTTGCTCGAAGCCGTGGTAGGCAAGTGGCCGAAGCGCGATCAGGTCATATTCGCCTCGCTGTTCTCGCGGTTCGTCGACGACCTGAGCGCGGGACCGACGGAGTAGGCGAACATCGGTCCGCGACCGATGTCCTGACCGAATACAGCCAGGGCGCACCTGCGATGTTGGCGCGACCCGTCGCACCACGCGACCTCGAGAGTGGCCTCGGTCACCCCCTTGCCGAAAAGTGCACTGAAACATTCAGGCATTCATGCGATTTCACAGCTTGGCCCTAAGAAATCCATTGATTCGATCATTAACTTGTCATTCCGTGTCGGGTGAAACCCCGAAACGGCCCGATAGCCGCAACCTCGCGCCACACCCTCCTGTGCCACCACCCCATACAGCGAACTCACGAGCCGATCGGAGCACCACTCCTCATGAACAGCCAGGACGTCGTCCAAGAACCGACCGACGAGCCGACGCGAGTGCGTCGGATACGTCATTTTCTGGGGGCGACCAGCGACGCCGTGGAACCCCTCGTCGATCTGTGCCGGCCCTATGTGGACGGCATCGACCATATTCCACACGACGGCCGGGTTCTTTTGGTGGGCAACCATACTCAGGGCGCCATGGAGGTCGTCCTGATATCCCATTACGTGCGCCGCACGATCGGCACCCGGGTACGGCCGCTGGCCGATCGAGGCATGGGCAAGATGAGAGGCCTGATGCGTGACGTCAACACCGCGGTCGGGGCCGTCGTCGGCTCGCACGAAAGCGCCCAGGAATTGATGACGAACAACGAGACCATTCTGGTCTTTCCCGGTGGCGGCCGAGAGATCGCCAAGTTCAAGGGCGAGGAGAGCACCATCAACTGGAAGGGCCGTTCCGGCTTCGCCCGGGAGGCCATCATCGGCAGCTATCCGATCCTGCCCGTCGCCCTCGTCGGTAGCGACGAGATGTACGAACATTTCCTCACCCGCGACAGCAAGTTGGGGCAGTTGAGTCTGGCGCTCAGCGAAAAGCTCAGTGGTCGCAAAGAAACGCCGATTCCACTCGTGCACGGGATCGGCCCGACACTGATACCGCGGCCACAGCGAATGTATCTCCGCTTCGGCAACGTTATCGACACCACCCGGCCACCGCGTACGTCGGCCGAGAAGTGGATCGAGACCGTCAAAGAGACGACGCAGACCTCCATGGAAGGAATGCTCGCCGATCTGCTCAAGATCAGGGCGGATGACCCCTACCGCGCACTGAACCCACTGGCGTGGCATCGCGCTGCGCACCCGGCGCCAGCGTCACGACTCCAGCATGCCGACGACGAGTAGCGCCCCCGTGAGCAGCAGGGCGGAAGTTCGGAGTCGACCGCACCGACTGCTGCCCAGGGAGATGGCGCACGCCGCCGCGGTGGCGGCGGCGGTGGCCGGTTTCGCCATCGCGGCCTCGATCATCCCGCTCTTCGCGCCGTTGGCATTGGTCACCATGGTGCCGATCGGGCTGTTGGCCTACCGGCACCGGTTGCGGACACTGATCGCTGCGGTGGTCGCCGGTGCGACGATCGCCTTCCTCATCGTCGGCGTGCCGGGTCTCATCACCGTGCTCAACTGTGCCTACATCGGCGGACTGACCGGTGTCGTCAAACGCCGCGGCGGTGGAGTCATCGCTGTCACGATTGCATCCCTGCTCGCCGGCGCAGTCCTGGGCGCCTTCGTGACCGTCCTATTGCTGATCTTGGTTCCGTTGCAGCAGTTGGTCTTTGGCGTTATCGGCGCCGCCTTGACCGCGCTGTCGGCAGTCCTCGGTCACCTGCCGGGCATGGCCTCGGCAGCCAACGGCATGCAGGAGGTCATCCGGATCGGGTTCGCGCACTGGCCGCTGTTGCTGATCGGCCTGGGGATGATCGTCGTCACGATCGTCTCGCTCGTCGGGTGGTGGGTGATGTCACGAGTTCTCGGCCGGTTGAGTGGCATCCCCGACGTCCATACCCTCGACGTCCCAGCCTCGGATCTGGCTGGTGGCGCGCCCGCACCGGTGCCGGTGACATTGCGGGGCGCCGGATTCCGGTACCCCGGCGCCGAGCACGCGGCGCTCGCACCCTCCGAGATCACCGTGGAGGTCGGCGAACACATCGCCGTGGTGGGCGCCAACGGCTCCGGTAAGAGCACCCTGATGCTGATTCTGGCGGGCCGGACGCCCACCACCGGCACCGTGCACCGACCCGGTGCGGTCGGCCTGGGCCGGCCCGGTGGGACGGCGGTTGTCCTGCAGCATCCCGAAACCCAGGTTTTGGGCATGCGGGTTGCCGACGATGTGGTGTGGGGTTTGCCGCCCGAGGTCGACGTCGACATCGACCGGCTGCTCAGCGAGGTCGGTCTGGCCGGTATGGGCGGCCGTGCCACTGCGGGACTGTCCGGAGGAGAACTGCAGCGCCTCGCGGTGGCTGCCGCCCTGGCTCGCAAACCGCGACTGCTCATCGCCGACGAAGTCACCTCGATGGTGGACCAGGACGGCCGTCAAAAGCTCCTCGGGGTTCTGGCGGCCCTGACCGACCACCGCCAGATGTCACTGGTACAGATCACTCACCACAACGACGAGGCCGAGTCCGCTGATCGCGTCATCAGCCTGTCGGAGGCCCAGGACAACACCGTCATGGTCCGGACGGCTCCGGTCCCGGCGACAACGGTCGACGAAGCACCGCGGACCGGGGTGCCGTTGCTGCAGCTGGACCGGGTCAGCCATGAGTATGCGGCCGGAACGCCGTGGGCCCACACCGCTCTGCGTGATGTCAGCTTCACCGTGCAGGAGGGCGACGGCCTGCTGATCCACGGCGGGAACGGTTCGGGAAAGTCGACGCTGGCGTGGGTGATGGCCGGGTTGACGACACCATCGGTCGGCACTGCGCTCGTCGACGGCGAACCGGCAGTCGATCGGATCGGGCACGTGGCCATCGCCTTCCAGGCGGCGCGTGTCCAGCTGATGCGGGCCCGCGTGGGCGAGGAAGTAGCATCGGCGGCCGGGTTCTGCCCGACCGATCACGAGCAGGTGGCCACGGCGCTGGCGAGGGTGGGCCTGGATGCTGTCCTGGCCCGGCGCCGGGTGGACCAGCTGTCGGGTGGACAGATGCGTCGCCTGGTTCTGGCGGGTCTGCTCGCCCGCAAGCCGCGCGTGTTGATCCTCGACGAACCGTTGGCCGGTTTGGATGCCGACAGTCAGCGGGGCCTGGTCCGGTTACTGACCGACCTGCGGCGCAGCTCTGGGCTGACGGTGGTGGTGATCTCCCACGATTTCCTCGGCCTCGAGGAATTGTGTCCACGGGTGCTGCATCTGTTCAACGGGACCATCGAGGCGTCGGTGTCGCCGACGGCGGGAGGACGTTCATGACGACGACCCAGCCACAGCAGAATCCGGCGCGCCGGCCGCTGGTGCTGTTACGTCCGGTTCCGGTTGCCAGCCCGATCCATTCGCTGTGGGCGGGCACGAAGTTGATCATCATCTTCGCGGTCGGATTGCTGCTGGCCACCAACCCCGGCTGGGTTCCACTTGCGGCGACAGCCGGACTCGTCGTGGTCGGCATCTGGTTGGCGCACATCCCGCGCAGTGCGCTGCCGGCGGTACCCGGTCCAGTCTGGGTGATGCTGGCGCTCGGCTCGGTCTTCTTGACCACGTCCGGGGGCGCACCGTTCATCGAGCTCGGATCGGTGCACGTCGGGCTCGGCGGAGTGTTGCAGTTCCTGCAGATCACGACATTGGCGATCGTCTTGCTGATGTTGGGCGCGTTGTTGTCGTGGACCACCGAGCTCTGCGATATCGCGCCCGCGTTGGTCACACTGGGCCGGCCGCTGAAGTGGCTGCGCATCCCGGTGGAGGACTGGGCAGCCACCCTGAGCCTGGCGCTGCGCTCGTTTCCGATGATGTTCGACGAATTCCGGTTGATGCATGCCGCGCGCAAGCTGCGCCCCGAACCGCCGTTGCGCACCCGTCGACAACGTCTCGGGTATCGGGTCCGTGATTTCATCGATTTGATCTCCACCGCAATCGCGATGGTCTTTCGCCGGGCCGACGAGATGGGCGATGCGATCACCGCGCGCGGCGGCGCCGGGCAGATCGCAGTCGGCCGGTCGGGCCCGGGACCACGCGACTGGGCGGCGTTGACGATCGTGGTGCTGGTATGCGCGGCGACGTTGGCGGTGCAGTTCGCCGTCGGTGGCCCGGCTTTCCCCCCGCCGCCCTAGTCTCGTCCGCAACGGGCTAGCGCACGGACCGGCCGGCCGAACCCAAGGTCTGCGCGGCCTCGACGACCCGCGCGGCCATCGCGTTCTCGGCCGGTTTGCCCCATGATCGCGGGTCGTAGGCCTTCTTGTTGCCGTAGCCGCCGTCGACCTTGAGCACCTGGTCGTAGCTGCCCATCATGTGCCCGGCGATCGACCGGGTGAACGCGTACTGGGTGTCGGTGTCGATGTTCATCTTGACCACACCACTGGCGACCGCGGACGCGATGTCCTCCGCACTCGATCCCGATCCGCCGTGGAAGACGAGGTCGAATGGCTTGGGTCGCCCGACTTCCCCGCCGATGACGGTCTGGATCTCATGCAGAAGTTCCGGGCGCAGCTGGACCGAATCCGGGTGGTAGACACCGTGCACGTTGCCGAACGTCAACGCGGTCAGGTACCTACCGCGCTCCCCCGCGCCCAACGCCTCGATGGTCGCGCGCGCATCGTCGACGGTGGAGTACAGCTGCTCGTTGATCTCACGGGATATGCCGTCCTCCTCACCGCCGATCACGCCGACCTCGATCTCCAGCAACGTGTTCGCCGCTACCGACGCCTCCAGTAATTCCGCTGCGATGCGCAGGTTTTCGTCCAGGGGCACCGCCGATCCGTCCCACATGTGCGACTGATAGAGCGGGTCGAGGCCACGGCTGCGACGCTCGAGCGAGTCGGCGAGCAACGGCCGGACCCAGTCGTCGAGATTCTCGGCGGGGCAGTGATCGGTGTGCAGGGCCACCGTGACCGGGTAGTGCGAGGCGACCTCGTGCGCGTAGAGCGCGAGGGCCCTGGACCCGGCGAAGCGGCTCTGAACCACGTTGCCGGACAAGTAGAGTGCCGTGCCGAGCGACACCTGGATGATGCCGTCGCTCTCGGCCTCCGCGAAGCCCTGCAACGCAGCGTTGAGCGTCTGGGAGCTGGTCACGTTGATCGCCGGATAGGCGAACCCGCCCGCCTTGGCCCGATCGAGCATCGCCACGTACTGGTCAGGGGTGGCTATCGGCATGGTGGGGGTCCTATCAAGAGGGCGGGGTTGGGCATTACGTGCATCCGCATGAATTGCGATGGTGAAACGTCGTCGGCACGCGTATCCGTTGCGGCGCGGCATCGTGCCCTCGAATCCGGCGCAGCAGCAGTTCCACCGCGGTGGCACCGATCGTCTCGACATCCTGCGCCGCCGCCGTGAGCTTGGGCTCGAAGAGATCTGACCATTCGAAGTCGTCGTAGCAGACCAGTGCCACGTCGGACGGAATGGACAAGCCGAGGCTGCGCACCGCTTTGAGCGTGCCGATGGTCATGGCGTTGTTCAGGGACACCAGCGCGGTGGGCCGGTCCGCCCGCGACATCAGCTCGCAGACCTCGCGTTCCGCCACGTCCGTGCTGGACTGGCCGTCCACCACCAGATCCGCGTGGACCGTAATACCGCGGTCTGCGAGGGCCGCGGTGTAGCCGTCGAACCGCTCGGTGGTGGAGGAGATCCCGGCAAGGCCGCGCACGACCCCGATCCGGCGGTGTCCGAGGTCGAGCAGGTGCTCGGTCAGCGACTGCGCCGAGGAGAAGTTCTCCGGACCGACCTGATCGCAGGCGATGTCGACCCAGCGATCGATCAGGACCAGTGGGGTTCCCGTGCGGGTGACCTGCGGGAGGGTGACCCGCTCCGAGCCGGCCGCCGGCGCCACGATCATCCCGTCGACCTGCCGGTCCAGCAGCGAGTCGGTGACACGTCGCTCCGAGTCGACGTCGTCGTGGGAATCTCCGACGATCAGGACGTACCCGGCATCGGACAGCGCACGTTCCACCGCGTGCACCAGGCTCCCGAAGTACGGGTTGGTCAACGCGGAGATCGACAGTCCGACCGTGTGCGTGCGTCCTGCCGCCAGTGCTCGCGCCACCACGTTGCGGCGGTAGCCGGTCTGCTCGATGGCGGCCTCGACGCGCAGCCGCGTCGCCGTGTCGACCTTGCGGGTGCCGTTGAGCACGTGCGAGACAGTCGAGGCAGAGACGCCGGCGATACGGGCCACATCGCCCATCGTGGTCACCGGATACGCACGATTCGGTCGGCGCGACCTGAGGTCGACTCGATCAGTTGGGCGTTGCGTTCATCGGACCCGAACGCCCAGAACGCCGCGTCCTCCGGGGACTTGCCGTGCGCTTCGTGTCGCCGGACCAGCCGCGCGTGGCGAACGTCGGTGTCGGGAGCCAGGAACCAGACCGCGTCGAGGCAGGCTCGCGCCGCGGGCCACGCGTCGCATTCCAGCAGGAGGTAGTTGCCCTCGGTGACAACCAGGGGCACCGTGGGCGGGACCGGAATGGACGAGCCGATCGACTCTTCGAGTTCGCGCCGGAACCGGGGCGCGTACACGATCGCGTCGTCGGCGCGCTGCGCCCGAAGGGCGGCGATCAACCGGGCATACCCGTCGTCGTCGAACGTGTCGTGCGCACCCTTGCGGTCCCGACGGCCCAGGTCGATCAGGACTTCGTTGGCCAGATGAAAGCCGTCCATGGGGACCAGCACGGCGGTGTCCGGGCCCAGCGCGGTGACGAGTCGTTCGGCGACGGTGGACTTCCCGGCTCCGGGGGCGCCGGTCAGGCCGAGAATGCGGCGCTCGCCCGGAACGACGAGGGCTGTGGCCCACTCGACGAGATCCTCCAACGTGGCGTCCTGTACGTCTCGCTCGATGGTCACCGTTCTCGCTTTCGAGTCTGCTGGGTGGGGAGTTCGTTCAGCCATGCCCGTGGCCCGATGACCGAGCACCGGAGTGCGGCGACCCGAGCCGAGCGATCGATGCGCTCGGCCACGCCGCGCTCGCTCTGGGTCGAGAAGTACGAATATGCACCATGGAAGACATCGCCGGCACCGAGTGTGTCGACCACCACCACCGGTTCCACCGGCACGGACCCGCACTCGCCGGCGGACCACCACTGCACGGGGTCGCCGCCGTGCGTGGTGACGACGGTGCGAACACCAGTGCGCACCAACGCCGCTGCGGAGGACGCGGTGTCGCCGGCGCCCGGCATCCGGAAGTCGTCGGAGCACACCATGTCCGTCGCGTAGCCGGCCAGCTCACCCATGACCGGTTTCCATCGGCCCGCGTCCACGACGAGCGTGACACCTCGGACCGCCGCGAATTCCGCGGCAGCGATGGCCATCAGCGGGTGGTGGCCATCGACGAGCACCACCTCGGCTTCCGCCACGAGATCACCGAGGCCTGCCGGTGGTGACGCGTCGGAGGTGACCGCGTCGAGTGAGACCACCGATCGGTCACCCGTCGATTCGACGACCGCCACCGACGACACGGGCACCGCCCGAGTAGTACCGGTCACCGCGTCGACGACGCGCACGCCGTACGCGGCGAGATCGGCTCGGATCAAATCGGCGACGGGATCATCGCCGAGCGCGGTCACGAGGATCGCGCGACCGCCCAGCGCCGCGAAGGTGACGGCGGCGTTCGCGGCTGGTCCACCCGCAGCGACGAACTGCGCGGTGGAGGTGATCTTCTGGTTGACCGCAGGGGCTGCTCCGATCCGGTGGATCACATCGAGGGTCGCCAGTCCGACGAAGACCCCGACCGGCGCCCCCTCAGAGTCCGGCGCGTTCCTCATCGGTGGGCTCCTCTGCACCGGTCATGAGCGCGACCACCTCGGACATCGAGCGCTTCTTCGGATCGACGACACCGGCACGTTGCCCCAGTCGGTGGATGTGGATCCGGTCGGACACCTCGAACACGTGCGGCATGTCATGACTGATGAGCACCACGGGGATACCGCGGTCGCGGATCGACTTGATCAGGTCGATGACCTGTCCGGACTCCCGGACCCCGAGCGCGGCGGTCGGCTCGTCCATGATGATCACCCCGCGACCGAAGGCGGCCGCGCGCGCCACCGCGACGCCCTGACGCTGACCCCCGGACAACGTCTCGACGGCCTGGTTCACGGACTTTATGCCGATCTTCAGATCCGCCAGGTGCTGGGATGCCTCCTGACGCATTCTCGGCATGTCCAGGCGACGGAACAGGCTGCCCGCGATGCCCTTTCGCCGGACCTCGCGTCCGAGGTACAGATTCGACGCGATGTCCAGCGCCGGCACCACCGCGAGATCCTGGTACACCGTCTCGATTCCGGCCGCTCTGGCGTCTCGGGTGCTCTTGAACGACACCGGTGCTCCGTTCATCAGGATCTCGCCCGAATCCGGTATCACCGCGCCTGCCAAGGCCTTGATCAGACTGGACTTCCCGGCGCCGTTGTCACCGATGACCGCGAGCACCTCACCCGCGCGCAGCTCGAAGTCGGCGCCGTTGATGGCGGTGACGTTGCCGTACTTCTTGACGAGACGGCGGGCTTCGAGCACGGGTACGCCGCTCTTGGTGGTCGTCATCCCGGTGGTCTTCCCGGTCGTCACTGCGATCTCCTGCGCGCGAATTGATCCACTGCAACCGCGACGATCACGAGGATTCCGGTCGCGATGTTCTGATACAGATTGTCGACGCCGGCCTGGGTGAGACCGTTGCGGAGCACGCCGACGATCAACGTGCCCACCAGTGTTCCGCCGACCCCGCCACGCCCACCGAACAGGCTGGTCCCACCGATGACCACCGCGGTGATCGTCTCGAGGTTGGCGTTCTGGTACGCGTTCGGGTCGGCGTTCGGGATGCGTCCCAGGGCCGCCCACGCGGCGATGGCGGCGATCACGCCCGTGGTGAGGTACACCGAGAACAGCACCCGCCCGGACTTGATTCCGGACAAGTTAGACGCCTGCGGGTTACCGCCGACGGCGTATATGTGTTTGCCCCAGGCGGTTTGGGACAGCGCGTACCCCATGGCGAGGTAGACCAGGAGCATCGCCAGCACGCCGTAGGTGGTGGAGAACGACCCGATCCGGAAGGACGTGCCGAGGAACGTCAACGGTCCCTGCGGCACGCGGTAGGTCTGCGAACCCGCGAGCAGCCGGGTGCCCGCCAGGATCGCCGTGAACGTTCCCAGCGTGACGATGAACGGCGGCAGGCGGAGCACCGTGACGAGCCCGCCGTTGAGCGCACCGAACACCATGCACACCAACAGCGTCGACCCCAGCGCCACGACCGGTCCTGCCGCACCGGCGCTTTGGGCCATCACGATTGTGCCGAAGACGGCGACCGCGCCGATCGACAGATCGATACCGGAGGTCAGGATGATCAGCGTCTGGCCCACGGCCAGAATGCCGACCACCACGGACTGTTGCAGGATCAGCGAGACGTTCTGCGGGTTGAGGAACGAATCCGAGACCGCACTGAAGATGATGATCGCGATGACCAGCGCCACCAGCGGACCGAGCAATGGTTCACGCAGGATGCTTGCCGCGTTGAACCGGCTCGATACCGAGGGCTTGGCCGCAGCTGGTGCTGTCGCAGGTGCGCCGGTGGTCATGTCTCGGCTCAGCCCCAGCAGTTCTTCTCGCCCCAGGCGGTGTCCTTCGACTCGAGTCCGGGAACCGGTTTGTCGGTGACGAGCTGCGAGCCCGTGTCGTTGAAACCGCTCGGCTTGGTGCCGTCCTTGGCGAACTTGACCACGGCGTCGACGCCCTGCTCGGCCATCTTGGCCGGGAATTGCAGCACCGTGGCGCCGATCTTCCCCGACTTCACGTCCGCGATACCCGTGCAACTGCCGTCGATCGACCCGATGGTGATCTGGCCTGCGCGGTTGGCGGACTGGATCGCCTGGTACGCACCGGCGGCGGCGGGCTCGTTGATGGTGTAGAGCGCGTTGGCGCCTGGGGCGCGTTGCAGGATGTTCTCCATCGCGGTCTGCGCCTTGGTCTGGTCGCCGTTGGTGCTCTCCCGGCCGACGATCTCCGGTGAGTCGTTGGTGATACCGAAGCCCTCGAGGAAGCCGTCGTGCCGGAAGGTGTCGACGGTGCCACCCGGGGTGCCATCCAGCATCACGACCTGGGGAGGTGTGTTGCCGAGCGCGGCCTTGACCCACTTGCCCTGGCTGACGCCCGCGGCCTTGTTGTCGGTGGCGAAGGTGGCGTCGACGGCGTCCTCGGGATCGGTGGCGGTGTCGAGTGCGATGACCACCACGCCGGCGTCGCGCGCCTTCTTGATCGCGTCGAGCACCCCGGTGGAGGAGTTCGGGGTGATCAGGATGCCCTTCACGCCCTGGCCGACCATGTTCTCGATCGCCGCGACCTGGCCCTCGTTGTCACCGTCGAACGCGCCCGCGAGGGCGATCAGCTGGGCGCCGTCCTTGTCGGCCTGCGCCTTCGCGGCCTCTCGCAGCTTCACGAAGTACGGGTTCGAGTCGGTCTTGGTGATGAGGCCGACCTTGACGCTGCCCGAACTCGATCCGCCACAACCGGTGAGACCGAGTACCAGCGAACCGGCCGTCAGCACCGCTCCTACGGCGAGCGTGCCCTTGTTGCGCTTGTCGAACATGCGGACCCCCTTGTCCTCGATGTGACGCCGATCACGCGACGTTCTTCGGCAGCCTAGGGGTAGGCAAGCGCTTGCGCATGCGCTTTCGCGAATTGGTTCCGACCGATGTGGAGCCCGCATGAGTTGCCCGCCCTCACGGGTTGATCAATCCAGACTGATAAGTCTAGCCTGATGATATGGGTGAGAGCCGGGAAACCGAGCAGGTGGCACGGTCACTGTTCCTGTGCATGGGCCTACTGCGCCGGCGCCTTCGGCAGCGACCGGTCGCCGACGTTCTGACGTTCCCTCAGATGGCCGCTTTGAGTCGGTTGGACCGGTGCGGACCCGCCACCTCGGCGGATCTGGCGCGACAGGAGCAGATCAGTCCACAGTCGATGGGCACCACGATCGGAGAGCTCGAAGCCAGAGGGTTCATCACCCGTCAGCCCGACCCTACCGATGGAAGGCGAATTCTCTTGTCCATCAGCGCCTCCGGCAGTCGAGAGGTCAATCGTCGGCGCGACGCCCGCGTCGACCAGCTCGCGGCCGGGTTGGCCGGCTTCACGGCCCACGAACTGGCCCAGTTGGCCGCCGCCGCGCCGCTGATCGAGCGACTCGCGCAGCGCCTCTAGATGACTGTCGAAGAGCAATCCACCGAGGCCCCGGACAACTACCGCTGGGTCGCGCTGACCAACACCACCGCGGCGGTATTCATGTCCGCCCTGGACGGATCGATCGTCATCATCTCACTGCCGGCGATCTTCCGCGGCATCCACCTGGACCCGCTGGCGCCGGCCAACATCACGTATCTGCTGTGGATGATCATGGGCTACCGCCTGGTCCAATCGGTACTCGTCGTGACCCTGGGCAGGATCGGCGACATGTACGGCCGGGTGCGTGTGTACAACCTGGGTTTCACCGTCTTCACCGTCGCCTCGATCCTGTTGTCGTTCGACCCCTTTGACGGGTCGTCCGCCGCGGAGTGGCTGATCGGCTGGCGCTTGCTGCAAGCCGTGGGCGGATCCATGCTGACGGCCAATTCGGCCGCCATCCTCACCGATGCGTTCCCCTCCGACCGGCGCGGCTTCGCACTCGGCTTCAACCAGGTGGCCGCACTGGCCGGCCAGTTCATCGGACTCATCGCGGGCGGACTGCTGGCGGCCTGGGATTGGCGGGCCGTGTTCTGGGTCAACGTGCCGGTCGGAGTTTTCGGCACCATCTGGGCCTATCGCCGGCTCCGCGACAACGGTGAACGGCACCGCGGGCGGATCGACTGGTGGGGGAACATCACCTTCGCCGTCGGATTGTCTGCAGTTCTGATCGCCATCACCTCCGGAATCCAGCCGCACGGCGGGCATCCCACCGGGTGGCACAGCCCGTTCGTCCTGGGCACGCTGACCGCCGGAATACTGCTGCTGATCGCGTTCGTCATCATCGAATCCCGTGTCGCCGAGCCGATGATCAGGTTGAGCCTGTTCAGAATTCGGGCCTTCAGCACAGGCAACATCGCCACGCTTGCGTCGGCGCTGGCGCAAGGTGGCCTGCAGTTCATGCTCATCATCTGGCTGCAGGGCATCTGGCTGCCACTGCACGGTTACGACTACGCCGACACACCCCTGTGGGCGGGCATCTTCCTGCTGCCGCTGACGGCAGGCTTCTTGATCGCCGGTCCCGCCTCGGGTGCGCTGTCGGATCGGTTGGGCGCCCGCGGTATCGCGTCTTCGGGCATGGTGCTGTTCGGGCTGAGCTTCGTCGGTCTGCTGTTGTTGCCGATCGACTTTCCGTACTGGATGTTCGCCGCACTCATCGCGCTCAACGGTGTCGGCAGCGGGATGTTCGCCGCACCGAACACCTCGGCCATCATGGGCAGCGTGCCGGCCGCCGAGCGCGGCGTCGTGTCCGGCATGCGTGCGACATTCCTGAACAGCGGCACCGCGCTGTCTATCGGGGTGTTCTTCTCCCTGATGGTCGTCGGCCTGTCCGGCAGCCTGCCCGGTGCCTTGGCAACCGGGTTGCAGGACCGTGGGATTCCCGGCGACGTGGCGCACCAAGTGGCTGGGCTGCCACCGGTGTCGACACTGTTCGCCGCGGTGCTGGGCGTCAATCCGCTCGAGCACCTGCTGACGCCGAGCGGCGTTCTCACCGCGCTGCCGACTGCCGATCGTGATGTCATCACCGGCCGCGAATTCTTCCCGCAACTCATCAGCGCGCCATTCCACCAGGGGCTCACCGTGGTCTTCGGGGTCTCGATCGGTCTGGCGCTCGTGGCTGCCACCGCCTCACTGGCCCGGGGACGGATTCGGCAGCCCACCAGACCTCGTTGATTGGCTCGATCGACGTCGTTTCTGTGCACAGACTGACAATTTTGGCAAAGAGTTGATGCACCGCATGAAGAACCGTGCCAAGATCGCCACTGGGGGCATCTGGTGCAAAGACCAATGGGACGGCCGATCGGAGTTCGCGGATCAGAGACGCGAGAGCGAATAATCGCGGCTGCCCGCGAAGTCTTCGGTGAAGTCGGATACGAAGGCGCGACGACAGGCGAGATCGCACGCCGAGCGAGCGTCACGCGCCCGGCGCTGCGTTGCTACTTCCCGTCCAAGCGGGCCGTCTACGACGGAGTGCTGGACGGGGCGAGTGCTGATATCGCAGTGGCGGTCGCGACCGCCGCACGCGAAACGACACTGCTCGAGCAGCTCACCGCGTTCATGGCGCTGATCGTCGTCGACCGGCGCCGCGCCACGTTCTTCGCCACCGTGGTCCTGGACTCCTACCGCCACCCCGACTTGAAGAATCGCCACTGCGCACCGCGCGAAGATGCCCTGGCATTCCTGACAGCGGCAGTGGGCGACGCTGTCGCGCGGGGTGAACTGACCGACGACACCGACACGGCTGCAGTGGTGGAAATGCTCTACGCGGTGATGGTCGGCGCCAGCCTGCACGGCGGGTTCGCCGATGCGGAGATCGAGCACACCGCCGCGGTCGAGAGGTTGCGCAGGCTGTTGTCCGGGGGATTCGGCGGCTGACTGCGAATCACTTTTCATGCCAATCAGATTCATCTTCCTTGCGTCGTAGAGTCCGACACCTTCGCTTGCCGGACAGGAAATGACCGCAACGAGGCAGACCGGCTACGCTGCCGTCTCATGGGCACGCGCCAGGTAGTCATCGCCATCGCAGCTGCCACCGGCGCGCTGGTGGTGGTCGGCGGCGCGACGCTCGCTGCGCTCCACCTGCAGGCCGACGAGACCCCCGGTTCACCCCATCCGAGCCAGCCGGCGACCACGGCCTCGCCGTCTCCGTCCAGTGGACTCGCCCCCGGTGCCCTCGCCGAATATGACCAGCAGCTGGTGACCAGTTTGCGCTCCCACGGGCTCAGCATCGCGAACCCGTCCATGACGGCGCGCGATGCACATCTCATCTGTGCACGGCTGCAGCACGGGCAATCCGTGGCGGAGGTGAAGCGGGACTATACGCAGGTGTCACAAGGTGATTCGGCAGTCGCGGACCTGTTCGTCTCGACGGTGATGGAGATCTATCCCAGTTGTCCGTGACCACGGGCGCTCTTGCGCTGTTTGAAAGCCGGCCGAATCGGCTATTCGATCGCGGTCGAGCCGATTTCAGACGCTCCCGGACCGAGGGGACCCCTCATGCCAGACGTTGCGATCCGGCAAGCCACCTTCGACGATCGATTGGGCGAGCTGCGGTTCACGCTGGAACAGGTCTGCGGACTCCTGGAAGCGTCGCTACTGGCGGTGGGCGATCTAAGTGATTCGGACACGTTGTTGGTGATCGATGAGGTCCGCCGCGACAACGATCAGGTCCAGACCGGCTGCGCCGAAGCCAAACGCGAGGCTCTCGCCTTGGCGCGGCAAGTCCCCTCCGCTTCGCGCATTCCGCCGCTCCTCACCGTGTACCGCGACGCCCGAGTGCTGGCCAAGATGGGTTGGCTCGTGGTCGAACTCGCCGAAGCGGGTGCCCCGATGGCGGAACAGTGCCGCGACGTTCTGCGCGCGGTGCAGTCGAAGATGCTCGCGGCCACGACCGACCTGTACGTCGTGATGACTGAAGGCGATCACCGTCGAGCCAACGATGTCGGCGCGATGTCCACACTCGGTATGTCCACACTCGGCGGATCTCAGCTCCACACCGGGGGCCGCTCGTCGGCCGGCCGGAAGACTGCCCGGCGACTGGTGCGCACGGGCGAGCGCTGGACCAGCCATGCGATGTCGATCTCCCGCAGAGCCGCGACGGTCGCCGCGTAGGCGGTCACTTCTGGGCCAGGGCCTCCACGATGGCGGCGCAGAACGCCGGGAGGTCGTCGGGCGAACGACTGGAGATCAGGTTTCCATCGACCACGACCTCGCGGTCGACGACCGAAGCACCCGCGTTCTGAAGATCGATGCGAAGACTCGGGTAGGAAGTCAACGTCCGGCCCTTGGCCACACCCGCGTCGATCAACGTCCACGGGGCATGACAGATCACGGCGACCGGCTTACCCGATTCGACGAAGTCGTGCACGAAGGTCACCGCCTTGGCATCACTGCGCAGTTTGTCGGCATTGACTGTGCCACCGGGAATCACCAACGCATCGAATTCGGCGGGCGTCGCTTCCGCCACCACACGCTCCACCGGCGTCTCCCCTGCCGGCTCCAAGTCATGGTCGCGCATACCGACCGAACCATCTTGCAGTGAAAGGAGTTCGGTACTTGCTCCGGCGGCGCGCAACGCCTCCCGGGGTTCTTCCAGCTCGCGACGCTCGACGCCGTCGGTGGCCAGTATCGCGACTTTCTTGCCCTCCAACTCCGCGATGCTCTCCTCCAGCGCCTGTTCGGCCTGCCCGGCGAAATCAGCCAACTCCGCGATCGACTCGTCGCCTTCTTCAGCGCGCATGGTGACTCCCCCTAGGTTGCGTTCGAATGAGACCGTTGGCTACCCCTGCCTTTCGGTTCCGAAACGCATCAGCTGCTGCGCGCGTCCACGCGGGTATGCGGCGATGAGGGGCGATGAGGACAGCGCGGCCGAAAGAGTCCACGTCGCCCCGCGAGGCAACATGCTTAACAGCAGTCCCATTGTTAACATCGCTCGGTGTCCGACTCGTCGTGGATGACCAACGAGCCGCGCGTCAGCCCGGTCTCCCGCCGTGACGCGCTGCGCTACGCCGCCGCCGTGACGGCCGTGACCGGACTGGGTGCGGCAGCGGCACGTGCCGGCGCGCCCACGGCGTCGGCAGCCGCGCCCACTCTGATCGACTTTGCCATGCGCCAGATTCCGGCTCGCGACATCCTGGCAGCGGGGCACGCCGGCGTGATCAACTACGTCTCGACGTCACGCCCGGGCTCGTCGATGGGTGCCAAGCCGATCACCCTGCCCTACGCGCAGTCGCTGACCGCCGCTGGGCTGGCGATCGTCAGCAACTACCAATACGGCAAGCCGGGCGGGACCGCACCGTCGGACTTCACCCGGGGCTACGCCGGCGGCGTCGCCGACGCCCGCACCGCATGGCAGCTCCACACCGCCGCCGGTGGCGGCCAGAGTGCACCCATCTTCTTCAGTGTGGACGACGATATCGACCGCGACACCTGGAACAATGTGGCACTGCAATGGTTTCGGGGAATCAACTCGGTACTCGGCGTGCAGCGCACCGGCATCTACGGCGGTATAAGGCCGTGCCAGTGGGCCACCACCGACGGCGTCATCGGACGGTCACGTTCGCCCGGCCGCGTCTGGGCGTGGCAAACCCGGTCATGGTCGGGTGGTCAGATCTACCCCGCCGCCGTGCTCTACCAGCGCGTGGTGAGCACCGCATCGAATCCAGGCCCGGTGGTCGGCGGGCTCGAAGTCGATGTCAGCGATGCCCTGGCCCAGGATGTGGGCCAATGGAACCTGCATCCGTGAAGGCTGCGTAGACAGAAGCCTTCGCTCACCCCTCTGCCGCGGGGCCGGCCGATTAAGCTGGGGTTAACGGTGGGCGCAGCGTTGACCCCTGATTCAGGATCTGTTGGAGGAGATTTATGCGCTGGCGGCTGCCGAAATGGGCGATGACGAGCATGGCGACCGTCGGGGTGGCACTGCTCGTGAGCGGTTGCGAGGCGCAGGCGGAGGGTGCGCCTGCGACCGTGGGGGACACGCCACTGGCGACGTTCGCTCCCCAAGCCCCGCCCGCCGAGCCGGCGGCGCCACTGGCCGGACTCGACGCCCGAGTCCGTCAAGCCACTGCTGACGCGGCAAAGTCTGGGGCCGATATCGAGGCAGTCGTGCTCGACCGCACCACCGGCCAGACCGTCTCCAACGGGGCCAACAGGCCCTTCCCGATCGCGTCCGTGGTGAAGCTGTTCATCGCCGACGACCTGCTGTTGCAAGAATCCCTAGGCAAAACGACACTATCGGCGTCCGACCGCCAGTTGCTCGACGTCATGCTGCGCTCGTCCGACGACAGCGCCGCCCAGACCTTCTGGGACCGTAGCGGTCAGAACGCCGTCATCGCGCGCATCAAGGCCCGGTACGGGTTGCCGGGCACGACAGCGCCGTACAACGGGCACTGGGACGTCACGCAAAGCACCGCAAACGATCTCGTCCACTACTACGCCATGCTGTTGGACGGCACCGGCGGGCTGCCACCCGAACAGGCCGGCGTCATCATCGGCGACCTCGCGCAATCCACACCGACGGGAAGTGACGGGTACCCGCAGCGGTTCGGCATCCCCGAGGGGCTCTATGCCGAACCGGTCGCGGTAAAACAGGGCTGGTTCTGCTGCTGGAACGGCGCCAACCAGTTGCACGTGTCCACCGGCGCAATCGGACCCGACCGCCGCTACGTGATGGCGATCAGCTCCCTGGATCCCGATGACGCCGCCGCCGCCCGCGAGACCATCACGCAGGCCGTCAAGACGATGTTTCCGGGCGGGAAGATCTGAGACACAGCCGGATTCAGAGCCGGCTCATTCATCCGTAGGCGGCGTCGAGGAAACGGCCTCGCACCTCAGGTGACGGGATCGGACACGTGTCGTAGCGGCCACCTACGAGGTAACGTCGCGCGGCGAAAAGCTCATAGAGCCTGTCGCGTACCCGCGACGGAATCACGCGTCCAGCCAGCGCCAGTCGCCACCAGCCGCCGAGATACGCAGCGACCCGCAGCAGCGCGGCCGAACGGATCTCCACCGCCTCGGTGGGCCGGCCGACGTTGCGGACGTACACCACCGAATCGATGCCCACCAGTTCCGGATGGCGCGCCGTCACCCCGCGGGCGAAGTCACTGTCCAGGGCTGCGAACCGTAGGGTGCCGCGGCGATCGAATCGTAGGATGGTGCGCACCGCGCTGTTGCAGACGCCGCACACACCGTCGTACAGCAGGACCGGTGCGTCGAGCGATGGCTGCGCTGCGTTCACCCGGACCTCCCCTCCAGAGAAGCCATGCCGTCTCGTCGATCATCGCAAACCTTGACTCTGTCAACTGCGGACTGTTCCCAGTATCACGTCAGCGCCAGGCCGGGGATGTGTGCGCGGATCGCTTCGAGGTCGGCCTCGTCGGACACGCCTTGGAAGTCGTTTCGCGGAGTGAACGGCGCCTGCAGTGCACGGGACCTCATCGGGGGTGAGCTCGAGGTCGTACGAACCCGTCATCGGCGCGATCCGACGCCTCCTCGACGCCGCCGACACCACCGTCGACGTCGATGTCGACGGCACCACCGAGTCACTGCCCCTGATCGACGGGATCGGGTTTCAGGCACACATGCTGGGTGGCGAAGGCCAACAGCCCTCGGTCCCCGACATGGCCGCGAATCTGCAGCGCTTCGCCGACCTCGGGCTCAAGATCCGCTTCACCGAACTCGACGTCCGTATCCCCGTCGTCAACGGGACCGCCACCGCGGCCGACCTCCATCGGCAGCGGGACGTCTTCAGAACGATGACCACACTGTGCCTTGATCAGCCACAGTGCACGGGCATCACGCTCTGGGGATTCACCGACAAACGCTCCTGGATCACCGACTACCCCGATACCTTCTCCGGCTACGGCGCCGCCACCCCACTGACCACGGACTATCAGAGGAAGCCGGCCCGCGACGGAATAGCCCAAGCGCTGCAGGAGAGTTGACTGAGCCGCAGCCCTAGGGGGTGTCGTGTTTATGATCCTCACGCTTGAACTCCTGCGGGGCCGACCGGTCTTCCCACATCGCGGGCCTGGGCCGGATGACCGGTGTGGTCCACCATTTGCGCAGCTTCTTGAGCAAGTTCCACCCCTTCGCAAGCCCCAGACCGAGAAGGTCGCGTTTGCTCGCGTGGCCGGCCCCCAAGGGCCAATACGGTCATATTGTCGCACAGGCCGATCGTCCTGAACAGGCACCGCCCGCCAGAATCGAGGGCTCGCTCGACGACAGGGGCGCCTTAGGCTGGGTATCTCATCGCTGTACAACGGGAAGGAGTTTCGAGTTGCCGAGCTCTGACGAGTACGACTCGACCGCCATCGCCCGGGTGAATGCGCGAGCCTGGAATATCGAAGTTGCCAACCATCATTGGGCGACCGTGCCCCTGACCGACGACGAGTTCCGCGACGCGGCGCGCAACGGGTTTCCGGTGTCGTTGACAGGATCTCGGCCGGTGCCCGCCGGGTGGTTCGGTGACCTCGCGGGCCGACGGGTGCTGTGCATCGCCTGCGGGGGTGGACAGCAGGCGGTGCTGCTCGCCGCGCGCGGAGCTGTCGTCACCTCATTGGAGAACTCCACCCACCAACTGCAACGCGACCTCGACACCTGCGTCAGGTTCGGCCTGTCGGTGACCGCCGTCATCGGTTCCATGGATGACATGCATATGTTGCCGGCGTCGGCCTTCGACATGGTGGTGCTCGGCATGGGGTCGCAGTTCGTGGCTGACATTCGCCCGGTGTTCGCGCATGTGCGCCGCGTCCTCACCAGTGAGGGCGCCTTCATCGGGGCCTTCATCAACCCGGTCTGCTATGTGTTCGATTGGGCGGCTCAGATGGCCGGCAGGCTCCAGGTAAGGCACCGGGTGCCGTACTCGGATCTGGCATCGCTGACCGAGGAAGAACGGCTCACCCTCTTCGGACCCGACGCACCACTGGAATTCGGGCACAGCCTCGAACAGATCATCGGCGGTCTGTCAGCGGAAGGCCTGCGCATCAACGGCTACCTTGAAGAATTCAACGCGCGCGAACAGGTGGGTAAGTACTTTCCGAGCTATTTCGCGTTGCGCGCCGACTGAATGGCCGATGACGCTAGGCCTTGGCCCGAAAGCAATGCGGTGACCTTGCTTCGTTTGGCGTCCAGGTCGCGCAGCCGGCCGTCGATATCGCGCAACGCCTCACGGATCACCGCAGCCACCTGCGGGCACATGTCCAGGTCGTCACCGCTCATGCACGGCAGCACTTTTCGGATGGTGTCGGCGCTGAACCCCGCATCGATCAGGGCCCGGATCTGCTTGACCGATTCGACAGCCGATTCGGGGTAGTCGCGGTATCCGTTCGAGTGACGGTCGGACTGCAGCAGCTCCTGTTCCTCGTAGTAGCGCAGCGACCGGGGCGATACGTCGCAGCGTCGTGCCAGCTCGCCGATCCGCATGGTGCCTGCCTATGTGATGGTGGTCGCACGAAGTTGACCTTGACGTCGATGTGAAGGTTTAGCGTCCACTCTATGACGCATCCACACCTCGTCGCCGACCCCGACATCATCGCGACTGGAACCGGCGAGCCGCTCGTACTCGCCCACGGTGCGGGAGGCAGCGTCGGCGCCAACTTCGGGCAGGTGATCGAGGCCTTGTCGGCCACCCGCACGCTCGTCGGCCTGAACTATCCCGGCTCAGGCGCAACACCCGAGGCCCCAAATACATTGGACGTGAACGTTCTCGCCGATTCTTTGGTGCGGGCGGCTGTGGACGCCGGGTTCGAGAAGTTCCCCATCCTCGGCTTGTCACTGGGGACGGCTGTTGCGGTGACGGCCGCGGTCCGTCACCCGGGTCGGGTGACGGGACTGCTGCTCACCGTGGGATTCGCCCAGCCCGACCAACAGCTCCGGCTCGTCGTCGACACGTGGGCCGCGCTGGCGGCACGCGATGATCGCCGGGCGCTGGCCGGCTATCTGGTGAGTCTGTCATCCCCCGCGGCGCTCGGCGAGTTCGACCGGCAAGCCGCCGATACGGCCATCGCGGCGACGCTAGAGAACTACCCTGCCGGCGGCGCGGACCAGGCGCGGTTGGCGGCCTCGGTCGACACCGTAGCCGCGTGCCGCCAAATCGCCATACCCACAGTGGTTTTCATCAGCGGCCAGGACCGTATCGTGCTGCCGCAGACGACACGTCAGTTGGCCGAGGCGATACCGGGCGCGACGCTGATCGAGTACGCCGAGGCCGGGCACATCTTCACGCCTGCCGAGGCATCGGTCTGGATCGACGACATTCGCGAGTTCCTGCGCGATCACGAGTTGTGAGCGCCTGCCGCAGGTAACCCACGGCCCGCGCGTGAGCGTCGACATTCCCGCACGGACGGGCGTACCCTCCCACCGTGCACGTCGACATGATCACCACCACCGTGGCGCTGGGCTGAGCCGTGAGCACACACCTCGCTGTCCTGGCCACACTCGCGCTGGCCATCCTGTTCAGCCCCGAGACGCTGGTGTTGGGATTGATCGTCGCCAGCGACAAGAAGGTGCCCAGGCAGGCGTCATTCGCCTTCGCGGTCGGCGCCATCGCCGGTATCGCGTTCGCCACCGGCATCGGCATGGTGATCGCCCACCTGACCGGCGCCGGGGGTGCGTCAGCCGCGCACCACAATTCGTGGCCGGGTTTCCTGGTCCGTGTCGTGATCGCCCTCGCCCTGCTGGTGATCGGCATCCACCGGGCGATCGGCGCGGTGCGGCACAAGCCGATCGCCGACGTGTCCGAGCCGGACCACCAGCCCAGCCGGCTGCGGACCCGCATCACCGAGCACTTCCCGGCGCTCGCGCGCCGGCTGAATCCGCAAGCCGATCTACCGGTGCGCCAACGGATCACGCGGGCCGCATTGGCGGGGTTCGCCGTCTGCGGGCTGCACCCGAAGGTGTTCCCGATCGCGATCGCGGCCGGCCATCAACTGCTGGAGATCAGCGACCGCTCCGAACGAACCCTGGGCATCGTGGTGTTCGCGGTCATCGCCGTTGTGCCCGCCCTGGCGCCGGCGGTGATCGAGCTGGTCAGCCCCGGCGCCCCCGGGCGCATCAAGGACGGCTACGAGCAGCTCATGAAGGTGCACGGGCGCTGGATCATCGCGGTCCTGCTGCTGGCCGCCGCGGCGTTCGTGGGCCACAACGCGTTCGAGCACCTGCCGAGGGGCTGATCGGACGCCCCCCGGGGGTAGATCCCGACCTAGTGCGGCGTGCAGTGCCCTTTTGACGGCGGCACGTCCAATGTCGGATTACGGTCGAAGAACCCGGACGGCTTCAAGGTGAAACCGGTGTAATCGACGGGCATTATCGGCCAGTCCTCCAGGCGGGGCGTGTGGGTCAGACCGAAGGTGTGCCGGACGACGATATCCCACACTCTGCCCGTCGACCGGTCGGCGACACGTTGCGCCTCGCTCTCGGTTCGCAGCGGGGTCTCCGAGATAGTCCAGGCATTACCGCGCGGATTGCCCTCCCCGATCGGCAGGCGCACGGTGTTCTTCTCTACGACCGAGTTGGCGTGGCCGTCGACTTGCATGTGCAGCCGTGCGCAGAACAGGTGCTGGTGGAAGGGTGCTCCCAGGCCGGGTGCGATCTGGCTGGCGTACGGATTCTCCGTTCGGCCGGGGCCGGGATAGACCGAAGTGAAGACAACACCGGTGGCCTTGGTCTCGAGTTCGATCGTGCCATCGAGGTAGAGGTACCAGTAGAAGCCGTAGTCGTAGTTGCCCAACGTCGCAAAGAACGAAATAACCAGTCGGCGTTGCCTTCTCACGTTGGAAGAGCCGGCCCAGTCATCGCGGTGCTTCCAGAGGATGCCGTAGTCCTCTTCGTGAATGCAGATCGCATTCGTGATGGTGCGCGGATTGTCAAATTGGTCGGCGACCACGGCGTCGACGTAGGTGATCTCACCCAGGCAATCGCAGCCCAGCTGGAGGCTGTTGGCCATCTGTCCTATCAGGTATTCGCCGGTGTCGAAATAGTTCTGCCAGTCCCGGATCGGCGAAGGATCCGCATACGGCACCGCCATCTCGGCCACCGATCCACGAAAGATGATCGGTCGCAACGTATTCCCATCGAGGAAGCCGAGCTGGTGCAACACGACGCCCTCACGCGCGTCGAACGTCACATGGACCTGCCACTTCTCCCAGGTGAGCAGATTGCCCTCCATCGTGAAGCTCGGACCGTCCGGTTGCCCGACTTAGATGGGCTTCTGACTGGTCCGGTGCGGTCCGGTGACATCTGGATCATCGAAGTTTCCCGACGCCTCGGGAATGGGGACCGGGCCCATATCGATGATGTCGACGACGGACCCCGCCGTGACGTCGACGAACGCGACGAGCCCGTCGATGGGATGCGCCCAGGCGTGGTCGGCCGGGTGATCCTGTCGGAACGCCAGCCCGCGCAGGATGCGTCGTCCCGACTCGTTCGGGTAGTCGAAGACGCCGGCCGACAGTGGTGCCACCCTGACCTGGCCGACGTCGAGCCCGCGGGCGGCCAGTGATGCCAGCCAGCGGGAGTCGGCGGCCAGGATCTGCTCCACGACCTCGAACTCCTGCTCCAGAACCGGGAGCTGACCGTCGACGACACCCAAGATGTGAACCACGCAGCGGACTCTCGGTGAAGACGTCGGTGACGAGTACGGCATGCGGTGGCGTCAACCGACACAGAGTCCAGCAGGTAGAACATCTCATCGTCGTCACGACTGTCGGCCTTCAACGCCAGAAATTCGACGAACCCCGCCAGGTCCTCATCGCCTGCCGAAGTCCACATCACGGCATCAGCCCGCCAATTCAGGCAACAATCGGACTCGGAGTCATTGAACGAATGCTGGTCAGATCATTGCGGCCTCATGAAGAGTCGCGACGAGGTCGAGGATGTGCAGGAGCCCAAGCATCAGCAGCACCGCGCCCGCGACGATGAATCCCGTGCCTCCCGACCGTGGTGGCGTTGAGCGATGTTCATCGGACGGAGCTGGTTCGTCTGGACGCAGCAGGCGATTGTCGTCTTCACGGTCCCAGCGAGCGCGGTCGAGGCGGCGGCGAACACCGACAACGATCAGTGCCACCCCGCCGGCGGTGAACAGGGCTGCGCGGACAGCAGCGCTGATCCACGGATCGCCGCCACCTTGGGCGAGCACGTACTCAACCATCACGTTCCCCTAATTAGCCTGTTGCGTTGCATGTCGGGCCCTTTCGATGGGCTCTCAGCGACGCGCGGCAAGAACTGCCGGGCCTTGATCGCGGAATTCGGCCCACCCACCAGCGTCATAGCGCGTCGGGTTCCCAATCGTCGTCGTCTTCAAGCGGTGGCCGCGGCGTGAGCATCACCGATACAGCCCAGATCACGCCGGCGATCAGCGCTACGACGATCGCCCAGAACAACAGCTGTCCTGCCATGTAGGCCATCAACAGTGCCTCTCAGCACCGCTCGGCGCGGTCCCTCGTCGGGACGGTTCATATCGAACAGGGGTTGGCGGAAACTGTCTTGGATGCATGAGGTTCTCCGGTCGGTGCAGTTTGAGTTGGATAGGACGCAGTCGATGAACGGCCGCCACGGCGGCTGAGGGCGCGCAGTCGTAGCGCTTGCGCGGTCTCCGTCGCACTTTCTTCTCGTTCACGGTATCGCTGCGTCCTTGAGGGCTCATCCACAGTGGTCGGCTACGCCACTTGAATGTTGTTGAACAGAGCGTCCGAGTCTGCTTGGTAGGTCTTGTTATTGGGATCGACAGTTTGACTGAATACGCCGGCTACGACAGTCCCGCCAGAGGAGTTCGGAACCAGCACCATCAACGCGGTCACCAGCAGCGGTGCTGGCGTGGTCGACAGCGCTTGCGTGTAGCTGATGTGTCGGGCCTGGAAACCGCAGACGGTCGCCGGTGTCACCGTAAACTCCTTCGTACCAGCACCTTTAAGGCCTTGCACGTACGCGTCGAAGTCGCCTTGGGGATCAGAGACGCTCACAATGACCGATGTGTGGGCGCCGGGAACGCTCAGCGCGTCATTGACGTAAACAGCTTGTATGCCCGAACCGATGTTTGCCTCACCTTTCGTCCAGCCTGGCATCACTGGAAGGCGCATCGCCGGGCGTGGTTCGGCACCCGGCAGCTTCACCGTCAGCCAATGATCCGGTGTGACAGTCACCGGTGAGCATGTCCCGCTCTGATGAGGTGATGCCACTGCTGTGGATGGTTCAGATGATCTCGGGGATGCGCTGCTGTGTGCGGTGTCAGATTTCGATGAGCACCCCGCGGCGATCACTACGATCGACCCGATCGCCGCGACAGCCCTCAACGCGCTGCGGTCGACTACGTTCCAAAACGCCACTGCTACCCCCATTTGCGCAACCACTCTCATGTCCGCATCTCCTAGCGGACTGGTGTTCTCTCACATGTAGTCGGCAGATTGACCCGCAACCGAACGCCGTCCCAGCCGTGATCTAACACACAGTTGAAGAAAGCGATATTCGGCCACCGTCGCGTGAAGCCTGAACCGATCGCGCGGATTCACTGCTTCCGAGGCGGCCGGGGCCATCCTCGGATTACGATCTCCACACCTCTTCTGCGCAACCCCCAGACTTCCGGCGTCGTTCAGGCGGGCGCCGTCACCGGCTCAGTCGCCCACACTCCAACCACCGAAGCCGCGAGCTTTCGAACCAGGCGAGGATGCTCTCCCCCAAGGTCTGTAGCCGGTCAACGTGCACTTCATGCAGTGATCCCTCGCCCAGGCCCATTCGTTCGCTTTCGATGCTGCCAAGCAGCGCGGCGATCTCGTTTGCTGAGGCCCCGTTGCTCAGCGCGATGACAAGCTGAGGTGCATAGGAGTCATATTCATCTGCTGCATAGGGGAATTCGCCCGCAATGCCGATGGGGTCCCACCTCCAGAGCAGGATCTGGCGCAGCTCGTACGCTCCGGTCTCTTCCCACCACTTCGCGGACTCTGCACTATCGAGCCGCTCGGCATCACCTGGCATACGTTGAGGCTCCTACTTGGCATTTCAGGTTTCATGTTCCAGCTGAGTAGATGAAGAAGCGGCCCTGCCCAAGGACGAGTATGCCGGGAGCAACGGCGATCTCGTAAGCACCTTCGTAATGTGCCGCAGATCACCGTTCGGTTTCTGCTGGCTGCGACGACTACTCGATGACGTGTGTAACCGGTTGCCACGGCTTTAGGTCGCGAGGGTGAGGATTGAAGAACTGATGTGCATTTGTGGACGGTCGGTGTCTGCGCGATGCATGCGCGACCCTAGGGTTCGCGGTAGTAGTGGATCGCTGTGATCGCGATGGCGAATCGATCGTTGTGCGATACCGAGATCACACCGGATGAGCGCATCGTGGTCGTCGGCGATGCCGGCGCCCACACAATGCCCGGTATCTACGTGTACCAGGGCATCACGCCCGAAGTGGACAGTCCTGCGCACTTACCCTGGATCCGCACGATCAGCGACCACGAATGTGTCGTCGGGCGATGCGTGCGGGTTCGCGTGTTCGCCGGGTCAGACACCGACGGGCTGGGCGCTCTGGCGGGTCCCAGCGATATCACGGTGCTCATCCCCGACGAGCCGTCGTTCAGCCACGCCGTACCGCTTGCGCCGACGCCGCCATGGTGGTCGCCGCAACGATCCTGGTCACGAGAGGCCTAAATGCGCATGGGAGAGAACGCAATCGACAGCTTTTGGGGTTGGTGGCGTGCGAACGGTGCGGCGGCGGTCAATGCCGCGATTGAGGCCGGCACTCCTGAGGCGGCGGTGCCTCTGCTCAGTCCGCGCGTTGCATCTATCGACGAGGGGTTGTCGTGGGAGCTTGGTCCCGGCCAGCGATCGGCTCATCAACTGATTGTCACCGCAGCCGACCCTGCTGAGCGCGCAGTGGCGCGCCGCTGGCTCAACGCTGCCCCGCCGGCCGATACGGTGTGGTCCTACAGCGATTACCGTCAACGCCGCACGCTAGGGATGTTCACCATCACGGTCGGCTCGTCGCGGATTCACTACTGCGATGTGATCGTCGGGGTGCAGCGTATGCATGCCCATCTCGACGTGCAGGTCTACCATCCGTCATTCGCCGACGCGCCGCAACGCCAACGGCTTGAGGTCGCGTTTATCGTGCTCGATCACGCACTCGGTGAACTCGACGTGGAGAAGTGGATCGGTGGGGTCGATGTGGTCACGCACCGTCCGGTCGACGGCTACCCGCTGGCCGAGCTGGTCGGCGTGGTCGACGCATTGGCCGCGGAGAACACCCTCCACGATGGCTCACCGGCATGGGCGGCAATGCAATGGGACGGCGAGGACGGGCCGGTCGTGGCCAACGCCCAAGTACCTCTGTGCGCCGCGGCGGCACCGAACCTGGACACCCACTGCCTACTTCAGGTCCCCTACAGCGTCGTTGATGAGAAGGGAATCCCGACCGACCACACCTGGGATGCCCTAGCCGATTTGCACGAAGTGCTCGATTCGACGCTGGCGACATCGGGGCGTGTCGTGGCCAGGGAGACGGTTGCCGGTATGACCACCGTGCACGTCTACCTCGATTCATCGGCCGTGGACGCCGATGTGTTGACCGCGGTGGCGTCGGGATGGACGCAGGGCGCGGTGAGCACGACGTGCGAGCATGACCCGGGGTGGGATGCCGTGGACCACCTGCGCACGTGATTGCACGGCACCGATGGGCATCGCGAGATCGACAGTGGCGGCAAGACGCAAGCTCTTGCCCGGCGACTTCGGCGACATGCTCACCGCGGGTGAGCTTCCCGCGCTGTATGCGGTATTCGACACGTGCCGGTTCGATGCGCGTACCCGCAAGAGTCAGTGCTCAGGCCGCGGCCCGGGTAGCCGTTGCCGCGAGCAAGTAGAGCGACCGCCCCGTCGACCCACGTGTAAAAGTCAGCGCGCAACAGGGATGACCTCATCACGTGAGCAAGGAGACGCTCTGCTGTGCCGTGGGATAGCCCGATTGCGCGATGTCCGAGGCGAGGTCCTCCAGCGTTGTGTGCGCGTTGAGCCGCCGCACGACCTCGGGAGTCAACGGGCGCAGGTCGAAGACGTGCGCGACCGCCTCTGCGTCGGCCACCACTTCGAAGTAGGTCGAGGCGAAGTCCCGATATGCCTGTTGTGGATCCGGGTCGATCAGCATACCAAGCATCGCGTGAGAACCATCCGGATCTTCACGATCATCTAGTGCTGTGTAGTCGACTGCTCCAGTGCGCCAACGTGAGTCGTGGTTCTCGCGCCAGATGCAGAAAGTCGCGTTGAGTACGTCGTCGAAGCTGAACGCGGGTTCGTCCAGGAATTCTGCGAAGGCCTTGGGCACGTCGCCGACCAGGCCGGGCCACAGCTGAGCGGGGCGGCCCCGTCCAGGGGCCATCTCGGATTCGTGGTCGACGCCCTTGATGAAAGCTCCTCCCGAGGCGAACACGATGAAGCAGTCGTCGCCGCTGCCGTTACGGATCTCAGTGGCCGCCTGTCCGTCGCCCCAGTTCGCGGTGTAGCTGTAGAAACGGTTGTCCCACACATCGGGCGACAAGATTGCGTCCAACATCGCCACCGCGCGGCAGCGCGTCCGCAAGGTTTCGATATCGGGCAGTGCGGCGGCGACGTCCCGGGCGGTCATATCCCCATCAAATCACGCGCCTGGACGCTGCTCTGTGCCTTGCCGTCGCCCCCTCAGATGACCAGGCCCCCTCGTGTAGCCGCCGGAGGAGGAGGGTGTGGCTTCTCAAGTTTCGAGTCCAAATCAAGGTCGCTGAGCTGGTCCTAGTGCGAGAGTCTCGCCTCATGTCCACTGACATTTCCTCGCTGTCGTTTCGAATTTCAGACAACTGTTCTTCCCAGCATTTCGTCCCTGGTAGCCACTTCGGGCACCTGCTCAGCCGAGCCGTGTTTTGCGGCCCGATCAGCCGACGGCGCGCATCGCCCTCCTCAGAGGGCCAGCCGAGGTGCTCACTGCCACCGCGTCCGCTATGCGTGTTGACTCGCGGCGTGTCGCGTTTCTGCTGAGTCACCCGCTGTCGGACGTCCGCCCACAGAGTCCGCGCGAACAGCGACGGCACCTGCAGCCGTGCGGGTGGGTCTATTAGACCGCGCACGCGCGGAAAACGCTCAGCCACAACACTATCGGTGCATGCGGCCATCAAAGGGGCCTGCCGAGTCAGGCTTCTCAGCCGCTGTATGGAGGTGCGGGAACTGCTGGGCGCTGGCGGGCGGTCGCTAGCCCTTTTCACCGTCCAAACTGGCCCGATGAGAGCGGTAGCGGCACCGTAGAAGCGCCGGGGGAGATCGGTATCGTCCGGCGCGACGACGGTGCTTTACCGGGTCCACGCCGGGCCATCCTCGACCTGGTTGACCTGGCGTTGCTGCATGCTTGCCTGCCGGAGGTCTATCGGTGGCGAGTTGATCCGACGGCCTGACCGGCGGCCTGACCACTCGAAGTGGCCTGCCTACTCGGCGAACACCACCAGGGTGGACACTATGACGTGGCCCTTTCTGCAACGGTGTTCAAAGTCGAACTCGGCGTGTCCGATGTCGATCACGGTTACTACGCCGATCACACGCTGACTGTGGCCCGTCATCCCAGTGAGACCGATGAGCGGATGGTGGTGCGGTTGTTGGCGTTTGGGCTGCGCGCACACCGGCTCAGCGACGTCGACGGTGAGCTGGCATTCGGGGCAGGCCTGTCCACCCCCGGCGTACCGGACCTGCGGCTCGCGGACTACACGGGCCGGATCCTGGAGTGGATCAACGTTGGCCAGCCCGATGAACGCGCCTTGGGCAAGGCTGCCAGCCAGGCCGACCAGGTGCTGCTGTTCCCGTTCGCCGCCGGCGTGGCCACCTGGTGGCGCACCGTGGGGCCCAAAGTGACGGGGCGGCCGAACCTGTCGGTGCTGCAGATACCGCACGCGCCGGTGCAGCAACTGGCCCAGACTGTCGATCGACGGGTCTCGGCACAGGTGATGGTAATCGAAGGTCAGGTGACGATGACCGTGGGCGGAGTCGACGTCACCTTCACGCCCGAGCCATTGAAGTGAACGACTGAGCCCGCGACACTAGTCGATAGCGTTAGCGCGATCCGCTGACGTCAGCGTCGTTGGGGCGACCCTGGCCGGACTGGTCACCGCCGGCTTCGAGACCGATTTCTTCAATCCTGCAGTCAGACGCTCAGTGGTGGCGGCAGCGGCAGCATGGCACCGGCAGTACGTTAAGACTTCCCCACAGGAGGCCGCCACACCAGCAACTGCCAGCCGCGTCCCAAGTCATCGGAAAACCGTGGCCGACCGATCCACGGGACTTGGGAAATTCTCACTTCTATGTCCGATTGGACATCATGGACATTTCACTTGAGAACTGGACATCAAGCTTGATGAGCCACAGCTGGTGTGGCTTCACGAACTCCGTGTCCGTACGCGATCTCTTGAACTGCGGCGACGGCAGCGTTCTCACGACATGTCCATACCCACAGTTCTCACTTTCGTGTCCACTGCTTCGGAGACACCTATTCGTGCAGCAGACCCGAACGAGGTTTCGTCGGCATCGGCATACCCCTCACTCCCTGCACCCACGAGTACATTCGGATCGTCGCCGGCGGATCGCACCGTCCACGCTGCGGGGTTTGTGAAGTTCATACCGCATTAGCACCTGTGATTAGAACTCTCATCGGCTATGCCATCATTTGCGGGGGGTCCATGATCTGCTCAGACTTCGGCAGCTGCTGCATCCATGCCGTTAGCGACGGCGCCGCCGGCGACCAGCCGAGCCGGCGGGCGTTGGCGGCGCTGACGTAGCTGTTGGATGCCACGCCAAGACGCGCGTACTCCCCGTGCTGTGCGATCACCTGCTCAACCGGCACACTGACGGTATTGCCACCGAAACCGAGATGGCAACTGATCATCTTGGCAATCTCTTCGAACGAATTGCTGCCATTCTCGGCGAAGAAGAACGACCCCCCAGGTGCCTTGTCCACGGCCAGTAGATAGAGGTCGACCAGATCGTCGATGTGGACGTTCGAATAGCGGTTCAACCCCTTCCCGAACAGTACGCCGGCACCCAGTTGCCGGGACAGGGCGATCAGCTGCGGGATTTGCTCACTGTCGGGGCGCATGCCGCGCCCGGTGCCGTAGACCATGGTGGGGCAGATGACCACGGCGCGAACGCCTTTCTCGATCGCTGCTTGGCGCACGTAGCGGTTCATGTCAACGCGTGGCCGCCGAGACGGAAGGGCCTCGTAATAGTCGTCCTCGGTGATCGGGGTGTCGGTCCGGTACTCGCCGTCGGCATGGTCAGCGACGATGGACGAGCCCGTGGTGTGGATCAGCGTCTTACCGCTGCGTTCGAGGGCGGTGACCAGCGTGACCGTCGACCCCGCGTGATCAGCGCTGGCCGCATGGATGACGGTATCAGCCGCCTGGGCGGCGCTGGTGAGGATATCGGGATCATCGAGGGTGCCCAATATGGTTGCGATTCCACGCGATTGGAGCACTTTGGCCTTCTCCTCCGACCGCACCAGACCGGTCACTGCGTGACCCGCGACCACCAGTTTTTCGGCGACCGCACCACCGATGTATCCGGTCGCTCCCGTCACGAAGACCTTCATGCTGCATCTCCGTTGGATCGCGGTGCCGCGCGGTGTTCCATCAGGGCAGCAAGGTTGGCGTTTTCGAGATCGATGAATGCGGCCAATGCGTCTACACCGGTCAGTGTCAGATCGGGGTTCAGTCCGTCGCCTAGCCGTTCGAGTTGGATGTTGTTCCACGGCAAGATGTGAAACATGCTCAGCGTCGATTCAGGCGAAGGAAGATGGTTGGTGTCGCCATTGATCGATCTCAACATCGGACGGGGACAGCGGTGCTTGGTTGATATGGCTGCTGACCTGGCGCCCCGTGTGGCTGAGCTGCGCCCAGAAGTGCGCGCCCTGTGAGGTGCCGGCCTCGGCGAGCCGGGCCAGCTGCACCCGTCCTGTCTCGTCGTCGATGACGACGTTGTTCGGCCGCTCCAAGTGCTGACGGTCGACCTGGATGTTCCCCGACAGCAGCAATCCCGCTCCGGAGCCGGCCCATCGCCGATACAACGTGTCGAGCCGGGGCGTGGAGTGGTTGGCGACATCGGCGAGACCTTCGCTCATCGCGGACTTCGCGAGGCGATTGGGCAGAGTTGCGCCGCTGGGCAGGTCGAGCGGCTGGCCTAGTGGGCTATGCATGATGGCTCCGGCGTTTCGGTTGTAGTCTGAACGGTACGACAGTGAGTGCTGTTCCATATACGACAGTGGTCGCTGTCGTATAGATTGTCAACAGCGAGCGAGTGTGGTGATGGTCAAGACCTGGTCTTCGGACAACCCCAAGGCGGCCCTGATGGCGGGCAAACGCGCCGCGATCGTCGACGCCGCGCTCGGCGCCTTCCTCAGCGCGGGCTACGCGGAGGCCTCGGTCAACGCCATCGCGGCGTCAGCCGGCGTGTCGATCAAGACCCTCTACCGACACTTCGAAAGCAAAGACGAACTCTTTGCCGCCGTGATGCAGGCTGCGTGTGGGGACATGGCTGGCGCAGAACTCGACGAGGATGTGCCGCCGCCCTGGTACGACGCACCTCCGGCGGAGGCACTACCTCGCGCCGGGGTCGAGTATCTGCGCAACGCCCTATCGCCTGCGCAACTGGCGCTCTACCGCGTCGTCACCCGCGACGCACACCGCTTCCCCGAACTCGGTCGGCGCTACCACGAAGAGACCACCGGCAACCGCGACGCCATCTTCGCGGGCTACCTCGACCGATGGGTGACCCGTGCGGGTTGGACGGTGCACGACAAGCGAGCCGCCGCCCAGGTTTTCGCCGCACTACTCAAAGCCCGCATCTTCGACGAGGCGCTGCTAGGGCTGCGCGAGCCCTCCGAACTCGAGTTGGTCGAGAAGGCGCGGGAGGCCGCGGCCAGCATGCTGATACTTCTCGACGACGGACGCTTTTGAATAAGCCGAAGGTTCGGCCAGCCCCCGGTGGTCGGCGACGAGCAGATCAAGGAATTGATCCCCAAAAGTTGCAGTCCACGCCACCGGATGCCACGCATTGATCGACCCGGTCGATGGCCGAGCACCCGGGCCTGAGTCAGTCGATGGTCTCGCGGCTCTGGCGGGAATTCGGATTGGCTCCGCACAAACAGGATTCGCGGAAACTGTCTGAATCACCCGAGGTCTTGTGCCGCCTCCATGGTGGGCTGGGCGTTCGACGCAACGCACTGCTGCGAGCCAGCCCGCCTGCACTACCGGCGTCGAGGGGCCGCATTCTCACTTTTATGTCCAATTCGACATTGGCGGTCAATGTCAAGCTGCCGGGAGTCGGTCGGGTTCGGTTTTGGGGAGGTTGATTCCGACGATGGGGCTCGGTGATGCGGCCTTGGGCCGGCTGTGGAACCGTTCAGGGTGGGTGTCGTAGTAGGTCTGGTGAACGCGGTCGCGGTGGCGCCAACTCTGCTGCTAGGCACCGCTGTGGACCTCCGCGGGAGTGAATAGCGCGATGCCGCCGTGAAGGTGGTGCTCGTTGTACCAGGGCACGTAGGAACCCACCCAGTTACGGGCGTCGAGATTGTCGAAGATGCCCGGATAGTTCGGCCGGTACTTCATGGTTCGGAACTCCGATTCGGAGAACGGGTTGTCGTTGCTGACCCGGGGTCGGTCGTGTGTCTGGGCGATGTCCAGGTCTGCCAGGAGCGTTTTGAGGTCATTAGAGCGCATCGCTGGCCTGGAGTCGGCGTGCACCGCGGTCGGGGTGCCGTGGGTGCCAAACGCGGTCTGGAACATCTCCACAGCCAGGGCATCGACTTCGCGTTCCTCGACACGCCAGCCCACGATCTTGCGGGAGTCGATGTCGATGATCGAGTACGCCTTGAACGCCACACCACGCCACGAGGTCCGCAGATCGGTGATGTTAACGACGGTTGAATCCCAGGCCAGTCGCGACGGCTGAAAATCAGGTCACCCAATCAGATTGGATGGGTGATTTCCTTGGAAGACTGGGCGTTGATCCGGCATCTTCACCGCAGTGAGGGTTTGTCGAAGCGGGCTATCGCACGGCAACTGCGGATCGCGCGTGACACGGTGGCCAACGCGCTGGCCAGCGACGATCCACCCAAGTATGTGCGGGCGCCGGCGCCGTCGGCGATCAGCGAGGTGGAGCCGCGGATTCGGGCGCTGCTGTCGGCGTATCCCGCGATGCCGGCGACGGTGCTCGCCGGTGATGTCAATCGTCTCCGGGCCTCGCGTGTTGGCCCACAGGTGCTGGGACACTGTGATCGGAGAACCGTTGCGCCACAACCGCACCCACGGTGCCGGTACCGGTGCCCACAATAGCGGGCTGCAGGGAGCAGCTTATCGCACGACCTCCGTGATCCGAGCAGCCGCGATGAAGATCGCCACCGCCAGGAACACGGCGTTCACGGGCCACTGTTTGTACTCCGCTCGTCGACCGTGGAACACCACCGCGCCGACCTGCAGCAGCGCGAGCCCCACGGCAGCGGCAGGCGTCAGGATAGGCGCGATGTCGGTGAGCCACGGCAGGATCAGACCGAGAGCGCCGGCTACCTCGATGCCGCCGATGAATTTGATCGACGTCGCAGACAACGCCTCGGCGACGCCAGCCGTGGAGGGGTTCTCCGCCAAGCGCTCCTTGGACATCAGCACTTTCGTGCCGCCGACAATGAGATATGCGGCGGCGAGTATTCCGGACGCGATCCATACCGCGATGTTCACGAGGGCTCCTCGAAGATGTGTGCATACGAACAGGGGCGCCCCGGCCGGTTGCACCTGTGAACTTCACATTCACGCGGGCGTGTCCGGGGACTACTTGATGCTTCAACAAGCCTAGATCGTATTACATGACACGTCAACTAATGGTCTGTGTCGAACTCGTTGCCCGCGCGACTCAGACCGCGTCGCCGCGATGACGACGAGGCGCTGTCACCCGTACCACCGAGTTGAGAACTGTTCCCACGGAATCGCTGGTACCGAGGGATTCGACGTCGAAGCCGTCGTCGGTCGGCGGCTCACGTTCAATGGTTGATGGTTGATGGTTGATGGTTGAACTATCATTCAGATGGAGGAGGAGGTCCGGATGACAGCGGTGGGATGGGACACCATCGGGTCGTCGCGATGACGCGACCCAGGCGTGATCGTCGTCGAGACGAAACGGTCTGGCTTGACGACGACCAGCAGCGCGCGTGGCGTCAGCTCCTGTCGATGATCATGGAGCTTCCGGCGGCCCTGGAAAGCGATCTGCAGCGCACCACCGGACTGACGACGTTCGAGTACCTGGTGTTGGCGAATCTGTCGGAAGCCGACGAAAGGACGCTGCGGATGTCGGAGCTCGCCGCGACAGCGAACTCCTCGTTGTCGCGGTTATCGCACGTGGTCAGGCGCCTCGCGGACAACGGGTTGGTGATCAAGCGTGCCTGCGCCGATGACGGCAGGGTGAGCGTGGTAGTGCTCACGAAGGCTGGAATGAAGCGGGTCGCCACCGCGGCCCCGTTGCACGTCGCGAAGGTGCGCGAACTAGTGGTGGAACCGTTGACGAAGGCGGACCTGATCAATCTCGGCAAAGCGGCCAAGGCAATTACTGACCAGATCGCCGCGTCTGGTTGATTGCGTCAACCCCATAATCTGTGCATGGTGCGCTGAGACAGGTCGCGACCGTCGGCTGCAAGCAGCAGATCGCGCTATTCGTCGTGCGATGAAGTCGCCGGGGGCACCACCGCATCAGTGCGAGATGGAGCGGTTGTTTTGGATCGAGATCGCCAAAGGGCTGTTGCCCGCGGCGGCTGCGATCGTCGTCGGCGCGTCGCAGCCGGTCGGGCAGCGGTGGTTCCATAACGCTGGCGGTATGCCACCGTTCGATCTGACGCCACTTTCGGGGCGCTACCTGTCGTTTCGTGAGCGCGAGGAGATCGCGTTGCTGCGGGTCCAAGGCGCTGGGGTGCGCCAGATCGCTCGGACGATTGGTCGAGATCCCTCCGCGGTCTCGCGTGAGCTGCGCCGCAACGCTGCCACGCGCGGATACACCTCCGAGTACCGCGCGTCGGTTGCGCAGTGGAAGGCCGAGCTGACGGCCAAGCGCCCGAAGCTTGCCAAGCTGGTCACCAATCCGAGGCTGCATTCCTATGTCCAACAACGGTTGTCGGGTCAGATCAGCAGACACGACGGTTCGGTAGCGGCAGGGCCGCAACCGCCTCGGTGGACCGGCAACAACAAGCCGCACCGCAAAGACCGAGCCTGGGTGCAGGCCTGGAGCCCCGAGCAGATCGTCAACCGGATCAAACTCGATTTCCCCGATGATGAGTCCATGCGTATCAGCCACGAGGCGACCTATCAGTCGCTCTACATTGAAGGCCGCGGTGCGCTCAAGCGCGAGCTGCTCTGGTGTCTTCTCACCGGGCGAGCTCTACGCGCGCCACGGGAGTGATCGCGGCGCAAGGCCTGGGCGCACGTCACACCGGAGACGCTGATCAGCGAACGCCCCGCAGAAGTCGAGGATCGCGCGGTTCCTGGGCACTGGGAAGGCGATCTCCTGATCGGACTGGAGTGCTCAGCCATCGGCACCGTCGTCGAACGCACAACGCGATTCATGATGCTCGTCCATCTGCCCCGCGAGCAAGGTTACCGACACAAGCACACGATCAAGAACGGCCCAGCCCTGGCTGGCTACGGCGCGATCACCATGAAAGACGCACTCGCCGAGACGATGTCGACTCTGCCCGATCAGCTGACTCGATCCCTGACCTGGGACCGCGGCAAGGAGATGTCCGCGCACGCCCAGTTCAAAGTCGAGACCGGCATCCCTGTCTTCTTCGCCGACCCACAATCACCATGGCAACGCGGCACCAACGAGAACACCAATGGGCTTTTACGGCAGTACTTCCCGAAGGAAACTGACCTGTCCCGATGGACCACAGAAGACATCGAAGCCGTCGCTCACGCCCTCAACACCAGACCACGCAAGACGCTCGGCTGGAAGACCCCGGCTGAGGCCTTCAACGACCAGCTAGTCTTGCTCCAACAAGCCGGTGTTGCGACAACCGATTGAATCCGCCCTGACTGCCCCTATCGCTGTGCAGCATGGTGTCGGCCACCGACCCGCCTCGGGCGAACACTGCGGCCTCTACGGCCTCCTCGACGAGCTCGGTGCGCATATGGTCGGCCAACGACCATCCGCCCGAGGAGCAGCCTCTACCTTGAACTCCGGTGTGAACGACCGACGCGTCCGCGACATGTCTACATCCTTCCAGCAGGACACCGTCCCGCTATCTCAGATGTCCGCGGAAGCTGGGGAACCTCAGAAGGCCATTGACGTGATCGAACACAAGTAGAAGTGATTCTGGACACGATGAAGAATTCTGGTGATTGTCAACACGATAGATCGCTCAGAGCCTCACGAGTGGGTCGGCCCTGGTGTACTTATGCCGACGGTCGGATCTGAGACAACTACGCGTTTGCTGCAAGGTCCGACTCCGAGTCAGCGCTCGATCACAGTCACCCGGTGGCGTGATCCTCGGGATACTGCAGGGGGAGTCTATGAGGTGCCTTCATTTCGGACGTGCTCGGTTGTCCATGATTGCCGTGGTAGCCGTCACCATCGCTGTTCTGTTCGTGGGTACGGGCACTTCTCACGCAGGTCTGGACAACGAGTTGAGTCTCGTTGACGGCAAGGACCGGACCCTCACCATCCAGCAGTGGGACACGTTCCTCAATGGTGTGTTCCCGTTGGACCGCAACCGGCTGACCCGTGAGTGGTTCCACTCGGGTAAGGCCAAGTACATCGTCTCGGGCCCGGGCGCGGATGACTTCGCCGGCACGTTGGAGCTGGGTTACCAGATCGGCTTCCCGTGGTCGCTCGGTGTGGGTATCAACTTCAGCTACACCACGCCGAACATCCTGCTCGACGACGCAAATCTTAACCCCGTCAACTTGTCTCTGGGCGCCAACGGATTAAGCGTGGCAGCTAATCCGGCCTTCAACCCGGTGCAGGTGGTTACGCCGAACCTGTTCCCGGGTGCGTCGATCAGCGCGGATCTGGGTAACGGCCCGGGTATCCAGGAAGTGGCGACCTTCTCCACCGATGTTTCGGGCGCCAATGGTGCGGTGGCGGTGTCGAATGCGCATGGCACGGTGACCGGTGCTGCCGGTGGTGTGCTGCTGCGTCCGTTCGCTCGGCTGATCGCCAAGGAGGGTGACTCGGTCACCACCTACGGCGAGCCCTGGAACATGAACTGAGGCACAATGATCCGACACCCCCACTACTCACAGATCGGAACCTCCTCGATCCCCCTAGAGATAGGCGATCACCAGATCGGCATGGACGGTTAATCTTTGACCACGCTAGCGTTCGGTGTTGTGGTGACTTATTTGCTTCAGGCAGATCAGCCGGCCTCCTCGCACGCGTCAGATAAAACTCGGGTGTTGCATACCCGATGTGCCCGTTGTTCCACGGCGTGCCCGGTGGGATGTCGCAGATGCCGATTCGATCACCGCAGAACTGTTGCAGCACACGTGAAATGAACTCCGGCCCATCGTCCATCCTGAGCACAAGCGGCGGCCCGGACCATAATGCGAACGCCTTGTCCAACTCCTCGGTCAACTTCTGCGCGGTGATCGAGCGCTCCACGATATTCATCAACGACAGCCGGGGGTGCTCGTCGAGCATCGAGGCCATTTTGATGGCCTTACCGTCGACGGTGGAGCCGAACTGAAACTCAAGCGCCCATACGGCTTTGGGTGCATCGGCTTCCACTTGCGGGATCGTGCTGACGCCGGCACGTTTGCGGGGGTGGTAGATCCGGACCTGCAGACCCTCTTCCTTCCACAGCCGGTGCACCTTCTTCTTGATCACCCGAACGCCCTGGTCGTGCCTCAGGTGCGCCCACGCGCGACGGAACCCGTGCAGTGGGTGTTCGCGTGCGTATGTGCTTAGCGTGGCCCTGAGATCCGCATCCGGATCGGCGGGTGTTTGAGCGATCGGGGTGCGCGCGTAGGCGGAGCGGGACAGCCCAACTGCTCTGCACGCCGAATGTTTCGACAGATGCGACGGCGCCCCCGGCGACTTCATCGGCGAACGCCCCGTCAACTCCTTCGTCCACCCCGCTGGCCTGCCCATCAACACCTCCATCATCGAGGTGTTGCGACGACCAGTTGAATGCGCCCAATTCATTTCTTGGGCCTTCACTGGCTGCGCCAAGCGGTCGGGTCTGGTTCTCTCGATGGGCTCGATCGGAGACTGCTGCGACAATGCCATCATTGAATCCTTTTGGGGCAGAGGGCAAACCGAACTGCTTAATCGCAAGCCGCGGAGGACGCGCATTGAGTTGGCCAACGCAATCTTCGAGTACCTGGAGATCTTCCACAACCGCCGGCGGCGCCACTCCGCCCTTGGCATGCGAACTCCGATAGAGTTCGAACTGCTACACCAATCCACCCAACCGGTGGCCTAAAACCAAGCATGGCGACACCGCCGAACCCGGGGGTACATCACGGTGTGCATCAAACCCGGCGCGGTTCAACGCTTCTCGGTGGCACTGGCCAATACAACCTGATTCCGCCCCGAACGTTTGGCTTCTCTCAGTGCCTTATCAGCGCGATTCACCAATTCATCTGGATCGGGGTGACCATCGTGGACTGCCGCCCCGATCGAGACGGTGATGTCGAGAACCACGTCTCCCAGCCCGAAACGGGCTTCGGTGACCGCCTTACGAATGCGCTCGGCAGCTGTAACGCTGTCCTGGGGTCCTGTTTCCGCCAGCAGAACAAGAAACTCTTCACCACCGTAACGGAATATGAAGTCTGTGGACCGCACATTGTCAGCCAGCACACCGGCCAGGGTCCGGATGACCGCATCGCCAGCTTGATGACCATGCGCCTCGTTAACACTTTTGAAGTGGTCAACATCGACCATCAGAACTGCCAAGCCCAACGACGTGCGGTTCGCAAAGCCGATCTCACGCAGAAGAATCGCCGGGAGGAAACGGCGATTCAGCGTCCGTGTCAACGGATCACGACCGATCTCGAGTTCAGACAGCCCCTGAAACAGATCACCGACCAGGGCCAAGATCCGATCGACCTCAACCCCCAACGCTTGCAATGCTTCGACACGTCGAACGCCATCCTCGAACCGTACCGCCGGCAACAGCGCGCCGTCGACACGGGCAACCGCATCGTTGATCTCCAGAAGCTGAGGAGCGCTACCAAACATCATCTCCGCTCGGTGCCGCATCCAACGCCCGAACGGCGCCGAAGCCAACTCGAGCTCGCTGACACCGTTGGGGCGTTGATCGTGCAAGGCACTGAACAATGTCCCCTGCGACCACTCCAGCAGACTGGCGCGCTGACGCTCACGTTCGAGGCTCATATCCTGATCAAGCGTGAACAGCCGGTAAGCCTCCTCCACCCGAGTCCGCTCAACGATTCCGCCGACGCCAGAACGAGTCATCGCCGCAATTGCTCGGCCGATCCACGCGTCAAACAGACGCATCGCGTCAAAGCGATCGCCCCACGGGACATCGACACCGCGGACCAGGGTCGCTATTTGTGAGCACAACCTCATCGCACCGATATTCACCAGGTGAACCGGAATTCTCATTCGCGCATGAATCGCACCGATCCGTTCCTGGCGCGCTTCGAAGGCAGCGGCGTCTCTAAACGCATCGACAGAGAAGGCCTCGCGGATCCAGTCCACCAATTGAGCCTTCAGTCGATTCTCCACTACCGAATGGTCCAGATACCGTTGCGCCTCTGGCCATTGCAACAACGACGCGTAGAAATCCTCCGCCAAAGCCTCGGCACCGTTGCGAATCAGCGGCAAATACGGCTTTGCCAGCTCGACCTCGTCGTCTGATAAATCAACCATAATGCGCTGGCCAGTCCCCGCCGCCCCCTGAATTATCACGTTCGCTATTTTAAGCTGACCAGACGACGGCCGCTTGACCGCTCCTGTCGGTCCGACGCACGCGACACCCGCCGGTTTGACTAACCTGGACCGTCAGCGGTCACGATCGCTCCGCTGAGGATCGAGCCGCCATTCACAGACTCTGAGCGAGCGCTGTCGCCGCGATCCATTCCGCCGTAACGGCTCACAGGCTCTGGCTGGCCGGCAACGTTGCGTCATCCGGGCCTCGATCATCGCCAGAGCAGCACGGACTCTGCAGTGGATGGTGGTCAGCGCACGGATGTCGACGGTCAAGTCCGGTGACGTGGTGTACGACGTCGTCGTGTGATTCGTCGAGGTGATGGTCCAGGCGGTCGGTGCCGCGGCGGCGGCCTCCTGTTCGGTCGGGTTGTCATTGGTGGTGCGTGATTTGCTCAGGACGTCCAGGCCGAGGTAGCTCCACGTTTCGGCCCATTCGTCGTGTTGTTCGGTCAACCGTGACAAACCCTGCGTCCGCCCCCGGGGCCAGCGCGTCGAGTGCCAGCATGAGGAACCTGCTCGGTGCGCCCGCGTCAGCGCCTACTGCCAACCCAGCTCAGGGGTGGCAGCAGCACTGGCCCCGAACCTGACCCCGGCTACGTCTCAGGCCTCCGTGGAGCAGGCTCAGGCACCCTACTTGGCCAGCGACCGCACAACTGGTGGAAGGTGTGGACCGCCCGGTGTGGTTCGACTCGCCATCGCAGACAGCCACCGAGTACTGGCCAGGCTCCTCAGAAATCCGCCAGATCAGTGACCCTCGCGGGGTTACCACCTTCCTCGGCGGATCAGGTAGCCCGGTGACCGCGTTCCGCGACACCACCAGCGGGACAACCACACTGCGCTTGCGCGTAAACAGTGGACCTGGATCAGCACCCGTCCACGATGCGCAGCGATCGGGCCTGGTTTTGCGGCTCGTCGAGCCGCAAACCGATTAACACCGCTCTGTATGTGGTGTGGATGTGGGCGCCGGTGCGGTGCTGCTGTTTGCGATCGTGCGCACGTGGTCTGTTGGTGCGGGTGTTGACCGGTATCGGCGTATTTGCTGAGTTCCTCGTCGGCGCCGTGTATACGGCGGTGGTCGCTGGTCGTGCAGCCAGGGCCGCTGGCGACGACGACGCTGAGGGCTACGCGTCATGAACTCCGTATCTTGGTCGTCGTGGTCGTGGGGGCCGTCCTGTCCACCATCCTGGTCCGCGGCCACGATGGGCTGCCGACACCAGCAAATCGGGCAGTCCATCATCCCCATACAGCAGTCGATGCTATTGAGTTTCTTGCCTTTTCGGCGGGACCAATCGCCGCTGACCACCAGGAGTTGCGGGCGTCGCCGCTGGCTGGTGCGCGTGTGCCGAGCGCAGTCGACTCTCGCGCGGCGGCCGAAGCTCGAAACCGCGATGACGGTGTGACGATCGAGCAGAACGCCAGCGTTCGCCCAGCGGTCCGCGCACCTCCAGTTAACCGGCGACGAACCTGAGCCCGATTGTCACAGTGGTTGGACGCCAAGCGTGAGTACGAGTGGATCGCGCCGGCTTGTCAATCGGCTTACCATGAGTCGGGATTCCTCACCATAAGTCCGAAACATGAAGTGATCTACGTAGTTTGGATTGAGAGGATGGCTGATTTGCGAGGGACAGGCGGGCGCCGCGTCAGAAGGGCACAGTCGGCAGGTATTTGCCGTCAAGCGTGACGACGGCGCGTTCGCCACCGGCGGGGTCCGCGACTTTCTTCACGTCCAGCCGGAAGTTGATGGCAGAGATGATGCCGTCGCCGAACTGTTCATGGACAAGGGCTTTGAGGGTGGTGCCGTAGACCTGCAGCATCTCGTAGAAGCGGTAGATGGTCGGATCGGTGGGCACGCCGCCGGGGATGGAGCCGCGGGTGGGGATGGTTTGCAGCAGCCCCGCCGCGTCGTCGTCCAGTCCTAGCAGAGCACTCACTGCCTTCGCTGAGGTTTCCGGCAGGGCGTGTTGGCCGAGAACGGCCGCGGTCGTAAAGGCCACGGACAGACCGGCGGCGTCTGCGATCTGTTGCCAAGAAAGATCTTTGAGGATCTTTGCCTCGACGGCTGCGGCGGCGAGGAGTTGACGGGCGGTCGGATCGAACTGGGACTGAATCATCATCGTCTTCTTTCTGTTCGAGGGGTGAAGTGGGGTCAGGCCGACAGTTGCTGTTTGGTGGCGGGCAGTTCCTCAACGCACCCGGTGGGGATGTCGAACACCCAGCCATGAAGGGAGAGCTGGCCCGCGGCCAGAGCGCGAGCGACCGATGGATGGGTGGCCAGGTTTGCTAGCTGTGCGTGGACGTTCTGGCGGACCAGAGCGGAAACGTCACCGACGGTCGCAGTCCGAGCTCGGGAGGCGTCCGCGTGCCGCAGCCAGGCGGCAACTGCGGGCGTGTCGCTGAGATCGTCCCCCTGCGCGAGTGCGGTCATGGCGCCACAGCGGGAATGGCCGCAGACAACGATGTCCTGCACCGCCAGGACGGCGACGGCATACTCGATGCTTGCCGCCACCCCCTCGGCTTCCGGCGTGTACGCGGGCACCAGGTTGCCGGCAGTACGAATAACGAACAGCTCGCCGGGCTCGGTGGCGGTAATCAGTTCGGGAACGACGCGAGCATCGGAACAACCGATGAACAGCGTCGTGGGCACATGGTGGGTGTCCAAGTGGGCGAACAGTCCAGCTTTGGCCGGAAAGACGTCCCGCTGAAAGCGGGTGACCCCCTCCTGAAGTGTGTACATCATGACTCCTGTCCTCGTGGCAGCCAGCTCGTTTGCGCTGACTGTTTCACCATGCGCCACCAGCATCTATAGAGTCCAATAGAAGGTTCTAACTGCAGCTATCGATGTCACCTATAGTTGCTGGATGGCTGACATCGAGCTGCGTCACTTGCGCTACCTGCTGGGCGTTGCCGAACACGGCAGCTTCACTCGGGCCGCCGAGGCGCTCTATATTTCGCAGCCCACACTGTCTCAGCAGATCAAGCAACTGGAACGCGCCCTTGGCGTCCAGCTTCTGGACCGGAGCGGTCGGATCGTGCGGCTCACCGACGCCGGCGTTGCCTACGTGGACCCCGTTCGGCGTGCATTGCGCGACATCGCCGCGGCTGAACGCGCCCTCCACGACGTCCAGGACCTGTCACGCGGTCATCTGCGGTTGGGCGTTACGCCGACATTCACGGCCTACTTGGTCGGGCCGCTCGCCGCAGACCTGCAGGCTCGACATCCCGGCATCTGCTTGACGCTTACCGAGATGACCCAGGACGACATCGAAGCGGCCCTTCTCGCCGACGAACTTGACGTGGGCATCGCCTTTGCCGGCGTGCACGCGCCGGGGATCGCCGCCGCCGCGTTGTTCAGCGAGACACTAGGCCTGGTCACCAGCCGTCCGCACGCCGAGGAGCTGGCGGATCCGCTCCCGGTGCAGGCACTGAGCACGGAACATCTGGCCCTGCTCAGCGCCGACTTCGCCACCCGCAGGTACATCGACGCATTCCTGGCCAAGCACCACGTCGAGCCACGGATAGTTCTGGAGGCCAACTCAATTCAAGCGCTGACCGAGATTGTGCAGCGCACAACACTGGCCACGGTGCTGCCGGATGCCGTCACGCACGACCATCCGCACCTGGACCCGGTGCCGCTGGACCCGCCCATCCCAGCCCGTTCCGTCGCGCTTCTGCGCCGAGAAAGCGGTTACCAGAGTGCGGCGGTCGTCGCCTTCACCCGGGTCGTGCACCACCTCATCGAATCCCGGGGCTATAGCCCGCCGGAAGCGTGAGGCCGATGACCCAAATGGGCCTACAGGCCTGGCGGATACGCGCAGACCCGCGTAGCACAATGAACGACCCGCGCCGCCAACGTCACAACACCTCGCGCGCTGCGTCCCTGGGATCGCGGTAGGACGCTCAGCTCAGCGGTGGCGACCAAGTAGGGCTGTCAGTGATACGTCGGAACGAAAGGCGCTGGTCCGCAACTCGTGCATCTGACCTGGCCTACGGGATGGCGTGCGCACCGTCCGGCGGGTTGGTCCCGCCGGAGGGGCATTGCGCTCTCACCTCAAAGGTGCCTCAGGCGCGCTCGACGTGACGGGCTCCCGAGCGCCACGATCACAAGCCGAGGTCGGACAAGCTGGGGTGATCCTCCGGTCGCGGTGCGTTCCGGTCCCAGAAGAACTTGCGCTCACCTTCGTCGATCTGCACGTCGTTGATGCTCGCGTGGCGGTGGGTCATCAGACCGTGTTCGTTGTACAGCCAGTTCTCGTTGCCGTAGGCGCGAAACCATTGACCCGAATTGTCTTGGTATTCATAGGCAAAGCGGACCGCAATGCGGTTCTCGCTGTGCGCCCACAGCTCTTTGATGAGGCGGTACTCGTGTTCGCGGTCCCACTTGCCGCTCAGGAAGTCGATGATCTGTGCTCGGCCTGTCACGAACACGGAGCGATTGCGCCAGACGCTATCGATCGAGTAGGCCTGCGCTACGACCTGCGGATCACGGCTATTCCAGGCGTTTTCAGCCAGCCGGACCTTCAGGGTGGCCGATTCATCGGTGAACGGTGGGACAGGAGGCTTCGCAGTGACGGCGGTAGTCGTGGTCATGATGGTCCTTCTGTGAGGAGTTGGTCTAGTTGCCTTTGCCATGTAGACGTACCTGTCTACATGGCCGATACTGTACGTCATGTAGACAGAGTTGTCCACCGTAGTCTGGTGACTATGTGGACAGAACTGTCTACTATGTTGGTGTGAGCATCTCCGAGACTCTTGATCCGCATGTTGATGTGCCGACTCTGCCGGCTCGGGAACGGATACTGGCCACCGCGTATCGGCTGTTCTACCGCGAGGGAATTCGAGCTACCGGCATCGACAAGGTGATAGCCGAAGCTGGCGTCACCAAGGTGACCTTCTATCGTCATTTTCCGAGCAAAGACGCACTGGTACTGGCGTTTTTGGAACTGCGGCATCGTCGTTGGATGGACTGGTTTGTCGATGCGCTTGATCGCCACGCTGTTGGTAGTCGTCGCCGGGTTGCGGTGGTCGCCGCGGTCGAGGAATGTCTGACGGCGGACTCCTTCCGGGGGTGCGCCTTCATCAACAGCGTCAATGAGATCGGCGCCGAACTGCCCGAGGTCTATGCCATCGCCGCTCGCCATAAGGCGGATATGGTCGCGGCGATCAAGGCGACACTTCCGCCGGGTCCGAACCGAGCTCGGACGGCGCAGGCGCTCGGCGTGGCGATTGACGGTGCTGTTGTGCAAGCGCAGTGCCAGCGCGACGCCACACCGGCGGTGAAAGCGTTGACGACGATCGCGTCAACGTTGCTGACGAATGTGTGACGCCTGATTATGCCTGTCCACAGGTAGGGGATTCGATAGGCCATGCGATCTGCACCATGCTGTGATGAGCGTGACGGTGACCGGTTTGGGACCTCGCCGAGGCAGGTTCGGCGTCTCGGCCCCCGCTGCGTCAGTACTGAGTTGGCTAGCAGCAGAGGTGATTCACGGGTATGTCGCCGTGCCCAACCGCAGCGCCGGCAATGCTCGGTCATCTCGGTGTCAACGTGCCCGATCTCGCCGCCGCGAAGCGGTACTACACGGCGCTGATGCCCCTTGTTGGCTTCGAACCATTCGTTGATGCCGACGAGGAGTTCGCTTTCCGACCGGACAAGGACAAGCCCGGTACCTACCTGTTCTTCTATCCATCCGCAATAGCGGGCACCTACTCGTGAGACGGAACAGGGCTGCAACACCTAGCTTTTATGATTCGCGGTCGATCGGACGTCGACGCCGTACACCAGTTCGCAGTCGGCCGCGGAAACACCATTGTCCACTCACCCCAGCACTTCCCGCAGTACCCCGGGCATTATTACGCCACCTTTTGGCTGGACCCATTTGGATTCAAGCTAGAGGCAGTCTGTCACCACGATCGTGACTAGATCCGATCAACGAGTCGAAGAGGCATGACGGTCGGGACTGCGTGCGGGCATACCTGAGTAACAACCCGCACACCGCCTGCAACGGGCTATTCCCCGAGCTACGAAATGACCGACACCAGAGCCGATTTGCACTTCACGCCGGGCACCGGCACCTACCGGGCCGCGACCACCCCGCACAACTCGGCCGTCCTCCAACAGCCTGTCGCGGCGGCCATCCCCGCACTGCTGGTGAGGTTTCCAAAGCCGTGCGGTGGGCTGCGACACGATCTACGGATCGCAGTTCAGGCGTGCGGGCACCGCGGCGGGAGAACCGATCAGCGCCGTGGCGACCTGGACCATGGTCAACACAGCAGCCGAACCACTCGGCGCCGGGATCGCCTGGCCACCCAAGGCGCCACCGACGCTAGGCCTCGTCTGGGGTTGACTGGGAGTAATCCCACGACACTGTTCGCACCGGTGTCATGCGGATGTAGACGACACCCGGTCTTGGTGCGGTGGGCCACTCGGACTCCGGCACACCCCGCATCCGGGCACCGTCCCTTGCAAGCTGAAGTGCTTCACGCGGCTCGCGAACGATGCGGGCGCGACCTTGGAGCAGCACTCCACGGATGTCAGCCATGGTGGATCCGTCTTCGAGCATGATGCTCACGTTCGGATTGCTCTCGACGTTGGTAACTTTGCGGGTGCCGTCTCGCACGCCCATGATGATGTCGCGGCCGAGGCGGAAGTATCCCAGTGGTACTGAATGCGGGAAACCATCCTTGTCGATGGTGCTCAGCGTCGCCCAGCCCGGCCGGCTGTCAAGGAAGTCCTCGATTTCTTCATCACTGAGTTTTCCTGGCATGCAGAGAGTTTAATCCCCGCCGTTTCCTCAACCGGAACTCGTCAACCCGCGTCCAGGTCGATATCGAACAGCGACACGGGCCCGATGATCACGCCATTCTCCTCGACGTAGCGGTCCCACAGCTCGAGCAAGTCAGCCAATTTGTCGGGTCGGGCGGCGGCCTGGTCGTCAATCTCGCCGGGATCACGTGAAAGGTCATACAGTTGCCAGGTGCCCGAGCCGTAGGGCGCGGGCAGGTGAAGCGCCTTCCAATCGCCCTGCCGAATAGCCCGGCGGCCGAACAACTCCCACCCGGTGCCGGTGTCCCCGTCGTGCACCGCGTCCGTCTGTCCGGACAGGTAAGGCACCATCGACCGCCCGCGCATCGGCTCCACCTCCCTGCCCTGATACTCGGTGCCGGGATGCGCGGCACCGGCGAGCTCGAGCACGGTCGGTGCAATGTCCATCACGGTGGTGAACGCCGTGCCGATCTCACGCTGGCGGGCGAAGCCCGGCCAGGTGACGAAGCCCACCACCCGGATACCTCCCTCGGTGGTGAAGGCCTTGTGCAGCCGCGACGGCGCGGTGGCGGCCTGCGCCCAGCGCGGGCCGTACCAGGCCCACGAAGTGGGGGCACCGAGGTTGTCCACGCTGTTGTCACAATGCTTCGCGACGAATGCTTCGATTTCGGGGCCGCGTAGCGGCATGGCCTCGACGATCGTCCCCTCCGCGCCGTTGTCCGACAGAAAGATCACGACCGTGTTGTCCAACTCGCCGGTGCCGTCGAGGTAGTCGATCACCCGGCCGATGTTCCAGTCCATCCGGTCCACCATGGCGGCATAGACCTCCATGTTGCGGGCGGAGACGGCACGCTCCTCGTCGGTCATGTCCGCCCATTCCGGGGCGCCGTCGGCGACCACCGGATGGGGCTCGACATCGGGTGGGCACAGGCCCAGCCGGGTGAGCGCGTCCAGCCGCTCCTCGCGCAGTGCGTCCGGTCCGGCGTCATAGCGGCCGTGGTAGGTGGCGATGGTTTCCTGCGGCGCGTGCAGCGGCCAGTGCGGCGCCTGGAAGGGCAGGTAGGCGAAGAAAGGCTGGTCTTCACCGTCTTGGGGACGTTCGTGGAGGTAGCGAAGCAGCGTGTCGGTGTACGCATCCGACGAGTAAAAGTCCTCACCTACGGTGACGAACTGATCGTCTTCGGTGAACATCGTCGGCACCGGAGAGAGCCCGCCACCCCCGCGGGTGCCGTAGTGGCTGGCACCGGCCGGCAACAGGGCGAAGGATCGGTCGAATCCCCTTGCCCACGGCGACCTGTCGATCGTGTCGCCCAGATGCCATTTGCCCGCCATGAGCGTCTGATAGCCGGCGTCGCGGAGCACTTCCGGCAGCGTTACGACCCGGTCGTTCAGATACCCCTCGTAGCCGGGGGCGCCGCGGAATTCGGGGGCGGCCATCTCGAGCATGGTGCCGATTCCGGCGACGTGGTGATCGGTTCCGGTAAGCAACATCGCCCGCGTCGGCGAACAGGCCGGAGCGGAATGGAAATCGGTGAGCCTGGTGCCCGCGTAGGCCAGTCGATCCAGGTTCGGGGTATTGATTTCGCCGCCAAAAGCGCCGATGTCGGAGAATCCGAGGTCATCGGCCACGATGACCAGAAAGTTGGGACGCGTCACGCCGAAGAATCCTGGCACGGGCCACCGCCAGATCCGCCGTGAAGTTTGATTCTCACCAGCGCCAGTACCTGGCCCCGTGCTGCGTCTGGTTTCGTTGGCAACCTGAGAAGTCTGCGAGGTCTAGCGTGGGCAGAATGGGTTTGTTCAGTCATGAGGAGTTCCCGGAGCCGGCCGACACCGTTGGTGGCGGCGGGTTTGTTGAGCGAGCTCGGCGTGCTGAGGTGGGCGAGTACGGGGTGGATGAACCTGTGGTAGTGGGTCCGGGGTCGCCGCCTGAGGATGGTTCGTGCGGTCAGTTCGCCGTGCAGTTTCACGTCTCTACGTCAATGCTGCTCGGGCTCAAACGTATTGCGGATACGCGTGGGGTGAGCGTGCCCGAGGTATGCCGGCAGGTGATCGGCGTGTTTGTCGCCCAGCAGGAGGGCGATCTGGGCGCCTTGCTTGCCGCCGAGGCCGACGCGGCCGATTACCGGCCGAGTTTGGGTGAGGCGTAGTCGGGCTGAAGGGCCGCACAGGTCCAGTTCAGAATCGCGGGATCCGGTGTGACAGCCGCTGCGCTGGTAATGCGGGTCTGGCATTGCTCCTGCCTCGCCTCCAGTGGTGTGGCCGACACTGGCGCGCCAGCGATGGCATCGGCAAACACTCTATGGTGTGATTCCTGGCCGGCGAACAACACCTCACGATTGTCCGGGAAAAGACGGAAGAACGTTGCGCCGGAAAGCTGCGGCCCAGCGCCATCATCTCCCACCAGATGGGCTTGTCGGGCGCCGTGGAGGCATATCGCATGTTCGAGGCCCGCGAGGCAACCAAAGCGGCGTCCAGTCGCGCGAGCACGTCGCCGAGTCCACGCGTCCTGTCCCGGGCACGTGCGAGATCAGCCTCCCGATCGGCGAGCACCGCTCGCGCCTCCCGCGATGGCACCCGCGTTTGACCGGCCTCGATCAGAATCCGCAGCCCATCACGCACAGCGCTCAGCCGGTCAGCATGATGTCCACGTGACCCATCCCGCTTCACGCCATCAGTGTGAGGCACCGCACAAGAATGAACGGCATCTCCGACCGTGCCACTAAGACCGTATCAATGATACGGTTGAGTTTATGTCCGAGGGCTCCCGACTCAGCCACCTCTCCTATGTGGTCCTGGGTGTCATCGCCGTGCGCGGACCCACCACCTCGTATCAGCTCAAGCAATACGTGGCCGAATCCATCGCCTACCTGTGGCCTCTCCAGCACGCCACGCTGTACCGCGAACCGCGCCGACTGGAGGACTGCGGGCTGTTGCAGTCCGAGACCGAGGACGGCGGCCGACGTCGCCAGTTCTTCAGCATCACGCCCGAAGGCCTTGATTGCCTGAGGAATTGGCTGTGTGATCCCGGGACCGCACAGCCCTCCGAGCTCCACGACGAGGCGCTGCTCAAACTCCATTTCGGTGAGCTTGCAGATCCAGCGAGCATCCGGGAGCTGGCCGAGAACCAGATCGTGGAACGCAAGGCCCGCTTGGCCTACTTCACCGATCTTCAGCACCGCTATCAGGATCGTCCCGGCATCGGCTACCCATTGGCGACTTTGCGGGCAGGCCAAATGATCGAAACGGCATCCATTGCCTTCTGGCGCGAAATCGCCGAGACCGCAGACGATCTGGCTCCCCCGCATCCAGAACGCGCTGAACTGCCATCCCACCGCACCGACCGACCCGAGCGAAAGTGACTGCCCAATGGCCCTTCCCGATGTCTTGCGCAACGATCTCGCCCTGCCCGTCGTCGCGGCCCCGCTGTTCCTCTGCTCCGGACCGGAGCTGGTGATCGCGCAGTGCAGCGCCGGCGTCGTGGGGTCCTTCCCTGCGCTCAACGCTCGTCCGGCCGCGGTGGTGCGCGAATGGCTGGAACAGATCACCACGACGTTGGAGGACCGGCGCCGTGAGCATCCCGACGGGGTGACGGCGCCGTTCGCAGTCAATCAGATCGTGCACAAGTCCAATGAGCGACTCGACGAGGATGTGCAGGCGTGCATCGACTTCAAGGTCCCCATCGTGATCACGTCGCTGGGCGCCCGTGCCGACGTCAACGACGCCATCCACTCCTATGGTGGCATCGTGCTGCACGACGTCATCAACGACAGGTTCGCACGCAAAGCCATCGAGAAGGGCGCTGACGGCCTGATCGCCGTGGCTGCGGGAGCGGGCGGGCACGCGGGCACCATCTCGCCGTTCGCGCTTGTTCAGGAGATCCGCGCGTGGTTCGACGGGCCGCTGCTGCTCTCCGGCGCCATCGGCCACGGCCGATCCATCCTGGCCGCCCAGGCCGCCGGCGCCGATCTCGCCTACATCGGATCGGCCTTCCTGGCCACGACCGAAGCCCGCACCGAGGACGCCTACAAGCAAATGGTCACCACCAGCGGCGCCAGCGACATCGTGTACTCGAACCTCTTCACCGGTGTGCACGGCAATTATCTGCGCGGCTCCATCGAGGCAGCGGGGCTGGATCCGGAGAACCTGCCCGAATCCGATCCGTCGACAATGGATTTCGGCTCCGGCGGAAACACCGACGCCAAAGCGTGGAAGGACATCTGGGGTGCCGGACAAGGCATCGGTCCCATCCGAAACGTGGTCTCGACGGCCGAGCTGGTTGCGCGGTTGAGCGAGGAGTACGTGGCTGCGCGTGCCCGGTTGTTCGCCGAGGAGTTGACCTCGGCCGGCGTGTAACGCGGCTGCATATGGCGTAGCGATGGACTGTCTCAGGGGATTCCGCGCGACCGCCGCCCTGATCATGACGAGCCTTGCGCGGTCGCACCGATGAGCCAGGTGGTCAGTCCGGCGCTTTCACCAGTTCAGCCACCGCTACATGCCGTTCACCCTGCGCTTCGTAGCGAGTGTAGACGCACAACAATTCCTCGCCCTGCGTCACCAGGTCGATGGTGCAGCCTTTTCTCCAACATGCGCGAGCTATTCGATCTCACCGTCGACGACGACATGGCCGACTAGAGCCACGCCCAACACGACCCCTTTGTATCGAACTCGGCATCTTGTTTAACAATCCGGCGCAGTTGTGCATCTTCGTTGCGGCAACGAAGATGCATGTCCGCATCTCGATAGACCGACATCACAACAGCTGTCGAGATGCAGCGAAAATTGACAGGACACGCCTGGCTACTTTGACAACACTCGGGCGTGTCGCGGATGCTTGTTAATCTTCGTCGCAAAAGACGAGTTCAGACGGCATGAAGCCGGGCCTGCTGCACGAATAGGTGACATCTTGACCTGACCCACCGTTTGGGTTCCAGATTCGGTGACTAAGTGACGGCCTGTACGAAAGGCTGACAGCCATGCCCCGCCCCTTGAGTTCTGGGGCGATTTGTCTCACGCTGGCTGTATCGGGCTCTGTTCCACGAACGCTGCATTTCCCACAACCACACGGTTGTCTGAATGTTGAGGTGTCCCGTGTGGCGGCTGATCAGACCGCAGCGTGCACTGCCTAGGTCCCGAAAGCCCCCTCGATCGCTTTATTCTCAGCAGAACGCCAGCGTTCGCCCAGCGGTCCGCGCACCTCCAGTTAACCGGCGACGAACCTGAGCCCGATTGTCACAGTGGTCGGACGCCAAGCGTGAGTACGAGTGGATCGCGCCGGCTTGTCAATCGGCTTACCATGAGTCGGGATTCCTCACTATAAGTCCGAAACATGAAGTGATCTACGTAGTTTGGATTGAGAGGATGCCTGATTTGCGAGGGACTGGGGCGCGGCCGACCCAGCCGGAGGACTGGCCGCGATCCGGCGGGCGCCACGTCAGAAGGGCACAGTCGGCAGGTATTTGCCCTCCATCTGATCTTGCAGCAGACCCTGATGGCGTCGAACCTTGGACGGCTTCCCAGAGTACTCTACGAATCCTCTTGGCACTGAGGGCATTCAATGACGAAGGCCCACCGCGAGTTAATGACCAGTGGTGTCCACAACTGCTCAGCAGGATGGCCCACCGGCGGGGCTGTCTGCAGACAGCGCGCACAATGGGTGTCGATCGATGTATGCGGCACACTTTGAGCCTAGAGTCTGCGCGACGCAGAGCGGTTCGCTGTAGGGGTAACGGCTGACACACTTCGCCTCCGCAGTTAACTAGTACACAGTCTGGATGTGCAGACAGGGCTGCCGCGGCCAGCCGGCACCGCCGAATCTGCAGCCGGGTGAAGCACGCCGGTATCAGTGGACCGATTTGGGGGTCTAGGGGCCATCTGGCTGGGGTTGGGGGTCGCGGTCCACTATAGGCGAGCTCTGTTGTTCGCTAGAGCAGACCGAGGGTTGCCGCGCTCTCACCCTGTATGCGTTTTGAGTGATCAGGCCCGACTGACTTTGGGCCAGATCACCCAGCGGTGCCGTTCGGTTTGCCTGTCTAACCCCGACTAACCTTGTCGAGCCTATCTGCCATTGCCGATAGGTCCTAGAACTCTCGCAGTTTAGGTAGGCCATTCTCCTCGGGTGTCGTTTGGACGTGTGACCGGCCGTGGTTCTTGCATCTGCCGCTGGCTACAGTGAAACTTCGCCTTGATCGTTAAGGTAGCAGTCATTTCCGGCGAGATTCACTGGCTTGCTGACCGTGATCGGTTCTGCGTCAATATTTTCCATGTCATCGTGTCAGTGAGTCAAAGCTTGGCCGATGCAATGGTGATCGCACTCCGCCGCTACACCGGCGATCGACTCCATAAAGCGAGAACCGGTTGCCACCGTTACCAAACGCTCCTTGACGAAAGCACCGCCGAGGCCGGCTGATCCGCCCTCAAGCAGATAAGTTGTCTCCACAGCGAACGCTGGCGTGCTCAACGGTCTGCGCGCCCATGTCGATCTGGTGATCGCATATCTCTGGGGGGATCGAGGAGGTTTGATCTGTCAGTAGTGGAGGTGTCGGATCATTGTGCCTCAGTTCATGTTCCAGGGCTCGCCGTAGGTGGTGACCGAGTCACCCTCCTTGGCGATCAGCCGAGCGAACGGACGCAGCAGCACACCACCGGCAGCACCGGTCACCGTGCCATGCGCATTCGACACCGCCACCGCACCATTGGCACCCGAAACATCAGTGGAGAAGGTCGCCACTTCCTGGATACCCGGGCCGTTACCCAGATCCGCGCTGATCGACGCACCCGGGAACAGGTTCGGCGTGACCACCTGTACCGGGTTGAAGGCCGGATTGGCTGCCACGCTTATTCCGTTGGCGCCCAGAGATACGTTGACGGGGTTAAGATTTGCGTCGTCGAGCAGGATGTTCGGCGTGGTGTAGCTGAAGTTGATACCCACACCGAGCGACCACGGGAAGCCGATCTGGTAACCCAGCTCCAACGTGCCGGCGAAGTCATCCGCGCCCGGGCCCGAGACGATGTACTTGGCCTTACCCGAATGGAACCACTCACGGGTCAGCCGGTTGCGGTCCAACGGGAACACACCATTGAGGAACGTGTCCCACTGCTGGACGGTGAGGGTCCGGTCCTTGCCGTCAACGAGACTCAACTCGTTGTCCAGACCTGCGTGAGAAGTGCCCGTACCCACGAACAGAACAGCGATGGTGACGGCTACCACGGCAATCATGGACAACCGAGCACGTCCGAAATGAAGGCACCTCATAGACTCCCCCTGCAGTATCCCGAGGATCACGCCACCGGGTGACTGTGATCGAGCGCTGACTCGGAGTCGGACCTTGCAGCAAACGCGTAGTTGTCTCAGATCCGACCGCCGGCATAAGTACACCAGGGCAGACCCACTCGTGAGGCTCTGAGCGATCTATCGTGTTGACAATCACCAGAATTCTTCATCGTGTCCAGAATCACTTCTACTTGTGTTCGATCACGTCAATGGCCTTCCGCCGATGCGGAGCTGTGACGGCGTGGCTGGCACCCGCGGCGAGCGGCACCATGACGATCAACGCGAAGCCCACCTGCCACCACCGATGCGCACTCCACCCCGACTGGTCACCCGGCAGAAGATCCCCCACGATCATCACTGTTACCTTCTCGTGGCCCATGGAGCAGCGACCACGGTCGCCAGGCCGGTATGACTTCTTCCCCCTGTCTCTCGCATGATCCGGGGTGCCGATTCACTGAAAATCATTCAGCTGCAGCGACAAACGATCGCCGCGGAGATCAAGGCGATACTCGACGACCACCCCCTTGCCAAGGTCATGACCTCGATGCCCGGCGTCGGTGTCAGGACCGGTGCTCGCATCCTGCTCGAAGTCGGCGACGGCTCGGCCTTCGCCTCGGCCGGCCACCTGGCCTCCTACGCCGGGATCGCCCCGTCACCCATCGCTCCGGCAGGTCCATACGCGGCGAGTACCCCGCCCGATCCGGCAACCACAAACTAAAACGCGCGCTGTTCCTGTCCGCCTTCGCCGCCCTTCACGACCCGACAAGCCGCAGCTACTACGACCGCAGAGGGCGGAGGGCGGAGGGCAAGAAACACAACGGCGCCCGCATCTGCCTAGCACGACGCCGCGGCGACGTCCTCTACTCAATGCTGAGAACCAAACATCTCTATAAAGATTTGCAACCCGCGGCCGCCTGAACATCGACCCGAACCAGGTCATACACATACGACCGATCACCCTTGCAACTCACCCACACAATCTCGGGCGGAAGATCACCACACCCGGTATGGCCGAACGGGCGACTCGACACCTCGGCGGCCTCGTTGCAGACCACCCAGCCGAAGTCTAGGAGTCGTCGACACCAAACATCGAGGTCGCTCCGCTTATACGACGGAAAGCCATCCACCTCCCCATCGCGAACGAACTCCTAGGTCAACCCGTCCACACGCCGCACAAACCGCACGCCCACCATCCAGCCATTCTCAACGGCAGACCCCCACCGCCTCAACCGAGTATCAGCCCGTCAACCCTGACGAAGCACATACGGACAACCCCCATCAGATCCCCGGCCCGTCAGCTAAGACGAGCATCTGCAAGGTGCACTCGGGAAGCGAACGCCCCACCCACCGTGACCTCGCTTACAGCAACGCTCTGGAAGATCTCCGCCGGGGGCAGCACCCCCGCCAGGTACGACTTCATCATTTCCACCGAAAACCACTGGAAATACCGAAAAGTAGGCACAGTTACAGATATTGGACTGATTATCAATCACCCACCACGCCACGTCGACGAGCAGCATTTGATGCCGTCGTCATCTGCGCACGCTCACCGCCACACACGCGACCACCAAAAGCGACTGGAGCACCGGGTGTGGATGTGCGGTGACAAACTGGTTGTGGAATCCGATGCGCTTCCGCGAATGAGGGGCTCGGCGGCCGCCGCGCCGTCCCCGATCGGGGGAGATCGTTAGGTGTCTACCCGGGGGGTGGGTAGACAAAGGGACGGGGGAGAAACCGGCCGCCGAGTCGTCCCATTAGCTCACACCTGGCACCGCAATCCCCTCGCCACCCACGTGATTCGCATCACAAATGCCCGGGCCCGGCGCTACCCGCCGATGCAGAGGCCACCACCATCGATCCAAAACCCCCGTCACCGAACATGGCATGGGCACTTACTAATTCGCGCTCCAGGCACGTGAGACACGATCTGATTGTTCTCGGTTCACTACCAAACCAGACACGGCTGCTCAACCGAATTGGCGGCGGGTGCCCAACCATCCATGCCGGCCCCGAGCGTCCACCACGGTGTTGGCCAGGCTTGAGCGAAGCCGTGATCTGCACGCAGCAACACAGTGACTGCGGTGGGACCTCAGACCGGATCGTTCATGCCCGGCGCGTCGGTGAAGTCAATGACTTCGAGGTGGTTGCCGAGAAAGTAACCTGGCCGCACGGTCTTGGGTAACCCGAACGGTAACTGGCGGCCCAGATCCCGGGTATCCCCGATCTCGGGCAAACCACTGGACACCACCAGCTGTTCATCGAGTGCACAACCCCAGACCACGGGCAACTCAACCAGGCAACACCCTAACGCAGGGCAATGCCTGCGGGCGTACCGTGCCGGGATTCTGTACTGGCCGGTCATCGCGATGACCGGCCAGTACGAAAAATCCTCGACGCTGCCTCTACCACGAGAGTACTGCCTGTCACGCTGCACCGAGTCACGGACCACAGAGCGCTGCTGTTCGGTGGGTGTTACTCCCTAGGCTTGCTGGTTGAGACTCCGCTGCGCGGGTGAGCACGGCCGCGTGGGCTCGGGGAGGATGTGCACGTCACGGTGGTGCGCTTAGGCGCTTGCCAGGTCGACGCTGTCAAGGAAGACCAGGACGCCGTCATCGAGGGTGATCGCCCAACGGCGGCTGGGCGCCACGATGAGATCCTCACCGATCGTGACGGCCACCCCGGCGCTGTCACCGAAATCCTCAACAACGGTGCCGCCGCGTTCTTCGCTCGTGCCAGGGTAAACCAGGACCCGCTGCCCGATCATGAAGTCCGAGACACTATCCGTCACGATCAAAATGTACCGCGCGCAGCCACCACACGCATTGGCTGAATGAGACGTCAGTCGTTTGTCCAGGGTCGGGCGTTGGCAACACGTCTGAGATGGCAACCCAGCTGAGAGCCCGTCTCGCTTCTGCGATACCACCGTGATGTGGGGTGGAGCGTTGAGAAGTCCACGTCCCCATGCCACCAAAGTGTGGCAGGTACGGCGATCGGGCGATCGCCTAGCACCTCCACGGCATCCTGCGCGCCAAGTATTCGGCTGCCGCTGCCCACACGGTGAAACCGCAGCACGCAACCGATAACGCGACACAGCGCTAGATCACCGTCGGTGGAACCGGTTGGGCGGCGGGTGCGGGGCCGCCATTAGCGGCCGCCAGCAGTCGGTACGTATATCGACTGGTTGCCGCCGATGCGCTTGGCTTCAAACATCGCCTGATCGGCACGATCGAGCAGGCTTTCCCACATCTGGGCTGCGTTCGCGGTGTCTGAGCAGAGTGTTGCGATCGGCACGCTGGTCGCTCCGATGCTGGCGGTGACTGGTATGGAATCATCCGGTGAGCAGAGCGCCGCACATACCCGCTCGGCGGCCCCCGCGCAGCCGTTGGGGGGTACCACCGCGATGATGATGAACTCTTCGCCCCCCACCCGGGCGACGACGGAGTGCGCGCCCACTGCCGCCGCGATGCGCCGCGCGGTGCGTATCAGCACCTCATCTCCGACGCCGTGTCCGTGCGCGTCGTTGATGTCTTTGAAGCGGTCCAGATCAGCGAGGATGACCACGACGTGGTCAGCGCCGAATGCTCTGCCCGCCAGAAGATTTCGCACATACAGCCGAACGCCGCGGCGGTTTAGCAAGCCGGTGAGCGGATCGCGCAGCGACTCATTGGCCTCGTTTTGCAGTATCCAGATACCGAGTTGGATGGCGAGCGGGGCGAACGCCAGGCTGGCCCCGACGATCAGTTTCACCGCGCCCAGCGCGATATCGCCTCCGGTGTCGTGGACGGTATTGAGAGCCAGCAACAAGACCACGATGGTAATCCAGACAGAATGCAGCAAAAGGACTTTCGCGTCCTCGTAGAAGACAAGGTAGAACGACAGTAGGACCAGGACCGTCGGCCCGAATCCCACGACCGAGGTGTTCGTGTTGATCAGCATGACCAAGACAATCGCGGCGTCCACAGAAGCGATGAACACCCGCGAGGTGCTTCTTGTCGGCCATCCACCCAGCCACCAGCGCAGCGCCCACCCCAGGGCCCCGAAGGCAACGGCGCCCGCGAGCAGGCGCGCGGTCGGCGTGCCCGGACCGGCCGGAGAGAATTGCATGATGGTGGCGATGACCGCGACCATCGCCAAACCAGCACCGAAGAGCAGCTGGTTGGCCCACAAAAGTCCGCGCGTGGCGAAGAATGCGACCTGGGTGCCGTAATCGACCGGGGTGCGCCACCACCGAGCAATCATGTTCGACAGCGCCGACCCCCGTGGATCGTCGAAAGGAATCGACGGCCCCGCACACGAATCAGAACTGCTGAGCACCACCAGCCAAGTGTATAGCTAACACTATCGAGCCGCTTGACGATCACTCAACAATATTTACGCTCGCGCAAAAGTTGCATAACTAGGCTATTTAGCAGGAAAAATACGACTCCCCGCCACACCGCGCGGGCCATGCGTTTATTAATGACGAACACTTCTCAGCAAACATTTACCGATGCGCACACGTAAATTTTCAGGCACACCGCCACGACAGCGCCGACGATAACCGGCGTTTGTTGTCGTCAAGTGACCGCTGAACTGGGGTACAACGTCCCTAGCAATGCTCGCCCGGCAGCCGGAAGATCGGGCGAATGAAAAGTACTGGCGGTACCTCGGAGCCGGCTTATGACGGGGGCTTGGGCCTGGCCCGGCTGCCCGCCGGCGCCCAGGCCCTTGATCGCACCGAGGCACTTGAGCTGTTGGCCAGTACCGACTACGGCCGAGTGGTGTTCACCCTCAACGCCCTGCCCGCGATCCGGCCAGTCAACCATCTCTTCGACCGCGACCGGATCATCATCCGTACCCGCCTGTCCTCAACGATCTCCCAGGCTGTATCGGCAAGCGATTCGCTCATCGTCGCCTACGAAGCGGACTCTGTGGACCACTGCACCCGCACCGGGTGGAGCGTGGTCGTCGTCGGCCGCGCCCACACCGTGACCGACCCTGCTGAGATCGCCCACTACGAACAACGCCTGCACCCGTGGGTCAACCACGCCGACACCGTCATCGCCATCGAACCCGATATCGTCAACGGCTTGCGCATCAACACCGCATCCGACTAGTCAACGCGTCGCAACAAATATGTCCCTGTCGATGTCTTCCCAGAAAGTTCGTGGTGGGCTCCAGCCTGCTTTCAAGACCACTACCAGCCAGCGGCAGGATTGTCACAGTTCGTGATATCCACATCGTAACCGTATGAACTGTCAGTAAACACCCCAATGACCTGGTCGAGGACAAGTTTATCCCGGTTGAAGTCCGGAGTGTCCTGTAGAATTGAAGCCCCCGCATTTGAGCCCTGAGTCATCCTCCGAGCGCACGCACAGTGGTGATATCTGAATGCGCACCACGGTCCTTTCGTCGAAGGGGCAGCGGTGGCCGGGAGCTGCGGTGGAGTTTGCGGCGAATTACCGGCCATCGAAGCCACCACCGCCGGCGCAGGACGGTGTTGCTCACCGCGTGGGTGAAGCCGGGATTGTCCTCGATGAGCACTGTGACATCGGTGGGACCCGAGACCGGGTAGTCCGCCGGCGGATCGCTGAAGTGGATCACCTCATCGGCGGTCTCCACCAGCACCGTGACCCGCAGTGTGGTGGGAATTCCGAACAACAGCTGGCGATCCGGGTTGCGGGCCTCACCGATCGCCAAAACCCCACTGGCAACGGTTAACTCGCCTTGGTACACCGGCCTTCCAAGTCCTCGGGTGTCGGTGCCGACCAGGACCCGCACCCGAACCTGGTGACCGAGAAGCTCACCGTCGAACATGCTCATCGTGCGCACCCAGATCGCGTGCACAGGCCGCGGCGGAGTCACGACACAGCCCATCGCCTCGTGCGCGAAGATGCCCGGCACGCCACGAGCGCCGACATCCTCGATCACCACAACAGCACCATCGGGTGTCACCTGCACATCACAGAGCACCGTATTCGCCATCATCGACAGACCCCCAGCCCTGTTTCCAGCCATCCATCGGCTGTAGAACCCTCACGAGTGTTTCACTCTGACGCACAATCTGTATGACCATCACATATACGGACTGACGCGTTAGTGCGGGGGGAATCGATATTCGCTTACAATCCCGCAGTAACACGGGCCTTGACCCCGTGTGTTGGACACGCTGAATACCGCAAGATTGGCGGGGGAAGCGAGATGATCCATCACGATGGCAAGGAAAAATTACCCGGACGAGTGCAAGCGGGACGCGGTAGCGCTGTACCGGGACACTGCCGGTGCGACGATCACCCAGATCGCCCAGGAACTCGCTGTCAGCGGGGTGACGCTCTCGGCGTGGTGTAAGGCGGCTGGGGTGCCAATCCGGCACCGCAACCCCTCGGCACCAACAGCGCCGGCCCACGGCGGCGAGACCCCGGAACCGGAGTTGGCCCGGCTCCGGGCCGAGAACAAGGCGTTACGCGCAACCGAGGCCGGTTGTCCACCGAGCGCGACATTTTGCGGTCGGCGGCCAAATATTTCGCCGGGAAGACGAACTGATGAGCCGCTTCCAGTTCGTCGCCGACCACCTGCACACCTTTGAGGTGAAGTGGCTGTGCGCAATCGTCGAGGTCGCCGCGTTCGTCGTTCTACGCCTGGCTGTCGGCAGCCGGACGGTCGTGCCGCCCGCAAGGCCTCCGACGAAGCGCTGGAGGCCCGTATCCGCATTGTGCACGACGCGGACAACACTTACGGGGCACCGAAGATCACCGCTGAACTCAACGACGGCGTGCCAGACGGTGAGCGGGTCAACCGCAAGCGGATAGCACGGGTGATGCGCAGCGCCAAGATCACCGGCTACCGCCGCCGACGCCGGGTGAAGACCACCGTGGCCGATCCGGCACACAGAAAGTCCCACACCTGCTGCATCGGGATTTCACCGCAGCGGCACCCAACGACAAGTACGTCGGAGACATCACCTACTTGCCGTTGGAGACCGGGGCGAATCTGTATCTGTTGACGGTGATCGACTGCTTCTCCGAACGGGTGACAGGGTGGGCGATCGCCGAGCATATGCGCACCGAACTGGTCGAAGATGCCCTCAAAGCCGCTGATGCGCTGCGCGGCTCACTGACCGGCGCAGTGCTCCACACCGACCATGGAAGTCATTACAACGCAATGGATTTCGCTACACTCTGCGAGGATCTGGGCGTCATCCAGTCTATGGGTGGGGTGGGGTCGAGCGCTGACAACGCCCTGGCCGAATCGTTCAACGCCTCCCTCAAACGCGAGATCCTGCAGGACCTCAGCCACTGGCCCGACGCTGCCACCTGCCGCCGCGAAGTATTCCGTTGGCTGGTCGGCTACAACATCCGACGACGGCATTCCCGATGCGCCTATTCCAGCCCGGCGACCTACGAACACCACCACACAACCGCTACCCTGCCACAAGCCGCGTAACCACAAATCCCGTGCCCACTACATAGGGGCAAGGCCCCCGCGGTCATGCCCAACCGCTTGGACACCGCGGTGATCGCCGCCCACTCGCTCGGATAGTCCTCACGGTGATCCAGCACCAGACGCACAGCCCTGGCCCGGGTCGTACTTGCTCGCCACGATACCCACCTTCCCAAGAAGAGAAGTGCGCATCAAACGCGGGAGGCTTCATTCAGCAGACCCGTCAGATTCAGCCGACGTTGACATTTCGAAGTCGAGTCGATCAGTCACTTGGGTCATTCGGCAGGCTACTCGCACGTTCGAGCAGACATTTTTCTCACCTTGGTTGTAATCCCTTTGAGCGCCAGAGGAAGCCGACTGTGGGGCAACCCGCTGCAACCGAGGCCTGGCCAATCGTCACGGACGTGGAATCGGTGCCACTGCTACCACCGTGCTTTGGTAGCAAATCCGGGACTGGATCCAGTCGCATGCAATCTTCGGCATTTCCTACTGGAGGCCTGTTGCGATCGCAATGATGTGTCTCGAAGTCCGGGCACTGTTGCCAGCACCCAGCAATCGTCTTGAAGCTTGCTGGCAGGGAAGGACTGCCTTTGAGTGGTGGGCTGGACCGACCTCATGCGGTCGTCGATTGCCGTAGAAAATGGCGGTTCGCAGGAGCCCGCCTTGGGAGTCGGCCAGCGGTGAGCGGGGCGTAAACATCGGATCCGTACCTTTTGTCACGTTGCTAAAGTTGTTCGAATCCGTGGACTTGGCTGCGGACGCAACTTAGGGGGATCGCCAATGAGTGATGTGACCCAACGCGCACACATCGATGAGTCCGCAGTTGGCGCACATGAGGGCAGTGTGCATCGCTCATTGCAGGCGAGGCACCTTGTGATGATCGCGTTAGGCGGGGTGATCGGGTCCGGCTTGTTCATAAGCTCGGGCTACACCATCCATCAAGCAGGTCCGTTAGGAGCGGTCTTGGCTTATCTAGTTGGGGCGTTGGTGGCGTGGCTTGTCGTGGCCTGCTTGGGTGAACTGGCGGTCCAGTATCCGGTGTCCGGCGGCTTTCAGGTGTACGCCCACAAGGCAATTGGTCCTGCGGCAGGATTCATCACCGCATGGTTGTACTGGCTGTGCTGGGTAGCGGCGCTGGGGTCCGAGTTCACAGCGAGCGGTCTGCTTATGCAGCGCTGGTTCCCCAGCGTCCCGGTATGGGTGTGGTGCGCTGTTTTCGCGATCGGACTATTCTTGTTAAACGCGATCTCAGTGCGTGGGTTTGGTGAAGCCGAGTTCTGGCTGTCCGGAATTAAGGTTGCTGCCATCGTCATCGTCATCGTCACCGGGTTCGCGGTGATCCTCGGTTTCCATGCATCTGACGGACATGCGCCTCTGCTGTCGAATTTCCACACCAGTCAGGGCTATTTCCCCAACGGTATATCAGGCGTCTTGTCCGCCATCCTTGCCGTGATCTACGCATTTTCTGGAACGGAGTTGATCGCAATCGCCGCTGGTGAGACCAAGGATCCGCACACAGTCATCCCGAAGGCGCTGCGAGTAACCTTGATCCGGTTGGTGCTCTTCTTCGTCGGCGCAATCTTTGTGATCGCCGCCCTCGTGCCGTGGAACTCAACCTGGGGTGATGATGACTCGGTTGAGGCAAGCCCGTTCGTCAGCGTCTTCCATCTTGTGGGAATCCCATACGCGGCGGATATCATCGCGGTCGTGGTGGTGGTCGCGCTGCTTTCGGCCGGCAACAGCGGGCTCTATGCTTGCTCGCGCTTGCTGTTCTCTCTTGCACAGGCAGGGCAGGTCCACCCCGTTCTCGGCCGTGTCACCCGTCGCGGCGTTCCACTCGTTGCGCTTGCGGTAAGCCTGGCTGCAGGCTTGGTGTCGCTGATATCAAGCGTGGCATCACCGGATGCCGTTTATCTAGCACTAGTCTCAGTCGCTGGATTCGCGGTGGTCGCGGTCTGGGCGGTAATCGCATACGCGCAGATCCTGAACAGGCGCCAGATCGTGCAGGCAGGTGTCGACCTCAATTCGCTGCATTACCGCACTCCCGGACACCCGTGGGTGCCGGCTATTGCGATAGTGGTGCTTGCTATTTCTCTGATCGCCGTGGCTTTCGATTCAAATCAAGTTTCAGCGCTGATATTCGGTGTTCCGTTCGTACTGCTGTGCTACGGCTACTACTACATGTTCCTGCGTACGCGTTCAGATCCATTTGCGTCGGTCGTTGACGAAGCAGTAAAGACTGAGGATAGAAATTGAGCCAACCCCTGTTCTTCGCGCTCTACGAGCAAGCCAGCGTTGGGTGCGGTGGCGCACCAGGCTTGTGGACGCATCCACTTGATGACCGCCTTGGCGTGAATGGGTTGGAGCGTTGGCGCCACACCGCTCTGACCGCCGAGGAGGCAGGTCTAGACGCATTATTCTTCGCTGACGTACTCGGTTTGTATGACGTCTACTGTCATTCCTCGGATGCCGCCGTACGATGGGCAGTCGAAGCGCCAGCCAACGATCCGTTTATATATGTCCCCGCACTTGCCGAGGTGGCCCGCTCCCTGTCATTTGTGATCACGGCCTCCACCACTTACGAGCATCCTTTTTCTCTTGCTAGGCGTTTCGGCACCCTCGACCACATCACCGACGGTCGAATCGGGTGGAACATAGTGACGTCCTATCTGGACAGTGCGGCACGCAACTTCGGGTTTGATCAGCAACATCGACACGGTGATCGCTACGCCCGTGCCGATGAATTCCTGGACGTCACCTACAAGTTGTGGGAGGCCAGCTGGGACGACGACGCGGTGGTCGCGAATAAGTCGTCAGGGGTCTATGCCCGTCCGGGCAGCGTACGGCCAATCAACCATCAGGGAGAACACTTTTCGGTAGCAGGTCCTGGACTGACCTCACCGTCAAGACAACGCACGCCGACGCTGTTCCAGGCCGGATGGTCCCCTCGGGGTAGGCAGTTTGCCGCCGAGCACGCCGAGGTGGTCCTGCTGCCCAAGTCAGATCCCGAAGAGATCCGCACTGGAGTGCGTGATATCCGGGAGCGTGCAGTCCGTGCCGGCCGCCGCGCAGAAGATATCAAGGCGCTTGCTTTGGCTAAAGTTGTGGTCGCCGGCACCACTGGTGAGGCACTCAGTAAATTCGACGATCTTCAGTCCTCTTACCACCTCGAGGCGCAGCTGGTGTCCTACGCCGGGGACACTGGCATCGATCTGAGCGGCTACCGGGACGACGAGCCATTGACCACGGAATCCAATGGCTTGACTTCTTATGTACATTCAGCAGGGCCAGGAAGCCCTCCGTTGACAGCCGGTGACGTCAAGCGCAGGTTCAGCAATCTTGTTCGCGGTAAAGATCTTTTGTTTATTGGCGACGCAGCTACTGTCGCTGACAGCATTGTCGCGCATGCGACGGCCTCCGAACTCGACGGCTACCTGATTAATCCGCTAATCAGCCCCGGAACTCTCGACGATTTCGCGACCCTGGTAGTTCCTGAACTCAAGCAGCGAGGAGCCATGGCGGACCGACAGTCCAAAGGGACTCTGCGCTCGCGAGTACGCGATGATCACTCGGACCGCTTACCTAGTGAACACCGCGCCCGCGTTATCTCTACCTATATCGTGGACTCTGCTGCACCGATACGTGATGGTTTGACCTGACCTTCTCATTTGGATTGCGGCTACTAACCTGAAACCGAGTGGCGTGTTCCCGCTGGATGAGTCCAGCCAGTTCTAGAGTCCTGTAGCCCGATGTCGGGCGTGAAGGGACGATGAACGTATGGCTGGTCGGAAGCGGCATTCTGCTGAGGACATTGTGCGCAAGTTGCGCCGCGCGGACGAGCTGACCGCGGAGGGCAAGACCGGCGAGGAAGTCGCCGCCGAACTCGGGGTCTCTGCTGCGACGTTGTACAACTGGCGCCGCGCCTACGGTGACATGGACACCGATGCCGCCAAGGAACTCAAAGAGTTGCGCGAGCAGAACGCCCGGCTCAAACGACTTCTGGCTGAGGCCGAGCTGGTCAAGGACGCACTGCGGGAGGTCGCCAAGGGAAAATTCTTGGCCCAGCTGCCAAGCGCCGCGCCGTCGACATGCTCAAGGAACCTCTTGGGCATGTCGGAGCGGTTGGCGTGCAAAGCCGTTGGGCTGGCCCGCTCGACCCACCGCCGCCTGCCTCTGTCGCAGACCCCCGCCGATCGAAGCGGATGCCCCGAATGTGGTGTGGGCGATCGACTTCCAGTTCGACTCCACCATCGACGGCAAGGCCATCAAGATCGCGTCAATGCTTGACGAGCACACCCGGGTCTCGATGCTGAACCTCGCGGAACGCTCAATCACCGGCGAGGATCTCGTCGACGAGCTGGAGTAGGTGTTCGTCGCTGCCGGCGGCCCGCCGAAGGTGATGCGGATGGACAATGGCCCGGAGTTCATTTCCCAAGCCCTGCAACAGTTCTGCGATCAAAGAGTAGGAATGTCCTACATCCCGCCCGGGACGCCGTGGAATAACGGGCACATCGAATCGTTCAACTACCGGCACCACGGAAGGAGTGCCTCAACCGCAACCACTGGAACACCCTACTCGAGGCCCGCGTGGTCATCGGCGACTTCAAGGAGGAGCACAACCACCGACACCGCCACTCATCGCTGGGCTACCGAACGCCGGCCGAGTACGCTGCCGTCTGCGGGTGCACCCACACCCCCATGGCCAGCGAGATCAACTGAATCTGGATCAAACAAACCCGACTCTAATTCCGGGTGGACTCGGTATCGGGGACTCGCCACGTCCGTCGTGGTGATGACGGTGGTGAGCGCGCTGGATCACCGGTTCGGCTGGTCGCATGTACCGACGGCGGTCGTCATCCTGGGCAATGTTCTGGTGGTGGTGGGACTGGTGCTGGCCCAGGCGGTCGTGCTGCAGAACAACTTCGCCGGGGCGAGCATCCGGGTCGAGGAGGAGCAGCCACTGGTCTCGACGGGCCTGTACGGGGCGGTGCGCCATCCCATGTACTCGGGAGCACTGATCATGATGTTCGGCACCCCGCTGGCCCTGGACTCCTACTGGGATGTGCTGGTCACGGCCCTGGCGGTGCCGATCCTGGTGGTGCGGATCCTCGATGAGGAATCCCTGCTGCGTGCCAAGTTGGCCGGCTACGACGAGTACACCCGCACGGTTCACTACCGCATCGTGCCCTATCTCTGGTGACATCGAGCCGTGCAACTGCTGACCGGATTCGGAGATTCCCGTCACCGGCGAACGAGGATAACCTCATCCAGATCCACGATGGCCAAATTCCTCGCGGTCAAGGTGATGTCGACACTCCCACTGTCTGTAGAGACCGATCCGAGACCGACACCGACGACTCCAGAAGAACTCGATATGGGCGCTCCGCCGCCAAGAGTTACCTTGAATGCGTCTGAATAGCGTGTCGGCCGCTGACGTAGATACACGTCATATTCCCCGGGCGGGACGGTCACCGTGAACGTCGCCGATCCGCCGGGAGAGAGCAGGATGCGGGTCCCGGTCTGGCCAACCAATGACTTCGAGACCAGGGAGGTCGTGAGAGCGCGCGTGGTGGTGACGTGGAGGCCTTCGATCTGGACAGTCAGGCCCGGATCGCCTGCGGGTGCCACCACCTGGTTGCTGAGCGAGTCAGGGACCCCGAGCACCGGGGTTCCGTCTTGAGCGAATTGGACCTGCTGGATCCTCGCCGTCCGATACTCGCTGGCGGACGCGCCGAACAGGTACTGACCGGCGAGCAGGCCCTGGAACGGCACCGAGTAGGCGTGGTACACGAACCAGGTTTGCGTGCCATCAGGCGAGCTGAAGAAGCTGTTGTGGCCGGGGGCCCAGACACCAGCCGCCAGGTTCGTGGTGAAGAGCGGCTGCGGGCGTTTGGCTCCGACCCATGTCTGTGCGTCGAGAAGATCTGCCGCGAGCGGCACACTCACCAACCCAAGCGAGTAACCGGCGGGGAAAAAGTAAGCACCCGCCGAGTAGACGACATTGAGGCGGTCCCCGTTGACCAGGATCTGGGGTGCCTCATTGATCGCAGATCCACGCTGTTCCCAGCCGTAAGTCGGTGTGGCGACGAGAACCGGGTCTCCCTTGGTGGTCCAAGGGTTCTCCAATTCCTGGACGTAGATGTTCTCCGTTCCGAAGCCACCTTGGGGGGTAGCGCCGAAGAATAGATACTGGCGGCCATCGGGCGCCTGGTAGACAGTGCCATCGATGGTCATTCCCGACGTGTGGGTATCCAGCATGACACCGGCCGGGGCGTAAGGCCCGGTGGGGCTATCGCCCTGACTCTCCAAAACGAACATTCGATGACCGGTGAAGAACACCGAATTCTTCGACTCCGCGCTGTAGTAGAGGTACCACCGTTTTCCGTTCGGCCCGTCGAGAAGATGTAGTTCAGGGGCCCAGACATTGGCAGCCTGCTCCGCCGGAGGTGCCGTGTTGGACGAGGGGAAAACGATGTGAGGTTCGGCGATCGACAGCAGTGCCAACGAGGGCGCCGACCTGATTTCGATGTGATCCCACGATGTGTAGGTGGCGTAGTACATTCCGTCGTTGTAGGTGATGAACGGGTCCGGCCCCCCATACACCTTGCCATCAGGCCCTGTGAAGGTTGGAATCACCGGATTCCCGATCCCGGCGATCGGCGATCTCGACGGCATTGCGATGCCGAGAAGTCCATCAACAAACCGGCCTGCCGCCTCTGTCAGCGCTTGGACAAGGGTCAGCGCGACGGTGATGACACGATGCACTGCTAAAGCAAGCGTCTTACGTGGCGCTGGCGCCGCAACGGTGATCACGGTATCCGGCGTAGGTGTTGTCGTGGCTGCGGCAACATCGGCGATGTCTGGAGCCGATGCCTGCGCGGTGCCAAGAACAATCAGAGTCGACGGTGCTGCCAAACGACTTTCGACAGATGAGACCGGCTCGGCTGCCGTGAGCCTGGCCCGTGCATGCCCGTCGCTCACTGTCGATGAAGCAACGTCTACAGCCCCATCCAGCTCGACTCGCGGTCGGCGTGTCGACTCAAAACCGCGGCCGGAAGACGCACGTGTACGCGGGGCGGGCTCCTCCGCCGGTACCTCTTCCGGCACATCCGGAGAGTTGCCGAGGACTTCGGAACCTTCGTTGGGGTGCGTCATTCGATCGATAGTCACGCCAGGCACATCGCCCGGGTGGATGTCGGTTGCGAGTGTCTTCCGTGGCAGCGCCGTGACCTTCCCCCATACCCCTGCGTCTCCCCCGCCGGCTCGCCCTCGGTCACCGTCGGCGGCAGTTCTGCGGTCACGTCGACGAGGGGTCGCCTCGCTCCTTGACGGCGAGGACGCCGACGACCCGCCCTCGGGCGGCGCGTCTGCGCTGGCCGATTCGCCCCGGCCGTTTACCCGCACCGTGGACCGGCCAGATGACGTCGATCGTTTGGATGTGGTGTCACTCGCGCTAGTCGAGGTGCCACCTCCGGGGGCAGCGTCAGACGAGGTTGCCGACGACGGCGATCCCGGGTCGCGGCTGTCGGCCGCGCAAGGACCGCACGTCAGCAAACCAACCGAGAGCGCACAGGGCGTCAAGGCCGAGGCGATGCCCAGACGAGTGACCGCAGACCTGCGTGTAGCTCGCATAGATAATCATTATCGTTATCAAAATTGCACCGTCAAGCTCGCGACGGCAGGACGACCGCGAGCGGCCGCTTAAAGTCGTGTCACTATGTCCGAGAGTCGAAAGGCCGGCCGTCCGCCCAAGATCGACCGCGACGTCATTGCCGCGGTGGTGATCGCGCAGGGACCCGACCGCGCCACCATGCGTTCAGTTGCCGATGCGCTGGGGATGAGTGTGCCCGGCCTCTATCACCATGTCCGCGGCCAGCAAGAGTTACGAACCCTCGCGGCCGAGTACATTCTGGCCGAAGCTGCGCCGCCGGTTCACGTTGAGGGCGAGCACTGGGCGCACTATCTACGTCGCTGTGCCTGGTTCATCCGGAGAATGTGCGCGCGCCATCCGTCGCTACTGGAGCACATGCTGGTCGGCGCGCTCGATGACGACACCCGACTGGCGTGGATATCCGACGGTGTCGAGGTACTGCTCGGACAGGATTTCGATCCAGCGCAAGCACAGACTGCCTGGTCCACCGTAACCATGTTGGCGGTGGGCAATGCGGTTGATTCGCAGCGCGAGAAGCGAGCCTCAGCTGCGGGCGGTGGATGGTCCGCGCGCGCACGCGCTTTCCTGACTGCTTCCACGGCACAGAGAAATGATGGCCTTCGAGCGCTCGTCTCCTCGGCCGTGGACCCTTTCACCGACGACGCCTTTGAACGGCAGTTGGACATCGCCATTGCCGGAATCTCGGCGAGGTTCGGTTTTTCCGCAACTCCAGCAAGCACCGGGCCCGCAGATGGCGGCGTAGTCGACGAGGTGTGACATCTACGCGGAGAATCGGCACTCCGTGATCGGAATGGATGGTCCCGCCCGATTGCGGGTCGCGGTTGGCGATGGCCGTTGCAAGGGCGTTGTTGAACAGCACCGCAGTCTGACTGGTGTCGATCGACCACCCGCCTTAAGAACGTGTCCAGCACGACCGCGCAGTACACCTTGCTTCCCGTCCGGCAGGCCACTGATGGCCGCACGCGCCGAGTCAAGCAAACCGACCCTGAGTAACCCGGGCACATCACTCCGGACATACCGGGGCGGTTCCGCCGGCGCCGCCGAACCGGGTTGGCGCCACCCATACTATAAAGCGAAGGGGCGGTTATCGTCCGACGACCGCACGTACTCCCTACAGGCCGATGAACGATCCGGTGCCAACGACCGCGCCACAAAGGAAAGGCAATCATGCGGTATGAGATAAGCCAGGCAGACCGGGAGCCCTTCCCCGACGCCTACGGCAAAGAACCGCGCTATCTAGGATTTCGATCATCCGACGAGGCAAAGCCTTACGCGAAGTACTTCCGCCCGGTCGCGCGCCCCATTCAGGAACACGTCGTACACGCCTTGGTGGCCGGGAAGTACCCGAGCGAGTTCGGCTACGGAGTGAACGAGGTCGCCGACCGACTGACGCGGCCCGGATACGAGAACATGGAGACCGGATGGACCAGACTCGGCAACGGTGTGGTCCAGATCAATGTTCACACCCATATGCCGAATATCACTGCCGCGATGTGGGATTGGTGGTTCGGTTGGCACGGCCGCGAGACGCAACGCTACAAACTTTGGCACCCTGAGGCGCACCAGTTCAGCGCTCTCGGCCAGGATCGCAGTGCGGACCCCACGCTGACGGACAGGCAACGCTACGTCGGCAACGTGTCCTACGTCGATGAGTACATCGGAGGCCGGCGGCAGACATTGGCAATCCGATTCCTCGACCCGGAGCGTCTGGGTTTCTCGTCGGCGGCCGGGACTACGCACATCTGCGCGCGCGTCGGTCTCAGTAGCCTGCCCTTGGCAGTCGGGTGGCTCGTGCATCAAGTCCGGCCAACCGACGGCGGTGCGGAAATGCGCTCACGCTTCTTCCTGAACGATCCCGCGGTGCTGGATCTCCCGGCTCGGGCACTACCCTCCGGAATCAGCGCCAAAGCGCTGAATTCGGGCCTCGGTCGGACCTTGGCCCGCCGGGTCGCACCAATCGCAGCAGGCAAACTCATTGGCGACAACCTCGCGACGGACATGATCAGCCACTGCGCCACTGAGATGAACCATCTCGCCGAATTTCTCCCACAACTCCACATCGAATTCAAGGACTCGATATAGCACCGAAGCGCCACTTCGTACCGCCATCGGGGCAGCCCGACTCGACTGCCGCCGGCTGCGTCGCGGCCTGGCGTGGGTGGATCGTCGTGCACAGCTTTGGGCGGGCCCCTGAGCAGCCGACGGCTCCGGAACCGTCGTAACGCCGCCCCAAGTGGTCCTGGTGCGTTCCCGCTGAATGAGTCCAGGGTGTACTGCTGCGCGATCCTGGACTGCCTCTCCCGGATCATCGTGGCCCGCAACTTCTCAACTACCGCGGACACAGCATTGGTCAACAATGCGGTCAACATGGACATCGAAAGCCGAAACCGAAGTGGTTGAACGATTCAACACGCCGATCACGGCACGCAGGGCGGATTCAATCTGTTGTCGCAACACCGGTTTGTTGGAGTAAGAGTAGCTGGTCGTTGAAGGCCTCCGCGGGAGTTCTCAAGCCGAGTGTCTTGCGGGGTTTGGTGTTGAGGGTGTGAGCCACGGCTTCAATGTCCTCTGCGGTCCATCGAGATAGGTCGGTGCCCTTCGGAAAGTACTGCTGTAAAAGCCCATTGGTGTTCTCGTTGGTGCCGCGTTGATAGCGTTCCGGGGAGTGGTGGACTTCGAATCTGGCGTGGTTCACGCGTAGCGATCTACGAGTCATGTTGAACGCTAGGTGATTTGGTGTTGTCTAGCAAGCGCTGTCGCGGCGTTCTTCTTCTCGATGACCGCCCGTAGTTCGTCCATGGAGACGTCGGAGAGGTAGCGGCGGGTGACCTGCCATTCGTCGTGGGATTTGATGACCACGGCGGTGGGCAGTCGCAGGAACGCTGCCGGGTTCGGGAAGATCTCCACGACATCAGCGCGGCGCTTGATCTCCTTATTCAACCGTTCGATGGGGTTGTTCGACCAGATCTTCTGCCAATGCGCCTTCGGGAACACGGTGAACGCCAGAACATCGGTCTTGGCCTCAGCCATCATTGCCACGACTTTCGGGAAGCTGGCAGCCAAGGTGTCGGCGACCCGATCCCACTGCGCGGCGACCTCGCCCGCGTCGGTGTGAGCGAAGATCGTCTTGACCGCCGCGGTGACCGCCGGGGCGTGCTTGGCCGCCACCGCGGCGTGCAGGTTACGCATGAAATGTACCCGGCAGCGTTGCCAGGACGACCCGGCGAATTGCTGTGCCACCGCAGCTTTCAAACCTGCGCGGACATCAGAGATCACCAGATGCACACCCGAGAGGCCGCGGTCCTTCACCGAGGCGAGGAACTCCCGCCAGAACTCGTAGGACTCGCTGTCCCCGACCGCGGTGCCCAACACTTCGCGGGTCCCGTCGATCGAGACACCGGCGGCGACCACGAGGGCCTGAGAGACGACGTGCGCCTCAATGCGGACCTTGCCAGAGGGTCGCATCGCAGAACACGTCCGGAAACTGCGTGTGGGCCAGGCTGCGGGTGCGAAAAGCGTCGATCTCCTTATCCAGACCGGCGCAGATCCGAGAGACCTCGGACTTGGACACCCCGCTCTGCACGCCCATCGCGGCCACCAGGTCATCAAGGCTGCGGGTCGACACACCATGGACGTAGGCCTCCATGATCACCGCGTGCAGGGCCTTGTCGATGCGGCCGCGGCACTCCAGCAGCGACGGCAAGAACGACCCGGCCCGCAGCTTGGAGATCTGGACCTCGATGTCACCGGAGGTGGTCGACACCGCTTTCGGTCGGCGCCCGTTACGGTGCACGGCACGCCCTTCGGTGCGCTGATAGCGGCCGGCACCGATCGCCTCGGTAGCTTCGGCCTCGATGAGCTGCTGAAGCCCGGCACGGATCAACTCGGCGAATACCGCCCCGACATCAGCGGACTTGAGCGCGTCGAGCTGGGCGAGCAGGGCAGAATGATCGTGGGCCATCGCGTACGTGTTCCTTTGCGTGTGTCACTTTGGTCGGGAACTCACTGACCACTACGCGATGGCCCACCCCAACACCGGCAACGACACACCCGGCACCACCACAGCCGGGTCCTCAGCCCCGAAACCCCACCACACCAGGGGACTTACCCTGCCGCTTGCCATGGCGATTGTGGATCGGCGAAGAACACGGGGATACCGGTCTCAATCCTGAGCTGGGCGTGCGCGGACATCTCCTTGCCGCGGTCCCAGGTCAGAGACCGAGTCAGCTGACCAGGCAGAGTCGACATCGTCTCGGCCAGTGTGTTTTTCATAGCGATCGCGCCGTAGCCGGCCAAGGCCGGCCCGTTCTTGATCGTACGCTTGTGCCGGTACCCCTGCTCGCGGGGTAGGTGGACGAGCATGGTGAACCGTGTGGTGCGTTCAACTATGGTGCCGATGGCGGAGCGCTCCAGCCCGATCAGTAGATCGCCTTCCCAGTGCCCGGGAACCGCACGGTCAGCCACTTCTGCGGCGCGTTCGCTGATCAGCGTCTCGGGTATGACGTGGGCCCAGGCCTTGCGGCGGGAACGCTCTCGTGGCACGCGCAACGCGCGTCCGGTGCGAAGACACCAGACCAGCTCGCGCTTGAGCGCGCCGCGGCCTTCGATGTAGAGCGATTGATAGATCGCCTCGTGGCTGATGCGCATGGATCATCATCAGGGAAGTCGAGTTTGATCCGGTTGGCAGTCTGCTCTGGCCTCCAGGCCTGCACCCATGCCCGGTCTTTGCGGTGTGCCTTGTTGTTGCCGGTCCACCGCGGCAGCTGCGGCCCGACCACGATCGAACCGTCGGGTCTGCTATCTGCCCCGACAACCGTTCCTCGACATAGTCATGCAGCCTCGCGTTGGTGACCAGTTTGGCGGTCTTCGGGCGCTTGGCGCTCAGCTCGGCCTCCCACTGCGCAAACCGACGCGCGGTATTCGGGCTTGGATCCACGAGTGGCAGCGTTGTGGCGCAGCTCGCGAGAGATCGCGGATGGATCCCGACCGATCGCCCGAGCGCTCTGGCGCACTCCGGCACCTTGGGCCTTCAGCAGCGCGATCTCCTCGCGCTCAGGGAAAGACGGATAGCGACCCGCCAGTGGTGTGAGATCGAACGGTGGCATACCGCCAGCGTTGTGGAACCACCGCTGGCCGACCGGCTGCGACGCGCCGACAGCGAGGGCAGCGACCGCCGGCAATGGCCCCTTGGCAATCTCGATCCAAAACAACCGTTCAGTCTCGCGCTGAAGCCGCGGCGCCCCCGGAGACCTCATCGCACGAGGAACCGCACGATCCGCTGTTTGCTGCCGACGAACCATCGAGCACCCTGAGGGGGACCCAGTTGGTGGTCCAGTCGCTGTGCGGCTTGGGGTTATGGGTCGTTGTTTACCTTAGTTCGGAGTCGGTCGGCTGACTCGCGGTATTTCGAGGGTTTCAGGCTGTGTTTTGTTGGACGTCGGTGATCAGGTGCGTTAGTCGCGATGAGGCGAGCTTCCATCCGTCTGCTTGGCGGACCCAGCATTCGGTGTAGTGCCCGTAGCCGGTGACTGATACTCCGCTGTCGAACACGGCCCGTTCTTGCGCGGCCCAGATCACCTGCGCTTCGTCGTCGTCGAGGTCGATTTCGGGGGTGTGGACCTGATGAACGGTCTTCGCCCCGGCCACCAACGATTGCAGCAGTGCCAGCGTCTCGTCGCGGCCCACGGTCATATGTGGTTCGGAGACGCCGTCACTCATCCCGAACTCTACGTTTGGGGTCATCAACGCCGCCAAGGCGTTCCAGTCCCGGGTGTCGAGGGTGCGGCAGTACGCGGCCTTGGCCCGAGTGAGTTCGTAGTAGGCGATCAACTCCGCCTGCCCAGTCACGTGACTGCCAGTTCGAGATGGTCGAGTCGACGCACGAGCAGGCTGGGCAACCAGAGCCCGGTCTGGGCAGCTTCGATGAGTGTCGTGCGTGCCAGCAGGTGGCGGATCACGACGGTCGCTTCTAACCGGGCCAAAGCGGCACCTACGCAGAAGTGTGCTCCCTTGCCGAACGTGAGGTGACTTTTTCCGGCGGATCGGTCGACCCGGAACTGGTCAGGGTCCTCGAAATGCGAGGGATCGCGATTGGCGGCACCCCACATCAGCAGCAGGCGTGAACCAGCCTGCAGGGCAACGCCACTTAGTTCGGTGTCGTTGACGACGTGACGGTAGTGCCCTCTGAACGGCGGCTCAAAGCGCAGCACCTCTTCCAGGAACGCGCCCAGCAACTCTGGTTGCTCCCGGACCTGATGTTGGATCGTGGGGTGGGTCGCCAAGATCCAAGCGGCCGAGCCGATGAGCGAGGCTGTCGACTCGCCTCCGGCGCTGAACAGGGTGATCATCATGGCCAGCGCGGTGAATTGGTCTAGTTCGCCGGTGGCGCAGGCTGTGGCGAGGTCGCCGAGTAGGTTGTCTTGTGAGTGGGCGGTGGCGTCCTGAAACTGATCGTTGATGTATCCGCTGAGTTCCATGACTGCGATGCCGGCGGCGGTGAGCTGGTCTTGGGTGACCAGTCCTTCGACGAATTGGGTGGCGGCATATCCCCATCGGATGAGCTTGTCGGTGTCCTCGTCGGGGACCCCGATGATGCGCCCGACGATCATCATCGGCAATCGGTTGGCCATGGCGCCCATCCATTCGATGCGGCCGCCCTGTACCCGGGTGTCCCAGATGTGGGTCGAGGTGTCGGCGACGAAGGACTCGATGGCGCGTATGCGCTTGGCCGCCAATTGCGGTATCAGGGCTTTGCGGTGCACGGCATGGGCGGGATCATCGGCGGTGGCCAGGGCTTGGGTGGCGCCGCCGAGTTCACCCATAGGGAAGGTCCCCACCGTCCCATCGGCGTTCCGCATCATGGTGGCGGTGAGGTTGGAGGAAAAGTCATCACACCGCACTACGGCGTCATTGACGGCCTCCCAACCGGTCACCGCATAGAAGTCCGAATCACCGATTCGGTGAACCGGCCCCTCGGCGTGCATGCGTTCATAGAGCGGATAGGGATCTTGGATGAATTGATCATCGAAGAGCGCCAGCCCCAGTGGCCCGGCCAGTTGTGTCATTGCTTCACGCTGAGGGTCTCAGTCGTAGAGGTCAACAGATCGCTCCGAAGTCGATACCGCCGGTCACCATTGCCAGTGGTCAGCGTCTCACCCGGGCCCACTGAACTGGCCAAATCGGCAACATTGGGCATATTCATGTCTCAGATCTGAGAATATGATTTCGAGGCGGCGTCAGGAGTGCGGCGGGTGGCGCGACAGGATTGGGTGGTCGGTGGGGATCGCCGGGCGGTGGCGACCGAACGGATCTACCGCGCCGCTACCGAGCTGATGCTCCGAAACGGACTAGACGCCTTCGATATCGACTCGTTGGCCGAGCAGGTGCACTGTTCGAGAGCGACCATCTACCGCTACGCCGGCGGCAAGGCGCACATTCGGGACGCCGTCCTGCTGCGCATCGCCGCAAGCATCACCGACACCGTTCGCGCCGAGGTCAAAGGACTGACCGGCGCGCAGCGGGTCGTCACCGCGATCCGCGTGGCGCTGCAGCAGATCAGGTCCGACCCAATACGACGACTGATGATGACCTCGACCAAGGCGCCCGCACTGAGCGACCTGCATTCCTCGCCGGTGCTTGGCGCCCTAGCCGCTGAACTCACCGGAATCACCGATGACGACCCAGCAGCAGCCTTGTGGATCGTTCACGTGGTGCTGTCGATGGCCTACCTGCCGCTCGGGGACGAACAGATCGAGGCCGAGATCCTGCACCGGTTCATATCCCCAGCGTTCGACCGCTGACCTGTCCGCACACTGACCAGTCGGGGCACACCCGACCCGTTTGGTGGTCCAGTCGCTATGCGGCCTGGGGTTGGTGGATCGTGGTCCACTGCAGAGCGAACTCGGTCGGGGTGAGTGCGCCATGGGCGGAGTGAGGCCTGTTGGCGTTGTAGTCGGCCCACCAGTCCTCGATGATGACGCGGGCTTCCAGTAGAGAGTCGAAGCGCCACGAGTTGAGTAGTTCATCACGGATCCTGCCGTTGAATGACTCGATCCAGGCGTTTTGCCACGGCGAGCCAGGGTCAATGAAAAGTGAACCGGCACTGTTGAATCGGCACCAATCACTCACCGCGTGGGCCACGAACTCGGGACCGTTGTCAAAGCGCACGTAGTGCGGCGCTCCATGGGTGAGGGCCAGGCGTTCCAAGACATCGACAACGCCGTCAGCGTCGATGCCACGATCGACTTCAATCGCAATGGCTTCGCGGGTGAACTCGTCGATGACGTTCAACATCTTGAGGGTGCGACCATCGGCGGTCGTGTCGAACTGGAAGTCCATCGCCCAGATCACGTTCGGGCGAATCGGTGACATCGCACCCACGGCGACACCGATCCCGATCAACCGCTTCTTCCTGCGACGTTGCGGGACCCGCAGGCCCTCCTCGCGCCACAACCGGCGGATGCGTTTGTTGTTGACGCACCAGCCCACCCTACGGGCCATCTTGGCCGCCCGTCGCCACCCCCAGCGAGGCCGGTCGGTGGAGAACCGGCGCAGCCAGGCACGAAGCTCGGCCTCCTCGGTAGTGATCGGCGATGGCGTCAGACGCATCGTGGACCGGTTCAGACCCACGACTGTGCAGGCGCGGCGCTCAGACACCCCGAACCGCTCACGCAGCACCACAACGGCGCTGCGCTTGCGGTTCGGGGTCAGAAGTTTCCCGCCGAAATCTCCTTGAGCATGTCGATGTCAAGGGCCTGGTTGGCGACCAACTTCTTGAGCCGGGCGTTCTCAGCTTCGAGCTCTTTGAGCCGTTTGGCCTCGTTGGCCTTCATCCCGCCGTACTGGGCAAGCCAGCGATGCCATGTCGACTCGGCGATCTCCAGGTGGCGGCACACCTCGGCCAGTTCCTGGCCGGCTCCGAGGAGTTTGTTGCCCTCGGCGAGCTTGCGGATGATCTGGTCCGGCGTATGGCGCCGGCGCTTGTTCGATGCCATGTCGTTGTCGATTCTTCCTGCCCGAGCACTCGGGCAACAGAGTCCCACAACGACTGGACCACCACAGGGGGCTCACCTCAACCCTCCCAACGTCAGGGTGTTGCTTCGACCGGTTGAATTTGGTCAGTTCACGTCCTGGAGCTTCGGGGAGAACATGCGCCGATGGGGCTTGCTCGGCTTGTTCGGGACTGCGGGCGACTGCTTCGATAACGCCGCCATGGAGTCATTCTGGGCGCGGATGCAGGTCGAGTTGCTCAACACCCGCAGATGGGCAACCACTATCGAGTTAGCTGCCGGGATGGCCGATTACATCGACAATGTCTACAACGTCGAACGCCGCCACAGCTTCCTCGGTGACAGCAGCCCGACAGAGTTCGAAACGCTCTGGACGTCTGCCTCTTCGATCCCTCAACTCGCATGACCGCGGCTCGAAATGGCGGGTACAGATTAGATGGACTCAGAAACGGGGACTTGCCAGTACGTTTGCGTACTCGCTGGAGAAGCCCCACATCGAAGTCATCAAGGACGACCCGGTATCCCCTGGACAGCGGCTCCCACCGCTGTAGTACAACATCTGGGATTCTTCACCGACGACTTCGACTCCACCTTGTCGGCGTTGCTGGTAAAAGTTTCGCGGTGGACCTCGCCCCCGAGTCGCAATCCAGCAGGAATTCAAGATGGCAGTTGCCAATCAAACAACGTGCCCCGATCCCGGGTATATGCGCGATGGGATTGGCAGTCCATCAAATATTGAGCCGCGATGTGACCCCTACGTAAGCGCGAACAAGCGAGTAGCGTTCCCTGCCAGGATCAGCGCCTTGTCGGCCTCCGATATCGGCAGGCCCCGGATATAGTCTGCTCCATCCTGGAACCAGTCCATACGGATCGGGTAAGACCCTCCGTACAGAATATGTTCAGCGCCAAGAACTGTGACTGCGCACTGGAGCTGCGGTGCTCCCCACTGCGGGGCGCCGGAGAGGTCAAAAAAGAGGTTCTCCGCCAAGCGGCGGCGGATTCTGGCCGTCTCGTCCTCGAAGCGATCGACCGTGTCCTTACCGGTGCTGGGCGGAGCTAGCATATTGACGAAGGCGAAGAAGGCCCCGCCCAGCATCGAATGTACCAACCGGAGATTAGGGAAATCGTCGAACAATGTGCTGAATAGCTCCCGCCCGACTGCGGTACTTTGCGCAACGACACGGCCGTACTGGCGGCGTAGGTTGGGGTATTCAAGGATCGAGCCATAGTCCACCGGGAGGGGGGTGTGATGAACGACGACGGGTACACCCAAATCGTTCAAGAAGCCGAAATAGGGTCGGAACTCATCGTCGTCAAGGTACAGGTCACCGTAGTGCGCGGCCATCTGGACACCACAGAACCCGAGTTCGCGGATGCAGCGCTCCACCTCTTTCAAGGAGTTCTTCGAGCCCCAGGGTGGGGCTACCGCCAGGGCCTGGAACCGGCCCGGATAACGTTGCAGGTGCTGTGCCAATCCGTCGTTGACCTTCTGGCACGTCGCCAGGTCAAGCCACTCCTGCCAACACGGCATGCGTAGGATCGCGGTCGCGACGCCGGCGCGATCCATGTCGGCAATCTGCTGTTCGGCGCTGTACTGATTCTCGGCGTAATTGAGGACTTCGTAGCCGGCCGGCTGCTCGATGACGATCTGGCGCAACGGCTTTCCCGGGACAGCGGCCACATTCGCCTTGATCCGATGCTCTCGTGGTACCGAGTCGATGAAGGCCGACAATAGTTCTGCGTTGTCAAAAAGATCCGCTGGCAGCCAATGCATATTCGCATCGACCAAGTTTGCCTCGGCAGGCATAGCGTCCTTGTCTGTCATAGCCTAACCCTATCCTCGTGATTCTAGTTGGTCGGTAAAACATTTCGCGATTCCGTGCGTCGAGTGCCGGCAGCGTCTTCCTGCGAGCCCCGACGTGGGTTACATAGTCCGGCCAGGAGAACGTGGCCGTGTCGGACCGCCAACGAATGAAGGCGTTCTGAGCGCAGATCGCGCGGTCGGCATCGGGCGGCGCCTTGAGGAACCGAGTCGCCGACGGCTGCAGGTAGGTGGTGAGGAGATAGTCGGCATAACGGGATGCGGTCAGCGGACAGAATTCGTTGCGCCCGTTGACCTTCAACGAAGCCCGATACTCCACGAACATCTCTTTCAACTGTCCTGACAGGCCCTGGTCCACCAATTGCCCTGCGTGGTGGTTGCGGTGCCGTAGTGGACACCGCCGGCGTCGATGAGAGTCCGCCCACGACAACCGGTTCGACGACAACGTAATCAGCTACCACGGCCAGCTGGGCACGGTTGATTTGCTTCCCGCCAGCGCCGAGCATGCCGTTACCACCGGCGGCAACTTCGCCACCCGGTGGTACCGAACCGAAGGGAACACCTCCGACATCCATCGCGGCCTCCCCCACCCCCGCTACGTCCTTCACTGAGACAGGCATGTAACCGCCGACCGAATTGGCGAACACGATCGGCGCGTTGCTCGCGTCGATGGCCTTGCCGTCGATGTTGATCGGCACGCTGATCACCAGACTCTGGTAGTCGGCATTCACAGGCTTGGTGACATAGGAACAGGGACCGTAGAAGCGATATGTCACCGTCCGTCCTCCCACGGCGGTCAATACCGTCACGGTATTTTCGGTGTAGGCCTTCGGGTCGAAGGCCAGGGCCCCAGCCCTGGTCGGCGGTGTGGACCCAGTGGTTAGCGGCGGCGTCGACACGGCCCAACCGTCGTCAGTCCTGCCATCACCACCGACGTTCCGCCCAGACCGCGCGTCGGGTGACACGCATCGTGACTCACTCCCTCCCTATGTCTACCGTAGGCACACGCGAGCCCGCCCACAGCACGGCCACCACCAACACGACAAGAATCGCGCCCGTTCCGAAGACCGTAAAGTCGAAACCCCTGGCGGCGGGTGAACCGGCCTCCGTGCGTGCGGATCCGGCAAGAAACGGGACAACGCCCAATACCGCCACCGCGAGAACCACTTCCACCGCAACGAGCTTCGGGAAGTGTCGGATCGTGATGCTCAGCGCGCTTAATCCGTCCTGCGCTGAGCGCAGTGCGCGGATCCGCGGCAGGAGCACTCGGGCGTTGTAGCCTCCCGCGGCGAGCATGCCCAGAACTAGCACCAGCTTGATCGCCAGGAACCGGCCGTAGGTGGTCGTCAACAGCTGCGACGGTGAACCCACGTGTACCCAGGCCAACCACGCCCCACTCACCACGAGCAGCCCCACCGCATACAACGCGAACATACCGAACCGCTCCCAGATCCGGCTCCAGTCTTCGACGATGCGGCGGGAATCGTCTGCCGCGGACAGCGACGAACCGTGAACGCGACCGATGAGACCCAAGACGGCCAAGATCGTGAGCCCGCCAACCCAGATCAGGACACCGATGATGTGCATGGCAGTCAAGATGGCGTGCGCGGCGCTGTCGACGGTGACGGCACCAAACGGCAGCGTCGGAACCACCGCAGTGAGCACTGCCAGCCCGAAGACCAGGCATGCGGTTAACCGGTCAGCACGCCTCCGCAACGCAAGCAGCGCCAACAGCAGCAGCAGGTACGTGAACAGCTGAATCAACGCCACTGTCCCCTTGCCCAAGGCGCTCCCGCGTACCGGCGGTGCCTCGATGAAGCTTACGAGCGCATCAGTGCTGAGTACTGTACCCATGCCGGTATGCGCGTACCGAGCTACGGCCGCAAGAAACTGCACCAACGCCGATACCGCAACAAACACTGCGACCGGCATCACCAGGACCCGTACCCGCCGGATGACAAGACCGCCAACGCTTTCTGCGGGAGCAAGCGCAGCGGCAGTCATACCTACACCCGCCGCGGCCGTCAGTGCCAGGTAATAAACGACCTCGGTGACCACCGAGCCAACCGAGGGTAGCGGAGGAGCGGCAAGCAGGGTTGTTGCACCAGACATGAACCGAACCTAACGCCGGAGACTATGCGACAGCTGTGCACCGCCTAAGGAGGGGCTAGCTTTCGCGCTGGTGGCTTGTTCCCGGTGATTGAGTCCAACCGGTTCTAGAGTCTCCTAGCCCGATCTCGGGCGAGAAGGGGAGATGAACGTATGGCTGGTCGGAAGCGGAACTCCGCTGAAGATATCGTGCGCAAACTGCGCCGAGGCCCGCTTCGTCATCGGCGACTTCAAGGACGACCACAGCCACCGACACCCCGTAGCGCTTGGCGACCGTGGCCATCCGGTCGAAGCGCCACACCCGCGTCAGCCCACCGAGCCGCGGACGACGCGATCCAGGCCGACGACCAGATGCGGCTGGTCCTCCGACGGCGCCACGAAGCCGCGCCACTTACCCGAATGCGCGAGCGAGCCGATCAACAGGTGTGCGGTCCTACCCCATCCCGAGGATTCGGGCGGATCGGGCAATTCCAGCCAATGCCATGAGGTTTCATCGAGGGCAGCGTGTGGGATCACCGCGTTAGGGCGCTCAGTCGCGGTGCGGCACGCCTCGCGGACCGGGCGCACCTTGCGGCCGCGGATGTTGCGAGTCAAGCTCTGATACGACAACCCTAACCCCAGGCGTTCGAGCTCGTCGTAGAGAGTGCGGGCTCACAAGTGCGGGGCCTCGGTCAGCCTCGCGGTGACGTAGTCGACGAACGGATCGAACGGATCCGGGTCAGGCCGGTGCGCCAGTGCTACTACTCGGTGCCCGCCCGTTACGCGGGCCGGTGGTTGACGGTGCGGCTCAGCGCCACCGCGGTGGAGGCCTATGACGGCGCGAGGCTGGTGGCTGCCCATGAACGGGCCGCGGGCCGCCATGTCGAGGTGCTGGCCTTGGATCACTACCTGGAAGTGTTGGCCGCTAACACCGGGGGCGCTTCCCGGGGGCGACGGCGCTGGCTCAGGCCAAGACCAGCGGGGCGTTCACCGTGGCGCACCAACGCTTCTGCGATGCCGCCCGCCGGGCCCGCGGTGACGCCGCGGGAACGCGGGCGCTGATCGAGGTTCTGTTGGCCCATCGCAGTCTGTCCGCCGATGCCCTGCAGGCCGCGATGAGCACCGCGGTCGCCACCGGGATGTGCGATCCGCAGGTGGTGATCATCGAAGCCCGCCGCCATAGCCACGGCGAGGACCGCGGCGGCGGCGCGGCGCTGATCGGGGTGTGGGCCCGCTATGACCGTCGGCCCCGACCCTGGCCGGCTACGACGTCCTGCTCACCGGAAGCGAAGGGTGAACCCTGATGAGTACCCGCAGTGATGAGGCCGCGCTGGCCGCGATCGGCGCTGCCGCCAAAGAGTTGCATCTGCCGACCCTGCATAGCGAGGTCGCCCGGGTGGCCGAGATCGCCACTCGCGAACATCAGTCCTATCTGCTGTTCCTGTCCGAACTACTGGCCGCCGAGGTCGATGACCGGGCCGAGCGTCGCCGCGCCCGCCGCATCGCCGACGCCAGATTCCCGCGCTTGAAGCGGCTGTCGGAGTTCAACGTCGACGCGGTCAAGACCATCCAGCCCGCGCAGCTGGCCTCCCTGGCCCGCGGCCACTACCTGTCGGCCGGGGAACCGGTGGTCCTGCTGGGTGATAGCGGTACCGGCAAGACCCACCTGCTCATCGGGCTCGGTTTGGCCGCCTGTGAACAGGGTCGGCGGGTGTGCTACACGACCTGCGCTCAACTGGTCAACGAGCTCGTCGAGGCCGCCGACGAACGGATTCTGTCCCGGGTGGTCGCCCGCTACGGCCGGCTGGATCTGCTGCTCCTCGATAAGGTCGGCTACGTCCAAATCGACCACCGCGGAGCCGAATTGCTCTTCCCGATCATCACCGAACGCGAGGAACGAGCCAGCATCGCCCTGGCCAGCAACCTACCGTTCAGCGAATGGGGGGGCAGTGTTCCCCGACCCTCGCCTGGTGGCCGCCATCGTCGATCGCATCACCTTCAACGCCCACATCCTCGAAACCGGCACCGACTCCTACCGGCTACGCACCTCCACCTCCACAGCCCGCCGCAAGCGGGCCGGTAACACTGTCGGCTGACGGTGTCGGTGAAGCTGTCGATCCATCTGCCTACCAGGGGCCGGCGCAGGGTTCGCGATGCAGTCCACGCCCGCACGCAGCCCGCGACAAGAACAGGGGGACTGACCGCGACCGAACCGCCTTTGACCCTTGACTCGGGCCCCGTGTGGTGGTGGTCAATGATTACCGGTGGTGATGCTGACGGCCATTTGCCGCCGTCCGTTCAGTCCGCAAGTCACTCTGGCTGGCCGCCCATGACGCGAGCAGTTTCAGGGCGTCAGCCGACGGTGTGCCCGCTGCGGCGGTGTAGATGTTGAGCTGCAGTGCGGGTTCGGCGGGCAGTTCCATGGCTTCGAAGTCGAGGTCGAGTCGGCCGACGATGGGGTGGTGCAGTCGTTTTCGGCCGGAGCGGTGGAAACGCACATCCTGGGATGCCCAGCGTTGCCGGAAAAGTTCACTGCGGGTGGATAGTTCACCGATCAGCGTGACGAGGACGTCGTCATGCGGGTTGTGTCCAGCTTCGAGGCGAAGCATCGCAGCGGCGTCGCGGGTGATCTGGTCGTAGTCGACGAAGAACTCCCGCGCGGCATCGGGGTTGAGGTAGACGAAGCGCGCGGTGTTGGCGGGCCGGCGCGGTTCGGCGAGCACGGGCGAGTGAAGAGCGCGGGCGAGTTGGTTCATCGCGAGGATGTCGTGGCGGCCGTTGCGGATCCAGGCCGGGGCGTCGGTGATCGCGTCGAGCACTTGGTGCAGGACCGGCCGTACCGTTGTGATCGGCTTGGTTCGGCGCCGTGCGCCCTGCGGCGCCGATTCGCGGGCCAGGGCGAAGAGGTGATCACGCTCAGCCTCATCGAGTTGGAGGGCTGAGGCCAGCGAGTCCAGGACGCTCTCGGAGGCGCCGGCCAGGGTGCCGCGTTCCATCCGGACGTAGTAGTCGACCGAGACCCCGGCCAGCAGCGCGACCTCCTCACGGCGCAGGCCTTTGACGCGGCGATTGCCGCCGTAGGCCGGCAGCCCGGCTTGCTCCGGGGTGATGCGGGCGCGCCGGGATGTCAGGAATTCGCGGATCTCGGCACGCAGGTCGATGCCCATGCCTTCCACCGTAAGCGGCGGCAATCGGTGGTGGGGGGTACTACCGATACCCCGATCGGCGGTCACTCCCGCGGCCCCCGCACCCGGCCTAGCGTCGAGGCCATGAAGGTTCGCCACCACGGTGAACTCTCGACCGAGGAGGACATCAGCGATGCGAGCCACTGTCATGTACCAGGCCGGCGACGTACGTGTGGAGACCGTGCCTGACCCGGTCCTGAAGGAACCGACGGACGCCATCGTGCGGGTAACCCATTCCTGCATCTGCGGCAGTGACCTGTGGCCCTACGGATCCATGGAGTTCACTGAGCACGGCCGGCGGATGGGCCACGAGTTCATCGGTGTCATCGAGGACGTCGGCTCCGACGTGGTAGGTCTCAAGCGTGGGGACCTGGTGATCGCCCCGTTCGTATGGGCGGACAACACCTGCGACTTCTGCCGGGAAGGCCTGCAGATCTCCTGCCGCCACGGCGGCGGCTGGGGTTCCCCCGGGGTGGATGCCGGCCAGGGCGAAGCGGTCCGCGTCCCGCAGGCTCAGGGCACCCTGGTGACGTTGCCGGTCGCCGCAGACTCCGCGCTGATGCCCTCGCTTCTGACCCTCTCGGATGTGTTCTGCACCGGCCACCACGGCGCGCTCACCGCCAAAGTCGCGCCCGGCCGCTCGGTCACCATCATCGCAGACGGGGCGGTCGGCTTGTGCGCGGTCCTCGCCGCCAAACGTCTTGGTGCCGAGCGCATCATTCTCATGGGCCGCCACCGCTCCCGCACGGATCTGGGCCGTGACTTCGGCGCCACCGACATCGTCGCCGAACGAGGCGAGGAAGCGGTGGCGACGGTCCGCGAACTCACCGGCGACGATGGCACCCACGCGGTCATCGAATGCGTCGGCACCTAAGAGTCGCTGGCGACCGCGATCGGCGCGGTCCGTGACGGTGGTGTGGTCAGCCGCCTGGGTGTCTCGCAGTACACCCAGGTTCCGATGGGATTCGACACCATGATGCGCAACCTCACCCTGACCGGCGGCGCCGCACCGGCCCGGGCCTACATCGAAGAGTTGATGCCCGACATCCTCGACGGCACCGTCGAACCCGGCCGGGTCTTCGACCGCACCATCGGCCTCGACGGCGTGCCCGACGGGTACCGAGCCATGGCCGACCGTGACGCACTCAAAGTGCTGATCAAGCCCTGACCGCAGGAGGTGCACGACGTGACTCATTGGACAGCAGACGAACTCGCCCGCCTCGACGGCGCTGACGAGATGCACATCGCGGGACGGCGAGCCGACGGATCCCACGCCAGGGCGGTGATCGTGTGGATGGTCCGCCTCGGCGACGAGGTCTACACCCGCTCGGTCAACGGCGCCGACGCCGCCTGGTTCCGCGCCACCCGTGCCCTCCGCGAAGGACACATCAACGCCGAAACCGTCGCTAACTGGGGCCAAAATCCGCGCAGAACCCGGAGCCAAGCCACTTGACGAAACTCAGGCATGCCTTCCCAACCAGCGCGCCAACGCCGGTCCTGATCGGATACCTGATTCCGTGAAGATCATCCTCGGGAAGGCGCGCCCACTTTCACGCCGCCTCGCCGAGACTCATCCACAGGTATTGATCATTGCTCTCATTCAGCGGGAACAAGCCACTGGCATCAAACCCGGAGCGGTTCAGATCTCAGTCGAACCTGCTCTAGCTGCGTCTACCCGGTAAGGACGTAACCGAACGATCGTTCAGGCGAGGGAGGCAGCCCGTTCGAGCCAGTCCGGATCTGAACGTAACTTCACCACATATTCTTCAGGCGCTTGCGGATTGGCAACACAACCAAAGTCGGTTCACGCACCGAACGTCACCACCGATCCACAGGTATTGACGATATCTCGCCAGACTCCCGCTGGCTCGTTAGACGGAGATAGTCGATCTGTGTTGTCGGGTAATCGATTCCCGTCTGACATTCTGACTGGGCCACGACGGGTTTACGACAGTGTGCATCTGACAGTGGTAGCTTGCCGGCTCCTGCACTCGCACGCTGAGGCACGATCGGCAAGAATGGTTGCCGATGATCGTGACCGTCGAAGAGGTAGCCAGGACAGTGGTTGAGTGATCGGGCGGAGCAACAGGCCTGACTTGTCTAACTGTCCTCGCCGCCTCGCGAGTGGGTCCACTGCGTCAATGGCGGTTTCGTTATGAGGGGGTCTCATTTTGAGTAGGTCGGATTATGCTTCCCGGCAGGCGGATTCGCCGCCGTGGTTGTCTATTCTCATGGATCCATTTCGCCGTGGCCAGTGCCGGGATCGAAATCGGCCATCTGCCTCTACCGTCGGCGGCATTCTTATCGCCCTGGCATTGACCTCTACGGGGTGCTCATCCACCTCCGTCACAACGGCAACTGAGAGCACGCCTGCCAACAGGGGACAGTTTATCGCGCACTACGAAGAGGCGTCCTCGGACGCAACCCGAGAAGAGGAGAAGCAGTTACGGGATAGCCACGTCCTCGAGGACTTCGTCGAGACAGTGAACTCGTATGTGGCGATTCCACGCAACGTGGTTGTCGTGGCCCGAAACTGCGGCGAGGAGAATGCGTATTACAGCTACGATGCCCACGAGATCGAATTGTGTTACGAGCTATCCGCATCCGAGCGCGCGCTCTTGCTCGACAGCGGAGACGATCCCGAACACGTCAGTGATCGCGTGCGTGAAAGCACCATCGGTACCTTGTATCACGAGGTGGGGCATGCGCTGATTGCCGAGCTGGGGCTGAAGGTGACCGGCCGCGAGGAGGACGTCGCCGACCAACTGACCGCCTACATGCTCACCGCTGACGAGGACGCAGCCGCGTATCTGCTGACGGTAGCGAATGTCTACGCCTTGTCTGCAGCTAAAGTGAATGCCTTGGAAGACCTTCCGTTTTATGACACTCACTCATTTGACGGTCAACGTGCAGTGACGTTCCTCTGCTACGCCTACGGCGCGTTTCCCAAGAGATTCGGATATCTGGTCGAGGACGGCACGCTCCCTGAGGATCGGGCCGTCGGATGTGAGGCCGAGTACAAGCAGCTCGACGATGCTTGGGCAGCGCTGCTGGCTCCATATTTGAAAGGCTGACACGTGACCTAAGCTGCCCCATCGCCGGCTATGCACCCCGAGCTTGGCCGCGCAGATCGACCCATGGCTGTATGCCGTCATGATGGCTGCTCATCAGGTGAGGCGCAGCATCTGCTCGGCGCACTGATGGTGCAGCACCGAAGGTGACCCGGGCGCAGGTTGCACACCTCTGGATGAATGAACGTCAGGCTGGTGGTTCGGTGCCTGATTGTGTGCGTACCAGTTCGATGAGTATCCGGCGGAGCTCACGTGTGTCGTCTCCGATCGCCGCGATCAAGACGGGGTCATTGCGCTCCCTTTCGACCAAACTCTTGTACACCTGGTGACCCGACGATGTGCTGGTCACCGATTTGCGGCGTTCATCGCCTGGATCGACGTGGCGGCTGACGTATCCCAGGCGTTCGAGTCGTTCGATGGTGCGGCTGGCGGTCTGATCTGTCACTCGGCACGCTTGGGCGATCTCGCGCTGGGTCGCAGGCCCGGATGCCACCACGTGAAGCACCACCAGACCTGCACTGGTCAAGTGGTAATCGCGCAGCACGTGTTCCCAGGACTGTTCGATAAGCCGGGCTGCCATCGAGAGCAGCCGTCCCGTGGGCCAACTTTCCAAGGTGTCCATCACGGATTTGACCTCTCGACTTCAGCTCGTGTGTCACACAACTTGCAATTAATCAGCATGCTGAACATTATGGTGGGGTATCACTGTCGGATTGTGTCAGCATCTGACCCGCACCTAGTCAGCCCGAGAGATGGATATCTATGACCTTCGAGAGGTCCACCAAGCGTGAGTCCCAACACCTTCCTGCACTTGTTACGTCGCTTGTAACCGTAGCCTTGGTCGCCGCCCTCGGAGGGCTCGCATCTGCCGGCGCCGCAAGCGAATACGGAAAGCTGACACAACCCGATTGGGCGCCACCACCCGGTGTTTTCGGGCCGGTATGGGCGCTCTTGTACGTGCTGATGGCCGTCGCCGCCTGGCTCATATGGCGAGCCGACCCCCGATTCGGCAACCCGGCAATCATCGTATATGCAGGGCAGCTGCTGCTGAATCTGATCTGGTCACCGTTGTTCTTCGGTCTCGGCTGGCGCGGTGCAGCGCTCGTCGACATCCTGCTGCTCGACCTTGCCGTGGCTGCCACCATCACGTTGTTCTGGAAGGTCAACCGCATCGCTGCCGCGATGCTCCTTCCGTACTTCGCGTGGGCTCTCTTCGCGACAGCCCTAAACTTCTCGGTGTGGTCGCTGAACAGCTGAGCAGTTCGGACACGCGCCCAGAGCCAAGGGCCAACATGCGCACGCGATGCACGACACGGGACCATCTGTATCCGTGATGCGCGCACAGGCGAGATCTCTATTCGGTCAAGCCTGACAGTGATGACGGCGACATCTCAGATTGTTTTCGCTTCTCGGCGATACTTTCGGCGCTGAACGCCGTCCCGGGTCACCACAATGATGATGCCGCGAGCGAAGCCCCCGAGTAGCCGGCCGAAAAGCGACCCGCGTCGATCACCGGGCGCGGCAAAGGCCACTACACGTTGCACTGGTGCGCAATGTACTTGGACGGCGGTCTGCATATCCCATCGCGCACTTACACGCCAGAGCCGTCAGCGGTCCAGCCATCCACGGTGAGCCTGCAGAGTGGTGTGCCGCAGATCACCGTTCGGTTTCTGCCGGCTGCAACGACTACTCCATGACGTGTGTCGCCGTGTGCTCCAGCATTCGGCTCGCGAGGCGGAGGAACGAAGAAGTGGCGTGTATTCAGAAGCAACCATTGCCTGCACGAAAAGTGCGCGGCCCTAGGGTCCGCCGTGGTGGATCGCTGTGATGGCCATGGCGAATCGATCGTTGTGCGATACCGAGATCACACCAGACGGGTACGTCGTCGTCATCGGCGACGCCAGTGCCCATACAACGCCCGGCATCTACGTCCATCAGGACATACCGTCCGAGGTGGACCGACCTGCGCACGCACTCTGGATCCGCACAATGAGCGACCACGAATGCGTCACTGCGGGGCGCCGCGTGCGAGTTCAGGTGAGCGCCGGTTCAGTCACCGACGGGCTAGGTACCCCGGCTTTTGACGGAGAGCTGACGATCAGCAGTGGTGTCCTCGCTGTCGGCGACGTGATGAATCCCGACCGGCACGTGTTGGTCGGGTCGCCAGGAGCTCTTCGCGTGCGCGTCTTTGTCACCGAAACCGTTGACACCATTCGATTCGACGGGTCTGATGCCGAGTACCCGGTGTCGGGTCCCAGCGATATCACGGTGCTCGTCCCCGATGAGCCGTCGTTCAGCCACGCCGTACGGCTTGCACCGACGCCGCCATGGTGGTCGCCGCAACGATCCTGGTCACGAGAGGCCTAAATGCGCATGGGAGAGAACGCAATCGACAGCTTTTGGGGTTGGTGGCGTGCGAACGGTGCGGCGGCGGTCAATGCCGCGATTGAGGCCGGCACTCCTGAGGCGGCGGTGCCTCTGCTCAGTCCGCGCGTTGCATCTATCGACGAGCGTTTGTCGTGGGAGCTTGGTCCCGGCCAGCGATCGGCTCATCAACTGATTGTCACCGCAGCCGACCCTGCTGAGCGCGCAGTGGCGCGCCGCTGGCTCAACGCTGCCCCGCCGGCCGATACGGTGTGGTCCTACAGCGATTACCGTCAACGCCGCACGCTAGGGATGTTCACCATCACGGTCGGCTCGTCGCGGATTCACTACTGCGATGTGATCGTCGGGGTGCAGCGTATGCATGCCCATCTCGACGTGCAGGTCTACCATCCGTCATTCGCCGACGCGCCGCAACGCCAACGGCTTGAGGTCGCGTTTATCGTGCTCGATCACGCACTCGGTGAACTCGACGTGGAGAAGTGGATCGGTGGGGTCGATGTGGTCACGCACCGTCCGGTCGACGGCTACCCGCTGGCCGAGCTGGTCGGCGTGGTCGACGCATTGGCCGCGGAGAACACCCTCCACGATGGCTCACCGGCATGGGCGGCAATGCAATGGGACGGCGAGGACGGGCCGGTCGTGGCCAACGCCCAAGTACCTCTGTGCGCCGCGGCGGCACCGAACCTGGACACCCACTGCGCACTGCAGGTCCCCTACAGCGTCGTTGATGAGACGGGATTCCCGACCGACCACACCTGGGATGCCCTAGCCGATCTGCATGAGGTGCTCGATTCAACGCTGGGCTCATCCGGTCGCGTTGTGGCCAGGGAGACGATCGCCGGCACGACCACGATGCACGTCTACCTCGATTCATCGGCCGTGGACGCCGATGTGCTGACCGCGATCGCGTCGACCTGGACACAGGCCCCGGCAAGCGCGACTTGCGAGCATGATCCGGGCTGGGTTGCCGTGGCGCACCTGCGTGCCTGAACGCGGCATACGACACGTGCCGTTTCGATGCGCGCACCCGCAAAAGTCAGCGCTCGTGGACGGCGCTGCACCTTATGGACTCCCAGGCCGGTCCGCTAGGCGGGGTGCCGTGGTCCCAGTTGTCGGCAGGGCTGGTTGGCGTGCTGGCTGGTGTGCCAGGTGAACTTGTGCTGCTGCGGCGTCGGGATGCCGCGACCGCAGTAGCACCGATCACCAGGGCTGTCGCCGGGCCCACGGGGTTGCTCGGATTGCTCGGCGTAGTCGCGGGTGTGGCAGCCGCCGTTTAGGTGCTCTGCGCCGCCGGCGGTGTCGAGGTCTGCGCCGGCGGCGTAGCAGGAGCGGTGTCCCGTGGCGGCGGTGTCACTGCCTGTTGCGGGGTGCTCTGCGGAGAGTTCTGTTGTCCCTGGCCGGGATTGGCGTTGATCACTGCTGGCCGGTCTGGTGATGCTCGTCATCGGGTCGGCCACGATCACCGCCCTGCCTGACTGGGTCACCCAATGGGGCACGGTCACGGGGCCCAAGCCAATGTTTCACGACCAACAATGGTTTGACGCATACTCGCCAATAAGCGATTCGACCACTGCGGCCACATCATCGTCGGTAACGCAGCAGCAATATCACGTGTTCGATTCACAGAGCGGCCCGGCGGTCGTGGCATAGCAGTCACTGCGCGGTAACGGAGTTCGAGCTCGGGACCGATCCACGGCGTGCTGGCCTTTATCGCGATTGCGGCCGGGATCATGCCGTCGCGTGGGCACGAACGAAGCTCCGCGGCACCTGTATCGGCATTCTGCCCTTGCAGATATGGCCGGGCCCGACCGCCCGCATCATGAATGGTCGCCGCATCGAGAATTCTCAGAGCCGCCGTTACGCCAACTGCTGTATCGACTGCCCGCCAGGGCACTCTGTTATTGACCGCATTCCGGACGCGCAATGGTCTCGACGTGCGGTCAAGGCCGTCGGCCCATCGTGGTACCTCCACGGCGGTAACGGAGGCGAGCCCTTCGACAGCGGCGAATGCCAACACGCGATTGGCCAAGCTGCGAATCGACGTCAGCACCTCCACTGGCGAAGTCGGCACCGCTTCGAAGACGCCGAAAGACGTGTCGCCACGACAAATGACATCGTGTACGCGCTCCTGAGCTCCTACGATGGAGTGGGAAACCGAGAGCGCTCCCATCGGGGAGACCCGCAAATCGAATCCGCACCGACAAGACGTTGGTAGCGGAGAGTCTCTAAAAATTTGGTCTCTGCGTTGGTGCTTTCCACACTTCGGACATTCGTCGGACAACAGTGAACGATGCCGGACACAAGCGAACGTCCAACCCAACCGCCACACCAACTGCCATCGACCACCTGACTCCGAGAGACAGTTCGGACAGAACCGTGAAAAGCCCACGGCGCCATAGGGAAAGTCCTCGTTCATTCGATGTGTAGTGGGGTCAAGCTTAAGCGCGAGACCATCATAAACACTGAGCGTCATCGACTTCACCGTCGCCGCTGAAACGCCGGAAGCGACTGCTATCCCATCGACCTGGGCTGGTGCAAGCCAGGTGATCCACAATGGGTGCCAATCCGCCGGAAGTCCAAAGGCACGGACAATCAGCCCGACCCTTGACGTCCATCGCGCGAGCCGTCGCGGCAAGCCAAGAATCGATCGCTTCGCCCGCCACCGGCTCGACCCGAACCGGCAAACGTTCGGCTACCACGGGCGCCCGCGCCCCGCCGGCGTTGCCGCTACCAGGGAAAACGATGTCCGCTCGGCCACCAGCGTCCCAATGATTAGAGGACCTAGCAGCCTTGTCAGACAATCAGGGTGCTTTGTCAATCTTCATTGCTTCTCGACAGCAGCGCTTCTACCGCGCCATATTCGTGAACCGCGACAGATGAAGCTGGTGCGCCACAGTGATATTCGCCGTCGGCCCGTTGCGGTGCTTGCCCAGGATCAGATCCGCCTCGCCACCGCGCGGGTCGTCCCGGTCGATGGCGTCCGGGCGGTGCAGCAGGATGATCATGTCCGCGTCCTGCTCCAGCGATCCCGACTCACGAAGGTCCGACACCTGCGGGCGCTTGTCGGTGCGCTGCTCCGGGCCACGGTTGAGCTGGCTGATCGCCACCACGGGGACGTGGAGTTCCTTGGCCATCAGCTTGAGGCTTCGGGAGAAGTCCGAGACTTCCTGCTGGCGTGATTCGTATTTCTTGCCCGAGCTCATCAGCTGCATGTAGTCCACGACGATCAGTCGCAGATCGGCTTTCTTCTTGAGCCGTCGCGCTTTCGCCCGGATCTCCATCATGGTGAGGTTCGGCGAATCGTCGATGTAGAGCGGCGCCTCACTGATCTCACTCATCCGGCGCGCAAGCCGGGTCCAGTCGTCGTCGTTCATCCGACCCGAGCGCATGTCACCGAGCTTGATGTTCGCCTCTGCCGACAGCATGCGCATGACAATCTCGGACTTGCTCATTTCGAGCGAGAAGATGACGCTGGCCATCCGGTGCTTGATGGAGCAGGACCGCATGAAATCGAGTCCAAGCGTGGACTTCCCGACACCCGGACGCGCCGCCACGATGATCATCTGGCCACCGTGCAGACCATTGGTGACCTCATCGAGATCGATGAATCCGGTGGGCACGCCATGGGCCATACCCCCCGCCGAGGCGATGGCGTCGATCTCATCCATCGTGGGCTGCAGCAGGTCCTCCAGCGGCACGAAGTCCTCTGACTGGTTGCGCTTGTCGGTGACGTCGTAGATCTCGGCCTGGGCGCGGTCGACGATGTCGTGCACATCGGCGCCGTCGGCTCCGGCGTAGCCGTACTGCACGACGCGGGTGCCGGCTTCCACCAGCCTGCGCAGCAGCGCCTTCTCGGCCACGATGCCGGCGTAGAAGCCGGCGTTGGCCGCGGTGGGCACGGTGGAGATGAGGGTGTGCAGATACGGGGCGCCACCGATGCGGCGCAGCTGCCCGCGCCGGTCCAGCTCCGCGGCGACGGTCACGGCGTCCGCGGGCTCACCGCGGTCGTAGAGATCGAGGATGACTGTCGCGACGTCTTGGTGCGCGGGCCGATAGAAGTCACCGGGCTGCATGCGCTCCAGCACGTCGGCGATGGCGTCCTTGCTCAGCAACATGCCGCCGAGGACCGCTTGCTCGGCGGCCATGTCCTGCGGGGGCTGACGGCCGAAATCCTCCCTGGGCGGCTCGTCCATACCGTGATGACCGAGGTCGTTCACGACTGCCACTAAGCGTCCCTCCCCCTTCGTTATGTGACCGAACATACGTTCGGCGATAGTCGTCATGACAGTACGACGCGCTCCCGACAAGTCCAGCCAAAGCCAGTCGGGGTTCGGCGCCACTGCCTGGCGACGGGCCAACATTAGACGTTGCTGTGGCCGGTGCAACCGAGCCTGTGGATGAAGGTGTGGATGGCGTGTGGACAGCCTTGGACAACCGTGTTGAGCGGGTGGGGAGAACTTGTGGATTAACTCATCGGTAGCCGAACAACCTGCAGGTCAACGCTACCGCCGAAGTGTCTAAACTTGTGGATGCAAAGTCACCCGGCGTGTCGGCCGTGGTTGCCGGGTCGGGCGTGTTGCATTGCGCCGAAGAACCGAAGAGGTTAACAGACAGTTTCGGTTGCTGGGGCCATAACTGAAGTTGCGTTCGCTGGAGACACAGCAACGCCCGGGCGGAAGCTCTGAGCTTTCCACCCGGGCGTTGCAGAGGTACGTGAGGAGTACCGAGCCTACTCGGCGACGACGTTGAGCGGGACCGACACGGTCACGCCCGCGTGCAGCCGCACTCCGACCGGGTGCGTCCCGACCGACTTGATGTGCGCCTTGGGCAGCTCGACGGTGCGCTTGTCCAGGTTCGGGCCGCCGGCCTTCTTGATGGCCGTGACCACGGAGGCCTGGGTCACCGAACCGAACAGCTTGCCGCCCTCGCCGGCGCGGACCGCCAGAGCGACCGGGCCGAGGGCCTCGATGGCCTGCTTGAGCTCGTTGGCGTGCTCGACGCCGCGGATCTCCTTGGTTTCGCGGGCACGGCGGATCTCGTCGGCCTGACGCTCGGCGCCACGGGAGGCCACGATGGCCAGCCCGCGCGGGAGCAGGTAGTTACGGCCGTAGCCGTCCTTGACCTCGACGGCGTCGCCGGCGACACCCAGGTGGTCAACCTCTGCGGTGAGAATCAGCTTCATGTTGTGGTTTCTCCCTTACCGCGTCGACGAACCGAACGGCAGCAGAGCCACCTCACGGGCGTTCTTCACCGCGACGGCAACGTCGCGTTGATGCTGGACGCAGTTGCCGGTCACCCGGCGGGCACGGATCTTGCCGCGCTCGCTGATGTAGGTGCGCAGCAGCGCGGTGTCCTTGTAGTTGATGTCCTGCCCCTTGCCCTTCTTGGAGCAGAACACGCACTTGCGGGTCTTGACCGGCTTTTCGGGTGCCGGCCGCCGCTTGGTACTACCGGATTTGGCCATGGGTCTATCTCTTTCTCAAATGTTCGTCTGTGTATGTCAGAAGGGCGGTTCTTCGTCAGCGCCGCTGTAGGAGCCCGCCGCGGGAGCACTGCCCCACGGATCGTCCTTCGGCTCCGCACTGCGCGGCTGACTCGATCCGCCGCCGAATCCACCACCGCCACCGCCACCGCGGCTGGCCTTGTTGACCTTGGCCGTCGCATACCGCAGCGAGGGGCCGATCTCATCGACCTCGAGCTCGACGACGGTGCGCTTCTCACCCTCACGGGTTTCGAAGGACCGCTGCTTGAGCCGGCCGGAGACGATGACCCGCGACCCCCGGGTGAGGCTTTCGGCCACGTTCTCGGCCGCCTCCCGCCAGATGTTGCAGCGGAGGAACAGCGCTTCGCCGTCCTTCCACTCATTCGTCTGACGGTCGAACGTCCGGGGAGTGGACGCCACCGTGAAGTTGGCGACGGCCGCTCCGGACGGCGTGAACCGCAGTTCCGGGTCGGCGGTCAGGTTTCCGATAACGGTGATGACAGTGTCACCAGCCACGAGGTCCTCCTGGGCAGTGGGCAGCCTATGTTGGGCGCGAGCCTACGCAACGCACCCGACATGGGCGGCGTGTATCGGCCTAGTGCTTGTCGGTCCGCATCACCTTGGTCCGCAGCACGGACTCGTTCAGGTTGAGCTGGCGGTCCAGCTCGGACACCGTGGCCGGCTCGGCCTTGACGTCGACGACGGCGTAGATGCCCTCGGCGTGCTTGGCGATCTCGTAGGCCAGCCGGCGACGGCCCCAGATGTCGACCTTGTCGACGGAACCGCCATCCTTGCGGATGACGTTCAGGAACGTCTCCAGCGACGGAGCTACGGTGCGCTCGTCGAGAGTGGGGTCAAGAATGACCATGATTTCGTATGGACGCATGAGAAACCCATCACCTCCTATGGTCGTTGCGGCCACGGCGTGTCCGTGGCAGGAGGGTCGCCTGCGTCGGCAACCTGACCAGGCTACAGGCCAGGCCGCTGATCTGCGAAATCGCGCGATACCCAGCCCTCGTTCCCGACGTTTTGGTGGCTATCGCGGCGCATGAACCGCCGAAACGTCGGAATTCGTGTCAGCGGGCGGCGTCGGCCAGCTCGGCATCCGAGGCGGGCTCGGGCCCCACCAGAACCTGGCGCGGTCGCCACCGCTCCGGCAGCCACTTCGGGAAGGCGTCGGACGCCCCGTCGAACACGCCGCCCGACGGATCGTCGATGGTGCCGTGATGGCGCACCAGATCCAGATCGGGCCGGTAGATCTGTCGGATCACCAACGCGATCAACGCGAACACCGCGATATCGCGCAGCAACACCGTCGCGGTGAACCACTGCTCCGGTAACCCGCGGTTCTGCTCCCCGTACAGGTACAGCATTCGCGGTATCCACACCAGCGCATCGATCGTCATCCACGCCAACAGGATTCGCCGGTGCGGCAGGGCGAGAACGGCCAGCGGCACCAGCCACAGCGAGTACTGCGGGCTCCACACCTTGTTGGTCAGCAGGAAGGCGGCGACCACCAGGAAGGCCAGTTGCGCCACCCGCGGCCGGTGCGGTGCGGTCAGCGCGACGTACGCGATCCCCACACAACACGCGACGAACAACACCGCCGTCACCGCATTCGTGACCGAGGGCGGCTCCCAGAACCCGAGATCGGGATCGAAGCCACGCCACCCGGTGAACGACTTCACCACGTTGTACAGCGAATCCATGTCATCACCGCGGCGGGTGTTGAGCCGGAAGAACTCCGACCAGCCGCGCGGGAACAGCACCAGCACAGGCAGATTCACCACGATCCAGGTGGCCACCGCGGCCAGTGCCGTGGTCCCCGTGGCCCGCCATCGCCCGGTGCGCAGCGCCAAGATCACCAGCGGCACCAACAGCAGCAACGGGTACAGCTTGAGCGCCACCCCGACACCGATGAGCACACCCACCACAGCGGGTTTTCGGCGTGCCCACGCCAGCATCGCGCCGGCCGCACACGCGGCGGCCAGCGCATCGAAGTTGGTGAAGATCTGGAAGATCACCAGCGGTGAGGCAGCGACCAACGCCGCATCCCAGATCCGCCGCCCGGCCAGCAGGGCCGTCGCCCATATTGTCGCCAGCCACGCCAGCCCCAACCCGAACGCGGAGATGTTGAAGAACATCACCACCTCGGCGACCAACGGCACCGAAACCAGCTTCGTCAGAGCCGAATACGTCTTGGCCAGCGTCATGGACAGGTACTGGTAGATACCCGTCAGCACCGGATATTCCATATAGCGGATCGCCGGGCTGCCGTCGTACTGGACGTTGGGCTTGCCGGTGCTGTCGGTGTCCACCCAGCTGGACTTGTACGGAAACTTGCCCTGGTTCAACAGTTCCGCGGTGTAGAGCGGCACGGTATCGGAGTAGCAGAACTCGTAGTAAGCCCGCTGATTCTGCCAGTTGGCGACACGCTGGGCCGCGGTACCGGTACTCGTGGACTGCAGGCACGCGGCCTTCGTCGAATAGCCCAGCGCCAGGAAGATCACACCGATCACCAGCATCACCCGCAGCGGGGTGAAGAACCGCGTGCGCCCGATGAGCGCGTGCCGCCCCACCGGGCCACCGATGGTGTGCGACAGCGCCGCACCGATCACATCCGTGCGGCTGGGCAGGTCCCGGTCATGAGCGCTGCGCAGATCACGCGCCAGCGGTGCCGGGGAAACCGTCTGCTGCTCTTCCGGTTCGGTCACGGTGGCGGCGGCGGGCCGGGCGGCGGCGCCGGCGCATTGGGATCACCCGGCGGGGGCGGTCCCAGCGGCACCGTGGTCGGCGGACCCCACGGGATGGTCACACCGGGCGCAATCTCCAGGGTCGGCTGGATGACGGTCTCCGACGGCGGGGGCGGCACCGGCGCCACGGGCGGCGGCGGGGGTGCCTGCGGCACGCCCGCGTAGCCACCGATATCGGTCGGCTTGGGGAAGGTCTCGTTGTCGGTGCCCTTGAGCGCACCGTCCATCGTGGCCTTCCAGATATCGGACGGCAGCCCGGACCCGTACACCGGTCCGCCCCATTCGTTGACCAGAGGCTTGGTACCCGAAGTGGTACCCACCCACACCGCCGTCGACAGCGACGGCGTGTACCCGACCATCCAGGCGTCCCGGTTGGCGTCGGTGTCGCCGAGCTGGTTGGTACCGGTCTTGGCCGCCGAGGCACGGCCCCCGGCCAGGTTGTGTCCCCTGGACCAACCGGCGATCGGCTGCATCGCCGCGGTGACGTTATCGGCCACGGCCTTGTCGATGCGCTGCTCGCCGCTGTTGTCCTGCTGCGAGGCATCGAAGAGGACCTTGCCGTCCGCGTCGACGACCTTCTGCACGAAGTGCGGCTTGTGGTAGACGCCCGAGTCGGCGAGCGTCGCATAGGCCGAGGCCATGTCGACCACCCGGCTCTGGTACTGGCCCAGCACGATTCCGTTGTTGGGCGGTCCGCCCTTGCCGTCCTCGCTCAAGGTGTGCTCGACACCGGGGAAGCTCTCGGCGACGCCGGCGCGGTGCGCGGCGTCGGCCACGTCCTGCGGCCCGTTCTTGAGCTTGAGCATCAGCCGGTAGTAGCTGGTGTTGAGCGACCGCTTCAACGCCTCGGCGATATTGCAGACCCCGCAACCCTCGCCCTCGACGTTGGTGATCTTGATGCCGTTGACCGTCACCGGCGAGCTGTCGATCTGGTAACCCAGGCCGATACCCTGCTGCAGCGCGGCGACCAGAGCAAACACCTTGAACGACGACCCCGTCGGGAGACCGGCCTGGGCGAAATCGAAACCCTGGGCGTCGGAGCCGCCGTAGTAGGCCTTGATGCCGCCGGTCTTCGGGTCGATCGAGACCGCGGCCGCGCGCATATCGGGCATCTGCCCGTCGAGCGTCTTGGTGACGGCATCCTCGGCCGCCTTCTGCGCGGTCGGGTCGATGGTCGTGGTGACCTGCAGGCCCTCGGTGTTCAGCGTCTGCTCGTTGATGTTGAACAGGTCCAGCAGTTCCTTGGTGACCTGCCGTTCGATCAGGCCGTTGGGACCGGTGGTCTGGTTCGCCGCGCTGGCCTGCTCGGGCGGCACCGTCGGCGGGAACACCTGGGCGGCCCGGTCGGTCTTGGACAGCGCACCGATGTCGACCATGCCGTCGAGCACCCAGTTCCACCGCTCGGCCGCGCCCTCGGGATCGACCGCGGGGTCCAGCGTGGAGGGCCGCTGGATCAGCGCCGCCAGCAGAGCGCCCTCGGCGACATCGAGTTGTTCGACGGGTTTGTCGAAATACGCCTTGGCCGCGGCCGAGATGCCATACGCCCCGCGTCCGAAATAGATGATGTTGAGGTAGGACTCCAGAACCTGGTCCTTGCCCCATTCCCGCGACATCTTCGTCGAGATGACGAGTTCCTTGGCCTTGCGGACCAACCCGCCCACCCCGGAGCGGGCATCGCCGACCAAGGCGTTCTTGACGTACTGCTGCGTGATGGTCGAGCCACCCTGCAGGTCACCGCCGAAGATGTTGTTCTTGAAGGCGCGCGCGAACCCCGACAGCGAGAAGCCCGGGTTGCTGTAGAAGTCGCGGTCCTCGGCGGCCATCACCGCATCGCGGACGTGCACCGGGATCTGATTGATGCTGACGTCGTTGCGGTTTCCCTCGGGCGGAACGATTCTCGCCAGCTCGCTGCCGTCACTGGCCAGGATCGTCGAGACCTGCGCGGTGCGGATGTCACCGGGTTTGGGCACGTCGACGATGAGATAGGCCATCGCGAACGTGACGAACGGCAGGACCAGAAACAGCACCAGCCCGAGATAGACGGCGCGGCGCACCCACTTCCACTGGAAGCTGCGGCCCGGCGCCCTGGAAGGTCCAGTCGGCCCGGGCGGAGGTCCGCCCGCGGGCGGGCGCGGGGGTGCCGGCGGTGGTGGTTTGCGCGGCGGCGCGCCGTCCAATGCGGCCTTGACGACATCGATCGGGTCACGCAGGTGCGCCGCGGTGGCATTGCGCACGGGCGGCAACAGGGTGGTCTGACGGTCATCGGGCGGAACGTTCGCCCGGCGGTGTGCGCCCGGTGCAGCGGTGTGCTCGCGTTCGGCATCACCCGCTGACCTCGTATGGCGCCCTTCGCTATTCACTGGCCGTACGCGCGCCGGAACGCGCCGTTCGAGTGCGGGGGGCCTTTGGCGCCTTCGGCGACCGAGGCGCGCCGAGCACATACGACTTGACCAGATGGTTCCAACTGCAGGTCCGGCATACCTCCACCACGTGTACCGCGAATTCGTCGTAGCGCGTCGCCAACAGCACCAGCTCCTCGGCGGTGCGGGCAGAGCCCGACACCGGACCGAGATGGTCACCGAAGACCCAGGACACCAAGGTGAGCTGCTCCTTGCGGCAGATCGGGCACATCACCGAACTGGGTTTCCCGTGGTATTTCGCGGCACGCAATAAGTAGGGATTGGCGTCGCACACCTCGGTCACCCCGGTACGTCCGGAATACACCTCGGCCAGCAGGGATCGGCGCCGGAGCGCGTAATCCACCACCTGTCGCTGCAATCGCACGCTCACCAGAGTACGTCGGGACCCCGGCAGCGGAGTGAGGACGGCCGCTGAAGAACGCTGTGCGTCGGCGCTGTCGCACCCCCGGCAATACGATCTTCGCCATGGCTGCACGCACACGGGCGAAGGACAGTGACCGTGACGCGACCTGCCATCTTCTGGACAACGCCCTGGCTGACGGGCAGCTCTCCGGGGAGGAGCACCGGCGCCGGGTGCAGACCGCCGTAACGGCCACCACCCTCGGCGAGCTGGAGGCCCTCGTGGCCGATCTGCAGCCGACCGAGCAGGACCAGCCTCCCGCCCGCACCCGCGCCAAGCGCAACGTGCTGGTGGCTGCGGCCGGTATCACCGCGGCGGTCCTGGTCGTCCTCGCCACGGCCGTCGACTGGGGCGGTGACGACGCCCCGGCCAGCAACCCGGGTCCGGCCTCGCCGGTGCCCGAATCACCTGTGGCACTCGCGCCGCCGGCGCCGACCGTCGCACCCGACACCGTGCCCCCGGCCGTCATCACCCCGGTGCGCGACCTGCACACCGTCGAAGGCCTGAGTGCCGTCATCGAGGCGATGCGCGCCCGGTTCGGCGACACCATGGGCTACGAACTCGCCATCGGGACCGACCAGGCATCGCTGGCCCGGCCCGACCCGGCCGATGAGCAGTCGAAGGTGGTCTACCCCTATCGCGGCGGCTGGGACGATCCGTCCACGCGCGCGCGGTCCGATGGCGACGACCTGACCGATCTGGCCGCCTTCGACATTCCGGCCACCGCCGCGGCACTGGCCGCCGCCCCGGGGATGCTGAACATCGCGCCGGCCGACGTGTCGAGCAGCTATCTCGATATCGACCATGTCGCCGCCGAGGGCGGGCTCGAGCTGCTGGTGAAGATCACCACCAAATCCGGCTCCAGCGGTTACCTCTATCTCGACCCGTCCGCGAAGGTGAAACGCATCGAGAATCCCAGCTGACCTGCAGTCAGAACATAGGGACTTCTACGATCATCGCGTGGCGACACGGCAGACAGCAGCAACGCGGGCCAAAGACACCGACCGCAATGACACGTGCAAGGTGCTCGACACCGCATTGTCCGAAGGTCAGCTGTCCATGGAGGAGCACCGCGAGCGCGTCAGCGCGGCCACCAATGCGGCCACCCTCGGCGCGCTGCAGAATCTGGTCAGCGATCTCCAGGTGGGCAATGCCCCGGTGACTCTGCCCAACCTGAAACCGGAACGGACCCTGGCGGGCACTGCCGCCGGCGGGGGCTGGGGCCTTCGGGTGGCGACGGCCGCCGTGCTGGTGATGCTGGGCATCGCCATCGGCTCGGGCCTGTACGGCAACTCGTCCTCACCGCTGAGTTTCACCACCGACCCCGGCGCCAAGGCCGACGGCATCCCGGCCACCGTGCTGACGCCGCCCAGGCAATTGCAGTCACTGGGCGGGCTGACCGGCCTGTTCGAGCAGATGCGGCAGAAGTTCGGCGATACCAAGGGCTACAGCATCACGATCTTCGAGGATTACGCCTCGTTGACCCGCCCCGATCCGAAGGAGCCCCGGCGGGCGCTGAACTATTACTACCGCGGCGGCTGGGACGATCCGTCCGAGACGAATGTGAGTGACGGCGACAAGGTGGTCGACCTGGGCGCATTCGACATCCCGAAGATGGTCGGGATCATCCGGGGCGCCGCGCAGAGCGTGGGCATCAACCCCGCCGAGGTGAAGAGCACCCACGTCAGCATCGAGCCCAACAGCGATATCACCGCCCCGCCCGGGGCCATCGAGATCAGCGTCTACGTGTCACCGAAGTTCGGCAACAGCGGCTATATCGAGCTCAACGGGGACGGCACCATCAAACGCGTGAACTACGCCGGATAGCCCGATACGTCGCCCGGCATATCGGGCACACGTAGCGCCGAATATATCGGCGCGATACAATTGCCCGACGTGTTGAGTCGACGTGACATTCGTTCGACTTTGACAAGTACGTCCAAGGTTCGCTCTGAGGGGGAGGTGATTCGGTGCTGGAGCTCGCCATTCTCGGACTGCTGCTCGAGTCGCCCATGCACGGCTACGAACTACGCAAACGGCTGACCGGGCTGTTGGGCGCGTTCCGGGCGTTCTCCTACGGCTCCCTCTACCCGGCACTGCGGCGCATGCAGGCCGACGGCCTGATCGTCGAGGACGCGGCACCCGAAGGCACCCTCAAGGTCCGTCGGGCGCGGCGCGTCTACCAGCTCACCGAATCGGGCACGCAACGCTTCACCGAGCTGGTCGCCGACACCGGGCCACAGAACTACACCGACGACGGTTTCGGGGTACACCTGGCCTTCTTCAATCGCACACCGGCCGAAGCCAGGATGCGAATTCTGGAAGGCCGGCGGCGCCAGGTCGAGGAACGTCGCGAGGGCCTCCGGGAAGCCATCGCCCTGGCCAGCAGTTCCTTCGATCGCTACACCAAGCAGTTGCATCAGCTGGGCCTGGAATCCAGTGAGCGCGAAGTGAAATGGCTCAACGAGTTGATCGCAGCCGAACGGGTGGCGCAGGGCCACCCGGAGTCACAACCCTGATCAGCATCCAGCACGAAGTTCAGTAAGAGAAGGAGAGCGTTACATGTCTGAGTCGAACGAAGTTCGGGTCGCTATCGTCGGCGTGGGCAACTGCGCGTCCTCACTCGTCCAGGGCGTCCAGTACTACAAGGATGCCGACGAGAACGCCTCGGTCCCCGGCTTGATGCATGTCAAGTTCGGCCAGTACCACGTGCGCGACGTGAAGTTCGTCGCCGCGTTCGACGTCGATGCCAAGAAGGTCGGCTTCGACCTCTCGGAGGCCATCTTCGCCTCGGAGAACAACACCATCAAGATCGCCGACGTGCCGCCGACGGATATCGTCGTGCAGCGCGGGCCGACTCTGGACGGCATCGGCAAGTACTACGCCGAGACCATCGAGATCTCCGACGCCGAGCCCGTCGACGTGGTGAAGGCACTCAAGGACGCCAAGGTCGACGTGCTGGTGTCCTACCTGCCGGTCGGCTCCGACGAGGCCGACAAGTTCTACGCCCAGTGCGCCATCGACGCCAAGGTGGCGTTCGTCAACGCCCTGCCCGTGTTCATCGCCTCGGATCCGTTGTGGGCCAAGAAGTTCGAGGACGCCGGTGTCCCGATCGTCGGTGACGACATCAAGAGCCAGGTCGGCGCCACGATCACCCACCGCGTGATGGCCAAGCTGTTCGAGGACCGCGGCGTCACCCTGGACCGCACCTACCAGCTCAACGTCGGCGGCAACATGGACTTCAAGAACATGCTCGAGCGCGAGCGCCTGGAATCCAAGAAGGTCTCCAAGACCCAGGCCGTCACGTCGAACCTGACCGGCTCGCTGGCCGGCAAGATCGATGACAAGAACGTGCACATCGGCCCGTCGGACCATGTCGCGTGGCTCGATGACCGCAAGTGGGCCTATGTGCGTCTGGAAGGCCGCGCCTTCGGCGATGTGCCCCTGAACCTGGAGTACAAGCTCGAGGTGTGGGACTCGCCGAACTCGGCCGGCATCATCATCGACGCCGTGCGCGCCGCGAAGATCGCCAAGGACCGCGGTATCGGCGGCCCGATCATCCCGGCCTCGGCCTACCTGATGAAGAGCCCGCCCAAGCAGCTGGCCGACGATGTCGCCCGCACCGAGCTGGAGAACTTCATCCACGGATAACCCCAACCGGCGATTTGTGGAGTCGTACCCGTAATGATTGCGGGTATGACTCCACAGATCCCGGATGACGACCTGGCCGACCTCGACGAGTTCGGCCTGTTGCACGAGAACGCCGCACAGATCGGCGCCACCGCGATCCCGCCGGTGACGCGCGTCGACGCCGGCCGGGTCAGCTTCCTCAAATGGGGTACCGAGTCACCCCGGGTGGTGTTCCTGCACGGCGGCGGACAGAATGCGCACACCTGGGACACCGTCATCCTCGGGCTCGAGGTGCCGGCCCTGGCCATCGACCTGCCCGGGCACGGCCGCTCGGCGTGGCGCGCGGACGGTGACTACGGCCCCAAGCTCGGAGCCCAGGCCATCGCGCCGATCCTGCGCGAGCACGCCCCCGACACCCGGCTGGTGGTCGGCATGTCCCTGGGCGGGCTGACGGCGCTGCGCATCGCGGCCACCGAACCCACGCTGGTGCCCGAGCTCGTCCTCGTCGACGTCACACCGTCGGCTCCCGAACGGCACACCGAGATGACCAAGGCTCAGATGGGCACCGTCGCACTGGTTCAGGAGAACCGGACCTTTCCCACCTTCGAGGCCATCCTGGAGGCCACCGTCGCCGCGGCACCCCACCGGGACCGGAACTCGTTGCGGCGCGGGGTGTTCCACAACTCCAAACAGCTCGACGACGGCTCCTGGACGTGGCGTTACGACTCGTTCCGCAAAGGCGACGGGTTCGAGGGACTCTGGGATGACGTACCGGCCATCAGCATGCCCACCACGCTCATCCGGGGCGCCAACTCGTTCTTCGTCAACGACGAGGACGCCGCGACCTTCGCCCGCACCGCCCCGGGCTTCCGGCGCACCCACGTCGTGGACGGCGCGGGACATTCCGTGCAGGGCGACCAGCCGGCCGCCCTGGTCGCACTGCTCAAGGATGTGCTGGGCTGACCCCGAGACGTTGCCAGGCGTTCACCAGCTGATTGCCAGGTTCACGTAAGTTCACCACCACCGGCCGCCCAGCCCGCGGCCGACGTCGGCGGTGCCGACAATTCAAACGGGCCCGGGGGAAGGACCTGTGCACCCATGTCGCTCGTACCGCTGAATCTCTTTGTCGCGCACCAGGGCCGGTCGTCGCGCCAGCATGTGACCTGCCGCAACCGGTGCGGGGACGCCTGTTCCAGGCCCGCCCCCAACACCAGTGACAACGCCTACTTCGGCGATATCGTGGCGGCGATGTCGCGGCGGTCGGTGCTGCGCGCGACCGGTGTCGCGGTGCTGGCCGTCGGTGCCGGATCGGCACTCGCCGCCTGCGCCGGCGAAACATCCACCGCACCTTCGTCTTCCACCGCGCCATCCGGCGAACCGCTGCCCGGGATGCGGTTCGAGAGCGTCGCACCCAATACCGAGGACGCCGTCGTGGTCCCCGACGGCTACCAGCAGCGCGTGGTGATCGCCTGGGGTGACCCGGTCCTGCCGGGCGCGCCGGTGTTCGATATCAAGCGCCAGACCGGCGCCGCGCAGCGCGCACAGTTCGGGTTCAACAACGACTTCGCCGCGCTGCTGCCCATCGAGGGCGTCGCCGGGCATTACCTGCTGGTGAGCAACCACGAATACGTCAGCCCGCAGTTCATGTTCCACGGCTACGACGCCGACGCGCCGACCCGCGAGCAGTTCGACATCGAGACCGGCGCGGTCGGCCTGTCCGTCGTCGAGGTGCAGCGCAGCCCGCAGGGTGGGCTACGCCCCGTCATGGGCCGCTACAACCGCCGCGTCACCGCCGACACACCGTTCACCCTGACCGGGCCCGCGGCCGGATCACCCGCCGTGCGGACCGCCGCGGACCCGGCCGGGCGCACCGTGATCGGTACCTTCGCCAACTGCTCGGGTGGTGTGACCCCTTGGGGCACCGTCCTTTCCGGCGAAGAGAACTTCCACACCTATTTCGGCGCGGCCGAAGGCACGGCACCCGCCGACCCGGCCCGGTACAAGCGCTACGGCGTGCTCACCGAGCCGTCGGAACTCAAGTGGGAGAACTTCGATCCGCGCTTCGACCTGGCCAAGACACCGCTGGAGGTGAACCGGTTCGGCTACGTCATCGAGATCAACCCGTGGGATCCGGCTTCGGTCCCCGTCAAACACTCGGCGCTGGGCCGCTTCAAACACGAGGCGGCCAATGTCTACGTCACCGGCGACGGCACCGTCGTGGTGTACACCGGTGACGACGAGCGCTTCGACTACATGTACAAGTTCGTGTCGGACAAGAAGATCCAACCCGGTAATTTTGCGCACAACATGACGCTGCTCGACGAGGGCACGCTGTACGTGGCGAAATTGTCCAGCGATATCCCGGCCACCGAGATCGACGGCAGCGGCAAGCTTCCCGCCGCGGGCGCGTTCGCCGGCACCGGGACCTGGATCCCGTTGCTGCACTCCGGGCCCGCCGGCTTGGCCGAATCGCTGATCGAGGGGATCTCGGCGCAGGATGTCGCGGTGTTCACCCGGCTGGCGGCCGACAAGGCCGGTGCCACCAAGATGGACCGCCCGGAGGATTTCGAGGCCAACCCCAAGACCGGCAAGCTCTACGTCGCGCTGACCAACAACGACAAACGCGGTGCCGAGGGCAAGGCCAAACCGGATGCGGCCAACCCGCGCAACGAGAACAAGAACGGTCAGGTCCTGGAGATCACCGACGACCACGGCGGCACCTCGTTCACCTGGGATCTGCTGCTGGTGTGCGGCGACCCGGCCGCGGCCGACACCTACTTCGGTGGTTTCGACAAAACCAAGGTGAGTCCGATCTCCTGCCCCGACAATGTCGCCTTCGACGGGCACGGCAATCTCTGGATCTCCACCGACGGGAACGCGCTGAAGTCCAACGACGGCCTGTTCGCGGTGGCCCTGGACGGGAACCGACGCGGCGAGACCAAACAGTTCCTGACGGTGCCGGTCGGTGCGGAAACCTGCGGACCCGTCGTCACCGACGACCTGGTCACCGTCAGCGTGCAGCATCCCGGCGAGGGCGACGATCACAGCCTGGACAACCCGCTGTCGCACTGGCCCGACGGCGGCACCGCACCGGCCCGCCCGGCGGTGGTCGCGGTATGGCGGGACGGTGGCGCGATCGGGCTGTAGCGCTACCGTTGGTCTCTATGACTCGTATCGGCGTTCAGCTGCAGCCCCAGCACTCCCCCAACTACGGTCACCTCCGCGACGCCGTGCGCCGCTGTGAAGACCTCGGCGTGGACATCGCGTTCAACTGGGATCACTTCTTCCCGCTCTACGGCGATCCCGACGGTGCGCACTACGAATGCTGGACCATGCTGGGCGCCTGGGCCGAGCAGACCTCGCGCATCGAGATCGGCGCGCTGGTCAGCTGTAACTCCTACCGCAATCCCGAGCTGCTCGCCGATATGGCCCGCACCGTCGACAACATCTCCGACGGCCGGTTGATCCTGGGCATCGGATCGGGCTGGAAGGAGAAGGACTACGACGAGTACGGATACGAATTCGGCACCGCCGGAAGCAGACTCGACGACCTGGCCGAGGCCATGCCGCGGATCACTTCCCGGCTGGGCAAACTCAACCCCCAGCCGGTGCGCGAGATCCCCATCCTCATCGGCGGTCAAGGGGAACGCAAGACACTCAAACTGGTCGCCCAGTACGCGCACATCTGGCATGGATTCACCACCGCGGAGACCTACCCGGACAAGGCGGCCGTGCTGGACCGGCATTGCGCCGACGCGGGGCGCGACCCGGCCGCAATCGAGCGGTCAGCCGGCGTCGACCGCAGCGGCGACGGCCTGATCGCCAACGCCGAAGCGGTGACCGCACTGGGTGTTTCACTGCTGACAGTCGGGGTGAACGGCCCGGATTACGACCTCTCGGCGGCCGAAGAACTGGTCCGGTGGCGCGACAGCCGCCGGTGACATGCCCAAGCGGTATGGCGTCAACGAACGTGACCAGGTGGTCGCCCACGTCGCGCAGCTGATCCTGACCGGCAAGCTCCGTTCCGGAGATCGGTTGGACCGCAACGAACTTGCCGCCGCGCTGGGGACGAGCCGGGTCCCGGTCCAGGAGGCCGTCGCACAGCTGGAGCACGACGGTGTCGTGGCCACCCGCTATCACCGCGGCGCGTTCATCGCGCGTTTCGACGCGCACGTGCTGCAGGAGCATTACCACCTGTACGGGGTGCTCAACGGTCTGGTATCGGCGGGTGCGGCCGCCGAGGCGAGCACCGAGACCATCGGACGGCTCAAGGAACTCGTCGGTGCGCTGCGCAGCGAGAACTTCCACGACATCGCGTGGCAGTACCGGCAGCTGCTGGTCGAGCACCATGCCGGACCGCGGTTGCAGGCCGCGATCGGTGCGGCGCAGACGTTCATCCCCCGGGCGTTCTGGGCCGACCACCAACATGTCGGGCCGGCGCTGCTGGCGCACTACGAGGCCGAGACCAACGCCATCGCCGACGGGGACCCCGATGCCGCACGCGCCGCATGTGAGACGGGGGCGGCTCATATGGGCCGGGTCATGCTCGCCGAGCTGGTGCGCCGCGGCGTACTCGCACCGCTGATACCGTCCGGCGGCGCGCGCCGGGATTCCTAATGAGCCGAATTCGCCGCCTTCCGTCGCGCACCGGCTACGTTGCCACGATGACGTCTGTTCCCAACCGTGTCGGCCGGGCGGTGCTCTGCGTGCTGATCGCCATGATGGCCGGTGCGCTGGCGTTGGCCGCACCCGCGCACGCCGACCAGTGCGCCCCGCCCGGCGTCGACAGTGCCAGTGCCCTCCCGACGAACCTGGCGGCCGCCGCCAAGGGTCCCGGCGCCGACCGGTACACCACCGCCGGCGTCGAACCGCCGCAGAGCATCGACATCAAGGCGCTGGGACTCGGCGTCCCCGGGGTGCTCACCGTGGGCACCCTGTCCGATGCGCCACCGAGCATCTGCATCAACGCCGCCGGCCAGTTCACCGGATTCGACAACGAACTGCTGCGCGCCGTCGCCGACCGGATCGGCCTGAAGATCAACTTCGTCGGCACCGATTTCTCCGGCCTGCTCGCCCAGGTCGCCTCCCGTCGCTTCGACGTCGGGTCGTCCTCGATCACCACCACCGACGCGCGGCGTAAGACCGTCGGCTTCACCAATGGCTATGACTTCGGCTACTTCTCGCTGGTCGTCCCGTCCGGGTCGCCCATCGCCGGGTTCTCGCAACTGGCCAAAGGGCAGCGGATCGGCGTCGTCCAGGGCACCGTGCAGGAAGCCTATGTGGTGGACACCCTGCACCTGGATCCGGTGAAGTTCCCCGACTACAACACCGTTTACGCCAGCCTGAAGACCCGTCAGATCGACGCGTGGGTCGCGCCGTCGCAGCAGGCGGTCGGCACCGTGCAGCCGGGCGATCCGGCCGTCATCGTCGAAAACACCTTCAGCCTGGACAATTTCGTCGCCTGGGCCGTCGCGAAGGAGAACAAGGCGCTCATCGACGCGCTCAACTCGGGGCTGGATGCGGTGATCGCCGACGGCACCTGGGCTCGGCTGTACGCCGACTGGGTGCCCCGCGCGTTACCGCCGGGTTGGAAGCCGGGCTCGAAAGCCACTCCGGTGCCGCAACTTCCGGACTTCGCGGCGATCGCGGCCCAACACGCGGGCGCACCCGCCGCGGGCGGCGCCGCGCCCAAATCCACGCTGGCCCAATTGGGTGCGGCGTTCCTGGACTGGGACCTCTACCGGCAAGCCATCCCCGATCTGTTCAAGACGGGGCTGCCGAACACGTTGATCCTCACCGCCGGCGCCGCCGTCATCGGGGTGATCCTCGGTCTGGTGCTGGCCATCGCGGGCATCTCGCGCTCGAGGTGGCTGCGCTGGCCGGCGCGGGTGTACACCGATATCTTCCGCGGCCTGCCCGAGGTGGTGATCATCCTGGTCATCGGGTTGGGTATCGGACCCATCGTGGGCGGCCTGACCGGGAACAACCCGTACCCGCTCGGGATCGCCGCGCTCGGGTTGATGTCGGCGGCCTATGTCGGCGAGATCTTCCGGTCCGGCATCCAGAGCGTGGAGGCCGGACAGTTGGAAGCCTCGCGCGCACTGGGCTTCAGCTACCGCTCGTCGATGCGGCTGGTGGTGGTGCCCCAGGGGGTGCGCCGCGTGCTGCCCGCGCTGGTGAACCAGTTCATCTCGCTGCTGAAGGCGTCCTCGCTGGTGTACTTCCTCGGCCTGGTCGCCAACCAGCGGGAGCTGTTCCAGGTGGGACGTGACCTCAACGCCCAAACCGGTAACCTGTCCCCCCTGGTGGCGGCCGGCTTGTTCTACCTGCTGCTGACCGTCCCGTTGACCCATTTGGTGAACGTCATCGACGAGCGCCTGCGCACCGGCCGCCGGCCGGCCCCGGTGCAAGAGGAGATGATCTGATGGCCGACCCAGGGGCGAGCGAAGCGACGGGGAAAGTTGCGGTTTCCTTGGCAGCCAGGGACATTCATCTTTCGTTCGGGCCGAACGAGGTGCTGCGCGGGGTGGACGTCCAGGTACCCGCCGGCAGCACCGCCGCGATCATCGGGCCGTCGGGCTCGGGGAAATCGACTCTGCTGCGCACCCTGAACCGGCTCTACGAACCCGACCGCGGTGACATCCTGCTCGACGGCCGTTCGGTGCTCAAGGACAACCCCGATGTGTTGCGCCAGCGGATCGGCATGGTGTTCCAGCAGTTCAACCTGTTTCCGCACCGCACCGTGCTGGACAACGTGACGCTGGCGCCGCGCAAGCTCAAGGGCATGTCCGTCGAGGCGGCGCGCGAGCTCGGTCTGGCCCAACTGGACCGGGTTGGTCTGCGGCACAAGGCCGATGTCCGGCCGGCCACGCTGTCCGGCGGCCAGCAGCAGCGGGTTGCCATCGCGCGGGCACTGGCGATGTCGCCGCAGGTGATGTTCTTCGACGAAGCGACCTCCGCGCTGGATCCCGAACTGGTCAAGGGCATCCTGGAATTGATCGCCGAACTCGGCTCGGGCGGGATGACCATGGTCATGGTCACCCACGAGATGGGCTTCGCGCGGTCCACCGCCGACGCCGTGGTGTTCATGGATCACGGCAAGGTCGTCGAATCCGGTCCGCCGGAGCAGATTTTCGAGGCGGCCGAAACGGAACGGTTACGCCGTTTCCTGTCGCAGGTACTGTGAGGTCCGCGTGACGGGAAACTTCGTCACGGAGCCGACCTGGCAGGAACAGACAGGTTAGACTAGCGAATTATGGTCGAGACCGAACCGCAGGTCGCTGAGCTGGCCGGGGAGCTCCAGCGGGTGCTTTCCAAGCTGTTCTCCGTGCTGCGTCGCGGTGACACCACCAACAAGAGCCAGGCCGGTGACCTGACGCTGGCCCAGCTGTCGATCCTGCTGACTCTGCTGGACTGCGGGCCCATCCGGATGACCGAACTGGCCGCCCATGAGCGCGTCCGCACCCCCACCACCACGGTCGCCATCCGCCGCCTGGAAAAGCTCGGGCTGGTCAAGCGTTCCCGCGACCCCTCGGACCTGCGTGCGGTCCTGGTCGAGGTGACCCCTCGCGGTCTCGTCCAACACCGCGAGGCACTGGAGGCCCGGCGCGCGTTCCTGGCCGAGATGGTGGCTAAGCTCACCGAGGACGACCAGCGCACGCTGGCGGCCGCGCTCGGCTCCCTGGATCGGCTGGGCGATCAACCCCCGACCGAGAAGTCCAACTAGCCCAACCAGTCAAGTACCGCGGCAGCGGTCCAGGACTGCTGCATACTGCCGAGCGGCTCGCCGGTGAACGGTTCGTAATATTCGGCGAACGTGCCATCGCTGGCCTGGCGCAACCCTTCCCGGCGCAGCACCGATGACCGCTCGGCCCAGCCGCGCCGGGCGAAACACCACGAGAACAGCCATGTCATCACCGGCCACACCGGGCCACGCCAGTACTCCCGCGGCCGGAAGTCCCGCGATACCGGCGAGGTGGACGGGATCAGCGAGTACTTCAGGTCCGGATGCCCACAGAACCGCGGGCCTTCCAGCAGTTTGAGCAGGGCCCGCTCCTTGTCGTGCGGCAGGCCGCCGCACAGCAGCGGGGAGAACTGCGCGACCGTCTCGGTGGCCACCCACTTCTCCGATCTGAGATCGAAATCCCTTGCCGCACCGGATCGTTCATCGGCAGTCTCGATCACACCGGCGCGGAACCGGTCGGCCCAGGCGTACAGGTCGCGGACATCGGCGTGCGGACGCTTGTAGTCCTCACCGATCTCGGCCAGCACGGTGCAGGCCACCGAGAACACCGCCGAGACGAAGACGTCCTCGACGGCGAAGCTCATCACCTTGGGCAGCAGCTCGTCGTCGTAACGCACCGACTTCATCTCCTCGAGCAGCCACAGGTAGCGGTCGTACTCCAGATCCGACGGACGCTGTGTCGCGTCGGTGTTGATCTTGTTGTCCTCGCGCTGGTATTCGGGCACGTTGCCCGGAATCACGTTGGCGTAGGCACTGTCCCAGCGCGGCGAGTTGTCCATGCCGGATTCCCAGCCGTGGTACAGCGTGACGCGGCCGTGGCCCTGCTGATCGCGGCTCTCGGCCAGCCACCGGTGCCAGCGCACCAGATCGGCCCAGCGCCGGTCCAGGAAGGCCTCGGCGACGGCTCGGGTGGAGCGGCCCCTGGTCTTGGCGCGGTCCAGGATCCGCTGCACGGCGATGGCGTGCACCGGCGGCTGGGTGATACCGGAGGTGTGCCTGGTGCGGGGGGCGTTGGCGGCCAGCGCCGAGGTGGCCCACCGGGCCGGGCCCGGGAAGTAGCCGTCTACCCCGTTGGCGAACACGATGTGCGGGATCATGCCGTTGCGCCACTGTGCGGACAGCAGGGTGTCGAGTTCAACGACGGCCCGCTCGACGCTCAGCGGCGCCAGGCCGATCGCGACGAAGGCGGCGTCCCAGCTCCACATGTGCGGGTACAGCAGCGGTGCCGCGGTGGTCATCACGCCGAGGTCATTGCCGCGCAGCAGATAGGCCGCGCGGGCGGCGAGTTGCGTGGGGGCGAAGCTCGGATCGGGGGGCATCGCATCAATCATGCGACGCCGGACGTCATTCTGCAGATTGGCACGTCGCGATCGGTACCCTCGACTGGTGCCGACCGCATTGATCACGGGCGCCGCCGGCGGCATCGGCTCTGCCATCGCCGCCGCGCTCGCCCCCACCCACACCCTGCTGTTGGCCGGCCGGCCCTCGGCGCGGCTCGATGCGCTCGCCGAACGTCTCGGTGCCCCGACCTGGCCGCTGGAGCTCACCGACCCGGACTCGATCGAGGCCGCCACGGAGGTGCTCAGCGAGCTCGACGTGCTGGTCCACAACGCCGGCGTGCTCTACCCGGGGCGGGTCGGGGAATCCTCGGTCGAGCAGTGGCGGGCCAGCTTCGAGGTGAACGTGACCGGCGCGGTGGCGCTCACGCTGGCGCTGCTGCCGCAGCTGCGGGCCGCCCGCGGGCAGGTGGTGTTCATCAATTCCGGTGCCGGCCGCACCGTATCCGCAGGTATGGCGTCCTATTCGGCGAGCAAGTTCGCGCTGCGGGCGTTCGCCGATTCGCTACGCGCCGACGAACCGTCGCTGCGGGTGACCTCGGTGTTTCCGGGCCGCACCGATTCCGAGATGCAGCGCGATCTGGTCGCCTATGAATCGGGCGGGGAGAAGGACTACGACCCGGCGCGGTTCCTGCGCCCGGAAACCGTCGCCGAGATCGTCGCCCATGCCGTGGCCACCCCGGAGGATGGCCACGTGCACGAGATCGTCGTCCGCCCCCGCTGACCTCAGGCCGGGACCATGCCGTGCGGGTCCAGCACGAACTTCTGCGCCACGCCTGAGTCGAATGCGGCATAGCCTTCCGGGGCGTCCTCCAGCCCGATCACGGTCGCGTTCACCGCATCGGCGATGTGGGCCTTGTCGTGCAGGATGCTCATCATCAGGCCGCGGTTGTACTTCAGCACCGGGCACTGCCCGGTGTAGAAGCTGTGGCTCTTCGCCCAGCCCAGACCCAGTCGGACCTTGAGTGTGCCGTGCTTGGCGTCGTCATCCGTCCCGCCCGGATCGCCGGTGACGTAGAGGCCCGGAATCCCGAGCGATCCACCGGCCCGGGTGGCGCTCATGATCGAGTTCAGGACCGCGGCGGGTTGCTCCCCGGCCCCGTGGCCGTGCCCGCTGGCCTCGAATCCCACTGCGTCGACTGCACAGTCGACCTCATTGGTGTGCAGGATGTCGGCGATCTGGTCTTCCAGCGTGGCGTCGGCGCTGATGTCGATGGTCTCGCAACCGAATGATTCGGCCTGCTTGAGGCGCTCGGCATTCAGGTCACCGACGATCACCACGGCCGCACCCAGCAGGTGTGCCGAGTACGCGGCGGCCAGACCGACCGGCCCCGCGCCGGCGACGTACACCGTCGACCCCGTGGTGACGCCCGCCGTCTTGGCGCCGTGATAGCCGGTGGGGAAGATGTCCGACAGCATCGTGAGGTCGCGGATCTTGGCCAGCGCGGCATCACGGTCGGGGAACTTCAGCAGGTTGAAATCGGCGAACGGCACCATGACGTAGTCGGCCTGGCCGCCGAGCCAGCCACCCATGTCGACGTACCCGTAGGCCGAGCCCGCGCGGGCGGGGTTGACGTTCAGGCAGATCCCGGTCTGCCCCTCGCGACAGTTCCGGCAGCGCCCGCAGGCGATGTTGAACGGCACCGAGCAGATGTCCCCGACTTCCAGGAACTGTACGTCCGAACCTTTTTCGACGATCTCGCCGGTGATCTCGTGACCCAGGGTCTGGCCGATCGGCGCCGTGGTCCGTCCGCGCACCATGTGCTGATCCGAACCGCAGATATTCGTCGACACGCACTTGAGGATGACACCGTGGTCGGCCTTACGGCTCATCCCCATCGCCTCGGCGACCTCGGCGGGCACCTCGAGTTTCGGGTACGGCAGTGTCTCGACGGCCACCTTGCCGGGACCCTTGTAGACGACGATCCGGTTATCACTCATCGCGCACTCCAACCCGGACCGCGATCACCGTATGTCGTTCTCTCAGACGGGATTTCCGCCGACATCGCGCGGTCCTGGAGCCCAGTATCCGCGCGCCGATATGCGAAAAGGCGAATACGTGCTCATCGGCGGTGGAAACTAACCGAACGGTGGGGACCATGCCCCACCGCTCGGGGGTTCCCCTCAGACGACGAGGTTGACCAGCTTGCCCGGCACCACGATGACTTTCTTCGGGCTGGCTCCATCGAGGAATGCCAGCACCTTCTCGTCGGCGAGCGCCGCGGCCTCCAGGGCCGCCTTGTCCGCATCGGCCGGCACCGTGATCTTGCCGCGCAGCTTGCCGTTCACCTGAACCGGCAGTTCGACGGTGTCGTCCACCAGATAGCGCTCGTCGGCGACCGGGAAGGGGCCGTGCGCCAGCGGGGTCTCGTGGCCCAGACGGCGCCACAGCTCCTCGGCCAGGTGCGGTGCCAGCGGGGCGACCATCAGCACCAGCGGCTCGACGGCCGCGCGGGCCGTCACCCCTTCCTTGGTCAGGTGGTTGGTGTACTCGATGAGCTTGGCCGCGGCGGTGTTGTTACGCAGTGCCGCATAGTCTTCGGCCACCCCGGCGATGGTCTTGTGCAGGGCGCGAAGCGTGTCGTCGGACAATGCCTCATGCTCGGCGACCCGCTCGGCACCGGTGGTCTCGTCGACCACCGCACGCCACACCCGCTGCAGGAAGCGGTGCGCACCGACGACATCCTTGGTGGCCCAGGGCCGGGACGCCTCGAGCGGACCCATCGACATCTCGTAGACGCGCAGGGTGTCCGCGCCGTACGCGTCGCAGATCTCATCCGGCGAGACGGAGTTCTTCAGGCTCTTACCGATCTTGCCGAACTCCTGGTTGACCTGCTGGCCCTCGAACCAGAATTTCCCGTCGCGTTCCACGACTTCGGCGGCGGGCACATAGCTGCCGCGTGCATCGGTGTAGGCGAAGGCCTGGATGTAGCCCTGGTTGATCAGACGGCGGTACGGCTCACTGGAGCTGACGTGCCCCAGGTCGAAGAGCACCTTGTGCCAGAACCGTGAGTACAGCAGGTGCAGCACCGCGTGCTCGACGCCGCCGACGTAGAGGTCCACGCCGCCCGGGTCACGCGGGCCGTGGATCTCGGGCCGCGGACCCATCCAGTAGGCCTCGTTCTCCTTGGCGCACAGCTCGTCCGGGTTCTGCGGGTCGGTGTAGCGCAGCTCGTACCAGGAGCTGCCCGCCCACTGCGGCATGACGTTGGTGTCCCGGGTGTAGGACTGCAGCCCATCGCCCAGATCGAGTTCGACGTGCACCCATTCGGTGGCCTTGCCCAGCGGCGGCGACGGCTCACTGTCCGCGTCATCCGGGTCGAAGGACACCGGCGCATAGTCCGGGATGTCCGGAAGTTCCACGGGGAGGGCAGATTCCGGCAGCGGATGCGCCCGGCCGTCGGCGTCGTAGACGATCGGGAACGGCTCACCCCAATAGCGCTGGCGGGCGAACAGCCAGTCCCGCAGCTTGAATTCGACACGTGCGCGGCCGCGGCCGTCGGCCTCCAGCCGGGACACCACCACATCCTTGGCGTCCGCGACGCTCAGCCCGTTGAGGTAGTCGCTGTTGACCAGTTCTCCGTCGCCGGAATACGCCTGCTCCGAAACATCACCGCCGGACTGATCCCCCGGTCGCTCCGCTCCTGCCCGCCGACGGATCACTTCCACGATCGGCAAGCCGAATTCGGTGGCGAACTCCCAGTCCCGCTGGTCGTGACCGGGCACCGCCATGATGGCGCCGGTGCCGTAACCGGCCAGCACGTAGTCGGCAATGAAGACCGGAACCTGTTGTCCGTTCACCGGATTGGTGGCGTAGGCGCCCAGGAACACCCCGGTCTTCGACTTGTTCTCCTGGCGCTCCAGGTCCGATTTGGCCGCGATGGCCGCCCGGTAGGCCGCCACCGCCTCCGCCGGGGTGGCCGCGCCGTAGGTCCAGCGCTCGTCGACTCCGGCCGGCCAGATCCCCGCCGTCAGCACGTCGACCAGATCGTGTTCGGGGGCCAGCACCAGATACGACGCGCCGAACAGCGTGTCGGGCCGGGTGGTGAACACCTCGACGTCGCCGGCGTCAGTGCCGAACAATACGCTGGCACCCGTGGATCGGCCGATCCAGTTGCGTTGCATGGCCTTGACCTTGTCCGGCCAGTCCAGGTGGTCCAGATCATCGAGCAGCCGGTCGGAGTACGCGGTGATCCGCATCATCCACTGCCGCAGGCGTTTCCGGAACACCGGGAAGTTGCCGCGGTCGCTGCGCCCGTCGGAGGTCACCTCTTCGTTGGCCAGCACGGTGCCCAGCCCGGGGCACCAGTTGACCATCGAGTCGGCGCGGTAGACCAGGCGGTGACCGTCGACCAGATCGGCGCGCTCGCCGGCCGACAGCGTCGCCCAGTCCCGGCCGTCGGGCACCGGGCGCGCCCCCGAGGAGTATTCGGCGATCAGTTCGGCGATGGGGCGGGCGCGGTTGAGGGCAGGGTCGAACCAAGCGTTGTAGATCTGCAGAAAGATCCACTGCGTCCACTTGTAGAAGTCCACATCGGTGGTGGAGAAGCTGCGCCGGGTGTCGTGGCCCAGACCCAGCCGGCCCAGCTGGCGCCGGAAGTTGACGATATTCGCCTCGGTGCGGGTGCGCGGATGCGTGCCGGTCTGTACGGCGTACTGCTCGGCAGGCAGACCGAACGCGTCGAACCCCAGAGCGTGCAGCACGTTGCGCCCGGTCATCCGGAAGTAGCGCGCGTACACGTCGGTGGCGATATAGCCGAGCGGATGCCCCACGTGCAGGCCGTCACCGGACGGGTACGGGAACATGTCCTGGACGAACATCTTGTCCGCGGGCACGGATCCGCCGTCGGCGGGCGCGAGCGAACCGACCGGGTTCGGCACGTTGAACGTGCCGAGCACGTTCCACCGCTCCTGCCAGTCGGCCTCTATCGCACCGGCCAGTTGCGCGTTGTAGCGATGGCTCGGAGCGTCGGCATCAGGGGAGGCGTCGGTGTCCGCCGGGGCGTCTGTCACGCCAAACAGGGTATAAGCGCCGCTCGAGGTGCCTTCGGCCACGGGTTGGTAAAGGTTCCGTTGCAGAGCGGTCAGCACACGGTTGCAGCTCGGTTCCGGCCCTGGTGACCACGCACCGGGCGCGGATACAGTCGGCCCCTGACTTGGGGAACGATCTGGAAGGACCGACGTCAGATGAGGAAAATTGGCGACGGCGGGGCCGTCCATCAGACTTCGCACCGCTGGCGGATTCTGATCGCTGGCACCGCGGCCGGGGTGGCCGGCGTGGTCGGGCTGGCCGGCAATGTCGCCGGTGCCGAGCCCCTGGCCCCACAACCGGCGCTGCCCGCACCCGCCACCGTCACCCAGACGGTGACCGTCACCCCGAACGCGAACCCGCTGGTGCCCGCGCAGGCCGCGAGCGTGCCCGCCGCCGCCCCGGCAGCCCCCGCCGCGGTTCCACCCGCCGCCGGACTGGCCGCGCCGGCCACCCCGGGCGTCTCGGTGGCCCCGGTCGCCACCGCGACCGCGACCATGGCCCAACCGGTCACCATCCCGCTGAATCCCGACAACTCGGGCACCATCAAGGATTTCCTCAAGGCCAAGGGCGTCACGCTGGAGCCGCAGAACCCCCGCGATTTCACGGCCCTGCACATCGTGCTGCCGATGCCGACCGGCTGGTCGCAGGTCCCCGACCCGAACGTGCCCGACGCGTTCGCCGTGATCGCCGACCGGGTCGGCGGTGACGGCCTGTACACCTCCAACGCCCAGGTGGTCATCTACAAGCTCGTCGGCGACTTCGACCCCCGCGAAGCCATCCGGCACGGTTTCGTCGACAGCCAGCAGCTCACCGCCTGGCGGCCCACCGACGGCCGCATCTCCGTCATCAACGATGTGCCGACCTCGTGGATCGAGGGCACCTACCGCGAGAACAACATGACGCTCAACACGTCACGGCACAACCTGATCGCGACGGCCGGCCCGGACCGCTACCTGGTGTCGCTGGCGGTGACCACCGGGGCCAGCGTCTCGGTCGCCTCCGGTGAGGCCACCGACGCGATCATCAACGGGTTCAAGGTGCTGCCGCCCGGTGCCGTAGCCGCCCCTGCGCCGACCGCCCCCGCCGCCGCCCTGGCCGTCCCGGGCGCAGCCGCCACACCCGCCGCGCCGGTGGCTCCCGCACCTGCGGCACCTGCCGCTCCCGCGGCCACCGGAGCCGTCGCGCCGCTGGCTCTGGGCCTCCCCGGCTGACGGGTCACGCCCGCCTCGTATCCTGGGGGCATGCTCGTCGCCGCCGTGTTGTGTCTGTGTGCCGCGGCTGCCACCGCCGCCGTCGCCGGCTGGACGCTGAGCCGTCCGCATTCGGACGATCCCGTCCGTCAGATCCTGCGGGCCGTCGCACCCACTCAGTTCGCCGCGGCGGCCATGCTCGCCACCGGTGGGGTGGTGGCGCTGGCCAAGCCCGGCACGACGGCGTTCCTCGTACTGATGGTGTGCGTCGTGGGTGCGGTCGGCACGGTCGCCGCCGGATGCTGGCAGAACGCGAAGCTGGTGGCCAGGGCCGAGGCCGCCGAGGAACTCGCCCGGGCACGCTCGGGTGCCGACGGCTCCGCCGGGTGCGCGGGATCGTGCGCCTCCTGCACCCTGTCCTGCAGCTGAGTCAGTTCCGGCTGATATCGATCGGGTGCGTGGCAAGCATCGACAGCGGCAGCGGCTGACGACGCAGGACCCGGGCCCACAGATCGACCTTCGGCTCGACGTGGATATCCGTCGGCAGCGCCGACAACACGATCCAGTCGTCCCGTTCGATCTCGCCCTCGAGCTGACCGATCGTCCAGCCCGAGTACCCCGCAAAAATCCGGACTCCCTCGACGACGGGGGCGATCGCATCCGGATCGGCATCCAGGTCGACCATCACCACCCGGCCCTGCACGTGGCGCAGCCCGGGCACGTCGGCCGCGCTCATCCCGGCCCGCAGCGTGGCCAGGCACAGCGCGGAATCCCGCTTCACGGGGCCGCCGATGAACATCGTCTTGGGTTTGAGTGCGAGCTTCGCCCACTGCGGCAGCACGTTGTAGACCGCGGTCTCGCTGGGCCGGTTGAGCACCACCCCGAGCGTGCCGCCCTCGTTGTGCTCGACGATGTAGATGACGCTGCGCCGGAACGTCGGCTCGAGCAGATCCGTCTCGGCCAGCAGCAGCGTTCCGGCACGCACACGAGGTGCCGTCGGAGCCGTGTAATCCTCCGGATCCTCTGAGTGCGCCACCCGTTCATCATCGCACCAGCGACCGCGCGCGGTGACGAACGAGCACGGCCCGCCGGGATATTTGTAGTGTGGATTCTGGGTGCGGATTGCACGGTCCCGGCCCGGACAGGATCTGACACCACATGACGGACACCCGCCCACCTGATACCGGCTGGCAGGCGATCCGAGGTATGCCCGAATTCCGGCGGCTGCTCGAGTTGCGGGCCACCAGTCAGTTCGGTGACGGGCTGTTCCAGGCGGGGCTGGCCGGCGCCATCCTGTTCGGTACCGAACGCGCGGCCACACCGACAGAGATCGCGCTGTCCTTCGCCGTGACGTTCCTGCCGTATTCACTGCTCGGTCCGTTCGCGGGTCCGCTGCTGGACCGGTGGGATCGCCGGTTGGTGCTGGTCGGCGCGAACGTCGGCCGGTTGGCGATGGTGCTGGTGGTCGGCGCCGCACTGGCGCTCAGCGCCGACGATCTGGTGCTGCTGTCCGGCGCGCTGATCGTCAACGGGTTCACCCGCTTCGTCTCGTCCGGGCTGTCGGCCGCCCTGCCGCACGTGGTACCGCGTGACAAGGTCGTCTCGATGAACTCGGTGGCCACCGCCACCGCCTCGGTGGCCGCCTTCCTCGGTGCCATCTTCATGTTGGCGCCACGCTCGTTGCTCGGCGCCGACGATGTCGGCGCCTCGGCGGTGATCTTCCTGGCCGCGATACCGGTGGCCGGGGCGCTGCTGCTCTCGGTGCGGTTTCCCCCGCACGTCCTCGGCCCCGACGACACTGCCCGCGCGGTACACGGGACGGTGGCCTACGCGGTGTTCACCGGCTGGTTGCACGGGGCCAAAACCGTGGCCGCGGTGCCGACGGTGGCCGCCACGCTCAGCGGCCTGGCCGCGCACCGGATGGCCTTCGGGATCAACACCCTGCTCGTGCTGGTGATCGTGCGCCATGTCGGTGACAGGGACGTCGCCGGTATCGGACTGGGCACCACGGTGGTGTTCGTCGGCGCCGCGGGTATCGGGGCCTTGCTGGCGACGATCCTGACCCCCGCGGTGGTCGGCCGCTGGGGCCGCTATCGCGCGGCCAACGGCGCGCTGGCACTGGCGGTCGTCATCCAGTTGTGCGCGGTCACCCTGGCGCTGCCGGTGATGATCGGGTGCGGGTTCATCCTGGGCGCCGCCGGGCAGGTGGTGAAGCTGTGCGCCGACAGCGCCATGCAGATCGACGTCGACGACGCCCTGCGCGGGCATGTGTTCACCGTGCAGGACGCCCTGTTCTGGGTCTCGTTCGTGGTGGCGGTGGCAGCAGCGGCGGCCGTCATCCCCGTCGACGGTCGATCGGCGCCGCTGGTGGTGGCCGGCGCCGGGCTCTACCTCGCCGGGCTCGCGCTGCACGCGTGGCTGGGGAGGCGGGTCGGCCCGGCGGAGGACCGCGGCTAGAGTCCACCCCATGGCTGGAGCAGCACCGATCGTCGCCGATCTGCGGGCCGAGAGCGACGTGCTCGACGCACTGGTGGCCGAACTGCCCGCGCAGGGCTGGCACACCCAGACCCCCTCCCCCGGCTGGACCATCGCCCATCAGATCGCGCACCTGTGGTGGACCGACCGGACCTCACTGCAGGCGGTCACCGATGAAGCCGCCTTCACCGAGGTGCTGGCCGAGGCGGCAAAAGATCCGCTCGGCTTCGTCGACGCGGCCGCTGAGCGGTTGGCCACCACCGCCCCGGCAGACCTGCTGGCTGGGTGGCGCGCCGACCGGGCCCGGCTGCACGAGGCCTTGCTGAAGGTCGAGGACGGCCGCAAGCTGCCGTGGTTCGGACCGCCGATGAGTGCCGCCTCGATGGCCACCGCCCGGCTGATGGAGACGTGGGCGCACGGCCTCGACGTCGCCGATGCCCTCGGCGTCCGCAGGGAGCCGACGGCACGGCTGCGCTCGATCGCTCACATCGGGGTACGCACCCGCGACTTCGCCTTCAGCGTGCAAGGGCTGACCCCGCCAGCTGCCCCGTTTCACGTGAAACTTCAAGCGCCCGACGGGGATTCGTGGTCCTGGGGGCCGGGCGACGCGGCCCAGTCGGTGACCGGGTCGGCCGAGGACTTCTGCATGCTGGTCACCCAGCGCCGCGCGCCCGCCGATCTGGACGTGACGGCCGTGGGCGACGAGGCCACCACCTGGCTGACCATCGCCCAGGCATTCGCCGGCCCGCCGGGTGCCGGGCGCGGCTGAGTACCCCCTCAGATCTCGCTGGCCGAATCCGCTGCCCCATCGCCGTCGCTATCGGTGAGTTTCACATCCCACTGCCCGTCGGCGTCGCGGTCGGCATAGGCCACCTCCCCCGCGAGCACCCGGTCGGCCAGTCCGTCGGCATCGGTGTCCAGCAGCCGGTCATCGGCCTGTCCGTCGGCGTCGAAGTCGACCAGCGGGCCGCCGGTCTGTTCCACCCCGTCCAGGCCGAACCACCGCACCCGCCCGGCTCCGTCGACTGCGACCGCCCACGAGCCCGAACCGTCGTCGGTGAAAAGCGTTGCGGCCGCGCCCACATCGTGGACAGCGTGGTCGGCGAGTCCGTCATGGTCCAGGTCGGCCAGCGCGTCGTCGATACCGCCGTCGCCGTCGAGATCCAGGCCGATGCCGTCGAATATCCCGTCACCGTCCACATCGACGGCGGGTTCGCCGGTGAACATCGTCGCGCCGCCGTCACCGTCGGCCAGGCAGTAGTCCATACCCTGTCAGACGCATCAGGCCTGCTGCGCGTTCCACCATTCGCGAAGTTCTGCCACCGCTTCGTCGTGCTCGAGGGGGCCGCGGTCCAGCCGCAGTTCCTTGAGGTACTTCCATGCCTGCCCGACCTGCGGCCCGGCCGGGATGTCGAGGATCCTCATGATCTCGTTGCCATCCAGATCCGGACGGACCCGCTGCAGGTCCTCCTTCTCGGCGAGCTCGGCGATCCGCGCCTCGAGATCGTCGTAGTTGGCCTGCAGCCGGGCGGCCCGGCGCTTGTTGCGGGTGGTGCAGTCGGCCCGCACCAGTTTGTGCAACCGGGTCAGCAGCGGGCCCGCATCGGTGACGTACCGGCGTACCGCCGAGTCGGTCCACCGCCCGGTGCCCGTCGAATCCGCGTAGCCGTGGAACCGCAGGTGCAGGTAGACCAGCTGGGACACATCGTCGACCATCTGCTTGGAATACTTCAACGCGCGCATGCGCTTTCGGGCCATCTTGGCGCCGACCACCTCGTGATGGTGGAAGCTCACCCCGCCGTCGGACTCGTGCTTGCGGGTGTCGGGCTTGCCGATGTCGTGCAGCAGTGCTGCCCACCGCAGCACCAGGTCGGGCCCGTCGTCCTCCAGGTCGACGGCCTGGCGCAGCACCGTCAGCGAATGCCAGTACACGTCCTTGTGCTGGTGGTGTTCGTCGATGGCCATCCGCATCTGACCGACTTCGGGCAGCACAACATCGCCCAGCCCGGTCTGCACCATCAGGTCCACCCCGGCGACCGGGTCGGCACCGGTCAGCAGCTTGTCCAGTTCGGCGGCCACCCGCTCGGCGGTGATCCGCTCCAGTTGCGGCGCCATGTCCAGCAGCGCCTCCAGGACGCGGGGCGCCACCGTGAAGCCGAGCTGGGACACGAACCGTGCGGCCCGCAACATCCGCAGCGGATCGTCGCCGAACGACACCTGCGGCGCCGACGGCGTGTCCAGCACCTTGGCGCGCAGCGCCGCCAGACCACCGAGCGGGTCGCAGAACTCCACCGGACCGTCTTCGCCGATCCGCACCGCCATCGCGTTGACGGTGAAGTCGCGGCGCACCAGGTCCTCGTCCAGGCTGTCGCCGAAACGCACCTGTGGATTGCGCGTCACCTGGTCATAGCTGTCGGACCGGAAGGTGGTGATCTCCAGCCGATAGCCGTCCTTACCGACCCCGACCGTGCCGAAGTCGATACCGGTGTCCCAGAGCGCGTCACCCCACCCACGCAGGAATTTCAGCATCTGCTCCGGGCGGGCGTCCGTGGTGAAGTCCAGGTCCGCGTAGTCGCGGCCCAGCAGCGCATCCCGCACACTGCCGCCCACCAGGTACAACTCGTGGCCGGCGGCGGCGAACGTGGCGCCCAGATCAACCAGCACATGCCGGTATCTGCTCAGCGCCACCCACGCGCCGGCCAGCAGTTCGGCGTCGGCGGCGTCGGGAGTCGGGTCGTTCGGCACGGTCGGTGAGTCTAGTGACCGGGCGCGGGACGCCGATCAAGCGCACGAGGAACGAGAGCGCGATGAGAAGTCCCGCCCGTCGGCTCAGCGGGACGCCGATCAAGCGCACGAGGAACGAGAGCGCGCTGAGAAGTCCCGCCGTCGGCCGGGGCCCGCCGATAACGACCCGGCGACAGCCCGGCCACGACCGGGCCAGTGTGGCAGGAAGCGCACGCCGCGGCAGCTACTATCGCTTGGGTGTCGGACGGCGAACAAGCCAAACCGCGACGGCGCCGAGGGCGTCGCCGCGGTCGTCGTGCTGCCGGTCCACCCGCTCCTGCCACCGAGCAGTCCGCCGGAAACGCCGATCAGTCGGCCGCCGAGTTGACACCCACTCCGGCCAAACCCGGCCAGAACCGTCCGCAGCGCCCGCCCCGGCGCGCCCAGGAACGACTGCGCACCGTGCACGAGACATCGGCGGGCGGCCTCGTCATCGACGGTATCGACGGGCCGAAAGAAGACCAGGTCGCCGCGTTGATCGGCCGGATCGACCGGCGTGGCCGGATGCTCTGGTCACTGCCCAAGGGCCATATCGAGATGGGTGAGACCGCCGAACAGACGGCCATCCGCGAAGTCGCCGAGGAGACCGGCATCCAGGGCAGCGTGCTGGCGGCGCTGGGCAGCATCGACTACTGGTTCGTCACCGAGGGGCGCCGGGTGCACAAGACGGTGCACCATTACCTGATGCGATTCCTGGGTGGCGAACTCTCCGACGACGATGTCGAGGTCACCGAGGTCGCGTGGGTTCCGATCGGGGACCTGCCGGCCCGGCTGGCCTACGCCGACGAGCGCCGGCTGGCCGAGGTCGCGGGCGAACTGATCGAGAAGCTGCAATCCGATGGCCCGGCGGCGCTGCCGCCACTACCGCACAGCTCCCCGCGACGACGTCCGCAGACCCATTCGCACACCCGGAACCGTCGCCAGGAAGACTCGTCCGGCCGGCGGGCGAACGGATGCGGAAACGGCCCGTGAGTTCGGTGGCGGTCCGGCGTACCGGGCCGCTTCGTTCCTCGCATTTGGTTGTCGTCTTCCGCTTCCTCGCCGCCGCAGTACTGCTCATCCTGGTCGCCACACCCGCCGTCTCGCCGCGCGCGGCCGCCGGTGAGCCGAGTTCCGCGCAGTTCCTGCACCTGCAGATCGACCGTGTCACCCCCGATATCGTCACGACCACCAGCGATGCCGTGGTCACCGTCGCCGGCACCGTGAGCAATGTGGGTGACCGGCCGGTGCGTGACATCGTCGTCCGGCTCGAACACGCCGCCGGCGTGACCGCCGCCCCCGGACTGCGCAGCAATCTGTCCGGGAACCTGGACCAGTACGAACCCGTCGCCGACTTCATCACCCTGGCGCCCGAGCTGCAGCGCGGTGAGAAGGTCCCGTTCACCCTGAGCTACCCGGTGCGGGCCGGCAGCCAGCCCTCCCTGCATATCGACAAACCGGGTGTGTACCCCGTCCTGGTGAACGTCAACGGCACCCCGGACTACGGCGAGCCGGCCCGGCTCGACGATGCCCGCTTCCTGCTGCCGGTGCTCGGGGTGCCCGCCGATCCGACGGACACCGCCGGCACCGACGGGGCGCCCACGGTCGGCGCCGTCGTGGCACCGGACACCACCAGACCGGTCGCCACGACGGTGCTGTGGCCGCTGGCAGATCGGCCCAGGTTGGCGGCCGGTATCCCCGGGGGGACCACGCCGGTGCGGTTGCTCGACGACGACCTGGCCACCTCGCTGGCCTCGGGTGGCCGGCTGGACACCCTGCTGACCGCCGCCGATTTCGCCACCAGCCCCGAAGTGGATCCCGACGGCACCGTCCGCACCGCGCTGTGTCTGGCGGTCGATCCGGACCTCCTGGTCACCGTCAACGCGATGACCGCCGGCTATGTGGTCAGCACCACCCCCGACGGCGGGCTGAACGCACCCACCCGGCCGGGCACGGGCAAGGACGCGGCCGTCGACTGGCTCAACCGGCTCAAAGCGTTGGCGCAACGCACCTGCGTGACGTCCACGGTGTACGCGCAGGCCGACGTGGACGCCCTGGCCCGGGTGGGCGACCCCACCCTGAACACCGCCGCGACCACGGGCGCCGCCGACATCGTGGACCAGATCCTCGGTATCAAGTCGGTCCGCGGCGCCGCCCTGCTGGGCGACGGGCCGATGACCGACCGGACCGTGTCACTGCTGGCGGCGCAAGGCCCGACGGTCGCGATCGCCGCGGCGCCTCTGACCGCGAGCGGCGAGGACACCGTCGCGCTGGACCCCCGTCGCGACGCACCGCAGGTGGTCACCGCACCGTTCGACCCGATGGTCGCGGCCGCGCTCGCCGGAGCCGGCACAGACCCGCAGACACCGACCTACGTGGACTCGTCGCTCACGATCCCACTCGCCCACGACTCGCAGGTGGCCCGCCTGCAGGACGCGCTGGGTTCGCTGCTCTGGCGGGGCCTGCGGCCGGATGTCGAGCCCCGCACCCAGATCGTCATGCCCCCGCTGGCGTGGAATCTGCGGCCCGACGAAGCCCAGGCCGTGTTCACCGCGATCTCCAGCACGCTGCGCGCCGGTCTCGCCGTGCCGCGCCCTCTGCCGGCGCTGATCGACGAAACCCTGGCCGCGGCCCCCTCGGCGGCCGGACGCCCACCCGCCATCGACGGCAATCCGCGGGCCCGGTTCGACGACGACGTCATCTCCGGTATCGGCTCGACCACCACGCGGCTGACGGAGCTCACCGCCGCATTGACCACCGACCAGCAAACCGGCCTGACGGGTCCGCAGTACACCGCGCCGCTGCGCGAGGACATGTTGCGCGCGCTGAGCCAGACCGTACCTCCGGACTCACGCAACGGTCTTGCACAGCAACGGCTTTCAACAGTCACGCGCACGCTCGCGGATCTCACCGGGGCGGTGACCATCGTGAACCCCGGCGGGTCCTACACGCTGGCCACGGAGCGCAGTCCGCTGCCGCTGGCCCTGCGCAACGACCTGCCGGTGCCCATCCGGGTGCGGTTGCACATCGACGCCCCGCCGGGGATGACGGTGACCGACCCCGGCGAGATCGAACTACCCCCCGGCTATCTGCCGCTGCGGGTGCCGATCGAGGTGCACTTCACCCAGCGCGTCGCCGTCGACGTCGCCCTGACCACCGCCGACGGGATGCCCCTGGGTGAGCAGGTCCGGTTGTCGGTGCATTCCAACGCCTACGGAAAGGTGCTGTTCTTCATCACCTTGACCGGCGGCGCCGTACTTGCCCTGCTGGTCGGACGCCGGCTGTGGCACCGGTTCCGCGGTCAGCCCGACCGCGCCGACCTGGTGCCGCCCACCCGCCCGGTGCGGGCACACCGGCCCGACCCGCTGGACACCGCACTGGCCCACGCCCCGGACGATGACACCCGATGAACGCATCTCAACACTCCCCGCGCCGCGCCGCGCAGCCCGCTCCCCCGCCGCCGCAGCGCACGGAGCTGTCGGATTCGGCGGTCGTCTCTCGGTCCTGGGGTATGGCGTTCGCCACCCTGATCAGCCGGATCACCGGCTTCTTCCGCATCGTGCTGCTGGCCGCCATCCTCGGCGCCGCGCTGTCCAGTTCGTTCTCCGTGGCCAACCAGCTGCCCAATATGGTGGCCGCGCTGGTGCTGGAGGCGACGTTCACCGCCATCTTCGTCCCGGTGCTGGCCCGCGCCGAACGCGATGACGCCGACGGCGGAACGGCCTTCGTGCGCCGCCTGGTCACCCTGGCCACCACCCTGTTGCTGGTCACCACGATCATCTCGGTGGCCGCGGCACCGCTGCTGGTCGACCTGATGCTGGGCAGCGACCCGCAGGTGAACCGGCCGCTCACCACCGCATTCGCCTACCTGCTGCTGCCCCAGGTCATCTTCTATGGGCTCACCTCGGTGTACATGGCAATCCTGAACACCCGCAACGTGTTCGGGCCGCCCGCCTGGGCACCGGTGGTCAACAACATCGTCGCCATCGTGACGCTCGGGGTGTACCTGCTGGTGCCCGGCGAACTGTCGCTGAACCCGGTCCAGATGGGCAACGCCAAGCTGCTGGTGCTGGGCATCGGCACCACGCTCGGCGTCGTCGCGCAGGCCGCGGTGCTGCTGGTGGCCATCCGCCGCGAGCGGATCAGCCTGCGCCCGCTGTGGGGTATCGACGACCGGCTCAAGAAGTTCGGCACGATGGCCGCCGCGATGGTGCTCTACGTGCTGATCAGCCAGATCGGCCTGATCGTCGGCAACCAGATCGCCAGCTCGGCCGCCGCGTCCGGACCGGCGATCTACAACTACACCTGGCTGGTGCTGCAACTTCCGTTCGGGATGATCGGTGTCACCGTGCTGACGGTGGTGATGCCGCGGCTGTCCCGCAACGCCGCCGCCGAGAACGGCCCCGCGGTGCTCGCGGACCTGTCCCTGGCCACCCGGCTGACCATGATCACGCTGATCCCGATCGTCGCGTTCATGACCGTCGGCGGCCCGGCGATCGGCACGGCCCTGTTCGCCTACGGCAACTTCGGCGCGACCGACGCCGGCTATCTCGGCCAGGCGATCACCCTGTCGGCGTTCACGCTGATCCCCTATGCGCTGGTCCTGTTACAGCTGCGGGTGTTCTACGCGCGGGAGCAGCCATGGATCCCGATCGTGCTGATCCTGGTGATCACCGCCGTCAAGATCGTCGCCTCGGTGCTGGTCGGGCACCTCGTGCAGGATCCGGAGCTGGTCGCCGGCTACCTCGGGCTGGCCAACGGGCTCGGCTTCCTGGCCGGCGCCACCGTCGGCTATCTGGTGCTGCGGGCCAATCTCGCACCGCTGCTGCCGCCCAGAGCCGGCAGACTCATCAGCGTCGACGTCGTCCGCACCATCCTGGTGACGATCACCGCCTCTCTGCTCGCCGGGCTCGCCGCGCACGTGGTGGATCGTCTCCTCGGAGTCGAGAAGCTCACCGAACACGGCGGAGCCGCCGGGTCACTGCTGCGGCTGCTCATCCTCGGCGTGATCATGCTGCCGATCATCGCCGGCGTGTTGCTCGCGGCCAGGGTGCCCGACGCCCAGGCCGCGCTGCGGGCGGTGCAGCGGCGGCTCGGACGAGCGCCCACCGTGCCACCGGCACCGGGTATCTCCCAGCGCCCGGTACGTCCCGTCAATTACGCTGTTCAGAGCAATTCGTATGCATCTCAGCGCCCCGCCGGCACGGGCACGCGGAAAGGAAATATGGTGGCCGACCAACCCGGCAGCGGGTTCTCTCCCGGCGCTGACTCTCCGTTGGAGACAAGCGCCGGTTCCGGCGCGACCACACGCATCCCCACCGCCGGGTCCGATTCCCGGCCCGCGGTGGCAGATGACCTTCAGCCCGACGTCCCCGCCCGCGAGGCCCTGCCTTTCGATCCGCCACGCGAACCGGCGATCGAGACCACGTCCCCGCCGGCCGGGGATGACGACGTACATCTCATCCCCGGCGCCACCATTGCCGGCGGTCGGTACCGGCTGCTGGTCTTCCACGGCGGGCCCCCGCATCTGCAGTTCTGGCATGCCCTGGACACCGCCCTGGACCGCCAGGTCGCGCTGACGTTCATCGATCCCGACGGTCAGCTGCCCGAGAGCCAGCTGCAGGACATCCTCAGCCGCACCTCCCGGCTGAGCAAGATCAACTCACCCGGCATCGCGCAGATCCTGGACGTCGCCCGGACCGCGGTCGGCGGTTTGGTGGTCTCGGAGTGGATCCGCGGCGGCTCCCTGGCCGAGGTCGCCGAGACCACGCCCTCGCCGATCGGCGGGGCGCGCGCCATTCAGTCGCTGGCCGCCGCAGCCGAGGCGGCCCACCGCAGCGGCGTGGCACTGTCGATCGACGATCCCAGCCGGGTCCGGGTGAGCATCGAAGGCGATGTGGCGTTGGCCTTCCCCGCGACGCTGCCCAATGCGACGCCCGAGGACGATATCCGCGGGATCGGCGCGGCGCTGTATGCGCTGCTGGTGAACCGCTGGCCGCTTCCCGAGGCCGGCGTGCACAGTGGCCTGGCCCCCGCCGACGTCGACAGTGCCGGGCAGCCCGTCGAACCGCGCTCGGTGGATCGCGACATCCCGTTCCAGATCTCGGCCGCCGCGGCACGCGCGGTGCAGGAGGGCGGCGGCATCCGCAGCGCCCCCACCCTGCTGAACCTGTTGCAGCAGGCCACCGCCGTCGCCGACCGCACCGACTACATCGCGCCGGTCGCCGGAACCGAACCGCCTGCCAACCCCAGCCCGTTCAGCGCGGTGCGGGCCAACGACCCGGAGTCCCTCGCGCGCCGTCGCAAGGGCCTGATCATCGGGCTCTCCGCGGCCGCCGTGATCGTCGTGATCGCACTCGTCGTACTGGCGTCGGTGCTCAAAGGCATCTTCGGCGACGTCGGCGGATCGCTCGACAAGGGCGACCTGGGGCTCAACGCCCCGAGCAGCACTGCCAACGCCGACGCCGGAAGTACGGTCAAGCCGGTACGCGCCACGGTGTTCTCGCCCGAGGGCGAGGCCGACGCACCGACCCTGGCTGGGTTGGCCATCGACGGCAATCCGGCCACCGTCTGGCCCAGCGACACCTATTCCGACCCCAACCCGTTCCCCAATTTCAAGAACGGGGTCGGTCTGATGCTGCAGCTGTCACAGCCGACGACAATCGGATCCGTCACCGTGAACACCACCGGCACGGGCACCGCCGTCCAGATCCGGGCCGCCCAGTCCGCGAACCCGGCCAAGCTGGAAGACACCACCGTCCTCGCCCCGGCCACCCCGCTGAAGAAGGGGGCCAACACCATCACCGTCGAGAACGCCTCACCGACGTCGTATGTGCTGGTGTGGATCTCGACGCTGGGCACCGTCGACGGGAAGAACCGCACCGATATCTCCGAGATCACCCTCAAAGCCAAATCCTGACGGTTATCCCCAGCCTGTGCATGCCTGAAGGTGCAGGTCAGCGCCTTATCCGGACATGTGCCAGAAGATCTGTCGGGAGGACCACCGCGGCCTCACTAGGGTTCGGCTGTGGGGAGTTTCGGGGGGAATTCTGGCTGGGAACGCACGGATGCGCAGTTGCTGGCGGCACACGTCGCCGGGGACCGGTTCGCTTTCGAGGAGCTGTTCATCCGGTACCAGCGGCCGCTGTACCGGCTGGCCCGGTTCACCACCCACAGCCCGGAAGACGCCGGTGACGCCCTGCAGGACGCGATGCTGTCCGCGCACTGCGCCGCGGCGACGTTCCGGCATGGTTCCTCGGTGAGCAGCTGGCTGCACCGCATCGTGCTCAACGCCTGCCTGGATCGGTTGCGCCGGCGCAAGGCCCGCCCCACGACGCCGCTCGAGGATGGTGACGGGCCGGTGCACGACGCCACCGCACAGGTGGACACCGCGATCGTGGTGGAACAGGCGCTGATGCGGCTGCCCGTCGACCAACGTGCCGCGGTGGTGGCCGTCGATATGCAGGGCTTCTCGGTGGCCGAGACGGCCCGGATGCTCGGTGTGGCGGAGGGCACCGTGAAGAGCCGCTGTGCCAGGGCCCGAGCCAAGCTGGCCCGCGCCCTGGCCGAACCGGGAGAGCGGGCCTTGCCGGTCGCGCCATGATGGAGCGGTGCAGAGTGCTGAACCGGGCGAGGACCGGGTCCGGGCGGAACTGGCCGCGCTGGCCGCCGATCCCGATTCGGCACCCGAGGTACCCGCACCGGTCAGCGCTCGGGTGCTGACGGCGCTGCGGGCGGCTGGACCGGCCCACACCGACCGCCCGCTGCGCTGGCGCCGGACCGCGTTGTGGTGCGGAGCGGGGGCGGCGGTGCTCGCCGTCGGGGTGGGTGGGGTGGCGTTGATCGACACCTCGGCCCCGGCCCGCAGCACCGGACCCACCGCCGAACTGATCACCGTCACCCGGCGCAGCGCCCCGATGCCACTCCCGGATGGCGAGATCCTGGCGCTGCTGACCCGGCCCGCCGATCTGGGTGCCCTGGCGGACCCGCAGCGGTGGTCGGCATGTCTGGGCGGGCTCAGGCGGGATCCGGCCACGCCGGTGCTGGGTGCGACACCGGTCACCGTGGACGGCCGGTCCGCGGTGCTGGTGGTGCTGCCCACCGGAGAATCGGGACCGGTGGACAGCGTGACGGCGGTGGTGCTGGACGCCGGTTGTGGTGCTGCCGACACCCGGCCCCTCGCCGAGAAGACACTGCACCGTCGCTAGGGCGCGGTGCGAGATCACCTCCGGGAACACGGGGGCCTACCCTGATGTTTGAACTCACGCCGGTTTCACACGGCAGAAAGGCTTCGCACCCACGATGTCAAGCTCCTCTGAGATCCATGACGTGATCATCATCGGCTCGGGCCCGGCCGGTTACACGGCCGCGGTGTACACCGCCCGAGCCCAACTCAAGCCCGTGGTGTTCGAAGGTATCCAGTTCGGTGGCGCGCTGATGACCACCACCGAGGTGGAGAACTACCCCGGCTTCCGGGACGGCATCACCGGCCCGAACCTGATGGACGAGATGCGCGAGCAGGCGCTGCGCTTCGGCGCGGACCTGCGCATGGAGGACGTCGACGAGGTCGACCTGTCCGGCCCGATCAAGAAGGTGACGGTCGGCGACACCACGTACCAGGCGCGCGCGGTGATTCTCGCCATGGGCGCGGCGGCCCGCCAGCTCGGTATCGCCGGTGAGCAGGAGCGCATCGGCCTCGGCGTGAGCACGTGTGCCACCTGTGACGGATTTTTCTTCCGCGACCAGGACATCGCCGTCATCGGCGGCGGCGACTCCGCGATGGAGGAGGCGACGTTCCTCACCCGCTTCGCGCGCAGCGTCACCCTGATCCACCGGCGTTCGGAGTTCCGGGCGTCGAAGATCATGCTGGAACGCGCGCAGGCCAACGAGAAGATCACCTTCCTCACCAACACTGCGGTGACCGAGATCGAGGGCGAACCGAAGGTCAGTGGAATTCGCCTGCGGGACACGGTGACCGGTGAAGAGTCGAAGCTGGCGGTGACCGGCGTGTTCGTGGCGATCGGTCACGACCCGCGGTCGGATCTGGTGCGCGGCCAGGTGGATCTGGACGACGAGGGTTACGTCAAGGTGGTCGGTCGCAGCGCCGCGACGTCGGTCGACGGTGTCTTCGCCGCGGGCGACCTGGTCGACCACACCTACCGACAGGCCATCACCGCCGCCGGGTCCGGCTGTTCGGCGGCCATCGACACCGAGCGCTGGCTCGCCGAGAACGACTGACCCACAACCGATTCAGTCTTATCACCCCGATCAGGAGGACGATATGAGCGAAGATTCCGCAACAAGCACCGTCACCGACGCCTCGTTCAGCCAGGATGTGCTGTCCAGCTCCACCCCGGTGCTGGTGGACTTCTGGGCGACCTGGTGCGGGCCGTGCAAGATGGTCGCCCCGGTGCTCGAGGAGATCGCCAAGGAGAAGACCGGCGACCTGCGGGTGGTCAAGCTCGATGTGGACGCCAACCCGGAGACCGCCCGTGACTTCCAGGTGGTGTCGATCCCGACGCTGATCTTGTTCAAGGGCGGCCAGCCGGTCAAGCGTATCGTCGGTGCAAAGGGCAAGGCAGCCCTGCTCCGGGAGATCGCGGAGCACGTTTAACAGGTAACGCGCAGGCACTCCCCGTTCCCGGAAGTTTCCGGATTCTCGCACGTATCTGCGACAATGCTGTCAGTCCGTCCAGCAGTCGTCGGCTCGTGCCGACTGCAGCGTATGTGAAAGGCCAGGTATGTCGATTCTGCGTCGAGGTGACCGTGGAGTGGCGGTCACCGAGATCAGGTCGGCGCTTGCGGCACTGGGCATGATCGACAACCCGGACGCCGACCTGACCACCGGTAGGCACGTCGCGCTGGATGTGTTCGACGAGGATCTCGACCACGCCGTCCGCGCGTTCCAGCAGCATCGTGGTCTGCTGGTGGACGGCATGGTCGGTGAGGCCACCTTCCGGGCACTGAAGGAGGCGTCCTACCAACTGGGCGCCCGCACCCTGGCCCACCAGTTCGGGGCCCCGATGTACGGCGACGACGTCGCGACCTTGCAGGCCCGGCTGCAGGACCTCGGGTTCTACACCGGCCTGGTGGATGGGCATTTCGGCCTGCAGACGCACAACGGCCTAATGTCCTATCAGCGCGAGTACGGACTGTTCCCGGACGGGATCTGTGGCCCGGATACGTTGCGCTCCTTGTACTTTCTGGGCTCCCGTGTCACCGGCGGCTCATTGCACGCCATCCGCGAGGAGGAGCTGGTCCGGCGCTCGGGCCCGCGGCTGTCCGGGAAGCGGATCATCATCGATCCGGGTCGCGGCGGGGATGACCACGGGCTGATCATGCAGGGCCCAGCGGGTCCGATCAGCGAAGCGGACATCCTGTGGGACTTGGCGACTCGGCTCGAGGGCCGAATGACAGCCATCGGTATGGACACCTTCCTGTCCCGGCCCGGGGGCCGCAGCCCGTCGGATGCCGAGCGGGCCGAGACAGCCAACAGCGTGGGCGCGGACCTGATGATCAGCCTGCGTTTCACCAGCCACGTGAGCCCCGCCGCAAGTGGGGTGGCGTCGTTCCACTTCGGTAACTCGCACGGCTCGGTGTCCACGATCGGACGCAATCTCGCCGATTTCATCCAGCGGGAAGTGGTGGCACGCACAGGTTTACGTGACTGCCGCACCCACGGCCGCACCTGGGACCTGCTGCGCCTGACCCGAATGCCCACGGTCCAGGTCGATTTGGGTTACATCACCAATCCACACGACCGACAGTTGTTGGCTTCCAGCACGACCCGCGACGCTATCGCCGAAGGAATGCTGGCCGCGGTCAAGCGGTTGTACCTGCTTGGCAAGAACGACCGCCCGACCGGTACTTTCACGTTCGCCGAGCTGCTCGCGCACGAACTGTCGGTCGAACAGGCCGGCCGCGTTTCACCCAGCTAGCGCTGCACCCGGAATCAGCCGCAGGGCACCGCTCCGACCGGTACCTCCATGCGGGCCGACTCGAGCAGACGTTCCAGCGCCGCTTCGACACCGGCCTTCCAGCCCAGTCCCTGCTCGAGTTCGAGCCGCAACCTCGGCACGTAAGGGTGCGGTGCCACCACCTCGAAACCGGCCTCGGCAAGGAGGTCGGAGTCGATGATGCACTGCTCGGTCGAGCAATCCCCGAGCACCTCGATCACCGGGAGCAGATCCGCCGGCACGGCGGCCGGATCGAGTGTCAACATCGCGGAGGTACGGCCGAAGGCCTCCAGCGCCCTGACCCCCCGGCGCACCAAATCCCCGACCACCGCGGCGATCAATCCGCGAGGCAGTGCGCCGGTGTCATCGGACACGTCCACACCCAATGAGGTGAGCAGCACGGCATCCGGGCTGACCGGGCCGGTCGGGAAACGCCGCGCCCGCGGGACCGCACCCGGCGGAGCATAGAAGGCATATCCCAGGCAAGCCGAGTCGCTGCGCAGATCTGGTTGCGCGACGTCCTGCTGGCCCGGAGCGGAAGCACACTCGACCGCGATCTGCCCACACGATCCCCACTCGAGCATCACCATGGAAAGCCAGGCTTCCTTCTCGAATTCGGGATCGGCCAGATGATCGTCTCCACCCAGGGTCGACGGGTCCACCTCCCAGAACACGCACTGCCGGGCGTGCTTGGGCAGTTGATCGAATGCCTCAAGCCGGAGTGGCGTGATTCGCGATGACACTTCGACCCCCGACTCTCACAAAATCCCGGCAGATGACGCTACGACCGCTTGCGCTGCCCCTCCAGGATAGGAGAGCCCGCCGCGGACGGCCGGGCCAGGCCGGTTCTTGCGTCCGGTAGCACGTCGACGACGAAATGCATTGCCGGACATGGCATCTCCCGCGCAGGGTCGGTGGAAGCCGGCCGTCCCGCGGTCCAGTGTCACAGTGACGTAATTCGCCTGTGTCCTAGGGTCCACCTCGACAACACCCATTTCGGCCATTTACGACTTGGCGGCGTTCATCAGTTCGACGATCCGCTGCAGATCGTCGACCGACCCGAACTCGACGACGATCTTGCCCTTGCGCTTGCCCAGGCTCACCGTCACCCGCGTGTCGAAGGCCGTGGACAACTGCTCGGCGACATCCTGCAGTCCCGGCATCTGGATCGGCTTGCGTCGCGGCGACGACGGCTCCGCCGGACCGTTCCGGTTCGCCAGCGTCACGGCCTCTTCGGTGGCCCGCACCGACAATCCTTCGGCAACGATCCGGGCCGCCAGCTCCTCCTGGCGGTCGGGTCCACCTTCCAGGGCGAGCAGTGCGCGGGCGTGCCCGGCGGACAACACCCCGGCAGCCACTCTGCGCTGCACCGCGATGGGCAGGCGCAGCAGCCTGATCATGTTCGAGATGAGCGGGCGGGATCGTCCGATCCGGACCGCGAGTTCGTCGTGGGTCACGTCGAACTCCTCGAGCAACTGCTGATAGGCGGCCGCCTCTTCCAACGGATTCAGCTGGGCCCGGTGGATGTTCTCCAGAAGCGCGTCGCGCAACATATCGCCGTCAGCGGTCTCGCGGACGATCGCCGGGATGGCGGACAGCCCGGCCTCCTGCGAGGCGCGCCACCGCCGCTCCCCCATCACCAGCTGGTAGCGCGCCCCGTCGCCGGCACCGGACAATGCCCGCACCACGATCGGCTGCATGACACCGAACTCTTTGATGGAGTGCACCATCTCGGCGAGTGCTTCCTCGTCGAACACCTGCCGGGGCTGGCGCGGGTTCGGCTCGATCAGCTTCGGATCGATCTCGCGGTACACCGCACCGAACTCCGACACCGCGGCCGGGCTACCCGCCGCCGGAGCGGCGGGGCCGGCCGCGGGGCCACCCATGAGCACATCGGCGGCCGCGCTCCCCAGCTTGCTGCCCAACGGATCTTCGTCGGCGGGGCCGGTGGGGATCAACGATGCCAGGCCCCGACCCAGACCGGTGCGCTTCTTCGATGGCTGATTCACGCCTGTCCCCTCTGCTGATCGACAACCTGTCCGCGATGGGCGATCTCACGGCTGGCGTCGAGATAGCTCATCGCTCCCCGGGAACCGGGATCGTAATCGAGAATCGTCATCCCGTACCCGGGTGCCTCGGAGACCTTCACGCTGCGCGGAATGACCGTCTTGAGCACCTTGTCCCCGAAGTGTGCGCGCACATCCTCGGCCACCTGGTCTGCCAGTCGGGTCCGCCCGTCGTACATGGTGAGAATGACCGTGGTGACATCGAGCTCGGGGTTGAGGTGCGACTTCACCATCTCGATATTGCGCAGGAGCTGTCCCACCCCCTCCAGGGCGTAGTACTCGCACTGAATCGGGATCAGCACCTCGGGCGCGGCGACTAGTGCGTTGATGGTCAACAGGCCGAGCGACGGCGGGCAGTCGATGAAGACGTAATCAAAGCTGTGCTGCTTGAGTTCCATGAGCGCCGTCCGCAGCCGTCCCTCGCGAGCCACCATGCTGACGAGCTCGATCTCGGCGCCCGCCAGGTCGATGGTCGCCGGCACACAGAACAGGCTCTCGTTGTGCGGGCTGCGCTGCAGCGCGTCGTGCAGGAGGATCTCACCGATGAGAACTTCGTAGGACGACGGTGTGCCCTGCCGGTGTTCGATGCCCAGCGCCGTGCTGGCATTGCCCTGTGGATCGAGGTCGATGACCAAGACCTGTAGGCCCTGTCGAGCCAGCGCCGCCGCCACGTTCACGGCCGTGGTGGTCTTGCCGACGCCGCCCTTCTGGTTGGCGATGGTGAACACCCGCTGACGTGACGGCTTGGGCAGGCTGCCGCCGCGGTTGTGCAGCAGCCGGGTGGCCCGCTCGGCTTCTGCCGCAATCGGGGTGTCCGCGCCGGGGTCTCCGTTCCACGTGCCTGCGCCGTCCGCCGTCCATGTTTCACGTGAAACATCGGGACCATCTGGTCGCTGAGCCGGTCCCGGCGTCATCGCTTCCTCCTGTTGGATCGCACCGATCGATCCGTCCGCGGGCTTCGCGTTGCCGCGACCACGGTTACGGGTGGATTCAAATAGTCCACGCCACATCTCACCACCCTTACGTCGGTGGCACCAAGCGAACGCAAGGCCCGCTCGTGATCCACGATTTCCTGCTCGGCCCGCTCCCCTTTGAGGGCGAGCATCCGCCCGCCGACACGCAGCAGAGGCATGCTCCACCGAGCCAGCTTGTCCAATGAGGCGACCGCTCGTGACGTCACCGTGTCCAACTCCCCTACCTCATCCCGAACTCCCGGATCCTCCGCGCGGCCGCGAACGACCGTCACTTCCAGACCGAGATCGTCGACGACCTCTCGCAAGAATTCGCTTCGGCGAAGCAGAGGTTCGACGAGGACCACCCGGACATCCGGGCGTGCTATCGCCAACGGTATACCCGGCAGCCCCGCCCCACTCCCGATGTCGGCCACCCGCTCACCGGGATGCAACAGTTCCGCCACCGCACCGCTGTTGAGCAGATGGCGATCCCACAACCTGTCGAGTTCAGCCGGTCCGATCAGACCCCACTCGATCCCGGCCCCCGCCAGGATCTCGCCGTAGCGGCGAGCCAGATCGGCACGCTCGCCAAAGCACAAGGCCGCCGACTGGGGAGCCGGACTCAGTTCGCCATGTTTCACGTGAAACATCCTCCGGATGACCCAGGCCGACGGCCTTGTTTTTGTATGGCTGGAACTACATCCCTGTAATTCAGGCCGGCAGTACGACGACGCGGCGGGAGGGCTCAGCGCCCTCGCTCTCGCTGCGCACACCGTCGACCGCGGCCACCGCGTCGTGCACGATCTTGCGCTCGAACGGTGTCATCGGCGCGAGCTCTTCGCTCACACCCGAGGCCACCACCCGCCGGGCCACCTTGTCCCCCAGCGCCGCCAGCTCGTCCCGACGGCGCCGACGCCACCGCGCGATATCCAGCATCAGCCGGCTGCGCTCACCGGTCTTCTGGTGCACCGCCAACCGGGTCAGCTCCTGGAGAGCATCGAGCACCTCGCCCTTACGCCCGACCAACTTGTTGAGGTCGGTACCGCCGTCGATACTCACGATGGCCCGATCGCCCTCGACGTCCAGATCGATATCGCCGTCGAAGTCCAAGAGGTCCAGCAGCTCCTCCAAATAGTCACCGGCGATCTCGCCTTCGGCGACCAGACGGTCTTCGAGATCGTCCGTCGGTTCCGGGGCAGCCGTATCCGCTTCGTCGACCGCATCCTCGGTCCGCTCCGTGGTCTCCGCATCAGTCATGTCGTTCTCTCCTTAATCTGCCGCGTCCGCTTCCGGGGACCTTCACCCCAGTCGCCTGGCCGTCGGCCTGGTCTTCTCCGCCTGGCTTCACTCGCCTCGCGCCGTGGTCAGCGCGACTAGCGCTTCGGCTTTCGGTTCGGGCGCGCACCTGGACGGGGCGTCTTGTTGGCTGTGCCGGTGCCGGTGTTCGTGTCCTCCACCTTGCCCGGGGAATCCTCGACGGAATCCGGTACCACTGAATCCTCGACACCCTCGGATTCGCTGAGTTCCTTGGCCGGCCGCTTCGCACGATTGGGCTTCACACCCGGTGCCGGGGCGTTCGCCGCTCGGCGTGCGATGGCCTCCTGCTTCTTGGCCTCTTCTTCTTGCTCGATCTTCCCGAACACATAGTGCTGCTGGCCGAATGTCCAGATGTTGTTCGCGAACCAGTACAGGATGATCGCAAGCGGAAGGAACGGGCCACCGACCACGACGCCGAGCGGGAACACGTACAGCGCCAGCTTGTTCATCATCGCGGTCTGCGGGTTGGCCGCCGCTTCCGGACTCTGCCGGGCCACCGAGGCGCGGCTGTTGAAGTAGGTCGCGATGCCGGCCAGGATCATGATCGGCACACCCACCGCGATCACCGAGGCCCGGTTGAATTCGGTGAACGCGTCCAAACCCGTCTTCTGAATCATCGTCGCACCGAGCGGCGCACCGAACAGATTCGCATCGAGGAAGTGCGCAACATCGGAAGGGCTGAAGACGTAGTTACCGGTGGCCCGGTTCTCCTCGACGGTGAGATGGATCTGACCGAAACCGCCCTGGGTCCGGTTGAAGGACCGCAGCACGTGAAACAGCCCGAGGAACACCGGAATCTGCGCCAGCATGGGCAGACAGCCCAGGATCGGATTGAACCCGTGTTCCTTCTGGAGCTTCTGCATCTCCAGGGCCATCTTCTGGCGGTCCTTGCCGTACTTCTTCTGCAGTGCTTTGATCTGCGGCTGCAGCTCCTGCATCTGGCGCGTCGTACGGATCTGGCGGACGAACGGCTTGTACAGAATCGCGCGCAGGCTGAACACCAGGAACATCACCGCAAGTGCCCAGGCGAAGAAGTTCGAGGGTCCCAGAATCAGGGCGAACAGCTTGTACCAGACCCACATGATCGCCGACACCGGGTAATAGATGATGTCCAGGCTGAACCAGTTAAACAAGAGAGTCGCTCCTGACGATTACCGCTGACGTTGGCCCCGCGGTGTGATCACACCGCTCGGGTATCGGATCCCATCCGCCGCGATGCCATGGCCCACATTTGGCCAGCCGCACCACGGCCAACCATCCGCCGCGGATCAGGCCCCATTCGGTCAAGGCATCGACGGCGTACTCACTACAGGTTGGGGTGAAGCGGCATGAGGGCAACCGCAGCGGTGACACCATCGTCCGGTACAGCTGGATGACGAAGATGACGCTGCTGGCTGCCCTTCCCTTCACGACCCGGCTCCGGCCGTGATCCGGGTGTGCTTGAGGGCCGCGCGCAGCTCGGATTCGAGCCGCGCGGAGAGGGCGTCTCGGCTGCCGGGCAAGGCGCGAATGACCACCCGATCCGAGACGTCCAGATCGCCGAGCATGGCGCGCGCCACATGACGCAACCGACGGGACACTCGATGGCGTTGCACCGCAGTGCCGACAGATTTCGACACGACGAGGCCGATCTTCGGGCCGTCTGTGCGGTCACCGGAGTCACCCGACCCACCGCGCAGTGCATGCACGACGAGATCAGGCTGAACAGCCCTTACTCCTTGACGAACCGTGACACCGAAATCAGTCGACCGTGTCATCCGGTTTCGGGCCGGAAGCACCGCCCTGAGTCCTGATCGAATCAGGCAGTCAGAGAACGGCGACCCTTGCCGCGCCGCGCGGACACGATGGCCCGGCCGGCACGGGTGCGCATGCGCAGACGGAAACCGTGCACACGGGCCCGGCGGCGGTTGTTCGGCTGAAAAGTCCGCTTGCCCTTGGCCACGGCTGTCTCTCCTTGTTACATATGGGGCCGCGACCTCACCACCACGAGTGTTTCGTAGCGATGCGATCACGACCACCGTTGGTAAGCTCGTCGATCTCATGTACTAACCGGCGCGGTCCCCGGATACCCGGGTCGCAGCCGTATCACCACGTGCGGGCGACTGCTCGAGGGTACTGACGAGATTTCCCTGGGTCAAACCTGCGCTCGTCATCCTCTGCCACCGCTCCCCCGCCTGTGCGCATGCTCACTTTCGAATCCCCTGTGAAATCACAAAAGTCACACGCGTCACCAACATTACGGCCCTCGCCAGGTACCTCCCGGCAATGTTGCAGAACGGTTGGCACTCGGAGAGAAAACTGTTAGCTTCTGGCAATGCCGTTTCGAAACGAAGCGGCGCCGGACACCAGAGCGAGGACAACCGCCGGCCGAGAGCCCACACGCGACAACGCACGTGACGAGCTCCGACACAGGTTTCCCCGCATACGAACAAGCCAACAGACGACGCGACAATCAAGGCTGGCCACTCTCCACAGACTGTGGATAACCATGTGGACAGTTTGTCGTCGTCGATCCTGGGCACCGCCCAGGCCAGCCGCAAGGGGGTAAGCGTCGTTGGCCGCGGACCCCGATGCTTCCTTCGGCACGATCTGGAACAACGTCGTCGCCGAACTCACATCGTCACTGACCGCACAGCAGCGCGCCTGGCTCCGGATGGTGCAACCTCTGGTCATCACCGAGGGGTTCGCCCTGTTGTCGGTTCCGACGCCATTCGTCCAGAACGAGATCGAACGGCATCTGCGTGAGCCGATCGTCGCGTCGCTGAGCCGTCAACTCGGTCAGCGGGTCGAGTTGGCCGTGCGGATCTCCACGCCGGAACCCGAAGCCGAACCGGTGGCGGCCCCGGCGCCGACCGATACCGAGGAAGTCGACGACGACCTCGAGGCCCGCACCAGCGCCGAGCAGAGCTGGCCGACCTTCTTCAACCGATCGCAGCCCGCCAATCCCGAACCCGATGATGTCAGCCTGAACCGGCGCTACACCTTCGAGACGTTCGTCATCGGCGCATCCAACCGCTTCGCGCATGCCGCCACGCTCGCGATCGCCGAAGCGCCGGCCCGCGCGTACAACCCCCTGTTCATCTGGGGCGAATCCGGCTTGGGCAAGACCCACCTGCTGCACGCCGCGGGTAACTACGCGCAGAAGCTCTTCCCCGGGATGCGGGTCAAGTACGTCTCCACCGAGGAATTCACCAACGACTTCATCAACTCGCTGCGCGACGACCGCAAGGCGTCGTTCAAACGCAGTTACCGCGATATCGACGTGCTGCTGGTCGATGACATCCAGTTCATCGAGGGCAAGGAAGGTATCCAGGAAGAGTTCTTCCACACCTTCAACACGTTGCACAACGCGAACAAGCAGATCGTCATCTCCTCGGATCGGCCGCCCAAGAAGCTGGCCACCCTCGAGGACAGGCTGCGCACCCGGTTCGAGTGGGGCCTGATCACCGACGTGCAGCCACCGGAGCTGGAAACCCGGATCGCGATCCTGCGCAAGAAGGCGCAGATGGACCGCCTCGACGTGCCGCCCGACGTGCTCGAGCTGATCGCCAGCCGGATCGAACGCAATATCCGCGAGCTCGAGGGCGCGCTGATCCGGGTCACCGCGTTCGCCTCGCTGAGCAATACCGCGATCGACAAGGCGTTGGCCGAGATCGTGCTGCGCGACCTGATCGCCGATGCCAGCACCGTGCAGATCAGTACGGCGACCATCATGGCCGCCACCGCCGAGTACTTCGAGACCTCTCTCGAGGAGCTCCGTGGGCCCGGCAAGACCCGCGCACTGGCCCAGGCCCGGCAGATCGCCATGTATCTGTGCCGGGAACTCACCGACCTGTCGCTGCCCAAGATCGGTGAGGCATTCGGTCGTGACCACACCACTGTGATGTACGCCGAGCGCAAGATTCGCGACGGTATGGCCGAACGGCGTGAGATCTTCGATCACGTCAAGGAACTCACCACCCGGATCCGTCAGCGCTCCAAGGGCTGACGCTCCCCTCCCGGCTCCCGATGTGAGCCGAACGGACGAACTTTCACCCGCCTCGCCGCTCGAGGTGCTGTGTGGTGCACCCATCGCCGGAGAATTTTTCCAAAAAACTTCTGTCCCGGCTGCCCCCTTTGTCACAAGAATCGGTGTGGATACCGCTGTGGAGAAGTTGCGCGCAACCGGCCGGACAACCCTCGTTCACTCCACACCGCCGGAGTTATCCACATTCACACCCAGTGTTCGCCTTGTGATTCCACAGCCTGCCCACACCCGCGCGGGCGTCCCGACCAGCACCGCCATGGGGCTATCCCCAACCTGCACAGGCCCTATTACTGTTGCTTGTATATCTACTTAGTTCCTTCTTTAGAAGAAGGCTGTTGGGGACAGAGCATTCCGGCGGTCCGGGCGTGCTCCTCGGGAGCCTCGGTCTCGGCGAGGGAATCGCTTTCAACTTCGCGTCGAACGCTCTACGGTGGTGATTCGATAGCCGGCATGGTCGCCGATCACATCGCGACTAGGCTCGGAGCGACACTGCGCATCCGCGCTCTTGTGCTTGTTTGATGCGGTAGATCGAAGGGACGTTATGGACGTGGTGACGACGAGCGTTGGTCTCACCGATTTGAAGTTCCGCCTGGTACGTGAGGATTTTGCCGACGCGGTCGCCTGGGTCGCTCGCAACCTGCCGAGTCGCCCGACCGTCCCGGTGCTGGCCGGCGTGCTGCTCACCGGGTCCGACGACGGGCTGACGATCTCCGGATACGACTACGAGACGTCGGCCGAGATTCGGGTTGCTGCCGAGATCGCTTCTCCGGGAAGCGTTTTGGTATCGGGTCGGCTGCTCTCGGAGATCACCCGGTCGTTACCGGCCAAGCCCGTCGATGTCAGCGTGGAAGGCACTCGCGTCGCCCTGACCTGCGGTAGTGCCCGATTCTCGCTGCCTACCATGGCAGTCGAGGACTACCCGTCACTGCCCGCCCTGCCCGACGAGACCGGTGTGATCTCGGCTGATCTGTTCGGTCAGGCGATCGGCCAGGTCGCGGTGGCCGCTGGCCGCGACGACACCTTGCCCATGCTCACCGGTATCCGCGTCGAGATCACCGGGGAGAAAGTTGTGCTGGCCGCAACGGACCGGTTCCGGTTGGCCGTGCGCGAGCTCACCTGGTCGACCTCGGTCGCCGGGGTCGAGGCTGCCGTCCTGGTGCCGGCGAAGACCCTGGCCGACGCCGCCAAGGCCGGCACCGCGGGTACCGAGGTGCATCTGGCGCTCGGTGCCGGCGCGTCCGTCGGTAAGGAAGGCCTGCTGGGAATCCGGTCCAACGGCAAGCGGACCACCACCCGCCTGCTGGATGCGGAGTTCCCGAAGTTCCGCCAGCTGCTGCCCACCGAGCACACTGCGGTGGCCACCGTCGGCGTCGCCGAGCTGACCGAGGCGATCAAACGTGTGGCGCTGGTGGCAGATCGTGGGGCGCAGGTGCGGATGGAATTCGACGCCGATGTGGTCCGGCTGTCGGCCGGTGCCGACGATGTCGGTAAGGCTGAGGAAGATCTGCCGGTGGAATTCTCCGGCGAGCCGCTGACCATTGCGTTCAACCCCGGTTATCTGACCGACGGGCTGAGTTCGTTGCATTCCGAGCGTGTGACGTTCGGCTTCACGACACCGAGCCGTCCCGCAGTGTTGCGGCCGGCAGGCGAGAATGATGAGACTGTCGGTTCGTCCGGGCCGTTCCCGGCCGGACAGACCGATTACGTCTATCTGTTGATGCCGGTACGTCTTCCTGGCTGACCGGTCCTACCTCGCGTAAAGGGGACATATATGCAGCTCGGGTTGGTCGGCCTGGGGAAGATGGGCTTCAACATGCGGGAGCGCCTGCGTGGAGGTGACCATGAGGTCATCGGTTTCGACCCGAGGCCCGAGGTCACTGATGTTCCCACCCTGGCGGCACTCGCCGAGGCGCTGACGGCGCCGCGGGTCGTGTGGGTCATGGTGCCCTCCGGTGATATCACCCACCAGACCATCGTGGAGCTCGCTGAGCATCTGCAGCCCGGCGACCTGGTGATCGATGGCGGCAACTCGCGCTACACCGAAGACGGCCCGCACGCAAAGCTCTTGGGCGACAAGGGTATTTCGTATATCGACACGGGAGTCTCCGGTGGTATCTGGGGATTGACCGAGGGCTACGGGTTGATGGTCGGCGGCAGCGACGAGGATGTGGCACGCGCCATGCCGATCTTCGACACCCTGCGCCCCGCCGGTGACGTCGCCGACGGGTTCGTCCACGCCGGCCCGGTCGGTGCAGGCCATTTCACCAAGATGGTGCACAACGGTGTGGAGTACGCACTGATGACGGCGTACGCCGAAGGCTATGAGCTGCTCGCGGCGGAGCCGTTGGTGAAGGATCCGGCTGCGGTTTACCAGGCCTGGTCGAATGGCACCGTGGTGCGGTCCTGGCTGCAGGAGTTGCTGGCCAAGGCGCTCAAGGAAGATCCCGAGCTGGCCAACATCACCGGTTACACCGATGATTCCGGTGAAGGCCGTTGGACCGTCGAGGAAGCCATTCGGCTGCGGGTGCCGGTTCCCGGTATTGCGGCCTCGTTGTTCGCCAGATTCCTTTCCCGGCAAGATGATTCACCGACGATGAAAGCCGTGGCGGCGTTGCGTAACCAGTTCGGTGGGCACGCCGTCAAACGGATCTCCGAGTCGGGCTGACCCGGGACGACGATTTGTACGTACGTCATTTGGTGTTGACGGATTTCCGTTCGTGGCCGCGGGCCGATCTCGAGCTGGGTCCCGGTCAGACGGTGTTCGTCGCACCTAATGGCTACGGTAAGACGAATCTTGTTGAGGCACTGTGGTATACGGCGACCCTCGGATCACACCGGGTGGCCAGTGATGCCCCTTTGATCCGAGCCGGTGCCGACCGCGCGGTGGTCTCGACGATCGTGGTCAATGAGGGACGCGAACTCGCGGTCGATCTCGAGATCACCTCCGGCCGGGCGAACAAAGCCCGGCTCAACCGCTCACCGGTGCGCAGTCCCCGTGAGGTGCTCGGCGTGCTGCGGGCCGTGTTGTTCGCACCGGAGGATCTGGCGTTGGTGCGTGGCGACCCGGGTGAACGACGGCGCTACCTCGACGAGGTGGCGACCACCCGGCGCCCGCGGATCGCCGGGGTGCGGGCCGACTACGACAAGGTGGTGCGGCAGCGGACCGCGCTGCTGAAATCCGCCGGGGCGGCCCGGTACCGGGGTGACACCAGTTTGGTGGACACTCTCGATATTTGGGATGGTCACTTGGCATCCCATGGCGCACAACTACTTTCGGCCCGCGTTGATTTGGTGAATCAGCTCGGCCCGGAAGTGGAGAAGGCCTACCAACTGTTGGCACCGGCGTCGCGGGCGGCCGCGATTCACTACCGCAGCGGCACCGAGGCGGTGGAGGCCGAGGCATCGTCGGGCACCGTCGACCCGGGTGCGTACGAGGCGGCGCTGCTCGAGGAGTTACGTCGGCGCCGTTCCGCGGAATTGGAGCGCGGAGTCTGTCTGGTGGGTCCGCACCGTGACGACCTCGAGTTGCGCCTCGGTGATCAGCCCGCCAAGGGTTTCGCCAGTCACGGGGAGTCGTGGTCGATGGCACTGGGGTTGCGGCTGGCGGCGTACGAACTGTTGCGCACCGACGGCACAGATCCGGTGCTCTTGCTCGACGATGTGTTCGCCGAGCTCGACAGTGCGCGCCGGCAAGCCCTGGCGAAAGTCGCGGCATCCGCGGAACAGGTATTGGTGACCGCCGCGGTCCCGGACGACTTGCCCGGGGATTGGGACGCGCGCCGCATCGAGGTGGATATGCGCGACGATGACACGGGACGGATATCGGAGGTGCTGTCATGACCGGTCAGACCCCGCCCGCGGATGCTCCCGAACCGGAGGATCCCAGGGATATGGTGCGCCGGGTGCTCGAGGAAGCCCGCGGTGCCGCACGTAGTCAAGGCAAGGATGTGGGCCGCGGTAAGACCTCACCCGCCCGGCGCACCGGCCATGCCGGAAAACGACGGAGTTGGTCGGGTCCCGGACCCGATGTCCGGGACCCCCAGGCGTTCGGTGCCGCCACCCGTGACCTGGCGCAGAGCCGCGGCTGGTCCAAGCAGGTCGCCGAGGGTTCGGTGCTCGGTCAGTGGACCGTGGTGGTCGGGGGCGATATCGCCGATCACGCCACACCGACGGGATTACGCGACGGTGTGCTGACGGTCGCCGCCGAATCGACGGCCTGGGCCACCCAATTGCGGATGATGCAGGCGCAGATCCTGGCCAAGATCGCGGCCGCCGTCGGCGACGGCGTGGTGACCTCGATGAGAATCCTGGGTCCGCAGGCACCGTCCTGGAAGAAAGGTCGCTACCACATCTCCGGCCGTGGACCCCGCGACACGTACGGATAGGTCGCCTGAAAGCCGCCAGAACCTCATAAAGGAGTTTCTCAGGCGTGCGGACGCACCCAAGAGCGCGAAATTCCACAGGCGCCGCGTTTAGGTAGGTGAAAACGCCGCCGCAGAGTCAGTCCAGTGCGGGTCAAACGGTAGACTCGGACGAGATCTGCGGGCGGTAGTCGATACCGCCCCCCGCGAACCCCAAGGAGACGCGTCCAACGTGGCTGCCCAAGATCAATACGGTGCCGAGTCGATCAAGGTCCTCGAGGGCCTGGAAGCGGTCCGTAAGCGCCCCGGCATGTATATCGGATCCACCGGCGAGCGCGGTCTGCACCATCTCGTCTGGGAAGTCGTGGACAACGCCGTCGACGAGGCCATGGCCGGTTTCGCCACCAAGGTGGATGTCCGGATCCTCGAGGACGGTGGCGTCCAGGTCACCGACGACGGCCGCGGTATCCCCGTCGCAATGCACTCCACCGGTATCCCCACCATCGATGTGGTGATGACGGTCCTGCACGCCGGCGGAAAGTTCGAAGAGGGCGCCTACCAGGTGTCCGGTGGTCTGCACGGCGTCGGCGTCTCCGTGGTCAACGCCCTGTCCACCCGCTTGGAAGCCGATGTCCGCAAGGACGGTATGGAGTGGTTCCAGACCTATGACCGGTCGGTCCCGGGCACCCTGCGCCAGGGCGAGCCGACCAAGAAGACTGGAACCACCATCCGGTTCTGGGCCGACCCGGACATCTTCGAGACCACCACCTATGACTTCGAGACGATCGCCCGCCGCCTGCAGGAGATGGCCTTCCTGAACAAGGGCCTGACCATCGAACTGACCGATGAGCGCGTGACACCGGAACAGGTCGTCGACGAGATCGTCAGCGATCACGCGGAGGCTCCGAAGTCCGCCGAGGAGAAAGCGGCCGAGGTCGCCGCACCGCACAAGGTCAAGCACCGGGTGTTTCACTACCCGGGCGGCCTGGTCGATTTCGTCAAGCACATCAACCGCACCAAGACCGCGATCCAGCCCAGCGTCATCGATTTCGAGGGGAAGGGCCCCGGTCACGAGGTTGAGATCGCGATGCAGTGGAACGCGGGCTACTCCGAGTCGGTGCACACCTTCGCCAACACCATCAACACCCATGAGGGCGGCACCCACGAGGAGGGTTTCCGCGCGGCCTTGACCACGGTGGTCAACAAGTACGCCAAGGACAAGAAGCTCCTCAAGGACAAGGATCCCAACCTCACCGGCGACGATATCCGTGAGGGTCTGGCCGCGGTGATCTCGGTGAAGGTGTCCCAGCCTCAGTTCGAGGGTCAGACCAAGACCAAGCTCGGTAACACCGAGGTCAAGTCGTTCGTGCAGAAGATCTGCAACGAGGAACTCCAGCACTGGTTCGATGCCAACCCGGCGGAAGCCAAAACCGTTGTCAACAAAGCGGTCTCGTCGGCACAGGCGCGTATCGCGGCTCGCAAGGCGCGTGAGCTGGTGCGCCGCAAGAGTGCCACCGATATCGGTGGTCTGCCCGGCAAGCTGGCGGACTGCCGCTCCACCGACCCGAGCAAGTCCGAACTCTATGTGGTGGAGGGTGACTCGGCCGGCGGCTCGGCCAAGAGTGGCCGGGACTCGATGTTCCAGGCGATCCTGCCGTTGCGCGGCAAGATCATCAACGTCGAGAAGGCCCGTATCGACCGGGTGCTCAAGAACACCGAAGTCCAGGCCATCATCACCGCGCTCGGTACCGGTATCCACGACGAGTTCGACATCGCCAAACTGCGCTATCACAAGATCGTGCTGATGGCCGACGCCGATGTCGACGGCCAGCACATCTCGACGCTGCTGTTGACCCTGTTGTTCCGTTTCATGAAGCCGCTGGTGGAGAACGGGCACATCTTCCTGGCGCAGCCGCCGCTGTACAAGCTGAAATGGCAACGCTCCGAACCGGAGTTCGCCTATTCGGACCGCGAGCGCGACGGTCTGCTGGAAGCTGGAAAGAAGGCCGGTAAGCGGATCAACGTCGACGACGGTATCCAGCGTTACAAAGGTCTCGGTGAGATGGACGCCAAGGAGCTGTGGGAGACCACCATGGATCCGTCGGTGCGGGTGCTGCGCCAGATCACCCTCGACGACGCGGCCGCTGCCGACGAGTTGTTCTCCATCCTGATGGGCGAGGACGTCGAAGCGCGTCGCAGCTTCATCACCCGCAACGCCAAAGACGTTCGCTTCCTTGACGTTTAACGTCAGAAAAACGCGATAGGAATCAGATGACTGACACCACTCTGCCGCCTGGCGACGACGGCGCAACGACTGACCGCATCGAACCGGTCGACATCCAGCACGAGATGCAGCGCAGCTACATCGATTACGCGATGAGCGTCATCGTCGGCCGTGCGCTACCGGAGGTCCGCGACGGCCTCAAGCCCGTGCACCGCCGCGTGCTCTACGCCATGTTCGACTCCGGCTTCCGCCCCGACCGTGGGCACGCCAAGTCCGCCCGCTCGGTTGCCGAGACGATGGGTAACTACCACCCACACGGTGACTCGTCGATCTACGACACCCTGGTCCGGATGGCCCAGCCGTGGTCACTGCGCTACCCGCTGGTCGACGGGCAGGGCAACTTCGGTTCGCCGGGTAACGACCCCGCCGCCGCCATGCGTTACACCGAAGCCCGGCTCACCCCGCTGGCGATGGAGATGCTGCGCGAAATCGATGAGGAGACAGTCGATTTCATCCCGAACTACGACGGTCGGGTGCAAGAGCCGACGGTTCTGCCCAGCCGGTTCCCGAACCTGCTGGCCAACGGCTCCGGCGGTATCGCCGTCGGTATGGCCACCAACATCCCGCCGCACAACCTCAACGAGCTCGCCGAGGCGGTGTACTGGTGCCTGGAGAACCACGAGGCCGACGAGGAAGCCACGCTGGCCGCGTGCTGCGAGCGGGTCAAGGGCCCGGACTTCCCCACCCACGGTCTGATCGTCGGTTCACAGGGCATCAACGACACCTACACCACGGGTCGCGGCTCCATCCGCATGCGCGGTGTCGTTGAGATCGAAGAGGATTCGCGCGGCCGGACCTCGATCGTCATCACCGAGTTGCCCTACCAGGTCAACCACGACAACTTCATCACGTCGATCGCCGAGCAGGTCCGCGACGCCAAGCTGACCGGTATCTCCAATATCGAGGACCAGTCCAGCGACCGCGTGGGTCTGCGAATCGTGGTGGAGCTCAAGCGCGATGCCGTGGCCAAGGTGGTGCTGAACAACCTCTACAAGCACACCCAGCTGCAGACCAGCTTCGGTGCCAACATGCTGTCCATCGTCGACGGGGTGCCGCGCACCCTGCGCCTGGACCAGATGATCCGGTACTACGTCGAGCACCAACTCGATGTCATCATCCGGCGCACCCGCTACCGGCTGCGCAAGGCCAATGAGCGCGCCCATATCCTGCGCGGTTTGGTCAAGGCCCTCGATGCGCTCGACGAGGTCATCGCGTTGATCCGGGCGTCGGCCAACGCCGATGTCGCGCGCAGCGGGTTGATGGAGCTGCTCGACGTCGACGAGATCCAGGCCCAGGCCATCCTCGATATGCAGCTGCGCCGGCTGGCCGCCCTGGAACGTCAGCGCATCGTCGACGATCTGGCCAAGATCGAAGCCGAGATCGCCGACCTCGAGGACATCCTGGCCAAGCCGGAGCGCCAGCGCGCGATCGTCCGCGATGAGCTCAAGGAGATCGTCGAGAAGCACGGCGACGAACGTCGCACCCGGATCATCGCTGCCGACGGTGACGTGACCGACGAAGACCTCATCCAGCGTGAGGATGTCGTCGTCACCATCACCGAGACCGGGTACGCCAAGCGCACCAAGACCGATCTCTACCGCAGCCAGAAGCGCGGCGGCAAGGGTGTGCAGGGTGCAGGCCTCAAACAGGACGACATCGTCAACCACTTCTTCGTCTGCTCCACCCACGACTGGATCCTGTTCTTCACCACCCAGGGCCGCGTGTACCGGGCCAAGGCGTACGACCTGCCCGAGGCGTCCCGCACGGCGCGCGGCCAGCATGTGGCGAACCTGCTGGCCTTCCAGCCGGAGGAACGCATCGCCCAGGTCATCCAGATCCAGAGCTATGAGGACGCGCCGTACCTGGTGCTTGCCACCCGTAACGGCTTGGTGAAGAAGTCCAAGCTCGTCGACTTCGACTCCAACCGCTCCGGTGGCATCGTCGCGGTCAACCTGCGTGACGGGGACGAACTGGTCGGGGCCGTGCTCTGCTCGGCCGAGGACGACCTGCTGCTGGTGTCCGCGAACGGGCAGTCGATTCGGTTCTCGGCCACCGACGAGGCGCTGCGGCCGATGGGCCGGGCCACCTCGGGCGTACAGGGTATGCGGTTCAACGAAGACGACCGGCTGCTGTCGCTCAACGTGGTGCGCGAAGGCACGTACCTGCTGGTCGCCACGGCCGGCGGGTATGCCAAGCGCACGGATATCGAGGAGTACACGGTCCAGGGCCGCGGCGGTAAGGGCATCCTGACGATCCAGTACGACCGGCGCCGCGGCAGCCTGGTGGGTGCCTTGATCGTCGACGACGACACCGAGCTGTATGCGATCACGTCGGGCGGCGGTGTCATCCGCACCGCGGCGCGCCAGGTGCGCAAGGCCGGGCGGCAGACCAAGGGCGTGCGCTTGATGAACCTCGGTGAGGGCGACACACTGATTGCCGTTGCACGCAACGCGGAGGGCCCCGAGGAGCCCGAGGACGACGAGACGCCCGATGAGTAGCGTGAATGCTGATTGCCACCGGCCCCCCGGGGCCAGAGCTAAGGAGCACCTCTGGTGACGTCCCCCAAGGAACCGGGTCACTCACGGGCGGGTGAGGGCCCCGGCGGCGCCAACGGCACGGCCGGCGCTCCCTCAGCCACGCCCGACGGTGAGGTGCCCCCGTGGCAGCGCGGCCCGGCGGCCCGGGCCGGTGCGGCCCGCCCGGCCGAGCAGCCGCCCCGCCCCGCTGAGGGCGGCGCCAGGCCGGTACCGCACGCCCCCGGCGTGGACGCCCGGCTGAACCGTTTCATCGCCGGCGGTAACGCCCCGGCTCGCGACACCCCGCAACGGGAGGCTCCGCAGCGCGAGGCCCCGCAGCGTGAGACCCCCCAGCGCGAGACGGAGGTGATCCCCACGCGCGTCGAGGCGCCGCGGCCCGAGCCGACCCGGTCGGAGAACTACGCGAGTGAGCTCCCCGACCTGTCCGGCCCGGCACCGCGTCCCGCACGCGCGTCCGCCCCACCGGCACCGGCTCCCGCGGCCGAGTCCCGGCCCGCTCCGGCGGCTACCCGGGTGCAGGTCGCCAACCGCAAGCAGGGCCCGGTACGGGCCAGCATGCAGATCCGGCGGATCGACCCGTGGAGCACCCTGAAGGTCTCGCTGGTGCTCTCGGCGGCGCTGTTCTTCGTGTGGATGATCGCCGTGGCGTTCCTCTACCTGGTGCTCGGCGGTATGGGCGTGTGGAGCAAGCTGAACAGCAACGTGGGCGATCTGCTCACCAGCAACAGCGGGACCGGCGGCGAACTCGTCTCCAGCGGAACCATTTTCGGTGGCGCGGCGCTGATCGGCCTGGTCAACATCGTGCTCTTGACGGCGATGGCGACCGCCGGCGCGTTCATCTACAACCTCACCACGGACCTGGTCGGCGGCGTCGAGGTGACCCTCGCCGATCGCGACTGATTCCACCGGTTTGGGAAGACGGGTGCCGTTACGGTAATCTCGTCGCTCGGCCGTAGTGCGGTACATACGGGCCTATAGCTCAGGCGGTTAGAGCGCTTCGCTGATAACGAAGAGGTCGGAGGTTCGAGTCCTCCTAGGCCCACGGAAGGGTTACACCTTGAGGCTGGTGGTGGTGCTGGCGGTGATCGCAGCCGCAGCAGTCGTGTGGCGGTCGCGACACGGCGCCGAAGTGTGGCACACCGCCGATCACCCGTAGAGGGGCCTTAGCTCAGTTGGTAGAGCGCTGCCTTTGCAAGGCAGATGTCAGGAGTTCGAATCTCCTAGGCTCCACAACCTCTCTTTCTCGCCGCGCCGTAGATGCGCTGGCCCCCCTCTCGAGCACCGATCGGATTCGGTTGAGCGCGCGCAATTTTCGTTAAGGTAACCGCCCGATCTCTTACTCCGCGTTTAGTAAACCGGGCATCCTCTCATCAACCCGCCACAGCTCGACGCTGTGAAACGCATAGGGTTCGAACGGTTACCGTGCCGTGTTAAAAATGTGACCTTTGTAGCCCAACGTTACCGAAGTGACATCGCGTCTCGATCCACGCGATGCCATCGGGGAACAAAGGGGAACGACATGACCATTGCGCTTTACCACCAGACACTGCCGGACTGGGCCAACCGCCGGACCCTCGGACGTGCCCTGGTGCGCACCGGAGACGTGATCGCGACGGTGCTGCGGCCCGTGGTGGTCGCGGTGGCCATCCTGATCGCCGCGATGTGGTGGTCGATGCCGCGCGCCGCGGCCGATCCGGTCACTACCGTCCTCAACGATGTGGGCGTCGGCAACAACGGACCGATCAGTTCGATGATCGCGCAAGTCGGTGAGATGTTCTGCCCGCTGATCGCGCAGGCCGGCACCAACTTCGCCAGCGGCTCCTACAAGTCCAACGGCAACCCGATCGGCGGTGCGATCGCGGGTGGGGTGACCAACGCCGTCATCCAGAACCAGTGCCCGTCGTGGATCAACGACATCGCCAACGGGCATCTACCCGGCGTGCTGACGGGTGCGAGTTCGGCACTCAATCCGCTGCAGTCGGTGACCGGTGCGACGACCAATCCCCTGCAGGCACTCACCGGTGCGGCGACCAATGCCGCCCCGCTGCAGACACTCAGCGGGACGGCGGCCGCCATCCCGGGACTCTCGACCGCCGGGATCCCTTCCGTCCCGACGACAGGGCTGCCCGCGTTGACCGGCGCGGCGGGCTGAGCGGCGCTACGGCTTCGGCGCGACCTCGACGCTCGGCGGCAGCGGCGAGGGGTCCGGGCGGGTCGAGCGGCGCACGATCGAGAAGGTGGCGGCTCCGCCCGCCAACACCACCACACCGATCACGATCCACAGCAGCAGCCGACGGCGGCGCGGTTCCTCGACGGCCTCGTCGCTGCGGAGCTTGCTTCCGAGCCAGGATGCCGAGGACGCAGCCGATTTCAGGCCGACGCCGAGGCCGCCGAGGGTGAGGTCGACAGGGCCCACCACGGAGTACTTCAGGCCACGCGCGAGTCGTTGTCCCGACGTCAGCCGGACATCCGTGTCAGAACTCATGGGCACCTCTTTCGCAGGCGAACGGGAAACGCCTCCAGCCTGCCATCAACCGCGCCGGGGCGGTACGGGATGTGCCCGCACGGGGCGCCGGCGCAGGGGCCGTGAAATCGGCCCCGATGAGCGAGTGGCAGACTGCAACTCGTGACGAGCCCCATTCAGACAGCCACCGCGACGCTGCACACCAACCGCGGCGATATCAAGATCGCCCTGTTCGGTAACCACGCCCCCAAGACGGTCGCCAACTTCGTCGGCCTGGCGCAGGGCACCAAGGACTACAGCACCGAGAACGCCTCCGGCGGAACCTCGGGTCCGTTCTACGACGGCGCGGTGTTCCACCGGGTCATCGACGGATTCATGATCCAGGGCGGCGACCCGACCGGCACCGGTCGCGGCGGCCCGGGCTACCGCTTCGCCGACGAGTTCCACCCGGAACTTCAGTTCGACAAGCCCTACCTGCTGGCGATGGCCAACGCAGGGCCGGGCACCAACGGTTCGCAGTTCTTCATCACCGTGGGCCAGACCCCGCACCTGAACCGCAAGCACACCATCTTCGGTGAGGTCGTCGACGAGGAATCGCAGAAGGTCGTCGACGCCATCGCCACCACGTCCGTCGACCGGAGCGATCGGCCGACCGAGGCCGTCGTGATCGAGTCGGTCACCATTTCCTGAACTACGCAGTCCTGAACTACGCACGACCAGCGCACGTCCGCAGCACGCGGGCGTGCGCTGTTTGCGTTATCGGCCGGTGTAGCCGGCGTCGGTGAGGGCGTCGAGCACGTCGAGCGGGCTGGTTCCCAGGTCCCAGCGGGTGAACACGTAGAGCCGGTCGTCGGTGGTGTCGAGCTCGAGCAGCCGGACCTTGCGGGCCAGCCTGCGGAACTCGGTGATCCGGACGAGGGCGATGTCCTCCCGCCGCAACACCCGGGTGCGCCACCATCCCCGCACCGCCAGCCCCTCACCGGAGATTGCCAGCTTCGGGCGTGTGACCCACGACATAGTTGCAAACGCCAGCAAACCCACCGCGGCAAAGCCACCCAGAACACGTCCCGGACCGTCTGTGACCACAGTCACAACGGCTACGGCCATCAGTAATCCCGCGAATCCGATCGCGGCGATGCCCGCGGGTGCGGGGCCCCAACTTGTTTGCTGCATCGCGTCAATACCTGGTCTCACCGTGCAGTTTGGAGTTATCCACAGGCGCTATCCCCAATGGGGATGAATAACAACGTTGTGATTGGATGACGCTGCGGTTGCGAGATGGGTAACACTCCGCAGCCAGAATGAATTCATTCCGGCGTGCTGCGGTCTCAGCGCCACCGCATGGTGAGCAACAGACCTGAGATCATGAAGGCAAAGGCGATCGCGTAGTTCCACGGACCGAGGTTCGCCATCCAATTCAGCCAGGTCGGAGCGTTCAGTCCGGTGGCTCCCAGCTGGAACACCAGCAGCCAGAACAGGCCGACGAGCATCAGCCCGACGAACAGCACCACAAACCACACGCTCGACGGCCCGGCCTTCACCTTGACCGGGGTCCGGCTCACCGGGTTGATGGTGAAGTCGTTCTTCTTGCGAACTTTGGACTTGGGCATGGTTACCTTTGGAGACGATGGGTGATGACGGCCGAAAATTTAACCCCGAGCCTAACGCAGCGCCTGCCCGCGTCGAGAATTCTGCGAGGTCGCGTTCGGCCTGGCGATTCGGTGTGCCGGTGGTCTGTCTGCTCGCCGGCCTGCTGCTGGCGACCACCCACGGGGTCTCCGCCGGTGGCGAGATCCGCCGCAGTGACGCCCCGCGGCTGGTCGATCTGGTGCGTGAGGCCCAGAGCGGGGTGGATCGGCTCACCGCACAGCGGGACCGACTGGTATCGGCCGTCGACAATCATCACGGCGGCTCCCCCGGTGCCACGGCCGCCCTGCAGGCCATCACCCGGCGGTCCGATCAGCTGGCCGAGCAGGCCGGATTGAATCCGCTGCGTGGACCCGGGCTGGTGGTCACCCTCAACGATGCGCAACGCGACGCCGAGGGCCGCTTCCCCCGGGACGCCGCGCCCGACGACCTGGTCGTTCACCAGCAGGACATCGTGGCGGTCCTCAACGCGCTCTGGAGCGCCGGCGCCGAAGGCATCCAGGTCCAGGACCAGCGCATCATCGGCACGTCCGCGCCGCGCTGCGTCGGCAACACCTTGCTGCTGGGCGGGCGCACCTACAGCCCGCCCTATGTCGTCAGCGCGATCGGCGACGTGCGCGCCATGCAGGCTGCGCTGACCGCTGCCCCGTTGGTCACGCTGTACAAGCAGTACGCCGTGCGGTTCGGCCTCGGTTACACCGAGGTGCCCGGTTCGGCCGTCGAGCTGGCGGGATACTCCGCGCCGGTCCGGATGAAGTATGCCAAGCCGGCCGGGCCGCTCGGGTATTAACCGTTTTGCGTGCCCACGTACCCTGACCGCATGCAGGTTCTGGTCGTCGACAACTACGACAGCTTCGTGTTCAACCTGGTCCAGTACCTGGGCCAACTCGGCGTGCAGGCGCAGGTCTGGCGCAACGACGACGAGCGCCTGGCCGACCCCGGCAGCATCGCCGAGCAGTTCGACGGCATCCTGCTATCCCCCGGCCCCGGTACCCCCGAGCGGGCCGGCGCGTCCATCCCGCTGGTCCACGCCGCCGCCGAAACCGGCACGCCGCTGCTCGGGGTGTGTCTGGGGCACCAGGCCATCGGGGTGGCGTTCGGCGGCACCGTGGACCGTGCCCCGGAACTGCTGCACGGCAAGACCAGCCTGGTACATCATTCCAATGTCGGTGTGCTGCAAGGACTTCCAGATCCTTTTACCGCCACGCGCTACCACTCGCTGACCATCCTGCCGGAGACCAAACCCGACGTCCTGGAGGCCACCGGTCACACGGACAGCGGAGTGATCATGGCGGTCCGGCACACCGAGCTGCCGATCCACGGGGTGCAGTTCCACCCCGAGTCCATCCTCACCGAGGGCGGGCACCGGATGCTGGCCAACTGGCTGGGCTTCTGCGGTGCGGCCCCGGACGAGCAGCTGGTGGCCAAGCTCGAGCAGGAAGTCGCCGACACCGTCCGGAGGGCAGGAGCGTAGCGACCGGGGAAGCTACGAGGCGAAGCTCAGGGTGATCGAGTCGCCGTAGCCGACGCCGCTACCCGGCGCCGGGCTCTGCGTCACCACGGCGTTCGAGCGCAGTCCGCTGTTGTCGACGTTGGCACCCTTGATCAGCACGCCGGTCCACCCCAGTGCCCGTAGGTTCGGTTCCGCGTCCACCCAGAACTGGCCCGTCAGGTTCGGCATCACGAACTGGTTGCCCAGGGACACCTTCAGCGTGACCGGCGCATCCAGCGGCACCACCGTGCCAGCGATCGGATCGGTGGCCACCACCTCCCCGGCCGGGCGCGGGCTGGCCACCGGAGCGGTCAGGATCGCGGTGAAGCCGAGGATCTTCAGGTTGGTCGTCGCGCCGTCGGCGGTCTGATTGGTGACATCGGGCAGGGCTTTGGTCTGCGGGCCGGTGCCCACCACCACGGTGATCTCGTTGGTGATCGCCGACGTCGAGTTCGCCGGCGGCACCGTGCTCACCACCCGGTCCTTGAGCTCGGGCACGGAGGACGACGGGGCCTGTTTGAACTTGCCGAAGCCGGCGTCGGTGAGCTTGCGCACCGCGTCGGCGTAGCTCAGGCCGGACACGTCGGGCACCTCACGCTGCTCGGGTCCGGTCGAGACGTTGATGGTGATCTCGTCCCCTGCGCTCACCGAGGTGTTGGCATTCGGGTCGGTACCGATGACGTGATCCGGCGGCACCTTCGAGTCGGGGTTGCGCTGGACGTTGGTCTTGAAGCCGCGGTTCTGCAGTGTCGCGATGGCGTCGGCCGACGCCTGGCCGGCCACATCGGGAACCTGCACGTCGCGGGGCTTGCCGCCGATCGCGTTGATCGCGATGGTGACCACCACGGTCAGCACGGCCAGCACGGCGACGGCGATCAGCCAGCGCCCCACCGATCCCCCGCCCGAGGGCGGGTTGTAGGCGCCGGTGGCCGGGATGTGCTCGGTCGGCAACGCCCGGGCGTGCGGCTGGCTGATGGTCAGGATGTTGGTGCGCTCGGCGTCGGTGAGCACCTTGGGTGCCTCGGGCGCTTCGCCGCTGTGCACGCGGATCAGGTCGGTGCGCATCTCGGCCGCGGTCTGGTAGCGGTTCTCCGGATTCTTGGTGAGCGCCTTGAGCACGACCGCGTCGAGTTCCGGGGAGATGCCCGGGTGACGCTTGGACGGTGGGTCGGCGTCCTCGCGGACATGCTGATAGGCCACGGCCACCGGCGAGTCACCGATGAAAGGTGGCTCCCCCGTGAGGATTTCGTACAACACGCAGCCCAGCGAGTACACGTCGGAGCGGGCGTCGACGGGCTCGCCGCGGGCCTGTTCAGGCGACAGATACTGCGCTGTGCCGATCACCGCGGCGGTCTGGGTGACGCTGTTGCCGGTGTCGGCCAGGGCGCGGGCGATGCCGAAGTCCATCACCTTCACAGCGCTGTTCTTGCTGATCATGATGTTCGCGGGCTTGACGTCGCGGTGGATGATGCCGTGCTGATGGCTGAAGTTCAGGGCCTGGCACGCGTCGGCGATGATCTCGATGGCGCGCTTGGGCTCCATCGGTCCGTCGGTGTGCACGATATCGCGCAGCGTCACCCCGTCGACGTACTCCATCACGATGTAGGGCAGCGGGCCGGTGGGGGTCTCCGCCTCCCCGGTGTCGTACACGGCGACGATGGCCGGGTGGTTCAGCGCAGCGGCATTCTGCGCTTCGCGGCGGAACCGCAGATAGAAGCTCGGGTCGCGGGCCAGGTCGGCGCGCAGCACCTTGACCGCGACATCCCGGTGCAACCGGACGTCGCGGGCGATGTGGACCTCGGACATCCCACCGAAGCCGAGGATCTCCCCGAGCTCGTAACGGTCCGACAGATGCTGAGGTGGGGTTGTCACGGTGACCCGCTGGGCGGTGCGCCGCTGGGCGGCGGCACGCCGATGACGGTGGTGCTGGTGGAGGTCTCCTGCTGCACCGGGCGGTCCTTCTTGTCCTGTGCGTTGAGCACGATCAGCACCGCGATGATGATGGCCAGCGCACCCAGCACACCGGCGGCCCACAGCAGTGCGCGCTGACCGGGCGAGAAGGTACGGCGCGGCGGCGGCGTGCGGTGGCTACCCGTGACCGGGCGGGGCCGTGCGGCGGTCGGCGGTGGCCGGTACTCGGCGGCTGCTGCGGCCCGGGCCTGGGTGGTCGACGGGATGGCTGCGGGGGTGGCCCGGCCGATGGTGGGCGCGTGGTTGGGCCGTGGCGGCCGGCGCCCGGCGCGCACCGCGGCGACGGCGTCGGCGAACGGACCGCCCGAGCGGTACCGGTGGTTGGCTTCCTTGGCCAGGGTGATCTCGATGAGCTCGCGCACGTTGGGCGGCAGATCGGCGGGCAGCGGGGCGGGCTGCTCCTTGATGTGTTTCATGGCGACGGTGAGTGCGCCGTCGCCGGTGAACGGCCTTTTGCCGGAAAGGGATTCGTAGCCGACGACACCGAGTGAGTACACGTCGCTGGCGGCGGTGGCGTCGCGGCCCAGTGCCTGCTCTGGCGCGATGTACTGCGCGGTGCCCATCACCATGCCGGTCTGGGTGACCGGGGCCGCGTCGACGGCCTTGGCGATACCGAAGTCGGTCAGCTTCACCTGGCCGGTCGGGGTGATCAGAATGTTGCCGGGCTTGACGTCGCGGTGCACCAGCCCGGCGGTGTGCGCGACCTGCAGAGCCCGGCCGGTCTGCTCGAGCATGTCCAGGGCGTGGCGCAGCGACAGCCGCCCGGTGCGTTTGATGACGGAGTTCAGCGGCTCCCCGTTGACCAGTTCCATCACCAGGTACGCGGTGCGACCTTCACCGGCCTCGATCTCGGTCTCGCCGTAGTCGTACACGCTGGCGATGCCGGGGTGGTTGAGCATCGCGACGGTGCGCGCTTCACCGCGGAACCGGTCGACGAACTCGGAGTCCTCGGAGAACTCGGCCTTGAGGACCTTGATCGCCACCTGGCGGCCGAGCCGAGTGTCGAGTCCTTCCCACACCTGGCCCATACCGCCGGTCGCGATCAGACGCTGCAGCCGGTAACGGCCGGACAGCGTCACACCCACCCGGGCCGTCATGATGCCTCCCGCAGAGCAGCGGCGATGGTGGCCCGCCCGATGGGGGCAGCCACCGCACCGCCGGTGGCGGACAATCGGTCTCCCCCATTCTCCACAAGCACGGCTATGGCCACTTTGGGGGCCTGTGCCGGGGCGAATGCGATGTACCACGCGTGCGGCGGGGTGTTGCGGGGATCCGTGCCGTGCTCGGCGGTGCCCGTCTTCGATGCGATCTGCACGCCGGCGATGGCTCCCTTCTGCTGTGTCACCTGCTCGGCGCCGACCATCAGATCAGTAAGTGTAGCCGCGACCTGCGGCGACACAGCCCGCCTCAGCTCCTGCGGGGCAGTGGTGGCGATATTGGAGAGGTCCGGGCCCTTGAGGGCGTCGACCAGGTAGGGCGTCATGGTGACGCCGTCGTTGGCGATGGTGGCGGCCACCATCGCGTTCTGTAGCGGTGTCACCGCGACATCCTTCTGTCCGATGCTGGACATACCCAGCGCGGCGCCATCTTCGATGGGGCCGATGGTCGAATTGGCCACCTGCAGCGGGATCGGGGCCGGGGGTTCATCGAGTCCGAACGACCGTGCGGTGGCACGCAGCTTGTCGGCCCCGGTGTTGATACCCAATTGCACGAAGGCGGTGTTGCAGGACCGCGCGAACGCCTCCCGCAGCGTGGCCGTCGGGCCGTTGCCGCAGGTCGATCCGCCGTAGTTCTCCAACGTCGCGGTGCTGTCCGGCAACGGGATGCGCGACGCGGCGGTCAACTGGGTGTCCGGGGTGGAGCCGGCCGCCAACGCGGCCGCGGTGGTGATCACCTTGAACGTCGAACCCGGTGGGTAGGTTTCCGAGATCGCGCGGTTCACCAGGGGGGAATCCGGGTTGTCGCGTAGCCGTTGCCACGCCGCGGACTGCTCGCTGCCGTCGTGGCTGGCCAGTTCGTTGGGGTCGTACGACGGTGCGGACACCATCGCGAGGATCTTGCCGGTGGCGGGCTCGAGTGCCACCACGGACCCCTTGCACGGGCCGTCGCAGCCGCGCTGCATGGCGTCCCAGGCGGCCTGCTGTACCTGGGGGTTGATCGTGGTCGACACATTGCCGCCGCGCGGGTCACGGCCGGTGAAGAAGTCGGCCAGGCGCCGTCCGAACAGGCGCTCGTCGGAGCCGTTGAGGACGGTGTCCTCGGCGCGCTCGAGCCCGGTGCTGGAGTACTGCAGTGAGTAGAAGCCGGTGACCGGCGCGTAGGCCAGCGGATTGGGATACACGCGCAGGAACCGGAACCGGCCGTTGGTAGACACCGAGTAGGCCAGCAGCTGGCCGCCGGCCGAGATCTGGCCGCGCTGACGGGAGTATTCGTCGAGCAGCACCCGCTGGTTGCGCGGATCGGCGCGGTAGCCGTCGGCCGCGAACACCTGGGTGAAGGTGGCGTTGGCGAGCAGCAGCACGATCAGCGCCATGATCGTGACGGAGAGACGACGCAGAGAGGTGTTCATGCCTTCGCGATCACCTCCGTGCTGGCGGCGGCGATGGGGGTGGGGTTCGGTCCGCGGCTGGCGGTGATCGGCCGCCGGGCGGCATGCGAGATCCGCATCAGGATGGCCAGCAGGATGTAGTTGGCCACCAGAGACGAACCGCCGTAGGACATCCACGGGGTGGTGAGGCCGGTCAGCGGGATCAGTTTGGTCACCCCGCCGACGACGATGAACAGCTGGATGCCCAGTGCGGATGCTAACCCCGCGGCAAGCAATTTGCCGAAGCTGTCACGCACGGCGACCGCGGTCCGCAGGCCCCGGATGATGACGATGGTGTAGAGCATCAGCACGCCGGCCAGGCCCACCAGGCCGAGCTCCTCACCGATGGCCGCGATGATGAAATCCGTTGAGGCAGCAGGGACGGTGCCCGGCTGGCCGTTGCCGAGGCCGGTGCCGAAGATGCCCCCGGTGGCGAAGCTGAACAGGGATTGCACCATCTGGAACCCGGCGCCGTCGGGGTCGGCGAACGGGTCGATCCAGTTCTGCACCCGAACCCGGACATGACCGAAAAGCTGGTAGGCCACCACGCTTCCCAAGGCGAACAGCACGAGACCGATGAGCACCCAGGACAGCCGGCCGGTCGCCACGTAGACGAGCACCAGGAACGAGGTGTACAGCAGCAGAGAGGTGCCGAGGTCCTTCTCGAAGACCATCACCCCCACCGAGGCGACCCAGGCCACCAGCAGGGGCGCCAGATCGCGCGGGCGGGGCAGATCCATTCCGAGAACGTGCTTTCCGGCACTGATGAACAGTTCGCGCTTGTCGACGAGTACGGCCGAGAAGAAGATCAGCAGCAGGATCTTGGAGAATTCCGCGGGCTGGATGGAGAAACCGGGGAACTGGATCCAGATCTTCGCGCCGTTCTGTTCGGAGAACTTCGAGGGCAGCAAGGCCGGAATCACAAGCAGCACAAGGCCGGTCAATCCGCAGAGGTAGCCGTAGCGGGCCAGTACGCGGTGGTCGGGTACCGCGATCACGATCACCGAGAAGGCGATGACGCCAACGAGCGTCCACAGCATCTGCTGGTTGGCGGTCGGGCTGTCCGGGTTCATCGGTGCGGCGGCCAGGTCGAGGCGGTGAATCATGACCAGCCCCAAGCCATTCAGCAACGCGACTACCGGAAGCAGCAGAGGGTCGGCATAGGGCGCGAATCGGCGGACGGCCAGGTGCGCGCCCGCGAACAGGGCCAGGTAGGCCACGGTGTACTGCAGCAGATCCCAGTTCAGGCCCTGCTCCTGATTGGCCTCCACGATGAGCAGTGCCACCGTGGTGATGACCGCGGCGAAGCCCAACAGCCCCAGTTCGGCGTTGCGCCGGTTGGGCAGCGGCGGCGTGACGGCGACGGGTGACTGGGGCGCGGTGGTCATGACGCCGTCCGGCAGGTGGTGCCCGGCTCCGGCGGTGAGGGAGGCAGGGCCGTGACGGTCGATGCCTGGGTGGGACTGGGACTGGGTGGGAGCGGCGTGGCGGTGGGCTGCGGTGTCGGAGCCGGGCTGGGAACGGGGGCTGATGCGGGCGCCGGTGCGGGCGCGCTGCTCGTGGGCGCCACGGGTGTCCCGGAGGTGGTGGGAGGCGGTGCGACTGGCGAAGTGGGGGCAGGACTCGGCGTCGGGGTGGGCTTGGGTGTCGTCTTGGCTGTGGTGGCGGGCGGCGCGCAGATCGGCAGCAGCGAGCTGCGGGCCAGTTCGTTGATCTGGCTGATCGCGTCGTCGAGGGTGCCGGCCGGCAATCCCGCGGCGACCTGGGCGCGCTCGGATTCCCGGATATCGTTGACGCCGAGCAGTGCGCAGTCCAGGTTGGTCTTGGACTGGCCGAAACTGATCAGCGACAACTCGTTTCGTTGGTTGAGGCAACCGACCAGAAACGGTTCCTGAAGTGAGAGCCCGAGAAACGAGCCCTGCACGCCGCGCATGATGGAGACGGTGCCGTCCTGCTCACCGACGTAATAGTTGTTGCGGATGATCTCCCGTGCGACCGCCAAGCCGGCCAGCACGATCAGCAACACCACGACTCCCGCGATCACCAGACGCCGCTTGGAGCGGTGTGCTTTTGGGAGTTCCTCCGGTGCGGTCACAACCCTTTTCGGGGCGGTCCGGCGGGGGTTGAACGCCGATGCCCGTCCCGCCGAGGTGTTCGGCGGGAGGGTGTCGTCGTCCACCCCGGAGACCGCGCCGGCCAGGATCGGCTGGGTTTGGCCGTAGTCGTAGTCGACGACATCGGCCACCACCACGGTGACGTTGTCGGGGCCGCCGCCGCGAAGGGCCAGCTCGATCAGCCGGTCGGCGCTGTCGACCACATCCGGTATCTGCAGGGCCTCGTGGATAGTGTCGTGGCTGACCGGGTCGGACAATCCGTCCGAACAGAGCAGGTAGCGGTCGCCGACCCGGGCCTCGCGCACGATGAGCGTCGGTTCGACCTCATGGCCGGTGAGGGCCCGCATGATCAGTGACCGCTGCGGGTGGCTGTGCGCCTCTTCCGCGGTGATACGGCCCTCGTCCACCAGGGTCTGGACGAATGTGTCGTCCTTGGTGATCTGGCTCAGCTCGCCGTCGCGCAGCAGGTAGCCGCGGGAATCGCCGATGTGAACCAGGCCCAGTCGGCCGCCCGCGAACAGGATCGCGGTGAGCGTGGTGCCCATGCCTTCCAGCTCGGGGTCAGCCTCCACATGGGCGGCGATGGCCGAGTTGCCCTCGTGCACCGCGTCGTTGAGTTTTTTGAGCAGGTCGCCGCCGGGTTCGTCGTCGTCGAGATGAGCGAGTGCCGCGATCACCAGCTGTGAGGCGACCTCACCGGCGGCGTGGCCGCCCATCCCGTCGGCCAGCGCCAGCAGGCGTGCCCCGGCGTACACCGAATCCTCGTTGTTCGCGCGGACCAGGCCGCGGTCGCTGCGTGCTGCGTAACGCAATACAAGTGTCACGGCCGCAACTCGATTACCGTCTTGCCGATTCGTACCGGCGTTCCCATCGGAACCCTTACCGCCGTCGTCACCTTCGCCCTGTCAAGGTATGTACCGTTGGTCGATCCTAGGTCCTCGACGTACCATTCCGAGCCCCGTGGGGACAGCCTGGCATGCCGTGTCGATGCGTAGTCGTCGGTGAGCACCAGGGTGGAGTCGTCCGCCCGGCCGATGAGCACCGGCTGGCTGCCCAGGGTGATGCGGGTGCCCGCCAGCGCGCCCTCCGTGACGATCATGTGCCGGGCGATGTGCAGCCGCTGCCGGTTGGGCAGCAGCGAGCCCCGCAGGGCCAGCCCGCGCCGGACCATCACCGCCCCGGTCGGGGCGTAGATATCGGTGCGCAGAATGCGCAGCACCGACCAGATGAACAACCACAGCAACAGCAGGAAACCGACCCTTGTCAGCTGCAGTACTAGCCCCTGCATCTGACGTCCTTCCCGCCTCGCCTATCGACTTTCGGCACCGTCACGATACTGGGGCGCTCGCCGGCTCGAGGGCCGAGCGGTGCGCCTCTCCCCAGTTCGGGGCGTTCAGTGGACGCGGACGATGATCTCGGAGTGGCCCAGCCGGATCACGTCTCCGTCGGCGAGCTGCCACTCCTGCACCGGCGCGTTGTTCACCGTGGTGCCGTTGGTGGAGTTCAGATCCGACAGCAGCGCGATCTGACCGTCCCAGCGGATCTCCAGATGGCGGCGTGACACCCCGGTGTCCGGGAGGCGGAACTGGGCGTCCTGGCCGCGACCGATGACATTGGCGCCCTCACGCAGCTGGTACGTGCGGCCGCTGCCGTCGTCGAGCTGAAGCGTCACGGTGGCGGCGCCCGCGGCGTAACCGCCGTAGGCCCCGGCGGCCGGAGCCGCGGGTTCGGCGCCGTAGCCCTGCCCGTAGTCCTGGCCGTAGCCCTGTCCGTACCCGTAGCCCTCCGGTTCGCCGTAGCCGGCGTCGGGGTAGCCCGGGGCGGCCGGCGGTTCGCCGTAGCGGCCGTAGTCGGGTGCCTGCGGGGCCGGGGGCGCGGCGTAGTCCTGGCGGCCGTAGTCGGCGCGGCCGTAGCCCTGGTCCTGGTACGGCGGCTGCTCGTAAGACGGCGCCGGCGGCGCGGGCGGGCGACCATAGCCCTCGTCCGGGCGCGGCGGGGCCGGCGGGCGGCCGTAGTCGTACTCGCCGTAGCCCGGCGGCGGCGAGGCCGGCGGCTGCGGGTAACCGGGCGGCGGCGGCTGCTGGCGGTAACCCTGATCGGGGTAACCGGCGGGGGGCTGCTGGCCACCCTGCGGGCCGCCGTAGCCGGCGGGCGGACGCTGCTCGTAGGACGGCTGGGCCGGCGGGGGCGGGTAACCCTGGTCGGGGTAGCCGCCCTGGCGCGGCGGGTAGCCGCCCTGGTCAGGGTAGGCAGCCGGGTCTGGGCGCTCGGCGGCATGGCCGGCGCGCGGCTCATCCTGCTGGCGGTAGCGGTCGTCGTACTGGTCGTCGCCGGGCCGCCCCTGTCCCTGGCCGCGGTAGCTCGGGTTGTCGGTCATCGCTGGTACTCCTGGTTGTGCGGTGGACGGGCGGTCGTGCTGTGGTGGGACGGGCGTGCCGGCGGCCGAGTCGGGGTTCACCGCGCCGCGGGCACGAAACTGTCCGGTGTGCAGCGTCGATGAGGCCTCGAATCTGACGACCACATCACCATACGTTTGCCAACCCTGCTCATGAATAAAACCTTGCAGGTGCCGGGCAAAAGTCGTAGACGTCCGTTCCGGATCCGCGCTCACCTTCTGGTAGTCGGTGTCACTGAGCGTAATGATGTAGTCGTTGGGGGCCAAAATGCGACCGCCGCCGACCGGCTGGGCGTGGGCCTCGGCTTCGCGGCGCAACAGGGCTTCGACTTCCTGCGGAACGATCGATCCGCCGAAGACCCGGGCGAAAGCGTCGCCGACAGTCGACTCGAGGCGACGTTCGATACGGTCCGCCAGACCCATCTCACCGCCCCATCTGTTGTCGTCGTGCTGTGCCCCCGCGCATGGAGTGTCGCTCTGGCCACACTGCTCACACGCATGTTATCGGCCAAGTGCGCCGATGCGGGACCAACAGAACTCTGAGAATCACGTCACGCCAGGTCAGGGTGGGTGATCTTGATTCGGATCCAACGGTTTGGGTCCGGTGCCGGTGTGGTGATACGGTTGCGCGGTCAATCCGGGCGAGTGGCGGAATGGCAGACGCGCTGGCTTCAGGTGCCAGTGTCCTTCGGGACGTGGGGGTTCAAGTCCCCCTTCGCCCACAAAGAGCGGTTTTACGTAACCGCAGGCATAGAGGTCACGAACTCGAAAGAGGTCGTGACCTTTGTGTTTGGGTGGGGTGGGCGGATCGGTTCGTGCCGGCTGGGTCGTCGCGGGACTTCGTCGCGCGGATCCCCAGCGAGATCGTTGGTCGGCCCCCTGCATGGCCGCCTGCCCTGCTTTCGCAACCCTGGGCCTTCGACATAAGGTTTGGAACCCGGCCATCCTCGCCCCATTCGAGCCCACAGCTATGCGATGATCCGCGCTTGACGGCCGTTGGCGCCCACAGTTTGTTCAGACTTGTGCTCGCGGAGAGTTACCGCCATCGGATTCTTAGGTAGGGATAGTTCGTGGCCAAGGCGCCTCGAACCGATAGAACGGAATGTGGTTGAAGACGACTGACCTCGCCAAGGTGCGCCGTACGCTGTGGTCCGCTGCTGACGAATTGCGAGCCAACTCGAAGTTGACGCCGGTCCAGTATCGCAATCCGGTACTCGGCTTGGTGTTCCTCGCCTACGCGGAGAACCGTTTCGAGGCTGTCCGCGGTGAGGTCGAGTCGAAGGCCTCAGCTCGCAACCCCGCAACGCCCGCCGACTATAAGGCCAAGTCCGTGTTGTATGTGCCGGAGGAATCGCGGCTGTCGTACCTCAACGATCTTCCGGAGGGGGACGACATTGGCAAGGCAGTCGATGAGGCGATCAAGGCGATTGAAGCGGCCAATCCCGAACTCAAGGACATCCTGCCGCGTGGCTACCAGAAGCTCGAACGTTCAACTCTGATCGAGCTGCTGCGCTTGTTTGCGCCGTTGCCGACACAGCTGGAAGGGGACGCCTTCGGCTTCATCTACGAAGACTTTCTTTCCAACTTCGCCGCGCAAGAAGGCAAGGGCGGTGGCGAGTACTTCACTCCCTATTCGATCGTCCGGCTCATCGTAGAGATTCTGGAACCGTTTCACGGCCGCGTCTTCGACCCTGCGTGCGGGTCGGGTGGCATGTTTGTACAGTGCGCGAAATTCGTTGAACGCCATCATGAATCAGCGACGAGAAAGCTCTCCATCTTCGGTACGGAGAAGACTGAGGACACTGTGCCGCTGGCGAAGATGAACCTCGCGCTGCACGGGCTCTCTGGTGACATCCGGCAAGCCAATAGCTATTACGAAGACCCGCACAAGGCGGTCGGGGCCTTCGACTACGTAATGGCTAACCCGCCCTTCAACGTCGACAAAGTGAAGAAGGACCAGCTCTCCGGTGACAAGCGATTCCACTTCGGAATCCCCAAGCCGGACAACGCAAACTACCTTTGGATCCAGCAGTTCTACGCGGCGCTTGGGCCAAAGGGCCGCGCCGGATTCGTTATGGCCAACTCAGCGGGTGACGCAGGGCATTCGGAGAAGGACATCCGCAAGCAGATCGTCGAGTCTGGTGCGTTGGATGTGATGGTCGCAATCAGTTCCAACTTCTTCTACACGGTTACTCTCCCCGTGACGCTTTGGTTCTTGGACAAGGCCAAGGCGGGAACCCGACGCAAAGACAGTGTCTTGTTCCTTGATGCACGGCATATATACCGGCAGATAGACCGCGCCCACCGCGACTTCACGGCGGAGCAGATCGAGTTTCTCGCCAACGTCGTGCGGCTGTACCGAGGTGAAGACATCGAAACCGCGACGGGCAGTAACGCTTTACTCACGGAGAATTTTCCTGATGGGAAGTACGCAGACGTTGCTGGTCTGTGCAAGGTCGCGACTCGTTCTGAGATCGAAGATCAAGGATGGAGTCTCAACCCCGGTCGTTACACAGGCTCTGCTGTTGTGGCTGAGAACGACGAGGATTTCGCTGTGAAACTCGAAGAGCTTTACGAAGAGTTCACTTTTCTGAGCGACCAAGCCGAGGCCTTGCGCGTCAAAGTCGACGTCGCGGTCCGCGGGATTCTCGGCGTATGACAGACTGGCGCGAATTCGCAATCGGGGAACTGGGCCGGGTTGTTACTGGAAAGACGCCTCCTGCCGCACGTCCCGATGCCTTCGGAAACGAGCATCCTTTCGTGACTCCGACCGACATGGTCGACCAACGATTCATCGCGGCGACTGAAAGGTGTCTGTCGGCTGACGGTGCTGAGTTATTGCGGCGTCTCAGGGTTCCATCGGGCGCGTTGATAGTTTCGTGCATCGGGTGGCAGTTGGGAAAGGTTGCGATCTCGACCGCAGACTCGTTCACCAATCAGCAGATTAATACGATTATTCCGAACGACTCTAAGGTTGATCCTTTGTTTCTCTATTACCACTTACGAACTCGGAGGGAGGAACTGAAGCGTTTAGCTTCGGGAGGCACGCGAACGCCGATCCTGAACAAGTCACGATTTGAAGCGTTGAAGATCAATCTCCCCTCTCGGTTCTATCAAGAACGTGTTGTCGCCGTCATCGGGTCGATCGATGACCTTATCGAGAACAACCTTCGCCGGGTGGAGTTGCTGGAAGAGATGGCGCGGGCCGTCTACCGTGAGTGGTTTGTGAAGTTTCGCTACCCAGGACACAGAGCCGTCCCCCTCGTTGACTCGGCCCTCGGCCCGATCCCCGACGGGTGGGGTACGGATCCGTTCGATGTCGTCGCATCGTTTGTGAACGGCTTTGCTTTCAAGCCTTCACATTGGGGACCAGATGGCAGGCCGATCATCAAGATCAAAGAACTCAAGGCGGGTATCACGGCTGGGACGCCCCGTTGTCCCGAAGGACCCATCGATAAGAAGTACTGGGTCGAAGGTGGCGACCTCCTAATGAGTTGGAGCGCCGATCTAGGTGTTTACCTCTGGGCAGACGAACCGGGACTTCTTAATCAGCACCTCTTCGTCGTACGGCCATCAAATGACTCGGTGACGCTGCTCTACCTATTACACGCCCTCGACAACGCGATGCCGGAGTTCCGTGCGCGCGCCCAGGGAACGACCATGAAGCACATCAAGCGCGCCGCGCTCCATGAGGTATCGGCGCTCATTGCACCGCCAATGCTCTTGGCGCGGTTCGATCAGGTGGTGGGGCCGATACATGAAGAATCGACGACACTTCAGGCGCAGACGCGCTATCTCAGGGCCATGCGTGATCTCCTTCTGCCCAAGCTGGTCAGCGGACAAATCGACGTTTCCGCACTCGACTTGGATGCACTGGTAGGAGAACAGGTGGCGTGATGATGGCAAGGGGTCCAGAGTACGACTACGTCGAGAAGCCCAGCATGGAGTTGTTGGCTGAGCTCGGCTGGACCCCTGTCGATGCCTTCCACGAAATTCTTGGCGTCGAAGGCACCCTTGGGCGTGATTCTCAGCACGACGTGATTCTGACGCATCGCCTGCGCATAGCGATGCGGAACCTAAACGCCGAGGACGTGCCCGACATCGCAATCGACGAAGCGATTGAGGCGCTGACAAAGGACCGCTCGGTGATGGATCGGGTCCGCGCCAACCGCGAAGTCTATGACCTGCTGCGCGACGGCTACCAGGCCGAGTGGGTAGATGACAACGGAGACAAGCAGATTGGGATACTGCGGTACCTCGATCTGCGGGACTCCACAAACAACGACCGGCTGGCTGTTCAGCAAATGTGGGTTAAGGGCCCATTGCACAGCCGCCGCCTCGACGTTGCCCTGTTCGTCAACGGCGTACCGCTGGCAGTGCTGGAATTCAAGGAGCCGAATGCGCCGGTCAAGTCGGCCTTCGACGACAACGTCACCGACTACCGCGACACCATCCCGCAGCTCTTCATACCAAACTGTCTTGTCCTGCTGTCCAACGGAAGCGAGGCGAAAGTCGGGTCGACATATGCCCCGTGGGAGTACTTCTCGGACTGGAAGGTTATCGACGCCTTCGGGGCACGTAGCGAGATCGCATTGCAGACAGCTCTACGAGGCACCTGCGATCCTGCGAACCTGCTCGACCTGTTCGAGAACTTCGTCGGTTACATGGAACGCCCCGGCGGATTGATCAAGATCGTCGCACGTTCGCACCAGTACCTCGGCGTCAACGCTGCGATTGAGAATCTCGATCGGGCGCGCGCTGTGCACGACAAACGCCTTGGCGTCTTCTGGCATACCCAGGGGTCGGGCAAGAGTCTGTCGATGTTGTGGTTCACTCAAAAGGTGCTCCGGCATGTCCGGGGCAAGTGGACCTTCGTAATGGTCACTGACAGAACCGAACTCGACACGCAACTCCACGGAGAGTTCGCTGACGCCGGTGCGATCCCACCCGAAGCGCGGATCCACGCAGACTCCATAGCGCACCTGCGTGAACTGTTGGCGGCCGACCACCGTTACGTCTTCACCCTCATCCAGAAGTTCCAACCGTCCAAGGGTGAACGAGAGATGCCGGTGCTGTCCGACCGGTCAGACATCATCGTCATCACCGATGAGGCACACCGCAGCCAATATGACACCCTCGCTCTCAACATGCGGACCGCGCTGCCCAACGCCTCGATGATGGGCTTTACCGGAACCCCGCTGATTGCTGGCGAAGAGCAGGCGACCCGTCAGCAGTTCGGTGACTACGTGAGCATCTACAACTTCGGTGATGCCGTCGAAGATGGCGCCACGGTCCCGCTCTACTACGAAAACCGGATCCCAGAGCTACAACTCACGAACGTTGAGTTCGCAGACGAACTCGACGCGCTCCTGGAGGAAGCCGAGCTCGATGAAGACGCTGAGGGTGCGCTGGCACGCAAATTCGGTACGCAGTACACCCTGCTGACTCGTCCCGAACGCCTGAAAACCCTCGCCAAAGACCTAGTTGCGCACTTCGTCGGGCGGGGATTCTCCGGAAAGGCGATGTACGTTGGCCTCGACAAAGCAGCGGCCGTGAGGATGTATGACCTCGTTAAGGAGGCGTGGGCCGAGCACCTTTCTGACCTGCGACGCCAGCACGATGCGCTACCGGAGCTGGAACGGCCGTGGGTGGTATCGCGGATTGAGCTGATGGAAACCACCGACATGGCGGTCGTGGTTTCGCAAAGTCAGAACGAGCTGAAGATGCTCGATGACCTGGGCCTCGACATCCGTCCGCACCGCGAGCGGATGAACCGCGAAGACCTTGCCGAGAAGTTCAAAGACCCGACCGATCCTTTGCGGCTGGTGTTTGTGTGCGCGATGTGGATGACCGGCTTCGACGCCCCGAGCGTGTCGACCGTCTACCTCGACAGGCCGATGAAAAACCACACCCTCATGCAGACCATCGCTCGCGCCAACCGCGTCTTCCCGGAGAAGGACAACGGTCTCATTGTCGATTACGTCGGAGTCTTCCGGAACTTGGAGAAGGCTCTCGCCGTCTACGGCGCAGCCAAGGAGGGGGAATCGCCTATTGAGATCATCGATTCCCTCGCGGGTGAACTCGACGCGGCCGTCGCAGATATGATCGCTTTCTGTGCGGGCGTCGGCGTTGAGCTGATCGCAATGCGCGATGCCCAGGGCTTCGACCACGTGGCTAAACGGGACGCTGCCGTCGAGGCGTTGTTGGTTAACGAACAGACCCGCAACGACTTCACGACTAGGGCTCGGCAGGTCCGCCGGCTATTCAAGGCACTGCTCCCAAACCCGAAAGCGGCTGCACAGCAACGTACCGTCGCTGCAATCCGGGTGTTGGCCGAGCGTATTCACGAAGTTACTAAGCCGCCGACACCTGACATTGGAGTTGTCGCCGACGCCGTAGACGCCCTGCTGGATCGATCGGTGGGGGCCGCGGAGTACATCATCCGCGCTGCTGCCGAGGGTCGCAAGCCGGACCCACTGATCGACCTATCGCAGATCGATTTTGACGGACTCGCAGCGAGACTGGCCGGCCGCAAGCGCGCAGAGACCGACAGGATGGCTCAGCTTCTTCGGCAGCAAGCCATCGGCGCGGCGTTGCGGAACCCGACGCGCTACGAGCTGGTCGAGCGTATCGAGCAGCTGATTGCCGACTACAACGCGGGCAGCGTCAATATCGATGAGTATCTGCGTCGTCTCATCGAGCTTTCGAGGACTCTCACGTCTGAAGAGGAACGAGCGGTTCGCGAAGGCATGACCGAGGAAGAACTTGCGATCTTCGACCTCCTAACGCAACCCGATCCCGTGCTCACCGCGGAGGAACGAGAAAGAGTTCAGGCGAGCGCGAAGACACTGCTTCAGCACCTGCATGAAAAGCTCGTCGAGGATTGGCGACGCAAGGTCGACGTGATGAACGACGTCAACAGCACCATCCGCCGCGTACTCGACGACGGTTTACCGGAGACGCCATACACAGTCGATGTCTTCCGCGAGAAGGTTCAGCTCGTATACGACCATGTTCTGAGTGCGTACGGAGATGACGGTGAGAGTGTGTACACCCGACGCGTGGACGTCGGCTTTCCGCCTCAGACAGCGGGGCAAGTGCCTTTGGGTCCGATTGATGTAGACAAGATCGCCGATGACGTCGTGGCGCGCATCCACGCCGATCCTGCCTTCGCCGAGCACGTTGCACGACAGCTGATTGACCGGCCGGATGCGGCAGTCTGATGAGTCAACTAGCTCATGACGACCTGGCAAGCAAAGCTCGGGTGGTCGCGGTATCCCCGTTTCGACGCTTGCTCTTGATCATTCCTCTGTTAACGGAAGGCTGCTCATGAATGAGCCGGTAGTCACAGGTGATCGGGTTCCTGTGGATGCGATTTACGATTCCCGAATTGACTGCTACTCCGTCATGACCCAGATGGCGATCGGCGATTATCTGCAGGTCGTCGCGAAGCCCCTTGCCAGCCAAGGGGGGATCGAAGGACAACGCGCTGTCCTGGGCACGACAACGGCTCGTCGGATACGAGACCGTATGGTTTCGGACCTTGTAAAGGGGACGGTGTTACCGCCCATAGTCATCGGGGTTGTTGTCGACCAGTCCACATTTAAGGAGTTGCCACCCCCGGACTACGACGCTCTCCGCACAATCTTGACGGGCGTCCCTGGCGAGGCCGTTTCTATCATCGACGGAATGCAGCGCACCGCTGCTCTGCGCGCGGCAAGTGACAAGGATGAGTCGGTTCTCAGCCGGCCGATTCGAGTCGAGTTCTGGTTAACGGAGAGTGTGCGCGCCCTGATCTATCGCATGCTGGTGCTTAACACCGGCCAAGTGCCCTGGACCCTTGATCGTCAGATCGCCGTGGTGTTCGCATCGATGCTTGGAGAACTCCGGGAACGAGTTCCCACGATTGAGAAGCTGATCACCCCGGATGAGCCGGGGCGCAGGGTGGGCCCCGCGCAACTAAGGTTCGACTCGATTGTCGAGATGTACATGGCGTTCTCGTTGCGGAAGGCAACGATAGACACCAAGGAGCAGGTCTCGGACGAGTTCTCCCGGCTGGACTTTGTCGAGAACTTAGACGATGCCAACTTTCAGGATCAGTTCTACGAGGTGCTTCGCATGCTGGTCGATCTCGACAAGGCCTTCGCGCGCGCCACGTCAACTGATGAGGCCGGGCTAAGCGGACGCCAGGTGTTCGACAGGCAACCAGCGCGCATCGGATTCGCTGTTGCGCTTGGGATTAAGATCATCGGCCGTCCGGGCGAGGAACGCGATTCTGAGCAGAAAGCGGCCGCCTTGAATCGGCTGAAGTCCGAGCATGGAGCGTTCCTCGCCAAACTTGAGACGCTGGATGATCAAGACCTCCGCGACTTCCTCCGCCTCGATGTTCTCGAGGAAGTCCTTGATAGGCGCGTCGGTCAAGTCGGGCGCTACGAACGCGGAGTCTTTCAAGAGGCCTTCAAAGTGCTCGTCGATGAGCACTTCGACGTCGTGTCTATGGAGATTTGCTGGCGGGCGGCATAGCAGTGTCACGCAGTGCCGAGGACACCGCAGCCACCATTTTCGGAAAGCTTGGTAAGTACGCCGCCGATCGCGGAACGTCGGTCCCCGACGGAGAACGCTACATTTTTCTCGATGAGACCGAGTACGACGTTCTCGTCGCGTCCAAACGGGTCGCGCACCTGAAGTTCGGACGAGCCCAGGCCGCCGCTCTCATCAAGACACCGGGCGGCGAAGTACTGGCGCTCGCCGGGTTCGATGCCGAGGGGTTGGCCCGGGCGGAGCGGATTCGAGAGGTCGACCTAGCCCCCGGACTCGTGGTCGCGATGCTTGCCGACCTTGAGGTAGACCCATCAGTCAGTCCCGCGCTGGTCCTCAACGTCGTTGGAGCGGGGAGCAAGGCCGACGCCGAATATCAAGGCCATGATGTCGCCGACGTAATGAAGCTCTATCCACCCTTACGCATGTTAGAGATCGACGACGACGTGGCCGGCACACCGAACTTCCATGCCAACGTCCTCGCCGTCTGCGCGAAACAGGGCGCACATGGCAATGGGTGGATCGAACCGGACCTCGCAGAAGAGCTCGCATTGCTCGCGGAGCAGCGGGTTGCCGGCCTTCCGTACGAGTTCCTGACCCGAGCGGTGCTGGACCTCAACCCATCGAATCTGTTTCTGGCTTTGTACCGCTGTCTAGAAGCTACCTATGCATACGCCAAGGCCACGGAATTGGCGAGCACTCTCGGGATAGATGGGTCTTGGGTTGACGTTGCGCGGGCACTTGGCGACACGCTCAGCTGGTACCCACGCCATGATCAGTCGCTGGCCGCAGTGCTCGCGATGCCGACGATTGACGCCACCGACCTCGAAGCCTTGGCCCTCGCGTTCGGCCATGACGCGGACAGTGACACTGCGTCGGTTCGCGTTGCCACGGGGTTGAGGGAGCTACGAAACAGCCTCGTTCACTACGGTCCGACGACCCGGCAAGTAGCCATCCCTACCGACTGGAATGGGTTGTGCGCTCCGCTAGCACGTGTCGTGGCCAGTGTCTTCGCGCACGCGTACGCGGCGCCGGCGCCAGCAGAGTAGTTTTCCAGCCAATTTCGTTGGAATTGCGGGCGCGTCGCGCGTTAAGGGGAGCGTTCCGCATTGCCGATAATCGCGACATACGTCAGGCGGTTCCGCCAAATGCAGCTCGACCTTCTGCCCTGAACTGCGATTCGTGGGCCTGCCGAACGGTCTATGGTTCATAACTTGTTGGGGGTGACCACTGAACGGCGAAACAGCATCCTTGCTTTCGACCGACGGGCCGGCGTGGTCGGCGCCCGGGATGAGCAAGCGAACGAGCCGCTACCCATTGGCCGTGGAAGCGCCCGTTCTGCGCATGGTCAGTGTGTTGGTGCCCGGTATCTCCACGCTGAGCGATAGCGCTCTGCACTTTGCGTTGTACTGGGCGCTTGCTGATCTTGCGTCTGCGCGCGACTCCGACGCCGCCGGTTGCCGAACTTTGATTCGACGTGCGGAGTCGGCCCTCGCCTGGGCATCGCTGATTTCCCCGACGACCGGCGACCGCTCTGGGCCCGGCCACCTACACGGCGCGGACACGGTGCGGAAGCTCCTCGCCGACGGCCTGGCCGACCGTCTGAGCGAAGTCGGTGCGCAAACATACTCGGATCGAGTATCGGGCTTCTGGTCGCAGTACATCGGGCCGGCTACCACTGTCGGTCTCGTGACGACGGACAAGAATGCGCTGCGGGTGGGTCGGCGTCGCTGTCCGGACGCGATCCTGGACATGTTCGCTCCGCTCACAGAGATCATCGCGGCCCGTCCCGTGACCAACGACGATCTTCCGGACATCCTTCCCATCGCGCACGGCGGGCCATCCGCACCGTATGTAGCCCCGCTACGCGAGGTGATGACCGCTAGTGGCGCGGCCGAGTGGACAGGCGATGACCAAACTCGCCGCGCGACACTGCGGATCTTCTGCCGCGCCGTGCAATTGCAGCCCGGACAAAGCGATTGGCGGCGAGTTGCCTATGACGGCATCGCCTATGGCGAGCAGCTGACCAGCGACGTCATCTTCCGGCAGGAGAGTGCCCGGGCCGCGGCATGGCGGGGATTGCTGCTGCGGCACCGGTTCGTGGGAGCCTGGCGACTGTGGTGGGCACGGCTGGTCGATGAGGTGCGTGAAGCACCAGAGCCCGTGCAACGGAACGAACTGCACGACTGGGTGCGTGGACAGATGCCAGAAGGGCAGTTGGACGCATTCCTGGCAGACCTTCCGCCGACGGCGGATGCCGCCGGCCATCCGCGCCCGGCCGAGGACGAACTGGCCGATCGCGGAGAGCTTGAAATAGCTCTGGCCACGTTGCTGTTGGGTGCTCGCCGCTTGGGTGAGCTCCACGGGGAGGCGTTGGCGGCCTTCCGCGGTGGACGGCAGGCGCCACGGCGGGCATACCTCGACCCACTGTGGGTGGGTTCTCGCGCGTCCGAGGCATCACACGAAACGGTGCGGGACTTCGCATCGCTGATCGTCGACGACATGCTCGCGCAATCGCATCGCATTGCTCTGAGCAAGCTCGAGGTCACCGATGGCGGTCGGATCGTGCTCCCGACAAAACTCGCTGAGAGAGAGGGGCGTTACTTCGCGTTGGGAACCGAAAGCGCGGACAACGTCGGATTTCGAGCTGAATCCCTGGGCAGGATCGCTCACCAGCTCGGCATGCTGTCCTCGGATGCCGATGGGGTTACCGTCACCGAAGTGGGTAGTAGCGTGATGGGGCTGCCGTGAGCGAGCGGGTGCGATTCGACTTCTGCTCACCGTTGACACTGCTACGGCAATGGTATGACGCCGGCGCAGCACTGAGCGAAGTGTTGCTCACCGGCTACACCCTGGATCTGTTGTTCGTTGAGCAGCGAGTGATCGCATTGGCTCGGGGCTTGGGCGCACGGGTGACGATTCTCAGCGATGCGCATCACGCCGTTCACGACCCCGTGGACGTGCGGCGCGCCGGCCGCTCTTATCAGCACGCACATGTTGTTTGTACCGGCGCGTTCCACCCGAAGCTCGCAGTCTTCGTCGGTGAGAACGACGTGTGGGTGGCGATCGGCTCGGGCAATCCGACGACCGCCGGGTGGGGCCACAACGACGAACTCTGGATTGTGTTGCGCGGCGGCCGATCACACGGCCCGGCAGCACTCGTCGACCTCGCCGACTGGCTGAGGGATCTCGCCGGCCATCCTGCGGTGCACATGCCGAGCTGGATCGCTGCCGTCGTCACCCAGATCGCGGACATGGTCCGCCCGCAGACGATCGAGAACTCGGCGGTGCGGATTCTCGGCAATCTCGACCGCCCGATCCTCGACCAACTGCCTGAGCTCGCGGTGGATACGTTGGGTGTCAGCGCCCCGTTCCTCGACCCCGATGCCGCGGCCCTCGCCGCCCTGGTCGCTCGACTGCAACCCAAATCGCTAACGGTGGCGCTGCAACCCGAACTCAGCAGCTACGACGGAGGGAAGGTGGCCGCAGCCGCACGCGGCGTCGATCGGGTCGAATTCCGGTGGCTGTCTGAGCAAGGTAAGCGCCTCAGTCACGGAAAGCTCGTCGAGTGGCGGATAGGTGATGCGCTCAGCGCCATGGTGGGCAGCCCGAACCTCAGCCGGGTCGCGCTACTGATCGCCACCCGCCACGGGGGGAACTGCGAACTCGCCGCTGTCAGTTCGGTCACCGATTCGCTGCTGCCCGATGGCGTCGCGGTCGAGGAATCCGAAATTCAGCTCCGCCATACCATCTCGCCCGTCGACAACCGCGCGACCGCAGTCGTCACATTGCTCGGAGCACGGGCCAGCGACATAGGAATCTCCGTCGAAATGATCTGCCGCAAGCCTGCGCGAATCACGATTGAGATGGCATCGACAGCCGCACCAGCACAGTGGCGTCCGTACCACACACTCGAAGTAGCCGAGGGCCGCCATGGCGTCGTCGTTGCAGAGTATCTGGCACCAGAGCCGGCCGGCGCCGCCGTTCGAGCGACGGCCACGATCGGTGATCAGACAGTCACCAGTTCAGTGGTGTTCCTGACCGACACCGCAGCGTGCCTGCCGCGAACCGGCCAGGCCTCGACACCCCGGCTCACACGCGACTACACGACCATCTTCACCGATGACGAGCTGCGAGCCCGGTTCGAGAGCGACCTACTGAACTTGTTGAAGGCCAATGCCGCCCACCGAGCTGCGGCTCCCTCGGGTGCCGCGACCCCGCGCGACGTCGCCGTGGACGACAACGACCGATGGGGGTCCTGGCTCAACGATGTTGAGGTGGCGCTGGGACCGGCACTGACAACGGGACTCTTTCCTACAGCCCTGGCCACTACCCGTACCCCTGACTCGACGTGGGCCGTCGACTCTACGGTCTCCCTGGACGCCGAGGAACCCCCCGACGACGAGCGCGAAGGCGAGGACGAGGCCGTCGAGGACCTCTCGGATCGTCGCCCCCCGCCGGACATCCCCGCGGAACAACGCCAGCGAATGCGGGCTTGGGCGTCACAGTTACGCCGAGCCGTCACCGCGAATCCGGCGCCCGCCGTCGAACTTCGCATGCTGGTATCGCAACTGCACCTCGACTTACTTGCCGCCGGAGTGTGGGGGTCGGACGACGAAGAGTGGGCCGACCAACTCGCCGACGTCCTCATCGCGATGCCACCGACTGCAGTGGATGACCTGCCAGACAGGGTCGAGCCATACGTCGGCGCCCTCGTTGGCGTAGGTTTGGCGCTACTCGCTCAGGACGCCACGCTGCACGGAGGACGGCCGCGGGACATCGTTCTGCAGCGAGCGTGGACAGCGATCGGTGACCGTGCCGCCGACGCCGACCCAGAACTCATCGAGAAATACCTGTATCAGCCAGCGCAGCGTTTCAGCCGTGTCGCAGATTGGCGGGACGTGGAGAGGGTCATCTCGCTGGCAAAGGCGTCCCGGGAAGACCCCTACGCCGAACTTCTCGCCGCCTTCGCGGCTGAAGGGATCGCCGTGGACTTGATAAATGCGGCATGGGTTGCCGATTGCGGGAACCTAGTCCCGAGGCGTTTCGCGGCCCGGATCGCCACACTCGTCGAGCGTCACCAGAAAACCTACGCCGTTGTAGCCCGAGGCGCCCGGGGCAGCTGTGTCCTGCTGTGCCACAACAACACTCTCCTGCTCGCCGAAACACGCTCGCAGATTTGGAGGATCTTCCGGCGGCCATCGCCGCTAAGCACTCCAACGACAATGCTCGCGGAGGGACTACCGGCAGGGAGTAGCTATCCGCGAGGTAAGAGCCCGGAGAAAATGCCTGAAAGCGTTGCACAACTGGCTAATTCAATTGGCGTGAACATCGCGATGGTTCTGGCCGCGCTCGCCTGAACAGTGTCGTGATCCACGCGGGTGCGTGGAATGCGCCGCGAAGCTTGCTGAGCTCAACCGACTGACCCAAAAATCAGGAAAGCCGGCCTCACCACGGAAGTCGGCACGGGTCACCGCGTTGCGCCGAAAGCCTCGAATCCGTGGTCAAGATCCTGCTTCGATTCAGTCGGCACATCCGACTCCGGACCCAGGCTGACTGGCATCGGGGACAGGCCGCGTTCTCTTGCACACCGGCATTGGAATGTCACGACGGCACTCTTGACGTCGATCCCCCTGGACAAACACATCAGCCAGTTCGCCGTCGACCGGGCCGGTATCTAGGAATCGACACAATTTGCGCTGCTTGTTCGACTTCGAGGACGACGTCTCGGACGTGAAGTTTGCGCCAAGCGATAACGGCATGAAGAAGGGCCTCGGGTTCAGTTTCGGCGGCGGCGACGATGGCCGCTATGAGTTCATTGCGTCGAGTGTTCGCGCCGGCTTCGTTGGCGCGGGACACAAGCTGGTCTACGCGCCGGTCGATTGCAAAGGGCCAACTGATAGCCGCCGGCTTGGTTGCTGACTTGGACGCCACAACACGGTCGAACCCGTCCACTTCGCACTCTCCCCCAGTAGCGTCCGGGCGACAGTATCCGAACCGAGTCGTCTTTCACGGTGTGGGGCCGCGCGGTTTCGCTTCTAGAGGAACGACAGCGGGCATTTGCCTACAACGCAAATGCGCGCGGCGGCCCGGTGAGACTCGCCTTCGCGTCGACCGCTATCGGGTCCAGGATCTCGATCTCGTCGGCTTCCAGCCCGTCGAGCGCCAACCGAACGAGATCGGCCGGGTCCATCACGGCGCCGTCAGGGAACTCGATGCCGTGACGCTCTGCGAAGTCGAGAAGGGTCTGCGTGCCGATCAGTCCGGGCACCAGGGCGGCCACCTGAGTCCCTTGCGAGGCAAGTTCGAGTCGCACGCCATTGGTCAAACCCCACTGCGCCGACTTCGCGGCCGCGTAGGCAGTGTTCCCCTCGACAGTGGTCCACGCCGCCGCCGACAGGACGTTGAGGATGGCTCCCCCGCCGTTGCGCGCAAGGATGGGCGCGAAGGCTCGGATCATGGCCAGGGTGCCGTAGTAGTTCGAATCTATCGTTGACCGGATCGCGTCCAGATCTCCGGTGACGAGGTTTCCCCCAGCGGTGTCGGCGGCATTGTTGATCAGGACATCCACATCGCCGGCCAAGGCGGCGACGGCGTCCACCGACGACTGGTCGGTGATGTCCAGACGGACGACCTCTGCACCGGGGACGTCTACCAGTTCTGGGCGACGTGCCGTGGCATAGACCTTGGCTCCGCGGCGCAGCAGTTCCACGGCGAAGTGGTGGCCGATTCCCCGGTTTGTCCCGGTTACCAATGCGGTCGCGCCGCGTAGCTTCATATGTCCTCCAAGGCTTTTCGCGTGCCCAGCGTTAATATGACCACTCGGTCATATTGCTGAATCCAGGTTCGCACAAGATGACCGAGTGGTCAACTTGATACTCTCGACCCAGTGACTACCAGTGATCGACCCACCCGCGCGGACGCAGCACGCAACCGCGCCTTGTTGTTGGCCGCGGCCGAGGACGAGTTCGCCGAACGTGGTGCATCGGCGTCGGTGGCCGATATCGCCCGCCGGGCTGGGGTGGCGAAGGGAACCGTGTTCCGGCACTTCCCGACGAAAGAGGATCTGGTCGCTGCCATTGTCTGCGGGCACATCGCCGTGCTGGCAGAGGCCGCGCGGGGGCTGGCCGACTCGCCGGAAGCGGGCGCCGCGCTCCTGGAGTTCCTGACCATCGCAGCCGACCAACGCCAACGGCACGATCTGACGTTCCTGCAGTCAGCCAGCGCCGGCGACCCGAGGGTCACTGAGGTTCGCGATGTGCTGCACAAGCACCTCGAAACGTTGGTTGACCGAGCGCGCACGTCGGGTGCCATCAGAGCAGACATCACCGAGGCCGACGTCTTCCTCATGATGTGCGCGCCCATCCACATCGTCGAAAACCTCGCAGCCCCACCGCCGCTGCTGTGGCAGCGGTATCTGGCCATCATCTTCGATGGGTTACGAACTGACGGCGCCCATCCGCTGCCGCAACCGGCGCCCGTCGCGCCCTGACCCGACCGCTCTCGCGTCTCTAGTGCATGAAGACGTCTCAGATTTTGACCCTCACGGAATGGGGTGCGGTGGGGAGTTGATGTCTGTGACGTTTTTCCATTGTCTCGGGGGCTGACCGTAGCGGCGGCGGAAGGCCCGACTGAAGGCGGCTTCGGATGAGTAGCCGACCTGGTTGGCGATGGCGGCTACGGGCGAGGTGCTGGTGCGAAGTAGCTCGGCGGCGTGACTGAGCCGACGATCGGCGATGTAGGTCAACGGCGGCCGGCCGAGGAGTCGAGTGAACCGCTGGGCCAGCGCAGTCCGGGAGACGTTGGCGATGCTGGCGAGGTGAGCGACCGACCATGGGTAACTGAGGTCGCGATGGATAGCCGTGAGGACGGTGCTTAGCGCGGGATCCATTGCAGCGGTCAGCCATCCAGCAGTGGTGGGTTGCTGCCGTGACCATTCGCGTAGGACGTGGATGAACAACAGATCCAACAGGCGCGAAATCATCACCGAGGAGCCTGGGCTTGGAGACGTGACCTCGACAAGCAACAGTTGCAGGGTCACCGGCAACCATTCTTGGCCGTGCGGCTGGGCGCTCACGACGATCGCGGAAGGGAGCACCGAAAAGACCGGATTGGCGATGGTGTCGTTGGCGATGAATGTGCCGGTCAGCCACCGCGGCGCCTGGGCGTCGCTGGGTGTGGCGGCATTGGGCGGGCAACGATCAGCATCCTGGGGCGCCCGTGCGCTTATCGGCTGTCCGGCTTGCAGGTGATGGCCATCCCCGCGGGCGCACAGTACGAGATCGCCGGTATTCAAAGGCTGGATCGCAGGCATGCCTGGCGCCTGGATCCGTATCGGGCCTTGTTCGACTATGTGGAACCGGCGGGTACCGGCTGGCAGGGCGATGTTGAAGGGTGCACGCCGGGAGTAGCGGGCGACGGACTGACCCTGAAGCTGCACGATGTGGAGAATTTCCGACAGCGCGTCCTCGGCTTCAGACGATGCCCGCCATTCTGCTGGAGGTGGCGGTTCGGCAAAGTAATCCGACTTTTCGGGCATTGTTCTTCGCCGATCGTACACATAGCATCGGATGAGACCGGCAAATGCTGGCCACCAGACTTTTTCGATCTAAGTCAGAACGGTCTGACGATGAGTTCATCTGCGCCACAACGCAGCACTACATGACTACGTGATCGACGCGCGCCTGATGATCGTTCGGGACTAGCACTTTTACAGACACATTTGCAGATCGTGTAGGCCGACATTGACTGCCTCTCGATCGCGGGAGAGCCCCGCAAAAAGGACGACAGAGGAGCCACCAATGCCAACCATCACCACATCGGACGGCGTCGAGATCTTCTACAAGGACTGGGGCTCTGGCCAGCCGATCGTTTTCAGCCATGGCTGGCCGCTGACGGCTGACGACTGGGACGCCCAAATGATGTTCTTCCTGCACCAGGGCTATCGGGTGATCGCCCATGACCGACGCGGCCACGGCCGATCCGAGCAGGCTTGGACTGGCAATGACATCGAGCACTGGGTGGCCGACCTGGCCACGTTGACCGAACAGCTGGATCTGCGCGACGCGGTCCACATTGGGCACTCCACCGGCGGCGCGGAGGTAGCGCGCTACGTGGCGCGCCACCAGGACCGCGTCGCCAAGGCAGTACTGGTGTCCTCCCCAACGCCGAGCATGGCACGGGCCGAAAACAATCCGGGTGGCCAACCCCCGGAGTGGTTCGAGGCGGTGCGGGCGGGTGTTCTGGGAAATCGGTCGGAGTTCTACCGCGCGGTACCCGAGGGTCCGTTCTACGGATTCAACCGACCTGGGGTTGAACCGTCGGAAGCGGTCATCGCTAACTGGTGGCGGCAGGGCATGTCTGGTAGCGCCCACGCGCACTACGAGACCGTCGTTTCCTGGCTGCAGGACTACACCGAGGATCTGCGGACGATAACCGTTCCCGTTCTGGTGATGCACGGCGACGACGATCAGATTGTTCCGTTCACCAGCGCGGTGCCCAGAGCGGTCGACGTACTTCAGAACGGCGCATTGAAGACGTATGTCGGCTATCCGCACGGCATGCTGACCACGCACGCGGATGTCCTCAACCCCGATCTGCTGGCGTTCATCACGGCCTGAACGCCGCCATCGGCAAGATACGACCCGGCGGGGTTAGGTTTGCGTTCGAGCGCGCTCGAACTCCTAACGTCGCGGGTATGACAACACCGACGCCATCACAGACCTGGATCATCACCGGAGCATCGAAGGGCCTCGGTCGTGCCTTGACCGAGGCTGCCCTTGCCGCGGGAGATCACGTCGTGGCCGCAGTGCGTAACCCCCACAGCATCGCGCATCTGACGAACAGCTATGGCGGCCAAGTCAAATGCGTGGCATTCGACGCTCGAGACACCACCGCGGCCGAGGGCCTCGTCCAGGTGGCGGTCGAAAGCTACGGCCGGTTGGACGTCGTGGTGAACAATGCCGGCCGCGCCATCGTCGGCGCCGCGGAGGAAGTCACCGATACCCAGCTGCGCGACCTGATGGACCTGCACCTGTTCGGTCCCGCCGCCCTGGTGCGCGCGGCGTTGCCGGTCATGCGGGCACAGGGAAGCGGGACGATCGTGCAGATGAGCAGCCAGGGCGGCCGGATGTCCTTCCCGGGAGTCTCGACGTATTCGGCGTCGAAGTTCGCGTTGGAGGGTTGGTCAGAGGCCTTGGCCGGCGAGGTCGCGCCGTTCGGGATCCGCGTGATGTTGGTCGAGCCCAGCCGATTTCGTACAGCCTTCAACGCCGCCGACGTGCTCGACTTCACCGATACCTCAGAGATCTACCGCGAGATACTGGCCGACGTGCGAGCCGATATGTCTGGTGCGGACGGGAACCAGGAAGGCGACCCCGTCAAGGCCGCGCAGATCATCGTCTCCCTGGCCCACTCCGCGGAAGTCCCCCTCCGGCTGCCGCTGGGTGCCGAGGCTGTCGAGCGGCTTACGGGGAGCTACCAACGCGGTCTGGACGGGGTCGACCGGTGGGCTGAACTGGCGCGTAGCGCGGACTTCGCCGACGCCGCCACCTCGGCCCGTCCGATCTAGGATCGGGTATGTCCACCGACGACCTGATGACCAGGGCACTCGCCTCACTCGGCGAGGTCGACGGCCCGATGTCGGTCGAGGTGATCCATCGGCTTGCTGACACCGGTGATCTCAGCGAGCCGATGACCATCGCCGCGGTCGCCGCTCTGCTCGACGTCTCCGCGCACACCCTGCGCTATTACGAACGCGCCGGCCTGGTCGAGGTTGACCGTGACAGCAGCGGGCATCGCAGCTACCGACCCGAGGCAGTGCGCCGACTCGTCTTCCTTACCCGGATGCGGTTGTCCGGCATGGCAATCCGCGATCTGCAGCACTACATATCGCTCGTCGACGGCGGCGATCAAACCGTACCCGAACGCCTCGACATGCTCCTCGAACATCGAGACACCATCCGCCGCCAGATCCGCGAGCTCACCCTCTCCCTCGCCGCCACCGAGTACAAGATCGCCACCTACGGCGGCACCACCGGTGACACCGGCTAACTGCGGATCGGTCAATCATCGCGCCCGGTCCCTGCGGCCCGTGTCAGGTCATTGATCGTCGACTCTTGGCTTCACACTCGGCAGACCGGATGACCGTTCTGGGCGACGGCGGTGAGAAGGCTGATGAGCGGAACGCCATCACTGTGTGCGAGTTCTCCCACCGATCGGCGTGACCGTGCCTCCGCGATCCGTTGCTCGCTGCAGCGTGGGCCGCGTCGGTGAGATGGCTGGGCTCTGCTCATGAAAGGTTGCCCGATAGCCACCACTTTTACGAGATTGACATTCCAGTCACGTATATGTGAGGGTGCGCCATCGAGGTTGTGCTGGGATCTTCCGCATCTGTGACGGGTGAATATGCGCTGCGCAGTATCGGGCGAGATCGCCGAGAGTGTTGCTGTGGGCTAGATCACCGTTCGGTTTTGGGGTTGGTTCCCGACTACACCTTGCAGATGCTCGTCGTAGCTGACGGGCCGGGGATCTGATGTGGGGGAATGATCGTGGGGGATTTTCTGCCGGGTGACCGGTCGGGGTGGAGTATCGGTCGGTGGTGGCAGGTCAGCTTCGCGTTGATCGTCACGGTGGCGCTCACCGTGGGCGGGTTGCACTGGCTTTCTGACCGTGATCGGCCCGGTGCCGGTGCAGGGTCGGTATCGCTGGCTCAAGGATTCGCCGATGCCGCGTTGGCCGCATTCAGTGGATCCACCACCGTCACCGCAACCGATTCGGCGATGACGGCGGGGCAGCGGTCGGCGGGCTTGCCGGCTGACCCCGTTGCCGGGTTGACCTCGAACACTGCGGCGGGGTCGGTGCAGGTGGTACTGCCCGGCGGCCTGGGTGCTGCTCAGCACACCAGCGGTGGGCAGGTGGTCTACCCCGATACTGGTGCCGGGTTCGACATGCTGGCCGAGAACACCGCCACCGGGACCCGCACGGTGGCCCGCATCAACACCGCTGGTGGGGTGCGGATGGTCACCACCTTCGTGCGCACCCCGGCCGATACGGTGATGCTGGCCCACACCAACGGCTACCTGACGATCAACCGGGCCACCACGACCGCCGAGACCGTCGGCATGTTCGCCCCGGCGGAAACCCGCGACGCCACAGGCAAACTCGTCCCGTCGTCGTATGTGGTCAAGAAGGTGGCCCCGCAGCTGTATGTGTTGGCCGAGGTCATCGATCCCCGTCCTGAGACGGTGTGGCCGGTCTTCGTGGACCCGCCGCTGCATGTGGGTGGTTTGGGTGGGGCACCGTTGCCGACCGGATTGTTCGATTCGATCACCTCCACGATCAGCAGTGCTGCCAGCGCAGTGGGGGATGCGGTCACTACTGCCGCCTCGGCCACGGTGGCCGGCGCGCAGACGGTCGGGCGGGTCGTCAAAGCGCATCCGTTGGAATCAGCGATGCTCGTCGGTGGGGTCGCGATGGCCCTGACCGGTGTGGGTGGGCCGGCCGGGGCGGCGATGATCGCTTCCGCTGGGGTCAATATCGCTTCTGCGGGTGTGGATTTCGCTGCCGCGCTCAATCCCGACAATCAGGCCCTCGGTGTCGTGTCGAACGTGCTGGGGGTGGCCTCGATGGTCACCCCACAAGGCGCAGCGAAGGCCGCGGTCAAAGAGGTCGCCGAAAAGGCCACCGAAGAACTGGCCACCCACGCCGATGACCTCGCCAACACCGCCAAGAAGGTCATCGACACCGCCACCGAAGCCCCGACCCCGCCAACACAACTGGCCAACGACATCGCCGGGGCACCGGCTGCAGCTAAACCACCGCTGCCCGGCGTCGACACCCCCAAAATGCCTAACGCGCCACCGGCGAAAACGTCTGATCTTCCGATCGCTACCTCCCCTAAAGCAGGGGGCCCGTGTGAGTGCAACGCGATCACTCCTGAGCCCAAAGGCGGGGTGTATGTCATCTACAACGCCAAGGGGGAACCGAAGTACGTGGGACAGTCGATCCATATCGATGAGCGGCTCAACCAGCACATCAGCGACAGTCTCAAACCCACCACAAAGCCCGGCGCGGCGCGCTACGACCCCGCTGCTGGTGATCGCGCCTACGTGCTGCACCGCACCGATGACCCCGATGCGCTCAACGGGCTCGAACAACACGAGATCGACCGGCACAACACCTACACCACGAAGACCAATCCAAACCCCAAATACAACGGCGTCGGTCTCAACAAGCAGAAGGTGTACCGCGATACGCATCGGAATGCCGGTGTCTATGACGCTGCCCGCGATGCGCACCTGCAGCAATACCAGCGTCCATCCTCGCCGGCTGATCAACGCCAAATCCAGCAGGCCAGTACCCGGCAAAGCACCAACCTGCAGCGCCAGGACGCCCAACGCAGTGCACGCGAGGCCAACCAGACCGGTAGCCGGTCCTCGTCATCGGCGAGCAACAACGGCAGCTCACACAAGTCCTCGGACAACAAGAAGAAGAAACCCAAGAGAAAGAAGAGCAGCCAAAACCATCCGAAACCGAAAGGCTGAGCCGTCCCGTGATGCCACGACGAACCCGGGACGTCACCCCGCCACCAAGTGTCGTGTGTCGGGTGGGACAAGCCCGGAAGCGTAGGTAGGTTTCACACTGATGAGCTTCAACGACACTTACGGGGCCGGGGATGATCTCAGCGTGATCATCGATGACCCCGATGCACTGTTGGCCTGGTTCGAGAAGGCGTCGACAACAGCGGCATCCCGCCGCGCGCAGATCCAGGCCGCTAGTCGCGCGGCACAGGATGAATTCGATGCCGAGCTGGGTCTCCCCGGCTGCGACATCTCCATCAACCAGAACGCGATCGGCGGGATCACGCGCAGTGCCCGGCTGGATTCCCGCGCGGACCTGTCCGATGCGCAGTGGGAACAGTTGGGGGCGTTCATGGCCGCCCACGACATCACCGGGCTGGACACCACGTTCATTCCCCGCACTGACCTGGACTTCCTCCAGTATGTCCCGTTCATCACCGCATTGAACTTCGCCGAGCGAGCGACCAGCATCGAGGGATTGCACTGCCTGTCTGATCAGCTGCAGTGGCTAGCGTGGTCCACGCAACGCAAATACTCCCTGGATGTTTTGCGTCGGTTTCCGCACCTGCGGGTCTTAGCGATCGGGCGCGGTAAAGACTTCGACGTGCTCGCTGAACTGCGCGAGCTGCGCTGGATCAGCGTCAACAACACCGCAATGCCGACCCTCGACGTCCTCACCGGGCTGCCGAACATCCAGCGAGTCACCCTCGGGTCCGGGAAACCACCAGACCTCTCAGCGCTGGCCACCCTGCCCCAGCTGCAGTTCCTCGACATCGGGCAGTGGCGGCAGCTCACCAACACCGACCTGGCAGTACTGAGTGACTGCACCGGATTGCGGGCCCTGGAATTGAGCGGGCTGCCCAGTGTCACGGCGCTGCCTGATCTGTCCCGGCTCACCCACCTACAGGTTGTGGCGATCGAATCGATGAAGTCGTTGGTCGATATCGGCGGTCTCGCCGCCGCGCCTAACCTCACCTGGCTGTGGGCCTATTCCAAAGCCTTCACCAACCAGTCCTTCGCCCCATTCCTGGGCCACCCCACGCTGACATCGCTGGCCCCCGGGGAATCCACCGCCGTCTATAACGCTGTCGCCGAACAGTTCCCCAACCCACCCTTCCCTGGCAAGCGCTACGACAGCGCCTACATCAACTACCGTGCCGCCCTCTACCACCACACCGGCGGGCTTCCCTCAGCGCACACCAGCTGATCCGGGCCGCCCCCGAGGCCGTCTGGAGAAGCTGACGAAACCCCCTGCGCTGCGGCGGAACACGACTCAAACCGGATGTGACCATCCACCACTGGAGACAAGGAGCGCCGAGCTCATGGAACCATTCGAACCATTCGAACTCTTCAAGGGCGACAGCGAAGACGTCGACCACACACTCCTGCTCAACGCAGATGAGTATCTTCCCGTCGAGGACGTCGTGGACGATGCCGGGCACATCGCCAACGGGCATTTCTGGACTGCGGTCGCCCGATACCTGATCAGTCAGCACCAACCAGCCTTAGCCAGCACCATCGAATTCGATCCCGAGGCCGGAACATTCGCCGCCTACGGAGACCGTGACAGCCTCATTCAGCTGCACGCCCTCATGCTCCCCGCGGTCACCGACCCCGACACCATCGCCACACTCATTGACGCCGCGGGGAACGACCTCTTCACGTAACGACCGCCCCATATTCGCGAATCCGTCTCGTTTCTAAAGAACTTTGATGGCTCACTTCTTGTCTCGTTTGGCGTGATCGCGTGTTCGTTGCTGAGTCCTGGCGAATCAGCTGTTGAATGGGGCGCCCCGATCCGGCGCATGAGACATTGCCCAGTGCGCGGTGTTTGACCCGTAACCCCGCGGTCTACCTTTCGGGGCTTCTCCGCTTTCAACACCTTCTTTGGTTAACGGCCACATCGACCATCAGTACGCCGCGTACCGCTTCGCGTTCATTGCTGTGGGCTAGATCACCGTTCGGTTTAGGGGTTGGTTCCCGACTACACCTTGCAGATGCCCGTCGTAGCTGACGGGCGATGTTGATCGATGTAGGGGGAACTGGGTCGTGGGTCGTTGGGGATTTTCTGCCGGGATGGATCATCCCGACATGCCTGGGCGGATCGCGTTTCTATTTGATAAGGATGGTCAATCATGAAATCTCACCCGCGGTCTGCGGTACGTGCCATCAGCACCGCGCTGGTGGTGGTGGCTTTGGCTTCTTGCGGCCAGCCCATTCGGAATGTGTCGTCACCGCCCAGCGACCCTGCCGCGGGCACGTGTCCGGCGGCGACTGCGGACCGCTGGGCCACTGCACCCCCAACGGCGGACGGTCCCGGCGTCCGAGTACCCCAGCCGCCCTCATGGGATTCTGTGCCCGAGTTGATCACCGCCGCTGCACCCATCGTGCTGCGCAACATGAGCCTTCAGCAGGGGAACTACGCGCCAGCGCTCACTGCCGTGGTCGGGGACTCTACGAATCAAAAGACGCCACAACTTCTGCTGGACGGCAGTTACAAGGCCCTCACCAAGAACCGCATCAACCCCCAGCTCAAGAGCCAGCAGAACACCGTCGTATGCGGGTACCCCGCCCTCACCCTCAACTACACCGTGGATGCGGCGCCAGGCGGTCCCACTCGAACCGTGACCGCGCTCGTCATTGCCCCCACAGTCGGCGCCAAGCTTTATACCGTGGCCGTCACCAGTGTGACCACCCAGCCCAACGACCCGACGTATCAACGTGATTCACAAGCCATGCTGAACGGCACCCAAGTCCTAGCACCCACGTGAACGTTCGGTTTGTCAAAACAACGGTGGCAGCGGCTCGGCGCTCAAACACGGCGCCTGCCTTGGGTGAGGTGACCGTGTCTCGCTAGGCGCAGGCCTGGCGGCGTGAACTTGGCATGACTGGGGGTGAGGTCGTGGTAGTCGGGCTTCGGCAACATCGCCAATCGGCAACGCCTGCCCATCGGCAGCAACAGCCCCCGGCGTTGTCGTGGTGTTCGAGACGGGTCGGGAATGCGGGTGATCGTGCGTCCACCCGCGCCGTTGTTCTCGGCGATCGCAGCGTTCGGAAACGGAACCGAGAAATCAAGTTCTTGAGTCCTTGATGCCGGCTACCAGAGATCGCCGAGCCGCCAATCGCAGATCAGCGGCAACGAGGCCGAGAACCGATCGGCGCCATCGGCCGTCGCCAAGAGGAAGATCCGATCATCGGGGTGGTAGGTGTCGACCACCCCGTCGGGAGTGTCCCCTTGAGTGTGCCCCGTCCAGGGCATCCAGCCCCGTGCCGCGTAGAACGGTGCCGCACTCTCGACCGCATTGAGGGCGCCCAGTTGGTGCTGAGCGCGGATGATCGATTCCGCGTGGTCCATGACGACACGCCCCAGCCCACGGCCTTGTTGGTCGGAGCGAACGGCAACGCTTTCCACGTAGCCGGTGGCGAAGGCCTCGCCGTCGTAGCGCAGGGTGCGAGTCACCACCGACGCATGAGCCAACAGCGCATCATCCTCGGTGATCAGCACGTGTACGCCATCAACGCCGTGCAACCAGTCATGTGTTCGGAAGGTGTCCCCGAAAGCCGCCCGAACCAGCGCCTCGGCGGAAGCCAAATCTTGTTGCGTCAGCTCACCAGGCTCGGCGATCACCACATCAATCATCACGCCAGAATGACACGCCGACAACACGATTCTTGGGGACGACGCGCTGTCGAACGCCAGTCGCCTGAACAACCACCGACGTCAACGGGTTCAGCAAAGCTGACCCACCATGATCACCGGGACCGTGTACCCGGCCCGACACAGTCGTGCCTAGCGGTCGAACTTGCCGGCCAAATACTCTGTCCGGCAGGCATTTCGGGCCAGCTTGCCCGACGTCGTGCGCGGGATGACCCCGGCGGCGACCATCTGTATGTCGGCCACGCGCACCTGGTGATTCCGTGACACCGCCGCACGGATCGCGTCCACGATGGGGCCGGGCTCGGCCCGGCCCGACCCGGCGGCGCGTTCGGCGACGATGACGAGTTCCTCGCTGGCACTGCCGGGCACCGAGAATGCGGCGACGTAACCGGAGCGGACGGCGGGGGAGGCGGCGCTCACCGTGGTTTCGATATCGGTGGGGTAGTGGTTGCGGCCGTCGACGATGATCATGTCTTTGATCCGGCCGGTGAGGTACAGCTCCCCGTCCAGATAGACGCCGAGATCGCCTGTGGCAAGCCATAATCCATTGTCGGGGACATCGTCGGCGTGGCTGTCGTTGCGCAGCCGGGTCTGCAACTTGTTGCCGAACACACGCAGGGTCTCCTCGGCCCGGCCGAAGTAGCCGCGCCCGACATTGTTGCCGTGCAGCCAGATCTCACCGACGGTCCCGTCGGGAAGCTCTTCGCCGTCGGGGCTGGCGATCACCGCCCACTGATTGGGGATCGGCTGACCACAGGACACATGGGCCACCGCACCGTCGGCGCCGGCATCCACGACCACGGCACGCCCGGCGTTGAGCTCGGCGCGGTCCAGGTAGACCGCCTCGGCTGCCGCAGACGGGGCGATGCTGGCCACCGACAGGGTGGCTTCGGCCATACCGTAGGACGGTTTGATCGCGGTGACGGGCAGCCCGTAGGGCGCGAATGCCGCGGTGAACTTCTCGATGGACGACAGCGTCACGGGCTCTGAGCCGTTGAGGAGGGTGACCACGTTGGTGAGGTCCAGGTCGTCACCGCTGGGCGGCAGGCCCCGTTCGGCGGCCAAATCGAAGGCGAAGTTGGGAGCCGCGGCGAAGGTGCGCCCGTGGGCGGACTCGATGCCGAGCGCCTTGATCCAACGGTAGGGCCGGCGGACGAAGGCCATCGGGTCCATCAGGGTGATGTGCGCGCCGCACAGCGCCGGGAACATGATCATGATCAGTCCCATGTCGTGGTAGAGCGGCAGCCAGCTGACACTGCGCACGCCCATATCCAGATCGCCGGCCAGGACCATCTGCAGCACGTTGGTACAGACGTTGCGGTGGGTGATCTCCACACCGGCGGGCGTACGGGTGGATCCCGAGGTGTACTGCAGGTAGGCGACGTCGTCGGTCTCCAGCGGGACCGGCGTGAAGGTCTGCGCGACGGTGTCGGGCACGGCGTCCACGGCGATCATCCGGGGACGTTCGGCGGCGGGCAGGGTACGCAGGAAGTTGCGTACGGCCTCCGACCCGGCGGTGGTGGTCAGCACCACGGTGGGTTTGGCATCGGCGAGCACCGCCGCCAGCCGTTCGGTGTGTCCGGCCAGGGCCGGGGCGAACAGCGGCACCGCGATATTGCCTGCATGGATCGCCGCGAAGAACGCCGCCACGTAGTCCACGCCCTGGGGGGCCAGGATCGCGACGCGGTCACCGCGGGTGGTGACCTGTTGCAACCGGGCGCCGACCGCGCCGACCTTGGCCCACATCCCGTTCCAGCTGAGCTCGATCGCGCGGCCGTCGGTGCCCTGGGTGTAGTCCAGGAACCGGTACGCCGGCGCGTCGCCGTAAGCCTCGCGATTGCGGTCCAGAAAAGAGGTCAGCGTGATGCCGTCGGGTATGACGATGGTGCCGTCTGGCCGGACGTATTCTTCGATACTCGGCACGGCAGATTCAACGATCTTGGCACTCAACGCTTCCCGACCCATAGCACAAATATAGTAGCAGCGCTAACTATTCGGTGAATCGTGGAGTGATGGGAGTTCTCACTCCGGTGCCGTTCTGTGACGTACAGCGCATAGCGATGAAGCGTACCGCCGCCTGCGGCAATGCCCGACGGCGTGCGTGCCGAGGCTATTCGTTTCGTGGACATCGCGGCCGCGCATCTGTCGCGCTGTGCCACTCGCGGCAAACCATTGGGCGCCATGGGCTCTGTGCGCACGCCAGTTCAGCCCCGTCGATGGTCGGTAGTCCGCAAACCGAAGACCTTCGGGCGGGGATCGCCTTCTGTGTGATAGCTCACTAGCCTGAACAAAGTTGAAACAACAGCTTGCTCGAAACCACATGGAGTGTGGACCGGCGGCTGTACGGCGGCGGCCGGGCATCCCGAGAGTGAGGAAGTTGCCCATGGCGTCGACTCGGAACCGGACCGGCAACCTTTTTCGGCCTCCCCGCCGCGGGGATACCGCGCTGACGGTGGCGACCCGGTGGTACGACCCGGCGGTCATCGTGACGACCATCGCCGGCGTCGTCGATGCGGCGAATGTCGACACCCTCGTCGACGTGGTGTTGGACCGGGCCATGCTGTGCTGCTCGTTGATCGTCGACCTACGCGATGTCACTGATATGTCCATATCCGGACTTGAGGCGCTGCTTCTCCTGCACGAGCGCTGCGAGATCGCGGACACCAGGTGGACGATCATCCCCTCGGACGCGGTCCAGCGGCTATTGCATCGGTTCGACACCACCGGCATGGTGCCGACGACGACGTGTCTGGAAGACGCGTTCGCCGCCGCAGAACTACATGTGCCCATCATGCAGGTGGCAGGCGCCGGCGACGAGGGCCGGATCGCCTGAACCGGTCGTCGAAAACCCGTGCTGCACAGCACCATCCGGGCGCTTACAAAGCGTTCTCGGGACCGAACACGGCCCAGACCGTCTTACCGGCCCGCTTGGGTGTGCATCCCCAGGACCGGCTCAATGCGGCGACGACCGCCAGGCCTGAGACCGGGTTGGTGCCATGAGTGGCGTCTTCTCTGCGCTGGGCGCGCACTCGGCTGGTGTCCTCGACGGCGACCGCGACCAGCTCTCCGTCGTACTCGATGGTGAGCCGTGGTGCCGAATTCGTATGCAGGAGAGTATTTTCCACCAGTTCGGATGCCACGGTGGCGGCCGCGGAGATCATCGCCGGGCAGGACCAAGCCGTCAGCCAGCGATGCACCAGGCGCCGCGCCCAGGCCGCGCTGAGTACCGTCGCGGGCAGCCGGGTGCAGGCCCGCTGCCTGCGCGGCCGTCTCTGGGCCACGCAGGCTCGGCGGGCCTCCTCCAGGCTGCGGTACACGGGCACCTGCCGGGTGATGCCCCTGCCGCGCAGCGCGTCACGGACGGCGGAGTCCGGGCACACCAGCATCAGCGGAACGTTAGGCCACGTGTGGACGTGCCAGTATGCGCTGGTGATCGCAGACCACGCCGTCGTCGCGGGCACGTCGAGGGCGCTGACGTCGACGATGACCGCCCGCGGCTCCTCGAGCGCGGCATCGATCACGCTGTCGCGCAACGTCACATACGAAGTCCCGTCGAGGGTCCCGGCGCAGCTCAACAGAGACTCACCGCACGCCCCGCGTACGGGTCCGTCCACCTGAATCGACGCGGTCACCAGTCCACGCGCTGACGGCCGCCCACTCTCATATCCGCTGGGCTACCCCTTGTCCGGGCGGTGGAAACGGTATCGGTGCGGCGGCGGTATGCTGGCGACGTCTGGCTGAGCAAGAGCCGTCCCGATCCTTCGGCGCCCCTGTGTGCGCGGATCGGTGTCAACTGGCCCATCTTGGCAGAGCGGACAGATCGTGAAATCAATCCCCGACGTGGATACCACGGCACCGCCATCTGCGCCGATCCTTCGGCACGGTGACGGCCGGCGCGGGTCCGGGGGATGGCTGATCGAATTCGGCGCCGCCGACTGGGACGCGGAACGGACCTATCTCGACGCGACATATGGGAGGGCCCTGTCCATCGACGGCCTCGGTCCGGGCAGTTCGGTCCGGCACCGGTACGGCACGGCCAGTGGGTTCACGGTGGACGAGGTGAGCCTTCGGCGCGGTGTCCGGCTGGTCGCCCGGCCCGGGACCGGCGTGTTGATCGCCCTCGCGGTGGACGGCGCCGTGCAGTTGGGGGACACCGAACTCGGACCCGGCGAGTCGGTCCTGGCGGATGAGCGGCGCGGCTGGACCGCCACGGCGCGCTCGGGCACCGTCGTGCTGATCATGCTCGAGGCGTGGCTGATTCAGCGAGCCGCGGATGAACGGGGTGCGTCAGGACTGCTCACGATGCGCAACCTGCACCCCCGACCGGTGGTGCAGCAGTTGGACGAAGCCTGGCAACGCAGCGTGCACTACGTCGTGGAGATGATGGACGCGCGGGCGCCGCGCGCTCTCGTCGATGCCGGCGGCCAGGTACTCGCCGCCGCGGTGCTCGCCTGCTTCGCGCCACCTCCCGCACCGCCCACGCCGGGGGGCGCGCACGTCGGGGATCTGCCCACGCCGTTGCGGCGCGCCATGGCTTTCATCGCGGCCGGCGCGCGCGAGATGATCGGCGTCAACGAGATCGCCGAAGCGGTGCACCTGTCGCCGCGGGCCGTCCAGTACCTGTTTCGTAAGCACCTCGACGAAACCCCGACCGAACACCTACGTCGGGTGCGGCTCCAGCGCGCCCACCTGGACCTGCTCGCGGCCGACCGAAGCAGCAGCACGGTGTCCGAGGTGGCGCGGCGCTGGGGATTCGGCCATACCGGACGTTTTGCGGTCCTCTACCGGGAGACTTATGGAGTCAGCCCGCATATGACATTGCGAAGTTAGTGAGAAGGTGTGCAGATGACGGAGAAGACGGCGCGGTGACGCACAGCTACGACGACGCCCTCAGGACGGCCATGGCGGACCTGGCCGGCACCGCCGAGGACGCCCGCAAGCCGATCGAACGCACCCTGTCCGAATTGACCGAGGCCGCGGTGGCGCTCATCGAGGGCGTGGACTGTGCCGGCGTGCTGCTGATCAAAGACGGTGAATTCTCCTCGCTCGCAGGTACATCGGATGTCGCGAGAGCACTCGACCACGCGCAGCGCGATACCGGGGAGGGTCCCTGTGTCGATGCGGCGGAGCGCGATGTCATCGTGCGGTGCAACGATCTGCGCAAGGACTCTCGCTGGCCGCGCTTCAGTGAGGTCGCGATATCCACCGGTGTGCTCAGCGTGATGTCGTTCCGGTTGTACACCAAGGGTGTGGACAGCGGTGCGCTGAATCTGTTCGGTTTCGGAACCGGCTCGTTCACCGCCGAACCCGAGGCTCTGGGCGCCATGCTGGCCACGCACGCGGCCATCTCCCTGGTGGCGGCCAACCGGCAGCAGCAGTTCGACTCGGCGCTGGCCAGCCGGGACCTGATCGGGCAGGCCAAGGGCATCATCATGGAACGTTTCGACGTCGACGCGGTCCGGGCCTTCGAGCTGTTGCGCCGGGTGTCGCAGGAGTCCAACACGCCGGTGAAGGTGATCGCGGCCCGACTGGCCGAGCGCAATTCGACCGACAACGACGGGTCGGTCGTCGGGTCGGTTTGAGACTCCTCGCCAGCGGGCAATCCTGAGCTGGGCGCACCATCGGGGTGCACCGCATCGACAGGAGTACGACCATGATCGGGACCATCATCAGCGCTCTCGTCGTCGGATTGATCATCGGCGCCCTGGCTCGGCTTGTCATGCCGGGCAAGCAGGACATCGGCATTCTCATGACCATCGGGCTCGGCGCCCTCGGCTCGCTCATCGGCAGCTGGGCGACCTACCAACTGGGCTACCACAACGCCAACGGTGGGTGGGAGATCATCCCGTTCGTCGTCGGTATCGCCGTGGCCGCCGCGCTGATCGCGGTGTACCTGGCCGTCCGCGGCCGGTCGCATCACGTCACGCACTGATACTTCCGCGACACCGAAAGCCCCGGCCACGGTCGGGGCTTTCGCATGTCCGGACTTCACCCGAAGATCACCAACCTTTTTCTTGACTAATTCCAGATAAGGGGCGAGACTCGACTGCGTGGGTACGGCAGAGGAATTCCAGCAGATGCTGCGGGACGCCTCTCTGCGCGTCACCCGTCCCCGGGTCGCCGTGCTGGGCGCCGTGCACGGTCATCCGCATGCCGATACCGACACGGTCATCCGTTCGGTGCGGGCGGACCTTCCGGAGGTGTCGCATCAGACGGTGTACGACGCGCTCAATGCGCTGACCGCCGCGGGTCTGGTACGGCGAATCCAGCCGTCGGGTTCGGTGGCTCGCTATGAGTCCCGAGTCGGGGACAACCACCACCATGTGGTGTGCCGAAAGTGCGGCGTGATCGCCGACGTCGACTGTGCGGTCGGCGAGGCGCCGTGTCTGACGGCATCCGACGACCTCGGTTTCGCGATCGATGAGGCCGAAGTCATCTACTGGGGCGTTTGCCCCGATTGTGCTATCGCACAAACTGTTTGATCACCTGTAGTCAGTCCGACAGCCCCGGAAAGGTTTCACATGCCAGAGACATCCCCACCGATCGGTGAAGCCCAGACAGAACCCGCCGAGAGTGGTTGTCCCATGCTCATCAAGCCGCCCGTCGAGGGTGGCAGCAACCGCGACTGGTGGCCCAACGCGGTCAACCTGAAGATCCTGCAGAAGGATCCCGACGTCATCAACCCGCTGGACCCGGACTTCGACTACAGCGCGGCCGTGCAGACCCTCGATTTCGATCAGCTCGCCGCTGACGTCGACGCCGTGATGACCGATTCGCAGGACTGGTGGCCCGCGGACTTCGGGCACTACGGACCGTTCTTCATCCGGATGTCCTGGCACGCCGCCGGCACCTACCGGGTCGCGGACGGCCGCGGTGGCGGCGGTAAGGGCATGCAGCGGTTCGCGCCGCTGAACAGCTGGCCCGACAACGTCAGCCTGGACAAGGCCCGCCGTCTGCTGTGGCCGGTGAAGAAGAAGTACGGCAAGAAGCTGTCCTGGTCCGACCTGCTCGTGTACGCAGGCAACCGCGCCCTGGAGAACATGGGCTTCAAGACCGCGGGCTTCGCGTTCGGCCGCCCCGACTACTGGGAGCCCGAAGAGGACATCTACTGGGGTGCCGAGCACGAGTGGCTGGGCTCCCAGGAGCGCTACGCCGGTGCAGGCAAGGACCGGACCAAGCTGGAGAACCCGCTGGGCGCCAGCCACATGGGTCTGATCTACGTCAACCCCGAAGGCCCCGAAGGCAATCCGGATCCGGTGGCCGCGGCCATCGATATCCGCGAGACGTTCGGCCGGATGGCGATGAACGACGAAGAGACCGCAGCCCTGATCGTCGGTGGTCACACCTTCGGCAAGACCCACGGCGCCACCGAGGTGGAGAACGGCGTGGAGCCCGAAGCCGCGCCGCTGGAGATGCAGGGCCTGGGCTGGGCGAACTCGGGTGTGGGCAACGAGACCGTCAGCAGCGGTCTCGAGGTGACCTGGACCCACACGCCCACCAAGTGGGACAACTCGTTCCTGGAGATCCTCTACGGCAACGAGTGGGAGCTGTTCAAGAGCCCCGCGGGTGCCAACCAGTGGCGGCCCAAGGACGGCGGCTGGGCCAACTCGGTACCGATGGCCCAGGGCAACGGCAAGACTCATCCGGCGATGCTCACCACCGACCTGTCGATGCGGATGGACCCGATCTACGGCGCCATCACCCGGCGCTGGCTGGATCACCCGGAGGAGCTGGCCGACGCGTTCGCCAAGGCCTGGTTCAAGCTTCTGCACCGTGACCTGGGGCCGGTCTCGCGCTACCTCGGGCCGCTGGTGCCCAAGGAGACCTGGCTGTGGCAGGACATCGTGCCCGCCGGCCAGAAGATCGGCGATGCCGATGTCGCGACGCTCAAGGCGGCCATCGCCGAGTCGGGACTGACGGTGCCGCAGCTGGTGTCGACCGCGTGGAAGGCGGCCGCGTCCTACCGGCACAGCGATATGCGCGGCGGCGCCAACGGCGGGCGGATCCGGCTGCAGCCGCAGCTGGGCTGGGAAGCCAACGAGACCGACGATCTGGTCCCGGTGATCGCCAAGCTGGAGGAGATCCAGGCCTCCGCCGGCGTGCCCGTGTCCTTCGCCGATCTGGTTGTGCTGGCCGGCAACGTGGGTGTCGAAAAGGCTGCCAAGGCAGCCGGATTCGATATCACCGTGCCGTTCACCTCCGGGCGTGGCGATGCCACCCAGGAACAGACCGACGTCGAGTCGTTCGCCTACCTGGAGCCCAAGGCCGATGGCTTCCGCAACTACGCGGGCAAGGGTCTGCCGCTGCCGTCGGAGTACGTGCTCATCGACCGGGCCAACCAGCTGAACCTGTCCGGCCCGGAGATGACGGTGCTGATCGGTGGCCTGCGGGTGCTGGGCGCCAACTACCAGGGCACCGACCTCGGTGTGCTCACCGACAAGCCGGGGCAGTTGACGACCGATTTCTTCGTGAACCTGCTGGACATGAGCACCAAGTGGACGCCGTCCTCGGCCGAGGACGGCACCTACGTCGGCACCGACCGGGCCACCGGTGCGCCGAAGTGGACCGCCAGCCGCGTCGACCTGCTGTTCGGGTCGAACTCCCAGCTGCGGGCCCTGGTTGAGGTGTACGCCGAGGACGACGCGAAGGAGAAGTTCGTCAAGGACTTCGTCGCCGCGTGGACCAAGGTCGCCAACGCCGACCTTTTCTAGGCGATCTGTTCTAACTGCAGCCCCTCGATCCAGGCCGGTCCCTTCGGGGGCCGGCCTGGACCGTTTCACGGCGCAGGCGTGAAGTAGTGGCCCTGTGCCAGATCTTCCATCAGGCCGATCTCGGTGGGCTTCCAGCCCAACGCTTTCCGGGTGTGCACGCTGGAGGCCGCCACATCGAGGGCGAAGAAGGCGCCGAGCCAGCCGAAATGGTCGGGCTGTGCCGAGCGCACCGGCAGATCGAGATGGGCGCCGATCGTCTCGGCGATGACCCGGGTGGGGATGCCCTCCTCGGCGACCGCGTGCACGATGCTGCCGGCCGGGATATCGCCCTCGAGCGCCAGCCGGAACGCGCGCGCCGCGTCGAACCGGTGGACCGCCGGCCACCGGTTGGCCCCTTCGCCCGGATAGGCCGCCACCCCGGTCTCGCGGGCGATGTCGATGAGCCGCGGCACGAAGCCGTGATCACCCTTGCCATGCACGGTCGGCGGCAGCCGCACGGCGACCGCGCGGACCCCGCGCTGCGCGAAGCCGAGTGCGGCCGCTTCGGACTGCCGGGGAATTCCGGGCGATGCCGGATCGGCCTCGGTGATCAGCCCGGCGGATCTCACCACCGCCATCCCCGAGGTGACGACCAACGGGCGGTGCGAGCCGGCCAGCGCCTCGCCGAGGGCCGCTATGGCGGCTTGATCCATTGCGCTCGCCCGTTCGAAGTCGGTGAAATCGTGGTGGAACGCCAGATGTGCGACAGCGTCGGCGCCCTCGGCCGCTGCCCGCAGGCCGGCGAGGTCGGTGAGGTCGCCGCGGTGCGGGACGGCGCCCGCGCCGGCGACGGCGTCGGCCGACTCCGGTGACCGGGCCAGGCCGGTGACCTCGTGACCAGCGCCGACCAGCTCGGCAACGACCGCCGATCCGACGAAGCCGGATGCTCCGGTGACGAAGATACGCATGTGATCCTCCCAGTGATGTCAGTAGCTGTCATGGGGTTAACGTCGATGACAGTCGCTGTCATTCCCCCGGGCTAGGATCTCTGCGTGAGCCGGTGGCAGCCCAACGCCCGTGGCCGTCTCGAGGAGGCGGCACTCGAGCTCTACGCGTCGCACGGTTTCGATGCGACGACGGTGGCGGAGATCGCCGCACATGCCGGGCTCACCGAACGCACCTTCTTCCGGTACTTCGCCGACAAGCGCGAGGTGCTGTTCTCCGGGCAGGCGGTGCTGATCGAATCGATGACCGGCGCGGTGGCCGGGATGCCCGCGGGCACCGCGCCCCTCGACGCGGTGGGCGCCGGACTGGATGCGGCGGCGCGCATCATCGGTGGCCGGCGCGACGGTGCCCGTCGCCGGCAGGCGGTGATCGACGCCAATCCCGGTCTGCAGGAACGGGAGCTGAGCAAGCTCGCGACATTGGGCGCTGCCCTGACCGAGGCGCTGCGGGGCCGCGGGGTGACAGAACTGACGGCGCGGGTCACCGCGGAGGCGGGTATCGCGGTGTTCAAAGTGGCATTCGAGCGGTGGATCCAGGCCGAGGAAAGCGAGCTGACGGAGGCCGTCGAGGACGCGCTCGAGGCGCTGAAGGTGCTGAGTGCGAACGGCTAAAGCCGTTCCCTTACAGCGGGAATCGGCCTAGCATCAAGGGGTGTCATTCCCGGTATGGGCCGGCGAATGGGGAGCCGCTCCGCACCGGGCGTACGGGCGGTCGCAGTCGCTGAGCAGACGGCAGGCACGGCACTGGAGCCGGCGGTTCTCCGGGGTCGGGGTCACCATTTCCGCGCCCCGGCTGCGGGAGTTGGTTGCGGGCACCGCCGAAGTGGGCCACGAGGCGACCGATGCGGAAGTGACAGACGTGCGGTTCGCGCTCACCGCCCTCGATATCGAGGAACAGCGACACCAGGCCACGATGCGGCGCGCCCGCGCGAGTGCCGTGCAGGCGGCGATCTTCGTCGCGGTGGCGCTGATAGCGCTCAACGCGATGCTGTGCCTGGCCTACCTGATGCTCAGCGCGGTACCGCACTGACGCCGGGGCACATCGCCGCGCGGATCACCTCGAAGTCGCTCTGCTCAATCGGGAACAGCCCGAACCGGAACCGGTAGCCCCAGCGCGCCTTGTCGACGATGAAGTCCAGCCGCTCCAGGAGCGGACGGATGGGAGTCTCGGTACACGTCACGAACTCGACCCGGCGTCGCCAGTGCTCGTTGTCGGCCTGATACGGCGCGTCGTCGGACACCCGACCCAGCGCCGTGAACGCTTGTAGCGGTGCACCTTCGGGGTAGTCGGTCTTCGGTGAATAGAAGGCGATCCAGTCATCGCGAGCCAGTTTGCGCAGCCCGTGCGCCTTGCCGTGGTTGGCCTGGGTGAAGCCGCCGGCGACGCCGCGTTCGACGTGACCGCGACTCACGGTGTTGATCCAGTACGTCATGCCCGCAGGGTAGGCGCGGGCCCCGACAGGTTCAGTCGTGCTTCTTCTTGCCGAACGGCAGCACGTGGACGACACCCACCACGATGGCGCCGACGACGAGGCCGACGACGGCGGAGGCCGCAGTGTTCGTCAGCCAGGCCAGCAGGCCGCCGATGCCCTGCACCGCGTGGTGCACGAAGTCCTCGGCGTGGTGCACCAGACCGTAGGGCGCATGCCAGCCGAGATTGTCGGTACCGGTGAGCAGGATGTGCCCGCCCACCCACAGCATCGCGACGGTGCCGATGGTCGACAGCGCGGCCAGCACCTTCGGCATTCCCGTGACCAGGCCGCGGCCGATCTTCTGGGTGAAGCGGGATTGCCGCTGCGCCAGGCTGAGCCCCACATCGTCCATCTTGACCAGAACGCCGACGACGCCGTAGACGGCGGCGGTGATCACCAGCGCGACGATCACCAGGATGATCAACCGCGGTACGAACGGCTGATGGGCCACCTCGTTGAGCGCGATCACCATGATCTCGGCGGAGAGGATGAAATCGGTCCGGATGGCACCGGCCGTCATCGCCTTCTCGTCGACCGCCCCGGCGGACGCGTCCGCGTCGTCAGACCCGTGCGCGTCGTGATGCAGGAACCGGCCCAGCACCTTCTCGGCGCCTTCGAAACACAGATAGGTCGCGCCGATCATCAGGATCGGTGTCAGCAGCCACGGTGCGAACTGGCTCAACAGCAGCGCCGCCGGGAGGATGAACACCAACTTGTTGCGCAGTGACCCGATGGCGATGCGTTTGATCATCGGCAGTTCGCGGTCGGCGGTGATGCCGTGGACGTACTGGGGCGTCACCGCGGTGTCGTCGATCACCACGCCCGCCGCCTTGGCCGTTGCCTTGCCCGTGGCCGCGCCGATGTCGTCGATGGACGCGGCCGCCAACCGGGCCAGGGCGGCGACGTCGTCGAGTAGTCCGAACAGCCCGGCGCTCATGCCCGAAGGGTACCCGGTATGCAGGAACCGCTCAGGCCGGGCAATAACAGAGCGGCTGCTCTGTTATGGTGGCACCATGGCCCGCCCGCGCGTGTACGACCCGGACGCCGTCCTCGACGCCGTCGAGACGCTGGTGGTCCACCAGGGTCCGGCGGCCGTGACCGTGCGCGCCGTCGCCACCGCCGCCGGCATCTCGAACGGCGCGCTCTACCACAGCTTCTCGTCGCGGTCGGAGCTACTGGGCCGGGCGTGGCTGCGGGCCGGTAACCGGTTCCTGCAGGTTCAGGACGCCCTCATCGACCAGGCACCGGACCCGGTGGCCGCTGTGATCACCGCCGCCGGAGCGCCCGCGGTGCTGGCGGACCGCTACCCGGATTCCGGTCGTCTGGTGCTGACCGTGCGACGCGAGGACATCCTGGATGCCGAGCTGCCCGACGAACTGGCCCGCGAACTGCACCACCTGCAGACCCGGTTGGTCGACACGATGGTGCGACTGGCCGACGGGCTGTGGCACCGCCGCGACCGCGCCGCGGCGGACACCATCACCACCTGCGTCGTCGACCTGCCGACCGCCATCCTGCTCACCCGCGATCGACTGGCCAGCCCGACCGCCCGCAATCACCTGAGCGCGGCCGTACGCGCCGTGCTCGAAATCGGACCGCCACCCCTGAAAGGAACCCGACCATGACAGCCACCCTCGAATACACCGACAAGATCGCCGTGCTCAACCTCGGTGACGACGAGAACCGTTTCACCCCAGACTTTCTCGATACCGTCAATGCACATCTGGACAGCGTGCTCGCGGACGGGGCCGCCGGGCTGCTCACCACGGCGAGCGGGAAGTTCTACACCAACGGGCTGGACCTGGACTGGCTGGCGGCCAACGCCGACCGCACCCCGTGGTATGTCGGACGGGTGCAGGGCCTGCTGGCCCGGATGCTGACCCTGCCCATCCCGACCGCCGCCGCGATCGTCGGGCACGCGTTCGGCGCCGGGGCGATGCTCGCCGTCGCGCACGACTTCCGGGTGATGCGTGCCGACCGCGGCTTCTTCTGTTTCCCCGAGGCCGATATCCGCATCCCGTTCACCGACGGGATGGCGGCGCTCATCCAGGCCAAGCTCACCCCGCAGGCCGCCGTCGCGTCGATGACCACCGGCCGCCGGTTCGGAGGTGTCGACGCACAGGCCTACGCCATCGTCGACTGCACCGCCGGTGAGGGTGCGGTCGACGGTGCCGCTCTCGACATCCTGCGGCCGCTGGCCGGGAAAGACCCCGGCACGCTGGGGGCGATCAAGCAGACCATGTTCGGTGCTGCCGCCGAAGTCCTCAGGGCCGGCCGGTAGCCCGGTCGACAGGGGGCGCAACGGTATCCCGGTGACGGTGGCCGCCGCGGCCCCCTGGTAAGGATTGATCATGGGAACCAATCAGCGCGCCGCGATCGTGATGGCCGATGACGAGATCACCGAGTTCATCGAGCGCAGCCGCACCGCCACGATGGCGACGGTGCTGCCGAACGGCCGGCCCCACCTGGTGGCGATGTGGTACGCCGTCCTCGACGGTGAGATCTGGTTCGAGACCAAGGCCAAATCGCAGAAGGCGGTGAACCTGCGCCGCGATCCGACCATCACCGTGATGATCGAGGACGGGTTGACCTACAACACTTTGCGCGGAGTGTCGATCGACGGCACCGCGGAGATCATCGACGATCCCGAGACCAACCTGCGGGTCGGCATCAGTGTGTGGGAGCGCTACACCGGTCCCTATACCGACGAGATGAAACCCTTTGTGGACCAGATGATGAACAACCGGGTCTGCATTCGGGTGGTGGAGTCGCGGCGGCGCAGTTGGGATCACCGCAAGCTGGGCTTGCCGGAGATGCCGGTCAGCGGCAGCACCGCCCAGTATCTGGCTAGCGACTCGGCGGCGGGCTGAAGCCGCCGCTGGTCACCGCGGTCGCCATGCCACTGCCGATCGGTCCGCTGCGATCGAACAACGTCGCGGTCCCGGTCGCGACGCCGGCACTGCTGTAGTGGGTCAGCGCGGTGAGACCGATATCAGGTCCGACGGGCAGGCGGCTCAGCGTCAAGGTGTAGTCGGCGTTGATGTAGTGCAGCCCGCCCGGCCCGAAATGCGTCAGTGAGCTCACCACGTCGCCGGCCATGGCCGCCCGGGTGAACGGTGTCATCGGTTCGGCGTCGACCACCGGTGCCGTGTTGCGCACCCATGCGTGTTTGGGTCCGGTGTGCTGCCAGGCGGTCAGATCCGAACTCGGTTCCGACCCGGCTCCGTGCGCGACGATCGGCATCGGCCGGTCGTCATCGTGGTCGGGCGGCGGCGCGGCCGGGATGGCGATCTCGGATGTCCAGATATCGGTCGGGGCGGGCTCGCCACGGCGCAGGAACACGGTGCTGGCCCGCGCCACCATGACGTCACCTTGAAATGCCTGAGCATCAACAACTTTGATGCGTTTGCCGGAGCGGACCACTTGGGTGCGCACCGCGACCGGCTCGAGTGCGGCAGGCCGGAAGAGGTCGACGGTGAGCCGGGCCGGTTGCATCTGCGGGTCGCCCGCGTCGCGGTCGAGGACGAATCCGAGCAGACCGCCCAGCACGTTGCCGCTGATGGTCTGACCCCACGGGCCCTGGGCGAGCGGCGTCGGCGCGAACCCGTTCCCGGCGGTCCGAAAGTAGGCCGCGGGCAAGCTCACTCGGGGTTCTTCGCGATGTATTGGGTGACCATCGAGCAGTACGACTCGATGGACAGCCCGGCGGCACGAGTGGCCGCCACGATCTCGGCGACCAGCTGCGTCCCCAGGCCCCGTCCGCCGAATGCGGGATCGATCTCGGTGTGCGTGAACACCCGTACGCCGTCGCGGTCGTGGAAGTCGACCAGACCGACCTGCCTGCCGTCCAAGGAGATGGTGAACCGGTTATCGCCGGGTGTCACCACGGCTGCCGTGCGTTCAGCGCTCACGGGGTTTGAGCCTAGCTCCGGGCAGCACGGGCGCGGGCAGTCGGGGGAGTGCACCGGAATAGCCCTCGACGGCGCCGAACCGTGCATCCCCGGCCTGCCAGGCCTCGCGGTATTGCACGATGTCCTCGTGGCTGCGGCCGACGAAGTTCCACCACATGACCAGCCGCTCGGGAAACGGCGGACCGCCCAACAGGATCAGCCGTGCCGGCGCGTCGGCGCGGTTGACGATCTGCAGCCGATCGCAGCCGGGGGATTGGTAGGCGAGATCGGCGACCTGCAATTGATCGCCGGCGACCTCGACCTCACCCTGGTCCAGCAGCGCACCGTGTTCGAAATCCGGGTCGACGTCCAACTCGATGGTCGCCCCGGGGGCCACATCGATTTGGGCGCCCAGCAGCGCGGTGGCGGTGGACACCGGCGAGCGGCTTGCGCCCAACTCGCCGAGGAACACCCGCAGCGTGGCACCTCCGATGGAGACGGCGGGCGGGGCATAGTGCGCGAAATCGCGGCCGCCGTCGCGGGCCGTGTCGGGTAGCGCCACCCACAACTGGACGCCGTGCAACACGGTGGTGGCCGCGGTCGACACCTCGGAATGGCAGATCCCCGCACCGGCGGTCATCAGGTTCAGCTCACCGGGCCGGACCATGGCGTGCACCCCGGCGCTGTCACGGTGTTCGATCTCACCGCTGAAAAGCCAACTGACGGTCTGCAATCCGGTGTGCGGGTGGGGCGGGACGTCCATCCCGGGACCGCCACGGACGTCTTGGGGCCCGTAGTGGTCGGCGAAACACCACGCCCCCACCATGGAGCGTTCCTTTGCGGGCAGTGTGCGCCGCACCGTCATCGCTCGCGGACCGCCCAGCGGCACCTCGCGAGCATGTAACACCCCACTGAATCGCGATGCGCCGCAGTCGACTTCATCCGGGTTCGCATCCGCGTTGCTCACGCTGCCACAGTAGCCCCGGCGTGCGGCAGGGAGCAGAAGTTTGGGGACGGTACCGGCATGGCGCCTCTCGGCAAGTGGTCGCTCGAGGCGACGATTCTGATGTGGTACCCGGGGCATGACCGGCACCGTCGGACTGTTCAACGGGCCGGGGGCCGTGGGTATTCCGTCGGTGGCGCGGTGAGCAGTATCACCGCGGCGGCCACTCCCGCGGCAATCAACGCGGCGGTAAAATTACCGGCAAGTAACTTTAGGGAGACCGGAACCACATGCAAAAGCGTGTCAGGGTGACTGCGGCCGGACTGGGCGCGGTGATGGCGGCGCTGTCGGCGGTTTTCCCGGTGGGTACGGCCGCGGCCGACGCCACCATCATGCCGTTCACCAGTACCGTGCGGGCCTGCGATTACACCCCGGCGGAGCGCACGTGGGCCACCGGTTATGCGCGACCGCTGGCGCATGTGCGGACCGAGGGCGACACGCTCGTCGTCGATGTCGAGTTGTTGACCGCACGACCCGACACCCAGTACTTCGCCCGGGTGTTCCAGATGCCGCGTGCCTCGAACGACTGCGGTGTCGCCCCGGTGTTGCTGCAGACCGACGGGGTCGGCACGGCGCACGCGACCATCCGCACGGCGATCAATCCGGGCGCTACCGGAGTCTGGATCTCCGTCGAACGTCCCAGTGCGTATTCGCAGCAGCCCGCGGAGGCGTACACCACGGACTTCATCGCCAAGATCTGAGGGCCGAGAAGGCCACTCCCGCTACCGGCCCCTCGAATGCGGTAGCGGGAGCAGCCGGTCTCAGGCCGACTCGAGGTAGAGCCGGCGTGCCCGGACGGGATAACCGTTGCGTTCGGCCAGCGATCGCAGCTGCCGTAACGCGAAGGTGCGGCCGCGTCCTCCTTCGGGGATGACGATGCCTGCCCACAATCCTTCGGCACGGGGCAGTTCGCAGGCTTCCCTCGCGCAGGCCCAGCGGCGCGGGCACATCCGGCAGATCGTTTTCGCATCCTCGTCGGCCGCCGAGGTCCAACGCTCGGGATCCCGCGTGCACTCGCCGATGGGCAGTCCGTCTGCGCTCAATGGGCTCATGGTGATCCTCCTGTCGGCGGCGGGTCTGCCGCATTGCAGACGAATGTAGAACACAAACTGTAGCGATGCAACAGTTTGACGGGCGACGGAGTTTCGACCCCGGTTGAACTGTTTGCGCTGGAAAGTAGCGAGAAATGCTTACATCGATGCAATTCAGCAGCTCGGATGCAACGTAAGTAAGGGTGTCGATGCAACAGTTTTATGGCGAGTTGTAGATGGTGCCGCTGTAGTTTCGCTACTATTGCCGCACCGAGTCGCATCCGGTCCAGGGTTCAGGGAGGTCACGCGCGTGGTCGAACCCGACCCTGGCGAAGACCCGGGAATGGTCCGTGCCGGTGCCGCCGCCGCCGCCCGTCGCCGCGAACTCAATGTCAGTCAGCGCAGCCTCGCGGCCGAGGGGGTCATCAATGCGGGCGCCCTGATCGCCTTCGAGAAGGGCCGCAGCTGGCCGCGGCAGGGCACCCGGGCCAAGCTCGAAGCGATCCTGCAATGGCCGCCCGGCGCCATCGAGCGCCTGCGCCGGGGCGAACCGGCGGAGGCGCGGACCGAGCGTCGAACGGCCGCGGATGAGATCCCCCTGATCGCGCAGGCGGTGACGGCGGCGGCGAACACGTTCGGGTCGACGATCACCGCCCTGCCCGACCCCGAGCACCCGGAGTTCATCCCGCGTGCGACCGCGATCCTGTCCGATCTGCGTCAGTTGGAGGCGGTCGCCGCCCGGGCCACCCGGATCCAGGTGACACCCGCGCTGATCCGGGCGCTGAGTACCGTCCGCAATCTGATGGACGAGCTCACCCTGCGTGCCGCAGCCGCCCCGGGAGCGACCCTGGGGCAACGGCTCTACGCGACGCGCAGACGGGCCAACCTCACCATCGCCGAGACCGCGCAGGCCGCCGGACTACCCGAGGACGTCGTCACCCGTGTCGAGGCCGAGGAGCAGGTGCCCGCCGACGCGTCGGCCGCCGTCGACGAACTCATCGCTCAGATCGACTGGCGCTGAACGACGAAGCGACCTGCAACGTGGTCAGAAGCGTTCCCGGTTCCGGTCGTCGGTGCGGGGAAAGTGGGCGGCCAGCGCCGCGGCGATCTCGACGAACTTTCGCCGGGTCTGCGGTGACATTCCCCTGGTGCCGGGTATCACTCCGCCGGGCCTGATCTGGCTGTCGAAGGGCACCTCGACCACGGCCTGGCCTTGCCCGGCGAACTGCTGGACCAAGATCGAGCGGGTGCGTTTGTCGGAGTGCCCGTCGGAGTCGTTGAGCACCACGACGGTGCGCTGCAGCAGGTTCGTGTGTCCACGACTGGCCAGCCAGTCCATCGTCTGCCCGGCCGCGGCGGCACCGTCCACCCAGGGCGAGGAGACCACGATCAGCGCGTCGAGATCGCGGAGCACTTCTTGGGTCACCGGAGTGTCCATGGTGGAACTGCAGTCGACGATCGAGATGGAGAAGTACCGGTCCAACCGTGAGGTCGCTTCCCGGTAGATGGCCGGGTCGAGGATGCGCCGGCGCGCGGGGCTGGCCTCGCCCGCCAGCACGAACAACCCTGCGGCGTTGTTTCCGACCCGGTTGCGGATATCGGCGAACGTGTCCAGATGCTGGTCGGACGCCAGCTCCCAGTATGAGCCGACCGCGCGCGGATCCACCCGGCTGCCCAGCTTCCCGAAGGCGGTGTCCGCATCGACGGCCACCACTCGGTCGTCAGGCCTCAGCTCTGCGAAAACCGAACCGACACTTGCGGATACGGTCGTCTTGCCGACGCCGCCTTTGCCCATGACCCCGATCTTGTAGTGGCCGCGCAGCACGCCGCGGATGCCGGCCTCGAGCTCGGCCTCCCGGATCTCGTCGGGCGAGGGGCCGAGGTTCACCAGCCCGAAGGTGAGCGTGTGCAGCGCGCGGCGCCAGCCACGGGTGGGTGGTGCGGGCCGGGTGGGAACCAGATCCCTGACCGGGATCCGGTCGGCGTACGACGAAGGAGCGGCCGGGGCGTACCCGGCGGGCGGCGGCCACGGGTGGCCCGGGTGCGGATGGCCGGGACCCTGGGGCGCCGGGCGCGGGGGCGGTGCAGCGGGTTGCGGCGGCCAGTCGGAACGGGCGGGCGCGGCGTGCTCGGGGCGGGAGTGGGCGGGCGGGTGTTCGGCTCGGAGGTGACCGGGAACGGGCTCGGGCCGCACGGCGGCGATCGGTCCGGTGTCATCACCGGCGTCGGACCGGTGATGCTGCGCGGGCGGACGCGACTCGTCGGGTGTGGGCGCCACGAAATCCACCGGCGGGTGGGCGGGCACAGCGGCAGGGGCCGGCGCCGCCGAGCGCGCCTTCGTGGTCGGCGGTTCGTAGTCGGATTCCTCCGGCCCGGTCCAACCGAGCTCGTGACGCAGCGCGTCGTCACGGTCGCTCACCGTGGTCCTCCTCCTGCGCAGTCACCCGACACGGACGTCAGGTCCCACCAGTATCAACCACGGCCCTCGGCGACGGGGTGAGGCTGCACCGGGCAGCAAACACATTGGCCTGGAGGTGCGGCGACTGCGCGGTGACGTTCGGCCGGCGCGTCATTGGTCGGCGCATCGGCGCCGCCGGTGCGGATACTATCCAGATAGGCCACTTGTAGTGCAGAAATGTGGCCCGACGGCGGACGGAAATTGGTGCGTGGGATGGCCGGAATCCGCTGTTATGGTCGTTTCCGGAGGCGGATGGACCTGCGATCCGACAGGTACCGGAATGGGGTTGGCAAAGTGAGATTCGGGCGCGCCGGATGGTTGGCGGGGGCACGGTGAGCACACGACCGACGCCCCCCGGCCCGTCGAGGAAGGACGGCGAGCTCACCGGCGCCCTCGTCGAGGCGGTCGGCTCGCACATCCTCGCGGGCGGTCAGTGGCTGCTCACCGAGATGAAGCGCACTCTCGGTGACGGTGATCCCGATGACGGGCGGGCGTTCGGCGCGGCGGCGGAGGGATTCCGCAGCGCGGACGCGGAACTCGGTGGGGTGGTCGCCGCGGACCACTGGGCGGGGGAGGGGGCGGACGCCTACGCAGACCAGAACGCCCGGCAGCGGCTGCGCGCGGAATCCGTGGCCGACGCCGACCGCGAGGTGCACCGCGTGCTGGCCGGCGAGGCCTACCAGGTGAGCTTTCACCGCAGGCAGATCGACGAGCTCTACAACTGGCTCGGCGAGCTGTCGGAGTACACCCGATGGCTGGATCTGGTGCCGCGGTACGGCGACGCGGCCAAACTTGTGGTCGAGAGCGCAGCGGTGCACACGGCGCTGGCATCTGCGGGGTTCGAGGTCGCCAATATGCACCAGGAGGCCGCAGACAACGCGGACAAGCTGAAGGATCTCGTCGGCCGCTACCAGGCCATCGCCGCCGGCGCGGAACTGCCTGACGGTGGGTTCGGCGGACCCGGCGGTGCCGAGGATCTCGCGGAGTCGACCGGTGTGGACACCGCCGACCAACCGGGTCCGCCGGCCGCACTCGCCGGTCTGTTCGGGATGGTGGGCGCGCTGCCCGCGCTGGCCACGGCGTTCACCGCCCCGCTGGCCGCGCTGCTCGCCCCCGCCGGAGGGCTTGTCGCCGCGGCGGTGCAGGCGGCCGCGCAGGGTGTGGCGGCCGGCCCGCGCGAGCACCAGGCCGAGGACGAGGACGAAAGCGAACCCGAGCCGTCCTCGAGGGCTGTTCCGGATGAGCTAATTCACGTCCGCGCAGAAGACAGTGGTCCTGGCGCCTCCGACCCGGCTAACGTTAACCCCGGCCATACGCCCGTATCGGACGCCGCCACGCCATCACCTGGGAGGTAAGACCACGTGTCTGACGATCTGCGCGTCACCACCGCGTGCTTACGTGGCCTGGCCGCCGTCCAAGAGCGCGCCGCCGGTGAACTCGCCGCCGCCACCGCAATGCCCGAGGCAACGCCGCCGGCCGTGCGCGCCACCCACGGTGTGGTCGCCTCCGCGACCGCCGCGGCGCTCGCGGCTGTACAGGCGGCCCGCACGGACGCCGGCACGCGGATGGCGTCGGTGTCGCAGGGTCTCGGTGTCCGGCTCGGCGAGTCGGCCGGGCGGTATGACCGCACCGATGAAGCGCAGCGGTCGGCTCTGGACCGGCAGATCGCAGGGGGCCGGTGATGACGAGCTTCCACCGCGAACCCACGCACTACGACGACGTCGTCGCGGTGGAGGTCACCATCGACGGAATGCTGGTGATCGCCGACCGGCTCAACCTGGTGGAGTTCCCGACCTCGTTGGGCATCCGGCCCAACATCCCGCAGCCCGAACTCCGTGACCTGGTGTGGGAGCAGGTCGCGCGCGACCTCACGGCGCAGGGCGTGCTCGACGTCTTCGGTGCACCGCACCCCGAGGTGGCGGCGATGACCGACACCCTGGCCCGCCCGGACAGGACCCTGGAGGGCCGGTGGTGGCGTCGCGATGTGGGTGGGAAGATGGTGCGATTCGTGGTGTGTCGCAAGCGGCTATCAAGATCTGCTGGGCCGGTCGTGTGTGGTGATCAACCACGTCACACCGGGCAAGACCAACATCGACGTGGAAGACCTCGTGCAGCAGTTCGAGCGACATGTCGCACCCGGCCGGGTCATTGTGCTGCCCTGGGACAAGCACATCGCCGCCGGCACCGAGATCCAGCTCGAACTGCTGGGCCGCACATTCCAGCGCCGGATCGTGGAACTCGCTGCGGCGCTGTCCGACGACTTCGACCGCCTCGAACGTCGTTGACCGCCACCTCCACCGGTGCGGCCGCACCCGCGTCCTCGAGTGTGACGCCCGGCCGCCCGGCAACGACCCGAGTCACCATCCTGACCGGACGCCGTCTCACGGACCTGGTGCTGCCGGCCGCCGCATCGATCGAGACCTACATCGACGAGACGGTGGCCGTACTGGCGGATCTGCTGGATGACACACCGGCCGAGGTGCTGGCGGGGTTCGATTTCAAGGCGCAGGGCGAGTGGGCGTTCGCACGGCCGGGTGCTCCGCCGCTGAAGGCCACCGAGTCGCTCGACGATGCGGGCGTCGTCGACGGATCGCTGCTGACCTTGGTGTCGGTCAGCCGCACCGAGCGCTACCGGCCGCTCGTCGAGGACGTCATCGATGCGATCGCCGTACTCGACGAATCCCCGGTGTTCGACCGCTCCGCGCTGAACCGGTTTGTCGGGCTGGCGGTTCCGGTCGTGTCGACGGTCGTGGTCATCACCGCTCTGCTGGCCTGGTCGCAGTCCGGCCACGGCTGGTGGTGGACCGTGGCGCTGGGCGTGCTGGGGCTGGGTCTGCTCGGCGGCAGCATGCTCTCGAAGAGCCGGTTCGGCAATGTCGACATGACCGAAAGTCTGTTGGTGGCAGCGCTTCCCGCGCTGGCGGGTGCCGTCGCGCTGGCGGTGCCGCTGCCACGGGATGCCGACGGTCTCGGCGCCCCCCAGATCGCCGCGGCGGCCGGCGTCGTCCTGCTCTATGCCCTGGCCACCCGGGGCGGCCCGCGCAGGCGTGCGGATCTGGCGTCCTTTCTCGCGGTGGCGGCGACGGCCCTCACCGCGGCGGCGGTCGCCTACGGGTACGGCGCCCAGGACTGGGTGCCTGCCGGGGCCATCGCCTTCGGCCTCATCGTGGTGACCAATGCGGCCAAGCTGACGGTGGCCGTTGCGCGTATCGCGCTCCCGCCGATCCCGGCGCCGGGGGAGACGGTGGCCAACGATGAACTGCTGGACCCGGTGTCGCACCCCGACGGCGCCGACGAGGAAAGCCCGACGTGGCAGGCGATCATCGCCTCGGTCCCCGAATCGGCCGCGCGCCTCAGCGAGCGCAGTCAGCTCTCCAAGCAGCTTCTCAACGGTTTCCTCACCGCGGGTGCGGTGGTGTTGGCCGCCGGCGCGATCGCGGTGGTGGAGCAGGGCCACTTCTTCGTGCACAGCCTGATCGTGGCCGCACTGGTGGCCGCGGTGAGTGGCTTCCGCTCCCGGCTGTACGCCGAACGCTGGTGCGCCTGGGCCCTTTTGGCTGTCACCGTGGCGGTACCGACCGGGGTGATGATCCGGCTGTGCCTCTGGTACCCGCACTCGGCCTGGTTGGTGCTGGCCGTCTACACCGCGCTCGCGGTGGTGGCACTGATCATCGTCGGCGCCACCGCCGATGTGCAGCGCGTCTCACCGGTCACCAAACGCATCCTGGAACTGCTCGACGGCGCGGCCATCGCCGCGGTGATCCCGCTGCTGCTCTGGATAGCGGGCGTCTACGACCTGTTGCGCAATCTCCGCTTCTAGACGGCTTTGACCGGGTCGATGCCCAGGTCCTTGTAGGTGACCAGAGCGACGAACGGCACCCCTTTACCGCCGAACAGTTCGGCGGCCACGTCGCCGCGGTCCACCATCGGGATGACACCGGTGACCACGGCGCCGACCTGTTGCACCCGCTCGTACGCCTTCTCCGTCGACCCGCCGGTGCTGATCACGTCGTCGACCAGCAGGACCCGGTCACCCTCCTTCAGGCGGGTGCCCTCGATCCACTGCTCACGCCCGCGCTGCTTCTGCTCCTTGCGTACCGAGAACCAGGCCTTGCCCGTCACCATCGCAATACCGTGCGCCAACGGGTCCGCCCCCATGGTCAGACCGCCGACGGCGTCGAACTCGATACCGTTCAGCGCCGCCAGATCAGCCACCGCCCGGCTGACGATGGTGAGCCGCTCACCGTTGTCGATGGCGTACTTGCCGTCGATGTAGTCGTGGCTCAGCTGGCCGCTGACCAGCCGGAACGGTTCTTCACGCCGTTCGTGGGCGCGGGTGCGGATCAGGTCGAAGGCCGCCTGCCAGGTGTCCGGTCGCTGCATACCCGGAATCGTATTGCACCGGGCACGCAGCGCTCAGGCCCGCCGGGCCCGATGCGTCAATTCGACTGAGGCCGCGCGCAATTCACCGATGGAGTTGATGGGCTCGGAATAACCGGCCCGGGTGTAGGCCATGCCCCGCGGAGTGAGCACCCGCAGGTCCAGGCCATAACGGTCGGCGGCGGTGCAGGTGACGGCGGTGGCGTCCGGGTAGCCGCCGAGGGTTTGGGCGATGGCCGTCAGTGCGTCGGCGTGGTCGGCGTTGAGATGGGCGATGGCGCCGGCGGCATGCGGGGACACCGGATCGGGTTCTGCGGCGGCGTAGTCGGCACCGGTGGTGGAATCCATCCGACCGTAACCCCCGACCCAGCGGACCCGCTGCACCTGCAGCACCCAGAGGGTGAAGTCGCTGTAGTCGATGTAGTACTTGGCGGCGGGCACCGCATCCAGATGTGCCTGCCGAGCGGCGTCGAGTTCGGCGCCGGTGGGCCGGGTGACCACCCCGGCCAGGGTGATCCGGCCCGACGCCAGCGGGTCCTCCGGCGCGTCCGGCGCCACGATCGAGATGCTGGCCCGCTGATCACCGGCCAGGTTGCGGCCGTGCTCGGCCATATTGGACACGCACAACACCGGCGCACCGCCCACCAGGCCGTAGGTGATGAACGACGCCCACGGGTCGCCGTCGGCGGTGAGGGTGGCCAGGGTGCCGGCATTGGTGGAGGAGGCGATGGTGCGGGCCTCTTCGGCCGCCGACGGCCGGGTCGCGTTGACGACGGGGGTCAGGGCCGGCGGGATGCTCGGGGCGTCGCCGGGGTCGCCGTGATCACGCAGGGTAGAGCTTTGGTCAGCCACGTCGGCACCATACCCACAAACTCCCGGGGTGTACGAAGATCAGCAGTCGGGTACGGATGGATACGTGGCTTTGGTGAATCTTGCGTTCGACACGTGGCTGCCTGCGCAGCGCTGGTACTCGGGACGCGGCAGGCAACTGCGCGCGGTGGTGCCGGCGCAGACGGTGCAGCTGACCCACGATCTGGAACTCGCGCTGCTGGACGTCGGCTACACCGACGGCTCGGTCGAGCAGTACCAGGTGCTGGTGCGGTGGCAGGACGGAGACGGCCGCGATGACCCCGCGCTGATCGGCGTCGACGGTGACCGCGCCGGCTATGACGCGATGGCCGATCCCGCCGCGGCAGGCATCCTGCTGAATCTGCTGGAGGCGTCCGAGACCGTCGGGCCGGTGACCTTTCGCCTGGAGCCGGGGGCGGTGCTCCCGGCCGACCGGGTGGGCCGCCGGCTGGGTGCCGAACAGTCCAATACCAGCGTCGTGTTCGGTGAGCAGGCCATCCTCAAGGTATTCCGGCACGTCATCGCCGGTATCAATCCCGATATCGAACTGACCCGCGCCCTGGCCGGCAACCCACATGTGACCCCGCTCCTGGGCTGCTACGAGCTGGCCGGCGACGGTGAGCCGTATGCGTTGGGAATGCTCACCACCTTCGCCGCCGGCTCGACCGACGGATGGGACCTGGCCCTGGCCGCCGCCGGAGACTCCTCCGTCGACTTCGACGCCGATTCCTACGCCTTGGGTCAGGCGGTCGGCAGTGTGCACGCGGCACTGGCCGGCACGCTCGGCACCTCGACCGCACCGTTCCCCGTCGACACCTGGGTTCGGCGGTTGCGCGGCGTGGCCGCTGCGGTGCCCCAGCTGCATGACTACGTCCCGCGGATCGAAACCCGCTATCGCGCCCTGACCGATGCGCCGAGCACGGTCCAGCGGATCCACGGCGACCTGCACCTGGGTCAGGTGCTGCGCACCCCGAGCACCTGGCTGGTGATCGACTTCGAAGGCGAGCCGGGCCAGCCGCTGGCGGATCGCCGCCGCCCGGACTCGGCACTGCGCGACGTCGCCGGCATGCTGCGGTCCTACGACTACGCGGCACGCGGCACGCGGGCGTGGGTGGACCGCAACTGCGCGGTGTTCTGCGACGGCTACGCCGCCGTCAGCGGCACCGACCCGCGCCACGAGGCCGCGGCGCTGGCGGCCTACGAACTGGACAAGGCGGTGTACGAGGTCGGGTACGAAGCGCGGTACCGCCCGGACTGGTTGTCTATCCCGCTGGCCGCCGTCGGCAGGATCGTGGCCGGATAGCCTCGCGCCGACGTCACCGACCCGCAGCGTCCTCGCGGCGGACTCACAGGTTCGCTCACGGTCGGGATGGCTGACTGTTGGGCGTGACCTACCTTCGGGCCAAGGCCGACCTGGCCGTGCTGCTGATCGGCACTGCCGTGCTCTATCTGTGGAATATCACCGTCAACGGGATGGGCAATCAGTTCTATGCTGCGGCCGCGCAGGCTGGGTCGGTGAACTGGGAGGCGTTGTTGTTCGGGTCGTTGGATCCGCACAACTTCATCACGGTGGACAAGCCGCCGGTGTCGCAATGGGTGATGGGTCTGTCGGGTCAGCTGTTCGGGTTCAGCAGTGCGAGCATGCTGGTGCCCGAGGCGTTGATGGCGGTCGGGTCGGTGTGGCTGCTCTATGGGGCGGTGCGCCGGATCGGTGGGCGGTGGGCCGGGCTGCTGGCCGGTGCGGGGTTGGCGTTGACGCCGGTGGCGGCGTTGATGTTCCGGTTCAACAATCCCGATGCGGTGATGGTGTTGTTGATGACCGCGGCGGCGTATTGCACGGTGCGGGCCCTGGAGCGGAATGGCTTGCGGTGGATGGCCTTGGCCGGTGTCGCGCTGGGTTTCGCGTTCCTGGCCAAGATGCTCGAAGGGTTGCTGGTGCTGCCGGCGATCGGGGCCACCTACTGGCTGGCCGCGCCGGTGTCGTGGCGCGCCCGAGCCGCGCACACGGCGGCCGCGCTGGGGGCGTTTCTGGTCTCGGCGGGCTGGTACGTGCTGCTGACGCTGGCGTGGCCGGCGTCGTCGAGGCCGTATCTCGCCGGTTCCACCGATAACAACTTCATGAACCTGGTGCTGGGCTACAACGGTGTGGCCCGTGTCCTGGGTAGGCACAGCGAGACCAGTTTCGGATCGATGGGAATCCAGGGCGGCAGCGTCGGCAGCTGGGGTGGCCAATCGCAGGGACTGGCACGGCTTTTCAACGGCGAGTTCGGCTTCGAGATCGGCTGGCTGCTGCCCGGTGCGTTGTTGGCCACCGTGCTGGTGCTGGTGGAACGGGGCCGGGCGCCGCGCACCGACCGGGTGCGGGCGGGCGCCGTGCTGTTCGGCGGCTGGCTGCTGGTGGACGGATTGGTGCTCAGCTTCATGCACGGCACCGCACACGCGTACTACTGCCTGTCGGTGGCTCCCGCCGTGGCCGCGATGTTCGCCCTCGGTGTGCGCCGGATGTGGGAGTGCCGGGACACCTGGTTCGGCCGGTTGGGTTTGACGGCACTGCTGGCCGGTACCGCCGGCTGGGGATGGTGGTTGCTGCACCGAAACCCGCACTGGCTGCCGGTGGTTCGCTGGGGCATCGTCGTGCTGGCGGTCGCCGGTCTGGCGTTCTGGATTCGCAAGCCGGTGATCGCGCAAGGGGCACTCGTGCTTGCCCTCTGCGCCGCGCTGCTCGGGCCGACCGCCTACGCCGTGGCGACCGTCGCCAACGCGCACCAGGGCGGCGGGCCGTTGGTCGGCCCGCACCGATCGGGTAAGGACACCGGTATGTGGGGCCGCGACGCCGACACCCCCGCACTGGAGGCGCTGCTCTCGGCCAGCGCCGCGCCGTGGTCGGCGGCCATCGAACGCTCCTCCAGCGCAGCCGGTTTGGAGCTGTCGACGCATACGGCGGTGATGGCGATCGGGGGCTTCTCCGGAACAGACCCGGTGCCGACACTGAAGCAGTTCCAGGATGACGTGGCGGGCCACCAGATCGGGTACTACCTCGTCGAGAAGGCGCCCGGGCACGGGCCGTCGCTGAACACCCGCGCTCACGGTGACATCACGCAGTGGGTGGCCGCGCACTTTCCGGCTCAGCTCATCGGATCCACGACGGTGTACGACCTGTCAGGCCGATAGTGCCAGCGGCAGCCCGGCCGGCCGGATCACCGAGTCCACCCGGCCGGATCACCGAGTCCACCCGGCCGAACCGGGCTTTCGCTTTGGCCAGCACCAGGTTGCGCTGGGAGTCGTCGGCGGCCAGCAGCAACAGACGATCCGCGGGCTGGTCGTGCAGTATGCGTACCAGCGCCGCGGCGTGCCGGTCGGTGGCGACCACGCGGCAGCCGTCGGCCAGCAGCGCGCGGGCGGTGCGGTATCCCTCGGTGGTGCCGGCGTCCAGCACGATGACGACTCTGCCTGCGCTGTCACGATTCTCGGTGCTCATGACTCAACTCAACGCCGTGAATCTGGGTGCGCGATATGTGCTGAATATGTCTTACCGCACCAGGCGGCGTAGCAGCGCCGACGCGGTGGCGATGCTGAGCACGGCCGCGACGATCAGGACCGCGATATCGAGCCAACCGTTGGTGGGCGTGCCGATCAACAGGCCGCGCAACGCATTCACCTCGTAGCTCAGCGGGTTGACCGCGGAGAGCCAGCGCAACCACTGCGGCATCACATCCACCGGGTAGAGCGCGTTGGAGGCGAAGAACAGCGGCATGGTGATGGCCTGGCCGATGCCCATCAGCCGGTCGCGGTGCCGGACCAGACCCGCCAGGGACATGGACAGACAGGCGAAGAACGCCGATCCCAGCACCACCACGCCCATCGCGCCGAGGATGCGTAGCGGGTTGACGGTCATGTGCACACCCAGCAGGTAGGCCAGGCGCACCACGCCGATCACCTGCACCACCGAGCGCACACCTGCGGCGAAGGCCTTCCCGGTGACCAGTGCCGACGGTGGTGCCGGGGTCACCATGAGCTTGGCCAGGATGCCCGCGTCGCGGTCCCAGATGATCTGGATTCCGTAGAAGATCGAGATGAACAGGGCGGACTGGGCGATGATGCCCGGGGCCAGGAAGGCCAGGTAGTCGACGTGGCCGGTATCGATGACGCGCAGCCGGCTGAAGGTCTGCCCGAAGATCAGCAGCCACAGCGCCGGTTGCACCATGCGGGTGAACAACTCGGTGCGGTCGTGGCGCAGCTTCTGTAGTTCGACCAAGGAGAAGGCGCCGATGCGCATGGCCAGTCCGCGCAACCGGCGCCAGCCCCGCGGTGCCCGGACCAGGGTGAGTGTTTCAGCTGACACGGCGTGCCGTCCGTCGAGCGGCCTGAACCTCACGCAGGCCCGCTTGCGTGGGCTCGTCGAGATCGGATCCCGCGTAGTGCCGGAAGACGTCTTCGAGGGTGGCGGTGGGGCTCACCGTGGCTTTGAGCTCCGCCGGAGTGCCGATCGCCTGTAGCCGGCCGTGGTGCATCAGTGCCACCCGGTCGCAGAGCGCATCGGCTTCGCCCATGTAGTGCGTCGTGAGAAGTACTGTCATGCCGAAGTCCGCCTTCATCCGGCCGACCTGCTCCCACACGCTGTCCCGCGCGATGGGGTCCAGGCCCACGGTCGGTTCGTCGAGTAACAGCAGTGACGGCCGGTTCACCAGGGCCTGTGCCAATTCCAGCCGACGGACCATCCCGCCGGAGTAGGTTCCCGCCACATTGTCGGCGACGTCGGCGAGCTGCATGGCGTCCAGCGCAGCGGCGACCCGCTCGGCCCGTTCGCGGCGCGGCACATCGTAGAGCCGGGCGAACAGCTCCACGTTCTGCCGTCCGGTGAGCGCTGCCTCGATGGAAAGTTGTTGCGGGACATAGCCGATGTTGAAGCGGATGTCCATGGTGTCGCGTCGCGCGTCCAGCCCGAAGATCCGGACGTCGCCTTCTTGCACGGGGGCCAGCGTGGTGAGTACCCGGATCACGGTGGTCTTCCCGGCGCCGTTGGGGCCGAGAAGGCCCACCGTCTCGCCGGTGGACACCTGCAGGTCGAGTTCGTGCACGGCGGTGAACTGGCCGTAGCGATGGGTGAGCCGGCGGCATTCGATTGCCGGCGGGGTGGTGGTCATGGCTGCCTTTCCTGGAGTATCCGGGTCAGTTCGGCGAGGACCGTCAAACCTTTTGCGAGTTGGTCGATCTGGGAGGGGTCGAGTTCATCGAGGGCATCGGCCATCGCGGCACGGCGGGCGTGGCGCGAGTCGTCGGCGATGCGTTGCGCCGGCACCGCCAGGCGCAACCGTCCGACCCTGCGATCGGCGTCGTCCACCTCCCGGATGAGCAGTCCGTCCGCGGCGAGCCGGGAGACCAGGGTGGAGGCGCTGTTGGCAGCCAGGCTGAGTTCGGTGGCAGCCTCCCGCACCGAGATTCCGGGCTTGCGCCCGACCAGCCGCAGCAGCTCGGCCTGGGATTGGGTCAGCCCGGACCGGTCGAATCCGCCGCCCCCGGTCGAGCGGCGCAACTGTCTCCGGAATCGCCCCACCACACCGAACAGTTCGGTGACGAGGTCGTCGTAGGCGTCCACCGTCACATATTACCTCTGTTACAGAGGTAATATCGATTGGTCGAACATCTTGACGCGCTGCCCCATGATGAAGTGGTGCACGAGAACCGGACCCTGCTGCTCGACACCGACGGCGGCGTCGCCGTCATCACGTTGAACCGGCCCGAACGGCGCAACGCCGTCGGTGACGGGATGCGTGCGGAGTTGGCCGACGCCTACCGCCGGTGCGATGCCGACGACACGATCCGTGCTGTGGTGCTCACCGGTGCACCGCCCGCCTTCTGTGCAGGCGCCGATCTCGGAGCCGGGGACCAGACCTTCGCCGAACCGGGAGCGGGGTTCAGCGCCGCCGGGATCGAGGTGCCGGCCTGGAGCCTGGACAAACCGGTGATCGCGGCGGTCAACGGCCACGCCATCGGTCTCGGTCTGACGCTGGCTCTGCAGTGCGATATCCGGATCTTCGCGGCCGACGCCCGTTATGGCGTCGTGCAGGTACGACGCGGTGTGGTAGGCGACGCGTATTCGCACTGGGTGCTGCCCCGGCTGGTGGGAATCTCAGCGGCCGCGGAAATCCTTTTGACCGGAGCAACTTTCGACGGCAGGCAGGCTGTGGATATGGGGCTCGGGAGTAGGGCGCTCCCCGCGGCAGAGGTGCTGCCCACCGCAAGGGAGATCGCCCGCGATATCGCCGAGAACACCGCGCCCATGTCGGTTGCCGCGAGCAAGCGGCTGCTGTGGGATTCGTTCGGGCTCACGCGCGAGCAGGTGGGTGCTAGGGAGACCGAGATCCACCGGCAGGTGATGGCCCACGAGGACGCCCGTGAGGGTGTGCGCGCGCATCTCGCGGGGCGGGCGCCGCGGTGGACGGGTGCTCCGGTGGATCCGACGCGCTGAGTTCTCTCAGAACGGTGGTGGTTTGGCGTTTTCGTCGAGGGTTTGTTGGTTGAGGCGGCGTTCGGTGTTGATGCGGGCGGCGTGGGTGTGGGCGCGGGTGTGGCGGCGTCGGGGCATGGCCAGTCGCCGATCCCCGACACCGGTGCTGGTGGTTGGTGTCGGTGGTGGTGGCGGGGTGTGGATGCGTTTGTCGGGGAACAGGATCCGGGTCAGCGGCACGGTGGTGTAGGTGTGTCCGGTGGGGTTGGTCCAGGTGTGTGTCCCGTCGGGGTGCTGGAGGGTGGTCCAGCCGCCGAAGGTTTTGAGTAGGTGATGGGTGCGGCACAGCGCGGAGAGGTTGCCGGGGTGGGTGGCCCCGCCCGGCCACGGCACGCTGTGGTCGAGGTCGCAGTGTTGGGCGCCGCGGTGGCAGCCGGGGAAGATACAGGTGAGGTCGCGGGTGCGGACCCAGGCCGCCAGTCTTGCCGAGGGCCGGTACCGCGGTTCAGCGGTCAGTGCCGCGGTGTCGGTGAGGGTGTTGACCCGGGCGCCGGTGGCGACGAGTTCGGCGACCAGCGGGGCGGGCAGGACACCGCCACCGGCAATGACCGCCGGTGCGCCGGTGACCGCGGCCGGGGCGCGCAGGGCCTGCAGGTCGTCACCGTGCACACTGGGGTCGCGCGCCGGGGTGTCGGGTTCGGGGGCGGGTTCTGGGCCCGGTTGCGGGTCCGCGGGTCCCGGCGCGGGATTTCCGGGAACCACACCCGTTGCCGCACCGGGCACTGTGTCGGTGAGGACATAGACCGTCACCGCGGCCGAGCGGGGATCCACCCCGGCGGCCGGGCAGCCAGGGTCCCCACACAAACACGTCAGCCGGTCGGCGTTCGGGTCGACGGCCAGTAACCCCATGGCATCGGCGCGGCGTTGCCCCACCGTCCGCGGATCGCCATCGCACACCGTGTCCGCGAGGGCGGTGAGCCGGGCCCGCAACACCGCGGCGTCGGTGGCCAGCAGCCGCCCCCACACCGCGACGGTGCCGGCGGGATCCTCCTGGGCACCGAACTCGATACACCGGGATCGGGCCGCGGTGCGGGCGCAGAGCACCGCGACCGGATCGAACTTCTCGATCCACACATCGATAGCGGTTTCGGTGTTCTTCTGCGAGAGCACCCCCAGGGTGGGGGCGATCCCGGCCAGCGCGGCATCGATCAACGCCAACGCCTCGGTATCGGTGACCAGTCGGGTGCGCCAGGTGATCGCGGCCGCGGTTTTGGCCGAAATCTCCCCGTGCTCCAGTAGCGCCCCCACTTTCGGGAGCCGATCCCGCAAGGCGAGGGCGATGCGCATCTGCCCGGCCGCGCTCTCCCGGGACAACCCGCAGGCCGCCGACACTTCGGCGGCGGCGTACTCCCACCCATCCAGCGCGGCAGAGGCCTGAGCCTGGTCTTCGTCCTTGCAGTGCCAGTCGACCAGGGCGGCGATGATCGCCCACCGCTGCGCCGCGGCCACCGCCTCAGCCCGGGTCGCTGCTCGTAGCGCATCGATCAGTGCCGCGTCATCCGCACCGGCCAGATCGAACATATGTTCACACTACAGCGACCCGCCGACACCAGACGGAAGTTATCCACAGGCTCGAAACTATCCACGGCCCCACGCCCGCAGCAGGATTCGAGCGTCGTTCAGACGACGTCGACACCCGCCGCACGCAACGCGGTCACCGCCTCGTCGGTGCTCGTCGGGGCCACGCCCGCAGTCAGATCCAGCAGCACGCGGGTGTGGAAAGCCTCGGCCGCGGCATCGGCGGCGGTGGCCTTCACGCAATAGTCGGTGGCGATACCCACTACGTCCACGTCGGTCACTCCGCGCTCGCGTAGCCATGAAGCCAGGCCGGCCCCGGATGCTTCCGCGCCCTCGAAACCGCTGTACGCCGCGGAGTACTCACCCTTGGTGAACACCGCCTCCACCGCCGACGGATCGAACGACGGATGGAACTCGACACCCGGGGTGCCGACGACGCAGTGCCGCGGCCAGGAATCCCGGTAGTCGGGAGTGTCGGAGAAATGGGACCCCGGATCGATGTGATTGTCCTTGGTGGCCACCACATGGTCGTAGTCGTGCGAACCCAGCAGTGCGGTCACTGCGCGAGCGACGTCGGCGCCGCCAGCCACGGCCAGGGAGCCACCCTCGCAGAAGTCCCGCTGTACGTCGACGACGATCAAAGCCCGCATGCCCAAAGCCTAACCGCCGAACAGCAGATACAGGCCGGTGAAGGTGTAGCCGACCATCACCAGCATCATCGCGAGCTGGCCGGTCAGCTGATGCCGCTTGGGCAGCACACGCAGTGCGCAGTCGTGTGCGGCGATCACCCCGGCGATATGGCCACCGACCACGAACAGGACCTTCAACGTGGCCAGTGCCGACGGATGCAGGGACAGCACGTAATACACGTGCGCATCGTGCATGCCCAGCAGCGTGTAGACGGTCTGCTGACCCTTCTCGACCAGATAGGTCAGGTAGTGCGCGAACACATAGCCGATGACGATCGGGATGAGGGAGTGCGCCATCAGCCCCGGCAACTCCCGGCGCCGCTCCCGGCTCACCCCGCCGGTGGCCCGGGCCGCGAGACTGAACGTCAGCGCCACGATCAAGACGAACACCGCAAGCCCGACTGTCTTGAAAACCGTTGGCTGCCAAGCGCCCGAGGTGTGCGCGTCGACGAATCCGCGCCACGCCGGTGTCGCCGAGAAGCTGTCGAAGGCCGTCGACCCCAGCAGGACGGCGAGGACCGTCACCGTCGCGGGCCGGACCGGCAACGTCGGAAGGTGGTCGAACGGGTTGCCGACCGCGATGCGCCCATCGGCGTTGCGCCGCAACGGGGAGCATCGTGAAGCCACCACGCTGTACACCTCGAACGGGTCGGCGTGTGAGCACCACCGGGTGCCTAAGGCGAAAGTCCCACCCAGGGTGACACCGAGGTAGATCAACAACCAGATCTTCACGGCCCCAAGCGAACCGGGATCCGGGCTGGCCAGCTCGAGCCATACGAAGGCGAACAATCCGAAGGCGGCGGGCCAGTAGCCGAGTCGCTCGGGGTAGGACGAAGCGCGTACCCGGAACAGCCGGGCGACTGTCCGTACCGGCGAAAGCACCCGCCACACCGGTCCGAAAAGGACTGACAGCGCGACCAATCCGACCCACAGCAGCACGTAGAACACGCCGGGCAGGGCATTCGACGAGTTCTGCGGACCGAACGCCGCAGCCACCGCGACCCACCCCGCGAACGCCAGTCCCAGCAGACCGACCGTCCACCGGGTCGACGGCGAATCGACGAATTCCGTCACCCAGTGCGGCAACGGCCGCCCCGGCGTCGCGGGATCGAAGCGTGGTCTACGCCATGCCAGTGCCACCACGGCGAAGGTGAAGGTGAGTGCCCACGCCGCGCCGATCAGGGCATAGGTCAGCGGGATGGGCAGATCGGCCGAGCCGCCCAGCCCGTGCGCCAGGATCACTGCACCGTGATGGTCGCGACGGTCTTGTCCAGGTGGTGCAGTTCGACATCGACCTTGCCGGGCACGTCCACGGTGAATTGGAACGCCTGACCATTCTCCGGCTTGATGTCGAAGGTGTGCTCGGGGTTGGAGTGCACGTGCAGCTGATCGGCGGCGTCACTGTTGACCCGGACGATGATCGGCTGCTTGACCTTGGCCTGCACCTGCTGGTTGGTCGGGGTGACGTTGCCGCCGGCGATGGTGACGTCGATGACGACGCGTTCCGGCGGGGACTGTTGGTCCGTCATCTCGGGCGCGGCGGTCCCGGTGCTCGACGTCGTGCCGGTGTTCTCCGGCGTCGTCGAGCTACCGCAGCCGGCGATCAGGGCGACGGCGCACACGGCGGTAAGTGTCTTGATGAGAGTCACGCTGAACCATCCTCGTCGGTCGAACCTGCGTTCTCGCTGTCAGAATCGTCATCGGGTCCGGCTCGCCTGTCGCGGACGGCCACCCAGGCGACCACCCCGGCCACCACGACGGCCGGTGCGAACGCGGGCAGCGCCAGCCAGAGCGAATGGTCGGCGAGAACGGTCACGGCTGTCCGACGGGTTCCCGGGTCTCGGCGGTGCTGTGCTGCTCGCGCGAATTGATCCGTCCCGCACCCCAACTCAGCAGTGCCACCAGGATCAGCGAGCACACCAGCACCACCAGCGATGCCGCGCTGTACAGCCAGGACGGGACGTCGAGGTTGCGTTCGCGCTGCAAGACCTTGATCTCTTCGGTGAAGTCACGCGAGGTCGAGGCCAGCGCCGGGGTCTCCTCGGCGCCGATACCGGGGTCGGCGGGCAGGAAGATCGGCACGGCGGCCATGGTCCGGCCGTCCTGCACCCGCAGCACCGTCTTCCAGGTACCCCACACCGGGATGGGCCGGGTGGAGCGGTAGTGGCCCGGGCCGACCCGCTCCAGGTGGTCGATGACCAGACCACGCTCGTGATCGAGCTTGCCCTGCCACGCCAGGATGGACACCCATTCGGGGTCGGCGCTGATCAGGTTGGCCGGCGTGATCTTGACGTCGGCGTTCGCCAGTCGCTGGCCAGCCTCGCTCGGCACGTCGGTGAGGGTGATTTGCGCGCTGGCATCCTCCGGCACCGTGGTGTTCAGCCCGTTGGCGACGGCGCCGGCGATGACCAGCACCGTAGCGGCGACGATGCCGATGCCGACGGGGCGCTGCGGCAGTTTCTGGCCGGTGAGCACGATGGCGAGGAGGGCACCGCACATGCCCATCCCGACGGCCACCGGCACCGAGGTGGCCAGCGCCTCGCCCCACATGCTCTGCGGCCACGGGTTGCGGAAGACGGCGTCGACCCAGAACGACTCCAGCCACATGCCCACGGACCCGACGCCCAGACCGGCAACCACACCGAACAGGATGGGCCGCTTGGCAAGTGGCGTGAGCCCGAGGAGTTCCACCACGATGGCCGACCCGAGGTAGAGCGCGAACCAGCTGTGCGGTGCGCCCAGTACGGGTCCGACGACCAGTGCCACCAGGCCGCGGATGACGAAGGCGAAGGCGATCGCACCGAAGGTGGCGAAGCGGCCGAGGAACAGCCGCGTGACGACCAGGGACATGGCGGCCGCCGCGGCGATGAGCATGGGGTGCAGCACCAATCGGAACTGCTCGATGCCGAAGTCGTATTCGACCGGGAACACCGACAGGCCGATGACCAGGCCGCCGCACGCCAGATACGCCAGGATGCTGCGGCGCTGCTCCGGCGCCTCGGCGCCCATGGCGATATCGCCCTCCCGGGTCAGCAGCAGCGTGGCCACCAGGGACAGGCCCGCGCCACCGATGAGCATGAGGTGAGTGGGACCCCACAGGGTGACGTCCTGGCCGAAGATCCGGTGCCAGATGTCATCCAGGGGGAAGCCGATGAGGGCGTACAGACCGCAGCCGGCCATCAGGATGCCGCCGACGGGTGCGTACCAGGTCCGGGTGATCTTCACCGCGGCCGGCCCGGGTTTCTCGTAGGGCAGGATGATCGAGAGGGATCCGGCGATGAACAGCAGGAACAAGCCGATCAGGATGAAGTAGTGGGCCGGGTTGGCCAGCGGGCCGGCGTCGCGGCCCTTGCCGATGTGCAGGCTGACATCCCAGATGAAGCCGAACATGGCGCAGATGATGGTCGAGGTGAACAGCAGCGCGGGCAGGGCCACCCAGCCGGGGCGATTCATCTTGCGGCCGGTCTTCTCGGCGAGATCGTGTAGCCAGGTGATCCGGCGCTGACGGTGCAGGTAGCCGATCCACAGCAGTCCGGCGGTGATGATGGCGGTGGCCACCGACATCCCGATGACCTGGTCCAGCGCCGCACCGCCGCCTTCGGTCCCGGCCGCGGCCAATACAGCAACCTGTTGCGCCATGTCCCACCCCGCTACGTTGAAGAGCTCGATACCTACTCGCCGGTAATGTTGTCAGAAAGCTGTATCCGAAACCAGGGGTACCGGACACAGTGTCGAGCCTAGGCAGTTTGCTGGCGGCGTCGCTAGCCTTGAGCATGATGAAACTCGCGGGCCTGCGGCAGCGCGATGGCGTCACCTGCGGACCGACCGTGGCGGTGGTGGCGGGTGCGCTGCTGGATCCGGGGTACCGCGAAGCGCTGCAGACCCCGCACCTCTTCCATGCCGAACAGGGCCGGGTGCACCGTCTGGTCAACCGGCTCTGGCCGCGCCGGCTGGGGACCACGCCGGTCGGGGTGGCCAGGGCCATCAGCGCGCACAGCCCGGTCCGGTACCGGTGGCGACTGTTCCGCGGCCTGCTGCCCGGTGGCCGGGACACCCTGTCCGATGTGCTCTCGGCGGTGCGGGCCGGGCGCCCGGTGGCGGTGCTCGTCGGCCGGTTCCTACCCCGGCACTGGATCCTCGTCGTCGGCGCGGGCGGGGGTCGGTTGCATTGCTATGAGCCCAGTTCCGGACAGGTGCGCGAGGTGTCGATCGACGCCGTCCGGCGTGGCGGGCTGACCGGGCTGGGCTTCCCGACACCGTTTGCCTTCGTGCTGCCCCGCCGGTGGTGACTCAGCGGCCGCGTTGCGTCTGCTAGCTCGTCAAACTATAGTCTGGACACATGTCCAGTGTGTCTCGCCGCAGTTCAGCGGATTGAGCTGACGTGCGTATCGCCCTGCTTTCGTATCGAAGCAAGACGCACTGCGGTGGCCAAGGTGTGTACGTCCGACACCTGTCCCGCGGTCTGGTCGAGCTCGGCCACGACGTCGAGGTGTTCTCCGGCCAGCCGTATCCGGAAGGGCTGGATCCTCGCGTCCGGCTGACCGAGGTGCCGAGTCTGGATCTCTACCGCGAACCCGATCCGTTTCGGGTGCCGCGCCCCAGTGAGATCCGGGACGGCATCGATCTGCTGGAGCTGTTCACCATGTGGTCCGCCGGCTTCCCGGAGCCCCGTACGTTCTGCATGCGGGTGGCCCGGATCCTGGCCGACCGTCGCGACGAGTTCGACGTGGTGCACGACAACCAGAGCCTGGGCTCCGCCCTGCTGGGGATCGCCAGGGATATCCCGCTGGTCGCGACCGTGCACCATCCGATCACCCGGGACCGGGTGCTCGAGGTGGCCGCCGCCACCTGGTGGCGCAAACCCCTGGTGCGGCGCTGGTACGGATTCGCCGAGATGCAGAAGCGGGTGGCCCGCCGGATCCCCGAACTGCTGACGGTGTCGACGACGTCGGGCGCCGATATCGCCGAGGACTTCGGGGTGGCCGATGACCAGCTGCACGTGGTGCCGCTCGGGGTCGACACCGACCTGTTCCGGCCGGCCGACCACCGGGTGCCCGGCCGCATCATCGCGATCGCCAGCGCCGACGTTCCACTCAAGGGCGTCAGCAATCTGCTGCATGCGGTCTCGCGGCTGCGCGCTCACCATAATCTGGACGTGCAGCTGGTGTCCAAGCTCGAGCCCAACGGACCCACCGAGAAGTTGATCGCCGAACTCGGCATCTCCGATATCGTGCACAGCTCGTCGGGCCTGCCCGACGAGGAGTTGGCCCGCTTGCTGGCCTCGGCTGAGATCGCTTGTATTCCTTCGCTTTACGAGGGATTCTCGCTGCCGGCCGTGGAGGCGATGGCCAGCGGCACGCCCATCGTGGCGAGCCGCGCGGGAGCGCTGCCCGAAGTGCTGGGCGCCGAAGGTGAATGCGCCCGCCTGGTGCCGCCGGGCAATATCGATCGACTGACTGCCGTGCTCGGCGAGCTGTTGGACTCCCCGGCGCAACGCCGCAAGCTCGGCGCGGCCGGACGCCAGCGGGCCCTGGCCGTGTTCAGTTGGGAATCGGTTGCCGCACAAACAGTTTCGGTGTACGAGAAGGCAATCGAGAGGACCGCGAGAGGATGACGTCGTGCTGACCGTCGACTATGACCGCCTGGGTGTCGGACCCGGCACCTCGGTGATCGACGTGGGCTGCGGTGCCGGCCGGCACTCGTTCGAGGCCTACCGGCGCGGCGCCGACGTCATCGCCTTCGACCAGAGCGTCGAGGATCTCAACGACGTCGATGCCATCTTGACCGCGATGAAGGAACAGGGCGAGGCTCCGGCCGGGGCCCGTGCGGAAGCGGTCAAGGGCGACGCCCTGGATCTGCCCTACGCCGACGGCACCTTCGATGTTGTCATCGCTTCGGAAATCCTGGAACACGTGCCCGCCGATGACGCGGCGATCGCCGAACTGGTGCGGGTGCTCAAGCCGGGCGGCAAGCTCGCGGTCACGGTACCGCGGTGGCTGCCGGAGAAGGTGTGCTGGCTGCTGTCGGACGAGTACCACGCGAACGAGGGCGGACACATCCGCATCTATCGTGCCGACGAGTTGCGCGACAAGATCACCCCCCGCGGGGTGAAGTTCGTCCACGCGCATCACGCACACGCGCTGCACGCCCCGTTCTGGTGGCTGAAATGCGCTGTCGGCGTGGATAAACCGAAGCATCCCGCGGTCACCGCCTATCACAAGCTGCTGGTGTGGGACATGATGAGCCGGCCGTGGCTGACGCGCACCGCCGAGGACGTGCTGAACCCGCTGATCGGCAAGAGTGTGGCGCTCTACTTCGCCAAGCCGGCTGCGTAGGACACCATGCGCCACCACGAGATTCCCGGTGTGTCAGGTGTATTGACGCCGCTGCAGTGCCTGCAGACGGCTCAGTCCATCGCCGACACCCAGGAATCCGACGGTGCCGTGCCGTGGTCCGTGGGCGGTCACACCGACCCGTGGGATCACGTCGAGAACCTGATGGCGCTGACGGTCGCAGGTCTTCTCGAGCCGGCTCGGGCCGGATTCGACTGGTGCCGCAGCACCCAACGGGCCGACGGGTCATGGCCGATCCAAACGCGTAACGGTGCCATCGAGGATGCCAACACCGACAGCAACTTCTGCGCCTACATCGCCACCGGAGTCTGGCACCACGTGCTGATCACCGGGGACCGGCGCTTTGCGCTGCGGATGTGGCCGACGGTCAGCCGGGCGATCGAGCTGGTGCTCAGTATGCAGCTGCCCGGCGGCCAGATCAGCTGGGCCAGAAGCGATGCCGGGATGATGGACGAGGCCTTGCTGACCGGGTGCGCGAGCATCTACCACAGCATCAGGTGTGCGCTGGCGCTGGCGAACTATCTCGACGAACCTCAGCCCGAATGGGAGGTGGCCGTCGGCCGGCTCGGCCATGCGATCGCCGAGCACCCGGATGCGTTCAGTCCGAAAGACACTCACGCGATGGAGTGGTACTACCCGATACTGGGCGGAGCGGTGCGCGGTGCCGCCGCGCGGGCCCGGATCGAGGACCGCTGGGATGACTTCGTGGTCGACGGCCTGGGCATCCGGTGCGTGGACCATCGGCCGTGGGTCACCGGTGCGGAAACCTGCGAGCTGGTGATGGCGCTGGATGCGATCGGCGACCGGTCGCGGGCACACCAGCAGTTCGCCGCCATGCAGCACCTGCGTGAGACTGACGGCTCGTACTGGACGGGGCTGGTGTTCGCCGACGGCAAGCGCTGGCCCGAGGAGCGCACCACCTGGACCGGTGCGGCGATGATCCTGGCCGCCGACGCGTTGTCCTCGACCAGCCCGGCCAGCGGTATCTTCCGCGGTGCCGGGTTGCCGCGTGGGCTGGAGGACGAGTTCGACTGCGTCTGCGCGGCTTCGGGCCGCTAGGTCCGCCGGTCGAGCCGTACCCGGGCGCCCCGCGCCGGCGCGATCGCCACCCCGCGGGACCGGCACCGTTCACCCGGTGTGGTCGTGGTCGCGAGGGTGTGTTCGCGCAACAGCGTGCGCAACACTACCCGCATCTCCATCGTCGCGAATGCGGCGCCGATACAGCGCCGGACCCCACCCCCGTAGGGCATCCACTCGCCCGCGGTGGGTGGCCGGTGCAGGAAGCGGTCCGGGTCGAACCGATGCGGGTCGGGGAACACCGTCGGGTCCGAGTGCAGCAGTCCGATACCGGCGGCGATCGTCTGGCCCTGCGGTAGCCGCCACGGGCCGAGCTGCAGCACAGGGCTTTTCACCTGCCGGAAGGTGACATCGATGACGGGCCGGGCCCGCAGTACCTCGAGGATGGTGGCATCGAGCAGATCCGTCGCGCCCCGGTCCAGTTCGGCGGTGAGCCGGGCCAGTAAGGCGGGGTGCCGTTGCAGCCGTTCCACCGCCCAGGCCAGGGTGGTGGCCGTGGTCTCGTGGCCGGCCGCGAGCATCGTGAGGAGTTCATCGGCGATCTCGGCCCGGGCCATCGGGCTGCCGTCTTCGTATCTGCTCTGCAGCAGCGTGGCCAGTACGTCGTCGCGATCGCCCAATGCGGGATCGGCCAGCGCTTTGTCGATCAGCCGGTCCACGATGGCGTCGTACTCGCGGCGGTATCGGTATATCCGGCCCCACGGGCTCCAGCGTCCCCAATCCCATTGCGGTACAGGGATGAGTGACAACGCCGAGCCCAGCCGGATCGCCGGTGGCAGCACCGCGCGCAGCTGCTGCAACTCCTGGCCGTCGGCTCCGAACACCGCCCGCAGGATGACGTTCAACGTGATACGCATCATCGACGGCAGTATCGGGAACTCCTGTGCCACCGGCCAGTTCGCGGCCTCGCGAAGTGTCTCCTGTTCGGCGATCTGCTCGAAGGCCGTCAGCCGGCGGCCGTGGAACGGCGGTGTGAGCAGTTTGCGCCGGGCGAGGTGCCGGTCACCGGTCAGTGCGAACAATGAATGGGGGCCCATCACGCGGCCCAGATTGGCCTCGGTCGTGTCGACCACCGCGGGACCGCACCGGAACAGCTCGCGCACCTGGCCGGGATCGCTGAGCACCACCAGGTGACCGAAGATCGGCAGGTCGATCGAGAAAGCCGAGCCGTATCGCGAACGCAGGATCTGCAGTGCGCGAATCCGGTCGGCGACGCCGAGTGCGCCCTGCACCGCGCGCGGCAGCGGCGGACCGGGAGGCAGGTGCGGGTGTGCGGTCATGGCGCCGCGCACGATAGAGGGCCGAAACGTCGAACGGGTGGACGGCAGGCGTCCGTTCGTCTAGCTTGCGCGCTCCAGAAGCCGCAGTGAGCTGGTCACGGAGACCTCGCGGAAGTCACCGGAATCGATTGCGCGACGGTAGATGTGATACGGCGCTTGGCCGCCGTCATTCGGGTCGGGGAAGACATCGTGGATCACCAGGGCGCCGCCGGGGGCGACCCATTTGGCCCACCCGTCGTAGTCGCGCTGGGCATGTTCCTCGGTGTGGCCGCCGTCGATGAACAGGAATTGCAACGGCGTTCGCCACACCTGCGCCACGGTCGGGGACTTGCCGACGATCGGGATGACGCTGTCTTCGAGGCCGGCCAGGTCCAGGGTGTGCCGCAGCGTGGGCAGGGTGTCGAAACGTCCGGTGACCGGGTCGACCAGGGTGGTGTCGTGGTACTCCCAGCCGGGCTGGTGTTCCTCGGAGCCGTGGTGGTGGTCGACGGTGTAGATGACGCCGCCGACCTGGCGGGCGGCGGCCCCGAGCAACACCGTCGACTTGCCGCAGTAGGTGCCGATCTCGACGCCGATGCCACCGCAGAGGTAGTGCACGGCCGCGTCGTACAGCGCCCGGCCCTCGTCGGCGGGCATGAAGCCGATGACGGTCTCGGCGAACTCGAAGAGCCGCGCGGCGTCGGGGGGCAGGGCGATGTCGGCTGCACTCATGGCAGTCAACCTACCGTTGCTGGTACCGGGTCGTTGTAGTAGCGTCCAGACACGTGTCCGACGCGGCTGTGGAGTCGACTCGGCGGCGTCTGAGCGCCAAGCAGGCCGATACCGTCGAGCGCCTTGGCAACGCCGCGATCGGACTGCTCAACCGCGAAGGATTCGGCGCACTGACCGTGCGCCGGGTGGCCGCGGATGCGGGCGTGGGAGCGGCCACCGCCTACACCTACTTCTCCTCGAAGGAGCACCTTGTCGCAGAGGTGTTCTGGCGCCGGCTCGCGGCGTCGCCACCCACTGAGCCCGGTGACGGCGACGCGGCGGCCAGGGCGATCGGGGTGCTGCGTCACATCGCGCTGCTGGTGGCCGACGAACCCGAGTTCGCCGGTGCCGTCACCAGTGCCCTCCTGGCCCGCGATGCCGATGTCGAGGTGTTGCGCCAACGCATCGGCCTCGACATCCGGGAGCGGCTGATGGCCGCGCTCGGTCCCGGAACCGATATCGCCGTCATCGAGACGCTGGAGCTGCTCTATTCGGGTGCCCTGGTCCGCGCCGGCATGGGCTACGTCTCCTATGCCGATATCGCGCCGCGCCTGGAGCGTTCGGCGCGGCTGATCCTGGGCTGAAACTCGAGCACGGGGCCGCTGCGCGCCCTCGAATGTCCTACCGGAGGCTCTTGCGCCCCATCGGTACCGCGGAGTACCGTGACGCTCACGCCATTGGTACACAGTAGTACCAACGTACGGGTCTGGAGTGCGCATGACTGAGACGGCCTTGAAGACTTCGGAGCAGCCCGCTTCCGTCCGCGCGGCGCATCTGCCGCCCGGCCCGCGCACCGCCCGCTCGCTGCAGGGCATCGCCTTCGCCCTGTTCCGCCGGCCGATGACCGAGATGCTGGTTCGCCGGTACGGCCCCGCGATCACCATCAGCCTGCCGGTGTTCGGCCAGACCGTGATCGTCGCCGACCCACACCTGGCCAAGCAGCTTTTCACCGCCCACACCGACGATGTCGGCAACATCCAGCCGAATCTGTCCCGGGTGCTCGGCCCCGGCTCGGTGTTCGCGCTGGACCGGGCCGAACACCGGCGCCGCCGCAAGCTGCTGACCCCGCCGTTTCACGGCAAGAGCATCAAGAACTACGAGCGGATCTTCGAAGAGGAAACGTTGCGCGAGGCGGCCGACTGGCCCGTCGGGCAGGAGTTCCCGACGCTCGAGCCGATGATGCGGATCACCTTGAACGCGATCCTGCGGGCGGTGTTCGGCGCCGATGGCGCGCACCTGGACGAACTGCGCCGGATCATCCCGCCGTGGGTGACGCTGGGCTCCCGGGTGGCCACGATGCCCAGTCCGAAGCGCGATTACGGGCGGCTGAGCCCGTGGGGGCGGTTGGCCGAGTACCGCCGCCGGTACGACATGGTGGTGGGCCGGCTGATCGACGAGGTGCGCGCGGATCCCGGTTTGGCCGATCGCGACGATGTGCTGGCCTTGTTGCTGCGCAGCACCTACGAGGACGGAACCGCGATGTCACGCCAGGACATCGCCGACGAACTCCTGACGTTGCTGGCCGCCGGACACGAGACCACGGCCTCCACTCTGGCCTGGGTGTTCGAGCGGATCAGCCGGCATCCGCAGGTGCTGGCCCGGCTGGTCGACGAGGCGGACAGGGGCGGGGCGAGCGAAGCGACGGGAGATCATGGCGCTAACGAGTACCGGCAGGCCGTCATCCTGGAGACCCAGCGCAACCGCACCGTCATCGACTTCGCGGGTAGACATGTCCATTCGCCGACCTTCGAGATGGGTGAATGGGTTGTCCCGCAAGGGCATTCGATCATGGTCAGCCTCTCGCAGCTGCACCAGCGCGAGTTCGCGGACGCCGACCGATTCGATCCCGAGCGCTTCATGGGGACCCGGCCGCCGCTGGCCTGGGCGGCCTACGGCGGTGGCACCCGCCGGTGCGTCGGCGCCGTGTTCGCGAATGTAGAGATGGACATCGTGCTGCGAACGGTGTTGCGGCACTTCACCCTCACCACGACCACCGCGCCGGGGGAGAAGGTGCACTCGCGAGGAGTGGCCTTCACGCCCAAGCGCGGCGGCCGGGTGACGCTGGCTAGGCGCTAGCGTCGGCCCGCCTGGGCAGCTTCCAGCCCGGTCGCGGGAAGTGGCAGGTGTAGCCCGACGGGTAGCGCACCAGATAGTCCTGATGCTCCGGTTCGGCCTGCCAGAAGTCGGCCTCGGGCACCACTTCGGTCACCACCTTGCCGGGCCACAGGCCGGAGGCGTCCACATCGGCGATGGTGTCCAGCGCCACCTGCTTCTGCTCATCGTCGACGTAGAAGATCGCCGACCGGTAGCTGCTGCCGATGTCATTGCCCTGCCGGTCCTTCGTGGACGGGTCGTGGATCTGGAAGAAGAACTCCAGCAGCGCCCGGTAGTCGGTCAGCGCCGGGTCGTAGATGATCTCGATCGCCTCGGCGTGGCCGGGGTGGTTGCGGTAGGTCGGGTGGTCGTTTCGGCCGCCCGTGTAGCCGACCCGGGTGGACACCACACCGGGCTGCTTGCGGATCAGGTCCTGCATGCCCCAGAAGCAGCCGCCGGCCAGAATCGCCTTCTTGTTGCTCACTTGTCCTCCTGTGTCGGGAAAAGGGCCCGGTACTCGCCGTACCCCTGCGCCTCGAGGTCGTCGAGGTGGATGAATCTCAGCGAAGCCGAGTTGATGCAGTAGCGCAAGCCTCCCCGGTCGCGGGGCCCGTCGGTGAACAGGTGGCCGAGGTGGCTGTCGGCGTTCGCCGACCGCACTTCGGTTCTGATCATCAGGTGCGAGAAGTCGCGCTTCTCCACCACGTTCGAGCCGTCGATCGGTTTGGTGAAACTGGGCCAGCCGCTACCGCTGTCGAACTTGTCGGTCGAGGCGAACAGTGGCTCGCCTGACACCACATCGACGTAGATACCCGGTTCGTGGTTGTCCCAATACTCACCGGTGAAGGGCCGTTCCGTGCCGTCGCGCTGGGTGACCCGGTACTGCTCCGGGGTCAGGGCGTCGACTGCCCCGGGATTCTTGTTGTACGTCACGTAGTGATAACCCCGTTGACGTGCGGTTAGTTCCCGTCGCGGACCCGCGCGACGACGCCGGCGATCTGGTCGGCGACGGCCTGCGGCTGATACAGCATCTGGTTGTGGCCGGTGCCGGGGATGATCACATCGGTGGTGCCCAGCGCGGCCGCCAGCAGATCGTTGGCGGCGTGTATCTGCGCCTGCGTGTAATTGTCCGGTGTGAGCGCCCAGGGTGGCGCGAACTTGTCCGCACTGAGCACGATGGCGGGCACCCGGGGCAGGGGAGGTGCCGCGGCGATCTGCGCGAAGGCGTCATTGGCCAGGATCGCTTCGGGGCTCTGCGGGTCGATCACCATGCCGTCGCGGTCGAAGGCGGCGTTCTGATCCGGCCGGCCCAGCGCCATCAGGAACTCCGATGTCGGCTCGGAGAACACCATCCCGCTGACCAGTTCGGGATGGGTGCGGGCCAGCAGATCCAGGATCAGCGCGCCATAGGAGTGCGCGACGAACACCATGGGCGTCGGAAGGTGTGCCGCGGCAATGAGTTTCACGGCGTCGTCGACATCGTCGCGGACATGGTGCGGTTGGGCTACCGCGGTGGAGCGGTCGTGGCCGTCCGGGCGGGTGCCGGGGCGATCGTAGGTGCAGATCCGGGTGGTCCTGGCGACCAGCGGCTGCGCCGAGATCGGGGTCAGTTCGGGCTCGGCCTCCTCGATCAGGTCGTACGGGGACGCCCGGGCCGGGTCGTCGGGCGCGATGGCGGCGTTCCAGGCCTGCGCGTAACTGCCCTTGCCGGGGATGACGAACACCGTTGGCGCGCCGGATCCCTGGCAGTCCAGGAACAGGGAGCGCCCGTCGCCGATGGGCACCAGGCGCGAGGTGTCGGCGGCGGCGGGTGGCCCCGCGCCGACGGCGATGGCGAGCAGTGCGACGGCCAGGACCGGCCGGATCCACATGCGGTCACCCTATGGCCGCCTGTGCGGCCTCAGGTGGTTTTCCGCGGTTGCAGAAGTTCGACCTGCCTGTCGGTGAGCAGTGGGCGGACGCGTTCCACCGCCAGCTCCTGATAGTGCCGGGAGGCCAGGTGCTCGTCGAGGGCGGCCGCGTCACGGTAATGCTCGACGAGCAGCAGATGGGTGGGGTCGTCCACGCTCTGGAACGCCTGATAGCCGAGGCACCCGGGCTCGGCCAGTGCCTGGGGCCGGAGCGCGGCGATATGTGCCAGCACTGTGCCCAGTTCGGTCTCGGTCGTCTGCCAATGGGCCACCACGACAACAGGATCGGTCGATCCCATCAGCGCTTCCCGAGCGCTTCGGCCAGCGCCTCACCGACCAGCGTGCCCGATTGCGGATTCTGGCCGGTGATCAGGCGGCCGTCCACCACGAGCTTCGGCTGCCAGGGGTCGGTCGCCTGATACAGGGCGCCCTCCGCACGCAAGGCCGCCTCGAGATCGAACGGAACATCCTTGTCGGCATAGCCGTCCTCCTCGGCGGCCGAGAAGGACGTGAGGTGGCGACCACGCACCAGCGGCGACCCGTCGTCGAGTACGACACCCAGGAATGCGGACGGCCCGTGGCAGACCGCGGACACGATCAATCCCGCGTTCCACGCGCGCAGGACGGTGTCCTGGACCTCCGGATTGCCGGTGATGTCCACCATCGGTCCCAACCCGCCCGGAATGAAGACCGCGTCGTAGTCGAGCACGTCGACCTCGGACAGTTTGCGGCTTCGGCCCAACCGGCGGTAGGCCTTGGTGTCCAGGAACTCGGTCTGCGTCGGGTCGGCGGCGTCGAACCCGTCTTCGGGGGGTCGGCCGCCTTGCGGGGAGCAGAATTCGACTGCCACCCCGTGCCGGTTCAGCACCTCGTAGGGATGGGCCACCTCGGGGAAGAAGAAACCCGTTGCACGATTGTTCGGGCCGATCACGGCCGCGTTCGTCACGACGAACAGGACATAGGGAACGCTCACGGGTCGAGAATGCCGCACTGGACCCGCGAGTGAGTATCGTATTCCTCTCCGGCAGTAGCCCATTCGGAGATGATCACGATCGGGCGGTACGCGTCAGTCCATCGCAATGAGTTCGAGCTGGATGTTGTCCGGGTCGCGGAACACCACCGTCGAGTACCGGATCGGGTCCACCTCGTCCACGATGCCGGTGTGCTCGACTCCGAGTTCATCCAGCCAGGCGACCCAGGCTTCCAGCGCTGCCCGACCGGACACCCCGAACGACACGTGATCCAAGCCGGTTCGAGCCTCGTCGAACGGTTCACCCCGATTGCCGGTGTTGGTGTGCAGCCCGAAGATCAATCCGGATCGAGGCTCGGGTAACAGCACGCTGTACCCCGTCTCCTCTCGCCCGTAGTGCGGGATCGTGATGTCCAATCGCTGGGTCTGAAACACCCGCTGGTACCACTCGATGCTTGCCGTGAGATCGGTGACGGTCAACGACACATGGTGGACGCCGCTGAAAGTGGCGTCGTTGCTTGCACTCATACCGATGATTGTGGGCTGCCGTCCCGGCTGGGGTACAGGCCCACGCGAGCGGAAAGCCGATGCCCGCTACACCTCGACGGGAATGCGTCATACCGGGGGACAGCACGGACGCAGCACCAGGACAGCAACTTCGCAGTAAACTCAACTGGCAACTGAGCAGGCTGTGTGGCCGTTCAACGATCCCGAAACGGTGGACGGACTGTGCCGAACGGTCCAGTCGATGATCACGGCGGCGGCGAGTCGGCCTCCGCCAGTACCTTGCGCCTGCAGATTCTCGGGCCGTTACGGGTCTGGCGTGACGACGTCGAGCTGGATGCGGGTCCGCGGCAGCAGGGATACCTCCTCGCGCTGTTGTTGGCGCGGGTGGGGCGGGTCAGCAGCACCTCAGAACTGGTCGACCTGCTGTGGGGAGAGGACGCACCCGTCAGCGCCCTCAATGTGCTCCACAAGTACATCGGTGCGCTGCGGCGGCTGATCGAACCCAGTCTTCCCGCGCGCAAAGCCGGATCCCATCTGCTGCGGCGGGGCAACGGCTATGTGTTCACCGCTGACGCGAGCGAGCTGGATCTGCTCGGCTTCCGCGACCTCACGACAGCCGCCGACGCGGCTCTCTCGCAGCACCACCTTGACCGCGCACTCGATCTCTACGCGGCGGCGCTGCGACTGTGGACCGGGCCGGCGGGGGCAGGACTGCACCCGGCACCGGCAGCGATACCGATCTTCGCCGGCCTGGACGACGAGTTCTTCTCGGTATGCACCGTCGCGGCGGATCTCGCGGTACAGGTGGGTCGACCCGAACACGTCCTCGCTGCGGTGCGCCGGGCAGCAGTGCTGGCTCCGCTGCACGAACCCGTGCAGGCCGCCCTGATCGCACTGCTGGGAGCTGCCGGGCGACAGGTCGAGGCGTTGTCGGCGTTTCGCGCCGTGCGGACCCGCCTGGCCGAGGAACTCGGACTCGACCCGGGACCCGCCCTGGAGGATGCCCATCGGCGAGTGCTGAACGCGACGTTGCGCACCGCGGAACGCGGACCGACGGAACCCTTCAGCGGTCTGGTGGGTCGCCGCGACGAACTCGCCTTGCTGCGGCAGGCAGTGCACGCGGCCGTCCACGGACGTACCGGTCTGGTGGTCGTGGAAGGTGAGCCGGGGGTGGGCAAAACCCGCCTGCTGCAGGAGATCGCCGACGAGGCCGGAGCGGGCGACGCCGCGATCGTCTGGGGGCGCTGCCTGGAAGGCGACGGAACGCCGTCGATGTGGCCATGGCTGCAGGTCGTGAACGGCGTGCTGCGCTCACTGCCTGCCGCGCTCGCGCAGAAGTGGCGCACCGGAGACCTCGGCCGGCTCACCGAGCCCCGCGACATCGTGCTGGCCGGCGCCGCGTTGGTGGACACCGGCGCCCAGTTCCGGCTGTTCGAGGAGGTCGTCGCCCTCGTCGGCGAGGTATCGGCGCAGCGGCCACTGCTGATCGTGATCGATGATCTGCACTGGGCCGATATCGCCTCGTTGCAGTTGTTCACCCACTTGGCGGCACGATTGCCGGGCGGCGCCGTGGTCGTCGGCGCCCTGCGCGACCGCGCGCCGTCACCCGGCACCGAGTTGGCCCGGGTGCTGGCCGCCGCCAGCCGGGTTCCGGGCCACCGCCGGATCGCGCTCGGTCCGCTCAACCTCGCCGAAGTCGCCGAACTCGTCCGCCGTGAGACCGGGCACGAACCCAGTACCCGATCCGCGCGGGACATCCATGCGCGCACCGCGGGCAACCCCTTTTTCGTGCGTGAACTATCCCGGTTCCTCAACGACGGGGGCGTCTTCGCCGAGGACACGGCAGCGCATCGCGGCGTGCCTGCGACCGTCCGGGATGTGGTGCGGGACCGGATGTCCCGGCTCGACGACGACCTCATCCTGCTGTTGCAGATCGCGGCACTACTGGGGCGCGGTGTGGGCATCGGCCTGCTCGCCGCCGTGGCCGGTGTCGATATCCCGGACTGTTTGGCGAGGCTCGAACCCTTACGGGCCCTCGGACTGCTCGAGTCCGCACCCGATGACCCGCACTCGTTCCGGTACACCCACGATCTGGTCCGAGAGTCGGTGGCGGCGAGCACACCGCCGGGACGAGCGACCATGCTGCACTTGCGAATCGCCGACGCGCTGGAGGACAGCGATGCCGACGACGAGACCATCGCGGAACGGCTGGCCTACCACCTGTGGTCAGCCGGCCCGCTTGCCGACGCGGCGCGCACCGCTGAGGCGTTGGCGCGTGCGGGCGGCTGCGCGGCGGCGAAATCGGCACTCGAGGCCGCCGAGCGTCAGCTGCGGTCCGCCGTGCACATCGCGCGCGAGGCCGGCCTCGCGGAGCTCGAACTCTCGGCGCTGGCGCAGCTGACGGCGGTGGTCGGAATGCGTTCGATGTACGGCACCGCGGCCGTCGACTTGTTCGAGCGCGCAGAGCAATTGGCGCGTGGGCTGGGCCGCGAGGTCGAGGCGGCGGCCTTTCTCTTCTCGCGCTGGAGTGCACATCAACAAGCGCTCGAGCTCGATCGCAGCGGGCCGCTTGCCCGGCGTCTGCTGGATCAGGGTTACGCGTCCTCGGAACCGATGGTGCGCACATACGGTCTGCAGGCGTGGGGCCTTCACCAATGGGATGTCAGCAACATCGGCGAGGCCTACCGCTATCTGAGCCAGACCGAGAGTTCGCTGCTGGGCGGGCTCGAGCGACCCGAGGAGGACCCGGTGCGCGGGGATCTCGAGCTGCTGATGCTGGGCATGCTCGCGGAGATCACCGCGCTGCACGGCGATGTCCCCGCAGCGCGGGACCTTCTCGACACCCTGGAATCGGTAGCAGGTGACCATCCCTATCGGGTGACGATATGGGCCACGATGGCAGGCCGGATCGCGACCATCGTGGGCGATCCGGCGTGGGCCCTGTTGAGCGCGGAGCGCGGTACCACCGTGGATCCGGGGTTCTCGTTCGTCTTCCTGGGGACCTATCAACGACTGGCCGGATGCTGGGCGCGGGCGGTGACCGCGAACGACCCGGCCGCTGCCGCAGCCGCGATCTCCGAAGCTCAACGGCTCATCGCCGCGAACCTCCTTGATCCCCCACGTTCGTGTGTGGCCACCTGGTACGCGCTCCTCGGCGAGATGTACTTGACGGCCGGATCGCTGGACGATGCCGCCGCGGCGCTGGACCGGGCGGAGTTCTACCTCGACACCTTCGGGCAGCGCTACCCGGAGGGCCTGGTTCTGCTGCTGCGTGCCCGGCTGCTGCACGCGCGCGGCAAACCGATGGTGGAGGTGCGAGCCGCCGCGACGGTCGCCCGCACGCTGTCCGACGAGAGCGAAGCCCGCCTGTTCGTGCAGCGTGTCGACCGGTTCCTGGCCGAAATCGGCTGAGTGGGCCGGCGATCAACTAAGCATCCACAAGTCGTCAACACCGTCCGGATACCTTTCGGTGGACATTGAGACGAACGCAGAGGTGCAGACCATGCAGATGCGCGCGGCACGAATCCACCACTTCAATGAGCCTTTGGAACTGGACGAAGTACCGGTCCCCGAAGCCGGACCGAACCAGGTGTTGCTCAAGGTCGCCGCGGCAGGTATGTGCCGCAGCGACTATCAGCTCCTGGACGGCTACTTCCGACACGGCCTGCCCGTCGATCTGCCGTTCATCCCGGGGCACGAGGTCGCCGGCACCGTGGCGGCTCTGGGTGCCGGCGTGCCGAAATCCGCGGGACTGTCCGAGGGCGATCTGGTGGTCGTCGATGCGCAATGGGGCGACGGCACCTGCCGGCAATGTCATGAAGGCAACCAACAGCTCTGCAGTGGTGGACAACTCGCCGGATTCGGGCCGAACGGCGGTTTCGCCGAATACATGGTCGCACCGTTCGACCACGTCATACCCGTCGCCGACACCGGGCTGCCAGCTGAGTATCTGGCACCGCTGACCGACGCCGGGCTGACTCCCTACCGCGGAATGAAGAAGCTCCGCGATGCCGGCAAGCTGGGTCCAGGCCGGACCGTCGTCATCAACGGCATCGGCGGTCTGGGTGCCTACGGGGTGCAGTACGCGCGGCTTCTCGGCGCCGGCGCCACCGTTCTGGGGTTCGCCCGCAATGCCGAAAAGTTGTCCGTTGCCATGGAAAACGGAGCAGATCACACCATCAACGTGCGCGACAAGACGGCCGACGGTGTCCAGGACGAGCTCGAAGACCTCACCGGACGGCGCACGGTGGATGCCGTGCTCGACTGCGCGGGATCTCCGGATTCGCTCGGTCTGGCGGCCGCCATCCTGGCCACCGAAGGCGCCCTCTGCCAGGTGGGTCTGATGGGACAACGCGTGGAGTTGCCGCTCTTTCCGTTCGTGAGCGGGGAGAAGTCCTACTTCGGGTCGTTCTGGGGAAACTACAACGATCTACGGGACGTGCTCACTCTGGCTGGACAGGGCTTGATCAAGCACAACGTGGTGCCGGTGAAACTCGAGGACGTCAACGCCAACCTCGAAGCACTGGGGCGCGGTGACATCGTCGGCCGCGCTGTCATCGTGTTCGACTGAAAGCCCACGCATGGCAGCTATCGTCTTCATCCACGGGTTGTGGATCTCGTACACGGCGTGGCAACCGTGGATCGCCCATGTCGAGACCCACGGATATCGCGGCATTGCGCCGCGCTGGCTCGGAGAAGGTGAGTCGGCGGCCGAGTCCCGCGAAAACCCCGATGCCCAAGCCGGTTACGGCATCGAAGCACTCACCGAGCATTTCACCGCGGTGATCGAGCAGTTCGACACCCCGCCGATTGCGATCGGGCATTCGTTCGGCGGTTTGATCGCCCAGAAGCTGCTCGGACGGGGAAAGGTCGCCGCGGCGGTGGCGATCGATCCCGCGCCGATCAAGGGCGTCAAGCCGTTACCGCCGGCCCAGCTGCGATCCGCGTTCCCGGTGCTGAGCAATCCGCGTAACCGGGGTCGGGTGAAAGCCCTGACCCGCAACCAGTTTCGCTACGGCTTCGGCAATGGACTGGACGCCGAGGAGTCGGATGCCCTCTGGGAACGATGGTCCATCCCGTCGCCGGGTAAGCCGCTGTTCGAGGCGGCGATCGCAAACTTCTCGCCGCACTCGCCCGCCAAGGTCGACGTCGAGAACTCGACCAGGGGCCCACTGCTGATCACGGGCGGCACCATCGACCACACCGTGCCGTTCGTGAGCGCCCAAGCCACGTACAAGCAGTACGCGAGATCCTCTGCCGTGACCGACTTTCACCGGTTCGACGGAGCCGGACATTCCCTGACGGTGGATCACCGCTGGCGGGAGGTCGCCGACGTCGCATTGAGTTGGCTCGCCGAAAAGGGGTTTTCTGGAGACCCCCGGTAGTGGCCGTTTCCGAGCGCGCGGCGGCGTCGGCGCTGGTGTCCGAACTGAGCAAACTCGCCCGGCATGAGGGAGCCAATTCCGGCGCATGGCCGGGTCTGACGACGTATCGCTTCACCCGGCCCACGCGCCCGGGCTTCGATGACATCGACCGTCTCGCGCTCGCCGTCATCATTCCGGCGACCCGGGCGCCGGACGAGATGTGCTACTTGGTGCTCGGCGACCGTCGCGACACCGGGTGCGGTGTCGTGGCGGCCTCGGTCCCTCGTCCGGCGTGGTGTCTGGTCTTGCAGATCGAGCCGCAACTGGTTCGCGCGGTGGGCGAGAACGTGCGTGGTTGTGCGCAGGCCAACGACCTGGGCCCGCGCGGGGTCTCACCTCTCGACACCGAGATGTCGTACACGGTGGCACGCTTTCTCGGCGCGCTGGCGTCCGCCGATGACCGTCGAGTCCTGGCACCGTTGTGCCTGCAGGAGTTGGTGTATCGGGTGCTGCAGCGCGAGCAGCGGGTCACGCTGGTGGAACTGGCCGCCGCCCAGACGATCAGGAGTCCGATCGGGTCGGCGTTGAGCTACATTTCGGCGAATCTGGCAGAACCGCTGAGGGTGGACACGCTGGCTGCGCAGGCGTGTCTGAGCCCGTCGGCCTTCTCCCGGGCGTTTCGGGACCTGACGGCGCAGTCGCCGTATCAGTATGTGAAGGAAAAGCGGCTCGATCACGCCCGGCGGCTCCTGGATGGCGGGCAAGTCGGGGTGACGGCGGTATCCCGTGAGGTCGGGTATACCAGCGTGTCGCACTTCATCAAGGAATTCCACGGCCGGTACGGCGTGACACCCGGCCGCTACGCCGGTGCGCGCCCGGATTCGTGGGGTGCCGTCGCCGGGTAGGGCGAGCCGTCCCAAGCGTGATCTGAAGGAAGTTCACAGCTAATCGGTACATTCGATCTATGGCAAAGGCCCTCGCCCTGGTTCTTCTCCTGGTGGCGCTCACCGGATGTGCCGGCGGATCCCCGGTGCGTGACCACACCGCACCGGATGCGGCCGGAGCCCCGCAGTCCAAACTCTCCGATGCCGGCGGCGGCCCGCCGTTGGCGCCGCCCGGTGAGCCGGCACCGGACGTGAAACGCGACATCATCAAAACGGCGACCGTGACGATGACCGCCGCCGATGTGCCCGCCACGGCCGACAAGGCCGCCGACATCGCGACCGCGGCGGGTGGCCGCGTCGACAACCGGTCCGAGGACGCCGGTTCGGGGACCGGGCGGGCGCACATCTCGTTGGTGCTGCGGGTGCCCGCAGCGAAACTCGATGCGGCGCTGGGCGATATCAAGAAGCTCGGCACCGTGGACAGCATGCAGATCAGCTCCGACGACGTGACCGCACAGCGGGTTGACCTGGATGCGCGCATCACCGCACTGCAGACCTCGGTGGACCGGCTGCTGGGCATCATGCGCGATGCCAAGGATCCGGAGGCGCTGATCAAGGCCGAGGACGCGCTGTCGCAGCGGCAGGCGGATCTGGACAGCCTGCGCGCGCAGCGTGCCGCACTCGGTGCCCAGATCGACTACAGCACCGTGAACGTGGAGATCCGCGCCGAGCGTGTCGGAGGCCCCGCACCGCAGGAGTACCGCGGTTTCCTCGGGCAGGTGGAACGCGGCTGGGACCTGCTGGTGGCCGCGGTGTCGAATGTCGTGCTGGCCTTCGGGCTGATGCTCCCGTGGCTGGCGGCAGCGGCGGTCCTCGGCGCGATCGGATACGGAATCGTGAAGCTGGTGCGCGCCCGTCGTTCGTGAAAATCTCGACAAGAGTCGTTAGAACGTGTTCTAGTTTGAGATGTGACGAGCAGGTTGTTCACCCGTGACGAGCTGGCAGAGGCCTTCGCGCAATTCGAGCGGACCGTCGCCGGCGCCGCCGAGACGCGGAATTGGGATCCGTGGGTCGACCAGTACACCGAGGACGTCGAGTACATCGAACATGCGGCGGGCACCATGCGTGGCCGCGAACAGGTGCGGCCGTGGATCTGGAAGACCATGGAGTCCTTCCCCGGCAGCTACATGACCGCGTTCCCGTCGTTGTGGACGGTGATCGATGAGCCGACCGGCCGGGTGATCTGCGAGCTGGACAACCCGATGCGCGATCCCGGTGACGGCACCATCATCAGCGCCACGAACATCTCGATCGTCACCTACGCCGGTGACGGGCTGTGGCGGCGCCAGGAGGACATCTACAACCCGCTGCGGTTCGTGTCGGCGGCCATGAAGTGGTGCAAGAAGGCCGGGGAACTGGGCACGCTGCCCGACGAAGCGGCGGCATGGATGCGGGACATGAAGGGTGGGCGATGACGTCCCTGGTGATCGGTGGCAACGGCTACCTCGGTTCGCACGTGGTGCGCGCCCTGGTCGAGGACGGCGAGGAGGTCCGGGTGATGGTGCGTGAGGGCGCCAACACCGTCGGGATCGACGACCTGGACGTGACGCGCTTCGTCGGTGACATCTGGGACGACGACGCCCTGCGCGCGGCGATGACGGGAGTCGACGTCGTCTACTACTGCGTCGTCGACACCCGCGGCTGGCTACGCGACCCGGCACCGCTGTTCCGGACCAACGTCGAGGGCACGCGCCACGTGCTCGATATCGCAACCGAACCTGAAATCGCCTCTGGCCTCAAGAAGTTCGTGTTCACCAGCAGCTATGCCACGGTCGGCCGGCGCCGCGGGCGGGTGGCCACCGAAGCCGACGTCATCTCCGAGAAGGGGCTGACGCCCTATGTGCGGTCGCGGGTTCAGGCCGAACGGCTGGTGTTGCAGTATGCCCGTGAGCGCGGCCTGCCGGCGGTGGCCATGTGCGTGTCCACCACCTACGGCGGTAAGGACTGGGGCCGGACCCCGCACGGCGAGATCATCGCCGGCGCCGCGTTCGGCAAGCTACCGTTTGTGATGAGCGGGATCGAGCTGGAGGCCGTCGGGGTCAACGACGCCGCCCGTGCGCTGATCAAGGCCGCCGTCAAGGGCCGGGTCGGCGAGCGCTACCTGATCTCGGAAAAGATGATCAGCAATGCCGAGGTGGCACGGATCGCCGCGGAAGCCGCCGGAGTGCCCGCCCCGGCCCATTCGCTACCGCTGCCGGTGACCTACCTGCTGGCCACCCTGGGCACGGTGAAGGGCCGGCTGAAAGGCACCGACGAGAAACTCTCCTTGGCCGCGCTGCGGCTGATGCGTGCCGAGGCGCCGGTCGACTGCAGCAAGGCCAGACGCGAACTCGACTGGGCGCCAACACCTGTCGAGCAGTCCATTCGGGAGGCGGCGCGGTTCTGGGTGGGGCTGCGCGCGGCGCGGCACAAGAGCAAGGCCGGCTGAACGCCACGCCGGTCGGCGTTCAGTACGTCCACCGCGGCACCGCGCCCGGGTTAGCCTCGGGTGGTGACCGACCACGTGGAAGTCGACCTCAGTGGGGCCCCGCAGACCATGCTCGCGACGTTCTACGCCAAGGCCCTCGATGCCGACCTGCCGAATTCGATCTTGCACGACAGGTGGGCCAAACAGATCGTCGACCGCATCGACTACGACTGGTCCCGCACCAGCATCACCGCAAGGAATTCCCCTGCGGTGACCACCCGTTCGGCGCACTTCGACCACTGGACACGCCAGTTCCTCGCCGAGAACCCGCACGCCGTGGTGCTGCATCTGGGATGCGGACTGGACAGTCGGTTCTTCCGGATCGGGCCGGGACCTGACGTGCTGTGGTACGACATCGACTATCCCGAGGTGGCTGCGCTGCGGGAGCGGCTCTACCCCGCCGCCGACGGGTATCGGGTGGTTTCCGCCTCGGTGACCGACCCCGGCTGGCTGGCCGATGTCCCACGCGACCGCCCGGTGCTGATGCTCGGCGAAGGTCTCACCATGTACCTGACAGAGGCCGACGGCGTGGCGCTGCTGCGGCGGATCGTGGCGCACTTCCCCAGTGGGGAACTGCAATTCGACGCCTTCAGCCGGTTCGGGATCAGCACGCAGTGGAGCAACGCGGTGGTCCGCAGGTCGGGTGCGACGCTGTACTGGGGCATCAACCGGCCCGACGAGATCGTGGCAGCGGTGCCCGGCGTGCGACTGCTGGCGTGGCAGTCCCCGTTCGAAACGGCCAGCTTCCGCCAGGTGTCGTGGGCATTCCGGGTGCTGGGCCGGGCGATGTCGGGGGTCCGGGCGACGAAGTACATGGCGCAGTACCACCGCTACGCGTTCTGAGGCCTCGCTCCCGTGATCACCGGGCGCCGTGGCGCGTCAGCCCTCGGCCTTGGCCTTCAGTCGCGCCAAGGTGACCTTGATGTGTTCGGCATTCGCCGTGTCGCGGTCGCTGACACCGGTGGCCAGGCCGGCCAGCGGCTTGAACCAGCCGGGCCTGCGGTCCCAGGTCTGCTCGGTGACCGTGCACCCGCCGTCGGTCGCCGTGATGTCATACCGCCAGTGCGCGATCGGCAGGCCCGTGGACTTCACGTCGAAGGCGAAGGTCCGGCCCGGCTCGGCGGCGGTCACGGTGCACTTGGTGGTCCACTTCTTCGTCCCGTTGCGGTTGTGGCCCTTGAACACCGCGCCCGGGGCCGCCGCATTACCGGTGACCCACTCCATGGCGTGCGTCTCCTCGGCCAGCGTCGCCATCGTCTGCAGGTCGGTGATCAGCGCGTATACCGCCTCGGGTGAGGCGGCGATGGTGACGTCGGCGCTCGCAGCGGCCGGTGCGGAGGTTCCCATGCCGTCGATGGTAAACCTGGCGCGTGGCGGGAATCACAGGCCGGCTGTCACACGTTGTCCACCATATGACCGATCGTCTTGTGCTCGAGCCAGGCCCGGAGCACCCCATCACCATCACACCCACCGGCCGGCAGGTCACGGTGCGGGTCGACGGCGCTGTCGTCGCCGATACCGACGATGCGCTGACCCTGCAGGAGTCGAGCTATCCGGCCGTCCAGTACATACCGCTGGCCGATGTCGTTCCCGGCGTGCTGACCCGCAGCGACACCTCGACCTACTGCCCGTACAAGGGTGAGGCGGGGTACTACGACGTGGCCGGCGTGCCGGATGCCATCTGGACCTACGAGCGGCCTTATCCGGCGGTGGCCGCGATCGCGGGCCGGGTGGCGTTCTATCCGGACAAGGCCGATATCACCCTGGCCCCCTAACCTGGAGCGGTGCCGACGAGCAGTGTGGCCTTCACCGGTCCCGTCAGCCCGGGCCTGACGCTCTTCCCGTTGCGCCGCGGGCCCGGTGACCCCTGCTTCCGGGTGGTGGACGGCGTGATCTGGCGCGCCAGCCTGATGCCCACCGGTCCGGTGACGGCCCGGATCAGCAGCACCCGCAGCGTTGCCGAATGCGAGGCGTGGGGTGCCGGCGCGGACGAGTTCCTGGACGGGCTGCCCGCCTACCTGGGCGCCGATGACGACGCGTCGGGTTTCGCGCCGACCGAGCCGACGATCGCCGAGGCGCACCGCAGGGTGCCGCATTTGAGGCTGGGTCGGACCGGGCGGGTGCTGGAGGCACTGATCCCGGCGATCATCGAACAGCGGGTGTCGGGCAAGGATGCGTTCCGGGCCTGGCGGCTGTTGGTGACGAAATACGGTGCCCCGGCGCCGGGCCCGGCGCCGTCGGGGATGCGGGTGCCGCCGACGGCCGAGGTGTGGCGACGCATTCCGTCCTGGGAGTTCCACCGCGCCAATGTCGATCCCGGCCGGGCCCGCACCATCGTGGGCTGCGCGCAGCGGGCCGACGCATTGGAGCGCTGCCGTGGCGAGGCGGGTTTGCGGTCGTTGCCCGGCGTGGGGGAGTGGACCGCCGCCGAGACGATGCAACGCGCCTTCGGCGATGCCGACGCCGTGTCGGTGGGTGACTACCACCTGTCCAACATGGTGGGTATGACGTTGCTGGGGTACCGCATCGACGATGCGGCCATGCTCGAGCTGCTCGAGCCGATGCGGCCGCACCGCCAGCGGGTGGTGCGCCTACTCGAGGCCAGTGGCCTGGCGCGTAATCCGAGATTCGGTGCGCGCCAGGCCATTCCCGACTTGAAGGCGCTCTAGTTGGCTCGTTCCAGCGCGCTGTCGCGATCCGGCCGGTCCGCGAGTTGTTCGGCGACTCCGAACAGGAACGGATAGGCCACGCCGGCGATGGCCGCGCCCACCAGCGGCGCCAGCCAGAACGCCCACAGCTGGGCGGGTGCGCCGTCGCCGTTGAAGAACGCCACCGCCGTCGAACGGGCCGGGTTCACCGACGTGTTCGAGATCGGGATGGAGATCAGGTGGATCAGCGTCAGGGTGAGGCCGATGGAAAGACCGGCGAAGCCTTTCGGGGCCCGGTCATCGGTGGAGCCGAGGATCACCAACAGGAAGATCGCCGTCAGGACAACCTCGGTGACCAGCACGGCCACCAGCGAGAACCCGCCCGGTGAGTGCGCCCCGTAACCGTTGGCCGCCATGTTGCCGGTTGCGCTCCAGCCCTGCTGGCCGCTGGCCACCAAGTAGATGACACCGCCGGCCACCAGGCCGCCGAGCACCTGGGCCACCCAATAGAAGGGCAGCGCCGACCATTCCACCCGCCGGGCCAAGGCCGCGCCGAGAGTCACCGCCGGATTGAAATGACCGCCGGAGATGGTGCCGAAGGCGTAGATGCCGGTGAGCACCGTGAGTCCGAATGCCAGTGCAACGCCGAGGAATCCGATGCCGAGCGAGGTGCCGTCGCCGGCCACGAACTTGGCGGCGAAGACGGCGCTGCCGCAGCCGCCGAGGACGAGCCAGAATGTTCCGATGAATTCGGCGGCCAGCCGATGGCGCATGGTGGGTCTTGACATGACGAGCTCCTTTGCTGGACATGACGTCTGTCGTGAGGGTCGCACAGCAGGCGCCCAGCAAGGGGGAATGTGTCCGAATCTTGGCTGTTTAGAGACGGTTTCTAGATCGCGCTGTCGCTGAGGCGGTTCAGCCGCTGCGCTCGATAGATCGACACCGGGGTGCGACTTATCAGAAGATAGGCGATGCCGACGGTGATCATCGCACCGGGTAGCACCGCAAACGAGTTGGTCATCTCGGCCACCATGATCATCACCGCCAGCGGTGCGTGCGCCACGCTGCCGAAGCATGCCATCATCGCGACCACCACGAATACGCCGGGGCCGTCCGGGATTCCGGGCAGTCCGGTCAGCTCCGCGAGCCGCCAGATCGCGGCGCCGACGAATGCGCCGATGACGATGCCGGGCCCGAAGATACCGCCCGAGCCGCCGGTGCCGATGGACAGCGAGGTGGCGAGGATCTTGGCCAGGGGCAGCACCAGCACGATCCACAGAGGGAAGGCGGACAGGGTCGCTTCGGCGGCGGCCAGTTGCACCCAGCCGTACCCGCTGCCCAGGATCTGCGGGACCAGCAGTGCCAGCAGGCCCACCGCGAGGCCGCCCAGTGCGGGCTTGACGACGATGCCACCGGGTAGCCGTCCGGTCAGTGCCACGGTGCCGTAGAACCCCCGGGCATAGACGTATCCTATTGCCGCGGAGACGATTCCGATGAGGACGAACCAGCCCAGCTGCGCCGGGTCGAACACGTAGCCGGTGACGACGGTGCCGAACAGCGGCTGGAATCCGAGGATGCTGCCGTACACCGCATAGGCGGTACCCGAGGTGATGAATCCGGGGACCAGCGAGCGGTAATCGAAATCCTCGCGGTAGACGATCGACGCGGCCAGCACCGCCCCACCCAGGGGTGCGCCGAAGATCGCACCGATACCCGAGCCGATGCCCAGCGACACCGCGATCCGTCCGTCGGCATCGGAGAGGTCCAGTCGCCGGGTCAGCAGCGAACCGAAGCCCGCGGAGATCTGGGCGGTGGGTCCCTCTCGCCCGGCCGAACCGCCGGAGCCGATGGTGAGGGCGCTGGACACCATCTTCACCAGGACGGCGCGGGCCCGGATGGCGCGGGGATCGGTATGGACGGCCTCGATGGCGTTGTCCGTGCCGTGGCCCTGCGCCTCGGGGGCGAACCGCGCGACGATGAGCGCGGACACCAGGGCGCCGCCGAAGGTGATCAGCGGGATGGCCCAGGCGCGCTCGAAATGCCCGGAGCCCGGTTGCCCGCCGTCACCGGACGCGGTGGGGACGTCGTATCCGCCGAGGTAGCCGAGCAGGAAGCGGCCTGAGTAGTCGAGCATGAGATAGAAGAGCACCGCGCCGAGTCCGGCGATGACGCCGATCGCGATACCGAGGATGAGCCACTTGCGCAGGTAACCGGAGTTGCGCACGAACGCAGCGAGGGAGGCCAGCACAGTCGGATGTTAGTGGGGGAGCGGGGCGAGTGTCAGAGGTAAGCGGTGAGTCGCCCGACCAGGGCCAGACGGCCGTCGGCGTCGAACGCCTGCGCGTCGGCCACGCCACTGCTGCGCCCGCTGTGTAACGCGGTTGCGGTGTAGTGGGATCGCGGCCCGGAGATGAGCCGGCGCAGATAGTTCACCCGTAGCGAGGCGGTGTTCAGTGGCGCGTCACCCCGGTCGGCGTTGAGGGCTGCGGCGCCCACCAGTTCCAGGCCCGCCGCGGCGACGCCGCCATGAACCGCGCCCAGGGTGTTGTTCACGGCGGGGTGGACATGCTGCACGAGCACCGGCTCGGCGCCGCCGCCCTCGGCCACCTCGACGGCCATCAGGGCGTCGAGCGCGCCGGGCGCGGGCTCGGAAGTGGTCACGGGCTCCCCGGCGGGCGCCGCGGGTGCGGAGACGGCGATGTAGAAGGTCCGGACGGTGCCCACCCCGATCTGGACCCCGCCGTGGCTGAGATCACAGGCGGACAGCGACGTGGCGGTCGCGGTGCCCACCGACCGGCTCTCCGCGAGCACCGGGACGGCCGCGTCGGAGGCGATCACGGCCAGCGCGTCCGGGGTGAACTCCATGGTCAGCTCGCTGGAGACCGTCCAGTGGCCGTCGGGGCGGCGCAGGTGGTTGGCGAAGCCGGCGATGTGATCGACGAGGACGGCCAGCGGAGCGAGGCTCGGCGCACCGGTGAACGGGTTGCACAGGCCCGATACCGGCATGGTGGCGGCGCAGCGTTCGGCATCGGCAGACAGGTTGGTGATCCCGAACCGGCCTGGTGGGGTGTTCGGCGGATACTCCGCCGTCGTTGAATTCGACATCGTGATGAGCTTGACACGGCGGGCCGGCCGCGGCGCGCGCGGGAATTCGCTGTGCGACCGAAGTGTCGGATGTGGCCGGTGGGGTCGGTGAATCTGCGGGGTACGGCGGCGCCTAAGAATCTGACCAGGCTTTGAGCAAATATGCTATCCGGTATCAGTGCAGTTGATCGAGATATGACGCTACCCTAGCAAACATCGATGAGATATTGCCTCTAGTGCGGAATTGTGGCGCCGGTGTGGGCGTATTCGTGAAAACTCAAGAACTGCAAGCACTTTCACTGCTCGTGCGAATAGCGCACGGTGGCCGCGGGACGGCCTGGTCTCCGGGTTAGTTAGGTTTGACTAAGTTGGCATGTCAGGCGGTGTTTGTCATATCGTTTTTCCCAACTCAAGGCGAGCGGGACTGGCCGTCGTTCAATGCTGCACGAAAGGCACCGCGATCGCCTGGCCGGAAAGCCGGCGGATGCCGCTGGTCACAGCAGGCAGCAACACACCCGGCTTCACGCAAGCTCGGGCAAGATAGTGAAGGTCAGGTGGTATCCGGTGGGACCAGGGCCCAGTGGTCTGTACAACCCCGCATACGAGCACGACTCATGCGGTGTGGCCATGGTCGCCGATATGCACGGCCGCCGTAGCCGCGACATCGTCGACAAGGCCATCACGGCCCTGCTGAACCTGGAGCACCGCGGCGCCGCCGGCGCCGAACCGAACACCGGCGACGGTGCGGGCATCCTGCTGCAGGTTCCCCATGAATTCCTGAAGGGTTGCTGCGCCGATTTGGGCATCGACCTGCCCGAGGAGGGCAGCTACGTCACGGGCATCGCCTTCCTGCCGCAGTCGGCCCGCGACGCCAAGCTGGCCTGCGAGGCCGTCGAGAAGATCATCGAGGCCGAGGGCCTGACCCTGCTGGGCTGGCGGGATGTCCCGACCGACGATTCCTCGCTGGGCGCCTTGGCCCGCGACGCCATGCCGACGTTGCGTCAGGTGTTCATCGGCGGCGCCTCCGGGATGGACCTGGAGCGGCGCGCCTTCGTGATCCGCAAGCGTGCCGAGCACGAATTGGGCACCAAGGGCCCCGGGCAGGACGGCCCCGGCCGCGAGACCGTCTACTTCCCAAGTCTTTCCGGGCAGACCCTGGTCTACAAGGGCATGCTCACCACGCCCCAGCTGCGGGCGTTCTACCTGGATCTTCAGGATGACCGGCTGACCAGCGCGCTGGGCATCGTGCACTCGCGGTTCTCCACGAACACGTTCCCGTCGTGGCCGCTGGCGCATCCGTTCCGCCGCGTGGCGCACAACGGCGAGATCAACACCGTCACGGGTAACGAGAACTGGATGCGGGCGCGGGAAGCGCTGATCCACACCGACGTGTTCGGCTACCACAACGACCTGAACAAGATCTTCCCGGTCTGTACGCCCGGGGCCTCGGACACCGCGCGCTTCGACGAGGTCCTGGAACTGCTGCACCTGGGTGGACGCAGCATCGCGCACGCCGTGCTGATGATGATCCCCGAGGCGTGGGAGCGCAACGAGGACATGGACCCGGCCCGGCGGGCCTTCTACCGCTACCACGGTTCGCTGATGGAGCCGTGGGACGGCCCGGCCTCGGTGTGCTTCACCGACGGCACCGTCGTCGGCGCGGTGCTGGACCGCAACGGCCTGCGCCCGTCGCGCATCTGGGTGACCGACGACGGCCTGGTGGTGATGGCCTCGGAGGCCGGCGTGCTCGACCTCGACCCGGCCACCGTGGTGCAGAAGCTCCGTCTGCAGCCCGGCCGGATGTTCCTCGTGGACACCGCCCAGGGCCGCATCGTCTCCGATGAGGAGATCAAGGCCGAGCTGGCCGCCGAGCACCCCTACCAGGAATGGCTGGACGCCGGCCAGTTCCACGTCGACGATCTGCCGCCCGGCGATTACGTCAAGATGCCCCACCATCGGGTTGTCCTGCGGCAGCAGGCGTTTGGTTACACCTACGAAGAGCTCAACCTGCTGGTGGCGCCGATGGCGCGTACCGGCGCCGAGGCGCTGGGCTCGATGGGTACCGACACCCCGATCGCGGTGCTCTCGCAACGCCCCCGGATGCTCTACGACTACTTCCAGCAGTTGTTCGCGCAGGTCACCAACCCGCCGCTGGACGCCATCCGCGAAGAGGTGGTCACCAGCCTGGCGGGTGTCATCGGTCCCGAGGGCGATCTGCTGAACCCGGACGAGAACTCGTGCCGCCAGATCGTGCTGTCGCAGCCGATCCTGCGCAACGCCGATCTGTCCAAGCTCATCCACGTCGATCCCGACCACGAGATCCGCGGCCGCAAGCACGGCATGCGGGCCGCCGTGGTGAGCTGCCTGTACCCCGTCGCCGACGGTGGTCCCGGGCTGCGCCGTGCGCTGGAGGAAGTCCGCGCCAAGGTGAGCCAGGCCATCCGCAACGGCGCGCGCATCATCGTGCTCTCCGACCGCGAATCCACCGAGTGGCTGGCACCGATCCCGTCGCTGTTGTCCGTCGCCGCGGTGCACCACCACCTGGTCCGGGAGCGCACCCGCACCCAGGTCGGCCTGGTGGTCGAGACCGGTGACGCCCGCGAAGTGCACCACATGGCCATGCTGGTCGGCTTCGGCGCGGCCGCGATCAACCCGTACATGGCCTTCGAGTCCATCGAGGACATGGTCGACCGCGGCATCATCACCGGGCTGACCAGTGATGCGGCCAAGGCCAACTTCGTCAAGGCCGCCGGTAAGGGTGTGCTCAAGGTGATGTCCAAGATGGGCATCTCCACGCTGGCCTCCTACACCGGAGCGCAGCTGTTCCAGGCGGTCGGCATCAGCCAGCGGGTGCTCGACGAGTACTTCACCGGATTGCACTGCCCGACGGGCGGTATCGATCTGGACGATATCGCCGCCGACGTGTCCACCCGGCACCAGCTGGCCTACCTGGACCGGCCCGACGAGTGGGCGCACCGGGAGCTCGAGGTCGGTGGCGAGTACCAGTGGCGGCGTGAGGGTGAGTACCACCTGTTCAACCCCGACACGGTGTTCAAGCTGCAGCACTCGACCCGCACCGGGCAGTACTCGGTGTTCAAGGAGTACACCAAGCTGGTCGACGACCAGAGCGAGCGGATGGCCTCGCTTCGTGGCCTGTTCAAGTTCAAAGATGGTGTACGGCAGCCGGTTCCGCTCGATGAGGTGGAATCCGCCAGCGAGATCGTCAAGCGCTTCTCCACCGGTGCGATGAGCTACGGCTCGATCTCCGCCGAGGCGCACGAGACGCTGGCCATCGCGATGAACCGGCTCGGCGGCCGGTCCAACTCCGGCGAGGGCGGCGAGGCCGTCGAGCGATTCGAGCCGGACGCCAACGGTGACTGGCGCCGCAGCGCGATCAAGCAGGTCGCCTCGGGCCGCTTCGGTGTCACGAGCCACTACCTGACCAACTGCACCGATATCCAGATCAAGATGGCCCAGGGCGCGAAACCCGGTGAAGGCGGCCAACTTCCGGGACACAAGGTGTACCCCTGGGTGGCCGAGGTGCGGCATTCGACGCCCGGCGTCGGGCTGATCTCGCCCCCGCCGCACCACGACATCTACTCGATCGAGGATCTGGCGCAGCTGATCCACGACCTGAAGAACGCCAATCCGGCGGCGCGGGTGCACGTCAAGCTGGTGTCCGAGAACGGGGTCGGGACGGTGGCCGCGGGTGTGTCGAAGGCCCACGCCGACGTGGTGCTGATCTCCGGCCACGACGGAGGCACCGGCGCGACGCCGCTGACCTCGCAGAAGCATGCCGGCGCCCCGTGGGAGCTGGGCCTGGCCGAGACGCAGCAGACCCTGCTGCTCAACGGGTTGCGCGACCGCATCGTCGTGCAGGTCGACGGTCAGCTCAAGACCGGCCGCGATGTCGTGATCGCCGCGCTGCTGGGGGCCGAGGAGTTCGGCTTCGCCACGGCGCCGCTGGTGGTGTCGGGCTGCATCATGATGCGGGTCTGCCATCTCGACACCTGCCCGGTGGGCGTGGCCACTCAGAATCCGGTGCTGCGGCAGCGCTTCAACGGGAAGCCCGAGTTCGTGGAGAACTTCTTCCTGTTCATCGCCGAGGAAGTCCGGGAGCTCATGGCGCAGCTCGGCTTCCGCACCGTCAACGAGATGGTCGGCCAGGTCGGGACGCTGGACACCCAGCGGGCTGCCGAGCACTGGAAGGCGCACAAGCTCGACCTGTCGCCGGTGCTGCATGAGCCGGAGTCGGCGTTCATGAACCAGGACCTGTACTGCACGTCGGTCCAGGACCATGGGCTGGACAAGGCGCTGGATCAGCAGTTGATCGCGCAGAGTCGTGAGGCCATCGACAGTGGCACCGCCGTCAGCTTCACCACCAAGATCGCCAACGTGAATCGCACGGTCGGCACCATGCTGGGCCACGAGGTGACCAAAGTCTATGGCGCCGAAGGTCTTCCGGACGGAACCATCGACATCACGTTCGACGGATCGGCCGGTAACAGCTTCGGCGCGTTCGTGCCGCGCGGTATCACGCTGACGGTCCGCGGTGACGCCAACGACTATGTGGGCAAGGGCCTTTCGGGTGGGCGCATCGTGGTGCGTCCGTCGGCCAGCGCCCCGGCGAACTACGTTGCCGAGGAGAACATCATCGGCGGAAACGTGATCTTGTTCGGTGCCACCAGTGGGCAGGCGTTCCTGCGCGGAGTGGTCGGCGAGCGTTTCGCCGTCCGCAACTCCGGTGCGCACGCCGTCGTCGAGGGTGTGGGCGACCACGGATGTGAGTACATGACCGGTGGCAAGGTCGTCATCCTCGGTCAGACCGGGCGTAACTTCGCCGCCGGTATGTCGGGTGGCGCCGCGTATGTCTACGACCCCGACAAGGTCTTGCCGGGCAACGTGAATGGGGAGATGGTGGACTTGGAGGTTCTGGACTTCAGTACTCACGCAGCCGACCTCGAATGGTTGCACGGCATGATCACCGCGCATGTGGATGCCACGGATTCGGCCGTGGGCCACCGGATCCTGGCGGACTGGCCGGCGCATCAGTCGAAGTTCGTGAAGGTGATGCCACGCGATTACAAGCGCGTGCTGTCGGCGATCGCCGAGGCTGAGGCTTCGGGCAGCGACGTCGACGAGGCGATCATGGCGGCGGCTCGTGGCTGATCCGTTCGGTTTTCTCAAGCACACGGTCCGGGAGACCCCGGCCCGTCGTCCCGTGGACCTGCGTCTGCGGGACTGGAAAGAGGTCTACGAGGACTTCTCCAAGGACACTCTGCAGGTACAGGCATCACGCTGTATGGACTGCGGTATCCCGTTCTGCCACAACGGTTGCCCGTTGGGGAACCTGATCCCCGAGTGGAACGATCTGGTGTTCCGGGGCCGCTGGCGTGACGGTATCGAGCGCCTGCACGCGACCAACAACTTCCCGGAGTTCACCGGCCGGTTGTGCCCGGCGCCCTGTGAGGCGTCCTGTGTGCTGGGCATCAACCAGGACCCGGTGACCATCAAGCAGGTCGAGGTCGAGATCATCGACAACGCCTGGGAGCAGGGCTGGGTCAAGCCGCTGCCGCCGGATGTGCTGACGGGCAAGAAGGTCGCCGTGGTCGGCTCCGGGCCGGCCGGGTTGGCTGCGGCCCAGCAGCTCACGCGTGCCGGTCACGAGGTGACGGTGTTCGAGCGTGCTGACCGCATCGGCGGGCTGCTGCGCTACGGCATCCCCGAGTTCAAGATGGAGAAGCGCCACATCGACCGCCGCCTGGAGCAGATGGCGGCCGAGGGCACCCAGTTCCGCACCGGCGTCAACGTCGGCGTCGACATCACCGTCGAGCAGCTGCAGGACGATTTCGACGCGGTGGTGCTGGCCGGCGGTGCGACCGCGTGGCGTGACCTGCCGATCCCGGGCCGCGAGCTGGACGGGATCCACCAGGCCATGGAGTATTTGCCGTGGGCCAATCGCCTGCAGCAGGGCGATGACGTGGCCGGCCCCGACGGCCAGCCGCCGATCACGGCCAAGGGTAAGAAGGTCGTCATCATCGGCGGTGGCGATACCGGCGCGGACTGCCTGGGCACCGCGCACCGCCAGGGCGCGGCCAGCGTGCACCAGTTCGAGATCATGCCGCGCCCGCCGGAGACGCGGGCGGATTCGACGCCGTGGCCGACCTACCCGCTGATGTTCCGGGTGGCCTCTGCACACGAAGAGGGCGGCGAGCGGGTGTTCTCCGTCAACACCGAGCAGTTCGTCGGGACCGACGGCAAGGTGTCCTCGCTGAAGGTGCACGAGGTCAAGATGAATGCCGGGAAGTTCGAGAAGGTGGAGGGGTCGGATTTCGATCTGGATGCCGACATCGTCTTCCTGGCCATGGGCTTCGTGGGGCCGGAGCGTGAGGGTCTGCTGACCGATCTGGGCGTGGAGTTCACCGACCGCGGCAACGTGGCGCGCACCGATGACTTCCAGACGACCGTTCCGGGCGTGTTCGTGGCCGGTGACATGGGGCGTGGGCAGTCGTTGATCGTGTGGGCGATCGCCGAGGGCCGGGCCGCGGCCGCAGGCGTCGACCGGTTCCTGATGGGCGAGTCGGCCTTGCCTGTGCCGATCAAGCCCACCGCCGCGCCGCAGCGATGAGCGCTTGCGCGAAGAGCCGATAGGCGGATGAGCGCTTGCGCGAAGAGCCGCTAGACCAGCGGTAGATCGGGCGTTCACCGATTCGTCGCGAGATTGTTGTGGTTGCCCGCTGTCCTGGCAGAACGTGGCGCTGACAACAATTTCGCGGCGCGGGTTGGTCTCGGAGCGGTTGCGCAACGCAACTCCAGCAACTCCAGTCACAGGAAAAACATCCGATTTTATGTCGGCGCGCCTCGCTGTGTTTGCTCTGTGAGCGTTATCTAATGATCCGGTAGGGGTCGTGCGGTAAAGTGACCCCCCGGTGCAGCTATACGCCCGACCGCAGGAGTTTTCACCGTGTACAACTTCCCGGATTCACGGTCACGAATGAGCCGAATTGCCTGGTCATGGTTCCGCCATCCAGTGAAGAGCCGCGAGTTTCCAGCTAAGCACGAGCGCCTGATCACCGCCGCGGAAATGGTCCGCTTCGGCGTCTGATCCAGTTTCATGACTCACCCGTCACTGACGGGCGCGCTACTTTGCCCGTTGTGATCGTTTCGTTACCGTCAGCGCGGTGGCGCCGTTCGCCGGCCAGATCGGCTGTCGGCACAAAACTGATCACCACCGAACTGGCGTTTCACCGCGCGGATTCGCCGCGCAGTGCACAGGATGTACCCAGAGAGCAGCGGCGCCGTCCCTGTTCTCGGCCGGACCGGCGGTTCCCGCAGGGTGACCTGCCCCCTGCGGGAACCGTCCCGAGCTCAGAGCTTGGCGTCTCGAATGGTCTCGGCCAGCGGCTCCAGCACCGCGGTGTCATAGGGCGGTGGCAGGTAGACGATGGCCAGATCCAGCCCCTCCTCGCCGAGGGCGGCGGCCTCGGCGACGACCTTGGCGTAGTCGCGGTCCGCGCCGAGCCGGACGTGCGCGGACAGCGTGATCTCCTTCGGGTCGCGCCCGATGTCGGCACAGTGCGAGGCGAGCACATCGCGTTTACGTGCGAACTCCTCCGGCGGGCCGCCGACGAAGTTCCAGTGATCGGCGTACTTGGCCGTGATGCGCAGGGTACGCTTCTCGCCGCTGCCGCCGATACAGAACGGCGGGTGCGGCTGTTGTGGACCCTTCGGCTCGTTGCGGGCGTCCTTGAGTTGATAGAACCTGCCGTCGAAGGTGGTGGTCTCCTGACTGAGCAGGCCCTTGAGGACCTCGCAGGCCTCTTCGAAGCGGTCGAAGCGCTCCTTGATGCTGCCCAGTTCGATGCCGTAGGCGCCCGACTCCTCCTCGTTCCACCCGGCGCCGATGCCGAGTTCGAGCCGGCCGTTGGAAATGATGTCCAGCGCAGCCGCCATGTTGGCGAGCACCGCGGGATGGCGGTAATGGATGCCGGTGACCAGCACACCCACCCGCAGCCGCTTGGTGGCCTGGGCCAGTGCGGTCAGCGTGGTCCAGCCCTCCAGGCAGGGGCCGGTGGAGTCGGAGAAGATCGGATAGAAGTGGTCGAAGGTCCAGCCCGATTCGAAGACGTCGATGTCATCTGCGGCTTCCCAGATGGCCAGCATGTCGGCCCATGGCGTGTTCTGCGGGGATGTCTTGAATGCGAATCTCACACATCTCGAAACTAGTCCGCGCGAGCGGTTCATTCCGGGGACTTGTTGGCAATTCGGTGTGAATGCCAGGTCCGGAGTCAGCTGGGCGCCACGAGTGACATCAGTTCTTTTCCGTCATCGGACAATTGGACGAGCGTGGTGTTGATGCGCCAGAGTTTGCGAAACGAGCCGACCGGGGACTGCGTTGTCCACAGCGTGTCACAGGTAGAGAGGTCGACGGCCGCGAGCGTGCTGACGGTGTCGGCGTAACCGTGGTAGCCGAGGGCGACCCTGCCGTCACTTGCGAAGTAGCCGCTCGGCAGGTCACAGGCTTTCATCTCCGCGCCAGACTTCAGGTCGTACTGGTGCTTGTCCTCCCGCTGGTCACCACTGATCAGCAAGAAGTCTCCGATGACGGCCGGCTGCGCATCCTCCGGAGCCGCCCGTTGGATGAGTACTTCGCCCCGGGTGTTGAACAGGGCCCATCCTCCGCCGGTCAGGTTCACAAGGGGCAGACCGCCCGATCCGACGAGCGTTCCTGGAGCGTTGTTCTGCCCCGCGCGTCGGCCGGTGTCGTCGAAGAATTGAACATCCGTGGTGCCGCGTGGAACAGCCACCTCGGCCGCGAATCCGCCGAGGTAGGTGACTGCCCGCTCTTGCTGCTGGCCGGCAGCGATCTCGGGCCGGACGACGGTGCCATCTTTCAGTGAGAAGGTGATGGTGCGGTCGGCTCCGCGTCCGGCAGATTGTGTGGCCAGGCTCGGCGGTGCGAACAGGAACGGGTTGCGAACGTCTGTGTCGAGGGTTCCATAGCCGGGCACGAACCAGCTGGTGTTCGCAGTCGGGCCGATGCCGTAGATGCCTTCGTACTGTTTCATCGCCACGGCGTAGATGCCGACCTGCTGCATGATGAATCTCGAGGAGTAGACCGTCAGCGGAGTCGGCCCGCTGTATTCGACTATTCCGCTGTGACTGTTGATGACCCACGCGGTGGTGTCGTTGGCGTTGTCCGTCAAGCACAGGACGGCGTCTGGGCCATTGAGGTAGCACCTAGGGCGGGCGTGACTGGCGATGAGCGGAACCGGCCGGAACACTCGGCCGCCGTTGCTCACGTCGATGGCAACCAACCACCACTGCGGGGCGGGCGCACCCACGTTGCCCACCATGAAGAAGGCCCGATCGTCGACGTTACCCAGGTAAGAGTCCGATCTGAACGGAGCGGAATCGTTGGCGAACAGGGGTGGCGCCGAAGGCGCAGCATCCGTCACGCCGAGATCGGTTGTCGTAGTGCGCCATCCGGGCACCGGCCGCACCTGCATCGGTGAGGAGAGAAGGGCTTGAGTCGGAGGCTGCCACTCGCCGCGTGTGAAGGTGACGTTGTCGGTCGTCTTCGTCAGGGCGCGCTGCCCGATGAGAGTGACGATCGTGATGACAAGTGCTGGGACGGCAAAGAGCACGACGAGGACGATCAGCCAGACTCGCCTGTAGGGCTGTGGAACCGACCTCATTGACGCCGCCACTCCTCTTTCTCCGCATATCGATGGGCGAAGAGCTGAGCGCGCTCGGCCACCACGACATCAGGGGGTGGGAGGCGTAGTTCGCGCTCCAGAAAGCTACGGGTGTTGGCCGAGTCATGGCCACGACGTTGCATGAGCGCGGCGATCACAAGGTGTTGACCCGCAAGCGCTTGCCGGGTGGCGAGCCTGGCGATGGCGACGATTTCCTGTGAGAGTTCGGCCTCGGTCATGGACGACACCTTGGGGTCCAAATCGACGCGTAGCACCCTGCCGTCCAGGAGCGCGGTTACCGAGACCGAGCCTTGCGGGTTGGTTGCGGTGAAGACGACGGTGAGGAGATCGTCGTCAGTGTTCGAGCCAAGCTCGTCGAGAATTCCTGCCGCGTCGGCGTCATCGGATACGTAGACCGCAAAAGCTTCAAACACCGATGTCTCGTCAGCGTGCCTCTGATCGTCGTCATCGTCGTCCCAGGATCCCCCGGCCGAATCGCTCACATGCGCCCGGCTTGGCTGATGCGCTTTCCTGCTCGATAGTCGGCGTTGTCGTAATTGTCCGCCGCGGTGGTGAGCCTCTCGGAAAGGTCATTCGACACCGCGTGCAACGCCGAACCCGCGGCATTGCGCGCCCCATCGGCGGCCGTCAGAGCGTTGGAGGTCAGAAAACAGACGACCCCATGGGTACTCGATACGCGGTCGGCGACACCGGCGATCGCCCGGTTCGCCCCGGTGACTTGGTCTGCGGCAGAGCGCTGCTTACTCGTCAGCTTCCTGACTTGTTCGGTCAAGACACGAAGGTTGTCGGCTTCTACCGTCACGGGTCACCCTTCTGCTGCCGTCGCGGAACCGTAGGGGATTCCGGGACTGTTCGGTGGTTCATCGGCACGCGGAACGTCGAACGAACGGTCGTTGTTGAGTCGCCCCGGTGCAGTGCCATCGGCGATGTCAGCAGCCTGGGACACGAACGGCTCGCCCTCGCCGGGCTGCTCTGTCTGCGGCAGGTCTGGCCTTGCAGGAAGGTCTGCTGCGGCAACGTAACTGTCGATCTGGGCGCGAACACGGAGCGCATTCTGCGCGGCGTCGGCGACGAGAACTGCCATCGTGGTGTTCGTGGTCAGCAGTGCGGCCGAGGCTGCAGCGATGTCGGCCACCGCCTTGGCCTGTGCCAGGCCTGGAACGAAGTTCATCCATGCGGTGGCTGCCCCGTAGTCCGAAAGATACTGATTCGTCTCGTCGAGTGTTCTACGGGTGCGACTCACCTGGGTTGCCTCGGCGCTGAGGATGTTCGCGATCTCCTGGTCGGCGGCTTGGACGGCGGAGGCGTGCTTGCGGTGAGCGCTGTTGGTGGCGGTGTAGGTCACGGCCGCTCTGCCGTTCCACCGATCGTCTCGCGGATCCGCGTCCGACAGTGTCTGTACCACCGCCTGCATCCGGACCGCCGAGTCGTGGTAGCCGTTGCCGTCCTCGGGATCCCCTGAGCCAGTCGTGGCCTTCTCGGCCTCGATCGCCAACTGCGCGGCGGACAGAATCTTGGAATCGGCCAGCCTGCCCAGCGCGGACCCGGCGTACTTCTCCGCGATCTGCCTGGGCACCTCGGTCAGCCCCATGCCCAGCCCACCCAGGCCGTTCAGGACATCGCCTACATCGCCGATGACCTTGCGGCCGTCGGTCAGCGCACCGTGGGCGTCGAGGGTCACGACGTCCTGGAAGAGTTTCGGGACGTCCTGGATGCCGCTGCGGATTCCGTTACCGAGGTCGAACAGATCCTTGAGAAGATCGCTACCGCCGTCACTCACGCACCATCACCCCCATCCGGCAGCTTAACAAGGCCTCACGGTGTGCCGGAGCACGTTTTCGCGGCACACTGAATCGATGGACCCGGTTGCCGCGTTGCGCGAGATCGCCTACTTCAAGGACCGGGCGCGCGAGGAATCCCGGCGAGTGATGGCCTACCGCAAGGCCGCCGACGTGGTCGAGGCGCTGACCGACGAGCAGCGGGACAAGCTGGGGCGCACCAACGGCTGGCAGGCGTTGCCCGGCGTCGGGCCCAAGACCGCCAAGGTCATCGCACAGGCCTGGGCGGGCCGCGAGCCCGATACCCTCGCCGAATTACGGCAGAACGCAACAGATCTCGGTGGCGGCGACATCCGCGCCGCGCTCAAGGGCGATCTGCATCTGCACTCGAACTGGTCGGACGGATCGGCGCCGATCGCCGAGATGATGGCGACCGCGCAGCGGCTCGGTCACGAATACTGCGCGCTGAACGATCATTCCCCGCGGCTCACCATCGCCAACGGGCTCTCGCCGGAGCGGCTACGGCACCAGCTCGACGTGATCGACGAACTGCGCGAAGAGTTCTCGAGCACCACACCGATGCGCATCCTGACCGGTATCGAGGTGGACATCCTCGACGACGGAAGTCTCGACCAGGAACCCGCCCTGCTGGACCGCTTGGACGTCGTCGTGGCCAGTGTGCACTCCAAACTCGCCATGGATGCCGATGCCATGACCAGGCGGATGGTCCGCGCAGTGGAGGGCGGCCACGCCGATGTGCTCGGCCACTGCACGGGCCGGCTGGTGGAGGGCAGCCGTGGCACCAGGCCCGAGTCGAAGTTCGATGCGGAGCGGGTGTTCACCGCCTGCCGCGACAACGGCGTTGCCGTCGAGATCAATTCGCGCCCGGAACGCTGCGATCCGCCGGACCGGCTGCTGAGCCTGGCGATCGAGATCGGCTGCGTGTTCAGTATCGACACCGACGCGCACGCACCAGGTCAGCTGGACTTCCTCGGCTACGGGGCACAGCGGGCACTGGACGCCGGGGTCCCGCAGGACCGCATCGTCAACACCTGGACGGCCGAGCGACTCCTGGCGTGGATGACTTCCTAGACTCGGCGCGATGAGCACGCATCTCGGCATCGACACCGTCGTCACCCTGCTGGCGACCGGGCTGATCTTCCTGGCGGCGCTCATCCTCGGTGCCTGGAAGTACCGGCAGATGGCGACCAGCCCGGACCATCTGGCCCACCCCTACGTCGACATCGCGCACCGCGCGGCGCTGTTGTACTCCTTCGCCACCTTGCTCATCGCGGTGTTCGTCGAGCTCAGCGCTTGGCCGACGTGGCTGAACCTCACGGCCGCAATGGTTGTGGTGTTCTTCTTCGTGGTGGCCATCGGGGCTTATGTCCAGCACGGTCTGCGGCGTGACACCACCAATCAGTTCGAGCGGCCCGCACCGGGGTTGCACGCCGGAATGGTGGCACTGATGGCCGGTGAGATCGGCGGGTTCCTGGTGCTGTTCAGCGGCTTTGTCGCCGCGCAATTCGGCTAGTCCGGCAGCATGGGCATCTCCAATCCCGGGTCGCGTCCGAGCAGCACGCCTCGGGTCAGCATCGCGTTCCCGAATCGCTGCCGGACCCGGTCCACGGCGGTGTCGATGGCCACGGGATCGGCGGCGCCGCCGAACGGCAGCTCCAGTTGAGTGGCTCCGTCCCGGTCGATATTGGAGACCGCGAAGCCGACCAAGGTCAGGCCGCGTTCGCCGATGATCGGAGCCGCACCGGCCATCAGCTCGCGGGCGGCGGCCAGCACCGCCTCGGTGGACGCGGTGGCCCGGGCCAGAGTGTGCGACCGGGTGGCCCGACCGAAATCGTCGAACCGCAGCCGGAGCACCACCGTGCGTCCGGTGCGCCCCGACGCCCGCATGCGTCTGGTGATCCGGTCGACGAGGTTGACGACTACCACATCGATCTCTTTGTCGGACATGATGTTTCCGGCTCGCCCCAGTGCCCGCTGGGCACCCACCGAGCGTCGGCGCACGCCGGTGACCACTCGCCGGCGATCGATATTGCGGGACAGGCAGAACAGTTGGTGCCCCATGGCGCCGCCGACCATCGCACCCAGCGAGCTCTCGCTCAGTTCGGCGACATCGGCGACGGTGCGGATGCCGTGCGCGTGCAGCTTCTCGGCGGTCTTGGCGCCCACTCCCCACAGGCTGCGCACCGGCAGCGGGTGCAGGAACGCCAGCTCGCGATCGGGTGGCACCAGGAGGAGCCCATCCGGTTTCGCCTGCTGGCTGGCGACCTTGGCGAGGAATTTGGTGCGGGCGATGCCCACCGTGATGGGCAGCCCGGCCCGATCGCGGACGTGCTCGCGCAATGCTGCCCCGATCTGCACCGGGGTGCCCGACACCCGGGCCAGGCCGGAGACGTCGAGGAAGGCCTCGTCCACCGACAGCGGCTCGACCAGCGGGGTGGTGTCTTGGAAGACCTCGAAGACGACGCGGCTGGCCTGCGAGTAGGCCGACATGCGGGGCGGGACCACGATGGCGTGTGGACACAACCGCCGGGCTTGATGGCCGCCCATGGCGGTGCGCACGCCGTAGGCCTTCGCCTCGTAGCTGGCCGCCAGCACCACCCCGCCGCCCACGATCACCGGGCGGCCGCGCAGCGCCGGGTCATCCCGCTGCTCTACCGAGGCGTAGAACGAGTCGAGATCAGCGTGCAGGATGTGCGCTGAAGGCACGGGCCGAGACACGAACACATGTTCGCATCAGGTGCCGACAGATCAGGGCGTGTTGCCGTAGATGCTGGTCAACCAGATGTGGGTGAGCGTGTCGACGACGCGGGCATGTTCGACGGCCGGCTGATCACCCGCCAGGGTGGCCATCATCATCCGCTCGTTCATCAGGTTCAGTGAGGTCGCCAGGTCCGAGGCGGGGATGGTCTCGGCGGCGGCGCCGCGCTCACGTTCGACTTTGATGAGCGCCGCGGTCATGGCGATCCACTTCTTCATCAAGCCCTGCCACACCGCCCGGAACTCCGGGCTGACCGTCACCGCCTCGACGCCGGCCCGCGCGGTGGCGGGGTGGGAACCGAACGAGCTGAAGAAGATCTCGATGCCCCGGCGGATCGCGCGCTTCGGATCGGAGGGCATGTCCTCCAGTGCACTGTCGAACCCGGTGTCGGCGAGTTTGATCAGCGGATCCAGCAGCGTCAGCAGGACGGCTTCCTTCGAGGCGAAGTAGAAGTAGAACGTCGGCCGGGAGATGCCGGCCCCCTTGGCCAGGTCGTCGACGGAGATGTCGGCGAAGGCGCGCTCCTCGAGCAGGCGCTGCGCGGTCGCCAGGATGGCCGCTTCGCGATCATCGCCGGAGGGGCGGGTCGCGCGGCGGCCGCGGGCGGTCTTCACCGGCCTCTGCCTCACCTCGGGCTGCGTCATCACCGGGTACTTTACGCCATGTCGAAAATTTCAACACTCCGTTGACCAGCTCGACACTGTGTTGATACCGTCGGTCCCATGAACGAACACTTCGATGTCGTGATCGTCGGTGCCGGCATCTCCGGTGTCAGCACCGCATGGCACCTGCAGGAGCGCTGCCCGTCCAAGAGCTACGTCATCCTGGAACGCCGCGAGAACATCGGCGGCACCTGGGACCTGTTCAAGTACCCGGGCATCCGCTCCGACTCGGACATGTTCACCCTCGGCTTCCGGTTCAAGCCGTGGACCTCGGCCCGCTCGATCGCCGATGGTCCCGCGATCTGGAACTACATCAACGAGGCCGCCCACGAAAACGGTATCGACAAGCACATCCGCACCGGTCAAAAGGTGATTTCTGCCGACTGGTCCGATGCCGACAACAGGTGGACCGTGACCGTCGAGACCGACGGCGAAGAAAAGCAGATCACCGCGTCGTTCCTGTCGGTCTGCAGCGGCTACTACAACTACGACGAGGGCTACACCCCGACCTTCACCGGTGCGGAGGACTTCAAGGGCCAGATCATCCATCCGCAGCATTGGCCGGAGGATCTGGACTATGCCGGCAAGAAGATCGTCGTGATCGGCTCCGGCGCCACGGCCGTCACCCTGATCCCGTCGCTGGTCAATGGTGGCGCGGGTCATGTGACCATGCTGCAGCGCTCACCCACCTACATCGGCGCACTGCCGCTGGAGGATCCGGTGGCCAAGCAGGCCAACAAGTATCTGCCGAAGAACGCGGCGCACTGGGTCAACCGGTGGAAGGCCATCGCCTACGCCACCGCGCAGTACCAGCTGGCCCGCAAGTTCCCGGCCGTGTTCAAGAAGGCGCTGCGTGAGATGGCGACCCGCCGACTGCCCGCGGACTTCGACTACGAGAAGCATTTCAGCCCGCGCTACAACCCCTGGGATGAGCGAGTCTGCTTGGCGCCCAACGGCGATCTGTTCAAGGCCATCCGGTCCGGCAAGGCCGGCGTGGTCACCGACACCATCGACCGGTTCACCGAGACCGGGATCAAGCTCACCTCCGGTGAAGAGCTAGCGGCCGACATCATCATCACCGCAACAGGTTTGAACATGCAGCTGTTCGGCGGCGCGAAGGCGCTGCGCAACGGCCAGCCCATCGACCTGCCTAGCACGATGTGCTACAAGGGCCTGATGCTCTCCGGTGTGCCGAACATGGCGATCACCTTCGGGTACACCAACGCGTCCTGGACGCTGAAGGCCGACCTGGTGTCGGAATTCATCTGCCGCGTACTGAACTTCATGGACGACAACGGATTCGACCGCGTCGAACCGCAGCATCCCGGTGCAGCCGTCGATGAGGAGCCGTTCATGGACTTCACCCCGGGCTACTTCCGGCGCGCCATGGACAGCCTGCCCAAGTCGGGTTCGGAAGCGCCGTGGCGGCTCAAGCAGAACTACTTCTTCGACCTGCGGACCATCCGGTACGGCAAGGTCGACGAGGAGTCGCTGCACTTCACCAAGCACCGTGCGGCCGTGACGGTGTAACCGCTACACGACGCGAATACCCCCGGAATCCACGGATTCCGGGGGTATTCGGGTTTGGCCGTCCTAGGGGGCGACGACGACGATCCCGTCTTCGTCGCTGTAGGCGATCTCGCCGGGGAGGAAGGTGACGCCACCGAAGGTGACCGCGACATCACGCTCCCCGGCACCGGTTTTGGTGCCTTTGCGCGGATTGGTGCCCAGCGCCTTGATACCGACATCGATGGTGCGCAGCGTCGCGGCGTCGCGCACCGCCCCGTGCACGATGACACCGGCCCACCCGTTGTCGCGCGCGAGGCCGGCGATGATGTCGCCGACGAGCGCGGTGTGCAGGGAACCGTCGCCGTCGACGACGAGTACCCCGCCTTCACCGGGTGTGGACAGAATCGACTTCAGCAGCGCGTTGTCCTCGAAGCACCGCACGGTGGTGATCCGGCCGGCGAAGCTGGTGCGCGCGCCGTAGTTCTGTAGCTGCAGATCGCAGCTGCGGACGTCGGGATAGATCTCATCGACCAGGTCGGCGGTGGCGCGGGGTTCGATACTCACGCCGTCGATGCTAGCGAGGCGGCTCAGTCCTGTTCGTCGGACCCGCGGCGGGCCAGGTACACCACGAGCACCGCGAGCACGGCGGCCGCGAGGGCCGCGGCCAACGGCCACCGGGATTGCTCCGGACCGGGTGACGGTACCGCGACGAGTTGCGCGGGAGCCGTGGCCACAGTCGACTTTGCCTGGGCGGCAACTTCTTTGGCCGGTGACAGCGGCTCGGCCGGGACGGGCTTCGGGGCCGCGGGCGGCGGTGGCACTTTCTTGGCCGGGGCGGCCTTCTTGGCGGGCGCGACCTTCTTGACCGGAGCTGCCTTCTTGGCCGGGGTGGCCTTCTTCACAGGAGCCTTCTTCGCCGGGGCTTTCTTGACCGGTGCCTTCTTCGCAGGCGGAACCGGTGGCTGCTCACTCGGTGTCTCGTCGGGCCGGTCCGGCTCGTCGGCCATGTGGGGCGCTCCTTCGCTGTGGCACAGACAGTGGTTCCATCATGCCAGTCGGGTAATCGCTAGCCGGTGACCGCCAGCGCGGCAGCAAGCGTCAGGGCCACGGTCATGAGAGCCAACTCGGTGTAGGACCGCCGGCTGGAGGTGGCTGCCGTCACGCGATGTCCCCGAGCCGACGGCAGCCAATCGGTCCGGTTGTGCCAGGCCAACCCCAGCAGCGCGGCGGTGAACAGCACCTTGGCCAGGACCAGCCGCCCGTAGCCGGTGCTCCACAACTGGGTGGGCGTGTCGAGCGTCACCACGGCACTGCCGATCCCGCCCACCAGCAGCACCACCACGCACCACAGTGACAGTGCCGAGAACCGTGGCAGCACGCGCGCCCACTGGCCGCGATGCCCGACGGTGAGCACCAGCGCCGCCAGCAGGCCGCACCAGACGGCCGCGGCAAGGGCGTGCAGCGTGACCGCGATCCCGCCGAACGCGTTCTCGGAGAGATGGCCGGCCAGCGTGCGCGCGGTGGTGCCGATCGCCGCGATTCCGGCGACCGCGACCCCGGCAGCGGGTGTCCGCCACCAGATGGTCAGGGCGCCCACCAGCGCCGCGGCCAGCACGCTGATCAGGTCGGCCCGGCCGGCCACCGTCGATATCGCGTATTCGACGGTGGTCCGGACCCCGAGGGTGCTCAGCGGCACGGCCGCGGTGGCGGCAGCGGCGGTGAACAGCCGAGCCACCTCCGCGACCAGCCACAGCGCCGCGGCGACCGTCATCGCCGCGGCACTGCGCGTGGCCAGTTCGTCGCGGTAGCGCGGGATGTCCAGCATCGGCACCAACGCCAAGCCCAGCACCAACACCGCGGCCACGTCGGCCGCGGCCCGGGTCACGGTGGCGCCGAACGCCACCTGCGGGTAGGTCAACGCCCAGGCCAGCAGGAGCCCGACCACCAGCGCCGCCGTGCCCCCGAGCATTCGCCTCACGTCTGCCGGCGCCGGCTCCACCACACGCCCGCGCCCACGATCGCCACGGCGAGGACGGCGAAGGGCCAGACGGGGATCTCCCCGTCCGCGGCTGCCGGTGCGGCGACGGGTGGGCCCGGGGTGCCGGTACCCGCCACGGAGAGCCGGAACGACCATGAGCCGTTCACGACGTGCCCGTCGGCGGATGTCACCCGGTAGTTGGCGGTGTAGGTGCCGGCCGGGCCGAGCGGTCGCAGATCGACCTGGACCGCCGGGCCCTGCACCTTGGCCTCGCCCGTCGACCAGAGATTGCCGTCCGGCCCGACCAGCGTCATCGAGGCGAACGCCGTCTGGAGCTGCTCGTTGAACGTGGCGGTGATCCGGGCCGGCCCGTCGGTGAGCACGGCATCCGGGGCCGGGTCACTGGATACCCGCACCGCGTGCGCCGAGGCCACGCCGGCTCCGGCCAGCGCGATCATCGCGAGGACAGCGCCGAGCGCGGCCAGCATGCGCAGTCTCATGCCCGTCGTCGCCCGATGAGCGCGGCGGCCACGGCGACCGCGGCCAAGGCCAGGGCGCCGCCGGCCAGCCAGCGTGCGCCGTTGTCGGCCCGGCTGAGCGGTTGCGCGTCTGCAGCGGGCGCCGCCGCCACCGTGGGCGCCGCCGCCACCGTGGGCGGCGCCGACGCATGGGCGGGCTCGGGCTCGCCCGTCAGGGACAACTCCGGCGCGGGGTACTCGGGTTCGCCGCCGCCGGGCAGCGGGGCCTGATCCCAGTGCACGACGGTCCCGTCCGAATACGTCTGGGTGGCGGGGAAGCTGACCGTGTCCTGTGTGGGCAGGGTCACCGAGATCTTGAACAATCCGAACTGATCGGGTGCGATGCCGACCGCGGGTGCGGCCGTCCAGGTGACCGAACGGACCGTGCCTGCCGCGGTGTCGCGGTCCAGGCGTGCGGTCCAGCCGGGCATTAACTCGGTGCGGGCCGAGGCGACGTTCGGCAGGGTCACGCTGAATTGTGTTGTCAGGGCGCCCTTTTCGGACTCGCCGGGCACCCGGAAGGTGAGCACGGCGGAGCCGCCCGGATGGGCGTCGTCGGCGTCGACGTGGACGTGCGCGGATGCCGGTGCGGCGGTGATGAGCGCGGCGCCGGCCGCTGCCAGCGTGAGGAGGGCGCGCGCGGGCGCCCGGTGGGTGAATCGCATTCTGTTGTCGGCTTTCTGGGGTGAGGGTCAGGGGTCGGCGGTCAAGCCGGGACCGGAGGACCCCGATGCGATATCGACGAGCGCAACAACGAAACCGAGTGCAGCGGTTGGCCCTCGGCGCGATAGGTCAAGGGGGCAGGTGCCACTGTCAGCGATACCGGGCCTGCGATGGCCGCGACGGCGCGCGACAGTGCGGCGCACAGCCGTTCACCCGCCCCGATCAGAAGTGCCCCCGCCAGCACCGCGGCGAGGTGAGCGGCCAGCATCGTCAGGGGGTGCGCCGAGACGTGCGGGTGATCCCCGACGCCGAGTAGGTGATGGCCTAGCGCCTGACCGGCCGCCAGCACCGCCAGCAGGGGCCAGAAGCCCCTGCGGGTGGTCGATGCCACCGCTCCCACCGCACCGGCCAGGACCAGGAGCTGGGCCGTCGCCGCGCCCGCGGGGAACATGCCGGACGCGGTTCCGTGCGCGGCCAGGGCCAATGCCGCCGTCAGCGCCCCGACGGCACCACCGCGCAGAAGCGCGGGGCGACGGGGCGATGCGGCGGTCATGGGTGTCTCAGCCGAGTCCGAGGCGCGCCAGAAGGTCGGCGTCGACACCGTCGAGTTCGGCGGTGATGGCGGCGTGTGCCGCGCGGCGGCGCTCCGACGGCATGTTCTCGGCGGCGGTGACCGCGGCGGACAGGTCGGTCAGCCGGTCGGTGATCGCCGTGACGAACTGTTTGGTCTCGGCGTCCTTGGGCTTCTTGGCGGCCACCTGCCGCAGCGTCTGTTCGGCACCGGCGATCCGCGCCGACAGCGCCGCGCCGTGCCCGGAGAACTGGCCGAGCTGGCTCAGCGGAACGCCGAGGCGGTCGGCGCGGCGCTGGTCGATCATGCCCCGTGCGGTCACCGCGACGCGATAGGCCAGCGGCACGAGAATCGGTGCGAGCAGGCGTGACACCGTCAAGGTCCGGCGAATCCTGCTGGGTGAGAGCAGCTTGCCCTCACGGGCGGCCTTGAGCTGCGTTTCAGCAACTTTGAGTGCCGTGCGATCGCTGTCCCGTTGGGCCTTGATCTGGGACTTGAGCGCCCGGGACTGCTCCTTGCGGTCGGCTTTGACGCGGCGGGCGTCGTTCTTGGCCGCGAGTTTGGCCTCCAGCTTGGCCTTTGTCTTGATGGAGCGCTTGATGGCGCGGGCCTCGGCCCGGCGGATCGCCCGGCTCTTGCGTCGCGTGAACAGGCCCATCGGCGTTGCCTCCCAATATCTCATCGACTACCGCGGTCGCAGGACGGCAGTGTGGCCAACACTATCGCCCGTAACATGCATCGGCCGCCGGTGTCCTCTCGTGGTAGCACATTTTGTCTCTCAGCAAACAATTTGACCCCGGTGTGCGACAATCGGGTAAATTCCTGCCGCCACACAGTGCGGTGCCGTGAGGGGTGGTGACGACGTGGTGTCGCGGGTGCGAGTCGCGGCGGCAGCCTGTCTGATGGTTTCCGGCCTGTTCGTCGGTGGTGCCGGCGGCGCACTGGCGTTTGCCAACCCGGACGAAACCGATGGTGCGGGCGGTGCAGGGACGACCGGCGGCACCCTCAGCGACGCCCCCTCGGACCCGGAGGGACCGGCTGCTGTCGACGGCACGGGGAGCAGTCGTCCCGACCGGCGCGGGCGGCACCCGCAGCCACCCCGCGTGGTCATCGGGAACGGCCGCGGCGCGGCGCCGTCGGATGCTGGGGAAAGCACCAAGGGTGGCACATCCAGCAAACAATCCGAGACCGTCGATCGCGGCTCGGGCGGCGCGTCTTCGGGAGCCGCCGGCGAACGAAACACCGGGGCGGGTGCGTCGCCTCCGGCGCTGCCGCCGGGCACCGCCCAACCGCCCCTGGGCTCCACCTTGCCGTCGACGGTCGCGGATCCGCCGGACCCAGGCTTGGATCCCGAAGACCCGGACGATCCCGAGGATCCGGACGATCCGGACGAGTGCGATGACAACGGCCACCACCACTGCCTGCCCTGGTGGTGGCCCAAACCGGTCGTGGTGTCCCCGGGCAACGGGAACGGCGGTGTCGGCAGCGGTGCCCCCAAACCGCCGTCCGGACGTCCGTCCCGGCCCCCGGTGATGCAACTGCCCACCCCGGCTCCCCAGTGGGCCCCGAACGGCGAGGTTCCGGTGGTGCCCGCCCTTCCCGATGTGGTCGATGTCTTGCCTGGGCTGGCCTCGGCGGCCGCCGGCTTACCGCTGCCACCGGTGTCGGTGCCACAGATCGTCGTGCCACTGGCGGCGGGCGGAGGCGGTGGCGGTGGCGCCGGCGGAGCGACGGCCGGGGGATCCGGGGCCCCGCCCCCTGCCGCGCCGCGGGCCCCGAGTGCTCCGCGCTCTCCCGCAGAACCGCCGCGGTCACCGGTTCAGGCCGTCGACAATCCTGTGGTGCCGGCGTCCTACCGGGTGGGGTACGGCGAGTACCTGCGCACGGCTGGCACCTCGCAGGTGGTTGCGGTTGCCGTTCCCGGGTTCACGGGGATCATGTTGCTGACGGGAGCGGGTGGGATCATTGGGTACCGCCAGGCCCGGTCGGCGCTCGCGTTGCGATCGGCCCGGTCGGCGCGGTTCACGAGTTGACCGGAAGTGCTCGCCTACGCGGCGCTGCACCGCCATAGTGGAAAGTACCGGAAGGAGGTCGAAATGCCTGCTAGTCGCAGTGTGACCAGAGCCGTCAGTGCCGTACTGGATCTTGCCCCGCGGAAGGGAGAGGTGTCCCTGCCACGGTTGGTCGAGGCAGTCAGTGCCGACCGCGGCCGCCCGATCGAACTGAAGATGGCGGATCTGCCGGCCGGTGTCTGCGGGCAGTGGCGTCAGTACGCTGACCACGACGTGTTTCTGATCCAAAAAGGGTTGCCTGCATGGGATCGCACCCTGGCCCACGAGCTCGGCCACCTCGTGCTCGGGCATGACGGCATCTCCGTGGTGGAGGCGGCCCGCGGAACCATGGAACTGGCCGGATCTGACCTCATCGGCTACATGCTGAACCAGCGGACCGGCTGCATGGGACCTGCCGGCGAGGACGCCGAGCAGGAGGCGGAGGATTTCGCCGCACTGCTGATCTACCGTCTCGGCCGGCTGCCGTCCGATCGATCGTCGATTGTGCAGGTGCGGCTCGGAGAGGCATTTGGTTGATCGTCTGGGTGATCGCCGGTCTCCTCGGACTGGCGACCGGCTTGCGTATCGGATGGGCTCTGGTCAACAAGCAATCCCTGGTCAGCAGCGCCATGATTCTGGCGCTGGGCAGTCTGGGCACTGTCGCGGCCTTGAACTGGCAGCCGCTGACCCTGCTGATCGACACGGCGTTGCACTGGCCCAATATCGCCGTCGCGCTCAGCCAGGTGGCGCTGATCTCCTGTGCGGCGGGCAGCTGCGTCATGATCACCACGGTGGCCTCGGACCGTAAGCCGGTGACGATCCGGCGGATCGCCATCGCGCAGTACCTGGTGGCGCTCGCCATCGCGGTGGGCACGATGGTCGGGTTCTTCGTCTCGGGGCAGGAGCCGGAGATGGCGCCGCAGGAGTACCTGCGCCGCAACCTGGGCTCGGCGGGCGGCTGGTCGGCGTGGCTGCTGCCGATGCTCTACGTGTTGTTGGCGCTGACCCTGGTGGCATGGGCGGGTGTACGGCACTCCAACCGCACCCGGCGCGGGCGCGCGCTGTTCGTGTTCAGCATCGGAATCGTGCTGATCGTCCTGGCCAGTGCCTTCTTCCTGCTCCGGGCTGTCGGGAACACCGACCTGCTCGGGGTCGGATCTGCGGCGACGCTGCTCGGGTGCGCCATGTTGGTGGTCGCGGGCGGATCCCTGTTGCCGAGTATCGAGGACTGGTTCGGCGCCCGGCGTGAACTGCGCACGGTTTCGCCACTGCTGGCCGAACTCAGTGCCCGGCACCCGGATGTGGGTATCGGTGTGCGCCCGCGGGGGCCGCTGCTGTTCCGGGTGGCCGAGCAGATGTCCCTGATCTCCGACTCGCTGTATCTGGAAGCCACCGCGGCCGAGACCGTCCGCCGGCGCGTCCAGGCCCACGGATCGGCAGCCCGGCAGCTGGCTGACGACCACGACGACGATCCCGACGAATTCGTGGATATCGCCGAGCTGGAGGGTCCGCCGGTGCCGGCCGCCGAACAGGCCAGGGGTATCGCGCAGTGGATCTACGACGGTCGCGGTGCAGACCGTGACGCCGCCAACCGGGAATTTCCCGGGCTCAACTGGCTGCGTCAGCCGCCGACGTTCTCGGATCGGGAGTGGATTCTGGCGATCGCCGAGCAGTACTGCGATCTCGAACGCACACACGGTGCCACCGCGCGTTAGACGCGCGATGACACCGTGTGTGGTGACGTTCTCGGGGACCTGACCGAAGCCGGGTCAGCTGTCGAGGTTCTCCTTGCGGCGCAGCTCGTCGGCCTTGAGGGCGAGATCCTGCTGCGACTCGGGGGAGAGCCCGACGGTGCGGGCGGCGATGCGGCGCACACCTTCGTCGCGCATGTTGGCCAGCCAGCTCAGCTCTTTGTCGAGCTTCTCGTAGTACTCGTCATCGGTGAAGTACGCCGGCTTGATCCGGAAGAAGTTGGCCAGCGCGGCCATCGTCGTGACCGAGGGATTCGTGCGGTTGCCCGAACGAAGCTGCGACAGGTAAGGAGCCGACATCGTGACGCCTTCAGCCTTCAACGCGCCGATGACCTCAGCAGATGTGTGCGGGCCGCGTCCCGGCGGGTAAACCGTCTCGAACAACCGGTTTAGCCGGGCGGCGAACGTCTTGCTCATCTACTTTCCTCCACATAACTCACGAGCGGTGCACGTTAGTCTCGTATTTGCTGATCATCGTAGCGAGAGTTATCGCCACAACCAAGTGCAAACCACTGAAAAGTCTCAACCCACTGACGCAGCATACTCCGCGGGGCCCCCCAGCAGCATCTCAGGGAGTTTTGAAAACCCAGGACCGCCGGTCCGGCGAACGAAAAAATGACGTATGCGTTGTTTTGCCCGTATCGGCACACCGGGACGGATTGTCACAGCTTGCCCATGGTGTCCGCCCAGCCGGGAGTGCTACCCGCAGCAAAGCGGGAACTCGAATTTGCTGTGCACGCTGGCGAAATATGGTTAGCCTCCTGCGTAGGTCGGCTTATGGCCACGTGAATATGCGGGCGCCACGGCCGATCTCGGATGTGATCCGGGCGAGGGGCAGTAGCCAGCAGTCGTTCAGCGGCGTTCGGGCGACGAATCCAGTGGCGCGGAGCCGCTTTCGGTGGTGGAAACCACGCGTTTGCGCCGGTAGCGCAGCGCCGCGGTACCGATGGCCGTGACCGCCACGGTGCCGGTGACCGCGACCGCCAGCCAGCGCAGGCCGAGCGCGTTGTCGAACAACAGCCAGAAGCCGAACAGGGCGAAGATCACCGCAGCCATGCCGTGCAGGAAGCCCGCGGGCAGCCGTCGGTGCAGCAGTGCGCCCGCCGCGATGGCGACACCGTCGGCGGCGACCATCCCGATGGTGGCGCCGATCCACACGCCGGCCCAGTTGTGGTCGCTGGCCAGCGCCACCGTCGCCAGCATCGTCTTGTCGCCGAGTTCGGCGAGCACGAAGGAGGAGACGACGGCGAACACGATGAACCGCGGCTCGGCGACCCGGACTTCTTGGGTGTCGTCGTCTTTGGCGCGGCTGTCGCGCCAGGTCCACGCGGCGAAGAGGAGGAAGGCGATGGCTGCCGCGAAGGCGATGGGCCGTTGCGGCAGGGTCAGGCCCAGGAAGTGGCCGATGGTGACGGAGAGGCCGTGCACCAGGAAGGCGGCGATACCGACGCCGGAGAGCACCACCCACCAGCGGTGCCGCAACGCGTAGGTCATGGTGATCAACTGGGACTTGTCACCCAGTTCGGCGACGAACACCACCCCGAGACTGACGAGTGCGGCACTGAGCACGACGACGACCTTTCGACACGGCGCCGGCGGGCTGCGTGCAGCTGCCACCGGACATTCGGTCGAAGGTCTCGCCCACCACGCCTGCAAGCTCAGGTGCGGTTCGCCGGCCGGGCTTTCGCCAGTATGTCGACACGGCGATTGGGGGCTACTCCCCTTCGCTGATGTCACCGACGATAACCGCCCGCGGGTGACCGCGCCAGCTCGGCAGCCGAGTTCGGGTGCCCGCACTTTCTTACGACGGTATGCGAAAAGCCTTATGCGGCAAGCAGCATCGCCAGGATCGCGGTATCCGGATGGCTGATCGGGTCCACTCCCACGCGGCTGATCATCGACGTGATGGTCCCGTCGGACTCCGCTTCCACCCAGGCGGCCCGGTGCTCCAGGCCGAGGTGTGGCAGACCCGGCAGCAGCACGCAACCCGAAGCCGCACCGGTGCATTCGGGCAGTGACGGAGTGGTCTCCGACGGCGGGTGCAGCATCAACAGGGCCGGCGGCTGACGGGCGGCGAAAAAGCCAGGGGGAACGGCAGATTCACCGACCACTGGACCCTCGGCGAGCACCAGGCCGACCGTGCCCGGTGCGGGCTCGTCCGGAAGCTCCTCGCGTACACCGAAAATCGTTGTAGTGGAGAGTAATCCGGGCAACGATGCAACCCGGACGGCAACCATCAGCAGCTGCGCCCACTCTTTGGTCGAGTCGGGCCAACGGCCGGACACCACGAATCCTTTGAGGGAACCACCGGTGTGGAACGGGGCAATCTCCACCGCTTGTTGGGGTCCGGTATCCATCTGGCCTCCCGACAGTGCTGGAACGCTGGCGACACTGCTGTGGGTCGATCCGCACAGAATGAGGCAGGAGGTGGCTAGCACGCAAGAGGACACGAGTGCCAGAGCCGAACCGGTACGCAACGCAAGGGACCCCGCACGCTCGCGGCGCGCGGGGTCCCGTTGGGGGTGCGGGGCAGCTCAGCCGAAGATGAGGCCGCCGGTCTTGGTGGTTGCCTTGGCGAACCGGTCCTGCACGTCGGCCCAGTTGACGACGTTCCAGAACGCGGTCACGTAGTCGGCCTTCACGTTCTTGTACTGCAGGTAGTACGCGTGCTCCCACATGTCGACCTGGAGCAGCGGGATGATGCCCAGCGGCACGTTGGCCTGCTGGTCGTACAGCTGGAAGGTCAGCAGGCGGTCGCCCAGGCTGTCATAGCCGAGCACGGCCCAGCCCGAGCCCTGCAGGCCGTTGGCCGCCGCGGTGAACTGCGCACGGAACTTGTCGAACGAACCGAACTGGTCGTCGATCGCCTGCGCGAGTTCGCCGGTGGGCTTGTCGCCACCGTTGGGGGAGAGGTTCTTCCACCAGATGCTGTGGTTGACGTGACCGCCGAGGTGGAACGCCAGGTTCTTCTCGTTCAGGAAGATGGCCGACTGATCGTCCTTGGCGCGGGCTTCCTCGAGCTTGGACAGCGCGTCGTTCAGACCCTTGACGTAGGTCGCGTGGTGCTTGCTGTGGTGGATCTCGTTGATCTGTCCGGAAATGTGGGGTTCCAGGGCGCTGTAGTCGTAGTCAAGCTCTGGGAGGGTGTATTCAGCCACTGGCTTCCTTCCTAGTCATGTGATCCGTCTGGATCGGCGGTGGAGTTCGGCATCGGATATGGCAGGCGTATCTCGACAACAAGCTCGACTCCATCCTTGCCTCATGACGGCTGGCACCGCAAGGACGTGTGCCGTCAGCGCAGACGGGGAATAAGAGCGGCCGCGGTCAGGTCAATACGATGAGTGCGAGGACTGCGAGAAGTACCAGCGCGATCACGCCGGCGCGCAGACAGGCCATGGCCTGGTTGCCATACATCCGCGCCGGGCCCTGCCAGTCGGACGGGGGCACGGCTGCTCCGTGGCCCAGTGGGTGCGCTGCCATCACAAGCTCCTGACCTGCACGATCGAAATATCCCCCAGTGAGATCTGTCACACGGCTGTGGTGACGGTGATCATAAGCCTTGATCAGCCACGGGCGAAATCGGCACCCGTGCTTGAGATTGTGCCCCGGGGGGAATGATCACGCTGATCCGAACCCGGCCGAATTGACCGGATGCGAAAGTTAGCTCGGCGATCTTTTTCGCTCAGCCCACGCCTGCCCTTGTTGATCGTGGCGTGTTTGGGGCTCAGGTTATCCACAGCCGGTCGGCGGAGTCGCACGCATTCGGGGGTTCTATGGCACCCAGTGCCTGTGGATGAACCTGTGGAAACTGTGGATAGCCCGTTCATTGCTGGCTCGGTCACCCCATGCCAGCATGGACCGTATGACCCACTGCCAGGCACGCACCGACGGACCGGCGAGAATGTCTGCCTATGTCTGACATTGACGTGGCGCATGCCGAAGTGAACGACGTTCCGCTGACGTTCGACGATTCTGTGGTCCTGCTGGATGTCCGCGAGGACGACGAGTGGCAGCGCGGACATGTCGCCGGCGCGCAGCACATCCCGATGGGCGACGTCCCGGCCCGGATCGACGAGATCGACCGGGACGCGACGCTCTACGTGATGTGCCATGCCGGCGGCCGCTCGCTGCGCGTTGCCCAGTATCTGGCCCGCAACGGATTCGAGCCCATCAACGTGACCGGCGGGATGCTGGCGTGGGCACAGGCCGGCCGGCCGGTGACGGCGCCGGAGGGGCCGGACGGCGGTTCCGTCGGCACGGTCTGAGCACGCCGTAGGCTGGTCGGCGTGATTCAGGTCTGCGCTCAGTGCGGGACGCGGTGGAACGTCCGTGACCGCCAGCGGGTCTGGTGCCCGCGATGCCGAGGCACCCTGCTGGCGCCCGGTGCGCTGCCGCCGGCGCCGCCTCCGCAAGGTCCTCCGGATCGGCGGTGGGGCGCACCGGCAGCTGCCCCCAACCGGCCGCAGCCCGGTCCGCTCCCACAGGGTTTCAAATGGATCGCGGTGCGCCCCGGTGCGCCGCCGCCACCCCGGCAGCCCCGCCGGCCGCTGGGACCCACTCCGCGTTACGCGGGCATTCCGCGCTGGAGCCTTTACGACCCGGCCGGCGAGCACACCGTCGACACCACGACCGGTGCCGGGGCCCGCAGCGGGCCGTCGGCGACGATGGTCCGCGCCACCCTGATCACCACCATGGCTCTCCTGGGCTTCGCTGTGCTGACGCACATCGTGCGATACGCCCTGCTGTTGATCAACCGCACGGTGCTGCTGAACCCCCTACTCGCGGCGGTGGTGACCTGGGGCGGGGTGGTGGCCAGCGTGCTGGCGGCATTCGCGGTGGTCGTGACGGCGGTGGTGCTGACCAATTGGCTCATCGCCCGTCGGGCCGCGGTGTTCGCGCACCACGGCCGCGAAGATCCGCGATCGAAGTGGCAGTTGTGGGCGGGATGTCTGATCCCGCTGGTCAATCTGTTCTGGGCGCCGGTGTACCTCATCGAACTCGCCCGCGCCGAGGGCCGTACCGGCCTGCGGATCACCGCATGGTGGATTGCGTGGGTGCTCAGCACGGTGGTGTCGGTGTTCTCGATCGCCACCAGTTTCGCCAGCGATGCCCAGGGCATCGCGAACAACACGGTCACCACCACGATCGCCTACCTGCTGGCGCTCGCGACGGTGGTGCTCGTGTTGGAGGTCTTCCAGGGCTTCGAGCGCAGGCCCGTCGATCGTCCGGTCAAGCGCTGGGTGATGGTCGCGACGGTGCCCAGCGCCGGCCGATCCGAAGAGGAATCGACCGAATCCGCGCCAGCGGTTGAGGCCGAAGACCAAAACCCGGCAGCATAGCCGTATGACCGCGGGCGACGCCGGCGCCACTGGGCCGGCCGGATCGGAACCGATATCGGCCTCCCCGGCCGAACGCGACCCCTTCGTCGTCGCGCACCGGGGTGCCTCCGCCGAACGTCCGGAGCACACCATCGCTGCGTATGAGCTGGCCTTGCAGGAAGGTGCCGATGGCGTCGAGTGCGATGTCCGGCTGACCAGGGACGGGCACCTGGTGTGCGTGCACGACCGCCGGGTCGACCGCACCTCCGACGGAACCGGTCTGGTCAGCGAGATGACGCTGGCCCAGTTGCGGGAGCTGGACTACGGCTCCTGGCATGTTGGCTGGCGTGCCGGCGGCGCGTCCGGCGATACCGGGCTGTTGACGCTGGACGCCTTGCTCACGCTGGTGCTGGACTGGAAGCGGCCGGTGAAGATCTTCATCGAGACCAAACACCCGGTGCGCTACGGCGCCCTTGTCGAGAGCAAGGTGCTGGCGCTGCTGCACCGGTACGGGATCGCCGCGCCGCCGTCAGCGGATCTGGCCCGCGCCGTGGTGATGTCGTTCTCGGCGGCGGCGGTGTGGCGGATCCGGCGTGCGGCGCCGATGCTGCCCACCGTGCTGTTGGGCGAGACGTCGCGCTATCTGGGGGGCAGTGCGGCCACCACGGTGGGTGCCACCGCGGTGGGGCCGTCCATCGCCACCCTGCGGGACCACCCCGAACTGGTGGACCGCGCGGCCGCGCAGGGCCGCGCGCTGTACTGCTGGACCGTCGACCATTACGAGGACGTCCGGTACTGCCGTGACGTCGGGGTCGGCTGGGTCGCCACCAACCACCCCGGCCGCACCAAGGACTGGCTGCAGAACGGGTTGACCGGGGTGGGGCGGGACTAGATCAGAGACTTCCGCCGGCGGCCTTGGGGGCGCTCGGGTCGGTGCCGCCGCGGGTGAGTTCGCGGGCGACGAAGTCCTCCAGGTGGAACAGGTTGGCGCCGGCGCGTTCGGCGATGCGGACCAGCGACGAGATGGTGGCGACCTCCTCGATCTGTTCCTTCAGGAACCACTGCATGAACTGTTCGCCGAGGTAATCGCCCTCTTCGCGGGCGACGCTGGCCAGTCGGGTGATCTGCTCGGTGACCGTGCGCTCCTGCTCGAGGGCCAACCGCAGTGCCTGGGCCGGGGTGTCGAAGGAGTTCTGCACCGCGTCGACGCCCGGGATCTCGACGTCCAGGTCGCGGTCGAGCAGGTACTGCACCAGCATCATCGCGTGGTTGCGCTCTTCCACGGACTGGGCATAGAAGTGCGCGGCGAGCTGAGGCAGGTCGGATCCGTCGCAGTACACGGCAACGGCGATGTATTGCTGCGACGCGGTGAATTCGCTGCGGATCTGCTCCCGGAGGAGCGTGTTGAATTTCGTGTCGAGTGGGGTCGCGTCGTTCATGGGAATGACAATAGTGCAGTTCAGAGGGCTTGTCAGCAAAGGTGACCCTTATTCAGGTTAGCGTTTCCTAACTGGAGTGACTCCAGTTAGGGGGCGTTTTGGACAAGCGGCAAAGTTTGCTGAGCCGAAGTCTGGGGACATTCACCCAATGGTGTTGAGAACGTCCGCGGGGACCGGTGTGTCGGCGGCGAGCGCGGCGAACAGCCGACCGGCCGCCTCGCGGTCCCAGATCACCACCGAACCCGAGTCGCTGCTGGTGAAATCGCCGATGGGCACCGTCGTGGTCACGGTGTCCCCGTGCAGTGCCCAGCCCAGCCGGGCCAGATCCCAGACATGGCCGCGCTGATCCACGGTGAGTGCCCCGCCGACGGCGTGCCCCATGGGGTACCAGCGCAGTGGATTGAGCAGTACCGCCGGGCTGGCCGCCCGATGCAGCAGGGCCGACATGAAGGCGCGCTGGTGCAGCATCCGGTCCAGGTCGGCCCGGGGCGTGGCCCGGGTACGGACGAAGCCGAGCGCACTGCGGCCGTCGAGCTCCTGGCAGCCCGCGGGGAGATCGATACCGGCCAGTGGGTCGCTGATCGGCTCGGCCGGGCACATGGTCACCCCGCCGACGGCGTCGACGAGTTCGGCGAATCCGTCGAAGCCCACCTCGGCGTAGTGGTCCAGGTGCAGCCCGGTGGCCTGTTCCACGGTCTGGGTCAACAGCGGTGCGCCGCCGATCGCGAATGCGGCGTTGATCTTGTCCTGGCCGTGGCCGGGAATGTCGACATAGGAGTCGCGAGGCAGCGACACCATGGTGGTGGGCACGCCGGACGCCCACCCGCCGATGTGGACCAGCAGGATCGTGTCGGTTCTCCCGTTGCCGATATCGCCGCCCGTCGCCAGCTCGGCTTGTTGCTCCGGGGACAGATTCTGGCGACTGTCGGAACCCACCAGCAGCCAGGTGACGCCCTTGCCGGCGCTCGGCCGGTCCGGGTAATCCGCCAGTGCGGGAATCCGGTGCAGGGTGGTGTCGAACCAGACCGCACCGCCGACGCCGGCGGCCAGCACGGTCAGTATCAGCGCCATGAGAAGTGCCGCGGCTCGCCGGAACCGGCCGCGGCGGCGTGGCCGGGCCGGCGGTGGCGCGGTTTGCTTTTTGGTTGGGGGCGCGGGTGGCGCGGTTTGCCTCTTGGTTGGGGGCAAGGGTGGTGGCGGCGGTGGTGCCGGACGACGGACCGGCGGCGGCGGTGGGGGTGTCGGCCGCCGGGGTGCCGGTGGTGGCGGTGTCGGCGGAGCGGGAGGCCAGACGGGCGGCGGCCGATGGCCGGGGTCGCGGCGGATGACCTGAGACGGCTCCCGCCGGGTTGGCCTCGGCCTCGGCGGCAGTGGCTCCGGTCCGGGCGGCCGGTCGTCGTTCACAACTGCGAATGTACGGGTCGCGGCCGCATATTCAGCCCAGCCAACTCAAGTGGCCGGCGGCCAGTGAGTAGCCGACGAACGCCACCGTGTCGATCAAGCCGTGCGCGACGATCAGCGGCCACAGCCTGCCGGTGCGCATCCAGACGTAACCGAACACGAGCCCCATCACCACATTGCCCAGCCCGGCGCTGTAGCCCTGGTACAGGTGATACGTCCCGCGTAGGACCGCGGAGACGGCCAGCGCCGCCATGGGGTTGACCCGAAGCTGGCGCAACCTGGTGATCAGGAAGGCGACGACGATGATCTCTTCGGCCCAGCCGTTGGCGAATGCGAGCGCCAGCAGTACGGGGATGCGCCACCACGTGTCGTAGAGCTGGGCAGGTTCGACGGCGGCGCTCAGGCCCAGCGCCCGTGCGGCGACGTACAGCCCGAGCCCCGGCAGCCCGATGAGCGCGGCCAGGGCCAGGCCGCCGGTCACGTCGGGATGCCAGCGGATCCGGCCGAGCCCGATGCTTCTCGGCCCGAAGCCGCTGCGCCACAGCAGGTACAGGCCCAGCGCGCCCCAGGCGACCAGCTGGAAGACAGCGGCCATGTTGAGGCCGAAGTCGATCAGGTCGAAGGGGGACCGGCGCTGGTTCAGCGCGACATGGCGGCCGGACAGGCCGAGCAGGACCGCTTCGATGAGATCGAGCAGCGCGGTGTAGGCGCTCAGGCCGAAGGTGACCGCAAGGACGACGAGGACCTCGATGCGCAGCGTGCGCCGGGGAAGTTCGGCCGCTGGATCCAGTCCTGAGGTCACCGCAGACACGGTAACCGCCGCGGCGGTGTGCTCAGATTCGGCGCGCGCGTAGCCCGTTGAGGAACGGGCAGCCCATCAGCACGCGGATGGCCTGGCTCAGGCCGGTGACGTCGTCGACCGGTTTGGCGAACGGCAGCCGCACGTCGTGGTCACCGGACTCGTCCTCGACGCGCAGCTGGACGCCGTAGCGATCCAGGCCCAGGGGTCGGACCCGGCCGCTGCGCAGTGTCATCGGCAGGCGCGCCGACAGGCGTTCCACGACATCGCGGTGCGCCGACTCCAGGTGGCGCAGCCAGCCGGACTCCAGGCCGCAGAAGGGGTCGGGCAACGCCTCCAGCAAGGCGCCCACGCCCACCGACTCGGCGCCGGTCGAGTCGGCGACCACCACGGATTCGATCTCCAGGCGAACCAGCGCGTACGCGGTCTCGCCTCCCGCAGAGCCTTCGGTGTTCACCTGCAGCAGAGCGGGATTGGGGTGTTCGGTGGCGATCAGGTCGAGCACGCCCGGGATCTCGCCGGCGGGCACGGTGAACAACCGGCCACGGATCCACACCAGCGAGCGCACCGGTTCGCGGAGCGGCAGCGGCGCGTAATCGGTCATCTCCAGCACGGCCTGCAGGCCGCCCGCGCCGGCGGACACCAGCGAGCCGCCCAGCGGCCCGCCGGTGGGGATGGTGACCGCGAACGAGCCGTCGGCGAGCAAGTGGTGCACGGGAGTGGGGACCGGCTCGAGCCCTTCGACCGCCAGCATCGCGCCGCCGGCCCGTGCGCAGGCGCTGCGGATCCGCTCGGCCGTTGTCGGTGCCGCCACCACAGTCGTCATCTGACCGCCTTCCATTTAGTGAGGTAAGCCTTACTTAACTATATGGCTGAGGGAGGCGCAAGGTTTTCCTCTCGGCGTACCTGAGTCGCCGCGGCGAGCCACTAGGGTTGAAGCCGTGCCGCGCATCGCCTATCTCGGACCGGAGGGAACGTTCACCGAGGCGGCATTGCTGCAGATGGCGGCCTGTGCACTGGTCCCCGGTGGTGGTGGCGATTTCACTCCGGTGCCGTGCGACAGCCCGCCCGCGGCGCTGGAAGCCGTCCGCGCCGGCGAGGCGTCCTATGCCTGCGTGCCCATCGAGAACTCCATCGAAGGGTCGGTACTGCCCTCCCTGGACGCCCTCGCCACCGGATCGGCGCTGCAGATCTACGCCGAGCACACCCTCGACGTCGCGTTCAGCATCGTGGCCAGGGCCGGTGTGGCGGCCCCTGATGTCGCCACCATCGCGGCCTTCCCGGTCGCGGCCGCCCAGGTTCGGCGGTGGCTGGCCGCCGAACTGCCGCAGGCTGTGGTGGTTCCCGCGCAATCCAATGCCGCGGCCGCCGCGGATGTCGCCGACGGCCGCGCCGACGCCGGGGTCAGCACGGCGCTGGCCGCGCAGCGTTACGGGCTGTCGGTGCTCGCCGCCGGTGTGGTCGACGAGCCGAACGCCCGGACCCGGTTCGTGCTGGCCGGCCCGCCCGGGCCGCCGCCCGCCCGCACCGGCGCAGATCGCACCTCGGTGGTGCTGAGCCTGGACAACGAACCCGGTGCGCTGGTGGCCGCCATGACCGAGTTCGCGATTCGCGGCATCGACCTCACCCGCATCGAATCACGGCCCACCCGAACGGAATTGGGTACCTACAAGTTCTTCCTCGATTGTGTCGGGCATATCGCCGATGACGCCGTCGCCGAGGCGCTCAAGGCGCTGTATCGGCGCTGCGTCGATGTCCGGTATCTGGGTTCCTGGCCGACCGGCGCCGCGGTCGGGTCGAACCCGCCGGGATCGGAAAAGGCACGCGAGGCGACCCGGTGGTTGACGGCACTTCGACAGGGGGAGCGATCGTGAGCGGGCGGCTGGTTCTGGTGCGGCACGGGCAGTCGTTCGGCAATGTCGAAAAACGCCTCGACACCCGCCCGCCCGGTGCCGCGCTCACCGAACTCGGTCACGAACAGGCGCAGACGTTCGCTCGCGACTGGAGCCACCCCGTCGGCCTGGTCGGCCATTCGGTGGCCACCCGGGCCAGGGAGACGGCCGCCCATATCGGCGCCGGCCTGACTCTGACGCCACACGAGTTCGACGATATCTACGAGGTCCAGGTCGGCGACCTGGAAGACCGCAACGACGAGGCTGCCGTCGCACAGTTCGACGCGATCTACGAACGCTGGCAGCTGGGCGATATCGACGCGGCCATGCCCGGCGGGGAGAGCGGCAGGCAGGTTCTTCAGCGCGTCGTCCCCGTGCTCACCGGGCTGCGGATGCGTCACCTCGACGACCACGACTGGCACCACGACATCGTGGTGGTCAGCCACGGCGCGGCGATCCGGCTGGTGGCTGCGGTGCTGGCCGGTGTCGACGGGAAGTTCGCCCTCGATCACCATCTGGCGAACACCGAGAGCGTGGTGCTCAGCCCGATCACCGACGGGCGGTGGAGTTGCGTCCAGTGGGGCGCGCTCAGCCCGCCGTTCTACGCGGAGCGCACCCGCGAGGACCCGGTGCCCGATCCGATGGGCTGATCCGCGACGCAACCGCAACCGAGGACTGCGCAGTCGATGGTCAGGGTGTGCGCGATCTCCGGGACGCCGCAGTCGTCGGTGCATTCGGCCCGCTGACCGATGTGCAGGATCACCGTGCCGTGGCAGTGTGCGAGACCGCCCGCGCACTCCCGGCATTCAGCACTCATGCGCGATTCCGCCTGCGGCTTCTCGCTGATGCTCATGACCCGTTCTTAGCACTACGCACCGACATCGGTGGGTTCCCACGCGGGATGATCCCCCGTCGTTTCGCCGTCAGGCCCACCCCAATTCGTGCAGCCGGTCGTCGTCGATACCGAAGTGGTGGGCCAACTCGTGGACCACGGTGATCGCCACCTCCTCGACCACCTCCTGCTCGGACTCGCACATCTGCAGCAGGGCGTCGCGGTAGATGGTGATGGTGTCCGGCAGATAGCCGCCGTAGGACGAGTCGCGTTCGGTCAGTGCGACACCCTCGTAGAGGCCCAGCAGATCGGGCTCCTCGGGATGATGGCCCTCCACCAGGAAGACCACGTTGTCGGCGGCGGCGGCCAGCTCCGGCGGGATCAGGTCCAGTGCATCCGACACCAGCTCGTCGAACCGTTTCCGGTTCATCTGTACCGGCATCGCGCGATTACTGCACCGGCGCGGGCGGCAGCACCGGCTCTGCCGGGCCGGGAGCCGGACCCGCCGGGGCGGGTGCCGCGGGCGCGTCTGCGGGGGGCGGCGGACCGTCCAGCGGCGGACCAGCCGGTACCGGCTGGTCACCGACCTGATCGGGCGGGGGCGGACCGTTGAGGAAGGTGTTCCCGGGCGGCACCGGCGCGGCCGTCGACGGCGCGGTGCTCTGGGTGGCGGGCGCTTGGCTCGTCTGGCCGGGCAGGTGCTGGTTGGACTGGGTCTGCTGGGTCGACTGCGTCTGCTGCGAGGACTGGCTGGAGTCAGACGATCCCGAGTACTGGCTCTGGGACAGGTCGATCGAGGGCAGCGGGATGGCCGGCATGTTCAGCCGCTCGTCGGGGATGTCCGGGGGCGGGACCGGGGGCCGGCCGTTGATCATCAAGGCGCCCTTGGCGCTGTTGAGCAGCGTGGACCAGCCGCCGTTGCCCAGCGTGGTGCCGATACTGCAGGACACCTGGTGGCTGCCCGCCAGCCAGCTGGGCAGCGAGATGGTGCTGTAGACCAGGGTCAGCGTGGTGGTGCGCAGCTTCAGCGGCGCCAGGTAGTCATCGGTGACCTTGGCGCAGGTGTCCTTGACATAGGAATCCTGTTCCTGCTCGGGCGGGACGCCGGCGGGGTACTTCTCGGCGAGGTTCACCGCGCCGGTCACCTCGAGGGCGTGGGGGCTCGCGCAGTCGACCGGTACATCGGTCGGCTGGTTGGTGGCGGGGTCGATGCCCAGGCAGGTTCCGGCCGGCCACACCTTGGACTGGTCCACCGCGGCGACCTTGCCCTGGAAGGCCTGCTGCTGATTGTCGGCGCCGGGCAACTGCAGGCCGCACAGCATCCGGCGTTCGCCGTTCTGCCGCCAGGCCTTCTCCCCGGACCAGAGCAGGCTGACCGCGAACCGGCCGTTCGGGTCGTACTTGTCGCCCAGGTAGCGCTGGACGGCGCTCTGGCACTGCTCCTGGCTGATCTGCTGGATACGGGCCGGCGACGGCGGCGCGGCGTTGGGGCCGTACTCGGTGCCGGGGAAGGCCTTCAGGTCGATGGCCTCGGCGACCTCGAACCGGTGCTCGGTGGTGCAGTCGACGATCTGGGCGGCATCGGGTACCCGGTCGGGCCAGTTCAGGCAGGCGCCGCTGGAGGCGTGGTCGAACGTGCTGTTGGCGCGGGACAGTCCACCGGTGCCCGAACTGAGGCCGGCCAGCCGGCCACCGGCCGCGGTGTCGGGCAGGACGGTGATGACACCGGCGATCATGAGTCCGCCGAGGGCGGTGAGGAGCAGGGCCCGCCGCGTCGGGGTGAGCTGCGCATCCCGCAACCAACCCAGCCGTCGCTGCGGCTGGGTCGGCTCAGCCGTCCCGTCGGGCAGGAACGGCTCCGGGTGCTCGGGTGCGTCCAACATCGGCTCTATTGTGACAGGCGTGTCACGTGCTGTGACAAGTGATGCAGTTGTAAAGTTATGTGGTTGTGGCATGCTGCCCCGGCCGGCGCCGTGCGGCACAGTAGGGTTGCTGCCGTGATCGACCTGAAGCTGCTGCGTGACGAACCCGACCGGGTACGTGCGTCACAACGAGCCCGTGGCGAGGATCCGGGCCTGGTGGACGCGCTGCTGGAAGCGGATACCGCCCGCCGTTCCGCCATCTCCGCCGCGGACAACCTGCGCGCCGAACAGAAGGCGGCGAGCAAGTCGGTGGGCAAGGCCTCTCCGGAGGAGCGCCCCGCCCTGCTGGCGCGGGCCAAGGGACTCGCCGAGGCCGTCAAGTCCGCCGAAGCCGCCCAGGCCGACGCCGAGGCCACCTTCACCGCCGCCCACCTGGCCGTCGCCAACGTCATCGTCGACGGCGTGCCCGCCGGCGGTGAGGACAACTTCGTCGTGCTGGACGTGGTGGGTGAGCCGCGGACCCTGCCGGATCCCAAGGACCACCTGGAACTCGGTGAGGCGCTGGGCCTGATCGACATGGAGCGCGGCGCCAAGGTGTCGGGATCGCGCTTCTACTTCCTAACCGGTCAGGGCGCACTGCTGCAGCTCGGTCTGCTGCAGCTGGCCGTCAAGCTGGCGACCGCCAACGGTTTCACCCTGATGATCCCGCCGGTGCTGGTGCGTCCGGAGGTGATGGCGGGCACCGGATTCCTCGGTTCCCATGCCGACGAGATCTACCGGCTCGAGGAAGACGACCTGTACCTGGTGGGCACCTCCGAGGTGCCGCTGGCGGGCTATCACGCCGACGAGATCCTGGACCTGTCCGAGGGCCCGAAGCGTTATGCCGGGTGGTCGTCGTGCTTCCGCCGCGAGGCGGGGAGCTACGGCAAGGACACCCGGGGCATCATCCGCGTGCACCAGTTCGACAAGGTCGAGGCGTTCGTCTACTGCAAGCCGCAGGACGCCGAGGCCGAACACCAGCGGCTGCTGGGCTGGCAGCGCGAGATGCTGGCCGCCATCGAGGTGCCCTACCGTGTGATCGACGTCGCCGCAGGCGATCTCGGCTCCTCGGCAGCGCGCAAGTACGACTGCGAGGCCTGGGTTCCCACCCAGGGGACCTACCGCGAACTCACCTCCACCTCGAACTGCTCGACGTTCCAGGCCCGCCGGTTGTCCACCCGCTACCGCGACGACGACGGCAAGCCGCAGATCGCCGCGACACTCAACGGCACGCTGGCGACCACCCGCTGGCTGGTCGCCATCCTGGAGAACCATCAGCAGCCCGACGGCAGTGTGCGGGTGCCCGCCGCGCTGGTGCCCTATCTCGGTACGGAGGTCCTGACACCATGATCGAACTCGACGACGCGGAGCTGCGGAACTGGTTCGGCTTCGGAGTGGCGGGCAATTTCGCCGGACACCTCGAACAAGCCGGGGAGGCAGCGGATTTCGTCAACGTCAAGTCCGAGGGCCCAGCCCCCAAGGGCATCTTTCCCTGGTACGCACCGGGATACGACGGCTTCCTGGGCGAGTTCCCGCTGTCGCACGACACGATCGTGTTGCCCGCCAGTGAGACCCCGCTGAACCTCCAGATCGAACCCGAGGTCGGACTGGCGTGTGAGGTGCGCTGGCAGGGCGACACCGTCACCTCGCTCGTGCCGTTCGCGCTCGGCGCGTTCAACGACTGCTCGATCCGGCGGCCCAACGCGCCGAAGATCAGCCACAAGAAGAACTGGGGCCCAGCGTCCAAAGGCGTGGCGCGCGAGTTCTTCGACGTCAGCGACCTCACCCCGGACGGCCCGACCGCGACGTTGCGGTTGGTGTGCTACCTCAATTCCGCCGACGGACAAGAACACGAGTACGGGGTGGACAGCCCGCTGCTGGGCTATTCCTACTACGGCGAAGTGCTGCTGGACTGGATCACCGAACGGCTGGCCAACCAGAAGGGTTCGCCGGACACCCCACTGGAGGACGTCGGCGCTCTGATGGTCGCGTCGGGTCACCCCGAGCGGGTGCTCATCGGGATCGGTGCGACGCGCTACACCGCGCTGGGTGAGTCGACCTTCCTCAAGCCCGGCGACGAGGCGGTGGTACGGGTGTATGACACCGCGTCGGATGAGTTCTCCGAACTGCGGCAGAAGGTTTCGGGCAGCAGCTAGTCGCGGCTGAGCAGCTCGTCCAGCACCGCCAGGAACTCCCTGGCCCGCAACGGCGTGAACGCGGGGCTCGGCCGGGTGCCGGGCACGTCGAGCACCACCAGGGTGGACTTGATGGGCCGCCACACGTCCAGGGGGAGCCAGCGGCGCGGATCGTCCGACGGCCCCCAGATCCGGAACCGGTCGAACGCCAGCCCCATGGTCTCGGCTTTGTAACCCCGGATCGACTGCAGCGGAATGATCTTCGATGTACCCGACGGGAAGTGATAGCGGCGCAGCGTCAGAGCCTGGCGATCCAGCTGGATCAGCCCGTCGTCATACGACACCGCCGTCGTCATGACCGTCTCGCGCTCCTGAGCTGGTGGCCCTTGGCCGTCAGGCAGCGGCCGTTCTCCAGGTTCCACTGCCAGCCGTGCAGATTGCAGGTCAGCGTGGAGCCTTCCACCACACCGAATTTCGACAGGTCGGCCTTGAGGTGCGGACACCGGCGCTGGATCTCCCAGCCGTCCAGCGTGGTCGAGGCGCTGTCGTCGTGGGCCTCGGCGAACCAGCCGTCTGCATAGGCGATCCGCTCATCGGTGAGGCACTTGAAGAACGTGTAGAGATACTCGTTGTATCCGCCGACCCGCCAGGCTTTGAACCGGGTGGACAGGAAGATGGTGTTCACCCAGTCGGGTTCGTGATCGCGGACCACGGTACGCACCAACTGGGCCGGTATCTCGAAACCGTAACGGAACTTCTCATCCGGAACAGGCTCGCGCACAGCACGTTTGGGGAAGTCGAGAACGACAGTCTCCGGCCCCAGGCGCAGTTCGACGGGGTATCCGATACCGTCGCAGATCTGATCGGACTGGATCATGATCGGTTCGAACAGCGCGCGCAGCGGCTCCAGCAGCGACTCGCCCTCGGCCGGCGCCCACCCCGCCTTCTCGGCGGCCAGCACGGGCGCCATCCGTTGCGCGTAGTCCTCGATGTAGGCGGCCTTACCGGTGGTGAAGATGCTGTCCGGATCGTCGACCGGATGCGTCAGCGAATCCAGTTGGGAGCCGGTGAAATCCGCTACGGAGCCGGGGATCATCAGCAGTCCGCCGTCGTGTCCGTGGCTGCGCATCTGGTCCAGGAACACGATCTGATCCGGGAAGATGTTGGCCGGGTCGCCGTGATCGTCGTTGAGATCCCGCAATTCCGGATCCAGGAAACAGGGTGGCCCTGCCGAGGGCACCACCCAGGTCGCCCCGACCTGGGCGATGTACTGGCGGCAACGGTCCATCTGGCGCTGCCGCTTCTGGATGCCGAACGCCTCCTTGGCCCGGGCCGGCATGTCGTAGACCATCGGGTACCAGATGGCGCCGGAGTACTGCAGCATGTGCACGTCGACATGACCGAACTGGGCCAGGACGTCCAACTCCACCGGCCGGGCGTCGTTCATGTTGAAAACCGTCGTGACGCCGTCTGACACCACCAGGCCCGAGTCCCCGATCGGGCCGTCGGCGGGGGCCCGCAGCGCGATGATCATCACGTCCAGGTCACCCTTGGGGCCGGTCACGGTGTGCTTCACCGAATCGGTGGTCTCGACGAAGGTGTGGAAACCGAGGGCCTCCAGCTCGCGGCGCAGATCCGGCACCGGGAAGTCGGGCAACAGCACCACCGCGTCCTTGTTGACGTGGTCGCGCAGGTTGACCGGATCGAAATGGTCTTTGTGCAGGTGGCTGACGTAGAGGTAGTCGCAGTCCCCGAGCGCATCCCAGTCCAGGGCGCTGTTGTCGGGGAACGGGAACCAGGAGGCGAAGTACGCCGGATTGACCCAGGGGTCGCACAAGATGCTGCCTGCTGCCGTGTCAATCCGGAAGCCTGCGTGCCCCACGTTCGTGACCTGCACAAATACCCTTTCGCATGGTTGCCGTCGTGCCATATCAGGGTAACCGGCGCAGCGTGGCCCGCGCGCCAGAGACCAAGGCGCATGAACACCGGTGGCGACCGGCACTAGGCTGTCCAGTGTGGAGCCGGTATACGGAACTGTCATCCAAGCCGCCCGCCTCATCTGGCGGTTACAGGGCCTGAAGTTCACCGTGACCGGGGTCGAACACCTCCCGGTGACCGGCGGCGCGGTCATCGCGATCAACCACACCAGCTATTTCGATTTCACCTTCGCCGGGTTACCCGCCTACCTGCAGCACCGCGGCCGCAAGGTCCGGTTCATGGCCAAGAAGGAAGTCTTCGACTCCAAGGTCAGCGGCCCGATCATGCGCAGCCTGCGCCATATCGAGGTGGACCGGGACAGCGGTGCCGACTCGTTCACCGCCGCCTGCCAGGCCCTCAAGGCCGGCGAACTGGTCGGGGTGTACCCCGAGGCCACCATCAGCCGCAGTTTCGAGATCAAGGACTTCAAGTCGGGCGCCGCCCGGATGGCCATCGCGGCGGACGTGCCGATCATCCCGCATATCGTCTGGGGTGCTCAGCGCATCTGGACCAAGGGGCACCCGAAGAAGATGTGGCGGCCCAAGGTGCCCATCACCGTGGCTGTCGGTGAACCCATCTACCCGACGTTGCCGGCCGCCGAGCTGACCGCTCTGCTGCACTCCCGGATGCAGCATCTGCTGGAGCGGGTGCAGGACTCCTACGGGGAGCATCCGGCCGGAGAGTTCTGGGTGCCGCACCGTCTCGGTGGCGGCGCGCCGACGCTGGCCGAGGCCAACCGGATGGATGCCGAAGAGGCAGCGGAGAAGGCGGCCCGACGGGCCCAGCGCACCGGTGAGGCGCCGGAGTAGCGCCTATGGAGCCGGTCTTTCGTTCCCTCGAAATCGCAGGGAAGACGGCAATGCGCGTCACCGGCACCAGGCTGGACTTCCAGGGGCTGGAGCACCTTCCCGGCACGGGTGGCGCGGTCGTCGCGATCAACCACACCAGCTATGTCGATTTCCTGCCGGCAGCCCTGGCCGCGACGGCCCGCAAGCGGCGGATGCGGTTCATGATCAAGGCCGAGATGCAGGACGTGCGGGGTGTGAACTTCCTGATCAAGCACGCGGGCACCATCCCGGTGGACCGCAGTGCCGGCGGTGAGGCGTACCCGGTGGCCGTCGCGCGGCTGCGCGCCGGTGAGCTCGTCGGGGTGTATCCGGAGGCCACCATCAGCCGTAGCTTCGAGCTGAAGGACTTCAAGACGGGGGCGGCGCGGATGGCCCTGGATGCCCAGGTGCCGATCGTTCCGCTGGTCGTGTGGGGCGTGCATCGGATATGGACGAAGGATCATCCGAAGGCGTTGGGCCGCAACAAGATCCCGGTGACGGTGGCGCTCGGCCCGGCGCTTCCCGCCGAGGGGGCCGTGGACCGGCTGATGACCGAGCTGCGCCAGGCCATGGGAGCACTGCTCTACAAGGTGCAGGACGCCTACCCGCAGCCCCCGGGGGCATACTGGGTGCCCCGTCGCCTCGGCGGCGGGGCGCCGACACCTGAGGAGGCCAAGCGCCTCGACGAGGCCGAGCTCGCCGAGCGCGGCCGTAACCAGCTGGGGAACCACTGAATGCTGCCTACTCTGATCGCCACGGATGTCGACGGCACGCTGCTCGACGGAGACGAACACGTCACCGCCCGGACGCGGGCCGCGGTGCATGCCGCGGTCGACGCCGGAACCCATTTCGTGCTGGCCACCGGCCGTCCACCGCGGTGGGTGCCCCCGGTCGTGGAGGAACTGGGCTTCGCACCGATGGCCGTCTGCGCCAACGGCGCGGTGATCTACGACTCCGCCAACGACCGGATCGTGTCGGCGCGCACCCTGTCCGCGGAACTGCTCACGACACTGGCCGATATCGCCACCCGGGTCATTCCGGGTGCCGGGCTGGCCGTGGAGCGGGTGGGGCGCAGCGCGCACGACGCGGCGACCCCGCAGTTCGTCAGCTCCCCCGGATACGAGCATGCGTGGCTGAATCCGGACAACACCGAGGTGTCCCTCGAGGACCTGCTCAGCGCGCCCGCGGTGAAGCTGCTGATTCGCAAGGCGGGCGCGCGCAGTGCGGATATGGCCGCGGCGCTGGCCCCGCATATCGGGATCGAGGGCGATCTGACCTACTCCACCAACAACGGCCTGATCGAGGTGATGCCGATCGGCATCAGCAAGGCCTCAGGTATCGAGGAGGTGGCCCGGCCCCTGGGGATCGCCGCCGAGGACGCGGTGACCTTCGGCGATATGCCCAACGATGTGCCGATGCTGCGCTGGGCGGGACTCGGTGTGGCCATGGGCAACGCGCATCCGGATGCGCTGGCCGCCGCCAACGAGGTCACCACCACGAATGCCGATGACGGGGTGGCGCGGGTGCTCGAACGCTGGTGGATGTGACTCGACTGCGCGTCAGCGCGGGTCGATCGGAGTGAACCGCTCCATCTGAATCGGGGAGTGGTTCGGTGCGGGCAGCTTCAGCGGAACGCCGTCGGTGACCCGGGTGACGGCACCGGTCTCACGGTCGAAGTTCAACGTCCCGTGCTGGAAGTTCTGCACGATCCACTGTGGTTCGTTGATCTCACCGCTGGTGGGCAGCCCGAGCGCGCCGCGCTCGAAACCCAGTGCACCCCAGGCGTCGTAGATGGCCCCGGTCACGGGCTGTGCGCCGCTGACCGGGGACCAGTACATGGCTCCCCGGTCGAAGGTCACATAGCGGGCATCGCCGTTGCCGGCGGCTTCCGGTGAGGTGGGCATGCCGAGCGGCCCCTTGTCCGCGCCCATCGCCTGCCATTTGGCGAAGATCGCCCCGCCGCGCAGGGTGTCGACCAGGTCGGCGGGTCCGGCGGGCCGGTTGAACCGCGCGGCGATATCGCGCAGCACGGGCATCAGCGCGTACGCGGCGTTACCCGGGCAGTCGGTGTTGCCGACATCGCGATGGGTGAAGATCGTGGGCAGGTTCTCCACGGCACCCGCCGCGAACTTGGTGAAGTCGCCGCCGGCCGAGGTCAGCGTCACGGTGCCGAGCGGGTCGACGTGATCGAGCCCGAGTCGCCAGCCCAGCAGGCGGCCCACGGTCCGCAACTGAATCGGGGTGGGCGGTACGACGTCGAAGTCGCCGAGCATCGCCACACCCCAGGTGTCGGTGTTGAACCCGCCGGTGTGTGCGCCCTGGACGGGCCGGTCCATTCCGCCTGCGCGGCCCTCGAACACCTGCCCGTACTTGTCGACCAGCGCGTTGTAGGCGATATCGCACCAGCCCAGCGTGCGGGCGTGGTACTCGTAGATGGACCGAACGATAGCCGCGGAATCCTCGGGCAGATAGTCGTTACTGCCGGCGGTGTGATGTACCACGCCGGCGCGCACGCCCTGGTCGTAGATGGGAGCGCCGCATTTCATCGATTCGTCGGCACCCCACTGCGCGCGGCTGATGATGTTCGGCGGCTGGCCGGGGATGGTCGCGGCGGCGGCCGGCGGGTTGAACTGCACGTCGATGGGCGCTTTGGGCGGGCTGATCAGGACCGCGTTGACGTTCTGGGGCAGTGGTTGCTCGACATTGACCGGGATGTAGCCGAGGCCGGCGTGGGTGGCCGGCGGGGCGGCCGGCTGCCGGCGCACCGCGATCTGCACAGTGGTGGTGCGGCCGACGAACACCGGTTCGGTGCCGTGGGTGGTCTTGTCCTGTGGCCCGACGCCGTCCAGGGCCTCGGCGTCGTACCAGGGCCCCCATGAGCCGTCCGGTTGTCTGGCCCGCACGCGCGCGGTGGTGCCGTCCAGGTCGTCGGCGGTGATGGCGACCATGGAGAACGGGGTGTCCTGGTGTACCTCCCGGATGGTCTCACCGGCCGAGTCGCCCGTGCCCAGCCCGCCCAGTGGCTGCTGGCTGATGACGACGGGGGGCGGACCGGGATTCTCGGGGACGCCGTTGACCGCCCACGGCAGGATGACCACCGTGCCCACGACTGCCGATAACAGCAGCGAAGGTGCAGGACGACGACGCGACACGTCCCGAATGTTACGTATGAGTCCAGTGTTACCAGAGTTTCGACACGATACGAATTCCGCTCACCACACAACGGCACCGCAGAGCCGGGAAGGCTTCTGCGGTGCCGTTCGGTGACAGGCTTGTACGGGTCAGGCGCCGGCGCCCGAGGCGACCTGGGCAATGGCTGCCGGAGCCGCAGTCAGGGCCGGGGCCGCGGCTGCGGCGGGAGCGGCTGCCGCGGCGGCCGGGGCAGCCTGCTTGATGGCCGACTGGATGGCCGGCATCACCATGCCCTTGAGCAGGTCGATGGCCTGCCCGGCGCCGAGCTGATTCGCCGCACTGCTGAGGTCGCCGATCAGCCCGCCGCTTCCGCTGGCTGCGGCCGGGGCGCCGAGGCCGAGGCCCGGATCGCCGCCCAGGATCGGGTAGGTGCCCGCGGCGGGGTCCAATCCGATCGGCACCTCACCCGGAGCGCCGAGGCCGGTGGTCCCCAGGCCGGTCGTACCCAGACCTGGGGCACCCAGACCGGTGGTGCCCAGACCCGCGGGGCTGGCCAGGCTCGGCGACGTGAGGCCCGGGGTCGCGCCGGTCAGGGCCGGGTTGGTGTTGAGCGGATCGGTGAGCGAGGTGGGGCTCAGCGACGGGGTGGTCGCATTGATCGGCGGCACACTGAGCCCGGGAGCCAGCGGCGAGGTCGACCCCGCCGCGGGCACACCCAGGCCGGTGGCTCCCGCGGGTGACGTGAGACCGGGGGTGCTCAGGCCGGCGGTGCCAAGCCCGGGTGACAACGGCGAGGTCAGACCGGTGGCGCCCAGACCAGGTGAGGTCAGCGTCGGGCTCGCTGCCGGCGAGCCGGTCAGCATGCCGGTCGGCATCGGAGGCAGGTTGATCCCGAACTGCGACAGGCCCTGGGACAGGGCTGACATCAGCTCGCCCGGGAGGTCGGTGACCAGGGCGGCCTGGACGAACTGCCGATGCTGGGGCTGATCGTTCTTGGCGGGTAGTTCTGAGAGTGCAGCTATGGCAACTGGACTTGCGACGGCCAGGGCGGCGACTGCGCTCATGGCTGTCGAGAGCTTGCGTCGACGTCGGTTCGGCACGGAAGTCTCCTCAATACATGGACTACGTGTGAGCGGTGTGTGTTCGGTGCAGCGTCGGCGACGTTCCCTTTCTGAAGGTCCTGTGCCTTGCCATCAGCTCCGAAAACGTCGTCTTCCAACGTGATCGATGGTACTGGTGTGACTACTGGGTCTAGAGTGACGATATTGAATTGTGAGCGAATTGCGACCTGCCGCGAATGTGGGCGGGGCCGCCTCAGAGGGCCTCCCCGCGCCCGCGCCGTCACACGTTTCGGGCGGCCGAGGGCCGGTCGGATACCCTTGCTGCCGATGACCGATCAATCTGCCCGGGTCGATGCACGCCCTTCCACCGGTCGTTACGACCTCCTCGTTGTGGGTTCGGGCTTCTTCGGCCTCACCATCGCCGAACGCGCCGCGACACAACTGGACAAGCGGGTCCTGGTGGTCGAACGCCGGCCCCATCTCGGCGGTAACGCCTATTCGGAGCCCGAACCGGAGACCGGTATCGAGATCCACAAGTACGGTGCCCACCTCTTCCACACCAGCAACAAGCGGGTGTGGGACTACGTGCGACAGTTCACCGACTTCACGGGCTACCAGCATCGGGTGTACGCGCTGCACAAGGGCCAGGCCTACCAGTTCCCGCTGGGTCTGGGGCTGGTGTCGCAGTTCTTCGGCCGGTACTTCTCCCCGGACGAGGCCCGCGCCCTGATCGCCGAGCAGGCCGCCGAGATCAAGACCGAGGACGCACAGAACCTCGAAGAGAAGGCCATCTCGCTGATCGGCCGCCCGCTCTACGAGGCGTTCGTCAAGGGCTACACCGCCAAGCAGTGGCAGACCGATCCCGCCGAGCTGCCCGCCGCGGTGATCAACCGGTTGCCGATGCGCTACACCTTCGACAACCGCTACTTCAACGACACCTACGAGGGCCTGCCCGCCGACGGCTACACGGCCTGGCTGAAGAATATGGCCGCCGACGACCGGATCGAGGTGCGGCTGGACACCGACTGGTTCGACGTCCGTGAAGAACTCCGCGCTGCGTCCCCGCAGGCGCCGGTGGTGTACACCGGCCCCCTGGACCGCTACTTCGACTATGCCGACGGCCGGCTCGGCTGGCGCACGCTCGATTTCGAGACCGAGGTGCTGCCGACCGGAGATTTCCAGGGCACGCCCGTCATGAATTACAACGACATCGACGTGCCGTTCACCCGCATCCACGAGTTCCGGCACTTCCATCCCGAACGCGACTACCCGACCGACAAGACGGTCATCATGCGGGAGTACTCCCGCTTCGCCGAGAACGACGACGAACCGTACTACCCGATCAACACCGAAGCCGACCGGGCGTTGCTGGCCGGCTATCGCGACCGGGCCCGGGCCGAAACCGCGGCCGCCGCGGTGCTGTTCGGTGGTCGCCTGGGCACCTATCAGTACCTCGACATGCACATGGCCATCGCCAGTGCGCTGAACATGTACGACAACATCCTGGCTCCGCACCTGCGCGACGGCGCGCCGCTGCCGGCCTCAGACGAAAGCAGTACAGCATGAGCGACATCCCCTCCGGTGCACTCGACGGCGCCGAGTCGCGGGCGGTCAGCCTGCTCTCGCGGGTGATCCTGCCGCGGCCCGGTGAACCACTCGATGTGCGCAAGCTCTACATCGAGGAGTCGGCCACCAACGCGCGCCGGGCGCACGCCCCGACCCGCACCACGCTGGAGATCGGCCCCGAATCGGAGGTGTCGTTCGCCACCTACTTCAACGCCTTCCCGGCCAGCTACTGGCGGCGCTGGTCGATCCTGGAGTCGGTGGTGCTGCGGGTCGAGATTACCGGCAGCGCCCGCATCGACCTGTACCGGTCCAAGGCGACCGGTGCGCGAATCACGGTGGGCGGCACGGAGATATCCGACAGTGGTGGCCTGACTCCGGCGGTGGCCGAATTCGAGATCGAACTGGATCCGTTCGAGGACGGCGGCTGGATCTGGTTCGACATCACCACCGACACCGCGGTGACGGTGCGCAGTGCGGGCTGGTACGCCCCGGTGCCGGCACCCGGGAGGGCCGACATCGCCCTGGGGATCCCGACCTTCAACCGGCCGTCGGACTGTGTCAACGCCTTGGCGGCGCTGACCTCGGATCCGTTGGTGGATCAGGTGATCAGCGCGGTCATCGTCTCCGATCAAGGCACCAAGAAGGCCAAGGACCATCCCGACTTCGCCGCGGCCGCCGCCGGCCTCGGCAACCGGCTCACGATTCACGACCAGCCCAACCTCGGCGGCTCCGGTGGCTACAGCCGCGTCATGTACGAGGCGCTGAAGAACACCGACTGCGAACAGATCCTGTTCATGGACGACGACATCCGCATCGAGCCCGACTCGATCCTGCGGGCGCTGGCGTTCAACCGCTTCGCCAAGACCCCGACGCTGGTCGGCGGCCAGATGCTCAACCTGCAGGAACCGTCGCATCTGCACGTGATGGGCGAGATGGTCGACCAGGCGAACTTCATGTGGAGTGGCGCCGTCAACACCGAGTACGACCACAACTTCGCCAAGTACCCGCTCAACGACGAAGAGGAATACCGCAGCCGTCTGCTGCACCGCCGCATCGACGTCGACTTCAACGGCTGGTGGATGTGCATGATCCCGCGCAGCGTCGCCGAGGAACTCGGCCAGCCGGTCCCGCTGTTCATCAAGTGGGACGACGTGGAGTACGGGCTGCGCGCCGGCGAGCACGGCTATCCGACCGTCACGCTCCCCGGTGCGGCCATCTGGCACATGGCCTGGAGCGACAAGGACGACGCCATCGACTGGCAGGCGTACTTCCACCTGCGCAACCGGTTGGTCGTCGCCGCCATGCACTGGGACGGTGGCATCGCCGGGCTGATCGGAAGCCACCTCAAGGCGACGATCAAACACCTTCTCTGCCTTGAATATTCGACCGTGGCCATCCAGAACAAGGCAATGGACGACTTCCTGGCCGGACCCGAGCACATCTTCTCCATCCTGGAGTCCGCGCTGCCTGACGTGCGTGCGATGCGCACCCAGTTCCCGGATGCGGTGGTGTTGCCCAGTGCCACCACGCTGCCCACCCCGTCGGACAAGAAGTGGCGCAAGAAGGTGGCGATCCCCACCAGCCCGCTGTCGATCTCGTGGCGGCTGGCCCGCGGGGTGGTGCACCAGCTCAAGGCGCACGACCCGGCGCATCACGTCCGTCCGCAGGTCAACGTCGCCACCCAAGACGCCCGCTGGTTCTCGCTGTGCAAGGTCGACGGTGTCACGGTCACCACCGCCGACGGCCGCGGTGTGGTGTACCGGCAGCGGGACCGCGAGAAGATGTTCGAGCTGATGCGCGAGTCGGTGAAGCGCCAGGCGCTGCTGGCCCGCAAGTTCAACCGGATGCGCAAGGTGTACCGCGCCGCGCTGCCGGAGCTGACCAGCACCCAGCGGTGGGAGAACGTGCTGCTGGCCTCCGCACCGGATCCCGCTCCGTCCCTGGAAAAGGCCTGATGTGGCAGGCGATCTGACGCGCGAGGAGACCGCGCTGGTGGTGGTCCAGGCCGCACTGGCCGGGCGGCCGGGGGTTCCCGGCACCGCGCGCGCCCTTTCGCATTTCGGTGAGCACAGCGCGGGCTGGGTGGGCGTCGCCGCGCTGGGTGCGGTACTGCAACCGCAACGCAGGCGGGCCTGGCTGACCGTGGGCCTCGGCGCCTTCGCCGCCCATGCGGCCGCGGTGGTGATCAAGCGGGTGGTGAAGCGCGAACGTCCGCATCACCCCGCGATCGCGGTGAACGTCGCCACGCCGAGCAGGCTCAGCTTCCCGTCGGCGCATGCCACCTCGACCACCGCGGCCGCCATCCTGATCGGCCGGGCGACCGGTTCGCGGCTGCCCTGGCTGCTGATCCCGCCGATGGCGTTGTCGCGCTTGGTTCTCGGGGTGCACTACCCGACGGACGTTCTCACCGGAGCGGTGGTCGGTGTGGTGACCGCGAAGACGGTGGGGGCGATCTCAGACAACTGGGGCGAAGGAGTCGTGCAGTGAGTGAAGAAGCGCCGGCATCGACCCTGGGCCCGCCGAAGAACCTCTTTGCCGGGGTGATCAAGGCGATCCGTCCGCGGCAATGGGTGAAGAACGTACTCGTGCTGGTGGCACCACTGGCTGCGCTCGGCACCGATGTGCACTACGACTACCGCTTCTTGGCCGCCCGCGTGGCGGTGGCGTTTGTGGTGTTCTCGATGGCGGCCTCTTGCATCTACCTGATCAACGACGCCCGCGATATCGAGGCCGACCGCCAACACCCGACCAAACGATTCCGCCCGATCGCGGCCGGAGTGGTGCCGGTTCCGTTGGCCTATGGTCTGGCCGTCGTGCTGGGCGCGGCCGCCCTCACGATCTCCTATCTGGTCAGCCACAATCTCGCGGTTGTCATCGCGGTGTACATCGGTATCCAGCTGGCGTATTGCTTCGGCCTGAAACATCAAGCGGTGCTGGATATCTGCATCGTGTCATCGGCCTATCTGATCCGAGCCATCGCGGGCGGCGCAGCCACCAATATCCAACTGTCCCAATGGTTCCTGCTGGTGTTCGCCTTCGGGTCGTTGTTCATGGCCGCGGGTAAGCGGTACGCAGAGCTTCAGCTTGCCGAGCGCACCGGTGCCAAGATCCGCAAATCGCTGGAGAGCTACACCAGTTCCTATCTCCGTTTCGTTTGGACGCTCTCGGCGACCGCCGTGGTGTTGTGTTACGGCCTGTTCGCCTTCGAACGCGATGGCGGTTCGGCGTCGTGGTGGGCCGTGTCGATCATCCCGTTCACCATCGCGATCCTGCGGTACGCCGTCGATATCGACGGCGGCGACGCGGGTGAACCCGAGGACATCGCGCTGGGCGACCGCGTGCTGCAACTGCTCGCGTTGGCGTTGATCGGAACAGTCGGTGCCGCTGTCTACTTCGGCTGACCGTATCGGCCGCGCCATCGCGACCAGCCTCTCGGGCTGGCCGTCCTTCCGGTACAGCGCGTCGGTGCGGATCAGCCTGTGGCTGTCGGTGGCGGTGGTCGCCGCGCTCTTCGGCTGGGGTGCGTGGCAACGACGCTGGATCGCCGACGACGGCTTGATCGTGTTGCGTACCGTGCGGAATCTGTTGGCGGGCAACGGGCCGGTCTTCAATGCCGGGGAACGGGTGGAGTCCAACACCTCCACCCTGTGGACGTACCTGATCTACGGCGTCAGCTGGATCAGTGGCCCGGTGCGGCTGGAGTACGTGGCGCTGACGCTCGCCCTGGTGTTCTCGGTCGCCGGGGTGGTGATGCTGATGCTGGGCACCGGCCGGCTGTACGCACCCGGCCTGGTGGGCCGCCACGCCGTGTTGTTGCCGGCCGGTGCGCTCATCTACATCGCGATTCCGCCGGCCCGCGACTTCGCCACCTCGGGCCTGGAAAACGGTTTGGTGCTGGCCTATATCGGCCTGCTGTGGTGGTTGATGGTGTGCTGGTCGCAGGCGGCGCGCCTGCCCGCGCCGCGGCGCCAGGGCGCGGTGTTCCTCGGCGCACTCGCCTTCGTCGCGGGACTGTCCGTGCTGGTGCGCCCGGAACTCGCGCTGCTCGGCGGCGCCGCGCTGGTGATGTTGCTGGTGGCCGAACGCGGCTGGCGGCGCAGGATTCTGATCGTCGCGGCTGGTGGCGCACTTCCGGTGGGCTATCAGGTCTTTCGCATGGGCTATTACGCTCTTGCGGTTCCGCAGACCGCCATCGCCAAGGACGCGACGGGCTCGAAGTGGGCGCAGGGTTTTCAGTATCTGGCCAATTTCAACAGCCCCTACCTGCTCTGGGTGCCTCTGGTCCTGTCGGTACTGCTCGCCGTGGTGTTGCTGCGCGGTAAGTCGCACCCCTGGAAGATCCAGCCGGTCGAGTCCCTGCCGTCGGCCGCCGGACCGGGCCGGCTGGCGCGCATCGTCCAGAGTCCGGCCGCGGTGGTCGTGTTCATCGTGGTGAGCGGACTGCTGCAGGCCGTGTACTGGATACGCCAGGGCGGCGATTTCATGCACGGGCGGGTGCTTCTGACGGCACTGTTCTGTGTGCTCGCCCCGATCTCGGTGATCCCGGTCCGGGTGCCCGATGAGGCCCGGGTCAGCCGGCAGACCGGCTACCTGCTGGCCGGCGCGACCAGCGTGCTGTGGCTGTCGATTGCGGGATGGTCACTGTGGGCGGCGAATTCGCCCGGGATGGGCGCCGACGCCACCAGGGTCACCTACTCCGGCATCGTCGACGAGCGGCGGTTCTATGCGCAGGCCACCGGCCACGCGCACCCCCTGACCGCGGCCGACTACCTGGACTATCCACGGATGCGCGCGGTGCTGACCGCGATCAACAACACCCCCGACGGCGCCCTGTTGCTGCCGTCCGGCGACTACGACCGGTGGGATGTGGTGCCCGCCATCCCGCCGCCGGCGGACAAGCCGTACCGAAATGGTGAAACAGGCCCGCACACAGTCTTTTTCACCAATATGGGCATGTTGGGAATGAACGTCGGTCTCGATGTCCGGGTGATCGACCAGATCGGCCTGGTCAACACCTTGGCCGCGCACACCGCCCGCCTCGAGGACGCGCGCATCGGCCACGACAAGAACCTGTTCCCGGACTGGGCGGTCGCGGAAGGCCCGTTCCTCAAGGAGCGCCCCTACATCCCGGCCTACCTGGACGAGGATTGGATCGCCCAGGCCGAGGTTGCGCTGACGTGTCCGGAGACCCACGTGATCCTGAACTCCGTGCGCGGGAATCTGACGCCGCGGTTGTTCTTGTCCAACCTCACCCATGCGCTGCAGTTCGGCAGCTATCGGATCGACCGCGTTCCGCTCTATGAGCTGTACCGATGCGGTCTGGCGACCCCGCCGCCCAAGGCGCTGCCGTACACCGGAATGCCTGCCGCGGGGCCTTAGGGTTTTGCGGGTCGCGTAACGCCCCGGCTATGTTGTGGCGATAGACGAAGCGTGGTGGCATCCGGCCTGTGCTGGCGCCCCCGCACCGAGATCCCGACCTTGAAATGCGAAGCATCGCATTGCCTGTGAAGCGGAATGGATGAACGACGCATGCGTAGGACCACTTGTGTGAGGCTGATCACAGCACCGCTGCGCGCGGCTGCTGTGATGGTTGTCACTGTGGTGGCCGCGCTGGCGCTGCCGCTGCCCGCTGCCCAGGCGTTCTCCCGTGAGGGTCTGCCGGTCGAGTACCTGGACGTGTTCTCCACGGCGATGAACCGGAACATCCGAGTCGAGTTCCAGGGGGCCGGAGGCGCGCCGGCGCCGACATCAGGTCAGGCTCCGCCCAGCAGCCGTGCCGTCTACCTCCTCGACGGCCTGCGCGCCCAGGACGATTACAACGGCTGGGATATCAACACCGCCGCGTTCGAATGGTTCTACGGCTCCGGCGTCTCGGTCGTGATGCCGGTCGGCGGGCAGTCCAGCTTCTACAGCGACTGGTACTCGCCGTCGACCTTCAACAGCCAGGGCTACACCTACAAGTGGGAGACCTTCCTGACTCAGGAGCTGCCGCAGTTCCTGGCAGCCAACAAGCAGGTCTCCACCTCCCGCAACGGCGTGGTCGGACTGTCGATGGCGGGCGGAGCCGCACTGATCCTGGCCGCCTACCATCCGCAGCAGTTCAGCTATGCCGCTTCGCTGTCCGGGTTCCTCAACCCGTCGACGGTTTTCATGAAGCAGGCAATCCGGGTCGCCATGCTCGACGCCGGTGGGTACAACGTCGACAACATGTGGGGCCCGCCCTGGGATCCCGCATGGAAGCGCAACGATCCGGTCGAGCAGGTCGGCAGGCTCGTGGCCAACGGCACGCGGCTGTGGATCTACTGCGCCCCGGGCGGGTCGACCCCGCTCGACGAGAACGCCGACCCCGGGCAGAAGCTCAACGCCGACAGCCTGGAAGGTCTGGCGATCGGCAGCAACAAGCGGTTCCAGGATCGCTACACCGCTGCCGGCGGCCGCAATGCGACCTTCCAGTTCCCGCCGTCCGGGAACCATTCGTGGGCCTACTGGGGTGCCCAATTACAGGCTCTCAAACCCGATCTGATCGCGACCCTGAACGGCTGATGGGGCGACCGGACAGGACTTTCGAGGAAGAGAGAGACACCCAGACTTGTGGTTGACTACATGGGCAATGCGGCCCGGACCGGCGCACACCGACCGGGTGCGGCACACGACAGAATGGATAGGTAAGCAGTGATGAGTTTCGTTGGGAAGATTCGCGGCGCCACGCGCCGAGTGGTGGTCGCGGCAGCTGCTGCCGCGGTACTGCCCGGTTTGGTCGGCGTTGTCGGAGGCTCGGCGACTGCTGGTGCCTTCTCGCGGCCGGGTCTGCCGGTCGAGTACCTGGATGTCCCGTCGGCCGGTATGGGCCGCGACATCCGTGTCCAGTTCCAGAGCGGTGGCGCCAACTCGCCGGCCGTCTACATGCTCGACGGCCTGCGCGCGCAGGATGACTTCAACGGCTGGGACATCAACACCGCCGCCTTCGAGTGGTACAACGGCTCGGGCATCTCGATGGTGATGCCGGTCGGTGGCCAGTCCAGCTTCTACTCCGACTGGTACAAGCCGGCCTGCGGCAAGTCCGGTTGCACCACCTACAAGTGGGAGACCTTCCTGACCTCGGAGCTGCCCGCGTGGCTGCAGACCAACCGTCAGGTGAAGCCGACCGGTGGCGCCGCCGTCGGTCTGTCGATGGCAGGTTCGGCGGCCATGACGCTGGCGATCTACCACCCGCAGCAGTTCATCTACGCCGGCTCGATGTCGGGCTTCCTGAACCTGTCCGAGGGCTGGTGGCCGTTCCTGGTGAACATCTCGATGGGTGACGCCGGTGGCTACAAGGCCGACGACATGTGGGGCAAGACCGGCGACGCCGGGAACGCCTGGAAGCGCAACGACCCGTTCGTGAACATCAACCAGCTGATCGCCAACAACACCCGGCTCTGGGTGTACTGCGGTAACGGCACCCCGTCGGAACTCAGCGGCGGCGCCAGCGCGGGCAACCTGTTCAACGCGAAGTTCCTCGAAGGCTTGACCATCCGCACCAACAAGACCTTCCGGGACACCTACATCGCCAACGGTGGCACCAACGCCGTGTTCAACTTCCCGGAGAACGGTGTGCACGACTGGCCGTACTGGGGCCAGCAGCTGCAGGCCATGAAGCCGGACATGCAGCGCGTGCTGGGCGCGGTGCCGACCGCCTGACCCGCGGCACAGCAACAACCTGAAGTCTGACGGCGGTGACCCCTCGGGGGCACCGCCGTCAGTCGTTTTCAAAGCAGTGGACTGCGGTGATGTGGTTCACTACAACGCGGCGGTGGGGAGATTCGGTGACTTCGATGAGGTGGGATATGCGGCTGGGCAAGCGAAGCGACGGGGAATTCACCCGGGGCGAGCGAAGCGACGGGAAATCCACCCTGCAGTCGGCGATCCGCAAGACGGTGCAGGTGACATGCGCGGCGTTGCTGGCGCTGGGGCTGTGGTCGACGGCAGGGGCCCCGGCCAACGCGGCCGGGATCGAGTACCTCCAGGTGCCGTCGGCCGCCATGGGCCGCGACATCCCGGTGGCCTTTCAAGCCGGCGGTCCGCACGCGGTCTACCTCCTCGACGCGTTCAACGCCGCACCCGATGTGAGCAACTGGGTCAATGCCGGCGCGTTCAACACCCTGGCCGGTAAGGGCATCTCGGTGGCTGCCCCGGCCGGTGGTGCGTTCAGCATGTACACGAACTGGGAGCAGGACGGCAGCAAGCAGTGGGAGACGTTCCTGTCTCAGGAGCTGCCGGACTGGCTGGCCGCCAACAAGGGCCTGGCCCCGACCGGGCACGGTGTCGTGGGCGCGGCCCAGGGCGGCACCGCGGCGCTGACGCTGGCGGAGTTCCACCCGGACCGGTTCCGCTATGCCGGCTCGATGTCGGGCTTCCTGACGGTCGGCAACACCTTCCTCAACGGTGCGATCACCGCGGGTATGGCGCAGTTCGGTGGGGTCAACACCCAGGACATGTGGGGCCCGGCGCAGTTCGGGCGGTGGAAGTGGCACGACCCGGACGCCCACGTGCAGCTGCTGGCGGATAACAACACCCGGATCTGGGTGTTCAGCCCGCAGACCCTGACCTGCAGCGATCCAGCCGCGATGATCGGCTATTGCGATCAGGCCCAGGGCAGCAACCGGGCGTTCTACTCGCACTATCGCAGCCTCGGCGGCCGTAACGGGCACTTCGACTTCCCGACCGGTGGCCAGCACGACTGGAGCAGCTGGGGTCCGCAACTGGCGGCCCTGTCCGGCGATCTCTCGGCCGCCATCCGCTAAGTCGGGACGAGCGCAACCGCGGGAAATATCACATCACGGCATCGTCTCGGCCCGGGGGGACGCGCTGGACAGCCGGTACCGTGGAACCGTGCAGCGTAACCACCGGTGGACTGCGGGTCTGGCAAAGCGACCCGCGCTGGTGTTGACCCCGCTGATGCTGGCCTCCACCGCGGCGGCGGTGTGCGGATGTTCGTTCAGCGACGATGTCATCACGACCATCGGGCTGCCGTCTTCCCAGTCCGCCGGGCCGTCGGACGGGCTGGCGGACATCGCCCCGCCGGCCGCCAGCGCGGCCGGTGGCTACCACGAGCACATGCCGATGTCCCATCAGCAGCAGTCCTATCTGGACGCGCTGGGCACGGCCGGCGTGCACCCCTCCGACGAGATCATCGCGCTGACCATCGGGTCCTACGTGTGTCAGGCACGGGCGGCCAAGCAGACCGATCAAGCGGTATGGGACTTCGTCGTGCCGCTGGTCCGGGCGGATGTCCGTGAGGCGCATGTGAGTTCGACGGCCCCGCCGACGGGTGAGGTCGACTCTGTCACCGCCGACTACATTCGCATCGCGACCGAACAGCTCTGCTGACCGCTTCCCGCGGGCATGACAGCAGCGCTCGGGCAACCCAGCTGAACCGAGGAGCTCATCAACTATGGCGAACAACCGCAAACGCCACCGGATTCTCGCGGTGGCCGCGGCCGGGGCGGTTGCCGTCCTGGTGGCGGTGATCGTCGCCGCACTCGTGGTCTGGCTGCGCCAGCCGGAGCATCCGCCGCTGGCCACGCCGCCGACGGCGCCGCCCACCGCGGTCCCGACCACGGGTCCCTCGCCGAGCAAACCGCGCCCGGAGTTCCAGGACGCCAGTTGCCCGGATGTGTTCGTGCTGTCCATTCCCGGCACCTGGGAATCCTCACCGGTGCTCGACCCGAACAACCCGGTGCAGTTCCCGGCCGCGCTGTTGCTCAATGTCACCAACCCGCTGCTGCAGCAGTTCGGCCCAGACCGGATCCAGGTCTACACGGTCCCCTACACCGCGCAGTTCCATAACCCGTTCGCCGCGGACGGTCAGATGTCCTACAACGACTCCCGCACCGAGGGCACCAAGAAGGCGGTCCAGGCACTGACCGATATGAACAACCGCTGCCCGCTGAGCAGCTATGTGATCGTCGGATTCTCCCAGGGCGCGGTCATCGGCGGCGATATCGCCAGCGATATCGGCAATGGCCGCGGCCCGGTCGACCAGGACCTGGTGCTGGGCGTGACGCTGATCGCCGACGGCCGGCGCCAGGACAACGTCGGTCAGAGCCTGCCCGCGAATCCGCCGGGGCAGGGTGCGGAGATCACCCTGCACGAACTGCCGATGCTGTCCGCGCTGGGGTTGTCGATGACCGGCCCGCGCGACGGGGGTTTCGGAGCGCTCAACGACCGCACGTACCAGATCTGTGGGAACGGCGACCTGATCTGCGCCGCCCCCGAGCAGGCGTTCTCCGTCGGAAATCTGCCCGCGACGCTGCAGACCCTGCTGGGCAGCACGGCGGGGCCGGTGCACGCGCTCTACAACACCCCCCAGTTCTGGAGCCTGGACGGCCAGACAGCCACCCAGTGGACCGAGCAGTGGGCCCGCAACCTGCTGGACAACGCGCCACACCCCAAACACGGCTGATCTGTTCGATCTCCCGTGGCTTCGCCCCCGGGAACCCGACTCGCCGGTAACCAGATTTGGCCTGCGAGAATCGGTCCCCTAACATTAAGAGAAAACTAAGAGCGGCGGGCGGGCGTCGAGGGGTGGGAACAGGGCGTCCCGGTACGATCGCCGGGGCTCGCGACGACCGTGCGAAGAGTGTGCAGTGACAGGAGAATTTGATGCCGTTCCATAACCCGTTCATCAAGGACGGTCAGATCAAGTTCCCTGATGGCGCCAGTATCGTCTCGCACGTCGAGCGCTGGGCCAAGGTCCGCGGCGACAAGCTCGCCTACCGGTTCCTGGACTACTCCACCGAGCGCGACGGTGTCGCCCGCGACCTCACCTGGGCCCAGTTCAGTGCCCGCAACAAGGCCGTCGCGGCCCGGTTGCAGCAGGTCACCCAACTCGGTGACCGCGTCGCGATCCTCTGCCCGCAGAACCTGGACTACCTCGTCGCCTTCTTCGGCGCGCTCTACGCCGGACGCATCGCGGTGCCGCTGTTCGATCCGTCGGAGCCCGGGCACGTCGGACGCCTGCACGCCGTCCTGGACAACTGCAGCCCGTCGGCCATCCTGACCACCACCGAGGCCGCCGAGGGTGTGCGCAAGTTCTTCCGCAGCCGGCCGGCGAACCAGCGGCCCCGGGTCATCGCGGTGGATGCCGTGCCCGACGACGTCGCCGTCACCTGGGAAGAGGTGACGGCCACCGAAGAGACCATCGCCTACCTGCAGTACACCTCGGGTTCGACGCGCATCCCCACCGGTGTGCAGATCACCCATCTGAACCTGGCCACCAACGTCCTGCAGGTGGTCGAGGCCCTGGAAGGCGAGGAAGGCGATCGCGGCCTGTCCTGGCTGCCGTTCTTCCACGACATGGGGCTGATCACCGCGCTGATCGCCCCGATGATCGGCCACTACTTCACCTTCATGACGCCGGCGGCCTTCGTGCGCCGGCCCGAGCGCTGGATCCGGGAGATGGGCTTCAAGCCCGATGACACCGGCGGTGTCATCTCGGTGGCCCCCAACTTCGCCTTCGATCACGCCGCCGCTCGCGGTGTGCCGAAAGAGGGCGACGCGCCGGTCGACCTCTCCCATGTCAAGGCGGTCCTCAACGGCAGCGAGCCCATCTCGGCGGCCACCGTGCGCCGGTTCAACGAGGCCTTCGCGCCCTTCGGCTTCCCGCCCAAGGCCATCAAGCCGTCCTACGGCCTGGCCGAGGCCACCCTGTTCGTGTCCACCACCCCGGCCGCCGAAGAACCCAAGATCATCAACGTCGACCGCGATGCGCTGAACACCGGTCGCATCGTCGAGGTGGACGCGGACTCGCCCAAGGCGGTGGCGCAGGCCTCGGCAGGCAAGGTCGGCATCTCCGAATGGGCCGTCATCGTGGATGCGGAATCCGCCACGGAGCTGCCCGACGGCCAGATCGGTGAGATCTGGATCAGCGGCCAGAACATGGGTACCGGTTACTGGGGTAAGCCGGAGGAGACCCGCGAGATCTTCCAGAACACCCTCAAATCGCGGACCAGCCCCTCGCACGCCGAAGGCGCCGCGGATGACGCGACCTGGGTGCGCACCGGTGACTTCGGCGCGTTCTACGACGGTGACCTCTACATCACCGGCCGCGTCAAGGACCTGGTCATCATCGACGGCCGCAACCACTACCCGCAGGACCTGGAGTACTCGGCGCAGGAATCCACCAAGGCGCTGCGTACGGGGTTCGTGGCGGCTTTCTCGGTGCCGGCGAACCAACTGCCTGCCGAGGTGTTCGAAAACACCCACGCCGGCCTGAAATTCGATCCGGAGGACACCTCCGAACAGCTTGTCATCGTGGGCGAACGTGCGCCGGGCTCGCACAAGCTCGACCTGGGCCCGGTCGTCGACGATATCCGCGCCGCCATCGCCGTCCGGCACGGCGTGACGGTGCGCGATGTGCTGCTGACACCGGCAGGTGCCATCCCGCGTACCTCGAGCGGCAAGATCGGCCGTCGCGCATGCCGCGCCGGTTACCTCGACGGCAGCCTGCGCAGCGGCAAGACCGCCAACGACTTCCCGGACGAAACGGACTGAACCCCGCACACATCCGGCCCCTCAACCAGGCCGCACGGCGGCGAAAGTGAATGAAAATGACTGACACTGGCGAGAACTCGCAGACTTCAGAATCCAACGCCGTAGCCGGAGCGGCTTCGGTGCCTGATGTCGCCGCCGGCGCGGCTCCGGCCCCAGATGTCGCCGCCGGCGCGGCTCCGGCCCCAGATGTCGCCGCCGGCGCGGCTCCGGGCACCGACATGACGGTCGCCGAGATGCGCGAATGGCTGCGCAACTGGATCGCCAACGCCACCGGCCAGTCGCCCGACTCGATCAACGAGTCGGCCCCGATGGTCGAGCTCGGCCTGTCCTCCCGCGACGCCGTCGCGATGGCCTCCGATATCGAGGACCTGACCGGTGTCACGCTGACCGCCACCGTCGTCTTCCGCAATCCGACCGTCGAGTCGCTGGCGAAGGTGCTCATCGAGGGTGAGCCCGAACCCGAGGACACCGGCGACGAGGACTGGTCACGCCCGGACGGGGTCGAGGACATCGCGATCGTCGGTGTGGCGACCCGCTTCCCGGGGGACATGAACACCCCCGACGAGATGTGGGCGGCGCTGCTGGAGGGCCGCGACGCCATCACCGATCTGCCCGAGGGCCGCTGGGAGGAGTTCCTCAGTGAGCCCCGGGTCGCCGAGCGCGTGGCCAGGGCCCGCACCCGCGGCGGATATCTGTCGGATATCAAGGGTTTCGACTCCGAGTTCTTCGCACTGTCGAAGATGGAAGCCGACAATGTCGACCCGCAGCAGCGGATGGCACTCGAGCTGACCTGGCAGGCCCTTGAGCATGCCCGGATTCCGGCCTCCAGCCTGCGCGGCGCCAATGTCGGTGTGTATGTGGGCAGTTCCGTCAACGACTACAGCTTCATGGCGGTCTCCGATCCGTCGGTCTTCCACCCGTACGCCATCACCGGCACGGCCAGCTCGATCATCGCCAACCGGGTGTCGTACTTCTTCGACTTCCGCGGACCGTCGGTGGCGCTGGACACAGCGTGCTCCAGCTCGCTGGTCGCCGCCCACCAGGGTGTGCAGGCCCTGCGCTCGGGTGAGGCCGATGTCGCCGTCGTCGGCGGGGTGAACGCACTGATCACACCGATCGTCACCATCGGGTTCGACGAGGTCGGCGGGGTGTTGGCCCCGGACGGCCGGATCAAGTCGTTCTCCGCCGACGCCGACGGCTACGCCCGTTCGGAGGGCGGCGGCATGCTGGTCCTCAAACGGCTGTCGGACGCCCGCCGCGACGGGGACCAGATCCTGGCCGTCATCGCCGGCTCCGCGGTCAACCACGACGGCCGGTCCAACGGCATGCTTGCCCCCAATCCCGATGCGCAGGAAGCGGTTCTGCGTAAGGCCTACAAGAACGCGGGTATCGACCCCCGCGACGTCGACTACATCGAGGCGCACGGCACGGGCACCATCCTGGGTGACCCGATCGAGGCCGACGCCCTGGGCCGGGTCGTCGGCCGTGGCCGTGCCGCTGACAAGCCGGCGCTGCTGGGTGCGGTGAAATCCAATCTGGGACATCTCGAATCGGCCGCGGGTGCGGCGAGCCTCGCCAAGGTGGCGCTGTCGCTGCAGCACGACAAGCTGCCCCCGTCGATCAACTATGCGGGCCCCAACCCGTACATCGACTTCGACAAGGAACACCTCAAGGTCAACGACACCGTCTCGGAGTGGCCGCGTTACAGCGGACACGCCATCGCGGGTGTGTCGGGCTTCGGTTTCGGTGGCGCCAACGCCCACCTGGTGCTGCGTGAGGTGCTGCCGGCCGATCTGATCGAACCCGAACCGGAACCCGAAGTCGGCGAACAGAAGTCAGATGATGCCGACGCCGTGTACGTCGGCGGGGTCCGGATGGACGAGTACGGCGAGTTCGTCGACAGCGACGGCCCGGATGGTCTCCCGGGCTCCTCTTCGCATGACGAGGGCGGCTACGAGCTGCCCGGTCTGACAGATGAGGCCAAGCGGCTGATCGAGGTCGGTCGTGCGGAGATCGAGGCACTGGAGTTCACTCCCGTTGTGCCGCTGGTGATCTCCGGATTCCTCACCTCGCGTAAGAAGTCCGCTGCCGCGGAGCTCGCCGACTGGATCGACAGCGAAGAGGGCCGCGCCTCGTCACTGGAGTCGATCGGCCGCTCGCTGTCCAAGCGCAACCACGGCCGCTCGCGCGCCGTGGTGCTGGCCCATGACCACGACGAGGCCGTCAAGGGCCTGCGGGCCGTCGCCGAGGGCAAGCAGAGCCCGCTGGTGCTGGCCGCCGACGGCCCCGTCACCAACGGACCCGTCTGGGTGCTGGCCGGTTTCGGCGCGCAGCACCGCAAGATGGGCAAGAGCCTGTATCTGCGCGACGAGGTGTTCGCCGAGTGGATCAACAAGGTCGACGCGCACATCCAGGACGAACGCGGTTACTCCGTCGTGGAGCTGATCCTCGACGATGCGATCGACTACACCAACGAGACCTGCGAATACCCCATCGAAGTGGTCCAGACGGTGATCTTCGCCATCCAGATTGCGCTCGGTGAACTGCTGAAGCACCACGGTGCGAAACCCGCTGCGGTGGTGGGTCAGTCGCTCGGTGAAGCGGCCGCAGCCTATTTCTCCGGTGGTCTGTCACTGGCCGATGCCACCCGCACCATCTGCTCGCGCGCGCATCTCATGGGTGAGGGCGAGGCGATGCTGTTCGGTGACTACATCCGGCTGATGGCGCTGGTCGAGTATTCGGCCGAGGAGATCAAGACCGTCTTCTCCGACTTCCCGGGTCTGGAGGTGTGCGTCTACGCCGCCCCCACCCAGACCGTCATCGGCGGCCCGCCCGAGCAGATCGACGCGATCATCGCCCGCGCCGAATCGGAGGGCAAGTTCGCCCGCAAGCTGCAGACCAAGGGCGCCAGCCACACCCAGCAGATGGACCCGCTGCTGGGTGAGCTCTCCGCCGAGATCCAGGGCATCCAGGCGTTGCCGCTGCAGACGGCGTACTTCTCCACCGTGCACGAAGGCAAGTTCATCCGGGCCGGCGCCGATCCGATCCACGATGTGGAGTACTGGAAGAAGGGCCTGCGGCACAGCGTCTACTTCACCCACGGGATCCGCAACGCCGTCGACAACGGGCACACCACCTTCCTGGAGCTCGCCCCGAATCCGGTGGCGCTCATGCAGGTCGGCCTGACGACTGCCAGTGCCGGTCTGCACGATGCGCAACTCATCGGCACGCTCGCCCGCAAGCAGGATGAGGTCGACTCGATGACGGTGGCGATGGCCAACCTCTTCGTGTACGGCCACGATCTGGATCCGCGGGTGTTCTTCGGCGCCGGAGCCGCCCCGGCGGCGACCAACGGCCAGCTCGAGCACGCGAACATCCCGCCCACCCGCTTCAAGTACAAGGAGCACTGGCTCAACGCCCGGTTCGCCGGGGACAGCTCGGTGGTCCTCCCGGGCACTCATGTCGCCACTCCCGACGGCCGGCATGTCTGGGAGTACGCCCCCAACGGCGCCACCGATCTCGCGGCTCTGGTGAAAGCCGCTGCCACCCAGGTTCTTCCGGACGCCGTGCTGACCGCCTTCGAGCAGCGTGCGGTCCCCGGTGACGGGGCCCGGCTGGTCACCACGCTCACCCGGCATCCCGGTGGGGGCACCGTGCAGGTGCACGCGCGTATCGACGAGTCGTTCACCTTGGTGTATGACGCGGTGGTCAGCCGCAACGGTAGCGCCGCGGTGCTGCCCGTGGCCACGGGTGCCGCGGTGGCGATTGCGGCTGAGCCGGTGGCCGAGGCGGCGCCCGATGACGTCGCCGATGTGGCTATCCTGCAGGACAACCTGACCGCGGGTGCCGGCCTGGCCGCGAATTTCGCCAAGTGGTCACCGGAATCCGGTGAGACGGTGGCGGATCGCCTCGGCAGCATCGTCGGTGGGGCCATGGGTTACGAACCCGAGGACCTGCCGTGGGAGGTCCCGCTGATCGAGCTGGGCCTGGATTCGCTGATGGCCGTGCGCATCAAGAACCGCGTCGAGTACGACTTCGACCTGCCGCCGATCCAGCTGACCGCCGTGCGCGATGCCAACCTCTACAACGTCGAGGAGCTCATCAAGTACGCGATCGAGCACCGCGACGAGGTCGATGAGATCGCCGAATCCCAGAAGGGACAGACCGCCGAGGAGATTGCGGCCGCGCAGGCCGAGCTGCTGGGCGGGGCGACGACCGTCGCCGAGTTGGAGGCGAAGTTAGCCGAGGCCGGTCACCCGTTGGGGGAGAGCGTGCAGACCCCGGTCGCGTCGCCCACCGAGCTTGAAATCCCGCCGCCGCCCACGGATCCGACCGGACCCACGGGGAACATCCCCGCACCGCCGAGTGATCCGGCCGGCCCGAGCAAGGCCACTGCGGCCGCGGCCGCGGCGAAGGTGCTGACCCAGGAAGCCGTCACCGAGGCGCTCGGCGCCGACGTGCCGCCGCGCGACGCCGCCGAACGCGTCACGTTCGCCACCTGGGCGATCGTCACCGGTAAGTCGCCGGGCGGGATCTTCAACGAGCTCCCGAAACTCGATGACGCGGCCGCCGACAAGATGGCGAAACGGCTGACGGAGCGCGCCGAAGGCAGCATCACCGTCGAGGATGTGCGCTCCGCCAAGAACATCGAGGAACTGGCCACCGTCGTGCGCGCCCAGCTCGAAGAGGGTGTGGTCGACGGGTTCATCCGCACGCTGCGGGCACCCGCCGCAGGTTCAGGCGGGTCGTCGTCCCGGATTCCGCTGTTCGTCTTCCACCCGGCCGGTGGATCGACGGTGGTGTACGAGCCGTTGATCAAACGGCTGCCCGCGGACACCCCGGTGTACGGCATCGAGCGTGTCGAAGGCTCCATCGAGGAGCGAGCCGCCGAGTACGTGCCGAAACTGCTTGAGGTGCATCAGGGTCCGTTCGTGTTGGCGGGTTGGTCGCTCGGTGGCGCGCTGGCCTATGCCTGCGCGATCGGCCTCAAGCAAGCCGGCGCCGATGTGCGGTTCGTCGGCCTGATCGACTGTGTGCGCCCCGGTGTGCCGATCGACCAGACCCAGGCGGGCATGCGCGCCCGCTGGGACCGTTACGCACGGTTCGCCGAGCGGACCTTCAACGTCGAGGTGCCGGCCATCCCCTACGAGGAGCTGGAGAAGCTGGACGACGAGGGCCAGGTCAAGTTCGTCCTGGACATCGTCGCGCAGAGCGGGGTGCAGATCCCGGGCGGCATCATCGAGCACCAGCGGACGTCCTATCTGGACAACCGTGCGCTGGACACCATCGAGCTCCGGCCTTACGACGGGCACGTCACCTTGTACATGGCCGACCGCTACCACGATGACGCGATCGTCTTCGAGCCCGCCTACGCCACCCGTCAGCCCGACGGCGGCTGGGGCGAAGCGGTCAAGGATCTGGAGGTGGTGCCGATCGGCGGTGAGCACATCCAGGCCATCGACGAGCCCTATATCGCCAAGGTAGGCGCGCACATGAGCGAGGCCATCAACCGTATCGAGAGCGAAGCGACGGCTAGCACAGCAGAGAAGGACGCGAACAAGTGACCGAAACCTCCAGTGTCCCAGCGGTGACCACGGCGCAGAAGCTGGCCGAGCTCCGCGAGAAGCTGGCACTGGCCGCCGACCCCGGTGATGAGAAGGCCAAGGCCCGCCGCGACAAGAAGGGCATCCCGAGCGCCCGCGCCCGCATCCACGCACTGCTCGATCCGGGCAGCTTCCTGGAGATCGGTGCGCTGGCCAAGACGCCCGGGGACCCCAACGCCTACTTCGGCGACGGCGTGGTCACCGGGCACGGCACCATCGACGGCCGCCCCGTCGGCGTGTTCAGCCACGATCAGACGGTGTTCCAGGGCTCGGTCGGTGAGATGTTCGGCCGCAAGGTCGCCAAGCTGATGGAGTGGGTGGCCATGGTCGGCTGCCCGATCATCGGTATCAACGACTCGGCCGGCGCCCGCATCCAGGACACCGCGACCTCGCTGGCCTGGTACGCCGAACTCGGCCGCCGCCATGAGATGCTGCGCGGGCTGGTCCCGGAGATCTCACTGATCTTCGGCAAGTGCGCCGGTGGCGCGGTGTACTCGCCGATCCAGACCGATCTTGTTGTGGCGGTGCGCGATCAGGGCTACATGTTCATCACCGGCCCGGATGTCATCAAGGACGTCACCGGTGAGGATGTCAGCTTCGACGAGTTGGGTGGCGCCGATGTACAGGCGCAGCGCGGCAACATCCACAAGGTCGTCGAGTCGGAGGCCGCGGCGTACCAGTACGTCCGCGACTACCTGAGCTTCTTGCCCCCCAACCACTTCGACGATGCGCCCATCGTCAACCCGGGCCTGGAGCCCGAGATCACCCCGAGTGATCTGGAGCTCGACACGATCGTGCCGGATTCGGACAACATGGCCTACGACATGCACGAGGTCCTCCTCCGGATCTTCGACGACGGTGACGTCTTCGAGATCGCCGACCAGCGCAGCCCGTCCATGATCACGGCGTTCGCCCGGGTGGATGGTCGCCCGGTCGGGGTGGTGGCCAACCAGCCCATGCACATGTCCGGTGCGGTGGGTAACGAGGCCTCCGACAAGGCCGCCGGGTTCATCCGGTTCTGCGACTCGTTCAACCTGCCCTTGGTGTTCGTCGTCGACACCCCGGGTGCGATGCCGGGTGTGGAAGAGGAGAAGGGCGGCATCATCAAGCGTGGTGGCCGCTTCTTCAACGCCATCGTGGAAGCCGATGTGCCGAAGGTGACCGTCATCGTGCGCAAGGCCTACGGCGGCGGATACGCCGTGATGGGCTCCAAGCAGTTGTCCGCGGACCTCAACTTCGCCTGGCCCACCGCCCGTATCGCGGTGATCGGCGCCGAAGGTGCGGCGCAGTTGCTGGTGAAGCGCTTCCCGGATCCGACCGCACCCGAGGTGCAGAAGATCCGTGCCGACTTCATCGAGGGCTACAACCTCAATCTGGCGACGCCGTGGATCGCCGCCGAGCGCGGCTATATCGACGGTGTCATCGAACCGCACGAGACCCGTCTGCTCCTGCGCAAGTCGCTGCATCTGTTGCGGGACAAGCAGAACATCCACAAGGTGCAGCGCAAGCACGGCCTGACCCCGCTCTAACCCAAGACAGCGGTCCCGAACCACATGCAGGCCAGCAGCGCCATCTCGGTGTCGAGGCGGTCCTCGCCCAGCGGTCGGCCGCGGCGCTGCAGTGCCCGGCCGACCCGGTACTTCACCGTGTTGTAGTGGACGGTGAGTTCCTCGGCGGCAGCGGTGTAGCTGCCGCCGTGCTTCAGGAATACCCGCAGGGTGTCGCGCAGGCCGGCGTCGGTCGTGGTGTCTGCGGCCAGCTCACCCAACGTGTCCTGCACGAATACCTTGGTCTCGTCGAGGTTTTCGCCGAGCAGGGCGGCAGCGGCCAGGCCGGGAGTACTCGCGTCGACGACGCCCGCCGCGCCGGCTGCCATCGCGATACCGCGGGCGCGCAGCGCCTGGGTGTGTGAGCGCCGAAATCCTTCCACCCCCGGAAGGGGCCTGCCCAGCGCGACATTCGGCGGGTCGGTGGCCTGGGCGTGGAACTGACGCACCCGCTGGGCCGCCTCGTCCTGATTCGCCAGCGGTATCCAGCCCCAGCCGGTCACCTGGTCGGCCGGGACGAACAGGGGTGCACTCTGGGGTGCAACGGTCTCGGTCATCCCGCGCAGGAACGATTCCAGGCGGGCCAGCCCGTCGTCGCGGCCGGTGTCGCTGCCGGGATCGGGGGGCCACCACAGGATCAGGCCGAGGTGTGTGCGACGCATCGGGTAGCGGATGGCGGTGGTGATGGCATCCACGTCGTGGCCGGCGCCTGCCAGGATCTCACGGACCCGGATCGCTCTGGTGCTGTTGCGGTTGGTCAGCCAGCGGTCCCGCTCGTCCTCGTAGACGCCGACGACCTGCTGCGAAATCCAGTCGATGTAGCCGAACGTCATCGAGGTGATCCGTCCGTACAGGGCGAGGCTGGTGCGCGGGTCCAATGCGGCCGCGCCGATCTCGTCGGCGGCGACGTCCAGCACCAGGGCATGTCCCAGCCGGTAGGCCCGAACCAGGGCGTTCATCGGAACCCCGCGCTGGGCGAGGCGCCGGGCGTATTCGAGCGCTGCTGTCGGCGCCTCGATGTTGTCCAGGGATATATCGTGGCGCAACGCGCCGAAGATGGTGTCGATGTTGCTCTCGACGCTGGCGGTCAGCAGATCGAGGATCTCGGCGTCCCCGCGCAACTCGGCGATATCGGTTGCGAGCTGCCGCTGAACGCTGTGCGCCACCTCCACCTGGCGGCGCATCAGCGCGTCGAGGACTGCTGCATTGGCGTCGGCGACCGTGGGGTCCATGGGCCGACAGCTTAATGCCGGATTGTCTCCGGGGGACAAAGCGGATTCTGATGTTCATCGGGCGACGACAGTGTGTCCCAAGGCACATATTCCTACCGTCGTGACATGCACCTCGCCGCCCTGCCCGACCGCCGCGCCGAATCGGCGCCTGATCGCATGGCCGTCTCCGACGACCACATCGCCTACACGAACGCCGGGTTCCTGGACGCGGTGCGGCGGGCCGCCGCCGCCATGGCCGGCCGCGGCGTGCGTCCCGGCGCCGTCGTCGCGGTCATGCTGCCCAATCGCGCGGCCTTCGTGGTCGCCATGTTCGCGGCCTGGCGTCTGGGCGCCGTCGTCACCCCCGTCAGTCCCACGTTGGTCGCCGCGGAGCGGGAGCACCAGATCGCGGATTCCGGGGCTGTCGTCCTGCTGGCCGAGCGGGACGTGGACACGGATATCCCGGTGCTGTCGGTGGACGATCTCGATACCGATCCATGGGTGGCCGAACCAGCCCCCAACCCCGACGACGCCCTCGCGCTGCTGATCTACACCAGTGGAACCACCGGCAGGCCCAAAGGGGTGATGCTCGACCATCGCAACGTGAATGCCATGTGCGCCATGGTGATCGAAGGATTCGATCTGACCGCGGCCGACCACAGCCTGCTGATCCTGCCGCTGTTCCACGTCAACGCCATCGTGGTGAGCACTTTGTCACCGTTGATCGCGGGCGGGCGTACCACCATCGCGGGCCGATTCGACCCGGTCGGCTTCTTCGACCGCGTCGAGGCCAGCCGGGCCAGTTACTTCTCCGCGGTCCCCACCATCTACACCATGCTCGCGGCGCTGCCGACCGAGGTGGAACCCGATACCAGCTCGATCCGGTTCGCCGTCTGCGGTGCGGCGCCCGCGAGCGTCGAACTCCTGGAGAAGTTCGAGAACCGCTATGGCATCGGGATCATCGAGGGCTACGGCCTGTCCGAGGGCTCATGCGCGAGCACCTGCAATCCGCTCGACGGCAGGCGAAAGCCGGGAACCGTCGGAATTCCGCTGCCCGGTCAGCAGATCCGCATCGTCGACGGCGCCGGCGCCGAGGTGCCTGCAGGGGGTACCGGCGAGGTGATCATCAAGGGGCCCAACGTCATGCGCGGCTATCTGAACCGCCCGGCCGACACCGCGAAGACGGTGGTCGACGGCTGGCTGCGCACCGGTGACATCGGCCGGTTCGACGAGGACGGTTACCTGGTGCTCGTCGACCGGGCGAAGGACATGATCATCCGGGGCGGGGAGAACATCTACCCCAAGGAGATCGAGACGGTCGCCTATCAGATGCCGGAGGTCGCCGAGGCGGCGGTGATCGGGCGGCCGAGTGCGCTCTACGGCGAGGAGCCGGTGCTCGTGGTGTCCCTGCATGCCGCTGTCGGCGTCGATGCCATCGATGCCCATCTGCGCGCATCGTTGTCGAAATACAAAGTCCCCGTAGAGATCACCGTGCTGTATGAGCTGCCCAAGAATCCGGTCGGCAAGATCGACAAACCAGCACTGCGAAAAACATTCGCCGCCAGTCGGATCGACGCCTAGGAGCTCATCATGGGATTCGTCAAACCCACCCTGCCCGATGTCGACCTCGAAGAATTCCTGGGCCTGCCGCTGCGCGACCGCCTCCGGATCATGTCCCTCAAATGGGTGGACCACGGTTTCGGCGCGCCCCGCATGATCCATGTCATCTACATCGTCAAACTCGTGCTCTTCTATGCCGTCCTAGGCATCTTCATCGCCACGGCGACATCGGGTCTGCCCGCCTTCTGGCACGGGATCGGCTGGTGGAACCAGCCCATCGTCTACCAGAAGATCATCCTGTGGACGATCCTGCTGGAGCTGCTCGGGCTGGCCGGGTCCTGGGGACCCCTGGCGGGCAAGACCAAACCGATGACCGGAGGGTTCCGGTTCTGGGCCAAGCTCAACACCATTCGGCTTCGGCCGTGGAAGGCGGTGCCCTTCACCGACGGTGACCGGCGAACCTGGTTCGACATCATCGTCTACCTGGCGCTGGTTGCGGGCGTCGTGGTGGCGATGGTTTCCCCTGGTGTGCGCAGCGATTCGCTGACGGCGGTGCTACCCGCGAACACCTCGGGGCTGGTGAACCCGGTATTGCTGATCGTCCCGATCGTGTTGCTGGTGCTGATCGGCCTGCGGGACAAGACCATCTTCCTGGCCGCCCGCGGCGAACAGTATCTGCCTGCGCTGCTGTTCTTCGCCGTGCTGCCGTTCACCGACATGATCATCGCCGGCAAGCTGCTGATCGGCACGGTGTGGATCTGGGCCGGGGTCTCGAAGTTCGGCCTGCATTTCACCAACGTCATCCCGCCGATGGTGAGCAACAGCCCGATGATCCCGTCCAGGTGGCTCAAACGCGCCCACTACCGGAACTATCCGGTAGATCTGCGGCCGTCGCACCTGTCCACCTTCATGGCGCACTGTCTCGGCAGCTTCGTGGAGATCGCGGCACCCCTGACCCTGCTGTTGTCCCCGTGGCCGTGGCTGACCATCACCGCCGTCGTGGTCATGGTCGGGTTCCACCTGTTCATCATCTCGACCTTTCCGCTGGCGGTCCCCGTGGAGTGGAATGTGCTCTTCGCCTACGCCACCGTGTTCCTGTTCCTCGGGTTCCCGAACTGGGACGGCTACGCGGTGGGGGACATGTCGTCACCCTGGTTGGCGGTCGCGTTGCTGGCCGGGTTGTGCTTCTTCCCGGTACTGGGCAATCTCCGGCCCGATCTGGTGTCCTTCCTGCCGGCCATGCGGCAGTACGCGGGCAACTGGGCTTCGGCAGTATGGACGTTCACCCCCGGTGCCGAGCAGAAGCTCAACAGGGTCACCCGGTCCTCGCCCAACACCGTCGACCAGTACATCGACTTCGGCTGGGACCCGGTCACCGCCGAAGTGTTCACCCAGCAGGTGACGGCCTGGCGGGCCATGCACAGTCAGGGCCGCGGGCTGTACTCGGTGCTGCTGAAATCGCTGCCCGATATCGACACCCGCACCGTCCGGGAGGGCGAGATGTCGTGCAACACCATCATCGGCTTCAATTTCGGCGACGGGCACCTGCACAATGAGGATCTGATACGGGCGATCCAGACCGAAGCCCGGTTCGAACCGGGCGAGTTCGTCATCGCCTGGGTGGAATCGCAGCCCATCCACAAGAAGACCCAGGAGTACAAGGTGATCGACGCGGCCCTCGGCGTCATCGAACGCGGCACCTGGAATGTCGCCGACCTGGTGAACGAGCAGCCCTGGCTGCCCAACGGGCCGATCCCGCTGAATGTCACCTGGCAGCGAGCCGGAGCCAGTCGATGACCAACGCGGTGGTGGTGGGCGGCGGGCCCAACGGGCTGGCCGCCGCCATCACCCTGGCCCGGGCCGGCGTCGAGGTCACCGTGCTGGAGGCCGCCGATGAGATCGGCGGGGGCGTGCGTTCCGGGGAAGCGATCGTCCCCGGCCTGGTGCACGACCACTGCGCCGCCATCCACCCGATGGCCGTCGGCTCGGCTTTTCTCGCCGACCTGGATCTGGCACGGCACGGATTCCGTTGGCGCTGGCCCGAAGTCGACTGTGCACATCCACTCGATGGTGGCGGCGCCGCGCTGCTGCACCGCAGCGTCGACGACACCGCCGCGGGGTTGGGGTCCGACGGTGCGCGCTGGCGCGCGCTGTTCGCCCGTCCCGTCGGCCGGTTCGACAGGCTGTCGCAGGACATCATGGGACCGCTGCTGCATGTCCCGAAACATCCCCTGACGCTGGCACGTTTCGGTGCGCCGACGCTGCTACCCGCCGCGGCGCTGGCCCGGGTGTTCCGCACCCCGGCGGCAGCCGCGCTGTTCGGCGGTGTCGCCGCCCACACCTTCCGTCCCCTGCACTACCCGATGACGTCGGCGATCGGGCTCGGCATCATCACCGCCGGGCACCGGCACGGCTGGGCAGTCGCCGAGGGTGGCTCGCAGTCGCTCACCGATGCCCTCGCGGCCACGCTGTCCGAGCACGGCGGCGAGGTCCGGACCGGGGTGCGCGTCACCTCGGCGGCTCAGCTGCCCGCCGCCGACGTGGTGCTCTTCGACCTGGCGCCGACCGCTGTCGCCGATATCCTGGGTGACCGGCTGCCCCGGCGCGCAAGCCGGGCCTTGAGCAAATTCCGTTATGGCCCAGGGGCTTTCAAGGTCGACTTCGCGGTGCAGGGCGGGGTTCCGTGGCGCAATCCCGACGCCGGGCGGGCCGGCACCGTGCATCTGGGCGGTGATCTCGGCGAGATCGCGGCCACCGAACGCGACATCCACGCCGGCCGCATGCCGGCGCGACCCTTCGTGCTCGTCGGCCAGCAGTATCTGGCCGACCCCGGCCGCTCGGTCGGGGACATCCATCCGGTGTACTCCTACGCCCATGTGCCGCACGGGTTCACCGGGGACGCCACCGACGCCATCATCGGTCAGTTCGAGCGGTTTGCCCCCGGATTCCGCGACCGGGTGGTCGGCATGGCGGTCCGCTCCACCACCGAGATGTCGGTACACAACCCCAATTTCGTCGGCGGCGATATCTGTACCGGCGCCAAGGACATCCGCCAGCTGGTGTTCGGACCGCGGCCCACCCTGCACCCGTACCGGCTCGGGGTGCCCGGCATGTACCTCTGCTCCGGGGCCACCCCGCCCGGCCCCGGCGCGCACGGCATGTGCGGGGCCAACGCGGCCACCGAGGCGCTGGCCCACCTGCGACGGTGATGCTCCTCGCACTGCCGGCGCACCCTCGCTGATCAGGTGCGCAGCCGCGCATATGGAGATGCGGCACACCATCTCTGATCGGCCATTACACTTCGCCCATGCCGCTCGAGGAAGGCCAGGTGATCGCCGGGTACACCGTGGTGCGGTCTCTCGGCGCCGGCGGTATGGGCGAGGTTTACCTGGCACAGCACCCGCGGCTGCCCCGGCGGGACGCGCTCAAGGTCCTCGGCGCCACGGTGTGCGCCGACTCCGAATATCGGCAGCGTTTCGAGCGTGAGGCGGATATCGCCGCCACCCTCTGGCATCCGCACATCGTGGAGGTGCACGACCGCGGCGATGTCGACGGTCAGTTGTGGATCGCCATGGACTATGTCGAGGGCACCGACGCCGGCGCGCTGCTGGCCGAGCGTTACCCGAGCGGGATGCCGGCCGATGAGGTGGTGCGCATCGTCACCGCCGTCGCCGAAGCGCTCGACTACGCCCACCAGAAAGGCCTGCTGCACCGCGACGTCAAACCGGCCAACATCCTGATCGCCAACCCGGACACCTCCGATGAACGAGTCCTGTTGGCCGACTTCGGCATCGCCCGTCGTACCGGTGAGACCAGCAATCTCACCGGCACCAACATGACCGTCGGCACCGTGGCCTACGCGGCACCCGAACAGCTGACCGGTGCCGAGATCGACGGTCGCGCCGACCAGTACGCGCTGGCGTCGAGCGCTTACCAGTTGCTCACGGGGTCCCCACCCTTCCAGCATTCCAATCCGGCCGTGGTGATCAGCCAGCACCTGACCGCCAGCCCGCCACCGATCGGGGACCGCAGGCCGGAACTCTCCGGTCTCGGACCGGTTTTCGACCGTGCCCTGGCCAAGCATCCCGCCGAGCGGTACGGCAAGTGCGTGGACTTCGCCCGCGCCCTCGAACACCGAATCGGCACCGCCGGACCCGAGGCCACCATGCTTGCCGTCACGGCCTCCGGGCCGCGGCACGCCAAGGCGCATCCCGCGCCGGCCAGGTCCCGGTCCAAGCTGGTGGTGCCCGCCGCGGCAGTGGCGCTCGTCGCCGTGATCGCGGCGGCGGTGGCGTTCGCGCTGGGCGCCTTCGGCCGGCCCGGTGGCACACCAGCACCCGCGCAGACCAAGACTTCCACCGCGACGGCAGCCCCGCCGCCACCAGCGCTTTCGTCGCCGGCGGCCTCCCAGGCGCCGGCCATACCCGTCGTCGTCATCGGGGCCACCTGTGCCACCCTGGGCGCCGCCGGCGTCGCGGAGTCGGGAGCACCCGCGTACTGCGCTGCGCTGCCGAACTCCGGCTCCACCATCTGGTCGCTGAGCCAGCAGGTCACCGAGCCGTCCGCGCCCAGCGCCACCCCCGCCGAGGGCGAGCAGACCTATGCCCCCGAAACCGAGGGCCCGGTACGGGTCTGTGTGGACCAGACGCATCAGACCCGGCTGCGCTGTCTGGAGGACATCGTGCGCGGCAACGGCGGAGCCTGATGCCCCCTGAGGCGCCGCGACCATCCGCCACGGTCGACATCGCGGCAGGTATCGCGGCCACCGCCGTCGGCGGCGCCGTCGCGGTCTATCGCGGTGCCGAACGGCTACCCCTCCTCGGCGGCCTGCTGTACCAGGCCCGCACGGGACTGGCCGCCCGCGGGGAGCGTGCCCTGGAACCGGCCAAAGCGGCGGTGGCCGGCATCGCGGTGCAGATCGTCGAACGCGTGCTCGACCAACTCGACCTCAACGAGTTGGTGCGCACGCGGGTGGATCTGGTCGGGCTGGCCAACGAGGTGGTCGACGGTATCGACCTGCAGGCCATCATCAGGCAGTCCACCGAATCCGTCACGGCAGAGGTGATGACCGATGTGCGCAGCCAGGGCGAGCGGGCCGACGACCTGGTATCGGGTTTCGTCGACCGCCTGCTGGGGCGCGACCGTGACTGAGATCCGTGCCGCCGGTGTGGTGAGCCGTGGCGTGGCCGCGGTGATCGACCTGATCATCGTCGCGACGGTGCTGGCCGCGATCTATCTCGGTCTCATCCTGACCCGGCTGATGTTTCACCCCACTGCGTTCCGCGCGCCGACCATGAGCGCTGTCTTCTCCACCGCCGTGCTGTTCGGTGTCGCGGTCTGCTACCTGACGGCATGCTGGGCGGTATCGGGCTGCACCGTCGGATCGGTGACCATGGGGTTACGGGTGATCGGCCGGCGCGGCCGCCGGCTGTCGCCGGCAGTGGCGCTGCTGCGGGCGGTGGCCTGTGTGCTGATGCCCGTCGGGCTGTTGTGGGTGGCCGTCGACCGGCACCGAAGATCCCTACAGGACATCGTGTTCGGCAGCCGGGTCGTTTACGCCCGGCCGTAGCGCAAACGGGGTTGGATGGCGGTATGTCCAATCATTTCACCGGGTTGTCCCTCGGCCCGCCGCTGGGCGATCAGCGGCTTGACCTGTGCGACCTGTACGCATTCCAGTCACCGGCCAACCCCGCCAACACCGTGCTGATCCTCAACGCCAACCCCAGTGCCGACGCCTTGCACCCCGACGCCATCTACCGGCTCGCCGTGGACAACAACGGTGACCTGCGTAACGACATCGCGTTCAGCTATGTGTTCTCCGAACCTGCCGACGGCCGCCAGACCGTCGATGTGTACCTGGCCGTCGGCGATGAAGCCGAAGAACCGGAAGCGGTGGGGGAGAAGATCTTCGAATCCGTCCCGGTGTCCTTCGGCAAGGAACCCGTCATTGCTCGCGAGGGCGACTACATGTTCTTCGCGGGGGCGCGCAGCGATGCGTTCTTCTTCGATTTCGACGGGATCAAGAACCTGTTCGACATCACCGGCGGCCGCAATTTCACCGCACCGCACCTCGGCAGCGAATCACCCTGGACCGGTGTGGATTCCAATACCGAAGCCAACGTGATGGCCTTTGTGCTGGAGCTGCCGACCGCCAGGCTGGGCGCCGCCCCGGACATCCGGATCTGGGGTCGCTGCAGCGTGCGCCGCGACGGTGAGCTGGTGCACGTGGACCGGGCCGGGCACCCGTCGGTGAGCAGCTTCTTCAACACCGATGAGACCAAGGAGGAGTACAACGCCAGCGAGCCCATCGCCGACCGTGCCCGCTGGTTGGGGCAGTTCGTCCACTTGCTCGGACACACCGGCGGCTACTCGCACGACGAGGCCGTAGAAGCGATCGACGCCGAGGGCATCCTGCCCGACATGCTCACCTTCGACCCGGCCGCACCCGCCAGATACCCGAACGGTCGGACGTTCACCGACGATGTCATCGATTACCGACTGGCCTCGCTGACCAAGGGGGACTGCCCGCCGAGCGGTCTGCGCCAGCACACCGACACCCTGGAGGTGTTCCCCTACCTCGGCACACCGCACTAGATCCGGCCCCGGGCGCCCTCGCGTCGACAACCCGTCGGGCCATTGAGTAGCCTGCTTGATGCAAATGGTAATCGTTTCCACTAGTGAGGAGTGGATCGGCGAGCGTGAGGCCGACGAGGACGACACATCCGCAACGGGGAAGGGCTGACCTGATGGTGTGGCATGCAGTGCTGACAAAAGCGGGAACGACGGTGGTGACCGGTGCGGTCGGAGCGGCCGCCTACGCGGCGATCCGCAAAGCGGCGGCGAAGGTCCCGGCGAGGGAGGCGACCGTGGCGGCCACCGCGTTGGGGCTGCGCGGCGTGCGCAAGGCGGAGGAGAGCGCCGAGCGCGCCCGGCTCGCCGTCGGCGATGTGGTGGCAGAGGCGCGGGAGCGGATCGGTGAAGAGGCTCGGCCACCAGCGGTCACCGGACACGATCACGAGCACTGAGGTGCACACGGTGCCGGCTGTTATATCGAATGCGGCCGGGCGACTCCGGTTGCAAGCCAACGACTTCCGTAACGACATGAGTCGCGCCGTGCTCATCGAGGACTCCGTGCTGCGCGTCAAGGGCGTGCGTGCTGCTCACGCCTATCCACGGACCGGCGCCGTGGTCATCTGGTTCTCGCCGGCCCGGGCCGAGGTCGAGGCCCTGGTCGCGGCGGTGACCGAAGCGCTGGCGATGCCGCCGGCGCTCGTCCCCGCCAGGACCCCGCATTCCGGGGACGTCAGCAACGGCGACGTGGTGCGAATGGGGCTCGGCGGGTTCGCGCTGGCAGCGCTTGGCGTCCGGCGGTACGTACTCGGCCGGCCGGCCATTCTGGGTCCCACCAGCCGGTTGTTCGCCACGGCGGTCACCGTCTTCACCGGGTATCCGTTCCTGCGCGGCGCGCTGCGGGCGCTCGGCGGCGGTCGGACGATGGGCACCGATGTCCTGGTGTCCGCGGCGACGATCGCCAGCCTGGTATTACGCGAGAACGTCGTCGCCCTGACGGTGCTGTGGCTGCTCAATATCGGTGAGTACCTCCAGGATCTGACATTGCGGCGGACCCGGCGTGCCATCGCAGACCTGCTGACCGGAAACCAGGACACCGCGTGGGTCCGGCTGCCGGACGGCACCGAGGTGCAGGTCGCCGTCGACACCCTCGCGGTGGGTGACGAGGTCGTCGTGCACGAACGGATCGCCGTCCCGGTGGATGGCGAGATCGTCGATGGAGACGGAGTGATCGACCAGTCGGCGATCACCGGTGAGACGCTGCCCGTCGCGGTGCGGACCGGCGATCGAGTGCATGCCGGATCGGTGGTGATGCAGGGTCGCGTCGTCGTCCGGGCCGGCGCAGTCGGCTCGGAGACCGCCATCGGCCGGATCATCGCCCGGGTCGAGGAGGCCCAGCATGACCGTGCGCCGATCCAGACCGTCGGGGAGAACTTCTCTCGTCGGTTCGTGCCGGGCTCGTTCCTCTTGGCCGGCGTGACGCTAGTGCTCACCAGGGATGTGCGCCGGGCGATGACGATGCTGCTGGTGGCGTGTCCGTGCGCGGTGGGACTGGCGACGCCCACGGCCATCAGTGCGGCGATCGGCAATGGCGCGCGGCGCGGAATCCTGGTCAAGGGTGGCTCGCATCTTGAGCTCGCCGGTCAGGTTGATGCCGTGGTGTTCGACAAGACTGGAACGTTGACGATCGGGCGTCCTGTCGTGACCAATGTGGTTGCTTTCCACAAGGATTGGCAACCGGACGAGGTGCTGGCATACGCGGCGAGCTCCGAGATCCACGCCAGGCACCCGCTGGCCCAGGCCGTGATCCGGTCGACCGAGGAGCGACACATCGTCATTCCGCCGCATGAGGAATGCGAGGTACTGGTGGGCCTCGGCATGCGCACCCGGGCGGACGGCCGCACACTACTGCTGGGCAGCCCGGTGCTGCTGCGCCAGGAGAAGGTGCGAGTCAGCAAAAAGGCGACGGAATGGGTCTCCCGGTTGCAGAGTCAGGCCGAGACGCCGCTGCTGCTGGCCGTGGACGGGGTGTTGGTCGGGTTGATCAGCCTGCGCGACGAGGTGCGACCGGAGGCGCAGGAGGTCTTGGCCGCTCTGCGGAAGGCGGGCATTGACCGGATCGTCATGCTCACCGGTGACCACCCGGAAACCGCGCGTGCGGTCGCGGAGGAACTCGGTATCACCGAGTGGCAGGCGGAGGTACTGCCGGAGGACAAGTTGGACGCGGTGCGCGCACTGCGAGAAGCCGGCCATGTGGTGGCCGTGGTGGGTGACGGTGTGAACGACGCACCGGCGCTCGCGGCCGCCGATATCGGGATCGCGATGGGACTTGGCGGCACCGATGTGGCCGTCGAGACGGCAGACATCGCGCTGGCCGGTGACGATCTCCGCCGACTCCTGGATGTGCGGATGCTCGGGGCGGGCGCTGTCACGGTCATCAAACAGAACTACGCCATGTCCATCGCGGTCAACGCGATCGGCCTGGCCGTCGGCGCGGGTGGGGCGCTGTCGCCGGTATTGGCCGCCGTGCTGCACAACATGTCCTCCGTCGCGGTGGTGGCGAACAGCTCCCGGTTGATCAGGGCTGAACTCGAGGTCTGACGGCGGGCAAGCATCCCTGCTACCGTGTCTGTAACGATCCTTACAGACACGAGGTGCCGGTGATGCGCGCACAGACCAAGCGCCAGCAGCAGGGCGAGAGCTCTCGCGGGCAGATTCTCGACGCCGCGGAGCGGCTGATGTCCACGCAGGGCTATGCGGCCACCTCGATCAGTCATATCCGTGCGGAATGCGGCCTGCCGGCGAGCTCCATCTACTGGCATTTCGGTTCCAAAGAGGGCGTGCTGGCCGCGGTCATGGAGCGCGGTGCCGAGCGGTTCTTCGCGCAGATCCCACGCAACCGGGATGTCGAGACCACCCGGGCGGCCGCGGCGAAGCTGCTCGCCGAGCATCCCGAATTCCTGAGATTGACCTACATCCTCTCGTTGGAGCGCAGTGCGGACCCCGCGGTCGGTGCGGCGGTCCGCCGGGTCCGTGACACCGCGATCGCAGGCTTCCGCGACGTGATCAGGCAGATGATTCCCACCGGGGTGGAGCACGAGCGCACCGAACGGGTGGTCGCCGAACTCGCGAGCTTTGCCACCGCGCTGTCCGACGGGGTGTTCTTCGCCGATCACCTCGAGCCGGAGTCCACCGACGTCGACCGGATGTACACCCGCATGTTTCAAGCCGTCGCGGCGCTGATTCCCATCCTCCTGGAGGAGAAATGACCACCAGATCCGTCATCATCACCGGAGCCAACGCGGGCCTCGGGCTGGAGTGCGCCCGGGCGATCCTCGCGGCCGATGAGTGCTGGCACGTCGTGCTCGCTGTACGCGACCCACAACGTGGTGCGGCGGCCGTCGCCGAACTCGGGACACCGGATCGATGCACGGTACTGCCGTGCGACCTCGCCTCGCTGCAATCGGTGCGGGCCTTCCCCGCCGTCTTCGCCGAAGCGGGTCTGCCCCCGTTGCATGCCCTCGTGTGCAACGCCGGTCTGCAGATCGTGTCCGGCTTGCAGCAGACCGCAGACGGCGTCGAGATGACCTTCGGTGTCAACCATCTCGGACATTTCGCGCTGGTCGACGGACTGCTCGAGCACCTCGTCGCGCCCGCCCGGATCGTGCTGGTGGCCAGCGGCACCCACGATCCCGAGAAGCTGACCGGGATGCCGCACCCCGCGTACACCTCGGCCGAGGAGCTGGCCCACCCGCAACCCGCTGCTCCCATCGACGGCAGGCGCAGATACACCACCTCGAAGCTGTGCAACGTGCTGTTCGCCTATGAGCTCGACCGCAGGCTCGGCCACGGTGACCGCGGCATCACGGTGACGGCGTTCGACCCGGGCTTGATGCCGGCCTCCGGACTGTCCCGCGACTACAGCCCGGCGCAGAAGGTGCTCTGGCGCATGGTGTCCCCACTGCTGCGCGTGCTGCCCAACGTCCACAGCGTCGCCACGTCGGGCGCAAACCTGGCCGCACTTGCCGTCGATCCGAGGTTCGCCCATGTCACCGGAGAGTATTTCGAGGGCGCCAAACCCATTCGTTCGTCCGCGGATTCGTATGACACCGCCAAGGCGCGCGATCTATGGGATACCAGCGAGCGGCTGGCTGCGCTGTAGTCGAGGACGGTGTCACTCAGATCGGGTCGAGGGTCAGCCAGTCATCGACCATGAAGGCATCACCACGGGCGACGATGGTCGCACCGCCGTGGCCCGGGTAGTGCGCGGGGATCACCATGGCGCGCCGGCGGGCCGCCTCGGTGAAGATGCGTTTGCGCGTGGCCACCGCTGCCGGCCCGTCGACATCGAACGCGCACGGGTCGGCGGGACGCGGAATCTGGATGGGGCAGTGGGTGAGGTCGCCGACGAACACCGCCGACTTACCCGCGTCCAGCCAGAGCACCGAGGAGCCGGGCGTATGTCCGGGCGCCGGACGCAGCCACACCGATTCGCTCAATTGATGTTCGCCGGAGAACAATTCGACCTGACCCGCCGCGTATACCGGGGCCACACTGTCGTCGAACACGATGGCTGCGGCCTCATCGGCGCCCGGGCCACCCGGCTCGAAGTGCCGGAAGTCCGCCTCGGGCAACAGATATCGGGCGTTGGGGAAGAACGGCACCCAGGCATCGGCGCTGCGCCAGGTGTTCCAGCCGACGTGATCGCTGTGCAGATGGGTGTTGATCACCACGTCCACACTCTCGGGTGGCACACCCGCGCGGGCGAGTGCGCCGGGGAAGTCGGTGTCCAGGTGGTCGAGCACCGCTACGGCGCGCCGGCGACCGTTGCCGACGCCGGTGTCGATCAGGATCCGCAGCCCGTCGACGTCGACCACCCAGGACTGCACGGTGACGCGCCAACGCTGCGTGTCCGGTTGGTAGAACGTGGGTACCAGCAGGTCGGCGTACTCACTCCAGGCTTGCGCCGGGGTATGGGCGAAGACCGCGGACGTCGGTTCGAACATCGTCTCCACCACGCGGGTGAGCACGGCGGCACCGAGGCGGACTGTGTCGGCCATACCCCGACCGTACGGTGATATCGGGTAGGTTGCGGTGAAGGCGCGCAGGAACGCCCGACGTCCGCTCGAAGGGGCTCAGCCCTCCTGCCGCAGCACCTGATCGAAGCCGACCTCTTCTCGGCCCGACTTCGCGGACACCGGGCTTGCGAGAGGAGGCCGTCATGGCCAGCACCCTGCCCGACAATCCGTCTCTGGATCGGCTCAAACGAGAGGCCCGCGCCCTGCAGCGGGCCGAGATCGCTTCTGGTCGTGAGCGCTACGCCTTGCACGAAGCCCAGTTGGCGGTGGCCCGTGGTTACGGCTTCGCCGGCTGGCCGGCGTTGGTGCGGTATCTGTTGGTCGCGGCCGGGCTGAGCGTCGACCCCGGCGCCGTCGAGGAGGACGGGCTCGCGCCGCCGGACCGGTTCTGCGCGTTGGCGTCATTGCGGTACGACGCCGACGACGCCCCGCCGCGGTGGCAGGCCGCGGCGGATCTGTTGACCGCGCGCCCCGAGTTGGTGCGCGACCACATCTGGGCCGCCGCCGCGGCCGCCGATCCGGACGCACTGCGGTACCACCTGCGCACCACCCAGCCCACCGCCAGAGGCGGACCCTATGGCTGGTCGCCGCTGATGTACCTGGCCTACAGCCGGGTGCCCGGCGACTCCGTCTCGGCTGCGCTGATCCTGCTCGACGCCGGAGCCGATCCCGACGACGGCTATCTGTGGCGCGGGATGGCCACCCCGTTCACGGTGCTCACCGGAGTGTTCGGGGAGGGCGAGCAGGGGACGCGCCGGCAGCCTCGACACCCCCACGCCGAGGAACTGGCCACCTTGTTACTGCAGCGCGGGGCGCACCCGGCGGATCAGCAGACCCTCTACAACCGGATGTTCGGCGCCGACGACGCGCACCTGCGCCTGCTGTTCGCCCATGGTCTGGCCGACGCGCCCCCGAGCCCGTGGGAACGCCGGCTCGGTGCGGCCATGGAAACCCGCGAGCAGATGTGGCGCAGACAGGTGGACTGGGCGGCCGCGCACGGATTCGCCGACCGCCTGGCGCTGCTCGGGCAGCACGGTGTCGACGTATCGACCGCCCAAGTGCAACCGGTGGGCTTCCCCGCCGACCCCAACCTGCGCGACGACGAGGGCGCCACGCCGCTGCACCACGCGGCGTGGGCCGGGAACCTCGAGCTGATCGCGCGGCTACTCCAGGCAGGCGCCGACCCGACCATCACCGACCTGAGATTCGGTGCGACACCGCTGGGCTGGGCCGAATACGCCTATCAGACCGAGGCCGCCGATCTGCTGCGCGGTACTACGGCTTGATCCGGATCTGCCCCGGCGAGTACAGCCCCGAGTGCGTCGCCGTGCCCAGTTCGACCTCGGCGGGCGCGGCATCGACGATGGTCTCGAACTTGCGCAGCGAACCCCAGTCCCGGCCCCAGTCCTTGTTCAGGTACGTCGCCATCAGGTGTGCCCGCAGCAGCAGGTCACTGATCCCCAGCAGGCCGCCGTTGATGCCGTCCTGCCAGGTGTCGGTGTCCTTCATCTTGGCGTTGTAGTCCGGCGTGATGCGGTACTTGGGCACATCGGTGACGCCGTTGGCGTGCAGCATCGGCTGCTGGCACGGGAAGGCCAGGCCGACCGCCCAGTCCATCAGCACCGGTTGCGCAGACCCGAGGTACTCCTGGATCGTCTTGACCTGCGGCACCCGCGGCGGGGTGATGGCGACCCAATCACCCTGGGACAGCGACTTGTCCTCGGCCACCACGCGAACGAACGTCGCGTCGGCCGGGATCTGGCTGCGGTCATAGCGCAGGTTGCGCCACGAGGGCAGCGGGCCGATGTCGTAGGGCACCACGCGCCCGGCGGGCACGGGAGCACCGTCGGGACCGGGGCGGCCGTACTCGAGTTCGACCGGCTGGCCCTGGGTGAGGCCGTTGAAGATGCTGTTGCCGGTGATGGTGCCTGCGGCGGTCACGACCACCAGCGGATGTCCGGCGTCCGGCGGCGGCAGCTGGTACCACGCCGAGGCCAGCCGGGCCTCCTGCTGGGCCGGGCCCTCGACGAAGCTTCCGGCCAGCGGCACCTTGGCCGGGTCCAGGCCGTAGGGCAGCGGCACGGTCGAGCCGTTGATCCCCGGGGTCTTCAGCTTGACCGGCGCATCCCAGTCGTAGTCGGTGCCGGGCATCGGTAGGGTCAGCCGGATCGCTTCGGCGACAATGTGATCCGGGACGCCGTTAGGGGTGAAGCCGACCGGCTTGACGCCGCCCAGCGGGCCGAGCGGACCGTAATCACCCGGCAGTGCCGTCAGGAATCCCTCGTTTGGATCCGGCTCGACCAACACGTTGTCGGCCAGCCCGCATCCGCCGGCGAGCGCTTCGATATTCGACGACGCGTTCGTGTAGGTGCCGTGCTGACGCACCACGCCGAACAGCATCGACGCCACGAATACCGTGACCATGAATCCGGCCGCGATCGGCACGGGTGCCGCCGTGAGCAGGCGGATCACCCTGCTCTCGCCGCGGTCGCGGGGCGCCAAATGCAGCAGGAACGCCCACACCGCGGTGATCACGAACAGCGCGAAGAAGATTGCGCTGACGGTGATTCCGCCGATCTGGGGCTTGTCGTTGTTGAACGGCACCCCGTAGCTCGACACGTACCACCAGCCGTTGGTGGTGGCGAAGCACAGCGCCAGCACGAACAACACGGCAGCCGTGAACGCCATCCGGTTCCGCGCCGAACGCAGCACCGCGCGCGAGGCGAGCACCGTCACCACCGCGGCCATGGCCGCGCCCACGGCGGCGAACAGGCCGAAGTGGTGCACCCACTTGGTGGGGGTGAACATCAGGCAGAACACCGTCGCGAAGATGATGCCCATCAGCCGCCATACCGGGCCGCGGGCCACGCCGGGAATCCGCTTGCGGCGCAACATGATGAACATCGAAGCGAACAAGCTCAACGCGGTGATCATGAAGCCGAACCGGCGCGACACCGAACCGTCCACGGTGGGCAGGATCAGGTAGTAGTAGCGCAGGTTCTCGGTGTACCACTCCTGGCTCGGCCCGATCGCGGTCCGAATCCTGGTGGCCTCCAGCACCGTTGCCAGCGTCTGGTCGGCGAACACCACGCACAGGATCACGGTGCCCGCGGCCAGCAGCGGCAGGATCAGCGGCCACAGCCCGACCCGGCGGCGGCGCTGCACCAGGATGCGTAGCACCGGCCGGCCACCGGCCAGCAGGGCCGCCACGGCGATCAGGCCGGTCGGCTGGATCCCGAGGGTGAACGCCGCGGAGATGATCGCCATGGCCGCCGGAGTGAGCCGGCCCGAGATGATCGCCCGTTCGATGAGCACGTAGGTGATCAGCGCGCCGGTGGCGATCTGGCCCTCCGGGCGCAGCCCGTTGTTGAACGGCATCCACGCGCCCATCAGCACGAAACCCGCCGCCCACAGCGCGGGCCGGCTTGCGATGACGGCGGGCCCCAGCCGGGGCAGCACCTCACGCGAGAGCAGCAGCCAGCACACCAGCGCGCACACCAGGTCCGGCAGCCGCATCCAGATGCTGGCATCGCTGACGTGGGTCATCAGGGCGAGCAGGTTGTAGAACCAGCCGAACGGATCCTCCGGGCTGCCGAACCAGCGGAAGTAGTTCGACATGTAGCCGGCATGGTCGGCGACACGGGCCATCTGCAGGATGTAGCCGTCGTCGGAGGAGTTGGCGCCGATCACGTGCCACAGCAGGAACCCACCGACCACGACACCGTCGACCGGGGTCGCGGTGCGCCAGCGGGTCGGGATGATCCGCTGCATCCGCCGGCCGTCGAGCTGATCCAGGCGCCACAACGCGAACAGCGCCACCACGGTGGCCACGATGCCGAGCACGATCGCGGCGAGCTTGAGGGCGGTGGGTTTGGTGGTGAACCGGGTGTCGATCGTCGCCGACAGCGAAAGGCCTTGCGGTGCAGGACCGGTCAGTTCGGTGAACACCCCGACTATGCCGGGGCGCAGATTCGGGTCGGCGAAGCCGCTGCGGATATCGCCGCCGGGCAACCCCACGAACGTCGCGAACGTCCCCTCCGCCGAGGAGGTGATCTCGATGCGCTGACACGCCTCGGCTTTGGCGCGCGGCACACTCGCGATCACCACGTTGCGGTCGGTGATATCGACACGCGAGCCGGTGACGTTGACGAACAAGGCGTTGAGCGCGGCCTGCTTACCCGACTTGGGGGCGGTGCCGAAGACCAGGGCCCCGGCCGGCGGCACCGACCTGATGACCTCACACGGCACGGTCGCCGTCATCTGCACCGGTGTCTGGGTGATCAACGGCGCGGTGACGCTGTTCAGCTGACCCGCCTGCGGCCAGTTCAGCGTCGCCGTGGTCTGCACCACCGGCAGCAGCGGTGTGGCCACCGCACACAGGAAACCGATGAGGCCGGCGATCATCGCGATCCATCGGGTGAGCTTCACGTCGTCTTTCAGGTCGCTCACGGCCCCGGTCATGGCAGCGCCCTGATCGGCCCGGACCTACTCCAGCCGAACACCCGCTGGGTGCCCTGGTCGATGGCGGCCACCGGCGCCTGGGCCGGCGGCACCACCGGGTCGTAGCGTTCCAGTGAGCCCCAGTCGCGGTACCAGTCGTTGTTCAGGTACGTCGGGATGGTCGACGTGCGCAACAACGCCTGGATGAACAGGAAGGGGCCACCCTTCTGGGCGGACTGCCACATGTTGGACGACACCACCACTTGTTTGACGTTGGGCAGGATGCGGTACTGCGGAAGCTCGGCTACGCCGAGGTGTTCGGAGAACGGCCGCTGGCACGGGAAGTTCGCGGCGGTGGCGATGTCCAGCATCACCGGCGTCTGCGAGCCGAGGAACTGTTGGGCGGTCTGCAGTTGCGGTACCCGCGGTGGGGTGAAACCGAACCACTGGTCGTCGGACAGGTTCGGGTCGTCGGCCACCAGGCGCGCGACGTTGGCCTCCGGCGGCGCCCACGCCAACGGGAAACGCAGGTTGCGCCATGCGTACTGGGCGAACACGTCGATGGGCTGGACCGCGTCGAGGGCCTGGTAGCTGCCGTCGGGACGGTGCACACCCCACTGCAGCTTCAGCGACTGCCCGTAGTGGAAGTCACCTTCCTCGTCGTAGTACCAGATGGCGCCGGCGGCGGCGACGGTCACCAGCGGGCGGTCCGCGGTGCGTGGCGGCAGCTGGTACCAGGCCGAGGTGGCCTTGGCGGCGGTGGAGTTCTCCTTATAGCTGCCCATCACCGGGGTGCGGGCGGGATCGAGCCCGAACGGCAGGAACACATTCGAGCCGTTCACCCCGACCGGCCCGTAGCCGCCGCCGGTGCCGGCCGCGTACGCGATCCCGACATTGGGCTTGTTGGGGGATCCGTCGGAGTTCACGGTGCCCGGGTTGGCCACCACCGGTTTCGGCGGCTCGAGGGTGTCGCTGATACCGGAGGGGGTGAAGCCGACCGGATTCTCGCCGCCGAGCGGTCCGTACTTGCCGTAGGTCTGGCCCGGAACCGGTTGCAGCATGCCGGCATTGGGGTCGGCCTCGACCAGGACGTCGTCGGCCATCCCGCAGCTGGCGCTCGACAGCCCGGAGGTCAGCGCCGACACGTTCGCCTTGGCATTGGTATAGGCCGGGTAGCGCTGCACGAATCCCTTTGCCATGGAACCGACTTCGAGCACCACCATGATGATGGCCACCACCAGCAGCGGGGTCGACGCGAGCACGCGGTTGCGCCGGGTGTCGGCCACCTCGGTGTGCCCGGCGTAGTCGATGCGGAAGTGCAGCCAGCCGGCCAACACCCCGGTGATGATCGCCAGCGCCAGGAACATCGTGGTGACCGGCTGGCCGGCCAGCACCGGCTGGCGGTCGAACCAGGGCACCCCGTAGTTGCCGGTGTAGAACCAGCCGTTGATACCGGAGGTCGCCCACGCCAGTACGAACAGCAGCGCGGTGACATACAGGGCGAGATTCCGGCGGCTGTGCAGACCCACCCGCGCGAACGTGAAGGCGGTCACCGCACCGAACGCGCCGGAGATCCCGGCGAACGCACCGAACTGCACGGCCCACTTGGTCGGTGTGAAGGTCAGCAACAGCAGGCCCACCGCGCATATCCCGATCAACCGCCACATCGGCCCGCCCGCCAGACCGGGGATCCGGCCCTTGCGCAGCAGCACCGCGATCATGCCGAACAGGCACAGCATCAACACCAGGACCGAGAACCGCCGCGTCAGGGAGCCGTCGGTGCTGTCCTCCACGGTGAGGAAGTAGTAGCGCAGGAATTCCTGGTACCAGGAGATGGTCGGGCCGACGGTGTACTTGATCCGTACCGCCTCGGCGACACTCGCCAGGGTCTGGCTCCGGAACACGATCACCGCCAGCAGCGACGCCGCGGCCGCGAACGCGGCCAGCGCGGGCAGCACCGCGCGCCGATCCCTCAGCACCGTGACGATCGCGCGCCCACCGACCAGCAGGGGGGCCAGCGCCAGGATGCCCTGCGGGGCCAGCGTCACGGTGAACACCGCGAGCACGACAGCGAGCGCCGCGGGCCACAGCCGGCGGGTGCCGATGGTGAGCTCGACGAGTGCCCACACCGCCAGGACACCGAAGGCGATCAGCGGTTCGGGGCGCAGACCGTTGTTGAACGGAAACCAGGCGGCCAGGAATACCGCAGCCGCCGTCCAGACCGCGATGCGATTGGTGGCCAGCCGGCGGCCCAACCGGGGAATGAGCCAGCGTGACAGCAGGATCCACGTCCCGATGCCGGCCAGGAGTGCGGGCAGCCGCATCCACACGCCGGCGGTGCTGAGGGCGGCGAAGTGGCTGAGCACCGACTGGTACCAGTCGAACGGGGCCTCCGAGGTGCCGAAATAGCGGTAGTAGTTGGCGACGTAGCCGGCGTCACCGGACACCCGGGCCATCGTCAGGTTGTAACCGTCATCGGAGGAGATGGCGCCGATCACGTGCCACACCAACAGTCCGCCGAGCACGGTGGCATCGGCGGCCCAGGTGGCCCAACCGACCCGCCAGAACCGTCGCCACACGTGCCGGATCCGGTGGGTGGCGCCGCGGTCCAGGACGGCCAGCATCACGATCGAGATCAGCACGCTCAGCACGCCGAGACCCATGACCGCGGCTTTGAGTGCCGTCGGTGTGGAGATGAACCGGGTGTCGATGTCCACCCGGGCGCCCAACCCCTGCTGCGGGGCCACCTTGAGATCGGTGAAGATCCCGGCGACCTGTGGCTTCTTCTCGATCGCCGCGGTACCCGCCGCGCCGGGGATCCCGATGAAATCTGCGCCGACGCCGCCGGTGTTGGCCCAGATGTGCAGCGTGCTGCAGGCGCCCGCGCTGACGGCGGCGCGCGGCGCGACCGCGGTGACGGTATCGCGGAAGGCCACGAAGACGGTGTCGGCGGTGGCGCGGGCGAACAGGCCGTTACGGGTGGCGTCGATACCCCCGGGCGGGATGGTGGCGAACACCAGACCGCCGGAGGCCGGAAGGGTGGCCACCGCCTGGCACGGGATCGAGACATCGAGGGCCAGCGGGGCACCGGACACCAGCGGCGCCGTCAGGTCCCCGACGAATCCGTCTGCGGTGGGGGCCTGGGGCCAGATGATGGTGGCGGTGGTCTGCTTGACCGGGAGGAGCGGGGTCAAGGCACACAGCAGCAGGCCGACGATGCCCGCGATGATGGCGACGAGTCGGGTAGTCCTGGCGGGCACGAGGCTCAAGAGTATGCGACGTAGCTATGGGCGCTGCCCGCCGACCCGCGGCGGTGTCCCAAGTTTTGTCCGCGCCTTATGCGCGTTGCGCGGCGGAACGGGATCGGGCGGGACCGAGCGCCGCCAGGGCGGCGTCGCCGCCGTAGTGGGCGAGCACCCGGGGGTCCATGGTCCGGCGCCACAGCGGCGTGCACCAGGCCAGCACCAGCATGGTGCCGTAGCCGTACGGCAACTGCGGTGCTTGGTCGGCGGGCCGCAGGGTCTGATACCGGCGCTGCGGATTGGTGTGATGGTCGGAATGGCGCTGCAGGTGGAACAGGAACACATTGGCGATCAGCGTGTCGCTGTTCCAGGAGTGCTGGGGCCCCACCCGCTCGTACCGGCCACTGGCCAGCCGCTGGCGGCGCAGCCCGTAGTGCTCCAGATAGTTCACCGACTCCAGCAGGCACACCCCGATGATGGCCTGACCGATCAGCCAGGGCGCGATGACGATGCCGAACCACACACTCAGCCCGAGGAACAGGGCGAGGGTCATTAGCCAGGCGTTGAGTACCTCGTTCTTGAGGATCCAGCGCAGGGACCATCTCGGTGTGCCGGCCCGGGCCAGCCGTTCGCCCTCCAGACGCCAGGCCGAGCGCACGCCGCCCAGGACCGAGCGGGGGATGAAGTGGACCAGGGGCTCGCCGAGGCGGGCGCTGGCGGGGTCCTCGACCGTCGCGACCCGGACGTGATGGCCCCGGTTGTGTTCGACGAAGAAATGTCCGTAGCCGGTCTGCGCCAGCGCGATCTTGCTGAGGCGCCGCTCAGCGGTCGCCCGACGGTGACCAAGCTCATGTGCGGCGTTGATCGAGATCCCGCCCACGATGCCGACGGTGACCATCAACCCGACTTTGTCCAGCGTGTGCATGGTGACCCAACCGCCGCCGCTCCACAGCCAACATGCGAACACCAGCGACAGATACTGGTTGGGTAGGTAGAGGTAGGTCACCCAGCGGTAGAAGGCATCGTCCTCTAGCCACTCCAGGGTCTTCTCGGACTCACGGGAATTATCGCTTCCGACCAGGTGATCGACGACAGGGATGATGATGAAGGCCATGAGCGGACCGACCCACCAGAACACCTCCTGGCCGGTCACATGGACTAGTAGCCACGCGAAAGGAACCAGGCCGGGGACAATGGCACCGAGCAACCAGAGGTATCGCTTCGCGTCACGCCAGGCCGGCGTGCGGATGCCCTCTTGATCTGCCACGTTATTCCTTGCCATTGATTCGAGTTCTTTGCTGTGGTGACTATTTAACCTGGAACTCGGCGGAACACAAACGCGCACGACGGCCAGGGAAGTATTTGCTGAGAGGGTATGTGTGACACTACCGCAAGATAAGTTGACAAGGCGTAAATTTCTGGGCGCCGCCACAGGGATCGCGCTCGGCGGCGTGGGCGCGGGTGCCTATCTCCTCTCTCGGACGGAACATCGTCCGGACTCGCGCCGGCATTACCCCGCCATCGTGATCGGCAGTGGTTATGGCGGCGGAGTGAGTGCCCTGCGCCTCGGCCAGGCCGGCGTCGAGACCCTCGTCCTGGAGCGGGGCAGGTTGTGGGACACCCCCGACGCGGACGGTAAGCGGTTCACCAAGATGCTTCCCGCCGACACCCGTGCGGGTTGGTTCTCCGACGTCCCGCCCAGCATCGTGTCGTCGTTCCGGGGAGTTTCCATCGACGCCGTCGCCGCCCATAACCCGTCCTCCCAGCCCAAGCAGGCCGGGATTTGCGAGAAGGTCACCCACGGTGCCCACCATGTGTTCCACGGCGTCGGGGTGGGCGGTGGCTCGATGGTGAACGCCGCCATCGCGGCGATCCCGACCCCGGACCAGGTGCGGGCGGCCTTCCCCGATATCGATCCCACGGAATTCCTCGGCACCTATATGGACCGCGCCAGGACGGCGCTGCGGATCAGCTACCGGAACATGGACTGGTTCGAGCAGACCCCGTACTTCCAGTACGCCAGGGTGGGTCGCGCGTACGCCCAGACCGCCGGCTACAAGGTGGACTACAACGGCAGCGCGTATTCGTTCGACTACATGATGCGTGAGGCCAACGGTGAGGTGCCGCTTTCCGCCCTGGACTGGGAGTGCCAGTTCGGCAACAACTACGGCCGCGACGGCAGTGTCGACCAGACGTATATCGCCGCGGCGATCAAGACCGGCAAGGTGACGTTGCAACCGCTGACCGAGGTCACCGGAATTCGGCGGGAGCGCTCCGGTGAGTACGTGGTGTCCACCCGGCGCATAGACCGGTGGGGCACCGAACAGTCCCGCGACGAATTCGGTTGTGACCAGCTCTATCTCGCCGCCGGTGTGCTGGGCACCAACCAGCTCCTGCTCCGCGCCCGCGATACCGGCACGCTGTCGGACCTGTCCGACGAGATCGGCCGCGGCTACGGCAACAACGGGGATCTGATGCTCGCGCACAACCTCAAGGACAGCGATCCGGCGGGCACCAAACAATCCCTGCTGGGCATGATCAATCTCGACGGCCGCGACGACCCGGTGAACCCGGTGTACGCCAGCATGTTCTCGTTGCCGCTGCCCATCGAGACGCACGCGCTGGGTTATTACGTGATGGTCAAGACCGGCGATCGCTCCGACATCACCTTCGACAAGGCGTCGGATTCCATTCGGATCGACTGGCCCCAAAGCCACACCGACCATCTGATCGAGCGGGCCAAGATCGTGTTCGACAAGCTCACCGCGGCCAACGGCGTCGACTATCGCGATGACCTATTCTCAGGAGAAGCCTTCGCCTCCAACACCGTTCACCCGCTGGGTGGGTGTGTGCGGGGTAAGGCCACCGACGCGTTCGGCCGGGTCAACGGCTATGACAATCTGTTCGTCAACGACGCGTCACTGATTCCGGGCTATATCGGCTGTAACCCGTACATGTCGATCACCGCACTGGCCGAGCGCAACATCGAGGGGATCCTGGCCGGCCGCCACTAAGGACTGGGCGGCGCCGCACCGGCTTCGGCGGGTAGCGGTGCCTCGGCGGGCGGAGGTGCCGCCTCGACCGGTGTTTCCCCTGTCGCTGCGCTCGCCCCGGTACTTCCACCCGTCGCTCCGCTCGCCCCGGTACTTCCACCCGTCGCTCCGCTCGCCCCGGTCGGCGCGCCCGGCGGCTGGTAGTACGGGCTGTCCGGCTTGGGCACGTTCACCCCGAAATGCGCATCCTCGTTCTGCCGGTCCGGACGCACACCGTCGATGATGTCGCGCAGCGGCGGCAGATTGATCGGCTTGTCGGTGACCGGCGGTACGGCCGGCAGGTCCACCGGCTGATCGGCGCGGTCCAGCGCCGGCGGGACGACTGCCTGGGCCACCTGGAAGGCGGCGTTGTTGAGCGCCGGGTCGCCCGCCGCCGGATTGGGCGGGAGGGCGCCGGGCGCCAACGCACTCAACGGGTTGACGCCGGGTGCGGTACTGCCGGGCATCGCTCCGCCGTGCAGCCCCTGGTTCAGGGCGGCGAGTTGGGGGCCGGCCACTGCGGCAAGCAGCTGCAGCGGATTGGGCGGAACGGCCGGTGCGGGCGGGGCGACGACCGTCACCGCGGCCGGGACCGCCGGTGCGACGGGTGCCGGGGGCAACTGCGGAGCGGCCGGCGGTGGTGGTGCAGCTGGTGCTGCGGCAGCGTCGGGTGCCGGGGCGGGCTGTGGAGCCGGCGCCTCCGCGGCGGCCGGGGCCACGTTGGCCGGGCGGGGCTTGGCTTCGGCGGTCTGCTCGTCGCTGGTGCGCAGCTGGCTGCCGACATACATCGACACCGCTGCGACGAACGCCAGTACGCCGCCGCCGACGACGGCGGTCAGCGTCCGCAGCTGGCGACTGTGATCGGCGGTGGTCACGGCGACGGCCGGTGCCGAGGCGGGCGTGGCGGCGGTGCCGACACCGGGGATGGCCATCAGCTTGGCGGTGCGTGGCACGAACAGGGTGGGCGCCGGCAGACTGATGCCGGACCCGCCACCTGCGGCCATCACGGACCGGGCGCCGACGACATGCAACCGGCGATGCGCGCCGGCATTGGTCAGGGCGGCGCCGCGGGCAAACGCCAACGCCGCGTTCTGCGGGATGGTCACCTGGGTGGACAGCGTCGAATTGAGTTCTCCGGCAAGCATTCCTGTGAGAACACCGGCGGAGCCGGCGGCGTACACCGCGACCTCATCGGCTTCGGCGGCGCACTCGGCGCAGGCACCGCGCACCGACAACGCCAATTGGCGGTGATCAGCGGCATCCACCACACGACTACGCATCCGGCGCACACCGCCGGCGGCGTGCATCACGGCGATATAGGCCACCGGTGCCTGAGTGCCTTCGATCAGGCACGCGGCGGCACAGCTCTCCCCGGCTGCCGAGGCCATCTGCTCGACGAAGGTCTCGGCGGCGTCACACCCTGTGATGGCAACGACATTCGGCAGCCCGACCTCGCCGAGTGCCTCTATCAGCAAATCGGCGTCCTCGGCGGCGTCGTCGGTCCACGTGACGGCGATTCGTTCGACGTGGTGCCCGTTGGCGGCGGCGACGCCGTAGGTTCCGAGCACCGCGTTGACGATATGTTCTGTGACAGTGGCACTTTCGACTCCGCCGCTGCGATCGACATCAAAGATGTCCTGATCGATGAGATCGCCGCCGCCGGATCCCTCGACCAGAACCAACCGAACGCTGTCGACCGTCAGCGCTATTCCAAGCACGACGTCCATTACCACTGATCCCTGTCTCATCTGTCTGTAAGCGTGGTGCGTGACGTCGTTGTCAGCAAACGTTGTCAGCAAATCAACCGACGCACCAGAAGTGCGGTCCTCACTCCACGATAGCGGGCAAGGCGGAGTGCGGCAGTTTCCTTATTGACCGCTTAAGGCGAGATAAGAAGACTGCCAAGGAAATACATGCCCGCGTCGGCCTAGGACGGTCGCAGGGGCGCCGGACTCCACAGTCCGCTGCGGGTCGCGGTACCCAGGTCGATGCGTGCCGCAACGGCATTGGGATAGAACGGCGTCAGTTGCTGCAGCGATCCCCAGTCGCGGAACCAGTCGTCCTTCAGGTACGTCGGCACAGGGTTGGCACGCAGCAGCAATTCCGTGATGCCGAGCGGCCCGCCGCCGAGATAGTCCATCACGGGGGAGTTTGCCTCGGCGCCGAAACGATCCGGCAGGATGCGCCACTTGGGCACCTCGGTCACGCCGTACTGATGCCCGAACGGGCGCTGGCAGGGGAACGCCAGACCGACCAGCCAGTCGAGCAGCACCGGGTCCGAGGAACCGACAACGTCCTGCAAACTCCGCAAGGTCGGGATCCGGGGCGGGGTGACCGCGATCCAGTGCTGTGGTGCCAGATCGTCATCTGTGGCAACCAGGCGCACCTGGGTGGCCTCCGGCGGAATCGCCGACATCGGGGCACGCAGATTGCGCCACGCCGGTGCCGCGCCGACATCCGCGAAGCCGAGGCTGCCGCCGGCGGTGCCCTTGGCGGCCTGCTCGTCGGTGGCCCACTGCACCACGACCTCGCCCGGATCGAACCGGCCCGCGGCGGCGACCACCAGCAGAGGGCCGCGCTCGCCGCGGGGCGGGAGCCGGTACCAGGAGGAGCGCAGCGCGGCCGGCTGCTGGGCGCCGGCGCGCCAGCTGCCCATCACCGGTGTGCGGGTCGGGTCGAGGTTGTAGGGCAGCCGCGCCCGCGATCCGTTCACGCCGGCCGCGGCGGTGGTGCCGCCTTCGGTGCCGGGTTCACTGCCGGTGACGGGGCCGGTGTCGTTATCGGCGAAGTTCGTGCCGCCTGGTTGTTCCATCACCGGGTCGGCGGACACGTCGGCGGGGATCCCGCTCGGGCTGAAGTTCTGCGCGGTCACCCCGCCCAGCGCTTCGCCGACCGGCTTGTCGACAGGAACGAGCAGGCCGACGTTCGGATCCTGTTCGACCATCACGTCATCGGCCAGGCCGCAGGTTTTGCCGGTGAGGGCGTCCAGGTTCGACCGCCCCACCGACCATGCCGGGTACTGCTGGGTGACGCCCAGTGTCAGGGACAGCACCTCGAAGATCACCACCGCCCAGGCCGCCACGGCCAGCGGAGCTTGGGTGAACCGGGCCCATGGCCGGGGCCGGTCCCGGCCGGAGAAGTGCAGCCACGCTGCGACCAACAGGGTGAGCACGGACAGCCCGAGCAGCATGGTGGTGAAGCCGAAGTGCCACTCCGGGAACTGATTCGACCACGGCACGCCGAAGTTCGAGACGTACCACCAGCCGTTCACGGTGGCGAAGGACAGCGCCGTCATGAACAGCACCACGGCGGTGAAGATCGTCCGGTTGCGTTTGGAGCGCATGGCGGTGGCGGTCACCGCGACCGCGGCGAGCGCGCCCAGCGAACCGGCCAATCCGGCGAACACGCCGAAATGGTGCGTCCACTTCGTCGGGGTGAACATCATCGCCAGGAACGAGATGATGGTGATACCGATGATGCGCCGCGCCGGTCCCATGGCGGTACCGGGAATCCTGCCCTTGCGCAAGGACATCGCGACCGAGATGACCAGTGCCAGAAGAAGAGTCAGCACGGCGAAGCGCCGGGCCACCGAGCCGTCAGGGCTGGTGGTGAACAACCGCTCGTACCTGATGTGCTCGTCGAACCAGCTCAGGCTGGGACCGACCAGGGACTTGAAGGTGCTGGCCTGGATCTCACCGGCCATCGTCTGGTCGCGGAAGATCAGCACGATCGTCACCGTGGCCGCGGCGGCGATCGGGGCCAGCAGGGCCCAGTGCCCGAAACGTGACGTGTGGGCAGCCACGATGGTTCGCAGCGGGCCGACCGCCACCAGCAGGGCGCCCACCGCGGCGATGCCGGTGGGGCCGGAGAACAGGGTCAGCGCGCCGATGATGATCGCGATGGCGACCGGCAGCAGCCGGCTGGTGGCCACCCCGCGTTCCACCGAACACCACGTCAGCAGGATGCCCAGGGCGATGATCGGTTCCGGCCGCAAGCCGTTGTTCAGCGGCAGCCAGAACGCCAGGAACATCGCCGCCGCCGTCCACGCGGCGGGCCGACTGTGCTTGACCGCGTGGCCGAGGCGGGGGATCACCTCGCGGCTGATCAGCCACCAGCAGGCCAGTGCCATCAGTAGGGTCGGCAGCCGCACCCAGACGCTGGCCGTGGAGACGTGCGTCCACAGCGCGAGCAGGTCGTAATACCAGCCGAAGGGCGCCTCCGGGGTGCCGAACCAGCGGTAGTAGTTCGCCATGTAGCCGGCATGCTCGGAGACCCGGGCCATGGTGAGGATGTAGCCGTCGTCGGAGGTGTTGGCGCCGACGAAATGCCACCACACCAGGAGCGCGCCGACAAGGCCGTCCAGCGCGGTCAGCGACCACCAGCGCTGCGGCAGGAACCGTCGGGTGGGTCTGCCGTCGGCGATGTCGAGGCGGTGCAGTGCGATCAGGGAGATCGCCGTCAGGGCCACCGCCATGATCATCGCAAGCATCTTCACCCAGGTCGGGGAGCTGCTGTAGCGGGAGTCGATGGTGGCCGAGAACGTCAGCCCAGGCGGGGCGGGGCCGGACAGGTCGGTGAAGACGCCGACGATCTGCGGACGGAAGTCATAGCCGCCCCGTTCGCCGCGCAGGGGTGCGCCCGGTTTGGCCGATCCTTCCTCGTCGGGTTCCTTTCGCAGGCCCACGAACTCTCCGGTGACCTTGTCGGCATGCGCGGTGAAGGTGATCCGCTCGCAGGCCGGGCTGAGGACCTGGGTCAGCGGTGCGCTGACGACGGGCGTGTTGCGCACGATCATCAGCAGCTCGTCGCCGACCCGCTCGATGAGCAAGCCGCGGTCGACCGCCTTGGGTGCCTGCTTGGGCACCGTCGACAGCAGGATGTTGCGGCTGCCGGTCAGGCCTTCGGCCGCGCTGCAGGGGATCGAGATGAACAGGTCGGTGGCGACGTACCCGATCAGCGGGGCGTCGACGCTGGTGAGCGTGCCGTTCTGGGGCCAATTGAGCTGCGCGGTGGTCTGGGTGACGGGCAGAAAGGGTGTCGCCACCGCGAGCACGGTGCCCAGCAAGCCCGCAACGATGGCCACCAGCCGCGTAGATCGGTGGTTGGTCACGGATGGTGATGCTAACGGCACGGTCCCTGCGGCCATCACCGTCGGATCGCCAGCGTGAACGGTCCGGCCGTCGAGACGTCCCAGCGTGGATCGTCGAACAGGGCCGAGTTCAGCTCGACCTGGTAGCGCTTGACGTTGGGCTGATTCGGGTAGACATCGGCCGCCAGCCGCAGGGTGTAGCTGTCCGGACCGCCGTGGCGCATCAGGAACACCGTGGGCGGTGTCCAGGGCAGTTGGTCGAGCGCACCGATCAACTGATCCGGCTTGGTGAACAACGCCCAGCTCTCGATGGCCGCCGAACGCTCCTTGAACTGTGCCAGCGGATTCGCGTAGTGCGAGGTGAGGCCCTGGAACCCGTAGTAGGGGTAGTACGACAGGAAGCTGTAGTCGGCGGTCAGCACCACGGTGTCGTGCGGGGGCCGGCCGGTGACCTGCTGGATGCGCGCGTCGATCTGGCGGTAGTACTGCTCGGAGCCGGGCGGCCGACGGTCGGCGCGCTGGCCGTAGCCGTCGGTGTCGGTGTAGGCAACATTGATGTCCGAGCGCAGCACATCCGGAACGTCCTGGGTGAAGGTGATCGCGCCGATCGCGCCGATGGTCGCGGCGATGGCCACCACATGCCGGCCGGGATGCTGGTAGCGCGCGGCGGCGGCCTGGGTCGCCGCGATGAACCCGAACGCGCCCGCCGCAGCGAGCAGCACGCTCAGGGTGGGCTGCAGCCGGAACGACAACAGTGTGGTGCCCACCAGGGTGGTGAGCATCGACAGCAGTGACCATGCGTACACCGCGAGCACCGCGATGGTCAGTGCTGGGGCTGCATTCTCTTCGCGCAAGGGCTCATCGCCAGCCCGCGTCGAGCTGCGGGCGTACATCACCAGCCACACGGTGCCGAGCAGGCACAACGCCCCCAGCAGGGTGGTCTGGAACATCGGGAATGTCAGGACGGCAGCATCATTGGGTAGATAGTGCTGCGCGGTGCCCTTGTCGGCGGGCGTGCCTTTGGCGGCCGCCAGCAGGTACGGCGCCCAGCCGGCGAGGGCGATCGCGCCGGAGATGACGGCGATGACCGCCAAGCGCAGCAGAGGTTCGAGGGTGCGCCTGGAGATGGCCAGCAACAGCGCCATCAACGTGACGGTGAACGCGGCGTAACCCAGCAGCAGGGCGTAGCTGAGCGCCGCGGCGCCCAGCACGATCCCGACGCCGAGGACAGCGCCCCATCCGTCGTTTCTGCTACGGCCGCCCAGTCCATTCCCCGGGTCGCTTCGCTCCAGCCCGCCGAGCCCGATCCACGCAAGCACGAACGCGGGCGGCAACAGCACGGTGATGACGGCGGCGTAGGGCTCGGTGGAGGTGTAAGCGAGCGTGACGACCGCGGTGGCGGTGGTGACCACCAGCGCCGCCTCGAACCGGATCATCGCTTTCCACAGCACGAAGGCGACCGCGATCGCGGCGGTGATGGAGAGGATCGACCACGGCTTGTACATCTCCCAGGCCGGGGTGCCGGTGAGGGCGGCCAGGCGGCCGCCGATCCAGAACCAGCCGGGCGGGTAGAACGGCGGCAGCCCCTGATAGGTCATATCGTGCAAGGCCGGGCTGTCGGCCAGCCGGGTCAGGTATTCGGTGCGGAACTGCTGATCGACCGAGATGCCGAAGAGGTACAGCTTGGTGGCCCCCAGTGGCATCGCCAGGGTGACCGCCGACAGCGCGGAGAGCATGAACACGGCTGTGATCCGGGCCAGCACCCGCCGGCCCCGCCGCCACAGCAGGCCGGCGCCGAAGATCCCGGCCAGGCTGATGACCTGGCCCACGGTGGTCAGGGCGTGCAGTTGGTTCGACGAGTTGTACGCCGGCCATTCGACGCGTTTGATCGCGATGAGGGCGACACCCGTCACCGTGGCCGACAGGATGACCGCGACCACCATCTGGCCGATCACCCGGGCCGGGCCGGCCAACATGCTGGGTTTCATCTCCCGGGTCGCTTCGCTCTCCCCCGCAAGCGGGCGGTGCCCCCTGCCCTCCGGACTCATTTCCCGGGTCGCTTCGCTCCTGCCCTCCGAAACATCAGAACGGCAGCTTGCGGAAGATCGGGCGCGGGATATGGCGCAGCACCGACATCAGCACGCGCACCTGTCCCGGTGCCCACACCAGGTCCTTGCCCTTGGCTGCCGAGGTCACCGCCAGGTCGGCGACAAATTCCTTGTCGACTGTGAACGGGGCCTCCTTGGCGCCGGTGGCCTTCCAGTGCTCCAGCGTGGTGGTGGTGCGCACCTGTCCGGGCCGGATCACCAACACGTGAACACCGAACTCGCGCAGGGCTTCTCCCAGTCCCAGGTAGAAGCCGTCCAATCCGGCCTTGGTGGAGCCGTACACGAAGTTGGAGCGGCGCACCCGCTCGCCGGCCACCGACGACATGGCGATGATCTGCCCGAAGCCCTGTGCGCGCATCTTCTCGGCGATCAGCACACCCACCGACACCGCGGCGACATAGTTGATCTGGGCGGTCAGCACGGCCTTTGCCTGGTTCTGCCACAGCTCCTCGGCATCGCCGAGCACCCCGAAGGCGACCACCGCGACGTCGACATCGCCTTGGGCCCAAGCTGATTCGATCACCGCGGGATGTGATGCGGTGTCCAGGGCATCGAAGTCGAGGTACTCGACCGACTTGGCCCCGGCGGCCTCCAGTTGCGCGATCGCGGCGTCGCGCTTCGGGGCGTTGGGCAGATCGGCCAGGATGATCCGGGCCTTCGCATTGCGCAGGTAGCGCTCGGCGATGGCCAGGGCGATCTCGGACGTTCCGCCCAGCAGCAGAACGGTCTGCGGGTTACCGGTGGCGTCGATCATGTTCGCGGGGTGTGCCTTTCTACAGCAGTTCGAGACGGCGGGCCATATCGGAGGCGAAGACGCCCTGCGGATCTGCCTTGCGGCGCACGGCGATCCATTCGTCGACCCGGGGATACATCTTGTGGAAGTTCTCCGCGCTGACCCGGGAGTCCTTGGCGGTGTAGACGCGGCCGCCGAATTCCATGACGCGACTGTCGAGTTCGTTGAGGAATTCGTTGACGCCGGGTTTGTTGGGGAAGTCCATGGCCACGTTCCAGCCGGCCATCGGGAAGCTCAGCGGTGCCTTGTTGCCCGGGCCGAACAGCTTGAACACGTTCAGTGCCGAGTAATGGCCCTGGGTCTGGATCCACCGGATGATCGCCTTGAAATCGTCCAGGGCGTTCGGGGGCACCAGGAACTGGTGCTGGGCGAAACCTGCTGGGCCATAAGCCTTTTGCCATCCAGTGGTGATGTCCAGCATATGGTAGAACTGCGTCAGGTTGACGATCTTGTTCTGGTAGTTGCCGCTCACCCGGTAGAACGCCTCGCCGACCATGCTCAGCGTGAACTTGTTCATCACACTGACCGGGAACAGGTTCGGTACCGCGGGCAGCTTCGGCGCGGTGAACTGCAGCGGGTTCGCGGCCAGCTTGGGCGGCAGTTGATCCAGCTTGGCCAGACTGCCGCGGCTGACCGCCGCGCGGCCGAGCTTCGGCGGCGGATTGATCAGGTCGAACCACGCGCTGGAGTAGGTGTAGTTGTCCTCGCTGCCGTCCTGGTGCACCGCCACGGTCTCGTCGAGGTCCGCCGTGGCGATCCCGTCGGCGATGAAATAGGCGGTCTCGGTCCTGGTCATCGCGATGCGCGCGCGGATGACGATGCCGGTCAAGCCGTTTCCGCCGATGGTGGCCCAGAACAGCGACCCGTCTTCGTCGCCGGGGCTGCCGGTGGGGGTCAGCGTGTGCACCTCACCGTCGGCCATCAACAGGTCGAGGGACAGCACGTGGTTGCCGAAGCTGCCCGCGCTGTGATGGTTCTTGCCGTGGATGTCCGAGCCGATGGCGCCACCGACCGTGACCTGCCGGGTACCCGGCAGCACCGGCACCCACAGGCCGAACGGCAGGGCGGCCTTCATCAGCTGGTCCAGGCTCACCCCGGCGTCCACGTCGGCGATCGCGGTCTCGGCGGACAGCGAGTGGATGCGGTTCACCCGCGTCATGTCGACGACGATGCCGCCGCCGTTGCAGGAGTGGTCGCCATAGGACCGGCCCAGGCCTCGGGCCACGATCCCGCGGCGCAGGTGGGACGGACTGGCGGACGAAGCGTCGGCCACCTGCCGCACGGCGGCGGCAATCACCTCGACGTCGGGGGTGGTCAGTACCTGCGCCACACTGGGCGCGGTCTGGCCGAACCCGGTGAGGGATCGCCGCGTGAGGGGGAGTTCGGTAGACATATCAGTGCCAGACGATACCGGTCCGGGCTACCGGGGCGGATTTACCTCAACCGGAATATCACCGCGCGCTGCACCGCGAAGTTGATCACGGTGGCGGTGCCCTGCGCGATGACGAATGCCACCGGGACCTGCCACGGCTGCCCGGCGAACTTCATATAGAACAGGTAGTTGATACCGACCTGCACCGCGTAGGTCAGCGCGTACAGGGCGATCACCGCGATGAATCGCGCCGTGCTCGGCGGGGCTTGGAAGGTCCACCGGCGGTTGATCAGGTACGCCGTGGTGGTCCCTGCGATGAAGCTCAGCGTCTTGGCCACATTGACCTGCAGTCCCAGCTTGAGGAACAGCACGTAGAGCCCGAAGTCGACACAGGCCGACAGCCCACCGGTGACCAGGAATCGCCAGGCCTGGGTGAGCAGGCTCAAAGGTGCGCCGCCCTGGACGGATCCGTCGGCTGTCTCGGCCACCCGGGCAGCTTAGCGGCAGCACCTGGGGCCGCCCGCTCACGCCGGCGCGGGCGGTGCACCATGGTGAGGTGACAGATCTCCTCGAGGCGTGGCGCGCCGTGCTTACGCGCCATACCGCGTCACCGGATGTGGAGGCCGTGGGGGCGGCACTGCTGGCACGGTGGACCGAACCACACCGTCGCTACCACGATCTGTCGCATCTGCGCGGGGTGCTCGAGGCCATCGAGGAACTGACCAGTGGAGCCGACGCCGCAGATGTCGATGTGGATGCCGTGCGACTGGCCGCCTGGTATCACGACGCCGTGTACGCCGGTCAGCCCGATGACGAGGAGAACAGCGCGCTGTTGGCCGAATCGGATCTCACCGCGCTGGGGGCGGCGCCGGAGTTCGTGGCGGAGGTGGCCCGGTTGGTGCGGATGACCGTCGAGCATGATCCCGCGCCCCAGGACCGCAACGGGCAGGTGCTCTCCGATGCCGACCTGGCCGTGCTGGGCCTTCCCCCGGCGGATTACCGGCGCAACACCGCCAAGGTGCGCGCCGAGTACGGCCACGTCACCGACGGGGATTTTCGGGCCAGGCGGGTACACGTCATCGGGTCGCTGCTGTCGGCGCCGTCGCTCTTCCGCACCGAGCTGGGCCGCCGGCTGTGGGAGGACGCCGCGCGGGCCAACATGTCCGCCGAACTGCGTGCGCTCAGCGACTGATCCCGGCGAGTACCCGGCACAGCGCCTCGACCGCGGGTGCAAAGGCATGCTCGGCAGGGGTGCCGAAACTGACCACCACACCGTCCCGCTCGGGGGTGCCCGGCCCGGCGTCGGGATGGCGCAGCATGGCCAGCCCGGACAGCGCGATACCGGCCTCCCCAGCGCGGCGCACCACCTCGGCCTCGGTGCCCTCGGGCAGGGTGAGCAACAGATGCAGCCCCGCCGACAGGCCGCTCACCCCCACCGCGAGCGGTTCCAGCGCGGCCACCAGGCGGTCCCGGCGGCGCCGGTACATCAGCCGCATCCGCCGAATGTGTTTGTCGTAGCTGCCATGTGTGATGAAGTCGGCCATCGTCAGGGTGGTGAGCCCGTTGACGTAGAACTGGTCACCGCCCATCGCCGCGAGCACGGCGTCGAGCAGATCGCCGGGGACCACCATCCAGCCCAGTCGCAGCACGGGGGCCAGGCTCTTGCTGGTGGAGCCGAGGTAGACCACCCGGTCGGGATCGCGGCCCTGTACGGCGCCGATCGGCTGACGGTCGTAGCGGAATTCCCCGTCGTAGTCGTCCTCCACGAGGTAGCCACCGGTGCGGTGCGCCCAGTCCAGTGCGGCAGTGCGCCGGGCCGGGTGCAACGGCACCCCGTGCGGGAAGTGGTGGGCCGGGGTCAGCAGTGCGGCGCGGGCGTCACCCGGTAGCGTGTCGACGGCCGCACCGCGTTCGTCGACGTCGATCGGTACGGTCGATATGCCTTGTGCGGCAAGGGCGTCACGGAACAGGAACAGGCCGTAGGCTTCGACGGCGAACGGTCCACCGAGGGCGCGCGCGAGGATCTCCACCGCATGCCGGGTCCCGGCGCAGATGACGATCTCGTCCGGGGTGGTGCGTACGCCGCGCACCCGGGCGAGGTATTCGGCCAGGGCCGTACGCAGTTCGATGCGCCCGCGTGGATCACCCATCCGCAGAGCATCATTGGGGGCGGTGGCCATCATCCGGCGGGTGGACGCCAGCCAGGCGGCGCGGGGGAACTCCGCGACATCGGGTGAGCCGGGCATCAGGTTGTGCAGCGGGGTGCCGGGCGCGCCGCGCGGCCGGGTGGGCAGGGGAGTGGCGGCCCCGGTGTTGACCACCCAGGTGCCGGCGCCCTGCCGGGAGGCCAGCCAGCCCTCGGCCACCAGTTCGGCGTAGGTGTCGGCGACGGTGTTCCGGGCCAGGCCCAAGTCGGCGGCCAGGGTCCGTGATGGTGGCAGCATCGTGCCCGCGGACAGCCGGCCGGAACGCACGGCGTCGCGCAGTGCGCTCAGCAGCAGTTCCCGTGCCCCGCGAGCGCCCGGTGTGATGACCTCACGTAGGTCCAGATGGAGGTCCCGCGATCCCGGATCTGCCGGCTCAGAATTGGCCGGCTCGGAATTGGACCATGAACTCACTAACGGATTGAACCATGTAGGTGGGTCTTTATGGACCTAGCGTGGACGGCATGACACAGACACTCGAACACCCCACCGCCATCGACCGCGTGCAGATCTACAAGGTCTCCCCCGAGCTCTACGACGCCATGATGAAACTGTCCGGCGCATCCGCCAAGGATGTCGACCCGACCATCGGCGAGCTCATCAAGATCCGCGCCAGCCAGCTCAACCACTGCGCCTTCTGCCTGGACATGCACGTCGCGGACGCCCGCAAACAGGGCGAGACCGAGCAGCGGCTGGCGCTCATCGCGGCGTGGGAAGAAGCGGGCAACCTGTTCACCGAACGGGAGCGCGCCGCCCTCGAACTGACCGAGGCGATCACCGAACTGCACCACGGCCACGTGGCCGACGAGGTGTACGCGAAGGCCGCCGCCGTCTTCAGCGAGAAGGAGCTCGCCCAGGTCATCGCGATGGCTGTCACCATCAACGCGTGGAATCGGTTCAACGTCGCGACCCGACTGAAGGCGCCGCGGCGCTGACCACCCGGACCGCCCGTGCAGGGGCCCACCGGCACAGCAGTCAGCTCCCCGGCGGTGCCGAGGAGCTGAGCCGGTGCGGGCACGACGCCCACACCCGGAGGTGGCTGTGGGGGGGTTAGGCGATCGCGTCGCGGATGGCCTGGCGCGCTGTCGAGACCCGGGCCTCGACGGCGTCACGCGCGGCCACCGCGGTGGCGTTGAACTCGCTCCACTCCTGATCGATGGCGTCGCGTACATCGCCGCCCTTGCTGGCGACGGTGGCGACGCTGAAGGCGCCGTCGACGGCGGCGACCGCCAGGGAACCCTGGGCGCGTACCAGCGAGCCCGCCACCTCGGCGGCGCCGGTGATGACGGCGTTGGGCAGGGTCGACTGCTGGCCGACGTACTGGCCGACGGCGGTGCGGATCCGGGTACCCGCCTCGCTCACGGCGACCTGCACGGCGTCGCCCGTCTCGCCGAACGCGGCGGGCAGGGTGGCGCCGTCGCGGACGGCGGCGATCACCTTGGCGGGGGCCTCGACCAGGGCCGCGGTGGCGTCGGTGGTGGCCGTGACCAGCTCGCCGGACAGGCTGTGTCCGGCGACGAGCTGACGCTCCAGCACCTCGCGCACCTCCAGGACGCGGTGCTTCACCGCCGCTTCGGCCTCGAGTGCGGCGGCTTCGGCTTGATTGAGCACCGGCACGATCTCGGCTTCGACGAAGCTCTCCGGGGCCGGTGTGGTGGTTTCGCCGTTGATGACGTCGGTCATGGCAACTCCTGGGAATCTGGAAAAGTCAGATGTGGGATGCGCACCATTCAACGCGGCGCAGCCGAATCGTCGATTGCGTGAAGGTGAACGGTCGAACTACACCCAGTACGGCACGCGGGCCCGGTACTGCCGCATGGCGATGGCCGCCATCATCCAGCCCAGCACGGTGAACACCAGCACCACGATCCAGTGCCGCAGCTCTTGGTCGGCGCCCAGCAGCGGCGCCCGGACGATGTCGACATAGTGCAGAAGCGGATTGAATTCGATGATCTTGGCCCAGCCGCCGGCGCCCTGATCGCGCAGTGTCTGGTCGTTCCAGATGATCGGCGTCATGTAGAACAACAGCTGCACCAGGCTGAAGAGCAGTGGGCTGATATCGCGGTATCGGGTGGCCAGGATGCCGAAACACAGTGCCACCCATACGCAATTGGCCACCAGCAGTGCCAGGGCCGGGATGAATGTCAGATCGGTCCACTTCCACGGCTGCGGGAAGATGATCGCGATGATCACGAAGATGATGATGTTGTGTGCGAACAGCAGGACCTGGCGCCACACCAGTCGGTAGACGTGCACGCTCAGCGGGGTGGGCAGCTGTTTGATCAGGCCCTCGTTGGCGACGAACACGTCGGCGCCCTCGATGATCGCGGCGTTGATCATGTTCCAGATGATCAGGCCGAGCGTGACGTAGGGCAGATGCTCGGCCAGCTTCAGGTGGAACAACTGTGAGTACAACCCGCCCAGTGCCACGGCCATGGTGCCGGTGGCGATGGTGATCCAGAACGGGCCGAGCACGCTGCGCCGGTAGCGCTGCTTGATGTCCTGCCAGCCCAGGTGCAGCCACAGCTCCCGCTTCCCGAAGCCGACCACCAGATCGGACCAGGCGCGGCCGAAGGTCTTGGATTGTGCCGCCGCGTCGGTGAATGTCATCGGTTGCCTCTCCCGTCGCGTCCCTCGCCCAGGTTCTCGAACCTTGCGAACCTCTCCCGGCGGCCCAACCGCCGCAGTCGCCACCACTCCCGCAGTCCCGCCGGGTCGCGCCGGGTCACCAGGAAGTACCAGCCGAACCGCACCCACTCCTGGGGGATCAGCCGTCGCTGACCCCGTTGGGACTGCACGTAGCCGCGGTTGCGGTAGGTGTAGAAGCGTTTGACGTCGTTGTCCGGATATTGGGTGTGCATGCGCCCACCGAGGATCGGCTTGAACTCGTCGGTGCCATAGGGGTGCAGGTACCTCGCCTCCAGGCAGGTGCCGAACGCCAGCCCGGACAGGGCCAGCCGCCGGTGCAGGTCTACCTCGTCGCCCCGGATGAACAGCCGAAGATCGGGCACCCCAACGGTTTCCACGGCCGCCGCGGAGAACAGTGCACCGTTGAACAGCGAGGCGATACCGGGCAGCAGATCACCGGGACCTTCACGCAACTCCGAAACCCGCCGTCGCCACACCAGCCCCCGGCGCAGCGGGAAGGCCAGTCGTTCCGGTGCGTCCATATCGCACACCATCGGGGACACCTCGTCCAGGGAATGCGTTGCGGCACAGTCGAGTAGCGTGCCGAGCACGGAGGGGTCGGCCGGCCTGCCGTCATCGTCGGCGAGCCAGATCCAGTCCGCGCCCAGGGCCAGCGCGTGCAGCATGCCCAGGGCGAAACCGCCTGCACCGCCCAGGTTTCGGTGCGAACCCAGATACGTCGCCGGTACCGGCTGGCTGTCGACCACCGTGCGGACGCGGTCGTCGGCGTCGTTGTCGACGACGATCAGATGATCCGGCGCGCGGTCCTGGCCGCACACCGCGGCCAGGGACGTGGCCAAGGTGTCGACCCGGCGGTGCGTGACGACCACCGCGACGACTACCTCAGCCATCGGCGCGGGCATTCTCCTCGAGCACCTCACGCACATGCCGCGCGGCGTCTGGGCCTTCGTAGGCGCCGACGACCTCTTCGATACCGCCGGTCATCTTGATGGTGCCGTGGTCCACCCACATCGCCGTGTCGCACAACTGGGCCAGGAATTCGTTGGAATGGCTGGCAAAAACCAGGATTCCGGAGCGCGCCACCAGGTCTTGGAGGCGTTTGCGCGCCTTGTGCATGAACTCGGCATCCACCGCGCCGATACCCTCGTCCAGCAACAGGATCTCGGGGTCGATGCTGGTGACCACACCCATCGCCAGCCGCACCCGCATACCGGTCGAGTAGGTGCGCAGCGGCATGGACAGGTAGTCGCCGAGCTCGGTGAACTCCGCGATCTCATCGACCTTGGCCATCATCTGCTTGCGCGTCTGACCCAGGAACAACCCACGGATGATGATGTTCTCGAAACCCGAGATCTCCGGATCCATACCGACGCCGAGGTCGAATACCGGCGCCACGCGCCCGGTGACGGTCGCCGCGCCGCGCGTCGGTTCGTAGATCCCCGACAACAGCCGCAGCAGCGTCGATTTGCCCGCGCCGTTGTGCCCGACCAACCCCACCCGATCGCCCATCTTCAGCGACAGCGTGATGTCCCGCAGGGCCTCGATGACCACGACGTTGGATTCGTTGCGCCCGATCGCACCACCGGCCTTGCCGAGGAACGCCTTCTTCAGTGAGCGCGACTTGGCGTCGAAGATCGGGAACTCGACCCACGCGTTGCGGGTCTCGATATGCGGATTGCTCATGCGATGAGGGCTACAGGTACTGCCCGGTGCCGGGGTGTCCGGGACCGCGCTGCTGGCCGGCCATTCCCGGCGGCAGTTGACGCATCTGCTCGAGCTGCGCCCGCGCGGCCATCTGCTGGGCGAACAGGGCGGTCTGGATGCCGTGGAACAGCCCCTCCAGCCAGCCGACCAGCTGAGCCTGCGCGATGCGCAGCTCGGCGTCCGAGGGCACCGAGTCATCGGTGAACGGCAGCGTCAGCCGCTCCAGCTCCTCGCGAAGTTCGGGGGCCAGACCGTCTTCGAGCTCACGGATGCTGCTCTTGTGGATCTGCAGCAGCTTGGTGCGGCTGGCATCGTCGAGAGGTGCGGCGCGTACCTCTTCGAGAAGCTGCTTGATCATGGTGCCGATCCGCATGACCTTGGCGGGCTGCTCGATGAGGTCGGTCAGGGACTTGTCGTCCTCGGCGGTACCCGTGCTCGGGTCGCCCGCCAGGATCTCGATGTTGTCGTCGTCGGGATTGATCGTCATGGCCTTCCTGATACCCGTCCTCACCCGTTGGTCGGTGTCGATGGGGTGTCACCGCGCCACTCGTAGATGCGGGACTCCCCGTTGTCGTAGATCTTGGCCCACGACTTCGACTTGTCCAGTGACACTAGTCCGTCGGGCATCACGAACCCGCGCACGACCGGGGTGCTGGTCAGCACGTAGCGGATATTGAGCGCGTGCACGGCCTCGGCCACCCGCGGGTCGTGATCGGCGTCATCGGCGTAGGCCCAGAAGATGAACCGGTAGTAGCCGGGCCCCTGCTGCTGGGGATAGTCGTAGTGCGTCCACAGCGGATGCAGCCCCGCCACGGCGTACATCCAGGCGGTGCCGTCGGTGTTGGCATCCCCGATCATGGTGTCGCGCGCCCCGGGCAGCGCGGCCAGATACGACATGGCCTCGAGGTCCTTGTCGTCGATGATCACGTGGTCGTACTTGTCGCCGATCAGGAAGCGATGCCGCGGGAAGTAGTGCCAGGCACTGGTGAGTGCCACGGCGACCAATACCGCGGCGGTCACCCCGTGCCACACCCGGGGTGTGCCGCGGTGGGCGAACCGGCGGACGGTGGCCACCGCCAGGGCGACCACCGTGAACAACCCGATGCCGGCCGTGGCGGTGAGCAGCATCGTCACCACGGCAGAAAGCCGGCGCGGGTCGCTGTAGAAGAGGTCGCTGAACCGCCCGGTGAGGGTGCCGATGATGCCGCCGAACGGGGCTGACGAATGCACGATCGACACCACCAGCAGGCACCAGACCGCGAGCGGCCACCAGATCCGGCGGTACACCAGGACGCCGGCGCCGACGGCCGCGGCGAGGACGAGGAACCACTGGATCGGGAAGTCGTTGAGGTGGCGGGTGTGCTGCACGACGGCGTCGATGAGGCCGCGCTTCTTGCCCTCGTGGGTGACGAACGCGTGCCCGACGATGATCTCGGCCTGCTGCAGCACTCCGACGAACTGGGGAAGAAGCAGAACGAGTGCAGGCAGGCCGACGGCCAGCAGGGTGAGGAAATCGCCGAGCCGGCCGCGCACGGGGCGCAACAGGCCGTCGAACAACCACCACGCGGCGACCAACAGCACGGCCACCACGCCACCGGTGATGTGGACGGAGAACACACCGATCACGGCGAGGACCGCCAGCGGGATCCGGTCGCGATGCCGCAGCGCCGAGATGGTCAGTGCCGCCGTGGGTACGGCCACGCCGTATGCGGCCAGATTGGGCATGGACGCGGTGTCGAATTCGACGTAAGGGACCGCGGTGAAGGATGCCGACAGGGCGGCCGCGGTGGCCGCGCACCCGGCGGTGCGCCATTGCGTGGTCGTTCGGCGCAGTATCAGCCAGGTGAGACTGGCCGCGCTGACCGGGAACAGCCAGATCGAGGCGACGAGCGAGTTGATCGTGTACGCGGTGGTCGCCGCGGCGCCGCTGACCTGGCTGTAGATCGCGGCGAGCGCATGAAAGGTGGACGGGTAGTACAGCGCGTCGTGGGTCTCGACGTTGCGCAGTTCCCCCATATGCGTCGGTGAGGCCTGACCGGTGTCGAGAATCCAGCGGATGGTGTTGGCGTGCCAGACGGAGTCCCAGTTGCTGGGAATCGACTGCCAGTTCGGGAGGCCGCGCACCGCGGCGAACCAGATGAGCAGGGCGCCCAACACCACCCCGGCCGCCGCCACCAGCGCAGGTCCGCGCTCTGCGGCGCGTTCCTCGGCGTCCCGATCACCGAATCGGATGAGGAGCCGGCGCAAACCGAAAGTGATGCCGATCACAAGGATTAGCGCCGCCAGGGCCGTCCAGACCATCCAGGGGATGCCGACGGCGCCCATCGGCACGATGGCCAGTGCCACAACGCCATACGTCACCGCGGGACCCACCGCCACGGCAGTCGGCCAGGTCAGGCCCGCCGTTCGTCCGACGATTGCTCCCGGGCACACCAGCAAAAGCAGGGCAATCAGCACCCCGAACGACAAGCCCACTGCACTAGTATGGCTGCCGAAGTGATCCGGCCCAGGACCCCGGCCCAAGACGCCGTGGTGCTACCGGGCACTTACCGCAACTGTGTCCGTCTGCACGAATTGCAGACGCTCTAAGGTGGCTTGCATGGCTTATGACGTCGCCCGGGTGCGCGGATTGCACCCGTCACTTGGCGACGGCTGGGTGCATTTCGACGCACCGGACGGGATGCTGCTGCCCGATTCCGTGTCCACCACGGTGTCGACGGCCTTCCGTGGCTCCATGCCGATCGCATCCGGCCCGCATCCGTCCGCGCGACGCAGTGCCACTGTGCTGGCCGCCGCCCGCCAGGCCATCGCGGATCTGGTCGGGGCGAGTCCGGACGGGGTGGTGCTGGGTGCCGACCGGTCCGTGCTGTTGACCCTGTTGTCGGATGCGGCTTCGTCCCGGGTGGGGCTGGGGTACGAGGTGGTGCTGACGCGCCTGGACGACGAGGCGAACATCTCACCGTGGTTGCGCGCGGCGAACCGGTATGGCGCCAAGGTCAAATGGGCCGAGGTCGATGTCGAGACCGGTGAGCTGCCCGGATGGCAGTGGGAGAACCTGATCACCAAGCCGACCCGGTTGGTGGCCATCACGTCGGCGTCCTCGACGCTGGGCACCCTCACCGACCTGGAACCGGTCACCAAGCTGGTGCACGCCAACAACGGGCTGGTCATCGTCGACCACTCCGCGGCCGCGCCGTACCGGCTGATCGACATCGACGATATCGATGCCGACGTCCTGGCCCTGAACGCCGTCGCCTGGGGCGGACCGCCGATCGGCGCGTTGGTGTTCCGCGATCCGTCGGTGATCGACATGTTCAGCTCGGTGTCGCTGGATCCGCACGCCACGGGCCCGGCTCGGCTGGAGATGGGCAACCACCAGTTCGGGTTGCTCGCCGGCGTGGTGGCCAGCATCGAGTACCTGGCCTCGCTCGACGAGGCCGCGCAGGGCACCAGGCGCGAAAGACTCGGGGTGTCAATGGAGTCTGCGGCGGCCTACATGGACCGGCTGTTCGGCTATCTGCTGGCGTCGTTGCGCTCACTGCCGCTGGTGATGGTGCTGGGCAGTCCGGCCGAGCGCATCCCCGTGCTCAGCTTCGCGGTGCAGGGCGTGCCCGCGGAGCGTGTGCTGCAGCGGCTCGCCGATAACGGCGTGCTGGCGTCGATCGATCCGAACTCGCGCGTGCTCGACCTCATCGGGGTGAGCGACGTCGGTGGTGCGGTCACCGTCGGACTGGCCCCGTACACGACGACGGCCGAGGTCGACCAGTTGGTCCGGGCGCTCGCCTCCCTGGGCTAAGACACCCGCAGCAACACCTTTCCGTGCACCTCGCCGGCGGCCAGCAGCGCATGGGCCCGTGCGGCCTCTTCGATCGGCAACTCGGCGCCGACGATCGGCTTGACCTTGCCCGCGCTGATCAACGGCCACACGTTGGCGACCACCGCATCGACGATCGCGCCCTTGCCGTCGGGCCCGTCGACCGGCCGGGACCGCAGCGCGGTCGCGATCACCCCGGCCCGCTTGCTCAGCAGCTTGCCGAGGTTCAGCTCGGCCTTGATCCCGCCCTGCATGCCGATGACGACGAGCCGGCCGCCGTCGGCGAGGGCGTCGATGTTCCGGTCCAGGTACTTCGCCCCCATGATGTCGAGGATCACCTCGGCTCCGCCGGCGGCGCGCACCCGCTCGACGAAATCCTCCTCGCGGTAGTTGATGGTGATGTCGGCCCCGAGGTCGGCGCACACCGCCAGCTTCTCCGCGGAGCCGGCGGTGACGGCGACATGGCTGCCCAATGCGTGGGCAACCTGGATGGCGTGCGTGCCGATACCGCTGGCGCCGCCGTGCACGAGCAGTAGCCGACCCGGATCGAGATGCGCCGTCATCATCAGATTCGACCAGACTGTGCACGCCACCTCCGGAAGTGCGGCGGCCTCGTGCAGCCCGACGCCGTCGGGAACCGGCATCACCTGCTCGGCCGGAACCGCCACATACTCGGCATAGCCGCCGCCTGCCAGCAACGCACATACCGGTTGCCCGACGGACCACTCGGTGACTTCGCTGCCCACTTCGGCGATGGTCCCGGAAACCTCGAGCCCGAGTATGTCGCTGGCGCCGGGAGGGGGCGGGTAGTTACCGGCAGCCTGCAGAAGATCGGCCCGATTCACGCCGGCGGCGGCCACGCGGATCACAACTTGACGGGTGTGAGCTGCGGCGTCGGGAACTACTTGCATTGTCATACGTTCGGTTGAAACTGCAACGATGGCGCGCATTCGGACAACGTTACTTGTGCCGAGAGCCTTACGATGGCGCGATGGAAGGCACAATCGCCGGGCGGACAGCCAGCACGATGCCGGGTCTGGATATCGCTGAGCAGAGATCCTGGCAAAACTTCCTGGACTCCGCGCTCCGGCTGTACGCGACGCTGAATCGTTCCCTGGTGGACGCGCATCGGCTGACGCTCAACGATGTTCGTCTTCTCGACATCCTGGACCGTTCGATGACGGGTTCCGCGCGGATGGGCGATCTGGCGGAGAACCTGATGTCACTGCCCAGCAGGGTCACCCGGCAGATCCACCGTCTGGAGAAGCTCAAACTGGTCCAGCGGGTGGCCAGCCCGGAAGACGGCCGAGGGGTGCTCGCCACGATCACCGACGACGGGCGGGCGCTGCTCAAGGAAGCGCTGGAAACCTACGGTGACGGGGTGCGCACCCATTACCTGGGCCGGCTGTCGCGGCCGCAGATGGCTGCGGTGGGGGAGAACTGCCGCCGGATAAGTGCCGGTCTGCAGTCGGATGCGCCGCCCGCGAGGCTCGGCCGGGTCTAGACCCTTTACGCTTATCGGCGGTGGCGTGGCAGAGCGGCCTAATGCACTCGCCTTGAAAGCGAGAGTCGGCTAACACCGACCGGGGGTTCAAATCCCTCCGCCACCGCCAAAATCTGCGGATCTACCGCCGTCTTGTCGTGCCACTGGCCGCGAACGGCGCAGGCACAGAAATCGAAAGCACTCGGCCGGTGTGCGATAGCCCAGGGCCGAGTGCGGTGTCGGTGGTTGTGTTCGGTCTTGAAGTCGCCGCTGACTGCGCGGGCCTCGAACAGGGTGTTCCAGTGGTTGCGGTTGAGGGACTCCTTGCTTGGTCGGATATTCGACGATTCGATGTAGCCGTCGTCCCACGGACACCCCGACGGGATGCAGACCATTACGGTGTTGTTCTCGCAGAACCGTTGCAGCGCTGCGGAAACCATCTCCGGCCCGTTATCCATGCGCGGCACCTTCGGCGGACCGCCGACCGCGGCACACACTTTGGTCAGTTCCTCGACCAGCCCCTGCTTGCCGGCGAATCAACGGCGTTGCGTGGACCGCGATGGTGCTCGGGTGGATGCTTCCCGGCGTGGACAGAGGGGCCACCGGCAGCGGGACTGTGTCACGCGGCAAAGGGCATCGTGGAATAATGAAACGCGCGTCAATTAGTAGGCGATAATCGCGGCGTGTCCAAGATAATTGCAGCGACCCTGCTCAGCATTGCCGCCCTGTCCGCAGTGCCCGCGGCGGTCGCCCCCATTGCCCAAGCCGACGTGTGCGGCGACGTCGGAGGCCGGCACGTCAGCGTCGGTGGCTGCACCCCGGGCATCGCCGGTGACGCCGTCGGTGCCGCGGTGGCCGTGGGAACGGCCGACGCAGTGGCGGGCGATTGGGCCCGCTACGGCTTCCCGGAGGGCTACGCGTACTCGCTGGTTCCCTCGTTCCCGGGAGAGGAGCCCTGCATCTCCCCGACTGGCCTGCAGTACTACACGCCCGGTGCTGAGCCCTGCTACATGCCCTAGTGGTGGTTCCCGGCCAGGTTGCGAACGCGTAGGCGTCCGACGGATATGAGGCCGCCGATCCAGGTGTGGAAGTGGTGGGTGAAAAGCTCTGACGGATAACAGGATTCCGTAGTCTGTCAGAGCTTGTCTCTCAGCTCATCACAGCGCTCTGGCGTCTGCCGGTCCCGAGGGGTCTATCCGACCGCATGGTGCCCCGGAGCGGCCTCCTGGCGCCGCAGGGTGTCGGCGTAGCAGATCCATTCGGACAGAGAGTCTTCGGAGAGTCCGAGCGCACGGGACGTGACAAATCGGACGTTCTCATTGCGCATGTGCAGCAGCCAGGTGAGTTCCTCGTCGACCTTCTGGAAGTACCTGTCATCGGTGAAGTAAGCGACGCTGACTCGGAAGAATTGAGCGATCGCCTCCATCATTTCAGCAGACGGATTCGTGCGCTGACCAGTGCGTAATTGCGACAGATAGGGCGCTGAAATCCTTATCCCCTCGCCGCGCAATTCCTTGACCACTTCATGAGAAGTGTGAGGGCCGCGCCCGGGTGGGTAGACGGCCTCGAACAGTTTGTTGAGACGGGCGGCGAAAGTTGTATTCATACCGTCCTGCCAACCTCCACGTCTCATGTGATGGCGGCCGTTCGGTGCGAACGGCCGGGCTTCGGCTCCGCCTCATCCGCCGCGTGGCAGTAGTAGCCAGCGGAGCGTGTGGCGACGTTGCCTCGGCTGACCACGACCGACGATTCCGATACCGAAACGAGTACCACGCCGCGAGTGTGTGCCGGGCCATATTGACGCGATCGTTACGCGCGTGACATGTTCCTTGGGAACGATCTTGATGTATGCACAGCAATATCGGACGGCAGTTCGAGCCGAACAATGTTACAGGTAGAACCATTGGAAGGACGCTCGGGTATGCAGCCAGCAATATTTGATGGATTGCCGCTGGTCATGTCAGCTATTTCGGTGGGGGCTCTCCTGGTCAGTGCCGTGACATCCAAGCACCGACGTGCCGCCGGCACACGAAGAGCCGGCGAGGTGTCACGCACACACCTCGGCGCCGAAGCTGTGAGTTACTGTCGGTGCACCCGTGATGATTGCTCGATGTGTCCGGCGCGTTGGTCGCTTTGAGCCGCGGCGCAGTCGCAACCGTGCGCCGGCAGACCGTGTGTCGATTGGCTCGATGACGCGGATCGGCCAGAAACAGTGGCTGCGGGTCATCGTGGCGAGGAATGTTCACCACATCGCTGACCCTGTACATATTCTGCCGCGGCATACGGCGAATGCCGTGAACCCCTAGGGCATAAAAGTGATATGCGTGCGCCACGGTGCTCACGGTATGGATTGCGATAAAAGTCGAATCCAGACTCGGTATTCGGCCGAGCTCCGAATTTTGCGGACCTGAGCCCAGCCGGTCCGACAGTCGTCTCGGTTGACGATCAACTCATTCACAGGCAAGTTGGCGTCATGTATCGCCTGAGCTCGGTCGCCGGGGCCGGTATCGGCGTCGGGCGCAAGCAGCGAGTGCGGCTGTTGCGAATCTATTTGAGCGCCACGACGTTTCTGTACCTGTACGGAGTCGTGTTCACCTTGTTTCCGGTGCGCAGCGACATCGCCTACGGCAATCCGACCGGCGGCATCATCGCCATCATTCTCGGGATGGCGGCACTCGCGCAGCTCGCGATCCGGCCGGAGCGCGTCATGTTCCCCACCGTGGCTGCGATCGCGGCCACCCCTGTGGTGATGGCTTTTCACGTCTCGATCACCGCCGAGTACGTCTGCCTTATCGGCCCGATGTTCTTGGCGATGTATCTGCGTGCCTTCCATCCGCCCTACCAGGCGTGGATGCTGATCACGGCGCTCACCGTGGCCTGTGTGGTCGCGGTCGCCCTCGCCCCCGCACGGCACGTCGGCGTCATCACGTTTCTCATCATCGTCGTCGCAATCACGGCAGCAGCCGAGTCTTTCGGTCTACTCATGCGCGCGATGTTCACCGCCGCATGTACCGACCCGATGACGGGCCTTCTGAATCGCGCCGGGTGGGAGATCGGAACCTCCGATCTGCTCAGGCATCTCCGGCCGACCACGTCGGTCTCGGTAGTTGTCGTCGCGCTGGATATCGATGGCCTGAAGACCCTCAACGACACGCAGGGCCATCAAGCCGGAGACCGCCGCATCACCGACTATGCCCACCAGTGGAAACAGCTGGTACCCGGGCGTGCCGTGTTGGCCCGCCTCGGCGGCGACGAGTTCGCCGTCTGCATCGCGGGTGAAGATCCCGGGATCGTCAGGGATTTCCTCGACAGCGTCCGGACAAAGACACCGTCGGTCAGCCTCGGAACGGCCACTGCGAACTTGTCCGGCGCCAACATCGCCACCCTGTATGCGCAAGCCGATGCCGCGCTGTACCAGAGCCGCGGTCGTCGCCTCCAAGGCCCTGACACCGTCGCGAACGGCTAGTCGAAAGCCCGGGCAGTCGGGGCGAATGCAGCACCAAATGACGCACTCACAGTGATAATTCCGTTCATGGTGGAAGTGCGGGACGCGGTCCCGGCCGATGCGCTGGCCGTGGCAGAGACGCACGTCCGTTCCTGGCAAGTGGGCTACGCGGGACTGATCTCGCAGAAGTACCTCGACCGGATGCGCCCCGAGGACAGGGCCAGTCGCTACAAGTTCGAACGGATGGACCCCGTCAACGGGCCCTACACGCTGGTAGCCGTCGACGAGGGTGTTGTATGCGGGCATGTCACGCTCGGGCGATCACGGGAACGTGAGCACGAAGAGTTCGGCGAGATCTGGTCGCTCTATGTGGATCCCGCGCACTGGGGATCAGGTGTGGGCAGCACCCTGCTGGCGGCCGCGTGCCGGCAGTTGAGCCAGGCCGGATATGGCTTGGCCTATTTGTGGGTGCTGTCGACGAACACCCGTGCACGACGCTTCTATGCCCGTGCCGGCTGGACCATCGAAGGATCCGAGCGAACCGATTTCGTGGGTGGCAAGTACATCTGCGAGATCAAGTACGAATTGCGGGTCGACAGTCGCGAAACGACCCACTCCGCAGTCTGATCCGATGCGTCGGGGCTACGTCGCGACGGGAACGTGTCGCCGGAGGAAATCCAGGTAGTCCGAGACCGCGCGGTCGAAGTGCTCGCCGAAATAGATGTCGAAATGGCCGACCGGATATGTGCGCACTTCCGCAGCGGATGCCCGGGACGTCTGCCGCTCGGCGGTGCGGTTGGGGGCCACGGTATCCGGGTCGCAGAGCGCGACGTAGACCGGGCAGCGGATGTCTCTGGTGTGCCGGCCGGGTGCGTAGCGAAGCACATCGAACGCCGAGCGTGCGGTGATCCTGTTGTCGAAGTCGGCGTCCTCGGCACCCAGCGCCGTGATGCCGGGCAGCGCGTCATGCGCACTCATGAACGACGGGGTGCCTGGTCGTGCCGCCGAAGGCAGGTAGCGCGGCGCCGCGCCGCGGGCGGCACCGATGAGGTCCCGTACGGCGGCGAACGTGACCCGGGCGCTGGTCAACGGATTGACAGCCAGGGCGGAGGCCAGGCCGTCGGTGAACGGGCATTGGGCGATCGCGGCGGCGAGGCGGTGGTCGCGCGCGGCCATGGTCAGCGAATGCCCGCCGCCGAAGCTGGTTCCCCAGGTGACCACCCGGCCGGCATCGATACCGGGTAACGACCGGGCGAACGCGATCGCCGCCTCCCAGTCGGCCAGCTGTCGGGGTACCGACAGCAATTGCCGTGGCAAGCCGGCACTGTCGCCGAAGTGGCGGTAGTCGAACACCAAGCATGCGTAGCCTGCGGCGGTGAAGCGCTGGGCGTAGGCGTCCAGGTGCATGGCCTTCGTGCCACCGAGGCCGTGGGCCATCACGATGACGGGTATCGGCGCGCCGTCACCGTCTGACTGCGGCCGGTAAAGCCATGCGTCGCAACGTTCGCCGCCGCTGGAAAACTCCGTGTTCTCACGCATTCGCCATCACCGATCCCGGATCTCCCGCCGCCCGACAGTCTTCGACGGCACAATACTTGCCGTGCACAACAAGCAGGCCCTGCGGCCGCCTTTGGTGATCGCCGCGCTCGGCGTGGTGTTCGGCGATATCGGTACCAGCCCCATCTACACCCTCCAGACGGTCTTCAACCCCGGCGACCCGCATCCGGTACCGATCAGTGAGACACATGTCTACGGCGTGGTGTCGTTGATCTTCTGGTCGGTGATGCTCATCGTCACCCTCACCTACGTCAGTCTGGTGATGCGCGCCGACAATGACGGTGAGGGCGGCGTCATGGCGCTGATCACGCTGGTGCGCCGGTGCTGCCCGGCCGGGCATGAACGCAAGGCCGCGGTGCTGTCGGGGCTTGGCCTGTTCGGCGCCGCACTGTTCTTCGGTGACAGCATGATCACCCCGGCCATCTCGGTGTTGTCGTCCATCGAAGGCCTGAAAGTGATTGAGCCCGACCTGGATAGGTGGGTCATCCCACTCACGGTGGTCATCATCGTGGCGTTGTTCTCGGTGCAGCGGCGCGGCACCGCCACCATCGGACGGTTCTTCGGTCCGGTGATGATCGCCTGGTTCGTCGGGATCGGGGCGTGCGGGATTAGTGGAATAGTCGCTCATCCCGACATCCTGCGGGCGTTGTCGCCCACCTATGCCCTGGGGTTCATGGCCGGGCATTTCCACATCGCCTTCTTTGCACTGGCGGCCGTGGTGCTCTCGGTCACCGGCGCCGAGGCGCTGTATGCCGATATGGGCCACTTCGGCCGACCCGCCATCGTCACGGCTTGGCTGGCGCTGGTGCTACCCGCCTGTGTGCTGAGCTACTTCGGTCAGGGCGCGTTGTTGTTGGGTGACGAAAACGCCGTCAGCGCACCGTTTTTCCTCCTCACTCCGGAATGGGCGCGGATCCCGATGGTCGTGTTGGCTACCGCGGCGACGGTCATCGCCTCCCAGGCGGTGATCACCGGCGCGTTCTCGGTGGCCGCGCAGGCCGCCCAACTCGGCTACCTGCCGCGACTGCGCATCGCCCACACGTCCGCAAAAGCCATGGGGCAGATCTATGTGCCGTGGATCAACGGGGTGCTGATGGTGGCGGTGCTGACGCTGGTGCTGGCGTTCCGCAGCTCGGCGGCCCTGGCGTATGCGTTCGGCATGGCGGTGACCGGGACGATCACCATCACCACGCTGCTGTTCCTCTACCAGGCCCGGGCCCGCTGGCATACGCCGCTGTGGATCGTCGTGGTGGGTGGGGGCGCGCTGCTGGTCGTCGACCTGATGTTCTTCGCCGCGAACCTCACCAAGCTGGTGCACGGCGCATGGCTGCCACTGCTGATCGCGATCGCCGCGTTCACGGTGATGGTGACCTGGCAGCGCGGCCGAGATGTGGTGACCAAGGCCCGTGAAGAGGCCGAGGGACCGCTGCAGGACTTCGTCGACAAGCTTGCCGCGGACCCGGCGGCGACGGTGCGCATCCCCGGCACCGCGGTGTTTCTCAACCGAGGCGGCGAAACCGCCCCACTTTCCATGCGCGCCAACGTCGAACACAATCACGTGCTGCACGAGCACGCCGTCATCATGTCGCTGGACGTCCAGCCCGTGCCCCGTGTCCCCGATGATCAGCGCATCACGCTGGATAATCTGGGTTACACCGATGACGGGATCAGCTTCGTCAGCGCCAAGTTCGGCTATATGGAACGGCCGGATGTGCCTGCGGCACTGAGACTGGTCGAAGAACATCCGTCGATGGAAGCGCCGCTGTCGGTCGACGATGCGACGTACTTCTTATCGAAGCTGGAACTGACCCCCGGTGATGCGCCGACCATGGCGCCCTGGCGTAAGCGCCTGTTCATCGCGACCTCGTACATCACCTCCGATGCGGCGGGCCATTTCGGGCTTCCGCTGGACCGCACGGTGATCATCGGCTCGCGTATCGAGGTGTGACGGTCGACGGTGCGGCTGAATCTGCCGTGCCCGCAACGGGTTACGGCAGCACCGTCCGCATCAGCATCACGTTGTAGTCCGACCACAGGGAAAGGTTGTAGTACAACACTTTTCCGGTCGACCAGGGATGCAGGAACGGAGCGTAGATACCGCCGGGGAATTCCGAGTGCGACACCAGCATGGCCTCCGGACCCCACGGCCCCTGCGGAGCGGGCGCCGTACGCATCACCACATCGTTGAGCCCGTTGCAGTAGAGCGCCACGTACTGCTTGAGGTACGTGTTGTACTGCGCCGACATCTCGCCCAGCGGACCCGGGATCACCACGGTGGCCGCCCCCGGATTCCCCGGCACCCAGGAATTGCTGTCGGAGTTCCAGTATTCGTACTTCGTCACGTCCGGCACGTTGGCCGGTTGCACCCGGGCCACATACGCCGAACCACCGCGGCCCGGCGGGGTGCCGAACGAGTAGAGGTAACCGTCGCCGGGTCCGGGCTTCATGAAGGCGCCCATCTGGAAGTTCTCGTTGCCGGGGGTGTAGGCGACGCGATCGGTGCTGTCCGGTGCGGCGGGGCGGATGCTGGTGGGATACACACCCCAGTGCTCGCCGTTGTCCGGTGAGACCGCGACGCCGGAGAAGTTCGTCGACCACCGGCCGTCGGCATCCCAGTTCTTGATCGACATGAAGTTGACGTACTGGTTGTTTCCGACCGAGATGCCGGCGGTCGGGATGATGCCCTTCTCCACGGGTGCCCAGTCGATGCTGTTGATGATCTGCTTGGCCAGCCCCGGCCGCCACGATGGTGCACTGGACGCCGCGACGGAGTCGGTCAGGGACGTGTCCTGGCTGCGCATCAACACGTTGTAGCGCCACTGCTTCTGGGGTGTGCTGCAGTAGCCGTACGTATCACCGAAGGCCATCAGCACCTGGTGGTTGGCGGCGTTGCCGTTGTCCCACATGATCCCGAGATCGGTTCCGGTGATCGAGTACTTGGCAATGGTGTTGTTGGAACTCTCCGGACCGGTCACCCACCCGATCAGCGAAGTGCCCGGTGCCGGCATCGGCGCCGCCGCGGGTGCCGGGGTGGCGGCGGGCGCGGGCGTGGCCGTCGGTTTCGGGGTGGGGACCACCGCAGCCTGCTGTTGGATCTGCTGAGCCGGTGTCAGCGCGCTGAGGAGGGACCGCGTCAACTTGCCCAGACGCGGCAGTGGGGCGTTGTCGTTGGCGCCGGCGGGTCTGTGCCCCATCGGCGGCCCGCCTGCACCGGGGCTGGGCAGGGCAGCCGTGCCCGCGGGAGGCTGCGCTGCAGCCGCGGCTCCCGTACAGGGCTCGGCCGAGACCGGTGCGGCCACGCCGATCGCCACACACAGCCCGGCGGTGGTCACGGTGGCCACCGAGAGGGAGGCAATTCGACGACGCCGCGACATGTCACACCTTTCAGGGGCGGACGCCGAGTAGACGTCAGCACTTGTACAGCTGCGACGCTAGTGTCCTGTGGTGCTCATGTGGCTACCGGTGCGCGGATGGATACCTATCCGTGACCGTGTCGCGACTCACGTCGGTGTAATTCGCCGACGCACGCGAAAGGTGTTCACTCGCCGGTGAATTGGGGCGGCCGCTTCTGGAACATCGCGGTGACCGCCTCGGCCAGGTCCTTTGACGGGAGGAAGGCAGAGTTCCACGCCGCTACGTATCGGAGGCTCTCCGAGACCCGCGCGATGCGCTGCTGATCGAGGACGTCCTTGACCCCGGCCACGGTCAGCGGCGGGTTGGCGGCGATCTCGGCGGCGGTGGCGTGCGCGGCGGCCAGGGACGCCTCGGCGTCCTCGTACACATCGTTGACCAAGCCGATCTTCTCTGCTCGCGCGGCGTCGATGTCCTTGCCGGTCAGAACGAGCTCACGGAGATGCCCTTCTGAGAGGATCAGCGGAAGCCGGGCCAGGCTGCCGACGTCGGCGACGATCGCCAGCTTGGTCTCGCGTACCGAGAACTTCGCGTCGGCGCTGGCGTAGCGGATGTCCGCGGCGCTGATCAGGTCGACACCGCCGCCGATGCACCAACCGTGGATCGAGGCGACGGTGGGGGTCCGGGCATCCGCGACAGCGGTGATGGCCGCCTGCATCCGCTGCAGCTTCGTGTGGAATTCGGCGCGGGCCTTGGCGCCGGCATCCAGTCCGGGCAGGGTGGCGCCCATGGCCGGCAGATCAAGCCCGTAGCTGAAGTTCTTCCCGGACCCGGTCAGCACGATCGCGCGCACCTCGGGGTCGGCGTCCAATGTGCCGAACACCTCGGGCAACTCGTCCCAGAACGCCGGGCCCATGGCGTTGCCCTTGCCCGGCCCGATCAGCGTGACCCGCGCGACGTGGTCGGCGATATCGACGGTCACCGATTCGTAAGCAGTACCCATGTCGATGAGGCTAACCCGCTACGGGACCGGCCCTCCCATCAGCACCTCGTTGACGGTGCTGTCGGTCAGGAACTGACACATCGCGTCGGTCAGCGACTTGGCCATGTCGATGTTGTCGGGGCTTATCGTCGACTGGTCCTGCTGCAGGATCGCGTTGATCACGGCCTTCTGCGTGGCGGCGTCCAGGTCGTTGTAATCGCCGCAGGTCATCGTGAGCGCGTCCGGCGGCGCCGGCACCTCGGGCACGGTCGACCCGCGCGGCGTGCGGGTGCGCGTGGTGGACGGGGCCGAGGTGCTCGGTCTGGACTTGGTGGTCAGCGCCGGGCCCGGTTCGGTGGTCATCGCCACCGAACCGTCGGTGGTGCGTGCGCAACCGGCCAGCAGCACCAGCGCTGCCAGACCGGTTGCCGCCAGCGCCCGTTTCACGGTCAGACGCGTTCCAGATAGAAATACAGATATTTCGGGCCGTCCGCGGTGTGGTCGACGGCGCCCTTGCCGTTCATGATGCCCAGTACCGCCCGCTCGTCGATCACCTTGAAGTGATCGTGCACCGGCCGACCGTCGTAGACCATCGAGGCCGTCGCCTCACCGCGGAACTCCTCCAGCCACAGGCTGGCCTCGCCGTTCATGGCCTCGGTGTTGGAGAACTTGTTGCCGTCGGCGTCCAGGCAGACCAGCGGTTTGGCATCGTCGGCGGAGTGGAAGGTCTTGCCGAACCAGTTGAGTCGCTTCATGAATCCGTTGGCCCGGTGCCCGGTCTGGAACTCGCCGCCCTGCCATTCGCCGATCATGAACTCGATGCTGGCCGGCGGCAGGGTCGCCCAGAACTCGTCGAGTTCGGCCTCGTCGATCTGACCCTCGCGCTTCTTGAGCGTGTCGAAGACGTTGCGGTGGGTCACTTCTGTTCTCCTCGGGACGAGATCCACTCGCGGGCGAATGCCAGGAAGGCGTCGTTCTCATGCGGAGCGGCGACGGTGACCCGCACCCCGTCCTGCCCGTACGGGCGCACCACGATGCGGCTTTCGGCTGCGGCGTTGACGAATTCGTCGGTCTGACCGGGCAGCGGCAACCAGACGAAGTTGGCCTGTGAGGGCGCCACGTCGTAACCGGCGTCGCGCAATGCGGCGCTGACCCGAATCCGTTCGGCGACCACCTTGTCGGTGCGGGCCAGCAATTCGTCGGCGGCGTCCAGGCTGGCGATGGCGGCAGCCTGGGACACCGTCGTCGCGGTGAACGGCACGTACACCTTGCCCAGGGCGGTGACGATATCGGGATCGGCCACCGCATAGCCGACACGCAGTCCGGCCAGCCCGTACGCCTTGGAAAAGGTGCGCAGCACAACGACATTCGGGTGGTCTCTGACCAGTGCCAGGCTGTCGGGGAGCAGGCCGTCGCGGATGTACTCGACGTAGGCCTCGTCGATGACGATCAGGATGTCCGACGGCACCGCGGCGACGAACTCGGCCAGCTCGGCCGGGTCCACCACCGTGGAGGTGGGGTTGTTCGGGTTGCACACGAAGATCAGCCGGGTGCGCTCGGTGACCGCCGCCAGCATGGCGTCCAGATCGTGGGTGTGGTCCGTCAGGGGCACCGCGACCGGGGTGGCGCCCGCGGTGCGCACCTGCAGCGGGTAGATCTCGAAACTGCGCCAGCCGAACATCACCTCGTCGCCCACCGAAGCGGTGATCTGGATGAGCTGCTGGCACAGGCTCACCGAGCCGGCGCCCACCGCGATGTTCTCCGGGGCGAAGTTCACATGCTTGGCCAAACGCTCGCGCAGATCCTGGTAGCCGTTGTCCGGATACCTGTTGATGCCGGCGGCGGCGGTGGTGATGGCCTCGAGCACGCCGGGCAGCGGACCGTCCACGGTTTCGTTGCTGGCGATCTTGATGGCGCCGGGCACCGTACGGCCCGGCGTGTAGGCCGGAAGGTCGGCCATTTCGGGGCGCAGGCGGGCGGTCACCCAGCCATTCTAGGGGTGCGGCGACGGCCGCCCGATGTCGCGCTTTGCCTTCCGCGGTCCGGCCTGTGTAATCTGTGCGCTCGGCGGTTCCGGGGGTCCGGTACCCTCAGATCGTTCAGGAGGCGTGCCAGAGCGGCCGAATGGGACTCACTGCTAATGAGTTGTCCGCCTTAAAGCGGACCGGAGGTTCAAATCCTCTCGCCTCCGCCGAACAACTGAATAGTTCGACCAGTTTCATCAAGCGCCCGTAGCTCAACGGATAGAGCATCTGACTACGGATCAGAAGGTTAGGGGTTCGAATCCCTTCGGGCGCACCACGTTTTTTACCCACGGTCGGCATGCTGGCTCGCAAACACGACGAGCATCGGTCACGGTGTCGCCGCGTACGCGCCGGCCATGCCTTCGGACACCTGGTAAGCCCAGCTGGGACCCCTGTCCCGGGTCCGTTCGGCGGTGCCTAGCCGAGGTCCGTCACTCACCGCGATCGTCTCCAGCAACGTGCGCATCAGGGCCGGCGTTACGGTGGTGCCGTGCGCCTGCTCCTCATCGCGGATACCCACGTGCCCAAGCGTGCGAGAGACCTGCCCACCGCGGTCTGGGACGAGGTGGATGCCGCGGATGTGGTGATCCACGCCGGGGACTGGATCTCGCCGGCGTTGCTGGACCAGGTGGAGGCACGGTCACGCCGGCTGCTGGCCTGCTGGGGCAACAACGACGGTGAGGAACTGCGCACCCGGCTGCCCGAACGTGCCGACGTGACGCTGGAGGGGCTGCGGTTCACCGTCGTGCACGAGACCGGGGCCGCGGCCGGTCGCGACGAGCGGATGGCGCGCCAGTACCCGGATACCGATGTGCTGGTGTTCGGGCACAGCCACATCCCGTGGGACGCCACCGCCTCGACCGGTCTGCGCCTGCTGAATCCGGGCTCACCCACCGACCGGCGCCGCCAGCCGTTCTGTACCTATATGACTGCGACGGCGGCGAATAGGGCGCTCAAGGACGTCACACTGCACCGGTTGTAGTGGCAGGCTGTGGGCATGGAGCAGAAGCCGCCCACCGCTACCATCTCCGCCGCCAATCGCGCGCACCGCAGCAGTCTCCCGTTCGAGGACACCCGCGACTTCGAGAACGCCGATCGTGGGTTCATCGGGGCGCTGGAACCGTGTGTGGTGACCGCCGCCGACGGGCGAGTGGTCTGGAACAACGACTCCTACGGGTTCCTGGCGGCAGAGGCCCCCGACACCGTGCACCCGAGCCTGTGGCGGCAATCCCAGCTGTGCGCCAAACAGGGCCTCTACGAGGTGACCAAGGCCAGCGGAGCGACAGGGGAAGACGCGCCCGGTATCTATCAGGTGCGCGGTCTGGACCTGTCGAACATCAGCTTCATCGAAGGTGACACGGGCATCATCGTCATCGATCCGCTGATCTCCACCGAGACCGCGGCCGCCGCGCTCGGGCTGTACCGGGCCCACCGCGGGGACCGTCCCGTCGTCGCGGTCATCTACACCCACAGTCACGTGGACCACTTCGGCGGGGTGCTCGGGGTCACCTCACAGGATGAGGTGGACGCAGGCAAGGTGGCCATCCTGGCACCGGAGGGCTTCACCGAGCATGCCGTGCAGGAGAACGTCTATGCCGGCACCGCGATGGCGCGCCGGGCCGCGTACATGTACGGCGCGGTGTTGGACCGGGGCCTGCAGGGCCAGGTCGGGTGCGGTCTGGGACAGGTCGGCTCCACCGGTGAGGTCGCGTTGATCGTGCCGACCGTCGATGTGCGCAGCACGGGCGAGAAGCACACCATCGACGGTGTGGAGATCGAGTTCCAGATGGCGCCAGGTACCGAGGCGCCCGCCGAAATGCACTTCTACTTCCCGAAATTCAAGGCACTGTGCATGGCCGAGAATGCCACCCACAACCTGCACAACCTGTTGACCCTGCGGGGTGCGCTGGTCCGTGACCCGCATGGCTGGGCCGGCTACCTCACCGAGGCCATCGACACCTTCGCCGGCCGTGCGGACGTGGTGTTCGCCTCGCACCATTGGCCGACATGGGGCCAGGACAACATCGTCGAGTATCTGTCGGTGCAGCGGGACCTGTACGCCTATCTGCACGACCAGACGCTGCGTCAGCTCAACCAGGGATTCACCGGTATCGAGATCGCGGAGACGTTCCAGATGCCGCCGGCGTTGGAGAAGGCCTGGCACACCCATGGCTACTACGGATCGGTCAGCCACAACGTCAAGGCGGTCTACCAGCGCTATATGGGCTGGTTCGACGGCAACCCCGGCCGGCTCTGGCAGCATCCGCCCCAAGCCGCGGGCCCGCGCTACGTGGCGGCCATGGGCGGCCTCGACAAGGTCGTCGAACTGGCCCGGCAGGCCTTCGATGACGGCGATTTACGCTGGGCTGCAACCCTGTTGGATCACGCCATCTTCACCGACGAGAATCATGCGGGTGCCCGCGAGTTGTACGCCGACACACTGGAGCAATTGGCCTACGGTGCCGAGAACGCGGTGTGGCGCAACTTCTTCCTGTCCGGGGCCACCGAACTGCGTGAGGGTAATTTCGGCACCCCCACACAGACCACGTCCCCGTCGCTGATGAGCCAGCTCACCCCGGAGCAGATCTTCGACACGTTCGCCATCAACGTCAACGGTCCGCGGGCCTGGGAGCTGGACCTGGCGATCGACGTGACGTTCGCCGATGTCGCCACCAACTACCGACTATCGCTGCGCAACGGTGTATTGGTACACCGCAAGGTCCCCGCCGCGCCCGAAACCGCCACGGCAACTGTCACTCTGGCGAACAAGTTGCGGTTGTTGTCATTCGTGGCCGGGGATACGAGCTCGCCGGGCGTGGAGGTCAGCGGTGCTGCCGACGCGTTGTCCACGCTGCTGGGTGCCCTCGATCGTCCGGATCCGAATTTCGCCATCATCACGCCCTAGGGTCGAACGCGGCGAGGACCTCAGATCAAGGCAGACCCCCGTCGACCCGCAGGATCGATCCGGTGGTGAAGCTGGATGCGTTCGACATGAGAAACAGTGCCGCGCCGACGATTTCGGGCGGATCACCGGCGCGCTGCAGCGGAGAATGGGCGAACGGATTCCCCTCGCCGAATGACCACGCCTTGCTGACATCGGTGAGGAACGGGCCGGCCATCAGCGTATTGACCCGCACCGTCGGACCGAACGCCTTCGCGAAACCCTCGGTCAGCACGTTCAATCCGGCTTTCGCGGCGGCGTAGGGCAGCATGTGCGCATCCGGGCGCAGCGATCCCGACGAGCTCACGTTGACGATCGAGCCGCCGCCGTCGGCCACCATGCGCTCGCCTATCAGGGCGGTCAACCGGAACGGACCCTTGAAGTTCAGATTCACCACCGCGTCGAACAACTGCTCGCTCACCGAGGTCAGCGATTCATACAGCGGCGACATGCCCGCGTTGTTGACCAGTACGTCGACCTTGCCGAACCGCGCGTAGGCGGCCTCCACCAAAGGCTCCAACTGATCCCATCGCCCGACGTGCACCTGATGGGCCAGCGCGGCCCGGCCGGTGGTCGCGGTGATCTCTTCAGCGACGGCGACGCACGAGTCGAGGTTGCGGCTGGCGATCACCAGGTCGGCCCCGCATCGTGCGGCGGCGAACGCCATCTCCCGGCCCAGCCCGCGGCTGCCCCCGGTGATCAGCACCACCTTGCCGGTGAGATCGAAGAGTTCGTCGGCGTAACCCATCATCGCCTCCTGGCCGTATCGCGGATGACCTTGTGCACGAATCCGAGCTTCTCCACCACCGGCGCCGGAATCTCGAAGGGATACAACGGGTTCTTGCCCATCGCGGTGTTCACCCGGTTGAAGAACAGCGACATCCACTTCCAGTCGAACAACATCCGTTCGATCGGTTCGTCGTCGTAGCACTCCAGCGCCACGATGTCGCGCGGCGCATTGAACCGCACCCGGTCGGCGTGCAGCACCATGCCGGCTTCCCGTGCGGTGTCCATGGTGTCGGCGATGTGCAGGTAGTGCGCGAAGCACTCCGCGAAGTCCTCCCACGGGTGCATGGTGGCGTATTCGGAGATGAACGTCGCCTCCCAGCCCGCCGGGGCGCCCAGTGTGTAGTGCCGGTCGATCGCCTCGCTGTAGCCGGCCCGCTCATCGCCGAACAGCTGACGGCACTCCTCGAGGTAGGTGTCCGCACCGGTGCCGGTTTCGACGAGCACGTTCTGGTAGTAGTGGCCGACCTCATGCCGGAAATGGCCGAGCATGGTGCGGTACGGCTCACCCAGGCGCACCCGCAGCGATTCTCGATAGTCGTCCAGTGATTCGACCACGTCGATGGTGATCACCCCGCGGGCGTGGCCGATGGTCACCTTCTCGCCGGTGCTGCGACTGGACAACAGATCGAACGCGAGGCCGCCGTCGACGTGCCAGTACGGCTCCATGGGCAAGCCGATGTCCGCGAGCTGAAACACCAGCCGGCGCAACGCAACGGTGGTGGGGATCAGCTTCTCCCGCGCCAGGGTGTCATCGGCGGGAGGCTCGCGCCGGATCAGCGATCCGGCGAGGCAGCGGCCGCGGTGCCCGACCGGCGAACCTGGGTCCTGTGCCTCGGGGGTCAGCCAATTGCACGCCAGGGTCCGGTGCTGATTGCACCGGATCCATCGGCTGCCCGCGTGCAGTGCCACACCCTCGTCTAGGGCCAGCATGCTTCTCGATGGCAGGTGCAGCCCCAGCGCAGTCTGACATTCGGTGCAGTGGTCGGCCTCGAACGCGACGAAGCTGTCGCACACCGGGCAGGCGAAGGCACGCACGGGCCATATGGTGTCACGGTGCAACTGCTTCTGGTCCGACATGCGTTACCTCTGCGCAGCGAGCCCGGTCAGGGGTCCGATCCCGACCTGTCCGCCGAGGGCCTCGCCCAGGCTGCGCGCCTGCCCGAGGCCCTGGCCCGCTTCCCGATCACCCGCCTGGTGAGCAGCCCGCAGCGTCGGGCAGTGCAGACCGGTGGCCCGCTGGCCGAGGCCCTCGGCCTGCCCATCGACATCGATGATCGGCTCGCCGAATACGACCGGGACATGACGCACTATGTGCCGATCGAGCAGATCGCCAAGGAGAACCCGGAGGAACTGGCCAGGCTGATTTCTGGACATCTGCCCAGCAGCGTCGACGAAAGGGCATTCCTGGAGCGGGTGGTGGCCGCCGTGGACGATGTGGTGGCCGCCGCCGACCACGAGGACACCGTCGCGGTGTTCGGTCACGGCGGTGTCATCAACGTCCTGCTGCATCACATCCTCGGCACGGAGCGGCTGCTGTCGTTCCACGTGGACTACGCCTCGGTGACCCGGCTGCTGTCCTCGCGCAGCGGCAAGCTGGCCGTCGCCTCGGTGAACGGGACCGAACACGTATGGGATCTGCTGCCCCGAAACTTTGTCGACGAGCGCTCGCGCGAGGAGCCGTGAGGCGGGGTGGTAAACAGTTCCCGTGACCAACCTTGAAGGCCTCGACCTCGTCGCCCTGGATGCGCATCTGCGCACGGAGGGGATCGCCCGTTCCGGTGAACTGTGCGCCGAGCTGATTTCCGGCGGCCGCTCCAACCTGACCTTTCGGGTGTTCGACGAGGCATCGACCTGGGTGCTGCGCCGTCCGCCGCTGCACGGGCTGACGCCGTCGGCGCACGATATGGCGCGCGAGTACAAGGTGGTGGCGGCTTTGGCCGATACCCCGGTCCCGGTCGCCCGTGCGGTCACCATGCGCAATGACGACTCGGTGTTGGGCGCGCCGTTCCAGATGGTCGAGAACGTCGACGGCCGGGTGGTGCGTAGCGCTTCCGAGCTCGAGGAGCTGGGGGACGCCCAGGTGATCGAGGGTTGTGTCGACGCGCTGATCAAGGTGCTGGCCGACCTGCACGCCGTCGACCCGCAGGCTGTCGGACTGGGTGATTTCGGCAAGGCCGAGGGTTACCTGGAACGTCAGGTGCGGCGCTGGGGTTCGCAGTGGGACCTGGTCCGGCTGGCCGACGATGCCCGGGACACCGATGTGAAGCGGTTGCATTCGGCTCTGGCAGAAGGGATTCCGGCGGGCAGCCGGGCCGCCATAGTGCACGGCGACTACCGCATCGACAACACCATCCTGGACAATTCGGACCCGACGGTGGTGCGCGCGGTGCTGGACTGGGAGCTCTCCACACTGGGTGACCCGCTGTCCGACGCGGCGCTGATGTGCGTGTACCGCAATCCGAACTTCGACGGCGTCCTCGGCATGCAGGCGGCCTGGACCTCGCCGCTGCTGCCGTCGGCCGACGGTCTTGCCCAGCGTTACGCGCTGGCCAGCGGCCAGGAGCTGGACAACTGGAACTTCTACATGGCCCTGGCCTATTTCAAGCTGGCCATCATCGCCGCGGGTATCGACTTCCGGGCCCGTGAGGGCGGCGCACCGTCGCGCGTCGGCGAGGCCGTGGCCCCGCTGATCGCCGAGGGCCTCACGCTGCTCTAGGCGCGACGCTCAGACCTAGAGGCGCCTGGCCGCCTTCAGGTTCTTGCGCGCGGCGATGCGCAGTTGCACGATCCGGGCGGCGCCGACGAACACGGCGAGCAGCCCACCACACACCGCGGCCAGCAGCAGCGCCACCCCGAGCGGCAGCGTCCAGTTCCAGCCCAGGAAGTGGAACGTGCCGGAGTCGGTGTTCTGCGCGATGAAGATCAGCAACACGATCAGGATGAGAAATCCGGTGATCAGCGACGACCACAGGGCGGCGGCCCGGGTGAACTTGACCGCGTCCTCCGGTGGGGTCGGCGGGTCAGATCTCCCCGAAGACTCGAGCGGCTGCTCCGGGTCCGAGGGCAACGCATGCGGGTCAGTCGTCATGGCATTTATCTTGCCCCTTTCGGGGCGATTACAAACCCCCTCACGGTGAACTAAAGTCCGGCATGTCGCGGGCCGGCCCGTTACTGTCGAGGTAACAGCCACCTGGCCGAGGGGACGGTATGCGCTGCAGACGCACATTCTTGATCGTCATCACAGCGTTGCTCGCGCTTGTGAGCGCGGGATGTGGGAGTGCCAACCCGCTCGGCGGCGGCGAGGTGTCCGGTGACCTCAAATCGCTCACCATCGGCTCGGCGGATTTCACCGAGTCCAAGATCGTCGCCGAGATCTATGCGCAGGCGTTGGAGGCCAACGGTTTCGCCATCAAACGGCAGTTCGGCATCGGCAGCCGGGAAACCTATATCCCTGCCGTGCAGGATCATTCCATCGACCTGATGCCCGAGTACACCGGGAACCTCTTGCAGTACTTCGACAAAGAGGCCACGGCGACCACCTCTGACGCGGTGCTCCTGGCCCTGCTCAAGGCGGTCCCGGGCGACCTGTCCATCCTGTATCCGTCGCCCGCCGAGGACAAGGACACCCTCGCGGTGTCCGAAGCCGTCGCCAAGAAGTGGAATCTGAAATCCATCGCGGATCTGGCGGCGCACTCGGCGGAGGTGAAAGTCGGCGCACCGTCGGAGTTTCAGACACGGCAGACCGGTCTGGTGGGCCTACAGCAGAAGTACGGCCTGAACATCTCGCCGGCCAACTTCGTGGCGATCAGTGACGGTGGCGGCCCCGCGACGGTGCAGGCCCTCAACAGCGGCGCCGTCACCGCCGCGAACATCTTCAGCACCTCGCCGGCCATCGAGAAGGACAAGCTCGTCGTCCTCGACGACCCCAAGAGCGTCTTCCTTGCCGCAAACGTGGTGCCGCTGGTCGCTTCTGCGAAACTGTCCGCTCCGCTCAAGAGCGTGCTCGACGCCGTCAGCGCGAAACTGTCCACCGAGGCGCTGATCGCGCTCAACACCTCGGTCGAGGGGAATAAGGGCGTCGACCCCGAGGAAGCGGCCGGAAAGTGGATCAAGGACAACGGTTTCGACAAGCCCCTTCCCGGTAAGTGAGTAGCTGATGATCACGTTCACCAACGTCACCAAGACGTACCCGGATGGCACCGTCGCCGTCGACGACCTCACCCTCGACATCCCCGAGGGCACGCTCGCCGCGTTCGTCGGACCGTCGGGCTGCGGCAAGACCACGTCGATGCGGATGATCAACCGGATGATCGAACCCACGTCGGGCACGCTCACCGTCGACGGGAACGACGTGACGAAGGTCGATCCGGTCAAGCTGCGCCTCGGTATCGGCTACGTCATCCAGAGCGCCGGGTTGATGCCACATCAGCGGGTTATCGACAACGTCGCCACCGTACCCGTGCTCAAAGGCGAAACACGCCGTGCCGCAAGACGAACCGCACTCGAGGTGCTGGAACGGGTGGGGCTGGACCCCAAACTGGCCGGCCGCTATCCGGCGCAACTGTCGGGTGGTCAGCAGCAGCGCGTGGGTGTGGCCAGGGCGCTGGCGGCCGACCCGCCCATCCTGCTGATGGATGAGCCGTTCAGTGCCGTGGACCCGGTGGTGCGTGAAGAGTTGCAGATCGAAATCCTGCGGCTGCAAAGCGAATTGCGTAAGACCATCGTGTTCGTCACCCACGATATCGACGAGGCGGTCAAGCTCGGGGACAAGGTGGCGGTGTTCGGCCGGGGCGGGGTGCTGCAGCAGTACGCCGACCCGGCGTTCGTGCTGTCGAATCCGGCCAACGAGCTGGTAGCCGGTTTCGTCGGGGCCGACCGCGGTTACCGCGGCCTGCAGTTCTTCGCGGCGACCGGGCTGCCGCTACACGACATCCGCCAGGTCGCCGAATCCGAGATCGATGCTCAGCAGCTGGCACCCGATGAATGGGCACTGGTGATCCGCGCCGACGGCCGGCCCTTCGCGTGGATCAACGCCGAAGGTGTCGAGGTGCACCGCCGCGGAAGTGCGTTGTACGACAGCACGATCGGCGGCGGGTCCTTCTTCCGGCCGGACGGGTCTCTGCGGCTGGCGCTCGATGCCGCGCTGTCCTCCCCGTCGGGCCTGGGCGTGGCCGTCGACGACGAAGGGCGGCTGCTGGGCGGTATCGAGGCCGACGATGTGCTGGCGGCCCTCAAGCGTCAGCGTCGCGTGCCGAAGGTCGGGTAGCGGTATGAGCGAAGCCTGCGCAGCGAACGGACAGACGTGACGTATCTGCTGACCCATCTGGACAAGGCGTGGGCGCTCACGCTGATCCACCTGCGACTGTCGCTGGTGCCGATCGTGCTGGGATTGCTCATCGCGGTGCCGATCGGCGCGCTCGTGCAGCGCACCACGGTGCCGCGCCGGGTCATCACGGTGATCGCCAGCATCGTCTTCACCATCCCGTCACTGGCCCTTTTCGTCGCGCTGCCGCTGATCATCCCGACCCGCATCCTGGACGAGGCCAACGTCCTGGTCGCGCTCACGCTCTACACCACGGCGCTGCTGGTGCGGGCCGTGCCGGAGGCGCTGGACGCGGTACCGGCCGACGTGTTGGACGCGGCCACCGCCATCGGCTACCGGCCGTTCGTCCGCATCGTCAAAGTGGAACTGCCACTGGCGATCCCGGTGCTCATCGCCAGCCTCCGGGTGGTCGCGGTGACCAACATCTCGATGGTGTCCGTCGGTTCGGTGATCGGCATCGGCGGGCTGGGCACCTGGTTCACCGAGGGCTATCAAGCCAACAAGAGCGGGCAGATCATTGCGGGCATCATCGCGATCTTCGTGCTGGCGGTGGCGATCGACGCGCTGATCCTGTTGGCCGGCAGGGCAGTGACTCCGTGGGTCAAAGCTTCCAGCGCCAAGGCAGGTGCCCGGTGAACTTCCTGCAGCAGGCCCTGTCCTACATCTTCACCGCCGCGAACTGGTCCGGTCATGCCGGGCTGGGCATCCGGATCGCAGAACATCTGCAGTACACGGTGATCGCGGTGCTGTTCTCGGTGCTCGTCGCCGTGCCCGTCGGCCTGCTCATCGGGCATACCGGCCGGGGCACCTTCCTGGTCGTCACCGGCGTCAACGCGCTGCGCGCCCTGCCCACCCTCGGTGTGCTTCTGCTCGGTGTGCTGTTGTGGGGTCTCGGGTTGATCCCGCCCACGGTCGCGCTGATGCTGCTCGGCATTCCGCCGCTGCTGGCCGGCACCTACGCGGGTATCGCCAATGTGGACGCCAGCGTCGTCGACGCGGCCCGGTCGATGGGGATGACCGAACGCCAGGTGCTGTTGCGAGTCGAGGTACCCAACGCCCTGCCGCTGATCCTGAGCGGCCTGCGCACCGCCACCCTGCAGATCGTGGCCACCGCCACCGTCGCGGCGTACGCCAGCCTGGGCGGGCTGGGCCGGTATCTGATCGACGGCATCAAGGTGCGGCAGTTCCACATTGCCCTGGTGGGTGCCCTGATGGTCACCGCACTGGCGCTGATCCTCGACGCGGCGCTGGCCTTCGCGGTGTGGTTGTCGCAGCCCGGCGGTGACCGCTGGCGGCGTTTCCCGCAGCCGCTGATCGACGATGAGGCGGCTCTCGAAGTCAGGGGCAAGCGAAACGCCGGGGAAAAGTCGGTTTCTGGGGCGACTTCGGAACGCGGCTACGAAGCCGGGGGTCCGTCGCCTACGGTAGAGAGGTGACTGACGCAGCCCCTCAATCAGGCACCGAGACCGCTGAGACGCCGGACAGTGCATGGCCGGCCATCCTCACCTGGCGCGCCCACGACCTGCGCCGGATGGAGTCGGTGCGGGTTCAGTTGTCCGGGAACCGCATCAAGGCCTACGGCCGGATCGTCGCGGCCGCCACCGAGTCACATCCCGCGTTCAGCGCCTCCTATGACCTGGTCACCGACGAATCCGGGGCCACCAAGCGGCTGTCGGTGACCATGACCCTCGCCGAGCGGGAACGCCAGCTCTCCATCGCGCGCGACGAGGAGAACATGTGGCTGGTGCAGGACCACCAGAACCAGACCAGGCGGGCCGCCTTCGACGGGGCGTTGGATGTCGACGCCGTGTTCAGCCCGTTCTTCAATGCGTTGCCGATCCGCCGCACCGGCCTGCATCAGCGGGCCGAGACGCTGAGCCTGCCGGTGGTCTATGTCCGGCTGCCGGAGTTGTCGGTGGAACCGGAGACGATCAGCTACACCAGCGTGGCGGGCGGGATCAGCCTGAAGTCCCCGATCGCGGAGACCACCATCACGGTGGACTCCGACGGGTTCATCCTCGATTACCCCGGACTGGCAGAGCGGATCTGATCACTCCACCCGCCCGGCCTGCGGCGGCCAGTTCTTCCCGCCAGTTCTCGGCGCCGATGGTGACGTGCAGGATGTCGGGACGGCTGAAGCTGTCGTAGCGGATGCGCGCGGCATGCCCGTCATCGACCAGATCGGCCACCGAGGTGTGTGCCGCCAGATGGTCCCTGGCCTGGGTGAGCAGGCCGAGAGTGCGATCCAGCATGGCCAACAACTCCTCGGAGTTGGCCTCGCACATGGCGCGCACCAACTCGGGTGCCGTGGCCGCGACCCGGGTGCCGTCCCGGAAGGACCCTGCCGCCAGCGCGAAGGCCAGCGGCACGTCACCCGCGGTGACGGCCAACGCTTCGGCGAGCAGATGCGGTAGGTGCGAGATGGCGGCCGCCGCGGCGTCGTGTTCATCGGAGCGGGCCGGCACCACGAACGCCCGGCAGTCCAGGGCCAGGTTCACCACGTCGGCGAACACCAGCGCATCGACGTCGTCGTCGACGCTGACGACCCAGGCGGTGCCGGCGAAGAGTTCCTGGCTGCCCGCCGGCCAGCCGGAATGGGCGGTGCCGGTCATGGGGTGCCCGCCGACGAACCGGGATCGCAGCCCATGCGCGTCGACCTCACGCAGCACGGCACCCTTGACGCTGGTCACGTCGGTGAGCGCGCAGTCCGGGGCGACGCGACGGATGTGCTCCAGCATCACGGGCAGTGCGGGCATCGGGACGGCCAGGACGATCAACGCGTCGGTCTCGGCGGCGCGGGCCAATGCCTGATCCAGGGTGGCGGTGGCGTCGAAGCCGTCGAGCCGGGCCGCCGCCACGCCGTCGATGGATCGGTTGTAGCCGAAGACGTCCCTGCCGGCGGCCTGTGCGGCACGCATCAGGGAACCGCCGATCAAACCCAGTCCCAGCACGCACACCGGTGTGTCGGTCACCGCTCAAGGTTGGCATACGGACCGGGTGCCGGTCATTAGGTGGTCAAAGCCCCTGGTCTGCGACTAGCGTTAGGGCAATGGGAGCACAGCGTGCGCCGGCGCGGGAAGCTGCCGAGCACCCCGAGGGGTTCGGGGTTGCGGTCGTCCGTGAGGACGGCAAGTGGCGTTGTACGCCGATGCGGCGTGCGGCTCTGAGCAGCTTGTCCGCGGCAGAGACGGAGCTGCGTGAATTGCGGAGCGCGGGCGCTGTTTTCGGCCTGATCGACGTCGACGAAGAGTTCTTCGTCATCGTGCGGCCGGCGCCGGCCGGCACCAGGCTGTTGCTTTCGGACGCCACCGCGGCACTGGACTATGACATCGCTGCGGAAGTGCTGGACAAGTTGGACGCCGATATCGATGACGAGGACCTCGAGGACCAGGACCCGTTCGAAGAGGGCGATCTGGGCGTGCTGTCCGATATCGGGCTGCCCGAGGGCGTGCTCGGCGTGATCGTCGCCGATATCGACATGGAGATCGACGAGCAGATCAGCGCGATCGCCGAGCGGATGGGCTTCGACTCCGAGCTGTCCGCGGTGCTCGACAAAATCGGTCGGTGAGCTCCGATCAGTCCCTGATCCGGGAGGCGCTGGCCGCCGCACGGTTGGCTGGTCCGCGCGATGTGCCGATCGGCGCGGTGGTCTACGGACCGGACGGGACGGAGCTGGCCCGCGCGGCCAATGCCCGTGAGGAGCTCGGCGATCCCACGGCCCATGCCGAGATCCTGGCCCTGCGCGCAGCGGCGGCCCGGCTGGGGGACGGCTGGCGTCTGGAGAACTGCACGCTCGCGGTGACGGTCGAGCCCTGCACCATGTGCGCCGGCGCGATCGTGATGGCTCGGGTCGGCCTGCTGGTGTTCGGGGCGTGGGAACCTAAGACCGGGGCGGTCGGATCGTTGTGGGACGTGGTGCGGGATCGCCGGCTGACCCATCGGCCCCAGGTGCGTGGCGGGGTGCTGGCCGCCGAGTGCGCGGCGCCGCTGGAGGAGTTCTTCGCACGCCAGCGCTAGCCGCGCGATTAGGGGCAAACGCGCGCGGCCGGTAAGCTGCCTCCCGGTGGCGTGTCCGAGCGGCCTAAGGAGCACGCCTCGAAAGCGTGTGACGGGTAACCCCCGTCCGAGGGTTCAAATCCCTCCGCCACCGCCATAGCCCCTCACCTGCTCGCCCAGGTGGGGGGCTATTTTTATGTTTGCTGGCTGGAGTCTTGCCCACCCTGTGCCCACCTTTTGCCCACACTCCCGACTGAATACGACGTATGCAGAGTGACCGCAACCGCGTCGAGATCGGTGTCGAACAGGTCGGCGTAGGTGTCGAGCGTGACCTTCGCGGACTGGTGTCCGAGCATCCGTTGCAGGGCCAGGACGTTGACGCCGGCACTGATCGCCAAGCTGGCCGCGGTGTGCCGGAGATCGTGCGGGGTGATCTTCTGGACCTTGGCCCGCTTCGTCGCGCCCTCGAACCATCCGCGGGTCGACTTAGGGCGCGGGAGATACTTGCCGTCCGGCCCGGGGAACACCAGATCGCCGGGTTTCTTGTTGGCGCACAGCGGTGCGATCTCGTCGAGGACGAACGAGGGCACCGGCACCGACCTGATCGTGCGACCCTTCGTCTGTTCGACTGCGTGATCGCGCACGGTGGTCCTGCGCGTCAGCCCCGAGCCGGTCGGTCGTTGGTGCTTCCGCACCGGGCTCGGGGCACCCGGGGATGGTCTCTCAACCCCTCAGGCCCGCCACGGCCGGCATAGGCGCTTATCTCTCTCCGAACCTCTAAGCGAATCGCCCTACAGGAGTCTGAATGGGTAAGAAGCCCCCCGCGGCCCCCGCAGCGATGAAGGTTGCGGGTAGGCGTCTGTGGAATGCCTCGGTTGATGCTTTCGACTTCGATGAGCATGAGTTGGCGTTGCGGGAGGCGTGCCGGACCTTGGACTCGTTGGACGATTTGCAGGCCGCTGTGGATCGCGACGGGGTGGTGGTGGAGTCCCCGCAGGGGATGAAGGCTCATCCGGCGTTGGTGGAGGTCCGGCAGCAGCGAATTACATACGCCCGGTTGATCGCTCAGCTTGGTATCCCGGCGGGCGACGAGGACAAGGTCGGGAAGCCCGCGCGGCGGCCTGCGCGGGGTGTGTACGGGATTACGGGAGTGGCGGGGTGAGGCGTCGAAAGGTGCTTGATAACTCGGCGCCTCCCGAGGATCTGATGGTATTCGACGGTCACCGGTATCGGACCGTTGCTGACTGGTGCGCCGCGTACAGCCTTTGGGTCGATGCGCGGGAACTGTGGGCGATGGGTCGGGGGTTGTCGCCACTGGCGATGGAGCCGAGGGCGATCGACGGTGACTGCCCGTTCGACTATTCGCAGATCTGATGATCCCTGGCCCCAAGCTAAGAGCCGCTAGAGGCGAGGCACGCGCACGGACTTCGGAATCTGCGCGCGGTGGCGGACTTATGTGGTGAAATCGCTTCGTGCTCACACCGGGGACCGAGTTAAAACTAAAGAGCAAATCGTGGTACATCGTGGACCGGCTCGACGGCGATAGTGCGGGGTTTGGAACTCTCTACGTTGTTCGAGACGAATCTGGTCTGATAGCGGCCGCCAAACTGGTTCCAAAGAACCCGGGCGCTGAGCGGGAGGCATTGATCGGCGCGGCGAACAATGCCTCGAAGTTCTCGAACGTGATGCCCCTATGGGACGACGGAGAATTTCTGGATAGCTGGGTCCTGGTTATGCCACGGGCCGAGAAGTCCCTCGCCAGGCACCTGCGCGACAATCTCACATCCTTGGCTGTCACCGAGATCATCTCTGTGTTGACAGATATCGCGATAGCGCTCTCGGAGATCAACGGCTCTGTCGTGCATCGAGATCTGAAGCCCGAGAACGTGCTGCTTCTCGATGGCAAGTGGGTTCTGGCCGACTTCGGAATCGCACGCTACGCAGACGCTGCTACGGCGTCAGAGACACTCAAATATAAACTTTCTCGTCCATACGCAGCCCCTGAGCAGTGGCGAGGTGAGCACGCACTCGAATCTGCGGACATCTATGCGTTCGGAGCGATTGGTTACCAACTTCTCAGTGGCGCATTGCCTTTCGCGGGACCAGATTTCCGGCGCCAGCATCTTACCGAGCAGGCCCTTCCTCTGAACAACGGCCCGAGCGGTCTGCGCGATCTGATCGAGGAGTGCTTATTCAAGGCCGCAGAGGCTCGCCCAACACCCACCGCGATCTTGGCGCGCTTACGACGGCTCACGCCATCTGGTCCGCCGAGCGCCGGCCTCGCGAAGTTGGCAGCACTCAATACAGAGGAGGTCCGATTCCGTTCGGAAGCGGACGCGGTTCGTTCGGCTCTGCAAGAGCGGGTGGCTTGGCGACAGGAGTTGCACGATACGGCGGTCGGGTCGTTTCAGCGTGTGCGCGACACGTTGATTGAGGCGATCCAGATCTACGCGCCTGCAGCCAGTCTCCGCCTTCCCACGCCGAACGCGGCGACGTTCGATCATCAAACAGACGGAAAGCTATTCCTTGCTGAATTCCGGGGCGCGCACATTGGGCTGGATAGTCCAAAGTTAAGCGAGTCGAAGGACGACAGTCTTCCTTTCACGGTCGTATCGGAGTCGCAAATGACCGTGACCAAACCAGGTGCAAACGTCAGATGGGTCGGGCGCAGTCATTCGTTCTGGTTTTGCGACGCTGTTGAGGAGAATCATTTCACGTGGTGTGAAGTGACTTTCATGGAAACCGGTCCTCGGGTGGCGTCCGTAGAACCGTTCTCCATGTCTGCTCTTCATAACGGAGACGCATTCAATCCCAAGGTTATCGGGCTCGCTCAAGTAGCGCGTGACTTCGAGGAGCTCAATCGCTCGGACTTGTCTGGGTTCGTCGGCCGGTGGCTCGGATGGTTCGCCGAGGCCGCTACGGGTGAGTTGGACCGTCCTGACCCACTCCCGGAGGGAGTGATCCGGTCTGATCGATGGTGGTTGGAGAGCAAGTAAGTAGTTGACGCGAGCGGGTCCCCGTCGGTGCAAGGATGGCGCAGTGTCCAAACTCGAAGAGATCATCGACGCCGCGACTTCCGACGCTGTCCCCATCGCTTCGTTGCTCCGGATGCTGAAGGTTGTCGCTTCCCGTACGAAGGTGGTCCTGCTGGGCGACTGGGTCGACAATGAGCTCTCTGGTTACTCTCCAGCCGCTATTCTTCCTGACTACCGTGGGCCGTTCCCGGCTGAGGTCGTGAGCAAGTGGGTTGGGCCGTATCAAAGCAGCAGGTCGGGTGTGCCCCTTCCTCCGCTTTGGGCCCCCGAAGGACTCCGCGAGGCTGGTGCGTTCACGCTCCAGTTCCGTCAGTCGGTCCGCGAACTTGAGTTGCTCGCCGCCCGCGATGCTGTATTGGGTTCTGCTTGGGGAGCTGACCTGATTGCGCAATTAAATGGCGAGATCCAAAGGGGCGCAGTACATGCCATCGTACCGATGCATCTACTGGTCACTGCTCACCAACAGGTAACCCCTGCACACGTTGGGAGCGTGCTCGACAACGTCCGCACACGCGTGCTTGATTTTGCGCTGGAAGCTGAGCAGTTCGTTCCCGGTGCCGGTGAACCAGGCGTGGAGCCGGCCGACCAAGGCCAGATCAACTACCTGGTGGTCAACAACATCTATGGCAGCGCCAACGCAATCTCAGTGGGGCCGGGGTCGACACAGCAGCTCATTGCATCTGTAGAGATTGGCGATCGTGACAGCCTGAAGCGAGCGGTCGAGGCCGCGGGCCTTCCGGCCGACCAGATCGCCGAGCTCGAATCTGCAATTGATTCCGATGACGCAGAGCGGGAGCGGCATGGCCTCGGAACTCGGGTCAAAGAATTCCTCGGAAAGCTTGCACTTGGCACGGGGAAGGAAACCGGAAAGACAGCGATTAGCGCAGGAGGGGCAGTCATCGCCGACCTGGTGCGCCGCTACTACGGCGTCTAGAAACTCATCCCCGCAATGAGCTGAGCGGATGGTGCGCTCGCTGGTCCGCCCCCGGCTCAACTACGGGTCGACAAGTGCCGCAGGGGAATCAGGAGACGCGTCTTCGAGGGCAACTATGAACGGAAGGCGGAAGACTCGCTCACCGTCGACGACCAAATGGACCGTGTAAGTGCCAGGGCTCGCGGCATGTATTTGAACATTGATGGCGTAGATCGCTGGCGCCAGGTTGTCGCCATCTTGATGAATGGTCCAAGGCGCATATGTGGCGGTGGTGGAATCGAACGGTGCGGGTCCTCCATCTGGAAGAGTGCATTCGACCGTGATCGCGTGTTCGGCGCCTTGGTCCTCCTTGGCGAACTGGTATTCGCCTACGACCCAAAACGTTCCAGAGGCAGGGAAAGCCGGGGCTGCCAACCCCGTCATGAAGGCCTCCGTCAGGTTAAGACTGGACGGACCGGCCTTCTCAACGCTCCTGGCGAATAACGCGTACTTGAGAAATGCCACCTTTACTCTCCATCCGCTATGCGGGCGTCCTGATGCGATGAATTCATCGAAGTCTTGCTGATCCTAAGGTAACCACGACTTGCGAGTATTCCTCCGCGGGAGGAGGCATCCTCAGGGGTGTGGGGGTGGCCCCAAGCGCGACCCCACCCGCCACGGCCGGCATAGGCGTTGCGAGAGGGAGTTTCTTTTTTTCTGCAGCGTGGTCTCGGCGGCCGGACCGAGAGTCGGGTCGACCCGGCCGCGGACCCACTACCGGAGTCGCCTCGTTACCCAGTTCGACTCGCCTGAAGCGCTGGGGAACAGCAATGCGTCGCACTGCTCGCGGGTCGACCGCCCTTGGCAGATCGGGCAGTCGCAGTCACACGGGAGGTCGGCGTAGTTGATCACCACGGAAGTTGGTTTCCCTTCAAACACGGAGACCGTCAGTTGCGGTCCCTCTGCTATTCCTGGGACTCAGGGTCAAGTAGTTGCAGAGGCGCCCATCCGGGGGCGGGTTCTGATCAAGAAACGCGCGTTGATCGCCCCGACCCCGCCCCAGTCAAGCGTCGCGATGTGTACGGGTCTGGGGGTTCTGCACCGATCTGGGGCTTGAGCCCATCTCCAGTGTTTCGCCGCGTCAAGTGCGTCTCAAGGGCGTCTACCCCAGACTCAGGTCAAAACTCCCAGAGCCCGCACAACCAGAGAGTTCTGACTGGGCCGGGGTCAGGTTTCCGGTGCACGTCTGATGGGAAGACCACCCTCCACTCCAAGGCCTAGTGGCGGTTGTCCTGAGCAACGGGCTTATACGCCGGGCGCTCGACACAATCCAAAAACATGTGATCTAAATCACATTGCAACCCTCCGGGTTGCGCTTCCAGTCGGGGCACAGGCGGCCCTGACTGCCTCGCTAGGCGACTAAATTACACGAGTAGGGTTTTGGCGTAGGTCCCGGCGCCTGGTCTCTCGAGAGTCTAAATAGGAGCCACTAATCGGACGTCCCTGCTGGTGAGAGACGTGGAGTCGTTGACTCGCGGCTGCGATTTGCCTACCTTTGGACACATAAACACCGGCCCCGCTGTTAGCTTCGGCTATCAAGGGTCGGTTTTCATATGTAGGGGCTATGGCGGCATACAACAAACCACACCTGGCTTACGAAGACCAGGTGCAGGTGATGATCGGTCGAGGTCTCGTTTGCGCCGATGAAGCGGCTGCTGTGAAGCTACTGAAGCAGATCGGCTACTACCGCGTCTCTGCCTACGTGTATCCGTTCAGGGAGATGCTACCGCCGGACCAGGCGCGCATCTCTAGTCCAGCGCACTACCGATCAGATGTAATAGAAGCTGGCACCACATTTGAGCACGTTGAGGCGCTCTGGCGCTTCGATCGGAAGCTCCGCCTCAAATTTCTGGATGCCCTTGAGACCGTCGAAATTGGTTTGAGATCGCGTCTGGGCTACGTCCTGTCTGAGCACGATGTCTTTGGTCATCTTGACGTTGGTTCGCTCGACGGCACGACATGCTCGGAGCTATGTCCTGATGGTCGCACCGACTTGTTCGCCGACTGGATGGATAGGTACGAAAAGCTCAAGCTCTCTGCCAAGAACGAGGACTACATGAAGCACCACCTCGTGAAGTACGGAGATCCCGTACCAGTCTGGATTGCTGTGGAGTTCCTTGACTTTGGAGCGCTGTGCCGACTCTATCGCCTTCTGGAGAAGTCAGATCAGAATGCGATTGCTGCGCATTTGGGCGTGAAAGGCGGCCCTCTTCTCAGAAGGTGGTTGCGAGACCTGAACTACTTGAGAAATCTATGCGCCCACCACAGCAGATTATGGAACCGCGTCCTTACTTATCAGTCCGGTAAATTCAATCCGAAACAGGTGGAGGCCGATTTACAGCACGCGGCAGACTCGCCAGTCCGTGACAAGCTGTACGTTCTGGCGGCCAGCCTGGCTTATCTGGTCCGGCACGTCGATCCAGGCTCGACATGGCATCTCGACTTCAGAAGCCACGTTCGTAAATTTCCAGATGTGCCCGGTAAGTCACCGGAAGCGGATATGGGTTTCCCGAGCGGATGGGACCAACTTCCACTTTGGAAGACAGTTACTCAGTAGATTGCGTGCCTACGCCGTGCCCACATTCTGCCCACAGTCACACTTATCTTAATTGATCTGCGATGACGTAAAGGCGCAGCTAGACCGGTCGGTTGCAGGTCAGATCAACAGCGAATTATGTTTCAAATCCCTCCGCCACCGCCATAAACGCCCTCTGACCAGAGTCTGGTCAGAGGGCGTTTCGCATCTACACCGCTACTATCGCAGCGACCGCCGCCGTCCCGATCACCCGGCCGTGCGCCGTGCCTTTGGGGGTGTCGATGTCGATGACGGTCCCGGGCACCGGGACGGGGCCCTCGTCGGCGCCTGCGAACCACGCGTTCATCCAGTCGGTCATCAAGTCCTGCACCGCGGGCGGATTCTGGGGCTGCGGGAACCCGGCGAGTAACTGGGCCGCGAACTGGATGATCGGGTTGCCGCCCTGCATCGAGTCCATGTGCACGCCGCCGGAGAGGACCACCCCGTTGAACTGACCGGGCCTTGCGGCCGACAAGGTCTGATTTTCGGTACTAATGAAGTTGAACAGATTCGGCGGGGCGCCGATCACGCGGATGGGGATGTACTGGCCGCCGTTGGCCTGGTAGGTGTCGAGTTTCGTGAGCGCATCGCGCAGGGTGTTGCCGGTGGGGACCCCGTCCAGCAGGATCACCCCGACCAGGTCCTTCGCCGCGCCGTTCGTGGCCAGGTCGCCGGCCGCTCCGGAGACCAGGCCGCCGCCTGCCGAATGGCCCGCCAGTGCGAACTTCTGCGGCAGCGCCGCCGTGGCGGGATCCAGGCCGTACCGGGTGGCATACCCGGCGGCGATCGCGCTCTGGGTGAGTGCCTCGCGGTTCCCGGTGAACAGGTCGGCGATCTGTGCCGCCATCCCGGCGCCGCCCAGCCAGTGATCGTCGCCGGCGAAGAAGTTCGAGGACAGCGTCGGGGTGACCACGACGCTGTTGGTCCGCTCGGCGAGGTTGGCCGCGGTATAGCTGTACATCGGAGCGAGCGCGAAGAACCCATGCTGCAGCAGGATCATCTTCTCGGGCGGTGCCCCGGTGTCCGGGTCCGGCTCTGGGTAGTACCAATTGGCCTGTACGCGTTGCCCATTCGTCAACAGGATCGTGGAGGTACGGACCGTAACCGTGCTTCCCGCGGGCAGTATCGGCGGGCCGGTGACGAGTTTCTCCAGCGCCTGGACCGCGTTGATGATGGCGGACCCGACGCTGTTGACCAGGCCGGTGACGGCCCGGGCGATCACCTTGACCGGGTTGACCGCAGAGGGCGCGGTCTTGGCGGTGACAGGCGCCTGGGCAAGTCGCAAAGAAGAAGAGGTGTTCGTTGTCAGTGTTTCCGTGGTCGGTGCGACGGCCCTGATCGCAGCGGCGGCAGTGGGCTCGGCAGGCTTGGTCGCGGCGGATGCTTGCCCGGTCCCGGTCGACTCGGCTTTGGGCTCGGTCTCGGATCGCGTGGCTGAATTATCGGTGGCGGACGTGCCAGAGCCGGCGGAGGTCGATCTCTTCTTCTTTTTCTTCTTCGGGGGATCGTTCGCCTCGGAGGTCGTGCCGGCGTTCGAGGTGGGCTCGGTCTTGTCGGTCGATCCGGAGGTGGTGGCGCCGGGGGTGTCAGTCGCGGAGGTGCCGGTGCCGGTACCCGATCCCTCGGCACTGCCGGACGAGGATGTAGCGGACCCCGACGGCGCAGGTGAACCGCTATCCGCCGTCGCCACGCCCGCGCCTGTCAGCAAGCCGGCCAACACGCCCGCGGTCAACAGGCCGGCACTGACCCACCTCGATAATTGCTGCACGCCCGACTCTCCTTCTCATAGCCGCCTGACCCGATCGTGACAGGTGTCAAGTGGGCGCGGGGCGGTTTCCCACATTTGCATCGACGGGTACGTCAATTATCGTACGTAACGTGGGGGTGTCGACGGCGTCGAGCAACGTTAACCCGCGGTTCTCCTTTGTAGTGATATTTGTCAAATGCCGCGCGCGCCAATCGGATTGGCGGCATCTCGTATGCGACAGTGGAGGCATTATGGCCAACAGCGTGAAGAAGCCTGGAGCGTGGCGGGACCCATTGTCGTTGTCCTTCGAGGTGCACCGGCGGGTGTTGCTGGCCCGTTTGCGCCGGCATCAGCGCCGCACGCGTCCCTGATCGGTATCCGGCCCCGGCCGTCATCCTTCGGGTTTATGGTTGAGGCCATGAGGTCATTACGGGGATTCATGGTCGCGGGCGCGCTCGCCGCGGGCCTGGCGGGAGTGGCCGCTCCGGTGGCCCACGCCGACGCGGTCGCGTACCTGGTGAACGTGACGGTGCGGCCCGGCTACAACTTCGCCGGTCCTGATGCGGCCATCGCCTACGGCCAGACCATCTGCGACCGGGTGGCGGGCCTGATGCCCTACGGCCAACTCGTCGAACAGGTGAAGTCGGACTTCAACAGCTCGGATTACTACCAGGGCGCCTACCTGATCAATCAGGCCGTCAATGAGTTGTGCCCGGCGCAGATCTGGCAGTTGCGCCAGTCCGCCGGCGGTTACACCGTTCCCGCCTGAACACAGACGACAACGGCGGCGTCCCCACTCGGGACGCCGCCGTCGTCATATGTGCTCCCAGGTCAGTTGGGGCAGGTGACCTCGATCGTGAAGGGCTTGTTCACCGGGGTCATGGGGTTGGCCATGTCGATACCGGTGGCGGTGCCGCTGATCTTGTAGGTCTTGCCGTCCTTCTCGGCCTTCGCCTCACCCTGGCCGGCGCCGGACTGGTAGCCCAGGGTGACGCCGTTGACGTTGCCCAGGCCCACCGAGGTGACGGTCGGGGAGTCGCCGTCGCTGAGTACCGCGGCGATACCGGTGGCGGCCTCGCCGATCGCGATGTTGACGTTGCCGCCCATGGTGGCGCACACGACCGAGCCGTTCACAGCCTGATCGGCACCGTCGATGGTGACCTTGGTGGTGCCCGAGCCCGCGGCTGCGGTGGGTGACCCCGTTGCGGTCGCGGTGGCGGACGCCGACGAGGTGGACTTCTCCGAGCTGGATGAGCTGCTCGACTTCTTGTCATCCGAGGAACAGCCGGACAGCCCGGCGATGACGATTGCCGCACCACCCAGGGCGACCACGAGTTCACGCTTCACCACTGATCTCCTTCTGTTGTGCGATCCGGTTCAAGATCGCCTGATGATCCCAGAGAAGTATGGTGCTCAGCCGACGCATAGACACCGTTATGCGCGAAATACTTGACTGAGGATCACCTGCAGGTAAACCGCAGTTCAGCAGGCCACCTTCACGGTGAACCGGCTCGTGGCGGCGAAGCTGGCGTTGTCGGTGCGAAACCCCTGGGCCGTTCCGGAGATGTCATAGGTCTGTCCGGTCATGCTGACGGTGGCACCCGGTTCGCCGAGTCCGGCGTTATAGCTGCCGGTGAATCCGCCCACGTTGCGGAAGCTGACCGACTCCGCCTTGAGCTCGTCCTCGTTGGACACCATCGCGCTGACACCGGAGGAGTTGTCGCCGGTGGTGATGGTGGTGAGGAAACCGGCCGGCGAACAGCTGACGGCATGGGTGGTGCCTGCATCGCGGCCGTCGATCGTGATCTCGGCGGTGCCGGGCGCCAGCGCGCCCGGGGGCGGTGCGGCGGTCTGTGGGCCCGACGAGCATGCGGCCGAGGTGGCCGCGGCGGCCGCCAGTGCTGCGATGCTGGCCAGCGATCTCAACCTCATGTGATGAATCTACGACCGAGAGCGCCCGATCACGGGGACTTCGCGGTTGATTGAATGTTCGCGTGAGCGAGCAGTATTTCGAGGTGCGGGCAGAGCTGGCCGGGCGAGCGGGCCGGGTCGGCGTCATCCATACCCCGCACGGCGATATCCAGACCCCGGCGTTCATCGCCGTCGGCACGGCGGCCACCGTGAAGGCCGTGCTGCCCGAAGCTATGAAAGAGGTTGGAGCGCAGGCGATTCTGGCGAACGCCTATCATCTGTATTTGCAGCCGGGGCCCGATATCGTGGACGAGGCGGGTGGTTTGGGCTCGTTCATGAACTGGTCGGGCCCCACTTTCACCGACAGCGGCGGATTTCAGGTGCTCTCGCTCGGTGTCGGGTTCAAGAAGGTGCTCGCCATGGATGCGACACGGGTGCAGGCCGACGACATCATCGCCGAGGGCAAGGAGCGGCTGGCCCATGTCGACGAGGACGGCGTCACTTTCCGGTCGCACAAGGACGGCTCGACGCACCGGTTCACCCCTGAGGTGTCGATCGGTATCCAGCATCAACTCGGGGCTGACATCATCTTCGCCTTCGACGAACTGACCACCCTGGTCAACACCCGCGGGTACCAGGAGCAGTCGGTGCGACGCACGCATGACTGGGCGGCGCGCTGCCTGGCCGAGCATCGCAAGCTCACCATGGAACGCGCGGACAAGCCGCGCCAAGCGCTGTTCGGGGTGGTGCAAGGCGCGCAGTACGAGGATCTGCGGCGGGAGGCGACGCGCGGTCTGGTCTCCCTCCTCGACGAGGACGGTCGCGGATTCGACGGCTACGGCATCGGTGGCGCACTGGAGAAGCAGAACCTGGCCACGATCGTCGGATGGGTCACCAGTGAACTGCCCGATGACAAGCCCCGGCACCTGCTCGGGATCAGCGAGCCCGACGACCTGTTCGCCGCGGTCGCTGCGGGCGCGGACACCTTCGACTGCGTCTCCCCGTCGCGGGTGGCCCGCAACGCGGCGGTGTACTCGATGCACGGGCGGTACAACATCACCGGCGCGCGCTACCGCAGAGATTTCACCCCGATCGACGACGAGTGCGATTGCTACACCTGCGCGCACTACACCCGCGCCTACATCCACCACTTGTTCAAGGCCAAGGAGATGCTGGCCTCGACGCTGTGCACCATCCACAACGAGCGCTTCACCATCCGGCTGGTCGACCAGATCCGTGCCGCGATCACCGCCGGTGAGTTCGATGAGCTGCGCGAACACGTCCTCGGGCGGTACTACGGAACGGCCCGGCAGCCTTCTTAGACGCACGTACAATAAGGGCATGACGACAGGCGCAGCGACGGGAAATCAGACAGCAGCGCAGGCGCTGCTGGTCGAGATGCTCGACCCGGCGGTTCGCGCCGACCCGTATCCCGTGTTCGCGCGGATTCGCGAGCTGGGGCCCATGGTGCTGCCCGAGACCGGCATGGCCGTGTTCTCGGGGTTCGCGGATTGCGACGAGGTGCTGAGGCATCCGTCGTCGTGCAGCGACGGCATGAAATCGTCGGTGGTGCAGCGCCAGATCGCCGAAGGGATCACCCCGCAACGCACGGCCACACCGGGCTTCCTGTTCCTCGACCCGCCTGACCACACCCGGCTGCGCACCTTGGCGCAGCAGGCGTTCTCGCCCAAGGCGGTCCGGGCGTTGGAACCCGAGATCCGCGCGCTGGTCGGCGAACTGCTCGACGCGGTGGCCGCCCGTGGGACGGGGGAACGGACGCCCGGCGGCCCATTTGATGTGGTGTCAGACCTGGCCTATCCGCTGCCGGTCGCGGTGATCTGCCGGCTGCTCGGCGTACCCCTGACCGACGAGCCGCAGTTCAGCCGTGCCGCGGCGCTGTTGGCGCAGGGGCTCGACCCGATCATGACGCTGACCGGTCAGGCCTCCGCGAACGCCGACGAACGGCTGCGGGCCGACGAGTGGATGCGGGACTACCTCGGGCATCTTGTCGCGAAGCGCCGCGCCGAGCCGCGGGAGGACATGATCTCGGCGTTGATCGCGGCCGAGGAGGACGGGGACCAGCTCACCGTCGACGAGATCGTCGCGACCTGCGACCTGTTGCTGATCGCCGGCCACGAGACGACGGTCAATCTCATCGCCAATGCCGTGCTGGCGATGATGCGCGACCCGGCGCAGTGGGCAGCGCTGGCGGGCGACCCGGAGCGGGCGAACGTGGTCATCGAGGAGACGTTGCGCTACGACCCGCCGGTCCAATTGGTGATGCGGATCGCCGGCGCGGACATGCAGATCGGCGGGGTCGGCGGCGGGCAAGAGCGGAGCGACCGGGGGATTATTACAGTCCCCGAGGGCGACAGCATCCTGCTGTTGATCGCTGCCGCGAACCGCGACCCGGATGCCTTCGATCGACCGAATATCTTCGATCCTGACCGGGAAGGGTTGCGGCACTTGTCTTTCAGTAAGGGGCCACACTTCTGCCTCGGCGCACCGCTGGCTCGGCTGGAGGCACGTATCGCGCTGACCGAACTGGCGCGGCGATTCCCGCACGCGCGGCTGGCGGCCGAGCCCGTGTACAAGCCGAATGTCACGCTGCGGGGCCTGGCGTCACTTCGGCTCGGCTAGGGGTGGTGGACCATGCCGACCCAGCCGTTGAACTGGTGGGCCGGCGGGGCCTTGACTGTGGGCGTGGCGATGACCCGGATGTGACCGGTCGTCTGGCAGACGGTGGCACCCGCGCCGATGGGGTGGCACGGCGGTCCTGACGGCGCGGCCGTGGCGGTTGCGGCGCCGGCGAGCGCGGCGGTGGTCAGTCCGGCGGCGAGAAAGTACAGAACGTTGCGCATGAGGTGGTGTCCTTTCGGGGTGGCTGAACTCAGCCTCGCGATTTCTGCCACCGGACACAGCGGTGGTGGCCCCACACTTCGGTGGGGGTAAACCTCAGCCCGCACGGCTGCGGTTTTAGTTGTTCAATCAGTAATCAATGATGTTTTTCGTCGTAACTACCGCGAAATGACGATGAATCCGCACTAGCATGGCCCACATGCGGATTCTCCTGGTGGGCGCCGGCGGTGTCGGTTCGGCGTTCTGTTCGATCGCGGCGCGGCGGGACTTCTTCGATCGGATCGTCGTGTGCGACTACGACGAAGTTCAGGCCCGGCGGGTCGCGAACGAGATCGGCGACGACAGGTTCATCGGAACCCGCGTCGATGCGAGCTCCTCGGAGGCGATCGCGCATCTGGTCCGCGAGCACGGCATCACGCACGTGATGAACGCCGTCGACCCGCGGTTCGTCATGCCTATCTTCAACGGCGCCATCGCCGGTGGGGCTGACTATCTCGATATGGCGATGAGCCTGTCGCGGCGCCATCCGGAAAAACCTTACGAGTTGCCGGGGGTGAAACTCGGCGACGAGCAGTTCGCCGTCGAGGCCGACTGGCAGGCGGCGGGCCGGCTGGCATTGGTCGGCATCGGTGTGGAGCCGGGCCTGTCGGACGTGTTCGCCCGGTACGCGGCCGACCATCTGTTCTCCGAGATCGACGAGCTCGGCACGCGCGACGGTTCCAATCTCACCGTGCAGGGGTATGAGTTCGCGCCGTCGTTCTCGATCTGGACCACCATCGAGGAGTGCCTCAACCCGCCGGTCATCTGGGAGGCCGACCGCGGCTGGTTCACCACCGAACCCTTCAGCGAGCCAGAGGTTTTCGACTTTCCCGACGGTATCGGTCCGGTCGAGTGCGTCAATGTCGAGCATGAAGAGGTACTGCTCATGCCGCGCTGGGTCAAGTGCCGGCGGGCGACCTTCAAGTACGGACTCGGCGCCGAATTCATCGACGTGCTCAAGACGCTGCACAAGCTGGGACTCGACCGCACGGAGAAGGTGTCGGTCGGCGGTCAGATGGTCAGCCCCCGCGATGTCGTTACGGCATGTCTGCCCAACCCCGCCACCCTCGGCCCGCGGATGACGGGCAAGACGTGCGCCGGGCTGTGGGTCACCGGCACCGGCACGGACGGCGAGCCGCGCTCGACCTACCTGTATCACGTGGTGGACAACGAGTGGTCGATGGCCGAGTACGGACATCAGTGCGTGGTATGGCAGACGGCGATCAATCCCGTTGTCGCTCTGGAACTCCTGGCCGACGGCACGTGGTCGGGGTCCGGGGTGCTGGGGCCTGAGGCGTTCGACCCGGTGCCCTTCCTGGAGCTACTGACCGCCTACGGGTCGCCGTGGGGGATCAAGGAGCTCTGACGGTCTCCAGGTACCGTCGCCGGTCGTCCTCGGACAGGCCGCCCCAGGTGCCGAAGGCCTCCTGAAACGAGATCGAATACGCGCCGCACTCACGTGCGACGGGGCAGCCGGCGCAGACCTCGCGGGCCAGCTGCTGGCGGCGTTTACGCGCCCGGCCCCGTTCGCCGTCGGGATGGAAGAACAGGCTGGCGTCGCCGTTCCGGCATTTCGCGCGCAGCTGCCATTCCCGGTCGTGGAGCCGTGGGACGGCCTGCGATCCGGCCTCGGTGACGGCACCCATCGTCACCAGGCGCTGCCGCCGGTGAGGGCGACCGTGAGTCGCGGCGTGGTGCGTGAAAAGGACATCGGAGACTCCTGGATCGGTGCGTGCTGACGGTGCGGAGACGTGATCGCCATCACCATTGCGCCACCGACGGTAACCCCACTCCGGCGCACATGTCCAGACAAACATACAAAGATGTATGTCAGTTCCGGCGCTCGCCGAGACCGATGAGCTCGTCACCGAGCCGAGGGACCTGCCGCGTTGCACCTACCCCGCCGCGGCGTTCACAACGGGTTGAGGATGCGGTTGAGGAACTGCTTGGTCCGTTCCTCCTGAGGGTCACCGATCACCGCGGCAGGGGGCCCCTGCTCCAGGATGATGCCCTGGTCGGTGAACAGCACCTGGTCGGAAACCTGCTTGGCGAACTGGATCTCGTGCGTGACGATGACCAGCGTCCAGCCTTCGACCGCGAGATCCTTGATCACGCTGAGGACCTCGCCCACCAACTCCGGGTCCAGCGCCGACGTCGGCTCGTCGAACAACACCACCTTCGGCTTCAGCGCCAGTGCCCGGGCGATGCCCACCCGCTGCTGCTGCCCACCGGACAACTCGAACGGGTACTGATCCCGTTTGGCGGCCAGACCCACCTGCTCGAGCAGTGCGAGCGCGTCGGCCTCGGCTTCGGCCTTCGGCCGTTTCTGCACGATCACCGGCCCCTCGGTGATGTTCTCCAGGACGGTCTTGTGCGGAAACAGGTTGTGCCCCTGGAAGACGAATCCGCTCTGCGCCCGGTACGCGCGCAGCTTGTCCTTGGCGACCGGCTTGGCGAAGTCGATCTCCTGGTCACCGACCCGAATCACCCCCGCATCGGGAACATCGAGTGCGGCCAGAGCCCGTAACAGCGTGGTCTTGCCGGACCCGGACGGGCCGATGATGGTCGTCGCCGTGCCACGGGCCACCGAGAAGGAGACGCCTTTGAGGACCTTGTTCTCACCGAACGCTTTCTCGACGCCCTCGGCCTGCACGCGATAGTCGGTCACGTCTTCGGTCATCGCGCCACATACCTTTCCAAACGGCGTTCCAGCCGATTCTGGCCGGCGGACAGCACCAGGCAGATCACGTAGTAGTACACGGCGGCGGCGACATAGGTCGAGAAGAAGTCGAACGTCGGCGCACCGATCTCCTGTGCCTTGCGGAACAACTCGGTGACCAGGATGGCCGAGGCCAACGAGGTGTCCTTGACCAGCGAGATCAGTGTGTTGGACAGCGGCGGCACCGCCACCCGGGTGGCCTGCGGCAGGATGATCCGGCGTAGTGCGCCGGTGTAGGTCAGGCCGATGGTCTCCGCGGCCTCCCACTGACCCTTGGGAATGCTCTGGATCGCGGAACGGATGATCTCGGCGGCGTAGCCACCGACGTTGAGCGAGAACGCGATCACCGCGGCGGTGAAGGCGGGCAGGGTGACGCCGAACTTCGGCAGGCCGTAGAACACGATCACCAACTGCACCAGCAGCGGGGTGCCACGGATGATCGAGATGTAGAACCGGGCGATATTGCTCAGCACCACGTTCGACGACAACCGGGCCAGTGCCACCGCCAGCGCGATGACCAGGCCCACCGCGAAACTGATGACGGTCAGCGGAATGGTGGCGGTGAGCGCGGCCTTGGCCATCGGCCACAGGTTGTCCAGGACGAGCTGAAATCCGGAGCGGGCCTGCGGCGGCGCCCCCTGCTGGCCACCCGGAGCCGGCGCAGCGCCGCTGCCGGTTGCGTCGGCCTTGAGGTAGCGCTGCGAGATCTCGGCCAGCGTGCCGTCGGCGCGCAGTTCGTCGAGCGCGCCGTTGAGTTCGGGCAGCAGACCGCTGCCCTTGCGCGCCGCGAGACCCTGTTGGCTCTTCTCGCCGGTCTGGGCGGCGATCTTGACCGACTTGTCGCCGGTCTCGGCGAGGTAGGCGTAGACGGCGATGCTGTCGTTGACGGTGGCATCGATACGGCCCTGGTTGAGCAGGGTGATGGCCTGCGCGAAGCCTTCCACCGATTCCACGTTGGCGCCGGCGGCGCGGGCCACCTGGGCCCAGTTGCTGGTGCTGGACTGGGCGGTGGTCTTCCCCTTCAAGTCGGAAAGCGACGTGATCGAGTCGTCGTCGGCCCTGGTGACGATCACCCCCTCGCCGACCGCATAGGGCTGCGACAGATCGTATTTGACCTGTCGTTCCGGGGTGATGGTCACCTGGTTGGCCACCACGTCGAACCGTTTCGCCTCGAGCGCAGCGAAGATGGAATCCCATGGGGTTTCCACGAATTCGACCGGTACGCCCAGCTTCTGACCGATGGCCCGGGCGACGTCGACGTCATAGCCGGTGAGTTGGCCGGTTGCCGGATCGTGATAGCTGAACGGCGAGTACGTCCCTTCGGTCCCGACCCGTAATACGCCGGCGGCGCGGATCGGGGTGTCCGGCGGGGCGCCGGTGGCATCGGTCTTGAGGTAGCGCTGCGAGATCTTGGCCAGTGTGCCGTCGGCGCGCAGCTCGGTGAGCGCCTTGTTCAGCTCCGGCAGGTAGCCGCTGTCCTTGCGCGCGGCGAAGCCCTGCTCGCTCTTCTCGCCGACGGTGCCGGCGATCTTCACCGTCTTGTCGCCGGTCTCGGCGAGGTAGGCGTAGACGGCGATGCTGTCGTTGATCACCACGTCCACCCGGCCCTGGTTGAGCAGGGTGATGGCCTGGGCGAAGCCCTCGACACTCTCGACCTTGGCCCCGGCGTTGCGGGCCACCTCCGACCAGTTGCTGGTCGCGTTCTCGGCGGCGGTCTTGCCCTTGATATCGGCCAGTGAGGTGATCGAGTCATCCCCGGCCCGCGTGACGATGACGCCTTCGCCCACCGAATACGGCTGCGAAAGATCGTATTTGGCTTGGCGCTCCGGGTTGATGGTGACCTCGTTGGCCACCACGTCGAACCGGTCGGCCGCCAGCCCGGCGAAGATCGAATCCCACGGGGTCTCGACGAATTCGACCTTCACGCCCAGCTTGTCGCCGACGGCCTTGGCGACGTCGACGTCGTAACCGGTCAGTTCGCCGGTCTTGGGGTCGTGGTAGCTGAACGGGGAGTAGGTGCCCTCGGTGCCGATGCGCAGCACACCGGCCGACTTGATCGGGGTGTCACCGGTGCTCTTGGATCCGCAACCGGCGGCCAGCACACTGGCCAACATGACGAGGACCAGCAGCGCCGCACGCACCCGGCCGGGTCGTCGAAGGGGGAGGCTCACCGGCGCAACCTAGCAACGTGCTGGGAATATCCCAAGGGTTCTGCTCAACTCGGCTGATATATCCAGGGCCGGGTGGGTAGCGCAGCGGGGTCGAACTGGTCCAGCATGCCGTCCGGTGTGGTGGCCGTGTACCCCAGCGATACCGCGATCTCATGCAATACGCGCCCCACGCCGATGTCGGCGAGCGTGACCGCACCGTCGCGTTTGGCCAGCCGTTTGCCTTCGGCGTTGAGCACCAGTGGCACGTGCGCGTACATCGGTGCCGCAAAGCCGAGCAGCGCGGCCAGATACGCCTGCCGCGGCGACGAGGACAGCAGGTCGTCACCGCGCACCACCTGATCGACGCCCTGGGCGGCATCGTCGACCACCACGGCGAGGTTGTAGGCGGGCACCCCGTCTCCGCGGCGCAGCACGAAATCGTCTACCACTCCGGTGTATTCGCCATAAAGCAGGTCGGTGACGGTGTAGGAGGAGGTGTCGCTGCGCAGCCGCAGTGCGGGTGACCGGTCCGGATGTGTGCGGCGAGGCGCGTCCCGGCAGGTGCCCGGATATGCTCCTTCGGGTGCATGCGGGGCGCGCGGCGCCTGAAGGATATCCTTTCTGCTGCAATAACATTCGTACACCAGGCCACGCGCGGTCAGATCGGCGATGACGGCGTCGTAGCGGTCCTGGTGGGTTGTCTGATACTCCGGCGGCGCATCCCACGTCACGCCGATGGCCGCCAGGTCGGCAACCTGGCGGGCCGCCACATCGCTGAAGGTGCGGTCATCGAGATCCTCGATCCGCAGCAGGAAGCGCCGGCCGGTCGACCGGGCGAACAGCCAGGCCAGGATCGCCGTGCGGAGATTGCCGATGTGCAGGTCGGCGGACGGGCTGGGCGCAAACCGGCCGGCTCCTGTCATGAGCGCCAAACTAGATCACGCCACCCGTGCCAGCCGCTCCTGGGCCTGCTCGACGCATTCGGCCCAACGTCGCGCACCGGGCGCGTGCACCCCGGAACGGCCGGGGTATGCGCTGGTGATCACCAGGTCCGGGTGTAGACCGGCGAGCACCCGCAGGCTGCGTGACAGTGACTGTGCCTCGCTGAGCGCTGGGATATAGCCCGGTATCCAGCTGCCGTCGGCGTCCTGCACGATGGTGTCCCCGGTGAACAGATAACTCTGGCCGTAGGCGCCGGGCACCAGGTAGCAGGTACTGCCGGGCGAGTGTCCGGGCGTCGGGATCACCTCGATACCGTTGCGGTCGACATGCCGGCTGCCGACGGGGACATCGACATGAGCGTGCATGCCGATATCGAGCAGTTCGGCCGCCGGCGCGTGCAGCTGGGCCGCGTACCGCTCGCTGATCGAGCGCAGCATCGGGCCGGCCTCGCGGCGATGCGACAGGTACTGGTGTGCCACGCCGCCGAGGGCGTCGAACTCGCCGAAATCGTCGTCGGTATCGGTGCTGTAGAACAGCAGGTTGCCGGTGTCGCCCCCGGTACACAGGTAGGCGTGGGTGGAGATTCCGGGCATCGGGCGTTCGGTGCTGGTTTCCCACAGGTCGGCGCGGATCTGTCGCATGGGTGCCTCCTCACTGGAATGAGTACAGCTTTCAACATCAACCTCTGTTGAGGTCAAGTGATTTACTGTTCGGCGTATGACCTTGCCAGTGGTGCCGCCGATCAAGCCGATGCTGGCCAAAGCGGTCACCGCGATCCCGCCGGATGCGATCTACGAACCTAAGTGGGACGGTTTCCGATCGATCTGCTTCCGCGACGGCGACGACGTCGTATTCGGCAGCCGCAATGAGCGGCCGCTGACCCGGTACTTCCCGGAGCTCGTCGAGGCGGCCAGACGTGAACTACCGGACAATTGCGTGCTCGACGGAGAGATCGTCGTCGCCACGAAGGCTGGGCTCGATTTCGAAGCGCTACAACAACGTATCCATCCGGCGGACAGCCGGGTCCAGCTCCTGGCCGCCAAGACCAGGGCCTCGTTCATCGCGTTCGATCTGCTGGCGGTCGGTGCGGAGAACCTCATGGGGCACCCGTTCGGGGAACGTCGTGCGCGTCTGGAGAAACTGATGCGTCAGGCCGGCCCGCGCTTCCACCTCACCCCGGCGACCACCGATATGGCTACGGCGCAGCGGTGGTTCACGGAGTTCGAGGGCGCCGGGCTGGACGGGATCATCGCCAAACCGGCGTCGATCGGCTACCTCCCGGACAAGCGGGTGATGTTCAAGATCAAGCATCAGCGCACGGCCGATTGCGTGGTGGCCGGCTATCGTCTGCACAAATCCGGCACCGATGCCGTCGGCTCACTGCTGCTGGGTCTCTACAAGGCGGATGGGAGCCTGGCATCGGTCGGGGTGATCGGAGCCTTCCCGATGGCCACCAGGCGCCGGCTCCTGACCGAACTGCAGCCGCTGGTCACCACGTTCGATGGACATCCGTGGAATTGGGCGGCTCAGGTGGCGGCGGACCCGGAGCTCGCGCGCCGGCACGGGGGTGGCTCCAGGTGGAACGCGGGGGGCGGGGCCAAGGATCTGTCGTTCGTCCCGCTTCGGCCCGAGCGGGTGGTGGAGGTGCGCTACGACTATATGGAAGGCGAAAGATTCAGGCACACAGCTCAATTCAATCGATGGCGGCCGGATCGCGATCCCGGGTCCTGTACCTTCGCTCAGTTGGAGCAACCCACGGCAATCGACCTGCGGAGCATCATCTCCGGTTTGGACTAGCCGGATTGGACTAGCAGTTTCCCGCCGGATGCCAACCGCGCATGGCGGCGTCCATCTGCTCTTCCCCGAGAGCGTCGACGGCCAACTCCGGCCGACCCTCCCGGTGGCGCATCCCGTCCAGCAGCAGCGCCACGTAGCGGCGCCACAGCTGAGGCTCGACATGCCCTGCCCATTCACTGACGGTGCCCGCGAGCAGGCTGATGATCGGCATGTCGGTGGACTCGATATCGGGCCGCAGGTGTCCGTCCTTGCGGGCGCGCTCCACCAGCTTGGAGATCGGCGGGTCGAGTCGCAGCTTCGCGCACTCGACCCGGTAGCCGCCGTAGGCCTTGCTGTAGACCATCTCACGCAGGCCTCGGTCGGTGGCGGTCAGTTCACACAGATGCTCGACGAACCACACGAAGCCTTCCCATGAATTTTCATGGCGGAAGGCATCTTCGGCGAAACTGACGATCTGGTCGATGCTGTCCTCGAAGATCGCGTCGAGGAGATCCTCTTTGGTCGCGAATCTGCGGTAGACGGTGCCCACGCCCACGTGGGCGTAGTGGGCCACGTCGTTGAGGGTGGCTTCGAGTCCGCGCTCGGCGAACAGTTCGCGCGCCGCCTCAAGGACGCGCTGCCGATTACGCTCCGCGTCCTTGCGCAGCACCCGGCATGGTTTGTCAATCACGCGACCCACATTAGTGACGTGCCTTACGTATGCCAATAAGTGGATTGACTCTATCCACTTAGACACTTAGATTGCCTTCCTAGGTCATCCGTCGTCGCCTGACCTGCGGCTGTCATTCGTGGAAAGGCTTGACCTTGATTGCGGTACTCAAGCGCATCTGGCTGCCCGCTCTCATGGTGGTGGCCCTGGCGGTCGGCGTGCTGAGCGTTACCCACCTGCGATCGGTCTTCGGTTCTGATGGAGCGGTGGTGACTCCGGTGGGGTCGGATACCGCCGAGAAGTTCAACCCGAAGGTCGTCGTGTACGAGGTCTTCGGCACGGGAACCACGGCGACCATCAACTACACGGATCTCAAGGGGCTACCGCAGCGCGCCGAAGCGCCGCTGCCCTGGTCCATCCGGCTGGAGACGACCATCCCGTCCGTCCAGCCCAATCTCCTCGCCCAGGGCGACGGCAGTTCGATCGGCTGCCGCGTCACCGTCGACGGCGAGGTCAAAGACGAGAGGACGGCACAAGGCGTGAATGCCGCGACGTTCTGCCTGGTGAAGGCAGCATGACGACCTTTACCGACGACACCCCGACCGAGGCTCTCCCGCCTGCGCGGCACGCCGCCCGGCCCTGGTTGCCCCGGTTCATCCGGGCCTTCGCCATCCCGATCGTGCTGGGCTGGCTCGTCATCGTCGGGCTGCTGAACACCGTGGTGCCCCAGCTCGAAGAAGTCGGCAAGATGCGCGCGGTGTCGATGAGCCCCAACGACGCACCCGCGCTGATCGCCACCAAGCACGTCGGCAAGGTGTTCGACGAGTACGACACCAGCAGCTCGGTGATGATCGTCCTGGAAGGTCAGGACAAGTTGGGCGCCGACGCGCACACGTTCTACGACGAGATGGTTCGCAAACTCCGCGCGGACACCAAACACGTTCAGCACGTGCAGGATTTCTGGGGCGACACCCTGACCGCGGCCGGTGCGCAGAGCATCGATGGCAAAGCCGCCTACGTGCAGGTGTACATCGCGGGTGACCAGGGCGAGGCGCTGGCCAACGAATCCGTCGGCGCCGTCCGTGACATCGTCAACAACACCCCGGCACCCAACGGTGTCAAGGCTTACGTGACCGGGCCGGCCGCCACCACCACGGACCAGAACGCCGTCGGTGACGCCAGCATGGAGACGATCGAGATGCTGACGTTCGCCGTGATCACGGTCATGCTGTTGATCGTCTACCGCTCCATCGTCACGGTGCTCATCACGCTGTTCATGGTCGTGGTCGGGCTGTCCTCGGCGCGCGGAATCATCGCATTCCTGGGCTACCACAACGTGTTCGGACTCACCACCTTCGCCACCAACATGGTGGTGACGCTGGCGATCGCCGCGGCCACCGACTACGCCATCTTCCTGATAGGCCGATATCAGGAGGCGCGACGCGCCGGTGAGGACAAGGAATCGGCCTACTACACCATGTTTCACGGCACCGCCCATGTGGTGCTGGCGTCCGGCATGACCATCGCGGGCGCCATGCTGTGCCTGCATTTCACCCGGTTGCCGTACTTCCAGACCATGGGCATTCCGCTGTCCATCGGTATGGCGATCGTGGTCGCCGCCGCACTCACCATGGGTCCCGCGCTCATCTCGCTCGTCACCCGATTCGGGAAGGTGTTGGACCCCAAGCGGATGGACCGCGCTCGCGGCTGGCGCCGCATCGGTGCGGGCATCGTCCGGTGGCCCGGCGCGGTGCTGGTGATGGCCGTGGTGCTTGCCCTCGTCGGCCTCCTGACACTGCCCGGCTACCACACCACCTACAACGACCGGATCTTCCTGCCTGCCGATATCCCGGCGAATGTCGGTATGGCCGCGGCCACTCGGCACTTCTCCGAAGCGAAGATGAACCCGGAACTGGTGATGGTGGAGGCGGATCACGATCTGCGCAACCCTGCTGACTTCCTCATCATCGACAAGATCGCCAAGGCGATGGTGCGCGTACACGGTATCGCCCAGGTACAGACCATCACCCGACCGGACGGCAAGCCGATCGAGCATGCCTCCCTGGCGTACTCGATGAGCCAAAGCGGCACAAGCACTCTGATGAACAACGATTACCAGCAGACCGTGCTGGACAATACGTTGAAGCAGGCCAACGAGATGCAGACGAGCATCGACTCGCAGGAGCAGCTCTACCGCATCACGCTGCAGCTGGCCGAGGTGACCCGCAGGATGGCCGACAAGATGGGTACCACCTCGACCGATATCAACGATGTGCGTGACCATCTCGCCGACTTCGACGACTTCTTCCGTCCGATCCGCAACTACCTCTACTGGGAGCCGCACTGCTACGACATCCCGATGTGCTGGTCGGTCCGGTCGATCTTCGACGCGCTGGACGGCATCAACAAGATGTCGGACGACTTCCAGGACATCGTGCCCGATCTGAACCGGATGGCTGAGCTGACACCGCAGATGGCCGCCGTGATGCCCGCGATGATCCAGACGATGAAGAACCAGAAGCAGTACCTGCTCAACCAGTACCAGGCGCAGAAGGCCCAGCAGGATCAGAACATCGCCAACCAGAACAACCAGACGGCGATGGGACAGGCGTTCGACGCGTCGCGCAACGACGACAACTTCTATCTGCCGCCGGAGGCGTTCGGTACGGCCGACTTCCAGCGCGGTATCAAGCTGTTCATGTCACCCGACGGACATGCCGTGCGGTTCACCGTCTTTCATCAGGGTGATCCGCTGAGCGAGGAAGGCACCTCGCATATCGAACCGCTCAAGATCGCGGCCGCCGACGCCATCAAGGGCACCCCGCTGGAGGGCTCGACGGTCTACGTCGGAGGCACCGCTGCCATGTACAAGGACATGCAGACCGGCGCGGACTACGACCTGCTCATCGCGGCGGTCGCCTCCCTGATCCTGATCTTCCTGATCATGGTGGTGCTGACCCGCGCGGTCGCGGCCGCGGCCGTCATCGTCGGCACCGTGGTCCTGAGTCTCGGAGCATCGTTCGGACTCTCGGTGCTCATCTGGCAGCACCTGGTCGGTATCCCGTTGCACTGGATGGTGCTTCCGATGTCGGTCATCGTGCTGCTCGCCGTCGGGGCCGACTACAACCTGCTGTTGGTGTCCCGGATGAAGGAGGAGATCCACGCGGGTCTGCGCACCGGGATCATTCGGTCCATGGCCGGCACCGGATCGGTGGTCACCGCTGCGGGACTGGTGTTCGCCTTCACGATGATCTCGATGGCCGTCAGCGATCTGATCGTGATCGGACAGGTCGGCACCACCATCGGTCTGGGCTTGCTGTTCGACACCCTGGTGGTCCGCTCGTTGATGACCCCGTCGCTGGCCGCGTTGCTCGGCCGCTGGTTCTGGTGGCCGCTGCGGGTGCGCCCGCGCCCGGTGCCGGCGCCCTGGCCGACACCGCGGGAGACCTCACAGGATGCGGTCGTAGGGTAGCCGGCATGCGGGTGGTCACCGTCGAGGAACACTTCCACCATCCGGAGGCGATCGCCAGGGTGGGGGAACTGAGCGGTCCGCCACCCACCCCGCCGGATGCCGGCTTTGGGGAGTTCCTGCAACGGTTCTCGCCCGACCGGGAATCCGCGGAACGCCTCGATGGCCCCCGGCTCGAGCACATGGACCAGGTGGGCATCGATGTACAGGTGGTGTCGCACGGGGCGAACAGCCCGAGCGCTCTGGATCATCCGGAAGCGGTTGACCTGTGCCGCAAGGTGAATGACGATCTGGCCGAATAGATCTCGCGGCACCCGGATCGTTTTCGGGGGTTCGCCACCATCCCGCTCCACGATCCGGAGGCGGCCGCCGGCGAATTTCGGCGCTGCGTGACCGAACTCGGTTTCGTCGGCGCCCTGATCGCGGGAACGTGTGGCGGTAGGTTCCTCGACGATCCGCGGTTCGACCCGGTGCTCGCCGCGGCCGCAGAGGTCGACCTACCGATCTACATCCATCCCGGGATGCCGCCCAACGGGGTGACCCAGGCCTACTACGCCGGGGACTGGTCCACCGCGGCGCAATTCATGTTCGCGGGGCCGGCGTTCGGCTGGCACGCCGAGGCCGGTATCCATGTGTTGCGGCTGATTTTGTCCGGGGCCTTCGATCGACATCCCGGTCTCAAGGTGCTCAGCGGGCACTGGGCCGAGGTGCTGGGGTTCTGGCTGGACCGACTTGACGAGACGTTCGCCTGGGTGGGGAACCTCGTGCGCCCGGTCAGTGCCTACTACCGCGACCACGTGTGGGTGACCCCGTCGGGCATGTACAACCAGCACCAGCTGGACTTCGTCGTCGGAGCAGTCGGTGCCGACCGGATCATCCATTCCGAGGACTTCCCCTACGTCGTGCGTGACAACGTATCGACGTTCCTGCAGGAGGCGGACCTCACCGAAGACCAGCGTCACGCCATCGGGCACGGCAACGCGGAGGCCCTGCTGCGGATCTGAGCGGCCGGCGATGACATTGCCCGCGCTCGGCGGTCTGCACGAGTATGGGAACCGTGGATCTACCCGTGCTGCCGCCCGTCGAGCCGATGCTGGCCAAGGCGGCCGTGAACGTGCCCGACGAGGCCGGGGTCTGGTCCTATGAGCCGAAGTGGGATGGTTTCCGGGCGCTGGCCTTTCGAGACGGGGACGAGGTGGTCCTGCAGTCGCGTAGTGGGAAAGAACTCGGCCGGTACTTTCCCGAGCTGCTCGATGCGCTGCGCGACGAACTCGCCGACCGGTGCGTGCTGGACGGCGAAGTGGTCGTGCCCCGAGAGATCGACGGACGCGTGCGGTTGGACTGGGAGTCGTTGAGCCAGCGCATCCACCCGGCGGCCAGCCGGATCATGATGCTGGCCGAGCAGACCCCGGCGCATTTCATCGGTTTCGATGCGTTGGCTCTCGGTGACCGCTCGCTGCTCGCCGAGCCGTTTCGGGACCGTCGGGCGGCACTGCTGGCGGCGATCCCGGAGAAGGACGGGCAGAAGAAGTGGTGCCATGTCACCCGCACCACCGCCGATCCCGCCGTCGGCGCCGAGTGGCTGGACACCTTCGAAGGCGCCGGGCTGGACGGTGTGATCGCCAAGCGTCTGGAGGGGCCGTACCTGCCGGGCAAGCGCGAGATGGTGAAGATCAAACACCACCGTGATGCCGACTGCGTGGCGCTCGGGTACCGGATCCACAAGAGCGGCGCGGGCGTCGGCTCCATCCTGCTCGGGCTGTATCGCGATGACGGTGAACTGCTGATGGTCGGCGGTGCCGCCTCGTTCACCGCCAAGGATCGGCTGACGCTGCTGGCCGAGCTGGAGCCGCTGCGCGACGGCGATGCACGGGACGGTGACCCCAGCCGGTGGAACTCCGCGGCGGACAAACGCTGGATCCCCGTACGCCCCGAGCGGGTGTGCGAGGTGGCCTATGACCAGATGGAGGGCAGTGCCTCCCATGGGCAGCGATTCCGGCATGCGGTGAAATTCCTGCGCTGGCGGCCGGACCGCGAACCCTCGAGTTGCACCTTCGCGCAGTTGGACACCCCGCTGATCTACGACCTGCACGACGTCCTGGAGGACCGGGGCGAGCGAAGCGACGGGAGAATGGGTTGATGGCCACTCCCGCGGAAGAACTCGACGTCGACGGTGTTGCCGTCCGGCTGACCAGCCCCGACAAGGTGTACTTCCCCGAGCCGGGCTACACCAAGCGCGATGTCGTCGACCATTACCTGGCCGTGGCCGACCGGATGGTCGCGCTCTTGAGGGACCGGCCCACGCATCTGCAGCGTTTTCCCGACGGCATCGAGGGCGAGGAGATCTACCAGAAGCGCATCCCGCAGAAACATCCCGACTACCTGCAGACCTGCACAGTGACCTTCCCGTCCGGGCGGACCGCGGACGCCTTGAAGGTCACCCACCCGTCCGCGATCATCTGGGCCGCCCAGATGGGCACGGTGACGTTGCATCCGTGGCAGGTCCGGTGCCCGGACACCGAGCATCCCGACGAGCTACGGGTGGATCTCGATCCGCAGCCGGGCACCGACTTCGCCGATGCCCGCCGGATCGCCGTCGAGGTGCTCAAACCGGTCCTCGACGAGCTCGGCTACGTCGGGTATCCGAAGACCTCGGGCGGGCGGGGTGTACACGTGTTCATCCGGATCAAGCCCGACTGGGATTTCATCGCGGTGCGCCGGGCCGGTATTGCCTTGGCTCGGGAGGTGGAACGCCGCGCTCCCGACGCGGTGACCACCTCGTGGTGGAAAGAAGAGCGTGGCAAGCGGCTCTTCATCGATTACAACCAGAACGCCCGGGACCGCACCTTCGCTTCGGCCTATTCGGTACGCAAGACCCCGATCGCCACGGTGTCGATGCCGCTCACCTGGGCTGAGCTGGCCGACGCCGACCCCGACGACTACACCATCGCGACGGTTGCGGCCCTGGTGGCCCAGCGCGACGATCCCTGGGCGGATATCGACGACACGCCGCATTCGCTGCAGCCGCTGCTGGAGATGGTGCGTACCGACGAGGAACGTGGGCTGGCTGATCTGCCCTACCCACCGAGCTATCCGAAGATGCCGGGTGAACCTCCCCGTGTGCAGCCCAGTAAGAAGGTTGCTGCGCACTGGGACGCGGACGGGAACCCGGTCGGGGAGTAGGTCCCGCGGATACTCAGCGCAGCGGTACGACCGTCGCGCTCACCAGAAGGTGGGAACTGCCGTCGACGGATTCCACGTGCGAGGCCGCGCTCGAGGCGGCGGCGACCGAGCTGAACTCGACGGCGCCGAGGATCAGCAGCGGCCAGAGTGCTCCGGCTCCGGCGCTGAGCGCGAACTGGTGCGGCACCGGCTCGTACTTGGACCCCATATGCCGGCTGGCCATGTAGATGACCACTGCACTGAGTGCCCAGCCGATGAGGTAGGCCGCTATGACGGTTTGGACCACGATGTCTCCCCCTTGCCAGCGGGGCGGGCTGTTGCTTCATGCACAGCTGCGGACCGCAGGTCGTTAGTGCAAATGTAACGCCGAGTGGCGGCATGGGAAAGGCCTGCGCGGCGCCCTCAGACGCGACAATTACCAGGTCAGCGGCCTTCAGCGAACTTCCAGCAACGGGGTCGCCTGTTGCCCAGGCAACCACCTGGGCGCACGTGAGCGAGCTGGCCAAGCCTGCGGAGGCGTTTTGCGGGGCGGCCCGAGATGGACCCGGCTCCGCAGTCGGCGATGTCCCGGATGCACCCGTCCCGTCCGCCGGCCGGCCGGCCGGATCCACGTTCGTCCAACCCGCGGCGGCAGGCGGCGATCCGGTGAGGCCGACCCCGCGTGCCGGCGCGGGTGCGGACGAAAATTCGCGGGCTTGCGTGCACTCGGTTGCGAATCGGGCGGGTGAGGAATTCTGCCATGAGGCGGTGTTACCGCCAGTGTGCGGGACGTTCCGCGTTGTGGATGAAAGGTCCTATGGCAGTGCCGATTTCAAGATCACATCGGTTCGACTCGAGTGCATACGAGGATGACCCCGCCCGGCAGGCGCGGGGTCGCCGTAAGTGGTGTGATCCTGTGGGTCACGCCACTTCTTTGCTCGTAGCGATCCCCGGGTGTGCGAATCCGTGCGAGTCGCTCACCCGATGCGTCGGCTACCGGGCGAAGGGAGTGGTGAAGATCGACGAGTCGATTTTTGACGCTACCGACAACGATGTGGCGCGGACGGGTTCACAGTGCCACAGGAATCACGCCGAGGGCGAGAGCAATGGCAATTTTGACGAATACGTCACATTTTGTCGCCGATGCTTGCGCGAGCAACGCTGAACGCACTCAAATGACGCGTCCGAAAATTGCGTAAAGGTTTTTGGAAAATAGCTGTGGCTACACCTCGTGCGGGCGTGTCGCGGCGTCTCGGCGCTCAGTCGCCGGCAGTCAGCGTCGCTTTCCCGGTCTGGTGCTGACCCGCTCGGTCGATCCACGTCACTGTGATCACGTCGCCCGGATAGTGCCGGTCCAGCACAGCGGTCAGCTCGGTCGCCGAATCGAGCTGTGTGCCGTCCAGGGTCAGGATCACGTCACCGTTGACCAGTCCGGCCTGCTCGGCGGGTCCACCGCGCAACACCTCGTGCACGATCACGCCCGGAAACGCCTCATGTTGCTCGGCCGTGCTCACGCCAACCCCCAGCAGTGTCGGCGGTCCGATGTGCACGGTGTCCGACGGAGTGGCCGCGCGGATCTGGTTGGCGATCGCCAATGCGTCGTTGATCGGGATCGCGAACCCTTCGCCGCCGGGGCCCATCCTGAAGTTCACCGAGGCGGCCGTGGTGATGCCGACGACCTGTCCGGCGCCGTTGACCACCGGTCCACCCGAGTCCCCGGCCCGCACAGGGGCGGCGATCTCGAACAAGCCGGTCATCTGATTCGACGATCCTGTGAGCTCGTCCGCGGCGCTGATGGTCCGCCCGAAGGCACTGATGGTGCCGGTTTCCTGGGTCAGAGGTGCGCCCGTGCCGCGGGCATTGCCCAGGGCCACGACCGGGTCGCCGATGGACAGCTGGGCGGAATCACCCAGCGGCGTGACCGGCAGACCGCCCGCACCCCGCAACTGGATCACCGCGATATCCCGGCGGCGATCGAATCCGACGATATCGGCCGCAAAGGGCCGTCCGCCCACCATCGCATTGATGGTGTCCGCACCCTGGATCACGTGGTAGTTCGTCAGGACCTGCCCGTTCGGGTCGAGGACGATGCCGGTGCCGGTCCCCATCACATGCTGGTAGTCGACCGTGGTGTCGATGCGCACCACGGAGGGCTCGACCGCCGCGATCGCGCCGGACAGATCATTGGGGGCGGCGGCTGCGGGGGCGGCCGCCAGGAAGGCCAGCAGCGTGGCGACCAGGATCGCAAACCACCGGTGAAAGTGGAACCTGCGCATTCGCCGCCTTCCGGAGCGTCAGAGGTATTCCCTCAATATTGACGGTGCAACCGGAAACTGTCGATGCAGCGACACGCAGGCGCTCAGTCTTCGACGGCTATCCCGCCCCGCGTCCGGCCACGCCGTGCTTTCCCGGCAGGCCTGCGGTTGCGCAGCTTGCTGCCACTGGCCTCGGTTTCGGTATCGGTATCGTCGCCACCCGCGTTACCGGCGACGGAATCCGCAGCCGTCTCGTCGGAGTCCTGGGTGTCCGAGGTTTCTTCAGTGTCTTCGGCGGTCTCGGTGTCCTCGGACGCGCCGGCTTCGTCCGGTGTGGCCGAAATCTCCTCATCGGCACCGCCGCGGCTGCGCCTGTCCGCTTTGATCTTGACCGGCTTCGGCGGCGGCGGGGGCAGCTCGGCCACGAAAGCCAGGTAAAAGGAGAACGCGCCCAGCAGGGCGATCGCGGCCGCGGCGCCGTAGATGCCGAACAGCCACTGCCCTGCGGTGTCGAGACTCAGCCAGATCTCGCTGATGCCGGCGCCCGCGATGAGCAGGCCGGCCAGCACATGCGCCCCGATCGACCAGACCCGCAGCGACAGGGCCAGGGACGGCGTCCCCAGCTCCGGCTTACGGGTGCGCGACCAGGTGAGGGCGACCGGCAGTGCGCTGAGCGCCACCAGGACGCCGCACACGATGCGCATCACGGTGCCGAGGGTGTGCGGCCACTCGCCGGTCAGCTCAAACCAGCGGGGCAGGACGAAGAAGAAGTAGAGCGCCGCCGCAAGGATCAGAGACGATGCGTGCCACAGCACCGCGATCCCACGCCGCATGGTCCTCCTTGGGTCTGAGGGCCGGGGCGCGACCCGCTGATCATCTGGCGACAATCGCTGGTCGCGCCCCGGACCCGAGCGCGGAGGATAGGGGATTTGAACCCCTGAGGGCTATTAACCCAACCCGCGTTCCAGGCGAGCGCCATAGGCCACTAGGCGAATCCTCCGTCGGCCATGGTAGCCGACCAACCCGGGGCGCCCGACCAGCCCGGGTCGGTCAGGCCCCTGGAAGCCGATCCCCGGTCGCTCCGCTCCGCCCCAGGGCGGGGGACTACACTCGTTCTCCGGACCCCGCGCGGCGTCCATCCTGTGAACTCCCCCAGGGCCGGAAGGCAGCAAGGGTCAATGGGCTCTGGCGGGTGCGCGGGGTCCCCTTATGTTTGTGTGGATGTGTCTGCGTCGACATGTCTGTGTGGACTGTCCATCTAGGCAACCCTGTGTATGCACGGCTTTGAAAGGCCCACAGTGTCGTTTGAGTCCCTCGGCCGTGACGAACTGGTCGCCCAGCACGACTTGCAGCAGCAGAACTACTCCGCGCTGCGGGCCAAGGGGCTGGCGCTCGACCTGACCCGCGGTAAACCGGCGCCGGAGCAACTCGACCTGTCCAACGGCCTGCTGGCGTTGCCGGGACCCGATTCCTATCGGGATGCCGACGGGACGGACACCCGCAACTACGGCGGCCTGCACGGCCTGCCGGAACTGCGGGCCATCTTCGGCGAACTGCTCGGGATCGCGGTGCCGAACCTGATCGCGGGCAACAACGCCAGCCTGGAGTTCATGCACGACGCGGTGGTGTTCTCGCTGCTGCACGGCGGGGTGGACTCCCCGCGGCCCTGGATCGAGGACCGGGCGAGTACCGGTATCAAGTTCCTCTGCCCGGCGCCGGGCTACGACCGGCATTTCGCGATCACCGAGAGCTTCGGCATCGAGTTGGTCGCGGTGCCGATGCGCGAGGACGGCCCGGACGTCGACCTGATCGAAGAACTGGTCGCCGCCGATCCGGCGATCAAGGGCATGTGGTGTGTGCCCGTGTTCTCCAATCCGACCGGCGCCACCTACTCCTGGGAGGTCGTCCGGCGGCTGGTCCAGATGAAGACCGCGGCCCCGGATTTCCGGTTGTTCTGGGACAACGCCTACGCGGTGCACACCCTCACCGGGGAATTCACCCGGCAGGTCGATGTGCTCGGGTTGGCGGCCGCGGCCGGAAACCCCAATCGCCCGTTGGTGTTCGCCTCGACGTCGAAGATCACCTTCGCCGGGGCCGGGGTCAGCTTCTTCGCTGGTTCGCTGGGCAACATCGCCTGGTACCTGCAGCACGCGGGCAAGAAGACGATCGGCCCGGACAAGGTCAATCAGCTGCGCCACCTGAAGTTCTTCGGGGACGCCGACGGGGTCCGCCTGCACATGCAGCGCCACCGCGAACTGCTGGCACCGAAGTTCGCACTGGTCGCCGAGATCCTGGAGAACCGGCTCGGGGAGTCCAAGATCGCCTCCTGGACCGACCCCAAGGGCGGCTATTTCGTCAGCCTGGACGTATGGCCCGGCACGGCGAAGCGGACGGTCGCGCTGGCCAAGGACGCGGGCATCGCCGTCACCGCGGCGGGTGCGTCGTTCCCCTACGGAAAAGACCCCGAGGACAAGAACATTCGGATCGCCCCCACCTTTCCGGGCGAGTCGGATCTGCGCGAGGCGATCGATGGTTTGTCGACGTGTGCGCTGCTCGCGGCCACCGAGTCGCTGCTGGCTCGTGATTAGTCGCACCTTCTCGGTAGCCTGCTGACCGTGGCGCTCTACCGGAAGTACCGACCCGCAAGCTTCGCCGAGGTCGTCGGGCAGGAGCATGTCACCGCACCGTTGTCCACGGCACTGTCGGCCGGCCGTATCAACCACGCCTACCTGTTCTCGGGGCCGCGCGGCTGCGGCAAGACGTCGTCGGCGCGCATCCTGGCCCGCTCGCTCAACTGTGAGCACGGCCCGACACCGACACCGTGCGGGACGTGTGACTCCTGTGTGGCGCTGGCGCCGAACGGTCCGGGCAATGTCGACGTCGTCGAGCTCGACGCGGCCAGCCACGGCGGTGTCGATGACACCCGCGAACTGCGCGACCGTGCGTTCTACGCGCCGGCCCAGTCTCGCTACCGCATCTTCATCGTCGACGAAGCGCACATGGTCACCACCGCGGGGTTCAACGCGCTGCTCAAGATCGTCGAGGAGCCGCCGGATCACCTGATCTTCGTCTTCGCGACCACCGAGCCGGAGAAGGTGCTGCCGACCATCCGATCGCGCACCCACCACTATCCGTTCCGGCTGTTGGCCCCCAAGACCATGCGCGGCCTGCTGGAGCGGATTTGTCGGGACGAGGGCGTGACAGTCGATGACGCCGTGTACCCGTTGGTCATTCGTGCCGGGGGCGGCTCGCCCCGGGACAGCCTGTCGGTGCTCGACCAGTTGGTGGCCGGCGCCGACGGTAACCGGGTGGTCTACCAGCGGGCGTTGGCGCTGCTGGGTGCCACCGACGTCGCGCTGATCGACGACGCGGTCGACGCACTCACCGCGGGGGACGCCGCCGCATTGTTCGGTGCGGTGGAATCGGTCATCGACGCCGGACACGATCCGCGCCGCTTCGCCACCGACCTGCTGGAACGGTTCCGCGACCTGATCGTGCTGCAGGCGGTGCCCGATGCCGCCGACCGCGGAGTCGTCGACGCGCCGGCCGATGTGCTGGAGCGTATGCGGGAGCAGGCCGCCCGGCTGGGCTCGGCGACGCTCGCCCGCTACGCGGAGGTGGTGCACGCCGGGCTGGGCGAGATGCGCGGAGCGACGGCGCCCCGCCTGCTGCTCGAGGTGGTCTGTGCCCGGCTACTGCTGCCGTCGGCCAGCGATACCGAAGCGGCGCTGCTGCAACGTATCGAGCGCATCGAGACACGGTTGGACGTCTCGGTCCCCAGCAATGAACTGAACTCCGCGCCGGCTGCTCCGGCGACCCGGCAGTTCGTCCGCCCCAGTCGCACCGAGTCCGAGCCGCCCGCGCCCGAGCCCGCGCCACCCGCACCCGAGCCCGCCCCCGTGGCGCGACCGGTACCCGTCCCCGCACCGGCCCCCGAACCCGAACCTGCTCCGGAACCTGAGCCGGTGCGCGCGCCCGCGCCGCCACCCGCGCCGGCCCCATCACCCGCACCGACCCCGCCACCCGCACCGACCCCGGTTGCCCCGCAGACGGTGGCCGCCGCGGTCGGTCAGCCCGACGCGGCCGCCGTCCGCAGCATGTGGAACACGGTGCGGGAGAAGGTCAACGGCCGTAGTAAGGCGGTCAACGCCATGTTGGCCGATGCCATCGTGCGCACCGTCGACGGTGACACGCTGGTGCTCAGCCACCCGGCGCAGTCACTCGTGAAGCGCCTCGGGGAGACGAAGAACGCCGAGATCATCCGGGAATCGATCAAGGATGCGCTCGGTGTCGACTGGCAGATCCGGTGTGTGCCGGACACCGGTGAGACCGTGCCGGCCGCGGGCCCGGCGCCCGCCGCGCCCGATCCGCAGGCCGAAGAGGAACGCATGCTCGCCGAGGCGAACAGCGACACCTCCGAGGTGGTGCGCCGCGACCCGGAGGAAGTGGCGATCGAGCTGCTGCAGACCGAACTCGGCGCGCGCCGGATCGACAAGGGTTAGCCGACGCGAAACGAGTGGGAACTCAGGGAGTCCACCACGGACGCAGCGGCAGACCGTTGCCGCCCCGTTCATCCAATTTGACGGCCAGAACCTGGTGCAACTGAACAACGTTCGATTCGAAGCCCCAGCGTGACCCGGCCATGTACAGACCCCACACCTTCGCGGTGGGCAGCCCGACCTCGGCGACGGCCTCATCCCAGTGCTCGACCAGATTGCGGCACCAGTCGCGCAGCGTCATCGCGTAGTGCTCACGCAGGTTCTCCTCGTGGACCACTTCGAGGCCGACGTCCTGGGCTTCGGTGATGATGCGCCCCGACCCGGTGAGTTCGCCATCGGGGAAGACGTACCGGTCGATGAATCCGCCTGCGTGCGGACCCGTCCGGTTATCCGGCCGGGTGATGCAGTGGTTGAGCAGGAGCGCTCCGGGCCGCATCTTGGACTGCAGGAACCGGAAGTACGACTGGTAGTTGGCCACCCCGATGTGCTCGGTCAGCCCGATCGAGGACACCGCGTCGAAATTCGATTCGCGCACATCCCGGTAGTCGCCGTGCCGCACCTCGGCCAGGTCGGACAAGCCCTGCTCTTCGATGGCCTTCTGGGCCCAGGAAGCCTGTTCGGCCGACAAGGTGACACCGAGGGCTTTCACCCCGTGTTTGGCGGCGTAGCGGACCATCCCGCCCCAGCCGCAGCCCACGTCGAGCAGCCGGTCACCGGGCTGGAGGCGCAACTTCTCGAACACCAGCCGGTACTTGTTGTCCTGGGCTTGCTCCAGGGTGGCGTCGGCGTCCGGGTAGCACGCACACGTATAGGTCATCGACGGGCCGAGCACCCACTCGTAGAACGTGTTCGACACGTCATAGTGGTGGTGGATGGCCTCGGCATCTCGGGTCTTGCTGTGCCGCAACCCCTCTGCGAGCCGGCGCCAGCGCGGCAGTGCCTCCTGCGGGGGCGGGGCGATGGGCAGCAGATGTTCCACGCCGATCGAGGCGACGATATGGGCCAGCACGCGGGCCGGCGGCAGTTTGAAATCCGTCTTGCCGGCCATGGCCCTGAGCAGGTCGTACGGATCGCCGGGGTGCACGCCGAGCATGTCGAGGTCACCGGACACATAAGCCCGGGCCAGTCCGAGCTCGCCGGGTGAAGTGGCCAGGTAGGTGGTGCCCCGCGGCGTCTTGAGGTCCAGCCCGACGACGGCGTCCTCGGGACCGGCGGTGCTGCCGTCGTACGCGGTGAACTTCAGCGGGACATCACCTGCCGTGACGATTTCAAGGATTTCGGCCAGGGTGAACCGACCGGTGGGTGCCGCAGCGCGGTCTTTGTACGTGGTCACTTTCTTTGCACCGCCTTCGCATACAGATCGAGCAGCCGGGAATCGGGGTCATAGGTCAACTTCGCGGTCCGGTAGGCCTTGCCGCCGTAGAGTGCGTCGAACTCCTCCGGAGAGTAGAAAGCGTCCGAGTAGAGGGATTTATGCCCCTCCAGTTCGCTCACCTTGCGTTCGATGAGCCTGTTGGTCTCACCCTCGGTGGCGCCGGCCGGGACCGACGACCAGAAGCCCACGTTCACGTAGGTGTGGTGCGGGCGGATCGGGTACAGCGGCCACTCGTCATCACCGCGTAAACGCAATGGACACAACCAGATCGGTTCGATCGGCACATGCGCCAAGAACCAGTCCAGGTACTCGGCGCACCGTTCGAGGGGGACCTCGACATCCTGCACCACCCGCTCCCGCGGTGGCCTGCCGTGTCGCTTCTCGATGCGATCGGCGATGTCGAAGCGCTGGTCGTAACCGACCAGCTTCCAGTAGAAACTGCTGCGCCGGAAGCGGCGGGGCCACAGCCGGCGGGCAACGGGATGCTGGGCACCGAAAGCCCTTGAACACCAGAACCAGTCGGTGTCCCATCGCCACAGATAGTCGTGGATGGTCAGGCGGTCCTGTTGCTCGCCCTCGGGGTGCTGAATGGAGCGGTAGTAGATCTGCCGGCCGGTGTAGTCGCTGACCGGTCCCGGCGTCGCGGTCTGTACTCCGAGGCACAGGTAGCTCTCCTGCGCGCTGAACACCACCCCGTCCAGGTAGTCCACGGGTGCGCCGTCGTAACCACCGGTCTCGATGATGCGCTCCATGGCCGCGATCAGGTCCTCGATCGTGTGGAATCGCAGGTGGCGAAGGCTCACGAAGGGTTTCACGGGTTCGAGCTCGATATTGAGGCGTACCGAGTAGCCGAGCGTGCCATATGAATTCGGGAAGGCGTGAAACAGATCGGGGTACTGAGTTCGGCTCGCGGTGACGATATCCCCGGCCCCGGTCAGAATGTCGAGTTCGAGCACCGATTCGTGTGGCAGGCCGTTGCGGAACGACGCGGACTCGATACCCAGTCCGGTGACGGCGCCGCCGAGGGTGATGGTCTTGAGCTGCGGCACCACCAGCGGTGACAACCCGTGGGGCAGTGTGGCCGCCACCAGATCCTCGTACGTGCACATTCCGGCCACATCGGCGGTGCGGGCGTCGGGATCGACGCCGATGACACCGGTCAAACCTGAGGTGTCCAGACCTTTTGCGGTGCTTTTGGCGCGTGAGCGGAACAGGTTGGACGTGGGCTTGTTCAGGCGCACGGTGGCCGTCGCGGGGATGGCGCGGTAACTGTCAAGCAGCCGCTGCACCCCCGCGGCGTGGGTCCCCTGCGCGTCGGTTGCAACAACAGACACACATATACGCTAGTCCTCGGTCGCCGACGATGCGACCGCACACACGGGGGCACGCCCCATAGATGACACGGGAGTTTCTGAATGGGACAGGTCAGCGCATCCAACACGGTGTTGATCGACGCGACGCCGGAAGCAGTGCTCGCCGCAGTCGCCGACTACCAGACGGTGCGACCGAAGATCCTCTCCTCGCACTACAGCAATTACCAGGTGCTCGAGGGCGGGCAGGGCGCGGGCACCGTCGTGAGCTGGAAGCTACAGGCCACCGAGTCACGGGTGCGCGATATCAAAGCGACCGTCGACGTGGCGGGCAAGACCGTCATCGAGAAGGACGCCAACTCCACGTTGGTGACCAACTGGACCGTGGCCCCGGCCGGCACCGGATCGACCGTCACGGTCAAGACGTCGTGGAAAGGTGCCGGTGGCGTCAAGGGATTCTTCGAGAAGACGTTCGCGCCGTTGGGCCTGCGCAAGATCCAGGACGCGGTGCTGGCCAACCTGAAGAAGGAACTCGAAGCGGCGTAGCCCGCGACGTGGGTTAGCGCGCAGCCCCGGACGCCAGGTAGGCGACGATGCCCCGGACGATGGCGTCGGCGTACTTCTGGCGTCCGGAATCGGTCTCCATCAGTGCCGAGTCGGCCGGGTTCTTCATGTTGCCGCACTCGACGAGGATCGAGGGGTACTGCGCCAGGTTCAGCCCGGCGATATCCGAACGTGCGTCCAGCCCACCGGAGCCGATGTAGTTGGCCGGCGGGATTCCCGAACCCTGGATCTGGTCACGCATGACCTGCGCGAACTGGATCGCGGGGCCGGCCTGGGCGGTGTTCAGCGGCGGCGATGAGTACAGCACGTGGAAGCCGCGGCCGTTGGCCGGGCCGCCGTCGGCATGGATGCTCACGATGGCGTTCGGGCGGATCGCATTGGCCATGGCGGCGCGCTCGTCGACGCACGGACCCAGCGCGTCGTCGTTGCCCCGCGACATCGCGGTGCGCACGCCGAGTTGGGTGAGTGCTGCCCGTACCCGCAGGGTGGTGTCCCAGTTGAAGCTGTGTTCCGGATAGCCCGAGTTGCTGCTGGTACCGCTGGCCTGGCAGTCCTTGGTACCGCCGCGGCCGGTCGGTACCTGCCGGCTGATGGACGCATCGTTGGCGCCGTTGTGGCCGGGGTCGAGGAACACGATCATGCCGGCGATGTTCGCCGGAGCGGCGGCGGCGGGCGTAGACGACGTTACGGAAGACACGGTGGCGGCGATGAGCAGTGCCGTGGCGCCGACACGCAAGCTGTTGGGGACGTGCACGGCGCCACCGTAACCGGGGTGGAGACTAGTGTTGAAGGACAAACCGCGGTCGGCTCGCGAGCGAAACCAAGTCGAGACCAGGACGCAACCAACACGCAGTGTCAGATTCGAGTCGGACTCAAAAGGAACTCATCATGGAACCCGGCCCCCCCGATATGTCCGCACTGCTCGCCCAGGCTCAGCAGGTGCAGCAGGCGCTGATGGAGGCGCAGGAGGCGCTGGCCAACTCGGAAGTGCACGGCCAGGGCGGCGGTGGCCTGGTGCAGGTCACCATGAAGGGCAGCGGCGAGGTCACCGCGGTGGCCATCGACCCCAAGGTCATCGACCCGGCGGACCCCGAGACGTTGCAGGACCTCATCGTCGGCGCCATCGCCGACGCCTCCAAGCAGGTGACCATCCTGGCGCAGACCCGGCTGGGCCCGCTTGCCGGCGGGATGAGCGGCTTGCAGTTGCCGGGGTTCTGAGATGTGCCCACGTGTTTGAAGGCCCGGTCCAGGATCTGATCGACGAGCTCGGCAAGCTGCCCGGGATCGGGCCGAAGAGCGCCCAGCGCATCGCTTTCCACCTGTTGTCGGTCGAACCTCCGGATATCGACCGGCTGACCGCGGTGCTGGGCCGGATCCGCGACGGTGTCACGTTCTGCGCCGTGTGCGGCAACGTCTCAGACGATCAGCGCTGCCGCATCTGCAACGACTCGCGCCGTGACGCGTCGCTGGTGTGCGTGGTCGAGGAGCCCAAGGACATCCAGGCCGTCGAGCGCACCCGAGAATTCCGGGGGCGCTATCACGTCCTGGGTGGCGCGTTGGATCCGCTGTCCGGGGTGGGACCGGACCAACTGCGGATCCGTGAACTGCTCAACCGGATCGGCGAACGGGTCGACGGTGTCGACATCGCCGAGGTGATCATCGCCACCGACCCGAACACCGAGGGTGAGGCGACCGCCACCTACCTGATGCGCATGCTTCGCGATATCCCGGGCCTGACGGTGACGAGGATCGCGTCGGGCCTGCCGATGGGCGGGGATTTGGAGTTCGCCGACGAGCTGACCCTGGGCCGCGCCCTGGCCGGCCGCCGCGCGATGGTCTAGGAGGCCAGTAGTTCGGCCAACATCAGCTCGGCGACCGGGCTGCCGGCCAGCGGTTTGAGCACCACGTAGTCGGCGATACCGAGGCGCTGTACATCGGCGATCAGGCCGGCCAACCCGTGCGGCGTCCCGACATAGCGCAGTGCGCCGCCGGTGGATACGCCGTCGAGCGCGGCGAACGCCGAACGGGTGTCGCGGTCGATGAGCACCTCGAGATCGAGCAGCACCGGGGTGCCCGGCGTCGCGGCGCGCAGCTCGGCGGCGCGGCGCTGGGCATCCTGCAGATCGACGGCGTGCAGGCGCACTCCATCCTCGACGGTGGCGGTCATAATGACTCCTTACTGGAACGCGGGAACGACTTCCTTGACGAAAAGCTCTAGTGAGGCCCGCTTCTCGGCATGCGACATGCTGTTGTCGCACCAGAAGCTGAACTCGTCGACGCCGAGTTCCTGGTAGAAGCACAGCCGCTCGATCACCTCGGCGGGCGTGCCGATCATGGCGGTGCGGTGCAGGGACTCCAGTTCGAACTCCGGACGCTGCGCGAACTTCGATTCCGGGCTGGGCTCCAGGAATCCGTTGACGGGCGTGGTCGCATTGCCGAACCAGGCGTCGAAGGTGCGATAGAACTTCGAGATCGCCTCGGCGGCGGGACGCCATCCATCGGGATCCTCGGCGGCGTGAACATGGGTGTGCCGCAGCACCATCAAGTCCGGCCGGGGCACCTCGGGGTGGTTGGCGACGGCGGTGTCGAACTTGCGTTTGAGGTCGACGACCTCCTCGTCCCCCTTCATCAGCGGGGTGACCATCACATTGCAGCCCTGGGCCACCGCGAAATCGTGTGAATCGGGGTCGCGCGCGGCGATCCACATCGGTGGAGTCGGTTGCTGCATCGGCTTGGGCACACTGGTGGAGGTGGGGAACTGCCAGATCTCGCCGTCATGCGCGTAGTCGCCCTGCCACAGCTTGCGCACCGCAGGCACCAATTCGCGCAGGTACTTGCCGCCATCGGCGGCCGGGAGTCCAGGAATCATCCGGTCGAACTCGAACTGGTAGGCACCGCGGGCCAGGCCGACTTCCATGCGGCCGTTGCTGATCACGTCGAGCAGTGCGCACTCGCCGGCTGCCCGGATCGGATTCCAGAACGGCGCGATGATGGTGCCCGCACCGAGGCGGATGGTGCTTGTCTGACCGGCCAGGTAGGACAGCAGCGGCATCGGGCTGGGCGAGATGGTGTATTCCATGCTGTGGTGCTCGCCGATCCAGACCGTCGAGAAGCCGCCGGCCTCGGCCAGCAGCGTCAGTTCGGTGAGATTCTCGAAAAGCTCACGGTGGCTGACCGAATCGTCCCAGCGCTCCATGTGGACGAACAGTGAGAACCTCATGTCTGCTCCTTCATCTCGTTCATTTCGGCGATGGTGAGATCGCCGGTGGCCCAATGGGTCCGGGGGACTTCCCGGACGATCACGCGGATGTGTTCGGGGCGCGTGTCGACGGTCCGCAGCACCGCCTCATGCACTTCGTGCATCATGGTGCGGATCTGTTCGGCCGAGCGGCCCGCCGCGATGGTCACCTCGACGAGTGGCATGTCAGCTCCGCATCACGAACGGGTCCGGAACCGGGCCCTCGTCGGTGTTGATCCACACGCTCTTGAGGCGGGTGTATTCCTTCATGGTCTCGGTGCCGTGCTCGATACCGACACCACTGCTCTTGAAGCCCTGCCGCGGTGACATCGGCGACATCGCCCGGTAGGTGTTGACCCAGATGGTGCCGGCCTCCAGCCGCCCTGCCATCCGGTGGGCCCGCGCCAGATTCGTCGTCCACACCCCGGCGGCAAGGCCATAGTCGGTGTCATTGGCCAGGGCCACCACCTCGTCCTCGGTGTCGAACGGCATGATCGCCGCCACCGGGCCGAAGATCTCCTCGCGGACCACCCGCATCTGGTTGTCCACATCCACCAGAACTGTCGGTTCGTAGAAGAATCCGCCGAGGCCGCCGTCGGTGGCGCGACCACCGGTGAGTACTCGGGCGCCTTCGCTGCGTCCTAGTTCGACGTAGGAGGCCACCTTGTCGCGCTGGTCCTCGAAGGCCAGCGGGCCCAGTTCGGTGGCGTCGTCGAGCGGGTTGCCCATCCGGATGCTGCGAGCCCGGTCGGCGACCCGTTCCAGCAGTTCGTCGTAGACGGCGCGCTGGGCGAATACCCGGCTGCCCGCGATGCAGGTTTGGCCGGCGGCGGCGAAGATACCGGCCACCACACCGACTGCGGCATTGGCGATGTCGGCGTCATCGAAAACGATGTTGGGCGACTTTCCGCCCAATTCCAGCGTCGCCCCGATGAATCGACCGGCTGTCGCCGATGCGATACGGGAGCCGGTTGCGGTACTGCCGGTGAACGAGATCTTCGCCAGCCCAGGATGATCCACCAGCGGCTGGCCCGCTTCGACACCGAAACCGGTGACGACGTTGATCGCGCCCGGCGGGAAGCCGGCCTCGATGACCAACTCTGCGAGCTTCAGCACCGTCGCGGAGGTGTACTCGGACGGCTTGATCACCACGGTGTTGCCCGCGCACAACGCCGGCGCGAGCTTACTGGTGGTCAGGGTCAGCGGGGAGTTCCACGGGGTGATCGCTCCGACCACGCCCAGCGCTTCGCGCATCGTGTAGTTGAGCACCCGGCGATCCGAGGTCGGGATGACATCGCCCTGGATCTTGTCGGCCAATCCGGCGTAGTAGTAGTAATACTCGGGCAGCGTCGTCAGCTGACCGCGCATCTCGCGCAGGAGCTTTCCGTTGTCCAGGGATTCCGAACGTGCCAACTCCTCGGCGTGCTCGCCGATGAGGTCACCGAGACGGCGCAGCAGGTGCCCGCGCTTGGTTTGGCTCAGGTCACGCCAGCGCGGATCGTGGAAGGTATCGGTGGCCGATCGGACGGCCGCGTCGATATCGGTGGCGTTGCCGCGAGCCGCCTCGTAGAGCACCTCTCGGGTGGCGGGGTTGGTGCTCGGGAAATACTCGCCCGAGTCCGGCGCGGTGTGTTCGCCGCCGATGAAATGTTGCAGCTTGCGGGGTTCAGACACGAGCGTGGCCTCCAATGAATTTCTCGAAGAAGGAGCTGAGACAGTCGACCAGCTCTGCTGGGCACTGGACGGGCAACATATGACGCGCGCCGGGAATGATCGCGGCGACACAGCTGGGAATGGCAGCGGCGAGACGGTACGTCATCTCGGGGGTGGAGCCTGGGTCTTCGGCGCCGGTGACGGCCAGTGCCGGTACCGTAATCTGATCCAGCTGCGGGCCGATCTCGGCGTCCGCGGTGGCGAAAACCCGGTAGCAGTTGACGAAGCTGGCTGGATCGTTGGCCAGCAGCACCGACTCGGTGGCACGCACCTGCTCGGCGGACACACCGGTACCGTCGTACCAACGATGCAGTGACGCAGCAGAACTCGCCGCGATATTCGAGGTGGCGGTGTCCAGCCGGGTGAGTACCGCTGCTCGCTCGTCCGGGGTTCGACTGCACACCGAGCTGACCGACGTCAGCGATGCCACCAGCTCGGGCCGATGGATGGCCAGATACTGGGCCACCATCGCGCCGAGGGAGAAGCCGACCAGGTGCGAGCCGGCGGGGATCTCCGAAGCGACACCGTCGGCAAGATCGCGCAGACTCACGTCGGCCGGAACCGGCGGCCGCGCGCCGTGCCCGGGCAGATCCGGTGTGACCACCTGGAACCGGTCGGCGAGCAGTGCGGTGACCGGTTCCCACACGGTGTGGTCGAGACCAACGCCGTGAAGCAGGACGAGGGTCGGCGCGGACACGGCGGCCTACTGCTCCGTGCTCAGTGGGGCGAGACGCTGCTGTGGGCGGCCCTGGGCGGACGCGGCGAGCGCGATGACGATCTCGTCGGCGTGCGGGGCGTCGGCGATCCGGACCTCGACGGTCTGGTGGTGCGACCGGATGGTGGCGTCGGTGATGTGCTTGAGCGGGATGTCGAACAGCACGCCGGCCGGCCCGCGCTTCTCCACCGCGGGCAGCAGGGTGGTGGCGCTGGCGGCCTTGCGGAAGTGGTCACCGAACTTCAGGGTGTGGATCAGGCCCGAGCCGTGTTCGATCTCGCCGTCGAGCCCCACGATGGCCGCCTTACCGTAGGCCTCGGCGGGCGCTTGCAGCGCTTCGAGCACCTGCGGTGCCAGCAGGGCCCCCAGATCGGAGGCGTTGGCATCGATGCCGGGATTCAGATCCTCGACGAAACCCTGTGCAGACCAAGGGTTTTCGATCACGGCGGCGACGATCGCGACCCGCGCCGGCGGGTTGACCGCGCGGCCACCCTCGGTGTGGATCTCCTCGACAATGGTGACGATCTTGCGGAGCTTCATGACAGGACACTCTCCAGATTCTTGACGGTAACAGCGGGGTCGGTGGTGCGGTCGCCGATGCGGTGATGCGGCCGTGGGCCGGTGGATCCCGCGGCGATGACGACGATCTCATCGGCGCGTGGTGCGTCTGACACCCGGGCGCTGATGGTCTGGTAATGGCTGCGCGTTGCGGCGTGCGTCTTGTGCCAGAGCGGAACCACCAGTGTCTCGCCGGCTGCGGCGCGCGCGTCGGCAAAACAGATGATCGACTCACCGTCGAGGAATTCCCGCATGAGGTTGCCGAAGAACGGCGTGTGGATCAGGGCGCCGCCGTGTTCGATCTCTCCGGCGCTGCCGACGATGGCTGCCTTGCCGAAGGCCTCGACATCAGCGACTCCGCCGAGCGCCGCGATCAGGCGGTCGGTGAGCAGCTGGGCGAGCACCGGAGCGATCAAGGTGGTTTCCGGGGACAGATCGCGGTCGGTTCCGGTGCCGATCCAGGGGTTGGCAATGACGGCCGCGACGCTGGCCTGCATCGCGGGGTGCGCCGGGCGCGCACCGGCCTCGGTCACCACCGCCTCGCGGTAGATGGTCACTTTACGTAGACCGATCGTGTCAACGGACTGTCGCAGTTCTTCATCTGGTTTGCCGCAGGCATGAACTTTCCGATCATCGTGTTGGGGTTCCTGGCCGTGAGCTACGGACTGTCCCTGACGGCCTCGGTGACTGCGATCGTCGCGGGCTCCCTGGTCGGGTCGATCGTCATGGGGGTGCTGTCGCGGATGGGCGGCCGCCTCGGCGTCGCGCAACAGATTCAGGCTCGCGGACCACTGGGTTTCTTCGGGAACTTCCTGCCCGTGGCCTACGTCAACGTCTTCGCCGGGATCGGCTGGGCTGCGGTTACCGTGATCCTCGGCGGTCAGGCGCTACACGCCCTGGCCCCGGCGATTCCCTACTGGCTGGGCACCCTGGTGCTCGTTGTCGTCCAGTTGGTCGTCGCGGTGTACGGCTACAACATGATCCACTTCCTCGAACGAATCCTGGCGGTGGTGCTGTTCCTCGGCTTCCTGATGATCACCGTCGTCTCGGTGAGCCGCGGCTGGCAGGGCGGGTTCGAGACCAATCCCGCTGCGCCGTACTGGGTCGGCAGCGTCGGTGGGTGGATCACGTTCGCCGGATTCTTCCTCTCCTTCCTCATCGCCTGGTGGCCCTTCGCCTCGGACTACTCGCGCTACCTGCCCGATGAGGATCACGTCAACCGCGCTACCGGCTTCTGGACCTTCGCCGGCAACTTCGTCTCGCTGTCCTGGCTCGGTATCGCCGGCGCCCTGCTGGGCAGCTCCGCAGCCTCGGGCGAAAGCGCCATCGACGCCCTGTTCCGGCTGACCGGCCCGTTTCACGTGGCGGCGTTACTGGTCGTGTTGATCTCGTCCTTCTCACAGAACTTCCTGAACGTCTACGGCGGCGCGATATCGGTACAGACCCTGCGGATTCCGGTCAGCCGGCGCACCGCGGTGATCATCATCTGCGCCGCGGCCTACCTCATCAGCCTGTGGGCCGACGAGAATTTCGAGGCGAAGTTCAAGACCTTCCTGTTCCTCGGTGCCTACCTCATCGCCCCGTTCGGCGCAGTGCTGTTGCTCGACTACGTGCTGGGACACCGCCACGACCGGGCGCGTATCGCAGAATTGTTCGACTCGCGACGCATCCTGGAATGGGGATTCGTGGCGTGGGTCATCGGAGCGGCCGCGTCTGCGCTGTTCTGGAATCTCTCCTTCTTTGTGGGGCCGATAGCCAAGACCCATCCGGAATGGGGAGACCTGTCCTACTTCGTCGGATTCGGAGTCGCGGCGGTGGCCTACCTCGCCACGTACCGGTTGCCGCCGCTGTGGCACCGGGCCACCCCGGTCTTCGCCGATGATCACGATCCTGCCGAAGGGGTGACGCATGTCTGACGGACTCGATACGCAGGGCGCCCAGACCGCGCTCGCAGAACCGGCGGCCGCGCCACCGTCGCACGCCGTTCCGGCCGGCCCGCTCGGGTCGGTGTTCTGGACCTCGGTCGGCATCTCGGCGGTGTTCGTCGCCTGGGCGGTGCTGTTCACCGATAATCTCAACAAGGTCACCACGGCATCCCTGAACTGGGTGACGGGCAGCTTCGGCTGGCTCTATCTGGTTGTGACGCTGGGCATCCTGGTGTTCCTGGTCTTCTTGGCGTTCAGTCCGTACGGCGACATCAGGCTCGGTAAGGACAGCGATCGCCCGGAGTTCACGACCGTCACCTGGCTGGCGATGATCCTCAGCGCGGTGATGGGTATCGGTCTGGTGTCCTACGGTGTGGCGGAACCGATCTCGCATCTCGCGTCGCCGCCGCACGGACTGGCCGAGCCCGGCACGCCGCAGGCGGCGGTGCGGGCCATGCAGTACTCCTATTTCGACTGGGGCCTGCATGCGTGGGCGATCTTCGCGGTCTTCGGCCTGGCCATCGCCTATTCCACCTACCGGATGGGCCGGCGCATCCTGGTCAGCCAGCTGCTGGTGCCGTTGCTGGGGGATCGGGTCAACGGACCCATCGGCACGCTCATCGACGTATTCGCGGTTTTCGCCACGCTTTTCGGTACGACAACCTCGTTGGGCCTGGGCGCGCTGCAGGTCAACAACGGACTCTTCTCGTTGTTCGGCATTCCGGTCACCAATACCAGTCAGGTGATCATCATCGCAGCGGTGACCGCCGTGTTCACCATGTCGGCGGTGACCGGCGTGAGCAAGGGCATCAAGTTCCTCAGTCAGGGCAGCACCGTTATGGCGGCGTCGCTGTTCGTCTTCATGCTGATCGTCGGCCCCACCGTCTTCATCGCCAATCTTTACATCGAGTCCCTGGGCACCTGGGCCACCGACTTCCTCCGGATGAGCTTGCAGGGCACCGCCTTCGGCGGCCTGGAATGGATGCAGTGGTGGACCTACTTCATGCTCGCCTGGTGGGTGTCCTGGGGAGCCTTCGTCGGGGTGTTCCTGGCCAGGATCTCCAAGGGGCGTACCATCCGCGGGTTCATCGTCGGTGTGCTGGTGGTACCCAGTGCGGTGTTCTTCACCTGGTTCACCGTCTTCGGCGGCTCAGCCATCCACGTCGACATGTTCGAAGGCGGACAGATCGCCACCCAGGCCGCTGCCGATATCAACAGCGCCTTCTTCGCCACCCTGGCGCATTTCCCGTTCGCCACGGTGACATCGGTGGTCGCGATCCTGCTGGTGCTGCTCTTCTTCATCTCCGGAGCCGACGCCAACACCTTCGTGCTGGCCATGATGACCAGTGACGGCACCCTCACACCGCGACGTGGTGTGCTGATCCTGTGGGGTGTGCTCACCGGTGTGACCGCCGTGGTGCTGATGTTCGCCGGCGGGTTGAACGCCTTGCAGAACACCGTGATCGTCGCTTCGCTGCCGTTCCTGGTGATCATCGCTGTCCTGGCCGTCTCGTTCTGGAAGGACTTGATCGCCGACAACCGGCGCGTCGAACCCCAGACTCCGCTCGTCGAACTCATCGACGGGCAGGTCGAGCAGTAGAAAGGAAAAGCCATGTCCGAGAAGGATTCCGCTTCCGAAGCGCGTCGAGAGAAGATTCGGGTCGCCTGGGAGGCGGCGTGGGACCGCGGTGAGGTCGACGAGCTCGACGGGCTGCTGTCACCCGACTACCGGCGGATCAGTGCCACCGGAACCAGCCAGGGCCGCGAGGAATTCAAGGCCTCCATCACCGCCACCCGCTCAGCGTTCCCCGACCTGCTGACGATCATCGACGAGATCGTCGTGGAAGGCGATCGGGTGGCCGTGCGCTGGCACAGTACCGGCAATCACGAGCATTCATTCCTGGGCGTGCCCGCCACCAAACGGCGGGTCGAAGTCAGCGGCGCCACATTCGCCCGGTTCGACGGCGAACAGATCGTCGAGGAGCACATCACCTGGGATCCGCGCACGCTGCTCACTGCATTGGGAATAATCGCGGTGGGGCAGGACCGATGACGGCACCGGCGGGCCCCGACCTCGACCTGATGAAACAGGTCAACCGTAGGTTCGTCACCGGCGTCACCGTGGTCACGGCGTTGGACGGTGGCACACCCCGCGGATTGGCCGTCAACGCCTTTGCCAGCATCTCCCTGGATCCGCCGACCGTCATGGTGGCGGTGCAACACACCTCGTCGACGCATGAGTGTCTTTTCCGGGCAACGTATCTGGCGATCAACATCCTGTCCACGGATCAACTCGACGTGGTGACCCGGTTCGCGGGGAAGTCCGAGGACAAATTCGCCGGTCTGCAGTGGCAGCCCGGACCGTTCGGAAGTCCCGTGATCGACCGCAGCGCGGCCGCGATGGAGACGAGGATACTGGAGCGACTGCAGGCCAGCACCCATACCGTCTTCATCTGCCGGGTGGTGCATGCCGAGGTGAATGACCGACACCCGATGGTCTACGGCGCAGGTAAGTTCTTCGACGGCGGTAACCTGGCCGTATTGGCGTAAGGGGGTGTCGCAGTGAGCGAGAAGAATCGTTCGGGTAACGGCTCTATCCAGGGCCGGCTGATCGAGGAGATCCGGCGCCGCATCATCACCGGCTACATCCCCGCCGGGGTCAACATCTCCGAGCTGGCCATCGCCGAGGAGTTCGGGGTCTCCCGCACACCGGTGCGGGAGACGTTCAAACAACTGCAGACCGAGGGCCTGGTGGAGATCCGGCCGCGGGTCGGCACCTTCGTCACCACGCCGTCACGACGTGAGATCACCGAACTGTTCGAGATGAAGGAACTGCTCGAGGGCGCTGCCGCCCGGCTGCTCGCGCAGCGTGGCCGGGTACCCGAGGTCGACAAGCTCGAGGAGAATCTTCGGCAGGCCGACGAGGCCGTGGCACGCGACGACCGGGAGCGTTACGCAGAACTGGTGCAGGAATTCCATGATCTGCTGATCGTCGGTGCCGACAACAACAAGCTCGAGGCGCATTACCGCACACTGATGAACCAGCTCGCCTACGCGCGATTGGTCAACACCTCACTGAGTCAGCCCGGGCGTGCTCTGCAATCCGATCGTGAGCATCACGTGGTACTCGATCTGATCCTGGCCAAGGACGGCGACAGCGCCGAACGCGTCATGCGCGAGCACGTACGGGCCAGCAGGCAGGCACTGCTGGCAGGCCTGGGGACCTCGATCTGACCGCTACACCCGACGCGGTGCGGCCAGGCGTTCGGTGCGCAGCTGTGTCACCTCGGACAGGTCCAGCGGCGGTAGATCCCCGACAACGCGGCTGAGCAGGTGGTCGGCCAGCTGCGGATTGCGGGCCAGGCACGGGCCGTGCAGATAGGTCGCCACCACGCTGCCCTGTACCGCGCCGTCATACCCGTCGCTGAGGCGGTTCCCCGCACCCTTGGTGACCCGGGCCAATGGCTGCGACGAGGAGCCCAGAGTCGTTCCGCCACGGTGATTCTCGAACCCGGTCAACGGTTCGTCGAGCCCGTCGACCAGCGGGGTCGACGTCACCTCGCCGATGGTCCTGGCCTCCTGGGGCGAGGTGGTGACGTCCAGCATGCCGACGCCGTCGACCCGTTCGCCTGCCGAGGTCTCGTACCAGTGCCCGAGAACCTGGATGGCAGCGCAGATTGCCAGCACCGGCGCGCCGTTGGCCGCGGCACGCTGCAGCCCGGGGTGTCGGATCAGATGGCGGGTGGCCAGTCGCTGCGCGTAATCCTCTGCGCCACCGAGGGTGTAGAGATCCAGCGAGTCCGGTACCGGGTCGTCGAGCGTGATCTCCACGATTTCGGCATCGATCCCGCGTAGCCGCAGGCGCTGCCGCAGCACCACCGCGTTGCCGCTGTCGCCGTAGGTGCCCATCACATCGGGCAGTACCAGCCCGATCCGTACGGTCGATTCAGGCATGGCGCTCCAGAGCCCGGCTCAGTTGCAGGAAAGCCGTGTAGTTGGCGATCACCTCGACATGCCCTGGCGGACAAGATGCGATCGCCGCGACGGTGTCGTGCACCAGTGCGTGCTGCACCCCCGCGTAGCCCAGCCGCACGGCGAGGTCCGTTCCGCGCTCACCGGCGGCCACCACGGTCGTATCGTCGAAATGCTCGAACCGCACATCCCACAGCCAGGACAGATCCTCGCCGTCGGGCACCTGGCCGTTGACCGAGATCACCACGCCCGCAGCGTGTTTGTCGACCATCGACAATGCTTCCTGCCAGCCGGCGGGATTCTTGGCCAGCAGCAAGCGCGCGGTGTGACTGCCCACCCGCACCGTCCGGTACCGGCCGGCCACCTCGTCGACGGTGGACACCGCCGCTACCGCCCGAGCCGGGTCGGCGCCGAGCGCCACCGCGGCGGCGACCGCCTGGGTGGCGTTGCCGCGGTTCACCACGCCTGGCAGTGCCAGCTGCATGGGCTGTGAAAAGCCTTCCGGACCATAGATATTCGTGTCGTCGTACCACCATTGCGGGGTGGGACGCTTGAAATCGGTTCCGGTCGAATACCAGTCGGCGCCGTCGCGCACGATGACCTCGCCGGATCGTGGGCAACTCACCGAGTCGCCGGCCCACCCGCCCCCGGCGGCCACCCACACCACGTTCGGGTTGTCGTAGGCCGCCGACGCCATCAGCACGTCGTCACAATTGGCCACGATCACGGCGTCGGGATGCCGGGCCAGTCCCGAACGCAGCGTGCGCTCGATGTGGTTGATCTCGCCGACCCGGTCCAGCTGATCGCGCGAGAGATTCAGCAGCACGATCACCGCGGGCGCCACCGCATCGGCGACGTGCGGCACGTGCATCTCGTCGACTTCCAGTGCAGCCAATTCGGCGTGCCGGGCACCGGCCAACGCGGCCACCAGACCGGCATCCATGTTGGCGCCCTCGGAATTGCTGGCCACCGGTCCAAGCGTGGCCAGCGCGGCCGCCGTCATCCGGGTGGTGGTGGATTTGCCGTTCGTCCCGGTGACCACCACCGAGCGGCGACCCGCACCGAGCTGACCCAGGATGGAGCGATCCAGTGTCATCGCCACCAGGCCGCCGATCATCGCACCGGCGCCGCGGCCGGTCACCCGTGACGCCCAGCGCGCGGCGGCGCCGGCGCCCAGGGCCACTTTCCCGCGAGTAGAGACAGCCATCAGCTGAATTTTAGGGGTCCGACACGCGCGCCTGCGATCGGTGTGTTGTCGGACCGCCGTGCCATCCTCGATTCATGAGCCAGACCTGGGGACGACCGGCGGTCGAGCCGGGCACCGGCTGGGCCGTCGTCGACGTCGAGACCACGGGTTTCCGGCCCGGGCAGGCCCGGGTGGTCAGTGTGGCCGCGCTCGCAGTCGGCGATGACGGCAACGTCGAACACAGTGTGTCCAGCCTGCTCAATCCAGGCGTGGACCCCGGTCCCACCCATGTGCACGGCCTGACCGCGGAGATGCTCGACGGCCAGCCCACGTTCGCCGATGTCGCGCCCCGGTTGATGGAGATCCTGCGCGGGCGCACGCTGGTCGCCCACAACGTGGCATTCGACTACGCCTTCCTGGCCGCGGAGGCCGAGTTGGTCGGTGCGGCGCTGCCGGTGGAGTCGGTGATGTGCACCGTCGAACTGTCCCGCCGGTTGCAGCTGGGCACCGAGAACCTGCGCCTGGAGACGCTCGCCGCGCACTGGGGCGTCACCCAGATGCGCCCGCACGATGCCCTCGACGATGCTCTTGTGCTGGCCCAGATCCTCAAGCCGGCGCTGGTGGCGGCACGCGAGCGCCGATCGTGGCTGCCGATCAGGTCGGTATCGCGCAAGACCTGGCCCAACGGCCAGGTCACCCACGAGGAGCTGCGGCCGCTGAAAACCCTGGCCGCCCGTCGCCCGTGCCCGTTCCAGAACCCTGGACCGTTCGTGACCGGCCGCCCGCTGGTGCAGGGCATGCGGGTGGCGCTGTCGGCGGAGATGGCGCACACCCATGAAGAGGTGATCGAGCGGATCCTCGACGCCGGACTGGCGTACACCGAGAACGTCGACCAGCAGACCTCGGTGGTGGTGTGCAACGACACGGCGCCGGAACAGGGCAAGGGCTACCAAGCGGCCGAACTGGGCGTCCCCTTGATCGCGGACACCGAGTTCATGGCGCTCATCGAACAGGCCGTCGGTGGCCGTGATGTCGAGCAGTTCGTCGACACCACCGGAGACGGCGACCAGTACGCGTTGTTCTGAGCCCCCGGCCGGTGGACGTCAGTCAGGTTTGACGAAGGTGTAGACCCGGTACTGGAGAAGGCTGAGTTTGGAAAGCCATTTCATCCATCGGGTCCCGACGAGCATGGTGCTCTGGGCGTCCTCGGATGCCTGCTCGCGGAAGAACCTCAGCAGGAACGGATACGTCGGCATGGTGTTCTTCCGGATGTTGCGATTTGCGACGAGCTGCAGCCCGGCGCGCCTCCCCATGGACCGGTAACCCCGCAGGGGGACATCGCCGAGCGTTCCATAGGACTTCGCGATTCTGGGGCGGATCGCCATCCAGATCGGCGTCTTGCCGAAGAACATCATGGTCGGGACGAAATCGGACACCGCCAGGTAGCCGCCCGGTTTGAGCACCCTGGCAGCTTCGGCGAGGAACTTCTGTCGCGAGGGGAAGTGAAAAATGCACTCTACTGCCAGGATTCGGTCGAACGAGTTGTCTTCGAACGGCAGCTCGCACGCGTCGCCTTCGACCCAGCGAAGGGTGTTGCCATAGGTGGGCGTGATCTGGGCGTCGGCAGCGGCGAGCTGGCGTGGGTCGATGTTCAGGCCGGTGAGATCCATATCGGAATAGGCACCGTTGATCTGTTGGAGCGTCCCGCCGAAACCACAACCCACATCGAGCAGCTTCTGGCCGTCGGTGAGCTTTCCGGCGTGGAACAGCACGCCGTTCATCGCCTCCATGGCGGCGGTGTAGTCGGCCCGGGTGCCCTCGGCGGCCTTGGGGTCCTCCCAGTACCCCCAGTGCACTTGATTCTCCCAGAGCTGGCCGGTTTCACCGCCCTCCTGGCGTTCCTCCATCAGCAGGTCGAAGTACGGCAGGGCGGGTCTGGAGATGTGTTGCGCCGACATCGTTTTCATATCAGTTGCCTCCGCGGATTCGGTGGACGAGAGAGTCATCTGTTGCCTTTCACGTAGGTTCGAGGTCGCCATGTTCGTTGCCCTCGGTCATGGCGTGGGCATCCATTCGGCAAGAGCAAGGATCATGAACACCACCAGAGCGAGGCCGATCAACCCGCCGGCGGGAATCATGGCGACGCAGACCACCACCCAGACCAGGAATCGCGACCACTCGAATGGCTGGTTGCCCACCACGCGGCCGTATCGTGCCCGCAGCGTGTGGTAGGTCGCCCAGACGCCTGCACCGGCGACGGCGACGGTGATGATGCGCAATCCGTCCGGGGTGGCCAACAGGGCCACGCCCGCCATGAGTATCGCTGCGGCACACCGTCCCCACACCGTTCCTCGACAGTCCGTCGTGAGTGTGGTCGCCGGACTGCGATCGGGCTCGCCGCGATACCGGGGCAGGCGCCCGTCGATTCCCAGCAGCCGCCAGATCCAGCGCGACCACACCGGGCGCAGACCGAGGTCGGCGGCGGCACGCCGGACGTCGGCCGCCGACTCGGCCAACAGTCGACGTGAGTGGGCACTTCGCCAGTACGCGGGCTTGAAAACCTGCCGGGGGATCCCGAACTGCCGAACGAATGCGCGCGGCGGCGTGAGCATCTCACCGATCAGCCAGCGCAGAAAGAACGGGAAGGTGAGGGCGTACAACGCCCGTCGTAATCGCCCGGCGCTCCCGATCTGCTGCGCCAGGTGGATGTCGGCAAACGTGATGTGGCGTGCTTCCTCCGCCAGATGGATCGAGGTGATGCGATTGAGCAGCGGGGGTACCTGGGTGGCGCCGCGATGCTGCAGCGTCTGCTGGAAGTGCAGTGGCTGTTCGCCACACAAGACCCCGATGAAGAGAAAGATATTGGCGTAGCCGCCGATGAAGGCGATGATCGGACCGATGATGCGGGAGGCACGGCGCATTCCGGGGACGTCTTCACGGGTGCGGTTGACGAATTCCTGGAACATCTGGATGTGATGACACTCGTCGGACAGTTCGTTGAGCAGATACCGGAAGACCTCGGCGCCGTTGGGCAGACTGCCCGCGTAGTGCACGACGCCGCGCACGAGCATCATCTCGAACTGAAGGGTGACCTTGAGCATGTTCGCGGTCATCCAGCGGCCCATGTCGATACGCCGCTGCAGCGACTGTTCGCCATACCACTGCGTTGCCGCCAGCGGGGCGGCGTCCGGATCCAATTGCCAGCGCGGATCGTCCTCGGTCAAGACGTTCTCCGTTGCGTCCCAATCGATATCACGATAGGGGTCGAACGCCAGACGGGTCATTGCCTCGGTGAGCGCCGTGACCTCGTCCGAATATTCGGCCGCGGACGTGTCGTCGGTGCGACTGAGCGTCGTCATCAGATGACGCGTTCTGCCATGGCGAACGGGATGACGCAGACCGGCGCCGAGGTCTCGGCGCACTCTGCCGGCGGGCAATCCCATTGCATACCGATCTCCATCCGCTGTCGCTAACGCAATTGCTATCACCTGCGTGATCGCTGTGTACGCATGTGCGCCAAGTCGTTACGCTTTGCGCGCCGACCCGTTACGAGCGAGAGCTAGACGGTAACTGGGGGAGACGGTTTGGCCGATTGGGCGGATTGACACCAAATCGAAATCTCTTGTAGTGCAGTCGGGCACCGAGATCGGGTGCAGTCGGCGGGACAATCGCAGGGATCAGCGATCAGTTTGCGCTCGTACCGCCCCGCCAACGCCGCGGCGGTACGCCGTGCTGGCGGTGGAACAGTCGGGCGAAGTAACCCGGGTCGCCGACACCGACACGGCGGGCGATCTCGGCGACGGGCAGGTCCGTCCCGGCGAGCAGGGCGCGGGCCTCGGTCATCCGCCGTTCGATGATCCACTCTTGTACCGTGCGCCCGGTCCTGAGGCGCACCACGGTGGTCAGATGCCCGGGGGTCAGTCCGAGTTCGGCGGCCACGTCGCTCAGTGACAGGGGTTCACCGATACGCCGTTCGATGACGGCGAAGACATCGGCGATCAAGGGCTCACCGCTGCGGCGCAGATCGGCCACCACGTCACCGGTCATGCGGGCCAGGTCGATCAGCAGCAGGGTGAGGTGGGCCAGGACTGCTTGCCGGTAACCCTCGCCGCGGACCGTGAGTTCTGCATCCATCGAGTCGATGGTGTTGTCCCAGAATGCCTTCCGATCCGGCGGAAGCTGGAGGTGCAGGATTCCGCCGGCATCGCCGTGCAGGAACGGGAACAGCAGGGGATGTCCGCGCCAGGACGGCCACGGCGAACGGGTGCTGTCACCGAGTGCGGCGGCGTCGAAGAACACCACGGTCACGTCGGGTGTATTCCGGATCCACACCGGGTCGATCGGTTCGCCCGCTGCGACGACGTACACGGAACTGCTCTCCGCGACATAGGTCAGGAGCGGAAAATCGTGGATATGGCGGCTCTTCTGCAGAACGTTGTCGGGCAGAGATCGGATCACCACGACCGGGTCCTGGTGGGTCGCCGGGGAGTACTCGTAGACCGGCACACCGTTGACGTGCCGAGCGGGTCGGACAGCCGAGGTCATGACATGAAGATAGTCCTGATTTGGTCGAAGATCGCACAACATCCGAGTTCACGACTGGTGCAACATGGAAGCCATGAGCAATGATCATCCGAATTCTGTTGCCAAGACGCGGGGCAACCGACACGACTACCTGCCCGCCGCCGGGCACGATCTGCTGTTACCCGCCTATGACCTGCTCACCCGTGTCCTCGGCATGCCGCCCGCCTACGACATGTTGGTGGCCCAAGCCGAACTGTTCGCAGGTGCTCGCGTACTCGACATCGGTTGCGGTACGGGAAATCTCACCATCAGGGCGAGACGGGCCGAGTCGGCCGTGCAGATCACCGGTATCGATCCGGATCCCCGCGCGCTGGAAAAGGCGCGGAAGAAGGCTCCGGGTGTCACCTTCGAGCGTGGTTATGCACAGGAACTACCGTTTGCCGATGGGTCGTTCGATCGGGTGCTGTCGTCGATGATGTTGCACCACCTGGATCCCGAGATGCGCAGGGCCGCGCTGGGCGAGGCGTACCGGGTGCTGCGGCCCGGAGGCAGTGTTCACATCGTCGATGTGGTGGGCCGGCACCTCTCGGTGGCCCATGCCGATGGCGAACTGCCCGGTCTGCTGCGCGAGGCCGGTTTCGACTGCGCTGATCTGGGTTCCCGGCGGCTGCGCCTGGTGGGTCCGGTCGCCTTCTTTCGGGGTACTCGGGCATAGATTGTCACCACTACTTCCGTAGTGGTAACCTACGCACCATGAATACCACTACAGATGTAGTGCAACTGTCGCGGTGGAAGACGTACCGCCGCCACGGGTATTACTTCCGCGAGGCCGCGATGCTCACCATCCTGATCGGGTTCGGCATGCATCTCTGCCGCGTCCTGTTCGGCGACGAGGCCGCGCTGCGCTACGTCGTCACGCCCGTCGGTGACCTGCTGCTGTTGGTACCGATGGCCTACGCCGCCGTCACCGGAATCGTCGGTTACCGCCGGATGGCGTTCGTCAACCGGCCCCACCGCATCGCGCTGACGGCGGCGATCGGCTACATCGCGGTCAGCGTCCCGCTGCACCTGTATGTGCTGTTCGTGCTGGGCGATGTCAGCTTTTATGTCCACCTGGCCGGCTACTGGTTCAGCTACCTGCTGCTCTGCCTGGTCTACCCGGTGTTCCTGGTCATGCTGGCTCGGGTGCGGTACCGGGACTAATGCCGCCGAATCCGCACCGCCGCGCCGTGCTGCTCGACGCCGCGATCGACATCCTGGGCGAGATGGGCGCCGGAGGGCTCACCCACCGCGCGGTCGACGAGCGCGCGGGACAGCCCGCCGGCACGACCTCGAACTACTTCAGGACCAGGATGGCCCTGCTGGAGGCCACGGCCGCGCGCCTCGTGGAACTGCAGTGGCAGCACGTCGGCCTGCTGCAGAACGGGTTGGGAACGCTGAACCGGGAGACGCTGGCCACGATGATGACGGCGATGGTCACCGATCTCGGCGGCCCGAACGGGCGACGGCAACTAGCGCGGTACGAACTGTTCAACGAGGGCGTGCGGCGGCCCGAGCTGCGGCCGTTGTTGGGTGAGATGCAGTCGGCGGCATTGAAGTCGGCATCGCTACTGCTGGCCGCCGCGGGGCTGGCGGTGACCGACGAGCAGGTGGGCGAACTCGCCCGGTTGCTCAACGGGTTGGCCTACAGCAACCTGACGTTCATCGCCGGCCAGCCCGGCGCGTCCGATCTTGCCGGGCTGGTCGAGCGGATGCTGACTGCCGTACTCGGGCAGTCTGAGCGAAACTAGCTGAGCGCCTTGGTCTTCAGTGCGTCGAACTCGCTCTGGCTGATGGTGCCGGCGTCCAGCAGTTCTTTGGCGTGCGCGATCTCTTCGGCCGGGGAGCGGCCCGCGGCTTCCCGGATGTAGTCGTCGGTCTGCTTCTTGGCGGCCGCGGCGGCTTCGCGGGCCCGTTCGGCCATGCCGTTGCCGCGGGCGATGAGGTACACCAGTGCCGTCAGCCACGGGAAGACGATCAGCAGGATCACCCAGATCGCCTTGGCGAAACCGGATGTCTTGTGGTCACGCCAGAACAGGTCCGTGAGGATCTGGAACAGCACGAGCAGGTAGGCGATCCAGGCGAAGATGATCAGGAAGTGCCACAGGAAATCCCATGTCGAACCCCAGTCCATAGCTACTCCTCGTAGGCGACGGTGCGTTATTTACGCATACGTCAGTCAATCACGCGCGGCACGGTTCACGGCGGATACCACCGCCCGCAGTGACGCAGTTGTGATCGACGTCGCGATACCGACACCCCAGACGGTCTTGCCGCCGATGGACGCCTCGACATAAGCGGCGGCCTGGGCCTCTTCACCCGAGGACATGGCGTGCTCGGAGTAGTCCAGCACGTTCACGTCGTAGCCGATCGCGCCCAGGGCGTCGCAGAACGCGGCCAGCGGACCGTTGCCGGCGCCGACGATCTCGCGTTCGACCCCGTCGACCTTGACCACCGCGGTGATGGTGTCGGTGCCGCCGTCGACCTCGGCGGCGTCCACCTTCTGACGCATGCGCTCCAGCGGTGTGATCGGCGCCAGGTACTCGTCGGCGAAGACATCCCAGATGGCCTTGGGTGAGACCTCGCCACCTTCACCGTCGGTGATCGCCTGGATGGCCTTGGAGAATTCGATCTGCAGCCGCCGGGGCAGCACCAAACCGTGGTCGGCCTTCATGATGTAGGCCACCCCGCCCTTGCCGGACTGCGAGTTCACCCGGATGACGGCCTCGTAGGTGCGTCCGACGTCCTTGGGGTCGATGGGCAGATAGGGCACCTGCCAAAGGATGTCGTCGATATCTGAGTCGATATCGTCCGCATCGACCTTCATCTGATCCAGGCCCTTGTTGATGGCGTCCTGGTGGCTGCCGGAGAAGGCGGTGTACACCAGATCTCCGCCGTAGGGATGCCGTTCGTGCACCGGCAGTTGGTTGCAGTACTCCACGGTGCGGCGGATCTCGTCGATGTTGGAGAAGTCGATCTGCGGATCCACCCCGCGGGAGAACAGGTTCAGCCCCAGGGTCACCAGGCAGACGTTGCCGGTCCGTTCACCGTTGCCGAACAGGCAGCCCTCGATCCGGTCCGCACCGGCCTGATAGCCCAATTCCGCTGCGGCGACACCGGTCCCGCGGTCATTGTGCGGGTGCAGGCTCAGGATGATCGACTCCCGCGGCGACAGGTGACGGCTCATCCACTCGATCGAATCGGCGTAGACGTTCGGGGTCGCCATCTCGACGGTGGCGGGCAGGTTGATGATCAGTGGCCACTCGGGGGTGGGCTTGACGACCTCGGCCACCGCGTTGCAGACGTCGACGGCGTACTCCAGCTCGGTGCCGGTGTAGGACTCCGGGGAGTACTCGAAGCGCCACCGCGTCTGCGGGTACTTCTCGGCCTCTTCGACGCACATGCGGGCGCCGTCCGTGGCGATCTTCTTCACCGCTTCCCGGTCGGCGCGGAACACCACCCGGCGCTGCAGGATCGAGGTCGAGTTGTAGAAGTGCACGATCGCCTGCGGGGCGCCCGCGCAGGCTTCGAAGGTCTTGGCGATCAGCTCCGGGCGGCACTGGGTCAGCACCTGAATGGTGACATCGTCGGGGATGGCGCCCTGCTCGATGATCTCGCGGACGAAGTCGAAGTCGGTCTGGCTGGCCGACGGGAAACCGACCTCGATCTCCTTGTAACCCATCCGCACCAGCAGGTCGAACATCCGGCGCTTGCGCGCCGGGCTCATCGGGTCGATCAGGGCCTGATTGCCGTCGCGCAGGTCCACGGCGCACCAACCGGGGGCGTGGGTGACGACGGTGTCGGGCCAGGTGCGGTCGAAGGGGGCTGCGGGCTGTCCACCTGGGACTTCAGCGGCGAAGCTGCGGTACCGGTTGACCGGCATCGCGGACGTGCGCTGGGTGTTCCAGGCGGGCTGGCCGGCGCGGCGCGGGCCGGCGGGCGTGGTGATGGTGCGGGCAGAGGTGTAGGCGTCTGGGCTGTTCATGGTGTTCGCTCCGGAGTCTTGGGATCAATCCCGTGGATTTCAGACCGGCGCATCGCCAAACACCCGCGACGGGTAGCCGGTCTGGTCAGACCCCGTCGCGGCGTCCGAGAAGGAGCACCCGCTGCACGTGCGTTACTCTACTCCGCATCGCTGTGGCGCCAAAACCCCGCTCTGTGCAGTCCGTGCTGGTCCTGTTACTCGTCACGGTGCTCGGCCTCGCGGGATGTGCCCGGTTCATCCCCGCCGCACCGCGCGCCGCGGCCCCCGATCCCGGGTACTTCTTCGCCGGGCCCGTGTCCACCTACGGGGTGCCGGTGAGCCCCGCGCAACGGGATCGGCTGGCGTATCTGCGCGCACTTCGCCGCCTCGACCCGTGTGGCCTGCTGACCCGTGAAACGCTCGCGAAAATCGGTGAGATCGGTTCTGTCGGAACGATGTTCGCCTTCGACGAATGCGATGTGGACATCAAGGTGGCCGGCGAAAGCGCCCGCCGCTACGTGAGCGTGTGGGTGGGGCTGGACACCCTGGAGCCGTCGCCGTGTGAATTCGTGGGGACGCTGCCGCTGGCACGCCTGCCCGGCGCCCCACCACTGTCCGGGCCGGTGGAACCGGTGGTCCGGATCACCCCGATCACCGAACAGTCGTGCGGATTCGCCGACGTCATCGGGCGGTCGGCGGCGCCGATACTCGACGCGACGCGGCCCCCGATCCGCGATGGTGCGGCGGCCTACCCTGTCGTGCTCGCCGAGCGCGATCCCTGCGAGATCGTGCCGGTGGTGCCCGCGGCGCGGTGGGATATCGGCGCCACCCGGCCGCACATGTGTGCCGTGACGCTGGCCGATCGCACCGCCGTGCGGCTCACGTTGCAGCCTCAACTGTTCGAACCGGGCACCGACAACCGGTCGCGGCTCAGTCGCGACGGTGTCGTGGTGTTCCTCGATACCCAACTCTGTACGGCAAGTGTGTTCCTCGGTGCTCCGATGCGCCGCAAACTGCTCGGCGGCGACTATCTGCGCCCTTCGGACGTGGTGATCCGCCCCTCGGTCTCGGTGGAGAGCACCCCGCCGCGGTGCGAGGCGGTCACCGATATCGCGGTCTCGGCGGCCAAACTCTTCGGCTGAATCCGGAGCGCCTTCCCCTGATCGGGGGACACCGGGTTCATCCCGGATATCCACCACTCGCCCGACAGACCGTGGCCCTGCGCCCGGGCATCGTTGAGTCAACAGCGCACTCACGCAAAGGAACTCACGACATGATCAACTTCGTCAAAGCCATCGGTGCCCCGATCCTGGCCGCCGGCGTCCTCGGCGCTGCGGCACTCGGACTGTTCGGCGCGACCGGCGCCGTCACCGGTCTGGAAACGGCTGCGACCGCGCAGTCGGCCACCGGAACCGCGTTCCACCACCAGTAGTCAGACCTGGGTGTCCGGGAACGCGATCACCGAGAGGAACCGGATCGGTAGCGCCACCAGATCCACCGGGCCGTGCGCTCCCTCGCCGTCCATCTGCAGGGAGTCACCCGGGTGCAACCGGTACACCGATCGGCTGTGGCTGTAATCCATGACCCCCTCGAGCATGAAGATGAACTCCGTGCCCGGATGCTGGAACAGCGGATAGGTCCGGCTCTTCTCGCTCAGCGTGACGTGCAGGCACTCCAGCCGTTTGTGCTCGCCACGCAGCGAGCTCAGCAGCTGGTACTCATGCCCCTCCTTGGTGCCGTTGCGCACGATGCGCGCCCCGGTGCCCGACTTCACGAAAGCGGCCGGGCGTTCGACGTCGGCCCCGCGGAACAGGCTGGTCACCGGCACGTCGAGACCCTTGGCCAGCAGCGCAAGCGTGGACAGGCTGCACGAGGTCTGGGCGTTCTCGATCTTGGACAGCATCGCCTTGGAGATGCCCACCCGGGCCGCCATCTCCGCGACGGTCAGCCCTTGGGCCAACCGCAGCTGGCGCACATTGCGCCCGATGGCGGCCTCGAACTCGAGGTCGTCGGGCGGCGCCTGCGGATCCCGGTCCCGGGCGATGCCGGAATTGCGGAGCAGTGGGACGTCACTCATGGTTCGACTCTGCTCTCCTGCCTAGCGCATCTCGCCCGCGCCGACGTAGGGGTAGGGGCTTCTGAGTAGATCCTCCTCGGCAAACCGGGACAACCGGAAATCGGTCTCCGGGATGCGCGGGTCGGTACTGCGACCGTCGACGACGAGATCGGCGACCAGCCGCCCCACGGCCGGGGCGATCTTGAAGCCATGCCCGCTGAATCCGGCGGCCACGATGAGTCCGTCGATTCCGGTGCGTGAGATGACCGGATTCCAGTCCGGGGTGACGTCGTAACAGCCCGCGTAGCTGCTGGCGATGGCGGCGTCGGCGAGACGGGGGAACCGGGTGCTGATCTTGTCGACGGTCAGGTCGACGAAGGCGTCATCGGCGCGGTTGGAATACGCGTCGGGATCGGCGATGTCCAGTGCCACCAGATCGGAGTTCCCGAACAGCAGCTCCCCGTTGGGTTCCGGGCGGATGTACTGCAGGGAGACCAGATCGGAGAACACCGGGACCTGCCCGAGATCGACGCCGGGTTTGATCATCATGATCTGTTCCCGGTGCACCTCGATGGGTACGTCGATCCCGTAGGGCGCGAGGAGCGGACGGGTCCACACCCCGGTCGCGATGACGACGGTGCCGGCGGACACCTCGGTGCCGTCGGCCAGGCGCACTCCGGTGACCTTGTCGCCGTCGGTGAGTAACGCGGTGACCTCGGTGCCCTGCCGGACCCGCACACCCGCGGCGCGTGCGGATACCGAGAAGGCCTGCGCGGTCTGGTAGGCGTCACCGTAGCCGCCCCGGGCTTCCCAGCCGAACGCGGCGAACGGCTCCAGGTCGGCCCACGGCCACATCGCCGCGACGTCCGCGGCGTCGATCTCCTCGGTCTGTACGCCCACCTCACGTTGGGCGGCCAGGCTTTTGCGCAGGTTCTCGACGTTCGGTGCGCCGACCCCGACGACATAGCCGGTCTGCCGGAACCCGATGTCGAGTGCGTGATCCCCCAAGAAATGTTGAGGGTTCTCGAACACCTCCAGGCCGACGGTGGCCATCGCGGCCAGCGAACTGACCCCGTAGTGGCAGCGCACGATGCCGCTGGACTTGCCGGTCATCCCCGAGCCGACGGTATTGCGTTCGGCCACAAAGACATCGGTGACCCCGCGTTGGCTCAACGCCCACGCCGCGGCGGCCCCCTCCAGTCCGCCGCCGACGATGACGACATCTGCGGTCTCGCTCATGAGCCGGGAATCCAGTTCGTACCGGCCAGCGGTACCCGTGCCATGGCGGCGGCCTCGATGGTGACGGCCACCAGGTCCTCGGGTTCCAGATGGGTGACATGCGCCTTGCCGCAGGCCCGCGCGATGGTCTGGGCCTCCATGGTCAACACCCGCAGGTAGTTGGCCAGCCGCCGGCCACCCTCGACCGGGTCGAAACGTGCGGCCAGTTCGGGGTCCTGGGTGCTGATCCCGGCGGGGTCGCGGCCGTCCTGGAAGTCGTCGTAGAAACCGGCTGCGCTGCCCAGCTTTTCGTACTCGGCGCCGTAGCGGGGATGGTTGTCGCCGAGCGCGATCAGCGCCGCGGTGCCGATGGCCACCGCGTCGGCGCCCAGGGCCAGCGCTTTGGCCACGTCGGCGCCGGACCGGATGCCGCCACTGACGATCAACTGCACTTTTCTATGGACATCGAGTTCCTGCAGGGCCTGCACCGCCTGCGGGACCGCGGCCAGGGTGGGGATGCCGACGTGTTCGATGAACACCTCCTGGGTGGCGGCGGTGCCGCCCTGCATCCCGTCGACCACCACCACGTCGGCGCCGGCGTGCACCGCGAGCTTGACGTCGTAGTAGGTGCGGGTGGCCCCGACCTTGACGTAGATGGGCTTCTCCCAGTCGGTGATCTCGCGCAGCTCGTTGATCTTGATGGTCAGATCATCGGGCCCGGTCCAGTCCGGATGCCGGCAGGCACTGCGCTGGTCGATCCCCTCGGGCAGCGTGCGCATCCCGGCCACCCGCGGTGAGATCTTCTGCCCCAACAACATTCCACCGCCACCGGGTTTGGCCCCCTGGCCCAGCACCACCTCGATGGCATCGGCCTTGCGCAGGTCGTCGGGGTTCATCCCGTAGCGCGACGGAAGGTACTGGTAGACCAAGTTCTTGCTCTGGCCGCGTTCCTCGGGCGTCATCCCACCGTCGCCGGTGGTGGTGGAGGTGCCCGCTTCGCTGGCGCCGCGACCCAATGCCTCCTTGGCCGGCCCGGACAGCGCCCCGAAGCTCATACCCGCGATGGTGACCGGGATGTCCAGGTGCAGTGGGTGTTTGGCATGACGGTCGCCGAGCACCACATCAGTGCCGCAGCGCTCCCGGTAACCCTCCAGGGGGTAACGCGACATCGACGCACCCAGGAACAGCAGGTCGTCGAAATGGGGAAGCGGCCTCTTGGCGCCCCAGCCCCGGATGTCGTAGATCCCCGTCTCGGCGGCCCGCTGGATGGCGGCGATGGTGGGGCGGTCGAAGGTGGCGGACTCGCGCAGGCCCAGCCGGGCCCGGTCATCAACTGAAGTCATTTAGTAGCTCGCAGAGTTGTCGACGTGGAAGTGGTAGAGGTTGCGTGCCGATCCGTACCGGGTGTACTCCGCGGTGTCGTCGGCGTAGCCGGCTGCGGCGAGTAGCTCGGCCAGTTCGGCATGGTGTTCGGTACGCATGGGTTTGGCGATGCAGTCCGCGCCCAGCGAGGCGACCTTGCCCCGCACGTAGATCCGGGCCTCGTAGATCGAATCCCCCAGGGCCTCACCGGCATCACCGCGTACCACCAGTCGCCCCGCCTGGGCCATGAAGGCGCTCATGTGGCCGATGTTGCCGCCCACCACGATATCGACGCCTTTCATCGAGATACCGCAGCGGGCCGCCGCGTCACCTTCGATCACCAGCAGGCCGCCGTGCGCGGTGGCCCCGGCGGACTGCGACGCGTTGCCGGTGACCCGCACCGTGCCGCTCATCATGTTCTCGGCCACCCCGGTGCCGGCGTTACCGGCGATGGTGATGTCAGCGAGCTGGTTCATCCCCGCGGCGTAGTAGCCGACATGTCCCTCGATGCGCACCCGCACCGGTGCGTTGAGTCCGACGGCGACATTGTGGGCGCCGTCGGGGTGGGCGATGAGGAAATCACCTTCGATTCCCGGCTGGTGCAGCACCGAGTGGACCTCGCGCAACGGTGAGGTGCGCAGATCGAAAGACTCAACCGATAGCGTGGCCCCTACTTTTTCCATGCGTACACAACCTCCGGTTCCGGTTCCCAGATCTTGGCTTCTTCGACACCGGGCAGGCCGGCCAGCGCGCGGTATTCACTGGCCATCGCCACCCAGTCGGGTGTCTCGGCGATGACTGCCGGCTTGCAGGCGATGGCGTCACGGACCACCGCGAACGAGTCGCGGTCGGACACCAGCAGCGTGTAGAAACCGTCGAAGGTGGCGCACAGTTCCTTCAGCGCGCCTTCCACGTCCCGCCCGTCGGCCAGCGCTTTGGCGACGAATCGGGCGCCGACCTCGGTGTCGTTCTCGCTGTCGAATTCGACTCCGGCCCTGCGTAGTTCGCGCCTGATGGTGGCGTGGTTGGCGAACGATCCGTTGTGCACCAGGCACTGCTGCGGGCCGACGGTGTAGGGATGGCAGCCCGACGGGGTGACGGCCGACTCGGTGGCCATCCGGGTGTGTCCGACACCCTGCCAGCCCTGGGCCTTGGCCAGCCCCCAGCCCTCGGTCAGGGTACGTGGATTGCCGACACCCTTGAGCACGGCCAGATCGGCTCCGAACCCTGCGATCAACGCGTCCGGGTAGGCCGCCCGTACCCGGGTGAGCAGTTCCTCCGACGGCTCGTCGGCGGTCAGGATATAGGTCGAATCAACCTGTACCACTGCAACATCGGGGCCCAGGTCGGGGGCCTTCTCGATATCGGTCACCGATACGCACCCCCGGCCCGGCGGTGACCACGCCGGGTCGCCGTAGACGGCCACCCCGGCCGAATCCGACCCGCGGTCCGACATTTCACACAGCATTCCGGTGAGCAGTTCGCCCAGCCGGGGATAGAGCTCCGGCGTGCGTAGGTGTAACCCCACGATCCCGCACATATGTTGTCTCCCTTGAAAGTTTCAGAACGCGGTCAGATAGGAATCGACTTCCCACGGCGCCACGGTGCCGTGGTAGGCGAAGAACTCGTCACGTTTGAGGCCGGCGAAGTAGGACGCGACGCCCTCTCCGGCGGCGTCGAGTACCCCGGTGATCACCGGGTCGGCCTCCAGTTCGTCGATGGCGTGCAGCAAGGTGGGCGGCAACGTCGACGGGCCCTGCGCGCCCACGGCACCGGGGTCGAGGCTGCGCTTGATGCCGTCGATGCCGGCGCCGAGCGACGCCGCGATCGCCAGGTACGGGTTGGCCGAGCCGTCGCCGCCCCGCAATTCGACGCGCTGGTTGTCGGGCACCCGGATGTAGTGGGTGCGGTCGTTGCCGCCGTAGCTGGGCTTGCGCGGTGCCCACGATGCCCCCGACGACGTGGTGGTGGCACCGGTTCGTTTGTAGGAGTTGACGGTGGGGGCCACCACGGCCTGCAGTGCGCAGGCGTGGTCCAGGATGCCGCCGATGAACCCGTATGCGGTGTCGGACAGACCCAGGCCCCGCGGGTCCTCCTGGGCCGGGAACACTGGGACACCCGCGCTGGTGAGCGACATGTGTAGGTGCAGTCCGTTGCCGGTGCGATCGGCGAACGGCTTGGGCATGAACGTGGCGACCATGCCGCGCTCGGCGGCGATCATCGACAACAGGTAGCGCAGCGTGATCACCCGGTCGGCCGTGGTCAGCGCGTCGGCGAACTCGAAGTTCTGCTCGAACTGACCGTTGCCGTCCTCGTGGTCGTTGGCGTAGTTGGACCAGCCCAGTGCGTTCATCGCGGTGGAGATCGAGGTCAGGTGGTCGTACATCCGCGTGACACCCCGTGCGTCGTAACAGGGTTGGGCCGCGGTATCGGCGGTGTCGGCGGTGACCAGGCTGCCGTCGGCGTCGCGGCGCAGCAGGAAGTACTCCACCTCCGCGCCCACCCAGGGCTCGAAACCGGCGTCGGCGGCCCGCTGGATCAAGCCCTTGAGGATGACCCGCGGTGCGTACGGCCACGGCTTGCCCTCCACGTGCGGATCGCAGTGCACCAGCGCCAGACCCTCTTTGATGAACGGGATCGGGGTGAACGACGCCGGGTCGGGAATGGCCATCAGATCGGGGTCCTTGGGCTCCTGGCCCATGGCGCCCACGGCGTACCCGGCGAATCCCACTCCCTCGGTGGCCAGCTGGTCGACGGCCTCGACGGGAACCAGTTTGGCGCAGGGCTTTCCGCGTAGGTCGACGAACAGCGCGAGGATGAATCGGGTGCCGGATTGCTCGGCCTGGGTGGCAAGATCGGGCGGCATAACTGTCTCCTAATAAGAACCAATGTATCGTACGGTGAAACTCGAATGGGCCAAAGAAACCCCGGTGACCAGCCGGCGCAGGAGTGCTGCGCCGGCTGGAGCCGGGTTGGGATCTAGGCGGGTGCGAGCTCGTAGGCCGCGTCCCGGTGGACGTGAGTGTCGATGCCCTTTTCTTCTTCTTCGGGCGAGATGCGGATGCCGATCGTCTTCTTGATGGCGAAGGCGATGACGAACGCGATGACGAAGGAGTAGGCCATCACCGCGCCTGCCGCGAGGGCCTGCTTCCAGAGCTGACCGAATCCGCCGCCGTAGAACAGGCCGTTGGTGGCATTCGGCATGGAATCACTGGCCAGGAAGCCGATCATCAGGGTGCCGATGACACCGCCGACGAGGTGCACGCCGACCACGTCCAGCGAGTCATCGTAGCCGAACTTCTCCTTGAGCCCCACCGCGAACGGGCAGATGGCTCCGGCGACCAGGCCGAGGACGATGGCGCCGACCGGGGTGACCGCACCGCAGGCGGGGGTGATGGCGACCAGACCGGTGATCGCGCCGGCCGCGGCACCGACGCCGGTGACATGACCGTCCTTGAACTTCTCGACGGCCAGCCAGGCCAGGGTGGCGGCGCAGGTCGCGACGAACGTGGTGACCATGACGATGGCGGCCGAGTTACCGGCGGCAAGGGCCGAACCACCGTTGAATGCGTACCAACCGGCCCACAGCAGGCCCGCGCCCAGCAGGGTCAGCGGGACGTTGTGCGGCTTGCGCAGCTGACCCCAGTTGGCGGCCTTGCCGAGCACGATGGCGACGGCCAGCGCCGCCGCGCCGGCGTTGATGTGCACCGCGGTGCCGCCGGCGAAGTCGATCGCCTTGAGGCTGTTGGCGATCCAGCCACCGACCGAGTCCTTGGTGACCACACCGTCGAAGGCGAACACCCAGTGCGCGACGGGGAAGTACACCAGCACGGCCCACACCGTGGCGAACAGCATCCAGGCGCCGAACTTCATCCGGTCGGCTGCCGCACCGGAGATGAGCGCCACCGTGATGGCCGCGAACAGTGCCTGGAACAACGCGAACAGGCTGACCGGCAGACCGCTGATGGTCGTCTGCGATTCCAGAAGATCCTTCATACCGGCGAACTCGGTGAAGCTGCCGACCAGTCCGGAGCCGCCGATCGAGGTGCCGAAGGTCATCGAGAAGCCGAACAACACCCAGAGCACACCGACGATCGCGACCGCGCCGAAGGTCATCATCATCATGTTGGTCGAGCTCTTGACGGAGACCATGCCTCCGTAGAAGAGCGCAAGGCCGGGGATCATCATCGTGAGGCCGATGATGCAACAGAGCATGAACGCGGTGGTACCGGTATCCATATACGTCTCCTGAGGGGGTGCGGCCGCCAGGCCGATCACTGGCAGTAGACGATGTTTCTGTTACGTGGACTGTTGTGTGGTGTTGCGGGCGAGTTACGGCTCACACGGCCAGTTGAGCACGAGCCGGTCCAGGGGCAGCCGTTCCCGGGGCCGGCTGTCGCGCTCGACGACGGCGGCGTCGGCCTGTGCGTAGTCGCCGAGGGAGCCCACGGCGATCACCGCGAGCGGACGGAGCCCGGCCGGGAGATCGAATGCCCCCCGCGCGCCGTCGGTGTCGAACCCGGCCATCGGATGCGCGATCAGACCGCGCGACACCGCCTCGATGCTCAGTGCGGCGATCGCCGCACCGGCGTCGACGGCGGCATAGCGCGCGGTGCGCTCGTCCTCGCCGTCGTCGGCGCACACCAGGATCAGCGCACCCGCCGCACGGGCGTAGCTGTTACCCCTCTTGAGCAGGCCCGCCAGAGTGGTGAATGTCTCATCCCCGCGTATCCCGACGACGTAGCGCACCGGTTCGCGGTGCCCCCAGGTGGCCGACCAGCGCGCCGCCTCCACCAACGCCGTCAGGTCGTGGCGGCTGACCACCGAGGACGGGTCGAAAGCGCGCGGGCTCCAGCGGGCCGCGATGGGCGGATGGATCGGCACGCTGGTGCGCGCCAGGCGGTCGCTCATGCCCACCGAAGCTACCGGGAAGCTACCGGCAGGTGGAGGAGTAAAAACCGGTGTCCGGACCCCTTATCCTTGTGGGGACATCCCGGCGGTTGAGAGGTTCTACAGTGGCGCTCGTCGTGCAGAAATACGGCGGATCATCGGTGGCGGACGCCGATCGGATTCGGCGCGTCGCCGAGCGCATCGTGGAAACCAAGAAGGCCGGCCATGACGTGGTCGTCGTCGTCTCCGCGATGGGTGACACCACCGATGACCTGCTGGATCTGGCTCGCCAGGTATCCCCGGCGCCGCCCGCGCGCGAGATGGACATGCTGCTCACCGCCGGTGAGCGCATCTCCAACGCGCTGGTCGCGATGGCCATCGAGTCGCTCGGCGCGCAAGCCCGTTCGTTCACCGGTTCACAGGCCGGCGTCGTCACCACCGGCACGCACGGCAACGCCAAGATCATCGACGTCACCCCGACCCGCCTGCGGGAAGCCCTCGATGCGGGCCAGATCGTCCTGGTTGCCGGATTCCAGGGCGTCAGCCAGGACAGCAAGGACGTCACCACGCTGGGCCGCGGCGGTTCGGACACCACGGCCGTCGCCCTGGCCGCCGCCCTGCACGCCGATGTCTGCGAGATCTACACCGACGTCGACGGCATCTTCACCGCCGACCCGCGCATCGTGCCCAACGCCAAGCACCTGGACACCGTCTCCTTCGAGGAGATGCTGGAGATGGCCGCCTGCGGCGCCAAGGTGCTGATGCTGCGCTGCGTCGAATACGCCCGCCGATACAACGTGCCGATTCACGTCCGTTCGTCGTACTCGGACAAGCCCGGAACCATTGTCAAAGGATCGATCGAGGACATCCCCATGGAAGACGCCATCCTCACCGGAGTCGCGCACGACCGCAGCGAGGCCAAGGTCACCGTCGTGGCATTGCCCGACGTCCCCGGCTACGCCGCCAAGGTGTTCCGCGCCGTCGCCGACGCCGACGTGAACATCGACATGGTGTTGCAGAACATCTCGAAGGTGGAGGACGGCAAGACCGACATCACCTTCACCTGCTCGAGGGAGAACGGACCGAGTGCGGTGGAGAAGCTGACCGCTCTCAAGGACGAGATCGGGTTCTCCCAGGTGCTCTACGACGATCACATCGGCAAGGTGTCGCTGATCGGCGCGGGGATGCGCAGCCATCCCGGGGTGACGGCGACCTTCTGCGAGGCGCTGGCCGACGCCGGCATCAACATCGACCTGATCTCCACCTCCGAGATCCGGATCTCGGTGCTGATCAAGGACACCGAGCTGGACAAGGCGGTGGCCACGCTGCATGAGGCCTTCGGCCTCGGGGGCGATGAGGAAGCCGTCGTGTACGCAGGGAGCGGGATCTAGCGATGTGGGGCGAGCGAAGCGACGGGGTCAAATAATGGTTTCCATCGGTGTGGTGGGCGCGACCGGTCAGGTCGGCCAGGTGATGCGGGCACTGCTGGAGGAACGGGACTTCCCGGCCACGTCGGTGCGGTTCTTCGCCTCGCCCCGTTCGGAGGGCAAGAAGCTCACCTTCCGCGGCCAGGAGATCGAGGTCGAGAACGCCGAGACCGCCGACCCGTCCGGTCTGGACATCGCGCTGTTCTCCGCGGGCGCCACCATGTCGCGGGTGCAGGCACCCCGATTCGCCGCCGCCGGGGCCGTCGTCGTCGACAACTCGTCGGCGTGGCGCAAGGACCCCGACGTGCCGCTAGTGGTCAGCGAGGTCAACTTCGCGCGAGATGCCGCCAACCGTCCGAAAGGCATCATCGCCAATCCGAACTGCACCACCATGGCCGCGATGCCCGTGCTCAAGCCGCTGCACGACGCCGCCGGCCTGACCCGGCTGATCGTGTCGAGCTACCAGGCGGTTTCGGGCACCGGCCTGGCCGGTGTCGAGGAACTGGCCACCCAGGCGCGCGCGGTGATCGACGGTGTCGAGGGACTGGTGCACGACGGACGTGCGGTGGACTTCCCGGCTCCGGTGAAATACGTTGCGCCCATTGCCTTCAACGTGGTCCCGCTGGCCGGTGCGCTGGTCGACGACGGTTCCGGTGAGACCGACGAGGATCAGAAGCTGCGCAACGAGAGCCGCAAGATCCTCGGTATCCCCGACCTGCTGGTATCCGGCACCTGTGTGCGGGTGCCGGTGTTCACCGGCCACTCGCTGTCGATCAATGCCGAGTTCGCCGAACCCCTTTCGCCCGCACAGGCGCGCGAGCTGCTGGCCGGTGCGCCGGGGGTGAAGCTGGTGGACGTCCCCACACCGTTGGCCGCCGCAGGTGTGGACGAGTCGCTGGTCGGCCGGATCCGTCAGGATCCCGGAGCGCCGGACGGGCGTGGACTGGCGCTGTTCGTCTCCGGTGACAACCTGCGTAAGGGTGCCGCACTGAACACCATCCAGATCGCCGAACTGCTGGCTCAGGGCTAATTTGCGCCGAGGTGCACATTTGGGCGCGAAAGTACGAGTGGTGTGCGCCATTTCGTCGGTCTCGGCGCTGGTGTTCGCGGTGCCGGCCCAGGCCGACCTCGGCTTGGCACCCGGCCAGGTGATGCGCCTGGGCCCGGTGGCCGGAACGGGCACCGATACCGGCGACTACGGTGTCGGCGCGACGGACCTGTGTGAGTTCATGGAGTTCCCCAGCCGGATGCTGCAGGTGTGCGGCGACAGCTTCGCGGGCCAGGGCGTCGGATTCGGCAACTGGTATTCGCCCGTGGCCTTGCACGTCGATCCGGACTCGATCGCCGACCGCGTGCGGGTCACCGGGGTCACCGGGGTGACGACGCCGCTGCTGGCCGACCGGCCGCCGGTGGGTGCGTCGCAACTGCCGGCCGGGATCGTGTCGATCAACCGGGCGAACTACATGCTCGTCACCACCACCCACGATCTCAAACCCGATTCCTCGCGCCTGGTGAAAGCCGATGCGGCACAGCCGAACTGGCCCACCGTACCCAAGTCTCGGCGCGACGCCTCCTATGCCGGCGGTGCGCAGTCGCAGATCAGCGGATACTACGACCCGATTCCGGCCCGCGACTCGCCGAGCGGCTGGGTGTATATCGTGGCCGACAACTTCGACCGCACCAGCCCGGTGTTCCTGTACCGGGTGCCGCCGGCCGATTTCACCGACCGCAGTCGCTGGCAGGGCTGGTCGGCGGCGCGGGGCTGGGGCCACCCGCCCACCGCGCTGTGGAGCGATCGGGCCGGCGAGCTGAGCGCGCGCCAGATCGACGGTAAGACGGTGCTGTCCTATTTCAATGCCACCACGGGCAACATGGAGGTGCGCGTCGCCGACGATCCGACCCGGCTCGGTACCGCACCGGTCACCACGGTGGTGGTCGCCTCGCCGTGGCCGGACGCGCCCGAGGATCTGCCCGATCCGCGCGATAACAGCCTGGCCCAACCGTACGGCGGCTATATCTCGCCGGCGTCGACGCTCGACGAGTTGAGGGTGTTCATCAGCCAGTGGCACACCGCACCCGCCGACAATGCCCCGTACCGGGTGATCCAGTTCGCGGTGAATCCGTTGAAGCCTTGGGAGGCAACGGGTTAGCACAAACGCCCGGCCTCCCATGGTGTTCGCGTAGCATCGAGTCGGCGCTGTGCCCTCGCGTGTACAGGTCCCACGATGTTTGCGCGGAGCGGCACGTGGCAATACTGCCCCTCGGGGTAGCGCCGTCGTGGCACGTGAGGGAGGAGACAGATGTCGTCGCAGGCAGCTGGACCACCGGACCCCGCGGTGGACGGTCAGTCCAACGAGCCTGCCGAGATCACCTTCGACGAGCATCTGCATCCGGCTCGCCCCAAGACGTTGCGCTCCCGGCCGCGGGTGCGCACCCCGTTCGTGCGGCGGTCGCTGGCTCAGGACGGGCCGCCGACCGGCGCGAACCCCGCGTACGTCTCGTGGCTGCTGTCGCAGTCGATGCTGGCCGACGCCAACGAGATCAGCCAGCAGTTCTCCGGGCAGGGCTCGATGTGGCAGAACCCGTTCGCGCGGCCGAACCCGCGCGCGGCCGTCGACACCGCATCGGTGTGGTTCACCGCTTACCCGCTGTCGCTGATCACTCGGCCCGACGAATCGTTCCTCAAGGCGATGGCCGACGAGGAGATGTGGAAAGCGTTCGCGGAGATCGGTATTCAAGCGGTGCACACCGGCCCGGTGAAACGGGCGGGCGGCATCTCGGGCTGGCAGTTGACGCCGAGCGTGGATGGCCACTTCGATCGGATCAGCACCCAGATAGACCCCGCTTTCGGAACCGAGGACGAGTTCCGGCAGATGTGCGGCACGGCCAACTGGTACGGCGGCACCATCATCGACGACATCGTGCCCGGCCACACCGGCAAGGGTGCCGATTTCCGGCTGGCGGAGATGAAATACGCCGACTACCCGGGTATCTACCACATGGTCGACATCGATCCCCGGGACTGGGAGCACCTGCCGGAGGTCCCGGCCGGTGTCGATTCGGTGAACGTCGATTCCGCGACCGAGGATTGGCTGGACAAGGCCGGGTACATCATCGGCCGGCTGCAGCGGGTCATCTTCTACGCCGAGGGCATCAAGGAAACCAACTGGAGTGTGACCCGGCCGATCGTCGGTGTCGACGGTGTCGAGCGACGCTGGGTGTATCTGCACTACTTCAAGGACGGGCAACCCTCGATCAACTGGCTCGATCCCAGCTTCGCCGGTATGCGACTGGTGATCGGCGACGCACTGCACTCGCTGAGCGACCTGGGATCGGGTGGCCTGCGCCTGGATGCCAACGGGTTCCTCGGCGCGGAGAAATCGGCCGAGGATGACGTCGGCTGGTCGGAAGGCCACCCGCTGTCACAGGCGGCGAACCAGTTCATCGGAAGCATGGTGCGCAAGCTCGGAGGGTTCACCTTCCAGGAGCTGAACCTGACCATCGACGACATCCGGGACAACAGCATCGCCGGACCCGATCTGTCCTACGACTTCATCAACCGGCCCGCCTACCAGCATGCGCTGGCGACGGGGGACACCGAGTTCCTGCGCCTCACCCTGCGCACCACGCTGGAGACGGAGGTCGACCCGGCCTCGCTGGTACACGCCCTGCAGAACCACGACGAGCTGACCTATGAGCTGGTGCACTGGTCCGCCGGGCACCGCGACGATATCTACACCTACAAGGGTCACGAGGTCACCGGCGAAGAACTCGGGCAGACCATCCGCACCGATCTCACCGATGCACTCACCGGCCCGCACGCGCCGTACAACCTGGTCTTCACCACCAACGGCATCGCCTGCACCACCGCCACGGTCATCGCCGCAACCCTCGGTGTCAGCGATCTCGACGAGATCACCGATATCGACCGCATCCGGCGGGCGCATCTGCTGCTGGCCATGTTCAACGCGCTGCAGCCGGGGGTGTTCGCCCTGTCCGGCTGGGATCTCTGCGGGATGCTGACGCTACCGGCCGCGGAGATCTGCGAGCTCCTGCGCGGGGGCGACACCCGCTGGATCCACCGTGCCGCGCACGATCTGATGGGCGTCAACCCCGAGGCCAGTCACTCGGGTGCCGGCATGCCGCGTGGTACCAGCCTGTACGGATCCATACCGGAACAGCTCGCCGACGACACCAGTTTCCTGCGTCAGCTCCAGGCCATCCTGCGGGTCAGGACGCATTTCGGGGTGGCGACCAGCCGCCAGATCGACATCCCCGACGTCTCCCACCACGGCATGCTGGTCATGGTCCACCAGCTCGACGACCCGAACCAGATGCAGCTGACGGTGCTGAACTTCGCCAACGAGGACATCGCGGGCACCGTTCGCTCCGAGTACCTGCCCCCCGGTGCGGCGGTGTCGGACATGTTCAGCGGCAAGGTGATCGGCCATGTCGACGATCTGCACAGTTTTGCCGTCGAGATGTCGGTCCACCACGGGATGTCGCTGCTCGTGGAAGTGCCGCCCGCCGAGGGCGTGGCCGCGTCTCACAGCTGATTCATATTGCCCATCTAACCGGCACATTGCCCCGCGTCGGCATCATGGGAAGCATGAGCGATGAAGCCGAGACACCCACCACCCCGGTGGCCCCAGTGGCCACAGTGAACCCCGCGACCCCCGCCCCGCCGCAGCCGGTGGTCGTGGAGCCCAAGCGTCCGAACAAACTGTTCCAGGCCGTCGCCTGGGTGGGGATCGCCGCCGGCGCCACCTTCATCGTCGCGGTGGTGTTCTTCTCCGGGTTCTACCTGGGCAAGAATTCCGACGGCGGACACCGCGGCGGCCCGCATCGCGAGTCGGGCATGTTCCACCGGGAGGGGCCGCCGATGGGCCCGCCGCATATGTTCTTCCCGGGCGGTCCCGGTGACCGCGACGGCTTCCCGGGTGGCCCCGGTGGACCGGGTGGTCCCGGTGGGCAGCAGGGCCCGGCCGGGCCGGGTGGTCCGAACGTCATGCCGCGGCCCTAGACATTGATCGGCCATGGGGACATTAATCGGCCCTGGGGACATTAATCGGCGCTAGAGACATTAAGAGGACGGTCACGGGGGTCTGAGAATCCCCGTGACCTCTTGGCAGCAGCGGGTGACTCGTGAGAGTCTCGCTAACCATGACACGCCGACCGTCGCCTACCGTGCTGATGGTCGGTGTTGTGGTATTGGCGGCCATTCTGTCCTCGTGTGGATTCCGGGCCCAGTCCGCCGATGTGGCGACGTCGAGGATCTTCACCGTGGGCGACTGTGTGCAGATCCCCTCTGCGACTCCGGAAGCGCCCGCCCGCGCCGCCAAGTCCGCGTGCACGGCCGATCCGAGCTACACCGTCGGTGCCACCGCGGACGCGAACGGCAACTGCCCGAGCAACGAATACCAGCACCTGTCCACCCAATTGGCGGAGCCGGGCACGGCGCGACTCTGCCTGGTCCCCAATCTCGTGGCCCAGCACTGCTACACGATGGAGATGCCGATCGGTGTGGTGCAGAAGGCCGATTGCGCCGAACGGGGCTCGGAGCTGATCGTCCAGATCACCCAGCGGCTCGACGTGCGTGATCAGTCCGCATGCCCCGCTGTCGCCGGTTCCTACGCATGGCCGTATCCCGCCCCGGCCCGGACCTATTGCACCCAGACGCTTTTCTGACCGCGACACCGGTCCTGGCATGATCGATGCCATGCGCCTGACAGCAGTCGTGGCAGGTATGTGTCTGGCGGTCACGCCGACCGCCACCGCCTGGGCCAAACCGTCCGATCCCGGGGTGGTGAACTACGCGGTGCTGCCGAAGGGGTCGGTGGCCAATATCGTCGGTGCACCGCTGGGGTGGGGAACCGCGTCCACCGACCCGATCCAGACCTTCTCCGTCGACAACCCGGTCTGCAACAACTGGGCCGATATCGGCCTGCCCGAGGTCTACGACGACCCCGACCTGGCCTCGTTCAACAGCGCCCGGGCGCAGACCTCGGCCACCGACACCACGCACCTGATCAAGCAGGCGGTGGGCGTCTTTGCCACCGACGATGCGGCCACCCGGGCCTTCCACCGGATCACCGACCGCACCGTCGGCTGCGCCGGGCAGGCGACGGCGATGCACCTGGACGGCTTCGTCACGCAGGTGTGGACCTTCACCGGCGGTCCCGCCATGCCCGCCGACGCGGTGTGGATCAAGCAGGAAGCCGGGACCGACCGGCGTTGCTTCACCCAGACCCGGCTGCGCGAAAATGTTTTGCTACAAGCCAAGGTCTGTCAATCTGGGAACGGCGGACCTGCGGTCAACGTGCTCGCCGGTGCCATGCAGAACTCTCTGGGGCAGTAGCTGTGAGCAAAAGCCTTGGGAATATGTCGGACCCTTCTGGAAGATAAAGGGTAGTCAGAGAGAACGCCCCTCAGCGTCCAGACCCCCGGGGGAAGGAATGGCACGCATGACCACCGCCGCGTGGGATGTCGATTGCGCCTCCGGGGCCATGGCTGCGCGTATCGCCGAGGGCTGTCTGCGCGACGGTCCAGTCGGCGCGGTCGGGCTGGAGCTCGAAGCCCACTGTTACGACACCGAGGACCCGTCCCGCAGGCCGGGCTGGGCCGAGCTCGCCGATGTCATCGCCTCGGTGCCCACGCTGCCCGGCGGTAGCGCCATCACCGTCGAGCCGGGAGGGGCCGTCGAATTGTCCGGCCCACCCGCAGAGGGGGCGTGCGCCGCGATCGCGACGATCGCTGCCGATCGCACAGCGCTGAGCGCGGCGTTCGCCGCCCGTGGACTGGGTCTGGTGTTGCTGGGCACCGACCCGCTGCGCCCTGCCGAGCGAGTCCACCCCGGCCCCCGGTACCGGGCCATGGAGCGCTTCTTCGCCCGGTCGGGTACCGCCGGCGCGGCGATGATGACGTCGACCGCGTCGATGCAGGTGAACATCGAAGCCGGCCCGCGTGAGAGCTGGGCTGATCGGGTGCGGCTGGCGCACGCCCTGGGACCGACGATGATCGCCCTGTCGGCCAACTCCCCGTTGCTCGGTGGCCAGTTCACCGGCTGGCGCAGCACCAGGCAGCGGGTCTGGGGGCAGATCGACGCCGCGCGTTGCGGGCCCGTGCTCGGCCAGAACAGCGACGACCCCAGGGTGGACTGGGCGCGCTACGCGCTGCGGGCGCCGGTGATGCTGGTGCGCGCGACCGACGCCGACGCCCACACCGAGGCGGTGGCGGACTGGGTGACGTTCGCAGACTGGGCCGACGGCCGCGCGGCCCTCGGCGGCCGGCTGCCCACCGACGAAGATCTCGACTACCACCTGACGACGCTCTTCCCGCCGGTGCGTCCGCGGCAGTGGCTGGAGATCCGCTATCTGGACAGCATGCCCGACCATGTCTGGCCGGCTGTGGTGTTCACCCTGGTCACGTTGATGGACGACCCCGCCGCCGCGCAGATCGCGGCCGAGGCGACCGAACCTGTTGCCGCCGAATGGGATCTGGCGGCCAGGGTGGGACTGGGCGATCCGCGGTTGCAGGACGCGGCGGTGCGGTGCGTGACCGCCGCCGCCGAACGCGCGCCCGCCGAGCTGGCCGAGCCGATGGACCTCCTGCTGCGCAATGCGTCGGCCGGCCGCAGCCCGGCCGACGACCTTTCCGATCGGGTGCTCGCGGACGGGATTCCTTCCGTACTCGGACAATTGGCGAAGGGTGGGTCGTGACGTCACCAGAGGTGCTGGCCCGCGAACTCATCCGGGCCAGGGAACGTACCTTGGCGCTGGTCGATTTCGACGATGCCGAACTGCACCGCCAGTACGACCCGTTGATGAGCCCACTGGTGTGGGATCTGGCCCATATCGGGCAGCAGGAGGAACTCTGGCTGCTGCGTGACGGCAACCCGGACAGGCCGGGCATGCTGACACCGGATGTCGAACGGCTCTACGACGCGTTCGTGCATTCCCGCGCCAGTCGGGTCGAGCTGCCGCTGCTGCCCCCGACGGATGCCCGGGCGTATTGCCGCACCGTGCGTGACCGCGCCCTCGATGCCCTGGGAGCGGCGCGCACCGAGGACGAGCTGTTCCGGTTCGGTTTGGTGATCTCGCACGAGAACCAGCACGACGAGACGATGCTGCAGGCGCTGAACCTGCGCTCCGGCGCACCCATTCTCGGTACCGGCGCCCCCCTGCCCGCCGGCCGGCCCGGTGTCGCGGGTACCGCCGTGCCGGTGCCGGCGGGGCCGTTCACGCTGGGCGTCAACGCATCCGACGAGCCGTACTCGCTGGACAACGAACGACCCGCCCACACGGTGCACGTCGACGCCTTCCGGATCGGCCGGGTTCCGGTCACCAACGCGGAGTGGCGCGGATTCATCGAGGATGGTGGCTACCGTGAACCCCGCTGGTGGTCGGTGCGCGGGTGGGAACACCGGGAACAGGCGGGTCTGGTGGCACCGCAGTTCTGGAACGACGGAGCCTTGGCGGGCACCCGCACCAGGTTCGGGCATGTCGAGGAGATCCCGGCCGACGAGCCCGTACAGCACGTCACCTTCTTCGAGGCGCAGGCGTACGCCGCGTGGGCGGGAGCCCGGCTGCCGACCGAGATCGAATGGGAGAAGGCCTGCGCATGGAATCCCGCACTCCGGGAGCGGCGCAGATTCCCTTGGGGCAGTGCACCACCGACACCGGAGGTGGTCAACCTCGGCGGCGAGGCCATGCGCCCGGCCCCGGTGGGTGCCTATCCGGCCGGTGCGTCCGCGTACGGGGCCGAACAGATGCTGGGCGACGTGTGGGAGTGGACCACCTCGGCGCTGCGGCCCTGGCCGGGATTCCGGCCGATGATCTACGACCGGTACAGCGAACCGTTCTTCGAAGGCTCCGGGACCGGCGACTACCGGGTGCTGCGCGGCGGCTCGTGGGCGGTGGCCGCCTCCATCGTGCGGCCCAGCTTCCGTAACTGGGACCATCCGATCCGGCGGCAGATCTTCTCGGGCGTCCGGTTGGCGTGGGATGTGTAGGCATCTCGGGTGGCTGGGCGCTCCGGTGTCGGTATCGTCGCTGGTGCTTGAACCTCCAGAAGGCCTTGTGGTGCAGTCATATTCGCCACGACGGCAGAAGCACGGCCTGGTGAACGCCGACGGCTGGGGAGTGGGCTTCTTCTCTGCGCAGGGCGTACACCGCTGGCGCAGCGACAAACCGCTGTGGGGTGACGCTTCTTTCGCCTCGGTGGCGCCGGCGCTGCGCAGCGGCTGCGTGGTGGCTGCCGTCCGGTCGGCCACCATCGGGATGCCCATCGAACCGTCGGCGTCGGCCCCGTTCACCGACGGCACCTGGCTGTTGTCGCACAACGGCGTCGTCGACCGCGCGGTGTTGCCACCGTCCCGAGATGCCGAATCCACTGTCGACAGCGCCGTGCTGGCCGCGCACATCTTCGAGCGCGGGCTCGACGCGGTCGGCGATACCGTCGCCGCGGTGGGCGCCGCCGATCCCGGTGCGCGGCTGAACATCCTGGCCGGTAACGGCACCCGGCTGCTGGCCACCACCTGGGGCGACACCCTGTCGATCCTGGAACGCGCCGACGGTGTGGTGCTGGCCAGCGAACCCTACGATGATGACCCGGCCTGGCGCGACATTCCCGACCGTCACCTCGTGGCGGTGGTGCCCGGGGAGATCACCCTCACCCCTCTGGAAGGATCGGCATGACCACCGGCTTGCGCACGGATCTGGCCAAATCGCTGCGACGTGATGTGTTCGACGGCCTGCAGCAGACTCCGAAGACATTGCCGCCCAAATGGTTCTACGATGCCAAGGGCAGTGATCTGTTCGACCGCATCACCCGGTTGCCGGAGTACTACCCGACCCGCACCGAGGCGTCGATCCTGCGGGAGCGCGCCACCGAGATCGCCGCCGCCTCCGGGGCGGACACTCTGGTGGAGCTGGGTAGCGGCACCTCAGAGAAGACCCGGTTACTGCTCGATGCCTGGCGTGACAGCGGCGCGCTGCGCAGGTTCATCCCGTTCGACGTCGACCGCAGCGTGCTCCACGATGCCGCCGTCGCCCTTCGCTCCGAATACCCCGGCGTCGAGATCGACACCGTGTGTGGCGATTTCGAACGGGATCTCGGTGAGATCCCGTGGGTGGGCCGGCGGCTGGTGATCTTCCTCGGTTCCACCATCGGTAATTTCAACGCCGTACCGCGCGCGAAGTTCCTTGCCGCGCTGGCGGATACGCTGCGCCCGGGCGATGCGCTGCTGCTCGGCACCGATCTGGTCAAGGACACCGACCGCCTGGTACGGGCCTACGATGACAGCGCGGGTGTCACCGCCGCCTTCAACCGCAATGTGCTGGCCGTGGTCAACCGGGAGTTGGATGCCGACTTCGACCTCGACGCCTTCGAACATGTCGCCAAGTGGAACGGCGAACTGGAACGTATCGAGATGTGGTTGAGATCCGTTCCCGCCCAACGTGTTCACATCGGGGCCCTGGGCCTGACCGTGCACTTCGCGGCGGGAGAGGAGATGCTGACCGAAGTGTCCTGTAAGTTCCGGTCCGAGGGCGTGACCGCCGAACTGGAGGCGGCCGGGCTGCGCCGCACCCACTGGTGGACCGACCCGGCCGGTGACTTCGGACTCTCGCTGGCCGTCAAATGACACTCGCCGAGCAGTGGCGGGCCGCCCGGGTCGCCACCGCGGGTCTGCACCTGGACAGCGCCGCCTGCTCGCGGCAGAGCAACACCGTGATCGACGCCGCGGCCACACATGCCCGCCACGAGGCCGAGGTCGGTGGCTATGTCTCCGCCGAGGCCGCCACCCCGGTCCTGGACGCAGGCCGGGAAGCGGTGCGGGTGCTGGCCGGGATCGCGGACGCCGACGTGGTGTTCACGACGGGTTCCAATCATGCGTTGGATCTGCTGCTGAGCAGCTGGGCCGGCCCGCGAACGTTGGCATGCCCGCCGGGTGAGTACGGGCCCAACCTGGCGATCATGGCGGCCAACGACTTTCAGGTGCGTCCGTTGCCCGTCGACCCACTGGGCCGCCTGCTCGTGGATGAGGCCGAAGCGGTGCTGCGCGCCGATCCACCGGCGTTGGTGCACCTGACCGCGCTGGGCAGCCACCGCGGTGTCGCGCAGCCGCTGGCCGAACTGGCTCCGGTGTGCCGGGACCTCGGGCTGCCGCTGGTGATCGACGCGGCGCAGGCCCTCGGCCACCTCGACTGCGCAGTGGGAGCGGATGTGCTGTACTCCTCGTCGCGCAAGTGGCTGGCCGGCCCGCGCGGTGTCGGTGTGCTGGCCCTGGCACCGCAATTCGCGGGCGGGCTCGCCCCGCGGCTACCACCGCTGGAAAGCGGTGAGGCCAATATCGCCGCCCGGGTCGGCTATTCGCTCGCCGTCGGGGAGCACCTAGCCGCCGGACCGTCCGCGCTGCGGACGCGGCTCGCCGAAGTGGGGCGCTGGACACGGACCGCGCTGTCCGCCGTCCCGGGCTGGCGCGTCATCGAACCCGCCGACGAACCCACGGCATTGACCACGCTGGAACCCACCGGTGACGCCCTCCCGGCGCGAGTCCGGTCCCGGCTGATCGCCGAACACCGCATCGTGACCACCGCATGCGAACTGGTGCGCGCCCCTTACGAACTGATGCGACCCGTGCTGCGGGTGTCACCGCACGTCGATGTCACCGAAGCCGAGTTGGAACAGTTCGCCGAAGCGCTGGTGGCCTGTAGCTAGGGTGAGCGCGTGACCGCACTCAATCAGCTCAGTGAGGAAGAGGCGTTTCTGGTCCAGACGGTGCGGGCTTTTGTTGATCGTGAGGTCAAGCCCACTGTGCAGGAGGTGGAGCACGCGAATAGTTATCCCGAGCGGTGGATCGAGCAGATGAAGCAGATCGGGATTTTCGGGTTGGCGGTGCCGGAGGCTTTTGGTGGCAGTCCGGTGTCGATGCCGTGTTATGCGCAGGTGACTCAGGAGTTGGCGCGGGGGTGGATGAGTCTGGCCGGGGCGATGGGCGGGCACACCGTGGTGGCCAAACTGCTCACGTTGTTCGGTACCGAGGAGCAGAAGCAGGCGTATCTGCCGAGGATGGCGTCCGGGGAGGTACGCGCGACGATGGCGTTGACCGAGCCCGGTGGGGGTTCGGATCTGCAGGCGATGAGCACCGTGGCGAAAGCTGATGGTGAGGATCTGGTGATTTCGGGGGCCAAGACGTGGATTTCGAATGCGCGGCGTTCGGATCTGATCGCGTTGTTGTGTAAGACCGATCCGTCCGCGTCCCCGAAGCATCGGGGTATCTCGATTGTGTTGGTGGAGCATGGGCCGGGTTTGACGGTGTCGCGGGATCTGCCCAAGTTGGGGTACAAGGGGGTGGAGTCCTGTGAGTTGGCTTTTGATGGGTACCGGATCAGCTCATCGGCGATTCTGGGTGGTGCACCGGGTCGGGGTTTTGCGCAGATGATGAAGGGGTTGGAGACCGGGCGGATCCAGGTGGCGTCGCGGGCGTTGGGGGTGGCCACGGCGGCGTTGGAGGATTCGTTGGCTTATGCCCAGGCGCGGGAGAGTTTCGGTCAGCCGATCTGGAAGCATCAGTCGATCGGGAATTATCTGGCGGATATGGCCACCAAGTTGACTGCGGCGCGGCAGCTGACCTGGTATGCCGCGCGCATGTATGACAGTGGGCAGCGCTGCGATATGGAGGCCGGGATGGCGAAGCTGTTCGCGTCCGAGGTGGCGATGGAGATCGCGTTGAACGCGGTGCGCATTCATGGTGGGTACGGGTATTCCACCGAGTACGACGTCGAACGCTATTTCCGTGATGCCCCGTTGATGATCGTCGGGGAAGGCACCAACGAGATCCAACGCAACGTCATCGCCGCACAACTGGTCGCCCGCGGCGGACTCTGAGCGCTATTTGTGTGCGGTGAGCAGGAACGCGGGGAACTTCATCCGGCCCTTCTCGTCGGTGGCGTGCGGTGGCATCTCGAACGGTGCGTCGGGCATCGCGATGGTGTTGGCGTGGATGAACGCCGGGCGGATCTCGTCGACCGTCCAGTACTTCGACACCGCGGCCCGGAGTTCGTCCTCGGTGACCTCATGTGGCTTCTGCTCCAGTTCGGCCGGGAACGCACCCTTGGCGAACACCAGCACGAAGAACGACGCACCCGGGGCCGACGCGCGATGCACCGCCTGCAGATAGCCGTCGCGCCCTTCGACCGGTAGCGAATGGAACAGCGTCGAGTCGATGACGGTGTTGAACCGGCCGTCGTACCCGGTGAACGACGTGATGTCGGCCTGAGCGAACGCGGCAGTACTCAGATTACGTTCCTGGGCTGCACGATTCGCCGCGGCGATGGCGGTGGGCGAAATATCCAGGCCGACGGTGGTGTAACCCTGCGCCGCCAGCGACAGGGACAATTCAGCGTGTCCACAGCCCGCGTCGAGCACGTCACTGCGGATCTTGCCGGCGGCGATGAGCGCGGCGAGTTCGGGCTGCGGCTCGCCGATATTCCATGGCGGTGGACCCTCGAAGGTGCCGTCCTGCCGGTATGCGCCGTCCCAGTCCAAGACCTCAGATGTCATGGCATCCAACGTACGCCGCGTCACGATTGCGGTGTCTCCCACGTGTGCACGGGGGCGTTGCTGTGCATACCCTCGCAGTACAGTCGCAGCATCTCGGCCAGTGCCTGGGGTCGGGCCAGTCCGCGCTCCTGCAAGGCGTGCACGGTGGCGGTCTGCCATGCGGCCCCGTTAAGCCCGGTCTTCGCCCGGCCCTCGATGACACCGAGATACCGGTCGCGTACCTCGGCGGCCACACTCCATCGGCGCAAGCCCTCGTCGGCCAGGGGGAGCAACTCGCGCAGGACCAATTCGTCGGGTGTCACCTCACCCAGGCCCGGCCAGTACAGTCTGGCCTCCATGCCGCGCCGCGCCGCGGCGGTGAAATTATGTTGTGCTGCAGCAAAACTCATCTTGGTCCAGAGGGGGCGGTCCTCCTCCGAGAGGGTACGCAGCAGGCCGTAATAGAACGCCGAGTTGGCCAGCATGTCGACCACGGTCGGGCCGGCCGGTAGGACACGGTTCTCCACCCGTAGATGCGGTCGGCCGGCAGCGCCTTCTCCGACGACGTCGTAGACCGGGCGGTTCCACCGGTAGATGGTGCCGTTGTGCAGCCGCAGCTCGGCCAGTTGCGGGGAGCGCCCGGCGGCCAGTTCGGCCGCCGGATCCTCGTCGGATAATTCGGGCAGCAGCGACGGGAAGTAGCGGACGTTCTCCTCGAAGAGATCGAAAATCGAGGTGATCCAGCGTTCGCCGAACCACACCCGCGGCCGCACGCCCTGGGTCTTGAGTTCGTCGGCGCGGGTGTCGGTGGCCTGGGTGAACAGCTCGATCCGGGTCTCGGCCCACAGTTCGTGCCCGAAGAAATACGGTGAGTTGGCGCCGAGTGCCAGCTGCGGACCGGCCAGCACCTGGGCGGCGTTCCAGTTCTTGGCGAAATCGGCGGGAGACACCTGGAGATGCAATTGCACACTGGTGCAGGCTGATTCGGGTGCGATATCGGCCGACTGCACCGCCAGCCGTTCCGGCCCGGCGATGTCGATGTCGATGTCCTCACCCCTGGCGGTGAAGATCGAATCGTTGAGGGCCTGATAGCGCGTCGAGGGACTCATCCAGTCCGCGGTCAGATGTTCCGGCATCAAGGTCGGCAGGATGCCGATCATCACGATATGCGCACCATGCTCGGCGGCCCTGCTCTCGGCCGCGTTCAGGCTGGCCCGCACTTCGTCTTCCAGGTCCAGGGCGGCGCGGCCGGGAAGCGGACGCGGTGGGACGTTGAATTCGATGTTGTAAGCGCCCAATTCGGTTTGATACGCCGGATCGGCGATGGCTTCGAGCACCTCGGCGTTGCGCAGCGCCGGCTGATATGCGCCGTCGACCAGATTGCACTCGATCTCCATACCCGTCAGCGGCCTGTCGAACTCGAAGCTCGACTGCGACAGCATGGTTTCGAAGACATCGAGGCACAGTTGCACCTTGCGCCGGTACTCGCGACGCTCGGCTCTGCTGAAGTCGGTCTGCGTGACATCGTCACCCATGGGCCGAGCCTACGGGGCTATCGCCGGGTGGCCACCGTTATCTGCGGACTCATCAGGCCGGTGCGCACGTCCACGTCCACGCCGGCGTGCGCCGCCAGGGCACGCATGGCCGACGGGCTGTAGCAGCGCAGTGAGCTGATCACGCCGTCGTGAACGAACGGGATGAAGGGCGCCAGCGGCAGCATCGTCGCCAGCCGCAGCAGATGCAGTGCCGACGGCGGCCGTGGCAGGTCGATGATGAGCAGCTTGTCGGCGACCCGGGTGCCCTCGGCGAGTACCTTCGCCGCGAGCGCGGGTGGCAGATGGTGGAACGACAGCGCGAAGACCGCCAGGGCGAATTCGCCGTCGGCGGCGTCGATCGCGGTGGCGTCCATCGTGCGCAGCAGGGCACGCGGGTGACGGCCGAGATCTCCCGCGGTCATCGCGGCCACCGATTCCGGTGCGATATCGGTGACGGTCAGCCGTGCGGTGGGGTGCTGGGCGAGCAGGGTCGCCGAGAGCGCGCCGTGCCCGGCGCCGAGTTCCAGGATCCTGGGATCCGGCACGTCGGCCACCTCGTCCAGGACGATCCGGGCGAATTGGTCGTGGTTGCCGAAAACCCGCCCGGTCCAGTCCAGCGCGGCGATCACGCTGCGCTTGACGGCCGGATCGACGTCCTCGCGATCGAGGTATTCGGGCCGGTCGGTTTCCAGTAGTCGGTCCACACAGGAGGCGTCCGGGCCGCCGCGCGGCATCCGATCGATATCTGAGATCTGCCCCGGCATGTGGTCCATCATGTAACAAGGCCCGCCGAGATCCGCACCGTGGACCGGATCACCATGTCGTATCCGGCCGAAATGCCTAGATGTTCTGGCACTTTCGCAGCAGCACCCGCAGCGTGTCGTAGAACCGTGCGCCGAGCAGCGCGTGCGTGCCGGTATCGCCGATCTGCACCGTGGCGGTGATCTGGTCGGCGAGGTCGGCCAGATCCTTGGACCGGTCGGCGACCTCGCCCTTTTCGGTGACCTGAGCCGCTGCGTCATGCAGATCGCGGGACCACTTCTGGAAGTCGCCCGACGTCGGGCCCTGGTTGGCGAACGAGGGCAGCACGAACGCCGACTGCGCCATCCCGGTGGTGATCAGTCCCTGGGCCTGCCGGCAGGCCTTGCCCGAGATGTAGCTGTAGGTCACCGAAGAGACGATCACGATGACGGCCAAGACCACCGCGGCGAGCGCGATGTGCACATTGCGCTGGGGCGCGTCGAAGACGACCCGGCGCCACAGCAGGTGGGCGCCGATCGCGACGGCCGACGCGACGATGGCCATCACGGTGGCTGCCAGCGGCCGGCCGAAACCGGAGGCCGAGTTGATCGCCGCGGAGGTGGCGATCGCGGTCAGCAGGACCAGCATGTAGAGCCACATGCCGCGCCGGCGTTCGGTGGCGTCGGCATCGCGGAAGCTCACACCGAGTACAGCGCCGAGTCCGGTGAGGATGGCGACGATGACGGGGATCGCATAGTCGGTGAGATTGTCGATGTTCATTGCTGGTTCAGTCACCCATCCCGTCGCTGCGCTCATCCAGGATGCTATCGAGGCGGCTTTTGACGTCGGCGGGCAACTCGATCTCGGCGACCGCCAGGTTCTGCTCCAGGTGGGCCACCGAGGAGGTGCCCGGGATCAGCAGCACGTGCGGGGACACCGTCAACGTCCACGACAGCACGACCTGCGCCGGGGTGCGACCCAGATCGGCGGCGGTGCGGGTGACGGTGTCGTTGTTCAGCACGGGATTGCCCGGGAGGAATCCCGAACCCAGCGGGAAGAAGGGCACGAACGCGATACCGTGTCCGGCGCAGAGCTCGAGCACGGGCGTAGCGGACCGGTCCAGAAGGTTGAAAGCATTCTGCACACAGGCGATCTCGGTGCGTTCCAACGCGAACGACAGGTGGTCGGCCCCGATGTTGGACAGCCCGATTCCCGATATCAGGCCCTCGTCGCGCGCGGTGATCATCGCGTCGAGCTGCGCGCCGAAAAGCTCGGGATCCAACGGTGCGATCTCATCGGGGGCCTCGCGGGGTGGCATGATCCGCAGGTTCACCGCGGCCAGCCGGTCGATGTCGAGGGCACGCAGGTTGTCCTCGATGCCCTGGCGGAGTTCGTCGGGCCGGTCGAACGGCAACCAGCCGCCTTGTGCGTCGCGGCGGGCGCCGACCTTGCTCACCAGGGCCAGGTCGGCAGGGTAGGGGTGCAGTGCTTCCCGGATGAGTTCATTGGCCACGTCGGGGCCGTAGTACTGGGAGGTGTCGATGTGGTTGACGCCCAAGGCGACGGCGCGATCAAGGACGGCGAGCGCCTGATCACGATCCCGGGGTGGCCCGAAGACACCGGGTCCGGGCAATTGCATTGCTCCGAACCCGATGCGGGCGACGTCGAACGGACCGAGCGGGTGGGTCTGCATACCCCCAGGCTATGCAGACCCACCGCCGGGGTCACTCTTCGCCGAGGATCTGGTAGACCTCGCGGCGGGCGTTGTTGACGATCTCGAGGATGCGCTGTTGCTGCTCATCGCCGGTGGTGTGCACCGCCTGGGCGACGGCACCGAACAGCTGTCCGAGTGCGGCGCGCAGGTTGACGGCGTTGGGATCGGCGTCTTCGGTGATGGCGTCCCACGGCGCGGTCTCGACCTTCTCGGCCGCGGCGCGGCCCTCGTCGGTCAGCTCGAAAGTCTTCTTGCTGCCTTCGCTTTCGGTGGGGACGATCAGGCCCTCGTCGACCAGCAGCTGAAGCGTGGGGTAGACCGAGCCGGGGCTGGGCTTCCACAGATCGTTGCTGCGGGTGGCGATCTCCTGGGTCATCTCGTAGCCGTGCATGGGTCGTTCGGCGAGCAGTGTCAGGATCGCGGCACGCACGTCGCCGCGCTTACCGCGACTGCCGCCGCGTCCGCCACGACCACCGCGGCCGCGACCACGGGGACCGCCCGGTCCGAATCCCGGACCGAAACCGCCGCGGCCGAAACCGGGTCCGAACCCGGGGCCGAAACCACCGGGACCGAAGCCGCCGGGGCCGAACGGGCCCTGCGGTCCGGCGCCGTGTTCGCGCAGATTCTCACGGAATTCTCGCCGGGCCTGACGGCGCTGCTCGTGTAGCGCACGCCGGTCACCGGGGCCGAAGCCGCCAGGGCCGAAGCCGGGGCCGAATCCGAAGGGTTGATGGGGAGGTGTGAATGGGGTGTTCATGTCTGTGTCTCTCATTTCGACGGGAAGCACGGTGTGCGCTTCCGATGCGTCGACGATATATCGGAAACTATCGCGATGCAACCATGAAATATCAAGATCGCTCGTTTATCGCTTTGACCAGCCACTCGGCCCACTCGACCTGCATGGCGTGATAGCGCAGTCCCTGCTCGAGGGCGGCGTACCCGTAGAACGATTCGTCGGAGTCGTCCCAGTGCAGCTGTGCGCGCAGCGTCTCCAGCCGGTCGATTTCTGCGCGGGCGTGGTCGGCCAGTGCCTGCACGTGCCCGGCGGCGCCGGCCCGGGGCAGTTCGCCGAGCAGGAAGATGCGCAGCTGTCCGGGGCTGCGATAAGGCGGGTCATCCTGCGGGCTGATCAGCCAGCGCAGCAGTTCATCGCGCCCGGAATCGGTGGCGCGGTACACCTTTCGTCCGCGCGGACCGGTATCGGCGACCTCGATGAGGCCTGCCGCCGCCAGCTTGTTGAGCTCCCCGTAGAGCTGGCTCTGGGTGGCCGGCCACACGTTGGCCATCGACTTCTCGAATCGCTTCATCAGGTCGTATCCACTGCCGGGGTGTTGGGCGAGCAGGCCCAGTGCGGCGATTCGTAAACTCATGAACGGATCCTACATTCCACTATTGACATGTCATTAGTGGAATGTCAGGGTGAACTGCATGACTCAGCCCTCACTTTCCACGGGACTGCCCACCACGGGTGACTTCTTCCGCCGGGGGAACTACGCGCCCGTCGCCGACGAGCTCACCGAATACGATCTGCCCGTCGACGGTGCGATCCCGCCCGAACTGGACGGTTGGTATCTGCGCAACGGGCCCAATCCGCGCCAGGAATCGGCGCACTGGTTCCTCGGTGACGGGATGATCCACGGCGTCCGCGTCGAACACGGCGCAGCCAAGTGGTACCGCAACCGCTGGGTGCGCACGGACAGTTTTGTCGAGGACTTTCCGCTGTACAACAGCGACGGCAGCCGGAACCTGCGCGCCGCCACCTCAAACACGCACGTCGTCAACCACGCGGGCAAGACACTGGCCCTGGTCGAATCCTCACTCCCCTACGAGATCACCAATGAGCTGGAAACCGTCGGCGCCTACGATTTCGGCGGAAAGCTCGCCGACGCGATGACCGCGCACCCCAAGATCTGCCCGACCACCGGGGAACTGCACTTCTTCGGATACGGCAGCATCTTCGCCCCGCACGTCACCTATCACCGCGCCGACGCCAATGGCCAGCTCATCGTCAACCGGCCCGTCGAGGTGAAGGCGCTGACGATGATGCACGACTTCGCGATGACCGCCGAGCACATCGTCTTCCTGGACCTGCCCATCGTCTTCGACATGAATATCGCGGTCGGTGCCGAACGCGATATGCCCTACCGCTGGAGCGACTCCTACGGGGCCCGGTTGGGGGTGTTGCGCCGCAGCGACCCGTTCGGTGACATCCGTTGGTTCGAGATCGACCCGTGCTACGTCTTCCATGTCGCCAACGCCCACGACGAGGGTGATTCGATTGTGCTGCAAGCAGTCCGGTATCCGGAACTGTGGCGGCGCGCCGGCGATTTCGACGTCGACGGTGTGCTGTGGGAATGGCGGATCGATCTGGCGGCCGGCGCCGTGCGCGAACGTCAGCTCGACGACAGCGGTGTGGAGTTCCCTCGTATCGACGACCGGCTCGCCGGGCTGCCCGCCCGGTACACGGTGGCGGTCGGCGAGAACAGCTGGCTGCGTTACGACCTGAGCGGCGGGACGACGGTGCGCCACGACCTCGGGACCGGCGGAGCGGGGGAGGCGGTGTTCGTGCCGGGCCAGGGCAATGCCGACGAAAGCAACGGCTGGTACCTCGGTTACGTCTACGACCCGGAGCGCGACGGCAGTGACCTGGTGATCGTGGACGCCGCCGATTTCGGGGGTGACCCGGTCGCGACCATCCACCTCCCGCGCCGAGTTCCCTATGGCTTTCACGGGAACTGGATCAGCGCCTGATTTCCCAGTAGGTTGCCAGTCCATCGGGACTAGGGTGTCCGAATGGGTGTGAAGTGGCTGGATGAGCCGGAAGAGCACGACTACGACGCTGCGGCGGACTACCTGAGCATGCTTGCCGAAGCGGCGGTGGTGACGTCGACGGTGGATGCGCTGAGGAACGCGAAACCCTTGCAGCGCAAGGCGAAAGACATTCTGCGTGCGGCGCGGCTTGTCCTGCTTCCGGAGAGCAATTCCCACGTCCGCAACGATCTGGCGAAGATCAGCGACGGTAAGCGGCTGTCGCCGATCCTGTTGGTCCGGGGCCAGTACGCGCTGAGCGTGCCGATGGAGGTGGCCGACGGGTACCACCGGGTGTGCGCGAGCTACCTCACCGACGAGAACACCCCGATCCCGTGCCGGCTGGTGTCGTGGCAGGACGCCAGGGCGAGCGGAGCGACGGGGAATGGCACCGGGGCGAGCGGAGCGACGGGGAATGGCGTGACCTCCTGAGATGACGGGTTTCGGACTCGACACCCTGGCCCTGGTGGCGGTCATCGGGCTGGCCGGGCCGGCACTGGCCGCCATCCCGGGGCTGCGCGTGCCGGTGGTGGTCGGCGAGCTGGTGGCCGGGATCGTCGTCGGCAGAACAGGGTTCGGCATCGTCGATGCCACCAACCCGACCTTTCAACTGCTGGCCAGTATCGGCTTCGCATTGGTGATGTTCGTCGTCGGCACACACGTGCCGGTTCGCGATACCTCACTTCGTGGCGCGCTGGGTAAAGCGGCACTGCGGGCGATCGCGGTCGGAGCGGTCGCCGCGGTACTGGGGGTGATGATCGCGTCGGCCTTCGGCACCGGACACGCGCTCCTATACGCCGTTCTGCTGGCGTCGTCTTCGGCGGCACTCGCCCTGCCGGTGATCGACTCGTTGGGACTGACCGGGCCGCCGGTGTTGGCGGTCACCGCGCAGATCGCGATCGCCGATGCCGCGTCGATTATCCTGCTGCCCTTGGTGATCGACCCCGGTCGGGCGCCGCGTGCGGCGCTCGGCGCACTGGCGATCGCCGCGGCGGCCGTGGTGCTGTTCATCGTGTTGCGCCATGTCGAACGCAGCGGCACCCGGAAACGGCTACACCACTACTCCGAGGTCCACCGGCTGGCGCTGGAGCTGCGGGGCAGCCTGATCCTGTTGTTCTGCCTTTCTGCGCTGGCGATCGCCACGCATGTGTCGATCATGCTGGCGGGTTTCGCTCTGGGACTGGTGATCTCGGCGATCGGGGAGCCGCGCCGGTTGGCCCGCCAGCTGTTCGGTATCACCGAAGGCTTCTTCGCGCCGCTGTTCTTCGTGTGGCTCGGTGCGTCGCTACAAGTGCGGGAACTCGCCGACCACCCCCAATTCATCGGTCTCGGTGTGGCATTGGGGGTGGGCGCCATCGCCGCCCACACGGTCGGGCGACTTTTCGGGCAGCCACTGGCACTGTGCGTGCTGGCCGCGGCCCAGCTCGGGGTACCGGTGGCGGCGGCCACGCTGGGCACCGAGCAGGGGCTGCTGGCGCCGGGTGAACCGTCGGCGCTCATCCTCGGCGCACTGATCGCGATCGCCGCGACATCGGCGGCCGGTGCGGTCGCCAAACGGCGTCAGGCCGGTGCTGCGCCGGCCACCTGACCGGTGCGGTAGGCGGCGGGACTCATCCCGTAGGCCCGTTTGAACGCGGTGCTGAGGGCGAACGGTGTGCCGTACCCGACCTGATCGGCGACTGCGGCGATGGTGCGGTCGCTGGACCGGAGTAGATCGGCGGCCAGTGCCAGGCGCCAGCCGGTGAGGAAGGCGATGGGCGGCTCGCCGACCAGATCTGTGAACCGGCGCGCGAGCACGGCACGCGAGGTGCCTATTGCGTTCGCGAGATTCGCGACCGTCCAGGGATGTCGCGGATTGTGATGGATCAACCGCAGGGCTGCACCGACGATGGCGTCTTCGCCGGCGCGCCACCACGGTGGGGCAACGCCGTCGCCGTCGAACCAGGTGCGCAGGGTGTCGATGAGCATCAAGTCGAGCAAGCGGTCGAGGTACACCTCCTGCCCGGCGCGCTCACATCCGGCCTCGGTGATGAGCAGCTCGGTGAGCGGCGCCGTCTCCCCGGCCTGCACCACCAGCACCGGCGGCAGGGACCGGAGCAGCCGGGCGCTGACTTCACTGCGACCCTCGTAGGCGCCGATGACGACCCGGTCCGTGCCCGTCGCGCTGTTGCCCCAGGTGCGGACCCCCACGGTCAGTGCGAAGCGCATGTCCTCGCCTGCGAGGGTGGTACACCGCTGGCCCGGATGGATCACCAGCTGCGGCGCGACCCCGGCGGCGCAGGTGAACAGGTAGTGGCAAGCGCCGCTGGCCAATGCGATATCCCCAGCGGTCAAAGGGAATTCGTCGCCGCTGTCGGTGATGACCACCGAGTTCCCCGCGGTCTGGCAGATCAGTGTCAGCGCGTCGTCCTGGATACGCATCGACCACGGCGGGTCCAGTGACAGTCGGAGCACGAAGGCCCCGCGTGCGCGGACTCCGTCGAGCAGTCCCGCGAGCGCATCCATACCGGCGGACCCTACTGCCGCGATGCGCGGTATCTCAACATGTGGACAGCGTCGGTACGTGGCGTGTCCGCAACCGTGCCGATCGCGGCTACGTATGCCGCGCAGCCGACATTTCATTGCTGATTGTCGAGATCCTGGACATATCAGGGACAGATGATCGAACGACAGTCGCTGTGCGACGGACCACTACTTTCCGTGAATGTGCGCTGGCTCACCTGCGTCGTTCGCTTTCCGTGTGGAGCTGTGACCGGCCGGCGCCGAGTCGTACGCGAGGCTAATGACTTTACTGAGCACTTCCTTTGCCAGTTTAATTGCGACCAGAAGTAGGGGCATCTACCAGCAAACGCAGTGATTCGCAGAGTGGCAGTCTGTGAAAATTGACAGCGTCTGCAACTTTGCTCAAACGCCTGGGTGACAACTTACCGGCCAGTAGGTTCTGTTCGGCTGGGGGGAACAAAAGATCCGATGAAGGGATGACAGAAGGAATGTCTATGCAATCGGCGATGCGCCCTTATGTGACCGCGGGCGTCGCGCTCGTCGGCGCCAGCGTCATCGCGGTGACACCGATCGCCGCGCACCCCAACCTGCCCCAGACGCACATGCCGCAGGTGCAGCTGACCGCGTCGTCGATCGACAACCCGATCAACGTGTTCAAGCCGGTACTCGAAGATGCCGGTTCCTGGCTGAATCAGACCGTCCACACGGTGCTGGCCGACCCGCTGCCGATTCTGCGGCAGATCGTGAACAACCAGCTCTACACGGCGCGGCAGGTCCTCGAAGCGGCGAAGGCAGCGGGGTCGGCGCTCGGTCAGCTCGGCGCGGGGCTGCCCGCGACGCTGAAGGCGGCCGGGAAGATTCTGGCCACCGGCGACGTGAACGGCGCCATCGACGCCGTCATCAATGCCGGCCTGATGCCCATCCTGGCTCTGCTCGGTAACCCGTGGGCGGCGCTGCAGCCGGCGCTGGAACGGCCGTTCAAGGTTGGTCAGGCAATGGTGTCGGCGCTGTACAACGCCGGGCTGAGCATGCTGGTGGGTGTCGTCGCCTCGACAATCGGCCTGGGCTTCAACGCCGGCGGCACGCCGCCGCTGCTTCAGCAGATCGTCACCAGCACACAGAAGGTGCTGGACTCACTCAAGACGCTGAACCCGGTGAACGTCATCAACGCCGTGCAGCACGGCATCGCCGACGTACTACACAACGCCGTGGAGCAGGCGAAGCAGTTCACCACGGGCACCTTGCCGTACATCGGGAGCACTATCCTCGCGGCGCTGCGGGCCGGCTTGCCCACGACCACGGCGGGCGCGACAACGGCCGCGGCGCTCCCCACCGCGTCGGCCGCCACCACGGTGACGCTGGCAGTCGACGCCACGGGTGAGGCACCCGCCGCGAGCGCTGAAAAGGTCACGGCAGCAACCGCAACCGCGTCCGCAACGACGGGTGCCGACACGGCCGCGGCCGGCGCCGAGAGCACGGCAACCCCGGCGACGGATACCAAGACGACCCCCGCGGAAGCCGACACCACGGTGACCAAGGAGGCCGAACCGGCCACCGCGGTCAAGACCGCCGAGAACGCCACCGGCAGCGCTACCGCCGAATCCGGCTCGACCGCAACGAAAGACGCCGATACCGACTCGTCGACCACCACCAAGGATGCGACCACCAAGGACGCGACCACCAAGGACTCCACCAGCACCAAGGGTGCGAAGGGCGCCAAAGGTGCGAAGGGTGCCAAGGGGTCGGTGACGCGCGATAGCGTCAAGGCGGAGCCGGGCACGGGCACTAAGTCGGGCGGTACTAACGCGTCGTCCGGTTCGACTGGCGCATCGGAGTCGGGTTCGGCAGAGTCGGCCAAGGCCGGCGCGGGCGCGAAGTCCTCGGGTGACTCGGGGTCCAGCAGCGCGGGCGAGTAGAGGTGATGCGTGCGGCCCCGCGGGATCGTCCGCGGGGCCGCACTGCGTCGACTTCCGGTGATCCGAACTTGTCGGACCCCTCTGCGACAATTGGGTTTATGTCAGGTACCGCAACATCTTTGGCCGCCGGACAGCGGCTGGAGGTGTTGTTCGAGGAGATCGCCGAGTTGTGCGGGCAGCGCAATGCGATCGATGGGCGCCTGGTGCAGATCGTGGCCGAGTTGGAGCGCGAGGAGCTCGCCGGTTTGACCGGCGTGCGTTCGATGTCGGCGTTGGTGGCGTGGAAGACCGGGGTCGCCCCGCGTAATGCCGAGACTGTGGTGGCGGTGGCTCGGCGGTTGCAGGAGTTTCCGCGTTGCACCGAAGCCCTGTGCGAGGGGCGGCTGTCGTTGGATCAGGTCGGGGTGATCGCCGAACGCGCCGCCGCCGGCTCCGATGCGCATTACGCCGAACTCGCTGCGGTGGCCACGGTCAGCCAGTTGCGCACCGCGGTCACGATGGAACCGCGACCCGATCCCGAGACACCGCCCGAATCAGGACCGGAGGTCACGAAAACCTCCACCGGGGAGCGGTACACGACTTATCGGATTCGGCTGCCGCGGCTGGAGGCTGCGAAGTTCGATGCCGCGCTGCAGTCTCATCACGATGCGCTGATCGCCGAAGCCAAGGGCGACGCCGGTGAAGCGTTCCCGACGCGGGTGGATGCGTTGATGAGCCTGGTTGAGGCCGGCTGGGATTCCGACGTGGCCCGCCGCCCGCACGGCCAGCACACCACCGTGGTGGTGCATCTCGATATCGACATGCCCGCCGCCGCACTGCACCTGGGCCCGGTCCTCTCCGAGGGCGAACGCCGCTACTTGCTCTGTGATGCCACCTGCGAAGTCTGGTTCGAACGCCACGGCCAACCGATCGGCGCCGGCCGGACCACCCGCACCATCAGCCGCCGACTGCGCCGGGCACTGGAGCACCGCGACCGCTGCTGCGTCGTGCCGGGCTGCGCCGCCACCCGCGGACTGCACACCCACCACCTCCAGCATTGGGAAGACGGCGGCCCCACCAACCTCGACAACCTGGTCTTGCTGAGGGTGTCGCACGAATTGGTGGTGTGAGGTGCTTTTGTTCGTGTCATTTCGGGTGAAAGTTACTGCTGCGTGCGATGATTCGAGGTGTCTGTCAATGTGCGTGCCGGCGATGTCGATCAGTTGTTGATGATGCCGCCCTCGGTGCGGGAGTGGCTTCCTGAGGATCATCTGGCGTTTTTCGTCCTCGACGTCGTCGCTGAGCTGGATCTGAGCGCGTTTTATGCGGCGTATCGCGTCGATGGTAGGGGCGGGTCGGTGTATGACCCGGCGATGATGCTGTCGGTCCTGTTGTATGCCTATTGCACCGGGGAACGGTCTTCGCGTCGGATTGAGCGCCGACTGGTCGAGGATGTCGCTGTGCGGGTTGTCGCGGCCAATCAGCGGCCTGATCACGCCACGTTGGCGCGGTTCCGCCGGCGCCACCAGGACGCTATAGCGGCTCTGTTCGGGCAGGTCCTGGGCCTGTGCGTGGACGCTGGTCTCGTCGATGCCGGCGTGGTGGCGATCGACGGGACGAAGATCGCTGCCAATGCCTCGTTCTTGGCCAATCGTGATCAGGACGCTCTCACCGCCGAACTTGGCGGATCTGTGGCGCAGGACGCTGCCGTGGCGGCTGGTCGTGTGGCCGAACAAATCTTGGCCGAAGCCGAGCAGGTCGATGCCGCCGAAGACGAGCGCGGCGATAATGACCAGCTCAGGCGGATGCCGGCGGGATGGGCTGGCGGTCGGGATCGACGTTCGCGGATCCGGGCTGCTCTTGAGGAACTCCAATCGCAGAAGGCGCGGGATTTCGAGGCTCGGATGGCTGATCGTTCGCGCAAGGAAGCCGAGCTGGGCCGCTCGCTGACCGGGCCCAAACCCAGCGCTGAAGCGGCGCGGCGATCGCGCCCGCGGCGGGCGAACACGACTGATCCGGATTCGCGGATCATCCCGCACGCCTCCAGAGGCGTGCTGCAGGGCTATAACGCGCAAGCAGCTGCGACGACGGGACACATTGTGGTGGCCGCCGAGATCAGCAACACCACCAACGATCAGCCTCACTTCGTGCCGATGGCCACTGCGGCGATCGATAATCTCATCAAGGCCGGGCACCGCGATGGTGCGGGCACCATCGTGGCCGATGCGGGTTACTGGACCAGTGCCAACGGCACCACCGACGTCGGTGCCGACGTGCTGATCGCGACGCGAAAGCCCTCGTGGCGCAAGGCCGACAAACCCGGCGATGACAAGTTGGCGGTGCTGGCAAGGGTCAATCGCGGTGAGCTGTCTCAACGTCAGGCCGGTGCGATTCTCGGCGTCTCCTACACCTGGTTGCGGGACATGACCAAGCGCTACTTCGGCCGTGATGGACAGCGCATCACGCGCAGCGCCGAACCCGAACCCGCGCAGTGGATTCCGGTCATCGAACGCGTCGCAGCCGGCGAGATCTCGATGCGCGCCGCCCGTGACCAACTCGACGTCTCGGTCACGCGTGTCAAATCGATGCTCGCACATGTCCGAGGCGAAGGCATCGACCCAACGATTGCTCGAAACATGATGAACGACAAGCTATCCCATCCTGAGAACGCCGCGCTTTACCGCAGGCGCGGCGTCAGCATCGAACCCGTCTTCGGCAACATAAAAGCCAACCTCGGATTCCGCAGGTTCTCCCTCCGCGGACACGCCGGAGTGCACAGTGAGTGGCGCCTGATCTGCACGGTCCACAACATGCTCAAACTTCAGCGCGCAATCCCCGCCTGAGTACAAACCGCACAGCGGACCCGCAGCCGCACGCCACCACCGACTCACACCACCAATTCGTGCGACACCCTCTGCTGTGCCCGTTCCACCACCGGCTGCATCACCGCGGCGGCCTCACCCTCACCGGGCCCGCGGACCGGCTGGTCGCCACCGACACCGACGGCCGAAAACTCGACGGCGGAGCCCTGGCCCGCCCACCCACCACAGCACCACCGTCGGTCCCGCCCTACCCCGGACCGACCGGCGAACGCGCCCAATGGTGGTGGTACCAGCCCTTCGAGCCACCGCCGACGGTGAACTGAGCGCGGGTTCGGCCGACCCGGGCGGTTATCTGCCGGTGCTCGAACTCGCTGTCCACCGGATCCGCCGGATGGCGGTTCGCTGGCCGGCTCAGCTACACACTGCGCCGACGGCAGCGGAGCCGACCAGCTTGGTGTACTTGGCCAGCACGCCGGTCTTGTACACCGGGGGCAGCGGCTCGAAACCGACCTTGCGCGAATCGAATTCGGCCTCGTCGACGAGCAGGTCCAGCTTCCCGTTCGCGACGTCCAAGCGGATCTTGTCGCCGTCCTTGATGAACGCGATGGGTCCACCGTCGACGGCCTCGGGCGCGATATGCCCGACACACAGGCCCGTCGTACCGCCGGAGAACCGGCCGTCGGTCATCAGCAGCACATCCTTGCCCAGGCCCGCACCCTTGATGGCGCCGGTGATGGCGAGCATCTCGCGCATACCCGGACCGCCCTTGGGGCCCTCGTAGCGGATGACGACAACGTCGCCGTGGGTGATGGTGCCGTCTTCAAGAGCGTCGAGTGCTGCGCGCTCCCGTTCGAAAACCCTTGCGGTGCCTTCGAACACGTCGGAGTCGAAGCCCGCGGACTTCACCACCGCGCCCTCGGGTGCCAATGAGCCGTGCAGGATCGTGATCCCGCCGGTGGGGTGGATCGGGTTGTTCATCGCGCGCAGCACCTTGCCGTCGGGGTCCGGCGGCTCGATGTGGGCGAGGTTCTCGGCCATGGTCTGGCCGGTGATCGTGAGGCAGTCGCCGTGCAGCAGCCCGGCATCCAGCAGCGCCTTCATCACGACGGGGACACCGCCGATCTCGTCGACGTCCTTCATCACGTGGCGGCCGAAGGGCTTGACGTCGGCCAGGTGCGGCACCTTCTGTCCGACGCGGGTGAAGTCCGCGAGCGTCAACTCGACCTGCGCCTCCCAGGCGATGGCCAGCAGGTGCAGCACGGCGTTGGTGGAACCGCCGAATGCCATCACGACGGCGATGGCATTCTCGAAGGCCTCTTTGGTCAGGATGTCGCGGGCGGTGATCCCGCGGCGCAACAGCTCCACGACGGCCTCACCGGACCGGCGCGCGTACTCGTCGCGGCGCTTGTCGATGGCCACCGGAGAAGCGCTGCCGGGCAAGGACATACCGAGCGCCTCGGCGGCAGAGGCCATGGTGTTGGCGGTGTACATGCCGCCACAGGCACCCTCGCCCGGGCAGATCGCCCGTTCGATGATGTCCACATCCGCACGCGACATCAACCCGCGCGCACACGCCCCGACCGCCTCGAAGGCGTCGATGATGGTGACTTCCTTCTCGGTGCCGTCGGTCAGCTTGGCAACGCCCGGCATGATCGAGCCGTTGTACAAGAACACCGAGGCGAGATCGAGCCGGGCGGCGGCCATCAACATGCCGGGGATCGACTTGTCGCAGCCGGCCAGCAGCACGGTCCCGTCGAGGCGCTCGGCCTGCACGACGGTCTCGACGCTGTCGGCGATCACCTCACGGGACACCAGCGAGAAGTGCATCCCCTCGTGGCCCATCGAGATGCCGTCGGATACCGAGATGGTGCCGAACTCCAGCGGATAGCCACCGCCGGTGTGCACCCCACCCTTGACCGCCTGCGCCAGCCGCTGCAGCGACATGTTGCACGGCGTGATCTCGTTCCACGACGAACCCACGCCGATCTGCGGTTTCGCCCAGTCGTCATCGCCCATGCCCACCGCGCGGAGCATGCCGCGGGCGGCGGTCTTCTCGAGGCCGTCGGTGACGTCGCGGCTCCGGGGCTTGATGTCCGGCGTGGGGGAGTCTGAGGGCATCCCGTAAGTATGCATTCGGGGCGCCCACCGGCCCAAACCGTATTCAGATACCCCGCCGGGGTACCCGGTACAGTGGATGCGGTGCGCGCACTGTTCTCGATGGCCCTGGTGGCGGTGGCCGCGTCGGTCGGAGCCTGCTCCGGTGAAACGCCCGTCCAGACCAGTACGGCACCGGTGATCACCGAGGCGCCCGCGGGCAGCAATGCCGAGGACACCACCTTCGGCACAGATCTGATGCAGTTGCAGCAGCAGGCCATCCAGTTGGCGGGGCTCGCGCCGAGCCGTTCGTCGAACTCCGACCTGGTGGCGCTGGCCAACACCGTGGCGACCGGACAACAGAGCGAGAGCGACACCGTCAAGGTGCTGTTGGTGCAGTGGAACGACGGCGCGAGTCCATCCGCGGCGCCGGGCGCCGCGGCACCCGGCGCGCTCGCCCCCGCCACGGTCGGGCGGCTCGAGTCGCTGCACGGCCAGGAGTTCGACACACTGTGGTTGCAGTCGATGCTCGGCCTGCACCGCGCCGTGATCGATCTGGCCCAGACCGAGATCGCCGGTGGGCGCAACGTCGACGCCCAGACACTGGCGAAATCGATTCTGGCCACACGCCAGGCGCAGGTACAGCAGATGCAGCAGATGGTGGGGTGAGGAAATGACGGACGTGAACTCCGGTGACCACGGCTACTCGTCGCAGAAGGACAACTACGCCAAGCGGTTGCGCCGGATCGAGGGGCAGGTCCGCGGCATCGCCAAGATGATCGAGGACGACAAATACTGCATCGACATCCTCACCCAGATCAGTGCAGTCAACAGCGCACTGCAATCGGTGGCACTGGGCTTGCTGGATGAGCATCTGGGTCACTGCGTGACCCAGGCGGTGGCCGAGGGCGGCACCGAGGCGGATGCCAAGTTGGCCGAGGCGTCGGCGGCCATCGCACGGCTGGTCCGGTCCTGAATCCGCACGGCCACCGACCTGCGCAAACATCACACTTTGTAACGGCCCACGCCGGGCTGGCGATTAAACCCCAGGTCAGTGGCGTCGGCCGGGTGGAGATGAGGGGTCTGCCCGGCCTCGCCAGGGTTAATGGGGTCTTGGCGCTATGCCACACTGGTTTGCAGAAATGTACTGGAGGTAACGCATGTCGCAGCAGACGAGACGCAAGCTCGCCGGCGCGATCCTGGTGACCGGAGTGGTTGCAGGATTCTGTATGAGCAGCCCGTCTGCCTGGGCGGATCCCGAAGTCGCACCCGACCCCGGCGTCGTCGACGCCCCACCCGCGCCGGCACCGCCGGACCCGTTCGCGTTCCCGGCCAATCCTGTCCCGCCGGCCCCGGTCGATCCGCCCGCACCGCCGCCCGTCGATCCGCTGGCCCCGCCGCCGGCCGATCCGCTGGCCGCCCCCGTCGACCCGATGGCGCCCCCCGGGGTGATTCCCGCGGGCACCCCCGCCGGGCAGAACCCGACTCCGTACACCGGCCAGCCGGTGTTCGCGCCGCCGACGTTCAACCCCACCAACGGGGCGATCGCCGGAGCCGCCAAGCCGATCTACATCAACTTCGCGCGGCCGATCGCCGACCGGCAGATGGCCCAGGACGCGGTCCACATCTCATCGGTCCCGCCGGTGCCGGGCCGGTTCTACTGGACCACCGACACCCAGTTGCGCTGGCGGCCGCTGGCCTTCTGGCCGGCGGGCACCGTCGTCAACATCGATGCCGGGGGCACCAAGTCGAGCTTCCGGGTGCCCGAACAGCTCATCGCGACCGTCGACGACGCCACCCACACCATGACCGTCACCCGTAACGGCAAGGTGGAGAAGACGTTCCCGGTCTCGATGGGCCGGCCCGATGGCAAGCACGAGACCAAGAACGGCACCTATTACGTGCTGGAGAAGTTCCCGGACATCATCATGGACTCCTCCACCTACGGTGTGCCGGTGAACTCCGCGGAGGGCTACAAGCTGCACGTGCAGGACGCGGTCCGCATCGACAACAGCGGCATCTTCGTGCACAGCGCCCCGTGGTCGGTCGCCGATCAGGGCAAGCGCAATGTCAGCCACGGCTGCATCAACCTCAGTGCGGCCAACGCCCAGTGGTTCTACGACAACTTCGGCAGCGGTGACGCCGTCGTGGTGAAGAACTCGAAGGGCACCTACAACGCACCTGACGGTGCGTCCGACTGGCAGATGTTCTAACCGCGACCTAGTTCCAGATGCGCACGCGGGCGGCAGGTTCCAGGTACAGCTCGTCGGAGTCGGTCACCTCGAACGCATCGTAGAACGCGTCGATATTGCGGATGACGCCGTTGCAGCGGAACTCCGGCGGCGAGTGCGGATCGGTGGCCAGCCGGCGGATCGCCTCGGCGTCACGGGATTTCGTGCGCCAGACCTGTGCCCAGCCGAACAGCACCCGCTGCACGCCGGTCAAGCCGTCGATCACCGGAGCTTCTTTGCCGCCGAGGGACAGTTCGTAGGCCAGTAGGGCGATGGACAGACCGCCCAGGTCGCCGATGTTCTCCCCGACGGTGAACGCGCCGTTCACATGGTGGTCCGGGGCCAGCGCACGTGGCGTGAACTCCTCGTACTGCTCGATCAAAGCCTTTGTCCGCGCGCCGAATTCAGCGCGATCGCTATCGGTCCACCAGTCCACCAGGTTGCCGTCACCGTCGTACTTGGCGCCTTGGTCGTCGAAACCGTGCCCGATCTCATGCCCGATCACCGCGCCGATCCCGCCGTAGTTGGCGGCATCGTCGGCCTCGGCATCGAAGAACGGCGGCTGCAGAATGGCAGCCGGGAAGACGATCTCGTTCATCCCGGGGTTGTAGTAGGCGTTGACGGTCTGCGGCGTCATGAACCACTCGTCGCGATCCACCGGACCGCCCAGCTTGGCCAGCTCCCGGTCATACTCCACGGCGTAGCCGCGCTGATAGTTGCCGTACAGGTCGCCGCGGTCGATCACCAGCGCCGAATAGTCGCGCCACCGGGCCGGGTAGCCGATCTTCGGGGTGAACTTGTCCAGCTTGGCCAGGGCGCGCTCCCGGGTCTCCGGCGTCATCCAGTCCAGGTTGGAGATGCTGACCCGGTAGGCCTCCCGCAGGTTGGCGACCAGCTCGTCCATCCGCGCCTTCGCGGCGGGCGGGAAATGGCGCTCCACGTAGAGCTTTCCGACCGCATCGCCCATCAGGTTCTCGACCAGGGCCACCCCGCGCTTCCACCGGTCCCGGATGGCCTGGGTGCCCGACAGGGTACGACCGTAGAAGTCGAAGTTCTCCTCGACCAGCGCGTCGGGCAGAAGCGAGGCACGCGAACTGATGAGTCGCCAGCTCAGCCAGGCCTTCCAGTCGGCCAGCGGCTCGCTCGACCACAGCGCGGCGAACGCGGTCAGGAAGTCGGGCTGGCGCACCACCACCTGAGCAGGGTCGGCCCCCAGTGCGCCGACCCAGCCCGCCCAGTCGAATCCCGGTGCCTCGCTGGGCAGTTCGGCGAAGGTACGCAGGTTGTAGGTGAGGTCGGCGTCACGGCGCTTCACCACATCCCAGTGTGCGGCGGCCAGTTTGGTCTCCAACGCCACGATGCGCGCCGCGGTGTCGGCGTGATCCTTCTGATCCACCAGCTCGAGCATGCGGGCGATATGGGCGGGGTAGGCGTCCAGGATCGCGGCATGCTGCGGATCGCGGTAGTAGGACTCGTCGGGCAGGCCCAGCCCGGACTGGGACAGGTGCAGCAGGTAGCGCGTCGAGTCCTTGGAATCGGTGTCGACGTACACCCCGGTGCCACCGCTCACGCCGGTGCGCTGCAGGCCGGCCAGCACCGCGGCCAGTGCGTCGGCATCGGCGGCGGCGTCGATCAGGGCGAGTTCGTCACGCAACGGTGCCAGCCCGCGCCGGTCGACGGTATCGGTGTCCATGAAGCTGGCGTACAGATCGCCGATGCGGGACGCATCAGTTGGGCCTGAGATGCGGGACGCATCAGTTGGGCCTGAGATGCGGGACGCATCAGTTGGGCCTGAGATGCGGGACGCATCAGTTGGGCCTGAGCTCCGTTGCGCGTCCCCGGCCCCGCCGGACTGGGCGGCCTCGGTGATGAGGTCACGCACCTGCTCCTCGGCGCGGTCGGCCAGGGTACGGAAGGCGCCGTCGGTGGCCCGGTCGGCCGGAATCTCGTAGTCGGCCAGCCAGCGGCCGTTGACATGACCGAACAGGTCGTCCTGCGGGCGGACCCCGCGGTCGACGAAGCTGAGGTCGATACCGGATGGAATGGCTTCGGCGCAGGGCAGTGGCGGAGCGACCCGGGAAGTATCTGATGTCACTCTCGCATCCTGCCAGAAGATGACCCCAGCAACGGGGCAGGTAGCCTCACGGCCATGCCTGACCAGCTCACTGAAGAGCCGCCGGAGCCGACGCCGACCATCAGCCGCTACGGCGTCGCCTCCGCCGTGTTCGGTGTGATCGCGGTGGCGGCCGCCGTACTGGCCGCGATGATCTGGTCCGGGCACCACCGCGACGCCGAGGAACTGGCCTATCGCACCCGGGTACTGCAGACCGCGGCGGACTGGACCGGCGGGCTGGTCACCATGAACCCCGACACCGTGGCGGGCAACCTGCAGAAGCTGCGCGACGGCACCGTCGGCCAGCTCAACGTCGAGTTCGACCAGACCGTCGAGCCGTTCAAGGAGATCGTGGCCAAGCTGAAGTCGCAGACCGTCGGCCAGGTCGAGTCGGTGTCTATCGAGACGCTGCACCACCAGCCGGGCGAGGGTGACAAGCCCGCCGCCGACCAGCCGGAGCTCTCCGCGGTGGCGTCGCGCACCGACACCGTGCTGGTGGTGGCGACCTCGGTGAGCCAGAATGCCGGTGGCAAACCCCAGACGGTGCGGTGGAACCTGCGGCTCGGGGTCTCCGATGTGGACGGCCGGCTGCTGATCTCGCGGCTGGAGACCATTCGATGAGCAACCGGTTGCGCGTGCTGTTCTTCGATGTCCTCGCCCCGCTCGCGGCGATCGTCGCGCTGCTCTACGTCGGCGCCGCACTGGCCTGGCCCCTGTGGTGGGTGTCGGTGTGTTCGGTGCTGTGCCTGCTGATCGTCGAGGGCGTGGTGGTCAACGCCGTGCTGTTCCGGCGCGACGGGGTCACCCTCGGCACCGATGACGACGGCCCGGCGCTGCGGTTGGCGGTGGCGGCGGTCGCGGCCGTGACCTTGGCGGCCGCGGTATGCGTCGGATACGCGCGGTGGACGGTGCCCGACCGCAATCTGCACAACGACAGTGCCGAGGTGGTGGGGATCGCCAGCAGCGTGGCCGAGGCCTCGGCCACGTTCACCCCGAGCAGTCCCAACGCGTCGATCGACCGGGCCACCGCCTTGATGACACCCGACCGGGCGGAGTCCTATCGGGGCGAATTCTCGGCGGTCGTGAAAGACCTGACCAGTCGCAACGTCTCGGGCCAGGCGCAGACCGTCTCGGCGGGGGTGGAGGCGATCGGCCCGTCCGATGCGAGCGTGGCGGTGGTGATGCGAGGCACCCAGAACGCACCGGGTAAACCCACCGATATCGCGGTGCTGGCCCTGCGGGTGGTGCTGACCAAGCAGGGCGGCAAGTGGCTGGTCGCCGACGTGACGCCGATCAACGCGCACTGACGACGCAGGCGGTCGCTACTGCGCGTCGCGCTGAGCCCGGAGCTTGGCGAACCGATCCGAGAGCCGGCGCATCCGGACCATCATCGACGCCGCCGGGCTGGTGGTGCCGTCGAGAAATCGGGTGAACTCGTCGGCGGGCACGCCGATGCGGGACGCGAACTCGTGCGGCTTGAGCCCGGAGCGCTCCAACAGCAGCCGGACATGGTGGGTGACCTCGGCGCGCTCGGTGGCCTCCAGGTGGGCCCGCGCCTTGTCCAGGACCTCCGCCAGCGCCGCTGAAACACCATAGGGCTGTGCGGTTTCGAGCACCTCTTCGACCTGGCGCGCGGTCCGGCCGAACGGATCGCGTTTGATCGCGGTGGCGATGCGCTGCCACACCGACAGATCGTCGTTGTCCAGGGCCGCGCGGATCGCCGAGGTCGGCCAGAATTCCACCGGACGGTCCCCGGTGGGCACCGAGGTCTGCGCGGGCTTCGCGGCCACCGTCACCTCGTCTCCTCGAGCATCGCCACGGCGACGGACAGGCAAATCCGCCGGACCGTGGGCCAATCGGTATCGGCCGATGCGAACGCGTCGGCCGGGTCGTCCTCTGGGCGCGGGTCGGCCAGCCGCCTGATCAGCTGAGTGGCCACCCACTGCGACCGCGGGTGCTGTCCACAGTAGTACCGGTCCATCCCGGCCAGCACCGAAGCCGCTGTCTCGGTGTCCATCGATGTGGCCATACCGGCGAAATCCGCGTAGTCCTTGGCGCTGTTGCGGGCCATGATCAGGTAGCCCTTGAGACGCAGCGTCTCGGCGCCGGTCGGTATCAACAGGCGGTCCCCAGTGGGCAGCTGGACGTTGGTGGTCTCCATCGGCGCGAAGTCGTTGCGGGCGAGCCGCTCCGCGGGCGAGCGCTCGGCGCCCGAGGCGATCTCCAGCGCGTCCAGGGCCACCGCGAGCCGGCCGCGCCACATCGTGACCGGGTGCACCGGCTTGGTGACGGTCTGCGTCACACCGGTGGCGCCGCCGGCACGACCGGAACCGACGCCGGCGAACCGGCGTGCGCCCGCGAGCTGGGCCACCCGCGGCCGGCAACCATTGAACACCAACGGATCGGCGACGATGATCGACTGCGGCGCAAGGGTTTTGAGTCTGGCCGAGGATTTCATCACCACGCGTAGATCTCCGCCGGGGGCGACCAGGCCGGAGATGTCATCCGGGATGAGGACCAGATCGCCGATATCGATCTTGGGCAGCGGCTTCTCGAAGTCCACCGACGGCAGGATGCGGTCCAGCCAGGCCGGCAACCACCAGTTCCACTGATCGAACATCGCCATCAACGCGGGCACCAGCACCAACCGCACCACCGTGGCGTCCACCGCGATCGCCGTCGCGCACGCGACACCGAGTTGGGCGACCAGCGGCATGCCGGCGAACGCGAAACCGATGAACACCGCGATCATGATCAGCGCCGCGCTGGTGATGGTGCGCGCACTGGTGCTCACCCCATAGGCGACCGCGTCGCGGGTGTTGTTGGTCTGCAGGAACCGCTCCCGGATGCGGGTCAGCAGGAAGATCTCGTAGTCCATCGACAGGCCGAACGTCATCGCCAGCACCAGCGGCGGGATGGTGCTGTCCAGCGATGCCAGCGGTGCGAACCCGAGGTCCTCCAGCCAGCCCCATTCGAAGACCACCACCAGGCTGCCGTACGCCGCGGCCACCGACAGCACCGTCATCAGCACGCCCTTGAGGGCCAGGAACACCGACCGGATCGAGATGAGCAGCATCACGAACGCGATCACGCAGACGAACACGAAGACCCACGGCTGCATGGCCGAGACCTGATCGTCGAAGTCCTTGATCAACGCGGTGGGGCCGCCGACATCGACCCGCACACCGTCGGTCTGCAGCTTCGGCAGTTCGGCGCGCAGCCAGTCCACCGTCCTGCGTGCCCCGAGGTCCTCCGGGTCCACCGACAGCACCGCCGACATCAGGGCGTTGCGGTTGTCCTTGCCGAACACCGGCGGCGACACCGTCGCGACATCGGGTGCCTGGGTGATCCTGGTGTGGATGGCGTCCAGCACGGGCGCCGACTGGGGCGCGTCGGCATCGCCCGTCGGGAAGGTCACCAGGATCCGGATCGGCCCGAGTGCACCCGGCCCCAGCGCTTCGGCGGCCGCGTTGACGCCGCCGCGGATCTCGTGGCTGGGGTCGAACTGGCGCAGCATGCTGTTGCCCAGCGACATCGCGAAGGCCGGTGCGGCCATGGCGAGCAGCAGGATCGACGCCAGCAGCGCCGACAGCCAGGGCCGGTGCATGACCCAGCCGATCCACCGGGTCCAGAACCGGGACTGGGTGGTGTCGGCCCGGCGCGACCAGTGCAGCAGCGCCGATCGTTTGGCCGCGGCCCGGCCGAACGTGGCCAGCACCGCCGGGGTCAGGGTGGTCGAGGTGAGCACCGCGATGGCGACCGCGAGGATCGCGCCGGTGGCCATCGAGCGCAGCACCGGGGTCCCGATCAGATAGATACCGGTGACCGAGGCGATGACGGTGAGCCCGGACAGCACCACGGCCAGGCCGGAGGTGGCCATCGCGGCATCGGTGGCCTGGGCCGGGTCGCGGCCGGCGCGCAGCTCTTCCCGGAACCGCATCAGGATGAACAGGGAATAGTCGACCGCCAGCGCGATGCCGAACATGGACACCGTCGAGGTGACGAACACCGACATGGTCGACACCATCGACAGCAAGAAGACCACGCCCATCGTCACCACGACGGTGCACACCGCGAGCAACATCGGCATCGCTGCGGCGGCCAGCGAACCGAACACCGCCAGCAGCACGATCAGCACGACGGGCAGGTTCCACTGTTCGGCCTGGGCGATGTCGTGTTTGGTGGCGGTCTGGGCCGCCGCGCCGAGGGCGCCCTGGCCGATGACGTACAGCCGGACCTTGCCATCCTGGGTCTGCCCGGCCTGATCCCCGACGATGCCGACCTTGGTGCGCAGTTGCTTGGCGATGTCGACGGCGCCGCTGTTGTTGAAATCCAGCTGCAGGGTGACGACGTAGGGCCGGTCCGGGGCGGGTGGTGGCTGTTGCCGGCCGCCGGCCGCGGCAGCGGCGACAGGCGGGACGACCTTCACGCCGGGCACCTCGGCGGCGATGCGCTGCAGATCGGCCACGGCCGCGTTCATATCCTCGAACGACGCGTCCGCCCGCGGCACCGCGACCAGTGCCAACGGCGACGCGCCCTGTTCGGGGAACTGCGCTTCGAGCTGGCGCTGGACGTAGAGCGACTGCGATCCGGACACCTCGAAACCGCCGCCGGTGAGATTGTCCGACTGGCTCATCGCGAGATAGACCGAGGGCACGAGCAGCAGCAGCCATGCGACAAACACCGCCCAGCGATATCTGCGCAGGCCGCTACTCAAGCGCAACATGAACTGCTGGATGGCGAGCCTCCGCCTCTCTCCCCGCCGCTGGTAGCCCGGAGCCTACCGCAGCAGGCTGTGTCCTGACCTGCCCTGAACCCGCTCGTGACCCGCTGTGAACAGCGGGTGCGGCTGCGCACGGGCTCTGACGTGGGACTCGGGTGTCCGGTGTCCCCATGGTGTGGAGCGGGTCACGGTGCACCGGCCGGGCCGGTATGCGCCACCCTCAGCTGGAAGTTTGCTGCGCCGATTTCCCGCGGTCGGCGGGGAGTGGCATCATGGCGGAGGAGTTTCTGGGTCGGGGGCCCGAAAGTCTGCGGAAACCGCCGGTCATCACCGCTGCGCGACCGGCATCGCAGTCGTCACCGTGAAGGAGTGACCCATGACGATGACGTCCCGAGCCCCGCGCTCCCTACGTCGTGCCCTGTTCGGAGCGTTCGCTGTGAGTGCGCTCGGTGGTGGGGTGGCGGTGGGTTTGCTCACCCCGGCCGCCACCGCGGCACCCGATCCGTGCGCGGCCAGCCAGATCGCCAAGACCATCGGCTCGGTGGCGAACTCGACGGGGACCTACCTCGACGCTCACCCCGAGACCAATCAGGCGCTGACGACGATCGCACAACAGCCTGCCGGGCCCCAGTCGCTCGCCGCGACCAAGACGTACTTCGATGCCAACCCGCAGGCCGGCAAGGATATGCAGCAGTTGCAGCAGCCGTTGGTGTCGCTGTCCACCCAGTGCCGGCTGCCGATCACGATGCCGCAGCTGCTGGGTCTGATGCAGGCGGCCCAGAACGCCTCCCCGGTCACCCCGGGAGGTTTGCCGGCAACCCTGGCTCCGGCACAGTCGCTCGGTGCCGCAGGGACCCCGGTGGCCACCATGCCGGCCGCCACGGCGCCGTCGGCGGCGGGTGGATCGGGTTCCGGACCGCTGCCCGGGCCTGCCACCATCGCTTCCCGGTAGCCCGGGCGACCCGTGCGCACCCGCTGAGCCGGGGGTGCGACCTGGGAATTCGTGGTTTCTGACGATTCGTTGTCAGCAAGCCGCGAAACTCCCTCGGGATTCTGCTTAGCTTCTTGGTGTCGGTCACCGAACACGGTCACCGACGCAGGTGAACATGCAGAATTCGGTAAGGAGCTTGACCATGTTGCTCTCGGCTCGTGCTGCGCGGCGTGCGGTTGCTGGCGCGGTAGGCACCGGCGCACTCGCCGGTGCGATGTTGTTTGGTGTCATCCCGTCGGCCCTTGCTGACGATCCCGCCAACAATCCGCCCAACTGCACTGCCGGCGACCTGGCTCAGGTGGCCGCCGGAGTCTCCGCGGGGACCTCCGCGTACCTCTTCACCCACCCGGATGTGAACTGGTTCTTCACCAGCCTCGAAGGCCTGCCCCGCGACCAGGTCCGCGCCAAGGTGACCGAGTACCTGGACCAGAACCCGCAGACCAAGGCGGAGCTGACCGGTATCCGTCAGCCGCTGGTGGATCTCAAGAACCGCTGCGGCGCCGGACCGGCGCCTGCCATACCGTAGGTAGCGTGCCTGGCGCCCTCGACTCAGTCTCCTCGGAGAGCACCGGTCGAATGGTGCTCATGGTCGACGACGACCCGGACGTACGAACGTCGGTAGCTCGCGGGCTACGGCATTCGGGGTTCGACGTCCGGGTCGCGGCCAACGGCAAGGAGGCGCTGCGCCTGTTGTCCACCGAAGCGCATGACGCGCTCGTGCTGGACGTGCAGATGCCCGAACTCGACGGGGTCGCCGTGGTCACGGCGTTGCGCGCACTTGGTAACGACATACCGATCTGTGTGCTCTCGGCGCGGGACACCGTCAACGACCGGATCGCCGGCCTGGAGGCCGGCGCGGACGACTACCTGACCAAACCATTCGATCTGGGTGAGCTGGTGGCGCGGCTGCACGCGCTGTTGCGCCGGGCCGGTCATTCCGACCGGCCGTCGGACACCATGTCGGTGGGTCCACTGACCATAGACACCGCCCGGCGGTTGGTCTTCGTCGACGGCGATCGCGCGGACCTGACCAAGCGCGAATTCGATCTGCTCGCGGTTCTCGCCGAGAACGCGGGCGTGGTGCTCTCCCGGCAGCGGCTGCTGGAACTGGTGTGGGGATACGACTTCGACGTGGACACCAACGTCGCCGACGTGTTCGTGTCCTATCTTCGGCGCAAACTCGAGCGCGACGGCCATCCGCGGGTCATCCACACGGTCCGCGGGATCGGGTACGTCCTGCGGGAGGAGGCGTAGCGCGTGCGGCTGTCCCGTTTCGGTCGGTCCGCATCGCTGCGCACCCGGGTGGCGTTGGCCTCGGCGGTCGCCGCGGCCGCCGTCGTCGCCGGATTCACCATCCTCACCTCGGTGGTGCTGGCCAGCAATGACGATGCGCAGTTGGACCGGCGGCTGGATTCGATCGTCGAGGCGAGCATGTTTCCCGAGCAGCTGGCCGACCCCAAGCGTGGCGTGCTCACCACCGGCCGATCGATGTCCACCGGCCAGGTGGTCTTCCAACGCGGCTTCCAGTTACCGTCGTTGCCGCCCGGCACCGACACCGTCGTGGTCAACGGCGTGGACTACCGGGTGCGCACCATCAAGATGACCCAGCAGGCCGGAAATGTGCTGGTGTCCATCGGGATCCGGGCCGACAGCATCCTGCTGAACCGGGCCAGGATCCCGTTCTACACCGCGGTCGGGGTGTTCACCGTGATCGTCGCGGGCGGGCTGGGCTGGCTGCTGGCCGGCCCGGCGGTACGGCCGCTGCGCAAGCTCACCGAGCAGACCACGCGACTGGGTGGTGGCAGCGAACAGATGCCGGCGGTCACCGGCGCGCGGGAGGCCGAGGAACTCTCCGATGCGATGGCCGGGATGCTGCGCCGGCTGGCCGCCGCCCAACAGGCCACCACGAATTCCCTTCAGGCAGCCCAGGATTTCGCGGCCAACGCCGCCCACGAACTGCGCACCCCGCTGACGGCGATGCGCGCTGACCTGGACACGCTGCGCATCCACAACCTGCCCGACGAGGAGCGCGACGAGGTCGTCGCCGACCTGCTGCGGGCGCAGCTGCGCGTCGAGGCCACCATCACCGCGCTGGGACAACTGGCCTCCGGCCAACTCGCACAGGTCGAGGACCGGGAGCCGATCGATGTCACCGACCTGCTCGACCGGGTGGCGCGGGAGAACCGGCGCACCGGCAGCGCGGTCGAGATCACCGTGGAGGCGGATGACGACCTGGGCACCGTGTGGGGCTGGCCCGGCGGTCTGCGCCTGGCGGTGGACAACCTGGTGCGCAACGCGGCGACCCACGGTGGTGCCGAGCATGTCGTGCTGACCGGACATCGCCGGTCCCACACCATCGACATCATCGTCGACGACGACGGCGCAGGCGTGCCGGCCGACGAACGGGATATCGTGCTGGGCCGGTTCGCCCGCGGCAGTACGGCCGCGCCCGGCGGTTCCGGCCTGGGGCTGGCGTTGGTCACCCAGCAGGCCGATCTGCACGGGGGCGAACTCGATCTCGCCGACAGTCCGTTGGGCGGCCTGCGTGCGACGCTGACCATCGCCATCTCGGCTCCGGTGGACCCGGACGCCACCGTGCCGGTCAGGACCGGGACGCCACCTTGGCGGCGGCGCGCCAGCCGAGTAGCAGGATGGCGGTCGTCAGGGATGCAACCACCACAAAGCTGAACGCGGTACCGGCGGCGGTGGCCTTGCGCAACACCATGCCGATCGCCACGGTGCACACCCAGATGATCAGGCCCGTCGGGGTGATCGCGGTGGGGCGCTGCCAGCCCCGCGCCGCCAGCCAGCCGACGACGGTGCCGGTGAGGAACGGCCACGCCGTCTGGGCGACCCCGTCCAGCGTCACCCCCTCGGCGTGGCTGCGCCGGCCTATCGCGCAGAAGACGACGACGGCCACCACATCGGCGGTCACGGCGGCCAGGACGGTGCTGCGTTTACTCACCGGAGTAGTCCATCACATCGGAAACCAATGGGGTGACCTCGGATTCGTCACGGGCGTGCGAGCCGGGCCGCAACGGCGCCGGCTTGCCCGCGATCAGGGTGTCGAAGACGTCGATGCTCGCGGTCTGGGCGTCCAGCCGAAACGAGGTGAACACGAACGGCAGCCCGTCCGAACGCAGCGGATCGGGGGAGTCCATCACGTGGAAGTGCAGGTGTGGTGCATCCGAATTGCCGGTGTTGCCCAGGCTGCCGAGCACCTGTCCGCTTGTGAGCCGTTGTCCCGGTTGGACTTTCACGCTCCCGGTTTTCAGATGGGCATACAGCGCATAGTTGCCGTTGCCGAGATCCTGGACGACGTGGTTGCCGGCGTACTGATCCAGGGGCAGCCCGGTCGGTGTCTGCCCCGGCACTTGCTCGGGTAGGCCGTCGAGGACGGCGACCACGGGTCCGTCGGCAACGGCGTGGATATCGGTGCCGAAGTACGGGTAACTGGTCAGCTTGCCGGCGGGGCCGTTGAGCAGCCGGTAGCCGGGGTCGAGCTGGACGTAGTCGATGGCGAACCGCTCGGCGGCCCACAGCTGCCCGTCGAGCGGGTTGAGGGCCATCCGGTGCGGCGTCATCTCGCAACATCCGTTGGCGTCCAGCCATTTCGGTCCACGCAGCGGAGGCGCGATCTGCACCGGCTTGCGAGTCTGTACCGTCACCGGGGCCACCGTCTCGGTCATGATCGGGGGTAGCAACGGGGGAGCGGGCCGGCTCAGCGCCACGGTGATCGTGTGGTCGAGTCGGGTCGGGACATTTCCCGGGGCGACCGTGGCGTCGATCCACACGGCCGCGGTCTGCGCGGGGCCGATGGTGGTGGTGGGTTTCGCGGCGGCGCCCAGTATCCGGGTCCAATGTGCCAGCGCGTCACCGGAAAGGGACAGCAGTGATGCGCCGCCACCCTGCACCGTCACCGTCGAGACGGTGACGTCCTGATTGAGGACGTTGGTGAGCAGCAACTCGTAGGCCAGATGGGTCCGCCCGTCGGTGCCCGGCACCGGGATGGGGTCGGCGACGGGGCGGGCCAGCAGCGGGGTGGCGACCGGCTCACCGGCCGGGGCGGGGGAGGTGGAGCTGGTGGGCGTGGCCGAACGCGTGGTCTCGCCGGTGCTGCCGGTGCAGCCGGCCGTCACCATGACTGTGCTGAAAAGAACTGCGGCCCAACGTATCAGCGCTGTCATGAGTCGGGGTTGCGGGTGTTGTCGGGATCAGGGGTGAAGGTCATATCCTGGCTTTCGGTGGCGGTTTCGCGAGCGTCGTCCGGCTCGGGTTCCCGGTGCGGGTCGGCGTCTGGGTCCAGGTCCGCCTCGGTGCGGAACATGAAGAAGAAGATCACCCAGCCGATCGTGGAGATGAAGATCCAGCTGGCCAAGCGGTAGATCAGCATCGCCGAAATGGCTTGGGCCAGTGTCATTCCGCTGGACACCAGGCCGGGTACCAGGACTGCCTCGACCACCAGCAGGCCGCCGGGCATCAGCGGGATCGAGCCGACCGCACGGGCCGCGGCGTAGGCCACCGTCAGCCCGGCCAGCGACGGGTGTCCGCCCGCGGCGTACGCGGCGAACGCCAGGCAAGCGACATCGGCGATCCAGTTGAACATCGACCAACTGAACGCATTCGTCAATGCCCGCCGGCTGAGACTGACCGATTCCAGCTGTGTGAGCATCCTGCGCCAGCCGGCCAATCCGGTGTCGAGGGGTTTGCCCCGCACCGCGTTGAACCGGGACAACAGCCGGACGCCGATGCCGTCGATCTGTTGCGGATTGGCCGCGACGGTCTGCGCCAGCACCAGCAGCGCGACGAACCCGCCCAAGGTGAAGATCAGGGACAGCGGGTTCTTGCTGGCGCCGAGCAGGAAGGCCCCGCCCAGGCCGAGCAGTGCCAGGCCGACCACCTGAAGCACCCCGGACATCACCAGCTGCCACGAGGCCACCATCGGTGACGCGCCCCAGATCCGCTGCTGCCGGTAGACGAAGGTGGCCGACAGCACCGGGCCGCCGGGCAGGGTCGTGGACAGCGCGTTACCCGCATAGAACGCGGCCTCGGACCGCCACTGCCTGACCTCCACACCGGCCGAACGCAGCAGGGTGCGCTGGATCTGGGCGAAACTGTGCATCGAGGCCATCGCCGCGGCGACGGCAGCCAGCACCCACCACCCGTTCGCCGACAGCAGGCTCTTCCACGCCTTGGCCAGCTGGTCCCAGACCAGGACCAGTTCCACGGTCAGTACGACGACGGCGACTGCGAGGATGGCCCAGCGCACCCACCAGTACTTGCCGCGGCGACGGCCATCGGGCGGGGAGGCCTGGTGGTGGTCGCTGCTCATCGGCGCGTCGTCATGCGACACGCCTCCAGGGTAACGGCCGATGTCGTGCGGAAACGTGCGCCTGCGTGGCGCGCCGCGCCGTTACGCTACCGGGCATGACCCGCTCCCCTGGTGTATTCACTGCCGATCCGCTCGCCGACGAGTCGGTGAGCCCCGTGATCCGCAAGGCGGCTGCCTGGTCCTGGCGGTTGCTGGTCATCGGTGCGGCGGTGATGGCGGCGCTGTGGGTGATCACCCACCTCGAGCTCATCTTCGTGCCCGTGGCATTGGCGGCCATGATGGCCGCGCTGCTGATGCCTGCGGTCGACCTCCTGCACACGCGCCGGGTACCGCGCGGGGCGGCGGTGGCGGGGGTGATCCTCGGCGCGATCGCCGTCGTCGGCGGCATCCTGACCTTCGTGGTGAGTCAATTCATCAGTGGCGCACCGGATCTCGTCGAGCAGGTGACGCGCAGTATCGACGGTTTGCGGGTCTGGCTGGTGGAGGGGCCCGCGCATCTGAGCAAGAATCAGATCGACCACGCCGGCGACTCGGTCATCACCGCGCTGCGGGAGAACCAGGCCAAGCTGACCAGCGGGGCGCTGTCCACCGCGGGCACCATCACCGAGATCGTGACCGGTGCCCTGCTGGTGCTGTTCACCTTGATCTTCCTGCTCAACGGCGGTCGCGAGATCTTCGCCTTCATCACCAGGATCTTCCCGACGACGGTGCGCGACCGGGTCCGCGACGCCGGGCGGGCCGGGTTTCGTTCGCTGATCGGCTACGTGCGGGCGACCTGCCTGGTGGCCCTTGTCGATGCGATCGGTATCGGTACCGGCCTGGCGATCATGGGGGTGCCGCTGGCGCTACCGCTGGCCTCGCTGGTGTTCCTCGGTGCGTTCATCCCGCTCGTGGGTGCGGTGCTCACCGGCGGGATCGCCGTCGTCGTCGCACTCATCGCCAAGGGCTGGGTGTACGCCTTGATCACGCTGGGCCTCATCATCGCCGTACAGCAGCTGGAAGCCCATGTGCTGCAACCGATCGTGATGGGTCGCGCGGTGTCGTTGCATCCCCTGGCCGTGGTGCTGGCCATCGCCGGCGGCGGTGTGCTGGCCGGCATCGTCGGCGCCCTGCTCGCGGTGCCGGCGCTGGCGGTCACCAACAGCGCGGTGCGGGTGCTCCTGGCACCGGATCCCGACGCCGAGGAAGCCCTGCTGGCCGCCGAATCGGGTGCCGGGCCAGACCCCGACCCTGGGGCCGGGGACGAGTCCGGTTAGAGCCTGCCCTCGCGCCGCAGCAGGTCGGCGGCGCTGAGCCCGCCACTGCGACGGGTCGGTGCATCGTCGCCGGTTTCGGCTTTGTCGCGCACCTTGGAGGTGTCCAGCTTCTCGGTGGCCGGGTCGGCGTCACGCTGGGCGGGGATGGCGGTCGTCGGTGCGTTGCCACCCGGATCGCCCATCGCGACCGTCGGTTGTGCCGACGGGCGCGCCGGTGGCGGTGGCGGGGGTGAAGTATTCCCGCCGAGCTGTCTTCCCGGGTCGCTTCGCTCCTGCCCGCCGCTGCGAAGATCACCCAGCCAGGATTCGATCTCCCGCTTGTCACGCGGCTCACCCCGGCGGGCCCGATCGGCCGGCGCCTGGGTACCGGCGGAGTTGACCGCGTTACGTGCCGCGTCGATCGCCACGGTGGCGGGCGACTCGGGCTGCGCGGCGAACCGCGTCGTCGGCGGCTCGGGCGCGGCGGGGCCGGTGGTCGGAATCCGGGTGGTGCCCGCGGCCGACGGTCCGGCCGGGCGCACCGGAGGTCGTCCGCCCGCCGGTGGTGCGGGCGGTGCGGCCGGATGGGTGGGATCGTGTGCGGGCAGGGCCGGCAGCGGTGCGCCGACCCCGACCAGAGCGGCCGGGTCGGCTGCGGGCTCGCCGGAATCCCGGACCGTCGGGCGCTTGCGCTCGTCGGGCAGTTCGACCTCGCCGAGCCCGATCCGCTGCTGGACCCGCTTCATCCACTGCGGGGCCCACCAGCAGTCGTCGCCCAGCAGCTTCATGATCGCCGGCACCAGGAACATCCGGATGACGGTGGCGTCCAGCAGCAGCGCGATGAGCAGGCCGAAGGCCAGGTACTTCATCACCACCAGATCGGAGAACGCGAACGCGGCGACGACCACGGCCAACACCAGCGCGGCACCGGTGATGAGCCGGCCGGTGGTGGCGGTACCGATCCGAATGGCCTCCGCGGTGGACAGGCCGCGTTCGCGGGCCTCGACCATCCGGGACACCAGGAAGACCTCGTAGTCGGTGGACAGGCCCCAGATGACCGCGATGATCAGGCCGATCATCGGCGCCAGGAGAGGCTGTGGCGTGTAGTTGAACAAGCCCGAACCATGGCCGCCCTCGACGAACATCCAGGTCAGGATGCCCATCGTGGAGCCCAGGGTCAGCGCGCTCATCAATGCCGCCTTGATCGGCAGCACGATCGAACCGAATGCCAGGAACATCAGGATGGTCGTCGTGATCACCAGGATCACCGCGATCAGCGGCAGTTTGTCGAACAGGGTCGTGATGCTGTCCTGCGCCAGCGCGGACGTGCCGCCCACCAACACCGTGGTGCCGCGAGGTGGCGTCAGCGCCCGCAGTTCCTCGATCTTCTTGGGGGCGTCACCGCTGTTCACCAGACCGTTCTGCAGTACCCGCACCGACGGGTCCTTGGACCCGCCCTCCTGCACCGAGCGTTCCTGCCACATCTTCGACGGGTTGTCGGTGCCGGAGAAACCGGACACCGTCTGGGCCTCGGACCGCAGCGTGGCCAGTTGCTGATCGGTCACCGGTTCGCCGTTGTCGCTGCGGATCACCAGGGTCAGCGGTTCGGTACGGAAACCGGAGAACTCCTTGTCGAACTGTTCCTGGGCACTACGCACCGGGTTGTCCGGCGGCAGGTACTTCTCACTGAGGCCACCCAGCGCGAGCTGCCCGATGGGAATGACCAGCAGGATCATCAGGACGAGGATGGGTGCGGCGAACGCGATGGGCCGCTTCATCACCATATTGACCAGCCGGCCCCAGAAGCCCTTCTCGACCTCTTCGCGGGTCTTGGTTTTCTGGGTCTTCTCGATGAACCAGTCGATGATCTTGCGGGAGAACGGCCAGTTCGCCAGGAACGGCACCCGCAGCAGGGTGCGCACGCCGAGGGCGTCGACATTGGTCCCGAGGATGCCGAGTACGGCGGGCAGCACGCTGATCGACAGCAGCGCGGCCAGCAGCACCGACGCGATGACCGCGTACGTGATGGATTTGAGGAAGCCGAGCGGGATGAGCAGCAGCGGCAGGATGGAGGCGACGATGATCACCGCGGAGAACGCGACCGTGCGGCCCGAGGTCATCACCGATCTTCGTACCGCGGCCTCGACGTCATAGCCTTCGGCCAGTTCCTCCCGGAATCGGCTGACGATGAACAGGCCGTAGTCGATGGCGATGCCGAAGCCCATCATCGTCACCACGGGTTGCGCGAAATAGTGCACGGGCCCGAACTCGGCGGTGAACCGCAGGATGCCCAGCGCACCACCGATGGTCAGGCCGCCGATGATGGCGGGCAGGGCCGCGGCGACGGCGCCACCGAACACGAAGAACAGCACCACGGCCACCAGCGGGATGATGACGACCTCGGCTCGTTGCTGGTCGGTGCCGATGGTGCCGGTCAGTTCGCTGGCCAGCGGATTCAGGCCGGCGAGTTTGATATCGCCGCCGTTGATCTTCTCGAGGTCGGGCTGAACGGTCTGGTAGTTCTTCAGGATGGTGTCGTCGTCATCGCCCTTGAGCGGGATGCTGACGAAGGTGTGCCGCAGATCCTGCGTCTTCATCTGGCTGACGGTCGGATCGGTGGTGTCGGGGGCCTTCAGCCAGCCCACCCAACCGACGATCTGATCGGGATGGTCCTTGACCACCTGGTCCAGCTCACCGACGACCTTCTTCTGCCAGTTCTTGTCGGTGACCTTCTTGTCATCGGGCGGCGTCAGGATCGCGACGACGTGGCTGGTGCGGTCCCGGCCGTACACCTCGTCGCTGAGCAGCGACGCTCGCACCGACTCGCTGCCCTCGTTGTAGAAACCGCTCTGGGTGACATGCTGACCGAGGCTCGCCCCGAACACGCCGCCACCAAGGCACAGTGCGACCATGACACCGATCACTATGTATCGGAATCGGTACACCGTTCGACCCCACCAGGCGAACACGTCAGCTCCTTAATATGTTCTGGTCACGCTGCGCGCGCATTATCGCTTCTGTTGTCTATAAGCGCGAGGTCAGAAGCGCCGACAGCGGCCGGAAGGGCTGCAGCCAAGCGCCCTGCTCGGGCAGCGAATCAAGGCCGATTCGCGGTAACGGCTCCCGGAAGACACCTGCGATGTCCTCCAGGTCGACGAACTCCAAGGTATCCGACGCTAACGCCCAACTGGCATGTTCGCGAAATCCCAGCACCTGCACCGGAACGCCGTCGTGCGCGATCTCCTCGAGCGGCGCGCGGAACGCCTGACCGTCGGCCGACGCCACGACCAGACCCGCCAGACCTTCGCCCCGGCGGAGCGCGATGTGGTTGAGCATGTCGCTGTCGACGTCGCTGTCGTCATCGACTTTGGGCTTCGCGAAGACCGCAAAGCCCACGTTACGCAGCGCCTCCACCCACGGGCGAACGACATCGGCGCTACCAGGGGCGATATTGGTGAAGACGGTGGCTTCCGGCTCGAGGTGGGCCTCCAACGAGCCCAGCGGTGCGTCCTCGGCGCTGCCGGTGGCCGCGACCGCCGAGATATCGGCGGTGCGTTGCAGCAGCCACCGCCCCAGCGCGTCGAAGCGCGGCCGGTGCGCGGCCGTCGGGCGGCCACCGAGGATCGAGCCCAGTCCCATGTCCAGGTTGGGCGCGTCCCAGACCAGCAGCACCTTCCTGATCGCCGGCGACTGTGCCTCGTCGGCGGGGGACGCCAGCTCCGGCACCTCGGTGGTGTCGGAGGTCGCGCTCATCGGCTGCTCGTCGGTAGCTGTCATTCGCTCACTCCACCCGCGCCCAGACCAGCTCGGCGATATCGCGCCCGGCCTCCAGGCCCTTTCCTTCGTACTTGGTCTCGGGCCGCCGCACCGAAATCGGCAGCCGGCTGTCTGCGGATACCCGCTGCAGCAGTGGTTCAGCGTCACCCACTTCGACGATCTGCTCGGCGTAGCCGGCGTGGTCGGTGGCGGCGTGCAGGATTCCGCCGGGCACCAGGCGGTCGGCGATGAGCGCCACGGTCTCGGGTTGCAGCAGCCGGCGTTTGTGGTGCCGGGCCTTCGGCCACGGATCGGGGAAGAAGACCCGTACGCCGGTCAGCGAGGCAGTGCCGAAGAAGTGTTCGAGCACGTCCAGGCCGTCACCGCGGATCAACCGGATGTTCGTCACGGGGTGGTCCGTCTCGGCGGTGCGGTCGATCGCCCCGAGCAGCTGCGCCAGCCCGCGCCGGTAGACCTCCACGGCCACCACGTCCAGGTGCGGTTCGTCGATGGCCATGGCCAGTGTCGAGATGCCGGTGCCGCAGCCGATCTCCAGGACCACCGGGGCCTGACGGCCGAACCACTGCGGGAGGTCGCGGGGCAGCGGCCGCCCGGTGGTGTCGCGGGCCTCGGCGCCGAGCTCGGGCCAACGCCGCTCCCACAGCTCCTGCTGACCGCCGGACAGGGTGGAACGCCGGTTCCTGAAGCTGCTGACGCGCCGGGCATGGTGCGTGATCGGCACACCGTCCTGGGCGCCGTTCGCTGCGCTCAGGCCCGCGGTACCCGAATCCGGCAGCTCACGACCGGCTTCCTCGCGCTGGGCATGCATCGGTCCATCGTCGCTCATCACACCCGATCTACCCGCATCGTGGTGCAGATTGATACCCAACAGTTGCCTGGAACACCGTGTGCGAAAAAACACCGTTCACGACCACCTCGCCGCAGTGTCACCATTTGATGTGGGGATTGGTGTCAGTGCGACGCATGAGGTGAGGAGCCGGTCATTTTCGCCGAGGAGTTGGCGGCTTTCGCCGCACGGACCGGCGATGCCCGCCTGGCTCCGATGCTGCGGCGGCTGACCCGGCCCATCACGGTTCGTGTCACCGGCCGACCGGGGACCGGACGCGCCACGGTCGCCGCCGCGCTCGGCGGTGCCGGTTGGACCGTGCTGAACCCACCCGGTCCCGATACCGGCGATGTCACCGTCCTGGTGGTCGCCGAGACCGTCAAACCCGAGGACCCGGCAAGCCGGGCGGCGCTGGTGGTGCTCAACAAGATGGATCTGCTCGGCGCGGCGGCGACTCGGCAGGTCGGCGAGATCCGCCGTCGCACCGGCCGCCCGACGGTGCCGCTGAACGCCATGTTGGCCACCGCCGTGCTGGACGATTCCCTGGTCGGCGCCCTGCAGGTGCGGGCCCTCGACCAACCCGGCCGCGGGTCGACCGTCGATGCCGCCCTCGCGGATCGGCTGCTCGCCACCCTGGACCGGTTCGGCATCGTCGCGCTGACCGACGCGCTGCGGGCGGGCACGGAGCCGTCCGCGCTGCCGGGCCTGATCCGTGAACTCAGCGGCCTCGACGACGTCCTCACCGCCCTCACCGCGGCGACGGCGCCGGTCCGGTACGGGCGCATCGAGACGGCCCTGACCGAACTGCGGGCGTTGGCGGTGTACTCCGGCGACGTCGCGCTGTGGGATCTGCTCGCGTGTGACGCGGTGGTGCTCGCGGTGATGTCGGCCGCGGCCGATGTCCTGCGCGCCGACGGGTTACCCGTCGCTGACGCTGATGCCGGCGCCGATGCGGTGCGGTGGAGTCGGTACGGCCGCGGACCGGTGAACGCCCTGCACCGCCGGTGCGCGCATGCCCTCACCCGGGGAGCTCTGCGGCTGGCGGAGCGGGCATGAGCCCCGAGACCGCACCCGAGACGGTGCCCGCCGGTGTCGACCCGCCGGGCGTGGTGCGCCGCGATGTCGTCGCGGTGGTCGGGCCGTGGCTGGCGGGGGTGTCCGCCCTGGCCGAGGCGCTGCGGGCCAGAGTTCCGGGGCGAGCCTTCGTTGAAGCCGCCGACCTGGCTCCGGACCATGCGCCGGTCGCAGTCGTGTTCGCGGTATCCGCGGTGGCGCCGCTGACCGAGTCGGACGCAGCGCTGCTGGATACGGCCGCGCGCAACACCGACCTGCTGATCGGTGCCGTCACCAAGATCGATGTGCACCGGGCCTGGGACCAGGTGCTGGCCACCGACCGGGAGATGCTCGCCGCCCGATCGCCGCGGTATGCGCAGATGCCGTGGGTCGGCGTGGCCGCCGCACCGCAGGACGGCGAGCCTGCGCTCGACGAGCTGGTCGAGGTGTTGGCCGCGAAGCTGGCAGACGACACCGTGGATCGCCGAAATGAATTGCGTGCGTGGGAAACTCATCTGACCGGGCGGATCGGCGCGCTGAGCGCCGGGCGGCGGCCGGACGGCCGCGCGGCATTGCTCGCCGCCGAACGTGAAGAGTTGACGCGGTCCCGGCGGCTGGCCCGTTCCGAACGCCACATCGCCCTGCGGAGTCAGGTGCAGCAGGCGCGGGTGCAGTTGGCGTATTACGCCAGGAATCGGTGCGCCTCGGTGCGCACCGAGCTCTCCGAGGACGTCGCGGAGTGGAACGGCAGGAGAGCCGACCGGCTGGTGTCCTATGTGCACCGGCGGTCGGCCGAGGTGATGCGGGAGGTCGACGACGGCATCACCGAGCACCTCGCGGATGTCGCCGCCGAACTCGGCCTGTCCGTTCCCCAGGTGCCTGCGCCGGATCCGCTACCGGATCCCGGTGTGCCGGGGCTGCGGTCCAGGACGCTGGAGACGCGGCTGATGATGCTGCTCGGCGCGGGATTCGGACTGGGCGCCGCGTTCGCGGTGAGCCGACTGTTCGCGGGCCTGGCACCCGGTCTGGCCGCATCGGGTGTGGTGATCGGCGCGCTGGCCGGACTGCTGCTCAGTGTGTGGGTGGTCGGCATCCGCAGCGTGCTGCACGACCGTGCGGTGGTGGACCGCTGGGTCACCGAGGTCACCGCGAGGCTGCGGGAAGCGGCCGAGCAGCGGGTCGCCGGCCGGGTTCTGGTTGCAGAAGTCCAGTTCACCGGTGAAAATGCGGCCTGGGACGAGCGGCAGGCGGCCGAACTCTCCCGGCGGCTGGCGGAGATCGACGCCGACCTGCGGGATATCGCGGTGGTCACCGCGCGATCGGCCGCCGAAGGCCAGCGGGAATTGTCTCGGCTGCGCGCCGCGCTGAGGGCGGTGTGTGCCGAGCTGCGCAGCGGGTATTGAACGGTTCTGGCGTTCTGGGGTTTCTGAATCGTTCTTGTGAGTGATCGGACATTGTCCCGATTCACTACGCGTATGTCACGGGAGTTAACCTCTCCATAGGGACGATCGTGACCTACCAGTTATCGCCAATGCTACTGGCGCGTAACCTACGCAGGAGATATTAGATGACTTCAGCGACCATTCCCGGTCTCGACACTGCACCGACCAAACATCAGGGGTTGTTGGCCTGGGTTCAGGAGGTCGCGGAGCTGACGCAGCCCGACCGGGTGGTTTTCGCCGACGGCTCCGAGGAGGAGTACGAGCGTCTCGCCGCGCAGCTGGTCGAGGTAGGTACCTTCCAGAAGCTCAATCCGGAGAAGCAGCCGAACTCCTACCTGGCGCTGTCCGACCCGTCCGACGTCGCCCGCGTCGAATCCCGCACGTTCATCTGTTCCGAGCGCGAGGTCGACGCCGGCCCCACCAACAACTGGATGGCGCCCGCCGAGATGCGGTCACTGATGACCGATCTGTACCGCGGCAGCATGCGCGGCCGGACCATGTGGGTCGTCCCGTTCTGCATGGGCCCCCTGGACGCCGAGGATCCCAAGCTCGGTGTCGAGATCACCGACTCGGAGTACGTGGTGGTCTCGATGCGCACCATGACCCGGATGGGTCAGGCCGCGCTGGACAAGATGGGCGACGACGGGTTCTTCGTCAAGGCACTGCACTCGATCGGCGCCCCGCTGGAGCCGGGTCAGAAGGACGTGCCCTGGCCCTGCAATGACACGAAGTACATCACCCACTTCCCGGAGACCCGGGAGATCTGGAGCTTCGGTTCCGGCTACGGCGGTAACGCGCTGCTGGGCAAGAAGTGCTACTCGCTGCGCATCGCCTCGGCGATGGCCCACGACGAGGGCTGGCTGGCCGAGCACATGCTGATCCTCAAGCTGATCAGCCCGGAGAACAAGGCGTACTTCATCGCCGCGGCGTTCCCGTCGGCGTGCGGCAAGACCAACCTCGCGATGCTGCAGCCCACCATCCCGGGCTGGCGTGCCGAGACCGTCGGTGACGATATCGCGTGGATGCGGTTCGGCAAGGACGGCCGCCTCTACGCCGTCAACCCCGAATTCGGTTTCTTCGGCGTCGCACCCGGCACCAACTGGAGCAGCAACCCGAACGCGATGAAGACCATCGCGGCGGGCAACACCGTCTTCACCAACGTCGCCAAGACCGACGACGGCGATGTGTGGTGGGAGGGGCTGGAGGGCGAGCCCGACCACCTGATCGACTGGAAGGGCCACGACTGGATCCTGCGCGAGACGGAAAGCAAGGCGGCGCATCCGAACTCGCGCTACTGCACCCCGATCTCGCAGTGCCCGACGCTGGCGCCGGAGTGGGACGACCCGCAGGGCGTGCCGATCTCGGCGATCCTGTTCGGTGGCCGCCGCAAGACCACGGTCCCGCTGATCACGCAGGCTCGCGACTGGCAGCACGGCGTGTTCATCGGTGCCACGCTGGGCTCCGAGCAGACCGCCGCCGCCGAGGGCAAGGTCGGCACCGTCCGCCGCGACCCGATGGCGATGCTGCCGTTCCTCGGCTACAACGTCGGCGACTACTTCCAGCATTGGATCAACATCGGTAAGAACGCCGACGAGTCCAAGATGCCCGCGGTGTTCTTCGTGAACTGGTTCCGCCGCGGCGACGACGGCCGCTTCCTGTGGCCCGGTTTCGGCGAGAACAGCCGGGTGCTCAAGTGGGCCATCGAGCGCATCGAGCACACGGCCGAGGGCAAGAGCACGCCGATCGGTATCGTGCCGACCGCCGCTGATCTGGACCTCGAGGGTCTCGATGTGAAGGCCTCCGATGTCGACGAGGCGCTGGCCGTGAACGCCGATGAGTGGCGCGCCGAGCTGCCGCTGATCGAGGAGTGGTTCGAGTTCGTCGGCGAGAAGCTGCCCACCGCGATCTTGGACGAGTTCGACACGCTGAAGACGCGCTTGGCCGAGTCCGACTGACCGTTTCGCAGCCACAGACACCGCCCCCGGCCCAGGCCGGGGGCGGTGTCTTTTTGTTCACCATTTGCTAGGGGTGGCAGGAACGCTGAGTTTGAACGCCCAAACAATCGGATACGTAGGCGCTGATCAGCAAATTCAGGGTATTTGACACGATTAATTTGTAGCAACGCTAAGTTGCTGTGCCGTTGCCGGGCGGGTAGGGTCGGGCACAGCGAAGGGGAGTAGTTCCTGACCGCCGGCTGGCCCGGCGCGATGCGGATGGTCGACACACTGGCGGCGGTAGTCGCCCGGCCCTCCACCGGATCCCATATCCGGCGAGCGAGACCTTCGGCCGACATGACATCTGTCGGTCCGAGGTTTCGTCGCCGTCGATGAAGTCCGGGCCGGACACCGCGCACACAGCAAGGACTGCCCTCATGACCAGAACCCACGGATGGACCCTCATCCGGTCGCTCGCCCTGGCCCTCGTCTTCATCATTCCCGCTCTGGTGGTACGCGTTGCCGGCCTGCATCCGAATGCGATTGTGGCGCTGGTGATCTACGGATCCGCGGTGGTCGCCGCCAGTTTCCTGCTGGCCTGGGCCGCCGAAGCGGCACAGATCGATGTGTCGGGCGGACTGGCCATCGCCGTGCTGGCGCTGATCGCGGTGCTCCCGGAGTACGCGGTCGACCTGTACTACGCGTACACCGCCGGCAGCAATCCCGAGTACGTCCAGTACGCGGCGGCGAACATGACGGGCTCCAACCGGCTGTTGATGGGTATCGGGTGGCCCGTCGTCGTGCTCGTCGCCCTGTGGGTGGCCCGCCGCACCACAGGTCAGAAGACGTCGAAGATGGCACTGGACCCCGGTAACCGCTTGGAGCTCGGGTTCCTGCTCATCGCCGGTGTGATCGCCTTCGTCATCCCGTCGACCGGACGGATCCACCTGGTGCTGGGGGTGGCGCTGCTGGCCTGGTTCGGTTTCTACCTCTACAAACTGACCCGGGGCGAGGTCGAGGAACCCGATCTGATCGGCACTGCCGCCGCCATCGGCGCGCTGCCTACCCGGACCCGCCGCCGCACCGTCGTCGCCCTGTTCGTGATCGCGGGTGCGGTCATCCTCGCGTGTGCCGAACCGTTCGCCGAGAGCCTCATCGGCGCCGGAACCGAACTGGGGATCGACAAGTTCCTCTTGGTGCAGTGGTTGGCGCCGCTGGCGTCGGAGGCACCCGAGTTCATCATCGCGATCATCTTCGCCAGCCGGGGCAAGGGCACCGCCGCGATCGCCACGCTCATCTCGTCGAAGGTGAACCAGTGGACGCTGCTGATGGGCTCGCTGCCCATCGCCTACATGGCCGGCGGCGGCGGAAGCGCCCTCGTGCTGGACGGCCGCCAGATCGAAGAGGTGTTGCTCACCGCGACCCAGACCTTGATGGGCATCGCACTGATCCTGTCGCTGCGCTTTCACCGGCACACCGCCTGGCTGCTGCTGGCCCTGTTCCTGGTGCAGTTCCCCATCACCTCGACCACGGGCCGGCTGGTGCTGTGCGGTGTCTACGGCGTGCTCGCCGTCGCCGGTCTCGTCGTCAACCGGCGCGAGCTGCTCCCGACGCTGCGGGCCCCGTTCGGTGCGCCGACGTCCGCGCACGTCGTTGACGGCTCGGCGATGTCGCCGATACGGAGGGCCGGCGGCTCCGAATCAAGAGAGGAATCTCAGCTCGTCACGGACCGATAGGAGCCACCCCGATGACCAGCTTCCCCGGGAAGTTGTTCGACGTCCTGCTCGACCGCACGATCGCTGCGGGTTACTCCCGAGTGGGCTACGCCATGCGGGAGCGGTTCTGGCCGGCCCTGGATCCGGGCGCGCTGGACGGGGCGACGGTGCTGGTCACCGGCGCGAACTCCGGTATCGGCAAAGCCATTGCGGCCGGTGCCGCCGAGCTGGGCGCCACCGTGCTGATGACGGTGCGGGACCGCGCGCGCGGCGAGGCGGCCCGAGACGACATCCGCGCCGGGCTGCCCGGCGCGAAGCTGGTGGTGCAACGCTGCGATGTGTCGGATCTGGCGGACGTGCGTGCGTTCGCCGCCGAGCTGACGGCGAGCCAGCCTCGGCTGGACGCGGTGATCCACAATGCCGGTGTCATGCCACCGGAGCGCACCTACACGGCCGACGGGCACGAACTGTCCCTGTCCACCCATGTGCTGGGGCCCCTGCTGCTCACCGAGCTGCTGCTGCCCGCATTGGTCGCCTCGCCCGATCCGCGCGTGGTGCTGATGTCCTCGGGCGGCATGTACACCCAGCCGTTGCCCGTGGACGACATCGAATACCGCAAGGGTCGCTACCGCGGCGCGACGGCATACGCGCGCAGCAAGCGGGTCCAGGTCGCGCTGACGCCGCTGCTTGCGAAGCGCTGGCCGGTGATGGTGGCGGCGATGCACCCGGGTTGGGCGGACACTCCCGGAGTCGCCGAGTCCCTGCCGGCGTTCCGCCGACTGACCGGCCCGGTGCTACGCACCGCCGAGCAGGCCGCCGATACCGCGATCTGGCTCACCGCAACAACTCCCACGCCACCGTCGGGTGAGTTCTGGCATGACCGCCGGATCCGTCCGATGCACTATCTGCCGACCACGCATTACAGCGATGCCGACCTGAACTGGGTATGGCAGTACTGCACCAACGCGGTCGGACTGGCGTAGCTCTCAGATTTTCGCGAGTTCGCGGCGCAGCCCCTGGGCTCCCTTGTCCATCAGGTTCCCGACGGCCAGCCGCAGCAGCGGCTCGGCCCAGTGAAGTAACCCCTGGAACGCGAATTCGATCTGGTAGGTCACCTGCGAACCGTCGGAGTCCGGGCGCACGGTGATGGTGTCATGCGCGATGAGCGAGGAGTTCTCGCCGCGCAGGCGGATGGATTTCCCCGGGGTCACCTCGGTCACCTCATAGACCAGTTCGCTGGTCCGGCCGGCGAATTTCGACGTGTTCTCGTATCGGGTGCCGACACCCCCGTCACCGGCGACCCGCACGGTCCGCACCGTGCCCGGATCCCACTGCTCGGTGGTGGTGAAGTCCGCCAGGTAGGCGAACACCGCATCGGGTGCGGCCTGGGTGTACACCGTGCGCTGCATCTTGATCATCTGCGCTCCTTCGTATGGTCGGTCGCGGCGACGCCGCGGAGCAGGCCGGCGAGCCCGGCCCGGTGCATCGGCAGCAGGGCATACCAGAAGATCTGTCCGGCAAGCCCTTTCGGGGTGTAGATGGCCCGCTGGTGGACGCGGGTGCGCTGTGCGTCGAGAGGTTCGAGCTCCCATTCGAGCCGGATGCTGCCCGGCGCGCGGGTGTGCGCCAGCACGCGCAGATACTGCGGTTCGGTCTTCTTCTCGACCCGCCAGTGGCGGCGTCCCGGACCGAACGGGAACGGCCGCCGGCGATTCTCGGTGCGGCCCCCGTCGAGGGCGTGCCACACTCGGTCGACGGGTTCGTCGCAGTCGATACTGCGCACATCGGTGTACACCACCTCGCCGGCCCAGGACGGATCGGACGGCAACGGGTCCGACGGCGCCCCGTTCGCCGAGGCATTCGCCCACGTGGTTTCCACCTCGCCCCTGTCGGCCAGCCGGAGCGCGAGGGTGACGGCGTCCCGGTAACCGGTCAGCCCGCCGGGCGGCGGTGCGATGATGGTATCGATATCATGTTCGGCCGCAACGGCATCCGTGCTCAGCGATTCGATGAGGGCGCGACCGATACTGCGGGGGACCGGTGTCACCAGGCCGATCCACAACCCGGCGAGTTTCGGTGTGAGGACCGGGAGCACCAGGATCCGGCGCGGTGCCAGACCGGCCACCTCGGCGTAGATCTGCATCATCTCGCCGTAGCGCAGCACATCGGGACCACCGATGTCGTAGGTGCGACTTTTCGGCAGCTCGGCCGTCGCCGCCGCGATCAGGTAGTACAGCACATCGCGCACGGCGATCGGCTGGATGTGGTTGTTCACCCAGCGCGGTGTGGTCATCACCGGCAACCGGTCGGAGAGGTGCCTGATCATCTCGAAAGACGCTGAGCCGGAACCGATCACCACGCCGGCCTGGAGCACCACCGTCGGAATGCCGGAGTCCATCAGGATCTGCCCCACCTGGGCGCGTGAGCGCAGGTGCGTCGACAACTGATCGGAGTCCGCGTGCAGGCCGCCGAGGTACACGATGCGGCCCACGCCGGCGTGGGTGGCCGCCTCGGCGAGATTGCGCGCGCTGCGGCTCTCCGCCTCGATGAACTCCCCGACGCTGTTCATCGAATGCACGAGGTAGTAGATGACATCGACGTCCCGACAGGCGGCGTCGAGGGTGTCCCGGTCCATCAGGTCGCCCTGGCAGACCTCGACATCCGCAGCCCACGGCACGGTGCCGATCCTGGCCGGATCGCGGACCAGCACCCGCACCCGATGCCCGGCGGCCAGCAGTCGCGGCGCGAGCCGCCCGCCGATATAGCCCGTCGCTCCGGTGACCAGCACCCGAAGTGAACCGTCGTCCGTCACAAGGCCTCCTGCCGGCCACGGACTACGTCGCAGACGTGGCCACGCGTGGATTCCACCGAACCTCCCAGACCAAACCCTTGTCCTCCGACATTCGGAGCCGGCGGCCGCCCGGATGGGCCGGCGAAGCTCGTCGTGGCACGTGTGGCGGCCACCACTTGACGGGTGTCAAGAGGCGCGTCGTAGAGTCAGCCCATGCAGATCCGTGAAACCGCGCTCGCGACCCCTGACAAGCCCGCGGTCATCCTGTATCCGGCCGGCACCGTCGTCACCTTCGGTGAGATGGAGGCCAGGGCGAACCAGCTCGCCCACTACTTCCGCAGCCGCGGGCTGCGCGAGGGTGACGCCGTGGCGATCCTCATGGAGAACACCGAGCACATGCACACGATCATGTGGGCGGCGCGGCGGTCGGGGCTGTACTACGTCCCGATCAACACCCATCTGACCGCGGCCGAGGCGGCCTACATCATCGACAACAGCGAGGCCAAGGCCATCGTGGGGTCCGCCGCGCTCCGCGACGTGTGCGCCGATCTGGCTGCACACCTGCCCAGCGGACTGCCCGACGTGCTGCTCACCACGGCCGATGACCTGGACGGCTGGGCGCAGTACCCGGCGGCCGTCGTCGATCAGCCCCAGACGCCGATCGACGACGAGTGGGACGGGGACCTGCTGCAGTACTCGTCGGGCACCACCGGCCGACCGAAGGGCATCAAGCGCGCGCTGCCGCATCTGCCGCCCTCGCAGACGCCCGGAATGATGGCGGCGCTGGTGTCCTTCTGGATGAATCCCGACGCGGTGTACCTGAGCCCGGCGCCGCTGTACCACACCGCGCCGTCGGTGTGGTCGATGCAGGCGCAGGCCGGTGGCATCACGACAGTGGTGCTGGAGAAGTTCGACGCCGAGGGCGCGCTGGATGCCATCCAGAAGCACGGCGTGACGCACGGGCAGTTCGTCCCGGTGATGTTCACCCGCTTCCTGAAACTGCCCGAGCAGGTCCGCCGCTCCTACGACGTCTCGAGCCTGCAGCGGGTGATGCACGCTGCGGCACCGTGCCCGGTGGAGATCAAGAAGCAGATGATCGACTGGTGGGGTCCCATCGTTGACGAGTACTACGCCTCCTCCGAGGCGATCGGTGCCACGCTGATCAGCGCCGAGGAGTGGCTGACCCACCCCGGCTCGGTGGGTAAGGCGATGACCGGGATCGTGCACATCCTCGACGAGTCGGGCAACGAGTTGCCGGCCGGTGAGGCGGGCGAGATCTTCTTCGAGGGCGGTCAGGATTTCGAGTACCTCAACGATGCCGAGAAGACCAAGTCCGCGCGTGATTCGCGGGGGTGGAAGACGGTCGGCGATATCGGCTACCTCGATGAGGACGGCTACCTCTACCTCACCGACCGGCGGCATCACATGATCATCTCCGGCGGGGTGAACATCTACCCGCAGGAAGCCGAGAACGTGCTTGTCACGCATCCGAAAGTGATGGACGCCGCGGTGTTCGGCATCCCCGACGCCGAGATGGGCCAGAGCGTGAAGGGCGTGGTGCAGACCGTCGATCCCGATGATGCCACCGAGGAGTTCGCACATGAGCTTCTTGCCTGGCTGCGGGATAACCTGGCGCACTACAAGTGCCCGCGGTCGATCTCGTTCGAGGCGCAGCTGCCGCGCACCGACACCGGCAAGCTCTACAAGCAGGAGCTGATAAACAAGTACTCGTGAGCGAACTGGCGCTGCCGGCAGGCATTCTCGTCGGTACCGGCGCGCCCGCTGATCATCTGACCTTCACGCTCACCGAGGATTCCTCCGAGGACCCACGGCTGATCACCGTCGACTCGGTCGAACAGGCGGTCACCGAGCTGACCGAACGATGCGCGCGCTGGCCGCAGGCCGCCGCCGTATGCGATGACGTGCTGCGTGCCCTGGACCCGGCGGCCCCGGCATTCGGGGGCGTGATCACCGAATCGCTGGCGTATTCGACGCTGCAGGCCGGTCCGGAATTCGGCCGCTGGTTGGCCGGCCGCGGACCCGTGCAGATGCCGGTCCTGCCCGATCCCGTGCAGGCCGAACGCGCCGGGGACACCCTGTTCGTGCGTTTCAACCGTCCGCAACGGCATAACGCGTTCACCACTGATGCGCGTGCCGCGCTGCTGGAAGCGCTCGAGGTGGCCCGGCTCGACGACGGCATCACCGAGGTGGTGCTGACGGGCAACGGCCGGTCGTTCTGTAGTGGCGGTGACCTGGCCGAGTTCGGCACCTTCGACGATCCGGCCAGTGCACATCTGGCGCGCACCAGGTACAGCCCGGCGCTGGTGCTGGATGAACTCGCCGGCCGGCTGGGGCCGCGCTGCCGTGCCGTGGTGCACGGTCAGGTGCTCGGCAGCGGCCTGGAGATGGCCGCGTACTGCGGGCACGTGCGGTGCCACCCCGATGCGGTACTCGGGCTGCCCGAACTCGCCCTCGGGCTCATCCCCGGTGCCGGTGGCACGGTGAGCATCACCCGGCGGATCGGCCGCTGGCGCACCGCCTATCTGGTGTTGTCGGGCCGCACCATCGACGCCCGCACCGCGCGGGCGTGGGGTCTGGTCGACGAGATCGGATCGACCGCCTGAATACCTACATGTGCGCAACTGCGCACATGTAGGTCATACTTGTCGCATGGCTTTGCGGCATCGCGTCTTCCGGCGGCTCTACGTCGCCCAGGTGACCGCACTGGCCGGCACCGGACTGCTGACCGTCGCGCTCGGGTTGCTCGCCTTCGAGCTGGCCGGCGGCGCTGCCGGCACGGTGCTGGGCACCGCGTTGGCCATCAAGATGTTCGCTTATGTCTTTGCGGCGCCGGTGATGTCGGTGGTGACGGCGCGGCTGCCCCGCAAGGGGGTGCTCGTCGGGGCGGATATCGTGCGCGCGCTGGTCGCCTTGTCGCTGCCCTGGGTGCACCAGGTCTGGCAGATCTACCTGCTGGTGTTCGTATTGCAGGTGGCGTCTGCCACCTTCACGCCGGCATTCCAGTCGGTCATCGCCGATGTGCTCACCGACGAGGGCGACTACACCAGAGGTCTGGCCTTGACCCGGCTGGCCTATGACCTGGAATCGCTGCTCAGCCCACTGCTGGCCGCGGCACTGCTCACGGTGATCGCCTATGACGGCCTGTTCGTCGGAACCGGCGCCGGATTCCTGGTGTCGATGGCCCTGGTGCTGACCACCGCGGTACCGCCGCCGGCAGCCGTGGCTGCGCCCGCGCCGCTGCCCGTGCGCGTGCTGGCGGGGATGCGGATCATGATGCGCAGCAACGAATTACGGAGTCTTCTCGCGATGAACGTGGTGGTCGCGTCGGCCACCGCGCTGGTGGTGGTCAACACCGTGGTCTATGTCCGGGACCTGCTCGGGGGTGATAACACCCAGGTGGCGTTGTTGTTGGCCTGCTACGGCGCCGGGTCGATGGCGCTGGCCCTGCTGCTCCCACGATTGCTGGGCGCGTACCCGGACCGGGTGTTGATGCTCACCGGAGCCGGCCTCGCGGCGGCCGGCCTCGGTGTGACCGCCGCTGTGCTCGTGGCCGGCTTTGTCGATTGGCCGGTCCTGGCCCTGCTGTGGGTGGTGCTCGGTGCGGCGACGTCGATGATGAACACACCGGCGGGCCGGCTGCTGCGACGCAACGCCGGTGCGGACCGCGCCGCGGTCTTCACCGCGCAGTTCTCGCTGTCACATGCGGGATTCCTGATCACCTATCCGGTGGCCGGATGGGTGGGCGCGACCGTCGATCAGGGTGCCGCCGCCTCGATTCTCGCTATCCTCGCTACATTCGCGGCGTTGGCCGCGGTGCGAATCGCACGGAAGGACACGGTCGATGGGCAGGCAGCCGGTCTCGGGGGAACGGGGACCGAAGCCAGGTCAGTCGCCCAGTCTCGTTCATGAGGCCGCACCCGATCGGGAACGGCTCGATATCGCCAGTGAGACCTTCGGCATGCTGGCCGACCGCACCCGGCTGCACCTGTTGTGGTTGTTGGCCCAGGGCGAGGCCGATGTCACGGCACTGGCGGACGCGACCGGAGCATCCCGCACATCGATCAGCCAGCATCTCGCCAAACTGCGGTTCGCCCGGCTCGTGGACACCCGCAAAGACGGGCGCCGGGTCTTCTACCGGCTGCGTGACGGGCATCTGAGCCGCCTGGTGCAGGAAGGTCTCAACCACGCCGACCACCGGGTGACCGGGGAGCCCACCCACCCCTGACTAGAGTGCGGGCCGTGACTGCGCATACGCCGGGTGGCCCGTATTTCGACGATCTGCGGGTCGGCCAGGTCTTCGACACCGCGCCGTCGATGACACTCACCTCCGGTGCGGCGGCGACCCATCAGGCCATCCTGGGGGACCGGCTGCGCCTGCCCCTGGACGCCGAACTGAGCCGGGCGGTGACCGGGGCCGTCGGCCCACTGGCCCACCCCGGTCTGGTGTGCGATATCGCGATCGGTCAGTCCACGCTGGTGACTCAGCGGGTCAAGGCCAATCTGTTCTACCGGGGCTTGAATTTTCACCGCTTCCCGGTCATCGGGGACACCCTGACCACCCGGACCGAGGTGGTCGGACTACGCCAGAACTCCGCCAAACCCGGTCGCGCCGCCACCGGGCTCGCGGCGCTGCGGATGACCACCGTCGACCAATCCGGCCGGTCCGTGCTGGACTTCTACCGCTGCGCCATGTTGCCGCTGTCCCCGGACGCGCCCGAGACCGGCCACGCCGACGATCTGACCGCGATCGGCGCCGGTCATCAGGTGCCGCCGGATCCGACGGCCGGCTGGTCGGTGGGCGCAGTCCGGACCTCGGGGCGACCCCCGGTGGGGGCGGTCCTGTCCAGTACGGCGGATGTGGTGTCCAGTGCCCCGGAACTCGCCCGGCTGTCGCTCAATATCGCGGCCACTCATCATGACTGGCGTCCGGGCGGGCAGCGCCTGGTCTATGGCGGGCACACCATCGGTCTGGCCCTGGCACAGGCCGCCCGGTTGCTGCCCGACTTGCTCACGGTGCTTGGCTGGGAATCCTGCGACCACACGGGCCCGGTGCACGAGGGCGACACGCTGTTCAGCGAACTGCATGTCGAGACGGTGGGACCCGATGGCCGACTGGGGCTGAGATCGCTGGTCTACGCGGTGGGCGAGCCCGACCGTCAGGTGCTGGACTGGCGTTTCGCCGCCCTGCACGCCTGAACCGGCGCGCCTCGGCGGCGCGCCGGGGCAAGATGGCGGGATGACCGAGGTGGGTGTTCCGCAGCAGATCTGCGCACGCGCCCAGCAGATCGCCGACCGGTTCGCGCTGCGCACCGGCGTCCCCGTCGATGCCACCCAGGTGCTCACCGGCCGTGCCGTGCAGCTGGGCTGGGCGCCCCGGGGCAGGTTCTCCGCGGGCGGTGCCACCCGACTACTGCGCGGGGCGGACGGCTGGTGCGCACTCACCCTGGCCCGCCCCGACGATCTCGACGCGGTGCCCGCACTGGTCGGCGCCGAGGTCATCACCGATCCGTGGCAGGCGGTGCAGTCCTGGATCGAGCGGCACGGCGCCGTCGAGGCCGTCGGGCGGGCCCGGTTGCTCGGTCTGCCTGCCGCCCTGCTCGGTGAAACCGCAGCGGCCGCACCGCGACTGCGCCGCACCGGGACGCCGCGGATGCGGCCGTGGGCCGATCTGCTGGTCGTCGACCTGTCGTCGATGTGGGCCGGCCCGTTGTGCGGGCACCTGCTCGGGTCCGCCGGCGCCACCGTGGTCAAGGTCGAGAGCCCGCGCCGCCCCGATGGCACCCGTGCCGGACCGGCTGCCTTCTATGACTGGATGAACAGTGGAAAGCTTTCCTATTCCGTCGATTTCGATGACACCGAAGCCTTGCGCCGGCTGCTTGCGGTGGCCGATGTGGTGATCGAGGCCTCGCGGCCGGCCGCGCTCCGGCGGCGCGGGCTGGGCCCCGACACCGTCACACCCCGCGATGGCCGGGTATGGCTGCGGATCACCGGGTACGGCGGCGACGGTGCGGGAGCGGACTGGGTGGCTTTCGGCGACGACGCCGCGGTATCCGGCGCGCTGGTCGGATATGACGGCGGTGGGCCGGTTTTCGTCGGTGACGCCCTCGCCGACCCGCTGACCGGTCTGCACGCGGCCGATGCGGTGGCCGAATCCCTGAGCCGGGGCGGGGGAGAACTCATCGACATCTCGATGGCGGCGACGGCGGCGCGCTACGCGGGCTTCGGGGGCGAGTGCCGCCGCGCGGCAGCACCGGAGCCCGGTTGCCCCGCACCGAAGTTGGGGGCCGATAACGCCCGAGTTCAGACGTTGGTCGAGGAAAGGTGGTCCGTGTCATGCTGATTCGGCGTGCAACCCTGCTGGATGGCGATGTCGTCGATATCCGGGTGGACTCCCGGATCACCGAGGTCGCCCCGGCGCTGGAGCCCGCCGACGGGGAACAGGTGCTCGATGCCGGGTTCGGCCTGGTGATCCCCGGTCTTCATGATCACCATGTGCACGTGCATTCGGCTGCCGCCGCGGCAGATTCGCTGCGCGTCGGCGTCGGCGAGGTGCACGACCGCGATGATCTGGCCCGGGTGCTGGCCGATGCCGAGGTCGGGGATGACGGTTGGATCCGCGCCATCGGCTACCACGAGGCGGTGGCCGGCTCCCTGGACCGGGACGGACTCGACGCGTTGGCGCCCTCGGTGCCGGTCCGGATCCAGCACCGCAGCGGTGTCCTGTGGACCCTCAACTCGGCCGGCCTGGCGGCTGTCGGGCTCGCCGATCACCCGGACGGCCGGCTGCGCAGTGCCGACCGGTCCTGGTCGGATGCGCTCAAGCGGCGGGATACCGCCGTCGATGATCTCAGCCGGCGCCTCAGCAGGTACGGGGTCACCGGAATCACCGATGCCACACCGGATCTCGACATCACCGATATGGTGGTGCTGGCCGAGGTGCACCGTCGTGGCGGCCTGCGTCAGCACGTGCACCATCTCGCCCCCGGCAAACGCATCCTGCACGACGAGGATCTGGATCTCGGTGAACTCACGGCCTGGATCGGGCGCCGTCACGACGAGGACGCACCGGTGGCGCTGCACTGTGTGACCGCCGCCCAACTGGTCGTCAGCCTCGCCGCGCTGGGCGATGCGGGTGTGCATCCCGGTGACCGCATCGAGCACGCGGCGGTGGTGCCCGACGATCAGCTCGAGGTGCTCGCCGGGCTGGGGGTCACCGTGGTGACCCAACCCAACTTCGTCGCCGAACGCGGCGATCAGTACCTCGCCGACGTACCGGCCGAGGAACACCAGTACCTGTGGCGACTGGCCTCGCTGCTGGAAGCCGGTGTGCCGGTGGCACTTTCCACCGATATGCCGTTCGGCGACGGCGACCCGTGGGCGGCGCTACGGGCGGCCGTGCACCGTCTCACCCCGTCGGGCGCCGTGCTGGGGGCGCGGGAGCGCATCGACGCGCGGACCGCGCTGACGCTGTTCCTCGGCGACGCGTCCGAGCCCGCCCGGGCCCGGACGGTGGCGCCCGGTGCGCCCGGCGATCTGTGTGTGTTGGCCGGCCCGCCCGAGGATGTGCTGCGCGATCTGGACGCAAAGTGGGTGGCGGCCACCATCATCGACGGCCAGGTGGTCGGCCGGGATTAGCGGTGTGGACTAGAGCGCAGCCCAGACCGACTTGGTCTTCAAGTAACCGTCGAGGCCCTCTTTTCCGAACTCGTGGCCCCAGCCGGACTGCTTGTAGCCGCCGAACGGCACATCGTGGTCGAACACCAATTGGCAGTTGATCTGCACGCTGCCGGCGTGCAAGCGCTTCACCAGCCGGTGACCGCGGCTGATATCGGTGGTCCACACGGTGCCGGCGAGCCCGTAGGTGGTGTCGTTGGCCATCGCGATGGCCTCGTCCTCCTCGTCGAACGGGATGATCGACACCACCGGCCCGAAGATCTCCTGCTGATAGAGCCGCATACCGGGATCGACATTGGTCAGCACCGTCGGATGGACGAAGTAGCCCTTGCGGTCGAGTCGGTGTCCGCCGGTGACCACCTCGGCACCGTCGCGCTTGCCCTCCTCGATGAAATCCAGGACGCGGCTGAGCTGTTTGGCGCTGATCAACGGGCCGCTCATGACGCCCTCTTCGCTCGGGCCGCCGTACTTCATGAAATTCGCGACGCCGGCGATGCCTTCGACGACCTGTTCGTACACCCCTCGTTGTACGAAGATCCGCGAACCACACACGCAGCCCTGGCCGGAATGCACGAAGATGCCCATCGCCGCGCCGAAGACGGCCTTGTCCAGATCGGCGTCGTCGAAGATCAGCACGGGTGATTTCCCGCCGAGTTCCAGCATCACCTTCTTGAGGTTGCCCGCCGAGGCGGCCACGATCATCTTGCCGACCTCGGTGGATCCGGTGAAGGCCACTTTCTCGACATCGGGATGAGCGCTGATCGCCGCGCCCGCGGTGTGTCCATAGCCGGTGATCAGGTTGACCACACCCTCGGGCACGCCGGCCTCATGGATCAGGCGGTCCAGTAGAAGTGCCGAAAGTGGGGTCTCCTCAGCGGGTTTCACCAGGCTGCTACACCCGGCGGCCAGTGCGGGAGCGATCTTGGCGCAGGCGTTGAAGATCGGCCCGTTCCACGGGAAGATCAGCCCGACGACGCCGTAGGGCTCCTTGAGGGTGTACGCGTGCATGTCGACGTAGCTGTCGGCGGCGATGCCGGTGGTCTTCACGTCATAGGCGGTGCCGTTGATCTTGGAGCACCAGCCGGCGTAGTAGCGGAAGAACTCTGCGCAGGTGGGTACCACCATCTCGGATTGCAGTTTCATCATTCCGGTGTTGGCAGAGTCGATTTCGGCGAACTCGGCCGCGTGCTCGTCGATGAGATCCGCGATGCGCCACATGATCTTGGCGCGTTCGCGACCGGGCAGCCCGGCCCAGACCCCGGCCTCGAAGGACGCCCTGGCGCGGGTGACCGCTTCGTCGACCCCGGCCTCCCCGCAGTCGGTGAACTCGGTGATCTGCTCCTCGGTCACCGGGTCGATGATCGGGATGACCTCGCCGGTCCCGGGGCGCGTCCGAATCTCGTCCAGAACCGCCTGCAGCGTCATCGTCGACCCTCTCGTCGTGCCACGGCGCAGAGGCGCGCCACTATGCTGAGCACCTGCTTAGCACTGTGGCGACCCCAAGGTCAATACCTCGTTGGCCGAATCGGAGAATGGGATTCTCCGAACGGGGAGGTCAGCCGGTCTGACGCTGCAAACTGATGGACGCCGGCTCACCGTCGGCGCCCGCGAGACCACGCCCCTGTGCGGTGACGGCCAGTGCGGTGCGATCCCCGCGGAACAGATCCCGGGAGTACTCGTAGGGAGTGCCGTTCTGATCGTGGGTCACGCGGGTGATGAGCAGCAGCGCCGCCTTGGGCTTGATACCCAGCAGGGTGGCCTCGTCATTGGTCGCACTCACCGCCTCGATGCGTTCCACCGCGCGCCCGGCCGTCAGCCCGTATTCGGATTCCAGGATCTCGTAGAGCGATCCGCGCAGCGGCTGCTCCAGCAGTCCGGGGACGGTGTCGGCCGGAAACTGCGCGTGCTCCAACGAGATCGGGGACCCGTCGGCCAGCCGTACCCGCTGGATCTCGACCACGTAATCGTTCGGTCCGAGCTTGAGCGCGTGCTGGGTGCCGTGGTCGGGCACGCCGATCTTCGTCGACAGCACCCGCGTGCCGGCGACGTAGCCCTGGTGGGCGAGGAACGCGGGGACCCCGACCACGTCGGCGAGATTGCGCTCGACCTGTCCGTGGCTGATGAAGATACCGCCGGCCCGGCCGATCACCCGGTGCACCAGACCCGCCTCCTCCAGCGCCGCGAGCACCTGGCGCAGGCTGGACCTGCTGGTGCCGTAGCGCTCGGCCAGATCCCGTTCGCTGCCGAGTTTGGCTCCGGGCGTGCCGGCGTTCACGTCTGCCACGATCCGGCGCCGCAACTCTTCGCTGTGAGTTGCCACCGCGCCCCCTTGTCAGCCGTGCGATTCCGCCGGTCTTATTGGTATAGCCAATTCTAGCCGCAGGTGTCTCAGAGTTCGGCGATAGCCAGGTGCGATTCGGGCAGAATCTGCCCACCATCGACGACCAGCGATTGTCCCGTGATGTAGGCGGCCTCGTCCGTGGCGAAGAAGAGTGCTGCGTTGCCGATGTCGGCCACCGAACCGAGCCGGCCCGCGGGCACGGCGGATGCCATTTGGTCGAGGTATTCCTGGCCCATTTCGTCGAGCCCGTCGGTGACGATGTTGCCCGGCAACACCGCGTTGACGGTGATCTTCTTCGGGGCGAGTTCCATGGCGGCGGTGCGCAGGAAGCCGAGCTGGGCGGCCTTGCTGGCACCGTAGTGCGACCAGCCCGGGTAACCGGTGATCGGTCCCGTGATCGACGAGGTGATCACCACCCGGCCGTGTCCGCTGGATGTCAGCGCGGCCAACGCGGCCTGCACGATGTACACGGTGCCTTTGAAATTCACCGCGAGCACCGCCTCGATATCGTCGGGGGTGAGGTCCTCCAGCCGTCCCGACGGGAAGATCCCGGCATTGGCGCAGACGATGTCGACGCCTCCGTACCTGCGGACCGCCTCGGTCACCGCCCGGCGGGAATCCTCGGGGTCGGCGACGTCGGCACTGATCCCGCTGACCCGGCCGGGCAAGCCGGCCAGCGCGGCGACGGTGCGATCCAGATCGTCGGCGTTGCGGCCGGTGATCACGACGTCGACGCCGGCACGTGCGAACGTCTCGGCGATCCCGCGGCCGATCCCCTTGCTGCCGCCGGTCACGATCGCGGTGCGGCCCTGCAGTGATGTGAACATGGTGGTGCCCTTCAGAAGTTCAATGTGTGGCCATCGGAGGTCAGGTACCGCTCGGCCAGCGCGCAGCTGCCGGCGGCATAGCTGATCGCCTTGGTGGCGGATTCCCGGGAGTGGCTGTGGCTGCCCATCCAGGCCAGCAGCAGCAGCCGGCGCAGTAGGACGAAAGAGGCCAGCATGTCCTCGTCGGCGGCGGCCAACTCGCGCCGGGTGCGGTAACCGCTCACCCAGGAGTCCTGCCATTCCGGCAGCGCCGGATCGTCCTCGATGAAGGACACCGCGGTGCCGAAATCGTAGAAATACCAGCCGAATCCACAGTCATCGAAGTCGATGACGGTGATCTGGGATCCGTCCGGGTCGACCAGCAGATTCGCCAGCCGCAGATCGGCGTGGATCAGCCCGTAGACCTCGGGCCCGGTGCCGTACTCGGTGAGCCGGTGCCGCAGCAGCGTCTGCGCCCGCTCGAGCACGGTCCGCTCGGCCGGACCGACCCCCTCGGCGTCCTGCCAGCGGCCCCATCGTGGCGCCGCGCCGAGACTGTGCTCCCAGTCCCAGGAGAACCGGCCGAATCCGGCCGGCCGGGCCCAGGCCCTCGCGTGGTCGTGCAGCGCGGCGGTGATCCGGCCCAGGGTGTGGAAGTCCTCACGCGTGAGCGCACTCTCGTCCGGCTCGACTCCGTTGACCATCCCGAAATGCACGACATGACGGGGTGTTCGGCTGGGATCGGAGCCGTCCACGGTGACCAGCCGGCGTCCGTCGCGGGCGGGCAGCACGGTCGGCACCGTGACATCGCCGTCGGCTTTCAGCGCGGCCAGCCAGTCCAGCTCCGACTCGATCTCGTGCGGCCGGTGATAGTCCTGCCGGTGCACCCGCAGGATCGACCGACGGTCGCCGTCGGTGACGAGATAGGTGGCATTCTCCGACAGGTTCAGCAGCCGCAGTGACGCACTGGGGGAGATGTCGTAGTGCGCCCGCGCCTGTTCGGCCACCGCGCGGTCGTCGGCGATCACGAGTGGTCCCGTCCCTCGATCCCGGCAAGTACCGAGGTGATCCGATCGCGCGCCGCCGTCACATCGGCGGTGCTGCCGCCGATGTAGAGCCGCCCGGCTGCGCCGATCATCTGCACATCCACCACGGTAAGCCCGGGCGCCACCCGTTCGGCCTCATTCGCCGCGACCGCGGCGAACAGTGCCGGGGTCATCTCGTACACCAGCAGCGACTGCCCGGGCAGGATCATCGACGCCTGCCGGTTACGGTTCAGGATGACCGCGTGCTGATCGGTGATATCGGTGATGATGTCGTGATAGAGCACCCGCGGCCGGAGCTGGTCGGACGCCTTGTTGCCGGTGCCCGCAAGGATCGCCTCGCCGGCGCGGCGTACCTCGTCCAGATCGGCCGAATGGATCTCCAGCACACCGAATTGCCGCTCCACGTAGAGGATTCCCGGTTGGATGCCGGGTACCTCGCGTAGCGCCAGATCGATCACCCGCTCGATCGCCAACGCGGGCGACACCTCCACGATGAGGGCGTGCTCACCGGCATAGGGTGGATAGCCCCGGGCCCGGGTCGGGGTGCCGAGGTAGGCGGCGAACTGGCGCTGCAGGTCCTCCACCATCAGGTAGACGCGGATCTGGGTGTGAATCCGCGTGTGCTCCTGCGCTTCGGTCGGCATGGGGTTACTTGCCGGCGACCGCGAAGTGCGCGCCGAGTTCGTTGTGCGGGCGCGGGATGACGTGCACGCTGACCAGTTCGCCCACCTGGGAGGCCGTCTCTGCGCCGGCCTCGGTGGCGGCCTTGACCGCGCCCACTTCGCCGGTGACGATGACGGCGACCAGGCCGTCACCGACCTGCTGACGATCGGTGATGGTGACGTTGGCGGCCTTGACCATGGCGTCCGCTGCGGCCAGTGCAGCCACGTAGCCCTTGGTTTCGATGAGACCGATTGCATTGCTGGACATGGTTGTTCTCCTTATTTGTTGGGATGTGTATCGATGGATCCGATGATGAGTGCGTCCACCGGGGGTGGCGTGCCGGTGAACCAGCTCGAGGCCACCGACCCCTGGGCGATCAGGACGCGCTCACCCACGCCGGTACCGAGCACGTCGAAGGCGATCAGGCTGCTGCCGCCGTCGACCTCGACTTCCAGGAAGGCGCCCGCGGGAATCCCCGCCACGCGGCGGGTGGACCAGACGTTGCCGGTCACGGTCGCTGAGATCATGTGCGCTCCTTCGTCGCTGGGGAGATCATGTGCGCTCCTTCGTGATGGTGATACCGAGCATGCGCGCCTTCTCCCGCGCCAGCGGGGTGAGCACGGCCCGGCGGCCGAGGACCAGCGTGCCGCCGGCCAGGTCGGCGATGTGTCGTTCGGTCACCGCGCCGCTGTCCACGCGGTGCATCGCACCCGCGGGGGTGGCGTGGGTGGTGTTGCCCAGCCGAAACCTCAGCCGGCCCGCTTTGAGGTCGGCCCGGTTCTTCGGATTCTCGAACAGCCGCAGCAGTTTTCGCACGAAGCCGTCCAAGTCGGTATCGCTGGTCAGTCGCACCGTCTCGGTACGGTGGCGCTCGTCGGCCGCGCGCGGACCGGTGGGGTCCGGGCCGGCCGGCTGAACGGGACTCGCGGGTGGCGAGGGTGGGGCGGTCCGGATACCGATGCCGACATCCCGGACTGCTTCGCGCACCACCTCCCGCACCAGCATGCGGAGCTCGTCGCGGTCCATGCTCACGCTCGGGCCAGGGCATCGCGGGCGGCGTCCGCGGCCTGGCGGACGTCGGCCTCGGTGCCGGAGAGGTAGACCCGCCCCGTCGCACCGATCATCCGGAAGTCGACGACCTTGATGTCGGCGGCCTTCTCGGCCTCGTTGGTAGCCAGGATGGCGTAGGACGCGGGCTGCACTTCGAGCACGAACAGGGATTCGCCGGCCAGCACCATGGAACCGATCTTGTTGCGGTTGATCAGGAATGCGTGCTGATGGTCGATGCTGGAGATGATCCGGGAGGCCAGGATGGTCGGCCGCACCGCGGCGTGGGAGTCATCGCGTCGAGATTCCCGCAGCGAATCCAGCGCCGCGTCGGCGGCGGCCTGCACCGCGCCCGTCTCGCCGTGGAACTCCAGGTAGCCGAATTGTCGCTCCACCACCAGGATTCCGGCCTTGACCTCGGCATGCTTGAGTGCCACGTCGGTGACGCCCTCGATGTCCAGGCCGGGAGCGACCTCGATGATCTGGGCGGCCTGGTTGGCCCGCGGCAGCGCACCCTTGATCCAGGTACCCAGGTACGACATCGTCTGCGGCTGCAGGCGGTCGATGAAGATGAAGGAACGGAGTTCAGCCACGGATCTACCTCTTGATCAGTTGTGCGAGTTCTTCGACGACCAGGGCGCGCAGTTCGGCGCGCAGGGCATCGAGATTCGGGTCGGTCGAGCGCGCCGGTGCGGGGTATGCCGGCCGCGGCGGCGTCACGGACGCGCCGCGATCGTTGGATGCCTGCGGGTACGCGGGAACCGGCCCCGTCGGTGTCTGCCACGGCACAATGCCGCCGAAATCGCCCATCGGCACCCCGCTTTCGGCGTTGTACGCGATGCGGGCCCAGTTGATCAGGTTCTGCGGTGCCAAGTTCTCGCCGATGGAACTGCGCCCGACGAATCCGGTGCCAATGGTCATCGACGGTGCCAGGTTGGTGTCCAGGCCGGAGCTGCCGGTGCTGTTGCCGACATTCACCGACACCCGCAGCACCGGCACCTGCGCCGCGAAATCGGCGATCACCGAGGGGTTCTCGCTGTGGATGGCCGCCGAATGACCCGCACCGCCGATGCGCACCACGGCCCGGGCCGCGCGGATACCGCGTGCCGCATCCGCAGCGGTGGTCATCCCCAGAACCGGGCAGAGTTTCTCATGGGCCAGCATCTCCTCGGCGATCACATCGCCGAACGGAGCGATGAGCACCTTGGTCTTCTGGGTGACGCGCAGACCGGCCTGTCCGGCGATCCACGCAGCATCCCGGCCCACGACCTCGGTGTTGAGCCGGCCGTCGGCGAACATGTAGGCCCGCAACCGCCGTGCGCCGTCCTCGTCGAGCAGGTGCGCCCCGGCTCTGGTGAGGGCCCCGCGCAGCTTGTCGGCGATGGAATCCTCGGCGATGAGCACGGATTCGTTGGTGCACAGCACCGAGTTGTCGAATGCCTTGCTGTCCACGATGCGCGTGGCGGCTGCGGCGGGATCGGCGCTGGCGTCGACGAACACCGGCACGTTGCCGGGCCCGACGCCCAGCGCCGGGTTGCCCGACGAGTATGCCGCCCGGACCACGCCCGTTCCGCCCGTGGCGACGATGACATCGGTGCGGTCATCGGCCATCAGCGCTTGCACCAGCGGAATCGACGGCTCCTCGACCACCTGCACGACGCCGTCCGGTGCGCCCGCGGCGACCGCCGCCTCCGCGAGTACCCGGGCCGCGCCGGCCGAGCAGCGGGCGGCCCGTGGGTGCGGCGCGATGACGACGGCATTGCGGGTCATCAGGGCGAGGATCGTCTTGAAGTACACGGTGGCCACGGGATTGGTGGTCGGCGTCAGGGCCAGCACCACCCCGGCGGGGCGGGGGAGTTCGACGATCTTGCGGGCCGCGTCGATGCGCGGTGTCACGTAGTCTTCGCCGCGGTAGTAGTCGACGATGCCCCGTGAGCATGCCCGGTTCTTGGTCGCCTTGTCGGCCACCACGCCCATCCCGGTTTCGGCGACCGCCTCGGCGGCGAACCGCTCGGCTTCGGCGTGGGCCGCCTCGGCCACCGCATGCACGATCGCCGTCACGGCTGTCGCGTCGTATTCGGCATAGGCGGCGGCCGCCCAACGGGCCCGTTCGAGCATGTGGCCCGCTTGTGCGGTGCTGGTCATGATTTCCTTCCCCGCGCAGCGGTCTTGGCTCGGGCCACGGCGACGTCGACCCGGTCCAGCACGTCCTCGCACAGCTCGCGCGAGAGCAAAAGACCCGGTTTGAACTGCAGCACACGGAGATCCAGGGTCGAGAAGATCGCCCACACCCCGTTCTCGTAGAGCTCACGCATGACGAACTTGGCCCCTTCGGGGTGGTCGAACTCGAGGCCGATCACCACGCCGTTCTGCCGGATGCCGATGAACCAGTCCGGATGGTCGGCCTGGATGCGGCGTAGCCCGTGGTCGAAGAGGTCGGAGATGTAGTGCACCATCGAGCGCACCTCGGGCCGGCAGCTGATCTCCAGGGTCTTGATCGCGGCGACGCAACCGAGTTCGGCCCCGCCGAACGTCGAGATGTGTCCGAAACCGTCCTGATCGAGCCACTGTGCGGCCCTGTCGCCCAGCAGCGCTGCGGTGATCGGGTACATGCCGCCCGAGAGGCCCTTACCGGTCACCAGGATGTCCGGCTCGATCCCGTGCTTGGTGATGGCCCACAACTCGCCGGTCCGCATCAGCCCGGTCTGCACCTCGTCGGCGATGTAGAGCGTGCCGTGTCTCTCGGTGGCCGCCTTGACCGCCTCCAGGTAACCCGGTGCGGGAAGCGGGAATCCGTAGGTGGCCGGAATGGTCTCCATGATGACCGCGGCGATGTCTCCGGAGGCCAGTACCCGCTCCATCGCGTCGATATCGTTGAACGGCACCTGGAGGAACTCATCGGGGTTGTCGGACAGGAACAGTTTGGCGAACCGGTCGTCGCCGGTGGCGACCGCCAGTCCGGTGTGACCGTGGTAGGCCTTCACGATCGAGACGATCTTGCGGCGTCCGGTGGCGTGGCGGGCACTTTTGAGCGCGATATCGATGGCCTCACCACCGCCGGACCCGAAGGCCACCTTCTTGATGGACGCCGGGGCGGTCTGGACCAGGCGCTGCGCCAGCGCCGTGCGCGCCACCGAGGGGAAGTGGTGGTTGCCGATGTCGAAATGCGTCATACCGTCTGTGATCGCTTGCATCACTTCGGGATTGCGATGACCCAGGTTGTAGGTGCCGCCGTTGAGATGCATGTCGATGAGTCGGCGCCCACCCATATCCCACAGGAAGTACCCCTCGCGGCGATCGATCACCAGATCGACACCCGAGTCGGTCCAGAACTGGGTCTTGTCCGGGTTCCAGAACGTCTTCGCGCGCTCGAGCACCTCGGTCTTCGATTCGAACGAGAACGTGCCGTAGTCGTACATGCGGCTCCTCTGCCGTCACTGGGAAGCGGTGACGGCGCCCACCGTAAAACGGTAGGACCAATTGTGTCAATGGCTCAGATTGGGTCTTGCGCCAATCAATTGGTAGTGCCAATATACGAGAAGTTCCGGCTGTGGCGTGCGCCACATCGAGCCGCCCTCTTCACGCGTGGAAGGTACGTCCATCGATGACTGAGAACGTCGCACCACCTACCAAAAGACCAGCTGACGGCGCTGGTGACGTCCAACGACTGAAGCGCAACGCGGTGGGCACCATCGGCGTCATCTTCATGGCGGTGGCCACCGCGGCGCCGATCACCGCGATGGTCGGCAATGTCCCGATCGCCGTCGGATTCGGAAACGGTTCACATGCCCCGGCCGGCTATATCGTCGCGACCGTCGTCCTCGGGCTGTTCGCCATCGGGTACGCGACCATGGCCAAACACATCACGGCCACCGGTGCCTTCTACGGCTACATCTCGCACGGTCTGGGGCGCATCATCGGTATGGCCAGCGGCCTGCTGATCACCATGGCCTACATCGTGTTCGAGGCGTCGCTCATCGGGATCTTCTCGTTCTTCTTCCAGAACCTGTTCGCCTCGCAGTTGCACCTCCATGTGCACTGGCTGATCCCGGCGCTGCTGATGCTCACGCTCAACTGCATCCTCACCTATTTCGACGTGAACCTGACGGCGAAGGTACTCGGGGTGTTCCTGGTGACCGAGATCGTCATGCTGGCCCTGGGTGCGCTGGCGGTATTGGTCAAAGGTGGTGGCCCCGAAGGGTTTGCCGTGGCCGAGACACTCAATCCGATCGGTGCGTTCACGCCGGCGGCGGTCGCCGGGGCCAGCGCCGGACTGGGCTTGTTCTTCGCCTTCTGGTCGTGGGTCGGGTTCGAGTCGACCGCGATGTACGGCGAGGAGTCCAAGGATCCCAAGCGCATCATCCCGCGCGCCACCATGATCAGCGTCATCGGCGTCGGCCTCTTCTACGTGTTCGTGTCGTGGATGGCCATCGCGGGCACCGGCCCGCAGCAATCGGTCGAGCTGGCTCAGGATCCCGCGACGTCATCGGAGATCTTCTTCGGGCCGGTGCGCGGCACCTATGGTGAATGGGCCATCACGGTGTTCAACATCCTGCTGGTGACCGGATCGTTCGCCTGCGGTATGGCGTTCCACAACTGCGCGTCCCGGTATCTGTATGCACTCGGCCGGGAAGGCCTGTCGCTGCGGCTGCAGAAGACCATCGGCGCCACGCACCCGACACACGGATCGCCGCACGTCGCGTCGTTCGTGCAGACCGGCATCACGCTGGTGCTCATCCTGGCCTTCTTCTTCGCGGGCATGGACCCCTACGTGCACATGTACACGCTGCTGGCGATCCTCGGCACCATGGCCATCATGGTGGTGCAGTCACTCTGCGCCTTCTCGGTCATCGCGTACTTCCACTTCCACAAGAACCACCCGTCCAGCGCCCACTGGTTCAAGACGTTCACCGCGCCGCTGCTCGGCGGTATCGGCATGCTGTACGTGGTGTACCTGCTCTGGGAGCACAAGGACGCCGCTGCGGGTGCGGCGTCGGGCACGTTGCTGTTCAAGCTGACACCGTGGATCGTGGTCGGACTGTTCGTACTCGGGGCCGCGCTGGCCACCTACTTCCGGCTGCGCGACCCGCGCCGCTACGAACTGATCGGCCGGATCGTGTTCGAGGACAACGTCGTCCGCGAGTAGCGCCTAGGGCGAAGCGGTGAACGCCCGCCGCAGTGTCGCAATCTGACTTCCGATGAAGTCTTGTGACACTGCGGTTTTGGGCGCTATCGCATCGAAACCGTGGAAAGCCCCCGCGACCACCTCGACCTCGACCGGGACCCCCGCCTCGCGCAGGCGCTGCGCATAGGCCAGGTCCTCGTCGTGAAACAGGTCGTGGGTGCCGACGCCGATCCAGGCGGGCGGAAGCCCGGACAGGTCCGGGTTGCGCGCGGGGACCGCCACCTCGGGATCCGCCCCGCCCAGATAGGCCCGCCAGCCGAATCCGTTGCTGCCCTGGGTCCACAGCCGGTGCCCCGGATCGTCGAACTCCGGGCCCACGGTCCGGTCGTCGAGCATCGGGTAGACCAGGATCTGTGCGGCGAGCGGCACGTCGCCCCGGTCCCGGGCGAGCAGGGCCAATGCGGCGGTCATCCCGCCGCCGGCGCTGGCACCGCCGATGGCCAACCGCGACGGGTCGACGGTGGGCAGCTGCGCCAGCCACGTCAACGCCGCGTAGCAGTCTTCGAGGCCGGCGGGGTACGGGTTCTGTGGTGCCAGCCGGTACTGCACGGCGGCCACCGTCGCGCCCAGTTCGCCGGCGTAGCGCCGGCACAACTTGTCGTCCTGCGCCGGGCTGCCCAACACATAGCCGCCGCCGTGCATCCACAGCAGAGCGGGGCCGGGTTTCGCCACCCCGCGCGGGCGGTGCAGGCGCAGCGTGACCCCGGAACTCAGGGTCAGGACCTCCACCCCGTCCGGGACGGAGCGCCCCATCCGCCGGGACAGGTACTGCATCACCGGGGCAGTTTGCGGGCCCACCAGGCGGCGCGGGATGAAACGCGCGATGCGGGCCAGATCGGGGTGGTACACGACATCGGGTACGGGGCTGGGCACCCGCACAGTATTACGGCAATTCTGTATTACGACAACGAAGTCTCGAAAGCGATCCGGTCACCGCGATAGAGCGCGCGCACCGTCTCGATGGGTACCCCGTCGGGGTCGAGGGAGCGGCGGTGCAGCAGCAGCATCGGCATGGCCGTCGTGGTGTCCAGCAAGCCCGCCTCACGCGGTGAGGCCAGCGCGGTCTCGATGCGTTCGGTGGCCGACCCGAAGACCACACCGGTGGCCCGGATCGCCGCGTAGAGCGAGGTGGTCGGGTCGAAGGTGGTGCGCAACGCCCTGAACCGCCTGGCCGCCAGGTAGGTGCTCTCCAGCCCGATCCGGCGTCCGTCGGCGAGCAGCACCCGTTCCAGTTGCATGACGGTGCTGCCCGGCGTGATCGCCAGCGCCGCGGCGAGTTCCGGACCGGCTTCGATATCCTCCCAGCTCACCAGCAGGCGATCCTCCCAGCTCACCAGCAGGCGCCCGGGAACGCGGCCGCGCTCGGCGGCGCCTTCGGTGTAGGAGCGCAGCGACAACGGTTGCACCAGTTTCGGGGCGGCCACCACGGTGCCGCGGCCGCGCCGCTCGATACGGCCTTCGACCAGGAGTTCGTGCAGTGCCTGCCGGACGGTTTCGCGGGCCACCCCGAACCGCACCGCCAGTTCGCGTTCCGGCGGCACCGCATCGCCCTCGTGCAGGGCCGCCAGGATCTCGTCCAGCCCGGTGCGCACCACATACGGTTTGGGCACCGGTCGGGAAGACGGGGAGGTCATCGGTGCAGCACCCGCCGCGCCACGGTCAGCACATCCTCGATGGTCGCACCCCGGGCGCCGGGATCCTTGGCGGCATCGTCATAACGGCGCAACCGCAACGCATCCGGCCACCACGGGTGTGTGACGAATGCGGGGTCGACACCGGGCCCGCCCTGGCTCGCCAGCGACAGCACCGACACCTGGGACGGCGCGTAGCCCGCATCGGTGGCCGCCAGGTAGCGCTTGGCGGCCACATGCGCACCGGCCAGCCAGCCGACGCGCTCGCCGAATCGCGGGGTCAGCCACGCGCGGGCCACCGCGTCGTGTTCCGGCCCGGCATCGATGAGCGGACTGTGCGCCAGGTCGTGCAGGGCGGCGGCGAGCACCAACTCGTCATCGGCGGTGTCCTCCATCGCCCTGGCGGCGGACTGCAGGGCATGGTCCAGCTCGTCGACCGACTCCTCGTCCCACACCCCGCGCAACGAGCGCAGCACGGTGTGCACTTCCTCGAGGCGTGTTTCGTCGAGAACTCGCATGGCCCAACACTACCCCAATTTGGTCTATACCAATTGTTCACTCAGTATTCGGCACCCCAACATGATCAGGTCGGGCGCAGGTCGCGGCGGGGGGTCATGGTCAACCACCATGCGCGTGACGATCATCGGTGGCGGCATCCTCGGCACCGCCCACGCCGTGGAGGCCATCCGGCGCGGCCACACCGTGGTGCACCTGGAGCGGGAGACCGAGGCCCGGGGTGCCACGGTGCGCAACTTCGGCCTGGTCTGGGTGTCCGGCCGCTCGACCGCCGAACTGGACGCCGCCCTGCGGTCGCGTGAGCTGTGGGAAGAGTTCGGCGCCGAGATCCCCGGGATCGGATTCCGGGCGGCCGGCTCGATCACCCTGCTGCGCACCGACGCCGAGGTGGCAGTGGCCCGCGAGGCCGTCGACCGCGGCGATGCCGACCACCGCGGGTTCACCCTGCTGAACCCTGAGCGGGTACGTGCCCTCAATCCGGCGTTGCGCGGCACCTTCCTGGGAGGTCTGCACTGCGCGCGGGATGCCGTCGTCGAATCCAGGCAGGCGCTGCCCGCCATCCGCGAATATCTGGTGTGCACAGGGCGATACACCTTCCTGCCCGGCGTGGAGGCCAGATCGGTGGACGGCCTGACGGTGCGCGACGATCGCGGCGAACGCCACGGCGCCGACCTGGTGGTGGTGTGCGCAGGTGCCGCGCACGCAGGCCTGGTCCGGGAACTCGCCGGTGACCTTCCGGTCCGCCGGGTGCGCCTGCAGATGATGCAGACCGAGCCGCTGGGTGAGGCGCTCACCACCGCCGTTGCCGATGCCGACAGCTTCCGCTACTACCCGGGCTTCGCCGGACCGGCACTGGATGCGCTGCGCCGCAACGAACCTCAGGATCCGGTCGCCGCCGACGGGCATATGCAACTGCTCTGCGTGCAACGCCTGCACGGCGGTCTGACGATCGGCGACACCCACGAGTACGACGAACCGTTCGCCTTCGACGTGAGCACGCAGCCCTATGACTACCTCGCCGCGCGGGTCGAGGAGTTCCTCGGCAGGCCGCTACCCGCCATCCGGCAGCGCTGGGCCGGTGTCTACAGCCAGTGCACCGATCCACACCAGCTGGTGTGCCGGACCTCGCCCGAGGACAACGTGTGGGTGGTCACCGGCCCGGGCGGCCGCGGTATGACGCTGGGGCCCGCCATCGCCGAACACACCGCCGATCTCATCGGAATGTAGGGAGAGCATATGCCGGACAAGAATATTCAGGTCGCCGTCCTCGACATGGCCGGCACCACGGTCACCGATGACGGACTGGTCGTCAGCGCCTTCGAGGCCGCCGCCACCGCAGCGGGACTGCCCGCCGAAGGCGACGAACGCGACCAGGCGCGCCAATACGTCCTGGACACCATGGGACAGTCGAAGATCGTGGTGTTCCGCGCCCTGTTCGGTACCGAGGACCGCGCCCGGCGTGCCAATGACGAGTTCGAGCGTGCCTATGCCGAACTGATCGACAACGGTCACGCCGCACCCATCGCCGGTGCGGCCGAGGCCATCACCGAACTTCGCGGGGCCGGGATCAAGGTGGCGCTGACAACCGGGTTCTCCGCGGTCACCCGGGACAAGCTGCTGGCGGCGCTGGGCTGGCGGCAACTGGCTGATCTGGTGCTGGCGCCGGGCGCCGGCGTGCGTAGCCGCCCGTACCCCGACATGGTGCTCACCGCGTTGATGCGGTTGCAGGCCGACAGTGTCGACAACGTCGCCGTGCTCGGCGATACGAGTACCGACGTCGAGAGCGCGCTGCGGGCCGGTGCCGCCATCGCCGCCGGTGCCCTCACCGGCGCCCACAGCGAGGAAGACCTCCGCGCCGCCGGGGCCACCCACGTGGTGGGCTCCGTCGTCGATTTCGCCGATCTGCTCCTGACCACCCGCTGACCCGTGAAGGACATCATGTTTCTGCGCAACGTTTTTCGTGCCACCGCGGTGGTGGTGGCCCTCGCCGCCACCACCCTCGCCGCCGCCTGTGGTGGGACCGGGTCCAGCGGCCCCACCAGCGGCACCACCCTCACGGTGTACAGCGCCGATGGTCTGGCGAGCTGGTACAAGGGCCGGTTCGCCGAGTTCACCAAGGACACCGGTATCGCGGTCAACCTGGTCGAGGCCGGATCCGGCGAGGTGGTCTCCCGGGTGGAGAAGGAGCAGTCCAACCCCCAGGCCGACCTGCTGGTGACCCTGCCGCCGTTCATCCAGAAGGCCGACACGTCAGGGCTGCTGGTGCCCAGCGGGGCTGACACCTCGGGTATCGCCGCGGATCAGGTAGGACCGCAGGGCCGCTACGTACCGATCGTCGACAACGCGTTGAGCTTCATCGTCAATCCGGCCGCCACCCCAGTCCCGGCCACCTGGGATGACCTGCTGGCACCGGAGTTCAAGGGCAAACTGCAATACTCGACGCCGGGACAGGCCGGTGACGGCACCGCCGTGCTGGTCCTTCTGCAACATCTGCTCGGCAAGCAGGGTGCCTTGGACTACCTCGCCAAGCTGCAGACCAACAACGTCGGGCCGTCGTCATCGACCGGCAAGTTGCAGCCCAAGGTCAGCAATGGAGAACTGTTGGTGGCCAACGGCGATGTGCAGATGAACCTCGGCTCCATCAAGGACGACGGGTCAACGTTCGCCATCTTCATCCCCGCGCACAACGGCATCCGCACCACGGTGTCGCTGCCGTACGTGGCCGGCGTCACCAAGGGTGCACCGCACGCCGAGGACGCCAAGAAGCTGCTGGCCTACCTGCTCTCCGATAAGGTGCAGAAGACGGTGGAACCGGATGCGCTCGGTATCCCGGTCCGTGACAGTATCCGTACCGTCGCCGCCGGAACGCCCGCCCCGAACACGCCGGGCGCCGTGCTCAAGGATGTCCAGATCTGGGTGCCGGACTGGAACGCGGTGCTGGCCGACCTCGACGCCGACGTTGCCGCGTACCAGAAGGCGACCGGCAACTGACATGGCCGAGATCAAGGTCGCACGTGCCGGCGTACGACCCAGGGAATCCGGTGATCCCGCCACGGCCGGCCCGGCCATCGTCTTCGACCGGGTGGGGGTCAGTTACGGCCGCGGTGCCAAGGCCACCCACGCGCTGGTCGACTTCAACCTGCGGGTCGGTACGGGGGAGACCGTGGCGCTGCTGGGGCCGAGCGGATCGGGGAAGTCCACCGCGCTGGGCGCGCTGGCCGGCTTCGTCCGGCCGACCTCCGGTGCGGTCCGGCTGAATGGGCGCGATATCACCGATCTGCCGCCGGCCAAGCGCGGTATCGGGGTGGTGCTGCAATCGTATGCGCTGTTCCCGCACATGCGGGTGACCGACAACGTCGCCTTCGGGCTCAAGGCGCAGCGCGTACCCCGGGACCAGATCGGCGGCCGGGTCGCCGAGGCGCTGGATATGGTCGGCATGTCCGCCTACGGAAAGCGGTTGCCACGTGAGCTTTCCGGAGGTCAGCAGCAGCGCATCGCGATTGCCCGGGCGCTGGCGATCCGCCCGAGGGTGTTACTGCTGGACGAACCGCTGGCCGCCCTCGACGCCCAACTGCGCCAGTCGATGCTGGCCGAGCTGCGACAGCTCAAGGAATCGTTGCCCGATACCGCCATGCTCTACGTCACCCATGATCAGGCGGAGGCGCTGGCGCTGGCCGACCGCATCGTGGTGATGAACAACGCCCGGCTGATGGACGTCGACACCGCCGAGAATCTGTGGAAGCGGCCACCGAGCAGCTTCACGGCGGCATTCCTGGGCGGGGCCAACCTGATTCCGTGCACCGTCGGTCGCGTCATCGGCACGTCGGCGTTGGTGACGGTCTCGCACAAGACGGTCAGCGCCGAGGCGCCGCAGCCGGCCGTCGGCAAGGCCGACTGGGCGCCGGGTGCGCAAGCCCTGCTGTGCATCCGTCCGCACGCCCTGCGCATCGTATCGCTGGGCGACCGGGATGCGCTGCGCGCCAGTGTCAATGCGGCAATGTGGCGGGGTGCGGTCACCCGGCTGGTGCTGACGATCACCAGCATGCCCGACCAGCTCATCGAGATCGACGTACCCGGACATGTCCACTTCGAGGCGGGTACCGAAGTGGGCGTGCGGATTCCGGAACCGGCCGGGGTGCTCGTCCGGGCCGGCTCGTGACCGGGAGTACTGCCGTGCTGCTCGACGCGGCTCGGGTCACCCGCGCGCCGCGACGCCACCGTGCGCACTGGTGGGTGCTGCCGCCGTTGGCCGTGGTGCTGTTCACGGCGGTGTATCCCCTGGCGCGGGTGTTCGGCGAGTCGGCCCGGCCGGGAAAATGGGCCGAGGTGCTGAGCTCCGCACAGTTCCGGGATGCGTTGTGGCGCACTGTCGCCATCGCGGCGAGCTCGACCCTGGGCTGCCTCGTGCTGGGCACCTTCCTGGCGGTCATCCTGGCATTCGTGCCGTTTCCCGGCTCCGGCCTGGTCGGCCGGCTCATCGACACCGTCCTGTCGTTGCCGTCGTTCCTGATCACCCTGGCGTTCACCTTCCTCTACGGCACGGCCGGTGCGGTCAACGCGGCGATCAGTGCTCTGAGCGGCGACCCGGCACCGCTGCTGAACGTTCTGTACACCCCGGCCGGCGTGATCGCTGCGGAGATCACCTTCTTCACCCCGTTCGTGGTGCGACCGCTGCTGGCGGCGTTCGCCATGGTGCCGCGCGCCCAGCTCGATGTGGCGGCCAGCCTGGGTGCCGGCCCGCTGCGGGTGCTGCGGTCGGTGGTGCTGCCGGAGGCGTGGCCGGCCTTGATGGCCGGTGGCAGCCTGGTGCTGTTGCTCACCCTCAACGAGTTCGGCATCGTGTTGTTCACCGGAGCCAAGGGCGTCACCACCCTGCCGGTGCTCATCTACACCCGCGGGATCGTCACCTTCGACCTGCCGGGCGCCGCGGTGATCGCCGCCGTGCAGGTGGTGCTCTCGCTGGGGCTCTACCTCGCCTACCGAATGATGTTCGCCCGCATGACCTCTGGAAGGGGCGGCGCCGATGCTGTTGTGGAACCGGCGAAGTAGGGCGGTCGCACTGGCCGCGTTCGGCGTGGTGGTGCTCGTCGTGTTCGTCGCACCGCTGGCCACCGTACTGCTGGCCGGGCTGGCCGGCTCGTGGACGGGTGCACTGCCGTCGGGACTGGGCCTCGGCCGGGTCGGCGAGGCGCTCACCGGGGAGAATCTGGCCAGCCTTTCGGTGAGCCTGCAGACCGCTCTCGTCGCCGGCGCGTTCGCACTGCTCCTCGGGACCTGGGCCGCGCTGGCCGCCCGGGACTGTCCGGTATGGTTGCGCCGCTTCACCGATGCGGTGTTCCACCTGCCCATCGCGGTGCCCTCGGTGGCCATCGGGCTCGGTCTGCTGATCGCCTTCAACTCCCGGCCGCTGCTGTTGGGCGGCACCCGCTGGATCGTCGTCCTGGCCCACGCCGTGCTGGTACTGGCCTTCGCGTTCAGCGCGGTATCGGCGGCGCTGGACCGGTTGGACCCGCGCTACCGGCAGGCCGCCGAATCCCTGGGCGCCGGCCCGGTGCGGGTGCTGCTGCAGGTGACGCTGCCGCTGCTGCTGCCGGCCCTCGGCGCGGCGGCGGGACTGGCGGTGGCACTGTCCATGGGTGAGCTCGGTGCCACCGTGATGGTGTACCCGGCGACCTGGAAAACCCTGCCCGTGACCATCTTCGGGCTCACCGATCGCGGCCAGGCCTTGCAGGCGGCCGCGTCGACCGCGATCCTGCTGCTGGTGACGCTGCTGGCACTGGCGGTGCTCGGCCGGATCCGGGGCCGCGCCGCCGTCCGCTGATTCAGCTCACTTCAACAGTGGATCGCGGGGCAGGCCGAGGATGCGTTCGGCGATGGTGTTCCGGGTGATCTCCGACGTACCACCGGCGATCGTCATGGCCCGGTTGCCCAGATACGCACGCGCCAGCGTCGGCTTCGCTCCCACCACCGCAGCCGGGCCGGCCAGCGCCATCCCCAGCTCGGTCAACCGCTGAGTGTGCTCGGCCAGCAGCAGTTTGGTGACATTGCCCTCCGGGCCGGGATCGGTGCCGGCGATGGCGCGGCTCACCCGCCGCAGGTTCAGCATCGGCAGGGTGTGCGCCTCGGCGATCACCGCGCCCGCTGCCCGCACGTACTCAGTCGCGATCAACGGCGTTGCGGCGTCGAGTAATTCGACCAGCTCATCGAGAGTGAAGCCGGTCGGCGCCGACGAACCCCCACCGATGGAGATGCGTTCGTTGCCCAGCGTGGCCCGCGCCACCAGCCAGCCCTTGTTCACCTCGCCCACCACATCGGCGTCGGGAACGAACACGTCGTCGAAGAACACCTCGTTGAAATGCGCGTCGCCGGTCAGCCCGCGCAGCGGATTGACCGTCACTCCAGGCGCTTTCATATCGACGGCCATCATGGTGACACCCGCGTGTTTGGGCGCGTCGGGATCGGTGCGCACCGTCGCCAGGCCCCACTGGCAATGCTGGGCCAGACTGGTCCACACCTTCTGACCCGTGATCCGCCAGCCACCGTCCACCTTCTTGGCCGAGGTGCGCACGGCGGCGGCATCCGAGCCCGCACCCGGCTCGGAGAACAGCTGGCACCACATCACCTGACCGCGCAGCACCGGCTCCACCCAGCGTGCGCGCTGCTCGTCGGTGCCGGCCTGGGCGATGGTCAGGGTCACCCATCCGGTGATGCCCATATCGGGGATGTCGATCGGTGTCGATCCCCCGGTCGCTGCGCTCTCCGCCGCGAGCGGGAGGTACCCCCTGCCCGCCGAACCGAACTCCTCTTCGATGACCAGCTGTTCGAGTACATCGGCGGCCCGGCCCCACGGCTTGGGCCAGTGCGCCACCAGGTAGCCGGAGTCGACCAGGAAGTCGCGTTGCTGATCGGCCGGCAGCGCACGGGCGGTGGCCGCGGCTTCGGCGGCGGCGGGGCGGTACTGCTCGGCCTCGGCCGGCACACTGAACGACGCGGTGCGGGCGGCCCCGCTGCGCTGTGCGTCCACGACGTCGAGCAGGGGGTCGGCGCCGTCACCGAGCAGGGTGGCCATGGTGCGAGCCCGTCGCAGGTACAGATGCGCATCGTGCTCCCAGGTGAACCCGATCCCGCCGTGGAGCTGAATATTGTTCTGCGCGTTGAACACCTGGGCGCGGATGGCATGCGACGCCGCGATCGCCGCCGGGAACCAGGCCGCGCCCAGGTCATCGTTGCGGGCGGCCGCCCAGGTGGCCGACGTCGTCTGCTCGGCCTCGACGAGCATGTTCGCGGCGTGGTGCTTGACGGCTTGGAAGGTGCCGATGGTCCGGCCGAACTGCTCGCGGACCTTCGCGTATTCGACGGCCATGTCCAGGGTCGCCCAGCTGATCCCGACCGCTTCGGCCGAGGCCAGGATGCGGAAGACGGTGCGGGCGCGCCGCGCCGCGCCGCGCAGCACCCGGTCGGCGGGAATCTGGGCGCCGCGCATGGACACGGCGCCCACCGTGCGGGTGGTGTCCAGCGGTGCGAGCGCGGTGACGGTGACACCCGGTGCGTCGGCCGCCACGATGACGAGGTCCTCACCGGCCGCCAGCACCAGGATGTCGGCATCGGGTGCGCCGAGCACCGCGGGCCATTCGGCGGTCGAGGTGTGGTCCTCACCCAGGGTCACCGTGATGTTGAGCCCGAGTGCGCCGGCCAGGGTGCCGTCGGCGAGTCCGGGAAGTAGCTGCGCCCGAACGGAGTCCGGCGCGCACCGGTCGATCGCCACGGCGGCGGCGACCGTCGGCAGGAAGGGCCCCGGCATGAGCTCGCGGCCCGCCACTTCTGCCACGACGGCCAGCTCGGCCAACCCGAACCCCGATCCGCCGTACTCCTCGGCCAGTGCCAGCCCGTTCCAGCCGAGATTCGCACCGGCCGACCAGATGGCCGACGGGTGACCGCCCGGGTTTTCCAGGGTGGCGCGCGCGGCCGCGAGGCTGTGTGATCGCTGCAGCTGCCCGGCCGCCGCGGCGGCCAGGTCCCGGTGTTCTTCAGTGATGGCCAGCGCCGACTTGCTCATGATCAGCGAAGTTACCCGGCCCGTGGAACGGCAAAGAAGTGATGCAGATCACAATATGGAACCGGGGTAGACAACTTGGCCAAGTTGTCGCGTCGGCGGTGGTTACCGCGGGGTAGTCTCGCGAAATGACGGCACGCCCGGACACCCGATACCCAGGATCCGATATGTGGAGCCGCGCCCGCTGGTTGCTGACCGCCGGCCCGGCCGACCGCATGCTGGCGCTCACGGTGGCCTCGGCTTCCCTTCCGGTGATCGGCAAGCATCTGGAGCCGCTCGGCGCCGTCGCCGCGATGAGTGTGTGGGGATTCCGGCATATGCCGGATTTCTTCTCCTCGTCCGCGAAGTCGTGGATGACGCCGGGTAGCGCCGAGATCCGTAAGGCGGAGCGCGACCAGACCAGCGCGATCGCCGCGGAAGCTCTGCGCGCCGTGGTGCCCGCCGCCGACCTCGCCGTGGAGTGGCCGGCCCCGGAGCAGAAGCCACCGCTATGGAACACCCTCCAGTACCGGCGCAATGTGTACCGCACGTCGGTGCGCTACGGCGACAGCCCGACCCAGCTGATGGATGTGTGGCGGCCCAAACAGTTGCCGGCCGAACCCGCGCCGGTGCTGCTGTTCGTCCCGGGCGGTGCCTGGGTGCACGGCAGCCGGATGTTGCAGGGCTATGCCCTGATGTCGCATCTGGCCGAACAGGGCTGGGTGTGCCTGTCCATCGACTACCGGGTCGCCCCGCATCACCGGTGGCCCCGGCACCTGCACGACGTGAAGGCGGCGATCGCGTGGGCGCGGGCCAACGTCGACAAGTTCGGCGGCGACCGCGACTTCGTCGCCGTCGCCGGGTGCTCGGCCGGCGGGCATCTGGCCGCACTCGCGGGCCTGACCCCGAACGACCCCGAGTGCCAAGGCGATCTGCCCGACGGTTCGGACACCTCGGTCGACGCCGTCATCGGTATCTATGGCCGCTACGACTGGGAGGATCGCTCCACCGAGGAGCGGATGCGCTTCGTCGACTTCCTGGAACGCGTTGTGGTCAAGCGCAAGATCGACCGTCACCCGGAGGTCTTCCGGCAGGCATCGCCGATCGCCCAGATCCACCGGGATGCCCCGCCGTTCCTGGTCATCCACGGCACCGGCGACTCGGTCATTCCGGTCGAGCAGGCCCGCAGCTTCGTCGAACGACTCGGTGCGGTGTCGGACTCCGAGGTCGGCTATATCGAGCTACCCGGTGCCGGCCATGCCTTCGATATGACCGACGGCGCCCGCACCGGTCCCATGGCCACCGCAATCGGCTTGTTCCTCAACCAAATTCACCGAAACTCCCCGGCGAGACAGGCAAAGGCAGTTATATAGACTCCTCGCACGGGGAGGAACGCCGGTGAAGAGGCTCAGCGGGTGGGACGCGTTCCTGCTCTATTCGGAAGCGCCGAATGTGCACATGCACACCTTGAAGATCGCGGTGATCGCGCTCGAGGGTCTCGGTGACCGCACTTTCGGCGTCGAGGATTTTCGCAACGTGCTGCACAGCCGGCTGCACAAGCTGGATCCGTTCCGGTATCAACTCGTCGACATCCCGTTCAAGTTCCACCACCCGATGTGGCGGGAGAACTGCGATGTCGACCTCGAGTACCACGTGCGGCCGTGGCGGGTGGCCGCGCCGGGCGGCCGCCGAGAGCTGGACGAGGCCATCGGGCAGATCGCCAGCACACCACTGGACCGTAGCCGTCCGCTGTGGGAGATGTACTTCGTCGAGGGACTGGCCGACGGTGGCACCGCCGACAATCCGGTCCGGCGTATCGCCGTGGTGGGCAAGATCCACCATGCGCTGGCCGACGGCGTCGCCTCGGCCAATCTGCTCGCCCGGGGGATGGATCTGCAGGACGGGCCCCAGCGGGACCGCGACTCCTACGCCACCGATCCGGCGCCGTCCGGGGCGGAGCTGGTGCGCACGGCGTTCACCGATCATCTTCGGCAGATCGGCAGGCTGCCGGGTCTGGTGAAGTACACCGCCGCCGGGGTGGGCCGGGTCCGTCGCAGCAGCCGCAAGTTCGGGCCCGAGCTGACCCGTCCCTTCACCCCGCCGCCGAGCTTCATGAACCACGTGCTCACCCCGGAACGCCGTTTCGCGACGGCGACGCTGGCACTGGCCGACGTGAAGTCCACCGGAAAACTTCTGGGCGCCACCATCAACGACATGGTGCTGGCCATGTCGTCGGGGGCGCTGCGCGCGCTACAGCTGCGCTACGAGGGCAAGGCCGATCACCCGCTGCTGGCGTCGGTGCCGATGAGCTTCGACTTCTCCCCGGAACGGATCTCGGGCAACCGGTTCACCGGTGTGCTGATGGCACTGCCGGTGGACCTCGCCGATCCGCTGGAACGGGTCAAGCGGGCCAGTGCGGACGCCGCGCTGGCCAAGGAGAGCAATCAGCTCATCGGTCCCGAACTGGTCGCGCGGTGGGCGTCGTACATGCCGCCCGCCGCCGTCGAGAGCCTGTTCCGCCGGCTGTCGGACAAGGACGGCCAGAACAAGGTGCTCAATCTCAACATCTCGAATGTCCCCGGGCCCCGGGAGCGGGGCAAAGTCGGTGGCGCGACGGTCACCGAGATCTATTCGGTGGGCCCGCTCACCGCGGCCAGCGGGCTGAACATCACGGTGTGGAGCTACGTGGACCAGCTCAACATCTCGGTGATCTCGGACACCGCGACGGTGGAAGACCCGCACGAGGTCACCGAGGCGATGGTGCGGGACTTCCGCGAGATCCGCCGTGCCGCAGGGATTTCCGAGGAGCTGACCGTCATCGAGAATGCGATGGTTTGAGGCAGTCGCTCACAGGCGTCGGGTATACGTCAGAATGACACCCATGGAATGGCCAGCGCACCTGGGCGCCGCAACCTCGGTCCTCGCGGCGGCCGTCGTGCTGGCGGGCTGTTCGTACGGGCCCGCAACCCCGCCGATGGCCGAGACGTCGTCTGTGAGCGCCAGTGCCAGCACCGGCCCGGCTGCGGTATCGATTCTTCCGGGTATGGCCCAACTGGGGACGGCGCTGACGGCCAAGGGTGCCACGATCACCCCGAAGTCCGACAACCTCACCGTGGTGCGCCAGCCGACCAGCAGCGAACTGGAAGTCGGGATCGAGGTCTCCCTCACCGGGGTCACCGCACCGATCGACGTCACCGGTCCGAACGGCGGCTTTCAGCTGTACGTCAGCAGCGGCGAACACATCCCCACCGCGACGCCCACCGTGCTCACGTCGCCGCCCCTGGTGTCCCCGGTGAGTGCCGACGCCGACGGGTGGGTGTTCTTCCACATCAGGCCCGACATGCTGCCCACCCAGTTGGCGCTCACGGCCGCACCGGCGGGCTACGGGCTGACGCCGCAGTCGATCGCGATCTGGATCATGCCCGCCAAGCTGCCCGCACCCGGACCGCCTCCCGCGCCGCCGGCACCGCCGCCACCACCGGGGGCGCCGCCGGCTGAGCCTGCGCCCGCACCCGCTCCGGCCGACCCGGGTGGCGGCGGGGGTAATGACGGCAATCGCGGAGGTTTCCACCCCCGGCTTCCGCCGCCGCCCAAGATGCCGCAATTACCGTCGCCCCAGGTGCCGTCGGTCATCTGCCGGCACACCGGATTGTGCTGATCTCGCCTCGGTGATCTCGCTGGCGTGGCATCAGCCCACCGCTGCGGCGGCAGGGCGCTCGAGGTGCTTGGACCACCCCGTCGCGCAGCGCAGGGCGCACACCGCCGCCAGCACACCGAGCGCGGTCAGCATGGCCGGATAGCTGAAGTAGTGCGCCAGCACGGCCAGCACCGCGGGCAGCAGGAAGCCGACGTAGGCCAACGAGTAGTAGACCCCGGAGATCCCGGCCAGCTCGTCGGGTTCGGCGATCCGCTGAATCTCCAAAAGTCCTGAGACGATGGCGATTCCGTAGGCGCTGCCCAGCAGCATCGCGACGAACAGGGCGACGATCGGGGACCGGGTGATCGCGGTGGCCACCGCGGCGAACACGCCGGCGGCCATCAGCACCATGGACACCACGACGGCGCGCGCGCTCGAGCGGTCGTCCAGGCGGCGCGCGATCGGCTGCACCGCCACACCGCAGCCGAGGGTGAGCACCGTCAGCCCCGCGGTGTACAGCAGTGCCCAGGAACCGAGCCGGTCGGCCACCAACGCGGGCACGATCGCATAGGCGATGGCTGCCGAGCCGAAGATCCACGGCGCCATCGGCGCCACGACATGCAGGAATCGGCGGTGGCTCGCGGCGGGCACCCGCAGCCGCCCCAGCAGCGAAGTCCCACTGTCGTGTGCCTCATCGCGGGTCTCCACCGCTCGGTAGGACACCGCCCACAACGCGGGTAGGCACAACAGCGCATGCACGATGTAGGTCAACACCAGCGGCAGCGGCGCGAACGCGGTGAGCACCCCGGCGAACAGCGGTCCGGTCCCGAGCCCGACCGACAGCCAGATGGACGCCCGCCGTGCGCCGGTCCCCGCGGGCGCGGAATCATATGGTGGCCTTGACAATTCGGCAATCCAGGCCGACCCCACGGCCATCGCGATGCCCACGGCCAGACCACTGAGCAGTCGCCCGCCGAACAGGGCTGCGAAACCTGCGTCATCGCCGACCGCCAGGATGATGCTGCCCAGCGCCGAGCTCACCAGACCCGCGGTCATGACGGGCCGGCGCCCGTGCCGGTCGGACAGGGCGGAGGCCACCAGCAGCCCCGGCACCAGGCCCAAGACGTAGGCGCCGAGCAGGATGTCGACGTCGACACGCGTGTAACCGGAGTGCTGCGCGTAGGCGATCAGCAGCGGGGTGAACTGGTTGCCGCCCCAGCCGATGCAGAAGACGGCCAACGCGACCGCGGCCCAGGGCCGGAATGGCGATCTCACAGCACCACCCCGTAGGTCGCCTGCAGGTGAGCCAGCAGCAGCGCCTCGAAATCGGCCAGATCGCGACGCGCGATCGCGTCGGCCAGCAGGGCGTGCTCATCGATCAGCCGCGCCGCGCGGGCGGTGTCGGACCGCACGGCGGCGGCCATCATCCGGCGCTGCCGGTCCCGCAGCGAGCCGTAGAAGCGTTGCCCGATGGCGTTGCCCGCGACGTCGACGATGCGGTGGTGGAACGCGTCGTCGGCGGCGGCGAACCGGTTCTCGTCGCCGGCCGCGGCGCCCTCGCGCTGCAGGGTGATCAAGTCGGTCAGTTCGGTGAACAGCGCGTCGACGGCGTCGGGGTTGCGGCACAGCCTGCGCACCGCCGCCGACTCCAGTGCCAGCCGCATCTCCAGCAGATCGGTGGCCTCCCGCGGCGGCACCGGCACCACGACCGCACCGCGACGGGGGAGCAGTTCGAGCAGGTCCTCGGCGGCCAACCGGAGGAAGGCCTCGTGCACCGGCGTTCTGCTCACCCCGAGGGACGCGGCGACCTCGACCTCGCTGAGCAGCTGTCCGCCGCGTACCGCGCCGGACAGGATCTGGTCCTTGGTGGCCTGGTAGGCGCGCTGTCCGCTGGAGTCTCCCTCGCTCATGGAGGTCGACTCTACGCCCCTTGCATGCAAGGTTGCATGCAAGATTGCTCACACCGTCACTCCGGCCGGGTGGCCCGCGCCCAGTCCAGGAAACGTTCCACTGCCGACGCGGTGTAGTGCCCGCGCGCCGAGCCGAAGATGTCGAAGGCGTGCTGGGCGTCCGGGATCTCCGCATAGATGACCGGGGCAGTGGATACCGCGCGCAGCGCCTCGACGAACTCGCGAGCCTCCTCCACCGGGATCAGCGTGTCGTGGGTGCCGTGCAGGATGAAGAACGGCGGGGCGTCGGGGCCGACATGGGTGATGGGGGACGCATCCAGGTAGAGCTGCCGGTTGTCGGTGAACGGCAGCTTCACGATCATCCGCTCCAGCACCGACCCGAACTCGCGCCGGTCCGGGTAGCTCTCGGTGACCCAGTCGTAGCGGCCGTAGATCGGCACCGCGCCGGCCACCGACGTGTCGGCATCCTCGAACCCCGGCTGATACGCCGGATTGTTGGGGGTCAGCGCGGCCAGTGAGCAGAGGTGACCGCCGGCCGAACCCCCGGTGATGTACACCGAATTCGGGTCACCGCCGTATTCGGCGATATTGGCCTTCACCCAGGCCAGTGCGCGCTTGACGTCGACGATATGCGCCGGCCAGGCATGTTTCGGGCTGATCCGGTAGCCGATGGACACGCAGATCCAGCCGTGGTCGGCCAGCTGCGACATCAACGGATAGGCCTGTGGCCGGTGCATCCCGATCATCCACGCACCGCCGGGAACCTGCAGCAGCACAGGTGCTTTGCCGTCGCGGGGGAGATCCGGCCGCACCCAGACATCGGCGACGTTGGAGCGGTACGGCCCGTAGCTGACGGTCTTCTCGACGTACCGTCGCCGCGTCTGGCCGGTCGCGAACACCCCATCGGGACGCGGGGGCACCGACGGGAACGCCGGTCCCAACACCTCATTGAGCGGGTCTTCGAAATACGGCCGGGACCGCACGCCGCGGCGATGTACGACCGCCAGTACCAGCCAGGAGGTGACCTTGAGCAACAAGGCGATTCGTCCACTGGCGCAACGGTAGTCACCGCGCACCGCATGTCGCAGCGCGCTCAGCGCCGATCCGCCGACCACCAGTGGCACGTTCTCCGCAGTCGGCCAGCCGAATGCGAACACTCCGATCGCCGGGTAGCCACGGCGGGTCAGCGGCCGGAAGGCGTTGGCGGCGTTGACGGTTTCGGCAGTGGCGCTGAGCAGGGTGCGGAGGGCTCTGCGTTTACCCACCGACACGCTCCTGAAGGTCACGACGCACGATCTTGCCGGTGCTGTTGCGCGGCAGCTCGTCGAGCACGGTGATCTCACGCGGCACCTTGTAGTTGGCCAGATTCTCCCGCACGTACTGCTTCAGCTCGTCGGCCGTGACACCGGCCCCGGCGCCGGTCAGCACCACGAACGCGGCCAGCCGCTGCCCGAACTGTTCGTCATCCACCCCGATCACCGCCGCTTCGGCGACCTCGGGATGGGTGACCAGGATCTTCTCCACCTCGATCGGATACACGTTCTCCCCACCGGACACGATCATCTCGTCATCGCGGCCCACCACGAACAGCCGGCCCGCCTGATCCAGGTACCCGATATCGCCGGAGTTCATGTAGCCGTCGTGGAAATTCTTCGTCGAGCCGGAGGTGTACCCGTCGAACTGGGTGGGGTTGCGTACGTAGATGGTGCCCACCTCGCCGGTCGGCATCTGCTGGTGCTCCGTATCCAGGATGCGAATATCGGTGCCCTCGGCCGGTTTTCCCGCGGTATCCGGGGCGGCGCGCAGGTCGGCCGGTGTCGCCGTGGCGATCATTCCGGCCTCGGTGGCGTTGTAGTTGTTGTAGATGACGTCACCGAACTGATCCATGAACTTGATGACGACGTCGGGGCGCATCCGCGAGCCCGATGCGGCGGCGAACCGCAGGGTGCGCCCGCTGTAGCGGTTGCGGATCTCGTCGGGCAGTTCGACGATGCGGTCGAACATCACCGGCACCACACACAATCCGGTGGCCCGGTGGGTGTCGACCAGGGCCAGGGTGGCCTCCGGGTCGAACCTGCGGCGGGTGACGATGGTGCACGACATCGACGCCGCGAACGCCAGTTGGGAGAACCCCCAGGCATGGAACATCGGCGCGACGATGACGACGGTTTCCTCGGTGCGCCAGGGTGTGCGATCCAGGATCGCCTTGAGCACCTCGGGTCCGCCGCCGGAATGCTTGGCGCCCTTCGGGCTACCGGTGGTACCGGAGGTCAGCAGGATGACCTTGCTCTTCTCGGTGGCCCGCACCGGTGTCTTGCCGACGTGGTCGCGGATCAACTTCTCGACCGTGAGATCGGCGGCCGCGGTGTCGGTCCACGCGATGACGCGCGTGATGGCGGGGTTGCCCTCCAGTGCACGGTCCACCGTCGCGGTGAACTCCTCGTCGTAGATGACGGCCGCAGCCTTGTTCTCGGTCTCGCGGTCGATCACCTCGGCCATCGCCGGGCCCGCGAACGAGGTGTTGAGCAACAGCACGTCGGCGCCGATCCGGTTGGCGGCGATCAGCGACTCGATGAACCCGCGGTGGTTGCGAGCCATGATCCCGATCACCTCGGGAGAACCGATGGCCTGCAGCCCCGCGGCCAGAGCATCGGCACGCTGGTCGATTTCCCGCCAGGTGAGCGCTCCGAGCTCGTCGATCAGACCCACCCGGTCCGGACAGCGCTGCGCGGCGGCGGCGAAACCCGAGGTGATGCTCATGTTCTCCCGGGCCATCGCGGCGGCGATGCGCAGGTACTTGTCCGGGCGCAGCGGGGCGATGACGCCGGCGCGCGCCATGGTGCTGAGCAGGCCGACGGTGTTGGTGATGGGGTCGAGGAGGCCCACTACACGTCAGCCGATCACCGGGAAGCGACGTTCCTCGGCGAGTCCGTCCAAGGCGCGCTGCATGACATGGCGGACGTGCGCGTCGACCTCGTCGATGTCCGGGTTCTCGCCGAACTCCGTGTCGATGTGCACCGCGGGCAGCACCTGCATGACGATCTTGGACGGCAGCGGCACGTTCAGCGGGAGCACTGCCGACAGGCCGAACGGCACACCGAATGACAGCGGTACCACCTTGGTGCGGGCCAGCCGGGCGATCGGTCCGAGTGCCTTGGCCAGCCAGGTGCCCCGGGACAGGTACAGCTGGGTCTCCTGCCCGCCGATCCCGACCATCGGCACGATCGGCACTCCCGCGTTGATGGCGGCGCGCACGTAACCCTGGCGCCCGTCGAAGTCGATCTTGTTCGCCTCGGAGGTGGGGCGGTAGACGTCGTAGTCACCGCCGGGGAACACCACGACGACGCCGCCGGAGCGCAGCGCCTCATCGGCGTTCTCGCGGCTGGCGAGGATGAAGCCGGTCTTCTTGAAGAAGTCGGCGGTGGGCCCGACCATCAGCATGGCGTGGCTCAGCGTGTAGACGGGGCGGCCGTAGCCGAACTTCTCGTAGAAGTCGGCGGCGAAAATCGGCACATCCATGGGGAACAGGCCACCGGAGTGGTTGCACACCACGAGCGCACCGCCTGGGGGGAAGTTCTCCAGGCCGCGCACCTCGGAACGGTGGTACGCCTTGAGAAGCGGCCGCAGCCACCCCATCACCTTCTCGGTGAGGCCGGGATCGAATTTGGTGATCTCCGCGGGGTCGATCTCGGTAGCAGTCATCTGCCCCTCCAGAAAAATAGAACGTGTTCTAGTTTTGCACGGACCCGGTCGGGCGGTCAAAGAGATGCGGTGCAGATCACCCGTGGTCGCTCATGCTTCACGATAGAGAAATGACAGTCGATCCCACCGGGTACTTCGCACGAATCGGCCTCGAATACCCCGTGGTTCCCAGTCTGGACACCCTGCGGGACATCGTGGCCGCGCACAATCGCTCCATCCCGTTCGAGAACCTCGATCCGCTGATGGGCATCCCCGTGCATGACCTGAGCGCCGAGGCGCTCTCCGCCAAGCTGGTCGGCCGCCGGCGCGGGGGCTACTGCTACGAGAACAACGGGTTGCTGGCCTATGCGCTGGAGCACCTCGGGTACGGGGTGGACCGTCTGGCGGGGCGGGTGGTGTGGATGCGGCCACCGGACGCGCCCAAGACCGGGATCACCCACAACGTGCTGGCCGTCACCGTGCCGGGTGAAGACGGCCGCTTCCTGGTCGACGTTGGCTTCGGCGGCCAGACGCTGTCCTCGCCGATCAGGTTGCAGGCGGGACCGGTGCAGCACACCCGCCATGAGCCCTACCGGCTGGTGGACCACCTTGAGGGCCTGCAACTGCAGACCCAGATCCACGGCGACTGGCTGCCGCTGTACCAGTTCAGCCTGCGCACCCAGCCCCTGGTCGATCTGAGCATCGGGTCCTGGTATTCGTCGACCTATCCGACGGCGGTCTTCGTGGTCGGGCTGTCGGTCGCCCTGGTCACCGACACCGCGCGGTGGAATCTGCGCGGCCGGAATCTGGCCATCCACACCGATGGCAGCACCGAGAAGATCCGCTTGGCGTCGGCCGCGGAGGTGCTCGAACAGCTCACCGGCCGGTTCGGCATCGACCTGGCCGGGCTCGGTGATGTGGAGGCCCGGGTCAGCCAGGTGTTGGACACGTGATCAGCACATCCCACGGATCGGCGGCGTCCAGCGCCAGCCGGCCCAGCCGTCGAGCGTGGGATGCGGTGCTGCCGAACTCATCGCTCCAGCTGCGGGCCCGCATGGTGGCCGACCACAGCTGGTGCTCGATGGTGACGCCGATGGCGCCGTGCAGTTGGTGGGCGATGGTGGTGACCGGAGTGACGGCCCGCCCGACGGCCACCTTCGCCACGGTCACCGCGTAGTCGGCCTGCGGCGCCGCGAAACCGTATTCGGTGACCGCTGCCGTCGCCAGATCCGTCGCTGCTCGGGCGCGTTCGACCTCGCCGGCCATGGCGGCAAGTGAATGCTGGACCGCCTGGAACTTGCTCAGCGCCCGGCCGAACTGCACCCGCTCCGACGTGTGCGCGACGGTCAGCTCCAACGCGGAATCGAAGGCGCCGACGATCTGGACGCAGCGCGCCCATGCGCCGCGGCGCGCCAGTTCGTCACCGATCGCGGTGTCCAGGCGCTGCAGGCCGACGGTGTCGTAGGCCAGGGTGCCGCGCGGTTCGCCGGCCAGATTGTGGCCGTCGGTGATCTGCGGATCCGCCGCCAGCCCCACCGAGATGCCCTCCGCCGATCGGTCGGCCACGACGACGGTCGCCGCGCGCGGCCAGGGCACGCCGGTCGCGGTACCGTCGGTGCCGATCGCCACCGTCAGCGGCCCCGTCTCGGGCACCGCGATCCCCGCCTGCCGGGCCAGCCAGCCGGCCAGCAGGTCCGTTTCGGCGATCGGGACGGCCGCGGCGTAGCGGGCCAGGCCGCCGAGTACCACGGCCGATTCGGCCGGGCCGGCGCCCTGCTCGGTGGTGAGCCGGCTCAACCCGGTCTCGTCCAGGTTCTGCCACAGCTCGGCATCGAAAACCTCGGGGAGCCTGCGCTTCCCGAAGTTGGCGTCATAGGACCGGCGGCCGATGTCATCGACCAGCGCAGCGAGCTCATCCATGGTCAGCGCACCCCCAGACCGCGGGCGATCACACCGCGCAGCACCTCGTTGGTCCCGCCGCGCAGCGTGAACATCGGCGAATGCAGCCGCGCCGTGTCCAGCACGGCACGCAGCCCGCCGGGATCGTCCACCGACTCCAGCAGATCGGCACACAGCTCCACCGACTCCTGCTCGAAGCGGGTGCCCAGATCCTTCACCAGCGCGGCCCGGGTGGCCGCATCGCGTCCGGCGGCAAGATCGCGCGCCACCGCCACCGACAGCTGGCGGAGCGACATCGCGCGGCCCAACAGGTCACCCACGGCCGTCGCGGTGCGGTCGTCGACATCGGGACCCAGCGCGCGGATCACGCCGAAGATCAGGATCGCGGTCGACAGGATCCGTTCGGGGCCACTGCGCTCGAAGCCCAGCTCGGCGGTGACCTGATGCCAGCCGTCGCCCACCTGGCCCAGCACGTCGTTGTTGCCGACCCTCACCTCCGCGAAGGTCACCTCGTTGAAGTGGTGGTGCCCGTCCAGCGTGACGATCGGGCTGATCGTGACGCCGGGGGAATCCAGCGCGACGATGAACTGACTGAAACCGGCGTGCCGGTGCTCGGGATCCAGCGGACTGGTGCGGGCCAGCACGATCGCGAAATGTGCGCGATGTCCGCCGCTGGTCCACACCTTCGTCCCGTTGAGCACCCAGCCGCCGTCGGTGCGGGTGGCCCGGGTGGCGGTCGCCGCCAGATCCGATCCGGCGCCGTGCTCGCTCATGCCGATCGCCGAATACAGCCGGCCCGCCGCGATCTGCGGCAACAGCCGGCGGCGCTGTTCCTCGGACCCGTAGGACAGCAGCGACGGCGCCACCTGCCGGTCGGCGAACCAGTGCGCGGCCACTGGAGCGCCCTGGCCGAGCAGTTCCTCGGTCACCACGTAGCGGTGCAGGAAGCCCTGCCCGTGGCCGCCGTACTCGGACGGGATGGTCAGCCCGACATAGCCGGCGTCGGCCAGCCGCTCGCTGAAACCGGCGTCCCAACTGGTCAGCCACGAGTCGATCTGGGGTTCCCAGCCGTGCGCGGCCCGGTCGGAGGTGATGAACCGCCGGACCGAAGCCCGCAGCTCGGCCAGGTCACCGTCGTTGGCGCACAGCGCTTCGAATTCGCTCACTGGTGAGGCAGTCTAGATGTCGGTGCCGGGACCCATACTCGCGGTCATGGCCACCATCTACTACACCGCGTCCAGCCTGGATGGATTCATCGTCGACGACCACGACAGCCTGGACTGGCTGCTTACCCGGGACATCGATGCTGCCGGGCCGTTCGGCTACGAGGCGTTCGCCGCCTCGGTGGGGGCGCTGGTGATGGGGGCGCAGACCTACGAGTGGCTGGTGCGCAACCAGGAAGGCGACTGGATGTACGAACAGCCGTCCTGGGTGCTGACGAGCCGCCCGGGCATCGTCGCCGACGGACACCCGGTCCGGGTGTTCCACGGTGATGTCACCGAGTTGCATCCGCAGCTGTCGGCCGCGGCGGGAGACCGCCACGTCTGGGTGGTCGGTGGCGGGGTGGTCGCCGCGCAGTTCGTCGCGGCCGGGCTGGTGGACGAGATGATCGTGAGTTATGCGCCGTGCACCCTCGGCAAGGGCGCCCCGGTACTGCCGGTGCGCTCGGAGTGGACGCTGACCGAGTCGGCGGTCAATGGCGAGTTCATCTGTGCACGTTGGGTTGCCGCTCCGGCGGACTGACCGCACACCCGCCGCGACTTGTGGCAACTCCAGAGGCGCGCCGCGGTGGCTGCGCGCGCGCCGCGGTCCCCGCCGGACCGCAGCGGTGCACGGTCCCGCTCGCGCCGGCGGTGCGTTTTGCTGAACCCGACGTCGCGCGCGGTGACCGTCGTGCGTCCCCGGCGGGGCGCATATTGCGCCGCCGGCTCACGGCGCTATGCCTGCGGCCCGTTCGGGGTGCTGGGGAACGCCGGTGCTCCGCCGGTGCTGTTTGCAATATCATCGCGCTCCTGAAAACCCTTGGCCGAGAAGGCAATCAGAAGCTACACCGGAATTTGCCGAAATCGGATGCGCGGCCGGCGCTCTCGGTATCGCCGGCCTCAGGTCACCGTACCGGCGTTGCTGGCGTACCGATCGCCGGTGTTTTCAGCGTGTTTCCGGTGCCTGAACGACTATTTGCTGGTTCAACGAATCGCGGCGTTGGAGTGTGCCCGGCACACGAGCATCCGTGAGGTGTGGCGCGTCGGGAGGCTCGCGATCAGCGAACTATCGAACCGCATTGCAGGCGAAACACCTTGGCGGGAAATGGCTTTCAGCCGCATCTCGGCGGGCCTGCCGACGCTGGTGTCTCCGGAAAGAAGTTTGCCCGAGTTTTTCAGCTAACTCCGCACGACGACGGGAAGTAATTTACGCTGCTGCCAATGTCGACGCATCGGCGCCGGCGCACAGGGCGAAGGAGACGAGCATGAAGGCTGCCGGGTACGTCGGGCGCGTGGGCGGTCTGGCCGTGGCGCTGGGTATCGGTGCGGCGGTGACTCTGGGATGCGGCACGGCTGCCGCGGATTCCACCGAGTCGTCCCAGGGCGCATCCTCGACATCCGCCGCGTCCGGACCGTCGGCCGCCAAACCGGCGGACGGTACCAAGACCCCCGGCGGGAAACGGCGCAACGGTAGCGGTGCGGTCAAGAACGACAGCGCGGCGTCCAAGGATGACAGCGCCTCGTCGACCACGCGGAAGCCCCGCAAGCGCACCACGACCGTGGCCGGCAGCTCGTCAGTCAAGGACAGCGGATCGGCATCGGAGACGAGCGCAGGATCGTCTCCGGCGCAGGATGTCTCGGACACCTCGAGCGGCGTGCCGAAGGTGGACGCGGTGACGGTGCCGTCGTCGACCGGGACCGAGGTGGCCGCGGCGATCAAGCCGGCGAAGGTGAGCAGGAAAGCCGCCCCGGCCGATCCGGCCACACCGCCACCGGCACCCGCGGAGCTGCTGCTCCTCGGCGCGTCGCGCAAGCTCGGCGGTGGTCACTCCGGCGTCGCCAGCACCGCGAAGGTGGCCTCCACCACGACCTCGAAGGTCGCGGCAGCCAGTGCCACGACAGCGGTGGCCAAGACCGCGACAGCCGCTGCCAGCGTGACCACGGCCACCACCACCACCACTGCCACGACGGCCACGACGGCCACTGACCCGTTGTCGACGCTGAAAAAGGTTGCGCCGTACCTGAAGTACGTCAAGGCGGCGGTGACGGCGGCGCAGACGGTGGTCCAGAACACCTTGACCTATGTGACCACCAACACGTCGGTGAACCTCGGCTCCGCAACCGCGGCGGTCGTCGGTGCGCTGCAGACGCTGGACTCGAAGTTGAGCACTGTCGCCCAGACTGTCGACGTCCTGGTGAAACTTGCCGACCTGCTCGGCTACTAGCGACCTGGAATTCCGTACACTCGCACGAATTCCCTTGACTTGATCAGGAATTCGAGTTGGTGACCGACCTGGTGCAGCGGTTCTGGGGTGCGGGCAGACCGGCACAGCACCACCGCGCCTTCCAGCGCGGCGATGCACATGACGGCCAGTGATTCGGCATCGGCGGACTCGAAACCGTCCCTGCGAAAGGTCTGACTCAGCGCGTCGCGCCACCGCGCGAAGATCTCGCCGGCCGCAGTGGCCAGGACCGAGTCATCGTCGGTGGAGCTGATGGCTGCCGCCATGACCGGGCAGCCCGCGGTGTACGCACTGCCCGCCAGTGCGCGTTCCCAGAAAGCGACGAACTGTCGCACCAGGGCCATGCCGCCGCGGTCGGCGGCGGCATCGATGACCTCGGTGAGGGAATCCCCGGCATAGTTCAGTGCCTCGATGAGCAGCTGGCTGCGGCCCTGGGGGAAGTGGTAGTAGACCGAACCGCGCGGTGCGCCGCTGCGCGCCAGGACCTCGTCGATGGTGACCCCGGCCGCGCCGCGTTCGCGCAGGACGTCGACCGCGGTGACGAGCATCGCGCGCCGCGTCGACCCGCGCTTGCGGGTCAGGCCGCCCGCGACGGACGCCACTGCATGGTGCGCGGGTTGAGCCGGGCCCGGACCCGATCGAAGGTACGGCGGGGCTGGTCCACCCGGTGTGTGCACCGGTGGCCGGCGACGTTGAGCTCGATGAGCAACATCGTGTGCCCCCTTTCTATGGCTTTGAGCATAAACCAGGAACGCGCCGTCGACCATCGGCGATCCCGTCAAAACGCCTGGTGGTGGGTTAACAATCGATGAACACCCACGCGGGTACCGCCGGCGTACTCGAGGAATATGGTGTAGTACATATTTAGCCCGCCAGAACCGACCGTGCGGCACGACGACCCTGGGCGATTCCCAGGGCGTTGACCGCGTCGGCCGATAGGCTCGCCTCATGGGGCACTACCGCAGCAATGTCAGGGACCTCGAGTTCAACCTGTTCGAGGTCTACGCACTCGAAAAGATCTTGGCCACAGGCCAGTTCGGGGATCTCGACGGCGAATCGGTCCGGCAGATGCTCGACGAGGCCGGCCGTCTCGCGGAGGGCCCCCTGGCAGAGGCCTTCGCAGAGACCGACCGTCATCCGCCGACCTTCGACCCCGAGTCCCATGTGGTCAGCATTCCCGAGCCGTTCAAGAAATCGCTGCGGGCGTGGAAGTCCGGCGAATGGTTCCGGATCGGCTTGGAGGAGAGTGTCGGCGGGGTACCTGCACCGGCGATGCTGGCGTGGGCCATCAACGAATTCGCGCTCGGCGCGCAGCCCGCGGCCTTCATGTACCTCGCCGGACCGGTGCTGGCGAGCATCCTCTACGAAATCGGTAACGAGAAGCAGCGGCAGTGGGCCGTCCAGTCGGTCGAGCGGAACTGGGGCGCGACCATGGTGCTGACCGAGCCCGACGCCGGCTCCGATGTCGGTGCGGGCCGCACCAAGGCCACCCAGCAGCCCGACGGCACCTGGCACCTCGACGGGGTCAAGCGGTTCATCACCAACGGTGACACCGACGACCTGTTCGAGAACATCCTGCATATGGTGCTGGCCCGGCCGGAAGGTGCCGGGCCGGGGACCAAGGGGTTGTCCCTGTTCGTGGTGCCCAAGTTCATCCCGGACGACGACGGAGCGCCAGGGGAGCGCAACGGGGTCTTCGTCACCGGGTTGGAACACAAGATGGGCCTCAAGGCATCGGCGACCTGCGAGCTGACCTTCGGCCAGCACGGGGTACCGGCGGTCGGCTGGCTGGTGGGCGATGCCCACAGCGGTATCGCGCAGATGTTCAAGATCATCGAGTACGCGCGAATGATGGTCGGCACCAAGGCGATATCGACCCTGTCCACCGGATATCTGAACGCGCTGGAGTACGCCAAGACCCGGATCCAGGGCGCCGACATGACCGAGATGTCGAACAAGACGGCGCCGCGGGTGACCATCCTGCACCACCCGGACGTGCGACGAGCCCTGCTCGTGCAGAAGTCCTACGCCGAAGGGTTGCGGGCGCTCTACCTGTTCACCGCCGCGCACCAGGATCCGGCGGCGGCCGCCATCGTGTCGGGAGCCGATGAAGCGATGGCCGAGCGGGTCAACGACCTGCTGCTGCCGATCGTCAAGGGGGTGGGATCCGAGCGCGCCTACCAATGCCTGACCGAATCGTTGCAGACCTTCGGCGGCTCGGGCTTCCTGCAGGACTACCCGGTCGAGCAGTACATCCGCGATGCCAAGATCGACTCGCTCTACGAAGGCACCACCGCCATCCAGGCGCAGGACTTCTTCTTCCGCAAGATCGCCCGCGATCAGGGTGGGGCGCTGTCCCATGTGGTCGCGCGCATCCAGGCGTTCCTCGACCGCGACAACGCCAGTCCGGAACTGGCCGACGGGCGCGCGCTGTTGCGGACGGCGCTGGCGGATGTGACGGCGATGGTCACCGCCATGACGGGATATCTGATGGGCTCGCAGGAGAATTCGCGGGAGCTCTACCGGGTCGGGCTGTCCTCGGTGCCCTTCCTGCTCGCCGTCGGCGACCTGTTCATCGGCTGGTTGTTGTTGGAGCACGCCGAGATCGCCCATACCGCGCTGGCCGGCGCCACCGACCGGGACCGCGATTTCTACCTCGGCAAGATCGGCGCGGCGGACTTCTTCGCCGCGCACGTGCTGCCGCGGCTGGCGTCGGACCGGGCGGTCATCGAGGCGATGGGGCTGGCGCCGATGGAGCTGCCCGAAGGGGCGTTCTAGGGGCACGCCGCCGGCAGTGCTCCAGCGAGATCGACCGCAGGGTTGGTTACAGTCACCCCATGGTGATCCCCAAGGCCGCGGCGGGGGTGCTGGCGGCCGCAGCCCTCGTCACGGCCTGCGCGCATGAGAACACCGCGACACCAACAACACCCGCGTCCGCCACGACCACCACGGCGTCATCGCCGGCTGTCCTGCCCGGGGTACCCGCGTTCCTGCCGCAGCCGCCGGCCAACCGTGGTCAGCTCGACCTGATCGGCTACCTGACGGCCCCTGGCCCGGACGGCACCACCGTGGCCACGGTGTACTTCCACGCGCCCGCCGTCACCTCGGTCATCCCGCCCGGGATGGCGGGCCCGCCGCCGTGCGATATCGCCGCGCGCGTCACCGGTGCGGGCACCGACCACGTGACCGTCGACATCGATCTCACCTTCTCGGCGAGCTCGGCGCAGGCCAACCGGATCATGGCCGACTGCTGGACCGGCGATGCGCACAACCCGGTCGTGCGCTCCTATGTGGTGGGCCCGGTTCCGGCCACGGCGAAACTGTTCACCGGGAAGCCGGCACCGGACACCCCGCTGCCCAAACTGACGGAGCCGCCCCGCTAGCCGGCGGCCCAACAGAAAAGGCCCACGCTCGGAGTCACTCCGGCGCAGGCCTTTTCGCGGTCTATCGAGTTTTACTCGGGCGTGTACCCGAACGGCAGCAGCACGCTCTTGGACTCGCAGTAGCCCGAGATGCCCTCCGGCCCACATTCGCGGCCGATACCGGAGTTCTTGTACCCACCGAACGGTGCGCCCGCATCGAAGGCGTACATGTTGATCCCGTAGGTGCCGGTGCGAATCTGCTTGGCGATCTCCACGGCCTTGGCGTAGTCGGTGGTGTACACCGAACCGGCCAGGCCGTACACCGAGTCGTTGGCGATGCGTACCGCGTCGGCCTCGTCGTCGAACGGGATCACCACGAGGACGGGTCCGAAGATCTCCTCCTGCGCGATGGTCATCGAGTTGTCCACATCGGCGAATACCGTCGGCTGCACGAACCAGCCGCTGTCCAGGCCCTCGGGGCGGCCGCCGCCGGTGACGATGCGCGCACCCTCCTCGACGCCCTTCTTGATGTAGCCCTCGACGCGCTCACGCTGCTTCTCGCTGATCAGCGGGCCGATCATGGCGGCCGGGTCATCGGGGGTGCCGACCTGCATCCCGGCCGCCGCGGCGGCGACCTTCTCGACCACCTCGTCATAGCGCGACCGCGGGGCCAGGATGCGGGTCTGGCCCACGCAGGCCTGCCCCGAGTTCATCAGGCCCGAGAAGATCAGCATCGGCAGCGTCGAATCCAGGTCGGCGTCTTCCAGGATGATCGCGGCGGACTTGCCGCCCAGCTCCAGCGTGCACGGCTTGAGCTTCTCGGCCGCGATCTTGCCGATCTCCTTGCCGACCGCGCTGGAGCCGGTGAAGGTGAACTTGTCCAGCGCCGGGTTGTCGGTCAGCGCGCGACCGGTCTCGACACCGCCGGGCACCACCGAGAGCACACCTTCGGGCAGGCCGGCCTCGGCGAACACGTCGGCCATCAGGTTGGTGGTCAGCGGTGTTTCGGCGGCCGGCTTGAGCACGATGGTGCAGCCGGCCAGCAGCGCCGGGCCCAGCTTGTTGGCGGCCAGGAAGAACGGCACATTCCAGGCCACCACGGCGCCGACGACACCGATGGGCTCCTTGAGCACCAGGGTCTGCCCGTAGAGCCCGTCGCGGATGTCCTGCCAGGCGAACTTGTCGGCAGCCGAGGCGTAGAACTGCAGGGTCGAGATCGCCGCGCCGTACTGCATCATGTCGACGATGGTCTGCGGCTGGCCGGTCTCCAGCTTGAGCAGGTGCTTGAACTCCTCGGCGCGGGCCTCGATCAGCTCGACGGCCTTGGCGAGCACCGCCTCGCGCTCCTTCGGGGACATCCGCGGCCACGGGCCTTCGTCGAAAGCCTTGCGAGCTGCGGCGCACGCAGCGTCCACATCCGCCTTCGCGGCCAGCGGAACCTGGCCGACCTTCTGTTCGGTCGCGGGGGAGAAAACCTCGATGACCTCCGAGGTCGACGGTTCAACCCACCGACCACCGATGAACAGCTTGTCCCATGTCGTCTTGAACGCCGTCTGTGTCATGGCCGTCACATTACCCAGTTCTGCGCAAAACGAGAACCTGTTCCATCGGCGGCCTCAGGTGGGCCGCAACACCAGCACCAGATTGCTCACGGCGAATTCCCGGAACCCCGGGACCGAGGTCATCCACCACGCCCATCGTGGGTGGTAGCGGGGGTATGCGGCGACCAGCGCGCCGGTCGAGCGGGCCCACCGCAATCCGTCCGCCGCGGACACCGCGAACAACGACGAACCGTAGTCGTTCTTCGGCCGGTGCCCATGTCTGCGGGTGTACCGCCGCGCCGCGCGAGCCCCACCCAGATAGTGCGTCAACCCCATCTCGTGACCACCGAACGGCCCCAGCCACACCGTGTAGGACAGCACCACCAGCCCGCCGGGCCGGGTCACCCGCAGCATCTCGTTACCCAGCCGCCACGGGTGCCGGACGTGCTCGGCCACATTCGACGACAGGCAGATGTCGACGCTGCCATCGGCGAACGGCAGGGCCAGCCCCGAGGCCCGGACGAACAGACCACTGCCGGGCTCACTCGCAGGTCCGGCGTGCATTTCCGTCGGATCCGGCTCCACCCCGATATAGCTCATTCCGGCCGCCTCGAACGCCGCGGAGAAGTAGCCGGGGCCACCGCCGACGTCGAGCACCGTCCGGCCCGCCACCGGTGACGAGGTGGCACCGGCCCACAGGTCGGCCACCATGGCGGCCGTGTCGGCGGCCAGCGCGCCGTAGAACCGGGCCGGGTCGCTCTGCTCGAAGCGGAATGCCCCCAGCAATCGAGCCGACCGGCGCAGTGTCGCCCGCCGGGCGAACGAATCCAAGGGACGCACCCGCTCAAACTACTCACCGGTACTCTCGACACGATGTCCGAACGCCGCCCAGTCCGCTCAGTACTGCTGTTGTGCTGGCGTGACACCGGACACCCGCAGGGCGGCGGCAGTGAGGCGTACCTGCAGCGCATCGGCACCCGGTTGGCGGCCGACGGGGTCCACGTCACGTTGCGCACCGCGCGTTATCCGGGCGCGCCGCGCCGTGAAGTGCTCGACGGGGTGACCGTCAGCCGGGGCGGCGGCGCGTACTCCGTCTACATCTGGGCCGGTTTGGTCATGGTGCTGGCCCGGCTGGGGCTGGGCCCGCTACGCCGGTCTCGGCCCGATGTCGTCATCGACACCCAGAACGGTATCCCGTTCCTGGCCCGGCTCGCCTACGGTCGGCGCTCCCTGGTGCTGGTACATCACTGCCATCGCGAACAGTGGCCGGTGGCCGGACGCCGCACCGGCAGGTTTGGCTGGTTCGTGGAATCGACGTTGTCGCCGCGCCTGCACCGGCGCAACCAGTACGTCACCGTCTCGCTGCCCTCGGCCCGGGAACTCGTCGAACTCGGGGTGGGCAAGAACCGGATTGCGGTGGTGCGCAACGGACTTGACGCGGCGCCGGGATGCACCCTGGAGCAGCCGCGCTCGGCGACGCCGCGGGTGGCCGTGTTGTCGAGGCTGGTGCCGCACAAGCAGATCGAGGACGCGCTGGATGCCGTCGCGGCATTACGGCCGCAGCTGCCGGATCTGCACCTGGATATCGTCGGCGGCGGCTGGTGGGAGGACCGGCTGGTCGCGCACGCTGCCAGGATCGGGATCGCCGACGCGGTGACCTTTCATGGGCACGTCGGTGACGACATCAAACACCAAGTGATCCAACAAAGTTGGGTACACCTGATGCCCTCCCGCAAGGAAGGCTGGGGGCTGGCCGTGATCGAGGCCGCCCAGCACGGTGTCCCGACCATCGGCTACCGGTCCTCCGGCGGGCTGACCGATTCGATCGTCGACGGAGTCACCGGCCTGCTGGTCGACGGCCCGGGTGAGCTCGCCGACAGCCTGGCGCGGCTGTTGACCGATCCGGTGCTGCGCATCGAACTCGGCGCCAAGGCGCAGGCGCGCAGCACCGAGTTCTCCTGGCAGCAGAGTGCCGATGCGATGCGGGTGGTGCTGGAGGCGGTACACGCCGGCAGGTACGTCAGCGGCGTGGTGTAGCCGGTCCTACTTCGGCGAGTTCCCGGGCAGGTTGCCGGGGGCCGCGGTCTGCGGGCCGGGTGCCTTCACCGTCGGGGTGAACAGGTTGCCGCCGGTCGGGCTGATGCTCTTCTCGGTGGGCTCCACCGGTGCCGCGCTCGTCGTCGGTGCCGGCGTCGTCGTGGTGGTGGTCGTGGTGGTGCTGGTGCTGGGCGCTTCCTTCTCGCTGTTGGAGCAGGCGACCGAACCCACCGCCAGCGCGACCAGGACGAGGCCGCCCGCAGTGCGGCGCAGCAAGGGGGACCGGTGGGTCATGACGTTCATGTCGAGCTCTCCTGTGGTGTGACAAGCGGACCATCAGCCGGTATATCGCCTGAGAACCCTAACCTGATTCCCCGCTGTGTGCCCGCCTGGTCATGGCTGGGTAGGCCCGGCCCAGTGCCAGCAGCCCCGCACCCACCAGCACGCCCAACCACACCAGATGCGCGGCGATCGCGACCGCACGCCCCGACGCTCCCGGGGCCGTACCGCCCACCCGGTACAGCGTGAGATCGCCGTCCCGGTAGGCGACCGGCAGATTCACCGGGGGAGAGCCGGGTTCGGCCACCACCCAGCCCACCCCGGCGTCAGCCAATCGCTCGCGAGGGGCGCCGTCGAGCAACAGCGCCGTGACGTGCCGGCCGCGGGTGCCCTCCCCGGACACCGTCTGTCCGCCGATCACCAGGTCGCCGCTGGACAGCACATCGGCAGATACCCAGCGGGGCAACGGATCCAGCACCGGCGCGGTCCCGGCCCAGGCGAACTGCCGCATGCTGTCGGCGGGCAGTACCGCCACCGGGCGGGGATCGGCGTTGATCATCGCCGCCACCGTCGCCCACGCGGGCGGGTACTGCACCGCGCGCATCTGCCCGCCGACACCCCACGCCAGGTCGGACAGTACGGCGATCAGCGCGGCGCCGCTGACGACGGCCGCCGCGCGGCCGTACCGGGCCACACCGGCCGCCGCCAGCACATATCCGGGCAGCGCGAGCGCCACCCACTTCTGCCCGTCGCGCAGCAGGCCCAGACCCGGCACCGTGCGCACCACCGTCTCCAACAGTGCCAGACCGGGTCCGGTCGCCAGCAGCGCCGGCAGCACCACCGCGGCGACCGCCAGCACCAGTAACGGCCGTGCCGCGCGCACCCGCACCGCCGCGGGCAGGCCCACCACCACCACGGCCACCATCACGACCGTCGCGACCACCGCGAAAAGACTTGTCCGCGAACCGGGTACGGCCTGCGCGTTCCAGATCCCGCCGAGGCCGGCCAGGCTGCCCGCCGTGCCCAGCCCGGGCTCGGCGCGGGCCGCGAAGGCGTGCACACCGGTGCTCGCCACCCCGGACAGCGACCCCGCCAGCACCGACGCGGTCAGCCACGGCAGCGCGGCCGCGGCCGCCGCGGTCACCACCACCGCCGCGGCGCGCCGGCTGCGCACACACACCAGCGCCACGATCGCCGCCAGGATGAGTCCCGTCGGGGTCAATCCCGCCAGCGCAATCCAGAACACCAGGGCAGGCCAGCCCCGTCCGGTCGCCCTGATACCGAACATGGCCGCAGCCACCCAGGGCAGGCAGCCGTAGCCGACCAGCAGGCTCCAATGGCCCTGCAACAACCGCTCGGCGACATAGGGATTCCAGATCGCCAGCGTCACCGCCACGCATTGACCCGCCAACCCGGTACCCGGCAGCACCGCCGACACCAGCCGCGCGGAACCCCAGCCGGCCAGCCACAGCCCGGCCACGAGCAGGACCTTGGCCACCACCCCGCCGTCCACGACCGTCGACGTCACGGCCATGAAGAAGTCCTGTGGCAGCGCTCGGGGCGCGGCCTCGGTGAGGCCCAGGGCTGCGTCGGACAGGTAGGACCGCGGCGTGGACACCGCGTCGCGCAGCAACAGATACCCCGGCCCCAGCAGGGGGCCGGTCACCACAAGCGCCAGCGCCAGCGCGTACGCCGGCGCTATCGCTGAGCTCAGGCGGGCAGGAGCGCAGCGACCCGGGGAGGGGGTCGAGCTCAGACCGGTCGGTCCGGTGGGAGATCGGTCGGACGCCGGGTCGGGATCTTCTCGGTCTGCGCCTCGGCCGCCGGCATCGGACCGGACTCGTCGTCTCGGCGGCTGAAGAACCCGCGATCCGAACCGTCGAGCCCCGGATCGATCAGGGCGGATTCGGCGCGCAGCCCGAACGAACCCAGCAGCACACCACCGACCAGTGTCACCAGGCCCAGGCCGGCGAACGTGATGGGCAGGATGCGGCTCCACAGGGCCAGGTGGTCGGCCTCGTCGCGCGCGGCGGACACCTGCGACTCGACGGTCTCCTCGGTGGAGGTGACCGTGAAGTCGGCGAACGTCACCTCGGGCTTGAGGGCGTCGCGGGCGTAGTAGTGAAAGCCGTGCTGCTTGGCCTTGACGATGGTGCCGCTCACCGGGTCCACCCAGAACGTCCGCTGGGCGGCGTAGTAGCGAGTCATGGTGACGGGGTCGTACGGATCGGCGGCTTCCACGCCCCACTGCGCGGCGCGGGCGGTCACGGTGCTGTCGATGTCGTTGTCGTACAGCGACGCGTACTTGATCGGCTCGGCCAGTTTGCCGTCGGCGTCGTAGCCGACGTTCTGGGTGAACCGGTAGGTGGTCAGCCCGTTGATGTCCTCTTCACCGTCGTAGTTCGCGTCGTAGGGCTTCTGCGCGATCGGATCGAAGAACGGGTAGGTCTTCTTCTCGGTATCGAACGGGAACCGGTAGGCCAGACCCTCGTGCGGCAGCGCGATGTTGGTCGGCGGGTTGTCCTCTTCGATGGTCCGCGGTTTCTGCACGGCGCCGCCGGGGTTGGTGTCACTGGACACCGCCTCCGCGGTCTTGCGGTTCAGCGTCACGGTGTCGACCATGGCCAACAGCAGGCCGTTGTCCTGCTGTTTGTCGGTACGGCGCAACGACGTGCCGACCTGCAGGGTGACGACATCGGCGTTGGCCGGCGCCTCCACGCTCTCCTGCTGCTGGAGCGCCACCGGGACGTTCTTGTTGACGACGAAATGGTCCGGCTGAGACAGCGAGGCGGGGTCCAGCGCGGTGCCGGTGCCTTCGCTGATCAGGTCGGCTTCAAGATCCAGCGGGATCTTGGCGATCTTGCCCTTGGTGTACGTGGACAACAGCAAGGCGGCGATGAGCAGGGCAGCACCGAGCCCCATCAGTCCGCACGCTGCGATTCGCAGGGCCACTGCGCGGTTCAACCCGTGCTCCCTTCGGTCGAAAGCTGACCCTAACAGCACACCGTAAGGGCGATGTTTATGCCAACGGCATCCGACTAGTTCCCGGGTCGCTTCGCTCCTGCCCGCCGGCCCGACTTCCCGGGTCGCTTCGCTCCTGCCCGCCGGCCCCGGCACACTGGTCTGCGTGAGCACTTCCCAGACCGGCGGGACGCGGAGTTTCCTGCCCGCCGTCGAGGGGATGCGGGCGTCTGCGGCGATCGGGGTGGTGCTCACCCACGTCGCGTTCCAGACCGGGCACACCGGCGGTGTCGGCGGGCGCCTGCTCGGCCGGTTCGATCTCGCGGTCGCGGTGTTCTTCGCGCTGTCGGGTTTCCTGCTGTGGCGGGGTCACGCCGCGGCCGCGCGCGGGCTGCGCCGACGGCCCCCGACCGGGCATTATCTGCGCTCCCGGCTGGTGCGCATCATGCCGGGTTACCTGGTGGCGGTCATCGTGGTGCTCACGTTGTTACCCGACGCACAGGCGGACTTCACGGTGTGGCTGGCCAACCTGACCCTCACCCAGATCTATGTGCCGTTGACGCTGACCGCCGGGCTGACCCAGATGTGGAGCCTCTCGGTGGAGGTCAGCTTCTACCTGGCGCTGCCGTTGCTGGCGCTGCTGGCCCGTCGGCTGCCGGTGCGGGCCCGGATCCCGACGATCGCCGTCATGGCGCTTGCCAGCCTGGCCTGGGGGCTGCTGCCACTGCACCCGCCCGCCGGGGTCAATCCGCTGAACTGGCCGCCGGCCTTCTTCTCCTGGTTCGCCGCGGGCATGCTGCTCGCCGAACTGACCGTCAGCCCTGTCGGGCTACCGCACCGGCTGGCCCGCAACCGGCTGCTGATGGCGGCACTGGCGGTGCTGGCCTTCGTGGTGGCCGCCTCGCCCCTGGCCGGCCCCGAAGGGCTGACGCCGGGCTCGGTGGGCCAGTTCGTGGTGAAGGTGACGATGGGCGCGGTGGTGGCTGGGGCGCTGCTGGCGCCGCTGGTGCTGGACCGGCCCGACACCTCCCACCGGCTGCTGGGCAGTCCGGTGATGGTCACCCTGGGCCGCTGGTCCTATGGCCTGTTCGTCTGGCACCTGGCCGCGCTGGCCATGGTGTTCCCCGTCATCGGGCAGTTCCCCTTCAACGGGCACATGCCGGTGGTGCTGGCGCTCACCCTGGTGTTCGGGTTCGCGATCGCGGCGGTCAGTTATGCGCTGGTCGAGTCGCCGTGCCGGAACGCGCTGCGCAGCTGGGAGTACCGGCACAACCCGCCGCCGCTGGACAGCTCGGTCACCGATACCGCCGAGCCCGCCATCGCGCGGTAGCGCCACCGGGCATGAAGCGACCTCATTGTCGGGGCGCTGCGGCGGTGGCAACCCAGGATTTCGAAGACTGAAACGTCGGTACATCTTCCCGAAACCTGAATCTTATTCACTTTTCTTGGACGGCGAAGGTGCGCCGCGACAAGGGAGGGCGTGAGATGACCGAGAAGTATCACTTGCCGAATACCGCGACGATGGAGCAGATCGCGGCGGCGTTGCGTGCGGATGGGTTCGTCATTGTCGACAATCTGGTTCCGCCGGAGTTGATGGATCAGATCGCCGAGGAACTCGACGACTACATCGATGACACCCCGAACGGTCGGGACGACTTCGTGGGGCGGTTGACCCGTCGTACGGGTGCGCTGATTGCGCGGTCGGAGACATCGCGGGAATTGGTGATGCATCCGCTGGTGCTCTCGGTGGCTGCAGAGATGCTGAAGAAGGCGACGGCTTTCCAGTTGCATTTGACCCAGATCATCAGTGTGTATCCGGGTGAGACCGCTCAGCCGCTGCATCGTGATGAGCTCGCGTGGGACTTCTTCCCGTTCCCCGAGGACTATGACGTGCAGTGCAACACGATCTGGGCGATGACGGACTTCACGGTGGAAAACGGTGCCACCCGTGTGGTTCCCGGTTCGCACAAGGTGTTCGACAAGCAGGGTTCGGACTACACCGAGGCCGACGAGGTTCGTGCGGTCATGCCCAAGGGGTCGGTGTTCTTCTACACCGGCAAGGTCTACCACTCGGCGGCGCCCAACACCTCCGATATGGTCCGCCAGGGCATCAACATCACCTACGCCGTGGGCTGGGTTCGCCAGGAGGAAAACCAATACCTCTCCACCCCTTTGGAAATCGCCAAAACTCTCGACGACGATCTCCTCAAGGTCATGGGCTACCAAATGGGCGGTCTCGCGGTCGGCTACGTCAGCGACTTCCTCGATCCGCTCTCCGCGGTTCGGCCCGAACTCGGTGGGCGACAATACGACTTCGAAGGGCTCACCCAAACCAGCGGCCATGTCGACCAGGACTACCAGAACTCGTTCTACAGCGACATGGTGAACGCTGAGACCCCCGAACCCGTCACGGAGTCCGTCTGATGACCATCTCCTACAGCAGTCCAGAGGTCGGTTACCTCGACCAGACTGTCTTCAAGAAGCTGGGCTTCACGCAGAACGTCTGGGCGCACGACACGCTCTACATGTCCGGTATCGCACCGTTCACCGGCGGCGATCCCGAATTCGTCGTGGTGGGCATCGGCTCGATGAGAGAGCAGACCACCTTCATCCTCGACATCCTCAAGAAGTTGCTCGAGGCCGAGGGGCTGACCTACGGCAACCTCGTGGCGATCACGATCTACGCCACCAGCTCCACCGAATTCTTCGAAGTCGCCCCAGTCATCGCCGAAGCCTTCGGTGATGAGGCGCCGACCCAGACCCTCGTCGGCGTCACCGAATTGGCGCACCCCGAGCAGCGCATCGAGATCACCGCCACGGCCGTCAGGTCCTGATTGCAGGTAAACCTTCTGCCCCACAGCAGAAACCAGATGACACGCGGTCGGTGCCGAGACACCGGGCACCATCCCGGTGTGATCGCGATCCCGACGGCCAACCGTGCCCACCCGTGACGGGTCGGCACGGTTGGCCGCTCACGCTGCGCGCGCGGAGGCGATTCGGCTAGTATTTGTTCTCGGCGCGGCAAGCACGCGAGGCGGCATCGCAAGCCAAAGGGGGCGTCGGGAGCACCATGGTCGGAGCTGTCCGTCACCTGGATACCGCGGGCAGCGGACGCGACTCGGCGCTTCCCAATCGTCCGCGCGCATCGGTACGCCTGCGTGACCTGATGATGCCGATCGCGCAGGACGCCGGCGCCTCCCGCAAGCCGCTCCAGGCCCGCAGCCAGGAGAAGATGGATCGCGTGCTCGCGGCCACCCACGATCTACTGGTCGCCTCGGGCCCCAGCACCATCACCACCACCGCCGTTGCAGCTCGCGCCGGAGTCTCCGTCGGGTGGATGTACAACTTCTTCGATGATCGAGAGTCCCTTCTGGAGGAGGTCTTGATCCAGGGACTCGTCGATCTCGATGCCCGATGGGACGAAGCTGGGTTCAGCTTGTCCGGGGCGGACTGGCGGACGACAGCGGCCGCAGGCATCGACGCCCTCATCGACTTTCTTCTCACCGGCACCGGAATAGCGGGATTTCGCGTGCTGTGGTTCTCGTCCGAGTTCTCCGGTCGGATGGTCCAGGTGAACCGGGCCCACGATGATGCGGTCGCGGCGTACCTGTGCAACGGTGTCAGCGCGTTGCGCGCGGATGCCCCGGACATCCCCCTCTACCTGATGGCGCAGACATTCATCGGGGTGCTCGACAAGGGATTCGACATCGCGTTCCGTGCCGACGCCAACGGTGACGAGGCGGCGCTTGCCGAGTTGCGGCGCGCAGCGCTGGCATACCTGGAGACGTTCCTCGAGTAGCCGGCGTTGCGCGCCGCCCGGGCTCAGCCGGCGTCCAGCGCCACGTCCGATTTCACCAACGGGGTACGGGTGTGTGGGTGCGCACGCACCAAGTCCTCCGCGACGATGCCGTCCTCTCCGGTGTGGCCGTGGTCGGAAAGAGCCCTGAGCGCTTCGGGTTTCTTGACCACCAGATACGCCATGATCACGAACGCCAGCACGTAGATCCCCAGCGAGATCGGCGCGGCCAGGCTGATCGGCCAACTCAACGGTGCGATGAAGCTGAAGACGGGGATACCCGCGCCGACAAAGAAGCCAGGGATGAGGAAGAGCACACCCAGTACCGGGATGATCAGGTGGACAACGACTTTGAACTCACTGCGGCGATACCGCAGGTAGTACACCGGGCAGGACAGGGCGGCCAGCATGTGCACCGGCAGCGCGATGACCGCGATGATCGTCCCGAAAAGTCCCAGGGAGGGGATCGGCCCCCAGAGCAGACCGCCGACCACCGCGGCGACGGCTCCGATTCCGAACATGAGATAGATGGCCGACACCGGTGACTTCCACTTGGGATGAGTCTTGGCGAAGACCTTGGGGATGGTGCCGGCATGGGCCATGGCCCAGATGTGGCGGGTTCCGCCCATCGACGCGCCGTTGGCGCAGGCAACCGAGCTGTTGAGCAAGGCCAGCAGCAGGACGATCCACCCTGCACCCCAAAGGTTCTTGGCCATCCCGATCCAGCCGTCGCCTTCGTTGAAGGTCATGAAGTCGAACAGCTTGTCGGCACCGAAGTACGTGGACGCCGCATAGCTGCCGACGATGTAGAAGAGGCCGACGATGACCGCGGACCAGACGATGGCGCGGGGGATGTTGCGCTTGGGGTCCTTGGTTTCGGCGGCCAACGGTGCACCCGCCTCGAAGCCGATGAACGCCAGGAAGGCGTAGACGGAAGCTGCGATCACACCCGAAATGCCGGTGAAGCCTTCGACGTTCGAGTGCTCGGTGGTGAAAACCGACAGGGAGTTGTTGCTGCCCGCGGCGATGATCATGTGGATACTCATGACGAGAAGCACCAAGATCTCCAAAGAGCCGAGAATCACGCCGGCCTTGGTGCTGAACGCGGCGCCGAAGTAGTTGAACGCACCCGAGATCAGTAGACATCCCAGTCCGGCGACGATCCACGTAGCCTTGTAGGCCGCGCCGCCCTGGGGGAAGAGGGCGGCGCCGATCAGGTTGCCGAAGACCAGCGCCAGATAGGGCAATGCGGCCAGGTAGAACATCGGAGCGCAGAACGCGATGACAAAGCCAAGGGCGGGGTGAAAGGCGCGACCGACGAATGAGCCGAGACCGCCGGCGGTGGAGATGTGCTTGGCCATTTGGGCGATGCCCACCGCCACCAGCACGCAGCCGATGGTCGCGCCGACCACAGCCAGCGGCAGTGCGCCGCCCGAGAACAGCGATCCGGTCATGATCGCGTAAGCCAGACCGGCGCCCGGGGCCATCGTCGCGATCGACACGAAGAGGACGCCGGACAGCGTGATGCTGCCCTTGGCGAGCCCCTCCTCGCCCTCTCCGACATCGATTGGGGCGTCGACAGTTTCCGGTGAAATGGTCATTGTGTATCTCCTGGGTGTTCGAGACGCGCTGATGCAGGGCACCTGCAAAGGCTGATCGGAGTGGCACGCCACATTGCGCGCATCGAGTCGGGTCAGTTCCCGTGGGAAGCTGACCAATGAGGGGTGTCCGGGCGAAGACCGGTGCGAGCAACGGCTCGCCACCGAAAGTGAATAAGTTTCATATTGCTCACGAGGTTCTGCTGCGTAAATAGCTGATTTCATCGCGTGTGACACGACCGGAGAGACGTCGTGCCGGCTGCCGCACACGGCCTCCCGGGATCCGGGATCGACTTTATCTAGTACCGCGGGTACCGTTCTGCGGATGGAGCTGTTGGACACCGACACCCCGGACGGTACGGCGATCGCACTGCATGCCCGTCCGGTGCAGTTCGATCTGAGCGCCGTTCCCGCGCACTACGTCTACGGGTATCCCGTGGCCACCCACCTGTACAACGGTCTGAGCCTGCTGCTACCCGCCGGTGAGGAATGGTTCATCACCGTCCTCAAAGAGGCGCTACCTCATATCGAGGACGAGAAGCTGCGCGAGGACGTCATCGGCTTCATGGGCCAGGAGTCCATGCACGCCAACGCCCACGTCGGCCTCAACGACTACCTCACCCGCCACGGTATCGACCCCACCCCGATGATCGAGCGCGCCAACTGGGTGTTCGGCCACCTGCTGGGGCCGCGCCAGACCACCGGCGAGGAGGCGCACAACTACCTCGTCGAACGGCTCGCCGTGATCGCCGCGCTGGAGCACATCTTCGCGTTCCTCGGCGACTGGGTGCTCAACGCCGACCGCCTCAACGAGACCACGGTCGACCCGGTGGTGCTGGACCTGCTGCGCTGGCACGGCGCCGAGGAGGTCGAGCACCGGATGGTGTCCCATGACGTGCTGCACTACTTCGACGGCAGTTATGTGCGGCGGGCCCGCGCTCAGGTCGTGGTCGCACCGATTCTGCTGTACCTGATCTGGCAGGGCATCCGTTACCTGATGCGGGTCGACCCGAACGTGTCGCTATCCCGTCGGCAGCGCAAAGTGGTGTGGCGCAAGCTGTTCCGTTCCGCCCGCCACGGGGTGACGCCGCCCATCCGGCATCTGGTCATCCGTGCCCTGCAGTACTACTCGCCGTGGTATCACCCGGGCGACGTCGGCAACACCGCCCAGGCGGTGGCGTACCTGGCGTCGTCGCCGGCCACCCGGCCCACCGCGCAGTGAAGCACGTTCCGCCGGTCGGAGCGCGTATCGACGACCGGACCATCAACGTGGTCGCCACGGTGCTGGACAAGTTCTGGCTCCGCCCGGTGACCCGCAAGGGCTACACCGACCAGCGGGCGGTGCGCACCCCCGACGATCCGATGACACTGGTGCTCGTCAAACGCGCCGTGGTCGCCAGCGACAACGACGTGGTGGCACTGACTTTCGCGGATCCCGGCGGGGCGGCGCTGCCGGCCTGGCAGCCCGGCTGCCACCTCGATCTGCACCTCCCGTCCGGGCGGCGCCGCCAGTACTCGCTGTGCGGCGATCCGCAGGGCCGCTCGGGTTACCGCATCGCGGTGCGCAAGATCCCCACCGGCGGCGGCGGGTCACTGGAGATGCACGCCCTGGCCGAAGGCGACACCGTCACGGTCCGCGGTCCGCGCAACGGCTTCCCGTTCATCCCTCATTCCCGGGTGCTCTACCTGGCCGGCGGTATCGGCATCACCCCGATCCTGCCGATGGTGCGCGCCGCGCAACGGTTGGGCACCGACTGGCATTTCGTGTACTGCGGGCGCAGCATCGACACCATCCCGTTCCTCGACGAGATCTGGCAGTGGGACCCGGCCCGGGTCACCATCCGTCTCGATGACGAGCACGGCATCCCCACCGCGACCGACCTGCTGCGCCACGCTCCCCGCGGCGGTGCGGTCTACGTGTGCGGGCCACCGCCGATGATCGAGACGGTCCGGCACGGGTTCGCTGAAACCGGTTCCAAGAACCTGTATTTCGAGCGTTTCAGTGCAGCGCCGGTGGTCGACGGAACGGCCTTCGAGATCGAGCTGGCGCGCACCGGTGAGGTGGTACCGGTCGCGGCCGACGAGACGGTGCTGCAGGCCCTGGTCAAGATGCGTCCCGACACCGCCTACTCGTGCAAGCAGGGGTTCTGCGGTACCTGCAAGGTCGGGGTGCTGGCCGGTACGCCCGAACACCGGGACAACCGGCTCACCGATGACGAACGTCAGTCCTCGATGCTGGCCTGCGTATCCCGTTCGGCCACACCACGTCTGGTGCTCGACGTATAGGTGACCGTCGAGGCCGCCAGCATCGCGACGGCGATCAGCGCCACCAGTTGCACACCGGCGGAATGGCCGACGTACCCGTCCACCGAACGCCACGGATAGCGCGACAGCGCCGCGCCGGCCACGATCAGGCCGACGGCGCAGGTGCCGACGGTCACCGTCTCCTGCAGGCGTGCGCGGTGCCGTAACAGATGACGGACGGCCAGCGCCGCGGCGACCACCACGGCGCCGGCGATCCCGCTGATCACGCCGCCGGCCGCCACCACGGCGATCCCGGTCGGTACTGGACCGGGTGCCCAGGTGCGCACCGGTTCGCCGTCACGCGGCCGCCGGATCGGCAGCAGCGCAAGCAGAGCCAGGATCGGCAGCAGGGCCAACCCGCCGAACAGGCCGAGCCGGTAGGCGGCGTTCGACGGGAAAGCCAACGTGATGGGGCCCGACGTGCCCGCGGGGACCACCCAGCCCTGCTGCCAGCCGTTCACGGTGACCGGACGCAGTTCCGCGCCGTCGGCGGCGTGGGCCACCCAGCCCGGACTGCGGCTCTCGGGCACCACCAGGATCCGGTCCTGCTCGGTCGCCTCGAGATCGACCTCGCGGCGGTCGGCGCCCCACTGCCCGCGCTGCACGGGAGTCGTTGCCGCGCTGGGTACTCGACCCGCCGCGGGGGTGGCCAGCTGGATACCGTCGACGAAGAAGGACGGTCCCGGGCTGATCAACAGTTCCTGCTGCCCGGCGGGCAAGGTGATCGGCCGGTCCTGGCAGGGGCGCGCGGCGACGGGCTCACCGTCGAGCAGCGCGCCGACGGTGGTGGTCACCGCGGTCTGCACGAACTGCCCGGCCACACCGATGATCGGTCCCTGGCCGCAGGCCAGGGTGATGGTCCGCTGCCGGTTCGCCGCGCCGTCGGCGGCGGCGATCGGCCGGTGTGCCCGGTCCAGTGCGGTCACCTCGGCCAGACCGGGCGGCTTGAGCTGATCGAATCCCAAGGCGTTGCGGTCGATGACATCTCGCCAGTCCAGGATCGACACGGTGATGGTGTTCGTCACCCTGGGTTTGAGGTCGACGGTCTGGGTCTTGGTGCCCGTCAACGGCCGCACCTGCGGGCCGTCACCCAGATCGATGGCCACCATGGTCGGATGGGCGGGCAGCTCCGAGGAACTCGGCGCCAGCATCAGCGCCCCCACCTCCGCGGGTTCGGGCAGGGTGACGGTGATGGTGGGCGCGGTCTTGAACTGCGCCACGTTCTGCGGGGCGGTCCAGGCGGTCCGCGGATCGCCGTCGGCGGCGGCGTAGGCCGAACCCAGCACATCGATCGGGTCGGCGTCGCCGGTGGCCCGCGCGGCGCCGGGCGCGGCGATCAGATCGGCCAGTCGCGGACCCTGCCGGGCCCGCACCCAGACGGTGGCGGTCACCGAGGTCTGCGCGGGCACAGTCAGCGTGCGGCTCAGGTTCACCGGCTCCTCGGGGGCCAGCGCCATCGCCGCGGCGCACCGCACCCCCTCGGGCGCCGGCGCGCAGCCGGGTTGGCCCTGCAGTTCTGAGCCCAGATCCCACAGCGCGACTGTCGCACCCGCCGGCGGCCCCGGCACCTCGACGGTGTGGCGCAGATTGACCGGGTGCGCGAAACCCGAGGCGTCGTACTGGGTGACGGAGAAGTCGGTGACGCCGAACTGCACGCCGGGGGAACCGTCATCGGTACCCACCGCGGTGATCCGCATCCAGGGTGTCTCGCCGTAGGGCAGCGCCACCGACAGCGGCTTGCCTGGCTGGTCGAAACGCAGCGTGGTGGTGCCGTTCGCGGTGGACACCTCGATCCGGCGCACCTGAGCGCCGACCGCGGTGGCACTCGGGGTGATGGTCAATGACGCATTGGTGATCGGATGATCGAAGTCGACCTGCAGCCACTGGCCGACCGCCGTCTGCAGGGCGTTGGACACCCAGCTGGTCGACGAGTCCCCGTCGATCGCCGCGGCAGGCCCCGTCGACGGCGAGACATTGGGCAGGGCAGTCGAATCCGCCGCCGAACTGGACGCGGTGAGCCGCCCGCCCGACCACTTGCCGTACACCGGTTCGGTGCCCGCCGGGTAGTCCATCACCCGGTTGAAGGTGTGCCGCGGATCGTCGGGGGTGCGCACGGCCGAGGAGTGGTTGTCCACCCGGCCGTAGTCGGTCTCCCTGGCCAGCGGGGTGTCGGTCACGGTGACCAGCGGGGTGGGCAGCCCGGCGCGCTGGGCATCGGCGGTCAGCAACATCGGACCCAGCGGTTGCCGGCCCAACAGCCGGCGCCGTTCATCCAGGCGCCCCAACGCTTCCGGGCCGCCGTCCACCCGTGCCATCGTGTCGGTGTCCACCAGATACGGTCCGGTGACCGGATTGCCCACCCGGTAGATCTCCACCGCCGGGTATCGGGGCCGCAGTCCGCTGTCGGCGACGAACCCCTCCAGCAGGCCGGGCCCGACCGGATCGCCGAAGGTGGCGACCTTCGTCAGTCCCGGCGAGTTGTCCACGGATCGGTGCACCAGCAGCGGCCGCGCCGACCGGGACGTCTCCGGATCCAGGTCGTTGCGCACCACCACATAGGAAATCCCTTGCTGGGCAAGGGTGTCGGCGAGGCCGGCGGATGGGCGCCCGGCGGCGAACAGGCGCTGCACCGAGTCGAGCGCGCGGATGGTCTCCGGTGGGGTCAGCGGGATGGAGTCCCGCACACCCCACGGATTGTGGCCGAGCACCTGCAGCGGTTCGTCGTGGGTGTTACCCCACACCTGGGTGGCGAACGGCGCGCCCGGCGCCACCAGGACCCGCCCCCGCTCGGTGTTGTGCTCGTCCAGCCAGCGGGCGGTGTCATGCCAGTACTGCGGTATCGCGGTGAAACTACCCGGCGGGGTGAGCCGACCGGTCCATGCCAGCGAGGTGCCCGCGGCCAGCGCCGCCAGCACCACGATCGCCACCGCCACCCGTCGGTCCTTCTCCGGGTGCGTCCACACGGGCAGCCAGACCTGCCGGGGCGCGCTGCCGGGCATCGGGACCCGGCCCAGCAGGTGCGCGAGCCCCAGCGTCAGCGGGAGCCGGATCAGGGGTTCGAGCTTGTGCACATTGCGCAGCGGGGTGCCCGAGGCATCCAGGAACAGCTGCACCTGATGCGCGATCGGTGACCCCAGCCCGCCGGAGTAGCCGGCGGCCAGCGCGACGATCCCGAGCAGCAGGATGGTGATCAGCCGCCCGCGTGCCGGCATGCTGCGCATCGCCAGTCCGGCCAGGCCGGCCGCGGCGATGAGGGTGGTGGCCAGCACCGCCACCGTTCCGGTGACCAGAGACGAACCGGCGGTCGCGGTGGTCGCGACATACGGGGTCCAGCTGTCGGTGCCGCGCAGCACCTCGGTCAGCGACAGCCAGCTGGTGGTGACGCCCGAGGACTCGATGTAGTCGAGGAAGGGCGGGCTGATCCGGCCCAGCAGGACCAGGGCCACGGCCCACCACGTGATGGCCAATGCCGTGCACAGGGCCCACCACGCCGTGAAACGCCACCACTGCTTGTTCGGGCGGTGCGCGGCCCACCAGATCACCGCGGCCAGGCAGCCGGTCAGGGTGGCGACGGCGTTCACCGCCCCCATCAGGGCGACGGCCACCGCCGAACGGGCGGCCAGCGTCCGGATCCGCGGGTCGCCGCGCATCACCAGGATGACGGGCAGCAGCACCCAGGGGGTCAGCATCATCGGCAGCGTCTCCGACGAGATCGCGCCGAGGGTGGTCAGCACGCGCGGCGACAGCGCGAACGCCGTCGCCGCGATCACCCGGGAGGTGGGGTTGCCGATGCCGAGGAGTTCGGCGACCCGCAGCAGACCCCAGAAGCCGACGGTCAGCAGCAACGCCCACCACAACCGCTGGGTGACCCAGCCCGGCAGCCCGGCGACATCGCCGAGCAGGAAGAAGGCGCCGTGCGGAAAGAGATAGCCGTAGGCCTGGTTCTGCGCCTGGCCGAACGGCAGGTCGCTGTTCCACAGATTGGCGGCGCGGGCCAGGAAGCGCAGCGGATTGGCGGTGAGATCGAGTTTGGTGTCCGGCGAGATGCGGCCGGGGGACTGCGCGAAACACAGGGCCAGCGAGACGATGCCGACCAGCCACAGCCAGCGGCGGGAAAGGGGCGAAGCGACGGGAAACGAGGGCGGGGCGTGCGAAGCGACGGGAAACGGGCCCTGTGCGGCGGTTGCCCCGGTGCTAGGCCCGGTCGCCGTATTCAACGCGGTTGAGCACGGATGACGCCGGGTCACCCGACTGCACCGGCGGCTTGGTGTCCTGCTGGATCATCAGCGTCACACCGAAGATCGCGGCCGCGCCCAGCAAAAGGCCGACGACGATGCTGGCCGCAGCAGGCACGACGAACCGATCCATGCGGTCAACCTAGCACGGGACAATATGAGGACGGCGGTGGCGCAAGCGCACGGTATCGCCGCCGGACGCGCGCGCTGCGGCGACTAAGGTTTCTGGGCATGCCGATGTCCCGCACCCTGGGTGCCTTGACAGCGCTGTCCGGACTATTGCTGGGGTGTTCGCACTCCGCACCCGAACCGGCGGCGTCGCCGGCGACCAGCAGCGTGACTCCTGCGTCGACGAGTATGCCGCTGGCCCCCGCGCCGTCTCCGGCGCTTCCGCTGTGCGGTGACGTCACCAGCCTCCCGATCCGGGAGAAGCTGGCGCAGCTGCTGATGGTGGGGGTGACCGACGCCGCGGACGCCAAGGCGGTGGTGACGAACTATCACGTCGGGGGCATCTTCATCGGCAGCTGGACCGACAAGTCCATCCTCGGTGCGCCGCTGGCCGACATCGCCGGCGCGGCGTCCGCCCTGCCGCTGGCGGTCAGCGTCGACGAGGAAGGCGGCCGGGTATCGCGGCTCGCCGACCTGATCGGGGCCCAGCCCTCGCCGCGGGTGCTGGCCGCGACCAAGACCGCCGACGAGGTGTACCAGATCGCGCTGCAGCGTGGTCAGGCGTTACGCAACCTCGGCATCACCGTCGATTTCGCTCCCGTCGTCGACGTCACCGAGGAGGCCGACGACGAGGTGATCGGGGACCGGTCCTTCGGCTCGGATCCGGCCAAGGTCACCGAGTACGCCGGCGCGTACGCCCGCGGCCTGCACGACGGTGGTGTCATGCCGGTACTCAAGCACTTCCCCGGCCACGGCCACGGGTCCGGCGACTCGCACACCGGTGGGGTCACCACGCCGCCGCTGGACGCGTTGAAGGCGAACGACCTGGTGCCGTATCAGACCCTGACCACGTTGCCCGGTGTCGCGGTCATGGTCGGACACCTGCAGGTGCCCGGGCTGACCGGCAGCGACCCGGCCAGCCTCAGCGGTCCGGCGTACGCGTTGCTGCGCTCGGGCGGTTACGGCGGTCCGGGTTTCAACGGCGTCGTCTTCACCGACGACCTGTCCAGCATGGCGGCCATCAACGCGCGGTACGGCGTGGCCGAGGCGGTCCTGCGCGCGCTGCAGGCCGGGGCCGATATCGCGCTGTGGGTGACCACCGGCGAGGTGCCGGCCGTCCTCGATCATCTGGAGAAGTCGGTCAACGCGGGCCAGCTCGCGGTGCCGGCGGTGGACGCGTCGTTGCGGCGTCTCGCCGCGATGAAGTGCTGACCTGACAACCTTTCCGTTTCGCTGGCGCGACACGCGACATCGTCGCAGGATTCACCTATGACCACACATCGCGCCGTCCACGTCCCTGCGGCCCAGGGGTCACTCGAGCTCGTCGAGGTGGAGACGTCCTCGCCGCCGTCCGGGCATGTGCGTATCGCCGTGCAGGCGTGCGGAGTGTGCGGGACCGACCGCGAGTTCGTCGCCGGTCATTTCCCGGGTATGTCGTGGCCGTTGACCCCGGGGCACGAGATCGCCGGCACCATTGCCGAAATCGGTTCGGGTGTTGAAGGTTTCGCTGTCGGTGATCGGGTGGCGGTGGGCTGGTTCGGCGGCAACTGCAATCACTGTGGGCAGTGCCGCAAGGGTCAGTTCATCCACTGCGAGAACGGTCAGGTGCCCAGCTGGCAGTACCCGGGCGGATACGCCCAGTCGGTGACGGCGCCGGCGACTGCGCTGGCCCGGATTCCGGAGGCGTTGTCCTTCGTCGACGCGGCGCCGATGAGCTGCGCCGGCGTCACCGTCTACCACGCGCTGCGGTCGACACATGCGGTGGCCGGGGACCGGGTCGCGGTGCTCGGGGTGGGCGGGCTCGGGCACCTCGGCATCCAGTTCGCGCGCGCCATGGGCTTCGAGACCATCGCCGTCGCGCGTGGCCAGGACAAGGCCGACGACGCCCGTCGGTTCGGCGCGCACCACTATGTCGACTCGAAGGCCGGCGATGTCAGCGAGTCGCTGCGCGCGCTGGGCGGTGTCGCGGTGGTGCTGGCCACCGCGGCCAACGCCACCGCCATCGGCCAGACGGTCGGCGGGCTGAATCCGCGCGGCGAACTGATCGTCATCGGGGTGTCCGCGGACCCCCTGCCGATCAGCCCACTGGACCTCATCACCCCGGCGCTGACGGTGGCCGGGCACCCGTCCGGGACCGCGGCCGATGTCGAGGACACTATGAACTTCGCTGTGCTGCACGGTATCCGGGCCCAGATTCAGCAATACCCGCTGGAACAGGCGGCCGACGCCTACGCCGCCATGGAACAGGGCCACGCCCGGTACCGCGGGGTCATCACGATCTGAGCCGGCTCAGCGCACCACTTTGACGTGGTCCAGCGTCGGGTCCGACGCGCTGATCGGGGTGCCCGACGTCCGCAGCGTGCGCAGTAAGGCCACCGCGTCGGCGGTCAATCGCTCACCCGGCATCACCAGGGGGATCCCGGGCGGGTACGGGGTGATCGCCTCGGCCGCCACCCGGCCGGTCGCGTCGGTCAGCGCGACGGTCGCGTCGGCGGCGAAGAACGCCTCGCGGGGAGTGAGCACCGGTTCGGCGCGCAGCGCCAGCAGATCGTCGACCAGTCCGGCGTCGGTGCCGCCGGTGCGGGTGCCGGCGTGTGTGCAGACCTCGGCGAAACCGTCGACCAGCCGGTCCATATCGCGCTCGGTGTTGCCGATGGTGGTGATGCACAGAATATGCCCGGGTCCGCTCAGTTCCGGCTGTACACCGTGCACCCGGTTGAGCCGTGCCATCACCTCACGGGCGTCGGCCGCCAACCCGCTGGTGCCGATGAGCAGTTTGGTCTCGTCGAGGTGGCAGAACCCGGTGCCCGGGCCGGTGGCGTCCGAGCCGCGGAGCACCTGCAGTCCGGGTATCGAGGCCAGCCGCTGCGCCGTCCGCCGCGCCCGCTGGAACGTCTCCGTCAGCAGATCGCGCCCATGACAAGACATTTGGCTGCGGGCCAGATCGATGGAGGCCATGATGGCGAAATGTGGGCTGGTGGTCTGTACCAGCTGAAGTGCCCGGCGTACGGTCGCCGGGTCCAGTCGTTCGGGATCGATGTGCAACACCGCGGCCTGACTCAACCCCGACAGGATCTTGTGCACCGACTGCACCGTGGCCGCGGCGCCGGAGCGTTCGGCGGCCGGTGGGAGATCGTCGTGGAACGCGAAGTGCGGTGAGTGCGCGCCGTCCACCAGCAGGGTGGCCCCGAACCGCCGGCACAACGCGTCCAAGGCGGTGATATCGGCGGTCGTGCCGTAGTAGGTGGGGTGCAACAGCCACAGGGCCTTCGCGCCGCTGTCGGTCAGGCCCCGTTCCACCACCTCGGTGTCCAAGCCGTGCGCCACACCGAATCGGCTGTCCCACTGCGGTTCCAGCCACACCGGCCGGGCGCCGGACTGGACCAGCCCGGCCAGCACCGACTTGTGGGCGTTCCGCTGCACCAGCACGGGTTCGTCGGGACGCAGCGCCGACAGGGCCACCGCGATGTTCCCGCCGGTGGACCCCTGCACCATGATGAAGCTCTGGCCCACACCCCACGCGTCGGCGATCAGGCGTTCGGCGTCGGCGATCGGCCCCTCCGGGCAGTGCAGGGTGTCCAGGTCGGGCAGATTGTTCAGGTCGATCGCCGCGATGTTCGCGCGGAACCACGGGTCCATGGTGCGTCCGCCCTTGTGCCCCGGGCTGTAGAACGGTGCCTGATCGCGTTCGACGAATCGGCGCAGTTCGTCGAAAAGCGGTGCCCCGGAATGATTCAAAGCCCGTAGACCCGACGGGCGTTGTGGACGCCGATCATGTCCACGATCCGGATCGCGTCCTCGACCGTGCAGTCACCGCGCTGGATCCAGCCGCCCAGTTCCAGACCCATCGCGCGGCGCCACAGCACCGATCCGAGCAGGTGCAGCTCGGGTGGTCCGAAGGCATCGGAGGAGTACAGCTGCTTCGCGAACGGTGCGGTCTCCATGGCCTCGGCCACCAGTGCGGTCGAGCGCACCCCGAGGTAGTTGATACCAAGGCCCACATCGAAATTCACGTGGTCGAAGGCCTGGGCCAGGTAGCCGGCCTGGCGGTGGAACGGGTAACAGTGCAGCAGTAGCACCGGGACGGGGATCATGGTGCGCAACAACGGCAGCAACAGCAGCGGATCGGTGCGCTGCAGATCCAGGTCGCGGTCACCGAACCCCACGTGCACCTGGATCGGCAGCTGTCGTTCGGCGGCCTCGTGTACCCCGAAGGCGATCAGCACGGGGCTGTCCACCCGTGTGGACGGCCGGGCGGCCAGCGCGCGGGCATGCTCGATGACCTGTGTATCCGACGGACGTGACCAGTCGATGTCGAATCCGGTGCGGTAGGCGGCGATCGTCTTGGTGCCCACGATCTCCGGATTGGCCGCCGCCTCGGTCAGTGCTGCGCGGAACGCATCCGGGAACGCCTCGGCCGCGGTACCCGCCTCCAGCAGATCCTCGGCGAGGCGTTCCAGACGCAGGATCTCCGAGGACGGGGCGCCGCTCAGTTCGGTGAGGCGTTGCGGGGTCGAGATGAGATCGCCCTTGAATCCGGTGTCCACCACCCAGCGGGCGACCCGCGCCGGCGGCAGGAAGACGTCCGCGAGCTCACCGGGGGTGAGTTCGGCGCGTCGCTTCCAATAGGTGTCGGCATCGGCGAAGGCATCCAGGCCCAGCAGTGGCGCGCACCAGCGCCGCAGGGAAAGACCCAGCGGAGAATCGAATTGGGTCATGAACCCGGGGATGGGGTCGGTCGAGCCCTCGTTGATGGACTCTTCGAATCCGGCCCGGTCGACGGGTTCGTTGAACACCCCGTGCACGTGGTGGTCGACCAGCTCGACGGTGCGCAGATGGTCGGCCAGCTTCTCGGGCACCTGCACGCGATCGAACACGTCGATGACGTCACCAGCCGGCATAACGGGCCACCTCCTCGGCGTCGACGCTACCCGTTGCGGCATCTGCGATGGCCGCTCCGATGATCTCGGCGCCGCGCAGGGCCTCGTCCTCGGTGAGCACCAGCGGCGGCGTCACCTCCAGGACATTGCCGCCGACGTAGTAGACCACCGCACCCAGTTCCCATGCCCGGTACACCACTTGGGCGGCCAGCCGCGGATCGCGGTCCCCGGTCGCCGGGTCTACCAGTTCCACCCCGATGGCCAGCCCGCGCCCGCGGACGTCGCCGATCCGGTCGGTGTCCAGTGCGCGCAGCGCATCCGTCAGCACCGCACCGACTTTCGCGGCGCGCTCGGCGAGCTGCTCCTCGACGATGGTGGCCAGCACGGCGCGCCCGGCGGCCGTGCACACCGGATTGCCCGCGGTGGTCAGCAGTGCCGCGGCGGGCGGGTGGTCCAGCAGATCGGCCGGACCGACCGCGGCCGAGAGCGGGAGACCCCCGCCGAGCACCTTGCCGAACGTGACGATATCGGGCATCACCCCGTCGTGTTCGAAGGCGTGCAGGGTGCCGGGCCTGCCCAGTCCCATCTTCACCTCGTCACAGATCATCGGAACGCCGAACCGCCGGCACAGCTGGTGCAGCCGGGCCAGGAAACCGTCCGGCGGCACCACCAGGCCGCCGTCGGACAGGATCGGTTCGACGATCAGGCAGGCGATCTGCCCCTGGGACATGTGCTGCTCGGCCAGCGCCAGACAGGTTCCCACGTCATCAGGCCCATGCGGCCGGAAAGGGTTGGGGTAGGGCAGAAAGACCGCATCCGGGTCGGGTGTCACGCCGGCGTCGACGTGCACGCCGGAGACACCCATGGCCACCCCCACCCCGCCGTGGTAGCTGTGCTCGAAGGCCAGCACGGTGCGTCTACCGGTGCCGTGCCGGCACGCCCGCAGGGCGACGTCGTTGGCATCGGATCCGGCGTGCCCGAGGTAGACCCGGCGCTCACCGGTGCCGGGCACGAGTGCCAGCAGATCCTCGGCCAGCCCGACCGAATCCGGGTGCACCGCAGACAATCCACCGGAACCGGGTGCGGTGCGCACCGCCCTGCTGACCGCCTCGGCGACCGCCGGATGCCCGTGGCCGAGCCCGGAGGCGGTCCAGGTGGCCGACAGGTCCAGCAGTTCCCGGCCGTCCGGGGTGACCAGCGTGCTGCCGTGCCCGGACACCACCTCCAGTGGGAAGAACCGCAGCTTCTCGATTCCGGCGATGACGGCGTCGTCGCGTTGGTACAGCGTCGTCACTGCGCACCCGGCAATTGCAGTTCGGCGGTCAGCGACTCACCGACCCGTTTGGCGATACCGGAGGCGGCCAGCGCGATGACCAGTCCGACCAGGCACCAGTACAGGCCGAGCAGCGGTGCCGCCGTCCAGGTTTCGGCGTCCTTGACGTTGAACCACAGCACCACCGCGATCACCACCGCACCCAGTAACGGCAGCACCAGGCCGGCCACCTTGCCGTGCCCGCCGTGCACCGAGAGGAACCTGGGGGCACCGACGAACCATGCCGCGGCGATCTCGACCAGCAGGTAGCACACCATCAGGCACACCGAACCCGCCACCGCGAACAGGAAGTACGTGTCGATGGCCGGGTTCCCGGTGCCCATGTCGGGCCAGCCGACCGCCCCGCAGATCACGTCGACCACCAGCGCCAGGCCCACCACCAGCCAGGTGGCCCGGCGCGGGCCGCCGGTGGCCGGATGGATGTGGGCCAGCGCGCGCGGGCCGAATCCGTCGCGGCCGAACGCGTAGAGCATGCGGCCGGAGGTGGCGGCGGTGGCCATGTGGCAGCCGAATGCGGCGACGGTGGCGGTGAAGATGATGAGCAGGCTGAACCACTGGCCGATATAGGTGCTGCCCAGATCGCCGAGGGTGTTGCCGGATCCCTGGAAGGCGGCCAGACCGGCCTGGTCCGTGCCGAATCCGATGACCTGGGCAAACATCACGACGACGAACAGCACACCGGTCAGGATCAGGGTGCCGCCGAGTGCGCGCGGGATGTTGCGGCCGGGGTTGTCGGTCTCCTCACCCATCGATGCGCACGCCTCGAACCCGGCCCAGGACAGGAAGGCCGCCACCACACCGGAGATCACCGCGGACGCGGAGACACCGCTGCCGGAGAACGAGAACACGCTGAAGTCCACCCCGGTGGACGGTGCCCCGCCGCGGGCGAAGATGACGACGACGAGGACCACCATCGCCAGGATGCCGACCCCCTCGATGGCCAGCAGGATCTTGGCCAGCAGGGCGACGTCGCGGCCGGCCAGCAGCACCGAGATCACGGCACCGATCACCACGGGCACCAGCCAGGGCAGCTGGTAGGGGTGCTCGCTGCCGGCCTGGAGCTGGGCGATGAAGGCGTTGGTGAAGGCCGCGGTCAGGGCCAGTGTGCCGATGCAGAAGCCCACGTAGGCGCCCAGCATCGCGAACCCGGAGAAGAAGCCGGCTCGTGGCCCCACGGTGCCGCCGACCAGGGCGTAGGCGGAGCCGGCGTGGTTGAGGTGGCGGGTCAGCCGGACGAAGCTGTAGCCGACCAGTGACACGCCGATCAGGCCGATGACGAAGACCAGCGGCAGGGCCTTGCCGACGGTGGCGATCAGGCCCTGACCGTTACCGGACATGGCCAGCGTCGGCCCGACGGTGGCGACGGACAGGGCCAGTGCCACCCAGAACGGCAGCCGCCGTCGCGGCAGTTGGTCTGTTTCGGTGGGTGTTTCGGTGCTCATATGCGATTCCTCCAGGAATTCGGCGGTATGGGGGTCAGCAGCTCCAGGCCAGTCGCAGCGCTGCGATGGTGTCGGTCAGCGGGCGGCTGCCGAAGGTGCGCTGTTCGTAGCGGCGAACGGCGACCAGGGCGTCGACGACAGCCGGGGTGAGAAGTTCGGCTGCGACCGTTGATCTTTCGAAGATGTCCAGCACGGTGCCCTGATCGGCGGGCAGTGCCTCGACGGTGCCCGCGGGATCCTCGGCGACTTCGTCGGGCAGCGGCAGTTTCCGGTCGATCCCGCGCAGGGCGCTGCCGAGGAAGGCGAGCACGGCGAGATACGGGTTGGCACTGGGATCGATGATCTTCAGTTCGACGTTGGCGCCGTGCGGGTTTCCCGGGGTGGCGGCGACGAAGCGGACGGCCGCTTCGCGGTTCTCCAGACCCCAACAGCGTGCCGCGCCCGCCCAGTTGCCGGGCTGCAGGCGGGTGCCCGACAGGACCGAACCGGCGTACACGCCCAGCAGATCGGGCAGCGTGTCCAGCACACCGGCGATGGCGGATTCACCTGCGGGCCGGATCCCGTGCGGTCCGTTGCCGCCGGAGAACAGCGGACCCTGCTCGTCGGCCAGGGACAGGTGCAGGTGTGCGCCGTTACCGGCCTCCCCGAAGAACGGGACGGGTGAGAGGGAGATCTTCATGCCGTGCCGGGCTGCGGTGCGCCCGATCACGATGCGGGCCAGGATGACCGCGTCGGCGGCGGCCACCGGCGAGGCGGGCGGCAGCGACATCTCCAGCTGATCGTGGCCGTACTCGGTGTGCAGTTGTTCGAAGGCCAGCCCGGCCCGGTCGGCGTCGGCGGCCAGATCGGTCAGGAAGGCGGCGTGGTGCAGCGAGGTGCGGATGCCGTAGGGGGACCAGGGTGCGGCCGTGACATGGCCGCCGTCCTCGGTGAGCATGGTGCATTCCAGTTCGGCGCCGACCAGCGCCGTCAGGCCGTGTCCGGCCAGGGCGGTCTCGGCGGCGCCGAGCAGCGAGCGCGTGCACAGGGGCGCGGCGTCGCCGTTCTGATCGCCGAGGCGGGCCGGTGCCCAGGCGATTCCGTCACCGATCAGGTGCAGGTCGGCGGGGTCGATCCGCAGCCGCTGATCACCGACGACGCCGATATCCGGGGTGAAGGCGATACCGCTGTCGACGCAGAACACGCTCCACGACGGTGACACCCCCATACCGGAACGGACGAAGGCGCCCAGTCGGTGCACGGGCACGTACTTGGCTCGGGTGACGCCCGCCAGGTCGGTCATCGAACCGGCCACCAGGGCGACGTCGTCGGCGCGCAGCCGATCCACGAGTTCCCGCTCGCTGTCTGCTGTCATCGACGACCTCCCTCGGTAGTGGTTCGGCGGGAACGCTATGTCATAAATGTTTCAGAATCTTTAAGATGCGCGTATCGAAGAAATATTCATAAAATATTCTCGGATAGGGGGAAGCCATGTGTCGCTTGCTGGGTGTGGTCTGCGCTGAGCCGATCTCGATCGAGAAGGCGGTGGGTGCGCACGTCCTGAAGGACTTCGTGGCGCTCACCCAGGTGCACGGCGACGGCTGGGGTATCGCCGCCGGCGGCGAAGGAGAGCCGCGCGTGCACGTCAGCGCTCAGAGTGCGGTGCGCGATCAGGCTTTCCCCGCGTACATGCAGGACTGGCGCTCGACCGGCAGTATCGTGCACCTGCGTTGGGCGACAAGCGGTCTGGCGGTGCGGCCGGAGAATTCGCACCCTTTCGTGGCCGACGGTCTGGCGATGGCGCACAACGGTTCGATCAAGCCGGGCGATGCCCTGGACACCCTGCTCGAACCGGAGATCGCCGCATCGCTGCGCGGCACCACCGACAGCGAGAAGTACTTCGGCATCATCCGCGCGCACCGGCGCCGGACCCCCGATCTCGTCGAGGCGGTGCGCGCCGCAGTGGCCGATGTCCGCGCCCACTATCCGGACGCCAGCCTCAACGCCCTGCTGCTCGGCGAGGGACAACTCATCGCCGTGCACGCCAACGCCCGCAGCATCCTCTCGGCTGAGGATGTCGCCGAGATCAGCGTCACCGATCTGCCCGCCGAGCACCTGGAGGACTACTTCGGACTGCGCTGGGCCCGCTCGGCGACCGGCGCCCTGATCGTCGGCTCCACCGGATTCGGCGACCTGGACTGGCAACCACTGCCGCCGGAGAGCGTCAATGCGATCTCCCTGCATGACCAGGTGATCACGACGGTGCCGGTCATGGCAGATTGACAGGCGTGACCGCCGACCCGCAGCCTCCGCAGTCCGTGGCGACACGGACCAGCGCGGCGCTGCCGATGCTCAGCAAGGCCGAGCGCAGGGTCGGCCGCGCCCTGCTGGCCGACTATCCGAGCGCGGGGCTGGCCAGTGCGGCCAGGCTGGCGCAGCGGGCCGAAGTCAGCCCGCCCACGGTGCTGCGGTTCGCGCAGTCACTGGGCTACGACGGGTTCGCCGACCTGCAGGTGGCGTTGCGCGCCGAACTGTCGGCCCAGTCCAGCGGGCCCATCAGCCGGGTGTCCGACGCCCCACCGGCGGGCAGTCTGCTGGACCGGTTGCTGCACCACGGCCGGGCCCAGAGCGATCGGGCCGTCGAGACACTGACGCAGTTGCCCGCCGCGGCAGTGGAGGCGGCCGTCCGGCTGCTCGCCGACACCGACCGCACGGTGTACTTCCACGGCGGCCGGTTCTCGCATTTGCTGGCTGCCCATCTGGCGGCGCATCTGGAGCAGCTGCGGCCGGGTATCCGCGTGCTCGGCGATCCCACCGGCCGTGACCTGGGGGCGCTGCTGGAACTGGACCGCTCCGATGTGCTCGTGCTGTTCGACTTTCACCGCTATCAGCGCAGCGCCGCTGAACTGGCCGGTCGTGTGCACCGGGCCGGTGCCACCGTGCTGCTCATCACCGACGACCTGGCCTGCCCGGTGGCCCCGGACGCCGAGGTGGTGCTGGCTGCCTCGAGCTCGGTCGGCACCACCTACCAGAGCATGGCGGCCGGCTTCCTGCTGACCGAGTTGCTGGTGCCGCTGGTGATGGACGCCGTCGGCGAGCCGGCCAGAACCAGGATGGCGCTCTGGGAGGAGCAGCGGCGAGGCGAATTACTGTCCTGACCGCACCATTGCCTACGCTGGTCCGATGGCAGGTGGAACGAAGCGATTGCCGCGCGCCGTGCGTGAGCAGCAGATGCTCGACGCCGCTGTGCAGATGTTCTCGGTGAACGGCTATCACGAGACGTCGATGGACGCCATCGCCGGCCAGGCCCAGATCTCCAAGCCGATGCTGTACCTCTACTACGGCTCCAAAGAGGAACTGTTCGGCGCCTGCCTGGACCGGGAGCTCAACCGGTTCGTCGAGGTGGTCCGCGGTGACATCGATTTCACGCTGAGCCCAAAAGACATGCTGCGCAACGCGGTCGGGGCCTTCCTCGGCTACATCGACAAGAATCGGTCGTCCTGGATTGTGCTCTACAGTCAGGCCACCAGTTCGCAGGCGTTCGCCCACACGGTGCGTGAGGGTCGCGAGCGGATCATCGATCTGGTCGGCCGGCTGCTGCAGTCGGGCACCCGAAACCCGGAGCCGGACGCGGATTTCAACATGATGGCCGTCGCACTGGTGGGCGCCGGTGAGGCCATCGCCGACCGCGTCAGCACCGGGGACGCCGATGTGCAGGATGCCACCGAGCTGATGATCAACCTGTTCTGGCGCGGTCTGAAGGGGCGGCCGTCCGCGGACAAGGCTGCCGACACCGCGTAACACTGTGCCGTAGATCACCGTTCGGTTCCGGTTCCGATCTCCGACTACACCTTGCATGACCTGCCCTCATCGGAGGGCGGGCTGGTGACATGCGAGGGGATGTCTCATGGCCAACAAGCGTGGGCTGGACGGGTTTCTGTCCCGTCCCGGCGACGCCTTCGAAACCGGCGTCTTCCTGCCTGCCCGGCAGATCATGTCGTTTCCCGAGATACTGGCGGACTACAGGAACAGTGAAGCGCTGCAGCGCTTGCTACCCGAGGTGTCGCCGTCGCACTACCACGCGGACGAGGATCGCCATCTGCTCGACGCGGAGGCCGGCCGGCTGGACGACGAGCGGATGGTGGCGGAGATCGCGCGGTACCACGCCGCGCGTCGGGAGTCGTCGATGCTGGCGATGATCAACACCGCGCTGCCGCTCGGGCGTAGCGCGAACCTCTCCGGTGGGCAGGAGTATCTCCTGCGCGTGGCCCGGGACGAACGGGACAGGCTGGGCCAGCCGGTCATGGCCGACCTCTCCCGTGCCGGGGCGGCGATGCGGAAGCTGATCTGCGAGAAACTCGACGCGCTGAACTCGAACTCGGTGACGGTGGCCGCAGACGGTGACACTTTGATCGATGGCACCGGTGCGCCCGCCGCGGTACTCGGGCAGATGTGTCCCACCTGCTGGTACGCGACGCGCGCCGCACTGGCGCAGCGCGCCATCGACGATGAGCCGAACCCGGTGTTGGGACAGGGACTGCTCGACCCGTCGTCGGTGGCGATTCTCTACGTCCTGGTGTTGGTCACCTTCTGAACGCGTGGCCCGCGAACTAGAGCGGCCGTACCGTCGCCGTCAGGTGCGGGTAGCCCTTCTTCAGGTGGCGCAGCGCAAGGTTCCAGCCGTCCGCGTCATGGTCCACCCACAACCCGGCCTTGGCCGGCAGCAGCACCGGCTTGCCGAACTTCACGGTGTAGCTCACCGCATCGGGCAGCTGACCCTCGATATTGGCCAGCACCGCTGCGGCGCTGTACATCCCGTGTGCGATCACGGTCGGGAAACCGAACAACTTGGCGCCCAACGAGTTCGTGTGAATCGGGTTGTGGTCGCCGCCGATCGAGGCGTAGGAGCGGATCTGCGCCGGCGTGATCGACAGCACCGCATTCGGCGGCGGTAGCTTGGGCTGCTTGGCGGGTTCGGGGCGCGGCTCCCCGGACAGGCTGGTGCGCTGCTGGTGCAGGAATGTGGTCACCTGGTGCCACGCTACGTCGTTGCCGATCTTGATCTCGGTGACGATGTCGACGAGCAGGCCCTTGCGGTGCTCGCGCAGGTTCTCGGCATGCACCGCCACGTCCAGGGCGTCGCTGACCGCGATGGGCCGGTACTGGGTGATGCGGTTCTCGACATGCACCGAACCCATTGCGGGGAACGGGAAATCGAACCCGGTGACCAGTGACATCACGGTCGGGAAGGTCAACGCGAAGGGATAGGTCAGCGGCACGGTGTCGCCGAACTTCAGACCCGTCACCCCCGCGTACGCCGCGACGTTGGCCGCGTCGATCCGCACATCGGGTACGTGCACCGTCCGGTCCGGCAGCCCACCGGTACGCGGCACGAACGGCAGCGCGCCGGCCACCGCGCGCGCCATGTTCAGCAGGCCGTTGGGCTGCTCGCTCATTCAGTGCCTCCTGCTCTTCGCGCAAGCGCTCATCGTCACGCCCCCAGCAGGGCTTGCCCGCAGACCCGGATCGTGTTGCCGGTCACCGCATTCGACGCCGGGCTGGCGAAGTAGGCGATGAGCTCGGCGACGTCGACGGGCTGGCCGCCCTGGAACAGCGAGTTCAGCCGCCGGCCCACCTCGCGGGTGGCCAGCGGGATCGCCTCGGTCATCTTGGTCTCGATGAATCCGGGTGCCACCGCGTTGATGGTGATGCCCTTCTCTGCCAGCGACGGCGCCAGTGCGTCCACGATGCCGATCATGCCGGCCTTGGTGGTGGCGTAGTTGGTCTGGCCGCGGTTACCGGCGATACCGGCCATCGACGACAGGCCGATCACCCGGCCACCCTCGCCGAGCGCACCGGCAGAGACCAGTCCTTCGGTGAGGTTCAGCGGCGCAAGGAGATTCACGGCGATGACGGCGTCCCAGCGACCCTCGTCCATATTGGCCAGCAGCTTGTCGCGGGTGATGCCGGCGTTGTTCACCAGGACGTCCACCTTGCCGGCGTGATGTTCGGTGACATGCGCGATGATGGCGTCGACTGCTCCCGCCGAGGTGACGTCGAGCGCCAGCGCGGTGCCCCCGACCTTCTTGGCGGTCTGTGTGAGCGCCTCCTCGGCCTGCGGCACGTCGACCGCCACCACGGCGGCGCCGTCGCGGGCGAACACCTCGGCGATGGTCGCACCGATACCGCGGGCCGCACCGGTCACCACGGCGACCTTGCCGGCCAGCGGCTTGTCCCAGTCGACGGGCGGCACCGAGTCGTCGGCGCCGACCCGGAACACCTGGCCGTCCACGTAGGCGGACTTGCCGGACAGGATGAAGCGCAGGGTGGACTCCAGGCCCGTCGCCCCGGCCTTGGCGTCGGCGGCCAGGTAGACCAGCGACACCGTCGCGCCGTTGCGCACCTCTTTGCCCAGCGAGCGGGTGAAGCCCTCCAGGGCCCGCTGCACGATGTGCTCGTGCGCGGTTGCCGACTCCGACGGGGTGGTGCCGATGACGACCACGCGGCCGGAGTGCCCCAGGTTGCGCAACACCGGGGTGAAGAACTCGTAGAGCGCCTTCAGCCCGGCGGGCTCGGTGATGCCGGTGGCGTCGAACACCAGCCCGCCGAACGAATCGGCCCAGCGGCCGCCGATGTTGTTGGACACGACGTCGTAGTCACCGGCCAGGGCGGTGCGCAACGGTTCCACGACCCGGCCCTCACCGCCGATCAGCAGCGAGCCGGCGAGCGGCGGTTCGCCGGCTCGGTAACGACGCAGAGTTTCGGGCTGGGGTACGCCCAGTTGCTTGGCCAGGAACGATCCGGGCCCGGAGTTGACCACTTGGGTGAACAAATCGGAAGCCATGGGATCTAACTTACTCCAGAGTAAGAACGCCGGGTAACATTGGGATATGGCTAACACGAATTCTCGCCGCGTCGCGATCCTCGGCGGTAACCGGATCCCCTTCGCCCGCTCAGACGGCGCTTACGCCAACGCCTCGAACCAGGACATGTTCACCGCGGCGCTGGACGGTCTGATCGACCGCTTCAAGCTCCAGGGTGAACGCATCGGCATGGTGGTCGGTGGCGCGGTGCTCAAGCACAGCCGCGACTTCAACCTGGTCCGCGAGAGCGTGCTGGGCAGCGCCCTGTCGCCGTATACCCCGGCCTATGACCTGCAGCAGGCCTGCGGCACCGGCCTGCAGTCGGCCATCTCGGTGGCCAACGGAATCGCCTTGGGCCAGTACGACTCCGCCATCGCTGGTGGCGTCGACACCACCTCGGATGCCCCCATCGCCTTCGGGGACAACCTGCGGCACGTGCTGCTGAGCCTGCGGCGCAGCAAGTCCAACCTGGACCGGCTCAAGCTGGTCGGCAAGCTGCCCGCCGCGGTCGGGGTGGAGATCCCCACCAATGGTGAGCCGCGCACCGGCCTGTCGATGGGCGAGCACGCCGCCATCACCGCCAAGCAGTTCGGGGTCAAGCGCGTCGACCAGGACGAGCTCGCCGCGGCCAGCCACCGCAACATGGCCGCCGCCTATGACCGTGGCTTCTTCGATGACCTGGTCACCGGCTTCCTCGGTCTGTACCGGGACAACAACCTGCGGCCCGAGTCGTCGCCGGAGAAGCTGGCCAAGCTCAAGCCCGTCTTCGGCGTGCGCAACGGTGACGCCACCATGACCGCCGGTAACTCCACCCCGCTCACCGACGGCGCGTCCGTCGCCCTGCTGTCGACCGAGGAGTGGGCCGCCGAGCGCAACCTGCCGGTGCTGGCCTACTTCGTCGACGGCGAGACCGCCGCGGTCGACTACATCAACGGGCCCGACGGGCTGCTGATGGCGCCCACCTACGCGGTGCCACGGCTGCTGGCCCGCAACGGGCTGACCCTGCAGGACTTCGACTTCTACGAGATCCACGAGGCGTTCGCGTCGGTGGTACTGGCGACGCTGGCCGCCTGGGAGTCCGACGAGTACTGCAAGGAGCGACTCGGCTTGGATCAGGCACTGGGCTCCATCGATAGAACCAAGCTCAACGTCAACGGCTCCTCGCTGGCCGCAGGGCATCCGTTCGCCGCGACCGGTGGCCGCATCGTCGCCCAGTTGGCCAAGCAGCTCGCCGAGAAGAAGAAGGAGACGGGCAAGCCGGTACGCGGCCTCATCTCGATCTGCGCGGCCGGCGGCCAGGGCGTGACAGCAATCCTGGAAGCCTGACCAGGCCCGAAAGAATCTCGAAAGAATTTCCGGAAACCTGTAACGCCGCCCGGAAGTGCGTCGATA